>CAWCLU010000002.1:0-534079 GCA_963796495.1 uncultured Acidobacteriota bacterium | reverse complement strand
AGACAGCCCGGCCTGCAATGCCGCCGACTACGGCAGCCTGCCGGTCAACGGCGCGATCGTGCTGGTGGACCGCGGCACCTGTCCGTTCGCCCAGAAGGAGGCCGCGGCTGCGCAGCGCGGCGCTGTCGCGATGATCGTTGCCGACAATGTCGTCGAGGAGCAGATGAGGCGGCACGCTGGGCGAGAACACCGACGTCAAGATTCCGGTGGTCAGTGTGACCAAGCCCGACGGCGCGTCGACTGCGCCTCACCTCGGGACCCGCGACGAGTGAAGCTTCGCCGCGGAAAGACCAAGACCTTCAAGCCCGCAACGTCATCGCGCAAGCCGAAGACCGGCTTTGACCAGCGACGTCGTAATGGCTGGCGCGCACCTCGACAGCGTCCCCGCAGGGGCCGGGCATCAACGACAACGGGTCCGGGAGTGGCGGCGGTTCTGGAGACCGCGCTGCAGCTGGGCAGCTCACCGGAAGTCCACAACGCGGTGCGATACGGCCGCTCTCTGGGGTGCCGAGGAACTCGGGCTTGATCGGCTCGCGCCAAATACGTCGCGTCGTTGGACGTCAACACAGCTCAAGGACATTGCGCTGTATTTGAACTTCGACATGCTCGCGCTCGCCGATCCGGGCTACCACGCCTGCGACGGGGAGCCGTCGTTGCCGCCTCGCAGCGAGGGTAATCCGGTGGTGCCCGAGGGCTCGGCCGGGGATCGAGCGTTCGCTGTCCGCCTATCTGAACTCAAGTCGGCAAGACCCCACAGGACACGTCGTTCGACGGCCGGTCCGACTACGACGGCTTCACCTTGGCGGGTATCCCGTCGGGCGGGCTGTTCTCCGACGGACCAGAAGTCCCCCCGGAGGAGGCCAAGCTGTGGGGCGGGGCCGCGGACCAGCCGTTCGACCCGAACTACCACAAGAGCACCGACACCCTGGGACCACATCGACCGCGCCGAACTGGCATCAACGGCGGCGGCGTAGCCTATGTGACCGGTCTGTACGCCCAGGACGTCACCACCCCGAACGGTGTCCCGATCCGTGAGGACCGCACCCGGCACGAGCTGGCCAAATAAGCCGCTTCCGACTAGAGGCCGGGCAAGCAGCTGACGAAGAGGGATCAGCCCGGGCCCAGCGCGGCAGCGATTCTCGGCGTGGCGTTGGCGGGGTGTTCCCACAGTGGGGCCGTCAGAGCCGGTAATGCCGCGGTGGCACCAGCCGGCTCGACGAACACCAAGGTGCTCGTCGACGGTAAGGATCAAAACGTCAAGGGCCAGGTTGCCTGCACGACGGCCGCCGGCACGGTCAACATCGCCATCGGTGGTGGATCCGGTTCCTCCGGTGTTCCCACCGGCATCGGCGCCGTGTTGACGGATGCCAACCCGCCCGTCGTGAAATCCGTTGCGCTGGGCAATGTCAACGGCGTCTCGCTGGGCGTCGGCGGCACCACTGGCAAGGCTAATGCCACCAAGGACGGCAGCACGTACAGGATCAGCGGTACCGCCAGTGGTATGGACATGTCCAACCCGATGGCAGGACCGGTCAACAAGTCGTTCGAACTCGACGTCGCCTGCCCCTAACAGCGGCTCTGGCCCGGCCACCGGGCGTCGCCACGGCGACATCCGGTGGCCGGGCGGCCGTAGTGAATTCACCAGACGAAAGGAACATCTCTAATGAAAAACAACAAACCCGCACTCATCCTGGCCGGGGCGGTCGCCGCGATCTTCGTGATCTCGCTCGTGATTCGTTTTGTCGCGCTGAGCGAACTCGGGCTGCCTGGCGGTTGGACGCTCTACTTCGGCCTGCCGGTCGGAGGCATCGGCCTGCTGATTCTGTTGTTGCGACTCGGGCTGCTCAACGTCGGCCAAGAGCCGAGCGCCACTATGCGGGCCTTTCAGCACGACGCTGTCATGCACGCCCCGGTGACGCGTCCGCCGACCGTGGCGCCGACGACGCAACGACTGCAGGAGATCGAGACCCTGCGCGCCAGCGGAGTCATCTCCGACGAGCAGTACACCGCGGAGCGTGCGCGGATCATCGCGAGCCTGTAGAACCGTCATAGGCTCAACCGATCTCCGACAGCTTCGGCATCACCTCATCGCCGAAGCGTTTCACGAAGCCGGCAGGATCCGGTGTACCTGGCACCGGGCCGGTGTTGATCATGTCGATGCCGAGTTCGGAGAACCGTTCGAGCTTGCTGAGGTATCCGTCGAGATTCTCGAACGGGTCCTCAAAGAAGCCAACGGTTTTCCGGATCTCGGCAACATCACGACCCACCGTTTCGCAATGGCGGGTCAACACGTCGATCTTGTGGGTGAGGACGTCGATCTCGGCGTCGGTGGAGTTCCAGATATCGGCGTACTGCGCAACGAGCCGCAGCGTCTTCTTCTCACCGCCGCCACCGATCAGGATCGGCGGCCGCCGGATCGGCTGGGGCTGGCAGATCGTCTCGGAAAGCTGATAATGCTTGCCGTCGTAGGGCCCGTCGTTGTCGCTCCACATCTGCTGACAGATTTGCAGTGTCTCTTCGAGCATCTCGAATCGATCACGCAGCGGCGGATAGGGAACGCCCAGGGCGAGATGCTCACGCTCATACCACGCGGCGCCGATGCCGAACATCGACCGGCCCTGCGAGAGCACATCAAGAGTCGTCACCGTTTTGGCGAGCAGCCCTGGATGCCGGTAGGTGACCCCGGTAACCAGCAACGCCAGGGTGATGTTCGTCGTCCGGCCGGCCAGGTAGCCAAGCGAGGTGTAGCCCTCCAAGAAGGGATCTTCCGCGCGCCCAACATTTTCCATCTGGAAGAAGTGATCGGCAAGCGTGAACATCGTCGCGCCGATTTCTTCGGCGACCGTCGCGGTAGACAACAGGGCCGGCGCCAACTCGGTCGCGTCGCCCGGCAAGAAGTCGATGAAGTGTATGCCCAATTCCATTGATAGCTCCGTCCGTTAGTCGGTCAAGCGCTGAAGCAGAGACAGCGCATCGTTGACGACGCGTCGTTCCCGCTCCGAATAGCGCTCCTGCATGGCACGGGCCAGCCATTCCTCGCGGATCTGACGATCGGTTTCTGCGCGGCGCCGTCCGGCGGCGGTCAGCGAAATCATCTGTCGCCGACCGTCATCGGGGTCAGGAGCACGCCGGATAAGGCCATGCTGGTCGAGTCCGGCCAGGATGGCGGCCATCGACTGCGGCCGCACTCGCTCGGAGGCGGCCAGCGCGCTGGTCGACGATGCGCCTTCTTTCCACAGCCGGGTGAGCACCGCGGTTTGCGATGGTGTCAGACTCGCCGCCGGTGCTGACGTCCTTGAGTTGCCGGCGAAGTCGGCTGAACATCACCCGCAGATCCCGGGCGGCGGCTCCTGCCGACTCACTGATCCCGTCCACCTGACCCAACATACATTAGACAGCCCAAACTGTACAGTCTGAACTGTCTAACTCAAGACCGGCGGCTAGGTCGCGTCTCCGCGCAACTCCCAGAATCGGGTACTTTCCTCCGAATCGTCCGGTGTAGTGCGGACCCATATCGCGGCGACGACCGTCACCAGCGCCCAGCCGATGATGGCGGCCGGGATAGCCCAGAGGCGGCGCAGCAGCAGCGCCGTCGCGCACTGGCCGGCCAGGTTGGCGTCGTGGGCTCCTGGGGTCGGCGACAGCTCCCGTGGAAGCCCCTCCCGCAGCTGATCTGCATTCCCCATTGGTCGTATTGGCCCAAGTGCACCGGAAACCACAGCGCCAGCAGTCCGGCGGCGATCAACGCGGCGCCCACGACTCCGAGTAGTACCTGACGATTGCTCACAGTCTTCCTCTCAGGTCAGATTGCGGCGGAGGCGGATTCAGATGCGCACGTCGGCCAACAGCAGGTAGCTGACGCCTTGCTGAATGAACTTGGGCAAGAATCGATTGGCGAAGGCCAACAGCAAAAACAGGTATTCGAAACGGCGCTGCTGACCGGGTGTTACCACTTGACATGCAGGGCCTCTCGGAACACCGGTTGCAAGAAATCCCAAGGTCAGAAACCGCAGCAGCGGGCCGAACACCGGACGCAGCTGCACCAGAACTATTCGCAGATCGATCAGGTCGTGTAGGTAGCTGCGCACTACGTCGTCAATGACGACACGCTGACAGGCTTCGTTCCAGTAGCGGTCGAAATCCTTACGGGTCGACGGCCATTGGCCTTCGCTTACCTGCAGCGTGGTGCCGAGCGTGAACGCCGAATGGTAGAAGTGCTCAGCGAGCTCGGCGGGCAGCTTTCCCCGCAGCAACTGGTAGGCGTCCTCCAGGCCGACGAAAAAAAATGACGCCACCCACATCTGGAGGTCGCGGTCTTATAACGCGCTGTACGGGACCGGGCTGCCGGGCTCGGACCTGACCTGACGATGCACGGCGTCGACCGCATCGCGGTAGGCAGCGACGATCGCCGGGTCGCCAAGAATAGCGACCGCCAGGTAACTGAACGTGGTACGCGCCGCTTCCACGGGTGCTTCAGCAGGTTGCCGGAGATCCACCTTGCTCTCGACCACTCCGTGGCGGACCCAGGTCCCAGGAGGGTTACATGACGACATTGGCCGCGCCGGCGGCGAACGACCAGAAGTCGAGGGCGTGGGCGGCGGGTGAACGGCCGGTCAATCACAGCGCTGTCGTGCCGCGACTTATGTGAATCGGCGTATCGGCGGTTTTCCTTCGGCGCTCTGGTTCGCGGTCATGTCATGCAGACGTTCGCGAACAGCAGCACCGGCCAGGACACGATCGAGCCCAGGAACGACACCGCCAGATCGGCCCCGTGCATGTTCTGCAGATGCGCGGTGTGGGTCGTCGACCAGATCGCTCCGATCACTAAATACGGTGTGCCGAGAATCAATCCGAGCGCGATCAGCTGCGCGATCGTGAGCTGGTAGCCGAGAATGCGGCGAATCGTTTCCAGCATGGCATACCTGCGCCAACTCCGAGCAGCCCGAGCGTCTTGGATGACGTCGTGGCTCTTCAGCACTGCGCGAGCGCGTCGAGCACCGATTATGTTAATGGCGGATTCTGACTCAGCGGTAGGTTTTTTGGCGAGAACCCGAAGGCTAGGGTGAGGCGGTGACGACAGCGCGAGCCTCGGGCGCGCGTGGTACGCCGACGGCCCAAAGACCGCAAAGCTCAGATCGCCCGGGCATCCGCCGAGGCGTTCAGCGCGCAGGGCTACCACGCCGTCAGCATGGAAGCGATCGCGGCCAAGGTCGGAATCTCCGCGCCGGCGCTGTATCGGCACCACGCCAGCAAGTACGAACTGTTCCGCGATGCCGTGCTGGCGCTGGCCAGCAACTGGTCGACTGCACCGATTTCGCCGACACCGCACGCGAGGCCGAGCCGGCCGAGACGCTGGATCGACTGGTCGACGCGTTGTCGACGTGACGTTGGCCAACCGCGAGTCCGGCGGGTTGTACCGGTGGCAGGCCCGCTACCTGCACGGCGAAGACCAATCCAGCGCTGGGCGACCAACTGCGGTTGGTCAATCGTCGAATTCAGCGGCCGCTCATGGTGATTCGCCCGGCCCTGACCTCGTCGCAGCGGTGGATGCTGTCGGCCGGGCTGCTCAGCGTGATCGGCAGCGCCGTCGACCACCGGGTCCAGTTGCCGCGCCGACGAGATTCGTGCGCTGCTGCGGCGCCGCTCGTCGGCGGTGATCGGCGCCGAGCTTGCCGGGACCGGCAGGATGCCGTCGACCGCCCTGCCTCCTGGCGGGTCTTCGACGTCGACACCGGGGTATACGAAGCGCTGCTGCAGGCGTCGATGGTGTTGTTCAACGCCAAGGGTTATCCCGAGACGAGCATGGCCGAGATCGCCTCGGCCGTCGGCATTCCGGTCTCCGGGATCTACCGATACTTTCCCGGCAAGTGCGACATCCTCGCGACGGGCTTGCGCCGGGCGGCCGATCGGGTTTCGGGCCGCTTGTCGGCGATCCTGACCGGGCTCACCGAACCGCGGCCACATGCTCGACCTTGCTGATCGAGGCCTACGTCGCGACATCGTTCGCCAACCCGGACTTGGCCGCGATCTACTACACCGAGCGGGTGAACCTGACGCGGGTGGATCAGGAGCTGTTGCGCAGTGTGCAGCGCTCGACGATCGATGCCTGGATGCGCCTGCTGGCTGCGGCGCGCGCGCTCACCGAGACGCAGGCGCGCATTTTGGTCCACGGGGCGATGGCGCTGGTGGTCGACATGGGTCGGCTGGTGCACTACGAGCACCCGGCCGACAACTCCGCCTACTCGCAGGCGTGTGTGCGGAAACTGATGGAAGCTACGGTTTCTGGGAGTGGCGGATAGCGTTTCCGCCCAGATAGGCGAGATATCCGATCAATCCGACGGCGGCCAGGCTGCGGCTCTGACGGCTGGCGAAACCCAGTCCCAGCACCGTCTCGATACTGCCGTTGGTGTAGATGTGCTGGCGGGTGTTGCTGGGGATCGCCTGCTTGGTGATCGGCTCGAACATCCCCGGGCTGGTGAAGTGAGAGGCCGGGCGCCGGCCAGCGCCAGACCCGAAAATCGGGCAACGCGATTACTTTTGCGAGACATGTAGCCTCCTTAGGCGATTGCGTAGTCGCTCAGCGGGAAATCGGCGCCTCCTCGATTGCGTCGCGCGCGGACGTGGGCCGTAGCAGCGACGGTTCGCCGCTGGGATTGAAATAGTAGGAACGCGAGGTGGCGCCGTCGCCGAGCATCGACACCGAACCGCCCAGCAGTTCGGTCATCCGGTCCAGGTAGCGCGCATTAGCTTCTTCGGTCACCTTGAATGTTTCGCGCCCCGGTGCTTGAGCTCGCTGAACAGGCGCTCCATCAGCCGCATCTGATATTCCATCGTGTTGAAGAAGGACAGCCCGCAGAAGGCGAACGGGCTGGCCAGGCTGAGATAGTTGGGGAAGTACGGCATCGACACCCCCTGATAGGCCTGGAATCTGTTGTCCCGCCACCATTTTCCGAGGTTTCGGCCGTCGCGGCCGACTACCTCGATGGCCGGGAAGTTGGCCGCCCACAGGTCGAATCCGGTGGCCAGCACCAGGGTGTCGATCTGGGTCTTGTGATCCGTCGTTGCGTTGACGACGCCGTCAGGCTGGACGCGTGCGATTCCGTTGGTCTGCAGGTGCACATGCGGTTTGGCGAAGCTGCGGTAATAGTCGTTGGACAACTCGGCCGCTTGCACCCGATGTCGTAGTCGGGGGTTAGCTTGCGGCGCAGTTCTTTGTCCCGAACCTCCAGGAACTGGTTGATCTTGCACAGGTCCATGCCGGGATGTTCAGCCGACGGAAGTAGCGGTAATTCAGCACGCTGGTGAGCGTCATGAACTCGAGCAAGCTGTCGGTCACCCAACGCACCGCCCGTTGAGCGAGTGGGACCCGGGCGAATCGCCGTCAGAATGGCTTTGGCATTGGGATCGCCGGCGAGCCTTTCGCGCCGTTGTTTCAGCTCGGCGCGCAGTTGCCGGATCTGTTCGACGGCCTGATGGTCGCGGGCCACTGCGTCCATCAGCGTGGTAGCCACTTTGTGTTCCGCCGCGAGGTCGCCTGCGGCACCTTCGAACGCAGATCGTTCAGTACCGTCAACGGCTGCGTGTCACTTTTTCCGTCGACGGTAGCTTCACCGTGTACTTGCGGGCGGCGCATCATTCCGCGCGGAAGCGTGAGTCATACGCCGGGCCGCCCCGGATTTCTCCCGGAACGGGTCAGCGCAGTTTCCAGTTCACGCGGTGGATGCCGGGTTCGATGTCCAGTTCGTCCTTCGCCGTGCTGGAAAAGAGCACGCCGTTTTCCCTTCCGCGTCGACAACGGCCGCGTCACCGCTCCGCTCGGTTTCGTTTTCAGGTGATCGCTGAGCGTGGCTCCGGTCGGATCGCCGAGGCGCGACCGGATGGCCGTCTCCGGACGGAACAGGTACACATCCGCGGTCGAGGCCTCCGCCAGTTGCCGCAGCGGAGTGATGTCGTCGAGGGACCAGATGGCACGGCCATGCGTGCCCACGATCAGGTCGTTGCCATGAATGGCGAAGTCGCGCATGGAAGTGGTGGGCAAGTTGAGCTGCAGCGACTGCCAGTGATCGCCCGCGTCGAAGGAGACGTAGACGCCCGTTTCCGTGCCGGCAAACAACAGATTAGGATCCTTCGATCCTGCCGGATGGCGTGCACGTACGCCGGAGTCGAAATGCCCTCGTTGACGCGCGTCCACGTCTTGCCGTAATCGCGCGTGCGGAAAATCCAGGGCTGGTAATCGTTGTTTTCGTGATTGTCGACGGCGACCCAGGCGGCGCCGGCATCGGTGTCGGAAGCGGCGATCATGGAGACGCGGCCCCAGGCCGGCATGGCGTTAGGCGTGACGTTGTGCCACGTCTTGCCGCCATCGCGCGTCAGTTGAACGAGCCCGTCGTCGGTGCCGACCCAGATCTGCCCCGTTTGAACAGGCGAAGGCGTGATGGCCCAGATCGTGTCGTAATACTCGATGCTGGAATCGTCCTGCGAGATCGGTCCGCCCGAGGTCTGTTGCTTGCTCTTGTCGTTGCGGGTCAGGTCGGGGCTGATCGCCTTCCAGCTCATCCCGCCGTTGTCGGTTTCGAGCAGATACTGCGAGCCGATGTAGAGCGCGTGCGGATTCTGCGGCGAGAAGGCGATGGGAAATGTCCAATTGAAACGGTATTTCAAGTTCGCCGCGGCATGGCCGCCGTTGTTGTTGGACCACGGCGCGATGTCGTGCAGTTGACCGGTCCGCTTGTCGTACACCGTCAGCGCGCCGCCGTAGCCGCCGGCAATCAGGAGGTTGGGATCGGCGGGATCGACGAGCACGTAGCCGCATTCGCTGTCGTCGCCGCCCATCCAGTACATCTTCCTCTCGACGCCGCCGCGATTGTCGCTGACCACCCCCAGCGCGCCTTCGTCCTGCTGCGAGCCGAAGATGTAGTAGGGAAATTCGTTGTCGGTGATGACGTGATAGAACTGGCCGATGGGCAGGTTGTCGCGATCTCCCCATGTCTTGCCGCCATCGTCGCTGATGGCGACGCCCTGGTCGTGCCCATTGATCATGTGCCGCGGATCGAGCGGATTCACCCAGAACGCGTGGTTGTCCGCGCCAAAGGGGTAGCCGTCGAAGCCGGGAATCGGGAGCGGCTTGAAGCTGTGCCCGCCGTCCACCGAACGGTAAAAGCCGTTGTCGGCCACGTAGACGACGTTCGGATCGTGCGGGTCCGCGAAGACGTTGCTGAAATACCAGGCGCGTGTGCGCAGAATCTGTTGGTCGTTGACCAGCTTCCAGGTGGCGCCGGCGTCGTCGGAGCGATACAGCCCGCCGTCCTTCGCCTCGACTAGCGCGTAGGCGCGTTCGCCCCGGCTTCCGCCTGCGACCGCGACGCCGATGCGCCCCAGCACTCCGCCGGGCAAACCGTGGCCGGTCAAATGCGTCCACGTCGAACCGCCGTCTATCGATTTGTAAAGCCCGCTGCCCGGCCCTCCATCGCTGAAGTGCCACGGCTTGCGATTCACCTGCCACATTGCCGCGTACAGAATCCGCGGATTCGCCGGATCCATGGCCAGATCGATCGCGCCGGTCTGCTCGTTTTCGTACAGCACCTTTTGCCAGGTCTTGCCGCCGTCGGTCGAACGAAAGACGCCGCGCTCGGCGTTGGGACCGTAGATGTCCCCTTCCGCGGCCACGTACACCACGTCCGCGTTCCGCGGGTCCACGACGATTTTGCCGATCTGCTTGCTGTCCTGCAGCCCGACGTCGGTCCAGGTCTTGCCGCCGTCGGTCGATTTGTAAATGCCGTCGCCGAACGAGATGTCGCCGCGCGGCGCCTCTTCTCCCGTTCCCGCGTAGATCACGTCGGGATCGGACGACGCGATGGCGATGGCGCCGATCGATGCCACCGGCTCATGATTGAACAGCGGCGTCCAGGTCAGGCCGCTGTTCGTGGTTTTCCAGAACGCCGCCATCCACGGCGCCGATGTAATAGGTGTCCGGCTGGCTGGGAACTCCGGCTACCGTCTCGACGCGACCGCCGGTGCCCGGCCCCACCAGTCTCCATTTCATGCCGGAAAATAGCTGAGAATTGTATTGCTGGCCGTGGAGCGGAACACCCGCCAGAAGACCCGCGACAAAGCCGGCGCTGACCGCCAAACGGCGAAACGAACTTCTCATGTTATGCAAGGCTGTCCTCCCGAATGCCACACGAGAGGATACAACGCCGCGGCGCCGCCCTGCCCTCGCGCTGGAAGCCGCGGGCAAAGGCGGCGAGAACGGCGAATCGCCGGAGCCGTTCGAAACCATATTCCTCATTTTGAAAACCGCGTTGCATCTGTTTCCCCCGATCCGTTCCGCAATCACTTTTACTCGTACCGCAGGGCGATCACCGGATCGACACGCATCGCGCGCCGCGCCGGGAAATAACACGCGGCGACCGCTACCAGCAGCAGCAAGACCGAAACGGCGGCAAAGGTCGCCGGATCGGCCACACTCACTCCATACACAAGGCCCGTCAGCAGCCGCGAAAGTCCGAGCGACAGCGGCAGCCCGATCGCCAGCGCAATCCCGGCCAGAAGCAGGCCGTGGCACAGCACCAGGCGCAGCACTTCCCCGCGCTGCGCGCCCAGCGCCATCCGGATGCCGATTTCATGCGTGCGCTCGGCCACCGAAAACGACATCACGCCGTAGACGCCCACGCACGCCAGCACCAGCGCGATCACCCCCAGCACCGCCATCATCACCGCAACGTAGCCCAGCCCAACCATCGAATCCGAAATCCTGCGATCGAGCGTCTCGAACGTCATAAATCGGCAGGTCCGGATCGATCGCGGCGATACGCCGGCGCGCCGTCGCCACCAGGCTGTTCGGATCGCCCGAGGCGCGCACCATCAGATAGCTGTTCGAGCGGGCGGCCTGCGTGTACGGCTCGTAGAGCGCGGGCATGATTTGCCTGTCCGACCATTGGTATTTCACGTCGGAAACGATGCCGACGATCGTGGCCCACGGCGCGTCGTAACTTTCATTCCCGAATTTGATCTGACGGCCGATCGGATCCTGTCCGGGGAAATAGCGCGTGGCGAGCGACTGGCTGATGATCGCGACCGGCGGAGAATCGGAGCCGTCGGTTTGCGCGAACAAGCGGCCCTTGATCAACGAAATGTGCAGCGCGCGGAAAAAAGCGGGGTTCACCACCTGCCAGTAGGCGAGCGGATGCTCGCCGGGCGGCGTGGGACGGTTCTGGATGCTGAAGCCGGCCAGGAACGAACTGTTGCCATCGGGAATGTTCGTGGCAAGGGACGCGAGGCGGACGCCGGGCATCGTCGACAACTGGTTGAGCGCCTGCTGATAAAAATTGGCGCGCTTCGCGGCGTCGCCGTACCGGCTCTTGGGCAGATCGATGGTCATGGTGAGCAGCGTTTTCGGAGCGAAATTCTGATTGATGCCGAGCAGCGCGCGGAAACCCTTCACCAGCAAACCCGCGCCGATGAGCAGCACGAGCGAAAGCGCGATTTCCGCCACCACGAAAACGCTGCGCAATCGCTGCCGCGCGCGGCCCGACGTTCCGCCACGGCCGCCCTCCTTCAACGTTTCGTTCATGTCCGGACGCGAGCTTTCGATCGCGGGCACGAGACCCGCCAGAATCCCCGCGGCGACCGCGATCCCGAGCGCGAAGAGGAACGCCCGTGAATCGAGGCCGATCTTGTCCCATCCGGCGACGTAGCGGGCCACCGTAGCCGGCATATAGGCCAGGATCAGCCGAATGCTCCACCACGCCAGAAACAGTCCGGCCAACGCTCCCACCAGCGAGACCAGCACGCTTTCGGTGAGCAACTGGCGGACGAGCTGCCAGCGGCCGGCGCCGAGCGCGGTGCGCAGCGCGATTTCTCGCTGGCGGCGCGTGGCGCGGGCGAACTGGAGATTGGCGACGTTGGCACACGCGATCAGCAGCACGAATCCGACGGCGACGACGAGCAGAAGGATGTATTGGCGGGTGATGTCCGAACTCATATGCGTGCGCATCTCGACCACGCGCGCGCCCCAGCCCTTGTCGGTCTGCGGATACCGCTGAACCAGCCGCTGCTGAATCATCGTCAGCTCGGCATTGGCCTGGTCGATAGATACGCCCGGCCGCAAAAGTCCCAGCACGTGCAGCGAGTGGCTGCTCCGCGTCTCCTTTTCCGCGCCAGTCATCGCCAGCGGCAGCCAGAGCTGCGCCGGAAGCGGATAGTCGTAATTTTTCGGCATCACGCCGATGACCGTGGTGCTCTTGCCGTCGATGCGAATGGTTTTCCCGAGGATCGCGGGATCGGCGCCGTAGCGCTCGTGCCACATCCGGAAGCTGAGCACGACCTCCTGATCGTGCCCGGGAACCGCCTCGTCACGAGTGAACGTGCGGCCCAGCATCGGTTTCACGCCGAGCATGTCGAACAAATTCGGCGTCACGCGGAATCCCCACGCCTCCTCGGGCAGGCTGTTGTTGCCTGAAAGGTTCACCGTGTCCCACTCGTACGCGGCCATCTCGCGGAACGAATGATTCTGCGCTTTCCAATTCTCGTAGACGCCGGGCGCCACGTTGTTCTCGGTGATGCCCTGTTGCGGCAGCGTTTCGTAGAGCAGCGCGAGATGATCGAGATGCGGAAAGGAGACCGCCTGGTAGATGAACGCGTCGGCGACGCTGAAGATCGCGGTATTGGCCCCGATGCCCAGCGCCAGCGCCGCCGCGGCGAGCGCCGTATAACCCGGCGCTTTCCACAGCACGCGCAGCCCGAATTTCACGTCCTGCCAGAGTGAGCGCATTCCCCCTCCGTCATTCGTAACGCAAAGCCATAATCGGCTCGACCCGCATCGCACGCCACGCCGGCACCGCGCACGCGGCAAGCGCCACCACAGCCAGCACCGCGGCCGTCGCCACGAAACTCACCGGATCGGTCGGCCGAACGCCGTAGAGCAGCGACGCCGCGAACCGCGTCAGCGCGAACGCCCCCGCCGCTCCGATTGCAATCCCCAATGCCGCAAGCGCCCCGGCGTAGCCGAGCACCATCCGCAGCACGTCGGCAGGCCGCGCGCCCAGCGCCATCCGCACGCCGATCTCCGGCGTGCGCTGCGCCACGGTGTAGGACAGCACGCCGTAAATTCCCAGCGCCGAAAGCAGCAGCGCCAGCACCGCGAAAATGCCCATCAACGCCGCCATGAACCGCTCTAGCCCAAGCGAGGCGCCACGCACCTGGTCCATCGTGCGGATGCGGCCCACCGGAATGCCGGGATCGAGCGACGCGAGCGCGCGGCGCACGGGCTCGGCCACTCGCAGCGGATCGCCCGCCGTGCGTACGAGCAGCACGGCCGGGAAAATGCTTCCAAAGAGTTCCATGGTTGCGTAGGAAGCCTGGGCGTCGGGGACGAACATCGTTGGCCTGGCGGGAAGGCTGAGTTCCGATTTCACATTGCCGACGACGCCGACGATCTCCCGCGGCGGATCGACGAATGCCTTGTCGGGAATCGTCGCGCCGATGACGATGTGACGCCCCAGCGGGTTCGCGTTCCCGAAATATTTCCGGGCGAACCGGCGATTGACGATCGCGACCGGCGACGCCCCGGCGGCATCGGAAGCGGTGAACGAACGGCCGGCCACCAGCGGCACCGCCAGCGCGCGGAAATAGCCGGGATCGACGGCGCGGATGTCCGCCGAATAAATGTCGTTGACGCCCTCGATCTTGACCGGAAAATTCCCGCCGGTCTCGAGCGGCATGCCGCCACTCACGACGCCGGCCGAAACGACGTCAGGCAAGCGGTCGATTCGCGCTGTCAGCGAACGGTAGAAATTGGCGACGGCGGGACTGGTCTGGTAGCGGGAACCGTTCATCCAGACCTGCACGCTGAGCACGTGTCCCGTGTCGAAACCGGGGCCGGTACGCAGCAGGTTAACGAACGTCCGAACCAACAGCAGGGCGCCTGTCAGCAACACCACGGTGACGGCCATTTCGGTAACCACCAGCGCGCCGCGCAGCCGCGAATGCGATGCCGCCGCCGTCGACCGGAAAGCCCCTTCCTTCAAAACCTCATTCGAATCTTTCGTCGCAGCCTGCCAGGCCGGCAATAATCCGAAAACGATCGCCGTCGCGAAGCCCAAAACCAGCGCAAAAACAAGCGACCATCCATTGATGCCGATTGCAGTTGAGCGAGCGCCCAGCGAATCCACAAACTGGGCAATCAGCGGATTCAATTCCTGCGAGGTCGGCAAGAGACCGAGCAGCAAGTTGAGTCCCCCGTATGCGACCGGGATGCCGACAATTGCTCCCGCGAGCGCCAGCAGCGCGCTTTCGGTGAGCAGTTGCCGCACCAGCCGGCCCCGGCTCGCGCCGAGCGTCTGTCGCAGCGCGATCTCGCGGCCGCGCGCGGCGGTGCGGGCGACCAGCAGGCCGGCGACATTCGCGCAGGCGATCAGCAACACCATGCCGATCGCGCCGAACAACAGAAGCAGATAGGATTGCGCGCCCATGCCGAGAAATGTCTGGAGCGGAATCAGGCGAATCCCGAATCCCGGCGGATAGCGGCGGGGATGGGCGCGCTCGAATTCCCGGGCGACCAATTCCATGCCCGCCTGCGCCGCACCGACCGATACACCGGATTTCAATCGCCCGACGACTCCCAGGTTGTATCCGCCGGCCTGCGGGCCGGAAAGTCGCGCGAGCGGAATCCACAGATCGCCCTGATCGACCGGCTGGAAGCTCCGCGGCATGACGCCGATGACGGTGCAGGGCTGGCCATCGAGCGAAACCGTCTTGCCGAGCACGTCAGGGTTTGCGGCGAAATGCGTGGCCCAGAGCCCGTAGCTCAGGATCGCGACCGGCTGCCCCGGGCCCTGATCTTCTTGCGGGAGAAAGTTGCGGCCAAGCGCCGGATCGACGCCGAGCGTCGGAAAGAAATCGGCGGAGACATATTGCGCCACGACGCGCTCGGCCTCGCCCGCGCCGGAAAGATTGAACCCGCCGCTCGAATAGGCGGCCAGCGACTGGAAAACGCGGCTGTTGTCACGCCAGAAACGGAATTCCTGGATATTGACGCTCGAACGGATCCCGCCGCTTTTGCCTTCGCTCCAGACGGGCGTGACGAGGCGATCGGCGTGAGGATAGGAAAGCGGACGAAGGAGAACGCCGTAGACGAGGCTGAAGACAGCCGTATTCGCGCCGATGCCGAGCGCCAGCGTCAGCACGGCCAGAACGGTAAAGCCGGGACTGCGCAGCAGCTTGCGCAACCCGTAGCGCACATCCTGCATGAACGCGCTCATCCGGCTCTCTCCTTCCTTATTCGTAGTGCAGCGCCGTCACCGGCGCGATTCGCGTGGCGCGCCGCGCCGGGATGTAGCAGGCGGCGGCGCAAACCAGCACGAGCAGCAGCGCGACGCCCGCGAACGTCACCGGATCGGTCGCGCTCACCCCGTACATCAGGCCATGCGCCAGCCGCGTCAATCCCCAGGCCGCCACCAGCCCGATCGCGACGCCGATTCCGGCCAGTCGCACTCCCTGCCCCACGAACATTCCCGCCACGCCGGACGGCGTCGCTCCAAGCGCCATGCGAATCCCGATCTCATGCGTCTTCCGCGTCACCGTGTAGGCCATCGTGCCGTAGAGGCCGATGATGGCGAGCGTGAGCGCGAGAATCCCAAAGAAACTCGAAAGCCGCGCGAACAGCGTCTCCTCCACAAGCGCGTCGGCGAGCAACCCGCTTTGCGTGCTTACGTCCATCAGCGGAATCCCGGGGTCGATTTCGCTCACCGCTTCGCGCAGCGAAGAGATGAGCGCCCGGGGATCGCCCGCAGTCCGCACTTCGAAATACAGCGCGCCAAGCTCTGCCGGGGGAGCCTGCGCGTAATCCAGATAGGCCTTCGGCAGCAGAGCGGCATGAATGTCGGTGAGTTCTGCAGGCTTGGCCACGCCAATGATCTCGAATGTATTCGCGGCAGTAGGCTGGATGCCAAAGTAAAACTTCTGGCCGATGGGGTTCTCGTTCGGCAGAAACCGCTTCACGAAAGTTTCGTCGACAACCGCCACTTTGGGAGCGGCCGCCGTGTCGCTCTGCTGGATTCCCCGCCCCAGAACCAGCGGAATCTGCATCGTCGAAAAGAAATTCGGGCCGGCCACCTGAAAGCGAAGCATGGAATTCGCCCGCTTGCGCGCGGCGCCGACGATCGAGATGCTCGAATTGTCCGACCAGCCGCTGAAAGGAGCGTATTCGGAAATCGTCGCCGAACGCACGCCCGGCAGCGCGCGCACCCGATCGAGCAATTGCGAGTAGAAATTCATCATGCGCTCGCCCTGGTAGCCGGCCCGCGTGGGATCGACTCCGAAAATCAGCAGATGAGTCTGGTTGAACCCGAAATTGTGATCTTCGTAATTCATCAGCGTGCGAACGAAGAGTCCCGCGCCGATCATCAACACCAGCGACAGAGCCACTTGCACCACCACCAGGCTCCGGCCCAGCCGGTGCCGGTCGCGGCCCGCCGTCACGTTGGCCGCGGTTTCTCTCATCGACACGGCCAGATCGAAACCGGACGCGCGCAGCGCCGGCGCCAGCCCGAAGAGAAGCCCCGTCACCACCGAAACGCCCAGCGTGAACAGAAGTATCGACGCATCCGGTGTGACGGTGAGCACGATCTGATTCTGTCCGCTCGCCACCAGCGCGAGCAGCGCCCGCGTTCCCCATTCAGCGAAAACGAGGCCGAGCGCGCCGCCCATCGTGGCCATCAGAACGCTCTCGGTAAGCAGTTGCCGCACCAGCCGCGACCGCGAAGCGCCCAGCGCCAGCCGCACGCTCACTTCCTTTTGCCGCGCCATGGCCCGCGCCAGCAGCAGCGTCGCGAGGTTGGCGCATGCAATCAGCAAAACCATGCCCACCGCCGCCATCAGGATAAGCAACGGCTGTGTAAGCGACTGGCGCAGATACGGAATCCCCTGCGCCGCCGGCGTCAGAGAAAACGCCGGTACTGCCGCTTCGCTTTGCGGCTTCCAGTCCTCGGTAAGGTAGTGGTGAAACAGGATATTGAGTTCCGCCTGCGCCTGGCCGCGCGTCACGCCCGGCTTCAGCCGCCCCATGATGTTCAGATTGATCCAGCCTCGCGCGGTGAAAACTGAATTGCTCCCGTATGGCTTCTGGCTCCAGGGCCGGAGGTTGGGCAGATCGTCAAACGCGATCCAGAGATCCGGCTCGACGCCCTGCGACACGCCGAAGAAGGACGCGGGCGTCACGCCGACGATCGTGAACGGAATTCCGTTCAGCGTGACGTTTTGCCCGACGACCGATGGGTTGCGCGCAAAGCGGCGCGTCCAATAGGCGTAGCTGATCACGGCGACGCGCGGCGCGCCCTGATTTTCATCCGCTCGGGTGATCGTCCGGCCGAGCAGAGGCGTCACGCCGAGCCCGGAGAAAAATTCGCCCGTGACCATCATCCCGTTCCCCTGCGTCGAGTGCCCGTCGAGCCCGACCGTGGTGTTCTGCGCCGTGAATCCCATCGGCACGAACGCGAAAGCGTTCGAGAGCACCTGATTCTGGTCGCGAATTTCCTTGAACGCCGGATAGGAAAACGAAAATCGCGACTCGGTGCCGGTCTGCGAAAAATTCGGCGGCCACTTCATGTGGGAGTTCCAGGTGAACAGGACCAGCTGTTGCGGATTCTTCACCGGCAACTGCCGCAGCAAGACGGCGTCGACAAGGCTGAAGATAGCGGTATTGGCGCCGATCCCGAGCGCCAAGGTAAGAATCGCAATGGCGGCGAAGCCGGGCGATTTCGCCAGCATCCGGATCGCGTAACGGACGTCTTTCGTGAACGTGCTCATGAGCCGGTTCGTTCCCCTCTCGTTTGTATCGGTCTCGACGTCGATTTTCCCGTCGCCGCTTTCGCGGCCGCCGATGTGAAACTGTTCCGCGCGTCCGTCACTCGTACCGCAGCGCCTGCACCGGAGCGACGCGAGTGGCGCGCAGCGCCGGCACGTAACAGGCGAGGAGCGCGACTACCCCGAGCGTCACGACGACAGCGGCGAACGTCAGCGGGTCCGCGCCACTCACGCCCTCCAGCAAACTTTCGACCACGTGTCCTGCCGCAAAAGCGCCGGCCAAACCCAGCAGCAAGCCGATTCCCGCCAGCCGGCCGCCTTGCGTCAGAATCAGCCGGAAGACGTCGCCCGGCGCGGCGCCGAGCGCCATGCGCAGGCCGATTTCCCCGGTGCGCTGGCTCACCGAATAGGCGAGAACGCCGTAGAGCCCCACCGCGGCCAGCACCACAGCCAGCAGCGCGAACAGGCCCAGCAATCCCGCGCCCATGCGCGGCGCCCAGAGATTCTGGCGAATCAGGCTCCCGGCCGTTTCCGCGTTTGTGATCGCGAGATCCGGATCGAGCGATTGAATGGCGCCGCGCACCGCGGCGATCACCGTTTCCGGCGGCACCGAAGAACGCACGATCACACTCGCCGCAGGCACGTAGCTCTGGAGCAGCGGCTGATACACCTGTGGCGTGGGCGGCTCTCCCACCTGGCCCACAACCGTGTCGCCGACGACGCCCACCACCTCGATCAGCGTCGTATCGCCGAAATAACTGAACCGCTTGCCGATCGGGTCCCGTCCAGGCCACAGGTGTTTCGCCATCGCGTGGTTGATGATCGCCACCGGCGTCGTGCCCTGGCGGTCGCCATCGCTGAAGAGCCGGCCCTTGAGCAGCGGAATCCGCATCACCCGGAAATAATTCGGCGAGACGATATTGGTGAGCGTCATACTTCCGTGCTCGCCATGCGAGCCGGGCGCGGGCTGTTCGCCTTCGCGAAATACGGTGCGGCCGAAACCATCGCCGAAAACTCCGTTGGAACTGAGCGCCGTGCCGGTGACGCCCGGCAACGCGGAGACGTGATCCATCACCTGTTGATAAAACTGCTGGCCCTGGCCCGGCGTGTAGTGGCGCGAACCAAGGGTGAAAGCCATCGTCGAAAGTCCTTGCGGATCGAACCCGACGTTGAGCGAAAGCGCGCGCTCGAAGCTGCGAGCGAAAAGTCCGGCGCAGGCCAGCACGACCACCGCCAGCGCGACTTCGGCCACGACGAGCGCGCTGCGCATCCGCGTGCGGCCGGCGAGCACGCTCGAACCGCGGCTGCCGGATTTGAGCGCTTCTCCCCAGTCGGCCCGGGCGATGCGCAGCGCCGGCGCGAAACCGAAGAGCAACGCGGTGAACAGTGCGACGGCGCCGGTGAACGCTAGCACGCGGCCGTTGAATGCCAGATGAACGCTGGCATTCGCGAGGAATGCGGGCCGCAACGCCCACAGCGCCGTCTTCCCGCCCCACGCCACCACCAGCCCCAGTGCGCCGCCGGCCAGCGCGAGCACCACACTTTCGGTGAACATCTGCCCCATCAGGCGCGCCGGGCTCGCTCCAAGCGCCGCCCGCACCACGAATTCCCGCTCCCGCCGCAGGCTCCGCGCCAGCAGCAGCCCCGCAAGATTCACGCAGGCGATCAACAGCACCAGCCCGGCCACGCCGAGCAGAACTCCGCCGGCCAGCATGAACCCGTGCGCCTCGTTCACGCCGAGTGCCGCGTCGGCCAGCGGCGAAAGCACGAAAGACCGGCCCTGATTGTCGGTGGGATATTCGGCGGCCAGATGCGCGGCAATCACCTTGAGCGACGCCTCCGCCTGCTCGCCCGAGATGCCCGGCTTCAGCCGCGCCAGCGCCAGCGTACCGAGGAAGCGGCGGTCGTTGAACCAGTCGAGCGACGGCCCGGTGAGCGCCTGCGCGTACATGCTGAGCGGGATGTAAACGATGTCGCTTGGCGCGAAGGCGAAGGTGGTGTTGAACGCTTTCTGGGCGACGCCAACAACGGTATAGGAGGTGTCGTTGAGCGTGATCGGCTGGCCGATGATGTGCGGATCGCCGCCGAACCGGCGCTGCCAGAGCGCGTAACCGAGCACGGCCACCGCGTTCCCGCCGGGCTTCGCGTCTTCCCCCGGCAGGAACGTGCGGCCGAGCGCTGCCTTGACCCCGAGCACATCGAAATAGTTCGCGCTGACCAGCATGGCGAAAACGCGCTGCGGCGTCCCGCGGCCGGTGAGCGTGACGCCCGACGGCATAAAGGCCGACATGCCGCTGAACACGTCGTTCGCCGCGCGGACGTCCTTGAAATTGGGATAGGAGAGCGGGTTCCTCGGCGAGCCAGGCCCCATGTAGGTCTTCGCGTCGATCGTGGAGACGTCAACGAGGCTGTTGATGTTCTTCACCTCGATCGGGTGAAGCAGCACGGCATCGATCACGCTGAATATCGCCGTCGTCGCCCCGATGCCGAGCGCCAACGTGAGCACCGCGACCACGCTGAATCCCGGCGACTTGCGCAGCATCCGCAGCCCGAATTTCACGTCCTGCCCGAAGGCCGCCATCACCTCTCCTCGCACCCGGGATAACACGCCGCGTTCCCCGATATGACCGCCGGCGGCGCCGCCGGCCGCGAAAGTTCGCGACCGGCGATCGACACCGCACGGACCGCCGTCTCGCGCGCGGGGGCGGATCCGCCCGCGAGCAGCAGATTCCTCAAACTCGTCCCTCTACTCGTACCGCAGCGCCGTCGATGGATCGACGTTCATCGCGCGTCGCGCTGGCACGTAACATGCCGCGAGTGCCACTGCGCCGAGTACAAGCGCCGCCAGCGCATAAATCGCCGGATCGCTGGCCGTCACCCCATACAGCAGCGACGACGCCAGCCGCATCAGCGCAAGCCCCATCAACACACCCACGCCGACCCCGATGAGCGCAAGCCGTGCGCCCGCACCCACAACCATCCTCATCACCTCCGAGCGCGAAGCGCCCAGCGCCATCCGGATCCCGATTTCATGCGTGCGCAGGCTCACCGTGTAGGCGGTCACCCCGTAAATCCCGATCGCCGCCAGCACCAGCCCGAGCGCTGCGAAAAGACTCAGGAGCGTGGCGGAAAGCCGCTGCCCGCTGACGTCCTGGTCCAGAAAACTCTGCATCGTGTGCACGCCGGAGATTGGTTGCTGGCTGTCCACTGCGAGCACAGCGTCGCGCACGGACGAGGTCAGGGCCGAGGCGTCGCCCTTGGCTCGGATCACTAGGTCCATGTAATTGTTCGGGCTCTGCGCAGCCGGAATATAAAACTTGATCTTGGTTTTCTTGCCGAGGCCGTATTGCTTCGTGTCAGCCACCTCCCCCACCACCGTCGTCCAGGGCTGCTTCGAATCCAACCCGCCGATCTTCATTCGCTTGCCGACCGGGTCCTCATCATGCCAGTAGCGTTCGGCGAAGCTTCGGCTGACGATCGCGACGGGTGGCACGTCGTGCGTGTCGGCAGCGGTGAATAGCCGGCCCCGCAATAGGCGTGGCCCCATCGTCGGAAAGTAGCCCGGCGTAACCATGTGATAGTCGGAAAAGGGCGCTTCGCCCGGCTTCGGCACCGGCGATCCCTCGACGTAGAAACTCGTTTGCCAGCCGTTGCCCGTCAATGGCAGCGGCATGATCGCCCCCGCCGCTTCCACCCCCGGCAACGCTTGAATGCGTGCGAGCACGTCACGATAAAAACCATTGATTTCCGCCGGCTTCGAATATTTCTCCGCTGGCAGATTCACCGGCGCCGTCAACACGTTGCTCACCCGGAAGCCCGGATTTACCTCAAGCAGTCGGTAGAAACTGCGAACCATCATCGCCGAGGCCACCAACAGCACAAGACCCAGCGCGAATTCGCTCACCACCAGCACCTTCCGGTAGCGCTCATGCCCCGTTCCGGTCGTTGCCGCGCGGCCCCCTTCTTTCAGCGATTCATTGACGTTCGTGCGCGAGGCGCGGATGGCCGGCGCCAGGCCGAAGATCACGCCGGTGAGAACGGTGATGGCGAACAGAAAGAGCAGCACGCGCCAATCCAACGAGATGTTTACCGACGCCCGCAGTTCGCTCGGAATCATTGCGGTCAATGCGTTCATCCCCGCCGCGCCCAGCACGAGCCCGGTGCCGCCGCCGACCAGTGCCAGCAGAAGGCTTTCGGTCAGCATCTGCCGTGCCAGGCGGCCGCGCCCTGCACCCAGCGCCACTCGCACTGCCAACTCCCGCTCGCGACCGGCGCCGCGGGCGAGAAGCAAGTTAGCCACATTCGCGCACGCGATCAGCAACACGAACCCGACCGCGGCCAGCAGTACCCAGAGTGCTGTTGGCAACCCTCCGAGTCGGCTGTAATAAGCCTCTCGCAGCGACATCATGGCGGCCGTGACACCCGTGTTTGAGTTCGGGTACTGCTTCGCCAACCGCATCATGATGGTTTCCATCTGCGCATGCGCCTGCTCCATCGTTATGCCGGGCCTCAGTCTGCCAACCGCTACGATTCCTGGATGATTGCCGCGATTCTGCATTTGGTCGGCCTTCAGCCCGAGCGGCACGAAAACGTCAGCGGGCAGGAAGAACCGGAAAGAAGCGGGCAGAACCCCGATCACCGACCAGCTCTGCCCATTCAGGTCGAGAGCACGGCCGATGACGCTCGGATCACCGCCGAAGCGCCCCTGCCAGAGTGAGTAGCTCAGCAACGCTACCGGCCTCGCTCCGGGCCGGTCATCGGCCTTGTCGAACAGTCGTCCAAGGATAGGGTGCACGCCAAGCACCGGTAGGAATCCCGCTGAAGCGTTGATCCCCCGCAGTTGTTCCGGGCGTCCTGCCCCCGTGAGGACGAATCCATCGCTCTGCATCGCGCCGAGCGGATCGAAAACCGTGTTTTGCCGCTCCCAGTCCTGAAGATCGGGATAGGAAATCGACATCGTCGGCACCTGGACGCTGTGCTCGGTGAGGAAGACGAGCCGATTAGCGTGAGGATACGGCAGCGCCTGGAGCAGAACAGCGTTGACCACGCTGAATATCGCCGCGTTCGCTCCTATGCCGAGCGCCAGCGTCAGCACCGCGATCAGCGTGAAGCCGGGGCTCTTAGCCATCACGCGGACTGCGTGCCGGACGTCGTTCCAGATGCCCACGCACCGCCTCCTATCCGAAATTCTTCTTCAGGAACGAGAGAACTTCCTGCCAGTTCCGCGCCGCGCCTTTCGGATCGGAATCGGTCCGCAGCGTCTTCGATCCGTGCACGCCCACCGGCGGAACGAAAAACACCTTGTCCTTCGAAGTCACGGCCTCGTAGATCGGCCGGGCGTGCGCCACTTCCTGCGCCGCGCTTCCGCAGGTGATGTAGACCGGCACATGCACCTGCGCCGCCGCCTGCCGGATCATGTCCTTCTGCTCGAAATATTCGCCGGGAGAAAACGAAAGAACGCCGGCCACTTCGTCCGGATGATGCGCCGCCACCACGAAGACGAGCGAGGCCGAATAGCTGCTGCCCCACAGAATCACTTTCCCTTTGTCCTTCCGCGACCGTGCCCAGTCGAGCGCGGCCTGAAGGTCTCGCTCCGCTTCGAGATAGGAAGCGCTGTGTCCCAGATGCTCGACCGTTTCGTTCTTCCGGCCCCACATGTCGCCGCCGGCGCGCTGATCGATCGCCAGGCAGTTGAAGCCGGCCTCGACCAGCCGCGGCGCGATCGTCGCGTATTCGCCGCGATTCGAGCCGGCCTGGTGGAACAGCAGGATGAGCGGGCGGTGAGGATTTCCGTTGGAGTAGAAGTCGCCGTAGACGGTGACGCCGTCCGCGGCGCGAAACTGGACCGGCTTCGGCGCCGCCGCCAGCGCCGCGGGCGCGATCGCCAGCGCCAGCAATGCGGCCAGATACACCCCGAGCTTCCGTTTCTTGCGCATGCGGTTTTCGTCCTCGTTATTTGGAGACCAGGCCGTGCCCGGCCGTCTTTAGGACGGCTGGCCTTCGGCCAACTGTTGGGCGCCGATCGTCTCCTCGACGATGCGGCCGTCGAACAAATAGATGGTGCGATCGGCGTAACGAGCGTAGCGCGGATCGTGCGTCACCATGCAGAGCGTCGCGCCGTCGCGATGCAACTCGCGCAGCAGGTCCATTACCGATTCGCCGTTTTTCGAGTCCAGGTTTCCGGTCGGTTCGTCGGCCAGCAGAATCGACGGCTTCCCGACGATGGCGCGAGCCACGGCAACACGCTGCTGCTGACCGCCGGAAAGCTGCGACGGATAGTGCTTCATGCGGTGCGCCATGCCCACGCGCTCGAGCACTTCCTGCACCCGCTGTTTCCGTTCCGCCGAGCCCATGCCGCGGTAGATCAGCGGCAGCTCGGCGTTCTCGTAGACCGTCAGGTCGCCAATCAGGTTGAACGCCTGAAAAATGAAACCGATTTCCCGGTTGCGAATGCGTGCCCGGTCGCGAACCGTCAGATTGGCCACCTGTTCCTGCTTGAGCCAGAATTGGCCATCGGTCGGAGAATCCAGCAGCCCGATGATCGAGAGCAAAGTCGATTTGCCGCAGCCCGACGGCCCGGCAATCGCCAGGAACTCTCCCGGCTGAATCTTCAGGTGGATGCCGGCGAGCGCGTGCGTCTCCACCTCCTCCGTGAAGAACACCTTCTTTACATCATCCAATCGAAGCAATGCCTCGGCGTTCTGGTCCATCGCGCCCCTCCCTGCGTTCCTTTTATTCCAGACGAATGCGATCGAAATTATCCTGGGCCGACATATCCGACAAAATCACCTGATCGCCCACTTTCAAACCGTTCAGAATCTCGACGGTGTTCACCGACACGCGGCCGATCTTCACCGGCACGCGCACCGCTTCCTTGCCGTCATCGGTCAGCTTGAAGAGACCGATCGTGCTTTCCGGCTCGGCGTGCACCGGCCGGCCGACGTACAAAACGTTGGTGAGCTTCTCGATCAGGATCGTGCCCTCGACGCTCAGGTTGGGCCGCGCCCCCTTGGGCAGCGCTCCATTGAGAGATACGTCAACGGCGACCGTTCCGTTCACGGGAGCGGGATTGATGCGGATGACGTCGCCGCCAATGATGCCGTTATGGGTATCGACCGACGCCGTCTGCCCCAGCAGCAAGTCCTTCGCTTCCGTTTCCGGTATGTTCAGCTCGGCCCACAGCTTCGTCGGATCCACCACCTTGGCCAGCGTCGCGCCCGGCTGCACTTCCTGCCCGAGGTCCACGTCGAGTTCCTGCAGCACGCCGTCCATCCCGGCCGTCACGTGCAGGTCGGTCACCTGCTGCTGCTTGAGCTGGGCCAGCGCGCGCGCCTGGTCGACCTTGGCCTGCTGCGCCGCGAGTTGCGCCTTGATCAACTGGGCGTACTGCGCGAGCTGCTCCCGCGCCATCTTGCTGCTCGCGGCAAGGCCCTGCTCCTGGGCTTCCGACTTCTCAAAATTGATGTTCGAGCCCAGCCCCTCTTCGTACAGCTTCTTGTCGGCGTCGGCCTGCAGCTTCGCCTGGCGGTAGCTCGCCTCGGCCGTAGCGGTAGCCGCCCGTTGCGTCAGGAGTTGGGTCTGCAGCTGGGCCTTCAAGTTGGCGTAATCGGCCTCGGCCGCTTTCATCTGCAGCTGGGCGTCGAGTGCCTGCTGCTCGAGCTGCGGATTGCTCAGCACCAGCAGCACGGTGTTCGCTTTCACCGACGTGCCGGGCAGTACCGGCCGTTGCTCGACGCGCCCGTCGGTGATCGCCGGAATGCTGCGCACCTGTTGCGGCACCAGCGTGCCGAGCCCGCGCACCTCGCGCAGCATGTTGCCCCGGTGCACCGTATCAATCCAGACCGTGGCCCGGTCCACGCTCGGCGGCGCCGGCTTCAGCCGCGACAACCCCAGCGTCGCCACCGCCACTGCCACCACCAGCCCCGCGCCGTACAAAATCCGTTTCCGTCTCCTTTTTCGAGCCAGTTCCGGACGAGGAATATCCATTGCCATGACGGTTTGTCTCCGTCTTTATTATCTCGCAGGCGGGTTGCCAATCTCACGGATTGCCAACTGCTGCGTTCCCTTAGGTTTACCTGATACGCAGCCCGGCCGCGAAAAGTTCCACCGCCCGTTTCCAAGATTCCAGTGTCCGGAACCGGACAGCCCGCAGCCGCAATCCGTTACCCCTCTGGCGCCGACCCCATGGAATTGCTAACATCCCCGACTTCTCCGCTCCGACGCCGCCGGTCGTGCGGCTGCGAGCGAGCCGCGAGGCTGGGATTCCGAAGTCACGGTAATTTTTCGGGAGAAACATGATGATACTTCGCAGAAGCCGCTGGGCCTCTCTCTCTTCACGCCTGCTTCTCGCAACCGCGCTCGCCCTCGCTGCCTCCACATCCGTGCTCGCCGGCAAGAAACCCGCCAGACCGGCGCCGGCGGCCTCGGCCTTGCGCTTCGAAATCTCCTTTTCCAGCGCCGCCAGCGCCAAGCCCGTCAACGGCCGCGTCTACCTGCTCCTCTCGACCAACGACGCCGAACAGCCGCGCATGGAGATCGGCGAGAAGGTCACCCAAACGCAGCAAATCTTCGGCGTCGACGTCAACGGCCTCGCACCGGGCGCGACAGCCATCGTCGACGATTCCACGCTCGGCTATCCGCTCTCCAACCTCGCCGATATCCCCGCCGGCGACTATTACGTTCAGGCAGTGCTCAACCGCTACACTACGTTCCACCGCGCCGACGGCCACACCGTCGAACTCCCGATGGACGAAGGCGAAGGCCAGCAGTGGAACATCAAACCCGGCAATTTCTACAGCACGCCCCGCCGCATCCACGTCGATCCAGCCACGGGCGGCGTGATTCGCGTCGAGATGGCGCAGGTGATCCCGCCCATCGTCCCGCCCAAGGACACGAAGTACATCAAGCATCTCCGCATCGAAAGCAAACTCCTGTCGAAATTCTGGGGCCGGCCGATGTATCTCGGCGCGATCGTGCTCCTGCCCGCGGGATGGTACAGCCATCCCGACGCCCACTATCCCCTGCTCGTCGAACAGGGCCATTTTCAGAGCGATTTCCGCGGTTTCCGCACCACGCCGCCCGATCCCAATCTCACCGGCTTCGCCCACACCGAGCAGGTCTACGCCTACAAGTTTTATCAGGATTGGACCTCGGGCCGGCTGCCGCACATGCTCATCCTCGTCATCCAGCACGCCAATCCCTATTTCGACGATTCCTATGCCGTGAATTCCGCCAACGTCGGCCCCTACGGTGACGCGATCATCGACGAACTGATTCCCTTCATCGAAAAGAAATTCCGCGCCATCGGCCAGCCGTGGGCGCGCGCCACTTACGGCGGTTCGACCGGCGGCTGGGAGGCGCTTGCTTCCCAGGTCTTCTATCCGACTTTTTACAATGGCGCCTGGGCCTTCTGCCCCGACCCCGTCGACTTCCACAACTATCAGATCGTCGATATCTACGACGATAAAAACGCCTATTGGCTAGAGGGCCCCTTCGGCCGCGTTCCCCGCCCCGACATGCGCGATCCCGACGGCACCGTCGTCTCCACGATGGAATCCTCGAACCAATGGGAGCGCGTGCTCGGCAGCCACGGCCGCTCGACGCAGCAGTGGGACATCTGGCAAGCCGTCTTCGGCCCGGCGGGCTCGGACGGCTATCCGCAGCCGATCTGGAATCCCGCCACCGGCGTGATCGATCATCAGGTGGCCGAATACTGGCGCGAGCATTACGACCTCACCCACATTCTCCAGTCGCAATGGAAAACGCTCGGCCCGCATCTGGTCGGCAAAATTCACGTCTCGGTAGGCACGATGGACACCTGGTATCTGAACCTGGCCGTCAAGCGCCTCCAGAAATTCCTCGACCGCACCAACAATCCCTATTTCGCCGGCAGCTTCGATTACGGCCCCGGCCAGCCCCATTGCTACACCGGCAAACCGAATCTGCCCGCGCGCGTCGGCGCCCTGTCCGCCACCGAACGCGTCCTGAAAGCGGCAGCCGCTCGCATGCGCGACACCGCGCCCGTAGGCGCCGACATGAGTTGGCGCTACTGATACCACTCGAAACGAAGCATCCCGCCCTTCACGCCTGTCATGCTGAGCGAAGCGAAGCATCCCGAGGCCAAGAGGAGCAATCATCCACATCCCAGGAGGTCCCGCATGAAATTCGGCCGATATTTTGAAGAATTCGAGGTCGGCGATATTTACGAACACTGGCCCGGCCGCACCATCAACGAAGCCGACGACACCTGGTTCAGCCTGATGACGATGAACCAGAACCCGCTCCACATCGACGAAAACTACGCCTCCAAAACGCAGCACGGCCGCCGCCTCGTCAACGGCATCCTCGTCTTCGCCATCGCCGTCGGCATGAGCGTCCCCGACGTCAGCGGCCTCGCCATCGCCAATCTCGAATACGAGAGCGTAAAGCACGTCGGCCCGGTCTTCCACGGCGACACGATCTACGCGCGCACGCGCGTCCTCGAAAAAACCGAATCGAAATCGAAACCCGATCGCGGCGTCGTCTACGTCGAAACCACCGGCTACAACCAGCGCGACGAAACCGTGCTCACCCTCCGCCGCCGCGTTCTCGTCCCCAAGCGTCCCGCCGGCGCGGCAAAGACATAAGGAAGCCGCCATGCGACTCCCGCTCGAAGGCCTCCGCATCCTCGCCATCTCGCAATTCGGCGCCGGGCCCTATTCGACCATGGTGCTCGCCGACATGGGCGCCGACGTCGTCAAGATCGAGGATCCGCGCTCGGGCGGCGACGTTTCCCGCTCGGTCCCACCCTATCGCATCCCCGGCGACAGCATTTATTTCCAGGCCTTCAATCGCAACAAGCGCAGCCTGGCGCTCGATCTCCGCACGCCCGAAGGCCGCGCGCTGTTTCATCGCCTCGTCGCCGTCTCCCACGCCGTCTTCAATAACCTGCGCGGCGACGAAACGCACAAACTCGGCCTCGATTACGAATCCCTGCGCGCGATCAATCCCCGCATCGTATGCTGCTCGCTCTCCGGCTTCGCCCGCTCCGGCCCCCGCGCCCACGAACCCGGCTACGACTACTTGATACAAGCCGAGACCGGCTACATGAGCATGACCGGCGACCCCGCCGGCCCCCCGGTATCCTGCGGCGTCTCCGTAATCGACTACGCTTCGGGCTTGGCCGCGGCGCTGGGCCTGGTTGCCGCCGTCTCCGCCGCGCGCGAATCCGGCCAGGGCTCAGACGTCGAAGTCTCGCTCTACGACGTAGCCGTCTCCATGCTCACCTACCTCGCCGCGTGGAACCTGAATCGCGATTTCCAGCCAAGCCGCCGTTCCGGCTCCGCGCACCAGACGCTCGTCCCCGCGCAAACATTCCGCACCGCCGACGGCCACATCGTCCTCTTTTGCGCCAAGGAAAAATTCTGGCGCAACCTGTGCGAGGCCCTCGGCGCTCCCGAATTGGCCGGCCGCGAAGGTTTCCGCAATTTCGACGAGCGCTTCGAAAATCGCGAAGCCGTCATCGAAGCCATCCAATCCATCCTCGAAACAAAGACCACCGACGAGTGGATCGCCCGCATGAAAGGCCAAGTCCCCTGCGCCCCCGTCCAGGATTTAGCCAGCGCCCTCCGCGATCCTTTCATCCGCGAACGAGAAATGATCGTCGAAACCGACCACCCCGAATTCGGCAAGGTCCGCCAGGCCGCCGGCCCCGTAAAAATCCCCGGCACAAAGAAGAATCACCGCCGCGCCCCAAAGCTGGGCGAGCACACCGAAGAAATCTTCAAGGATTGGCTAGGCATGTCCGACGCCGAAATCCAGGAGTTGCGCAGCAAGAACGCCGTTTGATGCCGTGGATGGGAACTCGTAGGGGCGACCTGCGGTCGCCCGCCTTCAGTCCAGCCCATTGAATGCCTCTACAACCAAGCGTATACTCCCGCTCAATAGAGAAATCATAGCCATCATCCCAGTCTGATTTCATCCGCCACTCCTAACAACTGCGCGAGGGAGGTCGGCCCATGATTTCCTTTACGGTGAATGGAAAGCCGGTCAGCCTGGACGCCGACGCGTCCATGCCGCTGCTCTGGGCCCTGCGCGACAAGCTGGGCCTGACCGGAACGAAATTCGGCTGCGGAATTGCCCAGTGCGGCGCCTGCACTGTCCACATTGACGGCCAGCCGGTGCGCTCCTGCGTGACTCCCGTCTCCAGCGCCGCCGGCAAGAAGGTCACAACGATCGAAGGACTCCCTCCCAACCTCAGCCATCCCTTGCAGCAAGCCTGGATCGAAGTCGATGTGCCCCAGTGCGGCTACTGCCAGTCCGGGCAGATCATGAGCGCGGCGGGACTGCTCAGCGAAAAGCCAACTCCGACCGACAAAGACATTGACGATGCCATGACCGGCAACATCTGCCGCTGCGGCACCTACCCGCGCATCCGGCGAGCCATCCACCGCGCCGCGGCATTGATGGCAACGCGAGGTGGAAAATGAGCGCCACCACAATCGGCCGTCGCGAATTCATCAAGCTCACGATCGGCGCCAGCAGTGGCCTACTGGTCGGGCTGTATCTGCCCGTGCTCGACAAAAATGCCGATGCCGCTTCCCCGGCCGAATTTGCGCCCAACGCCTTCGTCCGCATCGCCCCCGATGAGTCCATCACCATCATCGTGAACCATTCGGAAATGGGCCAGGGAGTCTACACGACGCTGCCCATGATTCTCGCCGATGAGCTGGACGCCGACTGGAGAAACGTCCGTTTCGAGCCCGCGCCCGTCGATCCCGTCTACAACAGCCCCGCCTTCGGCATGCAGGCCACCGGTGGAAGCACGAGTACCTGGTCATCCTTCGATCCCATGCGGCAGGCGGGCGCGGCGGCCAGAGCGATGCTGATCGCAGCCGCGGCGGAGCAATGGAAAGTCGAAGCGGCGCAATGCCGCGTGGTGGAAGGAATGGTCCATGGTCCGTCGCCCGAAATGAAGCTCTCCTACGGCCAACTGGCGGAAAAAGCGGCGCAACTGAAACCGCCGGCCGAAATTGCGCTGAAGGATCCCAAGAACTTTTACCTGATCGGCAAGCCGCTCAAACGGCTCGACACCCCCGAGAAGACGAACGGGAAAGCCGTTTTCGGCATCGACGTCAAGCTGCCGGGAATGATGGTAGCGGTCGTCTCGCGCGCTCCCGTTTTCGGAGCGAAGCTCAAGACCTGGAATTCGAAGAAAGCGGAAGCGATCAAGGGAGTCCGAAAAGTCGTCGAGGTGCCCTCGGGCGTGGCCGTGCTCGCCGACGGAATGTGGACCGCGCTCGAAGGCCGCGATGCGCTCGAAATCGAATGGGACGAGGGCGCGCTGGCGAACTTCAGCAGCCGCTTACAGCGTGAAGAGTACGCCGCATTGGCCAAGAAGCCCGGCCTTGTCGCGCGCAAGGAGGGCGATGCCGCGACCGCGCTCGCCGGCATGTCGATGAAGATCGAAGCCGTTTACGAAGTGCCCTATCTTTCGCACGCGATGATGGAGCCGCTCAACTGCACTGTGGATTTGCGCGCGGACAGTTGCGAGATTTGGACGGGCACGCAATTCCAAACCAACGATCGCGCTGTCGCCGCGCGGATCGTGGGCTTGAAACCGGACAGCGTTCAGCTCCACACCACGTTTCTCGGCGGAGGCTTCGGCCGGCGTGGCAATCCGATGTCCGATTTCGTCTCCGAAGCCGTGCAGGTGGCCAAAGCCGCCGGCGCGCCCGCGAAAGTCAAAGTCATCTGGACGCGCGAAGACGACATGCACGGCGGCTACTATCGCCCCTCGTATCTCCACGCCATCGAGGGCAGCGTCGACGCCGGTGGCATGCCCCACGCATGGTCGCACCGCATCGTGGGCCAGTCGATCGCCGCTGGCACGCCGTTCGAAGGCGCGATGGTGAAAAACGGCATTGACGAAACCTCAGTCGAGGGCGCCGCGGATATTCCCTATGCCATCCCGAATATCCAGGTCGAATACCATCTGGCGACCGTGGGCGTGCCCGTGCTCTGGTGGCGATCTGTCGGCCATTCGCACAACGCCTTCGTCGTGGAAAGCTTTCTCGACGAACTGGCCGCGGCCGGAGGCAAAGACCCGTATGAATTGCGGCGCGCGCTCCTGGCCAAGCATCCCCGCGAGCGCGGCGTGCTCGATCTAGCCGCCGAAAAAGCCGGCTGGGGAAAGCCCCTGCCCAAAGGACGCGGCCGCGGCATCGCGGTGCATGCCTCCTTCGGCAGCTATGTAGCTGAAGTTGTGGAAGCGTCCGTCGAGGGAGGAAACGTGCGCGCTCATCGCGTCGTTTGCGCCGTCGATTGCGGCGAGTTCGTCAACCCGCAAATTATCGAGCAGCAGTTGCAGGGCGCGGTCATCTTCGGCCTCACCGCCGCCCTCTACGGCGAATTGACGTTCGAAAAGGGCCGCGTGCAGCAAAGCAATTTCAACGATTACCCGATGCTGCGAATGGACGAATGCCCCGAAATCGAAGTCCACATCGTCCACAACCAAGAAAAAATGGGAGGCATCGGCGAGCCGGGCGTTCCCCCTGCCGCCCCGGCACTGGTAAACGCCATCTTCCAGGCCACCGGCAAACGAATCCGTAAACTCCCCATCCGCATGTCTGAAGCTATTTGACGGTCACCCTCCCCGCCTGAACGGTCCGCCGACGGGGAGGGTGCCCTAGAAAGCACGAACACGACAGAAGAGTGTCTTAGCGTCGTCAAAAGGGGTATAAACGGCGTGCGCCACTGCGTGGAAAGACGGACAACTGCACCGCTGTTTAGGCGAATCCGGCTGCCGGGGCAACCGCCGTGATGCTGGCGATGGCCAGCGGCGCCCGCGACGAGGGTTGGTGATGGGAAACGGCTCACGCCGCGTAGATCAGCCGCGGCAACCTTTGGAAACGACTCGAGTTGGGCGGCCAGCAAGCCCCTGCGTCGCCTCTAGTGTTGTCGGCCGCTCCGTCTGCCGCCCGGCGCTGCGTCCCCGGGGCCGACGGGGAGGAAGCCACTCATGAGCAGCGACGCGCAGAGTGCCCATGTAACCCCCCGGATGATCGAGTGGGCCAGGAAGAGGGCAGGCTATTCAGCGCAGCAGCTCGCCGCGGCCCTCAAGGTGGAAGGCCAGAACGTCGAGGCCTGGGAGCGGGGGAGTCAACTCCCGTCGTTCAGAAAAGCAGAAGAAACGGCAGAAAAGCTCCGCGTCCCATTTGGATTTCTGTTCCTCTCTCAGCCACCTCACGAGGAGATGCCCCTCCCCGACCTCAGGACGGTCGGTAGTGTCGTGCTTTCCAACGCAAGCTTGGACTTTAGAGAGGTCCTCAACGACGCGGTCTTCAGACAGCAATGGTATAGCGACTACCTGCGAGAGGGCGGCGCCAGGCAGATTCCTTTTGTGGGTAGTTGTGAAATTGAGGACGGGGTTGAAGAAGTGGCCGCACGGGTGGGGAAGTCTCTTCACATCAGCGAAAGAATGCGGGGAGAGTGTGACAGCTGGGAGCGGCTCCTAGCGAGGATAACGACCAGAGCTGAAGAGATCGGCGTCGTGGTGATGCAGCGCGGCGTCGTTGGGAATAACAACAGAAGGCGACTGTCTGTGGAGGAATTCAGGGGGTTCGCGATAGCCGATAGGTATGCCCCCCTCGTCTTTATCAACGCGCGTGACGCAAGGGCCGCTAAGATTTTTACGATCGTTCACGAACTCTGCCACTTATGGATCGGAAAGAGCGGCATTTCCAATCCTAATTTGAGAGCACGCTCCACGGTTGACCCAAATGTTGTCGAACGCTTCTGCAATAGCGTCGCCGCGGAGGTGCTCGTGCCACGATCCAGCTTCGAACGTGAGTGGAAAGCGGGTCGTTCGCTAGAGAGCAACGCCCATAACTTAGCGGCGCATTTTCTCGTTAGCCGATATGTCGTGGCGCGCAGAGCATACGAACTAGGTGCAATCGAATGGGAAGAATACAGGGCCTATCTGAAGGAAAACCCGATGCTGTGGAGAACCGGAGGGAGCGCGGGCGGAAACTTCTACAGGACATTCTTCGCGCGCAACGGTAAGCGTTTCACTTCCGGGGTACTGGGAGCGCTAAGCGATAGCAAGATTTCGTACAGGGAAGCCTCCATCTTACTAGACCAGAAAATAGCGACGCTGAAGAAGATCGCCGAGCGGCTTTGGTGAAGGAATGGGCCGCTACTGGTTAGATGCGGACGTATTGATCCAGGCAAAAAACGGCCTATATTCCTTCAACATCGCGGCCCCCTTCTGGAGTTGGATGGACGAACAGGCTGAGCGCGGCATCGTCCGCTCCTCCACAGAAATTTACAAGGAGATCCTCGGAAGGGAGGACAAGAATGACCTTTTGGCAAAGTGGGCGAAAACTAGGAAGTCGACCGGGATGTTTGTCCACCCTGGGAGGGAGGTGCAGGACGCGTATAGGGAAATCGGGGATCACTGTATGCAAAAATACGCGAGGAGGCAAGCAAAGGTGGGCCGGTTCCTATCTGGCGGTGACGGCTGGATCATCGCTCACGCGAAGTGCGACAAGGGCGTCGTGGTCTCCCACGAGAGCCGCGTTGATGGGTCCTCCCTAACCCCCAAGATCCCGAATGTTTGTTCTGATTTCGGGGTTAGATGCGTCGGCCTCGCGGAGATGCTGGCAACGCTTAACTTCCACTTTTGATACAGGCGCCGGAACGCGGGGGATGGAATTCATCGCCTGCGGGGAAGCCGTCTCTGACGTCTCGAGGGTGAGGCCCGAGCCCAAACAGGGGCGGCCGAGGCACGCCAAGAAAGTCGAGAGGCGAAGTTAATATCCTTGCCTTTTACGCTTCCTTTGCTAGCATCCGATATGGGGAACAAAAAGGAAAAGCCCGGCGAGCGCCGGACCCACTTTTCGCTGAGGTTATTGGTGAAAAGCAGGAAAACACACCTAGAACACGGGCGCTCCCCTACCGGCAATATGCCCAGGCCTGAAGAGGCCGAAGGAGGATGAATATGAATAAGAGGACCGCCAGAAGGACCAGTGTGCTAGCGGGTCTGACCTTTGCGTTGATGCTCGCGGGTCAAAACGCGAAGGCGCAAACTCCAGTTTACCATCCGGGGGACGTGATTCCGATCTCCGTTACGTTCACTGGGCCTGACGCAGGTGAAATCACCGGAGCGGCCATCAACTTGGCGACATCGGGCAACGCCCCAGCCAACCAAACTGGCTTCTTGACCCAGTTATATTCCCAAGATTCGCACCAAGCGGGTCATCATACCTTCGTCGTCTCCCTGAGAATCCCCCCAAATCAGGCCAGCGGGGACTACAAGGTGTTAATGGTCCGGGTTTTGGTCGGAAATCTTAATAACCTTACCGTGGATTACAACTCGTCGGAATTCAGAACAACGGTAACCTACACTATTGAGAACCCCCGCCACTTTATCAAACCGGCGATCAAGGAAATTCACTAGGGGAAGGCGGGGCAATCGTACCGCACGAAGATGCCCCGCTTCGTCTCAGGATAAATGGTGACGACGTATCCGCCTCTTATCGCACCGAGAATAGCGTGGCCGAGCTCTCTTTCCGTTAGCATAGTCTTGCCGTCTTTCTCCAGATAGCCAGCCTTCGAGGCAGTACAGGCTCCCCGCGGTATAGGCTCCGACGGGAGCGTCAGGGCACCTGCAATTCTCGGCTTTTGGAACTTTTGTCCGTAGAGCAGGACGAAGCTCAGCAGCAGCACACAAACCACGAGCCAGGCTTTCCTTTGCATGTGGGAACACTCCTATTAGATATTCGTCGACCAACCACAGGACCAAGAGCCTCAGCCAACAGCTGGGGTGAACCAATCAGTCGCCGGCCCCCCGGGCCGGGAATCGAGTGGTTCTCCGAACAGCGGGACCAACTCCCGAAGTCACTGCCACGAGGGAGGGTCTCGCGCACCCAGATGCAGAAAACCGGGGCTGACGCAAGCCCCCGCCATGGATGCGGCGCAACCGTCCATCGAGCCGGTCGGAATGATAACCTACCAGAGCCCTGCCAGACTCATCAGCCCAGAGCCGGACGACAATCGGCGAGCGGTGCCCTCAACGGAGACCAGAGGGCGGGAAGGCGGAGGCGCGGCGGAACGTGGCGCGCGGGCTTGACGGCGGGGGCGCTGGTTGACCATGCTGCCGAATGAACGAACCCGGACCCCTCCAGACCCTTTCTACAATCGCGGCCGTCGGGTTGATTGTATACCTATTTGGGTATAAACTCTGAAAGGATTGGACGACACGCCCAGCCCGAAGCCCCTCTATTGGATGGGCAGCAGCAAGAAAGACCTGCTCTCCCTTCCCGAAGAGGTCATCGATATTTTTGGTTACGCCCTCTACCTGGCTCAAATCGGCAAGAAGCACGCACAGGCCAAACCCCTGAAGGGCTTCGGATCGGCAGGTGTTCTGGAGTTGGTGGAAGATTGGCAGCGCAGTACCTATCGGGCAGTCTACACGGTGCGCTTTGCCTGCGGCGTCTTCGTCCTGCACGTATTTCAGAAGAAGGCGAAAAGAGGTGTGGCCACCCCCGAGGCCGACATGAATCTGATCCGCGAAAGATGGAAGGCGGCCGAAAAGGCAGCCAAGGACGTGAAACCATGAGGAAGAAACGATCCACTGGGCGAATTTCTCTCGAGCAAGGCAGCCGCAATGTCTACGCGGACCTTCACTATGCCGACGCGGAGGAAATGCTCGTCAAAGCGCATCTCGTCACGAAGATCTCCGACGTCATCCGCCAGCGCGGCCTGACTCAGGCGAAGGCGGCAAGGCTGCTGGGACTCTCCCAGCCGAAGGTTTCCAATCTGCTTCGTGGTCAGTTCCGAGGCATCTCCGAACAGCGTCTGCTGCGTTGCCTCACCCGCCTGGGAAGAGATATCGAAATCGTGGTGAAGCCTTCGTCTCGTCGCGGCGGTGGCCGGCTCACGGTTCGCGTCGCCTGAAATCTGTCCGCTGAAGGGATGAGCGCTATGACTGACGGCAGTCGGCGAAATGGGGAGCCCGCGTAAGCATGCGATCTCCAAACCGTAACAGTGCAACTCCGAACCCCCCGAGAGAACCAAAGCTATCGGGAGCGACTGCCCCTCGCTGGCCCGAAACCGCCCCACCGCTCCGTTCGCTGCTTTTCGTTCCCGGCGGGCGGCCTGATCGATTTGAAAAGGCGCGCGGGGCGGGGGCGGATGCGGTCATTTACGACCTCGAAGATTCTGTGCCAGAGAGCGGCAAGGCGGAAGCGCGGCGGAACGTGGCTCGTGGAATCGCCGATGCGGCCAAAGGCACGGCGGGACCCTTGGCCGTCGTGCGCATCAATCCCGCGAGCACGCGGCACTGGCGTGATGATCTTCGCGCCGTAGTTCGCCGCGGGCTGGGCGCTATTCTCTTGCCGAAATGCTCCGAAGCGGCGGAAGTGACGGCGGTCGAACGGCTCATCGCCAAGCTCGAGCGGGAGCGGCGGCTGCGGCGGGGATCGGTGCGGCTTTTTCTGCTCATCGAGACGCCGGGGGCGCTGTTGCATCTGGAATCGCTCGTCCGCGCGAGCCGGCGCGTCTCGCTGCTCGCCTTCGGCCCCGAGGATTTCTCTCTAGCCACCGGCACGATTCCCTCGCCCGAGGAAAGCGAGCTGCTTTACGGCCGCTCGCTCGTCGTGATCGCCGCCTCCGCCTACGGCTGCCTGGCCGTCGACGGCGTGCACATGCAATACGCCGACATCGAAGGCCTGGTCCGCGAAGCCGAGCGCGACCGCCGAATCGGTTTCACCGGCAAGCTCGTGGTTCATCCGATGCAGATCGAGCCGGTGCACAGCGTCTTCGCCGTGACGGAACAAGAATTGACCTGGGCGCAAGGCATCCTGAAAATGGCCGAAGAAATGGACGCGAAAGGCGTAGGCGCCGTCGGCCTCGAAGGCCAACTGGTAGACGCGCCGGTGATCGCCCGCGCGCGCAGGATCCTCGGCTCGGCCAAAAGAGCCGGCAAAGGCTGATCGGGCGCGCTGACGGCCGCATTTCGTCCGGGCGGGTGCCCCAGGCTTCGGTTTTAAGAGTCTGTGTGGCAACTCAGGCTTTCGTAAGGGCACGGCTTCAGCCGTGCCGTAAGCGCGCCATATCACCGCGGCTTTAGCCGCTGAGGGATCTGTTTGCATACTGCCGCACAGACTCTTGAGCCTGGGGATTTTCCAGCGCGGCGCCACGGCTTCGCCGGCGCCGCCTATACTTGCGATTCCGGCCCGGCAAGGCCGAAGCCATGACGATATCTGCACGGAGAGCCGGAAAATGACCCGCAACCGTCCCGCGCGCCTTCTCCACATCGCCGGCATCGGCGTCGATCGCATGGGCGCCATCGCCGATGCGTCGGGGAAAGATTTCCTTCGTCTCGAAAATCTGGATGTCGATATCCCGCCCGATCCCGAGGCCGTCGCGCACGCGCGTGAAGCGCTCGGCCGGGACCAGGACAACAGCTATTTGCCATTCGTCGGGCAGGCGAAGCTGCGGGAGACCGTGGCGAGGCACGTTTCCGCGACGGCGGGCGTTTCCTGCTCCGGCGCGCGCAACACCATCATCACGGCCGGCGGCTGCGCCGGCATTCTCAACGTGCTGCTCGCCACAATCGAAGTCGGCGACGAGGTGATCGTCACCGACCCGACCTACGCCGGACTCATCAACCGCATCCATCTCGCGGGCGGCGTACCGCGTTTCGTTCCCTTCACCTTCAACCCCGGCGGCGAATGGAAGCTCGATCGCGAGGCTTTGCGCGCCGCCGTGGGGCCAAACGTACGGGCCATGCTGCTCATGTCGCCGTCGATGCCTTCCGGCGGCTGTCTGGATGCCGGGGATTGGGCGCTCGTCGCGGAACTGTGCGTGCAGCACGATCTGCTGCTGATTCTCGACGCTGCAATGGAGCGGCTACTTTTCGACGGTCGGCCATTGATCCATCCGGCCGGCCTTCCCGGCATGGCCGAGCGAACGATCATCGTCGGTTCGGCTTCGAAGGAACTGCGAATGATCGGCTGGCGCGTGGGCTGGATCGTCGCGCCGGAACGGTTCATGCCCGATCTGGTGGCCGTTTCGCTCGCGAACGTCGTCGTTCCGGTCGGCATCGCACAGGACGCCGCCGCCATCGCGCTGAAGCGTTCGGCGTCGACGCTGCCGCCGTACGTCGCGGAACTCGAGGCGCGCCGCAACACGATGATCGAGGAATTGCGCGCCCTGCCGTTCGGCATTCCGGGTGGTGGCTGGTCGCTCCTTCTGCGCGTTTCCGATTTCGGCATCGATGGCGAGCAGATGGCCGAGCGCCTTCTCGAGCAAGGCGTCTGCGCCACGCCCATGACCGGCTGGGGAGCAGCGCATGGCCCGCAGTACATCCGTTTCGTTTTCTCAAACGAGCCGGTCGCACGCCTCCGGGGTCTAGGCGCCCGAGTTCGGGCCGCGCTCGCCGCTTCTTGAACAAAACGCCCGCCATTCCTGATTGAGTCTTCTGACGGCCGTTCGCGAACGAGCAGGATGGTCCACGTAGACCGTCCGTTTCCCTTCACGCGGTTTCCACGCTATGCTGACGCGCCCGAGCTTCCACCTGATTTTCTCCCCAAGGCCTCCTTCTCCGCCGCGCGCCCGAAAAAGCCTCAAAATGTCCCGGTCAGAAAAATCGAATGTGTTGATTTGCAGGGCTTTATCCGAGCTTCAGCTCGTACGCGTGTCCCGGTCAGCCGTAACCCGTGACACCCTGCGCACCGATTACCGAAGCAACAGCAACTATCAGTAAACGCGCGAGTTGAGGCCCGTTTTTCTCCCGCCCGAAGAGCTGCCCAGTTTCCCCTGTGGCACCCTGAGTGACACCCTGGAGCCGGCTGAACCAGGACTGAAACCGCTTGCATTTCTCCCCCGCTTCCGTAAACTCCCGTGACGGCATTTCCGGCTCGGACCTAGGGATGGTTTGGTATCGGCTGCGGACAGCGGGGAAAAGTCCTCAACTCAAAACAATTTGGCTGGATGAACGCATCGCGATGCGCTGGACGGCGTTGCGCCGGCACAACGGTCGTGCGCGCCGATCTGAATGGGGGAAGGGGAATCGATGAAAGCGATTGAAGGAAGACTCTGTACGCTCCTGTTATTCGTGGTAGTTGTGGCCGGAGTCGCAGCTCCCGCCGTAGCGGGCCGTCGAGGGGAAAAGGCGCCGCAGCCGAAGGTGCGTACCTATTACATCGCGGCCGACGAAGTCGTATGGAATTATGCCCCGCAGGGCAAGAACGTGATCGCCAACGCGCCGTTCGACAAGCTGCAAAGCGTGTTCACCGAAAGCGGGCCGCACCGCATCGGCAGCAAGTATTTGAAGGCCATCTACCGCGAGTACACCGACGCGACGTTCACTCACCTGAAGCCGCGGCCGGCGGACCAGCAGTACCTGGGGATTCTCGGGCCGATCATCCATGCGGAAGTGGGCGACACGATCAAAGTCGTTTTCCGCAACAATGGCACGCACCCGTATTCGATTCATCCGCACGGCGTCTTCTACGCGAAGAGTTCCGAAGGAGTAGCCTACGGTCACAACGGAACTTCCCCTGCCCAGGGCGGCGGGGTGGTGCAGCCCGGCGGCACTTACACCTATATCTGGCAGGTGCCCGAGCGCGCCGGACCGGGCCCGAACGATCCCAGCTCGATTGTCTGGCTCTACCATTCGCATGTGATGGAGAGAAAAGACGTCAATTCGGGGCTGATCGGCGCGATTGTCGTGACCCGGCGCGGCGAGGCCAATCCCGACGGAACACCGAAGGGAATCGACCACGAATTCGTGGCCCTGTTCATGATGTTCAACGAAAACGACAGCTGGTACCTGCAACACAACATTCAGAACGTACACGGGCGATCCGAAGGGCGTGAACACGTCCGACATCAATGCGATGGACGCCGACGGCACCTACAGCCTGATCGGATCGGGCTTCATCGACTCGAACATCAAGTCCACGATCAACGGATACCTCTACGGCAACGGGCCGCGGATGGAGATGCGGCGCGGCGACCACGTGCGATGGTATCTGGTGACGATCGGCTTCGGTTTCAACTTCCACACGCCGCACTGGCACGGCAATGTGGTGACGCTCCACGGGCAGCGGACGGACGTCGTCGCCATCTCACCGGCGCAAATGATCACTGCCGACATGGTTCCCGACGATCCCGGAGTTTGGCTGTTTCATTGCCATGTGAGCGACCACATGGACATGGGGATGATGGCGCTCTACGAAGTGAAACCGTAGGGAGAACGTCGGCGCGCCAGGAGCACGCACAACGTGCCCCACGTGCCCGAAGTCGTCCCTACTCTCTTTCCAGGCGCACGGGGTTTTCGAGGATCCCCAGGCGGTCAATCTCGACCCGCACGGTTTCCCCGGGCCGCAAAAACCGCGGAGGTTTCCTCGTAAACCCAACCCCGCTGGGTGTTCCGGTGGCGATCACGTCGCCGGGCTCCAGCGTCATTGCGGAGCTGAGATAGGAAACCAATTCCGCTACGCCGAAAACCATGTTGGCGGTGTTGGAGTCCTGCAGCATTTCGTCTCCGGCGCGCAGGCGGATTCCGAGCGTTTGCGGATCGGGGACTTCATCGCTGGTGACGAGGGCGGGACCAAAGGGGCCGAAGGTGTCGAAGGACTTGCCCAGCGTCCACTGGCTGGTGCGCATCTGGTAATCGCGTTCGCTGACGTCGTTGAACACGGAATATCCGGCGACATAAGCCAGCGCATCCTGAACCGGAACGTATTTCGCGCGCCGCCCGATCACGCAAGCCAATTCCGCCTCGTAGTCCACATGGGAAGTTGCGGAGGGAATGCGAATGGTTTCGCCGTTTCCAATCAGGGTGTTGGGAAATTTCGCGAAGACGGCTGGAGTCTGGGGAAGCGGCATATTCGTCTCTTTCGCGTGGTCGCGATAGTTCAGGCCGATGCCGATGATTTTCCTGGGATCGGGAACCACCGGGCCAAGGGCGACTTCCGCCATGGGCAGCCGTGCTTCCCGAGGCGCTGCGCCCGCGGCATCCTCCACTCGCTTGAAATTGCCATCCATCGCCTCGAGGAGCACCCTCATGCTATTCGGCAGCGAGGGGTCGGCGCGATGGATGTCCACCACAAAATCATTTCCCTCAACCGTGACCACAACCCCCGCACGGAATGCCCGCGTGCCACGTTCTGTAAACGTCACGAGCCGCATCGCGTTTCCTCCCCCGCTCTCTTCTCACATTTGTCCTTGCGTTCGCGCTTCCGATTGGCCCAAACGATTCGCACTGCCGCCAAACTGCGCGCCGAACCTGCCTACTCTACCACCGACTGCGCCTTTCCCGGGTTGTGAGCCGGCGGAGACATTCCTCCGGCGTGGCGAATCTCGCTTCTCGAAATAGCGATGGCACTTGAGATGAGGACCCATGCGAGGTTCACCTACGCCGGCTGTAACTAAGTGGGAGGAGATTGGCTGGGAGGCCTGGACTCGAACCAGGATAACCAGATCCAGAGTCTGGTGTACTACCGATTGTACGACCTCCCAACGGAAGGGAAAGAACGCTGAGGAACCTGCGCACAGCGGGCCCTAAAAACTTTAAACGTCCGGCCGAAAATCGTCAACTGCGGCCGGTGTGCACCATCTGCCCGTTGCGAACGTAGAACGAGGTGCCACGCCAGCGGAGCTTCTGCGGCAGGAAGCTGGTGAGCCAAACGTAGAGGCCGAAGGCATCGCGAAAGGGGATCACCCAGAGCCTGCGGCGCAGCAAATCGTCGCCCAGGCCGCGGACGCCCACCTGCCAGGCCACGGCCAGGCGGAAGACGACGTAGGCTCCGAGATATGCCGCGGCCACCGGCCACGACGGCGCCACGAGCGCCGCGGCCACCGACCAGGGCAGGCCGAACGTGAGCCCGAGGCCGACGTGGCCCCAGGGGCGCGAATGGCGCGTGGTGAGCGCCCAGCGCAACTGATGCCGGTAGCACTCTTTCAGCGTCTGCTCGGGAAACACGGTGATGATCGGCCACTGGCACAATTCCACGCGGTGCCCGCGCGCGGCGACGCGGTTGCCCAGCTCGAAATCGTCGGAATAATAATTGGCCACGGCCTGGAAACCGCCGATTTCCTCGAGGCAGTCGCGCCGCACGGCCATCGTCGCGCCCAGCGCGAATTTCACGCCTTCGAGCAGCCAGGCGACCAGCACGCCGGGCTGGAACTCGGTCGAGTTGCCGATCACTTCCAGTTCCGACGCGAACGATTTCCCGGCCGAACCGCGGTAAGGGCAGGTGACCGCGCCGACTTTCGGATCGCGGAACAGGCGCGCGACCGAGGTCAGGTAGTGCGGCTCGACGAGCATGTCGCTGTCGCTGATCACCAGAATGTCGTGCCGGGCTTCCTTCACCATGCGGACGAGCTTGTTCACCTTGTCGTTGGTGCCCCAAGGCTCGACGCCGACGATGAGCCGGATTTTCCGTTCGGGAAAATCGTTCATCAGCCGCTCGATCACCGGGATCACCGGGTCGCCCGCTTCCGAGACCCCGAAAACGATCTCGTAGTCCGGATAGTTCTGGGTGCAAAAACTCGCGAAATTTTGGTAGGAATTGCGGTCGAGCCCGCGGACGGGCTTCAGGACGCTGACAGGCGGCGTGAAATCGGCGGGCGGCTCGGCGGAACGTCCGCCGAAAAACCGGCGAGCGGCAATGAGAGTGAGCAGATAGAAGGCAAACGGGGAGAGCGCGACGAGGAGAACCGCCCATCGAACGAAAAAGAGCATCTGGTCCTCAGCCCACCGCAACCAGCACGACGCCCACCACGACGAGCAGCACGCCCATCCAGCGCACGAGGTCGACTTCCTCGCCCAGGAAAACTTTCGCCATCAGCGCGCCGACGACGTAGCTGAGCGCCGTCAGCGGAACGACGAAGCTCACGTTTTCCCAGGACAGCAGCGTCAGCAGCGAGAAGAACGCCATCGCCAGCAGGCCCAGCCCGAGCCACATCCAGCCGATGCGCAACGCCCGGCCCAGCACCCGGATGAGCGCGCGGGGATGGAACTGGCGCACCTCGCCAATCTGCTTCATCGCGCGGGTAACGGCGATCTCGCCCGCGGTTCCCGCCAGCACCACAATGCCCAGTAGAACCCAAACCCGCATCAATGGGTCTCCGGTGTCGTTCGCGTAGGCGTGCGCCCGACCAGGAACACTCCCAGGCAGATCACGACGACGCCAATCCACCGGACCGAAGGCACCGGTTCGCCGAGCACGATCCAGCCAAGGAAAGTGACCACGGCGTAGCTGCTGGCCGAAGCCGGACTCACGAAACTGTAATCAGCCCAGGAGAGAACGAGCAGGTAGCAGATGAAGAAGACGATCAGGCTGAGCATTCCCATCCAAACGAGGTCGTTGTGGAAGCCCAGCTTCAATCCATCGAAAATCGAGGAAAACGAGGTGAGTGCGATACCGCCGGTCTCTTTCATGCCCTTGCCCAGCAACACATCGCCCGAAGCCCCGAACAGGACCATCAGGACGATCATCACGTAGGTCTTCAGCCGGACCCGGCGGGCAAGGCTCATGCGCTCTGCGACTCACTCTCCACGGGGACTCTCGAAGCGGGCTGGATCTCGGGCACGGTGATCAGCGTCGAGCGCGGCGGGCCGCCGGACTCGATGCTCTTGCGAGCCCAACGCCACCGCTCGGCCCGGAGCCGCATGAAGGAAACCGCTTCGTGGTAAAGCCGTTTGCGGTCTTTCGAATCCCAGAGAGCATTGCGCAGGATGCGCCAAACCACCCGGGGCCGGAAATAATAGGAGTCGTAGAAACGGTTCACCGCCGCCATCATCTCCTCGCGCCCGAGGCCCGGGTACTCGAGGTGAGGCAACTGGTGTCCGGCCGCGTCGGCCATCGCTTCCCCGGCCAGGAAATTGCGGTCGCGCGCCCAGTTGTACAGCTCGGTGCCGGGATAGGCGTGGGCCATCGAGACCTGAATCGTCTCGCAATCGAGCTCCTTGGCGAAGTCGATGGTGCGGTTGATGCTCTCGGGAGTTTCGCCGGGCAGGCCGATGATGAAGTCGCCGTGGACGACGATGCCGAGTTTCTTGCAATTCTTCATGAAGGCGCGGGCCTGCTCGACCGTGGCGCCCTTCTTGATGTTCTTGAGGATCTTCGGATCGGCGGACTCGAATCCGACGATCAGCAAACGGCAGCCGCCGTCGGCCATGGCCTTGAGCGCCTCGTAATCGCCGTGCACGCGCGACGTGCAGCTCCAGCGCAGGCCGACCGGCTTGAATAGTTTCGAGAGGGCGATGACGCGGTCCTTGCGAATATTGAAGGTGTCGTCGTCGAAAAAGACTTCCTTCACCTGCGGGAAGAGTTTCGGGACCATCCGGAACTCCTCGGCCACGCTCTCGTTCGAGCGGGTGCGCCAGGCATGTCCGGAAAGCGTCTGCGGCCACAGGCAGAAGGTGCACTGGGCCGGGCAACCGCGCGAGGTGTAGAAACTCACGAAGGGATGCAGCAGGAACGGAACGTTATATTTCTCGACCGTCAGATCGCGCTTGTAGGTTTCGATGGCGAATGGCAGCTCGCTCAATTCCTCGTGCAACAGCGGCCGCGTGGGGTTGTGCACGATCCGGCCGTCCTTGTCGCGGTAGCTGACGTTCGGAATCTCGGCGAGCGGCTTGCCTTTGGCGAAGTCGACCACGGCGTAATCGAACTCGCCGCGCACCACAAAATCGATGTCGGAACTCGCCAGCAGGCTCTGCGCGGGCTGCACTTGCACGTGCGGTCCCACAAAGGCGATCTTCAGGTCCGGGCGCCCCTCTTTCATCGCCCGGGCGAACTTCACGTCGCTTTCGAATCCCACCGTCGAGGTAAACACGACGACGAATTCGTAATCGCGCGAGATTCGGATGGTTTCCTCGGCCGAGACCCCATGGGGCGGCGCATCGAGCAAACGGCTGCCGGGCAACATTCCGGCCGGGTAGGTAAGCCAGACCGGATACCAGAACGAGGCGATCTCCCGCGTGGCCGGCCAGCGCGAACTGGCTCCGCCGTCGAAATTCTCAAAGCTCGGCGGATTCAGCAGTAGTGTCTTCATGACAAACGACATAAGCCCTTTTCCCTCCCCCAGATGGAGCAACTCGCCGGAACCGAGCCGAAGTCTCGTATTCTACTCGATTCTTCGAACCACGGGAAAGGCGCATTTCCCTTCTCCGTTCCTCTGCGGCCCGCTCCCGGCGCTTTTGGGTCTTCCGGCCCTCTTCAGCGCAGCAGGTCCGCCAGTTGGCCGGTGGTCCGCATCAATTCCAACTGGGCTTTCTGTCCCTTGAAATTCACCTGTAAGTAATTGAGCCACTTGTCGCTTTCGTCCAACCGGTCCTGCTCGACCGTGGCCAAGGTCGCCTTCCCCTGGTTGAACTGCGACTGCACGATCGCCAGCCTCTCCTGGGCCAGTTTCAGTTCCAAGCGGGCCACTTCCCGAGCGGCGTCCTGCTCCCGGCTCTGCCGAGCCTCCTGCCGAACTTGGAGTTCCAGGGCGTGGCGCTGGTTGCCCAATTCGAGTTCGGCCTCCTGATACTGGCTGCTGGCCAGGGCGATGGCCGCCGTGGTGCGCGACCGGAAAATCGGAATCTGCACCTGGACGCCGATGTTCAGATTGTTCCGCTGGAAGGCGCGGAAGTATTGATCGTAATTGTTGATCTTGCTCAACACCATATACTGCCCCACCAGATCCACCGTGGGCCAGTAGCCGCCGCGCTGCCCCTTCAGCTCGTCGAGCCTCGCCTGCCGCTCCATCTCGGCCTGTTGGAGGTCGGGACTGTGGGCGAGGGCGAGCGTGAGCATCTCGGCGGTGGACATATCGGTTTCGGGCGGCAGCTTCACCTCGGCCAGCACGATCGGCATGGTGCTGGGCAATCCGGTCATCGTGCGCAGGTTGTCCTCGAGGACTTCCTCGCGCCCTTCGAGCGAGATGACCTGCTCCTCGATCTTCGCGCGGGTCAGTTCGGCCTCGGTTTCGTCGATGGGGAGTTCGAGTCCGGCGTTGACGCGGTCCTTGGTGACGTCGAGCACCTTCTGCGCGCTGACGCGCTCCTGGAGCAGAAGGTCGAGCGAGTGCCGCACCTCGTCGAGTTCGAGGTAGGCGGAGGTGACGCGCACGATCACGTCGTCCCGGGTGGCGTTGATCGCGATTTTCTGCTCCTCCGTGCGCGCCTGCGCCGCCTTTACCGCGCCCTTGGCCGGCGGGTTGAAGAGCGTCTGCACGTAGGAGAGATTGAACACGCTCGGGGCCTGGCCGCCGGGCGTCGACGGGAAGCCGTAGGTATAGGCCGCGCCCGTTCCGGTGAACAGATTCGGGCTGAACACGGAGCGGTTGACGCGCGTCTGCCGCTGGGCCACCTGGGCGCGAATCCGCGCCACAGCCAGCGAGCCGCTGTTTTGCAGCGCCATCTCTATGGCTTCCTTGAGCGTCAGCGGCCTCGGCGGCGCCGCCACCGCGGCCATCGCACTTGCCAGAACCAGCACAGCCACAGCCAGAACTTTTCGCTTACTCATAGTGCAGTGATTCCGTTGGCTGAAGTTTTGCCGCCTTGTTGGCCGGCAGGTAGCCGAAAAGCAGTCCCGTCAAGCACGACACTCCGATCGCCAGCACCACCGAAAACCACGGCACCGGCACGGTGAATTCGGGCGGCAGGAGCGTGCGGGTGACCATCGCCAGCGATACGGCGATGATCGTGCCCAGCGCGGCGCCCGATCCGCTGATGATAAAGGCCTCCAGCAGGAACTGGTTCATAATCTCCCGTCGCCGCGCCCCCACCGCCTTGCGGATGCCGATCTCACGGGTGCGCTCGGTGACGGTCACCAGCATGATGTTCATGATGCCGACGCCGCTGATCAACAGCGCGATGCCGGCAATCACCAGCAGCACCACCGTCAGCGCGTTCGCGATATTGCGCACGGCCGCCAGGATTGAGGCCAGGTTCTGCACCTGGTAATCGGCGCCGGCGCGATGGCGGCTGCGGAGCAGATCGCCGATTTCCCGCGTCACCAGCGGCACGTCCTGGGGACTGTCGGTGGTCGCGTAGAGCGTGTTGACGATGTTCCTGCCGGTGAACGACGAGATCAGCTGGAACGGCACCAGCGCCGAATTCTGCTGAATTTCCGACTGGCCGAACGTCGAGACTCGTTCGCGAAACACGCCGATGATCGTGAACTTCAATTCGCCGAGCCGCAGCGGTTGTCCGATCGGGCTCTGGTCGGGATACGCGGCTTGGGCCAGATGTTCGGTGACCAGGCAGACCTTCGACCGCATCTGCATGTCGTCGTAATCGAACCACCGGCCCTGCAGGATCACCAGATTGCGCACGCGCAAGTAGGGCTCGGTGACGCCGATCACGTTGACCGCCCGCGCCACGCTGTGCAGCACCAGCGTCATTGGCAGCTCGTGCGTGCCGGTGATCGCCACCACCTGCGGAATCGCCTCCTGGATGGCGCGCAGGTCGGCCAGGGTGATCGCGTCGGCGAGCGTCGTCGTCCGCACGCCGCTGGTCACCAGATTTCCGTAGACCAGGTTCGCGCCCACGCCCTCGATCTGCCCGATGATGTAGTGGCTGCCGGTGAGCGAAACCGTGATCACCAGCACGATGCAGGCGCTGCCGATCACCACGCCCAGCATCGTCAGGAACGCCCGCAGCTTGTTGGCTCGCAGGGCGTCAAACGCAACTTGAAAGGTTTCGCGTTGGAACATGGACGTTCGACCGAGCAGCTCTCCGCGCTCAGTTTACTTGCTTTTCCAGGCGTCGCAGGCTTTCCTTCGCGAAGCCCGAATCGGGGTCGATTTCTAGCGCCGCCCGGTACTGCTCGGCCGCCTCGAGGCGGCGCCCCTGCTTCTCGTAGACATGGCCCAGCCAGGTGCGCGCGTTTGCGTGCGAGGGATAATCGCTGCGATTGACGGTGGTGGCCAGGTAAGCCTTCAGGTAGCTCTCGGCCTCGGGCAGACTCTGGCCCTCGATGGCCAGAACCACGCCCTTATAGTAGCTCAGCCGCGGATCGTTCGGAGCGATGCGGATCACGCCATCGATGGCCTTCTGCAGCTGGCCGGGGTTCTGGTGTCCGGCGTAATAATCGGCAATCTCGTAATACTCTTCCGGGCGGGTCGGATCCCCGGCGAGCAGCTTCTGGAATTGCGCATCCGCCCCGGCCGGATTCCCGGTCTGCCAGTCGTATTCGGCCTGCGCCAGGGCGCCCTGGACGGGATCGAGGGCGTTGATCGCGGCGATCTGGTCGAGGGCCTTTTTCCGGCTTCCGCCGACGATCCACGGGGCCTCGGTGTAAAACTCGGTGAGGTCGCGCCGCGCCGGGATGTTCTTGGGATTGAGTTCGACGGCCAGCTCGAATTCCCTGCGGGTTTTGAGGCCGAGCCAGAGGCTGTGATGCAGGTCGGCAAGCCGCCCGTCGGCGCGGGCGAGCCAGAGGTGGTAATCGGAATTCTGAGCGTCGAGCCTGACCGCTTTTTCCGCGTTGGCGGATGCCTGGTCGTAGTTGCGCAGCTCGAAATAGCTGCGCCCCAGCCAGTAGTAGAGCGCGCCGTTGTTCGGCTCGCTCCGGATCGCCGTCTGCAGCGCGTCGGCCGCCTCGGCGAAGTGGCCCTGCTGAAACAGTTGCTCGGCATTCTGGAGGGGCGAACCGGCCTGCGCCGCGCGGGCCGCCGGCGCGAGCGGGATCCAGAGCAATATCGCCGCCGCGAGCAGCACCTTCCGCATCACTGCGCCTCCACCGGGTGAATTTCCATGCCTTCCCGCAGTTCGCTGGCGCCGGGGAGCGCCACGCGGTCGCCCGGCTGCAATCCCGAAAGAATCTCGAACTCCTCGGTGCTGGCGATTCCCACATTCACCGTTCGCCGCTCGATCCGATCGCCCTTGACCAGATACACGAAACGATCCCCCGCCTGGCCGCGGACGGCGACGCGGGGAACCACGAGGGCCCCGGTGTGGCGCGCCAGACGAATTCTCAAGTCGACGTTGGTATTCGGCAGCAGGAGCTGGTCGCCGCTATCGATCGAGCAGAGCACTTCGCCAACGCGCCGGTGCTCGTACGGCACCACCTGCTTCGGAATCACTTCCGTCATGCCCTTCCACACGCGCCCGGGCAGCCCGTCCCATTGCACCTCGACGTATTGGTCCGGAGTGACCGAGCCGAGATCGACCTCGTCAACGTAGGCGCGCACGCGCACGCGCCGCAGGTCGGCCACCGAGGCCACCGGATCGCCGACGTGAACGTAATCGCCCACCTTCACCGGCAGCGAATAGACCGTGCCGTCGACCGGAGCCACAAGCCGCGTCGAAGCAACCTGCTGGCCGAAATCGCTGATCTGCGCCCTCGCCTGATCGATCTGCAATTGGGCCTGCCCGGCGTCGAATTGGGCCTGCCGCGCCAGGTCTTTTTTCTTTTGCTGCAGGTAGCCCAGGTCAGCCTCGGCCTGCTTCAACTGGAGCTGATTCTGGGCGAGTTCGTCGCGCGTCGCGGCGTGCTCCTTCACCAGAATCTCGAGCGATTTCTGTTCGGCCGCCAGACGGTCGCGCGTCGCCTGCGTCTTTTCCAGATCGCTCGCGACCTGCGCCAGTTGGACGGGCGGGCCGCCGGCCTTGGCGTTCCGGAGCTGACGCTTGGCGGTCAGCAGATTCTGGCGAGCCTCGGCCAGTTTCGCTGTTGCGCCGCTGCCGTCGAGTTCCACCAGCAACTGGCCCTTGCGCACCGTCTGGCCATCGGTCACCGCCACGCGCATGACAAAGGTGTCGAGCCGGGCACGGAGGATAAAGGGTTGAATGGGCTCCACTTTCCCGTTGGTCGAAATCCAGGATTCAATCGGCTGACGCGTGACAGCCGCCACGGTGACCGTGGGCATTTGGCCGCGTCCGGCCAGCCCGAGCAGCAGCACCGCGATCCCCAAGGCTGCAATCCCGAGCGCAATCCATGTTCTGCGCCTCGATGTCATTCGTCCGGAACCGCCCGTCGACGAGCGGGCAACAGAGGATTCTAACAAACACCCCCCCAGTTGCCTACGACGGCTCCTCTTTAAAGGATGCTATATTGCAAGTCGGGGATGCCGATTGTCTTCATTCTCGCACGGGATTGGCCCTTGCGCGTACTGTTGCGCGCGGAGCTGCGCGAGCGTGGTATCCAGGCCATCGGGATGCAAACGGCCGCTGAAGCGGGCACGCGCATCGCGTCGGGCGATTTGCCGTCGGTCGTGGTGCTGGAGGCTTCCGGCGATGTAGAGCCCGGCCTCGAATCGCTGGCCCGCCGGGTTCCCTTTGTCGTCGTCGCCTCGGGCGCCGAGCAGGACCTCTGGCCGGCCGCCGCGACGATCGTGCTTCACCGGCCGGTGCGCATCGCCGAGGTGGTGGCGGCCGTCCTCGACCAGCTCCGCGGCCGCCCGGCCTGAGATTTTCCGCTTCCGGATTTCAGCGCCAACCGCTTTTTCGATACAATCTCCCGCTCGGTGCGCCGCGCGCACGTGTCGTAGAGCGAACCCAATCAAGGAACCAGACCTATGAAAACGCACACCGAATACCTGACCATCCAAACCAGCCAGGCCCGCGAGATTCGCGCGATCACCGAAGACGTAAAGGCCGCGCTGAAGAAAAGCGAAATGACCGAGGGCATGGTGCTCGTCGGAGCTCTTCACGCCAACGCCGCCGTCGTGCTCGGCTTGAACGAACCGAATTTCTTTCAAGATCTCCAGGCCTGGCTTGAGCAGCTCGCCCCGGCCCGCGACGATTACAAGCTCGGCCGCGGCTTCGAATCGAACGCCTCGACCGTTCTGCAATCGATCCTCGCCGGCACGCAGCTTCCGGTCTCCTTCAGCGAGGGCCGGCTCGACCTCGGTCCCTGGCAGGAGCTGCTCTACGTGGAGTTCGACGGCCAGCGGCCCAAGCGAGTCGTGCTGAAATTCCTCGGCGAGTGAGAGCCGGCCGGGCGGCGACATTTACTTTCCGGCACGGCTTCTGTTACGGTGGTTTCGGCGCAACTGGAGCCACTGACTAATGGCGTCGTCCCTGCCAAGCCTGCTCAACCCGAGACCCGAGCGGCATCTCAACAAGTACGTAAAGTACGGCATCCTGGGCATCATCGTCGTCGTGATCCTGTCGGGAGCCCTCTGGTATTTCTTCCGCTTCCACCCGGAAGAGACGACCGTCGATGCCTTCATGCAGGACATCGTCGCCGGCCATTACCAGGACGCCTTCCACTTGTGGAAGGCCGGAGCCAGCTACGAGTACAAGGATTTCCTGCAGGACTGGGGACCTTCAGGCTACTACGGGCCGGTGCGCAGCTATGCCATCGTCAGCACCCACGAAATGAATAAGGCCTCCGGCGTGATCGTCGTCGTCGACATCAGCCCTTTCAGCCCGTTCCCCTCCGGCAACGATTTCGAAAAAGCGAGCAAGACCAAGGAAGTCCGCCTCTGGGTCCAGTTCAGCGACCACACCATCTCGTACGCCCCTTAGCTTTCACGCGCCCATCCGCGGAGCGTCTCCGACGGTTTCCGACAGCAATTCGCGGCACGCCTGTTTGACCTGTTCTATCGTCACGGAGAGGATGCACCGCGGCTCGTCGAATGCGTAGCAGCGGTCGCCGCGGCAGGGCCGGCACGCGTATTCGTTGAGGACGACGCGGGACGGCGTGGCCCATGGCCGCCAGTAGACCGGGGTGCTCGAGCCGAAAATCTCGACCACGGGGCAGCCGGCGGCAGCCGCGACGTGAGTCGGACCGGTATCGTGGCCGACGAAAAGACGAGCGCCGGAAAGCAAAGCGATCAATTGCCGCAGATCGAGTCCTTCGAGCACGACTGAAGGAGGGTGAAAGAGGCGCTCTGCCTCGGCGCGCAATTCGCGCTCGCCCGGGCCTAGCAGGACGATTGGCGTGAGTTTCCATTCCGAGGCCAGCCATTCGGCGAGCGGCGGGAAATTTTCGAGCGGCCAGCGGCGCGTGGCAAACGCCGCGCCGGGCTGCAACACGGCAAAGGGCCGGCCAGGGGCAATACCGTGGCCGGCGAGGACCGTTCCCACCGAAGTGAGTGCGTCGCGCTGCGGAAAGACGCGGGAGGGCGGCACGGGCCCTCGCGGCAGACCGATCCACCACAACTGCGTCAGGCGATGCTCGGCGGTGTGGACGCCGCGGTCGCCGAAGAACGCCTCGGGGCCCGGGACAAGGACGTTGGCCAGCGCGGGGAACTGGCTGCGCTGCCACGCGACGCGCACTGGCGCGAGCGTCGCGGCGGTAAGCAGCGCGCTCGTCGGGCCGCCGTGCTGGTTCAGCACGAGCGGGAAGCGGCGCCGGGCCAGGCGCAGCGCCGCAGGCAGGAAATGACGTACGGGGAAGATCTCCGCGACGGCCGGGTTTCCTTCGAGGATCGCGGCAAAGGCCGGCTCGACCGCAACCACAATGCGCAGGTCGGGCCGGTAGTTGTGCAGGGCTTCGATCGCGGGCGTCGTCAGGACGATGTCGCCAAGCGATCGCAGCCGTACCAGCAGGATTTCCGCCCCTTGCGCGAGGCCCGGGAGAATTTCTCTGGGATTACTCGCCTTCAACTCGGGCTTCGTCGACGATCATCGTCGGGATGCCGTCGCGGATCGGATAGACGCGGCGGCATTGGGGACACTTCAAGCCGCTCTCGTCCGGCGTGAGCTGAACGGACACCTTGCACAACGGGCAGACCAGAATTTCGAGCAGCTCTTTTTTGATGGCCAAGGCCAACCTCCGACCATCCTGCGATTTCGCCTGACTCTACCAAACGCCGGAGGGCGGCACAACCGTTCCGCGTCCCTATGGCGTGGACGCGGTGTGGAGGCGAGGCTAGATGCTGGTGACGCGCAGCGCGGCTTCGGCTTCCCAGACCTCTTTGCCGGGGGCCAGGTCGAGCGGCCAGACGGCGAGGATTTGCGAGCCTTGATAGACGCGCTCGAAACCGTCTTCGGATTCCGAGACGGTTTCGATGGGGGCGATCCAGAATTCTGCCGCGCCGGGCGCGACGATTTCCGTCGCGACTCTTCGCCATTCGTCGACGAAGCGCAGTGACTCGCCGCGCGCAACGCCCTGCCAGCCGAGCGGGTGACGCTCGGCGCCGAAGGCGATGTAGCGATCGGGACTGGCGGGAGCGAGCAGGTTCACCACCAACTCGATTCCGGCGCGGCATACGACTTCGTTGCCGTCGACGAGGGTCAGTTGCGTGGTTGCGCTCGCCGTGAATCCGCGCTCGGCCGGACGGAAACGGAAACGCTTGGCGCAGCGCACGCGATGACAGGCGGCCACCGGATCGAGCGAAACCTCGGCTTCGAATTCGGCGCCGCTCGCGGAAACGTGTTTCGCCTCGAAAGGCGCGCTGGCCGGCCCCGGCGCTTCGCCAAGATCGAGCGCGGCGTAATCGGACGGCTGCTTTCCCGCCGGGAAAACCATCAGCCGGAAGAGATGCCGGGGCCAGCGGTCGTAGCGGAGCAGGCGCTCGAGCCCGGGCTCCTTCACCCGCACGCGATCGTGAATCGAAGCGACCTGGTCTCCACCGGGTTCGGAGGCTCGGGTCAAGTGCGCGTGATAGGCCTCGGGCCGTCGCGCGATGGAATTGACGAGCGGGACGCCGGCGGTGCGGAAATCGAGCGCCGAGACCGTGGCGCCGTCGGCGAAATCGACGAGAGCGGAATAGCAGCCGGAGGTGAAATAGAGTTCGTCGCGCTTGGGCGCGCCCAGGCCGTCGCGGCGGGAGCGCGGGGGCGCCTCGGCGCCGTCGATCAGACGCTCGGCGTCGATCATCTCGCGAGAGACGGCTTCGCGCAGATGGGGAGAATAGAGGCCGCCAAAGATTCCGTGCCAGTAGGCGTCGTTGCACTGGGCGCGCAGCAGACGCGTGCGCGCCTCTTCGAGGCGGGCGGGATCGGCGCGGCGCAGCGCCTTGGCGCGATTGGCCAGGCGGCGCGAGACGAACTGCATTTTCCGCGACAGCAGACCCGCTTCCGGATATTTCACCAGGAAATTCCGCCACATGCCCCGCCGCAGCGACCGCTGCACCTCGGGCCGGCCGGCAAATTCGCGCACGAGCGCTTCAACGCGCTGGCGTGCCGGTGTGGGCAGCGCCCATTCCATCATTTCGCTGTAGGCGGCGGTGGGCAGCACGGCGGTGCCAAGCGGGCGCGCGAAGCGGCGATATTCGCCGGGGGTCGAGACGCTCAGCCAATCCGCGTTGTCCTCGAGTGCCTGGAAAAAGCGCTCCAGCCAGCCGTCCTCGTAGCAGTGCTTGTAGGTGCCGGGCCAGATGCCGAACTTTTCGAGGTCGTCGCCCATGGCGGCCATGCCGCCGGGATGCTCGTCGGCGGCGCGGCGGAGGACGTCGATCGTCTCCTCGACCGCGTGAAACGGGATGAAGTAGCGCAGGCGTTCGAGACCGGGATAGATGTCGACGGCGGCGGCGAGATCCTCGACGCGGTAGTAGCCGAAGAGCTGCTCGGGCTCGAAGCCGGCCAGCAGGAAATGATTGTCGTCGACGAGCGTGTAGCCGACGCCGCTTCGCGCCAGAGTTTCGACCAGGTGCGGCTCCCGAACGCGCTCGGTGAGCCAGGCGCCCTCGGGCCGCGTGCCGAAGCGCCCGGTGAGGAAGCGCTCCATGCGCGCGATCTGCTCGGCGCGGTCGTGGGGAGGGATCGAGACGAGGATCGGCTCGTAGAAGCCACCGCCGACCAGTTCCACCTGGCCGCGCTCAACAAGCGCGCGCAGCCGGGCGAAGTAGTCTTCATGCCGGCCGGAGATCCATTCCCAGAGCGGACCGGAAAAGTGCAGCGCCACGCGCACGCCCGGATGGCGCTCGAGCGGATCGAGGAACGGCAGGTAGCATTGGCGATAGGCGCGATCGAAAACTTCGTCGAAGTTTCCGACCGGCTGATGGGCATGAAGCAATAAGACCAGATGAAATCGACTCAAGCGATTTTCCCCGCTTCCCCGCGCAGAATTTCCCGCTGAATTCCTTCCGCACCCGCCCAGCGTTCGAGCCGCTCGGCCAGACGCGCGAGCGCCCGCTCGATCGCGTGGTCCGGCGCCGAGGCCGGTGCGAAGATCGTCGCCAACAGCGAGCGCGTTCCGGGCGTGATCATCGTTCTGGTCGAATCGCTGATCGGGCTGCCGAACGGGCCTTCGCGATCGGCCAGCACCGGGCGCCCGTCCAGATGCCAGACGCGGCGGCCGATGCCCTCGTATTTTTCGCCGCGCTCGCCGAGGCGGAGCGTGACCGGCGGCTGGACGCGGTCGCGGTCGTAGCAACCGTAGGGCCAGCCGGTTTCGATCTGGCCGAGATTGACGATGTCAACAATGTTCGAGATCTGGTACAGGCCCTTGCCCTGCGCCAGCCGCCGGAGCAGCGCCTCCGATGACGGCCGGTATTTCGAGGGGTCGAGGCCCCAAACGCGGAACATCGCGCGCACGGCGCGCACGGATTCCAATTCCGCGACCGCTTCCACCGTCAGCGCCTCTGCCAGCTTGTCCGCCACCGAAACAAGTTCTTCGGTCAGCGCGGGCATCGAGGGTTCGGCGCGCACCGCGGCGGCCTCCAGCAGTCCCAGCCGGACCGACGCGAGCGAGATGCGAACGGGGATCATCACCGAAATTCCATGATCATCGGACGGGCTTTTCCCGTCAACCCGGACAGTTCTTATTCTTCCCATTGGCTACGAAAAAAAAACGCCGGCGAGACGCCGGCGCTACGGGAGACGTGCCTGGCCGCGGGGTGAGGTGAGAAGCAAGGGTGGGAAGAAACGCAGTCCCGACAAGCGAGGCCCTGCCACGGCGGGCGGCGCGACGACACTGGCTCTTTGCTATCATGTTGCCGCGGGCCGGGGGAAATCCGATGGGTGAGAACGACGGCGCCTTCCTGCGCGGCATCGAGCAGTTCAATCGCGGGGAGTTCTTCGCCGCGCACGAAACCTGGGAGACGATCTGGCTCGCCGCCGCGGGTCGCGACAAAGTTTTTCTTCAGGGAACCATTCAGCTCGCTGCCGCGTTCCATCATTGGAAGAGCGGAAACCTGCGGGGAATGCTGGCCCTGTTGCGGCGGGCGATCAAGAAGCTCGAGGGGTTTCCCGGTTCCTATCGGGGCATACGGGTGGACCATCTGCGGGAACAGGCCCGAGGCTGGGCGGAGGCGCTTGCCGGCAACCTGACGGCGCCGGATGGCGCGCCGAAAATCGAGTTTGCGAGCGGCGCGGCGGCCGGGCAAGTTGCCGAAAAAATGCGGCGGCAGGGCAAAAGCTCCCGTTGAGACGCGGAGGGCTAATGTCGCGCCTGAAGCCGCGTTCCCCGAAAATGCTGGCGTTTTCCGCGTGCCGCGGGGCAGAGTGATGGAGCGGCATTGGCGGGCAGGGGCGTGACGGCGGCGCGGGCAGGCCAATTCATTGACACTTGGCGATGGCGTGTGGGAATCTTAGCGGATAAATACGGGGGCGGCTGATGCGAATCAGCGCGAAGGGGGAATACGCGGCCAAGGCGGTCTTGTACCTCAGTCTGAGGTACCCTAACGTCGTGACGATCCACGAGGTGGCCGAAGGCCATCACATCCCGCTCAAATATCTCGAGCAGATTCTTTTGGCTCTCAAGAAAAAAGGCATGCTCGAAAGCCGGCGCGGCGTCCATGGCGGTTACATGCTCGCGCGCTCGCCGGAAATGATCTCGGTCGGCGAAGTGCTGCGCGCGGTCGACGGCAGCTTCTCCGAGACCGGGTGCCTGCGCGGGCAGATGGACGAAAGTTACTCCTGCCCGGAAGCCGGCTCGTGCGGCCTGCGCCAGCTCTGGGGAAACGTGCGGGAAACCGTCGACAAGCTTTTGTTCGAAACCACCTTCGCCGACGTCTGCCGGCGCACGCATTCCCGGCCGCTTGACGACGGCGAATCGGTGGGGTTCACTCCCAGCAAATAGCGAGAAGCGCGCCGGCCGGAACGGCCGTTGGGGGATGGTGTGGCGTTGCCATTCTCCGAGGCGGATTGTGAATCGTCCGAAAAAAGTTGGCGGGCTGAACTTGGATTCCCAGGGCCGGCCCTTGGATCTTCGCGGGCTACTTTCCCTCTACGCGTTCGGGGTCCTTCGCTGCGCTCAGGAGGACAGGATTTCGGCGTGCCTGCTGCGGCCAAATTCCTTGTAGGGCATTCGGGCCGGCTGAAAGGAAGCTTCCTCGTGGGAAAGGCGGCCGAGGCAAAAAAAGGCGCGTTCCCTAGGGAGCGCGCCTCTGAGCCTGTTCCGCAGACAGGAAAAATCTACGGGTTCGCCGTGGCCTGCTTCTTCTTGTACCAGTCGGCGTTGATTTGCGTGTAGTTCTGCCATTTTTCCGGCAGATCCTCCAGCGCGAAAATGGCCGTCACCGGACATACCGGAACGCAGGCGCCACAGTCGATGCATTCGTCGGGGTTGATGTAGAGCATCGTTTCCGCGGCGAATTCCCCCTCGTCCTTCCGGGGATGGATGCAGTCGACCGGGCAAACGTCGACGCAGGCTGTGTCCTTGGTTCCGATGCACGGCTCGGCAATTACGTAAGCCATTTCCTTCTCCTCAAAAACAGCGGCTGGGAATGATACTCGTCGCCCACACGTTCTAAATTCCAGTTTATACCATCAACACCGCAAGGCGAACAAGACCGCTTTACCGGACGGCGGCTTTCGCCGGTTGAATCGCCGTCAGCCGCCGCCGAGCGGGCCGCCGGTGACCGAAATCGGCGCCGCTTTTCGTGGAAATGGGCCGGGAATTTCTCGCTTCCGAGTGCGCCTCGCGTGAATCCGCGGCCAAGCGCCAGATCGGTTGGCGCGCCGGGCGACTCGCGGCGTTTGCGGCCCGGCTCTTGCCGCGAATACAATGGCCTTCCCAACCCCGGCCGGCCTTCCGCCTGGCAGGGATTCCACATGGCCGCGGAGCGCGGCGCCGCGCGCCCGGCGATCGACGGAGGCAACCCATGCTCGAAATGCGCGGAAACAAAATCACGTGGTTAGGACACGCGGGCTTCAAAATCACGACCGCAACCGGCAAAGTCGTCCTGATCGATCCCTGGATCAGCGGGCCCACCTGCCCCGAAAATTGCAAGACCTTCGACCGTGTCGATCTGATTCTCGCCACGCACGGCCACAGCGATCATTTCTCCGACGTGGTTCCGCTGGCCCTGAAACACAAGCCGCAGATCGGCGCGATCTTTGAAGCTGGCATGTGGCTTGGATCGAAAAACGTGGAAAACGTGATGCCGATGAGCAAGGGCGGCACGCAAAAGGCGGCAGACGTCGAGTTCACCATGGTCAATGCGAATCATTCGAACTCGATCGCCGACGACGGGAGACTCATTTACGCCGGCGAGCCGGCCGGCTTCATCGTGCGGCTGCCGGGCGGGCTCACCGTCTATCACGCGGGCGACACAAACCTCTTCGGCGATATGCGCCTCATCGGCGAGATGTACCGGCCGCAACTGGCGCTGCTGCCCATTGGCGACGTTTTCACGATGGGGCCGCGCGAAGCAGCCCACGCCATTCGCCTGCTCGGCGTGAGACACGTGGTTCCGATGCACTACGGAACGTTTCCTCTGCTCACCGGAACACCCGCGGCGCTCAAGGCGGAATCGGGCGACGTGGCGGGGCTGGAAATTCACGCGCTGAAGCCGGGAGAGACGCTGGGTTAGGGTGAGATATAGGCTGGTAGGCGAACCTGTCGCCGCGGAGACGAGCGATTGTCCGGCGGCGGGAGGTGGGGAAAGGCGCGCAGGCAGGAGTGCCTGTGCTACGGGAGGCGAGACGGCAGGGTTGGTGGCACAGGCATACTTGCCTGTTCGGGTCTCGTTTGCCGGCGAAGTGACGGTGCGGCGATGGCGCCACACCGGGGCACGGGCGGGAGCGCCTGTGCTACGGGGCCGGTATCCGCGTCCCAGGAATTCTTGAAGCGACGCGGGAATAGGGAGGTCGTCCATGGCAAGCAAGGAAGGGATCCTGGTACCCGCGATCGATCGGTACGTGCACGACGTTCTGCCGCCGCGCGATCCGGTGCTGGCGGAAATGGAGCGGCTGGCGGCGCGCGAAAATATTCCCATCATCGGGCCGGCGTGCATGCGCCTTTTGTCGCTCATGGTGCAGGTGAGCGGAGCGAAGCGGATTTTCGAGATGGGCTCGGCGATCGGGTATTCGGCGGTGTGGCTGGCGCGCGCGGCCGGCCGCGGCGCGAAGATCTATTACACCGATTCCGATCCGAAGAACGTCACGCGCGCGAAGGATTTCCTGCGCCGCGCGGGCGTCGCGGGGCGGGTCGAGATGCTGCTCGGCGATGCGCTCGTTTCCTTTCGTCGCACGCCGGGCACGTTCGACATGATTTTCATTGATGTGGAAAAGCACCAGTACCCCGCGGCCCTGCGGCTCGCGCTGCCCCGGCTGCGCCACGGCGGGTTGCTCGCCGTGGACAACATCCTGTGGTCGGGCCGCGTGGCCTACAAGGCCAAGGCGGGCGACAAGAACACCCGCACGATTCAGCAGTTCAATCGCAGCCTCTACGCCAACAAGGACCTGTTCCCGGTGATCGTGCCGCTGCGCGACGGAGTGGTCATCTGCCGCAAGCGGTAGGACGAGCTCTCATCTCGGGGCGAGGCATTGCCCGCCCTCCGGGCGAGGGAGGGCGGGGGGTTTCCGCCCCTACGATTGGCAGCGGACTGGACCGGCAATAGCGGTCCGCCGCACGGTGCAACGATTCCCTATTTGTGTTCGGTCAGGAATTTTTCGGCGTCGAGGGCGGTTTTGCAGCCGCTGCCGGCGGCGGTGATGGCCTGGCGATAGATGGTATCGGCGACGTCGCCGGCGGCGAAGACGCCTTCGACATTGGTGTGGGTGCTGTTGCGCGTTACCAGGTAGCCGGCATCGTCCATGTCGAGGATGCCGCGGAACACCTTTGTATTCGGGTCGTGGCCGATACCGAGGAAAACACCTTCGACCGGGAGCGTTTTCATTTCGCCGGTTTCCGCTTGCCGCAGACGAACCGCTTCCACCAATCCCTTTTCCACGTCGAGAACCTCTTCGACGACGTAGGGGGCGAGGAAGCGGATTTTCGGATTTTCGCGGGCGCGGTCGAGCATGATTTTCGATGCGCGGAATTCGTTGCGCCGGTGGACGATGGTGACGCGGCTGGCGAATTTCGTGAGGAACGTCGCCTCTTCCATCGCCGAATCACCACCTCCGACGACGGCGATTTCGCGGTCGCGGAAAAAGTAGCCGTCGCAGGTGGCGCAGGTCGAGAGGCCATGGCCGAGCAGCTTGCGTTCCGATTCGAGGCCGAGCATCCGGGCCGAGGCGCCGGCGGCGACGATCAGCGAGCGCGTCCGGAACGTGCGGCCCTCGAGCGAGAGAGTGAACGGATGGCTGCCCAAATCGACGGCGCGGACGGCGCCTTCGACGTAACGCGCGCCGAAGCGTTCGGCCTGTTTCCGCATGCGCTCGATCAGCTCCGGCCCCAGCACGCCGTCGGGGAAGCCGGGAAAGTTCTCGACCATCGTCGTGAGGCTCAACTGGCCTCCCGGCTCGTGGCCGTCGATGACGAGCGGGTTCAGGTCGGCTCGGGCGGTATAGATGGCGGCGGTGAGGCCGGCGCAGCCGCTGCCGATGATGACGACGTTTTCGATCTCAGGATTCGGCGGATTCATAGTCTCCCAAACCCGTTCGATGGGATGAACGGACGGAACGGTTCAACAGCCGGAAAATTGTAGCATGCCCGTCTGGGCCAAACTGGCGCTTGCTTCCCGGAGCGGTGTCGGCATAATGGCGGGATGAAACCCGGACGACTGATGCAACTATTCTCCGAATTCGTGATGTTCGTGCTCGGGTCGATGATCGTGTTCCTCGCCAGCACGCGGCGATTCGCGTTGCCGTCGAGCTTGGCGGTTTCGGTGGCGCTGGGAGCGGTGCTGGTGGTGTGGGGCGTGCGTGTGTGGCTGCGGCGCGTGAAAATGGAGCGGACGGCGGCGCGGGCGCTTCAAGGGGTGCGGGCCTGGTCGCTGGCGCTGGCGGGAACGGTGCTGATCCTGATGATCTGGTTCTCCAACGCGCCGCTGATGCTGGCAACCGTCGGAGCGATTCTGGCCCTGCGCGGGCTGGTGGGCGCGGTGCTGGCGACGTGGCTGGCGGTACGGTAGGGGATTTCGCTGGGATTCGGCGTTAGTCGGAACCGGGCGGCTCGGGGGGCTCTTCGCCGGGCTCGGCGGAGCGGCGGCTGCGAATCTTGTCGAGGTGTTTCCGCAGGCGGTCGATCACGTGCCCCGGGCCTTCGTCCTCGATCTCGCGTTGGACCTCGTTCAGGGCGAAGTGGACGATGTCGTGATGGTGCAACTCCTCGGGAGCGACGGCTTCGCTGAGTTGCAGCCACACGTTGTGCAACAGATCGACTTCCTTGGGCGTGAGACGCGGGGCATGGGGGCCGAGGTAGATGATTTCTTCCTGCCCGCCCCGTGTGTAGATTTCGAGGCGCAGTTGCGGCTTGGGCTCGGGCAGGCGCTCCCAGGCGTTTCCGAGCAGCCGCGCCTGTTCGGAAAGCGGATAGCGCTTGGAATCGCCGAGGATGATCGCCGAGGACCGCAGGTTTTGGGCGGCGCGGAGCGTGGCGTCGTAGATGTCGTTCGCCGCGACCATGGCGAGATGGATCGTTTTGCCCTTCTTTTCCGCGATTTCGAGCGATTTGCTGAACAGGTACTGCTCGATCGGCGTGAAGAGCTGATCGGGGGCGAGTTCGTGCTCGCCCGAACCGCCGCGGCGCAGCAGGCGGATGTGCAGCACGACCACGTCCCGCCGCGCCGGGTTCACGCGATCGAGCACCGCCTCCAGGTGATGCAGGTGGTAGTAGTTGCCCACCGGGACGAGGTAATTTCCCGCGCGCGCGCCCACCGCTTCGAGCGACAGCTCCTGCTGCTGCGCCAGGTTGAATTCGTCCATCTCGATGTGCGTCGCCTGGCCGCCGCGCGTCTTCCGCTCCGAGACGACAAAGATGCCGAAGAGCAGGCAGGTGAAGCTGACGCCGGCGATGGTCGCCGTCGGCTTGGTGAACAGGTTCACCAGGGCGATGGTGAACAGGCCGAGCGTGATCGCGCCGAGGCCGATGGGGATTTCCACGCCGAGGATCGTTAAGTTCAGCGGGACTTTGTACTCGCGGTGCACGTCCTTCTTGTAGCGGAGCACGAGCACGCCGATCCCCTTCATCGTGAAGCTCCAAATCACGCCGAAGGCGTACAGCTCGCCGAGCAGGGCGAAATTGCCGCCGCTCAGAAAGATCACAATGAGCTGCAGCAGGGCGATGCTGCTGATGATGCGGTAGGAGGTGCCGAAGCGCCGGTGCGGCCGCCGAAACCATTCCGGGAGCACGCCATCTTCCGACAGCCGGTTCAGCACGCCGTTTGAGCCGACGATCGCTGTATTCACAGCGCCCGAAAGGATGAGCGCGCCGACGATCACCACGAAGATCTGGAACACCAGACGGGCCACGTACGGCCCCTGGAGATTCATCGCCAGGCCGCCGATCAGGTCGTCGAGATAATGCTGGCGAACATGGTCGGGAATGATCATCGCGGCGAGCACGGAAACGACGCCGGTGAAGACGAAGCTGTAGATGAAGATGATGAAGCCGGTCTTCTTCAGGTTCTGGAGCTTGGGGTGCTCGATTTCGCGGTAGACCTGGGCGAGCGTTTCCTCGCCGCTCATCGCCAGCACCGAATGGCCCAGGCCGATGAAGATGGCGAGCAGCGGGAAGATCGAGAGCGGAATGTGCGTATGCCAGAGCCAGCCCATCGAATGCTGGCTCATCACGACGTTGCGCGGCAGCGGGGCCGGCGGAAGAGCCGGATGGCGCACCCAGATCGTGTAGCCGCACCATGCGAGCAGGATCACCACCATCACCGTGGTCAGCTGCATGATGCGCAGCGCCTTCTCGCTCGATTCGGGAATGCCCTTGACGTTCTGCCACCAGAAATAGATGGTGATGATGGTCGCGAACACCACCGCCGTGCCGCCCATCGGCACGCGCGCCGACATGTGCATGTAGGCAAAGATCTCGTTGACCACCGCGGCGAAATAGAGGCCCGCGCTCACGCCGCTGATCGGCCCGGTGAGGATGTAATCGAACAGGAGCGCCGAGACCGAAATTTTGGCCATCGTCCCGCCCATCGCTTCCTTCACCACGCGATAGACGCCGCCGCGAACGAAGATGCTGCAACTCTCGATGTAGATCGCCCGGACGCCGTAGCTGAACACCATGATCGCCAGCACGAACCACGGCGCCGTCGGCCCGATGAACGCCTCGGCCGCGCCGGCAGCGTAATAGGCCGACGAAGCCAGGTCGTTCAGCACGATTGCGGCGGCGCGCCAGTAGGAGATGAACGACAGCATCGCCGTCGTCGCCACCAGCACCTGCGGCACCGACCGCAAGCCAGTACGTGCGGGACCGGGAATGGAAGAGTCAGAGGCCATGAAGGACTGAATCCGAGTGACGATATGACGAAAGCGAGGGGGTTGTCAAAACCCGCCGGCGGGGAGGAAACGGCGAAATGGGCGAAAGATGAGGGAGTCGGAGATCGCGGTATTCGACGTAGAGCATTCGGCTTTCAGCAGTTGGGACGAAGAGTGGATGGAGAGGAAGAGGGCGGGGTGACCCCGCCCCTGCGGTTGAACGCGGATTCCGCGCATGCGGGCCGTTCAGGAGGTCAGCCGGCGGCGGATTCGCCGCGGCGGCAATCGTCGCAGGGGCAGATTTGGCGAAGGTATTCGAAGCTGTAGATGCCGGTGGAATGGCCGTCGGAGAAATCGAACTGGACGGCGTAGTGGCCGACGGCGGAGGCGGCACGGGCGCCGGAGCGAGGTTTGTAGAGCTGGAGCGGATTTGCGGCGGCGGGTGCTGGCCCGTGGCCATGTTCTTCGTTGCAGACGGCGCAAGGACAGCGATCGCGCAGGTAGCCGAAATCGTAGTGGCTGTGGTGGCCGTCGGCCCAGCCGATGTCCATCCCCGCTCCCGTGGAGACGTGGATTTTCACATCAAGCGGTTTCGTGCGTGCGTCAACTGGCAAGCTCATTGCAGGTCCTCAAGTGGCGCGGGCACTCTTGCCCGCGCGGTTCTTCGAAAGGCGAATGCGCGAGTTCTTGTTGGAGGCGCTGTCGATGCTGTCCGGCGCGGATCGAGCGGCGCGCAGCTGGCACACAAGCGCACGGGCAGGAGTGCCCGTGCCACCGGGGCGAAGTCCATTGCGGCACCGGTGGAGACGGCGAATGGTAGACGGAAGCTCGGGGTCCTTCGCTTCGCTCAGGATGACACGCAGTGGGGAAACCGGGAGTGCGACGGTGAGCTTCAAAACGTCAATTTTATGGGGGCCGACGGCTGACCAGCCGAGGATCCGTTCGGGTGGCAGCAGGGGCCGGGCGGAATGGGATGGCCGTGGGGGCAGGTGCGGGGATGGCCGAGGAAGGTGCAGATTTTTTCGTCGAGGTCGGGGCTGATGATGTGCTCGAACTTGCAGGCGTGATTATCGGCCTCGGGATCGTCGATCGAGAACGTGTCCATGAACAGGCGCTCGGCGAGGCGGCGGCGGCGCACAAGGTCGCAGGCGCGCTTGCGTCCGCGGTCGGTGAGCGTGATCTGGGATTCGGAGCGCCGAAGCAGATCGAGCTCCGACATGTGGGCCAGCAGGTGGTTCACCTCGAGCGGGCCGACGCCGGAAAGCTGCTCGACGCAGGCCTCCGACCCCCGCTCGCCACAAATCAAAATCTCCTCGAGCAGATGGTCGAACCGTACCTCTTCCTCGGCGCCGAGAACCACCTGCGCCAGGCGGCCGTGCGTCAGCTCGATGCGGCGGTCGGTCAGGCGGCCGATGGCCGGATCGTGCGTCACCAGAAGAATCGTTTGGCCGGCGGCGTGCAGTTCGTGGAACAGGTTCAGGACGATCTGCTGATTTTTTTCGTCGAGGTTGCCGGTCGGCTCGTCGGCGAGCAGGATTTTCGGCTGGTTGATCAGGGCGCGGGCGATGGCGACGCGCTGCTGCTCACCGCCGGAGAGTTGGGAAGGCAGATGCGTGAGGCGGTCGCCGAGGCCGACGCGGCGCAGCGCCTCGGCGGCCTGCTTTTCGTCGGTCATGCTGTGGAAATACTGCGCCAGCATCACGTTTTCGAGCGCGCTGAGGTAGGGCACCAGATGGAACTGCTGGAAAACGAAGCCGACCTTTTCGGAACGGTAGCGCGTGAGCGCCTCTTCGTCGAGTCCGGCGAGTTCGACGCCGTCGACGAGCGCCTGCCCGCCGGTAGGCGTGTCGAGTCCGCCGAGAATGTTGATCAGCGTGGTCTTGCCCGAGCCGGACGGCCCCATGATCGCGACCCACTGGCCCGCATCGATGGCGAAGCTAACGTCGTCGAGCGCACGCACGCCGGCATATTGTTTGGTCAAATGCTCGACCTGGATTACAGGCTCCATCCTTCTCCTCGCAAAATCACCGCCGGCCGAATCCGGCCGAGCAGCCGCAGCGGCAACGCCCCGGCCAGCGCGGCGGCAAACATCAGCGCCGCCACCAGCGGCACCACTTCCCATTGCATCGTGACGCCCGAGCCGAACGCACGCTCGCTGATCCAGCTCGAAAGCGGATAGCCAAGCAGGCACCCGGCGATCGTGCCGGCAAGCGCCAGCGCGCCCACCTCGGCGAGAAACAGTCGGATGATGCGCGGCGTGGGGCCGCCGATCGCTTTCATCACGCCGACGTCGTGCCGGCGCTCGGTGGCGAGCGCGGCCATCGAGGCGAGCACGCCGAGCACGGTCAGCGCCAGGATCAGCGTGACCGTCGCGCCGACGAGCATGCGAATCTTTTCCGCCAGTTGCGCCTCGGCGGTGGTGAATTCGGGAATCGGCCGCACGTTCGCGTCCGGCAGCGCCGCGCTCAGTTCGTTCATCACCTGGCGAATCTGCGCCGACGAGCCGGCCACGCTCAACTGCACGAGGCTGATCCGGCCGCCGAGGCCGGCGAGCTGCTGCGCCGGGGCGAGACTCGTGAAAATCTGATTGTCTTCCGGCCCGCCGGCGGTGACGATGCCGGCCGCCGTGAACGTTCGCTGCCTTCCGTCGTATTCCACGGAGAAGCGGCCGCCGGGAACGATGTTCAGCTTGCGCGCGACGTCGCTGCCCACGAGCGCTTCATCGTCTGCGGAGGGCCAGCGGCCGTCGAGCTTCCACCAGGAACTCATCTGGCGCACGCGGCTGAGGTCGGTGCCCGCGACGATCGCGTCGGCGGAAGCGGCGGGCACGCTCGCCACCACGTAAAGATACGGCGCCGCGCCGACGATCCGTCCTTCCGACCGGGTCCGCGCGGCGATCCGCTCCCACGCCGAAACCGGCATTACCGCCTGGGCCGCGGCTCCGCCCTTCGGCGTCACCAGCACGTTCGCGCCGAAGACGCGGAACGTGCGCTCGAGCTTCCCGTCGATATCGAGCTGCAGGTTCACCAGCGCGGAAACCACCGCCGCGCCGCTCACCACCACCAGCAGCGCCAGCGCCAGCCGCGCCCGGCTCGCTCTCAGTTCCCGCCCGAAAATACGCCAGAACATTCCGCCTTCACTCCCCGCGCAACACCGGCGCCGGATCGAGCCGCGCCATGCACCGCAGCGGCAACAAACTGCCCACGGCAACCACGGCCGCCGCGATCGTCAGCACCACCGGCAGCAGAATCGGCTGCGGCGTCGATGCCACGCCGAACACCAGCCGGCCCAGTCCGCGCGCCAGCAGCGTGCCCAGGCCGAATCCCAGCGCGCCGCCCACCACGGCCACCGCCAGTTGCTCCGTCAGGAAAAACCACGCCAGCAGGCCCGACGGCGCACCGAGCGCCTTCATCAGCGCGACCTCGCCGCGCCGCTCCACCACGCTCGCCGCGGCCATCGCGGCAATCGCCAGCGTCGCCGCCGCCATCGCGCCCAGCGTGATCAGCCAGAAAAGAGCGCTCACGCGGCCGAGAACCTGGCCTTCGCTTTCCGCCACGCGCCGCACCACCTTCGCGCTCGAGCCGGGCAGCGCCGACTGCACCTGGTTGGCGATCGACGCGGGATAGGGCGAGCAGTACCAGCGCTCGTATTCGGTGGGCGTCATCTGTTTCGGATTTTCGCGGCCGAAGGCGTCCTCGGGCTTCGTCAGCGCCGTCACCATCAGCGTGCGGTACATGCCGGGGCGGCCAGCGAGCTGCTGCGCCAGCGCGAGCGGCGCGACGAGCGTTTGATCCTCGCTGCCGCCAGTGGAAACGATGCCGGTCACCCGCAATTCGGTTTCGGTCTCGCCGGCGCGCACGGCGATCGTTTGGCCCGCCTTGATGCCCAGCCGGTCGGCGAGCGCCCGGCCCACCACGCATTCTTTTGCGCCGGCGGAGAACCACGCGCCGGTCACCTGCCACCACGGATTCGTGTTCTCGACGCCGGTGACGAAGGCCGGCTCATCCGGCACGGGCACCGTGTGGCGATACCAGGTGCCGACCAGAGTGGTTTCGACCGGGACTGAAGACGACTTGATCGTGACCGGAACTTCGAGAAATGGCGTGAACCCTTCGATGTTGTTTCGCCAGAAAATCGCTTTCAACTTGCCGAGATCAGCTTCGGGCAGGTAGGAACCCGCGGTGACCGGCCGCGTGTCGAGGCCGCCGATTTCGAGCGGGACCGTATCGGCCTCGGGCGTCACCAGGATGTTCGCGCCGAAGCTGCGGAATTCGCGCGCGAGGCGATTGCCTTCATCGAGGGCCACGGTAAGCGTGGCCGCGGCGACGGCGGTCGCCAGAATCAGCACGGCCGAGGCGAGCAGCTTGCGCCGAGGATTCCGCGCCATCGATTCGAAAATGATTCGCGCAAACATCGCTTTCCATTACTTCATGTTGCTCATGTGGGCCATGTTCATCGTTTTGGGTATGGCCTTCATGTGCGAGAAATCGATCACCAGCGTGCCGTTTTCGACGTGCGAGGGCAGCGCGATCGGATTGCAGCCGCCCGGCGTGCCTACCGACGGGATGTAGATCGGCGAGCCGCAATTGCGGCAGATCAGGTTGTTGCCGCGCACCACGTAGCCCGCGGCGCCGCAAATCTCACAGGCGTCCAGCGCGACCTGGAACGTTCCGTTCGGTTTGTGGACCACCAGAAAGCGCAGGGCCGTGCCGTTGATCGTGGTCGAGTAGAAAGTGACCTCGGGGTCCCCGCTCAGGCTCGCGATCGGCATGCGCACGAGTTCTCCGCTCGCCGCCACCATGGCGGCCGGAGGCCGCGCCGCTTGCGCGCGGTTGTAGACGAAATCGGCGGTCAGCGCGACCAGCACGACAACGCTGACCGTCGCCATTCTCACCAGCCAGCGCCGCTCGCGCCGCTGCTCCCATTCGGCGCGCCGCCGCTCGGCTTCGATGCCCGCCGGCGGCCCGGATTTTGCCGCCCGCATGGAAGTCCATTCCCGCGCCGCGAGGACCACCGCCACGCCCAGCACCACGGCGAAGAAAAACACCTGGTTCGTGACGATCGGGCCGATGATCGCCATCTCCTCGCGGCTCGACGGCAGCCACATTGCCTCGCTCATCTCGTGCAGGCCGGTGATCACCAGTTGCACCGCGACCACCGTCAGGATCAGGCTGGTCGCTTTGAAAAACCGGCCGAGCGGCACGCGCAGCGTTCCCTTGAAAAAGGAGAAGCCGACCAGCGCCGCGAGCGCCAAGCCGAGCGCCGTGCCGATGCCCACCTCGAGGCTGGCCGTCGAAAATTCCACCGCGCGCAGGATCAGCGCCAGCTCCACGCCCTCCCGCACCACCATCAGGAAAACGAACGAGCCCACGCCAAGGCCCGCGACCCAGCCCTCGCGGCTGGTGAAGTTTTCGATTTTCTGTTCGATGTCCTTGCGCAGATGGCGCGCGGCGCGGTTCATCCAGACGATCATGCTGACGACGAACACCGCCGCCAGGATCATCAGCAGACCTTCGAATCCGTCCTGGTTCACCTGCCAGCGGTCGAGCAACTCGGCGATGCCGCCCGACACGAGCACCGCGAGCACGACGCCAATCCACACCGAGCGCGCCAAATGCTTGCGCCCCGTGCGAGCGAGATAGAGAAGGACGATGCCGACGACCAGCGCGGCTTCGACGCCTTCGCGAAGAGCGATCAAGAGCGAGGTGAGCATGGGTCCGTGGGCCGGGGCCTTCCCTTCTCCTACATGCAAAACGTTTGCAACAAGAAGCGACGCTAAATATCAGACCAACAAGGTCCGAGTGTACCCCCCTCTCGCAACACCGTCAAGGAACTCGCGCATCACTCGCCACGGTTCCGCTAGAATAGTCAAGACTTATGCGCTTCGGCCGCCTGCTCGGATTTTTCGCCGCCTTCGCTCTCGTCTCCGCCGCTCTCGCCGCTCAAAAGCGGCCGGCGGCGAAGAAGCCGCACGCTTCGGCGCAAGAGATTCGCCAGGCGCGGCGCGAATTCCAGGCCGGCCAGCGCGCGGAGAAGCGGGGCGACTGGACGCTCGCCTTCTCCTACTACAGCGGCGCGGCGCACGACTGGCCCGAAAAGTCCGAATACCGGCTGCGCGAATCGCTCGCCCGTTTCCATCTGGTGCAGGCACGCGCCTACCAGGCCGAGAGCGAAGCGGCCAATGGCCGCCTGCGAGCCGCGCGCCGCGACTTCAAGCTCGCGCTGGCGCTCGAGCCATCTTACAGCGTCGCGCGGCAGCGGCTCGGTGAAATCGACCAGATGCTGGCCAAGCGTCCGGAGATCGAACCCGGCACGCAAGAGTCGGTGCCGCAGATCGAGTCCGCGCCGGGCAAGCGCAGCTTCGATTATCGCGGCGACACCGAAGGGGCTTACCAGGAGATCGCTCGGCAGTTCGGCGTGGCGGCGGCGTTCGACCCGCAGATGCCGCACCTGATGATCCGTTTCCAGGTGAACGACGTCGATTTCCCGACGGCGATGCGGCTGGTGGGCGAGATGACGGGAACGTTCTGGAGGCCGCTCACTCCGCGGCTGTTTTTCGTCACGGCGAACACGCCGGCGAAAGTGCTCCAGTACGCGCCGTCGATCGTGCGCACGGTGCTGCTGCCGTCATCGCAGTCGGTGAGCGACATGGAGGAGACGGCGAGGATCGTACGCAGCATCGCGGAGATCACTCGCACGCAGCTCGATACGGCCGCCCGCACGCTCACCCTGCGCGGCACGCCCGACAAGGTCAATCTGGCGACCGCGCTCATCCACGAAATCGAACAGCCGCGCGGCGAGATTCTGCTCGAACTCGACCTCCTGGAAGTCGATCGCAACGTTGCCCGGCAGATCGGCGTGATCCCTCCGACATCGTCCACAGCTTACGCGATCAGTCCGACGCAGATTCAAGAGGCGCAGTCGTCCCTTGCCGGCTTGATCAACGTGATCACGCAGATTTTCGGCCAGCCATCGGCGATCGCCGGCCTGCCGGCGAGCCAGGTGGGCGCACTTTTGAGCGCGGGGCAGTTGAGCATTTCGAGCCTGCTGCCGCCGCTGGTGGCGATCGGAGGCGGCGACACCACTTTTCTCCTCACGATGCCGTCCGCTCTCGCGCAACTCTCGGAATCGCTCAATCTGGTAAAGAGCGGCCAGCAGATGATGCTGCGCGCCGAGGACGGCGAGCCGGCAACGCTCTTCGTCGGCGACCGCTACCCGATCACGCTCTCGACGCTTTCCTCGAGCATCACGGCGCCGGCGATCGTTCCGACCGTGTCGCAATCCAGTTTCCCTCGCAGCGATTTCCCCACCGGGCAGCAGCCGGCGGCGATCGCCACGGCCGATTTCAACGGTGACGGTTTCGCCGACATGGCCGTCGCGAACGAGACGGACAACACCGTCTCGATTCTGCTCAACGACGGCGCGGGATCGTTCACCTCGGGCGAAGTGATTCCCGTGCCGGCCGCGCCGGTCGCGCTCGTCGCCGGGGATTTCAACGGCGACAGCAAGCAGGATCTTGCCGTTGTGAGCCGCGACGCCGGCCTCGTCTCCATCCTCTCCGGCAACGGCGACGGCACGTTTTCGCTCGCCGGCCAGATCTCCGTCGGACAGAAACCGGCCGCGATCGTCACCGCCGATTTCAATGGCGACGGCATTGCCGATCTCGCCGTGGCCAACAGCGGCTCGAACACCGTTTCGATTTTGCTCGGCACCGGCACAGGCTCCTTCGAGCCGCCAGTCGATTTGCCGGCCGGCACGACGCCCGTCGCGCTCGCGACCGCCGATTTCAACGGCGACAGCAAGGCCGATCTCGCCATCGTCGATCAGGGCGATAACGCGGTGCTCATTTACACGGGCAATGGCGACGGCACGTTCACACGGGGCAGCGCCTTTGCCACCGGCGCCTTCCCTACTTCGATCGTCGCCGCCGATTTCAACAATGACAGCAAGATCGATCTGGCCGTTACCAACCAGAACGACAACACGGTGTCGGCCCTCTTCGGCAACGGCGACGGAACATTCCAGTCGCAAATCGCTTTCCAAACTGCCGCCGGGCCGGTCGCCATCCTCGCGGCCGATTTCAATATCGACGGCGTTCCCGATCTCGCCGTGGCCAATGAAAACGACAACACCGTGTCGATCTTCCTCAACAACGGCACCGGGAATTTCGGCAACCGCATCGACGTGCAGAGCGGCAACGGCCCCGACGCGCTCGCTTCGGCCGATTTCGACCAGAACGGGCGCCCCGATCTCGCCATCGCCAACGGCACCGACAACACCGTGTCGGTCATCCTCAACGACATTTCACTCGTGCCTGGTTCCAATGCCACCCAGACTCCCTACCCCGCCTCCGAATTCGTCGATCTCGGCCTGAAAGTGACCGTGACGCCGCGGCTGCATCCGGATAACAGCGTGACGCTGAAAATGAAAGTGGAAATCAAAGGGCTGGGGTCGCAGGACGTCAACGGCATTCCCGTCCTTACCAATCGCTCGTTCGAGCAGACCGCGCGCGTCGTCGATGGCCAGCCCACACTGATCGTCAGCGCGCTGCAGCCGCAGGAATCGCTCACGCTCACCGGCTGGCCGGGGCTGCAGTTGCTCGCCCACCGGAATCGCCAGAATCAGAACACGGAACTGGTGATCGTCGTGCGCCCGCACCTGGTGCGCAGTCCGGATTTCAAATCGAAGACGATCTACGCCGGCGTGGGGCCGGGCACGCCCTAGCAGTTTGTGGAAAAATGGGCAGGACCTCGGGGATCGCGGCTTCAGCCTGGCTCGGGTTGTGGCGACCGCTGACAAAATGGCGCTCGAATAATTCTTGCACTCGCTTCGCGCCCTCTTCCGTCATGGTCACCGATTTCGCCTTGCTGCTGTTCAATCGCGAGGACTCGGAGTGTCTCTAAGTGAACAGACATTTCTCTTTGAGACGCGCAAGCTGGGTCTGCAAGGGGCATCGTCCGTTGCCGAATCATCTCTTCGCCGAGTCTGAGGGCTCACGCAATGCCAAACCCGGCTGACGGTTGAGGGAAAGATGTAGGGGGCGATTGATATGGACACAACGACCTTAATCATTATTTTCAGCGTAATTCTCATTGCGGTTGTCGGCATCGCTGCAGTGATTTATCTCCGGAGGCGCAAAACAGAAAGGCTGCGCACTCGATTCGGACCTGAATATGCCCGCGCTGTCCATGAAAGCGGGGGGCGAAGGCAGGGGGAAGCGGGACTCCAAGACCGAGAAAAACGCGTCGAGGGTTTCGCAATCCGGCCGCTCGCGGCAAGCGATCGGGAGCGCTATATCGCGTCCTGGCGCAAGGTTCAGGCACAGTTCGTTGACGACCCCAACAATTCGGTAACCCAGGCTGACCAACTGCTCGGCGACGTGATGTCGACGCGCGGTTATTCAGTAAGTGATTTTGAACAGCGCTCGGCGGATATCTCCGTCGACCATCCACTGGTTGTGGAACACTACCGAGCCGCTCATGAAATCGCGGTACGCCATGCGCGTGGCCAAGCCAGCACGGAAGACTTACGCCAGGCAATGATCCATTACCGGACGCTTTTTGATGAGCTGGTCGGTAAGCCAGAGATAGCTCGCGCGAAGGCAGCATCGTAAACCTCGGTTCAGAAGCGCAAGGGTGTTAGGTCGTCGAGAGTGCCAGACACAAAGAGGAGGCAATCCAGTGGACGAGCCGAATAAGGTAAAAGAAGAAGAGCCAAATGCAGGGCTGACGACCGCGACTTTGGCCGGTGTCGGCGCGCGACCGGAGGTGCGAGTTGTGGCTGCTTCACGCTTCGGCCATGGCGGCGCTTCATCCCCCGGAGCCGCAACCGCTCCGGCTGTTGACGAGCTGGCGGCGCCGCTCTTTTCGCCCGAAGAAGCGAAGGATTGTCGCGCCCGGTGGGATGCGATCCAAGTGAGTTTTGTTGACGAGCCTCGACGGGCAGTGGAGCAGGCAGATAGTCTTGTCGCAGTTACGATGAAGCGCCTGGCTGAAATGTTCGCGGCTGAAAGAGCGAAACTCGAGGGCCAATGGGATCGCGGCGATGATGTCTCGACCGAGGATCTCCGTCTTGCACTGCGCCGCTATAGGTCGTTTTTCGGCCGCCTTCTCTCGATGTAACAAGGCCGGGGCTTCTGGACCTGGCGGCGGATATCCGGAATTAGACTGTATTGCTTCGGTCCTGATGTCATCAAGGATGTTCGATGAGAAAAAAAACCAAGAAGGAAACCAGCGAAGCGACCCGTGCCAGCGTCAAGAAGGAAATGGCGAAGCCGCGCATGACCACGTCTGCACGACGAGAAGAGGATTTGAGACGTGTCGCTCGGCGATCGGTGTCGGTTAAGCGATGAAGGGCCAGGCTTGCCTCTACGTGTCGGGAGCACATTTGTTTGGAGGATGAACTGGTTTTCCCTGCGGCGGCACGGCTCTTGCCTGCTACCGACCGGGCTGCTATTGGGGACGAGATGGCGGCGCCGAGAAAAGTGAGATAGGTCACGGGCGGTCCTTCGCGTCCTGAAAGAAAGTAAGGATGGCATTCGAGCGGCAAATCCCCACGCGCAACCACGGCACGCCGGTCACCGCGGACCTTGTCGTCGAGGCTGAAGCCGTGCAAACCTGGGCGTTTGGGCACCCGCAAGTCCCACGTTCAGATCGGCACTGACCGTGGCTTGTATCTTGATTCCGCGTTACAAACTGCAGCGACTTAGGCCAGCAGTTCCGGGGAGGCTGACCGTGGCTATCAAACCCTACGCAGGGGGTTGGGCTTCCAAGACCATTACAGGCTGGTAGATGCGGGGGACGACCGGCTCGGCGATGGCGATCAGTTTTTCTTCGCGGTTGAAGACGCGGACTCGCGCTGGCTTCCAGCGATCGGAATCGAGCGCGGCGAGCGACGACTGCCCGGCGGGCTGACGGCCGGGCTTGAGTTGAGCGAGGGAAATGGTGAAACGGGTGCCGTTGCGGATGCGGCGTTCGACGATCGGGAGCACGGTGACGCTCGGCAGATCGGCGAGCAGGCCTTCGAGCGGGATCACGCGCTCGGCGAGTTTTCCGGCGGCCTGCGCGGCGGCGATTTCCTCGAGCGTCATCGCCTGATCGAGCGTGAATTCGCCGACGGCGGTACGCATGATTTCGGAGACGTGGGCGCCCGGGCCGAGCGCGCGGCCCATGTCGTGGGCGATCGAGCGGACGTAGGTGCCGGGACCGCACTCGATCTGGAAGCGCGCCGAGGAGCCCTCGATCGACAGCAGCTTCAGCTCGTAAACATCGACTTCGACCGCTTTCAGCTCGACCGGTTTCTTCTTGCGCGCCAGTTCGTGCGCCGGGCGGCCCTGGATTTTCTTGGCGGAAAAGGCGGGCGGCATCTGCTCGATGCGGCCGGTGAGCGGACGGGCCAGTTCCTCGAGCATTTCGCGGGTGAGCGCGGGGGCTGCATCGGGGCCGACCGGCTCGCCGGCGACGTCGTAGGTGTCAGTCGCGAATCCGAAGCGGAAGGTGCAGAGGTAGCGTTTGCGGCGCGCGGAATAGAACTGCGCGAGCCGCGTGGCGCGGCCGAGCAGCAGCACCAGCACGCCGGTGGCGATGGGATCGAGCGTGCCCAGATGGCCGATGCGGCGGAAACCCACCACATGGCGCACGGCTTCAACGACGTCGTGCGAGGTACGCCCGGCGGGCTTGTTCACCACCAGGGCGCCTTCGAGCGCGGGTGCTGGTTTCGGTCTCGACATCTTCGGGTCGTGGGGCAGGCTGTTCGCGCTTCGGCGCGCTGCTGCCCGTTTCCTTCCGATTTCTTCAGGGGTTAACGCCCCTCGATTTTCTGCAGTCTCGTGCCGGGACTGGAGAGTGCGCGCGGCGACGGGAACACGCGCCCTCAGCGGCTAAAGCCGCATCCGCGTCCAGGCGCTTCGGCACGGCTGAACAGGTTGCGGAAAAAGTCCTGTTGGGCCGCTTCAGGGGCTAAAGCCCCCCTGATTTTGCGGGCGTTATGTCGCGGCTGAAGCCGCGACCCCCGAAGTCCTGCCCATTTTTCCGCAAACTGTGAAGCCGTGCCCTTACGGTCGCGCCCGGCATGCGCGTCAGGGGTCGGTGACCTTCTTCTCCCGGCGCAGCAGTTCGTCGATGCGCGCTCCGTATTCGGCCGAATGATCGAGGACGAATTCCGGGTGCGGGCTTCGGCGCAATTGCAGGCGCTCGGTGAGCTGGCGGCGGATGTAGCCCGCGGCGGTCTCCAGCGCCTCGAGCGCGGCGGCCTGCTCCGCCTCGGTGCCGTGCACGTCGACCCACACTTTCACCTGCCGTTGGTCGGGCGACAGGCGGGCCTCGGTGACGAGGATCAAGAGATCCAGGCGCGGGTCTTTCAACTCCCCGGCCAGCATCACTGCGATTTCCTGGCGGATTTCCTCGACCAACCTCTCACGGTGATGTCCCGGCATCGCTAGCTCCGCGAGGAGCTCTCCTAAAACAGTTCGGTGTCGTAGCTGACCAGGCCGCGGCCGAGGATGCGCTCGGATTCCTCGAGGGCCGCCCGGAGCGCCCCTTCCAGATAGGCCGCATCGGCCGAAATCGCCACGATGCCCACAACCGCATGCTGCCAGGTGTCCTGACCGTCCAGTTCGGCGACGGAAACGTTGAACCGGTGGCGCAGGCGATCCTTCAGACTGCGCAGCACCTGGCGCTTGTCCTTGAGCGAGCGCGATTCGGGGAGATGAATCTCCAGGGTCAGGCAGCCGATCGGCATCTGGACCTCGCGCCGGTTACGCGGGGACCTGGGCGACCGCAACCTTCTCGACGGTGAAGCATTCGAGCACGTCGCCGACCTTCACGTCGTTGAAGTTCGAAACGCCCATTCCGCACTCGAAACCCGCGCGGACTTCGTTGACGTCTTCCTTGAAGCGGCGCAGCGAATGCACCTTGCCGGTGTAGACGACTGCGCCGTCGCGCACCACGCGCACGTCCGCGTCGCGCTTCAGAATGCCGTCCTGCACGTGGCATCCGGCGATCATGCCGACGCCCTTGATGCGGAAGGTGTCGCGCACGTCGGCCCGGCCGAGGACCGTTTCCTTGAACACGGGCTCGAGCAGGCCGGTCATCAGCTTCTTCATCTCGTCGACCAGCTCGTAGATCACCGTGTAGGCGCGGATCTCGACGCCCTCGTGCTGCGCCAGATCCACCGCTTTGCGGTCGGGCCGGATGTTGAAGGCGACGATGACGGCCTTCGAGGCCGAGGCCAGCAAAACGTCGGTCTCGGTGACGGCGCCGACCGACGCGTGGATGATGTCCATCTTCACCTTGTCGGTCGAGAGCTTCGGCAGCAGATCGGCGAGCACTTCGACCGATCCCTGCACGTCGGCCTTGATGACGATCGGCAATTCCTTGACTTCGCCCGCCTTCAACTGCTCCTGCAGCTGATCGAGGGTGAGCCGGGCGCCGGCGGTCTTGGCGAGCGTGGCTTCGCGCAGTTTCGATTGGCGGTATTCGGAGATGTGGCGCGCCTTGGCTTCGTCGGTGACGAGCAGGCGGTCGCCCGCCTCGGGCACGCCTTGCAGGCCGAGCACCTCGACCGGCGTCGACGGCCCGCCCGATTTCAGCGGCTGGCCGCGATCGTCGAACATCGCGCGCACCTTGCCGTAAACGGAGCCGCAGATGAACGAATCGCCGACGTGCAGGGTGCCGTTCTGCACGAGGAGCGTGGCCACCGGGCCGCGTCCCTTGTCGATGCGCGATTCGAGCACGATGCCCGACGCCGGAGCGTCGGGATTCGCCTTGAGTTCGCGCAGTTCGCCGACCAGGGCGATCATTTCCACCAGCTTGTCGATGTTCGCGCCGGTCTTGGCCGAGACCTCGACGAAAACCGTGTCGCCGCCCCAGTCCTCGGGCATCAGGCCCATGTCGGACAGCTGGCGCTTGACGCGCTCGGGTTGCGCGTCGGGCTTGTCGATCTTGTTGACCGCGACGACGATGGGGACGCCGGCGGCGCGGGCATGGTCGATCGCCTCGCGCGTCTGCGGCATCACGCCGTCGTCGGCGGCGACGACGAGCACGACGATGTCGGTGACTTTTGCGCCGCGCGCGCGCATCCGCGTGAAGGCTTCGTGGCCCGGCGTGTCGATGAACACCACCCGCTTGCCTTCCATCTGCACCTGGTAGGCGCCGATGTGCTGGGTGATGCCGCCCGCTTCGCCTTCGGCGATGTTGGTCTGGCGGATCTTGTCGAGCAGGCTGGTTTTGCCGTGATCGACGTGACCCATCACGGTGACGACCGGCGAACGCGGCTCCAGTTTCCCGGGGCCAACCTCCTGCACCACCTCTTCGGCCAGCTGCTCCTCGAACGCAACCGTTTTTACCGTCGCGTTGAATTGGCCGGCCAGTTTGGTGGCCGTGGGAACGTCGAGCACCTGGTTGATCGTGGCGAAGACGCCGCTTTCGACCAGTTCCTTGAGCAAATCCTTGGCGCGCAGGTCGAGCTTCTGCGCCAGTTCGCGAACGGTGACGCCTTCGGTAATCGTGATCTCGCGCGCCTCGCGAAGGACCGGCACGCGCTCGGCCACGGCGGCGCGGCGCGAAGTTTCCGGCATTCGCGTGCGAACCGGATGCAGTTTCCGTTCGCCTTCCTCAAATCGCTTGTCGGCGAGCGGCCGCGCGCGCTGGTCCGGTTTGCGCACGTAGATCGGCTTGCCGGGCTCCGGCTTCGGCGGCATTCCGCGGCCGGGAGCCGGTGGGCCACCCATCGGCCGGCCGGGACGCTGCCCGGGACGACCACCTTCACCGGGACGACCCGGTCCTCCAGGCCTTCCGGGACCGCCCGGACGCATTCCTCCGGGACGTGGCGCCTGGCCGGGACGTCCACCAGGCTGGCCAGAGCGTCCACCAGGCTGGCCGGGACGCATTCCCGGCGTGAAGGGACGTGGCGCTCCCTGACCGGATGCCGCGGGCCTGGCACCCATGGGCTGCGAGGGACGCGGCAGGGGCGGCCGGGCGACTGGCGGCTGGCCTACCGGGCGCGCGACGGCGGGAGCAGGCGCGGGTGGCGCCGGCGTCACCGGCACGACCGGTTTTGGAGCTTGGGTTGTCGGAGCGGCAGCGGCAGGCCTTGGAACCGGCGGAGCTGCGGGAGGAGGAACGGCCTGAGGGACGGCCGGAACGGCCGCAGGCTTCTCCGCGGCTGGGGCAACTGGGGGTGCACTCATGGGAGTTCGTGGGGGTGAAGGGACGGCTGCGGGCCGTGCCGCCGGGGGACGCACGGCAGCGGGCGCGGCGGAAGCGCGAAGTCTTTCCGCTTTCGCCTTTTCGACTTCGGCCTCAGCGTGTTCCTTTTCTTCCTCGGCTTGGGCAAGCCGGCGGAAGTACTGGCGCACCTTATCCGCGACGGCCGCGTCCACCGAACTGGAATGGGTCTTCTTCTCGGTGACACCGAGCTTGGGCAACAACTCGACGATCACCTTCGCCTTCACTTCCAATTCGCGGGCCAGTTCGTTGATGCGGATTTGATGGTGCGTCTCAGTCACTCGTTATACCTTCTCCTCCTCAAAAGATTCCGGCTCCTCGCCCGACTCGTCATCGCGGCCAGAGGCGGCGCCGGCTTCGGCAGCTTTGGGTTCTGTTTCCGGAGGATCGGCCGCTTCGTTCTTCTCGGACACGGCTTCGATCTCGGACTCGACTTCCGCGGAAGGCTCGGTTTCAGCGGTCTCGGCCGCTTCCTCGACCGGCTCGGATGCGGCGGCTTCCACTTCAGCGGTTTCCACTTCAGCGGTCTCCGCTTCGGCGGCTTCCACTTCGGCGGTTTCTTCCGCGCCGGCCTGCGGCTGGGCGGCGGGAGCGGCGCCGGCCTCGAGCAACTCAAAATAGGTTGCGACGGCGGCGCGGATCTTCTCGACCATTTTCTCGCCGATGCCGGGAATTTCCATCAACTGCTCGGGCGTCATATCGGCGAGCCGCTCGATCGCGCTGATGCCGTGTTCCTGGAGCCGCTCGATGGTTTTCGGCCCGACGCCGGCCAGCTCCTCGAGCGGGGTGACGGGCGTGGTGAGCGCGGTCATCTGGATCTCGATTTCGCGGCGCTTTTCCTCTTCGCTCTTGATATCGATATTCCAGCCGATCAGCTTGCTGGCCGAGACGCACGTTCTGGCCCTTCTTGCCGATGGCGAGCGAGAGCTGGGTATCCTCGACGATCACCTCGAGGCGCTTCTCCTCGGGATCGATGATTTGGACGCGAGAGACCTTGGCCGGGCTGAGCGCCTTCAGGGCGAAGGTGACGACATCCTCGGAGAACGGGATGATGTCGATTTTTTCGCCGCGCAACTCGCGGATGATCGACTGCACGCGCATGCCCTTCATCCCGACGCAGGCGCCGACCGGATCGACGTCCTTGTCGCGGCTTTCGACGGCGATCTTGGTGCGCTCGCCGGCCTCGCGGGCGGCGGCGCGGATGCGGACGGTGGCGTCGTAGATTTCCGGCACTTCCATCTCGAACAGGCGCTGCACCAGGATGGGATCGGCTCGCGAAACCACGACCTGCGGCCCGCGTCCGGCGCGTTCGACTGCCTTGATGACGACGCGCAGCCGGTCGCCGACGTTGTAGGTTTCCGCGCGCGACTGTTCGCGGCGCGGCATCCTCGCCTCGGTGCGCCCCAGTTCGACGATCACCTCCGGGCCCTCGATCCGCTTGACGATGCAGTTCACCAGCTCGCCGACGCGGCCGTTGAATTCGTTGAAAATCGTGTCGCGCTCCGCCTCGCGCACCTTCTGCAGGATCACCTGCTTGGCGGTCTGCGCGGCGATCCGGCCGAGGATCTCGGTCGGCTTCGCCATCAGGATCTCTCCGCCCACCTGCGCCGCGGGATCCTTCTTGCGCGCCTCCTCGAGCGACATCTCCTTCAGCGGATCGGCGACCTGCTCGACTACCTGGCGCACCGCAAACACGTCGACCTGCCCGCTTTCCGGGTTGTACCGGCCGCGCAGATCTTCCTCGGTCTTATAATATTTCCGCGCCGCGACCACCATTGCGTCTTCGATCGCGGCCACGATCACCGAGGGCTCGATATGCTTTTCGCGGCTGATCAGCTCGATTGTCTGGTTCAGCAGAGACGCCATCCAGATCTCCTACCACTCCACCACAAGGCTCGCCTTCCGGATCGCGGCCAGCGGCAGCAACACCACCCGCCCGCCTACTTCCAAGCGAACCATTCCGTCCGTCACCCCGGCCAGCCGGCCTTCGAAGAACTTCGAGTCCTCGACCGGCTCGTTCAGGCTGATCCGCGCCATCCGTCCGGCAAATCGCTCGAATTCCGCCGGGCTGCGCAACTTCCGGTCGAGGCCGGGAGAGCTGACTTCGAGGACGTAGCCCGGACCGGGAATCAGGTCCTCCACGTCGAGAACCACGCCGAGCTGCTCGCTTACCCTCTGGCAATCGCCGTGGGTGATCCCCCCCGGCTTGTCGATGTAAACCCGTAAAAGCCGCTGAGCCCCGACTTTCCACTCGACGTCGACGATTTCGACGCCTACTGAACTCGCGACCCGCTCGGCCGCCTCACGGATACTGACCAGGTCCACGCCCCTCACCCGGAACAACAAAAAAGTGGGCTTTCGCCCACCGAAGATTCCGACAGGTTCGGACTACCTCGGAGTATACCGAACCCTCCTATTCCTGGCAAGTTTCCCCGCCGCAGCCCGAGGCCGCGGCGGGGACGGATTTCGGCGTTCCGGTGCCTATGGTTTCGGCTTCGGAGCGGCAGTGGCGGCCTTGACCGGGTAGGTCTGGTTGTAGAGGGCGACGATCGGCTTGGTGATGTCGACGGAGTTGGTGGCGAAGAGCACCGGACTCGTCTGGGAAGAGGTGTCGAGGACGACGCTATAGCCTTTTTCGTTGGCGTAGCGGTCGATGACCTGCATCATCTTCTGGCCGATTCTGTCGACGGCATCGGTCCGGGCGTCCTGAGCATCATCTTGAAGTTCCTGCTGCTTGCGCTGCACTTGCCGCGAGAGCTGCTGGTACTGCCGGCCCAGGCGCTCCTTTTCCTGATCGCTCAGGGTGTTCTGGCCGTCCTGCACACGCTGCTGCAAGGCCTGCAGCTGCTTGGTCAGCGTGTCGATCTCATTCTGCCTGGGGGTAAACCGCGTCTGGAGTTCCTGGGCAGCCTGCTTGCCTTCCTCGGTGCTGGCAATCGCGGTCTGGATGTTGATGACCGCGATGCGGGTCGGAGCATCGCTCTTGGCCGATTGGGCCGGAGCGGGCTTGGTCTGCGCCCAGACGGGCACCGCCAACAAAAAGAGTGTGCTTCCCATGATTGCGTTCCGCAGCTTCATTGCCTCTCCTTGGCGCGCTTTTTTGAGCGCCCAGTCCGGGAATTATAGATTTCCTTCCCCGAGACGGTCAAACCGCTTGCCTTCAACTGTCCCGCCCGCCTCAGTGCGGCGCCGGGATCAGCAGCAGGCGGTTGTTCGCCTGGTCGACAACCAGCAACAGATTCGTGACCGGATCGATCGCCACCGACTGCTGCGAGGATCCATCGGCCAGGATGAGCGAACGCACCTGGCTCCCGCTCGGCGAAATTTCGATCACCGAAGCGGTATGGCTGGCTGTATTCACCGTCACGGCCTCGGTTGCCTGGAAATTGTAGGCGATCGAGGTCGGATTGATTCCAGTGGCGATGTTCTGGACGAACTTGACGTTCTGCGGATCCACGACCAGGACCCGGTTGCCGGTGCTGTCGGCCACCAGGAATTGATTGTTCACCGGGTCCAGCGTCACGCCGATCGGCAGATCCGCTCCGGTCAAATGGCCGGTGAGGAACGCGCTGGTCTGTTGCGTGTTCACGATATCGATGGTCGGCGGACTTTGCGTCGAGCACAAGACCGCCGCCATCCCCAGCGCCGGATCGACGGAAACGCCGAGCGGTCCCTGATCGACCGAAACGGTTTGGGTCGTGGTTGCGCCCTCGGTCGAGAGCAGGCTGACATTGTTGGTTTGCTGGTTGGCGATCCATGCCTCGCCGGTATCCTGGTCGATATCGACCGCGATCGGGCCGACGGCCGAGGACAACGAAACGACCGCAGCCGACTGCGTGGTCAGATTGACCAGCGCGGCGGTATTGTCGTTCGTATCGGCCACCACCGCCCCACCCAGACGCGGAATCACCGCGACGGCCTGCGGGCTTTCACCGACGTTCACCGTCGCCGTAACCGTTCTCGTGCCCAAATCCACCAGCGAGACCGTGTTCGAGCCGGAATTCGTCACCACCGCCATGTTCAAATCCGGATCGACCGCCACGGCGATCGGCGCGGTACCCACTGGAATCGCCTGCACCACCGGCAACTGGAAAATGTTCGACAGCGTGCCGTCCGGGTTCAGGACGTCCAGATTCAGCATCCTGGGCCCGCTGAGCAGCGAGGCCGGCAGCGTCACGTTGATTTCGCGTCCGCTGACCACGTTCACGTCCGCCGAGGGAATCGCGGCCCCGTCGACGCGGACCGCCGCGCCCGACTGGAAACCGCCGCCCAGCAGGGTGAGCGGCTGCGTTGTGGCCGAGGTGAAGAGCTGTGCCGCGCTCACCTGCAGCAACGACGGCGTCCGCACGGTTCCGAGCGACAGCACGGAAACCGTCCCGCTGCCCTGGTTCACGATCACGGCCTCGTTCGTCACCGCGTCCATCGCCGCGGCCACCGGCGCGGTTCCGACCGTCAGCGGCGTGCCGATGGCCCGCGCCGCGCCCATATCGATAAGCTGCACCGAGTTCGTCTGCTGGTTCACCACCAGCCCGATGTTCGTCAGCGGGCTCGCCGCCGCCGCGAGATTGGTGAATCCCAATCCGGCATTCGACCCAGTGGTGACCGTACGCACCGATTCGTCGAGCAGGCTGAAGATCGACACGGTGGTCGAGTTCGGATCGGTGAGCAGAAGCTGATCGGTGACCTGATTCAGGGCGATGCCGGTGGTGGTGGTCGAGAGCGTGAGGCTGAAGACCACGCTATAGGTGGAAATTCCGGTCGAGGGATCGACCGCCTTGTGGCTCATGTCAACGGCCGTGATCGCGCCGCTGCCGCCGGGCGTGACAACCGCCCAGTCCAGCCGGGGCACGATCTGCACCTGCGGGCGCGACCCGGTGCCGCCCGGGCGCGTTCCGCCCTGGGTGATGTCAACGGGCGTGACGACCGCGGGGCTCTGCGACAGGTCGACGACCGTCACCGTGTTCGTCGACTGGTTCGCCACGAGCACATGCTCGGTGAGCGGATTTTCGCCCACGGAAACGGGGGTGTAGGCGGCGGGCAGCGACACCGTTTGCGTCACGGTGGAGGTGGAGAGATCGACGATGGAGAGCGTCTTGTCGCCCTGGTTGACGACGATGGCCAGATCGCGCAACGAGTCGACGGCCACGCCCGTCGGCTGATTCCCCACGGGTATCGTGGTCGCCGGGCACGTGCCGCCCGAGCAGGCCGTCAGATTCACCAGGGAGATCGTGTTGGCGCCCGTGTTCGCCACGACGGCCATGCCGGTCGCCTGGTCGACCGCTACCGCGCTCGGCTGCGTTCCAACCGTGGCACTCCCAACAATGCTGGCCGGGTTGGACGTAGTGGAGGGTTCAACCGCGACGTTCACCGCGGCTTCCGGAAGCACCGCGCCCGGATTCCTCACCGTCAACTGGTACAGTCCGGCCGTCTGCAACGCGGATCCCGGAACGGTGACCGCGATCTGATTGGAGCTGTTCGGCGAGAAGCCAACCGTTTGGCCGTTGAACTGGACCGTGGACGAGGGCGTGAAGTAACCGCCATCGAGCGTAAACGACGACGCACCGCACGTGCCGGTCGGACATTGCGGCACGCTGACGGGCGAGTAGGAAATGATCTCCGGCCGTTGCGGAATCACCTGCATCGCGATCGCATTGGACACGTCGCCGTTCTGCCGCTCGACCGAAATCTGGACCGATCCGGAAGATTGGAACAGGGCGGTGGGCACACGTCCGCGGATCAGTTCGGTGTTGATGAACGTGGTGGCGACGGGCTGGCCGTTGGCGAGCACCGTGCTTGTGGAATAGAAGTTCGAGGGCGATTGCGCGTTCACGTAGACGTCTTCCGCCACGGCGCCCTGCGGCGCGTTCGGCGGCGAGATCGAGGCAACCACCGGATCCACGCCGGACAGGATCGACACCGTCAGACTGGCCTTTTGGCTCGTATCTACCACCGATACCGCCGAGACCGTCTCCTGCCCGGACACCGGCACCGATGCCGGCGCCAGATAGTAGACCGAATTGACCGGGGCGGTCGGGGCCTGGCAGGGGTTCGAACCGATGACGCAAATCTGACCGACGGACGTGTCGCCATTCGCCGTTCCGTTGACGATCCAGGTCACCTGGGTGTTGGTGGTGCCGCTGACCGTGGCCGAAAGCGGGATTCTGCTCGCCGGTGGCGATGGCGGCCGATGTGGGAGAGATCTGGACGCGGACGCCGGAATCGACGGTGAGGCTTGCGGTGGCCTTGGCGGTGGGAGTGGCGTGGCTGGTGGCGGTGATGGTGATGGTATTGGGGCTGAAGACCTGCGTCGGCGCGGTGTAGAGGCCGTTGGTGTCGATGGTGCCGCAGGCGCTCCCGCTGCAGCCGCTGCCGGAGATGCTCCACGCCACCGTCTTATCGCTCGGCCCGCTCACGGAGGCCGAAAACTGCTGCGTCCCGCCGAGCACGACAACGGCGGTGGTGGGGCTGATGTTGACGGTGGTCGACGTGCTGCCGCTGCTGCTGCACGCCGAGAGCATGGCCGCGAGCAGAACGACCATCGCCACGGAGAGATAGTGTCCGCGTTTCATACGCGTTCCCCCGGCGAGATTTGTCGATCAGCGGCTGACATGGATTCCTCCCATCGCATTAGAAAGTGCGACTCACTGTGAATCGGATCGTGTGCACGGGTTCGAAAAGGAACGATGCGTAGTGGCCCGGCTCGCTGGCCAGCAGCGAGTCGAGCTGCGGCAACACCTGGGACTGGAGCACGTGCGGCGGCAGCGCGTTCCTCGCCGCCGCGCTCAGGTAATACGCCCCGGTCGGCTCGACGATCGTGCCGGTGATCCGGTTGAGGTTATACGCGTAGTAGATGCGGAACGGAGCGTGGACGATCGGCAGCTGCACGACGAACTTGATCCCGGTCGAAGTGTGCAGTTTGAAATTCGTTCCCGGGGCAAGCTGCAGCTCGGTGGGCACGGTGGCGTTCGGGAAATCGGGATTCGGGAAATCCTGGCGCAAGACGCTGAGCGAGGTCGGACTCATCTCCAACTGGCTGCGGCGCAGAATGCCGTCGAGGCCCAAGTCGTAGAAGAAGTCCATCCCCAGGTAATTGCCAACGAGCGGAATGCGGTATTCGAAATTCGCCACCGCTTCCGTGTCGCCGCCCGGCCGCGTGGCGACATAGTGCAGCACCGGAACCGTCAGCGACCGCTGCGTCGGCTGGCCGTTCGGCCCGAGCACGGTCGGATCGAAATAGCTCACCGTCGAGGATTCGAGCGTCGGCAGGAAGGCCCAGGGCGAGATGGCGTAGAAGTCGAAGCCGCGCACGCTCTGCTCGCCGCCGGTGAAAAGGCGGTTGTAGGGCGGCAGCACCTGGCTGCCGTAGCCGGTGGCGAAAGACGTCAGCAGGTGGAACGCGAGCACGTTCCGATGATGGTTGATCGGATGGAAATACTTCATCTCGAACGAGGGCAGGAGCGCGTTCACGTTGCCGCCCAGACCCTCGTAACCCATCCCCGCGAAGAAATACTTGCCGGCGGTCGGGTTGAGCGTGTCGTTGACGGTGCTGTAAGTGATCGTCGGCATGAACTGGCTGGCGACGATGCCCTGGAGCTGCGACGGCCCGGCAAAGCTGCGGAACTGCACCGCCTGGAAAAGGGCGGTCGAGGCACTGCTGTAGGCGGTGATGTTGCTGCGAGTATAGGAGTAGTTGATCCCCAGCCGGGCGAAGCTGAAGCGCCGGATCGGCGAGCTGGCGAAGAGCGTGAACCCGCTGCTGCTGATGTTGTAGTTCTGCGCAATATTGCCCGGAATGTTCACCTGCTGGCCGAGCAGCAGCGACGTCTCCCGCGCCTGGTCGTAGGCGTAGTAGGTCGAAAACACGGTGAACCCGGTCGAGATCGGCCGATCCAACAGATACGGTTCGGTGAAGCCGAAGACGATGTTGCGCTGAATGCTGCCGACGTCCGCCTCGAAGGTGAGCGTCTCGCCGAGACCCAGGAAATTGTTGGTCTGGTAGTTCAGTCCGACGAACGTGCCGGCCAGTCCGCTCACGCCGCCGGTCAAGCCGATCGACTGCTTCCCCTTCTCCTTGACCTTCAGAAGGATGTCGACGGTGCCTTGCTGGCTGTTGCGCCGGATGTCGGCGTTTGCAGGCTTGATCGGATCGAAGTAGCCGAGCTGGTTCAGGCGCAGGAGGCTGAGCTCCCACAGGTGGCTGTTGAAGAGGTCGCCTTCGTTGAGCAGCAGCTCGCGCCGGATCACCTTGTCGCGGGTGGCGGTGTTTCCGCTGAAATCGATGCGGCGGACGTAATACTGCTTTTCCTGGTCGAAGACCAGGGTCAGATTGATGATCTTTTTCTTCTCGTCGATGTCGAAGCTCGGGTTCGCCGAAAAATCGATGAAGCCCCACGCGCCGTAGAGCTTGGTGTAGTTCTTGAAGGAATCGCGCACCTTGGCGGCGTCGAAGATATCGCCTTCCCTCAGCGGAAAAATATCCTTCAGGTACGCCTGCTTGAAGAAGAGCCCCTTTTCCGGGTCCGAGCTGCGGATGAAAAGCTTGCCGAGCCGGTACTTCGAGCCCTCCTCGATGGGAATCGTGATGTTGGTCGCCTTGCCGTGCACCGCGCCGATCCACGGAATCGGGATCCACGGAATCCCCGGACGATTCACGTCCACCGTTTTCATCGTCGGGTCTTTCACCAGGACGCGGAAGTAGCCGTTGTTCTGATAGAGGGCGCGAACGCCGTTTTCGAGGTCGTCGTCGAGCTTGCCCTCGTCGTAGGTCTTGCTCATCACCGGAATATCGAACAGATAGAGGGGAATCGCGTAGGGACGCGTGTTCTTCATCGAGCGAACGATCTTCTCGCTGCTGAAGGCGTGATTCCCCTGGATGATGATCTTGCCCACTTTCACCTTCGGCCCCTCGTTGATGTTGAAGGTGAGGACGACCGCGTTGGCGGCGGGAATCCTGGTGAAGGTGGGCCGTACGGTGGCGAACTGGCGTCCATGCGCCCCGAGCAGCTCCTTGATCACCACCACCGCCCGCTTCACCTTCGTGGGATCGAAGCGGTCCTCGACCGAGAGGTGGACCTTGGCATGCTTGAACGCATCGAGGATGTCGGATTCGGTCACCGAATGGTTTCCGACGTACTTGATCAGGCGGATCACCGGGCGCTCGGTCACGTAAAAGATGACAATCTTGGCGTTCTTTACCCGGGGATCGTCCTGCACGATCAGTTGAATGTCGGAGAAGTAGCCGGTGTTCCAGAGCGCGTGGAAGTCGCGGCGCAGCGCCTCGGGATCGTAGGGATCGCCGACGCGGCTGAAGATGCGCGCCAGCAGCATGTCGCGCGGATAGGTTTGATTGCCGTAGAACTCGATGTGCTCGATGAAGGGCTTCTCGGCTGTCGGCGCGGCCGGCGTCTGCACCGTCTCGAGCGGGCGCTGAGCCAGCGCCGGGACGGCCATCATCCACAGACCCGCACACACGATCACAGCGGGCAGCAGAATCCGGACAGCAAAATTTTTACAAGCGGCCGCCGCAGGCGTCAACGCCGCGTTCCCCCTCTATCGATTCGACGTCTTTTGCCGGACGCACCGAGACCCGGCTTGGTGCTGTAGGATTCTCAGCGAACGACCGGAGTTGCTTCCACCAGCGGCCGGAACCCAAGCTCCTCGCCGGCCACGAAGACTTCGATCGTCGCCGGCGGTTGGATGTTTCCCTGAATCAGTGTCTCTGAAAGAGGATCCTCGATGTGCCGCTGCAGGGCGCGCCGCAAAGGCCGCGCGCCGTAGCTGCGGTCGCCACAGGTCTTATCGAGAATCCATCGTCGCGCTTCGGGCGTGAGGGTGATCTGCACCTGGCGATGCACCAGCGTCTCGTTGATCTGGCCGACCAGCAGATCCACGATCTTCAGCAGATCGTCGTCACTGAGCGGTTCGAACACTATGATCTCGTCGAGCCGGTTCAAGAATTCGGGGTTGAAAACCCGCCGCACTTCACTCATCACCAGGTCTTCCATTCCCCGCTGTCCCAAATCCCGCGCGGCAGACTGGAAACCCATCGTTTGCCCCTTGTGCAGGAACCTCGCGCCGATGTTCGAAGTCATGATGATGATCGTGTTCCGGAAGTCGACCGTATTGCCCAGGCCGTCGGTCAACTGCCCGTCTTCGAACACCTGCAAAAGAATGTTATAGACGTCCGGGTGCGCCTTCTCGATCTCGTCGAGCAGCACAACCGAATACGGCGCCCGTCGCACCCGTTCGGTGAGCTGGCCGCCCTCCTCGTAGCCCACGTAGCCCGGAGGCGCGCCGATGAGCTTCGATACCGAGTGCTTTTCCATGTACTCCGACATGTCGAACCGGATGAGCGCTCGCTCGCTGCCAAACAGGAACTCGGCGAGCCGCCGCGCCACTTCCGTCTTGCCGACGCCGGTCGGGCCGAGGAACAGGAAACAGCCCACCGGGCGCGCCGGGGATTTCAGTCCGGCGCGGCTGCGCCGGATGGCGCGCGAGAGCGCGGTGAGGGCGCTGTCCTGGCTGACGATGCGCTTGTGCAGCTCCTCTTCCATGCGCAGCAGCTTCTGCTGCTCGTCTTCCTTGATGGCGGTGACGGCGATGCCGGTCCAGCGCGCGACGACTTCCTCGATATCTTCTTTGACCACGCGGCCGGTGGTCGAATCGTCGAGCTTGTATTTCTCGCGCAGCTGCCGCAGCCGTTCCTTTTCCTTCCGCTCTTCCTCGCTGTAATAGCGCGCCTTCTCGAACTCGTGATTGGCGATGGCGGTTTCCATGCGGTGATTGATGAACTTGATGCGGCGCTGCACCTCGGCGACGTCCTCGGGCAGCATCGCCTGCCGCAGCTTCACCCGGGCGCCCGCTTCGTCGATCAGGTCGATCGCCTTGTCGGGCAGGAAGCGGTCGGGGATGTAGCGGCTCGAGAGGTACACCGCCTGCTTCATCGATTCGTCTTCGTAGCTGACGGCGTGGAACTTTTCGTAGCGGTCGCGAACGCCCATCAGGACCTGCACCGCTTCTTCCTCGTCCGGCGGGGCCACTTTCACGGACTGGAAGCGGCGTTCGAGCGAGCGGTCGCGTTCGACGGTCTTGCGGTATTCGCCGGGGGTGGTCGCGCCGATGCACTGGATCTCGCCGCGGCTGAGCGCCGGCTTGAGAATGTTCGCCGCGTCGAGCGACCCTTCGGCCGAGCCTGCGCCAACCAGCGTGTGCAGTTCGTCGATGAAGATGATCGCCGACTGGCTCTCCATCAATTCCTTCATGATGGTCTTCAGGCGCTCTTCGAACTGCCCGCGGTATTTCGTTCCGGCGACGATGAGCGACAGGTCGAGCGAGAGAATTCTCTTGTCGGCCAGGAAGGGCGGCACGTTGCCGTCGGCGATGCGCTGGGCCAGACCTTCGACGATGGCGGTCTTGCCGACGCCCGGTTCGCCGATCAGGACGGGGTTGTTCTTCGTCCTGCGGCAGAGGATCTGAATGACGCGCTCGAGCTCGCGCTCGCGCCCAATCAACGGATCGAGCTGGCCCTCCATCGCCGCCTGAGTGAGATCGCGGCTGAATTCGGCCAGCAGGCTGGTTTCTTTGGCTCGGCTCACAGGCACCTTCTCTGTCGTGCTGCGCGCCACTTCCTCGCGTAGCGTCGACAAACGCAGGCCGCGCTCCTGGAGCAGCTCGGCCCCGAACGACTTCTCTTCCCGCAGAATCCCCAGAAGCAGGTGTTCGGTCCCGATGTGTTTGTGGTTCAGCCGTTCGGCCTCTTCGGCCGCGTAGTTCAGCACTCGTTTGCATTCCGCGCTCAGCGGCACCTCGACCGAAGTCGAAATACGCTCGCGGATGGTGATGCGGGATTCGATTTCCTTGCGAATGGATTCGACCACACCGTGCGTGCGGAGGAAACGGTTGGCCAGGGCTTTGTCCTCGCGCAACAGCCCGAGCAGCAGATGCTCGGTTTCGATGTAAGGGCTGCCGTACTGGGTCGCCTCGTAGCGGGCGAAGAAGATGACGCGGCGCGCCTTCTCGGTGTAGCGCTCAAACACGGCTCAGCCTCGCTCCTTCCCGCCGGCCTCGACGGCGCCGGCATGGCGACCGGCTCCCGGCGCTTCGGCGACGGGGACCAGGAAACCGTGCTCCAGGGCCAGGACGCGATGCGAACGATGCGCCAGGGCCGCGTTGTGAGTGGCCAGGATCGTTGTCAACCGACGAGATTCGTGCAGATGCCCCATCAAGCGAAACACCGCCTCCGCATTCTGCTCGTCCAGCTCTCCGGTGGGTTCGTCAGCAAGCAGAAGCTCGGGGCGGTTCACCAAGGCTCGAGCGATCGCCACACGCTGCCGTTCGCCTCCGGACAACTCCGCTGCCCGCTGCCCGGCTCGCCCGCCCAGCCCCACCTGCTCCAACAAGTCACTCGCCTGTGCGAGCGCCTCCCGGCGGGAAACACCATCGAGCAGCAGCGGTGCGGCCACGTTCTCCGCCGCGGTAAAGTCTGCCAGCAGATGATGCCGCTGCCAAACGAAACCAATCGACCGCCGCCGGAACTCGGCCCGCTGTTCCTCACCGAGCGAATGGAGCGCGCGAGACGCGAAGTATACTCGACCGCTTGTTGGCATGTCTAGCGCGGCCACCAATTGCAAAAAGGTGCTTTTCCCCGTGCCCGATGCGCCGACTATCGCTACCCATTCCCCGCGCGCCACATCGAGATTCACGCCGCCCAGAACCACTCTTTGCGACGGGCCCGAGCCGAATACCTTGCGCAATTCCTCGACCCGCACCAGCGGCTCATCCCCGCCCCCCTTCGCGTTCTGGCGGTTGGTGTCCGCGACGGCCTCGACGATGTCCGGCACTTGGCCCACCCTTCACCGCGATTTTAACACGGTGCGGCGAACTCGTCCCGCCGACAACGTGCTCGTTATTATTATTCAGCACGTTCGGGACCGAAATCCCCATAAACTCGAGCCTCGCCTGCACCACTTATCTTTTCTGTACATACCCGCGTCGGCACAGGCTTATGCCATACCATACATTTATTCGTAGCGCAGAATCTCGACCGGCTGCAGCCGCGCCGCCGACCAGGCCGGATAGACTGTCGCCGCGACGCTTACCGCGAGTGCCAGCGCGGCGATCCAGACCGCGTCGAGCGCGCTCGTGTGAAACGGGACGTAGGAGATGGAGTAGATTTCCGGATTGAGCGGGATCAGCCGCCAGGCGTTCGCGGCCCAGGCGACGCTGTAGCCCACCAGCAGCCCGATGGCCGTTCCCACCGCGCCCACCACCAGCCCCTGAAGGATAAAAATTCTGCGCACCTGCCGCCGCCGCGCTCCCATGGCCACGAGCACGGCGATATCGCCGGCCCGGTCCACCACGGTGAGCGCCAGCGCGACCAGGATGTTCAGGCCGGCGACGAAGGTGATCAAGCCGATGAAGATGGCCGTCACCAGCTTTTCCAGGCTGAGCGCGCGGAACAGCGCCCGGTTCTGCTGCATCCAGGTGGTCGCCTCGTAGCCCGGTCCGGCTTCGCGGAGCAGCGTTTCGGCCGCTTCGGGCGCCTGGTCGGGATCGTGGAGCCGCACCTCGAGCACGCTCACCAGATCGCCGATGCCCGCCAGATTCTGCGCCGCGCGGAGCGTGACAAACGCCCAGTTCGCGTCGTAATCGTAAAAGCCGGAATTGAAAATGCCGGCCACGCGGAAGCGGCGCGGCTGCGGCACCAGGCCGAACGGCGTCAGGGTGCCCTGCGGGCTCGTCACCGTCAGGTACTGGCCGACGCGCAGGCGAAGCGACTGCGCGAGGATGTGGCCGATGAGGATCGCGGGAATGCCGTTGCTATCGGGCGCGAAATCGGCCGCGCCGGTCTCGATGCGCTGCAAGGCCTGATCGGAGGCGATCTCGAGCTTCGGATCGACGCCCTTGAGCACCGCTCCCTGCGCCTGCCCGTTCGCCGAAATCAGCACCGTGTTGTAGATCGCGGGCGCGATCGATTTCACGCCGGGCGTTTTCTCGAGGCGCTCGACCAGCGGGCGCCAGTCGCGGATGCCTTCCTCGCCCTTGGGTTTCAGGTTGACGTGCGCGGTGACTTCGAGCAGGCGGCTGGAGATCGCGCGGCGGAAACCGCTGTCCATCGACAGCGAAATGACCAGCGCGACCACGCCGGCCGCCACGCCGACAATCGACAGCCAGGTAACCAGTCGCAACAGGGCAGGCTTGAAGGGTGACCGCAGGTAGCGCAGCGCCACCCACCCTTCGAATTTCATGACTCTTCGCCGGTCGCTTCCGCTGGTTTTTCCCCGCCTTCGGGGCGCAGCAGCGGGAAGAGAATCACTTCGCGTATCGCGTGTGAATTGGTGAGCAACATCACCAGGCGGTCGATGCCAACTCCTTCGCCGGCGGTCGGCGGCAATCCGTGGCTGAGCGCGCGAATATAGTCCATGTCCACTTCCTTGGGCATGTCCGCGCCGCCTTTTTCGACTTGCGCCCGGAAACGGCGCTCCTGGTCCTCGGGATCGTTCAGCTCGCTGAAGCCGTTCGCCAATTCCATCCCGGCGACGAACAGCTCGAACCGCTCGGTGAGCGAGGGATCGTCCGCCCGGCATTTGGAGAGCGGCGAAATCTCTACCGGGAAGTCATAGATAAAGGTCGGCTGAACCAGATGGGGCTCGGCGACCGTCTCGAACAGGATACCGGTGAGTTCGCCGTCGGAGACGGATGAATCCGCGGCCTCTTCCATGGGCGGCTGGCCGGCGGAGAGAGCGAAGGCGTTGTAGCGCTCGGCCGCGGCGCGCGGTCCGCCCGGCGAAGCCAGTTCCGCAAGAGACGGCGCCGCGCCTGCCGCAGCCGGCCAGTAGGCGACGATCGCCTCGCGCATGGTGAGGCGCCGGAAGCCGCCAAAATCGATCTCCTGGTCGCCGTAGGGGACGCGAGTCGCGCCGCAGGTCTCCTCGGCCAGCATGCGGAAGAGATGCTCGGTGAGATCCATCAATTCAGTGTAATCGCTATAGGCCTGATAGAACTCGAGCATCGTGAATTCGGGCTGATGGATCGCGTCGATTCCCTCGTTGCGGAAGTTCCGGTTGATTTCATAGACGCGGTCGAGGCCGCCGACGACCAGCCGTTTCAGGTACAGTTCCGGCGCAATGCGCAGGTAGAGGTCGATATCCAGCGTGTTGTGGTGCGTGATGAAGGGGCGCGCGGTGGCTCCGCCGAGGATGGAATGCATCATCGGCGTTTCGACTTCGACGTAGCCGCGCTCGTCGAAGAACCGCCGCATCGCGGCGATGATTTTCGCCCGCTTCAGGAAAATGTCGCGCGTGCGCTCGTTGACGACGAGGTCCAGATAGCGGCGCCGGTACCGCTGATCGACGTCGGACAGGCCGTGCCATTTCTCCGGCAGCGGCAAGAGCGCCTTGGTCAGCAGCTTCAGGTCCTCGACCCAGACGGTGAGTTCGCCGGTTTTCGTGCGGAACAGGTGGCCGGAGACGCCGATGAAGTCGCCAAGATCGAGCAGGCGAAACAGGGCGAACCCGCGTTCACCCACCGCGTCCAGCTTCACGTAGATCTGCAGGCGCTGGCCCTCGCCGCCCAGATGGGCGAACCCGGCCTTGCCGTGACCTCGCAGCGAGAGGATTCTGCCCGCCACGCGGACCGGCACGCGGCCGGTTTCGAGCTCCTCGGCGGTGCGCTGCCCGTATTGATCGAGAATTTCGGTGACCGTATGGGACCGCTCAAAGCGGTGGGGATACGCCGGTTCGCCGAGCGCCTCGATCTCGCGGAGTTTCTTCTGCCTTTGCTGGTATTGATCTAGAGGTTCGAACGGCAAGCGAGTTTCCTTCGTGGACAATGCGAAGTTTGGCAGTATACCGATCGTATTCATCCAGCGTCAAGAAATCCCCTTGCTTTCCCGCTCTGGTATAATTCCTTCGCTCTTGGAGGCGTATTGGGCATTCGCTCCAGCACGGATCCCACGGCCGACCGCTCGGTTCGCGAAGAATGGCTGGCCGGGCTGCCCGAGGCCAAGCAGAAAGCCTTTCAGAACGCGGTCACGCCGCTCGAAGCCGGTTACGCCATGTTCAGCATCGCGGTCAACGAGTCGTTCGCGCTGCGGCGCTCGGGTTCGCTCGTGCGGGCGCGCGAGCAGGTGGGCACGACGGCGGGCGTGATGCACCGTTTCAGCGATCAGCTCTCGCACCTGCTCGACGTGATTATCGACCAGGCGCGGGAATCGGCGCACTCGCCGCGGGTGGCTCCCCTGAATCCGGCCTTTTTCCGCTGGCCGATCTCGCGGCGCCTGGCCTCGTGGGAGAGCGCGATCGATCTGGTGCTGCCGACGCGGGGTTTGCGCTTCCGGCGGAAGCTGAACGCGCTGTTGCGCTCGGTGAATCACCTGGCCGGCGAGTTCCATTACGCGGCGCGGGAGATCTCCGAAGGATCCTCGGTGCACCCGGAGAGCCACTGGGAGGCCCTCGATTCACTGCACTACGACCTGAACACCTGTCTGCGGGAAACCATCGTCGTGTTGAAGTCGTTTCTGCTGGGCCTGTCGCCCGCCGAACTCGACGCTTTCTGCCGGCGTTTGAACAACACCGCAGTGGAGACGCCGGGCCCCGGGGCCGGCGTCTCGCACATTTCGGCGTAGACGCCCGTCACCGATCCCGGCAGAATGTGAATCTATATGTCTAGTACCACCTCTTTCCGGGTGTTCCGCGCCGTCGCCAGCCACCCGGCCCAGGGGTTCCATCCGGCAGGCGACGGACAACTTCAGGAGGAGAGGGAGCATCGCACTTAATGTGGCGGTGCGGCCCGAACGGGTAGAGTGGCCCGCGTGAAACGGACCGAAACCGGGGAGCTGGCCGAGGCGGACGCGATCCGTTTGGCGCAGAAGGGTGATGCGAACGCATTTGAACGCCTCTACCAACTGCACAGCCGACGTGTGTACTCTCTCTGCTTGCGCATGGTCGGCAATCCGGCGGCCGCGGAGGACTTGGCGCAAGAGGCTTTCCTCCAGCTCTTCCGCAAGATCCAGACGTTTCGCGGAGAATCGGCCTTCTCGACCTGGTTGCACAGGCTTACGGTGAACGTCGTGTTGATGCGTTTGCGGCGCAAGAACGTTTTGGAAACCTCGCTCGACGAGCTTGGCGAGCACGACGAGGAATCCGGAAGTCCGCCGCGCGAGGTTGGCACGCCCGATCTCAAGTTGTCGGGTTCGATCGATCGGGTCAATCTCGAGCGGGCGGTAGGGCAGCTGCCGCCGGGCTACCGGGCCGTTTTCCTCATGCACGACGTGGAAGGGTACGAGCACAACGAAATCGCCGATATGTTGGGTTGTTCGATCGGCAATTCGAAGTCACAACTGCACAAGGCGCGCACACGGCTGCGCGAATTGCTGCAAGAGGCCGAGCGTGACCATGCCCGCGATGCGCGGCAAGAGGCCAAGCGAGACCTGGATGATCCTGAGTCGCCGGAAAGCGAAACGCGGCCGGCGCGGCAAGGCTCATAAGGTGCTGCCATGAACTGCGAAGAATTCGAACGTCAATCTGAACATTGGATGGATGGCCATCGCGCGCCGGAAGCGCGCGAGCACGCCATGGAGTGCGAGCAGTGTCGCGCCATGGTGGAGGATCTCGACGCCATCCGGCTGTTTGCGCCCCAACTGGCCGCGACGTCGGCTCCGCCCGAGCGGCTCTGGACGTCGATTCGCGCGCAACTCGAGCGCGAAGGCCTGATCCACGAGCCCGGCTGGATGGAGCGCGTGGGCGGCTGGGTGCGCGTCTCGGCGCGTCCGGTGGCCACGGCGACCGCCGCGGCGCTGACACTGGCCCTGATTGCCATGACCGTCGCCACGCGCGTCCAAACGCCGCGTCCCGTGACCACCGGCCCGGCCTGGCTCTCGAGCGATCAGCCGGAGCTTTCGAGCATCGATACGCAGCTCGATCACGTCGAGCGCGGCGCGATCCGCTCGCTGCGCACGCCAAATCCCGCCGTCCGCGAAGCCTTGCAAGAGAATCTGATGATCATCGATCGCCAGATCGCCCGCTGCGAGAAGACGCTCGAGCAGGCGCCTTCGGATGAAAACACGCGGGATTATCTCTACGACGCCTATCAGCAGAAGGCCGAATTGCTCAACATGATGGCGGAACGCAGCACCGCGGCGGCTGAATAGCGATACAATCGCTCGACGGACAAGCGACAAGCAAGGTTTAGGACGCAAAGGACGGAGACATGAGAACTGGAGGGAGGGCGCTCGGGCCGGTTGTGGCCCTGGGATTCGCGCTGGCCGGCGTTCCGGCCCTGGCTCATCGCATTCAGAAGCATTTCAAGGTGGCTTCCCACCCCGTTCTGACCGTCCACAATTCCAGCGGCAACATCGTGATCCGCTCTTGGCAGAAGCAGGAAGTGCAGGTGGTGGCCGATCACAAGAGTCAGAAGGTCGAGGTGAACGCGGATCTGAAAGGCAACATGGTCGAGGTCTCGACCCGCATCCTCAGCGACGACGTCACCCCCGCCGACCTCGAAGCCGATTATCAGATCACCGTTCCGCAGGAAACCGAACTTTCCATCCACAACGACTCCGGCACCGTCGACGTCCAGGGCGTGCTCGGCGACATGTCGTTTGAAACCGTCGCGGCCGACGTGGACCTGAGCCGCGTCACCGGCTACATCACCGTCCGCACCGTCGGCGGCTCCTTCACCTGCAACGAGTGCTCGGGACGCATTGACGCCAATTCCATCAGCGGCGCCATCAACCTGATCGGCTCGGAATCCTCGAACGTGCGGGCCCGTTCCTCGACCGGAAACATCCTGCTCGACAGCGATCTGCTCCCGAACGGGCTTTACCACCTGCGCAACTACAGCGGCCAGATCGACGTGCTCTTCTCGCCCTCGGATTCCTTCGACGTCCGTGCCGTCTCGATGCGCGGCAAGGTCGAAAACGAGGCCGATCTCAAGCAATCGCCGCGCCCCGAGGAAAACCTGCCCTCCTTCGCCCGCTCGCTGTTCGGCGTTTACAACGAGGGCCGCGCCCGCCTCATCCTCAACTCGTTCAGTGGTACAATCGTGATCCGCCGGCGGCAGTAGGCACCCTCCGCCAGGCGCGACACCTGATGTCCGTTCCCGTTTCCCGCAAACTGATCGCCCTCACCGGCTTCATGGGCTGTGGCAAGACGACCGTCGGCCGCCTGCTGGCCGAGCGCCTCGGCTGGCGCTTCGTCGATCTGGACACGCGCATCGTCGAGCGCGCCGAGGCGCCGATCGTCGACATCTTCCGGCTCCATGGCGAGCCGGCCTTTCGCCGGATCGAAGCCGAGGTCCTCGATCGCGCCCTGGGCGAGGCCGTCGAGGGCGGCCGCTCGACCGTGTTCGCGCTCGGCGGCGGCACGCTCACCCGGCCCGAAAATCTCGCGCGCCTGCGCCAAGCCGGCGCCGTGCTGCTCTGGCTCGATTGCCCGGTCGAGGATTTGCTGGAGCGTTGCGCGGGCGTGAGCGACCGGCCGCTCTTCCGCGACGAGACCAGCTTCCGCCTCCTCTACAACGAGCGCCTGCCGCTCTACCTGCAGGCCGACTTTCGCGTCGAGGCCACCGCCGAACCCGCCCAGGTCGTCGACCGCATCCTGGCCCGATTGCACCGCGAAGCCGTCGAAGCGTAAATCGTTCCCCTTTCATCCTGAGCGAAGTCTTCGCGACGAACGAAGTGAGTCCCGACGCGGTTTGTCGGGAAGGATCCCGAACGAGTCGAGGCAAAGTACGCCACGAAGCACCACTTACCGCGCGTCCACACAAAAAAACAGGGGCCCGGCCGCGGCCGGGCCCCTGTGGTTGCCGTTTGCGCCGCTCGCGTTCAGCGGATGGAGCTGACAGAGGCTGACGGCTCCGTCTCCGACGGGCATTCGATCGTCACGCGCAACTGGAGCGTCACGCCCTTCCTCACAACGCCGACCGAAACGCCGTTGGCCGAGCAGTCGCTTCGCAGCGCCTGTTCGAGTTCGACGGTTGTGCCGACCGGCTTGCCGTTCACCTGGTAAATTACGTCGCCGGCTTTCACGCCCGCCTTCTGCGCCGCCGATCCGGCGTTCACTTCGACCACCAGCACGCCGCGTCCGCCAGGCACCTGGAAATACTGGCCGAGCTGCCCGCTCACCTCCTCGGCGCGCACGCCGAGAAGCGGATGCATGCCCATCCCGCGGAACATCACGAACGGCCGCTCGATCCGTATCCGTCCCGTCATCGGACCTTGCATCGGCATGCCGCTCTCGAGCGGCATTCGCCGGCTTTCCACCTTCGCCGAGAGCGTTTGCTGCCGCCCGGCGCGCCACACGCGCATCGAAACCGAGCGTCCCGGCGGCGTCTCCGTCACCAGGCGCCGGAACTGGAGCACGCCTTCGACGGCATGCCCGTTGTATTCGACGATGATGTCGTGCGGCTTGACGCCGGCCTTCGCGGCTGGGCTTTCCGGCTGGACGGTGTTGACGTAAACGCCCGCGAGCTTCGACAGTTTCGCCTCGCGCGCTTCGGTGTCGCTCACTTCACTGATCGAGACGCCGAGCCAGCCTTCGTTTGCCGACGACGTTGCGAACACCTGGTCCAGGCGGCCTCCGGCCTGCGCCAACGCGTTCTGCACCGTTCTGGCCGATCCAGACCGGCGGCTCGGACGGCGGGGGCGGCGCTTGTTGCGCTTTGAGTCCTGCGGGAACGATCATCGCCGCCGCAAGCAAAACCACGGGCCAATGCCATTGCCATGCTTTCATCGAATCCTCCATGTTTCCGCCCATGGATTTTCGATCGAGAGGACGGCAGGGCACACCTCCCTGCCGCTGCCTCTTAGGATGCACCCGCCCGCCCCGTTTGTCGCCCCCGGCGATACGGCGACGACCGGCTGTGGCGCGGACATTCTTGTCCGCGCGGTTTTGGCAATTACCAGCCGTGCTTGCGGAAAGGCGCGCGGAGAGGAGTGCCCGCGCCACTTTGCTGTTGTAGACTCCTCTCTTCGATGAACCTATCACTCGGAACCGAAGTGACCTATCTGAAGGGCGTTGGGCCGCAGCGGGCCGAGGCCCTGGCGCGCCGGTCCATCTTCACCGTCGAGGATCTGCTCTACACCCTTCCCTTCCGCTACGAAGACCGCCTGCGTTTCACCCCGATTTCGAGTATCCAGCCCGGCAACGTCTACACGATCCAGGCCGAAGTCGCCGACGGCAACCTGCTCCGCTTCCGCGGGCGCCGGGACGCCATGTACCACCTGCTGGCGCGCGACTCGACCGGCGCGCTGCACGTGAAATTCTTCCACGGAGCGTATCTCGAGGGCCGCTTCCATCCCGGCCAGCGCATCGTCCTCCACGGCAAGGTGGAAATCGACCGGCTGCGTCCGGCGCGCATCGAGATGGTCAATCCGCAATTCGAGATGCTCGGCGCTTCCGGCGGCGATTCGACCGAAGTCGGCCGCATCGTTCCGATCTACGAAGCCATCGGGGCGCTCACGCCACGCGTGCTGCGCCGCATCATCCACACCGCGCTCGAAGGACTCGGCGCGGCCATCCCCGATCCGCTGCCCGCGGAAATCATCGAGCGCAACGGGCTTCCCCCGCGCGCGGCTGCCCTGCACGCGGCCCATTTTCCGCCGCCGGCCGAATCGATCGACCCGCTGAACCAGTTCCGATACGGCGGCGCACCGGCGGCTGATTTTCGAGGAGTTCTTCTTCTACCAACTGAGCCTCGCGTTGCGCCGCAGGCGGCAACAGGCGAGCCGGGCATCGCCTTCCGCGTGCGCGACGAGCGTATTCGCGAAGCGCTCAAGCGCGTGCTTCCCTTCAAGCCCACCGCGGCGCAGAAACGCGTGCTCGCCGAAATCGCCGCCGATCTCGAGCGGCCCACTCCGATGAACCGCCTGCTGCAGGGCGACGTGGGCAGCGGGAAGACGATCGTCGCGCTCGAAACCGCGGTAATCGTCATCGAAAACGGGTATCAGGTGGCGCTGATGGCGCCGACCGAAATCCTGGCCGTGCAGCATTTCCTGGCCGCGCGCCGCATCTTGGGCGGCGCCGGCTACACCGTCGAGTTGCTGGTCAGCGGCATGAAATCCGCCACGCGCCGGGAAGCGCTCGAGCGCGTTCAGAGCGGCGAGGCGCAACTCGTGGTGGGCACGCACGCGCTGATCGAGGACCCGGTGGAGTTCGCGAAACTGGGCCTCGTGGTGATCGACGAGCAGCACCGCTTCGGCGTGCTGCAGCGCAAGCGCCTGAGCGAAAAAGGCGCTTCGCCCGACGTGCTGGTGATGACCGCGACGCCCATCCCGCGCACGCTCTCGCTCACCCTCTACGGCGATCTCGATCTTTCGGTGATCGATGAAATGCCGCCCGGCCGCGGCCCGATGAAACCGCCTGGCGCTCGGAGGAGGACCTGGCCGGCGTGTGGGAATTCGTTCGCGGCGAGATGCGCTCGGGCCGGCAAGCCTACGTCGTCTATCCGGTGATCGAAGAATCGAAACAGGAACTGAAAGCGGCGATCGCGGAGTACGAACGCCTCTCGCAACACGTCTTTCCCGAGTGCAAGCTAGGCCTGCTGCACGGGCGCATGGCGAGCGACGAAAAGGAACACGTGATGGAGGAATTCCGCGCGGGCCGGATTCAGATGCTCGTCGCGACCACGGTGATCGAAGTCGGCGTCGACGTGCCCAACGCCACGGTCATGGTGATCGAGCACGCCGAGCGCTTCGGCATCGCCCAGCTCCACCAGCTTCGCGGACGCATCGGGCGCGGGCGCGAGAAATCGCACTGCATCCTCGTCGCGCCCCGCGATTTGCAGGGCGAAGGCCGCGAGCGCCTGGAAACGCTGGTCCGCACCGCGAATGGTTCGGAAATCGCCGAAGCCGACCTCAAATTGCGCGGCCCCGGCGAATTTTTCGGCACGCGCAGCACGGCGCGCCCGCGTTGCGCGTCGCCAACCTGCTGCGCGATCACGATCTTCTGGAGCTGGCGCGGCGCGAAGCCTTCGCCCTGGCCGGCGACGACGCCCGTGCGCCCGAACTCGAGCGCCTGCTCGCTTCGGTCGATCCGAACTGGCAGCGCCGCTACGAGCTGGCGAGGGTGGGGTGAGGCGATGCGAATCGTCGCGGGCAAATACGGCAGCCGCCATCTGAAAAGCCCGGGCAAGCTGCGCGTGCGGCCGACGAGCGACCGCCTGCGTGAAACGCTCTTCGACATTCTCGGGCCGTCGGTCGTGGATTCATTGTTCATCGACGCCTACGCCGGCACGGGCGCGGTGGGGATCGAAGCGCTCAGCCGGGGCGCGCGGCGCGCCATTTTCGTCGAGATCGCGCGCGGCGCCGTCGCGCTGATTCGCCAGAATCTCGCGATGCTCGGCGCAACGGCCGACGCCGAAATCGTTCACGAAGATGTCCTGAAGGGCCTTGCCCGCCTTCACGCCCGCGGCGAGCGCGCCGATTTCCTGTTTCTCGATCCGCCGTATGAGGATGTGGAGGAATATCACGGCGCGTTCGAGCTGCTGTCGCATTCCGCGCCGCTCACGCCGACCGGCGTCGTCATCATCGAGCACCGCTCCACGTTTCCGCTGCCCGAATTCGCCGGCAAACTCGAATCGTTTCGCCGCGTGCGCCAGGGCGACGCCACGCTGAGTTTCTACCGGCTCATGCCGGGCGAATAATTCTTTCGCGTCGAGGCGAATCCTTGCACACCGGCTTTCCATCGAAAGGGAATCATGTCTGAGTTCGCTCGCAAAATGAAAGAATTCGAGGAAAGAAGAAGGGATTTCCCCTTCGCGTCCCGGGAAGTCCGGGAAAAGACGGCCTACGCGCTCGGCTACGATCGCCCGCTCATCGTTCGCTGTTACGACAGCCGCCTGGACCCGATTTTCGACGCATTTTTCAAGGAAAATGGTTGGTCGCACAAGGATGTGATTTCCCTCCCCGGGGGCGCCCGCGCTCTTGCTTCCAAAGATCCGGCCGACGACGCCGCGAGACAAGCGATCTTCGAGGCGATCAAGACCGGCATCGCGGTGCACGAGGCGAAATGGATTCTGCTGACGATCCACTTCGATTGCAGGGGCTACGGCATCACGTTCCCGAGCCACGAAGCCGAGAAAGAAAGACAGAAACTGGACATCGCCGAGGCAGTGCGGTTCGTCAGGGCAAATCTGCCCGCGGAATTCTTCGTCGAGGGACGCTTTGTCGACGGCCACGGCATCCATCCGGTTTAGTCCGCGCCTCCGACAAGGGATAGGGTCGAAACACGAGGCGGCTCGCGTGGAGGCAGGCTTCCGCCCTCCATCCTTATTCCCCGCCGGCCCGACAAGATGCCGAAGGGCGAAACGGGGGCTGCAAGGTTGTAACCAGTTCGCGCCGTGGCACGGTCGTTTCGTCCCCTTGCCGCGCGCGGCGGTATAATTTCTCCTTTCCCCATGACCCCGCGTCCCAGCCACGCTCCAGGTGCATTCGAAACGCCGCGTCTCGCAGTGCCATGGCAGGGGCGGCGGGCGAATTTCCTCGAAAGCCTGCGCGCCGCGCTCACCGGGCCGCGCGCGCCGCGGGAATTCGATCCAGCCAAGTCATTTTTCCGGCTGCGCATCGCGCCGCACCAGCCGCCGGGCCGCGGGATCGCCGGCTCGTTCCTCTGGCATGCCCTTCTGCTGGCCGTCTGCATTCCGTTGAGCCGCATGGCCATGCCGAAACCCGAGATTGCGCTTCCGCAAATCGAAATCACCTGGTATGGGCCGACGACCGATGTCGCGCCCGTCGCCGCGCCTAAACCCAAGGAAGCGCCCAAGCCGGAACCGAAACGCCGGATCCTCGTCCGCGCCTACAATCCGAAGACGACGGTCATTTTCAATCCGCCGCGGCCGACGAACAGCCGCCAGGTGCTCATCCAGCCCGACGCGCCGCCAACCGCGCCGAAATTTCTGCCTTCGACGCCAAACATCATCTCGTGGGCGGATGCCGCGCCGGTGCGGCCGGAAATCGCGGTGAATCCCGCCGATCTGCGCGCCCGGCGAGCACGCGAGGCCGCGGCGGCGCTTCGGGCGCCCAAAATCGTGAACGCCACACCTCCGGCGGGCCCGCTCGATATCGCGGCCAGTTCCGCGACGGTGAAACCGCCCATGCCGATCGCGCCGAGCGCGGTGATGGCCAAACGCGCCGCCTCTCCGCGGACCTCCGCGGCGCCCGCGCCCTCGCTGGCGAATGCCGTGCCGGCCGCGAAGCCCCTCGCGCTGGCCGCCGCGAACGCCGCGCCGCAACCGCCGCTTCCGCAGGCGCCGAACGCGGTCCGCGCCGAGCGCGCGAAGTCCGCCGCCACCGGCGCCGCCGCGCCCAATCTCACGATGGACGTTCACCGCCTTGTCGCTCTTTCGCTCTCGCCCGGCTCGGCGCCGCCCCCGCCCGTCAACGCCTCCGCGCCGATCAGTATCGGCCCGCACGTCTCCCGAAACGCAATCTCCGCCGCCGCGCCCGATCTCTCCGCCAATGCCGCATCCGGCGCCGGCGCTCCCGGCATGCCTTCGGCCAACGCCGCGCACGGCCCGGCGGGCTTGCTGATCCTGCACGACAGCGGCGCTCCAACGCCCGTACCGCCTGCACCGGCCCGGCCACATGCGCCGGATCCGCTGCCCAAAATCGCGCCGATTTCCCCGCTCCCGTCGCGCTCGGCCATTCCGAGAGCCCGCGCGGCCGCGCCTGCTTCCCGGAGCGGCATCGTGCGGAACGATCTGGCGCATCAGGTGCTAGGCCCGTGGCGCATTCACACTTTGCTGATGAATATGCCCAACCTGACGAGTTCGAGCGGAAGCTGGATCCTGAATTTCGCCGAGCCGCTCGGCAAGGTGCTCCGGGAGAGCAATCAGATCATCGCGCCGCTGCCGGTCCACACCGTCGATCCCGAATATCCGCCCGAGGAAATCCAGGAGGGCGTTCAGGGCACCGTGGTTCTCTTCGCGGTCATCGGCGTCGACGGCACGGTGAGCCAGGTTCGCGTGGTGCAGAGCCTCGATCCCGTTCTCGACCACAACGCCGCGGTCGCTCTCTCGCAGTGGAAATTCGACCCCGCGCTGCTGCATAACCGCGCCGTTCCCCTGAAGGTCCTCGTCTCCGTTCCCTTCCATTTCACGACGTCACGCCGGTAAGCATGTCTTTCCGCCATCCCGGTGCCCGGTATCCGACTCAAAACCGGTGCGCCTTGCTGGCAAAAGTCCTGCCATCCTGAGCGAAGCGGTCCGATTCTGACAATACGGACCGCCCCGTATCCGTGAAGGCATCGGGGCGAAGGATCCCGAACGGTCCGGGGAAAGGTGGCGCACGAAGACGGGCCGCCGAAGAAGGCGAGCCCCACCCATGGCTGCGGGCACAATCCCCGCAAGTGCTCCGGGCGTCAGGGCCAGCGTTGCAGGAATCGCGGTTAAGTAGTCAGAACCGTCATCAGGCGATCGATATCGCCGGCCGTCGAGAACAGGTGCGGCGCAATGCGCAGCGCATTCTCGCGCAGGCTGACGATCACCTCGGCCGCGCGCAGTTTCTCGTGCAACTCGCGCGTCTTTTCGGGCGACCGTGCGGCCAGGCAAACGTAGGGGCCGCGGCGGTCTTCTTCGGCGGGGCTTGCGAGCACGGCGCGGTCGCGAGGCATGCGTTCGATGATCTGGCGGATGCGCTCCTGATTGTGCCGCCGAGACGGTTTCGACGCCGGCGCGCAGCAGAAATTCGAGCGACGTTTCCATCGCCACCAGGTTCAAACTCGCCGTTTCCGGCGCGTCCCAGCGTCGCGCGCCGGCTTCGGGACGGTAGGGCGAGAGATCGAGCGAATTGAAAACGTGCGCGCCCGGAAGCGCTGTCCAGTAAAAGGGCGCGGGGCGCATTTCGGCGATCCGCTCCTCGCGCGCCCAGAAAAATCCGGTGCCGTAGGGGCTGAGCATCCACTTGTAGCCGGCGGATGTGACGAAATCGGCGCCCAGTTCGCGAACGTTGAACGGCATCGCCCCGGCGCACTGGCTCGCATCGAGCGCGAGCCACGCCCCGGCCGCGTGGCAGGCTTCGGCCAGGCGTTTGGCGTCGATGCGCGTGCCATCGTGGAAGCGGACGAGGCTTGTTGTCACCAGGCGCGTCTTCGGGCCAATTTCTGCGAGGAAATCGTCGGCGCTCAAAAATCTCCCGCGCGGGCGCACCCTCCGCAGGCGCAGCCAGCCGCGCTCGGCGAGCGGCTCGAACACGGTGAAATGCGCCGGGAACTCGCCCTCCGCCACCAGCACTTCATCTTCCGGTTTCCAGTCGATGCCCCAGGCAATCGCGGCGAGGCCCGTGGTTGCGCCGGTCGTGATCGCCACCTCCTCGGGTTTCGCGCCGATCATCCGCGCAATGAGCGCGCGGACGCGATCGGGCAGCCCGAAATAAATGTCGGCGGGCATCTTTTGCGGCTGCTCCTTCCATTCCACCGCGCGGCGCAGCGCCTGCGCCGACGCGCGCGGCAGCGGGCCCTGCGCGGCCACGTCCAGATACGTCACATTGCCGAACTCCGCAAATTCGCCCTTGTAATCCATCGAAACCAGAGCCTTTCAGAAGATTTTTCCGGCCCGCCGCTGCGGCCGGAACGTCAGAAATGCAGCCGGAGATCGCGGAAACTCGTAAGCAGCAGCATCCGCCCGAGCCCGCTCACCAGTTCCGCGTGTTCGAGTTCCCACGTCATTCGATGCGGAATGAAGACCACGTTCAGGCCCGCTTCGAGCGCCGGATTCACGTCGCTCTTCGGGCTGTTGCCCACCATCCACGCGTTCTGCTTCACCACCTTGTGACGGTTCACCACGCGTTCATAGTTGGCCGCGTCCTTCTCCGGTGCGATTTCCACCGCTTCGAAATACGAGACCAGCCCCGACCGCTCGATCTTCGCTCCTTGTTCGACCGGCTCGCCCTTGGTGAAGAGGATCAGCCGGTGCCGGCGCGCGAGAAACGCGAGCGTCTCCGGGACGCCCTCGAGAATGCGCGGCGGCGTGCGCTCGATTTCGCGGGCCCGGTCGCGAATCCACGCCCATTCGTCGCTATTGGCCAGTTCGCCGGCCAGGCGGCGGTAGGTCTCCTCGAGCGAGCGCCGGAAGCTCCCGACGCCGTAACCATGCTGGCGGATGTTGCGTTTTTCGATCTCGTTCAGGATGCGCCGCACGTAGGCGGGGCTGTAGCCGAGCGGCTCCATCCGCGCGATGAACTCGCCGATGGCCTGCTCGAAAAAGACGTTGTTTTCCCAGAGGGTATCGTCGGCGTCGACGAGGAAGGTCTGCCGCTTCATGTGTTTCAGGACGCCTTGGGCGCCTGCGCCGCCAGTTTCTCGAGAATCGAACGGGCTCGCTGCTCGGTTTCGCCGTATTGCGTCAGATACTCCTGAAATTCGCGATTGATGTCGAGCGCGGTCACGGCGTCGAGCCGCACGCGCAGGATCATGTCGCGCAGCCGCACCGGATGCGGCAACTGGGCGTCTTCCCGCAATTCATCAAGCGCCTGTTGCGCGTCATAGTGATTCATGGTCCCTCCGCGCGCGGCATCCCTTCCCCGCGCCATTCGCCTATTGTACCCCGGCCACCCACATGCCGCTCCCTGGCGATGTTCGCGCTCGAAGGAGCAACGCCGGCCGCCATCGGTTGCGGCCCCGCCAAGCGGCTGATAAAATCGCACTTCCGCGGGTCGGGCTCCGCTTGGAACGAAACGCGCCCAGCCTCGTTTGCCCCTGCGATCAATCCGGAACGGGAGGAAGCACTTGGCGAAATATGACCTCGCAATCATCGGGAGCGGCCCGGGCGGCTATGTCGCCGCCATCCGCGCTGGCCAGTGGGGACTGAAAACCGTCGTCATCGAGAAGGACCCCTTTCTTGGCGGCACCTGTCTCCATGTCGGCTGCATTCCCACCAAGGTCCTGCTGCATCACGCCGAACTGTACGAGGATTTTCTGAACGCGAAGGAATTCGGCATCGAAGTGGAAAAAGTCGGCATCAACTGGCCCGCGATGCTGCAGCGCAAGAACAAGATCGTCACCAAGCATGCCAAGGGCATCGAATTCCTCTTCCGCAAGAATAAAGTCGAAACCATTCAGGGCTGGGGCACCCTCGCCGGCCCCGGCAAGGTGAACGTCGAGAAGGACGGCAAGACGCAGACGATCGAAGCCACGAACATCATGCTCGCCACGGGCTCGGAGGCGCGCACGTTGCCCGGCGTAGAATTCGACGGCAAGCGCATCGTCTCGAACCGGGAAATCCTCGACCTGCCCGAGATTCCGAAGACGCTGGTCGTCGTCGGCGCGGGCGCCGTAGGCGTCGAATTCGCGTCGATTTACCGCTCCTTCGGCTCCGAGGTCACCATCCTCGAAACGCTGCCCCGCGCCGTTCCGCTCGAAGACGACGAAATTTCCGCCGAACTCGAAAAGGCCTTCCGCAAGCGCGGCATCAAGATTCAGACGCAGGCCACGGTCGAATCGGTGAAGAAAGACGCGAACGGCGTCACCGTCGACTACAAGGACAAGACCGGCGCCGCGCAGAAAATCGCCGCCGATTGCGTCCTGATCGCCGTCGGCCGCCGGCCCAAAACGGAAAATGTCGGCATCGAAAAAACGCGCGCCCGCATCGAGCGCGGCTTCGTCCACGCCGGCCCGTACATGGAAACCGCCGAGCCCGGCCTCTACGCCATCGGCGACATCGTCGCCGGCATGCCGCAACTCGCGCACGCCGCTTCGATGGAAGGCATCATCGCCGTCGGGAAAATGGCCGGCAAGGACGTGCCCGCTTTCGACAAGCGCCGCGTGCCCAACTGCACCTACTGCGAGCCGCAGATCGGCTCGATCGGCATGACCGAGCAGCAGGCGAAAGACGCCGGCTACGCCGTCAAGACCGGCAAGTTCCCCTTCTCGGCCAACAGCAAGGCTTCGATCCTCGGCCATCACGAAGGCTTCATCAAAGTCGTCTCCGAGGAGAAATACGGCCAGGTGCTCGGCGTCCACGCCATCGGCCCGCTCGCGACCGAAATCATCGCCGAGCCTGTGGCGGCCATCGGCCTCGAAGCGACAATCGACGACATGATGTACACCATTCACGCCCATCCAACGGTCTGGGAAGCGATGGGCGATGCGTTCAATTCGGTACGCGGCCTGGCCATCAACTTCTGAGCCGGCCCACGGATGCTCATGAAACCCTGTCTGGTGGTCGATCTCGGCGTCATCGCTTACGGGCGGGCGTTCGAGCTGCAGCGGCGGCTGGTGGAGGCGCGCAAGGCCGGCGCCGTCGCCGACGTCCTGCTGCTCTGCGAGCATCCGCACGTCATCACGCTCGGCCGCAACGGGCACCGCGAGCACCTGCGAGCCTCGGATCGCCTGCTCCAGCAAATGGGCGTCGAGTTCCATCCCACCGACCGCGGCGGCGACATCACCTATCACGGCCCCGGCCAGGTGGTCGGCTATCCGATTCTGCATCTGGCGGAAATCCGGCGCGACGTCGTATGGTACGTGCGTCAGCTCGAGGAGATCCTGATCCGCTCCTCCGCCGATTTCGGCGTCACGGCGCGGCGCGAGCCTGGCCTCACCGGCGTTTGGGTCGATCCGCCCGGCCGCGGGCCGGAAAAGCTGGCGGCGATTGGCGTGCATTTCAGCCGCTGGGTCAGCTCTCATGGTTTTGCATATAATGTTTCGACCGATCTCCGCTATTTCGATCTGATCGTGCCGTGCGGCATCAGCGACAAGGGCGTCACCTCGCTCGAGCACCTGCTCGCCCGGCCCATCGATCCGGCCGAATTCCGGCCGCAACTGGTGGCACGCTTCGCCGAAGTCTTCGGATTCGAGATGGAGCCGGCGCCGCTCGAGGCGCTCGAAGACCAACTGGAACGAGCGACGCCCGCAACCATGGGCGCCGGAAGCTGAACGCGGGAGGCAAGGAACGACGATGGCATTGCCGGAAATGAAATATCCGCTCAGCCGGGAACAGCTTCTCGACCTCTATTACTTCATGAAGCTGACGCGCGAGCTTGACGAGCAGTTGGTCCGCCTGTTCCGCCAGAACAAGGTGGTCGGCGGCCTCTATTCGAGCATCGGCCAGGAAGCGAGCGCCGTCGGCACCGCTTACTCGCTCGAGAAAAATGACTGGATCGCGCCGATGATCCGCAACGTCGGCGGCCTGCTGGTCAAGGGTTACCGCCCGCGCGACATCCTGATGCAGTACATGGCCCGCTCCGGCTCGCCCACCGGCGGCAAGGACGGCACCAGCCACTTCGGCGACCTGAAAGTCCGTCACGTCGTCTCGCCCATTTCCATGCTCGGCGATCTGATTCCGGTGATGACGGGCGTCGCGATGGGCGGCCGCTACCTCGGCCAGAAACTCGTCACGATGACCTGGATCGGCGACGGCGGCACGTCCACCGGCGCCTTCCACGAAGGCATGAACCTGGCCGCCGCGCAGCACGCGCCGTTCGTCTGCGTCGTCGAAAACAACCAATGGGCCTATTCGACGCCGGTGGCTCGCCAGGTTCCCCTGAAAAATCTCGCCGACCGCGCCCGCGCCTACGGCATCCCAAGCTACGTGGTCGACGGCAACGACGTCGTCGCCGTCTACCAGACGACGAAAGAGGCCGTCGAGCTGGCGCGCCGCGGCGAAGGCCCGGTGCTAGTCGAATCGAAGACGATGCGCATGAAGGGTCACGCGCAACACGACGCCGCGGCCTACGTCCCGCCGGAAATGTTCGAATATTGGAAGGCGCGCGATCCGCTCAATCGCTACGAGGCCTGGCTCACGGAAAACAAAATCTGGGACAAGAAACCCAAGGCCGAAATCGACGCGCGCATCGAGCGCGAGTTGAAGGAGGACCTCGAGATCGCCGAGGCTTCCCCGCTGCCCGAGGCCGAAGAGGCCGAGCGCGGCGTTTACTGCGATGGCTGCCACACGATCGAGGCGCACTGGGAGCGCCCAGTCGCGGAAGTGCAGCCGCCCAAGGCCAGCGTCCAGGCCGTGTGGACCGTGCCCGATTTCGGCGCTTTGAATGGCGCCCGCGGATCGGTTCCCGCCGCTGCGACAGCTTCGCCCGATGACGGCGCCCGCGCCGCGTCACAATCAAAACCATCCGCCAAATCCGCCCCGGCCGGCTCCGGCGCATCGAAGCGCCCGGCCCGCGCCGCGGCACGTCCGAAAGGGAGACGCTGAACATGGCCCCGGTCACGATGGTCGAAGCCATTCGCGAAGCACTCGACGAGGAGATGCAGCGCGATCCCTCCGTCGTCCTCATCGGCGAGGATATCGGCGTTTACGGCGGCGCGTTCAAGGCCACCGCAGGTCTGCTCGCCAAATTCGGCTGGGAACGGGTGATCGATACGCCGATCAGCGAAACCGCGATCATCGGCGCCGCGGTCGGCATGAGCTACCAGGGTCTGCGCCCGGTGGCGGAAATGCAGTTCATCGATTTCATCGCGTGCTGCTTCAATCAGATGGCGAATTTCGTCGCCAAGAGCCACTACCGCTGGGGCGGACCGGTGCCGATGGTGGTGCGCGGTCCGTGCGGCGGCGGCGTGCACGGCGGGCCGTTCCATTCGCAGAATCCGGAGATGTGGTTCGTGCACACGCCGGGGCTCAAGGTCGTCTATCCCTCGACCGCCTACGACGCCAAGGGGCTGTTGAAGAGCGCGATTCGCGACAATAATCCCGTGCTGTTCCTCGAACACAAGTTCCTATATCGGCGCGTGAAGGAAGAGCTGCCCGCCGGGGATTACACCGTGCCGCTCGGCAAGCTCGCCGTCCGCCGCCCCGGCCGCGATCTGACGATCGCCACCTACGGCGCGATGACGCTCCATTCGCTCGAAGCCGCCGACGAGCTGGCAAAGGAAGGCATCGAAGCCGAAGTGCTCGATCTGCGCACCCTGATGCCGCTCGACAGGCAGGGAATCATCGATTCGGTTCGCAAAACGAACAAGCTCCTGGTCGTCCACGAAGATGTCCGCTCGGGCGGTATCGCGGGCGAAATCGCCGCCACCGTCAACGAGCAGGCCTTCGAAGATCTCGACGGTCCCATCCTGCGCGTCACATCGCTCGATACGCCGGTGCCGTTCTCTCCTCCACTCGAGGAGCGGTTCCTGCCGCAGGTGGCCGACATCACTCGCGCGGCGCGCGAGCTGGCCCGCTACTAGGGCCTTCTTGGTAGACTGAATGGGAGAAATTGGAGGGAACAATGGCGGTTGATGTAGTCATGCCCCAAATGGGGGAAAGCATTTTCGAAGGCACGATCACGAAGTGGCTGAAGAAGCCCGGCGACAAGGTGGAGCGCGACGAACCGCTCTTTGAAATCTCCACCGACAAGGTTGACGCCGAAATTCCCGCGCCGGCCTCCGGCACGCTGCAGGAAATCAAGGTCAATGAAGGGCAGACCGTGCCGATCAAGACCGTCGTTGCCCTGATCTCCGACGGCGGCGCTGCCGTTGCCGCTCCCGCGCCCGCCGCTGCGGCGAAACCTGCGCCGGCTCCGGCTCCCGCGCCGGCCGCCGCTGCTCCGCCACCACCGCCTCCGCCGCCCGCTGCCGCGCCTGCCCCGGCTCCCGTGGCCGCTGCGGCGCCTCCTGCTCCCGCTCCTGCCGCTGCCGCCGAAGAACGCGGCCGCATTCGCAGTTCCCCGCTCGTGCGCAAGATCGCCCGCGAGCAAGGTGTCGACCTGTCGCAGGTATCCGGTACCGGCGCCGCCGGCCGCATCAGCAAGCACGATATCGAGGCCTATCTGGCATCCCGCGCGGCCGCGCCTGCTGCCGCAGCCCGGCCTGCCGTTGCGGCTCCAGCCGCCGTGCCTCCGCCGCCGGCCGCTCCCGCCGCGCCGGGCTCTTTGGCCCACGTCACGATCGAAACCGCCGTTCCGCGCGAGAAGCTCTATTTCGGCCGCTACGAAGTCGAGCCGATGAGCGTGATGCGCCAGCGCATCGCCGAGCACATGCTCGTCTCCAAGCGCGTCTCGCCGCACGTCTACTCGGTCGACGAAGCCGACGTCACGAAAATCGTCAATCTCCGCGCCAAATTGAAGAACCAATTCGAGGCGCAGACCGAAAGCAAGCTGACTTTCATGCCGTTCTTCATCCGCGCCGCGGTCGAGGGCCTGCGCGCCTTCCCGACCGTGAACTCCTCGGTTGACGGCACGAACGTCGTCCTCCACCGCGACATCAACATCGGCATCGCCGTCGCGCTCGACTGGGGCCTGATCGTTCCCGTGGTCAAGAACGCCGACGAAAAAAATTTCCTCGGCCTGCAGCGCGCCATCAACGACCTCGCCGAGCGCGCTCGCACAAAGCGTCTGAAACCCGAGGAAGTTCAGGAAGGCACGTTCTCGATCACGAACCCCGGCGTCTTCGGCGGCCTCATGGGCCTGCCGGTGATCAGCCAGCCGAACGTCGCGATTCTCGGCCTCGGCTCCATCCAGAAGCGCCCGGTGGTGATCGACGACGCCATCGCCATCCGCTCGATGGTCTATCTCACGCTCAGCTACGACCATCGCGTGGTCGACGGCGCCGTCGCGCACCAGTTCCTCCACCACATCAAGAAGACGCTGGAGGATTGGGCCGAGCCGGTTCTCTAGACAACCTCTTCCAAAGGAAAGCGGGCCGGTGGGACCGACATACGTCGGTCTCACCGGCCCGCTTCATTTTCCCTTGCCGGAGGGAACTGTTCTCGCTCCGCTAAAGCCCCTGTCATCCTGAGCGAAGCGAAGGATCCCGAAAGCCCTGAGGCAATGTCATCCACGAAGACACCGGCACGTCCCGGCTCCCGAGGAACTCCTACCCCTCGCGCCTGACGAATTCCGCTTCGAAGGTCAGGTTCACCTGCTCGCCCACCAGCAACCCGCCGCCTTCGATCGCTTTGTTCCACGTGAGGCCGAAATCCTTGCGGTTGATCTGCCCGCGTGCGGAGGCGCCAAAGCGCAGTTTGCCCCACGGATCCTTCATTTGCGGCGTGACCTCTTCCACCTCGAGCGTAATCGGTTTCGTCACGTCGCGAATCGTCAGCTCGCCGCTCAGGATGAGTTTGCCGCCGATGTCCTTCGCGATTTTGGCGGACCGGAAGCTGATTTTCGGGAATTTCGTTGCGTCGAAAAAGTCGCCGCTCTTCAGGTGGCCGTCGCGGTCCGCCTCGCGTGTATTGATCGAGCCGACCTCGACCGCGCCCTCCACCTTCGAGCGCGTGATGTCCTGCTCGTCGAGCGCCACCGAGCCGCTGATCTTCGTGAATTCGCCCCGCACATTGGCAATCATCATGTGCCGGATGCTGAAATGCGCGGCCGAATGCGCGCCGTCGATGTCCCACACGCGTGTTTCCACGGCGGTTTTTCCCGCCAATTCGGTAGCCGGATCACTACTCATGAAGTCCTCCTGACAATTGCAATGTCTCTGAAAAAAAGAGTGACGAGCGAAGGAGCAAACGGGCCTGAAGACGATGGCGCCGCTCCGGCCGCTTTCCCTTCGCTCTTCTCTAGAGATGACGATTTTGGGAAAAGGATTCGCGCCGCGCCACAGGCATTTCCGTCTCAGAAGCGGTGCGCGGCCACCATCGCCTGGCCCAGGCTCAAGCCGCCGTCCCCGGCCGGCACTTCGGCGTGCGTGAAGACCTCAAAACCCTCGGCCCCCAGCGTGTCGCGCAAACCCTCGAGAAGCAGCACGTTCTGGAAGGTCCCGCCCGTCAGGCACACCTGCCGCAAGCCGCTGCGGTCGCGAATCAAACGCGCCAGCCGCGAAAAAATTTCCACGAGCCCGTTATGGAAGCGCCGGCTGATCGCGCTCGCCGGAAGTTTCCGGTCCAGGTCCGCGAGCACCGATTCGAATAGCGGCCCCGTGTCGATCACCCAGCCCGCGCCCTCCCGCACGAGCCCCATCGGATAGGCGGTTGCGTCATTCGATTCGAGCGCGGCCATCTCCAACTCGATCGCCGCCTGCGCTTCGTAATTCACACGGCTCCGGACGCCGGCGAGCGCCGAGACGGCGTCGAACAGCCGGCCGCAGCTCGAGGTGAGCGGCGAATTCAATTCCCGCTCCATCATCCGCATCACCAGCCCGATGCTCGATCCGCCGATCTCGCCGAGAAGGGGAATCGGCCGGTCCAGAAACTCGCGCCCGAAATGTTGCGCCAGATAGGAGATCGCCATCCGCCACGGCTCGCGAATTGCCGCTTCGCCGCCCGGAAGCGGCACGTAGGCCAGATGCGCCACCCGCTCGAATCCGCAAAAATCCGCCAGCAGCACTTCCCCGCCCCAGATGCGGCCGTCGGTTCCGTAGCCGGTGCCGTCGAGCGCGAACCCGATCACTTTTTCGTGGAGGTGATTTTCGGCCATGCAGGCGGCGACGTGCGCGTGGTGGTGCTGCACGCCCACCAGCCGCGCCCCGGTCTGTTCGAGCGCCCATTTCGTCGAGAAGTAATCGGGATGCAGATCGTAGGCGATGATCTCCGGCGTGATTTCGAGGATGCGCTCGAGATGCTCGACCGCCTCGAGGAAGAAGCCGTAGCTTTCGAGATTCTCGAGGTCGCCGACGTGCTGGCTGAGGAACGCCTGGTTGCCCCGCGCCAGGCAGATCGTGTTTTTCAGCTCGCCGCCCGCGGCCAGGACCGGCGGCAGATCTTCGTCGAGGAACACCGGCACGGGCACGTAGCCTCGCGAACGGCGCAATTGCCGCGCGCCCGTTTCCGCCGGCCGCACCACCGAATCGTCGCAGCGGAGCAGGATGTCGCGGTTGTGCACCAGGAAATGGTCGGCGAGCCCGCCGAGGCGGCGGACCGCTTCGCGATTGTCGATGGCGATCGGTTCCTCGCTCACATTTCCGCTGGTCATCACGAGCGCCGCGAATTTCCCGCGCTCGAACAGCAGGTGATGCAGCGGCGTGTAGGGCAGGAAGACGCCGAGATAGGCGTTCGACGGCGCCACGCAATCGGCAATCGGCGTCGGCCGCCTGGCGCGTAGCAGCACGATCGGCCGCTGCCGGCTCGTCAGGAGTTCGCGTCCCGCGGCGTCGAGTTCGCAGAAGCGCTCCGCGGCCTCGACGTTCGGCACCATCACCGCAAACGGTTTTTCCACGCGGCATTTCCGGTCCCGCAGCCGCATCACCGCCGCGGGATTCGTGGCGTCGGCCGCCAGATGAAATCCGCCCAGCCCTTTCACCGCGACGATTTCCCCCGCCTGGAGCAGCGCGGCCGTCTTCGCCACGGCGTCGGCCGTCTCGACGATCTTCCCTTCCCGGTCCCACAGCTCGAGTCGCGGGCCGCAATTCCAGCAGGCGTTCGGCTGCGCGTGGAAGCGGCGGTTGAGCGGGTCCTCGTATTCGGCGCGGCACGCCGGGCACATCGGGAAGACGGACATCGACGTCCGCGGCCGGTCGTAGGGAATATCGCGCACGATGGTGAATCGCGGGCCGCAGTTCGTGCAATTGATGAATGGATACCGGTAGCGCCGGTCGGCCGGATCGAGCATCTCGCGCAGGCAATCGTCGCAAATCGCGACGTCGGGCGAGATCAGCGTGTGCATCGCCTCGCCGGCGCGGCTGGAGAGAATTTGGAAGCCGGTTTCCCCGTTCGGCGGCAGCGAGCCCACCTCGATCCCGGTGATGCGTGAGAGCGCCGGCGCTTCGGCCGCCAATCGCTCGAGGAACCGGCCGATGCTGTCGGCCCGTCCCTCCACCTCGATCGTCACGCCGGCCGCCGTGTTGCGGATCGTGCCTCCGAGCCGCTCTTCCAGCGCCAGGCGATAGACGTAGGGCCGGAATCCGACGCCCTGTACGATTCCCGAAACGCGGATTTCCTTCCGTTCCCCCATGGGCCGTCAGACGGCCGAGGCCCGCGCGCTCAGCATCTTCTCGCGCCGCGCTCCGAGCCAGGCCAGCCATTCCCCCAGGCCCGTCCGGCTGGTGCACGACACGCGGACGATCTCCATGCCCGGATGGACACGGCGCGCGTTTTCTTCCGCGGCCGTGATATTGAAGGGAACGTAGGGGAGCAGATCGGTCTTGTTCAGGACCATCAGCTCCGATTTGAAGAAGATCGAGGGATACTTCAGAGGCTTGTCGTCGCCTTCGGTGACGCTCAGCACCACCACCTTCGCCGCTTCGCCCAGGTCGTAGCTCGACGGACAAACCAGGTTTCCGACGTTTTCGATAAACAGCAGATCGAGGTCCTCGAGCCGCCAGCCCTCGAGGCCGCGCTCGATCATTCGCGCGTCCAGATGGCACGTTCCGCCGGTGGTGATCTGTCGCACGGGGAATCCGTAACGGGCGAGCCGCTTCGCGTCGTTTTCGGTCTGGATGTCGCCGGTAAGCACGGCCACGCGCGCGCCCGAGTCCAGGCTTTCGAGCGTGCGCTCGAGCAGCGACGTCTTCCCGGCTCCCGGCGAGCTGATCAGGTTCACGCTCAGCACGTTGTTCTCCGCGAACCGATCGCGCAGCCCGGCCGCCAGCCGGTCATTCTCGCTCAGTACCTTGCGCTCCAGCCCCACACGGTTCATGTTCCTCGACCTCCAGAAATGCCAGCTCCAGCTCGTCGCCTCCGGCGAAAATCGTATGCGCATCGCCGCACGCGGGGCAGCGGAAGTCATAGCCTTCGACGACGAATTCGCGCGCGCATCGCTCGCACCGGTGCCGCCGCGGCCGGTAGTCGATCTCGAGCGCGAGCGGCTCCCACTCGGTCCCGCGCACCACGGCTTCCCAGCAGAACGACAGCGCGTCGCGGTCCACTCCCGCCAGCTCCCCGATTCGCAATCCGACTTTCGTGATTTTTCCCTGAGGGAAACGCAGAGCTTCCTTCTCGATCGCTTCCAGCACCGAATTGGCGATGCCCATTTCGTGCATTCACGGCCCTCAGCAGATGCGCGGCAGCTGATCGCCGGCGAGCATGTCGACGATGCGCGTGGTGCCGAGCGGCGTGCGCATCGTCACCAGGCCCGGGTGTGATTCGGTGACCGTGCCGATGATGCGCGCCTCGCGCCCGAGCGGATGTTTCCGCATCGCCTCAATCACCGCCTCGGCCTTCACCGAATCGACGATCGCCACCAGCTTCCCCTCGTTCGCCACGTACAGCGGATCGAGCCCCAGCATCTCGCACGCCCCGCGCACCTCGTCGCGCAGCGGAATCTCGCGCTCCTCGAGTTCAATGCCCACGCGCGACTGCGCGGCGATTTCGTTCATCGAACTGGAAAGCCCGCCGCGCGTGGGGTCGCGGAAGCAGCGGAATTGCGGAGCTGACGCCCAGCATTTCGGCCACGAGCGTATGCAGCGGCGCCGTATCGCTTTCCACGGCGCTCTCGAATTCCAATCCCTCCCGCTGCCCGAGGATCGTGATCCCGTGATCGCCGATCGTGCCGCTCAGCAAGACGCGGTCGCCCGGCCGCGCGCGATCGGCGGAGAGATCGATTCCGTCCGGCACGAGGCCGATTCCGGAAGTATTGATGAAAATTCCGTCGCCGCTGCCCTTCTCGACCACCTTCGTGTCCCCCGTCACCACGTCGACGCCCGCTTTTCGCGCCGCCTCCCGCAGCGATCCCACCACCCGCCGCAACACCTCCATCGGCAGTCCTTCCTCGATGATGAACGCCACGCTCAGAAACAGCGGCACCGCCCCGCCCATCGCCAGATCGTTGATCGTCCCGTGCACCGCCAGCGAGCCGATGTCGCCGCCGGGGAAAAACAGCGGCTTTACGACGAAGGAATCCGTGGTGAAGGCGAGGCGCGACCCGTTCACCAGAACCACCGCCTGGTCGTCCAGCCGCCCGAGCACCGGATTCGCGAACGCCGGCAGAATCACGTCGCGAAGCAGCTCGGCGCTGAGCCGGCCGCCGCTTCCGTGGCCGAGCAAAACGGCCTCGCGCGCCGGCCGCGGCACCGGACAGGAGAAACCCGCAAATGTGTTGGCTTCGGCCATCACTGCTCCTCGCGTGCCGCCACCGTGTGACGGCGATACTGGTAGTAGGCCGCGCAAGCGCCTTCGGCGGAAACCATCGGCGCTCCAAGCGGCGATTCCGGCGTGCAGTGCGTGGCGAACGCCGGGCAATCGGTTGGTTTCTTCAAGCCCTGCAGCACCAGGGCACTCATGCATTCGGAGGGTTCCTCGGTCGTGATCTGCTCGAGCCCGAAAATGCGATCGGCGTCGAACTCCGCGTATTCCGGCCGCAGCCGGTAGCCGCTCTCGGGAATCGCGCCCACGCCGCGCCATTTCCGGTCGCAGACGTCGAACACTTCCGCCATGATCCGCTGCGCCGGCAGATTCCCTTCGTAGTTCACCGACCGCACGTACTGGTTTTCCACCTCCGCGCGGCCCTCCTCCAACTGGCTCACCAGCATCGAAATCGCTTCCAGCAGATCCACCGGCTCGAATCCGCCGACCACCATCGGCACGTGGAATTCGCGGGCCAGGTCCTCGTATTCGCGGTAGCCCACCACCGTGCAAACGTGGCCCGGCGCGATGAATCCCTGCACCCGGTTGCGGGGCGAGCCGAGCAGCAGCCGCATCGCAGGCGGCACGAGCACGTGCGACACCAGCATCGAAAAGTTCGTCAGCCCTTCCCGCTTCCCCTGCCACACCGCCATCGCGTTCGCCGGCGCCGTCGTCTCGAATCCGACGGCGAAAAAGACCACCTGCCGCTCCGGGTTTTCCCGCGCCACTTTCACCGATTCCATCGGCGAATAGACCACGCGGACGTCGCCCCCCTTCGCCTTCACCTGGAAGAGGTCTGTCCGCGACCCGGGCACGCGCAGCATGTCGCCGTAGGAGACCAGCGTGGTGTTCGGCCGCGAGGCGATCTCGATGGCCTTGTCGATCGTCTCGAGCGGCGTCACGCAGACCGGGCAGCCCGGTCCGTGAACCATCTCGATGCCGTGCGGCAGCAGTTCGTCGATGCCGTAGCGCATCAGTGTGTGCGTCTGGCCGCCGCAGATTTCCATCAGTACCCACGGACGCGTGGCTTTCCGCCCGATCTCCGCCACCAGTTTCCGCGCGATGTGCTCGTCGCGATATTCGTCCAGGTATTTCATCGCGTCCCCCCGCCCCGGCCGGAACCGTCACCGGGCGAAAGCTCCGCCTCGAGCACTCCCATCGATTCGAGAATCTGGTAGGTGCGTTCGGCCTCCTCGCTGTCCACACGGCTGATCGCGAAGCCGACGTGCACCATCACGTAGTCGCCGACTGTCGCTTCGGGCACGAAATCGAGGCAGGCCTCGCGCGTGATCCCGCCGAACTGCACTTTGCCGCTGCGCACGCCGTTATGGATTTCGCTGGTAAGAATTTTCCCCGGAATGGCCAGGCACATTCGATCCCCCCTTGAAGCGTGAAAATCGCCCCGGATCACACCATCAGCAAGTCGAGCCCTGCCCCGCCAGTGCCCCATTCGACGCAATCTCGCCAGCCCAGTGAGCGAGTTGCGCGATGGCTTCCTCGACAAGACCATCGAGCGCCGCGGCAACCGGCGCGGTCAAATCGGTTCCCCAATCGGTCGAAAGCGGCGTGACGCCAAGCAGCACGATCTCCCTCGGCGTAGTCGAGACGAGCGGCAGCGTCGCCAGCAGATCGGCCAGGCCGACCTGGTGAACGCTGGCCGCGCCGGGCAGGCCGCGCAACTCCGCGTTGACCATGCGGACCACCGTGCCCGCCGGCTCGCCGACGTCGATCGCATCGAGCAGGAGCAGATGGGTGGAATCGGAGATGTAGGTGAGCAGTTCGAGTCCGTGGGTGCCACCATCGATGAAAGTGACGTCCGCGGGCACGCGCGCGTCGCGCCGGAGTCGATCGAGCGCGTGCAGCCCGAACCCGTCGTCCGTGCGAATCAGATTCCCGATTCCCACCACCACCGTTTTCGTTGCTGGAGCAGATTCCACCAATTCTCCCTATTTGTTCCGTGTCGCGGATGCGGAAGCGGCCGCGGCCTTCTTTTCCGCGCGCGCTTTTCTGCGCAGCCGCCAATACGCCCAGCCCGGGCCGACGATCGGAAATTCTTTTTCGTGCCGGCTCGCCGGATCCGCTGCGACAAAATCCGCCGGCAAGTTCTTGTAGCCGGAGAAAATCGAACCGATCAGCCCGCTCCGCTCCTCGATGGACATCAGCCAGGCGCTGTAAATGTGGTGATAGAAGAACGCCCAGAGGATGAACATGACGAAGAAATGGATTTCGCGCAGATACTGGATGCCGATCAGCGAAGGCAGCCAGCCAATGAAGAAACCGAGAACATTGTTGTGCACAACGTGATTGAAAAGCGCCAGTCCCGTCAGGACCTCGATGAAGATGAACGTGTAAATGGTTAAGTAGGTAGCTCCCGCCAGCGGATTATGGCCGACCCGGCTCTCCGGCTCCCGGCGCAGGAACGTGTAGTACCGCACCATGTTGCGCGCTCCGCGCCATTGTTCCGGGTCGATCAGCAGGAACTGGCGCCATCGCGCCCACCGGTTCCCCATGAAGAACCAGTAAACGCGCAGCAGAAATGCGCCGATGAACACGAAGCCGGTGACTTCATGGATGAAGCGTATCGTCCCCATCATGAAGACTTCGTTGCCGCGCGCAATGATGTAGGGCTCGTACAGGTAGTAGCCGGTGAGACTGAGCACGCAAAGCGAAATCACAATCACCCAGTGCGCAATGCGCACCGGCCATTCCCAGACGTAGACGCGGACGAGTCTTTCCTCTGAAACGGGACTCACCACCCTGGCTGCCGATTGAGCTGCCGCATTCATGGCTGCTTCGCTCCCTTCAGATCTCCCGGCGGGCATAGGTGCGGCCGCGCGCGTCCGTCACGTGCACCGCGCACGCCAGGCAAGGATCGAATGAATGGATCGTCCGCAGAACTTCGAGCGGACGCTCCGGATCGGCGATCGGGGTTTTCAGGAGCGCGGTTTCGTAAGGGCCGCGCTGTCCCTTGCCGTCGCGCGGACCCGCGTTCCAGGTCGATGGCACGACGATCTGGTAGTTCTTGATGAGCGTGTCCTCAATCTCCACCCAATGTCCCAGCGATCCGCGCGGCGCCTCGAACAGGCCGTAGCCCTGCGCCGTGCGCGGCCAGGTATCCGGCTCCCATTTGTCGCCGTTGTGCATGCGGAGATCGCCGTGGCCCATGCTGTCGCGCAGCTCCTCGATCCAGCCCACGATGTGATTGGCCAGCAATTGCGTCTCGAGCGCCCGGGCGGCGATCCGTCCGAGCGTCGAAAAGAGCGCCGTCGGCGGCGCGTTCAGCTTCGCCAGCACCCCGTCCACCGCCGTCTTCACTTCCGGCTGCCCCGATGCGTAGGCGACCAGCACACGCGACAGCGGCCCCACCTCCATCACGTGGTCGTCGTACCGCGGCGCCTTCAGCCACGAATACTTTTCCTCCACGTTCAGGAACTCGTAAGGCGGCTTCGGTCCCGTGTATTTCGGATTCGTCTCGCCCTTGGCCGGCGGCAACGAGACGTTGTTCCCCTGCGGATATTCGTACCAGGAATGGGTGACGTACTCGGCCACCTTGCCGGGATCGACCGGATACACCTTCGAGAGGTCGTTATTCAGAATGAAGCCGCGCGGCATGAAATACCGCCCCGTGTCCTGGATTCTCCCCTGCGGAAACGCCCCATAGCTCAGGTAGTTCCCCGGCCCCGCGCCCAGCCCGAACCAGTCGCGGTAGAATCCCGCCACCGCCAGCACGTCCGGAATCAGTACCTGGTCGACGAAATTCTTCGCCGTTCCCGCCACCTGCGCGATGAAGTCGAGCCGCTCGGGATTGAGCGGCGCGTCGGGCCAGTTCGGATCGATCGCCGTCGACATCCCGCCAACCAGATAGCTTTGCAGGTGAGGATTTTTCCCGCCGAGCACCGCGTGGATGCGGATGAATTCCCGCTGGAATTCGAGCGCCTGGAGGTAATGCGCCACCGCCAGCAGGTCCACTTCCGGCGGCAAGTGATAGGCCGGGTGGCCCCAGTAGCCGCTCGTGAAAAGGCTGAGCTGTCGGCTTTCGACGAGCGTCTTCACGCGGTCCTGCACGCCCTTGAAATAGGCCGTGCTCGATACCGGCCATTCGGAAATGGACTGCGCCAGTTGCGAGGTCTTCGCCGGATCGGCCTTGAGCGCCCCGGTGATGTCCACCCAGTCGAGCGCGTGCAAGTGGTAGAAGTGAATGATGTGGTCGTGGATGTACTGGCTGGCCGAAATGAGGTTGCGCACCAGCCGCGCGTTGTTCGGCACTTCGATGTCCAGCGCGTTCTCGACCGCCCGCACCGAGGCCAGCGCGTGCACCATCGTGCACACCGCGCAGATCCGCTGCGTCCACAGCCATGCCTCCCGCGGATCGCGCCCGCGAACGATCAACTCGATCCCGCGGAACATCGTCCCGGAACTCCACGCGTCGCTGATCTTTCCGCCATCCACCTGGGCTTCGACGCGAAGATGACCTTCGATCCGGGTGATCGGATCCACGACCATGCGGGCCATGTGAGCCTCCTAGGCTACGCTTCCGGAGAAGCGGGTTTTGAGCCTTCCTTGGGGCCGCCTTCCTTCTGGCTGTCCAGCTTGCTCGCGTTCGACCGGATGACGCTGCCCACCGCGTGCGCCGCCGTCACTCCGGCCACCACCCCCACCACGCCCCAGCCGATCTTTTCGGCGGTCACATCGACGCCGAATCCAGGGACCTTGGGCAGGCGCCTGTAGAACGGCGAGGACCAATCCCAGAAACGGTGCGCGGCGCAGGCGATGCAGCCGTGCCCCGCTTTCACCGGCCAGCTCGTTCCGTCGTTCCAGCGGACCGACGGGCAGTTGTAGGTGGCCACGGGCCCCTTGCAGCCCATTTTGTACAGGCACCAACCCTTGCGGCTTCCCTCGTCGCCCCACTCCTCGACGAAGCGCCCGGCGTCGTAATGCGCGCGCCGCTCGCATTGGTCGTGGATGATCGCGCCGTAGGCGAAGAGCGGCCGGTTGTACTGATCGAGCGCCGGCATTTCGTGGAACGTGAGGTAGTGGACGAGGACCGCGGCCGTGTTCGCCACGTTGTGCGGGCAGCCGCCCAGATTCACCACCGGCACGCCCGGCACCGCTTCCTCCAATCCCAGCGCGCCCGTCGGATTCGGATTCGCGCGCACGAGGCCGCCATCCCACGCGCACGCGCCGACGGCGATATTCGCCGCCGAGTTCGAGCACACCTCCCGCGCGATATCGAGCGCCGTTCTCCCGGCAATCGTGCAGTAGACTCCGTCATCGGCCGTAGGAATCGCCCCTTCGACTATTGCGATGTATTTCCCCTTCTCTTCCTTCACCACCCGCGCGAGCGCGGCCTCGGCCTGCTTGCCGGCGCCCGCCATGATCGTCTCGTGGTATTCCCACGAGAGCAGGTCCAGCACCACGTCCGCCACCGGCGGATGGCTCGAGCGCAGCATCGATTCGGTGTTCCCGGCGCAATCCTGAAATTCCAGCCACACCAGCACGGGTTTCTGCGGCTGCGAAAGCGCGGCGACCACCTTGTCCACGTACCGCGTCGGCAGGGCCAGCGTTGCCACCATCAAACTGCAAAATTCCAGAAAATCCCGGCGCGACACCCCTCGGCTTTCCAGGGCATGTGGCAGGTCTTGATCGAACGGGGGCATGTCTTCACCTCCCGAAAGGAGCTGAACGCAAAGGTTGGGGCAGAAACGGCTCGAACACCGGCTGCCGGAGCCGCGGGCGATTCCATGACATCATGGCCACGGGAAGGTCCTGGGAAGAGGCGGACGGTCTGGGCACGACGTCCAAGCGACTCTTTGCTGCGGGCCGATACCGCGCTTCCCGATGAACGTGAGCAATTGCCCGCATTATGTCTTTGGTGCGAATGCACGTCCCGTTCCACGTGCCGTTTTTTTGAAATTTTCTAACTGAAAGCAAGACTGCGGCTTACCGCGACAATCGCCTCTGGCGGCCGGCTCGCGTCCGGGCTGGTCGGGTGATTTCACCGCGTCTTTGGGTCGATTGGCGCATCCCCGACTGACACTCTGCGCCAGATCGCGCACGATTCCCGATTCCCGAACTGCCGCAAGTATGCGCCGGAGTCTTGGCGACCATCGCGGTCGTAATTCTCACGCATCCCATCCCCGCCCCCGCCCCTGAAATTGGAATCCCCTCCCACGCCGAAAATGCATGCTCCCCAAACGGACGAAATCGCCCTTCCGCCGCGGGTTCCCGGGGCCGTTTTCTCCGGAAATTTTCCCGCCCCTCTCGGGACTTTTCCCCCGACCGAATCCGGCGTTGCCCGATTTCGAAAACCAGCGGTCACTTGTATCGTGTGCTCAGAACGAAAAAGAAAGTGAGAGGTGAAGGGCCATGAGACACAAAGGTGGAAGCGAGACGAAGGGCGGGTTTTATTGGAAGCGGGGAGAGTGGGAGATTGTGACGGTGGATGGCAAGAGTGGAACGCTCCCCGGTCCGGCCGATGCGGAATACATCCGCGTGCCCGGCCTGCTGGTGATTCCCATAGCGTTGATTGTCAGCATCGCCTATGTGGTTTTCCTCCCGCTGATCGGTTTTGCGATGCTGTTCCATGCTCTGGCCGGAAAGGTCGCAGAGCGTCTGCGGAGCCGGGTCCCGGTCCGCGAGCGGGTCGAAGCGCTCGAGCGTCTGGTCGTGCCCGAGAACCTGGTCCCGGTCGAGGTGGAAGATCCGGTCGAAACGGAAGACCTGGTTGGCGCTGGCACCGGCAGGGACAAGTGGGTTGAGTAACCGTCGCGCGACGCGACAAAAATTTGCGGCGGCGCCTTGTTTCCGGCGCCGCCGCCCGCCCCCGAACCGGCAGCGCCAGCCGCCGGTCAACTCTCCATCCGGATCACACCCTTCTTGATGGCAAATTTGATCAAGTCTGTCCGATTGCGAAGGCCGAGCTTTTCCATCAGGTGTTCGCGGTGCGACATCGCCGTTTTCACGCTGATGCCGAGAGCGTCGGCCACTTCCTTGTTGCTCTGCCCCAGCGCCACCAGCCTCAACACCTGCTTTTCGCGGTCGGTGAGCAGTTCGTAGAGGTCTTCGCTCCCGCCGCCGCGCTCTTCCGGAACGGGTTGCATCGCCTCGGCGGCCACCTGCGGATCGAGCACCAGCCCGCCGCGTGCCGCCGAGCGAATGGCCGATGCGAGTTCGGAGCCGAGCATGCGCTTGAGCACGTAGCCGGCAATGCCGATCTTCAGGAAACGCCGAATGTATTGGATGTCGTCGTACTGCGTCAGCACCAGAACTCGCGACTTCGGCGCTTCCCGCTTCAGTTCCATCGTGGCCTCGAGCCCTCCGAGGCCCGGCATCGCAATATCCATCAGGACGACGTCGGGCTTCAGTTTGCCGGCCTGGTCGATGGCCTCGCGCCCGTCGCTCGCCTCTCCCACCACCTCGATGTCCTCGGTCAGGGCGAGCAGCGATTTGATTCCGTCGCGAACGAGCGCATGATCGTCGGCGATGAGGACGCGAATCTTAGCCAAGATCGCCTCCCATCGGCGCGGTGAGCACGACGCGCGTGCCGTGGCCGGGCGACGACTCGATGCGCGCCGTGCCGCCGAGCAGCTCGATTCTCTCTCGAATCCCCGCCAGCCCGAGCCCTCGCCCGTTGACGGCGGTCGTCGACATCGAGGCGGGATCGAAACCCTGGCCGTCGTCCTCGATCTCGATCGTCACCGCGCGGTGGTTGATGACGCCCTGAATCAGAACCGATTCGGCGTGCGCGTGCCTGACGATATTCGTGATCACTTCCTGCACCGCGCGAAAGAGCGCGGTCTCCACGCCCGCGGGCAGGCGCACGTCTTCCTCGTCGAACTCGCAGCGCACGGCGACGCCGCGTCGCTTCAGGTCGCGGTCGGCGTACCAGGCAATCGCCCGAAACAACCCGAGGTCGTCGAGCACCGACGGCCGCAGATCGAATCCCAGCCGGTAAATGCCGTCGAGGGCGTGAACCGCCAGCCCCTTCGCCTCCTCGACGTGCGTGCGGGAAACCGTCTCCGGCAGCGTCGCCAGGGCCGTGTCGAGCGCGAGCACCAGCGCCCCGATTTCCTGGCTGGTTTCATCATGCAATTCGCGGGCGATTCGCCGCCGCTCCTCCTCCTGCGCGCCAATCAGCTTTTCGAGCAGCCGCGCGCGGAGCTGCTCGCGCCCCTGGAGTTCCTGGTAGAGTCGCTCGATCTCGCCTGTCCGTTCCCGGACGCGCACCTCCAGTTGATTCCGTCCGTGCTCGACGGCTTCGAGCGATTGCCTCAGCGCGATGCGCATCCGCTCGAGCGCGCTGCCGAGCCGTCCCACCTCGTCGCGCCCGAGTTCGGGGATCGGTGTCTGGAGTTCGCCGCCGGCGATTCGGCCCGCCACGCGGACCAGCAGCGAAAGCGGCGCGGTCACGCTGGTCGCCACGCCCCAGGCGAAGGACAGCGCCAACAGGGCGAGTACCAGCGCCCAGACCAGGATCTTCCAGCGCAGAATCTCGGTGGTTCCAAACGCCGCCGCCTGCGGCTGCCGGATATCCACTCCCCACGAAGGACGCGAAAGCAGCGGCGCAAACGCCATCACGTCCTGCACGCGAACGGGCGTCGAACCGCTCTGATGGCATCCGTGGCACGTGCCGACTGCCGAGCTTTGGCTCGCGATCAGCCCCTCGAGAAAATGCTGATGGTCGGCTTGCGAGTAGAGCCGGTCCTCGGCCGTGCTCGCGATGACGACGCCATGCTGATCGATCAGGTCCACCGTTACGCCCGCATCGAGCGGAACGAAGTCCAGCAGGTGGCGAAATTGCCTTCCTTGCGGATCGATCTCGCCCGCCACGATTCCCACCACCTGCCCCTGCTGGCTTCGCAAGGCGACCAGAAGAAAAATCCGGCGCACGCCACCCGGTCCCGTCCATAAGGGCGCGATTTGCAGCGCACCCTCCTTGAGCACGGTTCCGGCCGCGGGAATGTCGGCCACCGACCCCAGCGGTGGCACGCCGTCCGGAGGCTCGCTTTGCAAGACCATCCCCGCGTTGTCGAGCACCAGGACGCGCGAAAAGAAACGCGAACGGGCGTAGCTCTCGCGCAAGGCCGATTGCGGCACCTCGGGTCTCGCTTGCGCCATGGGCACGGTGGAGATGGACTCGAGCAGTTCGAATTGCGTGTTCACTACGGAATTGATGTGCGCGGCCACGCTGGCCGCCAGATGCTGGCGTTCCGCAAGCACCCGCTTCTGCAGTTCCTCGACGCTCGAGAGGCTCAGCCACCCGAAAATGGCGATCGGGCCCAGCGTCCCGGCCAGGGTCAGCAGGGCCAGCCGGACCCGCAGGCTCTTCGCCATTCCCGTTCCGGCGGTCGTGCCTCCCATCGATTGCACCGTCCTTCAGCCGGCTCATTCTCCTGCGTCGAGAGGAAGTGCTCAGCCGCCCGGATTTCCGCCGCCGGCGCCGGAGCTTTCTTCGCGAACGGCGCAAGGCTCTGGTTCGTCTTTCGGCTTCTCTCCGGCGACCAATCGGGCGTATTCGAGCGGATGTTCCTTCTCCATCCGCTCGCGGGTCGTCTTTCCGGTGAATATGCTGTTGTCGAACGGAAACGACTCGGGCGAAAAGTGGGCGTTGTAAAGATGCCAGGTGATGACGATCAGGAAAGCCAGCAGTCCTTCCCGGCCGTGCATGAGCAGCGCCGCCGGAATCACCTGCCCGGGCAGAATCCGCGCCGTCTCCACCGGGAAGAAGAGCATGAATCCGGTCACGATCATGACGAACGAACCGATCACCAGACCCCAATATTCGAATTTCTGCCGGTAGTCGAAGCGATCGAAACGCGGCGCCTGGTCCGAGAGACGCAGGTAGTAGCGCATCATCGCGATCGCGTCGAGAAAGTCCTTTCGCGTTGGCACCATCGAAGCCTTCACCCGCCTGGTGCTCACCTGAACCAAAGCCGCGGCCAGATGCGCCGCCACGAGCGCGGCAAACGCGATCCCCGCGTAGCGGTGAATCCACCGCACCCGCTCGATTCCTCCCATGGCCAGAATCGACCACCGCGCCCACCGTTGAAGAAAAAACTCCTGCGGCAACCCGGTGATGGCCAGCACCAGGAAGAGGGTCATCCCGGCCGCGTGCTCCATGATTTGCCAGCGAGAAAAACGCCGAATGTACCCCTTCATCGATTCACCACCACCCGCCAGAAATGCAGCAGGATTTGCAGCCCCAGGCCGGCGATGACGAGCGGAATGAAGAACACATAGAAAATCTTCACGGCGTAGACGAGCGGCGCGTGACGCGGACTCGGCTCATAATGCCCGATCCACGCCGACGGGAAATTCGCCGAAGCGCCCGGATGGCATTGCTGACAGACCGTCAGCAGGTGAGCCTTGATGGTCTCGACCCCGCTCCGGTCCACTTTCTGGATATCATGCACCCCGTGACAATCGGTGCAGGTGACGGTGAATTCGCGCGGATTCACGCGCTCGCTGCGCTCCAGGGAAGCCGTCATCCCATGAAAGTCGTCCAGATAGGTGCTGAGCACGGCGGTGGAAATTCCGTACTTCCCCATGATCTGCTGATTCGCGTGGCAGTGGGCGCAAAGCTGCGGAATCGCCAGATGCCACTGCGCCGAGCGCGGATTGGAAATGTCGTGCGCTCGATGGCAATCGGTGCAGACCGGCACGTCCGGATTGCTGTGATCGAGAAGCGCCTGGCCGTGCACGCTTCCCGCATACGCCGCGGCAATCTTCGCGTGGCACTTGGCGCAAGTGCGCGAAATCCGCGATCGTGGTTTGTTCGGCGGCGTGATCGAGTGCGCGCCGTGACAGTCCACGCACGTCGGAGCGTTCTGGTTTCCCTTCGACAGCGCCTCGAAATGCGTGCCGTCAACGAGCCGTGTGTACTGGTCGAAATGACACTGGCGGCAAAGCGGATAATAGGCGAGCGAAACGGCGCGCCGATTCGGAAACTCCTTCGCCGGATGCGGAATCGTCGTGATGTCGCTGTGGCAATCCGTGCACGCAAGTCCCGAATGCACCGAATGCGCCAGCGATTTCTGATCGACGTAAACGGATAGCGTTTCGCCGTCCTTCAGCGTTGTAGAAAAAGAAGAATTGCCGTGGCAGCCCATGCAAACGTCGTTCGAAATGCCATCGGAACCGGAAGCCTTGCTCTGCGCCCGCGCCCGCGGCACGAGAACGAACGCGATCAACGCCAGCAGAAAGTACCGGGCCACTCGTCGTCTGCTCGTGCCCGTTTCCGCCGCGCCTTCGTTGCAGGCGCGGTTTCTTCCACTGGCAGGAAAAAGGAAAAGACCGATGGGGCCGGATCCTTCCGGCAACGTTCGAAGGCCGCGACGCCGGAGGCCGGTGCGCGGCCGGAATTGCGATGAAAGCTTGTCAGACCGCCCGGAACAATTTGGCAAGACAGCAGACTCTTCCATGAATGACCGTCATTCGCGCCCGCCTTGATCGCATCATTCGCATGTTCAGGTCCATGGAAGAGAGGTTGCAACCCTTGTTCAATCGCAAGAAGGAATGGAACTTAGACCAGCCCGAGCGGCAGGAAGCCGCGCTCCGCATCGCAAAACAGCGCAATTTGACGAGGTGGGGGTGCGTCGGTTCGCACACAAAGCCCGCGACACAAAGTCAGCACCGACAGCCCACGCCGATGCGCGACCACCTTGGTCTTGTTTCGCTTTTCCCTCGGCTATGATTCACCACGCGGCAAGCGGCCCCGCCGCCATCGCAACGATTGCCCCGTTGGCCCGGATGCATCACAAGCACGAATCACGGCAGCGGTTGTGTAGCGGCGGGCTTCAGCCCGCCATCTTTTCTCCGAGGACAAGATGCCGCCCTCGCGGCGCCAAACAAGCTCCAAGCGGTCACGGGTTTCAGCGGACGCTCGCACACGAGGAATTCCTTGCGGCAAAGTCAGCCTAGAACTGAGCCGACCCGCGCGGCACCACGAGCACCGAACACGGACTGTGACGCATCACGCGCTCGGTGGTCGTTCCCAGCGTCGTCATCTCGAGCAGCGGCCGGTGCTCGGCCGCCAGAACGATCAGGTCCACCGGATGCTCACGCGCGAAAAGAATGATCTGCTCCGCCGCGTTTCCGTGACGCACGATTTCGGTCACCTGACACTGGCCGCGCACTTCACTCGGCACCCATTCGCACAGCCGTTCGTGCATCTCCTCCGCCCGCGCGCCGGGTTCCTCGGCCGCGTGCAGCACGTCGAGCGAAGCATGAAATGCCGAGGCCAGCGCCGCCGACGTTTCGAGGCACCGTCGCCCCGCTTCCGTGAAACTCACCGGGCACAGAATTCTCCGAACCCCGGCCGGCGAGGCATCGCCGCCGCGCGCGATGAGCGCCGGGACCGGCGATTCCCGCACGATATTTTCCGCCACCGAACCCATCATCAGCCGCGCCACGCCGCTCCGCCCGTGGCTGCCGAGCACCAGCAGGTCCGGCCGGTGCGCTTTCATATGCTCTTGCAGAATCGGCACCGGATGCCCCTCGACAACGTTCACCACCAGCTCCGCCTGCGCCCCGAACATCTGCCGCGCCATCCCCGCCAATTCTTCGAGCAGTTTCGTTTTCCGCTTTTCCGTTTCCGCGGTGATGATCTGGATCTGCGCCGGCGTGAAATATCGCGGCGGCTCCATCCAGTCCGAATGGAGCACTTCCACCCGCGCGCCGAACGCTTGCGCGAACAGCCGCGCCCACCCGAGCACCAGCCGCGAACTCGGTCCGAGATCGACCGCGCAAAGAATCTGCTTCGGTGCAAACGCTTTCATCGCGTCTCCTTTCTCACCATCCCCGCCCCCGCAAGATTGCGACCCCAGTAGCACAGGCTTCAGCCTGTGCTCCCTGGGCCTCGCGGAAACTCGACCGCACGATCAACACAGCCACGCCGCGCTTGTCGTAAGGCCACGGCTTCACAGTTTGCGGAAAAATGGGCAGGACCTCGGGGGTCGCGGCTTCAGAACGCGACGTAACGCCCGCAAGATCACTGGGGCTTTAGCCCCTGAAGCCGCCCGACGGGAACTCGCCCGCGCCTCAGCCGTGGATCGGCGAGCCGGCCGTCTTGCTCTGTCCCACGCCCAGCTTCCGCAGGAACCACATCATCGGACACCAGTTCGTGAACGCCGACTGGAACAGATTGGCGCCGACAAACGCGGTGAACCAATACCAGTTGGGATTCACCCACGTGCCCAGCGCCAGCGTCACCAGCACGAACGCTCCCGCAATGGCTCTCAACATCCGTTCGATCGTCATGCTCTTGCCTCCTGCCTCTGGATCCGCCGCTTTTGCGTCACGTAATAAAGCAGCGGCACCGCGAGAAATGAAAGCAGGGTCGAGGTGATTCCGCCCGCCATCAGCGAAATCGCCAGCCCCTGGAAAATCGGGTCGAGAAGGATCGGGCTCGCGCCCACCACAACCGCCAGCGCCGTCAGCAGCACCGGCCGGAACCGCACCGCTCCGGCGTCGATCACCGCCTCCTCGAGCGGTATTCCCTGCGCCAGGCGCAACTCGATGAAGTCCACCAGAATGATCGAGTTCCGCACGATGATGCCCGCGCCCGCAATGAAGCCGATCATCGATGTCGCCGTGAAAAACGCCCCCGCAAGCGCGTGCGCCGGCAAAATGCCGATCAGCGTCAGCGGAATCGGCGCCATGATCACCAGCGGCACGCTGTAGGAATCGAACCAGCCCACCACCAGCAGGTAGATCAGCACGAGCACCGCCGCGAACGCCACGCCCAGATCGCGGAACACCTCATAGGTGATGTGCCATTCACCGTCCCAGGCGACGCTCAGCTTGTTCGTCGAGGGCGGCGGCCCGGTGAAGTACTGCTGCACCTGGTAGCCCTCGGGAATTTTCATCGCGGCGATCTTCTGCTTCATCTTCAGAATGGCGTAGACGGGGCTCTCCTCGCCGCCGGCCACGTCTCCGATCACGTAGACCACCGACCGCAGATTCTTCCGGTAGATGTCCTTGTCCACCTGCTGAGGTTCCACGCGCACCAGCGCCCCGAGCGGCACCATCTGTCCGCCCGCGCCGTTCAGGAACAATCCGCGCAGCGCGTCCTCGCCCGAGCGGCTCTCCCGCGACAACTGGATGTGGATCGGCACGTCCGCCCGGCTGCCCGGCGAGTGCATCAGTCCCACGTCCTCGCCGCCCAGCGCGATCGCGGTCGAGTCGGTGACATCGCCCGCCGAAATCCCGAGCAGCGCCGCCTTGTCCTGCCGCACCTTGAAGTCGAGTTTCGTCTGATCCGCGTTCACCAGCCAGTCGACGTCCACCACGCCCGGCGTCTCCTGGAAAATCCCGCGGATCTGCCGCGCGAGCGCGATCTGCTGTTTGTAATTGGGCCCGTAAACCTCGGCCACCAGCGTCGAAAGCACCGGCGGACCCGGAGGCACCTCGGCGATCTTTACCCGCGCGCCCCACGGCCGCGCGATCTGGTCGATTGGCCCGCGAATCCCGAGCGCCACCTGATGGCTCTGCTCGCTGCGGTCCGCCGCCGGCACCAGGTTCACCTGAATGTCGCCTTGATACGGCTCCCGCCGCAGGTAGTAGTGGCGCACCAGCCCGTTGAAGTTGTAGGGACTCGAAGTGCCGGCGTAGATCTGGTAGTTCGCGACGAGCGGCTGCTTCGCCAGATACTCGCCGATCGCCTGCTCGGCCGCCAGCGTCCGCTCGAGCGGCGTTCCGGCCGGCATGTCCACCACCACCTGCATCTCGCTCTTGTTGTCGAACGGCAGCATCTTCACCAGAACCATCTTCAGGGGGACCAGCGCGCAGGCCGCCAGCAGCAGCACCACCACCCCGCCGAAGAATATCCAGCGCCGCGCCGCGTTTTCGACCAGCGGCGTGATCACCCGCCGGTACAGCCGCCGCGTCCACGTTCTGGCTCTCGTCGATGTGCTCGGCCGCCTTCTTCTGGCCTCGCAGCAGGCGCAGCGCCGCCCACGGCGACACCACGAACGCCACCACCAGCGAAAACAGCATCGCCGCCGACGCGCCCACCGGTATCGGCCGCATGTACGGCCCCATCAGCCCGCTCACGAACGCCATCGGCAGGATCGCCGCGATCACCGCGAACGTCGCCAGAATCGTCGGGTTGCCGACTTCGTCGACCGCCTCGACCGCAACCTCGCTCCACGGCCGCCCCTTGTTCTGCGGCAGCCGGAAATGCCGCACGATGTTCTCGACGACGACGATCGCGTCGTCGACCAATATGCCAATCGAGAATATCAGCGCGAACAGCGTCACCCGGTTCAGCGTGTAGCCGTGGAAATAGAAAATGAACAGCGTCAGCGCCAGCGTCACCGGTACGGCCACCAGCACCACGCCCGATTCCCGCCAGCCCAGCGCCAGCCCCACCAGCAGCGTCACCGAAAGCGTCGCCAGCAGCAGGTGCTTCAGCAGATCGTTCGATTTCTCCTTTGCCGTTTGCCCGTAATCCCGCGTCACCGTCACTTTCAGGTTGTCGGGAATCGACACGCCGCGCAGCGAATCCACCTTGTCGATCACCGCCTGCGCGACCACCGAGGCGTTCGTCCCCTGCCGCTTCGCCACCGCCAGCGTCACCGCCGGGTATTCCCCGCCGATTGCCTTCTTCTCCGCGCCGCCGTAGCCGAAGAAAACGTAATTGCTGTGCTCGCCCGGCCCGTCCACCACATCGGCCACGTCGCCCAGATACACCGGCTGCCCGTTGAAGACGCCCACCACCATGTTCCGCGCGTCGTTCGCGTCGCCGATGAACCGGCCCGTCTCCACCACGAATTCCCGGTTCGCCTCCGCGAACGTTCCCGAGATGCTCCGCTGGTTCGACAACTGGAACGCCCGCGCGATCGCGCCCGGGCTCAGGTGATAGGCGGCCAGGCGCTGCGGATTCAGCGTGACGCGCAGCTCGCGCTGCGTCCCGCCGATGATCGTCGTTTCCGAAACGTTGTCCACCTGCTTCACCGCGACGTTCGCTTCCTCGACGATCTGCCGCAGCTCATAGCTGCTGTACCCGTGGCCCCAGAACGTCAGCGCCAGAATCGGCACGTCGTAGATCGAGCGCACCTTGATCAGCGGCCGCGAAGCGCCCGGCGGCATGCGGTCGAAATTCGAATACAGCTTGTTGTAGGTGCGCACCACCGCGTCGTTCTCCGATACGCCCACGTAGTACCGCACCGTCACCAGCGCCTCGCCCGGCATGCTCGTCGAATAGACGTATTCGACCCCGGGAATCTCCTTCAGCAGCTTCTCCATCGGGATCGCCACGCGCTGCTCGACTTCCTCGGCCGACGACCCGCGCATCGAAACGAAAATGTCGAGCATCGGCACCACGATCTGCGGGTCCTCTTCCCGCGGCGTCTTCAGCACCGCGAAAGCGCCCAGCAGCAGCGATGCGATGATGACCAGCGGCGTCAGCCGCGAATTGATGAACGCATGCGCAATTTTTCCCGCCAGTCCGCTTTTCAACGCCCCGCCTCCGCTTTCTTGCCGTCCAGATCACGCGCGCCGGGATTCGTCACCACCCGGTCGCCCGGTCCCAGCCCGGAAAGCACCACGCGGCCGGTTCCCGTCTTCGCCCCAAGCGTCACCAGTCGCAGATGGATGATCCCCGCCGCGTCCACCACGTAAAGGCCGCGCAACTGGCCGCGATCGAGAATCGCCGCTTCCGGCGCCACGATCGCCTGCCGCTCGCCCTGCCGGAACCACGCGCGTCCGAAAAGTCCCGAGCGCAGCGCCGGATCGGCCGGCAAATCGATCTTCACCTGCGCGGTGTGCGAAGCCGGATTCGCGCCCGGCTCGATCTCCGCGACTCTTCCCGCAAATCTCTTGCCGGGAAACGCGTCCAGTTCCACCGGCACGCTCGCTCCCACGCGGATGCCGCTCATGTTCTCGGCGTCCACCGTCGCCTCGAGCCGGTATTGCGACGTCTCCTCCACCGAGAGCAGCGGCGTGCCCGGCGTCGCCATCGCTCCCGGATCGACGAACCGCTGCAGCACCACGCCGTCGAACGGCGCCACGATGCGCGTATAACTCGATACCGTCGACGCCGCGCTCACCTCGTCCTTCGCTTGCTGGAAAGCCGCCGCCGCCTGCTGCTGCCGCGCGTGCGCCTGCGCCAGCATCGCCTGCGCCGCCTGCTGCTTCGCTTCCACCTCGTCGAATTCCTGCGGGCTCACCGATTTCTCGTCGCGCAGGTAGACGTAGCGCTTATAGGTCTTCTCGGCCACGCTCGCCTGCGCCGCGGCCGCCGCCGCGCCCCGTTTCGCTTCCTGCTGCGCCGCTTCGGCTTGCGCCAGGCCCGCTTCGGCCGCCGCCCGCCGCGCCGCGAATTCGCGGTCGTCGAGCACGATGAGCACCTGCCCCTTGTGAATCCGGTCGCCCTCGCGCACTGTCACCTGGTCCACCGTGCCCATCACCCGCGCCGCCACCTGCGCCGTCCGAATCGACGCCACCGTTCCCGGTGCCGCCACTTCATTCGGGATCGTCGCGAGTTCCACCGTTTGCATCTCGACGCCGCTCACCGTTTCCGGAGCCGCCTGCTTCGGCGCCGGCGCCCCGCCGCATCCCCAAAGACCAACGAGAATCGGCGCGGCCAGCGCCAGTTTCCAGCCCGACATCTTCTGTTTCATTTGCATCGTCCGTTTCATTGCGTCCCGCCTTGATTCAAGAGATCCGCTTGCGTCGTCAATCGCCCCGCGGCGCGCTCGAGCTGCGCCCGCGCCACCTGCCAGTCGTGCAACGCGGCCAGATACCCGGTTCGCGCGTCGAGTTGCGCGCTCTGCGCCCGCAGTAATTCCGTGATGGTGACGAGCCCCGCCTGATACCGGTTCTGAATGATTCTCAAACTCTCGCTCGCCTGATTCACCGAGTCGCGCGCCGCCGCCGCCCGCTGCGCCGCCGCTTGCGCGTCCAGAAATGCCTGCCGCACCTCCAGATCGATTCCCGACCGCAGCCAGGCAAGCTGATGTTCGGCTTGCAGCTTCTGCGCGCTCGCCTCCGCCAGCCGCGACCTCTGCGCGCCGCCGGCAAAGATGTTCAGGTCCAGCCGCGCCCCCGCCGTCCAGTTCGTTCCCGAAGGCCCGCCCATCGTTTCCGCGTCGCGCTCGAGGTCGGCGAAAATCCCGATCTGCGGCCCGAAATCCGCCTTCGCCAGTTTCCGGTTGTCCGCCGCCGCCTTGTCCTGCATCTCCGCCGCGCGCAGCACCGGCCGCTCCGCCATCGCGATCTTTTCCCATTCGGCGACGCCCCGAGCGAGCGCCGTCGGCTGCTCGAGTTTCCCGGTGACATCGGGCATCGCGCCCGGCCCGAGTCCCATCTCGCGCCCCAGATTCAGCTGCGCCACTTCCACCGCATTTTTCGCGCGAATCTCCCGGTCCTGCATCTGCGCCCGGAACACCTCCGCGCTCAGCAGATCGGAAGTGACCACGAGGCCCGCCTTTTCCATCGTGCGCACGCGCTGTTCATTCGATTTCGCCGAATCGAGCGCCTGCCCGGCCGCCTTCAGGTCCTCCTGCGCGACGATCACTCCGTAATAGGCGCGCACCACGCGCAGAATCAGGTCCTGCCGCGCCTGCGCCGTCTCGTAATCGGCCGCCGTCGCCATCTGCTTGGCGCCCTTTTCGCGCAAGTACGTCCGGCCGGAATCGAATAGCGACATCTGCCCGCTGATTTGCGTTTGGAAATTGTCGAGTGGCGTAGGCGCGTTCAGCCGCGACAGATTGAAGTCCGCGGCCGTGAATTGCCGCTGCGTCAGCAGCGAGCCGAACACATACACGGGATTGTTCCCCCGCGTGAATCCCTGGCTGACGTCGAGCCGGGGAAACCACCCCGCGCGCGCCTCGCCCACCCGCGCTCGCGACGCCTCGGCTTGGTCCTTCGACGCTTGGAGCGCGGGATTCCGCGCGAGCGCCTGGTTCACCGCGTCCCGCAGCGTCAGTGTCTGCTGCGTTTGCGCCGCCGCACTCCCCGCGCAGGCGAATAACAAGACGAATACCCCGATACGCATGCTTTTTTTCATTGTCGTTTCCGCTTACGAAAGATTGGGCCGCGGCGCTTCGCCCGCACCACGCTCGAGCGATCGCGCCAGCTTCGTTCCCTGCCGCAGCCGCGCCGCCAGCACTTCCCGGATCAGCCGGCAGGCGTCCTTGATTTCCGTAAAACTCAGCCGGTACGAGGCCGCCCGGCCCTGATGTAGCGTCTCGATGAGCCCGGCGCGCTTGAGCAGCGCCAGATGCTGCGACAGATTCACCTTGTTCACGCCGAGCGCCCGCAGCAGCTGGGCCGTCGACTTTTCCCCCTCGGCCAGCAGATCGAGAATCTGAATGCGCCGCCGGTGCCCGAGCACGCGGCAGATCTCCGCCTGCATCGCGTAGATGACTTCCTGCTCGCTGCTCTGCGCTTTTGGTTTCGCCGTTCGTTTCGCCATTTGTCGTTCCACCCTCTCCGGCCCGGACGCCCACTCCGTGCCGTTCCGTCTGCAAGCGCCGTTCCACGCGCCCGGCTCCGGCGAATCGCCGGAACTCACTGGAAGAGGCCGGTTTAGCGCCCTTTCCGGCTGCGGCGGGCGTCGCGCCGGCTGCGGAATATCGAGCACCGGCAGCGCCGTATCGCCCACAGTTACGAAATTCTATAACTTTCGAAGTCTTTTAACAATAGAAGAAATCGCCGCCCTTGCCCCGCCCCGCGCCCCGGTCTACCATGCTTGCCATGCGCCGGAGAACACTCACCGCGCTCGTCGCCCTCGTCATCGCCACGATTCTCCTCTGCCCCATATCCGAAATGTTCGACCGCTGGGATCACACCGCGAAAACCGGCAAGGACACCGAATCGTCCCTGATGCTCGTCGCCGAGTGCGCCGGCGCGGCCATCGCCGTCCTTCACGCCGCGTCCGCTCTCCTGCCGGGTCTCGTGACGGCGCGCCCGGTCGTCGTGTTCCGCTCGCCGGCCCCGCGCTTCCATTCTTCCGTGGCCGAAATATTCCGGTTCCCCGAAAGCCCCCCTCCGCTCCCGCTTCGCATCTGATTCCCTGTCGCCTTCTTGCCACGGCTCGCTGGAGCCGGAGGCTATTCGTGCATCTCATCCCCGGGAGGCGTGTCATGTCGCGTTTGGGAAAGGTCGTTCCGCTCGTTGCGCTCCTCGCGTTTTGCGCCGGCTGCGCCAAAGTTGTGGCCTATCGTCCCGCGCCGATCGTCCCGGCGGCGAGCGCACAGCAGCTCGAAGCGCGTCGCCTCACCGATCCCGGTCTCGAGCGTTTCCTCGCGCAGAATCTCGGCCATCCGGTTTCGCCATGGCCGATGCGGCAGTGGGACCTCGAAACGCTCACCTTGGCGGCGCTCTATTTCAGCCCACAGATGAATATCGCCCGCGACCAGCTCGCGGCCGCCCAGGCGTCGATCGTCACCGCCGGCGAGCACCCGAATCCCACCCTGAGCCTCACGCCCGGCGTTCCGAGTCCCTGGCTCTTCGATATGCCGCTTAGTCTGCCGATCGAAACACATGGCAAGCGCGCGTTGCGCATCGAAGAGGCACGGCATCTTTCCGCCGCCGCAAAAATTGCGCTGGCCCAGACCGCATGGACCGTCACAAGCGGCCTGCGCAAGGCGCTGCTCGCCTACCAGGAAGCTGGATGGAACGTCTCGCTCTCCCGTTCGACCGAACAGCTCGAAACCCGCCAGGTTGCTCTCCTCGGCCGAATGCTTGCCACGGGCGAGGGAGCGCGTCCCGCGCTTCAAACCGCCCGCCTCGCGCTTTCGAGCACTCGCTTCGCCACGAGCGAGGCCGAAGGCCAGGTCGCCACGGCCAGGGCCGCGCTCGCCGCGGCCATCGGCGTCCCCGTCGCGGCTCTCGATGGCCTTCAATTCACCTGGCCGGATATCCAGCGCCTGCCCACGCCGGCGTCCCTTTCACCCCGGCGCATCCGGCGCGATGCCGTGCTCAATCGCCTCGACGTTCGTCGCGCGCTCGATCAATACGCGGCCGCCGACGCCGCGCTCCGCCTTCAGATCGCCAACCAATATCCCAACTACAACATCGGGCCCGGCTACGCCTTCGAAGAAGGCAACAATTACTTCACCGTTCCCCTTTCCCTGGTTCTTCCCATCCGCAATCGCAATCAGGGCCCGATCGCCCAGGCCGAAGCGCTCCGAAAAGAGGCCGCGGCAAATTTCCTCGCCGTGCAGGCGAGCGCCATCGCGCAGAGCGAGCAGGCGCTTGCCGCCTATCGTTCCGCGCTCGCCGCGTTGAAACAGGCCGATCGCCCCGTCGCGGGCCAGCGTGTGCGAGTCCAAACGACCGAGCACTCCGTGGCCGCCGGCGAGTCGGACCATTTGCAATTGAACTCGCTCTTGCTCGAAGGCACCGTCTACGCCCGCCAGCATCTGCAGGCGCTCGCGCAAGCCCAGGCCGCGCTCGGCGCACTCGAAGATGCGGTCGAACGGCCGCTCGGCCCGGATGCCTCCAATTTCCCGGCGCACGCATCGGCCATTGCCCCGCGCGGCCGAAAGGAGTCCGAACAATGAGAAAGCTTCTATGGGTGGGAGTCGTCGGAATTCTCGCCGGCTCAGCGGCGGGCTGGGCCTTGCACCGCCCCGCCGCCACCGATCCCCGGCCCGCGACGCGCCCGCAAGCGCGAGACGCGGATTCTTCGCCGGCCCAGCCGCCTGCGAGGACGGTCACGCTGGATCCCGATGCCGTGAAGGACATGGGATTGGCCGTAACGGTTCTGAAACCGGTCCGCCACGCGCCGCAACTGCACACGACCGCTGTCGTGCTCTCGCCGCAGGGCCTCGCGGCTCTGAGCGCCGCCTACGTCGCCGATGCCGGAAAGCTTGCCATGGCGCGCGCCAGTCTCGCGATCGCTCGCAATGAATATCGGCGCCAGAACGTGCTCTACCACGAGGACCAGACCACATCGCTCAAGGCGCTTCAGTCCGCACGCGGCGCGCTGGCCTCGAGCCGGGCACAAACCAACACCGCCCAACTCCAGCTTCATCTCGACGCGCTCGCCGTCGAGCAGCAGTGGGGCCCGGTCGTCGGGAAATGGCTTGTCGCGCGCTCACCGGCGTTCGAGCGCATCCTCGCCGAGCGTGATTGGCTGGTCGAGATAACGCTCGACGCATCCGCCGCGCATTTGTTGCCCCAAACGGCGCGCCTGACCACCCCATCCGGCTCGGAGGTTTCCGCGCGCCTGATCTCTTCCTTCCCGCAAACCAATCCGGTGATTCAAGGCTTGAATTTCCTCTACGTGATTCCTGCAAGGCCGGGCTTCGCTCCGGGCTTGAACCTCTCCGCGGAAATTCCCTCCGGCCCGGCGCGGAGCGGCGTTGTGATTCCTGCCGCTGCGGTGGTGTGGTCGGCCGGCGAGGCCTGGGCGTACAAGGAAACCGCTCCCGCCCACTTCGAGCGGATCCTCGTTTCGACCGAAGCTCCGGTCGCAGGCGGCTGGTTCGTCACCACAGGCTTCGCTCCCGGCGACCAAGTGGTCACCAGCGCGGCCGAAGAGCTGTTCTCCGCCGAAACGCAGCCATCGAGCGGCGGCGGTGGCGATGAAGGAGACGACGACTAATGGCCCTCCCCGAGATCACCCGATGCTGAGTCGCATTGTCGGCTGGGCCCTGCGCCGTCGCGGCATCGTCATCGCCCTCGCCTTTGCCTTGCTCGGCTACGGCATCTATTCGCTCACCAAAGCGCAATACGATGTCCTGCCCAACTTCGCCCCGGCGCAAGTCACCGTGCGCACCGAAGCTCCCGGCCTTTCCGCCGAGCAGGTGGAAAAGCTCGTCACCCAGCCGATTGAAAACGAGATCAACGGCTCGCCCGGCATCGCCGTCATCCGTTCGCATTCGATTCAGGGTTTTTCGTCGATCGTGGTCGTCTTCGAGTACACCACGCACATTTATCGCATTCGCGAAATCCTCGCCCAGCGCCTCGTTGGCATCAGTTCGATTCTGCCCAAGGGCGTTCAAACGCCGATCCTGTCCCCGCCCACATCATCGGCCGGCACCGTCATGGCCGTCGCGCTCACTTCCGAAACGCGCTCGCCGATGACCGTGCGCACCGCGGCCGATTGGACGGTGCGGCAGCGCCTGCTGACCATACCCGGCGTGGCCAATATCGCCGTTTTCGGCGGCGAAGTGCGCCAGATGCAAATCCAGTACGATCCCGAAAAACTCATCGAGCACAATCTCACCGTCGCCGATCTTCTCGCCGCCGCCCGCAACGCCACCGGCGTTCTCGGCGCCGGCTTCATCGACACGCCCAACGAGCGCCTCATCCTTCAATCGCAAGGCCAGTCGAACGAAGCCACAGAAATTGCCGGGACCGTTCTCGCGCGAGTCGGCGGCAAGAATCTCACCATCGGCAACGTGGCCCGCGTCGTCGCCGCTCCGGCGCCGGCCATCGGCGGCGGTGCCCTCGATGGCAATCCAGCCGTTCTGCTCGTCATTTCCAGCCAGCCCGGCACAAACACGCTCGCCGTCACCGCGCGTCTCGAACAGGCGCTCAGTGAATTGCGCCCCGCTCTCGCCGCCGAGAAAATCACCCTTCACACGAATCTTTTCCGCCCGGCCAGTTTCGTTCTCATCGCCCTGCGCAATATCCGGACTTCGCTGCTTTTGGGCGCGATTCTCGTCATCATCATTCTTTTCCTGTTTCTGTTCGATCTGCGCACGGCCGCCATCTCCTGCACCGCCATCCCTCTCTCGCTGCTCACCGCCGCCGTCGTTCTGTCCAGATTCGGATTCAGCTTGAACACGATGACGCTCGGCGGCCTCGCCATTGCGATCGGCGAAGTGGTCGACGATGCGGTGATCGACGTCGAAAACATCCTGCGCCGCTTGCGCGAAAATCGCGCCTCCGCCGCGCCCCGTCCCGTCGCTCGTGTCGTTCTCGACGCCTCGCTCGAAGTCCGCAGCGCGGTCGTCTACGCGACTTTCGCCGTCGTTCTCGTCTTCCTGCCCGTGCTCGCCATTTCCGGCCTCGCCGGCCGCATCTTCGCTCCGCTCGGCGTCGCCTACATCCTTTCCATCCTCGCCTCGCTCGCCGTCGCTCTGACGCTGACTCCGGCGATGTGCCTCCTGATGCTCGGCCGGCGCGAACTTCCGTCGTCGGATCCGCCGATCGTGGCTTGGGCCAAACGCCTCTACCGGCCGCTGCTTGCGGCAATTGAAAAACGCCCGCGCACGGTTCTGGCCGGCGTGGTTGCCGTGATTCTCGCCGCCGTCCTGATGCTTCCCTTCCTGCGCAGCTCGTTCCTTCCCCAGCTTCAGGGCGGCTATTACATCCTTCACTTCCAGGAAGCGCCCGGCGCGTCGCTCGCGGAAACGCTCCGCGTCGGCACGCGCATCACCAAGGACCTCCTGAAGCTCCCCTACGTCCAGGTGGTCACCCAGCGCGCCGGCCGCGGCGAACTTTCCGAGGAAGCCCGCGGCGTGAACGCCAGCGAACTCGAAATCAAGGTCGATCCCGCCTATCCGCATCCGGCGCGGATCCCCGCGCAGCTCCGCAAAGTCGCGGCGCAATTCCCCGGCCTCGCCATCTCCACGGAATCGTTCCTTGGCGAGCGCTTCCACGACATTCTTTCCGGATTCACCGAGCAGGTGGCCGTCGAAGCCGTCGGCAACAATCTCGACAACCTCGACGAAGTGGCGAGCGAAATCGCGGCGACCCTACGCAAGATTCCCGGCGCCGTGGGCGTGCAGATCCAGGCGCCGCCGTCGATGCCCGAAATCGAAGTTGACGTTCGCCGCCGCGCCGCCGCCCGCTGGGGACTCGACCCGGTCCAGGTGCTTCAGGCCGTTTCCACCGCGTACCAGGGCGATGCCGTCGGCAAGATCTATGAGGGCAATCGCGTTTACGATCTCGCCGTCTCGGCTCGCTCCCGATGAGCGCAACAGCGTCGCGGGCATCGCCGCCCTGCCCTTGCGCACGCCGGATGGCAACTACATCTCGCTAGGCCAGGTCGCGCGCGTCTACGCCGGCTCGGGCCGCTACATGATCCTTCACGAAGGCGGCAACCGCGTGCAGCCGGTCACCTGCGATGTGGTTGGCCGCAACACCGCCGCTTTCGTCGCCGAGGCGCGCCGCCGCATCGCCCGCCTCCATTTGCCCGCGGGCATCTACGTCGAATTCGCGGGCACCGCCCAGGCCCAGTCGCAAGCACGACGCGATCTGCTCGTGCATTCTCTCCTCGCCGGGCTCGGCATCGTCCTTCTGCTCTCGATCGTGCTCGCCAACTACCGCAACTTGCTGCTGGTCCTCTTGAATCTTCCCTTCGCCCTCGTCGGCGGCGTGTTCGCCGTCTGGCTCTTCACCGATCGCACGCTCTCGCTAGGCTCGCTGGTCGGCTTCGTCACGCTCTTCGGCATCACCCTGCGCAATGCCATCATGCTGATCTCCCACTACGAGCATCTGGTGACCCACGAAGGCGCCGTCTGGGGCCCGGAAACCGCCTGGCGCGGAGCCACCGAACGCCTCGCTCCCATCCTCATGACCGCCCTCGTCACCGGCCTCGGCCTCCTGCCGCTAGCCCTCGCCAGCGGCACCGCCGGCCGAGAAATCGAAGGCCCCATGGCCATCGTCATCCTCGGCGGCCTCGTCACCTCCACTATCCTGAACCTGCTGGTGTTGCCGACGTTGTCGTTGCGGTTTGGGCGGTTCGCTCCGGCCCAGGATTCCGAACGCTGAGGGTTGCCGCTAGCAGGGAGAGCGGTGCGCAGAGCCCGGATGAACCGTCACACGATGTCGAAGGTCGCCTCGCGCAAGTGACGTGATTTCCGCGGCATGCATTTTTCTATCCGTCACATTTTTAGGGTGTGCGTAGCGAGCTGCGGCCGGCAACTCGCCTCGCGCGGCGCGAAAATTGGGCGGGAAATTGCTGGATTCTCCCCGCGCGTTAGCGTACTGAGAAAAGAAATGTTTGGCCAGGGGAACGTCTATGTGGGCTTGGACGTGTCGGGTGGGCACATCAACCGAACTGAATCTGCTGGTTCTCCTCAGCCCTTCGTTTGGGCAACCCGATAACTGGCCTCGATAGCTTCTGACGCACCACCACTTGTGATCCAACACGCATCCTTCGTTACCTCGACGCGCTTAGCACGCCCAAGTTGGCTGAGTCCCACGCTTTCGAGACTGACCGAAAAATCGAAGATTACAGTGCCGCCGGTCGCGGGCACCCTGAAATTCGGGGGCGAAAACCCGGGCCACCCGTCCTCCTGGAGCCCGCCAGCTGTCGAGGGAGTCTTCAATTGGATCGCGCAGTGGCCTAGCAGGGCGACCCAACGGGTCGCCCCACGGGAGCTTCTCGGACGGGCGGGATTTTACGCGAGGTTGCGCCGGCTTGATCCTTAAGCCAGTCCCAAACGGAAACTGTCAGGGGGCATCCCTGACTTGCGTACAATCTCGCCGTTAGCGCGTTTTGAAATCTACGCCGCAGGGCGACCCAGCGGGTCGCCCCTACAACACCACCAGAGTGTGCGCAAAGAAACTCTTGAAGGGACGGGATGCATGCGAGACGACGCAGCGGAAAGCCGACGGAAGTCCATGCGTGTCCAGGGCTACGACTACGCCAGCCGTGGCGGTTATTTCGTCACTATGTGCACGCAGGGTCGCATCTCTCTGTTTGGCGATGTAGTGAGCGGAGAGATGCGGCTGAACGCACTCGGCGAGATCGTCTGCGCGGAGTGGTTCAAAACTGCGAATGCCCGGGCCACTGTTTTCCTAGACGCAAACGAATTCGTAGTGATGCCCAACCACGTCCACGGAATCATCTGGATTATGCAAGACACGCCCGTAGGGGCGACCCGGCGGGTCGCCCCTGCCGACGCCTCCGCCAAATTGCATTCCCGACCACAAGGCTTACGCCCCGGATCGCTCGGCGCAATCATCGGACAATTCAAGTCACTGACCACCAAGCGAATCAACGAACATCGCGGCAAACCTGGCGCCCCCGTCTGGCAACGCGGTTATTACGAGCACGTCATCCGTCGCGCGGACACCCTCGATAGGATCCGCCAATATATCCTCAAGAATCCCGCCCGCTGGAAATTCGACAACGAAAATCCCATCTGCGTCAAACAGGCCAAGACTCCAGACCAAACTCAATCGCCGGATCCATACCCCTGGTAGGGGCGACCCGGTGGGTCGCCCTGCAGGACCACTTCAGTTAAGCATCGCGAGGCAGCTACTTGGCAGCAGGCTTGGTTCTCAGTCCGAAGGCTTGCGATTGAAATTCCAGAGCGGCGGGCAGGCGCGCAGCGAAGTATTGCCAATCGTGTCCGCCGGGGTAGAGATGGAAGACGTGGGGGATGTGACGCGCGGTCAGAATTTTGTTCAAGTCCATCGCGCCGTATTCGAAGCCGTAGCCGTCCTGTTCCCCGCAATCGAATTCGATCTTCAGGCCATTCAGATTCGCCGTCCGCGCCAGATGCAGCGGATCGTTCCGGTCCCAATACGCACGATCGAACGGATTTCCGAACACGCGGTCGAGAAGGCGGAAGATGGGCAGCGATTGCTCCCCAGCGCCGCTCACGCGAGGCAGGTTCGGGATCAAGGCCGCGCTCGTCGCCGTCACCGCGCCGAACAGGTCCGGATGGCTGAAGGCGAGATGCAGCGCACCGTAGCCGCCCATCGAGATGCCGCCGATTCCGCGGTTGCGGCGCCCCGGCAGCGTGCGGTAGTTGCGCTCGATGTACGGCATGAACTCGCGAAGGAAGAAATCCTCGTAGCGCTCGCGCCCGTCGTGCGAATTGATGTAGAAACTCGCTCCGGCGTCCGGCGTGACGATCAGGAATTGGCCCAGTTGCCCGCTCGCCCACGCGTCGTCGATATCGTTCAGGGCGCCGGATTCGATCAGCATCTGCGCATTGCCGCCGAGGCCATGCAGAAAATAGAGAATCGGAAAGCGCCGCGTCTTTTCCGTGTCGTAACTCGGCGGCAGCAAAATGCAATAGGGAACAGGATGCCCAAGAATGCGGCTCGGCGCCGCGCGGCATTCGGCGCGCCCCGTAGCCGCGCGCGCCGGCCCAGGAAACGCGAAACAGAGCAGAAGGATCAATGCGGCAAGCCCTGCCGGGCAGCGGACAAAGAGCCCGCGTTGCAGCTCCCGTCTCCGTAAGGGCACGGCTTCAGCCGTGCCGGAACTGTGCCGTCGCGAATGCGGCTTTAGCCGCTGAGGGCCATGTTCGCCGGCTGGCGCGGGAACTCCCGAAAGCGCCGAACCCTTGGACCGCGGCACGAAGCGCGAGCGCCTATTCATACCGCAGCGCCTCCACCGGATTGAGTTTCGCCGCGCGCGCCGCCGGATAGATTCCCGCCGCCAGGCTCACGCCCACCGCAAACGCGATCGCTCCGACTGCCAGCCACCACGGCACCGCCGAAACGTCGACCGACGGCAAGTTCTGCCGATGCAGATAGAAATTCGTTCCCCAGGTCAGCAGCCGACCGATGAACCAGCCGAGCCCGACGCCGAAGACGCCGCCGAAGACGCCCATCACTCCCGCCTCGGCGAAGAAAATCTGCTTCACGTCGCTATCGGCCGCGCCGAGCGCCTTCAGCACGCCGATTTCGCGCCGCCGCTCGAGAATCGCCATCACCAGCGTATTCACGATGCCGAGCGTAGCCACGGCCAGCGCCAGGCTGCCGAAGATGCCCAGCAGCAGATCGAGCAGCGCGAAGAGCAGGCGCAGGTTCCGCGACGTATCGAACAGCGAAAACGTGCGGAAGCCCATCTTCTTGATCTCGCCCTCGACGGTTTCGACGTCCGCGCTGCGCTTCACCCGCACCGTCAGGCTCTCGAACCGCTGCCCGCCGCCCGCGCTCGGCCCCTGCAGCACTTCCCGCAGATCGCTGATCTGCGTGGCCTGGAGCGACTGCGCCACCGAAAGCGGAATGTACACCGGCGTGCGCCGGAACCCTCCGAAACCCGCCTCCGGTTCGCGCTCGACGATGCCGACGATTTGCAGCTTTTTCTGCCGCGGCACCACGGAAAATCCCGGCATCGCGCCGCCCGCGCCGCTTGCCGATCCGCTTTCCGAGCCGCTCGCCGCGCCTGTGCCGGCGTCGCTCGCTGCCGTTTGCGCGCTCAGCGATTCGCGCGCCGCGTAGCGCAACACCAGATCCTTGCCGAGGAGCGAAGCGGGATCTTTCGACAGCTCGCGAGCGAATCGGATATTCAGGATCGCTTCATCCGCCGTCGGGCTCGAAAAGAACCGCCCCTGCATCCCGTCGAACGCGCCATCGTTGCGGTCCGATTCCGGCAGCCCCGCGACAGCGGTGGTATAGGGGATGTTGTCGTAGCGGAGTTCGGTAACGAACCGGATCTGAGGGTAGGCGCCGACGACGTTTGTGAGATGTTCCATCTCCACGCGCGCCGCCTCGTCGAGCACGCGCGGTTTTTCCACCGGCGCGCGCGTCTCCTCCCCGAATTCGCCCAGATTTGTTCGCGGCGCGACGAAAATCGCATTGAAAAGTCCGGAGCTAGCCAGCCGCTGATTGGTGAACTGCTCGAGCCCCACGCCGAGCGACAGCATCGCCACCAGCGACGCCACACCCACCGCAACGCCCAGCGTAGTCAGCGAATTGCGTAGCAGCGCCTCCCGCAGGTTGCGCAGCGCCAGTTCGCCCAGGTCGCGCGCCTTCATCGTTTCACCCCGTCGCTCAATAGCTTCCCGTCACCGAGCGTCACGATGCGGTCGGCGAACCGCTCGGCGAGCGGCCGCTCGTGCGTCACCATCACGATCGTCATCCCGAGCGACTGGTTGAATCCGCGCAGCAGTTCCATGATCTCCTCACCCGTCGCGCTGTCCAGATTTCCGGTCGGCTCGTCGGCCAGCAGGATCGTCGGCCGGTTCACCAGCGCACGCGCGAGCGCCGCGCGTTGCTGCTCGCCGCCGGAAAGCTCGCCCGGCCGGTGAGCCGTTCGCTTTTCCAGATGAACCCGCTCGAGCGCTTCCCTCACCCGCGCCGCGCGCTCGGCCCGGTCCACTTCCGCCAGGCGCAGCGGCAGCTCGACGTTTTCCTCGAGCGTCATCCGCGGGAGCAGATTGAACGCCTGAAAGACCATCCCCACGGTCCGGCTGCGGTAACGAGCCAGATCGAGCGAACTCATCGCGCCCAGTTCGCGCGATTCCACCCAGATCTCGCCCGCCGTCGGCCGATCGAGTCCCGCGAGCAGATTGAGCAGCGTCGATTTCCCCGAACCCGAAGTCCCCAGAAGCGCGACGAACTCCCCGCGCCCAACCCCGAGCGTCACGTCGTCCACCGCCCGAATGACCGCTTCGCCGATTTTGTAGTGCCGCGATACCCGCTCGGCCCGAATTGCGAACCCGTCGTTTGTCGTCGTCATGTCCCCCACGATGGTACTACACGCCGGGCGCGCACTTCGTTTCCCCTACCTTGTCAAATTGGCGGCGTATGTTCAGGGGAGTGGGGCGGCACTGCGGCGGCTTCCGCACCGGTTTCGGTAGCGCAGCCACTCCTGGCTGCGCTCTTTTAACGGCAAGGGGAAAGGAACCAACTTCCCGCGAGCCATGGACACGAATCCCACCGCAAGCGCGCTCGGCTCAATTTCCTTTGGCGCAGCCAGGAGTGGCTGCGCTACTAAAACCGTGAATGGCGCTTTGTCCGCGGTTGAGACGGGATCCTTCTATTGAATCAATTGCGCGCGCAGGTTGTTCACCCACGGATCGAGCTGGCCGACCGGCACCACCCCGATCCGCTGCTCGCCAAGCAGGTGCGCGACGAATTGGTGACGCTCGTTATCGGCCGCGGGCGGAGCCTCGGTGATCACGGTGAATTCGGTGGAAGCGACGTGCTGCCGGATGCGTTCGGCGGTGTAGGCGAGCACCTTGGCCTGTGAAGCGTCCCGCTCGAGCGAAAGCGCCTGCACGAATCCGCGCGTGCCGTTTCGCCGATAAGCGTAGTCGATCTTCAGCGGGTCGCCCTTGAAGGTATATTCCTGGACGCTCACACGCCGGTCGAACCGGCCCGCCAGCCCCGCTCCGCGCAGCACCTCGCCGAAACGCGACAGAATCCACCCGCGCGAGTTCGCGACGAGCCGGGACACCGCTCCCACGCGCCGCGGCGGAGCTACGTGCTGCTGATAGAGCCGGTCGAGTTCCGCTTCGAAATCGCTGCCCAGCAATCCGCGCTCCGGGCTGAGCTGCACCACGTTCGAGAGCGTATCGCCAAGCTTGGCGAGATACGCCGACGGGTTCTCCGCGCCGCGCACCACCGTGTCGAAATGCCGTTCGAGCGCGCGCAGCACCGTGTCGTCGGAATTCGGGTGCAGCTTACGCACGCGCCCGAACTCCCCGCTCTCCTCGATGAAACGCGCTTCGAACCGGCCGCGGCCGGCATCGAGCAGCAGCACGCCGACGTTCAGCCATTCGTCCCGCACCAGATTCGGCGTGTAACGAACCACCCAGTAGCTGTACGTGTTCAAGTCGGTTTCAGGCATGGCTCACTTCCAGTTCGGAAAAGGTTGTCGATAGGTGTCTTTGGCAGCCACGATCAGATCCCGCACGCGCCGGCGACGGACCAGCAGCCGTTCGAGCAGTTGGTAGAGAGCGTCCTGGTCGAAATTGTACCATTCGGGCGGAATTTCGCTGGCGATCTTATCCATCACGCTTTCGTTGATTTGGCTTTCCAGCCGATGGAGCCACTTCTCGAACGACGCGATCCCGGTCACCGACTGATAGACGCGCACGCGCGCGTAAAGCCCGCGCAGCGGCGCATCGGGAAAATCCCATTCGCCGGCGTTGAAACAGAATCCCTGATCGATCATCAACGCCCGGTAACGCGAACCGCCCTCCGGCCGGTAGAAGATCGCTTGGCGCCCGTTCGTGTTGCACGTCCATTTGTCGAACACCAGCATTCCCAGGAAATCGTCGAGGTTCTCGACTTCCGTCAGCAGTTCGTCGGGAAGGAAATCGTAGACGGCGATTTCGGCCGGGTGGCCCGGATACCGCGACCCGAAATACGCGCCCCCGCGCAGCTTCCTGCGGCTCCTCGCCAGTTGAATCACCAGATCTTCGGAGCGCTCGACCAGCGCCTCGGGCACGTCCACTACCGCCGCGGGTGGCACAGGCAAGCCGAGCTTCGAGGCAAGCTGCCACGCCAGCCATTCGTTCGCCAGCACGCGCGGATGCTGGGGATTGTCGAGGAATTTCACCACGTAGTAGCCGTCGTCGTCGCAGCGCATCAGTTGCGGCTGCGCTCCGCCACGCATCCGCCGGATATGTTCGAACGCAAGTGCCCGTCTTGCCATCGCGGGGTATGCTAGCGGCGCGGGGCCGGACGGGCAAGGGTTGTCCGCGCGATTCTGGGCAGTTGCCTTCCTTAACCATCCGTTATAACGTGGTTTTATGGGATTCGTTGGACTCCAAGAGGCGTTGCGTCGCGAACTGCGCCGCCGCATCGCGGCCGGCGAACTCACAGGCATGGAGCTGGCCCGCAAGACCGGTTTCACTCAGGCCCACATCTCCAACTTCATCAATCGCAAGCGCGGACTCAAGCTGCGCGCGCTCGATCGCATGCTGAAGGCGCTCGGCATGACGCTCTACGATCTGCTCGATCCGCGCGATCTGGCGCGCCATGCCGCCGTGCCGCCCGCCCCGGCCGAGGAATTCGTCGACGTTCCCGTGGTCGACGCGGCCGCGACATCGAGCCCGGTGATCACGCGCGAACAGGTGCGAGAGATGCTGAAGTTCCGCCGCGCCTTCCTCGATCGACTCCGCGCCACCGTCCCGGCCGCGCGCAAGGGCTGGACGCGGTTCGTCGCGTTGCAGGTCGACGCCGCCGAAGCCGAGGCGATGTGGCCCGGCGCCGGCGCCCGCGTCACGCTGCTCGTCGACCGCCATTCCATTTCGCTCGCGTCCTATCGCTCCGGCCGGCGCAATATCTACGTCGTGAAACGCGATTCCGGCCTGCTGGTCCGCTACGCCGAATCGATCGACGGATCGCTCGTGTTGCAACCGCGCGATTCCGGCTTCCCGGCGGTCGTGCTGCCGGTGGATTCCCTGGCCGACGTCATCGTTGGCCGCGTTGCTCAGGTCAGCTTGAAGACGGCTTGATACGAGCCGACACCCCTCCCTTGCCGCGAGAAGCGGTGTGAACCCACGTCACTGGAATGGAATTTAGCGGACCGTGCAGCGGCGACTGGCTAGCGCCGCCTTCCGCCCCGACGCGCGGCCTTGCGGGCAGGCTTGGCCTTCGCCTTCGCCTTCGCCTTGGCTTTCGGCTTGGCCTTCGGCTTCGCTTTAGCTTTGGCCTTGGGCTTCGCTTTGGCCTTCGGTTTTGCCTTGGGCTTGGCCTTGGCCTTGGCTTTCGGCTTCGCCTTGGCCTTCGGGGCCGCCTTGCGCGGGCTAGGACGCCGCGGCGCCGCCGGGCGTGCTGCCGGCGCCGGCGCTGCGACCGGAACGCTCGGCTCGACTTCGATCGTATCCACTTCCACTTCCTCAACCGACGCGATTACATCTTCGTCCTCGGCCTCGGGCTCCTCTTCGAGGTTGCCCTCACCGATTTCCTCGGAGTTCGCCTCTTCGTCCTCGTCGCTGCCGAAGCGGGCTTCAATCTCTTGTTCCCATTCACCGAATTCGTTGAACGACATTTGCTGCCTCCGCTGCACGATCCCCGGTCGCCTTGCGCCTGAGGGATGCCACGCGCGCATCTAAACGGAGTTTTGAGACTTTGTCAAGCCGGAAGGTCCGGACAGCTTCAGCGACTCGTAAATCGGGCGCGGGAACGGCGAACCAGAGAAGTGGGAAAACTCAAGTAGAAGAAATATAAGGATTTAGAGAGGCGCTCAGGTTGGTGCGGGCCTATCGCTTCGGAATCACCACGCGCTCGCCTATTTTGATGCCGTCGCGGGCGATTTCAGGATTCGCTTTGCGCAGCGCCTCGATGCTCACCCCATAGCGCCGCGAAAGCGACCAAAGCGAATCGCCCGAGCGTGCGATGCGAACGCTGCCGCCCGTTTCCCGCTCCGCGCGCGAAGACCCGGAAGCGCGAGGAGTGGAAGAGACGCGGCGCCGGCTGCTGACGCGCTCGAATCGCGGCACTCCCTGGCGCGTGTGGATCCGCAGCACCTGCCCCACGCGAATCAGATTCGACCGCAGATGATTCCACACGCGCAGATCGCCCACCGACACGTGGTAGCGGCCGGCGATTCCGCCAACCGTGTCGCCGCTCCGCACGCGATAGTAGATCATCGCCGGCATTACCGGCGCCGGAACCAGGAGCAGCTTGCCCGGCGCGAGCGAATCGTCGGCCGAAAGATCGTTGGCCGCGGCCAGAGCCGCCGGCTTCACTTTATAGTGCTCCGCCACCGAAGCCAGCGTGTCGTCGGCCGTCACGCGATGCAGCCGCCAGCCAACCCACCGCGAGGGAGGAATCGCCTGGAGCGTCGCGAGCAACTGCTTCTCCGCGCCCGCCGGCACGTTCAACACGAAACTCGGATCGTCCGGCGTGACCACGCCAAAGAGCGCTGGATTCATTTCCCGGAGCACGTCGAGCTTCACCCCGACCGCGTCCGCCACCAGTCGCAGATCGACCGAGCGGCCGGGCTTGAACGGATCCATCTTCACCGGCTTTTCGGGATCGGTGACATCCACGCCGTAGAGTCCCGGGTCCTTCGCCACCAGCGTCATTGCCAGCATGATTGGCACGTAGTTTTTCGTTTCCACCGGGAAGGCGTTCAGGCGGTAGAGCTGCCAGAAGTCGGCGTAGCCGGTGCGCTCGATCGCCCGCGCCACCGTCAGCGAGCCCGCGTCGTAGGCGGCCAGCGCCAGATACCAGTCATGAAAAATACCGTAGAGATCGCGCAGGTGCTCGGCCGCCGCGCGCGTCGAATCCACCGGGTCCATGCGCTGATCTTCCCAGCGATTGATTTTCAGCCCGTACAGGCGCCCCGTGCCGGGCATGAACTGCCACAGGCCCCGCGCGCCCACCCGCGACATCGCCCGTGGCTGATATCCGCTTTCCGGCAGCGGCAGATACATCAGGTCCTGCGGCAGACCCTCCTGCTTCAGCACCTGCCGCACCATGCCGATGTACCGGCCCGAACGCGCCAGGCTGTGCTCGATGATCTTCCGTCCGCGCGGCGTTTGGAAGAAGTTCAGGAAGGTGAGGACGGGCTCATTCACCGTTAAGGGAAGGTCGTGGGGAACGTGCAGCAGCTCGGCGGCCGCCTTCTGCGCGACTTCGGGATTGGCCGGCAGGTTCGCCGCCGCGGCGATCTCCTCCAGCGGGGAGGTGGGTGCTCCCGTTTCCTGCTGCTCGGCCGGTACCTGCTGTCCGCGGGCCTCGATGCCCGCCTGCTCCGTCTTCAGCTGGTACTCGTGCATCGTGTTGATCAGCCGGTCCATCAGCGGCTCGAGCCGCGGATCGACGCTGTAATTCATCCCCGAGGCCATCAGCCGTTGAATGGCCGCATCGAAGTGCGACCTGGCCGCCGGAAGGTCGTCCGCCTGATATTCCTTTTCGCCCAGCCGGAAATCCCGTTCCACCTGGTCGATCAGCACGTCGATGTAGGGCCGGGTCAGGGCAATCATTTGGGGAGGGGGGCCGGGCGGAGCCAGGGGAAGGTTGTTCAGGGAAACGGCCGCGCGCGGCTGGGGCGTCTTGGCCGGCGGCCGGACCGCCGCATGCTGCCTCGCGCCGCCACAACCGGCCAGGGACACCACCAGTGCCAGAATGGCAATCCCCTTCCAGTCCAAATGCTTCGTCGCCAAGCGAACGCTCAGGACGGCCTCCCTGCCTTGCGGGACACTACGCCTCTGAAGAGATTACGCCTCTACAACTTTCCGCCTTGGTCATTCTAAGTGCCTGTGGGGAAACGGTCAACGTAGACGGACTATGGATCCCGGCAGGGATCGTCACCATGCCAGGCCGGGCGAACCCGGCCGTTCCGGCGAAGAAAAGAAGAAATAGCCAGCGTCAGGCGAGCGCCTGCTTCAGATCGGCAATCAGGTCCCGAGCGTCCTCGAGCCCGATCGAAACGCGCACCGTCCCCGGCGCCACGCCCGCCGCCCGCAATTCGGCTCGCGACATCTTGTAGTGCGAGGTGTAGATCGGGAGCACCACCAGCGACTCCACCCCGCCCAGGCTCGCCGCCAGCAGGAACACCTGCACCCGGTCGCAGAAACGCCGCGCCGCGCCCAGCCCGCCTTTCAGATCGAACGCCAGCATCGAGCCGAAACCGCGCATCTGCCGCCGCGCCAGCCGGTGCTGCGGGTGCGACGGCAACCCCGGATAATGTACCCGGGCCACTTTCGGGTGCCGCTCCAGGTACCGCGCCACTTCGAGCGCCGTCCCGCACTGCCGCCCGACGCGCAAGCCTACCGTCTTGATCCCGCGACTCAGCAGGTAAGCCGCCTCGGGATCCATGCACCCGCCCAGATAGATCACCATCGTGTGGGCGCGCCCCACCCATTCGCGGCTCCCCACCACCGCTCCCCCGATCAGGTCGGAATGCCCGCCGAGCGCCTTCGTCGTGCTGTGAACCGCCATGTCGAAACCCGCTTCGAGCGGTTTCTGCAGAATCGGCGAGGCGAACGTATTGTCGATGATCGAGGTGAGTCGGTGCCGCCGCGCCAGCCGGACCGCCTGCTCCATGTCCACCAGTTGGAGCGTGGGATTGGTAGGCGTTTCGACGTAGAGCGCCTTCGTTTTCGGCCCGATGAGCCGCTCGGCGCCCGCGAGATCGGATTCGACGAAATGGACCTTGATACCCATGCGCGGCAGGATATCGCGCATCAGGCGGTAGGTGCCGCCGTAGAGCTGGCGCGTGGCGATGAGTTCGTCGCCGGCTTCGAGCGCGGCCAGCAGCGCGCTCGAAATCGCTGCCATTCCCGACGCCGTAACAACCGCCGCCTCGCCATGCTCGAGCGCGGCCAGCTTCTCTTCGGCGATGGTCAGCGTCGGGTTGCCGTACCGGGTGTAGATGTAGGCCGAGCTGCGGCCCTCGGCCCAGCGCTTCATCTCCGCGGTATCGGCAAAGGTGAAGGTCGACGAGCGCACGATCGGCGCCGTCACCGGCCCGCTCACGCCCGGCTTCGATTCGCCGGCGTGAATGGCCCGCGTCGCATCCGTCCAATTCTGTTTTTTAGGTGGTTTCATGATGTGCGAAGATCCTCGAAATCGCCCCGCGCCGCAAGCACCAATTTGGCTTCGCCCGCCACCCATCCCGCCGGCAAGCAAACCAAACCCGTTTCACCGCGCAGAACATGGAGTTTCGCGGAGAACCTCCGTGGCCCTCCGTGCTCTCCGTGCTCTGGGTGTTAATGTTCTTGGTTTGTTTCTTGGCAGCCCGGTTCGGCCGCTCTCCTACGCCTCTTCCTCCACCGGCTGCCCCTCCCGCGCGGCCTTCGCCGCCGCGATCACCTTCTCGGCGATTTCCGGCGGAACGTAATCGTAGTGCGAAAACTCCATCGAGTAAGCTGGCCCGGCCCTGCGTCATCGACGTCAGATCGGTGGCGTAGCTGAGCATCTCGGCGAGCGGCACCTGCGCCTTGATCACGACGTTCTGACCCGCGCGTCTCGCTGCCGCTGATGCGCCCGCGGCGCGAGCTGAGATCGCCCATGATGTCGCCCGAATACTGGTCCGGGGCGTAGATCTCGACGTTCATCACCGGCTCGAGCAGCGCCGGCTTGGCCTGCTTCATGGCCTCCTTGAACGCCAGCGACCCGGCGATCTTGAAGGCCATTTCGGAGGAGTCCACGTCGTGATATTTGCCGTCGTAGAGGATCGCGCGGAAATCCACCACCGGAAAGCCGGCCAGGTAGCCGCGCTCGGCGGCGTCGCGAATTCCCTTTTCCACCGCCGGAATGTAGTTCCTCGGGATCGCGCCGCCGAAAATGTCGTCGACGAACTCGAATCCCGCGCCGCGCGGCAGCGGCTCCATCTTGATCCGGCACACGCCGAACTGGCCGTGCCCGCCGGTCTGCTTCTTGTGCTTGCCTTCGGCGTCGGCCTTGCCGCGGATCGTCTCGCGATAGGGCACCTTGGGCGGCTTGAGCGTCGACGTCCACGTGGATAGCGCCTGCGCAGCTTCGAGACCACCACCTCGATGTGCTGCTGGCCGGAGCCGGAGAGCAGGAACTCCTTGGTCTGCGGGTCGCGCGAGAAGCGCAGCGACAGGTCCTCTTCGAGCATCCGGTGGATCGCCGTGCCGATGCTTGTCCTCGTCGGCGCGCGTCTTGGCTTCGATGGCGAAGGTGATGGAGGGCTCGGGCAGCTGCGCCGGCGGGATAGAAGATGCGGCGCGCTCTTGTCGCCCAGCGTATCGCCGGTGAGCGTCTCCTTCAATTTCGCGACCGCGCCGATGTCGCCGGCGTGCAGTTCGGCCACGGCCGCTGCCCGTCTTTCCCTGCATCACCTGAATGTGCTGGAGGCGTTCGGTCGTTGCCGCGTTGAAATTCGCCAGCGTCGGCGTCGTTCTTGCCAGCTGCCGGACATCACCTTGAAATAGCTGATCCGCCCGGCGAAGGGGTCGGCCAGCGTCTTGAAAACGAACACGGACATCGGCTCCTCGTCCAGCCACCCTGCCGCTTCGACCTCTGTTCCCTGCCGGTTCGGTTCGCTGTAGGCGATTGCCGGACCGCGCTCGCGCCGGATGCGGGAAACGCTTCGGCCAGGAAATCCAGCAGCGATTCGCTGCCGATATTGTGCAGTCCGCCGAGGCCAGCACCGGGAACATCCGCTGCTCGCACGACCGCCTCCCGCAGGCCCTTCTTCAGGTCTTCGACGGGCAGCGTGCCCTTCTCGAAAAACTCCTCCATCAGCTCGTCGTCGCCCTCGGCGACCATCTCGACCAGCGTCTCGTGCGCATTCTTCGCCGCCTCGGCGAGTTCGGCGGGAATCTCCTCCACCTTGGCGCGGCCGCCGCCGTCCGGCTCGTAGAGGTGGGCCTTCATCGTCACCAGATCCACCACGCCGCGGAAGCTCTTCTCCGCGCCGATCGGCAAGCTGCGACCGGCACCACCCCGCGCCCGAAGACTTCCTGCAATCGATTCCAAGGCGCGGCTCGAAATTGGCCAGTTCGCGGTCCATCCAGTTCACCACGAACGCGCGCGGCAGCCCGTATTCGCCGCAGTAATCCCACACTTTTTCCGTCACCACCTGCACGCCGGCCACCGCCGTCCACCAGCATCAGCGCGGCGTCGGCGGCGATCAGCGACGCTTTCGGTTTCATGGAGGAAGGTGCTGTAGCCGGGCGTGTCCAGGAAATTGATCTTGATCTCTTCGGTCCCGCCCGTGGGTGTCCATTCGGCGTAGGCGAGGCCGGTCTGCACGCTGATTTTTCGCGCGACCTCTTCCTCGTCCCAGTCCGTCGGGGCCGTGCCCTCGGCGGTCTTGCCAAGTCGATCGGTCGCTCCGGCGGCAAAGAGCAACGCGGAGACAAGCTGCGTCTTTCCCGTGCCGCCGTGGCCGACAATGCCGACGTTTCTGATTGACTCCGTCTTGTAGATTTTCATCGGCTACCTCGAAAGTCCGGGGATTTCGAGCCGCGCCGAATCTTTGACTCGCGGCGTGGCCCGATCTGGTCGGTACCACATGTGCCGCGCCGACGACTTTTGGACTGACGGTGCGGCCCGCACGTTCGCCCCACAACCTGGCCGGTTGCGAGGCGGTCCGTGTTTTCACAATCGGACCGGTTCCTACTGTGCCGCGCCGCAGGAAACAGGCGCCACGAAACTTGCGGCGTGGCGCGGATGGGAGCCAAGCCCCCAGGGAAGGAAAGGCTTCGCCCGAAGGAATCGCATGCTAGCACACGGCCCCACCCCCAGCAACCGGGGGGCTGTCGCCGGGAACGGACCGGGAAAAACATGGGGACTCAAGGAAGCGGGCGCGACTCTCTCAAGGAGGAGCCCACTGAGTTTCGCGCTGCCTGAGGCAGCTATGCGGGGGGCGGGAATTCCATCCTCATTGTCCCGCTCTTTGCCGAGCTCAATCGCGCCCGTGTGAATGGCATACTCCCTTTCAGAGCCTGTTTCCCGACTCTTGAAGCAGGCTGCGCAGCCAGGCGCCACCCTGGTAGGGGCGACCGGGTCGGTCGCCCGCCTTTGGCTATCGCCCAACTCCCTCTTTCGCCATTGCCGTCCGAATCGCCGCCGCCACCTTGCGCTCCGCCGCCGCGTCCGGATATTTCGACCGAGGCCAGAAAAATCCCCGCAGTCCGTCGCCCTTGCGCCGCGGGACCACGTGCACGTGCAAATGCGGCACCGACTGGCTGACCCGGTTATTGAGCGCGACAAAGGTTCCTTCGGCGTTCATCGCGCGCTCCACCGCGCGCGCCAGCCGCTGCACCGTCTCGAAAAACGGGCCCACGCGCTCGCGTGGCAGATCGTCGAGCGTCTCGATATGATCGCGGGGAACCAGCAGGCAATGGCCGGGAAACAGCGGCCGGTGATCGAGGAACGCGACCGCGCCATCATCCTCGTACACCACGCTCGTTTCCAGTTCCTTGCGCGCCACCGCGCAAAATTTGCACTCGGCATCCTTCATCGCCACCCTCTCCGAACGCCAAGGCCCACTTCCGGCATTCTAGTCTGTATTTCCTTGAACGCCTCCGTGGAACTCCGTGCCCCCTCCGCGACCTCCGTGGTAATGTTCCCGGGAGTATCGGTGCCTGTGCCGCGGACGTCCGGAAAGGGCCGCGTCCGGAAAGGAATCTGTTGGCAGAGAGCCGCCAGAGAAGCCTGAACCGCCAGATCGTGGTCTCGACCGCCATCGTGATGGCGACCATCATCGCCAGCCGGTTTCTGGGCTTCCTGCGGCAATGGGCCGTGGCGCACGAGATCGGCTCGAACGGCTCGACCGACGCCTATTTCGCCGCCTTCACCCTGCCCGATTTCCTGAACTATCTGGTGGCCGGCGGCGCGCTCAGCCTCACCTTCATCCCCGTCTTCACGAAATACGCCGCCGAGGGCAGGGAGGAAGAAGGCTGGAGCGTCTTTTCGACCGTGGCGACGTTCATGGGCCTGGTGCTCGTTGTTCTGGTCATCGTCGCCGAATTCTTCGCCCGTCCGCTGGTCACGGCGATCGCGCCGGGCTTTCACGGCAGCCAGCGCGAGCTGCTGGTTTTTCTCACGCGCATCATGCTGCCCGCTCAGTTCTGCTTCTACCTGGGCGGCATCCTGTCGGCGGTGCAATACGTCCGCGGACAGTTCCTGGTCCCCTCGCTCGCCCCGATCATCTACAACATCTCCATCATCGCCGCCGGCATTCTGCTCGCGCCGCGCATCGGCATTGTCGGCTTTTCGGTGGGCGTTGTCGTGGGAGCGCTGCTCGGAAACCTGCTGCTGCAAATCTGGGGCGCGCGCCGCGCCGGAGCGCACTACCGGCCTCGGCTGAATCTGCGCCATCCGGGATTCATCCTCTTCCTCAAGCTCACCATTCCGATCATGCTCGCGCTTTCGGTTTCCTTCACCGACGACTGGATCATCCGCTGGTTCGGCTCCTACCTGCAGGCGGGAGCGATCACCTGGCTTTCCTATTCGAAATCGCTGATGCGCGTGCCGCTGGGAATCGTCGGCCAGGCCATCGGCGTGGCGTCGTTCCCGGTGCTGGCGCAGCTCTATTCGGAAAAGCGCTTCGATGAGTTGAATCGCCTGCTGAATCACACTTTGAAGGCGATGATGCTGCTGCTCGTGCCGATCGCCGCGCTGACCATGGCGCAGAGCCTTCCCCTCGTCCACCTGGTCTTCACCCACACGCGCCTGAACGCCTTCGATCTTCGCGCCACGGCGGAAACGCTCATCTTTTTCTCACTCGGCCTGGCCGCCTGGGGCGCGCAGAACCTGCTGGCGCGCGGCTTCTACGCCACGCGTGACACGCTCACGCCCGCCATCGTCGGCACCGCGCTCACATTCCTCAACCTGCCCGTCTACTGGTGGCTCTCTCACCACATGCATTACACCGGCCTCGCGCTCGCCAGTTCCATCGGCATCTCCGCCTATTCGCTCGTGCTCTTCGTCATGCTGGTGCGGCGCACGAAGAACCAGCAGATCGGCGACCTCGTTCAGTTTTTCCTGAAAGTCTGCGGAGTTTCGATCGTGATGGCGGCGATCTGCTATCCGGTGATGGAGCGCCTGGGCCGCTGGGTGCCGTGGAACACGATCGGCGGAGCGTTCACCGATCTGGTGATCGTCACGTCGCTAGGCGTCGTCGTCCTAGTCGCCCTCTGCCGCCTCTTCCGCCTCCGCGAACTCGAAGAGTACTTGGTCGAACTCTGGCGCATGGTAAAAGGCCGCCTCAACCGCATCGCCGCCACGGGCGCACAGCCCTAATCCGGCAGTGCTCACCCGATTGCTCGCCCGCCTCCATCGAGCCAAACTCTCCTCGCGCTCGACCGCCCCCAGTAGCACAGGCATTCTTGCCTGTGCGCTTTTTCTCCCATTCCGCACAGCAAGCCATGTAGCGCCGTCGTCCTTCACCGGACGCGGAAGTGACAATTCGCCAGCCACACCTCGGCGCCGCTGGCGGCATTTCCAGGAAAGACAAAATCCCATGCCTGAGTGTTCACTGCTGCTGCGGGAAAAAGAGATCAGCGACTTTGAGGGCGAGCTTGGCGGGATCGAGGTCGCTGCGATTCTGGAGCACGATGATGGTCAGGTTGTCCTTGGTGAACCGCTCGATGGCCGAGCGAAAACCGATCGACTCGCCGTAATGCCACATCCGCGCGTGCCCGCGATACGGATTCAGAAACCAGCCGAATCCATAGGAAGCCGGTGAACCGTCCGGCTCAGTGACGGGAAGCTTCGCGTCCGCCGGAAGCACGACTGGCGTAATCGCCGGGCGCATCTCGCGCGCGCTGAGCAGAGTGTGATTGCGCAGCGCGTCGTCCCATTTCGCGAGATCGTCGAGCGAGGAGTAAACGCCACCGTCGCCCAGCGTAGCCGAGGTCGGGCTCTGGTCCGTTTCCAGCCAGACGCCGGCATCGTGGGTGTAACCGTAGGCGCGGTTCGTCACCTGATTTTGCCCGTATTCGTACGCCACGGTATTTCGCATGGCGAGCGGCTGGAAAATGCGCCGGCGCAGGAACTCGGCGAACGGCATTCCCGACACTTTCTGAACGACCATCGCCAGAACGCAATATCCCGAATTGCTGTATTTCCAGTTCGAGCCCGGCGGAAATTGCGTGCCTGTCTGCTGCTCCATCAAGGCCAGCACGCCGGCGTCGTGCATCTGCGGAATCTGTTCCCAGGAAAGGCCGGCGTATTTTTTGTCCATCAGGTCTTCATAGTCCGCGAGGCCGGAGGTGTGGTTCAGCAAATTGCGAATCGTGATCCGGCGGCCGTAGGCGGGAAACTTCGGGAAGATTTCGGTTAGCGGCTCGTCGTAGCGCAGCTTTCCGTCGTGTACGAGCAGCATCACGGCCATCGCGGTGAACTGCTTCGTGTCCGACGCCAGCCGGAAATTCGTGTGCTCGTCTATGGGCAGTCCCGAGCGCAGGTCCCTCGATCCATAGCCGCGCGCGAACACCGTGCGTCCGTCCTTGCGCACCAGCACGGCGAGCCCGGGCTCGTGCGCGGAAGTGACTGCCGAGAAAATCCGATCGATCCGGCCGGTGAGGGAGGTTTGCGCGCGCGCGGGAACCGGCACCAGGGCCAGCGCGCAAGACAGGAACGCGGCGCCCGCCGCCGCGCAAAGCATCCGTGTTTCGAAGACCATGAAAGCTCCCTGTTCGCGGCTGGGTTCGCCGCGCAGGAACAGCGGCGCTGCGCATTATCTCATGCCAGTCCACGTAGACCGTGTCCTTCCCTCGCCCATTGCTCTCGCGATAAGCTGACGCGCCCGAGCATCCATCCCGATTTCCTCTTTCGGCCCCCCATTTCCCATCCCGGCTGGAAAAAGGTCAAAAATGTCCCGGTTAGAAAAAGACAACTTGTTGACAAATGGTGACTTACCGCTCCTTCAGGTCGACAACGTGTCCCGGTTAACCGAGCCATGTGACACCCTCTACAGAAAGCCGCGCTTGGCAAGAAACTCACGGAGAAAACAGGACTTAATGGTTACGCCCGTTCCATCGGATTTCGGCGCCCGTCACTCGCTGTGGCAGCCTGTGACACCCTGAAGAATCCGTGCGCGTTGCCTTGTAAGCCCTTTTCCAAGTGATCGTTAAGGGAAGAAGGATTCGTTACGGGAAGAGGACGAATTCGCCGCTCGCGTTGCGATAGCCGAAGGACATGCTGGGCGTCGAGAAGCTGGCGCCGATGCGGCCCTGTCGATTGACGAGGATCAGGCCGCCGGTGCCGTGGACGCGGTCGCCGAGCAGGCGGATCGCGCGGTCGGCCACTTCCTGCGGTTCCTGTCCGTCCCGCAGCCAGTCGATCGCCGTTTTGGCCATCACGATTTTCATGATCGCCTCGCCCCAGCCGGTCGAGGACGCGCCGCCGGCTTCGTCATCGGCGTAGCAGCCGCAGCCGATGAGCGGCGAATCGCCCACGCGGCCCGGATATTTGCAGCAGGTGCCTCCGGTCGATGTTCCCGCGGCGATGCGCCCGGAAGCGTCGATGGCGACCGCGCCGACCGTGCCGTGCTCGCGGGCGAAATGCGCGGCCGAAGAGTGCCCCGCCTCGCGGCAGACCTGCCAGGCCGCTTGTTGCGACTCGGTGACCAGATCTTCGGGCCGGCAGAGCGGCATGCCCTGTTCGCGAGCGAACTCCTCGGCTCCCTCGCCGACCAGCAGCACGTGGCGGCTCGCGTCGAGCACGCGCCGCGCGAGGCGAATGGGGTTGCGGACGCGCTCGACCGCGGCCACGGCTCCGGCGTCGAGCGTCGCGCCGTCCATCAGGATCGCGTCGAGCTGCACACGCCCACGCAGATTCAGATGCGAGCCGAAGCCGGCGTCGAAAATAGGATCGTCTTCGAGCTCGACGATCGCCGCTTCCACCGCATCCATCGCCGCGCCGCCGGCGTCGAGCACCTGGTGGCCCGCCTCGAGCGCGCGCCGGCAGCCGGCGCGGCAGGCCTCGACCGCAACGCCGGGAATGTCCCACGCACCACCGTGCACCACCAGAGCTGGTCGCAAAGAGACTCCTTCGCCTTGAATCCTGTTGGAGAATCGGGCGCCGCTTGTCCGTCCCGCTGCGCACCGCGATGCGCCCGGCAAAGCGCGGTTGGCGCGCCCGCTCAAAGGGAAATCTTACCCCGACTGGAAAAGTTGCGCCCGGGAAACTTCGCTTGGCTGATTGCCGAGGGATGCCTTTCAATCTCACGCGGGCAAAGGCCCACGGCGGGAAAGCACCGGCCGTGGCTACCAAAGATTGGACGATGGGAGGGGCTAGCGGCTGCGGACTGTTTCGGGTGTTTCGGGCTTGTCCGTTCTGGGCGCGCTGGCGGTCGGCCAGCAGGTGGATCTTGCGCCGGGCACGAAGGATCGTCGCGACCACGCTCAGATTCGGCCCGATCGCCAGCAGCCAGAGCACCGGCGCCATGCGGTTCGTCAACGCGCCCAGAATCATCAGGCCGAGCCGCTCGGGCCGCTCCCAGAAGCCGCGATCGAGGCCGCCGACCGGCTCCTTGTCGCCGTGGGCGACGAGCGAGTCCGAGCGCGCCCGCGTGTAGCCGATCATCACCGTTCCCGCCATCGCCACGCACACCAGCACGGCGTAGATGAAGCGGTTCACCCGCGCGTAGTAAACGAGCAGGCCGACGAACAGAACGAGGTCGGAATAGCAGTCGACGGAGGAGTCGAGAAATTCACCGAAGGCCGACGCGCGGCCCTGCTCGCGCGCCACCGCGCCGTCGAGCCAGTCCATGAACCCGGCGGCCAGCATCGCCACGGCGGCCGAAGCGAAACGCCCGGTGGCGAAGGAAACCGTCGCCGAGAGATTCAGCGCCAGCCCGAAGGCGCTGAGCATGTTGGGATGAACGCGCGTCCGCGCCACCACGCGTACGACGGCATCCGGGATGCGGCGCAAAGCGCCGCCGATGGAACGGGAAGCCATAAGGGAGCGGCCGAGCCGACGCGGCTCAGCCAATCTCGTAGATCGTGAGCAGCTTCACGATTTCGAATTCCTTGATGCCCGCCGGCGTTTGCACCTTCACCTCGTCGCCGGCCTGGCGGCCGAGCAGCGCCTTGCCGATCGGCGAGCTGGTGGAGATCATTCCCTTCGCGACGTCGGATTCCTCGGCGGTCACCAGCGTGTATTCCACCTCGACCTGGCTCTTGAGGTCGATCAGCTTGACGCGGGAGCCGTAAGCGGCGCGGTCGCGCGGCAGATTGTCCAGCTTGAGCATCGAGATATCGCCCAACCGCCTCTTCAACTGGCCCAGCCGCGCCGAAAGGAAGCCCTGGCGCTCCTTGGCGTACTTGTATTCGGCGTTTTCCGACAAGTCGCCATGCGCGCGGGCCTTCATCAGTTCTTTCGGCAGCTCGGTATTCAGCTCGAGTTCGATGAGTTTGATTTCCTCTTCGAGTTTCGATCGGATTTTAGCAGCGGCATCTGTCATAAAGGAATTTCCCACGCACGCCCCGCACGGGTTATAGTTGGGAGCGGAGCCTCGACTGATTATAAGAGAGCATGGGCGTGGGCGGCAACGGCAGGCTGAAGGAAATGCCAGCCCACGGATGGTGCCAGCCGATGTCCTCCCGCTCCCGACTGCGTTTCCGCCGGTTCCTTCGAACACCCCACACGGCCGGAATCGCCCCCTGAACGGTTATCCCCACCGCGGGAACCGCGCGGCGCATCGATCGTATTTAGAGACCACTCACAACGATCGCGAAGATTCGTGCAACTTCTGGGGCTGCAGAACGATCAAACTTTACGAGGCGCCTGCGGGTAGAACGGGGAATCCACAGGAAACTTTCTCAGCCGTGGCCTCGTATCTCAAACAAGTGGCGAAAGCAATCCTGCGGGGTAGGATCATGACGAAGCTGCATTGGGATCCGAATTGCCGGATCGAGGATCCGCGCAAGCATTCTTTTGAAACCGTCGAGAGGTTGCGCACACTTCTGGCCGATGGGTCCACCATTCGCCAGGATCCGCGCCGGCAATCTTTCTACGAAGTTCACGATGACGCGTCCGTCTACTACATCTACGCCTCCCCGATCAGCGGGAAAGTGTACCTCCTGGCGACCTGGCAGAAAGAGCGGCTGCCGGTCACTGTATGAAGGTCCATCTCGTCAATCCCAGCCACGTGTCTTTCGGCACCGCTGTCATCACTCCGCGGTGGCTCTACGTGCTTGCCAGCGCCACGCCGCGCTTTTATGGCGATCCGCTGATCGTTGATGAAACGATCAGTCAGGTGACGCCGGAGAGCATCGGGCCGGGCGATGTCGTCGGCATCGGCATTCACACCGGGAACGCGCTGCGCGGCTACGAGATCGGGAAGATGGCCCGCGAGCGCGGCGCCTGGGTCGTCTTCGGCGGAATCCACGCCACGCTCTACTCGGAGGAGGCGCAGCAGCTCGGCGGCGCGCACGCCGTCGTCAAGGGCGATGGCGACCGTCGTCTGGGCCACGGCGCTCGCCGACTGCGCCAAGAGCGCGCCGCAGCCGATCTACTTCGGCGGCCGCGTCGAGGCGTCCGATTTCGCGCCCGCACGCTGGGATCTTGTTCCCCGCGACCGCTATATGTGGGCTTCGGTGCAGACCGTGCGCGGCTGCCCGAAGCATTGCTCGTTCTGCTCGGTCTGGCGCACCGACGGCCAGCGCCCGCGGCAACGCGCGTCCGACGCGGTCATCGAGGAGATCGTCCAGTTGCGCCGGCTGCGGCTTCCGCTTCATCGCGCTCGCCGACGATAATTTCTATCCGGTAACGCTCAAGGACATCGAACTCGCCCAGCGGCAGAACAATATTCCGCGCATCGAGGAGCTGAGCGCCATCCGCGCCGAGCGTTTCGACCTGATGGACCGCCTCGCCCAGCTTCCCTCGGACACCATCTTCTTCACGCAAATCACGATGGAAGCGGCCGAGGATCCCTCGTTTCTCGACGCGATGCGCAAGGCGAACATCAAGGGCGCGCTCGTCGGCGTCGAATCGGTCACGCCGGAAGGGCTGAAGGACGTCTACAAGGATTTCAATCTCGCCGGAGACAATCTGGTCGAGCGCCTGCAGACGTTTCGCCGCCACGGCGTGCACGTGCTCGGCTCGTTCATCTTCGGCTTGCCGAGCGACCGGCCGGACACGTTCGACGCCACCGTGGCCGTCGCCCAGCGCGCCGGCGTCACGTTCGCGCAATTCGTGATGCTCACGCCGTTCCCGGGCACCGTCGATTTCGCGAAATGGGAAAAGATGATGGGCATCGCGCCGCAGCACATCGGCGGCATTCCGCTCACGCGCCACTGGCTGATCCCGCAGGCGCTGCGCCCGAAGCTCTATTGCCCGCATCCGGCGATGTCGGCCGATGAGATTCGCCAGCGCACGCAGAAAGTCTGGGACCGTTTCTACAGCCTGCCGCGCATCTGGAAGCGCTCGAATTTCATCCGTTCGGCCCGCGGCCGCCTGGCCTTCGTGCTCGTTTCGAAACTCTATCGGCAGATGTACGCCAACACCGGCATCGCCACCGATAGCGCGCGCGTCGCGCGGTCAGCGCGCTGGGCGCGCTGGCTCGCAAAACCCTGCCACTACCTTTTCTCCGCTCGCCCCATGCCCGATCTCCAATTGCCGGATCCCTTGGAATCCACGCCTCTGGGTATTCCGGCACCGGGCGCTGAAGCGGACGCCTGAAACCGATGAAATAAAAAGGCCGGCTTTCCGAGGAAAGCCGGCCTTTCTGCGCCCGGAGGAGCGCTGCGGGCAATCGGGTCCGGTGTGCTGGCCCAGGGAAATCCCCGATGCAATGCACCGGGGCCCGAAACTTTTCCCCCTCATCCGGCCTTGATCTTCCAGCGCGGGGCCTCGTGCCCCTCTTCCCTGGTCAACATCTTGATTGGCGCCATTTCCATGTTGATGAACTGGAAAGCCGCCGCTGCCGCCACGCCGGCCAGCAGTTCCGAGAACAGGTACATCCAGATGCTGGACCAGCTCAGCAGGCCCAGCACGGAAATACCCAGCACCACGGCGGGGTTGAACGCCGCGCCGGAAATATCGCCGACGGCGAACGCGCCGACCATCACCGTGAAGCCGATGGCCAGGCCGAAGAAGGAATTGCCCGCATTGGCCTTGGCCGTGGCCGTACTGAGCACGACGAACACCAGGGCGAACGTGAACAGGAATTCAGCAATGAGCGTTGGCAGCACGGCCGGCGCCAGCGCCGAAACCGGCACGCCCAACCTCAGAAAGGCGACCGCGCCGGCGGCGAGCAACCCGCCAAGCAGTTGCGAAATCCAGTAGGGCGCCAGGTCCTTTGTGGCAAGATTCCCGCGCATCCACACTCCCAGACTGACGGCGGGATTGTAGTGCCCGCCGGAAATGTGTCCGCCGGCATACACCATGATCATCAGCGCCGAACCGATCGCGAGCGGCGCGATGACGCCGCTCGGCGCGGCGATCACCGTCAGGCCAACCGTTAACACCAGAAAGAACGTTCCGATCAGCTCCATGAGGTACTTGTTCATGGGCTTTCTCCTCAGGCTTGTATTTCGCTCCCTCTCGAGCAAGGGCTCGGGACATTCATTGCGTGGGGAACGAAGCCAACTCGGCCAGAACACCCTGCGGGTTTTTCGCTGGCCTGCCGTGTCCCGTCAGGCCCGTCTTTTGCCTTGTTTCCATGTTGCGGGCCGGGGGCGAATTCGGGAACTGTCAGAACTGACAGGGACCGCACACGGCGAAATCCGCGTCCAAGGCCGGGGAACACACGGACAGGCACATAAGCTTATACGCGTATGGTAATATGTTCTCTGGCACGTTCCGGTGGCCGTCATGAGAGAACTCGAACGGCTCTTCAAGGGCCTTGCAGACCACACCCGCCTCCGCGTGATCAACCTTCTGCTCCACGGCGAGTTGTGCGTGTGCGACATCCAGTACGTTCTCGACTCGCCGCAGCCGAACGTTTCGCGGCATCTCGCCTACCTGAAACATTCCGGCCTGGTGCTCGACCGCCGCGAAGGCCAGCGGATGTATTACCGGCTGGCGGAACAGGGCGAAGCGGCGCGGCGGCGGCTGCTTGCGTTCCTGCAGGCGGCGTTCGCCGGTTCCGACGAATTCGAGCGCGATTCCCGCAAGCTTGAAAAAGCTATCGAGCGCGGCGCGTGCACTGTGGCGGCCGCCGGCCGCTCGCCGCGCCGGAAAAAGGCCGGCGAGACGCCGGCACTGCACCATCGGCCGTCCAGGAGGACGAAATGAGCGCCGGGGTCTCTTCTCGGCTCGGTTTTCTCGACCGATACCTGACGTTCTGGATTTTCGCCGCCATGGCGGTTGGCGTGTTCTCTGGCTGGGGATTGCCGGGAATCGTTCCCTTCCTCGACCGCTTCAGCGTGGGCACCACTTCGATCCCGATCGCCGTCGGACTGATCCTGATGATGTATCCGCCGCTGGCGAAGGTGCGCTACGAGGAGCTGGGCGAGGTGTTGCGGAACAAGCGCATCCTGGGGCTTTCGCTAGTCCAGAACTGGGTCATCGGGCCGGTGCTGATGTTCGCGCTGGCGATCCTGTTCCTGCGCCACTACCCGGAATACATGGCCGGGCTGATCATGATCGGCCTGGCTCGTTGCATCGCGATGGTGATCGTCTGGAACGAGCTGGCGAAGGGCGACACGCAATTCGCGGCGGGACTGGTGGCGTTCAATTCCGTTTTTCAGGTGCTGTTCTATTCGGTTTACGCGTGGATTTTCGTTACGCGTGCTGCCGCAGTGGCTTGGTCTTCATGGCGCGATCGTGAATATTTCGATCGGCCAGATCGCCGAGAGCGTCGCCATTTACCTGGGCATTCCGTTCGTGGCGGGGATGATCACGCGGTTCGTGCTGGTGCGCGCGCGCGGAAAAGAATGGTACGAGAAGAACTTCATCCCGCGCATCAGCCCGGTGACGCTGGTCGCGCTGCTCTTCACGATCGTGGTGATGTTCTCGCTGAAGGGCGGATACATCGTGCGGCTGCCGCTCGACGTGCTGCGTATCGCCGTGCCGCTTCTGATCTATTTCGTGGTGATGTTCCTGGTTTCGTTCTACATGGGACGCAAACTCGGCGCCGACTATTCGCAGACCGCTACGCTCTCCTTCACCGCGGCGAGCAACAATTTCGAGCTGGCCATCGCCGTTGCCGTCGCCGTCTTCGGCATCAACTCGGGCGCGGCGTTCGCCGCCGTGATCGGGCCGCTGGTCGAGGTGCCCGCGCTGATCGGCCTGGTGAACGTTTCGCTCTATTTCCAGCGCCGCTATTTTGGAGTGCCGACAGGCGGCAGCGTTACGGTCCCGATTTGCGGCCCGGTGGGCAAGGCATGAACCCGAAAAGGCGAGTCTTGATTTTGTGCACCGGAAATTCGGCGCGCAGTCAGATGGCCGAGGGCCTGCTGCGCTCGATGGCCGGAGATCGTTCTGGAAATCTTCAGCGCCGGCACGCGCCCGGCGAGCCTCCATCCCAACGCCGTCGCCGCGATGGCCGAACTCGGCATCGACATTTCCGCCCATCGCTCGAAATCCGTCGACGAATTCCGCGGCCAGCTCTTCGATTCCGTAATCACCGTGTGCGACAGCGCCAAGGAATCCTGCCCCGTCTTCCCCGGCCATGCCCGCCAGTTCCACCACGATTTCGAGGATCCCGCCGCCGCTCCCGCGGACCGGCAGCTCGCGGTCTTCCGGAAAGTGCGCGAGGAGCTGAGCGCATGGTTGGGACATCTGGTCCCCGAGATCTGCGATCGCTCGGCACGGTGAGCTTCCGCAAAATCCATCGCCACGCAGGCAACAGACTCTTCGCGGCAGCAACGCGTCAGGGATCTCAGCTCAGGTTGTACTTGCTCATCGGCAGTTCCCGGATACGCTTGCCGGTTGCGGCATGGATGGCGTTGCAGAAGGCGGCGATGAAGGGTGGCACGCCGGGTTCGCCGACGCCGGCGGGCGGGGCGTCGGTATCCACGATGTGGACGTTGGTGTGGTAAGGCGCCTGGTTGATTCGCGTCACCGGGTAATCCTGAAAGTTCGATTGATTGATGGCGCCATTTGTCGCGGTGATTTCACCGCTGCGCACGATGCTGGTACCGAAGACCGCCGCGCCCTCGAACTGCGCGCGAAGCGCTGCCGGATTCACCACGAGTCCGGCGTCCACCACCGTATCCACGCGAGGAATCCTGACCGTGCCTTGATCGTCGACCTCGACCTCGACGACGCTGGCGACGTAGGTGAGGAAACTGCGATGCGCGGCGATGCCCAGCCCCGATCCCTTGCCGAGTTTCCGCTTGCCCCAGCCGGACTTCTCCGCGGCCATTTCGATGACGCGACGCAAGCGGCCCGTATCGAGCGGATACTCCTCGGGGGAGGCGCCGTAATTGGGATATTTCGTGTTCTTCAGATCGACGATGCGGGGCTTGCCGATGAGATCGAGCAGGTGTTCGACCGGATCGCGATGAGTCAGATGCGCGAGCTCGTCGCTGAAGCATTGGATGGCGAACGCCTGGTAGATATTGGCCACCGAACGCAGCCAGCCGATGCGGACATGGGCGTGTGCCGGGCCGTTTTCCACGCGAAGGTTCGGCAGGTCGTAGGGAATATCAACCCAGCCGTGTCCCATGACGCCCGGGCCGCCGTAAACCCCGTTGACGTCGAAGAGCGAAGCGATGGGCGGAAAGACCGAACGCTGCAACCACGCGGTCGGCCTGCCGGCTTCGTCGAGCGACGCTTTCATGTACATGGCCGCGACCGCGTTGTAGTAGTCGAATTTGGTGTCGTCCTCCCGGCTCCAGACGACCTTGACGGGACGGCCGACTTTCTTCGAGAGCACGGCTGCCTCGGCGACCGAATCCGGCATGGACTTGCGCCCGAATCCGCCGCCGAGGAGGGTTACGTGGCAAATCACGTCGTCCTTGGCGATACCGAGCTGGCTCGCGATGATGTCCTGCACGGCCTGCGGATTCTGCGTTGGCGCCCACGCGGTCACCTTGCCGTCCTTGAACTCCGCCACGGCGACCAGCGGCTCCATGGCGGCGTGCGCGAGCAGCGGGACGTAATAATCCGCCTCGACCAACTTCCCGCCTTTTGCGAAGGCGGCGTCCACGTCCCCTTCGTTACGAACGACCAAGCAGGGTTTGTGGGCGGTTTCCCGCAAGGTTTTCTGGTATGGGCCGGAGTTGTAGGTTTCGTTCGGCCCGTTGTCCCAAACGATGTTGAGTTTCTGGCGGCCTTGAAAGGCGGCCCAGGTGTTGTCGGCAATCACGGCGATGCCGCCGAGCGGTTGAAAACCCGGAGGGGGCTGAAAGGGATCGATCGGAACGGTCTGGCGCACGCCCGGGACTTTCAGGACGTCCTTGTCGTCGTAGGATTTCACCTTGCCGCCGAGCACGGGCGGGCGCTCGATCGAGGCGTAGACCATGCCGTCGAGCCGCGCGTCCATGCCGTAGACGGCTTTGCCGGTGCAGATGGCTTCGAGGTCGTAGCTCGGCCAGCCCTTCCCGACGTATCGCCACGCGCTCTTCGGCTTGAACTTCAGGTCTTCCTTTTTCGGCACGGGCAGCTTCGCCGCGGCGCTCGCGAGTTCCCCGTAGCCGAGCTTGCGATTCGTCCCGCGGTGAACGACGACGTGAAGATCGGTTTCGCACTCGGCAACGGGAACGCCCCAGCGCTCGGCAGCCGCCTGAACCAGCATGGATCGCGCGGTGGCCCCGGCCTGGCGCATCACGTCGAAGAAGCTGCGGACGGAGTGCGAACCGTCGGTATCCTGGGAGCCGTAACGCGGATCGCCGATCGCCTGCTCGATCCGCACGCGCTTCCAGTCCGCGTCCAGCTCGTCGGCAACGACGAGCGGCAGGCTGGTGCGAATCAGGGTGCCCATCTCGGAGCGGGAAGCGATGATCCAGGCAGTTCCGTCGGTATCGATGCCGAGAAACATGCTGGGATGCAATGTGGCGAGGTCCGCATGCGTGTCGTGGGGAAGCTCGCCGGCCCACGATGACAGCGGCAAATATCGCACGCTGAGGACGAGCCCGGCGGCCGAAACCATTCCCTTCAAGAAACCGCGACGACTTACATTTTCGATCGCGCTCATGCACGTCTCCTCTGCGGCCGCCTTGATCGCCGCGCGAATTCGCTGGTAGGTGCCGCATCGGCAAATATTTCCCGCCATGGCGTCGTCGATGTCCCTGTCGGTCGGCTTCTTGTGGGTCTTCAAGAGGGCGACCGCCTGCATGATCTGTCCCGCCTGACAGTAGCCGCACTGCGGGACCTCGTACTGCATCCAGGCCTTCTGGACCGGATGCAGACCGTTCTGCGACAGCCCCTCGATCGTCGTGACCGCTTTACCGGCGACCTCATTCATGGAGGTCGTGCACGACCGAATTGCCTCGCCGTCGATGTGAACCGTGCACGCACCGCAAAGCCCTACGCCACAGCCGAATTTCGCGCCGGTGAGCTGCAGCTCGTCACGCAGGTACCACAGCAGCGGCATATCCGGGCTGCCGTTGAACGAGTGGTCCTGTCCGTTCACTTTGAATTGGATCATCGTCTGACCTCGTGAGGAGTCGAAATCAATGCGGGCATCCGGGGTTCACAGGATGGCAATTTCGAAGCGTAAGGCCGTTTTTCATCTCGGGATGGAGGTTACGACAGGGAGCGCATATTTGTCTATCTTCGACGCCACGTTTCCGGGCTTGGACCGTGTGGAAAGCACCGGGGTTAGCCTGGATTTCTCCCGAGCAGGGGCCCACGGTCGGGAAAACACCGACCGTGGCTGCCGCGGAACGGTGCGAGTGGCGAGTGGCGAGAAATGCGGCTTAGTGGTGCCCGCTGCTTGTGCTGTCGGGCGGGCGTTCCTAACAGGAATCCGCAAGGAATTTGTCTTTCACTTCCTGGGGGATGGGCTGGGCGGCGAAGCGGACCGGGTCGTCGGAGGTGCGGGCGACCCAGACTCGTTTTTCGCGGACTTCGGCGGCGAGGGCATCGCCTTTCAGAACTTTGTGATGGACCGAGAAACTGGTGCGGCCCCATTCGGCGATGGTGGATTCGATGACGATCGTGTCGCCGAACTGGGAAGGAATGAAATAGCGGGCGTGGGCATCGACGAGGGGGATGCCGGCGAAATTGTATTTCCTCAGGGATCCGGGCATGGGCAAGCCGGCGTGGGCGAACAGGGCGTTCGTGCAGGCGTCGCAGTATTCGAAGTAGCGAGGGTAGTAGACGATTCCGCCCGGATCGCAATCGCCAAATTCCACGTGAATCTGTTTGCGGTTTGTCAGCATGTCACCATCTCAGCGAGGATTTTCGAGCAGCAAGGCCATGCCCTGCCCTCCGCCGATGCAGGCGGAGGCAATGCCGTAGCGTAGATTCGCGCGGCGCAATTCGCGGGAGAGCGTCACGGCGAGGCGTATGCCGGTGGCGGCGAGCGGATGCCCGATGGCAATGGCGCCGCCGTTCACGTTGAGTTTGTTCCGATCGAGGCCGAGTTCGCGTTCGACACCGATTGTTTGCGCGGCGAAAGCTTCGTTGATTTCGATGCGATCGATCGCGTCGAGAGAAAGGCCGGCGCCTTCGAGAAGTCTGCGGATGGCGGGAACGGGACCCAGGGCCATGACCTCGGGAGCCAGGCCAACGGCGCTTGCGGCGACGATGCGCGCGAGCGGCTGGACGGAGTGGTCCTTGGCCGCGGCGGCCGAGCCGACCATCGCCGCAGCCGCGCCGTCCACAATGGCGGAACTGTTCCCTCCGGTCTGCACGCCGCCAAAGGCGGGCGGGAGTTTTGCCAGAACTTCGTAAGGCGAGGGCCGGATATGGGTGTCGGCCTCGAGGGAGCCGGTTCCCTTGGGCAAGCGGATGCCGCGGGGCTTGTAGCCTTCGAGCGCGAACACTTCGTCGCGCAGGGGAACGATTTCGCCGGCGAGGAAGCCGTTTTTCTGCGCTTCGACGGCGCGGGCGAAGCTCGTCTCGGCGAAACGGTCGGCGTCTTCGCGGGTGATCTTTTGGAGGCGGGCGACACTTTCGGCGGTGCCTCCCATCGTGAGCCCGCAAGAGGGATCGAGCAGCGCTTCCCAGAGGAAATCCTTGAATTCGACCTGGCCGAGGCGGAAGCCGCCGCGATGCGTATAGGCGGCGATGGGATTGCGGCTCATCGATTCGGCGCCGACGCAGAGGCCGAGGTCGATTTTGCCGAGAGCGATGGCGTCGGCGGCCTGGGCGATGGCTTCGAAGCCGGTGCCGCAGACGCGCTGCACGAGCAGCGCGGGCCGGTCGATCGGAACGCCGGAGTAGAGGCCGATGTGGCGCGGCAGGAGGTAAGCGTCGAAGCTGGCCTGCGCGACGCTGCCGGTGATCACCGTGCCGACGTCGGCGGGCGGGATGCCGGTGCGCTCGAAGAGGGCGCGCGCGGCTTTGATGCCTAGATCAATGGGCGAAACGAGGCCGAGGACGCCGTTGTAATCGGCGAAGGGCGTGCGGACGCCGTCGAGCAACCACGCATCCGGATAGGCGGTATAAAGACCGCCGCTGACTTTTGCCATTCTTTATTCTCCCTGGATTCGCAAGACTCGCGCGGAAGGTTCCGGCGCATACAGTTCCTCGACTAGCGCCGCGCGGCGTTCGAGGACCTTGCGCTGATTCAACGAGCCTTTGTCGGTGACTTCGCCGGCGTCGAGCGAGGGCGGCTCGTGGAGCAGAATCGCGCGCACGACGCGGCGGGAACTGCCGGTTGCACCGGCAGCGAAATCTTCGAGCAATGATTGGAAACGTTCCCGCACCGCCGGATGGGCCAGGATCACGGCCATCGGCGCATCCGGCGGAAGATCGGGGCAGAGCGCGGCGCACGCATCGAGGTCGGCGAAGATGAGGATGCCTGCGAAGTCGCGATCGTGGCCGGTGATGACGACGTCGCGAACGTAGGGCGAAAAATGGCTGAGGATGCGCCCGCGCAAGGGGCCGACGCTGACCCAGGTGCCGGTGGAGAGCTTGAAATCTTCCGAGAGGCGGCCGTCGAAGAGGAAGCCTTTGTTCACGTCTTCCGGATCGACGAAACGGACGGCGTCGCCAAAGATGTAGAAGCCTTCCTCATCAAACGCGCGCTCGGTGAGCGCGGGCTGGCGCCAATAGCCGAGCGTGATGTTCGGGCCGCGCACGCGCACTTCGAGTTTTTCGCCGCGGGAGACGAGCTTGGCTTCGACGCCGGGAATGGGAATGCCGATGACGCCGGCCTGTTCGGTTTCCCAGGTGGTCTGGATGGCCATGGGAGCGGTTTCGGTGGCGCCGAGGCCGGTGACCATGATGACGCGTTCGCCGCAGGCTTCCTGGGCGAGGGCGCGATAGGCGTCCCAAACGGGCTGCGAAAGTCCGGCGCCGGCGTAGAAGAGCAGACGGAGGCGGCTGAAAAACGTTTTGCGGAGATGGCGGTCGGCGCGCAGGTGCGGCAGCAGGTCCTCGTAGCCTTTGGGAACGTTGAAATAGGCGGCGGTGGAGATTTCGCGCAGATTGCGGACCGTCTCGGCGATCCATTTGGGGCCTGGCTTGCCTTCGTCGATATAGAAGCTGCCGCCATTGTAGAGCGCGATGCCGGTGTTGTGGTTGCCGCCGAAGGTGTGATTCCACGGCAGCCAATCGACCAGGATCGGCGGCTCGTCTTCGAGGAAACGGAAAACCTGGGCGATCTGTTGCTGATTGCAGCAGATCATTCGATGGGTGTTGATGACGCCTTTGGGCAGGCCTGTCGAGCCGGAGGTGAAGAGCAACTTTGCCACACTGTCGGGATCGATTGCGGCATGAGCGACATCGACGGCGGCAGTTGGCGCGGTGGCCGCGAGATCGGAAAAGAGAGTGGCGTTGCGGCCGGGCGGCGGAGAATCGGTGACGACGAGTTCCAGGTCCTTCTCGACGACGGCGTCGATGGCGCGGCGGTAGCGCGAGGCGTCGGAAACGAAGATGAGGCCGGGGGTGAGGAGATTCAGGATGTGGCGCAGCGCGGCGAAATCTCTCGAGCCGAGCGAATAGACGGGCGAAAGATGCGCGGTGGGAATGCCGACGTGCTGGCCGGCGAACATGAGCAGGTAGTGCTCGATGTCGTTTTCGGAAAGGATGACGACCGGGCGGTCGGAAGAGAGGCCTCGATCGAGAAGGGCTTGGCCGATTCGCGTGATGGCCGACGCAACCTCCGCGTAGGGCAAGCGGCGCCAGTCGCCGCCGCCGGGTTGGCGCTTGGCTACGCAGGTGCGCTCGGGGGCTACTTTGGCCCAGTGGAGGAGGCGGTCGGTGAGAACTTTGGGATAGGGGCCTAGCGGCTCATCGGAGCGCACCAGGACGGCGTCGTCCGAGAGGCGCTCGAGAGAGGCGCCGGAGGTGCGCAGGCGAACGTTGCGGACGACGGATTTCCCTGTCGGGATTTCCGTGCAGCTGTTCGCCTCTGGCGTTTTTGCCTTGGCTTCCATCGCGCGTGAATTGCTGGTCTCTATCCTTTATGTATATGTGCTCGCGGGCAGCCGTACGGGCCAAGGGTGACGTTGGGGCCCTTCAGGCGGTGTCCGCTCGAGAAATCGTACCGGATGCGGAGGAAACGACCAAAAGAACATTGGCTTCGTGACTGACATTCCCTCAACGCTTTCGGGGTCCTTCGCTTCGCCCAGGATGACAGCGGGTGGTGTCGCGACGGGCCGAGGCAAGTTTTCGCTCAGGATGACAGGTCGTGGCCCGGGATTAGAAGGCACGGGGGATTTCTCCGAGGACTTTCGAGAGGCGCTTCATGTCGGTGCCGGCGGGCACATCGCCGGCTGTGGTCAGGATGGCGGGGCGGAGAGCGGGTATGGCGTGGAGCAATGATTCGTGCGGGAAGAATTCGGCAGTGCCCTCTGCTTGAAACATTTCCAGCGGGAGGGCGACCGCGCGGGGGGCGCTTGCCCAATCCGGGAGTTCTTCGGAATGGCCGATGGGAAGCGCATCGAGCGAGGGGCAGAGGATGCAATCCCACTGTCGCTGAAAAATGATGTTTCGGTTTTCAGCGGCGGCCGATCGGCTGGCGAAGTAGAGGACGGGAAGCGCCTGATAGAAACGAATGATATTCAGCGTGGGGGCGAGAAGAGACGCCCAATCGTCGCAGCTCTCGGCGGAGAGGATCGGGAGATCATCTTCCTGAATGAGAATCAGGTTCGCGCCGGCTTCGACGAAAGATGAAGCGAGTTGAGTGACGAGGGATGCCGCGATTTCCAATGCCTCGCGCGGCACATCTTCGTGGCGAAGCGCTGGCTCGCCTTCCAGACCGGTGAGGCGGGCGGCGAGGGTGAACGGGCCGGTGACGCCGGCGATGAGGATGGAGCCATCGCGCAGGACGGCATTGAGGCGGCGAATCACCTCGACGGCGACAGCGACACGGGCACTGCGGACGGCTTGCTCGGGCGAAAGGAGACTTTCCGGCAGCGTTCCCTTCTCGATGGGCTCGGGCCAGGTTAGCGGCGACGGGCGGGCTTGCGCCGCGGCGGATTCGCGGGCATCCCAGTCGATCGTGGCGCCGAGGGCTTCGGCTTCGAGATACGAATCGAAATAGCAGGCGACGCCGTCGGCGCCCAGATGGGCTCGCATCCTGCGGAGCGAATTGAAAATTTTGGTGGGATTCGAGAGGAAGGCGCGCAGCGGGACGTTTTCGACGCGAGCGCCGAGTGAGAAGACAATTGGCAGGAAGAGCGGGCGCGGCGGACGAGCGCCCTGCAACAGGCCTTTCAGCATCTCCCGCGGCGTGAGGTTCTCCATCATCGATTACGGGCGAAAAACGGGGCCGCTGGACTTGGCGTCGGGCCAGGAGCCGTACCACTGAAGAATTTCCTGCGGCGGGCTCTGCTTGCTCCACTCCTGGTGGAATTCGTCGTAGGTTTTGCCGCGGGCGATTCTGGCGCGGCGCTCCTCGTCGCGCAGGCGGCGGGTTTCCTCGGCGTCGAGGCGGAGCCGCTCGGGATCGTAGGCGACGTGGTAGATGTTTCGCGCGGTGCCTTCGGAAATGATTTTTTTGCGGAGATCCTCGAGAACGGCTTCGGGATCGCGTTCGAGCGGATCGCCGTAGCCCGGCCCGCCGCCGCTGAATCCGAAGAGCAGATCGCCTTCGTCATAGAGCTTGGGCGTCCGCGCAATGAGTTCGTAGTTCCACTGGCCGTGGATGGTGTCGCTTTCGAGGATGTTGCGGAGATCGAGAGTGAGTTCGGAATTTCCCTTCTTCATTTCCTCGAGCAAGTCGGCTTTGCGAACGCTGATGCCGGGGATGGGCGAGGAGGCGTAGCCGCCGAAGAGCGGCTGGCCGAGCGGGACCTTGCTGCCATTGCCCATGCACATGGAGACGAGCGCGGGCACCTTGTGAATCATCCACTGCTGCACGCCGCCTGATCCGCCTCGATAGAGGCCGGGGCCGCTCGAATCCTTCCAGTGCTGAGAAAGCGTGACGGTAACGGGCAACTCGCTTTCCACCTGCTCGGAATCGGGGGCGCGGCCGAAGGCGCACCAGGCGAAGCCGTAGGCGTCCATGCCGTCGGCGGTGGAGCGGCCGCCCTGGCCCTGTGTGTTGAGCGAGAAAGAAAGGATGTCGGCGACGGCGAGATTCCACTGGGAATGGCCGGCGCAAATCTGGGAAGTGTGCTGGCTGCCCGGGGGCGCGGCCACCTGGCGCCACATCTCCGAACTGCAAAAGGTCATTTTGGCGAAGCCGCTATGCGTGGCACAGCGCGTTCTGCATGCCGATGAAGACGCAGCAACTGGTGGCGGCGGTGGGGCCGGGATTGAGGATGATGCCTTCGGGAAAGACGAAATCGATGGCGGCGAAGGTGGAGCTGCAGATCGGCAGGTCGTGAAAAATATATTCGTACATGAAATTCGCCAGATGACCGACAACCGCCTGCGCATGGACGTTGTAGGAGGAGGCGTTTTCGGGCGAAGTGCCGTGGAAATCGAAGACGATGTTTTCGCCCTTTTTCGTGAGGGTGAGATAGCAGGAACGCACCAGCGCGGGCGTCCAGCCTATGGCGTCGTTGAAGACGACGGCGCGGAATTTGCCGTCAGGGAGGGCCTTGATGCGTTTGCGGGCGCCGGCTTCGGCGGTTTCGCACATCTTGCGCAGCAGGCCGACGACGAATTTCTGGCCGCGGCGCTCGACCAATTCGAGCAGGCGGATGCGCACGCGGTCGGCGGTGGTGCAGCGGGCGCGCAGGTCGGAGATGAACATCGCCGGGGCGCGGAGACCGTAGACGGAGTAGAACTCGAGAAAATCGTTCCGGAGCTCGTAGTTTTCACCGATTTTGATGGGAGGAAGATTGAGTCCCTCCTCGAAGCGGGAGCGGGCGCTGACGGGCATGCCGCCGGGCTCGATCGCGCCGGTTTCGGTGGTGTGGAGGGCGGCCGAAGCCCAGGCGATGAGGCGGCCTTCGTGGAAAATCGGCATCAGGGCGACTTGATCGGGATTGTGGATGCCGCCGTAGAGGGCGTCGTTCGTGTACCAGATGTCGCCTTCGCGAATGCCGGGGTTTTCCTGGTAGTACTTCAGGATGAACTTGATGATGATGGGCTGAATGATGGCGTGGAGGTAGGTGCCGCAGGAGGCGTTGATCAGATCGCCGCCGGCAGTGAAGATCGCCACCATCGAATCGCCCGAAACGCCGAAGTAGCTGCGCGAGGCGCGTATGAACACTTCCATGGCTTCGTCCAGGATGTCGTTCGTGATCTGAACGCCGATTTCGTAGTCGCCCTGCGGGACTTCGGCGGCGCACTCGATTTCGTAGGCGGTGGGCGGGGCCGGCTTCAGCCAGGCAAGTTTTTCAGCCAACGTCGGGATAGGCATGCGTCTCCTTCACTGCCGCGGGCGGCTCATCCTTCGAGGATGCCGAGCCCGCGTTCATCAATCGAAAACTTCATGGCCGGCGGCACGACGATGGTCGTGTACTGGCCTTCGATCACCACGGGGCCATCGAGCCGGTTTCCGGGGCGCAACAGCTCGTAGGCGAACGTGGGCGTCTCCTTGTAATCCATCAGTTGCGGCCAGAAGACCGGGCGCTTGCCCTTTTTGGCGGAGGAGGGATCGTGGCCCTCGAGCGGCATTCGGGGCAGATCCACTTTAGGAGTGGCCACAATGGCTTTCAGGATGAAACTCTCGACGAACACGCCGCCTTCGGGATTGACGACGAAGGGGCTGAACGCCTCGCTGAACTCCTTTTTGAAAGCCTCGCAGATCGCGCGGACGTCTTCCGGCCCGTGGAGCGAGAGGCGCGGGGAAAGAGTGCGCTTCACGTGGAACTGGCCGCCGTAGAACATGTCGAGTTCGAGAACGAAGGAAGCGGTGGCGGGATCGAGGCCGTCGCCGGTGAGATCGCGGCGGGCCTGATCGAGCAGGCCCTCGACGGCGTCGTTGAACCCGGCGTAATCCTCGGTCAATTCCTGCGTTCGCGGGGACATCAGCGTGAGTTTTTTCGAGACTTCGTTGACGTGCATGATGTCCATGGTGGAGGAGCCGTAGGCGCAGAAGACGGGCGAGAAGGGGAACAGAACCGCCTTGGGGATGTCGCCTTTATAGCCGGCGGCGTGCGTTGCGCCGGCGCCGCCCGCGACGAACAGGATGAAATCCTCCGGGCTGTAGCCGCGCAGGTGCACCTCTTTCATGATGGCGGAGGCCATGTTGCCATTCACGATCCTGTGAATGATGACGGCGGCTTCCTCGACGCTGATGCCTAGCGGCTTGGCGATTTTGTCGCGAATCGAGTGAATGGCGCGGTTCTTGTCGAGTTTGGTTCTGCCGCCGGAATAATAGTCGGGGTTGATGTAGCCGAGCGCGACGTCGGCGTCGGTGACGGTGGGCTCGGTGCCGCCGAGATTGAAGCAGGCGGGGCCGGGCATCGATCCGGCGCTGCGCGGGCCGACCTGGACGGCGTTCTGGAGTAGGCGACTGATCGAGGCGATCGAGCCGCCGCCGGCGCCGACCGATAGCGTCTTGATCATGGTGATGCCGACCATCCAGCGATCGATGATGGGGCGGAAATCGTAGCTGCGGACGCTGTCCTTGACGACCAAGCCGACGTCGAAACTGGTGCCGCCCATGTCCGTCATCACGACGTTCTGATAGCCGAGGGATTTGGCGATGTGGTGCGCGCCCATGAGGCCGGAAACGGGGCCGGAGTTGAAGGTGCGGCAGGCGGTGGTGCGGAAGACCTCGGCGATGCCGCCCGAACTCTGGATCATGAGCAGGGGCTTGCGGTAGCCGCGCTCGCGCAGGCGGTCCCACATGGCGGAAAGCTCGATCTGCATCGAGCGCTGGAGATAGGCGTCGAGGATGGCGGCGAGCGTGCGTTCGTATTCGCCGAGTTTGCCGACGACCTGCCCGGCGAGCACCACGGGCAGGTAACCGATGTGAAATTCCTTGTATTCGTCGCGGATGATTTCCTTGACGCGGCGTTCGTGAACGGGATTGAGGAAACCCCAGAGGAGTGAAACGACGAAGCCGCGCGCGCCCTGGCCGACGAGGTAGCGCAATTTTTCGCGAACGTCGTTTTCGTCGAGCGGGCGGATGACCTGGCCGCGGGAATCGATGCGTTCCTTGACGCCGACGATCATGTCGCGGGGAATGAGCGGGTCGGGTTTTTTCTGCACGGCGAGGTTGCGGCGCTCGGCGACGCGCGTGCCGTCGATCCATTGGGCGCCGCGACCGATCAGGACGACGTCTTCATGGCCTTCGGTGGTGATGAGGCCGAGGCGCGGGCCTTTCTTCTCGATGAGCCGGTTCATCGCGATCGTGGTCGAATAGCGGATCATGTCGATGGCGGGAAGCAGATCTTCCATTTTCATGCCGAGCGCGCTTGCACCCTCCTCGATCACGCGGGAAAAGCAGACGGAGAGATCGTAGGGAGTGGTGGGCACCTTCTGAATCAGCGCCTTGCCCTCAAAGTTCAGGACCAGGTCGGTGAACGTTCCGCCGACGTCGATATCGATGGAGTTCATTCGACGACCTCGAGCCGCTGCTTGCGGATGACGAATTCGCCGGACCGCAACCGTTCCTTGAGACGATCCAGATCGATTTCAATGTCGTGGGTGATGGGATGGCCCGGCGGAAGATACTCGGTTTCCAACTGGGTGCCACAGCCGGGGCAGCAGAATTCGACGATGCGCACCCACTGCGGATCGGGAGAAAAGTTGTAGGCGCCGGTGACGAGCGGGGGATGAATTTCGCGGGGATCGCGATCGTTGAGCAGGCAGCCCTTCTTGTAATTGTCGCGCGCGGAGCCGAGTTCGCGGCCGCAACGATTGCAGAGCCACAGTTCGCGATCGATATCGAGATCGAGATATTCGGTGACGCGGAGGCGATTCTCCGGTGCGGCAGCCATGTCTTTCTCCTCGTGTGGCAGTTGCGGGGCCGAACAAAGGCCCACGGCCGGAACGGCACCGACCGTGGCTAGCAAGGCGCCGCCGAACGCCGGAACTTCACTCTAGCGGCGGCGGACCGAGCCGTTCCCCCAACCATCCATCAGCATTCCCCAGCCTTCGGGGAGGAAACAGGTACTGTTGACGCCTTCGAGCACCGCCGGGCCTTCGACCTGGTTGCCGGGCTGGAGCGATTCCCAGCGATAGACGGGGCAATCGCCGCCGTCGTTGAGCCAGGCGATCGGGCGCGTGGAAATTCGAGCGGCAGAGGCATCAGCCCCTTGCGACGGACGTTCGGCGAAGCGCGGCGTGGAGACGGATTTTTCGACGCGAAGGCGGATCAGCTCGAGCGAGAGATCGCGGGGCGCGGCAGCGCCTTTTCCGAGACCATCCGAAAGCACGGCCTGCAATTGTTTCGCGCTTTCGAGCGCGGATAAGGCGGCGGGAACGGTGACGGAATTTCCGTCTTTTCCCGCGACATCGAATTCGATGGTGTAGCTCAAGCCTTCCGGGCGGAGGCCCTCGCCGAGCAGGTCCTTGGTTCCTTCGGCCTTCATTTCCTCGACGGCGTGGCGAATGTGGCCGAGGCCGGCTTCCGAGAGGGCGTGATCGGGCGCGGCGCGTTCGTAGACGTGGCAAACGCCCGAAACGGAAGAACCGAACGCGCTGAAGACCGGGCCGAGCGAGAACAGCTCGACGGCGGAGAGGCCGGCTTTTTCGGCCACACCGCAGGCAAACAGGCCGCCGTTGCCGCCGTAGGCGAACAGCGTGTGGCGCGAGAGATCCTGGCCAAGCTCGGCCTGCGCACCGACGATCATGCCGGCCACCATTTCGAACGCGCGGCCGATGATCAAGCCGCAAGCTTTTTCCACGGGAAGATTGAGCGGCCGCGCGACGAGTTCCTCGATCGTCTGGCGCGCCACATCGCGATCGATCGGCTTGGTTCCTCCGAGGAAATAATCGGGGTTGATGATGCCGGCGGCGACGAAGGCGTCGGTGAGCGTGGCCTGCTCGCCGCCGAGGCTGTAGCAGGTGGGACCGGGAAACGAGCCCATGCTTTCCGGGCCGAGCTGGATGGCGGGCGATCCTGCGCGCTCCTGCTCGCCGCCGAGCGGTTTGACGACGCTGCCGCCGCCGAGGGCGATGCTGCGCAGGTAAGGGAGCGAAATGGAAACGGGGATGCCGAAGAAATCGGAAGGCTTGCGGTAGATGGGCTGCGCGTTTTTGAGGACGCTGATCTTTGCGGTGGTGCCACCGATATCCATGGCGATGACGTTTTCGATGCCGCGGGACTTCGCCAGCCAGGCGCTCGCGTGGACGCCGAGAATCGGGCCGGACTCGACGGTGTCGATGGCCTTTGTTTTAGCGATGCCGGCGACGCCGCCGTTGACGTGGCTGACGAGAAAGCTGCCGGCGTAGCGGGCCGTTTGCCGCAGCTCGTCCTCGGCCTTGAAGAGCGTGGCGGCGAGCGCGCCGTGGGAATAGGCGTTGATCAGGGCGCAGTAGGTACGCGTCTGATCGTCGGAGCTTTTGGAAATGTCGCTGCCGGCGAGCACCGGAACCGAGCCGAGGAAATGGTCGGGGTACTGCCGGTCGATGATGCGTTTGATCTCGATCTCCGCGGCCGGATCGCGATGCGAATTTTTCAGGCTGACGCAGATGCGGCGAACGCCGCGCTCGAGCAGCGAGCGGGCGGCGGTCATGATTTCCATGTCGTCCGGCGAATCGCCGACGCCGATGACGTCGGCTTCGGCCACGAGGCGATTCAGGACGAGGCTGCTCGATGCGGCGCCGTAGAGGTCCTTTTCATGGCCGCGGGAGACGAGCAGGCCGATGCGGGGGCCGTGGGATTCGGCGAGGACGTTGGAGGTGATGGTGGTGGACCAGCGAATCAACTCGACTTGCTCGAGGAATTGATTCGTATCGGGAAAGCCCAGCTGGGCGGCGCCTTGGGAAAGGCAATCGAACAGGCAGACGGTGAGATCGTGCGGGGTGGTATCGACCTTGGCGCAGGCCACGGTTTCCCCGTCGCTGAACAATCCGTCCGTCAGAGTTCCGCCGACATCGATATCAACAGTCCACACGAGGTCCTCACCCGGCACGCGAATTGAGATGGGGCAGCAGATCTTCGGTATTCATCGTCCATCCGAAAAACGATTCGACGTTGAAGAGCGTCGCTTGCTCGACGGCGGGACTGCCGGCGGCCATGCAGGCATCGCGGAGCAGGATCGGCCAGTAATCGAGGAAGAAGGCGTCGCGCAGGGTGGATTCGACGCAAACATTGGCGGCGATGCCGGCGAAAAAGAGGTAGCGGATGCCGCGAACGCGGAGCAGGGAGTCGAGCGTGGTGCCGACGAAGCCGCTGTAGCGGGTCTTGACGACGACCAGGTCGCCGGCCTGGGGAGCCAGTTCGTCGACGATGGCGAAATCCCAGGTTCCCTCGGTCAGCAGCTTCCCCTCGAGCTCGGGGCGCGTGCGCATCAGGTGCATGGCGAGTTCTTTGTGCCAGTTGGGCGAAGTGGGCCCGCCGCTGTTGCTCAGATCGGGCTTGTAGCCCATCTGGAGAAAGACGACCGGGAGCGCCGCGGCGCGCGCTGCATCAATTGTCGCACGAATCGCGCCGACGACGCGCGGGGCGTCGGAAAGATCGACGCCGGCGAGATCCAGCATGCCGCCAGGGCTGGCGAAGGCGTTCTGCATATCGACAACGACGATGGCCGATTTCTGGAAATCGACCTCGACGGGTTCCGGCTTCGCGTTCAATTTCGGCATGGGCCGCAAAAGGTTTCCTGACGGCGCTCTTCACGGACACTACCGGCCAGCGTTGCGACTCGACCACAGGGCAATGACTGCCGGGATGGCGAAACGCCGGACCCTGCGGAACACCGCATGGCCCGGCGACGCCGGAAACGGTTAGAAGGAATATTTCGCCGAAAACTGGAGCTCCCGGGGATTGAACATGGTCCTCGGTCCGCCGAAGAGCGGGTTGGGCACGGGCGGCCCGCCAACGGGACAGCCTCCGACCTGCACGCGCTCGATTGCGGTGGAAACGGTATCTTTGTAGTGAACGGGGATCTGGCCGCTGCAGAAGTTCCAGGTGCCGTAGACCGAGGTGACTTCATCCACGTTCGGGCGGTTGAGCATGTTGAAGGCGTCAATGGCCAATTCCAGCCTCCCTTTCTCGTGGATGGTGAAGTAGCGGGAGAGGCGCAGATCAATCGTTTGGAGGCTGTCACCCCAGTAGGTGTTCCGGGCGGCGGTGCCGACGCGGTCGGTGACGGGGTTGGTATCGCCGTTGGCATCGAAGCCGGTGAAAATGGTGAAGGGGCGGCCGCTCTGCATGGTGATGATGCCGCTCAACTCGAAGTTGCGCAGGAACGAGTGATCGGGCGCATCGGCGACGAAGTGGGCGACGAAGCGATTGCGCACGTCCTGGTTGGAGTTGGCGCGCTCGAGATTGCGCATGTAGAAATCCTGCGGGGTGCTGACAAAGGTGGTAAAGGTGCCGTCGTCGAGCGTTTTCGAGAAGGTGTAGTTGCCGCCGACCTGCAGGAAATTTTTGTACTGCTCATTCGCCTGGAGAGTGAGGCCGTGGTAGACGGAGTTGCCGCTGTTGTCGGTGTAGTAGAGCAGGCCGGAATTGTTGTAGAGCGGACCGGAGAACACCTGCTTGGTGCTCGGCCAATCGGGCGGCGGAGGCCCCGCGGGACTGCAAGAGGTCGCCGAGTTGGTCAGGCCGGCGGGAGGACACACGTTCAGGTTCTCGGCGCGAACGAGGTGGTGAGCGCCGACGAACTGGTAGCCGGCGCTGACGGTGAACCCGTGGGTGATCGCCCGGTCGATTTCGAGATTGGCCTGTTCGGAATAGGGGATCTGGCTGAAATGGTCCACCATCCCGGCGCCGGCAGTACAGGACGGCGGGCACGCGCCGGTAATGTATTGGGCGGGAACCTGGCCGGTGAGAATCAACGTCTTGGCGGCGTCGGCCGGGAGACCGAGCGGGCCGGGAGTGAACTGGTTGAGAACCCAGGTTGCGGTGTTCGAGCCTTCGCGGATGCCGGGGAGGTTGACGCCGGGGATGACCACCGGACGCTGCGGCTGCGTGATGAAGAGGAACGAGAGGTTGTAGCGGCTATCGAAAATGCCGTAGCCGGCGCGGATCACCGTTTTGGGATCGGGGGAATAGGCCAGTCCGACCCGAGGCTGAATGCCCTTGTAATTGGGATCGATCTGCTTTGAGAGGCCGGTTTCGAAATCGTAGCGCACGCCATAGTTGAAGGTGAGCTTGGGAGTGACGCGCCACTGATCCTGGGCAAAGAACCCGTAGTAACTGTGGTCGAGCGTTTCCGAGAAGTTCACCGTCTCGGAAGGCAGGTAGGCGTTCTGCCAGTTGGTGGGAATCGGCGGCGGCTCGAAGCCAGGCGTCAGCGGGCCGCTGCCGATCGGAGCGCCCCAGAAGACGATCGGGGTGCCGTTGAGGACGGGCGGGAGCGGGCAGGTGTCGCTGGGATTGGGACTCTCGGGAATATTGGCGGAGGGATTCACGTAGTTGGCGAACTGCACGAGGCAGTTGACGCCGGGCAAGACGATGCGCATCGGGGTGAACCCGGGCCAGATGACGAAATTGTTGATGTAGTTGATATCCGCGCCGAATTTGGCGATGTGGGCTCCCTTGACCCAGTCGACTGTATCGGAACCCTGCACGCGGCTCTCGTAAATCGCGTCGAGCACGCCGAAGTTGTGGCCGAAGAGAAGCGTATTCGGGATGTCGAGGTTGGGCTGGCCGGTGACGCCGGGGAAATTGTAGTGGCGGCGGGCGTACTGCATCAGGAAGCTGTTGATGATGGTGGGTGAGAATTGCGAAGTGACCGTGCCGACCAGGGACTGGTCGCGGAGATAGAGGTCGTGGCCGCTCGAGGGAGCGCCGATGCCGCCGCCGTCGAGGGTGCTGCCAACGAGCAGGTTCGTGTCGCGAGCGTCCTCGATGTTGTAATGGAGGGAGAGCCGGTTGTTGGCGTTGAACTGGTGATCGACCCGGACGAAGCCTTTGTCGTTATTCTGGGTTTTCAGGACGTTCAGGTTCTCAGGCGCGATTCCCAGCGCGATCTTGGATTCATTGATCAGATTCAGGTCGTTCAGCAGCGTGTTCGGATAGGTGGGGGACTCGCCGCGGCGCTGGCCTTCGTAGTTCACGAAAAAGAACGTCTTGTTCTTCTGGATGGGACCGCCGAAGGTCGCGCCGAACTGATTCTGGCGCAGAACGTTGGGCTGGGGCGCCGGCTCGATCAGGGAGCGGGCATCGGTGGCGTTGTTCTGCAGATACTCGTAGGCGCTTCCGTGGAAATTGTTGGTGCCGGATTTGGTGACGACGTTGACGATGCCGCCGAGAGCGCGGCCGTATTCGGCGCCGTAGTCGTTGTTCACGACGCGGAACTCACTGACCGAGGATTGTGGCGGGGTGGCGCGCTGGGAGCCGTCGGCGGTGTTGATGTTGTCGGCACCATTGACGGTGACCAGGTTGTCGAGGTCGCGCATGCCGCCGAAGGAGATGCGGGTCACCTCGAATTCGGTGATGGTCGAGCCCAGGCTGGTGCGGCCGGTGGCGACGCCGGGCGTCAGGAGAACGAAATCGGTGAAGAGGCGGCCGCTGATGGGCAGCGAGGAGATCGATTTGTCGTTGATCACGTGGCTGATTTCGGTGCGGGTGGGCTCGATGGCCTGCACCGCGCCGGTGACGACGACTTGCTGGCCGACGGCCTTGATCTGGAGGGTGACGTTGACCGTGGCGGTCTGTCCGACGGTCAGCACGATTCCCTTCTGCACGTAGGAAGCGAAGCCGGGGTAGGTGACGGTGAGTTCGTAGCTTCCGGGCGGCAGGTTCGGCATCACGTAGTAACCCGATACGTCGGTGGTCGCCTTATAAGTGCGGTTCGTGTCGACTTCCCGGAGGGAGACGGTGGCCTTGCCAACCGCGCCTCCGCTATTGTCCTGAATCACTCCGCTCAACTGGGCGGCGGTGATGCCGACCTGTGCGCGAGCGGTTACCGCGAAACCGAGGGTCACCACCACAGCCACGAGCACAGCCAAGCCGGAACGTCCCCTCATAATTCACCCCTTTAGGGCAAACGGATGCCCTGCATGGGGAGCACGTCTAACCTCTTACGGGGTCTTTGTCAAGCCTTTAATCGAGCGGTTGTGCGGTTATCGCGCGAACTCCTCCGCTGGCGAACGCTTTCGTGTTTCCTATCGTGAACCCTCGACAAACAATTTCCCGGAAAAACACGCGGAGACACCGCGGAGGGGATTCGCGGAAACGGCGAAATTTCCCGAGCGCGAGAGACGACGAAGAGCGCGGGACGCTTGACATCCCCGGCGTCTCGCTATAGATGAGGGGCTCCATCGTCGTGAGGCGCGCAGGGATTCACCGCTTGCGCAGGAGGACACATGGACCGGCCGCGAGTTTCCGCCATCGTGATGCTTCTGGCGCTGGCCGCCGGGTGCGGCTGCGGCAAGAGCGGCGTGCAGCCATCGAAGGAGACCGGAGAAAGCGGGAAGCCGGCCGAGGTCGACAACGCACGGATCGTCAACGCCGACAAGGAACCGGGAAACTGGCTCACCTACGGACGCACCTACAGCGAACAGCGGTTCAGCCCGCTGAAGCAAATCAACGACAGCAACATCGGGCAACTGAAACTGGCGTGGTATTCCGATCTGGACACGCACCGGGGGCAGGAAGCGACGCCGATTGTTGTCGACGGAGCGATGTATTTTTCGACGGCGTGGAGCAAGGTGGTGGCCATGAACGCGGCCACGGGGAAGCGGCTGTGGGAATTCGATCCGAAGGTGCCGCCCGAGTGGGCGATCAATCTGTGCTGCGACGTGGTGAACCGCGGAGTGGCTGTCTGGAAGGGGAAAGTGTTCGTCGGCACGCTGGATGGGCGGCTGATCGCGCTCGACGCGGCCACGGGGAAGCGGGTGTGGGAAACGCTGACGATCGATCCGAAGTATCGCTATTCGATCACCGGGGCGCCGCGAGTGGTGAAGGGCCTCGTGATCATCGGGAACGGCGGCGCGGAGCTGAACGTGCGCGGCTACGTCTCCGCCTACAATGCCGAGACGGGGAAACTGGTGTGGCGGTTTTACACGGTGCCCGGCGATCCCGCGAAGCCATTTGAAAATCCGATTTTGAAGATGGCGGCGGGGACATGGACGGGCCAGTGGTGGAAATACGGCGGCGGGGTCACCGTTTGGGACTCGATCGTTTACGATCCCGCGCTGGATCAGCTTTACATCGGCGTGGGCAACGGCGACACGTGGAACCCGAAATTCCGCAGCCCTCACGGCGGCGACAATCTGTTCGTCAGCTCGATCGTGGCGCTGAAGCCGGAGACGGGGAAATTCGTGTGGTACTACCAGGAGACGCCGCGGGACCAGTGGGACTACGATTCGGATCAATCGATCGTTCTGGCTACGCTCGAGATCGACGGACGGGAGCGGAAGGTGATTCTGCACGCTCCCAAGAACGGATTTTTCTATGTGATCGACCGCGTGAGCGGCAAGCTGATTTCCGCAAAGCCTTTCACCTACATCAACTGGGCCACCGGCGTCGATAGGAAAACCGGCCGGCCGATCCTGACGCCCTTTGCGCGCTACCCCGGATCGAATCCACCGCCGATCACGCCCGGTCCGCTGGGGGCGCATAGCTGGCAGCCGATGTCGTACAGCCCGCAGACGGGACTCGTCTACATTCCGGTGATGGAAGCGGGGTTCAAGTACGAGGGGCTGAAGAATTTCCAGCCGAAGAAGCTCGCGTTCAACACCGGGATCAACATGGTAGCGGCGGAGATGCCGCAGAATCCGAAGATCAAGCAGGCGATTTTGAACAGCGTGCAAGGAGAACTGCTGGCCTGGGATCCCGTTCACGAGAAACCGGTCTGGAAAATCGAGCGGCCGCGGCCGTGGAACGGAGGCGTGCTTTCGACGGCGGGCAATCTGGTGTTCGAGGGAACGGCGGCCGGGAAATTCGAGGCGTATCGCGCGGACAACGGCAAGAAGCTGTGGTCGTTCGACGCGCAGACGGGAGTGATGGCGGGGCCAGTCACTTATACGGTGAACGGACAGCAATATGTCGCAGTGCTGGCGGGGTGGGGCGGCGTTTTTCCGCTGGCGACCGGGGCCATCGCACTGAAAGGCGGCGAAGTGCGCAATATCAGCCGCATGCTGGTCTTCAAACTGGGCGGGAATGCAAAGCTGCCTCCTCCGCCCGAGATCGAGCCGCAGGTTTTGAATCCGCCGTCGATGACGGCGAACGCGGCCACGATGCAAAAAGGGCGGCGACTCTACCAGAACTACTGCTCCAACTGCCACGGCGATGCCGTGGTGAGCGGGGGCGTGCTGCCCGATCTTCGCTACTCGAGCACTCTGGGCAATGACGAGTGGTTCAACGTTGTGCTGCGCGGGCTGCTCGAGCCGCATGGGATGGTTTCTTTCTCCAGGGAACTTTCGCACGATGACGCGGCGGCGATTCGCGCTTACGTTATTTTCCGGGCGCATCAGAGCTTGGAGCAGGAGAAGGCACACGGGAAGAAGTAAGGCACGGTGCGCGGAGGCGCGTGCAGCGGCACGACACCACGTCTACGTGGCTTGCATGGCCTCGACGCGTTCGGGATCCTTCGCTTCGCTCAGGATGACAGCGTTTCGTTGCTTGCCCGCATGCACATGCGTCGCGGCTCGCGCCGCCTTGGCAGCCACGGTCGCGGTTTCCCGACCGTGGGCCTGTGTTCGCGAAGAATCGTACCTAAACCGCGGCGGTTTTCACTCCCAGCACTGAGCGCACTGCCTGCATGATTCTCTCTTCGCTCGGGAGAACGTGGGTTTCGAGCGGCTCGCTGTAGGGGATCGGACGTATCGAGCGCCGTGACCATTTTCACCGGCGATTTCAGATAGTGGAAGCCGTGCTCGGCCACTTCCGCCGGCGATGACGGCCGCGGCGGAGGAGTGGCGCGGCGCCTGATCGACGAGCACCAGGCGGCCGGTCTTTTCACACGGATTCGACGATCGTCTCGACGTCGAGCGGCGCGAGAGTTCGCGGATCGATCACTTCGGCGCTGATTCCTTCCTTCGCGAGGATTTCGGCGGCGGCGAGCGATTTTCGCGACCATCCACCCGGTGGCGACGATCGTCACGTCCGTTCCGGCGCGCTTGACGTCCGCGACGCCGAAGGGAACGAGGTGATCGCCCTCGGGCACGGGTCCCTTTGTCGAGCATGAGCATGTAATGGTGCAAGTAGACCACCGGGATTGTCGTCGCGGATGACGCGGCTTCATCAGACCCAGGCGTCGGCGGGAGTCGAGGGAAGCGACCGTTTCAAGCCGGGGAGCCCATCATCGTGTGTAGATGCAATTGGAGTGCTGCCCGGCCCATCCGGCGGCGAATCCGATAGCCCGCTTTGAAGACCAGCCGGCACCTTCACCTGCCCGCCCGACATGTAGCGCAGCTGGGTGCTTCGTTGAGCACCTGGTCGAAAGCCACGAGCATGAACTCGCTCATCTAGAGCTCGACGATCGGACGCAGGTCCGGCATGCGGCCGCGCCGACGGCGACGCCGAGTTCCGCCGTCTCCGAAATCGGGGTGATGCGGACGCGGTTTTTGCCGAATTTTTTGAGCATGGGATCGCGCTCGGTCATCGCCGATATTCTGGCCGTAGAAAACGACGTCGGAATCGCGCTGCATCTCTTCGATGATGGCCGTGGCGATCGCTTCGCCGAACATCATTTCGCGCGCCATCGGATCCCTCCTATGCGTAGACGTGATTCAGCGGCTTCTTCGGGAGCGGGCAGCGGGCTGGCGAGCGCGAATCGCACGGCGTCGTCCATTTCCGTCCGTGCTTCCTCTTCGATGCGCTGCGGCGTCGGCTTCGCTGAAGCATTCCCTTGGCAATCAGTTTCGCGCGGAACTTCGTGATCGGATCGTTGGCCGGGCCGCCTCGAATTCGGCTCGCTTGCGTCCATACACGCTCGATCGACTTCGTGCTCTGGAAATTGCGTGGGAACCGGCGGCACGGTGATGGCGTTGCCATGGGCGCTGAAGCGATAAAACTTCGATTCGATCAGGCTGGGACCCTCGCCGTTGCGGGCTCGTTCGACGGCTTTGGCGACCTCGTCGTACACCTTCAGCGGATCGGTGCCGTCGACGGTGACGCCGGGGATGCTGAATGCCTTGGCTTTCTGCGACAGCGGATCGCCGGCGATGTAGTTGGCATCTTCGAGGCTGATGTGCGTGTAGGCTTGATACTCGTTGTTTTCAAGCACGTAGACGATCGGAAGTTTCCACACCGCGGCGAGATTGAGCGATTCGTAGAATGCGCCCTGCTTCGCTGAGCCGTCGCCGAAGAAGCAGTAGACCATCTGGCCGGGGCCTTTGACTTGCGCCGTGAGCGCGGCTCCGGTGGCGTGGGCGATGGCTCGCCCCGATGATGCCCGAAGTGCCGGGGAAATGATGGGCGGGATCGGCCAGATGCATCGAGCCGCCGAAGCCTTTGCAGAGTCCGTCGCTTGCGGCCGTAAATCTCCGCCATCATTTTGCGACGGATGTGCCGAGCACGATCGGGATAGCCGTGGCAGCGATAGCTGGGCATTGCCAGATCGTTTTCGCTGCCGGGTGGCGAGCGAGCCGACGATGCTGGCTTCGGCGCCGTCGGCGAGATGCGTATGCCCGCGAATCACGCCCGGATGCTCGACGAACGTTCGCTTCACTCGCTCCTCGAACTCGCGAATGCGGACCATCTGGCGGTACATCCAGATCAGCCGGTCTTTTCCGAGGTTTTCGCTTCGTTCGGTCACTGGCTCCTCCTGACTTCGGAAACTATGTGGCAAGGGCGAATCAAGCCCTCAGCGGCTAAAGCCGCTTTGATCAGCGCCGGTCTACGGCACGGCTGAAGCCGTGCCCTTACGAAAAGCGAAGTTGCCACACGGTGCCCTTCACGACTCCGCCGCGGTTTCGGCGGGTTGGCCGATGTGGCAGAGGGGATCGCCCACGGGCACCTCCGTCGTTTCCGGGGCGAGGATCTTCAGCAATACACCCTCGGCTGTCGATTCCAGTTCGTAGCTCACCTTTTCGGTTTCGAGCTCGACGACCGGCTCCCCTACTTTTACCGGTTCCCCTTCGCGTTTCAACCATTTCACGACTCTCGCCTTGGTGGTGGGAATACCGCCGGCTTTCGGCACTGTGAGCGTTGTGATGGCCCGATCCTCCTTGCACGGCGAGTCTCTCAACCGCCGGGATGCGCCGGAATCACTTCCCTTCCCCGACAACTTGCGGAAGAAAGCGATCGAGTGCCTTCAGGGGCTAAAGCCCCTTTCATCCCGTCTTTATGTCGCGGCTGAAGCCGCGACCCCCGAAGGCCCGGATATTTTTTGCGGTCGACACGGCCTCGGGCGCTCGCTCGCATTCCCATCAGTGGACGGCGCGATCCGAGCCAGCCCAATACTGTTTTCGGATCGCTTTCTTGTCCATCTTGCCGGCCGGTGTTTTGGGAATCTCGGGTCGGAACTCGACCGATTTCGGAGATTTCACGCCGCCGAGTTTTTCCTTGCAGTGGGCGATCACGGCGTCTTCGGTGAGTGATGCGCCCTCGCGCAGAACCACGACCGCCTTGATCGCTTCGCCCCATTTCTCGTCCGGCACGCCGACGACGGCGCATTCGCGGACCTGGGGCAATTGCATGATGCCCGCTTCGACCTCGGCGCAGATAGACATTGAAACCGCCGGTGATGATCATGTCCTTCTTGCGGTCGACGATGTAGAAGTAGCCGTCTTCATCGCGGTAGCCGACGTCGCCGGTGTGGTGCCAGCCGTGGGCGCGGATTTCCGCCGTCGCTTCGGGCAGCTTGTAATAGCCCGCGCATACGAGCGAGCCGCGCGCAACGATCTCTCCGGGCTGGCCCGGCGGAAGCAGGCGGCCGGCATCGTCCATGACGGCGAGCCTAACCGCCGAGGTGGGCTTGCCGCAACTTCGCAAGCGTTCGGGATGATCGCCGGCGGCAGCGGCGGCGAGCGTTCGCTGGTCGAGCCAGGTGAGCAGCATCGGCGCTTCGGTCTGGCCGTAGCTCTGGCACATGCACGGGCCGAAAACCTCGATGCCTTCCTTGAGCTTGTCGGGGGAAACCGGGGAACCGGCGAGAAGAAAAACGCGCAGGCTCGAACAGTCGAATTTCCGCACATCGGGATGCGCGAGCAGCATGTAGAACGCCGTGGGTGGCAGGAACAAATGCGTGACGCGGTAGCGCTCGATGCTCTTGAGAACTTCGAGCGCATCGAATCCGGGCAGGATGACGTTCGTCGCGCCGATTGCCGCCATCGCAAACGCCACCACGCCCGCGGCGTGCGAAAGCGGCGCGGTGCTCAGGCAGACGGGCTCGTCCGTATCGCCGCGCCAGTAGTGGGTGGCCATTTCGGTCATCGTGCCCCAGGCGAGGCTCGTCACCATGACGCCCTTGGCCGGGCCGGTGGTGCCGCCGGTGGGAACGAGGCCCACAAGGCGGTCGATGTTGCCGCGAGCGTCGCCCCAGTCGGCATCTTCCTCGCCCGTCGTCCGCTCCAGGAACGAGTCCAGCGAGGGGTTGTCGCCATCTTCGGCGTCGAGGCAGATGAGGTGCCGCAACGAGGGCACGCGCTTGCGGAACTCGGCCACCTGCTCGCGGAAACGGCTGTGATAGAAGAGCCAGGAGACGCCGACGTAGTTCATGTACTCGGCGTTGGCGTCGAGGGCGTTGCGGTAGTTGATCGGCACCCAGACGGCGCCGGCGCGCATCATGCCGAACATCGAGAAGAGTACGCGGGCGTCGTTGGGCGAGTAGATGGCGGCGGTTTCTTCTCCGCACAAACCGGTGGCACGCATCGCGCGGGCGATGCGTTCGGTGATCGCCTTCGTCTCGCGATACAAGTAGCGCGACTCACCGTCGATCAAGGCCGTTCGCTCGGGATTCGCCTCGGCTCCCTTGTCGAAATAGTCGATGGCACGCATCCCTGTGGGCCTCCCTTGCAGGTTGTACCGCGACCTCGACGGCTGGGACCGGTGCCGCCCTGAAGGGCGGCGCTCCACGTCCAATCCAGTTCCAACCGCCTTGCCGGATTTATTGCGGTCCCGATCGAATCGGGATTCTTCTCCTAAACCATCCTCGCTTTCGATAGCCCGTGGCTTTCGAGCGCATGGAGCAGTTCCCGATGGCCGAAGGCTTCCGCGGGCGAGGCGAAGCCCACCTTGCGCGGCGGCTGGTGAGCCAGGTGGTGGGCGGCGTAGGCCTGCAGCAGGCCGGTCTGGAGATAGGCGCCGGTGCCCAGAATTACGCATTGCGCGAAATCGGTGGTGCCGCGGCCGACGATTACGTCTACGGTGCGTTGCTCGCGGACGTTCTCGCGCGGCGGCGTTCCGGCCTGAACGGAGCTGGCCATTTCGGCCAGCTTGCGCATCTGCTCTTCCTTGGGCAGCGGGCGAATGTTCTCGTCGTAGAACTTTTCCGTCTCCACCACGCCCGTCATCACCTGGCGGTCGAAAATCCCGCCCAGGGTGCGGACGTTGGCGACGCGGGGATGGTCCTTGTACCAGACCGGATGCGGGAAGCCGCCCCACGGCAGCGCCAGCTGCGTGCGCAGCGAGCCGGGAACCGTCACCTCGCATGCCGTACCCCGCGGCCACTGTTTGTAGCGATTCTGTTCTAGGTAGTAGCTGTCGGTTTGCAGCGCGGCGAAGATCGTCTGCGTGGAACCGAACGTCGGCGTGCCGTTGAACATCGTGACGATTTCGAAGCTGTCGACGGCCGCTTGCTCGAGGCAGAGCCGGACGCCGATATCGCTGGGCGTGGACATGTAGGCGGTGGCCGGCGCGACGAGCAGGTTCTGTTTGGCAAATTTCGGGCCCCAATTTTCGGACACGTCTCGCAGCCAGGCCTGGACGCCGCCGATATCGATGTAGTGGCAGCCGGCTTTGAGGCATGCTTCGAGCACGGGCTTGCCGTAGTAAATGAACGGCCCGGCGGTGTTGCAAACTACCTTGGCTCCTTCAAATCCCTTCGCCAGGTCGTCGGGGGAGCCCGTGATTTCGGCGATTTCGTAATCGGCCGTTTCGATGCCCGGCACGTGGCTCATCACGTCCTGAATTTTGGCGCGGTTGCGTCCGGCGGCGACAAACGGAACGTTATATTCGCGCAGGAATTCGGCGATCAGGCGTCCGGAAAAGCCGCTGGCGCCGTAGATCACAACGGGTTTCTGGGTGGGCATCGTCTTCCTCCGATTCGATGAGTAGAACCTGTTTCAAAACCTCGGGATCCGGATTCAGAGTCCGAGTGGCAATCGCAAATGCATGCTTCAGCGGCTGAAGCCGCATGGAGATGCAGGCACTTGCGGCACGGCTGAACAGGTTGCGGAAAAAGTCCTGTTGGGCAGCTTCAGGGGCTAAAGCCCCCTTGATTTTGCGGGCGTTATGTCGCGGCTGAAGCCGCGACCCCCGAAGTCCTGCCCATTTTTCCGCAAACTGCGAGGCCGTGCCCTTACGAGAAGCGACGTCGCCACCCGGGCTCTTCAGGGGCTGAAGCCCCTGATTTTATGCGGTCCTTTGTCAGGGCTAAAGCCCTGACCTCCGTCACGAGGCGTTGCAACAATCGCAGGGACACCGATGGAGCGATGGAGCCGGCCCTTCGGTCGCCGAGGCAGCGTCCGTCGCGCGCCTTCGCCGGCGGCACGGGGCGCCGCGGCCATTCGGTTGTCGCCTTCGGGGCCATCTTACGGTAAAGTCTCTTTTTCGCCAGTAGGCACCTTTTTGTAACCTGGTTTCCCGAGGGCCGCCCATGGACGAATTCCAATGCCCGGTGCGCGTCACCACCGAAATCATCGGCGGAAAATGGAAGCCGCTGATTCTTTTCCACCTGCAGGATGGAACGCGCCGGTTTGGCGAACTCCAGAAACTGATTCCCGGATCGTCCAAGAAAATGCTCACCCAGAAACTCCGGGAACTCGAGCGCGACGAAATCATTCGCCGGAAAATCTACGCCGAAGTTCCTCCCCGAGTGGAATATTCCCTCACCCCGTATGGGCGGACGCTGCGGCCGATTCTCGAACTGATGTCTTCCTGGGGCAACAGACATCGCGCGCGGCACAAGGGACGGTGGGCCGCTGCGCGGCATTGAGCTTCCCCGGGCTGCGGCGACGTGTGGACGCGGGCAAACGATTCCCTCAGCGGCTTAACCCGCTTTGGCACACGGGCGCTTGCGGCACGGCTGAACAGTTTGGGGAAAAGTCCTATTGGGCAGCTTCAGGGGCTAAAGCTCCCTTGATTTTGCGGGCGTTATGTCGCGGTTCCCGACTCTGTCGGGACAGGTTCCACCGCGACCCCCGAAGTCCCACCCATTTTTCCGCAAACTGTGAAGCCGTGCCCTTACGAAAGTGCGTGTTCCGCGCGGATTCCAGGATGGAGCGGGGCAGGTTGCAATGCGCCTCTGCGGTGGCAGGCGGGGATTTCTGGATCGAGCGCCTCATCGCAACAGCATGCCGAGTTCCTGGGCTGCGGCCTGGAGATGGAGGAGAAATTTCCGCTGCATCTCCTGTATGGAGACCCGCTGCGCGTGCGCGCCGACGTTGACCGCCGCGACCACACGGCCGTTCAGATTCTGGATCGGGACGGCCATCGAACGCAGACCGAGTTCGAGTTCCTGGTCCACGATCGCGTATCCGTTGCGCCGCACCTGGGGCAGCATCTCGAGCAGGACATCGGTGGTGCCGACGGTCCGCTCGGTATAGCGAGTGAACTTGATGTTTGAGAGGGTGGACTTCAACTCCTCCGGCGGGAGGTTCGCGAGCAGCACCCTGCCCATCGACGTGCAGAAAGCCGGCAGCCGGCTGCCCACGCCGAGATGGATGCCCATGATGCGGGTGACGTTCACACGAGCGATGTAGATGATGTCGACGCCATCCAGAATCGCGATCGAGCAGGATTCCCGCACGAGATGGCTGACATGCTCGAGGATCGGCTGGGCGGCGGTAGCGAGGGGCATCGAAGAGATATAGGAATGGCCGAGCGAGAGAATCCGCGGCTGCAGGAAGAAATGGCGGTTGTCTTCCGAACCGGCGAAGCCGAGCTTCGCGAGCGTGTAGAGACAGCGGCGCACGGCGGCGCGCGAGAAACCCGTCTTCTGGCTCAGATGGGAAATCGTCGCGTGCCGTTTTCGTCCGGAAAAGGCCTGGATGACCGCGAGGCCGCGAGCGAGCGAAGTCATGAAGTTGGGATCGCCAGTGAAAGTCTCGAGTTCCGCCGAAGCGGGCGGAAGCGCCACGGCCTTGTTGTCGCCGGAGGTGGGGCCCGGTTTTTTCGAGGGGCTGGAAGACTTGGGGCGCGGCATAAGAGCAAGACCTCAGTGACGGGAATCGAAAGGAGACAGGATACGCGTTTGGGGCGATATACGCACGCCATATCGATAATCGGTACTTGGCTTCTGCCCTTCTTAGATTCCCTCCCGACGCGCCGAGAAAGCCGACGTCGACCCGTCCGCATTGTCGAAACGGGCGCAAGCGGCTCGCTGAGCCGTTGGCATGCCTGCGTAGCAGAGGGCGAATAAACGCCGGCGGGACGCCCGAGCTACAGGAAACCTGCATTACACCGGGCGATGGGCGACAGATTCCCGGCTTCGGACCGAAAGGGCCAGGGATGAATGCCCCAAGCTTCGGCTTGAAGCCTGGGGATTCTTCCGTAGATCTTCGACCGCTAGACCCAGAGTTTCGGGTTTAGCTTCAGGCCGTGTTCGCGGCAATAGCTGACGTAGTGGTTGATGAACCAGAAGACGTCGAGGGTTTGGAGCAGGTTGTCGTTGTCGTCGTAGAACTCGAGCGAGCCGTTCAGCCAGAACATCGTTTTCATACCGTTGGGATCGTCCGAAACGAGCGTGTGAATCACGCCGGGGCTTTCGTGGACGTAGCTGCCCGGCCGCGCCACCCAGTCGTATTCGAGGTATCGCCAGCTCCCTTCGAGCGTGACGGCAAACACCGGACCGCGATGCCGATGGCGCCCCAGCTTTCCGCCCTTTTTCACCCAGAGAATGTTGGCGAACATCGAACTGCGCACATCGAACGCCAGATGGCGGATGTAGACATTTTCGACGAAGGGAACGTAGGGCGACTCGTCTTCGCCGGCTCCGATGTGGATGTCCGGCCTCCCGTATTCCCGCGTGACGGCTTCGAGGCTGTTGCTGATGTCGATCGTGGACATGGACCCCTCCCATCGACCTGCGGCCGGGGCGGAAGGCGGTTTCCCTTCCCTCCCCAATTGCGCCGGATACTAACACAAGAGCGGTGTAATGGTTCCTCGCGAATCTTCATGCCTTGCCGAGCGCGGCGAAAGCAGCCGTTGTTTGGCAAGCGAGCGCGGTCAGCGCACGGTCACGGCCACTTCCTGCGCGAGGTTGTTTCCCATGCCTTGCAGATTCCATGCCGGCTCGATGGGCTGGCGGTTTCCGGCGGCGTCGGTGGCTCGGCAGGAGAGAACGTGGTCGCCGGGCGCCGCGTCCCATTCGGCGCTCCAGGCGCGCCAGGCGAATGGGCCCGGCGATTGCGCGAGAACGGCGTCCGTCCAGCGGCCGTCGACGCCGAATTCCACGCGCGAAATTGCCGCGTGGCCCGACCAGGCGCGGCCTTGGACGAGCACGCGACCGGCATCGAGCGTTCGGCGGCGGGTGAGGAAATCGGGGAAACCGGGCGGCAGGAGCAGCGCTCGCGGCTGCATGCGCGTGACCGGTTCGCCGGGATCATCCGCGTCTCGCCGATAAAGGTAAGCCACTCGTTGTTGATAGCCATCGAAGGGCGCGGTGACGGCCTCGATTCGCGAAAGCCATTTCACGTGCGTCATGCCGTACCAGCCGGGTACGAGAAGCCGCAACGGGAAACCGTGTTGCGGTTCGAGCGGGCGGCCGTTCATTTCGTAGGCGAGCAGAACGTCGGGGCGCATCGCTTCCTCGACCGAGAGGCTGCGAGCGTAATCGTGCTCGTATCCTTTTTCTACGCCGTGGTCGGCGCCCGTGAAGACCAGTTCCACCGTTTCGGGTTCGAGTCCGGCTTCCTCGAGCAAACCGGCGAGTGGGGTTCCGGTCCACTCGGCGGTGCTCACGGCTTCGTTGAGCCAGGGCTGGCTGATTGGGCGTGGCGAAAGGCGGGCGCGGCCGTTGCCGGCGCACTCGAACGTGACGGCCAGCGTTCGGCGGGGCCGGCGGCGCAGATCCTCGAGGTTGAGGGCCAGGTCGTTCCGCACGTTTCCGCCGACCCGTAGACGCCAGGCGGCGGGATCGACGCACGGAATATCGAAATGCACGAGCAGGTAATGCAGGCCGGTGGGAGTGAGATCGTAGCGGAGCGCTTCGAGCGGCATGCCGCGGTTGCGCGTGGCGAGTTGCAACTCGTCGAACGTGAGCGGACCGGTTGTCGGCTCGGGACTTGCGGCGGCGGATGTTTGTTGGGCGGCTTTCTTCCGTTCCATGTCGCACCCCTTCCCCGGATTGCCTTTGCTGGTTATAGAGTGATTTGCTTCACGTCGCAAGCGCGGTCTCGGCGGGGATGTGTGCCCATCAGTGAGATTCGAGTCGGGGGAATGCGGTACGCGCTTGCATATTGCAGAACGGGAGCAATGGCCAAGCGGTCAGATTGAAAAATGGCGGAGAGGGGGGGATTCGAACCCCCGACACCGGTTTTAGCCGGTGTAACTGCTTAGCAGGCAGCCCTGTTCGGCCACTCCAGCACCTCTCCGCAGGCTGCTCGGAGACTCAGTTTACTGGAGCGGGACGGGATTTTCCACGGCTGGCTGAAGTTTGCTCGAGAGTGGCTGGACGAGCCGAGCCAACGCAGGTTAAGAGATGGGCGGATCGTGGGCGGTGGCTGGGCGATTCTCGCTGGTGGCGCGGATTACACCGGTTTGATCGGTATAGAAATTGCGATAGCCGTAGTAATTGGGGCGGGCGATCAGGGCGAAGCTGTGGATATTGCCGTCGGCGCCGGGCGCACCGGGGCGGTAGACGAGGTAGTAGCCACTGCCGCGGGCGTCGGCGTAGGCCTGACTCGCCTGGTCGCTCACCTGCTCGATCGTGTTCGGATAGCCGCCTTGGCGACGGTTATAGCTATTGACGGCGGCGGCGGCTTCGCGCAGCGCGTTGATCGCGCCGGCCTCGGCTATCGACGGCGGGGCGACGTTGGGCTTTGGGAGCACGAACCATACGATTCCCCAGATCCCCAGCACCAGGATGAGCGCGACGATCAGCGTGGTGATCAACCCCTTGCGCTGCACCTCGCGGCGGCGTGCCGGAGGCGCAGGGGCAATGTCGGTGCCGCAGTAGGGGCAGACCTCGGTGGCCTGATTGACCGGCTGATCGCAGGCGGGACAGGTGAACATCCGGCCGCCGCGCGATCAGGACGCCGACGAGGTGCCGACGACGACCAGGCCCATCGTGGTGGGTTTGGCCGAGCCGGAGGCGCCGAGATTCGCCTTGAAGAAGAGCACCTGGATGGTGCCGTTGTCGCTATCCTGCGGCGCTACGCCGGGAAGTTGCGCCGGGGCGCCGTCGGCAGGCATCAGGCTCCAGACCGAAGGATGATTGTGCGTGGTGGTTTCGCGGCTGAGTTTCACCAGGGGCTTGAAATCGAGCGTGTCGGTGGTGGTGTCCTGCGCGGGCGGCCCGAGCAGGAGGAAATCACGCTGCGGGGCGACGCCCTGGTGATTGCCGTCGACCGGATTGAGCTCGTAACGCAGCGTGTAGACGCCGGGCTTGATCTTCTGGTCGCGGAAATCGATCACCTGCGCCGGGAAGCGAATCGCGCCGACGAGGGTGCCGGGAGCGAGTTGCGGGTAGACGATTCCCAGCGTCATGCCGGGCGGCGGAACGGTCGGAATGTCCTTTCGCAGCCAGATATCGCAGAGAACGCCACTCGCGTCCTTCACCTCGATGGCCTGGCTGTCGAGCACGCCGCGAACGGCGGCGCTCAACTCGGTGGGCGGCGCCTGGCTGGCCATGGCGGCGGTGTAGTTCTGAGCGGCGGCCGTCGCGGCGAAGGCGAACAGCGCGGCGGCGGCGAGAGCGGCGCGAAAGATCGCGCGGGGGAAGCGTTGGTACACGATTCTGGGTGTCATGTGTGTTTCCATCCCTGCGAAAAAATAAGCTCGCAAAATCTGTGCGAGCTTATTCTACCGCGTAGAATTTGCCGCCGGAAACCGGCGGGAATTTATCGCGTGGCAAACGCCGCGACGAAGGAGCTGCGGCGTCCGGAGTCGTTCCAGGTGACGTTCAGATGGTTGCCGGTGTAGGCGCTTTCGAGTTCGACGGCCGGCACGGCGTGCTGGAGGTGGCCGACGAGCGGCTGATAGTACACCTCTTCGTTATGGCAGAACATGTCCTGCATGCCGACGGCGCGCGTTTTCAACTCGACCAGATTCCCGGCCTTCAGCGTGGCGTAGCCGCGATCCTTTTCGTTCACCTCGAAGCTGATCGGCTGCGATTCGACGGCGACGACGTTCGCGAGCAGGCTGCCGGCCTGCGTTTTGGCGAAATCCAGCAGAGCGGCGCGCTGCGCGGCCGTGGCGCGCTGGTCGACGATCACCACCGAGCGCGCAGGCAGTGCGCTGGCGAAACGGTCGCCGAGCGTGTTCGAGGCGCGAACCACCGCCACGACGCTCAGCCCGGCCACAGGCACGCCGTTCCACGCACCCTCGCGCACGCGCCAGGCGAGCACGCCGTTCCTGCCTTGGAGCCCCATCTCACCATTGGCGAAGCACGGACCGGTGTAGACGTCCGCGCTGCGGAATTCCATGTAGTCCCCGGTGATGCCCTTGGGCGTGGCGTTCGCCAGGGCGGGAAGCGCCAACATTGCCGCAAGCCCGAATGCCAGAAGTTTCGTCTTCATGATTCCCCCTCCGCTGCCCGGTATTTTCCCACGTGGGGCGGGCAACGGCAATATCGGACTTATAAGGGTTGTGATGAGGGGATAAGGTCCGGGGTTTCATGGTTTTTGGTGTTCTGCATCTGCTTGCCGAGCGGCTTCCGTTTGTGCGTAAACCGGACAAAGGCGCAGAGGCAGGAATGCCTGTGCTACCGGTACCGGTATTCGCCATGGGGCACGGCTCAGGGGTTGGGTGGCGCGGGCACTCTTGCCCGCGCGATTTTGGATTGGATCTTGCGGGGGCGGGTTGCGGCCTGCATAGGGGAAAGGCGCGCAGGCAAGAGTGTGTTCAGACTCATGACATCCTTTACACGGTGTTATCAGGACATCCTTTACACTCGCCCCGGTTTGTGACGAGGGCGGTGACCGCCCTCGGACGGGGGCGAGGATGGCTTGGGGGACCGTGGACGTAGACGAGCAGCGGATGCGGTTTGTGGTTTGCGCCAGCCGGCGCGAGAAGACGATGCAGGCACTGTGCCGGGAGTTCGAGATCTCGCGGCCAACCGGCTACGTTCGGCTGCGGCGCTATCAGGAGGGCGGGCTGGTCGCCATGGCCGAGCGGAGCCGGCGTCCGCGCCACAGTCCGGCGCGGACGCCGGTGGGGATCGAGCAGCGCGTTGTCGAACTGCGCGAGCAGCGGCCCGACTGGGGAGCGCGCAAGCTGCGGCATCTGTTGGCGGGCGAGGGCGTGGACCTGCCGGTGATCACGGTGCAGCGGATTCTGCATCGCCATGATCTGGTGCGGCCGCAGGACCGGCATCGCGCGGCGACGAAGCGGTTCGAGCGCGGCGCGCCGAACCAGCTCTGGCAGATGGATTTCAAGAGCCCGGTGGGCTGGGACGCGCCGGTCGGCCCGCTCTCGCTGCTCGACGATCACAGCCGCTACGCCGTGACGCTCACCGGGACCTGGTCGACGCGAGCCGATGCGGTGCGCGAGTGTCTGGAAGCGGTGTTCACGCAGTCCGGCGTGCCGGAGGCGATGCTGATGGATCACGGCACGCCGTGGTGGAACATGCGGGCGGCGACGGGTTGGACCTGGCTGACGGTGTGGCTGATGAAGCAGGGCATTCGGATGCACTTCAGCGGCTATCGGCATCCGCAGACGCAAGGGAAGGTGGAGCGTTTCCATGGAACGCTGGAAGCGGCGATGCGGCGGCGCGGCGTGCCGGTCGGCGAGCAGCGCCAGGTGTGGCTGGACGCGTTCCGGCAGGAATACAACCACGTGCGTCCCCATGAAGCGCTGGGCATGCGGACCCCGGCTTCGGTGTGGAGCAAGAGCACGAAACGGTATCAGCCGAATCCGCCGGCCTGGGAATACGACGCGGGAGCCGAGGTGCGCAAGTTGCAGGCTGAGGGTCAGCTCTGCCTCGAGGGCCGCCGCTGGGACATCAGCCGGGCCCTGGCCGGCGAATGGGTGGAACTGATCCGGGTCGAAGGACGGATCCTGGTCTACTACTGCCGCAGCCTGGTCCGCGAGCTCGACCCGCTCAGCCAGCGGTCCACCGCGGTGGACCGCTGGCTGAGCGACACTGACCCGCAAGTGTAAAGAATGTCCTGATAACACTCTGTAAAGGATGTCCTGGAACTTGACACAAGAGTGCCTGTGCTACCAAAGGCCCGGCAGTCGCGCTCCCTAGCCGGCTTCGCAGCAGCCGCGGCCGGGCTTGCACTCTTCGGGCTCGGCGATATTGCCGTCGGGGCCGTAGATGCCCTGCGTGCGCGAGCACCAAAACGGGCCGCGCAGTTCCGGGGCAGCCGAGCCGATGTCGTCGGACTCGTAGAACATCGTCTTCGTGCGGAGCAACCGGCACAGGCGGCCCGTCTCGATCAATTTTCCCAGAGATTCCATTTCGGCCCCCTTTTCAAGCGATCGCCGCGAGCAGCGCGCGCTTGACGGCGACTCGCACGAGTTGGACTTTGTACCCGTTTTTGCTGAGCGGATGGGCTCCCTCGGCCGCGGCCTCGCCGGCGCTTGTGGCCGTGGCTTCGTCGAGCGTCTTGCCGGCGAGCGCCTTTTCGGCTGCTTCGGCGCGCCACGGAATCGGCGCCACCTGGCCGAGCACGACGTTCGCCTGACGCACGCGGCGGCCTTCCATGCGGAGCGCGACCGAGGCGGTGGCGAGCGGCCAATCCATGAATTTGCGCTCGCGGACTTCGTAGGTGGCGCTGCGCATGGTGTGAGCCGATGCGGGGACGAGGATCTCGGTGAGGATTTCCTTCGGCCCGATGGTGTGTTCGCGCTCGTCGGCGTCGCGCGGGATGCGGAACAGCTCGGCCGCCTTGATTTCCCGCGGGCCCTTCGGCCCTTCGATGCGCACCGAAGCGCCAAGCGCGACGAGGGCCGGCGCGAGGCTCGACGGGGAGACGAAATAGGCCGGACCCTGGTTGCCGAAGATTGCGTGATAGCGATTGTCGCCGTTCGGGACGAGCGATTGGCCTTTCGAGTTGCGGGCCAGCAGGCCAAAGCCGTTGCGGAAATACCAGCAGCGGGGCCGCTGGAGCAGATCGCCGCCGGCGGTGCCCATGCTGCGCATCTGGTAGCTGGAGACGCCCTCGATGGCGGTGAGCAGGGCGGGCAGGATTTTGCGCGGCGAGAAATGCTCGTAGAGGTCCTCGAGCGGAGTTGCGGCGCCGATCACCAATCCGCCTTTTTCCTCGCGGATGCCTCGCAATTCTCGGATCTCCTTGATATTGACCAGGCGGCCGGGCGTGACGATCGAGTCCTTCATCAGGCTGAGGAGGTCGGTGCCGCCGGCGAAGACCGCCGCTTCGCCCCAGTTCGCAGCCGAGCAGCGAGATCGCCTGCTTCACCGACGAGGGATTGCCGTATTCGAAGGCGTGCATTAGACCATCACCTCCTTTCCCCAAGGCAGCGAGAACGCGATCGGGCGTCATCGGCAGTTCGGGCACGCGAACGCCGATGGCGTTGGCCACGGCGTTGGAAATCGCCGCGCCTGGCGAAATCACCGGCGGCTCGCCCAGCCGATCACGCCGCGATCTCGATAGCCTGGGCCGGTCATCATGTGGACGACGATTCGCCGATATCGCCGATGCCCGCCAGTTTGTAGAACTCCATGTTCGGGTTCAGGCACGTGCCGGTCTGCTGGTCCATGATTTTCTCTTCATAGAGCGAGTAGCAGACGCCCATGATGCAGGCGCCGTACACCTGGCTTTCGGCTGTTTTCATGTCGATGATCAGGCCGCAGTCCTGCACGGCCACCATTTTGTCCATGCGCACGACGCCGGTTTCGGTGTCGACGGAGACTTCCGCCATCTGCGCGCCGCCCACGCCGCTCGACATCAGCGGCCGGAGTTGCGCTTGCCCGTGGCGGTGATCGGAGTGGCCCCGAGCTTCGCGCAGGCCTGTTTCCAGGGAATGACTCTTCTGACGGATTCCCGATCGACGCGGATTTTGCCTTCGAAGGCTTCCAGCTGATCCGGCTGCGCGCCCAGCGAGGGAGCGACTTTGGCGAACAGCTCGTTCGAGGCCTGGTACGAGCGCCGTACGCGCGTTGAAGAGCTGACGCCGCCGACGGTCGTGGAGCCGCCCGAAGCGCCTCCCGGCGGATACTTGTTGTCGCCAATATTGACCGTCACCGCCTTCGAGCGGCAGGCCGAGCGTTTCGGCCGGCACGATGCCGATGACCGTGCGCGTGCCGGTCCGAGATCCTGGCTGCCCATCGCGACTTCCACCGAGCCGTCGGGATGAATCGTGCACCGGCAATCGCTGCTGGCTCGGCGCCCGCCCCACGTGTGAATCGAAAGCCCCACGCCGCGTCTTTATGTGGTCCGGGGCCCCGTCGTCCGCGCGGATGCCATTTCTTTTTCCAGTCGAACATCTCGGCCGCCTTGGCCAGTTCTTCGGCATAGATCTTCGGCGGTGGACGACGGCTTCGAGCGCGCGGCCATCGTCGATGATTCTTGAGAAACACATCGAGCGGGTCCATGCCGCAGCTTCGCGGCCAGATCGTCCACCGCGCACATCGTGATGGCAGCACATCTGCGGATGGTTCGGAGCGCGCCAGGCGCGGGCCGGGCCGATGTTGGTGCAGCACCGCGGTGTGCTTCGCGCGGCTATTCGGAACTTCGAGATGTAGGGAAGGCGGCGGAGCGCCGCCTGCCGTGGATGCCGCCGGTTCCCCAGGATTGCGAATCCCACGCGACCAGCGTGCCGTCCTTCTTGGCGGCCACCTTGACGTCTGCGTACATCGAAGGCCGCGCGCCCGCCGACCATCAGTTCCTGTCCCGCTCGAGCATCATTTTCACCGGCCGGCCGGTCTTCTTGGCCAGTTGTGCGCATGCAACGCCCCAGCGTATCGGCGGCGAATTTGCTGCCGAAGCCGCCGCCCATCACCGTGTGATCACTTCGATCTTGCTTCGCGGGCGGAATGCCAGTCGCTTCACCCACTTCGCCGCCGACGCCGCTTACGTTCTGCGTGCGCGCCCAGACTTCAACGTGTCGCCTTCCCATTCCATCGCTTGGCCGTGCGACTCCATGCAGCAATGCGTGATCACCGGAGATCCGTAGGGCCTTCATCGTGACTTCCGCCTGCTGAATGCCTGTTGCCGGGTTCGCCGGTCGTCTTCTCCGTGAGCTGCTTCGTGAACTGTCGCCTGCCGGCCTTGCCCGGCGATCGTGTCGGCGACGAGATACGGAAGTTGCTGGTATTCCACGTGGACTTGATCCACGGCTTCCTCCGCCTGCTCCTCCGTCTCCGCGGCAAGCGCCACAATCTCCTGTCCCGCCCACAACACTTCCTTGCCCTCGCGCGAAGATGATCTGCACCGCCTTCACGCCGGGCATCTTCTCGGCTTCGCTGGTGTCGATTTCCGCCACCTTCGCGTGCGCGTAGGGGACGTCACCACCTTTGCCCGTAAAGCATGCCCGGACGGATTGACTGTCGTAGGTGTACTTGATCGCGGCCCGAAGACTTCCACGGGCCGTCGATTCTCGAAATGCGTTTGCCGATCAGTTCGCGGTTAGCCGCTGTAGGCCATTTGTATCAGCCATTACGCTCGCCCTCCCTTCTTCGACTCTTTGTCGCCGCTTCAAGCACGGCGTCGGCGGATCCCATGTACGTTCCGCAGCGGCACAGATTCCCGCCCAACGACTTCTGACCTCCTTCATACGTCGGGTTCGGCTCTTGATCCATATACGCCTTAGACGGCCATCACGAATCCCGGCGTGCAGAATCCGCACTGCTGCGCGTCGTTATCGACGAATGCTTGCGAAACTGGATGCAGCTTGTCCTCAGGCGCGAGTCCCTTGATTGTCACGATCGAGCGGCCCTGCGCGTCGATGGCCAGCATGGTGCAGGAATAGTGCGGCCGGCCGTCGATGATCACCGTGCATGCGCCGCAAGTGGCGCGGTCGCAGACCTTCTTGGCGCCGGTCAGGTCCAGGCGATTGCGGAACGCGTCCAGCAGGGTTACGCGCGGCTCGAGCTGCAGCTTATGCTCCTGGCCGTTGATGCGCAGTCGGACTGGAACAGGCCCGGGACCTGATACTCCCGGCGTCTTTTCCTGCGTGGCGGCCTTCAGCAGCCCTTCGCTCGCCAGGACGCTGGCGGAAACCGCCAGCCCGGTTCCTTTGATGAATTGTCTTCGGGAAAAGCCCTTGGACGGCTTGCCGTTTGTTTCCGTCTCGTCCTGGGCGTTCTCCGGCTCGTTAGAATGGTACCGCTCATCCCGATCGGCCATGCGGATACCTCCGGTAGGGTCTGAAGGATGACAGAGGAGAGGCAGGTCGAATATTCGTGGGAAGCAACGTTCTGCAATTTCGACCCCCGCTCCTTCCGCAGGCGGACATCATATTTCTTTTAGATCGGCCGTGTCTAGACGTTCGATGGCTTTGGCGCGGAAAATAGGAGAGCCTGACGCGGCGGACGCAAACAGCCGCGTGCTCAACCGCCCGGCTGCGGGGCTTGCGAACCAGGAACCGGCCGCCAACGGGCGAAGAAAGGATTTCGACAATGCGCGTGATCAGCCGATGGAAGCTGTGGGCCCCGGTGGTCTGCTGGCTGCTGCTCGCGGCGCCCTTTGCCGCCGCCCAGCAACCGGCGACGGCCCAGAGTACCGCAAAGGATCGGACCTCGCTCGGCATCACCCTCTACAACTCGAATTTCGCTCTGGTCCGCGAAACGCGGCGGGTGAACCTGCCCGCGGGAGCGGTGCGCCTGAATATCGAGGGCGTGCCCGGGTCGATCGAGCCTTCGACCGTTTACTTGCGGCCGGTGCGCGGCGTCGACGTGCTGGATCAGTCCTACGAGTACGATCTGCTCAATCCGCAGCGGCTGCTCGAAAAATACGTGGGCAAGGAGATGACGCTCGTTTTCCGCGAGAAGAGGAACGGCACGACGCATTACAACGACGTGAAGGCGATTCTGCTTTCGACCAACGGCCCGGTGTGGAAAATCGGAGACGAAATCGTAACCGGCGTGCATCCGGACGGCTATCGCTTCCCAGAATTGCCCGGCGAACTCTACAACCGCCCTACGCTTGTGTGGATGCTCAAGGACGCCAGCGCTGGTGAGCGGAGCCTGGAGGTTTCCTACCTTGCCGACCAGATGAACTGGCACGCCGATTACGTTTTGAACCTCACGAGGGAGGGCGGCAAGGGCAGCTTTGAAGGCTGGGTGACTCTCACCAATGACAGTGGAGCGGCCTTCGATAGCGCGCAGCTTTCGCTTGTGGCCGGACAGGTGCACCGCGCTACAACTCCACCGCGGCCCATGCCGATGATGGTCCGCGCCGAAGCGGCAGCCGTTGGAGGCGGCGTGCCACAGTTCAGCCAGGAACCGGCCGGCGAATACCACCTCTACACGCTGAATCGCCGCGTCAGCCTGCGCGATCACGAATCGAAGCAGATCAGCCTGCTGGCGGCCGCGAGCGTTCCGGTGGCGAAAACCTATGTCGTCGAGGGTAGCCCTGAGATTTTCCGCATGAACCGCGCGCCCGATAAGCCTCCGGTGCGAGTCTTCCTCTCCTTCCGAAACGACGCCGCATCGGGCCTGGGGCAGCCGCTGCCCGCGGGCATCGTTCGCGTCTACCAGCCTGACAGCCAGGGCAATCTCACGCTGCTCGGCGAGGACCGCATCCAGCACACGCCCAAGGACGAGATAGCGCGGGTCGACGTCGGCAACGCATTCGATATCGTCGCCGAACGCACGCAGACCGATTTTCGGCGCATCAGCAATCGCGTGTATGAATCGGCGTTTGAGATCACCCTGCGCAACCACAAGGAGCAGCCCGTCACCGTCGAGATTCGCGAGACGGTGAACGGAAGCTGGGAGGTGCTGGAATCCAGCTTGCCGGCCAAGAAGCTGAACGCGTTTACGCTGGGATTCGAGGTTCCCGTGCCGGCGAATGGAACGGCGAAGCTGACCTATCGCGTGCGCGTCACCGACTAAACCAGAATCTCTACTGGCCCATCGGAGGCACAGGCGAGAACAGGAACACGGAGGTCCGCGGAGGAGGAACGGAGGACCACAGAGAAAACCGATCCCCTTCACTTGTTCCGCCTTTGTACCCCCTGCCCCCATAGCATGGAGGGTTCGGTGGTTGAAGACCTTCTGAGCGAGGCACAGATAGTGGAACTTTCTCCCCCACCCAGCGGAATACAGGCTTGGGAAGCTGCCCAAAATCGGCAGTGAACAGCCACCACGCGCCAGGCGGCTTCCCAGAGATCCACGAAATGTCGTTTCGCTGGCCAATACGGGGTCGGCACGCTGCGGAGGGGAGGGATCGCGGACGCTCGCTGAGTTTTCGCTCGAGCGGGCGAGTCGCGCTGTCGACCCTCCTGCTGCCACTGATGCTCCCGCTGCTCTGCCTGGCGGCGCCGGGCGGGCGGCAAGCGGCGCAAACGGGGCAGACGCCCAGGATTTCGGTCGAAGTCAAAGCCGTCACCGTCTACGCCACCGTGCGCGACAAGCACGGGCACATCGTCACGAAACTAGACAAGGACGATTTCGCGCTCCAGGAAGACGGCCGGCCGCAGACCATTACTTATTTCTCCCGGGAAAGCGATTTGCCGTTGACGCTCGGGCTGCTCGTCGACACGAGTCTCAGCCAGCGAAACGTTCTCGATCAGGAGCGCAGCGCCAGCTACAGCTTCCTCGATCAAATGCTGCGCGAGAAGAAGGACCAGGCGTTCCTCATCCACTTCGATCGAGAAGTGGAGCTGTTACAGGATGTGACCTCTTCCCGCGAGAAACTACAATCGGCGCTGGCGCTGCTTCACACGCCCGAGATGCAGCGCGGACAGCAAGGCGGCGGAGGCGGCGGGCCACAGCAAGGCGGCGGAGGCTGGCCTCCCGAAGGTGGTCCGCCCTATGGTGGTCCTCGAGACGGAGGGCCGCGCGAGGGACGACGCGGTGAAGGCCGTCGCGTGCCAGGCACGCTGCTTTACGACGGGATCTACCTCGCTTCGAACGACATGATGAAAAAGCAGACGGGGCGCAAGGCCGTGATCGTTCTCTCGGACGGGGTCGACCGCGGAAGCCAGGAAACTCTTCAGCAAGCGATTGAGGCGGCGCAGCGCTCGGACACCGTTGTCTATTCGATTCTGTTTGCCGACGACCACCCGTTCCAGCCGCGCGGAGGGTTCGGCGGCTGGGAAATGGGGCGGCGCGGCGGCGGATACCCGGGCAGATTTCCGCGCGAGCAGCGGCCTGACGGGAAGAAAGTTCTCGAGCAGATTTCGCGCGAAACCGGCGGGCGGATGTTCCAGGTTTCGAAGAAACTGCCAATCGATGCGATCTACGCGCAGATCGAGGAAGAACTGCGCAGCCAGTACAGCCTGGCGTATACGCCCGCGCCCAATCCGGGACCGGGGTATCACAAGATTCAGCTCACCGCGAAGCAGAAGGGGCTGATCGTGCAGGCAAGGGACGGATACTATTCGGACCGGTAACGCGCGGGTTCTGTAGCTAGAGTGTCACTCGTGGACGTTTACTACCCTCCGGACGTGGATCAGTTTCTCGCGCTTTCGGGTTTGGGCGATGTCGTACGAGGACTGCAACCTCATGAGCGTGTCCATCTTGACCCCAAAGACCTTTTCGATGCGCAGTGCCATGTCCCCGGACAGGTCTGACCGGCCGTTGAGAAGGCTGGACAGAGCCGGCCGCGATACCCCGAGCGCCTCAGCCGCTGCCGTGACCGACAAATTTGCTGGATCGATGATCTCCGTACGAATGAAATCTCCGGGATGCGGAGGGTTTTTCATGGACATGGAATTTCCTCCCGCCGGTGCGACCTAACCTAGTGGTAATCCTCCAAATTTACGTCCAAGATTTCGCGCTCCGTGGGATCGATGCGAAAGGTCAGGCGCCGGTTCCGGGTGACGCTCAGGCTCCACATGCCCTTGCGGTCGCCTGTCAGAGTGTGGGCTTTCCACGTGGGGAGCGAACGCAACTCCTCGGGTTCCTGCATGTCGTCGAGGAAAGCCAGCATCTTGCGAAGCTTGTCGACCGTCTCGGGCGGCACCGCCCTCGCATTGTCTTCCGCGTAGAGCCTCTTCAGGCCCTTGTGCGCGAAGTTCCGGATTTTCACGCCGGGAACTGTAGCCTGTAGCTTAACACTTGTCAAACCCAAAGTCCACAGGGGCACATGCTTGCGCGGCGCCAGGATCTCCCGGCCCGATCCTACAGGTTCTTCAAGAGGTACGCGGTCATGCGTTCGAAGAGCTGGACTCGCGCGGGGGAATCGCTGATCGGGTGGCCTCGGCCGGGGAAGATCATGAGCTGAACGTGATCGGCGTAGCGGTTGGTTTCGATGAGCTTCTGGATCAGCTCCGTCGTGTTGGCGAAATGGACGTTGTCGTCGCCGGTGCCGTGGATGAGCAGGAGCTTGCCGGTGAACTGGCCAGCGTAGGTGACCGGGGAGCTGTCGATGTAGCCCTGGGGATTCTGCTGCGGGGTGCCCATGTAACGCTCGGTGTAGATGGTGTCGTATTGGCGCCAGTCGGTGACCGGGGCGACGGCTACGCCGGTCTTGAAGATTTTGCCCTCGCGGAAAAGCAGGTGGAGGGTCAAGTGGCCGCCGTAGCTCCAGCCCCAGACGCCGATGCGGGAGGCGTCGACGTAGGGCTGCGATTCGAGGTAGTGGACGCCGACGAGCTGGTCCTGAACCTCGACAGAGCCGAAATGGTGGTAGATGGGCGTCTCGAAGGAGTGGCCGCGGTTATAGGAGCCGCGATTATCGAGCATGAAGATGATGTAGCCGTGCTCGGCCATCAGCTCGTGCCAGAGGAACGTCGCGCCGCCCCACATGTCGCGCACGTTCTGCGCTTCCGGGCCGCCGTAGACGTAGAAGAGGACGGGGTACTTTTTCTCGGGCGAGAAATCGGGCGGCTTGATCATCTCGGCTTCGAGCATGGTGCCGTCGGAGGCCTTGAGATGCAGGAACTGAACCGGGCCGAGATGCACGCTCGCAAGCTCCGGGATGCCGCCGTCGCTGAGCGTGGCGATGCGCTTGCCGGCGGCGGTGTAAGATCCTGGCGCGGCGGATCGTTGATCGTTGAGAAGGTGTCGAGGTAATCGGCGGCGCCGGGCGCCATGAAGATATCGTGCGTGCCGGGCTGGGTGCTGATGCGCTCGAGGCCGGTGCCGTTGAGGCTGACGCGATAGAGCTGGCGCTCGCGCGGGCTCACTTCGGTCGAGACGAAATAGACGTAGCCGTTTTTCTGGTCGACGCCGGCGATATCGGTCACTACCCAATTGCCGCTCGTCAGCGGGCGGATCAGGTCGCCGTTCTTGTCGTAGAGGTAGAGCTGGCGAAAGCCGGTGCGCTCGCTCGAGAGGATGAAGCGGCCGTCGGAGAGAAAGTCGGGAGCGGAGCTGAGGCCGGTCGGGTCGGAAAAGACGGCGCCGACGTTGATCCAGTATTTGTCTTCCTCGGTGATCACGGTGCGCGAACGGCCCGTTGCGGTGTTGGCGAAGAGCAGGTCGAGCTGCTTCTGCGAGCGGCTCAGGCGCTCGATGGAGACGTCCTTCGAGTTCGGCAGCCAGGCGACGGCGGGCAGATAGATGTTCGTATCGCTGCCCGTGTTCATCCAGACGGTCTTGCCGCCGGCGAGACCGACAACCCCGACGCGCACGACCGGATTCGCCTGCCCCGCGCGAGGATAGCGCGTCCAGTAGACGGTGGAATCGTAGGAATTGGGATTGAGGAGCGGGTAGCGGAGCACGTGGGTTTCGTCGAACTGCATGTAGGCGATGCGGGAGGAATCGGGCGACCACCAGTAGGCGGTGAACAGGCCCAGCTCTTCGGGATAGATCCAATCGACCTGGCCGTCGCGCAGCGATTCCTTGCCGTCACGGGTGAGTTCGCGGGCGCCGGCGGTGCGCACGTTCACGATCCAGAGGTTGTAATCGCGGATGAAACTGACCCAGCGGCCGTCGGGCGCAATCTTGGGATCGGTGAGGGGCTCGTCGCCGGCGACGAGTTGGCGGCTCTGTCCTGTTTTCAGGTCGTACCAGACCAGGCGCGAAGCCGAGCGCATGAGCAGGGCGTCGCCGCGCGGCGACCACAAATAGCGCTCGGGCGACCGGCGGCCGAATCCCGTGCGTTGCAGCCACGTTTTCGGCCAGGGATCGAGCAGCTTGGCGAGCGTCGCGGCGTCTATCAGGCGCTTGCGCTGGCCGGTAGCGGCGTCGAGCGCCCACAGCTCGTTGCCGAGCGGCGTCTCCTGGAAATAGGTGAGCGTTTTGCCGTCGGGACTCCATTCGACGCCATCGACGAGCGGCGGGTGAATGGCATGCTCGCCGAAAATGGCGGGGACGGTGAGCTGGCCGGCGGGCGTTTGCGCGCGAGCGGCGCTCGGCGGGGAGGCCTGGAGCGAAGCGGCGCCAAAAAGCGAAATGGCGAAAAGTGCGGTAACAAACCACAACGAACGATGAGTGCGCGTTTGCATCCGAGCTTCCTCCGGAGAGCGGGACATTGTAACCCGGCAGTTCGCGGAGGGCAGAACAAAAAGAAGTCAGGTCCCGCTGCGATTCGACGAAGGCGATTCAGGAATCGTCACGGGTACAGGCCCACGGTCAGGACGGCACTGACCGTGGCTACCAAGAAAGTGTAGGCGCCGACAAGCGTGGGGATTCGGACGCTGTACTAGGAATCGGCGGGGGCGGTTTCGGCGGGGTGCGCGGCGGCAAGGGCGCGGGCTTCGCGCCTGGCCCGGGCCTGGAGGAAGGCGCCGATGGTGACTCCCAACGCCAGGGCCAGGAACAGGCCGTCGCGCAGGATGGTCCAACCGGAAAGCGGCTCAGCGCCGGGACCGAAGCAGCCGCAATTGATCTTCATACCGGCGAAATAGCTGCGCACGATGACGCTGAAAAAGCCGGCGACGAGCAGCGTGGTGAGGAGCGAAACCCAGCGCAGGCCGATGCCAAAGAGCAACAACAGGCCAATCCCGAGTTCGAACCACGGCAGCGTGTGCGAAACGGCCATCACCGCCCACGACGGCAGGATCTGGTAGGAATCGACCTGCATCGCGAACAGCATCATCGAAACCGAAAGCGATGAGCCGGTGATCTTCAGCGAAGCGGCGGTGAACGGGGCGCTATCGACCGGGCGCAGTTTGCCGTAGGCCGCGAAAAGGAAAATCCCGGCAAGCGTCAAGCGCCCGAGGACGAGGAGCAGCCTTCCCAGCCTGGCTCGTGGCGTGGGTGTCATTGCCGGCTATTCATGGAGCAGAGCGTCGAGATAGCCCCGCAGAATCGGGTAGCTGACGACGCCGATGATCGGCGTGCGCTTGCCGCGGTAGGTGATGTACATGGTCGGCGTCTCGTTGATGCCGAGCTGCTGGCCGTGGGTGACATCGGCCTGCACGGCGTCCCGCACCACGCTGGTCTGCGCCAGCTCCTGCACTTCCTTCATTTTCGCCGGGCTGAGCGCCGCGGCGACGACCGGTTCCACTTTCCCGTTCATCGCCCACTGCGACTGATGGACGAAAAGCGCCTGCTCGACCTGGGCGAACCGGCCGACGGCGGCCGCGGCATCGGCATAGTAGGCCGCCTGGCGAGCGTAGGTGTGCATGGGGAGCGGGAAATCGTGATGAACGAGATAGACCTTGCCGCTCGAGACGTACTCGTCGATGAGCGGGCGCAGGGTGTTCATGTAGAGGTCCTGGCAGTGCGGGCACTCGAAATCGCTGTACTCGTCGATGCGGATCGGGGCGTCCTTGACGCCGTAGGTTTTCCCGGCGGCGATCTGCGCGGCGGTCACCTTCGGCGCCGTCGCGGCGACGGGCCGGCGTCGCACCTGCGCGTTCGATGTCGCCACCAGCCCGGCGGCCAGCAGCACAACCATGCCCAACAGCTTCGTCGTTCGGTTCACCACGCCTCCTCAGTTCCTCGAATGCGCCCGAAACGCTCGGGCTATTCTACCCGCGCGAGGCGCTTTCGTCGCGCCGCATTGCTCTCGCCGTTACTGGCGCAGCAAGGCGTCCAGATAGCCGCGCAAAATCGAATACTGCACCACGCCGATGACCGGCGTCCGCTTGCCGTTGTGGGTGATGAACATCGTCGGCGTCTGCCGCACATTCAGCTGCTGGCCCAGGCGCACATCCCGGGCAACCGCCTCCTGAACTTCCCGGGTGCGGGCCAGCTCTTCCACTTGCTTCAGTTGCTCCGCATTCAGCACGGTCGCCAGGAAGGGCGTGATCTTTCCGTTGGTTTCCCACTCCGGCTGGTGCGTGAAAAGGACCCGCTCGACTGCCTCGAAGTGACCGATGGCCGCGGCGGCATCGGCGTAGTAGGCGGCCTTGTGGGAATAGGGGTGCATTTCCAGCGGAAAATCGTGGTGCACCAGATAGACTTTGCCGGTGGCCACGTAGTCGCTGATCAGCGGTCGCAGCGTTTCCATATACAACGCGCGGCACGCCGGGCACTCGAAATCGGTGAAATCCTCGATCTTGATCGGGGCCGAAGGGATCCCAAGCGCCTTGCGGCTGTCAATTTCAGCAGGGGTAATTCGTGGCAGTTGCGCGGGGTGCGCCGCCCGGCGGGGCTGGGCGACCGAAGTGACCGCAAAACCCGCCGTAAGTATGCTCAAGAGCAGAAACCTGTTCCAGAAGCCCGACACCGCGCCTCCTCAATCGTGAGAATCCCTACTATTCTACCTGAAGCCGATTCCGCCCATAGGGTTTCCCGCCCCTGGCGGCAGGCTGGGGTGGCAGGCGGGAAGACGCAAAGACCTTCAGCGGGGAATCGTCAACGAAAGCAGGGAGAAAGGCAGAGGAATCCAGGAAGGCGACGGGGTCCAGTGACATAGCTAAGACATTTATAATCAGTTTTATACAAATGACATGGTTAGACTTGACAATGACTCGCTCAACTTCTATAATCGCCTCCGGTTGACCACTACCGACATATTATGCACGTCCTGCACTGTTTTTAGGAGGCCTTCATGAGCAAGATTATCGGAATCGACCTCGGCACCACCAACTCGGTTGTGGCCGTCATGCAAGGCGGTGAACCTGTGGTCGTCGCCAATCAAGAGGGTTCGCGCACAACCCCGTCGGTGGTAGGGCTGACGAAGGCCGGGGAGTGGCTCGTTGGCCAGGTGGCGAAGCGCCAGGCAATCACGAATCCGGAGAACACCGTCTATTCCATCAAGCGCTTCATGGGACGGCGGTTCGACGAGCCCGAAGTGACCGATGAGACCAAGCGCGTGCCCTACAAGGTAGTGGAAGGGCAGAAAAATCTTGCCGGCGTTCAGCTCGAGGGAAAGGTTTACAGCCCGCCGGAGGTTTCCGCGAAGATTCTCCAGAAGCTGAAGGCAGCGGCCGAGGATTTCCTGGGCGAGAAGGTATCGAAAGCGGTCATCACCGTTCCCGCCTATTTCGGCGATGGTCAGCGCCAGGCCACCAAGGATGCGGGCCAAATTGCCGGCCTCGAAGTCGTTCGGATCATCAACGAGCCGACGGCGGCGGCCCTGGCCTACGGCCTGGACAAGAAGAAAGACGAAACGATCGCGGTGTACGACCTGGGCGGCGGCACGTTCGACATTTCGATTCTGGAAGTGGGCGAAGGCGTGGTGGAAGTGAAATCGACGGCCGGCGACACGCACCTGGGCGGCGATGACATCGACAACAAGATCATCGAGCACATCGTGGCCGAGTACAAGCGCGATCAGGGCATCGACCTGGGCAAGGACCGCATGGCTCTGCAGCGGCTGAAAGAGGCCGCCGAAAAGGCGAAGATCGAGCTGTCGCAGGTGCCCGAGACCGAGATCAACCTGCCCTTCATCACCGCCGACGCGAGCGGCCCGAAGCACCTGCAGATGAAGCTGAGCCGCGCGAAGCTCGAGCAGTTGATGGAAGACATCCTGCAGCGCACGGTCGGACCGGTGAAGCGGGCGCTCGAAGACGCCGGGGTGAAGCCGGACCAGATCAACGAAGTGGTGCTGGTGGGCGGCTCGACGCGCATTCCGCGCGTGCAGCAGATCGTCAAGGACCTGTTCGGCGGCAAGGAACCGCACAAGGGCGTGAACCCGGACGAAGTGGTGGCGGTCGGCGCGGCGATGCAGGGCGGCGTGCTCTCGGGCGAGGTGAAGGACATCCTGCTGCTCGACGTGACTCCGCTTTCGCTGGGCGTTGAAACCTACGGCGGCGTGATGACCGTGCAGATTCCGCGCAACACGACGATCCCCACGCGCAAATCCGAGGTCTACACCACCGCCAGCGACAACCAGAACCAGGTGGAAATTCACGTCCTGCAGGGCGAGCGGAAAATGGCCGGAGACAACCGCAGCCTTGGCAAATTTCACCTGATGGGCATTCCACCGGCTCCGCGCGGCATGCCGCAGATCGAAGTCACCTTCGATATCGACGCGAACGGCATCCTGAACGTCAGCGCGAAGGACCGCGCGACCAACAAGGAGCAGAAGATCACGATCACCGCCTCGACCGGCCTCAGCAAGGACGAGGTGGAACGGATGCAGCGCGAAGCGGAATCGCACGCCGAGGAAGACCAGCGGCGCGTGGCCGAGGCCGAGGCGCGCAACCGGCTCGACTCGCTGATCTATCAGACCGAGAAGCTGGTGAAGGAAAATCAGGAAAAGCTGCCCGAGGCCGACCGCAAGACGGCGGAAGAGGCCGTCGAGCAGGGCCGGCGCGCACTCACCGAAGGCGGAGTGGACAAGCTGAACGCGGCCGTCGAAGCCATCACCGCGGCATCGCACCGCCTCGCCGAAGCCCTCTACCGCACCGCCGGAGCCGCCGCGGGCCAGCAGCCCGGCCCCGAGGCGGGACCGGAGGCCGGTCCGGCCGAGCAGCAGCCCGGCGAACCGAAGCAGGGTGAAGTGATCGACGCCGAGTTTGTCGACGTCGACGAATCGAAGAAGCCGAACTGAGCCCGAAGGCGAGGAGAAAACCATCGTGACCGAGGCCGGGATCCGCAGGGTCGGACCGCCGCAGGCAATCCAGAAGGTGCGGGAAGACGCCTATCTGGTGCAGGTGCCGGTGTCGGCGGTGCCGAGCGCCGACTGGCGCCGCTTGTTCTACGAAATGCAGCAGGACGTCACGCCGGATTTCCCGCCCCGGTCGATCGAGGTTTCCGGGCCGCTGCTTCGGTTCCGTTCCGACGCGGCGAGCGTCGCGACGAAAATCCCGGTGATCGACCGCTGGATCGACCGCGCGAACCAGAAGGAAGCGTCGATGGCGGGCCGATCGGAGGAGCAGCGGCGGCGGCGAGAGGATCAGGCGCGCGAGCAGCAGGAACTGGCGGCGTTGAACGAGGCCTGGGCGAAGCTGTAACGGCGCGGGTCCTGACGCCCGAACGATTCAGGCAGCGAACGAGATTTCCATGTCGCCAACGGCGTCAAAAACCGATTACTACGAACTGCTGGGCGTGAAGCGCAATGCCCCGCTCAAGGAGATCCGCGCCTCCTACCGCAAGCTCGCCCGCAAGTACCACCCCGACCTGAACCCCGGCGACAAGAGCGCCGAGGAGAAATTCAAGCAGATTCAGGAAGCCTACGAAGTCCTCTCCGACCCGAAGAAGCGCCAGATGTACGATCGGCTCGGCTTCTACGCCGAGAATTATCAGGGCGGTCCGCCGCCCGGAGGCCCTCCCGGCGGCCAGAACGTCCAGTTCGATTTCGGCGGATTCGATTTCGGCGATGTGGGCGGCGCGCCGAGCTTCCGCGACCTTTTCGGCCAGTTTTTCCGCGGGGCTCGCGCGGCGACACACGCGGCCGAGCGGCCCGAGCGCGGCGAAGACCTCGAATACCAGGTTCGCATCGGCTTCTGGGACGCGGTGCGCGGCGGGGTGCGCAAGATCACGATCAGCCGGCTGGCGGCCTGCCAGGTTTGCCGGGGCTCGGGCGTGGCCGGCGGATCCAGGACCACCTGCCCGACCTGCGGCGGGAGCGGCCGCGTGACGCAGAGCGCGGGCGCCATGCGATTCCAGATCACCTGCGGCGCCTGCGGAGGGACCGGCAAAGCCGGATCCATCTGCCGCGGCTGCGGCGGCGAGGGGCGGGTCACCGAAGCGCAGACGATCGACGTCCGCATCCCGGCCGGCGTCGGCACCGGATCGCGAGTGCGCGTGCCGGGCCACGGCAACGCGGGCAAGCTCGGGGGCCAGGCCGGCGATCTCTACATCATTACCGAGGTCGAGCCGCACCCGTATTTCGAACGGCGCGGCGACGACATTCACACCGTCGTGCCGATCACCGTGACGGAAGCCTCGCTCGGCACCAAGATCGAAGTGCCCACGATCGATGGCCGCGCGCTGCTGCGCATTCCGCCCGGCACATCGAGCGGGCAGAAGTTCCGCCTGCGCGGCAAGGGCGTGACTTCGGCGCGCCACCCCGATCACCGCGGCGACCAGTTCGTCGAAGTGCAGGTGGTGGTGCCGCGGCCGATCGACGAGCGGGTGCGCAATCTGCTGCGCGAACTCGAAAAGCTGGAGCCGGAAAATCCGCGCAAGGATCTTTTCGAGCGGGCCGGCGTTTAAGAGGAGGCCGAATGGCTCCGCGGGCAAAGGCCAAGGCAAAGACGAAGGGTAAACGAAAGAAGAGCCGCGCCGGCTACATGATCAGCGCCGTTGCCGAGCTTTACCGCGTCCATCCCCAGACGCTGCGGCTTTACGAACGGCTTGGCCTTTTGAAGCCCTCCCGAACCCAGGGCAATACCCGCGTCTACACCGATCAGGACCTCGAACGCCTGGAGGTCATCCTCACCCTCAGCCGCGACCTTGGCGTCAACCTCGCCGGCATCGAAGTCGTGCTCAACATGCGCGACAAGATGATGGAAATGGAGCGCCAGGTGCAATCGTTCGTCGAATTCGTGCGCGAAGAGATGTCTCGCGAACTCGCGGGCGCGCCTGAAAACCGGCGACGTAATGCCATCGTTCGCTTCCGCCCGCCGAAGGTCGTTCGGATCGACCGCTAAGGCGGTTCTTGACGGCAAAGGCCCACGGTCGGAAAAACACCCACCGTGAGACAAAAGTCTCCCTCGACCCATGGAGTATCCAGTCCCGCCGGGATATTCCGGCTAACCAGCTTTTCCACACGTCTGCCGGCTTTTCCGCAGCGCTCCGGCTTGCGCCGGTTCCCCGCCACGCCTATGCTTTTCCCGATGGCTCGAAAAAACTGTCCGGAATGCGGCGGCACGGGCTGGCGCGTCGAAGCGGCGAAAGGCGGCGGGCGGGTGGCTGTGCCCTGTGCGTGCACAGAGATCAGCCGCGAGGCGCGGGCACGCGAGCGGACGCGAATCCCCTCCCGCTACGAAAACCGCGACTTCGAAAACTTCGAAGTCGATCCCTTTGATCATCAGGAGCCGGAGGCCGCCCGCTGGAGCCAGAGCCTGAAGCAGGCGCGGCTGGTGGTCGAGACCTTCTCGCGAGAATATCCGGGCGGATCCGAGCACGGCCTTCTCTTGATGGGACCATGCGGCATTGGGAAAACGCATCTGGCCGTTGCGGCTCTCAAGGCGCTGGGCGCGCGGGGACATGAGGGCATCTTCTACGACTACCGCGAGCTCCTGAAGGAGATTCAGGCCAGCTACAACCCCGAGAGCCAGACCACCGAGATGGAGGTGCTCGAGCCGGTGCTCAAGACGGAGGTGTTGCTGCTCGACGACCTCGGATCGAGCAAACCCTCGGCTTGGGCCCTCGAGACGGTCGGTCACATCCTGAACGCTCGCTACAACGACAATCGGGTCACGATCATCACCACGAACTTCCTCGACGCGCCGCGTGAGCCCCGCGACGAGAAACTGGAGGAGCGCATCGGCAAGCGCATCCGCTCGCGGCTCTACGAGATATGCCGCACCGTCGAAATCGTCGCTCCCGATTTCCGCAAGCGCGTTCGCCAGGCTAACTTCGGCCGATGAGTTGAATCGCGCCCGGGCGGCGTTGACTGCGGGAGCCCGGGATATTCGTGGAAAGGACGACCGCAGGTTGCCCCTACCAACCATCGCCCTGCACCACGCACAGAGTTCGAAGGCAGCCGAATGGGGCTGTTTCTCCTCAGGACACACTCGGGAAATGGAATTCACCAGCACCTTGCCGGCGGTCTAGCATCCAGTCAGCCGGGGATGCGACCTTGAAAATTCCAGAAGCGAAACAGATTCCGCGCGTGCTCGCCGGCATTTTGCTCTTCGCCGTACCGGTTCTGCTCGCGGCAGGTGTTGTCCCGCCAGCCACGGTAAAGACCGTGACGCTCGACGTTCGCTCGGAGATGTCGGCGGACGGTCCCGTCGTCAAGGTTCTGAAGAAAGGTGAGAAGGTGGTGGTCGGCCTGGAGTTGCAGGTGGAAGGAAACGATTGGTGTGAAGTGAGCGAGCCGGGAAAGAATGCGGTGCTCGGCTACGTGCCGTGTCAGGCGCTCGACCGGCCCGCGCCACCGAAAGCCGAAAGGGACCTCGCGACGTCCGACGCCGGCGCCGCGGACAGTCCGAACGCAGCCGTTCAGGTTCTGCTGGGGAAGGCGGCCCCACCAAACCGCCCTGCGAGCAAGATCGCCCCGAGCCGGCCCACGCCGGCGACGGACGCGGACAGGCGGTTCATCACCGGCAACGTCAAAGCGCCGGACTTCACCCTTGACGGCATCGATGGCCAACCACTTTCCCTGCACGACCTGCGCGGCCACTACGTCCTGCTCGATTTCTGGGCGACGTGGTGCGGGCCCTGCCGGATCGAGATGCCGCGACTCGAGGACCTGCAAGAGAAATACGCGGACCGCGGGCTGGAAGTCGTGGGCATCAACTCGGGTGAACCGCTCGACCGCGTTCGCCGTTTCCTCGAGCGGACCGGCTACAACTACACGATGCTCGTCGATCCCCGGAATGAGGCGTCGCGACTCTACGATACGAAGTACATCCCCACGCTGGTGGTCATCGACCCGGATGGCGAGGTGCGGTTCTACGCATCGGGTGACTACAGCGAACGCGATCTGCGAGCGGTGCTGGCGCGCGTCGGACTGAAGTGAAGCGAGCGCGAGGGGTCAGGATTCGCGGCGGCGCAGGACGTCGAGATCGATTCCCAATTGCTGGCATTTTTTGTAGAGGTGGCTGCGCTCGAGGCCCAGCGCCTTGGCGGTGTTCGTGATGTGGAAGCCCTGGCGCTTCAGTTCCGCCTCGATTGCCGCGCGCTCGAAACCCTCCACCCGCTCGGCGAGCGCGCCGGAGCCGAAGGCGGCCGCGGAAACGCCGGGGCCGGCGCCGAGCGCCGGCAGCGCGCTTCGCAAGACTTCCGGACCGATCTCGCCGTCGCCGGGAGCGACGAGCAGCAGGCGCTCGACGACGTTGCGCAGTTCGCGCACGTTGCCGGGCCAGGCATAGCGCTTGAGTTCGGCGATCGTGGCGGGGGCGAATTGCCTGGGCTTCCAGCCGTTCTGTTCGGCGATTTGCCGGGCGAAATGCTCGACGAGCACGGGAATATCGTCGATGCGCTCGCGCAGGGACGGCAGGCGCAGCGGGAAAACGTAGATGCGATGGAACAAATCCTGGCGGAAGGTTCCCTCGCGAACCATGCGCTCGAGGTCGCGGTGCGTGGCTACCACCACGCGCACGTCCACGGCGATCGGTCCCTCGCCGCCCACCCGCTCGATCTCGCCCTCCTCAAGAACGCGCAGCAGTTTCGCCTGCATCGCGAGCGGCATGTCGCCGATCTCGTCGAGGAACAGCGTGCCGCCGTCCGCCTGCTCGAATTTGCCCACGCGACGCCCGGCCGCGCCGGTGAACGCGCCCTTCTCGTGACCGAACAGCTCCGACTCGATCAGTTCGGCGGGAACGGAGGCGCAGTTCAGCGTGACGAACGGCCCGGCGTGCCGCGGGCTTTTCTCATGGATCGTGCGGGCGATCAGTTCCTTGCCGGTGCCGCTTTCGCCGAGAATCGCGACGCGCGTTTCGCCCGCGGCGACTCGCTCCACCTGCGCCATCAACTGTTCCATCGTCCGGCTCGCCCAGACGAGCGCGTGGCGGCCCAGCCGGTCGCGCAACTGGCGGTTTTCCTGTTCGAGGCGCGCCAGGCGGAGCGCGTTCTCGACCGTCACCAGGAGCTTTTCGGTGGAGAGCGGCTTTTCGAGAAAATCCACCGCGCCCAGGCGCGTCGCGCGCACGGCCATCTCCACCGTCGCCTGGCCCGACATCATCACCACGGGCGTCGTCACGCCGAGCGCGCGCAGATCCTCGAGCAGCGCCAGGCCATCTTTGCCGGGCATCACCACGTCGGAAAAGATCAGGTCGAAGTCTCTGGCGTTCGAGCAGGGCGAGCGCGCGGGTGGCGCTATCGGCAGACGGTGGCTTCGTAGCCGGCCAGACGGAAGGCGCGCGCGAGCGAGGCCAGCGTGTTCGGATCGTCGTCGATGATCAACAGGTGCGCCTTCGCGCTCATCGTTGTCGCTCTCCTTCGCCGGCCGCGTGATTTCCGCCTTCGAAATCGCCCGGGAGCACGATCCGGAACGTGGTTCCGCGATCGGGGGCGCTTTCGACGGAGATTTTTCCGCCATGGTCGCTGACGACCGATTGCACGATGGCCAGGCCGAGGCCGGTGCCGTGCTGCTTGGTGGTGTAGTAGGGAGTGAAGAGGCGGTCGCATTCCTCGGGCGTGAGTCCCTTGCCGGTGTCGGAAACGACGAGTTCGGCGGCGCCGTCGCGGCGTGCGGTCGCCAGCGTCAGCGTGCCGCCGTCGGGCATCGCGTCGAGCGCGTTCAGCACCAGATTTTCCACCGCGCGGCGCAACAGCGTCGGATCGGCCTGGATGGGGCCGAGCCGTTCGTCGAGCTTCAACTCGGCGCGAATGGGCGCCCGGCCCGGCGCGGCGAATTGCGCCTCGAACAGTTTCACCACGCCGCGCACCAGCTCGTTCAGGTCGAGCGGGTGCCGCTCGGGCGCGGGCATTTTGGCGAAATCGCCGAAGCGATTCAGAATCGTTTTCAGATTGTCGAGCTCGGCCAGCAAAGTGCCGGTGCTCTCGCGAAATACTTCGTCGAACTGTTCGGGGCTGGCCTGGCGGGCGCGCTGCATGTTTTCGACGGTGATTTGCAGCGGAAACAGAGGGTTCTTCAGCTCGTGGGCCAGGCGCCGCGCGAGTTCGCGCCAGGCGGCCACGCGCTCGGCCTGCACCAGGCGCTCACGCTGTTCGACCAGTTGCCCGGTCATCTGATTGAAACTTCGCGCCAGCTCTCCCACTTCGTCCTTCGAGGCAATGTCGACGCGCGCATCCCACCGCCCGGCGGCAACTTCGCGCGCACCAGCGGCCAGCTCGAGCACCGGCTGCGCGACACGCGCCGCCGCCCACCAGCTCAGCGCGAGGCCGATCAGCAAGCCGCCCGCCCCCACCAAGAGCGCCGAGAGCCGGATGCGGCGCACGAGCAGGACCAGGTTCCTCCGCGAACTGCCCACCAGCAGCACCGCCAGCAGCCGTCCGTTGGGTCCGGCGAGCGGCAGCGTGTAGAACGTTTCCGCGCTCGCCGGATCATTCGTCCACTCGACCGATGCCGACACCGCGCGATTCTGCTGGAGAACCTCGCCGATGAGCGGGGCGATTCGTTCGGGCTGATCGATGCTCCCGTTGGTGCTCAGGAGATTCGCGGGCGCGAAGGAGGGCGTCGTGTTGAGGTAGAGCAGCGCGCGCATCCCCTCGGGCAGTGCGAGCGAGGCGAGGAATTGCCGGTCCAGCCGCTGGCCGCCGACGATGTAGAAGGTTTTGTCGCGCAGCGTGACAACGGCGACGGCGGTGAGCGCAACGGCGTTCCCGTCGGGCAAATCCCACAGGTGCAGGAAGGGCCCGTTGACCGGAGCGTGCAGCACCCAATGTTCCTTATAGCCGAAACGCGCCGGCCACGACGCCGACGAGATGATGGTGCCGTCGCCGGAGAGCAGGTCGAGGAAGTCGAGTTGGTGGGAAGCGGCGAGGGGCGCGGCTTCGTTCACATAAGGGGAGGCATCGCCGCCAGGCCGGCTGAGGTCGACGACCATTCGCAGGACCGACTCGGTGCCCTTGATGGCGGCAATCCGCTCGGAGACGCCCTGGCCGCGGCGGTTGTATTCCTGCTCGAACTGGGTGACGAGGGCATCGGTGTGGGTGCGTTCGGCGCGCTCGTAAGCGCGCCGAGTGATCGCCGATACGGCCCAGGCAACCGCAACGACCGAGACGGCCACCAGGGCCGCCGAGATCAGAAACAGTTTCAGCCGCAGTCGCACCCTACTTCGGCTCCTTCCACACGTTCTCCAGACCCCATCCGCCCGCCAGACTGACCGCAGGCGGCGTCCAATCCTCGACGCGGGAACTCAATCCGTAAATTTCCGGCAAATCGACGAGCGGAATCACCCAGTGGCTCTGGACGAGCGATTGCTCGGCGGAAAAAAGCTGTTCCGGCTGACCGCTCGCCGGGAGCGTGACCTGATTGCCCAGGCCGAGCGCCGAAACAATCTGTCGGAGCGCCTCGGCAGGATCGAGCGATTCGATCCGCTCGCGTACCAGCCGCACATCCGCCGGCGTGGTGGTCGCGCCGGCCGCTTGCGGGACGAGCTTGAGTTGAATGCCCACCGTGCGCGCATCGAGGGCGATGCGCCCGGCGAAACTGGTAAGGATCGGATCGGAGACGTCGTAGGCGAGCGAGAGCGGCGGCAGCGCGCCGGCGGCGGGCGTCGGAGGTGGCGCGGCCGGCGGCGCGAAGAGAAACGCGTAGCCGGTCAGCCATTCGGGCAGAATCGATTGCGCCACTTCTCCCTGCTTCTGCAACAGCACGTCTCGCAGAGCCGCGCGATTCACTCCCTTGGCCAGCGCTTGCCGCACGCTCGCATTTTCCGCCGCGGACCGGCCGGGATCGAACACCAGCGCCACGACATCTTCCGGCCTGGATGACCATAGCTGCACGTGGCTCTCTGTGGCGCGGTGCACCTGATCGGGAGGAATTTCGACGATGTCGGCACGGCCGAGTTCGAGATCGATCCACTGCTCGCGCGGCGCCCGGCCCATCTGAATTTCGACGCCATCCAGGAACGGGCGTCCTTGCCAGGAGTCCTCGTTGGCGGCGAGGGTGATGTGGTCGGCGGTGAATTCGGTGACGCGGAACGGGCCGGTGCCGATCGCGAGACCGTTCTGCCCCACGCGCAGAATGGAATTTACGGCGAGCGCGAGATCGAGAGGAAGTTCGGGCGTGGGCCGTGGGAGATCGATTCTCACCTGCATGCCCTCGGCATGAAGGCGCCAATCCGGATGAACCGCGGCGAGCGCGGCGACGACGTCACGCGCCACGAGCGGCGCGCCGTCCTGAAATTTCACGCCCTCGCGCAGATCGAACGTCCAATCCCTGTCTCCGCGGGCCGCCTGCCAGTGCGTGGCCAGCGAAGGACGCACGCGGCCGCGCTGGTCGATGCCGACCAGCCGGTCGCCCACCAGAAAGAACAGCTTCCCCGCCAGCGCCAGCCCGCCGGGATCGGACGGGAGCTTTGCCGGATCGAGCGAGGCAAGACGCGCGCCCGTTTCGATGCGCAGCGTGCCGCCGTAGCGCGGGCGCGTGGCCGCGCCGGCGCTTGCGCACGCTAGCAGGCTAATGGCCGCAAGAAAGAGAGATCGTGTATGCCTCATAGAGTCCTGCGCCACGGTCGAGAACCACCCCATCCGCCGTGCGCCCGCCCGGCGACGGCGAGAGCCCGATCACCGGCCCGGGAAAGTCGATCGGTTCGCCGGTCGCCACGGCCTTCGCGTCGACGATCTCGTAGGCTGCCAGGGAATCGACCGCCGTCCAATCGCCCGGCCGCGTCGCCAGCACTTGCCAGCCGCTGCCGCAACCGGTTTTGATCCCGGCAATATCGCTGCCCCAGCCATCGATCGCGCCTTCGGATTTGCCGGAATCGTCGTACACATAGGTTTTGGCGTCGAGAGCGGCGGCGAGGAGGACGGGCTGGGCCTGGTCGTCGTCAACGATCGTTGCGGAGTAGAAAGGCTGGAGCTGGAGCGGCGCGCCTCCGCGCTCGATTGCGGGGCCGAAGAAGTTGCGTCCGGCGACGAGTTCCGTCTTCGCGGCCACCACGCCGGCTTCGAAAACGGGGAAGGCCGGAGAGCCGGCAGTTGCGGGGTTGCAAACGAGGGGAAGCTTGCCCGTCGTCGGCGCAAGCGGCATCGAGCAAACGACGCCTGGCAAAGACACGTGCAGCCGGCTTGCCGAAGAAGCGCCCGCGGTCGTCGGCGCCGGAGCTTTGGAACTCGACGGCTCGATCCACAGGAGTCCGCGCACGTCACGCGGCAACGGTCCCGCGTGGTCGATGTTCGCGCTCCCCTGCCATTGCCACTGTCCTTGCACCAGGCGGTAGAGCACGAGCCGGTCGGGCTCCAGAATCCAGAGATAGGAAGATTTATCCGGCGAAGTTTGCGAGAGCAGGAACGACACGAATGGCGCACGTTGCCGCCAGACGATCTGACGCGAGAGGCTCACCACCGCGGCCCCGCGGGCGGCGGCCTCCGGGCTCGAGCGCGGCAGAGGCACCATTACCACCCGCTTCCTCTGGCCCCGTTGAACCTCCGCCACCAGCAGCAAACTCCGCCAGTTCTCCGACAACGTCACGGCCACCTGGCTCGCTCCCGCGCCGCCCGTCACCAGTCTCGCCCCGCCCGCGCGCAACTCCGCTTCAATTTCGCCGCGGAGCGCGGCGGCTTCGGCCACGCCCGCCGACGATTGATTTTCGAAACTGAGCTGAATGCGGGGCCTGGGGCCGGTGATGGCCAGAATCCCGCGGCCCAGATCCCGCGCAGCCGAGCGGGGATTTTGCGCCCATGCCGTGGCGGCGCACAGGACGAGCAGCGGGAGAAAAGGCCGAAAAATGCGGCAAGACAGGCGCATCGGTTGGAAATGATAGACGGCACGGCATCATAGCACACCACTTCCCTTCCGTGATTCGAGGCGACGGGAGGAGGGCCATCCGCGGCCCGGGCGGAAACCCGGACCGCGGATGGTGATGCGCCGGGGAGCAACGGCGCTAGGGTTCGGCAGCGGGCGGCTTCGACGGAGGGTAGGCGAAGCCGCCCGTGCCATCTGCGGCGTGGCGGGGGAGGAACCGTTCGAGTTCGAGAGCCAGGTAAATATCGAAACCGTGCAGGGCGGCGGCCGTGCCGAACAAGGCGACACCGGCTGCGGCGAGCAGTGGACGTATCAAGCGCATGGACGGTCGCTCCCCTTGGTGAAAGTGGAACGAGCGGCCACGCGCGGCATGCATAGGAGCACGGCAGCCATCGAGAGCCGGGCGAGCAGCCAGGCCGACGAGAAGGAAATCATCGTTGCCAGTACCGCGCAAGTGAGCGCCGTTTTCATCGCCGCCTCCTCGACAACCTCAGTGCGCGCCCGTCGTCACGTAGGACGCGGCCGTAAGAACGGGCCTCTCCGGCTGGCCGCCGTGGAAAAGAGCCAGGACCACGGCGTCGCGGCGGGTGTGAAATTCGACCACGTCTCCGATCCGCACGCGGGCGAAGAGATCCTCAGCGTCGCGATTGCGCATCCGGATGCAGCCGTGGGACGCCGCGTGGCCGATGGACCAGGGCTCGTCGGTTCCGTGAATTCCGTAGCCCCGCTTGCTGAGACCCATCCAGCGCGTTCCCACCGGATCACTCTTGCCCGGCGGAATCACGAGGCCCGGGCGGTAGTAGGTGGGATTCTTGACGCGGTTGGCGATAAACAAAGTTCCCGTCGGGCTAGGCGTCATGCGCCGGCCCACGGCAACCGGATAAACCTTCACGACACGGCCGTTCACGACGAGCGCCAGTTTGCGATCGGGAATGCTGATGACGATTTGCCGCGCGGGCACGGCGGAATCCTGGTCGATGCGCGCCGCGGTCGCGGGCCGGGGTTGCGCCGCGAGCCCCGCAGCGGCCAGCAAAATCAGCCCGGCGAGCTGGATCGCTCGCGCACCGGTTTTGTGATTCACTTCCTTCGATCCGTGTCATCCGGTTGATCTGCGGCATGGTCGCCTCCGTTGCGTTTGCGCTTGCGAACGGAGAGGAAGCACGGAGGAAGCCAAAGAGGATTCGCTTGAGGGAGAACCAGATAGCGAGGTCGCCGCGGGCCGCATCGTGTCGCGGCCCACACGGCGTGTATGGGAGAAGACGATCGGCGCCTGATCGATTGCTCTCGTTCCGCCGAAGGTTTCGAGGCGACCGATCGCGGTCCTGATTAGGTTTCGCGGCGGAGTGACGCCAGGAAAATCACAAGGAAAAAACGGACGCGGGGTCTCAGGGGCTGTTCCGTATTTCCCAGACACCAGAGGAAGATTTACTCGGCTGAGAAACGAGAGAGTCCTTCTGACGCCATGTCTTCGTGGCGCAGGCTCCCTCAACGCGTTCAGGGTCCTTCGCTTCGCTAGGATGACAGGCTTTTGCTGCATGCGGCGAACGCTGCGATGCGCGTGCAGTCAGATCCTGACGGTGCGGAAGGGAGGACCATCCGCGGCCCGGGCGGAAATCTTCGGACCGCGGATGGTGTGCGCCGGGGAGGGACGGCGCTAGGGAGCGGCTGCGGGCGGCTTGCACCATGCGAATGCGGAACCGCCCGAGTCGTTTGCAGCGGAGGGAAACCACATGCGGAAGTCCGAGTACCGGCGAAAAGCCGGATGTATGACGGGCTGGAAACTCATGGATGTTCCAAGCCGCGAGCGAATCAGTTGCATGGCTGTTCGCTCCTTTCCGCGAGGCGCGCGCGTGCGGCGCCATTCCGCGGCATGCAGACCAGCAGGGCCGCCATCGATAGGCGCGCGAGCAGCCATCCTGCCGAGAAGGAAATGAGAATTGCCAGGGTTGCGCAGGTGAGTGCGGTGGTCATCGTATCTTCTCAGCGCTTGCACCCGGGAACCCGGGCCTGCGATCATTCCTCCCGATCACGAAAGAATGCACGCCGGCAGCCATAACTTATCTCCCTGTCAAATCAAGAGATGGGCCGTCGATCGTCGCGGCAAATCGTGTACGTGCTTACACAGTGTGTAAAGATTGACGCGATCGCCTCGCCCATTCGCTTTTTGTCTGAGGCTCGACGCCAGCCACATTAATGTTTTTTTAGAGGCGAGCCTCGCCGGCACGGCGAACGCGAAAATCGTTGGAAATCAGCCTAATTTCCACTTGGCGCTTGACAAAGCCGCTTCAAATTCACATCTTGGGGTGAAGGGCGAGGGGGGAATGTCGACGCCTATCACCAGCCACGGGTTGACAAACTCGGGATCGGCTGCGTACCATTTTGACCGTGCGGCAATATGGGGTGCCGTGCTCCCTCCCTTGCTCTGATTCCCGGGAGCGGGATTCTCCGAGGCACAACCCTCGGCGAACAGGGTTAGTTCCAGGATTGAACAGGTAAGATGTCACTAGACTCCCAAGACCCGATCGTGCCGGAAACCTCAATCGAGGGTACGGCTTCTTTGTTTGACTCGTCGGCTTCCGCCACGCAGCCCGCGCTCGCCGCGGCTGCGTCCGAGCCATCCTCCGCGCCCGAGCAGCAACCGGCGCCGGAGATGAACGCTCAGCCAGCTTCAGAGCCGGCCGCCGAGACCTCCCAGCAGCAGCCGGCCGAAGTCGCGGCCGAGCCCGAGGCCGCCACGCCTGCCACGATCGAGGCCACCCCGGAACCTTTGGCCGCACCCGAGGCGCAGACACCGGCCGCCGAAGTCCAGGCGGAGCCGGAAGCAGCCGACTCGCCGGCGGCGCTCGAGGAACTCATCGAGCAGTACAGCCAGGCGCATCAGGCTCCCACGGAAGGCGAAATTTTCGAAGGCCGCGTTGTCGAGGTGACCGATCTCGGCGTCATTGTCGATATCGGCGGCAAGGCCGACGGATTGGTGCCGGCGCAGGAATTCGTCGCACTGGGCGGCGTGATTCCCTTCGTGCCCGGCCAGACGATCGAGGTGCAGTCGGCCGACCAGGAAAAGGAAGGCTATAAGTTACTTTCCTACCTGCGCGCCCACCGCCGCCGCGTTTGGGACGATCTCGAACGCGCTTACCGGTCGCATGAATCGGTGCACGGGCCGGTGGTCGAGCGGATCAAGGGCGGCCTGGTGGTCGATATCGGCGTGCGGGCGTTTCTGCCGGCATCGCACGCGGACCTACGCCAGGTGCAGGAACTGGAATCGTGGATCGGGCAGGACGTCACTTGCCTGGTTCTGAAGATGAACCGCAAGCGCGGCAACGTGGTGGTGAGCCGCCGCGCGCTGCTCGAGCAGGAACTGACCTCGCAGCGGCAGAAGCTGCTCGAAACGCTGCAGGAAGGTTCCGTTGTCGTCGGCAAGGTGAAGAGCATCACCGACTACGGCATCTTCGTCGATCTCGGCGGACTGGACGGTCTGGTGCACGTCACCGATCTTTCCTGGAACCGGATGAAGAATCCCGCCGAATTCGTCTCGGTCGGCCAGGACCTCGAAGTCAAGGTCCTGAAATTCGATCGCGAGAAGATGCGCGTCTCGCTCGGGTGCAAGCAGCTTCACCCCGATCCCTGGGAACACGTTCCCGAACACTATTCGGTTGGCACGCGGATGCACGGCACCGTGGTCGGCATCACCGACTACGGCGCATTCATCGAGCTGGAACCGGGGATCGAAGGCCTCGTGCACGTCAGCGAGATGACGTGGTCGCGTCGCACGCGCCATCCCTCGAAAATCGTTTCGATCGGCGATCTGGTCGAGGTTGTCATACTCGACGTGAAACCGGAATCGCGGCGGATTTCGCTCGGCTTGAAGCAAACGCTGCCCGATCCGTGGGAAACGGTGCAGCAGAAATATCCGGTGGGAACGGTCGTGGCCGGCCGCGTACGCAACCTTACCGATTTCGGCGCCTTCGTCGAACTCGAGGAGGGCGTCGATGGACTGATCCACGTGAGCGACATCAGCTGGACCGAGCGGGTGCAGAAGCCCAGCGAGAAGTTCAAGAAGGGCGATCTGGTGCAGGCCAAGGTTCTGAAGATCGATTCCGATCAGCGCAGAATCTCGCTCGGCATCAAACAGATGAACGACATCTGGGGCACCTGGTTCGCTTCGCACCGCCTGCAGGAGATCGTTCGCGGCAAGGTCGCCCGGCTTACCCCGTTCGGCGCCTTCGTCGAGCTGGCCGAGGGCATCGAAGGACTCTGCCACATCTCCGAGATCGAAGACCGGCGCAGCGGCTCGAAGGACGAGAAGGAACGGCAGGCGCGGCTCGCGGCGGTTCTCGAGCCCGGCCAGGAATACGATTTCAAGGTCATCAAGATCGACCCGGAACAGCGCCGCATCGGCCTCAGCCTGCGCGGCGCCCAGAAACACGATGAGCGCAAGACCATCGAGGCCTACCGCTCGTCGGGATCTTCACCCAGGGCCACTATCGCCGACGCCATCCTTGCGAAGCGCGGCTCCCTCTGAACTTCGGGAGCGCCCGCGCTCGGGAACGGAACCGAATATGGCCGAAACTACAGTCACCAAGGCCGACCTGGTTGAGGAAGTCAGCCGGGCGACCCAGATGACCCGCAACGACGCGGAAGAAACCGTCGAAACGATCTTCGAGAGCATCATTGGCGCCCTGCAGAAGGGCGACAAGATCGAAATTCGCGGCTTCGGCAGCTTCCGCACGCGCCAGCGGCGCGCGCGCGTCGGGCGCAACCCCAAGACGGGCGCTCGCGTGGAAGTTCCGCCCAAGCGTGTCCCCTTTTTCAAGCCCAGCCGGGAATTGAAGGAATACGTCAACGCCGGCGCCCAGGCCACCGAGCCGGCCGAGGCATCTCCGGCCCCACCGCCGGCGCCCACAGCCGGCTAGGGACCGATCCCCCGCGGAAATCGGAGCGCAATGGACTATCTCTGGACGCCATGGCGGTACCAGTTCGTTTCTCAGGCGTCCAAGGAGAACGGGTGCATCTTCTGTCAGGCAGTTCAGCTCGGCGATGATTCCCGCGCTCTGATCGTTCACCGCGGCCAAAAGAATTTCGTCATTCTCAATCTTTATCCCTATACCACCGGCCATTCGATGATCGTTCCCTACGCCCACGTCGCCGATCTTGCGAAGTGCGATGCGGAAACGCTCGCCGAAATGATGGTGCTCGCCCGCCGGCTCCAGTTGGCGCTCGGGTCGCTCTATCGCCCGCAAGGGTTCAACCTGGGGATGAATCTGGGCCGGGCGGCCGGGGCAGGCGTCGCCGACCATATCCATTTGCACGTGCTGCCGCGCTGGACCGGCGACACGAACTTCATGACCACGGTCGCCGAGACGCGCCTCGAGCCGGAAGTTGTCAGCGTCACCTACGAAAAGCTTCACCGCGCGCTCGCCGAGACCGTACCCTAGCCGCAGCGGCCCCGCCCGACGTAAAATTTCTTTTCCGGCGTGCGCTACGCGCACGTGCTCGATCGCTCACGCCCTGGAGGACACATTGAACCTGGAACTCACCGAAGAACAGAAACTGCTGCAGCAAACGGTGCGCGAATTCGCCGAAGCCGAGGTCAAGCCGCTGGCCCGTGAAATCGACGAATCCGGCCAGTTCCCGCGCGAGACTTTCGCGAAGGCGGCCGAGCTTGGGCTGACGGGCGTCGCGTTTCCCGAGGAGGCGGGCGGCGCTGGTTTCGATCATGTCGCCTACACAATCGTCATCGAGGAGATCTCGCGCGTCTGCGCATCGACCGGCGTGATCCTGTCGGTGCAGAACTCGCTCTATTGCAGCCCGGTCCACCACTTCGGCACCGAGGAGCAGAAAAAGAAATTCCTGGTGCCCTTCGCCAGCGGGGAAAAGATCGGCTGCTACGCGCTCACCGAGCCGCAGGCGGGCTCGAACGCCGCGGCGCTGACGACGCACGCGGTCCGCCGCGGCGATGCCTACGTCGTCAACGGCACGAAGGCGTGGATCACCAATGGCGCCGTCGCCGACGCGGCCGTCGTTTACGTCAACACCGATCCTTCCAAGGCCGAAAAAGGCATCACCGCGCTCATCGTCGAGCGGGGCACGCCCGGCTTTCAAGTAGGGAAAGAAGAGAAGAAACTCGGCATGCACGCCTCGGCTTGCTGCGAATTGTCGTTCACCGATTGCGAGATTCCCGTCGCCAACCGGCTGGGCGAGGAGGGCGACGGCTACAAAGTCGCTCTCTCGACGCTCGACGGCGGGCGCATCGGCATCGCCGCGCAGGCCGTCGGCATCGCCCAGGGCGCGTTCGATGCCGCGCTCGACTATGCGAAAGAGCGGAAGGCGTTCGGCCATCCGATCAGCGATTTCCAGGCCATTCAGTTCATGCTCGCCGATATGGCCACGGAAATCGACGCCGCGCGCCTGCTCGCCCGCCGCGCCGCGTGGAAACAGGATTCCGGCGCGCGCTTCACCATGGAAGCCTCGATCGCCAAGCTCTTCGCCAGCGAAATGGCGACGCGCGTCACGCACAAGGCCATCCAGATGCACGGCGGCTATGGTTACAGCCGCGAATACCCGGTCGAGCGCACCTACCGCGACGCCCGCATCACCGAGATCTACGAGGGCACGAGCGAGATCCAGCGGCTCGTCATCGCCGCCTGGGTGCTCAAGTCTCACTCCTAGCCAGGGGTTCTCCGAGACACTCGGACCAGCCCGGCTGAGGCGAGCACTTGCGCGTCGAGTGTGAAGGGTTCCGACACCGGATCTTCGTAGGCGACTCGGTCTCGGCGCTGTCGGGATCCTTCGCTTCTCTCAGGATGACAGGCTTTTATGCCGGCTCCCGGCTGACCTTGTGGAATGGGCGCGGACATTTCCCCCGCGGTATAGTGAGAACAATGCTGCCTCTCGACCACGCCGCGGAATTCGATCCCGCCCGCGACGAGGAATTTTTTGCCGCCTTGCCTCCGAGGCCCGCCGTTTGCCTCATTGAGCCGCGCGCAGCCGGCGCCCATCCCTATCTGCGCCGCACCGCCGACCTGCGCCGCGCCTGCCGGCGACTGCTCGCTCCGCCCGATGCCGCGGCGGAGCCGGCGCCGGCCGAGGCTCGGCGCCCGCGCCTCAATCTCCGCGAAGTTGCCGCGCGCGTGCGCTACCGGATTACCGGGTCGACCTTCGAGCAGACGCTGACGCTCTACCAGCAGGCGCGCGAACTGTTTCCCCGCACTTACCGCGAACGGATGCGCCTTGCGCCGCCGGCGCTGCTGAAAATCAATCTCGCGAACGACTATCCGCGCTGCTACGTGGCCCGGCGCATCGGCAACGACGGCGCCTTCTACTTTGGCCCGTTTCCTAGCCGGCGTGCGGCGGAGGATTTTTCCAAGGAGTTCCTCGCGCTCTTCAAGATTCGGCGGTGCCATATCCGCATCCGGCGCGATCCCGAGTTTCCCGGCTGCATCTACTCGGAGATGAAGATGTGCCTGGCGCCGTGCTTCGCCGGGTGTACGAAGCCTGAATACGACGTGGAGGTCGCGCGTGTCGCAAGCTTTCTTGCCTCGCGCGGAGGCTCGCTCGTCGGCGAACTCGAAGCCGAGCGCGATCACGCCGTCACTGCCGAGGATTTCGAGCGCGCCGCCCTGGCCCACAAAAAACATGAAAAAGTCGGTAGCGTGCTCCGCCATCTGCCCGAGCTTCCCCACCGGCTCGACCAGCTCGATGCCATCATTCTGCAGCCGGCAGCTGACGAAGGGTCGGTGGCCGCGTTTCGCGTGCGCGGCGGCGCGATTGCCGATCCCTTTTTCGTGAATTTTCGCGAGCTGTCGAGCCAGCCGCGATCGGTCGAGGAAATTCTGCGCGAATATCTGGAAGATGAAGCGGAGCCGGAAGCGACGGCCGAGCCGCTCACCGATCATCTCTCGCTGCTCGCTCGATGGTTCTATTCGAAGCCGCGCGTTGGAGAAATATTTTTTCGCGAAACCGCGTCCGGCGCGGCATGGCCCTATCGCCGCATTCTGCGCGCCTGCGCGCGCGTGCTCGGCCCGCAAACCTTTTTGCGGCCCGGTTCGGGAGCCGCTAAACCGGCGGGCGGGGCGTTCTGAGTCGCGGAAAAACAAATGACGAAAAACGCCGGCGAGACGCCGGCGCTACAGGTGACGTGCGCCCTGTTACGCGATATCGGGAAGCGGGGCGAGAAGAAAGGCCGCAGCCATCTATAACGGAGCCGGCTCTGTCAAGAGACACCTGTAGCGGAGAGCGGCGGTGGCTCTTGTTTTTTTTCTTACCAGGATCTTTTGCTCGTCCGACCAAGGCTCGTCGCTTTCGATCCTGCGGTGGCCACTGGTTGGTGCCACCAGCCATCTATTCGGTCACCGACTACCGACCATGATCTCTTCTGCGAACTCTCCCGATCGCTCGGGAGAGGCAGGGCGCCCAATCAAGAGTGCGATGGGGTTGCCCCCACCATGGCTGTGGCCGGGCTGCCCTGCCGGTCACCTTCCACGCTGGTCTGTTGGGACGAGCGCAGAATCCAATACAACCGCACCGCCAGCTTGCGGGCCACGGCGACCTTGGCGATGTTGGCGCCGCGGCGGTGCTTCAAACGGGTGTAGCAACGATGCAGTTCCGGATCGTGCCGCGCGGCCGTGTGCCCGGCTTCGACCAGCAGCCAGCGCAACATCACATTGCCCTGCTTGCTGATGTGTCCCAGGCGCTGGCGGCCGCCCGAGGAATCCTCGCTCGGGATCAGTCCCAGGTAACTGATCAACTGTCGGCTCGACCGGAACCGGCTGACCGGGCCGACGATCAGCACGAAGGCGAGCGCTGTCACCGGACCCACGCCCGGCTGTTCCATCAACCGCACGGCGTCGGGCCGGCGCCGGGCTTCGACTTCCACCGCGGCGTCGAGTTGCTTGATCCGCGCATCGAGCGAGCGGAGCAGTTCGAGCAGATCGTGACGCCGCGCGGCGGCTCGTTCGCCGAGCGCCAGTTGCTCGAGCGCGCTCCGGCCCGCCGGGCCCCACAACCGCTGGCCCAGCCGCAGCCCCTGGCCCAGCGCCAGCGCCTGCAGCTGGTTGCGTAGCGCCGTCCGCATGCCGACCAGCTTCGAGCGATGCGTCAGCAGCTGCCGCACGTCCCGCTCTTCGAGCGACGGAAGCCAGATCCGCGGAAAGCGATCCTCGGTCAACAACCGCAGCAGCAGACGCGCGTCGCGCACGTCGGTCTTCTGCCGTCGCGGCTCGGCCGCCCGAATCGCGCCCGCGTTGCCGACCCACAACTCGTGGCCCAACTCACCCAACAACTGCTCGAACCAACCGGCCGCACCGGTCGCTTCGATCCCGACTCGCACCGGAGACTCCAGCGCGGCGTAGAAGCTCCGCACCTGCTCGCCTTCGTGATCGAGCCGTCGCTCGATCGTCTCCCCGGTCGCCGTGTTCAAAACCGCCACCTGCTGATACCGCGTGTGCAAATCGCAGCCTATAATCCACATTGCCCGGCTCCTTTCCTCCGAGCCTTGGTCGGCCTTCACCGCCAAGTCTACTCGGTCGCAAGGAGCCGGCTCCGTTATGACATCAAGAGTGGCTGCGCTACCAAACGGGACTCCTTGGGCGGCTTGGAATGGTGGCGAGAATCAACAAGCGGCCGGGAACGGGGAGGCGGAAGACAAGCGCCGCCGCGTCCCGCCGGCGTCCTTCGTATCTTTCGAGTGGGTACCGATCTACTGCGCTGTGGTGAGAAAAGCTCGATTGCCGTTGTGTATTGCTATTCGGCGGGCGCGGCGGGAATCCGTGATTGCAGGTCGGGATGACGCTCGGTCATCCATTCGCGCACGGCTCGGCCCACTTCCTCGATTTTTCCGGTGAAAAAGTGATCGACGCCGGGAACCACCACCAGGCGCTTCGGCTCGGGCAGTGAAGCGAAGAATGACCGGAGCTTGTCCACGTCGCCGAACTGGTCTTCCGAGCCGTGCAGGAACAGACGCGGCTTCGCGCAATCGCGCAAAAACGCGAATTCGTTTCGGTTCACCGGCAGGCCCAGCCCGACCAGTTCCCTCACCCGCTCGTCCTGGCAACCCACTTGCAACCCGACGACGGCGCCGAAGCTGAATCCGGCCAGAACGATGGGTTTCGCCGGAAACTTTTCCGTCAGCCAGTCGAGAGCTGCGCGAACATCGCCCTGTTCCCCGCGGCCCTCGTCATGGACTCCCTCGCTCAGGCCGGCGCCGCGGAAATTGAACCGCAGCACCGGTAGCCCCAGATCGTGCATCGCCCGCGCCACCTGGAACACCACCTTGTTGTGCATTGTGCCGCCGAAGAGCGGATGCGGATGGCAGACCAGCGCCGCCATCGGCGGGTCGGCATCGGCGACGGTCCAATGCAACGCCTCGAGCCGTCCCGCCGGCCCGGCTAAAAAGAATCGGTGGTGAAATACGGTGCTCATCAGTTGGTCTCAACTCCGGCAAATGTGGCGCGACAAAACCGTGCCGGGCTGAAGCCCGGCCCTACACAAGACGTTTCAACCGGCGGGCTTCTTCGCGTCCGCGCCCGCCGCATGCGCCGCAGCCGCCGCCTTGCGACCGAATCGGCGGGTAAGCCTGGCCTTCCCGGACGGCCCGCTTGCCGCACTGGCTTCCGGAGCGGGGCTGGCGGTCGGAGCGGTGAGGCCCGGCCGCGGTGAAGTTTTGCGGCCGAAGCCGCGTTGCGTAGTGAGTGGATGCTTATTTTTTTTCATGCACCCACGGTACGCGGAGCGTGCCAGGCGAAACAATCGCGGGGTTTACCGTAAACAAGTCGCCAAGCCCGCCCGGGCAGCCGCATTGGCGCGTCGGGCCGCTATTCCGTGGCCAACTCGGCGCGCCGCGCGCGATGGAAACCGAGCAGCGTGGCGTTGGCAGACGCGATCGTTTCCAGCTCGTCCGCAATTTTCTCGAGATCCTTGCCCGCCACCACGGCGTACAACTGGTCTTCGCCGACATCCGTGTAGACGCGGTTGCCGATGCAGCCCGCGCTCAACACCAATCCTCCTGGCAGCGCCGCGGGCAACGCCATGCACGTCGGCCGGCCCAGCAGCGGAGCCCCGGCTCGCACTCCCGCGCGCTGCGCCGCTTCCTGCAGCAGCATGATTCGCCCCGGCCGGCCCGCCAGCAGCACCACGTCCGGATCGACCGGCGATTCGCCGAGCGGCGCGTAAATCACAACGCCGGGCGTTTGCGCGAGGCGCGGAATCCCCGGCACCTCTTCCATCTTCAGATAGCCGATGCCAGTCATGAGCTGGAGTGTTTGCTCCAGTTCCGGAGCGCGTTCTTCCGGCAGCGCGATGTTGTGCGTGTAGCTGCCGATCGCGCAGTTGTAGTGATCGCTCGCAACGGTGTAGAAGGCTCGCCCGGCGGCCGCCAGCCGCCAATAGCTGCAACTGGAAGGCTCGATGCCGGTGAATTTTTCAAGGCCCGCAGGCGCGGCATCACGAAAGGCAACCGCAACCGGGCGCGAACTCAGGCCAATCGTCCGGCGAAACAGGGACTCCATGCTCTGGTAATCGGGCACAACACATCTCCTGGGAAGCAGGCATCTGGTGAACTTCCATCCTAACGGCAGGCGGCCTGGAAGCACAAACCAGGGCGAGAGCCTCGGAGCAGTCCGGGGCGAGCGGCAGTCAACTGGAAGCCGGGAAATTCCTGGCGGCTTCCTCGACGGAGGGGAAAAGATCGATGGCGCGATGGATCTGGGTCAGCTTCAGCACCGTTTCCACCATGCCTTTGGCACCCGCCAGCCGCAGCGTGCCGCCGGCCTTTTTCACATGAGAAAAGCAGAGCACGATCGCGCCGATGCCGGCGCTGTCGATGATCTGAAGGCCGCCGAGGTCGAGAATGATCCGGCGCACTCCCTTCTGGATTTCCTCTTCGGTCGCCTGCGTCAGCCGCTGGCGATCGTTGCTCGTGCGCACCTCGCCGGTGATTGCCAAGGCAATGGTTCCCGGCTCGATTTCCTTGCGAATCATTTCCAAGGGAACGGCGCTCCCATCCCTCCGGCCACGGCACCAACCCCGGAGATTTACGCCGAAGCTACCCCCGCTTGCCCTTCCCGTCAAGCGCGAAGGCGGCCGGCCGGTCCTCAGGCCTGGTCTTCACCCTCGTAGGGGAACTGACGGATCATGCGCAAACAGTCCGACAAAGCCACCAGCACCGTATCGCCCCAGCCGCAGGGAACCACCGCCGCCGTCTTCTGATTGACCGCTTTGTCGGCTTCGGCGAAGAAACGCTGATGGTGGCCGCGTGGAGCGGTGGCAAATTCGCGCACGGTGATCCGGAACGTGACGTCGCCTCCAGGCTGACGCTTCTTCATCGAGAAAATGTGGAGCAAAGCCAGTTCTTCGGAAGGTTCGGCCTGCGCGTAATGCCATTCGGCCACCGCGATCCTCCTCGCGAAAATCCCCGCGAACCCGGGGCATTGCGAATGAAACTCGAAGCATAGTAGTGTGCCCGTCCACCCAAGTCAACGCGGGCATCGCACCAGCCCGACCGGCCGAACCAGAATTTCTCGAGAGATTGCTGGCGCGTGCGCATTCCGGCGAATGCCGCGGCCGCTCGGTGTTTGTGTAGCGCCGCCCTTCGGGGCGGCATCTTGTCACGGTGGTGGGGAAAAGGCTGGCGGGCTGAAGCCCGCCTCTACAGGACCGCCCTTGTGTTTCGACCAAACTCCTTGTGTGAAATTCGGGCTAAGGCGTTTGGTTGAAGTAGACCGTCGAGCTCAACGTGGGAATTTGAAGGGTGTTGAAGCTTTGGCCGCCGAAAAGCAGGAAACGCGGGGCATTCGTCGAGGAAAGGAGCGAACTGAGGATCGCGGCCGCGTTGAACACGTTCGTGCCGGGATTGTTGGATGAAGAGGCGAAGCCAATCCACGGAGCCACCAACGAATCCGCAGTGATCACCGAGTGTTCCATCTCGAGCGAGCCGGGAGTGCCCGATAGACACCCTCGGCGTCGATCACCTGCCCGAACGCGAGCCACGTGACGTGCTTCGCCCGACCCTTGAGGGTCGGATTGGTCGAAAACCAGGGACCTACGACGCCGTTTGCGATCGGAGCCAATTGCACGTCGTTGATGCCGCCGAAGCCTTGCACGTTGGGAGAATTCGAATTCTGCGAGTCGCCGCCCAGCACGTAGAGTTTCCCGGCGTAGCCGAAGGCCGTTGCGAACGCAACCGGCACGGGATAGGGATTGGGCGCCGTAAACCAGGGACCGAGCGTGCCGTCCGACTGGACCTTGGACACGTATATGTTCGCCGACGGCGCCTGGCTCAAGGTGAGGCCGCCGACAACGTAAATATAGCCGTGATACAAGACCACGGCGGGGCCGATCAGCGGCTGCGGGAGGCTGTTGGGCAACTGGAGCCAATTCCCCACCGTCCCCGTGCCCGGATCGAACTTCGCTAGATAGATGGTCGCAACCCCTCCCGGCTGATTGGTCGAGAGGACTTGTCCGCCGAGCACGTAGATGAAAACCGAACCCACCGGCACGCGCGAATTTGCCGGATTCCGCCTCGACCATGCCCTGATGGGCGAGCGGCACGGGTAGCGCGTGCGTCACGGTCGCGGTCCACGAAGGTCCGACCCTGCCATCGGTCCCAAGGACATTGGAGAGAACGGTGGTGGTGTTCGCGCTGCCGTTGTAGCCGCCGGTGATCACCACCCAGGCGCTGGTCGCGCTGTTCGACGGCACGGCGACCGCGCGCAGGCCGGAGAGCGGCGTGGGAAGCGGTGTGGTCTCAGCCCAGGTAATCGCGTTGGGGTCGAAGTTGACTGTCGGAACCAGATTGAGCGCGATCGCGTTGCTCGTTCCGCCCGTGGTTTCGACGCTCACCGTGACCGTTCCCGGTACCGTGAACTGGCTGGACCCGTTCCCGGCGGGAACCACCGCGCTGATCAGGCTGTTCGACCATGCGCCGGCGCCCGGCGTCACCATGGCGGTAACATTTCCCTGCGTAAAGACCACTTGGCCGGGAACGCCCTGAAATCCTGTGCCATTGATTTCGACCGGCAAACCCACTCGGGTCGAAGGGGTGGTGGCATTGTCGAGATTTTCAACCGCCAAGAGTGGAGGCGGGCCGGGCGTCTTGTTTCCGCCATTGCAACCGGCCAGGAAAGCGCAGAGGAGGAGGATGGGGACGAGAGGAACCGCACGTAATTTGCTTGCCTGGATGCTCATCACGACCTCGCCGCGGCGCCTGAGTGGCTGCCCAACGATCCGCCATCGTGACTCTTCCGGCAGATTGCCATCTACGCCGCAACACAAACTTCACCGCTACGGTCTGTTGCCACCAGATTAGCAGGGTTACGTGGGCGTCGGGAATACCAGGACTACGACCATTGCGGTCTGGAGCGGCTTGGGAACGGGCTCCCGAGGGCCTCTGACGGGCTGAAGCCCCCTCCCGAGCCGGAGATCCCGCCGCTCGCTTTTATCGCGGGCCGCCCCCGGGGAACCAGACCAATGCCAACGTCTACAACGCGGCGGCCATTCATCCCTGTCCAAATCGAACAATTGACCCGGTGCGCGCAGCCTCGCCCGGCTTGACGCATTCGCCGCCCGGCCAATAGAATGAATGTTTACTCAGATGATTGCCCCGATTTCCGACTGAAAAAACAAGCCCGGCGAAACTTCCGCTGGGCTGTTGCTTTCTCAGGGGCCGAAATTAGCCGGCTGAGAGTGAACGTTTCCCCAGGCGCTCAGATCCGCTGAGCGATAGCTTTTCTCAGCCGGGTGTCCGCGGTAACAAAGGAGCAAGGATGGTCGACGGAGCGATTCCCGAAGCATTGACGTTTGACGACGTGCTGCTGGTGCCAAACCGGTCCTCGGTGCTGCCCGCCGAGGTCGATACGCGCACCTGCCTCACGCGGACAATCGCCTTGAACATTCCGCTCGTCTCGGCGGCGATGGATACGGTGAGCGAATCGCGCCTGGCGATCGCCATGGCGCGCCAGGGCGGACTCGGCTTCGTCCACCGCAACCTCCCGATCGACCGCCAGGCCGAGGAAGTGGACAAGGTGAAGCGGTCGGAAAGCGGCATGATCGTCGATCCGGTCACCATCGAACCCGAGGCCCCGCTCAGCCGCGCCCTCACCATCATGCAGAAGTACAAGGTCTCCGGACTGCCGGTTACACGCGGCACGCACCTGGTCGGCATCCTCACGAATCGCGATCTGCGATTCGAGCGCGATCTCAACCAAACGGTCGGCGACGTGATGACCGGCGAAAATCTCGTGACCGTCCCGGTCGGCACCACGCTCGAGGAAGCCGAGAAAATTCTCCAGACGCACCGCATCGAAAAACTTCTGGTCGTCGATGACGATTTCAATCTGAAGGGCTTGATCACCGTCAAGGACATCCAGAAGAAACTCGAATTCCCCAAGGCCGCCAAGGACGATCACGGCCGCCTGCGCGTCGGCGCCGCCATCGGCGCCACGGGCGACTTCCTCGAGCGCGCCGCCGAACTCGTCAAGGCAAAGGTTGACGTTCTCGTGATCGACACCGCGCACGGCCATTCCCAGCGGGTGATCGACGCGGTACGCGCGGTGAAGCAGCGCCTGCCGGAAGTGCAATTGATCGCCGGCAACGTCGCCACCACCGAGGGCACCCGCGAGCTGATCAATCTGGGCGTCGACGGCATTAAAGTCGGCATCGGGCCCGGCTCGATCTGCACCACGCGCATCGTGACCGGCGCCGGCGTCCCCCAGTTCACGGCGATTCTCGAAACGTCACGCGCCGCGCGCGGCACCGGCGTTCCCGTGATCGCCGACGGCGGCATCAAATTCTCCGGCGACATCAGCAAGGCTCTCGCCGCGGGCGCTTCCTGCGTCATGATCGGCAGCCTGCTGGCCGGCACCGAGGAAGCACCCGGCGAAACGATTCTCTACCAGGGCCGCACTTTCAAGGCCTATCGCGGCATGGGCTCGATGGGCGCCATGGAAGCCGGATCGGCCGACCGCTATGGGCAGACGGCCGGAGGAAAATTCGTTCCGGAAGGCGTCGAAGGCCGCGTCCCCTACAAGGGACCGCTCGCCGCGCTCGTCGAACAGCTCATCGGCGGCCTGCGCAGCGGCATGGGCTACTGCGGCGCGAAAAATCTGGAAGAGCTGGTCGCGACGGCAAAATTCGTTCGCGTGACCAGCGCCGGCCTGCGCGAAAGCCACGTCCACGACGTCACGATCACTCGCGAGCCGCCCAACTACCAGCTCGAATAGCGCGTCGAAAGCCACAAAGATCCGGGAAGCAGTTCATCGTTCCGCCCGGAACTTTTCTTTCCGCGCGGAGCGTCTCACCGTTACCCAAGCGATTTCCGTTCTGGAAACACTCTTTTCGCCCTGATCGCCTTCGCGAGAGCAACTCCCATCCCGGTAGGTGGCATCGGAGGGAGCAGTGTTGTCCTCAGGTGCCCGTAGTTGCGTCCAGAGTCAAGGGAGGTTTCTATGGGCGGTCGATCCTGGCTTACTCTAGCTGTCGGCATTACAGCAGCACTCTGTCTGGCCGGTTGCAGTGGCACCACCACTTCCCCGAACACATCTTCCGGAATGGTCCCCGTCAGCATGACCATTCATGACACTCCGCCGAGCGGCGTCTCCATCCTCAGCTTCGAGATCCACATCACCGGCGCTTCCCTTCAGCCATCCGATTCCAGCGCGGCCTCTGTATCGCTTCTCAGCGCCCCCGACGAAATCGAGCTAGAACACCTGCAGACCAACTCGGCCTTCCTTGGCTCGGCCAGCGTTCCCGCGGGCAGCTACAGCGGTCTTTCCGTCACCTTCGCCAACCCGCAGATGACGATTTTGAACAACACCACCGCGGCTATCACGGTGGGCAGCCAGACCTGCAATATCGGCCAGATCTGCGAGGTGAAGCCGGCGCTCAATCAGGCCAGTGTTACCGTCAACGCGAATCCGCCCTTCCCGATCACCCTGTCTTCCAGCTCTTCGGTAAATCTCCAGATGGATTTCAACCTCAACTCGTCCATTGGCGCCGATCTCTCGGTGACGCCCACCGTGACGGTCGTTCCGGCTACGTCCGGCTCGGGCCAGGGCGGCGACCAGGAGGATATCGAACTCGTCGGCAGCGTTACAGGGGTCGACAGTTCGAATCAGAGTTTCACCCTCCAGCTTCCCCTCAGCGGCCAGACCGACACCATCCTGACCACCAGCAGCACCGAGTTCGATTTCGAGAACGACAACTGCTCGGCGAACAACTTCTCGTGTCTCAACACCACCGGTCAGACCGTCAAGGTGGAAGCGCAGATGAACAACGGCACGCTGACGGCCAAGGATGTAGAGGGCGTGGCGCTGCCCAACACGAAAACGGTGATGGGCACGGTTGTCTCGCTGAATGCGACGCAAAATCAGTTCGAACTCGTGCTTCAGGACGTCGAGGACAGCCAGGACGCGCAGACTCTCACGCTCGGCCTGCCGGTGATGGTGACGGCACAGTCGGGCGCGACGTTCAACGTGAACGCAGGCGGACTTTCGCTCGGCGGGCTTAACTTCTCGGCCTTTTCGAATCTTCTCCTGGGGCAGGAAGTGTCGGTCGCCGTCTCGGGAGTCCAATCTTCGACATCGGGCATCTCGCTGACGACAAACCAGGTCACGCTCAATATGTCGGAGATTTCCGGTACCGTCGCCTCGGTCGACGCCCAAAACAACAATCTCACCCTGACGAATCTCCCCAGCCTCTTCACCAGCAACGGGATCACCCAGATCCTCGTTCAGGTCGGCAGCGGCACGCAGTATGAAAACACGACCGGCCTCGGCGCGCTGCAAGCCAACCAGCCCGTTTCCGTCAGCGGACTGTTGCTCGCCAATCCGAGCAGCTCGACCGAACCCATCCTGCTCGCTTCCACCGTCAAGCTGAGGTTGGATTAACCGTCGCGCCGAAATTCGGCGCCTTCGCTCGCGAGCGAGTGGCACAGGCTTCGGAGTCTATGTGGCCACTTCCAAATTCAGCCTTCAGCGGCTAAAGCCGCGTTGATGAGGGGCTGCTTGCGGCACGGCTGAAGCCGTGCCCTTACGAAAAGCGGTGTTGTCATACAGACTCTGAAGGCTGCGCTACGAAACTCGCGCCACGTTGCGCGCCGGCTCGTAGCGAGAGCAATTTTCCGGAGAGCGCTCTGGGAAGGACTCGGCTGGCGCGTCTGCCCGCCCACCCATCGCTTTCCTGGGAAACCTTGGCAGCCCGTCGCTCCCAAAAGCAAAAAGGCCGGCCGCGCTTTCGCGCGACCGGCCCTTGAAATTCCTCGAGCGAGAGAGAAGAGTTCTCTTCTCTATTCCTTTTCCTCGTTCTCGCCTTCGGCTTCCTCGGCCTTTTCCTTCTTGGCCTTCTTTTCCTTGACCTTCATCTCCGAGCCGACCAGCTCGAGGATGGCGACCTCGGCGTTATCGCCGTGCCGGAATCCGGCGCGGACGATGCGGGTGTAGCCGCCGGGCCGCTCGGAAAAGCGGGGGCCAATCTCACCGAAGAGCCGTTTCACCGACGCTGGTGTCATCAGAAAAGCGGCGGCCTGTCTGCGGGTATGGAGGCTGTCGCGCTTGCCGAGCGTAATCATCCGCTCGACGAGCGGGCGCGCGGCCCTGGCGCGGGCGAGCGTGGTCTCAATCCGCTCACGTTCGATCACGTTGGTGACCAGATTCCGCAGCGTCGCGCGGCGATGCGCCGGGTTGCGTCCGAGTTTCGATCCGCCCTTGCGGTGTCGCATGGTTCCGGGTTCCTTTTCCTTAGGGCGCCGGCGCTTCTTCCGGCGCGGGTACCGCGGTCTGGCTGGCGAGCGGAGGCCAGATGATCCGGCCCTGCTCGTCGAACTTCATTCCCAGCCCGAGTCCCATTTTGTTCAGGATTTCCTTGATTTCGGTGAGCGACTTGCGGCCGAAATTCTTCGTCTTCAGCATTTCGGCTTCGGTCTTCTGCACGAGTTCGCGGATCGACTGAATGTTGGCGTTCTTCAGGCAGTTGTAGGAGCGGACGGAAAGCTCCAGCTCCTCGACCGACCGATCGAGGTACTCGAGGCGCGGATCGTAGAACGATTCGCCGGCCTCCTCGGCCATCTCGGGCTGCTCCTCGAAGTTGATGAACATGTTCATGTGGTCTTTGACCAGCTTCGCCGCGAGACCGATCGAATCCTGCGGGGTGATCGCGCCGTTGGTCCAGACCTCGAGCGTCAGCTTTTCGTAGTCGGTCATCTGCCCGAGACGCGCCTGCTCGACGGTGTAGTTCACCTTCCGCACCGGCGAGTGCACCGAGTCGATCGGGATGTAGCCGATCGGCAGGTCCTCGTCGAAATTGCGGTCGGCGGGAACGTACCCGCGGCCGTTGCGCACGCGCATCTCGATCACCAGGCGGCCGCCCTCGCCGACGGTGGCGATGTAGATGTTCTTGTCGAGCACCGCGATGTCGGCGTCTTCCTCGATCATCGCCGACGTCACCACCCCGGGCGCTTCCGCCCGCAAGATCATCGTCTTCGTCTGATCGGTATGCAGCTTCAGCGGGACCTGCTTCAGGTTCAGGATGATGTCGGTCGCGTCCTCGACCACGCCGGGAATCGGGGAGAATTCGTGCAGCACCCCCTCGATTCGCACCGCGGTGATGGCCGCTCCCTCGATCGAGCTCAAGAGCACGCGCCGCAGGCCGTTGCCCACGGTGGTGCCCCAACCGCGCTCAAACGGCTGCGCGGTGAATTTCCCGAAACGATCGGTCAGGCTTTCCAGTTCCGCGACCAGACGCTTCGGCTTCTGAAATCCTTTCCACATGATGGCTATTCCTCCTCCCGCTCCGCACGCGGGAATGAATACGGTTCGGACCGGGCTACTTCGAATACAGTTCGACGATCAACTGCTCGGTGATCGGCGGCGTCTGCACGTCCGCGCGCTTGGGCAGTGAAACCACCTTCGCCCGGTGATTTTCCCGGTCGATGTCCAGCCAGGGCGCGATCGACTGGCTCTGCGAGACGTCGCCCGCCTGCAGGATCATCGCGTTCTCGCGCATCTTGTCTTTCAGCACGATTTCATCGCCCACCGCAACCTGGTACGACGGAATGTTGACCTTGTGGCCGTTCACCCGCACGTGACCGTGCGAAACCAGCTGGCGCGCCTGCGCCCGCGAGCTTCCGAGGCCCATCCGGTAGACCACGTTGTCCAGCCGGCGCTCGAGCGTGATGATCAGGTTCTCGCCGGTCGGCCCCTTCGTCTTCTCCGCCTTCTCGAAATAATTGCGGAACTGCCGCTCGAGAAGCCCGTACGTCCGCTTCACCTTCTGCTTTTCGCGCAACTGCGTCCCGTAGGCGGTCATCTTCGTCCGCCGCGACTGCCCGTGCTGTCCGGGAGGAAAGTTGCGGCGCTCGATGGCGCACCTGTCGGTGTAACAGCGCATGCCCTTCAAATAGAGCTTCATTCGCTCCCGGCGGCACAGCCGGCAAACCCCTTCGCGTTGCCTAGCCAACTTCGTCTCCTCCTCAAACGCCTTCCCGGTTACACCCGGCGCCGCTTGGGCGGCCGGCAACCATTATGCGGAATCGGCGTGACGTCCTTGATCGAATGAATGCGCAGCCCGCCCGCCGCCAGCGCACGTACCGCCGGCTCGCGGCCCGATCCGGGTCCCTTCACCCGGACGTCGGCCGAATTCATCCCGTAATGCTCGCGTGCCGAGGAAGCCGCCGATACCGCCGCCTGTTGCGCCGCGTATGGCGTTCCCTTGCGCGATCCCTTGAAACCGATCGAGCCGGCCGAAGCCCAGCAGACGGCGCGCCCGTTCGGATCGGTGATGGTGACGATCGTGTTGTTGAACGTCGCCTGGATGTACACGATGCCGTGCGGCACCACGCGCTTCTCGCGCTTCCGGCGAAATTCCTTCTTCCGGCGCGACGCTTTCGCTGGCGCGGCCGGCGCCGGTCCTCCGGCGGCTGGCGTTTGCGGTTCCTTGGCCAAGTCGTCTCCTCCGTCCTACTTCTTCAGGGTCGCTTTCTTCTTCGTGGCGACAGCGCCGCGCCGCGGCCCCTTGCGCGTGCGCGCGTTGGTATGCGTCCGCTGCCCGCGAACCGGCAGGCTGCGGCGATGTCGCAAGCCGCGATAGCTGCCGATTTCGATCAGGCGCCGAATGTTCATCTGGATCTCCTTGCGGAGATCGCCTTCCACCCGCCCCTCGGATTCAATCACCTGGCGCAGGCGAGTCACCTCGTCCTCGGTCAAATCCTTGATTTTCTTCGCCGGATCCACGCCGGCCCGGTCGGCAACCGAGCGGGCGCGAATCTGGCCGATGCCGTAAATCGCCGTCAGCCCCACCCAGAGGCGTTTATTCGGCGGAAGATCGATACCGGCGATGCGTGCCACGTGCTCCCCCTTATCCCTGACGCTGCTTGTGCTTCGGGTTCGGACAGATCACCCGCACAACGCCGCGCCGATGAATGACCTTGCACTTATCGCAAATTTTCTTCACCGAAGCTCGTACTTTCATTCCGGTTCTCCGTGCGCCGGCCCCGTCTACTTGTACCGGTAGACGATTCGGCCGCGCGTCAAATCGTAGGGCGAAAGCTCCACCGCCACGCGGTCGCCGGCCAGAATGCGGATGAAATTCTTCCGCATCTTGCCGGAGATGTGGGCAAGCACCGGGTGCTTGTTGTCGAGCTCGACGCGGAACATCGCGTTTGGCAGGGGCTCGATCACCGTGCCCATCACCTCGATCGCGTCTTCCTTCGGGCTCTCCGGCTTCTCCCGCCTTTGGTCCCTTTTGCTCTGCCTTCTTGGTTTTCTCACGTTCGCTTCGACGCCCCTACCAGCTCGGACCTTCTACCTCGCGCGGCCGCGTGAGAATCCACGGCCCGTTCGAAGTGATGGCAACCGTATGCTCAAAATGGGCCGAAAGACTGCCGTCGGCGGTCACCGCCGTCCATTCGTCGTCCAAAATCCGGATCGCCGGCCCGCCCGCGTTCACCATCGGCTCGATGGCCAGCGTCATACCTTCCCGCAGCCGCGGCCCGTGACCCGGCTCGCCGTAATTCGGCAATTGCAGGTCCTCGTGCATCCGTGTGCCGATGCCGTGACCCACCAGTTCGCGCACAACCGAAAACCCGTTTTGCTCCACCCAACTCTGTACCGCGTGCGAAATATCGCTCAACCGGTTTCCGGGCCGCGCCTGGTCGATCGCCCGGTCCAGCGATTCGCGCGTCACCCGCAACAGCCGCTCGAGTTCGGGCGAAATCTTGCCCATCGGAATCGTCACCGCCGCGTCGCCGTAATAGCCTTCCAGTTCGACGCCGAAATCGAGAGAGAGGATGTCGCCCTCCTCGATCCGCCGCTTCGCCGACGGGATCCCGTGCACCACCTCGTCGTTGATCGACGTGCACAGCACGCAGGGATAACCGCGGTAGCCCTTGAACGCCGCCCGCCCTCCCTGCTCCGCCACCCGCCGCTCGGCGTATTTCTCCAGGTCCATCGTCGTCATGCCCGGCCGTACCATCTGCTTCAACTCGTTGAGCACGCTCCAGACGACGAGTCCCGCCCGGTGCATCTTGTCCAGTTCCGCCGGCGACTTACAGATGACTGCCACGTTCCTCTTCCCGATCGATCACTTCGAACAATGCGCGCGTCACCGCTTCCGGCGCTCCCGAGCCATCCAGATCCTGAACCAGACCGCGCCGCCGGTAATAGGCAACCACGGGCTGGGTATGCTCGTCGTACGCCGCCAGACGTTCCCTGATCACTTCTTCGCGGTCGTCGTCGCGCTGCACCAGCTCGCCACTATCGTGGTCGCAGCGGTTCGGCGTCTTCGGTGGGCGATCATAGATATTGTATATCTCTCCGCCCACTTTGCACACCCGCCGCCCGGTCAGCCGCCGCAGGATCAGCGATGAATCCAGCTTGACGTGAATCACCAGCGGCTCGGGCAACCCCGCCCGGCCGAGCATCCGGTCGAGCGCCTCGGCCTGCGCCACCGTCCGCGGAAAGCCGTCCAAAATGAAGCCATGGGCGCAATCCGGGGCGGCGATCCGCTGTTCAATCATCGCCACCACAATTTCGTCGGGCACCAGTTCGCCGCGGTCCATGAACGCCTTGGCCCGAACACCGAGCTCGGTTCCGCGGCTGAAATTGTCGCGGAACATGTCACCGGTCGAAAGGTGGGGGACACCGTAGAGCGCGGCGACCTGCTTCGCCTGCGTCCCCTTGCCCGCCCCCGGAGGACCCACCAGGATCACCGGGCGCGCGAAACCTTTCGCCGCTGAACCCTGCGGCTTCACTTTAATACCGTCGGCTCCGGAGCCGCCCGCGGCGTACGAATCCCTCATAGTTCCTCATCACCAGCTGGGCCTCGAGCTGCTGCACCGTGTCCATTGCCACACCGACCACGATCAGCAACGAGGTCCCACCGAAATAGAAGGTGATCCCCAAGCCTTCCAGCAGCCAGCGCGGCGAGTTCGCGTCGAACCAGCCCCCGCCCAGCCACAGCGGCAGGTGCTGCAAGTGGATGCCGGCGATCATCCATTCCGGCAACAAACACACCAGCGCCAGATACCACCCAGCGACGAACGTCAGGTAGGTCAGAATCTTGCTGATGTATTCCGACGTATGGCGGCCCGGCCGGATGCCCGGAATGAATCCGCCGTACTTCTTCATGTTGTCGGCCAGCTCGGTCGGGTTGAACACGATCCCGACGTAGAAGAACGAGAAGAATATGATCAGGATGACGTAAATCAGCGTGTAGAGCGGCTCGCCCCAGCTCAGCGCCTGCCCCACCGAATCCACGAATTTCGATTTATGCTGGAAAAAGAGCGCGATGGTCTGCGGAAACGTCAGCAGCGAACTGGCGAAAATCGGCGGAATCACGCCGCCCGAGTTCACCCGCAGCGGCAGATAGGTCATCTCCGCGCCCATCACCCGCCGCCCCACCACGCGCTTGGCGTACTGCACCGGAATCCGCCGCTGCCCGCTTTCGACGTACACGATGAAGGCGATCACCGCCGCGAACAAAGCCAGCAACGCCACGATCGCCACCGGCGTCAGCGGCCCCCACTGCTGGTTCTCTACCTTGCTCCACAGATCGCCGATCCCGTGCGGCAGCCCCACCACGATCCCGGCGAAAATGATCAGCGACATCCCGTTGCCGATCCCTCGCTCGCTGATCTGCTCGCCGAGCCACATGATGAAGGTCGACCCGGCCGTCAGCGTCAGGATCGTCATCACCGTGAAGCCCACGCCGGGGTGATAGACCAGCGGCTGGCCGGAGAAGGTCTGCCGCTGCAGCGTCAGCGCGATCGTGAACGACTGGAAAACGCTCAGCACGATCGTCAGGTAGCGGGTGTACTGCGTGATCTTCCGCCGCCCCAGCTCGCCCTCTTTTTGCAGCCGCTCGAGGTACGGCCAAACGACCACCATGATCTCGAGAATGATCGCCGCGGTGATGTAGGGCATGATGCCCAGGGCGAAAATCGTCATCCGGCGCAGGTTGCCGCCGCTGAAGAGGTCGATCAGGCCGAGCACCGAGCCGCGGCTCTCCTGGAAGAGCTGCTGCAACAGATCGGTGTTGATGCCCGGCGTGTAGATAAAGGCGCCGATGCGGTATACCGCCAGCATCGCCAGCGTGAACAGCACGCGATTGCGCAGGTCCGGCGTCCGGACGATATTGCGAATGGCTTCGGTGAGCTTCCTCATCCGATCAGTTCCGCGGTCCCTCCGGCGGCGGAGATTTTCTCCTTCGCCGAGCCGCTGAAGGCATGGGCGCGCACGGTGATGGCCACGCCAAGGTCGCCGTCACCCAGAATCTTCACTGGCAGCGAGCGATCCCGCACCATTCCGAGCTCGCGCAGGCGCTCGGGCGTCACCGTCTCGCCGGCGGCGAAGCGGCCGAGCTGGCCCACGTTCACGGCCGCGAAATCCTTGCCGAAAATATTGTTGAACCCGCGCTTGGGCAGGCGGCGATGCAGTGGCATCTGGCCGCCTTCAAAGCCGCGCCGCAGGCGGTATCCGCTGCGGGATTTTCCGCCCTTGTTGCCCTTGCCGGCGGTCTTGCCGAGTTTCGAGCCCATGCCGCGGCCCACCCGCACTTTGCGGTGGCGCGAGCCGGACGGAGGTCGCAGATTCGAAAGGTTGGGAGGCGTCGTTTCGTTCGTGCTCACTGTTCGGTTCCCGTCGTCGTCACTTCCACCAGGTGACGCACTTTGTGGATCATTCCGCGGATGGCCGGATTATCGGTCCGCTCCACCACCTCGTGCAGGCGGTGAAGGCCCAGACCGCGTATCGTCTGCCGGATCGCGTCCGGTTGTCCGATCGCGCTGCGCACCCAACGGATGCTCAGCCGTGTGGCGGCCTCCGGTTTCGCATTGCTGGTTTTCGCCATGTTCGTTGCCGTCTCTCGCTACGCCGACTGCGCCTGCTTGCCTCGCATCTCGGCCACTTCGGTGGCGTCGCGCAGCCGCAGCAGCGCGTCAAACGTCGCCTTGATCACGTTGTGCGGGTTCGATGTGCCGAGCGACTTCGTCAGCACGTTCCCGATCCCCGCCACTTCCATCGCCGCGCGCACCGCGCCGCCGGCGATCACGCCAGTGCCTTCCGGCGCCGGTTTCAGCAGCACCCGGGCCGACCCGAACCGCCCGACCACCATGTAGGGCACGGTCGACCCCTTCAGGTTCACCCGGATCATGTTCTTCTTCGCCTGCTCGATTCCCTTGCGGATGGCCATCGGCACTTCGCGCGCCTTGCCCATTCCGAACCCGGCGTGGCCCGCCTGGTCGCCGACGACCACCAGGGCGGAAAAGCTCAGGTTCTTGCCGCCCTTGACGACCTTCGTGACACGGTTGATCGCCACCACCTGATCCTTCAGGGTCGCCGCGTTGAACTCGATCGCCCGGCGAACCGACAACGCCTGCTTCAACACATTTTTCGACATAGGTCAGAACTCGAGTCCGGTTTCGCGCGCGGCATCGGCCAGGGCTTTCACCCGGCCGTGATACTTGTATCCTCCGCGATCGAAAACCACTTGGCTGATGCCGGCCGCCCGGGCGCGTTCCCCGATCAGCTTGCCGACCAATTTCGCGGCGGCGAGGTTGCCGCCCGTTTTCATCTGCTTCTGAAATTCGGCATCGAGCGAACTCGCCGAGGCCAGCGTGCGCCCGGCCTGGTCGTCGATCACCTGCGCGTAAACCTGGCGCATCGAGCGGAACACGGCCAGCCGCGGCCGCTCCGGCGTGCCGCCGAGATGACGGCGCACCCGGCCGTGCAACTGGCGGCGATGCGCGCCGCGCGTGAGCTTGCGAATCGGTACGACAGCCACGACTCCTCCCTTTCTTTTACGCGCCGGCCTTCAGCCCGGCCTTGCCCGCCTTCTTCTTGAGCCGTTCGCCGGAAATCTGAATCCCCTTCTGCTTGTACGGGTCCGGCGGACGCAGGCTGCGGATATTGGCCGTCACCTGGCCGACGAGCGCCTTGTCGGCGCCGCTCACGGTAAGGTGCGTCTGGCGATTCGACGGTAATGTCGATCCCCGTCGGAATCGGAAACTCCACCGGATGCGAATAGCCCAGGCTGAACACCACCGTGCGCCCCTTCACTTCCGCCCGGTAGCCCACCCCGACGATGTCCATTTCCTTTTTGAACCCGCGATCGACGCCGGCAACCGCGTTCGCCACCAGCGCCCGCGCCAGGCCGTGAAACGCCCGCCACTGGTCGCCGTCCCGCAGCGCCACCAGGTTCTCACCCTGCCGCTCGAATCGCACCCCGCGCGGCAAAGCCACTTCGAGCTTGCCCTTGGGACCCTCGACGCGAACCGCGGCGCCCGAGATGTCCACCTTCACCTTCGCCGGAACCGGAATCGGCTTGTTCCCGATGCGCGACACGTTACCAGACCTCGCAGAGAATTTCGCCGCCGATGCCGGCGCGACGCGCCGAATGGCCGGTCATCAAGCCTTGCGGCGTGCTCAGAATGCTGATTCCCGTGCCGCCCATCACCGACTTGATCTCCGTCTTGCCGACGTAGACCCGGCGCCCGGGGCGCGAGACCCGCTGCAGATCGCTGATCACGTTCCGCCGGCCCGGCGTGTACTTCAGGAAGACCCTGAGCGTCTTCTTCGCCTTGGTTTCATCGACGACCTTGTAGGTCGAGATGTAGCCCTCTTCCTTCAGAATGCGGGCGATTTCAATTTTCAGCCGTGACGCCGGCATATTGACGCGCGGGTGTCGTCCGTGCGCGGCGTTCCGGATTCGGGTGAGCATGTCGCTGATCGGATCGACCATCATCGCCGTTACCCTACCAACTCGCCTTGATCACGCCGGGAACCTCGCCGCGCAGCGCGCGGCTCCGGAAACAGATACGGCACATCTGGAACTTGCGCAGATAGCCGCGCGCCCGCCCGCAAATCCGGCAGCGGTTGCGCATGCGAATCTTGTACTTCGGCTTCTTCTGCATCTTGGCGAACTGACAGGTGCGCGCCACGTCGCTCTCCTTTAGCCCCGCAGGGGCAGCCCGAGCAGCTTGAGCAGCTCGCGCCCCTCTTCGTCGGTGCGGGCGGAGGTGGTGAAGCTGACGTTCAGCCCCTTCACCTTGTCCACCCGGGTGTAATCGATTTCCGGAAAAACCAGCTGGTCCCGCAGTCCGATCGTATAGTTGCCGCGGCCGTCGAAGGCGTTCGCCGGCAACCCGCGGAAATCGCGGACGCGCGGCAGAACGATACTCGACAAACGGTCCAGGAACTCGTACATCCGCTCGCCGCGCAACGTCACCATCGTTCCGATCGGCATGCCCTTCCGGATCTTGAAATTCGCGATCGACTTCTTCGCCCGCGTGATCACAGGCTTCTGCCCGGTGATCTGCCCGAGCTCCTGGGCCGCGACGTCGAGCAGCTTGATGTTCTGGCTCGCCTCGCCCAGTCCGATGTTCAGGGTGATCCGCACCAGTCGCGGCACGGCCATCCGGTTCGTGTATCCGAAACGCTTCATCAGCGCCGGTACGGCTTCCTTCTCGTAACGTTCATGCAATCGGGTCGGCATGGCTCACTGGTCCAGGTTCGTGCCGCAGCGGCGGCAAATTCTCGTCCGCGTGCCGTCGGCCTGCACGTTGCGCCCGATGCGCGCGTGCTTGCCGCAGCCCGGACAGACAATCAATACGTTCGAGACGTGGAGCGACGCTTCCTTCTCGAGGATCCCGCCGCGAACGTTCTTCGACGGGTTGGCCCGGGTGTGCTTCTTGATGATGTTCACCCGCTCGACCGTCACCCGCCCGTTCCCTATCTCCAGAATCTTTCCGGTCTTCCCTTTGTCGCGCCCGGCGATCACCCGCACGGTGTCGCCGCGGCGAAGCTGTGTCTTCTGGGCCACGGCTACCACACCTCCGGCGCGAGCGAAATGATCTTGGTGAATTTCTTCTCGCGCAGCTCGCGCGCCACCGGCCCGAACACGCGCGTTCCCACCGGCTCGCCATTCTCGTTGATCAGGACCGCGGCGTTGTCGTCGAAACGGATGTAGGTCCCGTCCCGCCGCCGGTGTTCCTTGCGCGTGCGAACCACCACCGCCCGCACCACTTTGCCCTTCTTGATACTGCTGTCGGGCGCCGCCTCCTTCACCGCGGCGGTAATGACATCGCCCAGTCCGGCCACGAGGCCCGAGCCGGTGCCCAGCGGCAGAATGCAGGTGATTCGCCGCGCGCCCGAATTATCGGCCACCGTCAGCCATGTGCGCATCTGAATCATGGCGCGTTACTCCCCTCGGTATCCGGTTGCCCGCGACAGCACTTCCACCAGCCGCCAGCGCTTCAGCCGCGACAGCGGCCGCGTCGATTCGATCCGCACGGTATCGCCCGGCCTCGCCTGCTGGTGCTCGTCGTGAGCGTAATATTTCTTGGCGCGGCGTTGCACGCGCCGGTAGAGACGATGCGAGACCGTGCGCGTCACCCGCACCACGATCGTTTTCTGCATCTTCGCGCTGGTCACCACGCCAGTCACCTGCTGGCGCTCGGTCTCGGCCGCGCGTGGGGCCGGTGCCTGTTGCGTTTCAGCGTCCATGGCTTCCCTTTTCCATCGTCCGGCCCGCGGCGCCCAGCAGCGTATTCACCCGCGCCAGATCCCGCCGCGCCTCCCGGTAGCGTTTCAATCCTTCCATCTGTCCTGCGGCGATCTGGAAACGCAGCCGGAAAAGCTCTTCGGTCAACTCGTGCTTCTGCACCTCGAGCTCCTTCTGCCCCATCTCCCGGAATTTCTCTGTTCCCGCCGGCATCACGCACCCCCGCCGCGGGTGATGAATACGGTCGGTATCGGCATCTTGTGCGCCGCCAGTTCCAGCGCCTCGCGCGCCGTCGCCTGGTCCACGCCGGCCATCTCGAACAGGATTCGTCCCGGCTTCACCACCGCGACCCAGCGTTCCACCGCTCCCTTGCCCTTGCCCATCCGGGTTTCCGCCGGCTTCTTCGTGAACGGCTTGTCGGGAAACACGCGGATCCACAGCTTGCCCGACCGCTTGATGAACCGCGTGATCGCCACGCGCGATGCCTCGATTTGCCGGTCGGTGATCCAGGCGTTTTCAAGCGCCTTCAGGCCGTACTCACCGAACGCCAGGGTCGAGCCGCGCCACGCCTTGCCGGTGCGCCGGCCCCGCTGCTGCTTCCTGTACTTCACCTTCTTCGGCATCAACATACCGATTCCCTCGTCCTTCCCGTCAGCCCGTTAAACCGTTGGTTCCAGCTGCAGACCGTCCGGCCGGTTCTCTCCGCGGTACACCCAGCACTTCACGCCGATCACACCGTAGGTCGTGTACGCCTGGGCGAACCCGAAATCGATGTCCGCGCTCAGGTTCTGCAACGGCAGCCGCCCCTGCAAGTACCACTCCTTGCGCGCGATCTCAGCGCCGTTCAGCCGCCCGGCCACCCGCACCTTGATTCCCTTGCACCCGAACCGCAGCGCCGAATCCACCGACTTGCGCATCGCCCGCCGGAACGCCACGCGCTTTTCGAGCTGCAGCGCGATCGACTCGGCCACCAGTTGCGCGTCCAGCTCGGGACGATGCACTTCCTGAATGTCGATGTGCACCTCGCGCTTGGTCTTCTGCTGCACTTCGCTTTTCAGCTTCTCGATTTCCGATCCCTTGCGCCCGATGATGATGCCCGGACGCGCCGTGTAAATCCGGATGATCAGCTTGTTCGCCGCGCGCTCGATGTCGATCGCGCTCACGCCGGCCGAGGCCAGGCGCTTCTTCAGCCGGTCGCGCAACTCAATATCCTCGTGCAGCAGATCGGCGTATTCCCGGCGGGCAAACCAGCGCGACCGCCACGTCTTGTTGTAGCCGAGCCGGAATCCGTAGGGATGGACTTTTTGTCCCATGATTACTCCGCCTTCTTGTTGCGCTTCTTCAATTTCTTCTCCACCTTCTGCTTCTTCTCGATCTTGGCCTTCTGCTGGTGGCGGGCTGTTTCGAGCGCCTTGCGCATCCGGCCCCGCGTCGTCGTCGGCGCATGGGCGCGCTCGGCGGCCGATCCGGCGTGCTCGGCCACGGCGACGGAAATGTGGCTGGTGCGATGCACGTATCCATGCGCCCGCCCGAACGGCGCTCCCCGGAACCGCTTCAGCACCGGCCCGGGATCGACCGCGCACCGGCTCACGAAGAGCCGGTCGACGTCGAGCGGCGAACCGGAATCCTCGGCCTTGCGCTGCACGTTCGCAATCGCGCTGCGCAGCACCTTCTCGATGTCCCGCGCCACGCGCTTGCGCGCCGTCGCGAGCACCGTCAGCGCCCGTTCGGCGCCTTCCCCTCGAATCAAATCGATCACGAGGCGCGCCTTCTGCGGCGAAACGCGCACGTAGCGCGCAATGGCCACGCCTTCCAGCGGCTGAGTGATGGGCAGAGGCTCGGTCGCCATGGCTTACCCCTGTCCCCCGGCCGGCTTGGCCGCTGGTGCCGGCGCGCCCGCCGGCGCGCCCGCCGGCGCTCCGGCCACGCCCGCCGCCTTTTCCATCGCGGCGTGCACCGCGTGCCCGCGGAAACTCCGCGTCGGAGAAAATTCCCCGAGTTTCTGACCCACCATCTGCTCGGTGATGTAGACGGGGATGAATTTCCTCCCGTTGTGCACCGCGATCGTGTGCCCGATCATCTCCGGCACGATCGTCGACCGCCGCGACCAGGTCTTCACCACTTTCTTCTCGTTGCTCGCGTTCAGCGCCTGAACCTTTGCCATCAGCGGTTCATCGACGAACGGCCCCTTCTTGAGTGAACGCGCCATTGCCGCCCCTTACTCGAACACCCGGCGCAGCTTCAGCCATTGCGGCCGCCGCACCCGGCGGAATCCGCGCACCGGACCGGGAACCCGGTGGGAGCGCGGGCAAAACGGACAAACAAATCTCGTGTCGGGAGCGCTCGGCACCTTCTCGGCCACCACCGCCCAGCCCGACTTGCAAACCCGGTACATGACCGTCGGCGTTTCCACCGGCGCCTTCCGCTTCACCGGAGCCTTGCCGGCCACCGGTCTCGCCGCCCGCCGCGCGGCTTGCCGCCCGCGCGCCGTCCGGCTGTCCCGCTTCGCTGTTCTTCGTGCCAGTTTCATCGTCTTCGCTTCCATCTCCGGCCGCTCAGGGCTTGCGCCGCTGCACGATGTACTGCTCGCCCTTCTTACGCCGCCGCGTCTTAAAGCCGAGCGTTGGCTGGCCCCAGGGCGTTTGCGGATGGTTCCCCTTGACGCGCCCTTCGCCGCCGCCGTGCGGGTGATCGACCGGATTCATCACCACGCCGCGAACCGTCGGCCGGATTCCCAGCCACCGTGACCGGCCGGCCTTGCCGACGGTCACGTTCTCATGATCCACGTTACCCACCTGGCCGATTGTCGCCATGCATTCGAGGCGCATCCGCCGCACTTCACCCGAAGGAAGCTTTACCAGCGCGAATCCGCCTTCCTTGCTCAAAAGCTGCGCCGCGCCGCCCGCCGCGCGAACCATCTGTCCGCCGCGGCCCGGTTGCAGCTCGATGTTGTGCACCATCGTGCCGGGAGGAATATTCTTCAGCGGCAGGCAGTTTCCCGGCAGAATATCGGCTTCCGGGCCGCTCACCACCGTCATCCCGACCTCGAGTCCGACCGGGCGCAGGATGTAGCGCTTGTCGCCGTCGGCGTAGTGCAGAAGCGCCACCAGCGACGAGCGGTTCGGATCGTACTCGACCGCCGCGACATTCGCCGGCACTCCGGTCTTGTCGCGCAGGAAATCGATGCGCCGGTACATCCGCTTGTGCCCGCCGCCGCGGTGCCACGACGTCACTTCGCCGTGACTGTTCCGCCCGCCCGAGCTCTTGAGCGGCTCGACTAGGCTCTTCTCCGGCCGGTCCTTGGTGATCTCGCTCTTGTCGAGCACCGTCAGGAACCGTCGCGACGACGTATATGGTTTAAAGCTCTTCAGGGGCATCGTTCAGCCCTCCGCCCGCTCGAATTCCACTGCGAGATCACAGGTTCTCGGCATACTCGATCATCTTCTCGCCGGCCGCCAGGCGGACGTAAGCCTTCTTCCAGTCCGCGCGGTAGCCGCCGCGCTGTCCGCGCCGGCGGAACTTTCCGTGGAAGTTGGCGGTACGCACGGCCGCAACTTTCACTTTGAAAATCTTCTGCACCGCTTCCCGAATCTGCGTCTTGGTGGCAGCGACGGAAACCTCGAACACCACCGTGTGCTGCGTTTCCTTCGCCGTCAGGGCCTTCTCGGTGATGATCGGCCGCCGAATGATCTGAAAGGCGTTGGTCGTCATCGTTTGCCTCCGCCCGTCTCCGGCTTCCGGCCGAGCGAGGAGCCCAGCTGCAGCGCCGCCTCTTTCGACAGCACCAGCCGCTCGTGCCGCAGCACGTCGTAGGCCCCGAGTTGGGTGGGATGCGACAGCTTCACCCCGTCCAAATTCCGGCTTGCCAGTTCCAGATTCCGGTTCTCGCCCTCGGCCACCAGCAGCGCCGTGCGGCCGCCTTCCTCGATCCGGTCGAGAATCTGGCGCAGCGCCTTGCTCTTGTGCGTCTCGAGCGCCCACCCCTCGACCACCGTCAGCCGCCCTTCGGCCAGCTTCGACGACAGCGCCGAGCACAGCGCCCCGACGACCATCTTGCGCGGCAACCGGTAGGAATAGTTGCGCGGGGTCGGCCCGTGAACCGTGCCGCCATGCCGCCACAGCGGCGAGCGAACCGAACCCATCCGCGCCCGCCCGGTGCCCTTCTGGCGCCACAGCTTGCGGCCGGCGCCCCGCACCTCGCTGCGGGTCTTCACCTTGTGCGTGCCGGCGCGTCCCGCCGCCAACTGCCAGCGCACCGCCGCGTGCAGCAGGTGCTGATTCACCTCGGCGCCAAAGACCGCCTCGGACAGCTCCACCTCGCCCACCGGCTTGCCTTCCAAATTGACCACGTTGACGACCGGCATCTCGCCCTCTACTTGTTCTTTCTCGCCCTGCGAACGATCACGTAACCGCCCGCCGGTCCGGGAACCGCTCCACGTACCAGCAACAGATTCTCTTCGGCGTCGATCTTCACCACCGGCAGGTTCTTCACCGTCACGCGCGCGTTTCCCATATGACCCGGGAAATGTTGCCCTTTCCAGACACGCGACGGAAATGAACTGGCTCCAATGCCGCCCGGCGCCCGGTGGAACATCGACCCGTGCGACTTGTCGCCGCCGCGGTAGTGCCAGCGCTTCACGCCGCCCGCAAACCCGCGGCCCTTGCTCACGCCGACCACGTCCACCTTCTCGCCCGGCTGGAATCCGTCGACCAGAACGCGGTCACCGGGATTCGCCGGCTCGCCCGGCTCCTCCACGCGAATCTCGCGCAGGAACCGCATCGGTGGCACCTTCGTCTTGTCGAGATGGCCCCGCTGCGCCTTGGTCAGCCGCTGCGGCTTGACGAACTCGACCAGGCCGAGCTGCACCGCCTCGTAGCCGTCGCCCTCTTTCGTGCGCCGCGACACCACCACGCACGGGCCAGCCTGGATCGCCGTGCACGGAACCACCGTCCCGTCGTCGGCGAAAACCTGCATCATGCCGAGTTTGATTCCCAAAATCCCGTTCACGGCCATCGGAGTCGCCTATTTCGCCTCATGTTCCGGGCCGAACGCCTTGATTTCGACGTCCACCCCGGGCGGCAGATCGAGTTTCATCAGCGCGTCGACCGTATCCGGTGTCGGCTCGAGAATGTCGATCAGCCGCTTGTGCGTGCGGATCTCGAACTGTTCCCGCGATTTCTTGTCGACGTGCGGCGAACGCAGCACCGTCCAGCGATTCACCGATGTCGGCAAGGGAATTGGCCCGGCGACGTTCGCGCCGGTCCGCCGAGCCGTATCCACGATTTCTCGCGCCGACTGGTCCAGCACGCGATAGTCGTACGCTTTGAGTCGGATCCGAATTTTGTCTCCCGTTGGCATCGGACTATGCGATGACTTCGGTAACCGCGCCCGCGCCGACGGTGTGACCGCCTTCACGGATCGCGAACCGCAGTCCCTTGTCCATCGCCACCGGCTGGATCAGCTCGACTTCCATGTTGATGCTGTCGCCCGGCATCACCATCTCGACGCCTTGCGGCAGCTTGCACGAACCGGTGACGTCGGTCGTGCGGAGGTAGAACTGGGGCCGGTAACCGGTGAAGAACGGCGTGTGACGGCCGCCCTCTTCCTTCTTGAGCACGTAAACTTCGGCCTTGAATTTCGTGTGCGGCGTGATCGAGCCCGGCTTGCAGATCACCTGCCCGCGCTCGACCTCGTCCTTTTCAATTCCGCGCAGGAGCAATCCGACGTTGTCGCCCGCCATGCCCTCGTCCAGCAGCTTGCGGAACATCTCGACGCCGGTCACCACCGTCTTGCGCGTGTCGCGGAAACCGACGATCTCGACCTCCTCGCCGACGTGCACGCGGCCGCGCTCGACGCGCCCGGTCACCACCGTGCCGCGCCCGGTGATCGAGAAGATGTCCTCGATCGGCATCAGGAACGGACGGTCGATGTCGCGCTGCGGCTCGGGAATGTACTTGTCGGTGGCGGCCATCAGATCGAGCACCGCCTTCTCCCACTTCTCCTCGCCGTTCAGCGCTCCGAGCGCCGAGCCCCGGATCACCGGCACTTCGTCGCCCGGGAACCCGTAGCTCTTCAGGAGCTCCCGCACTTCAAGCTCGACCAGCTCGAGCAGTTCGGGATCCTCGACCGCGTCGCACTTGTTCAGGAACACGACGATGTACGGCACGCCCACCTGCCGCGCCAGCAGGATGTGCTCGCGCGTTTGCGGCATCGGCCCGTCGGTCGCCGCCACCACCAGAATCGCGCCGTCCATCTGCGCCGCTCCGGTGATCATGTTCTTGATGTAATCGGCGTGGCCCGGACAGTCGATGTGCGCGTAATGACGGTTCTGCGTCTCGTACTCGACGTGGGCGACGTTGATGGTGATGCCGCGCGCCTTCTCTTCCGGCGCGTTGTCGATCGAATCGAACGCCTTGTACTCGACCGCGGCGTTATATTTCGAAAGCACCTTCGTGATGGCGCTGGTCAGCGTCGTCTTTCCGTGGTCGATGTGCCCGATCGTTCCGACGTTCACGTGGGGTTTTACCCGCTCGAATTTCGCCTTTGCCATGGCTATCTCTGCTCCTCAAAAATCCTCATTCAACTCAGGCCCGCTCTTCCACCTCGGAACTGAACCTAACGGGTGGCCCGGCCGGTCGCGCGAGCGATAATCTCCTCGGCCACCTGCGCCGGCACCTCCTCGTAATGAGAAAAGTGCATGCTGAAACTTGCCCGGCCCTGCGTCCGGCTCCGCAGCTCGGTCGCGTAGCCGAACATCTCGGCCAGCGGTACCTGGGAGCGGATGATCTGACTGCCGGCCCGGCTCTCCATTCCCTGAATGTGCCCGCGGCGCGAATTCAGATCGCCGATCACGTCGCCCATGTATTCCTCGGGCACCACCACTTCCACCCGCATCAGCGGCTCGAGCAGCCGCGGATCGGCCTTCTGGCACGCGGCGCGGAATCCCATCGACCCGGCGATCTTGAAGGCGATCTCCGAGCTGTCGACCTCGTGGTAGCTGCCGTCGGTGAGCACCACCGCGATGTCCACCATCTCGTAGCCCGCCACGACGCCCGTCTCCATCGCCTCGGCAATCCCGGCGTGGATCGGCGAGATGAACTCCTGCGGAATCGCTCCGCCGATGATCCGGTTGATGAACAGCAGCCGCCGTTCCTTGTCGAACGACCATTTCGCCCGGCTGTTGGCGATCTGCTTCACCCACGCTTCCAGCTGATCGGTCGAAATCTCGTGCATGTCCTCGTGATCGGCGGTGGGCAGCGGATGCACCTCCATCTTCACGTGCCCGTACTGCCCGCGGCCGCCGGTCTGCCGCACGTACCTGCCTTCGGCCGCCGCCGCGCGGCGGATCGTCTCGCGATAAGCCACCTGCGGCCGTCCGACGTTCGCCTCCACGCCGAATTCCCGCATCATGCGGTCGACGATGATCTCCAGGTGCAACTCGCCCATTCCGCTGATCAGCGTTTGCCCCGTGTCGGGGTCGACGTGCACGCGGAAGGTCGGGTCCTCCTGCGCCAGTTTCGCCATCGCGGCGCCCAGCTTGTCCTGGTCCGCCTTGGTTTTCGGCTCGATGGCCACCGAAATCACCGGCGTCGGGAACTCGATCGGCTCGAGCACGATCGGGTGATCTTCGTCGCAGAGCGTGTCGCCGGTCGTCGTGTCCTTCAGGCCGACCACCGCGGCGATGTCCCCGGCGTAGAGCGTGTCGATCTCCTCGCGCTTGTTCGCGTGCATCCGCAGCAGGCGGCCCACCCGTTCGCGGTTTTCCTTGGTCGAATTGAAAACGCTCGTCCCGGCGCGCAGCTCGCCCGAATAGACACGGACGTAGGTCAGGCTGCCGACGTAGGGATCCGACTGGATCTTGAACGCCAGCGCCGCGAACGGCTGATCGTCGGCGGCCCGCCGCAAGAGCACTTCCTCGTCGTCGGGCGCAACACCCTCGACCGGCGGCACGTCGGCCGGCGAAGGCAGATAGTCGACAATCGCGTCCAGCAGCGGCTGCAGCCCCTTGTTCTTGAGCGAGGAGCCGACCAGCACCGGCACCAGCTTCAGCGCCAGGGTCGAGCGCCGGATCGAAGCCCGCAGCTCCTCCGGCGTCAGCGCGTGCTGCTCGATATACTTCGCCAGCACCGCCTCGTCATGCTCGGCGATGTAGCTGACCACCTTTTCCCGGTGCTCGATATAGAAATTCTTATCGATTGCCGAGGCCTTCAGGCCATTGGCGATGTCCGGCCGCGTCTTCAGAAAAGCCTCGTCCCACAGCTTTTCGAGCTCGATGTATTCGTACTTGGCTCCGAGCGTCTCCTCGAGCCAGACGATCGCCCGTTCCTCGATGAAATCGATGACACCGACGAAGTTGCCTTCCTTGCCGATGGGAAACTGCACCGGAACGGGATGCGCCTGCAACCGCGTCCGCATCGTCCGCACCGCGTGATCGAAATCGGCCCCAGTGCGGTCCATCTTGTTCACGAAAGCGATGCGCGGCACCCGGTACTTGTCCGCCTGCCGCCAGACCGTCTCGGTCTGCGGCTGCACGCCGGCGACCGCGTCGAAAATCCCCACCGCGCCGTCGAGCACGCGGAGCGACCGCTCGACCTCCACGGTGAAATCGACGTGCCCGGGCGTGTCGATGATGTTGATGCGGTAATCCTGGCCCAGCCGCTTCCAGAAAGCGGTCGTGGCCGCGGAGGTGATCGTGATCCCGCGCTCGCGCTCCTGCTCCATCCAGTCCATCACCGCCGTGCCTTCGTCGACCTCGCCCAGCTTGTAGGTCACGCCGGTGTAATAGAGGATCCGCTCGGTCGACGTCGTCTTGCCGGCGTCGATATGCGCCATGATCCCGATGTTGCGCGTCAAATCAATTGCTACTTGCCGGGGCACGATCTCTCCCAGTTCTCTACCAGCGATAATGCGCGAAGGCCTTGTTTGCCTCCGCCATGCGGTGCACGTCTTCCCGCTTCTTGATGGCGCCGCCGCGGTTGTTCGCCGCGTCAATCAATTCTTCCGTCAGCCGGTCGGTCATCGTCCGGCCCGAACGCCCGCGCGAATACTCGATCAGCCAGCGAATCGCGAGCGATTGCCGCCGGTACGGGTTCACCTCGACCGGCACCTGATAGTTCGCGCCGCCCACGCGCCGCGTCTTCACCTCGACCGCGGGCTTGGTGTTCTCCACCGCCCGCAGGAAAACTTTCAGCGGCTCTTCGTTCGTTTTCTGCGCGATGCGGCCCAGCGCGCCGTAAAAAATCCGCTCGGCGGTCGCCTTCTTGCCGTCCCACATCATGCAGTCGATGAATTTCGTCACCAGATCATTCCCGTAAACCGAATCGGGCGGGCACTGGCGCTTACTGACGGCTCCCTTGCGTGGCATTGCGAATCTCCTCGGCTATTTCGCCGCGCTCTTCGGCCGCTTCGCTCCGTATTTCGAGCGGCCCTGCATGCGATTCTCGACCCCGGCCGCGTCGAGCGTTCCGCGGATGATGTGATAGCGAACGCCCGGCAGGTCCTTCACGCGGCCGCCGCGCACCAGCACGATCGAGTGCTCCTGCAGATTGTGACCGATACCCGGAATGTAGGCGGTCACTTCCACCGCGTTCGTCAGCCGTACGCGGGCCACTTTCCGCAGCGCCGAGTTCGGCTTCTTCGGCGTTTGCGTGTACACGCGAATGCAGACACCGCGTTTCTGCGGGCACCCTTCGAGCGCCGGCGCCTTCGTCTTCGCCGGAACCTTTTCCCGGACACCGCGAACCAATTGCGCAAAAGTCGGCACAGGACTCCTCTTACGCTTCAGATAACTCGCAACTCTACCGGCCCCTTCGCAGCGCACAGTGCCGCGCTTGAGCCAGGTTTCCCTGCCAAGAAAGGGAGACTCTGCGACCTCGGGGTAACCCAGAACTCCGCACCGGCCTTCCCGTCCGCAGACGGAAAGCCCGGAGGTCAGAGTGTTAAGGCTTGTTCGGCTTTGCGGGGCTGGCGCCCCATTCCGGCCGTTCCCAGGCTCCGTGTCCGAACTGTCCCCTTCTCCGGAGCCAGGGTCTTCCCTTCCACTACCGGGACACAAATACCCCGGCAAAACCAACAGTATAAGGAGCCACCCCGTACCTGTCAAACCCTTCCCGTCGCTCGAGCCCCGCTCCCAGCCAAAAATCCGGCCTTTCCAGCCGCCCCAGCTAACTCTTTCCCGCCCAATTCCTTACAGACCGCCTCCCGCAGCGTCCCGACGCACCCTCCCCCGCGCGGCCCGCGCGCCCATTCCGTCAACCCACGAATCCGGCCCGCCAAACCCTCGCCCGGCGCCCTGGCCGCGGCGAGCATTATTTCTCTTAGATATTTCTATTTTTCTAACTTTTCTAAAAGATATTGCAGGCCGATCATTCGGGCAGGTGAAGATTGCCGTCCGCGTCCAGCGGAAACGACGGATTCCACGCAACCTCCCAGGGAAATCCGTCCGGATCCGCGAAATACCCGGTATATCCGCCCCAGAAGGCTTCTCTTGCGGTCTTCAATATTTTGCCGCCCGCCGCCTCGGCCTCGGCGAGCACGGCGTCGACTTCCTCGCGGCTGCGGGCGTTATAAGCCAGGGCAATTCCGCCGAAACCGTGTCCCTCGGAAGAAATCTGCGCGTCTTCGGCAAGCTCCGTTCGCCCATACAGAGCCAGCGCCATGCCGCCCGCCTGAAAGAACACCACGTCTTTCGTTTGCGGCATCGAGCGTCGCCAGCCAAGCCGTTCGTAGAACTTCCGGCTCCTCTCGAGGTCGGCAACGCCAAGGGTGACAAGACTGATGCGCTGTTCCATCGTCGTTCCCCGCCCTGACAGTGAGTGCGCACTCGATGCTAGTGCGCGCGAGGATTCCCGGTCAATTCGGCCCGCTCCCGCCCCGCCAGTTGCAACCGGCCCGGATTTCCGCCTAGTCTAGGCTCTGTGCCTGCGGGGCCCGGTCCCTGCCGCAACCCAAATGTCCACAAAATCGCCGACTCCTCCACCGAAATCCCGAAAGCCAACGCTCACGGCCCCCGCGCTCACCCCGGAGGAACAGCGCCTCGAAGCCGACCTGCTTCGCCAGGCCCAGTGGAAACGCTGGGGACCGTATCTCTCCGAGCGGCAATGGGGCACGGTGCGCGAAGACTACTGCGCCGACGGGCGATGCCTGGGAACTATTTCCCGCACGACCATGCCCGATCCGCGCCTACCGCTGGGGCGAGGACGGCCTGCTGGGCATCTGCGACCGCCGCCAGCGCTCTGCTTCGCGCTTGCGCTGTGGAACGGCCGCGATCCGATTCTCAAGGAACGCCTCTTCGGCCTGACCGAACGGAGGGCAATCACGGCGAGGACGTCAAGGAATACTATTTCTACCTCGACTCCACGCCCACCCATTCCTACATGAAGATGCTCTACAAATATCCGCAGGCCGAATTTCCCTACGCGCTGGCTGATCGAGGAAAACGCAGCCGCGCGCGCCAGCAGACCCGGAATTCGAACTGCTCGACACCGGCATCTTCGACGACGACCGCTATTTCGACATCCAGGTCGAATACGCCAAGGCCACGCCCGACGACATCCTCATCCGCATCACCGCCACCAACCGCGGCCCGGATGCCGCCGCCCTTCACCTTCTGCCCACCTCTGGTTCCGCAACACCTGGTCGCTGGGACGCCGCAAGCGAAGCGCCCCGCGCTTTCGCGCCGAACTCGCGGAGACCGGCGCCGGCAGCCGGATCGCGTGTCGAACGACGAATATTCGGCAGCCGCTGGCTGCTGGCCGAAGGCCGCCGCGGAGCTGCTCTTCACCGAAAACGAAACCAATTTCGAGCGCCTCTTCGGGCGTGCCGAATCGCTCGCCCTACGTCAAGGACGCCTTCCACGATTTCGTCATCGCCGCGAAGCACGACGCCGTCAATCCCGCCGCCACCGGCACCAAGGCCGCCGCCTATCGCCAGGTCCCGCTCGCGCCGGGCGAGACCGTTCACCTGCGCCTGCGGCTCACCGACACGCCGCCCGCATCCGGTGTTGGCGCCGATTTCGACGCCGTCTTCGATCAGCGAAAGCGGGAAGCCGCCGAATTCTACGCCAAGCGCGTTCCACCCAGTTGCGGCCCCGACGGCACGAATATCCAGCACCAGGCCTTCGCCGGCCTCCTCTGGTCCAAACAGTTCTACGACTACGACATCCGCACATGGCTCGCGGGCGATCCGGCCGGCCCGCCGCCGCCCACCGAGCGGCTGGGCGGGCGCAATCACGACTGGCCGCACCTCTACAATTCCGACGTCCTCTCCATGCCCGACAAGTGGGAATATCCCTGGTACGCCTCCTGGGACCTGGCCTTCCATACCGTCGCGCTCGCGCTGATCGATCCCGATTTCGCCAAGCAGCAGCTCATGCTGCTTCTGCGCGAATGGTACATGCATCCGAACGGCCAGCTCCCGGCCTACGAATGGAACTTCGGCAACGTCAATCCTCCGGTGCACGCCTGGGCCGCCTGGCGCGTTTACAAAATCGAGCAGCGCATTACCGGCCGCGCCGATCGCGGCTTCCTCGAACGCGTGTTCCACAAGCTCCTGCTGAATTTCACCTGGTGGGTCAATCGCAAGGACCCGGAAGGGCTCAACCTCTTCGAAGGCGGCTTCCTCGGCCTCGACAACATTGGCCTGTTCGATCGCTCGCAGCCAATGCCCGACGGCAGCACGATCGAGCAATCCGACGGCACCAGTTGGATGGCCATGTTCTGTCTCAACATGATGGCCATCGCCATGGAGCTTGGCCGCCAGAACCCCGCCTACGAGGACGTCGCCAGCAAATTCTTCGAGCATTTCGTCTGGATCTCGAGCGCCATGAACAATATCGGCGGACAGGGCCGAGGCCTGTGGGACGAGCAGGACGGCTTCTATTACGACGTGCTGCATCTCGGCGACGGCGCCCACATCCCGGTCCGTTCCCGCACCATCACCGGCCTCATCCCTCTCCTCGCCGCCGAAACCCTCGAGCCCGAGGACATCAAGCGCTTCCCTGCCTTCTATCGCCGCATGAACTGGTTCCTCGATCACCACCCCGAGGTCCCGAATCTGGTCACGATGACGCGCCAGACCTCTCGCGGTCCGCGCTACCTGCTCTCGATCGCCAATCAGGACCACCTCCGCCGCATCCTCGGCTACATGCTCGATCCCGCCGAATTTCTCTCGCCCTACGGCATTCGCTCGCTCTCCCGCTACCACCTCGAGCATCCCTGCCGCCTGGCGCTCGACGGCCACGAATATGTCGTCGACTACGAGCCCGGCGAATCCACCACGAATCTCTTCGGCGGCAATTCCAACTGGCGCGGGCCGGTCTGGTTCCCGCTGAATTTCCTGCTGATCGAGGCGCTGCAGAAATTCCATTTCTATTACGGGGACGATCTCAAGGTCGAATGCCCCACCGGCTCCGGCAAACAGCAGAATCTCTGGGAAGTCGCCAGCCTCCTCTCCCGCAGCCTGATCCGGATCTTCCTTCGTTCCGCCGACGGCCGCCCGGTCAACGGCTCTCGCCAGAAATTTCAGCAGGATCCGCACTGGCGCGACCTCGTCGAATTCCACGAATATTTCCACGCCGATACCGGCGAAGGTCTCGGCGCCAGCCACCAGACCGGCTGGACCGCGCTCGTCGCCAAGCTCATCGAACAGAGCGGCGCGGGTTTCTGCTGACAAGAACAGTTGTTGGTGGTTAAGGGGCTGGAAGCCATTTCAAAACCTCCCGGCTTCGGGGGTCGGGGCTTCAGCCCCGACTAAAAGGGCGCAAAATCAAGGGCTTTAGCCCCTGAAATTCAGCCGCGCAAGTTTTGAATCGGGTTCTGGCAGTCTGTGAATTTCGGCGCCGAGGGCGCATTCGGCTACGGAGACGAAGGAATGACGAAACGGCGGGACCAAGGGAAAGAAGCCGAATTGCCTCTGCGCGGATTCCGCGTCGTAACGACCGCCGTCAATCTGCCCGGCCCGGCCGCCGCCGCGCGCCTGCGCCTGCTCGGCGCGAAGGTCGTGAAAGTCGAGCCGCCCTCGGGCGACCAGATGCTTGCGTTCTCGAGCGACTGGTATCGGGAATTGAACGCCGGACAAACCATCCTCACGCTGGATCTGAAGAAACCGCGAGACCGCTCCCGCTTCGATCGCCTGCTCGACCGCGCCGATCTGCTCATCACCGCCAGCCGCCCGTCGGCCCTGGTCCGCCTCGGCCTCGATTGGCAACACCTGCACGCGCGTTTCCCGCGCCTCTCCCACGCCGCGCTGGTCGGCTACATGGCGCCGCGACAAGACGTTCCCGGCCACGACCTCACCTATATCGCCCGCGCCGGTGCGGTCGATCCGCCCCGCCTGCCGATCAGCTTGTGGGCCGATCTCGCCTGCGCCGAACGCCTTGCCGCCGAGGGCATCGCCCTTCTGCTCGGTCGCGAGCGCTCGGGCACCGGCGCCTTCCGCGAAATCTCCGTCGAAGAAACGGCCAGAGCCTTCGCCGCGCCACGGCGCTTCGGCCTCACCACGCGGACGGGCATACTCGGCGGCCAATCGCCGCGTTACAACCTTTACCGCGCCCGCCAGGGCTGGGTCGCCGTGGCCACGCTCGAACCTCATTTCTGGGAAACCCTGCGCAAGGAATTGAAGCTGAAAAAAGGAACGAAACCGGAACTGGCCGCCGCCCTCCGCAAACGCTCCGCCAAAGAATGGGAACGCTGGGCCGACGCCCACAATCTCCCCATCGTCGCCGTGCGAGCCAAATCGCGGAGTACAGCAGGCCGCGGATGAACGCGGATTCGGAAACGCCGAACTAAACGCGAATTTGCAGGCGCATCGCACAACCCGTGCGCGGAAAGTCCTGGCAGAGAAATCCGCGTTCATCCGCGTGATTCCGCGGCCCGGCTTTTATGAATTGTTGCCGACCAGCTCAATGAGAACTTTACCGGCGGGGTCTGCCGACGCGAGGAAGAAATTCACGCGGGTCCCGTTGGCGCCCGGGCGCGTTTCGGGATACACAGGCTTCTGCGAAAATCTCTCGCGCAAAATTGACGTGGCTTGATCCACGTCCTTGACGGGCAATTCGACCTGCTGGATGCCTTCGCCGCGGCGATCGAGGAAACGGGCGATCGCGCCTGAACCGTGCGGCTCGCGCGTCGTGAGGATGTCGAGCGAAATTCCGCCGGAAAACTCCAATTCAAATTCGCGCGCGTCCTGATCGGGAGGGACTTCGGCGAGCGCGGGCGAGCCATTTGCCGCGCGAATCCGCTCGAAGGTTTCCGGGTTGACGGCTACCCCGACGGTCGGGTGGCCCGTGAAAAGTGCGGCCAGTTCCGCGTCTTCGCGCCAGGCGGCCGTCGCCCCGAGCGCCGCGGCGCGGCCGGTGGCGTAGAGTGCGGCGGCGGCGCGGACCCGCGTGGGTTCGTCGCTGTCGCTCAGAGCCCCGATGGCTTCGGCAGTTTCCGTTTCGTTCATTGGCTAGAGCTTATGCACGCCGGCGCGGACAGGCAAGGAATTCGCCTACCCAAGCCGCGGCCCACAGGCTAAGGAGTCTGCGCGGAAACTCCGTTTTTGTAAGGGCACGGCTGCAGCCGTGCCGTAAGCTGCGTCTCATCAATGCGGCTTTAGCCGCTGAGGGCCGCATTTACCAGTTGCCGCACGGACTCTGATGCGTGACGCACCAATTTTTTCGGAGTGGGAAATCGCGGGCGCACCCATCCTGCGCGCCGAGAGGCTCAGAGCAATCGGAAGCTGATTTCGGCGACCAGAATGACCGCAGCCGGTTTTCCGCCCGGACCTACGGCCGGCTTGAAGCGCCAGGAGCGCACGGCGGCGATGGCTTTCTGGTCGAGGCCTAGCCCGAGGCTGCGAACCACCTGAATGTCTTCGGCGCGGCCGTCCTTGGTGACAACGAATCGCAGGAGCACTGTGCCCTGGTATTTCAGCTTCACCGCTTCATCGGAGAATTGAGGATTGGGGCAGAACAGGCACACCGGCTCGCCATAGCCGCCCTCGCCCGCTTGCGGATAGCCGCCGCCGGTGCCGTACTGATAGCCCGGCCCGACGCCGCCGCCCGTGCCGCTGCCAACGCCGCCTGAACTTCCTGTTCCGATGCCGCCGCCGTCGCCGGGACCGCCCTCATTGGTGATCAGCTTCGCGAGCGGATCGCCGTAGTTCGGCAGGTTCGGGCTGGGCAGTTTCACGTTCGGAGGCCCGAGCACGGTGGCTTCGACCTGAATTTTCGGGTGAGGAATAATCTTCGCCATCGGTGGCGCGAACTGCGTCATCGAAAACCGGGGCAAACGCCCGCGCGTGGGGGGAACTTGACTGCGATCGCCGCCGCCGCCACCGCCGCTCAATTTCTTGCCAGGCTTGGCGTGGAAGATCGGCTGATAGGGAGAAATGTCGAGGGGAACGAACGTGCTGGTCGCCTGCACGTTGGGCTGGCCCAGCCGCGGGAACAGCGGCACCAGAATCAGCAGCGCCACCAGCGCATGTCCGAGGAAAACCAGCAACTGTACCCGGCGATACTTTCGCGGCGGATTCCACAGTTCGCCGACTTCAACCGGGCGATCGAGCTTCACTGGCCGCATCCGCGCCAGGCGATACGCCTCGCGGGCGTTCTCGGCAAACGTGCGGTACCAGGGCCGCGCCTCGACCAGCATCGTCGAATCGGCCACGCCGCGCACGCCAGGCCGGAACCATTCCTTCAAGTTGTCGCGGAAGTTGGCGCCAAATTCCACTGGGCGCAGATAGCTGTTGTTCGAGGAGCCCTTCACAGGGCGTTCGTAGAGGAAATCGTGCAGGTTCGACCAGAAGAGTTTGCTGCGCCGGGGCTTTTCCGCCTGAAAACGGGGAAACATGGGAGAATCCCCCTGCTGCTCGAAAAGATCCGGTTTCTTCGTTTCGCCCATAGGAATCGGCGGTCCGCCTATCACCTTCGAGGTGGTATCTCCAATTCTAAACCCAAACGACTCCCGTTTCCTTATATGATGCTTGAAACCCGGTCTTGGTTATATCCGGGTGCATTGGACCAGGAAAGAATTGGTAGCCCTGCCTCTAAAATCTCACCGGCCCCCGCTCGACCGGCTGACACTTTCGCCACGGTCATTGTAACATAGACGCCGGGGCGTAAATCTACTTCTCCGACAGGCGTGGGGGAGCCACCCAACAGCCGGCGGCCAGCGAGGATTACCCTGGACCTCAAAAGTACCCTGAATCTTCCGAAAACCGCCTTCCCCATGAAGGCGAATCTTCCCGAGGCCGAGCCTCGACAACTCGAAGACTGGAACCAGAAGCGGCTTTACGACCGTATTCTGGCCTCCCGCAAGGGCGCGCCGCTCTACGTCTTGCACGACGGCCCACCCTACCCGACGGGCGAGATCCATCTGGGCACGGCCCTGAACAAGATCCTGAAGGACATGGTCGTGAACTCGAAGACGATGGCCGGCTTCCGCGCCCCCTACGTCCCGGGCTGGGATTGCCACGGCCTGCCCATCGAAACACAGGTGGAAAAGGAACTGGGCGGCAAAGGCGCCGTCGCGCCGGCCGAGTTCCGCCGCATGTGCCGGAATTTCGCATCCCGCTACGTTCAGCCACCGCCGCGACTTTCAACGGCTCGGCGTTTTGGGCCAGTGGGAAGAGCCGTACCTCACCATGGATCCCGATTACGAGGCGCGGATCGCCGACGCTTCCTCAAATTCCTGGAAAAGGGCTACGTCTATCGCGGGCTGAAACCGGTCTACTGGTGCATGCACGACCGCACCGCGCTGGCCGAAGCCGAAGTCGAATACGAAGACCACGCCAGCCCGTCGATCTGGGTGCGCTACGAGGTGCTTGAAGCGCCAATCGATCCCGAGCGCCGCGGCCGCTTGTACGCGCTCATCTGGACCACGACTCCCTGGACGCTCCCGGCCAGCCTGGCGCTCGCTTTCCATCCCGATTTCGATTACGTCACGGCCGAAGACGCCGAAGGCAACGTCTACCTGCTGGCCGAGGACCGGCTCGAGCCGTTCCTCGCCGAAACCGGCGTCAAGTTCACGCGCCGCGCCGAGCGCCTCGAGGGCCGCCGGTTCGAAGGCGCGCGTTTCCGCCATCCGTTTCTCGACCGCGAGATCGTTGGTGTGCTCGCCGATTACGTCACGCTCGATCAGGGCACGGGAATCGTCCACACCGCTCCCGGCCACGGCGCCGAAGACTTCCACACCGGCCAGAAATACGGCCTCGAAGCCTACGCGCCGATCGACGACGACGGCCGCTTCACCGAAGGCCTCGCCGAACTATCACGGCAAGACCGTTTTCGAGGCCAATCCGCTCATCATCGACCTGTTGCGGAAGGCGCGGCGCGCTGGTCGCCTCGAGCAAGCTCAGCCACAGCTATCCGCACTGCTGGCGCTGCCACAATCCGGTGATCTTCCGCGCCACCGAGCAGTGGTTCATCGATCTCGAGCACGACCGACCTGCGCCGACGCGCGCCGCTCGAACGCGCTCGACGGATCCAAAGTGCAATGGACGCCCGGATGGGGCGCGCGAGCGCATCCATTCGATGATCGCCGAGCGCCCCGACTGGTGCGTCTCGCGGCAGCGCTTCTGGGGCGTGCCGCTCGTCGTTTTCTATTGCGACGAGTGCGGCAAGCGCCTTGAGGATTTCGCCGCGCTGCGCGCACGTGCTCGACTGGTTCGAGCGCGAAGGCGCCGACGCCTGGTTCACGCACTCGGCCGAGGAGTTGCTGCCGGCCGGAACGCGCTGCGCGTGCGGCGCAGCGCACTGGCGCAAGGAAAACGACATTCTCGACGTCTGGTTCGATTCCGGCTCGACGCATCTCGCCGTGCTCGACCGGCCGCGACGCCGACCTGCCGCTGGCCCGCCGACATGTATCTCGAAGGCCCGGACCAGTATCGCGGCTGGTTCCACAGTTCGCTGCTGATCGGCGTCGGCGTGCGCGGACGCCGCGCCCTACCGGCACGTGCTCACGCACGGCTGGACGCTCGACGCCGAAGGCCGGCCGATGTCGAAGTCGCTCGGCAACGTCGTGCTGCCCACCGAAGTCTGCGAGAAGTGGGGCGCCGATCTGCTGCGCCTCTGGGTCGCCTCGCAGGATTACCACGACCGACGTGCGCATGTCCGACAACGTGATGACGCCAGCTCTCCGAGGCGTATCGCAAGTTGCGCAACACGTTCCGCTTCGCGCTCGGCAATCTGGCCGATTTCGATCCCGCGCGCGACGCCGTCGCCGATGCCGAGCTCGAGGAATTCGACCGCTGGATGCTCTCGCGCACCGCCGAACTCGCCGAATGCTCCCGTGGCTGGTACGAGGCGTTCGAATTTCACCGCGTCTTCCACGCGCTGCACGATTTCGCCGTCGTCGATCTGAGCGCGTTTTATTTCGACGTGCTCAAGGACCGCCTCTACACCTTTGCGCCCGCAAGCCCGCGCCGCCGCTCGGCGCAGACCGCCGTCTATCGCATCGCCAGCGCGCTGCTGCGCCTGGTGGCGCCGATCCTGGTTTTCACCGCCGAGGAGATCTGGAAGTATTTCCCGCACGCTGCCGGCGATCCCGAAAGCGCGCACATGGCGCTGTTCCCGGCGCCGGACGAGTTCGGCGCTCCGTTCGACGCCAGGCTCGGCGGCAACTGGGAAAGCCTGCTCGCCGTGCGCGACCAGGTGCTGCGCGCGCTGGAGAGCGCGCGCAACGAAAAGCCCATCGCCGGCTCGCTCGAAGCCAAAGTCCGTCTGGGTGCATCCGATGGATGGAGAGCCCTGCTCGAAGGCTACCGCGCCTGGCTTCCCGCGTTGTTCATGGTTTCGCAGGTGGAAGTGGCGCCGGCGCGGCCCGGCGACGGCTCCGGTTCGGCTGCGCCAGACGGACTCGAAATCGAGATGCAGCGCGCCGACGGGGCCAAATGCGAGCGCTGCTGGAACTATTCGCTTGCCGTCGGCACATTCCCTGAGTACCCGACGGTGTGCGAACGCTGCTTCGCGGCTCTCGGGCAAATCGTACAGGCGGCGGGGGAAAGCGGTAAATCCGGAAGATGAAAGCTCTCGAAAACGCTCGTCTGCTCTGGCTCGCGGCGCTCGTACTGGCCGCCGACCAGATCACCAAGCGCGCCATCGCGGCCGCGCTCGAGCCCGGCGGGGTGACCACGATCATCCCCGGCTTCTTCAATATCGTGCACACCGATAACCGCGGCGTCGCCTTCGGCATCCTCGCCGACGCACACTCCGTCTGGCTCGTCTGGCTTCTGATCCTCTTCTCGCTCGGCGTGATGAGCCTGCTTGGCTGGTTGCTGGTGAGCAACCGCATCCCCGGCCTTCCCGGCCAGATCGGCGCGGCGCTGATCCTGGGCGGAGCGGCGGGCAACGTGCTCGATCGCGTGGTGCGTCACAGTGTTGTGGATTTCCTTGATTTTTATATCGGCTCCTATCACTGGCCGGCATTCAATCTTGCCGATTCGGCCATCGTGATCGGAGGAGGTCTCATCGTTTTCTCCCTGCTCACCGAGCACCGGGAGACTGTCCGGGGAAAGGTCTGATCGATGCATCCTGTCTTGTTTCATATCGGTTCTCTTACCGTCTATACCTACGGCGTGCTCGTTGCCACCGGCGTCATCGTTGGTCTTTTCACCGCGCGGTGGCAGGCACGGAAGATCGGGCTCGATCCCGATCAAATCTGGAATCTCGGCATCTACATGGTACTGGCGGGCCTGGTCGCCTCGAAGCTTTGGATGCTGCTGAGCGACTGGTCCTACTACATGCAGAATCCACGGGAGATTTTCTCTTTCGCCACGCTGCAATCGGGCGGGGTTTTCTACGGAGGAATGGTCGGCGGTCTGCTCTTCATCATCTTCTACGTCTTGTGGCAGAAGCTCCGCTTCCTCGCGGTCGGCGACGCTTTCGCCGCGCCACTCGCCCTGGGCCACTCGATCGGCCGCCTGGGCTGTTTCAGCGCAGGCTGCTGCTGGGGCAAACCCACACACATGCCCTGGGGCATCATCTTTACCAATCCACTCGCGGCACAGCTCGTCGGCACACCGCTGAACGTCCCGCTGCAGCCGACGCAATTGATGGAAGCGGCCGCGGAATTTCTCAATTTCCTGTTTCTCGTCTGGCTGGGCACGCGGCGGAAATTCACCGGCGAGCTTTTCGCGGCGTGGCTGATTCTCTACGGCATCGAGCGCGGCTCGCTCGAATTCATCCGCGGCGATCCCGGGCGGACGCTGATGTTCAATGGCGCGGTTTCCCTGATGCAGTTCGTCAGTCTGGGAATGATCATGGTCGGCACATGGCTGTTCCTGAAACACAAATCGGAGACGGCACCCGCCGTCATTCCCGAGCCGGTGCGGCGTTAGCCGCGAGCGCGAGCGTGACTGAATCCCAGGCGCCGGTCCGACGTTTTTCCGTAAGCGATGAAGACGCCGGCCAGCGCCTGGATCGCTGGCTCGCCGCGCAACTGCCCGGAACCAGCCGCACGCGCATCCAGGAGCACATCGCCGAGGGCCTCGTCCACGTTGCCGGCCGCGCCGCGCGCGCCTCGCAGCGGATCGAAGCGGGTGAATCGGTCGAGATCGAACTGGTGGCCCCGCCCGAACTCGAAGCGCTGCCCGAACCGATTCCGCTCTCGATCCTCTACGAAGACGACGACCTCATCGCCGTCAACAAGCCCGCCGGCATCGTCGTCCATCCCGGCGCCGGCATCACGTCGGGAACGATCGCCAACGCGCTCGTCCATCGCTACGGCCGGCTCTCGACGCTCGGCGGCCCGTCGCGCCCCGGCATCGTTCACCGGCTCGACAAGGACACCAGCGGCGTGCTGCTCGTCGCCCGCAACGACGAATCGCACCGCCAACTCGTCCGCCAATTCGCCGGCCGTCGCGTCGAAAAGGCCTACCTCGCCCTGCTACACGGCCGCCTGGAACATTCGACCGGCCGCATCGCGCTCGCCATCGCCCGCGACCTCCGCCGCCGCACCCGCATGACCACGCGCCGCCGCGAAGGCCGCGCCGCCCTCACCACCTGGCGCGTGCTCCTGCGCCTCGATCCCGAAATTGCCGGGCGATCCGCGGCGGCGCGCGAGCGCGCCGGATTCACGCTCGTCGAAGCCGGCCTGCACACCGGCCGCACCCATCAGATCCGCGTGCATTTTTCGGCCACCGGCCATCCCGTCGCCGGCGACACGCACTACGGCGCGCCGCGGCGCATCGTCGTCGACGACGCGCCCGCGCCGCCGCTCCCCAGGCTCTGGCTTCACGCCGCCCACGTCCGCCTCGCTCATCCTCGCACCGGCCAGCCGCTCGAAATTCGCGCCCCGGTGCCGCGCGACCTCCGTGATTGGCTGGTCGCGCTCGCGGCGCATTTCTCGACCGGGGCATCGGAAATTGACCGTGTTTTGGAGGGGTACCTATAATGGAGGCTTCATCATGGCTTTGCGGAAAGCAATAACGGCAGCGGTCTTGATTCTCGCGATGGGCCTCACGGCCGCGTCCCAGTCCGCCAAGCCGACCCAGCAAGCCAAAACCCCGCCGGCAGGGCAAACCAAGACGCCTCCCGCGAAAGCCGAGGAAAACACCGCGCAGCAGAAACCTCCGGCCGTCGGCCAGTTGAAACGCGAAGTGCGCTTGGTGAACATCGTCTTCTCCGTGCTCGACAAGCACAACCACTTCGTTACCAATCTCGAGAAGAACAATTTCGAGGTCTTCGACGACGATATTCCGCAGCAGGTCGAGTTCTTCAGCCGGGAAACCGATCTGCCGCTCCGCATCGGACTCCTGCTCGACACCTCCAACAGCATTCATCAGCGGCTCCAATTCGAGCAGCAGGCGGCCTTCGATTTCCTCTATCACATCCTGCGGCCCGGCAAGGATATGGCCTTCCTGATGACCTTCGACACCCACCCCCAACTCCAGCAGGGGTTCACCAGCAATCTCGATCTGCTGCGTCGCGCCATCGATGACCAGCGCGCCGGCGGCGGCACCGCTCTCTACGACGCCATCTACCAGGCTTGCAACAAGGACCTGCGGAATCCTCCACCGCCGACGACCGGCAGCAACGTGCGCCGCGTCCTGGTGGTGATCAGCGACGGCCTCGACGACCTCAGCGACCACGCCCGCAGCAGCGCCATCGACATGGCCGAGCGCGCCGGCGTCGTCATCTACACGATCAGCACCACCAACAAATGGGTCTCGCCCGATCAGCAAACAGCCGAGAACATGCCCTTCCTCATCCACTACACCGAGGGCGACAAGGTTCTCAAGCAGTTCTCCGACGATACCGGCGGCCGCTCCTTCTACCCCTATCGCGTCGACGACCTCGCCCAGGCCTTCGTCGACATCGGCACCGAACTGCGCAGCCAGTACTCGATCGCCTACACCCCCTCGACCCACTCCGCCGATGGAAAATTCCACCCCATCCAGATCGAAATCCTTCATCGCCACGGCCTCAAAGTCCGCGCCCGCCAGGGCTACTGGGCCGAGCGTCCCATCCTCGCCCCCGCCCCGAATCCCGGCCGCTGAGTCGCGCAAGGCGCTCCCGCGCCACAAGGAAGCTTGCCTTTCATAAAAACTGGTAGCTGCCACTCGTGCGAACCCGGGTTAGGATGAGCAGGCGATGAACCGGAATGCCATTCGCGCGAGGCGGCTGATCACTCCGACGGAGGAGGTTGCCGACGGAGTGGTTGTGGTCGAGGACGGGCGGATCGTTGCGGCGGGGCGGCGCGACGGCGTGGAACTGCGCGCGGGAACACGCGAATACGATGCGCGGGCATGGACGCTCGCGCCGGGCTTCGTCGATATCCACATTCACGGAGCGGGCGGGCACGACGTGATGGAAGCCGATCCCGATGCGCTCGCTCGCGTCGCGGCAACCATCGTTCGGTACGGAACGACGGCGTTCGTCGCCACCACCGTTACCGCCAGCCCGGATGACACCTGCCGCAGCCTTGAAGCGCTGGCGCGCGCCGCCGCCGAGCAGCCGCGCAACCAATCCGATTCCGCCGAGCCGGCGGCCGAATTACTCGGCATTCATTTCGAAGGGCCGTTCATCAGTCCCGCGCGCCGCGGCGTGCATCCGCCGGAATGGATTGCGCCGGCATCGCCACGGCTTTTCGACCGCCTGCTGGCGGCCGCGGGCGGCGCGGCGAGGATTCTGACGCTCGCGCCGGAACTCGACGGCGCGCTCGAACTGGTCGATCGCGCGCGAGCGGCGGGGCTGGTGGTTGCCCTGGGTCACACGAACGCCACCTACGACGAAGCCGTCGCGGCCATCGAGCGCGGCGCTCGCCACGCGGTGCACGTATTCAACGCGATGCGGCCGTTTTCGCATCGGGATACGGGCGTCATCGGCGCCGTGCTCACGCGGCCTGAAGTCACCGCCGAGGTCATCGCCGACGGCGTGCACGTCAATGCCGCCGCTCTGCAAATCCTTCTCGCCGCCAAAGGCACGGAACGCGTGATTCTGGTGAGCGATGCGACGGCGGCCACGGGAATGCCCGACGGAAATTACCGGCTGGGCACGTTCGAGGTGAAGGTCAAGGACGGTGTGTGCCGCGACGCCGAGGGCCGCCTCGCCGGCAGCACGCTTACGCTCGACCGCGCCGTGCGCCGCATGGTTGCGCTCGGCGTCCCGCTCGCCGAAGCCATCCGCATGGCAACGCTCAATCCCGCGCGCCGCCTGGGCCTCGAAGCGCGCAAGGGCGTCATCGCGCCGGGCGCCGACGCCGATCTGGTCTTCCTCGACGACGCCCTGAACGTCGCGGGAGTCATGACCCGCCGGATGGCCGAACCGCTCACGTAGCGCAGGCACTCCCGCCTGTGCAGGTTTTCACATCTGTTGTGGGAAGCAAATCGCACAGCCGGGATCGGCTGCGTTACCGCGTGCCACGCCCGTCCGAAAATCCGCTATCGGTCAGCGCGCGATCTCAAACTTCAGGCTGATGGTGTTCGGCAGGAATTCCGCCGGCCTTCGCCGCCACCTGCATGCGGACCAGCGCGCGCTGGAGCGAGGTTTGGGCGCGTTCCCAATCGACTTCGGGATCGTGCATTTTGGCGAGGCGCTCTTTGGCGCGGGCCATCGCCTTCTCGGCGCGCTCGAGGTCGATCTCTTCGGCGCGCTCGGCCTGTTCGGCGAGCACGATCACGCGATCGGCAAGGACCTCGGCGAATCCCCCGATCGCGGTGAGGTAATACCAACTGATGCCCTTGCGGTAGCTGAGCATGCCGATGCCCAGCTCGGTCATGAGCGGCGCGTGGCCCGGCAGGACGCCGAGGTAGCCTTGGCTCCCCGGCACCTGCACCTCCTCGACCGATTCCTGCACGACGCGGCGGTCGGGCGTGACGACTTCGAGCGCGATGGATTCGGGCAGCATGACGTTCAGGCGGCCGCGCCTTGCAGCTTCTCGGCCTTCTCTCTCGCTTCCTCGATCGTGCCGACCATGTAGAACGCCTGCTCGGGCAGGTCGTCGTGCTTGCCGTCGACGATTTCCTTGAAGCCGCGGATCGTATCCTCCACCTTCACGTAGCGGCCGGGCAGGTTGGTGAACACCTCGGCGACGAAGAACGGCTGCGAGAGGAAGCGCTGGATCTTGCGCGCGCGCGAAACGGTCAGCTTGTCCTCGTCGGAGAGTTCCTCGATGCCGAGAATCGCGATGATGTCCTGCAGGTCCTTGTAGCGCTGCAGCACCAGTTTCACGGACCGCGCCACGTTGTAGTGCTCCTGCCCGACGACGCGCGGGTCCAGAATGCGCGAGTAGCTGGTGAGCGGATCGACGGCCGGGTAGATGCCCAGCTCGGAAATCTGGCGGCTGAGCGTAGTGGTCGCGTCGAGGTGGCTGAAGGTGGCGGCCGGCGCCGGATCGGTGTAGTCGTCGGCGGGCACATAAATCGCCTGCACCGACGTGATCGAACCGCGCTTGGTGGAGGTGATCCGTTCCTGCAGCTCGCCGAGTTCGGTATTGAGGTTCGGCTGGTAACCGACGGCCGAGGGCATGCGGCCGAGCAGCGCCGAAACCTCCGCGCCGGCCTGCACGAAACGGAAAATGTTGTCGATGAAGAGCAGCACGTCGAGCCCTTCCTCGTCGCGGAAATATTCGGCCACGGTCAGCCCCGCCAGTCCCACGCGAAGCCGCGCTCCGGGCGGCTCAGTCATCTGGCCGTAGATGAGCGCGACGCGGGATTTCTCCGGGTCGCCGGCCACGATGACGCCGGAATCCTGCATTTCGTTCCAGAGGTCGTTACCCTCCCGGGTGCGCTCGCCGACGCCGGTGAAGACGGAAACGCCGCCGTGCTTCATCGCGACGTTGTGAATCAGCTCCTGAATCAGCACCGTCTTGCCCACGCCCGCCCCGCCGAACAGGCCCACCTTGCCGCCCTTCAGGTAGGGCTGCACCAGGTCGATGACCTTGATGCCGGTCTCGAAGGTTTCGAGCGTGGTCGACAGCTCGTCGAGCGCCGGCGCCGACCGGTGAATCGGATAGCGCTTCTCGGTCATCACCGGCCCCAGATTGTCCACCGGCTGCCCGAGCACGTTCATCACACGGCCGAGCGTCGCCCGGCCCACCGGCACGGTGATCGGTTGCCCGGTGTCAATGGCCTTCATCCCGCGCATCATGCCGTCGGTCGGCTCCATCGCGACGCAGCGCACGCGCCCTTCGCCCAGGTGCTGCTCCACCTCGCCGATGATGTCGATCGGGATCGGGGAATCGAAACCTTCGCTGGTGATATGAATGGCGTTGTAGATCGAAGGCAGGTGACCTTCGGGAAAGGCGATATCCACCACCGGCCCGATCACCTGCACCACATGTCCTACCGTCTTTTCCGGCACGAGCTTTCCTCCCGGCTTGCGGCCTTTACGCGGCAGTCGCCGCCACGCCGCTGACCACTTCGATGATTTCCTTGGTGATGGCCGCCTGCCGCACCTTGTTCATCTCGAGCGTGAGCCGCTCGATCAGATCGCCGGCGTTGTTGGTGGCGGCATCCATCGCCGTCATCCGCGCGGCCTGTTCGCCGGCGGCCGATTCCAGCAGAATGCGATAAATTTCCGATTCCAGATAGCGCGGCAGCATCCGCTCGAAAACCGCTTCGGGCGGATCCTCGTAGATGTAGTCGGAGACGGCCGCGCGGCGCGTTTCGATTCCCGGCGCGCCCGACGGCACGACCACCTCCGCCGCCACCGGCAGCACCTTCTCGACAACCAGTTTCTGCGTGAGTACGTTCTTGAATTCGTTGTAGATGGCGTAGACCGCGTCCACCTTCGGCTCGCTGTAGAGCGCCGCCGCCTGCCGCGCGATCTTTTGCGCGTGGTGGAAATCCACCCGGCGGAAAATGTCGACGTGTTCGTCTGCCGGACCGAAACCGAGTTTGCGCAGCGAATCGCGGCCCCGGCGCCCGACCGCCATCACCTGCGTCTCGCGTCCGGCCTGCTCCCGCAGGAAATGGGTCGCCCGGCGCACCACGTTACTGTTGAACGCGCCGCAGAGTCCCTTGTCGGCCGTCACCACGATCACCAGCAGCCGCTCCTCGGGCCGCTGCTCGAGCAGCGGGTGCATCGGCGCCTCGATCCGGGATGCCGCGGACCGCAGCACGCGCAAGATCTCCTCGGCGTAGGGCCGCGCCGAGAACACCCGCGACTGGGCCCGCCGCAGCTGCGCCGCCGCGACGAATTTCATCGCGCGCGTGATCTGCTGCGTTTGTCGCACCGACCGCAGCCGGCTCCGATATTCGAGAAGTGTCGGCATCGATTCCCGCTCGTCCTAGCTCGCCGCCGTGGCCCGCGCCGCTCCGGAAACCGCCCGGAACTGCTCCTTGAACGCATCGAGCGCGGTGCGGAGTTGGGTCCGCAGCTCGTCGTCGAGCTGCTTCCGCTCGGCCACTTTCTGAAGCACTGCCGGATAGTTCGCGTCGATGAAGTCGTAGAGCGCCAGTTCAAACTTGCGGCACTCGTCGGTCTCGAGATCGTCCAGGTAGCCGTGCGTGGCGGCGAAGATGATCAGAATCTGCTTGGCCACCGTGACCGGCTGATACTGGTCCTGCTTCAGGACCTCCGTCAGCCGGCGCCCGCGGGCGATCTGGGCCTGGCTGGCGCGGTCGAGTTCGGAACCGAACTGCGCGAAGGCGGCCAGCTCGCGGTACTGCGCCATCTCGAGGCGCAGCGTGCCGGCCACCTGCTTCATTGCCTTGATCTGGGCGTTGCCGCCCACGCGGCTCACCGAAATGCCGACGTTGATCGCGGGGCGGATGCCGATGTTGAAGAGGTCGGCTTCGAGATAAATCTGTCCGTCGGTAATGGAAATGACGTTGGTCGGAATGTAGGCAGTCACGTCGCCGGCCTGCGTTTCGATCACCGGCAACGCCGTCAGCGATCCTCCGCCGTTTTTGTCGCTCAGCTTCGCGGCGCGCTCGAGCAGGCGGGAGTGGAGGTAAAAAACGTCCCCGGGAAAGGCTTCGCGGCCCGGCGGGCGGCGCAGCAGGAGGGAGATTTCGCGGTAGGCCTGGGCGTGCTTCGAGAGGTCGTCGTAGAAGACGACCGCGTGGCGGCCGCTGTCGCGGAAGAATTCGCCGATGGCGCAGGCGGCGTAGGGGGCGATGTACTGCATCGTGGCGGGCTCGGAGGCCGAGGCGGCCACGATGATCGTATTGTCCATCGCGCCGAAATCGGTGAGTGATTTCACCACCTGTGCGATCGTCGACCGCTTCTGCCCGATCGCGCAGTAGATCGAGATCACCCCGCTCTCCCGCTGGTTCAAAATCGTGTCCAGAATGATCGCCGTCTTCCCGGTCTGCCGGTCGCCGATGATCAGCTCGCGCTGCCCGCGCCCGATCGGAATCATCGAGTCGATCGCCTTGATCCCGGTCTGCAGCGGCTCCTTCACCGACTGGCGGTCCACGACGCCCGGCGCGATGCGCTCGAGCGGGTTCCGCTTGTCGGTCGAGATCGGACCCTTGTCGTCGAGCGGCTGGCCCAGCGGATTCACTACGCGGCCGATCAGGGCGTCGCCGACCGGCACCGACATGATGGTGCGCGTGCGGCGAACGGTGTCGCCCTCTTTCACGGCGGTGTATTCGCCGAGCAGCACCGAGCCCACCTGGTCCTCTTCGAGGTTGAGCGCGATGCCGAAAACCCCGTGCGGGAATTCGAGCATCTCGCCCATCATCACCTTTTCGAGGCCGTGGATGCGGGCGATGCCGTCGCCCACCGAGATCACCGACCCGACTTCGTCGACGGTGACCGACTCCTGATAGTTTTCGATCTGCTCGTGCAGAATCTTGGCAATTTCATCAGCCTTGATCGTCGCCATGAGTCTTCCTTACGCTCCGTTAAACCGCCGCCATGCGCGCGCGCAGCCGCTCGAGGCTCGCGCGCACCGATCCGTCGTATATCGTCGAGCCGATGCGCACCACCGCGCCGCCCTCGAGTTCCTTCTCGATGCGGTAGCTCGCTTCAATCCGTTTGCCGGTCCGCCGCGCGAGTTCGGACTCGAGCGCCTGCTTCTCTTCCGCGTCGAGTTCGCGCGCCGTGCGGATCTGCGCCTCCAGAATTCCCAGCCGCGCGTTCAATTCCTGCCCGAACGCCTCGCCGATCGCCCCGAGCAACCCAACGCGCCGGTGATCCACCACCAGAAACAGGAAATTCCGCAGATGCTCGCTCGCCCCCATCCGCTCCACCAGCTTCGCGATCACCGCATGCTTCGAGGAGTTCGCTACCGCCGGACTTGCCAGAAAATTCCGAAGATCGGAGGATTCGGCCATCATCGCGAGAAAATCCTCCAGCTCGCGCCGCATCTGCTCGGGCCGCTTCTGGGCCAGCGCGACGTCGGCAAGAGCCTCGGCGTAGGTGCGTTCCGGTGTCACGCTTCCCTCCCCGCCCGGCCCAGCGCATTGACGAACCGGGCGAACAGCCTGCGGTCCAACGCCGGCGTCATCCGCTCGGCCACCAGCTCACGGGCGCGCTCGATCGTTCTGGCGATCGCCATTTCGCGCAGCCGGTTCACCGACGTGCGCTCGGCCGCTTCAATCTCCGCGTCGGCCGCGCGTTCGGCCCGCGCCGCTTCCTCGAGCGCCAGCGCGCGGATGCGCTCGGCTTCCGCCGCCGAATCCCGCCGCGCCCGCTCGCGCATCTCTTCGGCTTCGCGTTCGACCGCGGCCAGCTTCGCTTCGGCCGCCTGCAGCCGCTCGACCGCGTGCCGCTTGGCCTCTTCCGCTTCCGCGATGGTCGCGGCGATCTTCTCCGCATTGCGCCGGAAAACCGCTTTCAGCTTCTTTCCCGCCCACCAGCCGCCCACGCCGAAAACCAGCGCGAAATTCAGCCAGCGGAAAATCCATTCGGTGGTGGTCGGCTCCGCCGATCCTTCGGCAGCCGCGGCCACGATCGGCGCGAAAAGAACGAGCGCCGCGCTCCACGCGCCAACTCTCGCCAGCCGTTTCCCCATCGAGCGCGCCTTCACGATTCCCTCGCCGCTTCCGGAGCCGCGGCCGTTTCCGAAAGCACGGCGCGCACCGCTTCTTCCGCCAGCCGCAGGCTCTGCCGTTCGACTTCCTCGCCCGCCGCCGCCAGTTCGCCCTCGAGCCGCTGCTTCGCCTGGCGAACCCGCTCGTTGGCCTTCACTCGCGTTCTGGCGCAGCAGTTCGCCGCGCGCGTCGAGCGCCACGCGCCGCGCGCTCTCCTGGTCGGCGTAAATTTCGGCCCGCACCTTGTCGAGCGCCCGGCGGTACAGGCCCAGTTTCTCCTGCGCCTGGTTCTCGAGCCGGGCCGCATCGCCCCGCGCCCCTTCGGTCCGCGCGGCGCGTTCGTCGAGCACGCGCAACATCGGTTTGAAGAACACCGCCCGGGCGAACAGGTAGAACAGAAAGACGATTATCGTCGTCGGCAGCGATACGATGATCAGGTTGAGGGTCTGGCGCAGTACTTCCACAGTTCCACCCTTGAATGCCGTCTCTGGGTGATTTCGAAGCCCGGAATAAAAGGGAAATTTATAACATCTGCGCTCGGAACCGTCAACGAGGCCCAAACGCCCCGACATCGTACACGAATGCGGAGTCGAGTCGGCGCCTTATCGGCGCCGACAACGATTGTGCGTTGTTTCAGCGGATTCCCGTCGTTTTCGCTCGCGTAGGCGGAGGAATTCTCGAGGATTCCGAACCCCTGCCCGTCCCTGCCGAGGCGCACGCAGCCGTCACGATACCCCTGTTTCGCTCCCGGAACCCCGAGTGGGGCGCAAGGTAACGGGCGCCCGCGGATGATCGGGTTCTTTCGCCTCTATTCGGTCCTCCGCCAGATTCCTTCCGGCTACGGATAGGAAACGAGGACGGGGGTACCCTGCTCGTAGCGGGTCTCCGGGACGAGATTGCAGTTGAACGAGGACGACGGGACATCCATCGTTTTGATATACCCCTCGGAAAGGAGTCCATCGAGCTGGTTCACAGTGGTAATTCTCGTGTTGTAGACCTTGTTTTGGAACCCTTTGGCGGTAAACACGACCAGCACCTTGTGCCACGCCACATTGAAGTCCCCGCCGGTAAAGGGGGTTCCAACGATATGATCGTGCCCTTCAACCTGTGAACACGGCTTTCCGTGATTAAAGGTCTCGCAGGCCGCGGACGTTCCCGAAAGCTCGCCGTAGTAGGAGTTCGCGAACGGAAGAACGTTCAGGCCCTTGCAGTTGGTGACCGTGCAGTCCAGGTGATCCGCTGGGATCGTGGATTGCACCGGGTACGCAATCAGGTAGATCGGCGCCTGCGCTGCCGCGTTCGTAGGCGTCGGTGCCGGCGCCTTGTCGGGCGTCAGGATGAAAACTGTATTTCCCGTCTCGCCGTCCAAGGCAACTTGGATGAAGCCCTGCGTCACAAGCGACTGCCCGGAGATGTAGGGAGGCTCGGTCACTTGCTGTTGGGCGAACAGCCGGCCCGGAGGCAACAACAAGAGGCCGGCAAGAACCAGAGCGACGCTCATGACAAGAGAGAGAAGGGGATGAGGAAGGAAGAATTGACGGCGATTCATTTGTGCACTCTCCATGCGTTTGGATTGAGAGGATTTACTGAATTCTGAATATAATCCCCTCCGCTTGGCCTTGTACAGAATCGCGGTAAATTTCGTGCTAACCCCCACACAAACAAGCAGATCCAGCCGCCACACAGCCTCCACGCTTTTCCGGCCACTGCCGTGGCTTGCCTCCCCATAAGGCGCGCACCCCTCGCCTTTTCTTGACGCTCATTCCCACAGGGAACATCCAATAACTGTGAAAGGGGTGGAAACACCCGGTGGGCAAGGAAAGGAGAAAGCCCATGAAATTCGAAACAGGTGGTGACAGTGAAATAAGCCGTTTCAAAACAACAAAATGGATTCTCCCCGTTCTTCTGGCATTCTTCCTCGGCACTCTTGGCAGCTCGGTCTCTTTCGCCAAGGCGCCACCCATGGTCGTCAATCACCCAAATGTGACGCACTCCCAGGCATGGCTGAACAAAAAGGTTTACGACCGCCTCGTTGGCCTTCCCTGGTTCGGCGTGTTCGACAATCTCGCCTACAAAATCCAGGGAAGCCAGCTAACGCTCCTGGGGCAGGTCGTTTTTCCTCTCACGCGGTCTTCGGTTGTTGACTCGGTGAAAGGGCTGCCCGGCGTCACCCGCGTCGTGAACGAGGTTCAGCAACTGTCCTTCAGCCCGTTCGACAATCAGATTCGCCGGGCCGAATACCGCTCCATCTTCGGGTACGAACCGCTGTTTCACTACTCGTTGGGCGTGAACCCGCGTATCCACATCATCGTGAACCACAGCCGCGTCATGTTGGTAGGCGTGGTCGACAGCAAAGCGGATCGCGAGTTGGCCGGCATTCGTGCGCGCCTGGTGCCCGACGTTTTTTCGGTGAAGAACGATCTGACCGTCGCGTAAACCCCGCCCTCGCGAATGGCCAGTAGACGCGGGGCCCGGCGCCTGCCGGACTCCGCGCCTTTTTCCATTTCCCGGTACGCCGGCGAACGCCGGGAGTACGGTTTCACCGCGCCAGTAAGCCCGTCGGAGGTACAATCTCGCCTTCCCGCGGCGCGAGCGCCTGCTGGAAAGGAGCGACTTCGTTTCCCGCGAAGCGGGCCGGTTCCTCAACGCCGCGCCGGGATTTCCCGATACCGTCCCCATGGCGACGACGACTTCGTTCGACACTCCACTCGAAAACCCCAACGTGGGCCGCTGGCTGGTGGCCATAGCGGTGATGGCCAGCGCGATGATGGAGCTGATCGACACCTCGGCCGTCAACGTCAGCCTGCCCTACATCGCCGGCAACCTCTCGGCCACCACCACGGAAGCCACCTGGGTCCTCACTTCCTACCTGATCTCGAACGCCATCGTGCTGCCGCTGGCCGGCTGGCTGGCGAACTATTTCGGCCGCAAGCGCCTGCTGATGATGGCCGTCACCGGATTCACCGCCGCCAGCATGCTGTGCGGCCTGGCGCCCTCGCTGCCGCTGCTGATCGTCTTTCGCGTGCTGCAGGGGCTATCCGGCGGCTCGCTCCAGCCCACCACCCGCGCCATCCTGCTCGAAACCTTCCCCCGCGAGGAGCGCGGCAACGCGATGGCCTTCTTCGGCGTCGGTATCGTCGTGGCGCCGATCCTGGCGCCGGTGCTTGGCGGCTGGCTGACGACGAACTATTCCTGGCGCTGGATTTTCTTCATCAATCTGCCGGTCAGCATCGTCGGGCTCATCCTGCTGCACCTGTTCGTTCACGATCCGCCGTACATCCGCCGCGGCTCGCTCCGCATGGATTACTGGGGCCTCGGGATGCTGGTCACCGGCATCGCCGCGCTGCAGGTGATGCTCGACAAGGGACAGGAAGACGACTGGTTCAGCTCGCATTTCATCGTCACCCTGGCGATGATCGCCGTCGTCTGCCTGACGACCTTCGTCATCTGGGAACTGCGCTCCAAGCACCCGCTCGTCCACTTCCGCCTGCTCGAAATTCCGCACCTTCGCCGTCGGCACCAGCCTCTCCGCCGTTCTCGGCTTCGTCCTCTACGGCAGCATCGTTCTGATCCCGCTCTTCATGCAGGAGCTGCTGGGATTCCCCGCCATCACCGCCGGTTTCTGGAATTCGCCGCGCGGCATCGCCACGCATGATCCTGATGCCCGTCGCCGGTTTCTTGATCGGCCGCCGCTGGGACATGCGGGCCATGCTGTTCGTTGGCATGCTCGTCGCGGCGGTCGGCGTCTTCTCCTTTTCGCTATCTTGATACCTGAGCGCCGGGCCGTGGAATTTCGTCTGGCCGCAGATTCTGATGGGCGCCGGATTGTCGTTCACGTTCGTTCCGCTAGCGACGATCACCGTCGATCCGATTCCGAGCGAGGAGATGGGCTACGCGACGAGCATCATCTCGCTGATGCGCAACGTCGGCGCCAGCATCGGCATCTCCATCGTCGCCACCATCCTCGCGCGGCGCCGCCAGACCTATCAGACGCGCCTGGTCGCCAACCTCACGCCCACCAACACCACCATGCAGAACATGCTCGCCACCATGCGCGCCGATTTCATCCGCCACGGCGCGAACGCCGTGCTCGCCGGCCGCGAGGCCCTGGCGCTGCTCTACCGCCTCACCCTCGACCAGGCCGCGGCCCTCAGCTACATGGACGCCTTTCGCCTGCTCGGCGTGATGTTCGTCATCGTCTCCCCGTTCGTCTGGCTCATGCACCGCTCAGACCACGACTCCGCATCGCACCGCTGAGGGGTCTGTGAGGGAACGTCCTGCCTGCACCCCGCCCTTCACGCGGAGGCCGCAGCCGCCGCCGCTTTGCCCGTAATCAACGCCGCCAGATCTTCGGTCGTCGCATGTCCCACCAATTGCCGGTCGTCGACTGCCACCACGGGCACGGCGCGGATGCCTCGGGCCAGCAGCTCCGGCCGATAGGTCACGTGGACCGTTTCCAACTGGAAGCCCATCTGGCGCTGGAGTCTTGCAAGCCGCTCCTCGACCAGCGGGCAAAACGGGCAGCCCGCCGCCGTGTAGAACCGCACCTTGGCTTTCACTTGCGGATAGATCACTCCCCGATTCCGCTTGTCGGAGACGTCGCCGTAGCCCAGGTACATCGAAATCATCGGAAACAGCCGCGTATACGCCCGCATGCCCAGCGGCAGAAGCAACAGCCAGATCGCCGCCACCAGATCGTTCCCGATCCCGACCAGGTACATCAGCCCGCCCAGGTATACCACCCAGTTCACATAAATCAGCCACATCGAACACTGCTGCTTCATCCCCTCTTCTCCCCGACCCCCGACAGGTCGTTCACTGCCCGGCTCCGGCTTCGAGTCGCAGGCCTCGTTTGGGCATTCTAGGCGCGAGTCCGCCCGGCCGGGCGTGGCGATCGCCTTCGTACCGCTTCAAACAGTTATTACCGAACCTTAAACGCCTCCCGGCGCTCGATCGCTTCGCCTGCCGGGCGCGTGACCGCACGTGCTGCGCCGGCGCACAGGGGCGCGGTCTCCGCGCCGAGCCCAAACCCGCATGAGCCGCATCGCCCGCATGAGCAACTTCCTCTCATTCCCGCGGTTTTCGACCACCCAATTCCCTGCTATAGTTTGAATTTCGTGCTGATTTTACGAGTGTTTCCTGCCGGGCCGAGACGCGCCGGCACGAAACACGCGAAGGATTCCGCAAACCATGAGCACCAGAACGCCCGAGCTTTTCGCAAACAAAGAGCTGCGCATCGGCATCATCGGCTGCGGCTACGTCGGCCTGCCGCTCGCCCTCCGCTTCGCCGAAGCCGGCCATCGCGTCATCGGTTTCGACGTCGATCCCACCAAAGTCGACAAGCTCAACGCGGGCCAGACCTACATCCGCCACATCCCCGCCGACGAGATCCGCCGCTGGCACGTACGCCGAGCCGTTTCTCCGCCACCGCGGACTTCGCGCGCCTGGCCGAGATGGACGCCATCATGATCTGCGTGCCCACGCCGCTCGACGAGCGCCGCGAGCCCGATCTCACCTACGTCGAGCAGACCGCGCGCGCGATCGCACCACACCTGCAGCGCGGCCAGCTCATCGTGCTCGAATGCACCACCTATCCCGGCACCACCGAGGAACTGGTGCTGCCGATCCTCGAGGAAAGCGGCCTGCGCTGCCCCATCGCCGCGAGCGGCCGAAGTCGCCACCGATTTCTACCTGGCCTTCTCGCCCGAGCGCGAAGATCCGGGCAACAAACAGTACGCGCCTCGCGCAAATTCCCAAGGTCGTCGGCGGCATCAACCCGCCGAGCGGCCGCGCCGCCGTGCGCGCTCTACGCCCAGATCGTCGCGCGCGTCGTTCCGGTCAGCTCGACGCGCGCCGCGGAAATGGCCAAGCTGCTCGAAAACATCTTCCGCTGCGTGAACATCGCGCTGGTCAACGAGCTGAAGATGCTCTCGCCTGCGCATGGGCATCGATATCTGGGAGGTGATCGACGCCGCCGCCACCAAGCCGTTCGGCTTCATGCCGTTCTATCCGGGCCCGGGCCTGGGCGGCCACTGCATCCCGGTCGATCCGTTCTATCTTTCCTGGAAGGCGCGCGAATACGATTTCGCCACGCGCTTCATCGAACTCGCCGGCGAAATCAACACCGCGATGCCCTACCACGTGGTGGACGCGGTGGCCGCCGCGCTCAACGAGCGCGAGAAGAGCCTCAAAGGCTCGCGCGTCCTGGTGCTCGGCGTGGCCTACAAGAAGGACGTCGACGACCTGCGCGAATCGCCTTCGCTCAAGATCATCGAGCTGCTGCAGCAGCGCGGCGCCGCAGGTCGATTACAACGATCCCTACTTCCCCGAGCTCCACAAGATGCGCCACTACGACTATTCCGGAATGCGCTCGGTGGACCTCACGCCGCAGAACCTGGCCGGTTACGATTGCGTGCTGATCGCCACCGACCATTCCGCCTACGACTACGCAGGCGATCGTCGACGCCTCGCAACTCGTCGTCGACACCCGCAACGCCACGCGCGCCGTCACCCGTCACCGCGAAAAAATCGTCCGCTGCTAGACCAATCTTCCTCGGGCCGACAACAGTTTGTCGTCGTCCCGAGCGAGGCGAGGGACCCCGAAAGCGTCGAGGCGGGGCAACCCGCGAAGGCGCGCCGTCAGGACCGTCCGCCTCACGCGCCATCATTGCCCGCAGGGACTTCCTCTCACGTCGTACCCTGCCTGCGCGGTTTTTTCCCAGGCGCTCTGCGCCCCGTGAGCCCGCTTTCTGCCCCAGACCAGCCCTTCTCCTGCCCGCCACCAGGCGCCCGCTTCCCCGGCGCATCTCGTGAAGTCTTGTGGACTTCGGCCGCCTTCTCTGCTATCCGTAGAGAAACAGACTGCTTCCCCAGAGGAAAACATGCGCGGAAAACAATTTCCCTTTTGCAAATCCGCCGTGATGCCCGTCGCGGCGATTCTGTTCCTGCTCTCGGCCGCCCCGCCCGTGGCCGCGCAGGGTTCGAACCTCCGATTCACCCTGTTCGGCGCCGGCTCGTTTCTGAAAGCCGACCGCACATTCCCTGCCGAGGGCGAAACGTATCACACCGAGTTTGCCGCGGGCGGACGCGCCGGCATTCGCGCCACGCTCGACATCACCGGCCATTTCTCGGTCGAGGGCACCTACGCCTACGGCACAAACAATTTCCGCCTCAGCAACCTCAACGAAGTGCCGCCGCGCGTGCGCGGATTCGGCACGAGCATCCAGCAGATCGATGGCGACGTCCTCTACTTCCTCAGCGGACCGCGCAGCCGTATGCGTCCCTTCGCCACCGTCGGTTTCGGGATTCTCCGCATCAGCCCATCGACCGCGGCCAAGGCCAACGCGTCCACCGAAGGTTTCATCGCCGGCCCGGCGACGCTTTCGAGCGGCAACAAATTCGATTTCAATTACGGCTTCGGCGTCGAGCAGAAGCTGGCCTCGTATTTCGGCATGCGGGTCGATTTGCATGATTACGTCCTCTCGGTTCCCCGCCTGGGCGCGCCGCCCGGGCCCGGCGCTCCCGGCGCCAGCTTCTTCCCCGTGAGCGGCCTCGCGCACGACCTCGAAATCTCCGCCGGGATCGTCATCTTCACCAAGCGTTAGCCGGAAATCTTTGCAAAGCCGTCAATCCCGGCTCCGACGCTTGCGGGCCCAGCCCGTATCCGTGAAGGCATCGCGGCGAGGCATCCTGCCTGCGGTGGGGTAAGACGTGACCGGAAACGCAGGGTCGGGATCCTTCGGATGACACGTCGGCTGTGCGCGAAGGTGCTGAATCCGACGGCCAGAGGGAGCTTGGGTTCGTTGCTACTGAACGCGGACCAGCACGCCTCTCACCGTGCCAATCGGAACGTCGGCATCCACTTCCACCGGCGTTCGCGCGCGGTCGTTGGCGAGCCAGACGGTGAACTGCATCGAAGTTCCGGTGTCGCGGGAAGAGACGCTGACCGCGATTCGCGTGGCGTTGAACGTCCCGGCCGGAACCACCACCGAATCATGCGCGGCCTCAATGTGCGCCATCATCTGGTAGAAGTGCGTGCCGTCGTAGACCGGCGAGAGCATTTCGGGCCGCCGCTGCCAGTTGTTCGCGCGCAGGGCGTAGAGCATCGTCAGCGGATCGCGCGTGCCGGCCGGCGCGGAGATCCTGTCGGACCCCGGCGTGCGCTCGTTTAAAGCGAGCTTCTTCGTCGATTGCTTGCCTTGCTCGTTCAGGTACATTTCGTATTGCCGCGTCACCAGTGTCCGCGCGTCGGCGTAGGAATCGAACTGGTCGTCGAGGATCATCACGTACCGCAACGGATCCTGCGTGTGAGCGACGGCCTGAAAATGCCATGCGCTGTGGCCGTAGAAATCGAGCCGCGGCAACACACTCAATTCCACCGTCGCCGCCTGCGTCATGCTCATCCAGCCGACCTCATAAAAGAGCTTTTCGCCTGCGCGGAACGGCGCCGCCATATCCGCCGCACGCGCTGCATCGTCGGCACTCGTGCGAGCCGCCCGCGCCGCGCCCGGGCCCGGCAGCCGGCCGGCAAAGACGAGCGCGGCAGCGCCGAGCAGCGCGGAAGCAAACACCAATAATGCGGCAATGGAACGTGTCGATCGCATCCTTACTCCGTTTTAGAGACGCGCCTTGCGGCCGGCGTTGCCCTCCATACATTTTGCCCGGTTGCGGCAGCCTTGCGGCAACGCTATAGTCGGGATACATGTCCGATTTGGCAACTGGCGAGTGCGTCTCTCGTCAGGGGCACGGCTTCAGCCGTGCCGAAAGCGCCGAAGATCAAAGCGGCTTTAGCCGCTGTGGGCCAAGGCTGTATAGTCGGGCTATACGCTTCCCTCGGTTCAAACGATTGTAGCGGGAACGGGCTGGGCATCGCCGGAAAATGGCGGGGAGGAGAGGCATGCGTTATCTGGTCACTGGCGGCGCCGGGTTCATCGGCTCGGGAATCGTGCGGGAACTGGCGCGGCGGGGCGAATCGGTCGCCGTCATTGACGATCTCTCGACCGGGAAGGAACGCAACCTCGAAGGCCTGCTTGACCGCATCGAATTCCACCGCGCAAGCATCACCGATCTCGAAGCCGTGCAGCGCGCCGCCCGCGGCGCCGATTTCGTCATTCACCTGGCGGCGCGGACGTCGGTGCCGCGTTCGGTGAAAGAGCCGCTAGCAAATAACACCGTCAACGTCGAAGGCACGCTGAAGGTGCTGCTGGCAGCGCGCGACGCGCAGGTGCGAAGGCTCGTCTACGCCGCGTCCTCTTCCGCCTACGGCGAAACGCCGACGCTGCCCAAGGTCGAAAACATGCTCGCCGCGCCGATCTCGCCCTACGGCGTCTCGAAATTCACCGGCGAGCTTTACGCGCAGGTCTTCACCCGCGTCTACGGCCTCGAAACCGTTTCACTGCGCTACTTCAACGTCTTCGGCCCGCGCCAGGACCCCGGCTCGCCCTATTCCGGCGTTCTCGCCCGTTTCATGCTGGCGTTCATCCGCGGCGAGCAGCCGGTGGTGTACGGCGACGGCGAGCAGTCGCGCGATTTTACCTACATCGACAACGTGGTCGACGCCACGCTGCGCGCCTGCACCGCACCGGCGGAAGTTTCCGGCCGCGTGCTGAACGTCGCCACCGGCTCCCGCGTCACACTGAACGAAACCCTCCGCATCCTCGAACGCCTCGCCGCCCGCCCGGCACCGGCGCGCTACGAGCCGCCACGCACCGGCGATATCCTCCACTCGCAAGCCGATATTCAACTCGCCCGTAAACTCCTCGGTTACGAGCCCAGCGTCAATTTCGAAGAAGGATTGCGGCGCACATGGGAGTGGTATCTCTCAGAATATGCGCCCGCCCAGCAGGGCCTGGCGGGCTCATAGCCGGAGCGACCTCCCAATAGGAGCGGGAGGGCAGTTTTCTTGCTGTCTTCGCGTGCCACCCAGCTAACCACCCGAATTCCTCAACGAGAATGAGGTTTGTGCCGGGCGGCCCTGCGAGTGTTCGATGGGGAAGGCCCACGGTCAGAGAGCCGCTGACCGTGGCTACCAAGACGATGAAAAATATGGCGTATCCATCCGCGGCGGTGGGGCTTGGGGCTACTGCTCGCGGGAAGAAAGGCGCACAGGCTGAAGCCTCTGCTACTGGCGCCGCGGATGCGAGCGCGTTTGCGGTTAGGGTGTGCCTTTGCCGTCGAGGCAGGCGGGGAGATCGGCGAGATTGTCGAGCAGGATGTCGGGCGGGAGGGTGTTGAGCTTGGCGCTGCCGAGTCCGTAGGTCACGCCGGCGGCCCAGGTGCCGGCGTTGCGGGCGGTTTGGATATCGACGATGGAATCGCCTACGAGCATGGCTTCGCGCGGCGCGATTTGGAATTCGGAGAGAAGAACGTTCATTCCCAATGGATCGGGCTTTTTGGTTTCGAAGCTGTTGCCGCCGTAGACCTGGCGAAAATAGGGGCTGAGGCCGAGGCCGTCGAGAATGGCGCAGCTGAATTTCACCGGCTTGTTCGTGAGCACGGCCAAGGGGCGGGCGCGGAGGGCTTCGAGCGCTTCGCGGACGCCGAGATAGGTGACGGTGTTATCGAGCATGTGCTCGCGGTAATACGAAAGGAAGAAGGCCATGGCTTCCTCGATCTGGGGCATCGTGTAGCCCTCGCCCAGGGCGCGCTCGACCAGCTTTTGCATGCCGTCGCCGACGTAGCTCGAGACCACTTCGTCGTCGAGCGCGTGGAGATGCATGTGGCGGCGCGTGGCGTTGACGGCCAGCACCAGATCGCGCTTCGAATCGATCAGCGTGCCGTCGAGATCGAAAACCAGCGCTTTGACTTCGGGGAAACTGTTGGACACGTCCTTCCTTTCTCCTCTTATTCCTCGCCACTTCAGGGGCTAAAGCCCCATTCATTCCACTGGTCTCATGTCGCGGCTGAAGCCGCGACCCACAAAGATCGAGGCATCCTTTCGCAAAGTGCGAAGCGGCGCCCTGATGGCAGCTCATGTTGCTCCGCGGCCGCTGCCGGGCTCAACTTCTAGGATGCCCGGCATTTTGGCGCGGCGCAAATTGGCGCGGGCGGCTGCCACTGATAGAATCATCGGTTCCCATTCCGCATCGGATAGGCAAATGGCAGAAATCTTTCCCTTTCACGCTTGGCGTTACGATCCCCACCGGGTTCGCCCGGCCGACGTGGTGACGCAGCCGTACGACAAAATCACACCGGCGATGCAGGAACGCTACCTCGCGGCGAGCCCCTGCAACTTCATTCGCGTGGAGAAGGGCGTGCCGCAGCCGGGCGATTCCAGCGACGAAAACGTCTACACGCGCGCGGCGTCGACGCTCGACGCGTGGATCAACGAGGGCGTGCTGCTGCGCGACGCCGCGCCGGGAATCTATCCCTATTTCCAGGAGTACATCGTTCCCGGCACCAATCACCGGCGCACGCGCAAGGGCTTCATCGCGCTCGGGCGCCTGGAGGACTATTCCGCCGGCGTGGTTTTCCCGCACGAACGCACGCTGCCCGGGCCAAGGGCCGACCGGCTGGAACTGCTGCGCCGGACGCGGACGCAGACCGGGCTGTTGTTCCTGCTCTATCCCGATCCCGAACGCGCGACGGACAAAATCGTGAACCAGGCCGCGCGCCGCGAGCCGCTCGTCGAACTGACCGACGAAAACGGCGTGATTCACCGCCTGTGGGCGCTCCACGATCCCGAAGCCGTGGCCGCGCTGGCCGCGGCGATGGCGGCGAAAAAGCTGCTGATCGCCGACGGCCACCATCGCTACGAAACCGCCCTGGCCTATCGCGACGAATGCCGGCGCACGGCCGGCGCGATCGATCCCAACGCGCCGTCGGAAAAAGCGATGATGGCGCTCTTCAACACCGAGGGCGAGGGGCTGACAATCCTGCCGACGCACCGACTGGTTTCCGGCGTCGGCGGCTTCAACTTCGACGAGTTTCGCCGGCGTCTCGCGCCGCAGTTCGACTGGTACGCCTATCCGTTTGCCGACGCGGCCGAGCGCGAAACGGCGCTCGCCGAATTCCGGCGCGACCTCGAGAGCCGCGGGCGCGCGCGGCGCGCGGTGGGCGCCTACGCGGGCGGCGGAGCCTTCTACCTGTTTCTGTTGAAGAACGAGGCGGACCTCGAGCGCAAGCTTCCCGACCTCACCCCGGCCGAGCTGCGGCTCGACGTGGTGCTGCTGCATCGGGTGATCCTCGAGCGGGGGCTCGGGATCACGCAGAAAGAGGTCTCCGGTGAAAAACAGGTGGGATACGAGCGGGAACTCGAGGCCGCCCTCGCCGCGGTCGACACCGGCCGGGCTCAACTCGCGCTGCTGCTCAATCCGGCGCGCATCGACCAAGTGGCCGATGCGGCGTTCGCCGGGCGCGTGTTGCCCGAGAAATCGACCGATTTCTACCCCAAGCTGCTGAGCGGCCTCACCCTGTACCGGCTCGACGGCTGAGCCGGCCTACTTCGGAAAACTCGAGATCGCGGCCTGCTCGCTGTCGTACACCTCGAAGACGGTGAGCAGCTTGGTGACTTGGAGCACCTCGCGGAACTTGCCTCCGAGGTTCACCAGCTTCAGGATCGCTCCCTGATTCTTCGCGCTCGTGTAGGAGGCAACCAGCGCGCCGAGTCCCGCGCTGTCGATGTACGACACGTTCCCCATGTTCAGCACGATTTTCTTATGGTCTTGCCCGAGCAGGTTTTTCACCCGCTCCCGCAGCGCGCTGGATTCCTCTCCGAGCACAATCCGCCCTTCGAGATCCAGCACTGAAACTCCATCCACCGTACGCTCGGTCATTTTCAGCGGCACGTTCGAGCCTCCTCACCCGTCAGAATTCCGAATCCCAGCGTTTGTTGCGGTCTTCGTGGTCGCCGGTCTTCCCTAATAGTAATCCGAACAGGACATATAATATCCGCAGACCGGACAAACAAGCTTGCAGGAACGTCCCTCGAGTCTGCGCGAGCACACCGGACAGTAGTCGGAGGCGTTCTGGCTCTCCGGCTTCTTTTCCCTGTCAACCGCTTCTGTTTCCCTCTCTATCATCCGATGGGCAAAAATTTATAGCACAGCCGGGGGGTTGCGCAAAGGCGATTTCCCAAGCCCACCACGATACCCTGCCCGGCCACAGAGTTACAATATAGATGTATCCGGACCCTGCGGCCCGGCATCTCTCCAAGGGAGGGTACGGCGATGCGCGGCAAGGCAGGCTTGGCGGTAGCGGCAATCCTGGCTGTGGCGATCCCCGCCGGAGCGCAGGTACGCCAGATTCCTGTGCGCATGGCCGCTCCACCGGCGCGTCCGGTGATGATGCCCAACCGCGCGATCACCTACGCCCGCCCGGCTCCGCCGCCGGTACGCGTGGTCGATGTTCCAAGGGTGGTCCGCATGGCGCCCCGGCCTCCGGTCGTGCCGACGGGTCCCGTGAGCCCCGCAGCGATTCCCACGCCACTTCCGCCGAATCCCGTCGTCAACACGCTCGGCGGCACGCCGATTTCGCTCGGTCAGCTCCTGAATCCCGTCCCCGGCCTCGGCTTCGATTTCAACCACCTGGCGGCGATCAATGGCAACCTTGGCGTTCAGGCGCTTATCGATCCGCTCACGCAATACCAGTTGGCGCTGGCCTTGCGGCTGCCGCAGGTGGCGCCCACGGCTTTCTGGGGATACGAAGGATATGGGGAATACACGGAGTCGCCGGTTTATGCTCAGTCCTCCCAGCCGCAGATCATCGTGGTGCAGCAGCCGGTACCGCAGGCAGTGCCTGTAGCCCAGGAGGCTCCAGCGCCGGCGCCCGAAGCGGCCGCGCCACCCCAGCAACCGCTGCCCGATGTCGGCCAGTTCCTGCTCGTAGAGCGCGACGGGCACGTGATTCATGCCGTCGCCTTCAGCGTCGAGGGGAAGCGGGTTGTCTACATCACCGCCGGTGGTCTGCGCCGCACCATCCCTCTCGACCGGATCGATACGCGCCTGACCGAGGAGCGCAACGCCGAGCGCGGCACGATGCTCCATTTGACAGATTAGGCGCACGCTTCGCGGCTTAAATCGCCTTGGCCCGTTCGGGCCTACGCCCGCCGAAGGGCTTCTGCCCGCAGGCGGGATCCTTCGCTCCGCTGAGGACGACAAAATCTGTCTCGCCGCAGTTCCAAGCGCTCGCGATTGCGATCTTTCCATCCATCAATGCGTACTGGAATCGAAGGGAGCGGGCATGTACAGCTCGCCCGCAGCCACCGGGCCCGCCCGTTCGAACTGAATCGTGGTGTGACGAATGTGGAAGCGTTCCGCGAGCCGCTCGTTGATCCGCTGGAGCAGCCTTTCGCTCTCTTCGATGTGCATATCGGGAATGCGGACGTGGCAGGAGAGAACGTGGTGGCCGGTGCCGAGGGTCCACACGTGCACGTCGTGCACCTCCTGTACCGGATCGACGGCGAGGATGAGTTTTGCAATCTCCTCGAGCCGCATCTCCTTCGGCAACCCTTCGAGCAGGATGTGGCTGCTGTCGCGCAGGATTCCGGTGGTCGTCCACAGGACCATTGCGCCGATCACCAGCCCGAGCAGCGGATCGACCCATTCGACTCCGGTCCAGTGGATCACCAGCGCGCCGATGAGGATGGCGACGTTCGAGAGCGCGTCTCCGAGATTGTGAATCAGCACAGTGCGCAAATTCAGATCGCGGCGGCCTCGGACCAGGCCGATGGTGATGCCCCCATTGATGACGAGCGCCACGGCGCCGAGGACGAGCATCGTGCTCGTGTGCACCGCGACCGGCCGCCGGAACCGTTCGTAGGCCTCCCAGACGAGAAAGACGCCGACGAAGACCAGCACCAGCGCGTTCGTGAACGCGGCCAGGATTCCCGCCCGATGGTAGCCGTAGGTCTTGTCGCTGGTCGGTGGCCGCTCGGCCCATCGCGCCGCCAGCCAGGAAATCACGAGGGTAGGCGCGTCGGTCAGGTTGTGCACGCCGTCGGTGATGAGCGCGATCGAATGGCTCGTCAGGCCGCCGACCAGCTCCGCCACCACCAGCGCCAGCGTCGCGCCGAGCGCCCATTTCAGACGGCCGGTCAGGCGCCCCGGCTCGACTTCGCCGGAGAGCAGACCATGCGCATGCCCCGCGTGGGAATGTTCGGCGTGCAATTCCATTGCCCTATTCTAGTGCCGTTCGCCCTCGGAACGGGATGGGGCGTTTCCGTCCTGCTATTGGCCGCTGCTTCGGAAATGCCAGGCTATCGAAGCCGCAAAAGCTGATTCCTCGCTTCGCTCGGAATGACGAGGGCATCGCTTGGCTCGAAGACAGCCTGGGACATCAGTTTTGCAAACACAACGATCGACGCCCGGACGCGGCGCGCTTCGGCTGCGGGCCGGCCTACTTTTTCAGCCCTTCGATCTCCTGCATCCGCGCGAACGCCCGCCGCAGATGCGGAATGGCGATCGAGCCGCCGACGACGAGCGCGACATTGAGCGCGTCCACCACCTGTGCGCGCGTCCAACCTTCCTCGGCACACCGTTCCAGGTGATAGGTGACGCAATCGTCGCAGCGAAGCACCGTCGACGCCACCAGGCCCAGCAGCTCCTTCGTTTTCGTATCGAGCGCGCCGGCCTCATAGGCCTGGTGATCGAGCGCGAAGAAGCGCTTCAGGCCCAGATGGCCGCTCGCTTCGATCTCGCGATTCATCTCGGCGCGGAACCTTTGGAATTCCTCGAGTTTCTCCATCTTTCCTCCCCCGGCCGCGTCCCGCCCGGCGAGCGCCGCCCGGAACCGGTATTATCCGCGAACTGGGCGCTCGCCGCCGCTCGAAAGAGCGACGTGGTTGACCTGCCGGGGGGCGGCTGCCTACCATCGAAATTGAGGTGCGGCGATGCCAGCGGAAATCATCGTGCAATCGGCAAACGAAACGCGGTTCGAAATCACTGTGCGCGAGGGCGCAAGCGAAACGCGCCACATCGTCACCGTAGAGCCGGACTATGCCCGCAAACTTGGCGGCGGAAAAACTTCGGCCGAGGACCTGGTCCGCCGCTCGTTCGAATTCCTGCTCGAACACGAACCGAAGGAATCGATTCTGCGCCGCTTCGACCTGAAAGACATCAGCCGTTACTTCCCCGAATACGAGCGGGAAATCCGCGACCGCGTCACCTCGTGAGGCGGCGCCTTGCCGAATCAATTTCGCCAGCCGCGGTGGCGTCACAGGGTGTCACAGGGTGTCACAACAATTCGCGGGGCCGACTTGGCTTGAAACGGGCGCAGACGTAACTCTCGCGCTTTCAACGGGTTCTTCTGGTGCGGCATTTTGGGCAGGGTGTCACGCGGGAGCCATTAACCGGGACACGGTGTCGAGCTGAAGGCGCGATAAAGGCTGGATTTTCAAGAAGTTCACTTTTTTTAACCGGGACATTTTTGAACCTTTTCGGCAGGGGATGGGAACGGGAGCTGAAAAGGTGCAATCGGAATGGATGCTCTGGCGCGTCAGCTTAGCGCGGAAAGCTATGGCGGGAGAAGCGGATGGTCTACGTGGACGCATGGCCTGGTCGCCACAGGCGCTTTTTCGCGTGCATGTGAAATTCGACAAGTAAGCGCGCTAGCATGGTGGCCGGAGATTCGCCTGCTCGAAGCGCTCATCATCGCCACTCTCGCCATCCTGCTGCTGGCCGCAACCGGCGTGGCATACCAAAAGCTGGGCACGGCGGCCGATTTCCGCCGACATCCACCGCCGGGGCGCCTGGTAGATGTTGGCGGGCACCGGCTGCACGTGCTGGACAGCGGCCAGGGGCATCCGACGGTGGTGTTCGAAGCGGGGCTTCCCGGGAGCGTGCTGAGCTGGCATCAAGTGCAGCAGGAGCTGGCGCAGGTGGTGCGCGTCGTCAGCTACGACCGGGCCGGACTCGGCTGGAGCGATCCCGGCCCCGAGCCGCGCACCGCCGACCGCATCGTCGAGGAACTCCGTCGCCTGCTCGATCGAGCCGCCGTCCCCGGACCCTACATCCTGGTGGGGCATTCCTTCGGAGGCCTCACGACACGCCTTTTCGCCGCGCGCTATCCCGAAGATGTCGCCGGGCTTGTCCTCGTCGATCCCGTCGGCCCGGGCGAGTGGGTTCCGCTCACCGAGCGCGAACGGCGGCGCCTGGCCGGCGGCGCGAAACTTTGTCGCCGGGCGGCGGGGCTGGCGCGATTTGGGGTCACGCGGCTCGTGGCGCTGCTCGCTCGCGCGGGCGCCCATACCATCGCGCGCGTCGCGGTCCTCTTCATCAGCAACGGCGTGCTGTCCGATACGCGCTCGACGATCGGCCCGCTGGGCAAGCTGCCCGCCGACCAGCGCGCGATCGTGCACATGTTCTGGGTGCAGGGGAAATTCTACGCGGCGATGGCCAGCCAGATCGAAGCGCTGCCGGAAAGCGCGGCGCAGGTGGCCCGGGCCGGCGACCGGCTCGATGGAAAACCGGTGGTCGTCATTTCGGCCGCGAATGCGGTGCCGGCGCGCCTGGCCGAGCAAATCTCCATCGCCCAACTCTCTTCGCGCGGCCGGCATCTGGTGGCGGGCGCGAGCGGGCACTGGGTGCAGCTCGACGAGCCTGAACTCGTCACTGGAGCCATTCTCGAGGCTATCGCCGATCTTGGCCGGCCGCCCGCATCCCGGTCCGGAGGCCCCGTCGGCACCATCGTCAAATAGCGTCGCTGGGGACCGTCGAGACTGGCGCTGCGGGCTCGGCGCTCAATCGCAGGCCGGGGGACGACGGGCTGCGAGGCTCCCCAGGTCCACGCGCTCGCGCCCAACCAGGGATGCAGGGGCGGCCCGCGTGTGGTTGACGTTTACGCAGTGGGCGGTGGGATGGCGTATCTCTTGGAGGTATACTTCGCCAAAGGAGAGAGCTATGCGCAAGAACGAACGGCCAAGCGACGACAGGGGAAAAGTCAAGTTCAGGTTCGTGGAATTCGAGCTAGAAGGGCTCAACTCCACCATCGAGGAAACAGTCAAGAATATCGTCCACTCGATGGGCCGAACCTCGGTGATGCAGACGCGCGTGCTTCCGGAGAGGTCGCCCGGCTCGGCAGCCCTAGCCCACGCGAACGGCGACGGGTCAGAGGAGCTCGGTGCCGAAGCAGATCTGGTCGAGGCCGATCCGCCCTCCGAAGCGTCGGCCGCCGCGCCAACCAAACCAAGGGGCCAGAGGAAGTATACGGTACCCTCCTTCATGAGCGACTTGGACCTGGACTCAGGCGATCTGCCATTCAAAGCCTTCGCCGAGCAGCAAGCGCCAAGATCGGATAACCGGAAATACCTAGTCATCGCCGCGTGGCTGAAGAAGCATCGTGCCCTCGACGAAATCTCCACCGATCACGTTTACACATGCAACCAGAAGATGAACTGGAAGACGCAGAAGGACGTCGGGCAGCCCTTTCGTTACATGAAGAAGAGGAGTTACTTCGAGGCGGCAGGTCGAAACCAGTGGAGAATCACCCACATAGGGCTCGACCAGCTCAATACCACGGAGGAGGAAGCCTAAGCGTTGCCTCTCCACGACCTCGTGGCGCGGATACCCGGCTTCTCCGGCTGGTCGCATGCGGAGAGGATTCGACTCTTCGCCTGGTACCTGCACGCTGATGCGGGTCGCGATCGGTTCACTGCCGGCGATATTGCGAGCTGCTACGCGGAGCTGAGCCTCGCGCCGCCATCGAGCATCAGTCCGTTCCTGCACAGCATGGAGGTGAGGAAGCCCAAGCAGCTGCTCCGCGACCCGCGGGGCTACTACTTGGAGCGCTCGGTTCACCAAACTATGGGGCGCAAGTACGGGCAGCGGGCAATCACCATCGAGGTGACCAAGATGCTGGTCGACCTCCCCTCACGGGTCCCGGACGTGGCCGAGCGGGAGTTCCTCAACGAGGCCCTCATTTGCTATCGTAATGGCGCGTTCCGCGCCGCAATCGTCATGGCTTGGAACCTCGCGTTCGACCATCTCCTTACCTTCGTCCTCAAGCACCATCTCGCATCATTTAACAGGCAGTGGCCCGCGACCTTTGCGAAGCAACACCAGAAGGCAAGAGTGCAGGCGATATCGACCCGGGACGACTTCTCCGAGTTGAGGGAGTCAGAGGTGCTCACAATCTGCAAATCGGCGCGGATCATTTCGCCCGATCTCTACAGGATCCTGGACGAAAAGCTCGGCAGGAGAAACACCGCTGCGCACCCCTCCACCGTGACCGTCTCGCAGATCCAGGCGGAGGGCGTGATCGACGACCTCGTCAACAACGTCGTCCTCGCCCTCACAATCTAGACACTCGGGTTGCCGGCACGGTCCGAGCGGGGCTCACGCATCCGCGCTGGGCACGTTCTGGGCGGCGCTGCCCCGGGGGAAATGCTCCGCGGGCGTCGAGCCGGCCCAGGGGCATTATCGCGTCCACCCCGCCTGAGCTTTGACGCTTCCGCGTCCTCCACGCCGCAGGACGGCGCCCGTCTTGCAACCGTTTGCTCGCTGTGATAGAAGCGCATCTCCTGCCGGACGGGCGCGAGAGTGTCCGGGCATTGGAACTTAGGAGTGTGGAGGCGCAAAAGTGAAGACTTGGCTCAAAACAATGACGACCGCGTGTCTGGCGGCCGGCGCGGTGGCGCTGGCGGCGGGTTCGGGCAGCGCGGCACCGCCGAAAACCAGCACGGCGCTGATGGGCTTTTCGCCGCAGACGGCGATCGCGGAATCCGCCTGGGAACAGAAATTCAACGTGATCCCACAGCGCGACAGCATCCGCCAGTTCATGAAGGTGCTTAGCGCCGAACCGCATGCCCTTGGCCAGCCTTACGACCACAAGCTCGCGCAGTACATCCTCGAGCAATTCAAGAGTTTCGGCCTCAACGCCCACATCGAAACCTATTACGTTCTCTTCCCCACCCCGGTCGAGCGTGAAGTGGAGATGACCGCGCCGACGCAGTTCACCCTCACGCTCAAGGAACCGCCCGTGGCCGTCGATCCGACTTCCGGGCAGGCTGGGCAGATGCCCACCTACAACGCGTATTCGCCCGATGGCGACGTCACCGGCGAACTCGTCTACGTGAATTACGGATTGCCGGAGGATTACGCGGAACTTGCCAAGCTGCACATCAGCGTGAAGGGAAAAATCGTGATCGCGCGCTACGGCCACTCCTGGCGCGGCATCAAGCCCAAGGTCGCCGCCGAGCATGGAGCCATCGGCTGCATCATCTATTCCGATCCGCGCGACGACGGCTATTTCCAGGGCGACGTTTTTCCCAAAGGTCCGTACCGTCCCGCCGAGGGCGTGCAGCGCGGTGACATCGCCGACGAAGCCGCCACGTGGCCCGGCGATCCGCTGACGCCCGGCTGGGCCTCGACGAAAAACGCGAAGCGGCTGACGATGGCGGAGGCCGCGCCGGTCTTCGCGAAGATTCCGACGATGCCGATCTCTTACGCCGACGCCACTCCGCTGCTCAAGGCGCTGGGAGGGCCGGTGGCGCCGGAGCCGTGGCGCGGGGCGTTGCCTTTTACCTATCACATCGGTCCCGGCTCGACCGTCGTGCACATGAAACTGAAATTCGACTGGGGCCAGCACGCCGTCAACGACGTCGTCGCGGTGATTCCCGGCAGCGAATGGCCGGACCAGTGGGTGATGCATGGCAACCACTACGACGCGTGGGTGAACGGCGCCGACGATCCGGTGAGCGGCACTTCCGACTTGCTGGAAGACGCGCGCGCTTTTGGCGAACTGCTGAAACAGGGCTGGCGGCCGAAGCGCACGATCATCCTGGCCACCTGGGACGGCGAGGAGCCGGGACTTTTCGGCTCAACGGAATGGGCCGAGGACCACGCCGCCGAACTCAAGAAGAACGGCGTCGCCTACATCAACAGCGACTCGACCGGCCGCGGCGTTCTCGGCATGGAGGGCTCGCACACGCTCGAGAAATTCCTGAACCAGATTGCGCGCGATTTCAAGGACCCGGTTTCCGGCAAATCGCTCTACGAAATGGCGCGCGAACGCGAACTGAAAAACGCCAAGACGCCCGAAGCGCGGCAGATAATCGAGAGCCGCCCCGATCTGCGCATCGGCGCGCTCGGCTCGGGTTCCGATTACAGCACTTTCATCGACCACCTTGGCATCGCCTCCGCCAATCTCGGTTTCTACGGCGGCAGCCAGGGCGGCGTCTATCATTCCGTCTATGACGATTTCTACTGGTACACGCATTTCGGCGATCCCGATTTCGCCTACGAGCAGACCTTCACTCAGGTGATGGGCGTGACGCTCATGCGGCTGGCCGATGCGCCCGTGCTGCCTTTCGATTACACGGATTTCGCCGACACGATGGCGCTCTACGTGAATCAGCTCAAGGACCTCCAGCAGAAAACGGCGAACGCCCCGGCATTCGATTTCACTCCGCTCGATGCTTCCGTCGCACGGCTCGAGCAGGCGGCGAGCGACTACGAGAATGCCTATGAAAAGGCCGCGCACTCCGGACGCGTCTTCGAGAAATCGTCCGAAGAACTGGCCGCGCTGAATGAAGCGCTCTACAGCGTCGACCGGAAAATGGACACGCCCGATGGCCTGAGCGATGGGCGCTACCGCGGCTGGTACAAGAATGAAATTTATGCGCCGGGCGTCTATACAGGTTACGGAGTGAAAACGCTGCCCGCCGTCCGCGAAAACATGGAACAGGGGAACTGGGCCGCGGCGGCGCAGGGCGCGCAGGTTGTCGCCGGCGTGTTCAACGCCATCGCCGCGCAGATCGACGCCGCACGGGCCAGGTTTTGATTTTGACGGGGACCATCGTGGCCTTATTTTGGTTCGCGGCGCGTACCCGCGATGCTTTTTTCAAGATCTTCTAGGAGCGCCAGGTGCGTTTCTGAGTCCGTGGGCGAAGAGGTGTAGAACCGGCGTTCCCTGATCGGGGTGCCCATTCGCGGTTCCAGCGTGAGTAGCTTGCTGCTCAGCGCTATGTCGTGTTCCTCAAGGTCTTTGCTAGCCGGCACGTACTTCACCTCGAAGGAAAGATTCTTGAAGGCGACGCTCCTCGGGATGCCATAGTCGGTGCGGAGCCTCGTTTTTGCTTCACCCTGGATAAAGTGCAACAAGGCGGGCGCGATCAGCTCGTCGAAGTTGATATCGAGAGTTGCTACGCAGGCGGTCTCCTCCGCCTTCACCAAGGGTTGAATCCCATCTTTGTCCGTCGACCCCCTCAAGGGTGCGATCAATTTCATTAGGGCGTCGTGGAAGACATCCGCGACCGGCGACCGCCCGCGCACCTGGGTCTGAGTCCGCCTCTGATCCATCAACAGGCTGAGAATCGGGATGGGCTTGCCGTCGCTGCGGAAAACTCCGTTGTTGAATACGAGTTGGAGGCCAAGAGGATCGGCCTGTACATTTTCGAACTGGAACGCTTCCTTAATTGCCTTGACGTTGTGGGCGGCCCGGAGCTCGGCCAAGGGCAAGCAGTCTGTCGGATAAATCCTCACTTGCGTGACGGTGATGTCGACGATCGCTTTCATCGGCCCCCTCCCTGGCCAAGCAGCGTGTGCTTTTTCCGGGATGCCCCCCGAATTGTGTGGGTGTTCGGGCCAAAGTCCGGCTCCCAGCGGCACTCCGTGGCCTGGAGACTGGGGTCTGAGTGATACATCCCAACGACGACATTGGCCATCTGCGAAGGAGGGGAGAGCGCGGTAGTGGTGCGGAAGTTTGTTTGCGCCGCGTATGTCCCTATGCCCTTCACATCAGCCGCGAGCTCCGCAAGCCGCCAGTCGATGTTGGTCACCCAAGCCCTCAGTTCGTCGAGCTGGCTAGTGATTTGATCTCCGACCGCTGCGGCCGAGAGCAAGTGGACGATGTACTGATTGAGGCTGGTTTCGTGAAGACGTGCCCTGTCCGCAAGTATCTGGTGAAGGGACGTTGGCATGCGAACGAGGATTCGACCGCTATAGTCCGCAGACGTCGTAGGCTCCGGGATTGGGAGGCCATGCTCGAGCGCCACCCCGAGCCACTCCGCCTTCGCCTCCTGTGCGTTCTCATAGGCTTCCGCGGCGGTGGGCCCAGTTGCGGCGCACCCTGGGAGGTCAGGGAAAGAGACGACGAAAAGCTTGTCCGCTTGATCAAACTCGACTCTGGCGGGGTAGTCCAATGCTTTGAGGTTATTCAGTGTGTCGTCGGTCATGTCTCGTCCTCTCCGGATTCGGAGGTGCCGAGCCTTGCCTTGAGGGCCTGGATCACCTGTTTCGCCTGACTTTGGTCGTGTCTCGCGATGAGGTCAGGATTCCGCCTTGAACCGTGGGGCCGATAAAGGTTTCTCGGGTACTGAAATTGCGGATCTCCTCTGAGGTCCGGGTGAATGTAAGTCCAGTGTTGGGGGTTCTTGCCTTGTTTGAACCTGAATCCCAAAACTTCCATGGCTTTCTTGAGCTCATCGAAATCTCTTCTCTGGACTGCCTCAAGGGCCTCCGCGAACCTTTTCTCTTCGTTTGTGGACACGCGTTACCTCCCGGCCCATGGTTCCTCCTCGCTGGCATAGTATCGCCGGCAGTATCATATGTCAAGCTAGGCGCGCGAGGATTGTTGCAAATGGCAGCACCGTCTCTAAGTCCTTTTCTCTGAATATCCTTCTAGAACTCGGCCCCAGATGTCGGCTACCGTGTAGCCTTCGGGGAAGGGGTCGTCGGGCTCGACTACGTAGTGGGCGAAGCCGGTTATCCAGGCGCGGCCGGAGAGCGTGGGGACTACGGCTCGGTAGGAGCCGATGCGGGTTTCTTCGACCAGGCGGCCGGTGAAGGTAGTGCCGAGGATGCCTTCGTGGACGAAATCCTCGCCTAGCGCCAGTTTGCCTTTGGCATAGAGCGCCGCCATGCGGGCGCAGGTGCCGGTGCCGCAGGGTGAGCGGTCGAGCGCGCCGGTCCAGGATTCGGGACGGTTCCAATCTAGTTCGCCGGTCGAGACGACGACGGCGTTGCGGCCGGAAATGCCTGGGCGGCTCGGCGGGCCGGTGAGTTCGGCGATGGTGACGTCGCGGATCTCCGGATTTTCGGGATGGACGACGGGCAACTGTTCGCGGGCGGCGGCCTTGATCATTTCGCCTACGCGGACGATGTCGCGCGCTTCTTCCGGAACGAGGCGCAGACCGAGCGGCTCGGCGTCGGCAATCACGTAAAACATTCCGCCCCAGGCGACGTCGACCTTCACGGTGCCGAGGCCGCGGACTTCGATGGGCGCATCGAGGTGCGCGGCGAAGGCGGGGACGTTGCGAAACGTCACCTTCGTGACGCGGCCGGCGGAGACTTCGGCTTCCACCTCGATCAGACCTGCGGGGCTTTCGAGCACGAGGCGCGTTACCGGCTCCTGGGCGGGGACCATGCCCGTCTCGAGCAGGACCGTCGCGACGCAAATCGTGTTCGTGCCGGACATCGGCGGATATTCCACCTGCTCCATGATCACGTAGCCGGCCTGCGCCTCGGGGCGTGTGGGCGGAAGAATCAGATTGCAGTTGGCGGCGGGATAGCCGCGCGGCTCGCGCAGCATCAGCTTGCGCAGGCCGTCGTTGTGGTTCGCGAGCCAGGTCATCTTCTCGAACATCGAATTGCCGGGGACGTCGGGAACGCCGCCGGTGATGACGCGGCCGGGCTCGCCACAGGCGTGGGCGTCAACGGCGGTGATCATGCGGGAGAATTGCATAAGCCATTCCTCTGTTCCGGAGGCGACAGAATGCCACCGATGTCATGCTGAGCAAAGCGAAGCATCCCGTCCGCGGTGAGGTGAAGCAAGCCAAGGGGACGTAGCCACGGGATCCTTCGCTTCGCTCAGGATGACAGCGTTGCGCTATTTAACGTTTGCATCGAGACACAACGTGTCACGCAGAGCGAGCTGGCGGCATCAGGCGCCGTCCGCTGCCATCTTTCGTCTCAGCAGCAAGTAAATTGGCAGGCCGAGCAGGGTGATGACGAGGCCCGGCCACGTGGTCGCGGGGCGGTAGACGAACAGCAGCACGAGCACGATGAAAGCGCCGACGATGTAGAGCGCCGGAACCACCGGATAGCCCGGGACGCGATAGGGGCGCTCGGCGTCGGGGTGCTTTTTGCGCAGGCGGAAAATGCCGGCGATTGTCAGTACGTAGAAGATCAGCGCGGAAGAGATGATGTAGTCAAGCAGGTTGCTGTAGAGGTTGCCGTAGGTGTGCGTCAGGGGATCGTAGGTGCGCGGGAGCACCAGAAACACCGACCACAAACCCTGCGCCACGAGCGCCCAGCCCGGCACGCGCGAGCGGTTCAGCTTGCCCGCGGATTTAAAGAACAGGCCGTGACGCGACATCGCGTAGTAGACGCGCGCGCCGGCGAGCACGAGGCCGTTGATGCAGCCGAAGGTGGAAATCATGATCAGAATCGCCATCAGCGCCGGGCCGAACGTGGGGAAAACGACGCGGAGCATGGCGGTCGCCACGCGATCGTCGGGCGCGTTCTGAAGGGCGTGGAGCGGGAGCACGGCGAGGTAGGCGACGTTGGCGAGCATGTAGAGCACGATGACCAGGACCGTGCCGATGGCGAGCGCACGAGGAAGCGTGCGCTGCGGGTCGCGGACCTCGTCGGCGGCGAAGGTGATGTCGTGCCAGGAATCGGCGGCGAAGAGCGAACCCGATTGCGCGATCGAGAGCGCGACGAACAGGCCGAAAATCGTCACCGCGTCGAGGCCCGAGGCGAGCGGCACCTGGCCGCTCACCCGCCACATATGCGTGAAATTCTCTCGCACCGCCTCCGCATTCCAGCCGAAGAACAGGCCGACGACGATCAGGCCGACCAGAGCGATCGTTTTCGTCGCGGTGAAAAGATTCTGCACGATCTTGCCGTATTCGAGGCCGCGGCAGTTCGTCCAGGTGAGCAGAATGATGACGACGATCCCGAGCAGTTGCGCCGTGGATAACGAAAAGGCGTAGCCGCTCGTGATGTGCACCGGAGCGATCAGGTAGTTCGTTTCGCTGATCCCTGGCCAGAGCACACCGGTGAATCGGGCGAAGGCGACGGCGACGGCGGCGATGGTGCCCGTCTGGATCACGCCGAAAAGCGTCCAGCCGTAGAGGAAACCCCACATCGGCGAATAGGCCTCGGTGAGGTAGGTGTACATCCCGCCGGCGCGGGGAATCATCGACGCCAGTTCGCCGTAGCTGAGCGCGGCGGCGATCGTGAGCGCGCCGGTGATCGCCCAGGCCAGCAGCAAGCCGCCCGAGCTGCCGATCTTGCGCGCCATGTCGGCCGAGACGATGAAAATGCCCGAGCCGATCATGATCCCGACCACCACCATGACCGAATCGAACAGGCCCAGGCCGCGAACGAATCCTTCGTTCGCTTCCACGCGCGAGCCGGCTGCCGTCGTTGTGCTTTGGTCCGCCATCGGCGCGATCCTCGCTCTTTCCGGCCGCGGGGCTATGAGCGCGCCGCGGGCCGCTGCCAGCTATCCGAAGATATTCCGGAGAACGAAGATGACGTTCGCCGGCCGCTCCGCCAGCCGACGCATGTACCACGGGAACCAGTCCTTGCCGTAGGAGATGAGAATGCCGGCGCGCCAGCCATCGGTGGCCAGGCGCAACTGCTCGGAGCGCTGAATGCCGTAGAGCATGTGAAATTCGAAGCTGTCCTTGCTCAGGCCGCGCTCGCGCGCCACCTGCTGGATGCGCTGGATCAGGTTGCGGTCGTGCGTGCCGATCACGGCGCGCATGCCCTGCTTCTGGGCTTCGTCGCTGAGCATGGTGGAGGCCAGCTGGAAATAGTTCTCGTCGACGTCGCTCTTGTTCGGGAAAGCGATCTCCGGCGGTTCCTTGTAGGCGCCCTTCACGAGGCGAATTCCCGGCCCGAGCGGCAGCAGCGATTCGAGGTCCTTGGCCGTACGGTAGAGGTAGGCTTGGAGGCAGACGCCGACGTTGGCGTGCACGGCGCGGGCGCGACGGTAGATGTCGAGCGTCGCGTCGACGTATGGACTCGATTCGATGTCCACCCACACGATGTCCTCGGCCGGCGCGGCCTCGATGATCCGGCAGAGATTTCCGAAACAGAACTCGCGGTCGAAATCGAGTCCGAGCTGCGTCAGCTTGACGGAGATCACGGTGGGGAGATTCAGCGCGGTGACGCGATGCAGAACGTCGATGTAGTGCTCGACGACCTCATGCGCCTGGGAACGCTCGGTGAGATTCTCGCCAAGACGGGTGAAAATCGTGTTCAGGCCCTGCTCGCGCAACACGCGGGCCGCCTCGATCGCGTCCTCGAGGCGCTCGCCCGGCATGAAACGCCGAAGCGCGCGGCGCACGAAACGGTAATGCGAAGCCCGCTCGCGCAGCCACCGGTTCTCCGCTCCCTTCAGAAGAATGTTTCGCATCAAGCCCATGGAGGAGTCCTATCCACAGAAGGTTTTAAGTTCGATACCGCTTCCGGGCCGCCACGCCGCCCGGCGCACGACACATCCCGCCAATTCCCGGCGCCCGTCCCGATGCCCGGCCTCGATTTGCGAAATGCGGGTCCTGGCGGAATCCGCCGTCGTCACGGCCGGATGAATCACCAGCTGCCCCGCTCTCCGAGACTTTCGATCACGCGCCCCAGCCGCTCGGCGCCGCACTGCCAGTTCTGCTCGATGGCATGCTCGGTCGCGTCGGGATCGCCCCGCTCGATGCTCTCGATGATGGTCTTGTGTTCGGCCACCGACTCGCCGAGCTGGTCGACGATGGCGCTGGCATAGAGCCGCCAGTAGCGCTCGGTTTGCGGCTTGATGGCCGCGTGGATGGCGAGCAGCCGCGGCCCGGCCGCCGATTCGACGAGAGCCTGATGAAAGCCCATGTCCAGATCGAAAATCCGGCTCGGATTGGGCTGGGCGTTTCCGGCCAGCCGCGAAAGCTCCGCGTTGATGGCCAGGAGCTGTTCGGCGACGCGAGCGCGCGCTTTGTCGCCGAGCTGAGCGAGCAGTCGCCCGGCCAACCCCTCGATATGGCCGATGATCCAGTAGAGTTCGTGTGAATCTTCCTTGGTGAGCGGGGCGACGGCCAGCCGCGCCTGGCGCGAGCTGCGGTAGGCGACAACGTAACCCTCCTGCTGCAAGCGGTGCAACGCGCTGCGCACCGGCGTGCGGCTGATCTCGAGCCGCCGCGCGATGTCGGCCTCCACGACGCGCGTGCCCGGAGCCAGGCGTCCATGCACGATCAGCTCGCGCAGCTTCCGGTAAGCGACGTCGAAGCTGCGCTCGCGGTGGTCGGCGGGCGCCTTCGCCGGTTTGCGCGCCTTGCGCTTTCCCGATTTCACGCTCACGCGAGACTTCCCTTTTCCGAAGCCGTGAGCCGCGGGGCGATGGAAACCGCGGAGGGCCGACTGTTCACAGTTCTCCTTTTTGTATACAATCGCGGATTCTAGTGGGAGGAACCATTAAATGCAATCACCGTCTTCGTCTTCTTCGTCGCCAGCGCCACAACCCGCCTTCCGCGGCGTCTTCTCGGTGCTGCCGACGCCGTTCGATTCCTCGGGCGAACTCGACTTGCCCGGACTCGGCCGGGTTATTGACCTATATCTTGGCGCCGGTGTCAACGGTCTTACCGCGCTCGGCGTGACCTCCGAGGTGGCGCGACTCGAGGACCGCGAGCGCTCGATCTTGCTCGAAGCCATCCTGCGGCAGGTCGATGGGCGAGTCCCGGTCGTCGCCGGAGCGACCTCGAACGGCCTGCGCATCACGATCGCCAACAGCCGCGCGGCAAAGGCGGCCGGGGCCGCAGCCGTGATGGTGAGCCCTCCGCAACTGGCGCGCCCGAGCGGCGATGCGCTGGCCGGCTACTACGCCTCGCTCGCCGCAGCCGTCGATATCCCCATTGTTTTGCAGGATTTCCCGCCAGTTTCCGGCTTCACGATGGAGCCGGCGATTCTGGCGCGCATCGCCCGCGAAGTGCCCGCCGTCAAGGCCGTCAAGCTCGAAGATCCGCCGACACCCTGGAAAACGGCGCGCATCCTGGCCGAAGCCGGGCCGGGAATCAAAATTCTGGGCGGGCTGGGCGGCGTGTTTCTTCTGGAAGAACTTCTTTCGGGCGCGTCGGGCACGATGACCGGATTCGCCTATCCGGAAATACTCGTGCGCATCGTCGCGCTCTTCGAAGCCGGGAAAGTGGACGAAGCGGCCGGCATCTTTTATCGCTACGTGCCGCTCATGCGCTTCGAATTTCAGCAACTGCTCGGCGTCGCTCTGCGGAAGCACGTCCTGGTGCGCCGCGGCGCGATTGCCGATGCGACGATTCGCATGCCGGGAGCAAAACCGGACGCCGCCACCCTCGCCGCGCTCGATCGACTGCTCGGCTGGCTTCGCGAGGAATACAAGGAGGATTCATGGATCTCCATCTGAACGGGAAAGTCGCGATGGTTTCCGGCGCGGCCCAGGGGCTGGGCTACGCCGTCGCGCGCGAACTGGCCGCGGAAGGATGCAAGGTATCGATTTCCGATCTGAACGAGGCGGGCATTCGCGCCGCGGCGGAACGCCTGGCAAGCGAGACGAAAGCCAGTGTCATTGGCGTCGCGGCCGATATCCGCTCGGCCGAAGGGCTCGAGAAGTGGCATGAAGAAACGGTGCGCGCCTTCGGCGGCGTCGATCTCCTCTATCCGAACGCCGGCGGCCCGCCGCCGGGCGATGCGTCGTCCTTCGACGACGCCGCCTGGCAGAACACGTTCGAGCTGCTCCTGCTGAGCGTAATTCGCATGGTGCGGCACGCGGTGCCGGTGATGGCCGAGCGCGGCGGCGGCAGCATCGTCATTCCCACCTCCTCTTCGATCAAGCAGCCGATTCCGAATCTGGGGCTTTCGAACGTGATGCGGGGGGCCGTCGCCGCGCTGGCAAAAACGCTGGCGAACGAGCTGGCGCCGAAGAAAATCCGCGTGAACCAGATCGTTCCCGGGCGCATCGCCACCGAGCGCATCGCGCAACTCGACAACGCCGCCAGCAAGCGCCTCGGCATCGCGGTCGAAGAACAGCGGAAGCGGCAACTCGCCGCCATCCCCGTCGGCCGTTACGGCGATCCCGAAGAATTCGCCCGCGCCGCCGCGTTTCTTTTTTCCGACGCGGCCTCCTACATCACCGGGGCGACGCTGCAAGTTGATGGCGGGATGATTCGCTCGGTGGTGTAGAAGCGGCTTCCGCGAGTTCGGATGGAAAAGGCCCACGGTCAGGAAACCGCTGACCGTGGCTACCGGAGCGGTAAGACCGTGGCTCGGAGGTTGTGTAGAGCCGCCCTTCATGGCGGCTCGTTGTCGAGCCGGCGCGGAAAGATGGCGGGGTGAAGCCCGCCTCTACACGGGCGTCCTCTTGTTCGCTGCGATCCCCGAGAGAAATCCGCGTCAGGAATTCCAGGCGACACGCGCGAATTTGTTTCGCCGCGCGTCCCACCGCGCATTGCTGAAAATTCTCGGCGCCACATCGATCACCCGTGGAAGCAGGCGGAACACCGCCGCCGCGTTCCATGCCGAGCCGTCGCGCGTGGGAAGGCCCCGGCGATTCAGCTCCTCGGCGACGCGCACAAGCGAAATATCCTGAATCATCAATTCCAGCATCGACTTGAGAGCTTCCATCTCGCCGGGGTTTTCCTCGAGATGCAGGCAATCGCCCGAAACGCGCAAACCGAAAGGGACCTCCTCACGCGCCGCCTTCTCGGCCGACTCGCCTTCGACCTGCCGCTCCCATTCGAGCGCCACCGGCCGCCAGCCCTCCCGCATCCTCGATTCGAGATATTCCGCGCCGATCGCCCCGCGCAGCACGTCCCGCTTGCGTTCGCTCCTGACCATGGCCCCTCCTTCCCCAACCGGCTTCGTTCACGACCACCCGTTCGGGAGCGGCAGGCCGCCCACGTCACTCCTGTCGCAACGCAATCACCGGATCGACGCGCATCGCGCGCCGCGCCGGAATGTAGCAGGCGAGCATCGCCACGCCGAACAGCAGCAGGGCGACGGCGGCGAACGTCGCCGGATCGCTGGCGCTGACGCCGTACAGCAGCCCGCGCAAAAGTCGCGTCGCGGCCAGCGCGCCGGCCGTACCGCAGACAACGCCCAAGAGAGCGATGCGCGCGCCGGAGCCGAGCACGTCGCCGAGCACGTCGCCGGGCCCCGCGCCGAGCGCGATGCGGATGCCGATCTCGTGCGTACGCTGCGCCACGGCATACGCGATCACGCCGTAAAGACCGATCGCCGTCAGCACCAAAGCCAGAGCCGCGAAAATCGAGAGCAGCAGCATGCTGAAGCGCGGCTCGGCAACTGCCGTGCCCAGATATTGGTCCATCGTTTTCATGTCGTACACGGGCACGTCGGGATCCATCCCGCGCACCACGCCGCGCACCGCGCTCGCGAGGCCCTCCGGCGCCATATCGGCTCGCACGACGATCGAGTAACCGCCGAACATGATCTGCGAATATGGCACGTAATATTCCGGCTGGGGCGGATCGCTGAGATTCGTGGAAAGAACGTTTCCCACCACGCCGACGATTTCATACTCGGGAAGCTTCTTCACCGGATGGTCCGCCGCGCCGGGCACGACACGCTGTCCCACGGGGTCCTGGCCGGGGAAATATTTCCGCGCGAAGGACTGATTCACAATGACGACCGGAGCGGAAGTGCGCGTGTCGTGAGCGTTGAACTCGCGGCCCTCGATTAGCGGAATCCCCATCGTGCGGAAATAGCCGGGACTGACGAGCCGGAAGAAGGAGTCCGGACGGTCGGCGGGTGTCGAAGGACGCCCAACGACGGAAAATCCTATATCCATGTTATTGCTGCTCAGCGGCAGCGGCTTGATGGCCGCCGCCGAACGGACGCCGGGAAGAGCATTCAGGCGGCGGAGCAGCTGGTCGTAGAAATTCACTTGCTGCTCCGTTGTGTAGCGGGCATCGGGAAGATCGAAAGTAAACGTCAGCAAATTTTGCGGGTTGAAACCAGGATTCACCCTTTCGAGACGGGAAAAGCTGCGGATCAGCAACCCGGCGCCGGCCAGCAGGGCCAGCGCCAGTCCCATTTCAACGACCACCAGCGCGCTGCGCACTCGCTGGTGACGCACGCCGCCCGAAAGCCCGCGGCTGCTTTCGTTGAGCGGTTCCACGAGGCCCGTTTTCGATGCATGCAGCGCCGGCGCCAGGCCGAAGAGCATGCCGGTCGCGACCGACGCCAGCAGCGTGAACAGGAACACCGGGCCGTCGATCCCGATCTGACCCATGCGCGGAATATTCTGCGGCACCAGCCGCACGAGACCCGTCGTCGCCCACGCCGCCAGCAGCAGCCCCACAAGCCCTCCGGCCAGCGAAAGCACGATGCTTTCCGCGAGCAATTGGCGGGCAATACGCCCCTGGCTCGCGCCGAGCGCCGCGCGTATCGCCATTTCCTTCTGGCGCGCCATCGAACGCGCGAGCAGCAGGTTCGCCACATTCACGCACGCGATCAGGAGAACCAGCCCTACCGCGACAAACAGCACGAGAAGCGCGGGCTTCACGTTGCCCACCAGCAGGTCGAGTTCCGGCACCACCCGCGCCCCGCCGAAGTGCGTGTTTGTTTCCGGATATTGGGCTTTCAGATTGGCGTTGATGCGGCCCATGTCGGCCTGCGCCTGCGCCAGGCCGACTCCCGGCTTCAATCGCGCCACCACCTGCAGCAAATGCGCGCCGCGCTGCGCCGTCATCGGCGTTTTGCCCTTGGCGTCAACGGAGATCGTCGTCCACAGCTCCACCGGAGGCGTTTCGATCGGAAAATGAAATCCCGCCGGCATCACCCCGACAACCGTATAGCCGCGCCCGTCCAGCGTGATCAGGCGGCCAAGAATTTTCGGATCGCTCTGGAATACCGTTTGCCACAAACGGTGACTGAGGATCACGACCTCGTGCCCCGCCTTTTCTTCTTCCGGGCGGAAGGCGCGCCCGATCCGCGGCCCGACACCGAGCGTCGTGAAGAAGCCGGCCGTCACCATCTCGCCCGTCAGATGAAGCGGCTGCGGTATGCCGGTGAGGGTGAAATCGGAATCGCGAAAGGCGGTGATGCCGGAGAAAACCCTGTTCTCGCTCCTCCAATCGAAAAAGTCGGGATACGAGGCGGAGGTGATGGGATTGCCTCTATCGCGAACCGCATCGACCGTCCTGACGCTGACCAGGCGCGAGGATTGCGGGAATGGCAGCGGCCGGAGCAGCACTGCATCGATTACGCTGAAGATGGCGGTGTTCGCTCCGATGCCGAGTGCGAGCGTCAGTACCGCGACGATCGTGAATCCCGGCGAATGCGCCAGCCGCCGGATTCCGTACCGGACGTCCTGCCAGAGCGTCCCCATGGCATTTCCCTCCTATTCCTGTCGCAGCTCCACCACCGGGTCGACGCGCGTGGCGCGGCGCGCTTCGAAAGCGTCCTTCCTTGCTGGAGGCGGGGATTGCTCTCCCACACCATCACGAGACGGTTCGCCGGTCCGTAAGGCAGCGGGCTGAGGAGCACCGCATTGACCACGCTGAAGATTGCCGTGTTGGCGCCGATGGCCGATCGCCAGAGTGAGAATGGCGACGGCGGCAAAGCCGGGCGAGCGGCCGAGTAGCCTGATTGCATAGCGCAAATCCCGCCAGAATTGATTCACGCCAGCCTCCCTTTCGGTCGCCGCGCGATCGGCTCTACGCCGCTCGCGCCGCCTTTAAGGTACGGCTTGGATGTGCCGGCTGTTCGATTTGTTCGCCACGACCACCCGCCCGCGTGGAATGAGCACGTCGCGTGCCGCGACGGAGGGCGCGAAACCCTTCCCGCTCAACAGTTTCACTTCCCCGACCCCGGTGCGTCGGCCCGAGCAGCGTCCACTTGCGGGACGGGCCGTCCGGCACCGGACAGCCGCCTGCCGCGCCTTTTTTCATCTGTGCCTGGGCTCGACGGCGGGCACAGCTTGAACGGGGTGTGCGCTGGGGCCCAAGGGCGAAGACGTGCCACTATCGCGGGGCACATTGTGCTGATGCTTGACGCTGGCACAGGCTGAAGCCTGTGCTACGGGAACATTTGTTGTAGCGCTTACCTGTGGATGCAGCGATTCCACGCTGAACCGTAATCCGGCGATGCGGGGCGCGCGCCGAAATTGCCCTTGCCAAGCACCTGCGTCAAAAATCGAAAACCGGATTATTCCTTCGGCTGGAAGGAAGCGCCGGCGAGGATGGCGTCTAGCGCGGGGCGGATTTCCTCGAGGTCCTTTTCGAGGGTGGTGAGGGTTAGTACGCCTACTCGTTGCGCTTGGCGGGCGAAGATGCGGCGCAGGACGATCACCTGCTCATCCTTGGTGGCGTAGCGGATGTCGAGCGCGACGGTTTCCTCGGCGCCGTGGATGGCGGGCGGGAGCGAAGCTTCGATTTGCGGCTCGCGCAGATATTGGCGCAGCATCGAAACCTGGGCTTCGACGAAGCGCTGGAGGGTGGCGAGGCCGAGCATCTCCTCGCTGGCCACTACGTTGCTTGGAAACGCGTCCTTCTCCGCGCGCTGGATGCCGAATTCTCCCTGGGCCTCCCAGCCCTTGGGCACCTTGGCGAAGCTCCAGCTCCCGATCGAGATCAGCGCGGGACCCGGCGGCGGGGCCTTGGCGGCGGCCGAACGCGCCGCGACCGGCTTTTCGGCAGCGGCCGGCAGTTCGGGCGCGGGTGGCGCGGGAGGTTTGACGACGGCGGGCGGGGGCGCAATGACAGGCTCCGGCGGCGGCAATGGTGGAGCGGGAATCACCTCGGGCTTTTTGGGAGCCGGCGGAACGGCTTCGACGATCGGCGATTCGGCAGGCGGGACCGGGACCGGTTTCGCGGCGGGCGGCGCCGGTGCGGCCGGCTTCGCCGGAGGAACCTGAGGCTCTTCGGCGACGATGCGCACCGCGAAAACCGTTCTCCCGGAGCGAATTTCGTCGCCATTTGAGAGGGCCGCCTCGGTAATGCGCGCGCCGTTGAGAAAAGTGCCGTTGCTGCTCTTGCGATCCTTCACGCGGCTGCCCTCGCGGCCGCACTCGACGGCGAAATGCACGCTCGACATGAAGTTATCGTGAGAGACGGCGAAATCGGCGCGATCCGCCGCGCGACCGATCGTCACCTCGCGGCCTTCCAGCACGGCAATCTGCTTGCCCGCCGAGACGGCCCGCTTTCACTTCGAGGATCAACGACACGCTTTCGCTCTCCCGGTTTTTTCGCGCCGCCGAGCGGCGGGCTGCCTATTCTAGTCCGAATTTCTTACGAGCGCCGCCGGCTGTTGGCCGTATGTGCGATGAATGCGAAGGGCGCTCTTTTTGCCAGTAAAAACGCCGGCGAGACGCCGGCGCTACGACGGACGCGCGGCTGCGGCGGGCGGAGGGGAGCGGCGTTCAGCCGCCGATCATGACCGTAAAGCAGCCCAGGACGATCACGCCGCCGTGAGCGGTATTATCGCCAATGCGCGCGGCGGGCAAATTGCCGATCAGCACCGTCGCCGATCCCTTGATGATGACGTCGGTCGGACCGACGCAGACGAGCTGATCGCTGATGCGGGCAGCGGGCAGAAAACCGATGAGCACCGTAGGTTCGCAGGGCGGAATGATAGGTCCGCCGACGTGAGGCACGACCCCGGTGACCATCGGGCAGGTGTGCATGTCGGTGACGCGGGCTGCCGGTGGCACGATCTACGACCTCCTCGCCTGGAAAATCATGAGAGTTTGTCGCCCTTGCTTCCGTCGTCGGCCGTATCGGGCGCATCAGGGGCGGTTGGCTGCGCGGCTTGCGGGCTCTGGGGGCTCGATCCGGTGCCCGCTCCCGCTGCTCCGCCGCTATTGATCAGCACCATGGGCGCCTGAATCGAAATCTCCGCCGGGTTCATGCTGATGAACGACCCGCCAACCTTCAGAGTCAGCTCGGCGCCGGCTTCGATCACCACGCTGGCGCCGGCCTTGAGGTGAATTTCGGCGCCCGCCTCATGGGCGAATTTCACTCCGGATTTCTCCTGCAACTCCGCGCCGACCTGCAGCGACATATTGGCGCCGACCTTCTGGTTGAACATGGCGCCGATCTCGGAATGCAGCGAGCCGCCGAATTTCTCCTTCTGGTCGCCGGTGATCGACATCTGGCGATTCCCTTCGACCTTGAGCGACATGTCCTGGCCGATCTTCTGATTGGAGTTCTTGACGATTTCGGAGTGCGAGGAGCCCTCGACTTTCTCTTTCTGATCTTCCTTGACGATCAGATGGCGGTTGGCGCCGACGAACTCGCGCGATTCCTTTTCGACGCGCAGGTCCATGTCCTTTTCCGCGTTGATGAAGATCTGTTCGGAGCCTTTTTTATCCTCGAAGCGGATCTCGTTGAAGTTGGCGCTTTCCCCGCCTTTCGAGCTTCGCGAAAGCAGCGTGCTGCGCGTGCCGTTGTCCGGCAGCTTGTAGGGCACCACCTGATCGGCGTTGTAAACGCGGCCGGTGATGATCGGCCGGTCGGGGTCGCCCTCGAGGAACTCGACGATGACTTCCTGGCCGATGCGCGGAATCCACATCGCGCCCCAATTCTTCCCGGCCCACGCCTGCGAAACGCGGATCCAGCAGGAACTCTTTTCGTCGGACTGGCCCACGCGGTCCCAGAAGAACTGGACCTTCACGCGGCCGTACTCGTCCACCCAGATTTCCTCGCCCGATTTGCCGACGACGACGGCCGTTTGCGGCCCGTAGACGAGCGGTTTCGGCGTCACGCGGGGCGGGCGAAAAGGAACATCGGCGGGAATGCACGCGAATCTGTTCGAATACGACGCCTGGGCCACGTCGCCGGTCGTGTAGCCAGACCCGATCGTGGCCTCGTGCCGCACGGCCGTGAGCACGTAAGACGCGTTCATGCTCGACACGGGGAAATCGGTCAGATCGAATTTGGAGCCGGAAACGAAAGCCCGGCAGCCGCCGGCGCCGCGCCCGATCTTGACGGCGGCTTCCTCTTCCTGCATCCGGATTTTGGCGAGCGAGGTGCCCTGCGACTGCGTCTTGTATTTCCCCGGATAATCGTAAATTTCCAGTTTCGAGTTGTCCGCGTATTCGAGCACGGTCGGTTCGTTGGCCATCAGGCTGGTGCTCGGCGTTTCGAAATTGTAATCGGTCATCGAGTATTTCCCGGACCGCAATTCCAGCGCGAGGTCCCACTGCTGGACGACGTCCTCGCTGTCGAGTCCGCCGCCGGCGATGTTGTATCCCGCCGAGGACTGGTTGGGGCAGGACTGGCAGGCGGAGGAGGAATCGGCCAGCACGAGCGTGTGCTTGTTCTCCTCGTGCTCGAAGAAATAGAAGATGCCGTACTCTTCCATCAGCCGCGAAACGAACTGGAAATCGCTCTCGCGATACTGCACGCAATATTCGCGCGTCTCGTAGGTGCCCGTCAGGCTGTTCTTGAAATCGGTATAGCCCCGGTCCTTGAACACCTTCTCGATGATGTCGGGGATCGTCATGTTCTGGAAAATCCGGCAGTCGGCGTGCCGCGTCAGAAACCACAGCCACGGCACGACTTCCATCTGATAGCGGGCGAACACGCGGTCGCCTCCGCCCTGCGCGAACCGGCTGACGAATCCGTTGATGTAGCGCGGACTGCCGTCGGTGAGGGTGACGCGGATGGTGACGCGCTGGCCGATGATGTCCTTGAAGTTGATGCCGCGGTTCTCCGACAGCAGCGCCACATCAAAATGGAACGGCCGGGAAATCCATTCCTCGCCGGTGAATCCCTCGAGCAGCAGCACGTCTTCCCCAAGCGGGCTTTTGATGCCGATGAATCGACCTTCCTGCGTGTAGCTCATGTTTTGAAAAGCCCCCGCTTTCCGCCGGGAGACGGCGGCCGTTCGCCGGCCGGCGCCGGGCCGGAAGTTGACCGTCGCGTTTTCCCCACGGCCGCGCGATGCGCGGCACGTTCAGCGCCCGCCGTTCACGAATAGGTGAACGAACCGTCCGCGCCGATGCCGATGTGGATCGAAGTCAGTTTTTCTCCTTCGGCCATCCGGCCCAGGATCTGCCGCGACATGTCGGGCAAGAGCGAATTCGTCAGGATGTTGTCCACGTTGCGCGCGCCGCTCTCGACTTCGGTGCAGCGGCTGGCCACCTCCTCGACGAAAGCGTCGATCGTAGGTGAGCGCGACGCTTGTGGTTTTCCTGGATGCGCCGCTGAATCTTGCCCAGCTTCAGCACGATGATCTTCTTCAGCGCCTCGTCGCGCACCGGGATAGTACGGGATCAGCACCATGCGGCCCAGAAACGCCGGCTTGAAAATCTTGTTCAGTTCCGGCTTCAGCGCCTCGACCAGCGCCGCGCGGCCCGGGCATCGTCTCCGGATCGGCGCACAAGCTTCATCATCTGATCGGTGCAGGCGTTGGTGGTCAGAATGATGATGTTGTTCTTGAAATCGATCTGGCGGCCTTCGCCATCCTCCATCATTGCCCTTGTCGAACACCTGGATAGAAGAGTTCGAGCACGTCGGGATGCGCCTTCTCCACTTCGTCGAGCAGCACCACCGAATACGGCCGCCGGCGCACGGCCTCGGTCAGCACGCCGCCTTCGCCGTAGCCCACATAGCCCGGAGGCGAGCCCTTCAGCGTGGAAACCGTATGCGCCTCCTGGAACTCCGACATGTTGATGGTGATCAGGTTGTGCTCGCCGCCGTAGAGCAGATCGGAAAGCGCCAGCGCCGTCTCCGTCTTGCCGACGCCGCTCGGCCCCACCAGCATGAACACGCCGACCGGCTTGTTCGGATCGTCGAGCGCGGCGCGCGAAGTCTGGATGCGCTGGCTGATGGCATCCAGCGCGTGAGACTGCCCGATCACGCGCTTGCCCAGCAGCGATCTGCAGCGAGAGCACCGTCGCGATCTCGTCCTTCATCATCTTGCCCACCGGGATGCCGGTCCAGGCGGAGATGACTTCGCCGACGATCTGCGCGTCGACGCAGACGCGGATCAGGCCGGCCTCGCCCTGCAGCGCCGAGAGTTCCGCTTCGAGCTGAGCGAGTTTCGCGCGCAACTCGGCCGGCGCAAGAGCGGGCTCCGCCGCCGCAGCGGGCGCCGCGGCAGCCGAAGCTGAGCCGGCGCTCTGCGCGGAGGGATCGGCCGCGGCCGCCGGCGTGGCCGCGGGCTTCGCTCCGGGCACGGTTTCTTCCAGCTTCGCGCGAATCTCGCGAATCTCCTTCACCAGTTCGCGTTCGCGATCCCACCGGTCGCGCAGCTTGGCGAGCTGCGCCTGCACCTCGCTCATTTCGCTTGCCGATCTGCTGCCAGCCGCTCGCCGTGGTCGGCGCCCACGGCCACTTCCCGCTCGAGTATCCGCTTCTGCACCTCGAGATCGTCGATCTGGCGGACAGGTCTTCGATCGCCGGCGGCGTCGCGTTCTGCCCGAGCGACAGGCGCGCGCAGGCCGTATCGAGAATGCTCACCGCCTTGTCCGGCAACTGGCGCCCGGCGAGGTAGCGGTGCGAAAGGCGCACCGCGGCGGCAACGCCTTCATCGAGGATGCGCACGTTGTGATGCTTCTCGAGCGAGCCGACGATGCCGCGCATCATCACCATGCACTGCGTGTTCGCTCGGCTCTTCCACCTTGACCACCTGGAAGCGCCGCGCCAGCGCGGCGTCCTTCTCGAAATATTTCTTGTATTCCGACCACGTGGTCGCGGCGATGGTGCGCAGTTCGCCGCGCGCCAGGGCCGGCTTGAGCAGGTTGGCGGCATCGTTCTGCCCCGCCTGGCCGCCCGCGCCAATCATGGTGTGCGCCTCGTCGATGAACAGAATGATGGGCGTCGCCGAGGACTTCACTTCTTCGATCAGGCCCTTCAGCCGGTTCTCGAATTCGCCCTTGACGCCCGCGCCGGCCTGCAGCAGCGCCAGATCCAGCGTGCGCACGTGTCACGTTCTTCAGCGGCGGCGGCACGTCGCCCTGCGCCACGCGCAGCGCGAATCCCTCGACCACCGCCGTCTTTCCCACGCCCGCTTCGCCGGTGAGGATGGGGTTGTTCTGCCGGCGGCGCGTGAGGATGTCGATGATCTGGCGAATCTCGACATCGCGGCCCAGCACCGGATCGATCTTCCCGCGCCTGCGCGTTTTCGGTGAGGTTCACGGTGTACTGATCGAGGTTCGGCGTCTTGCCGCCGGGCTTCGGTCCGCCGGGCGCGGCTCCGCCGCCCGGCTCGGCCGCCGCGGCGGTGTAGCCTCTTCGCGCGAGTCGGCGACGATGCCCGCAAATCCTTGCGCAGCGCATCGGCCTTGATCTTCTGGAATTCGCGGCTCACTTCCCGCATCAGCCGTGCCAGCTCGTCTTCGGAGGCCAGCGCGAGGATCGTGAACCCGGTGCGCATCTGCCCGGCGTCGAAGTCGATGGAGCCGATCGTCCACGCCTCGGTCAGCATCTTCAGCACCGTCGGGCTGATGCGCCGGCGTGCGCGCGTTGCCGGACTTCAGCTTGTCCAGGCTGCGCGCCAGTTCCGCCGAGAGCCGGGACTTGTCGACGCTCGAATTGCTTGACGATTGCCGCGAAATCGCCATCGGTGGAGTCGAGCAGCTTGATCAGGTAATGCTCGATTTCGATGTCGTAATGCGTGCGCGAGAGGCACAGCCCCGCCGCGCCCTCGAGCGCCGAGCGGGTCGAGTCGTTCAGCTTCCCGATCAGTGATTTCAGGTTCAGTCCCATGGTCCGTCCTTCCTCTACAGAGGTTCAGAATCGTGTCGTCCGGGTCGCGCCCGAGCGGCGCCGTTTCAGCCACGACGACCCAGCCCAGCCGCGGGCGGGGCTTCGCCGTCGAGATCGAGTCTCGGCAGCCGGGCACGTCCTCGCGCTTCAGGATCAGCTGCACTTCGAAATCGAGCCATCGTTGGCGAAGAATCGCGCGAAGGCGCGCAGCGGCTCGAACGCGCTGCCGTCGGGCAGAAATTCCCGGTACTGCGTCGAGCGGCAGCGGCCCCAGCTTGATCCGCACGCGCGACTGCTGGTCCCAGATCTGCGTCGCCCACCACCGCGCCGCAGCCGAGGCTGCTGCGACTCGCCTTCTTCCTCGTCCATCCGGCACTGCGGTGCCCGGCGCCAGCCCGTACCACGCGCCGGCGAACTGCTCCACTTCAACCGGCACCTCGAAATAGTCGCTGAGAATCCCCTCCAGCGCCGTCGCCGAGCGCGTTTGCATCGCCAGCAGCCCGGCGTAGTGCAACAGGGCCTCGTCGGCCACCTCCTGCCGTTCCTCGAAGTCCGGGCGTGCCCAGCCCCACCAGATCGAGCAGGTGATGGGTGAACAGGTCCTCTTCGCCGAGCGCGTAGGTGACCGGGAAACGATACTTTTCCCACGCGCGGTAGAAAAACGAAATCATCCGGTGATTGAAGATGTCGAGAAACGAGGCGAGCGAATTATCCTTCGATCGGAGGCGCTCGAGGATCAGCTCGGTGTAGGCATAGGGAAGGACGCCCGTCGGGCCGGTCAGGCCCATGAAATTCACCTTCATCTCCGCCGGCCCGTCCTCGGGCCAGTCGAGGCTCTGGATCTCGCTGGCGGGAAAGCCGAGCGGTGGTTGGCGCCGAAATGAACGGCTTCTTCTTCCGGATTCGAGAAGCCGCCCGACCGGCTGGCGATCGGGGCTGAAGGCGCTCGAGAAGCGTGACCGCCTGGAAGAACTCGAACGAACAGGGATCTTCCCGCAGAATACGCGCGAGCGGGGAATCGCTCAGATCAGGAGTTTGCGGCCCGATCGTGGCTGCCATTCGCAGAGCGCCTCCTTTCTTTGAGGAGTGGTGACGACGAGTTGCGTGAAGCTGTTCAGCGAGGCGTTCAGCGCCAAGAACCGCTCCAGCACGCTGGCGAACAGAAACGCCCCTCCGCCGGTGAACTGGTCCTCGTCGATTTCGATCTCGATGCGTTGCCCGCGCGCAAAGCTGATTCCGTTCTCCGACGAAACGCGGGCGAACTGGGGCCGGCTCTCGATCCTCAGGATGCTCTCGATCGATGTTCTGCGAATAGGCCGTGCGGCCGAAGTCGTAAAGCCGCAGAATCTCCTGCAGCGATTCCTTCCCTTCCTCGACCAGCGACAGGTAGTTCAGCGACAGATGCGAAATCAGCCGCCAGAATGCCGCTTTCCCGGCCGGCGGCCGGATGGGCGGCGTCGGCTTGCGCAGCGCCGACGATGCGCTTAGCATGGCGGCGCCTTCCATTTCGAAATCGCTGTCCTGGCTGCCGAAAGGCAGCCGCGCGGGCAGCTCGCGGTTCGTGCACGTGGTGCGGATCGAGAGGATATTCGCGTCCGGATCCATCGGCCGCATCGACAGGTCGACCAGCGACAGGTACACGTCGGTCCCGTCGTCGTTCGGCCGGCTCGAGGGCCGGCGGCGGGTCATCCAGTAACAGGCCGGTTTCGCGCCGCGGCCCGAATGGCGCAGCGAATAAAACGGCTCGAAGGTGGACGTTTCCTGCGTGGCGGTGTTGATCGCCGTCACTTCGTCGACCGAGAAAATCTCCGCGGCGTAGGGACGCCGCACGTCCGGCGTCACCGCGTATTCGTACCGCCGCTGGCTCAACTGGATCGGCTCGGCCACCTGGGGGAACAGATTGACCACCGGAGCGCAGCCCAGCCGGAACGTCTTCTTCGACAGCTCCAGTTCGAGCCGCTGCACGCCGGTCGTCGCCTTCGACTTCCGAGATCAGGAAGATGAATTCGGCCGCGTTGGTGAAACCCGCGCTCGCAGACCGCTTCGAGGCCGGTGAGATCGATGAAGAAAAATTTCTCGGGAAAGCTGAAATACTCCATCAGCAGCCGATGGCCGAGGAACGAGCCGTGCGCGTAGGGCACCAGGCCTTCGTCCTCGCCGAAGCCGACCGGCTGGAGCGCCGAAGCCGGCAGGCTGACCGGGCTGACCGTCGAGCCCGGCGTGGGATCACGGACCATGATGCGATTCAGACGGCTGAACAGGAGTTCGTACAGCATGTTGACCAGGCCGCTCTCGCCGTCCAGATAAAACCGCAACTGGTCGATCTTCAGGGCCTGCAGGTTCACATCGGGCGCCGTACGCAGCTCGATGCGGACGGCGCCGGTGCCGATCGACAGCCTTGACCGCCGGTTGCAGCCGGCTGGGCGCGCTCCATTCCCCGGCCGTTACCGAAACCGGCCAGAGGGTCGTTTCGTAGCAGGAGCGAAACGTGCAAGGAACGCCGCCCACCGGACGCGAAAAGAGCGACGAATTCCTTGGGATCACCAACCCGCTGGTCAGCTTTCCCTTCTCCGGGTCGAGCTGGAACTCCACGACCGACATGGAGGGAATCGGCCGCGCGAGCTGCGGATAAACAACCGAAAGCAGCGCTTCGCTGATCTCGGGAAATTCGTCGTCGATCTTCAGATGGACGCGCGCGGCAAGAAAAGCGAAACCCTCCAGCAGCCGCTCGACATGCGGGTCCTCGCACTTGGTCGGCTCCAGCGCCAGCCGCGCCGCCACCTTGGGATGCTTTTCGGCGAATTGGACCGCCGATCTTGCGCAGGTAGTCCAGCTCGCGCTCGTAATAGAGCAGCAGATCATCCCGCATCGGCGTTCCCCGGTCAGGCGGCATACGCCGCTCTTCAGCTCGATCACGGTGTCGAAGGAGATCGGTTCGGGAGTGGGATCCATCAGCAGCATCGCCTCGATGCGAAACCGCAGCTCCTGCAGCCCCACACTCTCATTTTCGATCGGCAGAATCTGCACGTTGGCGAGCCGCGGCTCGAACAGGCGGATCGACGCGATCAATTGCCGGATGAGCTTGGCGCGGTCGCCCGTCGAACCCATCGCATAGCTGGAGAAATCCTGCAGCCCGTAGACGTAAACCGAGCGGTTCACTTCCTCGAGCGCTTCGTGCGGTTCGTCGGCAATGCGGCGGGTATTGAGCAGCCAGCCGAGGTCGCGATGCACGGCCCGCTTGTTCACGCGGATCGACTGCGCGGCGCTCGGCGGGGCTTCCACCTGGCTCCTGGGCTCGCGGTCGATCAGGCGGTCCAGCACCGAGAGGGTGACGGTGACGTCCCCATGCGTTCGCGCCATACGCCTAACCCATGCTCGCGGCGCGGACCGGGTCGAGCCTGCAAATCCTTTCGAAGAGCTGCTGGCTTGCGCCCGCGTCGTCCCTGACCTTGGCGCTGACGTTCATCACCGTCACCAGCGCCGCGGCCACCATTTCCTTGTCTTCCCAGTCGTCCAGGCTATGCGCTTCCATCGCCGCGATCACGTCGTCCAGAAACGGTTGCGCCATCGAGTCTTTTCCGGCAGCTACGCAGATCTCCACCAGTTGCATCGTCCGCAGGAAGCGCCCGCGGCCCGAGCTTTGCCGCGCAATCTCCTGGCTCATGATTTCGACCGCTTTCTCGAATTGGCCCGCCTGCAATGCCTGTTCCGCCAGCACGCAGCCGTCGACGGCCTTGGCCGGCCAGCCGCGCGACGCGGTCGGCGCCACGGACGCGGCACCGGTCGGCGCCGGTTCGCCGGCGGCGGGATCGGCGGCCGGATCGGCTCCGTCGGGCTGCGCGGCGGCGGACGCCGGCTGACGCAGCCCCTTGAGCCAAGCGCGCGTTTCGTTGTTGGCGGCCGGCGTATCGTCGAGCAGATTGGCGTCGAGCAGTTCGGGCACGTCGTTGAGCAGTGCGCAGAGTTCGGAACGGATCGCGGCGGCGATCGGAGCGTAGTCGCTTCCGAGGGCATCGCACGCCGCCACCACCAGCCGCTGCAGGTCGAGCCAGGCGCGGCTGCAGGGCAGCGACATGGCGTTCTCGGCCATCTCCAGCAACTCGCTCCACTTCCTCGCCAGCGCGAGCCGCTTCAGCTGCTGGCGCAAGCTCGGTCGTGGGCGCCTCGAGCAGGGTGCGGATCGGAAAGCTGTGCGGCGGAGCGCAATTCTCCCCAGCGCAGACCGCGCATCATCAGGTAGGGAGCCGGGCTTTTCGGCTCGCGCTTGCGCAGGAACGCGGCCGCTTTCGCCACGCTGGCGATCGCCTCGCGGCGGTCGGCGCGGCTCCGAGCTGGTCATCACCGAGATCGTGATGCTCGCCACGCCGGAAGCGGGCCGGGCCGCGCCGCCCTCGGCGGCCTCTCCCTCCGCGGCCGTTTCGACCGGGATTTCCTCGACGGGATCGGGCTCGTTCTCGCGCTTCTTTTCGAGCAGCGTGTGGACAACCTGCCGAACTTCCGTCGATTCGCGTCCTTCAGCTTGCCGAAGGAAGGAGCGATCGTCGCTCGCATTTTTCGTGGTCAGACTCATCGAGGCTTGCGAGCGTCGCGAGGCAGGCATCCAGGTCCTTCTCCGCCTTGGCGATAGAAGGCCTTCGGCGTCTCGGCGAAGGCCTTGTCGAAGACTTCCGGCGCCAGCTTGCCTTCGTCGATCTTGCTCTGCCCGCGTCTTCTTCTCCTTGTCGTCTTGGCCTGCTCTTCGTAGCCGACGGTCCGCGAATCCTTATAGTTCAGCCAGTGAGTACCCGGCGGTGACCAGGGGCGTTGAACGCAACGGAAGATCGAGCATCGAGCCCATCCAGGAGAGGGCGCGGCGCGCAGTTCGCGGTCGCCGTCCTCGATCGACCGGATAGACTGTGTCCCAGAAATTGCGTCAACAGTCCGTAGGCAGAGATCGAGTCCCTGGCGAAGGCCGGAGAAGCTCTCGGTGCGCAGCAGGGCCTCGGTGAGCCACGCCGCCAGTTGCAGGTCTTTCGACACTGTCGCGAGCGTCTCCTGCGCCAGCTTGATGACCAGCGGATAGTTGGCGGTCTTCCGCTCGTCTGCCAGTCGCCTTGTGCCAGGTCGTCGTCCTGGCGGCGAGCCTCCTTGATCTTGTCGTAGATGAGAAGCTTGTTGTCGTAGCGGAGATCGATGCCGCTGGGATTCTCACCGGGAATGGGAGTCAGGATATCTTCGCGAAGTGGCATAATGGCTGCCCCTGATTAGCTCAGCTTTCCTGCTGAGATGGCCGCATCTGCAGGCTGGGCAAATGTCAACGACCGAACTTCAAGGAACGGAAATTCCTCGCCGTCCACCAGCAGCATCTTCTGGCCCGAGGGGTACTCGCGCCCCTCGTCGTCAGCCGCCCACTCCGTGATTCTGCCCAAGCCAGACCGCTTCGTCCGGATGCTTCCAGGAAAATGGATAGATCGCCGGAATCAGCACTTCTCCAGATCCATTCCCTTGAAACGATGGCGCCGCCCGCACCAGTGCCGGAGCCCACAGTGTGTCGCGCAGCCGCTGCGGCGGTCCCATTTCGAGCGAAGCGATGTGCTCGAAAGGAATCCATACATAGGCGCCCGGCGGCGAACACCTCGAGCCGCGCGCCGATGTCCGGATCGGCATCGCGCAAGTCGGTGAAGGGTTTTCCGTTCAGCTCGCTCCGGAGGCGAATTGGCCGGTTCCGTCGGGGAAATCCTGCTTTTCGAAAAGCTCGTGCCGCGTCTTCTCCGCATGCAGTGCCGCGTAGTAGACGATTGCGCCGGTTTCTTCTTCCACGCTGCCGCTGGCCAGCACGGCGAGCTGCTTTTCCGCGCGGTCATATTCGCCCGCGAAGCAAAGCAGCTCGAACAGGAAGGTGCGTTGAGGCGTGTCGGAGGGATGCTCGCGCAAATACGCCGTGAGCCCCTGGACGGCTTCCCGCACCTTCCCTGCCTTGAACAGTTCTTTGGCGGTTACTGGCACCGTCTTCCTGCTTGCCCGCCGTTACCACGGCTTCAGCTTGAGTACGTCGAAGCCCTTGTCGATGAAGCCCTTCAAAGCGTCCTGTCCTCCTCGGGGTTGTAGCTGACCTTGATCTTGCTGAAAGCGAAGCTGATCGACTCCACGGGATTCTCGCTCGAACCGGAAAGCTGGATGGAGGTGATCAGGGCGTCTTCCATGTGGATCTTGAAGTAATCTTCCTGTTTGTCGCCCATCGGCTTGTCGTAGATGATATCGACCTTTTTCAGATAATTGCCGGTGACGCAATCGTCAAACAGCAGAGGTGAAGTCTTGTCGACCACCTTCATGATGGTCACATCGCCCACGTTGGCGCGGCCAGCGCGAGCTTCTCCGCCAGACGACCCGGCACCGATGACGGCTGTCTGCTGGCGCCAAAGCTGAAGGAAAGAATATCGATTGCGTCCTTCTTGCTGGTGCTGGGTCCAGGACGGCCGTCGATGATCAGATACGCGTTCACTGCCATTTGCGATCTCCTTTCAGAGTTTGCGTTCTAGCTGCTTGGCATCGAGGACGGCAGACATGCCGACCGCCCATGTCCAGGACAAGCGAATACTTCGGGTTTACTTCGCTGCCGCGGGCAGTTCCGCCACCAGCCGCAGAGAAACCGTGAGTTCGTCGAGTTGGAAGTGGGGACGCAGGAAAGCAACGGCGCGGTAGACGCCCGGCTTGCCCGGCAACCTCACGTCACCTCGATGCGCGCTTCGCGCAGCGGCCGCTCGGCCTTGGTCGCCGGCGAAGCCGAATCGTCCGGAGTCACATACTTCGTGATCCAGCGGTTCAGGAAGCGTCTCCGCTTCTTCGCGCGACATGAAGCTGCCGATCTTGTCGCGCATCATCGCCTTCAGATAGTGCGCGAACCGCGAGACCGCCATGATGTAGGGCAGCTGCGTCGACAGCCGGGCGTTGGCGTTGGCCGAGTCGGTGTCGTACACCTTCGGCTTCTGGCAGCTCTGCACGCTGAAGAACGCCGCGTAGTCGGTGCCCTTGCAGTGCACCAGCGGCACGAAGCCGAGGTCCGCCAGCTCTTTTTCGCGGCGGTCGGTGATGGGCACTTCGGTGGGGCACTTCAGTGCGATGTCGCCCTCGTCGGTGGAGAAGTTGTGGGCCGGCAGGCCTTCCACCAGTCCGCCGCCTTCCACGCCGCGCATGGCCACGCACATGCCATACAGCGCGATAGGATTGCGTCATCCTGGTGCCCAGCGCATAGGCCGCATTCATCCACAGATACTTGGAGTGGTCGGTGCCGTCCACGTGCTCTTCATAGCGGAACTCGTCGATCGGCTTGGTGTCTTCCCCGTAGGGCAGACGCGCCAGGGTGCGCGGCAGGCGTCAGCGCGACATAGCGCGAATCCTCGCTCTGCCGGAACGACTTCCACTTGGCGTATTCGGTGCTGTCGAAAATCTTGGCCAGATCGCGCGGAGCGTCCAGCTGACGTGAAGCTCTCGAGGTTGAGCAGACTCGGACGCGGCCGCGCTGACGAACGGCGCGTGCGCCTGGGCCGCGATGTGCGAGATGCCTTCGAGCAGGGCCATGTCCTCCGGGTGCTTGCCGAATTCGTAGTCGCCGATCAGCGCGCCGAAGGGAGCGCCGCCGAAGACGCCGTACTCTTCTTCGTAGATCTTCTTGAACAGCGCGCTCTGGTCGAACTCCGGCGCCTTCTCGATGTCGCGCAGCAGTTCTTTCTTGGTGGCGTTGAGCACCCGGATCTTCAGCCCATCGCCGGTCTCGCTGTTGATCCATCAGGTACTTCAGCCCGCGCCAGCGAGCCTTCCAGCTTCTGGAACTGCGGGTGATGCAGGATCTCGTTCAACTGGAGGGAAAGCAGGTGATCGATCTGCGCGATGCGCGCATTGATCATCATCTCGGCATCTTTGGCGACCGTCATCGAGCCTTCGAGCACCTGGGCGACGAACTCCTTCACCAGGTCCTTGCCGCGCTCGCGCGGCGCCGACATCCTTTGCCAAACCGGCCCTGCTCGACAATCTGGTCGAGCAGGCTCGATTCCTCGGCTTCGGCTGGCCTGCCTGCTGAGCCGCGCCTTGCGATTTGCGACTGCCTCAGCCATTGGACCCTCCTTCTCCGGGCTTCCGATTTCGCCCTTCAGCTTGTCCAGCTTTTCGGTGTTGCCCACCGCTTCCAGCAGCAACTCTTCCAGCTTGTCGTTGCCCTGCAGCGAGCCGCGCAGGTCGGACAGACGGGTGCGCAGATCCAGCATCTCCTTCAGCGGCTTGACCTGCTTGGCCACGTTGGCCGGCTCGAAATCGTCCAATCTTGCGGAATTTGCAGATCGACTTTCAGCTGCGGAGCGTCGGGATCCTCGCTGAGCTTGTTTTCCACGGAAAAGGAGAGATGCGGCTTCATTCCCTCGAGCACGGTGTCGAAATTATCCGGGATTCACCTCGACGAATTTGCGGTCCTTCAGCCTCGGCAGCGGCTGTTCCGGGTTGCCGGTGAAATCCCCGAGCACTCCCACGACGAATGGCAGTTCCTTGATCTCGATCGCGCCGCCCACCTCGACGTCGTAAGTGATTTGCACGCGGGGCGGACGCACTCGGTCCAGCTTGTGCTGCGCGCTTTGTCTAGCCATGAAATCTCCCTTCCTTACCTCGGGTCTTGCTCAACGGATGATTCGAAACGCTTGGGTGCAGCCCGTGTCGGCGTCAGAGCTACCCTGCGGCAAGCAGGCGTGGAGAAAATTTGGAAGACAATCCGCCGTTGGAACAAATCTCGGCGCCGAAACGTCGGAATTCGAGCAGCGCTCCCCCACGCTATGCTTTGTGCGCAGTCGTAGTATCATAACGTTCGAGAGAGTGTCAAGATTTCCCGGCGTTATGCAGGGAAAATTAATTTTCAGTTTTGGTACCTCCCGTTTCCGGCCAGCTGTACCCCCAAACTAGGACTGTTTCCTCCGCGATCTCCGCTTTTTCTCCGTGGACTCTGGGTTTCTCCTCTGCCTTTTGCTCTTGCGCGTCCGTCAAGGCCAGCTGTGGCAGGCTTTTGACCCTGCACCGGGCGCTCGAAAAGCGAAAGAAAACGCGGGAATCAGCCCCCCGGTGGTGCTTTCGGCCGAAGTAAGGTAACCTGACCCGTTTCCGTCAGGAACGTCCCCGGCATCAAAAGCTCGTTCTCGGAGAGGCCGAAAACGTGACATTTTCCCCACGCGGTGATTCCGTTGCCTGAACTGGCTTCCCCGGCCCATGCCGAACGCCTGCGCCAGTTCTTTACCGAGGCGGGCTACACCGAGGAAAATCTCGGCAAGGCGCTCGGCCTTGTCGAGTTGCCTTCAGTTCGACTGCGGAATGTCCCCCGATTGCTCGACCACACCCGGGAACCCGGACTCCTGAATATCCTCCTCCGCTGGTTCTGGATTGGCGTTTCCCAGGAAGCCTCAGCCGTCGAGCGCTTTGTGCCCGCCGCGATCGTCGATCTGCTTGTCGAGTGCGGCCTGCTGCGGCGGGAAACCACGCGGCTATCCGCGGAGGTCATGCTGGTCCCCTTCGAAGGCTTTCTGGTGGCTTCGCACCATACCTCCCGGATTGACGCTGGCGATCCAGAGGTGGTTCTCTGGCCCAACCCAACGACGCGCCTGCTGCTCCGATACACCATCCGCCGCCCCTCGCGCCGAGACGCTCGACCTCGGCACGGGTACGGGCATCCTGGCTCTGCAGGCGGCCACCCACAGCGAGAAGGTGGTGGCGACCGATCTGAATCCCCAGGCGGTGGCCTTTGCCCGCTTCAATGCGCGCCTGAACGGCGTCGAGAACGTCGAATGCCTCGCCGGCGACGGCTTCACGCCCGTTGCCGGACGCAAATTCGACCTGATCTTCAGCAATCCCCCGTTTTTCATCACTCCCGGCGCGGAATTCCTGTTCTGCGACAACTCGATGGAGCTGGACCAGCTTTGCCGCCACCTGGTCAAGCAGGCGCCGGCCCATCTCGAGCCCGGCGGCTATTTTCAGATGCTTTGCGAATGGGTCCAGGTCACCGGCCAGGACTGGCACGAGCGCGTGGGCGAATGGTTTCAGGGCAACGGATGCGACGGTTGGGTGCTGAAGGGCAGCACCGTCGATCCCTCCGAATACGCGCAACAGCGGATCAGCGAAGTCAGCAATTCCACCGAGCACGACGCCCGGCTCTACGACGAATACATGGCCTACTACCGCCAGCGCCGCGTCGAGGCGATTCACAAAGGCCTGGTTGCCATGCGCCTGCGCCCCGGCAAAAACTGGGTGCTCATGGAAGACATCACCGACGCGCCACGCGAGCCCTTCGGCGACACCATCGAACGCCGCTTCGCCGCCCGCGATTTCCTGGCCGCCCACGCGACCGACGAGCAAATGCTCCAGGTCAGGCCGATGCTTTCTCCCCATGCTCGTCTCGAACGGATTTTCGAGCCGTCCGCGGAAGGCTGGAAGCCCAGCCCGCTTACCCTGAAGCTGGTTCGCGGATTTTCCTCTTCGGTCGGGATTCAGCCGCTGGTCGCCGAATTCCTGAATACCTTGAACGGCTCGCGCACCCTTGGCGAAGTGATCGGCGCGCTGATCCCCAAGGTCGACGCCGCGCCCGAGCGCGTGAGGAAGGAATGCCTGGACGTCTCACGCAAGCTGATCGAGTTTGGTTTTCTGGTTTGGTGAGAAGCGAAACGCTTGACTCCCGGATAACCGCGCTTACATAATCCCCCCGGGATTCGCCGCCTCATCGGGGCCGGACACATCGGCATCACCCGGACAGAGCCGAAACGGGGGGCTGTCTTTCTATGGCAAAACTGATCGGCAATATTCGCATCACCGGCGTTACGGGAGCCGAGGGCGCGCCCGCTCATTTCGAGATCGCCTTCGTGCCGTACTCCGGGCGGCTGAATACGAAAACGGTCAGTGTGACCACCTACGACGACCTTGTCGCTTTCCTGGCAGAGATTCGCATCAGCGAGGACGAAGCCACGCGCTGGGCGGGCAGGGTTCGTTCGGGCGGCGTCGTCCTCATCCCCAACATCGAGCGAAACGACAGCCTGCTTCGCGAGTGCGGCCTGCTCGAAGGTTAGGGTCTCGCGCGGCGTGAACTCTCTGGGCTCGAGCCGCAGACGACAGATGGCGTGGATCGGTTGGAAATCCGGCCGCTGACGAGATCGGCAAAAGCCAACGAGCCCGTGAGGCCGACGCCGAGCCTCCTTTATCCTGCCAGATCTTTCCCTTCAACGCCCTCGACGGCAATACCGCCTATGCTGATGGCTTCGCCCACGATCTTTCGCCAGCTGAGTTCCGCTTCCTGGGGAGTCTTGGGCATGCCCGCGATTTGCCAGGGAGATTTCTTGATGAAATCCTCGGCAGACTCGCGGATATCGTCGTACCCCTTCTTCTTCATCCTTTCGATCGCATCCATCCACCCCGGCATCCCGAAGCAATCGATCGGGATGATGGTGCTAAGGTCGGCGCACCGGAGAAAGTAGCAGCCCAACAGCGGGTAGGTTTCAAACAGCCGGATATCCAGCTTGCCTTCTTCCAACAGCTTGTTGGCCTCCTTCGTGGCGCTGAACTCGACCGCAAGCAAGGTGACCTTGAAAATGACCTCCGCAAAGGCCTTAACCAGCCCGACGGCAATCTGGCTGACCGATCCCAGGTCGGCAGCGGCCAGCGCGGTCTTGGCCCCGAAGGCTGCGGCATCCATGCCCAGTTCAATGGTGGCGTTCCTCGCTTCCTCAAGCAGGAGGGTTCTGAGCGCCTGGAAGGCGGCGTTCTGGGTTGCCGAGGTCGATCACGTATTGTTTCTGGCATATGTTGTGCGCCTTATAGAAACTTTGGGCCGTTTTGACGATTCCATTCACCATTCCTACGCCGTCTTTGATGTGCCCGATGAGAGGCGCGATGTCGAGGAGGGCCAATTTGACGATGCTCAAAACGACGTTGGTCAGCGAGCCCAGCATCGTCAGGGTTGACACGTTGAAAATTTGTTTGATGATGCTCTCTGCCTTCTCTTGGGCCCACGCCTTGGCCTGTTCCGGGGACCTCGGCACCCCGCTCAGGCTCGGCGCCTTCATCGTGAAATTCCCGTCTTTGCCCATACCCATACCGATGGGTTGGATCTTCTTGGCAGGTGGGACCGGACGGCCGTAGCGGTCGGGCGCGGGAGGGGCGGCGGGCTTGGCTTTCAGGGGATCATAGAGTGGATTCTTGTGCCATTCGACCTTGTCATCATAGAGGGGGTTCTCATTCCATAGGGCATCCCTGGCGGGATTGGGAGCGCTCAAGCGGCCGTTCAGGGCGTTCAGATCGCCCTTCAAATTCGAGAGCTTGAAAGTCACTTCCTTTCCCTTGAAAAGCGTAACGATCGCTTTCTGGCGCTCCTGGGTCAGGTATCTCCAGGCTTTTTTCTCCTCGTCAGTCGCCAAAGCGGTTCCGAACTGGATATCTGAAAGCTGGAAATCGAGTTGTGCGACTATGTGCGTCTTGTTCCGGTCGCTGTGGACCCAGTCACCCTTTATGCTCTGCCAGTTCCTCAGTGCGACCTTGATCGGAACGAGCTTCTTTTCCTCAGCTTCCTTGGCAGGGGTGCCGGATATCAGGGATTTCTTCCACGTTTCGTAGTTCTTGATCGCGTTGTCGATCTCCTTGAGGGCCTGACTTCTCGGCTTCCCCGTTACAGCCGTCTTTTCCAGCCAGTCCTTGTAAGTCGGAATATTCTTCATCTTGCTGTCTCCCAAAGATCTGCGTGAACTACGGCAATCGGCGGCGACACTTATACACTACGGGGTGTTCAAGGTGAACCGGATTTTCGTTCGATCGGCTCTGTCTGAGGCGCCGCGCGGGGAATCCGGAACACCGCCGGCCCTGCTATTGACCCGTCCAGCGGCCCGCGAGCGGCCGCGGCGGCTGCGCGATCGACTGAAACCTAACCAGCCGCACAATGTCCTGCCCCTTGAGCGAGACGAGCGGCATTAGCCCGCTTTCCAGGATACGCTCGGCGGCGTCTTCGGTGAGCAGGGCTTCGGCGCAGGGTTTCAGCTCAGATTCGCCGTCGCGCTCGTAGACGTGCAGCGGCAGCCCGTCGATCGCGGCCACCGCTCCCGGCCGCATCTCCCATTCCTCTTCGCTGAACGTTTGCGCCAGCAGCAGCGCCGCGGCAAACGCCGGATTGCCCCACAGATAGGCCTCATGTGCCGGCTCCTGCGCTATCTCCTCGAACGCGAACGTTTCCACCGCCCGAGTTTCCTTGCCGTAGGGCAGCCGCAAGAGAAACCGCGGCAGCAGCAGTCCGACGGACGAGGCTTCCGGAAGCCCGCGCACGGCAGCCCACGCCTGCGCGTCTTCGGCCGAAGGCTCGAGGCGCCAATCGCGCGGGCTGGGGCTTTCACCGAACGACGCGCAGCCAACCAGCGCCGGCTCGGCCGCCGCAAGAAACGGCGCGCCGGCCGCAGCGGCAATTTTTCCGAGACGCCCGACCAGCTCGGCATCGGCGCGGCCCAGCCCAAACGTGTAGTTTCCGGCAATCACCGCCCAAGGCTCCGCGCCCGGCGTTCCAACGCTCTTCTCGACGAGCAAACGGTAAAGCCCGCTATCGCTCAAATCGCCGCCCGCGCCCAGGTCGGCGGCCAATTCCTCTTTCGAAACGTCGATCAGGTAGAGCTTCAGTTGCGAGCCGGTTTCCATCCGCCGCACCAGAAAGAAAACGGCGCGCCAGGCCGCTTCGAGCGCCTGCAAATCCGGCACATGCAGCAGCGCGCACATCTGAGCGCCAATGGCCTTGTCGACCAAGCCAAGCACTTCCGCCTGCCGCGGATCGCTCGCCGCCACCAGATGCGGTTCGGTCACCCGCCGCACGAATTCCTGAAGTTCGTCGGGAGCGCGGGAGGGCCGCGCCTCGCCCCCGCGCGCTTCGGTTTGCTCGACCATCTGGTCGAGCAGGCTGCCGCCCGCAAGGCGCTCCGGGCTGGGAGCAGGAGTGCTCGGCTGCGCGGCCGGGGCAGGTTTTCCACCGCCCTCGGAGCGCCCGCCAAGCCCAAGTTCCGCCGCAGCCGCGGCAAACGTAGCCGGATCCTCCAGGCGAAGCCGAAGCTCGCGCAGGCGGCCGAACATCCCCACCTGCCCGAAAAGGCGGTCGGGCAAGAAATCGTCGAGTTCGGCGAACCGCAGGCTCTCCATCGCGCCCTCGCTGCCGACCGGAAGGCGAATCTCCGGCGCGAATTTGGCAAGCACTTCGTCGAAATTGTCGCGATCCACCAGAACGGCCCGGCGGCCGGCCAGCTTCGCGCCGGTCTCGCGCACGCCACGGTTCCCGCGCCCGCTGAAATCTCCCAGCACGGCCATCCGGAAAGGGGTTTCGGAATCGGGCGTGCCGGCCGCGGCGTTCGCGCCGGCGGTCACGTCGAGGTTGATTTCGCCAAAATCGAAAGGTTTAGGCATGGAATTTCGCTCCTTCGTTCCCTCAGCTCCGGTGGATATCGATCGTGAGCCGGTTCGTTTCCTGCCGGGCGCCGGGCGCACGGGGCGGCTTGCGCCGCGCTGCGCTACTATCCGTCGGCGAGTGGCAAAAGTCCACCCTCCTTCCGCCGCTTCGTGCCGTTTCTTGCCGCCCTCCGCCCCTTGATGCCTCGCTCGCATCGCCGGCGGCCGGCGCGGGCAATTTCTCTTTGACAGTCATTCGGCAGTCTTGTAGCTTGAGGCGCTATGCGCCAGCTTCAGCCGGTCATCTGGGCAAAAGGTACCTTCCTCACCCCGCAGCATTTGCAGGCGCAGGAACGCTTCATCGAGAGCACGCTCGAATTCCGCCTGGAGGCGCTGAGTTTCCGCCCCTGGGGTTTTCACGAACTGCTCTTCAACGAGGAAGCGCTGGGCGAAGGCAACCTCGCCATCTCGCGCGCCGCCGGGATCTTTCCCGACGGCCTGCCGTTCGAGATTCCCGATTCCGATCCCGGCCCGCCGCCCAAGCCCTTCGTTCCATTTTTTGAGCCGGACCAGCAAACGCTGGACGTCTACCTGGCGATTCCGCATTACCGCGAACGCGGACTGAACATAGCGGTGAAGAGCCGCGGCGCCGACGCGCGCTATCAGGCCGAGGTCGAAACGCTGCGCGACGAAAATACCGGCCTGAACGAAAAGCCGATTCAGATCGCTCGCAAGAATTTCCGCCTGCTCACCGAAGCTGAATCTCGCGAGGGCTGCTCGGCGCTGCGCGTCGCCCGCGTGAAGCGCACCGCCGCGGGCACCTTTCAGATCGATCCGAGCTTCGTGCCCCCGCTCATCGACGTCGCCGCCAGCGATCATCTGCTTTCGATCCTGCGCCGCCTGGTGGAAATTCTTGCCGCCAAGAGCAGCATCCTGGCCGGCGGCCGCCGCCAGCGCAGCCAGAGCCTGGCCGATTTCACCGCCGCCGACGTGGCCAATTTCTGGCTCCTCTACACCGTCAACAGCTACCTGCCGCTCCTGCGCCACATCCACGAGACCCGTCGCGGCCATCCCGAGCGCGTCTTCAGCACGCTCATCGGCCTCGCCGGCGCGCTGACCACATTCTCGCTGAACATTCAGCCGCGGGATCTTCCGCTCTATAGTCACGACGACCTGAGCGGCTGCTTCTCCGATCTCGACGAGAAGCTGCGCACGCTGCTCGAAACCGTCGTGCCCAGCAATTTCGTCGCGCTGCCTCTCAAGCTCGCGCAGCCGTCCATCTACGCCACGCTGCTCGATGACGACAAATACCTGGTCGGCACGCGGATGTATCTGGCGATCACGGCGGAAATGGATCAGGCCGAGCTGATCAAGAAGGCGCCCACGCTGATCAAGGTCGGCTCCGCGACGCAGGTCGAGCAACTCGTGCGCCAGGCCATCCCTGGCATCAAGCTCACCCACGCGCCCAAGCCGCCCGCCGCCATCCCCGTGAAGCTCAACTATCAGTATTTCAGCCTGAATCAGTCGGGGGCGGCCTGGGATGGCGTCGGCAAGGCGCGCAGCCTCGCGGCCTACGTCCCGGGCGACATCAAGAATCCGCAGCTCGAACTCATCGTTCTGCTGCCCCAGGCCACCTGATACCCCGGCCCGAGGAAGCGGCGCGTGCCGGGCCGCCGTCCTTGCGGGATGGATCGCTTGTAACTCACGGCACAGGTAGGGACTTGCGCTGCTTGACATCCATTATGGCAATCGCCATAGTAAGCCCTCCGCGATTCGCATGGCTGCGCGTTTTGCAGCAAGTGGGATAGGGTAGACCGCCTCTATGAAACATCTTTCCCGCATAGCGTGGTTCGAAGGTATGTATCTCGGCCCACACCATTTTCAGGCGCAGAATCGCGCTTTCGAGGATCTGGTTCAGTTTTCCACCGCGAGCCTCTGGTTCGAGCCGAGCGGGCTCGTGGGCCAGGAACTCGACCCTGAGGCCCTGCGCAATGGAACCGTGGCGCTGGTGCACGCGCGCGGCCTGTTCCCCGACGGCCTGGCTTTCCACATGCCCGATTTCGATCCGCTGCCCGCGCCGCGCGAAATCGGCGACCATTTTCCGCCCACGCGTGAATCGGTGACGGTGCTGCTGGCCGTGCCCCGCCGGCGGGAAAACGGCCCGAATTGCGCGATGACTCCGGAGGAAAATTCCGACGGCCTTCGCTACACCGCCGAGGAGCATCTCCTCTACGACGAAACCACCGGACTCGACGAGAAGCCGGTGCGCCTGGGCCGAAAGAACATCCGCTTCCTTTTCGAACAGGAAGACGCCGAGGGCTGCGTGACGCTGCCCATCGCCCGCGTATCGCGCGACGGCACCGGCCACCTGATCTACGATCCCGCCTTCATCCCGCCCTGCCTGCAGATCGGCGCCAGCGAGCGCCTGACGGTGATCCTGCGGCGCCTCGTCGAGATTCTCGACGAAAAGAGCGCGTCGCTCTCGCTCGCCCGCCGCGGCTCATCGAAATTCCAGGCCGGCTTTTCCTCCCAGGACATCGCCGCGTTCTGGTTCGTCCACACCGTGAACGCGAGCCTCGCCGTGCTCCGCCATCTCTATCTCTCCCAGCGCGCACATCCCGAGCAGCTTTACACCGAAATGGCGCGGCTTGCCGGCGGCCTCTGCACCTTCGGTCTGGACTCGCATCCACAAACGCTGCCGCTCTACGACCATCTTCAGCTCGACCGCTGCTTTCAGGCGCTCGACGAGCATATCCGCGCCCATCTCGAACTCGTCGTGCCGACGAGCTATATCTCCGTGCCGCTGCGGCCCGTCGGCCGCTACCTCTACGAGGGAGAGATCACCGACCAGCGGAGCCTCGATCGCGCCCGCTGGATTTTCGCGCTCCATTCCGACATCGGCGAGGCGGAATTGATCTCGCGAGCGCCGCGCCTGGTGAAAATCTGCTCGGGCGAATTGCTGCCCGAACTCGTCAAAACCGCCTTGCCCGGCCTCAGCCTCACGCACCTTCCCGTGCCGCCGTCGGCGATCGCGCCGCGCGTCGAGTATCAGTATTTCGGCGTCAGCCGCGCCGGCTCGTGCTGGGAACACATTGTCCAGACGCGCAAGGTGGGGATTTACATTCCGGGCGAAATTCCGAACCCGGAACTGGAACTAGCCATCATTCTCGACTGACAGGCAGGCAACGATGGGAGCAACTCTTTTTGGCTCGACCAATCTTCAGCCGCCGGAGGCTTCCTCCGGTCCGCGGCGGCCGGAAAATCTCGCGTTTCTCTTCCAGGAAATTCTCACCGTCATCGTTCGCATCCGCGCCAGCCGCCAACCGGTCACCGACGCCCAGAAATTCCGCATGGACATGAAAGCCGCGCTCAAGCGCGCGGAAAAGGACGCCCTCACCAAGGGCTACATGCCGAACGATATACGCCCAGCCACCTTCGCCGTCGTGGCGTTCCTCGACGAGTCGGTGCTCAATTCCACCAATATCGCCTTTGCCGATTGGTCGCGGATGCCGCTGCAGGAAGAGATGTACGGCAATCAGCTCGCCGGAGAGATCTTCTTCCAGAATCTCGAGCGCCTCATCACGCGCCCCGACAACCAGGATCTTGCCGATCTGCTCGAGGTCTACCTGTTGTGCCTGCTGCTCGGCTACAAGGGCCGCTACGGATTGACCGGCCAGGAAGCGCTGCGCCCGATCGTCGATTCGGTCGCCGGCAAGATTCGCCGCATCCGCGGCCCGCTTCCCGGTTTTTCGCCCGCCTGGCAACTGCCGGCCGGCGCGGTGGCCGTGAGCGGCAGCGATCCCTGGATTCGCCGTCTCGTGTGGACGGCGGGAATCTGCCTCGTGCTCGCGGCGATTCTCTTCATCAGTTTTCGATGGATTCTCGGCAGCGGCGTCGCCGGCTTGAACGCGCTGGCCGGTTTGAAACTCGGTTAGGACATACGGATGACATCACCCAAGACTACGCTCAGCTACAGCGCGGGGATCGTGGTCGTGCTCCTCGTAGCCTGGTTCCTCGGAACCGTTTCGAAACTCACCGGCGTCAGCCTGTGGCTGGTGCGCATGGGCGTGTTGGTGATCGGCGCGCTCGTGGTGCTCGCTGTCTGGTGGCTGATTGAGCGCAGGAAAAAGGCTCACGCCGCGAAGGCGCAGGAGGGCCAGGGCGCGCCGGCCGGGGGCGCTTCGGCCGCTCCCGACGATATCGACCGCCTGATCCACGAGGCGGCCGCGAAGATCGCCTCCTCGCACCTCGGCCGCGGTTTCAAGCTTTCCAACCTGCCCGCGTTTTTCGTTCTGGGGGAAAGCGGCTCCGGCAAAACCAGCGACATCGTCTTCAGCGGCCTCGAACCGGAGCTTCTGGCCGGGCACGTCTATCAGGACGGCGCGGTCGTCCCGACCCCGGCCGTCAATATCTGGTTCGCGCGCAAGACGCTCTTCGTCGAAGCCGGCGGCAAGCTGGCCGGGGAATCCCGTCCGTGGGTGCGGCTCATCCAGCGCCTGGCTCCGGGGCGGCTGCGGGCGATTTTCGGCGGCAAGAACCGGGCGCCACGCGCGGCCATCGTCTGTTTCGATTGCGAGAAGCTTGCCAAGGCGAAGGATCTCGACGCCATCACCGGCTCGGCACGGGCGCTGCGCTCGAAGCTCGAGGAGATGTCGCAGCAACTCGGCGCCAGCTTCCCCGTCTACGTCTTCTTCAACAAACTCGACCGCATCCCCTTCTTCGAGGAGTTCGCCGCCAGCCTGACGAACGACGAAGCCGCCGAGGTCATCGGCGCCACGCTGCCGGTGGTCGCCGTCGCGCAGTCCGGCGTTTACGCCGAGCAGGAAACCCGCAGGCTCACCGATGCGTTCAACGGAATCTGTTCCTCGCTCGCCGATTGCCGGCCGGGACTGCTCTCGCGCGACGCGGCGCCCGGAAAACTTCCCGGGATTTACGAATTTCCGCGGCAGTTCCGGAAGCTGAGCCGTCCCGCGGTTCAGTTCCTGGTCGACCTGTGCCGCCCCAGCCATCTGCGCGCCGCGCCGTTTCTCCGCGGCTTCTATTTCACCGGCATGCGCATGGTGACGCCCAACGCGACGCCGTCCGGCACGATCATCGCCACGAAAACCATGCTGCAGCCGGCGCCGAGCATTTCGACCAGCGCCACGACCATCCTCCGCCCCGAGGACATGGCCACGGCCACGAGTTCCGCCGATTGGGCCGGAGCGACGCTCACTCCCGGCGCGCCGGAAATGCGCCAGGTGCCGCAGTGGCTTTTCCTCGGCCACGTGTTCAGCGACGTTCTCCTGAAAGACACCGCCGCGCTCGGCGCGAGCGCCGCCAGCACCAAAGTGAGTTTCTGGCGCCGCGCGCTTCTCGCCACCGCCGCTGCCGCCGGCATCGTCCTGATCGCCGGCTTCCTGATCTCTTTCTTCGGCAATCACGCGCTCGCATCGCGCGTCGAAACCACCGCCCGCGCCATCCAGTTCAGCCCCGTGCCCTCATCGCAGCTCGCATCGCAGGATCAGCTCCAGCGCCTCGACGCGCTCCGCCAATCACTCGGCGAACTCAACGGCTATGCCAAGGACGGCCCGCCGCTTCACCTCCGCTGGGGACTCTACATGGGCGATCGCGTCCGCGAGGCCGGCCTCGCGGTCTACTTCCGCCGGTTTCACCAGCTCCTGCTGGCCTCGACGCAGGACGCCATGCGGCAGTCGCTCGCGCAGCTTCCGCTCACGCCCGGCCAGGGAGATGCCTATTCGCCCGTCTACAACACGCTGAAGGCCTATCTCGTCACCACCGCCGATTCCGACAAGGCTTCCTGCTCCTTCCTCACGCCGGTCCTGATGGAAAAATGGGCTGCCGGTCGCTCCGTCGCCGAGCCGCAGAGCCAACTCGCCGAGCGCCAGTTCAACTTCTACTGCGAAGCGCTCAAGGCCCGGAATCCCTACTCGGCCGATTACGACGCCGCCGCCGTCACCCGAGCCCGCAATTATCTGAGCGAATTCGGCGCCACGCAGCGCATCTACCAGGCCATGCTCTCCGGCGCCTCGAAAACCAATCCGGCCTTCAATTTCCGCCATTCCTTCCCGCAAGCCGAAGCCCTGGTCCGCGATCCCGGCGAAGTCTCCGGCGCTTTCACCAAGTCCGGCTACGCTTTCATGCAGGACGCCATCGCGCACTCCGACCGCTATTTCAGCGGCGAGGAATGGGTGCTAGGCAAGCAGGCGGGGCAAAGCATCGACCACGCCAAGCTCCAGCAGGATCTGCTGACGCTTTATCAGAACGATTACATCCAACAGTGGCGCAATTTTCTGAACGCCGCCGCCGTCGTGCGCTACGCCAGCGTCGACGATGCCGCGAAAAAGCTGCTCGACCTTTCCGGCAACCAGTCGCCGCTCCTGCTCTTCTTCTGCCAGGTCTCGCAGAATACCGCCGTCGGCTCGCCCGAAATCCAGAACGCCTTCCAGGCCGTGCAGCAGGTGGTGCCGCCGCAGTGCAAGGATCAGTATGTTCAGCCCTCGAACACCAGCTACATCAATGCCCTGCTCCAGCTCCAGGCCTGCCTGAGCCAGGTGGCGACCACGCCCGCCGCGCAGCAGGACGCCGTCCGCGCTTCCTGCCTCAACAACGCCAATCAGGCCAAAATCGCCACGCTCCAGATCGCCCAGAAATTCAAGATCGACCAGCAGGGCCACACCGAGCGGACCGTCCAGCGCCTCATGCAGGAGCCCATCGATTCGGCGCAGGCTTTCCTCAAAGCCGCTGGTCCCGGCAACGCCCGCGACCTCTGCGCCCAGTTCGACGCCATGCGCGCCGCCTATCCGTTCAATCCCTCCGGCGCGCGCCTCGCGACGCTCGACGAACTGAACGCCTTCTTCGCGCCCTCTTCCGGCGCCATCTCCCAGCTCTATCAGACCAAGCTCACGAATCTGCTGATCCCCGAAGGCTCGCGCTACATCCCCAAGCCCAGCAGCCCGGTCCATCTCGATCCGCAATTCCTGCGCTTCTTCAACCGCGCCATGGAGATTCAACAGGCGCTCTACCCGAACGGCGCCAAGCAGCCGCAGTATGCCTTCACGATGACGCCGTTTCCGAGCCAGGGCATTCAGAGCCTCACGCTCACCATTGACGGCACGTCTTACTCCTCCAAGGGCAAGGACCAGAAACCGATGCAGTTCCTGTGGCCCGGAACCGGAGCGCAAGGCGTCACGCTGGCGGCGAAATTTTCCGGCGGCTCCGAACTCAACCTGCTGAATTTCTCGGGCTTGTGGGCCGTGTTCCATTTCTTCGGCGCCGCTGCGCACGTCCGGCCCTCCGGCGCCGGCTGGCTCGTCCAGTGGTCGCCCACCACGTCCGGTCAGCCGATGACGCTGCCGAACGGCCAGCCCGTCACCATCCAGTTCCAGGTGGAAACGAACGGCGCGCCATTCGCGTTCCAACCAGGATTTTTCTCGGGCGTCGGGTGCGTCGCGCGAATCGCGCGCTGACCCGCGCCGCATCGAAGACTCCTGCGGGGATTGGTACCTGCAGCCATGGGTGCGGTTCACATTCCTCGATAGTCTTCGTGGGCCACTTTGCCTCGGAGCGTTCGGGATCCTTCGCTTCGCTCAGGATGAGAGGGGTTTTTGCCGCGCAGCGACGCCGGCGATGCGCCCGTTTTGAGAAATGTGCTTTAGAACCGTGAGGTAAAACCCTGTCATCCTGAGCGAAGCCCTTTGCGACGAACGAAGTGAGTCCCGACGCACTCTGTCGGGAAGGATCCCGTCAGCGTCAAGCAGAAGTAAGACCACGCCAGCATCGCCCCAAGGCAACACCGCCAGTTCCGCACCCTCGCCTCGCCGTGACAAATGAGGATGGCGGTGAATCGCTGGCGAATGGTTTCTTCGATGCAAGGTCAAAAACGCCGGCGGGACGCCGGCGCTACATGTGCACTCGATTGACGTGCGGAATAGGAGGGAAAATGCACAGGCAGGAGTGCCTGTGCTAGAGGCCATGGTCGAGAAGGGCGAGAGATTCGCGCGATGGACAAGCCTCAAGCGACCTTGAGAGAAAGGGAAATGCGGCTTAGAACTGCACCGAAAGCTTCACGGAAGCGTTGTTCCCCGGCGCGCTGAAGTGCCAGCTCCCTACCGCTTCGCTCACCAGCTTTCGTCCCAGCCCCTGATCGCCCGAGAGCACGCGCCCGCCCGTCACGCGCCCCTGCGCATTGACCGAAAGCATTAGTTGGAACTGGTCGTGCTTCGCTGCCGCCTGGGCCACAAGCGCCGTCGGCAGCGGGTGCTCTTGGATCTGCACCCCGCCAGCCGAACTCGAATCCACCGAAACTACCCACAGGAAACGTCGCGTTGGAGCCGCGGGCGCGGCGTTCTGTTGCGGAGCCTGCTGCTGCGGGAGCGGCATCGCCGCCGTCTCCTCCAGATCCTTCAATTCGCGGGGAATCCGCCCTTCGGCGTAGAGCCGCGCCTCGCGTCCGACCGATCCGCCGTCCTTTTCGAGCGCGCGAAATTGTTCCTGAAGCTGGCGCAACGCGGCGGGATCGTCCGTGCCGGCGTTGTAGACCTTCAGCAACTGCTGAAGCTGGTCGGCGGCATTGGCCCCCGGCTTTACGGCCGGCGGCGCGGCAACCTTGTTGTTCGCCGTCTTCGGCGCTTCCGGCTTTGACCGCGGTTCGGAAGCTTTCCGTGCCTCTTCCGCCGGCTGGCTCGACGGCTGTTCGGCGGATTTCACCGGCGGCGCGGAAGCTGTCGGCGCCTCGCTCGGCGGATTCGCGGCTACGGGGCCCGGCTGACTCGCCGGGTTCGTCGCCGTAGCCGCCGGCTGTGTCACGCTCGCCGGGGCCGTCGTCTTTCCGCCACTCGATTCGAAATAGATTCCCGCACCCACCGCGGCGGCAATCGCGATGCCCACCACGGCGATGAGAAGCCCTTTCTTGCTCGCCGGCGGCTCGGCGGCCGCGGCGGCAGGGCGCACATCCTTTTGGGGCGCCTTGGCAGCCTCGCGTTTCGGCTCGGCGGCCGCCGCGGGACGCGCTTCCTTCTCTGGCGCCTTGGGCGCTTCTCGCTTCGGTTCGACGGCCGGCGCGCGCCCCTTTGCGGGCGCCGGAGCCGGCGGCGCGGCGCTTTTCGCCTTGGCCTTGGTTTCGGCTGGCGGAGCGGCCTTCGTCTCGGGAGGCGGAGGAGCCGGTTTCGTCTCGACGGGCGGAACAACGGCGCCGGAAATGCTCGTCGCCGAAAACACCGTCGCCGACGGCGCTTCCTCTTTCTTCTCCGGCTCGCGCACGGCCGGCGCAGGCGGGGCCGCGGCGGCCATTTCCTGCTTCTTCTTTTCCACCTCGACCAGAATCGTCTTCACGCGAGGGTCGGCCGCGTCGAGCAGTTGCGTCGCCAGCGCCTGATCGATGATCTGCGTCGCTTCCGACACCTTGCCCGAATCGAGCAGCGTCCGCGCCGCGTCCACCTTCTTCTTCTTTTCGACGTCGACCAGAATCGTCTTCACCCGCGGATCGGCCGCGTCGAGCAGTTGCGTCGCGAGCGCCTGATCGATGATCTGCGTCGCCTCAAACACTTTCCCGGCGTCCAGCAGGCTCCGCGCGTCCTCGACTTTCTCATCCTGCTCTTTCTTCTTTGCCCGCTGTTTCCGCTCGACCTCGGCGGACTGCAGCAGTTCGGCCACGTTCGTATCGGGCCCGAGCGTCGCGATCGTTTCCCGCGCCAACTCGATCGCGTCGGTCAATTCGTTGCGGGTGATCTTGGTCTTGACCTCGCGAATCCGCTTCTCCAGATTCTCGCGCCGCTCCTTCTCCTGCTGCTGCTTCCGCGCCTCCGCGCGCAGCGCCGTAAGGTCCGCGTTGCCCGGAAATTCCCCGAGCGCCTTTTCCGCCGCCCGCGCCGCTTGCTCGAAGGAGCCCTTCGCCGCAAGGTCCCGCGCGCCGCCGATCGCGGCCTCGAGCCGCCGCGCCTGTTCGGCGCGCTTCGCCTCGGCGCGCGCGAATTTCACCAGCTCGCCAAGCTCGAAGTCCTCGGGAAATTCCGTCAGCAACAGCTCGCCGCGCTTGAGCGCCTCGGCGTGCTTGCCTTCGTTCACCAGCGAGCGCAACGTCGCCAGGTCCTGCTGGAGCCGCTGCTTTCGCGCCTCGATACCCTGCTCTTCCTGCGCCAGCTTCAGCAGATTCTGCACCGCGGCGTCCTGCGGAAAATCCTTCTGCAGCGCCGCCAGGGCGTTTCGCGCCTGCTCGTACTGCTGTCCGGCGAGCAGGTTTCGCACCTCGGCCAGCTTCTTCTGCTTCTCCGCTTCGGCCTGGTCGCGCCGCGCCGTTTCGAGCAGCTTGGCAATCTCGGTGTTGTCCGCGAATTCCTTCTGCAGTTCCAGCAGCTCGGCAATGCATTCGGAATATTGCAGCTGGGACCACAGGTCGCGCGCGTGCTGCAACGCGTCGGAAAGCCGCTTGCGCTTCTCCCGCCGGCTCACCTCTTCGCGAATCTGCCGGCGCAATTCCTGCGCCTGCGGATTCTGCGGATCGAGCGCGAGCACGTCCTCGAGCTGCCGGTCGGCGTCGGTCAGCGAGCCCTCGGCGATGCGCTGCTTCGAAACGCGCAGCTTCTGGTCGAGTTCCCGCACGCGCTCGACCGCGCGATCCACCTCGGCCAGCAGCTCGCGCGCCGGCTGAAACGTCGAATCGAGCTGCAGCGCCGCCTGAACCTCGACCTTCGCCTCCTGGAACTGTCCCGCTTCCAGCTTCTCCTGCGCCTTGGCGATCTGCTCCTTCACCCTCGGAAGCACCTGCTGCCGCCGCAATTCCCGGCTGATCTTGTCGAGCAGCGTCTTCGCTTCCCAGTTCGAGCTGTCGGCGTGGAGCGCTTCGCGCAAGAGTTGCTGCGCGCTCTTCAGATCGTCGGATTCCACCAGCCGCTGGCTCTCGGCCACCAGTTCGCTCACCCGCGCCTGCTGCAGCCGCTTCCACACCGGATCGAGATCGAGCAGCACCTCTTCCATCGTCTGGTAACGGTCGACGGCTTCCTTCTGCAGCATCCGGAAGATGACGGCTTCCACTTCGCTCGTGCAGTCGACGCCCGTGCCCGCGAGCGGCGGCGGTTCCTTGGAGATGATGCTCATCATCAGCGCGGCCGGATTGTCGCCCTGGAACGGCCGCTTGTAGCAAAGGAGCTCGTAAAAGAGGACGCCGACGGCCCAGATGTCGGAGCGCTCATCGGCGTGCTCGCCGCGCAGCTGCTGAGGAGACATGTAGCCGAGCGTGCCGATCAGCGTTCCCGTCTGCGTTTTCGAGGCGTCCACCAACCGCGCAATCCCGAAATCCACCACCTTCACCGTGCCTTCGGTGGTTCCCATGATGTTGCCCGGCTTGATGTCGCGGTGCACCACGCCGTGCTTGTGCGCGTATTCGAGCGCCCGGCAGATCTGGATGATGTAGCCGACTTTTTGCGCGAGCGGCAGCGGCATCTGCCGCGCGATCATCTTCTCCAGGCTGTCCCCGCCCAGATACTCCATCGCGATGAACGGGAGGTCGCCTTCCTTGCCCAGCTCGTAGACGGTGACGATGTTCGGATGCTGCAGCGCGCCGGCCGACCGCGCCTCCTGGTAGAAGCGCTCGAGCAGCTCGGGCTTGTTGGTCAGTCCGCTGGTGATCACCTTCAGGGCGACCATGCGCCCGATCAGCGGATCACGGGCCTTGTAGACCTCGCCCATCGCGCCCCGGCCGAGTTCGGCGGTGATCTCGTATTTCCCGATGGTTTTCAGCTCAAGCTCCCTCGACCGTAAATCCGACGCATCCAAGCCTAATGGGCGTCGCTCTCCCGCGCAACCGAATGCCAACCTTCCGGTTCACTCGAACCGGGCTCGTGCCCAAAGGCAAGGACAGCGACTCCTGAGGAAAGAAACTCGTTCTTTGCCGGTAACGAAAAGCTCATTCTCCGATAACGAAGGAAAACCTGAACGGGTGCCGTCACGCCTTTGCGTCACCCGCGTCCGCGCCTCTGTTCGCGGCTCCCCATCTTGCCACACCCTTCGCCGAAACCACTACACGCTCTCGCTCCGGCTTTGCCCGAAAAGGCAAGCCGATTCGACTGCCGCTTGATACCCCATGTCGCCCGCCCTGTCAACAACGCGCTCCCGCTTCGTCTTCCCTCCCGCAATGCCTGCCCCTTCCGAGTGCGCAGAGCCGGACTGTCACCAATCGTTCACAGCGTGCAAGCTTCGCACCATCGCCCGGTTGCCGCCTTGCAATGCGGATTCCGGGTTGCTAGCCTAACCCGAGTTCCCCTCTCATTGGCGGCAACTGACGATAGAGGCATCGAGAGGAACCAGTTGAGGGAGTCGGGTGCATCTGGAAATTGGGGCTCGCACCGACACCGGGCGCGTCCGCGACAATAATGAAGACAGCTTCGGCGTCGAGCCGGATATCGCGCTATTCGTGGTGTCGGACGGCATGGGCGGCGAAGAGCACGGCGAAATCGCCAGCGCGATTGCCGTAGCCGCCGTCACCAAACACTGCCGGAGCGCGCTTTCCGACCCCGCGCTTCCGCTCGAGGGTGAGGCCCGCCCCGGATTCACTCCCGTCACGAATCGTTTGCTCAGCGCGATCCGCAGCGCTCACAGCGCCATCTACCGCCTCGCCGCCAGCGATCCCGCTCTTCACGGCATGGGAGCCACCGTCGTCGCCGCCTGGATCGACGGCAATCGCCTGAGCCTCGCCCACGTCGGCGACAGCCGCGCCTACCGCCTCCGCTCCGGCCGCCTCGAACAGCTCACCATGGATCATTCGCTCGTCGCCGAGCAGGTTCGCCTCGGCCTGCTCACCACCGAACAGGCCGCCGTCAGCAGCCTGCAGACCGTCCTCACGCGCGCCCTCGGCCACGCCGAAAACGTCGAGGTCGATATCCAGGAACACGCCATCCTCGAAGGCGACACGTTCCTGCTCTGCTCCGATGGCCTCTCCCGGATGGTTCCCGACGCCGCGATCGCGGGCGCCATCGACGAGTCCCTCGGCCTGCAGGCCGCCTCCGACCGCCTCATCGAACTCGCCAACCGCGCCGGCGGCGAAGACAACGTCACCGCCGTCCTCTTCCGCCCCAAACCCGAGCACCGGGGCTGGCTCCAGCGCGTCTCGGCGCTAGCCGGCAACGGCCTCCCGCCAATCTTTCTCACCGTGCGCCGATAACAGGCGCCTCGAGCGCCAGCGCCGGTTGAATCTCCTCGTTCCACACCTTCCACTCGTGCCCGCCCGGAACTTCGTGGTAGTGGTAAGGAATCTTGAGGCTCGAAAGGAGAGCCACGAATTTCCTGTTTTCCTCAAGGAAGGGATCGGATTCTCCGATGGCGAGAAACAGCGCCGGGCGCTCCTCGGGCCTGAGCGTGCCAATCAGCCGGAACGGGTCCTCGCCTTTCCGCGCCGGATTCGACAGCGGACCGAAATCGTCAAGCAGAGTCTTTTTCATCTTCGGCATCTTCTCGCCAATCATCTTCCACACTGCCGGATCCCGCCGGGCCAGTTCAGCGCTCGCCACCACTCCGCTCAGGCTGGCGACCGCCGAGAACAGATTGTGATATTTCAGCCCCAGATACAGAGCGCCGTATCCGCCCATCGAAAGCCCCGCGATGGCGCGTCCGTTGCGCGAAGCGACGGTGCGATAGTGGGAATCGACGTAGGGAATCAGATCGTCGATCATGTAGTCTTCCCACTGCATTCGCAGATCGGCGTAATTGTTCACGTACCAGCCGTTGGCCGCGTCCGGCATCACGATGATTTCCTCGTACGCCCGCGCATAGCCCACAATTCCCGTCCGCTTCACCCAATCGGTGTAATCACCCGTGTACCCATGCAGTAAATAAAGGACCGGGAAACGCCGATCATTGCGCGCGTAATCCGGCGGCAGGATGAGGTTGAAGGAGACTATCTTGCCGGCGAGGTGTGCCGCTTTGAACTGAACTGTTTCATAGCCGGCTTCTCGCGCCTTCCCCTGGCACGGGCATGCGAACACTGCAACGAGCAGCGCGCAAAATAATGGGATCGTCTTCCGCGCGCCGATGTGGAGACCGGAGACTCCCCCCGCGCCATCCGACGCGCCGCGATTGCGCCATTGTGAAGACATCAAGCCGTTTCTTCCTCTCCGTGAACTTCCGCCGCCCGTAGTCCATCCGGCACGGGACTGGCCATCAACCGGTTCAGCAGCGGAATGATCGCGGTTGCCGCCAGAGCGGAAACAAGAGCTCCGCCGCCGAGCCAGGTGAAGACTCGCGTGTAGAAATGCAGGGTCGCCGTGGCCTGCGTGACGCCGGCGGGAATGCTCGCCAGCCCCGCGATCGCGCCACCCGCATACATGCCCACGCCCATGCCCAGAAACCATGCGCCCATGACGATTCCGCGCGAACGCTCGGGCACGAGTTGCGAGACCATCGAGAAGCCGAGCGCGCTGATCAGCAATTCGCCCACCGACTGGGCGCAGTAACCCCCCACCAGCCACCAGGGAGAAACGATGCCTTCGTGGGCCGTGAGCCCGCTCGCCGAGTACAGGAAAAATCCGATTGCGAGCAGGTAAAGTCCCGCGGCGTACTTCGTGGCCATCGAGAAATCGCCGCGGCGCGTCTTGCTCATCCGCTGGTAAAACCACGCCAGCGGCAGTGCCAGCACGATCAGCCAGAACTGGTTGAGATCCTGGAATTGCGCCGGGGACACATGCAGGCCGAGCAAGCTGTGCCTTACATTGCGCAGCGCGAAGAGCGTGAGCGAGGTGTAGATCTGCTGGTTGTAGACGGCCCAGATGATGGACATCACCGTGAAGATGATGCACGCCACCACGCGATTGCGTTCGTGTTTCGCTCCCGCCGCCAGCAGGTGAACGAACACGTAGACCATCAGGATGAAGAACAGGCCAACGACGCAGCGGGCCAGCAGGCGGTAACGGACGATTTCCGACAGCAGATACGCGAGCAGCACCGAGCCGGCGATCACCGCGCCCAGTTTCGGCCAGTGCACTTTCTCGAAGTCCGGCGCGGCGCCGTACGGGCGCAGGTAATGCTGGAACGCGCCGTAATTCAGCAACCCAAGCGTCAGCCCGATCGCGCTCACGCCGAAGGCGAGGTGCCAGCTGTCGAAGCGCAACGAGCCGATGGCAATCATCCAGCTCGGATGGTCCTTGATCCATGGCGTCAGCAGAATCGAGACAAACGAGCCGATGTTCAGCGACATGTAGTAGATCGTGAACAGGATGTCGAGCTTCGAGGGCTCGCCTTCGTACAGCCGCGAAACAAGGTTGTTCGGATTGACCTTGAACAGCCCGTTGCCCAGCGCGATGAGGCCCAAGGCGGGGAAAAAGGAAGCGGCCAGCGGAATGGAGAGCAGCACATATCCCAGCGCGAGCGTCGTGGCGCCAAGCACCAGCGTGCGCCGCGCGCCCAGCACGCGGTCTCCCAGATAGCCGCCCAGCATCGGCGTGGCGTATACCAACCCCGAAAACGCGCCCCAAATGATATCGGCGCGCGCATCGGCCAGTCCCAGGCGCTCCACCATGTAGAGCACCATGATGGACGCCATTCCGTAGTAGCCGAATCGTTCCCAGATCTCGATAAAAAAAAGAACGAGAAACGCCTTATGTGGATGTCGTTCGACGGCGGAAGTGGACGATTCCATCGGACCTCTCGCACGGCGCAGGTTGCGGGAATGCTTGAAGTACGAATCCTCAAAAACATGCGGGGAGCCGCGGCATTGCGCGGCTCCCCGCGATTGCTTAGGTGATTCGACGGAGCCGCGTTCCTATCGGCCGTAAATCAGCAGATGGAACGTGCCCGGCACCATGCGGAATGGCCGCGTGTGCGGTTTCGGGTTCGGGATGCGCTCGAGTTTCGCGGTGACCAGAAAAACGTCATGCGTCGTCGGATCGAGCGCCATGGTCCGCGCGCCCAGTTCCGTCGGCACATCTTCCACCACATGAAATTTCGTCGGCGAATCCTCGTGTACCACCGTCAGATTGGCGCTCATCCCATTCGAAGCGAAGGCGTAACCGGTGCCCGGATCGAAGCGCGTCGCGTCCACGCCCCCTCCGATGGGTTCGGTGGCAATCACCTTCCCGGTATCCGCGTTCATGATGACCATGTATTTGTTGCGGCAACCGGAAAAGAGAAGGTGGTGCTTGCGGTCGATGGCCAGCCCGCTGGGAGTTGCGCCCGGCGCGAGCGGCCAGCGATGGATGATTTTCATCGTGTGCGAATCGATCTCGACAACCTCGCTGGTCGTTTCGATATTCGCGTAGACGTGGCCGCGCCCGTCGGCGACGGGAAATTCCGGTCCGCCGCCAAGTTCGATATGGCCCACGACTTTCCCCGTCTTCGCATCGATGACGGTTGACGTGTGCGAGTCGCCGTTCATCGTGAAGACGCGCTTCGACGCGGGATCGTAGACCTCGCCGTCCGCATCCTTGTCGGCGGGCGCGCTGCCGATCACTTGCAGCGTTTTCAGATTGAAGATCCAGACCTTCGCCCCGCGGCCGTCGGTGACGAATCCGCGGTTGAATTCCGGCGCCAGCACCACGCCGTGAATCGCTTCCATGCCGCCGATATCGCCGATGATTTTCCCCGTATCGACGTTGACGACGACAACATGCGTGCCATGCGTGATGAAAAGGCGGCGAGTGGAAGGCTGGAATTTCATGTAGTCCCAGAACGTGTCGCCGGGAATGGGAATGGTTTTCAGCAGGTGATAGCCGGATGGCCCCACCGCGGCCGCCGCGGCCTCGGAAGGCGCCGCCCGCCGCGCGGCATGATTGCCCGCGGCGTAAGCCGTCCCGGCCAGAAAAAGAAGTCCCGTCAGAATTGTTGCGCAGATGGAAAGCTTGGACCTGAATGCATGTTTCATCCGTGTTCCTCCTCGGCCATGTCGATTTCCTCGGGAACTGTCGGGCGATCGCCCATCGTTCACCACCCAGCGGTGATATGGACGCAAGATGTCAGGAAGGGGTTTCCGCATTGTGAAAAGCCGGGCATGCATTCCGGAATTCCCCTGGCGCCTTTCCCGGCGCCGCGTAGCATACACCCGTTCCTCTCCAACGCAGCACTCACTCATCACACCTTATCGGAAGCGGGAACTTTGGGCGGCGGTGGGATGTCGCGAATCGCCGCACTCTTTGCCGAGGCTCCCCATTTCTCGTAATGCGTGACCGCGGCCTGGGCGTGCGCGCGAGATTTTTCCCCGTCGGAAACCCGATAGAACAGCGCGGCGCGTTCGTGCGCCAATGCCTGATCGTGGACGAATCCACTTTCGGCGGCTGAGATCACCGCCCTTTCATAGGCCTCCGCTGCCGGCCGGCTTTCCCGGCGGGCGCGAAGCAACTCGGCTTGGATCAGATCGCGTTTGTGGGCAAAATTCCAGGGGGCGATGCTCGCCCATGCCTCGAATTTCCCGAGCGATTCCTCGGCCGTCTTCAGCAGAGGCTCTCGTTCGGGGCCGTTGAGCTCCTGCGCTCGCGCCGCACTGGCGAGCGCCCGGTAGAAGACGAACTCCCACTCGCCGACCTGGCCCTGGAATGCGGGCAGAAGAGGCAGCCCCTGCTCGGCGTAACGAAGGGCGGCTTCGTACTCGCCGTAATAATAGTGCAGCCGCATTTTGGCAATGCAGTAGTAGCCGATCTGGTTGTAGTTGGACGTGGCGCAGATCGACGCGACGTCGCGCTCTTCTTCATACCTTTCATCGGAAAGACTGAGCCGCCGCGCGGTACGGCCCTGCAGCGCCAGCGCCAATTGGCGCTCGAGCAGGCAGTGGAATGCGGCCACGCGCACGCGGCCGTTGATCCGCGCCATTTGCCGGTCGGCCTCCTGCACCACCTGTTCGAGAGGCGCGCCGCTGACGTTCAGGTACATGACGTAGGCCGCGGCGTTGAAGCAGCCGTAGAGCAGTTCGTTCTCATTCAGCCCGATGCGCGCCCCATCCCAGGCGAAGGCGGGATTTGTCTTCATCGGATTGATCCAATGATTCACGAACCACGCGTGCAGGAACGCCACCGGAGAACTGACGCGCCCGAAAAGCTTGCGGTCGAGATCCATGGCCAGCGTGCTGAATTCGTGCGCGAGTTGACTGTTCTGCGCCAACTCGCGAACCACCGCCGCGTACATGGCGATGACCTTGGGAGCATCCGAGCCGATGCCGTGTTCGAGCGTCAGGCTGAAACACTTGAGCGTGCTGAGAGCGAACAGTTCGGGTTTCTGGCTGATGTGGGCCGCGGGGCCGATGAGCATGAGCATCCCGATGATGCGCGCCACCCCTTCATCGCGCAGCGACGGGAGATCGGCGAGTTTGGCCGGACTGCGACCGGCCATGAGCTGGCCGATTTTCCGCATTTCGGCGCCGATGGCGGCTCGCTGCTCTTCGCGCGACTCGGGCAGATCGACGCCGAGCTGGCGCGCGGCGTCCACGGCGAACTGCACGGCTCTTTCCGGCACGCCCGCCGAGAGCAATTGCGCCGCGGCGAGCAACAAGTACTGCGACGCTTTGTCCGCAACGCCGGCTTCTTTCCACAGCACGGCTTGCGTTTGCAGCCAATCGGGTGACGCGCCGTGCACGGATTCAATGGCGGCCGCGACCTTGCCGCTCAGTTCGCGGCGCGAGTCGGATGGAAGCTCGGCGAGCACCGCCTCCCGAAGCTTGTCGTGAGTGAAGCGCCACTGATAGCCGTAGCCCTCGAGGATCGCGGCGTCACCGCAGACAACGAGCAGCGCGTCGAGATCGGTGTCCGGAACGGTGGCGCGAAGCACGTCGAGATCGATCTCGCGGCCCAGGATCGCGGCCATCCGAATCGGGCTTTGCGCCCAGGTTGGCAGCCGATTCAGGCGGCGCCGAACGTAATCCTTCATGCCGCCGGAGAACACGTGCTCGGGAAGCATCTCGGGCGAGACTTTGTCCAAACGGCCCGAGGCCTCGGCCAGTTCGCGCACCGCCTCGACGAGGAAGAAGGCGTTGCCTTCCGTTTCGCGCTCCAGGAAAGAAACAATGGCGGGGTTGCTGCCCAGTTCCCTGCCCAGCATGGAGACGGTAATGTCGCGAATCTCGGAGTGAGTAAAGCGAGTCATGTGCAACAGCCGCATGCCGGGACACTCGCTCGCCAGTTGCGGGCCTTCTTCCAACCGGAACGAGGCGATGATCAGCAGGGGCAGGTTGCCCGCCGCTTTCGTCAGCTTCTGCAGGACTTTGATGCTCTCACCGGCGGCATGGCAGTCTTCGATCTCCAGCAGGATCGGGCCTTGGTATCGCTCGATGAGGCTCACGATGATTTCGATCAGCCGGTCCTGAAAGACCTGGGGATCGATCACGCTATCGGGAATCGGCCGGCCCAGAATGCGCTCGATCTCGGGGAAAATGATCTTGACGACCCCCGCCTCTTCGTCGCTGATGTCAACGGCCAACGCCAGCCGGAGCACGACGTTGCGATACACCGAATAGGGAGCCTGGTTCTGCTCGGCGCGCCCCGTCAAAACCAGGAAACCTTGCACCAGCGCGCGCGAGCGCACTTCATCGAGCAGCCGCGATTTGCCGACCCCGCTCTCTCCGCCGACGAGCCATGCGCTTCCCTGCGCCGAAGTGGCCCATGCCAGGGCGCTCGAAAGCAGCCCCAGTTCGGCCTGGCGACCGATCAAGGGAGCGGCCTTCAGATAACTCTCTCGATGAGTGGAAGTCTCCGCCGGCACCTCGCGCCCCGCCGCACGGGCGAAATCGGCGATCAGGTGGTTCGCGTCCGTGTACCGCCTTTCGACGGGATCGGGAGAAAGCAGCGTCCGGACCATCTCGCCAATCGATCCGAGCTTCTCCAATGGCGTCAAATCCGGACTCTGACCGGACGCAACGGCGGCGCGAAAAGACTGCGTCGTCAGAATCTCGTACGCGATTCCTCCCACGGCGTAGAAGTCGCTGGCGGGCGTGGGACGTGCCCCGCTCAAAATTTCGGGAGCAATGAAACCCGGGGTTCCGGCGAGCACGTGCTCGGGAAGCCCGGCGATGCCGAAGTCGAGAACCGTCACGTGGCGCCCCGTCACCAGAACGTTTGACGGCTTCAGATCGCGATGCACGATTCCGTGGCGATGCAGGTACGAGAGCGCCCGCAGCATCTGGAAGAAGAGGTCGAGTTGCACGTCCAGCGGCTGCCCGCGCGCGGCCCGAACCAGGGTCATGGAGTCGGGTACGAGCTGCATGACAAAAAATGGCAGGCCGTCGGCCTGGAAGCCGTAATCGAGCACGCTGACGATATTGGGATGTCGCAGCGAGGAAAGGATCCGGAACTCCGACGCCAGCACGAGCCGCGCGATCCTGGTTTTTTCGGAACTGCCCAGCGTGGGCTCGCTGCTGCCCGCGGTTACCGTTACGTCCTCGCTTCCCGTTGGCCGATGCGCCGATCCCGACAGCGTGCGCTCGCCCCCGTCGACGGTCAGGGTTGCGTCAACCGGCGCGGATTTGCGGAGGTAGGGCCGGGCAGGCGTGGAGCTGGGCAGGCTGGCCGGCATCTGGAGGGCGCGCTTGACGGCCACAATCTCTTCGGTGAGGCGGTCGCGCGAGCGGTAAACGACTCCCATGCCGCCGGCGCCGAGGGAGTCGAGAAGTTCGTATCGGCCGCCGATCAGGCTTGCCGTCGTTGATGGGTCAGCATCTGCCAAGGGGCGATTCCCGGGTCGCGACCTGCAGCTCAGCGCCGGGAACTCTCGTGCGCCGCCTGCAAGTCCGCGTCATCGCGCTACACGAACTGCCAACCTCCACAGGCCGCCAGAATTGAGGGCTTTAGTCTCTCACATCGCGCCGCGCTGTAAAAGCAATGCATGGGCATGCATATCGGGAGACAGCGCAAAAAGCACAAGATTGTCCTGTGTGATCGGATTGTTGGCCCCGGACCACGCCAGATTCACCGGGATGTTGGCCACCGTCATGTTGGCGAAGTTCGCGATCGTCTCGATCATCTGGGCCGGTTGCAGGATCGCCTGCCACATCTCGAAAAGGACCGACGACGCCTGGTGGGCGATGAGCGTCACGCTCGACGCCGGGATTTTATTACGGCTCAGCAAGGTGGTTACGGCCGTGGGCGCGATCTTCCCGCCAAACTGGCCAAAGCCTTGCATCCCCTTATCCGTGATCTGAAAAAAAGGCTCGCTCCACAGCCACTCGTGGCCGTCCTGGGAAGGTTCCTGATGGTAACGCTGGCCCTGCATGTACATGGAACCGAAATAGCCCGTGTCCATGATGGTTTCCTGGTCCACGACGCGCCACTTCGTGGCATCCGCGGAAGGGCCGATGACCGCGGCGCCCGCTCCATCGGCGGCGCTGACGGACTGCACCGTGTGGTAGCTCACGTGCCTCGTCCAGTTGCCGCCAATCACGATCAAGATGTTCTTCGCTCTGCCGGCGCGGATCAACGCGTCGGCGAAGAGCAATCCCGCGTTGAAGTTCGAGAACTCGTTGTTGAGCGATACCACGTAACAACTCGCCGAAAGATGCAGCATCTGGTGCAGATGCACCAACTCATTCGGAGTGGTGTACGGACTCACCGACGCGTAGCCGAGCATCATGTCGATATCGGAAGGATCAAGCCCGGCGTCCTGCAATGCGTTGAGCGCAGCCGGAAGCATGATGGTCATCAGATCTTCGCCGGGCCCGAGCACGACGCGGGTGTTGTATCCCTGGAACGGATTGCTCCCCGGGGGGATGTGCGCCTTCAGCCAGTCGAAGATCGGGTCGTCGTTGCCGCGGAGATTGGGCGGAACGGAATAGCCGACGCCGAGAATGCGAGGCTGCTGACCGGTCATTATTTGATTTCTCCTTTACAGCATCGAGACGCCGGGAAATACGGCAGCCTCGCCTCGAACCTCAAACCTTCACGCCAACTCCATCAACGCGCTGCCGCGGCCTTGGCTTTCGGAGCCGCCGGCTTCGCATTGGGAGTGATCCATTTGGGCTTCGGCAGGCCAAAGTGCTTCTGCAGCACGATCTCCGCCGTTTGCAGCGCGCCTTCGGCCCAGGTCTGGTTCGTCGAATAGGCCTCACCGCAGATGTAGCAGGGGAAATCCTTCACCGGCTGCGTCATTTGCTCGAGGATCTCCCACGATTTGAAGCCGCGGTTCCACAGGTGCACGCCGCCGCCATAGGGATCCACCGACCAGTCCATGAATGCCGCGTCGTAAGGCGCGGGCGCATATTGAATGTTGTGCATTTGCTTGATCTGGCGATGCATCTCCTTCACCATCTCGTGCGGAGCCGGGTGATCCTTCCAGTTCTGATGCAGCCGCCGGGTGAATTCTTCTTCGGAAGCCGGCTTCCCGCTCGTTTGCCGGCGCTCGAACATGCGCAATTGCGGCGCGATTTTCCGGAACAAGCTGGAACGTTGCACCTCGGGCCTGGCTCCGCTCAATCCCGCCCAGAAATCCACATTCGTGGCGTCGTCGTATGCCATCAACAGCGCGTTGCCGGCGGCGGGAGGCTCCTTCGCCAACGGTTCTACCGGCCAGTAGTAGAGCTGCCGGAGCGGAATATCGGTAAGCGAACGCCCCTGTTTGACGCCGACCGCTTGCCACCACGGATAGTCGTAAGCCAGGAAGAGCTTGTAGAGCGGAATCGGCTGCACGGAACTCAACATCTCCTGTACCTGCGGCGCTCGCGACGGATCGAGAACCGGCCCTTCCCGGTGCAACAGTTCGAGGGACCGCCGGGGCATGGCAAGAATGATGGCGCGCGCCGTAACGGAGGGCCGGCCGTCCGCGAACTGCAAGACGACTCCGGGTTTGCCGTCATGCAGCTTTGCCTTGTCGAATCCCGCCAGCCAGGTCTTCTGGATGAGCTTGCCGCCCGCCTGCTCGAACCGTTTTTGCAAAGTCCAGGGCACGGCGTCGTAGCCTTGCGTCAGCAGCGAATAGGTGACCGTGGGAGTGAAGTTGAAATACTCGCTAATCATATCGACGGCGTTCAGATTCGATCCGAGGCAATCGTAGCCAACCGTGCTTCGCGACAGGAAATAGCCCTCCGACGATAACGCACGTGCCACCAGGTTCCAGAAGCCGTGCTGGTAAAGCGGCGTTCCATCAACCACGGCATCGTGAAGGTACTTGTCCAGATCTCCGCCGGGAGGGTCATTGACTCCCGGTAATATTTTGGAGATAGCCCACGCCATCAGCCCGCTGGGATCGTTTTGCGAAACATATTGAGCCTCGGCCCAGGTAAGGTTGTAAGGCAGCGCGGCTGGATCCTGCACCTGATTGAAGCGCAACTGTTTGCCGCGGAGGTAGACAATGTTGGTGTCTTGATCCACCACCTGCGGATAGTGATCCAGTTTCAGCTCGTTCTCCACCAGGCTGCGCACCAGGGTTTGCGACGAAACGTAACGCATCCCGCCGATTTCGCAGGTGGTCTTGTCGGAAAAGCCCGGCGGCCGCGCCGAAAGCAAGCGCCCGCCGATGCGATCGCTGCCTTCGAAAACCGCGACCGTGGGCTTGGTGTCCGTGCCCAGCCGGCTCCTTAGCCTGGCGGATTCGCCGGGCTCCGCGGTCATCAGCCGCCAGCCCGTGTAGATGCCTCCGATTCCTCCTCCAACAATCGCAATGTCGTAATGGTTCGCTTGCGCGGAAGCCGGCTTCGATTTGCTCGCCATGGTTGGCTCACTTTCCTTGGCCCGCCGAACTCGGGGCCTAAGATTTCGGTGGAAAATACGGATCGACGCTCTTCTGGTTGATCTTGGCCACAATCACCTGTGGCCTGTGGCCCACGTTGGCCGCTTCCATCACTTTCGGCATCAGGCTCTCGAGCTCCGCCGGGCTCTCGATCCGATAGGCGTCGGCTCCCAGACCCTGCGCGAACTTCACCAAGTCCGGACTGCCCAGCCGGTAGAGATGGTCCCAAACGTCCTTGGGATCGGGATACAAAAACTGCATGCCCTGGCTCACCATGTGCAGGTCGTCATCCTGCAGGACAACCCATATCGCGCCCACGTTGTGCGCCTGGGCCGTGGAAATTTCCGCGCCGTGCATCATAAACGCGCCATCGCCCACCAGCGCAATGCAAGTCTTCTCCGGGCAGCCCATCTTCGCGCCAATCACCGACGCAACGCCAAAGCCCATCGGCCCCATCGCAAGCGAACTGTGGATCTGCCGCGGCGGATCGACCGCGAAGTAGTGAATGCCCCATCCCACGCAATTTGCGCAATCGAGCATGATCATCGCGTCTTCCGGCAACGTGGATTGCAACACGCGCACGATGGCGGCGGGCTGGATGGGCGCGTCGTTCGAGTCATATTGCTCCGGGCTGTAGTACGGGGAGTTCTTCTTGATCGCGGCCACCGCCTGCTGGCGCGCCTGCACGTCGCCTGGTACCGGCGGAAATTGCGGCAGCAACTTCTCCATCTCCCGAATGAACGCACCGACCTCGCCTACGATACCCATGGATATCGGGAAAGACCTGCCGATCGAGCTCTGCTCCAGGTCCACCTGGATGAAGGGTCCATTGTTCTTCGGCACGAGCATGGGATTCCAGTTGTTGCTGGAAAGTCCGCGAAGGCTGGTGCCCAGGACCAGCAATCCGTCGTAGGGCACGGTTTGCTGCTGCATCCACATCGGCCCCCAGGTATTGCTGGCGAATCCATACACGCGGAGTGAGAGCGGGTGCGACTCCGGGAAAACTCCCTTGCCCTCGGGCGTGGTGATCACCGGAATGGCATAGCGTTCGGCAAAGACGACGAGAGAATCGAGCGTCGAGCCGTCGCGCAGCGCCTCCCGATAGCCGCTGCCCAGAAAGATGAGCGGTCGCTTGCAGGCCAGCAGTTGCTCCATGGCCTGGCGCACCTGGTCGTGGGGCGCGCCTGCCGGCGTCGCGCGATAGTTTGCCGGACTGTTCGGGATATAGATCGTCGGGCTGGGAGGCGCCGACGGCTGCGGAGTGGTGACGGTTTCGGTCGGAATGTTATTGGGCACGCTGATGTGAGCCATGCCTCGCGGAATGCTCAGCGCATCCCGCAACGCCTGCTCGATCAGCGTTTGCACTTCGGACTCGTCGGTCAGCTCCACGCTGTAACACGAAGCCGCTTCGTAGATCGCATTGACGTTGAGATCCGAATCCAGGCCCTCCTGCAAATAGCCTTTCCCGAAAAATTGCTCGTTCACTTCGCCGGTGATGACCAGCATCGCGCTGCCGTCATTCTGCGCGTTCATCGCGCCGGTGAGCGCGTTCGTGGCGCCCGGGCCGGAGGTCACCATGACCACCCCCAGCTTGCCGGTCGCGCGATGGTAGCCGTCGGCGATGTAAGCCGCTCCGGTTTCATGGCGGCAGATGACATATTCGATCTTGTTCCGCTGATTCTTGAATTCCACCAGCAGGTTGGCGAGGCCGCCGCCGGGAATCCCGAAGACTTTATCGACGCCTTCCAGACCGAGATACAACACGAGAACCTGGGCAACAGTCTGGTTGGTGTATGGGGTAGTACGGGACGGCAAGGAGCTACTCATCTAACTGTCCTTCCTTTGGTAAACAGTGACAACCGAACTGACCACCAGCCGCATGACCGCCTGCCGGCCAGTGACGCGCTCCGCAATCATCAGATGCACGCGGGCCTTGATACGCGGGAGGAATCCGACAAAGAATCCGCGTAACTCCACATTCAGTTCCAGGGAATCACGACAATGCACACACGGCACACGCCTGGCCGGTGTGGCGATTGCGAAGCGGCAGGCGGCATTTTGATCTTGGACTTTTGGCATGTCAAGAGGAAAGGAGGGCTTGCCAGGGTCCACGCAGCCTCGCGCTCGCCTTACTTCAGCGGGGGGGTCTGCAAGAGATCGTCATTCTGCCCTACCCGCTCAGGCCGAACGTGAAGCGTGCTTTCCGCGAAAGAGGCCAGGTCGCCATCCTACGGATTGCCCAGGGTGACGGCTTGACGGCGACGCGCGACGGCCGATCTTCGCTAAGTTCCCGGTTTCTATCGTGATGACCGGCGGCTTCGAGTTCTCTTCTGACAATCACTACAACGAAGGGATTAGCCGGTTCGGCACAAGACCACCTCGTACAGGTACTGACGAGATGGACAAATCTGAATAGAGTCGCAGCCAGCAGGTATGCGGGCAAAGGTCGGCCCTCAAGGAACGCGGGGTGGTGGGTCAGGCACGATTTTCCGTGGGGTTCACTTCTTCATTCTTCTGTGTCCCACGGTCTCCGATCCCCATGTTTCTCCACGACCTCGCCTGCATTGCTCTGCTTGCCTGCGTCGCCTGCGGCGACCGCATAAGCATACTCGGGGCGTAGTCAGCGCGGCGCCTGCACAGGCCGCGCAGTATGCGTGAGAGCCTCGTCTCTTCGCAAAGTTGCAGCCTGGGATGCAAGTAATGAGTCTTGCCGATCACGCAATCAGCGGCGCAATACTCGTGCTCAGCCTCGCGGCGCTGGCACGGTTTTCCATCGCCTACTGCCGCTCTCTCCTGCGAAAATCCGGCTGACAGGGGAACCGTTCGCAGGGCGACCTGGACGCGGCTGGAAAACGATCTTGCGCCATTCGCCAATATCGGGACGATGTCCTCCTTCCCCTCTTTCTGAATACAGGCCAGTGCTTCAAGCGTGATGATCCCGGAAGTTGTTTGACATGCGGGATGATCGGCATGTAAATGGAACCGCTGGAAACGCCGGAACGCATCTGGCCGGGAGGAATCGCTTCAGTGGTTGGAATGCCCACGAAAGCGAGCGACGCATCAAGCCTCGGCCAAAATCCCTCGCCCATCCCGGGCATTCCTCTTTGGATCAAAATCGCCGCTGCCGCATGGGTAGTCGTATGGATTCCCACTTACACCATCTATTACGGCTGGACCGATTTTCTGCATCTGAGCGACGTCGCGATCGCAGTTACCGCGATCGGACTGTGGATGTCGAGCCCTCTGCTGCTTACCAGCCAGGCGATTTCGACCCTGGTTGCCGAGACGATTTGGACGGTGGACGTGATTTGGGGGGAAGCGACGGGGCACATCCTGATTGCCGGCGTCGGATACATGTGGGACAAAAAGTACCCGCTCTGGCTGCGCCTGATGTCGTTTTATCACGCTCTGTTGCCGGCACTGCTTTTGTGGACAATCTCGCGAGTGGGCTACGATCGCCGCGGCCTGAAGCTTCAGGCGGGAATCGCCGCCGCCGCGCTGGTGGCTGGACGGCTGTGGGGCAGCGCAAAACACAACATTAATTTTTCTTTTCGTGATCCCTTTTTCGACCGGGCGTGGGGCCCGGCGCCCGTGCACGTGTTCCTGATGTTCGTGGGCGCCATGCTCGTTGGCTACCTGCCGACGGATTGGTTGCTAGCGAAACTTTTCACGCGCCCCCGGCCCTCGGCAGGACTTCCCTCCTGATCCGCAGTCTCCTCCGTCCTCGCTGGTGGACGACGCTGAAGGGATTAGCCCATTCAGCACAACTTGCAGCTAGTTATTCCGTAGCTATTACTTCTCTATATAACATGCTCTGAGCCGTTCGCTCTTGCACCCATCAGCGAGCCAACCACTTCGAGGAGGTAGAGCACATGAAAAAAGCGGCGGTTTTCATGGCTGTTGTCCTCGTAGTCCCGTGTTTCGCCCGCCCGAAACCCAGGCAGGAGAGCCCCCTTCCCCCAGTTGAGTCTCATGGTGAAAAAATCAGCAAGTACGGTTGCGACATCATGCTGCTGGCCGGCGCTCCTCGTGCCACTTCCCGCTGGGCACTGACCGTCTGGGCGGAATACGGGAGTCATAACAGAACGGTATTGGGAGACATTCCTCGGAAAGTACAACAACGCTCCTGGCGAGCGCGTGATCGAAAGCCTGGGACAACCCGCATGGAAGGACGGACCCGTTGGCCCGATCGTGGTTTCTTTCGGCTCTCCCGGTGCCAACAAGGCATGTGCCGACTGGGGCGACAGAGTTCGCTCGGAAATCGCGCCAAGGGCCAAAGGGCGGTAAGAACATATGCGGCGGCTTTGGACGCGCCGCCCGCTGTTCATTTTTCCAATTTTGCGCCGTACTTGACCGGTGCTTCCAAGTCGCCAAACGTCTCCAGGCACCGCGAAATCCTGAGGATGCAGCCATTTCAAGCATGAGCCTCTCTCCGCTCGCTTTGGTCGGGATTATCCTCGTCACCGCAATCGTTGCGGCCGGCTTGACTGTCTTTTGCCTGCGCCGGCGCTCCGATGCCAGTGCGCGATTGCGTTCACGCGAGCACACATCCGAGCCGGAACCGTCGCCCCGGGATGTCCAACCGACCTTCCTCGGTCCGGATTTCCGACCTCTGAAGTTGACGTTCGGCGCGTCCGAAAAGGCAGAGCCCGTAATGGAGATATCCGCTCTAAGGGCGAATGCACTGCCCCCTGGCAAGCACCGGCTCGATCCATCGAGTATCCCGCTTCGCGCGTTCACTCACTTTCTGCAATTGATTCCGTCGACCCTCACGGCGGCGGAGTTCGAGCGGGGCAGTTACATGCAGATATGGGTTAACGGTCCCCTTGCACTGGCGTGCGAGCCACAATCGTTTTTACCTTTCGTCCTTGGGGCTCAAGGCCAGGTCGAGGCGCTTGGACGGCTGAAGAACAGCGGCCCGCTTCAGCAGCTCATAAACGGCGGAATGGGCTGTCAGTTAGCTTCTGCGATCGCGGCACGGAAGCACCTTGCAGACATCGGCAAGAGACTGGACTACATCAAGAAGGGAGTCGATGAAATCAAGGAGTTTCTCACAAATGAGCGGCGATCCAAGATCGTAGGAACGCTCGATTACCTGCGACAGGCGCAAAGAGCGCTTGGGCAAAAAGAGTCCCCGCAGACCCTAAGAAATCAACTGGAACAGATCGAAAGGGAGTTGCTGCAGATTCAGAATCACATCATGCGCGATCTCGCGACAACGACGGACAAGATTGGCACGATCATTCAGGGCCGCTTCGAGAGAAGAACAAAGCTTTCTAATATGATCACGGGGCGTGCCGACGAGATGTACGAGCTGCAGAAAGAATGGCTTCTTTGTATGGTTGCCCGGACTGTGAATTGGCAAGTGCTGTCCGTGTTTCCCGGGGATAAACAGTTGAAGACTAACCGAAAGCAGTCACTGTATAAGTCGATAGACGAATTCACCGGATTCCTTCAGCGCGTACACGAACAATTGCACGAGAAGGTCGCTGCCGTCCGGTCGGTACTCGATTCCTTTTCTTCTGCACAACAGGACAAATCGCTTCTGCTTCAGTTCGATCTCAAACGACGCCTCCGGGAAGACAACAATCAGATCTCCTCGGATGCTGCCGTGCTGCGACAAGAGATAAGGACTTTCGCGGACCGGCTGTTGTCTCCTCAGAAGCCGATTGTGCTGGCGCTCAAACTCGACGAGGGTCGGCTAGTGGAAGCATATGAGACCGGTGACCTTGCCGTGGATTCGCCTTTGCTTCTCGGCAAATGAGAATGCGGCTCAAACATCCGATCGCCCGGCGATATCCTCGTCCCACAGTTCAGGGCGCTCCTTTATGAAACGCTCCATCAACGAAATACAATCGGCATCGTTCAACAAACGAACATCCACGCCAAGCGACCTGAGGAAATCGATGTTGCCGGGGAAATTCTTCTTTTCGCCGACGACGACTTTCTTGACGCCAAATTGGACAATCGTGCCCGAGCACATCATGCAGGGACTCAGAGTGGTATAAAGCGTGACCTCGTCATAGCGAGCGCGGCGTCCCGCCTTCCTGAAACAATCCATCTCTCCATGAGCGATCGGGTCCGAATCCTGAACACGGCGGTTGTGCCCGGCGGCGATGACGACGCCGTTCTCCACCATCACTGCGCCAATGGGCAGCCCTCCCTCATGGTAGGACCGCAGCGCTTCCTCATATGCAGCGCGCAAGAATTCGTGGTCATCTTTCGGATCGCTCATAGCCAGTCAAATCTCCTCGTGGCAAAGCAGGATGCCGAACCCCGCCATCCTTGTGGCATCTACCAACCTGCTTCACAAGCGATCTTCTACTTAGCCCCAAGGGCATTTGAAGCCGTGGGGACAAAAGTTCAAGGGGTCAGTCCGCCGGGCTTGCCTTGCGAAATCGTGAGGTTGTGAGCGCCGCTGAAAAGCGAGCCTATTGTGCCGGCCACCTGTGGTACCCACCACCATCTCCGCATCCAGCCTCTCTTGCTCGTCATCATCCGGTGGCCCAGGTAATCGAACAGGCCGGATCCCACCTGCGTTGCCGCATAGATCGCGTCGGAACCTGCGAAGGGCCGGAAGAGCGGGTTGAGTTCATGGCCGCCATTCTGAATGGCGTTGCGAGTGGACCACGCGTCGAAGACCGCGGCGCCGTGCTGCACGATGAGCAACGTGCGCCAGAGCTGGGTTGGAGCTTTCTGCGACTCCAATGTTGGACGAAAAGCCAAGTTGGACCCGGCCTTATTGGAGGCTGACCGGCCGCTGGACAAGACGGCGGCAGGTGCTTCATTTCCCTCATTCGTCTCCAATAGCGCGTATGCCACACCGCTGGTTCGGAAATCGGGAAGATTCAGGAGCCAGGCTGTTTGCGTCTCAGCCGCCCGAGTCGGAGCCTCTTGTGTCGCGGAAGAGGATTGAAGGCGAGGCATGGTTTGCAAGCGGGAGCTGGCCTGAGCAGGTATAGGTGGCGCTTGGGCAAAAAGGGCCTGCGGAATCGCCACGCCTAGCAGCACCGCTATTCCGAGCACCCATCTCACCAAAAGGACTCCCTCGAGTGTTTCCAATCGGCATACGTAAGCGCAAACCAGGTGCCAAGGGGATTGGGGATAAGCCTTCTGCTTTCAGCGGGGCCAGAACGCGGAGCCGGAAAAAGAACAGGCCCGAGCTACAGGATTACACATTAAAGGAAAGGGAGTTCCCTGCCGTTTGGCAGGCTTTCATTCGCAACGCCGCGGACCCCGCTTGCCGGACCAGACCCGCTCGACCGAAAATGAGAAAGCCATGTTCACCGACCGCGGCCCGCGCAAACCGGCGCTGCTCGCCGATTTTCGCAAGAGTGATGAGAACGGGAAACTCGGCCTTCCGCCGGACAACCGCATCGCGATTTTCGCCAAAGCCATCGAAACATCCCTCGAGTCAGGAGCGATCGCTCCCGTTCGCCGGAACTGCGCCGAACTTCTGAGCATCCTCGCCGGCTTCTACAAGGTCGAAACGCCCACCACCCGTGTTCTTGCGGCCCGGCCCATCCGCACTCGAGAAGGGGGATGGGCCATGGAGCTTTTCGGCGATTACGATCCCAAGACCAGGTTGATTCGCATCTGGATGAAGACCGCTGTTCGCAAGCAGGTCACCTCTTTCGGGACGCTTCTCAGCACCCTTTGTCACGAGTTTTGCCACCATCTCGATTACCAGTGCTTCGGGTATCGCGACACATGGCACACGCGCGGGTTTTACGAGCGCACAGCCGCCCTGTACCACCATGCGCGGGGAACTCCGGCGAAGCGGCTGTTCTGGATCGAGATGCCCGGCGCCCGCTGGCGGATCGACTGGCTACGGACGAAACGCGGGTTCTGACTCGCAATTCGACCAAGCTTCCGAGCAATCGGTTCGCGGCTTTGTGCTCGGTCGTGATGCATGAAGCGTTCGGGCACGGGCTTGTTTCCATTGCGCTGGCTTTGCACCCCACCCGCGTGACGAGTGTGGATCTCGAAGTCAGTCTTCGCCACGCTCCGTTCTGGAAGGCTCGCTCCGTCGCAGCGGCGGGATGTGCCGCCAATTTACTGTTGGCCGGGTTCGCCATGCTTGCCGGTTCGCTGGTCGCGTGGCGGTCCGCCGCCACACGCTATTTTCTTTGGTTACTGACAGTCATCAACCTCCTGAGTCCGGGAGGTTACTTGATGGCGTTGACTTTTCCCGGGATCGGCGATTGGGGCGACTTCGTTCGCGGTCTGTCCCATCCCCTGGCTTGGAAATCGGTACTTACCCTCCTCGGAGTGGGAATCTCGCTTTATGGCTTGCGCTGGGGGATACGGCATCTCGGACCGTTTCTTGGCGAACCACTGCATCGCCGGCGCGCCTGGAATTTGACGCTGATTCCCTACTTGGCGGGAAGCGTGACCAATACGCTGGCAGGCGCCCTGAATCCCACCAGCCCCAAGCTCATTCTCATTTCAGCAGCAGCCGCAAGTTTTGGCGGCACCTGCTGGCTGCTGTGGATCGGCAGCCTCGCCGCACGCCGGCGCACACTCATATCCCGGCCTCAAAATACTCTCGTACGGAATGTGCGCTGGCAGGTAGCCGGGATCATAAGTCTTGTCATCTATTTCTTCGTGCTCGGTCCAGGCCTGCCGCGGTGAGCGGTGTCGGCTTCCGAGCTCCAACATGCCTTGCCGGCCTCCGCCCCGTGGCGAGCGGGGACACAGGCTGGGACAACTGCACTTGGAATCAGACAAAGGAACTACAGCCAGGCGGGAACTTCAGATTGCGTGACCAGTCTGCCGGAAAGGACTTTCCTGAGGAATGGTTCTAACGCACACTCGATGCGCGGCCGGCGTGGATTCCGTGCCGCAAATCCCCGACATGGACGTCTTCACACGACTGGGCACCGCGTGTTTCGCTCGACCCGCTCATTTCTGAGGTTGCCAGGGAGGCCAAGAGCAGGAAGAGCAGCGCGTTGGCTGGGATGTGCAAATTGAAATCCACGAGACTGTGGAGCAAAAGTCCAGCGCATGCCACCAGGGACCCGGCAAAGATCGCTCGTCGCCAACGGTCGCCTGCCGAACGCACATTCGTCAGGCCCCGCCAGAACAGTACGACAATGAATGCCAACCCGCAAAATCCTCCCGCCAGGCCGGTATCGGCCAGCAGCTCAAGATAATCGTTGTGGGCGTGATCCACAACCAAGCCGTCGTAAAAACTGGCGTAACGGGGATAGACTGCGATTAGTGTTCCTAATCCTGTCCCTACCCACGGATGGTGCACGACAATGTGCCATGTGTCGTGATACATCGCAACCCTGCTATCGGGTGCCATTTCCGAGGGGATCAACTGTTCAAAGCGCTGGATCGCTTCGCTTACCCCGAGCCAAACTGTGAAGCTCCCTGCAACGAGTGCAAGAGCGGCGACACCCAGCAGTTGTCTTTTCCCGATTTGTCGCGCACGGGAGAGAAAGGTGAGCAGAACCAGCTCGAAGAAAAGGCCGATGATTCCACCTCGCGAAGCAGAGAGGATTGCCGCCCCGATCGGAACGATGGTGAACAAGAGCAGCAAGGTGAGATGTTCCCGCCGCCAAGCGCGGAACATGAGCAAGGCAATCCCCAGCGGGGCAGTGAGTTCGACAAAGCCGGCATAATCGTCACGATTCACGTACGGACCAAATGGCGAGCCGGCTTTCAGCGGAATGGACCAATACAGCTTTCCGTGGTAGGTGAAGTACTGGACGACCCCGAAAAGTGAGACGGCAAATCCGAAGACAACAAGGAACCAGACAAAACTCTTCACCTGATCGACAGTCTGAAAGGATTCGCGTGTCAGGAATACAAGCAGGACATAAGCTCCCCACTTGAGCAGCTCAATCTCTGTCAGGTAGGGATAAACCGAAATGCCGGAGGCATATTGCACGAACGCAAACGCCCCCAGGCCCAGGAATGGGAGATAAAGCCAGTTCCAATGAATCTCCGCCTCGCCCTGCCGAATCGCCAGAATCCCCCAGAGCACAAACAGAACCGCAGCGCCAATTTCCAGAATCGCCTGTCCCCACGGCTCGACACCACCAAACGCAAGCACAGTAAAGGCAATCAGAATACAAACCCCCACTCGAATCGCCTTCATTTCGACGCGCCTCTCGACGGCAGTTGCGCCGGCACCAAAGCAACGTCGTCGATCCAAACCTTTCCGCTCAGCTTGTTGTCGAACCTCCACTCCGGCACGCGTCTGACCGTGATTTCCAAAAGATCCGTGTCCGCCCCCGTCTCACAATCCGTTTGCACCAGCGTCCACGGATTTGTCCCGATCATGTTCGGAGTGAGAATCTGAACCTCGGAGGGATGGCGAGGATCGAAGATTTCAAAGCGGATACCACTCGCAGTGGAAATCTCTTCGGTCCGCACATTCGCGGAAAAATGGTAGTGCGTCTTGGGCTGGACCGGAACGTATTGAAACAGGTTTTGAAAATCGAGGTTCGCCGTGCCGTCGAACTCGACTCGCATCGAGCGCGAACCTGAATGTGCGATCTGGTCGTCGATCGCAAAGCGGGCGCCGCTGACCGGACTTTCCCGCCAGTCGAACCCCCCATTCGCGACGTCGTTCTCAAACCCACCGTTGAAAACCAGTGAATCGACTTCGCTCCGATCCACGGGCCAATTCGCCGCCTTCAGCGCCTGGCGCCAAGCCTGCTGCGCATCAGCGATGCGATTCAGTTCGATCAATGCATTCAGGAGCGGAATCGCATCGGCCATTTTGATGGGCAGGCCCAGGCGCAACTGCCGATCCCACACTGCCAGCGCTGGGTCGAGCAGATTTTGCGAGAGAAAGAAATCCATTGCCGCGAGGTAATACTCGGGCTTGGCCGGCAGGACATCATCCAGGATGGACGCGATGTTCGGATTTGCCTGCCAACATTCCGACACCGCGCTGGCCGATAGCGAGGGGTCCACCAGGAGTGCGCGCCTGATTTCCGCATAGCTTTGGGAGTACTTTCCCTCGTACAGCAGGAAGCTCCCGTACCGCCAGGCAACCTCGGAAGAGATCGGATAATCCGCCTGCGCCTTCGCGTAAGCCTCTTGCGTGCGACGCGAATCTCCCGACGCCTGATACGCGTCCGCCAACTGCATCCACAGCTCCGCGGACCGCGGATCGATTTGCGTTGCCCGCTGGAAATAACGAACCGCTTGCTGAGTGTCGCCATTGCCGACGTCCCACTGCCTGTAGAGCCCCAGGTGCCTCCAGTATTCGGCATTGCCCGGTTCGAGCCTCGCCGCCTTCCGCCATAGTTCCGGTTCGGATGACGCGTTCCAATGCTCCGCAAGCCAAGCCTTGCCTCCAGCGAACGCGAGAATCCCCGCCGCCAGAATCACGGCGAGGCCAAAGATCACTCTGGCCCGCAGACTGTTAAGACTGATTCGCATCACGCGAGACCCTACTACACCGTGGCAACGCAATCAATTGGCAGAAACGCTCCGCCATGTCGCAAACAAATCAGAGACATGAGAACAGGGAATGCAGCGAATGCAGGAGGGAAATGGCCTGAGGCGGGAATTTCGCAGGGAGCCGCCGCGCTCGCCGTGCGTAGGAAACTAAGTTGAAACAGCGTGCTCGCTTTCCGCGGTTACAGCTTTCTCATATATCTCAGCCGTCGCCTGCGCCTCGGCCGTCATCCGAGCCCCACTCGCCGCCCGACGCACCGCGCCCGCAAGCGCCGTCTGAAATCCGTCGCTGAGCAGATTGATGTCCATCATGAGCGGCTTCCCCGTCAGCCGCTTATAGACGGAGAAACGCCCACACTGTTCGCCATTTTCGTCCACAAGTTCCAGCTTTAGTTCCCAGTCCGCTTCGAGCGGCCCCAGCATGGCCCAGGAACAGCTCAATTCCCCGTTCGGCCCCTGTCTCACAAGAGCCGGCAGTGCCGCGGGAAACCACGCCGGTGAAGGCATCCGAAGGCTGAAACCGTCAAACCCGCTAGGCTGCAGCGCGCCGACAAGTATCCGGCAAAGCTCGGACGTATCCTTGCAAGTCCGCAGCGACTCCGCCGCGCGCCGCACGTACAGGTTGTTCTCGATGATCCGCTTCTGGCTTGCGGTGCGATCGAGGACGCGCCGCATCTCCTTGAACTCCTGATACCTCAGCTGCGGAATCCCTACGCACACTCCGATCCCGAGGATGATCAGCACAAGAGCGAACGTCGCTCCTCCGTGGAGCAAGGCAAGGCTCAGCAATCCAAAGAAGGCCGAAACGGCGTAAAGAATTAGCACCGCATCGCGCGGCGAGAAGCCTCGCTTCAGAAGCCTGTGGTGAATGTGCTCACTGTCGCCCTTGAACAGCGGCCTTCCGCTGAGGAATCGGCGTACGACGGCAATGGCAACATCCAGGATCGGCAGCCCAAAGCACACGACCGGTATCGCGACCGCAACCATCGTCGACGCCTTCTGCGATCCCGCGAGCCCGAGTGCGCTCAGCATGAACCCGATGAACAGGCTTCCGCTGTCGCCCAAAAAAATCGTCGCCGGATTGAAATTGAAACGCAAAAAACCCACAATCGCCCCGGCCAGCGCCATCGCCAGAAACGCCACGAAGTGATTCCCTGTAAACAGTGAGGACATGAACAGAACAATCGTGGAAAATAGCCCGGCTCCGGCCGCCAGCCCGTCCAGCCCGTCAATCAGGTTGAAAGCATTCGTGATCAGCAGCACCCAGATGATCGTCAGGGGAAGTCCTATAATGCCCCTCAACTCGCTATCGCGGACAAGAAGATCGAACTGGTGAATTCCAAATCCGTTCACATACAACAGGCAAGCCGCCAGAATCTGGATGCCGAATTTCACATACGGACCCAGGTTCCGGAAATCGTCATACAGTCCCATCAGGAAGATCAACCCGGCAGGCCCCAAAATCAGACCGGCCGTCTTTATCGAAAACAAGCCCGACATCCCCACCCATCTCAGCACGAACAGCCCAGCCGCCGTCACGCTCACCACGGCAACAAACAGCGCCACGCCTCCGAGCCTCGGCACAGGCCGCCTATGCAAATGGCGACTCGAATCCGGTTGGTCGACCCACCCCCGCGAACGCGCAAGGTCGCGCACATATCTTGTCAGCAAAGCGCCGATTATCACGCTCGCAACGAAGAGGATGAGAAGGATGCGCAGCAAGGAAATGACGCCGGCTAAAAGTACGGTATGTTCCAGTTCACTGGTGGGGCTGGAGCCTGTTGGCCGGGAACAGAGAACCTACGACCGCCGCGGCATCTGCGCCCTCGGCCGCATACACGGGATACGGACATCTCTTCATAATTTGTTCCACCGCGGCCCGAACAGAAAACGTGCGTTCCAGTAATTGCCGGGAATTCTTCCCCATGCCATCTCGCAAGCCACAATCATCGGCAAGTCGCAAGGCTGCCGCCGCCAGCTCTGCATCGTCGCCGTTCTCCAGGCAAAAACCGGCCCCGCCCTCGCGGAGCAGCTCAAATAGATCATTTCCCGGATTGATGCTCGCCAGCACCGGCTTTCCCCAATAGAGGTAACTGAGGATCTTGCCCGGCACGTTGTGAGTCTTCAGTCGCCGGTCGAGGCTGACGAGTCCTACGTCGAATTCCGACACCATGGCCAGGTACTCTCTTTGCCCAACCGCCGGCAATATCTGAATGTTTGTGAGCCTGCGCCTCGCGATCCCATCCTTCATCTGCTGCACGGCGGTTCCCTCGCCCACCAACAGGAAGTGAATGCGCTCCTCGTGTGATACGTTTGAAGCCAGCTGCAGGATATTGTCCATGTCCTGCGCAACGCCAATATTCCCCCCGTAAAAGAAGACCACCTTGCCTTCCAGCCCCAGTTGCGCCCGGTATGTTGTGACCGGAAGATTCGGCTCGTCGAGCGCCGTCCAGTTGTAAAGCACCTCTACCCTGTAACGGTTGCCCGGGAACTCTCGGGCAAAGTATTCCAGGTCCGCACGCGTCTGAACGGCGATGATGTTCGCAGCTTCGTATTGCTGTCGCTCTTTCCCCCGAAAATAGGCCAACACGGGTCCCCGCTTCAGAATCCCCATGTCCACAGCCCATCGCGGGAAAATATCGCGCAGGATCAGGTAGGCCGGACAGTTCCACCTGGCCTTCAGCTCTCTCACTAACCTGCTGAAAAAGATTGTTGGAGAATAGAAAATCACCAGATCGCACGGATTGTCGGCAAGGAAGTGCCCCGCCTCCTTCCAGAGCTTCCCCGATAGCCGCACCTCCCCTAATGCGCGCGATACCCTGTTCGCCCCCTTGATCCTCCCCGTCCGCACACGAACGACGCGCAGACCATCCTCCACCCTGATTTCCAGCCCGCGTGAGATGGCCTCAGTTGGTGCAAGTACGGTGACCTCGTGCCCCTGCCTCACAAACTCAACTCCTAAGTCGTGGACAAGCTTCGCCCCGGACTTGGTGCCAGGCAGGTAGCAATCGACAAGAACCAATATGCGCATGTTATGTCGGTAAATCCGCTTTGCTTTCAGCAGGCCGGTGTCGCGGTCGGCCTTTCCGCCAGCGACGACTCTTCCCTTCTCCCTTCCGTGCCGTCCCTCCGAAACCCCAGCACGATTCGGCACGCAGCCGCCGCCACCTGCATCGCCATGTACTCACGCGGTGGCTCCCACTTCCTGTCCCGCTGGGTGACAAAGCGCACCAGGTTCAGGATATTTTCCGGGTCGCAGCCAGCCAGCACGTTCGAGCCGCATTCGACCGTTTCCGGTCGCTCGGTAACATCCCGAACGGTCACGTTCGGGACGCCAAGAATGCACGTCTCCTCTTGGACAGTCCCGCTGTCCGTCACCACGCAAAAGGCGGACTTCTCTAGGCGCACGAAGTCGAAAAAGCCGAGTGGCTCAACGAAATTGATCCCGATCCGCGTCAGGTCGATCCCAAACTCCCGCATTTTGGAACGCGTGCGCGGATGGAGCGAACAGATTACGGGAAGCCTGTATTCCTCATGGAGTAGCGACAGCGCCGCGACAAGCTTTTCAAGCCGCTGGTTCACGTCAACGTTTTCGGCCCGGTGCATCGTGACAAGGAAGAACCCGCCCTCCTCGACGCCAAGTTCGGAGAGTATCGAACTCTCCGAAATCCGCGGGGAATAGTGGTCCATCACTTCCTTGATCGGATTCCCAACCACATAAATGCTGTCGCCGGGAATGCCCTCGCGGATCAGGTTATCCCGGCTCCGTTCCGTATACGGCATCAGCACATTGCTGATGTGGTCGATGATGCGCCGGTTCGTCTCTTCGGGAACACGCGCATCGTAGCAACGATTGCCCGCCTCCATGTGATAGACCGGAATCCCGTGTCGCCGCGCAACGATGGCGCTCAGGCTGCTATTCGTATCCCCCAACAACAGGAGCCGATCCGGCCGATGCTCCAGCAGGACCGACTCGACCCCGGCGAGTATCTGCCCGGCCTGCTCGCCAAAGCGCGAGCTTCGTATGTCGAGATACACATCCGGCTCGCGTATTCCCAGTTCGCGGAAGAACAACCCATTGAGACGGTCTTCGTAGTTTTGTCCCGTGTGCACAAGCACGTGCTCCGCATGCCGGTCCAGCAGATTGATCATCAGACTGAGCCGGATGATCTCAGGCCGCGTCCCGAGAACAGTCATCACTTTCAACGCAGCACCTCCGCCGTCTCGGCGGCCACATCCTCAACCGTGAGACCGTGCGTCTGCAACAGCCGGGTGACCGCCTCCAAAGTCATCACCTCATCGGCCGAACTGTACTCCTTCGTGAGGCAACCCGATCCGCCTTGCGCGTCGCAAACCTCCGGCAACATGGGCAGGATCGCGTAGTACTTCCCACGATCGACCGTCCGATAGGACTCCTCGTCGCTCACAAGAATCTCGTGAACCTTTTCTCCCGGTCGGATGCCCACGGTCTTGATGTCGATCCCTCGGTCGCCAATCAGGGCCTTGGCAACGTCGGTGATCCGGGCGGACGGAACTCGCGGGATATACGTCTCCCCGGGCAATGCCCCCTTGACGGCGGCACATATCGTGTCCACCGCGTCTTCCAGCCCCAGCAGAAACCGAGTCATTTCGGGCGTAGTGATCGTCACCGGGCCGCCGTTGCGGATTTGATCCAGAAACAGCGGAATCACCGATCCCCGCGACGCAAGCACGTTGCCGTAGCGCACGCAGACGAATCGCGTGTTGGGACAGCGCATGTTCGCCTGGATGAACACCCGTTCCTGAATAGCCTTCGTCATCCCCATGGCGTTCACCGGCTTGCACGCCTTGTCGGTGGATACGCCAACCACCGTTTCAACCGGAAGTTTGTGCTGCTGAATCGCCCGGACGATGTTTTCCGGACCCTCGATGTTGGTTCGCACCGCCTCATAAGGAAAGTATTCGCAGGTAGGGACCTGCTTGAGCGCGGCGGCGTTGAACACGATGTCCACGTCGCGCAGCACGGATGCGACCGAATGAGAATCCCGCACATCGCCGATGCGGAATTCCAGCTTCTGCTGAAAATTGCGATAGATGATCTCATCCGTGGCGGCCGCCTTGTAGTGGTAATCCAACCTCATGGCGTGCTGCTTCGCCTCATCCCGGGAAAAGACGATGATCTTGTCCGGGTCTCCCTCGCTGGCCCCCAGCAGGCGGCGAACGAGCACCTTCCCCAGCGACCCGGTCCCTCCGGTGATCAGGATTCGTTTCCCATCAAAGACTTTCATGGCTGCTCACCCTCCATTCCTCGTACGGCGTGGGATCCCCTGAAAGCTGTGCCAGCAACTCGGGCCAGGGCGGACACACATATCCGGTCGCGCCCGCGAACTTCTCTCCCGCCATGCTCCGGTCGCAATGGAACTCGTCATCCGGCGCGATTTCGATGTCCAGGCTGTACGCGGCGCGAAGCAGGCAAAGCAGATCGAACTTCGAGATTGTGTTACTGGTTACTTGGTAGAGACCGGAGAGGTTGGGATGGTTCTCGATCAAATCGCCGACGACTTCCGCCAGCCAGTTGGTCGTGACCCCGGAGAAGAAGGCCCGTGTATATCCTTTCACCCTTCGACGGTTCTGCCCGAGGAGCCACTCCAGAAGCGAAGTAAAATGCGTCAACTCCCGGCCAATGATCGAGGTCCGCAGCGTGACACTGTTGCCGCCGCTAACCTCGCCCAGGTACTTGGTCCTGCCATACAGGTCTTCGGCGTCCGCGAAGTCTTCCTCCCTGTAGCCTCCACGCCTGCCGCTGAAGACGCAATCCGTGCTGAAGTGAATCAGCCTTCCATCCCAGCGCTGGCAGAGTTTCGCCAGTTGATGCGGCAAGACGGCGTTCAAGAGAAGGCTGGGAACCGCCATCTTGGCCTCTGGCCTCTGCTTGATGACCCCGATGCAATTGACCAGCACGCGAGGCCTGTGCTCCAGCAGCAGTTGCTCCAGCGCGGCAAATTCGGTGACATCGCAGTGCTCGAGCACGTGCCCGTCATGGAATAAAGCCACGTCATGCAGCGCCAGATCATCGACTGACCCGCGAATGGTGCAGTAGGTCCGCGGAAATCGCCGCCGAAGATGCTGGAACATCTTGTGCCCCAGCATCCCGGCGCCGCCCAGCACCAGGATTTCCATCGCTGATTTTTGCTCCATGGACTTGTTCGAGTCGGTCTGATCGTGCGGGGAAAAAACGCCTTTGGCCTTGCGGGTCTCTCCGGTCACTCAGCGATCGTGTAGCGCCGCCCTTCCAGGGCGGCACTTCGTACGCAGCCCGCCGCTGAAAACTCACAACTGCCGTCAATCACCCATCAGCGGAAATGCTCGCCTCGCTTGATGAATGCTGCGCCCGCATCTTCGGCTTCGCGCTTCGCTCCAGGGCCTTCTGGAACAACTCCACGCTGCCCCGAAGATAGGGAGCGGAAGACATCCAGGTTTCGAAATAAGCCCGTGCTCCCTGAGACGTCCGTTCGTATTCCTCCGGCCCCATATCCACACATTGCTGAATCGCCCGCCGCCACTGCTCCCGATCCGCTAAGGGCAAATCCCAGCCGGCCCCTCGCTGCGGCAAATCCCGCCACGGCGTTTGATCGCTGACAAGGACCGGGCAACCGGCCGCCAGCGATTCAAGGATTACGTATCCGAAGTTCTCTCCCAGCGTCGGCAGAAGTTGGAAATGGTATTCGGAAAAGACGCGGGTCACTTGGTCCCGAGGAACCGACCCCGCGTAATGCACCCGGACCGACTTGGGCAGCTTGCGTATATGCTCCGCACACTCCCGCCAATAGGCGCCGTCATCAATCGGCCCGTAGACATCCAGTTGAACGTCCCCGGAAACGGAACCCAGGAGTTCGAGCGCGAAATGCAGGTTCTTCTTCCTGCAAACCCGGGATAGAAACACGAACCGGACCGCGCCCGGAATCTTCTCCGACCTCGACCCGGGAGACGGCGCGGAAAGGACGCCCGCATCGGGCACGTCCGGAGCCAGCAGGATCGAATCGCGCCCGCTCGCATCTTTGGGCGGAATCGTCGCGCGGATGTGTTCCTCCTCTAGGCTCGACGAGGCCTGCCAAAGCAAGTCGCTACAGAGCCCCGCCGCAAATGCAGCCTTGCGGTAAAACCACTTCCGGACGCCCTTCAGTTCCAGCGCCCCGGGCGAAAACTCGCCTCGCGGGGCCAGGACGAAGGCGCAGGTGGGCAACAAGCCAAGCTTGCGAAGGACCAGCGCCTTGACCGTCAAGCGGGAGAAAAAGCTGTTGAAGTAGACGATGTCCGGACCAATCTCCCGGATCCTCTGTCGCAAATTCCGGAAGGATAAATCCGCCGTGTAAAAAACCTGCGCCTTACCAACCGCCGCCCAACGATCAACGGTCACGTTTGGGTAGGAATGACCGTCACCGAGGTCCCGGTCCCTCGTGAACACGTAGAAGAGAACCTCATCTCCCAGCAAATCGATCAGGTTGGAAATGGCCGTGACTGACCCGCCGGCCTTGTAGGCTGGCACATACCAATCAGCGATCGCCAGGACCCTGGGAAGAAATGCCAAGTCCGCATCCACCTGAAACCGAGACATATTCCCCGCCCCCATAGTCGCGCCTAGCCAGACCGCGGGGCTGCTTCAACAATTGAGGGCCCATCTTGGGGCTCGCGAGGACACCGCAACGCCTCGGTCCCGTTCCCGAGAACCGCCCCGCGGAGGAACCGGGCCAGTTTGAGCGCCTGGGCAGACCAAGTTTTATGCGCCAACATATACTCCCTGGCCTTGCGTCCTAAGTTGCGCCTCTCAGTCGAACCCTGCCGCGCAGCGAGGCGGATCGCATCTGCCAGCCCCTCCGGCGTCTCGTCCCGGAGCAAGTACACGAGGGCCCCGAATTCTTCCTCAACATGGCCGGTGCATGTCGTAACGACCGGCGTTCCGGACGCGAGGTACTCCATCATCTTGGAAGGGAAGAAGTAATTCGTGCTCATGCCTTTCGTGATTCTCATATTTACCAGGACGTCCGAGTCGCGGTAGAGGCCTAACACTTCGGTAAACGAAATTAGCCCATAAAAAGCTATGCGAGGGTCCGCCGCCGCCGCTTGCCGCACCAGTCCCTCCAGCGGCCCCGCCCCGGCTATTCGCAGGCGATACTGGCTGCCCTCAAGCAGCGAAAACGCCCGCAAGAGGACAGGTATACCGTTAATATCGTCCAAGCGCCCCGTCGCGGTGACAACAAAGGTTTCCTTTTCTCCGTCGCCCCCCGGGGAAGCTGCCGCCTCCGCCGCCAACTGCTCTTTGCGTATCCCACCCTCCACTCGCAGACAAGGCTTCCCAGCCGCAAAGTCCCTGGCAATCGCATCCGACGCTACGACATGCGCGTCGAATCGGGGCGCCAGTCTGCGGTGCAGCCAGTAGTCAAGCCTCCAAGCCCACTTGTCGGGCACTGTCGCCCCCGGCACGTTTACGTCGCACAGCGATACGACGGCTTTCGCCCCAACTATCCGAGCGCCCAGAAGAGTGAACAAACCTGGCGGCACGCTGAGGTTATACGTGTACACGAGCCGAGATCCCGACCCCCGCGTCCGATAGCCCCAGAGCAACAACCGCACGAGAGTCGCAAGGCCAATAGTCACCTGTTTCAGTGGGGTGACATTGATGAAAGGGAGCAACTTCAGCGGCGTTCCATCCGGGAGGCCCGCCTCCTCGCCGCGCACCCAAAGACGCCGGGACTTCGGGTACCCGGGCAAGGGGAGCGCAGAGAGGACGACCGAAGGTGCCAGCCCAGCGCGCGCCAAGCCCGAGAGCAGCTCACGCTGATACATCTGCCCCGCCTGCGAGAATGCGGCAGTGTGATAACGCGGTCCCTCCGGGACAACACAGCCCACAAAGACCACTGCCACACTGCCGCCGGCTTCGACTGGTCTACGCAGAAACACCCGCTTCTTCCCTCAAGGGCCGCGGCCAACCGACATAGCGCGGTCTAGACCCGGCCGGATTCTTACTGAGGCGACGCCTCGTCCCCAACCAGATGAGCAGCGTCACCCAGAAGGCCGTGAAGCCCTCCCCGGACTGGAGTAACTGATTGTTGGCCGGGAAGTAGAAGAGCATGATCATCAACTGGGAGAGGAGAACGACGGCAAACGGATTGGTCCCGCTTAACGCGTCCAGCCACGAGAGCGCAAACAGGCGCCCGATCAGCAGAACCACTATCAAGGTTCCGGGGAAGGAGACATCGAACGCTATCCACGGATATATCGAAGACCAAAGGCCCTCCGCGCTCCACCCATACCTCTCGATCCTAGCCGGGTACGTCATGTCGACGAGGCCGCTGTCCCCAGTTAGGCGAGCGACCTGCCGTGTCAAGAACATCGAATTCCCAACCCCATACATCGGAACAAACGGAACCCTCAGGGAGAGACTTAAGGCGTAATAGCCTTGAGTAAGATAAAGATCGAGAGACAGAAAGGTGGTTTCACCGCGCTCGATCGCACGGTAATCGGCCGAGGTGCTGGCTGCAGGAAAAATGTCGCCCGCGAGGGGCGAACCCTTCCGCGAAGAAACCCCAACCCCGAAAAAGTAGACGAGGAAGAGCGCCAGTGCGCACCCGGCGGCCGTCGCTACCGCTACGACCCGCTTCCAATTCAACTTACAGACCCCCGCCAAGTGAGAAGAGACCAGCAGCAATGGAACAAGCACAGCGGTGTCGACGACTACATTGTTCGTGCCCATGGCAATAAAAATCGCAGCTGTCCCCAGTATGCCGGCAACCGCCAACGCCTTAAGCTTCAAGGCGAGGCGCGACCAGTAGAAAACCGTCAACGGGAGCAAGAGGATTAGAACGGGCCCCAGGATGATCCTCACGTACTCGATCGTCGGCTGGCCAGTCTGTCGCAAGAGCTGAGAGGCCTCGTAGGCACGCGCAGGATTGGCTAGCCCTGAAGCCACATTCGGGATGAAATGCCCTGTGCGGAATTGGCTCGTGGGGAAAAGCAAGGCCAGTGTCACAACTCCGCTCCAAAGAACCAGCCGCCGAACACTCCATCTGCCGCGATAGCCCTGGGGCCTCCCGAAAGCTCCACTCAGATAGCCTGCCAAGAGCGATAAGTGTGCCAAGGCCAAGAACAAATACAATTGCAACGGGTTCGAAACAGGATATTTCCACGGCCCGAAAGCAAAAAGAAGGACAGTAAGAGTCAAGTAGGAAAGGAAAAACACAATCGGCAGTACGCGCACCCACATCCCGAAAACAGGCGTTCGGCCGTGGAGCCGGGCGCCGCGCAGCGCCCCCTCCGCCGCCGGCCGGGCCCTCAGGATTGGCATCGCACGCTCGACTGGCATCGGTCAGAGCCTAATAGCCGCTCTCAGCTCGCGGAACGTGCAGGCGTCAAACGCCCAGAAGAGCCGACCGGGCATTTGAAACCGCGTCACGCATACGGCGATTAACACCGTGAGATTCCCGACCTGGGCCAGGAACGCCGCTGCAGCGAGACCGTTGATCCCGTACACAATGCAACCCGGGATTCCCAGTCCGACGAGCAGGACCAGCCCCACGACACTCGACAAAATCCCCACGCGGGGATGCGACGCGGCCCGGAGTCCTTGGTCCAATACCTGTCCCATGCCCCAGCACACCATCGCACCAATCAAGAAGAGAGCCGCGACAGTCGCCCCGGAGAACCGTGGGCCAAACAAAACGCGGATAGCCCAGGGTGTGAGGACCGCCGCCGCTACCCCGACGCCCACCACGGCCAACTGCGCCAAACGGAAATGCCGCGCCAAGGTTCGTAATGCCCGGCCATGGTCAAGTTCGCCAGCAACTGCGGAAAAACCGACCTGCATAAAAGGCAACACGGCCCCGAGCTGCCCCATGGAAATCGCCTGCCCGACGGCGTAGAGCCCGATCGCGGCCGTCGGCAACAGGCGAACGGCCAGCAGCATGTCCGCCCGCAACAACAAGTAGCCCGCAACCGCGGGCAGGTAGAACGTAAACCCGCGCCGAAGCAGGCGTTTCGCCGTCTCCCACTCGGGCATCACGTGGGCGATCACGTGCCAATCCATACCCATGCGTAGCGCGCACGTCACAACCACGCCCCCAAGGATGCCCAACGCAAACCACCGCGGGGTGACTGCCCCCACCAGCCACACAGCCAGAATGGACAAGACGTATATGGCCCCCGGCAGCGCCTGCACAACACTGAACCGGCCGAATCTGCCGCGTCCCTGGTCTATCCCCATCAGCGAAGCAGTCACATAAACAGCCGGCAGGTAGATCACAAACCACCTCGCCGATTGCAGGAGATAGAGCTTGTCAGCAGGCAACGCAACTGCCAGGACAAGGGCGAGCGATAGGGCCTGCAAGCAGCCCAGCGCGAGCGCCAACCAGAACCCCGTCGACACCACACGGGGAGGCGCCCCGTCCGCCCTGCTGACTTCGTATGCCAAACTCCGCGCTAGCTCCAACTCCCCGACAGGGACCATCAGAACGGGGAAGAAGATAATCACCGCCAATTCGCCGCGACCAGCGGGCCCAAGCAGCCTTGCCGCGAGCACCCCCGAAACCACGCCCATCCCGCGTATGACGATCGACGCCGTAAACGTCTGTGCGTAAGCTCGCCGGTTCGAGAAACGCGCCTTTGGCGCAGCCTCGCGCGGAGCTTCCTTCTCGGCCAAGCCTGAAACTGTTTCCACTGAGGACATTGGAACTGGGACTGCGGCTAATGTTTACGGTCAACCGGTCACTGACAAGCGGCACTGCTTCGCGCTAAGCTAACGCGCCGGAGCATCCAACCCGAAAACCGCCACTCTGAACTCTCGACCCAAAACTCTCGACTTCCTCAAACCCGAAAAGCGTGTCGATTTTAAAAATTCAACTCGTTGCAACAACAGGCTTTGCGCGAGAAAAGAATCGCGCGTGTGTCGATTCTTAGTACCCGTTAGTACCCCGCCCCGGCCGCCCAAAATCTGTCATTCTGAGCGGAGCTTGCCCCGACCCCTCGGGGAGAAGAATCTGCCTTCCCCACGCGCCACGAACTCGGTGCTCTCCGGTCTTTCTCCGCGACCTCTGTGTGAACCCTCCGGCTTTGAAAGGTCACGAACCACGCCTTCCGCCCAGAGGCATCACGTCCGCCACATCCGCCTCCACCGAGATCGCCCGCATGATCAAGTCCACGCAGATCACCACCCGGTAATTCCCTTTCCTGCGCTGTAAAATCCCTTCCATGCCGGCGAGCGGGCCGTTCCTGATGCGCACGCGCCGGCCCACGGTGAGGTAGGGATGCGGCTGCGCGTTGTGCGCGCCGCCGAGGCCGTTGCGCAGCGTCGCGATTTCCTCTTCGGGGAGCGCGGTGGGCAGGCCGTCGCCGAAGCCGACCAGGCGCACGACGCTCGGCACCTGCAAGACGTTCAGGCGATCGCGCAACGGCAGGCGCACGAAAATGTAGCCGGGGAAAAGCGGCAGGCTGAGGCGCACGCGGCGGTCTTTCCAGCGATGCACGGTTTCGTAGAGCGGCAGGAAATGCTCGACGCCGCGCTCGCGCAATTGCTCGGCCACCTGCTTTTCGTGATTCGCGCAGGTGTAGGCGGCGTACCAGCGCGGCTCGAGAAAGACGGATGGGAGTTCGTGCGGCTCGTACTTTTTCGGAAGGGGAAGTGTTGCCGTTGCCATTTCTTCGCTTGCCTCTGAGTCCGTATACAGCTTCGCCCCGCGAGCCACAGGGGCGTTTTTCCTATAAGTCTTTTACTATTAAACTCTTACAACTGTTTCAGACTGAAACAGCTACTTCTTTCCCCGAACCTCTTCCCGCCAAGTCGACCATGCCGACGCTCCGGCGAGCGAAATTTTCTGCCACCCTGAAGGGTGACGCTACATGCGTTTTGTTCGCGGCGTGTGAGGCCGCACCCCGAAAAAATCCCGCTCTCCAAAGCGGCGAGAGGAAATGCGATGTAGCGCCACCCTTCAGGCTGGCATTCGCGGGAAAGAGTCTGCGGCGACACAGGCCGCGGCACATCCACTTTGAAGAACAGTCTTGCGCTTGAGGGTCTCATGCGTTCGGTTTCCCGTCTGAGTGGTCGACGTTGCTGGAGTAGTAGCTGTCGTAGCGCGAGTAGTAGTAGCCGTCGCGGCGCAGATCGACGTCGTTGAGCACGACGCCGATCAAGCGGCCGCCGACTTCGGAGACGTAAATTTCGGCGCGGCGCACCATTTCGCGCGGCGTGGCTCCGCCTTTCACCACCATGATCGTTCCCTCGACCATGGTGCTGAGGATGCGGCCGTCGGCGACGTTCAAGAGCGGCGGCGCGTCCAGCAGGACGAGATCGTATTCGGCGCTCGCTTCGCTGATGAGCGCGCGCATGCGCGTGGAGAAGATCAATTCGCTAGGATTCGGCGGCACGGGGCCGCAAGAGAGGCAATCGAGATTTTCCAGGCCCGACGGCTGCCGCATCTCGCGCCATCCGGCGTCGCCGGTGAGGTAATTCACCAGGCCCGGAGAGATCGGGATATGGAACAACTGGTGAAGCGTGGGCCGGCGCATATCGGCATCGACCACCAGGACGCGTTTTCCGAGCTGCGCGAGCGAAATGGCGAGGTTGCTGCAGACCGTCGTCTTGCCCTCGGCGGGTTCGGCGCTGACGAAAACCAGCGAACGCGGCGGGCGCGACGCGGTCGAAAGCAGAACCGACGTGCGCAGGCCGCGGAATGCTTCCGAGAGCGAGGAGAACTGAAGCGACACGGAATCCACGCGGAGCCAGCCGTTTCCGTTGCCATTTCCGTTGCCGTTCCCGTTGCCATTTCCATTTCCGTTTCCATTGCCATTGCCGTTGTGCGCGTGGTCTTTCAACTCCGATGGAATGGAGACACCGGCAGCATCCACCAGAGGCGGCAGCGGCATTTTGCGATGCCCGTTCTTGTGGTAGCTGATGGCATGGCTCGAAGGGATCATCGCCAGCGCCGGCATGCGCAGGAAATTTTCGATGTCGTCGGGCGTCTTCAGCGTGTTGTCCATGTGCTCTTGCAGGAAAGCGAGGCTCACGCCGCAAACGAGCCCGACGAAGAGGCCCACGGCCAGATTGAGAAGAATTTTGGGCTTGAACGGCTTGACGGGCGGCACCGCGGAATCGACCACGCGAATGTTGCTCGCCTTCAAACCGGCGGAGATTCCGGCTTCCTTCATCCGCTGGAGCAAGCCTTCATACAACTGTTTGTTCGTATCGACTTCGCGCTTGAGGATGTTGTACTGGACCGATTTTTCGGCGACCTGATTCGCCTGATTCTGCTGCTGCTCGAAGGCCTGCTGAACCAGCGCGACGCGGCGCTGCGCGGCCAGATATTCGTCCTTGATGTGGCGGGCGGCCTGTTGCTGCTGCTGCTTCAGAAAATTCTGAATGCGGTCGATCTGGCTCTGAATCTCCTGCATTTTGGGATAGCTGGCGTTGAAATTCGGCGTGAGCTGGGCTTTCTGCTGTTCGAGGCTGGCCAGCTTGACGGTGAGGTCCTGCATCATTTTGTTGTCGAAGACGCCGGGGAGCGCGCCGTAGTCGCCCGCCTGGACCAGGTGATAGAGCGACGATTTCTGGTAGAGATCGGCCTGTGCCTGGGTCAGCTCGTCCTGAAGCTCGCGCAGGCGCTGATTGACGATGTTTTCGTCCTGGCCTTGTGCGCTTTCGAGGAACAGCAGGCCGTTGGCCTGCGCGTATTGCTGGAGGTTGTCCTCCGAATTTTCGAGTTTGATTTTCAGGCCGTCGAGCTGCTTCGAGAGCCAGCCGGAGGCTTGCTGGCTCGCCTGCCAGTGAGCGAGCAGATTTTGCTCGACGTAACTGCTGACGAGCGTATTCACGACTTTGGCGGCGAGTTTCGGATCATACGAATGGAAGGACACCGTCACCAGGCGGCTCTGCGGAACGGGGGTGATGCTGAGACGTTTCTTGAATGCGCGAAGAACGGCCTGTTCGTGAGCGGCATCGGTCGGCAGAGCGGAATCGGCGGCTGCATTCTGCTTTTTCGTGTCCCAGAACCAGCCGCCCTTGGGCGGATTGAATTCCTTCACCTGGTCGAGGTGGAGTTTTCCGATCACCTCGCGCGCGAGACTGTCGCTTTGGAGGATCTTGTACTGGGTGTTGAGGTAGTTTTCGGAGACGTTCGTGAGCTGGAAAATCTCCTTCACCGTGACGATGTTGGGATTTTCCTGCTCGATCTCCAGCATGGAGCCGGCCTGGTAGAGCGGCTTCTCGCGCACGGTGTAAATCGTGACGAGGGTGAGAATGACGAAGAGCGCGGAAAGAACGGTCCAGCGGCGGGTGCGGAGAATTCTCCAGTACGCGCGGAGGTAGGCAGCCTCCTCGTTTTCCTCCGGCAGAGGATAGCCCCTCAGGAGGTCGATGCGGCGATCTTCGGCGCCGGGAGGAAGAGGATCGTAGAGTTCGATCTTGTTGTGGTCAGCCACATTACCACCTATAAACGGATGCGCCGCTGATCGCCGGGATCACGCCTGCCGCGCTCCCATAAATGGCCCGGAAAGCGGATTTCCGTGCGCTGTTCGGAATGAACAGGATGTCTCTCGAATGCAGCAAAAGGTCGGGCGCTTTGCCCTTCAGGATTTTGTCCAGGTCGATCGCGATTTCCTTCCGAGATCCATTCGCCGCATCGGCCAAAATGATGCGCGCGTGTTTGCCTTGCGCGGTGGGCGTCAGTCCCTCGGCAAGCGCGAGCGCCTGCAAAACTGAGATGTTCTCGTTCGTCTTGAGCAGGAACCCTCCCGGCCGATGCACCTCGCCGACCACGTACACGATCCCGGCGCGGGTCACTTTGACCACATCGCCCGGATAGACGAGGACGTTGTAGCGAGGATTGCTCGAGTCGAGCAGCTGTTTCAGGCTGATCTCGATGCTCTGAGCGCCGGAGGGATCGGACGCGCCCGGCTCGGCGGAGGCAGCCTTCACATAGCGGGCACCACTTGTTGTGGAGGGCCCGGAAGCGGCCCCGGCGGAGGGATAGCCGGGGTCGCCTGGATGGCGCATCACGATGACGGTGTCGCCCGCGTCGGTGGCCAAGCCCGCGGCCATTGAAAGCACTTCGATCAGCGTCTTCGCTTCCCGGATTTGGAAGACGCCCGGTTTTTCCACCGCGCCGAAGACGGACACCGGATGGCTCCGCATCTCCTTTACGAAGACGCTTACATGCGGATTTTTCATGTAGGTGTGGCGGAGGAGATTCTCGAGAACGGCTTCGAGGCCATGCGAAGTCAAGCCGGCGGCTTGCACGACACCGAGGAGCGGCAGGGAAATTTCTCCGTCGTCGGAAACGCGAACGGTGCGGTCGAGATCGGGCGCTTCGAGAACGGATATCTGAAGCAAATCTTCCGGCCCGATTTGATAGTCGCCGATACCCGGATTCAGGCCGTAAGTGCCCGCGCCGTGCAGCATCTGCTGGATTTTCAGGTTGTAATCCTGAGTCGTTTCGCCGCGGGAAGAAGGAGCGGCCGGTGAAGGAGCGGGTTTAGCCTTCGCGCTTTGCCGTGCGGCCAGCGGCATCGACGACCCGAGCGTTGCCAGAGCCGCGAGCGCGATCCAACGACCGAAAATTCTGAACGCTTTCTCTCTGATGACTTCCCCCGTCATGGCCTTCCGCCCTTCCTTGCACATCCCGACTGACTGCTCGCCGTTTCCCCTGGCCCGGCTGGCCAAGCAAAACCGTCGCACACCTTCTCCCCGGACAAGACCCCGCTACGGGACGGTTGAAGGGCTGACCGCCGTCTTGTTTCCCCCGCTGAGCGCCACTCCGAGACCGATTCCCAGCGCGGCGCCCGCCCCGGCAATGACACCGATGATGAGGCCTTTATTATTTTTCATCCCCGCCGTGGGCTTACCCTTGCCTTTTTTGAGTTCGACGTAGGCGGAGGTGACCTGCCCGCTCGTCACCACGAGGTTCTGCGTCTCGTAAGGCGGGTAGCCTGCTCCGGTGACGCGGAGCGTGTAGGTTCCCGGGGGAACGTTGAACGTGAACGCCCCGGTTGAATCGGTTGTCGCCGTGTAGGTGAATCCTGTCGAGTTGACCAGCGTAACGGTGGCATTGGGAACCACGAACAGTTGCGCATTGACCACGGTGCCTTTGACCGTTCCGTTGTTTGAGCTTGTCTGCCCGCTCGCAACGTAATCCTTGGGCTGCACCGCTGGCGCGGAACCACCAGCGGATGAAATCAAAACCGAGTGTCCCGTCTGCAAAACGACCGACTTGCCTGCGTGCTCGATCTCGACCGCACCCTTCTGCAGCCAGACTTGCGCCTGCTGCTGATTCCGATATGCGAGTTGCGCCTGTACGGGAGTTGCGGGACCGCTTCGCAAGGCAAAATCGTGGCCGTTAATCGTCACTTGAACGTGGCCGTGGCTCACGAAGCCTACGGTTCCGTGTTCGAGCGCAATGACCAGGTTCCCCGCATTCTTCGTCACTTTGGCGCTGCTATCGGGACCGAGCCAGAGCCTTTCCTGGGGAGTCAAGGACAGTTGCAACGCTGACTTGCTGTGGGTGCTGATGACGTCGCCGCTCGAGACGATGCTTCCGTTTGGAAGCGGGAGGCCGTTTCGCTCGGCCGTGCCCGCCACTTTGGCCACGCCCATCATTCCCGCGGCATTGCCCGGCAGCGGAAATGAAAGGAGCCCAATTGCAACGAGGATCGCCAGACTCTGCTCAAGGCGCAATCCGATCAACTTCCCCAGGCTGTTTGCATTCCCATTTCGTTCATGCCGATCCAGTCTCTCAATCCCTGCTTTCCTTAGCCGCATCCTGGATTCCCCCACATTTACTCCTGTCCTTCGTTCACCTTGTCTGCCAGTCAGCGGCAGGTAAATCCGCTGGGCGATACGGACTGACACGTCTTGCCCGGGTACGCGAGCGCGACACCCAGACCTGCCCCCGCGACCGCCACTCCCGTCAGCAGCACAAGGACCGCCTCGCGTTTGTGCGAATTGGATGATGTTTGCGGAGACTGGGCCAAGCTGGCTGTCATGAGCTTCCCTTCGCGCACTTCCACGGTGCGGTTCGATGCCGCGGCGAGCGTCGTGCCATGGCGGGCCAGCACCCGCAGCTTGTTCCCGCTCAGTTCGACTTCGTAGGCGCCGGAGGCTTGTTTCGTGCGGATCGTGACGCCGCCGGCCTCGACCACGATCGGCGTCTTCGCGTCGCTCACCGCGCCCACAACTCCGCGGTCGAGCATCACCGAAATGCCTTCGCGGCCAGGCGCGGTTTGAATCCGCGCAAGAGTCGACCCGCCCAGCACGAGCTTGCCTCCGTGCGCCAGCGTGACGTAGCCGGCCGCCGCCGGCCCGGTGGTGATGCGGTTCCCCGCGTAAACAGTGGTTCCCGCGGCGGCGGGCAAACCGTTCAACCGGATCGGCCCCTTGCCGTTCACCGTGCCAATCGGTAACGCAGAGGGCGCGCCGAAAACGGGCTGGAAGGCCATCAGCAGCGAACAGATGAGCGCCAACAGGCCCTTCTCCCCGATGACTCGTGCTTCTTTCATCGCCTCCTCCTCACATTCTTTCCGGCCCCGGAGCAATCCGGCCCGCCCGTGCTTCTCTTCAGGACGCCGGGGGACGCACCGCTCGCAGAATGCTCTTCTTCGACGCCGTGCTATACGTGCACCGCACTTCCCCGTCTTCCGCCTTCCAATAGAGAGCGACAACGTTGGTGCCTTCGCCGATGGCAACAATTCTCGCCTGGGGCTTGTGTGAAAGAATTTCGGCGCAAATCGGCAGGGGGACGCCGGCTTCCCCAAGAGGGACAATCACGCAATCGGCATTGGTGCGCTGGGCGGCCGTGGCGATCGCGCCGTCTTCGCTCACGTCTCCGACGATTTCGATGCCGGGCTGTTTCCGGATGGCGTCGTAGAGCAGGTCTCTCAAGATCCGTGTCGAGTTGGCAATCAGCACGCGAATTTTTCTCTCTCCCACGTGTTGCTCTCGCCTGCGCATTCTTGATTAGAGATAGGTAACGAACAAGGTTTACTCAGGTTCAATTTTGGTACAGTACCTCAACAACACGACTTCCCAGTTCTTTCCGTGGACACTTTCCCCTCTTCAGATCCATTACGTGGAAGATGGAGACGGGAAAAGTACCAAGTACTTTTTCGGGGTTGTCGGCCTGGACAGTTTCGCGATATTTTCGCGCCCACGCTTTCAGAGATATCGAGCAACATTTTGTTGTCGGCGAGACGCTCCGGGATTATCCTCAGAAGAAACAGGGCGGGCCGCACGCGGACGCTCGAATACCACTGACACATCACGGGGTTGAAACGAAAGAAAGTCCGGGCAGAAAACAACATTGGCGGGAAAACCAATTCTTGCCCCGCTCCTTCTCATTACCAAGGAGCAAGTTCCCACTGACGAGCGACCCGCGCCCACGCCAGCTCGATTTAAGCCAGGCTGTTCTCGACCATGCCGTCAGGGCAGCGACGGGGGAAACTGAAATCGGCCCAACGAACTTCCAATCTGTATCGCTCTCTACGGAGGAAATCGGGGCATACCAGTCTCGACGCGAGAGGAAGTATGGTTTCACGGCGCGACCAACAAGTGGGAAGTGCTCCTCCAGACTTCACCCTCCTGCCCGACGGGAAATCGCGGTCGGGATCCTTTCTCGCTGCGATTGTGGCGGAGATTGTCCTGGCATTGCTCATCATGGCGATTCCCGCCGCGATGCCCCAGGAAGCCGCGCCGGCCAGGCAACTCACTGATCTGGTGTTCCACGTGGCTCCGGTTGTGAGGAAGCTCGAACCGCCCGCGCCAAGATTCCACATCACGCCGCCACGAGTTAAACGAATGGATGCGCCAGTGCTGCCGGCGCCGCGGCCGAAGTTTGAGCCGAGGCGCGTGCATGTGGCCGAGGCCCCTGTCCTGACGCCCGAATTTCACGCGCCCGCGCCCGTCTATCACCCGATCGAGCGGCCGCGCCCGGCCATTCACACCGGAGTGCTTTCCGCGAGCGTGGCCCCGCCCAAAGAAGTTCCGCGGAAGATGCCCAAGGTCCAGACCGGAGGCTTTGGCGATCCTGCCGGCGTCCCGGCCAACGACAAAGCGAGTCACGGGATGACCGTCGCAACGGTCGGCTCATTCGACAGTCCGGTGGGACCCGGCTCGGGCAACGGCACGGGAGGAAGCCACGGCGCGCGCGGAGAAATTGCGAGGGCGGGGTTCGGCGAAGCTGTCGCCTCGCCTGGGCAAAGCGCAAATGCACAGCGCGGAGGGCCGATTCGTGCCGGAGTTTTCAGCAACCAGGCCGCTGTCCCAGCCGCAAAGGCTCCTGTGCCGCACGCGGCAAAGCCATCGATCGAGCCCGTCGAGATTCTCGAGAAGCCCGATCCGGTCTACACCGCCGAGGCGCGCGCGCGGAAGATCGAAGGCGACGTGGTGCTCGACGTGATCTTTTCCGCAAATGGCAGCGTGGATGTGCTTCGAGTGCTGCACGGCCTGGGATACGGACTCGATCAAGCGGCCATTTCCGCGGCGCGCCGGATCCGTTTCCGGCCCGAGCGCATTGACGGGAAGCCCGTGGACGCGCACGCGCGACTGCAAATCGTTTTTCGACTGGCGTATTGAAGCGAGGAGGAATCATGCCTGGATGGAAACTGTCCGCGGTGCTTGCAGCAACGCTCGTACTCGGCGGCTCGATCCGAGCGCAAACGGCCCAGCCGTCGCCGGCCCAGGCGACCGAGTCGGCCACCGACCAGGTGGTCGACCGCATCATTCAACAGGAAAACAGGCTCATGGCCCGCGTCGAACGTTATACCCCGCTCGTCGAACTCTACATCCAGGACACCAAGCCCAATCGCCAACTCGGCCCCGTCCCCGAGCATGATTACTACTTCGTCGGCAAGGCCGACCTGTCCCACGGCATCGTCTTTCGCCCGCTCAATCTACAAACGGGCGGCTTCGCCAAGAAGCTCATCAGCCCGTTCCGCGGTCTCTTCTCCGATCCCTACAATCCCGACGGGTTCCTCGAAATGATCTATCCCGACACGCGCGGTCTCGATCGCGCTCATTACACGTATCGCTACGTGCGCCGGGAATTTCTCGGGGACGTGCGCTGCCTGGTATTCGACGTCATGCCGAAGCCGCATGCGGGACAGGGCCGCTTCAAGGGACGTATCTGGGTGGAAGACCAACATTTCTCGATCGTCCGCTTCAACGGCATTTTCTATCCCGATCCGCGCTTCGGGATGTATTTCCATTTCGACAGCTGGCGAGTGAATGTCGCGCCGGACATCTGGCTGCCGGCCTTCGTTTACAGCCAGGAGAACGATGACAAGGATTTCATGGGGCACGTTCGCTTTCACGCACAGATGCGCCTGTGGGCGTACAACCTGAGTCCGGCGGCTCGCGAGGAGGAACTCAGCCGCATTCTTGTCCAATCCGACCAATCCTCCCAGCCCATCGAGGACCAGAGCGGGACGAATCGGGATTTTTCACCCGTCCAGGCCGAGCGCGCATTCGAAGGCGAAGCGGAACAAAATGTTCTCGACCGGCTGCAGTCGCTCGGACTGCTCGCGCCGCCCGGCCCGGTGGACAAGGTGCTCGACACGGTGGTCAACAATCTCGAAGTCAGCAACAACATCAACCTCGAGCCCGAAGTGCACTGCCGCGTGCTCATGACCACCCCGCTGGAAGCGTTTGCCGTCGGCCATACGATCGTATTGAGCCGCGGCCTGATCGACGTCCTCCCGGACGAATCGAGCCTGGCCACGATGCTGGCTCAGGAATTGGCGGAGATTCTGCTCGGCCACAGCATCAATACCAAATACGCGTTCAGCGACCGCATGATCTTCAACGTGAAAAATACCTTCCACGTCCTCGACTTCCACGAGGACCGCAAGTCGGAGGGCGAAGCCAGCGCCAAGGCAATCGAACTGCTGAAGAAATCCCCCTACAAGAATTCTCTCGGGGACGCCGGGCTGTTCCTGAAGGCGTTACAGGCGGAATCGAAGGACCTGCCGCAACTGATCAGTCCGCATCTCGGCAATCGCCCGGATGAAATCGCGGCGCTCGAGCAGCTCGCGCCGAAACTCCAGCCCGCCAACGTGAAGCAGATCGCCGCGCTGCCGCTCGGCTCGCGGATCAAGGTGGACCCGTGGGACGACCAGATCGAGATGCTGCGCACGCAGCCCGTCGCCCTGCTCTACGCGCGGGAGAAGATGCCGTTCGAACTCGCGCCGTTCTATCTGCACCTGGAACGCGCAAACGCCGAGAGCGCCGCCGCCGGGGACCCGGCGAAGGCCGCCGACAAGAAGAAGCACTAGCAGATGAATCGGCGGCCCGGCCGGTGTCGCGTCAACCGACGCGGCTGCGTCTGGATGCAAGAGCCGCCCCGCCGTAGGACACGCTTTTACACGAAATGGCGAACGCGGTTCCCGCCATTAGAATCATCGACGGTTCAATCCCTCCGTCCAGCTGGTCACCACGGTAATCGGCAGGCTTTCCCCCGTGCTCACCAACTGATTGATCAGGAAATTCTGGCCGCCGGGAAATACCGAGTAGTCCGCGTTCGAGTTGAGATAGTCCTCCGGCGGCCGGATGGGGAAGAGCGGTCGCGGAGGTTGGAACTGAAAAGTGGGGCCGGGCATCACCTTCGCCGCCATCAGCGTCGAGCCGGAAACAAAATAGAGTTCGCGGCCGTCGTCGCTCCATAGGGGCCAATAACCCCCGTTCGACGACACCTGCCACTTGCTTCCATTGGGGGGAAACGGAGAGACGTATACCTGTGTGCTGCCCGGAGAGTTCTCATCGGACCGGTACGCCACCCATCGCCCATCTGGAGAAAAACTCGCATTCATCTCCCGCGCAGGCGTGTGCAGGAAGACCGTTGCCTTCGTTGGAGCTTGGAGCGGAACGTACCAGATGTCGCTGCTCGTCTCCGGGGCTAAATCAGTGAACAGCAGGTACCGGCCATCCCTCGAAATACCGTTAGGGGCCTCGAGGTCCGTCGACCTCCGCAGCAACTCCGGTGTTCCCGAGCCGTCCGACCGCTTGCGGTATAAATTGTAGGCGCCTGTGGCGTTCGAGCTGAAATAGATCCAACGTCCATCCGGCGACCACAACGGCAGGAGGTTGTCGCTCTTGTCGAAGGTGAGCCGGGTGAGTGCGCCACTGGCGACGTCCACGATCCACAGCGAACTCGCCCCGGGAATGTCGGGATCCGATATTCCCACTACGAGATTCCTTCCATCGGGCGAGAGTCTCGGCTCGGAGTATCCTCTCACCGGCCCTATGGTGCGTAGTGTTTTCCCGCTGCGGTCCACCAGGGTGAGCTGAGAAACACGGGCGACCCTGTTTCGGTAGGCCAGAAGGCCCTCCGCCGAAGCCGAAAAAGCAGTGTAGCCCGTGGGCCCGACGAACCCCACCGGCGAGACGTCCTGAGCAATCGGTATCGCGCTGCCGGTGATTGCCAGAACGATTGGGATCGAACGGTCGCCCAACCAGAGATCCGTTTTCGGAGTAGAGCAGGAACCCCGCCGCGTAGGCGGCGCTGGAGTCTTCGCGAAGAGTCAGGATTAGCTGGGTTTTCGTCGAGTCCAGAGAGCCGGCTTCGATTGCCGGCGCGGCGCCGCCGCCGTGCTCTGCCAGGAACAGGAAGTGACGTCCATCCGGCAGGAAGAAAGGCCAGCGATGGCTTTTGTCCTGCCGTGCGGTATCAAGAACTGTGGCTGGCGACGGCGTTCCACCCACGGCCGCAATCTTCATCAGCGGCGTCGTGATATCGGGCGCAAACAGGATGGTGCCATCTGAGCCCCAACTCCCGCCGCGCGAATTCTCCCCCGACACTCCGCAGAGGCTTTGAACCGAGCCGGTGCCCAGGTCGACCCGTTTCAGCTTGTCGTTCGCGAAAAAACCGATGGATTTGCCGTCGGGCGACCAAAAGGGGAAGTTGCCATTCTCGGTTCCGGAAATCGGCTGCGCCTCCAGCGAATCGAACGACCGCAGCCAAAGCATCTGTTTGCCGTTCGCCGTGGCCACGAACACCAGGCGCGTTCCGTCTGGAGAAAGCGCCAGCGAAGTTCCAAATTCGCCGTTTCCCGGCGGGTTGACCGTCAGCCGCAAAGTCCTCGAAGCCTTAGCCCCACGCCCGAAATACGCGGCGCCCAAGGCGAAGGCTAACGCCGAACAAACTACCAGAAGCACCCACGGCAGCGCGCGGCGCCAGATGGAGACCCGGACCGGCGTCGCAGGCACGGAACGGAACTGCGCGAACTCCTGCACCGCGCCGCTCAGCGCTTCATCTATCGTGATCCGCGCGTCACCAATGTCGCGCAAGCGCTGCTTCGCATCTTTCTTCAAACACCGTCGCAGCAGATAGCGTATCGCCGGCGGCGTGTCCACCGGCAGCAACGACCAATCCGGCTCCTCTTTGATCACCGCAGCCAGAATATCGCTGCCCGTTTCGCCCCCGAACGTCTGCTTGCCCGTCAACATCTCGTACAGCACGCACCCAAATGCCCAAATGTCCGCTCGCCGGTCGACCGCCTTGCCTTTCGCCTGCTCCGGGGCCATGTATGCCGCTGTACCGAGAATGATCCCGGCCTGCGTCGCCAATCGGCTCAGCGTCGGTGAGCTGGAAGGGTCCGTTGCCGCCGCCTTACCCTCGAGCGCCTTTGCCAGCCCGAAATCCAGCAGTTTCACCACTCCATCCGGCGTGATCTTCACATTCGCCGGCTTCAAATCCCGATGCACGATCCCGCGCTCGTGTGCGTATTCGAGGCCTTCGCAAATCTGCATCGCAACCGGCAGAGCTTCGTCGAGGGGAATCGGGCTGTTGGCGATGCGGTCGGCGAGCGTTTGGCCTTCGACCAACTCCATCACCAGCGCCCGCACGCCTCCCGATTCCTCAAATCCATAAATCGAAGCAATGTTCGGATGATTCAGCGAAGCCAGCACTTTCGCCTCTCGTTCGAACCGCCCCATGCGTTCGGCGTCGCTCGCGAACGCTTCGGGCAACACCTTGAGAGCAACTTCGCGGCTGAGCTTCGTGTCGCGAGCGCGATACACCTCGCCCATCCCACCCGCACCAATCGCCGAGACGATTTCGTAGGGACCCAGCCGAGAGCCTTTCCCCAGAGGCATATATCACGCGATTATACAGCCGTGCCGGCCACGAAGCGCCGCAATGCACGCTCAGAGATCCAACCAGTTCCCGCTCTTCCCGGGGCGAATCGCATATAAGAGGTCATTAAACTTTCCTTACGCTCGTCTGTTTTCGAGGGTCCAGATCCGGCCGCGCCAAGTTGCGCCTCAATGGGGAAATGGCCCGCGCTGGGGCCCGAGATGCTGTGTGTGCAGCCGGTCGCCCTGCTCTACGCACGGGAGAAGATGCCGTTCGAACTCGTTCCGTTCTATCTGCACCTGGAGGGCGCGGGGTTAACGACAGACCCATCGACGGCGATCGCAGCCTGGCTCAAGCCTACCGGGCGTAGGGAGTTTATAATGAAGTCAAAGAGGGGATCCTGGGATGGAGAGGGGTTGAGATCTCCTGGAGGCACCCATGAGCACGCCAAAAGAACGCAACTCTAAAATCGCGGAAGAGATGGAATCGAAGATGGAGGACCGGGAAGAGGCCCGGATCGAAGGCGAACGTGGCCGGACGAAAGATCTGATGGGAATGCAAGACCCCGGTGCGCATGACACTATTCGCCGTGGAATAAACTGGGGACCCTCCTACAAAACTCGACGCAAGGCAGCGAAGCCGAAACAAAATCCGAAGAAGGATTCCGACTCAAAGGCCTGAGGACGCGGTTTCCCGCGAATATTTTCTCAAGAGGCCGCAGTCCTGATTAACGGCGAGGACGTCCCGAAATCGGCGGGTAAGGCCAACCGTCTTGACCGCCGAGTTCGGGTGAGTCCCTGCGGATTCCGGGTCCAAATCGTTCACCTCGACAGCCTGCTTGCTGCCCAATCATGGCTTTCTACAAACTTTTTATGCGGGCGAAACGCGAGCCCTCTGCCTACCCTGCCGAGTCGAATACAAAGTCCAAATCCAGTGCGAGAAGCTGAAGGTGTGCTGAAAGCAAGTCGCTAGTCATGGCGTGGCCGACCGGAAGGCCGGCTTGTAGCCGACCTTTGTCTCTGGAACTGGCCAACGAGATTCGCGCCCTGGCTGCGGGCTTGACGCTGGCGGTCGAGTTGCTGGAGCGTCGCTTCGTGCCTAGGTCCCGGGCGGGGCGGAGCGGATCTCGGCGGGGCGGATCTCGGCGGGGCGTGCACGGGCGGTGCTGTTCTTGGCGGAGCTGTTCTTGGCGGTGCCGTTCTGGGCGGCGCGGTCCTGGGCGGAGCAGTCCCCGTGGGAGCGCGGCCTGCGGGTACATTTGCCGGCGGCGTGTGGAGTCCCGTTCTCGGAGCGGGTCTGGGCGAGGCGGGCATCTTCGTCCAATTGCCTCCGTCGCGACGATACCAACCGTCGGGGCGATGCATGTAAACGCCGCCTCCGGGTCCGCCGTAAACGTCGGGCGCTTTGGGTACTGCCCGCTGCGGCGAGATTCGGACCGGGATGCCGTGCCTGGGTTGCGAACGCAGAGAGAGCGGCGGGTGGCTGGTGACCGCGCGCGATTGCCAGCGGTTGTAAACGCTGCGAGTCTGGAGGGTGGTTGCGCGCGGGTCCCGGTGGACCGACCGGTTGTACAAAATGCGCCGGTCCGAGGCGAGCCAAGGGCCTGGCCCACGGTGCCACGGATGATGCCAGTACCAACCGGGGCGATACCACGGCCGCCAATAGAAACCACCGCCCCAGTACGTGTACTGGAAGCCGAAGCCCCACGTCCACGGCCAACCATAGTAGTAAAGGCCCGCCCAACAGGGATAAAAGTATCCGGTGCCGTAAACGACCATCCCGTCCCAGATATACGCGCCGAAATAACCGGGCGTGTATCCGACATAGACGTAATCCGGCGTGGAGTCGTAGACGTAGACGTAAGTCGCGGGGTAGACCGGCGAGGAGGGCGGGATGGTGTAGATCTGCTGCGGAACCGAATCGCAGACAATCCAGGGACCGGTGGGAGTGTCGGCAACAAACCACACGCCGTTGCTGACGGCGTAATAGCGGTCGCCGAGGCGGATGATGTTGTCCGGCGAGTTCACGGCGTAGGCAAGATCGGTGCCTTCGATCGGCGCGAACTGGGGCTCGCCGTCATAGGTCGCGGTGAAGGTTGCGAGCTTCCGGTTTACCGTGGCAGTTTGCGGAACCTCGGCGGCGGCCAGAGCATCTTTCGCTTGCTGCGTGCCAGGGACGCTCACCAGGACTCCGGCCTTCGGGTGGTCGGGCGGGATCTGCACGAAGTCGGGCGGCAGATCCGTTCCCGGGACGAATTGCCAAGGGCCGTTGAGGTTTTGTGCGCGGAACCAGCGGCCGGAGAGCAGCACGTAATACTGGCGTTCCGGAATCCTCAAAAAGAGATCGCTGTCGGTGTTCGAGACGTAGAGCAACTGCGTTCCGAGGATGGGTGAAAACTGCGGCCTTCCCTGGAACTGGATGAGCTCGGCGGGCACGGTGCTGACGATCACTTCCGGAGGAGGCTGCGAGGCCGCGGCCGGCACGGGTTCCTGCTCATTCGTCAGGGTAGCATCCAGCGAGGCAGGCGGGTTGGCCGCCTGCGTCCACGGCGCATCGAGCGCGTTCGCCGTCATCCAATAACCGTCGCCACGCAAAAAATACCTGCTGGTCTTCGGATCGAGCACGAGAAGCGCAGGGGTGTTGATGACGCGCTGCAACTCGGAGTTCTCCACGCGCCGCAGCACGGGGTTGCCGTCGATCAGGATCAACACGGCGGGATTTTCGCGAATGTAGATTCGTGGCGGCGTGGCCTTCAGTGCCACGGCGCCTGCCGTTTGGCTCTGGCTGCTGGCCATATCGGCCAACAAACGGTCGAGCGCGATCGTGAAAGTCCATTGGCGAACAGCTTGGGAGGCGGTGGCTGCGTAATTTGATTCGGGAAGGCTTTCGGAGGGGAAATCAGCTTTGGTGACTTCCAGGTCGTAAAGGGTCACCCGGCGCTGCGCCTCGTCGACAGAGGTGCGCGCGGAGAACCACACTACGCCGTATACCGGCTCCTTGGCCTCAGGTCCGGCGACGTTAACCGCGACGCAAGCATCGAGCTTCCCATTGCGCCAGCTCTGCACCTGCGGCTGAAACAGTTCGATTCGCTGGCCGTTCGATTCGAGTGTCCGCGGCCACCCAATCTCCTGAGCGCTGGCGGGAATCACGGCTATAACGAAAAACAACAAGACCGCGAGACCGCTGCTCGCACAAACAATTCTCAGCCCCTTCCGGATGCCTGTGACCCGATGCATTTTGGTGCTCCTCGGCCGTCCCGTTGTCTCTACGGTCCGCACTGAAGCCGGCAATACTTGACACACGGCTATTGCCCAGCCTTAGTTATGGAGAGCATCCTTCATGCCAATTCGGGAGAGGCATAACCTGTGCGTGTGCAACGTAGTGAGGCCGTGGCACGGGGCTGTGGGCTATCCGCCGCAGCGGGCTGCGCCACCTCGCCCAGCGGGTGGTGCAGGCACCCCATCCGGCGTGAACGCGCAGATGCGGGGAAATTTGAAGTGGAAGGAAAGCGGCTGGCGCTAGCGCGACATCTCTTCCACTTTGAATTCGACAATCTGGTTCGATGAATTAACGCGGCAGAAGCCGGAAGCGGAGCGCGGTGTGCGCCACGTCACGATTACGTTGCCCTGCGCGTCGGTGGAGATCGGGTCCACCTCGATATCGGACAAGGGCAGGTCGGTGATATGACGGCCTACTTCGTCCCGGCAGGCGCGGGCGGCTTGCCTGCGGTCCCATGCCGCCGGTCCGGCATCGGGCCGCCGGGGCGACCACTGCGATCGAGCGTCGCCGCCCCAATTGGCCGAGTTGAAATTTGCGCTGACGAGGACCAGCCGGAATCGCTGATTGTCGTTTCCGGTTGAACTCCAGATCTGGATGGGCGTGCCGCGATCCTGCGAGCCGTGCGGCACGTCGAGCACTTCCCCGAATTTCGAGACGATCTGGAACTGCGCGGGCGCGACGCTGACGATCTGCCACAACTGGGCATCGCCGTCCTGCCGCCGGTAGACAATCACGGGAGTGCCATTGCGGCTCGAGCCATTCGAGAGGGAGAGCACTTTGCCGGTGCCGACCGAGCGGATGTAGAAAAAGCCGCCGCGGGCGGGCTGAATGTCCCATTGCTGGTTTTCGCGGTCGGTGCGCGGATACTGCTGCACCGTTTGGTTGTCGGAGGTGCTCACGTCGAGCAACTGTCCGCTCGTCACGCTCACGATTTCGTAGCGGCCGGGAGCGTTGAACGGTTGTTGTGGGATCTGCGCGGCCGCCGGAGGGACGCAGGCACAAATCAATGAAAAGAAAAGCAGGCTTCGCATCATGACGTTTCTCCACCGAGTGGCGTAGCAAAAAACTTATGGCACAGGGCACAGGCAAAGTCCAGAATTCCGCCGCCCGGCATCGAGCGCGACTGCCTGCTTGTTTCCAAAGGGTAATTCGCCGGCGGCGCGCCAGGTCGAGCACGACCGGAATGCGCGCCGCCCGTCCGCCGGTTTCTCGCGATCAGAACTTTACCTGCACATTCGCCCGGTCGGCTTCATCGGTGGCGAACATTGTCGCCGGGGAAAATCCGAAGGGGCGCGCCATCAGGCTGCGGGGAAAGGTCGCCTGAGCGGTGTTGTATCGCATCGTTTCGTCGTTATAGAGCTGGCGTGCGGCGGCGATGCGGTTTTCGGTCGATGACAGTTCTTCCTGCAGAAGCTGCATGTTTTCGGTGGCGCGCAATTGCGGATAGTTCTCGGCGACGGCAAAAAGGTTTCCGAGGGCGCCGGTCAACGCCGACTCGGCGGCCGTGCGCTGGGCCGGTGTCCCGGCCGCCGCGGCCACCGCCTTCGCCCGCGCCTCCGTCACCGCTTCGAGAGTGGATCGTTCGTGCTGCATGTAGCCGCGTGCGGTTTCGACGAGGTTCGGTATGAGGTCGTGTCTCCGCTTCAGCTGCACGTCGACCTGCGACCAGGCGTTCTGCGTTCGCAGGCGCAGCGCCACGAGCGAGTTGTACGCCAACACCAGCCAGACGATCACGACGCCGGCGATTCCAATCCCCACCCATCCCTGAACACCGATCATCACTCACCCCTTGTTTTCATCAAGCTTTCCTAGTGCCGAACCAGAAGGCCAACGGCCGCGTGGATGAATGCCAGCCAGACGACCAGAAATGTGAGGCTCGCCATCGTCATGATTCCGATCAGCAGCACGAGCAGCGCGGCGGCGAGCAGGAGCGGCGGCCCCAGGAGCACCGATAGCACCGCAATCACGATCCAAGGCTTGCGTCCCTCCTCGATTTGAACGTGTGCGCCCATGCGATCGAGGCGTTTCAGGCGGCGCTTCAGCGAAGGATAGAAGCCGAGGAATCCCGTTTGCGAAATGTCGGAAGACTGCTCCGGATCCTTTTGCGGCTCGCGCGGGCCTTCCATTTTTTGGCTGAATTCTTTGAGACGCCGCAACGCCGCCGGGTCGCCGTGCTGCGCGGCGGCGAGGTCCGACCAATCGGGCATTTCCGCCGTGGTGGTGCCCAGCGCGGATGCGGCGGATTGGCGGAACGCCTCCATGCGCGCGACGGCTTTCTGGTCGCCTGCCATGGCCGCGCGCCCGGTCGCGGCAATTTCCTTGAGTACGGTTGGCATATCCATGGAAGCCGGCGACGGATTGCTGTTGCCGCTTTCAGACGCGGCCCAGATGCGGGCCATCATCTGCTGTTGCGCCGAGTTCGGCTTCGCGTCGTGCATGCGGTCGCTTCCGCCCGGGTTGACCAGGAACAAATGCGACGCCCATTCACCGCCGGGAATCGCGCCAGGCTCGTCGTTCAATTTCCGCAACGCTTCCGCCAGGCCGTCGGGATTGCGCGTGAGCTGGACAGCGGCGGCATCGGCCAGATATTTGCGCGTGCGCCACAGGAGCGCGACGCTCGGCTCGAGCATCGTGCCCGAAAAAAACCAGAGCGAGAGCTTGATGGCCACATTGGTAAAAAAGATAGGGAACAGCAGGAAATTGCGGATGGAGCGCAGGACGGATTTCTTCGAAGACGTTGTATCGAAGAGGTTGTCGATATCGTCCGTTTCCAGCCCGGCGCCGCGCGTGAGAAGCGCGGCGACCGCCGCCGCTTCCTCCGCGCCGCCCTTGCCGACGATTCCATAACGCACGATGCGCCACAACGTCCGTCGAGATTGAGGCCCGAACGGGGAGTTGATCAGCGCGACGAGCAGGCCGCACGTTTCAAAAACGCTCGTGACCCTGAAAGCGATGCGCAAGTCGCCGTTGCCAATTGACGCGACCAAATGCGCGAGCGCGCCGGCCAATTCGTCGCGATTCAATTGCTCGACGATGCCGCGCGACACCACAATGCGCGCGTCTTCCGCCGAGGTTCCAATCACTGCGGCGTTGGCGGCGCGCGTGTCGATCAGCATGATGCGCGGCGCGGGCACGCCTGCGGCAATGGCCATTTCCTCGACCACATCCCGCAACCGCAATTCGTTGAGGTCCGCCGGATTCGGTTCGCGCGCTTTCAGGGCAAGCAGGGCGCCGCCCACCCCCGCGCGCTGAAACAACGCATTCACTCCGAGCCACAACGTGACGGACAGAGCCGCGCCGGGCACGAGCAATACTGCCGCGCCCATGGCCAGGCTTTGCGGGTCCGCCGGTTGGTGATTGAACAGCCAGTTTCCGGCGGTCATCGCGAAATTGGCGAATTGGTCGGCTAGCTGCCAGAACTCGGGAGGCAAGGGCAGGAAATAATTCAGCACAGACGCGCCGATCAACGTAACGGCGTAGATGAGCGGCGTCACGATGAGCGCCAGCGGGATGCCCATCACCACCGCGGCCAGAACCGACACGGCGGAGAGGCGCCAGGTGGCGCGGCGGTTGCGCCGCTGCGCGTCGAAAAAGCTCTCGCGGTCGCGGGGGCCGATGACCGAGGTATTGGAGCCGTCAGTCACCATGGGCGCAGGGACTCATTTCAACGCTTCGAGGACCGGCAGGCGGCCTCGAAGCTCGAATAGCTGCCTTCATGCAGCGTAACTTGGATAAGCTCTGCTTGCGAGGGTACTACGTATGTTCGGGGTTTCAACGTTCCGTCAGGTTGGAAAGCGGCCGAAATGCTCCTGTGATCGTCCCCTATCACTTCAGACGGGCCCCAATGCCCATCGATCCTGAAGTATGGACGCGTTCTGAGCGCCGATCGGCAAAGTCGCGCGCCAGTTGTCCATCCACAGATGAATTGGCTGCCCCATGGAATTCACGTAGAACTTCCGGGGCATATCTCCGCCCAACCTCAGAGTGAAACGCTCGCCCTTCGGCGTACAGAGATAAGCATTCCCTTTTAGATCCCAGGCAGGGAACATCTGGTGTCCGCGAATCGTCGGCGAAAGGCGCACGAAGAGAACGTAGTCTCCCGCGGTTTTGGATTTCATGAGCCCCCATCCTTCCCAATATCCCAGCGGATGGAAGTTCCCGCCCATGAAAAACGCCCACGGAGTCAACACCGCGTAAAGCAGCCCCACGCCCACCAGGATCAAGCCCAGCACGAGCAGTTGCCCCAGGCAGCCGAGCCGCGAGCGGGCTTTTTTCCGGAAAGGTTGTTCTGGCAGGTTGGCATTTTGCATTGAATATTCTCCGGCTGTTCCAGCAGCCAATCGGGCCCCGGTTTGGACCGAGGCCCGATTCACCATCGAACTCCCCAGCGACTCATTGCCAAATCCGTGAGTCCGGCTCCGAGAGGACCTTGCGCGGTTCTAGTGCACACCGGCAGGGCATGTTGCGCCGGCCCACTTGAAATCCATCTTCATTGTCGAGTGCATGGTGCGGCCGCCCATGGTCGCGGTATTGTCGCTATTCCCGACTATATGTTCGGAATCGATCGCATGGAGTTTCATATGGAAGTCGGCGTGCGTCGTTCCCCCCGCACAGTGTTCCCGGAACTCCAGATCGCTGCCGGTTGATGTGATCACGGTCTGCTGGCACTTCATTTCTCCCCGGCTGGGATCGTCGAAAGGATTCTCATTCAGATTTTTCTGCGTCAAACAGGATTTGTAGGTTCTGGTGCGTGGCGTTCCGTTGGCAGCATGTTTCTTCATGGCTGCTTCGTACCTGGCGCGCTGTTCCGGAGTCAATCGAGCCATCAATTCCGGAGGCATGCCCAGCGCTCCGGTTACGGTGGTGGTGGCTGTGTTTTGCCACAGGCCCGTCTTCACGTTGAGCGGCGTGATCTTTCCCCCGGCCATGAGCACGGTGGCCCACAAACAGACAGCACCAAAAAACAGACTTTTCCGCATTTCATCCCCCTTGAAATTTTCTTCTCGTTGAACCTTTCTTCCCGTTCGTGCCGCTGCGGTTTCTAGTTCACGCCGGCTGGGCATGTTGCGCCGAGCCATTTGGACTCATACTTCATGGTCGATTTCATCGAGCGACCGTTCATCGTCATGCTGGACTGCCCGGTTCCGACGACGTGTTCCGAATTCAGCGCGTGGAAGGAAATATGGAAATCGCCCTTCGCATCCGCTTCCTTTGCCGTACAGGATCCGCTGACCTCCACGTCCGTGCTGGTTGATTTGACCGATTTCTTCTCGCACTCGACTTCAGGGTGACTTTTCAGTGCGGAGAATGGGTCCTCGCTCAGTTCCTTCTCGTCCTTCAGGCAGGATTTGTAGGTTGTGGCCCTTGGCGTTCCATTGCCGCCACGAGTCATTGCCGCCTCATATCTGGCGCGCTGTTCCGGGGTCATCTGCGCCAGAAGCTCCGGGGGCAAACCGATCGCTCCGTTTGTGGTGGTGGTCGAGGTGACTTGCCAGAGGCCCATCTTCACATCGAGCGGGGTGATTTTGTCCCCCGTGGTGACTTGGGAGTGCGTGGGCTCTTTCCCTGACGGGCGCTGCTGCGACCACCCGTACAACGCCAGGAACACAGAGGCCGATAGGCACATGGCACTAATAAACATGCTTTTCCGCATTTCGTCCTCCTTGAAATCTTCTTCTCGGTGGAACCTTTCATCCTGTTCGTACCGCTGCGCCTCTGCTACTGCTTCGCTGCCGGCGCAATCTCCACTCGCCGGTTGAGCGCCCTCCCGTTTGCCGTGGCGTTATCGGCGACCGGCCGGCTCGCGCCGAACCCCTGGGGCACGAGCCGGTCTACCGACACCCCGTGCACTTTCAACCATGAGACGACCGAATCCGCTCGTTGCTCGGAAAGCGTTCTGATTGTGGTCCGCGCTTCCTTGATTATCGGTGTGCCCCTCAATCAGCCAGCGCGACCCGGGCTGGCTGTTGATCAGGCCCAGCACGGCATTGAGCGCCGGAAGGCTGTCGGGCCGGAGTTTTGCGGAATCGGTATCGAAATGAATTCCATACACTCTGGCCGAGCCGGTTTCAGCGATGGAACGCGCCAAGGCGGCCGTGCCTTCGTCGTGGCGGTGGAGTTGGAATTCCGCTTTTCCTTTTTGTCCGGCCACGAGATCCACCGGGACGGAACTCTCGTCATAACCGGGCGCGATCGCAGTTGCCACGACAAGCCCCGCGGGCAAGCCGTCTAACTTGCAATGGCCCTGGCGGTCCGTGGTCGTGGACTCCAGCGAGGCGGTCACCGTGGCACCGGGGATCGGTTTGTGCTTGTCAGCGTCGACAACGGACGCGGCAAGCGAGACCTGATACTTGAAATTGTGCGGATTCACCAGAATGCGCACGAAGTCGATGGCGTAGCCGTCCCTGACATGGGTGGTGGGATCGTCGATCAGCAGCCTGACGGTGCCTGACTGCAGCAGAGGCCAGTATTCCGGCAGGAGCCTGAGCGTGATGAGTTTTCCGATCGGTCCCGTCTGATCGAGCGCATTCACGGCATCCTCGAAAGAGGGAATTCGCGTGCCATTCAGACTGACCTGGAAATGCGAGTGGAAGACGGGCGCCTGGAAATCGTCCACGAAGATTTGGAACAGCACGGCATCAATCTTGGGGGGCAAGGTCCCCACGACGAGGGTAATCGGCCTCGGCATGGAGGCCAGACGGTACTTGCAGGGAGGCGCGTTTGGGGGATACGTGGGGCAATTGCCGATCACGTCGCTATACCCGTCGCGCGGCAACCGGGAATACTGCTCAGGATCCGTCGGCGATACCGCCGAACCAAGCATGATCCGGTCGGTCCCTTCAGCGGACCCGGCGGGCGGATTCGTTGGCCAGGGGTGCGGGGGCGTCGAGTTGCCGGAAAAGGGATCGAATCCCGTCGGCCAGCCAAATCCAAGGTTATTGATGTCGCCGGTACGAACCACCAGGTCCGCTTCCGGCGAGTTCGGTGTGCGTTCGTATTGCAATGCCCAGTCCTTGGCTTTGTCCCCCGTGGCGGGAACAGGCACGGGCGTGGGACCGGGAGCAGGAATGGGCAGAGGCTTGGCCGGAGCGTTTGCATCTGCGACCGCAGCCTTGGCCGCATTGGGAGCGGCGGAGCCTGTAGCGGTGACGGCGTGAGCGCCGGCTGCGGCGCTCCCCATCGGCGCTGTCTTGTAGCTTCTTTCAATTTCGGCGACCTTTTTCTTCGCGTGGGACGCGATGTAGACAAAAGTACCTACTCCGGCCACGCCGACGAGCACCACCAAAACAACGACAACCGCGATGATCTTCGGAATCGAGCCGCCGGATTTCGCCACGGGAGCTGGGCCTGGAGCGGGAGTTGGATTCCGCGGCGCCGGAGCGGCAGGCTGGCTTGTCCGTGCGCTCCCCTGGCGGCCAACTTCAGCAATCGGAGCCACAGTTGGAGTTGCGTCAGCCGGAGATCCGCACTTCGTGCAGAATCTGATTCCGGCCTCGAGAGAGGCTCCGCATTTCGTGCAGAATCGCTGCGCCGGCGCGGCTCCTGTTGATTCACTGCGCCGCGCCCCGCACTTCGTGCAAAACGCCTCGTCTTGCGCGAGAGAAGCACCACATTGGCTGCAAATGTTCGTCATCGCCCCTCTCCAGGCCTGCTACTTCTGCCCGCACGCGGGGATATCCGGATCCCTCACCGTCTTCGAAGTCTTGTACAGGTCCAGATGCGGGGACTCGCCCTTGACCATTCCGATCTGGGCGTCCGCTCCGGCCTGCGCATAGAAATTGAAGTGGGTCATCGAGCAGGGCACGATGCTCAGAGGGCCGGAGCCGGCGTAATCGAATTCGGTGACCAGCTGAACGTACGCCGCGCCTTCCAACTTGAAGAAGTCTTCCTTGGCTTTCTTGACCAGGCCGCCGAGACCGAAAGGACCGTTTTCCAGTACCTGAGCTACTTTGTCCTCGAGGGCGGCGGGGAGGGCTTCTTTGATCGCTTCCATGATGCTTTCCGTGCCCAAAGAAACCGAGATCTTGGGCGCGTCCACGGCCAGCACGATTCCGTGCGCGGCCAGGGATTCGGCGGTGGTCTTCTCCAGAGAAGGTTCGGCCTGCATCGATCCTTCCGGGGAACTCTTTCCACTGTTCACGGAGAGGCCGCCCGTGCCGTCGTAATTGAGGTCGAAACCGCCCTCGGCCGCGTCCTTTTGGGTGCCCAGGCCGGGGGTAAAAATGAGGGCTTCGTCGATTCGGAACAGCAAGGGAACGCCGTAAATGTCGAAGACGTCCTTGGCGAAGGGCGGCAGTTTCAGGCGCGACTCGCCAATACCGCTGTTTGGGCCGCTGGTCAGCGCGGCCCAGGCAACGTGCAATTTGCCGCTGAGAGGAGTGCTGTATTCGAACTGGTCCATCTTCCCGCCGTGGATCACGGCGTTGAAGGCCGTGCTGACGTGGCTCAGGTTCCCCTTCGTCTTCACGCTCACCGTGAGACCCGCGAGCTTCTTTCCAACGTCGAGGGACATGGAGAAGCCGTCGCCTTCCGGTTCACCGTCCAGTTCGTATTCCCAACTATTGATCTCGCCCTTGCTGTGAAGACCGATCTTGCCCTTGTTCGTCTCCTCGTCCGCGTAGACCAATGTTGGAGATCCGAACCATCCCAGAAGACCGTAGAGTGGCTGGCGCGTGTCGATTGGCGGCGCGACTTGCGCTCGGGACTGACGGAAGTTGATCGGCGCGGTGAACTGGATGCGGCCGTCCTGGATGAAATCCGTGAGGGACGCCGCTTCGGTCAAAAGCGCAATTTGCGATCCTCGTTTCTGGACGTCGAGCACGCGGCGAGCGCCGAGGTGCTCGAGGAACAGCACTTTCCCTTTTTCCAGTTCTTGCAAGCGCGGGTCGGACCCGTCAAAGACGAAGACGCGCCCGTCCGGGCTCACGCTGCGGAGTGTTCTTTTCGCCGTAGGAAAATCGATCCGAACCGTATTCGGCGTATACGTCGCTTGAAACACGGCTCCCGGCGGAGTGTAGAACTGCGCGGGAACACCGGCAGACGACGCGCCACCCTCCGGACCGCCCATCGCCGTTTTCTTCGAACAGGACGACAGACAGACCGGGCCCAGAAGCAGAAAGATCAGCAGCAGGCCCTTTCCGGTCACGAAGCTTCGTGTCTTGTGCCGATTTTCCATCGCTGTTTCCTCCCACGCTCCGGTCTTATTTCTTGAGCCTGGCCATTTCGTAATGCCTCTTCTCGACGCCGCCGCCGTTCATCTGCGCGATCCCCTCATCCAGAACGAGCTTGACCGCGCAGCCGTCCTGCCCCATCCAGACCGTGCCCTTTTCATAGCTGCCCGGGCCGAAGAGCGTCACGAACGCCTTCCGGTCCGATGAGTTGGCGCTTGTCGTGTCGATCGAATACTTCGTCGTGGAATACCCGTTCATCGCTTGCGCGCCCTGGCTGACGATGCTGGAGGTTCCGTTGAGAGAATCAAGCTTGGCGGTCATGGCGGTGATGTTCAGGCCCGAGAGGTCCAGAACCGCACCATCCCAGCTCGCTTCATTGGAGCGCAAGCCGTGAAAGGTGCGAGAGCCGGATCCATCCGTGACGGTGATATCCATCGCCTGCGGCGTGATATCCGCTTCCTTGTCCACCGAGCCGGACACATCCGTGTACTTGTAGGAATAGTGGAAGGATTCCGTTGGATTATTGATGCGATCGCCGAGGCACATCACATTAATGTGACCGCCGCCGGCGCTGTCAGCACCCCGCGCGTCCGCGCCGCCCGATTTTGCACTGGAACTGCATCCGGATGCCGCCAGCAGAGCCAGCGCGGCCACGGCCGCGAGAGAGCACCTCAGAAACGCTCTGTTATCCACGCGAAGTTTCATGTCGATTCTTCACCTCCTCGTTTTCTGCCAGCGCGCTAGTTCGGCTTCGGCTCGCATCCCTTGATGAGGGGGATGATCGTCGTCTTTGCCTTCTGAAAGACCTGTATTCCTTTTTTCGGGGGAACAGAGCCGCTGATCGACCCGAGCATGTCCTTGTCCATCCCTGCAAGAGCCAGGAATGTCTGGTAGTACTGCTGGCACGGAAACATGGCCAATGAGCCGGCGCCCGCGTAGCCCACCGATGTGACCATGCTCACGGAAGCCGAGCGGCGCACGTTGAAGAGATCGGCAGACGAGGGCGGCATCAGGTCCCCTTTGACGTAGGTTCCCAACTGCCCCTGCATGCAGTCCGCGAGGTTTGCGCCCTTCGCGTTCAGCGCGCCGGGCAACCGGGCGTCCAATGCCCACAGGAAACTCACTGTGCTCAGCGACAAAGCGTATTTCGGGGCGTTGACAGCGATCACGGCGCCGTGCGCAGCCTTTGCGGATGAAGTTGTGCTGTCGATGTCCGTTTTAGCGTCCAAACCTTCGTCCAAAGGAGTGGTTCCGTCGATGCCGCCTTCACCGCTGTAGGTCACCCGGAAATGCCCCTTCGCGGCGGCTTTCTCGCCAAAACCGGGTTTGAAGATGAGGTTGGCATAGACCTGGAACAAGAGCGGAATTCCATCCGCGCTGTCGACAAGTCCGGAGTGCAGTGCGGGCAACCGGAGGCGCGATTCTCCAATGCCCTGGCCTGGACCGGTTGTTTGCGCCATCCAATCCACGTCCAGCGTGCCATCCATATCAACCTTGTAGGTGGCCTGCTGAAGCTTGTCCCCGTGGATGACCGCCAGGAAGTTGAAGCCGAATTTCGTTATCGCGCCGTGACCTGTGACGCTGGCCGAGAGGCCGCCCTTCTGCTTAAAGGCCGTGAAAGAATAGGTTGTGCCCGAGCCACTCGTTGAATACTTCCATTGGTCATCCCCGCTCGATGGCTGGTCCGGCTCCAACCCTTTTGCCCAGGAACCGCTGGGTTCTGAAGCATCTCCCAGCGTGCTCTTAAAAACCTGGAATGTACCGTCGTTGATGAAGTCGGTGAGCGAAGCGGAACTCACCGCAACGGCAACTTGATGCTGCGGCGTCTTGATGACTTTTTTCACTTCGAGGACGCCGAGATTCTTGAAAAACAAGACGTCTCCCGCCACCAGGCTCTGAACGCACTTGTCGGCGCCATTCAGAATCAGCGCATGCGCGTCATGGCTCACACCCAGGATGGAGTTCGGATTGACCATGATCGTTTTGCTCGTGTACCGGCTGGGCTTGCCGGTGCTTTGGCCAACGATGAGTTCGGCAGTCATTGAATTTATGAACGTAGCCGTGATCGTGGAGGTCGCGGAGATGGCAGCGCCGGCGGAGCAAGTGGACGCCTTTGAGACGGTCACCGGAAACGAAGGCGCAAGAGCACCCGGCGCGACTTTCACACTGGACGGAACCTTTACGGAACTGCTGCTGCTTTTGAGAACGACCGTCGCTCCGCCCTTCTTCACCAGCACTTTTTTCCCTTGCACAGTCGCGTACTTGTTTGCCGGCGCTGCTTGCATCAGCTGCACTGTGCCTTTGGCCGAGCCTCCCCAGTTCACGGTTCCCGGCGTGATCGCGACGGAATATACGCCGTTTCCCTTGCTGGTGACCTGTCCCGTGGCAGTCGAACTCGCTCCCTGGGCGGCCAGAATCGCGAGCGTGGCTGCAACCAGGCAGCGGAAAATGTCCGACGCCCAACGGTTACTCCAGACGTGCCACATCACCCACTCCGTTTCCTTTCGCATTGCGGCGCGCTCCAGGTCGATCGAAATCAATGCACCTGCTTCGCCGCGATATCGCCGATCCACGGGATGCGGTATTCGCGCTGGCTGTACGCCTGGAACATGAGGTAGAGCCAGAAGACGAAAATCGCGAGAGACACAAGCATGCGCAGAGGCACGTCGACGGCCAGGATCCAGAATCCCGCGATGCTCACGAGGATCCCCCAGACGATGCTCCAGACAATCGCAAAGATCACGCAGGCGACGCTGTACAGAATGGACTGCATGGCGTGAAAGCGGACGAAGCGATCGTTCTTGTAGGGCTCGAGCACCAGAAACAGAACTCCCGTAATGGCCCCGAGCGCGTAGGAAAGCGCCGCGGCCAGATTCATCGTCAGACCCGCGCCGGCCGACTGGCTGCCGGCTCCCATGTTCGTGGATTGCGTAGGGGCAGCCGCGCCGCCCGCCGGTCCCGCTGCCCGTCCGCAGGCTCCGCAGAACGCGCTCCCCTCCGCCATTGCCGCACCGCACCCCGCGCAAATTGCCATGAGAAGGCTCCTTTCGTTCGGAATTCCGCACTGGCCCCGCAGCCGCCGAACGCTAACGCCTCACGACGTTGCCTTCGAAATGCGTCCGCTTGGCGCTGCCGTCCTTGCCGTTCTCCTCCATATCGACGACGTACTTCACCAGGGCGCCGCTGTCCTTCGCCACCCATGCCGTGCCGGTGATCTTGTAGTCGTTGTCGAGCATCATTTTGCTGAACGTGGCTTTTTCGGCTGGCGGCTCATTGGCCGTGTCGATGGAATATTTCATCGTGTCGTAGCCGTTGACGCTTTCGTGTCCTACCGGCTTCGTCGCATCTCCAGCGGCCATCAGTTCACCGTGCCACGGCACTGGCACCATGAAGTGCATATCGAGCTCCATCTCCGACATCTGGCCGCGCGCCACGTGTTTCGTGTTCGTGGAAGTTTGCCCGTGCTCGGTTTCCCGCTCCGTGTAGTCGATCGTTGCGGGCGTAACGTCGCCCTCGGTGCTCATCACGTGCTGGTCCGAAGAACTCTTTGAAGAAGTCTCGGTAAAGGAGACATGGAACGGGCCGGGCGGGTTCTTGACCATTTCCTGCAGTCGCAAGGCGGCGCGGGTGAGATCGACTTTCGAAGAGCTCGTCCCGGCATTGCTCGCCGATCCGCGGCTGCATGCCGGCGCGATGAGCAGCAGCAGTGCAGCCGCGACGCAAGCCAGGTATCGAATGCAACGATCGGGGTTCAACTTCATTGCTGCCTCCTGTGCGACTGGTTGTTGTTGCCTTCGACCCGGCAGTTGCCCATTCGTCTTCCCCGCAACATGAGCTTCAGAGAAACTTCCGCACCCGCCTTGGGCCTGACGTTTCTCACCAGCCGGCACTCCAGGGGCGGCTGCCAGCAAACCGAATATCGTCGCCGCGAAAGCCAGGCTCGCGTGTTTCCGTTTCTCCATTTCCCCCACCATGCTGGAGCCGCAATCGTCGCTCCTCTTCCGGGGCGGCTATGGCTTGGCGTCGGGCGAGACATCGAACGACCACACCGCGTCGAACATGAGCCCGTTGCCCTGCGCGCGCGCCACATCTCCACCGGAAAATTTCATGGACTTCGAAATCGGGCGCAGCACGACCGCATACTCGCCGGGCAATAGCCCCGACTGTGGTGAAATCTGATATTCGCCCGTCTTGATCTTCTGAACGTTGGCCGCGACTGGGTCTTCCAGAAACTGCGAGTAAATCTTCCAGTCCGCCGCGTCGCGCGACCGCGCATCCTCTTTTCCCTGCGTCGCGCCCACCAGCCGGCACGTGTTCTGCGCTGGCGTCAGTTTCACAATCTCCGGGGCGAACTCGGCCGGGTTCACGCCCGGCGTCTTCGCGAAGTTGACGGAAAACTTCGGCGTGGTCGTCTGCAGAACGTTCGCTGATGCGGGATTCGGCACGCCCCAGACATAGGTGACCGTCGGCTGGCGCCGAGACAGCATCCCGGAGAAGATTCCGCCCGCCTGCTCCATCGCCGAGCCTCCGAGGGAGGAATGGACGTGGCTGGCAGCGGTTGCCGCGACGTCGCCGACGCCGACCTGAATCGCTTGCGTCATTGCGCTATCCCCGGCCAGGGCGGTCATGGATGTGGGCTTTGTTTTTGTCTCCGCCAGTTGCGTTTTCTCGAGCGGCAACTCTTGCGTGGCCGTGCCTTGCAGAACCGCCACGGAAGGCATTCCCGACTGGGCGGCCTGCGCGGCGGCTTGCCGCGCGGACGAGACGTCGCAAACCGCAACCACGAACAGGCTCAGGAGTACGGCCGCCTTGAAGCTTTTCGCCATCGTCTTCTCCATTCCTTTGTCATCATCGATTTCCTGCTGCTCGTTTCCGGACACGACTCGTTCACCAGGGGCTCACGCCGCGCGGACCCCAAACGGTTATCTCCAGGTCGTAGCTCGCGACGCTTCCGTAATCGAGGGGATTTCCGCCTTTGCCATTCGGCCAGCAACTCTGCTCCTGCCACGAGACTTGAAACGAGGTTGGAGACGTGTAGTTGAGGTTCCAATTCCCGTTACTGGAGAGCTGCCCGTTAACGGACTGGCAGTACGCCGCCGTAATGTTCGAGTGGTACAACTGGACACCGTTGCTCGCGAGGCGGAATCCCTGTGCGAAGTGAAATTGATAGGTGTCGGTGCCGCCCGGGAACGTGTACGTGGTCGGAAGCGTCCAGCTGATCTCGGCCCGATCGACCCCGGCGGTTCGTTGCTGAACTGAGATCCAGGGCGAATTGAAGATCGCGAGCACGCCCTCGCCCGAGGAATCGTTGACGGCGGCCAGTTGAATGGAAACGGAGGGCGACGACTTGGGAATCGACGCCAGCGTTTGCAAAGCGTACGCCGCGGCGAAATTGAAGCCTGTGGCCTGATATTGCTGACCGCTCGCCGTCTTCACGACCAGCGTCACGTTGTTTGTGTCGTACAGGCCGCTGGCGTTCGGGTCGATGCTCGCCACGATTCGCCGGTCGCTCCATCCATTCTGCTGGATTTGAAATCCCACGCGACCGGGATATAACGAAAGGCTCTGAACGTGGAGTCTGGATCGGCCGGTCGCGGAATGCACTCCGCTCAGATAAACTTCCCCGGTCGTGCTACCAAAACCACAGCCTTGAATGACGAAAGTGCCTTCCGGTCCTGAAACCGGGCTGAACCATATCCCGGACTTTTGACCGTCAACGGCCCCGATTCCGTTTACGCAAAGTTGCGTGGCTGCTGGTTCTCTTGAGCCAAAGGGCTGCGCCGGCCGCTGCGCGCCGGGACTTTGGTGCCGCGTAGGTCCGTTTGTCGGCGCCAACTCGGTGGCGGAAGATCCGGAGGCCGTGCCCATCTGCATATTCCCTTGCGAAGACATGGTTCGGCTTGCGCCAAGCGAGGGAACGAGCAAGGAGTGGGCAGCAACGCTCTGTCGACGCAGCACCGCGATAATGGACGAGTTGGAGCCATTGGCAAAGCCGCCCGGCGCGCTGGCCGGCATGCCCATCGCAACGCTATTCGACAGCGCCTGTGTGAATGCCCTGTTCCTCCGCCATTGCTGCGCACTGCGGATCTGGGGAGCAGCCAGGCTGCTCTTCGGCGCTTGTGCGCCTACCAACAAAGGACTGCAGCACACGAGCAACGCGGCTCTTCGCAGTATAAGGAAGCCCATGAGAATGAGCGGTTTCTTGGATTTCAAAGCCATGTTCTTCCTCCTTCCTTACCCGTTCGGATTCGGCACTGCCCGCGCAAACCTGGCCGACATCAATCACATATGCGGGAGGAGAGACTCCGTCCCGCGCGGCCCTCTGACGAATACCCTTAGGGCGTAACTGGACTGCGTTCGGTTCTGGTAAATGTTCGTCGGGAACCCCAGAAGCGGGTTCGGCATGAACCCCGAACAAGATGTATCGGCCCAGGAGAGCTGAATCCCGGTTGCGCTCCAATTCACGTTCCATTGTCCAAAAGTTTGCCGGTACGTGACGACGTACGGACAATTGGCCGGAAAGGTGATCCAGGAAACGCTCTCCACGACCCATCCCTTCGGCAGCTGGCTAAGGTCAAAAGAGTCGCTTGCTGGCGCGAACTTGTCGCCCATCGCGCGTGTGACGTAGATTGACGTCGCACCCGCCGCCTGAGAGGGAACGTTGGGTCCGCTCACGGGCGTATTGCTGCGAAGGCTGGGGTGCTCGGACCAGTGAGTTTGCCCGGTTACATTCCAGTCCAGTTTTTGCCACCCGGGGGGGATGTAGCGCAGCAGGACGCCCTCATCGCGCGCGGCGAAGAACTTGAAACCCCCCGCATGTGCTTCTTTACCGTCGGCCCGATGGACTACCAACTGCAAATTGTCTTGATCAAGCACCCCGCTGATGTTTTCGCCCAGTTTCATAACAATCAGGTCGTCCGTCCATGCCTCAATCTGAAAATCCGCATGAAACCCGAGCCCATATATCCACGCCTTGCTGCCAGGCTTGTCATCTCCGAAATTGCACCCGTGAATGCTGTAGAGGTTGTATTGGCTCATTGGCGTGAACACGAGTTTCTGGGCTTGACCCGTCACATCGCCGATCATCATTTGCCCGCGAGCGATGGCGTAACAACCGCCCACATGAGAATCCAAGGCAGGCATACGCGCGTATCTCGAGGCGTTCGTCGGTTGTGTCTGGACACTGTGGAGAGTGGACGGAGGTTTGGGGGCTGTTGTCAGGGGACTAGGCGCGGGCGGAGGGAGCAGCGTCCCCCCTGGCCGCGCTACCCTTGCCTGCATCATGTCCGCATTCGCCTTCTGCTTCTGTTTGGCCAGATCGGCGAGCACGGGGGATTCCCTTGCGGACAAGTTGGGATTTTTGACCGCTGGGGATTCTGTTGCTTTCAGCAAAGCCCGGGGTGCCTTAGCGATAAGCTTGTTGAACTCATCGTCCGTGAGGATGTGCACTTTCGCGCCTCTGGGGAGTCTGCTCGCAATCGATGGGTCGATCTTTTGGGCGGTCGCCGTTGTCGGCGGAGCCGTCGTGCGCGGCGGGACGGACTGAGTTCCTTGAGCCGCCGCTCCCGAGCAACTGAAGACGATGGCGAACGTTAACCAGGTGAATTGCTTGGGCATCACGCTTCTCCTCTTCGTTAAATTCCTCTCGCCTTCCCGCTGCACGGCTCCCACGGGCTGGCGCAGCGTGGCCTGCGGGCGGCTAGCTCCGGTTCGCATCTCGGCGAGATAATCGCAAAGTGTTATGGAGGTCAAAGGACGAGTTCGGGACGCCCGTATGACTTGCTATTTCATTGAAAACGCGATGGTTGCCTCGATACATGACCTGAACAATACGCGAACAGTAACTTGTGTTATACTGCCGCCCCAGGTTTCAGAGACCAGGTGCTCGAATGGAACGCCCCACCACACGGCTCCTTCGATTCGGGCTATTCGAAGCTGACTTGGAGAACGCTCGCCTCACCCGCAACGGGGTGCGGATTCGCCTGCAGGACCAACCCTCCCGAATCCTGGCCTTGCTCCTCGAGCGCGCCGGGCAGGTCGTCACCCGCGAGGAACTCCGGCAAGAACTTTGGCCGAGCGGCACCTACGTCGATTTCGATGGCAGCCTGAACGCCGCGTTGAAACGGCTTCGGGCCGCGCTCGACGACGAGGCGGACAATCCCCGATTCATCGAAACGGTTCCCAGGCGCGGCTATCGCTTCATCGCACCCGTTTCAGTAATCCATTCAGATTCCCAGCCTCCCGTTTCGCCCGAATCAGAATCCACCTCGACGGCGCAAGAAGCCTCCGGCGAATCACGCTTCTCCACACGCTCCCCCGCTCCGCAGTGGAAGCGGCAGTTCCCATGGTTCGTAACGTCGCTGGCGTTTCTGGTTCTGGCCGCCTCCGCAACGTTCCTCGCACTCCGGCTGCACCGACTCCAGGGTCCAGGCCCTCAAAAATCACCCGGCGTCACCACTCCCGCTTCCTATCGCCAGTCCGTGGCCGTCCTCGGTTTTCGCAACGTATCGGCCAAGCCGGAGGACGCCTGGCTGGCGACCGCGCTGACCGAAATGTTCAGCACCGAACTTTCCGCCGGGAATAAATTGCGATTGGTGCCCGGCGAGGATGTCGCCAGACTCCAGTTGGACCTTTCCCAGACCGACAGCTTTGGCCGGTCCACGACCTCGCGCCTCGCCAAGGCCCTCGACGCCGATTTGCTCGTTTTGGGCTCCTACGCCACCGTGCGCGTGGGCAGGGACCGTCAGTTGCGCGTCGACGTTCGCGTGCAGGATGCCAAAACCGGCGACATCGTTTTCGAAACAGCGAAAACCGGCCGCATCGAAAACATTTTCCAATTGGTGAGCCATGCCGGCGACCTGATGCGAGACCGACTCGGCATCTCTCCTATTCGCCAGGAGGATGAAACGAGCATTCTTGCTTCTCTCCCGGTGGGCGCGGAAGCGGCGCGCTTCTATGCGCTCGGGTTGGCTCGCCTCCGCGCCTTTGAGCCCTCGGGCGCCAAGGATCTCCTCGTCCAGGCAACCCAGGCAGATCCCCGCTTCGCCCTCGCACATTCCGCGCTCGCTGAAGCCTGGCAGGAGCTTGGCTATCAGAAGAAATCCGCGGCCGAAGCCAAGAGAGCGCTCGCCTTGTCCGCGAACCTCCCGCAGAGCCTCAAGCTGGAAATCGAGGGCAGATACTACGAATCGCTGGGCAAAACCGAGCAGGCGGTAACGGCCTATCGTGCCCTGTTCGCCTACTACCCCGATTGCCTCGATTGCGGCATCCGGCTCGCTTCGGCGGAAATTCAGTCCGGTCATTTGACCGACGCCTTCGCAACCATCGCCACGCTTCGGAATCTGCCTCCGCCGCAATCCGACGACCCCAGGATCGATTTCGTCGAGCAATCGGCGGATTCCTTCACCGATCACACCCGTCAACTGGTCCTGCTCGAACGAACCATCGAAAAGGCGAAACAGCGTGGCCTCCTTTGGCTCTACGCGCGTGCACGCCTGGCCGAATGCTCCAACCTCGCCTATCTGGGCCGGACGGCCGAAGCCATGGCTGCCTGCCGGGAGGCGCAAGGATTGTTTATCAGCTTCGGCGACCAGATGGGCGTGGTTCGCACGCTGGTTCTTCAAGCCGCGCGCCAATCCGATACCGGCGACCAGAAACTATCTCTCTCCGCTTTCCGGCAGGCGCTGCAACTTGCGCGGCCCTCGGGAAGCCCAGAGTTGATCGGCGCCGTCCTGAACGGCATCGGAAACACGCTCGAGCGGATGAACCGTCTGGAGGAGTCCGCGGAAAATTTCCGCGAAGCGCGCCAGAATTATCGGGAAGCGGGAGATGTCGACGGTGTCTACGCCACGTCGGACAATCTGGGCGACGTTTTGGCGAGCATGGGCCTGCTGCGCGAGGCCAACGATGCGTACCACCAGGGCCTCGATATCTCGCAGTCCGAGTCCTTCTCTCACAGTTGCTACGCCCAATACAGTCTGGCTTCGCTCCAGCTCACTATGGGCGACCTGCGCGATGCGCAGCAGCGCATCGGTCCCGCTCTGGAGGCTTGCAAGGCCCTGGGCATTGCGCGCTACAGCGCGTTCGCCATTGGCGTCAGCGCCGACATTTTCCGCGAGCAGGGCCGCCTTTCCGACGCGCACGCAAATTATCAAAAGGCCGTGAAAATCTATCAGCAGTCCGATTCGCAGGATTTGCTGCCTGGCCCCTGGATGGCCCTGGGCAGGCTCGCCATGATGGAAAACGAACTGGCCAACGCGGAAAAGTGCCTCGGGCAAGCGGCTGCCAGCCTTCAGAAGCAAGACAATGCCGGCGGTCTCGCGGGCGTGGATGTCCTCATCAGCCGCCTTCGCCTTCTCCAGGGGAGACCTCTCGATGCCGAAAAGGCGCTGGCACTCGCCAAGCATGCGAGCCGCAACATTCCCGATCCGCAGCTTCGCCTGTCCGTTTCCATACAGGATGCTCGTGTGCGGCTCGCCGAGGCCGCGGGCCATCCTTCACGGGCGTCGCTGGAGAAAAATCGGGTGGAACTCGATACGGCTTTGCGCACCGCCGCCCGTCTGGGGTTCTATCACGAACAGTGCGAAGCCCAAATGGCCCTGGCCGAATCCCAGTTCTTCACCAATCCTGCGGCCGCACGTTCCTCGCTCGCCGCTCTCTCCAAAGCAGCCCACGACCGTGGATTCGAGGCGCTCTCCCGACAGGCCGCGCAACTTCTTGCCCGCGAAAATAGTCGACCCCTCCGCTGAAATCGCGAAGATTCCGCGGGCAGCCGCATCCCTTCCACGCGACCGGCAGTTCGCAGGAATCAGGAAATGAGGAACGAAGGCGGTCCTTCGACCGGGCCGCCGGATGACGGCTGGCCTTCGAGACAACGCGCCAGGGCGGAACGATTCTTCACCTGCGTCTTCCGCAGGATGCTGTGCACGTGATTCTTTACGGTTTGCACCGAGAGATTCAGGCGCTCGGCGATTTCCTTGTTGGCGAGGCCTTGAGCGACCAGGGAGCCGAGTTGCTGCTCGCGCGGCGTCAGATTGGTTGGGGGTTGGGGAAAGAAAGACTCGAAGCTCGTGCGGCCGGCGACGAGGTCGAACAGGACCCACTCCAGATGGTGCGGGCACACGACGGATTTTTGCGCGAGCTGGTGGATGGCGGCCAGAATCTGTTTCCCCGAGGCGTCCTGCAGGAGGTAGCCCACCGCGCCCGCCCGGACAGCTTTGATGAAGGTCTCACGATCGTCTTTCATGCCGATCATGAGAATCTTCACCCTGGGCGCCGCCTGATGAATTGCGCGCGTGGCGTAAAAGGCCGAGTCGTCCCATTCCGGATTCAGGGCGACGATTTGCGGGTTGGCACGCGATACCTGCTCGCCGATGAGAGGCGAGGATTCCGCCGTGCCGACAACGCGCAACCACCGGTCGCTCCGGAAGAGCCGAAGCAGCGATTCCCGAAAAAAACGATTAGCAGCAACTACAAAAACAGTTTGCATCTCTGGTAACCCGTTTAAATCTGGCCCAAGCAAAACAGGTTCCAGGCCCAAACGCGCCTGTACTCAATGTTTGTGAAGCGGCATCCTATTGGCGAGCGCCATCAAAGTCAATGTCGATTCTTGTGGAAAATCCGCCCAGCGGACAAGCGAGTTCCAGAACGCCCGGTATAGCCCGCCCAGGCCACGCGACGAACGGAGCTGGATGGTTGGAGGTTGAGAAGGCGGCTCGTATATGGATGGACGGGCACAGTGCCTCGTCCGGCTGGCCGGAAGAATTTGGCGACATGGTCTTGCTGACAGTCAACGCTCTGCCTCACCTTACAGAACGAGAAGCCAAGGCGAATCCCTTCTGAGAGCATCGGGGTTTGGCGACGAATGCGGCAGCTCCTTTCCCGCCGGCGCGACGATGCGCTGCCTCGCCGGTGATGCAATAGCCTTCGGCTTCGCCTATAGTTAGGAAGGCGGGCCCGTAGCTCAGTGGTTAGAGCAGTGGACTCATAATCCATCGGTCCCTGGTTCGAATCCAGGCGGGCCCACCAACTGCCTTTTACTGAATCACTTCCGTTTTTGCCACTGCACCAGTTTCGGTGCATTTCGTAACATCACGTAACAACCGAGCCCCCCGCTCACGTGCCAGGTCATCAAAAGCCATTCGAAGCTGGACTCGAGGAGCCGCCGCGCGGCAGATTTTCCAGGCAGTTCGAACCGAAGAGTTCTAAAATTCCCCTCCGTGCGCCCGTTCGTTGTCGGCGCGCACAACCGGAGAAACGCTGAAGCCATGAAAATTACCGAGATTCGGGCTTATCGGGTCGAGCTTCCTCTTCACGAAGGCAGCTACAACTGGTCGGGCGGCAATGCCGTCACCGTCTTCGATTCAACCGTCGTCGCCGTCGAAACCGATGCCAGCCTCACCGGTTGGGGAGAAATCTGTCCGCTTGGTCCCGCTTATCTGCCCGCCTACGCTGCCGGCGCCCGCGCCGGCATCGCCGAACTCGGGCCTCATCTCCTCGGTCTTGACCCGACGCAACTCGGCCCGCTCAACCACCGCATGGACCAGGCGCTCCGCGGCCATCCCTACGTCAAGTCCGCGCTCGACATGGCCTGCTGGGACTTGCTGGGCAAGGCATCCGGGCAATCGGCGGCCACGCTGCTCGGCGGCCGTTTCGGTCCCGACTTTGCTCTTTACCGCGCCATCTCCCAGGACAAGCCGGAAGCAATGGCGGAAATGGTGGAGAAGTACCGCGGCGAGGGCTACACCAAATTTCAGCTCAAGGTCGGCGGCGTTCCCGAAACCGATATCGAGCGCATCCGCGCCGTCGCCGGTAAATTGCAACCGGGCGACGTCCTCATCGCCGACGCCAACACCGGCTGGACCCAGCATCAGGCGCTCCGCGTCGCCGACGCGGTGCGCGACATGGACGTCTACCTCGAGCAGCCCTGCCTCACCTATGCGGAATGCCTCGCCGTGCGCCGCTGCACGTCTCGCCCCTTCATCCTCGACGAGGTGATCGACAGCCTCGAGACCGTCGCCCGCGGCTGGGCCGATCGCGCCATGGACGTGATCAACCTGAAAATCTCGAAAGTGGGCGGCCTCACAAAGGCGCGTCAAATTCGGGATCTCGCGGTTGCCCTCGGCATCGCCCTCACGATCGAAGACACCTGGGGTGGCGACATCGTCACAGCCGCCATTGCCCACCTCGCCCACAGCACGCCGCCCCGCTACCTTTTCTCTTCCACCGACTTCAACAGCTACGTCACCGTGAGCATCGCCGAAGGCGCACCGCAGCGTCGCCAGGGCCGCCTGGCCGCGCCCACCGCGCCCGGACTCGGCGTCGCACCGCGGATGGACGTGCTCGGCAAACCCGTTTTCACGATTCGCTGATTCGCTGCCCGCCACGATCCTTCCGACGGCGCGTTTCAGAACGCCTGGCCGATACGGATGAAGTTGGCCGATGTTACTTTCTGCTCGCCGCTTGCCTACGGTGGCGGGGGATCACTTGTGACAGAATCGCTGCACCTGCAGCTCGTGGCCCGGATTCGGCTGTAGGTGTTGCGGCATTTAACGGTATTTGGAAAGCGACGGCGCGTCGGCCGAGTCGGCGGATTGACCCTTCCATGGCGGCGCACTAGAATTCGGCCTGCACACACATGACTGGCGAAACGGTTTCCCATTTCCGCATCCTTGAAAAGCTGGGCGGGGGCGGGATGGGGGTTGTTTACAAAGCGGAAGACACCGAGCTGGGGCGGCCGGTGGCCATCAAGTTCCTGGCGCGCGAGATGGCGCGGGACCCGGAAGCGCTCGAGCGTTTCCGGCGCGAGGCGCGCGCCGCTTCGGCACTGAACCATCCCAACATCTGCACGATCCACGAAATCGGCGAGCATAACGGCGAGCCGTTTCTCGCCATGGAATTGCTCGAAGGCGAGACGCTGGGCGAGCGCATTGGCGGGCGGCCGCTCGATACGGCGAAACTGCTCGACCTGGGCGCGCAGATCGCCGACGGGCTCGACGCGGCGCATTCGGCCGGGATCGTGCATCGCGACATCAAGCCGGCGAACATCTTTATCACCAGCCGCGGGCAGGTGAAAATTCTCGATTTCGGGCTGGCGAAGAAGGTGGGGCGCCGCCTGGGATCGGGCGGCAGCGCAGCAGACCCGACGGTGGCGTCGACATCGGCTCCCACCGAAGCGCTGCGCACCACGCCCGGCTCGACCATGGGAACTGTGGCCTACATGTCGCCCGAGCAGGCGCGGGGCGAGGAGTTGGACGCACGCACGGACCTTTTCAGTTTCGGCGCGGTGCTGCAGGAAATGGCCACGGGACGCCAGGCGTTTGGCGGGGAGACGGCGGCGGTGGTTTTCGACTCGATCTTGAATCGGGCGCTGGCGCCGGCCTCGCAATCGAATCCCGGTCTGCCGCCGAAACTCGACGAGATCATCGCCAAGTCGCTCGAGAAAGACCGCGACCTTCGCTACCAGACGGCGGCGGAGATGCGAGGCGACCTGAAGCGATTGCGGCGCGACATCGAGAGCGGGAAAACGTCGGCGCAGGTGGCGGCTGTGGCGGCGAGCGGATCGGCCGCCGTTTCCGGCGCACACGCGCCTGCTTCCACGCCCGCGCCGGGCGGCTCGTCGCGGCGCATGATTTGGGCGGCGATCGGCGTGGCAGTGGTTGTGGCGGCTGTGGCTGCCGCGTTGTTTTTGCGGCGGAGTCCGGCGAAGCAGCCCGCCGGACCGAATCTCGCGGCCATGAAGATCACGATGCTCACGACGAGTGGAAACGTACGAGCGGCCGTGATTTCACCGGACGGCAAGCTGGTTGCTTATTGCACGATGAATGACGGAGGTCGGACGCTCTGGGTGAAGCAGGTTGCGACGGGCAGTGTGGCAAAGGTGGCCGATCTGGGAGAGTCGGAGTGCGATGGCCTGACGTTCTCTCTCGACGACAACTATCTTTTTTATGTCGCCAACAAGCCAGGGAATCCCGTCTCGAATCTTTTCCAGGTGGCTTCGCTCGGCGGCACGCCGCGGCAGGTTCTCACCGACGTCGACAGCCCGATCACGTTTTCTCCCGACGGCAAGCAGTTCGCTTTCGAGCGCTACGTTCCCGCGGCGAAGGAGAGCGATCTGGACATCGCCAGCGTCGATGGAACCGGGTTGCGGAAGCTCGCTTCACAGACACTTCCACAGTTCTTTCAGCCCTACGGGCTGTCCTGGTCGCCCGACGGCAAGCGCATCGCGATCAGCGGCGGCTCTGTCGGTCAAACAAGCAAGCTGGCAACCAAGATGGTAATCGAGCTTGTGGACGTGGCAACCGGGCGAATCAGCACGCTCGGCCCATCCAGCTGGTACGATTTGCAACAGTTGGCGTGGCTGCCCGATCAAAGCGGGCTTGTAGTTGTATCCGCCGCCAGCGGATCGGTGCTGAATGCACAATTGTGGGAAGCGAGCTGGCCGGCGGGAGCGGTTCGCCGAATTACCAACGATTTGAATTACTACGCGGGCGCCAGCGTGACGGCCAACGGATCGGAAATGGTGACGGTGCAGGCAGGGATCGATGCCAGCCTCTCGGTCGTTCCTTCGGGGCGGACCGGGAACCTGCTGATGGCCCAGGCACGACAAATCACTTCGGGCACGAATCGCGCCGACGGCATGCTAGGGCTGGCGTGGGACGGGGAGAAGCGGCTGATAGACAGTTATTATGCCGGGGGCCGCGTCGCTCTCGCTTCGGTCGGCCTGTCCTCGGGAAATTCCGAGGATTTGCCTCTATCGACAGGGACGACGAATGCATGGCCGGCAGCCTGCGGACAGGGCCACATCGTATGGGCCGAACAGAAAGGATTCACCGATTCTCTGATGACGGCGAACGCCGACGGCAGTAGCGCGCGACAGCTCACGCCCGGGCCGGAGGACTTCTTTCCTTCCTGCTCGCCCGATGGGAAATGGGTGGTCTACACATCCGGCAACGGCAATTCGAAACTGATGAAGATCCCGCTGGCCGGCGGCAAGCCGGTCGAGTTGAGCGACAAGTGCATTGCGTGGCCGGTTGTTTCACCCGACTCATCGTCCGTCGCCTGCCTATACCAAAGCAGCCCTGCCGCAAAATTGGAACTGGCGATCCTGCCGATCACGGGAGGCAAACCGCTGAAGATATTCCCACTGCCGGCGAGCGCGCAAAACTGGAACGAACATTCGCGCGGCAACCTGTTTGCCTGGACGCCTGACGGCTACGCCATCGTGTACGACCTCCTTACGCCGACTGCGGAGAATTTGTGGGAGCAACCTCTGGCGGGCGGTGAGCCGCGCGAGTTCACCCACTTCAAGAACGGGCAAATCCAGGCGTTCGCCTGGTCCCCCAACGGAAGCCAATTCGCCATGTCGCGCGCACGGACGAGCACCGACGCCGTTCTTTTCTCGAATTTCCACTAACTCGAATTTTCACTAATAAAACCGTTTGGCGGCGGGCTTCCGACCACCTTACTTTCTCCACCGAAACGACAAGCTGCCGCCCTCCCGACAAGTCGGGATAAATTCCGGGCGGCGCTACACACGGCTCCTACGGCCGCTTTTGTGGAGTGTGGACTGGCTCGCCGCCTTCGGGCATCGCTTCCGCTCGTATCCCGGCCATTTCCCTTCCCGACCCGAAGCTGTCAGTTCTGAAGGAAGGCAAGACGGTCTATCAGCGGACGGTTCTCCAGCGGACGGCCGGAGCGTGATCGGCAATTCTCGCTGGGACAGGCCCACGGTCAGGTGAATCACTGACCGTGGCTTGTATCTACCGGGAACGGGGTAGGCGGCCGTCACAGTCAGGGAAAAACCCCAGGCGCAAATATGGCGCCTGGGGCACCGGCAAGCGGGCCGCCGGGACAGACAAGCGGGCTAGCCTAGCCGGCGCGGGGTGTGGCGTGGCGGGCGCTTGATTTTGGCTGACGGAGCCAGCCGCCGATGCCTCCGGCTTCCGTCAGGCGCACGGAGGGCTGGCCGCCGACGATTTCGAGGTCGGCGTTGTATTTCCACGCCAGCTCCGGCAGCGCCTCGCGAAAGCTGACTACTTGCCGCTCGGCGCCGCAGGACGGGCAGAGGGGATCTTCCGAGCCATCTGCACGGCCGCATTGCGCGCACTGGCGGAGTTCGCCGGCGAGATCGGCGGCCAGAAGGAGCGTGCGTATTCTTCCCCGTTGCAACTCGGCCAGGGTTTTTTCGATGCCGAGAACGGCCCTGCGGGGATTGCCAAGCAGAGCGGTGACCTGCTCGGATTCCTGCGCGCTTTCCCAATCGGCGATGGCCGGCTCGAGGTGCCCTTCGAGCGCCGGCGAGATGATTCCGCCGAGATCTTCCTCGACCATGGCCACGCGGGGGCGGAAATCGCGTGGAAATTCGCGGGCGATGGGCTCGATGAGGCGGGTTTCACCGACCAGGAAGAGGGCGGCGAGGCCGTGCCGGTCGCACACCTGGACGGCTTGCTGGGCGGTTTCCGCATGCAAACGGCGGTATTGCTCGTCCATGCGATGCTCGAACGTGTCGTGGTCGGCGCCGCGGGCCTTCTTCATTTCCCGGGATCCGCGAAGGGAGGCCTCGCGGGCGCGGGCCACTTTTCCCATATCCTTTTTTCGCCACTGGGAAATGTCGACGACGAACTTTCTCTGCTCGAGTTCGGTCAAATCGCCTAGCCGGTAGCGGAAGAAACGCGCGCCGGCGAGGTCGACCACGGCGACGCCGTAGGGTTTGTGGCGGCTGAGCAGCCGGACCAGTTGCGAGACGGCCGGCCTTCCCCAATGGAGTTCGTTTTCGACGGCGATCTGCAGGGGCACGAATTCCCAGGTCGCTGGCCCGGCGAAAATCGCCAGGCCGCGGCGGGGCGCGATTCGTCCACGGAGAAACGTTTCGACGCGGTCAAGCTGCTCGCGAAACGGTTTCTGGTCGCCGGGCGGGAGACCGGCGGCCACAGCCCGACCGGCGGCGTTGAGCCAGGTGAGATATTCGGGGTCCGGGCCACGGTTCGCCGGCTTCGCCGGATTGACGTCGAGATAGGCGGTCAGAACCGGCTGAGGCAACGACAAGAACGCGCGAACTTCGTTCATCTCAAGCATGAAACCCCCTCCGCGGCGGCCCAAAGGGCCGCCGCTCATCATGCGCTGCTTCTTTTTTGCGGACAGGGAGGTGCCCTGCTTTCCGCAATTAGGCTGCGGCGCGGGTGACGCGCTTGGCCCGGGTCGGCGTCGAGATCCTGGCCACGGTGCGGCCGACCGTTGATGCCTTCAGATGGCGGGCGATGTCACCTTGCGCGATGATGCCGACGATGGCTCCCTTGTCGTCAACGACCGGCAGCCTGCGGACGCGATATTTCTGCATCAGGCGGGCGCAATCGTCGAGCGCGTCTTCCGGATGGCAAACGACCGGTTTGGGCGTCATCACTTTCTGCACGCGAACGCTGTTGGGGGCTTTCCCGGTGACGGTGACGCGGCAGCAGATGTCGCGGTCGGTGATGATGCCTGCCAGTTGTCGCGACTCTCTGTCCTTGATCACGGGGATGGCGCCTATGTCGCCGTCGCGCATCATCCGGGCAACATCGACGATGGTGTCGAACGGGGTGCACGTGTGCACTTCGCTGGTCATCGCTTTCTTGACTTTCATGATCTCTCTCCTCGTCTGGCCGCCGCCTGGCGGCGCGTTGCTGGCGGGAGTCGTCTCGCGTCCTGAGGGAAACTATGGGCGCTTCTGTTCGCTCTCCCCTTGTGCAGGCTGCTCATCAAGTTGCACGCGTGTCCCCAAAGGGGTGGTTGGTTGGGAGGAAGCGAACTGCTTGAATTTGCGAGGGTTGTGATTTCCGAGGGCGCGCAGGGTTCGCTCACGGCGGGAGAATTCGCGCCAGCTTTGCGCCAAATCTCCCAAATCTCCTCGTCAATGCGCGCCGGGGCGATGCGCGGGTAAGTTATGCGAACGGTGATCGTTAGCGGCGACAGCGGGCGCGAAAAAGTGCGGCAAATCTCCCAGAGAAAAATCGGCGTCGGAAGCGATGAATTCGGCTCGAAAGGCGGAAGGGACAGAAGGACTTACGGGCGCCGAAAGGAGGGCGGTTGGCACCGCGCGTGCACATGCTGACAGTGCTGGTTCGGAGGCAAACCGGGCAGCATCGATTACCGGTCGAAAGGGCCAGTGCTGCGAAGAAGCCGAAATAGGGGTAGGTGCTCTCGCGGTGAGGTAGACGTGATACTCGCCCCCTGATTCTTCACGAGTATCACTGAGTACCTGCTAACCCGTGGCCTCCGAGATAGGCAGCGACCGAGTACGGGAAACGGAAAAGCGCCCGCCGGTAGGGGCGCACCAGCCTTACGGCTGGGCCGGCCGTACCTCCGGTCGCTGCCTTACCAATTCCCGCAATTCCCCACCGCTGAGGACTCTTCATTTCGCCCTGCATACACAGTGAAAAAACGCTGGCGCTACATGGCGCTCCGGCTTCATGGGGCTGGGTATAGGAGAAGAAGCGCGCAGGCAGGAATGCCGGTGCTACGGGTGGCTCTGAGCGCATCCGCTTCGCTGTTCGGGTTAGTGGATCAGGTGTTCGAAGAAGGCGGTGCACGGAATAGAGCGTGGCGGGTTGCAGCATCACGGCCAGCAGAAGCGAGAGCGCGCAAACTCCCACAGCGGCAAGCGCCATGCGCACCCGGCGGCGCGGTGTCGCGTGGGCCGGCCCGGAATGGAGCAGGCGGTCGACGCGGGCGGAGAGATCGTCGTCGGCGGCGAGGAGCGAAGCCATGAGCGGAGCGATCCGCGCCGGGGAGCCGAGGCGCGCGATGCGAACCAGCGCCGATGCGAGGGAAAGCGAACGGCGGGTGTCGCCGGCGACGGCGCGGTCGTCAGCGGCCCATTCGGCATACTTCGCCCAGTGGCGATCGAGCAACGAGAGGCCGCGGAAGAACGGGATCGGGTCGGGGGCGAGAAGCAGGAGGAGGCGCTTCAGATTGTCGCGGGAAATCGAGTGGGCGCGCTCGTGGCTGAGGGCGGTTTCGAGTTGCTCGGGAGAAAGCGAGTGCAGGACCGCGCGCGAAAGAACGATCCGTGGACGCAGAACGCCGGCCAGAGCAAGCAACGGCGTTTCCCCCTCGAGCACGCAGAGCGGCAGCGGTTCGCCGGCGAGGCGCAGATCGGCGCCCAGTCCGCGGCACCGGCGCAGGTAGCCGAGCGAGCGGGCGGATGCCCGCAGCGTCCGGGCAACCGAAATCCCCCAAGCCAAGGCGCCCGCGACGGCGGCCAAGAGGCAGGCCAGGCCGACGCGCTCGGCGCTCGCCTCCGGCTCGAGCAGCAGATAACTCGGCAGGCACAGGCCGAGCACCACCAGAAGCGAAAGCGCGAGCGGAAGCAGGCGCACAAAAAGCAGAAGACGGGTGGCCACGAGGGGCGTGGTGCGCCTCGCGAGACGGATGGCCGCCGGAGCCGCGGCCAGGCTCGCCAGGGCGAGCGCCAGATACACGAGGAAGAAGGAAGCAAAACTGAGGCAGAGCAGCCGAAGCAGATAAGGAGCGTTCATGGCTGGCTCCGCCGGCAGAGTTCCCTGCGTTTCATCCGGATCTTCTTCTCCAGCTCTTCGAGGAATTCTTCGTCGTGCTGGCCGACGGCGTCGACGAGGAAGGAGAGCAGGCTTTCGCGGGAAGCCGAGGGTCCGGCGAGAAATCCCGCGATCAGATCGCCGGCCATCTTGCGTTCCCAATCGCGGCGCGCGAGGAGCGGAGAATAGAGGAAGGCGCGTTCGGATTTCCGCCGCAGGAGAAATCCTTTTTTGTAGAGACGGTCGAGCGTGGTCATGACGGTGGTGTAGGCGAGCGGGCGATCGAGCCGCGGAACCACCTCGCGCACCGAGCATTCTCCGTGGTTCCAAAGAACGCCCATCACGCTGATCTCGAGCGGGCCGAGAGTCCCGTGGAGTGAGGATTCGTTGCGGCCGGCGTTGCGGTCCTTGAGGAACTTGATCATCGTTCGCGTTCCGCCGCGGTCAACGGACCGCGGAGAGATGCGGGTATTTTAGCCTTCCGGGCCACGGGAGGGAAACCCTGCGTACCAATCTTCGGACAACGCGCCGTGCCACGAGGGAAGCCGGAGAGGAAAGCGAATCGCGGATGTTCAGCAGCTTTACGGCAACCGGGATCTCCCGCCGGGCCGAGCGGCAAGCGTGGTCCGCCAGCCGCGGCGGGAGTGCATTGCGATCCCGGACCACATGAAGCGGGGGTATAGGTAGGGATGAAAGCGGCATCCGGCATTGGGGTGCACGTCTAGCATGGGGCGATCAAGTCGGATACCGCGGAGTTGGACCCGTACTTCCATGGTGCGTTGGCGGCATCATACGAACGCACCACGCGCGAGTCAATCCTCATTCTTGTGGAAATCTATCGCTCGCCGAGAAGATCGTCTCGCGATGGAAGGCGGAGGAGGTTTGGCCCGGACCGAATCTCACGAGTGCGAAGGTCTGTCGGGCTCCCAGGCGCCGGCCATGCGGCGGAGCAGGATGAACTGGCCGACGTGGTAGGCGTTGTGATCGGCGATGAGCATGGCTTCGCGGAGAATCGTCTGGCCTTCGCCGTGCGGGATGCGGGCGAAGAGATCCGTCTTGGGGCTTTTGACGAGATCGATCATCCCCTGCAAATCGGCGAGAAAGGTCTGGATGCTTCGCTCCCAGGCCGCGTTGTCGGGCGGGGCCTCGGTGGGAGGCCAATAGCCGTCGGGGTAAGACGGGGAAACGTGGCGGGGGTTGCGGCAAAACTCGAGAATGTCCCACTGCGCGATGCGGAGATGTTCGAGGAGTTGCCAGGGCGTGTGCGGAGAACCGGGAATCTTTCCCGAGCGAAGCCCCGGGGGAAGGTCGGCAACGGCGCTGGTGAAACCGGCGTGGGCCTGCTCCTTCGAGAGCAGGCGAACCAGATGTTCGCGCAGGATGCGATCGCGATGGTCGGCCGGCGCACGGCGGCGAGCAGCAGCCACCGAACGCCGCTTGGCCGGCTTTTTCGCCTTGGAACGACCCTTTGCCACACCCGCCACCTGGCCGAACTTTCAGGCCCGGAGATCGACAAACCGCTTGAGCCGCCCAGTTAGGGAACGAGCGCCGTCCGGTCAGTACGGCCGGGTTGCGGCGCCCATCGCCCTTCGCTGTTGAAAGCACTCGCGGCAATAGACCGGCCGTCCCTGCGTTGGTTTGAAGGGAACGGTGGTTTCCTTACCGCACTGCGAGCAGGTGGTCCGGGTTTCCATGCGGTGCCCACCATTCCCCATGGAAGAGCCCGGATTCTGTGCTCGTTTGGCTTTGCACGCCTTGCACCGCTTGGGCTCGTTTCGGAAACCCTTTTCGGCGAAAAACATCTGTTCGCCGGCTGTGAAGACGAACTCGGCCCCGCATTCGGCACACTTCAAGATCTTATCGTGGAACTCCATAATGCTGCTCCGTTGCCCCGCCGCCCGGGGAACAGCATGCCGAGAGAAAGGCTGCCCCTGAGGTTGACCCCAGTCTGAAAAAATAGAAGGACCACCCCGTCCCAAGGCTCTGATCTTGCGTTCGCGAGAACTTCACATCCCACCCTAATCCTGCTCGCGCCGCAACTTTTTCCGCAGCCGTTTGCGGGAGAGAGCTGCTTTGGCGCGACGTTTCTCGCCGGGCTTCAAGTAGTAGCTGTGCCGCTTGATTTCCTTGATGATATCTTCCTGCTGCACCTTACGCTTGAAGCGCCGGAGAGCGTTCTCCAACGACTCCCCTTCCTGGATCATCACTTCAGCCACTCATACTTCACCCCCCTTCCCTGTGGGTTGAGATAGCGGACTGTTTCCGAAGGACCACAGCGACCAACCAGCATGACCAGATCTGTTGGTGGCTTCCTTCTATCGGAGCCCTCTTCGGATGTCAAGAATAATTTACCAGAAACCCGGCCGGGGCGCTTGGTACAATGGGCGCGGCTCCCGATTCACTTCCGTATCCGACGAATGAGTCCGCTATAGCGAAAAGAAAGGAGCGCGTCCGGGTTCTTGCCCGGAACCGATCCCGATGCAGGATATGCAGGACGCCGTAGCCGTGGTCCTAGCCGGAGGACAGGGCGAACGCTTGTGGCCGCTGACACGCGACCGCGCGAAACCGGCCGTCCCCTTCGGCGGCATCTACCGCATCGTTGACGTCACCCTCTCGAACTGCATCAACAGCGGGCTTCGGCGCATTTTCGTGCTGACGCAGTACAAGGCGCTCAGCCTGAACCGGCACATCCGGCGTGGATGGTCGCCGCTGATGGGCTGGGGGGATTTCATCGAGGTGCTGCCGCCGCAAATGCGGGTGTCGCACAGCTGGTACCAGGGCACGGCAGACGCCGTTTACCAGAACATTTATTCGATCGGAAGCGAGCGGTCGAATTTCGTCTTTCTGCTTTCGGGCGATCACATCTACAAGATGGATTACCGGAAGATGCTGGCGCAGCACCTCGAGACCGGGGCGGACGTCACCGTCGCGGTGATCGAGATGGATGCGATGGAGGCCGCGGGCCGTTTCGGCGTGCTCGAGGTGGACACGAACAGGCGCATCCTCGGCTTCGAGGAGAAACCGGCCGATCCGAAGCGCTCGCCGGTGCACCCGGACAAGTGCCTGGCTTCGATGGGAGTCTACGTCTTCAATACCCAGTCGCTCATCCCGATCCTGATCGCCGACGCCGAAAACAGCGCTTCGCGCCACGACTTCGGGCGCGACATTCTGCCGCAAATCCTGCACCGGCATCGCGTCTGGTCCTACAATTTCATCGACGAAAACAAGAAAGAGGCCCTCTACTGGCGCGACGTGGGCACGCTCGACGCCTACTTCGAGGCCAATATGGACCTGATCGCGGTTTCGCCCGTCTTCAACCTCTACGACAAGGGATGGCCGCTCAATACCTGGCAGCATCAGTATCCGGCGCCGAAATTCGTCTTCTCCGATCCGAACCGGATGGGCTTCGCGCTCGATTCGATCATCTCGGGAGGGTCGATCGTTTCCGGCGGACGCGTGCTGCGGTCGGTGCTGGGCTACGACGTGCGGGTGAACAGCTATTCCGACGTCGAAGACTCGATCCTGTACAACCACGTGAACGTGGGCCGGCATTCGCGCATCCGGCGCGCCATTATCGACCGCCACGTCGACCTGCCCGAACACACCGTGATCGGCTACGACGCCGAGGAAGATCGCAAGCACTATCACGTGACCGAAAGCGGGATCGTGGTGGTGGTGCGGGAAGAATCGATGCTCGAGGAGCCGGAGTAGCCGGCTCACGCAGTCGACGCAACAGATAGTAAGGAGGACCGATGGACACCCGCATCGCCCAGATCCACGCCCGCGAAATCCTCGATTCCCGGGGCAATCCCACGGTCGAAGCCGACGTCGTGCTGTTCAGCGGCAGCCGCGGCCGCGCCGCGGTGCCCTCGGGAGCATCCACCGGCCAGCACGAGGCGCTCGAGATGCGCGACGGTGACGCCGCGCGCTACCTGGGCAAGGGCGTGCGCCAGGCGGTCGCGAACGTCAATACGACGCTCGCCAACGCGCTCGCCGGCATCGACGCCACCGAACAACAGTTGCTCGATTTCCGCATGATCGAGATCGACGGCACGCCCAACAAATCCTCGCTCGGCGCCAACGCCATGCTCGCCGTTTCCATGGCCGCGGCCCGCGCCGCCGCGCAGGCTCGCGGCGTTCCGCTCTATCGCTATCTGGCCGGGTTTTCCCGCCGGTCGAGCGGGACACTGCTGCCCGTGCCGCTGATGAATATCCTCAACGGCGGCGTGCACGCCGATAATTCGGTCGATTTCCAGGAATTCATGGCCGTGCCGGTGGGCGCCTCGAATTTCGCCGAGGCGCTGCGGATGGGCGCCGAGGTGTTTCACCGGCTGAAAGCCACGCTGAAGAAGCGCGGCTATTCGACCGCGGTCGGCGACGAGGGAGGGTTCGCGCCCAACCTCAAATCGAACGTCGAAGCCGTCGAGGTGATTCTCGAAGCGATTCAGGCGGCCGGCTATACGCCCGGCAAGCATGTCGCCCTGGCCCTCGATCCGGCGGCGAGTGAGTTTTTCGATTCCTCCGCGCGGCGCTACATCTTCAAGAAATCCGATCAGTCCGAGCACACCTCCGACCAGATGGTCGAATACTGGGCGGACTGGGTGCGGCAGTATCCGATCGTTTCGATCGAGGACGGGTTCGCCGAAGACGACTGGGACGGTTGGAAAGCGATGACGAAGGCGCTTGGAGGGAAGATTCAGCTGGTCGGCGACGATATTTTCGTGACCAACACGAAGATTTTCGAGCGAGGGATCGAGCAGAAAGTGGGGAATGCGATCCTGATCAAGCTGAACCAGATCGGCACAGTGACCGAGACGGTCGAGTGCGTCGAGATGGCCCTCCAGAACGGCTACCGCGCCGTTGTTTCCCACCGCTCGGGCGAAACCGAAGACCCGTTCATCGCCGATTTCGTCGTTGGGATGGGCACGGGGCAGATCAAGACGGGCTCGGCTTCGCGCGGGGAACGGATCGCGAAGTACAACCAATTGCTGCGAATTGAAGAAGAGTTGGGGCCAAACGCGAAATTTGCAGGGTGGGGTTCGCGCTGACCCGATCGAGGTCGTGTTGTCGGTACCTGTTCCGGTAGCGCCCCAGACTGTCATCCCGGGCGAAGCGAGGAATCTGCTTTTCCCTTTCTCCCGATGGGACATTTCCTCTGCAGTGTCCAATAGCCCGGCTGCGTCGTTCTTCTCTCTCACATTCCGAATTCTTCCATCCAATTCGAATCGTTTTTTCTACCGGGCAAAAGTTCACGTCACAATGGCACTGACCACGGAAACGGGGCGGAAGACGGTCACGAGACTGTTTGTTGGGGGGTTACCGTTTGATGCGTCTTTTCATTGCATTGGGAGGGGCTTGGCAGTAGAATTCCGCCCGTCCTAGGGGCAGCGGTTTCCAATATTTGGACCAGCAAAATCCTTTGCTGGGTTTAGGAGGAAAGACTTGAAGAATGGCAGGCGTGTTTTTGTCGCCTCTCTTCTTGGTTTGCTCATGGCGTTCGGACTGATTGCCACAGTCCACGCGCAGGGCATTACCGGGACTATCAGAGGCACTGTAGACGACTCGTCTGGGGCGGCCATTCCGGGTGCAACGGTGAAGATTACCAACACCGCCACAGGCGTAAGCCGAACCGTATCCACGGGAACCGACGGCATCTTCATTGCGACTTTGCTGCCGCCGGGGACCTACAACGCGGAAGTCACAAAGGGTGGGTTCAAAACCTTCACGCAGACGAGCATCGTTGTGAGGGCCGCAGGCACCTACGTGATGAACGCAATTCTCGAGGTCGGCGCGATCGCTCAGACCGTCGAAGTGAAAGCAGCGCCGATCCAGATCGACAAGACCACCATGCAGCTGGGAGGCGAAATCGCGGGAACGGCGGTAACCAATTTCCCGCTGCTGAACCAGAACTGGCTGAACCTGCAACAGTCACTGCCCGGCGTCGTGGCTTCTTCCGACCGTTTCGGAACGTTTTCCACGAACGGTAACCGCACCCAGTCGAACGACTTCATGATCAACGGCACGGACGCCAACGACCTGCCACTGAACACTCCGTTCGGCGGCGGGGTGAATCCGCTCAATCCGGACTCGATCCAGGAAGTGAAGGTGGTCGACAGCTCATCGAACCCGGAATACGGCCGGAGTGCGGGCGCAACTGAGAACGTGGTGACCAAGTCGGGAACCAACAGCTTCCACGGAAGCGCGTACGACTACTATCGAAGCACCGGCTTCAACGCGCGTTCCTTCTTCCAGCCCACCACTCCGCCCTTCCACCAGCATCAATTCGGGGCAACCGTCGGTGGCCCTGTCCTGCACAACAAGGTGTTCTTCTTCTTCGGGTACCAGGGTGTCCGGCAGTTCTCCGGCACGTCGGCGCGAACGAAGGTCTTCACCACAGCCCAGCGAGGCGGTGATTGGAGCGGCTCCCTGGCGGATCTGTCCAGCAGCGTATCTCCCTCCCGCTGTACGGGGATTCGGCATCACCGTGCCCGGCTCCGAGCGGGAACCAGTGCTCAGCGGGCACGCCGTACTCGACCCTGTTCAGCACCGGGGTGATTCCGAGCCAGGACTTCAACTCGGTAGCGGTGAACCTGATGAACAAGTATGTGCCGCCCGCCGATCCGTCAGGCTACTACGCCTTCTCGAACAACAACACGAACGTTTCCGACCAGTATCTGGGCCGCATGGATTTCCATCCGACCTCCAGCGACTCGGCCTTCTTCTTCTTCATGATTCAGCCGCTGGGCAACGTGTCCACCTTGCCGTTCATCGGCGCGAACGTGCCGGGTTTCGCGAGCACGTCTCATCAGAACATCTATCGCTACACCCTGAATGAGACGCACATCATCAACTCGCACATGGTCAATGAATTCCGCATCGGCTGGCAGCGGTTCAACTTCGTTGCGGTAAACCCGCAGACCCCGACGCAGCCGTCGAGCGCGGGCTTCACCGGGATCAACCCGCAGTTCCCGGCTGGGGCGGGCCTGCCGGTTATCCCCGTCACGGGATACTTCACGCTGGGCTTCTCGGAAGACGGACCCCAGCCCCGAGTCGACGACACCGGCGAACTGTCTGACAACCTTTCGTACGCCACCGGACAGCACAACATCCGATTCGGTGCGGACATCCGTCGCAGCTCCGTTGCCAATCCCTTCTACTTCCTGAACTCCGGCGTGTTCGGATACAGCGGCAGCGGTTCGTTCTCGACCGGCATCCCCGGGGCGGATTACCTGCTGGGGATTCCTGACTACTACGTGCAGTCGAGCGGCGGCGTCATCAAGGCGCGCACTTGGCTGATCTACTCCTACCTGCAGGATCAGTGGCAGATGAGGCGCAACCTGACTCTGACCTACGGAATAGGCTGGCAGATCAATACACCGCTCACCGACCTGTACAACAACGGTGTCGCGATCAACGCCTTCGACCCGAGAAAACAGTCGACGGTGTTCCCGTCCGCACCGCGTGGGTTGCTCTTCCCCGGCGACACGGGCATCAACAGCGCGGGCGGAGTCTCGACCCACTTCAACAACTTCGGGCCGCGGCTCGGCTTTGCCTACAGCCCGACCCAGAAGCTGGTGGTTCGCGGCGGTTGGGGCATCTATTACAACCAGGCGGAAGAGGAACTGACACTGCAGAACCTGCTCGCTCCGCCGTTCTCGCTGATCGATTACGGCGCGGGCGACATCGGGCTTTCGCCGAGCTTCACCTCACCGTTCACATCGGTCAACCCCCAGCCGATACCTGGAGTGTCGGGATGCGCCAACGCCGGCGGTACGGGTGGTTGCGACGCGTTCGCGAACAAGTACCCGTTCGCACCACCGAAGCCGGGTGCTCCGGTGGACTTCTCGTTCTTCCAGCCGTTTTCGCTGAACGTGACCCAGCCGAACTGGAACGTGCCTTACGTCATGAACATGAACCTCACGACCCAATACCAGATCACCCATACGACCGTGGTGACCCTTAGTTACGTGGGATCGCTCGGCCGCAAACTGGAAGGGACGCTCGAGGCCAACCCGTACAACGTTCAAACCTACCTGAACAACTGCGACCCGACGGACATTGGGAATTACACCGCGCAGGCCAACTCGTCGGCTTGCATATCCGGGCGTGGCTATGGGTTTCTCGACTACAATATCGGCACTGCGGCGGACTCCCGAATCTTCGGCTCGGTTGGCACGCAGAGCACCTACCTGACCTCGAACTACAATTCGTTCCAAGCCACGGTCGAAAAGGCGATGTCGCACGGGCTCTACCTTCGTGGCGCCTACACCTACAGCCACGCCCTCGACTATGGATCAAGCTATGAGAACTCCAATGGCTTGATCAATCCTTTCAACTACAGAACTGCCTACGGCGATTCGACCTACGACGCACGGCAGCGGCTGGTGATCATGTACCAGTACAACATCCCCGACTGGAGTTTCGGATTCCTACCGCACCGGTTTACCAACGGGTGGGGATTCTCGGGAGTCACCACGTTCCAGACCGGCTTCCCGATTCCGCTCACCGAATCGGATTACCGCTCCTACCAGTGCTCGGGCGTGATCACCTTCTACGGGTGCTGGGATCGTCCGAAGGTCGTCGGAGCGGTGTCGGCCCTGGGCGATCCGCGAACCTCAAAGAATCACGCTTGGTTCACTACGTCCGCGTACGCTCGGGAGAACTACGGCACGATCGGCAACGCGGGTCGCAACGTGCCCTTCCACGGACCGGGAATCAACACCTGGGATTTCTCGTTCTGGAAGAACACGACGCTCGCCGAGGAGACCAGTCTCCAACTGCGGGTTGACATGTTCAACATGTGGAACCATGCCAACTTCGCCAACCCGAGTGGTAACGTGGTCAGCGGCACCTTTGGGCAAATCACGAACACCAACTCGAACATCGGTGGGCGAATCCTCCAGCTTTCCGCCCACCTCTACTTCTAACCACCTCAACCCGGCAGGACCTCGCGCCGAGCGATCGCCGCTCGGCGCGGGGCCAGCCGGTCTCCTCGAAATCCCCCTGGAATGCGGCCGCCTCCTGCGGCTGAAATCGACCCTCCCGAGCCGTAGCGCCGCCACTCTTGGTTGCTGTCTTTCCGCAGTGAAAGCAAAATTTCGAACCGCGGGCAGTCCCAATCTCAATCTCTTGTCTTTCGCCGGATGGAGGCCGCATGATGGGGGAAAGGAAACAGACGCCATGAACCCACAAAACCCTGACACTTCCTCCCCGAAAAGTGAACCGCCTTTCTACGAGTTCACCATCGACATGGAACAGATGGAGGACTACGCGTTTCGCGTGCGGTTCGACAAGGAGCAGTTCCCTCCGCTCGACATGGACGAGCCGGCGCCGCTCGGCAAGGATAGCGGGCCGAACGCTTCGCGCGTGCTGGCGGCGGCGATCGGCAACTGCCTGAGCGCCAGCCTCCTTTTCTGCGCACGCAAGGGGCGCGTGAAGATCGGGCCGATCCGCACGAAGATCACCGTGCGCACGGCGCGAAACGAACGCAAACGGCTGCGCATCGCCGGGGTGCGCGTCGAAATCGATCCGCAGGTTGCCGAACCGGACCGGCAGCAGGCGCTGCGGTGCCTGGATCTGTTCGAGGATTATTGCGTGGTGACGCAGAGCATACGACAAGGAATACCGGTGGAAGTTTCCGTGAAGGGGCTCGAAGACCTGCGCGTTTCCCCAGGCAAGTAGATCGTGTTACGGGACAATTCCAGGCGACGAAATCCAAGGAGGAAGAATGCACGGGGACCCGAATCGGCATGCGCACGTGGACGATCCGCAGCGGGCGGGGGCGAAGCAGCCCGAGCGATTTGATGCGCAGAAAGCGGACCGGCTCGACGACCCTTCGCGCTTCGAGTATCTTCCGCCGGAGAAAATCGTCGCGCTGCTCGATCTTCCTCGCGGCGCGACGCTTGTCGACTTCGGCACGGGGACGGGCGCGTTTGCCATTCGCGTGGCCGAGGCGCGGCCGGACGTGACCGTGGTGGCGCTCGACGAGCAGCCGGAGATGCTGGAACGGCTGCGCGCGAAACCCGCCGCGAAATCGCTGGCGAATCTGCGGCCCGCCCTTCCCGGCGAGATCCCGGCGCTGCGCGGCCGCGCGGACCGCGTCCTGGCGATGAACGTGCTGCATGAGTTGGGCGACGACGCGCTCGCAGCGGTAGGCTCGCTGCTCGGTGCGGAGGGATTTGTGATATTTATCGATTGGAACGCCGAGGTCGACCGCCCCGCCGGTCCGCCCAAGGACCACGTTTACGGTCCGCGCGAAGCAGTCACCCGCCTGGAGCAGCACGGCTACTCGGCGGAGATTCTCGAGCCGATGCCGTACCACTACGTGCTCCGCGCCCGCCTGAGTTCAAGACGCTAACCACTTCTGTCATCCTGAGCAAAGAATCTCGAATGGCGAAGTGCCCCGACAGCATCAGGGAGCAAAGCCCTCTTACCTGTCATGCTGAGCGAAGCGAAGCATCCCGAAGCTACGTCTACCTGACATACCCTGCCTCACCGCGTTCGGGGCCCTTCACTTCATTCAGGGTGACAGCGACGGAGGTTCGGCTTCACCCACCGCAACGAACCTTCTCAGTAAACGCTCGGCTTCTTCCCCCTGACGTACGTGGCAAACCACGCATTGGCTCGCCGCCAGGCGTCGCGCAGGACGTGCGTCCGGTCGAAATAGTGGAATTCGCCCGGGTACATCATGAACGAGATCAGATTTCCCTTCTTCTTTTTGAGCGCCTGATCGATCAGATTCACCGATTCGATGAACGGCACGTTCTGGTCGGCCGTGCCATGCAGAATGAGAAGCGGGCGCGCCAGGCGGTCGATGTGGTCGATTGGCGCGGTTCGGGCGTAGACCCGGGGATTCTCTTTGGGCGTGCCGATGCGGCTGATCAGCCAGCTGCTGTGATAAGGATCCTCGTACCACATGTGGAAGTCGACGACGCCGGCGACGTCGATGCCCGCGCGGAAGAGCGTCGGCTGCTTGGTCATCGCGACGAGCGTGAAGAATCCGCCGTAGCTCAGGCCCCAGACGCCGATTCGGCTCGGATCGACGTAGGGTAGCGTCTTCAGATAGTCGGCGGCCATCCAGGCGTCCTGGGCGTCCTTGCCGCCGATATCCATGTAGACGCCTTCGCGCCAGGCGCGGCCGTAGCCGATGCTGCCGCGATAATCAGGCGCGATCACGACGTAGCCTTCCTGCAGCAGATATTGATGGAACGTGTAGTAGGTGGCGTAGTGGCGCTCGATGTGCCAGCCGTCGTAGTTCTGGTTGATCCCGTCGCCGTGAATCCAGACGATGGCCGCATGTTTCTTCGCGGGATCGAGATGCTTCGGGACGAAGAGCCAGGCGGGCACCATCTGGCCGTTCGCGCCGGGATAGTGGATGAGGCGCGGCGCGACGAAAAGCGAATGATCGATTCCGGCGGGCATCGATTCGGTGATGCGCACCGGTTTCGAGCCGCCAGCGGCGCGCACGACGAACAGGTCGGCGGAATTCCACGGATCGGTGTGCTGGTAGACGAGGCGGGAATCGCCGGGCGACCAGTGCGGCTCGACGTTCGTGCCGCGGCCGGAGGTGATGTAGGTGATCGTGGCGCGCGAGGGATCGTCGCCAATCGTCGCGATGCCGAGCTGGCGATCGCCGGGATGGCCGGGCGCGTTGGCGTCAAAGGCAATTCGGCGGCTGTCGCGCGACCACACCGGGCGCCACGATTCGAATTCGCCTTTGCCGATCTCGACGGGCGAGCCGCCGGCCGCGGGCATCACGTAAAGATGGTCCCAGCCATCGATATCGCTCAGAAAAGCGATCCAGCGGCCGTTTGGCGAGGGTTGGGCTTCGGCGCCAGCGTCGTAGGGGATGCTCCAGAATTTGTCTTCGACGTCCTCGTGGATGGCACGCGATTTCCCCGCGGCCGTATCGGCGATGTAGATGGTGCGGGTTTTGTAGTCGCTCGAGACGGCGTCGCAGACGATGTGCGTTGCATCGATCCAGCGCGGCGAACTGGCGCCCTTCGGCACGTCGATTTCTACCGGCGATCCTCCGCTCGTCGAAACGACGTAGAGACGGCCGCGCGTGTACTCGGTGATGGCGAAGATCAGTTTCGCGCCGGAGTAGGCGGGCGAGACGTTGTGGGGAATCCTGCGCATGCCACCGCTGTAGGCGATATGCGAGCCGTCGGGCGACCAGCGGATGCCGCCGATGCCGGCGTCGTCGTGCGCCACGCGGGTTTCCTTGCCGGTCGAGAGAGAGCGTATCCAGAGGTCGCTTCCCTGCTCCGTCGGCTGCTCCTGGGCAGAGCCGGCTTGCGGTTTGGCTGGGCGGACGAAGGCTACCTGCGTGCCATCGGGCGACGGAACGATGCCCATTTCCGGCTCCGGCGTGGTCCAAACGGCATGCGGCTCGCCGCCCGCCGCGGCGACTTCCCACAGATCGCCGCCGTGCGGGAAATAGAGGACGCTGCCGTCGTGGCTCCAGAAGACGCCGGAAACTCCGCCGTGAGGAAACGTGGTGAGGGCTACGGGGCCGCTTCGTCCTGCGGCGTCGACGACATAGAGGTTATAGACACCGCCATCGTCCCAGATGAAAGCGACATGCCGCCCGTCAGGCGACCACAGTGGGTCGGAGGGGTGCTTGATCTCGAGCAGCTCCTCGATCGTCAGGCGATGCGCCTGGTTAGACGGCTGCGCCGCGGCGACGGCGGGAAACGCCAGCATGCCGAGGAGGCCAAGGGAAACCAGGGTCAAACGAAATGAAGACAAACGCAACGACATGCCGTCCTCCGCTCCAGGAAAGAAGTCCACGAACAGCCCGACAGCATATACCAGGCCAGGGAAACGCGCTCTGCCAGGCAGCAAATGTTGTCATCCTGAGCGAAGCGAAGGACCCCGAAAGCGCCAAGGTGAGGCCCACCACGTAGACGTAGTGTCGGGGTCCTTCGCTTCGCTCAGGATGACAATCAATGCGTGCGCTGCGAAGGTTGAGAACCGAAGGCTTTATTGCAGCTTTGCGTATTCGGATTTGGCTTGCTGCAGGATGGGCAGGGCCACGTCGGCGTGCTGCCAGAGCGCGAGGAAATCCTGATAGGCTTTGCGCGCGCCTGGCTTATCGCCACTGAGCACGCGGGCGCGGGCGAGGCCCAGATGCGCCAGCGGAAGGATCACCTCGTTCTGCAGTACGCCGGGATGGTCGAGAATCTTCTGGAACTCTGCCGCGGCCTGAGCGCCCTGATACGCCGCCAAGTACCCCTGCCCGCGCACGTACACCGGATAAAGGTTCAGCAATATCCTTTCGGCCGTGGTTCCGAGTTCGTACGGGGAGGCGGCCTGCAGATCGGCGACCGCTTTGGCGGGAGCGTTCTGGTCGAGCGCGATGGCGGCGTCAATCGTGGGCAGATAGTTGAATTGCACGATCGTATCTTCCGGAAAGCGCTTTGCCAGGTCGTCGGCCAGCGTGCGTGCCTGGGCCGCGTCGCCGGCGAGCGCCAGGGCCAGCGCCGCCGCAAATTCAGTGTCCCGGCCGTTCGATAGTTTCAAGGCGGCGGCCGCCTGCTGACGCGCCTGGACGGCATCGCCCACCAGCGCCTCGCGCAGCGCCGCCACGGCCTGATAGCTCGCCGCCGTCTCTTTCTCCTCTGCCTGCTGGGCCGATGCGACCGCTCGCGCGGTCAAATCGTTCGCTTTGTCCAGTTGGCCGGCAGAGGCCGCCGTTTCCGACTCGAAGTAGAGGAGCACGTCCTCAATCCCCGGTTTGCCTGCGGCCCAGGCCGCTTCGCGCGCCATGGTGGCCGTGTCGCCCTGGAGGAAGGCGAGTTGATAGGTTTCGATATGCAGGGTGGTGGAGTCGATCCGGTGCTCCTTCGCCTGCCTAAAAATGGCGGCGGCTTCGTCCAAACGATCGGCGTACATGAAGTACTGCGCGAGATTCGAATAATCGAGCCCGCCGGCGGGATGATCGAGCTCGAGCGTGCGGCGCGCCATCTCCAGGCTCTTATCGTATTGTCCCAGCGACGCGTAATCGTTGCCGAGATTGTTGGTGGGAATCGTGTCCCGCGGATACGTTCGGGTCCAGAGTTGATAGACCTGATCCGCCTTCAGCAGGTCGCCGGTGACGTACGCCTCGTAGTGCGAGGAAATATAGAATTTCTCCCGCTCGCTCACCCGGTTCCGCAGATCGTAGGCCTTTTTCAGGCTCTCGGCCGCGACGCCGATTTCGCCGAGGTTGAAATAGCTGGTGCCGAGCACGGCATACGCCATCGCGAAATTCGGATCGAGCGAGATCGCCCGCTGGAAAGAGGTGGCCGCGGCGGAGGAATCGCCATTCAGCGTGGCCTGCCAGCCGAGCGTGTACGCCTGGAGCGCCTCCAGCGACGGGGTGGTGACGTCGGCGAGCGGCTTGTCGAATTTCTGGATCGAGGCGAGCGATTCGCCGAGCTTGCCGCGAATCGCCGTGGCGACGGTGCCCAGCGATTCGAGCACGTGATTCTTGTCGTTCGCAACGGATTGTGCGCTCGCGAGCGACTCGCCCGTCGCGCAGTTCTCCGCGTTCAGGATCAGGTTGTACTGGCTGCCGATCTGCGCGATCGACCCGTTGAGTACCGCGGCAGCTCCGGTCCGCTGGCAAACCTGCCGCGCCAGCGCGTCGGTGAGGCGCGTCGACGATGGCTGGCCCATCAGGCGCAGCGTTTGCGTCACCTGCTGATCGGAAACGATGTTGAGGAACGGCGACTGGCCAAGCTGCGCGGCGAGGCCCTGCCGCAGCGTGCCGTCGAAAACGGAATCGCCGGTGGTGTTGGTGAAATCGGCAAGGATGACCGAATCTTTCGAGGTCAGTTTCGGACCGCGCGGCCAGAAATACCACGCGCCGGCCGCCAGCGCGGCAAGCACGACGACCGCGCCGATCGCGACGTAGCGCTTGCGGGCGCCGCCCAGGAGAGCGGGCTTGGCGGCCTGGCCGGCGCTCATGCTGTTGCCGGATTCCGTGTCGCGCTTCAGCCGCTCGAGGTCGGAGCGGAGATCGGCGGCGTGCTGATAGCGAAGCTTGGGATCCTTTTCGAGGCACTTCGAAATGCAACGCTCGAGTTCGGCGGGGATATTCGGATTCAGGCGGACCGGCGGAGTGGGAATGCGATTCAGGATGCCGTCGAAAATATCGGCTGTGCCGGCGCCGTTGAACGGCTGATGGCCGGTGGCCATTTCGTAGAGGACGGCGCCGAAGGAGAAGATGTCGCTGCGGGCGTCGACGGCGCGGCCTCGTGCCTGCTCGGGCGACATGTAGGCCGCCGTGCCCACGGTCATGCCGGGACTGGTCAGTTGCTCCTGGGAGACCATGGCCCCGCTCTCGCGGTTCATGCTTCCCGAGCCCGGCTTCGCCGCCTGCTTCGCCAGGCCGAAATCCAGAATTTTCGCGTGGTCCTGGTCGGTGACGAAAATATTGGCCGGCTTGATGTCGCGATGGACGATGCCCTTGGAGTGGGCGGCTTCGAGGCCGTCGGCGATCTCGATGGCCAGCTTGAGAAAGAGATCCAGTTGAAGCGGCTCGCCGGAGATGCGGTGCTTGAGCGTTTCCCCTTCGAGGCACTGCATGGCCAGGAACGGATTGCCCTCGTAATCGCCGATTTCGTAGATCGTGCAGATGTTCGGATGGTCGAGCGCGGAGGCGGCGCGCGCTTCGCGCTCGAATCGCTCGAGCGAGAGCGGGTCCCGGGCCAGATCTTCCGGGAGGAATTTCAGCGCGACGAACCGGCCGAGTTTCGTGTCCTCGGCCTTGTACACCACCCCCATCCCCCCGCCGCCCAGCCTTTCGACGACACGGTAGTGGGAGACAGTACGCCCGATCAATGAGGGAATGTCAGCCACGCCCCTCGAATCTTATGGCGCGGTCAAGGGCAAGTCAACGAACTTGAATCCAGGCGTCATCCCGAGCCGACTGGGAGTCTTTCCTGTCATCCCGAGCCGAGTGGAAGTCTTGCCTGTCACCCCGAGCGACTGGGAGCCTTGCCTGTCACCCCGAACCGAGTGGGAGCCTAGCCTGTCATCCTGAGCGAAGCGAAGGATCCCGAAACTACGTCTACGTGGTGTACTTCACCTCACCGCTCTCGGGGTCCTTCGCTTCGCTCAGGATGACAACAGCGGGGGGAGGACGATAGCGGGGGGAGAGTTTGCTTGCTGAAAGCTGAGACCTGAACGCTGAAAGCCAGCCTTATTGCAGTTTGGCGTATTCGGATTTGGCTTGCTGGAGGACAGGAATGCCTGCATCGGCATGCTGCCAGAGCCCCAGGAAATCCTGATAGGCCTTCCGCGCCCCGGCCTTGTCGCCAGAAAACACGCGGGCGCGGGCGAGGCCCAGATGCGCCAGCGGCACGATCACTTCGTTTATCGCGATGCCGGGGTGGTCGAGGATCTTCTGGAATTCGGCTGCAGCCTGCGGGCCTTGATGTGCCGCCAAGTACGCCAAGCCGCGCACGTAGACCGGATAGAGATTCAAAGCGATCGTTTGCGCCGGCTGCCCGAGTTCGTACGGTGAAGCGGCCTGAAGACCGGCGATGGCCTTGGCCGGGGCGTTTTGGTCAAGTCCGATGGCAGCGCGAATCGTGGGCAGGTAATTGAACTGCGCGATCGTGTCTTCGGGATAGCGTTTTGCCAGATCGACCGAGAGTTGCTGGGCTTGGGCCGCATCGCCGGCGAGCGCCAATGCCAGTGCGGCCGCGGCTTGGGTATCCCGGCCATTCGAGATTTTCAAGGCGGCTGCCGCTTGTTGGCGAGCTTGGCCGGCGTCACCGACGAGCGCCTCGCGCAGCGCCGCTTCGGCCTGGTAGCCCGCGGCCGTCTCTTTTTCCCCTGCCTGCTCGGCCGAGGTAATCGCGCGCGCAGTCAAATCGTTCGCTTGAGTCAACTGACCCGCGTAGGCTGCCGTGCCAGACTGGTAGTAGCGGAGGAAATCCTCGATTCCCGGCTTGCCTGACGCCCAAGCCGCTTCCCGTGCCATTTCTGCCGCGTCGCCCTGAAGGAATGCAAGTTGGTATCGGGCGAGGTGCAGGGTTGGAGAATCGATTTGGTGCGCCTTGGCTTGTTGCAGGATGGCTGCCGCCTCGTCCAAACGATCGAGGGTCAAGTAGCTGTCGGCAAGGTTCCCGTAGTTCAATCCGGCCGCGGGGTCCAGTTCGAGCGCGCGGCGTGCAGCCTCCAAGCTTTTGTCGTTTTGGCCGAGAATTGCGTCGTCAAAAGATAGGTTAGTGAAGGGAATGGCATCTCGCGGATAGGTCTGGGCCCAGAGCTGATAGACCTGATTTGACTTGAGCAGGTCGCCGGCGACGAGCATCTCGTAGTGCGAGGAGATGTAGAACTTCTCCCGCTCGCTCACCCGGTCGCGCAGGTCGTAGGCCTTCTTCATGCTCTGGGTCGCCAGGCTGTTTTCACCGACGTTTCTGAAAGCCGTGGCGAGCATCGCATAGGCCATGGCGAAATTGGGATCGAGAGAGATGGCGCGCTGGAGGGGGGCAATCGCGGCGGAATTACTACCGTTTCCAACCGCCTGCCAGGCGAGCGTGTAGGCTTGGAGCGCCTCGAGCGAAGGCGTGGTAACGTCGGCGAGCGGCTTATTGAACTTCCGGATCGAGACGAGCGATTCGCCCAGCTTGCCGCGAATCGAAGTGGCCACGTTGCCCAGTGCATCGAGCACGTGGTTCTTGTCGCCAGCCACGGCCTGCGCGCTGGCGAGCGATTCGCCGGTCGCGCAGTTTTCCACGTTCAAAACCAGGTTGTATTGATTGCCGATCTGACCGATCGAAGGGTCGAGCACTGCGACGGCTCCGGTACGCTGGCAAACCTGCTTGGCGAGGGCGTCGGTGAGCCGCGTGCCCGCCGGCTGGCCCATCAGGCGCAGCGTTTGGGAGACTCGCTGGTCGGGAACGATATTCAGGAACGGGGACTGGGCGAGTTGCGCGGAAAGGCCCTGGCGCAGCGTGCCGTCGAAAACGGAATCGCCGGTGGTGTTGGTGAAATCGGCGAGGATGACGGAATCTTTCGACGTCAGCTTCGGCGCGCGCGGCCAGAAATACCAGGCGCCCGCGGCCAGCGCGGCAGCCACCACAACTGCGGCGATCCAGATATAGCGCTTGCGGCCCGGGCCAGCGGCGGGTTCGAGCGGCGTGCCCGTGGCCGGAGTCGGTCCCGATGCGGCCGCCGCGATTCGTCCCGACGACTGAGCGGCCCGCGTGCCGGAACTGCTGCCGGCTTCGTCTTGCGCCGCCTGGTACATCGTCGAGCGGCTGGATTCGGTATCGCGCCGGAGCCGCTGGAGATCTGAGCGCAAGTCGGCGGCGCTCTGGTAGCGCAGGTTGCGGTCCTTTTCGAGGCTCTTGAGGATGATCCGTTCGAGTTCCGGCGGAATATCGGGATTGATCCGCACGGGATTGGGCGGCGCGGCGTACTGGATCGAGCCAAGGATGGCACCGCTGGTATCGCCGCGGAAGGGCAGGACGCCGGTCGCCATCTCGTAGAGGACCGCGCCGAGGGAAAAGAGGTCGGAGCGCGCGTCGACTTCGTCGCCGCGGACCTGTTCGGGCGACATATAGGCGATCGTTCCGACGACCGTGCCGGGGCTGGTGAGCTGCTCCTCCGCTACGGTCGCCTCTTCATCGCGCGTTTGCGTGGCGCCGGCCGCGCCGCTGCTCTTGGAGGTCTGCTTCGCCAGGCCGAAATCGAGGATTTTGGCGTGGCCGCGGGTGGTGACGAAGATATTCGCCGGCTTGATGTCGCGATGAACGATGCCCTTGGCGTGGGCGGCGTCGAGGCCGTCGGCGATTTCGAAGGCGAGTTCGAGCAAGAGATCGAGCGGAAGCGGCTTGCCGCCGATGCGATGCTTGAGCGTCACGCCTTCCAGGCACTGCATCGCGAGAAACGGCCTGCCCTCGTATTCGCCAATTTCGTGGATCGTGCAAATGTTCGGATGGTCGAGCGCCGAGGCGGCTTGCGCCTCGCGCTCGAAGCGCTCGAGCGCGCGTGGGTCGCGCGCCATGTCTTCCGGCAGGAATTTCAGCGCGACGAAGCGGTGCAGCCGCGTATCCTCGGCTTTATAGACCACACCCATCCCGCCCCCGCCGAGCCGCTCTACGACCCGGTAGTGGGAGACGGTCTGGCCAATCAAAGATGGAGGTTCAGCCACGGCCTTCGCATCTTATGGTGCACCCTGGGCTAAGTCAACGAGCAAGGCAGGTGCCATCGCGACTCCTCTCTCTGTCATCCTGAGCGAAGCGAAGGATCCCGAAAGCGTTGAGGTGAGGTACGCTAGGTAGACGTAGTGTCGGGATCCTTCGCTCAGGATGACAACCGGTGGTGTGGCTTCCCTCTGCCGGGCGATTCTGTGTATGCTGGCTCCTAATGCCAAAACGACCGAAACCCATCCTTTTAACCGTGCTCGATGGCTGGGGCTTTTCGCCGGAGCGGAAAGGCAACGCCATCGCGCTCGCCCGCAAACCCAATTACGACGCCCTGCTCGAAAAATTTCCAAACACGCTGATCCACACCTCCGGCCCCTGGGTCGGCCTGCCGGAAGGCCAGATGGGCAACAGCGAAGTGGGCCATCTGAATATCGGCGCGGGGCGCATCGTGCAGATGGACATCACGCGCATCGACCGGATGATCGCGACCGGCGAATTCTACCGGCAACCGCTGCTGGTCGAAGCGATCCGGCGCGGGCGCGAGAATCAGCTCCATCTGATGGGCCTGCTGAGCGATGGCGGCATCCACTCGCACATCGAACACCTGTTCGCGCTGCTGCGGATGGCGGCGGAAAGCAAAGTGGAGCGCGTTTTCCTGCACTGCTTCACCGACGGCCGCGACACCCCGCCCAACAGCGGCCAACACTATATCCGCCAGTTGCAGCAGAAGCTCCGCGAATATTCGGTCGGCCGGATCGCCACCGTCGCCGGGCGCTACTACGCGATGGATCGCGACAATCGCTGGCCACGCATCGAGGTCGCCTATCGCGCGATCGTTCATGGCGAAGCCGAGCATCGCGCAACGGATCCTGTCTCCGCGCTGGGCGCGAGTTACGAGCACGACGTCACCGACGAATTCGTCGAGCCGGTCGTCATCACCGACGCCGCGGGCGACCCGGTGGCGCGCGTGCGCGACAACGACGCCATCATCTTCTTCAATTTCCGCGCCGATCGCGCGCGCCAGATGACGCGGGCCCTCGTCGAGCCGGGCTTCGACCAGTTCGCCGATCCGCGCCGGCCCACGGGGCTGCTGCTCGCCGGGATGACGCAGTACGAGAAGACGTGGCCTTGGCTACGCTACGTGCTCTCACCGGAAAAGCTGGAGCATATTCTGGCGCATCAATTCGCCGAACTCGGCTTCCGCAACCTGCGCGTCGCCGAAACGGAAAAGTACGCGCACGTCACCTATTTCTTCAACGGCGGAATCGAAAAGCCCTACGCGGGCGAGGAGCGCATCCTGGTGCCTTCGCCCAAGGTGCCCACCTACGACCTGCAACCGGAGATGAGCGCCGCCGGCGTCACCGACACCGTGATCAAGGCGATCGAAGAAGGGCGACTTCGACGCCATCATCATGAATTACGCCAATGCCGACATGGTCGGGCACACGGGAAAACTCGAAGCCGCCATTCGCGCCGTCGAAGCCGTCGATGAAGAACTCGGCCGCATCCGCCAGGCGCTCGGGCCGAAACGCGGCGCCTGGATCATCACCGCCGACCACGGCAACGCCGAAACGATGATCGATCCAACGACCGGCGGCCCGCACACGTATCACACAACGAATCCCGTCCCGCTGATCCTGGTGACGGACGACGCGCACACCGGCCTTCGCAACGACGGCTCGCTCCGCGACGTCGCTCCGACGATCCTCGGGCTGGCGGGCGTTCCGCAACCGGCCGAAATGACGGGCCGCGATCTGCGCACGAAAACCGGCTGATGCGCGCGCAGCGTAGGCTGGCCTTCAGCGTTTCACCACTGGCCGCTGTGCTATAGTGATCGGCACGAGAGGAAAACCGTGGCTCTTGTTGAACAGATCCAAAAAGACCTGATCGACGCGATGAAGGCCCGCGACGAATTGCGCTCGAGCGTTCTCCGCATGGTGAAGACCGCCCTCAAGATGAAGGAAGTGGAGAAGACGCGGCCGCTCGACGACGCCGAATCGATTCAGGTGCTCCAAACGATGGTGAAACAGCGGCGCGAATCGGTAGAGCAGTTCACCAAAGGCGGGCGCCAGGACCTGGCCGACAAGGAAACCAAGGAAATCGCCATTCTGGAGACCTACCTGCCCGCCGCTCCCTCCGATGAAGAAGTGCAAGCGGCGATCGAAGCCGCCGTCGCGGAAACCGGCGCCACCTCCCCGAAACAGATGGGCGCGGTGATCAAGGCGGCGCGTGCGCGCCTCGAAGGAAAAGCCATCGACGGCAAACTGCTCAGCGATCGCGTGCGCCAGCGCCTGGAAAAAGCAGCCTCCTGAAAACCCTGTGTAGGAACTCCTTTTTTCCTAAGGGCACGACTTCAGTCGTGCCGGCAATGTCTGCCCGGGAAGGCGGCTTCAGCCGCTGAGGGCTGCATTTTCCAGTTGGCTGTATTCCTGCCGTAACCACGCCGTTTGTCACCCCGATTTTCGCCCGGTTTTCCGTCTTGCCTCCGCCCGCCCCCGGATGCTACCTTCAGCCCTCGTTTTCCTTCGGATTCGCAAACGGGGTGAAGGAGGCCGCTGTTGGCTATACGAGGATGGAGTTCGACGGCGCCGCTAGGCGAGTTCCGCACCTATGTTCCCGCAGAAACCAAAGTAGCCGAATTCAGTTGGCGAGCGATCATCCTCGGAATTTTCGCCGGCCTGTTTTTCGGCGCGGTGACCGTTTACGTCGGCCTGCGCGCCGGGCTCACGGTTTCGGCTTCGATTCCGATCGCGGTGCTTTCCATCAGCATCCTGCGCGCCTTCGGCAAAGTCCACCGTCCTCGAAAATAACATCGTGCAGACGACCGGCTCGGCGGGCGAATCGATTGCCGGCGGCGTGATCTTCACGCTGCCCGCGCTGATTTTCCTCGGATTTCCGCTGCGAATATTGGGGCGTCTTTTTCCTCGCGCTGATCGGCGGATGGCTGGGCGTGCTGTTCATGATTCCGCTGCGGCGGCAACTGATCGTGAAGGAGCACGGCAACCTGCTGTATCCGGAAGGGACGGCGTGCGCCGACGTGCTGGTGGCGGGCGACAACGGCGGCTCGTTTGCCGGGAAGGTGTTTTGGGGACTGGGGCTCGGCGGCGCTCTACGCGCTGCTGATGGAGACGATCGGCTTCTGGCCGGACACGCCGACCTACGACCCGAAATGGCTGCCCGGCGCGTCGTTCCGCGCCAACATCACGCCCGAATATCTCGGCGTCGGCTACATCATCGGGCCGAGAATCGCCGGCGATCATCTTCGCCGGCGGCGTTTTCTCCTGGCTGGTGCTGATGCCGGCGATCAGATTTTTCGGTTCGATGGCCCCGAGCCTGGCGCTCTATCCCAGCACGGTTCCGATTCCCGCTGATGTCCTCCGACCAGCTCTGGGCCAGCTACATCCGGCCGATGGGCGCGGGCGCGGTGGCGGCGGCGGGCGTGATCACGCTGGGGCAGACGATGCCGACGATCTGGGCGGCGCTGCGCGCGGGATTGAAGGACGTGCGCAGCGCCGCGCAGGCGCGCGTGCACGGCAGCGGCGCGGACCGAGCGCGACCTGTCGATGAAGATTCGTGGTGTTCGGCTCGCTCGGCGATCGTGGCGATGATGTGGGCGCTGCTGACGTTCCGGCCGATTCCCGGCGCGGAAACGACGCTCGGCGCGAACCTGCTCGCGGCGGTTTTCGTGGTCGTCTTCGGTTTCCTGTTCGTCACGGTTTCGTCGCGCATCTGCGGGCCTGATCGGCAGTTCGCTCGAATCCGATCAGCGGCATGGCCATCGCCACGCTGATGGCCACCTGCGCCGATGTTCCTGGTGGCGGGCTGGACCGGCGGCAGTTACGCCGCGCTGGCGCTGACGATCGGCGGCGTGGTCTGCATCGCCGCGGCCAATGCCGGCGGCACTTCGCAGGACCTGAAAACCGGCTTCCTGGTCGGCGCGACGCCGTCGAAGCAGCAAGTGGCGCTGATGATCGGCGTGATGGCTTCGGTGTTCGCCGTCGGCGGCACGCTGAAGCTGATGAACGTCGGCCTCGCCGAATACAAGCCGGTGGTAGATCGCGATCGATATCGAGCAGCTGCCCGCCGGCGTGCATGTGGAGCAGCAGAGCCTACGCGCTACAACGGCAAGTACTACGTGCTGCTCAACGCCATCGGCTCGCCTGTAGTGCCCGACGGCAAATATCTCTACGATCGCGGCGACGCAGGAGATCGAGATGCAGTGGGTGCAAGGCATCGGCAGCGAGAAGGCCGCCGCGCCGCAGGCCCGGCTGATGGCCACGGTGATCAACGGCATTCTGGCGCGTCGCTTGCCGTGGCGGCTGGTGCTGCTCGGGGTGTTTCTGGTGATCGCCGTCGAACTGCTCGGCATCCGCTCGTTGCCGTTCGCGGTCGGCTCCTATCTCTCGATTGCCACCACGGCGACGATTTTCGCCGGCGGCGTGGTCCGCTGGCTGGCTCTGCGAGCGCGGTCGCCAACCGCAGCCGGAGCGGAAAGCGAATGAATTCCGGCTCCCTCTACGCCAGCGGACTGATCGCCGGCGGCGGCATTTTCGGTCTGTTCGGCATCGTGGTTGCTCTGCTGGAGGACCCGGAGTTCCGCTATCACATCTTCAAGCCGGGCACATTCCAGATCGGGCCGAAACTCGCGCCGGTGCTCGCGGCGAGCCAGGGATTTGCGGTGTTGATGTTCCTGATCCTTGCCGGCACGCAGTACTATTTCGCGCGGAAGAAAACGGAATAATTCGCCTCTGGCAGCCATGTGGGCTGCGCCAGGGAGGAGCAGGAAGTGATCAAGGTCAGCGTGATGTATCCGAACGGCGAAGGCCGCACTTTCGACATGGCGTATTACCTCGACAAGCATATGCCTCTGGTTCAGCAAGAGCTCGGTGCGGCGCTCAAGGGTATCGCCGTGGACGAAGGTTTGGCGAGCGCTGTGCCTGGTTCGCGCCCATTCTATCTGGCTATCGGGCATCTTTTGTTCGAGTCGGTGGAGGCGTTTCAAAGCTCCTTCGCGGCGCATGGCCAGACCCTGGTGGCCGATATCCCAAACTTCACGAACGCCGTGCCTACGATTCAGATCAGCGAAGTGAAGATTTAGAACCCGCATTTCTCTCGACCGCAGGCCCATGGCTGGAAAAGCGCCGGCCGTGCCTGCCGCGGAAGTGCACGGGTTGCGACCGTCGAGGGGAAAACACCTTAATTAAGGATCGCGCGTGTCCCGCCAGCATCGCGAGGCGGTACCGGGCCTCGGGTAACACACGATCACAGACCCCGCCGCACTTCCCTTTTGACTTCTCAGCCGCCGGTTTCTAGACTTTCCATAAGCCATGGTGACTTCCTACCGTTACAGGCACTACCGCTTCGATTGGCGGCAATGGATCACGCCGGGGATCCAAACGCTGTTGATCGCCAACACGGCCGTGCTGCTGGCCGAGTATCTGGTGCAGTTGTTCGGTGGGAGCGGGGCCAAATACGCGATTTACACCTGGTTCGGTTTGGTGCCGTGGGCGGTGGTCCATGGATGGATCTGGCAGCCGTTCACGTATCTGTTCCTCCACGGTGGATTCTGGCATCTGTTCTGGAACATGCTGTTCCTCTGGATGTTCGGGTGCGATCTCGAGCGCCAGTGGGGCAAGCGCCGTTTCTATTTTTATTATTTCCTCACCGGAGCCGGCGCCGGCGTCGTGACGGTCCTGGTGAAAATGTTGATGGACCCGCACGGACTGGGCGCGGCGACCGTTCCGACGATCGGCGCTTCCGGTTCGGTTTTTGGCGTGATCACCGCCGCGGCGCTGCTCTTCCCCGACCGCGAGGTCTGGCTGTTCCCCTTCCCCATCTCCATCCCGATGAAGTTCTACGCCATCATGATGGGCGCCATCGAATTCTTCGCCACGCTCGGGGCGGGCGGGGACCACGTCGCGCACATCACGCATCTTTCGGCGATTTTCGTCGGCTGGTTCTACCTGCGCCGCAGCTCGGTGCTCTTCCGCGCCCGCAATCGCTTCTCCGACTGGAAAGTGCAGCGCAATCGCCGCCGCTACGAGGTCTACCTGCGCCGCCATCGCGACAAGCCTCCCTCCCGGCCCGATGACTGGGTCAACTGAACGCCGCGACGTCCCAAAGCCGTGGCCAAATCCCGGCCGCGCGTGAGAGAATCGACGAGGCGGGGATTTTCGCAGCGAAGCGAGCGCCATTCGCTAGCGTCGCGCGAACCAAACGAACGTGTGAGATTGAGAGGGCGCATGTCGAAGGCCGGGCTTTTCAAAGCGATTTCGTTTGTGATTGTGGCGGCGCTTCTGGCGACAAGCGGCGCCGGACTGGCTCTCGGCCAGGGCAAACCGGGACCGATCACGCCGCCCTCCGGAACTCCGCCGCAGCAGGCGCAGCCGCAACCCCAAAAACCGCAGCAGCCGCAGCCACCGCAGGAAAAGCCGCCGCAGTACACCGTCCAGGTTCAAACGCAGGTGGTCAACATGGACGTTGTGGTGACCGACGACAACGGCAACCCGATTCCCGGCCTCAAGGAACCGAATTTCAAGGTTCTCGTCGACAATCAGCCGCAGGCCATCAGCAATTTCGCGCCGACCGACGCGCCGATCACGATCGTCATCCTGATGGAGTTCAGCCAGCTCTATTACGGCTGGTTCGCGTACACGAGCGAGAACTGGGCGTATACCTTTTTGAACCAGTTGCGTCCGCAGGACTGGGTTGCGCTGGTCACCTTCGACCTCCGGCCGAAGGTTCTGGTCGATTTCACCCACAACACGATGGACGTGCGCAACGCGCTGCAGAGCCTCTATTTTCCAGGCTTTCGCGAAGCCGACCTCTACGACGCCGTCCTCGACACGCTCAATCGCCTGAAGGACGTCAAGGGCAAGAAAGCGATTCTGCTGATCGCCTCCGGGCTGAACACGTTCAGCCACGTCAATCTCGACCAGGTACTCAACCGGCTGAAAGAAACCGAGACCACTATCTTCGCGGTCAGCGTCGCCGAACCGATCTACCTCTGGGCCGATTCACACGGAATGCTCGGCAGCATCCAGCGGCTCGACTTTCTCCAGGCGGAAAACCAGATGGGCGCCTTTGCCCGGTTTACCGGCGGGCGCGCGTGGTTCCCGCGATTCGAAGGGGAGTTGCCCGGCATCTTCCAGCAGGTGGTCGAATCCCTGCGATACCAATACAGCCTCGCCTTCACCCCCACCACTCCCAACGACGGGAAATATCACAAAATCAAGGTGGAACTGGTCGCCCCGAACGGCCAGCCGCTGATCATGATCGATCAGCGCAAGAAGAAGGTGAAGTATCACATCTACGCCCGCGAGGGCTTCATGGCGCCAAAACCCGAGGGCGCAACGGAAAAGAAAAAGAAGTAGGCTGAATTCTTCGCTGAGTCGTCAATTCTCCCTGCGGCCTCAAGCCTGTGTAGCGCCGCCCTTCAGGGCGGCACCTGCCCGAGCCGCGCCTGGACCGGAAATGAACCCCGTCAACACAATTCCGTTCCTGCGCGCTGCAGGGAGGAAGTGGAAGAAGGGGGCCTACTATCCGCTCGGCCTCGATGGATGGCTTGGGGACAGTCGAAACGGCGGGGAGTGATTAACGTAGCAGTCCCTTGAAGATGCCCTGTTGCCGCCAGAATATCTGAAAACTGAATGGGAAGCCGGATTCTGCAGGGTCAGGCAATCGGGGGATGCACTTTGTGCCAGTGGGTGTGCTGTTGGAACAGTCGTGCGGCGGCAATCACGCTGTAGTCGTTCAGCGCTCGGCCAACGAACTGGATCCCAAAGGGCAGCTTTTCCGCGCTGAAACCACAGGGAACTGTGATGGTCGGCAAGCCGCACAGGCTGGCGATCCCGCCCATGATTTCCGGACTGTAATGGGGTCTCTCGTACCCCGGCGGGGGATTGATCAGAGAGGCCGAGCCAGGGAACGAAGCGGTGCTGATCACATCGAAATCGTCGAACAGTTTGTCAATTCTCTCCATCAGAAACAGCCGGGCGCGCTGCGCGTGCAGGTAGTCGGCGCCCGAGATCTGCTCGCGGGCGTAGCCGGAAATCTGGGCGGTACGATCCTCGAGTTCGGCCACGCGGCCCGACTCGATCAAGGAATGGAACGCGGAAGAGCTCTCCGTGAATACGATGGTGAGAACCGTCTCCTGGAACGGTCCTTCCGGAAGCTGGACATCGGCAACCCGAGCACCATGATTTCCCAAAACCGAGTAAGCCTCATCGAGGGCCGCCGCCATGCCCGGAGCCATCTTTTCGTAAGCGTTGGTGAGCCGGCCGATTCGTAAAGGCCTCTGCTGCGTTCGGGAGAGAGCGGCATAGGGAAACCGCGCCTCGCGAGGCGGCAAGGAGTCGTAATCTTTCGGGTCATGTCCGGCGATGGCGGAAAGGACGACTCCACAGTCGTCGGCGCTCCGCGCCAGCGGACCGATCTTGTCCACCGAATAGGCGATGGTCATGGCGCCGTGACGGCTGACGCGGCCAAAGCTTGGGCGCACGCCCGCAACTCCGCAGAAAGCCGCCGGGCAGATGATGGAACCGCGCGTGTCGGATCCTAACGCAAAGCCGGCCAGTCCGGCGGCAACGATGGCGCCCGATCCGCTCGAGGATCCGCAGGTCCAGTAGTTCGTGTTCCAGGGATTTCTGGCCGGGCCGGTGAGCGAGGCATAGGCGTTGCGGTAACCCAAGCCTCCCGCCAGCTCGATCATCGCCGCTTTCCCGATCAGGACGGCGCCGGCGCGGCTGAGGCGATCTACAACCGTGGCGTCGTAGTCGAATCGCTGATGGGCAAGGGCTTTGGTGCCCCAAGTGGTGGGATAGCCTTTCACCGCCAGCAAATCTTTCACGGCATACGGAATTCCGTGCAGCGGTCCCCGGTACTGGCCGGCGGCGATTTCTCGTTCGGCGGTTCGCGCCTGCTCCAAGGCCAATTCCCGGGTCAGCGTGACGTAAGCGTTCAGGCGCGAGCCGATCCGTTCGCTGCGTTCGAGATAACTTTCGGTGAGTTCCACGGGGGAAATTTTCCGGCGGCGGATAAGCCCGCCGAGTTCCCGAATGGACAAGAACGGGAGGTCAGGGCTCGGCACGGTTTAGCGGCTCCTTCCCGCGAGAGAACTCGTGCGCCGCCGCTTCTTCGAGGAGCGCCGCGAGGACGCAGGGGAAGAAAGCGGCAAGTCACCGCCCCGATAGAGCTTCAGGACACTCGCCGATGGGTCCCCGTTTTCCAACGGGAACGCCCGAACCTGGATGAGCATCTTTTCGATCATGACCAGGATGCGGCGAAGCTCCGTCACCTGGTCCGCGCGGAACCTGTCGGGATAGAGGCGCAAGATCGATTGGAGTTTTTCTTCCACTCTCGTCCGGCTCTCGGGTGGAAGCCCGGACATTTCCGGTTCCTGCGGCACCGAGAGGAATGCGGCCGCCGCCGGCGCCGCAGGCAACAGGCTGCCGGGCAGTGCAACCGCGGCCGCACAGCCCACACGGCGAGCAAAATCACGACGGGAGATTCCCGCGGACTGTGGTGACGGACGCTGTTTCCCGACCATGGGCTTTTGGTCCTCCCTGTCTTCTTTTCGCATGCAGGCTATCCGTGCGCGGGCGAATCCGGCCGCCGCCGCGCATTATTGCGTGGATACGATTACGTTATAGAAGCCCTTGGCCTTGAGCTCGTCGTTGAATGCGGGAACGTCTTTCGTGAGCACCTGGCGATATTGCGTTAGCGTGCTTTCCAGACGCTGATGCAGGAGGTCGTAAACCTGCACTTCCTGATCCGTCGGCGCAAAGTCAGGATCGCCGACTGTATCGCCCACCCCATCGCCCATGGCGCCATAAAGCCAGAGGTATTTCAGATAGAGCTTCATCGGCGCCCGAAACGTCTTCAAGTCGTCATCAGCGAGCGCCTTCTGAAAAAACTGATTTTCGACGGATTGCAGTCTTTGATCGAGAGTGTTGGACGCCGAGACAACCCACGCCATGCGCGGATCGCCCTGGAGCAACGCATTTTGATTTTCGAGATGTTTGCGGATGCGTTCGATCTGGTTCACCGACTCGGCGACCGTATTCAAGTCCTTGCGAATCTTGAGCTGCAAGCCCACTTCGGCCTCGATGCTCGCCTGATTCCCGGCCGAGTGCGGGTCCTTCAGCACGGTGAGCTTGCGGGTCAGTTCCTGACCGCCGACCGAGAGTTTCACCGTGTAAACGCCGGGAACAACCAATGGGCCGACATTGGTTTCCTTGACTCTGGCCTGCACGATTACTCGATAAGTCTTGCCCCAAAACCGCTTCTCCCGCCAGATCTCCGGGTAGTCCGCGGGCGTGGTGATCAGGCGAATCTGCTTGGGGGTCGGTAACGCAAATTCCACCATACGCGGTTGATACCCACACTCGCTTTCGCCTTGAAGCTCTGCACGAGCCCGCCCTTCGCGTCCTCGATGGTGAAGGTGACGTCGCTTTTCGGCGCGGACTTCAAATAGAAATTGAAATCGGCGCGGTCGGGCGGGTTCTGTCCGATGACGACGCTCTCCTCACTGTGATCAGAGCCGATCTTGCGGAAGCGGTAGGCATCGCGAGGCGGAAAGAAATACGCGCTCGAGCCGGAAACGGCGGGCGTGAATTGTTGCAGCGGACGGAGATCGTCGAGAATCCAGATGCCGCGTCCCTTGGTCGCCACCACCAAGTCGTCGAAATGCTTCTGGATCGTCAGCCAGGAAACCGGCGCGTGGGGGAGATTGAGCTGAAGCGGAATCCAATGCTGGCCATAGTCGTAGCTGGCGTAGAGGGAGTTCTCCGTTCCGGCGTAGAGCATCCCGCGCCGAAACGGATCTTCGATCACGATATGGACGTAACTGAAGACGCTTTTCGGGATATCGCCGCTGATGAATGTCCAGGTCTTGCCGTAATCGGTGGTCCGGTAGATGTAGGGATTCCGGTCGTTCATCTGGTGGGCATTCACCGAAATGTACGCGGTTCCGGCAGAAAACGGGGAAGGCTCGATGTTGCTGATCGTCCCGTATCGTGGATAGCCGGGCAGCCGCGGGGTGATGTTGCTCCAGTGAGCGCCTCCGTCCCGGGTTACGTGGACGAGCCCGTCGTTGCTGCCCGTCCAGATCAGGCCTTTTTCGAGGGGCGAGAGCGAGATGGCGAAGAGCGTGCCCCAGTATTCGACTCCCAGATTGTCGGGCGCCAAACCGCCCGAAGGACCCATGTGGCTGTGATCGTTGCGGGTCAGGTCCGGGCTGATCACTTTCCAGCTCTGTCCGCCATCGTGGGTGACGTGGACGTATTGGCTTCCCACATACACCGTGTTGGCCGGATCCCAGGGCGAGAGCGCTACCGGCGGAGTCCAGTTGAAGCGGTATTTCAGAACGCCCGCCGGGGAATTCAGCGGCTCGTCGGGCCAGGGATTGATGCCGCGGGTCTGATCGGTGCCAGCCTCCCAACGGGAGAAGGAGCCGCTATAGCAGCTTCCGTAGACGATCTGGCCGTTCGGCGTCGGAACCGAGAAGCCGGATTCGCAGCCGGCGGTCGTGCGCCACATGCTCGGCGTGATGGAGCGGGAGCGGCTGTTGCTCGGCCCTCGATCGGATTGATCGTCCTGCATATTGGAGTAGACGTAGTAGGGAACCTGGTCGTCGGTGGCAACGTGATAGATCTGGCCGTTGGGGAGCTTGACGTGGCGCCAATCGCGGCCGTGCGTGGTGGTCATGGCAACGCCTTCGTCGTAGCCGATCATCATGCGATTCGGATTGTCGGGATCGATCCACATGTCGTGCGTGTCGCCGGCGCCGGCGTGCAGATCGGTGGTGTAGCCTCCGTCGTAGGAGACGCTGATGAAATTGGAGAGAAACCAGATCTCGTTGTCGTTGACGGGGGAGACGGCGATGCGGGTGGTGTAGTCGGGCCGCTCGTCGATGATGCGCTCCCAATTCACGCATTTCCATTCGTGCCCGCCGTCATCCGAGCGCCAGAGCGCGCCCCGGCGGCCATAGCCGGTCTCGATGAGGGCATACACGCGCTTCGGATTGCTCGGAGCGATGGCGACGGCGATCTTGCCGAGGGGCGAGGGAGGCAGGCCGTGGCCGGTGATGCGGGTCCAACTGTCGCCTCCGTCACGCGACACATAAACGCCGCTGCCGGGACCGCCGCTGTATTTCCCCCACGTGTGAATAATCATCTGCCATGTGCCGGCGAACAGGATCTCGGGATTCTTCGGATCCATGGCGATATCGGAACAGCCGGTGTTTTCATTGACGAACAGGACTCGTTGCCAGGTTTTGCCGCCGTCGGTCGTGCGGAACACACCGCGTTGCTGCTGCGGTCCGTAGAGGGTGCCCATCGCGCAGGCGAAAACGATATTCGGATTCCGGGGATTGATGACGATACGGGAGATGCGTCCGGTCCGGTCGAGCCCCATGTGCCGCCAGGTTTCGCCAGCGTCGGTGGATTTGTAGATTCCGTCGCCAATCGAGACGTTGCTGCGAATGAACGGCTCGCCCGTGCCGACCCAGACAACGTTCGGATCGGAAGGCGCGATGGCGATCGAGCCGATCGATTGCGCCGGCTCCTTGTCAAAGATCGGCCGCCAGTGACCGCCGCCGTCGTCCGATTTCCACACGCCGCCCGACGACGCGCCGGCGTAGTCCACGTTCAGATCGCCCGGCACGCCGACCACCGCGCTCACGCGATTCCCTGGCGGGCCGATGAAACGGAACCGCATGCCGTGGGGCGCGGGAAGCTGCGGCGGCGCCGTGGTTTTCTGAGCCCACAGAACTCCGCTCGCCAGCAGGAATACCAGCGCAGACCACACGCAAGTACGGACTTTCCCTTTCATCGTCCGAGCCCCCGATCCCCAGCTTTTCCGCAACGCATACGGACTTGGCGCTTCGTGCTCAAAAGCAGGAAATTCCCTTCGACGCCGCGGCGCGACAGACACCCGACCGGCGGACTCTTTCCTGCCAGGCCGGCCACGGCATCCGCCCTCGGCCCAATCGCTCGCCTGAGTTCCCTTCCCCCCGATCGGAAGAAACCGGCTCCGCCGCCGCGTGGCCGGTAAGGGCCACGGACGGCGGAGGTTCCCATCGAGAGAGGTTCCCGTCAGAAGTTGATTCGGCCGACGATCTGGATCACTCGCCCGCCGGGACTGTCCGTCGTGTCAAAGTCCTGATAGGCATTCGTGATACGGCCGAACGTGCTCGACTGCAGACTTGCCGAGGGGGCGTAGAAGATCACCGACGGCGCCGCGTAGTAGAAGTTGGCGTTGTTGAAGGCGTTCAGGAATTCGAACCGCAATTCCCAATTCACGCGTTCGGTGATCCGCGTATTTTTCTGGATGGCCCAGTCGGCGTCGAAGAACGACGGGCCGTAAATGAACATGCGATTGCAGAACTGGCCAGGCGTGCCGCAGGCCGCCAGCACCGCCGGGTTCGCTTTCTGGCCCTTCGCGCCCAGAAGGCTCTGCGGGAAATACCAGACGGCGCCCGGGGCCGGCGTGCCGGTCTTGTAGACGCCAAGCGAGCTTTGCAGTTGGCTCCAGCTCATCCCGTTCAGCGTGACGCCGCCGTCGTACTGATTGAAGGTGCCGCCCAGCCCGCCGACCAGCAGCGTGGGCCGGCCCGATTGCCAGCGGGTGAAGCTGTTGAATTGCCATCCGCTCACCAGCACGTTCAGAGCGCGGTTCGAGAATTTCAGACGATGTCCGCGGCCGAAGGGAAGCTGCCAGACGGCATCCACCTTGAACGCGTTGCGGATATCGTAAGGGGAAGGCCCCTTGTCGAGGCTGGGATTGCGAAGGGTGGTGAAGCTGAAGGAGTTGGCGCCGCTGCGCTGCCAGGCATCGGTGATGCCACGCGAGAAGGTGTAGTTGGCGTCGAACATCAGGCCGTGGGAGGGGCGCCGGCGGAACTGGATCACCAGAGCGTTGTAGGTGGACTGAAGCCCATTCCGCAGCAGATAGGCTCCCCCGGTGGCATTCGGGTTCACGACCCAGAAATTGCTCGGGTATCCCGCATTCATCAGGTTCTGCCAGTAACTCAAGCCGGTCAAAGTGCTGGCGATCGAACCGGCCTGCCCGTTGACCAGGGGAGTAAGGAAGGAGCCGCTGCCGAAGTTCTTGTTCTGCTGGGTCGAGGAGCCGGCTGCGTCGTTGGCCGAGCCGGTAAAGGCCGCGGTGAAAATCGGCAGCGGCACCTGGCCGGAAAGGCCGGTATCGGCGAAAGTCGGCGAGGAAGCGCAGGAGGGATTCGCCTGGCACACGTGCAGGTTATTCAGGGCGTTCTTGAACTCTCCGAGAAAGCCGTTCTCGAAGACGTTCACTTCGTTCAGGTTCTGGTTCTGCCACAGGCCGACGGCGTGATTGCCGATGTAGTCCACCTCGACCGCCATGTTCCGGCTGAGCGAGCGCTGAATGCTCAACTCCCACGACTGCACGTAGGGCATGTGCAGGTTGGGATCGACCACGTTGACCGAGTTGGAGGCGGTCGGATTGATCGGGATCGAGGTCGCAAAGCTGGATGGGTTTTGCGCCACCGCCGGGAAGTTCAAGCTTTGCAGCCCGACGGAACCGGCGGCGAACTCGCCCGGCCCGATCGTGCCCGAGGGGCTGACCGGCGTGGCGAATTGCAGGCCCTTGTTGCCCGGATTCGCGCCCGCAATCGCGCTCCAGTTGTTCATCCCTTCGCGCGAATAGGCGATCGAATAACCGCCGCGGAGAACGCTGCTGCCCGACGACCCGAAAATCTTCTTCAACAGCGAATTGGAGAAGTGCGGCTCCCAGGCCAGCCCGAGGCTCGGCGCGAAACCCTTATACCAGTTGTTGTACCAGGGCCGGCCGTTGTTGAGAACGTAGCTTGGCACGGTGCCGTTCAGCGTTCCGGGCTTGAAGAGATTGTTCACCCCGGAAACACCGAACAATCCCGCATAGCCCTGCTGCACGGCAAAGTATTCGTTCAGGTTGTCCACCGGCACGCCTTCGTACTGCCAGCGCAGCCCGTAATTCAAGGTCAGGTTCGGCCGGAAACGCCAGTTGTCGGTGGCGTAAACGCCGAAATCGGTCTGGTGATAGTTGTCGACGACGGGCTGGCCGGTGACGAATCCCCGGGTGGACGGATCGAAGGCCACCGAACCGCTGTAGCTGGTAACACGCCCGGCGAGCAACCCGTAGAGCTGCGCCGCGGTGCTCTGGTCGGCCGCCGAGATGCCGGGCAGATTGGTCGAGTTGAAGTCGCCGGACAAGGGGTCGGTCGCCACCATCCCCAGACCCACTCTGGCGAATTGCGTCGAGTAGTTCGCGTCGTGATAAAAAGTGCGCGTCACGGTAAACCCGAACGCCAGGTTGTGGTTGCCCTTCGCCCAGACCAGGTTGTCCATCAACCGCCCTACCCCGGCATTGTTGCGGGATTCGTTGGCGAGCAGCCACGGATTGTCGACCAGGCCCGAAGGAAAAACGGGCTGAACCCGAATCGAGCCCAGATCCGTCTTGGCCACCGGATAGACGCTCGTGTTCAACGACCCGAAAGAGGAAGCGGGAGAGGTCTGGAACCCGAAGCGCAACTCGTTGCTCTTGGTCGCGCCGATGTTCCACCGCCAGGCCCAGGCAAAGATCTGCCGGTCGGCGAGGTAACCGCCCTCGTTCGTGTTGAACGGAGCGACCGGATAGGTATAGTCGCCGTTGTTGAGAACGGCGGGCTGAATGGCAAACCGGGTGAGGTGGTAGTCGAACTCGAACGAGTGGTTCTGGCTGATGTTCCAGTCCAGGCGGAAATCGGGCATCTTCAAGTTGTATCCGCCGTTGTTGGTGAAGCTGATCGTCTGCTGGAAGGGCGAAGGAGCCGCCAGCAGGTGAACCCCGGGCGCGCTCACCGCGGAACCGATCGTGGAGAGTGCTTTCCCGATCACGCTGTCCACTTGCGCCGTTCCTCCATAGTTGCTGGCCATCTGCATCAGGTTGGCGGTGCAGGTGAGCGCGGTGAAGTCGCAAGTCGTCCACGGGTTGGGCTGGGTGGAGGTGACCCCGCAACCGCTGTTCCCCGGCTGACAGGCCATGTTGTAGGTAAACATGCCCTGCGTCGCCGCCGAAGTCAGAATCGTGCGCGTGCGGCTCACTCCCTGGGGCCGGTTCATATCGTCGAAATCGGCAAAGAAGAAGAGCTTGTTCTTCAGGATCGGTCCGCCCGCCTTGGCGCCCCACTGGTTGTAACGCATCGTTTGGCGCGGCAAACCCGCCAGGTTGTTGAAATAGTAGTTCGCGTTCAGCCAGTCGTTGCGGAAGTACTCCCACACCCCGCCATGGAAATTATTGGTGCCCCGATGGCTGACAAAATTGAGCTGCACGGCCCCCTCGCCGGTCTCATTGGCGTTGCCGGCGGCCGTGGAGATGTTGAATTCCGACACGTCGTCGATGTTGGGGTAAACCATGGCGAAGATCGGGTCGCCGGACTTGCCCGTCTGCCATTGGGCGGGGATGCCGTCGAACGTGATATTGACGCTGCCGCCCGGCAATCCCTCGGCGCTGCTCTGGCGCGGACCGCCGATCGTTCTGGATGGCGGGGCTCATGAGCGACAACCCGTAGAGAGCGCTGTTCGTCGCCGACGGAACCTGCCGGACGGCGGCGCCGGAGATCGTCATGCCGATCGAGGTCTGCGTGGTTTCGAGGAGCTGTCGGCCGGCACGGACGGTGACGGTGGAAGACACCTCGCCCACCTCGACAACCGCCTTCAGGTTGTAGGTTTGCCCCACGATGATCTGCACTGCCTGGTAAACACCCTTCCGAAATCCGGATGCCGTGACAGTGATCGTGTAAGTTCCCGGCGGCAGATTCCCGATGAGGAACTGACCCTTCGCCCCGCTCGTCGTCCGATAGGTCGTCGAGGTGGCAACGTCGGTTGCCTGAATGGCAGCACCCGGAATCACGGCACGGCTTGTGTCCATCACCGTTCCGACGAGCGTGCCCGTAGGTGATCCTTGAGCCCAGAGGGACAGACCGGCCCAGAATAAGAGAGCCATGCAAAGAACAATCCAGCGCACTGCGATTCGGTTGGACATCTACCCACCCTCCCTCAAATGCCCTTCCTCTTGCTGGGCGGAAATAAAGTCACCTCTTGAATCTCGTGCCTGTCCGACACCTCACCCACTGTGGGTGTCCCTTCCCTTGCCGTTGCCGTCCGGACCCGCCGTTGCATCTGCTGGTGTTGAAACAGCAGCGGGTATCACGACGCCCTGCGTCTCGGTGAGCCTGCGATAAAGGTCCGAGACGCGCAGAGTGATCGGGCCCGGAACGCCTGTCCCAATCCGGCGCCCATCAACTTCGATCACCGGCACGATTTCAGCGATCGTGCCGGTAAGAAATACTTCGTCAGCTGCGTGAAGATCGGTGAGCGAAACATTTCGCTCCACCATGGGAAGCCCCGCCGAGCGCGCTTCCCGAATTACAGTGGCGCGGGTGATTCCGTGCAGGCAGGCGGTCGGGAGAGGAGTGGAGATTTCTCCCGCCTTGACCAGGAAGAGATTGGCCGAGTCGGCTTCGGCGACGAAGCCGTAGTGGTCGAGCATCACCGCTCCATCCGCGCCGGCTCGGTTCGCCTCGATCTTCGCCAGGATGCTGTTCAGTTGATTCCCATGATGGATCTGCGGATTGAGAGAATCGGGCGTTGGCCGGCGGACGCTCGAGGTCACCAGCCGGATTCCCTGCTTGTTGAAGATCGGCGGCTTCCGCTCGGCGATGATGACGAGCGTTGGGCGGCCATCCACGAATCGCGGGTTCATCCCCGAGGTCCGGCGCACGCCGCGGGTAACGATCAGAACGAATGTGGGTTTCATCGAACAGGCGGTTGGCGCGCAGGGTGGAGAACACGGCCTGCTCGATCTCCGAAGCCTCGAGATGGATGGGGATGTCGAGCGCCTTGGCCGAATCGTAAAGACGGTCGATGTGAGCTTTCAGCTCGAACACCCGGCCGCCGTAGACCCGGATTCCCTCCCAGAACGTTGTCCCCGGATTGGAAACTGGCGTCGAAGACCGAAACGCGAGCCTCGGCGCGCGGCACGAGCCGGCCATCGATGTAGACGAGGAGATCAGAGGGCGGCATTCTGGCACCTTCCTTCACCGGATCCCGGGCGCGGGAAAAGGCCGGGGCGTCCAGTCATCGTATAAAAGATTTCGTATACGAAATTCGCCAACATAGTATGATGAATCGCCTTGATGTCAAGCCCCAATTCGCGCACCCGCCCAAATAGCCCGCGCGCGGACACCCGCCGGCCCTCACCCGCGCCCGGCCGGGAAGGGCTGCCGCGCCGCGTACTCGCGTATCGGCGAAGTCATTCGGACGCGTACGCCGGATCGCAAACGAAGGAATGACCTCGGGAGGACCGGTTTGCTAGAGTGCCTCTTTCCGGACGGGCCACGCGTCGCGATGTACCGGGGCTCCGCCGAAGAACAACGATGACTTCTCCTTCCCTCAAGCGAGACCTGGGACGTTGGGACCTGACCGCCATCGGCATCAACATGGTCATCGGAGCCGGCATCTTCCTGGTTCCTTCGGAAGTCGCCGGGGAGGTGGGGAGATGGAGTCCGCTAGCCTACGTTGCCCTGGGATTCTTTTCGCTGCTCGTGGGGCTGTGCTTCGCGGAAGTGGGAAGCCGGTTCGAGGGGACCGGAGGGCCCTATCTCTACACCCATGCGGCTTTCGGACGATTCGCGGCCTTCGAAGTCGGCTGGATGTATTGGTTCACGCGCGTCACCGCGCAGGCATCGGTCACGAACGGCCTCGTGCTCGCTCTCGGATTCTACTGGCCGTCGATCGCGACCGGGGCGGCGCGGATTTGCGTGATCACAGGCGTGACCGCAGTGCTCGCCGCGGTCAACGTGCGAGGGGTGCGTCAGGCGGCGTGGGTGGTCGATTTTCTCACCGTCGGCAAGCTTCTTCCGCTGATCCTCTTCATCGGTGTCGGGATCTTTTTCGTCCGGCCGAAGCTGCTCATCCCCGCGCATGCCATTCCCTGGTCCCACGTGCCCGCGGCGATGCTGCTTCTACTTTTCATCTTCAGCGGCTACGAAGTGATCGCCGTGCCGGCGGGCGAATCGAAGGATCCGCGCCGGCATGTGCCATTTGCCGTGGTGGCGACCATCCTCTCGATCACCGCAATCAATACGCTGGTTCACATCGTCGCGATGGGCACGATGGCGCATCTGGCCTCGGCGGCGACGCCCCTGGCCGACGCGGCGCTGATTTTCATGGGCACGGCGGGGGCGCTGATGATCGGGATCGGATCGGTCGTGTCGATTACGGGGAACACGGCCGGCCAGATTCTCACGAGTTCCCGGATGCTCTTCGCGCTGGCGGAAAATGGGGACTTGCCGCCTTTCTTCGGGAAAATCCATCGGTCCTTTCGCACTCCGGCCAATGCGGTGATTTTCTCCTCGGCCGTTGCCCTGGCCCTGGCTCTCTCCGGCTCCTTTGCGGAACTGGCCGCGGCGAGCGCAATGGCACGCTTGATCGTTTATCTCAGCGTGTGCGGCTCGACGCTGGTGCTGCGCCGCCGCCGGTACGAGCGGCTGGTCCAGCCGGCAAGCTTCCGGATTCCCTTGGGCTGGTTGGTGCCTTCGCTTGCGGTGCTTGTATCGGCATCCATTTTCCTGGGAGTGTCGAAAGACCAGTTTATTGTGGGGATCATAGCCCTGTCCGTTGGAGCGGCGCTTTTTCTGGCAAGCTTGCGCATCGGGAGGACTCGCGACGTCGCGCCCGCCCGGTGATCATGCCCCGGGAGGCTCGTCGATGACCCTATCTCGTTGCCGACAGCGCGGTCGGGTGTAGAATTGCTCGGAACCGGGAAGGATCGTCTTGCGTCTCAAGGATGGGGACGGGAAATTCCTGCTTCCGTGGCTTGCGTCGGATCGCTCCCGCCCGGAGGACCAACCGGGCTTTCTCCGCCGAGCTTGCCGGCCCCGCTCGCCACGCCGATGATTGATCTGCTTCAAGATGCCATTGGGGTACCCGAATGAACGAAATGAAAGGGGCGCTCGCCACCTACCGAACGAAGGGCTATCTGGTGTATGAGGCCCTCCGGCAAGCCCTTCTCGCCGGCCGGTATCAGCCCGGCGCTCGCGTAAACATCGACCAGTTGGCCGTCGAACTCGGAACCAGCAAGGTTCCCATCCGAGAAGCGATCGGCCGCCTGGTGGGAGAAGGCTGGCTCCAGATGAGCCCGCACGTGGGTGCCGTCGTCCCGGAACTCTCGCCCCAGGATATCATCGAGACTTCCATCATTCGCTCGGTGACCGAAGGCGCGGCAGTGCGCTTTTCGGCGAGTCATCTCACTGACGCAACATTGAAAACGCTCCGCAAGCTGATGGCTCGAATGGACGAAGCCGCGAAGATCGACGCTCCGGAATATCCGCAGCTCAATATGGAATTTCACGCGGCTACCTTCTCGGCTTGCCCATTCCCTACTCTCAAGGCGCTGGCCACTTCGCTTCTCGAGAAAAGTGGCCGTTCTGCGAACCGTGCGGTTTCTACCGGAATATCTGCCCGAAGCCCAGGCGCAACATCGAAAGCTTCTCCAAGCTTTGGAGAAACGGGATGGCAAGAGCGCCGAGCGAATCACCCGCCATCATGTGGAACGTGCCGGTCAGCTGCTCGCGCGATTTGCGCTCAATAGAACCAATGCCGCTGACACCACACCACTGCGCAGCCACAAACCGTAACCGTTCTTGTCCTGCCCGCGCCCTCGCCCAAGAGGAATGCGCGTTTTCAATAGAATCCGTAACCGAAATTCCAAGCCAGGATCGAGCGGGAGGTCCGTCCTTCGCCAGCTCCTCCGGGCCGGCCTGGCAGACCTTTTTCGAAAACCCCTCGAGGAGGGCTTTGCGAGGAAAACGAGGATTTGGGCACTGAAGGCAGCGCGGCACCGTCACCTATCTGGTTGCTGCCTTTGCCCGCACCTTCACGAACTTCCCTGACACATTCCCCGACAATTCCGGATCATGCGGATCCAGCGACATCACCGGCGCACCCTCCTTCAGATCGAACTTCGAAAGATCGGAGCGTGAGGCCGTAGCGGGCCTGCTGGCCAGGGAAGGAGAACGTTACGTAGAGCTTCTTATTGCGGCAGAGCGGGACCCAAGGCTAAGCTACGTGCACCCTGCGTCCAGCCTGAATTCCCTCATTTTGCAATCCCCGAATTCCGACCTGCTTGACGTCGCACGGTTGATCTCGAGACGCGAAATGCCGCCCCGGCCAAACTCAGTACCCGCGGCGTTTGTCCACGACGTTGACGAGTTCCCGGCCGCTGAACCAGCGCTCGAGATTTTCCACGAGAATCGCTTCTTGCCTTTCCCACAGGCGATCGCTTGCGTTGGCGACGTGCGGCGTGATCAGCACGTTTTCCATTTCCCAGAGCGGGCTGTCGGCGGCGAGCGGTTCGCGCTCGGTGACGTCGAGCGCGGCGCCGGCGATACCTCGGGCACGAAGCGTTTCCGCCAAGGCGGCTTCGTCGACGAGCGTGCCGCGCGCGACGTTTACCAAACACGCCGTCGGCTTCATCAGGCGCAGCCTTCGCCCGTCGATCAGATGACGCGTCTCGGGCGTTTCGGGAGCGGCCAGCACGACGAAATCCGCTTCGCCTAACGCCTCGTCCAGCCGGTCGGCGGCAAAAATCTCGTCAGCCAGTTTTTCCGGGTCCTCGCCGGACCGCGTTACCGCCAGGATGCGCATGCCGAAACCGCGCGCGCGGACTGCGATTTCCCGGCCAACGGCGCCGAGGCCCACGAGCAGAAGGTTCTGCCCTGCAAGTTCCCTCGGCCGCGGGCTCTCGTCCCAGATCTGCTGCTGGGCCCAGAGGTGCTCGCGCTGATGGCGCCATGCGCTAAGCAGATGCCGCGAAAAAGCGAGGATGACACCCAGCGTGTGATCGCCAATCGGAATGGCGTTCACGCCACGCGCGTTCGTCAGCACGACATCGCTCGTGACGAATTCCGGATGCAGCAACTGGCTCACGCCGGCCGCGGTTGCGTGGACCCAGCGCAGTTTTCGCGCTGCGCGAAACTGCTCCGCGCGCGCCCAGAAACCGACGTAGATATCCGCGTCGGCGAGTTCTTCGGCCAGGCGGTCGTAGTTCTCGAGAGCCACCACGCGCATCGCGGGCCAGCGCTGCTGGATGCGGCCGGGGAGTTCCTTCGGCAGCCGCCAGAGCGTGAACGGGTGATGGACGCAAAGAACGATTTTCGTTTCTTCCGGCGACGGTCTCGGCATTCCTCTTCTCTCCCCCACCAATCAAAGAACCTGAATCGCCTATTGTCGCGGAAATCGGGCTGAAAAAGGGCATCTCTTGCGCGGAATGCAAAGGGCAGGATAACCGCTGAGGCTGCTGGGTGCATGCGTCCACGCAGACCGTTCGCTTTTCGCATGACCGGTTTTCACGCTAAACTGACGCGCCAGAGCTTCCGTCCCGAAAGCCCTTTTTCGCGGCTCGCCGGCCATCCGCCCCGAAAAAGCCCCAAAATGTCCCGGTTAAAAAAAGTAATCTCCCAGAAAACACAAGCCTTATCGCGATTTTTGATCGAACAGTGTCCCGCTTAAGCCTGCCCGAGTGACACCCTGCCCACAAAGCCGAAACGAGAGAAAACTAACTGAAATTGCAGGAGTTACTTCGGTGCCCGTTCCGCACACTGGAAGTACCAACATATCCTGGTGACACCTTGTGACACCCTGTCAGGCGGAAATCTCTGGCAGGTTCCGGACGTGTAGCGGCGGGCTTCAGTGTTCGTTGCCAAGACATCCTTTACACCGGTTGCCAGGACATCCTTTACACCTGGCTGTGCTCTTCCGGGTGTGGGTTTGGGTCCGAGCAGGTCCCGGAGGGAGCCCGTAGGGCGACCGGAGGGACCTGCTCGGCGGCGATTGCCGCGTCCCTCGTGTGCTCGATCACCAGCGGGCGGCTTTGCCCGCTCGCCAGATCGATCTCGCGAATGTACATGTGCCGGTAGCTGACCAGCAGCTTGCCGTCGAACCGTTCGACCCGTACCCGTCGCTCCGCCAGCGCCTGGCACACAAACAGCCGTTGCCGACCCTCGACCAGACTCCCTTGCGTGTTCAGCTGCCGCACCTCGCTCCCCTCCGGGTATTCCCAGTCCCGTGGTCGCTCCTGATAGGCCCGTCGACTCGGCCGGTAGCGATCAGCCGGTCGCTGCATCCCCAGCGCTTCATGCGGCCGCCGATGGTTGTAGCTTTGCCGAAACTCTTCCAGCACACCCGGCCACTGCTCGATCCGCTCGGGAACGCCGCGGCGCCGCAACTCCTCCCCCAGCGTCCGGTGTAGCCGCTCGACCTTCCCCTGCGTTTGCGGATGGCGCACCTGTCCGTAGTACAACCGGATCCCTTGCTCGATCAGCCGCACCGACAACCACGTCAGCCCCCACCCGTTCGTCGTCGCCCACCAGAGCGAGCCGTGGTCCATCAACATCGCCTCTGGCAATCCGTATTCCCGGAACGTCGCGACCAAGCTCGCGTAGGCCAACTCCGCCGTCAGCGCGCTCAACGCGTGCAGCCCGACCAGGTAGCGGCTGTGATCGTCCTCGATCGTCAACGGGTGGCACTCGCCGCCCTCGAGCGGGTACTTCCCCTTGGTATCCATCTGCCAGAGCTGGTTCGGCTCGGACCGCTCAAACGTCTTTGGCGCTGGCCCGTGTACGTCCTTGGCGATCAGATCGTGCCGCTCCAGAATCCGATGAATCGTCCGGACCGGCACGTGAATCCCCTGCTCATCGCGCAGCACCACGTGCAACTTCTTCGCTCCCCAGCCGGTCTGCTCCCGCAGGGCCACCACCTGCTGCTCGGTCCCCTCCGGCGTGCGCGCCGGCGTCCGATGCGGTCGCCGGCTCCGCTCCACCAACGCCGTCACCGTCCTGGCTTGCTCGTAGCGGCGCCGCCACACATACCCGGTCGGCCGCGAAATCCCAAACTCCCGGCATAACTTCGCCAGCGGCTCCCGGCCATCGACGGCCCGAACCACAAACCGCACCCGCTGCTCGCTCACGTCCACGCTCCTCCAAGGCATCGCTCCCGACCTCCTCGGTCGGAAACTCTATCCCACCTGTAAAGGATGTCGTGGCAACCACTGTAAAGGATGTCCTGGCACCATACACTTCAGGGCGGCAACTTGCCCAAGCGCCGGGAAAAGCTGGCGGATTGAAAAATCCCCGCTACTCTGCTTTCGCGACAGCTCGGCCAAATTTCAACGAGATCTCCGGACTAACACGGCCGCGCCTGACCGAGCAATGCTCCCAGGCGGGTGAGGAGGGCCTTCAGAACGATTTCGCGGCGCTTCAGTTGTTCGCTCAGTTCGAAACTCTCGGTTTTGCAGGCCTCTTCGTGCAGTTCGGGCAGGTAGGCGTTCAGAAGGTCGGAGAGAACCTGAGCTTCCTCGTGGGTGACGGTCACTTGCATGGCTGCCCTCCTGTTATCGGCACGGGACCGGCTCATCCCTTGACGACGCCCATGGGCCGCAAGCGGGCGACGCGGCGGGCCAGACCGGCGTTGTGGACCACGTCGATCACGGCGTCGATGTCCTTGTACGCTTCCGGGATCTCCTCGAGAATGCCGTCGCGAGTCTCGGCGCGGACCAGAATTCCTCTGTCCTCCAGGCGCTTCGATTCCACCCGCGCGTCGCGTCCCCTTTTCGCCGCCGTGCGCGACATCAGGCGCCCGGCTCCGTGGCAAACCGTGCCGAAGCTTTCCTTCATCGCGCGTTCGGTGCCGACAAGCACGTAACTCGCCGTGCCCATCGACCCGGGAATCAGCACCGGCTGCCCGATGTCCCGATACGCATCGGGAATCGAGGGTGATCCGGCGGCGAAGGAGCGGGTCGCGCCCTTGCGATGCACCAGAAGATCGCGCACGTCTCCGTTCATGGGATGCCGTTCCCGCTTCGCCATGTTGTGCGCCACGTCGTACACCAGCCGCAGCCGCACCTCGTCGCCGAAAACCTTCGCGAACGACTTTCGCGTGAAGTGCGTGATCACCTGCCGGTTCGCCCAGGCGTAATTCGCCGCCGCCGCCATCGCGCCCAGATACGCCTGCCCTTCGGGCGAGCGGATCGGCACGCAGGCCAGTTGGCGGTCGGGCAGAGTGATTTCGTAGCGCCGCATCGCCGCGCCCATGGTCTTCAGAAAATCGGTGCAGACCTGATGGCCCAGCCCGCGCGAGCCGCAATGCACCAGCACCACTACCTGCCCGACTTCCAGGCCGAATCGCGCCGCCGCTTCCGGCTCGAAGATCCTCTCGACGTATTCGATTTCGAGGAAATGATTGCCGCTGCCAAGCGTGCCGAGCTGTTTCAGGCCGCGCTCGCGCGCCCGGTACGAGACCTGCGACGGGTCGGCGCTCTCCATCCGCCCGTTCTCCTCGCAGAAGACGATATCGTCCGGTTCGCCGTAACCTTGTTCGACGGCCCACTGCGCGCCGCGCTCGAGCACCTCTTCGAGTTCCTTGTGGCTGCACTCGACGTGGCCTTTCGACCCGGTTCCCGAAGGCACGTCGCGGAAAATCTGATTCACAAGTTCGCGCAGCTTCGGTTCCACTTCCTCGCGCGTCAGGTTCGTCGCGAGAAGGCGCACGCCGCAGTTGATGTCGAATCCCACGCCGCCCGGCGATACCACGCCGGTGTTCCAATCCGTCGCCGCCACGCCGCCGATCGGGAATCCGTAGCCCTGGTGGATGTCCGGCATCGCGAGCGACCGGCCGACGATGCCCGGCAGGCAGGCCACGTTCATTGCCTGCTCGATGGAAAGGTCGCTGAGGATCGGCTCGAGCAGTTTGTCGTCGGCGTAGATCAGCGCATCGGTCAGCATGCCCGGCCGAGTCGATTTCGCCGCGAGCCAGCGGTAGTCATCGAGTTTCCGAAGTTGACTGCGATCCACGGCCATGGCGGGTTCTTTCCGGGCGCGAAGGAGCGAGCGCGGCAGCGCCCAACGATATTGTTTTCTATTATAGACGCAGGCGGCCTTGAGCGTCCCGCCCGCCTTTGAGAGTCTGTGTGGCAACTCCGTTTTTCGTAAGGGCACGGCTTCACAGTTTGCGGAAAAATGGGCAGGACTTCGGGGGTCGCGGCTTCAGCCGCGACATAACGCCCGCAAAATCAAGGGGCTTTAGCCCCTGAAGCTGCCCAACAGGACTTTTTCCGCAACCTGTTCAGCCGTGCCGCAGGCGCCGGCACATCAACGCGGCTTTAGCCGCAGAGGGTTGCATTTGAAGGTTGCCACACAGACTCTTTGACCACCGGGACGCGCTTACGAAACGCGAGCCAAGCACGCCGCGCGCGCTGGCCAGTTCCCCGCCCGATATGTTATCTTCAAGCCTCCGGTGGTTTTGCGGCTCCGGTCGCTTCGCGCGTCCGCCGTCCGCGCCGCCCAAAACACCTGCTTCGTTTCTCCGTCGGGGCGTGGCTCAGCCTGGCTAGAGCGCCTGGTTCGGGACCAGGAGGTCGGTGGTTCAAATCCACTCGCCCCGACCATTCTGACCTTTTCCTCTGTTGTTGGCGAAACCGTCAAGCTCGATTTTTCCCTAAGAGAAAGGTGCGAAAGCGCCCTTCCCGGCAGAATGGGCTTGCGTTCTCGATCACCGCTGTTGTGAAATGCGGTGTCGCGAACCGCTATGAACTAAAAAAACGGTCAGGGCCGGCGGGCAAGTCGGAGGCCCGGCGGTTGGTACGTGCATTCCTTTCGGCCGGTGTCTATAAACTCTCGGCCGAACTGCCAATCAGAAGCGAATGTCGCTCGCTTGGGCCATCCGCAAGGCGGCGCAGAGGTACGCGGTCGGAATGAATTTTTATTGAGAGAGAGGCACCCCGCCATGTTCAAAGCACGCTACATTTTGCTGCTTTCTTGTCTGTCCCTGGCCTTGCCGGCGGCGTTTGCGGCGCCCGTGCCGCCGGGCCAGCTCACCAGTACCCTGCGCTGGCGCAGCGTGGGTCCCTACACCGGCGGGCGCGTCACCACGGTAGCCGGCATCGCCGCCGAGCCCAATGTCTATTACATGGGCACGGCGGGCGGCGGTGTCTGGGAGACCGATGATTACGGCCATAACTGGAAGAACATTTCCGACAAGGACTTCAAGAGCAACAATATCGGCGCTATGGCGATCGCGCCCTCCAATCCCAAGATTATCTATGTCGGCACGGGCGATTCCGGTCCCCGCAATACGGTCCTGACCGGAGAGGGGATGTATAAGTCCACCGATGGCGGAAAGACCTGGACATTCATCGGGCTGGGCGAGACCCACATCATCAGCTGGATCCTTGTGGATCCCAACAATCCCGATGTGGTGTACGTAGCGGCGCTGGGCCATTTGTTCGGGCCCAATCCGGAACGCGGCGTATTCAAGACCACCGATGGTGGCCGGACCTGGCAGAAGATTCTCTACCTCGACGACAAGACCGGCGCGATCAGCATGGCGATGGATCCGTCCAATCCGAGCGTGGTGTACGCCGCGATGTGGCAGATGTCCCGGAGTCACTGGACATTTTCGAGCGGAGGGCCAGGCAGTGGTATCTACAAGACGACCGACGGAGGGGCAAACTGGACCAACATTTCGCACCGCCCGGGGCTGCCGACCGGCATCTTCGGCAAGGTGGGCATCGCGGTGGCGCCGAGCCAGCCCAATGTCGTGTACGCGCTGATTCAAGCCGATTACAAGGGTCAGGCGGGCGGCTTGTTCCGGTCCGACGATTCCGGCCAGAGCTGGAATCTCATCAACAACAGCATGGACATCACGCAACGCGCCTTCTATTACATGAACGTGTATGTGGACCCCAAGGACCCCGATACGATCTACCTGCCCAACGTCGGCGTGTATGTATCGCACAACGCGGGCAAGAAGCTGACCGCCCTGCATCCGCCGCATGGCGACAACCATGTGTTCTGGATCAATCCGAACAATCCCCAAATCTTCATTGAAGGCAACGATGGCGGCGCCACCGTTACCCTGAATGGCGGCAAGGCCTGGAGTTCCGAGAACAACCAGCCGACCGGGCAGTTCTATCACGCCAATCTCGACGATCAATTCCCTTTCCATATTTACGGCGCGCAGCAGGATCGGGGTTCGGACGAAGCGCCGAGCGCCGTGCCTGCCGGGATTATTCCGCCCGTTTGGAAGAACGTACAAGGCGGAGAGATGAGCTGGGTGGTGCCGACGCCAGGCCAGCCCTGGGTCACCTACGGCAGCGGGTATGACAGCATGGAGTGGAAAGAGAATCGCAGGACGGGGTTGACCACCAATGTGAGCCCCTGGCCATCCTACAAGTTTGGTCTTGCGGGGTCCGAAGAAAAATATCGCTATGGCTGGATTCATCATCCCGTGGTGTTTGCCCCCGGCAACCCTAAGGAGCTGTTGATGGGCGCGAACGTGCTGTTCGAGACCCTCGATGAAGGTATCCACTGGAAAGCGATCAGTCCGGACCTCACGCGTAACGACAAGAGCAAGCAGGGGCGGCCGGGCGGCCCGATCAGCGCGGATGTGACCGGCGAGGAGATGTTCGACACCATATCCTCGATTGCCTTTTCGCCGCTCACCGACAATGTCATCTGGACGGGTTCCGATGACGGCTTGGTGTACGTAACCACCGATGCGGGCGGGCACTGGAGCCAGGTGCGCCCGCCGGAGTTGCCGGCCTGGTCCACGATCACCTGCATCGAGCCTTCGCACACCGGCGCGGGCACCGCCTACGTGTCGGCGAGCCGGTTTGACTGGGACGACTTTCACCCGTACCTATACAAGACCACCGATTACGGCAAGCATTGGACGGCGATTACCACTGGGCTGCCGGAAGACCAGTACGTCGAGAGCGTGCGGCAGGATCCGAACGAGTCCAATCTGATGTTCGCGGGCACCAGCGCGACGGTGTACTTCAGTCTGGATGGGGGCCAGCAGTGGCAGCCGTTCACCCTCAATCTGCCGGCAGTACGGGTGAGTGATGTGGAGATTCAACCCGAACAGCATGCAGTTGTGCTCGCCACATTCGGACGTGGTTTCTGGGTGCTGGACAACCTGCAGTTCCTCGAGCAGTTGGGGGCTGCCCAGGTGGCGAGTGACGCTCCCTACCTATTCAAACCGCAGCAGGCCTGGCTGGTCACGCGCCGTGGGGGCGGGTTTGGCCCGCGGGGAGCGGGAGGCGAGAACTTGGCGCCTGGAGCCACGGTGTTTTTCCACGTGCCGGCCGACTACAACGGCAGTACGCCGGTGAAGCTGAGCTTTACCACCGCAAGCGGCAAGTTGATCCGCAGCTTCACGCTGCACCTGAAAAAGAAAGGCAAACCGGAGCCGCTTTCGACCAACCCGTCAGAAGCGCGAAAACAACGGGAAGAAAGGTTGACGGCGATCGAGCCTGGCATGAACCGCTTCCAGTGGAATCTGAGTTACCCGGATGCGGTGGACGTGAAGGGCATCTTCAATTCATTCTTTTCGGCCGCCGTGCCCGTAGGTCCGGAAGTGGTGCCGGGTACCTACTACGCGACGCTGACCTATGGCGATACCACCGAGAAGCAGCCGTTTGTGGTCAAACTGGACCTGCAATTGCAAACCACGCAGGCGGAACTGCAGCAGCGTTTCGATTTGCTGATGCAAATTCACGACGCGGTGAACCGGCTCGATACCAACCTGAACCAGGCCATTGACACCCGCGACGCGATCGAGAAGGCGGTAGCCAGCAAGAGCGCGTCCGGCAATCAGGCGCAACCGGCGCTGGACCGCCTGAACGGTGACATAGATGATCTGGTGGATCTCAAGATCCAGTCCGGTGAAGGCGCACTGGTGTATCCCGGTCGGCTGCGCTCCTGGTTGACCTCCATTGCGGCCCAGGTGAGTCAGGCATTCGTGCCGCCCACGCCCGCGATGGTGCAAGTGGCCGATGGATACATCCATGATGCGGATGCGGGTGTGTCACGTCTGCAATCCGACGTTGCCGCAGCCAACAAAATGCTGAACCATTGAGGTGTGCTCACCTGATCAGGCTTAAAAGCGACGCGTGATGTGAGACGCGCCCGGAAGCGGCGGATTGGCCCCGAGCCTGGCGCGCACCGGCGTTCAATCGCCTGCTCACATCGCACGGCTTAACGCTGAAGACGCCGCGCTCGTCAGGTGAGTGCTAACCACGCTGCGCGCCCGGCTATTCGATTACGATGCGGAGGAATTTTTCCTTCCCGGTGTGCAGCAAGATCGTGCCGGGGCGCGAGCAGTCGATTTCCTGGCAAATCGGCCACGCGCGCGCCGTCTAATTCCACGCCGCCTTCCTAGATCGGCGGCTCGGCGTCGCTGCGCGGTGGCGCCACGCTCGCGGCGCCGGGAACGAGTTGGAATATCCACTCGCCCCGGCCATTCTCTTCAGTCATCTAACGGCCCCTCGGGCCAATCTGCTTGTTTCCGCTCAAGTGGTCGAGCGCGAACGTGCCACCACCTTGCCAGTCGAAACCGGCAGGATTGCGTGAGCGAAGCCGAATCTAACCGCGCTCAGTTCGAGCCAGCCTTAAAGCTGCACGACTGGTCTGTGAGCTTGCTGGGCGCGACGTTGAGCTCCTGCAGGTTGTTTTTGGCCAGCATCGCATTGAAGTCGGTGATCTGTTCTTCTGCGCGTCCTCCCAGGCAGTCCTGGTACGGTTCAGTTCGCGTGCAGTCGTTCTGCCAAGTGGCGATCTGGGTGGGGGTGGGCGCCATGTCGAGGCCGACCTGCATCATGCTGACCATGGTGTTGAAGTGCGTTGTTCAGTTCGAGGAACGATTGCAGCGCGTTGGGATTGGCGAGCAGGACGGCGGCCAGAACCGCCGCCGCATGCCGCCCAGCCGGCATGACGCCGCCAATTTTGGTCAGACTGGCATCGAGTGTTTTGGCCTGCGCGGCCACATCGGCGGGCAGGTTGCCCTTCATCAGGGTCGCAAGCTGGTCCTTCACCGCATCCACTTCCTCATGGCCTTCGAAGCTATGCTCCATCCCTTGCACGGAAAGAAGAGTGAGCTTGTTCTGGGCGCGCAGGGCGGCCATGAGCGCGGGACTCTGGCCGACGCGCGGATCGTTCATGACGGTGACGTCGCGCGTATAGACCTTGCCGTCCACGGTCAGCTTGAGCGTATAAACGCCCGGAATCACCTGCGGCCCGTGCGGACCAGGGGTGGTGGAGCCCGCCACCATGTTCATCTGATTCTCGAGGTCGTGCCGCAAGGCGGGCGGGTCGTCATACTGCAGGTTCCAGTTGACGCGGTTGAGACCGACATGCGTCGAGAGGACGCGCGTCTCGGGAGCGGCCAGCCAGTAGTGGGGATACGCCGCGCCCTCGATGGGCGGCGGCAGCGTGCTGGACATGGTGCGCACCAGATTGCCCTTCGAATCGAAGACCTGGAGTTGGATCGGCCCGCTCGGCTTGTGGCTGAGGTAGTAATCCACGATCGCGCCGTAAGGCGCATTGGGCGCATGGGGCACTTCGACGGAGAAGGGCTGATCCCAGTTGCTGTTGATGCGTGCGCGAATGGCCTCCTCGGGCTTGAAGAGATAGGCGGACGAGGAGCTGATGGCCTGGGCGTTGGCCGCGATCTGGCGCAGCGGCGTGATGTCGTCGAGAACCCAGAAGCCGCGGCCGTAGGTGCCGATCACCAGGTCGTTCTGGTGGTGATCGGTGTGGACGTCGAGGCCGCGGATGGAGGTGCTGGGCAGGTTCTGGCGCAGCGACTGCCAGTGATCGCCATTATCGAAGCTGACATACACCGTGGTCTCGGATCCGGCGAAGAGCAAGCCCGGCTGCTCGGGATCGGCCCGCAGACTGTTGATCCAGCTTCCGGTGCGCTCGTCGCGGGGCAGGCCGTTGACGATGCTGGTCCAGGTCTTGCCGCGCGTCGGTGGTGCGCCAGATGAGCGGCACGTCGGGGTTCTCATCGGAGGGCAAAGTCTGGCCGCGCTCGGCGCCAATGCGAGCGGCGACGAAGGCGGTATTGACGTCGTCGCCTGCCTCGATGGTGTTGAAGTTGGTGTGGGGCGGAACGTCGGCGATGTTGGTGACGTTCTGTCCAGGTCTTGCCGCCATCCATGGTGTTGTAGATCTGTCCGTTGCTGCTGACCGTCCAGATGACGCCGCGTTTGACCCTGGATAGGGAGAAGTCGTTGATCGACGGGTGCCGGCGGTCCGGCGCCCGGCCTCGGTGCTGGCGCCTCCGATTGTGCCTGCGCTCCCGGCGGCGTGGGGTTCGGCTGCGGAGGCTGTGGGGGCGGCGGCGGCTCCGGCGGCGCAGTGCCGCAGGCCACCTGGGGCTTGCCCTTGGGCGTGGTCAGATCGGGGCTGCGGCCGTAAAGGAATGGGCGCCGTCGCGCGAGACCAGAAGGCACTGGTAGGCGACGTAGAGAGCGCTGGGATCGAACGCGATGTCGAATTTCTTCTCGAAATCGCGACCGGCGTGGTATTTGTCTGGCATCGGCTCCGAAGTTGGGCGCGACGTTCTCCCACTGGCCGGTGGTCATATCGATCTTGATCAGGCCGCTGCCGCCGCCGCCCGGACCATATCCAACGCCATAGATGATGTTTGGATTTTTGGGATCGGGTCGTATCGACGCCGAATTCAGACGAGGGCAGCGGGCTCCAGTCGGTGAAGTTCACCTGTCCCCAGTTGCCGCGGCTCGCAGATCATTACGGCGCCGGTGTCCTGCTGCGCACCCATGATGTGGTAGGGATACTGCGCTGTCGGTGGCTACGTGGTAGATCTGCGAAATGACCTCGGTGTACCAGAGGCTCCAGGTGCGGCCGTCGTCGAGCGTGACGCTGGCGCCCTGGTCGGAGCCGACCAGCATGCGGTTGCCGTTCGTGGGATCGATCCAGAGCTTGTGGTAGTCCTCGCCGCCGGGCGCGCCCTTGAAGGCGTGGAAGGTGACGCCGCCGTCGGTGGAGCGGTACATCGCGGTGCTCATGGTGTACACGATGTCCGGATTCTGCGAGTCCACGAACACGCCGCTGCTATAGTCGCCCTGGCCGTTGCTGATCCGCGGGTGTCCTTGCCCGGCCATGTGCTGCCAGGTGGCGCCGCCGTCGTCGGAGCGGTAACAGCCCCGAGCCCTGTTCGATGGCGTTGCCGACGATGTACATGCGCTGGCCCTTGGTGTGCATGGCGACGGCGACCGCAACGCGGCCCGGGAAGGGCGGAATCTTGATCTGCGGTCCAGGTCTTGCCCTCATCGGTGGACTTGAACACCAGGGGCGGCTTGGGCTTGGTCTCCGCGCCCGGCGGCCGCCGCCGCCGCCGAGACGCCGCCGGTTCCCTGCGTGGCGGCCAGCATCACGCTGGGGTCGTCGTATGCGTACTCGAGTTCGCGCGCGCCGTCGTAGCCGGCGGGCTTGAGGACGTTGGTCCAGGTCTGCCCGCCATCGGTGGAGCGGTAGATACCGCCGCCGTGGCGGGTGGCATCGCCGAGCGCGGAGACGAGCACCAGGTTGGGATCGGTGGGATCGACCACGATGCTGGTGATCTTCACCGTGTCTTCGAGGCCGATGTGCTGCCAGGTCTTGCCGGCATCGGTGGACTTCCACATGCCGTTGCCGAGGCTGCCCTGAATGGGGTCGCCGGCGCCTGCATAGACGATATCGGGATTGGAGGGAGCGACCTGGATGGCTCCGACACTATCGACGCTCTTCTCCTGGTCGAAGATGGGGAACCAGGTGACGCCGGCGCTGGTGGTTTTCCAGATGCCGCCCAGCGGCGTGCCGGCATAGAACACCCCGGTTGGCCGATGGCGCCGGTGACGGAGGAGATTCGTCCGCCATGGAAAGGCCCGACGTTTCGCCAGTTGAGGCCGGCATAAAGATCGGGATTGATCTGCGCCGCCGCGCCCAAGGTGAATGCCAACACGCTGGCGAAAGCCAGCCCCCAATACACAACCCGAGAAATCCGCATCATGATGTAGGTATCCCTTCGCAAGAATCGACACGCGCTGACGGGGAAAGTATACTGCCCGGAATTTCCTTTCGGAAACCAACCCGGCCGAAAACATCCGCCCGACCACCGCTGAATGCAACTGTCAACGAGGCTTTCCGGCCACATGGGTGACAACCCGGGCCAAACAGGTTGCCCAGTGGCTCCAGTTCCCTCGTCTCCAGATCCAAATATTCCAAATCCATAACGCTGACCAGGGTGTGAAAAGGTCAAATGCGTTCAAGACCACCTCCCCATCATCATGGCACCCTTGCGCCATGATGCGATTTCGTTCTCTTTCCGACAGAGCGGGGTTTCGGCTGTGCCAAGGAATCGTCCTGTTTGGCTTGGTCCTCTGCGTGGCTTGCGTGGCGCGGGGAGCGGCGGCGCAGGGAGCGTCGCTCGCGTTTGGGAATACCGACGTTTGGCATTGGCCGCCGAGCCGGACGTACCGCGTGGTCAATTACAAGCTGTCGCTGCATTTCGATGAGCCGAAGGGCGAAGTGTTTGGCGATGAAGTGGTGACGTTGCGGCCGTTCGAGCCGCATTTCCGCAAATTTTATCTGAATAGCGCCGGGTTGAAGATCGATTCCGTGGCGCTCGTGCCGGCGCGAGGCGCGGAAGTGAAACTGACCTACGCGGCGAAGGATCCGCGTCTGTGGATCACGCTCGACCGCGAATACGACGCGACGAATACGTTGCGGGTACGCATCGTGTATCACGGATTTCCGCGCACGGGACTCTTTTTCGTGAATCCCACGAAAGATTATCCGAAGTGGCCGCGCGAGGTGTTTTCGCAGGGCGAACCGGAGTTCAATCACTTCTGGTTTCCCTGCTGGGACTATCCGAACGACATGGCAACGAGCGAGACGATCACCACGGTGCCGGATGGGCAAAGCGTGGTATCGAACGGAAAGCTGGTGAATGTGACGCGCGCCGAGGGCGAGACGACCTACGACTGGGTGGAGAGCATTCCGCACAGCTCCTATCTGATCTCGATTGCCGTGGGACCCTGGCGCAAAGTGAAGGATTCATACGAGGGCAAGCCAGTCGATTATTACGTGGCCGATTCCGTGGACGATGCGACGGCACGGCGCTCGTTCCATCTGACACCGGACATGATCGGGTTTTTCTCCCGTGCGACGGGCGTGGACTATCCCTACGAACAGTACGCGCAGACCGCGGTGCACAATTATATTTTCGGCGGCCAGGAAAATGTGAGCGCGACTACACTCACGGACTCTACGCTGCACAGTGCGCGGGCCGACGCGGATTATCCGAGCACCGACCTGGTGTCGCACGAGCTGGGGCAGCACTGGTTTGGCGATTACGTGCAGGGGCGCGACTGGGCGAACATCTGGCTGAACGAGGGATTCGCGACCTACATGGAGGCGCTTTACACGCAGCATCACGAGGGATACGACGCGTACCGGTTTGCGATGTACGAGAACCAAATGGCGGAGCAGGAGGAGGAGCGCACGAGCCAACGGCCGATTGTCGACAGGCATTACGGCGATCCGCTGGAGATGTTCGACATAATTACGCACGAGAAAGGCGCGGCCGTGCTGGACATGCTGCGATACCTGGTCGATGGCGCCCCGGCCGCCACGCATCCGGCCTCGCAACGGGAGACCCTGTTCCGGGCATTGCACCTTTATTTGACGGCGCATCATGAGCACACGGCGGACACGGACAATTTGATCGATGCGATTCGCGCCAGCACCGGGCTGGAACTGGGTTGGTTTTTCCACGAATGGGTGTTCATGGCGGGGCACCCGGAGTACCGCGTGGAGGCGCGCTACGACAGCGCGACGAAGGTCGAGAAGGTGAAGGTCGATCAGACCCAGCACGTGGACGCGATGACGCCGGTGTTCGATATGCCGATCGAGCTGGCCTTCCACGGCGCGAATGGCGAGCAGAAGGAGGTACAGGTTCGCGACCATTTGCGGCAGCAGGAATTCGACGTGCCGCTGGATTTCAAGCCGCTGTGGGTGGATTTCGATCCGAACGATTTCATCGACAAGACGGTGCGCTTCGACCAACCGGTGGAAGCGCTGATCGCGGAGGCGGAGAACGACCCGGCGATGATGAGCCGGCTGTGGGCAGTGCAGCAGCTGGGCACGGCAGCACAGGAAAATGCGGGCGCGAACGCGACCGCGTGCGTGGAGGCCCTTGCACATGTGCTCGCGACGGATGAGTTCTATGGCGTGAGAGCGGCAGCGGCGATGAGCCTCGGCAGGATACCCACGGACCAGGCCAGGCATGCGCTCCTCGCGGCGTTGAAGCAACCGGACAGCCGCGTGCGCACGAAGGTAGTAGAGTCGCTCGGCAATTTTTCGAAGGACGAGGCGGTGTACCACGCGCTGGTGAACGCGTTGCACAACGATGAAAGCTACGCGGTGGAAGCGGCTGCCGCGATGGACCTCGGCAGGTCCGGCGCAGCGCGGGCATTCGCCGTGTTGCAGGCTGAAGCGGCGGCGAAACCGGAAGTGCACGTCATGCAAGCGACCTTGGAAGGCCTGGCCGCCACGAGAGATTCTCGCGCAGCCGCGATTCTGCTCGCGCAGGCGCAGCCGGGCATACCGGAGCGAGTTCGATTGAGCGCGCTTGCCGGACTCGCGGAGTTGAAGGAGCCAGTGGAGCGTGAGCACGCACAGGAACTGGTGGCGACGGTGCGCGCGGCCCTGGACGATCCGTTTCTTCCGGTGCGCATGGAGGGAGAACAGCTCGTGGCAGCCTTCGCGCTAAGGCAGTTTCGCGCCAACGTTCAACGGGATCTGAGCGCGCCTTTGATCCTGCAAAGTGAGCTGGCGCAAAAGGTTCTGGAGCAATTGCGGCAGTCAGGAAAGTGAACGCGCCCTCGAATCTGGAAAAGGGAATGGCTCCGGGAAACGCCGGCTCAGGAAGGAAGCTCGCCTGAAATGAAGCAAGCGCGGATTGGCGTTTCGGGATCACGGACATGCGTCGTTCGCGCGCCACGGCCACAGGACTTCCACAGAATGGCGGATTTGGCGGGGCAGCTTGGCTATCCATGCACGCCAAAAGAGGTGCAGCGGCGGCTCGTTGACATGCGGGACTCCAATCAATATGCGATTTACGTCGCTGAAATCTCCAAGGAAGAAATTGCGGGCTGGATCGGAGTCTACCTGTTTCGCAGCGTGGAATTGGAAAAGTACGCGGAGATCAGCGGGCTGGTGGTGAGCGAGGAAGCGCGAAGCCACGGAGTTGGAAAGGTGTTGCTGGAAGCCGCCGAGGAATGGGCGCGGGGAACCGGTTGCGCGGTCATCTCGGTGCGTTCGAACGTCAAGAGGGAGCGCGCTCACGGCTTCTACACGAAAAACGGATACGAATGGACCAAGACGCAAAAGACATTTTACAAGAATCTCTCTTCAGAACTCGATATCCATCGTCGCGGGAAGCAAGACTCGCAATGATTTCCCTGAACCATCCCGGCGCAACACGACGGGAATCCATCCCCGCCCGAGCGGCGAAGGTTCGATGATGCGGGGAGAGCGTCGTTGAATTCAGGGGAACGGTCAGAGTCCCCCGGTCCCGCACCCGGCGCAGAAAACGCTGCTGCTACTCCGCTCGCCTTGCGGAAGGAACTGAACCTCTTCGACGCAGTGGCGATCGTCGTCGGCACCACCATTGGATCCGGAATCTTCCTCATTCCCAGCTTCATCGCCGCCAACTTGAATTCGCTTGGAACGGTTCTGCTCGTTCGGGTGATTGGCGGAATCCTCACCGTATTTGGCGCGTTATCGCTGGCGGAACTCGGCTCCATGTATCCGGGAACGGGCGGCCTCTGCCTCTATTTGCGCAAGGCCTATGGCCCGCTCCCAGCCTTCCTCTATGCGTGGGGCCTGCTTTTCCTGATTCATTCCGGAAGCATCGCGGCGCTGTCGGTCGCGTTCGGACTGTTCATGGGACAGATTCTGCCGATGAACACGGTTGAAGAAAAGGCCTTGAGCGCGGCATGCGTACTGGTGTTCACCATCATCAGCTGCGTTGGGATTCGCGGTGGCAAGCTCACGCAGAATCTGATCGCCATTGCTAAAGTCAGCGGGCTGGCGGGAATCATCCTTCTGCTGTGCGCTCGAGGTTCGCGTCCCCTCCATCTTTTTGAAGCAGGGGCGAATGCCGGTGGCCCGGCATTTTCTCTCGCGAGGTTCGGTATCGCGCTGGTGGCCGTGTTGTTCGCCTATGAAGGCTGGCATGTCGTATCGTTTGTCGCCGGCGAGATGAAACGGCCCCAATCGGACCTGCCGAAAGGTCTTTTTTACGGCGCAACCATCATCATGTTGATCTACCTGGCGGCGAACATCGGCTACTACCATTTATTGTCGCCGGCCGAAATCCGCGGAAGCGACGCCGTGGCTGCCTTCGCGGTTGGGAAGCTTCTCGGTCCGACGGCCAAAACCTTCATATCCATTCTGATCCTCGTTTCGATATTGGGTTCCATGAACGGCCTGGTGCTCACGGGACCGCGCGTCTACTACGCCATGGCGCGCGACGGCTCATTTCCCGGCATGTTCGGCCAAATGAGCAGCCGCTATCGCACGCCAATGCTGGCGCTGATTGTCCAAGGCGCGTGGTCGGCGGTGTTGGCCGTTTCCGGCAGCTACCAGCAACTCTTCACGGACGTCATCTTCACGGCGTGGATCTTTTATGGCTTGGCGGTGGGAGGCGTTCTGGTGCTCCGGCGCACGCAGCCGCAACTCAAGCGTTTGTTTCGCGTTCCCGGATACCCGTGGGTTCCGCTGCTGTTCTGCACGGCGGCAATCGGTCTTGTGCTTAGCACAATCGTCGAGCGGCCTGGAGGCGCGTTGATCGGAATCGCACTGGTTGCCAGCGGCATCCCGGTCTACGCTTTCCTTGTCAAGCCATCGACAAATCGAGACCGGGAAGCGGGAAGCTTGGAAACTTGAGGTCACCGGATCGCCATCGGGCGAACCCGTGGCCGCTCTGAGCCTTTGTAGCGCCGCCCTTCAGCGCGGCATCTTGCTGAACGGCGGAGAAAAGATGGCGGGCTGAATCCCGCCGCTACACAACCCTGCTCGATTTTCGCGTGGGCGCCCTGTGAGATATCCGGGCTAGCTGACCTCTTTGCTGAAGCTTGGTTCCCGGCGCCAAAGGGCCGGCGGGGCGCCCGTGATGCGGTGAATCCATCTGGTCATGTGGGCCTGGTCGGCAAAGCCGGTCTCGGCGGCGATGGTGCAAAGGCCATCGGATCCTCGTATCACGCGAAGCCACGCCGCACGCGCTCGCAACTCGGCTCGAAAAGCGGACGGCGCAATTCCATAAGCGCTGGCAAATCCCCGGCACACAGTTTCCCGTGCCAAGCCGTTCACATCCGCCCAGTCGCCGATACCCATCGAAGTGTTCCGTGCCAGGTCCTCAGCTAACAGGTCGGGCCAATCGTTACTTCTTCCGGGCGTCGAGCCGCAAGTCTTTCCAAGGGCGTACTCCAGGAAAAGAGTGGCTTCGTTCAGGTCTTTCTCCGCGGTCCTGGCCAGGTCGTCAACTTCGTTCAGGCGATAGAGTCCGCCGGCGACTTTGACATCAGACCATTCCAGCCGTATCAGCTTTACGCCGGCGCGAACCATGAGATTCGCATGGCAATCCAACGTGGGATGTACCAACACATCTCCTGCTGTGGCACGTATTCGCCCGACGTAGCCCGATTCCTCAAACGTGCCTGCCAGAACCACGGTGGCATAGGCGCGCAAATGGCGATGGCGGGGCAGGCTGAACTTGGAGTGGAGAGTATCGATGCCCGGCGTGATGCGACGAAAGAGCGGGCTCTCGGTGAGTGTTGACACGCGGGATTATAACGTAAGCTGGCTATCGGAATAAAGAATGCCCGATCTGCGATGGTGTTCGCCCTCCTGCCGGCAAATTGTCGTTTTTGGCGGTGTTTTGGATGAACTTGCCAGACTCGTGGTTGGCGGCAAACCACTGCATCCCCAGCGTAAGTATCCGGAACTTACTTCCAGTCAGACAACGAAGTTATATAGATGTGAGCATGCGGTGGAATTAACCGTTGAGCAGCTTGGCTACCACATCCGCGGCGCCGTAGGTCGGCGCATCGGGCGGGAGAAAGCGTGTGATTCCGGTCAAGTCGTTCCCGGAGGTCACCAAACCGGCTTCCGTATACTTGCCGGTCCGTACCTGAGGAAGGCCTATCGTTGCCAGCAGCGCATTACAGAGGCATTTTTTCTCGCGCGTGGTTTCGGACTTTCCGTCCTTGGAGACGTACACCGACACCGGCTCCGCGGGGCAGCGGTAATCGATCGCGCCCTCGGGAGTTCTGAAGGCCTCGCGCAGATAGCCAAGATCGCAGATGCGAGGTCTCGCCAAATAGACTTCCTGTTCCGAAAGCGAGCCCTCGAGCTGCGCGACCTTGAAGGGGAAACTGGTGGGAGAAGCCTGTGAATCGGTGGAAACTCGGACCTCACCTCGGATAGCCTTCATCAAAAGCGCCTGTTTGTAGTCGTCTCTCATCCCCGACTCCGCGCAGTACGCGAATGCGGTTCCCACCTGAACGCCCGCCGCGCCCGCGGCCACGGCTTCGCGCAGCTTTTCGGGGGATCCGTATCCTCCCGCGAGCCAGAACGGCAGGCCCAGTTCGCGGATTTTTTCCAGGTCAACCTTGTCGCGTTCTCCGTAAATCGCCTCGCCCGCTTCGTCGAGCTGGAGCTTTCCCCGAGGCGGCGCATTGTGGCCTCCCGCCGTCCAGCCTTCGATCACCAGACCGTCAACCGTACCGCTGGCCTTCCTCAGCATCGTTGTGGCGAGGGTGTTGGAAGCGACGATCGCGAGAAACCGGGGACGGGACAATGGCGGAAGATCGCTCTCCATGAAGTCCCGCGGAACGAATGTCATCGTCGTGTCGTCACCCTCCTGCGCGCCGACAACGTGGAGGGGATAGGTTGCGGTTTCGTGATTGCGGAAAAGGTCGAGCACGGCGGGGATCTTCAGCGGAATCCCCGCGCCCATCAGGACGTAACCCACGCCGGCGAGCATGGCGCCGTAGAGGGAAGCCAGGTGCGGAAGCTGGATTTTTTCCAGATAGTTGATGCCCACGGGATTGTTGTGGCCTTCCCGGGCGAGAAAAACCTCGACGAAGTTGGCCGCAATGCAAAGCTCCCTCACTTCACGCGGGCCGTCTTTCGTTTGCAGGGGCACGGTTTTGTACGACGCGTTCGCGGGCTTGCCCCCGGGGGTGTAGTAGGTCCGCCAGATGCGCTCGGCCATTTCCGGGAAGGGCAAATGATCGAGGCCGCGGCGCATGTGCCCGCCGGGATCGCCGTCCTGCAATCGCCTGGCGAAGATCTGATCCAGAGCGGTTCCGGAAACAACCCCGAGTTGACCGAGCCGGGATACTGCCTGCGCAAGGCGCCAATTGGAAACCCCAGCACCCATGCCACCCTGAATGATCACTGGATAACTGGCCATACCGTGAGCCTCAGCCTTCTCCTCTCCGGCGATTCTGTCTGTCAGAGCTTGCGCGGACTGTGGGGACATGTGGAAGGGTGCCTGTGGGGACTTCCATTATCGTTTCCGGGCCGACCCGAAATATACAACTGACCGCCCTCAGAACGCAATTTTCCGGCCTGTTTACGAGGAAATGGCGACCTGGGAAACGGCGGGCCGGGGCGGAAAACGTGCCCGCGGGGCTTGGACGCGCGACGATCGGCTCAAGCTCAAAATCCACTCGCTCCGGCCTTCATCCCCTATGACCTGCATCCAGGAAGTCAGCGGCCGCATCAAATCTAGGTGACTTTGCGCGCCAAATATCTCGTAACGGTGATCGTGCTGGCGGCTTCGGTGGTTGGCGCCTTCGCACCTGCCGGAGGATGCCTGCGCTCGGTATTCAGCGCCGGCCACTCGGCTTCGCGGCGGATATTGACGGTTCGGGATTCAGGCCACGCGCCAGGTCCGGCGCAAGTTCCCGCTTGTTCCCCGGATGCTCGCAATTTGGTTGCGAGCGTCTCTGAGTCTCCACTCAGGTTTCATCGCGGCGCGCTCGCTCCCGCGGGTTTTCAGGCCCGGGGATTGGGGGCCTCGCCTGCGAGCACCGTGCTCGCTGTGAGTGATTCTTCTCCATCCTTGCCGCTCTTCCTGGCTCCTTCCGTATTGCGCGTTTAGATTCGCGTTCCATTCCCATCCGCACGACGGAATGCATGGCGCGACGTGTGTCGCTGCTCAGGCTTTCGCCTGGGCCGCGCGTCGCGCGTGGAGTGAACGAGAAATTTCTATCGCCATTATCGGAGACCTTTATGCTCAGGAAGAATTTTGTCAGGCAGCACACGGCAGTTGGCAGCAAGCAGTATCGCAGGGCTTTTTATGCAGTGATGATTCTGGCGGCCTGTGTCTGGCTGACGCTGCCTCGTTCGATTTTTGCGCGTCAGGAAGATCAGACCGCAAAGTCTGTGACCGCGGAATTTCCGAGCCAGTATCTTCCGGAAAACCTGCCCAGCGCCGGTCTCGCCGCCCATTTCCCGGGCGTCTGGACCACCTATGCATCGAATCCGGGGCGCAACGCCGTGTTCGCGCTGCCGAAAGATGCTCCGGCAATTCTGCGGCGAGGAGTGAGTTGGAGATTCGCGGGAGCCGGCGCGATTCCTCTCGATGGCCCTCCGCTGAACAACAACGTTCTCACAACGGCCTACGGCGTGGGGATGCCGGTCGGCGTGTCGGTGGTGAAAGGTTTTGCGTACGTCGGCAGCGATAACGGTTACACGTATGCGCTGAACGCCGTCACGGGCAAGCTCATCTGGGCGCATTACGGCTGGAACATGACGATGAGCAATCCGCTCGTAGCCGATGGCCGCGTGTATGTGACGACCGGCAGCGCCTATTTCAACTACGCCAACACGATGCTCTACATTCGCGGAAAACGGCCGACGCGCGGGCCGGGGCTCAATTCCATGTACGCGCTCGATGCCCGGACCGGCAAGGAGATCTGGGCCTACCATTTTCCAGGCGAGGCGATGCCGACCGCGGCTTACGAGAACGGCTTCCTCTATATCGGCACCGGCGACGGGCATGTTTACAAATTGAACGCCGCGAGCGGCAAGCTGGCTTGGGTGTCGGACATCGTTTCCTTCGTCAGCATGTCGTCCGCCGTGCTGAACGGGAAGTATCTGTTCCTCGGCGGCACGAATCCGAATTTCTTCTACGCTCTCGACAAGAAGACGGGAAGGATCGCGTGGAAGATGACTCTGCCGAAACTGGTGGCGACCGGAATGGGCGACTGCACGCCCGCCTATGACAACGGGCTCGTGGTTCAGGAAGCCACGATCGATACGGGCGATCCGCGGGCGCCGGTAGCCAATGTGCTGCTCGCTCTCGACGCCAACAGCGGCAGGATCGTCTGGCAAAGAAGATTTGGGAGCGGCACGGTGCCGCCCGCGATGAAAACCGCGACGCCGATGATTGCCGGCGGCATCGTGTTCGAGGGAAGCCCGGTGACGGGTGACTTCTATGCGGTTGACCTGAAGTCGGGCGGCCTGCTCTGGACCGTTCACCTGGGAGCGCAAATCCGTGCAGGGGCGGCGCTGGCGGACGGCGTCCTCTACGTCCCTTACAAATCCGGCGACATTGCCACGATTCGCGCGGCGGACGGAACCTTGCTCGGCAACAAGCACATTGGTGGCGCGTTTGGTCCATCGTCACCGGTGATCGTGGGAGGAACCTTGTACGTGAGCAACATCTACGGCTGGGTTCTAGCGATGCCCGCGTCGGAAATTACCGGCAAGGCCACGGTGGGCCGGGAGGAATCATCTATTCGGTAGAGCGGGACGCAGGAGGGAATGGATTTCCGCGAGGGCCGGGGCGGGTTTGAAACCCGCCCCTACGGCCGCCGGCTCGGCGGTCAGGCGTCGGAAAGCGATTCGTCGAATGGCGCGGGCTCGGCGGGAGGTTCCTTTTCCAGGATTTCGCCGCAATCGAGGCACTCGCGGTATTCTTCATCCCGGTCGCGGGCGATCAGCCTCGTGCGTGGGTGGGGGCAGGGTGTAGGCTGTTCCATGGGGGCTCTGTGGCCAGTATACTCCGCGGCAGCCTCGCCTTCCGCGTCGCGGCCGTTGCCCGAGTGCCTGGCAAGAGCGGGCCGGAGGCGGCGGGTATTGACAAATTCCGGGCCAGCGGATTATGCGGTAAGAAACGACGATGCCGGAGCCAACGCCAACTCAGCGGGTGACCATCGCCCTGTTCTACGGGTTCCTGGCGCTGCTCGCCTGGCTGACCTTCGCCGTTTTCGAGCCGTTCCTGACGCCGTTGATCTGGGCGGCGGTTGTGGTGATTCTGCTGCTTCCGTGGCATCGCCGGCTGGAGCGGCGGGCGGGCAAACGCGTCGCGGCGAGCGTGAGCACCGTCGTGGCGACGGCGATTCTGGTGGTGCCGACACTACTCGTGGTGGTCTCCTTCCTGCAGCAGGCGGTTTCGGCGCTGAACATCATCGAATTGGGCAAATTCATGAGCCAGATTGCCTGGCTCAATCACGCCTGGGAGTGGCTGGCCGCTCACCTGCCCGGCCAAACGGCGGCGGACCTTCCGGACCTCATCCGGGAGGGAGTGCGGCGACTCACGACGATGCTGGCGGGAGAACTGGGCGGGGTGGTGCGGCACATCGTCATTTTCCTGTTCGACGTGGTGATCACGATCATCGCGATGTTCTATTTTTTCCGCGACGCCGACGCGATCATGCGCTGGGTGCGGCGCTCGCTTCCCCTGGGTGAAGAGCAGCGGGAGTCGATGATCGCGCAGGCGCACGATCTGGTGTTCGTCACGGTGGCTTCGACACTGGCCGGGGCCGGCGTCACGGGCCTGGTGGGCGGGCTGACGTTCTGGGCGCTGGGACTGCATTCGGTGGTGTTCTGGGGCGTGGTGATGGCGTTTTTCGCGCTGCTGCCGGTGCTGGGCGCGTGGATGGTGTGGATACCGGCGGCGGGGTGGCTGGTGGCGCAAGGGCAACTGGGCCGGGCGATCGCGCTGCTGGCGATCTGCGGGCTGGCCATTCTGTTGATCGACAACGTGATGCGGCCGATGATGATCAGCGGGCGCGCGGAGTTGAACGGGCTGCTGGTGCTGGTGGGCGTGCTCGGCGGGATCACCGTCTTCGGGATGATCGGCGTGGTGCTGGGGCCGGTGGTGATTGCTATCGCCGCCGGACTTTTGCAGGCGTACACGCGGCCGCTGCCTCCGCCGGCGCCGGCCGAAAGCACTGATCCGGCTGTGCTAGAGTAGAAAATTCCGAGCGAATATGAAACCGGCATCCAGTCCCGTCGAGCTTCTTCCCGAACAGCTCCGCTGGCGGTGCGATCCGACGGCGATTCCCTTCGCCACGACCGCCGAAGCCGAGCCGGTCGAAAGCGAATCGGCGCAGGAACGCGCGCTGCGGGCACTGCGCACCGGCGTCGAGCTGAACGCCCCCGGCTTCAACATCTTCGTGTGCGGGCTCACCGGCAACAGCCGCGGCGACGCCATCGCCAGTCTGCTCCGGGAGATGAATCCCTGCGCCCGGCCCTCCTCCGACCGCTGCTTCGTCAACAACTTCAAGAATCCCGACCGGCCGCTGCTGCTGAGCCTGCCGCGCGGCAGCGCCAACTCGCTGAAGCGGGAGATGACGGCGGCCATCGATTTCCTCCGGCGGCGCATTCCGCAGCTCTTCGAGAGCGAATCCTTCGAGCGGCGCAAGAACCGCATCGTCGAGCGGTACGGGCAGCGCGAGAAGGAGTTGATGGATGAATTCACGCGGCGAATCGGGCAGCAGCAGTTCGCCCTGGTGCGGGTCGCGGTGGGCCCGGCGGCGCTGCCGGAAATCGTGCCGCTGATCGAGAACCAGCCGGTGCCGATGGAAGAGGTGCCGCGGCTGGTGCAGGACGGCAAGCTGACGCCGGCGGCCGCCGAGGAACTGCGAAAGCACTACGAGGATTTTCGCCAGGAGTTCACGAGCGTCTACCGCAAAACGCTGTCGCTCTCGCGCGAACTCTCGGGCGAACTCAATTTCCTCGAGCAGGAGGCCGCTTCCACGCTGGTCGACGGCGTGTTGCAGGAACTGCGCGACCACTATCCCCAGAACGAGATCGCCGAATACCTCGAAGAGGTCCGCCTCCACATCCTCAATAACCTCGAACCGTTCAAGCAGTCCGATACCGGCCAGGAACGGCCCGAGGACGCCCTGCTCGACCGGCCGCCGCGCTCCGAAATGGACCCGTTCCGCGTCTACGGCGTCAACGTCATCCTCTCGCACGACAACGGCCCCGGCTGCCCCGTCATCTTCGAGACGGTGCCCACCTACGCGAACCTGTTCGGCTCGATCCAGCGGAGCTTCGAGACGATGGGCGGCTGGCATTCCGATTTCATGGACCTGCGTGGCGGCGCGATGCTGCAGGCCGATGGCGGTTTCCTGATCCTGTACGCGCTCGATCTGTTGAGCGAGCGCGGGGTGTGGCAGGCGCTCAAGCGGACGTTGAATCACCGGCGGCTCGAGATCCAGCCGATCGACGCGCTTTTTCCGTTCGCTTCACCTCCGGCGCTCAAGCCCGAGCCGATCGACGTCGACGTGAAAGTGGTGCTGGTGGGCGATCAGCGGCTCTACGAAGTGTTCTACGAGCTGGAGGAGGATTTCCGGAAAATTTTCAAGGTGCGCGCGGAATTCGACGAAGTGGTCGATTGGAACCAGGAACTCGTGCTGCATTACGGCGGCCGCGTCCGCAAAATCTCCGAGGAGGAAAACCTGCTCCCGCTCGACCGCAGCGCCGTCGCCGCCGTGCTCGAATACGGTGTCCGCCGCGCCGGCCGCCGCGGAAAGATCACCGCCCGTTTCAACGAACTGGCCGACGTCGCGCGCGAGGCTTCCTATCTTGCCCGCCAGCGCGGAGAATCCCAAGTCAGTTCCACGCACGTCCGCCAGGCGCTCCAGGCGAAGATCGAACGCCACAACCTCACCGAAACCAAAATCCAGGAAATGATCGAGCAGAGGCTTCTGTTCATCGATACCAGCGGCAGCCGCGTCGGCCAGGTGAACGGGCTGAGCGTTCTCGAAGTCGGCGGCTACGCTTTCGGAAAGCCGGTCCGCGTCACCGCTTCGGTGGCGCTCGGCAAGACGGGCCTCATCAACATCGAACGCGAGGCGAACCTCAGCGGCCACCTGCACGACAAGGGCGTGCAGATCATCGCCGGGTACCTCCGCCGCATCTTCGCGCAAGACAAGCCGCTTTCGCTTTCCGCCAGCGTTCTGCTTCGAGCAATCCTACGGCGGCGTCGATGGCGACAGCGCCAGCTCCACCGAAGTCTACGCCCTGCTCTCGTCTCTTTCCGGGCTGCCCATCCGGCAGGACATCGCCGTCACCGGCTCGGTGAGCCAGCAGGGCGACATCCAGCCGATCGGCGGCGTGAACGAAAAGATCGAGGGCTTCTTCGACGTGTGCCGCACCAAGGGCGAGCTGACCGGTACGCAGGGAGTCGTCATCCCACGCGAGAACGTCGGGGACCTGATGCTGCGGGAAGACGTGATCGAAGCGGTCCGGCAGGGGAAATTCCACATCTACCCGGTGGCGACGGTCGCGCAGGGTATCTCGATCCTCACCGGCGTGGCCGCGGGCGAGGCCGACACCTCCGGCCACTTCCCCGGCGACACGGTCTACGGCCTCGCCGACCAGCACCTGGCCCACATGGCCGATCTTCTGCGGCACTTCGAGCACCCGGGATCCTGAACCCGGCTCGCCTTCTCGTTTCGCGCTCGGTAAAGCTGCGTCCGGCGGTCGTCGCCGGCTACTCGAGTGGGATGAGGCTCTTGTTTCTCGCGAGCCACTGGTCGAACGTTTGCAAGTCGGGATTCAGGCTGCGGGAAAAATCCAGATTGCGCGCTCCGCAGAAGTAGTCGTTGAAATCGCGTTTGAACTGGAACATGTTGCCGAGATCATCGGCGCCGGGGAATCCGAACGAGCGGTACACCTCGGGGGTGACGGCGTTGTAGCTCACCGGCTGCCCGAGCGCGCGGGTGAACGCGGCGGCCATTTGCTCACCGGTCAGATGCTCTCCGGCGATGCCCACTGTTTTCCCGATGAATTCCCCTCCCTTGCGGAAAATGCCGAGGGCGCACTTGCCGATATCCTCAGCGGCCATTCCCGGCAACTTTTTGTCGCCCATGGGCAGCGTGAGCGCCAGCCGGCCATCGGAACCCTTCTTCGGGCCCATGCCGAAATAGATGAAATTGTCCCAATAGAAAGAGGTGAGAAGGAACGTGGTGGGCGCGCCGGCCGTGATGAATTGCTGGTTGGCTTCGCCCTTGCCGTCGAAGTGCGGGACCTTGTATTTTCCCGCGAGCGTGGGCATGCGGTTGTCGTCGAGCGGCACCCACTTGCGCGTGTCTTCGAGCGTCGACCAGATGACGTGTTTCACGCCGGCCTGCTTCGCGGCTTCGGCCATCGCCTTCGCCTCGGCCACTTCCTTCTCCGCCGAAAAATGGGCCCAGAAGAAGGTGACGCAGAAGGCTCCGTGCGCGCCTTCGAAGGCGCGGCGCAGGCTCGCTGGATCGTCGACATCGGCGGCGACGACTTCCGCGCCCGCCTTCGCCAGCGCCTGGGCTTTCTCGGAATGGACGTCTCTCGTGAGGGCGCGGGCGGCGAAGCCGCCGTTTGGATCGCTCAGAATAGCTCTGGCCAGTCCGCCGCCTTGCGCCCCGGTTGCTCCCACGATTGCGATGATTTTTTTCTCGGCCATCCGGCCCTCCTCTTTGCGATTGCGGCAGTCGCATTCCCGAGCGCTGGTCGCCCGCGATTACCTTCGTTTCGAAACAGACGTGCTCTCTTGCGAAGCTGGACTTCCCGCGCGTTCCAGGGAAATGTTTTGGCCAGTATAACGCACGCGGTTCTTCACCGTCTCTCGCGGCGCCTCGACGAATCCGGGGCGGCACAGCGGCAAGGTTGATTCCGGCGATTCCATCGGGAACAATCGGCAATGTTCCGGCGTATTTCGAGAGTGACTCTGGCTTCGGCCAAGCACAGGGGACGAGTGCTGTGGGAGGATTCGGATGGAAACGCTCTGGCAGGACATTCGCTACGGGCTGCGGATGCTGGCGAAAGCGCCCTCCTTCACGGCACTGGCCGTGATCACGCTGGCGCTGGGCATCGGCGCCAATACCGCCATTTTCAGCATCGTCAACGCCGTGCTTCTCGAACCGCTGCCCTTCCACAATCCCGGCCGCCTGGTCCAACTCTGGGAAACCGAAGCGGCCCCGGGCCATTATCCTTTCGCCGGACCCGATTACCTGGACTGGCAGCGCGATAGCCGCACGCTCGAAGGCGCGAGCCTCTACACGTGGCCAACGAACGTCAGTGTGAGCGGCGCGGGCCAGCCTCAGCAGGCTTCGCTGGTTCATACGGAGGCAAATTTCTTCTCGCTGCTCGGCGTTCAGCCGCTTCTGGGCCGGACGTTCGCCAAGGGCGAAGATGCCGCCGGCCGCAACCAGGTGGCCGTGCTGAGTTACGGCTTCTGGCGGAGACAATTCGGCGGCCGGAGCGACGCGCTGGGTAAGAGCATCGAACTCGACGGCCAGTCCTACACGGTGATCGGCGTGATGCCGGCCTGGTTCCGTTTCCCCGTCGCGACCGATCTGTGGACGCCGCAAGATATGAGCGCGAAAGCGCTCGGGGCGCGCGGCGAACATTCCTACCCCGCCATCGGCCGGTTGAAGCCGGGCGTGACGATCCAGCAGGCGCAGGCGGAACTCTCGACGATCGCCGCGCGCCTGACGAAGCAGTACCCGGATTCCAACAAGGACATCGGCGCGACGATTGTCTCTCTCAAGGAGCAACTGGTTGGGAAATCGCGGACGCAGATTCTGGTGCTGCTCGGCGCCGTGGCGCTGGTGCTGCTGATCGCCTGCGCCAACGTGGCGAACCTGCTGCTGGTGCGCGCCACCGGGCGCCACAGGGAAATCGCATTGCGCGGCGCGCTGGGGGCCAGCCGTGGCCGGCTGGTGCGCCAATTGCTCACCGAAAGCGTGCTGCTGGCGCTGGTGGGCGCGGCGCTCGGAGCGGCGCTGGCGTGGTGGTCGGTCGGTTATTTCAGCAGCGCGGAAGCGCTCCCGCTGCCTCGGCCGAATCCGATCGCGGTCGACGGCAAAGTGCTGCTGTTCACGATCGCCATCGCGGTGCTCGTGGGGCTGCTCTTCGGCCTGGCGCCGGCGCTCGAGACGTCGCAACTGCACTTGAGCGAGGAGCTGAAAGCGAGCGCGCAAGCCGTGGTCAGCGCCACCGGCCACCGGCGCCTGCTGCGCGACGCGCTCGTCGTGGGAGAGATCGCGGTTTCGCTCGCGCTGCTGGTGGGCGCCGGCTTGCTGCTGCGCAGCTTCGCCAATCTGCGCGACTTGAATATCGGCATCCAGCCGCAAGACCTCGTCACCGCCCGGGTCAGTCCGCCGCAGGCCAAATACTCGACGGCCGACGCGCGGGAGGCGTTTTACCGGCAGTTCCTCACGCACATCGAAAACACGCCGGGCGTTCAAGCCGCGGCCATTTCCAGCGAAATTCCACTCGAGGGAGGATCGAACGGCTACATCACTATTCCCGGCGAGGACAATCCCGCTTTCGCCCGCATTCTGGTGGAATGGAATTTCATCACACCCGGCTATTTCCGCACCTATGGAATTCCCTTTCTTCAGGGCCGCAATCTCACCGCGCAGGATATGGAAGATATGTCCGAGACGGCGCGGAAGATCGACGCCATGCAGAAATCCGGAGCCGCAAAAATGCCTCCGAATACGGGTCTCCACGGCGTTGCCGTCATCAACCAGACGATGGCGCGCACCTTTTGGCCGGGCCAGAACGCGCTCGACAAGACCTACCAGGTGGACGGATTCACCGTGAGGGTGATTGGAGTGGTTGGCGACGTGAGGGAATCGGGCATGCAGGAGCCGGTGATGCCGCAGGCCTATATGCCGTTTCCCTTCGCCGTGGATCAGATGGCCTTCCCGATGGCAGTGACGGTGAAAGCCGCCGGCGGCGGCATCGCGGCCATGCGCGACGCGCTTCGCAGCGTCGATCCGAGCCTGGCCATATTCCGTCCGCGCGCGATGCGGGAAGTGATCGACGAATCGATGGCCGGAACCACGTATCAGACGGCACTGCTGGCGGTGTTCGCCATGCTGGCCCTGGTGCTCGCGGCGGTGGGGATTTACGGCGTGATGTCGTACGGGGTGAGCCAGCGAACGCACGAAATCGGCGTTCGCATGGCGATCGGCGCGTCACCGGGATCCGTGATGAGGCTGATTCTCAGCGAGGGGTTGCGGCTGGTGGCGATCGGGCTCGCGATCGGCCTGGCCGGAGCATTCGCCCTCACGCGTTCTATATCGAGCCTGCTCTATGGCGTGGGCGCCGGCGATCCGCTCACCTTTGCCGGCGTTGCGGTGGTGCTCGCCCTTGTGGCGCTCGCGGCGTGCGCCTTGCCGGCGCTGCGCGCGATGCGGGTGGATCCGATGCTCGCTCTGCGCGAGGAGTAGGAACGCCGAAGGCGATGGCCTCAGCGCTTCGACTGATCCTGCTTCACCGAGCCGATCACCTGCTTCGTACCGGTCCAGAACAGCAGGAAATTCGAGTAATGCGAATAATTGTGGTAGGAGTGACCGTGCAACGTGATGTAGACATTGACGCTTTCGGGCAACCATAGTTTTACCGGGTGAGAGCGGAACGCAACCAGTTGATAGTTAATCGAATAATGCTGCCGTTCGAGCTCGATCGACGGTATCGGTTTCAGCAGATCTGTTTCCAGATGCAGTACGTGGTCGCCTTTTTCCGAAAGCCAGGCAATACCCTCGAGCGCAAGCAATCGACTGCCATTCGGGCTTTGGAAGCTTTCCAGGGTGGTCGTGGACCGATCGGTGAGCTGTGCAAAGCGAACGACCCAGGCCGGCTGACCCTTCCATTCGCCCAGGCCCGCGCATGACCACGTGTAGTCATGCTGATAAAAGGGATGGAACACCAAGGCCAGTGCCGGACCGCCGAACGTGACAACCGGCGCTCCCATCGCGTCCAAGTTCGGCTCCGGCCTCCGCATTTCATTGACGGAAAGAAGATGAGGCCGCGGCTTGCGAATGAACACCATATATGCGAAGCGCTTCTCGAAGGGCTGCTCAATCCTCCCGCCGCGAGTGATCTCGACCGATTGGTACTCCTCGGTAGCCGTGAACTCCTGCAGGTCTTTCGCCCACTCGATCGTATCTTGGCCGGTGCGCTTCAGCAATGAGGGCAGCGGGCACGCCTTGTTTGAAATGATTCGCGGCCTGAGTGCGTCGACGCCGGGCGGCGCCCAGTTCTCCTTGCGAGGAGCGGCGGGCGGCGGTGCGGGCGGCGGTGTGGCCAGCACGAGAGGGGCGATCGTTGACTGCATGGTCCGCGAAGAAGCGTTAACACCGCCCGGTGCCGCGGAGGCAAACGTGGAAGTTTTGCCGGTGACAGCTTTTGCGGGTTCGCTCACAGGTGCCGACTCTGGCACCGGCTCAGGCGATGCCGGAGCCGGTTGGCGCAGCCTTTCCACAATTGCGCGCACCTTGGGTGCTTCAGGATCGTGCGAATTTTCCTTCAAGAAGGAATGGAACGCCTCGATGGCCTGCTGCCGGAGACCGAGTTCGGCCAGTGCTTCTCCCAGGATCAGATTCACGCGGCTGGCTTTCTTAATATCAATTTTGAGAGCTTCTTCAGCATGCTGGCGCGCCTGTTCATCGTTTTTCACGCGCAGATAGGAAGCGGCCAAAATCCACTGCGCCTGCCAGGAAGAGAGCCCTTGGGCGACCGCCTTGCCGAGCATGTCAATCGATCCCTGGTAATCGCCCTGCTCGTAGTGCGCAATGCCAAGCGACTGCAGCGCGGCCACGTCGCCGGGCTCGATCGACACCGCTTTTTCGAGGTACGGAATGGCTTTGGCGGTTTCGTGGTCGTGCATATAGCTCCATCCCATCAGATAATTCAAGCGGGGTTCGCGGGGAGCCATTTTCAGCGCTTTTGTCAGGTGTTCACGTGCCTGGGAAGTCTTTGAGGATTTCAGGTACTTGATCGCCTCCTGCATCTCGTGCTGCGCCTGCGGCGAGAGCAGGAAATGGCCTGGCGGCGGTTGAAAGGTTTCTTCCGAACTCCCTTTCGGGATCATGTAGATGCTGATGCGAGCGTTGGCCTCTCCGGCGGTGGAAAGCGCGACAGGCTCCATCCGGGCTTGATAGCCTTTGGCTCGCACTTGGATCATGTAGTCGACCCCAGCCTGCAGGCCTTGAAACATCCATTCGTCCTGGCTGAGCCGTTCCGGCACAACCATCACCGGACCGTTTAGGCTGGTCGTGATCGCGACTTGTGGGTCGCCGTTCTCGAAAACTTTGCCCGCTGCGGGGAACACTTGGACGGTGATGGAGCCGTTGTTGGCCATGGAGCCGGTGTTTTGGCCGAGGCCGATGTTGGGTTGCGTCGGAGGACCCTGCTTCTGCTGCGCTTTCGCAGGAGAAACCAGCAACCATGAAAAGAGCGCAGCCAAAGAAAGAAGACGCAATTTCGACGTCATCGCTACCCCCGAACGGGGAGGTGAGGCGGGGAGCACGCCCGTAAGAGGCAGTCTAGGAGCGAGGTCTTTCGATGTCAATCATGGAGTTTACAGCCACTGCCGATGGGCCCACCATAGTTTGGTGCCGCAGACGAACGGCACGCGACCGTCGCGAAACTGTTCCGGCGTCGCGGGGGAGCCGGCCGTCGTGGCGCTCGCGGCGTGCGCCTTGCCGGCGCTGCGCGCGATGCGGGTGGATCCGATGCTGGCTCTGCGCGAAGAGTAGGAACCCCGAAGGCGATGGCCTCAGCGCTGCGGATGGTTCTGCTTCACCGAGCCGATCATTTCGTCGGCGCCGGTCCAGAACAGAAGGAAATGCGAGTAGTGGGCATAGTTGTGGTACGAGTGGCCGTGGAACGTGATGTATAAATCGACGCTCTCCGGCAGCCACAACTTCACCGGATGCGAGCGGAACGCAACCCGCTCATAGTCGATCGAGAAATGCTGCCGTTCGAGATGGATCGTCGGCATCGGCTTCACCAGATCGGTTTCCAGATGCATCACGTGGTCGCCCTTCTCCGAAAGCCAGGCGATGCCCTTGAGCGCGAGCAGCAGGCTGCCGTTTGGGTTTTCGAAACTCTGCAGGGTGGTCGTGGGCCGGTCGGTACGCTGAGCGAAGCGGACGATCCATGCCGGCTGGCCATTCCATTGGCCCAGTCCCTCGCAGGACCAGATGTAATCGTGCGCGTAGACGGGATGAAACACCAGGGCCAGCGCCGGACTCCCAAGCGCGACAACCGGCGCTCCCATGTCGGCCAGGTTCGGCTCCGGCCTGCGCATCTCATTGACGGAAAACATATGAGGCCGGGGCTTGTCAATGAACACCAGGTATTCGAATTTCTTCTCGAACGGTTTCGCCACTTGTCCGTGATGTCTGATCTCGGCCGATTGATACTCCTCAGTGGCCGTGAATTCCTGCAGATCCTTCACCCACGCGACCGTGGCCTTGCCTGCGCGCTTCAGCAATGAAGGCAGCGGGCACGCCTTGTTCGAAATGATTCGCGGCTTGAGCACGTCGACATCGGGCGGCGCCCAGTTCTCATTCCGAGGGACCGCGGACGGTGGCGCGGGCGACACGGCAGGCACGACGGCCGGCGGCGGCGTAGTTCGCGAGTCGGCGCTCGCTCCGGCCCGGAAGTTCACCTCGGCGGCGTTCCTGCCGGCCAATTTCGCGGGTTCGCTCGCGGCCGGCGGCTCGGAGCTTGCGACCGCCGGCTCGGGCGACGGCGGAGCCGGTTGGCGCAACTTCTCCAGCATCGCGCGCACCTTGGCCGTTTCGGGATTGTGCGAATTCTCTTTCAAGAAAGTCTCCAACTCCTTGATCGCCTGCTGACGCCGGTCGAGTCCGGCCAGCGCCTCGCCGAGAATCAGCCGCACGCCGCGCGCTTCCTTCTTGTTTGCTTTCAACGATTCCTCGGCATGCCGGCGCGCCTCTTCGTAGTTCTTCACTCGCAGATAGGAGGCGGCCAGAATCCACTGCACCTCCCAGGCGCCGGGCCCATTCCCGGACGCATCCTTGAGCAAATCGATCGCGGCGGAATAATTGCCTTGCCGGTAACGCACGGTGGCAAGCGCCAAGCGCGGCGGCAATTGGCTCGGATCGATCGACAACGACTTTTCGAGATAGGGAATGGCCTTGTCTGTCTCGTGGTCGCCGAGGTAACTCAATCCCATCAGATAGATCACGCCTGGATGGCTGGGAGCCATTTTCAGGGCCTTTTCCAGGTGCTTGCGCGCCGAGGAAGTCTTCGAGGCTTTCAGGTCTTTAATCGCCTGGTCCACCTCGTGCTGCGCCCGCGGCGCGAGCACGAAATTGCCTGGTGGCCGTGGAAACCTATCCGCCGGCTGTCCGTTCGGAATCAGATATACCTGGACTTGAGCGGTGGCGTTGTTGGTTCCGGTCAGCATGACGTATTCCCGCTGCGTTTGATAGCCTTTCGCTTGGACGACGATCTCGTATCCCATTCCCACCTGCAATCCCCGGAATCTCCATTGGTTCTGGCTGATCTCTTCCGGCACGCTGAGCACCGGACTGTCGTCGAAGCCACCTGCCGTGATCTCAACGCTCGGTCTGCTGCCGAATATAGTGCCCGCCCCCGGGTACACCTCCACGTCAATGGAGCCGAAGCTGATTACGGGGCTGGACGGGATTGTTGTCGTTGTCGTCGGAGGTTTCTCGCGCTTCTGCGCTTTCGCGGGAGAAATCAGCACCAATGAAAAGAGCACGGCCAAAGAAAGAAGATGACAATTCACTCTCATCGCTGCCCCCGGACGGGGAGTTGGCGGGAAGCTCACCCCTTTAAGGGCAGTCTAGGAGCGAGGCGGTACGAAGTCAATCCTGGATTTGAAAGGACCCTGAGCGAGCTATACAGCAGGTTTCGTGCCGTAGACGAGCAGCGCGCCTTCGGCGCGAAAGCGGCGAAGTTGCGCCGCGTCGCGGAACCAGCGCCCGGCGTATTCCTCCGGCGTGGGCGTGGGATCGGGAATGCGGTCGTGGTGAACGTCGCCGAAACCGGCCTGGCGAAACAGTTCAGCCCACTCGTCGGCCGAGAGCAGATGCGTCGGCGGCAGGAGCGGCGCCCACTGATGGCATTCGGGATTGTCGCGGTAATAATTGATCAGAATCCAGGCCGAGCCGCCGGGAGCCGTGACGCGCCCGATCTCGCGCAGCCCCGCCGCAGGATCGGGCCAGTAGTAGGCCGATTCAATCGAGACGACGCGCGTGAACGTCGCGTCGGGAAAAGGAAGGTGATCGACCGCGCCGACCTCGAAGCGCACGCGCTCTTCACCCGCGTTCGCCTCGCGCGCCTGGCGGATCATCTCGTCGGAAACGTCGATGCCGGCGACGCGACCCTGCGGCAGGAGCCTGGCGATCAGTCGAACCAGCCAGCCACTGCCGCAACCGACGTCGAGCAACTTCTCGTCCGGCCGGAGCTGCATCCGCTCGAGCATCGGCAGGGTGATGGGCAGATGGTCGTGCTCCATGCCCTTGCCCTTGCCTTCGGCGGCCCAGCGATTGAATTCCAGGCGAAGCTTCTCGTCGCGTGCTGGTACTTCCATTCCTTTGACCCTCCCGTGATCTCTGCTTCCACCGACAGCTGGCGCATTCGACTGAAATTATTGCATAGGCGGGAGCATCTGAGAGTCTGTGTGGTAACTGGAAAGCATGGCCCTAACCCGCATTTCTCACAAGAGCTGCATCGCCAGCACCGCTTCGCGGTAAATTAACCACTGTCATCCTGAGCGAAGCGAAGGACCCCGAACGCGCAGAGGCAAAGTGGCCACGAAGACATGCTGTCGGGGCACCTGCCCCAGACACCATCGTTGCGGGTGCGGATTTTCCTCGCCATACATCCGCTGCTTGCTCCACTTCCTCGGCAATCCCCGTGCGCGCTCCGCGCGTCTCGAGCCGGTGCTGGTGAGAAATCCGGTTTAGTCCCTGAAGCTGCCCAACAGGACTTTTTCCGCAACCTGTGAAGCCGTGCCCTTACGAAAAACGGAGTGCCATACAGACTCTTTGCGGGGCGCCGAAGTGTGAAGGTGGCCTAGGCTTGCAGCGGGCCACCGGGACCGTCGGGCCGTGCAGAGGATGGAGGCGCGGCCCCAGATGCTTGCGCCGTCTCCATGCCGAGAATGACGGCGTTGCGGAGTTCGTTGAAGAATTCAGAAAGGCCGCCCGGCGAGTGGGGCACCATGATGGTGTTGCTGCGCGAGTTCGCGCCCACTTCCTTCAGCGTGTCCAGGTACTGCGTCATCATCACCAAGGTCAGGACGTCGGAGGGAGTGGCGCCTGGCACGCTCTTTTGGAACAACTCCACGGACTCCTGCAGGCCGGAAATGATCGCCTTGCGCTGATTGGCGATGCCCTGGCCTTGCAGCGCCTTGCTTTCCGCGTCCGCTTCCGCCTGTTTCACCTTGAGGATTTTTTCGGTTTCGCCGCGGGCGCTCGCCGCCACCTGCTCGCGCTGCGCGGCGTTGATGTCGTTCATCGCCGCCTTCACCTTGTCGTCCGGCTTGATATCGGTGACGAGCGCCTTGGTGATGGAATAGCCAAAATCCGCCATGATCACGTCCAACTCGGATTTCACCGCCATCGCAATGTCCGCCTGCTGCAAAAAGGCTTCGTCCAGATTCATCTTGGGCACGTGACCAAGGATCACGTTGAAGACGAACGATTGAATCTGCTGCGTGGGATCGTTGAGCTTGTAAAACGCCTCATAGACCTTGTCCGGCATGACGAGGTACTGGATGGAAACGGGTATCCGCACGAAGACGTTGTCCTTAGTCTTCGTCTCGATTTCCATGTCCAGTTGCTGCACACGCAGGTTGATGCGCGAGGCGATCGTGTCGAGAATCGGCAGCTTGAAATTCAGCCCGGCGGTGGCCACGCGCAGGAACTTGCCGAACCTCTGCAGGACAGCCGCCTGGGAAGTGGGGACGGTGAAAAATGAGCCGGCAACCACAAGGAGTGCGAATAGAGCAACGATCGCGAGAAGCACCAAGGCAATGGGCATTTGGCACCCTCCGAGGAATGCGCCGCGAGTATATCAAAGGACTTAACGCATGCAATGCCTAATGGCAGGCTTGTCGTAACCTGTCGTGTAGTGGAGAGGTGCGGGACAGGTCAGCCGAGGGGCTTCTTCGAAGAAGGATTCAGACCATCCTGCCGCAGGCGGAGCAGTATCGCGCTCCGGCGCCGCTCAGCGCCCCGCACTGAGTGCAGAATCGCCCGGGACCGGCGACTACGACAACCGGGACGCGAACATCGGACGAGCACGCCCACACCATCGCGATTACCCAGCCGACCACGGTCCAGCCAAGCAGCAGGTTCAACAGGAAGATGGCTCCGGCGTTGTGCCTGTTGTGCCCGACGATCGTGGGCAAAAAGTACAACAGGGTTCCCAGCAGAAGGAACGTCATGGCGGCGCATCCTCTCCCACCCGGTCCACGGCGACAGGACCTTCTACCCTCTAGCTACGCAGCCGGACAGCCAAAAGTTCGCTGTCGGCCCTCGAATTGTTCCTCCGCGCTCAGGACGACTTCGCCGGCGAGGGTTCGGGCGATTCGACCGCCGATTCCTCCGGTACATTCACCGGGGCAACTACCGGCAAATCCACCTTGGCCAGCAACTGCACGAAGCGCTGCTGCCGCTCCTCCTGCGTCTGGCCGGCGTAGGCATCGGCGATCTGCGTCGCGTTCATCGAGCAGAACTTCGGCCCGCACATCGAGCAGAACTTCGCTTCCTTGTAATAAGGATCGGCGAGCGTCTCGTCGTGCATCGAGCGCGCCGTCTCGGGATCGAGCGAAAGATCGAATTGTTTCTCCCAGTCGAAAAGGAAACGGGCGTAGCTCAAGGCGTCGTCGCGGTCGCGCGCGCCGGGGCGATGGCGGGCGACGTCGGCGGCGTGAGCGGCGATTTTGTAGGCGATGATGCCCTGGCGCACATCATCGGCGTTCGGAAGGCCCAAGTGCTCCTTCGGCGTCACGTAGCACAGCATCGCCGCGCCGTGCCAGCCGATCATGGCGGCGCCGATCGCGCTGGTGATGTGGTCGTAGCCGGGCGCGATGTCGGTAACGAGCGGGCCGAGCGTATAGAACGGCGCCTCGTGGCACATCTCCATCTCTTTCTTCACCTGCAGCTCGATCTGGTCCATCGGGATATGGCCCGGGCCCTCGATCATCACCTGAACGTCGTATTCCCAGGCTTTTTTCGCCAGTTCACCGAGCACGCGCAGCTCGGCAAACTGCGCTTCGTCGGAGGCGTCGGCCAGCGAACCCGGCCGCAGGCCGTCGCCAAGTGAGAAGCTGACGTCGTATTTGCGGAAGATCTTGCAGATGTCGGTGAAACGCTCGTAGAGGAAATTGTCGCGGTGGTGATAGCTCATCCACTGCGCCAAAAGAGCGCCGCCGCGGCTGACGATGCCGGTGACGCGATTGCGCACCATCGGCAGGAACTCGCGCAGCACGCCGGCATGGATCGTCATGTAGTCGACGCCCTGCTGCGCCTGCTCCTCGATCACCTCGAGCATCAACTCAGGCGTGACGTCTTCCATCCGGCGCACGCGGGTGACAGCTTCGTAGATCGGCACGGTGCCGATCGGAATCGGGGAATGATCGATGATCGCCTGGCGGATCGTCGGGATGTCGCCGCCGGTCGAAAGATCCATGGCGGTGTCCGAGCCGTAGTGGACGGCGACGTGCAGCTTTTGCAGCTCGTCGGCGATATTCGACGTGGTGGCCGAATTGCCGATGTTGGCGTTGATCTTGCACTTGAACGCGACGCCGATGCCCATCGGCTCGAGGTTCACGTGGCGGATATTGGCGGGAATGATGGCGCGGCCGCGGGCCACTTCGTCGCGAACCAGCTCCGGGGAGAGTTTCTCGCGCGTGGCGACGTATTTCATCTCTTCCGTGATGACGCCCATGCGCGCGTAATGCATCTGCGTGACGTTCTCATCGCCCCGCGCGACTCCTTCCGCCAGCCGCTCCCTGATCCAGGTGTCTCTCAAAGCCATGGCTTGCCTCTCGGTACGGATTTTCGCTTGCTTTCGCTTCGCTCTGAACTTTTCTATTCTACCCCGAACCCTGCCGCGCCGCCGGGCCGTGGCCCGGTTTCTGCGGTCATCTCGGCCGGCGCGGCTGCTTCGGCTGGACCGGCTTCGCCGGGGCGCCCGGGGATTTGGGTGGGCGCGACTTGGCGAGCGCGTCCTGGGTTTCCTTTCGAATCGCCTCGAGTTCCTGCCCCGCCTGCGCCAGTTGTCCCGCGGCGGTAAACTTTTCGTAGTTTTTCATGTGCTGCTCGATGCTTTCGAGCACGCCGGCTGGAATCGCCGCGATACCGGCGGCGGGCGGCGATGCGCCGGCGGGCGCCGGAGCTGCGGCTGCCGCGACCGGCGTGGTCCCCGCTTCCGGCTGCGCCAGTTGCGCGATGGCCTCGGACAAATTATCCGCGTAGACGATCCGATTCCCAGCGGCCAGCACCACTTTCTTCAATTCCGGCAGGCGCGCCTGGGTGGCCTGGATGTAGATGGGCTCGACGTAGACGAACGTATTGCCCACCGGCAACACCAGCGTCGTGCCGCGAATCACCCGGCTTCCCTGCTGATTCCACAGGCTCAGGTCCTTGCTGATATCCCGATTCTGGTCCACGCGGCTCTGGATCTGCAGCGGGCCGTAGATCAGCTGATCTTTCGGCAGCCGGTAAAACAGGATCTGGCCGTAATGTTCCGGATCGCAGCGCGCCGCGATCCACGCGATCAGGTTGTCGCGGTTATGGCTGGTGAACGGAAGCATCAAAACGAAGTCAGCCTTCTGCGTTCCGGGCAACTGCATCATCACGTAGTAGGGCTGCGTCTCCTCGGTCTGGCCCTGCGTCACCACCTGCTTCGCGATGTCCCACTGGTCTTCCTTGTTGTAGAAGACCCGCGGGTCGGTCATGTGGTAGATGCGGTAGATCTCGGCCTGGGTGCTGAAGAGTAGTTCCGGGTAGCGGATATGGTTCACCAGGTCGCTCGGCATCGCCGAGCGGGGGAGGAAAAGCTGGGGGAAGACGCGGCGGTAGGCCGCGAGCACCGGATCCTTCTCGTCGAAGACGTAAAAATGCACCGTGCCGTTGTAGGCGTCCACGGTGATCTTCACGCTGTTGCGGATGTAGTTGATCTCGCGGTCGCCCAGGTCCACCGGCTCGGAATAGGGATGGCGATCGGAAACCGTGTACGCATCGAGCATCCAGAACAGGCGTCCCGAGCGGTCCACCACCAGATAGGGATCGGGGTCGAGCACCAGGAACGGCGCCAATCGCTGGACCCGCCGCACGATCTGCCGGTGCAGCAACAGCTTCGACTTCGGCGTCAGGTACTCGGTCAGCAGCATGTTGGTGTCATTTTCGGCGATCGCCGCGAGCAGCCGAGTGCCCAGGTTCGGCATCGGAATGCCGGCGCTGCCGTCATAGGTGTTGTAGGCGTTGTCCTCGCCGCGCGGGTAATCGAACTCCGGCTGGCTGGTATCCACGAAGACCCAGCGGTCGGTTTGCTCGCCGAAATAGATTTGCGGGCGGGTCATCCGGAACCGGGGCACCTTGGTTTCCGGAGGCGCGTTCTGGAGGATGAGCTGCGGCTCGCCTTCCCCGCTCGCTTCGTTCACCAGGCCGGCGACGGCGCCGTAGCCGTGGGTGTACTCGAGGTGGAGATTGACCCAGGTTTGCGCCGAGTCCGGCAACAGATTCGTATTCAGGCTGCGCGCGGCGATCATCACCTGTCGCTTCTCGCCGTTGATGTCGTAACGGTCCAGATCGACATCGGGAAAATCGTAATAGGGGCGCAGCGCCTGGAGCTGCGTGATGTTGTCCTGGAAGGGCCGCCAGTCCCAGAGGCGGATGTTGTCGGCGGTATCGGGGAATTGGGCCAGATTGAAGGTGGTGTCCTGGCGCGGGCTGAACTCCTCCTCCTTCGCGTTCTGTTCGATTCCGTAGGCGCTGCGCGTGGCGGCGATGTGGTCCACGATATACGGGCGCTCCAAGGTCAGCTCGTTCGGGCGAACGTAAATGCTGTGCACCGCCGAGGTGATGATTGGCGGCAGGATGACGATTGCCATGAATCCGGCGACCAGCTCCGGCCCGATCCCCAGCGCCCGCAGCGCCGGCCATTGTCCCGGAATCGTCCAGCGCCGGCGCCGCCGGCCACGCAAGAACAAGACGAGCAGCGCGAGCCCTGACGCCGCCACAACCTGCGCCCAGATGAGCGGCACACCGACGCGGGCGTCGACGTAATCGGCTCCATAGAGGAAATCGTGGTTGGAGTAGAGCAGGTCGTAGCGGGCAAAGATCCGGCTCACCGCATAGAGCACCAGCAACAGAACCGCGCCCACGCGCGCAAGGCCGGCGAAGTCGGCGAGCATCGGCCCCGCCGGCGGCGACGGAATCCGGAAACCGCGCGCTCGCGCTTCCAGTTGCTCGCGCAGCGCGTCGAGCCGCTCGCCCGAAGCGCCCAGTCCCACCGTGACTCCGTAGAAAACCAGAGCCAGCACCAGCAGGAAACCTGCCCAGGTGAAAATCATCCGGTAGAAGGGCAGGCGGAAGAGATAGAAGGTGAGGCTGTGTCCGAAGAGGGGATCGCGGTAGAGCCCGGTGTCGCGGCTGCCCATCCACAGCGCCACCCGCCACGGATCGATCAGGTTCACCGCCAGGAAAAAACTCACCGCCAGCGCCGCCGCATGCCCGAGCCAGGAAAACAGCCGCGTCCGCGGCAGCGCCGTCACGCTGTGCCGGCGGCCCAGACGCAGCGCCGCCGCGAGCACAAGGAAGCCCAGCACCACCGCCGCCGTCTGCGGCTCCCAGCGGATGCGAACGTACTGCCAGAACGTTTGCCGCTGCCCGAGTTCTTTCCACCAGGAGTAATCGAGGAAAAAACTCGATCCTTCAACGACAAGGATGAGGAGGCCCACGGCTGCAATCGTGTCGCCAACGAGAACGACGGGATCGAATCGGCCGCGCTTTTGCGCCCAAAGGGCGTGAAGGGCGACGGCCGCTGCTGCCACAAATAGGAGTAGAGGGATCATGTTGGAGTCCGGTCTCGCATTCTAGCTGTCCGCGCGGCCCGCTTGCGAATAAATTCTCAGCGGCTCAGGCGCCGGAGACTTCGTAGTGCGTGACCGCCGGCTCGAATTCGAGCAGGTACTTCTTGTCTTCTTCGTAGTAGCGGGCCTTCTCGACGTCCTCGCCGGCGAACGCGCGCACCGCATCGAGACTGTCCCAAAAAGAGAGCGTGAGGAAATGCGCCACGTCGCCTTCGATGCGGACAAGCACCCACGCGCCGCGGTTGCCAGGCGTCGCTCGGTAGTCCGGGATTCCCGTTCGCTCGACGTATTCCCGATACGCGGCCGCATCGGCCGCGCGCGTGCGCCCATGCCAAATGCGTGCGATCACCGCGCCCTCCCCAACTCCGCCGGCCTTTCGCTCGCCGTAGCGCCGCCCGGAATTCATCCCGACGCGTCGGGAGGGCGGCACCGTGCCAGATAGAATCTCCCGCCCGCTCAGTTCGCCGCCGCGGCTCCCGCGTGCACCAGAAGCGCGGCCAAGTCAGCCGCCGTCGTTACCGGCGGATGGCAGCTGTTCTGAACGCAGACGAGCGCTTGCGGTTCGTCCGCCCGCAAGTGCCCGAGCGTTTCGGCCAGGGCCGGCGGCAGCGCCGCGATCGACTCCGGCGTCACGCGCAGCACCGCCTTCGCGTACCGGAAAACACCGTGCGCGGCGCGCTCGAGTTCGTAGGCGGCCAGATCGCCGGCCTTGCCGGTGATGACAACCTCGAGCGGCCGGCGCGTGTGAACGACGAGCGCCAGACCGTAGCTCGCGGCAAACATGCCGTACGTGCCGATCACGCCGCTGAAGGCCTCGAGCGTGCGCTCGGCCGCCTGGCCATAGCGAGCGTCGCCCGTGTAATCGAACAGACGGTCGAGCAGGATCGCCGCGCCGGAGTTCGCTCCGGGCGTGGGGGAATCCTGGAACGGCTTGCGCCGGATGTTGAAGCCGCCGAGCGGCGGCGCGTCGTCAGGCCGGTCGAAAAACCCGCCGTTCTCGCGATCGTAGAAGCGGGCAAGCAGGCGGTCGGCGGCGCGGCGCGCGGCGTCGAAATAGCGGCGATCGACCGTCAGTTCGAAGGCGTCGAGCAGCGCGAGGCCCGGATAGACGTGATCGTCGAGAAGGCCCATGGTTCGCGGCGCGCCCAGGAAATGAGCGAAACCCGTTCTGGTCGTCCCAGCCCTCGGCCAGCAGGCGATCGAGGGTTTTCAAGGCGAATTCGCGGCAGTCGGGACGGCCGAGCGCGGTGGCCGCGTCGAGCCAGGCCGAGACCATCATCGCGTTCCAGCCGACGTAGACGGTGGTGTCGATTTTCGGCGTGGGGCGCGAGAGGCGCGCGCCGTAAAGCTTCACCTTTGCCCGGTCGAGTCGCTCGCGGAATTCGGCCTCGGTGACGCCAAGCCGGTTCGCCGCTTCGGCGGGCTCGGTTGCGACGTGGAGAACGTTCTTCGCGGGATTGTGGTGCATGTCGCCGGTTTCGCCGACGTCGTAAAACAGCTCGATCGCGCGGGCTTCGTCTTCGCCGAGCGCCTGGCGCACTTCCTCCCGCGTCCAGGTGAAATAGTCGCCGTCGTCCTCGAGCGAAAAGTCAGCGTCCTGGCTGGCGAAAAAGCCCCCGCGGTCGGGATCGCAGAGGACGCTGCCGGTCCAGGCCAGGATGCCTTCGGCGGTGTGGCGCAGCAGCGGATTTCGGGTGATCTGGAAGGCGTGGACGTAGTTCCGCAGCAGTTCGGAATTGTCGTAGATCATCTTCTCGAAGTGCGGAACGTGCCAGCGCTCGTCGACCGAATAGCGGTGAAAGCCGCCGGCCAACTGGTCGTAGACGCCGCCGCGGGCCATTTTCTCGAGCGTGGTTTCGGCCACGCTCAAAAACTGCTTCTCCCGCGTGGCCTGATGTCGTTCGAGCAGCAGATCGAGCGCGGTGGGATGCGGGAATTTCGGCGCCTGGCCGAAGCCGCCATTCGCGAAATCGAAGAGCCGCGTGCTCTGCTCGGTGATGGCGTCGATGTTCGCGGCGTCGATGCTTCCGCGCGCGCCGCCCACCGCTTCGGCTTTCGCCACGGCCTCGGCCAGCGCGCCCGCCGTCGACTCGATCTCCGACCGGCGCCCTTGCCAGGCCTGCGCCACCGCTCCGAGCACGCGCTTGAATCCCGGCCTGCCCATCGCGTCATCGGGCGGAAAATACGTGCCGCCGAAAAACGGCCGGCCGTCGGGCGTGAGGAAGGCGGTCAGCGGCCAGCCGCCCTGTCCGGCGAGAGCGCCGATGGCCGATTGGTAGCGCGCGTCAATATCGGGCCGCTCGTCGCGATCGACCTTGACCGGGATGAACAGCCGATTGATGAGGCCGGCGATTTCGGGATTGTCGTAGCTTTCCCGGTCGATGACGTGACACCAGTGGCACCACACCGCCCCGATATCGAGCAGTACCGGTTTGTCTTCCGTTCGAGCGCGCTCGAACGCTTCCTCGCCCCACTCGTACCAATCCACCGGTTGTTGCGCCGCCGATTGCAGGTAGGGACTGCGGGAATCCTTCAGGCGGTTCTCTTGTGGTGTCAAACTTCCTCCCTTTGATGTTTCGCTCGGGCGGGCCGGGCCTCGATGGGAAACCGGTCTTCGTCAGGACGCCACGCACGGGGGCCCAGCCGCGGCTCCCGACTGCCATTACCAAAGAACATTACCACGCAGATCGCGGAGGAAACACGGAAGTCGACAGAGGCTCTCCGCGGACCTCCGTGTTCTGCGTTGTGAAATGGTTCCGGGCCCCGGTTGCCGGTGTCGAAGGCGTCAGGCAGCGCTTCGCGCCGGGGTCCGCGTCTGCCGCGTGCCGCACGCGCTTTTCTATTGGACGGGCGGAACGGCGCCGGCATCTCCGGGCGAGATCGGCTTGCGGCCGGCGAAGCCTTCGCTTTGGCGATGCCAGAACCGGATGCGGTCTTCGCCCAAGCGCCAGCACCAGAACACGTCCTCGCCGTTCAGCCGGCCGGGAAAGTCGATCAGGCCGACATCGAGATTCTTCACCGTGCAGCCGACCGACTCGATCTGTTCGACCGCTGCCTGGATTTTTTCGGTGGCGCCGTCGAAGCCCTGGCGCAGCTCGCGCGCCCTGTCCGAGCTGACCGCGAGGCCGCCGGAAAGCTGGATTCGCTGGGCGAGTCCGGAGAGCTGGCGCTCGAATTCGAGCGCGACGCGCCGATGCTCGAGGGCATCGGCGAGCATCGGCTCGATCGACCGGCGCGCCTGCTCGGCTTCGTCGAGCGTGAACTGCTTCGGATTGGGGCTCTCGCTCATGCGCTTATCGCAACTCCAGCATACGCCCCAGCGCCACGCGTGCCCACTCTCGCGTGTCCCGATCCACTTCGATGCGGTTCACCACGCGGTCTTCGGCAAGGTTCTCGAGCGCCCAGGCCAGGTGCTGCGGGCTGATCCGGAACATCGTCGTGCACACGCACACGTGCGGATCGAGCGACACGATCTGCTGCTCCGGCAACTCCTGCGCCAGCCGGTTCACCAGATGAATCTCCGTGCCGATCGCCCAGGAGGTCCCGGGGCCGGCCGCGCGCACGGCCTGGATGATTTTTTCGGTGGAACCGACGACGTCGGCCTTTTGCACGACGTCCATGCGGCATTCCGGATGCACGATCACGCGAATGCCAGGATACGCCGCGCGCACGCGGTCGACGTGTTCCGGCTGAAACCTCTGATGCACCGAGCAGTAGCCCTTCCACAAGATTACGCGGGCGCGGGCGAGCGCCTGCTCGTCATTTCCGCCCAGCTCCTTCGCCGGGTCCCAGACGACCATGCGGCCAGGTTCGATGCCCAACGCGACGGCCGTGTTACGGCCGAGGTGCTCGTCCGGCAGAAACAGAACGCGTTCGCCGCGCTCGAATGCCCAGCGCATCACCGCATTCGCGTTCGAGCTGGTGCAAACGGCGCCGCCCTGGCGGCCCGTGAAAGCCTTGATCGCCGCCGTCGAATTCATGTAGGTGATCGGAACCACGCGATCGATTCCGGCCGCGCGCAACTCTTCCCAGCAAGTCTCCACCTGCCCGATCTCGGCCATGTCGGCCATCGAGCAGCCCGCGCCCAGATCCGGCAGCACCACCACCTGGTGCGGGCGGCGCAGAACATCGGCGCTTTCCGCCATGAAATGCACGCCGCAGAAAACGATGTACTCGGCGTCGGTGTCGGCCGCCTGCTGCGAGAGTTTCAGCGAATCACCGCGGAAATCCGCGAATTTCACCACCTCATCCCGCTGGTAGTGGTGGCCGAGGATCACCACGCGATCGCCAAGCCGCTCTTTGGCGCCGGCGATCCGCTCGTCCCACGAGCCGTCGGGCGAGAGCAGGTAGCTGTCGAAATCGCAGCCAACTCCCTTCTCGACTTCAGGGACGGCGATGCTCACCGGCACCTGGACTGTGGGATCGGATGTCCCTAACTGGATCAGGTTCGACACAAGGGTTTTCAGGTTCGCTCGTCGATGGCGCCGCCCTTTCCCTTTCGCGGCACCAATTCCTCAGGGGCTGCACCACCCCTGACAACTTCAATTTTACGACCTTCCTTCCACGCCGTGCAATTCACCGCGGTTCTACGGCGCTTTTCGCATGCTGAAAGGCATTTTGCGGTATTCTTTGGGGCCGTGCCGAAGAAGCGGAAAAACGAACAGTTTGAGACACTTCCGGTGCTCGAGGAGCGCGTGGTGAACTGCCGGAAGTGCCCGCGTCTGGTTCGCTATCGCGAACAGGTGGCACGGACGCGCCGGCGGGCGTTTCGGGATTCAGTCTACTGGGGCAAGCCGAGCCCCGGTTTCGGCGATCCCTCGGCCGAACTCATCGTCGTCGGCCTCGCTCCGGCCGCGCACGGCGGGAACCGCACCGGCCGAATGTTCACCGGCGACCGCTCCGGCGATTTCCTCTACGATTGCCTTTACCAGGCCGGCTTCGCCAATCAGCCCACCTCGATCGACCGCGACGACGGCCTGCGCCTCACCAACCTTTTCATCACCGCCGTTTGCCGCTGCGCGCCCCCAGCCAATAAACCGCTGCCTTCCGAGATCCTGAATTGCCGCCCCTATCTCATAGGCGAATTTGATTTCATCCAGCCGCAAGCCGTCCTCGCGCTCGGCGGCATCGCGCTGCGTGGCTACCTGTCCATGCTCAAGGAGCGCGGCCTGATTAAAAGCCTCGCGCCCTATCCCTTCGGCCACGGCGCCAGCTATCAACTCCCGGGCGATCTCCCCCGCCTCTTCGCCGCCTACCACCCCAGCCAGCAAAACACCTTCACAGGCCGCCTCACCAAGCCCATGTTCCTCGCCGTCCTCCGCCAAATCCGCAGATATCTGGAACAAGGGAAATAATCAAGGATAAGAAACTCACCGCCGAGACGCAGAGGGCGCAGAGAAAGCCCTGAGGTCACGGTCCATGATCGTTGAATCACGACTGGAAGGTTTTCTCTGCGTTCCCTCCGCGTTCTCTGCGCCTCTGCGGTGAGCTTCTCTTATTTCGCCGCAGTACGCCCGCCCCGCATCAACAGTAGGTAGACGAAAAACGACACGCCAAAGCCAACGAACCACGCGTAGTCGTAGAAGCGCCCCACGACTCCTGCAACTCCTCTCACCCAATCCGCATGCCCCGGCCCCGCGAACGGCCGAGCCGCAAGACCCGCGAGCGCAACCAGAATCCCCGCAACCAGCGCCGCGACCGCCCGCCAGTTCACCCCGCGCGAAAATTCATAGAACCCGCCGCGCTGATAAAGGTCCTCGGGCAACATGATTTTCTTCCGCAGCACGTAGTAATCGGCGATCAGGACCCCGGCAATCGGCCCGAGGAAACTCGAATAGCCGACCAGCCACCCCGTGATGTAGGTCCCGTAGCTCTCGAGCAGCTTCCACGGCTTCATCGCGAGGCCCACCACACACGTGATCACTCCGCCCATCCGGAAGCTGATTCGCCGCGGCCAAAGATTCGAGAAATCGTTTGAGGGAGAAACGACGTTGGCCGCCACGTTCACGTTCAGCGTCGCCACCAGCAACCCCACCATCGCCACAACCACCGCCCAAGGATTGCCCAGCCGGCTGAGCACCTGCACCGGATCCCAGATCGCGTGGCCGAAAACGACGACTGTCGCCGAAGTCACCGCAATGCCGATGAAGGCATAAAACGTCATCGTGGTCGGCAAGCCGAGCGCCTGGCCAAGCATCTGTTCCTTCTGTCCGCGGGCATAGCGCGTGAAATCGGGAATGTTCAGCGCCACGGTGGCCCAGAAAGCCACAACGCCCGTGAGCGAAGGCACAAAAAAGCGGAAGAATTCCCCGAACGTGTGGAATTTCGACGGCGTTGCGAGCATCGGCCCGAACCCGCCCGCATGCCGATACGCCCAGTAGAGCATCGCAGCGCCCAGCGCCACGAGCAGCGGAGCGCTCACGCCCTGCAGCCAGCGCACCGTCTCGATACCGCGAACGATCACCGCCAGATTCAGCAGCCAGAAACCGAAAAAGCAAAGCCAGGGATGGTTCCAACCCGGCACGAGCGCCGCAAGCAGCACGTTCACCGCCTCGCCTCCAATCCACGTCTGAATCCCAAACCATCCGCAGGCCACCAGTGCCCGCAGCATCGCCGGCACATTCGCCCCGAGCACCCCGAACGATCCCCGCGCGAACACCGGAAACGGAATTCCGTAGCGCGCCCCCGCATGCGCGTTGAGCAGCATCGGCACCAGCACGATCATGTTGCCCAGGAAAACGGTGAACAGCGCCTGCCGCCAATCCATGCCGCCGGCGATCATCCCGCTCGCCAGCATGTAGGTGGGGATATTGACGCTCATCGACACCCAGAGCGCGGTGTAATTGTAGGTGCCCCACGAACGCCGGTCGGCAGGCACAGCGGCCAGATCGGGATTCCACAACCGGGCAGAGGCGCCGGCGGGCGCCCGAGCGGTCTGTCGCGTTTCGGTATGCGCGGCCATGGCCAAACACAGTTCGGCCGCTTATACGCCATCCGGCATGCCGACGGCAAGAGGGTGTGATGAAATGACTCCGGCGGCTGGGTTACGGCAGCCTGCTTGCCGCATTCACCAGCAGGGTGAAGCCGGCCGCATCGGGTGCCCCGCCCTTCGGTTTTAAGGGCGGGTTTTTTCGGAAACTAGCCCGCATTTCTCACAAGAGCTGCACCGCCAGCACCGCTACGCGGTAAATGAACCACTGTCATCCTGAGCGAAGCGAAGGACCCGGAACGCGCAGAGGCAAAGTGGCCACGAAGACATGCTGTCGGGGCACCTGCCCCAGACACCATCGTTGCGGGTGCGGATTTTCCTCGCCATACATCCGCTGCTTGCTCCACTTCCTCGGCAATCCCCGCACGCGCTCCGCGCGTCCCGAACCGGTGCTGGTGAGAAATCCGGATTAAGGGCGGGGTTTTTCGGAAACTAGAACCTCGGAGTGGAATCTGAAGACACGAGAGCCGGGAACAAAACCCCGGGCGCAACTCCGGTCCGATCCTCACGAGACGGTCCAATCTGACAATGCGGACCGTCCCGTATCCAGGAAAGCATCGGGACGGACCGCCCCGTATCCGTAAAGCATTCGGGGCGGCGCCCGGGTCACCCAAGGAATATTCGAAACGCGCCTAGCGCGGGCTCAGGTCTTCGGCTTCGACGATGCTGGTGAACGGGATTTTCGCGGTTTCGTTCAGTTCCTTGACGTATTCGGGCCGCTCCGCCTCGAACATGCACATCACGTGCGATTCGCTAGGCACGTAGGTGCTCCGAATGTAGCGAACTTTCTTTCCCTGAGCGGTCATTTCCTGCCCAAGCTTGATCGCCGCAGCCTGCGCCGCAGCGAGCTGTTCCTTGGTTATTCCCGGAAGATTCCTGTCGACAAGATAGACACGCATCCTCATCCTCCTTATCCGGACTGCGGCCGTCCCCAAATCGGCCGCGTGGGCCAATAATTGAAGCTAATTCCGGCAAGTGAGGCGTGTCAAGACAACCGGGGGTCGAACGCCGGTTGTCCACCCTCGCCAGCGGTACGCCGCGGCGACAGGTAACGGAAGACGTGATTTCGCTGCTGATCGTTTCTCGCATGCGCCATTGGATGCGCCCGGCTCAGCTTCGTTACACAATTTCTGCGTTTTTCAGCAGCCGGTTAGTACTACTAGGTTAAGTATCTGTTGAGTCCCCATGCAGCGTTTGTTACCTTGAAGGAACACATCACAATTAGTGGCAACCGCGCTGGATAACAGGGCCCAGCCAGGCATTTCCCAACCCATCTTCATGAGTGTCTCCGCCTTACTGCAGATGAGGAGCAGGTATCTCCTCGACGGCCAAAATCATTTCCTTGCGGATATTCCTGCCTCGTTGACCAATGCGGATGTGCACCGCCGTATCCGACTCACCCGTAATCGTGCAGTGCAATTCCGACTGCAACTTGTGGTTCCGTGGCGTGGCGATGCGCAAGAGCACTTGCGTGTCGTACCAATATGAGTAAGCGACTGGCAATCTGTCTGGAGCCGTTCCGTTTTTGACTAAATGCGACATTGAGGGCCTCCCTAGCTTCTTCAAGACGCCCCAGTCTAGGCTTGTTCTAGCGGTCATGTCTGTTCATTGTGGAACACAATCAATCACACCATGAATCGACAATATGGCGGGTGGCGTACCCCCGGGGTGGTTTCACGACTTGGTTTTTTCGGTGCCGCACTCTTTGCGTTGTTCGCAAAGGGTGCGTCTTTGGTCGCGGTTTTCGGGCGCTTGGCCCAGGCTTCGCCGGCGAATTTCGGGGTGCCCCACGCTCGGCTTGTGAGCGTGGGGCTTTTTGCTCTTGCTTTCCAGTCCACCGCGCAGGGGATTTCATTCAACAAGGTTCATCTCGATCAGAACGGCCCCGCGTCCCTGATAGAAGGACTAGCTACTCCAGCGCCAGTCCTTCGGGTCCTCGACCAAGCCGCTTTTCACCGGATTCATGCGCATGTAGGCGAGGCAGGTGTCCCGGGCTTGGACTTGGAATTTTGGGTTCCCCGGCCTTCGGCTCTGAAAGGCTGGGGCAGTCCACATAGACCATCCCCTTGCAGGAGTTTCGCTTTTCCCACTAGCCTACCGCGCGGCAAGCGTGCACAATTTTTCAGGCAAATTCACGCCCAATCCCCTCCGGACCCACGCCACGACCACCCTGAAAATGTGACGGTTAAAAAATCGGACTCCTGTGAAAACGCGCCACTTGTCGCCCGAGACCTTCGACATCGTGTGACGCTTCCCCGCGCAGGTCTCCCGGCGGATGGAGCACCCTCAGGACGGTTTCATGCTTCAGCCGGGGCGACGCGGCTCTTCGGGAGATCCGAACTATCGCCGGTCGGGGGCCAGGTGGCGGACGTCGCGGCCGGCGACCATGTAGATGACGTCCTCGGCGATATTGGTGGCGTGGTCGCCGATGCGTTCGAGGTTCTTGGCCACCAGAATCAGCTCGAAGGCGGGGAAAATGACCGCGGAATTTTCCATCATGTAGGTCAGAAGCTCGCGGAAGATCTGGTCGCGGAGCCGGTCGACCTCGTCGTCGCGAACGAGCACCGAGCGCGCAAGTTCGGCGTCGCGCTGCACGAGCGCGTTCAGGCTGTCGCGCACCATGCCTTCGGCCAGCGCGCTCATGCGCGGCAGATCGACGTACGGTTTCACCTGCGGATGGCGCAGGACGCGCAGCGCCGACTGGGCGATGTTCACCGCCTGGTCGCCGATGCGTTCGAGGTCATTATTAATGCGGGAGATCGACAGAATGAAGCGCAGGTCGACGGCCATCGGCTGCTGCAGCGCCAGAAGACGCAGCACGCGGTCGTCGATCTCGATCTGCATCTCATTGATGGTGGCTTCTTCTTCGAGGACTTTCCGGGCCAGGTCCTCGTTCTTCTCGAAAAGAGCCTGCACCGCCTGATGCACCGACTTCTCGGCGAGGCCCGCCATCCAGAGCAGGCGCTGCTTCAGCTCTTCGAGCTCCTGTTCGAAATGTCGTCGCTCCAAGGACAGGCTCCTAGCCGAACCGGCCGGTGATGTAGGCCTCGGTGCGTGGATCGGACGGCGTGGTGAACAGCACCGAGGTGGGATTGTACTCGATCATGTGCCCGTCGAGCAGAAAAGCGGTGAACTCGCTCACGCGGGCAGCCTGCTGCATGTTGTGCGTCACCATCACGATCGTGCAACTTTCCTTCAACTCGAAGAGCAACTCCTCGATCTTCGCCGTCGAGATCGGATCCAGCGCCGAGCACGGCTCGTCGAGCAGCAGCACTTCCGGATTCACCGCCAGCGCCCGCGCGATGCAAATGCGCTGCTGCTGGCCGCCCGAAAGCGCGTGCGCCGATTTGTGCAACTGGTCCTTGACCTCGTCCCAGAGCGCGGCGCGGCGCAGGCTCTGCTCGACCGCGTCGGAGAGCTTGCCCTCGTAGCCGTTGATCCGCGGGCCGTACGCCACGTTCTCGAAAATGGACTTCGGAAACGGATTCGGCTTCTGGAACACCATCCCCACGCGCCGCCGCAGCATCACCAGATCCATCTCCAGAATGTTCTCGCCGTCGAGCAGGATCTGGCCCTCGAGGCGCGTGTGGCGCTGCGTTTCGTACATGCGGTTGAGCGTGCGCAGGAAGGTGGATTTGCCGCAGCCGGAAGGCCCGATGAGCGCGGTAATGCGGTTGGTGGTAAGGCGAAGGCTGATGTCGTAGAGAGCCTGGCGGGCGCCGTAGTAGAAATTGAGATGTTGCACTTCGATCCGCGCAGGCGCCTCGGGAAGGGCCGCCGAGGAAGTGGAATTCTTGGCGGATTCCACCTGAGGAATTTTACCGACGCCCGGCGTCGACATGCCTTAGCGCTCCGCTTCCGCCGCGCGTCCGAGCAGCAGGAGCCTCGCGGCAATATTCGCAAGCAAGACCAGAACCAACAGGACAAGCCCGGCCGCCCACGCCTGGCGGTGCCAGTCGCGGAACGGCGAAATCGCGTAATTGTAAATCATCACTGGGAGCGAGGCGATTGCGCGGGTCCAGCCCGGGCTCCAGTCGTTGTTCCCGAATGCGGTGAAGAGCAGCGGAGCGGTTTCCCCGGCCACGCGCGCCAGGGCCAGCATCATCCCGGTCAGGATCACGCGGAAACCCGCCGGGATCACCACGCGCAGAATCGTAGTGGTGCGGCTCGCTCCGAGCGCCACCGAGGCTTCACGGAGGCCCGTCGGGACGGTGCGAAGCGATTCTTCGGTGCTCCGCACCGTAATCGGGATCATCATCACGCCGAGGGCGAAGCCGCCGGCCAGTGTCGAAAACGTCTTCATCGGCAGCACCACCACCGCGTAAGCGAAAATCCCGATGACGATCGAGGGCACGCCGTTCAGCAGGTCGGTGACGTAGCGGATCACGAACGCCGCCGGCCGGCTCCCGAATTCGGAAAGATAGACCCCCGCCAGAAATCCGATCGGCAGGCCGATCAGCGACGCGAGCAGCAGCAGCTTGCCGGTGCCGACGATCGCGTTGGCCATTCCGCCGCCGGGGACGCCGACCGGCGCCGGCAGCTTGGTGAAGAAATTCCAGTTGAGCGAGCCCGCCCCTTTCCACACCAGAAAGCCCAGAATCGACACCATCACTCCCACGGCAAACAGTGCGCAAACCCCGGTGAGAGTGAGCATCACGGCGTTGGTGATCTTGCGGAAGCGGTGCCGGAGGTTCATGCCGGGGCGCCTCCACGCCGCCTGGTGGCGAGGATCAGCAGCCGCGCCAGGCCGTTCAGCACGATCGTCAGGCAGAAGAGCACGAGGCCCAGCTCGATCAGCGCGCTGATGTAGGTTGGCGTGGTCGCCTCGACGAACTCATTGGCGAGGACAGCGGCGATCGAGTAGCCGGGCGAGAATAGAGAGGCGCTGATTTTCGGGTCGTTGCCGATCACCATCGTGATCGCCATCGTCTCCCCGAGCGCGCGCGCCAGCGCCAGGAAGATCGAACCGTAGATACCCGTGCTCGCGAACGGCACCACCACCCGCCAGGTGGTTTCCCAGCGCGTCGCGCCAAGCGCCAGCGCGGCCTCGCGCTGGTCTCTCGGCACCGCCAGCAACACCTCGCGCGATACCGAAATGATGAACGGCACCACCATGATCGCCAGGATCACGCCGCCCGCCAGGAAGCCGATGCCGTAGATCGGGCCTTGAAACAAGGGCAGGAACCCGAGCGTCTTCTGCAGCGCCGGGTCGGCCACCGTCCGCAAAAAGGACACCAGGACGAATATCCCCAGCAGCCCGTAAATCACGCTCGGCACCGCCGCCAACAGGTCGATCACGAAAGCCAGCCAGCTCGAAAGTTTCGGCGGCGCGAGTTCAGCCAGGAAGATCGCCGCGCCCAGTCCCAGCGGCACGGCAATCAGCAGCGCGATCAGCGAGGTGACCACGGTGCCGTAGATGAAGGGCAAAGCGCCCAGATGCTCGGTATACGGGTTCCAGGTCCGGCCGATCAGAAATCCCCAGCCGAACTTCGCCCGCGAGAGGGCCGATTGCGTCCAAAGCTCCCAGATCAGCCCCCCGGTGATCGCCAGAACGCTGAAGGCAGCCGCGGCGGTCACCAGATAGCCGGTCAAATCGCTTCGGCCCAGCCTTCGCAGCAGATTTCCGGCGCGCCGGAAGAGTCCGGGAGGCTGGTTACGCGACTGGGTCTTGGAACCGGCAGGATGGGTAGCTGTGGCCATGAAGTCCCGAAGCTCGATTCTGCCGGTCAATTGTTACAGTTGTGTTAAAGCTCTGCCTGCCCCTCCACCGGCTCAAATCCCGCAGCCGGGAGGAAAAGAGGCGGGAACCGTGCGGTCCCCGCCCCTCCGACCAATCCAGCCTAGGGTGTCTGGGCGTCAGCGCTTGTCGTCTGGCCCAGCAAGCTTTCGTCGAGTTGCGCAACCGAACTGGGAATGGGAGCGTAGTCGAGTTTCGCGGCAACCTGCTGGCCGTCGGTGAGGATGTAGCGGATGAAACCGGCCAGCGCCTGGGCTTTGCTGGGATCCTTGGCCTTCTTGGGAACGATCAGGAACGTGAGGCCGGAGATCGGATAGGCATCGGGAGCCGAAGCCGGCGCATCCACCACGGGATTGCGAACGTCCTTCGAGAGCGAATCGGCGAATGCCGCGAGCGCCGCGGTCGTTCCCGCCGCGCTCGGCGCAACGAACTTGCCGGCGCGGTTCTCGAGCAAGGCGACGGGCAGGTGATTGCTCAGAGCGTAGGCGAGTTCAACGTAGCCGAAGCCGCCCGGATTCTGCTGAATGATTCCGGTTACGCCTTCGTTGCCCTTGCCGCCAAGCCCCACCGGCCATTCCACCGAAATCGCGTGGCCCACCTTCTTCTCCCATTCGGGGCTGACGGTGGAGAGGTAGGTGGTGAAGATGTTGGTGGTGCCGCTGCCTTCGGCGCGATGCGCAACGATAATCGGCTCGCTCGGGAACTTGACGCCGGGATTC
>CAWCLU010000001.1:0-4512595 GCA_963796495.1 uncultured Acidobacteriota bacterium | reverse complement strand
CACCTTGCGCAGAGCGGGATCACTCCAGTTCTTGATCTTGCCCAGATAAATGTCGGCCACCAGCTCCGAGGTCAGCTTCAGCTGCTCTTTCACCTGCGGGAGATTGTAGGTCAGGCAGACCGGCCCGGCGCTCTCCGGAATCTGCACGACCGGCGGCATCGTTTTGAGTTGCTCGTCGCTCAGCGCCGCATCGCTCGCGCCGAAATCCACGAGTCCGGCCTTCACCTGCTGAATTCCTCCGCCGCTGCCGATCGACTGGTAGTTGATCTTCACGTTGGGGTGCGCCTTCTGGTAATCGCTGATCCACTGCGTCATCGCGGGATAGATAAAGGTGCTGCCCGCGCCGGTCAGCTGAATCGTGGTCGGTCCCGCCTCGGATGGCGTGCCCGCCTTCTTCGCGCAGCCGGCCGCCAGCGCCACGGCGAACAGGGCGACCCAAAGTAGTTGTCCGCGGTGCTTGTTTTCGATCTTGTCGGTCGTTTTTCGCACTTCGTTTCTCCCTTTTTTCCCCATGATGGATCTCATCCTCTCCTCCGCTTCGCAAGAGGTCGGCTCGCCATGAATGGCGGCCAGGAGCCCGGTGAGGAAGCCGGCGAGCGAACTTTCCCGTCTTCCCCCTTAGTGTGCTTCGGCTTTGTTACAACTCGATTACAAAGCCGATCGTGCCGTTTGATTGTTCCCGAACGGTTTGCCGGGCGGCGGCTGACTCGGCCGCCGCCCGGCTCACCGTCCGGGCCTCTTGATCCGTGGCCGGCTAGTAGTTCACTTCGACGTTGACGAAAAGGGCGTTCGTATTGGTCGGCACCGCGTTCGGGATGCCGTTGTAGGTGAACTGGCTCTGCGTGTAGATCAGGTTCTGGCTGTCGAGCGCAAAGCGCAGGTGACTGTTGTATTTGTAGGCGATCCCGGCGACGATCCGCTGAAAATCGAGCGGATCCTTGCTCACGTTGATGTTCGGCTGGAAGTATTCGTACAAGCCGAACAGCGAGAACGGCGAATGCGGGATATTCACATGGCCGAAAAAGTCGAAGCCCTGTTGTTTCGCTCCGAGCGCGAGAATCGATTTCGCTTCGGTGGCAAGTCCCGCATACGGAGTCGGCCCGAGGCCGAACGAATCGGCCGGCCCGGTTGCCGAAAAGAGATTGCCCACCCCGAACGCGTTCTTGCCGTAATCGTATTCACCGGCAATCCCGAACCGATTGTTCGTGTAGTGCACCAGCGCGGCGATGCGGTAGAGCGGGTAGTTCGGCGAATCGGGAGTGATGTTTCCGTAGCCGTAGTCGGCGAACCCGGTGATGCCGAGCCCGTTGAATCTACCGGTGAATGACATCGGGTAATAGCTCAGTCTCGCCATCACCTGCTTCTCCGACGCCAGTTCATAATTGTGGAAGCTGCCGCTGTCGAACGCCCCGACCTCGTAATCCAGGTACTGTTTCCCATTCACCTTGATCGGGCCGTGCAACTTCACGCCGGCGTGCGTCGAACTCAGGCTGAGGTAGTTCCACGGCACCAGGCTCGTGAACCGGTAACCGTAAAGCGCCTCTTCCCAGTCGATCAGCGGATTGGTCTGCTGGCCGATCGTGAGCTTGTCGCTCCCGAAGGCCTTCGAGTTGGCAAACAGCTTGTTGAAATCGATATACGCATACTTGATCCTCACGGTCAGGCTGCCGTTCGGAGTCGCCCCAGCCGCGCCGGTCGCGCCGATTTTCTGGTTCGGAACGTTGCCGACGAACCGGAAAATGTTCGGCGTGAACCGCATCGTGTACTTGTCATTCGGCGAGTAGAAGAAGTTGATGTAGGACCGGGTGATGTCGAACGAGTTGTAGTTATCGTTGCCCGGTCCCGGCGGGTTCACCTGCGTCGTGAACTGAGGGCCGAACCCGGTCTTGAAATACTCTCCCCATTGACCGTACATCGTGAAGCCAAGCTTGATTTTGCCGCCGGCGAGTTCGATGTCTTCCGGAAGCTTGCCGGGCATTTGCGCGGCTGCGTTCGTCGCTTCCGCAGGCTTGCTTACGGTGCCGGTCTTGGCCGGCTCCGGGCTCGGAGCCGTCTCCGCCGAAGTTTCAGCGGCCAATGGCGCTGCGGCGCTGGTTGTGGCGGGGGTAGTGGCAGCCGCGGTGGTAATCGAGGCCGGCGTCGAACCGATGGCCCCGGCCGCGGTGGGCGTTGCCACGGCGCCGGAAAGAGCCGCGTGAGCGCCGACTTCGTGCTGCAATGCTTCGATCTGTTTTTGTTGCGCCGCGAGCTGTTTCGATTGCGCCTGAATCAGTTCCTGAAGCCGCGCCAGTTCCGCGACAACGGTGCTCGACGGCTCAATGCCTTTCGCCGGACTCTTCTTCGGCGCGGCCGCGGGCTTTCCACTTTCTTTCTTTCCCGCCGCTGCACCGTCCCCCTTGCCACTGCCGGCCCAGACAGGCGCCGCCCACACCAACGCCACTGCCAGCAGAAATATCCAGCTCTTTCGCATTCTCCCGTTCCTCCTTGCACGTGTCAGAAATGATGGCGAGAAAAACCAGGCAGGCAGGATATGACAACAAGAAAAGGCGAAGAAGATATCCGCGGGAGAGCGATGGAGCCCGCGCGCCTCCTGCCGAATACGCCGGCCCGCGACAGGACAGGGAACCGCATCTTTTGCCGTGAGACCCGGCTTCAACGCCCGCTCCTTGGGTAACTGTGGAGTGTCCCCAAGGCGGATGAATGACCGGTGACGGCCAGATGAATGTTTGGTTACAGTCATTCGCCCGCCGCCTGCGGCTCGGGAGGAGGGGTCGTATTGATGCCCCCGTGGCGGATATCGAGCCCGCGAAGCCAGAAAACGACGTCTTCGGCGATATTGGTCGTGTGGTCGGCAATCCGCTCGAGATGGCGCGTTGCCAGCAGAAACTGAACGTAGGGCCCGATGAGCGAGGCATCCTGCCGCATGACTCCCATCAGCCGTTCGAAAGCCTGGTCGCGATACGTGTCCACCGCCTGCTCGCTTTCGAGCACCTCATGAGCCAGGTTCAGGTTGCGGTAGATGAGCGCTCCCAGGCTGCGGCCCACCATCGCGCGAACCGCGACAGTCATCGGTTCCAGCTCGGGCGGCGGCTCGACCCGGGGCATCTGCGCGAGTGCAATCACCCGCTGCCCAATGTTCACCGCGAGATCGCCCATCCGCTCGAGATCGTTATTGATTTTCAGCGTGGCGACGACGTGGCGCACTTCACTTTCGCTCAGGCTGCTGTCGCGCAGCAGGCCGACCGCGTGGTCGTCGATGACGATTTCCATCTCGTTGATTCGCGGCTCGAGCAGGAAAACCGCGCTCGCAGCCTGCTCGTCGCAGGCGAGCAGAGCTTCGAGGGCGCGGTTGATCGACCGCTCCACGGCGCGCGCCATCGAGATGAGATAGGCTTCGAGAGCCGTTTGATAGACGCTTCGAGGACTGCCGGTCGCGAGAGCCATCGTTTCTCCCTGCCACGGAATCGGTCGCCGGCCCCGAGCCGGGGCGCCTGGGAGGACGAGCGCCGCGCCGGGGATTGACAACAGATACACTCTGCCGCAGGGGCGTTGCGCCCTCGTAACGACTCCATGAATTCTTGGAGAACGCCGATCGTGCCGCGCCCGCGCGCCCTGCGGCGCCCGGCGGCTCAATCGGCGAGCGGTATCGTGAAGAAGAATTTCGAGCCGAGGCCGACGGCGCTTTCGACGCCCACGCGGCCGCCGTGCGCCTCGACGATGTGCCTGACGATCGAAAGCCCGAGGCCGGTCGAGCCAAGCTCGCGCGACCGCGCGGCGTCGACGCGGTAGAACCGTTCGAAAATCCTCGCCTGCTCGGCTTCCGGTACGCCGATCCCGGTATCGGCGACCGTGACGATGGCAAAGCCGTCCGTTTCGGCCGCGCTCACGTCAATCCGGCCGCCCGCCGGCGTGTACTGGATGGCGTTGTCGAGCAGGTTCTGCAGCACTTCGCGCAGTAGATTGGCGTCGCCACGCACGGGCGCGAGGTCCGGCGGGCAATCGAAGGAAAGCGACAATTGGCCTCGCTCGGCGCGCGGCCGCGCCGCTTCCACCGCGCCACCGATCAGGTCGAAGAGTGAAACCGGCTGCAAATCCAATCCCAGCTTCCCCGCCTCGATGCGTGAGAGCTTCAGCAAATCGTCGGTCAGGCGGCTGAGCCTGAGCGCGTGATTGCGAATGATTTCGACGAAGCGGCGGCTGTTTTTCGGATCGTCGAGCGCTCCGCTGAGCAGCGTCTCGGCGAATCCCTGGATCGAGGTGAGCGGCGTCTTCAGCTCATGGGAAACGTTGGCGACGAAATCCTTCCGCACCTGTTCGAGCCGGCGCAACTCGGTGATCTCGTGGAGAACCGCTACCGCGCCGATCGGCCGGCCCGGTCGCGCCGCGGTTCCCTCCGGCGCCGCCGGAGACACGGGCGAAACCGTCACCCCGAACGCGCGCCGCCTGACCCCGCCGACCTCCATTTCGCCTCGCAACCCTTCCTCTCCCGCCAGCGCCCGTCGCACCAGTTCCAGAATCTCCGGTTGCCGGATCACTTCGAGAATCGGCCGGCCTTCGGCCCGCGCGGCGCTCATTCCCACGATCTCCGAAAACGCCTCGTTGCAGAACGCCAGATGCTCGCCGGCGTCGACCACCGCGACGCCCTCCACCATGCCCCGCAGAATCGCCGCCGAGCGGTTCTTCTCTTCCGTCAGTGCGCCGATTGTGCCCGCCAGATTCGCCGCCGCGTCATTGAGCGACCGGGCGAGATTTCCCAGGTCGCCCCGCAAATCGGCCATCGGCAGCGGCCGGAAATCCCCGGCCGAGATGCGCCGGGAAAACTGTTCCAGCTTTTTGGCGCTCCGGGAAATCCGGCGAGAAGAAAGAACGAGCCGAACGGCCAGGACGACGATCAAAAGCAGCAGGGCGAAGGCAAGCCGCGACCAGTGATTCGGGAGGAGGAAATTCACCGCGGCGAGCGGAAGAACGAAGCGCGCATCGAGCGGCGCGCCGCCCTCGCCGGCCGCGTGGACCATCCGGCAAACGAAATCGCGGTTGAAGACGCAGATGGACGGAAGAGCCAGGAAGGCTGGTCCCGCTTTCCAAAAAAGGCTAGCGCGCACGGGTTTCAAACAGGTAACCGGCGCCCCGAACCGTCTTCAGGTGCACCGGCTTTTCCGGATCGTGTTCGATCTTTTCCCGCAGCCGGCGGATGTAGACGTCCACGCTGCGCGGCGTGACGAACCGCCCGGTTCCCCAAACCGCGTCGAGCAGCTGGTCGCGCGTATACACCCGATTCGGCCGCGAAGCCAGATGGTACAGCAGCCGGAATTCCAGCGTGCTCAACGGCAGCGGTTTGCCGTCGCGCGTCACGCGGTACGACGCCGGATCAATCCGCAGGTCCCCGGCTTCGATCGGCTTCTCCTGCCCTTCGACCGGCTGCACGCGCCGCAACAGCGCCTTCACGCGAGCCACCAGCTCGCGCGGGCTGAATGGCTTCGTGACGTAATCGTCGGCGCCCAACTCGAGACCGATCACGCGGTCGGCTTCCTCGCCCCGCGCGCTCAGCATCAGAATCGGCAGGCGGTTCATTTCCTCGTCCCGGCGCACCGCCTTGCAGATTTCGAGTCCGGAAAGTTTCGGCAGCATCAGGTCGAGCAGCAGGAGATCGGGAGGAGATTTCTGCACCTGGGCGAGCCCGGCCATGCCGTCAAACGCCGCCATCACCTGGAATCCCTCCTTCTCCAAGTTGTAGCGGACCAGTTCGACGATGTCGCGATCGTCCTCGATGATGAGGATACGGCTCAAGCGAAGCTCTGAATCAGAACGCTGCAATTTTCGTGCGTGAAGTTCATTCCGTTGTCCCACATTCGGTCCGATCATACCAAACTTGGCTCGCTCCGCATCGAGCCGTCTCCACGCGAAGTCTCTGGAGACGGCCGCTGGCCGGGAGTAACATGACGGGCGCGAGCGAAACCGCGACGCTCTCTCCCGGAGCACCGCACCCTATCATGAGCTCCTCAACTCAGCAACCGCCTGTGATCGAATTTCATGGCGCCGGCTTCCACGCGCCGGATCGTCGCCCTATCTTGCGCGAATGGACTCTCGATGTCCGCGAGGGCGAAATGCTGGTTCTGCTGGGCCGCAGCGGCTCGGGAAAGACCACCGCGCTCAAGCTGATCAACCGGCTGCTGGAGCCTTCCGAGGGCGAGGTGCGCGTCGAGGGCCGTTCGACGCTCGCCTGGGATCCTATCGCCTTGCGGCGCCGCATCGGCTACGTAATTCAGGAAGTGGGCCTGTTCCCGCACTTCACCATCGCACGCAACGTCGGCCTGGTACCGCGCCTCGAAGGCTGGCCGGAGGAGAAAATCCGCGCCCGCGTCGACGAACTCCTCCGCATGGTCGGACTCGATCCCGCCCGCTTCGCCGCCCGGCTGCCCCGCGAGCTTTCCGGCGGCCAGCGCCAGAGGGTCGGCGTCGCCCGCGCGCTCGCCGCCGACCCACCCATCTTGCTGATGGACGAGCCATTCGGCGCGCTCGATCCGCTCACCCGCGTCGAACTGCAGCGCGAATTTCGCGCGCTCGAAGCGCGTCTCGCCAAAACCGTGGTTTTCGTCACACACGACTTGACCGAGGCGGTGCGCCTGGCCACGCGCATAGCCCTGGTCGAAGGCGGTCGCCTGGCGGGAGTCTATGCGCCGGAGGAATTCCTGCGTTCGCCCGATCCGCTGCCGGCAGCCTACGTGGCGGCATTTCGCGGCGAGGAGGACAGATGAACCTGTGGACGGTGCTGGTGGAACATCGGCAGCAGATCCTGACGCTCACGGGCCAGCATCTCTGGCTGGTCGGCGCATCGATGGCCATCGCGCTCGCCATCGGGATTCCCGCCGGCATTCTGCTGGCTCGGCGCCCGCGCTTGCGTCCCACGATCCTCGGCACAGCCAACATCATCGAGACGATTCCCAGCCTCGCCTTGTTTGGCTTCCTTCTCTCGGTTCCCTGGATCGAGCAGCGCGCCGATCGCCAGGCCATCACCGCACTCGCTCTCTACGCCCTGCTCCCGATCATCCACAATACCTATTCGGCCCTGACCGGCGTCGATCCCGCCGTGCGCGAAGCGGCCCGGGCCATGGGCATGACGCGCAACCAGATCCTCCGCCAGGTGGAACTGCCGCTCGGCATGCCGGTGATCCTCGCCGGCGTCCGCGTGGCCACCGTTCTCACCGTCGGCATTGCCACCATCGCTCCGGCCATCGGCGCCGGCGGCCTTGGTGAGCTAATCTTTCGCGGCATCGCCATGGTCGATAACAACCTGATCCTTGCTGGCGCGATTCCCGCGGCCCTGCTGGCCCTGGCCGCCGATTTCCTGCTCGGGGTGCTGGAGCGCAGGCTGCGGCGGGCGCAGTGAGGCTCACGGAACTCGCTCTCGCCCTCTTCCTGCTGGCCCCGCTCGTCGCCTGCGGCCCGCCGCGCACTGATACGATCGTCGTCGGCTCGAAAAATTTCACCGAGCAGGTCGTCCTCGGTGAAATCATTGCCCAGCAGATCGAGGCTCACACTCGCCTCCACGTCGAGCGCCGCTTCTACCTGTGGGGCACGTACATTTGCCAGCAAGCCATCCTCGCCGGTCGCATCGACATCTATCCCGAATACACAGGCACGGCCCTTACCGCGATCCTCAAGCTGAAACCCGCGGGAGGTCCCGAAGCCGTCCTCGAGCGTGTCCGCCGCGAATATGCAAAAAGGTTCCACCTTGTCGTCGGCCGGCCTTTCGGCTTCAACAACAGCTTCGCCCTTGTCGTCCGCGGCTCCGAGGCTCGCCGCCTTCACCTCCGCACGATCTCCGACGCCGTCCCCTACGCCCGAAACTGGCGCGCCGGTTTCGGCTACGAATTCATGGAGCGGCCCGACGGTTACCCTTCGCTCGAGCGCGTCTACGGACTGCACTTCGCCTCGATCCGCCTGATGGACCTCGGACTGCTCTATCGCGCCTTGCTCGATCGCCAGGTCGATCTTGTCGTCGGCAATGCCACCGACGGCCTTCTCGCCGCCCGCGACTTGGTCGTGCTCCGGGACGACAAACACGACTTCCCTCCCTATCAGGCCGTGCCCATCCTTCGCCCGCAAATTCTCGAGCACCATCCCGAACTCAAACCCGTCATCGACGCCCTCGCCGGGCAAATCACGGAAGAGGACATGCGTCGGCTCAATTTCGCCGTCGAAGGCGAGCACCGCGACGTGAAGCAGGTGGTCCATGATTTTCTGCTGGCGAAACACCTGATCGGTCCCTCCGCGCCCTCCGCCCGCCTCCATGCCCATTCCCGTTGACACTCCCTCGCCCCGTTTCTAGAATCAGGGCCGCAACGTTTCCGGCGCCCTCGGATCGGCGCCGGCGGTGGGGGCACGCCATTGGCTGCTGCGAATTCCAGAACGAAAATCGCCATCGTCGACGACGATCCCGCCGTTCGTTCGCAGATAACGTCTGCCTTTCGCGACAAGTACGAGATTCTCACCGGCACCGACCTGCCCGACGCCTACCGTTTGCTCGAAGCCGAGCATCCGGATATCCTCCTGCTCGATACCGCGCTGCCCTCGGGCGGCATCCAGGAATGCCGGGCCCTGATTGAGGATCTCGCGAAAACCGACCTCGAAACCCTGCTCTTCGTGCTCTGCGAAGATTTGAACAAGTCCGAAGTCATGGCGCTTCTGGACGCCGGCGCCTACGAGTTCTTCGGCAAGCCGATCGATACCGACGCCCTGGGCGTGCTGTTGACCCGCGCGGTCGAAAAGCTCCGCATCCAGCGGGAAAACCGCATCCTGCGCGAGGAGATCCGCCGCAAGAACGAAGAGGGCGACCTGGTGGGATCGGCCGAGGCGATGCGCCACGTCTTCGATACCATCCGCCGCATCGCCCCCAGCAACACGACCGTCGTCATCCGCGGCGAGAGCGGCACCGGCAAGGAACTCGTCGCACGCGCCATTCACATGAAGAGCGGCCGCCGCTCGGGCCCCTTCATCAGCGTCAATTGCGCTGCTCTGCCCGAGGGGCTGATGGAAGCCGAGCTGTTCGGCTACGAAAAGGGAGCCTTCACCGGCGCCGGCGCCACCAAGGAGGGCCGCGTCGAACTCGCTCACCACGGCACCCTGTTCCTCGACGAGATCGGCACGCTCCCTCCGTCGCTCCAGAGCAAGCTGCTGCGCGTCCTCGAGGAGCACACGCTCGTTCGCCTCGGCGGCAAAAAACAGATCAAGGTTGATTTCCGCCTCGTCTCCGCCACAAACGAAAACCTCGAGGAGGCCGTCCGCAAGGGCACCTTCCGCGAAGACCTCTATTACCGCATCCACGTCGTGCCCATCTTCGTCCCGCCCCTGCGCGAACGCGTCGATGACATTCCGCTCCTCATCGACTACTTCCTCCGCGTCTATTGCGCCGCCAACGGCCTGGCCACCATGAAAATCAGCAACGATGCCCTCCAGGTGCTCAAGCTCTACCCCTGGCCCGGGAACGTCCGCGAGCTCGAAAACGTGGTCCAGCGCCTCGTGCTCATGACCGAGCACGGCGAGATCGGTCTGGACGACCTTCCAGCCGACATCGTCGAAGCCGCCGGCCGCCCCGTTCACTCCCGCGAGTCCATCCCGTCGAGCGGCTTCCGCCTCGACGAGCGGGTCGACGCCTACGAGCGCAGCCTGGTCGAAGCCGCACTCGAACAGGCTTCCGGCGTCAAGGTGCAGGCAGCGCGGCTGCTGGGCGTCGATGCCAACCGCATGAAATATCTCTGCCGCAAGCATGGGCTCAACCATCGTTAGTTGAAAAATTTACATGATGGTGAAAAATTATCCTCGCCCCGTTTGTCACCCCTCCCGTCCGCGGCCTCCATGGCTCTCCACTCCGACTGAAAACAGAGGGCTTGCAAGACCCACTCATCGTCTCGAACTTTGGCACGCAATTTGCAAATAGATAAGCGTCACCCGCGAGGGGCAATTCGAACCGGGGAGAGCAAAAATGGCCGACACAAAGAACATCAAGGCAGTCAAGGAAACCAAGAAGGGCAAGAAACTGGCCCCCAAAAAGGAACTCACCAAGGCGCAAACGCTGATGAGCGCGATTAGCCTCCGCAAGATTCTAGCAGACGCAAAGTTCCGAGCAGGAAGGCATAGCCCGACAGGGCATTCGACGAGGAGGATGACGACAATGGCAAAGAAAACGATCAAGCCGGTAGCTAAGAAATCCAAGAAGGCCAAGAAGTTGAGCGGCAAAAAGGAACTCGCCAAGGCGCAGACCCTGATGAGCACGTTCAATCTGCGGTCCCCGGGCAGCCTCGGCACGTAATCAAGAAGCGGCAACACAGCGGGCCGGAGGTCGTCACTCGGGGAAGTTGACGTCCTCCGGCCGTGTTGTTTTCACTCCAGCCGCTTCTCACGCCCCCACCTGCCCGGCCCTTTAGCTCCAGCCATAGCCTATCCTCAGCCCCCGGCTCTGATGACTATCCCTTGGCTTCAACCTGAGCGCCGTACGGCCACAAGGGACCATCAGCGAAGGACAGAACGCCCGATCCCGGTTAAAAATTCACCACGCGGGCACAAATTAACATCTGCCGGGAAGTCTGTCATGCGCGACGCGAGCCAGCAGAGCCACGTCTCATTCAAAGCAAACGACTTGCGCGAATTCAGCATGCTCCCAAGAGATGGCAACCAACTTGCCATAGAAAGGCATAGCCCGTCAGGGCGTTCAAGAGGAGGACGACGACATGGCGAAGAAGATCAAGCCGGTGGCCAAGAAATCCAACAAGGCGAAGAAACTGAGCGGCAAAAAGGAACTCTCGAAGACGCAGACCCTGAACCGCGCCTTCAACCTGCGCTCACCCTTCGGCAAATAACAGCATTCAAGAGGCAGCAAGAAACCTGGCCGGAGGTCGTCACACGGGGAAGCTGACGTCCTCCGGCCTTGTTGTTTCCAACCGTGGTTGGTCTCGAGATCCGCGATGGCTTCCCCTCCCGCACAGATCGCACGGCGCACGGTCCCCCTTCACGAAGACCTGTCTGCGGGCCGGCCATTGAGTTCCGCGCCGGCTCGTCTCAGGGCACGAATGCATCAAGGTGAATAAGTTACCGCCGGTGACAAATTAACCTTCGCTCGATGCCATCGTGCCGCCGATTGCCAGGTTTGCCGAATCAGAATCTCAGCAAAACAAGGGTTTATGCGCCGTTCAAGACCGGCGCGCGAATGGCATCCCACTTGCCAGAAGAAAGGGCAGTCGGTAGCTCGGAAGTGATCCCGGGTTCCCGTCGCTAGGAGGAAGCCATGGATCTTCTACTTTGCCTGTGGCTGTTGGCCCTGTTGAAGCGGCTCGATGGCCGAGACACCTGCGGTCTCTGTGCCAAAGTGGCAAAGCCGATTCTGCACTCAGGGCAGCATGGCTGGATGGCAGCGCGCGGTCGTTCCTGAATACCTCCGCCCAATTTCAGGGCGATCGCGCCTCCTGGCTTCCGAAAGCGGGGGATGGGAACCCGGATCCCCGGGCTTATAGAGCACGCTGATGAAAATGAGTTGAACGACGGGCGATCCTTGGCAGGATCATGGAACAAGCCACAACTGGCGCCAAGGTCGCCCGTAGGGGCGCAGCCCGCAGGCCAAAGATAAGGTTGGAGCGGGAGACAACGGGCGCCCGGCTCACCACCAAGCTATGGAACGCACCCAGCGCCACAACCCTCGTCCGGCCTGCCATGCCAGTGGCCTTGCAGGAGCGTAAACCTTCGCCTCACCCGTCATTCCTTCCCGCAGCAAGCCTTGGGGATTGGGCAGCGTCACGATCACCGAGAAGTAATTTGTCAGGTCCTGGCCGTAGCGTTCCGGACGGAGGCGTTCGTCGATCGGCCGCGCGGCAGCGGCGGCGGGCATGATTTCGGCGATGCGCCCGCTGAACGTGCGGAACGGATAAGCGTTCAGCTTCAGCTTCACTTCCGATCCCTGCCGCACGAATTGCAGGTCCCGGTCGATGACGAGCAGCCGGGCCTTCAACTGTTCCTGATCGGCGACCACCGCGAACGTATCGCCCGAATGCAGATAGGTTCCGGCTTTCTGGCCGACCTCCGGCGTCGTCACCACGCCCGCGATCGCCGAGCGCAGGTCGAGCCCCGCCAGTTTCGTTCGCACGTCGGCCAGTTGCGCCTCCACCTGGCTGGATTGCTGCTGGGCCTGTCCAATCCGCGTTCTGGTCGCCGGCGCTTTCGGCGGCGAGCAGTTCCCGCTCGACAGCCGCCAGCCGCGACTGATCGCGGATTTGCGCCTCCTCGAGCGTGGGACTCGCCAGCCGGGCGAGCGTTTGCCCTTCGCTGACGTGTTCGCCTGTTTTCACCAGAACTTCGTGGACCACGCCCGGAGCCGGCGGCCGGACTTCGACTCGGCGGATCGGCTCCAGGGTGAAATTGCTCGTAACGGTGGTCGGCACCGGCACGAGCACCAGCAGTCCCGCCACGGCCGCGAATGCCGCCTTTTGCGTGCGCGTCATGTTCCACTCCGAGAGGTGCTCCCTTGCTCGAATCTTCATTTGGTCCAGATGCGGCAGGAGATGCGCCACCTTCTTCCGCAACAGCAGATAGACGACGCCCAGGGTCAGCAAATATCCCCAGTCGCCAAAATGGTTCACGAAAACGTTCTTCACGAACAGCGTCACGACGACCAGCACCATCGTGCTGTAAAGAAACGCGGCCGGCACGAACAGCAGGTAGACGCGCCGCTGCCGCCGGCTTGCCGCCGGCAATTCAACCGCCTGGCGGAGCACGGTGCGTCGCAGCCACGCCTGCGCGTAGGCGAAGGCGTCCTCGCGCAGGTTGTCCATCCGCAACCATTGCGCCAGGGCGTAGTAGCCGTCGAATTTCATCAGCGGATTCAGATTGAAGAACACGCCGGATAGCGCGCTCAGCAGGATCACCTTGTAGGCCAGATCGCTCCACAGCGTCCCCGGGGGCAGCACGTGCCAGACCAGCGTCGCCAGTGCGCACGCCACCAGTTCCACCCAGATCCCCGCGAAGATCACCCACTCGCGCTGCGCCACGCTCGGGAAGAGGTATTGATCGGTGGTATCGGTGTAGAACGCCGGCGTGAAGTAGATCAGCAGGAACCCCATGTGGTGCACTTCGCCGCCGAAGTGCTTGCAGGCCATTCCGTGCCCGAATTCGTGGATTCCGCCGATCACGCACAGCACCAGCCAGAACGTCCAAAGGTCGTAGAAACTCTTGTTCGAGAAATTGTAAAAGGCCACCGTGTCCTGGCTGATGCGGTTGTAATCGCCGCCGATGATCGCCGCGGCGACGATGAACAGAAAAATCGAGAAGATGACGAAGCCCCGCGTGAACATCCAGCGCAAATACGGATGCAGAACGATCGAGCAGCTTGTCCGGGTCCCACGACGTCACCGGCATGTACAGCATGTTCGACTGCCCGATATAACCCTTCCGCTCGTCGCGGATTTTTGCCAATAGCGCCAGATTGCGTTCGGCCGGGCTCCGTTCCCACAGGTCTCGATCGGAATCGTCGAGGAACTGGAGAACGTCGCGCTCGTCCACCGAGCTGTCCGGATGTTTTTCGACGAGCGCCTCGGCGATCTCGGCGGGCGTGCGCGTGCCGTCGGCCAGCGCGAGAAGATCGAATTCCAGCTCGCCGTAGCGCGCGTAACTTTCGGTCTCCGGAATCTTGACGATGTAGGCGACATCGCCGGTAATTTCCTGCCGGCTGACCTTCAGATCGGTGCGGAGCTTTGGACGGCGATATCCCTTGGCGATGACGCTGGTGGCATGCAGGCTGGAGGGACCGATGCGCACGGGGCTTCTCTCAGCGCCGGCTCGTGCCCGGCTCGGGCGGCCAATGCACCTCTACCGCCATGCCCGGCCGCAGATCATCGGGCAGGCGTCCGACCAGTTCCGCGAGCACGTCCCAGGAACCGCTCGCAGGATCGATCACCGGCCCCACGCGCACGACGCGGGCGGAAAACACGCGGCTGCCGTCGCTCTCGAGCGAGACCTGGATGCGGTCGCCGGCGCGCGGCGTGTGGCGAGAAGTTTCCGGCACCGGGAAGCGGACCTCGAGCGGCCGCAGTTGCGTGACGCGGAAACAGCGGTCGCCTTTCGCTAGCACCTGGCCCTGCCGGATGAAGCGCCGCGCGACCACGCCGTCAAACGGGGCGCTAATCCGCATCTTGGCCAGAGCCAGTTCGGCGATGCGAATCTGCGATTCGGTGCGCTTGACGATCGCCCCCCAGGACGCCAGGTCGTATTGCGCGGCTTCGGCCTCGAATTTCGCCTTCTCGAGATCGGCTTCGCTGCTGAGCCCCATTTTCCGCAGTTCCTGGTAGCGGACGTAGTTGGCCTGCTTCGCCTTCAGCTCAGCCTCGTTGTATTTCACGTTGTCCTGCGCCACCACAAGGTCGTCCTGATCGTGAGCCAGTTGCGCGCGGAGCGTGCGATCGTCGAGTTGCGCCAGTTCCGTGCCGGTCTGCACGCGAGAGCCTTCATCGCGAAGGATACTTTCCACCACGCCGCCCTGCTCGGCCAGCACATCCACCTCATGCTCCACCGTGAGCACGCTCAGGATTGATTGAGAGGCGGACGCGGCTTCCGCCGTGCTTGCCGCCGTTTGCGTCCGTGCCGGAGCGGGCGTGGCGGCCCGAGCCGGCGCTGTCTCCTCTGCCGCTTCCGGGCGGCTGGCCGATCCGCCGCAGGCCATACCGCACGCGGCGAGCCCCAGCGCCAGCAGCACCATCCAGTGTTTTCTTCTCTCTCGCATGGCCCGCCCCCGTTCCTACGGCATCCAGGACCAGAACGTCTCCCAGACCCATCGCGCCGGCGCCCGGAAGAGCACGTACCCCACGGGATACCAACCGCTCTGTTCGTAGCCGCCCGCGGCGGTGATTTTCGCATCGCCAATCATTCCGTCGCGCGCCAATCCGCCGCGGTTCCGGAAAAGCGCTCGCACCGGAAAATATTGTTCCCCTCCAGCGGCGGCCGCCTGCTCGCCGACGCGCTCCACCGTGCCGTGAAAGGTGACCGTCGGGAACGAATTCAGTTTCAGGGCAACCGGCGATCCTGCCCGCACCATGCCGATATCGGTTTCCGGCACGCGCATTTCGACCGCCATGCGGTCCTGTTCCACGACTTCGCAGAACCGGTCGCCCGGCTGCACGCGTTCGCCGGCTTTTTCTTCGAGGTGAGGCGTCACCACCACGCCCGCGATCGGCGAGCGCAGCCGGCTCATTTCGAGCCGTTGGTTGTAGAGCCGCGCTTCGGCCGTGTAGCGCTCGACGTCGAGCCGCGCCCGGCTCGAAGCCGTGGTATCGCCGCGAAATTCCGCGTCCGACAGCGCCCGCTGCGCGAGCCCCAGTTCGGTGCGCGCGCGAACCAGATCGAGCCGGTCGGCCGTATCCTGGAGCTGGGCGAGTTCCTCGCCGGCCGCGACGCGGCTTCCTTCCCGCACGAAAACGCGCTCGACCAAGCCGTTCACTTCGCTCGTCACGAGGCGCCTTTGGGCGGGCACCACGCGGCTATCGGCGCCGATCCGCAATTTCCACGGCACAATCGCCAGCAGCAGCGCCACCGCTCCGATCTTCAACGCCGTGTCGAGCCAGCGGCCGCGCGGCAGCGTCATCAGCTTCTGCTGCTTGCGCGCCCACGGCCGCAGCAGCCCGGCCAGCGGCACCTGCTGATAGAGCTGCGCGTTCCGCACCGCGACGGTCGCCTGCCCCGCCAGAATCCCCACCGTCTCGCGCTGACTCTGGCTCAAAAAATCGGCTTCGCTCGAAACCAGCACCAGCGCCCCGAGCGCGCCCTGCTCGTCTCGCAACGGCACCGCGTAAAAGCCTTCGTATTCGTATCGCTCGAGAAATTCGACCGGAGAAAATGCTTCCTCTTCCGGTTCCAACGCCCAGCCCGCTTCACCGTGGCTCGCCGAAACCGGTTCCTCGCGGCCGGCAACCAGTTCGAGCAACCGCCGCAGATCTTCCATCTCCGGCGTCTTCGGGATTTCTTCTTCGCCGGAAACCCCGCCGAGCACGAAACGGCCGCGGTCGAAATACCCGATCGCGCAGCGATCGAAGGGGACCACCGACGCGGCGTGCTGCACGACGGCGGCGAGGACGTGATCGAGGTTGAGCGTCGACGTGATTTCGCGGCTGATCTGAAGCAGGGCGTCGAGGGTGTGCACCTTGCGCTCGGCTTCGAGCAATTGCGCGTTGTGGATGGCGATCGCCGCCTGTTCGCTCACGCTCGCCAGGAAAAACAGCTCTTCCTCGTCGAACGGCTCGCCGTTCTCCTTGTTCACCGCCTCGACGATCCCAAGCACGCGCTCGTTCATCCGCAGCGGCGCGGCAACCAGGCTCTCGAGCGTGAATTCCCCGCCCTTCTCCCGGCGCTCGGCGAGCGATTCTTCGTCCTCGGCCTTTTCCACCAGCACCGGCTCGCCGCGATCGGCGGCTCCGCCAAGCAAGCCTTCACCCAGCGCGCAGCGCGCTCCCTCTTCGGTCGTCGGGTCCTCGCCCGATTGCTCGACGAACCGCAGCTCGCGCGTGGCCGGATCCACCAGCCACACGTTCACTGCCTGCGCCCTCAGGATGTCGCGGATTTTTTCGGCCACTACCGGCAGCACGTCGGCCAGCTCGAGCGTCGAGTTGAACACCCGGCTCAGGTCATACAGCGAAGTGAGCCGCTCGACGGTGAGCAGTTGCCGGTGCTCTTCGGATTCCTGCTCACGGCAGCGCTCGAGCGCGAGCGCGGTGATGCGCGCCGCCTCCCGCGCGAATCGCAAGTCGAACGAACCCCGGCGCGGGTTCAGAATTTCGGCGACGCCCAGCGACGCCCGCGGTCCCGGCAAGGGCAAGTAGAGCGCCGCGCTCACCCGCTCGCGGTCTTGCGGAGCCAGATGCTCCAGCTCGTGGGCTTCTTCCTGCTCCGGCCGCCACTCGATCGTCTCGCCGCCCTCCATCGCTTCGAGCAGCGGGCCTTCCTCTTCCGGCTCTCCCTCCGGCTCGATCGCCGCGCCGGGCTCGGACCATCGCGCGCGGCACATGAGCCCCGCGCCGTCCTCAGGCAGCCACACGTGGACCGCGCCCGCGCCAAGCCCCACTCCAAGCCTGGCCGCAAAGGTCCGCAGCAAGGTATCGGTGTTGGCACACGAATAGTAGAGAGTTGCCAGTTCGATCAGCGCCGCGTCATCTGGCATTGTTGTAACCGAGCCACGTCCGCAAACATGCTCGGACTTGACGTGGGGGAAGCTCTCGGGTGGCGTGAAACGTACCAAACGGCCAAGGGTCCGTCAAGGCCGAGCCGCCTCCCCGCCCGGGTCCCGTCCGCAGGCCGGCGCTCGGCCCCGCACCGCCCTCTTTGTCCCTCGCGAAGTCCGACAATTCGAAGGCAAAATGGCGTCGAAAGAAAATCGATACGCGTGCGATTTTTTCCGCCGCTAAGTCCTTCCCCTGCACCAAAACTTCATAAAAAATCGATACGCTATTCAAGTGTGAACGCATCGAACAGCGCCCGAAATCCCCGATTTTTCTGATTTCTCGGCGACTCGCATGCCAGCGCCAGCATATCAGGCGATTGCCGTCAGCACGGAACCGGTTTTACCGTAAGGGCCGCACGTGATGAGGCGGCCTCGTGCGGCTGCCCCAGCCGTGGAATCTGTGCGGCAGATTGCGTCGGGCAAGCGGCTGGGCGGGCCACGGCGCGGGGGTTTGGACGCAGCGAGGACTGCCGTGCTACGCGCTTGGGGTGTTTCCCGAAGGCGACGAAACACTGTCCGGTTCCATCACAATTGTTTCCCGAGGAATAAGCCGCCACTGCAGTTGCACTCTTAGCCACCGTACTTAGCGACTGGGGCGTTTCTTATATTCTGCTGGGCTGTAAGAAAGGCAAATAGAGCGTCGTTGCAGATCGGTTGGGACGCGCGCCCGCCGGCGAATACAGCCCAATCTTGATCCCTTTTGCGGGTGTTGCAGTAACAACAAAGAAACTGGAGGTTGCAGGCGTCAAGCTTGTTGGAGCCGTCCATGGAATAGGAAATCTTCTGCTGTCGAGGAGACACGAACTGCAACAACCTACAGCCGTTGTAATTAAACGTGACGTGAGAGAGACTATTGTCTTCTGGCCAGTAGGCTAGGCCCTGGTTCTGTTCCGTGTTCTTAAACTTCGCTGTCACATGGCTCTGTGGAACAATGTGATCCAAGTGGCATGTCTCCAGTGCCGATATACGGTCACACGACGGGCATGTGATGCTATTCTCCTGATTTTGAGGATGAGGAAGACGTTTAGTTGGTGCCTGGGCAACAAGCAGTCGGTGGGCGTTAAACGTGGCCAGGAAGCGTAGCGCCATGTCTCTAATTGCCTGTTGGCTAATGCCTTGTTGCGGAGCCGCAAGTAACACAATATTCACGACATTTCTCCGACCGTCCGATGCTCAGATGTCGAGATTGTAACAGGGCGGTTCTGGCCTGTCCCCGAAAAATAGTCCAGCCGAGATATAGCTCTTCCGGGGCGTGGCCGGCCCCTTTTCCTGGCTCACGCGCAGGGTGGGTCTCCGGCGGTTCGGGTGTGCATGATTTCGCAGCTAACCGCAAATGATGGTGAAATTTGGGAGGCGACCCTCCCAGTGGCCCGTGCATCGCCCCCCACCCTCCGCGCCTGCTATTTGTTTTTCTCCAGATAACCTTTCAAGCGCTTGGCGCACGCCTGTGCCGCCGATTGCGAACCATGCCATGAATTCTTCTTGATGACAGCATAGGCAAAAGCGACAGCGCCGGGTTTCTGGTTTGTAACAGCGATACTCGCCGCCTCGTTAGAATGGACGCCTCCCATAAAGACTATTTTCTGCCCAGCCGGAAGGACACCGTCCTCCTGCCGACGCTCCGCTCTGGCCCCTCCTTGGCAGGGGCGGGTCACCCCACACGCCTGCCTTTTCAGGGCCCTCTTTTGCTTCAGTCCAAAGCACCGCTATTCCCCCGGGCATTCGGAAGGGGAATCGGCACAGAAGCTCGGGCGCGTCACAGAGGAAGAGAGGGATTCGCCGCAACGGAGTGTCCTTCGCTGCCGCGTGGGAGCGTCTTGGTCGTTCAGGTCACGCTTCCGAAGATCGCGCGATGGGAGCCAACTCAACGAATGAGGCACATGTCATGCTGAGCGAAGCTAAGCATCCCGATGCTGCGTCTACGTGGTCCGCCTCGCCTCGATACTATCGGGGTCCTTCGCTTCGCTCAGGATGACAACAAGGGGAGGATGACAGCGTGGGAGGATGGCTTGCCCGCTGAAAGCTCTATTGCAATTTGGCGTATTCGGATTTGGCTTGCTGGAGGATGGGGATGCCGGCGTCGGCGTGCTGCCAGAGGGCGAGGAAATCCTGGTAGGCCTTGCGGGCGCCGGGTTTGTCGCCCGAGAGCGCGCGGGCGCGCGAGAGACCCAGGTGCGCCAGCGGAGCGATTACTTCGTTTTCGGCCAGGCCGGGGCGGTCGATGATTTTCTGGAATTCGGCCGCGGCCTGCGCGCCCTGATGCGCCGCCAGATACGCCAAGCCGCGTACGTAGACGGGATAGAGGATCAGAGAGATTGTTTGAGCGGGGTTCCCGAGTTCATACGGCGAAGCGGGCTGAAGATCGGCGATGGCCTTGGCCGGGGCGTTCTGATCTAGCGCGATGGCGGCGTGAATCGTGGGCAGGTAGTTGAACTGCACGACCGTAGTTTCGGGAAACTGCTTGGCCAGATCGTCGGCGAGCTTCTGCGCCTGGGCCGCATCGCCAGCAAGCGCCAAGGCCAGCGCCGCGGCGGCTTCCGTATCCCGGCCATTCGAGATTTTCAAGGCGGTTGCCGCTTGCTGGCGCGCCTGCGCGGCGTCGCCGATGAGAGCTTCGCGCAGCGCCGCTTCGGCCTGATAGTCGGCCGCCGTCTCTTTTTCTCCCGCCTGCTGGGCCGATGCGACCGCACGCGTGGTGAAATCGTTTGCCTTGGCCAGTTGGCCGGCATAGGCGGCCGTGTCGGACTGAAGATAAAGTGCAAGGTCTTCGATTCCGGGCTTGCCTGTTGCCCAAGCTACTTCACGCGCCATGGTCGCGGTGTCGCCCTGGAGGAACGCAAGGCTGTATTGGTTCAAATGCAGCAGCGGCGAATCGATCCCGTGCGCCTTGGCTTGCTGCAAAATGGCGACTGCCTCGTCCACACGGCCAAGGTACGCGTAGGAAGCAACGAGGTTCCCATAACTGCCTCCGCTCGTGGGACTCATCTCGAGCGTGCGGCGCGCCGCCTCCACGTATTTGTCGTATTGGCCGAGGATCGAATAGTCAATCCCCAAGTTGCCGATCGGAACGGGATCCCGCGGGTAGGTCTGGGCCCAGAGCTCGTAGACCTGATTCGCCTTGAGCAGGTCGCCGGTAACGAGCATGTCGTAGTGCGAGGAAATGTAGAACTTCTCCCGCTCGCTCACCCGGTCGCGGAGAGCGTAGGCCTTTGTCATGTTCTCGGCCGCGAGGCTGTTTTCGCCGACATTTGAGTAGGCCGTGCCGAGAGTGGCGTAGGCCATGGCGAAATTGGGATCGAGCGAGATGGCCCGCTGGAGGGAAGCGATCGCGGCGGAAGAACTGCCGTCTCCGACTGCCTGCCAGCCAAGCGTGTAGGCCTGGAGCGCTTCGAGCGAAGGCGTGGTTACGTCTTGAAGCGGCTTGTTGAATTTCTGGATTGAGGCGAGCGACTCGCCGAGCTTGCCGCGAATCGATGTGGCAGCCGTGCCGAGCGCGGCGAGCACCTGCTGCTTGCCGTTGGCGGTCACCTGCTCCTGCGCGAGCGTGGCGCCGGATTGGCAATTCACGGCGTCGAGGCCGATGACATACTGATTGCCGATATTCGAAATCGAACCTTCGAGCAAGGCCGTGCTGCCGTCGCGCTGGCACACCTGGCGCGCCATGTCCCCGGTGAGTCGCGTGCCCGCAGGCTGGCCCATCAAACGCAGCGTGCCGGCAATCTGCTGGTCGGAGACGATGTTCAGGAACGGCGACTGGGCCAATTGGGCGGCCAGACCTTGCCGTAGCGTGCCATCGAAAACGGAATCGCCCGTGGTATTCGTGAAATCGGCGAGAACGACGGAATCTTTCGACGTCAACACCGGTGCGCGGTGCGTGTAGAAATACGCGCCGGCGGCCGCGGCCGCCAAAACCGCCGTCGCTGCGGCAAGCCAGGGCCAGCGACGTCTTCCGCTTGCTGCTGCTATCGGCGCAGCAGGAGTCGTCCCGGAGGCGGGCGTCATCCCGGAAGCCGGCGTGGTTCCGGAGGCAGGCGTGACGCCGGCTGCGGGGGTCACTCCCGCGGCGGGCGTGACGCCGGAACGTGGCGTCGGCTCCCCTGCCGCGGCAACGACAGAAGTTGACGTTGGAGCGTTGTAGAAATCGGACGCCGGAATCTGGTGCGCGGAGCTGCGTCCCGAATCCGTATCGCGTTTCAGGCGCTGCAAATCGGTGCGAATGTCGGAAGCGTGCTGGTAGCGAAGATCCAGGTCTTTTTCGAGCGCCTTGTCGATGATCTCCGCGAGCTTCGGAGGAATCTCGGGATTCGAGACGCACCGGCGGAATCGGCTGCTTTTCCAGAATGCCGGCGAAGATGACGGCGTTTGTGTCGCCGCGGAACGGGAGCGCGCCGGTGGCCATCTCGTAGAGCACCGCGCCAAAGCTGAAAAGATCGCTGCGGGTATCGAGCGGCTCGCCGCGCGCCTGCTCGGGCGACATGTAGGCCACCGTGCCGAGCGCCGCGCCGGGGCTGGTGAGATGGGCGGCTTCCAAGGTGGCCTGGGCGTCGCGGGTCAGGGTGGCGGCGGTGCGCTGGCCGTCGCGCTCAATCTGCTTGGCCAGGCCGAAATCGAGGATTTTGGCGTGGCCGCGGGCGGTGACGAAGATGTTGGCCGGCTTGATGTCGCGATGGATGATGCCCTTTTCGTGCGCGGCGTCGAGCGCGTCGGCGATTTCGATGCCGAGCGACAGCAGCAGAGCGAGCGGCAGGGGCTTTTCCGCGATGCGGTGCTTGAGGGTCTGGCCCTCCAGAAACTCCATCGCGATGAAATAGCGGCCGTCGTGCTGGGCAATGTCGTAAATCGTGCAGATGCCCGGATGATTCAGCGCGGAAGCGGCGCGGGCTTCGCGCCGGAAACGCTCGAGGGAGTGGGGATCGCGCTCCAGTTCCGGCGGGAGGAATTTCAGGGCCACGCGGCGGCCCAGATTCAGATCCTCAGCGACGTAGACCACACCCATTCCGCCACCACCGAGCCGGTCGATGACGCGGTAGTGCGAGACGGTTTGGCCGATCAATGGGGAGGGTTCAGCCACGCCGGAAGCATCTTATGGCGGGGCCAAAGGCAAGTCAACGGAGGACACCGTTCGCCTGCAGGCACTTCGCTCGGGATGGGCGTGGGGACGCGGCCCTGCATGCGCCTGCCCTGGTTCAGCCGCGGGAGCCGGGCGGGATCGGCCGACACGCGCGCGATGTTCGCCGGTTGCTGCAGGGAGGCCGGCGGGGAAAAGGAGGGGACACGTGGCAACGTGCCCCTACGAGGGGCGCGCGATGTTCGCGATCAGTTTGCCGGGCGCGGGGGACCGTGCCCCTGCCACGACACCAACAACATTGCTGGAGAGAGATTCGGGTTGGCGGGGGCGGGTTTGAAACCCGCCCCTACTACGCGGGGACAGGGCGGCGGGACGGCGAGGAGGGACCTTTCACTTGCTTGGCGGGCGCGGTTCGGCTAGTTTTGCGTGTGCAACAGGGGGAAGGCCGTGCAAATTGTGATTCGCAGGGCAGGATCCACGACGATCCTCGACCTGGAAGGGCCGCTGCTGCTCGGGACGCCGCAGCAGGATCTTCGCCGCACCGTCGAAGAGCTGGTCGCCAACGGAACGAAAAAGCTGGCTCTGAACCTGGCCGGCGTCTCCTATATGGACAGCTCCGGCATCGGGGAGCTGGTGCGCACCTTTACCTCCCTTCGGAAGGCGGGCGGCGGCTCGGTGGTTTTCGCGCCGAACAAGCAGGTGATGATGCTGCTGAAAATGGTGCGGCTCGATACCGTCCTCGATATCGCCGCCGATGAAGCGGCCGCACTCGCACGCGAGTAGGGCGCTTCTGTCCGTGGCGCAGGCATCCTTGCCTGCGGGCTTTTTCGAAGGCCGTTTCCGACCGGAAAAACATTCTTGCGCGATTGGCTCGTTCAGAGGCCCACGGTCGGGAAATCACCGACCGTGGCTACCAAGGCCACGAAGATCGTGTAGAGGGGGGCTTCAGCCCGCCGTCTTTTTTCGCCGGCCCATTTCCACCCGGAAAACTTCGCCGTGCCATCAGCCAGCTGGATGCCTCACGAGCGCATGCCGGACATCTCGCGAGATACCGAGGACTGATCCGGTGAAGGGAGGGATTCGTGTGTCGAGAGGCGAAGTGCGCCCCGACAGTGCGTCTTCGTGGGCCACGCCGCCTCTGCTCGTTCGGGATCCTTCGCTTCGCTCAGGATGACAGGGGTTAATTTACCGCGGGGCGGCGCGCGGGGCACCCGGAGCGACAATTAAAAATACGAGCTAAATCGTGCGGGTGATTACCTGGAGGAAGCGGGGCTTGTCGGGATCGAGGCCCTTGGCTTCGGCAAGTTGCTCGGCAAAGATCTGGCCGGGGACGATGTAGGGGATGGGCGTATAGATTTCGGGGATTGTGGCGGGGATGCGGATCGCTCGCGTGGCGGGCGGCAGCGGCACGCCTTGCGAGGTGAAGAGCACCGTCTCCGCGCGCATGCGGCGCAGCTTGCGTGCCAGCGCGGAAAGCGTGGGCCGGCAGGGGCCCGGCGGGTGAAACAGGAAGATGGGCAGGTCGCGCTCGACCATGGCGATCGGGCCGTGCAGGAAATCCGCGGAGCTGAAGCGCTCGGCGACCACGTAGCAGGTTTCCATCAGCTTCAACGCGAATTCGAACGCGCTTGCGTAGTTCAGGCCGCGCGCCACGACCACGGCCTGGCGCATGTAGCGGTATCGCTCGACCAGTTCCTCGAGCGGGCGGCGCAGCGTGAGCGCGCGCTCGACCCAGGCGGGGATGCGGGCGACGTCGTCGAGCTGAATCGCGGGGCCCAGGCCGCTGGCGATCAGGTAGAGCGCCAGCAGCTGGCCGGTGTAGGTTTTCGTCGCGGCGACCGAGCGCTGCCGGCCGGCGCGCACGGTGAAGACGTCGTCGACGATTCCGGCCATCGGCGAGCGCGTTTCGTTCGTGATGCCCACGGTGTAGGCGCCTTGCCGGCGGCCCGATCGCAGCACCAGGTTCACGTCGGTCGATTCGCCGGACTGCGAGAGGCCCACCATGAGCGTCTGCTTGAGGTCGAGACGGGCGTGATAGAGCGTGTAGATCGAGGGCGCGCAGAGCGAAACGGGGATGCCGGTGGTCAGCTCGAGCAGGTAGCGGGCGAAGAGGGCGGCGTTGTCGGAAGTGCCGCGCGCCACGAGCACGATCATCCGGAATTTCTGGCGCTGCGCGAAACGCGCGAATTCGCGCGCGTGACCGCGCTCGGCGCGCAGGGTGCGTTCGAGCGCGGCCGGCTGTTCCGAGATTTCCTGCATCATCAGGGACATGGTTGGACGCTCATACTGAAAAAAGCCTCATCGCCAGGCGCCGCATATGACCCGGCCAAAAATATCGGAAAATTCCCCAGGCTTAAAACCGAAGCCTGGGGCACCCACCCCGCGCGGCGTTCCTCATTCGATTCCGCGCAGAATCGCTATCGTTCCGCTGTGGCCTTTGATTCCAGCGCGGGGTTGCGGCCGAGGCTCAGCAGATTCGCGATGATGCGGTAGGCGCCGGGGACGCCTTCGGGCAACTGGCGATAGAGGGCCAGCGCCACGTAGACGTATTCGCCCTTGCCGTAGCGCGCCACGAGCAGGCCGCCCTTCTGCGGCGGCTGCTCCTCGTCGTGCATCTCGACCAGAGCCTGCCAGCGCGGATCCCACGATTGCGGGAAGCCGTGGCCACGCTCCTCGATCCAGCCGCCGAAATCCGCCTGTCCGATTTTGTTCGGCCAGAGGAGCGCCGGGTTGTTGGGCTCGAGGAATTCGACGGGGCAATGTTCCTGGGTGACGGTTTCCGCACGGCCCAGCGTGAAGGGATAGGGGCCGAAATTGTGGTCGTAGGCGCCGTCCTGATACTGCACGATCAGCACGCCGCCCTGATGGACGTAGTTGAGCAGGCGCTGATTGTAGGTGGCGAGTTCGGGGCGCGCGGCATAGGCGCGCACGCCCAGAATGATGGCGCCGAATTTCGAGAGGTCGCCGGTGGCGACGTCCTGGGCGTTGAGGAAGGTCGCATGGATGCCGAGATCATCGAGCGATTGCGGCACGTCGTCGCCGGTGCCGACGATGTAGCCGACCGAGAGATTGGGCGCGATTTTCACATCAGCCCCGCTCGCCTCGTAGGTCGCCGGCCGGTAGAGATAGTAGGGCCGCAGGCCGGGATAGCCGACGCGCTGATAGCCCTCGGCGTATTCGTGGCCGTCGAAGCTTGCGACCGCGCGGAGTTCATAGGCCTTCGCCACGACCGACGACGGGTGAACCTCGAACGCGAGCGAGAGGTCCTGGTCGTCCTTCGCGAAGGAAAAGGATGCCGATGCCGGCGTCGCATCCCAGCCCGCCGGAAGATCCAGCTTCACGGTGCCCTTCGCCGGTCCCTTCACGTTGCTGTGCACGAGCACGGACACCGGAAACGATTTCGCGCCGATCGGCGCGACGCCGGCACGCGGCGAAATCCAGAGCGCAATCGCCGGCGCGACAACCAGCGGCTCGCCCACCGCTCCCATACCGCGCTCGCGGCGCACCGTCTGCACCACCTGTCCCACGCGCACCGGCACGCCGTCGTATTCGAATTCCATCCAGCCAGAGACGGGATAGTGTTCGAAGGGAAGGTTCAGATATTTCGGGTCGTTGATTTTGTAGTAGGACTCTTCGATGTTGCCGCGCGTGAAATAGGGCTTCGTGTAGGCCGCGTTGCCGGGAATCTTCACCTGGAAACGCTCGGCCTCGACCGCGTTCGGGCTGAGCGTTGCGGGCGCATGGCCTTCGGCCTCGACCGTCCACGTTTCGCCCTCGGGCGTTGCGACCCAAACGCGTCGCACGGCGACCGGAAGGCCGCCGACGTTCGCCGCGCGCACGCTCACGTAGAACGTTTGGCCGGGAATCGCCATGCGGAACGTCTCGACGCCGCGGAAGCGGGCGAAGCGGCCGGTGGGCGGATGCGCCGGCGTGACGGTGGAGCGGACGGAAAGGCCGAGCGCTTCGGCGAGCGCGGTATTGAACTGTGCCTGCTTGATTCGAAGCTCGTGCAGCACGTTGTATTTCGCGCCGGCACTGAGCGAGCTCGAGACCACCTGGCCGATCAGCGCGAGGTTGGCCTTGGCGCCGTCAGCCAGGAGCGGCGCGATCGTATCGAGGCGGCGCGGGTCGAACTGCTTCATAGCCTGCTCGACGTCGCCGTTGATTTTGTCGAGACCCTGTTTCAGAAACGCGTCGTTCTGCCCCTTGGCCAGATCGGCGATGCCGGGCAGCGAAACATCGATTCCGGCGAACATCGAGTTCTCGTGCTCGGATGCCGCGACGAGCGAACCGAAGCGGTGATAGTCCGAGTTCTCCGGGCCCGGCGGCGGCACGGCCACGCCTCCGTTCTGCGATTTCTGGAATCCGAGGCCCTCACGGCCGATCTGCGCGAAAGTCCCGCCGAGCAGCGGATCGTATTCGCCTTCGGGGATCACAACATTCGTCGAGAGCTGGCCCTCGATCCACTTCCCGCTGATGTAGTTGAAGAAGCGCAGCGGGTAGGTTTTGTCGTTGGCGTAATCCCAGATGTGGCCGTCCTGGATGGCGAAGGTTGGCACGCGGGCGTACATCTTGAGCGGGGCCCAGGGGTGCAGGCCGGCGCGAATCTGGTCGGGGAACATTTTCGGATTGGCGGCGTCCTTGAAAACCTCCTGCGCCAACTGGCCGGCCACCTGATGATTGCCATGGCCGTCGGAATGCGTGCCGACGAAGACGGAGGTGACCACCAGCGGCCGCACCATGCGCACGACGCGCACGACGTCGGACAGGGTGTCGCCGTGCGCCCATTTTTCGATCGTTTCGTGCTTGGATTTCGAGAAGCCGAAATCGATCACGCGGCTGAAATACTGCTGCGCGCCGTAATATTGATCGGCGGCAAGCAGTTCCTCCGTGCGCAGCAGGCCCATCGCGTCGAAATAGTCGGAGTTCATCAGGTTCTGGCCGGCCTCGCCGCGGTTCAGCGTGAGCAGGGCCACGCGCGCGCCCTGGCCGCGCGATTCGTAGGTGAGCAGGCCGCCGTCCTCGTCGTCGGGATGGGCGGTGATCATGATCATGCTGGCGCGGGTGTGCAGCTTCAGCAGGCTCTGCCACAGCGCCGCCGCGCCGCGATCGATGCCGATCGCCCGCTCGCTTAGCTCGGGACGCACGCTCACCGAGCGCGGCGGTTGCGCCGTCAGCCGGCTCGCCACCGAGCCCAGCACCAAAGCCAGCGCCGCGGCCCCGAGTGTCCAACGCAGCATTCGATGAATTCGCATGATCCCTCTCGATCCCTGCCGAAGTGTTTGGTTCAATCGCATCCCGTCCGTTACAGACACTTGAAACTTAAAGGATGATCGCCGCGCTCCGCCGGTTTCCCGTTTTCAGGCCGCCTGGCGCGGGGCACGCGCCTCGAACGGCCATTCCGAACGCCTCCAGGCGCGCACGGCGTAGATCACGAGACCGGCCACGAGAATCGCGAAACCGTAGCGCAGCTCCTTATCGAAATTCGGCCGCGAAATCAGGATGTAGATGAATCCGGTGATGGCGAGCAGGGCCGGTATCGGATACAGCCACATCCGGAACGGGCGCTCGAGATCGGGCCGCCGCACGCGGAGCACGATCAGCCCCACCGCCTGCACCAGGAACTGCAGCAGGAGCCGGATCACCACCAGCGCCGCGATCACGTCCACCAGCTTGAGCGAGCAGAAGGCCACCGCGACCAGCCCCATCGTCAGAATGGATACGTGCGGGAAACGGTGCCGCGGGTGCAAGCGGCCAAACGCGCGGAAATAGTTTCCGTCGAGCGCCGCGGCGTAGGGCACGCGCGAATAGCCGAGGATCAGCGCAAACACCGAAGCGAACGCCGTCCAGAGAATCAGCAGCGTAACCACCGTCGCCGCCGCGTGGCCGTAAATTTGCTGCATGAAGGCCGAGATGACGAAATTGCGCGCGTTCGAATGCGCCGTGACGAGCAGTTCGCGCCAGGGGATGACGCCGATCACGCCGAGCGTCATCGAGAGATAGAGCGCGGCCACGAGCACAATCGAATAGATCACCGCGCGCGGAATGTTCTTGCCCGGGTCCTTCACTTCCCCGCCCAGGAAACAGATGTTGTAGTAGCCCCAGTAGTCGTAGGTGGCGACCAGCATCGCCGAACCCAGGCCCAGGAAGAAGCCGGCCGAAAAGCGGAACGCGCCGGGCGGAAAATCGAACGCCAGCGACGGATGAAAATGAGTGAACCCGGCGAAAATCACCCAGAGGATCGTGCCCAGCACGCCCCAGAACAGAAACTTGGAGACGCGGCCGACCATATCGATTTTGCGATAGGCGAGCACCACCGCAACCAGGCAGACACCGATGGCGAGCGCGGTGCCGTGCGTCACAACCAGATCGCCCTGCATGAGGCCGACGAGCGGCAGATGCATCGCCAGATGGTAGCTGCCCACCTGGCGCAACAGGCCGGGCCAGAGATAGGCGGCGTAGAGCGAAAAGCCGATGCAGCCGGAGGCGATGCTGAGCGGAGCGCTGAAGGTGAGCTGCCAAACGTAGAGAAAGGAGAGCAGGCGGCCGAGCTTGTCGCGGCCGTAGATATCGCGGATGTAGGCGTAGCTGCCGCCGGCATCGGGCATCGCCGCGCCCAGCTCGGCCACGATCAGGCCGTCGCACATCGCGAGCAGCGCGCCCAGCACCCAGCCGAGCATCGCCTGCGGCCCGCCCATCGCCTCGATCACGAGCGGCAGGGTGATGAACGGCCCAACGCCGATCATCAGGTTCACGTTCAGCGCGATCGCGCTGCCCAGACCGAGCCCGCGAACCAGTTGCGTGCTTTCGCTCGAAGATTTGCGTTCCATGGGGATAGAAGAAGCCCGCGGCCGCCGGCATGTTCCCTACCGTCCCGCCGGACCGCGCTGAACCGCTTGCCGAAGCCGCTCTCGAGAGCGCGCCAGCAGGGCGAGCTTTTCGTCCAGCCAGAACGCGCACCGCCTGATTTTCCTGACGGGCCCGCTCGATTTGCCGGCCAACCTCCGACGGCGCCGGTCCGCCGGGGATCTGCCGCACGCGCACAAAATACTCCGGGTCCAGGGCTTCGAGCCACTCTTTTTCCGTGGACTCGAATGGCGGGCCGGTTCGCTCGGCCACCGAACGCTTCAATTCGGCCACCAGGCGCGCCGGCGTGCGCTCCTCGCCCGCGGCTTCGACGGCCCGCGCGACGAGTTGATGGGCGGCGGGAAAGCTGATGCCCTCGCGGCGCACCAGCGTATCGGCCAGTTCGGTCACCGTCATCAAGCCGCACGCGGCGCGCCGGCGCAGGCGCTCGCGGTTGATTTCGGCGGCGGCGAGCACGGCGCCGAAAAGCCGCCAGGCGCGGATGCCGTCGCGGAAAGTCGAAAAGACCAGGGGCTGGAGATCGTCCTCGTTATCGTCGATGTCGCCGAAGGGCGTGTTGTGAACGGAGGTGAAGATGGCCTGTGCCTGCCCGAGCGTTTTGCTGGCGAGAATCCGGGTGTGTTCGAGCGCGACCGGATTCCGCTTCTGCGGCATGATGCTGCTCGTTTGCACGTAGCCGGCCGGGAGCCGCAGAAAACCGTACTCCTCGGTGCACCACAGCAGCAGGTCCTGCACCAGGCGGCCCAGGTTCACCATCGCCGCCGCGAGCGCGCCCGCCGCTCCGGTCACGTAATCGATTCCGGCGATGGCGTCGTAGGAGTTCTCGACCAAACCTTCGAAGCCGAGCAGTTCGGCGGTCATCGCGCGGTCGATCGGGAAGCCGGTGGTGGTGATCGCGCAGGCGCCGAGCGGGCTGCGATTGACCACCGCGAAGGCCGCCTTCAGCCGCTCGAGATCGCGCCCGGCGAAATCCGCGGCCGCCATCAGGTAGTGAGCCACGGTGGTGGGCTGGGCCGGCTGCGTGTGGGTATAGGCCGGCATGAGCGAGTCGAGATGGCACGCGGCTTGATCGAGGAGGACGGTTCTCGCCGCGTGCACCGCTTCGATCAGCGTGGCCAGTTCCTGGCGCAGGCACATGCGATAGAGCGCCAGGTCGATGTCGTTGCGGCTGCGGGCGGTATGCATCTTGCCGGCGGCCTCGGCGCCGGCGACGCGCTCGATCTCGTTTTGCAGATAAAAGAAGAGATCCTCGAAGCGGCCGTCGTAGCGCGCCTCGGCGATTTTCGCGCGGTCGAGACTGCCGAGCGCGCCGAGGCATGCGTTCGCTTCCGCCGCCGTCAGCAGGCCCACGCGCTCGAGCATCAGCGTGTGCGCCACGTTCAATTCGATGAGCGCTTCGAGAAAATAGCGGCGGGCATCCTCGAAATTCACCGCCAGTACGGTCTCGGCGTAGACCGGAGCGGGAAAGCGATTGTCGGAGCCGCGCGGGGGAAGATCGTCAGGCATGGTTCAAACGCCGGCCACGCCGCCGAGCCGCCGCGGGGCGTGCGGCGGATCGGCATTCGCGGGCTTGGCGGGCTTTACCACCGCACCGCCAGACCGAACTGGAGGTATCGCGCTTCGAGCACGGTGGACTGGTAGGGGAAAGAGCTCGGCAGAATCGCGTTGCCGGCGGAATCGACGGGAACCACGGTATTCAGCGTGGTGACGTTGCTGTGGCGATTGAAGAGGTTGTTCGCCTCGAAGATGAACTGCGGCGTCACCCGTTCCCACAGATGGAACAGATCGCGGGTGTAGCGCACGTCCACCTGCGCGATGGCGGGGCCGCGCACGGTATTCCGGCCGATGAAGAGCGGGCGCGTGACCGAGCTGGTGGTGCTGTCGCCGTTCAGGACCTTGTTGGCGCGGATGTTCTGCTCGTCGCCGGAGGCGACGTTCACCAGGAACGCGAACATATTGTCGTTGAGCACCCGGCTCAGAACCGAATTCCCGACGGTCACTTTCGGATCGAGCACGGTGCTGATCGTGAGCGCCTGCGGCCGGTTGATCGAGCTGTTGCCGCGGTCGCGAACGCGATTCGTCAGGTCTTCGATCGACAGGTTCTGCTCGAAGCTGTTCACGTCGGGCGCGTCGCTGATCGTGTGCGAGAAGGTGTACGACGCGCTCATCTGGAATCCCTGCGACCAGCGGTGATTGTAAGTGAGCAGCATGGCGTTGTAGTTCGAGTTCGCGCCGGTGTCCTGCAGGGTGATGTTGTTGAACTGCGGATCCATCCGCGTCGCGCTGCTGATCGTGCTCGAAAAGATCGGCCGGCCGTCGCCGAGCTGACCGATGGGGTTGATCAGGTTGATGTTGCGCAGGTAGGTGAGTTGGTGGCCCTCGGTGAGCACGTAGCCGACCGTGAGGGAATCGTTGCGGCTCAGCTCGCGCGAAACCTGGAGGCTGGTGGTCAGCGCGTAGGGATTCTTGAATCCGGGCGAGATCGTCGTCACGTCCGCCGGCGGAAGCGTCAACCCCGGCACCTGGCTGATCACGTTCGGGAAGGCCGGCGCAAAGGGCGAAGTCGAGGGAATATGCGCGACGAAGGATCGGTTCGATCCATCGTTGGACAGCGCGTTGAACCAGAGATTGGTCGGCGGCGCATCGTAGAACTTGCCGAAGGAGGCCCGCACCACCGTTCTCGGCGTCACCTGCCAGGCGAGGCCGAGCCGCGGCTGGATATCGCCGGAAGGACTCGGGAAGCTCCGCGAATACACGAACGGCGCGTTCGGGTTGGCGCTGGGCGGAATGTATTTATCCCACCGCAACCCGTAGATGATCATCAGCGTCGGCGTAATCTGCCAGCTATCCTGCGCGTACAGTCCCCAGAAAAGGGAATGATAGCTGGTGTTCGTGTTGCCGATGGTCGCGTTGTAGGTGGAATAGGAATATGGATCCGCTCCCGATTCCGCCAACTGGTAAGCGGCAATCGACGGGAAAACGAACTGGCTGTAGGTGTCCGCAACCTGATCGTCGAGGATCTTGTTCACATAAAAACCCGTTTTGAACGTATGCGCGCCGCGGATCCAGGTCAGGTTGTCGTTCCAGCTCGGAATTTTCTCGGCGAAGAAATCGCCCGAGGCAACGGTGCCATTGAAATTCGCCACGCCTTGAATTGCGATTGCCGGGCCGGGGCCGGTCAGCGGGCCGGCCTGGTGGAGTTCCTTGCGGTACGGCCAGGAGAACCGGAATTCGTTGAGCAGAGTCGGCGAAATCGTGGTGACGAGTTGCATGCCGGCGACGTAGGCGCGGTCGTGGAAATCGCTGGAAGCATCGAGGGCGTTTAGTCCGCCGACGGCGGTATTGAAGGGGAACTCGTTGCGGAAATAGTTGTAGCGGACGAACAAACGGTTTTTGTCGTTAATGTCCCAGTCGAGCCGGGAGTCGACGAACTGCGCATGCTCGATGCTGGGCGCCGTCGCCAGCAGGCTGGGGGAGATTCCGATTAAGGCCGCCTGCGCGGGATCGATCGTCACCGGCGAAGGCTGTCCGCGCCGCATGTATTCATAGGCGCCGAAGGCGAACAGTTTGTTCTTGATGATCGGCCCGCCGGCGTTCGCGGCGTAATCGGACATCTGGAGATCGGGCTTGGCCTGCGTCGGTTTCAGCAGAATCGGCCGCGCCGATGTGGCGACGGGGCGATCGATCCAGTGGAACATGCCGTGAAATTGATTCGTTCCGGAATTCGTGATCACGTTGTAGATGATGCCGGTGGTATTGCCGAATTCCGGGGCGAAGCTGTTGGCCACGGTCTGCACTTCGCGCACGTAGGTGTCCGAGATGGGGAACAGCCGCAGCCCGTAGCGGTCGCTTTCGGTATCGGTCATGCCGTCGAGCTGGTAATTGATCCGGTCCATCTGCCCGTTCGTATTCACGGTGCGCGGGATGCCCAGCTCGGGGTTGGGATGTCCGCTCACGCCCGGCTGGAACAGGATGAAGTTGTAGGGATTGCGCGAGGTGAGGGGCAGGTTCTCGGTTTCGCGGCTGTTGATCGTGCGCCCGACGTACGCGGCCGAGGGAGCCAGAATCGGCGTGCCGCCGGTGACCGTCACCGTGGTGGCCACGGAACTGACTTTCAGCTGGGCGTTGATCACCGCTTCGGTGCCCGCTTCGAGCACGACACCGGGGTGTTGCAGTGTGGCGAAGCCGGCCTTCTCGATGGTCACCGTGTAGCTCCCGAGCGGCAGCCCGGGCAGCACGTAATAACCGTCGGTGCCGGAGTTCACGCTGCGGGTGTAGCCGGTGGCCGTGTTTTTCGCGGTGATCGTGGCCTCGGGAACGGCGGCGCCGTTCGGGTCGGCCACGCGGCCGCGGATGCTGCCGTTGATCGCCTCCACCTGCGCGTGCGCGGCGGTTGCCGCCACAAGCGCCAGAAGGAAGACAATCGGCAACAGGTATCTCCAGCTGGCGGTCTTCGGAAACGCTGCGGACTTTCTGCTGTGATGGGCCATGGCGCTCGCTCCCCCCTTGCGAAGGTCGGGCCGGAAACCGACTTGATTACTTTCTTAATGTTTCTTTACAAAGTCGGCTGTCAAGGTTACACCGGCCCACGGCCTTGTCAAGACTCTTTTTCCCGGCGCCGGGGCGCGTTGCCCAGCAGGCGCGCTTCGGCCACGCGCGTCGCCAGCCATACCGCGCCGAGCAGTTGCGCCTCCTGGCCCAGGATGCTCATCGCCAGTCGCGGGGCGGCCACGCGGCTTCGCTCCACGATGCGCTCGGCCGCATGGAACAGCGCCGGATGCGTTCCGATTCGCCCGCCGAACACCACCAGCCGTGGATTCAGAACCACGCTCAGGTTCAGGACGCCCTCGGCCAGCACGCGCGAGGTCCGTTCGAGGATCGTCCGCGCCAGCGGATCGCCGGTTTCCGCGCGATCCAGAATCTCGGCGGCCCGCAGCGGCCGTCTCCGTCCATTGGCGCGCCGCCAAGCCTGTTCGATGCCGCGGCCCCCGATCACCGATTCAAGCGGACCCGCCTCCATGATATCGAGCGGCCCCGGCCGCGTTCCCGGAACCATCAGGTAACCGATCTCACCGGCGGTCCAGTCGGAGCCATGATAGAGATGGCCGTCGAGAAAAACGCCCGCGCCCACGCCGGTACCGATACCGATGAACACGAAATCGGGAATTCCGCGTGCCGTGCCGCACCAGCTCTCGCCAAGCGCGCCGAGATTCACATCATTTTCGATGACGGCCGGCAGGCGAAGATTCTCGGAAATCAAACGCTGCAGCGGCACATTTTCCCAACCCGCCAAGTGCGGCGCCGAACGAACCACCCCGGCCCGCAAATCGGTGATGCCGGGAGCGCCCGCCGCGATGGCCAGCAGCTTTTTCCGCTTCACGCCGTGGGCTTTTTGAAGGCGCGCGATGCCGCTGCGAATCATCGCCACGATCCGCCCGGGAGTGCCTCGCTCGCGAATAGCCAGATTCACCTTGCCGACTACGCCGCCATCGAGATCGGCCAGCGCGACTCGCACCGCCGAGCCGCCGATATCGACTCCGATCACGTATCCGTAGGAACGATTGAACCGCACGAGCGCCGGCGGCCGCCCGCCGCTCGACCCTCCGGTTCCCATGGCCTCGACCAATCCTTTTTTTTCGAGGTATTCAATGCTGCTCGAGACCGTCGGGACGCTCAAGCCCGAGGCGCGCGCCAGATCTGCGCGGGAACAGGGTCCGCGCTGGCGCACCAGACGAAGGATTTCGGCGGCGTTGACCTTGCGCAGCAGGCCGGGACGGCCAGGCACAGGGAATTCGTCCGACACCCGATGAGCAGGAAATGAATTGAAGATTTCGCGACGCAAAGAGCCTCGGCACCCGTTGAATGTACCGAGATTAATTAAACATCTTTACAAAGCGGAGTCAACCGCTCCGCGGCGGTCCGTTGCGCACGGACTGTCGCGGGCGAGGCCGGTAGGAAAAATAGACGGCGAGCAGAGGGGCGGCCAGAATCACGCCCCAGAAGCTGAATATGAGGCCGAGAGCGATTGGCACGACGAGCGACGCCCAGACCGCAATGTGCGCCACGCGCTTGAAAAACAGCGGCTCGATCACGAGGCCGTTCAGCAAGGTGATTCCGCCGTAGACGGCGAGCACCAGAAAAAAACGGTCTTCCCCGCCGGAAATGGCGGCGGCAACCGCCGGCCCGATCAGCGCCATCGCCGGCCCGATGTGCGGCACGAATTGCAGGAGCGCGGCCAGCACGGCCCAGAGCGGCGCCAACGGCACATGCAGCAGACGCAGGCCCGCCCACCACGCCGCTCCGACCACCAGGGAATCGCAGATCCGCGCGACCAACCAGCCCCAGAGAGCCTCGCCTATTCGCCGCAGGTGGTCTTCGAGGTTCATCGGTCCGGGTCCGGGCGCCGGAGCAGTTCCTCTTTCAAAAGGGATGGCGAAATGGCGGACGGCGTTGTCCGGCGTCAGCCGCGCGGGGGCGAGGATCCGCGGCTTCAGTCGACGCCGGCGAGCGTTTCGAGTTCCTTGAGCGGCTGGGATTCGCCCATGGCGATGAGGAAATCGCCGGCCTGGATCACGTCGTCGACGGCGGGATTGAATTCGATTTTTCCTGTCTTGCGGCGGACGGCGAGCACCAGAACGCCGAGCCGCTTGCGGAGATCGGCATCGCCCAGCCGGAGGCCGGCCAAGCGGGAATGTTCGGCGACAGCAACCTCTTCGATCTGCAGGTCGAGTTCATTGCCGAGCGACGAGAGGGCCAGATCGATGAAGCGCTGGACGTGGGGGCGCGTCATCAGCCGCGCCATGCGCTGGCCCGCGTAGGAATACGGGGAAACCACCAGGTTGGCTCCCGCCTTGAGCAGCTTCGATTCGGCGTTTTCCTCGCTGGCGCGTGCGACGATGAAGAGATCGGGAGCAAGGCTGCGCGCGGTGAGGACGATGTAGACGTTTTGCGCGTCGGTGGTGACGGCGCTCGCCAGGCCGTGCGCTTTTTCGATGTGCGCCTGCCGCAGCACCGCTTCGTTCGTCGCGTCGCCGAGCACGACCGGCATGTTTCGTTCCTCGGCCCACTGCGCCCGCGTGGACTCGCGGTCGACGATCACGAGCGGCAGCCCGCGCGCCTGCACCTCGGCGGCGATCCTCCTGCCGACGCGCCCGGCGCCGCAAATAATGAAATGATCGTGGAGACCTGAAATTTCGCGTTCCATGCGGCGGCGGCCGAAAAACTGGCCGAGTTCGGATTGTATCACCCCGTGGGTGAGCATCCCGATGGCGTAACCGATGACGCCGAGTCCCAGGAAAATCAGGACGACGTTGAAGACCTTTCCGCCGTGGGAGAGCAGATTCTCCGGTTCAGCGCCGATCGTTGAAACCGTCATCAGGGTGGCGTAGAGGCAATTGAACCAGCTCCAGTGCTCGATGAGACGGAATCCTATTGTGCCGACGGCGAGCAGGCCCGCCACCATGCCCAGCACAATTGCCACCTGGCGGAATAGGCGCACGCGAGCATTATACGGGGTTAACGCCCGGGAACGCTCGGTTCGCTTGCCCCGGTTTCGCGCAGGCCTGCCCGGACTTACCGGAAAAGATTTCAACACAGAGGACACGGAGTCGGCACAGAGAACACAGAGTTCCCCTCCGTGATCTCCGTTCCTCCTCATTGACCTCTGTGTTAAATCTTTTCTTCTTCCAGTCGCCGCCAGGAAAAGAGTGAAGTGCAAAGGCCGGGCGGGGCGTCATGCGGCTCCTTGTGCCGTTGAGGGACTTGTGCTCTGCTTGAAATGAGACGATTCCGACAGGAGCACGATCATGCCCGTCAAGACCATCATCGAGCCGTTCAGAATCAAGAGCGTCGAGCCGATTCGGCGCACGACGCGGGAAGAACGCGAGCGGCTGCTCGAAGCCGCCGGGTGCAACCTGTTCGCCGTTCCCGCCGACGCCATCCTCATCGACTTGCTCACCGATTCCGGCACCGGGGCGATGTCTACCGCGCAGTGGGCGGCGCTGATGCGGGGCGATGAATCCTACGCCGGCTCGCCGAGCTTCGCGCGCTTTCGCGACTCGGTGCAGGCGATTTTCGGCTTTCGTCACGTGATTCCGACGCACCAGGGCCGGGCCGCGGAGCGGATTCTGTTTTCGGTGATGTGCAAGCGCGGCGATGTGGTGCCGAACAACACGCATTTCGATACGACGCGCGCCAATTGCGAATTCGTCGGCGCCGAGGCGGTGGACCTGCCGATCCCCGAAGCGGCCGAACCCGGCCGCATCCTTCCGTTCAAGGGGAACATGGACGTGGGGCGGCTCGAACAATTGATCGAAAAGACGGGACGCGAACGCATGCCGCTGGTGATGCTGACCGTCACGAACAATTCCGGCGGCGGCCAGCCGGTCTCGATGGAGAATATCCGCGCGGTGAAAGCCGTTTGCCGCAAGCACAGGATTCCGCTCTACCTCGACGCCTGCCGGTTCGCCGAAAACGCCTACTTCATCAAGACGCGCGAGCCCGGGCACGCTGCTCGCACGCCCCGCGAGATCGCGCAGGAGTTGTTCTCTTATGCCGATGGGTGCACGATGTCGGCCAAGAAGGACGGCCTCGCGAATATCGGCGGCTTCCTTTGCACCAACGACGACTCGCTCGCCCGCCAGGAGGAAAATCTGCTCATCCTCACCGAGGGCTTCCCGACCTACGGCGGCCTCGCCGGGCGCGATCTCGAAGCGATCGCCGTCGGATTGAACGAGGCGCTCGAGGAGGATTACCTCAATTACCGGATCGCTTCGACCGCCTATCTCGGCGATCACATCGCGCGCGCGGGGGTGCCGATCGTGCAGCCGCCGGGCGGCCACGCCATCTATATCGACGCGCGCGCTTTCCTTCCCCACATCCCTCGCGAGCAATTTCCCGGCGTGGCGCTGGCCACCGAGCTTTACCTTGAGGGCGGCATCCGGTCGTGCGAGATCGGCACGTTGATGCTGGGCGAGCACGCCAAGATGGATCTGGTGAGGCTCGCGATTCCTCGTCGCACCTACACGCAAAGCCACATCGACTACGTCGTGGAAATCATCCTGGAAGTTTTCTCGCGGCGAGAACGGATTCGCGGGCTCGAGATCACCTACCAAGCGCCTTTTCTGCGGCATTTCACGGCTCGTTTCCGGCGGGCGGGGGCGAAGGCGGGCTAGTCCGAAATTCTTGCGAGGGACGGGCCCACGGTCGGGAAAGCACCGACCGTGGCTACCAACGACGTGTCCTCGTGGCCCACTTTTTCTCCACGCGTTCGAGAGCCTTCCCGAGACACTGCTTCGGAACGCACTCCGTTCGTCGCAAGGGCTTCGCTCAGAATGACCGGATCGCACGCCGCGCGGGTCGAGATTCTCTGCCGATTTCGATACAATCGGGCGCACACGAGGTGCCTGAAGGATGAACGGCAGCGAGCGGCCAGGCGCGAGTGGGGCACTATTTTCGCGGAATTTTCACCGACGCTATCCGCTTGCGGCGCGCGCGGAAGGCTGCTGGATTTTCACCGACGAGGGGAAAAAACTGCTCGACGCCGCCGGCAGCGCCGCGGTCGTCTCGATCGGGCACGGCGTCGGCGCGATCGGGCAGGCGATGGCCGAGCAGGCCGCGAAACTCGCCTTCGTTCATTCCTCCGAATTTCACACTCGCGTCGCCCAGCAACTGGCCGAGCGGTTGCTCGCGCTTGCGCCGCCGAATTTTCAGCGCGGCGGACGCGTCTTTCTCACCTCCGGCGGGTCGGAAGCCACGGAAACGGCGATCAAGCTGTGCCGGCAGTATTTCGTCGAGCGCGGCGAAACGCGCCGGTCGAAAATCGTTTCGCGCCGGCAGAGCTATCACGGGAGCACGATCGGGGCGCTTTCGGTTTCCGGGAACACCGCACGCCGCGAGCCATTTCTTCCGCTGCTCGCCGAGTGGGGCCACATCGCGCCCTGCTATTGCTACCGCTGCCCGCTCGGCCTCGAGTATCCGCAATGCAACGTCGCCTGCGCCGACGAACTCGAGAAATATCTCGAAGAAAACGATCCGGAAACCGTCGCGGCGTTCATTTTCGAGCCGGTATCCGGCGCGACACTCGGCGCGGTGGCGCCGCCGGCCGGCTATGCCGAGCGCATCGCGGAAATCTGCCGGCGTCACGGCATACTGCTGATCGCCGACGAGGTGATGACGGGCATCGGGCGCACCGGGAAACCGTTCGCCGTGGACCACTGGGGCGTGAAGCCCGACGTTTTGCTGGTCGGCAAGGGCGTCGCTAGCGGATACGCCCCGCTCGGGGCGGTGCTGGCTTCGGCCGACGTTGCCGACACCTTCATTCGTGGCTCGGGCCGATTCGCTCACGGATTCACCTACAGCGCTCATCCGGTTGCCGCGGCCGCCGGGCTCGCCGTGCTGGATTACCTCCAGGAACAGCACCTCTTCGATCGAGTTGCACCCGCGGGCGGCGAGCTGGGCCGCGCTCTCGAAGCCTTGCGGGCCGACTCCGCGATCATCGGCAACGTGCGCGGACTCGGGCTGCTGTGGGGAATCGAATTCGTCCGCGACCGGGAGAGCCGGGCGCCATTTGAAGCCGCGGCGCAGGTCGCCGATCTCGTCTTCGATGCGGCGTACGACGCGGGAGTATTGACCTATCCGATCCATGGCTGCGCCGACGGCACGAGGGGCGATCATCTGCTGCTCGCGCCGCCGTTCATTCTTTCGAGTGAGGAAATCACGACGCTGGCGGCGGGATTGAAAGCCGCTCTGGCACGAGTGGAACAAAACCTTTCGAGCAGCGGGTGGGGATCATGAAAACGAAGACCTGGATGATGACCTTCTGCGCCGTGATGGCCGCGGCTCTTTTCTCGACGCTGGCGGTGGGAGACGCGCCGCCGGCCGCGATCGACGGCTTCTCGCCGAAAGCAGCGCAAGAGGAAGCCGGCGTCGAAGCGAAATTGGAAGCCGGCGTTTCGCGCGAGCAGCTGCGACAATATCTGCGCCACCTCACCGCCCAGCCACATCCGGCCGGTTCAGCGGCGAACAACGAACTGGCGCAGTACATCGCGGCCGAGTGGAAGAAGCAAGGGCTCGAGGACGTCGTCATCCACCGCTACGACGTTCTGAATTCCACGCCGCGCGAAGTCTCGCTCGACATGGTGAGCCCGGTGAAGTATCACGCCAGTCTCCGCGAGGACGTCTACCCGGTCGATCCGGACACGAAGAATCCCCTCATCACCGGCGCCTTTTTCGGCTATTCCGCCTCGGGCGACGTGACCGCTCCGGTGGTCTACGCGCACAGCGGCAATCCGGCGGATTACGCCGTGTTGCGCAGCCACGGCATCGACGTGAAGGGGAAGATCGTGATCGTGCGCTACTCGAATCCCTACAGCTATCGCGGGTTCAAGGCGCTCACGGCGCAGCGCATGGGCGCCGCCGCCATCCTCGTTTACGCCGATCCCGCCGAGATGGGCTACAAACAGGGCAAGGTGTATCCGCACGGACCCTGGGGCCCGGCCAGTTATATCCAGCGCGGCTCGATCACCTACGATTTCTTCCAGCCCGGCGATCCGCTGACGCCCGGCTGGCCTTCGCTGCCCGGCGCCAAGCGAATTCTTCCCAGCCAGGCCGTTTCCCTGCCGAAGATCATCGGCATCCCGCTTTCCTGGCGCGACGCCGAACCGCTGCTCAAGAACATGGACGGCCCCGCCGCTCCGAAATCGTGGCAGGGCGGGCTTCCGATCACCTATCGGCTGGGCGGCAGCCGCGTTCGCGTTCATCTGAAAGTGGAGATGAACAACCAGATTCAGCCCTACTACGTTGTCGAAGGCCGCATTACAGGTTCCGAATGGCCAGACCAGTGGGTGGTGACCGGCAACCACCGCGACGGCTGGGTGTTCGGAGCTGTCGATCCATCGAGCGGCACGGCGGCGATGATGGAGTTGACGGGGCAACTCGGACAGCTGAAGAAAGAAGGCATTCGGCCGCGGCGCACGATGGTCTTCTGCAGTTGGGACGGCGAGGAATACGCGCTGACCGGTTCGACCGAGTGGGGCGAGCAGTACGCCGCGGAACTGCGAAAGAAAGCTGTCGCGTACCTCAACGTGGACGAAGCTGTTTCCGGTTCCCATCTGTCGGTGAGCGCCGTTCCCTCGCTCGCCTCTTACATCATTCAGGCGAGCCACGGGTTGAGCGCGCCATCCGGCAAACCGCTCTATGAGGAATGGCGTGCGTACCGGAAGAGCCAACTGGCGCAGGAGTTGGGAACGAATCCCCTGCCCGATAGCGATCTGGTGAAAACGCGCCTGGGCAGCGGTTCCGACTACACCGTCTTCCTGAACCATCTCGGCATTCCCGTTGTCGATTTCACTTCCGAAGGCCCGTATGGCGTCTACCATTCCGCGTACGACGATTTCTACTGGATGTCGCATTTCGGCGATCCGGGTTTTCACTATCACGCCGAATTTACGCGGCTGTGGGGTGTTCTTTCCCTGCGGCTGGCGAATGCCGACGTGCTGCCTTACAACCTGGCCTTTTACGGCAAGCGGATTCGGCAATTCGCGCAGGAGTTGAAGGTTCCGCAAGGCGCGCCGCTCGACATGGCGCCTGTCGTTGCTAGTGCCTCAGCGTTCGAGCAAGCGTCGGAGAAACTCGATGCGCTTCTCGCGGAACGGCTGAAAGCCGGCGATCTGGACCCGGCGCTGGCCGAAAAAATCAATCAACAGATCATGCAGGTGGACCGCAACTGGCTCGATCCCGAGGGGATTCCCGGCCGGCCGTGGTTCCGGCAAATGCTCTACGCGCCGAAGGAAACCTACGCGGATGAGGAACTGCCCGGCATCACCGAGGCGGTCGAGAGCAAGGGATGGATGCTGGCGCGGGAGCAGGCGAAGCTGCTCGAGGACGCTTTGCGCAAAAACACCGCGCTGGTGAATGCCATGGTCGGAGAATTGGAAGCTGGCAGTTTGAAAGCTCCGCGGCAATCAACCAAGTAAAGCGAGGGCATCGCAGCAAGCGAGCCCCGGCCGCGGCGACATGGTCGCTCGCGGGAGCGGTTGGAGAGACTTGTCGTGTCGTCAGCGGTCGGGCCAGCCGTAGAGCTTTAGGGCGTTGCCTCGCAGGACCATTCGCGCGATCTGGATTGCGCCGGGGCGGAAGAGGATGACCTGGGCTCCATGGAGCCAGGGACCAGGACGGTGCGCCGTTTCCTTTTAATGACTAGTCGGGGAGTTGGGGCTTGGAGATAGCTACCGCGAGTGAAATTTCGGCCAGCCAAGCCACGAATACTGCCAAGCGACAGAGACACTTTGATAGTTACCGCCAAAACGCACGTAGGTTCCGTTGCTATAGCCAATCTTGATGGTCTGGTGTTTGGCCAACCGAAACGCCGCGGTCCCTCCAAGGCGCGAGCTTGTCTGCCGAGTGAGGGGATTGGAAATGCCGTTCAGGCTTGTGGTGCCGCCGAACCAGAAATTCCCGTCCAGCGAAGCCCAGCAATGAAGCTTGTTAAAGTCATAACTCAAGTGGCCCTCGAAGGACCCGATCGGGCTTTGGGTTTGAGGCTTTGGGTAGGGTTTCGAGTAGAAAGCGCTGTTTGTCGTGTAGAACCATACTCCTGCGTACCCATCGAGCACCCAGTTACCCCAGCGTTGCGAATAGCCTAACTCCGGTTTGAATGCCCATCGATTGATGCTCCAGTTGACGATGTGACTCGGATCGTACTGACCAGTCGGAGCGACCACTGTCAGGCTGACGCCCAGCAAAGCCTTCTGTTTCCATTTGACGAATTGTGGCGCCGACAGCGCTGGTCCGCCTTTGAGATTCACCGAGAAACGCAAGCCAACGTCGAAAAGCCCAGAGCGATAAACCTCCCGCTGGGTACCAAAGACTGATCCCTGGAAGGTCCCAACACCATAGGGCAAAAAACCGGTAAAGTTTGCCGAGCGCCCAAACAGGCTGAACGAATGGTAATAACTGAGAGCCGCCATATGGTAGACGCCGGTGGCGCCTGTGATGGGAACCGCCCCGCTGAAGTTCAGGCCGCCGTCCAAATAAGACCAAGACAAGGTAATGGCGTTGCCGTTCACCGGCGTGATGACATAGGCACGAGGGGCAAGAGTCTGCGCCATAGCCACGTGTCCACCACAGAGCGCTATGCAAACAAAAAGAAGGAAGCGGACGATTTTTGTCATCGCCGAGCCCACAGGAAGAACAGGGAGCAACCGGACTGCCGGTTACTGAACCAGGATTCCCATTTTTGCCTCCCGGCATTGAAGAGTACAAGCCAAGCCGTCTCCATCGGAACCAGATTCTCAGGCAGAGTTCGTGCTTCCTTGCACGCTCTGACGCAGGTGAGGCTATGGATCGTAGGGGCACGTTGCGACGTGCCCCTGCCGCTGACGCCTAATGCACAAAATCAGCAAGTGAGGGTCAGCTCGCGGCTGATACAGCATTGACGAAGGCGGCTTTCTTTCCACCTTCGAGAAGCTTGGTTTCGTCGAGATAGCCGAAGATCTCGATCAGTTTCGCGACCATGCCGGTCCAGCCGGTCTGATGGCTGGCGCCGAGGCCCGCGCCGTTGTCTCCATGGAAGTACTCGTAGAACAGCAGGTTATCCTTCCAGTAAGGATCGGTTTGAAACTTCTCGGTGCCGCCGTAGACCGGTCGCCGGCCGGACGCATCCCGCAGGAAGATTCGCTCCAGGCGATTGGCGAGTTCGCGGGCTACCTGGAACAGATTCATCTGATTGCCCGATCCGGTTGGGCACTCGATCTTGAAGCTGTCGCCGTAATAAAGGTAGTAGTTCAGCAGGCCGCGGATCAGCAGGGCATTCACGGGCATCCAGATTGGACCGCGCCAGTTGGAGTTGCCGCCAAACATGCCGGTATCCGATTCGGCCGGGAGATAATTCACGCTGAATTGGCCGCCATCCATGCTGAAAACGTAGGGATGGTCGGCATGGTAGCGCGAGAGAGCCCGGATGCCGTAAGGACTCAGGAACTCTTTCTCGTCGAGCATCCGCGAGAGGACGCGGCGCAGCCTGTCCTGGTTCAACAGGGCAAGAATTCCGCGGTCCGCGTAACCTAGGTAACCGGCACCCGTCGGATGGATGCTTTCGCGGATTTCCGGCATCCGGCGCCAGCGCTCGTTGACAGTTGCCAAGGCGCGGGGAACGAGCTCTCGCTGCCATGGCTCAATGATGGCGCTGGCGCAGAGCGGCAACAGGCCGACCATGGAACGAACCTTCAGGCGGGACGCTCTACCGTCGGGAGTCCGCAACACGTCGTAGTAGAATCCGTCCTCTTCGTCCCACATACCATTCGGCCCCGTTTCGTTCATGCCGCGAGCGATCCAGAAGAAGTGATCGGCGAATTTTGCCACCATGTCGTCGTAGCTGGGATCGTGACCTGCCAACTCGGCTGCGATTTCCAGCATGTTCAGGCAGAAGAGCGACATCCAGGCGGTGCCGTCGGCCTGCTCCAGATGGCCGCCGCCGGGCAGCGGCGCGCTGCGGTCGAAGACGCCGATGTTGTCGAGGCCGAGGAAGCCGCCCTCGAACACGTTCTTGCCGAAGCGGTCCTTGCGGTTCACCCACCAGGTGAAGTTCATCATCAGCTTTCGAAAGGAACGCTTGAGGAACTCGATGTCGCCTTTCCCGTGCAGCGCCTGTTCGGTCCGATACAGGAAGATCGTCGCCCAGGCATGCACGGGAGGGTTTACATCGCTGAAGTTCCATTCATAGGCTGGGATCTGGCCGCTTGGGTGCAGGAAGAACTGATTGAGCAGGAGGTTGAGCTGGTCCTTGGCGAATTTCACATCGACAAACGAAAGCGCCATGGCGTGAAATCCCAGGTCCCAGGCGGCGTACCACGGATATTCCCACTTGTCGGGCATCGAGATAATGTCCTGGTTCACCATGTGGAACCATTCGCTGTTGCGCATCCGCCGGGCGGACGGATTCATGGGGTCGGCGCCGTGCTCCTCGAGCCATTTGTCCACGTCGAAGCCGAAATACTGTTTGGTCCAAAGCATTCCCGCCAGTCCCTGCCGCATGACGCGGGCCTCATCCTCACTCACTTTCGCGGGAGTGATGCCCTTGTAGAATTCGTCCGCCTCGCGCCGCCGGGACTCGAGGATCTGGTTGAAGCTCTGGAATGGATCACCGGCCGAGGCCGGCGCCATGTCGTTCAACCGCAACCGGACTGTCTTCGTGCCGCCCGCGGGCACGTCGATGGTGTAATACGCGGCAACTTTTGTGCCCACGTGCGATGGGTTCACGGCGTCCTCATGCCCGTCCACCACGCAGTTGTTGATGCCGTCCTTGACATACGGCGAGTCGTTCCGTGTGCCGAAGAGGCGCTCGTTGTTCGTTTCGTTCTCGGTGAAGTGCAGCGTAGCGTTTCCTTCGCAATACAGGTACCGCTCGCCGAGTTGGGGGTGCGTCGCGGCCACGGCGCGCGAGCCGTACACGTCGCTGATTTGCTTCAATGACGGCTTCTCTGTGCCGGGCCACCAGGTCCAGATGTTGCGGAACCATAGCGTTGGAAGCACGTGCAGCGTGGCCGCCTCAGGCCCGCGATTGCACGCGGTGACCTGGATGAGGATGTCCTGCGGCGACTGTTTGGCGTATTCGACGAAGACGTCGAAATAGCGGTCGTCGTTGAAGATTCCCGTATCGATCAGCTCGTACTCCATATCGTGGCGGTTGCGGCGCTTGTTTGTCTCGATCAGGTCGCAGTAGGGAAACGGCTTTTGCGGATATTTGTAGAGGCACTTCATGTAGGAGTGGGTTGGCGTGCTGTCGAGGTAGAAGTAATACTCTTTCACATCCTCGCCGTGGTTGCCTTCGCTGTTGGTGAGACCGAAGAGGCGTTCCTTGAGGATCGGATCGCGGCCATTCCAGAGGGCCAGGGCAAAGCAGAGCAGTTGCTTGTCGTCGCTGATGCCCGCAAGACCATCCTCGCCCCAGTGATAGGCGCGCGAACGGGCCTGGTCGTGGGAGAAGTAGTCCCACGCGTTTCCATTATCGCTATAGTCTTCACGAACCGTGCCCCACTGCCGCTCGCTGAGGTAGGGGCCCCATTGCTTCCAGTTCGCTTTTTCCGCGTCTGATTCGCGAAGACGCGTGGTTTCCCGATTGATTGGACTGCCCTTCGTTGCTGAAGCCATGGTGGCTCCCTCCATTTTCTCTTTCTATGCGGACTTGACGACTGCCCGCTCTTCGCCCGGTTTCTTTTCGGGCGATGGAATCTCGGATTTCGATCTGCCTCCATCCACCGCCGCCGTGGAGTTGGAAGCGAGGAAGACGGTTTGCGACGGGAGTGCAATCTCCGCTCCGGCCGCCTCGATGCACGCCATCATCTCGAGCAGCAATCCTTCCTGGATTTCGAGGAAGCCCGGCCAATCGCGGGCGTAGACGTAGGCGAAAACCTCGATCTCCAGAGAAGAGGACGCGAAATTGAGAAGGCGTGCGCGAAACGAGCCGCCCTCGACTGCCGGGCTGCGATCGAGAAGTTTGCGAATGCCGTCGAGAACTGCATTTAATTGCTGCGACGTGATTCCGTAACACAAACGCAGGATCGGATGCAGCCAGAACTTGTCTCGCGCCGACAGGCTCTCTAGCGTAAAGTTGGCCAGTTGTCCGTTCGGAACGCTGAGCACGGACCGATCGAGCGTGCGAATGCGAGTCGAGCGGAGGCCGACTTCCTCGACGGTGCCCGTCGTATCGCCGATCTTTACGACATCGCCCACGTTCATGGCCTTGTCAAAAATCAGCGATGCGCCGCCGATGACGTTTTCGAGCGTCTTCTGCGCCGCCAGCGCGACAGCGATGCCGCCGACGCCAAGGCCGGCCAGCGCGGCTGTCAGGTTCACGCCGAAATGGTGGAGCATCACGAGCAGTCCCGCGAAGACCAAGAGCACATCAACCATGCCGCGCAGCAGCCGCAGCATCGAAGCGGCCCCGGCAAGATTGCGGCGCTGCATCCGGAGCCGGGCGCGCTCTTCCAGCCAACCGGTCAAGAGAATCAGCAACCACGTGGTGGCCGCGATAAAAATGACCGCCGCGGTGGTGGACCAGAACTGCCGTGCAAGAAGCGGGAGGCTGACCCTGAAAAGCATCCATCGAATGACGAGAGCCAACAGGATCAGGCGCACCGGGGCCGGCAAAACCTGGAACCTTGAAGGACTCGGCTTGCGGAACAGGCGCCGCCACACGAAGTTCACCAGCCGGCCGATCAAGCGCCCCAGTAGACCGGTGAGCAGATAGACCAGCGGCATCCCAACGAGAACGGCAAGCCATTCAAACAGGGGCACGCCCCACAGCCGGGTGTTCACCAGCCAATCCGGCAGAAGCCTATCCACCGAGATAGCGCTCACCTCGTCGTAAATCGCGGGAATGGAATTGAGGGTCTCTCTCGAAAACAACCAGATGGGACCCGCCTTTCCACGATCCACGCCTTCGACGATGATGTCCACCTTGCCATCGGCGGTCTGAATGGTTCCCACGAGATCTTGCTTCGGGTTCAGCATGTCTGTCGGGCTACCTTCCGGGCTGTCGCTGATTTCATTCAGCCGCGGGGGCAGGCGACGGTCGAGGACAACGAAGAGCTTGTGGGCCAATTGCTCCGCGGCTTTCCCGCGCAGACGCGTATCCAGGTATTGCGCCGCGACTCCGTCATTACCCTTGTGGGCCGCCGCCAGGAAGCCCAGCACGGTGCCCCGGGGCGTGGTGCGACCGAGAGCATCCTTGGGAACTTCAGGTTGGGCTGCGGGCTGGGTTTGGCCTTTGACGGGAATCTGCGACCAGGCAGGCAGCCAAATCGAACCCAGGCAAAGAAACCAGAAGCCCAGGCACACTCTTGCCAATCCCGTTTGAGAGAGCGGAAAAACTCCAAACGACGGTAAGTGTCGACGGCTCAAGCCACCCTGCCCTTTGTCGCTACTTCCTGAGCCATACTTTGTGCGCGTGGCGGGAACCGGGGTACTGGCAAAATTGACAGTGTCACCCCGAACCGCCGTGCTGGACACACACCAAAACGGAAGGACCGGCTGGCCGGACTGGCTGGATTCCTTTCTTCGTCCCGCGTCACATCTTCTGGTAATTGGAGTTCTGCGTGGTGACGGTGAGGTGTTTGCTCACTCCGTTCACCGTCATCGTGTCAACGTGATTCGGACCACCCGGGATTCGGGCGTATTGCGCCGAAATCGTCACCGCATCCTGCGGATTGTCCAGATACGAAGCAACATTGATCGATTGCAGCGCTTTCTGCGACCGATTGAAGACCAGCGTGACGGAATCACCCTGCTTCAGGTAGTTGTGGATCACCATGCGAACCACGCCCGGCCCGCCACCGGATCCAAGACTGATATTTCCCTGCTGGAAGAGCTGTTGCAATTTCCCCGGCTCGGGGTGAGCGTAGCTCTGGGCGAGAGCGGCAACCTGTTTCGCGTACTGTTCGAATTCCCCGATCTTCTTCTCTTTGACCCTGCCCCGCAGGCCACGGTCACGTCCTCCATTCGAGGATTGCTGCTCGGGACTGATTTGCGTCTTCTGTTGTTTGCCATTCGCCCCCATCCGCACCTGGTAAACCGTCTGCTTCTTGACATCGCCCTTGACGCTGACGGTCTGCTGTTCCTGCCAGGTGTATTGAGCGAGGAGTTGCTTGTTTTGAGCCGATGCCTGCCGGATCTCCGCCACGCGTTCCTGCAACTGTGGATTCTGTGCCGCGTATGAGAAGGCGGCCAGCACGGTCATCCCGAGCGCCGCCGCAGTCACCATTGCCACTGTCCATTTCGAATATCCTCGAATCTGTTCGTTGCTCATGCCACCCTCCGTGAGATTCATTGCCCCCAGTTCCTCTCCGGAAACAGCAATGACAAATTAAGGCGTGCGGTTCGGCGCGATGACTGCGCTCTGATTGTCTCCGGCGTCTCGGGCTTCTTTGCTGGAAGAAACACACCTGCTGCGATGGTAGGAATCTGTGGGAGAAACTGCCTACTGGCAAAACTGACAGTGTTGGTGGAAACCAGTCAGCGGGGAACATGGAATCAGAAGGGCTGTTCGCAAAGGCGCTCCCATGGTGGAAGTTGCCGAAGATCGTCGCGCACCGGCCGGCGCTCCTGAGGAACGAAAGTTGCCGAAGGAGCGTATTCGCGATCTCCGCGCGCTCGCTCTGCTAGTCTCGCTGGTGCTGTTCCTCGTGCTCATGCCGATTCTGGAGGAGGGCGAGCTCGGTGGGCTGATTCTGATTGTGTCGCTCTACGCGACGCTGGTGACAGCACTCCTGCAGCTCGCGACATACACGGGCAAGAGATGGTGGATTCTTCCGACCATACTTCTGGCCGGCACATCGATGGCGTTCATCCTTCTATCGCACTTCGTGCCGGCCCGCCCGCTGGTCGCCACAAGCCAGTGCCTGCTCATCATCTTTTTCGGCCTGATCGCGGTCGGCCTTTTCACCGGGCTCGGCCAGCCGGGCTCGGTCACCAAGGGACGGCTCTTCACGTCCGTGAGCCTCTACCTGATATTGGGTATGTTCTGGTTCGCCGGGTATGGCCTGATCAACACGCTCCAACCCGGCTCTTTTGAGGTGGTGAGGGGCGCGGCGGGCCCGATCTCCAGGAGCGCCCTGCTCTACCTGAGTTTCACCACGTTGACGACGCTCGGATATGGTGACGTTGTTCCCGTCGCTCCGCTGGCGCGCATGATAGCGACGATGGAGGCGGCCACAGGCGTCCTCTACGTCGCCATCACGATTGCCCGCCTGGTATCCGCATACCAGGGACCCAGGCACCGGCATGTTTGAGAGCGCTTGCCATTCGTGGCACAGGCTTCAGGCTTTGCGCTTTTGCGCAGTTCTGCGGGCTCATCCCAAATGAAAAAGGGGCGAACCGGCAGGTTCGCCCCTTCGTTGCATTCGGTCGCGTAATCGATCGTGTGCGCGAGCTGACAGCTCTCCTCTTCCGCCGGTCTCAGGCGAGGTCGAAGCGATCGAGGTTCATCACCTTGGTCCACGCCGCCACGAAGTCTTTCACAAACTTCTCCTTCGAGTCCGCGCAGGCATAGACTTCCGCGAGGGCGCGCAGCTGCGAGTGCGAACCGAAGATCAGGTCGACGCGGGTGCCGGTCCACTTGACCTCGTTCGTCTTCCGGTCGCGCCCCTCGTACACGCCTTCGGAGCCAGCGGACGGCTGCCATTGCGTGCTCATGTCGAGCAGGTTGACGAAGAAGTCGTTCGTCAGCGTCTCCGGCCGCTTGGTGAAGACGCCGTGCGTGGACTTTCCGGCATTTGCGCCCAGGACGCGCAGGCCACCGACGAGAACCGTCATCTCAGGCGCCGTCAGCGTCAGCAATTGCGCCCGATCCACCAACAGCTCCTCAGCCGACAGGCGCTGCTTGCCGCTGGAGATAGTTGCGGAACCCATCGGCGGTCGGCTCGAGCGGCGCGAAGGATTCGACGTCGGTCTGCTCCTGCGACGCGTCCATGCGCCCCGGCGTGAAGGGGACTTTCACGTCGTGCCCGGCGGCCTTCGCGGCTTTCTCGATCGCCGCACAGCCGCCGAGAACGATCAGGTCGGCAAGCGAAACCTTTTTCCCGCCGGACTGTGAAGCGTTGAACTCCTTTTGGATCGCTTCGAGCTCGTGCAGCACCTTCGCCAGCTGAGCCGGCTGGTTGACCTCCCAGTCCTTTTGCGGCGCGAGGCGAATGCGCGCGCCGTTCGCTCCACCGCGCTTATCGGAGCCGCGGAACGTCGACGCCGACGCCCAAGCCGTCGAGACCAACTGGGAAACGGACAGGCCGGAGGCGAGGATTTTCGCCTTCAGAGCGGCAATGTCCTGCTCCCCGATCAGCGGATGATTCACAGCGGGGATCGGGTCTTGCCACGGCAGCGCTTCCTTCGGAACGAGCGGGCCGAGATAACGCGCGATCGGGCCCATGTCGCGGTGCGTCAGCTTGAACCACGCCCGGGCAAACGCGTCGGCGAACTGATCCGGATGCTCGTAGAAGCGCCGTGAAATCTTTTCGTAAGCAGGGTCGAACCGCAAGGAGAGGTCGGTGGTCAGCATGGATGGCGCGTGACGCTTTGATGGATCGTGCGCATCCGGCACCGTACCGGCGCCGCGCCATTCTTCGGTTTCCACTGATGCGCACCGGCCGGGCTCTTGGTCAGTTCCCATTCGTAGCCGAACAGGTTCTCGAAGAAGTTGTTGCTCCACTTCGTCGGCGTCGTGGTCCAGATGACTTCCAGGCCGCTGGTGATCGCGTCGTCCCCTTTGCCCGTGCCAAATTTGCTCTTCCAGCCGAGGCCCTGCTCCTCGATGGGGGCGGCTTCCGGCTCCGGGCCAACCAGTGACGCATCGCCGGCGCCGTGGGTTTTGCCGAAGGTGTGACCGCCGGCAATCAGCGCGACCGTTTCTTCGTCGTTCATCGCCATGCGGCGGAACGTTTCGCGAATATCCCTGGCCGCCGCGATGGGATCCGGCTTGCCGTTCGGCCCTTCCGGATTCACGTAGATCAGACCCATCTGCACGGCGGCGAGCGGATTCTGAAGATCGCGGTCGCCGCTGTAGCGCTCGTCCGCCAGCCACTTGCCTTCGGGGCCCCAGTAGATGTCTTCGTCGGGCTCCCAGACATCCTCGCGCCCGCCGCCGAAACCGAACGTCTTGAAGCCCATCGACTCGAGGGCGACGTTGCCGGCGAGAATCATCAGGTCGGCCCAGGAAATTTTCCGGCCGTATTTCTGCTTGATCGGCCACAGCAGCCGGCGCGCCTTGTCGAGGTTCGCGTTGTCCGGCCAGCTATTGAGCGGCGCGAAGCGCTGCTGGCCGGCTCCGGCGCCGCCGCGGCCGTCGCCGATGCGGTAGGTGCCTGCGCCGTGCCACGCCATGCGAATGAACAGCGGCCCGTAGTGGCCAAAGTCGGCCGGCCACCAATCCTGCGAGTCCGTCATCAAGGCATGAAGGTCCTTGATCACGGCATTCAGGTCGAGGCTCTTGAATTCCTTGGCGTAGTCGAACTCCTCGCCCATCGGATTGGACAGGGTGGAGTGCTGGTGGAGAACCTGAAGGTTCAGCTGGTTCGGCCACCAGTCACGATTCGTATGTGCGGACGCTCCGCCCGCGAACGGGCACTTGGTTTCGGTTGCCATGGCTTGCTCCTTCCTTCCAATTAGTCAAAAATTCAGTCAAAAAAACTGTGACGCAGCCATCCTGGGCTTCCCACTCCCGCGATCGCCGGCGGCCGCGATTGCTGCCGTACGCCATTCATCCGGTATCCACACGCCTTCGAAACCTAACGGGACGCGCGCCGCGGAGCGCACTTCGTGCAGAGCCCCCGGAAAATGAGTTCGCATTCGCGAAGAATCCGCTTGCCGAGGGAGCCCGAGGCAGGCCTGGGCACGTCGTACCACTCGATGTCCTCAACGTTGCCGCAGCGGTCGCAGATGAAGTGGTGATGCCGCATGCCTTTCGCATCGAATCGCGCGGCGCGGCCCTCGACGGCCACTTCACGCACCAAACCCGCCTGCACCAGGTCCCGCAGATTGTTATAAGTCGTGGCCCTGGAAGAGCGCGGATCCAAGCGATTCACGGCTTCGAAGATCTCCGCCGCCGTGGGATGCCTCTTGCATTCCATCAAGAATGCCATCACCGCATAGCGCTGCGGCGTGCAGCGCAGCCCGCTGCCCTCTAAAGACCTTTTAATCGCCGCCGCGTCCATGAGGCAATTAGAATATATCTAATCTGACATTTTGTCGAGCTTATGTTTTTTCCTGCCCGTCTCGCAGGCTCAGCTTGGGCATTCGCCCATGACGACAACGCTCGAGGTCTTCGCGCACTCCGGCGCGAGCGCCCAAAGGCAAGCGGTCGAGCAGTCGGAAAATCAATTGTTCCCAAGTTTGCCGAAGTCGGGCAAAGGCCAAATTAGAAAGTGATTTGAATTGCAGGCGGATGGTTGGTGGACGTGGCCGGGATCGATGGGTTCTCTCGCAAGGTAGTGACCGGGTGCCGGATCGAAGGCTGGCGGACCAGTGAGCGCCGCAACCGCCGAAGCCGGCGCTTGTGGAGCGTCGGCCGCAACCCGGTCACGTCATTTCAGCTTCGCGCCAAGAGCAGCATCCAACGGCTTCGTTCAGCAAACACCTGATCAGCCAGCCTCATCAGCAGCGCCGAAGCAGGGACAGTCACCTTCCGATCACTGTAGAACCACGCGTACCCAGTTAAGACGTGGTCCGCCGCCCGGCGGAGCGTGGCTTCGGGGTTGTCGACCAGCCGCTGCATGCTCGTTTCCATCCGGTTTCGTCCCCTGCTCGAATGGCAAGCCCTCACGCGGTAAGAGTGCCATCCGACCCTCCCGCCAACCGAGCTACGGGCGCACTCATGATGGCAAGAGTCCGGATGACATGCAACCCGCTTGTGCGTGCATTTTGCAGCCTGCGGACTTCATCCGAAATTCGCGGAGCGCGTGCAGGCGAGCGTGAAAGAGACGGTCTTAGGTTTGACACGAGAAAAATAAGCGGGTGATCGCAGGCACCCGGCCTTCCTACTGTCAATTTTGCCAGTATGCGAATCGTCCTGGACCGGAGGAGTGTAAGGATGGAAGCAAACCACCAGGAACAGGAGCCACGACCGTGACCAACGAAGAGAGGAAGCACCGATCGCACCTACCGATGCCGAACACAAGTCGAATCGGTCGGATCACTTATGACGCGAAGGACCCGGACACGGAAAACCCACCGATCGAACAGTTGCGTCCGCCCAAGGGTGCTCCCAATGTTCTGATCATCCTTATCGATGACGCCGGATTTGGCTCCTCCAGCTCCTTCGGCGGTCCCTGCCAGACGCCGAATGCGGAAAAACTTGCGGCGGGCGGCCTGAAGTACAACCGGTTCCACACCACCGCCCTGTGCTCGCCGACGCGGCAAGCGTTTCTGACCGGGCGCAACCACCATTCCGTCGGAATGGGGTGCATCACCGAGATCGCAAGTGGCGCGCCAGGCTACAGTTCGGTTCTGCCGAACACGTGCTCCCCACTGGCTCGGACGCTGAAGCTCAATGGCTACTCCACGGCGCAATTCGGCAAGTGCCACGAAGTGCCTGTGTGGGAAACGAGTCCTGTCGGACCGTTCGACGCCTGGCCCACGGGCGGCGGTGGATTCGAGTACTTCTACGGGTTCATCGGCGGCGAGGCGAACCAGTGGTACCCGACGCTGTACGAGGGCACAGTCCCGGTGGAACCGAAGAAGACGCCCGAGGAGGGCTACCACCTTGTGGAGGATATGACCGACAAGGCGATCAACTGGATAGGGCAGCAGAAGGCCCTCGCGCCCGACAAGCCTTTCTTCGTTTACTTCGCCCCCGGCGCCACACACGCGCCCCATCACGTGCCCAAGGAATGGGCGGACAAGTACAAGGGGAAGTTCGACCAGGGTTGGGACAAGCTGCGCGAAGAGACTTTCGCCCGGCAGAAGAAGCTGGGGGTCATCCCGCCGGAATGTCAGCTCACCGCGCGTCATAAGGAGATCCCCGCCTGGGACGACATGCCGGAAGCACTCAAGCCGGTGTTGCGCAGGGAGATGGAGGTTTACGCGGGCTACATGGAATACACCGATTACCATGTTGGCCGCTTGCTGGATGCGTTGAAGAAGCTCGATATCCTCGACGACACGCTCGTCTACTACATCATCGGGGACAACGGCGCTTCGGCCGAGGGCACGTTGAACGGCACATTCAACGAGATGCTCAACTTCAACGGCATGGCCGCCATCGAGACGCCGGAATTCCTGACCGCCCGAATCGACAAGCTGGGCGGGCCGGAATCCTATAACCACTACGCCGTGGGCTGGGCGCACGCGATGGACACGCCTTACCAGTGGACCAAGCAGGTCGCCTCTCACTGGGGAGGTACGCGCAACGGCACGATCGTCCACTGGCCGAAGAAGATTCAGGCGAAGGGCGAGATGCGGTGGCAATTCCACCACGTCATCGACGTCGCGCCAACGATCCTCGAGGCCGCGGGACTCCCCGAGCCACTCACAGTGAACGGTGTGGCGCAGAGGCCCATCGAGGGTGTCAGCATGCTGTACTCTTTCAACGATGCCAAAGCGGCCGAACGGCACGAGACGCAGTACTTCGAGATGTTCGGCAACCGCGGCATCTACTACAAAGGCTGGACCGCGGTGACGCGGCACAAGACTCCCTGGCTTCTCATCGGAGAAAAAACCCTGGCCTTCGACGATGACGTATGGGAGCTCTACGACACCAGCAAGGACTGGAGCCAGGCGAACGATCTGTCCAAACAGATGCCGGAAAAGCTCCACGAGCTACAGCGCCTGTGGCTGATTGAGGCGACGCGCTACAACGTGTTGCCGCTCGACGACCGACTGGGCGAGCGCATGAACCCGGATACTGCCGGCAGGCCGGAGCTGATCAAGGGGAATACCCAGCTCCTCTTCGGCGGTATGGGGCGGTTGTCGGAAAACTGTGTCGTCAGCATCAAGAACAAGTCACACTCCGTCACCGCTGAAATCGATGTGCCGCAGTCAGGCGCCGAGGGGGTGATTGTTGCCCAAGGGGGGAACATCGGCGGCTGGAGCCTATACGCGAAGGGCGGCAAGCTAAAGTACTGCTATAACCTGGGGGGGCTGCAGTACTTTTACACCGAGGCAGCGAGCCCGCTGTCCGCGGGCGAGCACCAGGTGCGCATGGAGTTCGCCTATGCCGGCGGCGGCTTGGGCAAGGGCGGCAAGGTGACCCTGTACGTGGACGGAAAGAAGGCCGGCGAAGGGACCGTCCCCATGACGCTGGCTATGATCTTCTCTGCCGACGACGGTTGCGACGTCGGTGAGGATACCGGCTCCCCTGTTTCGGAAGACTACGGCCCGCGCGGCAATGCCTTCAACGGTCGCGTCAAGGGAGTACAGATCGCGATCGCCGGCGCCGCCGAAAGTTCGGATCACCTGATCTCACCGGAGGAAGCGGTCCGTATCGCGATGGCTCGCCAGTAGGCGGGCCGCCAAAAGGCTAGCGAAGCGGCACGGGAGACGTATCGCAGACGAAAAGCCGTCGTCGAACTTCCCTTCGGATGGCTCACGCACGTCCTAGGCTTCCGGCGATTCAGCGTGCGGGCCTGAAGAAAGTACAAGGCAAGTGGCGACTGGTCTGCGGGCAATTGAGCACGAACGGAATCGCTATCCTATTCTCACAGGAAATTCGGGCGAAAGGTGGAGGACGGTCGCTTTCACGCACACCAGGCGTTTCTCTAGACTCTGCGCTTCATGGCCGGGACGGGGCCGGCAGACAGCAAAACCTGAGAGTAAGAGTAAGTGTTCGCTGGCGAATGTTCCCTGAATCCGCCAATCGGCGAGGCGCGATGAAAAAGCTCCTTATTTTCGCGGCGTTGTGCGAAGTGGCAACCGGGCTGATATTGGTCGCGTATCCCCCGATCGTGTCCCGGTTACTGCTCGGCGAAGAGGTTGGCGGCGCGGGTGCCATGATGAGCCGTGTGGCCGGCATCTCCCTGATTGCCCTTGGGCTCGCGTGTTGGCCTGAGGGCAACATGCGTCGCGCGTTCTATGGAATGTTGACTTACGGCGCACTCATAGCGCTGTATGGGGCTATCCTCGGGGTCGGTGGTCATGCGGGGATTCTGCTTTGGCCGGCGGTGGCGTTCCATGCGGGTCTATCCATCCTTCTCGTGCGGGCGTGGCGCGGACGACGAATCTCGTCGGAGACGAAAACCTAGAATGACAGCTCGGTGTCACTGCATGGGTGGGAAACCTTTACAGGTTGTGCGAGAGTGGTGCACTGCGCATCGGACGATTGCGCGAGTTTCGCCGTCACGGCATGAAGGAGTGCACATGAAACGCATCCTGTTCCTCTTTATCTTCGTCGCCGCACTTGCGAACGCGCCCGCACTTGCGGCGGGTGACCATCCGCTTTCTCCAGAGCTTCAGAAACTCGATGTCTCCGTAGGACGCTGGGTCTACCACGGCAAAACGCTGAAAACGCAGTCCGGCAAGCCGGGATCCTGGACATGGAACGAGGACTGCCAATGGTCACCCGACCACGTCTTTTTGGAATGCACCTTTACCAATGACTGGGCCGGCAAAATCGTCAAATCGCTGGTTGTGGATACCTACAACACCAAGGACCACACGTATTGGCATTACGAGCTGTTCGCCGCCGGCTCCAGCGGCGACCACCCGTTCGTCTCACGCATGGCCATTCACGGCAATACGTGGATCGAATACGGCCAGGACACCGACCACGGCAAAAAGGTGAGCGAACGCATCGTCTACCGCTGGCAATCCCCAACGCGTGTCACCGTCGCCATCCAGACTTCCACCGACGGAGCGCACTGGGTAACGCTCGATCAGGGCGAAGGAATAAAGCAGCCGTAGCCAAAACTAAAGCCGCGTTCCTGAGGCGCCCTTTGCGCTGCGGGTGTTTAGTGAAATTGGAGGGGCTTGGTGGACGTGGCCGGGATCGAACCGGCGACCCCCTGCTTGCAAAGCAGATGCTCTCCCAGCTGAGCTACACGCCCACGGAGTTCCATTGTCGGGCAGGGGGCAGGGTGCGGGCAAGCGTCACATCGGGCTTCCCGTGTTATGTGCCGCCCGTAGGACAGCCATTCCTGGCTGTGCGCTTTTCCCGGGCCGCGAGGCAAAAACCGCACAGCCAGGAATGCCTGTGCTACCGGTGGGCGCTCGACGGTCGCCATTGCAGGGGAAATTTGGCGTCTTCGGCAATAGGCGGATCGGGACGGCGCGTGGGCAGCGGAGGGCAGGGGTTTTGGCCGGCAGGCACTCCAGGGCCGCTGCGGCTAGAGCGGCGGGCGAAACTCTGGTAGCATAGAGACTCCACGCGTTGCGAGCGCAGCGCACCGAATTTCGTTTTCCCGGGAGTGGTTATGTCAAAGCAGTGCGAAGTCTGCGGCAAGAAGCCGACGTATGGAAACAGCGTCAGCCACGCCAACAATCTGACCCGTCGCCGGTGGGAACCGAACCTGCAACGGGTGCGGGCGCTGGTGGAGGGAACCCGCAAGCGCGTGCGCGTGTGCACCGACTGCCTGCGGTCGGGGCGAGTCACCAAGGCCGTCTAGGCCGGGCGCTGCCGGGCGGTATCCATCGTCCAAGAGATCCAGGTGCTCAAACGTATCGTTTTCTCGGTGGCGGCCCTGGCGGTGGTCTGCCTCGCCGTCGGCTGCCAGCGTTCTTCGCGGCCGGGGCCCGACGTGTGGGCGATGGTGGACGGCCACCCGATCCTCGAACAGCAGGTCGAGCGCTACTACCGCAGCCAGTACAACAAGCCCAACCGCCCCTCGCCCGAAGAAGCCCAGTTCCTCAAGCTCAACATTCTCGACGAACTGATCAACAACGAGTTGCTGCTCGATCAGGCGCAGAAGCTCGGGCTCGCGGCCACCGATAACGAAGTCGAACAGAAATTCTCGGAACTCAAGACTCCCTATTCCGACGAGCAGTTCCAGCAGGAACTCACCCAGCGCGGCATCACCGTCGACCAGCTGAAAAACAACCTTCGCGACCGGATCTCGATCGAGAAGCTGATCAATCGCGAGATCACCTCGAAAATCACCGTCACCGAGCAGGAGATCGCCGAGGCGTACAATCGCAATCGCGCCGATTACAACGTGGCCGAGCCGGAATATCACATCGCCCAGATCGTCGTCACTCCGCGGCGCGATCCCGAGATTCGCAACCGCAAGAACGACGACGCCACCACCCCGGTCGAGGCTCAGCGAAAAATCCGGATGCTGATCGACCGCCTTCGCGCCGGCGCCAATTTCTCCGACCTCGCCATGGATTATTCCGAGGATCCGATGACCGCCTCCACCGGCGGCGACCTCGGTTTCATTTCCGCCTCGGCGCTCAATCAGGGCAACCCGGCGCTCAAGCGCGCCGTGCTCGCCCTCAAACCCGGCCAGATCAGCGGTGTCATCGCCACGAAGGACAGCTACCGGATCATCAAGCTGATCGCCATGATTTCGCCGGGCCAGCGCAAGCTCTCCGATCCGCAGGTGCAGCAGTCGATCCGCGAGACGCTGCGCGACCGCAAGGAGCAGTTGCTCCGCGCCGCCTATCTCGCCACCCTGCGCGACCAGTCCCACATCACCAACTATCTCGCGCGCCAGATCCTGGCCACCGACGCCAACATTCCCGCCTCTGCCGCCTCTTCGTCGCCGGCCGCTCCCGCCTCCTCGTCAGTGCCCGCTTCTGCCTCCAAAGAGTAAGCTTCTCCCGTCGTGGAGGGCGACGGCGATCCGTTCACCATTGCCTTCCCTCGACACCTTTGCGGAGCGCCGAGGGCAAAAGTAAGCGTTCACACGGAGGGCGGGGAGAGGGGACGGAGAGCACGGAGAATTCGGCAGACCATCTTCGAGATTCACGGCGTTTTACGGCGTCCTGCCCGTCTTCACGCGATCACTGCCAGCGCGTCTCCCGCGTTTACCGCCTGGCCTTCCTTCACGAGCAGGCGCTCGACCATTCCCGATTTTGGCGAGCGCACTTCGTTCTGCATCTTCATCGCCTCGAGCACCAGAATCCCCTGCCCCACCTCGACCGGACTGCCCTGCTCGATCAGCAGGCGCACCACTTTTCCCGGCATCGGGGCTGCGATTTGCTGCACGCCTTCCCGTTCCGCCTCGCCGCGCTCGCGCCGGCGACGGCTCGGGTCGATCGCTTCGGCGGTCATACGGACCGGCCCTACTTCCACCGTGAGCCGGCCTTCGTGCGGCGCGACGCGCGCCTCGAAAGACCTTCCACCGAGCAGGATCGAATACACGCCCGATGAGATTTCCGCCACCTCCGCTTCGACCGTTTTCCCGTCGATGCGGAACGCCCAGCCTTCGTCTCGGCGCTCGATTTCCACCACGCGCTTTTTCCCGCCGATATGCACTTCGCGCTTCATGGCGGCGTCACCGGCGGCAGATGGTGCATGCGCTCGACGGCCGCGCGCAACCCCTGGGCCAGCTCGAGCGGTTTGCCCTTGCCGAAGAAATGCAGAAAGAAGATGCGCGGCTGCTCGTCCGGCAAAGGTTCGGCGAGCGCCACGGTTTCAATGCCAAACACATCGAGCGCCCGCTCCACCGGTCCGACCTCTTCATGCCGCACCGCCAGTCTTCCCGATACAACCGCCCGCACACCCTCCGGCTGAAACGCGATGCGCGATTCGACACCGGTCGCCGGCCCCAACCGCAGGCCGCTGAATACGAGCAGAGGGTCATTGGCAAGGCCGCAGCATTTCACCTGTTCCGGACGCGAGATGCGGAAGACGAGAGCGCCCGAAACCGGCTCGCCGCGCCGCCCGAGCACCTGTTCGATCCGTGCGGCGTCCAGGCGGCCCAGCCCGCGAGCGCCAGCCTCGGGCACCGGCCGCACCGCGGGGCCGAGCGCCTTCTTCAACGTGCGCGCCAGACTTGCCGTGTCGCCCATGCCGCGGAAATAAACGGCGGTGATGGCCGGCGATGATCCCGGCAGCGGATCGATCACCCCGGTCACGTCCAGGCCGTCGCGCGCCATCACACCGGTGATCCTGGCGGCCTGCCTGGCCGGCAGCAGCAGGCGCCCAATCATCCAGCCGAGCGCTCCCTGCTGCCCGAAAGATGCCCAGGACTCCTCGATCGCGCCCGGCGCCAGCGGCGCGCCATGCATCCAGACTCGCCCGGCAAACGGGGCGAAGTCCACGCGAAACACGTCACCGCGAATCTCTCCCGCGACGCCCAGCGCATGCGCCACGGCAGCCCATTTGCCGGGTATGACACGAGCGGGCGGCCCGGACTGTGGCGGCTGCTGAGCCCAGACGAGCGTCGAGAGCAGCGCGAGAAGCGTGCAACCTTGCGCCACGCGAATGGCCGATTGACGATGCCCTGTCGAAAACATTCCTCTCCTGCTTCAAGCCCCTCCGGCGATTTCCCTGCCGCCGGAGCGGCCTCAGCGTCGCGGCTGATTGTCGAACTGATCGGCGCGGCCTTCGAGCTTCCAACGCGAATCCACTCGCCGCGCAGCCGCGGCGGCGGCCGCGCCGTTCGCCGATCTGGCTTCCCAGAGCGCCACGGCGAGCGTGGCGACGATCTCTTCCTCCGACTCCGCCGGCGCGGCAGCGAGCGGTGCAGTGCTCGCCAACCACTGGTCGAGCCAGCGCGTGTGGATGGCTCCGGCGAGAAATTCCGGATCGCGAAGCACGCGACGGAACAATCCGAGGTTCGTCTTGATGCCGACAACCACGTATTCATCGAGCGCCCGCGTCAAACGCGCCACGGTCTCCTCGCGATCGGCGCCCCAGGCGATCAGTTTCCCGAGCATGGGATCGTAGTCTCCGGGGACCGTCCATCCGCTGGCGACGCCCACGTCATTGCGAATCCCCGGCCCTTCGGGCAGCCGCAGCGAAAGGATTTCTCCCGGCGACGGGAAAAACTGATTCTCTGGATCCTCGGCGTAGATACGGCATTCCATCGCGTGGCCACGTAACGTCACGTCCTCCTGGCGGAACGGCAGCGCCGCGCCCGCCGCAATCCGGATCTGCAGTTTCACAAGGTCGAGCGACGTTACCACCTCGGTTACCGGGTGCTCCACCTGCAGCCGCGTGTTCACCTCGAGAAAATAGAACCTGCCATCCTCGTCGACGAGGAATTCGGCCGTGCCGGCGTTCCGGTAGCCGACCGCCCGCGCGAGGCGCACCGCCGCTTCGCCCATCGCCCGGCGCAACTCAGAATTGACGACCGGCGACGGCGCCTCCTCGAGCACCTTCTGGTGGCGCCGCTGCAGGGAGCATTCGCGCTCGCCCAGATACACGACATTCCCGCGGTCGTCGCCAAGGATCTGAATTTCGATGTGGCGGGGACTGGGCAAATATTTTTCCATGTAGAGGCGGCCATCGCCGAACGCGTTGAGCGCCTCCGCACCCGCATTGCGCCAGGCGGAATCGAGTTCGGCCGGCCTCTCGACCACGCGCATCCCTTTGCCGCCGCCGCCCGCGACTGCCTTGAGCAGAAGCGGGAAACCGATTTCCCGCGCCGCGTCACGCGCGCTGGCTGCGTCCGCGATCGGATCGAGCGTGCCCGGCACGGTCGGCACGCCCGCTTCTCGCGCCACGTGCCGCGCGGCTGTCTTCGAGCCCAGCCGTTCCATCGCCTCCGGAGTTGGTCCGATGAAGACGATCCCGGCCTCGGCGCAGGCCCGCGCGATCCCGGGATTCTCCGCCAGAAAACCGTAGCCGGGATGCAGCGCGTCGCATCCGGCGCGCCGCGCGACGCCGATGATTTTTTCGATGGAAAGGTAGCTTTCCCGGCTCGCCGCCGGGCCGATCGGATAGGCCTCGTCGGCCAGTTGGACATGCAGCGAGCCGCGGTCGGCCTCGCTGTATACAGCGACCGCACCGATCCCCATCTCGTGGCAGGCGCGCAGCACCCGCACAGCGATTTCTCCGCGATTCGCGATCAGAATTTTCCGAAACATCGCTCGGGCGAATTTTAACATGCCCCATGGCGCAGGCCCGGAAACCGTCCCTTTCGCGAAGAAACGGCGAAACCGGAGCCCGATGGACTCTTTCGCTCCCTCCGCCGCCGCTTTCCCCGGTGCACACGAAGCCTGCGGTATCATGGCAGGAAGCCCGGGTCATTTTTGAGCAAGGCGCAACCTGGCGGGACGAGAAACGGACCGATCTCGATGACGAAGGAACCCCTGTCTGCCGGCGAAGCCGCGCGCCTGGCCGCGCTCGCCGAATATCACATCCTCGACACGCCGCCCGAAGCCGCTTTCGACGATCTCGCTCTGCTGGCTTCGCGGCTGCTCGCCGTTCCGATCGCGATGGTTTCGTTCATTGACGCACGCCGGCTGTGGTGCAAAGCACAGGTGGGACTGGCGCAGAACGAAGTCTCGCGCGAATTCTCTTTCTGCAATTACACGATCCTTCAGGACGACGTCTTCGTCGTCCCCGACGCGGGGTCCGATCCGCGCTTTTCCGCGAGCCCCTGGGTCGCCGCCGGGCAGAAGATTCGTTTCTACGCCGGGGCGCCGCTCATCACTGTCGCGGGCCATCGGCTCGGCGCCCTCGCCGTTCTCGACCGCGTTGCCCGCCAGATCGACGAGGCGCAGAAGGAGGGGCTGCGCGCGCTCGCCCGGCAAGTCATGGCGCTCATCGAGCAGCGGCGCGCGCTGGGCGATCTTTCCCACCGCTACGACCAACTCCATCTGCTCTCCGAGATGAGCCGGAAGCTACTCGCCTGTCCCTCTTCGTCCGATACGCACGCCGTCGTCGCCGATTTCGGCCGCCAGGTGTTCCCGGAAGATTCCGGCCGCGTGTTTCTCGTTGCCAGCCCCGCCGGTGATATGGTTTCTGTGGCCTCCTGGGGCGATTTGCCACGCAAGCCCGAGCGCGTCCGTTCGAGCGATTGCCTCGCTCTGCGCGGCGACCAACCCTACGTTTTCACGGAATCGGCCGGTGTGCCGCTGTGCCCTCACCTCGAAGGCTCACCGGTGGAGTCCTCGATTTGCGTTCCGCTCGAAGCGCAGGACGAAACGCTTGGTCTGCTGACGCTCATCGCCGGTCCCGGGGATCCGGAGCATACGGCGCCGGCGGAATCCCTCAACGAATCGAAGCGCTCGGTCGCGGTGGCCATGGCGCAATCGGTGGCGCTGGCGGTGGGGAATCTGCGCCTGCGTGAGACGCTGCAATCGCAGTCGGTGCGCGATCCGCTCACCGGGCTCTTCAACCGCCGTTACCTCGAGGAATCGCTGGATCGCGAGCTGGCGCACGCCGGGCGCAATCGCCGCCCGCTCGGCCTGATCATGATCGATCTCGACCGGTTCAAGGGCTACAACGACCATCTCGGCCATCCGGCCGGCGACGAGCTGCTGCGCCGGATCGCCGATCTTCTGAAGCACGGCGTGCGCGCCGGCGATATCGCCTGCCGTTACGGCGGCGACGAATTTGCCGTCATTCTTCCGGGCGCCGCTCTGGAAACCACCCGCGTCCGTGCCATCGAACTGATCCTGGCGGTCAAGAAATTGAATGACGGTTCCATCACGAACGCGCCGCAGGCCGTGACGCTCTCCACCGGCGTCGCCGCCTTCCCCGAACACGGCGCGAACGCGCGCGACCTGCTCCATTCCGCCGACGTCGCGCTCTATCAGGCCAAAGCCCAGGGTCGCGGCCGCGCCGTGGTCGCCATCGGTCCCTCCCGTTCGGAATAAGCCGGATTTCTCATGAAACAAGCCCCTTGGGGAAAGGCGGGCCCACAATGGCCGTCGAGATCGGCGAAGGTTTCCGGATTGTCGCGGACGCCGCCAACCGTCACACGATGTCGAAGGTCGCGGGCGATAAGCGGCGCGTTTTCACAGGAGTCCGATTTTTTAACCGTCACAATTTCGGGGTTTTCGTGGCGTGCGTCCGGGGGAATTGGCGGTGAATTGGCTCGAAAAATTGTGCACGCTTGCCGCGCGGTAGGCTAACGGGAAAAGCGAAACTCCGGCAAGGGGATGGTGTATGTGGACTGCCCCGGCCTTCCGAGACTGAGGGCCGAGGCGCCCGGAGTGTAAGGGTCCCGACCTATAATCAGCATTGCTCGACTCTTTTCTTCCGAGCCTTGGCCGCCCAGCAGCAACCAAGCCTACTCGGTCAAAGGAGCCGGCAACCTCATCCAATCAGCCCCTGGGCTACCCGCCCACATCACCAACGCTATCGGCGCGTATGGAGCGTCGGCGCCGCAGGCTTGACCGGTTGCTCCGGGCGAACGATTCGCAGGACAGGGGCTCATTCGCCCGCCCTAATTGTGCTATAAGCCCACCTATCGAGGGCGATGGCCAACTGGGAACGGAAGATGGAGGAAGAGTGGGGACCGGCCTTTGTCCACGAGAGCGGGCATGCACTCATGGCAAAGATTCAGGGAATTTCCTGCCATGGGATTTACTACGAGAAAGGCGACAGTGGGGGGAAATTTTGCGCGCTGGCACCTCCGAAGGGCGCTAGCGAGCGCACAGCAGGAGATTATCTGTTTCTTGCAGCAGGCTCTGCCGCGGAGATTTTGATTTACGGAAAATATGACGAAGGGGCAGCCAAAGCGGACAAAATCGATTTTGGCTCGCCGGGCTCTCCGACATTCGAGCAGGCATTGCAGGAAGCATTGCCGATTATGCGCGCGAAAAGAAGGCACCTCAAACGGCTTGTATCAAGGCTGAGGGCCAGAGTCAGGGGAACAGATTATGACCTGGGTCGTCTACCTGAAATGGGAATGGACGGCAGCGACCGGCGGTATTTGATGTTGCTGAGCGAGGAAGAGCTGCGAGATGCTGTTCAGCGCCCATAGGGTGGCAGCGACTCACGCAGTCGTTCCCGGCGCGACCGGGAACGACTTTCAAGGAGCGCACGGATGCAATGCCCCATTTGCGACTCGCCCAATGCCAAGATAGAGAGAAAGCAGAAAGGCACGCTTCTGGGTTCCCTTTTCGGGTCAAACCCTCCTAGCCCGCGCGCGACTTGCACGTGCTCGAACTGCATGGAAGTTTGGACCATTGACGAAAGAGATGGCTCGATCTGGGAGGCAGACAGGGAGCTGGTAAAGAAGGCGCGCGAGGAATGGCAGCGTAGACGGTTTGTGGGGCCTGATATCGTGTGCAACGGTTATCCCGGCGACAGAGGCGCTGAAGTCTGGGGCTTCAACGAGAAAGCTGTCTCGTGGTTGAAAGCAAACGTCAAGGCTGGCAGCTGGGCGCTCGGAGGCAAGGCCCTCCAAGTTCCGCTGGAGGAGGTTGCCCGCATAGTGGCCGAAGCTTCCGCAGCTGGCTTCCTAGTCAAAACCAACAACATTTAGGCACACCCGGTCGCGGGTTTTAGGAAGCGGCCTGCAATCGCAGCGCTTGAAGCCAGCTTGCGAATGAGTTTACTGCGCGAACTCTCCGGAGCACCCACGACGGTGCTCATGCCGAATTTGCCGCTGTGTCACAGGAATTCGCTGCGTTGAAGCCCAGGAGGTTGGGCGTCGAGCGAGCGGTCGTTGCTGAACCCGGAATTGTTGGCGCACGAGGATGATTGGACATGATGGAAACGAAGGAACTCATCGAAGTATATAAGTCGCTCTTCGAGACATGGCGCTTTGAGGTCAATTCTCACTGGCAGCGGAGCTCCTATTTCGCCGCGTTCGAGACCGTAGCGGTAGCGGCGTGCTGGGAGTTGCTCACAGATTCATCGGGCCAAAGGTGGGCCGGAATTGGGCTTTCGGCGTTGGGCATCATCTTGACAATGGTGTGGTTTCTCAACAACAACAAGACGCGCTACTATGCGCGCTATTGGCTGCGGGCGGTCGAGCGGATCGAACAAAGGCTCATGGAGCGTACTGGAGAAGCCGATATCGACCTCGCGGGCAGAATATTGAACCGGTCGCGAACGGACGTCATTGCCCATCCCCATCTGGTGCAGGCGGTTCCCGTGATCTTTCTCCTTGCATGGATAACTCTACTTTCTTTTGGAAGCAGACTAATGGCAGTACAATCCAGCACGATGTCTCACGCTGCGACTTACGGGCCGAGTTTCCTGGCGATTTCCCTCGTCTCGCTCCTGCTTTCTGGTGCCGCAATTTGGATTGCAAAAAGCTCTCTTTCACAGGCTAAGCATGTAGCCGACAGGGACCGAAAGGATTGGAGACAGCGAAAGTGGGCTGACATGTATCTCAGGGCGAATGGCACGTATGACGCCTTGGATCGCTTCCGGTCCGTGTCCCCTTCTTGGTCTACCGAGGAATGGGAGCGAGAGTGGAATGAACTCATGCGCTGCATTAGGGGAGCCCACGCGATGGCCGTTGCCTTTCCGAGGAACGCCGCCACCGACTCGTTTCTGGAATCCACAGCAGTGCTCGAGGATGAGAGGGCCGTATCGCAACAGCGCCTCTTAAAGGTTCTTGACGCCGTAGATCTGATACGAGTGAGGGCGAGGTTGCCGTTGGACATCCTGGACTAGGCGCGGCTGCTTACGCCGTTGCCATGTGGCGGGTGGCGCAGCCTTTCGCGTGTTTGTCTTGCGGTCTAGCATTCGGGTGGGCTCGCATCTTGACGCATCAGCGTGGCCGATGATACCGCTTCCGGCTGTTGTCGCCGCGGGGCTTCTCCGCTTCGGTTCGGGCACTTGAATCCGCGGGTGCCGCATCCTTTGCGGGGTTGGCAAAGGGTGCGCCCACTGTCATCCCGAACCCAGCCGCGCTTTTTGCGGATGGCGGTGAGGGATCTGCTTTATGTTTACGGCTGACATGACGGGCTCCTATTTCGTCTACATCCTGGCCAGCCGCTCGCGGACGCTCTACACCGGCGTGACAAACGGCCTCGAACACCGCCTCGCCGAGCATCGCCGAGAACTCATTCCGGGGTTCACTTCACGGTATCGCGTCTTCCGTTTGGTTCACTTCGAAGCGTTCGCCGACGTTCGTTGGGCGATCGCGCGCGAGAAAGAAATCAAGAGCTGGCGGCGGGAGAAGAAAATCTGGCTGATCGAGCGGCACAACCGGACTTGGGAGGACCGTGCCAAACACCTGGCGACCGGCGGGTGAATGCGGGTGAAAACCGGCTGCCTGGGGCAATGGTGGGGAAAGCAGATCCCTCACCACCATCCGCGAAAGGCGCGGCTGGGTTCGGGATGACATGTTGGTCGCTCGAGGTGGGTTTGCAACCTGCCCCTAAACCCGGCGGGTGAATGCGGGTGAAAATTGGCTGCCTGGGGCAATGGTGGGGAAAGCAGATCCCTCACCACCATCCGCGAAAGGCGCGGCTGGGTTCGGGATGACATGCTGGTCGCTCGAGGTGGGTTTGCAACCTGCCCCTAAACCCGGCGGGTAAGTGCGGGTGAGAATCGGCTGCCTGGGGCGATGTTGGGGAAAGCAGAATCCCTCACCACCATCCGCGAAAGGCGCGGCTGGGTTCGGGATGACATGTTGGTCGCTCGATGTGGGGTTCGGGATGACATGTTGGTCGCTCGAGGTGGGTTTGCAACCTGCCCCTAAACCCGGCGGGTAAGTGCGGGTGAAAACCGGCTGCCTGGGGCGATGTTGGGGAAAGCAGATCCCTCACCACCATCCGCGAAAGGCGCGGCTGGGTTCGGGATGACATGTTGGTCGCTTGAGGTGGGTTTGCAACCTGCCCCTAAACGCGGCGGCCTTCGGCGTCTTGGGCGCAGGTGAGGTTGCCAAATACGCGTGTTTGTCTTGCGGTCTGGCATTCGGCTGAAGCCGCGACCCCCGAAGTCCTGTCCGTTTTTCCGCAGCCTGCTAAAGGGGAATGTTTCCGTGCTTTTTCCGCGGATTCGTGTCGCGCTTGTTTTCGAGGGAGCGGAGCGCGGTGATCAGCCTGGCGCGCGTCTCGGCCGGCTCGATCACCGCGTCGACGTAGCCACGTTCGGCCGCAATGTAGGGATTGGCGAAGCGCTCGCGGAATTCGGCCACCAGCTTGCGTCGCAGCTCTTCCCTCTCGGCCTCGGGGGCGAGTTCGAGTTCGCGGCGGTAGACGATATTCACGGCACCCTCCGGCCCCATGACGGCGATCTCCGCCGTCGGCCAGGCGAAATTCATGTCGGTGCGGATGTGCTTGGACGCCATCACGCAATAGGCGCCGCCATACGCCTTGCGGGTGATCAGGGTGATCTTCGGCACGGTCGCCTCGGCGAACGCGTAGAGGAGCTTCGCGCCGTGACGGATGATACCGCCGAACTCCTGCTGCGTTCCGGGAAGAAATCCCGGCACGTCCTCGAACGTGATCAGCGGAATGTTGAAGGCGTCGCAGAACCGCACGAACCGCGCTCCCTTCACCGACGCGTTGATGTCCAGGCATCCGGCCAGCACCGCCGGCTGGTTCGCCACGATGCCCACCGTTCGTCCGTCGAGCCGTCCGAAGCCCACGACCATGTTCTGCGCGTAGTGCTCGTGCACTTCGAGAAAGTGCCGGTCGTCGACAACCGCCGCGATCACATCCTTGATGTCATAGGGCATCGCGGGATCTGTGGGGACAATGCTGTTGAGCGCGGGCTCGCGCCGGTCGGGAGGGTCGGACGTGGGCCGCCGCGGCGCATCTTCGAGATTGTTGGACGGGAGAAAGCCGATGAGTTCGCGCACGAGCGCCAGGCATTCGGCGTCGTCGCGAGCGATGAAATGCGCCACGCCGCTCGTGCTGTTATGCGTGACCGCTCCGCCCAACTCTTCCTTGGTCACTTCCTCGTGCGTCACAGTCTTGATGACGTCCGGGCCGGTGATAAACATGTAGGAGCTGTTCCGCGTCATGAGCACGAAATCGGTGATCGCCGGCGAATAGACGGCGCCGCCGGCGCACGGCCCCATGATCGCGCTGATCTGCGGGATCACGCCGCTGGCCAGCGTGTTCCGCAAGAAAATATCGGAGTAGCCGGCGAGCGAACGCACCCCTTCCTGAATGCGCGCTCCGCCGGAATCGTTCAAACCGATGACCGGCGCGCCGACGCTCATCGCCAGGTCCATGATCTTGGCCACTTTCGCAGCGTTGGTTTCGGAGAGCGAGCCGCCGAACACGGTGAAATCCTGCGCGAACACGTAGACCAGCCGCCCGTCGATCCGCCCGTAGCCAGTGATGAAACCGTCTCCCGGCGGCCGCTGCTCGGCCATGCCGAAATCGGTGGTGCGATGCGTGACGAACCGATCGAGTTCCTCGAACGTGCCTTCATCGAGCAGCAGCTCGATGCGCTCCCTGGCCAGCAGCTTTCCCGCGGCGTGCTGCCGCTCGCGCCGTTCGGCCCCGCCGCCTTCCTCGGCCTCGCGCTCGCGTCGCCGCATCTCTTCAATCGGGTCGTGTCTTTTTTCTTCGGCCGCCATCGGCTAGCGCCCTTTCCCTGGTCCGGCCGCGCTCGGGCCACGCTCTCGTAGTCCCGACCATTTCTCGGCCACCAGAATGGAGTTCCCCGGACGGGCAGGATCGTATTTTACGGTCACGACGTGCCCTTGCGCGGGCAAAGGAATGTCAAAGAAAACTCCCGTCAGTTCCTGTGCGGTTTCATAGCGGACACCGGAGATGCTGTAGCGATAAAGGATGAGCCGGCGGATCGAACGTGGCGTGGATGCCGCGATGGAGGAGTGCAAAAACGTCCAGCGCGGCTGCCGGGGTGGTTCGGCCTCGCGTTCGACAACCTCGAGGATTTCGGCCTGCGCGATGCGCCCTACGCGGTTCACGTACTCCCGCCGACGCCGCTCAGCTTCTTCCGGATCCCGTCTCCGGCGCGCCCGCAGCCACAACGCCAGCCCGCCGGCGCCCAGCGCGCCGGCTGCCGAGCCCGCGTACACCCACTCGAGCCTGGTCAACGTCAACGGCCGGTCTTCGGAGCGGCGGGCTCGACGATCTCTCCCAGCGACTCCCGCGCCTTCGCCCAATCTTTCAGGAACGTCTCGAGGCCACGGTCCGTGAGCGGATGCTGGAAGAGCTGCTCGAACACCTTGTAGGGCATCGTCGCGATGTCGGCGCCGATCTTGGCGGCTTCGATGATGTGCATGGGATGCCGCAGGCTGGCCGCCAGCACCTGCGTGTCGAAATGGTAGTTGCGGTAGATGCCCACGATCTCCCGCAGCAGGCCCAACCCATCCTGCGCGATATCGTCCAGCCGTCCGAGGAACGGGCTGACGAAATAGGCGCCTGCCTTTGCCGCGAGCAGAGCCTGCGCCGGAGAAAAGACCAGCGTGACGTTGGTTCGGATGCCCTCGTCGCGCAGCAGCCGCACCGCGCGAATGCCGGCCGGAAGCATCGGCACCTTCACCACGATGCTCGGGTGCCAGCTGGCCAGTTCCCGCCCTTCGCGCACCATCCCCGCCGCGTCGGTCGAGACCACCTCGGCATTCACCACGCCGCCGCGCAGGATCTGGCACGCCTCGAGAATCAATTCCCGGAACGGCCGGTTCTCCCGCGCCGCGAGCGTCGGGTTCGTCGTGATGCCGTCGAGCACGCCAAGTTCGGCGCCGCGCCGGATTTCATCGAGGTTGGCGGTGTCGAGGAAAATTTTCATTGCGTTGCTCTCCCGCAAGGCGCAACTATTGCGCTCGCCCCGCGGCCGAAACGGCCTAAATCCTCCCGATTATATGCCAAACGGCAACTGCCGAAATCTGCATCACAAGCGTCGCCGTAAACCCGAAACGCCGCAGCAGAATCGCCCCCGCCAGATACATCAAGTAGATGAGCAGGAGCATCGCCACCAGGCCCGCCGAAACCGGGGCGACATGAAACAACGCCCAGTGCCCCTGCCGCGCCATCGTGAGCGGCTCGATTGCCGACACGATTACCGCGATCACCCAGAACGTTTGCCTGGGCCAGTGCCGCGAAAGCAACAGCGTTCCAAAAAACCAGACCGAAAAGGCCACTGCGAAAAGCGTGAACAGGATGGCCGCGCTCACCGTGTCGTAGGCTTGCACCAGCACGGAATAGGGAAACGGCACAGCCAGCGACGACGTGCCCAGCGCCGTCGCATAGAGCCGGCCGAACCCGATCGCGTGATCGATCGCGAGCAGCGCCACGCCGATCACGAGCCCGATTCCGAGCGGCGCCCAGATCCGCTGCCGGTTCGTCACCTTTTCGTCCCACATCCCGGGGAATCCGACGATGTGAGCGAAGCCGGAGCCCAGGAGCAGGAGGGCCACGAAAAAGCCCAGCGTTTTCCAGGAGAAGATCGCCTGCTGCGAGGGGTTCATGTTCGGGATATGAACCACCATCTCGACGAGTTTGCCGAGAATGAGCAGGGCGACGACGGCCCACATCGCCTTGTGCGACGGCTTCAGTCCCGCGCCGGTGACAGGCTCTTTCTCTTCCACGCGAACTCCCTTATCCCTTGCGCATCGCTACCGGATTCGAAAGCTTCCCGATGCCTTCGACCACGACCTCAACCAGGTCCCCGGCGGTCAGCGTCCCGATCCCTTCCGGCGTGCCGGTGGCGATCACATCGCCGGGGAGCAGCGTCATGATGTTCGAGATGAATCGCATCTGTACGTCGAGGGCGAAGATCATCTCCGAGCTGTCGCCGTACTGATGCTGTTTGCCGTTCACGAGCGTTTGGAGACGCGCCTTTCTCCAGTCGAATTCGGTTTCCATCACAGGTCCCATCGGGCAGAACGTGTCGTAGCTCTTGGCCCGGGCGAAGAGCCCGTCCTTTTTCTGGAAATCGCGCGCGCTCACGTCGTTCAGGCAGGTGTAGCCGGCGATGTACGGCTTGATCGCCTCGCCGGGCTTGATGCGCGAGCACCGCCGCCCGATCACCACGGCCAGTTCGCCTTCGTAATCCACGCGCTCGGATTCCGCAGGCAGTTCGATCGTGTCTCCCGGCCCGATGATCGACGACGGCGCTTTGAGGAAAATCAGCGGCTCCTGCGGCACGACTTTCCCCATCTCTTCGGCGTGCTTGCGGTAATTGCGCGCCATGCCGACGATTTTCGACGGCGGCGCAATCGGCGCGAGCAGCCGCACTTGGTCCAGCGGCCAGCTCTCACCCGTGCGCGCGAGCCCAGCGGGCCATGCGCCTTTCACTTCGTAAACCTTTTCGCTCTCGAGAACTCCTTCGTGAATCGCTCCGTCGACAGAACCGGACACGCTAAACCGGCACAGTTTCATTCCCCCTCCTGACGGGTCTGGAAATCCGGAACGACTGCCGGCCGAATGGCCGCGCCCGGTTATGGCTCCCGGCCGGGCGTCATCGCCGAGCGGGTCTTCTCACTCTCACTGGCTGCTGGCCGCCTTCGGTACGCTGACCGTGACGGGCGCGCTCGCCTGACTCTCGTTTCCCGTCTGGTCCACCGCCGTGACCGAGTACCAATAGCTCCGGCCGGGAGTGACCGTCGTGTCCCGAAACGCAGGAGCAGCGAGCACTTGCCGGTTCAAACGCGCGCCGCGCTGGCCCGGTTGCTCGCTGCGGTAGACATTATATCCAGCCAGATTCGCTTCGCTACCGATTTCCCAGGATAAGTCCACTTCCGGTGAACCGCCTGGCGCTTGCACGGGAATCGCCGTCAGTCCCTCGGGCGCCGCCGGCGGCGCCACGACCACGTGCACTACCACCGCCTCCGAATCCGCCGATTCCACCTCTTTCCCGTTCGCCCGCGCGACATCGCGCACCGTGTAGCGATAGCTGCGGCCCGGCTCGACCGAGGTGTCCCTGTACGAGGTTCCCGTGGTCGCGCCCGACGCTACCGGCGCTGCCGCCGTGCCGCCGGGCCCAAGCTCGGTCCGGTAGAGCAGGAACGTCTCCGGCGACGGCGATGGACCGGGCTGGGGCGCCTGCCAGCGCAGCTCGACCGCGTCACCGCTCACCGTGGCCGTCAGCTCGCGCACCGGCTCGGGCGGAACGGTCAGCGTGACATCCGCCGCTTTCGACGGCGCCGACCAGTCGCTCGATCCCGCCGCCGTCCGCACGCGGTAGCTGACCTGCTGCCCGCGAAGCGTCTCGAAATTCGCCGGCAGTGAGTGTGTCGGTCCAGGTGACCGTGTCACCGGCCAGCTCCCCGGCCAGCTGCTGGGCGCCGAGAGTGTAGGTTGGAGGGCCGGAAACGGCCGCGGCTGTTTCCGGTGAGGCGGCTTCGGCCGCGGCGGGGCGGGGCGGGGCGCCGGCGGCCTGAAACTCGCGGTAGATTTCGATGCGGGGAGGGCCGGCGAGCGATTTGCCGTCGGTCGCCTGCTGCGGCAGGGTGAAGTGGAGTACCACTCCCGTGCCCGCCTGATGGACCCGAAGATCGGTGACGCTTTCCGGCACCAGCTCGCTCGGCGCCCGCGGCACGCCCGGCGCGGCGCATCCGGCCAGTGCAATCATGGCGGCAAGCAGGAGAACCAGGGCGGCATCGGCCCGGGAGTGCGAGCGCTCGCGCGGAGCGAGCGGCAGCCGCCGCACGCGGCGGCGCCGGGAAGCGCTCGGATGGCCGTATCGAGTCGGCAACGGGCTCAGAGGCTCAGAGGATGTAGCGGCTCAGATCCTGGTTCTTGACGATTTCCGTAAGCTGTTTCGAAACGTAAGCGGCGTCGATCTTCACCGTCTTCTTCTTCATCTCGGGCGCCTCGAACGAGATGTCGTCGAGCACCCGCTCCATGATCGTGTGCAGGCGGCGCGCGCCGATGTTCTCCGTCTGCTCGTTGACCACCGCGGCGAAATTCGCCAGCGTGGCCACGGCATCGTCGGTGAATTGCAGCCGCAGACCCTCGGTTTCGAGCAGCGCCGTGTATTGCTTGATCAGTGCGTTCTTGGGCTCGGTGAGGATGCGGACGAAATCGGCCTCGCTCAGCGTGCTCAGCTCGACGCGGATGGGGAAGCGGCCCTGGAGTTCCGGAATCAGGTCGGATGGCTTGGTGACGTGGAAGGCGCCGGCGGCGATGAAGAGGATATGGTCGGTGCGGACCATGCCGTAACGGGTGTTGACGGTGGTGCCTTCGACGATCGGCAGCATGTCGCGCTGCACGCCTTCGCGGCTCACGTCGGGTCCATGGCCCGATTCCCGCCCGGCCACCTTGTCGATTTCGTCGATGAAGATGATTCCCATCTGCTCGGCGCGCTCGGTTGCCGAGCGCGTCACCTGGTCCATGTCGATCAGCCGGTTTTCCTCTTCCTGCACCAGGTAATCGAACGCCTCGGCCACCGTCACTTTCCGCTTCTTTTTCGTCTGGCCGAAGAAATTCGACATCATGTCCTTGATGTTGATGTCCATCTCCTCGACGCCCTGGTTCGAGATGATCTCGAAGGCCGGCATCGCCCGCTCGCGCACTTCCACTTCCACCATGCGCTGATCCAGCTTGCCTTCGCGGAGCTGCGCTCGCAGCTTTTCCCGCGTCCGCGTGGCCTGTTCGGCGCGGGTGGGATCGATCGAGGGCTCGGCCGAGCCGGGCAGCAGCAGATCGAGCAACCGCTCCTCGGCGGCCTGCTCGGCGCGCTCGGCCACTTCGTCGAGCTTCTCCTCGCGCACCATGTCGATCGCCACTTCCACCAGGTCGCGCACCATCGACTCGACGTCGCGGCCCACGTAGCCCACTTCGGTGTACTTCGACGCCTCCACCTTCACGAACGGGCATCCCGCCAGCCGCGCAAGCCGCCGCGCGATCTCCGTCTTCCCGACGCCGGTCGGCCCGATCATCAGGATGTTCTTCGGCAAAATCTCTTCGGCGATTGCCGGATCGAGCCGTTGCCGCCGCACCCGGTTCCGCAGCGCCACGGCCACCGCGCGCTTCGCCGGCGCCTGGCCCACGATGTACTTATCCAGTTCGAGCACGATTTCCCGCGGGGTCAGCTCGTCGAAAGTCGGCATCGGCTCTGCTTCGTCGGCGGGGCGGTTGCCCGGCAGGTAGACCAGAGAATCCTTTTTTCCGTTCACAGTTCTTCGACCGTAAAGTGTTCGTTCGTATAGATGCAGATTTCGCTGGCCATGTGCATCGCCTCCTGGGCGATGTCTTTCGCGTTCAGTTTCGTGTGCCTTGCCAGCGCCCGGGCCGCCGCCAGCGCGTAGGGCCCGCCCGAACCGATCGCGCACAGCCCGTCGTCGGGCTCGATCACGTCGCCGTTGCCGGAAAGCAGCAACGTCTGCTTCGCGTCGGCAACGATCAGCAGCGCCTCCAGATGCCGCAGCGAGCGGTCGGTGCGCCAGTCCTTGGCCAGCTCGACCGCCGAGCGCGCCAGGTTTCCGTGGTGCTCCTGGAGCTTGGCCTCAAAACGGGAGAAGAGGGAAAGCGCGTCGGCGGTGCTGCCGGCGAAACCGGCAAGCACCTTGTCGTTGAACAGCCGGCGGATTTTCTTGGCCGAATGCTTCACGACGGTGTCGCCCATGGTTACCTGGCCGTCGCCGGCCAGCACGACTTTGTTGTCGCGGCGAACGCACAGAACCGTCGTGCCGTGCATCGGCGCAAACTGAGAGCCTCGTTGCATCCAGCCATTATACCGCCCCGGCGTCCGGGCGGCATCTCGGGCTCCTAGAAGAAGTGTTTCTTCTTTTTCTTGTTCCCGCCGAGCTGGTTCCACCGATCTTCGAGTGACTGGCGCGTGAAAAAGTCGGGCTTCAGTCCGGTGTTGAAATGGCAAGTGCCCACGAAAAACTGGAACACATTGTTCCCGTCCCGCGTGCGCGTGTCCTGAAACGGGATCTCGATGCCTTCCACCTTCTGGTAATTGGAAAACATCTCGGTCTCGATCGTGCGCTCGTGGGTCTTCGCGTTGCGGCTGATGTAATCGGCGCGGACGGGCAGGTGCGTCAGCCGCGAGACGGCGATCTTGATCGTCAGGTGCTCGGGGTTGGTCACTTCGACCCAATCGACTTCCTTGAGATCCACCACGTCGCGCCCGACGTATTGATAATCGAGGCCGGGCTCTTTCATTTGGAAACGGAACAGGTTGTTGATATCGCGCTTCAACCCCTTCTGGAAATCGGCGATCGCGTCGGGCGACATGTCGGTAACTCCGCCGCGGTCGAGCGACCACCCCTGATTGCCGTTGTAGATGTCGATGATGTTCCGCTTCTCGGAATATTCGGTGCGTTCCTTGTCCGGAAACAGGTTGTAGTCGATCACCTTCTGGTAGTTGATCAGCTGGTTGTTGTGGCCGAAGAAGGCGACCCGGCCGTCACAGGTCTCGTCGCGGACGCCGAGGTAGGTCTGGCCGCCGAGCGCGTCGATCGTCTCCTGGATCAACTGTTTCGCTTTCGCCGCGCTCTGGGCCGGTGTCAGCACGCCTTCCTGTGCCCGCGCCCCAACCGCCGCCACAAGCCCCAGCGCCCCAATCGCTACTATTCGTTTCCAGTTTATCCGCACAATACCGATCCCCCATTTACGTTAAGAATCTCGCCGGTGATAAAGGTTGCCAGATCGGAAGCGAGAAACAGGACCGGGCCGGCGATTTCCTCGGGCGTCGCCACCCGGCCGAGCGGAATCTGGCCGAGGGCGAATTTCCGCCCGGCCTTCGCTTCGAGCACCGGCTTCGACATGTCCGTATCCACCCAGCCCGGCGCCACGCAGTTCACCAGGATTCCGTAGCGCGCCAACTCGGTCGAGAGCGCCTTGACGAAGCTGATCACCGCGCCCTTGCTCGCCGCGTAGTGCGAATGAAACGCCTCGCCGCGCTGTCCAGCCGTCGAACTGATCGCGATGATCCGGCCTGCGCGCTGCGCGATCATTGACGGCGCGGCAAAATGCGCCAGCGCGAAGACGCTTTTCAGGTTCGCGCGCATCATGTCGTCCCACTGGCGCTCGGTCATCTGCTCGATCGGCACATCCTCGGCGTTCCAGATGCCTGAATTCGCGACCAGAATGTCTAGCCGGCCAAGCCGCTCGATTGCGAACTCGACCAGTTTGCGCGAGTTGTCCGCCACGCGCAGGTCCGTCTGCATCCCCTCGACGCGAGTGCCGTGCTTGCGCGCCTCCTGCTCGACGAGCCGCGCCGCTTCCTTGTCGCGCCGGAAATTGAAGACCACGTCCGCGCCGGCCTGGGCGAACAGCTTCACCATCGCCGCGCCAATGCCGCGCGAACCGCCGGTGATCAGGGCCGCCTTGCCCGCCAGAGAGATCATCTGCCCTCCACCTCGTTTTGAACTCCCGCCGCGCTCCTCGAAAATCGGCCGGCGTCTCTCGCCTCGCGCGCCGCCCGCACCAGGTCCCGGAAAAGCGCTCGCGCCAGCCGCGTTCCCGAATCCGATTCGTTCGAGCTTTCGTTCCGCTGCCGCTCCGGGTGCCACTGCACGCCAATCACCCAGTGCGAGGGGCTTTCGAGTTCCACCGCTTCGATCACCCCGTCGGGCGATTTCGCCGTCACTCGCAGATCGCGTCCCGGCGTTCGGATCGACTGGTGATGCGAGCTGTTTACCACCGTTTCCGCCGTCTCGGCCAGCCGCGATACCAGCGACCCGGGCAACAACCGCGCCGGATGGTGCGGCTCGGCCGCGCCGCGTTCCCGCTCCCATTGGTGGGTCAGGCTCGCGCGCATCTCGCTCGGGATGTCCTGCACCAGCGTCCCGCCGCGGTAGACGTTCAGCAGTTGCGTTCCGTAGCAGATCGCCAGCACCGGCTTGCCCTCGGCGAACGCCCAGTCGAGCAGCGCCATATCGGTCCGCTCGCGCCGCTCGTCGGCCGCGGCGGTCTCCGCCCGCGGCGTTTCCCCGTAACGCGCCGGGTCGACGTCGGCCGGGCTGCCCGGCAGCACGATCGCATCCAGGTCAGCGGCCAGCCGCTTCAGCTCTTCCTGGGAAAGAAGGAGGGAAAGCAGTTGCGGCTCGCCGCCGGCCTGCTCGACGGCTTTGGCGTAAGGATCGATCTTTTCGCGGTTTCCAGCCTGCTCTTCGCTCACGCGCCGGTAGGGAATGCCGATTCGCGGCGGGTTCTGAGAATCAAGTCCTGCGGATTGTGTGTCATGCATAGGTAGAGAAAGCGTAGCATCCCGGCAGGAGCGAAACAACGGGCCCGGCCAACCTCACCTTTCGGCCTGCTCAGGCGAGCGGGCCGGCCTGACCCGAACGCTCTTCCGCGTGCGGCGCCGGAGTGGGCTGTCGCGTGAGATCCTCGACAAGCGCCCGCAGGTCCCCTGCCAGGTAGAGCGATCCGGTGACGAAAACCACATCGTCCGGGCCGGCCAGTTTCAGCGCCCGTCGCAGCGCATCGGCCGGATCGGCGACCTGCTCGCAATGCTCGGCCAGGTGGCCGGTCATCGCCGCGAGCGCATCCACCGAGATGGCTCGGCCCTGGCGAGGCTGGGTCAAAATCACCTGCCCCGCGCGGGGAAAGAGCAGGCCGGCAATTTCGTCGACGGCCTTGTCGCGCATGGCGCCGTAGACGAGCAGCACGCGCCGGCCTTCGAAATGTTCGTCCCAGAAATCCGCCAGTTCCCTGGCTCCGGCCGGATTGTGCGTGCCGTCCAGATAGATCGCCGGCTGCCCGCCGAACCGCTCGAGCCGCGCGGACCATCGGGTTCGCGCGATTCCGCGTTCGATGCTTTCCCGCGTCACCGGCCAGCCGCGCCGCGCCACGATTCGCGCCGCCGCCAGAGCCGCGAGCGCGTTCCGCAACTGGTAGCGCCCGGCGAGCGAGGGCTTGAGTTCAAACGCCTCGCCCGATTCAATGTGCACTGCCGTCGCGCGGTACCGGCCGTCCTCGTCCCGCACGTTCTCCAGGCGAAAGTCCCTGTCGATCTCGACCACCGGCGCGCCCGCTTCCGCAGCCCTGCGCTCGACCACCTTCCGTGCCCGCGGCCGCTCGATTGCCAGCACCACCGGCACGCCCGGCTTCACGATCGCCGCCTTCTCTCCGGCGATCTGCTCGATCGAATGTCCCAGGTAATCCTCGTGGTCGAAATCGATCTGGGTGATGACAGCCACTTCCGGCGTGACGATGTTCGTCGCGTCCAGCCGTCCGCCCATGCCCACTTCGAGCACCGCGTATTCCACGTTTTGACGGGCGAACGTCTCGAAAGCCATCGCCGTCAGGCACTCGAAATAGGTGGGGTGTGCCGCGAGTTCCCCGCTCGCCAGCAGGCGCTCGACCAGATCGCGCACCACGGTGAAGCTGCGCGCGAATTCTTCGTCGGAAACCGGCTGCCCGGAGAGTTGGATTCTTTCGTTGATGCGTTCGAGGTGGGGCGACGTGTAGAGACCGGTCCGCAATCCGGACTCGCGCAGCACCGCTTCGATCATCGCGGCCGTCGAGCCCTTGCCGTTGGTTCCGGCGACGTGAACCGAGGGGAATTTCGTCTGAGGTTCACCGAGATGGCGGGCGAGCAGGCGGATATTATCGAGATCGAACTTCTGCACCCGTGCCTGCCGGGGCGCCGCGAGTTCCCGCCCAAGCGTCAGCAGGTATTTCACCGCTTCCGCGTACGTCATCCTCGTTCCCCGTATCCGGCCCTCGGACGGTACCCACGCCGTGCACCCCGCTAGGCAAGAAAGAAATCGAGCGCGTTCGAGATGTAAGTCTTCAGTTCGCGGCGGTCGACCACCGCGTCCAGGAAGCCGTGCTCCAGCAGAAATTCCGACCGCTGAAATCCCTTGGGCAGCTTCTGCCGGATCGTCTGCTCGATCACCCGCGGCCCGGCAAAACCGATCAGCGCTCCCGGCTCGGCGATGTTCAGGTCGCCCAGCAGCGCGTAGCTCGCCGTCACACCGCCGGTCGTCGGATCGGTGAGCACCGAGATGAACGGGACTCGCCGCTCGTCCATGCGCGCCGCCGCCGCGGAAACCTTCGCCAACTGCATCAGGCTGATCACGCCCTCCATCATCCGCGCGCCGCCCGAGCAGGAAACGATCACCAGCGGCGTCCGCTTCTCCGCCGCAAGTTCCATTGCCCGCGTCACCTTCTCTCCCACCACCGCTCCCATCGATCCGCCAATGAACGCGAACTCCATCGAGCAGCAGACGACCGCCCGCCCGTTCAGTTGCCCCTCGACCGTCACGATCGCGTCGGCCATGCCCAGCCGCTGCTGCGCGTCATGCAGCCGCGAAGCGTAGGATCGCGTGTCGACGAAGCCGAGCGGGTCGCTCGAAGCCAGTTCCGGGTCGTGCTCGATCCAATCGCCCTCGTCGAGCAACAGCTCGAGGCGCTTCGCCGCGTTCAGCCGGAAATGGCGGTCGCATTTCGGGCACATCTGCCAGTTCTGTTCCAGGTCCTTTTTCCAGATGATCGCCCGGCACTCGTCGCACTTTACCCACAGCCCCTCGGTGCGAACCCGGCGCTCCTCTTCCGGGGGCGTCTCGATCGATTTCCGCTCGCGTTTGAACCAGGTGGTCATCGCCTAATAGTCGATCCCGCGCTGCGCCAGTATTCCCTTGGTGTAAGGATGCTTCACCTCGCGCATCTCCGTCACCAGGTCCGCCTCCTCTACTAATTTAGGATGGGCGTTCCTGCCGGTGCAGATTACATGCACGCGCTCGGGCCGCTTCGCGAGCGCCTCGACTACCTCTTCGGGGTCGAGCAGCTTGTAGCTGATCGCGTAATTGATCTCGTCGAGTATCACCAGATCGTATTGTCCGCCGTCGATCCGCTCCTTGGCGAATTCCCACGCCTCGCGGATCATCCGCGCGTCCTCGGGATCGGTCTCCGCGCCCCCGACTTTGATGAACCCGCGCCCCATCGGCAGAATCTCGAACTTGTCGTCACCGAGCATTTTCGCCGCATCCAGTTCGCCGTAGTGCCAGGAGCCCTTGATGAACTGCACCATCAGCACCCGCAGTCCCTGCCCCACCGCGCGAAACGCCGTTCCCAGCGCGCAGGTCGTCTTCCCCTTGCCCGGCCCGGTGTAAACGATCAGCAATCCCTTCTGTTCGGCCATATAACCGTTTTCTCGAGTCTTCCCACCAATCCTTCATACTGAGCGCGCCCCCAAGACCCGTCAAGTCAAGCCCCGGCCCTCCACTCGGGTTGCCATCCTGAGCGCCGCTTCACCCCTTTGGCCGAGAGCACACAGGCAAGAATGCCTGTGCTACGGGACGAAAGATACCGCCAACGGTGAGAAAGCGCGCGCTGAGCGAGATGGTCCCGCGACGTGAGGCCAGCCCAAAACGGGAGGAATAGCGCTCTGACGGCCCTCAGCCGATTCCCAGCGTCTCGCGCAGCGTCTTGGCCAGCGCCGCGACCTTTGCCTGCGCCTCGTTCGACATCGGCTTCTGGTCTGGCGCGCCGCTCTCCCGCATCACCAGCCACAGCCCGGGCCGATGGACGCTGCCTTCGTGGCAGATGGCGCCGGTCAGTTGCGCGATTTCAAGCGATTCTCCCGCCGTCTCGCGTTCGACGACGGCTTGCGCCTCGTCGAGGAGGTCCTTGAACCCTTGCGACGCCAGCAGCGGGTCGACGTCGCGCGGCGTCGGCTGTTCGATCTCTTCGAGATCGTAATCGGGCAGAGGGCGAAGGATGGGCAGCTCGATGGACGCCGTTGGCGCCTGCTGATCGTGTTGAATTCGGATAGTCATCCTCAGATTTGTACAACAGGACTGCTCATTTCGGATAGGGGTGCCCGGCGAGCAGCGCAAACGCCCGATAAATCTGCTCCGCCAGCACCACGCGCGCCAGTTCGTGCGAGAGCGTCAGCCGCCCGAGTGAAAGCCGCTCCCGCGCCCGCTCGCGCCACGATTCCGGAAATCCCTCCGCGTCCCCGCACAGGAACACCACCTCCCGCACTCCGCGGTCCCGCAGTCCGGCCAGCCACCGCGCGAATCCCTGGGAATCAAACTCCCGCCCGCCCGCATCGAGCAGCACCCATTCCGCCGTCGGCTCGACCTTCAGCCGCTCGAGCGCATCAGCCTGTCTCAGCTCGTTCGCTTCGACCGTCGCAAACCGCCGCACGCGCCCTAGATAGTCTTCCACCAGCGCGCGCAGTTCCGCGCGCCGCGTCTTGCCCAGCATCGCCATTCGCACTTTCATCGGAAAGTCGTGGTAGCCACGGTCAGTTCTTTCCTGACCTTGGGCTTTTTGCCCGGGCTTCACCGGCTCCAGAGGGGAATCAGGCTATTCGTTCGGCCGACCCGTCATCTCGGAGCAGCGTGCTCGCCGCCCGGCTCGGGAATCTGAATTCGCCGCCCGCTCCGCCACAGCCGTTCGAGATCGTAGTAGAGCCGCGCCTTTTCGCTGAAAATATGCGCTACGAATTCGCCGTAATCGAGCAGCACCCATTCGGCGGCGTCGTACCCTTCCCGATGCGCGAGCCGCGCGCCCTGCTCCATCATTCGGCGATTGATCTCATCGGCGATCGCCTGAATCTGCGGGGTGCTCCAGCCGGTGCAGATCAGGAAATAGTTGGTGAACGCGCTCGCTTCACGCAGGTCGAGCACGACGACATTCGCCGCTTTCTTATCGAGCGCCGCTTCGACCGCGATCGCCAGGCGCGGGCTGGGAAGTTCGGGAATCATTGGCAATAGAGCGCCTGCTTTTCGATATATTCCTCCACCAGGCGGGGAACCAAACCTCGAATCGCGAGGCCCTGCTTTCGCCGCCGCCGGATTTCGGTCGAAGAGACGTCGCTTGAAACCGCTCGCAGCACGTGCACCGTCGTTTGCCGCAGCCGGATCTCGGCGCCGCCTGTACGCCGACCGTTTCCGCCGCGCAACGCCGCGCGCCCGGGCCGCGCCAGCAGCTCGGGCGGAATCACCTCCGCCAGCCGGTCCACCCGGAAGCCCGGCCGGTGCGCCACGATGAAGTCGCAGGCTTCAAGCAGCTCCGGGTATCCCTTCCACGTCCCGATCTGCAGGAAAGCGTCGGCGCCGGTGATGAAGAAAAGCCGCGTCCCCGTCCCGGCCAGTCGCTGCTCGAAACGCCGCACGGTGTCGATTGTATAAAAGAACCGCCCCGAGTCAGAAGGGTCGGCTTCGGCCAGCGACGGGAAAAATCGCTTCGCTCCGGCGCACGCCAGCGCCACCATCGCGTACCGGTGTTCGAACGCGCTGATCCCTTCCTCGGCCTTGTGCGGTGGCCGTCCCGAAGGAATGTAGTGGACAGCGTCGAGCCCGAAGTGCCGGCATGCCGCCCGTCCCACCGCCAGATGTCCGGCGTGGATCGGGTCGAAAACACCTCCGTAGAGCGCGATGGCCGGGGTGCGCGACCGGGAGGGCTTCACGGCGTGCTCGACCGCTCCGGGGAAGTCGGTTCGGCGGCGCCCTCCGGCTCGGCTTCGGGACGAGCCTTGGGCAGCCGTTCGAGTATCTGCGCCATGCCGCGCACCAGTTCCTGAACTCCTTCGCCGCTCACCGCTGAAATCGCGTAAAACTCCAGCCCGTGCGCCGCGGCGAACTCGCGCAACTGGTCGCATTTCTCCGGGCTCGTTACGGCGTCGAGCTTGGTCCCAACGACGATCACCGGCTTCGCCGCCAGCTCCTCGCTGAACGCCTTCAGCTCCCCGGCGATGATCTCGAAATCCCGCACCGGATCGCGCGGATTCGCTTCGCTCACATCCACCAGGTGCGCCACCAGCCGCGTGCGCTCGATGTGCCGCAGAAACCGGATGCCCAGCCCCGCGCCCTTGTGCGCGCCCTCGATCAGCCCCGGCAAATCGGCCACGACGAACGTCCGGCCAAATGGCGATCCGTCGGCCGAGACGACGCCCAGATTCGGCGCCAGCGTGGTGAACGGGTAAGCGGCGATCTTCGGCCGGGCCGCTGAAATCCGGGAAATCAACGTGGATTTCCCCGCGTTCGGAAAACCCACCAACCCGACATCGGCCAGCAGCTTCAGCTCGAGCCGCAGCCGCCGCTCCTCGCCCGGCTTCCCCGTTTCGAATTCCTTCGGGGCCCGATGCCACGGTTTCGCGAAGCGCGCGTTCCCGCGCCCGCCCCGTCCTCCGTGAACCGCGACCACCTGCTGGCCCGATTCGGAAAGATCGGCCAGCACCTCTCCGCTCTCCTCGTCGTAAATCACCGTGCCGGCAGGCACGAGCAGCACCCTGTCCTCGCCCGATTTCCCGTGTTTGTTCGAGCCTTCGCCGTGGCGGCCGCGCTCACCTCGAAATTCGCGATCGAAGCGAAAACGCAGCAGAGTGTTCTCCTGCGAGGTGGCCTCGAAGATGATGTCGCCGCCGTCGCCGCCGTCGCCGCCCGAAGGCCCGCCGCGCGGGACGTACTTCTCCCGACGAAACGCCAGACAGCCGTTTCCGCCGTCGCCGGCCTTCACCCAGATATGTGCTTCGTCAACGAACACGGGTTCTCTTCTGTCTCAAAGGATACGACACCGCTACGCGCAAAACCACCGCACCACGCCAGTTCCATGCGGCCCAGCCAGCCTCGGAGGCGGAAAAGCCCTCGAAAGCGCGAAGGCAGTCGACTCCCAACGCCGATGATAGAGTCTGTGTGTCAACTTCGTTTTTCGTAAGGGCACGGCTTCAGTCGTGCCGCAAGTGCCTGCACGTCAACGCGGCTTCAACCGCTGAGGGCTGCATTTTCTGGTTGCCACACAGACTCTTCAGGCAGTTATCGGGGCATGGAGAGACGGACAGCGAGCCGCGGACCGCAGCCCTTCCGCACTTCGAAGATGGGAAAGCTCTAATGGCGGATCTTCACGGCGGCGGGCTCTGCTCTCCCTCCATCGGCAACCGGCTCTCATGCCGATCGCCGCTCCCGGATCAACGGCGCGAGTGAGCGCGTCGGACCGAGAAAAAAACCTTCTCCCAGTCTACTGGGACGCCCCCTTTGCGTTCACGACCTGAAACCGATACCAGGACGTGCCAGTCGGATATTGCACATCGCTGAATTGAGCGGTCTGCTCTCCGTTCGGCCCGATACTGATGGGAATCACGCCGGTATTCTGCGACAGAATGCGATTGTTCGCGTCGGCGTAGGTGGTTTGATACGAGATGCTGCTGTAGGTGTAAACCGGCGAGACATTATGTATGTCCACCACCCATTGCGCGATGGTTCCGCTGCTGTCCTTTTGCATCTGGGCGCTTACGATTTGCAGATCGTGTACCGGATCGGCTTTCTGGTTGGCCGCAACCGCCGGCGCAGCTTGGGCGGTGGCGGGCTTGGTTGTGGCGCTCTTCGATCTCACGAGAAGCACGACCGCGACCGCGAGGACGATAACCAATGCCGCGCCAATCCAAATTCCCTTTTTGCTCTGTGGTTCCAATTCCAGTTCCTGTTCAAACATAGCAGCACCTCCCTGCCTGACTTACCGCCTTTTGGCTGAGTCGGAGCGTACCCTGATGGTTTCGCCGAATTCCATGTGGGCCTGCCTGCCACACTTGGTTTGGCTCCCTGGGCGAAGGTTACCACGGAGGCAACGGAGGTTCAATATGATGCAAGAGTCCAGGGCCGGCCCGCGCAACCGTCCCTCAGCCTGCCCCCGGCCGCTACCCATTCCGCCGGCGGAGCAGGCGCAACGGCCGCAACAGGGCATAGGCGAATCCCAGCGGAGCCGGCAAACGCAGCGTGTTCCAGTCGTCGGCGGCGGGCATCGTCGCGAGTCGCGCGACGTAGCGCGCGCCGGGCCAGAAACCCTCCACCATGCGCATCCGGTAGCGAAGCTGCTCGCGACGCCCAAGCGGCTCGGACGCGAACAAGCGCCCGGCCAGCCATTGTGCCTGCGCTCGCGCCCCCGCATCCGCCTCTGCCCCGCCCAGCACATTCTCCGGCATCGCCGCGCCCAGCGTTTCGTGCGCGAGGAGCAGGGCAACGTTCGTCATTCGGCGGCAGGCCATTCGGTCCGCCCGATTGAGAGCCCGCTTACAATCAAAGCGGGGCGTTTGAACGAGCCAGGCGATATCGCAAATCCAGAGAAGTTGCGCCCAGAAATCCTTCGCCCCATGCACGGCCAACAGCGTAAGCGTGTCCTCGCGCGAAAACGTCAGCACGCGCCGGCCCGCCAGCATCACCGCTTCCCGCGCGGCGAGGAGCGGCTCGAGATCGGGCGGAGTCGGGAAATGACGCAGCGTGAGTTCGGTGTGAACTTCCACCTGCACGTCGTTCTCAGCGGAGAGGAACACATATTCGCCGGGAACCGGAGCGTCCGGCGAGGCCAAGGCCGGGTTCGCCGGCCGATAGCCGAGCCCTCCGAGCAAGTCCCATGCGGCACGGAGATCGCGATGCGGAAGGATGAAATCCAGGTCAACAAAGTCGCGCAGCCCCAGATTCCCATAGGCCATCTCGGCCAGCACCGGGCCCTTGTACGGGACCAGCGCGATCTTCGCCGCCTCGGCGCGCCCGCTGATTTCCACCAGTTTCGCCGCCAATCGCAGATTGCGCGCCGCGGTCGCCATCGCCTCTGCACGTAACGCCGCCATCACATCGGCAGCCACAACCGCCCGTCCCACTTCCTGCAACACCGGGTAGCACAAGGCCACAACGCGGTGTGCGCGTGCTGTTCCCAGCATGAGCGGCCAGTCGAGAGGACCCTCGATCAGCGCTTCGATGTTCTGTAGCCGGTCCGGCGACAGTGGCGCGCCGGCGCAGGCGAGCAACAACCGCTGTTCTGGTCGCAAAGCCGTGCTCTCCGCGAGCAGGGATCCTTGGGCAACGCCTTGCACGTCGACATTATGTTCTGGGAAGGGAAAAACGGCGAGAAATGCCGGGCACCGGTTCCACGCCGGCATGTTTCTCAGCGACAGCGCCCGGCGGATGGACGGGCAGCCGCACGAACATCATTCACTACGAGTTCGCAAAGCCGACCCAGCTCCCGCGGATCTGTCGATGGCATCAGTTGCTGGATGCGAACTTTGCGAGCGATTTCTCCCAGAATCCGGAATTCATGAGCCTGCTGCTCACTCCCGAGGGCCAGATTCATGAAGCCGTTATAGAGCAGGCGAATCAGGCGTTCAGCGCCCCCGACCGCTTCGATGCGCGGCGCGGCAGGATCCGCCGTGCGCGGCGCGAACAGGTAGATGGCTTCGAGCGGAGCCGGTTCGGTTTGAAATCTGCGAGAAAACGAGTCAAGCGGCACGACGCGCTTGTCTTCTCCGGGATGCAGCAGACGAAACCGCTCGGCCGACCCCGGCCCGTAAAGGAACTCCATCGAATCGGGGCAAAGACACACTCGCGGAATCCCGGGCACAACCTCCAGTCGCCCGTCCTCCTGCCACCGGATGCCGGATACGTCGTCCGAGAGGACCGGACATCCCCGCTCAGCGAATGCCGCCGCCGTGCTCGACTTCCCCATGCCGGGGTCCCCGGCGAAAAGCACCGCTCCGCCATCCACAACTACAGCGCTTGCGTGCAGACACGTGTAACCGCGCAGGTGCAAAACGAACGCGAGGATCCGGCCCAGCAAAAAGGCCGTAACGTCCTCGAACGTTACCGGTTCCCGCCACTGCGTCCAGATCGTCTTCCCTGCCGAATCGACCGCGAAAGCGAAACCCTCGACGAAGCGGAAGTAATACACTCCGCTTTGCGGACAACGCCACATCCGCGAATACGGTTCACCGCTGGGGACGCAATAGGGGCTCGTGTAAGCCGGCTCAGTTTCCTGAAGCTTCTCGACGTCCAGACCGGGGGGAAGAAACCCGCCATGGAACACCACGTCCGGCCTGGCGTCGGTACCCAGTGAACTCAGGCCCGGTAGCGCACAACCCGACGCCACCAACAGCCCTTGCAGTCTATACTCGAACAATCAACCCTCTGCCCAACTCCGGAGAACTATTGGCCGTTACTGGAGTGGTGCGGGGCGCTTGGTGTTGCCGGCGTCGCATCCTGGGTAGGGCCCCCCGCCGTCAGGGTTAATTCACGCAGCGAACCGTAAATGTGCAGTTCAGGGCTCACATAAGGGGCCTTAATGGGTTTGGGCACGAAACTCCTCCTTCGGCGTTTTATACGAGAATTGAGATTCCCATTTCAACCAAAAATTCAGACACACGGGGCGAAGGTGTACCGTTAGCACCCGCGGCGGCGGGTTCTTCACGTGCTCCATGGCTCGCCCAATGTCCACGAACCGGCTCAGGTCTTTGGCGGGGCTGAAACTCTCCAGCCATGACTTCCGGCTGCTATGGTAAAAAGCAGTCAGAAGGTCGCCCTCGATCGGCTGCTTCCTCCGCAGCCGCACCTCGTCCGGAAGCAAACCGCGCATCGAGCGCCGCAGCAACTCCTTGTCCGAGCACCACGGCAGCGCCGGCAGGCTGAGAGCATATCGCACAAGTCGCAGATCGAAAAACGGGTGCCGCGCCTCGATGCAGCCACCGATGTTGTCCGGGGCGAAATCCTCGAACAGATCGGTCCACATCGGAAAAGTCATCATACCGTAGGCCTCGGGCCGCACAGATCCCTGTGGCCCCATTTTCCAGGTCGGCGTGACCTCGTACTGCTCGTACCGCTGGCGAAGGCGCAACCTCTGTTCAAAATCCCAATTCAGCCAGCGGGGGAACGGTCTGCTGTCGTCCTTGCCGCGGATGCGAGCGCGCAGGTGGCCGCGGAGTTGAAGACGATGCAGGCGGCCCTCGGAGAGCAGGTACCGGCACAGCTCCCCCGTCAGCTGTAACCACTGCCCTTGCCGCATCCTGTCGCGGCAATGGCGCAGCCGCAAACTGGAAAACACGCCGTCGCCGCCCTGTCCAGTCAGCACCACTCGCGCATGTTTGGGCTTGCCCAGCACGTCGGCCATCGTCCAGTCGAAGAGTGGGACTCTCCAGGGCTCTGCCCGGCGGAATTCAGGCCGGTCCCAGTAGCCAAGTAACTGCTTGTCGTCGAGTGGAAACTCCCGCCACGGAATTCCGATTTTTCGAGCGGCCACGCTCGCGAAGCGGCCCTCTTCGTATGGGATCAGACGTCGGTATGTCTGCGTGTGCGCGGAAATCGAGCAGCGAGCGCCGCCCTTGTCCGCCACGTGTTGGGACATCGCCGCCACCGAACTCGAATCCATCCCCCCGCTCATCAGCACCGCCACTCGGTCTGTGCGCAGCCGGTCGTCTACCGCTTGCCCGAACAGGTCGAAAAAGCGTTCGACGTACTCCCGTGAGCGGCGGAAAACCGTCGGTGGATCGACCGGCAGCGTCCAGTAGCGCCGCGTTTGAACCTCTCCTTCGGCGACGACCAGGGTGTGCGCCGGCGCAAGGCGGCGAATCGCTTCGCGCACTGTCCGGTTGAGATCGAAACTGCCGCCGAGAACCAGATAATCCGCTATCGCCGGCTCGTACAGGTCGTCGGGAACATCCGGATGAAGGAGAGCAGCGTCGATGCTATTGCTGAAAACGAACGTTCCCTTCCCATGCGCGTAAAAAAAGGGACGAACGCCGAAATGATCGCGGGCGCAGAAGAGTTTCCGCTCGCGCGCGTCCCATAGAGCGAAGGAGAAATCGCCAATCAGATGTTCGACGCACTGTTCGCCCCACACGGCGTAGGAGTGAAGGATCAACTCGGCATCGGGCCGCTCGATCGAGCAATCGCGCCCGTGGGCGGCGAGTTCCCGGATCAAATCCTCGCGGGCGTCGATGCGCGCGTTTGCCACAATCCAGGAACTGGCGTCCAGGCTCATCGGCTGGTGCTCGCCCCGGGATTCCCGCGTGGTCGCAAAGAGCGTGTGCGTCATGCCCACGTTTTCTTTGATCCACTGGCCCTGGCCGTCCGGGCCGCGGGAGTGCAGGCATTGCTCCATTCGCTCGACGAGCAAATGGTCGACGGGCGCCCCGTCCAGATTCACAATGCCGGCGAACCCGCTCATCGCCAGTTCACCCGTGCCAGCGCAAAATCTCGTTCGAATGCCGCGTAACGCTCTCCGACATCCTGCTCTTCGTTGAGACTCACCCCGGCCGCTTCCACCCACGCATGAGCTTCGAATCCGTTCTCGCCCTTCCGTACGCCGATGCGCAATGCCGCTGGAACTCCTTGCCGCTCGAGCAAGCAGGCGAGCACCACCGAGCGCGCCAGGCAAGTGCCACCGGCGTAGCGCGCCGCCACGGCCACCAACCGGGCCGTGCGTCGCCCCCGGCCTAGAGCCCCATCCGCGTCCGCCGGCAACTGTGGCCGCAGGCGGCGTGCGAGCACAGATTGCACGAGCCGAAGCCCAAGCGTTCGCAAGCCCACGCGCACCGCCGGCAACAGCGTCAGCGCCGCCAGGAACACGGCCCTTTGCTCGGCCGGAAGCCGCCTGAATTTGCGCCAGTTATTCATCGCTCGTTTGGAGCAGGCCGTTCTCCACCAGACTCTCGATCAGTTTTTCCAGATCCTGCCGCAGGCGTTTCTCATCGACGTCGTAGGCCGAGAGCAGCTCCTGATAAGCCACATCGACCGTAGTCGCTTTCGTCAGCGCTTCCCACATCCGCGTGCCCACCGGGTCCAGCCCGAAATAGCATTCTTTTTCCAGATTCAGCAGCACGGACTCCTCGCCCACCTGCTGCAAAAGAACGTGCGGAGGCACGACTACACGCGCGCTGAAGGAAATCGGCAATACCTCACCCTCGCAGGCACAATTCCAAACTATTCTAGAATCCCGACTCGCGGCGATTGTAACAAAGTCCGTGTTCAGAATATAGGTCGTGTGCCCGTTCCGGCAGTACCGGAAGTACCAAAACGGACCGCACTTCGCCCCTGTTAACTCTGTAGTAAATGAAGCGCCTTTCGCCCTATGTGAAACCGTCTCGCCGGCAACCAGAATCCCCTCACGCACCTTGCCGGGAAGAACCGGCCGGGCGGTCCGGCGCGCCCGAGGTTTGGAACACCGTCCTCGCGCCGGCGAGGGAGCCGTCGCTGGCTTTTTCGCGTAGTTTTCGTTATAAGGACCAAGCGCAAAGGTCTGCCGTGCAAGCGATCGTCGTCCAGAATCTCACCAAGCAATTTCCTCCCTCCTATTCCGGCTGGCGCACGTTCCTGCAAGTGGTGGCGCCGGCGACGGTCTGCGCGCTCGGCGGCGTCTCCTTCCACGTCGATGAGGGCAAGGTGCTCGCCTTGGTGGGCGCGAACGGCGCGGGGAAATCGACCCTGCTGAGGATTCTCTCGACGCTGCTGGTGCCAACCGGCGGCCGCGCCGCGATCGCCGGATTCGACGTCGAGCGGGAACCGGCGCGGGTTCGCCGCCACATTGGCTATCACAGCGGCGCCGACTTCGGCTTTTACGGCCGCCTCACCGGTCGCGAGAATCTCGAACTTTTCGGCTCCCTGAGCGGCCTTTCCCGGCAAGAGACCAACGCCCGCATTGCCGAACTGACCGAACACCTGGGCCTCGCGCCCGCGCTCGATCGCCAGGCGCGCGGCCTTTCTTCCGGAACGACCAATCGACTCGGCCTCGCCCGCGCCATCCTCCATCGCCCTCCGGTGCTCCTACTCGACGAACCGACCCGCAGCCTCGACCCGGTCGCCTCGGCGGAATTCCGCTCCGTGCTCAAGGATCTGGTGCGGCACCAAGGAACCACGTTGCTCTTTGCCTCTCACATCCTGAGCGAGGTCGAGGAGCTAGCCGACAGCGTCGCGCTGATCAGCGGCGGCACGCTCGTCGCGCTCGACACGCCCGAGGCGCTTCGTGTCTCCATCGGCTCGGCCACGGTCCAGCAGGCGATCGAAACCCTGCTGGCGCGTGCGCCGGACGCAGTGGGAGCGCGGCGATGAGCGAACGCGTGACCAGGTGGCGCGAATCTCTGCGGCAGATAGGCCAGCTCTTTCGCCGAGATCTGCTCACCGCGCGCACCTATCGTGTCGCGTTTCTCTTCGACACCGTCAACGCGCTGTTCGGCGCCGCTTCCTTCTACTTCCTTTCCCGTTTCGTCGCTAGCGACAAGCTCTCGAGCAGCCTGCCGGCCGGCACCAGCTATTTCGCCTTTGCGCTGATCGGCATCGCGTTTTTCGACTACCTCACCGCCGGCCTGAACGCCTTCGACACCAGCATCAACGACGCCCGCCGCTATCGCACCCTCGAAGCCCTGCTCGTCACCGAAGCCTCCCTGCCCGTCATCCTGGCCGGCTCGGCCATCTATCCCTTCGTTCTCACTTCGCTCCGCACCGCCGTGTATCTGGTCTGGGGTGTGATCCTGTTCCATCTGCCGCTGGGCTCGGCCGACTGGCCCGGGGCGCTGTTGATCCTGCTGTTCTCGATCCTGGCGTTCACCGGCTTGGGGATCATCTCGGCGAGTTATCAGATGCTCTTCAAGCGCGGGAATCCGGCGAAGTGGATTTTTCTCGGGGTTTCGGGACTCCTCGGCGGGATGATGTATCCGGTGCGCATTCTCCCGCCGGCGCTGCGTATGCTGGCGCGACTGATTCCGCTGACCTATTCGCTCGAAGGGATGCGCGCGGCTCTGCTCGGCGGCGTGGGCATCGGCCGCCTCTGGCCCCAGATCGCCGCCCTCGGAATTTTCGCCCTGGTTCTGCTGCCGCTGTCGTTGGTGGTGTTCGCCTGGGCGTTGCGCCGCACCAAAATCAACGGCACCCTGACGCACTTCTAACCCGAATTTCTCGCAAGCAATCGGGGCGAAACACAGGAACGGTCGTGTAGAGGCGGGCTTCAGCCCGCCATCTTTTCCCGCCAGTTCGACAAAGTGCCGCCCTGAAGGGCGGCTCTGCACCAGAACCCCAAACGCTTCGCCATATCCGAAACGGTGACGGACTACGCGTAAGAAACGAGGCGGGCTGTTTTCAGGAGGGGAAATCCCGGGGAGGAAGTTCAGGAGGGGCTGGAGGTTTTGCTCCAGCCCTCCGAAGAACTGCGGCTCGTTCATCCGATTCTGGTGCCGCTCAGTGCTTCTTCTTTTTCGGGGCGATGAATTTCGTATCCACGCCCGCGCCAAGCTGTTGCAGCACCTGCAGGGTTTGCTTGGCCTGCTCCGCATTCGGTCCGTTGGGAGCCATTTGCAGGTACTTCTGGTAGGCCTCCACGGTGCCTGGATTCACGACGGCCGTGAGTTTCCCGTCGACCATCTTGCTCTGCATCGTGTTCATCAAGGCATTGCCCAGCAGAAACCACGTATCGGCGTTCGTCGGATCGGCCTGGGTGGCCTTCTGCAACGGAACGACGGCGTCCTGCAGATGGTTCGTGTTGTAGAGCACCACGCCGAGATTCCGCCAGCAGGTCGCCCCGGTGGGAGCCGCAAGCGCCGTCACTTTTTCGCAGTCGGCGCTCGCATCCGGGATCTTGCCCGCATAAGCCAGGTTCGTCGCCGCTCCCAGCAAATAATTCGGGTTGGTCGGATCCAGCTGCGCGGCCTGCGAGAAAGAATTGGCCGCTTCGGCGTGATTGCCGGCCGCCTCGTAGGCGAGGGCGAGGTTGCCGACGATCGTCGGCAGGTTCGAATTCTTGGGTCCGGCGATCTTCTGCGCCTGCGACAATTCGGTGATCGCCGTCTGGCTCAACGTGGCAATCTGCTGTTGGGACTGCGTCTGCTGAGCGGCCGGCTGAGAGGCCATCTGCTGGCGAAGGGCGTCGATCTGCGATAGCGCCTTGCGCCCGGCTTCGAAGTGCACTTTCAACTGGGCGAACTGCTGCTTGGCCGCCGCCTGCTTCTTGATCGCTTCCAGATACTGCGGATTCTTCGCGATCAGTTCCTTGAAATTCAGGTCCTGGACCAGCGTGCCGCCTCCCGCCACGCGCACCCTGAATTCCTGCGGCGGGAACTTGTCGGTCTGAAAAGTGATCGTATAAATGCCCGCGGCGACGCCCATCTGCGAATACTGCCCCTTCGCATCGGTCGTCGCCGTGAATGTCGACCCGGTATCGTCACTGTGGATCACCACCGTGACGCCCGGCCAGGGATTGCCGTTCTCGTCCTTCACGGTGCCGTTGACCCGGCCCATCGACTGCGCCGCAGCCGCGACGGCCAGCGCCCCGGCCACGACTATTGCTGCCAACGCTGTTTTCCAGTGCCTCATAGCGAACTCCTCCTCAAAAATCTTTCAACCTTTCGTTCAAGGCGCCACACGCCCAGATGCCTTCACGGAGACGGGACGATCCGTATTGCCGGATTCGGACCGCGCCCGGTAAGGGAGAGGATCGGCCATACCGGCTCGCGCAAACGCCCGCAGGCGCAGCAGGCAACTGTCGCACACGCCGCAGGCTTCATCCTCGAACTGGTAGCACGACCAGGTTCGCTCGAGCGGCGCTCCCAGTTCGATCCCCGTTCTCACAATCTCTTCCTTGCTCATCCCGATCACCGGCGTTTCGATGCGGATCCCGCTTTCCGGCCGCGTCCCCCGCCGGACCACCTCCGCGAACGCCTGATAATACTCCGGTCGGCAATCCGGGTAACCAGAACTATCTTCGGCCACCGCGCCAATAAATACCGCCCGCGCGCCGATCACCTCCGCCCAGCTCACCGCTACCGACAAAAAATGCGCGTTGCGGAAGGGAACGTAGGTCACCGGAATCTCCGAACCCAGCCCCGTCTCCGGCACCGGAATCGACCGGTCCGTCAGCGCCGAACCGCCGATCTGCCGGAAATGATCGAGCCGGACCGCCAGGCGATCGCTCACTTCGTAAAAATCAGCGATCTCCTCGAAAGCGCGTCGCTCCCGTTGCTCGGTTCGTTGCCCGTAGCTCACGTGCACGAGCGCCAGCCGATGCGTCTGCCGCGCGATGGCTGCCGTCACACAGGAGTCCATCCCGCCGCTCAGCAGAACCACCGCTTTGGGAACCTCTCGCGTCATCACCCTCTCTTTACTTGGATTCACTCTAGACGCCATGGGCTGCCGGGTCCCATATGTGCTTGTGAATCTGCATGCCCAGCCGAACCGGCAAGCGGTCGTTCAAAATCCATTCGGCCAGCAGCCGTGGTTCGAGACCCTCCCACGTGCCGGCCGGATCGGCGGCTACCGGCGAGAAGATCACATGCCCGGCCCGTTCGAAAAGCCGTTGCTCCCGGGTGAATTCGCGCGCGAACTCATAGTCGCGCCGGCTCGCAATCACGAATTTCACTTCGTCCTTGCCGTCGATCGCGTCCAGATTCGCCAAGTCGAACGTTCCGCCCTCGCCCGAATCGGGACATTTCACATCGACGATCTTCACCACCTGCCGTGGCAGCTTCCCTACAAAGCGCTCGCCGCTCGTCTCGATCATCACTTCGTAGCCCTCGGCGACCAGCCGCTCGGCCAACGGCACCGTCTCCGGCTGCAGCAGCGGCTCGCCCCCGGTCAATTCGACCAGACGTATGCGTGAGCCGTTTCCGACCGACAGCTCCCGCACCTCTTCGACCACCTGGTCGAGCGTCACACGCCGCCCGCCGTAAAACGCGTAGGTCGTGTCGCACCACCGGCAGCGCAGATTGCACCCGGTGAGCCGCACGAAAATGCAGGGCCGCCCGGCGTGGCTGCTTTCGCCCTGAATCGAGCGGAAAATTTCGGTGACCACCATGAATGGTTTCCCGGCTCAGCCCCGGCCCGCCGGATGCTCGCGCCCGGCCCGATGACGCCGGCGCTCGAGTTCCGCCAGCGCCAGGAGCAGTAACGACAAGCCGATCGCCGCAAACACCGCCGCCCAGCGCCCCCACAGCACCGCCACGTAGAACGTCGCCACGCCCACCGCCGGAATCCCGATGATCAGTAGCGCCCGGTTCATCGCGTCGGCCCGCCCGAACCGCTCGAGCTATCCGGCCAGTAGGTCGCCGCCGTCGTGTCGGTTTCCCACACGGTGACGTGCTTCAGCCGCGGCCCCTCCGCGGTCGGAGGAAAACGCCGCACCGTCTCGTCATAGAAATATTTCGCCAGGTTTTCCGCCGAGGGATTGATCTGGTCGAACGGGGCTTGATCGTTCAGATACTTGTGGTCCAGCTGCGCCATCGTCTCGCGCATCGACTGTTTCAGAACGACGAAGTCGGTGAGCAGTCCGGCCTGGTCCAGCGCCGGCCCTTCGAGCGTCAGCCGCACCTTATAGTTGTGCCCGTGCGGGTTCTCACACTTCCCCTTATACCCGCGCAGGGCATGCCCTGCGGAGAAACTGCCTTCCACGTAGATTTCAAACATCGTTTGTTCCGGCGGGTTCGGCGGCACCGCTTCCCACCTGTTTCGACGGCCCGCCGTTCATGAACGTTTCGACTTCGGCCAGGCTCCGGCTGATCGTGTACTCCGGAAGTGACTCCACGAAAATTTTACCATATGCCTTGCGCTGAATCCGGTTGTCGAGAATCACCAGCACCCCCCGGTCGCTCCGCGACCGCACCAGCCGCCCGAATCCCTGTTTCAGCGCCAACACCGCTTCCGGCACCTGATACTCCAGAAATGCGTTCCGTCCGTCCTCGGCCAGCGCCCGCACCCGCGCCGCCACCACCGGATCGCTCGGCACCGCGAACGGCAGCCGGTCCACGATCACGCAGGAAAGCTGCTCGCCCTTCACGTCCACCCCCTGCCAGAAACTCGACGTCGCGAACAGCACCGCCCCCGGCGTGTTCCGGAACCGCTCGAGCAGCACCGAGCGCGGCGCCTTGCCCTGCAACAGCAGTGGATACTCGAGCCGCTCGGAAAGCCGTTCGTGAATCTCGCGCATCTGCGCGTAGCTTGTGAAAAGGCAAAACGCCCGGCCGCGCGTGATTTCGAGCACCCGCTCGATCTCCTCGCAGGCGCGCCCCACAAAGGCCGGCTCCCTCACGTCGGGCAGGTTCGGCGGCACGTAGAGCGTCGCCTGGCTCCGGTAATCGAATTCCGCCGGCAGCACCCGCTCCTGCGCGATGTCCACGCCCAACCGCTGCTTCAGGAACTCGAACTTCCCGCCCACCGCCAGCGTCGCCGAGGTCAGCACCACCGTCTCGAACGACTCGAACAGTTTCTCCCGCAGTATCACGCTCACGTCGATCGGCGTCGCCGCCACGAACACGCCGCGCCCCCGCCGCTCGTACCAGTAGACGAATCCCGGCTGCTCGCTTTCCAGCAGAAACGCCAGTTCGCCGCGCAATTCCGCCGTCCTCCGCGCCAGAGCCAGCAGCGCCTCCGGTTTCCCCTCGACCGCGGCAAGCTCCGCTTCGAGCCGCCGCGTCGCCTTCACCAAAGCGTCATACGCCTCGCGATTCTCCTCGAGAAACTGCGTCCGCGCCGCCGCTTCGAACGAATACCGGCCCTCGCGCTCGGAAAACCGGCCGAAGAGTTCCCGTTCTTTCTCCCGCACCCGCCCCACGCTGCGCAGCAACTCGGCCGATCCGCCGGCGCCGGTTCGCACGGCTTGCTCAGTGTCGCGCGCCAGCTCCTCGAAACGATAGTTCGAGATCCGGCGCCCGAAATAGCCGCTCGAGACGTCTTCGATCTCGTGCGCTTCGTCGAAAATCACCGCCGAATATTCCGGCAGAATCGCTCCGAAATCCTCCTGCCGGATGGCCAGATCGGCGAAGAACAGATGGTGGTTCACGATGACCAGATCGGCTTCGCTCGCCCGCTGATGCATCCACGTGATGAAGCACCGGCCGAAATCCGGGCACTTCTGCCCCGTGCACGTCTCGCTGCGCGCGTCCAGGCGCGCCCACAGCTCGGCGTCGTCGGGCAGAAAATCCAGCTCCGCCCGGTCGCCCGTCTCCGTTTCCCGCTCCCAGCGCGTGATCCGTTGGAGCCAGTCGATCTCGTCGATTCCCTTGAGCACCGGCTGCTGGCCCAATTGGTGTAACTTCTGCCGGCAGAGGAAGTTGCCGCGGCCTTTCATCACGGCTACTTTCAGGCCCGGCGCGAAATAGCGCTGCAGAAAAGGGATGTCCTTCTCGAACAGTTGTTCTTGCAGCGATTTTGTCGCCGTCGAGATCACCACGCCCCGCCCGCTGCGAATTGCCGGCACAAGGTACGCCAGCGTCTTGCCTGTTCCCGTCCCAGCCTCCACAATGAGGTGCTGCTTCTTTTCAAACGCCTGTTCCACCAGCTCCGCCATTTCGAGCTGGGAAGGCCGGAATTCGTATCCCTCATGGCAGCGTTCCAGCAGGCCGCCGGGGCCGAAAATTTCCCGGATCGTCAGGGTGCTCGAAACGTTTGAGGAATCGGATGAAGGCATGCGAACGCGCCGCGGTGTGCACGGACGGCGGCTGGCGGTTAAAATAACATAGAATCCGAGCGGGCGCCGGTGCCGCCCGCCCCTTGCTTCTTCCGCAAATGAGCGAACGTCTTCCACTCGTGGCAATCGTCGGCCGGCCCAATGTCGGCAAATCGACGCTGTTCAATCGCCTGGTCGGCCGCCGCCGCTCGATCGTTACCGACGAGCCCGGCATCACCCGCGATCGCATCTACGGCATCGTGCGCTGGCGCGACCGTTCCTTTGACGTTGTCGACACCGGCGGCCTGATTCCCGACGAGCGCGCCGGCATCCCCGCCGAGATCTTCCGCCAGGCCGAGGTTGCCCTGTCCCAGGCCGATTCGATCGTTCTGGTCGTCGACAGCCGCGCCGGCCTCACCCCCCTCGACGCCGAACTCGCCCGCCGCCTCCGCGTCTTCGGCAAGCCGATCGTCATCGCCGCCAACAAGGTCGATTCCGTCGGCCGCACCTCGCTGGCCTCCGCCTTCTACGAATTGGGCGATTCGGTCTTCCCGGTCTCCGCCGAGCACGGCCTCGGCGTCGACGACCTGCTCGACCACCTCACGCTCCATTTTCCCGAAGTGCCGGCCGAAGAGCCGTCCACCGCCGTCAACATCGCCATCATCGGCCGCCCCAACGTCGGAAAATCCACTCTGCTCAACCGCCTGGTCGGTGGCGAGCGCTCGATCGTCGCCTCCGAGCCCGGCACCACTCGCGACGCCGTCGATACGGTCGTCGAGCGCGACGGCCGCTCCTATCTTTTCGTCGATACCGCCGGAATCCGCCGCAAAGCCCTCACCAAACTGGCCGCCGAAAAGCTCAGCGTCGTCATGGCTCGCCGCCATCTCGAGCGCGCCGACATGGCGATTCTTGTCGCCGATGCCTCTCTCGGCGTCACCGCTCAGGACGCCTCGATCGCCGGCTACGCCGACAAAGCCGGCCGGTCCTTGATCATCGTCATGAACAAATGGGATCTCGCGCTCGAGCGGGCGCGCGAGGGGGAAAAGACCAAAAATCTCAGTCCCGCCGAACTGCAAAAAGAATACGAAAAACTCATGCGCGAACGCCTCGGCTTCGTCGGCTACGCGCCGATCATTTTCATCTCCGCGCTCAGCGGCGAGGGCGTCGAAAGCATCTTCGAGCACATCGATCGCGTCGCCAACGCGCGCCGCCTTCGCATTCCCACCGCCGAGCTGAATCGCTGGCTGGCCGAAACCGACCTCGGTCGCTCCAGCGCGCCGGCAGGCCAGGCGCCCGAAGTCCTCTATCTCACCCAGGCGGCGACCGACCCGCCCACCTTCGTGCTCTTCACCCGCGGCACCCACCGCATCCATTTCAGCTTCGAGCGATTCCTCCAGAACCGCCTTCGCGAACGCTTCGATTTCACCGGCACGCCTATCCGCTTCGTCATCCGCACCCGCACCGAAAAGCGTCGCCGCGCTCGTGCCGGTTGACACGGCGCGCCGTCGGCATACGATAGTGTTCGTGCCATGACGGAAAACCTCTTTCCACCGGATGAACCCGCGGCCGGGGCCGCCGAGGCTGCCGCCGCCCCTTCCTCTGCTGACGAGCGCGTCTATCGCATCGGCGAGGTCTGTCGTCTCACCGGAACCAAGGCCTTCGTCCTGCGCTACTGGGAAACAGAATTCCCCATGCTCGCTCCGCACAAGAGTCCCAAGGGCCATCGCCTCTATCGCCGCGAGGATGTCGACATGGTGTTCGAGATCAAGCGGCTGCTCTACGAGCAGGGATTCACCATCGCTGGCGCGCGCCGCCATCTGGAATCCAAAGGCCATGCGGAAGGCGCGCCGGAGCCGGTCGCGAACGCCTCCGACGCCCCGGTTCTGCCGCCCGGCTCCTCGGCGGCGCGCAAGATGCTCGTCGATTTGAGCGAGGAGCTTCGGGCAATCTTGACGCTTCTCGAAACCGGGTGATAGGCTTGGACTTGCCCGTCAATGCGCGTCGGGACGTGGCGCAGCCTGGTAGCGCGCACGCTTGGGGTGCGTGAGGTCGCTGGTTCAAATCCAGTCGTCCCGACCATTCTTCCATATCCCAAATTTTTTCGGGCACTCGCTCAGTGAATCGAATGCTTCGAATCCTGCTGACCAACGACGATGGAATTGAATCTCCGGGCCTCGGAGCGCTTGCCGGCGCCCTCACCGATATCGGCGACCTCACCGTAGCCGCGCCGTCGGGCGAGCGCAGCGGCGCCTCGCACTCGATCAGCGTTCGCCGGCCGGTAGCCTGCGAAGAGGTGGCCCCGGGCCGCTGGAGCATCGACGGCACGCCCGCCGACACCGTGATCATCGCGCTGCACAAACTGCTGGACGGGAAACCCGACCTGGTCGTTTCCGGCATCAACCTCGGTGCGAACGTCGGCCAGAATATTCACTACTCGGGAACCGTCGGCGCCGCGCTCGAAGCCACCGTCAATCGCATCCCCGCTTTCGCCCTCTCGATCGCCACGCGCAACGCTCAGTGCGATTGGGCGCCGGCGGCGCGCCTCGGCCGCGAACTGGCTGGTTTACTGCTCAAGGAGAAACTTCCCGAAGGCATCCTGCTGAACGTCAACGTGCCGGAATCCTGGAACGGGCGCGTCCGCTTCACCCGCCAATCGCAGACCGTCACCCGCAACGTCCTCCGCGAGGAACCCGGCCCGCGCGGCCCCCTTTACTGGCTGCAGGAAATTCAGTTGCTCGATTCGATCGAGCCCGATAGCGACTACGCCGCGCTGCGTGCCGGCGAGGCCACCATCACCCCGCTCTCGGTCCACCGCACCCACCTCGCTTCGCTCAACCACCTCTCGCATCTCGCCGCCGCGCTCGAAACGCGCCTCGGCGGCCCCGCCCGCTGATCCGAACGCGCACATTTTTCCCGCCCCATCTGCTTCTACTCTGGTTGAGGAAAAAAACAGCCGCAATTACGGTTCGATCCTGCTGCTACGGACCGTCCCGTATCCAGAAAGGCATCGGGGCGGCGCTTCGGGTATCCGGGATGCGATGGATGTGCCTCGAAATTTCCCGTTGAGCACGTGCGCGGAGGGTGCCCCGGCCACGGTTTCAAGGCCGGGGTTTTGGCGTGTATCCACTACCGTGGCTTACCACCGAGTTGCGCGAGTCGTGCGTTTCCGGCTGCGGGCTGGTGCGCCGGGCAATCGGGACTATTTCCCATGATAGGGACGTGCGAGCAACTCTTTCGCCCGGTCCACCAACTCCGGGTCGCTCGAGTCCTTCACCACCGCCTGATAGCGATTCACCGCCAGTTCGCGTTCGCCCGCCATGTCGTACATCTCTCCGGCGGCCAGCCGCGCGCTCGCTACCAGATTCTCATCGGGATGCGGCAGAGTCTCCGCGCTGTCGTAAGCGTCGGCCGCGGCGCGCCAGTCCCGCTTCGAGCGCAACAGATTCCCCAGACTCACCGCCGCTGGCCCCGGATCCTGGTTCCCGAATTGGCCCTTCTTGCCCGCTTCGATCAGCTGCCGGTAGGACGCGATCGATTCCGGAATCTTGCCGGCGTCCTTGAGCAATCCTGCCCGTGACAGACCGAAGATGAAATTGTGAGGAAAAGTGCCGGCAAGCCAATCGGTCAGCTCGAGCGCCTGATCGTAATGATGTTCGCGCGCCAGAAAGAGCGCCAGCGTCGTGCGCGCATCCACGCTGGCTTCCCCGTCGCTTTCGGCCGCTTCCCGGATCAGCGCGAGCCCTTTGGATCTGCTGCCGTGGATCGTCACCAGCAACGCGGCCATCTTCATCGGCCAGGGCAGGCTGCCCACAACGTAGTTGTAAATCCCGACGATCAGCTTCGCATCGCTGAAATCCGGCTTGATCTCGAGGATACTCTTCGAATCGTCGTAAGCCGCGAATCCGCTCCGAAGTGACGTAAACCATTCCCTGCTGATCAGCGCCTCTTTCACCGCGCGCAGACCCTGCGTCACGCTTCGCGCATACAGCGCGTCCACGTCGTTCGGGTTCTTCTTCAGTTGCGCGTTCTCCAACTCCAGCGCCCGCCCGGTCAATTTCTCCACCCGCGCGATCGCCCGCGGATCCGGCTCCTGCCTCTTCATGTGCACGAACTGGTTGCTCAGGTAGAGTTCCGCGTCGAGTTTCCCCTCGCGATGCAATTCCTGGAACAGCACTCCTTCGAGCAGATGATTCACCGCGTAGGGATCGTCCGGATGTTTCGCGAGCGACTCCTCGAAATCCTTGATCGCCGCTTCGTATTCCATGTTGTAGAAGCGGATGAAGCCTTGCTCGGTCGCCGCGTCTCCCGGCCTCACCTTCATCACGAACCGCTTCGGCTCGCTCTGCGCCGCCTGGCCCGCCGCCGTCAAGCCCGAGAGCGCCATGCCGGCGGCAGCGAGCACGAACATCGCTCCCCACCCAAGCCGTCCGCGCCGCCGAGCGACGTTGCTCCAACTCATGATTCGCCTGACTCCTGAAACCGCGATTCCATCTTCAGCGTACCGCACTATTCTCCGCGCCGCCGCAAAACGGCCAGCCGCGCCAGAAACGGCCCGTATGGCGAGCGGCTTTTGCGTTAGCATTACTCATTAGTAAATATGCTTTCTCCTGCCCGAACCGCTCACCGGACGCCCGTTAACCATCTTTGTTTCGAACGACAAACGCCGTTTCGCCTCCCCGCCATCCCGGGCATTGCCCTATCCTTAAAGGGTACTATAACTTAGCTTCCGAGTAATTTTCTTCGCCCACTCCCCGCCCCATCTCGGCTAAAATGTCGCCGTTGGATCGACCATGAAGAAATGCCGCTTCTGTGACAGTGAACTCGGCGAGAATTCCCTCTACTGCTCGAAGTGTCTCGTGCCGATTGCGCTGCCCCAGCGACAACGCCGTCCCAGCACGCTCTCGTTGTTTCTCGGCGTCTCGCTCATTTTCGGCTCGCCTTGCGCTTGGGTGATTGCCGGCCAGATCCGCAGCCATCTCGCGAAGGAACCGGTCTCCCAGACTATCGTTCACGCCGCGTCGCTTTCCGCGACCAAGGCGGTCGACGAGGCTCAGGCGCTGATCAATCGCTGCGGCCCGCCCGATCAGGACATCTCCACCGCCAACAACGATCCGCGTCCGCCGATTCCCTTCCGCGTGCTCGATTACAAGAGCGAACATCTCCGATTCGCATTCGTTCCCGGAGCCGGCGCGAAAATCGGCGATCCGCCGCCCTACATCTGGGCGCTTTCCGGCATCCTCGATACAACGACGAATCAGCGCATCACGCCGGCGCAGGCTTCCCAGCGCATGAGTTGCGTCGCGCCTTCCTCCACCACCACCGCCGACGCCGCGCCCGATCCCTCCGCCACAAGCACTTCTTCCACGGCTTCCGATCCCACTCCCGCCGCCCCGCAGCCGTAACCCACCCTCCCGCAGGAAGATTTTCATCCCCGCCGCACGCATATCCGAGCACCATGGCTTCTACTCGCTCCGCTCTGGTAGCCACGGTCGGCGCTTTCCCGACCGTGGGCCCGTGTCCGCGAATCATGCAAATTGTCCCTGGCATATCTTCTATTGATCACCTATAGGAAGCGTGCTAGCATCCCGCCCTGTTGAGGATCCATAGGAGCAGATCGTGGGCGATTCGAAAACCGAAGTCCTGATGGGCACGCTCGATATGCTGATCCTGAAAACGCTCGAAACCCTCGGCTCGATGCACGGCTACGGCATCGCCCGCCGCATCGAGCAGGTCTCCGGCGACCTTCTCGAACTCAACCACGGCACCGTCTATCCGGCACTGCTGCGACTCGAGCAGAAAGGCTGGATCGCCTCGCGCTGGGGCGCTTCGGAAAAAAATCGCCGCGCCCGCTTCTATTCCCTCACCGCCGCCGGCCGCCGAGCCCTGGCCCGCGAAGCCAGGGATTGGCGCCGCATGGCCGCCTTCATCGCGCGAGTGCTCGAGGGAGCCGAAGGAGCCTGAGATGAGTTGGCTGCGACTCTGGTTTGCGCGCCTCGCCGGCATCTTCGGAAGCCGGCGCTCCGACGAACGCCTCCACTCCGAACTCGACGCCCATCTCGAAATGCTCGTCGAGGAAAATCTGCGCCGCGGCATGTCGCCTGACGATGCACGCCAGGCCGCGCGCCGGAACCTGGGCAACACTGTCCGCATCGCCGAGGAATTCCGCGAGCAGCGCGGCCTGCCCGGCCTCGAATCCTTCTTCCAGGACGTCCGCTACGGCCTGCGCATGCTGGCCCGCAATCCGGCCTTCACCGCTGTCATGGTCGCCACGCTCGCGCTCGGCATCGGCGCCAACACCGCGATTTTCAGCGTCGTCAACGCCGCTCTGCTTCACCCGTTGCCCTATCGGAATCCCGCTCGGTTGGTCGTTGTTTGGCAGAAGAATCGAAACGGAGGCGGCAACCAGTTTCCAACTCCCAGTTACCTTGCCTGGCAGAAGCAAGAAGATCTCTTCGCCGGCTTCTCCGCTTCCACCGCCTACAGCTTCACGCTCTCGATTGGCGACCATCCCCAGCGCATCCCCGGCGAACGCGTTACCGCTTCCTATTTCCCCGTTCTCGGTGTTCGCCCGGCGCTCGGCCGGCTCTTTCGCCCCGAAGAGGACGTTCCCGGAGGCCGTCGCGTCGTTCTCTTGAGCTACGGCCTCTGGCAGCGTCTCGGCGGCGATCCGGCGATGATGGGCCACGATCTCGATCTCAACGGCGCGGGCTACACCGTGGTTGGCGTGCTGCCGCAAGATTTCCGCTCGCCAAACGGCGATCCACAGCTCTGGGTTCCTCTTCAACTCGATCCGGCCGGCGCCACCAGCCGCGAACCCGGACTTCACTGGCTGCTTGTGCTGGCACGTCTGCGATCCGGCTTCTCCCTCTCGCAAACGCAAGCCCGCATCGATTCGCTCGCGCCGCAACTCGCAAAACTGTATCCGCAAACGGAGATCCAATACGGCGCGGCGCTACAACCGCTCAACGACCTCGTCGGCGGCGACGTCCGCCCCACGCTGTTGCTGCTGCTCGTCGCCGTGGGTCTGGTTCTGGCCATCGCCTGTGTCAACGTCACCAGTCTGCTGCTCACGCGCTCGGCCGTCCGCGCACGCGAAATGGCGATTCGCTCCGCCATGGGCGCCCATCCCCTCCGCATCGCGCGCCAGTCCTTGACCGAAGGGCTCGTGCTCGCCGCGCTAGGTGGCGCGGCCGCCCTGTTGCTCATGCGTGCCTGCCTGCCGATGCTCGTCTCGCTCGGCTCGCTCGCTTCCGTTCCCCGAGCCGCGGATATCCGGCTCGACGGCCGCGTCGTCGCTTTCACCGCGCTCGTCACTCTCGCTGCCGGTCTTCTTTTCAGCCTGTGGCCCGCCTGGGAAGCGACCCGATTCGACCTCACGCGCGCGCTGGCGCTGGGAACTGCTTCTTCCGGAGCCAGCCCGCGCCGCCGGCGCAAGCGCGATCTGCTGGTCGTCTCGGAAATCGCGCTCGCCACGATGCTGCTCGTCGGAGCGGGCCTGCTGCTGCGCAGTTTCGTCGCGCTGCTGCGCGCGCCCACGGGTTTCGAAACCAGCCACCTCGTCACGATGAAAGTCTCGGTACCCGATCCGGCTGCTCCTCCGGCGAAGCTCGCCGTGTTCCGCAGTCGACTGCTGAGCGCTGCGTCCGCGGTTCCCGGCGTTCGCTCGGTGGCCATGGCACGCGATCTGCCCTTCAGCGGAACCGATCCGTCATTCCCCTTCATCGTCCAGGGGCGCGCCGCTCCCCCTCCGTCGAAAGCGCCTCCGGTCCGCTATCGCCTGGTCAGCCCCGGCTATTTCCAAACGATGGGCATTCCGCTGCTTGCCGGCCGCGATTTCACCGAAGCCGATTCGGCCACATCGCCCTGTGCTGTGATCGTCAGCCAGAGTCTCGCGCGTCAGTCCTGGCAGCGGCAAAATCCCATAGGCCGCGAGATTCTCAACGGTTATCCGGGCCGGCCGGCGTGCACGGTAGTCGGCGTAGTGGGAGACGTTCAGCACTGGCTCGGCCTGCCCGATGAAGCGACCGCTTACTACGCCTACGCGCAGCTCCCCGCGCCGCTCGATTCTCTCGTCTACGGCTACGTCACACTGGTTGCCCGAACGTCCACCCGCCCCGCTTCCTTGCTCGCCGCGATTCGCAAGAAGGTTCAGTCAGCAGCGCCCGATGCAACGCTCTACGACGTCGCTACGATGGATCAGATCCTCTCGCGCGCCGCGGCCACGCGCAGTTTCGCTCTGCGTCTCGTTGGCGCCTTCGCCGTTCTCGCCCTGCTTCTCGGTATCGTGGGAATCTACGGAGTGATTTCCTGCTCGGTGAGGGAACGCACCAGCGAAATCAGCGTTCGCATGGCGCTCGGCGCTTCTCCAACCGAGGTCGCGCGCATGGTCGTTGGCCAGGGATTGAAACTGACGCTGTTCGGCCTCGGAGCCGGCCTGCTCGCCGCGCTCGCGCTGGGCCGTTATCTTTCGAGCCAGCTTTTCAGCGTCCGCCCCGACGATCCGGCGACGTTCATCGCCGTGGCTACTCTGCTCGCCATCGTGGCGCTCGTCACCAGCTACCTGCCCGCCCGCCGCGCCACGCGCGTCGATCCCGCCATTACGCTGCGCTCGCAATAGCGCCCCGGACGGCCTGTGAGAATCAGCAGGGCTAGTGAATGTTCTGAACCAGGTAGAGGTCGGAGAGGAACCGGGGATAGCCGACGATGAACGTCTTCGCGTCGGGCGTCATCAATACCGGGCCGATCGACGCGACTCCAGCCAGATCGCTGGGCGCGTATGTCTTCACCTCGGTCCGCTGGCCGCTCCCGAGATCGATCCGGTCGACTTCCGCCGCCAGCTTTCCGGCGACCGTGACGTAGAGGGAGCGGCCGTCGGCGCTGAATTCCACCGGCCGGTCCGTCGGCTCGAAGCCGGGAATCACGCGCGGCGTGCCGCTGTCGACCGGATACAGGTAACCTTTGCCGTCGGCGCCCAGAGCGGCAACGAATTTCCCATCCGGCGATACCGCAATCGTGAAAACGGCGCCGGGCCCCAGCCGCTCGTCACCTTCCGGGGAGATCGGGCGCGGCGCGCCGCCGGCCAGATCCTGCACGTAAAGACGAAGCGTTTTCCCCGGCTCGGTGCCGACGAAAACGAACCGCTTGCCGTCGGGCAGGAAACGCGCCCAGATATGGTTGATGTCGTCGTGTGTTACCGCGCGCGATTGGCCCGGTCCGGTCGGCAGCAACGCGAGTTGCGTGGGCGAACCCGGGGAAAGCGACAACGCCCACTGCCCATCGGGCGAAAGAGCCGCCGCCCCTCCCTCGCCCAGCCGCACGGCCGGAGATCCGTCCGTGCCACGCAGGTAGACAGCGTAATTGGCGCCGCCGGCCTGGCCCTCCTCATCGAATAGCAACTCTTTCCCGTCAGCCGAGAGATCGGCTGGAAACGAATAATCGAACCATTCGAGATCGACCGGCTTCGCCTCGCCAGGCAGCAAGCCAACCAACTCTCGCCGCCAGGTGTCGCGGGCCGCCAGCACTTCTCCATTGCGCGAAACGCTCAGCAGCGACAGCATCCCCGGCGCATGAACCAGTTCTCGCACATGCCCGGAAGGCGTCACCGCGTACAGGCCGCGCGCCGAGGCATTCCGGATCGCTCCAAACCAGATCTCTTTACCGTCCGGCGACCACGCCAGGCCCTCGGCGCTCGTACCGCCGCTCGCCAGCGTCGTCTTCTTTCCGTTCAGATCCACCATGGCCACCGACCCGGTATCGTCGCCCAGAGCTGGATGATCGAGAAAGGCGATGTACTTCCCATCGAGCGAAATCCGCGGATCGGCGATCCAGCCGCTGGTCTCGTAGAGCACATGCCCAATCGGATATTCGAGCCGCTCTCGCGCGCCTACAACGTGGACCACCGCCAACTGCTTTCCATCGGGCGACCAGGCGGCCCCGGCGACTTTGTCCAGCAGTTCGCGCGGAGCGCCGCCGGAAAGCGGCGCCCGCGCCAGCGTCCCAATGAAATAGAAAGAAGCACGCACCGGATGCGTCAGCAGCGCCATCTCTCCGGTGCTGGAAATATCCAGCAGTACAGCGTCCTTCATACCCAGCGAGCGCGACTCAGGACTCGGCGGGTTCACCGAAAAAATTTCAGGTTGATCGGCGCCCCACAAAGCCGTGTACACAATGGTCTGGCCGTCCGGCGCAAAGGACGCCGAAGCGATCTGGCCACGACGGAAAGTCAGCTCATTAAAACGGGCCGGACCCGAAGGCGTCGGCTGACTGACCTTGCCCGCGTACCAGCCGGCGGCGCCCACCACCAGTAAAGCCGCGACGAACGCGATCATCCGCCCGAGTCCTTTCGGTTTCGCCGGACTCGGCACTGCCGTCGCGACCGCGGCAGATTCCGGCGCTGCTTCAGGAGCCGCCACAAAGGTCTTCGAGGATTCCCGATCCCGCTTCAGTCGTTTGAGATCGGCGCGCAGCTCGGCTGCGGTCTGGCACCTTAGCTCGCGGTCTTTCTCGAGCGCCTTGCCGATGATCTCGTCCAGTTTCGCCGGCAGATTCGGATTCCGCCGGCTCGGTGGCTCCGGCGTCTTCTCCAGGATCCCGTGAAAGATCACGGCCGCCGTCGGCCCATCAAAAACCGCCCCGCCCGTCGCCATCTCGTAGAGCACCGCGCCGAGGCTGAAAACGTCCGTTCGAGTGTCGAGTTCCTCGCCGCGCGCCTGCTCGGGCGACATGTACGCCACCGTGCCCACGGTCGAGCCGGGGCTAGTCAGCAGGGTTTCGGCTTGCGTCGCGGCCGTCATCGATGTCGATATTTCGCCGTTCGGGCCGCTGCGCCGCGCCGGGGCCAGCTTCGCCAGGCCGAAATCGAGAATCTTCGCCTGGCCGCGCTTGGTCACGAAAATATTCGCCGGCTTGATGTCACGATGGATGATGCCCTGGGAATGAGCGGCGTCGAGGGCATCGGCCATCTGAATGCCAAGATCCAGCATCTGGTCGAGCGGCAAGGGCCGGCTCTCGATGCGATGCTTGAGCGTTTCGCCCTCGAGATACTCCATGGCGATGAAATGGCGGCCGCCATCCTCGCCGATGTCGTAGATGGTGCAGATGTTTGGGTGATTCAGGGCGCTCGCGGCCCGCGCCTCGCGCTGGAACCGCTCGAGCGAGGCCGCATCGTGCGCCACGTCGTCTGGCAGGAACTTCAGCGCCACCAGGCGCTTCAGCCGCGTATCCTCGGCCTTGTAGACCACGCCCATCCCGCCCCCGCCAAGCTGCTCGAGGACGCGGTAATGCGATATGGTTTCGCCGATCATTTACGCGTAGACCGCCTCAGGGAACCCGCATCGTAAGCTGCTCTTGCCCGTAAGTCAATCGCGCGCCTTCCCGGCCCAACCCTTTCGAGTTTGTGTAGCAACTCCGTCTTTCGTAAGGGCACGACTTCAGTCGTGCCGTAGGCGCTAGCCTGTGAACGCGGCTTTAGCCGCTGAGGGCTGCATTTGCCGGTCGTCGCACTAGCCCTTCCGCCCGCTCCATATCTGACGTAAAATTCCGCCCTTCATGCCGCTCAACGGAAAAGAAGACCATCAGGCGATCCGCGACGGCGTTCGCAACCTTTGCCGCGATTTCCCGGATGCCTATTGGCGCCAACTGGACCGCGACGAGGAATACCCGCGAGCCTTCGTCGACGCGCTCGCCGGGGCCGGCTACCTCGCCGCGCTGATCCCCGAACAGTACGGCGGCAGTGGCCTTGGCGTCACCGAAGCCGGCATCATCCTCGAGGAAATCAACCGCTCGGGCGGCAACGCCGGCGCCTGCCACGCGCAGATGTACGTGATGGGCACGCTGCTCCGCCACGCGAGCGAGGAGCAGAAGCGCCGCTACCTTCCGCAAATCGCGCACGGCGAATTGCGCCTGCAAGCCTTCGCCGTCACCGAACCGAACTCCGGCTCGGAAACCACGCGAATCGAAACCCGAGCCGTCCGCCGCGGCGACCGCTACATCGTGAACGGCCAGAAAATCTTCATCTCCCGCGTGAAGCAGTCGGACCTGATGTTGCTCCTCGCCCGCACCACGCCTTACGAGGAACTAAAGGACAAAACGCAAGGCCTCTCCGTGTTCCTGCTCGATCTGCGCGACGTGAAGGGCAACTTGCAGGTGCAGCCGCTCGAAACGATGATGAACCACCACACGAACGTCCTCTATTTCGAGGACGTCGAAATCCCCGCCGAAAACCTCATCGGCGAAGAGGGCCGCGGATTCCGCTACATCATCGACGGCTGGAACGCCGAGCGCATCCTGATCGCCTCGGACGCCATCGGCGATGGCCGCTGGTTCATCGATCGCGCCACGACCTACGCCCGCGACCGCGTAGTCTTCGGCAAACCCATCGGCGCGAATCAGGGCGTGCAATTCCCCATCGCACAAGCATACGCGCATATCGAAAGCGCCGACCTGATGCGCTTCGAAGCGGCCCGCAAATTCGATGCCGGCGAAAAATGCGGCGCCGAAGCCAACATGGCAAAACTGCTGGCATCGGAAGCGTCCTGGGAAGCCGCGAATGTCTGCCTCGACACCCACGGCGGCTACGGCTTCGCCCGCGACTACGACGTCGAACGCAAATTCCGCGAAACCCGCCTCTACACCGTCGCCCCCGTCAGCAACAACCTCATCCTCGCCTTCCTCGGTCACAACGTCCTCGGCCTGCCCCGCTCCTACTAGCGTTGTCGATGTTTACGTAGACCCTCCCCTTCTCTCCAGGAAGTTTCCAAGTTAAGCTGACGCGCCAGGGCATCCTCGCCAATTGCCGCTTTTTCGTCCCCCGTCCGTCATCAGCCCCGAAAAAGCCCCAAAATGTCCCGGTTAAAAAATGTGAAGTTCATGAAAATTCGCCACTTGCGGCGAGTTCAGCTCGACAGCGTGTCCCGGTTAACGCCGGCCCCGTGACACCCTCAACGCAAACACAAAGCGTAGGATCTCGCAGAAAACACACAACTTGCATATCACCCGTTCCGCAGACCCCAAAAACATCGTCACTCGTTGTGACGACCAGTGACACCCTCAAACAAAGCCAGGTGGCTGGTGAAAATTCCTCACCAAAAGTGCCCCTTCACCCAAAAACAACGAGTGAAAACTCTTTCAGCCCCTCTGCCCTTCCCGTCAACTGTTTCTCGGATCGAAAGATACGAACCAGGGACTGCTCCGCGAGTCCCCGGACTCCGCATTGCCTACTCGCATAGCCAGACCGGAACGCCACACTGGCGAATTCCATGTAACCAGCTCAAGGAGACGGCCATGCGTAGTGTCTTTGTGAATCGAAGTATTTCCGCGCTGCTTGCCCTGGCCATTGCATTGTGTTTCAGCAATGTCGCCTCCGCCCAATCGCTCAACTGGGACGGTCAAACGGGAGCGCTGCTGACTCCCTTCGCCTACACCGCCAAGTCTCCCGCCAAGGGCTTCGGCATGCCCGTGGTTGCCTTCCACTACCTGAGCGGCGGCATCTACCTGAACGACGCGTATCAGGCTTCGGTCACGGTAGGCTTTCTGGAGAGAGTGGAAATCGGCTACACGCGCACGGAAGTCTCCGACACCAACGATACGATCTACAACCACCTGTTCGATAAAGGGTTCAACACTTTTCACGGCAAGATAAACCTGATCCCCGAAAATATGGGCAAGACAACGTGGGTACCCGCGATATCCGTGGGATTCGTGGCTCGCACGAACGAGACCCGCGGCGCCCTCGCGCTGATTAATCCCTCCCAATCCACCGAAACCTATGATGTCTATCTCGTCGGCACCAAGACGATCACCCAGATCAAGCATCTGCCCATCCTCGTGAGCGTCGGCGTCAAGGGAACGAACGCCTCCATTTTGGGAGTCGTAGGCGCCGCGCCGGACTGGGTAGCGCGAGCCTTTGGCGCAGTCGGCTTCGTTTTCACGCCCGGCAAGCAAACGCTGATCCTGGGAGCGGAAGCTTTGCAGGAACCGCACCAGATTGCGGAGTACACCGGCAGCGCTCCTCTTCCCGGCATCACGATTCCCACAACGCTCGCCTACTTTGCGCGCTTCGTGCCTTCGGGCGTTCCGCTGAATTTTGACCTGGCCGTGGCGCAGATCGCCGGCTGCATCGCCGGGCCATGCACGAATGATTCGGGCCTGAATTTGCATGCCCGCGCGCGGATTGGGATCGGAATCTCGTACAAGTTCTAGCCCGGATTTCTGAAAAGGAACCGGCGCGAAACATTGGGGCGGTCGCGCATCGTGCTGGTGTAGAGCCGCCCTTCAGGGCGGCATCCGCCGTGCGGTCAAATCAAGGGGCTTGAGCTAGGAGTTGCTGGAAAAGTCGAATGGTGGCCGGCCCGTGGCCGGCGTAGTGGTTGTTGGCGTATGCGAAAACCACGATGCCGCGGCCTGTGAACCTATAGACCACGTTCACCCATTCGCGCAGCTCTCCCGTGCGGTCGACGATCGTCTTGTCCCAGGATTTGGTTTTCTCCTCGATGGCTTTCCGGTCGCCCAGCCAGCGGATGTAGGTGAAATCGGCGGTGATGGGATCGATGCGGCGCACGAGCTCCGCAGGGCGCGGGAGCCAGGGGTGGTCGATCAGCGCGAGCGCAACGCCGCGCCGGCGCAGCATGTCGAGGAGGCGCTCATCGAGCCAGGCCTTGTTGCGAATCTCGACCGCGAACCGATAGCCACGCGGCAGCGTTTCGAGAAACGGCTCGAGCAAGGCAAGGAATTCCGCGCCGGTTTTGAATTTTGCGCGATTGAAATACGGAAACTGGAACAGCAGCGGCCCGAGCTTCTCGCGTAGCTGGTCCATCGCGCCGAGAAACCGGTTCAATTCCGCCGTGCAATCGACCAGCACTTTTTCGTGCGTGATCTCCTGCGGCACTTTGGCGGCGAACACGAAATTCGCCGGCGTCTTTTCATACCAGCCGCGAACCGTGTTCGGGCTGGGAGCCCGGTAGAAGGTGCTGTCGACTTCGACGGTGTCGAACTCGCGGGCGTAATGGCTCAGGTATTCGGCCGGCTTCATGTCCTCGGGATAGAACGTCCCCGGCCATCCCGCGGCGGTGAAGGCCGACGTGCCCAGATGAATTTTGGCCCGCTCTGTCACGGCGTCTCGATTCTATGCTCATTCCGTCGAGCGCGCACGGGCAGGCCGGTCCTCTGCCGAATCGGACACTTCTTGTGCTATAAATGCCGGGCATTTTCGTCAGCTCGAGACGGAATCGCGAGGAACCCGTCACGTCAATGGGCGCCGGTCGGTCCGCGAGAGCCTCGATCCGAAAAAGTGGAGGGACGGTATGAGACGCAAGATGACCTTGACCGGCACATACGTATTCGCTGCGGCTTTGTTGCTTTCCCTGGGTGCAGCCGCGCGATATTCCGGAAGCGCGTCGCGGCAACCCGCGCCGGCCCGCGGCACCGGCCAGATGGGGAAAGCCATGATGGGGAAGAACATGACCGCCGCGCGCGAGCAGATGGAAACCATCGTCGACAAGCTGATGGAAAATCACAGGGCGATGACGCAGGCAAAAAGCATCGCCGCCATGAAGCCGCTTCTGGAGGTAAACAACACCCTGCTCGAGCGCTTGCGCGACGAGATGAACCGCGCCTGGGGCATGCATGGCCATGGCATGGGCGGCCCGATGGGCCCGCATCACGCATCACGGCAAACCGCCCCGGCCCCACGGACAGCCGCGCCGGCCGCCAGCGCGACGGAAAGCAAGCTGGTCGCCAGGGGCAGGCAGCTCTTCGCGGTGGACAGTTGCCGCGTTTGCCATGGACCAACGGCCCACGGAACCGCCATGGCGCCTTCGCTCATCGGCGTCGGCAAAAAATATTCGGCCGAACAAATCGCCCACTTGATTCGTCACCCGGTCACCCCGAAGATGCCGTCGTTCTCCGAGTCCGCCGTCTCGAACGCCGATCTGAAAGCGATCATCTCTTTCCTGCAGACTTTGAAGTAGATCTCCTGGGGTGCGGTCACGCAACGGCTCCTAGGGGCGGGGTCACCCCCGCCCTCACGGCGAAACGCCCAGTGCGGAGCGTCAAATCGCCCAGATTTGACGCTCCACCCTGCTCCCGGCTGCGGGAGCAAACTCCCCATCTGAACCATCCGAACAACTTAGCGCCGAAACACCTCCGCCGCTGCTGGCAGGCCCGATGCATGTGTCTTTACCGGGGGAAGAACGGAGGAAACGTCGATGGAACTGATGGAGGTTCTCAGAAAGCGCCGTGCCGTGCGGGAATATACCGCTGCAAGCCTCGAGGCGGTGACGGTCGAGCGGCTGATCAAGGCCGCGACCCTGGCCCCGAGCGCGATCAATCAGCAGCCGTGGGAGTTCGTCGCGCTGCTCGACCGCAAACGAATTGACGAGTACGCGGAGCGCGCGAAGAGCTGGCTGCTCGAGAATCTGGCCGAAATCGGGTTCGGCGCGTTCCGGCAAATGCTCGAGGATCCGAGCTACTCATTGTTCTACCACGCCGCCGGGTTGGTGCTCGTGCTGGCGAAATCGGAGAACCGGCAGGCAGCCGAGGATTGCTGCCTGGCGGCGGAAAACCTGATGCTCGCTGCGCGAGACGAAGAGATCGGCACGTGCTGGATCGGTTTGGCGCGCCCGTGGCTGAACCTCGCCTCGACCAAAAAGGAGCTTGGGCTGCCGGAGAATTGCCACGTCGTCGCGCCGATCGTGCTGGGCTATGCGAAGACGTGGCCCGAGACGCCCGGCCGCAATCTGCCGGAAATCCATTGGCTAGGATAAGGCGCGGAAGACGGAAGTCATGGAGGGCACTCCATTCCGGCTGGCGCTTGTCGGTGACTGCATGCTCGGGCGCCTGGTGAACGATCTGCTCGAGGGCAAGCCCCCGGAATATCCGTGGGGAGACACGCTGCCGCTGTTGCTCGCGGCGGATTGCCGCATTTGCAATCTCGAATGCGTGATTTCCGATCGAGGCGAGCCGTGGTCGGTTTACTCGAAAGCGTTTCATTTCCGGTCGGCGGCGAAGAACGTCGCAGTGCTCGGCGCCGCGCGAATGAATGCCGTTTCCCTGGCCAATAACCACGTTCTCGACTTCGGCTACGACGCTCTGCGGGAAATGCTGGAAATTCTGGGCCGCAACGGGATCGCCTGGAGCGGAGCGGGTCGCAATCTTGCCGAGGCTTCAAAAGTCGCAACCATCGATATCGGTGGCAGAAAGCTTGGATTTCTGTCCTTCACCGACAACGAGCCCGATTGGCAAGCCACATCCGATCTCGCGGGCGTCTTTTACGTGCCGGTCGATCCCGACGATTCGCGGGCGAAGCATTTGCTCGAAGTCGTGCGCCGGCACAAGGACGACGTCGACCTTCTCATCGTCTCGGCGCACTGGGGCCCGAATTGGGGTTATGCGCCGCCGCGAGAGCACGTGGCGCTTGCCCACGCGCTGGTAGACGCGGGCGCCGATCTGGTCTTCGGCCATTCCTGTCACGTGTTCCGCGGAATCGAGCTGTATCGAGGCCGGCCAATCCTCTATGGAGCCGGGAACTTCGTCGACGATTACGCCGTGGACGAAATCGAGCGCAACGATGAGTCGTTCGTCTTCGTCGTGGAGATGGACGTGAGAGTGGCTCGAGGGTTGCGGCTGTATCCCACCTTTGATCCGCGACTTCCAGGCACGCCGGGCGAGCGGCGGGAAGGGGCGGCAAATCGCCGAGAAAATGCAGCAGCTCTGCCGCGCGTTCCGCACGCCGGCGGCGTGGAACGAGGAGGAAGGGACTCTGGCCGTCGGCCACACACGCGAACTAAAAGATTCACAAATTCCCGCGCCATAAGCATGCGACTCACCCAGCTCAACCCGACCCCAGGTTCCCCCACCCGCCTCAGTGGTCTCCGTCCTTCCTCTGTGTTAAATCTTTCCTTGAATTATTGGTACCTAGGTACCACAATAGAACCATGCCTTCCAACCGAAAACACGTCGTGGAACGCGTGCAAACGGGCGTTCGCATGGAAAAGCGCCTGCTCAAGGTCCTGCGGGCCTTTGCCGACTACCGCGACCTGACCCTGGGTGATCTTCTCGAAGGCATCGTTCTGCACGCCTTCGATGGGAAATGTCCCTTCAGCAAAGACAGCCTGGAACGCATTCGGGAACTGAAAAGGTTTTACGGACTCGATCTCGATTCGAGCGCGAGCCACCTGCTGACCGAAGCTGCCGCGAAGCCCGCGGCGAGGGACAGCAAACGCGGCAGGAAATCAGGCCGCCCGAGGGTGAGGCCATGACCGACGACGAATTCATCGCGAAATTCGAAGACTGCAGCCTTGCCGGCAAGCCCTTTCATCATGCCGATCACGTGAAAATGGCTTTCCTGTACTTGAGCCGGTACCCCGCTCTCGAAGCGCTCCAGCGGTTTTCCTCCGCGCTGGCAAAATTCGCCGCGGCTCAGGGCAAGCCCGACCTCTACAACGAGACGATCACTTGGGCGTTTCTTCTGCTGATTCGTGAGCGGATGGCTCGGTCGGGAGGCGAACAGACCTGGGAGCAATTCGCCGATGGCAACCCGGATCTCCTGAACTGGAAAGAAAACATCCTGAAGAGATATTACCGGGAAGAAACGCTGGCTTCCGCCCTGGCAAAAAGCACGTTTCTTTTTCCGGATAAGATTGGCCCTTCGTAGCCTGTGTAGAGCCGCCCTTCAGGGCTGCAGCTTTCGAGCGCTGCGCGAAAATAGCGGGCTGAAATCCGCCTCTACACCACCGTCCTTACGATCGGGGCGCTGACGATAGCCAGGCCGCCGCGTCGCGGAAGGATCCTTCCTTCATCCATCCGGACGCGATGGGAACCGGTAACACGCTTCGTCTTCCGCTTAGCCGGCGAGCGCGATGACGTCGATTTCGACGCGAACGTCGCGGGGCAGGCGAGCGACCTCGATGGTTGAGCGAGCCGGCGGATCCTTGGTAAAGAAGCGGCCGTAGATCTCGTTCATTTTGCCGAAATCTTCCATCGACTTCAGGTAGACCGTCGTCTTCACCACCTGGTCGAGCGAAGAGCCGGCCGCCTCGAGCACCGCCCGCAGATTCTCCATGACGCGAGCGGTCTGTTGCGTCACCCCTCCCTCGACCAGGTATCCGGTCGCCGGGTCGAACGCCACCTGGCCGGAGACAAACACGAATCCATTGGCGCGGATCGCTTGCGAATACGGGCCAATCGCCCGCGGCGCCTTTTCTGTGGAGATCACCTGTTTCACCTTGCCCTCCTGGAAATCAGGGTCGATTTTTTTTCGTGGGCCGGTTTCATTTTCGTTGCCAGATATTGCTGTCGGAACGCCGCCGGAATCCCCGGCCGGCCCAGCCACTCGTTGAAATAGCCGAACAAATTGCGGCCGGTTGCCTCTTCGAGCGCCGAGCGCACATCGTCGATCCCGGCGGTGCTGTCGCGAAGACTGCTCACCAGATGCGCCAGCGCATTCTGGATAGCCACGGGACTGAACCGGTCTTGGAGTGCGATGAGGAACAGAGCCGATTGGATGCCGGCCATTTTTCGTTCGGCGGCCGGCGAGTCACGTTTCAGGGCGACCGGCGCAATCGGCTTCGCGCCGGACTCGAGCCCGTCATACTCGGCGAGCCATGCTTTCACCAGGCGCTCCCTTGCCGCCGCTGGGCTGCCTCCCTCCTCGGCGACAAGCATCGCATACCGGCGCGCGCCGCCCACGAGGAGCGCCCGCGCATCCGGCTCGGGCCCAACCGCCCAGCCAAACCATGTGGCCGCCAGCGCCCGCTCGCCCGCAGGGAAAAACCGTTGCGGTTCCCGGCACAGTTCCGACGGAGACGCCGAGAACAGGATTCCCTGGGGAACGGAGCCGAACTCTCCTGCCTGCCAGGCAGGCGAGCCCTTTCCGGCCGGAATTTCGATCACGCGGATCGGCGGAGCGTGCTTCGAAAGCCGGCCGAAGCGGGATCGATACAGGTTGGCCGTGGCCGCCAGGTGCGCGGCGAAGGCCTGTGCGCAGGCGTCATCGAGCGGATGGAGCGTCCAGAAAACCACGTCGCGCCGTTGGGTGCGGATCTTCCGCTCGTTGAATTTGCCGGCGACGAGAAACGGCGGGAAATCGTCCTCGCGGATCTCAAACCGGTATTCCGCCTCCCCGTCCGCATGGCCCGCGCGCACGCCGCGCCTGCGGCCTGTCGTCAGCGCGCGATAGCCGGCGGGAACGAAAACATCCAGTTCCGTCTTCTCGGCGCGGGTGTGGCCCTTGGCGAACAGATGCTTCGGCGGGAGGAAGCTGCCGAACCACGCTTCCGGATCGAGCGCGAACACCGGCGAAGCTGCCGGGATCTCATAGCCCAAACGGATGCCAAGCGACCCGCGTTGCGCCAGTGGCGGGTCGATTGGCACCTCCAGCAGCGTTGCACCCTCGTCGGTCTTCTTGACGGCGGTCACTGGCCGGCCGTTGATCGATACAGTTGCCTCCGTGCCGGGCTGAAGGCGTTGGGGCATCCGAAGGGTCAACTCATCGAGCGGCGCGTTGCCGACGTTCACCATCTCGGCGTCGGTACGAACGGTCAGCGGGGACGAGCTGCCGGGGTGATAGCGGATGGTGAGGGTTTCCCGGCGCACGTGGTAACCAGGTCCGAGGGGTAAGGCGCAGGCGGCGAGCAGGGCCAGCGAAGCGAGAAGACCCAGCGTAAGGAGCCAGGCTCGGTGGGTGCGCATCGGCGCAGCCATTGTAACGGAGTGCCGGCGACGAGGTCCAAACAAGAGCCGCATGTCGGGTGTCCCGGCCTTCGGTTTACGGCCAGGATTTTTGCTTTTATCGAATGTGTCGCGGTGCCTGGCAGAGCTACTAGACGTTGTAGACACGCTCGACGTCGAAGATCCCGGGGACGCGGCGGATCGAGGCCAGGATCCTGTCGAGTTGCTTGTGATCGGCGAGATCGAGCAGGATCTCGATGCGGGCGCGCAGATCGTCGCTGGTGCTTTCGAGCGAGCGGATATTCGCCTCGGCATCGCTGATCGAGGCGGTGATGGCGGCGAGGATGCCGGGCTTGTCCTCGGTGTAGACGCGCAGGCGAACCGCGTAGGTCCCCGCCGATTTCGGCGCCCATTCAACCGCGATGCGCCGCTCGGTTTCGTAGAGCAGGTTCTGGACGTTGGGGCAGCCGGCATGGTGGACGGCGACGCCGCGGCCGCGCGTGATGTAGCCGATGATGTCGTCGCCGGGAATCGGATTGCAGCACGAGGCGCGGTAGACGAGCACGTCGTCCTGCCCGCGCACCAGGATCGCCGGCTCGTGCATCCCGAGCATCCGCTTCACCGCCGAGGCCAGCCGCGGCGGTTCGGCCGCGCGCTTCTCTTCGAGCGGCTCGCCGGCCGCCTTGGCGAGCACCTGCCGGGCGGCGTACTTGCCGTAGCCGATGCCGGAGCAGAGGTCCTCAAGCGAAGCACAGCCGTAATCGGAGGCGACCTTCGCCAGCTCGGCATCGAGCTTCTTCAGGCTCAAGCCGTGCTCGCGCGCCTCCTTTTCGAGCAGCCGGCGGCCGACTTCGGTGGCGCGGCGGCTCTCCTGCAGATTGATCCACTGCCGGATCTTGCTGCGAGCGCGGGAGGTGTTGACGAAACTGAGCCAGTCGCGGCTGGGCCCGTGGCCCTTCTGGGTGAGGATCTCGACAACGTCGCCGTTCGCCAGACCGTGACGCAGCGGCACGATCTGCGAATTGACCTTCGCACCGGAGCACTGATTGCCCACTTCCGTGTGGATCGCGTAGGCGAAATCGACCGGTGTCGAGCCGCGAGGCAGTACAACGACGTGGCCCTTCGGAGTGAAGGTGTAGACCTCCTCCGGATACAGGTCCACGCGGAGGGTCGAGAGAAACTCGCTCGGCTCCTCCATATCCTGCACCCACTCGATCAGCTGGCGCAGCCAGGCGATTTTCTGGTCGTCGCGCTCGGAGATCGGGCCCACGCCTTCCTTGTACCGCCAGTGGGCGCAGACGCCGTATTCGGCGATCCGGTGCATATCCTGCGTGCGGATCTGCACCTCGAGCGGCTGGCCGCCGCGGATCACCGTGCTGTGGAGCGACTGGTAGAGGTTGGGCCGCGGCATGGCGATATAGTCCTTGAAGCGGCCGGGGACCGGAGGCCAGATCTGATGGATGACGCCGAGGGCGGCGTAGCAATTGCGCACGCTATCGGTGATGACGCGGATGGCGAGCAGATCGTAAATCTGGTCGAGCGTGCGCTGCTGGCGCTGACTCTTCTGGTGGATTGAATAGAGGCGCTTGATACGGCCGTCGACCTCGGCCGGGATGTTGTTTTCCACCAGCTTCTTGCGAATCTGGTCCTGCACCTCGCCGAGAAACTTCTCGTAGAATTTCCGCTTGGATTCGACCCTCTTCCGCAGATCGAGGTACGCCTCCGGCTCGAGGTAGCTGAAGGCCAGATCCTCCAGCTCTCCGCGCATCGCGCCCATGCCGAGCCGGTGGGCGATCGGAGCGTAGATGCCCAGCGTTTCGCGGGCGATGCGCTGCTGGCGCTCGGCGGGCAGGAAATCGAGCGTGCGCATGTTGTGCAGCCGGTCGGCCAGCTTGATCAGCACGACGCGCACATCGTTCACCATCGCGAGCAGCATCTTGCGGACGTTCTCGGCCTGGCGCGCCTCCGGGGCCAGCAGGTCGAGCCGGCTGATCTTCGTCGCCCCTTCCACCAGCCGGGCGACTTCCTCGCCGAACTGCTCGACGATCTGCGCGAGGGGGATTTTCGTGTCTTCGACGACGTCATGCAGCAGCGCGGCCGAGAGCGTGGCCACGTCCAGCCGCATGTCGGCCAGCAGATGCGCTACGGCGAGGGGATGGGAAAGGTAGGGCTCTCCCGATTCGCGGCGCTGCTCGGCGTGCTGTTCGGCCGCGAAATCATAGGCGCGACGCAGCAGGTCGAGATCCTCGCTCGGCCGGATCTGGCGCACCTTGTCGAGCAGTTCGATGAAACGAAGATCGAGGGCTCGGCGGGCGGAGGTGCTGATGGGTTTCGGCTCGCTCGGCATGGCTTTCTTCACCGCCCCGCCGGGGGGAAAAAACAAAAGCCGGCTGGCCCGTCGCGGACCAGCCGGCGAATCCGTGGGGCCTAGCTCGTCGCCTTCGGTGACGAGGCTTCCTTCTGTTTGATTTCCTTGACCTTGTCGATCAGATCATCCGCCTGCTTCAGCAGAGCTGCCCGCTCGTCCGGCGTGGCCACCATGTCGGCCTTCTGCCGATACATCAGGTTGAGATAGGCCATGGCGTCGGCGTAATCAGGACGAAGCTGGATCGCCTTCTGCAGCTCCTGAATTCCCTCATCCACGGTCTGCTGGTACTGCGAGGCGAACTGGTCGCGCAGCTTCTCGGGCAGCGGATCGCTCGCCTGGATCGCCTTCTTCCGCCGCGGCAAGTTGTTGTTATAGTCCTGCCGCATCTTCTGATTCGCGCGGAAAGCCAGCGTCCAGTCGATCACACCGACCCAGTAGTAGGGCTGAGGGTCGTCGGGCTTCAACTGGATGTGCTTCTCGTGCCACTGCTTCGACTCGGCCAGCGTGTCCGCGTTGTATGGGGTCGATCCCATGTTGAAGAGCATCGAGCCGATTCCGTCAATCGCCGAAAGGTTCTTCGGATCCTGCTCGAGCACCTTCTTGAACTGCGCAATCGCCTGTTGGCCCTTCTGCAGATTTTCGGGCGCAGGCGAGCCGGGCACGAACTGGCTGGCGTAAGCGGTAGCCAGATAAATCCGGGCGGTCTGCAGCGTCGGGTCGAGCTCCGCCGACTGTTTGAAGTCCTCTTCCGCCTGGTCGAACTGGCCGAGCTTGTAGGCCTGCACGCCCCGGTTCAGCAAATCGCGGGCCCGCAACTTATTGCAGCCGGCGACGCCTGCCAGCCCAGCTGCCAGTAGGACGACAAGACTAACTTTCCACACACCCTCTCCACGACGCATCGGCAATTCCTCCGGAGCCTAACCAGCGAAAAGACGGACGATACGGCAGGCCGGACCTACTGACCCTCTTCGACCTTTTTGGTGATGAGGCCGACCTTTTCGACACCGGAATCGTGCATGATGTCGATCGCCCGGGCGACAAAGGCAAACTCGACGTTACTGTCGCCCTTGATGAACGCCACCCGGTCGCCCGGCGCCCGTTCCTTGAATATGGTCTCGAGCCGAGACCCGAGCTGATCCCACGTCACCGCGTCCTGATTGATCTTCAGGCTCCCGTCCTGGGCCACCTGCACGACGATGGTCCGTTGGTCGAGCTGTTGCTGTTGCTTCTGATTCGGTGGCGCGGGCTGGGGAACCTGAGCGTCGAGCCCCTTCGGCGTCGTCGGCGTGATCGCCATGAAAATGATGATCAGCACCAGAAGAACGTCGATCAGGGGGACGACGTTCGGCTCCGACATCGACCCTTTCTTCGCACCTACCTGCATAGCCATAGTGAAACCCCCGTGCTAGTTCCGACCGTCACCAAACCGGCGCGTGCTAGCGCGTGCTAGCCACCACCGCTCGGATTCGGTGGACCGGTCAGCGGTTTCTCGCTCTTCTGAGTGAGCAGGCCAAGTTGTTCGACCCCGGCGGCGCGGACGTCGTCGACCACCGTGACGACGTCGCCGTATTTGGTCCGGGAATCGCTCTTGATGAAGACGACCTTGTTCAGGCGGTCCTTCACCTCGTCTTTTACCTTCGCGGTGACCTGGCTGAGGTCGATCTTCGTGGTCCGAAGATAGATCGAGCCGTCGCGGGTGACCGACAGCAGAATCGCGTCGTCCTTGTCCGCGTCCGGCATGGCCACCGGATTGTTGACCTTGGCCATGTCCACCGAAACGCCCTTCTGCAACATCGGCGTGATGACCATCATGATGATGAGCAACACCAGCATGATGTCCGCCATCGGAATGACGTTCGGTTCGGACATTGTGGCGCCGGCTTTTGGCTTATAGGCCATCGTAGTTCACCCGGCCGCTTAGCTTTTCTTCGCCGAGGCGCGCCGCGTGATGAAGTAGTTGATCAACTCCATCGAGGAGTTGTCCATCTCCACGTCGAAAGCCTCGACACGGCCATTGAAGTAATTGTACGTCCACACCGCCGGCACGGCCACGAACAGGCCGAGAGCCGTGGTCACGAGGGCTTCAGCGATACCGCCGGCCACCGCCGAAAGCCCGGTCGCCTTCTCCGCCTGAATCCCTTGAAACGCGTGGATGATGCCGAGAACCGTGCCGAACAGTCCCACGAACGGCGCGGTCGCGCCAATCGTCGCCAGTCCGCCCAGCCCGCGCTTCATCTCGGCGTGAACGATCGCCACCGAGCGCTCCAGACCGCGCTTGGCCGCTTCGATCACTTCATCCTCGGGCACCTGCGCCGCGGCCGCCTGGAACTCGGCCAAGCCGGTTGCCACCACCTTTGCGATGTGGCTCTTCTTGTTCTTTTCCGCGATCGAAATCGCTTCGTCCAGCTTGTTTCCTTCAACGCCTGGCCACCTGCTGAACGAAAAGACGTGACTGCTTTCGCGCGGCACTGTACATCAGGGCGCGGTCGATCATGATGGCGATCGACCAGACCGACATGATGCCCAGAATGACCACGACGAGCCTTGCCGGCACGCCCATCGAAGCCCACATGCCGCGCAGGTCGAATCCGCCTGCCTGCAGCAGCCAGAGGCCCGCCAATGAGAGGTATGCTGCCATTGGGTTATTCCCTCCTGTCGTCAATCCTACCAAAGACTTAGCTCAACCTTATGGATAGCCGGCCCGGCCGCGGCCCGGCCGCTATCCACCCAGCGTAAAGATAACCGTAATCACCGTGTCCACTTTCACAGGCTGACCGTTCAGCAGCGTCGGTTGATACCTCCACTGCTTGACGGCGTCCATCGCCGATTGCACCAACAGCGGCGGACCGGAAACGTATTGCAACTGCTGCACCGTCCCGTCCTGGGCGATGATGGCGTGCAGCACCACGGTGCCCTGAATGCGGGCGGCCTTGGCGATCGGCGGATACACCGGCTGCACCATCCGCACGATCTTCGCGCTCTGCACGCTGCCGCCGACGTGAAGGATGCTCGGCACCACCGGCTTCGGTGGCGGCGGAGGAGCCGCCGGTCCCGTCCCGCCGATGATTCCGCCGAGAGCCCCGCCGGCCGAGCCGCCGGGAACTCCGCCCACCACGCCACTGCCATAGGACGCTCCCGGTGGCAACGGCTGGTCCTTCACGATGGTGATCTTTTTGGGGATCACTTTCGGCGCGACCATCTGATTGTGCTGAATGAAAGACGGCGGCGGCTTCACAATCTTGATCATCTTCGGCGGCGGCGGTGGCGGTGGCGGCGGTGGCGGAGGAGCCACCAGCATTGTCGCCAGCATCGCCGTCGGAAGGGCTTGCGTATAAATCAGCGGAATCAGAATCAGCACGCCGAGTACAGCCAGCTGGCCGATCAGGGAAACAAAGATCGTCCATCGTGTGTGCGTTTTCCGCCGCTGTCCGCCCGAAACTACCAGATCGTCAAACACACCCTACCTCCTTCCGGCTGTCGCCAAGCGCCGGTCCGCGGCCCGATCCTTCGACGGCCGACCACCCGAACCGGACGCTGCGCCGCCGGGGACCTTCTCCCCCCGGAACCGGTTCCAGACGACCACGATCGGCGCCGCAATCCCGAAACTGGAATAGGTTCCTACCACAACTCCCACCACCATGGCAAAAGCGAATGATCGCAAAACGCGCCCGCCCAGCAAAAACAGAACCAGTACTGCCAGGAACGTAAGGCCGCTGGTAAGGATCGTTCGCGACAGCGTCTGATTGATGGAGCGATTCACGATTTCCGGGAACGGCTCCTTGCGCATCAGCCGCAGATTCTCGCGCACTCGATCGAAAATGACGATCGTATCGTTCATCGAATAGCCCACCAGCGTGAGCAGCGCCGCGATGACCGTCAGCGAAATTTCGTACTTGAAGAGACAAAAGAACCCCAGCGTGATCAGCACGTCGTGAAAGACGGCGATGACCGCCGCGGCACCGTACACCCATTCGAAGCGGAAGGCAATATAAACCAACATGCCCAGCAATGCATAGAGGGTTGCGAGAACTGCCTGCCGCCGCAGTTGCGAGCCCACCTGCGGTCCAACGATCTGCGCGCGCTGAATGACGAACGGACCGGCGTAAAAATGCTGTTCGAGACTCGCCACCACCGCGGGCGTCGCGCCGGGCGCCTTGGCGATATCGGCCACCGTACGCACCAAACCGCCGCTGTCGACGTCGCGATAATGCGCCAGTGCGTTCGCCAGATCCTGATACTTCGTGCCCGCCGTCGTGCCCAGATGCAGCGGATCCTGTTGCGTGAGGTAGGCGGAAAGTTCCTCGGGAGTGACGGCGTTGAAATCCTGCTTGCCGGCCGGACCGGGGAAGGTTTTCGAAAGCGCCGCCACAATGGCGGCGCGGCCGGCGTCGAGCCGCGCGCTCACGCCGCCGGTCTCCTTCAGCCCGATCATCACGTCGTTCTTCGACAGCGGGTCGGAGAGGTCGCTGATCTGCTGAATGGTGCTGTCGCCGAGCCCTTGCTGGGCCAGGGCGGCGCGAACCTTGGCCAGTGGCGGCGACTGGGCAAAGCGGACGTAGACGAGCGTGCCGCCGCGGAAATCGATTCCGTAGACCAGCCCGCCCGTGTGCAGCCAGGCGAGGAAGCCGGTCAGCAGAAGCAGGGTCGACAGGGCGACGAAATACTTCGCCTTACCCATCCAGTCGACGTTCGGACTCTTGAAAAACTCCATTTCCCACGTTTCCCGCAGCTCAGAACGCGCCCCGGACGAATCGCCTGTCCGGAGTTTCGGGTCCGTTCTACCTCAAATGCTCAACTCCGCCTGGCGCTCCATCCGGCCCAGATGCCAATCGAATATCACTCGCGACACGTAGACCGATGTAAAAACGTTCGCGATCAGACCGATGACCAGGGTGATGGCGAAGCCGCGCACCGGCCCGGTGCCGAACATGAACAGGAAGATCGCCGATACCACCGTCGTCACGTGCGTATCGATAATCGTCAGGAACGCCCGCTCGAATCCCAGGTCCACCGCCGACGCGTTCGCCTTGCCCGCGCGCAGCTCTTCCCGGATGCGCTCGAACACCAGTACGTTCGAGTCGACGCCCATGCCGATCGTCAAGATCACGCCGGCAATGCCCGGCAGCGTGAGCACCGCCTTGAAATAGGCGAGCGCCGCCATCAGGATCACCAGGTTCAGAATCAGCGCCAGCACAGCGTTCACGCCCGACAGTCGGTAGTAGATCAGCAGGAAGATCATCACCGCCAGCAGGCTGATGATCGACGCCCGCACGCCCTCGCGAATCGAGTCGGCGCCCAGCGACGGCCCCACGGTACTCTCCTCGAGATACTTGATCGAGGCCGGCAACGCCCCGGCCCGCAGCACGATCGCCAGATCGTTGGCCTGGTCCTGGGTAAAGTTGCCCGTGATCTCGCCCGAATCCGTGATCTGGCCCTGAATCACCGGCGCGGACTGCACGCGGTGATCGAGCACGATGGCCAGCCGCTGACCGATGTTGCGCTCGGTAAAGGGTCCAAAGCGCTGCGCGGCGTCCCGCGAAAGGTTGAAGTGCACTTCCCATTGCCCGGGCATGTCCGGGTTGGGCGCGGCGCTGGCGCTGCGCAGATCGCGGCCGGTGACCACAGGGTTGCGCGTCAGCACGTAGTAAACCCCTGCTCCGGGCTGCTGGGTGGTCGTTCCCTCGGCACGGCCCGGCAGGATCTCGCTGTCGGCCGGCAGAATGCCGCCGTGCGCGGCGAGCGCCTCGGCCTCGGAGGGATAGGGCCCGTCGATCACCCTGCGCAACTCGAGTTGACCGCCGGCCTGAATCACCGCCTTGGCGCGCGTCGGGTCTCCCTCGCCGGGCAGCTCGACCAGAATCTGGTCGTCCTGGCTGCCGGTCTGCGCGATGGTGGGCTCGGTCAGGCCGAGCGAGTCGATGCGGCGGCGAATCGTCTCGATCGCCTGCTGCATGGTCTGGCTCTTGATCTGGGTAATGGCTGCCGCCTTCAGCGTCAGCATGAAGCCGCTGGTCTGCCCGGCGGCCGAAGCCATGTCCCAGTCCGGAAGCTGGTTCTGCACCATATCGCGGAAGGTGCCCGATTGCGTGGGGTCGAGATTGGTGACCAGGATCTGCGTGTCGCTCACGCGGCGAATGTCGCCGAACTTGATGTTGCGGTCGTGCAACTGCTGGGTGATCTGATCGATCGCGCGGTTCGCCTCAAACCGCACCGCTTCGTCCACCTGAACCTGCAAGACCAGGTGCGTGCCGCCCTGCAGATCGAGGCCGAGCTTGATCCGGTGCTGAAAATTCTGCTTCACCTGCTGCCAGGAGGTGGGGAAGGAAGGACGCGCGAACAGACCCCACAGGCACGCGACCACGATCAACAGGATAAACAGGGCCTTCCATTTGAGATTCTGGTTCATCGTCTGCCCGGCTGCGAGACTTCCAGAAGCCTCCGCTCAGCTCTCCTTGCCGCTCTCTGGTTGAAAGCCGGCGACGGCGTTGCGCGCCACGCGCAGCTTCACTTGATCGGCGACGCGGAGTTGGATGGTATCATCTTCGACGCCAGCCACCACCCCGTAAATGCCGCCGTTCGTAACTATTTTATCGCCGCTTTTGAGAGACTGCTGCATTTGCGCGATTTTCTTCTGTCGCCGCTGCGCAGGCAGGATGAGGAGCAGATAGAAGATGACAAGAACCAGCACCAGCGGCAGAAGCGCCACCAGACTGCCGGTTGCCTGACCTTGGCCTACGAGTAGATCTGATTGCAGGAGCATACGTTCCTGCCCGCCCATTTCGTCCGATGGATTCGAAGAGTACGGCTCGCGGCGACGCGATCCGAGTTCCTTTGCATGTAAGCGGCTCCGAACTTCCCGTATCGCACCGCAGAATTAGTGTTGACCTGCTTCGACGCGCGCCTGAAGGTCAGATCGGAGTACCGCCAAGTTCCCAGAATAAATAGCCTCACGGATTTTTCTCATCCTGTCAAGGTAAAAGTATACATTGTGGGTGCTGTTTAGGACGGAAGCAAGAATTTCGTTGGCCATATACAGGTGCCGGAGGTAGGCGCGTGTATACCGCACGCAAACCGGACATTCACATTCGCTGTCAATCGGCCGCTCGTCCTCGGCGTACGCCGCGTTCTTGATCAGCAGCCGCCCGGCGCCGGTGAACAGGCAACCGTTGCGCGCGTTTCGCGTCGGCATCACGCAATCCATCATGTCGATTCCCGCTGTCACGTAATCGATCAGGTCTTCCGGTTTGCCGACGCCCATCAGATAGCGCGGTTTCTCCGCCGGCAATCGCGCGGTCGCCTCCGCCGCCATTTCGAGCGTCAGCGTGTGCGGCTCGCCCACCGCCAGCCCGCCGATCGCGTAGCCGGGAAAATCCATCCCCACCAGCGCGTCGGCCGATTCCCGGCGCAGATCGGCGTGGACGCCCCCCTGCACGATGGCGAACTGCATCTGGCGCTCCGGGTCGCCGTGCTCGGCAAACGCGCGCTTCGATCGCTCGGCCCAATCGTGCGTGCGCCGCATCGCCTGGCGCGCCCGTTCGTGGCTCGCGGGAAACTCTATGCATTCGTCGAGCACCATCGCGATGTCCGACCCGAGCGCCGCCTGCACCTCCACCGCGCGCTCGGGCGTGAAGAAATGTTCCGAGCCGTCCAGATGCGAGCGGAAGCGCACGCCCTCGTCGCTTACCTCCCGCAACCCGGCCATGCTGAACACCTGGAAGCCGCCCGAATCGGTGAGAATCGCTCCGGGCCACGACATGAAACGATGCAAGCCGCCGAGTCGCTTCACACGCTCGTGTCCCGGCCGCAGGTAGAGATGGTAGGTGTTGGCCAGCAGGATGCCGACGCCGAGCGCCTCAAGCGTCTGCTGCGGCACGCCCTTCACCGTCGCCGCCGTGCCCACCGGCATGAACACCGGCGTTTCAATGACGCCGTGCGGCGTCTCGAGCCGCCCCAGCCGCGCCCCGCTCGGATCGGTTTTCAGCACTTCGAAACGGAATCCCATCGCCCGAACAGTCTAACGAGTCTGTGTGACAACTGGCGAATTCTCTCTCCAGCGGCCCAACCCGCGTTAACCTCGCCGCCAGTTCGGCACGGCTGAACGGCTTGCGAAAAAACGCATCGGACTTCGGGGGTCGCGGCTTCCGCCGCGACATAAGACCCGCAAAATCAAAGGAGCTTAAGTCCCTGAAACCGCTCCGATGGACTTTTCCGCAACCTGTGAAGCCGTGCTGACCGATACGCGGATGCGGCGATGGCAGGGCCGCGTTGCAACGACCCTGCGAGCCTGCCCGGCACGCGAAGCGACCGGATCGTCCGCACAACGCCCCGATCCTCTGGATCACCGGTCGCCGGTTCACGGAATCCCGTAGGGACGGGTTTCAAACCCGCCCCTTTAAAAACCCTCTCCCATCAAACGACCGCGAATCTGGTAGTGTTCTCTCCGGCAGCTTCACATTCTCGAGGGAGAAGCAACATGGACCAGAAGCATTCAAGCTCCGCACTCCAGGCGAATCGCCGCCGGTTGCCGGCGGCCTTCTTTTTTTTCTGCGCCCCTTTTCTGTTGCTCGCATCCGCGGCAGCCGCGCAGCCTTCGCCCAACCGTCCGCGGCCCCAGCAGCAGGGAGCCGAAGGCCTTCTCGTCCGCACCATGACCAGCCCGGCGTACCGGCCGAAATTTCTCGGCCATGTCACCTGGATCGATCGCGGCGCCGCCTATCTGGTTCTCGAACCCGCGCAGGGCTTCCCCGAAGCGCGCGATATCGTTCGCTACGACGCGGCGACCGGCAAGCGCGACGTCCTGCTCGCGGCAGCGAAGCTCGTTCCGCCCGGCGCAGCCGAGCCGCTCGATATCGACAGCTTTTCTCTCTCCTCGAACGGGCGCCGCGTCCTGATCTTCACGAACACCCAGCGCGTCTGGCGCCTCAACACCCGCGGCGATTACTGGGTCTACGATCTCGACAGCGGCTCGCTGCGCAAACTCGGCGGCAAGGTTCCTCCCTCGACGCTGATGTTCGCCAAGTTCTCGCCCGACGGCTCGAAGGTCGCCTACGTCCACGCGAACAATGTTTACGTCGAGGATCTCTCGACCGGCGCGATCACCCAACTCACCACCGACGGCTCGGCCACGATCGTCAACGGCACCTCTGACTGGGTGAGCGAGGAGGAGCTCGACATCCACGACGGATTCCGCTGGAGTCCCGACGGCCGCCGCATCGCTTTCTGGCAATTCAACACGAGCGGCGTGGGCCAATACACGCTGGTCTACGATCTCGGCGATCCGCGCGGGAAAATCGTCACCGGCATTCCCTACCCCGACTACGGCATCTACCCGCAAACGCTCGTCTATCCGTACCCCGAAGCCGGCACGAGGAATTCGGCGGTGCGGGTCGGCGTGGTCGCGGCAGGCGGCGGACCGGTGACGTGGATGAAAGTGCCCGGTGATCCGCGCGAGAACTACATCGCGCGGATGGACTGGGTCGGCTCGAACGATCTCGTCCTGCAACATCTCGATCGCCTGCAGAACGCCAACCAGGTGCTGCTGGCCGACGCGGCCACCGGCGCGGTGAAACAGATTTTCGTCGATCGCGACCAGGACTGGGTCGATTACAACAAGCAGATCGACTGGCTCGACCGCGACAAGCAATTCCTGTTTCTCAGCGAGCGCGACGGCTGGCGCCATCTCTACCGCGTCGATCGCGCGAGCGGCAAAGCGACGCTCATCACCCACGGCGCCTACGACGTCATCAGTCTCGACGCCGTCTGCCCGGACGAGAATCGCGCCTATTTCACCGCTTCGCCCGACAACCCCACCCAGCGCTACCTCTATCGCACGCCGCTCGACGGCTCGGGCCAGGCCGAGCGCGTCACCCCGAACCAGCCGGGCACGCATGCCTACGAGATTTCGCCCGATTGCCGATACGCCATCCATACTTTTTCCACGATCGACACGCCGCCCTCCGTCGACCTGGTTCAGCTCCCGGGCCACCACGTCGTGCGCTCGCTGCTCGATAACTCCGCGCTCGCCGACCGCGTTCGCCCGCTTACCGACGGCCCCACCGAATTCTTCCGCGTCGATGCGGGAGGCGGCGTGAAAGTGGACGGCTGGCTGATGAAGCCGCCTCACTTCGACCCGTCGAAAAAATATCCACTCATCGTCTACGTCTATTCCGAGCCGGCGGCGCAGACCACCGTCGACCGCTGGGGCTCGATCTTCAACCGCGTGCTGGCGAGCGACGGCTACCTGGTGGCCAGCTTCGACAACGAAGGCACGCCCGCGCCACTCGGCCGCGCGTGGCGAAAAGCGATCTACGGATCGGTCGGCCCGCTTTCCTCGGCCGAGCAGGCCTCCGCGCTCGAATCCTTCGAGCACGCTCATTCCTATGTCGATCCGCAGCGCATCGGCGTCTGGGGCTGGAGCGGCGGTGGATCGGAAACGCTCAACCTGATGTTTCGCTCGCCCGATCTCTACGATGTCGGCGTCGCGATTGCCTCGGTTCCCGATCAGCGCCTCTACGACAGCATCTACCAGGAACGCTACATGGGCCTGCCGCAGGACAATCCGCAGGGATACGAGAAAAGCTCGGCCATCAATTTCGCCGCCGGCCTCCGCGGCCGTCTCCTGATCATGCACGGCACGGGAGACGACAACGTTCACTTCCAGGGCTTCGAATTGCTCGTCAACCGGCTGATCGAAATGGGCAAACGCTTCGACATGCGCGTCTATCCCGGACGCACGCACGGCCTCTCGGAGGGACGCGGCACCATACTCGACGTCTTCAAAAACGTGCTGTGGTATTTCGAGGATCACCTGCCGCGCGGCCCGCAGCCGGCCGCCGCGAATTGACCCTCGCCGCGAGGCCAACCCGAACTCCTCACCAGACCACTGTCGCCGCCATTCTCACGAGAAATGCGCCGCCGCGAGCGCCGCGCCGAAAAAGCTGTCATCCTGAGGGCATCCGACCAGGATGCCCGAAGGATCTCGGTGTAATGCTCCGTCGCTGTGTGATGCCATCGCTTCGACGCCCTTCGTCAGGATCTCACCCGGCGCTGAAACCGCCCGGCTGAACCGGCAGTTCGGGCACGGCATCGATCAGAGCTTTTGTGTAGGGATGCGCGGGATGGTTGAGGATCTGCTCGGCCGGCCCGATCTCGACGAAACGCCCTTCGCGCATCACGGCGATGCGCGTCGCCAGTTGCGCGACCACCGGCAGGCTGTGCGAGATGAAGAGGTAGGTGAGCCCGTAATCGGCCTGCAACCGCGCGAGCAGGTCGAGGATCTGCGCTCCGATCGAGGGATCGAGCGCGGAAACCGGCTCGTCGGCGACCACGAGCTTCGGCCGCAGCACCAGCGCCCGCGCGATCGCCACGCGCTGCCGCTGCCCGCCGGAAAATTCGTGCGGGAAACGCTCGAGCGTTTCCCGTCCCAGGCCCACCGCATCGATCGCTCCCTCGATGCGCCGGCGCCGCTCGGCGCCGCTCGCGCCCGGCTCGTGAATCCTGAGCGGCTCGCCAATGGCCGAGGCAATGCGCTGGCGCGGATCGAGGGAGCCGTAGGGGTCCTGGAAAATCATCTGCATCTGCCGGCGCAATTGCCGCAGCTCGCGCCCGCGCGCCCGCAGCCAGTCACGTCCAAGAAACGTGATTTCTCCCTGCTCCGGCTCCTCGAGCCGCACCAGCAGCCGCGCAAGCGTCGTCTTTCCGCAGCCCGATTCCCCCACCACCGCCAGCGTCTCGCCCGCGCGCAGCTCGAAATCCACGCCGTCCACCGCGCGAATGCTGCCGCCGTCAGGCACGACGAAAGTCTTCCGCAACCCGCTGGCGCTCAAAAGTAAGAGGTCGTTTGTCACGAAAGGACAGCCGTCAGGCTTTCGCCGCCGCAAGGAACAGGCACGACTGTATGAATTCGAGCTCCGGCTCCCGTTCGCCTGGGCCGGCGAGCAGACGCGGATGAAAACCGCCGGCGTCGCTCGAAAGCGTCGCTTCCATGCGCTGGCGGGTTTCTCTCCAGTGCGGATCGTCCGGTTCCCAGCCGGCGATCTGCATCCATTCGCTGAACAGGCGCGGGCGCTCCAGCGTTTCGGCGGAGCGGACGCGGAAGCCCGCGGTTTCGATCAGCCGGGGAAATCCGCCGCGCGTGAGCGTGTTGGTGTGAGAGGTGTCGCGGGCGCGCTCTACGCCGTTGTGCGTTTCCTCGTCGGCGCCGTCAGGCACGAACAGATCGACCACGGCCAGGCGTCCGCCCGGCCGCAGCACGCGAGCCAGTTCCTCGAGCGCCAGCCGCGGCTCGCTCATGTGATGAAGGCTGTAGCCGCACACGGCAACGTCGAACGAGCCGTCGCCGAAGGGAAGCGCCGTCGCGTCGCCGCAGATCAGCGCCACGTTCTCCACTCCCTCCGCGCCCGCCTTGCGCCGCGCCCGTTCGAGCAGCGCGGGCGTCAGGTCGAATCCGAAAACCAGTTTCGTCTTTCTCGCCAGCGCCATCGTGAACGTTCCCGGCCCGCACGCCAGGTCCAGGCCCACATCGGTGGGAAGCGGCTCGGTCAGCCGCGCGATCGTTTCGGCATCGCCGCCGCGGTGCGGCACCGCAAATTTCACGAAGGCGTCGGCCGAGCGGGTGAACCGCTCCCGCACCTTCTCGTTCTGTTCGCGATCGGGCATGTTGCTCACGGCACCAGAATACAGCGGGCGAAATGGTCCGGGCCAGCGCGGCGCGGCTCGGGAACCGCGCGGGCGCATTCCGGACGGCGGTAGGGACAGCGAGGCTCGAACGGGCATCCCGGCGGCAGCGCGTCCAGCCGCGGCACGGTTCCCGGAATCGGTTGCAGCTTTCGTCCCGTTTGCGGCAGCGCGCGCAGCAACCCTTCCGTGTAAGGATGAGCGGGGCGCGCAAGCACCGCCCGCGCCGGTCCCTGCTCGACGATGCGTCCGGCGTACATCACCAGCAGACGGTCGGCCAGTTGCGCGACGACGGCCAGATCGTGGCTGATGAACAGCAGCGCCAGATTCGATTCGCGCCGCAATTTCGCCAGCAGTTCGACGATCTGCTTCTGCACGGTAACGTCGAGCGCGGTCGTTGGCTCGTCGGCCACGAGCAGACGCGGGCCGGCCGCCAGCGCCATCGCGATCATCGCTCGCTGGCGCAGGCCGCCGGAGAGCTGATGCGGAAACTGCCGCGCCCGCAGCGGCGGATCCGGCACGGCGGCGCGCTCGAGCGCCTCGATCGCGCGGCGCCGGGCGCCCGCGGCGCCAAGCGCGGGATCGTGCGCCCGCGCCGCCTCCGCCACCTGCGCGCCCACGCGCATCACCGGATTGAGCGCCGTCATCGGCTCCTGAAACACGATCCCGATCTCGCGCCCGCGTACCGCTTCGAGTTCCCGCTCCCCGAGCGCGGCCAGGTCCATCGCCGGCGAGCCGTCGCGTCCGGCGAGCCACACCTGGCCCGTGCGTCGCGCGCCCGCCGCCACGATACCAGCCAGCGCCAGACCCAGCATCGTTTTGCCCGATCCCGATTCGCCCACCAAACCAACTGCCTCGCCCGCGCCGATCGCGAAGCTCACGTCGTCCACCGGGCGCACCCCGCCGGCCGAGGTGGGCAACTCGACCGTCAGTCTTCGAACATCGAGAAGTGTGGTCACCGGGAGCATGATAGATTCGAACGCGGCCGGCGAGGAAAGCGAATCTCGCATCCGGTTCCTTGCCGCGGAATAATGTTCTGCCATTTTACGAAACCGGCAAGGGAGAACTGATGGATCGCATTCTTCCGGGGCTCCAGCACGCCCCCAATCTTCATCCCGTATTCGTGCACTTCCCCATCGTGCTCTGGCTCACCGCGCTGCTGGTGGAAATCGTCGCGGTGTGGAACCGGAAGGATTCGACGCATCGTGCGGCGCTATGGCTGCTGTGGCTGGGAACGGTCGCGGGCACCTTCGCCGTCTTCACCGGCCTGCACGCCGGCCACTCGGTGCCGTCCGGACCGGCGGGATCGGCCCTCGAAGTCCACGAGGAACTGATGCTCACCAGCTATTTCATCGCGGTGGGCCTTTCGGCATTCGTCCTGTTCATGGGCCAGCAAGTGACGCACGGATTGAAGGTGGTGGTGCTGGTCGGACTGCTGATCCTGGCGATTTGCGCGACGATCGGCGCCGATCGCGGCGCGGAGATGGTCTACCGGTACGGCATCGGCGTGAACTGGACGACGGCAGTTCAACTGAAAAAATAACTCGCTCGTTTCCGGGCTCGAGCGCAAAAAAAAAGAGGCCCGCCCCGGCATCCCGGAGCGGGCCGTGTCTTCCGAATTCCGCCTCTCAGAAATCGTGCGTCGGGCCTTCGAGGAACGCGCGCAGCTTGCGCGAGCGGGAGGGATGGCGAAGCTTGCGCAGCGCCTTCGCCTCGATCTGGCGGATGCGTTCGCGCGTCACCGCGAACGACTGGCCCACCTCCTCGAGAGTGTGCTCGCTCCCGTCCTCGAGCCCGAACCGCATCTTGATCACCTTCTCCTCGCGCGGCGTCAGCGTCTTCAGCACCGACGAGGTCTGCTCCTTCAGGCTCAGGTTGATCACCGCGTCCGACGGCGATACCACCGCCTTGTCCTCGATGAAATCGCCCAGATGCGAATCCTCTTCCTCGCCGATCGGCGTCTCCAGCGAAATCGGCTCCTGCGCGATTTTCATGATCTTGCGCACCTTGCCGACCGGAATCTCCATGCGCTTGGCGATCTCTTCCGAGGTCGGCTCGCGCCCGAGTTCCTGCACCAGCTGCCGCTGCGTGCGCACCAGCTTGTTGATCGTCTCGATCATGTGGACGGGGATGCGGATCGTGCGGGCCTGGTCGGCGATGGCGCGGGTGATCGCCTGGCGGATCCACCAGGTGGCGTAAGTGGAGAATTTGTAGCCGCGGCGCCATTCGAACTTGTCGACGGCCTTCATCAGGCCGATGTTGCCTTCCTGGATCAGGTCGAGGAACTGGAGGCCGCGATTCGTGTACTTTTTCGCGATGGAGACGACCAGCCGCAGGTTCGCCTCGATCAATTCCTTCTTGGCGTGCTCGGCCTCGGCTTCGCCCCGCAGAATGATCTGGAGGTTGCGCTTGAGTTCGGCCAGGCTGACTTCGCTTTCGATCTCGATTTCGCGGAGTTCCACCCGGCGCGACCGCAGCTCCTTCCGCGCCTCGGTCGCGTTGTCGCCCTTGGACGCCTCGGCCCGCCGCTCGAGCTTGCCGGCTTCCTTTTCGAGCGTTTGCAGCCGCTCGACCGTCTGGCGCAAGCGCTCGATCAGCCGCTTCTTTTCCTGCGGGTTGAAATCGATCGAGCGGATCAGCTTCGACAATTCCACCCGCCGCCGGCCCACTCGCCACTTCGCCCGCGCCCAAGCGCGCTTGCGCGGACGCGGCGACTTGTCGAATTTTTGCGCCTGCTTCAGAACTTCCAGGTAGAGCTTGGCGATGCGATCGATCGTGCGGAGGGTTTCGCGGGTCTTCTCTTCCACTTTCTCGTCGGTGAGCTCTTCATCGTCGAACTGAACGATCTCCTTCACCGAGCGCCGGCCTTCCTTCAGGTCCTCGCCGATGCCCAGCAGCTCCTTCCAGACGAGCGGCGAGCGCGAAATGACCTTGAGGACGAGCAGCTGTCCGCGCTCGATCCGCTTGGCGATGGCTACCTCGCCTTCGCGCGTCAGCAACGGAACGGTGCCCATCTCCCGCAGATACATGCGCACGGGATCGTTGGTTTTCTCGAGAGTGCCGGGGCTGAGGTCGAGTTCGTCGTCGCTCGACTCCTCATCTTTCGAATCGAGCTCGGGCGCGTCGAGCGATTCGGCCGCCTCGACTCCGCGCACGGCCTTGCTTGGCGCGTCCTCGTAGACGTCGATGCCGTGTCGCTCGAACGTCGAGAGCAGGTCGTCGATCTCGTCCGAGGAGTGCACTTCGGCGGGCAGGATGTCGTTTACCTCATCGTAGAGCAGGTAACCGCGTTCCTTGCCCATGGTGATGAGCTGCCGAACCTGGTCGTATTTTTCCTCGATCGCCACTGGCTACTGCCTCCCGATCCATCCGCGAGCCCAGGCGCGGCATAAGACGCGCCAAGTGGCCATGCCGTAAAAACAGGAGGACGAGGGATCGTCAACGAACGGGTAGGACCCCCGGCAGGCGTTCCACACCGCCCCGATTTTCTTCCCGCAACGCAGATCGCTGTCCGCCGCCACCCGATCGTACCGAATGCGAGTTGCCCGCCGCTAATCCAACCAGATTACACGCATTTCGTCAAAGACCGTCAACCTCCCTGTTCCCCACTGACACCCTGTGCCGCGCCCCCGAGCGGCCGGTAATCGCCCGCCGCTTCCTCACCCCTCCAGCCTGTCGAGCGAAGCGCGCAGCGTCTGCTTCTTTTCGAGCAGCCGCAGCAGCTCCGCCTTGCCGCCGGTTCCGGCGCCGCTGTTTTGGTTCTTGAGCGCCTCGATCTCGGCTTGCACCGCGCGCAGCTCGGCTTCGAACAGCCGCCGCCGGAGCACCGCCAGACAGCTTTCCGCTTCTTCCCACCTCGGCTCGGCCGCCGTCTCGAACGCCAGATCGAACAGCAACCGCCGGTCGCGCTCCTCGAGGCGCTCGCCGAGCGTGGTCAGCTCCTCGGCGCTTCCGCTCGACGGAACACCCGCCTCCAGCAGCGCCGCGAAGAGCTTTTCGGTTTCGAGCCCGCGATGAAGTTCATCGCGCGCGATCTCCCCTGCCAGCCTCTCGCGGAATTCATCGGCATCCAGGAGCATTTTCAACAGTAGCCGCTCGGCCGGGGTCACCGCCGCCGTCAGCAGCTCCGCGCGCACCTTCACTTCCGCCCGTCGCTCGGCCGCGGCCTGCACCAGCGACTGCCGCAGCACCGCCTGATCCACGTGCAGTTCCGAGGCGATCCGGCTGGCCCATTCCGACCGCGCCAGCGGGTTCGGCAGCAGCCGCACGTAGGGAAGCAGAAAATTCACCGCGCGCAGCTTCGATTCAATCGTTCCGCTTTCCATTCGCCGCGCGCGCGAGATCAGATAGTCGAGATAGACCGGCGAACGGCCCAATACTTCGCGATAGGCTCGCGCTCCGGCCTTCCGGATGAACTGGTCGGGATCGGATTTGCCGCCCTCGGCCGAGGGCAGCACCAGCACGCGAATCTCGAAATCGGCGCCGAGCAGCAGCACCAGCGAGCGGTCCGTGGCCGCCTGCCCGGCCGCGTCGAGATCGAAATTCACCACGACGTTCCGCGTGAAGCGCGCGAGCAGGCGCACCTGCCCTTCGGCCAGGCTCGTGCCGCAACTCGCGATCACGTTTTCGATCCCCGCCTCGGCCAGCGCGATCGCGTCCATGTAGCCTTCCACCAGCACCGCGAATCCTTCGCGCCGAATCGCTTCCCGCGCGCGGTCCAGGTTGTAGAGCACGTGGCTTTTCGTGTAGATGCCCGTCTCGGGAGAATTCAGATATTTCGGCTGCTCGTCGCCGATCGCGCGCCCGCCGAACGCCACCACGCGGCCCGATTCGCTCGCGATGGGAAACATCACCCGGCGCCGGAAACGGTCGAACGCCTGCTCGTTGCGGTCGCGCGAAACCAGCCCGGAAGGGTCGAGCAATGCCGGAGGGAATTTCGACCGCAGATGGCGGACGAGCGCCTCACCCGTCGATGGCGCCCAGCCCAGGCCGAACCGCGCGATCGTCTCCGGCTTCAGCCCGCGATCCTCCAGGTAAGCCCGCGCCACGCGGCCCTCGGGCGTTTCGAGCTGCCGCACGAAAAACTCCGTCGCCGCCTTGTGCATCTCGACGAGCAGCCGCCGCTGCTGCGTCGCCTGCTGCGCCTGCGGCCCGCCGCGCCCGCGCCATTCCGGCATCGGAATCCCGCACTTCTCCGCGACGGCCCGGATCGCCTCCGGAAAGCTCACCTTGTCCATCTCCATCACGAATTTGAACACGTCGCCGCCCGCGCCGCACCCGAAGCAGTGATAAATCTGCTTGCCCGGATGCACCGCGAACGACGGGGTCTTCTCCTGATGGAAGGGACAGAGGCCGGTGAAATTCTGGCCGCTCTTTTTCAGACGAACGTACTCGCCGACCACACGGACAATGTCCGCCTGCTGCTTGATGCGTTCGGCAACGGATCCAGGCTCGGCCATGGCTGCGGGGTTGACCTGCAAAGTATAGCGCGCCCAACCGCCGCCGCGAGCCGGCGGCCCGGAAACGATCGCAAGGCGGCCGCAGGCCGATGCCGCCCGCGGGGTCTAGGCCGGCATCACCGCGAGACCGGCGCGCCGGAGAGAAACGCGTTGACGACGGAGACGAATTTGCCCGGCTGCTCGAAAAAGGGCATGTGCCCGCTTTTTTCAAAGACGACGAACTCGGAGCCGGGGATCGCCTGGTGAATCTTATACGCGATGACGGGCGCGACGTTCATATCGTAACGGCCGCAGCCCACCAGCACGGGGAAGCGGAATTTCCGGATTTCCGGATTCAGGTCGAAGCGGGCAATGTCGCGATTGAGGTCGCGATTTACCTCGTAGCTCTCCTTGTCGTTCTTCATCTTCGCGAGGAACTCATCGCGGTGCTCGGGAGAATAGAACAGCATGGATTCATAGAGCCGCGTGGCCGCATCGCGAGCCGAGGCGGAATCCTTTTCGTTCAGATTGGCGACGAATCCGTAATTGTCCTCGCTCGCCGTCACGTCGGGAAACACATCGCGGAAGAGAAACAGCGTGTCCTTCCAGCGCGGGGCGGCCGAATCCAGAATGATGAGCCGTTCGATGTGTTCCGGATGCCGCGCGGCATAGGCCATCGCCAGAAAACCGCCCCACGAATGCCCAAGCAAATCGATCTTGTCATAGCCCAGATGCGCGCGCAGCGCGTCGAGGTCGTTGATTTGATCCGCAAGCGTGCAGGATTGGCCGGGCTTGAGAGGACCGGAGCGGCCGGTGCCGCGCTGATCCCACATGACGATCTTCCGGCTCTTCCCGAGTGTGTCCCAGGCATCGGAAACGTGGAGATACATATGATCGAAACCCGGCCCTCCATTGGCGACGAAAAGAGGAGTGGCCGTGCCGGAGCCGAACACTTCGTAGAAGATCGTGGCGCCGGGAGCCTGAAACGTGGTGCCGTGCTCTACGTGAGCCTGCGCGGGAGCGGGAGCCAGGAGAAGAGCGCAAGCGGCAACGAACCCGAGAAGCGCAGGCGTGAAACTCCCGAAGCGGCGCCGCTGGCGGCTGGAAGTGACGCGGCGATGAAAGCGCGTGACACTCATGAATGCCTCCCTGTCGTTCACCGGATTTCCCAATTTTGTTTTTCCGTCCGTTTTGTCATTCCGGCGGACCGGCATCGTATTCGAACCCGCCTCCCGGCGCAATCGCCGGTCTCGTTCTTCGGCGTTCGCAGCCTCCAGCGACGGCTCCGGAAAGCGGCGCTGCACGCGCGCGTTTCAGCCTTTCAATTCCACCACGGTGACCGCCTCGCCGCCGCGCTCGGGCGTCTCGGCGGAGATTTTTTCGACGAGCGGATGCGTTTTCAGAAATGCGGCCAGCCCGCGGCGCAGCGCTCCCGTGCCGTAGCCGTGAACGATGCGAATGCGCGGCTTGCTGGCAAGCACCGCGCGATCGAGAAACCGATCCACCTGCTCGACAGCTTCTTCCACCGTGCAGCCGATCACGTTGATTTCATCCCCGCCTCCCTCGGCCGGCTGCGCCTCCACGGTGACTCCGCGCGTGCCCGGCCCCTCCGCCCGCACCGGTTCGACAACCGTTCCCAGAATGTTTTCCACCGGAACCTTCATCCGCAACGGCCCGGCCTGCACTTCCACCGACCGACCGCGCCGCTCGCGCACCACCACCGGCTTTTCCAATCCGCGCACGCGAATTTTCATTCCCGGTTCGAGCCGCTCGGGATCGATCGGCGCCGGCGCGGGCTCGGCAGCGACGCCCAAATCCTGCTGCAATTCGCCGCGATGCTGCAAAACGGCGGCATCGGCCTCGGCGCGGGCCTCCGAGCGAATCGTCGCCAGTCGCCGCGCCGTTCTGTTTTTCGACCGCCGTGCGCAGCTTGCGCTCCTGCACGTCGGCCGAAAGCCGTGCGACTTCCTTTTCCACGTTCGCGAGCGTCTCGCGAAACTGCCGTTCCAGTTCCTCGACCCGCTTGCGCTGCCGCTCGACCCATTCCGTGCGCAGCTGCGCGCGTTCCTGTTCCAGTCGCGCGCGCTCCGTGGCCAACTCGAGCAGCCGCGCGTCGAGCTGTTCCTGCAAGCGATGAAGATTGTCGATCAGGCTGCCGGCCTCGAGCGCTTCGGGAGCCATCTCGCGCCTCGCCCGCTCGATCACCTCGGCCGGCATCCCGAGCCGCCGCGCGATTTCGATTCCACTCGAAGTCCCGGGCAGCCCGAGCAGCAGCCGGTAAGTGGGCTGGAGCGTCGCCGAATCGAATTCGACAGCGGCGTTGAGGATTCCCTCCGTCCCGACGGCGAAAGCCTTCAGCCGGTCGTGGTGCGTGGTGGCGAATGTGAGCGTCCGGCGGCGCCGGAACTCGTCGAGCAGCGCGATGGCCAGCGCCGAGCCCTCCTCCGGCGCGGTTCCCGTGCCGATTTCGTCGATCAGCACGAGCGAGCGATCGCTCGCCGTATCGAGCATCCCGCGCAGGTTCAGCACGTGCGCGGAAAAGGTGGAAAGATCGGCGGTGATCGATTGTTCGTCGCCGATATTGACGAGCACGCGATCGGCAAGCGGCACTTCGGCGTCGTCCGCCGCCACCGGAATCGCCGTTTGCGCCGAGAGCACGGCCAGCCCCACGGTTTTCAGCACGACCGTCTTGCCGCCGGCGTTCGGACCGCTGATCACCATCACCGTATCCGTGCCGCCCAGCTCGATCGTCACCGGAACCATCGCGCGGCCGCGGGCGCGCAACGCTTCCTCGAGCACCGGATGCCGCGCGGCGGCCAGGCGCAGCCGCGGCTCATCGGAAAACCGCGGCAGCACGCAATGGAAGCGCCGGGCGAAGCGGCCACGCGCGAAAACGGAATCGAGCCGTCCCATCGCATCGACGGTTCGCGCCAGCAAGCTCTGGTGCTCCCTCAGCCGGCCGGTCAGCTCGTCGAGGATGCGCGCGATTTCCGCCGCTTCCGCCTCGCCGAGGCGCACCAGCTCGTTGTTCTGTTCGACCGCCTCGAGCGGTTCGACGAAAAGCGTTTGCCCCGTGGAACTCGCCCCGTGCACGACGCCCGGCACGCTGCGCCGCCCCGAAGCGCGCACCGGAATCACGTAGCGATCGTTGCGGAGCGTGACGTAGTCCTCTTCGCTGCCGGCTTCGCTCAGCCGTCGCAGCACCGCGCGAAGCATCTGCAGCGTGCGTTCCCGCAGGCGAACGCGATGTTGCCGGATGCGCTTCAGTTCGGGCGAAGCGTCGTCGGAAATTTCGCCGTTGGGCAAAATCGCGCGCCGGATCGCCGCCGCCACCGGCCGCAGATCGGCGAAGTTCGCGCCGGCGGCGGCCAGAAGCGGCCACCGCTCGCGCGAAGCGGCAAGCGTTCGGCGGGCATCGAAGGCCGCTTCGATCAGCGAGGCGGCGTCGATGAGTTGGCTGGGGTCGAGGACCGAGCCGGGCAGCCCGAGCTGCTCGAGCCACGGCTCGGGATCGGCGATGGCGCCAAAGCCCATCTCGGAGCCGCTCCCGAGATACTCGACCGATTCACCGATCAGCGCGAAGCTCTCTTCGAGTCCCTGGCGATCGGTCGAGAAGCGCAGCGCCTCGAGCGCGCGCCGGCCCGGCCCGCAGGTCGAAAGGCCGAGCACGATTCCGACCAGCTTGTCGAATTCGAGCAGCTCTACAGCGGGGCGCGCCACGATTTCTCCTTCAATCCCGCGCCGGCGCTTTCCGCGAGGCGGCATGTGCCAGCCGTTCGGCCAGAAAGCGCGCGGCTTCCCCGGGTGAATCCGCGCGGAAGAGCACGCGGCCGCCGCGCGTCGGCCCTTCGCTGCTGCGCCCTTTTGTTTCCGCCTGGTTCACACATTCGATCACCGGCAGCCAGAACGGCCCGAGCAGGGCGAGCGGCTTCGCGCGCATCATTCGCTTGTTCAGCATCTCCCAGACGACCGCCAGCTCGACGAGCGTTCCCGTGCCGCCGCGGCACACAACGTAGCCGCTGCCGCGGCGAACCAGCTCGAACAGGCGCTGCTGCCAGCTCGCGACGCGCACTTCGTTCGATATCCAGGCGTTCGCGCGAGCGCGAAACGCGCGCGCCGTCACGCCAATCGCCTCGCCGCCCGCCTCGCGCGCGCCCCGCGAAACGGCCTCCATCACGCCACCGTATCCGCCCGAGCAGACGGCAAGCCCGCTCGCGGCCAGAGCGCAGCCGAGATCGTAAGCCTCGTCGTATTCGGACGAGCCGCGTCGCACGCGAGCGCTGCCGAACACGGTGACGACGGAATGCGCGCCTGTCGTCAGAAGACCCCTGCCTCCATTCTCACCAGATCCCTCCCCCGCTCCCCAATGCGCGCCCCCACACTCGAAGCCCACCAGTAGCACAGGCGCTCTTGCCTGTGCGCATGCCTCCGAGCCCTACAGCGTATTCGCGGCCGCACGCAGCATCGTCGTGAGAAACGCCGACTAATGTCGCCCTCGTGGCGGAACGTGCCGCCCGTAGCGCGCCCGAGGGCGTTCCGGTTCGCGGCGCGCGCTCCCGCCCAGGTCCTCGACCATCGCCTCGACGATCTGGTCGATGTAGGGATCGAATTTCGCGTGCGGCGGCGTGTTGTTGACCAGGATCGAGAAAACGATCTGCCGCCCGCCCACCGTAGTCGCGTAGCCGGAAAGCGAATTGTCGTGAACCAGCGAGCCTGTCTTGGCGAAAACGCGCCCGGCGGCGGGCGTGCGGCCCATCCGGTCCTGGAGCGTGCCGTCGATGCCTGCGACGGGCAGCGCGTTGCGCAGCACCGGCGCCCAGCTCTGCCGCGCGTCGTAGCGCAGCAGCGTGACCAGCGCGCGCGGCGTCACCAGGTCGTAGCGCGAAAGCCCCGAGCCGTCGAAAAACATCACGTCGCTCGCGATGCCCAGCCGCGCCAGGAATCCCCGCTCGACCTCCAGCCCGTTCTCGAGCGACCCGACCCCGGTGCGCTCGTGCGCCACCGTCCGCAGCAGGCATTCGGCGTGCAAGTTCTGGCTCACCTTCATCAGATACCGCAGCGCCTCGCCCAGCGTCGGCGACTGGTGCTCGGCGAGCACCTCCCGCGCCCGCGGCGGTGGCGGCGTTCGGTTGGGCAGCAGGTGCTCGGCCCACGTCCCGCCGTCGACGGTGATGCCCCGCTCGACGAGCAGGTGCTTCAGCAGCGAGGCCGCGTACCGCGCCGGCTGTTCGACGGCGATCCAGCTCTGCTGCGGCGGCGAGCCTTCCGGGACCTGGCCGGTGACTGTGATGTCGTACGAATCGGGCTCCCGGCTCAGACTGAGCTGCGCGTCGACCCCTCGCCGCACCGTCGTCACGTGGTTGATGAAATGGTAGAACCCCGCCCACGGCACGGCCTGGATCGTCGCCGGATCGCCGATGCGCGCGCCCGGCGCGACGTCGATTTCCAGGTCGTTATCGTCGATGACGATCGCGCTGACCGGGGCGCCGTAATCGGCGGTCAGATCGTCGACGTTCCAGCCGGGCGGGTAGCGCTCGTAGGTGAAATAGCTGTCGTCGGCCACCACGCCGCCGGTGATCCGCTTCACTCCCTTGGCCGCCAGTTGATCCACCAGATCGGCAATCACTTTTTCCGGAGGGCCGTCCACCTGCACGCTTTCGCCGAAGGGGAACACGCGATTCGACAAATTCGGATCGCCGCGGCCGACCAGAACCAGATTGCCTTCGAGCGTGCCGCTCGGGTCGATGTGCCCGGAGGTTTCGAGCGTGGTGCGCCAGCGGTAATTCGGCCCGAGTTCGGCCAGCGCGAGCGTCGCCGTGAAGAGCTTCGCGTTCGACGCCGGCGTGAAATAGTGGTTGGCGTTCAGTTCGTAGAGCGTTTGGCCGGTGCGTTCATCGGCCACCAGAATGCCCCAGTCGCCCAGGCGGGCCTCGGGACGGGAAAGAATCCACCGCATGCGCGCGCGGAAACGCTCTACCGAAGCGCGCGCGCGCGCCGGGGCCACCAGCGCGGCGCCCGCCACCGGCGGCAGCAGACACCAAACCGCCAGCAGAACGGCGGGAAGAAGAAAGAAAGGAGTCCGTTTCGAGTTGTAGGATGCCATTGGCTCGGGGCCGATTATAATCCACTGCGGCGGTGGCGGCTGCCGCGCCCAGGCAGCCAGAGGCGGGGTATCTGCCGTCCTACAAGGAAGTGGGGCTCGGATTCATTCTGGCGGGGGACGGCGCAGTGACCCGCCCATGGGAGGCAAAAGCATGAAACGGACATGGATTGTCCTGCTCGCTCTGATTCTGGCCGTCCCGGTGATGGCCAAGGAAGACCCGGTCAATCAGCGGCTTCAGAACAGTGGAGTGACACTCACGGAAATCCTCAATATTCCCGACAATATCCCGCAGAGCCTGCTGGACTCGGCGCGCTGCGTGATCGTGTTGCCGTCGGTGCTCAAGGCTGCTTTCGTTTTCGGCGGCAGCTACGGCCGCGGCGCCATGACTTGCCGCAGCGGCAAGAACTTCGACGGCCCGTGGAGTCCGCCGGCCATGATGGTGCTCGAAGGTGGCAGCTTCGGCTTTCAGATCGGCGGCCAGGCCACCGATTTCGTTCTACTCGTCATGAATAACCGCGGCGCGCATTCCCTGCTGAGCAGCAAGGTGAAGCTCGGCGCCGACGCCTCCGCCGCCGCCGGCCCGGTCGGTCGCAACGCCGCTGCCGACACGGACGCCTACATGCGCACGGAAATCCTCACCTATTCCCGCGCACGCGGCGTCTTCGCCGGCATCTCGCTCACCGGCTCCTCCCTGCGTCCGGATAACGAAGCGGACGCGCAACTCTACGGCAAAGGCGTCACGCCTGAACAGATCATCGCGGGCGACGCCCGCATGCCGGCGAGCGCGTCAGTCATGATGCGCGTGCTCAACCAGCACTCGCCGAGACTCAAGTAGCCTGGCCCATAACAGGCGCCAGATTTCACCCAGGGCGCGCCGGCCCGCAAGCCGGCGCGCCTTCTCTTTCTCTTTCGACGCGCGCGACCGGATATGCCATCATTTACCTGCCGCTCGCGTTGTCGAATCGCCGTCATTGCCGAGCGGAGCCTTTCGCGACGAACGAAGTGAGTCCCGACGCCGTGGGTCGGGAAGGATCCCGCTGCCGCATAACCCACTTTGCCTCACCGCGCGGGATGCTTCTAAGGAGCCGCTTTGAGCTGTCCCCTTTGCCATCAGCGCAAGCCGAAACGCTTCTGCCCCGCCGAGGGCGAGAAAATTTGCGCCGTTTGCTGCGGCACCTATCGTGAAGTCACGATCGACTGCCCGTCCGATTGCCCGCACCTCGTCTCGGCGCGCCGCTACGAAATCGAACATCGCCAGCCGCTCTCACCCGACGCGCTGCCCTATCCCGGTACCCGGGTTTCGAGCGACTTGATCGAGCAGCATCAGCCGGCGATCGTTCTCATCGGCCAGGCGATTCTAGAAGCGGCGCGCGAATCCAAAGCCACCGACGAAGACGCACTCGCCGCTCTAGCCGCAATGGCCGAAACCTACCGCACGCTGCAATCCGGCATCTATTACGAGCACCCGCCCGAAGGCCCGGTCGCCCGCGACCTCTATACCCGAGTCACCAAGGCCGTTGCCGACTTCAAACAAGCCCAAACCGAACGCGCCGGCTTCCCGTCACTCAAGGACGGCGAAGTCTTCGGCCTCCTGGTTTTCCTCCTGCGCGTAGGCAAACAGGAAACCAACAACCGCCCCCGCTCCCGAGCCTTCCTGGATTTCCTAAGATCGTGGATCCCCGCAGGCAAAGAACAGCGCGAGCCGAGCCGCATCATTACGGCGTGAGTGGTCAGTTGTGAGTTCAGAGTCCAAAGCCAGGATCAACCAAGCACCATCCTTAGACTCTCGACCCCAAACTCTTAACTCTCGACCTTGCTTTTCTCCGCGTCCCTCTGCGTCTCTGCGGTGAGAGCGGCTCTTCTTCAGCCAAAGGGTAGCGGTTCCTGCCGCGTGGGGAATGGGCCCTCAGGGTATCGTAGATTCGGTCTGCAGTATGCGCTATTTCAACCCGAAATACGTTCGGACCGTTTCGAGCAGATCGACAGGCCTTATTTCGCTCTGGATCGTTACTTTCAGGCTCTCTAGGATCGCTGGCCAGTCTTCGTGCTCCACGGGAAAGGCGCTAAGAAATGAGTTCAAATCGGACTTGATGGAATCTCGCAAGGCCGGTCCGCCGCCGCCGGGGAGAGTGGCTGCGATTCGAAAAACGTTCTGTTCGATGTTTTCGGATTTCTCCACTATCTACTTTCCCTCCCTGATTGGCCCGCGCTGATAAATCGAGCCAAGCGCGCGCCTTTAGCGGAATCAAGGCAGCCGGATTCGCAAAGGGTAAATTCCCCTCTTCATTGTGCTGTTCCATGATCAATGCGTAGTAGTCGTCATTGAGCAGAATTGCCGAAAGACTTGCTGTGGCTTCGTCCAATTTCACCGGCACGATGTGCTGTCCGGTTTCAAGTTCAATGCCGCCCGGCTTCCTGCTGAATATTTCGAGCATAACCGGATACGCTTGATCCTGCGGCTTGTGAAATCGATACAGTTCGCGCCCGTCCCCTTTCTCCCGGGCTTCGTATCCCCCAGCTTCGATGAACTCCCAAAAGCGCTTCACAAATGCGCTATCGAGGGCCTCCACGATCAGGACGATGTCCAGGTCCTTAGTGGCACGAAATTCGAGACCTTGGCTCGCGAGCCATTCGTGACATGCGACGCCTCCGATCAAAACGAATCCTTTTCGATACTCCGCGAAATGCTCTCTAAATCGGTCCAGCCCCCGTATCATTCTGGTAGGCCCTCGATAAGGGATTCAATTTCTTTTTGAATTCGCTCGTTTGCGTTATTGCGAAGACTCAAGTACAGCGAGCAGCGATCCGCAATCCCATTTTCCGCCAGCAGCCATGGGTCATATTTCCAGACCTCCATCCGCGCTTCGGCCTCCTCGGGACCGTTGCAAAGAATTATCCGCTTCTTGTTCAGTGCGCTAGCGACATCCTTGTCGCTCATCGCATAAGTTGGGAGTGGTTCATCCGTCAGCATAGATGTCTGGCTCAAAGCCGTGATTCCTGCAATGACTGCACGTGCGCGTGGCTGGCCCCATCTCACCCAGTCCGTGCGTTTAACTGGTGTTGTCATTAGTGGCTCAGCCTTTTGCCAAAGCGTTCTGCCGTGCAATTCAAATTGCAGTATTGCCATCCGCCCCGCACGATGCACCGTGCAAAGCTTCACTGCCAGCAATTCCTCTCGTGCCTTGCTCATGGCCTGCGGAGAATATCGAAGCAGATTCGCAAGGTGCATCAGAGGTTCCTTGTTCAGAGGTCCCTTTAGAATGTGATACAGCACCACAACCTGAGAAGCGGGCGAAAGCTTTTCGGAAAAACGCATGTCCGCTTTCGAGAAATGCTCCCGTAGATCAATCAACAGCATGGGAAGAAACATTTGCGTCCCGGGAACAATGAACGGAATCCCCTGCTTCACGAACCGGTTTCGAATGTACGACGGGAGCCGATCGAAGACCAGAACAACATCGGCCGATAACGATTTCTTGAGCAATTCGGCTTCCCGTCCATACCCCGTTGCCGTCAGTTTCCCAGGGTGGGTTCTTTCCAACGCGAAGTACAAGCGTTTGCCGTAAAAGACGGTCCCCAGGAAAAGGTATCGGGTCCTCAAGAATAGAGGGAGTTTAGCTGTCTCGTGCTTTGGCACGCTTTCGAGCTGGGGTCTTGCCCCTGTCACCAACCCTAGGTACTCTGCCAGTGAGGTGTCGTTTGGCATTCTCATACTACACAAGTTTAGCACAATACACATGTTGTGTGTATTGTGCAATATAAAGTGTATCGTATTAATAAATAATGGCTTACGTGTTAAAGAAAAAGAGTCTCCACCCCGCCCCGGACAAGCTTCCGTGCCGAGAAGTACATAGGTATATATACCGATGTACTTCCCGTTTCGCATTGAGCCGCCAAAAGCTACCATGGTATATATACTCATGGTAGCAATGACGAGCTCTAGGGAGCGACAAGCGTTTCTGATTCAGCAGTTCAAGGAACGGCTCGCAAATTCCCCCAAGGCCGTTTTCTCATGGGAAGAAATCCGTTCCCTGCTTAACCGCCTGCGGGCCGAATGCCCGTTTCCAAAATCCCTTTCCGAGCGCAAGCTTCAACGGACTCTTATTGAAAGTGGAATTCTTCGCGAGATCGCCCTCACCGCCACGTACCCGTTTCAAGCCAAGCGATACCACTTCGGCCCCTTCTCCGGATACGAACTCGCCTTGTCCTTAAGACCAGGTGCCTTCCTATCGCACGGTACAGCAGCACGACTACACAACCTGATAGACCATGAACCGAACACCATCTACGTCAACAAGGAGCAATCTCCGAAGACCTCCGCCGGAAGTCTCACTCAAGCCGGTATCGATCGGGCCTTTGCAAGTAAGCAGAGGACTTCCGCCTATGCCATTACGCACCAACAAACGAGAATAGTCTTACTGAGTGGGAAGCACACAGGTCGCCTCGGCGTCACGAAGATGATGGGTCCACGAAGCGAGCAGCTTGAACTGACGGACATCGAACGCACCCTCATCGATGTCGCTGTTCGCCCTACCTATGCGGGCGGCGCAAAGAGCGTCGCAGAAGCATATCGAAATGCCTCACAGAGGCTTTCAATTTCACGTATTGCCATCATGCTTCGTGACCTGAAATACGTATATCCCTATCATCAGGTCGTTGGATTCTATCTCCAAAACGCGGGTTGTCCCCTATCGGCCTTGCGGCCATTTCGAGAATCCGGATTCGATTTCGATTTTTATCTGGAACACAGCATGAAGCACACTCGCCTTTATCCGACCTGGCGATTGCACGTTCCTGAAGACCTCTGCGCTGCGCCAAATACTTCTTCACCTGGCGGCCAATAGCCGCATGAAACACCGGGCGGTCCACCTTGTGGCTTTGCTGGCGCTGGTATTTATCATTGGGCGTTGTGCGGGATGTCATTGAGTAGGTGAGATAGTGTAGAGTGTTGACATGCTTGGACCGAATCTCGACAGCCTAATGAAAATATTCTCGTTCGAGAGGAAGAAAGACTTAGAGCAGTATTGTCGAGATCTCATCGTTTCGTCGGAGGACTTCTTCAGACTGGTGCTCGCATGTGAGTGTTCAGGCATGCCGTTTCTTCACGGGATCAGTTATCGAGACAAGGTACCAACCCATCTCATTCCCAAAGACGCCGAGATCGAGGCGTTAAAAAATACTCTGGCTGGGACGATTCTGACCGGAGAGGCCGCCAAAGCCGTGAGCAAGATATCGCAAGGCTTCGAAGAACGACGATACCTCGTGGGGCACATGCTTCAGATGCCGGATCATTCAAGGTGGCATTTTTTCTGCTTCGATCAACGCGACTTGAGCCTGCAAGGCAACCACTGGGAAAAGGGTTGGCACGTCCATTTCGTCGACTGGCTGTGGCCGAACCTGAAAGCAGATTCCGTTTGGTCGAATTTTGCGCACGACGACAACCGTCCTGGCGCCTCCCTTCACTTGCGCTTCGTTGGGCTAAACGAGGATGTGTAGAGAACGGGCAGTGTGGAGTGTGGGGTTGATCCACGTGTCAGCCGCGTGTCCATTTGAGCGATTCTGGTACAGACGGGACGACTGCGGCCGAAGACTCGGTAGCAACTTGGCAGCAAAACTGGGGGTTTTGACCGAAAGGGAGGCCGTAAGTCGCAGAAAACCAAGCCGGGCCACCAGTTGGAATTGGGTCCGATCACTCTGAACTCCTGCCCCTCAACCAAGCGAAAGCGACATCTGCGCGCCAGGTTTTGCCGCACCCTGCCGCGCCGGTCCCGAAGCCAGCCCATAGCGTCGCCGGAGGATTGCCAGGCGTTCGTGAATCTCGCGCCGATAACTTTCCGGCGCTCCGTTCCGCTCCACGTACCAGCGCCGGTAGCGTTCCGCCAGCCGCGGATACCGCTTCTCGATGAACGGCAGAAACTGGCGCAGCGATGACGGCATCAGGAACAGAACCGAAGCCGCCAGCCACAGCGCCCCCGCTTCTCGGGCAGCCCGGGCCAGCCGATCCAGGTCTTCCTCCGAATCGGTCAGCCCGGGCAAAATCGGCATCGCAAACACGCCCGCGGCCAGCCCGGCTTCGCGCAACTGTCTCAGCGCATCGAGCCGAAGATCGGGCCGCGGTGCCCGCGGTTCAAGCACCCGCGCCAGCGGCGTCCGCACGGTAGTGACGGTGATATTGATCTGAAGTTCCGAGCGCGCCGCGATTCGCTGGAGCAGATCGATATCGCGCACCACCCGATCGGATTTCGTCGTGATCGAAAGGCTCAGCCCCTCGCGCAAAGCCATCCGCTCGAGCAGCGACCGCGTGACGCCAAAATCGCGCTCCGCCGGCTGATAAGGATCGGTGGCCGTGCCGATCGCGATATGCTCGCCCGCCCCGCATTTGGCGGCGAGGTCGTGATCGACGACGCCGGCCGCGTCGCGCTTCACATAAATTTTCCGCTCGAATTCCCCGCCATCGATCTCCATGTATTCATGCGTGTACCGCGCGTAGCAGTAGACGCACCCGAATTCGCACCCACGATAAGGATTGATCGTCCAGGGAAACGGCACCCGCGCCGAATCGCAACGGTTTAGGATCGAGCGAGTGGGGAGCAGGAAATACTCGACCCCGCGTTTCGCCTCGGCGCGAGGAGAAAGAGAAGCGAGGCGCGCAATGCCGACCAGAGGCCCGCGGGAGTAGGCATCTCCCGGTACTTCGCCCCCGGCGCTCGGGCCGCCTTTTTCTGAGGGAAAAAGCGACATAGCGGCAGGTGAGGGTCGCCGCCGACGGGACGGCGGCTTTTCAACGGAGTGTGCGACCCGAGCCTGCATCGAGCGCCTCGCAACGGGAGCACTATATTCGCCTTTTCTTCGCTAAGTCAAGAGAATATTTTCGCTATTTGTTCGCCATGCACAAAAAGAAAAAACAGCCGCCTAGCTACGGCCGGGAAATCCCGTGCCCGCTGAACGGAAACCCCTTCGCGATGTTTATGGGAAAATCGTCTCGCGAGCGCTGGTAAACGGCGGAGAGGGAACCTGTCAGGGAGCGCGGGACACGAATCACGGATCGTGATCGTGCTCCAGGTGACGGAAGCCCGCCGTGGGGGCTTGGGTGGGTCACGGCGGGCCTCGCGTCGGTCCGGGAGGGGCTACTACACCGACTCTAGGAGCCGGCTGACTCCTTGCAGGCGCCTTGCAGGGGCTCGGCAACCATCGCGGGTCCGTTTCGCGACCGGAGTCTCGGTGCGGGATTTTCCGGGAGGGCGTTCCGGAATTTCCCGCGCCGGAAACAGGAATACGCGGGCTCTGTTAAGAGCCGATGAACCCAAGGTCAAAAGTCAGGAACAGCGGGCGGCGACGAGGGAGGGTTTGTCTTTGACCACGGGGCGCTTTGACCGCGGCGGGTGGCTACCCCTATAATCGGTAATTCCGGTTTTGACTCCTTCCGGAGGTTCCATGTACGCCATCATCCGTACCGGGGGCAAGCAGTATCGCGTCACCCCGGGTGACACAATTCAGGTCGAATCGCTCGACCAGGCGGCAGGCGAGACCGTCACGTTCGAAGACGTGCTCGCGGTGCGCAACGACGACGGCATCGTCGCCGGACCGGCCGCGGCCAAGGCCCGCGTCGAAGGCACCGTGGTCGGCGACGGCCGGAGCAAGAAGGTCCTGGTCTTCAAGTACAAGAGAACCAATCAGTACAAGATCACCCGAGGCCATCGGCAGAATTTCACCTCGGTGAAGATCAACGAAATCAAGGTATAGGCGGCAGCCATGGCACACAAGAAGGGCGGCGGCAGTTCAGTCAACGGGCGCGATTCGGCAGGGCAGCGCCTTGGCGTCAAACGGTTCGGCGGTCAGGTGGTGACCGGCGGCAGCATCCTGGTGCGGCAGCGCGGCACGCGCTACAAGCCCGGCGTGAACGTCGGCCGCGGCCGCGACGACAGCCTGTACGCCTGCATCCCCGGCGTCGTCGAGTTCGAAGACAAGGGCCGCATGGGCAAGTACATCAATGTCGTTCCGCTCGACGAGGCGAAGGCCAACTGACCTTCGCTTCCCTCCGTTTGCATCGATTTCCTGAAAATACTCGACCGGGCTTTGCGTCACGCAAAGCCCGGTGTGTTCATACTGGTTTGTAGGGGCGACCTGCGGTCGCCCGCCTTCGCTCCCTGGACGCGAGGCTGCCTGCCGGCGGGATTGCGCCTGACGACTTCTTCGGCTTACTTCTTCCCCACGATTTTCAGCAAGGAATCAGCCACGTATTCGGCTTGCTCGGTGGTCAACTCGGGCGAGATCGGCAGGCAGAGCGCGCGCTCGCAGGCGCGTTCGGTGGCCGGCAGGCTGCCCGGGCCGAAGCCAAGATCGGCGCACGCCTTCTGGAAATGGAGCGGCGCGGGATAGTAGAGCGCGGTGTCGATTCCCTTCTCCGTGAGCTTCTCGCGCACCGCGTCGCGATCGTCCACGTACACCGCGAAGGCGTGATAGACCGGCTCGGTGCCGGGCTCGTCGACGGGCATCTCGAGCCGCGCATCGGCGAGGCGCTGGCGGTAGAGTTCGGCGATGCGGCGGCGATACGCGTTCCACTCGCCGAGCCAGCGCAGCTTGATGCGCAGGACGGCCGCCTGGAACGCCTCCATGCGGTAGTTGTAGCCGATCCGTTCGTAGACGTAGCGGCTGCTCTGGCCATGATTCCGCAGCGAACGCACCAGCTCGGCGACGGCCGAATCGGCGGTGAGCAACGCGCCGGCCTCGCCGTAGGCGCCAAGATTTTTCGTGGGATAGAAACTGAACGCCGAAGCCACGCTCCAGGCGCCGACCGGCCGATCGTGATAACGCGCGCCGTGCGCCTGGCACGCGTCTTCGATGATGGCGAGCTTGTGCTCGCGCGCGATCCGCCCGAAGCCGTCCATATCGGCCGGGCGGCCGTAGAGATGCACCGGAAGAATGGCGCGCGTGCGCGGCGTGATGGCGCGCTCGGCCTGCCCGGGATCGAGATTGGCGGTGCGGGGATCGATATCGGCGAAGACCGGCCGCGCGCCGGTGTAGTGGATGACCTCGACGGTGGCGATGAACGTGTTCGACGTCGTGATGACTTCATCGCCCGGGCCCACGCCGGCGGCGAGCAGGGCGAGATGCAGTGCGCTGGTGCCGGAATTGACGGCGAGGGCGAATGGCAAGCCGGAAAATTCGGCGAATTCGCGCTCGAACGCCTCCACTTCCGCGCCGAGCGTGAAGGAAGCCTGGCTCGAGAGCCGGTCGAGCGCAACGAGAATTTCTTCGCGAAGCGCCGCGTACTGCGAACGAAGGTCGAGAAAAGGGACGCGCATTCTCTCTCTTTTTTCTGGTGATCTGTCGCCCGTTACTTTTTCCTGAGAAGGCAGGCAAGCCATCCCGGAGGGCCGAATGGCGATGCTACGGCCCACTCGCGTGGAAAGTCAATTCGGCGTACTACGCCGGGTACTAGAGGTTCTGTGTCTTGACAAGGTATTGAAATCATAGTCATATGACCGCGAGTATCCTGCGAAGTTTGTTGGAAAGCGTGTCGAGTTGTCTGGTCATCGGTCTGGAGGAGGAGTATGAATTCCTTGGGGCGTAGAGCTGTCACTATTTTTCTGTCCGGAGTGCTGGTTGGGTTGCCGCTGTTCGCGTCGAGCCCGCGTGGACTCGTGGGTGTCGCGCAGGGAACGGGCACCATCCAGATCAATGGACAACCTTTCGGGGGTCAGGCCAGCCTGTTCAGCGGGGATCGGATTCTCACCGGAGCGGCGTCTCCGCTCACCGTGATCTCTTCTCCTGCCGAGCGCATCCGCTTCGAACCCGGCACGTCGGCCCAGGTAGCCAAAGAAAATCAGGCGAACATCGTGCGGTTGGACCTTGGCACGGTCGAATTTCGCACCGCGGGAGCCACCACGACCGAGCTGCCCAACGGTATCACCGTGCAGCCGGCCTCGAGCACGGTCACGCTGGCGCAAGTGAGCCGCCTGGCGAACGGCACGTCCAAGGTGGCCGTTTACAAGGGTTCGGTCGAGGTAGCCGACGCCACCGAGAACGTCACCGTCGGCGCCGGGCACACGGCGATCATCGGCGCGGACTCTTCCAATTCCCAGACCAACGATCAGAACAAGAAAAAGCACAAGAAGAAAGTATGGGCGATCGTGATCTCGACTGGAGTGAGCGCCGGAGCCGTGGCCGCGATTCTCCTCAACGAGAAAACGAACTTCGTGAGCGTGGTCGATCCCTAGTCCGCGTTCCGTCCAGAAATCCGGCTTCCATCCACGAGAGCGGGGCGCATCCGAAGGCGAAGGGTGTAGAATGCGCTCCGCCATGGATGTCTCCCTCGCTCGCCTTTCCACTCGGATCCTGCTGGTTGCCGGCGCCGTGGCCTGCGCCGGAGCCCTGAGTTTCGCCGCGGGGCGTGTGTGGCTCGCGGCGCACTGGGCCGGAACGCGCAATCCGGCCGACTGGGCCCGCGCGGCACACCTCGAGCCCGGCAACGCCGGTTATTGGAGCCAGATCGCGCTCTACGAGCAGTGGGATTTCGCCAACGGAAATCTGGATCAGGCGATCGCCGATTTCCAGCGCGCCGCGCGGCTCGACCCGCGCTCCGACCGGGTCTGGATGGCACTGGCCAGCGCCTATGAAGAGGCCGGCAGGCTGGACGATGCGCAGCGGGCTTATGGGAAAGCTCTGGCGGCGCATCCGGTCTCGGCCGAGGTGGCATGGCGCTATGGAAGCTTCCTTCTGCGCCGGGGCGAGACGAAGCGAGCCGCCGAGCAGGTCCACCGGGCGCTCCTCGACAAAGACGACCTGACCACCAGCGCCGTCTCGCAATTCTGGAAAGCTGGCGCCGGACTCGATCTGATTCTCGACAGCGTTCTGCCGGCCCGCCCCGGCGACTATCTTGCCGCGGTCGACTTTTTCATTTCCCAACAGAATGACGATGCCGCTCTCGCGACCTGGGAGAAGCTTTCCCAACTCGGGCTCAAGGTGCGGCTGCGGCACGCGCTCGATCTGGTGAATGACCTGATCTCTCACAATCGCATCGACGATGCCGCCCAGGTCTGGCGGCAGGCGCTCGTCGCCTCGGGCCACCACGGGGAATACGGAACCGGGGGTTCGCTGATTTTCAACGGAGGATTCGAGCACGACCTCATCGACGGAGGATTCGGCTGGCGCCAAACGCCGGCGCCCGGAACGGCGTTCGATCTGGTGAACGACGTGACGCACGCAAGCGCGCGCTCAGCCCGGGTCACCTTCGACGGCAGCGAGAACGTCAACTACAGCAATCTGTTTCAGTACGTGCCGATCGCCCCCGGCGAGCGGTATCGTTTTTCGGCCTACATGCGCACCGACGACATTACAACCGACAGCGGCCCCCAATTCCTGCTCCTCGGCGGCGACCCGGGGCAAGCGGTGGCGGAAACGCCGGTGATGACGGGCACGCATCCGTGGACAGAAGTCCAGGCGGAATTCACCGCCGGGCCAGACATGCACGGCCTGATGGTCGTTTTGCGGCGCGCGCCCAGCAACATGTTCGCCAACAGGATTCGCGGCACCGTCTGGGTGGACGGGGTGCGCCTCGAGAAGCTTCCTGCGACCGGGGAGCCGCGCCAGTGAAGGCGATCCGAATCGGCATTCCGCTGCTCATTGCTTTTGCCGTGCTGGCGCATGGCGCCGTCGAACCCTGGTCGGAAACGATACTGGAAGTTGCCGCCGGGCTTCTGCTCGTCATCTGGGCGGCGGAAGCGGCCGTTCGCGGAGAACTGAATCTGCGCTGGAACGCCCTGCTGGTGCCCATGGGAGGATTGCTCGCGCTGGCACTGGTGCAATGGGGCACCGGACTCACCGTCTACGCCTACTCGACGAAACTCGAAACGCTCCGCCTGACTGCCGCGCTGATTCTGCTCTTCCTCACCATCCAGGCCTACCGAACGCCGAGCGAGTGGAAACGACTCGCCTGGTTCCTGATGTGCCTGGCCTTTGGAGTCTCACTTTTCGGAATCGTGCAGTATTTCACCTGGAACGGAAAGCTGTACTGGCTACGGCCCCTGCATAATGGCGGCGCGCCGTTCGGGCCGTTCGTCAATCGAGACGATTTCGCCGGCTTCGTCGAGTTGATCCTGCCGCTGGGCCTCGCCTTGCTGGTGCTCGATGGAGAACAGCGGGAACGCCGCCTGCTGGTGACGCTTTTCGTGGTCTTCCCGGCTGCGGCACTGGTGCTCTGCGCATCGAGGGCCGGCGTCATCGTCTTTTCCTGCGAACTGGTCCTGCTGGGCCTGCTGGTCTGGATTTACGGGCGGCGCTCGCAGCGTTGGTTGCTGCTGGGGGTCGCCGCGGTGATTGCGGTGCTGGCGGCCTGGTTGGGGGTCGGTTATTCGCTTGCCCGGTTCAGCGGGGCCACCGGCACCGATGTCTCTCTGTCGCAACGGCTGTCGATGAGCCGCGATGCCTGGCACATCTTCCTGGCTCATCCGGTCGCGGGAACCGGCATGGGAACACTGGAAGTCGCCTATCCGCGCTACCAGACGCACTATATCGGGCTGATCGTCAACCATGCCCATGACGACTACATCGAGTTGCTTTCCGACGGTGGCCTCCTCGGCGGAGCCTTCGGCCTGGTGTTCCTGTTTGTTCTCTACCGCCGGGGAGTTCGGAATCTGAGGCGGGCACGATCGCCGGTGACGCGGTCCCTCTATGCCGGAGGGCTGGTAGCTTGCACCGGATTGCTGCTGCACGAGTTGGTGGATTTCAACCTGCACATCCCGTCCAACGCTATTATCTTTATGGTAATAGCTGTAATGACAACATCGTTAATTCCCGAGCCAATAGCTAACCCACGCCACCGCTCCTTCCCCAAACATCTTCCGTCTTGACTGGGTAGGGAGTGGTGATTAGTCTAGCGTGGTCGGGATTTACCTTGGCAATTCGCAAGATTCAAGCGACCTTTTGGGAGGCCCTCACCGCCCCGTGAAAGTCAGAGCCTTTTTTGGCGTTGTGTCTTTGCTGGCCTTTGCTTCTGGTTCCCTTCTGGCACAGCAGAAGCCGGAATCAGATGCGCCGCCGGCCCTTGAGACAATCCAGCAGACGAATCAGAAAATGCGTCTGCTGGCGACCTCGGCGTCCGTGACGCAGCCGGGCGAGTATGCGCTCGGGGCGGGCGACCTGATCAAAGTCGACGTATTCGACATTCCGGAGCTTTCGCGTCAGATCCGGATCGACCCGGGCGGCTACATCTCGATGCCGCTGATTCAGCAGCGGATTCTGGCGGCGGGACTGACCTCCTACGAACTCGAAACGAAGATCGCCGGAATGCTGAAAGCGCGGGGGCTGGTTTCGCACCCGCAGGTGAGTGTGTTCGTGCTCCAGCGGACCAGCCAGCCGATCACGGTGATCGGCGCGGTGGAACATCCGCTGGTGTATCAGGCGGTGCGTCCCACAACGCTGCTGGAAGTCTTGTCCGCTGCGGGCGGGCTGACGAATACCGCCGGCAACTACGTGACCATCAGTCGCCCGGGCAAGAACGATCAAACGAAGGTCGAGCGGGTGGACCTGCGGGATCTGATCGATCGCGGCGACCCGAAGGCGAACGTGCCGGTGGCGGGCGGCGACGTGATCACGGTGCCAAAAGCGGGAATCGTCTACGTGGTGGGCGCGGTGAATCGCCCCGGCGGATTCGTGATCCAGAACGACGCCGACGAGATGACGGCGCTCAAGGCGCTCGCGCTGGCGGGCGGCGCCAAGCAGTCGTCGAAGACGCAGGACGCCGTGATCATCCGCAAGAGCGGCAAGACGGGACGAAGCGAGGAACTCGCCGTCAACGTCAAGAAAATCCTGAGCCGAAAGGCGCAGGACATTCCCTTGCTGCCAAACGATATTCTGTTCATTCCCGACAGCGCCGGCAAGAAGGCTCTGGCGAAGGCGGCCGAAGCGGCGCTGTCGATGACTACGGGAATCGTCATCCTGCGCGGGTCGCAATTCTAGCAGCGCGGCAGGCGGCCCGGAAGAACGCAAGAGGATAGACCGACTATGCAGGAAGACCGCTCCAAACTTGCCCGGCGAGACATTCCCTTGGCCGATCCCTTGACGGTGCAAGGCTATCCCTCCGGATATGGTGGCTGGACGTCGACGCGGGTGCGGGAGATGCACCTGTTCGACTATCTGATCGTTGTCCGCAAGCATCTGGCGCTCAGCCTGACGTTTCTCTTGACGCTGGTGAGCGTGGTGGCGGTGGCGACCTACAAAATGAAGCCGGTGTACGTGGCGGCGGCGCAGGTCGAAATCGACCGCGACTCCTCGAGCTTCATGCCCTTCCAGAACGGCCAGGGCGGCGATTACTGGTACGACCAGGACAGCTACATCGAGACGCAGGCGAAGGTGCTCCAGAGCGACACGCTCGCGCTCGAAACGATCAAATCGCTCGAGTTGTGGAAGTATCCCGAGTTCCACTCCAGTCCGCAGGTGATCGCCGAACTCGATAACCTCGGTGACCCCACCGAGCGGCCCCTGAAGCGCCCGGCGATTCTGAGCGCGTTTCTGAACCGCCTGAGCGTCAAACGCATCCCGAACAGCAACCTGCTGGAGGTGAGCTTCGAGTCCCAGAACGCGCAACTGGCGGCGATGGTGGTGAACAAGCACCTGCAGAACTTCATCGACCTCAACTATCGCACTCGCTACGAATCGGCCAAGCGCGCCTCGGACTGGCTCGAGGAGCAGTTGAACGATTTCAAGTCCCGCGTCGAGAAGTCGGAAGACGCCCGGCTCGCCTACGAGCGCCAGAACCAGATCTGGACGGTTTCCGAGGGACAGGATCTCTCCACCCAGAAGCTGAGCGACCTGAACAAGCAGTTGACCGCCGCGCAGGCCGAGCGGATGAACGATGAGGCCAGCTACGTCATGGTGAAGGACGGACAGCTGGACGCGCTGCCGGCCGTGCAGCAGAACTCGGTGATTCAGGACCTGACGAAGCAGCAGAATCTGCTGCGCGACCAGTACGCCGCCGCCTTGAGCAAGTATGGGCCGAATTACCCCACGGTGAGGCGCATCCGGGCGCAGTTGACCTCCGTCGCCAAGTCTCTCGATCAGGCCAAGCAGGAGGTGGCGCGGGAGATCGTGACCCAGTATCACACCGCGCAGCAACGCGAGGATTTGCTCACGAAGGCGCTCGACCAGCAGGAGCAATCGGCCAACGACCAGGCGCAGAAGATGGTGCAGTACAACATCCTCAAGCGCGAGGCCGAAACGAACAAGCAGCTCTACGTCAGCCTGCTCGAAAAATTGAAGGAGGCGGGACTCTCGGCCGGGATGCGCTCGAGCAACCTGCGCATCGTCGATCCCGCCATGGTTCCTCCCGCGCCGGCGAGGCCGCAAAAGGCGCGCGACATCTCCCTCGCCTTCATCGTCGGACTGGTGGGCGGAATCGGACTGGCATTCTTCCGCGAGTATCTCGACAACACGGTGAAAACGCCCGACGACATCGAAATGCTCACCCATCTGCCCTCCCTCGCCATCGTTCCCTCTCTCAACGGCGGCAATGGCCATTTCCGCTCGGCGCGCATGCTCAAGAGCGGCGCGGCCAAGAACGGACGCGAAGGCGGTCACGGCGTGGCGCTGATCTCTCACGAACAGCCGCAATCGGAGATCGCCGAGGCGTTTCGCGCCCTGCGCACCTCCCTGCTGCTCTCCCGCGCCGATCAGCCGCCGCAGGTGATTCTGGTCACCAGCGCGCTGCCGAAGGAAGGCAAGACCACGGCGACGACCAACCTGGCGGTCACGCTGGCTCAGCTGGGAGATCGGACGCTGCTGATCGATTCCGACCTGCGCAAGCCGGGCATCGCGAAACTTCTGGGGATGAGCGGACCGCTGCGGACCGGACTGAGCTCGTATCTGGCCGGCGCCTGCGATCTGGATGGGTGCACCTACCCGTGTCCGGGCGTGCCGGAGCTTTCGGTGATTCCTTCCGGGCCGATTCCGCCGAACCCGGCCGATCTGTTGAGCTCGCAGCGGCTGGTGGACGCGATCGAGGAGCTGCGGCACAAGTACAAATTCGTGGTCATCGATTCGCCGCCGATCATGCTGGCAACCGACGCGGCGATTCTTGCGACCTGGTCGGACGGCGTGCTGCTGGTGGCGCGCAGCGGCGAGACGCCCAAAGGCGCGTTTGCCCGGGCGCAGGAGCTTCTGGCAAGCGTCAAGTGTCGGCTGTTGGGCGTCATTCTGAACGCGGTCAACACGGCGGCGCCCGACTACTACTATCGTTACTACCCCTATTACGGCGAGTACTACGGGACCGAGGGCGGCGAGCAGGCGACCGGGGAATCCGAACATAAAAGCTGACCGGGACTGAACGGAGGCCAACGTGCGTTACTTGATTACAGGCGGGGCGGGATTCATCGGCTCGCATCTGGCGGAATATCTGCTCGCCCGAGGCGACCAGGTGATTCTGCTCGACGATCTGTCCACCGGCAGCATCGAGAATATCCGCCACCTGAAGAACGACCCCCGCATGAGCTATTTCCTCGAGCCCATCGAGAACCGCCATGTGCTGTCCGAGCTCGTCGACGAAGCCGACGTCATCTTCCATCTGGCCGCCGCCGTCGGCGTCAGGCTGATCATCGAAAGTCCCGTCCATACGATCGAGACGAACGTCAACGGAACGCAGATGGTTCTCGAGGCCGCCTGCAAGAAGCGCAAACCGGTCTTCTGCGCCTCCACTTCGGAAGTGTACGGAAAGAATGTGAACGTTCCCTTCGCCGAGGACGCCGATCTGGTGCTGGGGGCGACGACGAAGGCGCGCTGGAGTTACGCCGCTTCAAAGGCGGTGGAGGAGTTCCTGGCCCTTTCCTACTGGAAAGAGAAGCGGCAGCCGGTCGTCATCGGCCGCCTGTTCAACACCGTCGGGCCGCGGCAGACGGGACGTTACGGAATGGTGCTCCCGAATTTCGTCCAGCAAGCTTTGGACGGCCGTCCGATCACCGTCTTCGGCAACGGACAGCAGTCCCGCTGCTTCTGCTACGTTCAGGATTCGGTCGAGGCGATCGTCCGGTTGATGTCGACCGATCGCGCCGTGGGAGAGGTGGTGAACATCGGGAGCCGGCAGGAGGTTACGATCGCGGGTCTGGCCCAGTTGGTGAAGGAGCGGACCGGAAGCGATTCTCCGATCAAAATCGTGCCGTACGACGAGGCCTACGAGCCCGGCTTCGAGGACATGGTCCGCCGTGTGCCTTCGCTCGAAAAGCTGGAGCGCCTGACGGAATTCGCGCCTCGCACGCCGCTGTCGGAGATCGTCGACCGGGTGGTCTCGTACTTTGAAGAAAAGCGGCGGGCCGATGCCGTGGCGGCAAACGCTCCGCTCCAAGCCTGAAAGGCAATTGCGATCTCCCGCCCAGAAAACTGACAGGCCCTTCCTGTTCGGCCGCCGGCGGGCGGCCTTCCCTCTCGAAGGGCCGCTCGACGCCCCTCGGGCGCAGGGACCGGCCCGTGGCTCATCGGCCAACCTCTCGTGCGAAACTCCTCCCGGGAACAAAAACGGCGGCGAAGATAGAATAAGCGGGAAACGAGGATGAGCGAGACGACAACGCTGGCCGTGCTCGTGCCGGTCTATAACGAGGAGTATCTGGTCGAGGCGAGCCTCGCCCGGCTGGAGACGCTGGGCCAGTGTCCGCTGCTGTCGAGAGTGAAGGTGATCGTCGTCGACGACGGCTCGCGCGACGGAACACCGGCCGCGATCGAGCGCTTCCGCCGCTCTCTGGAAGCGCGCCCCTGGGCGGCCCACTTCGAATGGGTTTTCCTGCGACACGACCGGAATCAGGGAAAGGGCGGCGGAATTCGGACGGCGCTCGAGCACGCCGATACCGGGTTGGCGGTGATTCACGACGCCGACCTCGAATATTTTCCCGAAGACCTGAAAAAAATGATCCCGCTGTTTCTCGAGCAGCAGGCCGATGCGGTCTTCGGTTCCCGCTTTCTTTCAAGCGATTTCCGCCGGGTCCTTTTCTACCGTCACGCCCTGGCCAATCACCTGCTGACCTTCCTCTGCGACCTGGTCTGCGATCTGAACCTGACCGACATGGAAACCTGCTACAAGATGGTCCGGACCGACCTGTTGCGCAGCATTCCGCTCGAAAGCCGGGACTTCCGCATCGAGCCGGAACTCGCGATCAAGCTGGCCAAACGCGGCGCGCGAGTCTTCGAGGTGCCGATCCGCTACGCCGGCCGCAGCTACCAGGAAGGGAAAAAAATCGGATGGCGCGACGGGGTCAAGGCGCTCGGCGCGATCCTGCACTTTGCCATTTCCGACCGCGTCTACGTCGACGATCCGCATGGCGGGGAGATTCTCGAGCGGCTGGCGCGCGCGCCGCGGTTCTCCCGTTGGATGGCCGATACGATCCGGCCGTGGGTCGGCCAGCGCGTGCTCGAGATCGGTGCGGGAACGGGAAACCTGACCGTGAATCTGGTTCCCCGCAAGTTCTATTGCGCGACCGATCTCAATCCCCTCTACGTCGCCGGCCTCGAAAAACTTCGGGAAAGCCGGCCCTATTTGCAGGTCGAGAATACCGACGGCTGCTCGCTCGATACGTATCCGAAGGAGCGCGATTTCGACACCGTGGTCTGCTTGAACGTTGTCGAGCACGTCGACGACGATGAGAACATCCTGCGGAACATCAACCGCGTCCTCGCTCCGGGCGGACGGGCTATCATCCTGGTGCCACAGGGCCGCTGGCTCTACGGCACGCTCGATGAAGTTCTGGGACACCGGCGCCGCTATTCGCCGGCCCAGCTGCGTGCCGTCGGAACCAAGGCCGGTTTTGAATGCGAGCGGATTATCGGATTCAACCGCACGGGAGTTCCAGCCTGGTGGCTGAACGGGAAAGTGATGCGACGGCGCACCTTCGGGCTTTGGCAGATGAAACTGCTGAACCTGCTGACGCCGCTGCTCCGGATCGTGGACCGCTGGCTGCCGTTGCCTTCGCTGTCGCTGATCGCGCTGTTCCGCAAGCCCGTGGCTGTGGCTGAACCAGCGGTGGAGGTTGCGGCGGGAACGGGCCAAGGGTCGCGGGACGGATGAAAGCGGCAAGGCAGTCGGGGCTTTTCTCTTTCCGGGCGACGAAGCTGTTGGTTCTGCTGTGGCTCGTCACGCTGCCGCTCGTCAATCCCTGGGTGCGCGGCGACGGCGTGGGCTACTACGCCTACGTTCATGCGCTGTTGATCCGCGGGGACCTGAATTTCCGGAACGAGTGGCTGCATGGAAATCCATCTTTTCTCCTGAGTCGCGTCGACGCCCAAGGTCACCTCAAAGCCGGCCAGTTCACCGCCAATGGGCACGTCGGCAATCATTTCGCCGTGGGCTCCTCGATGCTCTGGGCGCCGTTTCTGATCGTGGTTCACGGCGTCGTGCTGGGGCTCGACCATCTGGGCTGGCACATCCCCGCCAACGGCTACTCGAGACCGTATCTCGTAACCATGGCGCTCGCGACCGCCTTCTACGGTTTCCTGGCCCTTTGGCTGGCGTTTCTGCTGGCGCGGGAGTATTTCGGCGAACCGGTGGCGCTGGTGGCGACGCTCGGAATCTGGTTCGGATCGTCGTTGCCCGTCTACATGTATTTCAACCCCTCCTGGGCGCACGCTCCGGCCGCGTTCGCCGTCGCGCTCTTCCTCTGGTACTGGCATCGCACGCGTTCGGCGCGTACGCCGCGGCAGTGGGTTCTGCTCGGCCTCATCGGCGGCTTGATGGTGGATGTGTATTACCCGAACGGAGTGCTGATGCTCCTGCCGCTCGGCGATGCGCTCGGAGCCTACGGCAAATTGCTGCCCGAAATCCGGGCACGGGCGGCGGAATGCGGCCGGCTGTTTGCGTCCCATCTGGCGTTCGCCGTGGCGGTGATTGTCGCCTACCTGCCGACGCTCATCACGCGAGAGATTCTGTATGGCACGCCGTTCACGTTCGGGGCCTACGATTCCCAGAACTGGTCCTGGAAGGCTCCGGCGCTGGGCTCGGTGCTGTTCTCCGCCGATCACGGCTTGTTTGTGTGGACGCCGCTTTTGGCGCTGGCGGTCATCGGCCTGGCGCTGCTTGCCCGGCGCAGCCCGTATCCGGGCGGCTATCTGCTGCTGGTGTTCCTGGCGTTCTGTTATCTGATCGCCTGCTACGGCGATTGGGACGGCATCTCGAGCTTCGGCAATCGTTTCTTCGTTTCCTTGACCCCGGTGTTCTTGATCGGCCTGGCGGGACTGCTCGACGCGGTGCGGCGCTGGAGTGCCGGCAGGCAATTGGCGTGGCGCGCAAGCTGCGCCGCGGTCGCATTGCTCGTGGCGTGGAATCTGGGATTCATTTTCCAGTGGGGAACACAGTTGGTGCCGGCACGCGGCCCAGTGTCTTGGCGGCAGGTGGCTTACAACCAGGTCGAAGTCGTGCCGGAAGAGGCCGCGGGGAAATTGATTCTCTACTTCCGGAATCGCCGTGGCATGATGCGCCAGATCGAGCGGCAGGATGTGAAACGATTGGAAGCTCGGCCGTCCGAAAGCCCGGCGCCCGGAAACCCCTGATGCCGATCGAAGAATTTCTCGACGCCACGCCGCGGGCCCGCCGAGGGCTTCGCCTCCCTCTGGCGAGGAGATTCTGAATGCCTCCTCTTCTCGGACAGCCGGCCGGGACTCGTCCGGCGCCTTCTCCCACCGGGACCGGCAGGCGCATCGCTCTGAATGCGCTCACGATCGTGACCGGCCGAGGGCTCAGCCTGCTCCTTTCCGCGGTGGCCGGCCTGATCCTGGCGCGCTATCTGGGCACTCGGCTTCTGGGCGAGTACGGAGCGATCTACGCCTACTTGACGATCTATTCCTGGGTGGCGAGCTTTGGCATCGAGTGGGTGATGGCGGGGGAAATCTCGCGGCGCCGGGACGAGGGAGCCAGCATTCTGATGACGGGCGTGGTCGCCGGAGTCGCGATGGCGACCGTGGCCGCCGTGGTCGCGCTCGCCGTCGCGCCGCTGGCGGGATATACAGGCCAGATTCGCTGGCTGTTGCCTTTCGCGGCGGTGGATGCGCTGATTCTGACTCCGATGCGCCTGGCCGGGACCGTGTTTCAGGTGGACCTGAGGCAATGGTACAGCTCGGGCATCAACGCAGCCCGGCAGTTCCTCTGGATCGGGGCCGTGGCTTTGTTGGCTCTCTTCCGCGCTCCGCTCTCCGCGGTCATCCTCGCCCGGCTTGGATGCTCGGTCGTGGAAGTCGCCCTGCTGTGGGGAACGGCGCTCCGCCTCGGGATGCTCAGGGGGCCCTGGAAGCTTCTGACGGACGAAATCAAGGGCTATTTGGCCGTGGGGCTTCCGATAGCCTTCAGCACGCTCGCGGTGAGTCTGTACCATCGCATCGATCAGGTGATGCTGTTCAAAATGGTGGGCGGTGCACGGCTCGGCCCCTATGTGGTAGCCGTCAACATGACCGAACTCTTCACGACCCTGCCGGTTGCGCTGATGGCGCCAATGTTTCCCTTGCTGGCGCGGGCTTGGCGAGAGGACGTAACGAGATTCCACCGGTACATCAGCTCGAGTTTCCGTCTGCTCATGACCGCCGCTTTCCTTCTCTGTCCCTTGGTCGTCCTGCTCGCCCGGCCTCTGGTTCTTCTGTTGTACGGGGAGAAATTCGCCGCTTCCGGCCCTCTGCTGGCAGTGCTCATCTGGTCGGAAGCCGCGGTGTTTTTCGAGATCGTCATCACCAACACCATCGTCGCTCGCGGCCTCCAGCGCTACCTTCCCCTGGCAACGGCGATCGGTGCGATTGTCAACATCGCGCTCAACGTCGTTTGGATTCCGCGCTACGGCGCGATGGGCTCAGCTTGGGCGACCAACGTCAGCTACGTGATCGGATCGGCCGTGATGTTTCTCGCCTTCAGCGAAACTCGGCCGTACGCGCTCTCCGGTCTCCGGTCGGCAGCTCGGCCATGCTTGCTGGCTCTGGTTATCCTGGCGGCGTTACTATTGGCGCCCATCGCGATCTGGCTGAAGGTAGCCGTGGCGATGCCGGCCTACCTGGGTGGCCTCTGGCTGACGGGCGGTATCGAAATGGCCGAGATTCGCCAGATACAGGCGATTCTCGGCGGGATCTTCGACGGCATCCACTCCAGTCCGGCATGAAGGATCGCAGGTTTCGGTGACCCACGATAACAACATCGCCGTTGCTTCACTACCGCCAAGCGAACGGCATCGTCCGTCCAAACGCCGCATTCTTGTCCTGGCGGCGCAACCCGTCTGGGAAAAAGGGGGAACGGAGCACGCGGTTCGCGAGTTGGCTGACAGCCTCCGGACCAGGGGTTACGCGGTCGAAGTCCTCGATCTCCGCACGGCGGGGCCGCCCTGGCTCTGGAAATGTGTCGGATCGTTCGATCATCGACTGGCGGCGCAGATGTCGGAGTTCTTCCTCGCGCGGGCTGTTCGCACGCGCGGCGGAGAAGAAGTCGCCGCGATCATCTCCCATGGCGACGTGGGCTTCCTCCCGCTGCGACGTCCACGGGGAGTGAAACTCATCCACTTCTATCACGGCACGTACCGGGGACAAGCCGAAGCCATTCGCCCCTTCATCTCGCAACCCGGCTACCTGTATCTCAAGTATTGGAACTCGATGGCCCTCGAGCGTGCCAGCGGGCGCGGCAAGCTCGTGCTATGCAACTCGAACCAGACCCGCGCCGAGGTCGAGCGATTTTTCCGGCATCGCGCGATGACGGTCTGGTATCCGCTCGACCTCGACCGTTTCCGCCCGATCGATCGCGCGGAGGCCCGGCATCGCCTGGGGCTCTCCGCCTCGCAGAGGATCGGGCTCTTCGTCGGAAGCGCCTCGCCGGTGAAGAACCTCCCGATCGTGCGCGGCCTGATCCGGCGCATGCCGGAGGTTTCCTGGCTCGTGGCGCTGCGCGGTCCGGTTCCGGAAGATTTTTTGGATCATCCGCGGATTCGTTTGTTCCAGGATGCGGATGGGAATCAACTCCCTTTGCTCTATAACGCGGCGGACTTCAGCGTTTGCCCCTCCTTCTACGAATCTTTTGGGTACGTGATCGCGGAATCGCTGGCGTGTGGAACACCGGTGATTGCTTCTCCCACCGGCGCCGGCGGACTGCTTCTCGAGCAGCCGCCCCTTCGATCGGTTCATCGTTTCCGATCCCGCTTCTCTCGACCGGTTCCACGCCGCCGCGACCGATCTGCTGCGGGCGCCCGAGGACTACCGGCGAATGGTTCTCGCGAACGTCCGGCCGGTGATCGAAAAAACGATGGGAAAAACAAACTGGATAAACCGCTTCTGCGAGGAGGTGGGGTTATGAGCCTGAGCCCGCCCGCCGGCCGCATGAGTACGCCCTGGACCGGACAGCGGCACGGTTCGACGCCAGAGCGAGAGCCGGGGCGGTGAAGGAAATGTCCTCCGGGAATCCTCTGCTCGCGCGCTTGCGGCTGGAATTCTCCGGTGTCGCCTCGCGCCTTGCCGCGGTGCCGCTGCTCGGAATGTGGCTTCGAAAGATAGGCAATCGCTTGCTGCCTCACGGAAGCCTGGTCTGGAGCACGATTGAGAAAGGGCCCGCGCGCGGCCTCTGGATCCTTCTGGATGCGCGCAGTGCCGGCGATCTGCGTCGCGGGGATCGCGAGCCTGGCGTGCAGGAAATTCTCCGGCAGCGGCTTGGCCCCGGCAAGGTTTTCTACGACGTCGGGGCGAACGCCGGCTTTTTCGCGCTGCTCGCGGCGAGGTTTGGCGAGGGGTCGGCGAAAATTTACGCCTTCGAGGCGGCGCCGGACGTCGTTTCGCGCCTGAAACGCACGATCGAGCGGAATGCTCTGGCCGAGGTAACGGTGGTCGAAGCGGCTGTATGGTCGGAAATCGGCGAGGTCACTTTTGACCAAGGCCTGGGTTCGCCGGATCGGATGGTGGGGCACGTGATCGAAGGTTCCAGCGAGCCGCTGGGCGATTGCGTTCGTGTTCCCGCGATCACTCTGGACGATTTCGCCCGCACGGCGCCCGCGCCGGATGTGGTGAAGTGCGACGTGGAAGGAGCGGAGGTGGGAGTGTTTCGCGGCGCTCTTGGCCTGTTGGCGACGAAACGGCCGTCGGTGATCTGCGAGGTCCACTCACCGGAGAATCTCGAGGAGCTCCGGTCCTTGTTCCGGCAAGCCGGCTACCAGGTGAACCTGCTCAAGCCCGAAGGCGAATTCCCCGTGCATATTCTCGCCGAACCTGCGCGATGACCGAAACGCCCCAAACCGGATGGACCGCGCTGGTTGGACACCAGGACGAGCCAACCGACGCCCTGCGGGACTACTGCGAGTTTCTCGCCGAGGCGCTGGGACGGCAGGGAATCCCGATGAAGTTGGCGCGGATGCGGTGGGCAGAACGGGGCTGGATTCGCGGCTTGCGCGAGCTTTGGAGGGCGGCTGGCGATTGGAAGGATCGCTGGGTTCTGGTTCAGTACACGGCGCTTTCCTGGTCTCGCCGGGGATTTCCCTTCGGAGCGGTCGCGGTCATGGCCGCGCTCGCTCTGCGCGGCGCGCGCGTGGCCGTCGTGTTTCATGACTGGTCCGCCTACCCGGGATCGAGAGTCGTGGATCGCGTGCGCCGGGCTTGCCAGTTCTGGACGATGCGCCGCGTGGTTTCCCTCGCCAGGCGCAGCGTTTTCCCCGTGCTTCCGGAACGGGTTCACTGGCTCCGGGCGGCCGCCAACCGCGCCGTTTTCATTCCGATTGGCGCGAATCTACCCACCCCGAAGATAACCGCACCGGCGGGCGATTGCGCCGAACATGAGGGCCAGGCGAGCAGCGGCAGGACCGTCGGAGTGTACGGCGTGACGGGCGGCCAGCCGGGCGCCGGGGAAATCACGGCCATAGCGGCAGCCATGAGGAAGGTCGCGTCCCGCGTGCCCGGCGTCCGCCTGGTTGTGATCGGCCGCGGTTCCCGGGAGAGTCGATCCGCTTTCGAGCGATCGCTCGACGGGGCCGGGATCGATCTTTCGATACTCGGGTTGCTGCCCGCCGAGGACGTCGCGCGCGAGCTTTGCCGGGCCGATGCGCTGCTCTTCGTGCGCGGTGAAATTCTCGGCCATCGAGGCAGCGTGATCGCCGGAATCGCCTGCGGCGTGCCGGTTGTCGGCTACGGCGATCCGGAAAGGGCGTTTCCGTTGAGCACGGCGGGCATAGTATTGGTGCCTCCCGGCGACAACGACTCGCTGGCCGCGGCGCTCGAGCGCGTGCTCGTCGACGAGACGCTCCGGCTCGATCTGCGCGAACGAAACCGGCGGGCGCAGGCCGAATATTTCTCCTGGGACCGGATCGCCGGCCGGTTCGTCGAAGCGCTGGCCAATGACTGAACGCAGATATCGCGTGCTGCTGCTCTGTTCGCATCCAACGCAATACAGCACGCCCGTCTTCCGCCTGATGGCCTGGGATCCGCGTTTCGGAGATCCAGGTAGCTTACTGCAGCCTGCAAGGGGCGAAGCCGGGCTACGATCCGGGCTTCGATCGCGAAATCGCCTGGGACATTCCGCTGCTCGACGGCTATCCCTGGGTCGAACTGCCGAATCGTTCTCCTCGGCCGGGACTCGAGCGGTTCTGGGGCCTGGTGAATCCGGGCGTGGCGAAGCTGATTCGCAACGGCGGATTCGACGCGGTGGCGATCTACACCGGTTACGTCTATGCGACGTTCTGGATCGCCGTCCTGGCGGCAAAGACGAGCAGAACGCCGGTCCTCTTCGGCACCGATGCGCACGAACTCGCGCCACGGAACGCGCGCGGCTGGAAGACGGCGGTGAAACGAAGGATGTGGCCGAGGCTGTTCCGCCTGGCCGATGTCGCGATCGTGCCTTCTTCGGGCGGCGTCGCGCTGATGCGCTCGCTCGGCATCCCCGGGGAGCGCATTGCGCTGGCGCCTTACGTCGTCGACAACGACCGCTGGAAACAGGCTGCCGCGCAAGTGGACCGAACGGCGGTGCGAGCCCGTTGGGGTATCCCAGCCGATGCGCCGGTCGTTGTGTTTTCGGCAAAATTGCAGCCTTGGAAGCGGCCGCTCGACGTTCTTCAGGCGTTTGTGCGCGCGGGAGTAAACGGGTCTTACCTGCTCTTCGCCGGCGAAGGCCCGCTGCGTGGCGCCATCGAAGAGGAAAGCGAGAAGCTCGGCGCGAGCGAACATGTGAGACTGTTGGGATTCGTGAATCAGTCGGCGTTGCCGGAGGTCTATCGAGCCGCGGACGTGCTGGTTCTGCCGTCGCAATACGAACCGTTCGGCGTGGTGGTGAACGAAGCCATGCTGTGCGGATGCGTTCCGGTGGTCACCGACCGCGTTGGTGCGCGATTCGATCTGATTGACGATGGCCGAACGGGGTTCGTATACCCGGCGGGCGACGTGGAGAAATTGGCTGAATTGTTGCGCGACCTGCTCGGCGATCCGGAGCGCCGCGCCCGGATGAGCGAGGCCGCCCGCGAGAGAATCGCGGCCTGGTCGCCCGAATTGAACGTCGACCGCCTCGTGGAAGCGGTTGAACGGGCCGGCGGAAAGCCGGCGGGAAATACCGCCGCGCGGGGCGAGAGCATCCCGGGCGCCGGACCGGGAACGGGCGCCCGTTGAGGCTGCGATGAAGATCCTGATCTATTCACACTATTTCCTCCCATCGGTCGGCGGCGTGGAGCGTTTGGTGGCAAGCATGGCCCAGGGTTTCGCCGGGAAGGGCCATCGTCCCTGCGTTGTGACGGCAACGCCCGCGGGCGCGTTCGACGACAACGCGCTGCCCTACCCCGTTCTCCGGCGTCCAGGCATCGCCGCGCTCGTCCATCTGATCCGGGAACACGACGTGATCCATCTCGCCGGTCCGGCGCTGCTGCCGATGTTCCTCGCATTCTTGCTGCGAAAACCGGTCGTCGTCGAGCACCATATGTATCAGGCGATCTGCCCCAACGGCCTGCTCGTGTACCAACCGGACCGGACGGTCTGTCCAGGGCACTTCCTGGCCGGACGCCACCAGGAGTGCCTGCGCTGCAATGCCGGGCTTGGGAAGTCGACCAGCTTCCGGATGTGGCTGCTGGGGTTCCCGCGGCTCTGGCTCTCTCGCCGCGCCGCAACCAACGTTGCGGTCACCGATCACGTCCGCCGCAGGCTGCAGCTGCCCCACTCCACCCTGATCTATTACGGCACGTCAGCCACGGTCCCTCGCGAACATGGCGCACCTGCCGCCAACACGCAGGATTCTCCCGTTTGCTTCGCCTACGTCGGACGATTCGTGACCGAGAAGGGGCTGCCCCTGCTGGTTCAGGCCGCGGCCCGTCTCAAGCGCGACGGGCTATCGTTTCGTCTCAAGTTCATCGGCGACGGTCCGGAGCGGGCAAATCTGGAGGCCGCCGTGAAAGCCCACGAACTGCAGGACCGCACGACGTTTACCGGCATGCTCGGTCCCGAGGATCTTCAGCGGGAGACGGCCGACGTTACCGGCGTTGTGATGCCGTCGGTGTGGGAAGAGACGGCGGGAATGGCCGCCATCGAGCAGATGATGCGCGGAAGGCCGGTGGTCGCCGCCGATATCGGCGGTCTGGGCGAAGTCGTGAATGGCGCTGGATTGAAGTTCCCGGCCGGAGACGTTTCCGCGCTCGCGGAGTGCTTGCGACGAATCATCGAGGATCCCCCGCTTGCCCGCCGGCTGGGCGAGGAAGCCCGCGACCGCGCGCTCCATCAGTTCCAGGTCGAGCGGAGGATCGAGGAACATCTGCGACTGTGCCGTTCGCTGATGAAATAGCTCCGCTCCCAAACGTCGAATCTCCCCATCAGAACGCCCTCCGGCGCGCGCCTCTCGCATCCGCCGAAACGCCCTCCCACCCGCCCCGCACACATCCGGCCCGCGTTGGCCGATCGGGGCAGCATGCAACCTGTGGCCGGCCCTCGCCCATTGTTTACGTAGGCGTTGCGCTTGCACGGATTCTCCGGCAGGCCAAGACTGTGGTGGCAGGCAGTCCTGCAACCGCCGCCAGCGGTGACGACGAGAAATGGCGGCAGAACGATCAGGAAAGATACGAGGAGGATGTGTGAGCGTGAAAAGGGTTTCTGACCGATGGGCCGTCATCAGGATGGCCGGACGCACGGGGCGTTGGGGCGGTCTCGTGGTTGTGTTTTTGTGGATTCTGCTGGGCCCCACAACCTTGCTGCGGGCGCAGGGCGTCCGCTACGACAATATCGTGCTCGGGCCGCGCGGAGGACCGGTCGCCTCGGCGAACATCGCGGTCTGCGCGGCCGGCGCGTCGGCCGGCACGGCGCCATGCTCGCCGCTGGCCACCATCTATTCGGATGAGGCGCTGACGCAGCCGCTGGCGAACCCGATGCAGGCCGATTCGCTGGGCAATTACGGTTTCTGGGCCGCGCCGGGACATTACGTCGTGCAGATTTACGGCGCGGGCGTCGCAACCAGGACGATGAACGTCTTCCTGCCCTGCGATCCGTCGAACTGCTCGATGTCGAATGCGACGTTCACCTCCATCACCGCCGGCACGCTGAACCTGACCGGCGCGCTGACGGTGAACGGCCGCACCGTCGCCACCGAGGCAAAGAATACCGATGCGTTGCTCTACGTTTCGCCGAACGGCTCGGACTCGAATGATGGCCTGTCGTGGGGCTCAGCGAAGCAAACGTTGTATGCGGCGGTTTCGGAACTGGAACAGCAATCCGGAGCGAGCGGCGGCACGATCTATGTCGCGGCGAACTCCTCATGCGGCGGCCCGGTTGCCGGGCAGGGATTGTGGCTTGTCGGGGGTCTCGATCCTACCTACACGAACCCGCCTTCCGGCTGGATCGTCGCCTACCATCCGCTGCGTATCGTCGGCGTTGGCGTTACAACCTGGGTATCCAACGCTCCCGGCGAAGCGGGCGTCAACCTGAACTGCGGCTCGGGGACCACGGCCAACTTGCCCGGCCTGTGGCTCTCGGGAACGGAGGTGCCGCTGGACTTCGAGAATCTCTACTTCCCACCGAACGCCTCGAACGCTCTCCGAATCGGCATCAGCACTTCCGGCAATCGTCAGACCGGAACGGGAGGCACCGGAATTTCCTTCAAGGACGTGCAGTTTACGGCGGAGTCGAATGCTACCGCGGGACCGGCGGTGGATATCGGCTCCAATTCATTCTGGATCTGGTTCCAGCACAGCATCTTTGCGGCCGACAGCTCTGCCCCGGCGCAGTCCGACCAGCACCAGGCCCTCGTCGTCGACCCGGGCACGGCTGGAAGCTGCACCGCGCAGTCCGGTCTGATCTTCCTGGATCACAACGTGGCGGACAACGGCGGCATTCACTTTTATGGAAACTGTCAGGAAGGCGGAAGTCTGACAGTCAATGACCTCACGACGGAGAACGAAAACGACGGTAGTCCCGCCATCTGGATCACCACAACAGCCGGAAACATGTCTTCGGGCATGTACCGGATCAACGATGTTTCCGTCTCCGATGCGACGGTGCATCCCACCTATGCGGTGAAGGTGGACAACCTCAGCACTAACTCCGTTGGTCCTTCTAGTTCAACCATCGTTTCCAATGTTCAGGGCCAGGATATAAACGTATCCGGGCCGATGACCATCCTCAGCCAGTATCAGGAAAATTTTCAAAATATCACGCAGGACCCCTCGGCGACCGGTCAAGTAGGGTTTGTCGGAGGGCGCGTTTACGGGCAGGTTGATGCCGCGAGACGGCTCTTCTCTCCCGTCGCAAGCCGGTGGGCAAATCTTGTTTCGACGCTGCCTTCTTCCTGGACCATTCAGAGCGATGGCACCGTCACCAAGAATTACGTCACCGGCCCGGATGGCGCCTCCGCCTCGGCGCTGGATATCTCGCAAACGGGTGGTTCGTATCAGCCCAGCGTAATCTTCGACAACGGGAACAAGACTTACGCCGTTGGAGATTATGTGATCGTTGGAGGATGGTTTCGAGCCCCGGCAGGAGGCCCGTATCCCGGAGGAAATGCCCTCTCGGTCAACCTTGCCTCCCCTTGCGTCACGACCCCCATCTACGGCAGCCAGTATCTCGGCGGCTTCATCAAAGGGGATGGTCAGTGGGAATGGGCTTCAGCGGCAGTGAAGGTGACAACCGGTGGCACTTGCCAGACGAACTTCACGGGCAATTTCAGCCCGACCGTGGAAATGCAGTTCTTCGCACCCGTCGAGATTCATGTTCCCGGCGGCCAAATCTCCGACAACGAGGCCGCCGACATCGCTCAGAATCTCGCCAGCTTCCCCGATGGTGTCAATCCACCGGTCGAAACCACCCTGCGCGGCCACCCGTTCGCCTTCGGCGGATCGGGCGACAACTACTTCGCGACGCTGGACCACACGGCGCTCACGGCGAACCGTACCTACTTGTTCCCGGACACGAACGGCGCCGTTTGTCTGGCGACGACTTGCGGAGGCCATGTGGGGCAGATCTCCATCTCCTCGGCCGCCAGTGGCTCGCAGTCCTTCGGAAGCAGCTACAACAGCGCGCCGGTCTGCGTCGCATCGCCCACTTCGAATCCGGGCAGCACCACCTGGTGGGTGACGACCTCGACGAGCAGTGTGACCGTCAACCTGTCGGCTGCCGCCACGCTTACCTTCAACTACGCCTGCTTCGGAAATCCGAACTAGGCTGAGCGAGGGCCGGCGGCGGGCCCTGGCCAGTCAGGCCGCCGGGCACGAGGAAGTGGTATAAGGAGTGCCCGTGGGGGCGCGTCCCCCTCATACTCGGCTAACGAGGAGAATGGACACGCCCCCATGCGAGTGCAACGGGTAACAACTTGGCTGGTCGGGCACATGCCGCGCAGGGCGTGGTTGGCCCTGCGCGGCGATGGCTCGTCACCGAGTACCCTCGCGAGCATCGTCCACAAACTGTTCAACCGCCTCCCAGGCGAGCGCTATCCCGTTCTTCCGTGCGCAGGTCCGCTGACCGGCTACCGCATGCGCGTGGATTGGAATCGGAATCGCAGCTTCGTGTATGGCACTTGGGAGCCGGAGGTCGTCGACGCACTTCGCCGGAGCGTCACCCCGGGCATGATCGCCCTCGACCTTGGGGCTCACACCGGCTTCTACACCCTGCTCCTCTCGAAGCTGGTCGGCCCAAATGGGAAAGTGGTCGCATTCGAGCCTTTCCCGCCGAACTTCCAAATCCTTGAAGAGAACGTCCACTTGAACGGGCTGGACAACGTGATCCTTCGGCGCGAAGCGGTAGCCGGCCGGTCCGGCGATGTGCGTCTCGAATCTCCGAATCACGAGCCCAGCCTGATCGCAAAGTCCGTCCGGCCGGGAGAGGGCGTGGAGGCATTGACGGTTCCCGCCGTTTCGCTTGACGACTGGGGATCGGAGTCCGGCTCGCCAATCCACTTCGTGAAGATGGACGTTGAGGGCGCGGAGGCAGACGTGCTCCAGGGCGCGAGACGCGTTCTTGAACTTCACCGCCCCCGCATGGTCATCGAACTTCACGCGACGGACACCGTGCGGGACGACCACCCTGCCCTGGCGCTTTTGATCGAGTTGGGGTATCGGGTCACTTGGATCGATGCGCCAGGAATCACCGCGCATATCTTCGCCCAGCCCGCGGAGACGCCGGCCGCGCCCTAGCCGGCCAACCCCGGCACGCCCTCACCCGAATCGTTCCCCGCTCGCGCCTGCACCGGAAGCCCGCCCCGCCCAGGTGTGCAATTGGGACCGAGGACCCCTTCGCGCCGCCGCAGGCACAATAACCACTACGTCCCAACCGAAGAGCCGAACTCCACGCGATACTACCCTTCGCGGTAGACTAGTGGGTCCCCGTTTTCAACGACCGTGGCGAGTGACGCGCCTCTCGCTTCGGAATGGGAGTGGTTCTCCTGCGGGCCGCGGGGGCGGCCACCCGGGCGGGACTCGTGCGGTGAGCCCGCGAGACGTTTCGCGAAGATTTCTTGGAGGGGTTTTGTCAGACCAGGAGGATCACTCTTCATGAGTCCGCAATTTCGCGGCCCGCGAGCGAGCCCGAAAGTGGTCGGCGCCGCCGTTCTGGTCGGCGCGATTTTCCTGGCTTACGAAATGGGGCAGTGGATGCTGGGCGAGGGCATCCGCGGACTCGGCCTGCACGTTGGCGAGTTGATCGGCATTGCCGTCGCGCTGGCGGTTCTGGTTCGCTGGCGGATGGGAATCCTGCTGTTTCTCTTCTGGCTCACTTTCGAAGACCTGTTCCGCAAATACCTCGGCAACCTCATGATGATTTATTTCGTCAAGGACGTGCTGTTGGCCGTGGTTTACGCCGCGTTCTTCGTCGGCGTCATGCGCGGGAGGGAGAAGCTGTTTCGCCCGAAGTTCTGGGTTCCGTTGGTGGCGTTGTTCAGCCTGGCGCTGGCGCAGGTTTTCAACCCCCGGTCGACCAGCATTTTTTACGGTCTGCTGGGGATGAAAATCGATTTTTACTACGTGCCGTTGATCTTCCTCGGTTACGCGCTGCTGCGCACGCAGGACGACTTCGATCGGTTCGTCTCCTTCAGCCTGAAGACGGCCATCGTCGTGGCGCTCGTGGGCATTATCCAGGGACTCGGCTGGAAGACGTTCCTGAACCCGGTGGACCTTGCGCCTCAATTCGTCGCGCTTGGCCATCTGGTCAGATACGCGCCGGGCCTCACCCACGTGCTCAGCGCACCACCGTCGGTGTTCGTGAGCCAGGGCCGCTACGCCAATTACCTGGCCTTGATGGGCACATTGACTCTGGGAGTTGTCGCTTACCAGATTTTCCGTCGACGGCCGGCCAGACTTGCCTACCTGACATTGGGAATTCTGGGAATAGCGATCTTCCTCTCGGGATCCAAGGGCGCGCTCGTCTACGCTCTGCTCACCTTGGTGGGGATTGGCATCGGATTGTTGTGGGGAGCAAGGAAACAGCCGTGGATCAGCGCGCGATTGGGGAACATCATGCGAAGGAGCATGGTCGCGCTGGCGGCGGGCATGCTCCTTTTCTTCTTCTTGTATCCCAATCTGGCGGGGGCATGGTGGACCTACTATTACGAGATGCTCTGGCCCGACAGCTCCAGCTATCAGCTTGGCATCCGGACCGGCAGCTACCCGCTCGATGAGTTCGAGAAGGTCCTCGAATACCAGGGCTGGCAGTGGGGCTACGGAACGGGCACCGCGTCGCTCGGCGTACAGTACGTCACCGAACTGCTGAAAGCTCCCCCTCCCCCGGCGCACCCGGTGGAAAACGGCTTTGGCGACATGATGATCGAATGGGGAATTCTGGGACCGCTCCTGTGGGTGACGATGGCCGTAACTCTGCTCGCTGCCGGGTGGAAAGTCACCAAACACCTCGCATCCACACCGCTTTATCCGGTTGCGTTCTCGATCCTATGGTTCATCTTCTGGGTGCTTCTGCCATTCACGTGGGGCTCTGTAACGACGTATCAGAACTACATTATCAACGCCTACTTATGGACGTTCGTGGGCGTTCTTTTCCGGCTGCCCACGCTTGCAGAGCCAACCGGACCGCGTGCGTTCGCCGTGCCGGCGGCCGAGCATGCGACCGAACCCGTGCGCGTAGGATAAGCTGGCAACCTGCCGGCGGAAACGACCGAGTGCCCAAGGCCCGCATCGCCGTCGTCTCTCCCTTCGTGGACAAGCGCCACGGCACCGAGCGCTGCCTGGCCGAGCAGCTCGAACGCCTGGCGCGAGACTTCGAAATTCACCTCTTCAGCTCTCGCGTCAAGGACACCGATCTCAGCGAGATCGCCTGGCACCGCGTGCCGGAAATCCCCGGTCCGCACTTGGCGAAATTTCTCTTCTGGTTCGCGGCCAATCATGTCTGCCGGTGGAGCGAACGCCGCAGCAGCGGCCGCCTGTTCGATCTGGTCTACTCGCCCGGGATCAACTGCCTCGATGCCGGCATCATCCAGATTCACATCGTCTTCGCGGAATTCTTCCGCTACGTGCGCCCCTCTTTGCGTTTGGCGCGGAACCCGGTCCAATCCTGGCCGCGGCTGATTCACCGCCGGCTGTACTATCGCTTGATCATGGCCCTCGAGCGCCGGCTATACACGCGGAGCGATGTGCTGCTCGTAGGAATTTCCAGAAAGACGCGCGAAGACCTGGACCGGTTTTACCGAATAAATGGCGATGTGCCGGTCGCCTATCATGGCATCGACCTCGCCCGCTTTAATCCCGAGCGCCGGCAGGCCATGCGGGCCGCGGCGCGCCGGCAACTCGGGCTGCCGCCGGAGGCATTCGCCATCCTGCTCGTGGGAAACGACTGGAAACGGAAAGGCCTCGATTGCCTGTGGGAGGCGATGCGGAAGCTCGGGAGGCCGGAACTGCGGCTGTTGATTCGCGGCGAGGATGATCCGGCGCCTTACCGGCGCGCCTGGAGCGCTCCGGGCGCCGTGCCCGTTACCTTGCTGCCCAGCCGCGAGGATGTCGAGTTCTACTATGCGGCCGCCGATCTCCTCGTGGCTCCCTCTCTCGAAGACACCTTCTCCCTGCCGCCCCTCGAGGCGATGGGAGCGGGTCTGCCCGTCATCGTCAGCCGGAAGGCGGGCGCAAGCGAAATCGTCACCGACGGCCGCGACGCCCTGGTCCTCGAACATCCCGACGACGCGGATGAACTGGCCCGTCTGATCCGGCAGGTTTCTGATGACGGATCGCTGCGGCGAGGGCTCTCCGAACAAGCCGTGCTCACGGCACGGCGGTTCACCTGGGATGCCAACGCGGAACAGATGAAGCAGCTTTTCGATCTGGCTTTGACCGGAAGAGCCTCCAGGAAATCGGCGGAGGATCGTGGATCGGCATGGCGCGGGATCTGATTCTCGGCGTCTTTCCCGAGCTGACCGCCGTCGGCGGCATTCAGCAGGTGAGCCGTCACGCCGGCGCGGCGCTCGACGAATTTGCCGCGCGGAACCGCCTGCGCTGTGAACTCGTCGCCTTGAACGATCCCTCCGGCAACGGAGCGTTCGAAGTCGCCGGGCGCTCGTATCATTTCCAGGGCTTCGCGCGGAACAAGGCCGGGCTGCTGGCCCACCTGACCCTACGCGCGCGCCAAACGCAACTCGTCTTCACCAGCCACGTGAATCTTGGCCCCCTGGCGTTGTGGATGAAACTCCTTCAGGGCCGGGCGCGATACTGGGTCACCGTGCATGGAATGGAAGTGTGGGAACCGCTGCCGCTGGCGCGCCGCGCGGCGCTGAGGAGAGCCGACGGCATCGTCGCTGTGAGCCGGCACACCGCGGAAGCGACGGCGAAAGTGCAAGGAGTCGCGCACGAGAAAATCGCGGTGCTCTCGCCCGCGCTCGATCCGCGCCATTCCGCGCCAAACGGCGAGCCGCCGCAATGGCCCGTGCCCCCGGGAAGCAGGGTGCTGTTGACGGTGGCGCGCCTGCTGGCCTCTGAGCCGGGCAAGGGTGTCGATACGGTGATTCGCGCCTTGCCGCGTTTGCTGAAATCCTTCCCCACCCTCTTTTACGTCGTGATCGGCGACGGCGACGGCCGTCCGGCACTCGAAAAACTGGCCGCGGAATGCGGCGTGGCCGCCCGCGTTCTTTTCCCGGGAAGCCGGTCGGGATCGCTGCGCCCCTGTTACGAGGCTGCCGATGTTTTCGTGATGCCCAGCCGGCAGGAGGGCTTCGGCATCGTGTACCTCGAAGCGATGGCGGCGGCGAGGCCCGTGGTCGGCGCCGCGTGCGGCGGCGCCACCGAAGTCGTCGCCGACGGAGAAACCGGTTTCCTCGTGAACTACGGCGACGTGCCGGCGCTCGAATCGCGCCTCGCCGCTCTGCTCGCCGACGATGGCCTGCGACAACGAATGGGAGAAGCCGGCCGCCGGAAAACCGAGATGCAGCACGGATTTGAACAGTTTCGCGAGGGCCTCGTCGCCCTCCTCGAGACCCATGACGATTGAACGCCGCGCCGGCGCCGAGCGCCCATGCGCATCCTGAAAGTCACGCAATCCTACGCCCCGTTCCTCGAACGCGGAGGGCCGGCGGTGAAGGTGCGTGCACTCGCGCGCGGCCTCGCGGCGCGCGGCCACCGCGTCACCGTGCTCACCGCCGATTTGGGCCGCGGGCGCCGCAACGACCTGGGCGAAAGAAACCGGTGGGGCTGGCGATCGATCGAGGAAAACGTCGAAACCATCTATCTCCCGACCACCTTCAGCTTCCGCGCTCTCACCGTGAATCCGCGCCTGCCATCCTTCTGCCGCGCGCGTCTCGACGATTTTGATATCGTCCACATCTACGGCCTCTACGATCTGCTGGGTCCGGCAATGGCCTGGCAGGCCGCGCGCCGCACGATTCCCTATCTGATCGAGCCGATGGGAATGTACCGCCCGATCGACCGCGGCTTCTTCCTGAAAGCCGTCTGGCGGCGAGTGCTCGGAAACCGGATGATCGCCGGCGCCGGCCGGATGATCGTCACTTCCGAAATCGAGCGAGAAGATCTTGTCGAAGGAGGAATTTCCCCCGAACGCATTCGCCTCCGCTACAACCCCGTCGATCTCGCCGAATACGAAACGCTCCCTCCGCCAGGTACCTTCCGCAATCATTGGCAGATTCCGCCCGGCGAGCCGCTCGTCCTCTTTCTCAGCCGGCTGATTCCGAGAAAGGGAGCCGACTTGCTGATCGAATCCTTCGCCGACGCCATGCCCGAACGAGGCACGCTGGTGATTGCCGGTCCCGAAGGCGAACCGGGCTACCTGAACCACTTGCGGAGCGTCGCCGGGCGGTGCGGGGTCACCTCGCGCGTCCGCTTCACCGGCGCGCTTTACGGCGAGGAAAAAAAAGCGGCGCTGGCGGACGCCGATCTTTTCGCCCTGCCCTCCTCCTATGAAAATTTCGCCAATGCCGCGGCCGAGGCCGTCGCGAGCGGCGTGCCGGTCGTCGTGACCGATCGTTGCGGCATCCATTCGCTGGTCAGCCAGCGCGCCGGCCTCGTCGTTCCGAGGGAAAAAGTGGCCGTCGCGGAGGCTCTGCGCCGATTGACGGAAGATCCCGATCTGCGCAATCGGCTCCGTGCCGGCTGCCGCGCCGTGGCCGAGGAGCTGTCTCTCGAAAAGGCGGTTGAGGCACTCGAAATCATCTACGCCGAACAGCGCGCCTGAGCGGGACACACGGCCAGCTTCACGCGACCGATCCCTCGACAAACACTGCCCGGAATCTCGATTTCCGGGGTTAAGCCCGCAAGTACTGAGCCCGATGACCTGGACCGGAATGGGCCGGCTAGTCGTTCACTACCAAGTTACATCTTCCTTCCTGGTAACGACTTGCGGCGCACGTCACGCTCCGCGCCGCTCTTGATTTACAAGCGCAACATCCGCCATGTATTCTGGGTCGGCCGATTAAGACAGCTTCCCAAACGCAGGGAGCGGCGAAACATTCTGAACAAACACCGCTGTATATCTTCAAGCCTTCCAGCTGGGATGTGCGCCTCCTCTCTGAGGCGGTTTGGCCGGGGCAATCGATCGGCCACCCGTGACGGGGAGCGCGGCGCGCGTCAGGAGAAAACGAAGCGATAAGGTATGTGCGGAATTTGCGGCATTGCGGGTGAAAAGGCCGAAGCGGCCGGGCCGATGCTCGAGCGGATGCTGTCCGCTCTGCGACATCGCGGCCCCGATGATTCCGGCCGCCTGCTCGCGCCGCGCATCGCGCTTGGCTCGCGCCGTCTAAGCATTATCGATCTGCCGGGCGGACATCAGCCCATCGCGAGCGAGGACGGGCGCGTCGTCGTCGTTTTCAACGGCGAGATTTCCAATTTCCGCGAACTCCGCCGCGAACTCGAAGCGCTGGGCCATCGCTTCACCACGCGATCCGACACCGAATCCATCGTTCACGCCTACGAGGAGTGGGGCGAGGATTGCGCCTGCCGGCTCGACGGCATGTTCGCCTTCGCCGTGGCCGAATTCGCCGACGCCGGGCGAAGCCGGCCGCTGCGCCTGCTGCTGGCCCGCGACCGGCTCGGCATCAAGCCGCTCTACTACACGGTTGCCGGCGGACAATTCATTTTCGCCTCGGAGGTGCGCGCGCTGCTCGCGGGCGGCGCGGTGGAAGGGCGAATCGCGCCCGACGCGCTGGCAACTTACCTGTTATTTGGATCGGTGAGCGAGCCCGCGACGCTCGTCGAGCACGTAGCGTCCCTGCCCCCCGCGCACCGCCTGTCGCTCCGTCTGGACCGCCCCGTGGAAACCATCGCGCCGCAACCCTACTGGCGGCTGGCGGAGGAGGCGCGGCGGCGGCGCGAAACGCCGCCCGGGAGCGCCGAACAGGCGGCGCGCGAAACGCGCGAGCGCCTCGAAAACGCCGTGCGCTCGCATCTGGCCGCCGACGTGCCGCTCGGCGTTTTCCTCAGCAGCGGCATGGACTCGACGGCGCTCGCCGCGCTCGCCAGCCGGGAATCCTCGGGCGTTCACTCCTTCACCCTCATCTTCGCCGAAGAGGAATTCAGCGAAGCCCGGCAGGCCGGCGAAACCGCGCGGCGCTTCGGCACGAACCATCAGCAACTCTTGCTCAGAGGCGAAGAGGTTCTCGCCTGCCACGAACAAGCCCTTCTCTCGCTCGACCAGCCCAGCATGGACGGCATCAACACCTGGTTCGTCTCCCGCGCCGCCAGGCAGGCGGGGCTGAAAGTCGCGCTTTCCGGACTGGGCGGCGACGAACTCTTCGGCGGATACGAAACTTTCCGCAGCGCGCCACTGGGCGCCTGGATCGCTCGCAACCTGCCCGAAGCGGTTCGAAGTCCCGCGGGCCGGCTGCTCGCAACCTCTTCTTCCGCCATGGGTCGCCCCGACCGCGGACGCAAGCTGGCAAGCCTGTTGCGCGAGCCCGGCCGCTTGCCCCATCCTTACTTCTTCACCCGCCTGCTCTTTCCTCCCGATGAAGTGGAAAAGTTGATTCACCGCGACGGCGGTTTCGCCGGCAAGCAGTGGCTGGAGCAAGCGACGCTCGAAGCGGCCGGCTCCGACGATTTCTCCCTGGTCTCGCAACTGGAAATTCGCGGCTACATGGTGAACACGCTCCTGCGCGACACCGACGCGATGAGCATGGCCCATTCGCTCGAAGTGAGGGTGCCGCTGCTCGACCGCGAACTGGTGGAATACGTGGTCGCGCTGCCCGAGCCGTGGAAGCGGCGGCGCGGGGCGCGCAAACCCCTGCTGGCCGATGCGCTGGGCGATCTGCTGCCCACGGAAGTCGTCGCGCAACCCAAGCGCACCTTCACGCTGCCCTGGGAACGCTGGCTGCGCGGTCCCTTGCAATCGGAAGTGGAAGCGGGACTCGCCGAGCCCGCCCGCGCGCTCCAGCCGTTTCTCGATCGCGCGGCCGTGCGCCAGGTCTGGCAGGATTTTCTCGGACGGCGCACTAGTTGGTCGCGTCCCTGGAGCCTGTATGTGCTGAACCGCTGGGCGCGGCGCTATCTGGACGAAGCCGGCCGGAACGAGGAAGTCGACGGCCGAGCCGGCACGAGGGATCGGGGGAAGACGGTGAATATCCTCGCCATCAACGCGTATCACCCGAACGCCTCCGCGGCGCTCGTGCAGAACGGCCAGCTGGTCGCCGCGGTCGAGGAAGAACGCTTCAATCGCGTGAAATACGCCGCCGGCTTCCCCATTCAGGCGATTCGCTACTGCCTGGGCGAGGCGAGCCTCGAAATCGAGGACATTCACTACATCGTGGTGCCGCGCAATCCCTGGGCCCGGCTCTGGAAAAAGCTGTTCTTCGCCGCGCGGCTCCCGCGCTTCGCCGCCGATCGCACCCACGTCATGGCCCGCTTCGCCGGCCTGCATTACCAGCTCGCCGAAGCCCTCGGCGTCGCTCCCGAACGCATCCGCGCGAAGTTCCACCGCCTCGAACATCACCAGGCCCACCTGGCCAGCGCGTTCTTCGTCTCGCCGTTCGACCAGGCGGCGCTGCTCTCGGTCGACGGGCTCGGCGATTTCGCCAGCACCATGTGGGGCGTCGGCAACGGATCGAAAATGGAAGTGAAGGGCGACGTTTCCTTCCCTCACTCGCTCGGCATCTATTACACGGCGCTCACGCAGTATCTCGGATTTTCGAAATTCGGCGACGAATTCAAGGTGATGGGCCTCGGCTGCCTACGGCGAGCCGGCGCACATCGATAAATTCCGCCGCATCGTCAAACCCGGCCCCGGCGTCGGCTTCCGCCTCGGCCTCGAATATTTCCTGCACCATCGCCAGGGCGCCGAGATGACCTGGAGCAGCGCCGACGAAACCCCGGTTCTCGGCCGCCTCTATTCCGGCGAGCTCGAAAAGCTTCTCGGACCCGCTCGCAAAGCCGAAGAGCCGCTCGAAAAACAACATCAGGATATTGCCGCCACGCAGCAGGCCGCGCTCGAAGAGGTGCTCTTCGCCATGCTGAACGAGCTGCACCGGCGGACCGGGATGAAGAATCTCTGTCTCGCGGGCGGCGTGGCCTTCAACTGCGTGGCCAACGGAAAAATTTTCACGCATACGCCGTTCGAACGCGTGTGGGTGCAGCCGGCCGCCGGCGATGCCGGTTTGGCCGTCGGCGCGGCCTTCTACATGCACCATCAGATGCTCGGTGCTCGCCGCCAATTCGTGATGGAGCATTCTTATTGGGGCCCCGGGTTCCTGACGGCGCATCTTCGCGAGGCGATTCAGGAAAAGGGCCTGCCCGAAAAAGGATTCCGCATCCGCCAGCTCACCGAGTCGGAGCTGGTGGCCGAAACGGCCTCGTTTCTCGCCGCCGGAGACATCATCGGCTGGTTCCAGGGACGGATGGAATGGGGACCGCGTGCGCTCGGCAACCGCAGCATCCTCGCCGACCCGCGCCGCGCCGACATGAAAGACATTTTGAATCGCCGGATCAAGCACCGCGAGACGTTCCGCCCCTTTGCGCCCTCGATCCTCGAGGAAGCCGTTTCGGAATATTTCGACGCGCCATGCCTTTCGCCATTCATGCAGATGACCTTCCCCGTGCGGCCCGAAAAGCGGGACGAGATCCCGGCGCCGACGCACGTCGACGGCACCGGACGTCTCCAAACCGTGAATCGAGCCGCGAACCCGCGCTTCTGGGCCCTGCTCCAGGAATTCCGCCGCCAAACGGGCGTTCCGGTCCTGCTCAATACGTCGTTCAACGAAAGCGAGCCGATCGTCTGCCTCCCGCAGGAGGCCATCAACTGCTTCTTGCGAACGCAGATGGACGCGCTCGTGCTCGGCGATTTCGTGATCGACACGCCGGCCGCTTTGCCAAGCTCGCTTCGAGACTGAACCGCGAGCATCGAGAAAGTTTTTGGGTCGAAACGAATGCGGATCCTGCTCGTCAACCAGTACTACCCGCCGGACACCTCGGCGACGGCGAACATCGCTCGCGTCGTAGTCGAAACCCTCGCCCGACGCCACCAGGTCACCGTGCTCGCCGGCCGGCCTTCCTACGATCCCACCGAATACCACCCTTACTATTTCCTGAGGACCGAAACCAACGGAGCGGTTCGCGTCCGCCGCGTCGGCTCGACCGCTTTTCCCCGCCACCGGATGAAGCGCCGCGTGAGCAACTACCTTTCCTACCTCTCTCTCGCCGCTCCGGTTGGTCTCTCGACCCCGGCCGACCTCGTCATGTCGATGACCGATCCGCCCATCGCCGGCCTGCTCGGCGCCTCGATTGCCCGGGCCCGGCGGCTGCCTTTTGTCTATAACATTCGCGACCTTTATCCCGACATGGCACTCGGCGGAGAGATTGTGGGAAAAGGAAGCTTCATAGACCGGTGGGAAAAGATGCACCGGTGGGCGCTGCGGCAGGCATCCCGGGTAATCGTTTTGGGCGATGACATGCGCGAGCGGGTAGCGTCCAAGGGCATCGACCCGAAGCGCATCGTCGTGGTTCGCGACGGCGCCGTGCTCTCCGAGCCCGTCTCTCCGGAGGGTCATCCGGCCGCCACAGCCATTCGTGACGGATACCGTTTTGTGGCTCTACATGCCGGAAATCTCGGCTTTTACGGCGCCTGGAAGACGCTCGTCGATGCCGCTCGCGAGCTTCAGGATGAAGGATTCGGTCTGGTGTTCGTCGGCGGCGGAGCGCAAAGAGGCGTCGTCGAAAATCTCGCCGGAGGGATGCGCGGCGTGCGCCTGTTGCCCTTCCGGCCGGCGGCCGAAATTCCCTACGTGCTCGCGGCAGCCGACGTGCATGTCATCACCGTGCGCCGCGGCCTGGAGGGCGTCGTCGTCCCCAGCAAGCTTTACGGAATTCTGGCGGCCGGCCGGCCGGTGCTGGCCGTCACTCCGGCAAAGAGCGACGTCGCGCGAATTGTCACCGCGGCCGGTTGCGGCCTCGTCGCCGATCCGGACGACCCCGCTTCGGTCGTGGCTGCCATCCGCGAGATGCGCGCAAATCCGGAAAAACTGCGCGAGATGGGCCGCAAAGCGAGAGAAAAAGCGCGGGAATTCGACCGCGACGAGCAGCTCCGGCTCCTGCTCCAGGTCGTCGAGGAGGCGAACTGATGTTGGATTTGGCAAGAGACGGCTGGGGCGGCCGCAGCGTGCTCGTCACCGGCGGTGCGTCGTTCATCGGCTCCCATCTGGTGGATGCCCTCATCGAGCGCGGCGCGAATGTCCGCGTGGTGGACAATCTGACGAGCGGCCTGCGCGAAAATCTGGAGCAGCACCGGGAAAACGATCGACTCGAATTCATCGAAGCCGATCTTCGCGAACCGGGCGTGACCCGCGATGCCGTCGAATCCATCGACGTGGTCTTCCATCTCGCCGCCGATCACGGCGGTCGCGGCTACGTCGATCTTCACCAGGCGGGACCGGCATCGAACCTGTTCCTCGACGGCCTGGTGTTTGCCGAGGCGCTGCGGGCCCGCGTCGGGAAAGTCGTGTTCGCCTCTTCCGGCTGCGTCTACCCGAATCATTTGCAAACCGACACCAGCCAGGAACTCTATCTGACCGAAGACCTGGTGAAACCGCCGCACGACGCCGACAACATGTACGGCTGGGCGAAGCTGATGGGCGAATTGACCCTCAAGGCCTATCACACCGAGCACGGCCTGCCCTCGGCTTCCTGCCGCTACTTCACCGTCTACGGCCCGCGCGGAGTGGAAAACCACGCCGTCATCGCGATGATCGCCCGGGCGTTCCTCGGCAAAAATCCCTTCGAGGTGTGGGGCGACGGCACGCAGATCCGCAACTGGACCTACATCGACGACATCGTCAGCGGAACCATCCGCGCCGCGGAAAAAATAGACGACGCCACCGCCGTCAACCTCGGCACCATGGAGCGCGTGCAGGTGATCGACGCGGCGCGCATGGTGCTCGAATACACCGGTCATAAAGCCGAAATCCGCCTGCTCCCCAACATGCCCACCGGCCCGCGCAACCGCGTGGCCGACAACCACTTGGCCAAGCGCCTGCTCTCCTGGGAGCCCCAAACCCCCTTCGCCCAGGGCCTGCGGCGGACGATTGATTGGTATTACGGCACAAAGCACCGGGAACAGGTCATGGCAATCCTCGACCGGAGGCTGACCGAGCGGTAAACTGACGCATTCCCATGCTGACCACCCTCTTCACGGTGGCTGTCGCTTTGGTGGCAAGCCTCATCCTGACGGTCCCGGTGCGCCGGCTGGCCTTGCAGGTCGGGCTGGTGGACCAACCGGCCGCGCGCAAGATCCATCTCGAGCCGATCCCATTGCTCGGCGGCCTGGCGATGTATTGCGGCGTGGTGCTGGCGTCGCTGGTATCGCTGCGCGGCCAATTCGAAACACAGACGGTGGCAATTCTGGCCGGGGCAACGCTGCTCGGCGTGGTCGGCCTGCTCGACGACCGCGGCTTGCTGCACCACCAGGTAAAGCTCTTCCTGGCGATGCCGGCTTCGGCGGTGATCCTGCTCGTTTCGGGCATTCGGGCCAATGTGTTCACGGGGCTCGTGCCGGGATACGGCCCGGCCCTGGACGTGGCGCTCACGTTGTTCTGGGTCGTGGGAATCACGGCGGCGTTCAGCATCCTCGACCACATGGACGGCCTCTGCGCCGGCGTCGCCGCGATGGGCGCCGCATGGTTCACCCTTTTCGCTTCGCTCACCGGCCAGACGGTGGTTCGCGTGCTCGCCGCGGCCACGCTGGGAGCCGCGGTCGGGTTCCTGCGCTGGAATTTCAAGCCCGCGAAAATCTTCATGGGCGATTCGGGAGCCATGTTTCTCGGCTTCCTCATGGCCACGCTCGGACTCAAGCTCCGGCCCGTGGACGTGCCGCACGGAACGGCCTGGATGGTGCCCGTGCTCATTCTGCTGGTGCCGATTTTCGACACGTTCCTGGTTTCCCAATCTCGCCTGCGGCGAGGTTTGCTCCCCTTCTCCTCTCCGGGCAAGGACCACACGGCGCACCGCCTGTCGAACCTGGGTTTTGGGCAGCGTGGCGCGGTGATTCTGATGTACGGGCTCGGCTGCGTCGGTGGCGCGGCGGCCCTGCTCGTTTCCCGTTGGCCGGCAATGCCTTCCTATATCCTCGCCGGCGGAGTCGTGATCCTCGCGGTGGTCTGCGCGGCCATGCTCGAAACCGCTCCCTTCGAATCCCAGCGCAAGGCCCGCAATTCGACCGAATAGGGATTCAGTGACAATTCCGCCTTCGGCTGCCAGGCCCCTCCTTGGCAAAGCCGTTTCTCCAGTGCGCTCGGTGTTCGCTATACTGTCCGTTTCCACTTTTGGAAGGATTTTAAACAGTTAGACCAAGTGACCCCTACACCGCAAGATTTCCAGCTTGAGCCGTACAGCTCCAACGGCTCCTCCCCCGTAGCCGTAATCGGGGGCTCGGCCGCCGGCTTGTACACCGCCTGGCTTTTGAGCCGCGGGGGCCGGCACGTTCGCGTCTACGAGCGGACCGAGCGCCTGGAACCCTCCCCGCGAACCCTGATCGTCACCTGCCGCATGCGGGAGATTCTCGGCTCGCTCGGCGAGCCTTCGGTGGTGAACGAGATCCGGCGGTTCGATGTCTATAGCGACGGCCGCTCGGCCGAGTTCTCGCTCCACCAGCCGGACCTGATCATCGAGCGGTCGACGCTCATTCGAAAGCTCGCCGAGCGGGCCGCCGCTGCCGGCGCTGAAGTCGTTCTCGGACGCCGCTTCCTGGGCCTCTCGGCGGCTGAAGCGGGCGGAACGGCGATCGAGCTCGAGCGGCGCGAAGACGGCGGCAAGGAAACAGTGCCGGCGCGGGTGGTTGTCGGAGCCGACGGCGTTGTGAGCAAAGTGGCGCGATCGGCCGGCTGGCCGCGCTCGGAAACCGTTCCGCTGCTTCAGGCGGTCGTGCGCCTGCCGCGCGATTACCCGCGCGACACGGTGCGCGTCTGGTTCGTTCCGGAAGACACGCCCTATTTTTACTGGCTGATCCCGGAGAAAGGCGACCAGGGAGCTCTCGGCCTGATCGGCGAGGACGGCGAGAAGACCCGGCGCAGCCTCGAGCGTTTCCTCGAGCGGCACAACTTCGAACCGCTCGAATACCAGGGCGCGCGCATCCCCGTCTACACCGGCTGGGTGCCGGTTCATCGCCGCTTCGGCCAGGCGGATGTCTATCTGGTCGGCGACGCCGCCGCCCAGGTAAAGGTTTCGACGGTCGGAGGAATCGTCACCGGGCTGCGTGGCGCGCAGGCCGTGGCCAAGGCCATTCTGCATTCCGACGGGCGCGGCGAATTGCGTTCGCTGCGCCGCGAGTTGAATCTGCATCTGCTCGTGCGCCGCTCGCTCCATCAGTTCAAGCAGGAGGATTATTCCCGCCTGCTCGACCTGCTGAATCCCGGCGCGCACGAATCGCTCGCCCGCTTTCACCGCGACGACGCGCTGCGGATGCTCCTGCGGCTTTGTCAGAATCAGCCGCGCCTGCTCTGGCTGGGGTTGCGCGGTCTGCTGACGCACGGGGGTTTCCCCCCGAACGGGCGCAACGGGAACGGCGCCTGACACGCCCCCCCCCCCGGAAAAGGCACACGGCCCTTTCCGAACACTTTCCCGCGCGGCATTCCTGCGTAACAATGAAAGGGATCAATTCAAACGAACGGAGAAGACTCTCTTGCGACTCTCGGTGATCGGATGCGGTTACGTGGGGCTGGTGACGGGAAGCTGTCTGGCCGAGCTCGGCCATTCGGTCGTTTGTTTCGATAGCGACGCGGCCAAGGCGCAGATGCTGCGCGAGGGGCGCATGCCCATCTACGAGCCGCATCTCGAGGAACTCTTCCTGCGCAACCGGCAGGAAGGCCGCCTCAGCCTGGCCTCGGAAGCCGCCGAAGCCGTGCGCAACGCCGATGCCATCTTCATCTGCGTCGGCACGCCGCCGCTCGAAAACGGCGACGCCGATCTCAGCGCGATCGATCGCGTGGCCCGCATGATCGCCACCGAATCCCGTTCGTCAAAACTCGTCGTCGAGAAGAGCACCGTCCCCGTGCGCACCGGCCAGGAACTCAAGCGCGCGCTCGCCGTCTACGGCCGCAACTCGGGAGCGAAGTTCCGCGTGGCCTCGAATCCCGAATTTCTCCGCGAAGGCACCGGCGTCGAAGACTTCCTCCATCCCGATCGCATCGTCGTCGGCGTCGAGGACGCCGAAACCGAGCGCCAACTCCGCGAGATTTACCAGCCCGTCCTCAACGGCAAATTTAACTGCCCGGTCCATCCCGGCGGCTGTCAGGTGACCACCGAGCCCACTTTCGTCGTCACCACGATCGCCAGCTCCGAGTTGATCAAGCACGCCTCGAATTCCTTCCTCGCCCTCAAAATCTCCTACGCCAACGCCCTCGCCGCTCTCTGCGAACGCCTCGGCGCCAACGTCGAAGAGGTCACCCGCGCCATGGGACTCGATCCTCGCATCGGCCCGCATTTTCTGCGCGCCGGCCTCGGCTTCGGCGGCTTCTGCTTCCCCAAGGACATTCAGGCCTTCATCCGCCTGGCCGAGCGCGTCGGCGTCGATTTCCGCCTGCTCAAGGAAGCCGAGGAGATCAACAATCACCAGATCGATCTCTTCGTCGAGAAGGTTCGCCGCGCCCTGTGGGTGGTTCGCGACAAGCGCATCGCGCTTTTCGGCCTCGCGTTCAAACCGTATACCGACGACATCCGCTTCTCCCCGGCAATCAAACTGGCCCAGCGCCTGGTGGCCGAGGGAGCGCAAGTGCACGCCTACGATCCGAAAGCGATGGACAAGGCGCGCGCCGTGGTGCCCGGTATCATCTACGAAGCCGATCCCTACGCCGCCGCCCGCGAGGCCGACGCCCTCATCCTCGCCACCGAATGGCCCGAATTCCTCAATCTCGATTGGGAAAAAATCCGCGCCGAAATGGCCCGCCCGCTCCTGATGGACGGAAGGAATCTTTTCAACCCAAAAGAAATTCGCGCCCTGGGTTTCGAATACGAATCCGTAGGCCGCCCCGACGGCGATTCCGTAGGCCAGTTCTCCTGACCAGTGGCGCAGGCGTCCCGTCCCGACTCATTCCGTCGGGATCTTGTCCGCGCGCTAGTCCCACGCCCATAGACGAACCACCGCAATGGCGTCACTCGCGGCCATGCCCCGCCGTGGCGCAGCAAAGCGCGTTGCGCGTAACGTGCTATCGGTAGACGTCAAACAGCCGCTATCCAAGCCCTTCCATTCCGTTGCCCCGCCCCGCCGCCCGCCACCACTGTCATCCCGAACCCAGCCGCGCCTTCCGCGGAATGACTGGTGACGACCGAAGGGAGTCCCGAAGCAGTCCGTCGGGAGGGATCTGCTTCTCCGCCCGTCCCTCGACCACGCGTGCCATCCCCAGCCAGGAAGATAGGCCGGGGCGAGGAGAAGCGCAAGAACTGGCGTCTACATGGATGGAGGAAGAATCGATACGCGTGCGATTTTTCCGGGGCGGAAACCGTGTGTTTTGAATTACATAAAAATTAAAAATCGATACGCTAATCAAGTTTTCAGGAACAACGAATTTCGGTTCCGAGTGAGAAAAACGCAGGAAAACGACGCAACCTTCGCGGGGCAAGTTTAGCGGCCGCTGGATGCGGGGACAACGGCTGGTTCTACGTGGACTCTGGCGATCGGAAAAGACGGGGGCCGAACTGCGTTAGCAGGGCTTGATCATAGTGCGGCGGTTCTGTCGAATTGTGCGCTTCAGGCAAGGGACCTTTGGCGGAGGTCCGCAAGCGCTCCAATGGCCGGCGGCGGTCCGACTCTCGGCCTGGTCGCGGCGAAACCAAAGACAGCGGCGGTACGGCCGACACCCCCGGACGTCTTGCGAAATTTGACGCGGAGAGTTCGGGAACTTTCACGCAGCGCTGCAGATCGAAGAAACCTGACTGAGAAGGCACAGATTCGCGCAGATGTGTGGCTCCTCCGGCACTCTTCGCACTATCGACCAAACCACTACAGCGGAACTAACTGGGTCATCAGGCATTAGAGCTAGCGGTTGAACACGGCTGCGGAACTTTCCGTCGAGATTGAGAGTACCGGCCAAAGTAGAAAAGGCCGCTCCAGCAAATATAGTGCAAGAGCGGTTTGGAGAGCAGCATGCAATCTCAAGTGCACCCACGGATAGCCTTAGCAGTCCAGAGGTGACATCATGAAAATCCATGTTTTTGCAGCAGCGGGCCTTCTTGTGTGTCTAGGCGTTGGTGTTCCAACAGCTCAAGCGCAGGGAAAATGCAGCTTGGAGACGATCACAGGGACCTACGCGTTCGAAGAGAGGGGCGCGATTGAGGTCTTCAGTTTGCCGACAACGGCCCCGGTTATGGTGCCCTTTGCGAACGTCGGGGAAGTCACCCTTACGCCCAAGCAGGGGGACGATAGCTACGGCTCCGGCTTCTTCTGGGTCCAAAGGGGGGCCGGAACTGCGGCTAATGATAACCCTCCCAAATTGACCCTAACGGTCAACAACCTGACTATCAACGACGACTGCACCGGAACGGTTACGTACACGCTGGATCAAAGCGGCACACAAATAGTCGAAGATTTCATCGGCTTCGACGAAGGTCGTGAGAGCCGTACCATTCTCCATTCCATAACACCCGCCAATCCCGACATCATGAACCTCATGGCGTGGACCGGCAGCTTTCACCGGATCGCGAAGCCCGGTGAGCCGGTGAACTGTGGACCTGAGACCGGCGCCGGAACTTGGCTAACAACTGGCGGAGCCATCACCGCGCTGCCGCCGAATTCGTTCCCGTTCCCCAACCCTGCGCTCTACGGCAAAGTGATCAATCGCTTCCACTGTTCACTTTCCGGCGAGTGTGGTGGGGGACCACTCTACGAGAAATTCGGTCCGCCTTCGACCGGATCGGTAAAAGAAGGGGAGCTCACCGTCTTTTCCGATTGCTCGTTTGAAGCGGCCTTCATCTTCACGGGCGAACCAAACACCACGTACCAGGTTCGAGGGGTGTTCTTCGACCACGGAAAGCAGTTCGCCTCGCTCATGTTTGGTCCCAGTGACGGGACACTGGAATTTGCTCCGTTCGGAGGCATACTCATCGGCAAGTAATGGCATCACGGCCGCGCTATGGCGCAGCCCGGGTGTGATTTTCGACCTGATTTTTCGGACCCGAACTCCGAGGGTTGAATCGCTCGCTGGCGTGCAAACTGTAAAAGTGTGGTTGCCAGCGCGCCAATAGGCTTATACTGCACCCGCCCACGACGGCAGAATGGAAATCCCGGCTAGGATGGGAAACGATGCGGCTTCGGGAACAGGTCCTTGAGGACTTGGCGCTTGGCCTGGAGCACAACCCGCGACGCGGAGGAATCTACTTATTGGCGGCCGGCCTTGCGTTTCTATCGGCAGCGCCGCTGCCCGGCCCGGCGACCGGCTCAGTCGCAACCCTGGTGTTGGATGTCGGTGGAGCAGCTCTCTTAATACTCGGAATCCTCCACTTCCGGAAGAGGTCCGGTGGCATTGTCGACCCCACGACTTCCCTCCTCAGTTCCGAGCGTCAACCAAACACGACCGCGCCTGATCCGCATGTGCACGTAGCCAGAGCGGAGCCATCGCGATTTCCGGTCGCCGCGCTGGTGAGACACTTCGCCCCTGCTACTAAGCCCTCTATTCATCGTTTGGGCGGGCGCACACGACCATGCAGTGTATGTAACCTGGATGAAGGTCATTGCGGTGGGCGGCTTCCTATACAGCGTCGGCTTGGGCCTGGAAAAGCTCACGTCGGGGGACGCTCCCCCGGAATGAAACGCAGCAGCCGCCCCCTGGGAGACGCCGATGCTATTCTTGACTCGGTTTGCACTTGCCGCACTTTCCGCGCCGTGCTCGAAGAGTCTGCGTGGCAACTCATTCTTTGGTAAGGGCACTGCTTCAGACGCGCCGTAAGTGCGACGACATCGTCGCGGCTGTAGCCGCTGAGGGCGTGTCTGTGGGTTGCGAGTTCGCGCTTGAGCCGATTCCGTATCGACGATCGAGGCGGTTCTTCATGGACGAGGGGCACTTCTGACCATGACCAGAAGAGCGAGCAAACTAGCGTGCGCTATATTTTTTCTCTTGTTCTGTTCGGCGACGGCCGTCGCACAGCAGAGCAATCAGATTGCCTGTGCGCTCTCGTCATACACGAATGGCCAGATTGTCACGCTACGAGGAACCGTGGTGAATGGTGCGCACGACATGATGTTTAGCATTCCCGGCTGCCCGGACGCAGTCGTGCTCGCGTACAGAGAGGCTACCAAGCAATCTCCGAGTGAAGCGCATTCCAATGGGAATCTCAAACTCTTCAAGAAGTATACGAGCGCGTTCTACGAGAAGACGAAGAAGCATCCGTACGAACCATCCCCCATGTACCAGGTCCGGGCGGCCCTGACCGGAAAACTGGAAATCGCAACAATCCCGCCAGGTACCACGAAAGACTCTATAGGTCTCCTTCACGATGAATCGGGCAAGATTGTGGGCAAGTGGGGCGGATGGGGCCATCCCTTTCCGTTCGCCGCATATCGGCTCGTGATTTTTTCCGCCGCCGACGTAAAAGCCAAAAAACTCTCAAGGCCGTAAGACAGCTGGCGCACCCTCAGGATGGTTCCTCTATCTTCCTTGCCACCCGCCCTGCCCGATGCCATCCACCGCCCGCTGTCGGGCAGGCGGGATACATACATAAATGCAGGTAAGCAACGGTGATCCATGATAAGAAATACGGGTGCGCGGAGTACGGGACAAGCGGGTATGAACCGCGAAGATTTCGCCGCATTTGTCGCAAGAACGCTCGACGACGTTATTCACCTGGCCGAGGAGAAGTGTGGCAAGAAGTTGCCGCGCAAAATTGCATTTCGATGGCTGGGCAGTTCGCATCCTATCGTGAGCGAAAACATCGTTGATCATATTGTTGAAAGGGTGTTCGTGGACGAAGAGCATATCTAACCCCGCGTTGACATGGGGGTGGCCGATATTCTGGAGGACGGCACACTGCTTATTGTTGGCAGCGTAGCCGGTTTTGCGCCTCGGCCATTTGGGCGGAACTGGACGGATCGGGATGGGCCATTCGTTCGCATTGTGGGGAAGCCTTTCCTGGACAAGATGGCCGGCAAGAAATACGAATGGTCGCCTGACGGAGCGCTCGCATACATTACGCCAGACATGGCGAAGCCACGCTGACAGTGTGGGGCCCTCCTCGTTCGAAATCCTGACTTCTACTCCGCATTGTCGGCCCGCTGGGTTCGGGATGACGGTGCGGGCGGGGCGGTGGTGAGGATGAGGGGCGGGCGACGAGACGTCGCCCCTACGGAAGCGTGGTGCGCGAGAGACGGGCAGTGAAGCAGATTCCCTCCCGACGGACTGCGTCGGGACTCCCTTCGGTCGTCACCGGTCATTCCGTGGAAGGCGCGGCTGGGTTCGGGATGACAGCGGGCGCCCCTTGCCGATTCCGCCGTCGCTGCTCCTGAAGCCCGAACGCCTGCGCATGCCGGTAAATGGCTCGGCGGCCATCGGCCTCCGTTCGGAGCTGTGTAGCGCCGCCCTTCAGGGCGGCAGCTTGTCGTGCAAGGGGAGGAATAAAAAAGATGGCGGGCTGAAGCCCGCCGCTACACAATCTTTCGGGGCTGCGCTTCAGTACCTTGTGAGAAATTCTGTTATGCCTGCGGCACTTGTACGACGCGGCGGAAGAACTCGATCGTGCGCGGCAAGCCTTCCTCGAGCGTCACGCGCGGTTCCCAGCCGAGCAACTGCCTGGCTTTGGTGATGTCCGGGCAGCGGCGCTTGGGATCGTCGACGGGCAGCGGCTCGAACCGTATACCGGACTTCGAGCCGGTGTATTTCAAGACCTGTTCGGCGAACTCTAGAATCGTCATCTCGCGCGGATTTCCGACGTTCACCGGCTCGTGGTGATCGCTTTCGAGCAGCCTGTAGATGCCGTCGATCAGGTCGGAGACGTAGCAGAAGCTGCGCGTTTGCCGCCCGTCGCCGTAGACGGTGAGCGGCTGGCCGGTGAGTGCCTGGTAGACGAAATTCGGCAGCACGCGCCCGTCGTTCAATCGCATGCGCGGGCCGTAGGTATTGAAGATGCGCACGATCCGCGTATCCACGCCGCGGGCGCGGCGATACGCCATCGTCAGCGCCTCGGAGAATCGCTTGGCTTCGTCGTAAACGCTGCGCGGCCCGATCGGGTTCACGTGGCCCCAGTAGGTTTCGGGTTGCGGCGAAACCTCGGGATCGCCGTAACATTCCGACGTCGACGCCATCAGGAACCGGGCCTTTTTCGCCTGCGCCAGCTCGAGCGCGTTGCGCGTGCCGAGCGAGCCCACATCGAGCGTCTCGATCGGCAGCCGGTGATAATCCACGGGGCTGGCCGGGCTGGCCAGGTTGAGCACGGCATCCACGGCTCCCTCGACGACGATGGGCCGCGTAATATCGTGGCGAATGAACTGGAATCGCGGATTGCCGGCCAGATGGGCCACGTTTTCCGCGTTGCCCGTCACCAGGTTGTCGAGCGCAACCACGTCCCAACCCTTCTCGATCATCAAATCGCAGAGATGAGAACCCAGAAACCCCGCTCCACCGGTAACGACAGCGCGCATCCGACCGCCTTATCTCCCTGAAAATTCCTTCGTTGTTTCGAAGAAGCGAATTTCGGCCATTCGCCCAGCCATTGTAGGGTCTTGCGAGCGCTGGCCCCAACAAAAAACTTCGCCGCGGAGGAACGCGGATTTCGCCTGTTGTGACAGGGGCGGGTTTGAAACCCGCCCCTACGGAGTGTCTGTATCCGCGTTCATCGGCGGCCAAGCCTCTTTCGGCGGCCCAGTCCGGGCTGGCGGCAAATAAAGCTTTTGGGGCGGGGCAAGCCGTTGTAGGATGCGGCCAGTTCGCGAGCCTGTCGAATGCGATTTCGGCATTTCATTCCGTTGGCATGCCTGGCGCTGGTGGCAGCGGCCGCCGGGTCGAGCCTCGCCGTGAAGCGGCAGGCGCGTCCAGCGGCCTCGAAGCCGGCCCCGAAGGCCGCTGAACCTTCGCAAGAAACGGCCTTGACGCCTCCCGCGCAGCCAACAACCGGTCCGTTGACGCGCCCATTCTCCGTGCGCGTGGTCGCCTACGAAATCAACGCGAAGCTCGATCCGAAAAAGAAGACCATCGACGCCACCGAGACCCTGCGCTACCACAACCTCACCGGCCAGCCGCTCGACACTTTTCCCTTCCATCTCTATCTGAACGCCTTCCAGCCGCAATCCACCTTCATGACCGAAGTCCACCAGATGGGCACGCGCGGCACCGAATCCGATTCGGCCTGGAATCCGAAACATTACGGCGCGATCGACGTCAAGAGTTTCGCGGTGGAAGGCGCGGGCGATCTGACCAGCCAGATGCAATTCATTCACCCCGACGATCAGAACGCCAACGACCGCACGGTTTTCCAAGTGAAACTGCCGAAGCCGGTCGCGCCAAACGACTGGGTCACGTTCCAGATCGCGTTCCACGACCAGCTGCCCGAGGTGATGGAGCGCACCGGCTACCGGCGCAATTTCTTCATGGTGGGACAGTGGTTCCCGAAAGTGGGCGTCTGGTGGCACGGCGCGTGGAATTGCCATCAGTTCCACGCCAACACCGAATTCTTCGCCGATTTCGGCACCTACGACGTGCACATCACCGTGCCCGAAAACTACATCACCGGCGCCGTCGGCGATAAAATCTCGACCACGCGAAATCCCGACGGCACCAAAACCGTCACCTATCAGGCCGCCGACGTCCACGATTTCTCCTGGACCGCCAGCCCGCGCTTCCACGACGTCGAGGATTCCTGGACGGGCAGCGCCGGCCGCGTCCACATTCATCTGCTGATGTCGCCGGGCCACGAGAGCACGACCCATCGTTATCTTCACGCCCTCAAAGGCGCCCTCGCCTATTTCGACAAAACCTACGGCCCCTATCCCTACGACACGATCACCGTGGTCGATCCGCCGAACGGCGCGTTGGATGCCGGCGGCATGGAATATCCCACGCTGATCACCGCCGGCACCTCCTGGTGGATGCCGAAGGGTCTCCGCGAGCCGGAAGTCGTGGTCGTCCACGAATTCGGCCACCAATATTGGTACGGCATGGTGGCGACCAACGAGTTCGAGGACGCCTGGCTCGACGAGGGAATCAACAGCTATTCGGAAGTGAAGGTGATGGACGCGCTCTACGGCGCCGGCCATTCCGTTCTGGATTTCCACGGTCTCACGGCCGACGACAGCGAGGAGCAGCGCCTTTCCTACCTCAGCCTGCCCGACACCGATCCGCTCACCCGTTTCGCCTGGCAGTTCATGAGTTCCCAGGCCTATGGCGCCGTCAGCTACGGCAAGACGGCCACCGTGCTCCTCACGCTCCAGGGCATGATCGGCGAGAAAACGATGGAGCGCGCCATGCGCACCTACTTCCTGCGCTACCGCTTCACCCATCCGACCGGCGCCGATTTCCTGAATACGCTCAGCGAAGTCGCCGGCCAGAACCTCAATTGGTATTTCGATCAGGCCGTCAGCGGCACGAACATCCTCGACTACGAAGTGCTCAATCTGCGCTCGATCCGCGTGAAATGGTGGGAGCCGCGCGGCAAGGGCGAGACGCTCTACGACAGCACGGTGCTCGTCCATCGCAAGGGCGATTTCGTCTTTCCCGTCCAGGTCCGCGTCCGCTTCGACGACGGGGAAACGGTCGAATCCCAGTGGGACGGCCGCGATCGCTGGATCCGCTTCTCCTACGTCCGGCCGGACCGCGTCGTCTCGGCCGAAATCGATCCGGGGCACAAGGTGTGGCTCGACCGCGATTTCTTCAATAACAGCCGCACCACCGATTTCCAGGGACCCGCCGTCGGCAAGCTGTCCGTCTACTGCCAGTTTCTCGAGCAGTGGGCGTCGCAGATCCTGTCGTGGCTGAGCTGAGGAGAGAAGAAGAAACGGAATGAGAACGCGAGCGGCAAGCGCCGGTTTCATGCTGATGTTGCGGCGGCACTACATGCTCTGGTGGATCTTCGCGGTGAATTTCGTGCTGGCCGCCCTGGCCACGCTGCCCGCCGCGGCGAGCATGGCCGGCGTCATGGGCCACAGCCTCTACTCGAACCGCCTCGTCTCCGGATTCGACGCCAGCGTCCTCATCGAACTCCTCATGCGCCCGCAGGTTCACGGGGGAACCACCCTCACTCTTTTCCCGCTGATTTTCCTCGTTTTCATGCTGCTCGCCGAAGGCGGCATCCTGCTCTCCTACCGCCAGGACCGCCGGCTCAACACCGGTGAATTTTTCGGCGCGGGAGGAAAATTTTTCTGGCGGTTCGTGCGGTTGATGATCTGCCTGCTCGTGATTCTCGTGCCGGTATTTTTCGCCTGGGGCGCGCTAGCCAGATGGTCGGACCGCTTGTCGTCGAATTCGCCCAATCCCTATGCGGGTTTTCAGGTTGAGCTCGCCGGCGGCATCATCCTGCTGCTCGTCTTCCTCGCCTTGCGGCTCTGGTTCGACATGGCGCAGGTGCGGATGGCGGCCTCGGATGAACGGTCGGTGCTGCGCGCGCTTCGCTGGGCGCTCGGCACGACGCTGCGTTCTTTCGGCTCGCTCTATTGGCTCTTCCTGCGAATCAGCGTCACGTCGTGGATCCTAATGGCCGCGATTTTCTGGATCTGGATGCGCTTCGTCCCGCACGAGCACATCGGCCTCTCGTTCCTGCTGGGCCAGCTCTCCCTCCTGTTCTGGCTGGCCGCAAGGCTCTGGCAGCGCGCCGGAGAAACCGTCTGGTACGAGCGCCGCATCGAAACCGTCCTGCCCAACTGATGCCGTGGCAAGGGCACCGGCCAAATTCCGCGTAAGTACTCGTTTTCCGCCATTTCCTCGCCCATGGACTCAACTTCTTTCACTTTTGCCGCATCCAATCTGGTGACCTCTTGAAATTTGACGTCCTGACTCTGGACGGAAAGCGCGATGGGGGCGCGTTGCAGCCAGGTGGAAATGTCGCTCCAGATAGCCGGGTGAAAATGCCATCCAGCCGCCTCGCATGTCGCCATGTCCCCAGGTTCCTTCGAGGCGCGGCATTTGCCCCCGACCGATCAAACGTGACACAATTAACCATTTGTGACACAGGAAGATACGTGTCGTTGAGTCTGGGAGTGGTTTATGATACGCTCCACGCCTTGCCGGTGCTTCCCTGCCGGCGGCTTCTTTAGCTCGATTGCCCGCCAGCCATCGCGCGGCGGATTGTCTCGAAGCGGAAATTCGCTGCCTGCGCCTGGAGAATAAGTGTTTGTGCGGAATTGTCGGATTCACCCACAGGAATCACCTATTCGATCCCGGTCCCGACCGTATTGACATCGCGGTAGATTCCCTCATTCATCGTGGGCCAGACCAGCAGGGCGTGTATCGCTCCGAGTTCGTCTCGCTGGGCTCGACCCGCCTGAAAATCATCGACCTCGAATCCGGCCGCCAGCCGATGTCTTCCGAGGACGGCGACACTGTCCTCGTGTTCAACGGGGAAATCTACAATCACGCCGAACTCCGCCGGGAACTCGAGAGCCTGGGCCACCGGTTCGTCTCCAAGCAGCGACACCGAGGTGGTCCTGCGCGGCTTTCTCGAGTGGGACACCGGCTGTTTTCAGCGCCTGCGCGGAATGTTCGCCATTGCGCTCTGGACCGAGTCGCGGAAACGCCTGGTTCTCGCGCGAGACCGGATGGGCATCAAGCCGCTGTACATCTGCCGCCTCCACGAAGACATCCTGTTCGGCTCCGAGCTGAAAGCGATTTTCGTTCATCCCGAAGTGGAGCGGCGGCTGAGCCTGCCGGGCCTGAACTGCTACCTGTCGCTCAATTACGTCCCCAGCCCGTGGACCCTCGTCGAGGGAATCGAGAAGCTTCCGCCCGGCCATTTCCTCGAATGGATCGATGGCGCGATCCACACGAATGCCTACTGGCGCCTGAAATTCGAGGAGCGGCCGGAATGGACCGAGGCATCCGCCAAGGAGCGCCTGGATTCCCTGCTGCGGGAATCGATCCGCGAGCACATGATCTCCGACGTGCCGCTGGGAATCTGGCTGAGCGGAGGACTCGATTCCTCCACCATCCTGCATTACGCCGCAAGCGAGGCCTCGACCCGCCTGAAAACATTCTCGATTTCGTTCCAGGGGCGCAGCTTCGACGAGACGAATTACGCGCGCTCGGTGGCCGCGAGCTACGGGACGGAGCACCACGAGCTGGATTTGAATCCGGAAGAGGATCTCGCCGGCGCGATCGAGGAATTCGCCTACTATTCCGACGAGCCCAGCGCCGATTCCGGCGCGCTTCCCGTCTGGTTCCTCTCGCGAATGAGCCGCGAGCAGGTGACCGTCGCTTTGAGCGGAGAAGGCGCCGACGAATTGTTTGCCGGCTACCTCACCTATCAGGCCGACCGCCTCTCGCGCGTGGCGCGGCGCTTGCCCGCCGGCGCCGTCGAGTTCGGCCTTCGCGCGCTTCGCCGCTGGCCCGTTTCCGACGAAAAGATCGGCCTGGAATACAAGGTCAAGCGGTTCCTCGAAGGCTCGCTGCTGCCGGCCGACGAAGCGCACCTCTATTGGAATGGGACTTTTTCCGAAGAGCAGAAGCGGGCGCTCCTCTCCGGGGCCGACCACCGGCACCTGCGCGACGTCTTGCGCCAGCTTCCCGAGCCTTCCGCCGCCCTCGGCGGCTTGAATCGCTTCCTTCTGCTCGACCAGAACTGCTACCTCCCGGACGACATCCTCTACAAAAGCGATCGAATGAGCATGGCGCATTCGCTCGAGGTGCGTCCGCCGTTCCTCGATCATCGCCTGGTGGAATTCGCGGCCTCGCTTCCCGAACGATTCAAGCTCCGCGGGTTGAAAAAGAAGTATCTGCTGAACGAGTTGATGAAAGGCAAGCTACCCGCGGCGGTCCTCAAGCGAAAGAAAGTCGGCTTGGACATTCCCACGCACGATTGGTTGCGCGGGCCGTTGCGGCCGCTGATGCGGGATGCGCTTGCTCCCGAAGCGGTTGAACAAAGCGGGCTGTTCCGGCCCGACGTCGTGCAGTCCCTGATTCGCTCGCACCTCGAGCGCCGGGCGAACCTCGGGTTTCACCTGTGGGGACTGATGATCCTTTTCATGTGGGTGAGGAGATGGCAGATCCAGCCAATACCGTACGTACAAGCGTCGCGGGAGCCGCTCGAAAGAGTATTGCCCTACAGCTGATCGTTGTTCTGTTCGCCTCGGTGATCTATGTAAGCTGCGTCGTTGCCGGGCCTTCGCTCATGGACGACGTGGACGCCGTGCAGGCGCAGATCGCGCACAACATGCTGCAGTCGGGCGATTGGGTCACCGCGCGCCTCGACGGCGTCGCCTACCTGGAGAAGTCGCCCCTGGTCTACTGGGCCATGGCCAGTTCTTTTGCCGTATTCGGCGTGCACGACTGGGCGGCGCGGATTCCGATTGTTCTTGCGATCGTCCTGCTCTGCTGGCTGACCACCTGTTTCGGGATGTGGGCCTTTGGACAGCGCGCCGGCTTTTATGCCGGATTATGCCTCGCCACGTGCGTCGGATTGTTTCTCTTCACCCGGATTCTGATTCCGGACGTGATGCTGGTGGGGACTATCGCGCTGTCGATGTGGGCGTTTCTGCGCCTGCTCGAGGAGGAAGAGCCGCATCCGCGACTCTGGGCCTATATCGGCTGGGCGAGCATGGCCGTCGGCCTGCTCCTCAAGAGCCTGATTGCCGTCGTCTTCCCCATCGGCGCGGCGCTCGTCTATCTGCTGGTGACCCGTCAGTTTTTTCTTCGCCGCACCTGGCAGCGGCTGCATGTCTACACCGGCCTGCTGCTGCTTCTCGCGATTGCGGTGCCCTGGCACGTGCTCGCCACCATCCGCAATCCTCCCTACTTCGCCTGGACGATGAAAAGCGGCCCGGGGAGATACCACGGCTTTCTCTGGTTCTACTTCATCAACGAGCAGCTGCTGCGTTTCCTGAATATGCGCTATCCGCGCGATTACAACACGGTCCCGCGGCTCTGGTTCTGGCTGTTCAATCTCGTCTGGCTGTTTCCCTGGAGCGTCTATTCCATCGGGGCGGTGAAGCTCTCCTACAAACCGGACGATCGCGCCGGGCGGACGCGCCTGCTCGCGCTCTGCTGGATCGGTTTCCTGATGGTGTTCTTCACGTTCTCGACGACGCAGGAATACTATTCGATGCCGATTTATCCGGCCATGGCGCTGCTGCTCGGCTCGGTCATGGCCGCCGAAGGAAAGTGGGTACGCTACGGCAACAGAGTGCTCGCGGTGATCGCCGCGCTGGCGGCCACGGTCATCGGCGTCATCCTTTACCTGGTTCGCGGAGTGCCCACCCCGGGCGATATCTCCTCGGCGCTCAGCTACAATCCCTCCGTCTACACGCTATCGCTCGGCCACATGGAAGATCTCACGATCCGTTCCTTCGCCTATCTCCGCGAACCGCTGCTGCTCGCGGGAATCGCGTTTCTCCTGGGAGCGATTGCCGCCTGGCGCTACGCAAGCAAGAACACGGCGCGCGGGTTCATTCTGATCGCCGTGATGATGGTGCTTTTCCTCGAAGCGGCGCGCATGGCGATGGTCGTGTTCAATCCCTACATGTCCTCCCAGCCGCTCGCGAAAGCGCTGTTGCACGCCCCGCCCGGCAGATTGATCGTCGACGATCAGTACTACGCCTTCTCCTCGATCTTCTTTTACACGAACCGCCAGGCGCTGCTGCTGAATGGCCGGGCGAACAATCTGGAATACGGCTCCTACGCGCCCGATGCTCCCAAGGTTTTCATCGACAACCAGCAATTCCGGAGGCTCTGGCTGGGCGCCGAGCGATGCTACGTGCTCGCCTACGACCGCCAGATTCCAAAGTTTGACCAACTCGTGGGCCAGGACCATTTGTTTACAATTGCCAACCATGGCGGAAAGTTCCTGATGACGAACCAGCCCCTGGACCCGAAAGTCTCCTGGGACTTCGATGCCGGGTTGAAAGTCAGCAACGCGCCGATGCCGGCCTGCGGAGGATAGCAAGCGTGGGTGCCATGGAAGAAACGGGAAGCCGGTCCGGCGTGCTCGCCGGTGAAGGCGCCGCGCTGGCGACGCCGTGGCGACGCATCCTGCTGGGCATCGCGCGGCTCGGAATCGGCCTCGGCCTTCTCGCCTATCTCATCGAATCCCGCGTGATCAATCTCCACGCGCTGGGGCGGCTGTTCACCGCCTGGCCCTTCGCGGTCGCCGCGGGAATTCTCCTGCTGTGCGATCTGGGGCTGATGGCGCTCCGGCTCTCCGTGCTCTTCCGCCCACACAACCTGAAGCTTTCACCGGGATCGGCGTTCCGGCTCACGCTCGTAGGGCAGTTCTTCAGCGCATTTCTTCCCGGCGGCGCCGGAGGCGATGTGGTGAAGCTGTACTATGCCACGAGGGAAAACCGCGGCCGTCGCACCGAGATCGTCGCCATCGTGCTCTTCGACCGCGCCATCGGCATGTTTTCCCTGCTGATTCTCTCGCTGCTGATCGCGCCGTTCTTTCTTTCCCTCATCCGCTCGAGCCCGATTCTGAGCGGACTCCTGATCGCCACGGCAGCCTTGGCTTTCGCCCTGCTGGCCGGCGGCACGATCGCCATCTCCGGCTACGCCGCCAAGCACCCCATGGTCCTCCGCCTGCTCGAACTCCTGCCCGGCGGAAGCCATGTGCGGCGCATGATGGAAGCGCTGCGCTCCTATCGCCACAGCCTCGGAACGCTCGCCGCCGCGGTTGGTCTTGGCCTGCTCGGAAATTTGACGACGGTCGCTTCGACGATGCTCATCGGCCTGGCGATGAGCCCGGCGGGCATGGCCTGGCGCATGAGCTTCCTGATTCCCCTCGGCGATGTGGCGAATTCGGTGCCCCTGACGCCAGGAGGATTAGGCGTCGGCGAAGCGGCATTTGGAGCGCTCTTCTCGCTCGGAGGACTCACGCGAGGCGCCGACATCCTGCTCGGCTGGCGCCTGGTGACGGTGCTGGTAAGCCTGCTGGGCCTCTTCTACTACCTGCAAGGCCTGCGCCGCGTCGTCTCCGACGCCGAAATTCCTGCGCAAAGCCCGTCCCCCGACTGACCCATAAAACCGCTGGAATTGCAGGCTCCGGCATCGCAGCGGGAACTCCACACGACCACTAAGCCCAGCGCAACAGAATCCCGGCAGTAGTGAACCCCGCGCCCACCGCCATCAGCAGAACGAGATCCCCGCGGTGCAACCGCCCCTGCTCGATAGCGTCGCGCAGTCCCAGCGGAATCGTGCCCGCCGTCGTGTTGCCGTAGCGATCGATATTGATGAGCAGCTTGGAATCGGGGATGCCCAGCCGCTCCTGCATCGCGCGAATGATTCGCAGATTGGCCTGATGAGGAACCACCAGCGCCAAATCGTCGCTGGTGAAGCCGTTCCGTTCAACCAGCATTGTCGAAACATCGCACATGCGCCGAACGGCGTACTTGAACACCTGCGGCCCGTCCTGATGCACGTAGTGCATCCGCTTGTCGATGGTTTCGTGCGATGGCGGGTGCAGCGACCCTCCGGCCGGCATGAACAAATTGCAGCCGCCTGAGCCGTCGACGTCGTGGTGAAAATCGATGATCCCTTCGTTATCGGACTCGGCCGGCTCGACCAGCACCGCGCCCGCGCCGTCGCCAAACAGCACGCAGGTGGCGCGGTCGGTGAAGTCGATGATCGACGTCATCACGTCGCTGCCGATCACCAGCGATTTCTTGTGCGTCCCCGCGCCCACGAATTGCGCTCCCACCGTCAGCGCGTACAGAAATCCCGAGCACGCCGCCGAAAGATCGAATCCCCACGCCTTCTTCGCGCCCAGCTTGTCCTGAATCAGGCAGGCCGTCGAGGGAAACATCATGTCCGGCGTCACCGTCGCCACGACGATCAGGTCGATCTCCTCCGGTGGCACGCCCTTCTGCACCAGCAGTTGACGCGCCGCTTCGGCGCCCAGATGCGAGGCCGCCATGCCCGGATCGACGATATGCCGCTCGCGAATTCCCGTCCGCGTGCGAATCCACTCGTCGGTCGTTTCGATCATCTTCTCCAGATCGGCATTCGACAGCACGCGTGGCGGCACGTACCCTGCCACGCCCGTGATTTTCGCCGCAATTCGTCTTGCCATTCGTGGACTCCGCTGTTGCCGAAAAGAACACGCATTCTAAGCAATTGCCCGGCAAGGTGACAAGCGCGCCCGCGCGGAAGCCTCCGGGCGCGCGGCGCTCGCCGGCGTCTACCGCACGATTTCGAATCGATACGTGATCGACGCCACCTGACACAGCATCGCCGCCACCGAGCAGTATTTCGTCTGGCTCAATTCGATCGCGTCCTTTACCGCTTTTTCGTCCAGCTCGCCCTCGAGGCGGTAGGCCATCTCGATTTTCGTCCACACGGTGGGCGGCGAAGGCGCACGTTCGCCGGAAATCGAAACTTCGAGCGAGATGAGCTTCTGCCGTTTCTTCTCGAGAATGATAGCGACGTCGGTCGCCGTGCAGGAACCCAGCGCGGCAAGCAGCATCTCCATCGCGCCGGGAGCGGCGTTGCGCTGCCGGTCGGAATCGAAAGGAACGGCGTGGCCCGAAGGCGTGGTGGCGAGAAACAGGTCTTTGTCGATCCAGCGGACTTTGGCGGTTTGCATCAGCAGCCTCCGCCGGAATTGTAGCGAAGCCGCACAAAGGGCGCGAGCCGCGCGGCCGGAGCAGCCGCCCGGCGTCACGAATTGCGCGAGGGAGAGGAAGACTCGACCGTGCGCCGCCGAATCGCCTGCGAGAACGTTTGCACCAGCGCCGGATCGAACTGCGTCCCTGCCGCGCGTTGCAATTCGGCGAGCCCCTGCTCGCTCGAGCGCGGCAGCTCCAGCATCCCCGAAACCAGCGCGTCGTACGTCTCTGCAAGCGCGATCAGCCGCGCTCCCTGCGGAATGCGCTGCCCGGCCAATTTATCCGGGTAGCCCGAACCGTCGAAATGCTCGTGGTGGTGGCGCACCATCTGCTGCACCCGGCTCATGCCCGGCAGCACGCTCAGAAGCTTCCAGCCCATCTCCGAATGCTGGCGCATGACGTCGCGCTCGGTCGGCTGCAGCGGGCCGCTCTTGCGCAGCAGATTTTCCGCCACGCCGATCTTGCCGATGTCGTGCAAGAGACCCGCCAGGCGCATCTCGTCGATTTCGCCCGCTTCGAGCCCCAGGGCTTCGCCGGCCATCACCACGTATTCCGAAACCCGCCGCGAATGATCGTGCGTGGAGAATTTCTTCTGCTCCACCACACGGACCACGGTCATCAATCCGTCGAGCAGAGGCGTCGGCAACTCGCCGGGCATCAGGCTGCGCCCCTGATTCGAGAGCGCCGTAGCCATCTCCTCCAGCCAGTTCAGCACCAGATCGAACGCCTCGGGACCGCTCACGAAATCGTGTCGCAGCTCGAAGCGCGGCAGATCGTCCGAGGCCGGGCGCGCCGCTTCGGCCGGCTCGAGCACGAACCGCTGCGCGCTCGACACCGCGTTGCCGCCGCGCCGCTTCGAGAGATACATCGCGGCGTCGGCGCGCTCGAGCAGCTCCTCCGGCGTCGACCCGTGCACCGGAAACGCGGCGATTCCGAAGCTGGCGGTGATGCCACGCTGCCGCAGCAACGGATCTGCCGCCAGCAGACCGCGCAGTTTGTTCGCGAGCTGGCGCGCCTGTTCCACCGCGGTTTCGACCATCAGAATCACGAATTCGTCGCCGCCGTATCGCGCCACAACGTCCGACCGCCGGCAGTGCTCCTCGAGCAGACGGCCCACCCGCCGCAGCACGACGTCCCCTTCGAGGTGCCCGTAATGGTCGTTGACGAATTTGAAGCGGTCCAGGTCCATCAGCAGCAGCGCGAACGGCCGGTTCATGCGCGTGGCGCGCCGCCATTCCGACGACACCGCTTCCATCAGGTACCGGTGCGTCTTCACGCCGGTCAGCCCGTCCGTGATGGCCTGTTCCTGCGCCTTCTGCAGCGTCCGCGCGTTGTGCAGCGCGCCGGAGATCAGATCGGCCAGCGTCCGCAGCAGCAGATTCTCTTCCTCGGTGAATTCGTGTTCCTCGGTCGACTCGACGTAAACCACGCCCAGCAGCTCGTCCGCGTAGACGAGCGGCAGCGCCAGGCCGCACACCGAGCCTTCGAGCAAAAATGGCGAACCGTCGGGAGCCGACCCGCTCGACGCCTCGCCGGTCCGCGCAACGTCGCCAATCAACCCTTCGCCGAACGGGATGCGCCGCCCGAGCGCCTCCCGCCGCATCCCTGCCTCCGCCCGCACCACGATCTCGTGGGCGTCGTAATCGGCCAGCCCGATGCCGATGTGCTCGTAGCTCAGCCCCAGTTCCAGCTCCTCGGCGATGCGCGCGAGCATCTGCTCCACGTTGAGCGTGGCGATGGCGTGCCGGGAGACGTTGTTGATCAGCGTCAGGTGGCGCGACTTTTCCTGCTCCTGGCCGAACAGCCGCGCGTTCTCCATCGCGATGCCCGCCGAGCTCGCGAGCGCCATCATCAGTTCCAGATGCGCTTCGTCGTACGCCTTCTCCTCGCGGCTGAAAACCGCCATCACGCCCACCGCCCGGTCGTAGAGCACCACCGGCACGCCGCAGAAGCAGCCGACGTTTTCCATCGCCTGGATGTTCAGCCGGTGCGTCTCCTCGCGGAACTCCTCGCGCACCAGCAGCGGCTTTCGCGTCCGAAGAATGTATTCGATCAGGCCGTTTTCGAGCGGGCGCGACCGGCGCGGAAGCCGCTGCCCTCCGATCACTTCCAGATCGAGCAGAACCTGCTGCCGCTCGGCGGAGAAGCGCGCAATGAAGAAATTTTCGGCGTCGAACAGGCGCCTCATCTCCGCGTAGATCCGGTCGCAGAGGTTGTCGAGGTCGAGCGTCGAGCTGAGCGCGCGCCCGATCTCGTTCAGCGCGTTCATCTCCTCGGTCCGCCGCGTCGTCTGCTGGATCAGGTAGCTGTTCTCGACCGCCATCGCCACCTGGTGCGTCAGCGCCAGCAGCAGCCGCAGTTCCGGCGCGCTGAACCGCCGTTTCTTCGGCGTCGCCAGCAGCAGCAGCCCGAAAACGCGTTCGCGCGCCTGCAAACTGATTCCCACCGCGTTTTGCAGGCCCTCGGGCACCAGCAGCTCGCGCACCTGCCGGAACGCTGGCTCGCTTTGCAGCGGCTCCCACTCCTCGTCGCGCAGAATCCCGCGCAGGATCATCACCCCGCCCAGCCGCGCCACCAGGTGCACCAGCGTCCGCCCCACCTGCTGCTGCTTCGCCACTTCCTGGAACTGGGCGCTGATCCCGCTGCTCACCACGATCGCCGGATCGGGACTCTCGTCAAAGCCCACCAGCAGGACGCCGGTCGGCAATCGCATCACGCGCAGAATGCGCTCGAGCGCCTGCTTGAGCGCCCGCTCCATCTCCTCGCCCGTGAAGCCGGAAGCCGCCAGGTTCAGGTTGGCGAGCGAGAGCATGTTGCGCTCGACGCGCCGCTTTTCCTCCTCATAGAGGGAAACCAGTTGCAGCAGCCCCGCGAACACCTGCGGCAGCAGGAAGATCATTCGCACGTCGGCCGTGGTCGTGATCCAGCCCATGCGACGGTTCACCACCGTCGCCACCAGCGTCAAACCCCAGGCCCCGAGCACCCCCGCCAGAATGCACTCCGAACTCGACTCCTGCCGCTGCCCTTCCTCCCAGAACGACCGCGCCACCACGAACAGCAGAAATCCGGCTCCGAAATTCGGCGGCACGGTGATCCGCCCCATCCAGCTCCCGACCGCCCATACCGCGAACAGTCCCGCGCCGACCAGCTCCAGCCGCACCCGCACCCGGCTCTGCGAATAGGCCTGCGCCGAGGCCAGCAGCAACAGCACCGCAACACCGAGCAGGAAAGAATCGAGTGGAGCTTGCCAGGACCGTTCGGGGAACCACCGGTTGAGCGCCGGCAGCAGGTAATGCAGCGCCACCACGCCCCATACCCACGACCACAGGCGCAAATATCCCAGCCGCTTCTGGCGGTACAAAAAGGCGAGCAACAACGCCAGCAGCGCCGCAAAACTCAGCCACGCCAGCGCAATGCCCGGGGTTGGGGTCAGCACCGCAATCGCCTGGTTCGGAACGCCTGCCTATTCCGCCCTTTCCACGCCCCTCCGACCTTCGTTCCCATCCGCCATCGGGCCGTTTTCTTCCGCCGGCGAGGGCAGCACCGAACCCCTCATCTTGAGCGACACGGCTAGCGCGCGCCCGCACGGCGAAAATTGCCGTTGTCCCGGATGCTTCGGCCGGAATATAGCGGTGGGTGGAAGAGGGGTCAAGGCGCGTAATTCCTTCGTGGCGGAAAGGATAAGGCCCATTCCGTTTACAACGGTTTGGTAACCCCCCCTCCCCGCCCCGGCTCGCTTTTCCCGCCCCGCTCCCGTAACATGTTTGCTTCGATTTGGCTTCGAAGGAAACTCCCATCATGGCTACGGAAAAACCACGCGTACGCTTCGCCCCTTCGCCCACCGGCTACCTCCACGTCGGCGGCGCCAGAACCGCGCTCTTCAACTGGCTCTTCGCCCGTAACACCGGTGGAATCTTCCTGCTGCGCATCGAGGATACCGACGTCGAGCGCAACCGGCCCGAACTGGTCGACGGCATCCTGAAGGACCTCGAATGGCTGGGCGTCCGCTGGGACGAAGGCCCGTTCTTCCAATCCGAGCGCCTCGCGTACTACCGCGAAGCCGCCGAGCGACTTCTGGCCACCAGCGCCGCCTATCCCTGCTTCTGCCCGCCGTCGCAATACGCCGGCCCGGAAGCGCGCGAGGAAAGCGAGGAGAACGGAGAGGAAGGCGCTCCCGCCGCCCGCCAAACTTGTTCCTGCCGCCACCTGCCAGCCTCCGACAGCGAGGAAAAGCGCCGCGCCGGCCTTCCCCACGCCATCCGTTTCCGCGTGCCGGAATCCGGCACCACGCAGTTCGATGACGAGGTTTTCGGCCGCCGCGAAGTCGAAAACGCCCAGATCGAGGATTTCGTTCTCCTCCGCTCGAGCGGCCTGCCCACCTATCAGCTGAGCGTCGTCGTCGACGACATCGCCATGCGCATCACCCACGTCGTCCGCGGCGCCGATCATCTCTCGAACACGCCCAAGCAGGTGCTCCTCTATCGCGCCCTGGGCGCCGAACCTCCCGTTTTCGCCCACGTCCCGCTGATTCTTGGCCCCGATCGCACGCGCCTCTCGAAACGTCACGGCGCCACGAGCGTCGGCGCCTATGCCGACGAAGGTTTCCTGCCCGAAGCGTTCCGGAATTTCCTGGTTCTGCTCGGCTGGTCCGCCGGCGACGATACCGAGTTGCTCGAAACGGACGAAATGATTCGCCGTTTTTCCCTGGCGAATGTCAGCCGCACGAACGCCGTCTTCGATCGCGCGAAATTGGAATGGTTCAACGTGCAGTATCTCCAGAAACTTCCGATCGACGAGCTTCTCCCCTACGTCGATGCCGCGCTTCGCCACGCCGGACTCTGGCGCGAGGAATGGGCCGGGCCCGATCGCCCATGGCTCGCTCACGCCGTCGGCCTGATCCGTCCGCGCACACGCCTGCTCGGCGATTTCGCCACATGGGCGCGCGCCTTCTTCACCGATGATTTCGACTACGAGGAAGCGGCACGCGAGAAATTCTGGAAGGACGAGCGCCTGCCGGCCATGCTCGAAAAGCTGGCCACGTCGCTCGAAGCGGTCCCCGAATGGAACCACGACGCCTGCGAAAAGGCCCTGCGCGATCTCGCCACCGCCGAAGGCGTCAAAGCCGGCTTGCTGATCAACGCCACCCGCGTAGCCATCGTCGGCCGCGCCGTGGCCCCGCCCCTATTCGAAACAATGGTCGTTTTAGGCAAGGACCGAGTAGTCCGCCGAATCCGCCAGGCCCTCCCCGCCATGACCGCCCGCTGAACGGCCCCAGGTGCGACAACTGAAATCTTGTCATCCTGAGCGAAGCGAAGGACCCCGAACGAGCAAAGACGACCTATCCCACGAAGACATACTGTCGCGGCTGGATACCCTGCGCGCCGCCCCGATGCCGTCACGGACACAGGGTGGTCCGTCCCGATGCCGTTCTGGATACGGGACGGTCCGCATTGTCAGAATCGGACCGCATCGTCAGGATCAGACCGTCGTCGCGCGAACTACCGCCGGAACATCTCCGGGTGAACAGCCTTGGCGGCCGTCCCCGCCTTCGCCACCGTCACGTGAACGGAAACCGGAACTTTGACCGGAGGCAAACACATCGAGTTGTTGCAGGCTTGATAGCGCAGCGAAAACGGCAATTCCACAGCCCCCAGCGGCGCTTTCGCTTCGGCTTCCAGTTTCAAGCGCACGACCATCTGGCCCGTGTACACCGCCAGCTTGTTCTTCGAAAAGGAAAACTGCCGCAACTCGCCCGCCGGATAGTCGGTCGATACCAGCCGAAATCCGGCCGGGGCCTGTCCTTCGATCTCGGTCGGAATCAGGAATTCGTCGAGCACCTTGTGGGCGTTGATGTGGTAGGTCGGCTTGATTTTGGCCACCACGGCCACTTCGAATATTCGCCCGCGCGGCACCGGCTCGAGCGAGACGTAGTTCTGCGTCGCCACCACCGTCCGCGCCACTTCCGGCCCGGTCTGCGCCCGCGCAACGGGAATCAGCGTCACCAGCGCCGCCGCAACCGCTCCCGCAATCCATCGCCTCGCCATCGCTACACCTCCACTTCGGTTCCCAGTTGCTCGCTGAGCAGCCGGCTCATCACCTGATCGAGCGTTTCGCCCGTCTTTTCGAGCACGAACACGTCCGCATCGTCCGACCAACTCAGCTTGAAGCTGGTGGCCAGCGCCGAAATCCAGATCTGGCGCACCGGCGAATTCGGGCTGATGACGAACCGCGTCTCTTCCGGCTCCTCAAAGAGCACTTCGAGCTTTTCCGCTCCGCCCTCGACGTCAAACCCGTGCTCGTCGGCCAGTTCGATCAGCCGTTGTTCGAGCGCCTCGAGCGCCTCCTCGGCGCGCGCGTGAAATTCGTGTTCGTCCATCATTCCGCCTCAGAGCAGCTTTTGGATGAGATCATTGATCCCTTGATCGTCGATCACTCCGATCACTTTCTTCACCACCTTGCCGTCCTTCGAAATCACGTAACTCGTCGGCAGACCGATGATCCCGCCGAATTTCGTGGCGATGCTGTCGTTGCCGAGCACGATCGGATAGTTCATCGCCACTTTCGCGCCGCCAACGTCCCATTGCGGCTTCGCGACGAACGGCGCGACCACCGATTTCCCTTCCTGATCCATCGCCACGCCCAGCACCGTGAATCCCTTCTTCTCATACTCCTTCTGGAACTGGATCAGCTCGGGTATCTCCGACCGGCAGGGCTCGCACCACGTCGCCCAGAAATTCACCAGCACCACCTTGCCGCGATATTGCGCCAGATTCACCGTTTGCCCGTCCAGATTCTGGAAACTCACTGTCGGCGCCGGCGTCCCTCCCGCCGGTTCGCTGGTAGTGCGATCGCAACCCACCGCGATCGAAAGCAGCGCAATCGCCAGCGCCACCTTCAAAAATCGATTCTTCCGGTTCTTCATCAAGTCCCCAATTCTCCTACCGCGAAAATGTATTCAGAAAAGAAAGTTTTCCCGAAAGCCAGGTCAGCCGGTTCAGGAAGATCAGCCCGCCCACCACCAGCAACAGCACCCCGCTGAACACCTCCACCGCGTGGAGGTGACGCCGGAAGCGCCGATAGAATCCGAGGAAACGGCTGATGCCGAGCGCCGTCAGAAAGAACGGCAGCGCCAATCCCGCCGAGTAGACCGCCAGCAGTCCCACCCCGCGCATCACCGTCTGCTGCGTCGCCGCCAGCGCCAGCACCCCGGCCAGAATCGGCCCGATGCACGGCGTCCATCCGAACGCAAAAGCGAATCCCATCAGGAACCCGCCCACAACGCCCGGCTTTCCGCCCACATTGTGGAAGCGCACGTCGCGGTTCAGCCACCGCGAAAGAAACGGCCCGAACAGGAAAATCAGCGACAGCGAAGCGAAATGCACCGGCTCCAGATACCCGCCGGCCAGCGCGGGCCAGATGCCCACCGCAACCGCCGCCGCCACCAGCAACGCTCCCACCGCCAGGCCAGCCTTCACCGGAATCTTCACCAGCCAGCCGACCAGGTGCAGCCCGAACAGCAAAATCACCGCGCCGGCCACCGGAGCCATCAGCGCCTTGTTCTGCACCAGGAACTGCCCAATCGCGCTCGCCGAGGCCCCGAACGCAATGAAAACGATCGAGAAACCCAGAATAAACGACCCCGCCGAGGCCAGCAGCTGTCCCTGCGGCTTTTCCCCCTTCTGCAACTGCTCGACACCCATCCCTGAAAGCATCGAAATGTAGCCCGGAACCAATGGGAGAACGCATGGAGAAAGGAACGAGACGATTCCTGCGATAAAGGCGGTCAGTATGGTGACGTGTTCTGCCATGAAACCTCTGCCGTTGGATGCTCTGACCGGAACTTTCGCTTCACTTCAGGAGATACCGACGCCTACGGAGGGTCCGCTCAGGCACTCGGCCCAAGACGATTATTGTACCAAGGGAGTGCGCTCAGAGGCCCGACGGGTGACGTGTGTGCCAATCGGTCGCCTGCTCGTAGGCGTAGCCGATCCCGAGCAGGCGTTGCTCAGCCCAAAGTGGCCCGATGAGCTGCAACCCGATGGGCAGCCCCTCGCGCGTGAAACCGCAAGGGAGCACCAGAGCCGGCGCGCCCGTGAAATTCGCGGGCCGGCACAGGCGCAGAAGCGCCGCGCGCACCGTCTCCTTCGCGCCCATCGATCTCAACCATCTTGTGGCCGATCTCAGGCGCCGCAACGGGCGTAGCCGGCGCGAGCAGCGCATCGAAGCCCTCGATCGTCCGGTTCCATCGCTCGCGCGCCTCCCGCATCCGGTCCGTGTGCGCCAGATAAGTTGAAGCGCGAATTTCCGAGCCGCGCTCGAGCAGCCGCCGTACGTCTTCCCCATATTCGGCCGCGTGCGCCGGGAAATAGCCGGCGCTCTCGTGATAATGCCGGGCTTCGGCAAAGGCAATCTCCGCCGCGGCGTCCACCGAATGCGCCACGTCCGTCAGCGCGATCTCGCCAAGTTTCGCTCCCAGCCGCTCCATCTGCCGCGCCGCCGCTTCAACGGCCGCCAGAACTTCCGAATCGATTCCCTCGAAAAAATACGCGCGCGGCAAGCCGATCCGCACCCGGCTCAGCCGCCGCCCAAGCGATGCCGCATAGTCGGCCGCCGGAGCCGGCGCGTTGCGCGTAAACGCGTCGCGAGCGTCGCGCCCGGCAATCGCGCCGAGCAGCCACGCCGCCCCGGTAACGCTCGTCGCGAGCGGCCCAACATGGTCGAGACTCACCGAAAGCGGCACGACGCCCTGGCAGCTCACGCGCCCGAAAGTCGGCTTCAGCCCCACCACTCCGCAGAGCGACGGCGGTATCCGCACCGATCCGCCCGTATCCGAGCCGATCGAGCCCCAGCCGATCCCAGCCGCCAGCGCCGCCGCCGATCCGCCGCTCGATCCGCCGGTCATTCGCCGCGTATCCCAGGGATTGCGCGCCGCGCCGTAATGCGGATTTTCCGTCGTCACGCCGTAGGCGAACTCGTGCAGATTCGTTTTTCCGATGACGATCGCCCCGGCCCGCCGCAATCGCCGCACCACCGTCGCGTCCTCGCCGGGAACGAATTCGGCCAGAATTTTCGAGCCGGCCGTTGTCTTGACGCCGCGCGTCCAGATATTGTCCTTCAGCGAAATCGGGATCCCGTGCAGCGGTCCGCGCCGGCGTCCGCCGCGGATTTCCCGCTCCGCGCGCCGCGCCTCATCGAGCGCCGATTCGATCGTCAGCGTGAGAAAGGCGTTCAGCGCCGGATTCAGCCGCTCGATCCGCCGCGCCGCCGCTTCCACCAGTTCGACCGGCGAAATTTTTCCCCGCGCGACCAGCGGCGCCAGCCGCTCGACGGGCAGATAGGCGAGCGCGTTCTCGTCCATCGAATGCGAAGCGGCGCGCATCAGAAAATTTTCTCCCTCCGGCCGATGTTGCCGAACGTGCCGATATTGGCGATCAGCAGCGCGATGCGGAACTGGTTTTCCGTGCGCAGCGGGCCGAGCGCCAGCCTCCGGTATTCGAACGCGAGCCCGCAGCAGGAGCCGTTGTAGCTGATCTCGGCAATCTGATTTTGAAACAGGTGCTGCTGCGCGTCGTAACTGATCCCGAACGAGGCGTTCCATCCCTGCCGGTTCAAATCGCCGTAGCCGGCGAGCGCCTGAATCTGATTCGATTGCGGCTGCAGGACCGGATCGGTGTTGATGTCGAAATGCGCCAGCGTGAGGAACATCTCGCGCCAGGGCCGTATCTTCACCAGCGTCCCCGACGCCGTCACTTTCCCCAGGATCGGATCGAAGTCCTGCCGCAACTGCACGTCCCAGCGCCCGCCCGGCGTGATGCGCAGGTCGCTGATCACCGGCGAAAACTGCCGCGCGCGATCGGCAAAAGCGAACGGCGTCAGCGAATCGATCGCCTGGAACATGTTCCGCTGCCCCGGAACCAGCGCCCCGCCGAACGTCGGATCGAAATAGTATCTCTGCGCCACCTGCCAGCTCACCAGTTGCGACGCCGAATCGTCGCCGGAGCTCCCCGAACGATGGAACAGCCGCTGCGTGATCGAATATTCCACTTCGTTCGTATCCGTCAGCGTCTCGTCCTGGTCGAACGGAATGAATTTCGGATAATCGTTCACGCCGTTCACGTCGCGATAGACGATCTCCGGCTCGATCGCGTGCTTCCAGCGCGAGGTCCGGCTGCCCCATTCCTTCGCGAAAGCCGGCGGACGGATATCGACGGTCAGCTCCTCGGTGGTCCGTTCGAGCCCGGTATTGAGAATGGCGCCGCTCGGCGTCTGCTGCGCCCCGTAGCGCGTCGCCCGCACCTCGAACGTCGGCGTCACCCCAAGCCAGGGACCCCAGTGCAACGGTATCGTCACCGACGGCGCCACTTCGGTCCGCTGCACCGCCGGCCCGGTGTCGCTCTGCGGATACTCGCTCTCGCTGCGATGCGCCGCGTCGGCAAACATGTCGAACCCGAAATACAGCGGCAAATTCCGGAACAGCGGGCGATCGATCGAGCTGAATCGCGCCTCCGGCGCCTGGCGCGACACGACGTACTCCTCCGGCGAAAGCGACAGAAAGTTCTTGTAGTTCAGCGCCGCGAAATCCAGGCTGTAACCGTTGAAATTGTTCGAGACGAACGCCGAGCTTCGCACTTCCGGATTCACCGCCTGCGAATACGTCTCGGCAAACCCTTGCCGGAAGTTCATCGAACTCAACTCGTTCAGACTGGCCGCCAGCCGCCAGCCGTTGCCGAACAGCGCGTCGATCGTCTGGTCCGCGTTGTAGCCGCCCTGCTTCACCGTGGCCCCGCTCGGCCCGGGAATGCCGCGATCGGTCACGCCGAAATAGTCGGCGGAAAAGTGCACGTTCTTGCTCGGGCTGGCTCGCAGGTTTCCGCTCTGGCTCCAGCCGCGGCGGCTGAAGTACTGCCCGCCCACGGTCATGTCGAACCAATTCGTCGGCGCCCAATAATAGGAATCTCCGATCACGAAGCCCTTGAGCGACGATTGCCCGATATCGGGAATCAGGAAACCCGACTGCCGCAGATTCTTCCCCGCCGGCATCGTGGCGTAGGGCAGGTAAATCAGCGGAATCGAAAACATCCGGAAATCCGCCCCGTACAGCTTCACCGACCGGTTGATGTGAACGACCGCGCGCCCGGTGTAAAACTTCCAGTTCGGCCGCCGCGGATCGCACACGGTAAGCCAGGCATTGTGGATGATGTAGGTTTTCTCGTTGATTCGCTCCAGGCGTCGCGCGGCGAAGGTGAGCGGATTGGGGCTGACGAGCAGCGCCGGATTGGGCGGCCGGATGGCGCGGATCATGCCGTGGACGTTCTCGAAGGATCCCTGGCCCGTCGAGAGGTTATAGGAGCCGCTGGTGCCCTCGATCGTCTGGTTGCGATAGTCGAAGCGAACGTGCCCGCGAAGGCTGATCTGCCGGGTCTTGGCGTTGTATTCGACGTGGTCGGCGTGCAGCGTCACCGCGCCGTACCGCGCCACCACGTGCCCGTCGGCGTAGTACATCGATCCGACCTTGCGCTGCTGGTCGGCTTCGAGTTCGATCGCCGCTCCCGCCTTCCGCTTTGCCTGCGCCCCCGCCCGTATTGCCGGGAACACCACGCCGAGCACGAAGACCAGAAGCGGCAATCCCAGATTGATCCGCTGCCCACGACCCTTCACGCCTTGGCTCACTCGAGAGGAAGGCTAGCCTAGCACGGCCCGGAAAACACCGGCAACGCTCACTCGCGAACAACCCGCGAATTTCCCGAACGTTGCTTGATTGGCGACACGCTCCCTCGCTCTCCCATTCCCTTCGTCCCTCGAACCGGATAGGATGATGTTCCCGCGACCTGCAGCGCAACAGGAAGGACAGTGGCATACGTTTGTCCACATTGCGGCGCTGCCAATCGACCGGCCAGCCTCTGGTGCGTTTTCTGCCGCGCGGCTCTGCGCACTGACACCGCGGAAGCCCCCGCGCGCTCCGGCCGTTCGGCCGGCCCGGCCGAAGTCCGCCCGGCCGTCTCCGTCGCCGAGGCCGTCGAGGGCCCCGAAGCGGCTCCTTCCTCGGAACCGCAGTGGCGTCTCGAGCTCAACCGCAAGGTTGAAGCCTACCGCGAACGCCATGGCACCGCCGTCCCGAAACCGCCGCAATCGCGTCTGCCCTTCCCCGAACCGGCTGTGGCCCCGGCGGCCAGGCCCGCGCCCGCGCGCCCGCCAAAGCCTCGGCCGGTGGAGCGGCAAGGCTCGGAACGGCTCCAGATTTTCGTCGACCAGCAGGGACTCGACTTCCCGGCCGGCACGATCCCTTCGCCAAATCACGCTCTTGTGCCCGTGGCGCCACTTCCCCGCCGCGCCCTAGCCTGGTGCGTCGACATCGGATTTCTGGTCGCCTGCTGGGGAATGTTCCTGGGGCTGCTGGCCGGGCTCGGCGTCGAGCTTGCCACGAATCGGCTGGCGCTGGGTATCTGCCTGGCGATTCTCTTCCTGCTCTACGCCCAGTATTTCGGCCTGTTCACCACCTTCGGAGGCACCACGCCCGGCATGCGGGTCGCCCACCTGCGCGTGGTGAGCTTCGACGGCAACCCGCCGACGCCCAAGCAGCTGCTCTGGCGCAGCCTCGGCTACCTCGTGGCGGGCGGCGCCGTGATGCTGGGCTTTCTCTGGGCGCTTTGGGACGAGGACCGCCTTTCCTGGCAGGACCGCGCCTCCCAAACCTATCTCACCGCTCTCGCTCCGCTCGCCGAGCACCACCCCGTCGAAGCGCCCCGCTGAAGCCGCCCTCCGGCGTTTTCGCCCCGGCAACACCATCCGCGCCCGCTGCCTTTTTCCTTCCCGGCCTGCTAGACTGGAGGAGTGAAACGGGGCTTCGTCAATCAGAAGCTGGGTAAACGACCCACCCACCGCGCACGCCTGCGAAAAGCCGCCAGAACGGCTTGGCCGCATCCCGGCTCGCCGCGCGGCTATGGCTCGCCGGCCGCTACTCCGAGCGCCGGAAAACCGGTCGAATCGCGGTAACGGGGCAAGGCCGCGAGGAATGATATAATCTGAGAATTCAAAGGTAGAGACTATGGGACGCACGATTCGCATCGCCGTCTTCTCCCTCTCGGTACTCATCCTGGGCTACGTGTCCTTCGGGTACCTGTTTGGCCGAGACGAAGCAGGACAAGCCCTACCAGTCGCTCACGGTCTATGGCGAAGTCCTCGATCACATCCAGCAGGACTACGTCGACCAGCCCGATCTGCACCTGGTCACCGTCGGCTCCCTGCACGGGCTGCTCGAAGCGCTCGATCCCGAATCGAGCTACCTGAGCCCGCAGGAATACACCGAGTGGAAAAAGGAATCGAGCGACCGCTCCAAGGGCGGCGTCGGCGTTGCGATGTCGCGGCGCGGCTACATCTTCGTCATCTCCTCCCTGCCGAACAGCCCGGCGCTCAAGGCCAACGTCCGCGAAGGCGACATTCTCGAAGCCATTGCCGGCTTCACCACCCAGGATATGTCGATCCAGCAGGCGCAGCTCCTGCTCGACGGCCCTCCGGGAAGCAACGTCAAGGTTTCCGTCATCCGCGGTGGCAGCCCGAAGCCGCAGGACATCGAATTGACGCGCGCCATCGTGCCGCCCCCGAGCCTGCTGACCACGCGCTTCGAGGGCGATATCGCCTATCTGCGCGTTGCCGCCTTTGACCGCGGCGCCGCGAAGCAGATCCGTTCGCAGCTCCTTCAGCTCGAGCGCCAGGGCGCTCACAAGCTGATCCTCGATCTTCGCGGCTGCGCTTCCGGCGAATCCGCCGAAGCCATTCAGACCGCCCAGCTCTTCCTGAAATCCGGCACCATCGCCACCCTGCGCGGACAGACCATCGAGACCCAGACCTTCTCCGCCGATCCCTCGAAGCAGGTCTGGACCGCTCCGGTCACCGTGCTCACCTCCGGCAGCACCGCCGGCCCGGCCGAAATCCTCGCCGGCGCCATCGCCGGCAATCATCGCGGCGACACCGTCGGCCAGGGCACCCAGGGCCTCGCCTCGGAACAGAAACTGATCCCCCTGCCGGACGGCTCGGCTCTGCTCCTCACCGTCGGCATCTACTACACCCCCGACGACAAGGCGATCCTCAACAACGGCGTCAAGCCCATCGTTCAGGTGCCTCCGCCGAATTCCCAGCAAGCGCTGCTCGACAGCCAGGACGTCGCGCCCGATCCGACGCCCGGCCAACTGCCCGCGCCCACAGACCCGATCGTCAAAAAGGCCATCGAAATCCTGCAAGCCGGCTCGCCCGCCGGCGCCGCAACCGCTGCGGCGCAAGCATCCAGCTACTGAGAGGGCGCATTCGCGCAAAACGCTTCCGTCTCGCTTTTCCTGCGAGCCGCCGGCTCGGCTTTCGAAAGAGGGCACTATTCAGACAAGTTTTCCTGTAGCGCCGGCGTCTCGCCGGCGTTTTTGCGTCTACCCATGGTTGCGCGTGGGCGTTCCCTCCAAGTATCGTCACGCTTCGCGCTGTTCGTGGTAGCCACGGTCGGCGCTTTCCCGACCGTGGGCCTTTGCTCCTGAGAAATACGGACCAACAGCGCTCGCGTGCAACTTTTCACCGCCGAATGCATCCGTTTGGAATGGGAGAAAATTGATGATGCCAAAACGTAACCTGGGACGCTCCGGCCCGTCCGTCTCCGTTCTCGGACTGGGCTGCATGGGCATGTCGGAATTTTACGGGAAGGCCGAGGAAACCGAATCCATCGCCACGATTCATCGCGCCATCGAACTCGGCGTGAATTTCCTAGATACCGCCGACGTCTACGGCCGCGGCCATAACGAACAGCTCGTCGGCCGCGCGATTCGCGACCGCCGCGACAAGGTGATCCTCGCCACCAAGTTCGGCAACGTCCGCGACGACGAGGGCCGCTGGGTTGGCGTCAACGGCCGTCCCGAGTACGTTCGCGCGTGCTGCGAAGCCAGCCTGCGCCGCCTAGGCCTCGACACGATCGATCTCTACTACCAGCACCGCGTCGATCCCGACGTCCCCATCGAGGATACCGTCGGCGCCATGGCCGCTCTCATCAAGGAAGGCAAGGTGAAAATGCTCGGCCTGTCGGAAGCCTCCGCCGACACCATTCGCCGCGCCCACCAGACGCATCCAATCGCCGCCGTGCAGACCGAATATTCGCTCTGGACGCGCGATATCGAATCCGAAATCCTTCCAACAACGAAGGAATTGGGCATCGCGCTCGTCGCCTACAGCCCGCTCGGCCGCGGCTTCCTCACCGGCCGTTTCCAGCGCCCCGAGGATATCCCCGCCGATGATTACCGCCGCAATTCCCCGCGCTTCCAGGGCGAACATTTTTACGAGAATCTGGCGCTGGTAAAGGGCGTGGAAGAGCTGGCCATTGAAAAGAGCGCGACACCCGCGCAAGTCGCCCTCGCCTGGGTCCTCGCGCAAGGTGAAGAAGTCGTCGCCATCCCCGGCGCCAAAACCCGAGCCCATCTCGAGGAAAATCTCGCCGCCGCCGCCCTCACCCTCTCCTCCGACGCGCTGCAGCGCCTCGAAGCCATCTTCCCCCGCGGCGCCGCCAGCGGCCCCCGCTACCCCGAACACGCCATGCGCCGCGTAAACATCTGACAGGAATCCGCGTCCCTCCGCGTTAATCCGCGGCCATGGCTTGCCGAATCATCGGAGCAACGTGCTTGGCAATCGCGAGTGACGATGTGAGCCCGGGCGACTCGATGCCAACCAGGTGAATCATCGCGGGAAATTCCGGGTCGTGCTCGACGATGTAATCGCGGCGCCCGTGCTCGCCCGGCGGCAGCAGCTTGGCGCGAATGCCGCTGAAGGAAAGAACGGCGTCGCCCGGCCCGACTTCGGGCAACAGGTTACGAGCGTACTCGGCGAAATTTTCGGCCGGTTCGCGGTCGCGCTCGTAATCGTTCTTGTCGTCGATATAGCGCGCCGTCGGGCCGATGAGCACGCTGCCCCACAGCGTTCGCGTAAGATGAATTCCGAGCCCGAGCCCGTCGCGCCGCGGCACCGGATACACGAGCCCGTTCAGCAAGTGCGATTTCGCGCGCACCAGTTCCCCGTATTCGCCCCGCACCGGATAGATCCGATACCGCGTGTTGCCGACCATCCCCGCGATTTCGTCGGCAAATAGCCCAGTGCTGTTTACCAGGCACCGAGTCTTCGATCTCGCCCGCCGCACTCGTAACGCGCAGACCGCCCGGAACCGGCTCGATGCGTTCGACGCGTGCGTTCGTCAGCAGATGCGCGCCGCGCTCGGTCGCGAGCCGCGCGTAAGTCTTCAACAGGTCCTCCGCCATCACCATCCCAGTTGACGGCACTTCGAGGCCGGCGACCGCTTCAACGTGCGGCTCGAGTTCGCGAATCCGCGCGCGGTCGACCATCCGCAATCCCTCCACGCCGTTATTCCGCCCATTGGCCGCAAGCGATTCCAAATCGCCGATCTCCGCGTCGGAGGTCGCAACCACCAGCTTCCCGCTGTGGCGATGAGGAACGCCGTGCGCGGCCGCGAATTCGTACAGCAGCCGGTTGCCCGCCATGCACATCCGCGCCTTCAGCGATCCGGGCGTGTAGTAAATTCCGGAATGAATCACGCCGCTATTGCGCGAACTCGCGCCCATCCCGAGCTTCGGCATCGCTTCGAGCAGAAACACGTCGTCCCACACCGCGCTCGCCTCGAGCGCAATCGCCGCGCCCACCACCCCGCCACCAACGATGACGATGTTCGCCCTATCCACATTCCCCTCCGCCAGCAGTCTATCCGTTCCCGCGGTCCACAGGGAGAGGCAAAACCGGCGGCGAAATGCCCGCGCTATATCTGATCCGGGATCAATCGATTTTCAGAAGGCATCGGTAGGGGCGACCTGCGGTCGCCCGGTCACGAAGGCCGCAGGGGCGACGTCCGTCGCCCCTGCAACCAATCATTTCCCGCGCCGGCTGTTACTTCCAGGAATGCGACGCCGCAACAACGATCTTCGCCAGCCCCTCCACGTCGCGCGTGTCACTCGTTTCCGCCGGCGAATGCGAATAGCGCAGGGGCCAGCCGAGCGCGACGTCCACTGAGCCATAGCGCAGATAGGCCGCGCCGTCATTGCCTCCGCCGGTGACGCCGTATTGAATTGGGATCTTGTTCGCCTCCGCCAAATGCACCATTTCCTGGACGTCCCGCGTGGGCACGATATTGGAATTATCCACGGCGCGCACCACGAATCCGTGCCCCACCAGCGCATCGCCAAATCGCTTCGATTCGAGCGGCGAATCGGCGCTCACAAACGTGTCGATGGCGAAAACGTATTGCGGCACGCGATTCTCCTTCGCGAGTTCCGAGGCAAATGCGGCCGCGCCGTCGAGTCCGAGTTCCTCCTCGGTGGTAAAAACGAAAGTGACGTTGCCGTGGAAGTCCGGTCCCAGCGCCCAGGCCGCGGCAATCAACGCGGTATCGCCCACGCGATCATCGAAGCTGCGGCAAGTGGCGATCGTGCCAAGAAGCTGGCGGTCGGTCTTCGGAATCGTCATCATGTCGCCCACCGCGACGCCCATCTGGCGTGCCTCGTCCGCCGTCCGCGCGCCAACATCCACGCGATACTTCGCGCCGCGCTCAAATCGCAACGACAGCCCGCGCTTCTGCCAGCCGTCGGGCAATTCGAGGATTCCCGGCCGCGGTCCCTCCGAAGTGAGCACGAGCACCGGATGGCCGAGGTAGTACTCCAGATAGCCGCCGCCGCGCCATTCGACTTCCAGGATCCCGTCGGCGTCGATCGATTTCACCTGGAAGCCGATCTCGTCCATATGGGCGTCGAAGACCATGCTCGGCCCCTTCTCGCCCGGCGCCGGCGTCCAGCGCAGGATCAGGTTCCCCGCGCTGTCCGTTTCCGTCTTCGCCCAGGGAGGCAGCAATTGCTTGATCGCCTCGCGCACCGGTCCTTCGCGCCCGCTGATTCCGTAGCTTTCCGACAAGTCCTTCAAGATCGTCGGCACCGGCGGGGCGGTCTTCGGCCGCTCGGGAAGATGGATGCGCGGCGGCGCGAGCGACTGCATGACGGGCGCCGTGAACGAGCCTTGCAAATACAACTCGAGCAATTCGGAAAGATGAGCCAGATCGCCGGAATCGATCAACGCGGCGGGCGTCGCGCGCCAGGCCGTCGCAATCGCCAGATGCGCGAAGCTCGCGGGCAGCGGCGGATTCGGCAGATAGCCCGGCGCCTGGGGCGACGCGGAATAATCGGTCGCGAACGGAATCCCGTGCGCCGACGCCAGTTGCTGGAGTTCGGCGCCAAGCCCCGTGAGCGGCGCTTGCGGACTCGTTCCCGCTACCAGCACTCCCGCGCCCGGCTGCTGCGTCGGAACCTCGCCCGCAGCCGACGGTCCGCGGCCCGGCAGCGCCGGTCCCACATAGATCATCTGGTCCGGATGAAAGCGATCCAGCACGCGCTCGAGCCCGCGGCCGCCCGACCACTCCTCCGTGACGAACGCCACGATCAGCGTGCCGTGAATTTTCGAAGGATCGATGTGCCGCAGCATTTCGAGAAACGCCGCAGCGCCGAACCGGTCGCCAACGGCCGTCGCGGTCATCTTCCCCGTGCCGAGTTCGTAGAGGTGACGATCGAGCGCGATCGGATCGAGCAGGTCGACGCCCGCGCGCCGCACTTCCGCCGCCGAATGCGCGCCAATGTCCACATAGACCTGCTCGGGTGTGAGGACGTGATGCGTGGGCACGCCGCCCTCTTCGAGGTGAATCGAAGGGCCGGCGATGACGCCGGTAACGGCGCGTCCGGAGGCGGTGAGAATGGTCACCGGCTCGGCCGAAGATAGCTCGTCGAACACGGGGCTCGCGCCGAACTGCGGCAGCCGCTGCACGCGCAGGTAGCCGTCGGCGGTGATGTCGCTCACGACGTAACCCGGCTCGTCGATCGGCGTCACGAGCAACCGCCGCGGCGCGCCGCTCCCGATCGTGACGATCACGTCGCCCAGTTCGTCTTCCTGCGGCTTCCACTTCGCCAAATCCTGGCGCAGCATGCCGGAGAGATGCCGTTCGTAGCCGGTCACCGCCGGTGTTTGGACCAATTTCTGCAAATCCTGATTGAGCGTTTGCGCCCCGAGCGGTCCGGCGACGATCGCCGCCAGCACAACAGCCAGAAATCCCTGCCATACGCGCTGCCTCATTTGTCCCCTCCTACGCCTGCCCTGCGAAACAGAACCGGTGCCTCAAACGAGCGAATCTATCACATGCCGTGTATTCCCGCCCGCGAAACGGAACTCGGCGGAGATGCCTTTGGTAGCGCAGCCACTCCTGGCTGCGGCGTTTTTTCCGCGCACCGCGCACCGTGCACGCGTCCGCGAAATGGTCCTCCGCGATCGGGGCGCGGATTTACGCGGACGGTGCCGCAGGTTCGAAGAGGGTCCTGAGTGGCAGCGGCAGCACCACGGCCGGCAATTCGATCCGGAACAGCGCGCCGCCTTCCTCGCGGTTCTGGCAGAGATCTGCCCGCCGTGCTCTTGGATGATTCCGTAACACATGCTCAGCCCGAGCCCGGTGCCCTTGCCGATTTCCTTGGTTGTGTAGAACGGGTCGAAGACCAGTTCCGGATGTTCGAGCCCCGGGCCGGTGTCGGCGAATTCCACCGCGACGTTCGCTCCTTCGAGATGCGTGCGGATGGTCAGCCGGCCGCCGCCGGAGGGCCGCATCGCGTCGGCGGCGTTGTCGATGATTTCGTAGAACACTTGCAGCAGCAGTTTCGGATCGCCGCGCACGGCGGGCAGATTCGGCTCGCGATCGAGTTTCGCGATCACGTTGCAATCGGAAAGGTGGAATCGGTGCAGCTGCACGACGCTCGAAAGCAACGCGTTCAAATCGAGCAGCGTCCGCTCGGCCGGCACCTGGCGCGCGAAGCGCAGCAGGTTCTCCACCAGCGCGCGTGTGCGGCGCGCCTGCGTTCGAATCTTGTGCGCCGCCGACCGCACGCGGTCGCCCGCGTCCGGCTCGGCCAGCAGCAGTTCGGTGTAGCCGAAAATCGCCGTCAGCGGATCGCTCATCTCGCGCGCCGCGCCCGCGGCCAGATCGCCCAGCGACGCCAGCTTCTCGTTGAGCACCATGTACGCCTGCAAACGGTTGGTCTGGTCGAGCGAGCGCTGCGTGTCGCGCATCAGCGAATGCCGATGCGCGTCGACGCGCCGCTGCCGCAAGAGAAGCAGCAGCACGCCGACAAGGATCGTTCCGAGCGTCAGATCGATGCGGTAGTGGCGAACGATCGAGTCCGAAGGAGCGAGCATCGACCACGCACCCAGCAGCGGCAGCGACACCACGCCCGCCACCGCCAGCCGCAGCGACCATCGGTGATCCACCACCAGCCCCGGAATCTCCACCGGCGCCGGCGCCAGTCGATACGACTCGAGACCGGCGATCCCGAGCCAGAGAAACGAAGCCAGGAGCGGCAGATCCCACAGCGAACCGGGATGGTAATCGCCGCGCTCCATGGCCCAGCGAACGAGCAGCCACGCCACCCCGTGCAGCGTCGCCGCGCCAAGCAGGTGCGCGTAGAGCCGGCGCCAGCTGCCTTGTGTCGCGCGCCACAGAACGCCGAGCAGCGCCGCAACCAGCAGCCACGCCGCCGCGGTCAGCTCCATATAGTGCCGTTGGAAGAGAGGCGAAGCGATCGTCGCCGCGCCCGGCGTCAGCACGAAATACCCGTAAAGGTACATGCACCACGCCGCCAGCAGTGCCAGGTCCGCGTAGCCGTACCGCAACGCTTTCCCCAGCCCGCGCCGGTGCGGACGCACCCCCAGCGCGCCCAGTATCGGCACCACGCTCAGGTAAAAAACAATGTCCGCGATGCCCGGCGGACTCGTCTCGGTTCCCGCTCAGCAGCCCGATCGCCCAGATCAGTTCGCCCGCCGACCACAACAGGCACCCAATCGCCCATAACGTCCAGAACGAATTCTGCCGCCGATACCGCGAGCCCGAATTCGCCAGCAGCCCCAGATTCGCCACCAGCGGCACCAGACACAAAACCACCGCGGCAAAGATGTAGAGCCGCCGCCCCGGCCCCAGCCAGAGCGACACGGCCGCGTACCCGCCCAGAAAGAGGCAGGCCGCCCAGATTGTTTTGGCCAGCGAGCGTTCCCCGCGCATTGCGGATAAAAAAATTGTAGGACTGGCAGGAAAAAACGGCTGTGGTACTTCCGATTCATTCTCGAGGCGGCGTGCGCCCCAGGCAACTAACTAGCCCCTGCCTCCCACGTTCACGCCGTGGTAGCCACGGTCAGCGCTTTCCTGACCGTGGGCTTTCTCCGGGCCCGTGGGCTTTGCGGTCATCTTTCGTGGTCGTGCGCATTGGCCGGCGCGTGTATCTCTGGCGGATAAGCAATCTCGTACGGTTCCCGAGTCTCAGCGGCGGCCGCCCAGCATCGAACCGAGGATGCCGCGGATCACTTGCCGGCCGATCTGGCTGCCGGCGGCGCGAGCCACGCTTTTGAGCATCGCCTCGGCCGTGGATTCCCGCTGGCGTCCGTGCGGAGCGGGCGACGGCGCTGCGGGGAACGGAAAGGTGGACCGCGTGCCCTGGGTAGCGGCCGCGGCGGCGGCCTCACTTCTACCCTCGGCGCGCTCTTTCAGGCGTTCGTAGGCGGATTCGCGGTCGACGACCTTTTCGTAGTGGCCGAACACCACGGAAGACTGGATGATCTGTTGCCGCTGCTCGGGACGTATCGAGCCGATCTGGCCATGCGGAGGCAGCACCCATGCGCGCTGGACCACGCCGGGCGTTCCCTTCGCATCCAGGAAAGACACCAGCGCCTCACCCACCGCCAATTGCGTGATCGCCTCTTCCACGTCGAGCGCCGGATTCGATCGAAACGTTTGCGCCGCGGCACGCACCGCTTTCTGGTCCGCGGGGGTGAAAGCGCGCAGCGCATGCTGAACCCGATTGCCGAGCTGTCCGAGAACCGTCTCCGGAATGTCCGGCGGGTTCTGTGTGACGAAGTAGACGCCCACTCCCTTCGACCGGATCAGGCGAACGAGCTGCTCGATCTTTTCGAGCAGGGGTTTCGCGGCTTCGTCGAACAGCAGATGCGCCTCGTCGAAGAAGAAGACGAGTTTCGGCTTCTCGGGGTCGCCCACTTCGGGCAGTTGCTCGAACAGCTCGGAGAGCAGCCACAGGAGAAAGGTCGTATACACCTTGGGCGATTGCAGCAACCTGTCCGCGGCGAGGATGTTGATCATCCCGCGCCCGTCCGCGGCGGTCTGCATGAGATCTTCCAGATCGAGCGCCGGCTCACCGAAATACTTGTCCCCGCCTTGCTCTTCGAGGGCGAGCAGTCCGCGCTGGATCGCGCCGATGCTCGCCGCTGAAACATTTCCATACGAAGTCTTGATTTGAGCGGCGTTCTCGCCGGCATATTGCAGCATCGCGCGCAGGTCTTTCGTATCCAGCAACAGAAGGCCCTGATCGTCGGCCACCTTGAAGACCAGCGCGAGCACGCTCTCCTGCGTCTCGTTCAGATTCAGGAGGCGGCTGAAAAGCAGCGGGCCCATCTCGGAAACGGTGCTGCGCACGGGATGGCCTTGCGCGCCGTAGACATCCCAAAAGGTCACGGGAGAGCCGGTAAAGGGAAAATCGGAAAGCTTGAGCATCTTCACTCGTTCGGCGACTTTGGGATTCTGTCCTCCGGGCTGGCTGACGCCGGCGAGGTCGCCCTTCACGTCCGCCACAAAAACGGGAACACCAATGCGGCTGAAACCCTCCGCCATCACTTGCAAAGTGACCGTCTTCCCCGTCCCGGTGGCGCCGGCGATCAAGCCGTGACGATTCGCCATCGCGGGCAAAAGAAACAGGTCGCTCTTGGCCCGAGCCACCAGAATCGGATTTGTCATGATGTCCTCGCCTTCAAGGCCGGGCGTGCGCGACAAAGGGGAAGCGCGTTGCCGGATTTCGTGTCCACGCGCGGTTTGCGATGGTTTCGCGGGGGAAGCAACCGCCTTGCTTGTAAATTGCTCTGGAACTGCCGAGGTTGTCAAGGGAAGGAATTCTGGTGATCGAGCGAAATCGAAAGGAACTACAAGCCGCCAGGGCAACAAGCGCGGGAAAAATCATGCAAAGGCTCACACGGGGCTGGCGAATTGATCCCGCATGAAATCAACTCGCCACAAGGTTCTGGCGGAGGAGGAGGGATTCGAACCCCCGAGACCCTCACGGGCCTAACGGTTTTCAAGACCGCCGGTTTCAACCACTCACCCACTCCTCCGAAATTAACTCGCTGCAAAATTGTAGCTTACGACCCGATTTGGTGACAGTCTGCGCTTCGATCACCGCAACCTGTGGCGCACCGTCACCAAATTGTCTCCAAACCCAGCCTTCCAACGCACTGCCAGTTTTTCGCAGCCCCGCACTCCACTCGAGCGTTCATCCGCTTTGGTCTGGTTCGTAGCGAAGAATCACGCCACTGTTAACGAAGAGGACGCGGAGATGAGTGCGCGGAGAGCGCAAAGGACGGCCCCCCGTAGCACAGGCATTCCTGCCTGTGCGCCTCCCCCGCACCCCAAACCACAACCCCACCCCCAACCAAAGCCTCGCCCCCGCCGCGTCACCCCGCCAACGACCCCGCCAGGTCCGCCCCTGGTGGTTCCTCCCGCGTGCCCCAGGCTTCGGCCCGATGCCTTCATGAATACGGGCGGTCCGTACCGTCAAGATCGGACCGACCTTAAGCCTGCGCACTTTCTCCGGAATCCAAACGACGCGCAGGCGTGCCAAAAAAAGGAGCAGCTCCCGCCAAAATCCACGTAGACCTTGCCGTTGCGACAGCCTGCCATGGAGCCTACAATCGCCCCGCGAAGGTTGTAGTCCGTTTCGCCTCCACGCCTCCCGCCCTCATTGCCCTCAAACCCCAAAATATTACCGATTTTAAAAATCCATCTCATTGAATCTCCAAAACTTCCGCACCAAAAAAATCGCAAGCGTACCGATTTTTCCTACCTCTCACTACTCACCACTCATGACTCACCTACTGTTTACGTAGACCCTCCCCTCGCGCCCGCCCCGTACTTCCGCTAAAACAATCCCAGAAGGAGGCGCCATGCCACGCGCTGCGCGAAAAAAATCCCTGCCAGATCCCGATCCCGTCCTCGACGGACCCGATCCCCACATGCACAGCGGCAAATGCACCATCTGCCGCCATCCCCAATGCGCCGAGATCGAGCGCGCCTTCCTCGACTGGACGAGCCCGGGCGAAATCGCCAAGCTCTTCGGTATCCGCAGTCTCACGACCATCTATCGTCACGCCCACGCCCGCCGTCTCTTCGTGCATCGCCTCCGCAACCTCCACATGGGCCTCGGTCGCATCGCCGAGCAGGTCGCCGACGCCAAGCCATCAGCCGCGAACATAATCGCCGCCTTCGTCGCGATGGCGAAAATCAACGCCCGAGGCGAATGGAACTCCGGCACTCGCTTCAACTACTACGAAGCCTACGAACGCGCCCGCTGGGAAAGGGAATCGATCGCGGAACGCGAAAGAGACCTGTCCGATCTCCTTTCCGGAAATCCCACCTCCGAGCAGCGTGACCAACAGCGCTACCGCGAACTCGAAGCAATGACCAAAGCAGCGGCAGCAAAAGCCGTAGAGAGAGCACGAGCAGAACAAGTAGCTAAACAGGAAGAAGAGCAACAAGAAGCGGAAATCCAGGAAGAGGAAAAGGACACCCAAGAAGCACCCCACACACAACCACCCGGCGCCGAGCCATCCGCTCGCCCCACAGCCCAGGCCCAAAACAAAAACAGCGAAGAACTCGAACCCGAACTACAGCCCCAACCCACTCCTCAGCCTCCAGCAAACGCTCCTCGCCTCGAAGACACCGGACCACCCCAAGTCGCCGGCCTGCCCTGGCCCTGGCCGCGCGAAAAGATAGGCTTCAACCGTCGCCGCTGGCGCCCTCCGCTGCACTGAAGCGAAAGACGAGCCGGCAATCGGGTTGAAGCGGCGGAGGCAAGGCTTCGGCGTGGGCAGCGCGGGGCTTGCGGCGCGGCGAAAGGCGCACAGGCAGGAATGCCTGTGCTACGGGAAGCGTTCACACGGAGGGCGCGGGGGCACTTGCAACGCGCCCTTACCAAGGGCTCTCTCGTTTTCATCGGAGGCGGGGACGGGTGGCGAGGCAACAACGGCAGATTCGTGGCCGATCGGCCGCTGAAAGAGCCGAGACGCCAGTTACCGAGTGGTTCCGCGTGAGGGATGAAGTGGATTCCTTCCGGATGGCCGGCGGCCCGGAAGTATCATGGGTGGAGGAGTGGGGAGCCGTGACCACGCGTCGACACAAGGTTCACACCCAACTCGGCCGGGCCGCAGTCCAGATCTTTGCCGCCAATGACCGCATGAACCAGATTCTTATCGAACATCTTGACCCTGCCGCCTGGAGAGCCAAACCGCCCGGCAAGACCCGCGCCATTGCGGCGATCTTCACGCACATGCACAATGTCCGCACCAAGTGGGTCAGGCTTACAGCTCCGCACCTGAAGGTTCCGCGACAGCTCAACCGCGCGCGCTGCACCCCGCAGCAGGCCCGCGCGGGATTGGCGGAGAGCGCCGCTCGCTGCGCGGAGATGCTCGCTGAAGCGCTCGGCGGTGACGGGGGCCGCGTCGAGAAGTTTCAGAGAGACGGGTGGGCCCGGCCCTGGCCGGTTGGCGTGGAAATGCTGTGCTACATGCTTTCGCACGAAGCCCACCATCGCGGGCAGGTGTGCATGCTCGCGCATCAGCTCGGATTCCCGTTGCCGAACGAGGTGGCGCGCGGGATCTGGAATTGGGAAAAGCTGTGGAAAGAGTGCGGGTCGCCTGGCGGCCCCGGCTACGATTCTTAAGGAATCGCTCAAGGGCACCGGGCGGCGGCGGGCAAAGGGACACCTGCATTTTCGAGGATCGGGTGAGGGATCGAAACGCCTTTCAAGTGCGGATGGACGCACCTGCCGCGCCGGCCTGCTCCTTCCAACGTTGAACGTTCACTCCCACGACGAGGAGCCACAGGCACAGCGATATTTCCGCCACGCCGGAGGGCTCCAGGAAGGGAAAGAAATGCGCCGCAAACTTCGGGGCCAGAAAATTCGAGAAACTATTGATCAGGTAGAACAGGCCCTCAATCGCCAGCAGCACGCCTATGATTCGTGGGAAAAAGGTCGACCGGATGATGAGGTACGCAATCGCCAGGCAGTAGAAGCCAAAAAATACCAGGGCGATGGCAAAGCCACGTTCAAAAAATTGGAGAGACAGATAGGACCACGCCTGTAACTGTGCCGTTGTAAATGCGCCCAACGGGCGCCCGCCGCCCAGAAGGATTAACGGCGCGAAATGAGCGAGCAAACTGACGCTCTCAACGGCGGTCCCTACAAGGCTGAAGAGCACCACCAGCAAAGCGGCGCTCCTGCTCACAATCTTGAACAGATCGTAGAAGATGAGTATCAGCGGCACATTGCAGGCGCAATAGAAGACCTCGACGGCGAAGCCCAGGCGATAGAGCAGCTCGTGCGCCACAATGTTGTGCGCCGTCGCCACGGCGTCCCCATGCACGACCAGCCGGCCGCGAACGAGAACTTCGGCGAATATGCCGCCGACGATTACGATCAGATACAGAAAGCCGGCGATTCTTGCCTTGGTACGCGGCGATGCTTCGGTGATCCGCTTCGTCATTTCCCAGCCTCCAGGAACACGAAGGTGGAAAGGATCGCTCTCGTTCCCGTTCGAAAAGATTCGTCGATTATCTTCCCCATTTCAACTGATTTGATTGACCTTCCCTACCGCCGATCGTGTTCGTCTTCGGCGGGGCAAGATAGAAGCGGAAACGCAGAGGGCGCAGAGGAAAACGCGCGGAGGACACGGAGTAACGAGCACGTGCAACGTGCCCCTACGTTTGCGCGGGGATGGCGGGGCTGCATTGCTGCGGCTATAATTCGGGCCAACCTCCGGTCCTGGGGGCGGATACCGGCCTGTCACAAGCGAATATGTCGATCCGGGAAACTGTGGACTACGACGTAGCGCAACCACCCGATTCCGAGGAGATCGTTCGTCTGCTCGCTACGGTGTTCAGCGAGTCGGAACCGCCCGCGGTGGCGATGGGGCTTTCCTTTCGGGACATGGAACAGTTTCTCCGGCTTTTTGCGCCCGGAGCCATTGCGGAGGGCCTTACGATTGTCGCGCGAGGAAGGGACACTGGAAAGCTGGCCGGCGTGCTGCTCACCGATGATTTCGCCGCTCCGCCAGCCGTGGACCTGAACCGGATCAGCAGGAAATTTCTGCCCATCTTCTCCATGCTGGAGAACCTCGATGAGCGGTACCGCAAGGGGAAAACAATTTCGGCCGGCGAGTACCTGCACCTGTTCATGCTGGGGGTTGACGGACAGTTTGCGGGATGCGGGATCGGGCAAGGATTGGTGAAGGCTTGCCTCGATCACGGAATTCGCAAGGACTACCGAACGGCGGTGACCGAAGCCACAGGGATCGTCTCCCAGCGCGTGTTTCGCAAGCAGGGATTTGTGGATCGCTTCAGCGTGTCCTACCGGGACTTCACGTATGAGGGCAAAGTGGTGTTTGGCTCGATTCAGGGGCATGAGAACGCGATCTTGATGGACAAATCACTTCTTTAATCAGGGCGTAGAGGCGTTCACACAGAGGGCGCGGAGAAAGACGCGGAGGACACGGAGTACCGGGCTGAGGAGATGCCGGGTCCTCCGCGTCCTCCGCGCGTGTTTCTCCGCGGGCTTTGCGTTAATGCTTGTGCGGCTTGAGTGGCGAGAGTTTGCGCCAGAGGATGGGCCAGGACTTCAGGCCTTGGCGGAAACGCTCGGGGCGGTAGAACTCGTTGGGGGCGTGGATATTTTCGTCGGCTACGCTGAAAGAGAAGAACACCGTATCGACGCCGAGGACTTCGCGGAAGGTGGTGACGATGGGGACGGTGCCGCCCATGCCGACGATTTCGGGAGGCTGTCCGAAGACTTCGGCGAGCGTTTCGGCGGCGGCGCGGACGGCGGGGCTTTCGGGCGAGACGCGATAGGCGATGGCGCCGTCGTGGCCCTCCTCGATGGTGAGAGTGACGCCGGGCGGGCAGTGCGTTTCGAGATGGCGGCGCACCTTGGCGATCACGTCGGCCGGGCGCTGATTCGGGACGAGGCGGCAGGTGAGTTTCACGTGCGCTTCGCTCGGGAGCACAGTTTTGCCGCCGGGGCCCTGGTAGCCGCCGTAGAGACCGTTGACCTCGACCGTCGGGCGATACCACTGGCGCGCGAGAGTGCCGTAGCCGGGCTCGCCGAATCCGGCGGGCGCGCCAACCTCGGCGAAATACTTTTTCTCGTCGAACGACAGGCGCTCTAGCGCCTGCGACAATGCCGGCTCGATTTCCTCCACATCTTCATAGAAGCCTTCTACAGCGACGCTTGCCGTTCTCGTGCAGCGAGGCGACTAGCTCCGCGGCTGCGTGCAACGGATTGGCTATGCCGCCGCCGTGACGGCCGGAGTGGAGGTCGTGACCTGGGCCTCGCACGGTGAAGGAGAGGCCGGCCAAGCCGCGGGAACTGACCGTGATGCTCGGCAGCTCCGGGCGCCACATGCCACCGTCGGCCGAAAGCGCGACATCGCAGGCGAGCGCATCGCGGCGCTGGCGCACGAGATCGGGAAGATCGACGCTGCCGATTTCCTCTTCGGCTTCAAAGAGGAAACGGAGATTGACGGGCGGATTTTCGCCGGCGAGGAAGAAGGCTTCGGCGGCCAGGATGGGCAGCAGCATCGAGGCTTTGTCGTCGCTGACGCCGCGGCCGTAGAGGCGGCCGTTGCGCTCGGTTAGGACGAAGGGCGGCGAGTGCCACAGATCGAGCGGGTCGGCGGGCTGGACGTCGCAGTGGCCGTAGATGAGGACCGTCGGAGCGCCGGGGGCGCCGTTCCAGTGGCCGAAGACGGCGGGGTGATGCGGCGTCTCCCACGTTTCGACTTCGATCGGGCCGGCTTTGCGGAGCCGCGCGGCTACCCACTCGGCGGCGCGGCGGACGTCGGCGGCGTGGGCGGGGTCGGTGCTCACCGAGGGAATGGCGACGAAGTCGGCGAGGTCACGGAGGTAGAGAGCTTCGTTATCGGCTAGCGTTTTCAGAACGGCGTCCATGTGAATGGTCTCCCGACTTCAGGGGCTGAAGCCCCGACCCCCGCCACCGGCTCGCCTGCGCTTGGACGGGCGGGCTCCGCGAGCGAGACGAACGGGAGGAGCGGGTTGATTGCGCAAGGCGCCAGAACCCGTTGAGCGCTGTTGTGATCCTTCGCGTTCTCTATGTCGCTGCGGGATTCTTCGCTGCTCGGCCCGACCCGGAAATCCGGACGGCGGGATTTCCGGGAAAGGAAAAGGCGTCGGGCCGCTCCGCTCAGAATGACAGTTCCAGGGAGGGCTTCGTTATCGGCTGGCGTTTTCAGAACGGCGTCCATGGGAAAGACCTCACGCGCCGACGGCCAGGAGCGGATCAGTCTGCGTTGATCGCCAACGACGTGACGATGAAGAGGACGACGCCGTCGGCGGGGCTGACGGCTGTCTGCAGCACGCGGCCTTCGCAGTCCATCACGCAACCGAGGTCCTGACCGGCCTTTCACTTCCTCGTCCACCGCGACCGCCGGATACCAGAAGCCCTCGTGGTCGCTGCGCAGCCAGAGAAAACGTTCGAGCAGCGTGAACGGCACGGGCTCCGGGGCGCCGCCGGGGATCATGTCGAGATGGCGCATCAGGCGGTAGAGGCCGTTCGTGTGGCAGGGCGACGTCTTCGGGCGTCCAGATTCCCTGGCCGCCGGATTCGGCCAGGATGGAGGGAATGCCGGCGCGCGATGCGGCGCAAAACGTCGAGCCGGGCGTCTCGCTGCACACGAGAAAATGAATGCCGAAGACCTTGGCCATCTCCAGCGACATCTGGTCGACGCTGATCGTTGCCGGACCGGAAGAAAATGGTGAACGGAACGAGCGCCTCGATCAGGTCGCCGCCGTGCAGGTCCACGTAGTAATTGGCCTGCGAAATCGACGTTGCGGAACACCCAGTCGGCGATCTGCTCGGAGGCGGTGCCGCGCGCATCGCCGGGAAACACGCGATTGAGGTTGCGGCCGTCGAGCGGACAAACGTAGATGGAGCGGGCGGTGAAGGCGGGCATGTTCATCACGGGGACGACGATGACTCGGCCGCGGAGGGTTTGCGGGTCGAGCGAGCGGCCGAGGTCGAGCGCGGCGGCGATGCTGGCGTATTCGGCGGCGTGGACGCCTCCGGTAACGACGAGGGTCGGGACCGTCCGCGTTGCCGTTGATGAGCCACATGGGGAGGCGGTAGGGCTGATCCTGCACGGGAAATTCGTTTACGCCGTAAAGCTTCTCTCCGCGGGGGGCGGAGAGCGTTCCGACCTTCAGAATTTCGTTCGACATGAGGGTGCTCCTTGGCCCGAGTTTCTCACGGGCCTGGTTGGGCCGAGGCTGAGGGGTGCACGTTGCGAATGCGGTGCTGGAAAGGTGCTGGGCTGAAGCCCAGCGCTACATTCGCTGCGCACGCGCCCTGGGGCCTGCTCGAATCGAGTTTGTTTGAAACGATCTGATTTAACGGCCTCCGTCGATGGACAGCGTTTGGCCGGTGATCCAACCGGCCTGCTCGCTTGCGAAGAAGAGGACGCCGTTGGCGATGTCTTGCGGCGAACCCAGGCGCTTCAGGGCAATGTTCTCGACGAGGCGGCGCTGGCCTTCCTCGCCGTAGGACTGCCATTGTTTCTCGGTGGTGGGGTTGGAGCGGACGAAGCCGGGAGCGACGTTGTTCACGGTGATGCCCCACGGGCCGAGTTCGTGGGCGAGCTGGCGCGTGAGGCCGATCTGGCCGGCCTTGGCCGAGGCGTAGGCCTGGATGCCGGTGAGGCTGATGCCCAGGCCGGCGCCGCTCGAGATGTTGATGATGCGGCCGTAGCGCGCCGCCTTCATCGCCGGGGCGACGGCCTGGCTGCAGTAGAAGGCGCCGTCGAGATTCACGGCGAAGATGGCGCGCCAGTCGGCTTCCGAGACCTCCTCGAGCGGACGGCCGACCTGGCCCAGCACGCCGCCGGCGTCGTTCACGAGAATGTCGATGCGGCCGGTGGCTGCCAGCGTTTCGGCGACCATGGCATGCACGGCCGCGCGATCGGTCACGTCGACGGCGCGGACATCGAGCGGCGTTCCTTGCTCTTTCGCGAGCCGCGCGGTTTCGTCGAGTTCGGGCTTCAACACGTCGCAGGCGATGACGCGCGCGCCGAGATTCGCGAAGTTCAACGCGATGGCGCGGCCGAAGCCGTGAGCGGCACCGGTTACGATTGCCGTTCGACCGTCAAAACTGATTTGCATCGAGTGCACCTGCGTTCCGGATGCCCGCCTTGCTGTTCTCAAGAAAACACCTGGAGCTGCCGTAAAACCTCGCGGCGGAAAAAGCGGGCGACCGCAGGTCGCCCCTACAACCCTGTCCCTCCAAGTCCGACCACGAATCTTCTCGGCCGTAGCGGCGCCCTGCGGCCGCCCCGGTTTGCCTTCAGACAGTTCTGCGATAAGTTCTACCCAGCCAGAAGCGCCAAATTTTCCAGCGCCAGCGGGCGGGCGCCGGTTTCGACCTCCCGCATGAGCGAGACGAGGCGTTCCACATGGGGGATGGCGACGGCGGAGCGGCGCGCCAGATGCTCGATGGGCGCGAACTGGGCGTCGCATTCGGTCTTGCGGTGGTGAATGGCGATGTCGCGCCACACGCCGGTATGCGTCTTCGCCGAGCGGCGGTTGAAGGCGACCATCGCGTCGAACGAGGCATCGATCGCCGCGCCGGCTCCGCCGGGACCGAAGGCCGCGGGATCGTAGCCGTTGAAGCCCAACGGCGTGACGCCCTCGGCGGCGGCCACCGCCATCACTTCGCGCGCCAGGGCGGTGAGCGCCGGCCGCGCATCGCGCGAGTCGAGGACTTCGACGATGCTGGCCGGGGTGAGCGCGCTGGCGAAAAGCAGGGCGCCGTAGCCCATCTTGCCCCAGAGGTAGCCCCAGATGTTGTCGGTGGTGATCGCGCCGGGCTCGAAGAGCAGCAACGCGCGGTGCACGCGGGCAAGGCGCTGGGTGTGGCCGCCGTCGAGTTCGCCGAGGACCACCGCGCCCCGGCCGCCGAATTGCACGACGCCCGGTTCGAGCACATCGGCGCCGAAGTTGATGAAGGCGCCCATGGTGCGCTCGCGTCCGACCGTCTCGGCGATCGTCAACTCGTTGAAGCCGTTCTGTAGCGAGACGACTACGCCGTTCCCGGCGAGGCGCGGCGCGAGCTGGCGCGCGGCGGCCTCGGTGTGCAGCGCCTTGACGCAGAGGAAGATGGTTTCCCACGAGCCGGCGACTTCGGCGGGCGTAAACGCCGCGAGCGGCTGCGTGAAGTTTTCGATCGGGCCGGTGATGCGCAAGCCGCGCTCGCGGATCGCACGGACGTGAGCCGCGTTCGCATCGACGACCGTGATGTCGAGACCGGCGCGACGCAAATAGGCGGCGACGGTACCGCCAATCGCGCCCGCACCCCAGACCAGGATGCGATCCGGCGAGCCGGTTCCGTGAGCGCTTACTTCCACGGGCCCTCCAGCGCCTCGCGCGTTTCCTCGATGCCGATGCGCCACATCTCGAGCATCTGCTCGTCGGGCTTCTGGTACACGCCGCCGAAATTGCCGTCGCCGAGGTATGCGCGCACGCCGGCGGCGTCCATCAAGCGCATGCGCGCGAGGTCGATCATCTGTTTCTGGCCATCCGGCAGCTTTACGTTCGCCAGGCGCGTCCACGGAAAGTTTTCCATCCACGACGCGTGGGACGCGACGGAATCGATCCCGGCCACCGCGGCGGCGGTTCGCGGCGCATTCCACCAGTTGTGCCACTTCACCGTCACGCCCGGATGGTCGTTCATCCACTCCTGCAGGATGGAGCCGCCGGGAGTGTTGCCGCCGTGGCCGTTGACGAACAGTACGCGCGTGAAACCGGAACCGGCGAGGCTGTCGAGAATTTCGGCGACGATGCGCTGATAGGTGTCGAGGCGGAGGCTGATGCTGCCGGGGAAAGCGCGGAAGTAGGGCGTGATGCCGTAGCTGAGGACGGGAAAGACGGGCACGCCGAGCGGCTCGGCCGCTTCCCAAGAGACGCGCTCGGCGAGGATGGCGTCGACGGCCAGGGACAGGTATCCGTGCTGCTCGGTGCTGCCCACGGGCACGACGGCGCGGCCGTCCTGTTGCAGCTTTTGTTCGACTTGCATCCAGTTCATGTCAGTGATTTTCATTGGCGTTGTCCGCAAACTGCGTCGTTCGAACTGTAGGCCGGGCTGAAACCCTTCGTCAAGACTGGGCAACCGTCCGGGTCGTAATCGTCTCCAGCCCATGCGCGGATGGGCCCGTTTCCACTCGCCACAGGGCGAACGCGCAGAGGACGGCGAGCACAGCAATCGCCGTGAACAGCCACATGCCGGCATGGTAGCCGGCCGCGTGGGTTGCGCTCGCCAGCCAGTGGTCGTTCGCCCAGCCGATCAGCAGATTGATGACGACGAGGCCGAGCTGCTGCACCGAGTCCAGCATGCCGTTGGCGAGGCCTAATCGCGACTTATCCACGACGTAGACGAGCGCCGGCCACATCACCGCGGGCACGAGCGCGAACGCCACGCCCATCATCGCCATCGGGATCGCCGGCGGGATGTTCGTGTAGCCCAACATGGGGAACACCGGCACGATGAGCAGCGAGCCGAACATCATGAGCAGCGACCGGTGGCCGAAGCGATCGACCAGCAGGCCGAAGATGGGCATGCCCACGAGCGAGAAGAACGGCTCCATGCCGACCAGCAACGAGGCTGTCGCCGGCGTGACATGCCGCGCATCGATCAGGAATTTCTGGCCGAACGTCTCGAAGGGGAAGATACAGCCGTAGAAGGTGAGGCACAGCGCCGCAATCAGCCAGAACGATCGATTGAACGTGAACACTTCGCGCAGCGGGATCTTCGTGGTCCGCACGGTATGACCGAGGGTGAACCGGCGCTCGCCGCGGGCGTCGAGTACCCAGTAGAGCGCGGCACCGAGCAGGCAGAACGCGCCGAAGCCGACGCCGATCAGCAGCGGCCAGCGCCAGTAGCCGTAAGCGCCGGGCGCCCACGCGGGCGACACCTCTGCGGTGAACGATCCCAGCCGCGCCGCCGATGCGCGCAAACCAAACGCCATGCTCAGATTTCCGTGCCAGAACCAACGAGCCACGCCGACGTTGGCGGCCAGCGCCAGCGCCTCGCCGCCCGAGCCGACCAGCAGGCGGCCGGTGGCCATGACGCCCAGGCGCGGACTGAGGGCGGTGATGAGGAGCCCGACGAAAATGAGCACGCCGAAAATCGCAAACGACTTCCGCGTTCCCAGGCGGTCGATGATCACGCCGCAGATGAGCGTCGTGACGATGTTCGGAAAGCTGTAGACGGCCTGGAGCAGGCCGATGTCGGTATTCGAGAAGTGGAGTTGGCGGCTGAACAGCGGGGCGAGCGGGGCGATGTAGTCGAATGCGTAGTAGCCGCCGTAGCAGGCGATGCAGATCATCGCGAGGATGATCCAGCGCCAGGCGAGCGACGGCGCCGGCTTCTCGATGGCGGCCGCTTCGACGAGAGTGTCGGACATCCGCAGGGCCTCTCCGCACGCCGGGCACGGGGTTGCCCCGCGCGGAGTGCATCATCTCACAGAGCAAGCTGGCCTGTTGAATTTCCGTAGGACCGCGGCTTTACAGGTTGCGGAAAAAGTCCTGTTGGGCAGCTTCAGGGGCTAGAGCCCCCTAGATTTTGCGGGCGTTATGTCGCGGCTGAAGCCGCGACCCCCGAAGTCCTGCCTATTTTTCCGCAAACTGTTTAGTCGTGCCGAAAGGAGGTGCAAGAGGCCCACAACAACCAGTTCGCCACCGGCTATCGTCCCGTTGACCACCCGCGCCCCCGGCTGCATTCCGGCGCCCCGGCTTCGAGAGAAAATCCCCAGGCTTAAGAGCGAAGCCTGGGGCACCCGACTGCTGGATGCGTGAGAGGTGGAGGCGGGGCTTTGATTCGAGGTGGCGGTGAGGTTTGGGATGCGGCAAAGGCGCACAGGCAGGAATGCCTGTGCTACGGGAGCACGGTCTTGGAAGCATTCACAGAGAGGGCTCGGAAGACGGGGGAGCCGACAGGGCACGTTTCAACGAGAAACTGGCGAGACAGAATCTCGATGGGGCGATTTTCGGCCGCGGGCAGGCTATCGCATCGAGGAAACTTTCACATGAACAGTTGGCCGACGCCCTCGATACACGAGGCGGCGGAGTGTTGCGGGCCGCCCGCGGCGCTATCGGGACAGCGCCGCAGGCGGCCGCTAAAGGGAATCGCTTATTTCCCGCAGGCGATGCCTTTATTGCTGCCGACGCCGGTCACGAAATCCCAGCCAGCCACTGCGGTATAGCTGCCGGCCGTGCCACCGACAATGTCGTTAAAGGCGCTGGAGTAGGTGCAGCCGCTGTTGGTCGTGTTGCCGTAGGCGGCGTAGATCGTATTTTGTTCATTGTCGTTGGAATAGAAGTGGCCTGCCAGGTTGACGATGCCGGCAAGGGATGGCGAGGCTACGCTCGTGCCTCCGAAGACCAGCCAGCCGCTCAGTCCCTGATAGGAAGTGCTGTCGTAGACCGAGACGCCTGAAGCCGGGTTCGCATCGAAGGAGAAGTCCGGCGTTCCTCTGGAGCTGCCAACGATGGCGGAGATGACACTCTGATACGTTGGGATGGGTTCGTACTGGCTCGGTCCGCCGCCCGATCCGCTCCAGGCAGTCTCGCCGGTGAAGTTTCCCTTGCTGTCGCGATTGATGGTTGTTCCGCCGGCGGAGACGACGTCGGGAGACGCTGACGGCCAGATGACCGCCCCGCCCGTATCGCCACTGGAGGCGAAATAGGTAATGCCCGAACCGGTGAAGGAGCTGTCGTCGGCCGTTTCGCCGGAAAATTCACTGCCACCCCAGCTCATCGAAACTTCGCCGACGCCGCTGCCGCCGTTGGGGCAACTTGCGTTCCCGCATAGGACCTCGTTGCTTGCCACTTGGACGGCCTGGAGCAAGTTGGTGAAGCTGCTCGATGCCGCTTCCACCAGAATGATCTGGGCGTTCGGCGCCATGGCATGGGACCACTCGATGTCGAGCGCCTCTTCCTGCGCCCAACCACCGTTGGATTTGGGCTTCGAGCCCGTCGCGTACACCGTAGTGAAGCAGGCCTTGCCGCCATTGCAGTTGTTGCCGGTGGGCAAGCCGAACTGAGTGGAGAAAGTGTTGAAGTCGCTCGACGCCGTCGGGTAATCGTAGGCGTCAACGATGGCGATGACTCCCGAGCCGCCGCTCGGCAAGGCCGTGGCAGAGGCGATCGGACAACCCGTCGTCAGTGAGGCGGCCGTTCTGATAAATGCAAGCCAGTGAGCCTGGGGTTTCGCCGGCCGGGCCCGAGTTGCCTCCGCCCGGAGGGCCGCCGCGCTGGTTGCCGCCTTTGAAGGGAACGAAGATCAGATGGTTCGTGTGCGCTCGCAGGCCACGATCTTGCGGCCGCACGACGCTCGTTGCCGGGACGATGATCGTGCCTCGTGCCGGTTTCTGCTGAGCGCGCAGGGGAGCGGGACCCAGCATCATGAAAGCGGCTGAGGCCAGCACCGCCAGCGTGAAAACAGAACGTTCTTCCCGATCTGCCTGCTTGGGACGATGACAACATGGCACCTCCTCTTACTTATAGCCCTGACGTGGTACAGCTAGACCAAGTGCATAGCACCCGCTGAAGGGCTTACAGGTTATCCCCCAGGAGTATCGACGTCAACGGGGCGCAGTACCCAACCCCCGTTGGTATTGGCACTTCGGTCACTTCGGAAGTAACTGCGAGGAAAGGGCAGGATTCCCACGATCGACCGGTCAGCGACTGGCATCTTGCGGAAGAGTGAAGGCAAAGAGGGCGCCGCCGGAGGCGATGGCTACGTATTGTCTGCCGTCGACGGAAAAGGTCATGGGGGAGGAGTAGATTGCCGAGCCGGTTTCGAAGTGCCAGAGCGCTTTGCCGGTGCGGGCGTCGAAGGCGATGAGGTATCCCTCCATGTCGCCGGAGAAAACCAGGCCGCCGGCGGTGGCGAGGGTGCCGCCCCAGGGCGGCGTCACGTACTTGAATTGCCATTTGATCTTGCCCGTGGCGGGATCGATGGCGCGGAGCGCGCCCCAGGGCTTGTCGGTGGACGGCTTGAAGTAGGTGCTGCCGAGATAGGCGCGGCCGGCGTGGAAGGGCTGGGGCTGGGCGGTGAAAATGTCGCATTCCTCACGGGCAGCGACGTAGAACAGGCCCGTTTGCGGGCTGAAGGATGGCGACATGAAATTGGTGGCGCCGGCGGCTCCGGGACACACGACCGTGCCGGATTTCGTTGGGGCCGTATTCGGCAGAACTTCCGGGCGGCCGTTGGGAGCTATGCCTTTCGCCCAAGTCTGGTGGATGAAGGGTTCGGCGAAGAGGAATTTTCCGGTAACGCGGTCGAGTACGTAGAAGAAGCCGTTGCGATTGGCGAGCGCGAGGGCTTTGCGCGGGCGGCCGCCGATATCGAGGTCGAGCAGCATGGGGATCTGCGTCGCGTCCCAATCGTGGGAATCGCCCGGAGTGAACTGGAAATGCCATTTCAGCTTGCCGGTATCGGCGTCGAGCGCGAGGACGCAGTTGCTGTAGAGATTGTCGCCGGAGCGGACGGATGTGTCGTCGGAGGGGGAAGGGTTGCCGGTGGGCCAGTAGACCAGGTTGAGCGAGGGATCGAAGGTTCCGGTGATCCAGGCGGGCGCGCCGCCGCGTTTCCAGGAATCGCCCGCCCAGGTGCTGCTGCCGGGCTCGCCGGGGGCGGGAACGGTGTAGAAGCGCCAGGCGCGCTTGCCGGTGGAGGCGTCGTAGGCGTCGATGAAGCCGCGCACGCCATATTCGCCGCCGGAAATGCCGACAACGACTTTGTCTTTGACTACGAGCGGGGCGACGGTGAAGGTGTAGCCCTTGGTGTAGTCGGCGGCTACGGTGTCCCAGAGGACGTTGCCGGTTTTGCGGTCGAGGGCGACGACGTGGCCATCGAGAGTGGCCAGGAAGAGGCGGCTGCCGAGAAGAGCGAGGCCGCGATTGACGCGGCCGCAGCAGGCGGGAATTTCGGTGGGCAAACGGCGCTGATATTGCCAGAGGGCGCGGCCGGTGCGGGCGTCGACGGCGAAGACGTTGTCCTCGGCGGTGGAGAAGTACATGACGCCGTCGTCGACCAGGGGAATCGCTTCAAATTTCCCCTGGATGTGCGTCTGGAAAACCCACGCGGCGGCGAGGCGGTGGACATTCGCCGTATCGATCTGTTTCAGAGAGCTGAAACGGGTGCCGGCGTAGTTGCCGGAATAGGTCAGCCAGTTCCGCGGGGTGGCGGCGGCGTCCTTGATGGCGTTGTAGTCGGCCTGGGCGCGCGCGGCGGGAGCGGCGAAAGCGCACACTGCGGCGGCGAGCAGCGCGGCGCGGAACGACGAAAGAGGTTTCACTTGGCTGCCTCCGGCGTTTCGCCGCGCAGGGTTTCCAGATAGGCGACCAGATCGTGCAACTGGCGTTCGCTGAGCAGATCGGTGCCGAACGGCGGCATCATCGAATGGGAATCATAAGTGATGCCGGCGAGATCGCTCTTCTGAAAGAAATGGAAATTTTCGGCGTTGTCCATGAGCTGGATGGTGAACGAGTCCTCGTTGCGGAGCACGCCGGTGATCGTCTGGCCGCTTTTGGTGACGACGGTCACGGTGCGGTATTCGAGCGGCCATTCCATGTCTGGCGGCATCAAGCCGGGCGCGACGTCGATATTGGGATTGCGGATTTTTTCGAGCAGGTAGCGAGGAGAGCGCTCGCTGCCGACGCGGGAAAGATCGGGGCCGAGGCGGCCTCCGTGGCCGTGAACCATGTGACAGAGAGAGCAATTGGCGTTGCCGAAGAAGAGTTTTTCGCCGGCTTCGGGATCGCCGAGAGCGGCTGGAGCGGCTTTCGGGGCCAGGCTGCGGAGGTAGGCGATCACCTGCCAGGTTTCGGTGGTGGTGATGTCGTTTGCCGGCATCAGCGTGCCGGGAACGCCGTGGGTGATGGTGTGGAAAATCTGGGCGTCGGTGCCGCCGTGCGTAAAGACGCCGCGGGCGAGGTCGGGACCGCGGCTGCCGCCGCGAGCGTTGAGTCCGTGGCACATCGCACAGTTGATGCGGAACACTGAAGCGCCTTCGCGAATGGCCTGGGCGTTGCCGGCGAGCGGATTCTTCTGAGCCTGAGCGAAGAGGATCGATGGCAGGAAGAGCAGCGCGGCGGTGAAAGCGAAAGCGCGACGGGCCACGCTGGCGAATCGGACCGAGTGCCGGGTGCCAAGGCGCAAGTAGCACTCTCCTGCCGCGGGATGCACGCCTGAGAAGCGTTTTGGATGGCTTGGCTTCCGGCGGCGATTTGCTCGGGGCGAATTCTAGCAGGAAGCGGCGGAGAAGAAAAAGATTAGCGCAGAGCGCACCGAGAAAGGCGCGCGGAGGAGACGGAGAGCGGTTGATGCCAGATGCACGGCTCTAGTCCGGATTTCTCACCAGCACCGGCTCGGGACGCGCGGAGCGCGTGCGGGGATTGCCGAGGAAGTGGAGCAAGCAGCGGATGTATGGCGAGGAAAATCCGCACCCGCAACGATGGTGTCCGGGGCAGGGCCCCGACAGGATGTCTTCGTGGCCACTTTGCCTCTGCGCGTTCGGGGTCCTTCGCTTCGCTCAGGATGACAGGGGTTCATTTGCCGCGTAGCGGTGCTGGCGATGCAGCTCTTGTGAGAAATGCGGGCTAGCCAGCGCGGCGCTTTGCCAGGATGGCTTCGATCTGTTTCATGTGGTTGATGTCGTGGCCGGCGAAGAGCTTGAAGAATGCTTCGATGGATTCCTTGCCGCGCTCGCTGTGGATGCCGTGGAGTTTGCGCTGGGCGGGGGTGAGGGATTTATAGAACGCGATGTTTGCTTCGCGGAGGGTGCGGAACAACTCGAGGGATTTTTTCGGGTCGCGCTTCGCGTAGTTGCCGGTTTCGGCCCAGCGGTCCTGATCGAAGCCCTGGATTGGAGTGCCGGGCGCGCCGAGGATGAGGCGCATGCGGAAGCCGCCGACCATTTCGTCATCCGCCAGGTGGGCGATGATTTCCGCGACGGACCATTTGCCGGGCGCGGGACGACGCGTGAGACGCGCGCGGGAGACACCCTGAATCAGCTTCGAAAGGCGCCTGGCCGTTGCGGCTTGTACTTTTACGGGGTCCTGCCCGTTCAGGTAACCGATCAGGCGGTTGATGTACTGCTCGGCAGTTTCTTGCATCGATCCCTCCCTTTGGAGAACCTTGCGACAGCGGATTTGGAGTACGCCGGTACGGTCCGTGTCGTTCGGCACATTGGAATAGATGCCGTGGGCGGCTCCGGGGTTCAGTATCTTAGCCGAAAGATGGGGGCATCTCGGGTGTCTTCTGCAAGGGCGTGGGCTTGGTGGCTGGTTTCATCGACCGACCCACCCTTCGGGCGAAATGCGCCCGAAGAGTGGGGCACCCGGCAGCAGAGAGGAAGACTTTGCACTCGCAGCCGAGACCCTGAGACAAAAACTAAAGACTGGAACAGCAATACGGAGTTCCACAGAGGAAGGCGGAGGGCCACGGAGGTTTCCATGCCTGGCTTTCCTTTCGAGTGTCTGGCGCGTGTCGGCGCTCTCTCCTGCACTACAATGGAAAGTCGACAAACGACATCGCCCGGGCGAGCGCCTGGGGCACAAACGACAGGGAGACATTTCGCCAATGAACCTGCTCGAATACATCGATCAGCACCGCGACGAACACCTGCACGAACTCTTCGAACTGCTACGCATTCCGAGCGTGAGCGCCAAGAGCGAGCACAAGCCCGACATCCAGCGCGCCGCGCAATGGATTGCCGACAAGCTGACCGCGATCGGCATGGACGGCGTCGAAATCATTCCAACGAAGCTGCATCCGCTCGTCTACGCCGAATGGCTGCGGGCCCCGGGCAAGCCGACCATCCTCTTTTATGGCCACTACGACGTTCAGCCGCCGGAGCCGGTGGAATTGTGGACTTCGCCGCCGTTCGAGCCGACGGTGCGCAAGGGGCGGCTCTACGCGCGCGGCTCGGCGGACGACAAGGGGCAGGTGCACATCCACCTGGCCGCGCTGGAATCGCTGATGAAGGTGTACGGCCGGCTGCCCATCAACGTGAAACTGATCATCGAAGGCGAGGAGGAGGTGGGCAGCGAGAACATCTACAAGTACGTCCGGGCGAACAAGCGAAAGCTGAAGGCGGACGCGCTGGTGGTCTCCGATACGTCGATGGTCGCGCCCGGGGTGCCTTCGATCAGCTACGGGCTGCGGGGGCTGAACTACTATGAGATCGAGATATCCGGCCCCGAGCAGGACCTGCATTCGGGCGTGTTCGGGGGCGCGGTGCCGAATCCCTTGCAGGTGCTGGCGGACCTGTTCGCGCGCCTGCACGACAAGGATGGGCGGGTGGCGGTGCCGGGGTTTTATCGCGACGTGAAGCCGGTTTCGAAAGCCGAGCGCCGCGCCTTGCATGCACTGCCGTGGAGCGAGAAGGAGTTACGGCGGTTCGTCGGCGCGCCTGGGCTCACCGGAGAGAAGGGATACAGCACGCTCGAACAGCTATGGTGCCGGCCGACGCTTGAATTGAACGGGATGTGGGGCGGGTATATGGGCGAGGGGGCGAAGACGGTGATTCCGGCCAAGGCGTGGGCGAAATTCTCGACTCGCCTGGTGCCGAATCAGGACACGAAGAAGATCGCGGCGCTGGTGGAGAAGCAGGTGCGACGGCTGTTGCCGAAGACGGTGACCTGCAAATTCCAGACACTGAGCCAGGGCAAGCCGTGGGTCGCCTCCTACGACTATCCGATTTTCCAGACGGCGATGCGGGCGCTGACGGAGGGATTTGGCCGGAAGGCGGTTTTTATCCGCGAAGGGGGGTCGATCCCGTTCGTCACCGAGGTGCACGATCTGCTGGGGGTGCCGTGCGTGCTGATGGGCTTCGGGCTGCCCGACGAGAACGCGCATGCCCCGGATGAGCACATCGCGCTGGATCATTATTACGGCGGGATACGGTCTGTGGCGAGGTTTTACGAGGAATTAGCGGCGCTCGAACCGGGTGAGGTAGCGTCGAAAAGGCGGCGATGAGCCTTGGAAGCGGGGTTTTCGACGCGGACCCCTAATTTTCGGGAGATTTTGGCGTTTTTTCTCTTGCCTTCGTTGAGAGGGGTGCTATAGTGCCGCGAGACGGGCATGCCCAGCCTGAAAAACGTGGGCACAATCACGAGGAGGATCGAATTCAATGCCGGCCAACCCGATGAGCAAAGCCAAGACTGTGGCCTATCTGGCAGACAAGATTGACGTTCCGAAGAAGACGGTGAGCACGTTCTTCGATGAGTTGTTCAAGCTCTCCGTCAAGGAGTGCAAGTCGGGCTCTGGGAAATTCGTCATTCCCGGCCTTGCACGAGTGGTGAAGGCCCATCGCAAGGCGCGTATGGGGCGCAACCCGCGCACCGGCGAGCCCATCAAGATCAAGGCGAAGACGGTTGTCAGACTCCGGCCGTCAAAGCAATTGAAGGACGCACTGCTCAAGTAAACTTCCAACCGCGCCGCCTGGAGGGCCGTTCCGGTCCTCCAGCGGTGCGCTCCCGCCGATTCCTCGCTATTTCTGCCTCCAGATCGAAACTGATTCCCTTTGGGTGACAATTCTTCAGCGGTATTTCTGACGGCGATGGGAGCGCGCGGAAGCAGGAATTGCATTCCCCCCCTCTGAGCTTCAGGCGCCAGTTGAAGTGTGGCGAATGGTTTGCTCGACGCACAGGGAAAGATGCCGGCGGGCGCCGGCGCTACTTGACGCGCTGAATTGGTGCGTGGGGGAGTGCGGCAAAAGAGCACAGGCAGGAGTGCCTGTACTACGGGAAGCGGGCCGACGCTGGGGGTCACAACACCAGCAAACAACCCAACCCGCACCGCATCACTCCACTTTGGATGGGAAAGATGGCGATTCGCACGGGCACAGCGGCGAGCTGGCTGTGACGTGGCATAATCGATGGTTCCTATGCGCCACGAATCGGGACTGCTCACAGATCTTTACGAACTCACCATGGCCGCCGGGTACGTGCGGACCGGCTTTCGTTCCCGCGCCACCTTCGAACTGTTTGCCCGCCATCTGCCGGAGCACCGGAATTTTCTGGTGGTTGCCGGCGTCGAGCAGGCGCTCGACTTTCTCGAATCGATTCGGTTCACTCGCGAGGAGATCGGGTACCTGCGGCGGCATCCGGCGTTCCGGAACGTGGGGCGGAAATTTTTCGACTATCTGGCCCGGTTCCGCTTCAGCGGAGACGTGTGGACGATGCCGGAGGGGACGCTGGCGTTTGCGGGCGAGCCGGTGATGCGGGTGGAAGCGCCGATCGCGGAGGCGCAACTGGTGGAGACGTACCTGCTGTCGGCGATCCATTGCCAGACGCTGGTTGCGAGCAAGGCGGCGCGGGTGGTGCAGGCGGCGCGCGGGAGGTCGGTGATCGAATTCGGTTCGCGGCGCGCGCACGGGATCGAGCCGGGCGTGCTGGCGGCGCGGGCGGCCGTGGCTCGGCGGGCTGCGACTGGGCACTTCGAATGCCTACGGCCGGGCACGTCTACGGGATTCCGACGTTCGGGACGCAGGCGCATTCCTGGATCATGGCGCACGCGACCGAGCGGGAGGCGTTCAGACAAATTCCTCGACGTGTTTCCCGGATCGGCGACGCTGCTCGTCGATACCTACGACACGCGCCGCGCCATCGCGAAAGATCATCGAGTCGGGACGCAAGCCGGCCGGGCTGCGGCTCGACAGCGGAAACCTGGCCGGCGGACAGCCGCTGGGCTCGCGAGCAACTGAAGCAGCGCCGGGTGGGGCGACGTGCAGATTTTCGCGTCGGGCGATCTGGATGAGGAACGTATCGATGCGATGCTGCGGAACGGGGCCGAATTGGACGGATTCGGCGTGGGCACGGCGCTGGTGACTTCCTGGATGCGCCTTCGATCGGGCTGATCTACAAGCTCGTGGAGGTGCATCGGAACGGGCGCGCGGTCAACGTGCCAAGTTCAGCCCGGCCAAGGCCACCTATCCCGGGCCGAAACAGGTTTTCCGGTTCCACGATCGCGCCGGGCAATTCGCGAAGGACCAGATCGCGCTCGAGAACGAACGGCCGCGCGGAGGGGAGGCGCTGCTGGTGCCCGCGCTGCGCAAGGGGCGGCGGATTCGGCGCCAGCCGAGCTGCTCGACGAGGCGCGGGCGCGATGCAAGAAGCAGCTCCTGTTGCTGCCGGAGCGGTACCGGCGCATCGACAAGCGCGCCGGTTTTCCGGTGAGCTACAGCCAGCGGCTGACGCGGATGTTCGAGCGGATGCGGCGCGCGGCGCTCGAGGGCTAGCGGTAGAATGGAAAGGCAAGACCGGCTGCAGCGCCGAGGAAGTCGATGAGAACGCGCGAAGTGATTTTCTGGGATGTGGATACGCAGCGGGATTTCATGCTGCCGGGAGGGAAGCTGTACGTGCCCGGCGCAGAGAAATTGATCCCCAAGCTGAAACGGCTGGTGGATCTGGCGCGCGAGGGCAGCGTCTTCCTGGTCTCGACCGTTGACGCGCACACGCCCAACGACCTCGAATTCCGCGATTGGCCGCCGCACTGCGTCCAGGGGACGCCGGGACAGCAGAAAATTCCCGAGACGATGACTGACGATTTCCTGATCATTCCGAACGATCCCGAATTCCGCCTGCCGGAGGATCTGCGGGCGCACAAGCAGATCATCGTGGAAAAGCAGACGCTCGACGATTTCGACAATCCGAATACAGAGCGGATTCTGAAGCTGCTGGGAACGGACGCCGAGCATTTCGTTTTCGGCGTGGTCACCGAATATTGCGTGCGGCTTTCGGTCGTGGGGATGCTGGAGCGGGGGTACCGCGTGACCGTGGTGACCGACGCGATCGAGACGCTCAAGGAAGAAGATGGCCGGCGAGCGTTGGCCGAGTTCGTGGCGCGCGGCGCTCGGCTCGTCGGGATCGATGAGTTGCTTGCAGCCGCGGCGGAACGGGCGCACGCCAGCGCCAACTAAAGGCCATCAACCCAGGGCCACTCCGCACGGTCTTCCTTGCGCGACACACGTATCAGCCAGCTTGCCGATCCCTTCTATTCCTGGCGCAGGGCCACCACCGGATCGACGCGCATCGCCCGGCGGGCGGGCAGGTAGCAGGCGGCCAGACCCGCGAGAACAAGCAAAATCGAAACGCCGGCGAAGGTCAGCGGGTCCGTCGCGCTGATGCCGTAGAGCAGGCTGTGCATCAGGCGTGTGGCTGCGAAGGAGGCGGCGAGGCCGATGGCCACTCCGGCGAGCACTAATTTCGTCCCCTGCCCGACGACGAGGCGGAGCACGTCTCCGGTTTGCGCGCCGAGCGCCATGCGAATGCCGATTTCGCGCGTGCGCCGGCCGACGGAATAGGAAATCACGCCGTAAATTCCCACCAGCGCCAGCACCAGGCCCAGCGCGCCGAAAAGGCCGAGCAGAAGCGATTGCGATCTCGGCTGGACGTAGGATGTGGAGACGAGTTCGGTCATCGTTTTCAGTTTGGTGACCGGCTGATCCTTGTCTACCGACCAGATGCCGTCCTTAATGGTTCGGGCGAGCGCCATCGGCTCCGTTTTGGTCCGCACGAGCAACATGATTTGCGGAAAAGAGTTGCCGCCGACTTGGGCCTGGGCATAGGGCTCGTAGATGGCCGGGGCGGGTTTTTGCGAGGGACTCACGTCGCGCAGGTTCCCCACTTCGCCGACGATCTCGCTCCAGATTCGGTGATGCTTCTTGTCGTGGTGGAGCGAAATTTGGCGGCCGATCGGGCTCCGGTTTCCAAAATAGCGGCGGGCCAAGGCCTGGTTGACGATGACTACCGGCTCGCTTCCCACGTGATCGTTTTGATTGAAGTCGCGCCCCGCGAGGATGGGAATCCCTAGCGTGCGAAAGTAGCCGGGCGTGACGTGATTCCACCCCGCCATGAACCCTTGTGCGTTCGGGTCCGCTGGGCGGCCAGGGAAACGAAATTCTGTCTCGCCTCGGAAGCCGCCGAGCGGCACGCTGATCGAAGCCGAGGCGCTTTCGACACCCGGCGTCAGACGAACCTTTTGGAGGACCCGATCGCAATACGCCACGTATTGTTCCGGCGTCTTGAACTGATACGAGGGGACATCGAGTTCCATCGTCAGCACACGGTCGGGCCGAAAGCCGAGAGGAACCGCTGAAAGACCGGCAAAGCTGCGGAGCATCAGCCCCGCCGCAACCACCAGCACCAAGGCCAGTGCCACTTCGCCGACCACCAGCAACTGGCGAAGGCGGCTTTGCCGAGGGCCGGCCGAACTCGCTTCGCGCCCGCTGCCCGCTTCGCGCATCGCCGCGACCAGGTGGTCGCGGGAAACCAGAAACGCGGGAACGAGACCGAAAACGATTCCCGCCACCAGCGAGGCACCAAGGGTGAACCAGAGCACGTGGGCGTCGATTTTCAGGTTCGCCAGCCGCGGCGTCCGCAGCAGGATCAGCGACCGCAGGCCGTCCGTCGCCCACGCCGCCAGCAGAAGCCCGGCCGCGCCGCCTGCCATGGCGAGCAGAAGACCCTCGATCAACAACTGACGGATGAGCCGGCCGCGCGAGGCGCCGAGCGCGGCGCGAATCGCCAGTTCGTGCGTGCGCGACCAGGCGCGCGCGAGATACAGGTTCCCCACGTTGGCGCAGGCGATCAGCAGCACCAGACTTACCGCTCCAAACAGCACCAGCAGCGTCGTGCTCGTATCGTTGACGTAATAGGATTTCATCGACTGCACACGAAATCCCCAGCCCTTGTCCGTCTTCGGAAACGAACCAGCCAGGCGAGCGCCAATTGTGTTCAGCTCGGCCTGCGCCTGCGGGATTGTGCTGCCCGGGGCCAGTCGCCCGATGACGAAATAACCATGGGTTCCCCGAGCGGCCGATTCGGCCGGGGTGGGCACGAGCGGCATCCAGAGATCGGTGCTGCCAGGAAAATCGAATTGTCGCGGCATGACGCCGACGATCGTGTAGCTGGCGCCATTGAGCAGGATGCTGCGGCCGACGGCATGCGGATCGGCGCCGAAGTGTTTTCGCCAGAAGGTCTCGCTAAGGATCACCTTGTCGCCGTGGCCGGGCTGGGCGTCGGTGGAGACGAACGTGCGGCCGAGGAGCGGCGCGACGCCAAACACCGGGAAAAAACCGCCGGAAACCTGCAACGCGGAGAGTTCCTGCGGCGTGCCTTGGCCGGTCAGATCCACGTTTTCGGAGTTCCAGACAGCAAGATGCTCGAAACTCCGGCTCTGCTTGCGGACGTCGGCGAGATCGGGAAGCGAAACTCCCATATAAGGGAAATCGAAGACGTCGCTGTGACCCCACAGGTCCACCAGTTGCGAAGCGTGCGGGTAAGGCAGGGGCCGCAGCAGGACGGCTTCGACGAGAGAGAAAATCGCGGTGTTGGCGCCGATGCCGAGCGCGAGCGTAAGGATGGCGACGATCGTGAAGGCGGGGGATTTACGCAGCATGCGCGCGCCGTAACGAATGTCTTGCAACAGGCTTTCGAGGAAGTATGGGCCGCGGGACTCGCGGCATTCTTCCTTGGCGCGCTCGACGCCGCCGAATTCGATCATCGCTTGGCGGCGGGCTTCGGCTGGGGCGGCGCCATTGGCGATCAGGTCGGCGGTGCGCTGCTCTATGTGAAAGCGCAGCTCGGAGTCGAGTTCGGCTTCTTGCTTGCGTTTGCGGAACAGTCTTGCCAGCCGGCTCATTGGCTCTCTCTACTGCGCGGTGCGGAGGATCAGCGCTACGGCCTGGGACATGCGCTCCCAGCTCTCCATTTCGGCTTCGAGCTGTTTGCGGCCCTTGGCGGTGAGTTTGTAGAACTTGGCGTCGCGGCCCGTTTCGGTGGCTCGCCAATCCGCTGCCAGCCAGCCGTGATTTTCGAGGCGATGCAGGGCGGGATAGAGAGAGCCCTGCTGGAGCTGGAAGTAGTCCTTGGAAATTTGCTGGATGCGCTGGGAGATGACGTAGCCGTGGATGGGACCGAGGGCTACGATCTTCAGGATGAGCATGTCGAGCGTGCCTTTGAGGATGGCGGCTTTGTCTTCCGGCATGGGTGACCCCTAGGAGTTCTACCTGTACACCTAGTGGTTCTAGGTGTCAACGCAAAAATTGACGCCGGTGGTGGGAATCGGGCACAGGCCTCCCACCCTTGCGGACAGCGCAAGGGTGGGGCACCCGAAAAAGCGCTCGGAAATTTCACTTCGGCCGGGGCGCGCGGGAATTTCACGTTCCCTTGATCGGGCGACTTCGCGTGTGGTTTGACTGGCCGGCTGTCGGAGACAGAACGAAAGTTCGACTCAGGCCGGGGCGGAAGCGGTTTTGGGTACGAAGATGCGGTTGTAGAGGGCCATGAGGACTACCGACAGGGCGCCGATTCCGGCGAGGACCCACCAGAGTTCGTAGGGGCGCTTGACCACTTCGCCGTAGTAGTGGAGGAGGTGGCCGCCGATCAGGCCGGAGACGAAATAGCCGAGAGCGATGGGGAGAAACGAGTAGCCCATGAAGACGCCCTGCTGGCCTTCGGGGGCGAGACGGGAGATGTATTCGTAGTAGCGCGGCGCCTGGGTCATCTCGCCGATGGAGAAGACGACGAGCGCGGCGGCGGCCATCCAGACCGAGCTGTACAGCGAGATGATGACCATGGAAAGGGCGGCGAGAACGGCGCCGAAGATCATGGCGCGGAAGGGAGCGACCTTGCGCGTGAGATGGTTGACGAGGATCTGGAAGAAAATGATCATCAGGGCGTCGATCGAGAGCAGGCGGCCGATATCGGCGCTGGGGAGCGCGGGAGCGACGTATTTGTGGACGTACTCGGGCATGACGACGAAGAAGGCGTAGAAGGTGACCCAGTAGCCCGAGAAGATGAGCATGAAGAGGACGAAGCGCCAGTTGCGGAGCACGAGCACGGTGTTGGCGAGCGCCTGGCGGACGGTCATGGTCGAGCGCGTGGCGGCGGCCTGCACCGGCTCGCGGTAGAAGAGCAGCACGAAGAGCACCAGAACGTAAACGACCAGCGCGCACAGCTTGAAATTGGCGGCCATGCCGAAGGCGGCCACCGCCGCGGCGCCGAGGATCGGCCCGAGCGCGCCGCCGATGTTGACCAGCCAGTAGTAGATGGCATAGCCGATCGAGCGCACATCTTCGGTGGAGGCGATCGCGACCGAGCCCACCACGCACGGTTTCACCAGCGCCGGCCCGACGGCGGAAAAAATCAGAATCGCGAACAACAGCCAGTAATCGGGCACGGCGGCCCGGATCGAATGCATCCAGGAGGAATTGACCGAGCCGAGCAGGAAATAGCCGGTGCCGTCGATCAGGTAGGCGACCAGCAGCGCCCGGCGAAAGCCGAAACGATCGGCCAGCGAACCGACCAGCACCGGCAGCGCGTAGACCGCCAGGCCGAAGATACCCATCAGCTGCGAGGAGGCGATTTCGGACAGGTGGACCTTTTCGACCAGGAACAGCAGCAAGAACGCCTGCTGGGAGTAGAACGACAGCCGTTCGAACATCTCGCTGAGGTTCGCCACCCAGAATGCGGACTGGAAACCTTTGCGGACCTTCTGAAAGCCGGCAGCAAGGCTCAAAGGCGCCTCCCGTGGAAGCCGGCGAGATTGTAACGGAAGGAAGCGGGAAAGCCGATGGAATTTTGCGCGCGGGCGGGGCGAGTTACGCGCGCTGTTGGGGAGATGTGCTAGTATCGAGTTTCGGTGCGCTGGGGAAGTCAAAACGCGCGCTTGCTTCGAGGCCCCCTTGCCATCTCCAACGATGAAGGCTCTGAGAAAGGCTCGCCCAGACCGCGGCGCCCAACTCGAATCCGTTCCCGTTCCCACGATCGGCCCTAACGACGTGCTGGTGCGCGTGCGGGCGGCGTCGATCTGCGGCACCGATCTCCACATCTACGAATGGGACGCATGGTCGCAGGCGCGGTTGCGGCCGCCGCTGACGTTCGGCCACGAATTTTGCGGCGTGGTGGAAAAAATCGGTGACGAAGTCGCCGGGCTCGCACCCGGCGATTTTGTGAGCGCGGAAATGCACGTGAATTGCGGGCACTGCCTGCCCTGCCGGCTGGGCGAAGGGCACGTTTGCCAGAACGTGCGGATCATCGGGATCGACATCGACGGCTGTTTCGCGGAATTCGTGCGCATTCCGGCGCGCAACGTTTGGAAAATCGATCCGTCGATTCCGGTGCACTATGCGGCGGTGATGGACCCGCTTGGCAACGCGGTGCACACGGTGCTGGCGGGGCCGGTGGCGGGACGAACCGTGGCGGTGACCGGCTGCGGGCCGATCGGGTTGATGTCGATCGCGGTGGCGCGGGCGGCGGGCGCTTCGACGCTGATCGCGACGGAGGTGAACGCGTACCGGCGCGAGCTGGCGACGAAAATGGGCGCCGACGCGGCGCTCGATCCGACGGCGGGCGACGTGGTGGCCCAGGCGAAGGAATTGACCGGGGGCGACGGCGTCGACGTGCTGCTCGAAATGAGCGGGCATCCCGAGGCGATCCACCAGGGCCTGGCGATGCTGCGGCCCGGCGGGCGCGCTTCCCTGCTCGGCATTCCCCGGGGACCGGTGACGCTGAACCTGTTCGACGACGTCATCGGCAAGGGCGTGGTGGTGCAAGGAATTTTCGGGCGGCGCATGTTCGAGACGTGGGTCGAGATGACGGCGCTGCTCAAGAGCGGGCGGCTGAATCTGGAACCTCTGTTCCACGAACGCCTGCCGCTCGAGAAGTTCGAGCAGGCTTTCGAGCTGCTCGAGGCAGGCCGGGCAAGCAAGGTTCTTCTGTTTCCGAACGGTTCCGCGGACTGACGCCGAGTTTCCTTTCCCGCCGCCGCGCTGGCCTATAATGATTTTCTATTCCCCGGTTTGAAGAAGGAGGACTCATGACGACCGCCGTCCGCCCCCAGCTCCACTACCTGCACGATGTGCTGGAGGAATTGAAAGCGCAGCATCTGTATCAGAAGCTGCCGGTGCTTTCGGCCGAGCAGAAGCCCGTGACGATCGTCAACGGGCGGGAAGTCGTCAACCTGAGCTCCAACAATTATCTGGGACTCGCCGCGCATCCCAAGCTGAAACGCGCTTCGATCGAAGCGATCCGGAAATTCGGCGTCGGCACGGGGGCGGTGCGCACGATCGCCGGCACGATGACGATTCACATGGAACTCGAAGAGCAGATCGCGCGGTTCAAGCAGACCGAAGCGGCGGTGGTGTTCCAGTCGGGATTCACGGCCAACGCGGGAACGGTTTCGGCGGTGCTCGGGAAGGACGATCTGATCATCTCCGACGAGCTGAATCACGCCTCGATCATCGACGGCTGCCGGCTTTCGAAAGCCACGATCAAGGTGTACAAGCATTGCGACGTGGAGGATTGCGAGCGGATCTGCAAGGAAACCGAGAACTGGCCCGGACACAAGCTGCTGATCACCGACGGCGTCTTCTCGATGGACGGGGACATCGCGCCGCTCGACAAGCTGTGCGATCTGGCGGAGAAATACAACTGCATCATGATGGTCGACGACGCGCACTCCTCCGGCGTGCTGGGGCGCGGCGGGCGCGGGACTCCCGATCATTTCAATTGCCACGGGCGCGTGGATATCCAGGTGGGCACGCTGAGCAAGGCAATCGGATCGATGGGAGGGTACGTTTGCGGCTCGCGCGACCTGGTCGATTTTCTCTACCATCGGGCGCGGCCGTTCCTTTTTTCGACGTCGCATCCACCGGCCGTGATCGGCGCCTGCCAGGCGGCGTTTACGATGCTCGAGGGGGTTGAGGGCGAGCGGCTGGTGAAGAAGCTTTGGAGCAACACGAAATTCTTCAAGCGGGGGCTGAAGCGGCTGGGCTTCGACACCGGCGCCAGCAAGACGCCGATCACGCCGATCATGGTTGGTGACGCGGCGAAGGCGCATGAATTTTCCCGGGCGCTCTTCGAGGAAGGGATTTTCGCGCAGGCCATCGGGTATCCGACCGTGCCGCAAGGGAAGGCTCGGCTGCGCACCATCGTCACTGCCGCACATAAGCGCAAGGACCTGGAGAAGGCGCTCGAGGTGATTGGGCGCGTGGGCAAGCAGATGGGGATTGTGGCGGAATAGGGCGGGTTTCCGCGACAAGCATTCTCTTGGCTTCGGAGTTAATTTAAGTGGTTGAGTTCGGCCCAAGCCCCAGGCGCAAGTGCGGCGCCTGGGGCACCCGGCGTTTTCAGCGGGACGTTTCATCTTCGTGGTCGACATTGCCTCGACGCGTTCGGGGTCCTTCGCTTCGCTCAGGATGACAGGAATTTCTTCGCTCGCTTGATTGGCTCGAGATGACAGGAATTTTTTCGTTCTCGCGTTTCGATCCGGGTGACGTGGATCTCTTTGCCTCCCGGCGTGTCTGTTATACTCGCGTGCCTGCCGATTTATGACCGAAATGTCGCAATCCCGGCTGTTTTTGATTGATGCGATGGGGTACATCTTCCGCGCGTATCATGCGCCGATGGAGCGGCTGCGGAGTCCTTCGGGCATGCCGACGAAGGTGCCGTTTCTTTTCGCGAACATGCTGCGGCGGCTGGTGAAGGAATTTCATCCGGAATATCTGGGCGTGGTGTATGACGTGGCGGCGCCCACGTTTCGCGACAAGCTGTTTGCCGAGTACAAGGCGCAGCGGCCGCCGATGCCGGAGGATCTGGCCGAGCAGCTTCCCTACGTTCATCGCTATTGCGAGGCGATGCGGCTGGCCCAGCTCGAATACGAGGGCTATGAAGCCGACGACGTGATTGGAACGCTGGCGCGGCAAGGCGCGAAAAAGGGACTCGACGTTTTCGTCGTCACGAGCGACAAGGACTTCCTGCAACTCGTGGACGGGCACATCCGCGTACTCATTCCCACCAAGGAAGATCTGGTCGTCGACAGGGAGAAAGTGAACGAGCTGCTCGGCGTGCCGCCCGAGCGCGTGATCGACGTGATGGCTCTCACGGGAGACACCATCGACAACGTGCCCGGGGCGAAGGGGATTGGAGCGAAGGGCGCGCGGGACCTGATCGTGCGGTTCGGTTCGGTGGAAGCGGCGCTCGATCATGCGGAAGAGGTGGAAAACAAACGGTATCGCGAGGCGCTGCTGGCGCAGCGGGAACAGGTGCTGCTCTCGAAGCAACTGACGACGATACACACCGACGTTCCCGTCGAGCTCGATCTCGAGGCGCTGCGCTACCAGGAGCCGGATACCGAGGCGCTGCGAAAGCTCTATGGGGAGTTGGGATTTTCCTCGCTGCTGCGGGAGTTGGCGCCCGCTCCGGCCGAAGAAACTGGTGAATATCGCACGCTCGATTCGCCGGATGCACTCGAAACATTTCTCGCGGCGATCGAGCCGGGCCGCGAGGCGGCGCTGTGGGTGCAAACCGCGCCGGAGGACGAGGAGCCGGGATACGGCAGCCGCGTGGTGAGCGTGGAGGTTTCGACGCGCGAGGGCACGGGCGCGGTGGCCTGGGCCGATGAGGGCGGAGCGATGCTGGGCGCGCTGGGGAAATGGCTCGGCGACGCCTCGCGGCCGAAAATCGTGCACGACGCGAAGCTGGTGGAGTTGCTGGCAACCGGCGCGGAAGGTCCGCGGCTGGCCGGCGTTCGCCACGCTCTGGACCTTTATTCCTATCTCTTGCGGCCGACGACGGCGCGGCACCGGCTGGAAGACATTGTGGTTCGACGGCTTAACGTTTCGCTCGCGGGCAAGGCGGGCGAACATGCGGATTACCTGATGCGGCTTGCGCCGCTGCTGCGCGCCGATATCGAAAGCGAAAAACTCGCCGAGGTCTACGAGCAGATCGATCTGCCGCTGCCGCCGGTGCTCGCGCGGATGGAACGCCACGGGGTGGGCGTGGATCGCGCGGCGCTCGAGGCGTTCTCCCTGGCCACCGAAGAGGAGATTCGACGGCTGGAGCAACGGATTTACGAGCAGGCCGGCTACGAATTCAATATCAACTCCACGCAGCAACTGGGCGAAGTGCTTTTCGACAAGCTGAACCTGCCGCTGCCGCGGCGGCGCGGCAAGGGCAAGGTGCGCTCGACCGCGGCGGACGTGCTCGAGGAGCTGGCGCCGCTTCATCCGCTTCCCGCGCTCGTGATGGAATATCGCGAACTGGCCAAATTGAAATCCACCTATGCCGACGCGCTGCCTCGGCTGATTCATCCCGACACCGGGCGCATCCATCCGCGGCTCAGCCAGACGGGAACCTCTACCGGGCGGCTCAGCTGCTCGAATCCCAACCTGCAGAACATACCGGTGCGGACCAAACTTGGGCGGCAGATTCGGGCGGGATTCGTCGCAGAGCCGGGCTGGACGCTGGTTTCGGCCGATTATTCGCAGATCGAACTGCGGGTGATGGCCCACCTGTCGGACGATCCGGTTTTGATCGACGCTTTTCAGCGAGGCGAGGACATCCATTCGCGAACGGCGCAGGAGGTCTTCGGCGTCGGACCGCTCGCGCAGACGCCCGAGCACCGGCGCGTCGCCAAGGTGATCAATTTCGGGATTCTCTACGGACTGTCGCCGTTCGGTCTCGCGCGGCAGTTGCAGATCGAACAGAAAGAGGCGGCGCAATTCATCGCCCGCTATTTCGAACGGTACAAGGGCGTGAAGAATTGGCTGGACGCGCAGATCGACGAGGTTCGGCGCACCGGCTTCACGCGCACGCTCTTCGGGCGCATCCGGCCGATTCCGGAAATCAACGCCACGCAGGCCGCCATGCGCGGGCTGGCCGAACGCACGGCGCTGAATACGCCGGTGCAAGGGACCGCGGCGGACATCATGAAGCTGGCGATGATTGGAACCGATCGGCGGCTTGGCGAAGCGGGCTTGCGCTCGAAGATGATTCTGCAGGTACACGACGAACTGCTTTTCGAAGTTCCCGCCGGCGAATTCAACTCATTGAAAGGGCTGGTGCGCGAGGCGATGGAACAGGCGCATCCGTTGAAAGTGCCTCTGGTCGTCGAGATCAAGAGCGGGCCGAATTGGCGGGACATGCGGGAGTCGGAGTAGGAAGCCGGCGGCCAGGTCGGCGTCGGAGTCTGTGTGCCGGCCGGAAAATGCATCCCTCAGCGGCTGAAGCCGCCTGGATTTCACCCGGCTTGCGGCACGGCTGAACAGGTTGCGGAAAAAGTCCTGTTGGCCAGCTTCAGGGGCTAAAGCCCCCTTGATTTTGCGGGCGTTATGTCGCGGCTGAAGCCGCGACCCCCGAAGTCCTGCCCATTTTTCCGCAAACTGTGAAGCCGTGCCCTTCCCAGTGCCGATGTTCCACACCGGCTTCACGGGACATCATCATTTTTCGGACGCGATTCCCACGGAGGACAGGTATGGCAGACCACCATCATTCGGCCGGGTTCCTCAGGCTGGTCGATGAGGCGAAGAAGAAGATACGCGAGACGGACATTCATGACGTGAAGCGGAAGCTGGAAGCGGGCCACACGTTCATCCTGGTGGATACGCGAGAGGAGAGCGAGTTTTCGAGCGGGCGGCTGCCGGGCGCCGTGCACCTGTCGAAAGGCGTGATCGAGCGCGACATCGAATCGCGCATTCCGGACAAGACTGCGCACCTGGTTCTCTACTGCGGCGGGGGATACCGGTCGGCCATGGCGGCGGAAAATTTGCAGAAGATGGGCTACTCGAACGTGGAATCGATGGATGGCGGATGGCGCGCCTGGACGGCGGCGGGGTATCCGACCGAGTAGTCACCGCTGCGGGACTGGGTGCGGGGTTCCGAAAAGAGCGCGAGGAATTCCTTATATATAACTGCATTATAAGGAGTTAGTCGAGTACTGCTGTGCCCTGGCGCGGTGGCCATGCGATTAGTTTTTTGGGCACAATGTTTACTTTAGCGATAATCATGTTGACGCCACCCCACACTAAAGTGTACATTCCTGCGCGTGGGATAGAACCTAAGAATCTCGACACGCAACAAGCAAGACTATCCCTTCTCCGCCCCCCTCAGGGCCCCTCAACAGACCGGGGGTCGCAGCACCGCAGGACTGCGATCCCCGGCCTCCTCCTTACTTCTTAGCGAGGAAACTGGTGAATCGGCATTGCGTGAAGTTTTGCGTGTGATTTCCAGGCCGGATTTCTCGCCAACACCGGATCCCGACACGCAGAACACTTTCGTGGTTGCGGGCCGCGGCATTCGTGCGGGGTTCACCCGCTTCGAGAGGCCGTTCTGCGTGGGCTGCTCTTCCTCGGAGCGTTCGGGATCCTTCGCTTCGCTCAGGATGACAGGGCTTATTGCCGCGCAGCAGAGTTGGCAAAGAGCGAAATGCGCTTCGGTGGGAATCCGGGCAGGGCCGGGAATATGGCTGGGGCGGGAGGATTCGAACCTCCACCGTTTGCATTAACAGTGCAGCGTCCTACCGATTGGACCACGCCCCAAGCGAATGCCCCTACATTGTATACAGGGGTGAAAATTCGTGCACGGCGGAGGGCGGCAAAAATTCTCGACGCGTTTCCTTCCCGGCTGTACGGATGCCGCGCAGGCCCTGTCGCCGGGCACGGTTGCTTCGGCGGCGACTAAAGGATGTGGGCGTTTTGGTCGTCTTGACCCGTTTACCGCGGGATTGTTATGGTGATTGTTTACACTGGCCGCATTCTACCCCTCCGTATGGAGGCCGGGTATATGGGCCGGTCTTTAGCCGCATGCCGCTCGACCGCATCGTCGTCCGCAGAGCCCGCCAGCATAACCTGAAGAACGTGAGTCTGGAGATCCCGCGCAACAGCCTGACGGTGATCACGGGGCTCTCGGGATCGGGGAAATCGTCGCTCGCCTTCGACACGATTTATGCCGAGGGGCAGCGGCGGTACGTGGAATCGCTTTCCGCGTATGCACGGCAGTTTCTCGATCAGGTGGAGCGGCCGGACGTCGACTTGATCGAGGGGCTGTCGCCGGCGATCGCGATCGAGCAGAAAACCACCGGGCGCTCGCCGCGCTCGACCGTGGGCACGATCACCGAGATCTACGACTTCCTGCGCGTGCTCTACAGCTCGATCGGGACGCCGCGCTGCCCGGAGTGCGGGCGGGAAATCGCACGGCAGTCGGTGGGCCAGATCGTTCAGCGAATCGGCGAACTGGAACCCGAGGACCGGGTGATGATCCTGGCGCCGGTGGTGCGCGGGCGGAAGGGCGAATACCGCAAACAACTGGAGAAATACGCGCGCGAGGGATTTTTGCGGGCGCGGATCGACGGCGTGTTGCGCAATCTGGACGAGCCGGTGCCGCTCGACCGGCGCCGCAACCACACGATCGAGATCGTGGTGGACCGGCTGCTGGTGAAACCGGGGATCACGCGGCGCCTCGAACAATCGGTGACGACGGCGCTGAAGCTGGCCGGGGGACTGGTAACGGTCGCGATCGTCGGCGGGCGCGAGCAGTTGTATTCGGAAAAGCTGGCGTGTCCGGATTGCGGCATTTCGGTGCCGCAACTGGAGCCGCGCTCGTTCAGCTTCAATTCACCGTACGGCGCTTGTCCTGAATGCAAAGGACTCGGCGCGCGATACCAGTTCGATCCGGCGAAGGTGATCGTCGACTGGACGAAGCCGCTGCTTGACGGGGGACTGGGGCCGGGCTCGGGATCCGCGTATCTGCGGCGGATGCTGGAACTGGCGGCCGAAGCCAACGGATTCGACCTGAAGACGCCGTTCGAAAAGTTCCCGCAACGGATGCAGAACCTGATTCTCTACGGGAACCGCGAGAGCCGGCGGGGCTCGCGTTTCCCCGGCGTCATCGGCTACCTCGAGGAAAATCTCGGCTCGACGAATTCGGAGGGCTACCGGGAGTGGTTGAACGAGTACATGTCGCCGACGCCCTGCGCGGCGTGCGGCGGGCGGCGGCTGCGGCCGGAGAGCCTGGCGGTGCGCGTGGGGGAGATTTCGATTGCGGAGTTCGCGGCGCAGTCGGGGGAAAAGGCGCGACAGACGGTGGACCGGCTGCGGGATTCGCTCGACAGCCGGCAGAAACAGATTTCCGCGCGCGTGCTCGAGGAGATCGCCGAGCGGCTGGATTTCCTGCTGGCGGTCGGGCTCGGCTATCTGACGCTCGACCGGTCGGCTTCGACGCTGTCGGGCGGCGAGGCACAGAGAATTCGCCTCGCGACGCAGATCGGCTCGCGGCTGCGCGGCGTGCTCTACGTGCTCGACGAGCCTTCGATCGGGCTGCACGCGCGCGACAACGAGCGGCTGCTCACGACGCTCGAGCGGCTGCGCGATCTGGGAAACACGGTGCTGGTGGTCGAGCATGACGAGCAGACGATTCGCCGCGCAGACTTCGTCGTCGATCTGGGCCCTGGCGCGGGCCGCGCGGGCGGGTACCTGGTGGCGGCGGGAACGCCTGTCGAGATCGAGCGACACCCGGCATCGCTCACCGGGCGCTATCTGGCGGGCGAGCTGCAGATTCCCGTGCCGTCCGTCCGGCGAAAGACGGACGGGAAAGAGCTGGTGGTGCTCGGAGCGACCGCGAACAATTTGCGGAACATCGACGTGCACTTTCCGCTGGGGCGGCTGATTCTGGTGACCGGCGTTTCCGGCTCGGGAAAATCTACGCTGGTGAACGACATCCTTTACCGGGCGCTGGCGCGCGAGATTTACCGCTCGGCCGAGCAGCCCGGCGCGCACCGCGCGATCACCGGCGTCGAGCACATCGACAAGGTGATCGAGATCGATCAGGCGCCGATCGGGCGCACGCCGCGGTCGAATCCGGCCACCTACACCGGCGTCTTCACGCCGATCCGGGAACTCTTCGCCATGCTGCCGGAATCGCGCGAACGCGGCTACCGGCCGGGGCGCTTCAGTTTCAACGTGAAGGGCGGGCGGTGCGAGGCGTGCCAGGGCGACGGGCTGCGGCGGATCGAAATGAATTTTTTGCCGGACGTTTACGTGACGTGCGAGGTGTGCCGGGGGCGGCGGTACAACTCGGAGACGCTGACGGTGCGCTACAAGGGCGCATCGATTTCCGAGCTGCTCGACATGACGGTGGAAGAAGCGCTGCCGCTGCTTGAAAACATTCCGGCCGTGCGGCAGAAGCTGCAGACGCTGGTCGACGTCGGGCTGGGCTACCTGCAACTGGGGCAATCGGCGACCACACTTTCCGGCGGCGAGGCGCAGCGCATCAAGCTGGCGCGCGAGCTTTCGCGCCGGCAGACGGGGCGCACACTTTACATCCTGGACGAGCCGACGACGGGGCTGCATTTCGACGACGTGAGGAAACTGCTCGACGTGCTGAACCGGCTGGTCGATCTGGGCAATACAGTCATCGTGATCGAGCACCACCTGGACGTGATCAAGCAGGCCGATTGGATCATCGATCTCGGCCCGGACGGCGGGGAAGCGGGCGGGCGCATCGTGGCCGAGGGAACGCCGGAGCGCGTGGCGCGGAACAGGAAATCGTGGACCGGGCAAGCATTGGCGGAAGTGCTCGGCATAAAGCGCCACGAGCAGCCGGGCGGGGAGCCGGTGAAGGTCTGACAGTTTGCGGGGAAAATCCCCAGGCTTAAAGCCGAAGTCTGGGGCACCCGTTCGCAAACCCTCTCGGGCTAACCCTGATTTCTCACTGGCGCACATCCCGGAGCACGTCTTCGTGGGCCACTCCGCCTCTGCGCGTTCGGGGTCCTTCGCTTCGCTCAGGATGACAGGGCTTAATTTACCTGGCAGGGGACGGGTTCCGTCGCGAGCCACAAAACATGGGGCATTTTCCCGCGGCCTGCTGAGCGGCTCGAAGGCCCCTTCGCCGCTTGCGCGGGGCGGGAATCGCGGCGCTTGCGCCGGGCGGCCATCTACATTTACAGTGGCCGACGGGCACACATGCCAAGCCGCTACGACGTCACTCCACTTGATTTCGGCCGTCTTCACCGGTTCCCGCTTTCCGAACTTCCCGGCAAGGTGAACGTGCGGCAATTCGGCCGCGCGTGGAAGGTCGGCGGATCGATCGGCGAGTTCATCGACACGCTGCCGCGAATTCTGGCGGCCGAAAACCTGCGGGAAGTCATCGAACGTGTGGCGGCCGCTCGCCGGCGCCGGCGGACGATCCTCTGGGGCATTGGCGGCCACGTGATCAAGGTGGGCATGGCGCCGGTGATCACCGATCTTTTGCGGCGCGGATACGTTTCCGGGCTGGCGATGAATGGAGCGGCGCTGGTTCACGATCTGGAGATCGCGCTGGTCGGGAAGACTTCCGAGCATGTGGAAACGCGGCTGGGCGGCGGGAATTTCGGAATGGCCGAGGAGACCGGGGAGTCGTACAACGAGATCGCGAAGGAAGCGGTGCGCGAGTGCATCGGAATGGGGGAAGCGGCCGGAAGGCTGCTCACCGGGCGATGGAAGCCGCGGCACCCGGCGTCGAGCGTGCTCGTCTCCGCTTATCGGGCCCGCGTGCCGGTGACCGTGCATCTGGCCATCGGCACCGACACGCCGCACATGCACCCCTCGGCGGATGGCGCGGCGCTTGGCCAGGCCACATTGGCGGATTTCCGGCTCTTCTGCGCTCTGGTCCGGCGCATGCAGCCGGGCGGCGTGTATTTGAACTGGGGTTCGGCGGTGCTGCTGCCGGAAGTGTTTCTGAAAGCGGTTTCGGCGGTGCGCAATCTGGGGACGCCGCTGCGTCCGATTACCACCGCCAATTTCGATTTTGTGCAGCATTACCGGGGACGGGAGAACGTGGTGGAGCGGCCGACGCGCGACGGCGGCTCGCGCGGCTACGCGATTACGGGCCATCATGAAATCCTGATGCCGCTGGTGGCCGCCGCGCTGGTTGAATCCGACCGGCCGACGCGCGGAAAAGCAAAAAGGAAACGATGAGCGAAATCGATTCCACACACGAGTCCTGGCCGCCGCCAGAGCCCGGAACGCCGCAGCCGGCCGCTCCTTTGCCTGAAGCTCCGCCGCCGCGGCATCGGCGGCTGCTGCCCGAAGACGTGCTCACGCCGTGGGGCTGGCGGGAGATTCTGGTCTTCATCATCGTGGCGCTCGCCAGCCTGATCCTGCTGACGAACGTGATGGCGTACGGATCGATTCTCTGGCTCAAGATCAAGCCTGGCGACATCAAGACGTTCGTCATGACGAACGCGACGTTCCTCTCGCTGCGCACCGCCTTCTGGTACGCCATCATGATCGCCTATCTGTTCGGCACGATTCGCCTGAACCGGCATATGCCCTTCTGGCGAACGATCGGGTGGCGCGACTGGCGATCAAAAACGGTGCCGCGGGCGGCGCTCTACGCGCTGTGCGCGGTGGGCGGGATGGCGCTGGCGGTGGTGGTGGAGATTGGCTCGATCGCTTTTCGGACGAAAGCGAAGCTGCCGATCGAGGCGCTGTTTCACAACCGGGTCGGCGTGCTGTGGCTGATGGGGGTGGGGATTCTGCTGGCGCCGGCGGTGGAGGAGACGATCTTCCGCGGGTACCTCTATCCGGTGCTGGCGCGAACGCTGGGCGTCGAGGGAGGGATTCTGGCGACCGGGTTCCTGTTCGGCTTGATGCATGCGCCGCAGTTGTGGGGCGGCTGGGGGCAGATCGGGTTGCTGGTTCTGGTGGGAATCGTGCTGACCTACGCACGGGCGCGCACGGGGACGGTGCTGACGAGCTGGCTGCTGCATCTGGGGTACAACACGTTTCTCTTCGCCGGGTTCTTCATATCGACCGGCGGGCTGCGGCATTTGCCTCCGGTATCCTAGGACTCGTTGAAAGACCCCATGGTTCATGGTTTCGGTGCGTGGCTTCAGCCGTGAGAAGGCCTCCCAGAATATTGGCTAGCGGTAAAGAGGCGTGGGCGGACGTAGGGACGGGGTCCTTCGCTTCGCTCAGGATGACAGGGCTGGGGGCGGGTCCTTTGCTTCGCAAAAGTGTTTTTGGCAACAAGGAAACACTGCCTCAGCGGCTAAAGCCGCTTTGGGAAGGCATTCTTCACGGCACGGCTGAACAGGTTGCGGAAAAAGTCCTGTTGGGCAGCTTCAGGGGCTAAAGCCCCTTGATTTTGCGGGCGTTATGTCGCGGCTGAAGCCGCGACCCCCGAAGTCCTGCCCTTTTTTCCGCAGACTGTGAAGCCGTGCCCTTCCCGGGCCCTTGTGGGCGGGTGTAGCGATCAAGCCGGGTGCGCGGTTGGGCGGGGCGATCAGGTCAGGCGCGCGGTTGGGCGGGCGGGGATTCTTGTAATATTGCGGAATGGAGAGAACGTTGGCGACTGTTGAACCGATACGGTGGACCGAGGCGGGCGTGGTGATGCTCGATCAGCGGCGGCTGCCCGGCGAAGTGATTCACCACACGTATACCGATTATCGCGAGGTTGCCGGGGCGATTCGCGACATGGTGATTCGCGGCGCGCCGGCGATTGGCGTGGCCGCGGCGATGGGCGTGGCGCTTGGCGCCGGGCGTTCCACCGCGAGCAACGCCGAGGAACTCGCGGCGGAGATTCCGGCGATCGTCGAGGCGCTCGCGAAGACGCGGCCGACGGCGGTGGATCTGTTCTGGGCGCTCGACCGTATGCGAGGGCGCTTCGAGGTGCTGCTTGCGGAAACGGCGGGCGCGAAAGAGCCGGAACGCGTGGAGCGCATCCGTCGCGGGCTCGTCGAGGAGGCATTGGCGGTTCATCGCGAGCGGCGCGAGGCGGACGAAGCGATTGGGCGGCTGGGCGCGGCACTGATGCCTGCAAGTGGCCGCGTGATGACGCAGTGCAATGCGGGAGCGCTGGCGACCGGCGGCATCGGCACCGCGCTCGGCGTGATTCGCATCGCGGCCCGCGACCGGCAACTGGAAGTTCTGGTGCCCGAAACCCGGCCGTATCTGCAGGGCGCACGGCTCACGGCGTGGGAATTGCAGCAGGAGGGGATTCCGCTCACGCTGATTACCGACAACATGGTGGGCCATTTCCTGAAAACCGGGAACGTGGGCGCGGTGGTGGTGGGCGCCGATCGCATCGCGGCCAATGGCGATACCGCCAACAAGATCGGGACCTATCAAATCGCCGTGCTGGCGCGGGAACATGGCGTGCCGTTCTACGTGGCGGCGCCGATTTCAACGATCGATTTGACGATTGCTTCGGGCGAGAGAATTCCGATCGAGCAGCGGTCGGCGGAGGAAGTCACCCACTTTCGCGGCGTCCGCATCGCTCCGGATGTGCCGGCGGCGCATCCTGCGTTCGATGTGACCCCACACGAATTGATTGCCGCGATCATTACCGAACGCGGAGTGGCTCGGGCGCCTTACGAGGAATCGCTGCGGCAGTTGGCGGGACCGCGTTCCTGACGGCAGGTCTTCGCAGGCGACTTTGCCTCAACGCGTTCGGGGTCCTTCGCTTCGCTCAGGATGACAGGGGTTGGTTTATTCGGGATCCTTCTCGACACACTGCGTCGGGACTCGCTGCGTTCGTCGCTAAGGGCTTCACTCGGGATGACAGGGGTTGGTTTATCAGGGATTCTTCCCGACACACTGCGCCGGGAATCACTGCGCGCGTGGCAAAGGGCTTCGGTCAGGATGACGAGGGTTGACTTACAGGGCGGCGGGGTTTGCCTGGCGTCTCTTGTGGGAAATGCTCGCTATTCGTAGCGGAGGGCCGTGACGGGGTCGAGCTTGGCGGCTTTCCAGGCGGGGTAGACGCCGAAGAAGATTCCCACGAGGCCTGAAACTCCGAGGCCAATCAACACCCAGAACGGGGAAATGCGCGCGGGCAGCGACGGGAAAATGAAGCGCAGCGAGAGGCCCATCCCCGCGCCCAGCAAGACGCCGAGCGCGCCGCCGATCATCGAGAGCGTGGTGGCTTCGAGGAGAAACTGGGCGAGGATGTTGCGCCGGCGCGCGCCGACGGCCTTGCGCAAACCGATTTCACGCGTGCGCTCGGTGACCGACACGAGCATGATGTTCATCACTCCGATGCCGCCCACCGCGAGCGCCACCGAGCCCACCGCAAACATCGCCGCGAACAGCGCCACGGTGAGCTGTTTCCAGAGATCGATGAACACGTCCAAAGTGAAGACCGCGAAATTATCGGGCTGGCCGGGCAGCGAACGGCGCTCGCGGCGCAGCAACTCGCGAATTTCGCCGGCGACCTGAGGAACGTTGCCCGCCGAATCCGCCTTGGCAAACAGCACGTAGTCGCGATTGGCGGGATAGAGCTTTTCCATCGCCGAGAGCGGCATCATCGCCTTGTTGTCCTCGGGATTGGTCCCTCCGAAGCTGATCTGCTTGCTCCTCGCGGCCACGCCGACCACGGTGAACACCTGGCCCTTGATCGTCACTTCCTGGCCGACGGGATCGTCGCCGGGATTGGGGAAGAGCGTTTGGGCGGTGTCGTGGCCGATGACGACCACGAGTCGCCGGTGCTCTTCGTCGGTCTGGTTGAACCAGCGGCCGTGAGCGAGGTCGATGTTCCAGATCTGCTGGAACGCGGGCGGATCGCCCTCGAGAATCACGTTTTCCGCTTCGTGGCCTTCGTGGCGAATCGTGGTGATACCGGAACCGAATTGGGGCTGGAAAACGCGCAGGCCGGCGCCGGCGGCGACGACGTGAGGAAGCTTCGCGATTGCATCACCCCACTGCGGCTGGAGGTCCGGCCGGTTGAGCCAGTCGCTCGGCGGGCGGCCGAGCGAGGCCCACTGGAAGCGGTAGGCCATGATGACGTTCGAGCCGAGCGATTCGACCGAGCCGACGATCTGGTTGTTGAGGCCGCTGACGACGGCGCTGACGGCAATCACGGTCGCGACGCCGATCACGATTCCGAGCACGGTGAGAAACGAGCGCAGCGGATTGCGCCGGAGCGCGTCGAGGGCGAGGCCAATCGCCTCGCGCAGGCCGCTGGTGCGTTCTTTTTTCATCGTGCCTTTGTCATTCCGCGCGCAAGGCGTCGATCGGGTCGAGTCGCGACGCTTTCGACGCCGGATAAATTCCGAAGAACAGGCCGACGACCGTCGACATCACCAGTCCCACGACGATCGGCCAGAGTTCGATGGAGCTGGGCAGGGGCGTGACCCAGCTCACCAGTTTCGACAGCATGACTCCGCCGGCAACGCCGAGCAGGCCGCCGACGGCGGAAATCGTGGAGGATTCGACCAGAAATTGCATCAGGATATCGATCCGGCGCGCGCCAAGCGATTTTCGCAAACCGATCTCGCGCATCCGCTCGGTCACCGACACGAGCATGATGTTCATGATGACGATGCCGCCCACCAGCAGCGAGATCGATGCCAGCGCGATCGTTCCGCCGAAGAATCCCGAACTGACGTTTGCCCAGATATCGAGCAGCGACTGATTGGTCATCATCTCGAAATCGTCCTTGTCCTGGAACGAGAGATGGCGCAGGCCGCGGACGATCTGGCGAACGGCGTCGAGCGTGGCGCTGAGGTTGTCCGCCGAGCGCGCCTTGACCCAGATGGTGATCGAATCGCCGGTGCCGTAGCGCCGGCGGTAGGTGGTGATGGGAAGAATGACCCAGTTGTCGCGCGACTGGCCGAGCACGGAGCCGAGTTTCTTGCCCACACCCACCACCTCGCACGGCATGCCGTCAACGCGGACTTCTTTCCCGACCGCATCGACACCAGCGAACAGGTTTTGGACGATGTCCCAGCCGACCTCACAGACCGGGGCGGCATGCTCGAGTTCGGATTCGGTGATCAGGCGGCCATAGGCCAGCTCGACGTTGTAGATGCGGATGACCGAGGGCGTCCAGCCGCGAATGTTGGTGTCTTTCAGATAATTGCCGCCGACTTTCACTTCGCCGCCGCCGCGGCTCACTCCGGCGCCGACGTCGGCGCAGATTTTGCACTCGTCGCGAACTTCCCGGTAATCCTCCATGCTGAATTTCCGGCGGCGCTGAGCTTCCTGATACTGCTTGTAGGTCGTGATGACGGCCGGCTGCCGGCTCACCAGGAAGACGTCCGCGCCGAGATTGAAGACCTTTTCGGCCACGTAGCGGTTCGCGCCGTCGACGAAGCTGACCACCGTGATCACCGACATCACGCCGATGACCACGCCGACCAGCGTCAGCAGGCTGCGGAGCTTGTGGGCCCAGAGACTGTCGAGCGCGATGCGGACGGCCTCTCCGAAGGCGATTGTGGCTTTCCCCGGCATGACTTTTCGAGCCATCGTATCACAGGCGGCTGCGCGCAATGCCGTGAGGAAACTGCCCTCCCCGGGCGAGAGGGCAAAGAGCAACGGGCCGCGGCGTCTTGCGACGCCGCGGCCCGTTGGAAGCGACTTCGGTTCCGCTCGACCGGATTAGAAGTTGAGCTTCAAGCCGAATTCCATTTCCCGTGGTGCGCCTGTGCCGAACACGCCGGTGCCAAGTCCCACGCGGTCGGTTGGGCAATCACTCCCGGAGCTCCCGCGAACCGTGCCGTTCACGGTGCAAGCGCTCCCATAGAGGGTGCCTCCCAGGGTGTTCCCGGGCATATCGAAGTTGGCCATGTTGAACAGGTTGTAGAAGCTCACACTCGGTTCGACCGTGACATGCTCGTGAACGGTGTAGTGCCAGGCGAGCGTGAGGTCCACTTCCCTCAACCAACCCTGGGTGGCTTCCCCGGCGGGCGCAGGCGTCACGGAGGGAGCTACCCCACCGAGCGCTTGCAACTGACCGAGGTTGAAAAGGCCGTTGCTGATGAGAGTCTGTCCGGCCGGCGTTGGGCAGTTTGCGCCGAGCATCCCCGCCGGACAGCCAGCGCCTGCGGCGACGTTGTTGTAGGCGGCAATCACCGTGTTGAGGCCACTCCCGCTGATCGTGCGCCCGAATGCTCCCGCGGTTGTGCCCGGAAGGATCGCGCCGACCGAGTTCGCGTCGACGCCGCTGCCGGTGAAGTCGGTCTGGAACATCTGGCTGTATCCTCCGCTGCCCGCGGGCACGAGAAGCGTCGTGGGCAACGGAGAGAAGAAGTGACCGATGAGTCCCAACCGGAAGCCCGCCGGAATGTCGGCAAAGCCGCCAAACGAGAACATGTGGGTGCGATCCAGAGAGGAATATCCGCTATAGGCCAGCGGATTCCGGTTGTCGATGGCCGAGTTGACGAAGGCCTGGTCAATCGAGCCGTCGTTGGTGAATTTCGAGAGCGTGTAGCCCGCCTGGAAGTTGAGCAGGTGAATGCCCGGCGCCACGCTGTGCAAGTTGCCAGTCAGCTTGATCATCATGGCGTTGTAGACCGACCGCCCGATCGGGAACAGGAAGGGCAGCTGGCCAACATTCGGATTGACGCCCTGGAAGGCACAAGGATAGGAGGTCCCCAGACCGTACTGACTCTGGCAGGCCCCGCCAACATCGGCAGCGGAAGTCAGGCCGTTACCGGCGTAGTCCTCCATGGACGCCCCGGCGGCTATGGCGCAGTCGATCGCGCCTTGGCTGTAGCTGTTGCCACAGTTGTAGGACGCGTTCGTGGCCGCGATTGCTTGTTGGGCGGACGATAGGTTGAAGTAGGCGGCGTCGCCGGTGTGGTTGGCGTCGATACTGAGCAGGTAGTGCGTGTTGACGTTGCGCAGGTAATTCACACTCAGGATAAGATTTGGCCTCAGTTGGCGCTGAATGCCGGCGTTGAACTGGAAGGAGACCGGCGTCTTATATCCCGGCGCGAAGAGGCCCACCGGGACATTGGCACCCTCGGCAGCCAACGTCGGGGCGTAGGACGGGTTCGGAAGCGATTTGGCGCTGGCCCAGCTCTGCTGGTACGCAGTCTGGAACTTGCCCAAGTCGGTTGCGTTCTGTTGGATCGATTCGCCGCATATGCCCGTGGTGCCAAAAAACTGGTCGATCGTCAACGACTGGTTGGCGTACTGCCCCGAGCCGCCAAAGGGAACCGGCTGAGCAGTAAACCCGGAGCAGGCTCTCGTGGTTTGGAGGAAGGTCCCGGCAGCAAGGCGCAGCGGCCGATCGAAGAGCACGTTGTTGAAGATCACGTTTTCGAAGAAAAGACCGGCGCCGATGCGAATGGACGTCTTGCCGCTGCCGGTGGGATCCCAAGCGATACCGAGCTGCGGGGCAAGATCGTTATTGGCCTGCTGGACTGGATTGCCCAAGCCCGGCAGGTAATTGTTGATCGCTTGCAGGGAATTCAAGTCGCTGTCAGTGCGGCCGGTATCTCGATCCCAGCGCACGCCGGCGCTCACCATCAGATTGGAACGAACGCGCCAGCTATCGCCTAAGTAGAGGCCCAAGCGGTTGTCGGGCCCCAAGCCGCCGCCCGGCAAACCAAAAGCGGGGTTCTCGGTCGAGAAGCCCTGGTTGTTGCCCATGTCGACGATGTAGCTGCCATAGCAGAGGGGGTCGTTCGTATTGTTGCATCCCGGAGCCGTTCCGAAGAACTGCGCCGCAATCACGAGTGGCTTGATGCCAAAGAAGTTGGCGTAGCCGCCGCCCTGAATGCGGTTGTAATCCACACCGTAACGGATGATGTGGTTGCCGTGAATCCAGCTGCCGTCATATTTGAGCTGATGATCGCTCTGCGGCGTTTCCTGCGGAGCGAGATAGCTCGGCCCGGTGGCGAAACCGGTATCAACAAAGAGCAACTCCACCGGCAAGTTCGCGAAGGGCAATGCCGACCCGGCCACCGCGTCCCCCAAGTTGTTCTGGAATTTCAGATAGGAGAACCGGATGCTGTGGGTGAAATTCCCGGTCGCGAAATCGGCACCGATCACGTGCTGCCGTGTCTGGTTCACGTCCTTGTAGGGTGAGTAGCTGACGCCGCCGTAAGTGCCGATCGCCAAGTTCTTGAAATAGTTGAACCGGTAAAACATGCGCAAGCCGTGCGGGCCGATGTAATCGAGCCGGCCCAGCAGGTCCCCTTCGCGGAAGGGCGAGCTGTAGGTCCCGGTGTAGCTCGAGAACGGGTAAGCTACGGGAACCGGCGCAACTTGCGCCTGGACGGTGCGCTCGGCATCGGCGAAGAACAGCAGCTTGTTGCGGAGGATCGGACCGCCGAAATTGCCGCCAAACTGGCTGCGGGAGTAGGGGGCCGTTGGACCGGGAGACGCCGCGTTCAACGTGCTGTCCCGGAACAAGCCAAACGCCCCACCATGGTAATTGTTGGTGCCCGAGCGCGTGATGATGTTCACCGCGCCGGATGCGGTCAATTCGGTCGAGGGATCGAGCGACGAGGTCTCGATACTGAACTCTTGAATGGCGCTCTGGGGAATGTTCTCGGTGGTCGTGCCGACCGTTTCGTCGCTCACGTCCACGCCATCGATTTCGATCCGAGCGGTGCGGCCGTATTGTCCGGCAATGGAAATCGAAGCGAAGCCGTTTTTCGTCGGATCGAAATTGCTGCCGTCCTGCATCTGGACGCCGGGAGTGAGCTGGGCCAGATCGAGGAAGTTGCGGCCGTTGATCGGCAGGTTGGCGATCTGCTGCCGGGTCAGCACGTTCTGTACGACAGCCTGCTCGGTGTTGACGGCGACGGTGGTGCCGGTGACGCTCACTACCGTGGAAGCCGCACCGACCTGGAGCTTGATGTTCCCGGTCGAGGTGACGCCGACCTGGACGGTGACGGGGAGTTCGCTGGTCTTGAAACCCTTGGCGTCAACGCGAACGACGTAGTCGCCCGGAATCAGCGCGCCGGAGCTGTACGCGCCGGTGGTTGTCGCCACGAGGACGCGCTTCTGTCCGGTGGCCTTGTTTGTGATCGTTACCGTGGCGTGAGGTACAACCGCCCCGGTGGGATCGGTGATGGTTCCCTGAATGCTTCCGGTGGAAATGGTGGTCTGGGAGAAAGCCGGGATGCTGAGGGAACAGAAGCACAGAAGGAAGGAGAATAAGGCAAGCCATGAAAAGGCCCCTTTAGTCCGCCCTGCATTCCTCATTTCGTTCATCTCCTATAAAGTCGTGAAAGAAGCAAAAGACTCCCTATGTACGATCACGGATGGAGAACCAAGAGCGAGAGAGTCGCGACAGGACTACACCCCTAGTTCTGCTGCCCCTGCTTGGACGAAAAGGAAGGCTTTCCCTCTATCTGGCGAAACCGCCCTGCCCCACACCGCCAGACGACGGACCTCGGACGCACCCTGGGTCCTAGTTTCTATAGGCAGCCAACCTAAAAGTCAAGAAATAAAAATGTGGATACATCTCGCACAACGATACAGTCTGTCGGTTCCAGACGTGGCGGAGGGGTCGGCGAGGGGGTGTCTGGGCGCACCGCGCGCTCCCTCGGGAAACCATCCTGAGCCGAGGCGTGCGCGGAAATGCTGGCTAGCGGCTGAGCTGGAGGCGGAGCTGGTGAGTGAGTTCGGCGATCCGCTTCAAATTTTTGGGGAGGTCGGCCGGCAACTGGCCGTTGGTTGCCGAATGAATCTGTTTCTGAACATTCGCCGCGAGCTGCTTCAATTCGTCGGCTTCGCGTTGGAGCTTGCCGGGGTCGACCGTGCGCTCGGGAGCGATCAACGGCGGCTCGAGGTTCATGCCGGAACGGATGGCTTGGTCCGCCCGTGTGAGACCCGGCGGAGTCATGCCCTGCTGTGGAGGGGGTGCGGCACACAATAGACAGGAAATGCTCACAAGCAGAAGGAAAGACAGGATCTTCATGGCCAACTCACGGCGAGCAGTTGCTCGTTTGCAGCATCGTATCACCGGACCCGTCGCCAGAGAACCTTTCACTGAAAAAAACAAAAGGGCCGCGGTGCGCAAGCGCGCCGCGGCCCCGGTTGGGGTTTCGGTTCGGTTTAGAAGGTGACCTTCACTCCGAACTCCGCCTGGCGCGGCACGCCGTACCAGTTCACGCCAGAAGCCGCTCCGGGCGAGATCAGGTTCGTGCGGCTGCCTCGCGTTTGCCCGACCACGTTGCCGGGGGCAACGCAGGACGGTGAGGGGAAGCAAGCCAGCTGAAGCACGCCGCTCAAGGGGTTTCCAGCAGGATCGAAGTTCTGGAAGTTGAACAGGTTGTAGATGGCGATTTCCGGCTGGATGGTAAGTGACTCCGGTGCTCCCTTCCAGACCTTGCTCGGCTGCAGCGGCCAGGAGAGGTGCAAGTCGAACGTGAAGAAGGGAGAGACACCGATGTGGCCGGGAACCGGGTTGGCCAAGGTCGGCATCACCGCTTGCAGGTCCTTGAGCTGCTGCTGCGTGAACAAGCCCGCCGCCACCAGTGCCTGACCGGCCGGAGTGAGCGTCCCGGCCATGGTGCTGTTGTAGGTCGCGATGACCTGGTTGAGGTCGTTCGTCTTGATGCTCCGTCCGAACGAGCCAATGTTCGTGTTCGGCATGACGTCGCCCACCGTGCCGTCGCCGGTCCAGTCGGTGCGGAAGATCTCGCCCGGTAGTCCGGAATTCGGCAGGACCAGAGTCAACGGCGTGGCGGTATTCCAGTGAGTGGCGAAGCTGACTTGCGTCGCCCAAGGGAAGTTCATCACCGCTCCGATGCCGAGCTGTGATGTGCGGTCCAGTCCTGTCGGCCCGGTGAATCCAAGCGGGTTGTTGAAGTCGGTGGCGTTGTTGATGAAGGACTGGTCCGCCGCCTGGCTGTTGTAGCGCGACAGCGCGTAGGAAACGATCAACGTAGTCCGGCGGAAGCCAGGGAGCGGGTTGGTCATGTTGCTCCTCCAGCTGATCAGCAGGCCCTTGTAAGTTGACCGACCAATCGGAAAGAGCATTTGGTTCTCGCCAAGGCTCGAGTTCTTGCCCGGGAAAGCACAACCGCCCGCGCCGCACGGGAAGCCGCCGGTCACGCTCACGCCGGAATCGAGACCGTTACCGGCATAATCAGCAATGGTGGCGCCGGCGGCGATCGCGCAATTGATCGACGCGGCCCCGGTCCCGGTCCCGCAACCGAAGCCGTCGTTGGTTGCTGAGATGGCGCCCAGAGCGGCATTTTGGTCGAGATAACGGGCGTCGCCCGTGTGGTTGACGTCGATGCCGAGCAGGAAATGCAGCCCGACGTTACGGACGAAGTCGACGCTCAATACCGAGTTCTTTCCGAACTGGTGCTGGACGCCGACGTTCATCTGCCAGGAGAAGGGCGTGCGGTAATCAGGTGCAATCAGCTGGTCGCCGGTCGAATTGGCGCCTTCTGCCAGCGTATTCCCGACAAACGCCCCGTTGACCTGCGGACCCGCCTGCACCGTCGCCTGCTGGTAGGCCTTCTGGAAGCTGGCGATATCGTTCACCACGGCGCCTATAGGCTGGTTGCAGAAGTCCGGCGTGGCAACTTGTCCGGTCGGGAACTGCACGGGGATGGTTGAGCCATGGTAGCAAGCCAGCGCCGTGTTGAAGAACAAGCCCGTTGGCAACCGGGCGGGCCGGTCGAACAGCACGTTGTTGAAGACGGCGTTCTCGTAATAGAGACCGCCTCCTGCACGAATCACCGTCTTCCCTTTCCCGGTTGGATCCCAGGCGATGCCAAGTTGTGGGGCAAAGTTGTGGTTGGGCTGGTTCACCCGTCCACCCAGGCCGGGGCCCCAGGCGTCGAGCAGGTTCCCGGTGCAACTAAAGCCGAGATTGGGGTCGACGGCAGAGCACGGGATGGCCGGCAGGTCGGCGTCGGAGCGTCCGGTATCGCGGACGTAGCGGAGACCGTAATTGATGGTGAGGTTGGGCAAGGCTTTCCAGCTGTCGCCGACGTACCACTCAAACCGCGTGTCGAACTGTCCGCCGGCCGGGAGGTTGAACTCCGGAATTTCAGTGAAGAAGCCTTGTCCGTTGCCCATGAGCACGTTCTGTACTGGATAGTTCAATGGGCAGTTCACGCCCGTCGCGCCATCGCACGTGAACGTGCCGGTCGCGGCGAACGCCTGAGTTTGTGCGTTGACGACCGAGTTCACGTTCGGCGCCAGACCGAAGAACGCCGCAAAGCCGCCGCCGATGATGTCGTCGATTGTGAAGCCGTAACGCAGGATGTGGTTGCCGAAAATGTAGGTGCCGTCGTATTTGCCCTGCAGGTTGCGCTGGAAAGTGGCCTGCGGCGCCAGAATGTTCGGTCCAGAGCAGTAATATTCGCCGCCGCCGAGGCAGCTGAAGTCGGTTGTCGGCGAGATGTTCAGCGCGATGCCGGGAGCTATATCCTGCGCGCCGGACTGCGTGACCGCGTCGAAAATCTCGTTATGGAATTTCGTGTAGCCGAATCGCAGGCTGTGGGTGAATCGGCCGGTGCTGAAATCGAGACCGGCGATGTAAACCGGCGTGTGATCGCGGTTCAGGAACGGCTGGTAGACGCCGGGGTTGAAGCCGCGCACGCTGCTGTTCTGCTCGTAGGAGAAACGGGCGAAAGCCGTCATCGAGGGCTTGATCTTGTAATCTATGCGGCCCAGGAACATGTTGTCGGTGAACGGCGAGTCGTAGTTGCCCGACAGGCTGGTAAAGGGAGAGATCAGGGTGACCGGGTTCGCCAGGCCCTGCTTCGTGTATTCCCAGTCGCCGAAGAAGAACAGCTTGTTCTTGATGAACGGGCCGCCAAGGTTCACGCCATACTGCTTTCGCGAGAAATCGAGCTGGTTCGGCGCGATGCGGGCCGAGAGCTGATCGCTGCGTCCGTAGAAATAGCCGCCGCCATGTAAGCTGTTCGTGCCCGAGCGCGTGGTGACGTTAATCGTACCCGTGGCAGTCAGTTCGGTGGAAAGATCCAGAGAGGACTGCGCCACCTGGAATTCCTGGATCGCGCTCTGCGGAATGTTCTGCGTGACCGTGCCGACCGTCTCGTCGCTGATGTCGACGCCGTCCACTTCCACCCGGGCCGTGCGGCCGAACTGCCCGCCGAAGGAAACCGACGAGTAGCCGTTCTTGGTCGGGTCAAAGGTCGATCCATCCTGAATCTGCACGCCAGGAGCCAGCGACGCCAGATCGAGGTAGTTGCGGCCGTTGACCGGCAAATTGGCGATGTCCTGCCGGCCGAGCACGTCCTGCACGGTGGCCTGCGAGGTATTCACCTGAACCGCTTCGGCGGCCACCTGTACCACCGTGGAAGCCGCGCCTACTTCCAATCGGAGGTTGCCGGAACTTACCGTTCCCACCCGTACCGTGTAAGTTGCCTGAGTGGTCTTGAAACCTCCGGCCGCCACCTCGACGGTGTAAGTGCCGGGCATGAGCGGACCGGATGTGTAGGCGCCGGCGCTAGTAGTCTTCAGGACCACTTTCTGGCCGGTATCCTTGTTGGCGATTGTGATTGTGGCGTTTGGAACGACCGCCCCGCTGGGATCTGTAATCGTTCCCTGGATGCTACCTGTTGCGACTTGCGCACTGGCGGTCTGGCTGCCGAGGGCAAAACCAACGCTCAGGAAAAGAATGGGAAGAAGGAGACGGCACCACCAGCTTCGATTGGCACACCGCGACACACTCATTTTTCGTCCTCCAAGCTGCCCGATCAGACCGATGGCCGGAAGAACGCGGATTTGGCGAACACTCAAGAACTTCAACTGCTTTTTTTGATTCGTGAGCGCGAAAAGGTCTCGCACCCCTCACACGTCCGACACACCCAAATGATTTAAGTCTGGCTGCCCCCAGACAGTTGACAGCATGTGATCACCAACGGCACCCGCTGTCAAGAGAAAACCGAGACGGCGCAAAGGGGCTTGGAAGGGTCCCGTGGGAGGCGCTTTACGTAGCCGAAGCGACTCAGGATTTTCGGCGTGACGGCGCGCTCGAGGAAGGAGGCCCGCGAGAGAAGCGCAAAAACACAAGGAAAATACAGGCGATTTCTCTGGTGCAACGTTCACTTGACAAGCGACGAGGCGGTGCGTAGTATGGGGAATTGCCTGTACGTCCTCCTGCTGGCCAGGGGGCCAGTTCTTTGACAATCGGATGAAACGTATCAGAACCCGTTCGGTTCAATGAACCGAGCGACCGTCTATTTTCCTCGATCCGGGCCTTCCGGCTTGCCGGAACGGTACGAGAGACGAGGATCCAGGTTTCAAACGAGAGTTTGATCCTGGCTCAGAGCGAACGCTGGCGGCGTGCCTAACACATGCAAGTCGAACGCGCGATCGTAGCAATACGGTTGGCGCGTGGCGAACGGGTGAGTAACACGTGGGCAACCTTCCCCCGGATGTGGAATAACCCGTCGAAAGGCGGGCTAATACCGCATAACATCCCGATGACACAAGTCGTTGGGATCAAAGCCGAAAGGCGTCTGGGGAGGGGCCCGCGGCCGATCAGCTAGTTGGCGAGGTAATGGCTCACCAAGGCTGCGACCGGTAGCTGGCCTGAGAGGGTGGCCGGCCACACTGGAACTGCGACACGGTCCAGACTCCTACGGGAGGCAGCAGTGGGGAATCTTGCGCAATGGGCGAAAGCCTGACGCAGCGACGCCGCGTGGGGGATGAAGCCTTTCGGGGTGTAAACCCCTTTTAGCCCGGAAGAAGTCCCGGCAACGGGATTGACTGTACGGGCAGAAAAAGCCCCGGCTAACTACGTGCCAGCAGCCGCGGTAAAACGTAGGGGGCCAGCGTTGCTCGGAATGACTGGGCGTAAAGGGTCTGTAGGCGGTGCGGCAAGTCGGAAGTGAAATCCTGGGGCTTAACTCCAGGGCTGCTTCCGAAACTGCCGCGCTTGAGTGCGGGAGAGGGGAGTGGAATTGCCGGTGTAGCGGTGAAATGCGTAGATATCGGCAGGAACACCGGAGGCGAAGGCGGCTCCCTGGACCGCAACTGACGCTGAGAGACGAAAGCTGGGGGAGCAAACAGGATTAGATACCCTGGTAGTCCCAGCCCTAAACAATCGGAACTAGGCGTGGGCCCCGTTGGGGGTCCGTGCCGTAGCTAACGCGTTAAGTTCCGCGCCTGGGGAGTACGGCCGCAAGGTTGAAACTCAAAGGAATTGACGGGGGCCCGCACAAGCGGTGGAACATGTGGTTTAATTCGACGCAACGCGAAGAACCTTACCCGGGCTTGAAGTGCCGGCGACATCCTGAGAAATCAGGCCTTCTCGCAAGGGACGCCGGTAGAGGTGCTGCATGGCTGTCGTCAGCTCGTGCCGTGAGGTGTTGGGTTAAGTCCCGCAACGAGCGCAACCCCTGTCCCTAGTTGCCAGCGGTTCGGCCGGGCACTCTAGGGGGACTGCTCCGGATAACGGAGAGGAAGGTGGGGATGAGGTCAAGTCAGCATGGCCTTTATGTCCGGGGCTACACACGTGTTACAATGCGCGCCACAAAGCGTTGCCAACCCGCGAGGGGGAGCCAATCGCATAAAAGCGCGCTCAGTTCGGATTGCAGTCTGCAACTCGACTGCATGAAGCCGGAATCGCTAGTAATGGCGTATCAGAACGACGCCGTGAATACGTTCCCGGGCCTTGTACACACCGCCCGTCACATCACGAAAGGGGGCTGTACTAGAAGTCGCCGAGCCAACCCGCAAGGGAGGCAGGCGCCCAAGGTGTGGTCCCTGATTGGGGTGAAGTCGTAACAAGGTAGCCGTAGGAGAACCTGCGGCTGGATCACCTCCTTTCTAATGGAAAAGGCAGCGTCCCTGCATTACGGTATGCGGGAAGCGCTGCCGCCCGGTTCATTCGGACGGGTTCTGATAGGTCTCATCCGAGAGTCAAAGTACACGACAGGTTTCGGCCCGTCCGCTTCCGCGGACGGGTTTTTTTGTTTTCCCCGGACAGTTCAAACGCACCCCTTCGGTCGTTCCCGCTCCAGGAAAGGCAATTCTGTAGCGGCGGGCTTCATCCCGCCAGCATTGTGTCTTCCGCTTCGACAAGATGCCGCCCTGAAGGGCGGCGCCACAAAACGCGGGGCGGTTCGGAGCCTTACCAAGGATGGGAGGGCTTCGAGGCTACAGCGCTACGCGGCGGAGGCGGAGGGCGTTGCTGATTACGGAGACGGAGCTGAAGCTCATGGCGGCGGCGGCGATCATGGGGCTGAGCAGCAGGCCGAAAAACGGGTAGAGCACGCCGGCGGCGATCGGAACGCCGAGGCTGTTGTAGACGAAGGCGAAGAACAGGTTCTGCCGGATGTTGCGCATCGTGGCGCGGCTCAGATGGCGCGCGCGGACGATGCCGCGCAGATCGCCTTTCACCAGCGTGATGCCGGCGCTTTCCATGGCGACGTCGGTGCCGGTGCCCATGGCGATGCCGACGTGCGCCTGGGCCAGCGCGGGAGCGTCGTTGATGCCGTCGCCGGCCATGGCGACGAAGCGGCCTTCGGCCTGGAGCTTTTTCACGGCGGCTGCCTTGTCCTGCGGGCAGGACCTCGGCTACCACGTCGTCGATGCCCAGCTTCTTGGCCACGGCCTCGGCGGTGGTGCGGCTGTCGCCGGTCAGCATGACGATGCGGATGCCGTCGCGGTGCAGCTGCTCGATGGCTTCGGGCGTGGTCGATTTGATGGGATCGGCGACGCCCAGCAGTCCCGCCGCTTCGCCATCGACCGCGACGAACATCACCGTCTGGCCTTCGCGCGCGCATTTCGTCGGCCTTTGCGGCTAACGGGCCGGCGTCGATCCCGATTTCCTCAAGCAGCTTCAAGTTGCCGAGAGCGACTTCCGTGCCGTCGACGCTTCCCTTCACGCCCTTGCCCGTGAGCGACTGGAACTCTTGCACCGAGGCGAGCGTAATGCCGCGTTCTTCGCGCGCCGGCGACGATGGCCGCCGCCAGCGGATGCTCGCTGCCTCGTTCCAGGCTGGCGGCCAGGAGCAACAGCTTCTTCTCGTTGAAGCCCGGCTTCGGCTCGACGGCAACGAGTTGCGGCTTGCCTTCCGTCAGCGTGCCGGTCTTGTCGACCACCAGCGTGTCGACCTTGCGCATGAGCTCGATCGCTTCGGCGTTCTTGAACAGCACGCCCATTGTCGCCCCGCGGCCGGTGCCCACCATGATCGACATCGGCGTCGCCAGGCCCAGCGCGCAGGGGCAGGCGATGATCAGCACGGCGACGGCGTTGACGATCGCGTGCGCCATGCGCGGGCTCGGGCCCCAGATCGCCCAGACCACGAACGTGACGATCGCGGCCGCGACAACCGCCGGCACGAAATAGCCGGCGACGACGTCCGCCAGGCGCTGGATCGGCGCGCGGCTGCGCTGCGCCTCGCTCACCATGCGCACGATCTGCGCCAGCAGCGTCTCGGCGCCGACGCGCTCGGCGCGCATGACCAGCGAGCCGGTGCCGTTCACCGTGGCGCCGGTGACGCGGGCGCCCGGCTCTTTTTCCACCGGGATCGGCTCGCCGGTGATCATCGATTCGTCGATGCTGCTGGTTCCCTCGAGCACCACGCCGTCCACCGGAACCTTTTCGCCCGGCCGCACGCGCAGCCGGTCGCCGGGCTGCACGCGGTCGAGCGGCACATCAATTTCGCTGCCGTCCTCGTTCAAGAGGCGCGCCGTTTTCGGAGCCAGGCCCAGCAGAGCGCGAATTGCAGCGCCGGTCCGGCTCCGGGCGCGCAGCTCCAGCACCTGCCCCAGCAGCACCAGCGCGGTGATCACGGCCGCGGCTTCGAAATAGGGAGCGACCTCGCCGCCGGCCTCGCGAAACGCCGGCGGGAAAATGCCGGGAGCGAGCGTGGCGACCACGCTGTAGCCGTAGGCCACGCGAATGCCCAGGCCGATCAGCGTGAACATGTTCAGGCTGCGGTTCAGAATCGATTCCCATCCGCGCACGAAGAACGGCCAGCCGCCCCACAGCACCACCGGCGTCGCCAGAATCATCTCGAACCAGACCCAGAAATGCGCCGAGGCCCAGGCGGTCAGCGGGCGGCCCGGCATCGATTCGCTCATCGCCGCGAGAAACAACGGTACCGTCAGCACGACGCTGATCCAGAAGCGGCGCTTCATGTCTTCGAGTTCCGGGTTCTCTTCCTCTTCGGCGAGGACGGTCATCGGCTCGAGCGCCATGCCGCATTTCGGGCAGGCGCCGGGCTCGTCCTGGACGATTTCCGGATGCATCGGGCAGGTGTATTGGGTCTTCTGCGCGGGAAGGAACGACAGCGGCTCGAGCGCCATGCCGCACTTGGGGCACGGCTCCTGTTTCTCCGTCTTCACCTCGGGATGCATCGGACAGGTATAGCCGGTTGGCGCTGGCGCGGCTGGCGCGGAAACCGCTCGAGCGGCGTGCTGCTCCAGGCGAATCACGCCGCCAGGCATCGCTGGCGTGGCGATTGCCACGGGCGCGCCGGCACGCTTGCTCAGGAACTTGTCGGGATCCGCCTCGAATTTCGCACGGCAGCTGGTACCACAAAAATAGTAGGTTTTCGCTTTGTATTCGTACGACGCGGCCGCCTTCTCCGGCTTCACCTTCATCCCGCATACCGGATCGATCGCTTCGCTCGCCTGCGCTTCCCGCAGCTTCGCCAAATACTTTTCCGGATCGGCCTCGAATTTCGCCCGGCAACCGGGGCAGCAGAAATAATAGGTTTTTCCTTTGTAATCGAACGAGGCGGCGGCTTTCTCGGGTTTCACTTTCATCCCGCAAACGGGATCGATCGCCTCGGTCGCTTGAGCTATCGGCGCCGGTTGCTTTGCCAAATACTTTTCCGGATCGGCCTCGAATTTCGCCCGGCAACCGGAGCAGCAGAAATAATAGGTTTCCCCTTTGTAATCGAACGAGGCGGCGGCTTTCTCGGGCCGCACTTTCATCCCGCAAACGGGATCGGTCGCTCCGCCCTGGCCGGCGATGGGCGGCGTGGCATGTTCGTGGCCATTCATTGAATACCCCCTTTCGGCGTGGCGGGTCTGCCGGGACGCTCAGCGGGAATGGCGGTAGATGAGGTCGAGCAGCTCGTCGTAGGTTGCCGCCGTGTCGCGGCCCGATCCCTTGCGAATCGACTCGGTGACGCAGTGTTCGAGGTGATTGCGCATCAGGCCGCGCGCGACGGCGCGCAGCGCCTGCTCGACCGAAGCGATCTGGACGAGGATGTCGGGGCAATAGCGGTCTTCGTCGACCATGCGCGCGATTCCGCGGATCTGGCCCTCGATGCGGCGCAGGCGGTTGCGGTTCGAGGCCTTGATGCGGGGATCGACTCCGGCGGCCTTGCGGCGGGTGCCGGCGGCGCAGGCGCAAGCGGCGGCGTCACGGGCGGTTGGCTTGGTCCTCATATACCCCCTGGGGGTATATTGGCACCGCCGTCCCTGCCCGTCAAGCGCCGCCCGTGCACGAAGCGCCTGCTATTGCATCGGGACGAAGGTGTGGAGGCGCGCCACCTCGCCGGCGTCGAGTTTCTCGATGAGCGCGGTGACCAGGTCGACCATGTGGTCGAAATCCTGGCGATTGATGATGCCGTTGTGGGAGTGCGTGTAGCGCGTCGGCACGACCAGATTGATCGTGGGCACGCCGCCGTTGCTTTTCTGAATCGCCGCGGAATCGTCGCCGTAGCCGACGATCAGGTCGTATTGCAGCGGAATCGAGTTCTGCGCGGCGATCTGCTTCACGAGCGAAACCAGTTTTCGATTGGGCAGTTCACTGAAGTCGTAGAGGAAATAGCCCGGGCCGCCGCCGAGGACTTCCTGCGCCTCCTCGGGATGAACGCCGGGGACGTCCTTCACGATGCCGACTTCGAGGGCGATGCCGACGTCGGGCTTGATGACCTCGGCCGCGGTCTGCGCGCCGCGCATGCCGATCTCTTCCTGCACCGTTGCCGCGTAGAAGACCTGGTTCGGATGTGCCTGTTTCGCCGAGACGCTCAGCCACTTCGATCATCACCGCGCAGCCGATGCGGTCGTCCCACGCCTTGGCCAGATAGTTTTGCGTGCCGTTGAGCACGGTGAATGGGCCGTTGGGCACTACCGGATCGCCAGGCTCGATTCCCATCGCCTTCACCTGGGCGGCGTCTTTGGCGCCGATATCGAGATAGAGGGAATTGCGTGGGAAAACCTTCGTCCTCTCCTCCGGAGCGGCGATATGAATATCGCGAATTCCGGTGACCGCAAGCACCGGCCCTTTCGATCCGATGATCCACCATTTCTGATCGACGAGCGCCTGATCGAACCATCCGCCGAGCATCTGCATGCTGAGGAAGCCCTCGGGGGTGACGCGGCGAATCATTCCGCCCAGCTCATCCATATGCGCGTCGAGCATGATGCGCGGGCCGCTGGTTCCCTGCTTCGCAATCACCGAGCCCAATCCGTCGAACGTAATGCGATTGACGTATGGCTTCATCTCGCGAACCATGATTTTCGCGACCGGCTCCTCGAATCCCGAAGGACCGGGAGCGTTGGTCAGTTCCGCCAGCAGTTTTTCGGTCGCGTCCTCGGCCGAACGCGCGCGCGGCACGATCCACACCAGGCAAAGCGTCGCCGCGACAAGGGCCAGCACGATCCGTGGCTTCCTGCTTCGCACCCACCTCATGGACACCTCCTCGGTTCAGCGTAACGATGCTGGCGGAGCATACCGTTGCCGGGGACGGGCCGCAAGTCGCACCGGGAGATGGACTTCGGCCGGCCTGGCGAAGGAAGCAAAGTACGCTGGAATCCCACGATGGGACTGGTGTATTGTGTGTGACTGTCGCGAGTCAGAATGAAGGTTTTTTCCAGGACGCGTTACCGACAAACCTCGATCCCGCTATGAACGGCGAAACGATCTCCCACTACCGAATTCTTGAAAAACTGGGCAGCGGCGGCATGGGCGTGGTGTACAAGGCCGAGGACACCCGGCTGAAGCGGTTCGTGGCGCTGAAATTCCTTCCCGAGGAAATGACGAAGGACCCGCTGTCGCTCGAGCGGTTCCGGCGCGAGGCGCAGGCGGCGTCGGCGCTGAACCATCCGGGTATCTGCACGATTTACGACATTGGCGAGGAAGACGGGCGGGCCTTCATCGCGATGGAGTTTCTCGAAGGCGAAACGCTGAAGCAGGCCATCGCGAACAAGCCGATGGATCTCGACTCGCTGCTCGAAATCGCGACGGAGGTCGGCGACGCGCTGGACGCCGCGCACACCCAGGGCATCATCCACCGGGACATCAAGCCGGCGAACATTTTCGTGACGCAGCGCGGCCACGCCAAAATCCTCGATTTCGGGCTGGCGAAGCTGGCGCCGATGGGCGATCGCGCGAAAGATGTGTCCGCGGCGGAGACGCAGGTCACCGCCGGATTCAGCACCAACCTAACGCGCCCGGGAAGCGCGGTGGGAACGGTGGCGTACATGTCGCCGGAGCAGGCGCTGGGGAAAGAACTGGACGCGCGCACGGACCTGTTCTCGTTTGGTGTGATGCTGTACGAGATGGCGACGGGGATCGTGCCGTTCCGCGGGGACACGGCGACGGCCGTTTTCGATTCGATTCTGCACCGCGCGCCGGTGACGCCGCTGCGGCTGAATCCGGATCTGCCGCCGGAGCTGGAACGAATCATCAACCGCGCGCTCGAAAAGGACCGGAAGCTGCGGTATCAGAGCGCGGCGGAGATTCGCGCGGAACTGCAGCGGCTGAAGCGGGACACGGACCTGGCGCGATCGGCGACGGTAAGCACGGTGGCGGGTTTCGACGACGAAGCGGCGCGTGCGCTCGGCCCGGAAGTTTCCTCCTCCGCCCCCACGATGACGGTGAGGACACCGGTGGCGGCGAGAACGGCGGGGGCCGCGCCGGGAACCACGCAGGAAGCCGCGCCGCGGCCAAAACGCCGCTGGGTTCTGATTACGCTCGAGGCGCTGGCGGTGGTGGTTCTGGCTGTCGCGCTGCTCCCGCATTTGCTAGGGCTTTTTAAGCATGCGCCAGCGCCAGCCCCGGCGCCGAAGACGGCGGCGAGCGCAACAGCGGCGAGCGCCAATACGACCGCTCCCGCGGCGGCTGCTCCCGCACCGGCCGAAACCAAACCGGCGCAGCCACCGGCAGAGGCGAAACCGACGGAAGCGCGCAAGCTGGCGGCCAGGAGAGTGGCTCGGAAATCGGAGCCGGTCGCGCGACGGGTGAAAAAGGCCGAAGTGGCCAAGGATGCGGCGCCGAAACCGACGGAGGCGCCGGAGACTTCCACCTCCGCGCCCAAGGCATCCGCCGCGGCAGCGGGGGCCAGCCCCGCGGCAACGAGCGCGGCCAAGACGCCGGCGCAAGCCAGCGCGAACGTGCCGGTGGCCGATGCCAGGATGGGCAAGTGCTCGGCTGCATTTACAGTCGCAAACGGTTCGGGCAAGCCCCTGAGCAACGCGCAGGTGAGCCTGGGCATTCGGCACGGATTCCTTGCGCTGCAGAAGACGCAGATTCAGGTGGCAACCGGCAACGACGGGCGGGCCAGATTCACGGGGCTGCCCGCCGATCCTAAGCTGAAGTTCGAGGTGCGGTACAAGAACCACTCGAAGACGGTGACCGACAACTCGTCGGCGAGCTGCGACAACCATCTCGACGTCAAACTGTCGAACTGACGCCGCTCCCGTCGATTCCCTGCTTTCCCCTTCCGGATCATTTTTTCGGAAACCAGATCGGGCGAACTTCCCGCAGAAAGATGCGCGCCGTCACCGGGCCGATGTGCTTGAACTCCCGCAGCCTCCGCGAGAGTTCGGCCGGCGTGCGGGCTTCGGCCAGCAGATGCGTGAGCGTGCCGTAGCGGCGAATCAACTCCGTGCTGACTTCGAGCAGTTTCGTTGCGGTTGAAAAATCGTAGCGGACGTAGTGCGCCCGATCGAGCAGGACCACCAGTTTGTCCCATCCGGCGCGAAGAATCGCCTGCGGCGAGGTCAGCTTCGCCGCGACGAGCGCGCGGCAGGCCTGCTCGGCAATCTCCGTCTGAATCGGTTTTCCGAAAAGCAGGCAAGCCAGAAACCATTTGAAGATTTCCTCTTCCCTTTTCGAGGCGAGATCGATTCCCAGATGCCGGGCATAGGATGCTTTCTGGATCACGGCGCTCCTCGGAACGCGGCGGCGCAAGGATTCAGGCCCGATGCGGAGCGACCCGCGGCATTTTCGCGTAGACGGAATCCGGCTGCGGATCGAAGTAGCGATAGGCGACCAGTTTCACGCGATCGTTCACGAGAAACCACGCCAGCGCATAGCCCCAAACGAACAGCGCCCAGCCCCAGCCGATCGGCGCCATGAACACCCCATACACGGCGATCAGCGTGGCGACGGTTTGTGTTCCAAGGACCGCGCCGAAAAGGATCGGAGCAGGCCGGATCGACCAAAACGACTTGCGCGTGCGAGTGATGAAAATTGTCAGGTGCCCCGCGACGGAGAGCTTCAGGTACATAAACGATTGGATCGTCTCGCGGCCCAGGTGGAAGACACGCTCGCCCATGTAGAAAAGTCCGAAAGAGGCGACGACGCCAAGGAGGCCAAGCACGCTGGCGATGCCGAGCACCATGCGCATGTTCCACACTTCGGGGCGATTGGCGTAGCGCACGCGGTCGTAGGCGATCGAGAGGATCGCGCCGTCGTTGAGAATCGCCAGCAGAACGATCATCACCGCGGTGACGGGATAGAAATTGAAGACGAGGATCGCCAAGGTCATGAAGAGGAGAACGCGGATGGTTTCGGCGATGCGGTAGATGGCGTAGCTGTTCATGCGCTGGAACATCTTGCGGCTTTCCTTGATCGCGCGAACGATCACGGAAAGGCCCGGGCTGAGCAGGGCGATATCGGCGGCGGAGCGCGCGGCATCGGTCGAGTCGGAGACGGCGATGCCGGCTTCGGCCTGCTTGAGCGCGGGGGCGTCGTTGACGCCGTCGCCGGTCATGCCGACGATGTGCTTCCGCTTCTGGAGAATCTCGACGATGCGGAATTTGTGCTCGGGGAAGACCTGGGCGAAGCCGTCGGCTTCTTCGACGGCGCGGGAGATGGTGCCGGCTTCTTGCGCCTTCGCGCCGCCGAGGACGGAAGCGTCGACGATCTTCTCGCCGAGGCCGAGCTGGCGGGCCATTTCGCGGGCGATGGCGATCTGGTCGCCGGTGACCATTTTCACGCGAATGCCCATTTGGGCAGCGGTCGCGATGGTCGCTTTCGAATCCTCTCTCGGCGGATCGAAAAGCGGGAGAACGCCAAGAAACTGCCACTCGCCGTTTTCGCCGGCGCGGGCCACGCCGAGGGAGCGGAAACCGCGCGCGGCGAATTGGTTCACCGCGGCTTCGGCAGCGGAGTGAACTTTGCCGGCATCGGCGACCATGGCGAGGATGACCTGGGGCGCGCCCTTCGTGACTCGGAAGGCGGCGTTGCCGGGGCCCTCGACGGCGGCTTCGGTGCGCTTGTGCACGGGGTCGAACGGCTGAAAATGGACGATGCGGTATTTCGCCGTGGCTTGCTCGTCTTTCAGGCCGCTGAGGACGGCGAGGTCGATCGGGTCCTGGTCTTCGGCGCGGGAAGCGAGCGCGGCGGCGAGGATCACCTCCTCGGGGCGCACACCGTCGGCGCAAAATGGATCGCCGAGAGTCAATTTGTTCTGGGTGAGCGTGCCGGTCTTGTCGCAGCAGAGGACGTCAATGCCGGCGAGTTCCTCCATCGCTTCGAGGTGGGTGACGATGGCCTGGAAACGGGCGAGCGTGCGCGCGCCGACAGCCATCGTCACCGAGAGCACGGCGGGCATGGCCACGGGAACGGCGGCGACGGTGAGCACCAGCGCGAATTCGAGCGTCGTGACCATCCTGTCGCCGCGAGCGAAGGCGACGGCGAGAATCAGGCAGACCAGAGCGAGGGCGATCAGGATCAGGTAGTCGCCGATTTTCAGAACGGCGCACTGGAAATGGCTGACGTGGTGGGCCGTTTCGACCAGGCGGGCCGTCTTGCCGAAATAGGTGTTTCCGCCGGTGGCGTAAACGAGCGCGTCCGTCTCTCCCTGCTTCAGGATCGAGCCGGAATAAACCGCTTCGCCGGCCTTGCGCTCGACCGGCAGCGATTCACCCGTGAGCGCCGACTGATCCACCTGAACGGGATCGCCTTCGAGCAGGCGAGCATCGGCCGGGATGACGTCGCCGATTCGCACGCGGATTCTGTCGCCGGGAACAAGTTCACGCGCGGGAACGCCGGTCCACGCGCCGTCGCGCATGACGCGGGCCTTGATCGCGAGCTGGGCCTTGAGCGCAGCGACGGCGTTGCCCGCCTGAAATTCCTCCCAGAAACCCACGCCGGCGTTCATCAGCAGCAGCGCGAGGATAATGAAGAAATCCACCCAGTGTCGTACGACGGCGGAAAGGGCCGCCGCTACCTCGATCATCCAGGGGATCGGGCCCCAGAACGAAGAGAGCAATTTCAGCAGCGGATTGACTTTTTCTTCCGGCAGTTCGTTATAGCCGTAGCGAGCCAGCCGGGTTTCCGCTTCCGCTCGCGTCAATCCTCCGGCGGGAGCATCGAGCCGCGCGCGCACCTCTTCAATTCCGAGAGAAGCCAAATCCCCGCCGGGCGTTCCCTCAGCAGCCGGCTTCGCGAGATGAGGCTGAAGCGCGATGGCCCACCTCCCCGTCTCAGCCCGCCGAGCCAATGCGGACCACGTGAACCGAACAGGGCGCGTGACGGACGACAGCTTCGGCAACACTTCCCATCAAAAAGCGTTCGAGACCATGGCGCCCGTGGGAGCCGATGACAATCAGATCGGCTTTCCACTTCGACGCGACGTCGACGATTTTGCCGCGCGGCTCGCCCCGAACGACGGATGCCCTGACTTCGAGGCCCTGGGCGCGCAACTGCCTGGCAAACTTCTCCACGAGCGCCTTGGCGATTCCCTGCCTGGCGTCCAGAATTTTTCTGACGTTGGCGCCGCTGTAGCCGGTCATGCCGAGGCCCTCCTGAACCCGAAGGGGCTCGAAGACGTGCAGGACGCGGACCACCGTGCCGGGCGGCGGAGCGAGAGCCAGGAGGGCCTTTGCGGCGGCTTCGGAAAATTTCGAATCATCGACCGCGAGCAGGATTTTCATTTGGCACCCCTTTGGGAATCGCAGCAAGCTGCGGGCCGCGCCTTGCCGCTTTTTATCCCCTGTCGCGCCAAGGGGTTGAAAGGGGAGGGGACATGGACTGCTTTCAGGATCGGGGGAAATGACACAGCGAGGAGGGGTAAGTCCAAGGCCAGATGTAGTATCGGGATCCTTCGCTTGGCTCAGGATGACAACCCAGGCGTGCGCGGTCCGGTTGGGGCAAAGACTCTACAGGCGGCATTCGTGGGGGTCGCATACGGCGAAGTGTTCGCGCTCGTAGGCTTTTTCGCCAACGCCGAGTTCGAGGACCTGGGCGCCTTTCGAACCGTAGCGAAATACGGTGACTCCCTTGAGGCCAAGTTCCCATGCCAGTTGATAAACGGAGGCGACGGTTTGCTTCGAGGCTTCTTCGGGGAGATTCACCGTTTTTGACACCGCATTGTCGACGTGCGCCTGGAAAGCGGCCTGCATGGCGACATGCTGCTCCGGTGCGATTTCAAGCGCAGTGACGAACAGGCGTTTGACCTCATCGGGCAGGCCTTCGACTTCGGCCAGGCGCCCCTTGGCGAGGACCTCGCTCATCAGCGAATTGGAACGAAGCCCGTGGCGTTCGAGGTACGAGAGAAACTGCGGGTGAATCTCGACAAGCGGCTCGCCGGAGAGAACGTGCGCGCGGTGATAGGCGACGGCGAAGAGCGGCTCGATGCTGGCGCTGGTGTCGGCGAGAATGCTGAGCGTGCCCGTGGGAGCGATCGAGAGCAGCGTGGCGTTGCGCCGCTTTTCGCCGCCGGAGGCGTATACGCTCCGCTCGTAATTGGGGAAGACGCCGCGTTCCTCCGCGAGCGCGAGCGAGGCCGCGCGGGCTTCGGCGGCAATCGCCTGGATTACGCGGCTGCCGATTTCGAGCGCTTCGGGCGCGGCGTAGGAAACGCCGAGTTGAATCAGCAGATCGGCGAAACCCATCACGCCGAGGCCGATCTTGCGGTTTCCGCGCGCCATGGCGGCAAATTGCGGCGCGGGATAGCGATTCACTTCGATGACGTCGTCGAGAAAACGCACTGCGACATGAACGATGGCCTTCAGCTTTTCCCAGTCGATTTCGTTGCCGCTCGCGCCCGGCTTCGCCATGTGGCTCAGGTTGATGGAGCCGAGGTTGCAGGATTCGAACGGCAACAGCGGCACTTCGCCGCAGGGATTGGTGGCTTCGATCGCGCCGAGCGACGGCGTGGGATTCGCCGTGTTGATCGCGTCGAGGAACAGAAGGCCCGGATCGCCGGTTCGCCAGGCCGATTCCACAATCTCGTCGAACACCTCGCGCGCGCTGCGTTGCCCAGTCTTCTTTCCGGTGCGGGGATTGATTACGTCGTAGGATTCGCCGCGCCGCGCCGCTTCCATGAACCGGGCGGTGACGCTCACCGAAAGATTGAAATTTTCGAGCACGCCGGGCTCGCGTTTCGCGCGGATGAATTCGACGATGTCCGGATGGTCCACGCGGAGCACGGCCATGTTCGCGCCGCGCCGCTTGCCGCCCTGGCGAATGTGTTCGGTGGCGGAATCGAAGATTTTCATGAAGGAAACCGGCCCGGAACTCTGGCCGCCGGTCGAGGCGACGATGTCTCCCTGCGGGCGGAGGCGCGAGAAGGAAAAGCCGGTGCCGCCGCCGGTTCTTTGAACGAGCGCCATGAGCTTGAGCGCGTCGAAAATTTCCTCGAGGCTGTCGTCAACGGGCAGAACGAAACACGCGGAGAGCTGGCCAAGGCCGGTGCCAGCATTCATCAACGTGGGGGAATTCGGCAGGAAATCGAGCGCGCGGAGAACGCCGTGAAATCGTTCCGCCCACTCGCGACTGGCGCCGGGCCCGCCCCATTGGCGTTCGGCTTCGGCGATGGCGGAGGAGACGCGCAGGAATAACGCGTCGGGCGTCTCGATGATCTTGCCCGCGTCGTCGCGCCGCAGATATCGCGCTTCGAGAACCTTCAGGGCGTTGGGCGAAAACATTTCCGCCTCTTGCGAGAAGAGCAGCAATTCGATTGTATCCCTCGCCAATTCCCATAGAAACGATGTCTCCACTAGCCAGGCTTATTGGTCGCGTGTCCGACCGGGGTCCGATCAGAGCCTTTGCCGTGCAAGTTCAGATCGGCCGCTTCGAACTGCTGTCCTCGCAACAAATGGGCAAACGAACGGCGCTTGTCAGTTACGGCTTGACCACGATGCGGATGGGATTGCCTTCTTTCTTGCTTAGCAGTTCTACGCCACGCGCGACATGCTCCAGAGGAACGACATGTGAAACCGAGCGGGAAAGGTCGAGGCGTCCCGAGGCCACCAGGCGCACGAGCTGTTCAATGTCGCGTTTGAAGTACCCGTCGTGTCCAAGCAGGGCATGGTTGTAATAGCCGAACGCGACGGACGGCTCCGTGAATCGCATCGGCTCCATGCACATGCCGATGATTACCGCCCGTCCGTGGCGACCGAGGCAGCATTCCGCCTGGTCGAGCGCGCCATTGTCCCCGGAAAGCTCAACGGCCATGTTCAGCCCTTCGCCCTCTGTGAGTCGCATCACCTCGTCCCGGACGTCAACCGTGCGCGGGTCCAAAGCGTGATCGGCTCCAAGCTGCAGCGCCCGCTCGCGGGCAGCGTCGATGGGATCGACGGCGATAATCAGGCTGGCCCCCGCCAGCCGGGCGATCTGCACGGCATGCACACCCAGGCCGCCTATGCCCCAGAGGCCGACGCTTTCGCCGAGGCGAAGCCCGCCGCGATGGATGATCCCTGTGAACGGTGTAGCCACGGCGTCAGCCAGGAGCGCGGCCTCCTCGATTGGCACGTGATCAGGGATTGCCGTCAGAAGGTAGTAGGGGACGGCGACATACTCGGCCCAGCCGCCATCGTATCCCTGTCCCATGACCACCGGGTTGAGGCAGTCGACGCCATTGCCGCTGATGCAGTGGCGGCAGGCGCCACAATTTCTCCCAGCCAGGAGAACAACGCGCTGACCTGCCTGCCAGAGCGGCACTGCTGGCCCCACCTTTTCTATCGTGCCCGCCGCCTCGTGGCCGGGAGTGACCTGCTCCAGCGCTGGAGGCGGGAATGTGCCCTCAATCATGTGAACGTCCGACAGACAGATGCCACAGGCTTCGACGCGAACCAGCACCTCGCCCGGTCCCGGCTGGGGCACTGGCACGTCCTGCACCGACAGCCGGCGGCTGGCCCGATCGAAGCGCGCAGCTCGCATGGTGGTCTTAGTCATCATTTCACCTCCGTACGGCATGACTGCCGGGTCTGCTAATTCCCGCGAGGCGACGCTGGAGTCTGTCGGGCGTCGCTCGCTTCAGCGCACTTGAGGTCCGCTACCCCTGTCCGCAAATAGCTGACGAATTCGGGGCTGAAATCAGCGCAGATGAACGTACCCGAACGCAGATAGGAACGATGCTGACGAACTATGGCGCGGATGGACCGCTGCCAGCTCGCCTGATGCCCAACGAGAATCCAGAGTGTTTGCGCCGTGGTCAGTGCCTGTGCGGCGAACCAGGCATATCGGGCGTCGATCGGCTGGCCGTCGTCCCGGCTGGCCATGTCCGGATGCGCGATCGCCAGGTCGAGGTAGTGCTGCAGGGTCCCGAGAGCCAGAATCTGCAACTGGGACTCCATATTCCGCTTATATGTCCAAACGCCCCAGAGCAGAGCGACAATCGTCGACACGGCTATGACGGCACTGGTCAGGACCGCGATCAACTGGAGCGCGCCAGGATTCATGACAGTTCCCCGGAACCGGATGGAACAGAGATCTCCGGATTATCGCGCCCGTTGGGATGATTTTCTGTCTGATCGAAGCGTTACTGCAACGAAATTCGATCGCAATCACACTGCAAGGCGCCGGGCACACGCTGACTGTTGAAGGATTAAGCCGGCGAATCCAGAAAGGATCGAAAGGCTCCTGGACCAGTCACCGCGGCCATTTCAGGGACCGGGCACACAACTCCGCGTTTGCGATGAGTTGGCTTCCCCGTTGCGCAGGCCGAAAATCGCGGATGTTTCCGCTTCATCCCTTCGTTGCCGCCGCGGCTTTGCCCACGTGTTTCATCTGCTCTCCACAGCAGATTTCCGAATGGGAATGGGGCTTGTCCGCGGGACACGGGCACGCTTTTTCGTAGACGATCGTCGCTCCGCACTTCTGACACACGTAGCGCTCTCCAACATTTCGAGGCATGTGAACCTCCTCACCCCGCCGCGACTTTGAGTCCAGTATAGCCCCGTTCACCTTCATGTGTGCTGGGCGCAGCGCTCATGTCGGAGGATCGGTTGGCTGATCCACGGAGGATGGAGCAAGCTCCCGTGCCGGCCAGGGCGCCGGATCAGGATCCGGGGTGGTACTCGCGCTCGATGTGGCCTTGGAGCTGCGACCGGTAGAAATAGACGCGGCGCAAATTGCCGGTGGCGTAGCGCACGGCCTGGTCGGTGAAATGTGGCGAAGCGGGATTGCCGCTCTCGCCGCCGGTTGATACGGCCCAGGCGCGGACGCGCGGGCCGAACTCGATGACGCAGATGAAACTATTGCCGACGGTGCCGTACCAGCGCTTGGTGTTGGGATAGGGGCGCGAGCCGAAGGCCGCGAGCGAGCCCCAGATCGAAGAAGTGAAAGGCACGGGAATGCTGGGCTTGGCATCGTCGAAGTGCGGATGGCGGATGCTGTCGTCGAGGCGCTGGAAGCGATTGATGTTGCCCCACGGAGTTTCCCACGTGCCGAAATCGGCCGTCAGCTTGCCCGAAGCCGCGGCGAGCGAGTCGAGCAGTTGCGCCTGTGTCGCTCGATGCACGACGTAGTCCTCGGGCGACATCTTCGCCGCGCGCGCGGCGGCAAAGACTTGATGAAAGATGTCCGTGCCCCAGAAGATGGCGAGCGAAGTGGCCACGGAATCGATGCCCCAGCGGTAATTCCAGCCGCGCAGAACGGTGATCTGGCGGGCCAGCTTCGTCTTGAGAGGATCGGAGGCCGGGGCGGCGTCGTAGGCCTTGACCAGCGCGGGAATCATGGTGGCGAACGCGGGCAGGTAGCTGTCGAATCCGGCGGCGGTGAGCGAAGCCGCGGTCCAATCGCGATGGCCCTCGAACAACCGGAGGGCGTGGTAGCCCCGCGCTGATTCCTCGGTGCCGCGATCGACGTACTTGGGAAAATCCTTCCGCTTCGGGCTGTCGGGCCCGGCGGCGGACCATGGCCAGTTGTTCGAGTTGTAGAGCCAGCCGTCGGGCGGATCGAGCAGATGCGGCGTCTCTTCAAGCGTCAGCAGGCCGTGATACGCGGTTGCCGGATTGCTGCCGTCGACCGGCTTGGTCCAATCGAAGGCATCGCTGCGGCGGGGAATCCAGTCGGAGTGCCAGTAGGCGATGTGGCCTTCGGAATCGGCGAAGATGGTGTTGTTCGACGAGTTGGTGTGCATCCGCATGGTTTGGAGGAACGCCGCGTAATCCTTGGCTTTCATGCGGCTGACGTCCTGGATCAGGGCGCGGAGCGGACGCTGCATCAGGTTGATGCTCACCCACTTGTCGCCGATGCGGCCGATGACGGGGCCGTGTTGCGTGTAATAAGCGGTAAAGGTCTTGTGGGCCATGCCGCTCGGCGTTTTGTAATCGACGGTGATCTGGCGCTGCTTCATCGGCAGCTCTTTCGTGCCGTAGAGGGAGTAGTAGCGGCCGTTTTTCTGGCTCACCGTTTCGAGGAATTCCTCGACGTTTTCGACTCCGCTCGAGGTATGCATCCAGCCGGCGGTGCGATTGAAGCCCTGGTAGATGAAAAACTGGCCCCAGGTGACGGCGCCGTAGGCGTCGAGGCCCTGATCGCTCGACATCTGCAGCTCGGCGCGAAAGTAGAACGTGACGTGGGGATTGATATAGAGCAGGGCGTGATGGTCGAGCGTGTCGGAGGGCGCGATGGCGATGCCGTTCGAGCCGGAAGGCTCGCGTGGCGGGCCGTAATGCGCGGCGCTGCTCTCCGCCGGCAGGGCCTCGTGGTCGTGGCCGTAGAAGGCGGCGAGGCGCGGAACGTTCACCTGGTAAATATCTCCGCCAATGCTGCCCTCGCTGAACGCGAGCGCCATCCACGGCTCGAAATGCGTGATGACCAGCGGTTTCACCTGCGGATGCTTGTAGAGATAGAAGTTCAGGCCGTCGGCGAAAGCGTCCATGAGCTGCTTGAGCCACGCGGGGCTGACCGCGTATTTGGCTTTCAGGGCCGGCGGATCGACGAACAGCTTCATGCGCAGGTCCTGGTAGATGGCGGACTGGCCCTCGGCCTCGGCCAGGATCCCGAGCGCGTCGATATAGTTCATCTCCACGCGGTGAAAATCGTCCTCAGCCTGCGCGTATTCCATGCCGAAAACGGCGTCGGCGTCCGTCTTGCCGCGGACGTGCGCGATGCCCCATTTGTCGCGAGTGATGGTGACGTCGCGCGCCTCGCGTTCCCAGCGGGCGATCTCCTGGGCCGATGGCTTGGTTTGAGCCTCGCTCCGACTGCAAGTCACGAGGATGATGGCGAGAAGGAAAGGAACGAAGATAAATTTTTTCATGATCGGCTCTCGTGGAGGATTGGCTCGGCGAAGCGCCCGAAAGAACCACTCCGGCACAGGCGCGTATTATAGTTTCGGCGAGGGGGCGGTCAACACAAGAATCGGGAGAAATGGTGGGCCTGGACTGAGTCGAACAGTCGACCTTCCCGATTCACTTCATCGGGACGCTCTAACCAAACGCTCGATCCACGCGTGGCTCTTCATCCGCTTCATTTGGTGCTCGCGCTGGCTTGCCTCCGACCGCGTCGCGAATTCCTCCGAATAAACCAGCTCCCACGGACCACGGTTCTTGATTGAGTCGGTCCGGTTGTTATTGTGCTCGAAAACGCGCTTTTGCAAGTTCTCTGTGTGGCCGACGTAGTAGCGGCCGGTCGAGCGGCTCTGGAGGAGGTATGCGTGAAACGGCATCCGGAAAGCGGAAAATGGTGGGCCTGGACTGAGTCGAACAGTCGACCTCACCCTTATCAGGGGTGCGCTCTAACCAACTGAGCTACAGGCCCGAAGGACTTCATCATAGCGGGGTCTTCCGGGGACGGTCAACCCTCACGAGCGGCGGCATTTTCCAGGCCGCTATTTGTGGGGCTGGGTGGGGTGGATGATCTTGACCGTAACTCGGAAGCGCTTGTAGTGGGAATACAACACCTTCATCCGGATATGGACGGGGCCCGTTCGGAAATTCAAGACGTCGTCGGCATAGGTGTAAGTCGGGAACCAGTAGTGGCCCTCGATATTTTCGCGGTACGTCTCGAATCGGGGAAACAGATTTTGATTGTCGCCCTTGGTGATGTCGGGCACGGCCTTGCCGTCGGTTTTGACGATTTCGAGTTCGCTGTCATCCACCCAGATGCGTCCCTGAAAGTAGCGCTGATTCTTTTCGATTTTCTTTGGTGCCACGTCGAATACGTAGGTGTTCAGCTCGTCGACCTTTTGGCGGCCGACGTAGGTGATGTTGTACTTGGGCAGATCCTCGGTGGTGAGGACGAAGGGCTGAATATTCCTGAGGTCATCGAGGTCCTGCTCGGAGAGCGATATGCGGGTCAGCGTCGGAACGGGGGCGTCGGTGATTTTTTCGTAGCGCTTGCCGTCCTGCGTGAACATGATGTCGCTCGTCATGCGATATTCGCCGTCCACCTGCCCGCTGTCGTCGATGGTTTGCACGACGAATGTCTGCTCGTAGGTGAAATTGTCGCGTTCCAGCTTGAACTCGGCCTCGTGCGCGGCAAAATCCTGGATGACCTGGTTCACAGGTATGGAGGGCGGCGCCGTGGAGATGGGCGATGTGTAATGCTTTGCCTCCGGGGCCTTCCGCGGCGCGGGAGCGGAACTCACCGGCGCCGCTGCCGTTTGCGGCGGAGGGGTCATCGGCCCCGGCTGCTGTGCGAGCAGCGGCAGAGAAAACATCAGGCCCGCCGACATAAAGAGAGCCGTCACTGCGGCCCGCACTTTAAATTGTCCGGAACGTTTGCGATCCTCGAAAGACACTTTTCCCAAGCCCCCAATATCCACAACCGGTAAGAACCCTCCTTGCCGAGCAAGGGTTGCTCTCGTCCGGGACCTCCATTATGGCACCCGCGGTGGCACGGGCAGTCCCCAGAAAAAAACGTCCCGGCGCCGCGCTGGGCGGGCCGGGACGTTCCATCGGAAACCGCAATTCCTCCGCGAACTATTTCACGGCTGCCGCCGCTCCCGCTTCCGCATAGGCGCGGATGGCTCCGGCGACGCCGGCTCCGTCGGGGGCGCGGTATCCCTGGACGGCGAGCACGTTTTCGAGCGCGGCGAGCAGCAGGAGCACGTTCTTCTGGCGCGAGGTGTGGCCCATCAGGCCGACGCGCCAGATCTTGCCCTTGAGCGGACCGAAGCCGCCGGCGATCTCGATATTGAAATCGTCGAGCAGTTGCTGCTGCACCTGCTTGCCATTGACGCCTTCCGGGACCTGAATGGCGGTGACGGTGATCATGCGCTCGGCGGGATTTTCGACGAACGGCTTGAGGCCGAGCCCTTCGAGCCCGGCGAGGAAGGCGTGCTGATTCGTGCGGTGGCGTTCCCAGCGGGCTTCGAGGCCCTCTTCCCTCACCATGCGCAGCGCTTCGCGGAAAGCGTAGAGCAGCGGGATGGCCGGCGTGTGGTGATAGGTGCGTTCCTTGCCCCAATAATCCATCGTCGTGGTCAGGTCGAAATACCAGCTCTGCACCTTGGTCTTGCGCGAGCGAATCACCTCTTCCGCCGCCGCGCTCACCGTGATCGGGCTCAGGCCCGGCGGCGCGCTCAGCGCCTTCTGCGAGCCGCTGAAACAGATGTCGAGCCGCAGATCGTCGACGTCGATCGGCATGCCCGACAGCGTCGAGACGCAATCGACCACGAGCAGCGCGCCCAGCTCGTCGGCCACTTTGCGGTATTCGGCCAGGGGGCTCGCGACGGAAGTCGAGCTTTCGCCGTGCGTCACGCCAACCACCTTGATCTTCTTGCCCTTGCCGGCGCGGCGAACGTCGTCAGGATCGACCGTGCGGCCGAAGGGAGCGGTCACGCGGGTGACGCTTGCCGGCGTGCGCTCGGCGATTTCCGCCATGCGCGCGCTGAAGGCGCCGTTGACGCAGATGAGCGCCTCGTCGCCCGCCTCGAGCGGATTCAGCATCGACGCCTCGATCCCGCCCGAGCCCGAAGACGAGATGGGGAACGTGGTGCGGTTCTCGGTTCGGAACACCTCCCGCAGGAGCACCTGAACCTCGTTCATCATCATGTTCAGGAACCAGGGATCGAGATGGCCCACCATCGTCGTGCTCATCGCGCGGTAGATCCGCGGATGCACGGACGAGGGGCCCGGGGTCAGCATTAGCCGGTCTGGCGGAAGCAGTTCACCGATGGGGTCGTTCATGATGGCGCCTTTTTCCTTCGTTCGAATTGAGCGCGGGCCGGCCGGGCACAAATGCACACTTGTTGCCCAACGGGCCAGAGCAGACCTCTAGTCTAGGCCCAGAAGGGCTATTGCGGTCAACGTCCAAAATGGTCTGGCCCGGTAGCATAGGCACTCTTGCCTGTGCGCTCTCGCCCACTCCCACCCCCACGACTCACCCGAAAGCCCGGCGCACCGGTAGCACAGGCACTCTTGCCTGTGCCGACTGTGAGGCAATGCGGGACTGCACGGCCTCAATGAAGGCGCACAGGCAGGAGTGTGTCAAGTTCCAGGACATCCTTTACAGAGTGTTATCAGGACATTCTTTACACTTGCGGGTCAGTGTCGCTCAGCCAGCGGTCCACCGCGGTGGACCGCTGGCTGAGCGGGTCGAGCTCGCGGACCAGGCTGCGGCAGTAGTAGACCAGGATCCGTCCTTCGACCCGGATCAGTTCCACCCATTCGCCGGCCAGGGCCCGGCTGATGTCCCAGCGGCGGCCCTCGAGGCAGAGCTGACCCTCAGCCTGCAACTTGCGCACCTCGGCTCCCGCGTCGTATTCCCAGGCCGGCGGATTCGGCTGATACCGTTTCGTGCTCTTGCTCCACACCGAAGCCGGGGTCCGCATGCCCAGCGCTTCATGGGGACGCACGTGGTTGTATTCCTGCCGGAACGCGTCCAGCCACACCTGGCGCTGCTCGCCGACCGGCACGCCGCGCCGCCGCATCGCCGCTTCCAGCGTTCCATGGAAACGCTCCACCTTCCCTTGCGTCTGCGGATGCCGATAGCCGCTGAAGTGCATCCGAATGCCCTGCTTCATCAGCCACACCGTCAGCCAGGTCCAACCCGTCGCCGCCCGCATGTTCCACCACGGCGTGCCGTGATCCATCAGCATCGCCTCCGGCACGCCGGACTGCGTGAACACCGCTTCCAGACACTCGCGCACCGCATCGGCTCGCGTCGACCAGGTCCCGGTGAGCGTCACGGCGTAGCGGCTGTGATCGTCGAGCAGCGAGAGCGGGCCGACCGGCGCGTCCCAGCCCACCGGGCTCTTGAAATCCATCTGCCAGAGCTGGTTCGGCGCGCCGCGCTCGAACCGCTTCGTCGCCGCGCGATGCCGGTCCTGCGGCCGCACCAGATCATGGCGATGCAGAATCCGCTGCACCGTGATCACCGGCAGGTCCACGCCCTCGCCCGCCAACAGATGCCGCAGCTTGCGCGCTCCCCAGTCGGGCCGCTGCTCGCGCAGTTCGACAACGCGCTGCTCGATCCCCACCGGCGTCCGCGCCGGACTGTGGCGCGGACGCCGGCTCCGCTCGGCCATGGCGACCAGCCCGCCCTCCTGATAGCGCCGCAGCCAAACGTAGCCGGTTGGCCGCGAGATCTCGAACTCCCGGCACAGTGCCTGCATCGTCTTCTCGCGCCGGCTGGCGCAAACCACAAACCGCATCCGCTGCTCGTCTACGTCCACGGTCCCCCAAGCCATCCTCGCCCCCGTCCGAGGGCGGTCACCGCCCTCGTCACAAACCGGGGCGAGTGTAAAGGATGTCCTGATAACACCGTGTAAAGGATGTCATGAGTCTGAACACAGGAGTGCCTGTGCTACGGGACCCCGCCGGCTTGTGTGGAATTCGAACTAGGCAAGCGGGCGCAGGAGTGATACAAACGGCGCGCGATGACCACTGCCGCCGCGCCACAAACTCCCTCCCGCGAAGAACGCGCCAACCAGCGCAACGCCGTTCTGGCCGGATTCCTCGGCTGGACGCTCGACGCCTTCGATTTTTTCATCCTGGTTTTCGTGCTGGTGCCCATTGCGCACGAATTCCACCGGCCGGTGAAGGATATCGCGCTGGCGCTCGGCGCCTCGCTCGCCCTGCGGCCGGTGGGCGCGCTGATTTTCGGCTTGATGGCGGACCGCTGGGGCCGGCGCGTGCCGCTGATGCTCGACATTCTCTTTTACGCGGTGATCGAGGTGCTTTCGGGCCTGGCGCCGAACTACACCGTGTTTCTGATCCTGCGGGCGCTCTATGGAATCGGCATGGGCGGCGAATGGGGCGTGGGCGCGTCGCTGGCGATGGAATCGGCTCCGGTCAAGTGGCGCGGCGTGCTCTCAGGCATTTTGCAGGAAGGCTACGCCTTCGGGTACCTGATCGCGGCGCTCGTCTACTGGGCCGTGTTCCCGCATTGGGGCTGGCGGCCGATGTTTTTCATCGGCGGGCTGCCGGCGCTGCTGGTGCTTTTCGTGCGCGCGAAGGTGAAGGAGCCCGAGGCGTGGCAGAAGTCGCGCACCACCGACTGGTCCGAGTACTGGCAGGTGATTCGGCGGAACTGGAAGCGGTTCGTCTACATCGTGATTCTGATGACGATGATGAACCTGATCTCGCACGGCACGCAGGATCTCTACCCGACGTTCCTGCACGTCGCCCGTCATTTCGATGCCGGAATCACCGCCATCATTACGATCATCTCTATGGTAGGCGCGATTCTAGGCGGCCTCGCCTTCGGCTTGTTCAGCGACTGGCGCGGGCGGCGGCGATCGATGATCGCCGCCGTTCTGTTCGCGGCGTTGCTGATTCCGCTGTGGGTCTACGCGCCTTCGTTCGAATGGCTGGCGGTGGGCGCCTTCCTGATGCAGTTCATGGTGCAAGGGGCGTGGGGAGTGATTCCGGCGCACCTGAACGAGCTGTCGCCGGGCGCGTTGCGGGGCTTCTTTCCGGGGTTCGCCTATCAGCTCGGCGTGCTGTTCGCCTCGAGCGTGGAATATATCGAAGCATCGATGGCCGAGCGGCTGGGCTACGCCGGAGCGCTGGCGCTGCTGGCCGCGGTGGTGCTGGTGGTGGGCGCGATGGTGATCGCCGCCGGTCCGGAAGCGCGGGGCGTGTCGTTCGTTTCCGAAGCGGGAAGTTAACAGCACCGCCCCGGTTCGATAGAATCAGACTTTCATCAAAGGCAACCAGCCCGAGGAGCACGTGATGTCCAATACCGTAAATGCCGCCATCGCCCCCGACCTCGTCAAGAAGATCGGCGAAAAGGCGCGCCTGCTTTCCATTCATTCCATGCGGATGACCACCGCCGCCGGCTCCGGCCATCCGACATCCTGTCTTTCTTGCGCCGAGCTGATGGCCGGCACGTTTTTCTACGCCATGAAAATGGATCCGAAACATCCCGACGCGCCGACGAACGATCGGTTCGTCATGTCCAAGGGGCACGCGGCGCCGATCCTCTACGCCGCGCTGGCCGAGGCCGGTGTTTTTCCCGTCGGCCGGCTGATGACGCTGCGGCAGTTCGCGAGCGAACTCGAGGGCCATCCGACGCCGCGCATTCCCGGCGTCGACGCCGCCACCGGCTCTCTCGGCCAGGGGCTTTCCGTGGGGCTGGGCCTGGCACTCGCGGCGCGGCTTGAAAAGCAGCCGATCCGCATTTACGTGCTGATGGGCGACGGCGAAATGGCCGAAGGCAACGTGTGGGAAGCGGCCGCGCTGGCCGCGCACGACAACGTGACGAATCTCATCGCCATCGCCGACATCAATTCGCTGGGCCAGAGCCAGCGCACGATGTATTCCCACGACGCCGAAATCTATCAGCGCAAATTCGAATCCCAGGGCTGGGAAACCGTGGTGATCGACGGGCACGACGTCGCACAGGTGCTCGCCGCGCTCGATCGCACGCGCGAGGCCAAGGCGCCCTTCGCCATCATCGCCCGCACGATCAAGGGACACGGCGTCAGCTTTGCCGCCGACAAGGAAGGCTGGCACGGCAAGGCATTCAGCGAAGACGATCTGAAACGCGCGCTCGCCGAAATGGGCGACGTTCCGCCGCCGCCCGCCGTCGACGAGAAATCCTACGCGCGCGAAGTCCCCGGCCCCAAAACCGATTTTCCCGCTCCCGCGCCGCCCGCTTACAAGCTGGGGCAGATGGTGGCGACGCGCGTCGCCTTCGGTGACGGCTTGGCGAAGCTCGGCGCGGTGCATCCCCTGGTCGCAGCGCTCGATGGCGACGTGCAGAACTCCACCTACACCGACGTCTTCCACAAGGCGTTCCCCGATCGTTTCTTCCAGGGCTTCATCGCCGAACAGAACATGGTGGCCGCGGCGGTCGGCTTCTCGGCTCGCGGATGGACGCCGTTCGCCGCGACCTTCGCCTGCTTCCTCGGCCGCGCATTCGATCAGACGCGCATGGCGGCGATCAGCCGCAGCCACATCAAGCTGGCCGGCTCGCACTGCGGCGTTTCGATTGGCGAAGACGGCCCGTCGCAGATGGCGCTCGAGGACCTGGCGGCGATGCGCGCGGTGCCGGGAGCGACCGTGCTCTATCCCTCCGACGCGGTTTCTGCCGAGCGGCTGGTGGAAGTGGCGGCGCGGCAGCCGGGCATCTGCTACATCCGCACCACGCGGCCAAAGACGGCCGTGCTCTACCCGAACGAGGAAACGTTCCCCGTGCCCGGCTTCAAGGTGCCGCGGCGCAGCGGAAACGACCGCGCGGCGGTAATCGCCGCGGGCATCACGCTGCACGAGGCGCTGAAGGCGGCCGAAGCGCTGAAAAAGGAAGGCATCGACGTCCGCGTGATCGACCTCTATTGCGTGAAGCCGATCGATGGCGCCGCACTCGGCACCGAAATCCGCGCCGCCGGCGGCCGGTTGGTGACCGTCGAGGATCATTATCCCGAAGGCGGCCTGGGCGAAGCGGCGCTTACCGCGCTGGCGACTTCCGGCGTCGCGCTCTCGGGCGCACGCCACCTCGCCGTCACCCGCCTGCCGCATTCGGGGAAGGAAGACGAGCTCGTCGAAGCCTTCGGCATCTCGGCCAAGCACATCGCCGAGGCGATTCGCGGGCTGCTCTGATCCGCGCTCACGCGACGGTAACCGCGACTTCTCGCGAGGGTTCGTGTAGCGGCGGGCTTCAGCCCGCCACCTTTCATCTGCCATCTCGATAAAGGTGCCGCGCTGAAGCGCGGCGCTACACAAGATCCGGTGTGCCACTCTCGGATTTTTTTGTGGCGCGCGGGGCGGGTTTCCTTTCAAATTGCTGAATCGCCGGCATCGACTGCCGCGCGAGGAGATACAAATGTCTGAAACCGGCTCCAGCTCGCCCGCCGGGCGCCCGTCACCGCGCACGATCGAACTGCCCACGCGCGAGACGGCCGTTCCCGCGACCGCTGTCGGGCGGTGGTTTTCGAGCGGTGGCCGGCTGGACGAGCCGGAAACCGTAGAACGCGGCTATTCCTGGTACAAGGTGGTCTGCCTGACCGGCGTCGATTACTTCTCGACGCTGGCCTATCAGCCCGGCATCGCTCTGCTGGCCGCGGGGCTGCTCGCGCCGACGGCGACGCTGGTGCTCGTCGCGGTAACGCTGCTGGCCGCGCTGCCGGTGTATGCGGCGGTGGCGAAGCGGTCCTTCGTCGGGCAGGGCTCGATCGCGATGCTCGAGAACCTGCTCGAGGGCTGGAAATCGAAGATATTCGTGCTGGTGCTGCTCGGGTTCGCGACCACCGATTTCGTCATCACGATGACGCTGTCGGCGGCCGACGCGGCGCGGCACGCCGTGGCCAATCCCTTCCTCCATCCCTATTTCTCCAACGCGCAGTTCGGGCTGACCACGCTGCTCTTGCTCATTCTCGCCACGGTGTTTTTCATTGGGTTCCGCGAAGCCATCAACCTGGCCGTCGCGATCGTCATTCCCTTCCTGTTGCTGAACCTCGTCGTGCTCGGCGCGGGACTCCGGCACATCCTGCAGCATCCCGAATTGATCACCCAATGGCGCTACGCGATGCTCGCCCATGCCCCGCACGACGACTGGACCGGAGTGTTCCTGATCTCCGCGATCCTGTTCCCGAAACTGGCGCTGGGATTGAGCGGCTTCGAGACGGGCGTCTCCGTGATGCCGCTCGTCGAGGGCGACAGCGCGGACGCCGACCGCGCCACGCCCCTCGGCCGCATCCGCAACACGCGCAAGATGCTGGCGCTGGCTGCCATCATCATGGGCTTTTACCTGGTTCTCTCGAGCTTCGTCACCACGCTGCTGATTCCGCCGGCCGCCTACGCGGCGAACGGCCCGGCCGCCGGCCGCGCGGTGGCCTATCTGGCGCACCGGATGTTCGGCAACGTGTTCGGGACGTTCTTCGATCTTTCGACGATTCTGATTCTGTGGTTCGCCGGCGCGTCGGCCATGGCCGGCCTGATCAACCTGATTCCGCGCTACCTGCCGCGTTTCGGCATGGCGCCGCGCTGGGTCGCCTACCGGCGGCCGATGGTCGCGGTGCTGCTCGTGGCCGATTTGCTGGTGACGATGGCGTTCCATGCGAACGTCGAGGCGCAGGGTGGCGCCTACGCCACCGGCGTGCTGGTGCTTATTTTATCGGCGGCGATCGCGGTGACGATCGCCTTCTGGCGCGAGTTCCGGCACGACCGCCAGGCTCGCTCGCTTCCGCTGACGGTGATGTTCGGCGCAGCGGTGCTGGTCTTCATCTACACGCTGATCGACAACGTGATCGAGCGGCCCGACGGCGTGATCATCTCGACGATCTTCATCATCACCATCCTCACCTTCAGCGCGCTCAGCCGCTACCAGCGCGCCAAGGAGCTGCGCGTTGCCGGCCTCGAGTTTGTCGACGAGGCTTCCGCCGAACAGTGGCCCAATCTCGTCGCCAAGAAAGTGAACCTGGTCCCCTGCCACACCTCGAGCGCCGCCTATCGCCAGCGGAAAGCCGACGACATCCACCGCAATTTCCGCGTCACCGGCCCGCTCGCCTTCCTCCACGTCAACCTGCTCGATAATCGCAGCGAATTCATCAGCCGGCTCCGCGTGAGCGTTCGCCAGGAGGGCCAGCACTACGTCATCGAGGTCTGGGGCGCCGTCGCCATCGCCAACACCATCGCCTTCATCACCGAACTCATCGACCCGGCCAGCCTCTTCATCATGCTCAGCGGCCGCAATCTGATGGAGCAATCGCTGCGGTACCTGTTCTGGGGCGAAGGCGAGGTCGGCATGCTCGTCTATTCGATCCTGGTGCACTACTGGCAATGGGTGGGGAAAACGACGGATCGGCCGACGCTGTTCCTGACGACGGCGTAAACATGGGCGATATGGTATCGTTGCGGGTGCGAGACCCATGGCAGAAAAACCCGTTCTTATCGGCGTAGTCCCGGAAGTCGTCGTCATCGGACCGAAAGATCAGGTCGTCTGGTATTCCGACGCCGGCAACCTGAAAATCGAGTTCGATCCGAAACGCTGCCCCTTTTCCTCGAACGTTTACCAGGCACCGCCCGGCATGCGCCTGCTCAGCGGCACGCCGCGCCCCGGCTCGAAGCCCGGCTTCTACAAATACCGCATCATCATCGAAGACACGGTGATCGGCCGCGGCGAAGTGATCATCCGCGAATCCTGACCCGCCAACTGCAAGAGCGGCCATCCTGGGCGAAGCCCTTTGCGACGAACGAAGTGAGTCCCGACGGAGTGTGTCGGGAAGGACTGTGCCCCCGCTGTCACCCTGTGACAGTGGTCAATTCGCGGCAGGCATTTTCCCCGAATCCTGCAGGTCGACCAGCGCCTCCGGAAACGGCTCGAAGAGCGCCTGCGCATCGAGGTACCGCGATTCGAACCGGATCACCCACGACCGCAACAGGCCGAGCGGGCTGCTGAGCGGAGCGCGGTGATGGCGGAACTCCTCGAGCACGTGCAGGAAATGCCGCTTCTCGCGCGCCGTCAGTTCCTTCGAGAAATAGCCGAAAGCGTGCATCAGGGCGTTGCGGCTGGAGCTGTATTTCGGCGGCTGGGCAAAAGCCTTCCGGAAGTGCGCCTGGTACTCCTCGAAAACCTCGGCTGGCGGTTTTCTCTCGGGATTCGCCACGATGCGCCCCAGCGCGCGCATTTCTTTCTCGCTGTAGGCCATCAGCAACAGCTTGTGCGCGGCCTGAAAGCTCACCAGATCGGCTATCTTTCTTTCGGCGCGCACCTGCCGCCAGCGCGCCAGCGCAAAAAGCTTCGTAAGGAAATGCTCGCGAATGCGCCGGTTCTTCAGCCGGCCTTCGTCCTCGATCGCCAAATCGGAAAATCGCTCGAGCACCGCGCCGCCGAAAAATCCCGGCGCTTTGCCGATCGCCGCCGCCTTTTCCGCCGCGGGATAGACGCGTACATCGCCGATGCCACAAGATGGCGACCGCGTCTTCAGCAGAAACCCGTCCACCTCGCCGACATCGTCTAGAAACTTCCGGCAGAAGCGGTTCATTTTGTCGGTGAGGTCCGCGCCGCGATTCGGCTGCACGAGGCGCAGCGTTTTACCCTCGGAGACGATGCGCACCGGGTCGCGCGGAACGCCCAGCCCGATTTCCAGCTCCGGGCATACGGTCACGTATTCGACGTGCGGCTCGATGCGGCCAACGAAATCTTCCCGAATGATTTCAGCGTTGTAGCGGCAAGCCTCGAACCCGAGGCACCGGCTGATCACCACGCGCGGTTTCGGCCAGGAATTCACGGCGGACCCCATTGACTCCACTATACCGCGCCCCTGGCCCGCATTTCTCACAGGGCATCCGGAGGAAACAAGAGGGCGGTCGAAGGTCCTCAGCCCACCATTTTTTCTCGTTCGCCCGGCAGGGTGCCGCCCTGAAGGGCGGCGCTACACGAACTTCGCGGTCCACGGACTGGAAATTGGGGCGAACCTCTTTTCCCCGCGTCTTGATGGCGAAGCACCGGCCAACGTGCGATGATTCGGGCAAGAGAGGCGAGCACGTTTTCAGAATGGCCGGCGATTCCAAATTTCTCGATTCGCTTCGTTCCGATCCCCGCATCACGGTGCGGCGCGGCGGCTCGCCCGACTCCGACGGCCGCTGTGTCCTCTACTGGATGCAGCGCGCGCAGCGCGCCGTCGACAATCCCGCGCTCGACGCCGCCATCCGTCTCGGCAACGAACTGGGCAAACCGGTGGTGGTTTTCCTGGGCCTGATGCCCTCGTATCCGCGGGCGAATCTGCGCCATTTCCATTTCCTCATCGAGGGCCTGCCCGATCTCGCCGCCGGCCTGCGCCAGCGCCACGTGGGATTTCTGCTGCGCAACTGGCCCGAACATCCGCTGCTGAAAGTGTGCGAGGAACTTCGTCCCTGCGCCGTCGTCGGCGATGAAAACCCGCTGCGCGAGCCGGAGCACTGGCGCCGGAAAGTTGCCGCGGAGATTCGCGTGCCCTTCTGGACCGTCGATGCCGACGTCGTCGTTCCCTCGCGCCTGCTCCTCAAGCAGCAATACGCCGCGCGCACGATTCGCCCGCGAATCCACTCTCGACTCGCCAAGTTCCTCGTTCCGTCGGGAAATCCAATCGCGCGAAAGCCGTGGAGGCGCCCGCCGAATCTCGCCTCGCTTTCGCTCCAAGACGATCTGATGGCCCGCTGGAAAATCGACCGCAGCGTGCAGCCGGTTTCGAGTTTCCGCGGCGGCACTGGCGAGGCGCTGCGCCTGCTCGACGAATTCGTCTCCACGAAATTGCCCGGCTACGCCGAGCAGCGCAATCATCCCGAACTCGACGGCACCAGCCGCCTCTCGCCCTATCTCCATTTCGGGCAGATCGGCCCGCTCACCATCGCTTTGGCTGTCCGCAAAGCGAAAGCCCCGGCCGTCCAGGAGGAAGCTTTTCTCGAGGAATTGATCGTGCGCCGCGAGCTGGCCATCAATTTCGTCCGCTTCAATCCCGATTACGACTCGATCGAAGGCGCTCCCGGCTGGGCGCTGCGAACGCTCGCCGACCACGCCAGCGATCCCCGCGAAGTCCTCTATTCGGAAAAGCAGCTCGAAAACGCCGAGACGCACGATCCGCTCTGGAACGCCGCGCAGAAGCAGATGGTCCTCACCGGCTGGATGCACAACTACATGCGCATGTACTGGGCAAAGAAAATCCTCGAGTGGACCCGCTCGCCCGCCGCCGCTTTCGACATCGCCCTGCGCCTCAACGACAGATACGAACTCGACGGCCGCGACCCGAACGGCTACGAAGGCGTCGCCTGGGCCATCGCCGGCAAGAGCGACCGCCCCTGGTTTGAGCGCCCCGTCTTCGGCACCATCCGCTACATGTCCTGCGCCAGCACGTCCCGCAAATTCGACAGCAAGGCGTATATCCGTCAGATCGACGAGATCGACAAAAAGGGAAAGGCGCTCTGAAGCGCAACCGCCGCGCCGGCGTTGCTGGCCCGTAAATTAACCACTGTCATCCTGACCGAAGCCTTTTGCGACGAACGCAGTGACAGTGTGTCGGGAAGGGTCCCGCAAGCGTTGAGGAGAGGTGGTGCCAAGACGAGATGTAGCGTTGGGATCCTTTGCTTCGCTCAGGACGACAAACTGTGGGGGCGCGGGCTGATTGTCACATGGGCTCTTCAGCCTGTGCTCTACGGCGAAACACCGCGTGCGGAAGTTTTGGTGCTGACGGGCGGAAAAGCGCACGGGCAAGAGTGCCCGTGCCACCTGGCCGTTCAGGCGGACTGGGCGATGTTTTCGTCTTCGGCGTCTTCGAGGATTGCGTTGGCCTGGGCCGCTGCGATGGGCCGCTTGCCGCGGCGCATCGCTACGATTCCGGTGCGCACCATCTCCACGACGCCGTAGGGGCGCAGCACTTCGAGCAAACTGTCGATCTTGTCCTCCGTGCCGGTGATTTCGATGGTCAGCGATTCGGGCGCGACGTCCACCACGCGCGCGCGGAACACGTTCACCAGTTCCAGCACCTGCGGCCGCACTTCCTGCGGCGCCATCACCTTGATCATCGCCAGGTCGCGCACGATCGACGGCTCGCGCGTGATGTTGTCGACGAGCAGCACGTTCACCAGCTTGTAGAGGTTCGCCTCGATGCGCCGCGCCTGGTCCGGATCGGCCTCGACGGTGATCGTCATGCGCGAGACTTCCGGCTTTTCCGTGCGCCCCACGGTGAGCGAGTCGATATTGAACGCGCGGCGGCGGAACAGCGACGCCACGCGCGTCAGCACGCCCGGCTTGTTTTCCACGTAGACGACGAATGTATTCAGCATTGCGCCCTCAGTCATCGGCCGCCGTCTCCACCAGCGGGCTCGGCCGCCGGATCATCTCGTGAAGCGGCGCTCCGGCCGCCACCATCGGATACACCGAATCCTCCTGCTCCACCTGGAAATCGATCAGCACCGGCCCCGCATGCTCGCGCGCCGCGCGCACCGCCGGCACCACATCGCCGCGCCCGGTGACTCTCATGCCGCGGATGCCGTAGGCTTCGGCCAGCTGCAAGAAATCGGGGCTCAGCAGCGGCGTCGACTCGTAGTTGCGCTCGTAGAAAAACTCCTGCCACTGCCGCACCATGCCGAGGTACCCGTTGTTGATGATGGCGATGTTGATCTTCAGTTTTTCCTGCACCATCGTGGCCAGCTCCGCCATGGTCATCTGGAAGCCGCCGTCGCCGACCACCACCCACACCTCCGCCTCCGGGCGCGCCACTTTCGCGCCGATGGCCGCGGGCAGCGCGAAGCCCATGGTGCCCAGGCCGCCGGAGGTGATCAGCGAGCGCGGATGGTCGTGCTTGTAGTACTGCGCTTCCCACATCTGGTGCTGGCCGACGTCGGTCACGACGACGGTGTCGCTCCCGCGCGTCTCGCGCCAGAGGTCGTTGATCACGTGCGCGGCGTACAGGTGGCCGTTGTCCGGCAGGTTCTGAATGTCGCGCACCGCCGCATCGCCCTTGAGCCGGTCGATGTAGTCGAGCCACTCGCTGCGGTCGCCCGCCTCGACGCGCGGCAGCAGCTCGCGCAGAACTTCGCCGCAGATCGCCGACCAGCGCCACGTCCACTTTCACGTTCTTGTTGATCTCGGCCGGATCGATCTCCACGTGGATTTTCTTCGCGTTGCGGCGCGTAGGTCTTCAGGTTGCCGGTCACGCGGTCGTCAAAGCGCATGCCAGAGCGCCAGCAGCAGGTCGGCTTCCTGGATCGCGTGGTTCACCCACGCCTCGCCGTGCATGCCCATCATGCCGAGATTGCAGCGGATGCGAGGCGGGAAAAGCGCCCAGGCCGAGCAGCGTCAGCGCCACGGGAATCTGCGCGCGTTCGGCCAGCTCGCGCACCTCGCGCATCGCGCCCGAAACCAGCATGCCGTGCCCCGCCAGAATCACCGGCCGCTTCGCTCGCGTTGATGCAGCTCGAGCGCCTGCGCGTATTCCGCTTTCGCCGGCGAGAGATCGGGACGGTAGCCGGGCAATTGCGGCCGGGCGGCTTCCCAGTCGAATTCGCACGAAGACTGCTGCGCGTCCTTGGTGATGTCCACCAGCACCGGCCCCGGCCGGCCCGAGCGCGCCACGTAAAACGCCTCGCGGATCGTGCGCGCCAGTTCGTCCGCGCGCGTCACCAGGTAGTTGTGCTTGGTGATGGGCAGCGTGACGCCGGTGATGTCCGTTTCCTGAAACGCGTCGGAGCCGATCAGCTTGCTGCCCACCTGCCCGGTGATGCAGACGATCGGGGAGGAATCCATCATCGCGGTGGCGATGCCGGTGACCATGTTGGTGGCGCCGGGCCCGGAAGTGGCCACCGCCACGCCCACGCGCCCGCTGGCGCGCGCGTAGCCGTCGGCCATGTGCGTCGCGCCCTGCTCGTGGCGCACCAGCACGTGATGGATCGTGCTGTGCTTCAGCGCGTCGTAAGCGGGCAGAATCGCTCCGCCCGGATAGCCGAAGACGTGCTCCACGCCCTCGCGCTCCAGGCATTCCCAAAGAATCTGCGCTCCGGTCATCTTCATTGCCGTCGACCCGAATTCCCTTCCGTCTTGGCCCTCAAACCTCGCCGCCACGCTGAAACACATGCCCGGACGGCCGGTCTTCGTGGGCTACGCTGCCTTTGCGCGTTCGGGATCTTTCCCGACACTGTGCGTCGGGACTCACTGCATTCCTCGCCAAGGGCTTCGCTCAGGATGACAGGCGCCCTGCGCACTTTTGAACGCCGAGGGCCACGTCCGCCAGTTGCCACAAAGCCCTTCCCCCGCAACTCAGGCCGAGGCCGCTTTCTGCTGGAGCCACGCCATGCGCGAGCGCAATTCGGCGCCAATCTTCTCGATCGGGTGTTCGAGGTCGCTCTTGAGAAGCGCGTTGTAGCGCGGCCGCCCCGCGGCGTGCTCGCCAATCCATTCCTTGGCAAACTCGCCCGAGCGGATTTCCGCCAGAATCTTCCGCATCTCCTCGCGTGCGTGCTCGTCGACAACGCGTGCGCCGCGCGAGAGGTCGCCATATTTCGCCGTCTCACTGACGTACTTGTGCATGCGCGCGAAGCCGCCTTCGTAGATCAAGTCGACGATCAATTTCAGTTCATGCAGACACTCGAAGTACGCCACCTCAGGGCTGTAGCCGGCCTTCGTCAGCGTTTCCCAGCCCGCCGCGATCAATTCGGTGACGCCGCCGCACAGCACCGCCTGCTCGCCGAACAAATCAGTCTCGGTCTCCTCGGCGAAAGTCGTTTCCAGGACCGCCGCGCGCGCGCCGCCAATTGCCTGCGCGTAGGCCAGCGTGCGCTCGAACGCCTTGCCGGTCGCGTCCTGATGCACCGCGATCAGACACGGCACCCCGCGCCCCTCCTCGTACTGCCGGCGCACCAGACCACCCGGCCCTTTCGGCGCCACCATGGTCACATCCACGTTCGCCGCCGGTTTGATCTGCCCGTAGTGGATGTTGAATCCGTGCGAGAAGAGCAGCAGCGCGCCCGGCTTCAGCCGTGGCGCGATCGCTTCGTTGTAAAGCTGCGGCTGCATCATGTCCGGCGCGAGCATCACGACCACGTCCGCGCCCTCGACCGCCGCGGCCGGTTCCACCGGCTGCCAGCCTTCCGCGACCGCCTGTTTCCAGGAAGGCCCGTTTGGCCGCAAACCTATCACCACATCACATCCGCTGTCGCGCAGGTTCAGCGCCTGCCCGCGTCCCTGGCTGCCGTAACCGATCACCGCAATGCGCAGGCCGGCCAGCGCCTTGGGATTGGCATCGGCTTCGAAATAGAGCTTCGTCATGGTTGTTGCTCCTCGTCGGATTTCCGGTGAATTTTTCAGGATTTCGTTGCCGCCGCTTCGGCCGCCGCGAACTGCGGCCGCGTCACCGCTCCCTCGGACGCGGAGGAAACCAGCGCCGCGTACTTCGCCATCGCGCCCGTCGTATATCGCGGAGCCGGCGCCCGCCAACCGGCGCGCCGCGCCTCGAGATCGGCCTCCACGTTCAATTTCCGCGCCGCCACGTCGAAGGTGATCGGGTCTCCATCGCGCACCAGCGCGATCGGCCCGCCCACAGCCGCTTCCGGCGCCACGTGCCCGGCCATCAACCCGTGCGTCGCGCCGCTGAAACGGCCATCGGTGATCAGCGCCACCGTGTCGCCCAGCCCGCGTCCCACCAGCGCCGCCGTCACCGCCAGCATCTCGCGCATGCCCGGCCCGCCGCGCGGACCCTCGTAGCGGATCACCACCACGTCGCCGTCGTGAATCGCGCCCTGCTGCACCGCTTCAAAAGCCTGCTCCTCGCTGTCGAAAACGCGCGCGGGCCCGGTGTGCAGCCGCCGCTCGTGCCCGGCCAGCTTCACGACGCAACCCTCCGGCGAAAGCGATCCTCGCAGAATGGCCAGCCCGCCGTGCGGCTCGATCGGATTCGCCAGTTGCCGCACCACCTGCTGCCCGGCAGTTTCCTTCGCGCTGCGCGCCTCTTCGTGAATCGAGCGGCCGGAAACCGTCGCGCCGTCATGCAGGAGCCCGGCATCGAGCAGACGCCGAGCGATCAATCGTTCGCCGCCCGCGCGCTCGAGATCGGGCGCGGTGAAGCGGCCGAAAGGTTTCAGATCGGCCAGCAGCGGCGTCCGCGCCGAAACTCGGTCGAAATCGTCGATCGCAATCGCCACGCCGGCTTCCCGCGCGATGGCGAGCAGATGCAGCACCGCGTTCGTCGAGCCGCCCGTTGCGGCCACCGACGCAAACGCATTTTCCAGGCTCTCGCGCGTGATGATCCGGCTCGGCCGCACGCCATCGCGCAACAATTGCATCACCAGCATGCCGGCTTCCCGCGCCGCCTCGTCCTTGCGCGGATCGGTGGCCGGAATCGCGTTCAAGCCCGCCGGCGACATTCCCAGCAGCGCCGCCGCCGTCGCCATCGTGTTCGCCGTGAATTGCCCCCCGCACGCCCCGGCGCCCGGGCACGCGTGATCTTCCAGATCGCGCAATTCTTCGTTCGTCATCCGCCCCGCGGCGCATGCCCCCACCGCCTCGAAGACGTCCTGAATCGTCACGTCGCGCCCCTCGAACCGCCCCGGCTGGATCGATCCGCCGTAGAGCATCAACGAAGGCACGTTCAGCCGGGCGAGCGCCATCAGCGTCCCCGGAATCGTCTTGTCGCACCCGGAGAGCGCAACCACGGCGTCGAGCATGTGCCCGCGCACCACCAGCTCGATCGAATCGGCCACCACCTCGCGCGAAACGAGCGACGCCTTCATCCCCTCGGTCCCCATCGAAATTCCGTCGGAAACCGCGATGGTGTTGAATTCGATCGGTGTCCCACCGGCCGCGCGTATGCCCTCTTTCACCCGCGCCGCCAGCCGCCGCAAATGAAAATTGCACGGCGTCACCTCGGTCCAGGTGTTCGCCACGCCCACGAGCGGCCGATCGAGATCGGCGTCGGTCAGCCCGGTGGCTTTCAGCATCGCCCGGGCCGGTGCCCGTGAAACTCCCTTCTTGATTCCGTCGCTGTTCATATCGCCCGGCGTTCCGTTTCCTCGTCTTTGGGTTGCGCGGGAACTGCAAGCTCGCGCCCAAGGCTCATTGAACCGAAACGGAGCGCCCTAGTCCAATTTATAGTTTTCTCGTTGTCTATAAGCTGTATTTACCAACCCTTTTCCAACGCCTGTCATCCTGAGCGACGGATCCCGCCGCTACGTGCACATGAGCCGCCTCTCACCGCCGTCAGGTCTCCGATTGACAGAAGAAAGAAGCCCCGCTAAAGTGCTGCCTTCGGGTATCGGACACGCTTGATGAATTGCGCGACGCCATTTCGCTTTAGCGGCTTCCTCTTTACCGGCCGCTTCCTCTATCGAGGGAGCGGACTGAAGGAGCCTGCGCTCGCGCGGAGAGCCAACTAGAGACCCGAGAGCGAAAAAGAGCTTCCAACAGGCCGCGACCTCCAGACGAGGTCGCGGCCTTTTTGTTTTTCAGACGAGAAACAGGAAGCACAAACGAGGAGAGCAGGTCATGAAACCGATCCACGATCGGCGCAAGAAAATCGATGGAATCGACGAGAAGCTGGTCGAGTTGTTGAATCTGCGGGCGCAGCTCGCGATCGAAATCGGCGAATTCAAGCGCAGGAATCGCCTGAGCGCCGTCTCGCCCGAGCGCGAGCGCGAAATCCTGCGCCGCGCGTGTGAAACGAGCGCCGGCCCGCTCGGTCCGAAAGCCGTCACGCGCCTCTTCCGCGCCATCCTCACGGAATCCCGGCGCGCCGCAGCCGAGGCCGCCGCGCCGCGAGCCGCCGCGGGCAAGAGTCTCCGATGACCGCCCCCGTCGCGTATCCCCGCGTCGCCTTCCAGGGCGAGCGCGGCGCGTTCAGCGAAGAGGCCGCCGTGCTGCTGCTCGGCGAAGAGATTGACGCGGTGCCGCGCGCGACCTTCGACGCGCTCTACGCCTCCATCCGCGAAGGCGCCGCCGATCTCGTGCTCGCCCCGGTCGAAAACACGCTGGCCGGCTCGGTGGTCGCCTCGCTCGACCTGCTGCTCGAAAGCGGCCTGCACGCCATCGGCGAGGTGATTCTCCCGATCGCCCATTGCCTGATCGGCACGCCCCATGCGGCGTTCGAGCGGATTACGAGCATCGAATCGCACCCCGTCGCTCTAGCCCAGTGCGAGCGTTTCCTACGCGCGAATCCGCAGATGGCGCGCCGGGCCACGCTCGATACCGCCGGCAGCGTGCACGAAATCGTGCGCGCGGGCGATCCCACGCGTGCCGCCATCGCCGGTCACCGAGCGGCCGAAATCTACGGCGGCCGCATCCTGCGTGAGCATGTCGAAGATCATGCGGAAAACTACACGCGCTTCCTGCTGCTTTCTCCCACGCCGCGAATCAACGAACACGCCAATCGCCTCTCGCTCGTCGTCGAATTGCGCCACGTGCCCGGAGCGCTCCATCGCGCCCTCGGCGTTTTCGCCAGCCGCTCGATCGACCTTCTCAAGATCGAAAGCCGTCCGCTCGCCGGCCGCCCCTGGCAATACCGCTTCTACCTCGATCTCCAGGCATCGCTGAACGATCCGGCGACGCTCGAAGCGCTCGAGGAACTCCGCCAATGCACCGACAGCGTCCGCACGCTGGGCTGCTACCCGGCATACGACCCTTCGCACATGGGGAAAGCCCTGTCATGCTGAGCGAAGCGAAGCATCCCGAAAGCGTTGAGAAGAGGTAGGAATAAAGCGAGATGTAGCAGAGACGCGATCCAATAGCCGGTCCGGATTCCCTCGTAGGGGTCACCCCGCCCTTACGTCTGCCCTAAGTGCCACCTTTGCGAGTGTGAATCTTTTTCGCAAATGGCCCCGACAGGATGTCTCTGTGGGCCACTCCGCCTCCACGCGTTCGGGATCCTTCGCTTCGCTCAGGATGACAGTGGTTAATTTACTGGACAGCTTCGTGCGTGACATTTTCCTCGAGTGAGAGTGCGATTTCCGGAGGGGAAAAGTTGGTAGCGGTACGGGGAATCGAACCCCGGTTTCTAGATTGAGAATCTAGCGTCCTAACCTCTAGACGATACCGCCACGAAAAGTATAATACAGCCCGCGCCCATCGCGGAACTCCGGGCCGGCCGCTCCCGCCATTTCCATTCGCCTCAACGTTTTGGGCGCAGCCCGGGTCTTTTCATGCGGCCGTAACGACGCCTTCCCCTTCTGTGTCCTACACTAAAAGGGACAAGGGAGTGTGTTCTGGTGGAGTTTCGCTCGGCAGTCGCTGATGCTTTCCATACGCTTCGGCAGAACCGGATGCGGTCTGCGCTCACGATGCTCGGCATCATGATCGGCATCGGGGCGGTGATGTGCACGGTGGCGATCGGCCAGGGCGGCCAAACGCAGGTGCAGCAGCAGCTCGAAAACATCGGCGACAATCTGATCTGGATCGAAGCCGGGGGCCGCAACGTCAGTGGCCGCCGCACCGGCGCCTACGGCACCAAATCCCTGTTGCTCGAAGACGAGCAGGCCATCACGCGCCTGCCGGTGATCAAAATGTGTTCGCCCCACGTCGATTCGCACGTCCAGATCACCTATAAAAACCAGAACTGGTGGACGCACTACCGCGGCATCGCCCCGTCCTTCCTGCACATCGAGCACTGGGTGGTCGCGTCCGGCTCGCCCTTCACCGACGCCGAAGTCGAGCGTCTGGCCAAGGTCGTGATACTCGGCCACACCGTTGCCCAGCGCCTCTTCCCGCACTCGGACCCGGTCGGCAAGACCGTCCGGATCTCGAATCTGCCGTTCGTTGTGATGGGGGTATTTGCGCCGAAGGGCGTCTCGACCTGGGGCTGGGATCAGGACGACACGCTGATGATGCCCTACACCGTGGCGATGAAGGAACTGATGGGGCAGAACTGGCTCGACGACATCATGTGCTCGGCCGTCTCCCCCGCTGCGATTCCTCCGGCCGAAACCCAGATCGGCCGCCTGCTGCGTTTCCAGCACCATCTGCGCGCCGACGAGCCGAACGATTTCAACGTTCGCCATCCCGAGGAGGCGCTGCAGGCCCTGAAAGAGGCCAACAAGACCTTCGCCATCATGCTCGCCTCGATCGCCTCGGTCTCGCTGCTCGTGGGCGGGATCGGCATCATGAACATCATGCTCGTCAGCGTCACCGAGCGCACGCGGGAGATCGGCGTGCGCATGGCCGTCGGCGCCACGCGCTGGGACGTGCAGCAGCAATTCCTGATCGAGGCGGCGACGCTCAGTCTGGTGGGAGGAGCGGCGGGTGTCGCGGCCGGCATCGTCGCCACCGAAGGACTCACGCGCGCGCTCAGCTGGCCGGCGATGTTTTCGATGGAAGCGGTGCTGGTTGCCGTGGTGGTTTCGATCGGCACCGGCGTCTTTTTCGGGTATTACCCGGCCCGCCGCGCCGCCGCGCTCAACCCGATCGAGGCGCTGCGCTACGAATGACGCGGTTTCGCGCGGCTCTCGCTCGCCAGGCGCTATTTCCCGGAATGGATCGCCGCCTGCCCCGCTTCCTCTTCTTCCATCCGGGCCCGGACCCGCCGCAGGGGACGCCAGGTAGCGAAGTCGTTCCGGCAGGGGTCGCAGCGCACCGGCCGCGCTCCCAGCCACATCGCCAGCCGCGCTTCCAACTGTCCAGCCAGCTTTTCACGCCGGATCGACATCAACTCCAGGTTCCCGCAGTGCCGGCAATGGGCATAGAGCAAATAGCGCAACGGCACATGACGCGCGTAGAACCTTTTCTGGCAGTCAGCGCACCGCCAGGGAAGAATTCCGAAAATGCTGAGCAGGTATTCGATCTTGCGGCGATGCGAACGCAAGCCGCTGTAATTTCCGCAGCGAGGACAGATCACTCCGCTCTCCAGGACGCACAGTCGTTACCCGGCCAACCACCCCGTTGGCGCGGGGAAAGCCCCTCTTTTCCGCGCGTCTAGCTTATCCCCACATCCAACCATTCGCATCGGCAATTTTGCCTGCGAAGTTTACTGCCGTTACAATCCCTTCAAGCGGCGCTCCGGTGCCGCCCGGAGGTTCTTGTGCCCGGTTACACCGCTTCGCACGCCCGCGCCGGCATCGATGCGCCCTTGCCCCGGCTCGAAACGTGGCCCAATCAGTTCCCGGGCTACCGCATCACGATTCGCGTGCCAGAGTATACGTCGGTGTGCCCGAAGACCGGCCTGCCCGATTTCGGCGTGCTCACAATTGAATACGAGCCTGCCCGGCTGTGCCTGGAACTGAAATCGCTGAAGCTCTACCTGCTCGCCTATCGCAATCTCGGCATCTTCTACGAGAACGCGGTGAACCGCATCCTGCGCGACATCGTCCGCGCCGCGCGGCCGAAGTCCTGCCTGGTGCGCGGCGAATTCACGCCCCGCGGCGGCCTAACCACCACCGTCGAGGCGCACTGGCCGCGCCGCCGTCGCTGACTGCGCCTCCCAGTTCGCCAGGCCAGCCGGTGTGTAACTCTAAGCCATGCTCCACAATTACTTGTCTGGACAACCCCAGCCTTTGTCTTGAGAATCTAACCGAGCACGATACGCGGATACCAACCGCAAGGAGGCATTCCCATGAGTACGACCCCGACTCGGCCGGAAATGCCGCAGGCAGAACCGCCGGTGCCAACCTATGGCACACCGCGCTGGATCCCGATTTTGTTCGTGGTCCTCTTTCTTGTCAGCGGATACCTGGTCTACGCAGGAATTCACTCGCGTCAAGGACTCGAGATGCAGCTTGCCCAGTCCAATTCCCAAATCTCAAAACAGGGCACTACTCTCGATAAGGCCAACTCCCAGATTGACGACCTCAAGGCCGAACTCGATCTGACCTCGCAAAAGCTCGGCCTCACCCAGACGCAGCTCGCCGAGGCGCGCAAAACCGCCGCCGTTCTTCGCCGCGAGCAATTTCAATCCAGCAAGAAACTGCAGGCGCAGATCGGCCAGGTGCAGCAGCAGAGCCAGGCCGGCATGGGCCAGCTTTCGAACGAACTCGGCGGCACCAAGAACGACCTCGCCGCCACCAAGAAGGACCTCGCCGTCACCCAAAGCAAGCTCGAAGGCACCGTCGGCGACATGGGCGTGATGAGCGGCCTGATCGCTCACAATAAAGATCAGCTCACCGAGCTGATCCGCCTGAACAAGCGCGACTACTTCAAGTTCGATCTCTTCAAGTCCAAGCACCCCTACCGGGTCGGGCCCATCGTGGTGCAAGTCTCCCACGTCGACCAGAAGCACTGGCGCTACAACATGTACGTCACCGTCTCCGACAAGCGCATCGAGAAGAAGAACAAGACGCTCTACGAGCCGGTGCAGTTCTACACGCCGGATTCGATGGCCCCGCTCGAGATCGTCGTCTACCAGATCAAGAAGAACGAAATTCTCGGCTATCTCTCGGCTCCGAAGGAGCAGCCGCAGGGCAAACAGTCCGCCGCCGCTCCGTCGACCAAGTAACGGCTCACCCGCCGCTTTTCCCCGCGTCCCGCTCCGGTTCGGCCGGAGCGGGATGCGGCGTTTCTCTTCCCGCTTCGCCCGGGCGCTCGCCCCGGCCGTTTTTTCCGCCGGGAAAAAGGCCCGGCCGGTATAAAATCACCAACACCAATGACTCGATGCCGAATTGCCTGTCTGCTGCTTGCCACCTGGGTCCTCGCCGCGGTTCCCGCGGCCCGCGCCCAAACCGTGCCGCTGCCCTCGCGGCTTCCGGCCGATACCATCTTCTACCTCTATTCGCGTGGCACCGATTCGATCGCCCCGGCGAGCCCGAATCCCCTCGCGCGCCTGTGGAACGATCCCGGCTTCGCGCCCGCGCGCCGGTTGATCGAGCAGGGTTTCCTCGATTCCGTCGCCCGGAATCCGCACCTCGCCCGCATTCCGCAACAGGATCTCGATGCGCTGCTCGCGCGGCCGGCCGTCTTCGGCCTCCGGCTCACCGACCAGGCGGCGCCGAAGGGCCAGGGGCAATCGAACGGCCGAGGCTTTCTGGTGGTCGAGGCGGGAGCGAAAGTCGCGGCGCAAGTGCGCGCCGTCCTCGTTGGCGCCGATCCCAAGGCAGCCGCCCGCATGCGGCTCACCCGGACCGGCTTCCTGATTTTTTCCGACGATCTGGCGACGCTCAACGACCTCGCCACGCGCTTCGGCTCCGCGGCCCCGGCCGCGTCCTCCTCGCTCGCCTCGCTCGCCTCCTATCGTGAGTCGCTCACCGAACTCGCCGGCCGCCCCACGCTCGAATTTTTCCTCCGCGTTCCGGCGATACCCATGCTTCATCCGCAGGCGCGGCCCGGCTTCGATACCGGCGCGTTCCTGCGGACGCTGCATCTCGAACGCGTTCACCTGCTCTGCGGCTCGCTCGACCTCAACGCCCCCGCCTCGCTCGGGCATTTCGCGATCCTCGGCGATACGGCGCCCGGCAGCCTGTTCGATTTCTTCGGCCCGAACGCCGCGTCGTTCCCGACGCTCGCCGCCGCGCCCGCATCGGCTTCCTACGTCGTGAACCGGCTCGATATCGGTGCGGTGTTCTCGATCATCACCGACGCCTTCACGACGGCGATGCCGCCGGAGCAGTCCGCGCGGCTGAAAATGATCTCCGGTTTGCTTTCCACCGCCATCGTCCCCGCGCTCGGAGGCGAGTACGCCGCCATCACGCCTCGCCCCGGGCCGGGCCGCGATCAGCTCTTCGCCATGACGGTTCACTCGCAGCAAGCCTCGCAGCTCTTCGATGCCACCCTCGCCCCATTCGTCGAGCCGGAAGGCAACGAGGGCACGATCCGTTATTTCCGCTTTCCGCGAACGCCTCCGGCCCAGACGCCGGCGAAAGCCGGCGATCCGCCTCCCGGCGCGCAGGACCCTGCCCCGCGCGAGCACAAGGCTGTCCCTTCCTTCATCGCCTTGACGCCCCATCTGCTGCTGATGAGCCACGATGAAGCGCTGGTCCGCCAGGTCGCTCGCGCCGTCACTTCCGCGACGCCGCCGCCCGGTCTCGCTGCTACCTCCGAGTTCCGCGCCGCTCGCGCCGAAATGCCCGCCCAGCTTTTGAGTTTCTTTTACATGAACCTGCGAGGCATCGACTGGACCAAACTGTTTGCGCAGGGCGCGGCCCGCGCGGCCCGTGACAAGAAGGATCCTCGCGCCGCCGCTCGCGCCGCGGCGCTGGCGAAATGGGCGCGCGAAGGCGGCAGCGCCGTGCTCGCCCGCCATCTCCACCTGTTCGTTGTCGGAGGCTGGAAAGACGCCCAAGGCGTGCATTGGCGCGGCAATATTCATTAACGCGCGCCTTCCACGATTCATTCCGAATGAAGCCGCAATTCCCGGCTTCCGTCGCAACCGCCGGAGAAGAACCCGATGAAGATCGAACCCTTCGCTCTCGAACGCTGGATGACGACCTGGGAAACCATGGTCCAATACGACATCGCCGAAAGCGGCATCCTGCCGCTGCGCATCCGCGACCTCGTTGATTTGTTGCCCGAAGCCGAGCGCCCCGCCGCGCTCGCTTCGCTCGTCGAGCTCCGGCTAGGCTACTCGGAGGCCTGCGGCACGGCCGAGCTGCGCTCGCTGCTCGCCTCCACCTATAAAAATTGCTCGCCGGAAAACATCCTCGTCACCACCGGCGCCATCGAGGCGAATTTCCTGCTCTTCAACGTCCTGCTCCAGCCGGGCGACCACGTCGTCGCCTGCTATCCCGCCTATCAGCAGCTCTACAGCGTCCCGCGCGCCATCGGCTGCGACGTCGCGCTCTGGAAAGTCCGCGCCGAAAACGGTTTCCGCTTCGATCTCGGCGATCTCGAAAAACTCGTCACGCCGAAAACGCGCCTGATCGTCATCAACACGCCGCACAATCCCACCGGCGCGATGCTCCCCGAGTCCGATCTCCGCCGCGTCTACGCGCTCGCCGAATCGGTTGGAGCCATGGTCCTCTGCGACGAGGCCTATCGCTGGCTCACCGTTCCCGGCGGCGACCCGTTCGCTCCGCCAATGTTCGATATCGGCCCGCGCGGCATCAGCGTCGGCACGCTCTCGAAACCGTTCGGCCTTCCCGGCCTGCGCATCGGCTGGATCGCCGCCCGCGGCGATCTGCCCGCGCGCTGCTGGGCGATGCGCGATTACGTCTCGCTCAGCCCCGGCCGCTTGAACGACGCGCTGGCCGTCCTCGCCATGAGGCATCGCGAAAAAATCTTCGAGCGCAATCTGCGCATCATCACCGCGAATCTGGCGGAGGCGAAACGCTGGTTCGCCGAGCACGCCGGCGTCATCTCCTGGAATCCGCCGCGCGGCGGCCTGCTCGCGCTCGCACGCTACAACCTGGACATGCCCTCGCTCGAACTCGCCAATCGCCTCGCCGAACGCTACAGCGTCATGCTCGCCCCCGGCTCCGCCTTCGGTTTCGAGCATCACCTGCGCATCGGCATCGGCCAGGACCCGGCCGTCTTCGCCGCCGGCCTCGAGCGCGCCGCCGCCTGCTTTGCCGAGGTCGCCGGAAAGCGCCCGGCCGCGGCCGCGCGTCCCCAATGACGAATCCCCGGCCGGGAAGGCATCCAAGGTGACCAGGAACGTCCGCATCGATCGCAAGGAATTGCTCGCGTGGCGCCGCGAAATCCTCCGCGCCGAACGCCGCATTCGCCCCTACGTCCGTGAAACTCCCGTCGATTTTTCGCCCGCGCTCGGCGGACCCTCCGGCGCACGGCTCCATCTGAAACTCGAGCATCTCCAGCACACCGGTTCCTTCAAGCTCCGCGGCGCGGTGAACAAGATGCTCTCGCTCTCGAAGAGCGAACGCGCCCGCGGCGTTGTCGCCGCCTCTTCCGGCAATCACGGCATCGCCGTTCTGTCATGCCGCCCGCGAGCTCGGTGTCCGCGCCACCATCTGCATGCCCCGCGGCGCCGCCGGCGTGAAGGTGCGCCTGATCCGCTCGCTCGGCGGCCGCATCGTCTTCCACGGCCACAACACGCTCGACGCCGAGCGCAAGGCCCGCGAACTCGCCGCCGATGACGGCCTCGCCATCGTCCCGCCCTACAACGATCCCGCGGTCATCGCCGGCCAGGGCACGATCGGCGTCGAACTCGCGCGCCAGCTTCGGCCGCTCGACGCCGTCTTCGTCGCGGTCGGCGGCGGCGGGTTGATCTCCGGCATCGCCGCCTACCTGAAATCCGCCAGCCCGCGCACGACGATCGTCGGCTGCTGGCCACGCAATTCGCGCGTCCTCTACGAATCGATTCGCGCCGGCCGCATCCTCGAATTTCCCGAGCAGCCCACGATCTCCGACGGCACGGCCGGCGGCATCGAGCCCGGCTCGATCACCTTCCCCCTCACGCGCGCCCTCATCGATCGCCACGTGCTCGTATCGGAGCGGGAAATCTGGCGCGCCATGCGACTGCTTCTCGAAGAGGAGCGCTGGCTGGTCGAAGGAGCGGCCGGCGTGGCCCTGGCCGGTTTCCTGCGTGAACGCCCCGCCTACGCCCGCAAAAACGTTGCCGTCGTTCTCTGCGGCCGCAATATTTCATCTGAAAAAGCCGCCAAAATCTGGAAAATGGGATCGTGAACCGAATCTCCAACCCGGCTCGCCGCAGGGATCGATTCATAAAGGACAGACGAGCCACGAGGCCGCCCTTGCCGCGCGCCAAGCGCTGGCAGGCTGCCTTGCCCGTCGCCGTTTTTGTTGCCGCTCTCGGGCTCACCCTCGCCGCCCGTTCGCAGCGGCCCGCGGATGCCGGCCCCAAGCTGACCTTCTCCCACGGCGGCAATGCCGCCGAGGTCCCCATGGAACTGGCCGCAAACGCCGTTTTCGTCCCGGTGCGAATCGGCCAGGGCCGCCCGTTGAGCTGGCTGCTCGATACCGCCTCGCCACGCACCAGCGCGGATGCCGCCATCTACGCGCAACCTTCCGGCGGCCAAGCGGACAGCTCCCCTGTTCTCTCCGTGCCCGGCCTCGAGATTCGCGAAACCGCGCTCAATACCCATTCCTTCGATTCGCTAGGCCCGTGGTACGGCGAGCGGGTGAGCGGCGTCGTGGGTGATGACGTGCTCGATCACCTCGTCGTCCAGCTCGACTACGCCCGCCGTTCCATCGAACTCTACGCCCCAGCCGCCTATGCCGAGCCTCACCATGCCGAAAAGCTGCCGATCCATTGGGTCGACGGCCTTCCGACCGTTCGCGCCCAGCTCCGATTCGGCGGCCGGACCGTCGAAGGCGATTTCGTCCTGAATACCGGCGGTGGCGCCGCCGTTGCCGTTTCGCCCGGTTTTCTCGCCTCCAGGCGCATGTACCCCTACCGCGGCAAGACCCTCCCCGGCACGATCTTCACCGCGTCGGGTGACGAGGCCGTTTCGCTCGTTCGCGGCGAATGGCTGCAACTGGGCCATTCGCGCGTGGCCGGCCCTCCCGTCGCGATCGAAAGCGCCGCCGCCGCGCCGCCCGATGCCGGCATCCGCAAGTCGAAGGGCAAGGACGCGCTCGCCGGCTGGATCGGCGGCGCAATCCTCCGCAAATTCGAACTTGTCCTCGACTTCCCCAAGGACCGCATCCTGTTCGTACCGAATCGCGAATTTGTTTTCCCGGTCGAAGCCGACGCCAGCGGCGCCACCATCACCGCAGCCGGCCCCTCGCTCGATCGGTTCGAGGTGCACGCCGTCAACCCCGGCTCGCCTGCCGCCGAAGCCGGCCTCGAGCCCGGCGACCAGATCGCCTGGGTCGATAACGATCCCGCCTCGAGCCTCACTCTCGATCAGCTCCGAGAGATTCTCAGCCGCCCCGGCCATTCTCCTGTCCTGGTGGTTCATCGCTTCGGCAAGGAACAAAAGATCGAACTGCACCTGCGCCCGCTGTTCTAGCCGGCCCCAATTGGAATTTGACGCCTCCCGAACCCGGGCCCTATACTCGCCCGCTCCTTCCGTCAATGGCGGAAACCCGGCTTTTGCAAAAGGAGTGCAAGCCCATGGCGTTCTCCCGCGCCGCCAAACAAGACCTGGTTCCCCCCGGCACCATTCGCGAGGTGCAGCTCGACGAGCGAACCATCGCCCTGGCCAACGTCGACGGCCGCATCTACGCCATCGAAAACGCCTGCCTGCATCGCGCCGGCCCGCTGGGGCAAGGGGAACTAACAGGCAGCGTGGTGAGCTGCCCGTGGCACGGCTGGCAGTACGACGTCACCAGCGGCCGCGTCACGTTCAACCCGGAAATGAAGCTTGCCACGTTCCCCGTCGAACTGCGCGACGGGGAAATTTGGGTGGATCTGGGCTGAATCTGGGCCAAGCCGCGCGGCCGGGGATGGTGCGGTATTCGCCTTTTCGTCGCCTAACCTGTAAAAAGTTGTAGCGATTGGCTTTTCCCTCGGCCCAAGAGCGTGTATATTCCGCCAGACACGGAGCCCCGATGGAACAGACGGTCGAGCGGCGGTACTGGATCCTCTCTTCCGATCCCCGCCAATATCACTGGGATACCCTGTTCGTGAAGGGTAAGGAGATGTGGCGCGGCGCCGGCTCGCGCCCGCCCGTGATGCGTGTGGTCAAACAGATGCGGCGCGGCGACCGCGTGCTCGCCTATCACGGCACGCCCGATCGCTGGGTCTACGCCCTCGCCGAGGTCACACGCGATCCCTACGTCGATCCCGGCGACCCCGCCGGCAAGGCGATGATCATCGACCTGCGCGCCCTCGAGCGCCTGCCCCGCCCTGTGCGCTACGCCGACATCAAAGTGAATCCGCTCCTGCGCCATATGAAATTCCTGAAAAATCCCCGCATCCCCATCTCGCCCTTAACCGAGCCCGAATACCGCGAAATCCTCCGCATGGGCGGCATCGTCCCCACCCCCGGGATGCCGCTGCCATAGCTGCCCGGCCGTGTCATCCTAGCGAAGCGGTCCGTACCGTCAGGATCGGACCGGACTTGCTCCTGGGGATTTTTCCGGATCGTTCACGCCTTGCGATTTCATGGTAGCCACGGTCGGCGTCCTTCCGACCGTGGGCCTGTCCACGCGGCGAATCTCCAATAGTGAGTCGCACCGCGAACCCCAAGTCTGTCTGAAATCTGAAATTTCAAATTTGAGATCCGCTCTCGCCCCACGGCTACCCGCACTGCATGCCCTCGGCTCTGCGCCCACACTGTGCTAGCGTGGATAGCGAATCACCGATGCCCGAACTGGCCGAAGTCGAAACCGTGGCCCGCGGCCTGCGACCCCTCGCCGGCCGCCGCATCCTCGCCGTCCGCTTCGGCAAAACCGATTTCATCGACCACCCCGAACGGATCGAATCCCTGCTCCCCGGCAGCCGCCTCGTCGAGGTCCGCCGCCACGGCAAGATGCTCCTCTTCGAATTCGAGCCCGCCGCGCCCGCAACGGTTCCATCTCCTCTCTGGCTGATCGTTCATCTCGGCATGACCGGCCAGCTCGTTCTCCACGAAGCCGCCGCACGCGCCACGCCGCACACCCACGTCTGGTTCTCGCTCGACGACGGCCGCGAGCTTCGCTACACCGACATTCGCCGCTTCGGCCACATACGCATCGCCTCGCCCGAGGAGCTGGCCACGCTGGTTGCCCCGCTAGGCGCCGATCCGCTCGAATTGACCGAGGCCGATTTCCGCCGCCGGCTCGGTACGCGTCATGCGCGAGTGAAAGCTCTGCTGCTCGATCAGCACGTCCTGCGCGGCCTCGGCAACATCTACGCTGACGAGAGCCTCTGGCGCGCCCGTCTGCACCCGATGCGCCAAGGCTCCGATTTGAGCGAGGAGGAGTTGGGCCGCTTATGGCGCGCGATTCGCGCCATCGTGCGGGAAGCAATCCGCCTCGGCGGCACATCCATCTCCGACTACGTCGACGCCCTCGGCCGCCAAGGCAGCTACCAGAAGCGCCTGCGCGTCTATCGCCGCAACGGCCGCCGCTGCCCCCGCTGCCGCGCGACCATCGAGCGCCTCATCGTCGCCGGCCGCGGCACCCATTTCTGTCCCCGCTGCCAGCCCGCGGCCCGCTCCGCGCGCGCCCGTGCGCCACGACTCTCCCCCGCCGCTCCCGCAAAAAAGATGCTTCATCCCGCGCCCCGCCTGCGGTAGAGTCTGCGGCGCGGATGTATCCGCAAGAGTCCACGATACGGATACGGGGCGGTCCGCATTGTCAGAAACGGACGGCCGAGGGCTCCGCGGTTGGTGCCCCGGCTTCGGCTTTAGGCCAAGGTACGCGATTGGGTGCTCCAGGCTTCGGCTTTAAGCCTGGGGTCTTTCCCTAAAGCTCCGCGCCATGCGCCACCCATCGATCGGGAGTATTCATGCGAGCAGTAGTACAAAGGGTGAACCACGGTCGAGTGGTCATCGATCAGAAAGTCGTCGGCGAAATCGGCGCGGGAGTTGTCGTTCTCCTGGGCGTAGGTCGTGAAGACACACCCGAAGCCGCCGCCTATCTCGCCGAAAAAATCGCCAATCTCCGCATTTTCGAGGACGCCGAAGGCAAGATGAATCGCTCGCTCCTCGAAACATCCGGCGCCGCGCTCGTCGTCTCTCAGTTCACGCTCTACGGCGACGTCCGCCGCGGCCGTCGCCCCGGCTTCGACCGCGCCGCCCCGCCCGAAGCCGCCAACACGCTCTACGAAACTTTCGTCGCTGAACTGCGCGCCCGCGGCGTCCACGCAGAAACCGGCGTCTTCCAGGCCCACATGACCGTAGACCTCGCCAACGAAGGCCCCGTCACCATCCTCCTCGACTCCGAAAAAACCTTCTAGCAAGGAAAGTTGCTACCGGGTTTTTCCTGAGTTTTCCTGTAGCGGCGGGCTTCAGCCCGCCAATCCCCCCATGCTAAAATCTCCGCTTGCCCGCGTATTCATCGCCGCAAAAACCATGACCAACACTTCAACGACCGTCTCGCCGACCATCCGCCCCGCGCGCCCGGACGACGCCGCGGCCCTCGCCCCGCTCGCCGCCCAGCTCGGATACCCCTCGACCACCGCGGACATCGAATCCCGCCTCGCGCTCATCCTGCCCGATCCCGCTCAGCTCGTCGCCGTCGCCGAAGTCTCCGGGCAAGTCGTCGGCTGGATTCACGCCGCGCTCTACCTCACCCTCGAATCCGGCGCCGCCGTCGAACTCCGCGGCCTGGTGATCGACGAGAAGCACCGCGGCATGGGCCTCGGCCGCGCGCTCACCGAGCGCGCCGAAGAGTGGACGCGCCAGCGCGGCGCCCGCATCGTCCGCCTCCGCTCGAACATCGTCCGCGACGGCGCCCACGCCTTCTACCAGCACCTCGGCTATGTGGTCGTCAAGACGCAGCACGCCTTCCGAAAAAACCTCGATTGAGCCTCGCGCCGCGGCCTGCCGCAGGGCTCTTTGACAGCTCTCCCGCCCATCCCTTATTCTGTCGTATAACGATATTTGATTGGGCGGGACGGGGGAGGTTTTTCATCGTGTTGAAGAACGCCGAATATCAGGCCCTGGCCGAATTCCGCTATCAGATCCGCGGCTTCCTGAATCTCAGCGAGCAGGCCGCCCGCGCCGCCGGTCTCGAGCCGCAGCACCACCAGCTCCTTCTCGCCGTCAAGGGCGCACCGCCCTCCCGCGAGACCACCATCAGCTATCTCGCCGAGCGCCTCCAGCTGCAGCATCACAGCCTGGTCGAGCTGCTCGACCGCCTCGAAGCGCGCCACTTGGTCCGCCGCGTCCGCGGCAGCGCCGACCGCCGCGTCGTCCTGGTCCGCATCACTCCGCGCGGCGAACGCCTCCTCCGCCAGCTCACCCTCCATCACCGCAACTTGCTCCGCTCGGCCGGCCCCGCCCTCGTCCGCGCGCTCGAAACCGCCATCGCCGGCGCCGAACCCGTCTCCCCAAGCCCCGCTCCCCGAACCAAGCCTCCGTCCACGCGACCTGCGGCCGGCCCGGCAGCCAAAACTCGCGGGAAGTCCGCGCTCCGGCAATTGTAGGACTGGCGAGTTCCGGACTAACCCGCCCCGCGCCGCCACACCGAGCACCCCAGCCCTCAAGTACCATCTGTCATCCCGAGCGAAGCCCTATGCGACGAACGAAGTGAGTCCCGACGCCGCGTGTCGGGAAGCATTCCCGCGCTAGATTCGCCCGCTGGCAATATATCGCGATGTGATATACTTCGCGTACGGAGGAAGGATGACTCGGGATTCCGAAGGAGTTACCGGCACGGCGATGATCCGCCAACTCGCCCGCTTTCGCTACGAGCTGCGAAAGTTCCTGCGATTCAGCGAGCAGGCCGCCCGTAACGCCGGCATCACGCCGCAGCAGCACCAGCTTCTGCTCGGCGTAGCCGGATACACCGGCCGCGGCTGGGCGACCATTTCGGAGCTGGCCGAATTCCTCCAGGAGCGCCACAACGCCGTCGTCGGCCTGGTTGACCGCGCGCGCCGCCGTGGTCTGGTGACAAAGGAACTGGTCGCGCGCGACCGCCGGCTCGTCCGCGTCGCGCTCACGCCCACGGGCCGCAAGCTTCTCCACCGGCTCTCCGCCTTGCACCGCCGGGAACTCAGCCGGCTCCAGGCGCGCGCGGGCCTCGCCTTTGGCCTTCGTGCCGAGCGCATGGGGAAGCCGGCCAAGGGTGACCGGCGCGCCGGCCGGCGACCTCTGCCGGAAGCAAAGTGAAGGACTAGGTCCGGAAGGCGGATTCGTTGCCGAAACTGGGAAATCATCCGCTCCTGCGAAAATACACCGCGATCCTGCAACAGGATCTCTCGGCCACTTATTCGCGCGATCTGCATAAATGGCTGATCGTCGCGCCGATCGTCGGCGTGCTCACAGGGCTGCTCATCACGCTGATCGCCGAAATCATCCTGAAATGGATGTGGCCGCATTTCCTCGTATTCTTCCTGGCGCATCCGCTGCTCATGATCCCGGGCATCGGGGCCGGCTTCCTGATCGCCGGCCTGCTGATGCAATATTTCACGCCCGATCCCGACGAACACTCCACCGAGGAAATCATCCGCTCCTATCACGAGCATCACGGCGACATCCGCATGCGGGCTTTCGTTCCGAAACTCGCCGCGGCGATCGCCACGGTCGGCTTCGGCGGCAGCGCCGCGCTCGAAGGTCCGAGCATTTATGGCGGCGGCGCGATCGGTTCCTGGCTATGGACAAAGCTGAAGCGGCTGCGCCTCGAGCCGCGCGACCGCCGCATCATGCTGATCAGCGGCGCCGCCGCCGGCATGGGAGCCGTATTCCGCGCGCCACTCACCGGCATCGTCTTCGCGCTGGAAATGCCTTACAAGGACGACCTGGCGCACGAAGCGTTGCTGCCCTCGCTCATCGCCTCGGTCGTCGCCTACGCCACGCTCGCTTCCTTCCTCGGTACACACCCCCTCTTCAATTTCGCCGGCGGCACCACGTTTTCCGGCAACGAGCTGCTCTGGGCCGCGCTGCTCGGCCTCGCCTGCGGCCTCGTAACGATGGTGTTCGATCGCGGTTATCGGCGCGTGCGGGAATTCGTGGTGAGGCTGCGCGTGGCGCACTGGATCAAGATGACCGTCGGGGGAATCCTGACCGGCGTGTGCGGCTGGATCTTCCTCGCAATGTTTCCGGGGCATCTGGTGCCCATTGGCCCGAACTACGAAGCGGTGGGCCAGATTCTCCAGCACGCGCATGGCACGTTCGAGCTGGTTGCGTTCGGATTCCTGAAACTGATTGCGACCGTTTTCACACTCGGGTTCGGTGGAGTCAGCGCGATGTTCGTGCCGCTGTTCCTCACCGGCGGCAGTTTCGGCGCCGCTTTCGCGCAGTCGATCGGCCAGGTGCACGCGCTCGACCTTTATGCCGCCGTCGGCATGGCCGCATTCCTCGCCGGAGGGTACAAGACCCCGCTCACCGCCGTCGTGTTCGTCGCCGAAGCCACCGGCGGACATTCCTACATCATTCCGGCACTCATCGGCGCGGCAGTAGCGTACGCCGTCTCCGGCGAAGTGTCCGTCTCGGGCGATCAGCGCGTGCACGAAACGGTGAAGGTGGCCGAGCTGTGGCGCATTCCGGTGAGCGAAGTGATGCAGCGGCAGGTGATCTCGGTCGATGCCCGCTCCACCCTGCGCGAATTCTCACAAAGCGTCGGCGCCCATCATCTCCACGCCGCCTATCCCGTTTTCGCCGACGGGCAGCCGGCCGGAATCATCGCGATGCGCTCGCTCGGTCAAGTGCCCGCCGAGAAATGGGACGAAGTTCGCGTAGGCGATCTGGCCGAACGTCAAGTCACCCGCGTGCCGCCGGACTGCGCGCTCAACGAAGCCCTGCGTGCGCTCACCGACCAGCGCGACCGGCACATGCTGCTCGTCACGTCCACCACCGGCAAACTCGAAGGCATCCTGACGAAAACCGATCTTCTTTCGGCGCTGCAAGACACCGGCCGAACCAACTCGAACTCTCACGTATCCGCCCCAGCCCCCGCCGACATCACATAGCCCGCATTTCCCATGGGCCGGAAATGGCCTCTTGGACGAACGGTGAAAAACGCCGGCGCTTGTATCTACATGCGGGCGCTGGCTTCGGTGGGGTAGGCGAAAAGGGGCACAAGCGAAAGCGGCAAGCACCCGGTCTTAGTAGCGCAGCCACTCATGGCTGCGGCCTTTCCACAGTAGAAATCCGGCCTACGACCAGTAATTCCGGTCGAGCGAACGGTACTGCACCGCTTCCATCAAGTGCTTCGGCTCGACCGATGCCGATTCGTCGAGATCGGCGATCGTCCGCGCCACTTTCAGCATGCGGTCGTGCGCGCGCGCCGAAAGCCCCAGCTTCACCATCGCGCTTTCCAGCAGCTTTTCGCCCTCGGCCGAAATCTGGCAATGCTTGCGAATCAGTTTTGGAGGCATCTGCGCGTTCGAATACACCTGCTTTTCCGCGGCGAAGCGCTCGAGCTGTTTCTCCCGCGCGCGCAGCACGCGCTCCCGCACCTCGCTCGAACCTTCCCCCGCCTCTTTCTCGCGCAATTCCCTGTAGCGCACCGCCGGCACTTCGATGTGGATGTCGATCCGGTCGAGCAGCGGCCCGGAAATTTTCGACACGTAGCGCTGAATCTGCGCCGGCGTGCAGCGGCACTCGCGCGTGGGATCACCGAAAAAACCGCATGGGCAAGGATTCATCGCCCCCGCCAGCATGAAGCGCGCCGGAAACGTGAGCGAAATCGCCGCGCGCGCAATTGTCACCGAGCCTTCCTCGAGCGGCTGCCGCAGCACCTCCAGCACGTTCCGCTGGAATTCCGGCAGCTCGTCGAGAAACAGCACGCCGTTATGCGCCACCGACACCTCGCCCGGACGCGGTACCGTGCCGCCGCCGATCAGTCCCGCGTCGCTGATCGTATGGTGCGGCGAGCGAAAGGGCCGCATGCCCACCAGTCCCCGCGCATCTTCGAGCAGCCCGGCCACGCTGTGAATGCGCGTCGTCTCCATCGCTTCTTCGAGCGACATCGGCGGCAAAATCGTCGGAATGCGCTTGGCGAGCATCGTCTTCCCCGCGCCCGGCGGCCCGAGAAACAGAATGTTGTGCCCGCCCGCGCACGCCACTTCGAGCGCCCGCTTCGCCGCCATCTGCCCGCGCACGTCGCCGAGATCCACCGGATACTGGCTCGCTTCGGCCAGCATTTTCCGCGCGTCCACCTGAACCGGCGTGAACGCCTCGGGCGAGTTCACCAGATCGACCGCCTGCGGCAGCGTCCGCACGCCATAGACAGCTACGCCCTCGACCACCGCCGCCTCGCGCGCGTTCGCTTCGGGCACCACCAGGTTTTTCACTCCCCGCGCGCGCGTCTCGCAGCGCCGCCGACAGCGCCCCGCGAATCGCCCGCACGCTCCCGTCCAGCGAAAGCTCCCCGAGAAACACGTAATCGCCAAGCGGCTTGCCGAAAAACGATCCCTGGCACCCGAGTAGCCCCATCGCCATCGGCAGATCGAACCCCGACCCTTCCTTGCGAATGTCCGCCGGAGCCAGATTGATCGTCACGCCCTGTGGTGAGGGGAAATCGAATCCGCAATTCTTCAGCGCCGCCTTGATTCGCTCGCGGCTTTCCTTCACCGCGGTGTCCGGCAGCCCCACCACGGTGAAATCGCCCATCTTGCCCGACCCCACGTCGACTTCCACCTCGACGAGGTAGGCCTCGATGCCAAACACCGCCGCACTTTGCGCCTTGAAGAGCACGGAGAAACAGATACTCTGTCCCGCCCCATTTACTCAAGAAGAAATACGAGGAGAGGTGTCATCCCGGACCAGGCCGAGCATCGGCGTGATCTCGGCGCCAATCGGGTCGTCAGATTCTCACATGCCGGAAAACTTAGGGTTGTCCGGCGCCGGTATCCGTGCCAGGCCCTTCCGCCGGGGATACGACCCCCACGGCGGGTACGGCAGCTTCCAGAGGAAGGAGGCAGATCCGGAAATCACCAAACTCTTCCCCCAGAATGTTGGAATAGAAGACGAACATTCCAACGGCCCCGGCAATCACCGCTCCGACGCCAAGACCTGCCAATGTAGCGGCGGCCCGTCCGAAGGCGCTCAGGATTCCAACGACAATTGTTATAGGGATAGTAGCCACGAAACTGACTATCAGGGAGTAGACGAACGTGCGCCAGGAGAAGGCCCACCAAACGGGAACTGTCCTCCGGAACGTTCTGCGAAGGGGCTGCTCGCCGGAAGTCGTGTCCCGCGGCAGAAGAGCAATGCGAAAGTTCCGGAAACTCTTCCCTAGCACATAACGAATGACGAAAAAAGCGACCAGGTACGTGATGGCGTAAGTCAGAACACGCCGCGCCCAAAGAAAGGCGCTGGCCGAAATGAGTATGCCCACTCCGGCCGCGAGCACGAATGCAACTACAGCGAAAATCGCAAAGCTGATCAGGCTCGTCCGCCAGTAGTACGCCCACCACACCCTCAACGCATAGGGAAAAGTTGGCTGCACGAAATTGTCGGTTGTTTGGGCCGCCGAACCGGCAGCGCCGAGCCGCGAATCGAACATACCTGAGCCGCTGAGCATGGGAGCCGCCCGGTAATCTATAGCAAACGCGGCGAATGTCAATGCGCAATCCACGGCGAGCGTGGAAGCGGAGAATCCCGCCGTGAATGTCGCGAGGCGTCGGCGGAAAATGCGGTATCTGTGAAAGATTCAGACCGAGGTAAAAGATTCGGGCTCAGTGCCGGCCGTGTGCTAGCTCTGATTCGGGTTGGTGAGCCGCTTCAGGTTTTCCGCGCTGATGGTGAGCTTGCCCTGGCGCTTCATCTGATCTTCAAGCGCGTGGCGGAAAGCATCGAACGCATTGTCGCGCGCGTTCGAGAGCAGTTCCTGCTCGATGGAACCGGCCTGCCGCTGGAAGTCCGCCTCGCTCGGCTCCTCGTGGTCGGTGACGGTGTAGACAATCCATTTCGTCCCGACCTGTTGCGGGCCCTCGACCTGCCCGACCGGCGCGGTGAACGCGGCGAGGAACTGGCGCGCGGGAACGCCGGCGACGTTGCCGGTGCGCGAGAAATCGGTCGAGATCACGTCGAGATCGAGCGCCTTGGCGGCCTGGGCGAGCTTGTCACCCTTCTTGAGGCTGGCGACAAGCTGATCGGCATCGGTGCGGGCGAGGTCGGCGGATTTGGCCTTGATGTAATCGCTCTGGACGCGTGCCTGCACTTCGGTGAACGTGCCCTGGTGCGTCGGCACGATCTTGTTGACGGAGACAATCACGTAGCCTTGCTGCGTGCGGATCGGCAGGCTCAGCTGCCCGATGCTCTGGCCGAAGATCGCGTCGCGAATGTCGCTCGAACTGCCCAGATCCGGGATTGGCTCGGTCACGCTAACGAGCGGCGTTCTGGCCGGTGGCCAGGCTGGGCTTGACCTGCGGCCCAAGCGCGGCCTCGACCGCGGCGAGCGACTGCCGGCTGGAGTTGCGCACGATATCGGCCATCTTGTCGGAGATCTGCTCGGATTCCTGCTGCACGCGGTCGGCGAGCATCGATTGCAAAATCTGCGGCTTCACCTCGTCGAAGCTCTTGGTGTGCGCGGTTTCCTTGCCCAGCACCTTGATGATGTGGAAGCCGTACTGCGTTTGCACCAGGCCGGAAACCTGGCCGACCGGCAGGCTGAAGGCGACTTGCTGAAATTCGGGAACGGTCTGCCCCTTGAGAATCCAGCCGAGATCGCCGCCCTTGTCCTTGCTGCCCGGGTCCTCGGAATATTGCTTGGCGAGCTTCGCGAAATCGCCGCCGTGCTTGACCAGATCGAGCACCTTTTCGGCCTTCTTCTTGATCTCGGCGATTTCCGCGCTGGTCTTGCCGACGGTCATGAACAGGATGTGCTCCACATGAACGCGGTCGGGCACCTGATAGAGATCGATGTGCTTGGTGTAATAGGCCTGCAGCTCGGCGTCGGGAATTGTCGTGTTCTTCTGGAGCAGGCCGAGATCGAGCATCAGGTAGCTGGCCGAGCGCTGCTCGGGCACCTGATATTCGCTCTTGTGCGCGTTGTACCACGCCTCGAGGTCGCTCTGCGCCGGCTGGATTTTCGAGGCCAGCGCCGCGGGATCCACGAGCGCGTAATCGATCTTCACCTTCTCGCTGCGCCGCAGAAACTCCTGATGCACTTCCTCGGGGCTCACCGTGATGCCCGCCGTCACGAGCCGCTGGAATTTCTGCTGCAGGATGCCCTGCCGCAGCTGCTCCTCGAAATCCGGAACCGTCAGCCCGAACTGCTGCTGCACCATGTCCGAGTAGGCCTGCGCGCCAACCCACTTCCCCTGCGGAAACGCCTGGGGAAGAATCTGGTGAATCTGATCGGCGAGTTCCTGATCGGTGACGTTGATGCCCAGCCGCGTGGCTTCGACTTCGAGCATGCGGGTGAACACCAGCTGATCGAAAATCTGCTTCGCGTAAAATCCGCGCAGCTGCTGCGGAATGGGCTGCCGCTGCGAAATCTGATCGAGCTGGCGCTGCACGTCGCCCGCCGTGATGCGCTGGCCGGCAACGTCGGCCAGGCCATCGCTGCCGGAATCGAGCGGGGTGGTGGGCATCGGCACCAGGTACAGCAGCATGCCGAGCGACACCAGTCCCAGCACCACGCCCAGGACAATCTTCACCATCAAATCGCGACTATGTAGGTCGAACATGAAGGGTTCCGTCGAAACGCCCATTATAGTGGAGCGCCGCGCGCCCCACAAACAAACTCGCGCGAATCCGATCGAAAAACACGGACCCACACCCTGCCGAGGCCCCGGCGCTAGAGCCCCACTCCCTCACCGAGTCCCTGTCGCATCTGCGTTTTTCGGAAATGGCACGGCCTCACCCGCGCCGCAAAAAACAATCTTGCCACCAACTCCCAAACGAAGCGCACCCCAGCACAGGCACTCCTGCCTGTGCGCCGCAGGAACCATGGCCGCGCCGTCAATCCACTCCACGCTCCAAAACCGCACAGGCAAAGCCGTCTGTGCTACCAACTCCACCTCGAGCAACGCGTTCAATCAGACGATAGATGATAAAGGGTGTGCTGCTATGGGTGCCCAGGCGCCGGACTTGCGCCTGGGGATTTTCTCCCAATTCATGCACCACCCTCCTCCACCTAGCCTTCGCTCGCAAGGAATCCGGTCCACCACCAGCCGGAAACCACGCCACCCACCTCCTTTCACCCCCGTCTATCCCCCAGAAGGCCAACGAGATGGCAGGCACTTGGGCCCGGCAGGAGAGGATGCCCAATCGGGTACTCGTCAACATCTCGCAACAAGGGGTATTTACCCATCGGCACCTTTGTTGAAAGCCTAGTACCCGTGTGCTACATTCGCTACTCAGCTTCCGCCCGTGGATGCAGCGAGCGTAAATTGCTGTAGCGCTTTGGGGTTCCAGAGCGTCAGAGCCAGGGTGAGCCAGCGAATTCGGGTGGGGGACCTTTTCTGATCGGGGGCCCGGCAGCGATCGCTCCGGGCCATTTTGGTCCTCAGCCGTTTTTTTCGCGAAGGCGCCCGACGCCCCAGCCGGCGTTCGTTCCCGGCGAACTGAAAGCTCAGGTGTGAGAACGTGTCTGGACTGATAAAAAACGGCTACAGCGTCCGCTCGATACTGAGTCTTTTCTCCTCCGACCTCGCGATCGATCTCGGCACGGCGAACACGCTCGTCTACGTGCGCGGCAAAGGCATCGTGGTCAACGAGCCCTCGATCGTCGCCATCAACAAGACCAGCGCGGAAGTCGTGGCGGTCGGCCGGGAAGCCAAGGAGATGCTCGGCCGCACGCCGGGCAACGTGGTGGCCATCAAGCCGATGAAGGACGGCGTGATCGCCGACTTCAAGGTGACCGAAAGAATGCTCACCTATTTCATTCAGAAGGCGCACAACCGGCGCATGCTGGTGCATCCGCGCATCGTCATCGGCGTGCCGAGCGAAATCACGCCGGTCGAAAAGCGCGCGGTGCAGGATTCGGCGTATCGCGCGCGCGCCAGCGAAGTTTTTCTGGTGGAACAGGCCATGGCCGCGGCGATCGGAGCGGGCCTGCCCATCGAGGAGCCCTCGGGCAACATGGTGGTGGATATCGGCGGCGGCACCACCGACATCGCCGTCATCTCGATGAGCGGCATCGTCTATTCGCGCTCGGTGCGCGTGGCCGGCAACGAGATGGACGAAGCCGTGATGCACTACCTGAAGCGCAAGTACAACCTGCTGGTCGGCGAACGCACCGCCGAACAGATCAAGATGGAAATCGGCTCGGCCTATCCGCTGGAAAAGCCGCTGACCATGGAAGTCAAGGGCCGCAACCTGATCGAAGGCGTGCCGCGGACGGTCACGATTGACGACGCGAAATTCGCGAAGCGCTGTCCGAATGCGTCAGCATCGATCGTGAACGCCATCCGCGTCGCTCTCGAACGCACGCCGCCCGAACTCTCCGCCGACATCAGCGACCGCGGCATCGTGCTCACCGGCGGCGGCGCGCTGCTCGAGAATCTCGACAAACGCATTCGCGAGGAAACCGGCCTGCCCGTCTCGATCGCCGATGACCCGCTGGCTTCGGTCGTGCTCGGCACCGGCAAAATGCTGAGCGATTTCAAACTGCTGCGCCTGGTCTGTATCGACTGAGTTCCGACCTCCGATGACCGTTCCGCCGACTCGCCGGCCCCTTCTGCTTTTCGCCGCGGCGGTTGGCGTGCAACTGCTCCTCCTGGCCTTCCAGATTCGCCGCGAAAACAACATCCGCCTGATCCGCGTTTGGGCGGCCGATGCATTCACCCCGCTCGATAGCGCCGGCACCACCTCGATCGGCTGGATGGGCGGCCTGTGGCATGGCTACATCGATCTGCTCGGAACGCACGCCGAGAACCGGCGCCTGAACGCGCGCGTCGACCAGCTCCAGCTCGAGGTCGACCAGTTGCGCGGCCAGGCCGCCGAAGCCGGCCGCCTCGCCGCGCTGCTCGATTTTCGCCAGTCGCACCCCTCGCTTTCTCTGCTCGCCGCCCGCGTCATCAGCGCCAACCCGGCCCCCTCCACGCGAATCCTCTATATCGATCGCGGAAAAAGCGCCGGCGTGCGGCGCGACATGGGCGTGATCACGCCGGACGGCGTGGTGGGCAAGATCCTCGAGGTCTATCCCGACAGCGCGCAAGTGCTGCTCGTCACCGATCGCGAAAGCGGCGTCGGCGCCCTGCTCGCTCCGACGCGCACCGAGGGCGTCGTGAAAGGCACCGGCGGCCCGGTGCTCGATCTCGATTACGTCGCCGGCGAGAAGGTGCAGCCGGGCGAACTCGTGCTCACCTCCGGCCTCGATCAGGTTTTTCCCAAGGACCTGCCGGTGGGAAAAGTTATGGCGATGCAGCCGGGAAGCCCGTTCGAGCGAATCGAAATCGAGCCGGCCGCGCATCTCGACCGCCTGGAAGACGTGCTCGTAATCCTGACTCGGCCGCAAGCACCATCGGCGGCCGCTGCCGATCCCCCGAGCGAGCGCCGCCGCTGAGCGCCGGCGGCATGCGTGGCTCGGCCGTCCAGGCTCTCGCGCCTCCGCAACCCCTCCAGGCGCGCCGCCCGGCGAATCACCGTTCGCCCCGGCGCGACGGCCGTTCTACAATGCACGCTCCGGTCTGGCAAAACCGATGGCGCTCGTAGCCAAAGACGACACTTTTATCGAAGTCCACAAGTACCGCGCCGGCTCGGTGATTGTCGCGGCGGTGGTCGCGCTGTTTCTGCAAGGCTTTCTGCCGAAATACATCCCGCACGCGGAATTGCTCGAGCTGCCGTTGCTCGTGACGATCTACTTTTCCATGGGGCGGCGCAACGCCGCTTCGGGCCTGCTGCTCGGCGGCGCCATCGGCCTGGTGCAGGACGCGATCAGCCATCTCCCGCTCGGCGTCTACGGCATCGCCCTCACCGCCGTCGGCTACCTGGCCACCTGGATCGGTTACCGGATCGACTCCGATCTGGCGCTCAGCCGGTTTGGCGTCACGTTCCTGCTCTACGATATCGAGCGCGTGGTGATCGCTTTGATCCGCCGTTTCCTGCTGGAGCGGCCCGGGCCGTTCCTCGGCCGCTACTGGCTCATCGGCTCGCTGGTGACGGCGACGCTGGCCCTGGTGATCTTTCCCCAGCTCGACCGTTTGCGGAAGTCCTGATGGCGCAACGGCCGCCCCCGGCCCACCCCTTGTCTTTCTGTGTGTTTCCGGCCATGGGCGCCTTGCGGGGCCGGGGATGGGGTGATAGGGTAAGCAGGTCGGAGTAGACCGAAAGAGGGCTTGGGAGCCGAGGGTTCTTGGTATATCGGATAGAGGACGATCAGAAACTTCCCCAGACCCGTCTGACTGCCCTCTCGGTTGTGTTCGTCCTGTTCGTCCTGATGTTGCTCCTCGGTTTCTGGCGCCTGCAGGTGCTCGATACCCAGCACTACTCCAAGCTGGCCGAGCAGAACCGCATCCGCACCATCCCCATCATCGCCCCGCGCGGCCGCATCCTCGATCGTCAGGGACGCGTTCTGCTCGATAACTACCCCTCCTTCAGCGTCCTGCTCGAACGCGATTCGCCCGGGCAGGTGAAAACCTATCTGAACCAGATCGCCGCCGGCCTCGGCATCGACCCAGCCGATCTTCGACAGCAGGTCGCCCAGGCCGCCGGCCTGCCGCGCTATCAGCCGCTCGTCATCAAGACCGACGCCGCGCCCGCCGATATCGCTTTCGTCGAAGCGCACCGCGCCGATATTCCCTGCCTCGATCTGCTGATGGTCCAGCGCCGCAAATATCCGCCGGATGATTTCATGGCCCACGTGCTCGGCTACGTTGGCGACGTCAGCCCCGAGGACATCGCTCGCAGCCATGGCCGCTACCGGCCCGGCGACGTGGCCGGCAAATCCGGAATCGAGCGCGAGTACAACAACATCCTGATGGGGATCGACGGCAGCCGCCGCGTGATCGTCGACAGCCGCGGGCGCGTCCGCGGCACGCTCTCCGAAACACCCGCCATCCCCGGCAAAACGATCCGCCTGACCATCGACGAGGACCTCGAACGCGTCGCCGATACCGACCTCGCCGGCAAGGAGGGCGCCGTCGTCGTCCTCGACCCGCAAACCGGCGGCGTGCTCGCCATGGCCAGCCAGCCGTCTTACGATCCCAACCTTTTCGCCACCGGAATCACCCCGGCCGAATGGAAACAGTTGAACGACGACCCCGAGCATCCGCTGCTGGACCGCGCCATTCAGGCGCAACTCGCTCCCGGCTCGGTTTTCAAGATCATCATGGCCGCGGCGATGCTCCAGACCGGCGTGCCGCCGCCGAATTACACCGTGTACTGCCCCGGCAGCGCCGACTTCTACGGCCGCGTCTTCCACTGCTGGGACAAGCACGGCCACGGCCTCGTCAATCTCCATACCGCCATCGTCCATTCCTGCGACGTCTTCTTCTACAACGTCGGCAAGCAGCTCGGCATCAGCCGCATCTCCTATTTCGCGCACAAGCTCGGCCTCGGCGAGCGCACCGGCATCGACCTGCCGGGCGAGGAGCCGGGCCTGGTGCCGTCAGAGGCCTGGAAGGAAAAGGTGTACCACCAGCCCTGGTATCCCGGCGAGACCATCTCGGTGGCCATCGGCCAGGGCGCGACCACCGTCACGCCGCTCCAACTCGCCTATTCCATCGGCGGAATTACCATGGGCGGAATTTTCAAGCGCCCGCACCTGCTGTTCTCCAACCCGGCCACCGACCCCGTGCCGGAAGTCCGTTTCCCGCTCTCCGCGAATACGGTGAATCAGGTGACCCAGGCCATGTACGGCGTCGTGAACGAGGGCGGCACCGCCGCCGCGTCGCGCCTCGAGGGCATTCAGTTCTGCGGCAAGACCGGCAGCGCGCAGGTGATTAGCGACGACATGAAGCACCGCCTCGGCGGCAAGCGCTACCTCGACAACGCCTGGTTCGTCGGCTTTGCCCCGCGCCAGGACCCGCAAATCGTCGTCTCCGTGCTGGTGCAGGGCGGCCGCGAAGGCGCCGAAGCCGCCGCCCCCATCGCCCGCGACATCATTCGCGCCTACTATCAGAAGAAGAATCAGGGCCCGCAGCAATACACGAAGGTGAATAAACCGCCCGCGGTCGAAACGGCCCAGGCGAACGCGAATCCGTGAGTATGCAAAGACGAGTCCATACCGCCGATCTCGACTGGTGGCTTCTGGCCCTGGTCGCGGCCCTCTGCTGTCTGGGGCTCGTCGAGGTCTACTCGGCCACCCATCACGCCATGAGCGGGATGGCCTGGCGGCAACTGGGATGGGTCGGGTTGGGCTTCGCCACGCTCTGGCTGCTCTCCCGCCTCGACTATCAATGGCTGCTCGAACGCACGCCAATCTTTTACATGCTGATGCTCGGCGGCCTGCTGGTGGTGCTCGTGGTCGGCCACGTGCGCTTCGGGGCCCGGCGCTGGGTGGAAATCGACGGGATACCGATTCAGGTGTCGGAATTTGCGAAGTTAGTTATAATCATTGCGTTAGCGCGCTTCCTCAGCGGAGTGCGCACGGACCGGCTTACGCTGTCCGATTTGGTGAAGATCGGCGCGCTGGTGGGTGTGCCGCTCGGTTTGATTTTGCTGCAACCGGATCTGGGAACTGCGTTGACTCTGGTGCCGGTAGCAGCGGTTGGGGTGTTTCTGGCGGGAATTAAATGGAAGCACGTGCTTGCGCTGGTGATTCTGGCAGGTTTGGCAATACCGGTCGCATGGCACTTCGTCCTGAAACCCTACCAGAAAGCGAGAGTCACAACGTTTCTGCAACCCGAGCAAGACCCGCGCGGTTCCGGCTATCAGATCCTGCAGTCGGAAATTGCCGTGGGTTCGGGCGGTCTTTGGGGGAAGGGGCTGGGCCGGGGCAGCCAGAACCAATTAGGGTTTGTTCCGGTGCGGTACTCGGACTTTATTCTTGCGGCTCTCGGCGAAGAACTGGGTTTCGCCGGGGTCTTTTTGACTTTGTTGCTGTATGTAGGATTGCTGTTACGCCTGATCATGAATGCGCGGCAGTCGAAAGACCGTGCCGGGATGTATCTGATCGGGGGTGTGGCGGCGATTCTGGGGTTCCATATCTTTGTGAACGCAGCGATGGTGATTGGTTGGATGCCGGTAACCGGGATTCCGCTACCGCTGGTCAGTTACGGCGGCTCCGCCACGCTGTTTGTGTTCATGGCGCTGGGCCTGGTGATGAGTGTGCGCTTGCGCCGCTTCGTCAACTGAGCCCGGGCCAGAAATCCGTTCTGGGGAAATGCAACGGACGCGTCCAATGAGACGAAACGCCCAAGACATTCGATCCGGTCGGCGGCAAATCGCGCGCCGCGGGGGCGTAGCTCCGTCGTTCCCGGGGAGTATTCATGTCGAAAGAATTGATTATCTCGTCCAGCCCGCACGAAACACGGGTTGCCATTCTGGAGGACGGGCAGCTATGTGAGATTTACATCGAGCGCGAGAAGGAATACGCGCTTGTCGGCAGCATTTACAAGGGGCGGGTAACCCGCGTGCTGCCGGGCATGCAGTCCGCCTTCGTCAATATCGGCCTCGATACCGACGCCTTCCTTTACGTCAGCGACGTCATCGAAGATCTCGATGAGTACGAGCACGTCGCCGGTCCCGTGGAAAATCACGTCCGCGCCGCCGCGCCCGCACTCGCACCCGCGCCCGTGCCGGCTCCGCTCGCCGAAGAACCCGCCCCGCCCGTCGCCGCCGAGGAAGCGCAGCCCGCGCCGCCTCCGGCCGCGCCGACGCAGCGTTCCGAATGGCGCGGCCGGCCCGACGAGCGTCGCGGAGGAGGCCGGTTCGACCGCCGAGGCGGCCGCTTCGGCCGGCGAGGCCGGCGAGGCCGGCCCGGAGGCCGCGATCTGCCGCCGTCGAAATATGTGTCGTCGCACCCGAGCGAGCCCGAACCGCCGCAACAAGAGGAAAACTACGTTCCCATCATTCTGCCAGGCGAATCGCTGGCGAAATACAAGGGCCGCCCGTCGGCGCCGGTAACCGCCGCTCCAGCCGCCACCGAATCGGCCGAAACGTTCGCGCCTCCCTTCGCGCCGGCCGAGGAAGAAACCGCGGCTCGTCTCGAAACTGCGCCCGCGCCGCCCGCCGAAGCTCCGGTCGCCGAGCCTGAGCGCGAGGAGCCTCGGGAGTCCGCTGAGTTCCGCGAGGAGCAACCCTCCGCGCCTGAAGCCGTGGCGGAAGTACCCGAAACCGCCGCTCCAGAAGCCAAAGCGCCCGCTCCCGAATCCGGCAGGATCGAACGCGATGAGCTCAGCTTCGAGGAAACCGCCAACATCGCCGAAACCCTCGCCGAGAAACGCCAAGCTGAAGTTTTCGAACAGGAGATCGGCGAGGAGCACAACGGCGAATCCGCCACCGGCGTGGTCGAGCACGAAGAGGAACACGCCGGAGAGCACGAACACGAAGGCGAGCACGAAGAAGAACACGCTCCCATCGAAGCCGCCGGCGAGGAAGAAGAGGGGCCCCAGCCGGGCAACGAAATCACCACTGTCCGCCTGGATCAGCCATCCCTTTCCCGCCTCGAGCGGCCGGCGGCGCGCGAGCGCCATCGCGGCGGCCGCCGCCATCGCCATCAGCGCGGCCGCGAGCGGGGCCCGGAGCGCGACCGCAATCGTGAGCGGCCCCCTCAGCATCACGCGCCGCCCAAGCGCATCCAGCAGATCTCCGATCTGCTGAAGGCGGGCCAGGAAGTCATCATTCAGATCACCAAGGAACCGCTCGGGAAGAAGGGCGCGCGCATCACCAGCCACGTCGCTCTCCCCGGCCGCTTCCTCGTCTACATGCCGACGCTCGACCACATCGGCATCTCGCGCAAAATCGGCACCACCGAAACCCGCGGCCGCCTGCGCCACCTGGTCGATGAACTGCGCCAGGGACATCCCGGCGGCTTCATCGCACGCACCGCCGCCGGCTCGGCCACCGAAGACGACATCCGCGCCGACGCCGAATACCTCACCCGCACCTGGCAGGAAATCCGCGCGAAATCGGAACAGCGCCGCGCTCCCACGCTCCTGCACCGCGACCTGAACCTCGTCGAGCGCCTGCTGCGCGACTGCCTGAATCGCGAGTTCAACGCCGTCTGGGTCGATTCCGAGGACGAGTACACGCGCGTCGTCGATTTCGTCAGCCGGTTCCAGCCGGACCTCGTGAACCGCGTAAAGCTCTACACCAAGGAGACACCCATTTTCGAGGAGATGGGCGTGCAGCAGGAAATCGATAAATCCCTGCGCCCGAAAGTGTGGCTGAAATCCGGCGGCTACATCGTCATCAACCACACCGAGGCCCTGGTCGCGATCGACGTCAACACCGGCAAGTACGTCGGCCGCGGCTCGAATCGCCTCGAGGACACGATCGTCAAAACCAATATCGACGCGGTCAAGGAGATCGTCCGCCAGATCCGCCTGCGCGACCTCGGCGGCATCATCGTCGTCGACTTCATCGACATGGAGGAGCGCCGCAACCGCGAAAAAGTCCTCCAGGCGCTCTCGGACGCCCTCCGCCAGGACCGCGCCCCGTCGAAGGTGCTCCCGTTCAACGAATTCGGCCTGGTGGCGATCACGCGCAAACGCACCAAACAGGCGCTCGAGCGCGTGCTCTGCCAGCCCTGCCCGTATTGCTCGGGATCGGGCATGGTGAAGTCCGTGCCCACGATCTGCTACGAGATCGAAGCGGAAGCTCGCAAGATGGCCGGCGAACTCGAGACGCCAAGCATCACCCTGCGCGTCCATCCCGAAATCGCCAAGGCGCTCAAAACCCGCGAAATGCATCTGATCAAGGAGCTCGAGCGCGCTACCCACAAAAACGCCGTCATCCAGTCCGACGCCACGCTCCACTTCGAGCAGTACGACATCTACTGACGAATCCGCGCCGGCCTTTCGAGCCGGCCCGCCGGAACATTCCGGCGGGCCGGCTCCGTTTTTCACTTCATTTCTTCAGGAAGAGGACACATGGCTCTCACCAATCTGCCCGTCCCCAGTGAACTATCCTCCACGCGCGTCGCCGTTCTCGGCGCCGGGAAATTGGGAAGCATTCTGATTCAGGGCTTCCTCGAACAAAAACTCTTCCCGCCTCAAAACGTGTGCGCCACCGTGCGCCATGCCGATCGCGCGCGTGCGGCAGGCGGACAGTTTCCGGTCCCGGTCACGACCGACAATCTCGCCGCGGTCCGCCAGGCGGACGTGGTGCTGCTCTGCGTGAAACCGCAGGTGGTTCGCGAGGTGCTCGAAGAAATTCGGCCGGAACTCGGCCCCGGAAAACTGGTGATTTCGGTGGCCGCCTCGGTCCCGATCGCCTCGATCGAGAAGCTGGCCGGCGCGCAGGTGCCCGTCGTTCGCGCCATGCCCAACACGCCGAGCGTCGTGCGCTGCGGCATGACCGCGCTCGCCCGCGGCTCGTACGCCGGCGAGGCGCATCTCGCCACGGCCCAGGCGCTCTTCGCTTCGGTTGGCCGCACGATCGTGCTCGATGAAAAGCTGATGGACGCCGTCACCGGCCTCTCGGCCAGCGGCCCCGCGTTCATCTATGTGATCCTGGAATCGCTCGCCGAAGGTGGCGTGAAAGTCGGCCTGCCCCGCGACGTCGCCACCCTTCTCGCTGCCCAAACCGCTCTCGGCGCCGCCAGCGTAGTCCTCGAAACCGGCGCCCATCCCGCCCTGCTCAAGGACGCCGTCACCACCCCAGCCGGCTGCACCATCGATGGCCTGATGGAACTGGAGGAAGGCCGCATCCGAGTCACGCTGATCAAGGCCGTGGTGAAAGCGGTAAAGCGTGCCCGGGAACTCTGGCTGGAACCGTAACTTCCCAACCGTGCCCTCGCCCGCGGTCCCGTCGCCTTGTCGCTGCCGCTTCCACGCCCTAGGCCAACAAGCCGGCACCTGAACCTGCTTGCCGGGTCTATAATGCTTCGCGACGTTAGGCGGGGACCGGTGGCAGTCCACGAATTCGGCGGAGACTGGACAGCAGAGAAGCTAGAGCGGGTGCGCAAGTACCTCGTCGCCTACACTAGGATCTTCGCGGGTAACTTAAGGGCACAGAAGCTGACCCCGATCTACGTGGACGCCTTTGCCGGCACGGGCTACCGCACACGGCGTCGGGAAGAACAGGACCAGACGCTGCTGTTTCCTGAATTGGACGAGCCCGAAGCCGAGGCCTTTTTGAAAGGCAGCGCGCAGCTTGCACTTGAGGTCGAGCCGCCTTTTAGAGAGTATGTCTTCATTGAGCGCGATGGGAAACGGGCGCAGGAGCTCGAAAAGCTCAAGCAACGGTTTCCCCAGAGGGCAGCCGCTATCAAGATCGTCCAGCGCGACGCAAACAGCTATCTCAAGGAATGGTGCAATCAAACCAATTGGCGACTTCGTCGCGCAGTTGTCTTCCTCGACCCATATGGAATGCAAGTCGAATGGGCAACGATCGAAACCATCGCACGGACTCACGCGATAGACTTATGGGTCCTGTTTCCGCTCGGCGTCGCTGTGGCCCGACTCCTGACGAAGGCCCAGCGTCCCCCGTCACAATGGGAGAAAGCCCTGACTGCGGTCTTCGGCACCGAGGATTGGGCCGACGCCTTCTATCGCGAGCAGGTGACAGCCCCGCTGTTCGAAGAACACGGTCCCGAGATGCGGGTCGCAGACCTCGACAAGATCGGGCGGTTCTCTGTAGAAAGACTGAAAACGGTCTTCACCCGCGTGGCGGACAATCCCTTGCTGTTGCGCAACTCACGGAATGTGCCCCTCTATCTACTTTGCTTCGCGGCGGGCAACCCAAGGGGAGCGCCGACGGCCATCAGTATTGCCCAAAATATTCTTAGCAGGTGACTATGGCTTATCGATCAGACATCGAATGGACCGAGGCAACGTGGAACCCCGTGACCGGCTGCACAAAAGTCGGCGCGGGATGCAAGCACTGCTACGCGGAGCGCCTGACTCAGCGGTTGCAAGCTATGCGCAACGCGAGGTACCGAAACGGGTTCGAGGTTACCCTCCACGAGGATCTCATCGATCTGCCCAAACGGTGGCGCGAGCCCCGGCGTGTCTTCGTTAACTCGATGAGCGACCTATTTCACGAGCGGGTTCCGCTGGATTTCATTCGTAGCGTCTTCGCCACCATGAGGGACTGTCCGCAGCACACGTTCCAGATCCTCACGAAGCGCAGCGTGCGCCTAGGGGAGCTAGCGGGGGAAATAGAGTGGACGCCCAATATCTGGATGGGAGTCAGCGTCGAGGACGCACGAGTAGTCTATCGTATTGGTGATCTGAGGACCGTGCCAGCCGCAGTGCGATTTCTCTCCTGCGAACCGTTGATCGGACCGCTCGACGACCTTCCGCTGGAAGGAATTCAGTGGGTAATCGTCGGGGGCGAGAGCGGGCCCAATGCGCGCCCCATGAGAATTGAATGGGTTCGTTCTATCTACCGACAGTGCCGGAAGGCGGGAGTGCCGTTCTTCTTTAAGCAATGGGGAGGCGTCCGCAAGGACTTGACCGGTCGCCTGCTCAATGGGCGTACCTACGACGAAATGCCAAGCCCTCTCGCGAGCATACAGGCTTGCGTGTAAACCTTCGGCGGAGCCTCGGCTGCGGGCCCCGCGCGACGGCCGAAATAGGTTTCGCTGAGCGACATCGGTCCGGCGTAGAGGCAGCCCTCGCGTCGTCCCCGCCAATTCCGATTTCGTGCGATCCTACCTCGCGGATACGAGCTCCCGGTCCGGAAGGCGTAGCCCGTGGCTCCGGGAGCGTCCCGGAGCTGCCTTAGCTTGGGGAAAAATCAGTCGGCAGCCGGGTCAAACCAGCGGAACAGATCAGTAGGTTGCGTAACGAGGATTGAACTTTGGACGCGGTTTGCCATCCACGTAGGCTGCCACGTCGAACGCCTGTTGTGGCGTGAGTGCTCCGGGATTGTTCTGGGGCATATTGTGCTGTACGAATGCGGCCATCTGCGGAACGTGGCTCATGCCGGCGCCGTCGTTGAATGAGTTCGGCCCCCAGAGGGGAGGCACGGCAGGTGGGATTCCCGCACCGTCCGCCTGGTGGCAAACAGCACATTGTTGCGCGTAGATCCTCGCGCCGTTGACTGGATCGCCTTGCAATGGAGGCAGCTCGACCAGCCCCCGGCCGCGAAGAACGTGTCCGGCCGGCAGCCCTCGAGAGAGCCACTGAATGTAGGCCACGATGGCGATAAGTTCCGGGCTTCTATACGGCAAGGGACGGCCATTCTCGCTGCGGGTGAAACATTCCTGCACGCGGTCTTCGAACGTGATCACGCGTCCCGCGCGCTTGTTGTACATGGGGAATAGACCCGGAACGCCGACGAGAGGGGACGAGTAGGCGGCGTTCCCGTCTTGAAGGTGACAGTCCGAGCAGCTCAGCCGATTGCCGACGTACTCGGACGCGTATCGCGGAGTATCCCGGAAGATTTGCAAACCGAGTCGAATGCTGTCGCCGAGAGCCCCCTTCGGAATGCTCGCCGGATCCGGCCGCGTCGTATGGTTCCGAGCGATGAGCGGTGCGAGGAGGGTCCCGGCGTCCTTGCCGCGGAGGCCGGGGACATTGCCAACGCCGTCCACCTGCGACACAGAGCCCCTGGCCGCGACGGGATCATTCTCCCCGTGACTCCACGGGACCGTCTTTTGCGCGTTTCCCTGCACGGCCAAACCGGCCAGCAGGAAAAACAGCGAGAGATTCCGTCGCACCAAACCCTCCCCTGGCGTGTTCTGAATTCAAACCCTCATATAGGCGTAGCTGAACTGCGTTTCTAGAACCCCGGCGCCGAGGCGCCCGCGGCCGCAGGCTGCGTCTCGGTGGGAGTGGCCGGTTGCGAGCGCAGCCGGTCCAGGTAGGTTTCGCTGAGCGACATCAATCCGGTGTAGAGGTAACCCCAAACGAACAGCAACAGAAACGGCAGCGTGAAGAAATTCTGGTTCTGAATGGCGTAAGCAACCGTGCCGATGAAGTAGACGCCCAGCGCCAGCTCGATGAACGGCGACCATCCCGCCTTGCGCCGGTAAGCTTTCTTCACCGCGGTCCGCGATTTCCGTTTCCCTTCGATGCGGTATTTCGGCGTGCGCGTAAACTCCGATTTCTGCCCGACGATCGCCTCGATCACCGCCTTCGAATTCCGCACCGAGAGCCCGATCCCCACCGCCATCACGAACGGCAGATACAGCAGCGCCCGTTTCCAGTTCTTCGGATACAGCTCGTGCTGGGCCACCAGATAAAAACTCGACACCGACCACGTCGCCGCCAGAAACAGCGGCAGATCGATCAGCAGCATCTGGAACCAGCCCTGATAGAACCGCACCATCATCGCCGGCAGCAGAATCAGCGAAAGCGCCACCATCAGCGGATAGCTGATATTGGCCGTCAGATGCAGGAACGCCTCGGTCTTGATGCGCGGGCTGGCGTCGGAACGCATCACGCGCGGCAGCGTCTTCTTCGCCGTCTGCATCAACCCCTTCGCCCAGCGCGCCTGCTGCGTCTTGAAAGCGTTCATTTCCACCGGCAGTTCGGAGGGGCATTCGATGTGGGGCAGGTAGAGGAATTTCCAGCCGCGAATCTGCGCGCGGTAGGAAAGGTCGGTGTCTTCGGTCAGCGTGTCGTGCTCCCAGCCGCCTGCGTCGTCGATCGTCGAGCGGCGCCACACGCCGGCCGTCCCGTTGAAATTGAAAAAGATGCCGCGCCGCGAGCGCGCCCCGTGCTCGATCACGAAATGTCCGTCGAGCAAGATCGCCTCGATCTCCGTCAGCGCCGAATAGTGCCGGTTCAGGTACGTCCAGCGCGTCTGCACCATGCCGACTTTCGGCTCGGCGATCATGTACGGCAGCGTGCGGCGCAGGAAATCGGCCGGCGGCAGAAAATCGGCGTCGAAGATCGCGACGTACTCGCCGGTCGCGACCTTCAATCCTTCCTGCAGCGCCCCGGCCTTGAACCCGATGCGATTCGTGCGGTGCAGATGGACGATCGGCACGCCGAGCGCGCGATACCGTTCGACGACGGCGTGTGCGATTTCCTTCGTCTCGTCGGTCGAGTCGTCGAGCACCTGAATTTCCATCTTTTCGCGCGGGTAATCGAACGCCACCGTCGCGTCCACCAACCGCTCGATCACGTATCGCTCGTTGAAGATGGGAAGCTGTATGGTAACCTTCGGCCAGTCGGCGGGCTCGGGTGGAGTCGCGGGCACGTTCCGGCGATACTTGAAATAATCGTAGACGAGCCAGTAACGGTGCATCCCATACAGCGCCAGGATTCCCAGCACGACGAAATACGGCACCATCATCGTCAGGTCGAAACCGTTCGCCTGATAGAGCCCGCGGAAGGGATTGAGCGTCGGATCGATCTGCCGGCGCACGTAGTCCCACACCGGGTTCGTCGCCCCGAAACCGATGAGGCTAGCGGCCCAAATCAACTTTCGTCTCCCCACTCATGACAACAACCTCTCCTCGGCCGGCATCGCAATGGCTTCGCGCGCTAGCGCTCGCCATCGCCTTGGAAGCGGCATTCGCCACGCTCGCCTGGCTGGGAAATCTGGAAGTGTACGTCGTCGAAACCATCGCGATCGCTCTCGGAGCCGGCATCGTCTATCTCGTCGCTCTCTACTTTCTCGAGCACAGCCCCGACAGCCGGCGCGCTTTCTGGCTCATCCTGCTCGCCTCCATCGCTTTCCGGCTCACGCTTGCCCCGCTTCGCCCCACGCTCTCCGACGACATCTTTCGTTACCGCTTCGACGGCCACGTCCAGGCCCTCGGCTTCAATCCCTACAGCGTGCGCCCCGACGATCCCCGTTTCGCCGCCCTGGTCACGCGCTCCATTCGCAATATTCCCGGCCACGAGATCCGTTCGATCTATCCCCCGCTTTCGGAACTCGTGTTTGCCGCCGCCTGGCGCCTCGCGCCGAGTCCCGCGGCGTTCAAAACACCCTTCCTGCTCGCCGACCTCGCCGTCCTCCTGGCACTCGCCTGGTGGACGCGCCGCGGTCATGCGCGGAATTATCAACTCGCGATCTACGGGTGGAATCCGCTCGTGGTCGTGGAGTTTGCCTCGAGCGGTCACAACGATGCGCTCGCGCTGGCAGCTACCGTTGGCGCCACCTTGTTGATTATAGGCCCCCGCCGGGTGCTGTCAACGACGCTGCTCGCCGCCGGAGTCCTCGCCAAAGCCTTCCCCGCCGTCCTCGTACCGCTCTGGCTCGCCCGGCTCGGCTGGCCGCGCCGCAACTGGCCCGCCGTGCTCGCCGCCGGCGGCTTTGCCGCTATTTGCGCCTGGCCCTACCGCTCCGCGCTGCCGGTAGTCCTGGCCACGTTCCATCAATACCAGTCGAGTTTCCGCGACAATAACGCCAGCATTTACTTGGTGTTACAGAACATCTCCGGCTCGCACCAGCTCGCCTTGGGCCTCGGCGTGGGCCTGGTCGCCGGCCTATCGCTCTGGGCGGCCGCGCGCCGCATCGACCCTGCCCGCGCCGCGTTTCTTATCTTCGGCACAATTCTTCTGGTCTCGCCGAATTGTTACCCGTGGTATTTCACCTGGGTCGTGCCGTTCCTGGCTTTGGTCGGCACCTCGCGCTACCTGGTCCCCTGGCTGATGCTCACGATTCTCCAGTTCCTCTCCTACGAGGTCCTGATCAACTACCAGGCACTCGGCACCTGGCATTTCCGCCCGCTCTTTCTCGCGCTCACCTACGCCCCCTTCTACGCCTGGCTCCTATGGAACGCCTTCACCGCCCCGCCGCCATGGAGCTCCGTAGGCAAACGCATCCCCATCTCCGCCGCGCCTTCGGCCTCTGCCGACTCCGCTACCCCTTAGCCCGTCTCTTGTCGGCCCCCTCTCTGTGTCCTGCGCTCTCTATTTCCTCCGCTTCCTCCGCGTGCCTTTCTCCGCGTCCTCCGCGTTAAATCTTTTCCCTCATTTAAGCGCCCCTACTCATGCCGCAGCGCATCAATCGGATTCACCCGCATCGCCCGCCGAGCCGGCACGTAGCAAGCCAGGAGCGCCACACCGATCAGCAGCGCCGTCACCACCACAAACGTCACCGGGTCCGTGGCACCCACGCCAAACAGCAAACTCCGAACCAATCGCGCCGCCCCCAGCGAAGCCGCGAGCCCAATCCCCACGCCCACGAGCGCCAGCTTCGCGCCCTGCCCCAGCACCATCTTCCCGACGTCCTCCGGTTGCGCGCCGAGCGCCAGCCGTATCCCAATCTCGTGCGTCCGCTGCCGCGCCCCATAAGCGATCACGCCGTAAAGCCCCACAGCCGCCAGCACCAGCGCCAGCACGCCAAACACTCCGACGAACGTCCCCGCCATGTGCAACGTGAACGTGCCCGCGCCGATTCGGTCCTCGAGCGTCGAAACATCGAAGACAGGCAAATCCGCGTTGAGCCGGTGAATCACCTGCGTCACCGCCCCCGCCGCCGCCCGCGGATCGCCCGTCGTGCGCACGTGGAGCACCACGTCCGACGAGTAGGACTGGAAAAGCGGTAGATAAAGGAAAGGTTCCGGAGGCTCATTCAACTCGGAATAATCCGTCGTTCGTACAATGCCGGCGATCGTCGCCCACTTCCCGAAAACTCGCATCCGCTTGCCAACTGCATCCTGTCGCGGCCAGTAACGTTCGGCGAGCGCCTGATTCACGATCACCACCGGCGCCGAGTCGCCCGAATCCGCCGCCGTGAAATCGCGCCCGCGCACAATCGGAATCTGCATTGTCGAGAAATAACCAGGACTGACATGCGCGTAACCGGCATTGACCGCCTCGTGCGGCCCGGCCACGTATCCCTCAGGCGTGAAGCTGACGAAACTCTGTCCGAAGCCCAGCGGCACCCAATCGGCAAGGCTCGCCGCCCGCACGCCAAAGAGCGCGCGGACATTTTCGAGCACCTGGCGATCGAAGGCGATCCCGTCCGCCGCTGTGTAACCATTCGGCAGCAGATCGTAGGATTCGAGCAGCACGCCCCGCGCATCGAAGCCCGGATCAAACTGCTTCGTCGCGCGGAAGCTGCGAATGAACAGCCCCGCCGAGACCAGCAACACCAGCGAAAGCGCGATCTGCGCCACGGCCAGCCCCCGCGATAGCCGCGCCTTGCGCCCCCCTCCCGCCACGCCGCCCGCTTCTTCCTTCAGCACGCTTACCGGCTGAATTCCCGCCGCGCGCAACGCCGGCAGGATTCCGAACAGCATCGCCGTGATCACCGAGATCGCGAACGTCGCCAGCAGCACGCGCTTATCCACATTCACCGAAATCCAGACCGGCAGGTTCGTCACCGGCGCAAAATTCATGAATTGCCGCGCGGACCACAGCGTCACGAGCATCGCCAGCCCGCCACCGGCGAGCGACAGGATCAAGCTCTCCACCAACACTTGCCGCATCAGCGGCCCGCGCCCCGCGCCGAGCGCAAGCCGGATCGCCATCTCCCGTTGCCGCGACACGCCGCGCGCCAGCAGCAGGTTCGCCAGATTCGCGCAAGCCAGCAGCAGCACGACGCCCGCCAGCGCCATCAGGATCGGCAACAGTTTCGAGAAAAACGCGTTCGCTCCATTCGGCGCGCGCCACAGCGGGTAGAGGCTGACGCGATTCTCTCCGCGATGCGAATCCGGATACTGTCGCGCCAGTTGGCCATACAACGTGATCAATTCCGCTTGCGCCGACTCGCGCCCCACGCCCGTCCGCAGCCGCCCCAGCACCTGCAACCATTGCGTTCCGCGCGCGGCGAGCCAGTCCTCTGTACCGAGTTCCGGCTCCATCGTCACCGGCAGCCACAGCTCCGCGCGCAAACCGCTCATGCTGCCCTGAAAGACAGGCGGCGCCACGCCAACGATCGTGAAGGGATGCATATTGATGTGAATCGTCCGTCCAAGAATCGCCCGATTCCCCCCAAACCGCGTTTGCCACAGCCGATAACTGATCACCGCAACCGGCGCCCCATTCGTCGCACTGTCCTCGGAAGGCAGAAACCCGCGACCCAGCATCGGCCGCACGCCAAGCACGCGAAAATAATTCGCCGACACCATCATTCCCCACACCCGCTCCGGCTTTTCCTTTCCCGTCAGGCTCATCGGCCCCAGCGAGAACGCCGTCATCCCCGAAAAGCTTTTGCTGCGGTCGCGCAGATCCTTGAAATCGGGATAGGAAAAAGAGCCGGCGCGGTTGCGCGTCACCGCGACAACCTGGCTCGTGTGCAAAAGTCCGGGAATGGGATTGAGCAGGGTAGCGTTCACCCAAGTGAAAACCGTACTGTTGGCGCCAATCCCCAGCGCAAGCGTGACCACGGCGATGGCCACAAATCCGGGAGTTTTTCCAAGTACGCGGAGGGTGAAGCGCACATCGTGCCAGAGGTCACTCATAGAATCAGCTCCGGCGGGAATCGCGCCCGCATCCAGTATACGAGTATTAGAAAGGAATGGTTCCCTTCACCTCACCCCGCGTCCTTTCGGCGCGCCAAGCGAGCCGCGATTGACGGGCTGCACCATCACTCCTGCCGCAGCGCCACCACACAAGTCTCTACGGCCCACGGGCCTTGGCGGACGCTTGCGCACGGAGAACTTCCGGTGAGAAAGACTGAGGACTGAATGCTGAACGCTGCAAGCCGGCCGCTGACAGCTTCTATTCTTACGCCGCGTCGTCGAGTTCCTTGTTCAGCCGCTCGGTTTCGTAGTGCGCCACCAGCCCATCGACCAGCGCCCCGAGCTTCCCCTCCATCACGCTGTCGAGCTGGTGCAGCGTCAACCCGATGCGATGGTCGCTGACGCGGTTCTGCGGAAAATTGTAAGTGCGGATTTTTTCCGAGCGGTCGCCGGTCTTGATCTGGTCGCGGCGCTCGGCGGCGATCAGCTCGTGCTGTTTCTGCTGTTCCATCTCGTAGAGACGGGCGCGCAGCACGCGCATGGCGCGCGCGCGGTTCTTGATCTGCGATTTTTCGTCCTGGCAGCTCACCACGAGCCCGCTGGGCAGATGCGTGATGCGCACGGCGGAATAGGTGGTGTTCACCGACTGGCCGCCGGGTCCCGAGGAGCAGAACGTGTCGATGCGGATGTCCTTCGCCTCGATTTTCACGTCGATTTCATCGGCTTCGGGCAGCACGGCGACGGTCGCGGCGGAAGTATGGATGCGTCCTTGCTGCTCGGTCGCGGGAACGCGCTGCACGCGGTGCACGCCGCTCTCATACTTCAGTTTCGAATAGACTTTATCGCCCTGAATCGAAGCCTCGACTTCCTTGAGCCCCCCGAGGTCCGAAGGTGAACTGTTCAGCACTTCGATCCGCCAGCCCTGCGATTCCGCGTAGCGCGAGTACATCCGGAAAAGCTCGCCGGCGAACAATGCCGCCTCGTCGCCGCCGGTTCCCGCGCGGATTTCCAGGATGACGTTCTTTTCGTCGTTCGGATCGCGCGGCAGGAGCAATTGCTTCAGTTTCTTCTCGAGCACCGCCTTGCGCTCCTCCAACTCGCGGACTTCCTCCTGGGCCATCTGCTTGAGTTCGGCGTCCTCGGCCTCGGCCACCATCTCTTTGGCCTCGCCCAAGTGGCGCTCGATCTTCTTCCATTCGCGATACTGGCCGACGATCTGGTTCATCTCGGCGTGCGTTTTCGCGAGCTTCTGCAGCCGCGCCGAATCGCTCAGCACTTCGGGCGAAGAGAGCTGCGCGGTGAGGTCTTCGTATCGCGCTTCGATTTCATTCAATTTTTCAAACAGCTTGGCCATGACGCAATCCTTCCCCAATCAGTTGGAGGGCACAAAATAAAAGGTACGAACGAGCACAGCGGCCAAAACTGGCCGCTCCGTTTGGAGGGCTAATAGAAGTGGACGTACATGCTAACTTATACAATACAAGGGGATTGTCACCCTGTCAATTCGCCTCGGCAGCCCCTGGTGCCGATTCCGCCAACCCTCCAAGACCGGGTATTTGGCAGAGGCAGGTAGCCGAGATGATGGTGCGGTTGTTCGCGGGAACCGGGAAAAGAGCGCGGACAGGAGTGTCCGCGCCACTCCCCGTCAAATCGGCCGCTCGATCTCCGGAAAGCTCTGCCACACCTTGATTCCACAAAAATGCGAGCCTTCCGTGCAGATGGGCGTGGTCACGCCCGCGCGCAGATAGCAAGGCGGACCGAGGTAGCGGCCAAGCGCCGGATGCAGCGCCCGCGCCTGTTCGACCTCCTGGATCGACGCCAGGTAAATCTCCTCCTGCGCGTTGAAGCAGGTCCGCATCGTCCATTTGTGCAGCAGATGGAGAAGCGAGCCCGTCTCCACCAGCCGAATCGATTTCGCATTCGGCAGCACGTACAACGCAAATTCGACCGGTACGCCCCGGTCGACCAGTTCGTTCTTCGCCGACCATGCCTCGTTCATCGCCTGCCGGTAGCGCTCAAGCGCCCGCGGATTCTCAGCGATCAGTCGCGGCGTCTCGAAATCCGGCGCCCGCGTATCGGTCAAGGTGAGCAGCGGCCGCGACCCAGGCACCATCCGGTGCCGCTGGTCCTGGCTGTCGGCCGTATGGCTGATCTTCTTGGCAAACGTGAAATGCGCGTGTTCGAGCGCGCGCATCATCGGCGAATGCACGCCCACGTTGAGCGTCTCGAGCCGATAAGGATTCCGCGCCGGATTGAGCAGCCGGTCGATCGCCTCGTTGTCCGTGCAAGTGCAAGCCGGCAAACCCACCGTCGCGCGATACGCCGCCGCGACCGTCTCGATGGCCTGTGGCGAATGATCGATCAGCTTCGAGACCCGCCCGCCCAGCCGCGCGTCGAATTCACGCGCAAAAAGTTCCGCGTCGGCGCCCGACGCCGCCCCGTGCTTCCATTCCGGCAGCTCTTCGAGCGGCTCGGTCGGGAACCGGTCGAAAAATTGCGGATCGACCTCGCGCACCCGCTCCACCATCTCGCCAACCACCGCGCGTCCCTCGGCCGGCGTATCGGAAGCGAGCGCCATGCGCCACAGCCGGTGCAGCACGATCCCCGAGAGCGTATGCACCATCGTCGTGAACGCCGCGACCGGCAAAACGTACCGCGCCACCTCGATCGCCCGCTTCTCCGCCTGCCGCTCCACTTTCTGCGCCCGTTTCGGATGCGACATCTCGCCAACGTGCCAGATGTCGCCCAGGATCCGCCGCGCGTCGGGCTTGAGCATTTCGGTCAGCGCGCGATAGTGCTCCCAAGCGCGCGCAATCGCGCGCTCGTAGATGGCCCGCTCGCCCTCGCCGAAGTGCTCGCCAGGCTCGGGAATGTAAGCCTGCGCCCGATCGAGACGCACGTACCGCTGGCTTTGCTGCTCGGAATTGTAAAAAGGATGCGCGTGCAGGAACGACCAGACGAACTGCCGGCTCACGTTCTCGAGCCCGAACTCAAAATGAGCGTGCTGATAGACCGTGTGGTGGCCGCCGTAAAACGTCCCCGCGCCGATCGTCAGCCTCTGCTTGTCGGTGATCTCTTCAGGTTGAATCAGGCGCGGCGCGTAGCAGGTGCGCGCGGCGGCAATCGCCGAATCGTAGGGATGCTGGAACCAGTTGCGCAGAGTGACGCGGGGCCGGGCCGTCTCGACCAGGGAAGCTGCGCTGAAGGAGGGTTCGGTCGCCATCTGCGAGCGATTCTACACGGCGGAAAGTTGCCGTCAACTCCGGTCGCGCGCCGGAACCCGGTTTCGGCGAAATGTGCCCGTCGCACCAAAGATCGGGGCCAGCCGAATCCGGAGGACCACTGCAACCGGGCCGCTGAACAATGTGCGCGCCCTGTGGGTCGAACGGTGTTGCCTTTGTTTCGGCAGCCACGGTCAGCGCTTTCCCGACCGTGGGCCTTTCGCCTTCAGCCGCCACATCACGCCAGCGGAAGGAAAACGGCCTTAGCCCCTGAAGCTTCCGGCCGGCCTCTTTCGACGCGCAGCCTAATTCTTCTTGGCGTTGGCCGCGTTCTTCTGCTCGGCGGCTTTTGCGTATTTGCGCTGGAAGCGCTCGACGCGCCCCGCCGTGTCCACCAGCTTCTGTTTCCCGGTGAAAAACGGATGGCAGTTCGAGCAGATTTCGACGCGCAGCATCGAGTCCTTGTAGGTCGAATGCGTCTTGAACGCGTTCCCGCAGGCGCAGTGAACGGTCACTTCGTGGTAATCGGGGTGAATCCCTTCTTTCATGGAAACTCGCTCCTTCACATCAGGCCGGCGAGAAAATCGCTCGAGCCAGGCAGGCAATTATGATACCCGCCCCCCGCCCCATCTGCCAAGCCGCCCGGCCGCCCGCCGGCTCGCGCCCTGCCCGCGTCTCCTCTACAATGGGCTCGAAAACATGCCAAATCCGCAATTTCCCGTCGCCCGCAAATATCGCGCCGTGCTTCGCGGCGCCCGCATGCTCACCGAAACCACCCGGCATCTCGAGTGGGAGGTGGTCGAGGGCGGCCCATTCGATTTCATCGCCGGCCAGTTCGTTTCGATGACGCTCACGCGCGACAGCAACGAACATACCCGCGCCTATTCCATCGCCTCGGCCCCGCGACCCGACGCCCGTTTCGACCTGTGCCTGAACCGTGTCCCCGGCGGCCTGTTTTCGAACTACCTGTGCGACCTCGCCCCCGGCGCGACAATCGACTTCACCGGCCCGCACGGATTTTTCGTGGTCCGCCGCCCGGTCGAGCGCAATCTGGTCTTCATCGCCACCGGCACCGGCATCGCCCCGATGCGCGGCATGCTGGCCGATCTGTTCGCCCCAGGCGCCGAACTCGAACGCGAAGTCTGGCTGCTTTTCGGCGTCCGCCATCCCGAAACCATCCTCTACCGCGAGGAATTCGACCAGTTCGCCGCCCTGCACCGCCGTTTCCATTTCGTTCCCACGCTCAGCCGCGCCCCCGCCGATTGGCCCGGCGAGCGCGGCCACGTGCAGCCGCTCCTCCGAAAATTGTTTGCCGGTCACCGCGACCTCGACGCCTACATCTGCGGCCTGAAAGAAATGGTCGACGACGTCCGCCGAATTTTGAAAGAGGAGTTCGGCCTGGATCGCCGCCAAATTCACTACGAAAAATACGACTGAACGGCCGCAGCCAAGGCCGTGTGTCGTATCAACACAGTAGAACGTAAGTTATAGTACGCAACTCCAAGACATTACCCTGTTTTCACATCACACCTATATGCACCTATATATCAATGCTTTACGGAGGCAGGAAGTGCCCTCCGAGAGCCGCCTCAAAGCCCCCAACCCCGAAAACGCGGCATGTCTAAATTGGTACTTAGGACGGTATTGACAAACAATGAAACACGGTTCATCGTGGCACATCGTGGGCCGGTTTCCCAGTACGAAGGGCAGCCAGACCCCCACCCTGGCGCACCTCTCGCAAATTTTTGCCGCCAGCGGCGAAGGAATGAAAGGCGATGGAGGAAAATCCCGACGGTCGAGAGTTTCTGATTGTTCAGGGACGCGAGCTCAGCCCGACGTTTGAAGCGGCGCTCGCCGCCGGCGGCTACAGTTTCACGAGCGTGCCGGCAGCCTCCGAAGCAATCGAACGCCTGGCGCAAGGTGACCAGCCGCGCCTGATCCTCGTCGACCTGGACGGCGCGGAGGACTTCGAAGGCCTGCGGCGTTTGCTGGCGACCGGCAACAGCGTCCCGGTGATCGTCGCGGCCGATCCGGGCGAAAGCGACCTGCTGATCGAAGCCATGCGCGCCGGCGTGCATAGCGTGCTGATCCGCCCGATTCGCCTGGAAGATTTCCAAACGATTTCCGCGAAAGCGGCCGCGCGCCCGGGCGGCCTCGAAACCCGCAACGATCACCTCCGCGACGACCTGTGGTTTGTCGCTTCGAGCCCGGCGATGCTGAAAATCCGCCGCCAGGCCGCGCAAATCGCCGCGGTGGACGTGCCCGTCTTCGTCAACGGCGAAAGCGGCGTGGGCAAGGAAGTGATCGCGCGGATGATCCACGAGCTGTCTCCGCGCAGCGAGCGGCCTTTTGTGAAAGTGAACTGCGCGGCGCTGCCCGGCGAGCTGCTCGAATCGGAGCTTTTCGGCTACGAGCAGGGAGCCTTCACCGGCGCCGTCCGCTCAAAGCCGGGCAAATTCGAGATCGCCGATCGCGGCACGATTTTCCTCGACGAAATCGCCGAAATGGCGACGCCGCTGCAAGCCAAGCTGCTTCACGTCCTCCAGGACAATCAGTTTTCGCGGCTGGGCGGCCGCTTCACCATTCAAAGCGACGTCCGCGTGCTGGCGGCGACAAACACGCCGGTCCAGGAAGCGATCCGCACCGGCGTCTTCCGCAAGGACCTCTATTACCGGCTGAGCGTTTTCACGCTCTACGTTCCTCCGCTCCGCGAGCGCCGCGACGAAATCCCGCTTCTCTTCCGCCATTTCGTCGCGAAGTACCGCGAAAAATACGGCCGCGCCGTGGCCGATCCGCCCGCCTATCTGCTCGACGCCGCCACGCGTTACGGCTGGCCCGGCAATCTTCGCGAACTCGAAAATCTGGTGAAGCGTTACGTGATTTTGGGCGACGCCGAGGAGACTTTCCGCGAACTGCTCGATCTCGCCCGTTTCGAGCACCGCCTGGCGATCGACGAATCAGCCGCCGCCGGCGATCAAAGCCTGAAGACGCGCGTGCGCGACCTGAAGGACGAAACCGAGCTCGAGGCGATTCTCGACGCGCTGGAGGCGAACCACTGGGTCCGCCGCCGCGCCGCCGAGCGGCTCGGACTCAGCTACAAGGCTTTGCTCAACAAGATGCGCCGCTTCCATCTCGATGGCGGCCCCGGCGCCCGCGCGCAGGCCGCCGCGGTCCGGGAACTGCCAGATGGCGGCGGGCATGAATAATCCGTGGACGAATACCGTGGAGGCATTGCGAGCCATGACGACCGAGCGAAGACATCACCGTCGCTACGATCTTTCTCTTCCCCTCACCGTGCGCCGCGCCGATACCGGCCAGGCCACCGAGGGACACACGCGCGATATCTCCTCGCGCGGCATCTATTTCCTGATTCCCGACGAGTTCCCTTCCGGCTGCCGGATCGACCTCACCGTCTCGCTGGCGCGGGCGGGGATGGGCGAGCCGGGCTCGTTCGTGGCGGCGCGCGGGCGCGTGGTGCGGGTCGAGATGCGGTCGAAGAGTACGGAGGAGCCGACAATCGGCGTGGCCGCGGTGATCGAAAGCTACGACATCATCCGCAGCGCCCAGATTGCAACCTGACTGGATGGAAAATCCCGCCGAAGCCGCCCGGCTTCGGCGATTCGGGCCGGCACCGCCGGCCCCGCTTTCAGCCTCAACCGCCCTTGCCGGTAATCGCTATCGCCAGCAGCACAATTCCACCGACACTGAAAGCGATAGCCGTGCCCATGTGCCCGCGGAGGCGAAATTCCTCCACAGCCATCACGAACACCCAGGCGGCCATCCCGCCATACAGGATCCGGCGAACGAGCGTTGCTGACATATCGTTGATATTATAAGCCCTCCCGCGGGCCTGCCAATGCGGTCCCTCGCCGCCGCTGCTATAATCGAACACTTCCAACGAACCGCGTCATGCCCGGCTACTACATGGAAAATTTCGGCTGCCGCGCCACGCAGGCCGACGCCGCCGCGATCGAGCGCCGCCTGGCCGAGCGCGGCTTCCGCCCCGCCGAGGACGGCGAAGCCGATCTCGTCGTCGTGAACACGTGCACGGTGACGGCGTCCGCCGATAGCCGCGCGCGGCAGGCGATTCGCGCCTTTCATCGCCGCAATCCCGGCGCGAGGATCCTCGTCACCGGCTGCTACGCGCAGCGCGCCCCCGAAGAGCTGGCCGAACTCGAAGGCGTGCGCTGGGTCATCGGCAACGCCCATCAGCACGAAATCGCCGAAATCGCGGGCGAGCCGGCAAGCGCCCAGCCCGCCGGCGGCTTCGTCTCCATCGACCAATTGCGCGGCGCGCAAATGGCCGCAGGGCGCGCGGACGATGCCATGCTCTCTCTCGGCGGCGGCCCCGCCAAAATCCTCACCGGCGACCTGCTCGAGCAGCGCGCCGTGCTGGTCGGCCCAATCGAGCAGGGCGGCGCGCACACACGCCCCACGCTGAAAATTCAGGACGGTTGCAATCATCGCTGCGCCTACTGCGTGATTCCGCACGTGCGCGGCCGCAGCCGCAGCCTCGCTCCCGGGCAAGTCGTGAAAGAGATTGCGCGCCTGGTGGATGCCGGCGCGCGCGAAGTGGTGCTGAGCGGAATCAATCTCGGCGGCTACGGCCGCGATTTAGCGCCGCGTTCCTCGCTGGCCGATCTGCTCGCTCGCGTGATCGACCAAACGCCGGTCGAACGCCTCCGCCTCAGTTCGCTCGAGCCGATGCACCTCACCGCCGACCTGATCGACAGTATCGCCGCCAGCGACCGCATCGCCCCACATTTTCACATCCCGCTGCAATCCGGCTCTGACCGTATCCTCGCCGCGATGCACCGCTGGTATCGCGCCGAACATTACGCCCGCCGGATTGAGTTGATCGCCGAGCGCATGCCCGACGCCGCCGTGGGCGCCGACGTCATCGCCGGCTTCCCCGGCGAAACCGAAGCCGACCATCGCGCAACGGTCGAACTGGTCAAGCGCCTGCCATTTTCCTATCTGCACGTCTTCTCGTTTTCCCCGCGCCCCGGCACCGAAGCGGCGCGCCTGTCAGGCGCCGTGCGCCCCGAAAAAATTCGCGACCGTGCCCGAGAACTCCGCGCCCTGGCCGGCGAAAAAGCCGCAGCATTCCGCGCGCGCCAGTCCGGCCGCGTAACTCGTGCCCTGACCCTCCAAACCATCCGCGACGGCGCGACCGATGCCCTAACCGGCAATTATTTGACCGCCCGAGTCCCCGGCGAATGGCGCGCCAATCAGTGGCTCACCGTCCGCCTGCGCGAAGCAAGCACCGGCCCACTCGAAGCCGAACGGCCCGCTCACTCCCCGCACATTTCGTAAAGCTTGTTCACCGTATTCCAATTCCGCGTGGTCGCCCGAACCGCCAGCACTTTCTCAAAGACGTTGTTCGTCAGTTTGCTGTCGCCATACCCATTCGGGCAGTGCAGATAAATCTCCGTGCCCAGGCACCGAAACCGGTCAGCCCCAGCCTTCAGCCCGCCAAGACCCCCAAGCGCCGCTTTGTCCGGCTCCCGCTGCAAAAACGTGACATGCAGCCTGGCCAAGTCGATCCCGCGTTCCTTGATAAACGGGTTAGCGGCAATCACCTGCCCCATCTCCGCCGCGGTCTTCACAATCACCGAAACCGGCAGCCGCGCTTCCCCCGCTAATCTTGTCTCCAATGCCTCAGTCCACTTCCCCGCCGTACCCCGCGCCTCGAACACCACATTCCCGCTCTGCACGTACGTCTGCGCGTTCTTCAGCCCCAATTCCGCGCACACCGCGCGCAGCCGCTCCATCTTGAGCAAGTTCCCGCCCACATTCACGCCGCGCAGCAAAGCCACATAGATGGACATGGTTTCGAACTCAAAGACGGCCCGAGTCGAGCGCAACCCGCTGTAGCGATTACTCCCCGCTTAGCAGAGCCTCGACTTCGCGGCGCAACACATGGAGTTTTGCCGCGACCACGTCCCACACGAGGCGGTCGTCCACGTCCGCGTAACCGTGAATTAGTACGTTGCGGAAGGCGATGATGCGTTGGTGCTCGCTGATGCGCGCCACGAGATTTTCATCGAGCCGCGCGAGTTGCGCGAGCGCCTCTCCAATAATCTCGAACTACCGCTCCACGGCCGCACGCAGCATGGGGTTGCCGTGGTAGTCCTCGTAGCCCTTCCCCGCGGCGAAGTCTGCAATCCGCTCTGCGGCCTGCTGCACATCGTACAGGTATTTTTTAGTTTCAAGCGGCATAGAGCAGAATCTTCGTTTGCTCAACCGATTGCCGGAAATAGGGGTTTCGGATGGGTGACGCGACGACCAGATCCACGGGCCGGCCGAAAAGCGCCTCAAGGGATTCGAGCAGCCCGAAATAGGCATCCGCGTAGCCACCGGGCGGGAGCGGCTTGAACTCGACCAGGAAATCGAGGTCGCTCTCCTGGGGCTTGTACTCGCCCGTCGCAGCTGAGCCGAAGAGTTCGAGACGTCGCACACCATGGCGGCGACACAGCTCTTCGAGTTCGGCTCGGTGCTCCGTAAAGATCGAGGTCATGGAGCGATCTCCCTGCTCACAGGATAGCTCAGGTGGGGGGAATTCTCGCCGGTAGCTTCCAGGCGCGCAACACAAACATGAAACGCGGACACCGGATCAATCCGCTTTGTCCAGAATGGTGTGCTCCTCGGAAACGAAATAGGCGACTTTGCTGTGGTCGATGAAGTTCGCTTCGTCTTCCGTGATGGTTTGCCATTCGGGCGATTGCCGCGCGGCCAGCAGCGCCGCCGCATCGTCAAACCAGAGTTCCGCCATCCCGTCGTAATCCGCCTGGAATTTGTCGCCGGCGACGGTGACGCGATGGCTCTGCACGAGTCTGCGGAGATGAGGAATGCGCGCGGCAATTCGTCCGTGGATATTTTCCCAATAATCGAAGAACTGTTCGTCCGTCAGACCTGGTTTCTTGGTGATGCAATAGACGACCTTGATCATCTTTCTCTCGGACGTCGGATTAGTAGCAGACGGGTATGGTCCCACAAGGGGGCGCGCCGCTCAAAGACTCTCGTGCGGAACAGGACGAGAAGAAATCTTGACATCATGAGCGATTACCGTTGCGCTGACCCACCCACCGCGTATGTGCTGTTTACGCCCTCGCACACCGCGTTTACACCGTGGGTGGACAAGCAAAGTCACACAGGTCCCCGGAAATAGCAGGCCCTTCGACACTTGGTTTTCCCATGCTCCTCCGTCGAAGCAATTTCGGGGAGCAAATCCACGAGGACGCACCGGTGGCGCTTCGTGGACTCAAGGCGCCGCAGCCCATTGCTCGTCCGAACCGCGATCGCAGGATGGCTCGACGTGAACCGGACAGGACGGTGTTCCGCCATGATGACCCCTAGAGAGATAAACTGGCTTGTAGAGGATTACATAGGGACCAACGGGGGCTACCTTAACAACTTCAGCTATAGGATTCACGACGCGTTCTATCACAGGTATTGCGACCTTGACATAGATGTCGCTGCCCATCGAGCGAGAGGGCTTACAACCCTGCGCGCGTTCATCGAAATACTCCGGGCAGCGAAACCCAGAGATCAAGCCAAGATTATTCGCGGAGTGTTCCAGATGATCCCTCCGCCGGAAGACGGCACAAACGACGATTCTCGCAAGAGGCTTTCCTTGCATAGCAGGCTCCTTGACGTTGCATCTCGACTGGAGGCCGACTGCGAGGTCGAGACGCCAGAGATCACCGAGACCAGTGAGGTTGTGTTCGAGGCCCTCAAGGACGCAGAGGCGCTCCTGAAGACGAGGGGCCCAAAGAGCGCGGTGGACCGTGCCCACACTGCCTTGCATGGCTACCTGAAAAGGCTTTGCTCGGACCGGGGAGCTGCGATTCCGGCTGACCCGTCGCTGACAGCGTTATTCAAGATCGTACGAGAGAAATTCCCCGAATTTTCGGCGACCCTCCCTCACGGCGCTGAGGCCAGGCGGCTGTTCGGCGCGATGGCGTCGGCTCTCGACAGTTTGAACACCATTCGCAACCGCGGCACGCTGGCGCACCCCAACGAACTGCTTCTGGAAGCACCCGAGGCTATGCTCTACGTTAACCTCTCGCGCGCGGTGCTTGCCTATGTGGAGACCAGAACGAAGAGGTGAGCAGCCGCGCTGTGGCAATCTGGTCAGATCCGCGAGGAAACCACCGAGCATTCCCGCCAACGCCGCAGCAACTCCGCCTAGCGACTCCGGTTGAGGGGCCGCAGCTTACTCCGCCCGCAATGCCACTACCGGATCCACCGCACGCGCGCGGCGCGAGGGCAAGTAGCTGGCGAGGAAGGCGGTTCCTGCGAGGCCTACCATCACCGCGCCGTAGGTGACTGGATCGACGGGGTTGACCTTGAAGAGCAGCGACGACATGAGCCGCATCACGGCGATGGCTGCGGCGAGGCCGCACGCTATGCCCAGGCCGGTGAGCACGAGCCCCTGGCGCACGAACATTCCGGTGAGCTGCCCTTCCTCCGCGCCAAGCGCCATGCGAATCCCGATCTCGCGCGTGCGCTGCGACACCGAATAGGCGATCACGCCGTAGAGTCCCACGGTGCCCAGCAGCAGCGCCATCGCGCCGGCGATTCCGAGCATCACCAACGTGAACGAGGTCCGCGCCATCGAGCGCCGGTAGTAAAAGTTCTCCGTATGCACGTCGTAGACGGGAAGATTCGCGTCCACCGACCACACCGCCTGGCGAAGCTCGTTCATCAATCCCACGGAACCCGCCTGCGGGCTGCGCACCGCGAACGCCACGCCGCGGCGAACCTGCAGCGGCTGGCTTTCGAAATTCTGGAGCAGCAGCGGCCAGTAGACGGTTGGCAGGGCCGGCTTGTTCATCCCGTGGTCGTGAACATCCGCCACCACGCCGACCACCTCGCGCCAATCGTCCTTGCTGGAAACGCGAATCTGTTTGCCGAGCGCCGCCGCCGGGCTGCCCCAGTACTGCCGCGCCATGCCCGCCGAAACCACCGCGACGGGGATCTTGCCGTAGACCTCGGACCAGGTGAATGCGCGGCCCGCGATAAGCGGCGTTCCCATCGTGCGGAAATATTCCGGCGAGATCATCACGAAGCGGCAGATGGGAGGCATTTCGCCCGTCGCGTAGCTGTGGTCCTCGGCGAAGACGGGATCCATCCAGTTGTTCCCGTCCATCGGCACGGAAATCGCGAGGCCGGCCGAGGAGACGCCGGGAACGGCGGCGACTTTCCGCAGCATCGCCTGCTCCATGGACAAAACGCCTTCGTCCTTTTTCACTTCCGATTCCGGGATGTAGAGCCGGAACGTCTGCACCTGGGCGGGGTGGTAGAAGCCGGGATTCACCTCGGTCAGTGCGCGGAACGTGCGGATCATCAGCCCGGAGCACACCAGCAAAACGAAGGCGAGCGCCACCTGCACCGTCACCAGAATATTCCGCACGCGATGCCGCTCCCTGCTCTGGCTGAGCGTGCGTCCGCCTTCCCGCAGTCCCGTGCCCGCGTGCGCGCCGGCGTATTTGAGCACGGGCACGGCGCCGAACAGCAGGCTGGCAAGCACCGAGACGCCCAGCGTGAACAGCAGCACCGGTCCATTGATACCGATGTCGCCGACGCGCGGCAGTCCCGACGGCGCCATGGCCACCAGCACGCGCAAGGCTCCGAAAGCGAGGCCGAGTCCCAGCACGCTTCCCATCAACCCGAGCACGAGGCTTTCGAGCAGCAGCTCGCCGGCAATCTGCCCGCGCGTTGCGCCGAGCGCGGCGCGAATGGTCAGCTCCTGCTGCCGCCCCTCGGCGCGAACCAGGAGCAGGTTGGCGACGTTCGCGCAGGCGATCAGCAGCACCATGCCGATGCTTCCCATCAGCACCCAGAGCAGCGTGCCGACGCTGCCGATGACGTCCTGTTTCAGCGGATGTACGTCCGGGCCGATATTCGCCTTCTTGAACAACTCGAGGCTGAAGCCCGGCGGCGACGGGAACGTGCGCATGACGATGGGAAGCATGCGCGCGACGTCGGCGTTGGCCTCGGCGATCGTGGCGCCGGGCTTGAGCCGGGCGACGCCTTCATAGCTGAACTGTCCGAGAAACGTCTTGTTGCGGTCGAGCTGCAACGGCAGGATCAGCGCCGGATCCTGCTCGTCGAGGAAGTGAAACCTTTCCGGCATCACGCCGATGATGAGGCGGGGTTCGCCGTCGACGCGGATCGTTTGCCCGATGGCGGATGGCTTGCCGCCGAATTTGCGCTGCCAGTAGCCGTAGGTCAAAACCACGGTTTTCGGCGCGTCGGGCGCAACGTCCTGGCGAGTGAACGTGCGGCCGAGCAGAGGCGGAATGCCGAGAATCGGCAGAGTGCCGGCGGTGACGTCGAGCGCCCGAACGTGTTCCGGCTCGCCGGTGCCGGTGACGCTCACCGAATCGCCCTGGTAGAGGCCGATATCCTGAAACGTGCGGCTCTGGTCGCGATAGACGAAATAGTTCGACGGCCCCATGTTCAACTCGGGGATGTTGATGCCCGGCGCGGTGTGCCACACGCCCACGAGTTGCCCGGGATGCGGATAGGGCAGCGGCTTCAGCAGAACGCCTTCGACGACGCTGAAGACGGCCGTGTTCGCTCCAATGCCCGCCGCCAGGGTGAAGAGCGCGATGGCGGTGAACATCGGCGTGCGGCGAAGCCGGCGAAAAATTTGTCGGAGCTGACTGGTGGAAAAGCCCATGATCGGTCCCGTGGCGAATCAACCCCGTAAGGAGTTTCGCCCTTTGTAGTGCCGCCCTGGAATGGAAGTACGCGAGCAAAACCTCGAAAGTTCCGGAATATGGCCTTGGCCGTTTCTCACGTCCCAGCCTTCGGCAAATCTCCGCGCACCTCCGCGCCTCTGCGGTGCAAACAGGTGCCTTCAACCCGGATCAGGAAAGGTGTCACAGGGTGTCACTCTGGGCGCGCGAGCGTGGACAGGCTTTGGAGCGGATAGGGGCGTAAGTGACTTATTCTCTGCGAGTTTCTTCCTCTGCGTCTGGGCGGTGGAGGGTGTCACTGGATGCCGGTTAAGCGGGACACGGAGCCGAGCTGAAGGAGCTGTAACGCCTGTCTTTTCAGTGCTTTCAGTTTTCTTAACCGGGACATTTTGAGCCTTTTTTCGCCGCGAGGCGGAAAGAAGAGGCCGGGGAGGGAAATTGAGCTGGATGCTCTGGCGCGTCAGTGTATCGCCAGATCCGACTCGCGAACAGCGGAGCTTCTACGTAATGACTCCGGATTCGAAGATCACCTGAACCATGGCGAAGCCGGAGGTGTGCGTGATCGAAAGCGCGATGTTGCGGACGCCCTGCTCGTCGGCCAGCTCCTTCGTGCGGCCGTGGAGGCGAAGCGTGGGGCGGCCACCAGGCAGATTGGCGACTTCGATGTCGATCCAGCGAACGCCGCGGCGCCAGCCGGTGCCGAGCGCCTTCATCGCGGCTTCCTTGGCGGCGAAACGGGCGGCGTAGCGTTCGCCGGGATGGTGATGGCTGTCGCAATAGAGGATTTCGGCGGGAGTGAAGACGCGTTCGAGGAAGGCGCGGCCGTGGCGGGCGATGGCGGCTTCGATGCGCGCGACTTCGGTGAGATCGATGCCCATGCCGACGATCATCGCTACGGATCCCTTCGGCCTCGGTGGATTGCGCGTGGCGCGTGCTGCGCCATTATACCTGCCCGCCCAGGCGGCTGGAGACGGAGTCGAGCGATTCGACGGGCAAAGCGATCTCACAGAGGGCACTGAGAAAGGCCGGAGGACACGGAGGACAGGGGCTGTCATCCGGTTGTCTCCGCGTTCTCCGCGACCCCTCCGCGCCCTCTGCGTTCCTGTTTCGCCGTTCGGCCGTCGAAACGAGGACGGCTCGTCGCCTGGCTCTATAATCGAGGCGGGTGGGGTGCCCATGGGCCTATGAACCGCATACGACGGAAGCGAAAACCTGTTCGGCGAAAAGCAGCATTGCCGAGGCCTTTGGCCCTGCCGCCGGAATGGAGGCTGCGGCGGCGCGGGGGCGTGGTGGTGCTCGAGGCGCTGCCGCTCGCGCGGATTCCCTGGCTGGCGCACGGGTTCAGCACGCGCGCCGGCGGCGCGAGCCTGCAGGACGGCAGGCGCATGCTGAATCTCGGCTACGTCGAATGGGACGAACACCGCCGCGTCCACGAGAATCGGCGGCGGTTCGTTCGGGCGCTGGACGCGGAGGAAATGGCATTCACCGGCTTGCGGCAATTTCATTCGTCGATGGTGAGGATTTTCGGGGGCGCAGGGGCCGGGCGCCTGAAAAGCGAGGGCGCGGGGCTGCATCGAGCGAAATACAAGGGCGACGCTCTTGTGACGCGGGCGCGCGCATTGCTGCTCGCGGTACAGACGGCCGATTGCGTGCCGATACTGCTGGTGGACACGCGGAAACGCGTTGTCGCCGCGATTCATGCCGGATGGCGCGGCACGGCCGCTCGCGTGGCCCAGAAAACCGTGGGCGATCTGCGAATGCATTTCGGCACGCGGCCCGAAGATGTGATCGCCGCGATCGGGCCGGCGATCGGCCGCTGCTGCTACGAAGTGGGGCCGAACGTGGCGCACGAGTTCGGAAGCCAGTTCGCGCACGCCGCGGATTGGTTTGAAGGGCCGTTCGAGCCGCTTTCGACCGGAGACGAGCCGACACCCTTTCTCTGGCTGCAATTCGATCCGCCGGGGCACGAGCGCCCAAAGCGCGTGCTGCTCGATCTGCCGGCGGCGAATCGCTGGCAACTGGAAGCGGCGGGCGTTCTGCCCGACCACATTTTTTCCTGCGGAGTGTGCACGTCGTGCCGCGTGGATTGGCTGTTCAGCTACCGCCGCGAAGGCCTGCGGTTGGGGCGGCTGATGAGCGCGATAGGAATGAGAAAGGCAGTGGCTAGCGGTTAGTGGTAGTGGGCTGCGGCGCAGACGCCTGACAGCATGTCTCCGTGGCCAACATTGCCTCAGCGCGTTCGGGGTCCTTCGCTTCGCTCAGGATGACAAGATTTCAGCGCGGTGACGACTTGGGCGGGAATGTTTGGGCGCTGGATCGCACGTGGAATTGTTTGTAGTCGCTGTAGCGGTCGGTTTCGTTTTGATTCACTCCGAAGAAAAGGGCGCGGGCGCTGACGTGCACTTCAGCGTAGGTGGGAAGCCAGACCTGGTTGTGAACGAGCGTTTGCTCGAAGGCGACGGCGGTGCCGCGGTGCACGGACGCCACGAGTCCCCAGCCTAATTTCCAATTTTTCGCGAAGCGGGCGTCAAGGCGGACGACCTCGTGCGCCTGGGCATCGATCCAGATGGTGCCGACGAGAGATTGCGCGAGTTTTTGCGTCAGCGTTTTTGCTTTGAACGCGGGATTGGCCTCGAAATCGAAGGCGATCACGTCGCGCCCTTCGATGCGCTCGCGGCGAGGGTTGAAGAAACGGTCGGCTTCGAGAAAATCCTGAATCGTGACTTCGGCTTTTTCCCTCCGCTCGGCTTCCTTGCCGCTTTGCCGCTCTTTTTCATATTTTTCGACCTGCTTGCGGATGTGGTCGTCTTCTTTTTCCTGCGCTTTGGCACTGAGCGGCTGGCCGTCCTTTTCAATGAGGCGCTGGATTTGATGGCCGCCGAAAAACGAGATCTGGTAGACGGACGTCGTGGTTTTCTTGACGTGGCCGTGCTTGTCGAAGTCTTCGACTTCGCGGGCGTCGCGGCAGGCGTAATTTTCGCGGATTTTATCGACCTGATTCTGATTCTCGAGGACCTGGTGCATCAAGGTGGAGATATCAGGGATCGGCGCCGCGGCAGACGAGACAGGAGCGGCGTTTTGCGCGCGGCCGGGCACGGTTGCGGCGAGAAGAAATGCGGCTGCGGCCAGGAATGAAATTCGGCGGAGTTTCATGGCGTTTCGCTTGGCGCTACGCGGGAGCGGACTCGACGGCGGGGATGGATTGCTCGATCAGGGCAAGCTGGCCGCAGGCGGCCATCACGTCGCGGCCGCGGGAATAGCGGATGAAGGCGGGGATGGCGCGGTCGATGAGGATGCCGCGGAACTCTTCGACGGCGGCCAGTTCGGGCATTTTGTAGGGAAGCTCGCCGGGATTCCAGGGGATCAGGTTGACCTTGGCGCGCAGGCCGTTGAGAAGGCGGGCGACGCGGCGGGCGTCTTCGGGGCTGTCGTTGAATCCGCCCAGGAGAACGTATTCGAACGTGAGTCGCTCCCAGGAGCGGAGCGGATAGCGGCGGCAGGCGTCGATGAGTTTGGCCAGGCGATATTTCTGGTTGATGGGCATCAGTTTTGTGCGCTGCTCGTCGCTGGAGGCGTTGAGGGAAATGGCGAGCTTGGGGCGGACGCGCTCGCTGGCGAGGCGCTCGATGCCGGGGATGATGCCGGAAGTCGAAAGCGTGACGTGGCGCGGCGAGAGGCCGACGCCGTTCGGATCGAGCAGGATGCGCGTGGCGGCGAGCGTGGCGTCATAATTGAGCAGCGGCTCGCCCTGGCCCATGAAGACGACGTTTGTGCGCGGAGCGAGGCGCTCGGCATTTTCCGAGAGCGCGACGAGCACCTGGCCGAGGATTTCGCCGGCGGTGAGATTGCGGATCAGGCCCAGAGTCGCGGTGAGGCAGAAGCGGCAGTTCACCGCGCAGCCGGCTTGCGTGGAAATGCAGAGGGTCTGGCGGCCTTCCGAGGGCATGAAAACGGTTTCGATGGTCGCGGGGGTGGTCGCGTCGGCATCTTCGGTCGCCGCGGGGAGGGCCAGCAGGTAGCGGACCGATCCGTCGGTGGAGGGGTAGCGGCGAACGATGGCCGGGAGAGTGGCGGACGTTTCGGCGGCGAGACGGCGGCGCAGCGGCGCGGGCAGCGCGCTCATGCGGGAGAAATCGAATTGGCGCTCGGAGTAAAAGCAATGGTAGAGCTGCGCGCCGCGGAAGGCCGGCTCGCCGAGCGAAACGGCGAGGGCGCGGAGTTCGTCGAGGGATTTGCCGAGCAGCTCGATGGGCATCGTGAACTGCTTCATGATACCACGCGGGGACGGGCAGGCCGGGCGGGGATCGTGGTAAGTCATTGGAATACAGATAGATAACAAAATTGGCCGGTTCCGTGCCCTTCCGGGCCCGGCTATGCCACAATAGGAGGCACCCGGTGCCTCATTCGGAGGGCCGGTCCATTGCATCCAAAAGACCGAGAGCCATGACGAACGAACTCAATGCCGTCCGCAGAACCCTTCTGCCCAACGGTTTGGTGGTGATCAGCGAGCGGATGCCGCACTTCCGCTCGGTATCGGTGGGGATCTGGGTGAAGACCGGGTCTCGGCGCGAGCCGGCCGAGCGCAACGGGATTTCGCATTTCATCGAGCACATGGTGTTCAAGGGGACTTCGCGGCGGTCGTGCGAGGAGATCGCACGGACGATGGATTCGGTGGGCGGGATGCTGGACGCGTTCACGACGAAGGAGTTGGTGTGCTTCAACGCGAAGGTGCTCGACGAGCATCTGCCGCTGGCCTTCGACGTGATCTCGGACATGGTGCTCGAGCCACTGTTCCCCGCGCAGGAGATCGAGCGCGAGAAGAGCGTGGTGCTCGAAGAGATCAAGATGGACGAGGACAACCCGGAAGCGCTGGTGAACGAGGCGTTCCTGCAGAACGTGTGGGCGGGACACTCGCTGGGGCGGCCGATTCTGGGAACGCGGGAGACGGTGGGGAATTTCGAGCAGGTGCGCGTGTTCGACTGGTTCCGGCGGAGCTACGTGCCGAACGAGATCGTGCTCTCGGCGGCGGGAAACGTGGAGCACGAGCGGCTGGTGGAACTGGCGGCCGCGGCATTCGGCAAGCTCGCCAGCGCGCCGAACGGTTATCACGAGGCGCCACCCGAACCGCAGGCAGCGGTTGTGGTGCGGCAGAAGGCGGCGCTCGAGCAGGCGCACGTGTGCATGGGCGTGCCGGCTTTTTCGGTGAACGACAGCCGGCGGTTCGCCACCGCGCTGCTGAATACGCTTCTCGGAGCGGGAATGTCTTCGCGGCTGTTCCAGAACATCCGCGAGCGGCAAGGGCTGGCGTACGCGGTGTTCAGCGAGATGACCAGCTACCAGGACACCGGGCTGCTGACCGTCTACGCGGGCACGGGCGGCGACAAGGTGGAAGGGCTGGTGCGGTCGGTCGTGGACGAGTTCCGGCGGCTGAAGCAGGAACCGGTGAGCGACGAGGAACTCGGGCGGGCCAAGGAGCAACTCAAGGGCTCGATGACGCTCTCGCTGGAATCGACCGGATCGCGCATGGGCAACCGCGCGCGGCAGGAGATGTATTTCGGGCGGTTCTACTCGCTCGAGCAGATTTTCGCTTCGGTCGACGCCGTTTCGAGTGAAGAGCTGCAGCAGGTGGCCGTCGAACTCTTCATGCCGGAGCGGATCGCGCTGGCCGCGCTCGGGCAGCTTGACGGATTCCGGCCGGATCGCGATTTGCTGGCCTGCTGACGCGGGCAAATTCCCAGACACAATCCTGGCAGCACTTTCATCGAGCGGAGAAGCATGCCGCCCTGAAAGGGCGGCGCTACACGGGCACGCTTTGCGCCGCCAGGCCGGGAGTTTTTGGCCGGATGGCCGGACAGCGGTGTACGGGACGCGTTTGCGGGGGCGGGCTCGGAATGATTCGTCACTTCGATTGAAAGGGGCGTTGACGGCGCGGCCGCCCTTTGCCATTATCCGTAGGAAAAACCAGCAGTGGGAGAACGGCGATTTCCGTACGCGTCACCATATTGGCGTCTGGCAGCACGGGGAATGTGACTCTGGTCGAAAGCAGCCGGACGCGCCTGCTGGTGGATGCCGGACTCTCCCGCCGCGAGACCTTTCGCCGGCTGAAAGCGCTCGACATCCCCACCGAGCCGATCGACGGTATCCTGATCTCCCACGAACACACCGATCATTCCGGCGGCATGCCGGCGCTGGCGAAACACGCGCGCTGCCCTGTGTTTCTGACCGAGCCGACGCATCGCGAGGTTTGCCGTATCCTGCCCGATGGCGCGGGGAAGAAAGTCGAGCGGGTGGAACATATCGAAGCAGGATGCCCGCTGACGATCGGCGACATCGAAGTGGACCCGTTCTCGATTCCGCATGACGCGGCCGATCCGGTGGGCTACGCGTTTCGCGTCGAAGGCGTGAAGATCGCGCTGGTGACCGACCTTGGGTATTTGCCGGAGCTGGTGAAATTCCATCTGCGCGGGGCCGACTGCCTGATTCTCGAATCGAACCACGATCTGGAGATGCTGAAGGTGGGGCCGTATCCGTGGTCGGTGAAGCAGCGGGTGATGAGCCGGATCGGGCACCTGTCGAACCACGTGGTCAGCGAATTCCTCTCCGATCCTGAATCGTTCGACGGACGGCCGCGGCACCTGGTGCTGGCGCACCTTTCCGAAAACAACAACACGCCGGAGCTGGCGCAAATTTCGGCCGAAGAAGCGCTGGGCCGCCGTCCGGGCGAAGCGCCGTTTCGCGGCGAGCTGCTCATCGCCTCGCAGCGGGAGCCGCTCGGGCCGTTCGTTTTCTAGATTTTCCTCGAGTTTTTCGCCGGATTCCGAAACTTTTTCCCTGGAGGGTCTCTCGTGGGACGGGACGAAACTTCGTTGTCGTTTTTGCGCCACTCGCTTGCCACACTTGCCTACCGCGCGGGCAAGGCGCTGCGCGGAGCTCCCGAGGGATTTGCGGAGTTCCGCGCACGTGAGGGGACGCGGACGCCCGGCGAAATTCTGGCGCACATGGGCGATCTGCTCGATTGGGCGCTGGCACTGGCCGACGGCAAACACGTTTGGCACAATTCGACTCCGCTTGCCTGGGAGCGCGAGGTGGAACGGTTTTTCGCGGGGCTGGCGGCGTTTGACCGGCGGATGGCCTCGGGCGAGTTGCCGGCTTTTTCGGCGGAGAAACTTTTTCAGGGGCCGGTGGCCGACGCGCTGACGCATACCGGGCAGATCGCGATGCTGCGGCGCATGTCTGGCGCGCCGGTGCGCGCCGAGAACTATTTTCGGGCAAGGATCGAGGCGGGCTCGGTGGGCGCGGAACAGGAATCTCCGGCGGTGGAATTCGATTGAGCGGCCGGCAGGGGCAAGGCAACGCCGCGCGGCGAGTGCCTTCCAGCGGAATCGGTTATGATGGGCGGCTGAAGACTCAGCAAGAAGTTTGGCAAGTGGCCGCGGCGGCTGAACAGGTTGCGGAGAAAGTCTCGCCGAGGAGCTTCCGGGGCTAAAGCCCCTTTTGTTGCCCGGCTTTATGTCGCGGCTGAAGCCGCGACCCACCAAGCGCGGAACCTTTTCCCGCTGCGGCGCCTCGCCAGGACGAAAGCTGGACGTGCGCACCCGGCGGATTGAATTCCTAAGGAGTGAATCAACGTGATTCCACGATACACGCGGCCGGAGATGGGCCGGATCTGGAGCGACGAGCAACCGGTTCGCAAACGCTGGCTCGAAGTGGAGCTGGCCGCGACCGAAGCGCTGGCCGAGCGCGGCGTCGTGCCGGCCGAAGCGGCGGCGGCGCGCTGCGGGAGCGGGCGCACGTCGACGCCGGCGCGGATCCTGGAGATCGAAGCGAAGGTGAAGCACGACGTGATCGCGTTCACGATGGCGGTGGGCGAGACGGTGGGCGATCCGGAAGCGGCGCGCTGGCTGCATTACGGGCTGACGTCGAACGACGTGGTGGACACGGCGCAGGCGCTGCAGGTGCGCGAAGCGTCGCGGCTGATCGAGCAGGGACTCGATGCGGCTCGGCGAAGTGCTCGAGCGGCGCGCGCGGGAATTCAAGGCACACGCCGCAGATCGGCCGCACGCACGGCGTGCACGCCGAGCCGATCACCTTCGGGCTGAAACTCGCTGAACTGGTACGCACGAAAATCGCCGCAACCTCGAGCGGTTTCGGCCAGGCGGCGCGCGCAGATGGCGGTGGGCAAAATTTCCGGCGCGGTGGGCAACGCGGCGCATCTGGGGCCGGAAGTCGAAGATGCGATCTGCAAGCGGCTTGGGCTTGACGGCCGCGCCGATCGCGTCGCAGGTGATCCAGCGCGACCGGCACGCGCAGTATCGTGCCGCGCTGGCGATCATGGCGGCGACGCTCGAAAAGATCGCGCTCGAAATCCGCCACTTGCAGCGCACCGAAGTGCGCGAGGCCGAAGAGCCGTTCGGCGGGCGAGCAGCGCGGCAGTTCGGCGATGCCGCACAAGCGCAATCCGGTGGCGTTGCGAGCAGATTTGCGGGCTGGCGCGCGTGGTGCGGGCGAACTCGCAGGCGGCGCTGGAAAACATCGCGCTGTGGCACGAGCGCGACATCTCGCACAGCTCGGTGGAGCGCGTGATCCTGCCCGATTCGACGATTCTGGCCGACTACATGCTCGCGCGCATGACCGACATCGTCGCGAAGATGCGCGTTTTCCCCGAGCGCATGCGGCGGAATCTCGATTCGACGAAGCGGGCTGGTGTTTTCCGGGCAGCTTGCTGCAGGACCTGGTGGAAGCGGGCGCGCCGCGCGAGGACGCCTACAAATGGGTGCAGGAGCACGCCATGGCGGCGTGGGAGACGGACGGGAACTTCCGCGCGCTGGTTGCCGCGGATGAGAATATCCGGCAGCGGCTGGGAGACAAGGGGATCGAGCGGGTGTTCGATCTGGGGCGGCAGCTGCGGTATGTGGACGCGATTTTCGCGCGCGTGTTTGGGAAGAAATGACGCCTCGAGCTTTCAGAGGCTAGCTTTCGGCGAACGTCGTTCCTAGTCACCGGCCAGAAAAAACCTGTCAGGCTGAGCGAAGCGAAGCATCCCGTTCGCGGTTGGCAGCGTGTGTGAACGTAGGGGACGGGGTCCTTCGCTTCGCTCAGGATGACAAACTGCAGGCGGATTCCCCCACGGCTGGAAGGGTAAGCCCACGCATAGCTCAGAGCCAGCGCCTGCCTTTACTGGGCGCGCTGGACGTAGCGGCCTTCGCTGGTATTGACGCGGACTTTGTCACCGATGTTGATGAAGGGCGGGACCTGAATGGAGAGGCCGGTTTCGAGCTTGGCCGGTTTCATGACCGAACTGGCGGTGGCCTTCTGGATGGCGGGCTCGGTTTCGACCACGGTGAGGTCGACGGTATCGGGGAGTTCGACGCCGAGCGGCTTGTTTTCGAAGAATTCGAGCTTCACCCCGAGGTTCGGGGTGAGGTATTCGACGGCATCGCCGAGCAGGTCGCGGCCGAGCGCGATCTGTTCGAAGGTTTCGAGATTCATGAAGTGGTAGCCTTCGGAGTCGCCGTAGAGGAATTCGAAATCGATCTCGTCGAGGATGGCCCGGTCGATCGAATCCTCGGCGCGGAACTTGTAATCGATGATGGACCCGGTGCGGAGATTGCGCATGCGGGTCTGCATGGCGCCGCGCTTGTTGCCGGGGGTGCGGTGCTCGACGCTGAAAACGGCGAAGAGCTCTCCTTCGTGCTGAATGACCATACCGGGACGCAATTGTGTTGCTTTCATTCTTCGCTGACTCCAAAAGTTGGCGGGGCTTCGCGCGGGGTAAGCGCGGGATATTTCCTGTAAGCCTTTTCTATTATAAAAGCTGGGGCGAGTAGCGGTCAAACCCTTCGCTCAGAAGCGGTTCCCGGCGACCGAGGGCCCGGCAAGGCGTGCTATGATGCCCTTTAGAAGCAAACCCCGCCACGAAGGAGTCCAAATTTGACAGCCCGCATCCTGAACGGGGTCGCAATCCGCGACCAGATTTACGCCGAACTCCAGTCCGAAATCGCCTCGCTCGCCGCGGGAGGGATACGTCCCGGACTCGCGGCGGTGCTCGTGGGCGACAATCCGGCTTCAAAGCTTTACGTGAACAGCAAGATTGCCGCCTGCGGGAAGCTGGGCCTGGAAAGCTTTTTGCTCACGCCGCCGGCGACGATCACGACCGAAGAGCTGCTCGGGGTGGTGAACGAATTGAACCGCCGCGACGACGTCGACGGGATTCTGGTGCAGATGCCGCTGCCGAAACAGGTGGACGCGAAACGGATTCTGGACGCGGTCGATCCAGCCAAAGACGTGGACGGATTTCATCCCGAGAACGTGGGCCGGCTGGTGGCCGGGCGGCCGAACCTGGTGTCGTGCACGCCTGCGGGCGTGATGGAGATTCTGCGGCGGAGCGGGATTGCGATCGAAGGGGCGAACGCGGTGGTGATGGGGCGGAGCGACATCGTGGGGAAGCCGATGGCGCTGCTGCTGCTGCACGCGAACGCGACGGTGACGATCTGTCATTCGAAGACGCGCGAGTTGAAGGAAGTGGCGCGGCGGGCGGACATCGTGGTGGCGGCGATGGGACGCGCGGCGATGGTGACGCCCGATTACATCCGGCCGGGCGCGACCGTGATCGACGTGGGGCAGAACGTGATCACCGACGCGGAAGAAGCCAGGCGCATTTTTGCGAAATTCCCCGAGAAGATTTCGGCTTTCGAGAAGAAGGGCTCGGTGCTGGTAGGCGATTGCCATCCCGACGTGGTGGAGACGGCCGGGGCGTTCACGCCGGTGCCGGGCGGCGTGGGGCCGCTGACGATCGCGATGCTGATGAGCAACACCGTGCGCGCGGCGCGGATGCGCCGGGGTCGCGGCGCCGCGGAAGCGGCGGGCGTCGAGCGCTGATGCTGCGGGTGGGGCTGACGGGCGGCATCGGCTCGGGGAAGTCGTCGGTAGTCGTCATGCTGCGCGAGATGGGCGTGCCGGTGATTGAAGCCGACGACGTGGTGCACGAGCTGAGCCGGAAGGGCGAGGCCGTCTACGACGAAATAGTGAAAACTTTCGGCCGGGAAATTCTCGCGGAGAACGGCGAGATCGACCGGGCGCGGCTGGCGGGGATGGTGTTCGGGTCGCCGGAAAAACTCGAACGGCTGAACGGGATCGTGCATCCGCGCGTGCTCGAGCGGACCGAACGATGGATGGGAGAGCGGCGGCGTGAGGGCGCGCGCCTGGTGGTGATTGAAGCGCCGCTGCTCGTCGAAGCCGGATTTCACCGGCGGCTGGACCGGCTGGTGGTGGTGTGGTGCCGGCCCGAGCAGCAGATCGAGCGGCTGAGCGCCGGGCGCGGCATGAGCCGCGAGGAGGCCGAGCGGCGCATCGCGGCGCAGATGCCGGTGGAAGAGAAGCTGCGGCTGGCCGACCACCTGATCGACAACTCCGGCGCTCGCGAGCAGACGCGGCGGCAGGTGGAATTGCTGGTGAAGAGGCTCGAGGCGGAAGCCGGGAAAGCCGGCGGGATGGCGGCGAAGGAGCGGGGCGATGGGCGCGAAGAATAGGAGATTGTGGCGCTGGCTGGCCCTGGCCGCGGCGCTCGCGCTCGGCGGATTCTGGGCGGGAGAGCACCTGGGCACGCGGCCGCCCTCGGAGGTAAAGGCGGTGCACCCGCTGGGGCAACCGCTGCCGCCTGCGCCGGCGGGCGCGGAGGTGCTGACGCCGGATGAGCAGGTGAACGTGCGGATCTACCGGCAGGCGGCCCCGTCGGTGGCGAACATCATCACGCGCGCGGTGCAATACGATTTCTTCCTGAATCCGGTGCCAGTGGAAGGGGCTGGGTCGGGCTTCGTGATCGACACAGCCGGGCACATCCTGACCGATTACCACGTGATCGCCGGCGCCAGTTCCATCGAAGTGGTGCTGGGCGATCGCGCGCGGTTTCCGGCGCGCCTGGTGGGCGGAGACGAACGGAACGACATCGCGCTGCTCGAGATCAAGCCGGGTGATCACAAGCTGACGCCGCTCGTGCTGGGCGACGCGAAGAAGCTGCAGGTGGGCCAGCGCGTGCTGGCGATCGGCAACCCGTTTGGTTTTCAGAGCACGCTGGTGACGGGCGTCGTGAGCGCGCTGGGACGCACCGTGCGGACGGGACCGAACACGTTCATCGAGGATGCGATCCAGACCGACGCGCCGATCAATCGCGGAAATTCGGGCGGGCCGATGCTCGACACCCAGGGAGAAGTGGTGGGAATCAACACGGCGATCTATTCGCCGTCAGGGTCGTCCGGGATCACCGGGATCGGCTTTGCGATTCCGATCAATACGGCGCGGCGCGTGGTGAACGATCTGCTGCGCTACGGGAAGGTGCGGCGAGCGGTGCTGGGGGTTTCGCGGGCGCTGCCGCTGTGGCCAGGGCTGGCGCAGGCGCTCGGACTGCCGGTGCAGCGAGGGCTGCTCATCGAAGAAGTACGAGAGGGGAGCCCGGCAGCGCAGGCGGGGATTCACGGCGGCAACCGGATGGTGGTGGTAGGGCTGCAGCAGATGCTCATCGGCGGGGATGTGCTGGTGGCAGTGAATGGACAGAAGATCGAGGGGCAGATGGATCTGGCGCTGGCGCTCAACCAGAAACGGCCGGGCGATAAGGTGACGCTGACGATTTATCGCGACGGGCGGAAGATGGAAGTGGGCGTTACGCTGGGCGAGAGTTGAGCGGCGGTATATCTGTTCCTCAGGTTCGTTGGAATTCCCACGACAAGAATGCCCACGGTCAGGAAGGCGCTGACCGTGGCTACCGAGGCTCTCGAGGCCGTCGCGATGACGGCATTTTCGGCGTTTGCGCGGGCGGGCGATTCCCGTCTATTGCTTTCCGATGTGGATGGAACCGTCGCCGCTGCGGATCAGGAGCGGGCCGCCGCCGGGGCCGAGTTTTCCGCGAATGGTGGAGCGGTTGAGCACGCCGGAGACGGTGACCGGGAAATCCATGGTGATGCGGCCGTCGCCGGTGTGGACGTCGAGGTCGGCGGCGAAATTCGCGGGCAGGTTGACGCGGATGGAGCCGTCGCCGCTGCTAAGCGACCACGGGGACGAAATCCGGGAACCGCCGGAAGCGTCGGCCTCGATCGAGCCGTCGCCGGAATGGAGCCGGAGGGAATCGAAGCGGCCGCGAACGGTGATGTGGCCGTCGCCGGAGCTGGCGTCGAGCGAGCCGTCGACGCTCTGGGCCTGAATCGAGCCGTCACCCGAGTGCAGGCGGACGGAGCCGGAGAGTCCCTGGGCGGAGATGGAGCCGTCGCCGGAATCGAGGGTGACCGCGCCGGAGACGGGATCGCAGGAGATGGAGCCGTCGCCGGTGTGGATGTTGAGATCGGCGGTGCGGGGCACGTCGAGTTCGAGGCGAACCTTGTGCTCGCGCGGGAAGATATTGAAAACGAAGTGTGGGATGCGGATATCGATTTCGATAGTGTTGCCGGTCTGCTGCTGCACGATCTTGACGTCGGAGCCGATGCGCCACCCAGTAGTAGTCAGGTGGGCGTCGATCTGGTTCTGATCGCGGGAGACGATGGTGACGGTGCCGTCGCCGGCGTCGACGGTGAGATGCGGTTTGCCGGTGAGCGGGTAACTTTTCGACCAGACGTCGGCGCGCGCGGGCGCGGCGAAGGCGGCGATGGCGGCCAGAGCGAAGGCGGCGAGGCAAAGATTTTGGCGCATGGATTCCCCTCCCTGATTCCTTCCTACGATACGCGGCCGCGGGGACCGAAGTTCCCTGGAATTTCAAGGAAAGCGTTTGGAGGCGATGCCGAGCCGAGCAGGGCGTTCGAGTGGCCTAGTCTGTCTCGACGCAGTCGGGGTCCTTCGCTTCGCTCAGGATGACAGGTTCTAAAGGGCGGCGGCGGAAAGCTGCTGGCGGCAGTGTTGGCGGATTTGGTCGCGCTCGGGTTCGGACATGCGGAACCAGTTTTCCGTGAGATCGCGCATGCGTTCGAGGCCGGCCTGCATTTCGGCGTGTTTCCGCTCGAGGGCTTCGCGATCGGCGTCGGCGGGGACTTCGAGGAGCGGGGCGACGATCATGATGGCGCGGGAAAAGGGGCGAGGAATCTGGAACTGGTCCCAACTGCGCTCGAAGGTGTGGCCGTGCTCGATGCCGATGTGGAAATACATGATCGGGTAGCCGGTTTTGCGGGCGAGCATCACGGGGCCGGGCTTGGCGACGTAGCGCGGGCCGCGCGGGCCGTCGATGGTGAAGGCGACGTCGCGGCCCTCGCGCAGGCGCTCGGCCATCACGACGAGGCCCCGCAGGCCGCCGCGGCTCGAGCTGCCTTGCGCGGTGAGGAAGCCGAAGCGCTCGATCACGCGGCGTGTCCATTGACCGTCGAAATTCGTGGTGTTCATCACGACGATCTTGCGATTGCGCCACCACCAGATGGCCGGGAAGATCGCGCGATGCCAGAAGGCGGCGATGATGGGGCGGCCGGCGGCGCGGGAGTTCAGGTAGTGCTCGAAACCGAGGACTTCGAAGCGCAGCGTGATGCCGATGGCGGCGACGAGCAGCGTGCCGAGCCAGCCGATGATCGGGATCTGCATGCGGCGCCAGCGCGAGAGTTCTGGATAGACGAGATCGTAGTGCAGGTTGACGCGCGGGGCGGCCGCGGCGGAATCGGCGGCGGGATCGGAAGCTGGACGGGACATCACTGGTCAGTATAAAGCGGGGCGGGCGAGAGTGCGTGGCAAGTGGCTGGAATAGCGTCAGGGGCTAAAGCCCCTTTCATTCCCCGGCGTTTATGTCGCGGCTGAAGCCGCGACCCACAAGACAGGCGCCCTTTCCAACTGCTTGCGTTGCACTTGGCTCTACATGCCTTCGTAATTGGGGCCACCACCGCCCTCGGGCGGGACCCAGTTGATGATCTGGTAGGGGTCGGCGATGTCGCACGTCTTGCAGTGGACGCAGTTGGCGGCGTTGATTTTCAGGCGCAGCTTCTCGTCTTCGCGAACCATTTCGTAGACCATCGCGGGGCAGAAGTACTGGCACGGGTTGCCGTATTCGGCGACGCAGCGAGTGACGCAGATGTCGGGTTCGAGGACGTGGAGATGGCAGGGCTCGTTGTCGTCGTGGCGCGTGCCGGAATGATAGAGGTCGGTGAGGACGTCGAAGGTGAGTTTTCCGTCGCCGTGGAAGCGATCGAGCGGTTTCCAGTGGCCGTTCCCGAGTTTTTGATATTCGCATGTGGCCCGCTTTGACGCGAATCGGATCGGTGAGGCCGCGGCCACCGGTCGCCATTTGCAGGCCTGCATGGAAAAGGCCGGACCAGAGGCCGCCGCGGAACGCCTGATGGAAATTGCGCACCGGCCAGAGTTCCTCGCGAATCCAGCTGCCTTCGAATCGGCGCTGAAAACCGGAGAGCTTTGCCGCTGAAGTATCGCCGGAAGCGAGCGCGTCGTAGATTGTTTCGGCGGCGATCATCCCGCTCTTGATGGCGATGTGGATGCCCTTGAGTCGCTGCGAATTCAGCATGCCGGCGGAATCGCCGATGATGAGGCCGCCGGAGATGTAGGGACGCGGCATCGAATACCAGCCGCCTTCGGGCAGGCTCTTGGCGCCGTAGCGGACGATCTTGCCGCCATCGAGGATCCCGGCGAACGAAGGGATGCGTTTTCAGGCGCTGGAAAGCTTCGTGGGGATCGAAGAGCGGATTGTGGTATTCGAGGCCGACAACGAGGCCGACCGATACGCGGTTTTCGTCGAGCCCGTAGATCCAGCCGCCGCCGTAGGTGTGGGAATCGAGTGGCCAGCCCATCGTGTGGGCGACCCAGCCGGGGCGAATGTGGCCCTCGGGCACCTCCCAGAGTTCCTTGATGCCGATGGCGTAGACCTGGGGATTGATGCCGTCGAGCTTGTAGCGCTCGACGAGGGATTTGGTGAGCGAGCCGCGGGTGCCCTCGGAGAGGACGGTGATTTTGGCGCGGAGTTCGTAGCCGGGAGTGAAATTCGATTTGGGCTCGCCGCGCTTGTCGAGGCCCTTGTCCTCGGTGATGACGCCGGCGATGCCGTCGTTTTCGAAGATCAGCTCCGCGCCGGCGAATTGCGTGAACAGGTTTACGCCGGCCTGTTCGACCAGGCCGCCCAGCCATTTCGTGATGCGGCTGAGCGAGACAACATAGTTGCCGTGGTTGCGGAGCGGGGGCGGCGTGACCGGGAATTTCACCGTGCCCTTTTCGGTGAGGAAATAGGCGGCATCGTCGGAGACGGCGGGGCCTAGCGGGGCGGACTGGCGGAAATCGGGGACGAGTTCGGCGAGGCCGCGCGGGTCGAGAATGGCGCCGGAGAGCTGATGCGCGCCGACTTCGCGGCCCTTTTCGAGCACGTAGATGTTTTCGGGCAGAACCGCAGGGGTGCGGCCGGCCTTCTGATCGGCTTCAGCGAGTTGCGCGAGGCGCAACGCGCAGGCAAGACCGGCTGGGCCGGCGCCGGTGATGAGAACATCCGCGTCGAGTCGTTCGCGTTCGATAGGCACGAAAACATTGTAACGATGGCAGGGAGGCAAAGAAAGACAGGCGAGAGGATGAGGCGCGGTGCCGGCAGATCGTTCGTAGCACAGGCTTCAGCCTGTGCCAGCGTCCAATGCCAGCACGCACCCAAGCGCGACAGCGAGAAAATGTTCGCCATTTCCGCGGGCACAGCCTGAAGGCTGTGCTACGGAACACCCGCGGCGGGAAAGGCCGACGGTCAGGAAAACGCTGACCGTAGCTACCCGGCAGCGCTTTCGAGTTGAGCGATCAGGGCGGGGACGATTTCGAAGAGGTCGCCGACGATGCCGTAGTCGGCGACTTCGAAGATGGGGGCGTTCTGGTCCTTGTTGATGGCGACGATGGTGCGCGAACCTTTCATGCCGACGACGTGCTGGATGGCGCCGCTGATGCCCAGGGCGAGATAGAGCTTCGGGGCGACGGTCTGGCCGGAGCTGCCGATCTGGCGATCCATGGGGAGCCAGCCTTCGTCGCAGATGGGGCGGGAGGCGGCGATTTCTCCGCCCAGCAGCTTTGGCGAGTTTTTCGGCGAGTGGATGTTGGCTGGTGCCTTGATGCCGCGGCCGACGGAAACGATGATCGGGGCCTGGGTGAGATCCACGGCCTGCTTGGCTTCGCGGAAAAGCTCGAGGGGCTTGGTGCGAATCTGTTCGGGTTTGAGATCGACGCAACTTTGGTGACCGGGGCCTTGTCGCCGGCGCGCGTCGGCGAGCAGATCGGAGCGAAACGCGCCGGCCTGAAAGGAAGCGAACCACGGAGCGGGGCCGGCGAAAGTGACGTCGGCGTCGGTGCTGCCCTGGAACATCTGGCGGACGAAGACGAGGTCGACCGTTTTCGTAGCGGTAGCCGACGCAATCGCCGATCATGCCCTTGCCCAGCGACGCGGCGAGCTTGGGCGCGAAGTCGCGGACCTGGTAGGTGTGGGGCAGCAGCACGAGATCGGGCGTGGACTGCGTCGATGGCCTGGCGGAGGGCGACGGTGAAGCCGTCGGCGCGTGTAGGGTTCGAGCAGGTGGTGGTCGAGCGAGCAGGACTTCGTCGACGCGCTGGGCCGCGAGTTCATCGGCGAGGGCGGCGACTTCGTGGCCGACTGACGGCACGCGCAGTTCGGCGGACGTTTTTTCCGGCCATTTGCTGCGCGGCGGCCAGCGTTTCGAAGCTGACCGGATTCCATTTCCCTTGGCGCTGTTCGGTGACGACGAGAATTTTCATGGCTCTTTCGACTCCTTCCGCGCGATGCGTGGGTTCCGCGAAATCTAGGAGATCACGCGCGCTTCGTGCCGCAGTTTTTCGAGCAGCTTCGCGGCGACTTCCTTGGCGTGCCGGTGAGGAACTCGGTCTTCTTGGTTTTTTGCGGGACGTAGATGCGCTCGAGTTTCTGGGTCGGCTCGTGCGGCGACGCCGAGCGATTCGCGCGGATCGACGGACGAATCTCCTTTTTCTTGGCGGCCATGATGCCCTTGAGCGTGGCGTAGCGCGGCTTTGTTGATGCCGGACTGGATGGTGAGCACGGCGGGAAGCGGGCAGTTCCATCCACTGGAACCAGCCGGCTTCGAGTTCGCGCTTGAGCTTGCAGTTTGCCGTCGACGACCTCGATCTGCATGATGATGGTGGCGTGCGGCAGGCCGAGCAGTTCGGCGAGCAGGACGCCGGTCTGGCCGAAGCCATGATCGTCGCTTTGCAGGCCGGTGAGGACGAGATCGGGCGATTCCTTGGCGATGGCGGCGGCCAGCGAGCTGGGCCGCAGCCGAGCGGATCGAGGATGATAGAAGCCGTCGTCGACGACGTGGATGGCGCGGTCGGCGCCCTTGGCCAGCGCTTCCTTGATGGTTTGCTTGGCGCGCTCGGGGCCGAGGGAGACGACGACGACTTCGCCGCCATGCTTTTCCTTCAGCCGCAGGGCTTCTTCGAGCGCGTAGCCGTCGGGCTCGTTCATTTCGAAGCCGATGTCGGTTTCGCGAATCCAGGCGCCTGTCGGCGATCGTGAGCGGGAGCGTCTCTGGCGGGGACCTGTTTGACGCAAACGACGATTTTCACGCGGGCCTCCTTGCGTGGTGGTTCCGGGCCGGCCGCGGGCTCGGGAAGAATCTGCCAGGCTGAAGCCTGGCGCTACATGCGGCGAAAATTCGTTACCCGTCGCGGGAGCGCGCGAGCGGCGCTCATTTTTCGTCCCAGCGCTTGAAGAGCAGGGCGGCGTTGGTGCCGCCGAAGCCGAACGAGTTCGAGAGCGCGTATTCGACTTCGACGCTGGCGGCTCTGGTTGGGCACGTAGTCGAGATCGCACTCGGGATCGGGATGTTTCGTAATTGATCGTGGGCGGCACGATCTGGTCGCGCAGCGCGAGGACGCTGATGCCGGCCTCGAGGCCGCCGGCGCCGCCGAGCAGATGGCCGGTCATCGACTTGGTCGAGCTGATCGGCAATCTTCTTGGCGTGGTCGCCGAAGACGCGCTTGATGGCGATGGTTTCGATGGCGTCGCCGATGCGGCGTGGAGGTGCCATGGGCGTTGATGTAGCCGACCTGCTCGGGCACGATGCCGGCGTCGCTCGATGGCGAGCTCTCATCACGCGGTAGGCGCCGTCGCCGTCTTCGGCGGGCTGGGTGATGTGGTAGGCGTCGCCGGACATGCCGTAGCCGACGATTTCGGCCAGGATGGGCGCGCCGCGTCGCTGGGCGTGTTCGAGCGATTCCAGGATCGAGAATGCCGGCGCCTTCGCCGACGACGAAGCCGTCGCGCTCGGCGTCGAAGGGGCGGCTGGCGCGCTGCGGCTCGTCATTGCGCGTGGAGAGCGCGCGCATGGCGGCGAATCCGCCGACGCCCATGGGAGTGATGGCGGCTTCGGTGCCGCCGCAGATCATGACGTCGGCATCGCCGCGGTCGATGATGCGGAAGGAGTCGCCGACGGCGTGGGCGGAAGCGGAGCAGGCGGTGGCGGTGGCGGAATTCGGGCCGCGGGCGCCATAGCGGATGGAAACGAAGCCGGAGGCGAGATTGATGATGGCCGAGGGAATGAAGAAGGGATGATCTTGCCCGGGCCGCCTTGCGAGCAGCTTCGTGTGCTCGCGCTCGATGACGTCGAATCCGCCGATGCCGGAGCCGATGTAGACGCCGGCGCGATCGGCGATCTTCGGGCGTGATTTTCAATCCGGCCATGGCCATGGCGAAGTCGGCCGCGGCCATGGCCAACTGAATGAACCGGCCCATCTTCTTGAGTTCTTTCTTTTCGACCCAGCGCAGGGGATCGAAATCGTCGACTTCGGCGGCGATCTGGCAGTCGAATCCGGTGGGGTCGAAATGCGTGATGCGGCGGACGCCGCTCTTGCCGGCGAGCAGATTCTGCCACGCTTCGTCCGTGCCGATGCCGCAGGCGCAGACCAGTCCAACGCCCGTGACGACAACTCGGCGGCTCAAGTGCCTATCCCCCTGCGTCGGAAAAGGGTTCGGTACGGCGAACGAACTATTTCTTGGCCTGGGTATGTTTTTCGATGTAGTCGATCGCGTCCTTGACGGTTGCGATCTTTTCGGCGTCCTCGTCGGGAATCTCGATCCCGAACGCTTCCTCGAATGCCATCACCAACTCGACCGTTCGAGCGAATCGGCGCCCAGATCGTCCACGAAAGAAGCGGTCGGCGTCACCTCCGCCTCATCCACGCCGAGCTGCTCGACGATAATCTGCTTCACGCGTTCTTCGACGCTGGCCATGCTGTTCACTCCTCCGGTCGGCTCGGCTTTTTTACTACAGGGTTGGGAGAGAGGCCGCTCATGCCGTGGCGGGCCGCTCATCCTCCAGACTCGCCCATTCTATTCGCCGCCTCGGGACTGGTCAACTTCTACGCCATGTACATGCCGCCGTTGACGGCGAGGACGTGGCCGGTGATGTAGCCGGCCTCCTCGCTGGCAAGGAAAACCACGGCGGCGGCGACGTCGGCGGGTGTGCCCAGGCGGCCGAGGGGGATGCGCGCCGAGAGCTGCTCGACGGTTTTTTCGGGCAGCGCCTGGGTCATCTCGGTCTCGATGAAGCCGGGGGCGACGGCGTTGACGGTGATGCTGCGCGAGGCGAGTTCGAGGGCGAGCGACTTGGTCAGGCCGATGAGGCCGGCCTTGGAGGCGACGTAATTGGCCTGGCCGGCATTGCCCATCTGGGCGACGACGGAGCTGATGTTGATGATGCGGCCCCAGCGCTGGCGGAGCATCGGCGGAATCGCCTGCTGCGCGCAGAGGTGGGCGCCGGTGAGATTGGTGCGGAGGACGGCGTCCCAATCCTCGGCTTTCATGCGCATCGAGAGACCGTCGCGGGTGATGCCGGCGTTGTTCACCAGAATATCGAGGCGGCCGAAGCGCTCGATGGCCTGCTGGAAAGCGGCTTTGACCTGCGCGGCATCGGCGACGTCCATGCCGACGGCGAGGGCCTGGCCCCCGGCGGCTTCGATGCCGGCGAGCACGGCGGCGAGTTTTTCCTGGTTGCGCGCGGCGAGAACGACTTTGGCGCCGGCCTCGGCGAGGCCGCGGGCGATGGATTCGCCAATGCCTTGGGAGGCTCCGGTGACGAGCGCGACGCGATCGGTGAGTTGGAACATCGGCGTTGGTGTCCTTGGGTGAAGATTCGGGCTCGGGCGGCTGCCAGGAATCCGCCTGGCAACTGTCAGAGGCGACCCTCAGAGGCTAAAGCCTCTTTGCTGGTCCGCCGTTTACGGCACGGCTGAGGCCGTGCCCTTCCGAAGACCAGGAGTTGCCGCACCCTCTCTAGTTTTCGCGGTCCTCGACGCGCTCGCGCGCGAGTTTTTCGAGTGTGGCGGCGAGGCTGGCTTCGTCCTCGACGTTCGTGACGCGGACGGAGCGATCGATCTGGCGGAGCAGGCCGCTCAGAACCTTGCCGGGTCCGACCTCGACGAAGTGCGAGACGCCGAGCGAGGCCATCTCGCGAATGGATTCCTCCCAGCGCACGGGCTGGCAGACCTGGCGAATGAGGGCCTGGCGGGCGTCGTCGGCGGTGGTGACGGGCTCGGCGTCGACGTTGGTGACGAGCGGGAACTTGAGGTCGCGGAAAGCGGCGCGGCGGAGGTCGGCTTCGAGGCGCACTTCGGCCGGCTTCATCATCTCGCAGTGAAAGGGCGCGGAAACCGGGAGCAGGACGGCGCGCTTGGCGCCGCTCTGCGAGGCCAGCTCGACGGCGCGCCTGACGGCGGCGGCGGTGCCGGAAATGACGGTCTGCTCGGGAGCGTTGAGATTGGCCGGGGCGAGGACTTCGCCGTCGGCGGCTCGGCGGCAAATCTCGGTGACGAGAGCCGGGGCGAGGCCGAGGATGGCGGCCATGCCGCCTTCGCCGGCCGGGACGGCTTCCTGCATGTAGCGGCCGCGATTGCGGACCAGGCGAACGGCATCGACAAAATCCAGGGCGTCGGCGGCGACGAGCGCGGAATATTCACCGAGGCTGTGGCCGGCTACGTAATCGGGCACGGCGGCCTTTTCGGCGAGAACGCGATAGGCGGCGACGGAGACGGTGAGGATGGCCGGCTGGGTGTTTTCGGTGAGCTTGAGATCATCCTCGGATCCCTCGAAGCAGAGCTTCGAGAGCGGGAAGCCGAGCGCGGCGTCGGCCTCGTCGAAGACGGCTTTGGCGGCCGGGAACTTCTGGTAGAGGTCGAGCCCCATGCCGGGGTATTGAGATGCCTGGCCGGGGAAGAGAAATGCGGTTTTGCTCATGCCGTTTCCTCGATCCTCAGGTATTCAGAGCTACCGAGGCGGCCGAGAGGTCGCGCTCGATTTTTTCGTTGACGCGGCCGTCGGCCATCTCGACGGCGACGCGAATGGCGTTTTTGATGGCGTTGGCGTTGGAGCGGCCGTGGGCGATGATGCAAACGCCGCGGACGCCGAGCAGCGGCGCGCCGCCGGATTCGGAATAGTCGATCTTGCGGCGGAAATCGGCGTAGGCGCGCTTGGAGAGGACGTAGCCGACCTGGGCGCGCAGATTGCTCTGCAAGGATTCCTTCAGCTTGACGGAGATCATTTCGGCGACGCCCTCGCTGATCTTGAGGGCGATATTGCCGATGAATCCGTCGCAGACGATGACATCGGCGACGGCGCCGGTGAAGACGTCGCTGCCCTCGACGTTCCCGACGAAATGGATCGGGAGGGACTTCATCTCGTTGTGGGCCTCGCGCACGAGTTCGTTGCCTTTACTTTCTTCCTCGCCGATCGAGAGCAGGCCGACGCGCGGCCGGCGGGCGTGGAATACGGTTCGGTAGTAGATCTCTCCCATCACCGCGAACTGGACCAGATGGCCGACCTTGGAATCGACGTTCGCGCCGACGTCCAGATCACCGCGACGCCGCCGCGAGCCGTGGGAAACGGCGCGGCCAGCGCCGGGCGGCTGACCGAAGGCAGCGTGCCGAGAACAAAGCGGGCGACGGCGAGGACCGCGCCGGTGTTGCCGGCGCTGACCAGGGCATCGGCCTTGGCGTCGTGAACCAGCCGGGCGGCGACGTGGACCGAGCTGTCGCGCTTCTTGCGAAAGGCCTGGCCGGGCGCGTCGGTCATCGTGATGACCTCGGCCGCCGGAACGATTTCGAGCGGGAGGCCCCGATGACCGTGACGCGCGAGTTCGGCCTTGATCTCCTCGGGCTTTCCAATCAGGAGAACACGAACTCCGAGCTGACGCGCCGCGAGGATCGCTCCTTCGACTTCGACCCGTGGCGCATGGTCGCTTCCCATGGCATCCAGAGCTACCGTGGTCATAGTGTCGACCTGGTCGGGAAAGGGGGCTTCGTCACCAGCGGACGCAGTCAGGCTTTCGCTTCGACCACCTGCCGGCCCTTATAGTAGCCGCAATGCGGGCAGGCGTGGTGGGGCAGCTTCATTTCGTGGCAGTTGGGGCAGTGGGAAGTCGCCGCCGCCGACAGATGATCGTGAGCGCGCCGCGAACTGGTGCGCATCTTGGAGTGACGTCGTTTCGGATTTGCCATGATCGAGCCTCTTCGGCTGTAATTTTCCTTTTTGCGCCGCCGCGCGGCAGTGGCAGCGAAGCCTCCGCCGAGCAAAGTCGCAGCGCGTTTTCAGTGTTTCTTGAACCATTCGAGCTTGAAACGCTCGAGTGAAGCAAGGCGGGGATCCGCGGCGCGAGCTTCGCAGCCGCATTGTTCGTAGTTCAGATTTGCGCCGCACTGCGGGCACAAGCCCCGGCAGTCGCTCCGGCAAATGGCCTTCATCGGAACCGCCAGATTGATCTGCTCGGAGAGGATATCGGCGAGGAAAAGTCCGTCGCCCTGGAAAAACGCGATTTCCGTTTCGTCGAGATGGAGCTGCCCCTCTTCGTCACGCGGGGCCAGGCTGAGCGGCCGGTAGATCAGGTCGAAATCCCGGCTGACTTCCTCAAGCACCGGCTCGAGGCAGCGGGCGCAGTTCAATTCCAGCCGCGTGTGCAGCGTCCCGAAAATGTGGATCTGGCCGTCGACGAGTTCCGCCGTGGCACGCACGTTCAGCGGCTCCACTTGTTTGTATTCCGTGGAGTGAAAGTCCAGACTTCCCGGCGGATAGCTTTTCCGTACCGGGACCCTGTGAACGGCGAGTTCGTGAATATCGAGGAACATCGGGATCGTCCATTTGTCATTATAAAAGGGGCACCTGCCGAGTCAAGGAAACAAGGCGCCCGCCGAGCGGGGGTTGCCCTGTGAGTGAAGGTGCAGGGGAAGCCGTAAGCGATTGATTGTCTATCAATTATGCCGGATTATCCGGCGCCGGACGGGTCATCGGCGAGCACGCGTTCGCGATACAGCTTGAGCAGGTAGGGATCGGTCATGCCGGCGATATAGTCGCAAACGACGCGGTGTCGCGGCAGGCGGCGGGCCTGCTCGGCGAAGTAGCCGGGCATGGTATCGGGGTGGTCGAGCAGGAACTCGAAGAACCGGTCGAGGGCCTCGACCGAGCGGGAGCGGTCTTCGACGACGGCGGGATTCTCGTAGAGGCGGGCCGTAAGGAAGCGCTTCCACTGGCGCACCTGCGCGGCCATTTCGGGCGAGAAGGAAGCCAGGCGGGCGGGCGCGCGGCGGACGTCCTCGGCGCTCTGGACGCCCGCGGCCGCGGCGGCGGCGCGGGTATTGTCGATGAGGTCGGTGACCATGCGGTCGAGCGAGCGGCGAAGCGCTTCGGTGAACTTCATCCAGCGGCGGCCGTCGGGATAGCGGCGGTCGACGTCGCGGTGGAGATCGGCGACGAGGGGGACCTCGGCGAGCAGGTCGTCGGGATCGACGAGGCGCGCTTCGAATCCGTCGTCGGTATCGGCGACGTTGTAGGCGATCTCGTCGACCGGATCGATGAGCTGGGCTTCGAGCGGCGGGCGGAGATCGAGCAGGTATTCGGCGAGGTCGGGGGCTTCGGCGGGGGTGTAATCGCGGGAATGCTTGACGATGCCCTCGCGCACTTCGAAGGTGAGATTCAGGCCGGGAAAATCGAGATAGCGCTGCTCGAAATTCTCGACAATGCGCAGGGCGTGGCGGTTGTGCTCGAAATGATCGCCGAAGCGGCGCATCCACTCGTCGAGGCGGCGCTCGCCGGCGTGGCCGAAGGGCGGATGGCCGATGTCGTGTGCCAGGGCGAGCGCTTCGGTGAAGTCGGCGTCGAGGCCGATGGTCCCGGCCACGGTCCGGGCGATCTGAGCGACCTCGAGGGTGTGGGTGAGTCTGTTGCGGAAGTGGTCCGAATAGCGTGTGGTGAAGACCTGCGTTTTGGCTTCGAGGCGGCGGAACGCGCGCGAGTGAATGACGCGGTCGCGGTCGCGAGCGAAGGCGTTGCGATAGGGATGGGGCGGCTCAGGGTAGCGGCGACCTCGCGAATGGTGGACGTCGATCGCGTACGGCGCCGGAGACATGGACGGTCGGCTAGGTCTTTCCGAGCATCTCGAGGCGCTGGTCGGCCTGGTCGGCGAGCCCGGTGTTGGGATACTCCGTTTTGATCTGCTGGTAGTACTTGGTGGCCTGCTGATTCTGGTTCTGGGCGCGATAGTGATCGCCGAGGGCCATGAGGACGACCGGCTTCGGAACGAAGACGCTGGGCTTCGAGAGCAGTTGCTGGTAGAGCTCGACGGCCTGGGAGGATTTGTTCATGCGGTCGTAGATGTGAGCGAGCTCGAAGGTGGCGAGTGCGCGGAGCTGCGAATCGCCGCTTTTGGTCATCGGCGACAGCCAGTTCACGGCGTCCTGGTAGCGGCCGAGACGGTCGAGGCTGACGGCGGCGTAGTAGCGGGCCATCTGGCCGTAGCGGGTGTGCGGGAATTTCATCGCCACCTCGCCCATCGACTTCTGCGCCGCCTGGTATTTCACCGCGTCGCTCGCGTAGGTCATCTCGCCGGGCATTGGCGGCTGCGCGCTGCCCTGCACCGGGGCGCTGTAGACCTGCATCGCCTGCGAGAAGTCCGTCCAGGCGCGGGCGTTCTGGTGGCCCGTGTAATAGCGCCAGCCGAAAATGCCGCCGGCAACGACCACGACGATCACGACCGACTGCAAAATGTTCTTCTTGTGCGTCGAGAGAACCTCGACGATGTGCTCCATCCAATCGTGGAATTCGTCGGTTTTCAGTTCCTTGCGGCTGATATGGGCCATTTCAGCCCTCCTCGCCCTTTTCGAAGCGCTTCGGAAACAGCTTGGCCATCATCAACTCCGCCCCGCCGTTCGGGCCGTGGCCAACATGCATATCGTCCATGAACGCCTGGACGATGAGCAGGCCGCGGCCGGAGGTTTTCATCAGATTCTCCTCCGAAAGCGGATCTTCGACGTCAATGGCTTCGAAACCGTTGCCTTCGTCGGTCATGCGGATGACCAGGCGTTCGGGCTCGAAAACGAAGTCCAGGAATACGGTCTTGCCGCGCTGCATGCGGTTGCCGTAATGGAGGGCGTTGATGATGCCCTCGCGCACCGACATGGCGATCTTGTGGATGTCGTCCTCCTCGAAGCCGGAGGATTCGGCCACACGCTCGGTGATCGCCTGGGCCAGGTCGATGGTCTGCCAGGCGGTTTCCAGCTTGATTTCAACCATTTTGCCGCTTTCCGGGACCGCCATGAGTCTCCTGCGGATGTAATCATACCGGCCCGCGATGGTGTGGGGCAAACATTGGGTTGGGAGCGGATGTGTTGTGGGGAGATGTCGGGCGGTGCAGCACAGGGGCTCGGCGGCGGTTCGCGTTTGGCGGATACAGGCGGCTATTCGGCGCGGAGGGCTGCTGTGGGGTCGAGGCGCATGGCTCTGCGGGCGGGGATGTAGCAGGCAAGCAGCGTGGCGACGGCGATCACGAGGACGACGGCGGCGAGCGTCAATGGATCGCTGGGGCTGACGCCGTAGAGGAGGCTGGTCATCAGGCGCGTGACCGCCAGCGCCGCGCCGAGGCCGATGGCTATGCCTACCGTTGCGAGCTTCACGCCCTGGCGCACGACCATGCCGAGCACGTCACGGGGATCGGCGCCGAGCGCCATGCGGATGCCGATTTCGTGCGTCCGCTGGCTGACGGAATAGGAGAGAACTCCGTAGATGCCGAGCGAGGCGAGCAGCAAACCGAGCGCGCCGAGGACGGAGGCGAGCGTCGCGGCGGCACGATAGGCGAAGAGAGAAAGATAAAGGATGCCGGTGAGGCTGCCGGCCTGGAGCACGCCGACATTGGGATCAATCGACGCCGCTTGCTGGCGCACGATGGGCAGCAATGCCGCGGGATCGCCGCTGGTGCGCAGCAGAACGTTGGTGTCGGTCTCGCCGGCCTGGAGCGTGGGGAAATAGAGGAAAGACTCGGGTCGCTCGGTCATCGTGTGGTACTTGATGTCGCGGGCGACGCCGACGATCGTGTACCAGTGGCCCTGGCCCGAGCTCTTTATGCGATGGCCGAGCGAGCTCTGGCCGGGCCAGAAGCGGCGGGCCATGGTCTGGTTGACGATGGCGACGCGGGGCTGGCCTTCGCGGTCCTGGGCGGAGAATTCGCGGCCGGCGACGATGGGAATCTGCATCGTGCGGAAATAATCGGGGCCGACGATGTTGAAGCCGATGTCCATATCCTCATTCGGGCGCGGCGTGTAGCCTTCGATCGTGGGTCGCGTGGTGCTCATGCCGTAGAACCAGAGCGGGACGTATTGCTCGCAACTCACCGATTCGACGCCGGGAACCGCGCGCAGACGATCCATCAATTTTTCGTAATAGCCGCGCGCCTGTTCGGAGGAATAGCCGTCGCCGCGCAGATCGAAAGCGGCCAGCAGAACGTGGTGCGGGTTGAAACCGGGGCTCGCGGTCTGGACGTTGCGCAGGCTGCGGAGCAGCAATCCCGCCGCGGCAACGAGCGCGAGGGCCAGCGCCATTTCGGAAATCACCAGCAGGCCGCGCAAGCGGTGCTGGCGCGCGCCGGAGGAATTCGAGCGGCCGCCTTCCTTGAGCGATTCGTTGAGATTCGGGCGCGAGGCGCGCAGCGCGGGCACGAGGCCGAAAAGAACGCCGGTGACGAGCGAAAGGGCGAAGGTGAAGGCAAGCACTTCGCCGTTGACTCCGAGCGAGAGACCGATCGGCAGATACGAGCTTGGCAGGAAGAACAACAGCATGCCGGAGAGCCAGGAGGCGAGCAGAACTCCGCCGAGGCCGCCGGCGAGCGCGAGCAAAAGGCTTTCGATGAGCAACTGGCGGAAAAGAACTGCGCGCGTGGCGCCGAGCGAGGAGCGGACGGCGATTTCGCGGTCGCGGCCGGTGGCGCGGGCGAGCAGAAGATTGGCGACGTTGGCGCAGCCGATCAGCAGCACCAGCAACGCAACCACCGAAAGAAAAATCAGCGCCGAGCGCAACAGGTCCTGCACGCCGTAATGCGCTTTCGAGATCGGTTCCACCACGACGCCGACGTCGCGGCTGGACGCCGGGTATTCGCGGGCGATGTTGCGCGCCAGCGACCCAAGATTCGCCTGCGCCTGGGCGATGCTCACGCCGGGTTTCAGCACGCCCAAGAGGTGCAGGAACGTGGGCGAGCGATTTTCCAGGCTTTCGCCCGGCAGGACGACTGGCTGCATCATCATCGGGACCCAGAAATCGGGCGCGACGCCGACGATGGTTCCCTGGAAATTTTTTGGCGCGATGCCGACGACGGTGAAATCGTGGCGATTGATCTGGATGGTGCGGCCGAGGATGTCCGTCGCGCCGCCGAATTGCCGCTGCCAGAAACTGTGGCTGAGGATGAGATCGGGATCGCCGCCGGGGCCGCGGCTTGCGTCGCTCTCTTCGAACACGCGGCCGCGCTCGGCGCCGACGCCGAGCGCGTGGAAATAATTCTCGGTGACGATTTCGCCCCAGACGCGCCGGTCCTGCTGCTGGCCGGCCCAGGTCATATCGACCGGCATCAGCTCGACGCCGACCATGTCCGAGAAAACCTGGTTTTGCGCTCGGAAATCGCGGAAATCGGGATAGGAACTCGTGTGGAAGGCGCCGTTGGGCATCACGGTCTCGACAGCCACAAGTTGACCGGCGTTGGCGATGCCCGGCAGCGGATGGAGCAGGACTCCGCGTACCCAACTGAAAACCGTGGCGCTGCCGCCGATGCCGAGCGCGAGCGTGAGCACGGTGATCGCGGTGAAACCGGGCGATTTGGCGAACATCCGCAGGCCGAACCGGACGTCCCTCGAGAGCGCACCCATCGACCTTCCTCCAGGAACCGTAGGGCAAGTGTTGCGCCAGAGACGCGATTAGGCAAATTGTTCTGGAGCGATGAGTTAGATATGGTCCAAGGCGGGCTGTCTACCAGTGGCTGACCGCTGGCGGGACACGAGCGTCCGGAGACGGACGGGGCGGAGGTGCTCGCCGCTGTCATGCTGAGCGTGGCGAAGCATCCCGACACTACATCTACCTGGCCTACTTCCCCTCGCCGCTGGCGGGGCCCTTCGCTTCGCTCAGGGTGACAGCGTTGATCTATTGCAGTTTGGCGTATTCGGATTTGGCTTGCTGGAGGATGGGGATGCCGGGATCGGCGTGCTGCCAGAGGGCGAGGAAATCCTGGTAGGCTTTGCGGGCGCCGGGCATGTCGCCACTGAGCACGCGGGCGCGGGCGATGCCCAGATGCGCCAGCGGAGCGATCACTTCGTTAACCACGACGCCGGGGTGGTCGAGAATTTTCTGGAATTCGGCTGCGGCCTGCGCGCCCTGATGCGATGTGAGATACGCCAGGCCGCGCACGTAGACGGGATAGAGGCCCAGTGAGATTGTTTGCGCGGGCGCCCCAAGTTCATACGGCGAGGCGGCCTGAAGGTCGGCGAACGCCTTGGCCGAGGCGCCTTGATCGAGTGCGATAGCGGCGCGAATCGTCGGCAAGTAATTGAACTGCGCCACGGTATCTTCCGGAAAGCGTGTTGTCAGATCGTCGGCGAGTTTTTGAGCCTGCGCCGCGTCGCCGGCAAGCGCCAGGGCCAGCGCCGCTGCCGCTTCCGTTTCCCTGCCATTCGAGATTCTCAAGGCGGCTGCCGCTTGCTGGAGGGCCTGCGTGGCGTCGCCGATAAGAGCTTCGCGCAGCGCCGCCTCGGCTTGATACCCAGCGGCCGTCTCCTTCTCCCCGGCCTGCTCGGCCGAAGCGACCGCGCGGGCGGTCAAACCGTTGGCCCGAGACAACTGGCCTGCGTAGGCCGCCGTATCGGACTGGTAGTAGATAGACACATCCTCGATTCCCGGCTTGCCTGACGCCCAAGCCGCCTCCTGCGTCATTGTCGTGGTATCGCCCTGGAGGAACGCAAGGAAGTACCGGTTGAAATGCAGTGCCGGCGAGTCGATCCCGTGCGCCTTGGCCTGCTGCAAGGTGGACGTCGCCTCGTCGGTACGATCGAGGAACAGAAACCAAGACGCAAGGTTTGCGTAGCGCGATGGAGATCCGGGGTCAAGTTCAACCGCGCGGCGTTCCAGCTCTACAGCCTTTTCGTATTGCCCCAAGAACGCGTAGTTCACCGCCAAATTGTTTACAGAGGTCGCGTCCCGCGGATAGGTCTCGGCCCAGAGCCGGTATACTTTGTTCGCCGCTTCCAGGTCGCCGGTAACGTAGTCCTGATAACTGGCGCCAATCGAGAATTTCTCCCGATCGCTTACCCGATCGCGCAAATCGTAGGCCTTTTTCATCGTCTCCGCTGCCAGGGCCGGTTCGCCGATATTGGAATACGCGGTGGCGAGCAACGTATAGGCCTCGGCGAAATTCGGATCGAGCGAAATGGCGCGTTGACAGGAAGCCACGGCGTCGGAGTATCGGTTGTTCAAGTCGGCCTGCATGGCGAGGGTATAGGCCTGGAGGGCTTCGAGGGAAGGCGTGGTGACGTCTTCGAGTGGCTTATTGAATTTCCGGATCGAGGCGAGCGATTCGCCGAGTTTCGCCCGGATGGATGTGGCGACACTGCCGAGCGCATCTAGCACTTTATTCTTATCGCTCGCGATTGCCTGCGCGCTGGTGAGTAGTGCTCCGGTTCCGCAATTCTCCGCGTTCAGGATCAGGTTGTACTGGCTGCCAATCTGCGCGATCGAGCCACTGAGCACGGCGGCGCTGCCGTCGCGCTGACAAACCTGCCTGGCCAGTTCGTCGGTCAGGCGAGCGCTCGTGGGCTGGCCCATCAGGCGAAGCGTTCCGGCAATTTGCTGGCCGGAGACGATATTGAGGAAGGGTGACTGGGCGAGCTGGGAGGCCAGACCCTGGCGCAGGGAGCCGTCGAAAACGGGATCGCCCGTCGTGTTCGTGAAATCGGCGAGGATGATGGAATCCTTCGAGGTGAGCACGGGCGCGCGATGCAGGTAGAAATACGCGCCGGCGCCAATAGCCACGATCGCAACAAGCGCAACAATGCCAACCCAAGTGGGAATCCCGCGGCGAGCTGCCGGGCTCGGGGCCGCTGCGGATGCGGCGGCCACGCCGCTGCCTGAAGAGCCCGGCGCCGGAACTCCAGCCGGCGGTGTCGACGAAATTGCCGGGCCGGCAGCCGCTTCAGTGGCGGCAGGCTGCGTCATGGTGATGGCGTGGCGCGTGGATTCGGTTTCGCGCTTCAGGCGCTCGAGATCGACGCGCATGTCGGCGGCGGATTGATAGCGCAGCCTGCGGTCCTTTTCCATCGCCTTGGCGATGATCTCGGCGAGCTTGGGAGGAACGTCGGGATTCAGCCGCACGGGATCGGCGGGGGCGCCGTGCAAAATCCCCTCGAAAATCGCCGCCTGCGCATCGCCGCGGAAGGGGAGCACGCCAGTTGCCATCTCGTAGAGCACCGCGCCGAAGGAGAAAAGATCGGTCCGGGCATCGGTCTCCTCGGCGCGCGCCTGCTCGGGCGACATGTAGGCGACGGTGCCGAGGGCCGTGCCGGGACTCGTAAGCTGCTCTTCTGCAACAGTCGGCGCGGCCTCGTCGCTCGTCACGGTCGCGCCGGCCATGCCGCCGCTTTTTGCGGTTTGTTTGGCCAGGCCGAAATCGAGAATTTTGGCGTGGCCGCGGGTGGTGATGAAGATGTTGGCTGGCTTGATGTCGCGGTGAACGATGCCCTTGGCGTGAGCGGCTTCGAGCGCGTCGGCGATCTCGACGCCCAGTTCAAGCAGGAGATCGAGGGGGAGCGGCTTGCCATTGATGCGATGCTTGAGCGTTCTGGCCTTCGAGGCACTGCATCGCTAGGAACGGCTTGCCCTCGTGCTCGCCGATTTCGTAGATCGTGCAGATATTCGGGTGGTCGAGCGCGGAGGCGGCTTGCGCCTCGCGCTCGAAGCGCTCGAGCGCGCGCGGATCGCGGGCCAGGTCTGCCGGAAGGAATTTCAGAGCGACGAAGCGGTGCAGGCGTGTGTCTTCTGCTTTATAAACCACCCCCATCCCTCCACCGCCGAGGCGGTCAACGACGCGGTAGTGGGAGACGGTTTGCCCGATCAGTGAGGAGGGGTCAGCCACGCCAAGGCATCTTAGGGCGCGCCCAAAGGCAAGTCAATCAAGTTGAATCCAGGTCATGCACGGAGTTTCGTTGCGTTCGGGGAACCCCGCGCGCCGCAGCCGCTCGGAGTTTGTGTAGCGCCGCCCTTCAGGACGGCATCTTGCCGGGACGAGAAAAGATGGCGGGCTGAAGCCCGCCGCCACACAACCGTACGCGGGTTTCGCGCAAGTTCGTCATGAAACGTCCGACCTAGCCGGTGGATTCGGCGGGTTTCAGGAAGATGGCCGACAGGGGCGGGAGGGTCAGCGTGACGGAATGGGGGCGGCCGTGGGCGCCTATGGGAGCGGCTTCGACGCCGCCGAGATTTCCCCAGCCGCTGCCGCCGTAGACGGTGGCGTCGCTATTGAGGATCTCCTTCCAGAAACCGGCGCGGGGAACGCCGACCCGGTAATTCGTTCGCGGAATCGGAGTGAAATTGCAGGCGACGAGGACCATGTCGTCCGGGGAGCGGCCTTTGCGGAGGAAGGTGAGAACGCTGCTTTCGTTGTCGTTGCAATCGATCCATTCGAAGCCGTCGACGTCGGTATCGAATTGATGGAGCACGGGCTGCTCGCGATAGAGGCGGTTGACATCGGCCACCCAGTTTTGCAGGCCCTGGTGCGGCGCATATTGGAGCACGTGCCATTCGAGGCTGTCGTTGTGTTTCCATTCGCAAACCTGGCCGAATTCACCGCCCATGAAGAGCAGTTTCTTGCCCGGCTGGGAGAACTGATAACCGAGTAGGCAGCGGAGATTCGCGAAACGCTGCCAATCGTCGCCGGGCATCTTGCCGAGCAGGGAGCCCTTGCCGTGCACGACCTCGTCGTGAGAGAGCGGGAGCAGGAAATTTTCGGTGAAGGCGTAGATCATGCGGAAGGTGAGAACGCCGTGGTGATATTTGCGGTAGAGGGGGTCGTGGCGGAAATATTCGAGCGTGTCGTGCATCCAGCCCATGTCCCATTTCATGCCGAAACCGAGCCCGCCGAGATAAGTGGGCCGGGAAACCATGGGCCATGCCGTCGATTCCTCGGCGATGGTCTGGACGTCGGGAAAAGCTTTATAGACGTCTTCATTGAAGCGGCGGAGGAAGCCGATCGCCTCGAGATTTTCGCGGCCGCCGTACTGATTGGGAATCCACTCGCCTTCCTTGCGTGAATAGTCCAGGTAGAGCATCGAAGCGACGGCGTCGACGCGCAGCCCGTCGGCGTGGTAGATCTCGAGCCAATAGATCGCGCTGCTCAGCAGAAAACTGCGGACCTCGCTCCTTCCGTAATTGAAGACGTAGCTGCCCCAATCGGGTTGAAAACCCTGGCGCGGATCGGCGTGCTCGAACAGGTGCGTGCCGTCGAAATAGGCGAGGCCGTGCTCGTCGGAGGGGAAATGCGAAGGCACCCAGTCGAGGATCACGCCGATACCGTTCTGGTGGAGCGTATCGACCAGATACATGAAATCCTGCGGCGTGCCGTAGCGGCTGGTGGGAGCGAAATAGCCGGTGGTCTGATAGCCCCAGGAGCCGTAGAAGGGATGTTCCATCACGGGCAAGAATTCGACGTGGGTGAAACCCATTTTGCGAACGTATTCGCTGAGGCGCGGGGCGAGTTCGCGATAGGTGAGGCGGCGATTGTTTTCCTCGGGGACGCGCATCCAGGAGCCGAGATGGACTTCGTAGACGGAGATGGGCGCATCGAGCGCATTGCGCTCGCCGCGGGAGGCCATCCATTCGGCGTCGTTCCATTCGTAATCGAGATCCCAGACGACCGAGGCGGTTTTCGGCGGCGCTTCGGCGTAGAAGGCGAAGGGATCGGCCTTGTCGACGCGATAGCCGGCGAAGGCGGAGGCGATGTGGAATTTATAGTGCGTCCCCTTCGCAAGGCCGGGGATGAATCCTTCCCAGATGCCCGAGCCGCCGCGGGGACGGAGCGAATGAGAGGACTTGTCCCAGACGTTGAAATCGCCGATCACGCTGACGCGCTCGGCATTGGGCGCCCAGACGGCGAAGAAGACGCCGGTCTGTCCGTCGAAGCTGCAGGGCTTGGCGCCGAGTTTTCGGAAAAGCTGGGTATGGGTGCCCTCGTTGAAGAGGAAAAGATCGTCTTCGCTGATCAGGGATTTTTCAAACTCGACCGGTGCGGCCACCGTGGGAACCGGATTGTCCCGCTGATTCGCCTGTGTTTGCGCCATAAGACAAGCACTTCCTTTCTGTCGTTCGCGAAATCCGCCACGACACCCGCGACAGCCTGCTGTCGATTCCTCTGCCGGACGATCCCGCCGCCAACGAACGCTCTGCTACCAGCCAAACACCAAACAGCGTGCCGCGTCAACCGCCTTGCGGAAATTGCCGCGCGCCGAAATCAGCCGGCGCCTTCGAGCAGGCCGCAAATTCCCTCGAGCGGGATGGCGACCCATCCGAGGCGATGATTCAACTCGTATTTCAATTCGTAAATCGCCTTATCGAGCAGCCAGAGATCGAGGACGAAGTCGAGTTCGTCGGGATTGGCGGGCAGGAAAGCGGCGCCGGCGGCCGTTTTGAGATAGGCGCGCAGGAATTCGGCCGAAGCCCAGCGATACCAGGCGTTCGCGAAAGGAGCGAGCGCGGCGAAGACGGGCGCGGCGGCGCCGGCATCGCCGGCGCGGGCGAAGAGGGCGGCGAAGGCGGCGTAGTGGAACGAGCGCAGCATCCCGGCGACGTCCCGCACCGGGGAATGCTTCGCGCGGCGCTCGGCCAGCGTGCGGGCGGGCTCGCCCTCGAAATCGATGAAGACGAAATCGTCTTCGGTCGCAAGCACCTGGCCGAGATGCAGGTCGCCATGGATGCGGGTGCGGAGTCCCGTGAGCGGGCGCTCGGCGAGGCGGCGGAAGCGGGCGAGCAATTCCGATTCGCCGGCGAGCGCGGTGCGGGCGCGTTCGCGCAGCGCGAGGGGGAGATCGCCGGCGCGCCGGGCGAGCATGGCGAGGGATTCGCGCGCCAGATGGATCATCGCTTCGGAAACCTCCTGCTGATGCGCGAGCGAGAAAGGCTCGGGAGCGAAATCGGGATCGCTCGGATCGGAAGCGAGGGCGAGATGCAGTTCGGCGGTGCGGCGGCCGAGCAGCGCGGCTGACGCTCGATATTCGCCGAGCAGATCGGCGGCGCGCGCCGGCAACGGCGAGCGTGCCCCGGCCAGCAGGCCGTGCTCGCGCGGTTCGCGCGGCGGAACGGACTTGCCGCCGGAGAGGCGGTCGTAGAAACCGGTGAGAGCGGCCAGGGTCTGCTGCCAAGCGTCGCCGCGATTCGGGACGAAACCCTGGAGGATGCCGATCGTGGCGGCGGGCGATTCCGGGCGGCGATATTCGATGGAGCCTGCGGCGGGCGGAACGTGGCGAAAGCCGGCGCGGACGGAAAGGAACTCGCCGATTTCGAAATCGGGATTGACGCCGGCTTCGACGTGCCGGAAGAACTTCAGCACGAGCGAACGGCCGTACAGGATGGATGTGTTGCTCTGTTCGGCCTTCATCACCGACGGCTCGAGCGGGGCGGAAGCGGCGCGGCGGAGCGTTTCGAGCGCGGGGGTGGGCAGGCAGGCGATCTCGCTGGCCGCACCGGGAAAGATTTGGGACCGGGTGATGGCTTCGAGGAGGCGGACTTGAAAATCGCGGTCCCAGAGGGCGTCGGAGAGGACGTGTTCTTCGCCGGGAGCGGTGGAAATTTTCAGCGACGGGGACTGGGATGCGGCTGCGTGCGCGGCGGTGGCAGCGGAACCTGCGAGTCGATCGATCAGGGGCGCGGCGTAGGTTTCCGAGCCGCCATCTTCGTAGTCGACACGGACCAGCAGGATCGCGGCGGCGCTTTCGAGCGGAATGGGAATGAAATCGGCGATGGCGACGCGCGCGATGGGTCGCGTCTTGCCGCCGAACCATCGCTGGGCGGTGAGGAAGGCGGCGAGGTTTTGCTCGAGTGGTTCTTTGAGGTCGTGCCACGCCGTTTGGCGGGATTGGGCGTTCATGGCCGGGCTTCCTCCTTTCTCCGGATTGCTGGCCGGGGATTCAGCTTTGGATCGGGCTGCCTCTTCGTGGGCTACTTTGTCTCGACGCGTTCGGGCCTTTGCCCGCCGAAGGGCTTCGGCCCGCAGGCGGGGTCCCTCGCTTCGCTCAAGATGACAGCGTTCATCCTGCTGGGCGAAGGGTTGGAAACATGGCTAGAGCGGGGGGATTTCTTCGGTTTTTTCCTTTTCCTCGCGCTGCTTTTGGGCTTCGCCGGAGGGGAACACCCGCTCCAGCATTTGCTGCGCGACGATGCGGCCTCCGATGCCGAAGGCGATGGCGAGGCTGAGCATGATGGCGCCGAAGGCGATGGTGAAGGTGATCAGGACGGTGCGCTGCGCGAGAGCGAGCTGTTCGAGGGCCATCGCGATCGTCAGCAGAACGATGATGAAACGGACGAAGCCGCTCACCAGGCGCGCCGAGGGCAGATTGGCGTTGACGGCGGCGAGCAGAGCGGCGCGCGAGAAGAAGTTCGCCGCGAGCAGCCCGATGAAGAGAACGATCAAGGCGACGAAAATCTGCGGCAGGAACAGGAACAGGTGCGAGATCTGCAGGTGCAGCTCGGGAATGCCGAGCGTGTCGAGACCGAGCAGGATGAACGCGATCCAGACGACCCAGAACACGAGCTGGGTGAGCAGGTCGAGCGGCGGCGGCAGATCGGCTTTCTTGAGGATCTGCGTGATGCCGGAACCCTCCGAAAGCCTGTTCACGCGCGCCAGGGCGAACAGGCGCCGGGCAATGATTTTCAGGATGATCGCCACCAGCCAGCCGGCCAGGACGATGATCAGCATGGCAAGCAGGCGTGGCAGGAATTGCTCCACCATTCCGTAGAACCTGCCGAGGGTCTGGTTCAGGCTCTGAAGGACCAAGTGCTTCATCGCTCGCCTCCTGTTCCCGCTTCCCAGCGATCGGTCAGATAGGATTTCCAGCGGTCAAACTCCTGGCCCAGGGCTTCGATTCTCTGGTCGATGCGCGCGGCATCGGCCTTCTGATTTTCGAGGATGAAAGAGCTGACCCAGCCGCGATAGAGCGGCGGGAGTGCCTGGAGGAGATGATCGCGGTTGATGACCGAGCGGTGATGCGCGGCGGCAAATTCGTAGATGGTTTTCACCCAGAGCTCGTCGGGATAGCGGAAGTCGCGATCGGTGAGCTGGGCGATTTTGCGGAGATCGAGCAGCGTTTGCGGGGTGAGGATCGATTCGAGGATCGGGACGAGCTGCTCGACCTGTGAGCGGAAAGAGTCGAGAACGCCTTTTTTGCCGATGCGCAGCGGCTCGAGAGCCACCTTGTACTGGAAGCCGAACATCGGCAGCACCTCGGAGGCGCCTTCACGCGCTTTCCAGAAGTTTTGATGAACGTCGAGGCAGCGGAAGAGCGCGCCGACGACCTGGCGGACGGTGCCCGCGACGTCCTGGCCGAACTGCTTCGCGGCCTGGATTTTCGGACCGAGGAAGGATTCGCAGAGGCGGAACTGGTCGACGATGGCCGTCGTGGTCATCCAGATCTCGAGGCCGAAGGTGGTCATGATCCTCTTCCCAAACGTCGCTTTCGAGAAAGTGGCAGGCGAGGCGGCCGGAAAGGCCGAGTTCGGTGCCGACCGGCTCGTGCACGCGCCGGCCGTAGAGGGAGGCGACGGCGGGCGAGAGCAGGCCGCGGCCGAGCAGGCCGTCGAATTTCTGGCGCTGGTAGACGGGGCCGACGAAATCGTATTCCTCGCGAAAGACGGGGCGGATGAGGCTGTCGACCCATTCGGGAGTGACGCTCAGGGAATCGGGAGAGAAGATGGCGCAGGCCTTGGCGCGAAGCAGATCGGCGGCGGTGAAAAGAGTGCGGAGAGCGGTTTCCTTGCCGGGGATGCCGTGGTAGGGCGCGGTGACGCGGTGGAAGGTGCGGAGGGGATTCGAGGTGAGGAGCATGCCGAAATCCTCGACCGAGGCGTTCTTGAAGATTTCCGGCGTGCCGTCGGTCGAGCCGCCGTCGGGATTGATGAGGACGCAGCGCTCGCGGTGGAAATATTTGGTAAGGCCGACCTGGACGGCGCTGAGGACGCGCTCGATGGTGTCGCGGTTGTTGAAGGTGGGGACGCCGACGAGGATATCGACTTCACCGACCGCGGTGAGCTGCCGAAGAAAATCTTCGGAGATGGCTGATGTCTCCGGCCAACGTGCTTCTCCCTTGCCTGCGAACTGCCGCGTGGCGGCCGCGGGGCGCTCAAAGGCGCCGCAAACGAAACCAGTAGAACTGATACGGACCCAGAGTGAGAAGGTACGGCAGATCGCCGATGGGCGGAAACAGGTTTCCGCCGAACATCTCGATCGGGATCGCGCCTTTCCAGCGCCGGAGGTCGAGTTCGGCGGCCTGGGCCTGGCTGGAAAGATTGCTGACGACGAGGATGCGCTCGTTCGCGAGTTCGCGGATGTAGGCGAGCACGCGATGGTTCTGCGGCTTGAGAACTTCCATGGTGCCGCGGCCGAAGACGCGGCTGGATTTGCGAAGCCGGATCAGGCGCTTCATCCAGGAGAGCAGCGAGTGGTCGTAGCGGCGCTGCGATTCGACGTTGATGGCCTGATAGCCGTAGACGGGATTCGAGATGATGGGCGAATAGAGCTGCTCGGGATCGGCGCTGGAAAATCCGGCGTTCCAGCCGCCGTTCCATTGCATCGGCGTGCGAACGCCGTTGCGGTCGCCGAGATAGATGTTGTCGCCCATGCCGATTTCGTCGCCGTAATACAGGATCGGCGTGCCGGGCAGGGACATCAGCAGGCCGTTCATCAGCTCGATGCGCCGGCGATCGCCCTCCATCAGCGGAGCGAGCCGGCGGCGGATGCCGAGATTGAGTTTGGCGCGATTGTCGCGGGCATACTCGTCGTACATGTAGTCGCGTTCCTCGTCGGTGACCATTTCCAGCGTCAGCTCGTCGTGGTTGCGGAGGAAGATGCCCCATTGGCAGGAAGCGGGAATCTCGGGAGTCTGCTGGAAGATGTCGATGATGGGCTTGCGGTCCTCGAGCCGGATGGCCATGAACATCCGGGGCATGAGCGGGAAGTGGAAGGCCATGTGGCACTCGTCGCCCTCGCCGAAATATTTCCGGACGTCGCGCGGCCACTGATTGGCTTCGGCGAGAAGCAACCTTTCGGAGAAGGTTTCGTCGACGCGGCGGCGCAGGAGCTTGAGCACTTCGTGCGTTTCGGGCAGGTTTTCGCACGACGTGCCTTCGCGCTCGACCAGATAGGGGACGGCGTCGAGCCGGAAGCCGTCGACGCCCATCTCGAACCAGAATTTCATCACCTCCCACATGGCGTCGCGCACGGCGGGATTGTCAAAATTGAGGTCGGGCTGATGGCTGAAGAAGCGGTGCCAGTAGTACGACTTCGAGACCGGGATCCCAGGCCCAGTTGGAGAGTTCGGTATCGGTGAAGATGATGCGGGCCTGCTTGTAGCGTTCGACCGTATCGCTCCAGACGTACCAATCGCGGCGCGGATTGTCGCGTGAGCTGCGGGCCTGCTGGAACCACGGGTGCTGGTCGGAGGTGTGGTTGAGGACGAGTTCGGTGATGACGCGGATGCCGCGGCGGTGGGCCTCTTCGAGGAACATGCGGAAATCGTCGAGGGTGCCGTAGGCGGGATGGATGTTGACGTAGTCGGAGATGTCGTAGCCGTCGTCGCGCAGGGGCGAGGGATAGAAGGGCAGCAGCCAGAGGACGCTGACGCCGAGGTCGGCGAGGTAATCGAGTTTCAGCGTGAGACCGCGGAATTCGCCGGCGCCGTTGCCGTCGGAATCGTAGAAGCCGCGCACGTGCAGCTCGTAAATGACGGCATCCTTGTACCAGAGCGCATCGCCGGCCATGATTCCGCCGATTCCTTTCTTTGCCGCTCGGGGCTTGCGTCGTTCCCTCTACAAAAAGTAGTCGAAATCCCGCTCGGTGCGCACGCGCCGCCGCACTCGGAAAATATGGGCGGGCGCGACCGCCGGGTCGATCTCGACGTAGTTGCGCGGGCCCTGCCAGAAATAGCGGGCTCCGGTGAGCAGTTCGTGCACCTGAAAAACCTGGTGGGCGGGGACGCCCAGGCTGTCGGGCGACAGCTCGATCCAGCCCGAGTGCCGCTGGTAGGGATTCAGATTGACCACGACGAGGATGACCGAGCCGCCGTCCTCGCTCGTCTTCGAATAGACGAGCAGTTGATCGTTGTCGACCGGATGGAACTCGAGCCGGGCGTTGCTCTGCAACGCGGCGTTTTCCCGGCGGATGCGATTCACGCGGGCGATGAATTCGCGCAGGCTGTCGGGGCGGTCGATGTCCCAATGGCGGATCTCATACTTTTCCGAATCGAGATATTCCTCGCTCGAGGGGCGCAGCGGGCTGTTTTCACAAAGCTCGAAGGCGGGGCCGTAGATGCCGTAGCTTGCGCCCAGCGTGGCGGCGAGAACCAGCCGGGCCATGAAGGCGGGGCGTCCGCCGAACTGAAGGTATTCGGTGAGAATGTCGGGCGTGTTGGGCCAGAGATTCGGGCGGAGGAATTCGCGAACTTCGGTGCGGGTGAGTTCGCGGAAATACTGCGTGAGGTCCCAATGCGTATTGCGCCAGGCGAAATAGGTGTAGGACTGCGTGAATCCTCGCTTGGCCAGCTCGTACATGACGTTCGGGCGGGTGAACGCCTCGGAGAGGAACAGGACGTCGGGGATATTCGCGTTTCACCTCGGCGATCAGCCACTCCCAGAAGGCGAAGGGTTTCGTGTGGGGATTATCGACGCGGAAGAGGCGCACGCCGTGGCCGATCCAGAACAGGACGACGCTCTTCAGCTCTTCCCATAGCGCGCGCCAGTCGTCGGTTTCGAAATTGAGCGGAACGATGTCCTGGTATTTCTTCGGAGGATTTTCGGCGTATTGAACGCTGCCGTCGGGGCGGATGCGGAACCATTCGGGATGCTCTTTGACGTAGGGATGGTCAGGCGAGCACTGGAAGGCGAGATCGAGGGCGACTTCGATGCCGTGGCCGCGGGCGGCCTCGACCAGCGTGTCGAAATCCTCGAACGTGCCAAGTTCCGGGTGAATCGCTTTGTGGCCGCCTTCGCGCGAGCCGATGGCCCAGGGACTGCCGACTTCGTCGAGCGGAGCCTGGTGACGTTGTTTTTTCCCTTGCGCTGAACGCGGCCGATGGGATGGATCGGAGGGAGATAGAGAACGTCGAAACCCATGCCGGCGACGTAGGGGAGACGGGCGATGCACGTCGCGCAAGGTGCCGTGGCGGGCGGGCTCGGGAGAAGCCGAGCGGGGAAACATTTCGTACCAGGCGCTGAAGCGGGCCTTCTCGCGATCGACGATGACGCGAAGTTCGCGTTCGTAGAGAGTGCCGGAGGAGCGGTCGGCGTATTGGGCGGCGACAGCGGCGATGCGATCGTCGAGCGCCATGGAGACGGCGGAGGGGAGATCGCTCTGGGCATCGCGGCGCAGCGCTTTGGCGCATTCGGCGAGTTCGCCGGCTTCGGCGCCCGTGGCGCGCGCGGCGGCGCGGGCGATGAGATCGGCGCCGACCAGGACATTGACGGTCGTCTCCTGCCCCGCTTCGACACGTTTCAGGAGATCGCGACGCCACGACTCGAAGGGATCGATCCAGGCCTGGAGCGTATAAAGATGATGGCCCTGCGCGGCAACGCGGAAGCTCGCTTGCCAGCGGTCGTTGCCGAGTTCGGCCATGGGGATTTCGGTCCAGCGTGAGGCGGATTCGGGGCGGTGCAGAAGAACGGCGGAGAGAACGTCGTGGCCGTCGGCGAAAATATCGGCGCTCACCTCGACTTCCTCGCCGATAACTCGCTTGATGGGAAAACGCCCGCCATCCACCTCCGGCCGCACTCTGGCGATGACCACGCGGCTCGGTCGCCGGCCCGGTTCGGTCGGAATTTTCGAGGCGTTTTCCAGGCGCATCACGCTCCTTCGCCGTTGCCGAAATCGTTGCGAGCTACGGAGCGGCATTTTCGCCGCGGGGCGAATCCCGGAAGAAAAGCGACAAGCGCTTCCGGGTCTTTTTGCTTCGCCACCGGAAACGGATGATGGAAAAAAACGATTTAGATTTCGGTTCGGGCTGTTTCATCTTATCACACGAAAATCGTGTTCCCGGACGATCGTGAAAAGTGGCGGGGAATTCGTCAGCATTGCGCGTGGGTTGCGGCGACCGGGCTCGGAAGAGTTTCTACCTGTTGCCGTTGGGCTTTTCGGGCGTGTCGTCGGGCGAGCGATCCACCTCTTCGATCATGGCGGACGCGGTTTTCTGGAGGATGAGGCCGTCGTGGAGGGCCTGTTCGATGGAGCTTTTTTCCGCGGCTTTCAGGCGCGTGCGCGCATGGCGGATTTCGTTGCGGACGCGGTCTTCATTCTGGTGCGAGGCCTCTTCCATTTCTTTCTGGGCACGGTCTAGTCGGACGTCGAGTTCGCGGCGGAGCAGTTCGTAAGCGGGGGTGGAAATCCGGTTTTCCTTCAGCATGTCGTCGAGCTGCGCCTGGGCGGAGAGTACGGCGGCGCGGCGGACGCGGGCGCGGTCGTAATCGTCTTCGTGAAGCGCGGCGATGCCGAGCCAGCGCAGCAGCGGGCGAATCGTCATGCCCTGGACGACGATCGTGAAGGCGACGACGCCGAAGGTCATCGCGAGGATCTGGGTGCGGAAGGGGAAACCGGTGGGCAGGCCGAGCGCCAGGGCGAGCGAGAGCGAGCCGCGCAGGCCTCCGGCGACCAGAACGTGCTGCCAGCGGATGGGAATTTTCTCGGTGACCGCGTTCGAGACCGGAGCCAGCAGATAGACCGACAACACGCGGCCGAGCAGCACCGCGCCCACCGCCAGGAGCGCCGGCCGCCACGCGCGCGCCAGATCGCCGATGCGAACCTGGAGGCCGATCAGCAGGAACACAATCGAATTGATGACGAAGGAGACGTATTCCCAGAAGGACCAGAGCGAGACGCGGGTGTGCGGGCTCATGCCGACGCGGGCGCCGTAGTTGCCGATCATCAGGCCGGCGGCGACGACGGCGATTACGCCGGAGAGATGGAGCGACTGCGCGGCGAGATAGGAGCCGTAGGCGGCGATGGTGGTGAGCGTGATTTCGATCTGCGGATCGTCGATGCGCTCGGTGATTTTGCTGAGGACGAAGCCGAGCGCAACGCCGACCGCGATGCCGCCCAGCACCACCACCAGAAACTCCTGAATGCCGGAGGCCACGCCCAGGCCGCCCCTCGCCGTTCCGCCTACGAGGATGCCGAACAACACGGCCGCGGTTCCGTCGTTGAACAGGCTTTCGCCCTCGACGATTACCTCGAGGCGCTTCGTCACCGCCACGCTCCGGAAAATGCCGAGCACCGAGATGGGATCGGTGGGCGCGACGATCGCGCCGAAGACCAGCGCCGCGGCCAGCGGCAGACCAATGGCCCAATGCACGGCGAAAGCCGTGATGAAGGCCGCGATGAACACGCCGATCGTGGCGAACAGGAGGATCGGGATCAGATTCTCGCGCAGGTGACGGAGCTGGATCTTCAGGCTGCCTTCGAAGAGGAGCGGAGGGAGAAACACGACCAGGGCGACGTCCGGCGTGAGCCAGTCGGGGCGCTGCTGAATCAACTGGTCGATGAGCGGCAGGTGGATCGAGCCGAGGGCGAGTCCGCCGAGAACCAGTGCCACGGTGTAGGGGATGCGCAGGCGCGCCGTGATCACGGCCACGACCGAGGCGGCGAGCAGGAGCCAGATGAGAAATTCGACTGTGCTGAAGGTCGACATGATTCGTCGCGAATGGAGACGAAAACAGTTTACTTCGCTTGGGTGAAAAACGAAGGGGGGAGTGGGGAAATTTGGATGCGGTTCCAGCGAGAGATGCGGACAGGTCTTCGCGGGACAGATGGCCTTGGCGCTTTCGGGGTCCTTCGCTTCGCTCAGGATGACAGGCGCGGGCGGGGGCTTCTCGCCGAGAACGAGTGTCGGTGAACACAGGCCCACGGTCGGGAAAGCACCGACCGTGGCTACCAGGAACTGGGGCGGAGTCTGGTTCCCGTCAGAAGGTGCCGGCTTCCAGCAGGGCTACGGGGAAATGGCGGAAGACGGATTTCAGGAGCAGCCATTTTTTGCGGCGGGTTGAGCCGGCCTTGATCGTTTCGCCGGTGAGCACGTTGCGCCATTCGAGCGGCGCGTCGTCGGGGAGCAGGATGCCGCTGGTGCCCCAGACTTCCTGGCCGAGCGGCATGCGGTTCGGCTCGACGAGTTGGGTGGTGAGGAGCGGGGCGGCGACGAGGGCCCAGGCCTTTTCCTTTCGACGGGCGAAGGCGCGAGACGTTTTCGGTTTTCTTGCCGGTGGGATGGAGCGGGATGTAGTCGCCCTCGAGAAAGAGCGGGTTGTGCCGGCGGCGGAATTCGACGGCGCGGCTCGTCAGGTAGAGCTTGACGCGGCCGTCCTGCCAGTGCAGCAGCAGATGCTCGATGAGGGCTTCGCGGCCGGCGTGTTCGGCGGCGGCGAGTTCGGCGAGCAGGCTCGCGCGCCTCTGGAAATCGACCGGGCGGCGATTGTCGGGGTCCATCAGGCTGAATTCCCAGAGTTCGGAGCCCTGGTAGAAATCGGGGACGCCGGGCGAAGCGATCTTGAGCAGGAGCTGCGAGAGGGAGTTCAGCGCGCCGTGGAAGGCGACGCGTTTCTGGAAACGGGAAAAATCCTTGAGGAAGCGGTTTTCCTCGGAGGCGTCGAGGATGCGCGCGATGAAAGCGGCGAGAGCGTCTTCGTGCTCGGGTTGTGGCGCGACCCAACTGGTGAAGAGCTTGGCCTCGCGCGCGGCCTTGTGCATGCAGAAAACCAGGCGCTCGCCGAAATCGGCGACCTCGGCGGCTTCGAGCGGCCAGGCGCCGATCATGGTCTGGTAGAGAAACATCTCCTCGAGCGGGACGGGAACTTCGCGGCCGTCCACTTCCCTTTTCTTCGAATGGTTCCAGCGGCGCCAACGGAAAGCGCGCTCGCCCCACTCGGTGGCGAGTTCGGAGAGAACGTCGATGCGCGCGCGAACGTCCTCGCCGCGCTTGGTGTCGTGCGTGGAGGTGGTGTTGAGCGTCGCGGGGCAGCGTTCGAGGCGCTGCTGATTGAACAGGTGGAAACCGACCAGATCGAGCGGCGGCTCGATGCGCAGGGGATCGCCGCCGACTTCGTTGAGAGAGATGAGGCTGTTGTGGAGGTAGAAGGCGGTGTCTTCGAGGCCCTTGGCCATCACCGGGCCGCTGAACTGCTGCCACTGCATGACGAAGGCAAGCGAATCGCGGCGCTCGGCTTCGGAGGCGCCGGGGAGATCGAGAGTGAGCAGGCGATGGAGGAAATCGAAGGCGGTCTGCTGGAAGAGGTCGGCCTTGTCGCGATTGCGCGCGGCGGCGAGGGCGCGTTCGAGATAGACGCGGTCGCGCGGCGAGACGGCTTCGCCCGCGGCGATGTAGGTGCGGTAGACGGGCAGGCAGGCGGTGAGCGAGACGAGCGCTCGCAGCAGCTCGGAGAGAGGCACGTCGCGCGCGTAGCGGTCGCGCGCGGCGAGACGGCCGAGCTGATGGCTGAGGCGGCGCAACTCGCCGCCGAAGAGCTGCTCCATCACGATGCGGTTGCCGCGGAAACTGACTTCGGCGAAGGGCGTGGCCTCGCCGGTGAATTTCGTGTAGACGGCCTCGAGCAGATCGAGCCCGTGCGCGTCGATGAGCACGCCGTTCACCGCGTTCAGGAAGTCGTAGCCGGTGGTGCCGTCGACGGGCCAATCCTCGGGAAGCTGTTCGTTGGCGCCGAGAATTTTTTCGACGATGACGTAGGGACGCGACGAGCCGCGGGCCGCCGAGCGCGCGGCGCAGGCCTGGGTGAGGCGTTCGAGATAGGCGCGGGGATCGTAGAGGCCGTCGATGTGATCGATGCGGAGACCGGCGACGCGGTCGTCCTCGACCAACTGGAGGATGGTCGAGTGGCGAGCGGCGAAAACCTCGGGCAGCTCGACGCGCAGGCCGACCAGGTCGTTGATATCGAAGAAGCGGCGGTAGTTGATCTCCTCGCCGGCGATGCGCCAGAAGGCGAGGCGGTAGGGCTGGGCGTCGAGCAGGCGGTCGAGGCGATCGAAGCTCGCCGGATCGCCACGCGAGCCGCTGAATTCGCGGAGTGTGGCTTCCAGGCAGCGGCGGAAATCGGCGTCGTCGCGGAAGAACTGCCAGAGATGCCTGCGGATCACTTCGCCGCCGGTGCGCCGCGCGGCGATCTTCTCCGGATCGAGGGCGTCGGTGGCGGGCAGGCGCTCGATACGCTCGATGACGTCGAGCAGGCCAAGCACGACGGGGTGGTCCTCGGGAAACGCATCGCGCACATGGGCGAGGCAGGATTCGAGGATCGGCCGCGTCGTTTTCGGGTCGAGCGGGAAGCGCGATTCCCAGTAGCGGAACCAGAAGCCGTCCTCTTCGAGGCGCAGCATGATCTCCTGGTTTTCGAGCGCGCGGCCGTAGAGATCGCCGAGGACCGGAAGCACGACCTTGCTCACCGCGCCCGCAGGCGCCTTGGCCGCCGGCGATTGCCAGTCGATATCGAAGAAATTTGCGTAGGGCGAGGAGCGCGCGTTGGCGAGGACGTCGGTCCACCAGGGATTTTCGGCGCTGGCGGCCATGTGGTTCGGAACGATATCGAGCAGCAGGCCCATGCCGTAATCCTTCAGGCGCTGGACCAGTTCCTCGAACTCGCGTTCGGTGCCGAGTTCGGAATTCACGCGCTGGGGATCGGTGACGTCGTAGCCGTGCGAGCTGCCCTTGCGGGCGCGGAAGCGCGGCGAGGCGTAGAGTTCGCTGACGCCGAGTTCGTGGAGGTAGGGAACGAGGTCGCGCGCGTCGGCAAAGCGGAAGTTCCGGCTGAACTGGATGCGATAGGTGGCCGATGGCGTTTTCGTCGAGGACATTTACGGCACCAGCACCGAGAGTTTTTCGCCGAGGAGGCGGAACTGTTCGAGCCAGGTGCGGGCGAACTCGTCGCCGAGCGCGGCTTCGCTCTGGAAGCGCGGATAGAGGGACTGGAGCAGGCGGTAGAAGGCGTTCTGCGCCTTCCAGAGATTGACCTCGAAGGGGAGCATCTGCACGAGCGCGACGGCCTGGTCGAGGATCTGGAGGCGGTCGAGGCCGGTCGGCTCCTCCCGCAGCCAGTCGGCGAGACGCTCGACCTTGTTGCGCACCGAATATTCGAGCGTGGCAACGTCGAGCTGGACGCGGGTTTTCCGGACCTCGTCGAGAATGCGGCGGATCTGGGAAGCGTCGAGGATTTCCGCCTCGAGGGTGCGGCGCAGGGCGGCGTTCAGGGTGAATTCGGCGGCCATCTGCAGATGGCGGGCGAGCGGGATGCCGGTGCGCGTGATGAACCGGATGAGCGAGGCGTGGTTTTCGAACATCTGGCCGTAGGTGGATTCGGCCTCGGTGAGCGTGGCGGCGAGAATCGAATCGAGAATCTTGCGCAGCTCGTCGCGGAAGAGAAGATCGAGCGTGTAGACGCCGGCGCCGAAGCTGCGGTCCATTTCGCGCACCAGCTCGGCGAAGTCGCTTTGCTCGAACGTCTGGATGATGCGCCCGACCGAGCTTTCGTACAGTTCATCGCCCTGGAACGGGCGGACGCCGCCGTTGATGTTCTGATCGCCCAGGTGGACCACGCCAAACGTGATCTGCCCCGATTCGCGGGTGATCGATGAGGTGACGCGGGCGCGGCCGACGGCCAGGCGGATTTTTCCGGCCGAGAGCGAACGGTAGTCCTCGCGATCGACCGCGTAGCAGTAGACGGGAGTCCGGGTCCCGTAGTCCTCGAAGAGCGAGCTGACCGCGTAGTGCACGCCGACCTTTTCGAGATTGACCATGGCCGGCCAGACGAACTTCTCGTAGACGGCGCGGCCGCTCTCGAATTCGGGAATATTCGAGGGGACGCGGTCGAGCTTGACGAGGAAGCCGGACTCCAGATCGTCTTCGAAGAGTTCGCGGTTGAGTTGAAGGACGCGGCCGGCGTATTGGATGCACCTGCACGGTTTCGATGCCCGAGACTTCGTCGAAGAACCAGCCGCAACTGGTGTACATCAGCATGGCATGGCGCTGGAGTTCGAGCAGCTTGAGCGCGCGGACGCGCTCGTCGTCCGAGAGCGGATGAGCGGCGTGGCGATCGAGGAAGCGCGTCGACGTTTCCGGGCGAGCGGTCGAGAATGACGTCGATGTATTCGTCGCGCGCGGCCCAGGGATCCTTGAGCAGCGCTGGCGCCGCGACTTCGAAGCGGCCGGCCATCACGTCGCGGAGCCAGTCGAGGGCCTGGCGCAGCGGCTCGCGCCATTCGCTGATTCCAGCCCGCGTGCATGCCGGAATTGCAACCGCAGTCGGCGCGCCAGCGCTCGACGCCGTGGGCGCAGCTCCAGGAGGTGTTTTCGTAGATCTCGGACCTCGTGCGTGGGCGGATGCTTTTCGAGATACTCGCCATAGTTCGTGAGTTCGGCGAGTTGATTGGGTTCGATGTAGTGGAGCGGCGTAGGCGAGCGCCATGTCGCCGTGGGACGTGATGATGGCCGTAGGTTTCGCCGTCGGTGGCGATGTGGACGATCTGCGGCCAGTCGCGCGATCGGCGAAGGCGCCGAGCAGGCGGTCGGCGAACGATTCGCCGCTGTCGCAAGCAGTCCCTCGAAAGCCACGGCGCGCGAGATCGGGCCGTCGTAGAAGAACAGCGCGATCGTGCGGCCGGATGCCGAGCGCGAGCTGATAGGGCACGCGAGGGATCGATGCGGCCGCCGGTGACGTCGCGCCAGCCGCGTCTGCCGATACGCGCGAACGCGCCGCGCCTGATAGGGCGACAGGACGGTGAATCGGATGCCGTGGCTGCGCGAGGATCGAGAGCGTTTCCAGATCGACGGCCGTTTCGGGCAGCCACATGCCTTCGGGACGCCGGCCGAAGCGGTGCTCGAAATCGCGGATGCCCCAGATCACCTGGGTTTCCTTGTCGCGCGCGTTGGCGAGCGGCAGGATCATGTGGTTGTAGGCCTGGGCGATGGCCGAGCCGTGGCCGGAGAATTTTTTCCGGCTGTCGCTGATCGGCGGCGAGGACGGCCTGGTAGATTTCCGGGGCCTTTTCCTCGAGCCAGACGAGCAGGGTCGGGCCGAAATTGAAGCTGATTTCGGAGTAGTTGTTGACGATTTGCTCGATGTGCCCTTCGCCGTCGAGAATGCGCGCGGCGGAATTGGGGGCGTAGCACTCGGCGGTGATGCGCTCGTTCCAGTCGTGGTAAGGGTAGGCGGAATCCTGGAGTTCGACGGCTTCGAGCCAGGGATTTTCCCGCGGCGGCTGGTAGAAGTGGCCGTGGATGCAGATGTAGCGATTCACGATTGGACGACACCCGTTTTTTTATAAACGAGAAAGGATTTCGCGGCCAAGGTCAACGTGCGTTCGTGGCCGCTCTCGATCCGCGCGGGCGCGGCGCTCCCGCCGCCGAGCCATCGCTCCTCGGCCGAGTCCAGCTCCTTTTCCCACGCGCACTCGTCCGCCGGGAGCGTGATGCGCGCGGTTCCGTCGCCGAAATGGAAAGCGGCGAGAGCTTCGCTCGGGCCGCAGGACCGGAGGATCACGAGTGTTTTTTCCTCTTCCTGGGCGATTGCCCGCAGGTTTTCCGTATTTCTCTCGGCCAGCGCCGGCAGGCGCCGCCGCACGCGGATGAGTTCCCGATAGAACTCGCAAAGCGTACTGTGCCGTGGAGCGAATCGCAATCGCCAATCGATTTTCGACCGAAGGAACGTGGATTCGGCCTGGGGATCGGGCGGGGCGCCGGGCCAGTCGAAAGCGGCGAATTCGTCGCGACGGCCGCGGCGCACGGCTTCGATCAGGTCGCGGTCGTTGTGGCTGACGAAAAAGAGGAACGGCGCGGTTTCGCCGTACTCCTCGCCCATGAACAGCAGCGGAAGGAACGGGCTGAGAAGCGTGAGGCCGGCGGCGAGTTTCTGGTCCTCGAACGAGGCGAGCGCGCCGAGGCGCTCGCCGAGCATGCGATTGCCCACCTGATCGTGATTCTGCGCGAAAACGACGAAGCGGCGGGCCGGAATGTCGCGCGCCGAATTGCCGTGGCGGCGCTGGCGGTAGGCGGAATATTGGCCGGAGTAGACGAAATGCTCCCGGAAGGCGGTGGCGAGATCGCCGACGCCGCCGAAATCGAGATAGTAGCCGGTGCGCTCGCCGGTCAGCAGCGCGTGGACGGCGTGATGGAAATCGTCGTTCCACGAGCCGTCGAGGCCCAGGCCGCCGCGGTCGCGCTCGCGCACCAGGCGCGCGTCGTTGCGGTCGCTTTCGGCGATCACCTGGACGCGGCGGCCGAGTTCGCCGGCGCGCTCGTGCACGCGCGCGCCCAGCTCCTCGAGAAACGGGCGCGCCGAGGGATCGACGATGGCGTGGACGGCGTCGAGGCGGAGGGCGTCGATGTGGAAATCGGTGATCCACGCTAGGGCGTTGTCGATGAAATAGCGGCGAACCTCGTCGCTCCATGGGCCGTCGAAATTGATGGCTTCGCCCCAGGGCGTCCGGTAGCGGTCGGTGAAATAGGGGCCGAACTCGGAAAGATAGTTTCCTTCCGGGCCGAGGTGGTTGTAGACGACGTCGAGGGCGACGGCGATTCCGCGGCGGTGACAGGCGTCGACCAGGCGCTTGAGCGCGTGCGGGCCGCCGTAGCTCGCCTGCACGGCGAAGGGATGGACCCCATCGTAGCCCCAGTTGCGCGTGCCGGGGAACTGGGCGAGCGGCATCAGCTCGATGGCGGTGACGCCGAGATCGTGCAGATCGTCGAGACGGTCGACGATCGCGTCGAGCGTGCCTTCGGGCGTGAACGCGCCGACGTGAATTTCGTAGAGCAGATAGTCCTCGAGCGGCAGGCCACGCCAGCCGGCGTCGCTCCAATCGAAATTCGGGTCGACGACCGCCGAAGGGCCGTGCACGCCGCGAGGCTGGAAGCGGGAAGCGGGATCGGGACGGTCGGCACGGTCATCCGGCCGAAAGAAATACAGGCAGCCGGGAGCGACGCCCTCGGTTTCGAGGTGATGATAGCCGCTCCCGGCCGGAAGCATTTCGATCCGGCGCTCGTTCGGCTCGACGATGTGCAGTTCGACCTTCTCGGCCCGTGGCGCCCAAACGAGAAACTCCGCCCGTTCACCGCCGAGAACCGTGCAACCGAGCTGCGGCCGCGGCTCCTGGCTCATCAACCCTCTCGATCCTTTTCGATGTTCCGCGAACTCTTTCGCTCAGGCCATTGTATCGGCCAGCGGCGTCGGGACAAGCCGCGAGGCGAAAAAAGGAAGCATTTGCGCGTTCGCCGCGGGCCGCCGGTGCTACACTTTCGCGCTACACGAGCATGAGAAAAGCGGGCCAGCGGCGAGAGCGGCGGTGAAGGACGGGCGCGGGAATCGGGCGGTGCGGGCGCGGAAGCTGGCGCTCCTGCCGCTGATCGCGGCGACGTTTTTCATCGTCTCGGGCGGGCCGTACGGCACCGAGGACATCGTCCGCAAAACCGGCTACGGCGGCGCGCTGCTGATTCTGCTGCTGGTGCCGCTGTTGTGGAGTCTGCCGACGGCGCTGATGGTGGCCGAACTCTCGACGGCGATTCCGGAGGAGGGCGGTTTCTACGTCTGGGTGACCCGGGCGATGGGGCCGTTCTGGGGATTTCAGGAAGCCTGGCTTTCGCTGGTCGGCAGCATCTTCGACATGGCGCTGTATCCCACCCTGTTCGTCTTATACATCTCACACTTCTACCCGGCGCTCGCCGCCGGACACTGGCCCATGATCCTGGGCCTCGGCATGATTTTCGTTTGCACGGTGTGGAACATCATCGGGACGCGGGCGGTGGGCCTGGGGTCGATGGTGCTGGCGGTGGTGCTGCTCGGGCCGTTTGCGGTGTTGGTGGTGCTGGCGCTCTTGCATCCGGCCGCCGGGCCGGCGACGGCGGCGGCGCGACCCGCTGCGCTCGGCCGGGCCGATTGGCTGGGCGCGATCCTGATCGCGATGTGGAATTTGATGGGCTGGGACAATCCCACGACGTTCGCCGGAGAAGTGGAAGAGCCGCGGCGCTCCTATCCGCTGACGATGGCCGGGGCGCTGTCGCTGATCGCGCTGGTTTACCTGATCACGATCGGAGCCGTGGCGCACACGGGCATCGATCCGCGGACGTGGACGACGGGCGGATGGGTGGATCTGGGGCGGCGATTCGGCGGCGAAGGATTGGCGGCGGCGATCGCCATCGCCGGGGTGGTTTCCTCCTTCGGCACGTTCAACGGGCTGATGCTCTCGCTTTCGCGCCTGCCGCTGGTGATGACCGAAGACGGCTACCTGCCCGCGGTTTTCGCGCGGCGCACGAAGCGAACCGACATGCCGTGGGTGGCGATTACGGCGTGCGCGGTGGGCTGGGCGCTGGCATTCGGGCTGGGGTTCGTGGCGCTGGCGGTGATCGACGTTCTGATTTCCGGGCTGAGCGTGATCCTCGAATTCGCCGCGCTGGTGGCGTTGCGCCTCCGCGAGCCGGAACTGGCGCGGCCGTTTCGGATTCCCTGGGGTCTCGGCGGCGCGATCGCCGTGTGCATCACGCCTACCGCCCTCATCGCTCTCGCTTTCGTGCGCAATGCCACGCAGCCAGCCGGACCCTTCAACGCGCTGACGCTCGATCTGCTGCTGATCGCGGCGGGGCCGGCGGTCTACGCAGTGAGTCGGCTAAGGAAACGGCGGGCGGTTGCGCGCGCAGGTGCGGATGCGGCGGCCGATGCGGCGCGCTGAAGCCCGCAACGAAAGTCCCCACCTCTCCGCCGTCCGAAAACGCCCCGAAGGCTGGCTGCCCCAGGCGCCGCACTTGCGCCTGCCGGAGGAAGAATCGGCGATCGCCGGCCGGGCCGCTTGCGCGGCCCAGGGACGCTCAGCGGGAAACGAAGAGAACGGTGATCGGCGCGATGACCCTCATTTTTGCTCCGGTCGCCTTGCAGATTTGCGGCCGGTACCTCCACTGGCGCACGGCCTGCATCGCCGCATCCCGCAGCAGCGGCACGGAAGTGTTGATCGGCCACATCCCACGCGGAACGCCGTCCGTGCCGATTTCGGCGTAGAGACGCACCACGCCGGTAAGCCCGGCCGCTTCGGCTTCCTTCGGAAACTCCGGCCGGACCATTTTTTCGAGTTTGGGCCGTTCGATCTCCATGCAGCGCGACGCGATGTGATGTTCCTTCGATCCCTTCACCGGCAGGAAGGTTCTGAGGTCGAGTTCGTTCACCGGTTCGAGCGTGTCGATGTGGATTTCGACGAACACCTTGCCGCCATCGCGCACCACGCGGAGGACGCGAGGGAAACTCTTCTCGCCAAAGGGCTCATAGTCGGAATATTCATAGGTGACGTTCCAGGGGTGGTCGGCCAGTTGCCGCAGCTCCCCGGTCTGGGGACTGAAACAGTATTTGCGCTCGTCGGAACCGTCCGAGGTTTTGACGCACTGCTCTTCGCTGGCCGCGGAGTGGAACGGCTCGGCGAGTCCGCGGCCGGTGGCTGCGAGCAGCTCTCCCGGCAAAGCGAGCGCGCGTTCGGCGAGGAACATCGGAAAGGGGACGTAATCGAGGTTGCTGGCGGTCCACACCTGCTTGCCGGCCGAGACCTCGAGGCTATGGTAGTCGGCGAGGGACTGCTCGTAATGCCACATGCCGGCTGGCGTCCAGATGCGCAGCAGCTGGCCCTTCTCTGTTTTACCCTGGGAGTAGAAGACCGAGAAATGGGCGCGGAGGCGGAAGGCTGGCGCGTTCCCGGCTTGGATATCGGAGACGGAGATGGCGCGCTTGATCAGGGTGAGGGCGGCGGCGTTTTGCTCACGTGGGATCTGGGCCGAAGCCGGGATAGCAAACAACGCAGTGGCAAGGCAGAATACGACGGCGGCTATTTGAGTCGCTCTCTTCATTTTGACCCCGCTTTCAGAGAGCGTAGCGGAGAATTATGGCCAGCCGGCGTCGACGGCAAGGACCACCGGAACCTAGCCTTGCTTCCCCGCTGCGTTATTCTTGAGTTCCGGAGTGAACACCAATTACCTTCATTCTAGCACCGGTTGGCAAAGGAGCAACGGAAGAATGACGGTCATCGACTTTCACACCCACTACTATCCGCCGGAGTATCTGGCGGCACTCGAAAAAGGACCGAGCAACGTCGGCATCAGCCGCGATCCGGAAGGCAATCCGGTGCTCCACTACCCGGGCGATTACAATGTCGCCGTCGCCGGGCATCGCGATATCGTCTTTCGCGAAACCGACGTCACCGGCCGCGACGTGGACCTGCAGGTGCTCACGCTCACGACACCCGGCACGCACGTCGAAACGCCCGCCGTCGCCATTCGCCTTGCCGCCCTGACGAACGACGCCCTGGCCCGCGTGGTCGAGGAACGGCCAACGCACTTTTCCGCGCTGGCCACGCTTCCCTTGAACGATCCCGCGGCTTCGGTGCGGGAACTCGAGCGCGCCCGGCGCGAACTGCGGCTCGCGGGGGCGATGCTTTTCAGCAACGTGAACGGTGTTCCGCTGGCGGACGAGCGCTTCTGGCCGCTCTACGAAGCCGCCAACGGCCTCGACGCGGTTTTCTTCATCCATCCGACCAGCCCGCTCGGCGTCGAGGCGATGACCGAATACTGGCTGATGCCGCTGGTGGGTTTCCTCTTTGATACGACGCTCGCCGCCGCCCATCTGGTCATGAGCGGAATTCCCGAGCGCTTTCCGCGCATCCGCTGGGTGCTGGCGCATCTGGGCGGCGCGATTCCCTACCTGGCCGAGCGTCTCGATCGCGGCTATGAAGCCTTTCCCGAATGCCGGGCGCGAATTCACGAGCCGCCCAGCCATTTTCTGAAACGCTTCCACTACGACACGGTGAATTTCGATCCGGCGGCGCTGGCGCTTGCCATCCGATTCGCCGGCGCGGACCACATCCTTGCCGGCAGCGATTACCCGCATCGCATCGGGAGCATCGAGAACATGCGGGAGAGCATCGCTGCGCTGGAAGTGTCTGAGGGAGAGCGGCAGGGCATCCTGGGCGGAAACGCGCGGCGTTTGCTGGGGCTGTAATGAAGATTTCTCACGGCTCCAGGTGCGAAACCGAAATCAACACCGCCGCACACAAGCTCGTACTCTTGTAGCGCCGGCGTCTCGCCGGCGTTTTTCCCCGGCGCCGGTCAGGTGGAACAATCCGCCAACGAGACTCCGGCGCTCCGGCGCGCCCGTTCCCGGCCTTGCCCACCGGCGCGTCCGGCAAAAGCGTGTTATCTTCATGCGTTTCGCAACGCCATGACGCGCGCGTACCTGAGATGCATCTCTTCCGGCTGCGGAAAGGTTTTTCCGCTCGCTTCGCCGCAGTTTGCGTGTGAGAGCTGTGGCTCCCTTCTCGACGTCTCCTACGAATTTGCGCCGTCCGAGCCCGCCGCGCTGCGGCGACTGTGGCGGGAGCGGCTCGGAAGTGAGCACTCCGCTGACCAGAGCGGCGTTCGGCGCTTCCGCGAACTGCTGCCATTTCTCCCGTCGCCGTCCGAGCCGGTGACGCTCGGCGAGGGAGGGACGCCACTGGTCGAAGCGCCGCGGACGGGGCGCTGGGCGGGCGAGGTGCGGCTGTGGGCCAAGCATCTGGGCGCGAACCCGACCGGCTCGTTCAAGGATCTGGGGATGACGGCGTGCATCAGCGCGGCGGCGGCGAACGGGGCGCGGGTGGTGGCTTGCGCGTCGACGGGGAACACGTCGTCGTCGATGGCGGCCTACGCGGCGCGGGCGGGACTGGCGGCGGTGATGTTTGTGCCCTTTCAGGCAATCGCCGTGGCGAAGCTGGCGCAGGCAATCGAATTCGGTGCGCGCGTGATCGAGGTGCGCGGCAGTTTCGACGACGCGTTTCGCGTGCTGCGCGCGGTGGCCGCCGGGAGCGCGCTGTACCTGGTGAACTCGACGAATCCGTTTCGCCTCGAAGGGCAGAAGACGGCGGTGGCGGAACTGCTCGAGCAGCGCGGCTGGCGCGCGCCGGATTTCCTGGCGCTTCCGGGCGGCAATCTGGGCAACGTCTCGGCGATGGGCAAAGGGCTGCGGGAACTCATTACGCTCGGCGTGATGGATCGGGCGCCGCGGCTCGTCGTGGTGCAGGCGGCGGGCGCGGCGCCATTTTACCGGCACTGGAACACGGGAGAAGCCATCGAGCCGGTGGAGCATCCCGAGACTGAAGCCAGCGCCATTCGCATTGGGCGGCCGGCGAACTGGCCGAAGGCGCGGCGCGAACTCGAATGGACCGCCGGCATGGTGGAGGCGGTGAGCGACCGGGAGATCGAAGAGGCGAAGGCGGCGCTGGCCTCCGACGGCATCGGATGCGAGCCGGCGTCGGCGGCGAGCGTCGCGGGAGTGCGCAAGCTGTGCCAGGCGGGACGGATTCCGGCAGGCGCGGAGGTGGTCGTCATTCTTACCGGCCACCAATTGAAGGATCCCGATTACATTCTGCGGCGCCGCGAGCGGATCGACGCAGGCCGCATCGTGATCGACGCGGATGATGAGGAAGCGGCGCGGCGCGCGCTCGACCAACTGCTCTCCGCCTGAGCGCCCCCGGGCGCTGAGGGAAATGGGGTTGCCGGCCGCGAGGCAATCGGGACGCCCATCCCCGCTCGAAGCCTGGAAAGAATTCGTTGACGTACACACGTTGGATACGGTATACGAACAGGCATATCTTTTCCGGGGAAAACGATGCGAACACGGGGACAGCCCTCTTCGCTCGCGGCGAGCCACGACATGTCCCGGCCTTACAAGACACCCGCTGAGCGTGCGTACTACGAGCTGAAGAGCCGTATCCTTACCTGCCAGCTGGCCGCCGGCAGCCGCCTGCAGGAAAAGACGCTTTCGGGCGAGATCGGCGTCACGCCCGAACTGCTTCGCGACGCCTGCCGCCGTTTGATGCCCGAACGCCTGGTTCGCGAGGAAGGCCCGCAGATTTACTCCGTCGCTCCCTTCACCCTGGCCGACATTCGCGAACTCACCGAGATGCGCCGGATCGTCGAATCGAGAACGGCGGCGCTCGCCGCCGAGCACGTGCGGCCCTATGAGATCGCGCGGCTGCTGATCCTGGCCGAATTGAGCTATCAGCCGGGCGAGCGCAAAACCTACATGCGGTATCTGCTCTACAACACCGCCTTCCACCGGCAATTGGCGCACGCCGCCCGGAACTCGCGGCTCGAAGCGACCGTGATCTCCGTGCTCGACCAGATCCAGCGCCCGTTGTACCTCGGGCTCGACGTCGGCCTCGATCCCGACGAAGCCACTGCCGAGCATCTGGACATCGTCGACGCCGTCCGCCACAAGCGGCCGGCTCTGGCCGGCAGGTTGATGTGGGATCAGATCACCTCATCCGAAAAACGGATGATCGAGGCGTACGGCGACAACGGCTTTGCGTGAAGTCCCCGCGACAGGGCCGTCGGCCCTGCCGAAAGCAAGTCCTCGAAATCCGCTCCGCAGAAACCGTGAACCCTGCCTGATTCCCGGGAGCCGCGGACGGAAAGAAACCGATCCTCCTCGCGCGCGCCCGATGCCGTCCGAATCTGTTGTAGAGCCGCCCTTCAGGGCGGCACCTGGCCGCCCCGGCGGACAGGAGCTGGGGCTGAAGCCCGCATCTACACAATCGTTCCCCCGCTGCGCCCGGATTCCTCGTAAGAAATTCCGGTTAGAATCCCCAGCTCACTTTTCGCCGCGGCGTGATGACCAGCGCTACCGCATCGCGCTCGGTGAGCGGGGCGATCGCCTCGTACTGTGGGAATTTCCGGTAGAGGCGGGCGCGCACGAAACGAAAAGCTCGCCCCGCGACGACGCGCGCTTCGCCCTCGACGAGCACGCCGCGCAGATGGCGCCAATCCTCGGTGTAATCGTCGAAGACGAGCGCGACGCGGGGGTTCGCGCGAATATTGCGCACCTTGGCGGTTTCGCGGTCGGTGCCCAGATAGAAAAGACCCTTTTCGAAGTACGGGCAGATGGGCACGGCGTGCGGGGCGCCGTCGGGCGCGGCGGTCGCCAGGCGGGCGACGCGCGCGGTTTCGAGGAATTCACGTTCGGCTCGGGTCCATTTCATCGGTTTGCCTCCGGATTCGTTCCCTTGGAAGGATTGTCGCCCTTTCCCTGTGCCTGATACAATGGCGCCGGACCTGGCGGCGGACGGCATCGAGGTTCAGAGGGGCGAGCGCTCCCTCGCCCGCGCGTGCTGTGACTTTGGTCCGTGCGCCGATTTCATTCCGGTCCTACGCTTCCCAGGAGAGATGCAAACGTCTAGCACAATTCCTGCCATCGACTTCATGTATTACGTCGCCACCGAAGAGTTCATGCGGAAATGGGACGAGGCCAAGAAGGGCGAACTGCTCTGCCGCATGGAACGCGCGATTGGCGGCCTTCCCCGCTACCCTTCGATCGAAGCGATGCTGGCCTTGATGGACGAGGCCAACGTCCAGAAGGTCTTCATCACGCAGTGCAAGATGTGGTCCTACTGGCGCAAGTGGATGTACATGGACACGCAGCTCGACGAGGTGCTCCAGTACACCGAGCGCTATCCGGATCGCTTCGTTGGCCTGGCCGGCTACAACCCGTTCCGCATCCGCGAGAGCCTGAAAGAAATCGAAACCGCGGTCACGAAACACGGCTTCAAGGGCGTCTACGTTCACATCTACGGCTTCGACATCGGGATTGACGATCGCAAGATGTACCCGATGTACGCGCTGTGCGAAGGGCTCGGCGTGCCGGTTTCCCTGCAAGTGGGGCACGTGCTCGAAGCGATGCCCAGCGAGGGCGGCCGGCCGATGCTGCTCGATCGCGTCGCGTGCGACTTCCCGAATTTGAAACTGATCGGGGCGCACACGGGCTGGCCCTGGGTCGATGAGCTGCTCTCGGTCTGCTACAAGTGGGACAACATCTGGTTCGGTATCGACGCGTGGATGCCGAAATACCTGTCGCCTCAGATCGTGCAATTTCTCAATAGCCGGCTGGGGCGCGACCGGTGCCTCTGGGGAACGAACGGTCTGCCGTGGAAGGAGAGTCTCGCGCAGGTGGAGCAGCTCGGCTTGAAGGAAGAGGTCAAGCGCAAGCTGCTGCACGATAACGCCGTCGAAGTCTTCGGGCTCGGGGCTTCGTAGCACAGGCATTCCTGCCTGTGCGCTCTTTCTCCTGTTCCACCAACGCAAGCCGGCGCCCTTGACTGTGCGGGCCTCAAGCTCCGGTTTCGATCGGCAGCCCGCGCTGCTGCCAGCCAGACATGCCACCAGTGACGTTGGCTACCTCGCTGAAGCCGGCGCGGCGGAGCAGGCTGGCGGCGATATTCGAGCGGTAGCCGGTGGCGCAGATGAGATGGAGCGAGCCGTCGCGTGGCAATTCCTCGAGGCGCTGCGGCAACTGGCCGCACATGATGTGGAGCGAGCCGGGGATGTGGCCGGCGGCCCATTCCTGGTCGCTGCGGACGTCGACGATCGTCGCGCCGAGGCGGCGCCGCGCGTCGAGTTCCGCCGTCGAGACCTGCTCGAGTTCCGCCATTTCCCATCCCTTTTCCATCCACGCGGGCAGGCCGCCCTTCAGCCAGCCGCGAACGTCGTCGAGGCCCACGCGCACCAACGCGCGCCGCGCCGATTCGGGATCCGTTCCGGGCTCGGCCACCAGCAGAATCGGCCGGTCGTAGGGAACCACCCACGCCGCCCAGGTGACGAAAGCCGGACCCGCACCGATACTCAGCGACCCGGGGATGTGCGCTCCGCCGAAGGTTTCCGGGCGCCGCAGATCCACGACGATCGCCTCCTCGCGCTCCATCAGCTCGCGAAATTCCTCGGGTTCCATCGCGTGGTCGCCCGGAAGGCCGCCGAGCAGCTTCGGTCCTTCCGAATTCACGCGCTTCATGCGGCGGTAATAATCCGGGAATGGCGGAACGGTCGAAAGAATGTGTTGAACGAACGTCTCCTTGTCAGGGTCCCCGAAGAAAATATTCGAGGCGCGCTCGTAACCGAGCGTCGATTGCGGCCGGTCGCTCATCCCGCTGCCGCAGAACGAGCCGGCGCCGTGCGCCGGATAGATCTCTACGCCGTCCGGGAGATCGCGAATTTTCTGGTGCAGGCTTTCGTAGAGCATCTCAGCCAGGCGGCGCTTTGACGCTTCGCCGAGCAGGTCGGGCCGGCCAAGCGAGCCGACGAAGAGGAAATCGCCGGAGAGCATGGCGAGCGGGTGGCTGCCATGGCCGGCTTCGTAGAGCAGGAACGAGAGATGCTCGGGCGTGTGGCCGGGCGTGTGCAAAGCGGAGATCGTCAGGCCGTCGATTTCGAGCCGGTCGCCTTCGCGCATGGGCTGATGGGGGAACTGGTAGACGTAGTCTTCGCCCTCATCGTACGCGCTCAGATGGAGTTCGGCGCCGGTGGCCTGGGCCAGCTCGCGCGCGCCGGAAGCGTAATCGGCGTGGATGTGCGTTTCGAGGATGTGAGTGATCTGCGCGTCGCGTTCCGCGGCGTATTCGAGGTAGGTGTCGATATCGCGTTTCGGATCGACAACTACCAGCCGCCCACGCGAGCCCACCGCGTAGGAATAGTGAGACAGGCCGGGCACTTCGAATCGGTCGAGTTGCATGCGTCCCCCTCCGCCCTTCGCCCACGGTGGCGGCACGATGGCGGTGAAGCGGATACGATTGGACACCCCGTGATTACGTGATTAAAGGATACCTTGCGGGGAAACGGGCGGGCAATTTGGACTTCGAGCGACGTAGGCACGCCGGAACAGATATCGTCAAACCGCTCCTGCGCCCCACGAAGGGCAAGGCCCTGGGTGCTCCAGGCTCCGCCCCGATGCCTTCACGGATACGGGGCGGTCCGTATCGTCGGCATCGGACCGTACTTGCGCCTGGGGTTTTTCCGCCAACATGGCTAGCCCGCATTTCTGACAGGATTTCCCGTCCGCGCCCCACGACGCAAAACTCTCCTCGCGCCTGTCCATCCCCGTAGCACAGGCACTCCTGCCTGTGCGCTTTTTCTGCTGTGCCCCCCAACGCAAGCCAGTGCATCCTGTAGCGCCGGCGTTGCGCCGTTTGCATCCCGGCGCCCTTTGTCGGGACCCGCCGGCGTTTTTCACTGCGCATCGAAGCGACCATTCACCGGCGATACGCGTCGCGACCGGAAACCTGCAATTCACAACCAGAAGCGGCGTTCCCGCCCTCGTGCGCTCGCATCGTCGTGAGAAATCCGGGCTAGGTCGCTGATTTGCCGAAGGAATGGCATGCTAGGGTTTCGCGATCCACATGAGCGAGCCACTCGAACTCGAATTCGATCGGATGACGCCGCACGGCATGGCGGCCGCGGAGATGCCCGGCGGCAGGACGGCGGTGGTGTGGGGCGTGCTGCCGGGCGAGCGTGCGCGCGTGTGGCCGCTGCGGAAGCAGAAGGGAGCGCTCGTCTGCCGCCTCGAAGAGATCCTGCACGCTTCGCCCGATCGAATTCCGCCGCGCGAGGCGCATTACCTGAGCTGCTCGCCGTGGCAGGTGATGAACGAGGCCGCGCAGGTGCGCGCGAAACGGCGGATTCTCGAGGAGCTTTTTCCCGGCATTCCGCTCTCCGCATTTGTCGCCGCCGAAACCACCTGGGGCTACCGCAACAAGCTCGAATTCAATTTCACCGAGGACGCGGGGCGGCTGCGCCTGGCCTTTCACGAGCGCGGCAGCCCGTTCCGCAAAGTTCCTCTGCCCGAAGGCTGCCTGCTGGGCAGCGCCGCGATGAACGCCGCCGCGCTCGAAGTGGTCGAGCGCCTGGCCGAGCGAGGCATCGGCGAGAAGACGGTCAAGAGCCTCGTGGTGCGCGGGAGCGCCGCGACGGGCGAGGTGATCCTGGGACTCTACGTGATGGAAGAGGATTTCAGCGCGTGCGATCTTGCGCTCGAGCGCAGCGCCGGACACGCCGTCTTCTACAGCGATCCGCTTTCGCCCGCGTCGGTGGCGACAAAGGTCCTCTTCCGTCGCGGCGCGCAACAGCTCACCGAGCGCGTTGCCGGGCTCGACCTCGCCTTCCCGCTCGACGGCTTTTTTCAGAACCACGTCGAGGTGTTCTCCCGCGCCGTCGAGGAGATTCGCCGCCACGTGCCGGAGACCGGGCGCATCGTCGAGCTGTACAGCGGCGTCGGCTCGATCGGCCTCGCGTTGCGCGACCGCGCCGCGGAGATTCTCGCCGTGGAATCGAACCCGGCGGCAATCGAATGGGCAGAACGCAACCGGCAGCAGATCGGCGCCGAAAATTACCATCCGCGCGCGGCGCGGGTGGAAGATTGCGCCGAGGATCTGGTCTCCGGGACGGACGTGGTGGTGGCCGATCCGCCGCGCACAGGGCTGCACCCGAAACTCGTCGCGGCGCTAGCGCGCAAGCGCCCCCGCCGCATCCTCTATCTTTCCTGCAATCCCGCAAACCAGGCCCGCGACATCGCCTTGCTGGGCCCCGCCTATCGCGTGACCGAGTTTTCCGGTTTCGATTTCTATCCCCAGACGCCGCACATCGAATCCCTCGTCGTTCTCGATCGAGCGAAGGATGGCGAGCCCTTCGAAATTGGGTGAAAGAAAGTTTCGGGCGAAGCTCGCTCACTGCCGGAAACTCGCGCTATGAAAGGCAGCCACAGGATTCCCATGATTGTGCTACGGTACTGTCTCGACCGGCTGGCGATCCGCGCCTGGCCAGCTTGCAATCATGAATGCCGCCGGCCCACCACACTCGCAATGTCCAGCCGCCGACGCCGGGGTGTTGACGCAGCAACTCGCGCCCTCGAACCCGGCCACGAAGCCTGAGGGCCGCTGGCCGTGGCTCCTCCTTGCCGTCATCCTGATCGTCTTCGTCGTCGCAATCATCCGAATCCATCCGGCGGCAAATTTCGGCGGCTTGCAGGACGATGCGATGTATTTCGCCTCGGCCAAAGCGCTCGCCTCCGGCCAGGGTTATGTTCTTCCCAGTTTCCCGGGTGGATTGACCACCCTGAAATATCCGGAGCTCTACCCGTGGCTGCTCTCCTGGATCTGGCGCTGGAATCCATCCTTTCCCGCCAACCTCGTTCCTGCGATCGGGTTGAGCGTCTTCTTCGCCTGCTGGTTCCTGTTGGCATGCTTTCTACTGGCAAAAAGAACGTTTGGACTGAGCCCGTCCTGGGCGCTTGTCGTCACCGCGCTCTGCGCCTTCAATTTCTTCACCCTGCTGCTCGGAGGAAGCGTCCTGAGCGATCTGCCCTTCGGCGCGCTCGCGCTTACGGCCGCTCTCGCCGCCGACCGGGCGCTCGAGCCTGACGGTCACTGGGCGTGGATGGCGCTTGCCGGCGCGCTGGCCGGCATTTCGGTGGGCCTGCGCACGGTGGGCGTGATGATCGTTGCGGGGATTGCGTTCGTCGCGCTGCTTCGGCGCGGCTGGCGGCGAGCGGCGTTGATCTGCCTGGTGGGAGGCGCGGTTTCGCTGCCTTGGGTGTTACCGCCCCTGTTTCGCGCGTTGGCGCCACACACGGGCTCGGCGTCTCTTCCTCTCGGCTGGACGCAGACGCTCGCCTTCTACACCAGCTATGTTGGTCAGTGGCGGCATTTCGTCCCCGACTGGGCCACGCAGCGCGCCGTGCTGCTGAAGAATTTCCTGAGCGTCCTCGTCGAGCCGGGAATTTTTCTTCTCTTCCCGCTGGCAAACCGCGGCGCATTTTTCAGCGTCGTCGTCGGGAGCCTTGTGGCGATCGGGACATGGGCGGGAATCGTTCTTCATTTCCGCCGGGCGGGTTGGAAAGCCATCCACGGCGTCTTCCTCTTCTACCTCGCCATGGTTCTCCCGTGGCCATTTCCGCCCCAGCGCTTTCTCGTTCCGTTCGTCCCGCTGCTGTTCGGAGGACTCGTTCTCGTCTTCCGCGAAATCGCCCTGCATGTCTCGAAAGCTTTCTCGCGCGCCGGGTCGGCGGCTAAACGTGCCCAAGCCGCGGCTCTCGGCGTTGCTCTTCTCGCCTTGGCGGGATGCGCAGTGGCAAACTGCGCTTACTTGGCTCCGAAAAAACTATCGGCCCTCACGGCCGCCCGGCGCTCGCTTCTTGCGGAAACGCAACAGGCCTATCGCTGGATCGCCGCCCGCACGCCTCCCGAGTCCCGCTTCATCGCCTACGACGACGTTCTCCTCTACCTCTACACCGGCCGTCAGGCCATTCGCCCCATCGCCTGTTCGACCGCCAGCGCCTACGACAACGACCCCGCCTATGCCCGCCGCGACGCGGAGCATCTCGGTGATGTCGCACGCCATGTCTCCGCCGGTTATTGGCTCGTTTCCAAAACCGATTTCGATGTCGAGCTGGGCGATGACCGGAAGATACTTCTCCACCGAGAGAACCAGATGCTCGGCGGCTTGCCGGTGGTCTTCGAGAGCGAAAACGGCCATCTTCGTATCTACGATCTGCGCTGCTTCCAGACCCCGGCGGCGCCCGGCTGCCTGCAACGCCCCGCCGCGCAAAACCGTTGAGCGCATCCCGCCCGCGCCTTCCACGCCGGGATGATTCCCTACGCACGCGTCCCGAGAATCTGCATGTGGCCCTTTTCGGCCTGTGCTACGGTGATTTCGCTCGGGGACTTCCGGGAAGATGCAGCTCGCGTCCATGAAGAGCATCACGCCATCGCAAACGAATGCCACCGCTGCCGCCGGAGGCGCGGCAACCGACCCGCCAGAAGCTCGCGCGAGCACCGATCGCGCGCTCGCTTCTGAAACAGCGGGGCCGTTTCGCGAAACCCGGCCCGGCTGGCTCGTCCTGGCGGTCGTTTGGGTGGCCAGCGCGGCCTATCTGGCCATGTACCTGCGCCAGGGATGGACCGCCTTCGACGCGGGAATGCTGGCGCAGGAGGCGCTCCGAACGCTGCACGGCCAGGTGCCGCATCGCGATTTCGGCGATCTCTACACCGGAGCGCTTCCCTATCTCGACGCCCTGGCCTTTCGTCTCTCCGGAGTGAATCTCTTCAGCCTGCGCATCCCCCTCTTCCTGTTCTTTCTCGGCTGGGTGCCGTCGCTCTATTTCATCGCGCGTCGTTTTGCGGCTCCGGTCGCCGCTGGTGCGGTCACGCTGCTCGCCGTGGCCTGGAGCGTCCCCAACTATCCGGAGGCGATGCCATCCTGGTACAACCTGTACTTCGCCACGTGGGGCGTGCTGGCCCTGCTCCGCTATGTGGAAATCAAGCGGGGCAAGTGGCTTTGGCTTGCGGGTCTCTGCGGCGGTCTCTCGTTCCTGCTGAAAATTTCCGGCCTTTATTTCATTGCGGCGGCCCTCCTGTTTTTTGTGTTTCGCGAGCAGTTGGTTGCGCGGAACGGCGAGGCGGAGGCGGACCGCGGCGGCATTGCCTATCCTCTGTTTGTGACCGGCGGGCTGACCCTGTTTCTCGCCTTGCTGACCAGCCTCATCGCTCAGCGCCCGACGGCCGGTGACTTTTTCCAATTCGTTCTCCCGAGCGCGTGCCTGGTTGCGTTTCTGCTCTGGGAAGCCTGGCGTGCACCGTGGGGATCGAGTCCCGCCCGCTTCGGCCATTTGTTCCGTGAGACGCTGCCATTCCTGGCCGGGGCGCTGGCTCCAGTCCTTGTTTTCCTGCTGTGGTTCGCCAGCCGGGGAGCGCTGCGCGCCTGGTTCACGGGAGTTTTTATCCAGCCGGCGGTGCGCACGCATTGGTCGGCGTACGATGCGATTTCCGTCGCGGCGCTCGTGGGTCTTTTGCCGGCGGCGCTGATCGTTGTCGGAGCGCTCGACGCGGGTCGCTTCGCTCGCCGGCTCGCGCGGTGGGCGGGGCCGGTCGTGCTGGCCGCTCTGCTTTTTGCGGCCTGGAAATGGCTCGGGATGTACGCGTTCGTCGGCTACTCGCCGCCGCTCCTGGTTCCCGTTCTCGCGCTCGCGGTGCCGCTGTGCCTGCGCCGCTCTGCCGCTCTCACGGAGAGGAAACGCCAGCAAACGTTTTTGCTGGTCTCCGCGGCCGCTCTGTGTGCGTTAATTCAGTTCCCCTTTTCCGTGGCCATCTATTTTGAGTATGCGGCTCCGCTGGTGATTCTCGCGGCCGGCGCTCTTCTCGCGCTGCGTGCGCGGCCCGAGCGAGTGGCAATCGGCTCCGTTCTGGTCTTTTACCTCCTCTATGCCGTTTGCCTGCACACGCCGGGCTACTTTCTGGGTCTCCACGTCCCGCCGCGGCAATCGCCTCCCATGCAAACGCTCGGCTTGCCGCGTGCGGGAGGCATCCGCGTTCCCGCTCCGCTCGCCGAGCAGTACCGGGCGCTGATTCCGTTCGTCCGCGCGCATGCCAAGGGACCCTACATCTACGCGACGCCCGACGTCCCCGCCGTCTATTTCCTCTCCGGCTTCGACAACCCCACCCCCACAATTTCCGACCTCCTCGATCCCGACTTCCTCAACCCCATCGCCCGCGACCAGCGCATCCTGCGCACGCTCAAGAGCCACAACGTCAACCTCGTCGTCCTCGGCCCAGGCGATCGCACCCTAGCCGGAAAAATCCAGCCAGGCCTCCGCGCCCTGCTCGATGCCCGCTATCCCGCTTCCGCAACAATCGGCAAATTCGAGGTGAGGTGGAAGCCGTGAGTCAGCAAGGCGCAGTTGAACCGTCGCTGGAACTGGGCTAGGCGAACCACCGGCCCCACCCCTTAGACGCGAAAACCTAGCCCCCAGCAGTACGGGGACAAGGCGGTTGTGCGCGTCGTGGCCGGAACGCGAGGAAATACCACCTCAGGTACCGGGGTAGCCAAGCCCACAGACGGAACCGCGACTTGCCCCGCGTGCGGTCGCGCCAGGTCGCTGGAAGTTCAACCATTGGCCAGCCGGCCAGGAAGGCTTTCACGGTAATTTCGAGGCTGATCTCGAAGCCGGCAGTGCTCTCGATTTTGATAGTCCTCAGCAGGGATGCGTCGTAGAGCTTGAAGGCGTTCGTCGCGTCCCGGGTCGGGACTCCACGCAGCCAGTGAAGGCTTAGCCCCGCGAGCCGGGAAAGATTCTTCTTCAGCGGCGGTCCTCCGATGATCTTTCCGCCGGGCATGTATCGGCTTGCCGCGACCAATCGATATCCGTGGCGATAGAGTTCGAGCATCCGATCGACCAACGCGAGGTCGTCGGAGAGATCAGCCATGGCGACAAGAACCGGGCCCTCGCTCACCGTGTTGAAACCGGTGCAGATCGCTCCGACGACGCCGCGCCGGACAGTATTTTTCACCAGGCGCAGGTTCGTCGCGCCGTCGTCGATGAGCGCCCGAACCACCGGCACCGTGCTGTCCTCGTCGAAGTCGTAGACCACGATGACCTCGTAGTCAGAATTCACCGCCGATTTGAGCTCTTCCCAGAAGTGGGGGAAATTCTCGGATTCGTTATATACGGGTACGACGATGGTGAGCGGTAAGATCATCGGTTTTCCGAGCCACAACGAGAAACTGTTTTCCGATCAGGCCCCACATTGGCCGACACCGCAAATAGGCCCTGAGCAACAGGAGATGCAGCGAGAACGGCAGGGGCGCCCGCGCCAACCTTCCCTTCATTGTGTACGGAAGAAAGCGCGGCACGACCTCCTCAAGGTCAAACCCAGCCACAAGTAGAGCCTCGGCCAGCGAGCGGTCGCTCAGAGGTACGTAATGGTCGAAATAATCCCAATAAACGTCATAGCAAAATCGAATGTTCGGACCCATGGCGACCAAGCGTCCGCCGGGCCGTAAGACGCGCCGGGCCTCCGAAAGCGCGCTGGAGACCGCCGCTTTCGTGGGCATGTGCTCGAGGAAGTTGCTGGAGAAGATCACATCCACGGAATCAGCAGGCAGATCCCAGGCGGCTGCCGCGTCCTGCTCCAGCACGTTCACTCCTGGCGCTGCAAGCGAACGTGTCGCCGGGTTCATGTCCAGCGCGTATCGAGCGCCAGCTCGCACTGAGTTGATGAATTCGCAATAGCCGGATCCCAAGTCGACCACGGTGTCCGTCGGCCGAATCCATTGGGAGAAAAATTGCTCCGTCAGAACCGACCACACTTGTCTACGCTGCTCCTCCTCGCCCTCGAAACGGAGGAGATAGGTGCGTTCAAGGTCCAGATTGCTCATCTTGCCTTTCAGATCCGCCCTTGCTCGATCTGCTCGCGAATCCAGGGAACCATTTCGTCCAGAACCGTCTCGAGGCTCGTCGCTGCCCGGAAGCCAAGCAGTCGTTCGGCCTTGGAGACATCGGGTGATCTCACTTGCACGTCATACGGAAAGGGAACGTCCGAGACGTAGCGGAAGGGCTTTGAGCCCCCATGGATTTTTCGCCAGACAAGCTCGGCCAACTCGAGAACAGTTGTCTTCACGGGCGTGGAGATGTTGAAGTCCTCGTTTTGGGCTGCCGGGCTCTCGACGCAAAGCCTGATGCCACAGGCCACGTCGCCGCCGTAGGTGTAGTGGCGAAGCTGGGTGCCGGAGCCGAGGATGTGCAGCGGGTCCTGGCCTTTCAGGACCTTCTGCACGAGGTCGGGGAGCACGTGGGACATGGCCAGGCTCACGTTGCCGCTGGTGATCGTCTCGTCGCCGAGAGCCCGGCTCTCGCCCACTCCCACGCAGTTGAAAGGACGAGCGATTGTGTACGGCAGTTGGTACTGCTCCCACGCGCCCCGAGCGAAATACTCGGTCGCGAGCTTCTGAAAACCGTACGTTGAACTCGGCGGCGGCGAATGCAACTGCGCGCCCTCCGGGGTCGGAAACTCGTTCGTATTCTCAAAGACCATGCTCGAGGAAACAACGGTGATCTTCTGGAGCTTGCACTGCTTATGGGCGTGGAGGGCGGCGTCGAACGCGGCCGCGGTTATTCTTTCGTTTTCGGCCAGCAGGTCATAAGCGTAAGCATGAAAGTAGCTGATGCCGCCGATCATCGCCGCCCCGGCGACGAAATGGTCGCAGTCACTCAGGAGATCCTTCAGCAGGGCGACATCTTTCGCATCGCCTTGCACGAACCGGTAGTTAGGATGGTTGTCGTAGGACTTGGGAACGGGCCCGTATTTGCTGAAATTGTCGAGCCCAATAACTTGGTGGCCCGCCCGGAGTAAATCTTCCACCAGGTATCCGGAAATGAAGCCCGAAGCGCCCGTCACCAGGATTTTCATGTCCACCGTCTCACTCAGCCTGTTTATTTGAGAGCTCCGACGAGCGCACCCCAGCACGCTCCGCTCGGTCCCAGAAGTTCCAGATGTCGACGACTTTCTTCCCCGGAGGCAGGCTTAGCCCACGATAGGCGGTGTGCGGTGCTCCCAGCACGATCACGTCGGCTTTCCCGAGCGCGGCGTCGAGCGGCACCAGGGTCGGGTCAGAAACGTAGGGGTCGGTGCATATCACTTCTTTTGCGTAGAGCGAAAGCAGATTGCGCAGCCGGTAAGACAGGCTCTCCCTCTTGTCGTCGGAATCGCCTTTGAAAGCCATGCCCAGAATGGCCACACACTGCCGCTCGACGCCGCCCTCTCGCAACTCGGCGACGATGGCATTCGGCAGTCCTTCGTTCACAAGCATCGCAGCGTGGCCCATGAAAAAGCTGTTGTTGCAGAAGGCCGCAAGTTGCAAGGTGTCCTTGAGGAGGCAGGGACCGGCAGCGAAGCCCGGACGGTTGAATCCCTTCATGCGCGGGTAGTCACGAGTGACCGCGTCATAAATTCTGTAGAAATCGAGGCCGTAGTTCTGCGCGATCATGTAGAACTGGTTCGAAATTGCGAAGTTCAGGTATCGCCAACTGTTCGTGAACAGCTTCGCCAGTTCCGCCTCGATCGGATCCAACTCGATCACCGTCGGCGCGATCAACAGGAACAGCTCCCGCGCCATAGCCATCGCTTCAGGGTCGAACGCGGAAATGATTTGCGGCAGATTTTCGAGTTCTTCGAGCGCCTTCCCCTCGGCGATCCGCTCCGGACAGAAGGCCAACGGAATTCTCCTGCCAAGGGAGCTGATTCGGTCGTGAGCCAGCTTCGTTACGCCTGGATAGACCGTGCTGCGCAGGACAAACAGGGTGCCATCCGCAACGTGCTGGAGCACGTCGTCCACGCCACGGTAAAGCTCATTCAGCGTGGGATTCAGATGGCGGTCGACCGGCGTGCCGATGACAGTCACCACCGCCTGCGCCTCCCGCAAGCATCCGGGGTCAAGCGTGGCAAAGAGGGTCTTGCCCACAACCTGCCGGAGTAATTCCTCGCCGCCTCGTTCCTGGAAGGGCATCTGGCCGGCGTTCACCATGTCCACTTTTGCGGCGTCGAGGTCGAGCAGAGTCACGTTGACCCCGCGCGCGGCAAAGGCCAGCCCGAGCGGCAGGCCCACATGCCCGCAGCCGCCAACAATCGCGACTTTCTTCCACTCCTGTTTCATTGTTTCAGGCTCAATTCGCAAAGAGGGTACCACGTCGGGGAAGACCAAGGCCCAGCTTCCCGCCAGCCCTTTTCCTCCCAGTCACGGTCGCCGCCGTCGGTCTAATCACGAGGCATGTAAAGAGGAAAAAGCTGCGAGTTGATAAACCGAACTACGGCAAGGCAAGGCGTCGGGTGCTCGGGCCCAGGGAGTGCTTGGATTTGCGCCACTGCATGTCGGAGCAGTCTGGGCGTTGGCGTGGTTCGATCCCTCGTCTTTTTCGAGAACGGAGTAGCGGCCGAACTTTTCGACCTCCTCGTATCCCCTCCGAAGGAAGTGGTCCAGAACGTCTGATCCCTCCTCGGCAGAAGACATCTTCCGCACACTGGATTCGAACCCGGAAAACAAGACGACCCAGTCAACGTGGTTGCCCTGCAGTTCACGAACCATTTCCCGTTGGACCGAAGCCACAGTGACCACCCCAGGCTCGAATTCCTCATAGCGAGTCCCGGGCTGCCGATCGGCAAGGAAATAGAACAGCGCGTCGTTGGCATACACTCTCCGCTGCTGAGTGTTTCCCACGAAAATAGCTTGGCTTTCGGGCACATGCGCTTGAATGAACCGGATGGCCGCCTCCTGATCCGCCGGCACACGAAAAAGACGAGCTCGGGGGAGCGACGAAGCGGGTCCCCAGGGCGGGCAAGCCCGAAGGTTGAGGCCCCATCGAACCACCGGGCTCGCTCCATACGGAACGGCGAGGACCACCAGGCAAACAGCGAGTGACGGCGCTCCCCAAGTTTGCCAACGGGGCCATTCCTGAAGCAGCGGGACGAGCAGTATGGCCGCGGGAATCGTGGGAGCCAGGCAATGGATGGGGTCTGCTCGGGTAACGGTTGTAACGAGGAGCAGCGACCCAAACAACGTGAGGAGGACCTCCGCGAAATGTTGTCCATCAGCCTTCGGTCCGGTTGCCCGCCTTAAGGTCCTGCGAGCAAGGTTGGCCCAGGTGATCGCAAGGATGGCCACGGGCACATAGAACAAGAACCAAGTTTCATCCAGCGCTATGCTTGAAAAGAGAAGCGTCCTGCTCGGGATAACCGGGGGAAGCGGCACCGAGCGGAACTGGATCTGCAGCCGCGGAAGCTTCATGAAGTCAGCCCACAACTCACTGGCCGGGACTTTCGACACGAAGTAGACGACCAGGGGCACCGCAACGAGGCAAGTGCCGAGCCCGTACCATACGAGGGGCATCAGGCGATTTATCGTGGTAACACGGGCGGATGTGGAGTCTTGTCGTGCCCCGGCTCCCGCAATGAGCAACGCGATGGCGCCGCTGGCAATCGCGTAGGCGCCCACATCCTGGCGGTAAAAGGCGGAGAAGCCTGCCGCGAGCCCGGCGAGAAGCAGGCACCACGACCTGTTCTCGGGCCAATCTCGCAACAGAAGGAAGATTGCCATGAGCGCACAGAACATTGCTGGAATGACTGGGTAGCCATAAAACCCGCACCAGCCAAGGAAGAGCAACGTAATGAAAAAGGGGGGGTAGGCGGCTCTGCCCGGGGCAAGGCGTCGTGCGATGAGAAATACCAGGACGCAGATCCCGAATCGCACCAGCGTGTCCCAAACCCTCTCGACAAGAACTGACGAGCCGAAAGCATGAAAGATCGCGGCGAGGGTATAGAACTGGCCCGGAGTGTAGTACGCCGCGAAATCGCGGTAGGGAACCGCCCCATGCAGGATGCGTTCCGCTCCGACGAGCACCAACCCCTCGTCAAAAGGCCTGAGCGGTTGGAACACCCCGAAGAAGAGGTAGGCCAAGCCCCCCCCAAAAACGGAGACGGGAACCCACGCTCGGACTCGCTCAACGGCCATTCCACTCACCATCACCAACCCCAAGCATCTCTCCAAGCGGCACGACTCTAACACCTGACCGTCCCTCGTCAACTCGATTTGCCCCTCTTGACCCGCTCCTGCCATTAACCGATAGAAAGCGACAGCGAATCTCCCCCGCCCGCTGCGCTGATCGCATCAATCCTCCCCGGCCAGGACGAGGCTGATGTTTTCAGGGCACACGCAGCGCGGAAATCGGACCATCCCTTTACGCCCTGTGCTACGGTAGCTCTGCCTTTGAGAGGCATCCGAGAGCGTGCCACTCGGCGCGCTCATGTACGCGGTTTATCGATGCGAACGCAAGCAACGGATACCATCCCGCACCGTGCGGAAAACCGGGCCGGTACATCGGCCCCTGAGTTCAGCCGTGAGCGCAACTCCCCCGCGCTTCGACACTGGTATTTCCTCTTCTTTGTTGTGTCCGGCGCGTGCAGCCTCGTCTACGAAATCGCATGGTTGCGCATCGCCATGGCCAATTTCGGCGTCACCACGCCGATGGTATCGATCGTCCTCTCGGTATTCATGGCGGGTCTGGGTTTGGGCAGTTGGGGAGGCGGAATTTTCGTCCGCCGCCTGGAGACATCTTCCGCGGCCCGCGCATTGCGCCTGTACGCCGGACTGGAACTGCTGATCGGTATCTCCGGCGTTGCGGTGGTTCCTCTACTCTCCTGGGGCCGGCTGGTTTTCGAGCGGATCCAGAACGCGACGGGTCTGAGCTCGCTCCCCCTTTATTTTGTCTCCGGAGCGTTGGTCACCATCGTTCTCCTGCCTTGGTGCACTTGCATGGGAGCGACGCTGCCGTTCGTGATGTCGGCGATGCGGAAAAGCCTTGGCGAGGATCGCGAGCGCTCTTTCAGTTTTCTGTACCTGGCGAACGTTCTTGGCGCCGCGGTGGGAACGCTGGTCCCCGCTTTCGTTCTCTTCGAACTCCTCGGATTCCGGCGAACCCTGTATTTCACAGCTCTTCTCAACGGTCTTCTCGCCGCCACGGTTCTGATCCTGAGCCGCTCCCCCTCGCTTTCCGCGGGTTGTGCGGCGACAACCCGCCAGAACGTCTTCTGACCCAAATCCGCTTCCTCGTCCGGGCGGACGACTGAATCTTTGGCTGCTCTTCCTCACCGGCTTCGTCAGCATGGCGCTCGAGGTCATTTGGATTCGCCAATTCACACCCTACATGGGGACGGTCGTTTACGCGTTCGCGTTGATCCTCGCTTTCTACCTGCTTGCAACATTTCAGGGATCGAAGAGTTATCGCGGCTGGAACCGTTCCCGGTCTCCGTTTAGAGGCGCCGCCGCATGGGCCGTGCTGGGTCTGTGCGCGATAATTCCGTTATTCACCGCCGACCCGCGCATGCGTCTGAACCTCAATTTGCATCTCGTCCCAGGGGTGCTTCGCGTCCTGCTTGGCGTGGCGCCCTTCAGTGGAATGGTAGGTTTTCTGACGCCTATGCTGGTGGACGACTGGTGCGGCGGGGATCCCGAACGTGGCGGCAAGGCATACGGGGTCAACGTGCTCGGGTGCATCCTCGGCCCACTGTTCGCTGGGTTTTGCATGCTGCCGTGGCTGGGGGTGCGATGGGGTACGGTGTTTCTGGCCGCCCCGCTCTTTTTTGCGGGACTGATGGCAGCCTTGAGGCCGGGATGGTTTGCTAGTCCGACGGAGCGGAACAGGCGCTTGCAGTGGCGCTGGGCAGGCGCGGCGCTCCTGTCCTTGTTGCTCGTGGCCGGGACCGAGAATTTTCAGGACATGTTTCGCCACCGAGTGGTAAAGAGGGATTACACGGCAACAGTGATCGCGACCGGGAAGGGAATGCAGAAACGACTGCTGGTCAACGGCATCGGCATCACCAGCCTTACACCTATCACCAAGATGATGGCGCACCTGCCCCTCGCCTTACTCTCGCGCAAGCCGCGAAATGGCCTGGTGATCTGCTTCGGCATGGGCACGACGTTCCGGTCGATGCTCTCTTGGGGGATTCCGACAACCGGCTTGGATCTTGTCCCAAGCGTGCCGGCGCTCTTCGGATATTACTTCGCCGACGGCCCGAAACTTCTGAAATCGCCGCTTGCGCACGTGGTGATCGACGACGGCCGCAGGTTTCTCGAAAGAACTTCCGGCCGGTACGACGTGATCGTGATCGATCCGCCGCCTCCGGTGGAAGCCGCGGGGTCGAGTATGCTGTACTCGCGCGAATTCTACGCCATCGCAAAAAAACGCCTGCGCCCTGGCGGCATCCTGCAACAGTGGCTGCCGGGAGGGGACGCGGCCACACAAGCCTCCGTCGCGCTGGCCATCCGCGATTCGTTCCGATACGTCAGGGTTTTCCGCTCGATTGAAGGCTGGGGCTTTCACTTCCTCGCAAGCGATTCGCCCATCCCAGTCACTCCCGCCGACGCCTTGGCGGCGCGCATGCCTCGCGCGGCAGTGGCCGATATGCTCGAATGGGGCCCTTACTCGACACCCAAGGCGCAGATCGGGGCCTTCCTTTCGCGCGAAATACCCATTCAGGAACTGATCGCTCAGGACCCCTCGATTCCCGCCCTCTCCGACGACCGGCCGGTCAACGAGTACTTCCTGCTCCGCCGGGTGCTTCCGCAGTCATGGATGCGCGGAACCCCCTGAGATTCGCGCAACTTGCGAATTGTTCCAAAGACCCTCCGCGATTATCTTGGTGTCCTTCTTGGCAGGGTAGAAATCCTGAAGCAGAGAAGCACGCCCGCCTACCGGTCCTCCCGCCGCCAAACCCCCAGTATCGACCTGCCAAAAGGGTAGCCCAACACGCCATCCGCGACCCGCGAGAGCGGCACCAGGCATTTATCCCAGAAACGAATCTGGCTTAGGTTCGGAGCGGCGGAGCGGAGCAACAGCTTGTTCCCTGCCGAAGCCAGAAAACCGACCGAGTCGAGATACACGCAAGTTTCCTCGCGTAGATCTGGCGGGGCAATCGCGCGGAGCGATTTCTTCGTGTAGCGGCGATGATGGCCAATGGCTGCGTCGAATGGAGTCTCGAGACACGTTCCGCCTCGTCATTCCATTTGCAGACGAGAGACTTTGAATGGAGGGCCCTTGGGGGAGTGGGGAAAATGCCTGGGCCCCTCTCTCTACACAGGACACGGGTTGGCTTCCTGGCGACCCTAGAAGAAACAGAGATTGACGCGCCCGCGGCGGGGGACCTATAAACCCAAGGAGGTAAGGGCAAGCTTCGAGTGCGGAGCGTCCTGATTGATCGCACGGCCACCGTGGGTGAGGCGCTCGTTGGCGGGCGATAGCGGAGTGAGGTCGGCCTTGCGAAAGCAATCAGGTTTGTTTCGATGCAATCAGCCGAGAAGACTCCGTCTCTGATGCAGTCCGCAAGCCAGCCATTCTCGATTTGCCGCCGCCAACTTGGAAATTCTTAATCACAGTTTGTGTGCGACCCGGGGTTTTCACATGGCGCGGCGGTGTCAGGACGGGCAAGCTTTTCAACGGGAATGGCAACCGGGCGATCGGCATAGATGAGAACCCTTACTTCAATTGTGTCCAGCACGAGTCGAGCGACAGAGGAAACAGGGTCTCCGCGTTTCCATGTCAGTGCAACGGCCGAGACGGGCCAGACCAGCGGATGCTTTCGCGAGACTCGGCACGGCTGGGCGGTTCTGGCGACGGTGTGGATCGCAGCCGGGCTGTACCTGGGCGCCAACCTGCACCGAGGCTGGTGCCCGATGGACGCTGGAACCCTCGCGCAAATGGCTGAGCGCGTCTTGCACGGCCAAGTGCCTTATCGCGATTTCGGGGAGCTGTACACCGGTGGCCTTAGTTACCTGAATGCCCTGGCCTTCCGCCTGTTCGGCGTGAACTTTTTCAGCCTGCGGATTCCGTTGTTTCTTTTCTTTCTGGCCTGGGTTCCCTCCGTGTATTTCATCGCACGCCGTTTCACCACGCCGATCACGGCGGGCGCCGTGACACTTCTGGCGGTCGCTTGGAGTGTGCCGGAATATCCGGAGGCGATGCCATCCTGGTACAACCTGTTCTTCGCCACCTGGGGCACTCTGGCGCTGCTCCGCTACACGGAGGGCGGACGTCGCCGGTGGCTTTGGGCCGCAGGACTGTGCGCTGGATTATCCTTCCTCATCAAGATTTCCGGCCTGTTCTTCGCGGACGCTGTCCTGCTCTTCTTCATTTTCCACGAGCAGTCGATTCAGATTGAGAACGGGTCCGGGGCCATTTCCCGATCACGTGGTCTGACCTACCGGGTTTTCGTGACGGCAGGTCTCCTGGCCTTCGTAGTTTCCCTGATAGGCGCGGCATCAGTATTTCCTGCGGTTTCCGAGTTCGTGCATTTTGTTTTGCCGAGCGGCTGCCTTGCTGCGTTTCTGCTTTGGCTGACATGGCAGGAAGGGTCGAGTGAAAGCGGCCGGCGCTTCGAGCGGCTGCTCGGGGTGGGAGTGCCATTTCTGGGCGGAGCATTGCTACCCATCGGCTGCTACTTGTCGTGGCTAGCTAGCCAAAGGGCTCTCGGAGTGTGGTTCCATGGCACATTTTTCCGGCCGTTCGTGCGCACACTCTGGGCAGGGGGACCGCCGAATCCACTGGTCAGCTCCGTCGGCTTGATCCCGGCCGTTCTGGTGGTTCTGCTGGCTTTCGATTTCCGCCCTTCGTCCCGGCGGCTCATCCGCTTGGCGGCGCCGGTGGCGCTGGGCGGACTGCTGGTAGGAGCTTGGAAGTTTTATTCCATTTACGCGGCGCTGGGATATTCGCTGCCGCTCGTCGTTCCCCTGGCGGCGCTGGCTACACCGTTTTGCCTGAGACGGATTTCCGGAGTCTCCGAACGACGGCGTGAACAGGTGTTCCTGGTAGTCTCAGTGGGAGTTCTCTGCGCGCTCATTCAGTATCCGGCGCCGGTTCCGATCTATTTTTCCTACGCCGCGCCCCTGGTGATCCTGGCGCTGCTCGGGCTTTTCTCCACTCGGTCGGCACCCGACCGTGTGGCTGTAGGATGTCTACTGGCCTTTTATCTGATTTTCGCAGTGTGGCTCCATACGCCGGGTTACTTCTTCGAGCTGCGCGAGAGAGCCGACCAGGCAATCCCCTTTGAGACACTGAACCTGACGCGGGCCGGCCGCATTCGAGGGAAAGCGAGTGACGTGGAAGAGTACAAGGACCTGATTCGAGTCGTGCAGGAGCACGCGCGGGGGCGATACATCTACGCTACGCCGGACTGCCCGGAAATCTATTTCCTTTCCGGTTTCCAGGATCCTACCGGTAGTCTCTTCGGATTCCTCAGGTCTGATTTCCCCGACCCGCTCCGCCACACGGAGCGAGTGCTACGGGCAGTGGATGACCATGCAGTGAATCTCGTCGTCATTGGTCCTCCGCTATACGAGCCTCCCATGCCCCCGGGACTCCGCGCGGGGCTCCATGCGCGATTCCCACACTCTGTTGTACTCCATGGCTTCGATGTTAGATGGAAATGACCGCTAGCTGAAAAAGGCCGCCCGCCTACCGTCTCGCTCGCCGCCAAACCCCCAGTATCGACCTGCCAAAAGGGTAGCCCAACACGCCATCCGCGACCCGCGAGAGCGGCACCAGGCATTTATCCCAGAAGCGAATCTGACTCACGCTGGGCGCGGCGGAGCGGAGCAACAGCTTGTTCCCTGCCGAAGCCAGAAAACCGACCGAGTCGAGATACACGCAAGTTTCCTCGCGTAGATCTGGCGGGGCAATCGCGCGGAGCGATTTCTTCGTATAGCGGCGATGATGGCCAATCGCCGCGTCGAATGGAGTGTACAGCCAGGGAAGGGCCGGAGAGAGAACGGCCACAACTCCATTCGGCTTCAAGCGACCCGCGGCGAGAGACAGTTCCGCGGCGTCATCCTCGATGTGCTCGAGTACGTCCATGTACAGGATCGCGTCGAAGCGCTCGGCTGGTCCGAGGTCGGAAAGCGTGCCGACGACCACCTCGCAGCGGCGCAGAGCAGGCACTGTGGAAACCGGGATCCGTTCGGCCAGCTGCGCGTCAGGTTCCAGGCAAACCCAGCGTCGCATGGTGCCGTCGCACAACGCCTGCGTGGCCGAGCCAATCCCCGCCCCGACCTCCAGAACATCGCCAGTCAGATACGGCCGCAGCCGGGAGCGCACGTACGACTTCCACCGCGTCGCGTGCGCGAACACCTCGAGTTCGCCGCCGACGTACGAAAAATCAGACATGGCGGCTGAAAACCGTCCTCACTTCCTTCACGTAGAGCGGGCAATCGCGCAGGGGAACGAAGCTCGATTGTCCCCGACTATAGAGAATCACGAAGGTGAAGACGAGCGAGAGCAGGACGAACTGAAACAGCAGAAGTAGAAGCAATCCCGTGGCGTAGGTTGCCCAGCCGGGAATTGCCAGATTCGTCGTGAACTTCACCACAAGGGTGACAAGAATCAGGGCCACCGTCAGTGCGCCGAGAACGGCCGAGGCTACGAGCAGGCGAACCCCCACCACGTCGCCGTAAACCGACATGGCGGCCAGGCCGTGAACCGCGAGGCCGACAAAACCCATTCGTGAATCGCCGGCGAGGCGCTTGGCGCGATCGATCGGAACACTGACGCAAGGCACCTTCGACTTGATCACTGCGGCAGCGTAGTGACTCCACAACTCCGGCGAGACCACGAGCGCGTCCAGCATCGGTGCCGGGATGGCGCTGAAATTACCCACGCGGATATCAAAGCCGACAAGAACTCGATGGACCGTCCGATAAAGCTGGTAGAAAACCCTGAAAAGCAGGCCTTCCGTGCGTCGGCGTCTCGCGGCGAAGATCACCTTGGAGCTGCCTTGGCGCGCAAGCTCATCGAGCAAGAGAGGCACGTCGGATGGCGAGTCCTCCCCGTCCCCATCCATGACGAGAATCACACCCTCCGCGTGGCTCTGGCTCAGATGGACCAGGCCGGCGCAGAGGGCCCGTTGGTGACCCAGATTCTTTCTGAGTTCCAACACACAGACCTGTTGGATCCATCGTGGCGGATTCCGAGGAAACTGGCAGGGGCGCGGTTCGGTCGATCCGTCGTCAACAAAGACGACTTCGGCAGGGAAACCGCGGTCGGTGAAGACGGCATCGAGTTGCTCGAGAAGGATCTGGGCCGCATCCCAATCGTTGAAGACTGGGATCAGGACGGTGACAGCAGGTCGGGATAGAGACTCAGGACGGCCACTGCCGCCCTCGGTCGGAATCGGCTGTACGGAAGACACCGCGGGTCAGGCTCCGCTAAAGCGCAGGTATCTTAACATGCCTCACCTTCATCGCCCGGGAAAGTCACTGCACCTTTGTCGAGGAGCGGGCTCTCGCCGACTCCCGCGCGTAAAGCAATCTCTCTTTCTGGTTTCGAGACAAGGTGCCAGGGACGGAGGAATTCTTGGACATGCGTGAATGCCGGGCACGCACACCCCACGCCAAGCAGGTTGCCTTCCAGGCGGCCCCAATAGAAACAGTGATTGACGGGCCTGCGGCGGGGCTTTATAAACCACTGAGGTCCCGCGTATATGGCTCCGGGCACGGCGCGCAGCCGTGCGGGCCAGGAGAAGGCGCGTCTCCATGGCATCGTTTGAAAAAACCGAATCCACGACGCAGGTTACCAAGGGGACGGCAGCGGTGAGCACTCCCGCGCCAACCGGCCGGAGCACCGAGCCACGGGGCAAGCCCAGGGTCGTCGTCGTGATGCCCGCCTACAACGCCGCCAAGACCCTGCGCATCACCTACGGCGACATCCCTCACCAGCGAGTGGACGGCATCATCCTGGTCGACGACGGCTCGACCGACGAAACGCTGGCGATCGCGCGCGAACTGAACCTCATGGTCTTCGTTCACGCGCGCAATTTCGGCTACGGCGCCAATCAAAAGACCTGCTACACCGAAGCGCTGAAGGACGGCGCCGACATCGTCGTGATGCTCCATCCGGATTATCAGTACGATCCGACGCTGCTGCCGGAAATTGTTGCGCCCATCGAAAACGGCGAGGCGGATATCGTGCTCGGCTCGCGCTTCCTGATGGGCAGCGTGATGAAGCAGGGAATGCCTTGGTGGAAATACATCAGCAACCGGTTCCTGACGAAAGTGGAAAATCTGGTTCTCGGCTGGAATCTTTCCGAATATCACACCGGCTACCGCGCCTACAGCCGCCAGGTGCTCGAGGAGCTGCCGTTCCTGCTGAATTCCGACAAATTCGTTTTCGACCAGGAATTTCTGGTGCAGGCGGCCGAGCGGCGTTTTCGCATCAAGGAAGTGCCGGTACCGACGAAATATTTCCCCGAGGCGTCGTCGGCGAATTTCGTCGCCAGCTGCATTTACGGCCTCAGCATTCTGCTGCTGCTCTCGCGTTACCTGCTGCACCGGGCGTCGCTCATGAAGCAGAAGCAGTTCGAATCCTTCCACGCTCGCTACCGGCGGCTGGAATAACCGCGGCTCGCGCGCACCGGTGGCGACCCGGAAACATCGGAGAAACGACATGAAGGGAATCGTGCTCGCCGGAGGGCTGGGAACGCGCCTCAGTCCGCTGACCCGCGTCACCAACAAGCACCTGCTGCCGGTCTACGACCGGCCGATGATCTTCTATCCGATCGAAACGCTGGTGAACGCCGGAATCCGCGACATTCTCGTCATCACCGGCGGCCAGAACGCGGGCGATTTCCTGCGCCTGCTTTCGAACGGAAAGGATTTCGGCCTGCACCATTTCAACTACGCCTATCAGGAGGGCGAGGGCGGCATCGCCGACGCGCTGCGGCTGGCCGAGCATTTCGCCAGTGGCGAAAAAATCTGCGTCATCCTGGGCGACAACATCATTCAAGGCAGCATCCTCGACGCCAGGCGCCGTTTCGACCAGCAGGAGCGCGGCGGTCACATCCTGCTCAAAGAAGTGCCCGATCCCGAGCGCTTCGGCTGCCCGGAGATCATCGACGGCCGCATCGTGAAGATCGCCGAGAAGCCCAAGCGGCCCAAGTCTCCCTACGCCGTCACCGGCATCTACTTCTACGACGAAACCGTGTTCGAGCGCATCGGTTCGCTGAAGCCGAGCGGCCGCGGCGAGCTCGAAATCACCGACATCAACAACATGTATCTCGAAGAAGGCACGCTGACGTTCAGCTTTCTCGAAGGCTGGTGGACCGACGCCGGAACGTTCGAATCGCTCCGGCGCGCGACGAACCTCGTCGCGGAAACCGGCGCCAACCGCTTGCCTTCCCAAACCGTCATCGCCGGCAAAGCGAGCGCGCGGACGGGAGCGTCCGCGCCGCCGCCCGAGCCCGCCGTCGCCGCCGCCGTCAAACAGGGGAAATCCAGCCGATGATTCATGGCGTTCGCACGAAAGCCCTTCGCGCAATTCCCGACGAGCGAGGGCGCTTGATGGAGATTCTGCGCTCGGACGACGACGCGTTCCTGCGCTTCGGTCAGCTCTACATGACCACCGCCTATCCCGGCGTCGTCAAGGGCTGGCATTACCATAAAAAGCAGATCGACAATTTCGCCGTGGTCAAGGGCATGATCAAGCTGGTGCTCTACGATCGCCGCGAGGATTCGCCGACGCGCGGCGAGATCAACGAATTCTTCCTCGGCGAGAGCAACACGCTCCTCGTGCAGATCCCGGCGCACGTCCTCCATGGATTCAAGGGCATCGGCACCCAGGAGGCGATCGTCATCAACTGCCCCACCGAGGTCTACGACTACGAGACGCCGGACGAATTCCGCGTCGATCCCTTCAGCTCCGAGGTCCCCTACGATTGGTCGCTGAAAATGAGGTAAGAGGCAGGCGATGAAGGTTCTGGTCACCGGCGGAGCTGGATTCATCGGGTCGAACCTGGTCCGCCTGCTGCTCGCCGAAGCGCCCGATCTCGAGATCACGAATCTCGACAAGCTCACCTACGCCGGAAATCTCGAAAATCTGGCCGACGTCGCCGATTCTCCCCGCTACCGTTTCGTCCAGGCGGACGTGGCCGACTCGAAAGATGTCGAGCGCGTCTTCGCCGATGGCTTCGACGCGGTCTTGCATCTGGCCGCCGAAACGCACGTCGATCGAAGCCTCGAAGACGCCGCGCCCTTTCTGCGCACGAACGTGCTGGGCACGCAGGTGCTCCTCGAAATGGCACGCCGGCACGGCGTGGCGCGCATGGTGCACATCAGCACCGACGAGGTCTACGGCAGCGCCCCGCCAGACGCCACTTTCGACGAAAACGCGCCGCTGCGCCCTTCGAGTCCCTACGCCGCCAGCAAGGCCGCGGCCGACCTGCTCGTCTCGAGCTACGTGCACACATTCGGGCTCCCGGTCGTGATTCTCCGCTGCACGAACAACTACGGCCCCTACCAGTTCCCCGAAAAAATGATTCCGCTGATGATCTCGAACGCCCTCGAAGACCGCCCGCTGCCCGTCTACGGCGACGGTTTGCAGGCGCGCGACTGGATTCACGTGGAGGATTATTGCCGCGCGATTCTCGTGGCGCTGCGCAGTGGGCGCGCCGGCGAAATCTACAACGTCTCGGCCGGCCGCCCCCGCACGAACCTCGAAGTGATCCGCACCCTGCTCGGCCTGCTAGGCAAGCCCGAATCGCTCATCACTTTCGTCCAGGATCGCCCCGGCCACGACCGCCGCTACGCGCTCGACAGCACGAAATTCCGCAACGAACTCGGCTTGGAGCCGCGCCGGAGTTTCGAGGAAGGGCTGGCCTCCACGGTAGAATGGAACCGTGCCAACGCGGCCTGGCTCGAGCGCTGCCGCAGCGGCGCCTATCGCGACTACTACCAGCGCCACTACACCGATCGCGGGAAGACGCTGGCGAGCTGGCAGGGCTGAACGGTTTGCGGTAACACCGGCGACTTCGGGGTTCGCGGCTCCGGCCGTACCGCACGCCCAAGGGCATGGCTTCAGCCTTACCGCAGGCCTAAGGGCACGGCTTCAGCCGTGCCGTAAGCGGCGCGGCACGAACGCGGCTTTAGCCGCTGAGGGACGCATCTACCGGTCGCCAGTCGGGCTCTAAAGCCTCATCGATCTTGCGGCGGCCGGGCCCGCGGCCCCACACGACCAAGACGTTTTTCCGCGGCCCGTGCAGCGCGTCCCGGCGAAGCGCGGACGCGGCCCAGCGAAAGGGAAGAGGTGAGTACGGTGCGCATTCTGATCCTCGGAGCGGGCGGGCAACTGGCGAACGAGCTGGAACGGGTGCTGGCGGAAGACGAGGTCCTCTCGCTGTCGCACGCCGATGCGGATATTTGCGACGAAGACGCCGTCGCGCGTCATGCCAGGAGCTTTCACCCCGATTGCATCGTCAATACCGCCGCCTTTCATCGCGTCGACGATTGCGAGGACGAAGTCGAACGCAGTTTCGCGGTGAACGCCGTCGCGCTGAAAGGGCTATGCAGCGTTGCCGCGTCGGTGGGCGCGACGCTGGTCCATTTCAGCACCGACTACGTCTTCGACGGCGCCGAGCGCCGCCCCTATCGCGAAACCGACGTCCCGAACCCGATCTCCATCTACGGAATGTCGAAGCTGGCCGGCGAACAGATCGTGCGCCGTTACGGCGAGCGCTACTTCCTGATTCGCACTTGCGGCCTCTACGCCCGCGACGGCTCGCGCAGCAAGGGCGGCAATTTCGTCGAGACGATGCTGCGACTGGCGGCCGAGGGCCGCACGATTCGCGTGGTCAACGATCAGGTGGCGACGCCCACGAGCGCGAAAGACCTGGTGAAAAGCCTCGTCCCGCTGCTCCACAGCGACCGCTACGGCCTCTACCACATGACCAATAACGGCTCCTGTTCGTGGTTTGAATTTGCGAAAGAGATTTTCAAGCTGGCGAATCTGCCGGCCAAAGTCCAGCCGGTTTCAAGCGCCGAATTCCGGGCCAAGGCCCGCCGCCCGCCCTATTCGGTGCTCGACAATCTGGCCCTTCGCGAAGCCGGATTCCCGGAGCTGCCGCCCTGGCAGCAAGCGCTCGCCGAATATCTCCGCGAACGCATCCCCGACTGATCGATTACCGACCGGGCTCAGGCCAAGTCCTCTACCCCTGACCGACCCTGTCATCCTGAGCGAAGCGAGGCGTCCCGAAAATGATGAGGGGAGGTGGATTGCACCACCCGTAGCACAGGCATTCCTGCCTGTGCGCCCTCTTACTACGAGAAATAAACGGTGAGGCTAACGAGATAGGTAGTATCGGGATCCTTCGCTTCGCTCAGGATCACAAAATGGGCTGAGGACCTCAGCGCGTATTCATCACGAGCAGCTTCGGCTCCGTCATTTCCTCGATAGCGTACTTCAGCCCTTCGCGCCCCACCCCGGAATCCTTCACTCCCCCATAAGGCATATGATCCACGCGCCATGAAGGAATGTCGCCCGCCACCAGCCCGCCGACGTCCAGCCGTTCGTAGGCCGCGAAGATGCGGCGGACGTCGTTCGTGAAAATGCCGGCCTGGAGCCCGAAGCGTGAATCGTTCACGTGCTCGAGCGCCTGATCGAACTCGTCGTAGGGATTGACGAGGACGACCGGCGCAAAAATCTCTTCGCAGCTCACTCGCAGTTCCGGTTTCGTTTCACCGAGCACGGTGGGATCGAGATACGCGCCGCGGCGCTTGCCTCCCGCGAGCAGCCGCGCGCCGCCCGTAATGGCTTCTTCGGTCCAGCTTTCGGCGCGTTTCGCCGCCTCTTCGCTGATCATCGGCCCGACGTCGGTGCGTTCGTCGAGCGGTTCGCCGACGTGCAGCGCCTTGACGCGCGGCAGCAGTTCGGCCAGGAATTTTTCCTCGACGCTTCGCTGCACGAAAATCCGCTGCACCGAAATGCAGCTCTGCCCCGCATACGAAAATCCGCCGGCGACGCAGCGCTCGGCGGCGTAGGCTAGATCGGCATCGCTGTGGATGATCACGCTCGCGTTGCCGCCCAGCTCGAGCGCCACGCGTTTCTTCCCCGCCCTCTGCTTGAGCTCCCAGCCCACCGCGCCGGAGCCGGTGAAGGTGAGCATCTTCAGCCGCTCGTCTGACACCAGCGGCCCGGCGTGCGCGTGCGAAATCTCCATCACGTTCAGCGCACCGGCCGGCCAGCCAGCCTCGGCGACCAGCGCCGCCAGTTTCAGCGAGGTGAGCGGTGTCTGCGGCGCGGGCTTGTGCACCAGGGTGCAGCCCGCGGCAATCGCCGGCGCCCACTTGTGTGCGACGAGATTGAGCGGATAGTTGAACGGCGTGATCGCGGCGATCGGTCCCAGCGGAAAACGGCGCAACAGGCCCCAGCGGCCCGCGGCCGACGCGTGCCGGTCGAGTTGCAGCCATTCGCCGCCGATGCGTCCGGCTTCCTCGGCAGCCACCCGGAAGGTGAAGACGCCGCGCTCGACCTCCTGGCGCGCCGCGCGAATCGGCTTGCCCGCCTCGAGCGCCACCAGGCGCGAGAACTCCTCGAACTGGTCCTGAATGCCTGAAGAAATATGATGGAGGATGCGCTCGCGTTCGTAGGTGGGCATGCGCCGCGTTTCGCCAAACGAGCGCACGGCGGCGCGGATCGCCGCTTCCAGGTGCTCCGGTCCGGCACGATACGTCGCTCCCACCACGCTGCCGTCGCCGGGCGTGCGAATTTCGAAGCGCTCGCCCTCGGCGTGCCAGGCGCCGTCGAGGAAGAACCCCACCGTCTTCGGTTCCGTTTGCGCTTCCTTGTGCGTATCCCGCTTCGCCGCTTGTGCCATGCGAACACCCTCCCGAAATCTCTACTCGCCCTGCTATAGCTCCGCCGCCCGTCCGGTATGACCAGTGTACCAGCGCAAAGTCCTCCGCCCCGAACTCCAGGTGAGTTTGCGGCCAACGTCAGCGTGTCCGCTAGCGCTAAACCACGCCCGGTAGCACAGGCATTCCTGCCTGTGCGCCTTTTCTCCTTCATCCCAAACACAAGGCCAGTGCCCCATGCAGCGCCGGCGTTGCGCCGTTTGCATCCCGGAGGTCGGCGCCTCTGGCACCCTGTAATCGCCTCGCCCCATCCTGAGAAATACGGATTAGGTAGAATCGCCTGTACCATGAACGAAAAGGCAACCAGGCCGGAATCGGGATGGCTGGGCGGGTGGGAATTGGCCGCGCTCTGCGGGCTAGGAGTTGTGCTCTTTCTCACCAACCCGCATTTCACGTTTCTCGACGACGAAACAAGCATCATCTACGGCGCGGCCCAGCCCGCCACGCGGATTCTCGCCGCTTTCCTCCACGGCCCCGGAATGCACGAACATCCCCCGCTCTTCGATCTGTTCCTGCACGCCTGGCTGCGTCTCACCGGCGAGCGGCTCTGGGCCCTGCGCCTTCCCTCGATCGCTTTCTACGTGGCGGCCATCGGTGTGCTCGCGCTTGCCGCGACGCACGTGGCCGGCAAGCGTGCCGGGAGGGCGCTTGCATGGGTCGCGGTGCTCTGGCCCTACGGTTTCCACTACGGCCGGCTCGCAGCCTGGTATTCGTTCTGTTTCCTTCTGGTGTCTCTCGCCACGCTCGCCTATCTGCGCGTTCTGCGATCGCGAAGCGCGGGCAACTGGATATTCCTCTCCGCTTCGTGTCTTGGTCTCGTGTGGGCCAACTATTTCGGATGGGCAATCGTGGCGTGCCTGGGCGCGGATTTTCTGCTGAGGCGCCGCCGAGACCCTCGCCTGTCGCTGCTGGCATGGGCCGCCATCGCTGCCGTGCTCGTCGTCGCCTATCTGCCGCTGGCTCGACCCTTCTGGCACGAGCTCGTGACGCACCCCGCCGAGGGCGGCCACAGCCCGGTCGCTCGCGCGCTCTACGGCATCTACGGCCTCTACACGCTGGCGGTGAGCGAATCGGTGGCTCCGTGGTTCTGGTGGCTGGGTATCCCGGCTGCTTTGGCGACAGCCGTTCTCTTGTTTGCCCTCGCCACCTCTCGCCAGCCCGGCCGGAGATTTTTCGGCTACTTCTGCGCTCTGTTTGCCCTGATGACCCTCGCCGGCATCCTCACGACAAAGCGGCTGATGCTGATCGCTCCGTGGTTCCTTTTGCCGGCCGCCACGCTCGCCGGCTCCGAGTCGCACGCTCCCGAAGCGCCGACGTCACGCGGCCAGAGCCGCGGCAGAAAATTTCTTCTCGCCTCGCTCGCCGTGGCATTCGCCATCGGCTGGTTCGGCATCCTCTTTCCGCGCCACTACGCCGCGCCGCGCTTCATCGAGCCCTGGCCGCAAACGGCGCGAGAGGCGGCTGGCGCGCTCAGCGGCGGCAGCATCGTGATCGGCAACAACCCCTCCTTCTTTTTCTATCTCGGTTACGCCATCGCTGCCCGTCAGGATCACGGACTCGACCCGCTCGACGACTTTCCCGATCCCGGCGTTTACGGTCCCGGCGGCTGGATCGACGCCGGCCACCCGTTGCGGCCAACCGTGTTGCTGGTGAAAGGCGTGCCCGTTTTCGGGCCCGGCGATCCGATGGTATCCGCCGAGCACTGGCTCGACGCCCACTGCCGCCTCGCAAGCGACGCGCACGCGATTCGCGACCCCGGTTACCGGCTGAAGCAGCGCTTTTTCCCTCAACTCGGCGAATTGCCTTGGCGAGTCGAAACCCGCCGCTACGCCTGCGCCGCATCTCGCTAGTCCGCATTTCTCACAAGAGCTGCATCGCCAGCACCGCTACGCGGCAAATTAACGACTGTCATCCTGAGCGAAGCGAAGGACCCCGAACGCGCGGAGGCAAAGTGGCCACGAAGACATGCTGTCGGGGCACCTGCCCCAGACACCATCGTTGCGGGTGCGGATTTCCCTCGCCATACATCCGCTGCTTGCTCCACTTCCTCGGCAATCCCCGCACGCGCTCCGCGCGTCCCGAGCCGGTGCTGGCGAGAAATCCGGTCTAGTCCGCATTTCTCAAGAACGCCTGGCTGGCAAAATGCCGCCCTGAAGAGCGGCAAAACAAGGTCCCGAACTGTGTTGCCGCTTCGTTTTTCGTAAGGGCACGGCTTCAGCCGTGCCGTAAGTGTCCGCGCGCCGCTGCGGTTTCAGCCGCTGAGGGCTGAATTTGGAAGTCGCCACACAGAGTCGAAAAGGTGGTTTATTCCGGCGGGAGAAATCGGCGGCAACGGTGATAGAGTGGCTCGCTGAACGTGCCCGAAAACATCCCTTCCCGCGAATCTCCCGCTCCGGTCGTCGAGGCCGGCGCTGGCTCTCGTTCGGGCCCCGGCCTCGCCCGCGCGCTGGGCCTGTTCGACACGACGATGGTGGTGATGGGCGGGATCATCGGCGCGGGCATTTTCATCAATCCGTACGTTGTCGCGCGGGAGGTGCACCGCCCGGCCCAGATTCTGGGAGCGTGGGCGCTGGGCGGCATGATCGCGCTCGCCGGCGCTTTCGTTTATGCGGAACTCGCCGCGCGCATGCCGGAGGTGGGCGGGCAATACGCCTATCTCCGCGAGGCCTATAAGCCCGGCGTCGCGTTTCTCTACGGCTGGGCGCTGCTGCTCGTGGTGCAAACGGGCGGGATGGCGGCGGTTGCGGTGACGTTTGCCCGCTACGCGCGGGAACTCGTGCCGATGGGGCTTTCCGACGCGGCGCTCGCCGCCCTCGCCCTCGGCGTGCTTACCCTGATCAACTGCCTCGGTGTGCGCGTCGGCAGCGCGGTGCAGAGCGGGCTGATGGTGCTGAAAATTCTGGCGATCGCGGCGCTCGTGGGTTGCGGCTGGCTGCTCACGCGCCACGCCGCCCACGCCGCTGTTCCGGCGCCGATTCCGCCGGTTGCCGCCGTCGCGGCCTTCGCGGCGGCGATGGCGCCGGTCATGTTTTCCTACGGCGGATATCAGACGGCGAATTTCATCGCCGCGGAGGTGAAGCGGCCGGAAGTGACGTTGCCGCGCGGCCTGGTGCTGGGTGTGGCGGGCGTGACGGCTCTCTATTTGGGAGTGAATTTCGTAGCGTTGCGCGCGCTCGGCCCGGCGGGCCTGGCGGCCGCGACGGCGCCGGCATCGGCGGTGATGCGCCTGGCGCTCGGCAGCCGCGGCGCGGAATTCATCGCCTTCGGCATCGCCATTTCGGCGCTCGGATTTCTGAGCCAGGCGATGCTCACCGCCCCGCGCGTCTACTACGCCATGGCCCGCGACGGCGTCTTCTTTCGCGCCGTCGGCTGGCTCGATCCCCGCTCGCGCGTGCCCGTCGTCGCCATCGTTCTGCAGGGCGTCTGGGCGGGTGTGATCGCCGTTTCCGGCCGCTACGAGCAGATATTGAACTACATGATCTCGATCGATCTCCTGTTCATGGGATTGACGGCCACGTGCCTTTTCCGCGCGCGTTTCCGCCGCGGGCGCGATTCCGCGCGATTCCGCGTCCCCGGCCATCCCTGGACCACCCTTGGCTACATCGTCGCATCCTGGTTGGTGGTCGCCGGAACGGTCGCTTACGATCCGGTGCACGCCGGCATCGGATTCGCGATTCTCTTTGCCGGCGTCCCCGTCTATTGGCTCTGGCGCCGCCGACAATCCCCGATGGAGGAAGGATGAGCGTTTCCCGCACGCGAATCGAATCGAAGTACATGCAATGGGCCAAACTCGAATCGGCAGCCCCGGTGAATCTGGCGACGAGCGCCGTCGTGCCGCTTTCGCTTGCCGAGCTGCCTCTGAAACTCGAGGACCTGGCCTTGGACACGCATGGCAGCTATGGCTACGCGCCGCTGGTCGAGCGGTTGGCGCGCTACGCCGGCGTCGATCCCGAATGCGTCGTCACCGCTCCGGGCACATCGATGGCGAATGCCCTGGCGATGGCCGCCGCGTTCGAGCCGGGCGACGAAGTGCTTTTCGAGCGCCCGACCTACGAACCAATGCTCACCACGGCGCTTTTCCTCGGCGCCAAAGTGCGCCGCTTCGACCGCCGCCGCGAAAACGGTTTCCGCGTCGATCCCGAGGAGATACGGAAACAGATCACGCCCCGCACGCGCCTCGTGGTCCTGGCGAATCTGCACAATCCGACGAGCGCGCTGACTTCCGAAGATGATCTGCGAGCCGTCGGCGAAATCGCGCGCAAAGCGGGCGCCCGCGTCCTCGTCGATGAAGTCTATCTCGAGGGACTTTACGACCGCCGCCCGCGCGTCGCCTTCCAGCTCGGCCCGGAATTCATTACCACCAGCAGCCTCACGAAGGCGTATGGACTCGGCGGCCTGCGCTGCGGCTGGGTGCTGGCCGAGCCGGAGCTGGCGCGGCGCATCTGGCACATCCGCGACGTGCTCGACGTGAACTCGGCGCATCCCGCCGAGCGAATTTCGGTGGTCGTCATGGACCATCTCGAGAAGCTGGCGGCGCGCTCCCAGGCGCTGCTGCGAACGAATCGCCCGCTCGCCGATCGCTTCCTCGATGCGCATCCGGAGTTGGTGACGCTGCGGCCTGAATTCGGGAATGTGTACACGCTGCGCGCCCCGGGCGGCGACGCCGACGCGTTCTGCAAAACGCTTCGCGAACGCTACGAAACCTCAGTCGTCCCCGGCCGCTTCTTCGAGTTGCCCGATTGTTTCCGCCTGGGCATAGGCGGGGAAACCGAAGCGCTGCGCGAGGGCCTCGACCGTTCTGAGCGCCGCAGTCGAGGAGTTTTCGAACCGCGGCGTGTGAGCGAAGCAACTCTGGCCTTCGTCGAATCACGCAAAACCGCCGCAACACAACGCCTGTCATCCTGAGAGGCTGTGACTTTTTTGATTTTTGACGATTTTCCCGCGATGAAGTTCTCTGTTCTCAATACGGGTTGTTGCGAAAAGACAAAAAAGTCACACTCTCTGAGCGAAGTCCTTCGCGACGAACGCAGTGAGTCCCGACGCAGTGTGTCGGGAAGGATCCCGACGGCGTCGAGGCAGTGTGGGCCAATGCAGTATCGGGACCGTTCGCTTGACAGGCTGCCCAGCCCGCATTTCTCACGAGCTTGGTCGCTCCACGTCTCACTGAGTCAAACCCTTCGCGCGCTCAACCACGCCCCGTAGCACAGGCATTCCTGCCTGTGCGCCTTTTCTCCTGTCCTCCCTCCCATGAAGCCAGCGTTCCCTGTAGCGCCGGCGTTGCGCCGTTTGCATCCCGACTCCCTTTGTCGGGACTCGCCGGCGTTTTTCACCCTGCATGAAAGAAAAAATCCGCCCGCTCCACGAGAAGCGCGAACTCAGATCCGCCGCAGCACCAGGCAATCGGCAAGAATATCGTGCAGTGCCTGTTTCTTCGCCGTGAACCCGGCCATGATGTAGCCGATCATCAGAATCGCCCAGGAAAGAATTTTCCCGAAGAAGCGCCCGCTGGCCCGCGCAAAGGAAATCGGCCGCCCCTGCATGTCCGTGACGAGCAGCCCCAGCACGCGCTTGCCCGGCGTCGCCTGCCAAGAAGACGACTCGAACAGCGCGAAATAGAGCCATGCCCCAATCAGGTTCAGCGGCCCAAACCAGAAGAACCTCGGCGCCATCGGCCAGCCCATCGGGCTCTCGAACGGCATCCGGCGGAAAAGGATGGGCACGATCGGCATGAGGACGATCAGAAAGATGGCGCTCAGAATCAGCATGTCGATGATCCAGGCGACAAAACGCAGCCAGAATCCGGCATAGGCCGTCCGCACCGGAACAGCCACCGCCGGCGCCGCTCCGGCCACCGGAATAACCGGGTTCCCGCACGCCGGACAAAACGCCGCATCTTCGGCAATTGACGCGCCACATCGCGTGCAGTACATCACCCCTCCCGTTTCCCTCCACAGGAAGTTCGGCTGATGCTAGCGCCAGTCCCGCAGCCGGTCAACGGGAAGCGGGAATAGGAGACGCAGTGGGTAAGACCGATCCCCTTGCATCTTGAGGCGTGGCGCGGACAGGCACAAGGGCGCAGCGGCGGTCGGTGGGCTGCGTCCGAGCGCAAGTCAACCTGAACTGTGATTTGAGGGGGAACAAAACGAGCGAGGCCTACTCGTAGCGCAGAGCGACCATCGGATCGACGCGCATCGCGCGGCGCGCGGGGATCCAGCAGGCGGCGATGGCCACGGCTCCCAGCAACGCGCCGGCGACGACGAACGTGGCAGGGTCGCGCACCGTGACCGCGTAAACTTCGCTTTGAAGCAGGCGGGCCAGTGCGAGCGCGGCCATTGCGCCAGCGCCCAATCCTGCCGCGGCGAGTTTTGCGCCTTCCGCCAGCGCCATTTTCCGAATCGAGCCCGGCGATGCGCCGAGCGCAAGCCGGATGCCGATTTCATTCGTCCGCTGTGAAACCGAATAGGAGAGAACGCCGAAAATTCCCGCCGCGGCGAGGATCAGCGCCAGGCCGCCGAACAACCCGAGCAGCAGCGCGCGGAACCGCGGCTCCGCCACCGACGCTCCCACCGCGGACTGGAGCGGCTGGAAGTTGGTCACTGGCAGATTGGGATCGATGCTCGCAGCGGCCTGCCGAATCGCGGCGTTGACACTCGATGCACTCAAGGGGCTCTTCAGGACGAGCGGTCCTCCCCAGAAGGGTTCCTGGACAAAGGGCACGTACGTCATCGGCGCCGGCGCCTGGCCGAGCGAGACATCGCGGACGTCGCCGACGACGCCCACGATCCGACGCGTGTCCCCCGTATGGGGCGGAAAGCCGAAAACGAGCTGCTTTCCCAGCGGGTTTTCGTGCGGGAAGTAGCGGCGCGCAAACGCGCGGCTGATGATTGCCACGCGAGGAGCGGTGAAGGAATCTTCCTGGCGGAAAAAACGGCCGGCCAGGAGTGGGATGCTCATCACCCGGAAATAATCGGGGCTGATGGAAGCGTAATGGGCCATGGGACCGCCCCCGTGTGGTGGCGGAGGATTGCCCGCGATGCGAACAGGCAGAACGACATCCCCTTGGACGAAAAAAGGCAGAGGGACGCCGAAGGCCGCGTCCTTCGTGCCGGGCTCGGCCCGCAGGCGGCCCAGAAACTCATTCGCAAAGGCAACCCACTGCTCGGGAGTGGAGTACTCGTAGCGCGGCAGGGAAATTTCCGCTTGCCAGACGTGTCGCGTATCGAATCCGGGACTGACGGAAGTGAGCGCTACGAAGCTGCGAATGAGCAGGCCGGCGCCCACAAGCAGCACCATGGCGACCGCTATTTCGACGGCCGCGAGCGCGCTTCGCGCACGCATGCGCGGACCGGCGGTCGTCGAACGGCCAGGCGATTCCATTAGACCGGCGTGGAGGTTCCCACGGACCGCGGAGAGGGCCGGCGCGAATCCGAAGAGAACGCTTGTGGCAAGCGACAGCGCGAGCGCGAACGCCAGGACTTCGCCGTTGACGCGAATCGGCCGAAGTGACGGCATGCCGGGCGGCAAGAGCGAGTGCATGCCATGGACGCAGGCAAAGGCCAGCGCGATGCCGGCAACCGCCCCCAGCAGGCCAAGCAGGGCGCTTTCGGTGAGCAGTTGACGGGCCAGCTGGGCTCGTGGCGCGCCGAGCGCCGCGCGCACCGCCATTTCCCGGGTCCGAGTGGTCGCGCGGGCCAGAAGAAGACTGGCGATATTGGCACAGGAGACCAGCAAAAGGAGGCCGACGGCGCCGAGCAAGACGAACAATGCCGTTTTGACTTGGCGCCCGACAACTTCTTCATGCAGTGGATTGACTCCCGCCGTCCAACCCCGATTCTGAGCGGGAAATTTCTTGGCAAGCCCAGCGGCCAGCGCTTCCATTTGCGCCTGCCCTTGCTCCCTGGACAAGCCGGGACGAAGCAGCGCCAAAGTCGCCAGGAGATGGCGCCCGGGAAGCGTCATGAACGTACTGAAGAGCGGGTCTTGCGCGAGAGGAACCCACACCTGCTCTTTCGCGGGAGAAAACGGCGAGCGAAAGCTGGCAGGCATGACGCCAACGACGGTGAACGCGCGCATGTCGAGATCGACCGAACTGCCGACGATTTTTGGGTCTGCGGCGAAACGGGTACGCCACAGGTTTTCGCTGAGTATCGCGACGGGCGCGGCGCCGCGATGCCCGTCGGCGGGAAGGAACGCGCGGCCGAGCAGCGGCTTGGCGCCAAGAACGGAAAAAAATTGCGGCGTCACCGCCACGCTACTGACGATGGAGGGTTCGCCGCGCCCGGTGAGGGTGAGGTCATGGCTTGCCATGCCGGCGACGGCGCTGAACACGTGGTTCGCGTCGCGGATTTCGGTAAAGTCCGGATAGGTGAGCGTTGATTCCGCGATGCCCGCCTGCCGATTGGCCGTGTAAACCAGGACAAGCCGCGATGGATGCGGATAAGGCAGCGGCTGCAACACTACCGCGTCGACCACGCTGAAAATCGCCGTGGTGGCGCCGATGCCGAGAGCGAGAGTGAGAATGGCGATGGCCGTGAAGCTTGGAGATTTGCGCAGCATGCGGAGCGCATAGCGAATGTCTTGGAAGAGGGCTTCGATGGCTCCCCATCCCCATTCGTCACCACTTCGCTCACGCAGCAGGAGCGTATTACCGAATTCACGCCGCGCCGCCCGGCGAGCCTCTTCCGGAGGAAGGCCCTGTCTTTCGCGCGCCTCGGCCTTCATCTCGACGTGATGCTCCATTTCCTCTTCCAGCTCACGGCGGAATTGCCCGCGCCGGAAGAAGAAAACCAGCCGCCGCCATGTCTCCCCCACGATCATGCCGGGCGTCCCTTCCCTCTTCCTTCTCCCTGCCTTCGGCCCCTCAGCGCCTGTCGGTAGCCACGATTCCCGCTACCCCGTCTCGATGACGCGATGGATGGCCGAGATCACCCTGTCGAATTCCGAGAGCTCTGCACCGAGTTGTTTCCGCCCCGAATTTGTCAGGCTGTAATACCGCGCCCGGCGGTTGTTTTCCGAAGGACGCCACTCCGCTTCAACCCATCCCTTGATCAGCATCCGCTGAAGCGCTGGATAAAGGGAACCCTCTTCCACCTGGAGTACGTCGCCGGAAAGCTGATGAATCCGCTGCGCGATGCCATAGCCGTGCATCGGGCCGTTCGCAAGCGTTTTCAGGATCAGCATGTAAAGCGTTCCGGGAGGAATCTCGGTCTTTTGGTTTTCGGCTCGTCGACCCATAGCTAGACTATAGAAGACTAGAGCGGAGAGTCCTGATTGTCAAGAGCCTGGATTTCACCGGAACTTATTCAACCGCGGCTACCCGCTTTCCCTCCAGGACTCCCGCCTGGAATGGCGTCGCGATTCCCCGCGCGACGCGGCGCCGCCGGGCGCGTCGATTGATCGGCGCCGGACTCGGCGAGCAATCCGACCAGGGCCTTGGCGGCCTGCGCGAGTTGGTGATCGTTGCGGTGAATCAGGTAGAGGCGGCGCGAGATCCGCAACTGGGGCACGTTCAGGGCGACCAGGGCGCCGCGTTCGATCTCGAGTCCGACGCACATCCGCGGAACGATGGCCACGCCCATCTCCATCTGCACGAAGCGCTTGATGCTGTCGATGGTCGGCAGCTCCACGGTGCGGTTGAGCGGCGTATGGTGGCGGGCGAAGAGCTGGATCACCTGCCGGCGATAGGGCGATTCGACGATGTGGGCGACAAACGTCTCTTCGCCCAGATCGGTGATCTCCACCCGCCGGCTCCGCGCAAACCGGTGACCCGGATGAACCACCAACGCCAGATCGTCGCGGGCAAATTCGACCGCCTCGAGATTCGGCTCCTGCGGGACGAAGGAGATGACGCCCAGGTCGAGCCGGTAGTTCAGCACCTCGCGCGGCACGTCGCGCGAAAACGTTCGATGCACCGCGATCGGAATGTCCGGGTAGCGGCTGCGATAGCGGGCCAGCGCGGGAAGCACGGCGTGTATCGAGCTCTCGTTCACGCCGAGCGAGAGCTGCCCGCGCCGCATCTGGCCAAGATCGGCGATCGAGCGCTTCAGATGCTCCCGCAGATTCAGCATTCGCTCGGCCGAATCGACCAGCAGGCGCCCGGCGTCGGTCAGCTTCAACTCGCGGCTGCCCCGCACCACCAGCGGCTGGCCGAGGTCCTCCTCGAGCTTGCGCACGGCGATGCTGACGGCCGGCTGGGTCCGGTGGAGGGTTTCCGCGGCACGGGAAAAACTGCCCGAGTTCACGACGGCAAGGAAGGTTTCCAGAGCGGCAAGGTCCATGGAGTACTTATAAATCGCTCTTATGAATCATGCAAGAAGAATAAAATTGACTCTTTCCCCCGCCCGCGGTTCACTCAAGTGGAAATACTAGGAGCCGCACTTATGGATACCGTCCGCATCTTCGACACCAGCCTTCGCGATGGCGAGCAATCGCCCGGATTCTCGATGACGCCCGAGGAGAAGCTGCGCCTGGCGGCGCAACTCGAGGAGCTCGGCGCGGACGTGATCGAGGCGGGCTTTCCGATCGCGTCGGACGGGGATCTGGAGGCGGTGCGCGCGGTGGCCCGTCAAACGCGGCGCGCGCAGGTGGCGGCGCTCGCCCGCGCCGCGCAGCCGGATGTCGACGCCGCGCTGCGCGCGCTCGAGCCGGCGGCGCATCCCCGCGTGCACGTCTTCCTCGCGACAAGCGACCTGCATCTGGAACACAAGCTGCGCATCAGCCGCGGCGAGGCTCTCGCGCGCATCTGCCGGATGGTGCGCTACGCGCGCGAACACGCCCCCGAAGTCGAGTTTTCGGCCGAGGATGCCAGCCGCAGCGATCCTGAATATCTCGCCGAAGTGATCGTGGCCGCGGCCGACGCCGGCGCCACGATTCTCAATCTGCCCGATACGGTCGGCTACAGCACGCCGGAAGAGTACGGCGCGATGTTCCGCAGCGTGCGCGAGCGGCTCGGCGAGCGCGAGGTGGTTTTGAGCGCGCATTGCCACAACGACCTGGGTCTGGCGGTCGCGAATTCCTTGGCCGCCGTCGCCGCGGGCGCGCGCCAGGTGGAATGCACGATCAACGGCATCGGCGAACGCGCCGGGAATGCCTCGCTCGAGGAATTCGTCGTCGCTCTCGCGGTGCGTGGCGAACGCTTCGGCGTTCGCTCGACTATTCAGCTCGACAAGATCTATTCGACCAGCCGGCTGCTCTCGGAAATCACCGGCGTTTCGGTGCCGCCGAACAAGGCCGTCGTCGGCGCCAATGCCTTCGCCCACGAAGCGGGCATTCACCAGGACGGCATCCTGAAAAATCCCCTGACCTATGAGATTATTTCTCCGGAGACGCTCGGCATTCCGGCGCGGCGCCTCGTGATCGGCAAGCATTCGGGCCGCAACGCCTTGCGCGCCCGGTTCGAAGAGCTTGGCTGCGCGCTTTCGGGAGAAACGCTCCAGGCTGCCTATCGCGAGGTGATGGAACTGGCCGACCGTTCGAAGAACGTGAGCGATCGCGACCTGGTCGGGATCGCGATTCGCGCCCGCCGCAACTCCGGCGCGCCGGAAACGGCAGCCGCGGGTAGCGCGGCGTAAGCGGCCAAGGATGACAATGGTCAAGAAAACGATCGTTCTGTTGCCGGGCGACGGGATCGGCCCGGAAGTCACGCGGGCCGCCGCACAGGTGCTCACCGACTGCGCCCGCGAGTTCGGTCACCGTTTCGAGATGGTCGAGCACGCGATCGGCGGCGCGGCCATTGACGGCAACGGCTCGCCGCTGCCCGAGGAAACCCTTTCCGCCTGCCTCGCCGCCGACGCCGTATTTCTCGGCGCGGTGGGCGGGCCACGCTGGGACAAGCTTCCGGTGGGCCGGCGGCCCGAGAGTGGGCTGCTCGCGCTGCGGCAGCGGCTGGGCGTGTTCGTGAACCTGCGGCCCGTGCGCGTGCACACGGCGCTGCTGGACATTTCTCCGCTGCGGCCCGAACGCGTCCGCGACGTCGATTTCGAGATCGTTCGCGAACTCGCCGGCGGCATCTATTTCGGCAAGCGCGGCCACGAGGGCCAGGGCGGCGACGAGACCTCCTTCGACACCGAATCCTATTCGGCGAAGGAGATCGAGCGCGTCGCGCGAGTGGGATTCGAGCGCGCCATGGCGCGCCGGCGCCGGCTGGTTTCGATCGACAAAGCCAACGTCCTTGAAAGCTCCCAGCTCTGGCACCGCACCGTCGAACGCATCGCCAGCGAATATCCCCTCGTCGAGTTGCGCCATCTCTACGTCGACAACGCCGCCATGCAGATCGTGCTCGATCCCGCGCAGTTCGACGTCATGCTCACTTCGAACATGTTCGGCGACATCCTGAGCGACGAAGGCGCGGCGCTTGCCGGCTCGATCGGCCTGATCCCGTCCGCCAGCCTCGGCTCCGGCCCCGGCCTCTACGAGCCGATCCACGGCTCGGCCCCGCAGCTCGCCGGCAAGGACTGCGCCTGCCCGATCGGCGCGATCCTCTCGGCCGCGATGATGCTCCGTGAATCCTTCGGGCTCGCCCGGGAAGCCGATTGGGTGGAACGCGCCGTCGATCGCGCCCTCGCCGCCGGCCACCGCACGCCGGACATCGCAAGGCCCGGAGCCGAAATCTCCGGCCTCAAAGCAATGACCGAGGCGATCCGCCACGAGATGGCCCACGCCCTGCAACCGGCCGAAGGCTACGGCTGGGGAGTATAGGGAAAGCGGTTACCGGTCTCTGAAGATCAGTCGTCGGTTGGCGGCAGCCGGTTTTCCGATTCTCGCTCTTCGTCCTTTCGCTCTTCCGTCCGCCTTCCCAAATCTCATTCAGCCACGCGTTTGCAACCAGGTTCTGCTAGGCTGGGATTCGGTCACTGAAAACCGACAATTGTCTTGAGGCGCTTATGAACCGGAACCTCCGCATCGCTCTCCTTTTCGCCGCCATTCTTGCCGTTTTCTCGGCCGGTTACGCGGCAGGCGTCAACCGATTCGGCATGCCGAAAACCGTGCTGCACGTCGTGATCATTCGGTGGAAGCCGGGCGCGACCGCGGCGCAGAAGCAGGCGGTGATCGACGGCGTGCGCGAGATGGCCGCGCAAATTCCCGGCATTCGGAATATCTGGTTGCAGCCGGTGCGTGTCGCCTCGCTCCAGTGGAACGCGGCCTTCGCAATTGAATTTGCCAGCCGCGCCGCGGCGGACCGCTACGCGACCGACCCCGCCCACGCAGCCTGGGCCAAACTCGAAGAGGTCGCCCGCCTCGACAGCCTCAACGTCCAGATCACAAACTGAATCGCCGCCTCGCCCTCCGTAGCGCAGCCACTCCTGGCTGCGGCAGTGACCATTTATCCAAGCGCCAGCCAACGCAATTCAATCGATCCGCGCGCGCGGGAGAAGTACTTCGGAACCATCCCTGACGAAAAGCACGCGGCCAGCGTGGCTGCGTTACCCCATGCATCGAATCGCGTCGGCCTGGGCCATGCCTTCCGCCGACCGGCGGATGCCCGCGCGCCGTAGGGGCGGGTTTCAAACCCGCCCTGCTGTGTTCGGGAATACTCTGATCTGCGGAAACCCGTTGACCAGATGAGCACCGAATTCCGCCCGGCGCAACTTTCCCACGGCCATCGTGTTCTTTCCGGTGGGAGGAACACCATGAGCTTCCGATGGAATCACGCCGTAATCGCGCTCGCGCTGGCCGGCGCCACTGCACTGGCTCCGCTCGCCGCGAACGCGCGGATGCCGCGGCAAACCACCGAGCCGCGCGAAGCGCCGCCCGGCACACGCAAGGACATTCGCCAGGATACGCGACAGACCAAGCGGAAAAATCGCGATATCCGTCGCGATAAGCGGCAACTCCGCACCGCTCGCCGCCGGTACGGCGCCGGCAGTCCGCAGGCGAAAGCCGTTCACCGCGACATTCATCAGGACAAGCGCTCGCGGAACCGGGTTCGCCGCGACAGGAAACGCGACGTGCGCATCCACCGCCGCCGCGTTGTCCGGGCCGCCAGGCACTGACCAGCCGCGGCACGAATCATTGAACCGGCGCCGGTTCCGTCCCGTCGATCATCCGCCGCGGACGGAATCGGCCTCCGGTTCGAAAACCGGGAACCTCCTGCCCTCCTCTGGCCCTCCAGGCGCGATCCCCGTTTTTTTCCCGAAAAAAGCGCCATCTCGCGACCGGCGACATGTGATAGTCTCGGCGCGGCCCGCCACCCGCGAGGGCGCCCTCGGCTGCGGCAGGTGTGTTCCTCAGCGTTATCCCGATGATCCGCGCGGCCAACCGGAAGCGTCGATGCGATAGCTGGAAAGGGAAACGCGGGTGCGGCCGCGGGTGTCTGAGTGCCAGGGAGGAAACGGATGAGTGTCCAGAAGGTGTTTCGAGTGTGGTTTCTGGCGGGGTTGGGCGTGGCGATGGCCACGGGTGGTCCCGTGGCGGCGAGAGCGCGACGCCGGAAGCCGAAAGCGGCGCAAACGGCGACAGCCAAGCCGGCCGCAGCCGAGCCAATCGACCAGACCTACACGAAGGAAATCAAAAAATACACGACCGAGCCCTACTTCTCGACTCCACTGGTCGATTACCTGCCCGCTTCCTCGACCGTGCCGTCGCCCGACAAGGTGCTCGGCTACGCGATCGGCACGCCGGACAAGCTGACGCACGTCGCCGATATCTACCGCTATTACGACGCGCTCGCCAAAGCCAGCCCGCGCGTGCGCGTCTCGGCGCACCGGCAAATCGGAGGAAGGCCGCGATTTCATGCTCGTCGCCATCGGCGACGCCCAAACGATGGCCCACATCGACCGTTACCGGCAGATCACCGCCGAGCTTTCCGATCCCCGCAAGACTGACGCCGCCGCCGCGAAGGCCCTCGTCGCCGAAGGCAAGCCGATGTACTGGCTTTCCGGCTCGATCCATTCGCCCGAAACCGGTTCGCCCGAGATGCTGATGGAGCTGGCCTATCGCCTCGCGGTCGACAACAGTCCGATGATCCAGCGCATCCGGAAAAACGTGATCGTGCTCATCCGGCCCGTGCTCGAAGTCGACGGCCGCGATCGCGAAGTCGATCTCTACAACTGGACGAAGGCGCATCCCGGCAAGCTCGCTCCCTCGCTCATCTATTGGGGCCATTACGTCATGCACGACAACAACCGCGACGCCATCTATCAGGCGCTCGCCCTCTCGCGCAACCAGACCAAGGTCTTCAACGAGTGGCATCCGCAAGTGCTGCACGATCTGCACGAGTCGATTCCGTTCCTCTACATCTCCACCGGAACCGGTCCTTATAACGCCTGGCTCGATCCGCTCACGATCAACGACTGGCAACAGATGGCCTTCAACGAAATCCAGCACATGACCGCCGACGGCGTGCCCGGTGTCTGGACGCACGGCTTTTTCGACGGCTGGGGCGTGAACTACATGGCCTTCTCGGTGGAGGGCCACAACGCCATCGGGCGCTTTTACGAAACGTTCGGCAACAACGGCGCCGACACCCGCATGCGCACGGTTCCTCCCGCCTTCACATCGCTCGAATGGTACCGGCCGAATCCGCCGCTCTCCCACGTGCTGTGGTCGTTCCGCGACAATATCAATTTGCAGGAAAGCGGCTGCCTCTACGCGCTCGATTACATGGCGCAGCGCCCGAAATTTTTCCTGAACGAGTTCTACCAGAAGAGCGTCCGCTCGGTCGCCAAGGCGATGACGGAAGGCCCGGCGGCCTACGCGATCCTCGACCAAAAGCGGCCGGCGCTCGCCGCCGAGCTGGTCCGTCTGCTCCAGCGGCAACTGGTCGAGGTCGACCGGCTGTCGCGCGCGACCGCCGTCAGCGTGCGCGAGCCGGCGACGCCGCGGCGCGGAGCCACGCCGCCGGCCAAGGCCGATGATTCCGACGGCGACGGCCAGCAGGCCGCGAAGCCAACGGAAAAATCAGTCACCATTCCCGCCGGCAGCTACATCATCCGCATGGATCAGCCGTCGAGCCGCGCCGCCGACATGCTGCTCGACACGCAGTATTATTCGATCCACGATCCGCGCCCGTATGACGACACCGGCTGGACCCTCGGCCCGCTCTTCAACGTCCGCACCCTGCGCATCACCGACACGTCGATCCTGAAAGCGCCGATGACCCTGCTCGCCGCCTCCGATCATCCGCAGGGCAAGCTCGAAGGCTCCGGCGCCTTCTTCCTCATCGACGCCGCCGCCCAGCCTGAACTCGCCGAGCTGCGCTTCCGCCTGAAGGACGTGAAGATGTACGCCGCCGAGGAAGCCTTCAAGGACGGCGGCGAATCCTATCGCGCCGGCACGTTCATCATCCCGGCCGCGGGCAATCCGGCCAATCTCTCGACCGATCTCGCCGCCACGGCGCGCTCGCTCGGCCTCACCGTTCGTTCCGTCGCCAGCGATCCAAAAGTGGCGCGGCATCCGCTCGCGCTGCCGCGCATCGCGATCCTCCACGGCTGGATGACCACGCAGCAGGAAGGCTGGTTCCGGCTCGCGCTCGAAACCTATCACATCCCTTACAGCTACATCTCCGACACCTACGTGCGCCAGACGCCCGACCTGCGCGCCAAATACGACGTCATCCTGTTTCCGCCCGCCGAGCCTTCGCTCGCGCGCATGATCCAGGGCGTGCCGAAGCGCATGCTGCCCGACGGCTCCGATTACAACGGCCCGATTCCGTGGGAAGCTTCCTCGATCACGCCGAGTTTCGCCCAGGGCCCCGACCAGACCGCCGACATTCGCGGCGGGCTCGGCTTCACCGGCCTCGAGCATCTCAAACAGTTTGTCGACCAGGGCGGGCTGCTCGTGCCGGTCGCATCGAGCACCACGCTCCCGATCGATCTCGGCCTCACCGACACCGTTTCGATCGCGCATACGCCGCACCTGATGGTTCACGGCTCCGTGCTCGAAGCCAACGTCGCCGACAAGAACAGCCCGATCACCTACGGTTACGGCGACCACCTCGCCGTGTACTTCAACACTGCGCCGGTTTTCCACGTCTCGCTCACCGGCCGCATGCCCAGCTACCTGGGCGGTGGAGAGCAGCCGCCGCGCACCAGCGGCCGCGGCTCGCTCACCGATCCCAATATCGTCCAGGGCCGCCCCTACACGCCGCCCCAGCCGAAGCCGCATCGCACGCGCCGGCAGCAGGAACTCTACGTCAGCCCCGACATGCGCCCGTATCTCGCCGAGATGCTGCCGCCGCCGTCGCTCTATCCGCGCGTCGTCTTGCGCTTCGCCGACGCGAAGAACCTCTGGGTCAGCGGCATGCTCTCGGGCGGAAACGAAATGGCCGATACGCCGGCGGTCGTCGACGTGCCCGTGGGACGTGGCCACATCGTGCTCTTCGCTCCGAATCCCATGTGGCGCATGACCACCGAAGGCAGCTTCATGCTCGTGCTAAACGCCGCGCTCAACTTCGATCACCTCAACGTCGGCTGGCCCCCGCCGTGGGCCACGAAAAAAGCCACGGACAACGCCGGAGGAAACTGAACGGTCGATCCTTCGCACTCGACGAATAACGAGAACGGCAGCGGCCTCCCCTGGATCCCTTCCTGCGGGGGCCGCGCCATTTTTGCGCTCAGGATGACGGAGGGGATGTGTTTTCGCCGCCCGCGCGGTCGAGGCCGGTTGATCGCAAAATGCTGCGATCTAGCGCGCGATCGCTGAGCAGGCGGCGGAGGAAGGCCGTCAGCTTGGCGCGGCGGGTGACGACGTAGCGCGTGCGCGGCGGCGTTTCGGTGAGCGCGCGGAGTATCACTCGCGCGCAATCCTCCGGCGTGTCTTTCGAGCCGCGCGTTGCCTCGCTCCACGCTCGCCGGAAGCCTTCGTAGACCACGCGGTACGGGCTGCGCTCCGCCCCGGCCACGTAGCTCGACGACAAATCCTGGGCGGCGCGCTCCATGTCCGTGCGAATGTAGCCCGGCTCGATGACGACAACGTCGATGCCGAAGGGATAGAGTTCGATGCGCATCGCGTCGCTGATGCCTTCCAAGGCGAATTTGCTTCCGTTATAGGGGCCGAGAACGGGCATCGCCACTTTCCCGCCGATCGAACTCATATTGACGATGCGGCCGCGGCGGCGCTCGCGCATCGCCGGCAAGGCGCGGCGGGAGACCCGCACGACGCTGAAGACGTTCGTCTCGAATTGCTTTTGGAGGTCCTCGTAGCGGACCTCCTCCATCGTCGCGACGATGGCGATGCCCGCGTTGTTCACCAAGGCGTCGAGCGCGCGAACGCCGCGGCGTTCGATCTCCTGGAACGCCCGCTCCACGGATTCGTCGCTCGTGACGTCCATTTCCAGCGTCTCGAGCGAGAGCCCGCGCAGGCGCGCGAGATCATCGAGCGAGCGCCGCCGCTCCGCCGACCGCCCGGCGGCAAAAACGCGCCACCCGTTTTCCGCGAGCAAAACGGCCGTTGCGCGCCCCAGCCCGCTCGTCGCACCGGTGACAAGCGCCGTCGGTGGGCCGGCTGCTTGCGATGCATTCGTCATCGGCCCTCCCGCACAGAACGCCTTTCAGAAAGCGCGGACTGCGCTTCCAGGGCACACAGCAGAAGAGGCGGGCGACCGCAGGTCGCCCCTACAACCCCGCCCACGGAAAACCGCGAATCTTTTCTATTGTAGGGGCGACCTGCGGTCGCCCGCCTTCTTCCCACAGCGAGGTTTTGCAACCGCCTCTAGTTTCCCTGGTCAGAAATCCGCCGCGCCGTTTTTCGGGGGTCGGAGCTTCAGCTCCGACATTGAAGCCCACAATGCCCTGGGGCTTCAGCCCCTGAAGCCGGCTCGCTCACGCAACAGAATTCCCAACTCAGGCCGCTACTTCGCCGGCACCGACGCGGCGATGAACTTCGCCAGGTCCCCGTGCAACTGGGCCGACGCCTTCGTATCGATATAGATCATGTGGCCGGTGTCGAAGTAATCGGTCGTGATGTTGTGCGCGCGAACCTGCGGCGACACCTTCAGATGCGCCAGCGTCCAGTCCACCGCGTAATACACGGTCGCGAAATCGTAGTAGCCCATGCCGACGAACAGGTGCATGTCCGGATTCTTGGCGAAGGCGTCCTCGAGCGACGGCACGGTGTTATAGCTGCCCGGCCACGGCCCGATCCCTCCGCCCAGAACGTAGTAGTAGCGATCGGTCTTGTAATTGAGCTGCGTGCGCAGATAGTCCTCGAACGCGGGCGGAAACGCGTTGCTGATGTTCGCGTCGCTCGCGTCGAAAGCGGTCTGATTCGATCCGGCGTCCGTTTCCCATGCGGTGAAGCGGCTGTCGAGCCGCCCGGTCATCAGATGCTGGCTGCGCAAAAGCTCCGTGCTGAATCGCCACAGCGAAACGCGCAGATCGTTATCGGAAATGAAAGTCGGCGAAAGGCCGGTGAGCCGCGCCATGTCCGCAATCACCTTCTGCCGCTGCGCCGCCGGCAACCGGTCGCCCTCGTAAAGGGCCTCCATGTATTCGGTGGAGGCGAACTCCTGCGCCTTCTTCGCCATTTCGGGCGGCGTGAGCTTTTCAAGATCGGGCGCGAGCGCGTGGTGATACCAGGCGGTCATCGCCATGGTGGGGAAATAATTGACGTAGCGGAGATCGCCCGCGCGGGAATCGGTGTCCATGATCGTCGAGAGCAGCACGACGCCGTTGAGCGCGATCCCCTGGCTGGTCAAATAGCCGGAAAGATCCGCCGCGCGCGTGGTTCCGTAGCTTTCACCGGCGACGAATTTCGGCGAATCCCAGCGGTTGTAGCGCACCAGGAACAGCCGAATGAATTCGGCCACCGACGCGTTGTCGTTGCTCACGCCCCAGAATTTCGGTCCCCATTCCGGCTTCATCGGCCGGCTGAATCCCGTGCCGATCGGATCGATGAAGACCATGTCGGCGTCGTCGAGCAGCGTGCTCGGATTCGTTTCCCAGTGATAAGGCGGCGCGGGCGCAAGGCCATTCGGTTCGAGCGCCACTTTTATCGGCCCCAATCCGCCAATGTGCAGCCAGATGCTCGACGAGCCCGGCCCGCCATTGAACACAATGAAGAGTGGCCGCCGCGCCATGTCTGTAACGCCATCCTTGGCGTAGTAGACGTAAAACATCTGCCCTTCGGTGACGCCGGTAGTGACGTTGCGAATCGGCATCATGCCCGTGTAGGCGGTGTATTTCAGCACCTGCCCGTGAAGCGTGATCTGATGCTGCGTCACCACCATCTCCGGCGCCGGCGGTTCCACAGGCATGGGCTGGCCCTTGGCCGGCAATTTTTCCTTGTAGTTGTATCGGAAAAAATCGTTAGGCTGCGGCTGCTCGCGCCGGTATTGCGCGGCAGCGGTGACAACGAAAAGCAAAATTGCGACAGGCAGGGCAACAAACCGCATAAGACGAATTTGGCGCATATCGATTTTTCCTTGTGAAAAGCTCATTCCTCCCCAGCCGTCGCCAGGGAAGCCCGACTTGTACACCAGACCGTGCACGATGACAAGCTCTGCTCTCGGAACGTCCTTTTTTCGCGGGGGCACGTGCAACGTGCCCCTATGATGCGTGCAGAACCGTCGGGTGCGGCGCGGACTGCGATGCATCAGCGTCGCGGAGGGCGCCAACGGCGGGCGAAGGTTATTTTTTCGCGCGGCCAAGGCCAGGGCAGGCCGGCGACTTGGGGTGGTCCGCTGTCTTCCGGGCGCGGAGCGGATTCGGGAGGCTGAGGGGTGGGATGTGGGCGCGGGGATTCGGGGTCGTGGTGCTTTTTTTCCTGGGCGGTGCCGTTGGGGAGATCTGATGGGTCGACGCTGTCCGGTTGGGTGGTTTGCTCTGCTTGTGTTTGTTCCTCTTGTTCTCCCACCTGTTCCTCCGCTGCTTCCGCTTCTTCCGCTTCTTGCTGCTCTGATTCCTCTTCTGGCTCTGCCTCTTTTTTCGGTTCTGCCGCTTTTGCGGCTGCTCTTGTTGCCGTCTCCGCTCTGACCTTGGAGTCGAGTTCGCGGAGGCGATTCTGTTCGGCCTGCACGGGGGCGGCGTCTCCGGCGAGGGTGTCTTCCAGTTCGTTTTCGCGTGCAGCTGTCGCGAGCAGTTCCCACCGGGCGTGTTCGGTGGTTTCGTGACCGTCGAAGCGATGGCCGTTGTCCCATTCGCCTCGGGCGTTAATTTTCGCCATCGCAATGAAGGCGGCGATGACGTTGGCGGCGGAAGGCTTGACCTCGGCGGCGTGCTCGGCGATGCGGCCGAGGCCGTATTGGAGATTGCGGCGCCGAATCTCGAAGAGACCGCGGGCGCGGGCGTGACGATAGACGGTTGCGCGGCTGCCGAGGCCGAAAGTCCTGGTGATTTCTAGCGGGCTGGCCCAGTCGATGAAGACGCGCTCGATCTCGACGCGCTGGGGATGGCGGCAGATGGTGCATTTGCCGCGATGCATGTGCGGATCGGGGCCTTCGCGGACGGGAGCGAGGTCGGGATCGGGTTTTTGTCGGGTAGCGCGTGGCATGGCGCCTCCTTCCGGGAGATGTTTTAGCGGAAGTGCAGGGTGGGGGCGAGGGGAGGGTCTACGTAAACAGTCGTGAGTAATGAGTGGTGAGTAGTGAGTGGAGGGAAGAATCGACACGCGTGCGATTTTTTTGGGGCGGAAGTTGTGAGTTTTGTAGGAGATGGATTTTTAAAATCGATACGATTTTTGCGTGTAGGCGAGGCAGGGGGCGTTGGCGCGGGGGCGAAAGGGGATGTGGCCTGCGCGGGACGATTGTAGATGTAGCTTGGAGTGGGGGCAATGGATTGGTCTGCGTGGACTCGAACCCGGTGAGTTACGTCGACCGCGCCTCGAAAGCCTGGAGGTCTAGAATCGCCCGTCGTATCGCGCGGTAATCATCCGTTGGTACTTTGGTCGTCGCTCCCGCTTCGTCGTCGGTGGGTTCGCCTTGGAAGAGTTGGTTTACGGGTGCCCTCGTGGTTGCGAGCAGGTCGACATAGCACCCATAATCCAGCTTGTAGGCGTCGTAGCGAACCCCCGGTTTCTCTTGTCCTGAGATGCTTCTCTTGATTACGTGGAGTAGCCTTGCGTCAAACAATGCGTCGATCAAGTCGTGACGTGTATTCGATTTCAGGAGAAAGGCCCGGGCGCGTCGATGCGCGATAACCTCGTCAATGATCCAGTGGAGCAGGTCTTGGGCTTCGGGGTTCGAGCGGATAGCACTTTCTTTGTCGCGCTGAAACCATGTGCGAGCGGCTATGCGGATTGTCTGAATTGAGATCTTGTCGTCCATGCTGCGCTGCCCCGCAATCGAAAGCACGTTGAAGGCGTCGCGCGGCACTCCCTCGGCCGACTTCACGAAGTCTTCAAATGCGTTGCGCTGCGTGAATGCGGCCTGCACCAGCTCGGTTGAATAGCTAAATTCGGGCTTGGCCGTCAGCTCTGTCCTGTAGTGCCGGAAGACGAGTTCTTGGAAGAATTCGATGGCGCGTTCCGCATTATTATCAAAGACCATGTAGTCGTCGAGATCGACATCTGCTGAGGCGTTTGCTCCAATCTTCGATCCCTGTGTAATCCGAGCGTGTCCCGGTTTTAAAGTTTGACCGCTGCTCGATTGCGGCGATCTTTACGGTAATACCTGGGATGGGGAAGACAGCTCGCCGGATGAGATCCGCAAGGTAAGGCTGAAGGTCGAACGGGACGGCGCTCCACTCGTCGAAGATAATGAGTAGGCGCTTGGGCCGCAGGACTAAGACTAGATTCGAAAGTGCTTTGCTGACCTCTCCGAAATGTACCCTGTATCTGGTCGGGCCGGATTCTGCAAATCGTTTTTCAGATTCCGAGGTTCTCTTCGATGCCGCGCTCGCCGATAGCTCGGCAGCGGGCTGGGGCCAAAGCTTGATCTTTGCGTTTGAGGAGTCGTGTTCTTCGCGTCCTTCTACCTCTCGCGTTTCGCGCTGAACCTCGCCTACTACCTCCAGCTCGGTGACAGATGTGGCGAGTCTGTCTAGTGCGGGGCCGACCGTGCCCAAGTCGAGGCCTGCGTTAACCGCGTACTCCAGTAAGACTTCGTGCACGGACCCCAGTGCGTCCATGAGGAGCCGCGTGGCGCGTTGCGGGATTCCGGCGCCCGTATCGGCGTACAGTCCCCCTGACGACCCGATGTAACGAAGGTCGACGTAAATTGGGACGACGGCTTTTGTTTTCGCCTGTTCAGCCAAGTAAAGGAGAGCGTGGGTCTTTCCGGTGCCGCGGCGTCCATACACAATCTGATGGTCGTTCGACGATGGGACTGCAAAGAGCGGGCCGATATCCACGAACGTTTGGACCAGGGTTTGCCGGTCAACGGCCTCTGCGCGTCTAGACACACCCATAAAGGCTGCGTTGATTTGATAGTTGATGGTCTTATCTTCCGGCACGCGTGGATTCTACCACCCATTTGCGCCGCCCGGCATTTATCGAGTGGGCACTATGCCGCTGAGGGACTCTACACGCGGCGAGGGTCGTGGGGGTAACGGCAAGCGTTTGGCTTGGGCTGTCGCAGGTCCCTAATGTTCCTCGCCTTGCTGGGAGTTTACAACCGCTGCAAAGCCGATCTGTTTTGTAATTTTGCGATGATTTTCGAGGAGCCCTTTTAGATGTTCCGCCATCTCGTCGGATAGCTCGGTGCATTGCTTTGGATCCTGGAAGTCGACTATCCGCGGCTTCCCGTTCATGCCGAGTTTTACCACTGCTTGGCCGTCATTTTCTGTCACACAAAGGACAGCGCCGACCCACCTCTCTGGGAATGCGCCGGTTGGGGAAAGGGTAATGGAGATTCCCAGGTGCCAGAAGTCGTCGTCTTTATCGAACGAGACGGCGCCGGGAGGCGGGTTTTAGACTGTAGGTTTCGGGGAATGGCAGGTATGCGGGAAGGCGTGCGACCGCGGGTCGCCCCAACTTGCTCGGGCGAGTGGGCGTTTACGCAACCGTGGTCACAGCGATTTATCTTGCGCGTACTTGCGCCAGCTGGCGGGGAGTTGGGGGGCGGCGAGGATGGCGCGCAACTTCGAATGGTCGGTTAGAGATTCGGCTACAAGGCGGACGGTCACGCCGTGAGTGGGGCGCTCTATGATCTGAATGCTGTCGCCGGCCTCGAGCGTGCCTTCCTCGATGATGCGGAGGTAGGCTCCGGTGCGCAGGGCCGATTGGAAGCGCTTGGGGAATTCGGGATCGCCTACGCGAATGCCGAGCTTGTAGCAGGGCAGGCGGGGCTGGGCCACTTCGAGGAGCGCGGTGCCGATTTGCCATCGCTCGCCGATCACCGCGCCGGCGAGATCGAGGCCTTGGACGGTCAGGTTCTCGCCGAAGAGGGCGGGGTGAACGGAGAATTTCTCCGTGGCGGCCCAGAAATCGTAGTCTTCGATGGCGTAGGCGTACACGGCTTTGTCCGGGCCGCCGTGTACCTTGCGGTCCGCCTGATCGTCGCCTGTAAGATTCACGCCACGCAGGGCGACCGGACCGTTTACGGGCTGCTTCCAGATTGCCGTCAGGACAGTGTTTCTGTCCTGCTTCACCTCTTGAGCCAACCCGACGTTGACGGACAATACGATGGGGCCGGGAGGCTGGCGCTCCATTCGCGATCCATCGAGAGGATTCATAAGAGAGTTCCGCATTTCCTAAATTCGCCGGCAGGATGCCGGCGCTACAAAAGGCGCTACGCGACGGGGGCGATGCTGCGGCGCCCATGTTTTTTGGATGCGGCAGACCGACCGTCGGATTTTGCCATGACATTGACGGCCTGGGGCTTTTTGCGGGATGGGATCACAGCGAGGGCCTGGGGGTGGCGAAAGGGGCTGAAATCAAGTAACATTGGGTGGATTTTCTGCCGAAGCTGGCCCCTCCTGTATGGCCGCTGGTGGAAGGGTGACCCATGAGTCAGATACTGGACAAGGCGCAAGGCGCCTCATTGCGGAATAACTTGCCCGAATTCGGGCCGGGCGACACGATCCGAGTTCACGTGCTGCTGCGCGAAGGTGAGGGCGAGAAGGAAAAGGAACGGATTCAGCCCTTTGAGGGCGTGGTGATCGGCCGGCGCGGCCGGCTCGCCTCGGCATCGTTCACGGTGCGGCGGGTGAGCTACGGCATCGGCATCGAGCGGATCTTTCCGCTGCACTCGCCGACGATCAACCGGATCGACGTGGTCCATCGCGGCCGCGTGCGTCGCGCGAAGCTCTACTACCTGCGCGGATTGAAGGGCAAGGCGGCGCGCATTCAGCGTGTCGACCCCTACGCGCAGGAAAACAAAGCCGCCGCCACAAAAGAATAATTGCGAAAACGGAAGAGCGGCAGCTTCAGGGGCTGAATCCCCTTTGGCTTGCCGGGACTTTTCGTCAGGGCTCGAGCCCTGGCCCCCGATGTTTTTGCAACAGGCTGCTTTCGCGCCCGAAGAAGCGGCCCGGCCGCCACGGCCCGGTGTGATAGAATCGCGCCGGACTGGAGCGATGGGCCGACTTTGTTCGTCTCGTTACGAGCGCCAGGCCCGCCACCTGGGATTTGCGTGCATCGCCGGTCTCGACGAAGTGGGACGGGGAGCGCTGTTCGGGCCGGTGGTGGCCGCGGCGGTGATTTTGAATCCGGCGCGCCGCATACACGGGCTGGACGATTCGAAAAAACTCCGGCCGGAACGTCGTGAGGAACTGGCGGTGCGAATCCGGGAGCATGCGCTGGCCTGGGCAGTGGCGGAAGTCGATGCGGCGCGCATCGACGCCTGGAACATTCATCAGGCAAGCCGCCAGGCGATGCTGCAGGCGCTCGGCGAACTCAAAGTGACTCCCGATTATCTGCTGGTCGACGCGGTGACCCTCGAAACTTCCATCACCCAAAAACCCTTGATCCACGGCGATGCGCGGTCTATATCGATTGCCGCCGCGTCGATTGTGGCCAAGCAGGCTCGCGATCACATGATGGACCGCTGGGCGAGCCGCTATCCCGCGTACGGCTTCGAACGAAACCGCGGCTACGCCACCGCCGATCATCTCGACGCGCTGCGGCGCTTCGGTCCCACCCCGCACCACCGTTTTTCCTTCGCGCCGGTGCGCGATGCCTCCTGCTGGTCCGCCTCCGCCACCCAGACGATGCTGCCGCTGGCCGGGCCGGACGGGGAGAACGCGGCCGAATGACGCAGGCGCCCAGCGACCGGCTCGGACGAGTTGTGCTCGCGTTCGCCTGGTTCGATCTGGGGCTGATGGTGATGCTGCTGCCGTGGTCGCACCTGTGGGAAAACAATTCGCTGCTCGCGCAACATCCGGGACTGATTCCCATCGTGCTGAGCGGTTACGTGCGCGGCATCGTCAGCGGCATCGGCGTGCTGGACATGCTGATCGCCGCCGAGGCGCTCGTCCGGCGGCCGGCTCCCGTTGCTACACGGCAGTAAACTGAAGACAAAAGCGAGAACATTAACACGGAGATCCACGGAGGGGCGCGGAGGTCCGCGGAGACACGAATCCGAAGGCTTACGCAATTTTCTCAAATTGAGAAAAATTAGCTGTGAGACAGATTTAAAGGTGTGGCGGCGGGCTTCAGCCCGCCATATTTTTCTGGCTTGGATGGCAAGATGCCGCCTTCCCGACGGGTCGGGATAAATTCCGGGCGGCGGTACACAAACTAGGGCTCCGAAAAGAGGGCGACCCGTCGGGTCGCCCCTACAGCCGGAACGCACAGACGGTCCGAAAGGCGCACAGCCTGAAGGCTGCGCTAGGGGCGCACGTCCGGCGAATCGGAGGCAGGTTTTGGCGGCGCGGCCTTCGGGCTGCGCGGGATTGGGGGCTGCGGCTTGGATCCCGTTCTTTGTTATGTGAGCGACCGGCGGTCGATCGAGACTGCGCCGGGCGGCGACACCGCGGCGGCGCTCGTTTCGCTGGCGGTGCTCGTTGCTCGCGCGGGCGTCGATTGGATCGAGATCCGTGAAAAGGACCTGGGCGGGCGCGCGCTGCTCGATGTGGTTTCGGCGGTTGTGGCGCAGTGCGCTCCGGCGCGCATCCTGGTGAACGATCGGCTGGATGTGGCCTTGGCCGCCGGCGCGGGCGGGGTTCACCTGGCGGGTACGAGTCTGCCCGTCGCGCCGGTGCGCGCGTGGTGCCACGCGCATGCGCCGGGGCTGATGATTGGGAAATCGTGCCATTCGCTCGAAGAGGCGCTCGAAGCGCAGGACGATGGCGCCGATTACGTTTTTTTCGGGCCGGTTTTCTCGACGCCTTCGAAGCTGGCTTACGGGCCGCCGCAGGGGATCGAACGCCTGCGCGCGGTGTGCGGGGCGATCGCGATTCCGGTGATCGCGATTGGCGGGATCACGCCGGAGAATGCTGGAGCGTGCATCGCGGCGGGCGCGCGGGGTATCGCCGCGATTCGGTGGTTTCAGGAGCGGGGGGATTTGGAGGGGCGCGTCGCGGCGCTGCGAGCGGCTTGCGGGTGAGAATCGTAAATTTGAAATTTCAGATTTGAGATTTCAGAGGGCGGCAAGCGGTTTAGCCAGTAAAAAACGCCGGGCGAGACGCCGGCGCTACACGTAATGTGTCTGGCTGCCTGGCAGGGGCGTGGGAGGTGGTATGGGGCACAAGCGCGCAGCCAGGAGTGGCTACGCTACAGGCGGCTGCAGAGGGGCGGCGCTGAGGCAGAACGTCGGAGCCGTGGACGAGGCAGGTCTCGGTTGCTTCGTGAGCGTCGCGGCGAATGGATTTCATTTTCAAGAAAGTTCGACTCGTCAGCGCCTTCATTAGAAGAGCCTCGCGAGCGGGGTCGCGGATGCTGGTGCAGGAATAGATGGCAACGAATGTGACGATTCGGGCGGAATAGCCGGTGCTCTCGCGGGTGATGAGCGTCATCACCCCCTGTCCGTGGCTGCCGGCGCCCGCAGAAACCGTCAGCGGAAGCACGATGCGGCCGCCCGGACGAAGGCGATCGAGCCATAGTGACTGGGGATGAGTGACACCGGCGTTGATGAGCATGGCGTCGCATTCACCGGGATCAATGATGGCGCCATCGCCGGCGTGGACCGTGACCTGGGGCCAGGCGGCAAGATTCTGTTCGGCGCGGGCGGCGAGATCGGGGCGGACTTCGCTGGCCACGATACTGCCGAACTGGCCGACAGTTTCGGCCATGATAGCGGTGTAATAGCCGACGCCGGAGCCGAGGTGGAAGGCTCGATCGCCGGCTTTCAATTCGAGAGCGTCAATCCATCGGGCCAGGGCGCTGGGCTGGCCGTTGTTAAGGTTGGCGGCTTCGTCCACCACGACCACGAGGTTGTGGTAGAGATCGCGAGGATCGCTCGTGGTGACATATTCGCCGCCCTTCATGCCGGCCAGCGACAATGCTCGTCCTTCGGGTGAGCCGACATTCCAAGGCGGCGGGCCGAGAAAATTTTCGCGCGGGACGCGGGCAAAGGCTTCGGCGAGGGCGGGCGTGTGGAGATTGGCGGCGAAGCGAATCTCCTCGGCGTAGAAACGGCGGCAATCCTCGAGGGAAGCCACGGGGCGAGTTTAGCACGAGGTGCCGGGGGCAGCGGCAGCGCGGTTTTTGCTCGTCTCGGCCGCACACGATACAATCGATTTTTCCTATGGCTCGAGAACTTTTTGGCACGGATGGAATTCGCGGGGTTCCGGGGCGCTTTCCGCTGGATGATGCGACCGTCTATGCGGCCGGGCGGGCGCTCGGGCGGCATGTGGCCGATCCTTCGGCCGGGGCTGCGCCGAGCGTGCTGATCGGCATGGACACGCGGGAGTCGGGGCCGTGGCTGGCCGCGCTGCTCGGTGCGGGACTTGTCGCGGCGGGCGCACGGCCGGTTTCTGCCGGAGTGATCACGACGCCGGGCGTTGCGGCGCTGGTGCGGGAGGACGGCTTCGCCGCGGGCGCGGTCATCTCCGCTTCGCACAATCCTTTCACCGACAACGGCATCAAGCTGTTCAGCCGCAGCGGAATGAAATTTCCGGACGAAGTCGAAGAGCGGATCGAGGCCGAAATTCTACGTCCGGTTGACGGCCCGGTCGCCGGGGCGGCTTCCGATCCGGCGGCGCTCGAGCCGCAGGCGGGTCTGGCCGAGAAATATCTTTCGCTGCTGCGCGGGCGGGCGAACGGCGAGGCCGATCTCGACGGGCTGGTGATCGTGCTGGACTGCGCGAATGGCGCGGCCAGCCGGTTGGCGCCGGAACTGTTCGTCACGCTCGGCGCGCGGGCCATTGTGTTCAATGCTTCGCCGAACGGCCGGAATATCAACGCCGGGTGCGGCTCGCTGCATCCGGAAGCGATGTGCCGCGCGGTCGCTGAAAATGGCGCGCACCTGGGCGTGGCTTTCGACGGCGACGCCGACCGCGCCATTTTCTCCACCGCTTCGGGACGGCTGGTGGACGGCGACGGGGTGCTCTATGTGGCGGCACGCGCGCTGAAAGCGGCGGGCAGGCTGCGTGGGGGCGCGGTCGTCGGCACCACGATGACGAATCTGGGGCTCGAGCGCGCGCTTGCCCGCGATGGAATTTCGCTGGCTCGCGTTCCCGTCGGCGACCGCTACGTGCTCGAAGAGATGCTGCGGCGCGGCGCGAATCTGGGTGGCGAACCTTCCGGCCACGTCATTTTTCTCGACGACGGGCCGGCGGGCGATGGGATCGCCACCGCGCTCAAAGTGGCTGCCGCGGTGAAACGCCACGGTCCGCTCGAAAAGCTGGTCGCCGGGCTCACGCTTTACCCTCAGCGCATCGTCAATGTCCGCGTGGCGGAAAAGCCGCCGCTCGAATCGCTGCCTGAAGTCGCGCGCCTCACCGACGAGGCGCGCGGCGCGCTCGGCGAGAAAGGGCGGCTGGTGCTTCGCTATTCCGGGACCGAGTCGCTGGCTCGCGTGATGGTGGAAGCGGAAGGCGAGGCGGAGGTTGAGCATTGGTCGGCGGCGATCGCCGAGGCTATTCGGCGGCGGATCGGCGCCTAGTCGCGTCAGGCTGCGCGGGTCTTCGGCGGCCGGGACTGCGGATGTATCCTCCAGATTCCTTTTTTTCACTGGCACAAGCCCACGGTCGGGGAAGCACCGACCGTGGCTACCACTTCGCTATTCCGGCACCGAGGGAGCGCCATCACTCGCGCTGAATTGCGCGCCGCTATCGCGCTGGCGTTTCGCTGGAGAATTGCTCCTTCTTCTGATGAAAGATCGAGGAACGCCGGCGGGTCCCGACAAAACGAGCCGGGATGCAAACGGCGCAACGCGGGCGCTACATGTGGCCCTGGCTTGGTGTTGAGTGGAGTGGGAGAAAGAGCGCACAGGCAAGAGTGCCTGTGCTACGGGAGGCCGTCGAGCGCAGCGTGGAACACACGCAGTGATTCGGGGGCGGCCAGATAGCAAAACGGCGCGGCCGCGTGGATCAGCCATGCAGGCTGCGGCGCTCGAGGGAGCGGGCGCCGAGCAGGCCGAGCGCGAGGAATAGAATGGCCGCGGCCGGGAGCAGGACGGGCTGATCGATAAACAGCGTGGCGAGGCTGCAGAGCAGCGCGGCGACGAGCAGCGCGCCGACAACCGCCTGGCCGCGCATACCGATTTCGTCTTGGCCGGTGATGACTTGTTTTCGCAGTTCGTTGATGTCCATCTCCGTGGTCCTAAAACTCCTCGTGGTGACTGGCTCGGGCGATTTTCGAGTGCGCGTGGCCAGTACGAACTCTCTTGCATTCGAGACACCACGTTTCTCCAGGAATGCCCGATCAGGAACTCCTTTAGTGCCAGCAAACTGGCGGAATCGGAAGGGACCGGGTCCTGGTAGCGGGGTGAAAAAAAGGTTCCCTATACGGAAATCTTCCCGAATGAGAACTCGGGCCGAATCTGAGGGCAGGTCGCCAGTTGCGAGGTGAAGAGGACGACAGTACGTCTTCGTCACAGAGTCTCGATGCTTTCGGGGTTCTTCCCGACACACTGCTTCGGGGCTCGCTGCGTTCGTCGCAAAAAACTTCGCCAGGATGACAGGGTTTTGGCGGCATGAAAGCAGAAGCCCCGGCCCGAAACTTTGGGCCGGGGCTTCAAGGGAAGCGCCCGCTTGGTCGGCTGCGGGGACTAACTGCAGCCGGAAGTCGAGCCGCAATTGATGCACTTGTAGCAGCTACCGTTGGGCACCATCAGCATGCCGCATTCCGGGCAGGAGGGCGCGTCGTCGAGCGTGGCGGCGACCGGAGCCCGCAGATGCGATTCGGGTCTGGCGGCGAGGCCGGTCGGCACCGGCGCCGGAGCGACGGCAGCCTGGGCCGGCACGGCCAGATAATCGGGGGAGATGAATTTCCCGCCGAGCCAGCGCGCGATGTAATCGAGCACCGACTTGGCGTAGGGGATCTCCGGATTGCCGGTGAAGCCGGAGGGCTCGAAGCGCGTGTTGATGAATTTGTCGACCAGCGCCTTGAGCGGCACGCCGTACTGCAGGCCGATGGAAACGGAAAGCGCGAAGCCGTCCATGAAGCCGGAAAGCGTCGAGCCTTCCTTGGCCATCTTGATGAAGATCTCGCCCGGCTAGCCGTCGCGTACATGCCGACGGTGATGTAGCCTTCGTGGCCGCCGATGGAGAATCTTGTGCGTGATGCGAGTGGCGCTCGCTGGCGGCAGTTTCTGGCGCTGGACGCGGGCGAAGAGTTCCTGCTGTCGCTGCGCCAACGGCGCGAACGGGCGCGGCGGCCGGAGTCGGAGCCGCGGCGGCGGGCGCTGGGGCCTTGCCGGCTTCCTTCTTTTCGCCGGCGGCGGAGAGCGGCTGGGAGCGCTTGGAGTTGTCGCGGTAGATGGCGACGGCCTTCAAGCCCAGCTTCCACGATTCGATGTACGCCTGCATGATGTCTTCGACCGTGGATTCCTCGGGCATGTTGATGGTCTTGCTGATCGCGCCGGAAAGGAACGGCTGCGCGGCGGCCATCATCTTCAAATGGCCGCGCCAGGCGATCGAACGGTCCGCCGCCGGCGGGCCGAGCGAGCAATCGAACACGGCAGTGCTCGGGCTTGAGTCCCGGCGCTCCCTCGATCTTGCCGTTGCGGTCGATGTAGGCGACGATTTCGGCGACGCTTCCGGGTGAATAGCCCAAGCGCATCAGCGCCTGCGGCACGGTGTTGTTGACGATCTTGATGACGCCGCCGCCGACCAGTTTTTTGTATTTCACGAGCGCGAGGTCGGGCTCGATGCCGGTGGTATCGCAATCCATCATGAAGCCGATGGTGCCGGTGGGAGCGAGCACGGTGACCTGCGAATTCTTGTAGCCGTATTTTTCGCCGAGGGCGAGGCCTGGTCCCAAGCCTCGCGGGCGGCGGCGAAGAGCGGCGGCTGGACGTTTTCCGCGCTGATCGGGCGCAGGCAGTCGCGGTGCATGCGCGATGACGTCGAGCATCGGCTCGCGGTTCGGCTCGTAACCGGGGAAGGGCCCCAGGCGCTCGGCGATGCGCGCGGATTGCGCGTAGGCTTCGCCGCACATCAGCGCGGTGATCGCGGCGCCATGTCGCGGCCGCCGTCGGAATCGTAGGGCAGGGCCAGGGACATCAAGAGCGCGCCGAGGTTGGCGTAGCCCAGGCCCAGCGGGCGGAACTTGTGGGAATTTTCGCGCGATGCGCGGAGTCGGATAGCTGGCGTTGTCCACCAGAATTTCCTGCGCGGTGATGGTGATGTCCACGGCATGGCGGAACGCCTCGACGTCGAACTGCGCCGTTCGGCTCGAGGTACTTCATCAGGTTGAGCGACGCGAGATTGCAGGCGGTATCGTCCAGGAACATGTATTCGCGAGCAGGGATTCGAGGCGTTGATGCGGCCCGGTACCTTGCAGGTGTGCCAGCGGTTGATCGTGGTGTCGTACTGCATGCCGGGATCGCCGCATGCCAGGCGGATTCGGCCATCTTGCGGCAGCAGGTCGCGCGCGCTGTACTGCTTGACCGGCTCGCCGTCGTTGACCTTGCGCGTCCACCAGTCGCGGTCGTCGCTCGACGGCCTGCATGAATTCATCGGTGACGCGGACGGAGTGGTTGGCGTTCTGGAAGAAGACCGAGCTATAGGCCTCGCCGTCGATGCGACGGATCGTAGCCCTGCTCGATCAGCACTTGCGCCTTGCGCTCCTCCTTCCATCTTGCAGTCGATGAATTCGACGATGTCCGGATGATCCACGTTCAGGATGACCATCTTGGCGGCGCGGCGCGTCTTGCCGCCGCTCTTGATCACGCCGGCGAAGGCGTCGAAGCCCTTCATGAAGCTGACCGGCCCGGAGGCGATGCCGCCGCCGGAAAGGTTTTCCTCGCTTGCCGCGCAAGGTCGAGAAATTCGTGCCCGTGCCCGAGCCCCACTTGAAGAGCATGCCCTTCGGTCTTCGCCAGATTCATGATCGATTCCATGTTGTCCTGCACGGAATTGATGAAGCAGGCCGAGCATTGCGGCTTGGGCTGCACGCCGACGTTGAACCAGACGGGCGAATTGAAGGCCATCTTCTGCTCGACGAGCAGGTGCGTCAGTTCGTCGCGGAAGGCGTCGCGCGACGGCGTCGTCGCAAAGTAGCCGCCCTGCTCGCCCCAGCGCACGATCGTATTCACGACGCGGCCGATGAGCTGGCGCACCGAGCTTTCGCGCTCAGGGGTGTTGATGCTTGCCGTGGAAATATTTCGACGCGACGATATTGGTGGCCGTCTGCGACCAGGCCTTGGGCACTTCCACGTTTTCCTGGCGGAAAATCGTCTGGCCCTTTTCGTTCCCGATCAGCGCGGCGCGGCGCTCCCATTCGACGGCGTCGAAGGGTGAAATTGTGCCGCTGGTGAACAGGCGGCGGAAACTGAGCCCGTGGCTCGTCTGCGTCCCGGTGTGACCGTTGCCCCCGTTGACGACGATTTTCTCTTCAGCCATCGCGAATTCTCCCCCCGTGGGTTAGGTTTGGCTCGGCCGGGAAGAAGGGGTAAAAAGGACTCGGTGGTGTTCCGGTTCTTTTTTCATTTTAGCTCGAAATCCCGGGGAACCTTCACGCCGCCGCAGTTGGGAGCGGCGGCGGTGAAAATTACTTCTGCGGGGCAAGAGTGTAGCGCGTGTAGAGAGCATGTCAAGGGATTCTCACAACATGTTTTGCTCTTTTCGTCAGCCTACGCAACATATAGTGTCCCATTTGCGGGGCGCCCCTTCGCGGTTCCGCGGCCGTTTTGGCGGAACGGCCGCTTCCGCCGCCTTCCCCGTTCCCGCCGCAACTGCTTCCCGGCACGCCTTATCCGATCAGTGCTAGGCTTCAGCATGCGCGCGCTTATCGCCATCCTCTTCCTCTTCGGCACCCTGCTGCCGGCCGCGCCGCGAGCTTCGCAGGACCGGGCCCGCGCACTGGTCGAGCGCGTGATTGCCAACCAGCACGGCAACGACCGCGCCCTTTACGACTACGAGCGGGAGGAGCGCCGGGTCAGCTACGAGGATCGCTCGGTGGCCTCCGACGAAACCTATCGTCTCGGTGCCGACCGGAACGGGGCGGCTGAGCCTGCTCGTCGAGCGCGGGGACCAGCCGGTGAGTCTCGCCTTTTACCAGAAGGAGCTGCGCGACTGGCGGGCGGTTTTGCTTCACGCGATCGATCCGAACGACCCGCGGGAGCAGCACTCGAAGCAGCTGCAGGAGCGGCGGGACCGCAAACGCGCCGAGCTGATCGACGCCATCGGCCGCGCGTTCCGCTTCACCTGGCTCGGCGAGGAGGTGGTGAACGGCCGCAGTCTCGCGCACATCGCGCTCGATCCCGATCCCTCGTTTCAGCCGACAACGCGCGAAACCGAGATGCTGCGCCACGTTCGGGCGACCGCCTGGATCGACGTGGAGGCCGCGCAACTGGTGCGCGGACGGGCCGAGATCACGAGCGATATTCCCGCGGGCGGGGGCGTGGTCGGCAAAATCTATTCAGGGGGCTGGTTCGAGATCGAGCAGGCACAGGTGGCCCCGGGGATCTGGCTGCCGGCGCGGATCGAATACTCGATTCGCGGCCGGATGTTCCTGTTTTCCTTCACCGAGCACAAGCTCGAGGCCAGCAGCCGCTACCGTTACGTCGGCCCGCCGCGCCAGGCGCTGGAAGTGGCGCGGCGCGACATCGAGAGCGGGAAGCTGTTTCCGGGGGATCGTTGAAGAATCCTTGCGGCTGCCAGCTCCGTTCGTGAAATGAGAACGAACCCGCGTTTTCTCATGGGCACGGGCCCACGGTCGGAACACCACCGACCGTGGATACCGGGAAGAACGCGCAGCGGCGACGTTGAGGGACAAGCCCCAGGCGCAACCACGGCGCCTGGGGCACACACACCATAAAAGACGGGAGCAACAAAAAGGGCCGCGCGGCGCGAAGAGTCACGCGCCGCGGCGGCCCGTTCGGGATTGCCGGCCTGCTCAGGAGGCCGAAGCGGCTACGGTCTTTTCGATCGGCGCGCCGATCAGGTTTCCCCATTCGGTCCACGAGCCGTCGTAATTGCGGGCGGTTTCGTGGCCGAGCAGATACTTGAGGACGAACCAGGTATGGGAGCTGCGCTCGCCGATGCGGCAATAAGCGATCACATCGCCGCCCGGGGCCACGCCCTTCTCGTGATAGAGCTTCTTCAGTTCCTCGACCGACTTGAAAGTTCCATCCTCGTTGGCGGCCATCGACCAGGGAACGTTGGATCGCCTTCGGGATGTGCCCGGCGCGCTGCGCCGTCTCGCTCATGCCGGGCGGCGCAATCACCTTGCCGGTGTATTCGTCGACCGAGCGCACGTCCACCAGGTTCGCCGGCGAACGCCCGTCGAGAACGGCGAAGACGCTCTCGCGCAACGCCCGCACCGACGAATCCGGCTCGGGCACGCTGTAGCTGGCCGGCTTCACCGCCGGAACTTCCTGCGACAACTGCCGGCCCTCTTTCAGCCACAGCTTGCGGCCGCCGTTCATCAGGCGCACGTCGCGATGGCGGAAATATTTCATCATCCAGAATGCGTAAGCCGCGAACCAGTTGTTGTTGTCGCCGTAGAGAATCACCGTGGTCTCCGGCGTGATTCCGGAGCGGTTCATCAGCGATTCGAATTGCGCCTTGTCGAGAATGTCCCGGCGAACGCCGTCCTGCAGTTGCGTCTGCCAATTCCAGCCCACCGCGCCTGTCACGTGTCCCTGGTCGTAGGCGCTGGTATCGACGTCGACTTCCACCAGCCGCACGTTCGCGTCGCGGCCGTGCTCGGCGACCCAATCGGTGGAAACGAGAACTTCCGGATGTACGTAGTCGCCCATGTTGCTGCCTCCTTCGAATGTGAAATGAAATCGGAACCCTAAAATACCCTAAGCTAAGTATAGATTCTAGCCTTTCCCATTGTTTGCTTCGCAGACAAGGGCAGGCTGGTCCTCTCCTCGGCCGCTCGAACGGCTTTCAGGTCTCCGTCGTTCGATTCATATTCGATGCGCATGAGCCATTGGGGACGCATGCCTTTTTGCGCGAGCCAGCGTTCGGCGGTTTCTCGATCGGGGGCTTCGAATTCGGCCAACATTCTACCTTCGAGGAAATTCCAGCTGGTGCGGCGCAAGACAACGGCGCCGGGGTCGGCGGCGAGCGCTTTGAGGAGGGCTTCGGCGCCCTGGCGTGTCATGCAGGCGAGCGTGTGCAGGGAGAGATAGCGCGGCAAATCGGCTCCTTCCCTCCTCGTCTAGAACGTGGTGACGGCGAGGAAGATGTCTTCGAGTGAGGGCGTCGTATCGTCGCTGACGATGTTGTTGGAGAAGGAAAGGAAGGCGGCGAAGCCGGCCTGGGTGGTGATGGCGGGATAGAGGCTGTCGCCATTGCCGATGGTGGTGCCGTCGGCGGCCACCGAGATGAGCGCGGTGCGCGGCGTACAAGCGGACGTGGCGCCGATGCAGGTGTCGCGGGCGAAGATCTGCTCGAAGCCGTTGGTCTGCGCCGCGGTCAGGTTGGAAGCCTTCGAGCCGAACAGAACGTAGCGGCCGGACTGGTCGGTGACGGGATGCTCGGAGAACGCGTTCGCGGGCGAGGAGCCGTCGGTGGCGACCGAGAGGAGCGAAGTGGACGGTGTGCAACCGGAGGCGCCGGCGCACATGTCGCGCTCGTAAATCTGCTGCGGCGTTCCGGAGACGAAGCCGGCGCCGATCAGATTGGTGGCCTGGGAGCCGAAGACGATGTAGCGGCCGTCGGAACTGAGGCCCGGTTGGACGCTCGGACCGTTGCCGGGGCTGGTGCCGTCGGAGGCAATCGAGACGAGGCTGGTCGACGGGGTGCATCCGCTGGCGACGCCGGTGCACATGTCGCGCCAGTAGAGCTGCTGGGTGCCGGAACTGGGGATGCTGACCAGATTCGTGGCCGTCGACTGGAAGGCGACGTAGCGGCCGCCGCTGGCGACGACGGGCGTGGCGCTGGCGCCATCGGCCGGCGTCGAGCCATCCGGAGCCAGGGTCACGAGGGTCGTGGTGGGCAGGCAGGCGGTGACGGCGTTCAGGCAGGTGCTGTGCAGGTAGACTTCGGGCGCTCCGGTGGCGGCCTGGAGGGTGAGATTCGTTGCGGTCGAGACATAGACGATGTACTGGCCGTCGGCGCTGATGTAGGGCTCGGTACTCGAGCCATTGGCGGGCGAGACACCGTCGGCGCCCATGCTGACGAGGGTGGTGGACGGTGTGCAGCCGGAGGAGGCGCCCATGCACGTATCGCTCAGATAGATTTCGTTGGTGGTGCCCGAGGTGGTGGCGTTCGAAACGAGGTTTGTGGCCTTCGAAGTGTAGACGATGTACCGCCCATCGCTCGAGATCGAGGGCTCGAGGCAGTCCGCGTTGGGAGGCTGTGCGTTATTGCCCACGCTGGCGAGCACGGTCTCGGGCGTGCATCCGCTGCTGATGCCGAGGCAGGTGTCGCGCACGAAGACGTTGGCAACCGCATTGGCCAGGTTGGCCACCAGGTTCTGCGAAATCGAACTGAAGGCGATGAACCGGCCGCCGCCGCCGATTGCCGGTCCCGAAAGACCCAGGTTCCCGATGCCGTTCGCGGCCTGGTCTCCGGTGGAGGAGACGTCGACCAGGCTCGGCAACCCCTCGCCATTCTGCCCGGGAATCACCTGGAAATAGGCGTCGGCCGAGGTCCCGCCGCCGGGGGCGGGATTGACGACGGTAACGAAAGCCGTTCCGGCCTGAGAAAGCTGGGGCGTGTTCACGGTTGCGGTGAGCTGGGTCGAGGAAACGTAAGTGGTGGTGAGCGGCGTTCCGTTCCAGGCGATGGCGCTCGCCGGGGTGGTGCAGGTGGTCGTGGTGGTCGTCGTGCCGTTCGTGGTCGTGGTGGTAGTGGTGTATTTCGCGCAGGTGAAGCCGGCGCCGTTCACCGTGATCGTGAAGCTGGGCGCGCTGGCGATCGACGTTGTCGGGGAAATCGAACTGATCGTCGGCGGAGGATTGTTCACGTTGAACGGTACGGTGAGCGAAAGGCCGCCGCCGGGCGGCGGATTGAGCACGGCAATCTGTACCGTGCCGGGCGTCTCGATGAGGGTATTCGAGACGGCGCCATAGACTTGATTGGCGTTGACGAAGCTAGTCGGCAGGTTCTGCCCGTTCCAGGTGACCACGGAAGTCGAAACGAAGTTCGTGCCCTTCACCGTGACGGTCAAGCCTGAGCCGGCGACCGCCGTGCCGGTCGGCTGGATGGAGGTGATGGTGGGAACGGGACTGGTGGTCGGATTGATCGTGAAATCCACGGCATTCGAAGGGCCGCCCCCCGGAGGGGGATTGATCACCACCACCTTGGCCGAACCCGGCGCAGATATCAGGCTCGGAGGGATCTGGGCCTGCAGCTCGTTTCCGTTTACAAAGAGCGTTCTTTGGGGCACGCCGTTCCAGTAAATGCCGCCGCCGAAGACGAAATTGTTTCCTTTCACCGTCAGGGTGAATGCGGCGCCATTGGCGGGCGCGCTGCTCGGAGAAAGTGAACTGATGGACGGCACCGGATAATTGATCGTCTGGCTGCACGCGGCCGACACCAGGATCACCGCCATCAGAAATGCCGCGCGCAGGGCGCCACCCGCCGTCTTCACTCGTTTCCTCCGCCGTGTCGGGGCGCCCGGGCTCGGGCGCCGAAACCGTAAAGATAACATATCCGCCGCCGCCGCTCCTGCCGGCGGTCCTCTTCCGGGCCCACTGTCGATGGACTGGAAAATCCTCCAAGAGCTCGGTCCCGAGGGGCCCGGGCAGAAAGGCAGCCTGCGGGAGCGCCGGCCGACCGTCGACGAGCGGCGAGCGACAACACCGATCAGCCGATGGCGGCCAGAACACCGACCCAACCGAGAAGGAAAACCAACCAGATCACAACCACAACCGCCAGGGCGCTGCCGAGCTTCACCTTTCTCGACGAACTCGCCGCGGCGTAGCCGATCGCCAGGAGGGCGATCATCCAGAACACGAACACGTCGAGAGAGTTGCAGAGAGTCTGCAACCAAAGGGGCAGGCCGGCCGGCAGAAACGCGCCGACGTTCGACATCACCAGATTTTGCAGGTTGACGCCTTCCGGCGGGCGCGCCCACACGACCGCCAGGCCTATCAGGCCTTTGAGTATTCCGGGCATGAAGGCGTGCGTTGTGATTCCGAGCGACTGTTTGAACTTGATGCCGCTGCCGAAAACGATGTTGAAGGCAGCGAGGAAAATGCCGGCGATGATCAGCAGGACGATCACGTTTCCCGCTGTGCCGCCGAGGTAGCCGAGCATCGGGGCCAGTTCGAGAGCCCGGGCGATTCTTTGCTGCTGCACGGCGGGAGGCAACTGCTGAAATTGCGAATTGTTCGCCAGCTGCTTCTCGATAATGCTGCGCCAGCCGATCCGGTGGCTGAAGCTGAAGATCAGGACGAGGTTGATCGCGAGCAACAACAGGAGCGGCAGGAGCCAACTCGGCTTGCGGGCGATCGATTCGAAGGTGGGGCGCGGGTTTACGATCGCGCCGACCACCCGGCCGAACGATCCCATCTCCTCGGCGGCTTCCGGATTCTGCTCTTCGTTCGCCATCCCCGTTCTCCTTGGTGTGTATTCCCTCCCGGGGCCCGGGCAAGCGGCTCGGGTTTCCTCCGGCCGTCTCTTTGTACCGTCCAGTAAGCTAACGCATCTCGGGCTCCGGCAGAAGCGGGATTGTTGATCCGGGGGAACCGCGGGGGACCGACGGAGGGAACGAGCCGGTTCATCCCCCTTGCTTCCGGGCGCCTTTCTGCAACAGGATGAAGAACACGGGAAGATGAAACCGGTGCGCAAAATTCTGCCGGGCCTGGGCATCGCTCTGGTCCTTGCCGGAATACTCACGGCCAGCCTGTGGCCCAGCCGCGGCGAAGTGCCGGTGCAGGTGGAGCGCGTCGAGCGGCGCGACCTGGTGGCGACGGTGCGCGCCACGGGCATGGTTCTTCCCGAACGGTATTCGAACGTCCTTGGCCAGGGGTACGGGCGCGTAACCGAAATCATGGTTCACGAAGGCGAGCAGGTGCAGCCGGGCGACGTGCTTCTCGAGACCGATCCGGTGCAGGCCACCTCAACCGTTCGCGCTCAGCAGGCGGCGCTCGCCGGAGCGCAGGCGGCGCTGCGGGCGGCCGGGGCAGGCGTTCGCGGGGCGCAGGCAGCGGTTTCGCAGCGGCAGGCCGACCTGGCAAAGGCGAAGTTCGATTGGGACCGGGGCCGCGAGCTCTACCAGGCCAAGGTGATTTCGCGGCAGAGCTTTGAAAATTACCGCTCGGCCTACGACGGCGCCGTGGCGGCGCTGGCCGCCGCGCGCGCGCAACTGGCCGAGGCGCGCGCCGAAGAATCGCGCGCCAGCGGCAATTTCGCCAACATCGAGGCCACGCTCGCCCACGCCGAGGACATCTTGAGCAAGACGGTCTACCGGGCGCCGATCCCGGGCACCGTCACAAATATCTCCGTGCGGATCGGCGAAGACGTGATTCCCGGCGTCCCCGACGCGACCGGCGCGTACTTGATGACGATTTCCGACATGTCCGATCCGCTGGCGCAGGTCCGCGTGGACGAAAACGACATTCTCAGCCTTCGCAACGGCCAGGCCGTCGAGGTTCGCGTCGACGCTTTTCCCGGCCAGACCTTCGCCGGCCACATCATCGCCGTCGGCACCCAGGCCGTCGTGACCGAAACCGGAGTCACGACCTCGCAGATGACCGGCGGGGCGACCGGGCAACAGGCGACCGACTATAAAGTGGATATCGCGCTCGATCATCCGCCCGCGGATTTACGGCCGGGCATGACGGTGACGAGCGTGATCGAGACCGCGAACAAGAAGCAGGTGGTCGCCGTTCCGTTCCAGGCGCTCGTCCTGCGGCCGAAGAGCGAGGCCGGGCGGACGTCCGTGCCGAAGGTTCCCGAAACCGCGCCGGTCGAGATCAGCGCCGCGCCGGAGTCGCCGCAGGCGGCGAAGGAGAGCGCGGGGGTGACCGGCGTGTTCGTGGTGCGTTCGGGGCGCGCGATCTTCACGCCGGTCGATATCGGTGTGCTCGGGGAAAACGCGGTCGAGGTTCGCCAGGGCGTGAAGCCGGGCGAAGAGATCATCGTCGGCGGCTATAACGCCCTGCATCTGCTGCACTCGGGCGTGACGGTAAGAATAGTGAAGGGCGCCAGCTGAAGCCGGTGTCCTGAAGCAGGAGGCAAGGCTTCCTGCCATGTCGCAAACCGATGCGTCTTCGCTGGAGACAGATGGTATGCGGTTCCCTGTGACGACGTGATCGCGTTCGGGTGTATATTCGACTCAACTTCGTCATTGGCCTGGCAAGCTCGACGTTCAGAAACCCGAACACGCAGGGCCAGCGAAAGAAGATGGAGAGGTCCCCGGGGGTAATGACATCGACCTCTACCTCGATCCTTACCATCCCGTCCACGAGCCCGGTGACCAGCACCGCGATCTGGTGCTGACGATACGATCTCGACTGGTTGCTGACGACAGGGCATAGACCGTCAGCAGCGATTCAGCCACAAGTTGGGCGCCCTGCCTTGCGCCCGGGACCCCGGGCACCGTTTCGCGGCGAGATTGGGAGAGGGGCCATGAAAAAGAAGAGGTGGCAAACGGCTTTGGCAACCGTGGCAATCGCCGCGACTTTCCTCCCCTGCACAGTGCTCGCCCAAAAGCCGACCATTCCAAGTCCGGGCGTGACGGGACCGACGGGGACGATCACGGTATCGATACGAGACGAGCAGGGCGCGCCGATCAGCCTAAATGCTTCCGTTACCATCGCGACGCAGCAGGGCGGCACGCCGTCGAGTGCTCTGGCCCAGAGGGGCGGGGAGGAGTGGGTGTTCACGAATCTGATGCCCGGCGAGGAGTACGTGGTGAAGGTGGAAGCGCCGGGTTTCAAAACGGCCGAGCAATACGTGGAGCTGCCATACGTGAACGATCCTTCGGTGCGGGTCGACTTTTACCTTGTGCCGGAAAAAAGCGGAAACGCACTGGCAAAGCCGGCCGGGGGAGCGATCCTTGCGCCGCGGGCGCAGAAGGAAGTGCAGCAGGGCATCAAGGATCTGGCGGCGAACAAAATCGGTTCGGCGCAGAAACATCTGGCGAAGGCGCTGAAAATGGCTCCGGGAAACCCGCTGGTGAATTACCTGATGGGAGAGAGCTGGCTGCGAGCGGGGAAAGTGGAAGTGGCGACGCGGTATCTGGAGAATGCGCTGTCGCTGGATCCGAAACAAACGCATACGCTGCTGGCGCTGGGAACGCTGCGCTACCAGCAGGGGGACATGGCGAAGGCGATTGAGCTGCTGAAGCGGGCCGTGGATTCGGCGCCGAAGTTGTGGCAGGCGCATTGGCTGCTGGCGGGGGCGTTTTTGCGCGAAGGGAATTACCAGCAGGCCAGCGAGCACGCCGAGGCGGCACTGAAGTACGGGAAAGAGCAGGCGGATTCGGCGCGACTGATCCTGGGTGTGGCGCTGGCGAAGCTGGGCAAGCGCAAGAGAGCGCTCGAAGCCTTAAACGAGTACGTGACGCGGCATCCGGACGATCGTGGCGCGGAGCAGGTACGGGGACTCATCCGGGAGTTGCGGCAATCCCAGCGAGCCGCCGAGTCCGCAGGGACGACGCGGCCGGTGAAGGAGCGGCCCGAGGCTGGCGCTGCGCCCCTTGCCGCGAAAGCATACGCACCGGCGGCGGACTCGTCAGAGCCGGCGCCGGCCGCAGGGCTCGCCGGATTACCCCTTGTCGCAGCCACACAGCTGACGCCACCGCTCCTCACAACCGCTCCGGCCAGGGAAGGATGGATGCCGCCGGATATCGACGCGGAGAAACCGGAAAGGATCTCGGATGCCACGTGCCAACTGCCGCAGATTTTGAGGCAGGCGACCAGGCACGCCGAGGATCTGGTAAGCAATCTGCAGAAATTCAGCGCAATCGAGGATTTTCAGGAAGTGGAAATCGGGCGCAACGGGGAATTGCGCCGGCCGCTGGCGCGCAAGTTCAACTACCTTGTGTTCATCCAGCACATCCGCCCAGACCTGGTCTCCGTCGACGAAATGCGCACGCCCGACCCTGCCGAGCGGCTGGCAGGAGTGCCGCTGATCAGCACGGGCTCGGTGGCGCTGGCGCTGGCGTTTCATCCGGACTTCTCCGGCGATTTCGCCTGGAAGTGCGAAGGGCTGGGGGAATGGAACGGCGAGCCGGCGTGGATGATCCGTTTCCAGCAGCGGGCGGACCGGCCCAGCAGCCGGCTTCAAGCGTTCGTCAGCAGGACCAGCGGTGATTACTACTTGCCGCTGAAAGGACGCGCGTGGGTGGCGGCGAGCGGGAACCATCTGTTGCACCTGGAGACGGATCTAGTGAGGCCGCTCGAGCAGGTGAGATTGCAGCGGGAGCATTTCGCCATCGACTTCGGACTGGTGAGATTTCATTCCCACCCGGTGGTGCTGTGGCTGCCCAAGAGCGTGGACGCGTATTTCCTGTATCGGGGTCACGCCTACCACGAGTATTCGCGGTTCAGCGATTTCCAGCTGTTCTGGGTGGGCACCGCGGAGAAAATCGGGAAGCCGAAAGAGAAGCCGCGGAAGCGGTGACGGTATTTCGACGACGGAATCCCGGGATAGTGCAATCGCCGCAACAGATTCTGGAAGCGCGGGTCGGAACGGATTGGGTCGAAGCACCACTCCTGCCGAAGCAGAATCATTCCAAAGGAATGCTCCTTCTCGGCCGCAGCGATTGCCTTCGGGCCCGCCTCCTCGGAATCCATGAGGTAAACGAAACCAAATCCCATGATGTTGTAGGCATCGGCGAGGCCGGCATAGGGCAGCGCGTAGTTCGGTTCGTCCTGAATGGCTTCCTGAAAATAGGTTACGCTCTTCTTCAGGCTGTCTACCGTTCGCAGGTTCCAGTAATAGCGGCCTTTCAAGTAGGCTTCGCTGCCAGTGTCCCGTTCGTGATGTCGACCATCGCGGCATGGAGCCGGAGCTTCGGTTGTCGGCTACGGCTGCGACCCTTTGTGAATCGGGAGGCCTTTCTCGGCCCAGTCGTGGGCGAAGTCATCGGGGAGATTGAGGACGCGGAGGCGGCGGAAGCCCATTTTGCTCAGCGCGTCGTAGGCCGGGTGGATGTTGGGGCATTTGGTCATGGGGCAGCAGCCGCAGTAGATGACGACTTCGCGGTCGCGTGGGATGCGCGCGGCGGCTTGGCGCAGCTTTTCGAGGCCCGCGGCGGTGTATGCGGGGCCGGCATAGATGGCGCCGGGAACGTGCGCGCCGTTGTAAAGCACCTCGAAGCCGACGTGCAAGACGATCGGCCGCTTCGCTTCCGGCTCCTTCAGTTCCTTCACCAACTCGGCCGGCTGGATGAGCGCTTTTTCGAATCCCGCGGAATTCTGCGGCGCGCGCGTCCTGCCTGCGGCGCGGCCTGAAGCCGCGGCCGGCCCCGCGGCGAAAAGCGCGAGGCCGGCAGCGAGCGATACGACGAGACATCTGGCAACGAAACGCATTCGGAGATCCCCTTTCCGGATTATCGGTGCTTTGGCGCCGGAGCCGGCGTGACCGGCGCGGCGACGGGCGCCGGAGCGAGCGCGGCGGATACTTCCGGCGGCAGCTTGTCGGCCTCGCGCAGCAAGAGACTCACCTGCCATATCTGCTGGTCGCTGAGCGCCATTTCGAAACTCGGCATGCCGGTGAGCCGGATGCCGTTCTTCACTTTCCAATACGTCACGCCGGGCGGATCGTCAGTCACCATTCCGCGCTTGGTGAAAAGTTGCGGCGCGTGCGGAAACATTCCCGCGCCCTCGACCGACGCCTCGGCCTGCGGCATGCCGTGGCAGAAGGCGCAATTGTGGGAGTAGACCTGGGCGCCGGCGAGCAGGTTCGGGGTGGTTGGCTGGATCGGAACGACTTTCGGTGCGTCGGCGCGCAATTTGGCATGCAGGGCCATTTTGGCGACCGTTGTTTCAAACGGCATGGGCTGGGCCGTCGCGGCGACGGGGGCCATGCCGGTGGTGAAATAGACGAAGGCACCGCCGGCGACGAGGCAGATGCCTATGATGAGTCCCAAGAGAAACCGTCCCATGGATTTCTCCTCCTGTTCCGATGAAGTTCGCTTCCGAATCTATGTGATGCCGGTTCGGGGCCTATGTTTCCTTGACATGTTTCGTTGCTCCGGCGGGTCCGGCGGCCCCGGCGGCTTCCCACGACGAGAAGAAGCGGAAATAAAGATAGATGTTAACAACCATTACGGCGGCGTAGGCGAAAAAAGGCAACGCGATTTCCGACGCGTCGAACATCCAACCGGTGAAGGCGATGCCCGCCGAACTGGCCCCAAGCCGGGCGACCTGGTTGGCGGCGAGGGCGCGGCTGCGTTCGTCGCGGTCGACCATTTCCGAGAGCGCGGCCTGCTGGACGGGGATCGCGGCGATGCGCAGCGAGGGCGTGACGATGTAGATGAGCAGCGAGAGCGGCAGCCAGCGCACGAGCGGCATCAGCACCAGGAGCGCCGTGCCGATCCCGCGCGTCCAGGCGATGCTGCGCACGAAGCCCAGCCGGCGCTCGAGCGCCGGCGCCGCCAAGAGCGCCACCGACGCCAGCCCGCCCGAGACGAATCCGTAGACGGCCATCGTCGATTTCGGCAGCGAATACACCAGGACGAAAAACGGGATGAGGAACGGCACGATCAGCCCGCTCGAAAGCCCGCTCAGCATGCCGGTGAGCGAGAATTTCCCGATCACCACCTTGCTGCGCAGCCGCTTCAGTTTCCCGCCGGTATCCTCGACGCTCAGCCACATGACCACCGGCACGCCCACCGCCGAGATGAGCGTCGCGGCCAGGAACGCCGTGTGCACGTCGAACAAACGCGACCCGAGCGCGCCCACCGCTCCGAACGCACCGCTCAGAAACGAAAAGGTGGAGAAATAGAAGGTCCGTTTTTCGCGAACGGAGAGATCGGCGATCACCGCGCTCTGGATCGGCGCCGCCGCGCCGCCCACGCCGCCACCGGCCAGCGATCCGGTGGCGGAAAATCCGCCGAGCGCCGTCGCCGCCATCAGGACTGCCAGATGCCCGGACCAGAAGACCATCAGCGAACTCACGGGCATGAGCGCGCCCGCGACGAGCAGCGCCCGCTTGCGGCCCCAGACGTCGCCCAGGAATCCGATCAGCAGCCCCAGCCCGGCCGTGGCGAGCGCGCCAACCACGTAGAGCAGACCGAGCATCAACGCCCCGTACTTCAGCTCCTGCAGCACGAGGTACGGGAAGACGATCATGATCATCCCGGCGGCGACGCTCCGGGTGGCGCGAAACAGCGTCAGCAGCAGAAAATCCTTCCGGTTCATCGCCGCTCCCTGGCCGGGATCTCAGTTCCCGCTTGCATCAGCGGCTCCGGCGGCGAACAATGCCGCGTCGGGAGCGAGGAGCGAGCGATGTTCCAACCGGATCTGTTGAAAGGCCGATCGATTCTCATCACCGGCGGCGGCACGGGGCTCGGGCGCGCGATGGCGCTGCGCCTGGCCGCGCTGGGCGCCGGCATTTTCCTGGTGGCGCGGCGCGAGGCGCCGCTCGAGGCGGCCGCGGCCGAAATCCGCGGCCAGGGCGGCCGCGCGGCCTGGGCCACGGCCGACGTCCGCGATTTCGACGCCGTCGTGCGGGCGGTCGAGCGCGGATGGTCCGAATTCGGAAGCCTGGATTCTCTGGTCAACAATGCCGCGGGAAATTTTCTTGCTCGCACCGAACGCCTTTCGCCCAACGCCTTCGCCGCTGTCCTCGGCATTGTCCTCCAAGGCAGCTTTCATTGCACGCTCGCCCTCGGCCGCCGCTGGATCGACGCCGGGCAGCCGGGCCGCGTTCTGAACATTCTGACCACGTACGCGTCGAGCGGATCGCCTTACGTCGTGCCTTCGGCCTCGGCCAAGGCCGGCGTGCTGGCGATGACGCGCTCGCTCGCCGTCGAATGGGCCCGCTACCGGATCCGGCTGAACGCCATCGCCCCGGGCCCGTTCCCGACCGAGGGGGCGTGGTCGCGCCTGGTACCCTCGGCTGAAGCCGAGCAGGCCTGGCTCGCGCAGCATCCCATGAGACGCTTCGGGCGGCACGAAGAGTTGGCGGACCTGGCCGCTTTTTTGCTGAGCGACCACGCAGAGTACATCAACGGCGAATGCGTGACGATCGACGGCGGCCTGAGCGCCTGCGGCTCGGGCGGCTTCAGTCACCTCGTCGGCGCGCCAGCCGAATTCTGGGAGACGCTCGAGCGCGAGCGGCGCCGCTCGTGAACGCGCCGGAGGGAAAGACGTCGATGACCGGGCAAACCGTTTCACCTGTTGCCAAGCGGCCGTTCTGGCTTTGGGTGGGCATGGCGGCGGCTGGCGTGCTGGCGGTGATGGAAGCGCAGCGCATGCTGATCCTGATTCGCTGGGAAAGCACCCTCCCCTTCGCCCGCGACTTCCTGCCCGGAGCCATCGCCACCTCGGCGATGACGCTCGCCGCCTACCTGCTGATTCTCGCCTTGCTGCTCACCCGCCGCGGACGCAAATGGGGGATGGCGCTCGCGATCGCCTGGGGCGTGATCGTCGCGGGAACCACATTGTGGGCGTGGGGCGGCCCGCACGCGAAGAATCTGTGGTACGAGCTGGCTTTCCACTTCCATTACACGAAGACGCTGATGCGCTTCCGGACGTTCAACGGTCCCGGCATGCGCCGGGTCTTCTGGGTTTCGGGACTTGCAGCGCTGCTCGGGGCCAGCTCGGCGAAGGCTTTTGCCGATTCACCGCGGGAGCGGCTCGATCTGGGCATTTTGCTGGCGAGCATGTTTTACGCGGCGTTTTATTTTCTGGCGGTTGGGATTGTGGCGCGGATCGTGACGCCGCGGTAAGGCGAGCGGTCAGTTATCAGCGAGCGACGATAGGGGATTACGGCGCGGCAAATCGTGGGGCACGTGCAACGTGCCCCTACCACATCACGGCCGGGAACGACGCGAACGGCTATTTCAGACGTCCAGGTAGACTCGGGCGGTCCAGCCTTGCTGGGTTTCCTTTACTTCGAACTGGTGGAGGGTGACGGCTTTGACGTAGGTGAGGGCTTGATGGCGCGACTTGTCGAGGGGCTCGCCCCAGGCTGCGCCGCTCGCGCGGCCCTCGGTCAGCTCGCTCACCTCGAAGCGGCGGAACACCAGGCGCTCGGCGTCGGCCAGCGCCAAAATCTCCGAGAGCCAGTCGTAGAGAAGCGTTTCAGTGTCTTCGCCCGTGGCTTCGATTTCGCGGCGCTCACGTTCCTCGACCGCGTCGAGTTCCCAGCCGAGGGACATCATGGCGAGCGCCGCGTTGGCGAAAAGCTCTTCTAGCGTGCGGCCGTGGGCGAGGAAGCCCACGTCGGCGGGATGCTCGAGAATCTCGAATGGGACACGATCAGGTTCCATCGCAACCTCGTAATACGGATTTAGCATCGATAGACATTTTGACATACCATATTGCGATCGATTAAAATCCTTCCATGGAGACCGTCACCGTTTCTCCAAAATACCAGATTGTGATCCCCAAGGAACTGAGGGAAAAACTCGGACTTCGGCCGGGACAGAAGCTCTTTATCTACGAGCAGGATGGAACGCTTCGCCTGGTGTCGCCGCGGCCGCTGCGGGAGTTGCGCGGGCTGGCCAAGGGGCTACGCTGGACGGAGGAGGATCGTGACCACGGCGAGCGGCTCTAAGCGAGTGGTCGTGGATTCGTCCGCGTGGATCGAGTTTCTGGCCGACGGTCCGAAGGCAGCCGAGTTGGCGCGATATTTCGAGAACGAAGAACACCTGCTGGTGCCGGCCATCGTCGTCTACGAGGTTTATAAGAAGCTCCTGCGCGAGCAAGGCAACACGGCGGCCGAGCGATTCCTGTCCCAAGCCCTGCGGCTGGCGACTGTGGACCTGGACGCTGGCATGGCCGTCGCCGCGGCCCACACGAGCGTCGAGCACGGACTGGCCATGGCCGACGCGATGGTGTATGCCGTCGCGCGCATCCACGAGGCGCAGCTCGTCACGATGGACAAGCACTTTCGGCAGCTTCCGGGTGTCACACACTTTTGACTTTCGGCCCGGCGCAACTCAGCGTGGCACATGGCTTGACCCTGCTTTTCCGCTTCTGTTAGTTTGGTTTCCCCTGTCTGGGACGGACCTATGGATACCATTCGCGTCACATTGCCGGACGGCCAAACGGCCGAAGTGCCCAAGGGCTCGACCCCGGGCGAAATCGCGGCGAAGCTCGCGCCGAAACTGCTCGAAGGGGCGCTGATCGCGCGCGCCGACGGCGACCTGATCGATTTGAACCGGCCGATCGAGCGCGACTGCGCGCTGAAGCTGCTGACGGCGCAAGATCCCGAAGTGCTGCCGATTTTCCGCCATTCGGCGGCGCACTTGATGGCAGCGGCCGTGATGGAGCTTTTCTCCGACGTCGAGCTTGGCGTGGGCCCGCCGATCGATTCGGGCTTCTTCTACGAATTCAAGCGCGAGGAGCCGTTCACTCCCGCCGACCTCGAAAAGATCGAAGCGAAGATGCACGAGCTTTCCGACGCCGGGCTGCCGAACGTGCAGCGGCTGGTGCCGAAGGAAGAAGCGCTGCGGCTTTACAAGGAGGCCGGGCAGCCGTTCAAGGTGGAACTGGTCGAGGAGAAGGCGAAGGAGCCGATCGTTTCGCTTTACAGCACGGGGAAATTCACCGATTTCTGCCGCGGCCCGCACGTTCCTTCGACCAAGTACATCCGCGCGTTCAAGGTGATGAGCGTCGCCGGCGCGTACTGGAAGGGGCAGGAGGGGAATCCGCAGATGCAGCGGGTGTACGCCGCCTGCTTCCCGACGCAGGAAGAGCTGGACCAGTATCTGCATCAGCTCGAGGAAGCCAAGCGGCGCGACCATCGCAAGCTCGGCCCCGAACTCGGCCTGTTCACGATCGAGGAAGAGGCTGGGCCCGGCCTGATCTTCTGGCACCCGAAGGGCGGGTTGGTGCGCAAGCTGATGGAAGACTGGCTGCGCGACCAGCTGCTGGCGCGCGGCTACGATCTGGTGTTCACGCCGCACGTGATGCGGCTGCACCTGTGGGAAACGAGCGGCCACGCGAATTTCTACCGGGAAAACATGTTCACCCCGATGGAGATGGAGGACGCGACCTACCAGCTGAAGCCGATGAACTGCCCGGGGCACATCCTGATCTACAAGTCGCGCCTGCGCAGCTATCGCGAGCTGCCGATGCGGCTGGCGGAGCTTGGCACCGTTTACCGTTACGAGCGCTCCGGCGTGCTGCACGGGCTTTTGCGCGTGCGCGGCTTTACGCAGGACGACGCTCACATCTTCTGCACTCACGATCAGATTGAAGGGGAAGTGGAGGCGTGCATCGATTTCGCGCTCGCCACGCTGAAAACTTTCGGCTTCGAGAAATTCAAGATCGAGCTTTCCGCGCGCGATCCCGCGCATCCGGAGAACTACGCCGGTACGGCCGAGGATTGGGACCGGGCGGAAGGGGCGCTCGTCTCGACGCTCGAGCGGCTGAAGATGCCGTACACCCGGATGGAGGGCGAGGCGGTTTTCTACGGGCCGAAAATCGACGTCAAGCTGATCGACGCGATCGGGCGGCCATGGCAGCTCACCACCGTGCAGTTCGATTTCAACCTGCCGCGGCGCTTTGGCCTCGAGTACGTGGGCGAGGACGGCGGGCGGCACCAGCCGCTGATGGTGCACCGTGCGCTGTGGGGTTCGGTCGAGCGGTTCTTTGGCATTCTGATCGAGCACTACGCTGGCGCGTTTCCGCTGTGGCTCGCGCCGGTGCAGGCGCGCGTGATACCGGTGAGCGCGAAGGCGATGGACTACGCACGGCAGGTGCGCGACCGGCTGCGCGAGGCGGGGCTGCGCGGCGAACTCGACGAGCGCGACGAGCGCTTGCAGGCGAAGATTCGCGACGCTCAGCTCGAAAAAGTTCCCTACATGCTCATCGTCGGGCCGAAGGAAGCGCAATCCGGCACGGTTGCGGTGCGCCATCGCACGCGCGGCGATCTGGGTCCCCGGCCGCTCGAGGAGTTGCTGGCCGACCTGACCGCGGAAGCGGCGAGCCGGTTCGGCGCGGAGGAGAATCCCGGGTCCTGAAATGGCCCCGGGGTGTGGTACAATCCGGAAGTTACTCTTGCTGTGCCATAACCGTTCGCGAAACTGGAATTGGGCAGTAAAGTCTGTGGTGGAGGTGACTTCCTATCTTTGATCGAAGGCGGCGCGCGCCGGTAGGGCCCCGGATTCGGGTCAACGAGGCGATCCGTGCGCGTGAAATACGTGTGATCGACGACGAGGGCAATCAGCTCGGCGTCATGCAGCCCTTGGATGCGCTGAAGTTGGCTCGGCAATCGAGCCTGGATCTGGTGGAGATCGTTCCGAATTCCGTACCTCCGGTGTGCAAGATCACCGATTACGGCAAGCATCTTTACCAGCTCAGCAAGAAGGCCCACGAGCAGCGCAAGCACCAGAAGGGTCAACAGATCAAGGAAGTGAAGTTCCGGCCGATGACGGCCGAACACGATTATCAGGTGCGGAAGAATCAGATCATCCGCTTCCTGGGTGAGGGCTTCAAGGTCAAGGCGATGATCTTTCATCGCGGCCGCGAAATGGCCCACAAGGAAGTCGGCCGCGCCAAGATGGACCGGCTGCTGAAGGAAATCGGCGACGTCGCTCTGGTCGAACTCGGACCGCGCATGGAAGCCAACATCCTGCTGGCGCTGCTCGCTCCGAAAAAGAGCGCGCCGGCGCCGCGGGCCGCACAGCCGGAAGCCTGAACCTGAGGATTCGATGGCCAAGAGACTGAAGCTCAAGACCAAGCGTGGCGCCGCCAAGCGCTTCAAGATTACCGGCTCGGGCAAGGTGAAGCGCGCCCACGCCGGCAAGCGCCACCTGCTCGGCACCAAAGCCGCCAAACGCGGCCGCCGCTTGCGCAAGAGCGCCCTGGTAAAGGACGTCGACGTGCGCGAAGTGAAGCGGATGCTGCCCTACGGCTGCTGACGCCCTGTCGCATCTTCCGCGAAATTTGATTCGGAGAAACCGGCAATGCCTCGAGTAAAACGTGGTACCAAGCGCCGCGCGCGGCGCAAAAAGTTCCTGAAGCACACCAAGGGCTTCTTCCTCACCAAGAGCAAGCTCTACCGCTCGGCCAAGGAAGCGCGCGAGCGCTCGCTGCGCTACAGTTTCCGCGACCGCCGCGCACGCAAGCGCCAGTTCCGCTCGCTGTGGATTCAGCGCGTCGGCGCCGCCGCCCGGCTGAACGGCATCACCTACAACACGTTCATCCACGGGCTGAAGCTGGCCGGCATCGACATCGATCGCAAGATCCTTGCCGAGATCGCCGTCGCCGACGCCGCGGGATTCACCGATCTCACGCGCCAGGCGCAGGCCGCGCTGCCCGCACGCAAGGCTTAGCGGCTTTCCGAATTGCATTGACCACGGCCGGAGCTTCTCCGGCCGTGGTTTTTTGTGTCTGCCGCGCTTACGGCTGCACGGTTCCCGTGGCACAGGCATTCCTGTCTTTGCGCCTCTCCGACCGGCTCAGTCCAATCCCATCTCGAAAGCGCTGAGGGGAACTGTTTGAGTGGAGGGGCTTTTTGCCGGGCGGACTCTGAGGCGGATCGACCAGGAGGGCGCACAGACAGGAATGTCTGTGCCACATGACTTCACCCTGCCTGCGGGTGTTCTCGGTCGAATGCGAAAACCGCCGGCGGGACTCCGGCGCTACAGGCGGCCGGCTTTCGCGATGGCGCAGCCCGATACTCTGCTCCCTGCCCTGCGGCAATGCTCGGGGCTGCTATAATGTTGCCCTTTCGCGGGCACTGCGTTTTTCCCGTTGAGCGAACCATGCCGGAGAATCTACCCATCGTTGAGCAAACGCTCGAGGAACTTGGCGCTGACACGCCGGAGCGCGTGGCCGAGCGGTTTGCGGATGTGCAAAAGCGCTTTGACGACGACATGGCCCGGCATGCGTCACCCGGCGACTGGCACATTCTCCGCGCACAGTGGCTTGGCCGGAAGGCAGGCGTGCTGGCGCTCATCACTGACAACTGGCTAAAAGCCTCGAGGCCGGCGCTGAAGCCCGCTGTGGGCCGAGGTCTCAACGAGTTGCGCGGCCATGTGGAATCGGCGATCGAAGAGCGGCGCAAGCAGATCGAGGCGCAGGCGGCCGAACGCGCGGCGGCGGCCGAGCGCATCGACCTGTCGCTTCCCGGCGTGGAGCGCATCCTGGGCACGCGGCATCTGGTGCGGCAGACGCTCGAGGAGATCGAGCGCATCTTCCTGCGGCTGGGCTACGCCGTTGTCGACGGGCCGGAGATCGAAACTCCCTATTACAACTTCGAAGCGCTGAACATGCCGGAATTTCATCCGGCGCGCGATATGTGGGACACGTTCTACGTGGATACGCCGGCGCCGAGCCAACTGGTGCTGCGCACGCACACCTCGCCGATGCAGATCCGCACGATGGAGCGGCAGCCTCCGCCGGTGCGCGTGATCGTGCCGGGCAAGGTGTATCGGCGGGACAATCCGGACGCGAGCCACCTGTTCATGTTCCATCAGATCGAAGGGCTGGCCGTCGACAACGACATCACGTTCGCCGATTTCAAGGGCACGATCGAATTTTTCGTCCACGAATTCCTGGGCAAGAGCGCGCGGACGCGGCTGCGGCCGAGCTATTTTCCGTTCACGGAACCCTCGGCGGAGGTCGATGCGACGTGCATCGTGTGCTCGGGGCGCGGGTGCCGCGTGTGCAAGCAGACGGGATGGCTCGAAATCATGGGCGCGGGGATGGTCGATCCCGCCGTGTACGGATTCGTGGGATACGATCCGAAAAAAGTTTCCGGGTTCGCGTTCGGGATGGGTGTGGACCGGCTGGCGATCCTGAAGCATGGGATCGACGATATTCAGGTGCTGTTGCAGAACGACGTGCGGTTTCTGCGGCAGTTTCCTTAAAAGCTTCACCGCAGAGGCGCAGAGGACGCGGAGAGAGAAGCGGAGAAGGTCCAGGGCCCGAAAAACGCTGGCAGGTCCCGACAAATGGCGTCGGAACGTTGCCTGAGGGCAAAGCGGCGGATGGCCGGTGGAAACACGCGCGGGCAGGAGTGCCCGCGCCACTGTGAACGACGACATTCGTAACGCGCGGGAAAACACGTGAAGGTTCTTTACAACTGGCTCAAAGAATTCGTGGACGTGAAGGCTTCGCCGGCTGAGTTGCGCGAGCGGCTTTCGCTCACCGGCATCGCCATTGACGCCATCGAGGAGACGGCCGCCGGAGCTGTGCTCGACGCCGATCTCACAGCGAACCGGCCGGATGCGCTGGGGCATCGGGGGTTTGCGCGTGAGATTGCCGCGCTCGATCGCACGCGGCTGAAGCCGCTCGAAATCCAGATCACCGAGGCCATGGAACGGACAGAGGCCGCGACGAGCGTCGCGATCGAATGCCCGGAGCTTTGCGGGCGTTACACGGCGCGGGTGATTCGCGGGGTGCGCATCGGGCCTTCGCCCGACTGGCTGCGCGAGCGGCTCGAAGCGCTCGGCCACGGTTCCATCAACAACGTTGTCGATGCCACCAATTACGTCATGTACGAGCTGGGGCAGCCGCTGCATGCGTTCGATTACGACCGGCTGGGCGAACACCGGATCGTGGTTCGACGGGCGCGTGGGGGCGAAACGCTGCGGACGCTCGACGGGATCGACCGGAAACTGACGCGCGAGATGTGCGTGATCGCCGACGCTTCGCGCGCGGTCGCGCTGGGCGGAATCATGGGCGGCGAATCGAGCGAGATTACTTCCGCCAGCAAGAACGTGCTGCTCGAATCCGCGTGGTTCGATCCGGTGGCGATTCGCCGCGCGTCGAAGGCGCTCGGGCTGCGCACCGAGGCCTCGATCCGTTTCGGGCGCGGCGGCGATCCGGAAATGGCGGAACTGGCTTCGCGGCGCGCCGCGCAGTTGATTGTGGAGCTGGCCGGGGGGGAAATTCTCTCCGGCGTGATCGACGCCTATCCGCAGCCGCTCGAGCCGCTCACGATCGAACTGCGCAGCACGGAAATCGTGCGCGTCATGGGCGCCGAGGTTCCTGGGCGCGAAGTGGAAGCGATTCTTGCCGGGCTCGGCTTCGAGCCGGAACGCATCGAAACACCATCACCCCACGAAACGCACTGGCACTGCAAGCGGCCGAGTTGGCGGCTCGACGTTGCGCGCGAAATCGACCTGATCGAGGAAGTCGCGCGGCACTACGGCTACGACCGTTTCCCTTCGCGTCTGCCGGCGGCGCGCCAGGCCGCCTCGCGCCTGCCGCACGCCGGGGCGCTCGAACGGCTTCGCGAGCGGCTGGTGGGCCTGGGCTATCAGGAATTCATCGCGATTTCGCTGGTCGATCCCCCGCGCGATGAAACGTTCCGGCCCGAAGGCGCCACGCCGGTGCGCCTCGCAAATCCGCTCGCCGAGGATGCGTCGATTCTGCGCACTTCCGGCATCATCAGCCTGGTCTCGACGCTCGAATGGAATTTGAATCGCGGACAGCGCAACCTGCGCTTGTTTGAAATCGGCCGGCGGTACAGCATTTCGCCGAGCGGCAAGCCGACGGAAACGCGCACGCTGACGATTGGCCTTACGGGACTGGCTCGCGAAAAATCCATTTACGAGCAAGCGCGCGAGATTGCGTTTGAAGACCTGAAGGGTGATCTCGATTCGCTCGGCGAGCTTTGTGGCGGATTTACGTGGCAGAAAGGCGGGGCCGCGTGGCTCGATCCGGCGCGCGCGGCACGGCTGAAACTTTCGCTGGACGTCGTCGGCGCTGAACTCGGGTTCGCCGGGCGGCTCGCTCGCGGGCCGGCCGAGGCGTGGAAGCTGAGGCAGCCGGTCTATCTGGCAGAACTGGCGCTTGATCCGATTCTTGAGGCCTTCGAACGCGCTCGTGCGCGCTCGCGGTTCCGCGCGATTCCGCGGCTGCCGGCGGTGGAGCGCGATTTTTCGCTCGTGCTGCCGGAAGGGACGACTTTCGCGCAGGTGCGCGAGACGGTGGGCGCGGCCGGCGTTGCGGAAGTGACGGCGATTGAACCCGTCGATCTTTACCGTGGCGGGCAGGTGCCCGCCGGGAAATATTCGCTGCTTGTGCGCGTGCGGTTCGAAAGTCCCGAGCAGACCTTCACTGAAGCACAGCTCAGCGATTTCAGCGCACGCATCGTCGCCAGCCTCGAGAAGAAGCTGGGCGCCACGCTGCGCGCTCGGTAGCGTGCGCGAAACTCAGGGCCGTTGACATTCCGGAGCGGGGGGGGGGTATCCTGCCGCGGAGCAAAAGGGGGTGTCATGAGGTCTTGGACAGTTGTCAAACTACTTGCCTTGGTAGCGTCAGTTCTCCTACCCATCTGTGGATCAGCCCAAAGTTGCAGCAACGAAGTGATGGTCGCAACTGGCAGCGAATGCTCGGATGGGTACGGGTGCGGCAGTGAAACGTGCTATTACGAAGCTGGTAGTAACACTAACTGTAATTTGTACCTTCGCTCCTGCCTTTGTGACGACGGTTCTTGGGTGCCGGTTTTTTTCGGGGGCAACTCGTCGTGCTCAATACAGGCTTGGGTTCCAAATACCGGTGGAAAAGGAGGGTATGTCCGTGAATGCTTCAAGGATAATACTGGCGCTTGGAATTTTATCTCTAGCCTTGGCTACGCCGCGCCTCCTGAGCGCTCGGCCCGCTCACAACTACTCTCTGGAAGAAGTTTGGACCATGCCGCTGGGGCAATCAGGGGCGGCGCGACTCGCGGTGTGCTCCGACGGACGGACATACATAGTAAGGTGGCCCGATCGGCTCGAGGTACTGAGTCCGGCGGGGGCGGTGCTCGACGATGAGGGCTCTGTCCCGTCGTTGCGCTACAAGCTGGCCATAGGCTGCGGGGCCGGCGATTTGCTGTATGCGGCGGGCGACCGCTTTGTGGTTTTGAAGTGGCAACCGTCGGACACCCTTCAGTTATTGACGAACGTCAGCGCGCCGTTGACGACGGTGTCGCGGCTGGCGGTTGGGCCCAATGGGGACGCGCTCCTTGCGGGCGACCCTCGGCAGGGCGGGGCCGAAGTCTACTTAGTGGACCGTCGTGGACAGGTGATCTCGCAAATAGGGGACAGCTTTCGAGAGCTGACGCCGGCGGTCCTTTCCCGAGCCGAGCATGTCTGGCTGACGTTTGATGCCGCAGGGGGGGCGGTTCATCGAAGTGCCCAGGGACCGCTACCGCTTCACCACTCTGGACCTGCGGGGAAAGCTACTAGCCGTCGTTCCACGGAACGACCCTGGGTTTCGGCCAGGCCGGCCCATGGTGACAGAGGCAGCTCCTCCGACTCTTGGCTACGAAGTGCAGGGCATCGTGGCCCTGCCTAACGGTGACATTGTTACCGCAGTGCTGAAGCAGTATGAAAGCGCGGACGCCATCTACACCCATGGCGCCTACCTTGAGGTTTTTGACAGCACCTTTCGGCCCCTGGACGTATCTCCCTCGTGGGGACGCGCTTCGGGCAGCCGCGGGGCGCCGACGGCGCGGGGAACCTCTACTTCCTGTACAACAGCGGGCCCGGCGGCCTCGCTGTGGTGAAAGTGCGTCTAGCACAGCGGTAGCAGCCCGTGGTGGTGTGTGAAGTGGATGGCTTGGCTCATCCACCCGAGCACAAGCTGACGGCGCTGAGGCGTCCGCCACGGTCCCATGACCCCCCTCTGTTGCGTGTGGCGCGGATAATATTGCTGATGCTAGAGTGTTGGCGGAAACAGCAAGCGCGGGAACCGGGGGATAGGGATGGGTAGGTGGGCAGCTCTCGCGATTTGTCTTGGCGCTTGGGCTTCGCTTGGAGCGCGGCCGGTGGCCGTCGCTCATCACTACACTCTGTCGAAAGTCTGGGAGACGCGGCTTGGGCCTTACGAGAGAGCCGATTTCAGCGTGTGTTCGGATGGCCGCACTTACGTGACCACGGAGTCGCGGAGGCTGGTAGTGCTCGATCGGTCGGGAGAAATCCTGGACGATGAGCGCCGGGTGGCCGGGCTGGAGCACACACAAACGTCAGCTTGTGGACCAGACGATCTGCTTTACTTGGCCGGGGCTTACTTCACCGTGCTTCGGTGGGAGGGGCGGAGAAAAGTATCGCTGGTGGCGAATGCAACGCTGCCTCTCCGGTTTATGGCTCGTATGGCGGTCGCTCCGAACGGAGACGCGATCGTGGAGGGTGTTCCTTGGCCGGGCGCGGCCGATTTCTACGTGGTGCGGCGGGACGGCTCGCTCGTCGCGCGTGTCGGCGGCAGCGATGCTCCACTACCACTATGGAAACAGACACTCATGGCGTTGCGGTTTTCACTGGCGTTCGATCCCCGAGGGCGCCGGTTCGTGGAAGTGCCCTGGGACAAGTATGAATTCCGGACCTATAGTCTGCGGGGCAAGGAGCTGGGCACTTACGAGCGGAACGACACGAGTTTCGAACCTGGCGAGTTACCGACAACTCCCAGGGGGCAACCGTATTTCGGTGATGAGGTCCAGAGCGTTGTTGCGCTGCCCGGCGGAAGGTTTCTCACCCAGGTGTTGAAGCCGGGGCCGGGTGGGGGCGCTTACCTGGAGATTTTCGACCGCTCATTTCATCTTGTTGCGACGCACATCTGGTTGGATAGAAAGGTTTATGGAGTCGTGCGCGGTGCGGACAGGGCGGGGGATCTTTACTTTGCGTATGCGAGGGTGCAGGGCGGGGCTGCGGTGGCGAAGGCGAGACTGCGATAGCGGCGGCAGAGACTTTCCGAGATCGAACTTTTCCTTACCAATTCCAACGGGCAGGGCGACCGACCCGGGTGCCCCTACAGTTTTCGAGCCACGCATGCCGCGCATGCTTTGGACGGGTTGTGTCTGACTCCTTTGGACTGCGCCTGCTGGCGAAAGGCCCACGGTCAGGACGGCGCTGACTGTGGCTACCAAAACGCGGGAATCATAGATCGAGGTGATTTCGGGCGGGTGCGCTTGTGGAAGGGAAAGGCGCGCGGGCAAGAGTGCCCGCGCCACGTTTTGCGATCAGGATTTCTTCAGGAAGTTGCGTAAGACTGTGGGGAGGATGCCGCCGTTGCGGTAGTAGCCGATTTCTACTTCGGAATCCAGGCGAGCTACGGCTTTGAAATTGCGCTTTGTGCCGTCGGGGGCGGTGGCGGCTACTTCGACTTCACAGAGCGGGCGCAGGCCTTCGGCGAGGCCGGTGATTTCGAACTTTTCCTGGCCGGTGAGGCCTAGCGATGCGGCGTTTTCTCCCTGGCGGAATTGCAACGGGAGGACGCCCATGCCGACCAGGTTGCTGCGGTGGATGCGTTCGTAGCTTTCGGCGATCACAGCCTTGACGCCGAGTTGCATGGTGCCTTTCGCCGCCCAGTCGCGCGAGGAACCTGAGCCGTATTCCTTGCCTGCAATTACGACGAGTGGAATGCCCTCTTTTCCGTACTTCGTCGCGGCGTCGAAAATCGCCATCTGTTCGCCGCCGGGGAAATGGACGGTGACGCCGCCTTCGGTTCCGGGCACGAGCAGATTCTTCAGCCGGATATTGGCGAACGTGCCGCGGACCATCACTCGGTCGTTGCCGCGGCGCGAACCGTAGGAATTGAAATCCGGTTTCTTCACGCCATGCTCGATGAGGTAGCGGCCGGCGGGGCTGTCCTCGGCGATGTCGCCGGCGGGCGAGATGTGGTCGGTGGTGATGGAATCGCCGAGCAGGGCGAGGACGCGGGCGCCGCGAATGTCGCGCACCGGCTCCGGCTCGACCGTGAGATCGGCCAGGAATGGCGGTTCCTGGATGTAGGTGGAATCCTCGCGCCAGGGATAGAGCGCGCCTTCGGCCACGGGAATCGCGTTCCAGGTGGGATTACCGTCCCAGACGTTGCCGTAGACTTCGCGGAACATTTCCGGCCGAATCGCGCGGCTCATTGTCTGGGCGATTTCCTGCTGGGAGGGCCAGATCTCGCGGAGATAGACCGGCGCGCCGTCGCTGCCGTTGCCGATCGGCTCGCTCGAGAGGTCGATATCCACACGACCCACCAATGCATAGGCGACGACGAGCGGCGGCGAAGCCAGATAGTTGGCGCGCACGAGCGGATGAATGCGGCCCTCGAAATTCCGGTTGCCGGAAAGAACGGCGGCCGCGACCAGCTTGCCGCTCGTGACGGCTTCAGCGACTTCCGGGGGCAGCGGGCCGCTGTTGCCGATGCAGGTGGTGCAGCCGTAGCCGACGAGGTTGAAGTGAATCTTCGCCAGCGGCTCGAGCAACTCGGCGGCCTTCAGGTATTCGGTGACGACTTTCGAGCCGGGCGCGAGGCTGGTCTTCACATAAGCGGGAACTTCGAGGCCGCGCTCGATCGCTTTTTTCGCCAGCAATCCCGCGGCGAGCATCACCGACGGATTCGAGGTGTTCGTGCAGGAGGTGATCGCGGCGATGACGACGGCGCCGTGGCCGATCTCGCGTCCCTTGCCGTTGCATGCGCACCGTCGCCTTGCGCCCGGCTTCGTCCGCGGACAGGCCGAAACCGCGATCCTTCACAGGCGCGGTGAGCGTTTGGTCGAAAGCGGATCTTCATGTTCGAGAGCGGAATGCGGTCCTGCGGGCGCTTGGGGCCGGCGAGGCTCGGCTCGACGGTTTCGAGGTTCAGCTCGAGCGTATCGGTGAATTCGGGATCGGGCGTCTGGTCGGTGCGGAAGATGCCCTGCTCCTTGGTATAGCGTTCGACGCGATCGACCTCCTCCTCGGTGCGCGCGGTCTGCGAAGGTAGCGGAGCGTCTCGGCGTCCACGGGGAAGAATCCCATCGTCGCGCCGTATTCGGGAGACATGTTCGCGACGGTGGCGCGGTCGGGGAGGGCCATTTGCGAGAGGCCGTCGCCGTAGAATTCGACGAATTTGTCCGACCACGCCTTTTTTGCGAAGCATCTGGGTGACGGTCAGAACCAAATCGGTGGCTGTGACGCCCTCGCGCAGTTTCCCCTTCAGTTTGAAGCCGACGACGTCGGGCGCCAGCATGTAGTAGGGCTGGCCGAGCATGGCGGCCTCCGCCTCGATTCCGCCGACGCCCCAGCCGAGAACGCCGAGGCCGTTGATCATCGTGGTGTGGGAATCGGTGCCGACGAGGGTATCGGGGAAGAGGACGAGTTTGCCGCTCGCATCCTTGGAGGCGAGCACGCCCTTCGCCAGAAATTCCAGGTTCACCTGATGCACGATTCCCGTGGCCGGCGGCACCACGCTGAAGTGATCGAACGCGCTGCTGGCCCCAGCGCAGGAATTCATACCGCTCACGATTGCGATGGAACTCGATTTCGGCGTTGCGCGCGAGCGCGCTCTCGATGCCGAAGACGTCGACCTGGACCGAATGGTCGATCACGAGATCGACCGGGACGAGCGGATTGATTTTCGACGGGTCGCCGCCGAGGCGCTTCATCGCCGAGCGCAGCGCCGCCAGGTCCACGACCGCGGGGACGCCGGTGAAATCCTGCAGGATCACGCGGGCGGGCAGGAAGGGAACGTCGGGGCGCTCGGAAGCCTTTGGCGCCCAGGCGGCGAGCGCGGCGACATCCTTTTCCTTGATCAGCCGGCCATCGCAATTGCGGACGACCGCTTCGAGCAGGACCCGGATCGAAAACGGGAGGCGCGAAACGCGGCCGAGCCCGGCCTTTTCGAGCGCCGCGAGGCTGTAGATGGTCGCCGTGCCGGTGGCTGTTTCGAGCGTGGCGCGCGCGTCAAAGGAGATGTTGTGAGTGCCTGGCGTCTTTTCCGTCATTGTGTGTGCCCTCTTCACCGCATGGAAACAAGAAGATAAACGTTCGTCGGGCGGCGTCTCCCGCCTTGGGAAAAAGGCTGTCCAGAAAATCCGGCACGCAGGGAGATCGCCGCGGGAAAAGATCGCCCGCTCTTCGGTCGGGCAAAGACGAGCGCTTCCGGTATTTCTCGCGGGCGAACGATCCGTAACCATTCTACCAGCCCGTCAAGCCACTTGGCGCGGCCATCCGGCCGGCCTGACCGGCTTGCCAACCCGGCGCTCGGAACGCAGAATTGGGGCGAGGCTGGGGTGAACGTCGTGAAAAGCATCCACGTGGAAATTTTCGACAAGACCTATACCGTGCAGGGCGACCTCGACGAAACCTACGTGCAGGGACTGGCGCGCGAGGTCGACCAGAAGATGCGGGCCGTCGCCGAGGCCACCGGCTCGCTCGACGTGGGCCGGCTGGCTGTGCTGGCGGCGCTGCATCTGGCCGACGAGCTGGAAACGTACCGGCAGGAGCGTGGCGAGCTGCGCCGGCGCGTGGAGCGCTGCGTGCGGCTGGTGGAAACGGCGCTCAAGCGACCCGCCTGACTCTCGTCCGGCTCCCGCCGTCAAGAGAAAGGCGAAGCATCCGGAACGCGGCTGCGACGGGCAGAGCCGGGAGAGATGTAGTATCGGGATCCTTCGCTTCGCTCAGGATGACAGTTTCGAGTCCAGTGGTTGTGGCAGGGCCAGTCGTGGGAGCATGATTTCCGGCGGCCTGCTACAATACGTCGTTTCAACGATCTTCCGTTTTCGATCCGAGACTCGAATCCATGCGACTTCTTTTCATTGGGGATATCGTCGGCTCTCCCGGCCGCCGCATCGTGGAAGAACGGCTGCCGGATATCATCGCGCAGGAGAGCATCGACCTGGTGGTGGCCAACGGCGATAACGCCGCCAGCGGCTTCGGCATCATTCCGCGCCTGGCCGAGCAACTGCTCTCCTACGGCATCGAGGTGATCTGCGGCGGCAACCACGTGTGGGACCGCAAGGAGATCCTCGACTATCTGCCGCAGCAGCCGCGCCTGCTCCGCCCGGCCAATTTTCCCCCGGGCGCGCCGGGCCGCGGCCTGTTCGTCGGCGAGACGCGCCACGGCGTTCCCTTCGCCGTGCTCCATTTGCAGGGGCGGACGTTCATGCCGGCGATCGACTGCCCGTTCCGCACCGCAGACCGCGAGCTGGCGCTCGTGCCGGAAAACGTGAAGATCATCCTGGTCGACATGCACGCCGAAGCCACCAGCGAAAAGCAGGCCATGGGCTGGTATCTCGACGGCCGCGTCTCCGCCGTCGTCGGCACTCATACGCATGTTGCCACCGCCGACGAGCACATCCTGCCCGCCGGGACCGCCTTCATCACCGACGTGGGCATGACCGGCCCGCACGATTCGGTGATCGGCATGGACAAACGCGGCGTGCTCTCGCGCTTCCTCGAAGGACTGCCCACGCGATTCGAAGTCGCCGCCAATAACCTCGCGATGAACGCGGTGCGGCTTGAAATTGACCCGGAAACCGGGCGTGCCAGCTTCGATCGAACGTGCCATTTACCGCCTGGACGCATAAATGACACCTGTGGAAAACCTGTGAAATCTGTGTGCAGAACCGGTGGCAGATTCTTCCACTTCCCTATTGCCCACACCGCCGCACTCGTGCAGAATCCACGCCTTCACCGGCTCGTCGGACACCCACCCGATGGGCCACCGAGTGAGGGGGCAGGGCGGAAGGCCGAGGGCGTAATCAGGGGACTGGTGCCTCCTGCTTTTCCACACTATTTCCACAACTGTGGAAATTGCGAGATTCCCGTATGAATACTTGGGAAAACATCCTGAATCATATGGAGCGGCGGGTGAACCCGCACAGCTTCGCTACCTGGTTCCGGCCCACGCAGCAGGAGGGCGCGGATAACGGGAAGCTGAAGGTTCGCGTGCCGACGCGCGCGTTTCGTCGCAAGCTGACGGAGACCTACGGCGAGATGCTCCAAGCGGTTCTCGTCGAGGTAGGGATGGCGGAGACGCACCTCGAGTTCATTTGCCCCGAAACGGATCAAGCGCCTCAGATGCCTTCGCAGGCCCGGCTCGATTTCGATTCGAGCGACCACCAACTGAACCCGCGGTATCGTTTCGAGACGTTCGTGATTGGCGGTTCGAACCAGTTCGCCCACGCCGCCGCGCAGGCGGTCGCCGAGCGGCCCTCGAAGGCCTACAATCCGCTGTTCCTCTACGGCGGAGTGGGACTGGGCAAGACGCACCTGATGCAGGCCATCGGCCACGCGATCAAGCGCCGCAATCCGGCCACGCGCCTCGCCTACCTGAGCGCCGAGAAATTCACCAACGACATGATCGCCTCGCTGCGGTTCGACCGCATGCCGGGCTTCCGCGACCGCTTCCGGTCGGTCGACGTGCTGCTGGTCGACGACATCCAGTTCATCGCCAGCCGCGAGCGCACGCAGGAAGAGTTCTTTCACACCTTCAACGACCTGCACGATCAGCAGAAGCAGATCGTGATCAGCTCCGACTGCCCGCCGAAGGAGATCTCGGCGATCGAGGAGCGCCTGCGTTCGCGTTTCGAGTGGGGGCTGATCGCCGACATCCAGCCGCCCGATCTCGAAACCAAGATCGCGATTCTGCACAAGAAGGCGGAGAGCGAGCGCGTGATGCTGCCCGACGACGTGGCGGAATTCATCGCCCGGTCGATTCGCTCGAACGTCCGCGAGCTCGAGGGCGCGCTCATCCGCTTGTGCGCCTACACGTCGCTCACCGGCACCGAGATCAACCTCTCGGTCGCCCAGCAGGTGCTGAAGAACGTTCTCGAATCGCAGGACCGGCGCGTCACGATCGAGAGCATCCAGAAGCGCGTCGCCGAGCATTACGGCCTGCGCCCGCAGGACCTGAAGCTGCGCTCGAATTCCAAGGCGATCGCCTTCCCGCGCCAGGTCTCGATGTACGTGGTCAAGCACCTGACCAGCGCCTCGCTGCCGGAGATCGGCCGGCAGTTTGGCGGCAAGCACCACACCACCGTGCTCCATTCGATCAACAAGATCGAATCGCAACGCCGCACCGACAAGGAACTGAACCGTACGCTGAATCGCCTGCTCGATTCGCTGGGCTAGTCCGGATGTCTCACCAGAAACCGGGACGAAGCACGGCGTGGCCGTGTAGCGGCGGGCTTCAGCCCGGCATCATTTTCCGCCCAGGCGGGACCAAGTGCCGCCCTGAAGGGCGGCACTACACAGGTTCTTGCAAGCACGATTTTCGAGGGATGAGCGTGGGTTGGCGGAGCCCGAAAATGCCCTTTCAGTGCGGACGACCAAGCGCCGAAGAGGCTGTGGAGAAGTTGGGGAAAGCGCTGTGGATGAATTGCGGAGGCTGTGGATGCAATTCGGAGGTTTGTCCGCTTTTGCTCGCAGCCGCGAAGTTTTCCTCAGCTTCGCTGTGGACTGTAAGTGTTCCGGCAGGAATGGCTTTACCCGGTTTTCCTCGGTTTGCACGGAAACGACTACTACGGTATTTACTTATTTCTCCTTTGAAGTTGTATTGTGAACCGTCGTAGTCGCAGGTAGAGTAGCGGATGTGAACTGAGGATTTCGGTCGATCGAGCAGCACACCCTTCAACCAAAGCGAGGGCGTCGGAGATGGAATTCACCGTTGCGAAAGCGGACCTGGTCAAGGAGCTGTCGCTCACGCAGGGCGTCGTCGAGCGCAAGACCACGATCCCGATCCTGTCGAACATCCTCTGTGAGGCAGTCGACGGCCGGCTGATGCTCACCGCGACCGATCTCGAGCTGAGCATCCAGACCTCGTGCGAGGCCAAGGTGAAAAAGGAGGGCGCCGGAACCATCCCGGCGAAAAAGCTGCTCGACCTGGTGCGCCTGCTGCCCGATGGGGATATAAAATTCAAGCTGCTCGAAAATCACTGGGTCCAGATCGTCTCCGACCGCAAGACCTACAAGCTCGTCGGGCTCTCCCGCGATAATTTTCCGAATCTGCCGTCCTTCCCGCCATCGCTCGTTCGGATTCCGTCGAAACTTCTGGCCGGCCTGATCGCCAAGACCAACTTCGCCATCTCGGCCGAGGAATCGCGCTACACACTGAGCGGCGCGCTGGCCATTCTGAAGCCCGAAGCGATGCTGATGGTCGCGACCGACGGCCACCGGCTGGCGCTGGTGGAAAGCGATCACCGCTTCGACGGTCTGCCCGGCGAGGTGCGCACGCTGGTTCCGAGAAAAGCCCTGAGCGAGATCCTGCGCCTGGTGGCCGAAGCGGGCGAAGAGAGCGAAGTCGAGTTTGCGCAGGATGAGAGCCACCTGTTTTTCCGCATCGGCCCGCGCCTGCTCACCTCGCGCAAACTCACCGGCCAGTTCCCCAATTACGAAGCGGTGCTGCCGCGCGACAACAACAAAGTGGTCGTGCTCGACCGCAACGAGTTCCAGGAATCGCTCCGCCGCGTCTCCCAGCTCGCCGATCAGCGCTCGCACGCCGTCAAGCTCACCGTCGCGCGCGAAGGCATCGAACTTTCCGCCTCCAGTCCCGATTACGGCGAAGCGAAGGAAGTGATGGAGCGCGAGTACAAGGGCGATCCGATCTCGATCGGCTTCAACGCGGAGTACCTGCTCGATTTCCTTGCGGCCGCGGCCGAAGGCCCCATTTCGCTCGAGCTCAAGGACGAGCAGTCGGCCGGCCAGTTGCGACCCGAGGGCGATCCCTCGACCCGCTACCGCTACGTCGTGATGCCCATGCGGATCTAGCGCGCGGGCTAAATTTGCCTGCCGTCCGCGGCCGCGAAAAAGCCAAATTTTAATCGTGGCGAGCGATTTGGCATGTATTGGTCAAGTGGAAAACGCGGGCGGCGGGAACCCACCCACAATCCATTGATATAAAAAGGTTTAACTTCTATTTTGTGCCGGGAAAATGCTTGAGAGATTTGGCTTTTTCCGGTACAATTATGTGTGGGTTGAGTTCCTCTAAGTTGCAATCTTTCGAGCATTTAGCGACGTGTTAGCGGGTTTGCTCCCGATTCGACGACCGCCCGGCCCGTGTGCGGCTAGTGTGCGGATTTTTCGCCGGGAACATCCCTCCTTCCCTGTCCAGGAGACGCACAAGAATGGGTGAAAGAGAAATCGACGCCGCGAAGGCTGCGGGCAAAAGCTACGACGCGAAGTCGATCAAGGTGCTCGGCGGTACTCGAGGCGGTCCGCAAGCGTCCGGCGATGTACATTGGCTCGACGGGCGAGATGGGCTTGCACCATCTGGTCTGGGAAGTGGTGGACAACTCGGTCGACGAGGCGCTGGCCGGATTTTGCGACGAGATCAACGTCGTCGTCCACGAAGACAATTCCGTCACCGTCACCGACAACGGCCGCGGCATTCCCGTCGACATGCATGCGACGGAGAAGAAGCCGGCCGCCGAAGTGGTGATGACGGTGCTGCACGCCGGCGGCAAGTTCGACACCGACACCTACAAGGTCTCCGGCGGTTTGCACGGCGTGGGCGTCTCTGTGGTGAACGCGCTTTCGGACTGGCTGGATCTGGAAATCTGGCGCGACGGCAAGGTGTTGGAGCAGAGCTACGAGTGCGGCAAGCCCACATCGAAGCTCGAGGTGACCGGCAAGACGCGCAAGACCGGGACGAAGATCACCTTCCATCCCGATCCGGAAATTTTCGGCGAAACGCATCTACAGCTACGACATGCTGGCGCAGCGGCTGCGCGAGCTCGCCTTCCTCAACAAGGGGCTGAAGATCACCCTCGCCGACGAGCGCAACGACAAGTCGGCCGAGTTCCGCTTCACCGGCGGCATCGTCGAGTTCGTGAAACTCATGAACCGGGGCAAGCAGCCGCTGCACGATTCGCCGATCTACATGGAAGGCCGGCGCGATACCGTCGATATGGAGATCGCGCTGCAGTACAACGAGGGCTACAACGAGAACATCTTCACCTTCGCCAACACGATCAACACCGTCGATGGCGGCACGCATCTTTCCGGTTTCCGCTCCGCGCTGACGCGCACGATCAATTCCTTCGCTTCCTCCTTCGGCATGCAGAAGGACCAGAAGAACGGCGTGGCGATCACCGGCGACGACGTGCGCGAGGGGCTGGCGGCGGTGGTGTCGGTGAAGCTGCCGCAGCCGCAGTTCGAGGGGCAGACCAAGGGCAAGCTGAACAGCGACATCAAGGGCCTGGTCGAGCAACTGGTCAACGAGAAGCTGGGCGAATACTTCGAAAAGCACTCCGCCGTCGCCCGCCGCATCATCGCCAAGAGTATCGAGGCGGCGCGCGGCCGCGAAGCCGCCCGCAAGGCGCGCGAGCTCACCCGGCGCAAGTCGGCGCTCGATTCCGGCGGCCTGCCCGGCAAGCTGGCCGATTGCCAGGAACGCGATCCGGCGCACTGCGAGCTGTTCATCGTCGAGGGCGAATCGGCCGGCGGATCGGCCAAGCAGGGACGGGACCGGCAAGTATCAGGCGATTCTGCCGCTCAAGGGCAAGATCCTGAACGTCGAGAAGGCGCGCTACGACAAGATGCTCGGGCCACGAGGAAATCCGCGCGATCATCACCGCGCTCGGCACCGGCATCGGCACCGAGGAATTCGACGCGACGAAGCTCCGCTACCACAAGATCATCCTGATGACCGACGCGGACGTCGACGGCTCGCCACATCCGCACGCTGCTGCTCACTTTCTTCTTCCGCCACATGCACGAGCTGATCGAGCGCGAGCACATCTACATCGCCCAGCCGCCGCTCTACCGCATCAAGCACGGCAAATCGGACCGCTACATCCGCAACGAGCGGGAATTCGCGCGCGAGCTGCTGCGCCACGCCTCCGATGAGAGCTCGGTGAAGCCTTCGAAGGGCGAGAAGATCGAGGGCAGCGCGCTCACCCAGTTCCTGCTGAACGTGCAGGAATACGAGCAGTTGCGCCATCGGCTCGAGCGGAAGCTGCGCGACGCGCGCCTGGTGGATTTGGTGGCCGAGGCCGGGCTCGAGAAAAAGACCGATTTCGCCGAAAAGAAGGCGGTGGAGAAGCTGCTGAAGGCGATCGAGAAGGAAAAGCTCGATTTCAAGGCCAGCCTGGAATTCGACGAGGAGCACAGCCTCTACCAGATCGTGCTGGCGAACGGCCACGGCGAGCGCCGCATCGGCTGGGAACTTGCCGCCACGCCGGAGTACCGGCGCCTGCTCGCGCTCAGCCACCAGCTCGCCGGCCTCAACACGCCGCCCTTCACCATCAGCCACAACGGCGATCGCGTGGTGAAAGACAACGCGCTCGACGTGCTCGCCTATATTCTCGAGGACGCCAAGCAGCGGCTTCACCATCACCCGCTTCAAAGGGCTCGGCGAGATGAATCCCGACCAGCTCTGGGAGACGACGATGAACGCCGAGACGCGAACGCTGCTGAAAGTACGGCTCGAAGACGCCGTCGCCGCCGACCAGATCTTCACGACGCTGATGGGCGAAGATGTCGAAGAACGCCGCAAGTTCATCCAGGAAAACGCGCTGGACGTTGTGAATCTCGACGTTTGACGCGCAAAGTAAGCGAGAATGCAGTTTCAATTGAGTTGGGAGACGGTGCCGGGGCTGGCGGGGCTGCGCTGCGAAGGGTTTCGCGCTGTGGCTACGGAGCGGCCGGACACGATCGGCGGAGTTGCCGCCACCTGCGACGGTCAGGACGAGGCTGACGGCCTTGCGCTGGCGCTTGAGGAGCATTTCGCGAAGAAGCGGTTTTCGAACGACGCGGCCGCGTTCGAGGCGGTGAAGGCGTTCGTGCTGGAATGGGGAGTCGAGCGCAGGGTATGAGGATTTGAACGGAGACCTAGATGGCTGACGAAAAACCACAGAGCGTGATGCTCCCGGTTGATATCGAAGACGAGATGCGGAAGTCGTATCTCGATTACGCGATGAGCGTGATCATCGGGCGCGCGCTGCCCGACGTGCGCGACGGGCTCAAGCCCGTGCACCGCCGCATTCTCTACGCCATGTACGAGCTGGGGCTCACCTCGACAAGCGCTACCGCAAGTGCGCCAAGATCGTCGGCGAGGTGATGGGCAAGTACCACCCGCACGGCGACGCGCCGGTCTACGACGCGCTGGTGCGCATGGCGCAGGACTTCAACATGCGCTACCCGCTGATCGACGGCCAGGGCAATTTCGGCTCGATCGACGGCGACCCGCCGGCGGCCATGCGGTACACCGAGGCGCGCCTGGCGCGCATCGCCGACGAAATGCTGGCCGACATCGAGAAAGACACCGTCGACTTCATTCCCAACTTCGACGAGACCGAGCAGGAACCGATGGTCCTGCCCACGCGCGTTCCGAATCTGCTGGTCAACGGCTCGGCCGGCATCGCCGTCGGCATGGCGACCAAGATCCCGCCGCACAACCTGACCGAGGTTATCGAGGCCGCCATCCTGCTGTCGACAAGCCCGACGGCCTCGCTCGAGCGAAGTGCATGAAGCTGGTTCCCGGGCCCGATTTCCCGACCGGCGGATACATGTAGGGACGCGAAGGCATCAAGCAGGCCTACACCAGCGGCCGCGGACAGTTCACGATGCGCGCCAAGGCGGCGATCGAGCAGGCCACGAAGGAAAGGCAGAACATCGTCGTCACCGAGATTCCCTATCAGGTGAACAAGTCCCGGCTGATCGAGCGCATCGCCGATCTGGTGCAGGACAAGAAGATCGAAGGCATCGCCGACGTGCGCGACGAGAGCGGACCGCGAGGGCATGCGGATCGTGATCGAAATGAAGCGCGGCGAAGAGCCGGAAATCATCCTGAACAACCTCTACAAGCACACCCAGCTGCAGGAATCGTTCGGGATGATCCTGCTCGCCATCGTCGGCGGCCAGCCGCGCGAGATGGCCCTGGTCGAAATGCATCCAGCATTTCATCGACCACCGCGTGGACGTGGTGCGGCGCCGCACGGAGTACGACCTGCGCAAGGCCCAGGAGCGCGAGCACATCCTGCAAGGTTTCAAGAAGGCGCTCGATCACCTCGACGCCATCATCAAGCTGATTCGCGGGTCGAAATCGCCCGCCGAAGCCAAGGCCGGCCTGATCGAGACCTTGGAATTCAGCGACCGGCAGGCGCAGGCCATTCTCGATATGCAGTTCCAGCGGCTGACCCAGCTCGAGCGCCAGAAGATCCTCGACGAGCTGAAGGAGATCCAGGAGAAGATCGCCGAGCTGCAGGAGATTCTGGCGAGCGAGAAGATGCTGAAGCAGGTCATCGTCGACGAGCTGAACGAGGTGCAGAAGGAATACGGCGACGCGCGGCGCACCGAGATCATCGACGGGTCGAGGAGATCCAGCTCGAGGACCTGATCGCCGACGAGGACATGGCGATCACCGTCAGCCACACCGGCTACATCAAGCGCACTCCGGTCGACGTCTACCGCCAGCAGGCGCGCGGCGGCAAGGGGCGCATCGGCACGAAGACCCGCGAACGAGGATTTCGTCGAGCACCTCTTCATCGCCTCGACCCACAGCTACATCCTGCTCTTCACCAGCCTCGGCCGCATCCACTGGCTCAAGGTCTACGAAATCCCCGAAGCCGCCGCCGCCACGCGCGGCAAGGCCATTCACTCGCTCCTGAAGTTTCAGGAAGGCGAGAAGCTGGCCGCGGTGGTCCCGGCGAGGAACCTCGAGGAAGAGGGCCGCTTCGTCTTCCTTGCCACGCGCCGGGGCACGGTGAAGAAGACCGCGCCTCGCCGAATTCTCCAATCCGCGGCCTTCGGGCATCATCGCCATCAACCTCGAGGAGGGCGACGAACTCATCGGCGCGCGCATCACCGATGGCCGCCAGCTCATCTTCCTCGCCAGCCGCAACGGCCAGGCCATCCTCTTCCGCGAAACCGATGTCCGCCCGATGGGCCGGCCGGCCGCGGGAGTGAACGGCATGGATCTCGAGAAGGGCGACGTGGTGGTCAGCATGGAGGCCGCTCAGCCCGAATTCGAAATCCTGAAGAAGGATTTCAAAGTGGAGACCGAGAACCTCGATGAGATCGAGAGCGACGCCCTGCGCCAGTCGCTCACCTCGCTCATGCTGACCGTCAGCGAGAAGGGCTACGGCAAGCGCACCCCGCTCGCCGAATACCGGCTCGTGAACCGCGGCGGCAAGGGCGTGATCAACCTGAAATCCACCGAGCGCAACGGCACGGTCATCTCGACCCTCCAGGTCGAAGAGGACTCCGACGTCATCATCATCACCGAGCAGGGGAAAATCATCCGCGTCCACTCGGCCGAAATCCGCGAGGCCGGCCGCTCCACGCAGGGCGTGCGGCTGCTCCGGCTGGAGGAAGATGATCGCATCGCCGCCGCCGGGAAGATTCTCGAGAACGGCGAAGAGGAACCGGCAGCGCCAGTCGAAGGGAAAGAGTAGGGCGGAGGAACGATGGACGCCGGCGGCGGATGCGGGTCCGGGCCGACGGCAGCGGGACGAAGACTGAGGTCCGCGCGGGGGCGCACCCCCGGCCCAGGCAGAGGCCCACGGCCGGTAAGGCTCCGACCGTGGCTGCCAGGACGGATGCAACGTGCCCCTGGGAAGAAACACGGCTAACATAGGGGCAAGGCCTGCGTTGTCCCGCGCGAAGCAAACGCAACGGAGGTGCCCATGGCGCCCAGCCTGCGTTACGTCATCGAATACGTCGCCGATATGGACCGCGCCGTCGGTTTCTATCGCGATACGCTTGGACTCGCCGTCCGCTTCGAATCGCCGGAATGGAGTGAACTGACGACCGGCGAAACCACCCTCGCCCTGCATCCCGCTTCAAGTGCCAATCCGCCGGGGAGCGTCCAGCTCGGCTTCACCGTGGCCGATCTTCCCGCCGTTTGTCGCGAACTGGTGGGCCGCGGCGTGCGTTTCACGCGAACGCCCGCTCGCGCCGAATTCGGGGGAATCCTGGCGGAGTTTCTCGACAGCGACGACGCTCGGTGCTCGCTTGGCGAAGAGGAGCCTGGAGCATGAGAACCATTCTGGCGATCCTCCTGCTTGTCCCGAGCCTCGGCGGCTTTGCCGGGCAGAAACCGGCCGCTCCCGCCGCGGCCGACCATCATCAGCAGGTCGCCCGCCGCGGGGACGAGGTGATGGGCTTTTCTCACCTCAAGACCACGCACCATTTCCGCCTGTTCCCGGATGGAGGGGAGATCAAGGTGCTGGCGAACGATCCACGGGACACGGCCACGCGCGACCAGATTCGCATGCACCTCGAGCACATCGCGAAAATGTTCGCCGCCGGGAATTTCGAGGCGCCCATGCTGATCCATGCCACCACGCCGCCCGGCGTCCCCATGATGAAAAAGCTGCGCGCCGATATCGCTTACCGCTTCCAGCCAACCGCCCGCGGAGGACGCGTCGAGATCTTCGACTCGGAATCCGAGCGCGCTGCGCGCCGTGCATGAGTTCCTGCGATTCCAGATCGCCGATCACCAGACCGGCGATTCCACCAAAGTGACCAGCCGGCGGAACTGAACGGCTTGCCTCCGGCGTGAGCCGTGGCCGCTTGCAGATTGCGCAGCGCTGCCCTCCATGGCGGCACCTTGCCTGGTCGCGGAGAAAAGCTGGCGGGCTGAAGCCCGCCGCTACACGGCCTTTTCGATACGCGTGGGGCCTCACACCGGCAGCAGGATGAAGCCGGGATGCCAAACGGGGTTTCCGTGAAAATTGCGAGTTACTTGTTGTTCGACGTGGTTGAGCCGTTGGGCGGGGCGAGGAAGTATCCGGGGCGCGTCCGCACTTTGAAGTCGGGGCGTGTCACCTTGACGGTGATCTCGTGATAGCCCCAGGGGCCGCTGGTGGGCGCGTCGTAGGCGAGCGTGTACTCGGCGTGCAGCTCCTCGCCGACGCGGCTCATCGCCTGCTGGATCGAGTTATCGTGGAACGTCTTGATGTGATCGCCGCCGGTTGCCGCGCTGGCGGCTTCGAGGGCCTGGGGAGTGACCAGGTTGATGCCCATCTTCACTAAATCCACGACCAGCGGCAGCAGATTGACGTTCGAGGAGCTCTGCTCCGTCGTCACCGGCGTTTGCGGCGAGCCGGGAACACCGGGACGGGAAAAGGTGCCGGGAGGGCCGAAGGTGGGGCCGGTGGCCTGGCTGGGCGCGGCCCGGAGCTGAGCCGCGGTGCTCGACAATCCAACCGTGTAGATCGAGATGTTGGCGAGTTGCGCGTCGCGAAGCACGCTTTCGAGCTTCGTCTCGCTGCCCGTATCGACCGATTCCGAGACGGCCACGATCACGCGGCGGCGGTTGGGCGGCTGATTTTCGAGCATCCGGACGGCGCGGGCGAGCGCGTCGTAGAGGTGGGCGCCGTCGTCGCCGGTTTTAAGGTCGGCGATGGTTTTCTGGACACGGTTGTGGTCGAAAGTAAACGGGACGAGCAGTTTCGATGTGTCGTCGAAACTGAGGACGGCGCCTTCGCCGTTCGCTCCCATCACCGTTTCGGTGAACAGGATGCCGGTTTGGCGGATGCCGGCCATGAGCGAGGCCACGCGCGAGCTTCCCTCGACCACCAGCACCACCGCCATCGGCTCGCCGCCCAGGTCAAAATGGACGATGTGCTGGAGGGCGCCATCGTCGTAAATCTGGAAATCCTCGGGTCCGAGGTCGAGCGCCAGATGGCCGTCCGGGGCGCGGACGGTGACGGGCAGGCGCACCACGTTCACGCGGAACTGGAGAGGCTTCTGCTGCTGCTCCTGCGCCTTCGGCTGCGGCGACGGGGCGGTCTGGCCGGGCTGCACGTGGACCGGGCCGGTGGGGCGCTGTGTTTGCGCGGCGAGCGGTGACGCCAGGGCCAGCGTAGCCAGAAAAAAGACCGCCAAAGAGCCGGAAACTCTCATATAAAAACTGTACTCGATAACGGGCGGGAAATCCCGTGTTTTGTTCCCGCGCACAGCCGACTGGCGCGGCCGCCGCGCGTTCTCTTACTCTTAGGACCGGGACTTCGGAACTTCCGCCAGCGAGAGGAACCATGAAGGGTCCAGCCAAATCCAGTCTCGCCTTTCTCGACGACACATTCATGCAGAGCACGCCGGCGCGGCCGCTGCGCATCCTCGCCGAATATATCGACCCGCTGACGCGGCTGCAGCGGGAGGGCATCGCCGATACGATCGTGATGTTCGGCTCGGCGCGCATCCTGCCGCGCACCCGGGCGCTGGCACGGCTCGAGCGCACCCGCCGCTCGGTGGGCCGCCGGCGCGATCCCGCTTCGCGCGTGCGCCTGCGCACCGCTCGCGACATCGTCGAAATGTCCCGCTATTACGAAGATGCTCGCCAACTCGCCGCCCGCATCACCGCCTGGTCGCTCACCCTTGGCGAGCATCCGCGCCGCTTTGTCATCTGTTCGGGGGGAGGGCCGGGCATCATGGAAGCCGCCAATCGCGGCGCGGCCGAAGCGGGCGGGAAAACGGTGGGCCTGGGGATCGAGCTGCCGCACGAGCAACGCTTGAACCCCTACATCAGCTCCGGCCTGGGCTTCAATTTCCACTACTTCTTCATGCGCAAGCTCTGGTTCGCCCAGATCGCCAAGGCCCTGATCGTCTTTCCCGGAGGGTTTGGCACGATGGACGAGCTGTGGGAAATGCTCACACTGATGCAGACCAAGAAACTCGGGCGCCATCATCTGGTCCTCATCTACGGCCGCCGCTACTGGGACCGCGTGCTTCACTGGAGCGAGATGCTTCGCTGGGGCACGATCGACAAGCAGGAATATTCCGTGCTCCAGTTCGCCGACACGGTCGAGGAGGCGTTCGAGCGCGTCAAGGCCGGGCTGGTGAAGCACCACCTGCGGCTCGCCCCGGAATGGCCGCTCTGAAGCGCCGCTTCCCCGCCGGCCGCCGCTTCAGTGGCTTGGCACCATTTCCGGCTCGGGCGTGAAAATCGCCTCGAACCGCCGCTTTTCGTCCTGGTCGTGCACGAGCACGACGGGGGAGATGCGGAGCCGTTGCCTGCATTGCCGGCAGACCGACATCTCGCCTTGCAGGTCCTGGAGGAAGCCGTCGGTGAATCGGTATTCGCTCCGCGGGCGCCGCGCGGGTTTTGATCCGGCCGTGCCGCAGTGCGGGCAGTGATATTCCACCCGGTCGTCCTGAGGATCGCGGTCAAGTGCCGCCCATCCGGTTTTTCTTACGCCTACTGTTTCCAAGGATCGCTGAGCCATTGGGAGATCCCTTCTCCCGCCACTGCGGTGTAGGATGCCGCTCCTGGCGGTAACGATGCATTGCCCCAATCTCGTCCCGCGCGGCTTGCGCGCACACACGCGCACTTGGCGTCTCGTTACGCCGCGCGCACCCGTTGCGCGCCGCTTTCCGCCTTTTCGCCTGTGGTCGGAACCTGGGGCCGGGGCGTCAACTCCAGAGCCTAGAAGTGGATGACCAGACCTGTGCTTACGCGGAGATGATTCTGCGTGTTGCCTCCGAAGCGGGTCGCCAGATAATCCACCTGAAACAGGCGGTAGCTTAGCAAAGGGGCGATATGGGCGTCGACGCCGCCGCCGAACGCAGCGGCGAAAGCGGTGTCGGAGAAGTTACCGCTGGCTTCCCTGGCGCCACCGACCAGGGCATGCACGTAGGGCGACACAAAAGGCACCGGCAGAGACAGTTGCGGACCGAAGAGGAAGGTCTGCACGCTGGTTGAAGTTCCCTGCGGTGAGCCGTAGTGGCCGCTGAAATCGGCGGTGAGGCCCAGCCAGGTGTTCTTCACAGTTGCCGACGCTTCCCAGCCGTTCAGGTTGACTTTTCCGGCCCCGGTATCGAGCCGCAGGTAGGAGTAGCCGCCGAACACCTGGACCTTCTGCGCCCGCGCGGCGGACGGCAACATCAGGATGACCAGCAGTGCCGGCAACGCTGCAAATTTTTTCATGAAGCGCCTCTCTCCCGTTCCTTGGTCCTCTTTCCACGGTGGATGCGTTTGCCCGGGCGCAGGTTGCGCCCTGGACGCAAAGGCGTTCCTGCCCGTGCTCAAATCGCAAGGGCCGTGCGCCTTGGCGCCCGGGTCGTCACTGCGGCCTGCGGGATATCCAGCTTTTAAGGGGTGCGACCGAAAGGCCGCAGCCAAGGGTGGCTGCGCTACCATTCCCTGTCGCGCCCACGGTGGAACTGACGCAGGGCGGGATGGTCACGGGTACGTCTTCGTAAGGCGGGAGTTTCGGTTTCAGAGCAGGGGTTCGCCGGAGGGTGCGGCGATGGCGCCGCGGACGGCGTCGCGCAGACGCACGATCTGTTTCCAGTCGCTTCCTTCGGGCTCGACGGGAGGGAGGAAGGTGAGCGTGACGCGGCCCGGATTCGGCAGCAGCGTGTGATCGCGCCAAATCTGCCGCGCGCCGCGGATCGCCAGCGGCACCACAGGCCGCCCGGCCGCCGCGGCCGCCTTGAACGCGCCCAGTTGGAACGGGCGCACGCCGGGCGCGGGCGTGAACGTCCCTTCGGGGAAGACTACGGTGGTGTAGCCGCCGCGCAGCGCCTGCTCGATTTGCTCCGCCTGCCGCACTCGCGCGCGGGGATCGCTGCGGTCGAAACCGAGTTGGCCCATCTTTCGGGTGATCATGCCGAGGAGCGGGTAGGCGAGGATCTCCTGCTTGGCCGAATAGAGGCAATCGACCGGGAGATAGGCGATCATGACGATCACGTCGAGGTAGCTGGTGTGGTTCGACGCGATCACGCACGGCCACAGGCCGCCCTTGCGCATCTCGTCCAGAATCTCGCGCCCCTCGATCCGCACCGGGCAAAACGCCGCGCGGAGGAAGTTGCGGCAGGCCCAGGCGGTGATGCGCCGCACGATGGCCGCCGAAGGCACCAGCGCCACCACAATCGCCGTCGGCACGACCCACATCGCGAACATCAGGGTCGCGTAGATCCCGTAGATCCGGTCGAGCGGACGGCCAAGCAGACGGCCAAGCAAACGCCCGAACCCTCCCTGCCGAGAGAACACCCCATGGACCGACAGGCGCGCCATCTGCCGCCACAACGGCGGCGGCGCGGCTCCGAGGCGGCCTTCCATGTAGATTCGCCGGGTTTCCGAGCGGCGCAGTTTCCCGCTGGACGTTTTCGGGATGGAATGCGCCGGCACCACGCGCACGATGTCCGGCGGCACGCCGGCCGTTTCGCTGGTCTTTTCGACGACGGCTGACTCGATCCCGGGCCGCGGCGCGCGGCCGCGCGTTTCGGCCACCACGACCAGGCGCTCGGTGCCCGTCTGCGGATCGGGGACGCCGAAGGCGACCACGCAGCCGGCGCGCACGCCTTCGACGTGGCCCACGGCTTCCTCGATCTCGTGCGGGTACAGGTTGCGGCCGCCCTTGATGATGATGTCCTTGGTTCGCCCGGTGATGAAAAGCTCGCCGCCGGCCCGGTAGGCGCGGTCGCCCGAATCCACCCAGCCGTCTTCCCGGCGGATTTCGGCGGTCGCTTCGGGATTGTTGAAATAGCCCTCGGTGGCCGAAGGGCCACGGAACCAGAGCGCGCCTTCGATGCGCTCGCCGACTTCTTGGCCGTCGGTGCCCGCGATGCGCACCTCGCAGCCGATCGGCGGCCCCACCGAAACAAACGCCAGCGCGTGCGGATCCTCCGGCGACGGAATCGCCCGGCCTTCGGTTTCGAAGCGCTCGCGGCCGACGCGGTCGACGCGCACAGGCCGGCCGAGCGGCGGAGCGCTGACGGCGAGGGTGGCTTCGGCGAGTCCGTAGACGGGAATCACCGAGTGGGGGCGCAGGCCGCAGCGGGCAAAGCGTTCCGAGAACCGCTCGATCGTCTCGGCGAGCACGGGCTCGGCGCCGTTCATCGCGCCGCGCAGCGAGGAAAGGTCCAGGCCTTCGAGTTCGCTGTCTGGGATTTTCCTCATGCACAGCTCGTAGGCGAAATTCGGGCCGGCGGTGAGCGTGGCGCGGTGGCGCTGGATCATGCGGAGCCAGCGCACCGGATGCGTGAGGAAAGTCACGGGCGAGAGCAGCGCCAGCGGAAAACCGAAATAGAGCGGCAGCAGCCACGCCCCGATCAGACCCATGTCGTGATAGAGCGGCAGCCAGCTGGCCGCGCGGTCGCCGGGGGCGACCCCGATCGCCTCGCCCATCGCGCGGATGTTCGCGAAGAGGTTCGCGTGGGTCACCATCACGCCCTTCGGCGCGCCGGTGCTGCCGGACGTGTACTGCAGGAAGCAGATGTCGTCGGGCTTCGGGCGGTGCAGCAGACCGGCCACCGGCTTCTCCCGCACCTCTTCGAACCGCTCGGCGTCGACGACGCGCTCGAGCGTCGGGACGTCCGGGCGCAGGAGGCGCGCGACGCGCTCGGCGGCGCGGAAGGTGATCAGGACGCGCGCGCCGGCGTTGCGCAGGATCATCGCCTGCCGCGCCGCGTATTCCTCGATGCGGTCGGCGCGGAACGGCGGATAAATCGGAATGGGGATGCCGCCCGCCAGCATCACGCCGAGGAAGCTGGCGAAGAATTCGAGGCAGGTGGGCAGCATCAGCGCGACGCGATCGCCCGGCTCGAGTCCGCGGAATTCGAGCCAACGGGCGACGTTCATCGCGCGCTGGTGCAATTGTCCGTAGGTGAGGACCTGCTCGCCGCCCTCGGGTTGCTCGAAAAAGATGTGCGGCTCGTTGGGCGTGGCTCCGGCGCGGAAACGCAGGAGATCGACGAACGTTTCGACCGATTGGGGCAGCGGCACCCAGTTCGTTTCGGCTTGCGCGCCGGGCGGCGCCACGACGGGGGCCGGCGCCGCGACCGCAGCGGCGCCCTGGCTCGCCTCGACCACCGACACGAGTTCGCCGACCGTTTCCGCTTCCGCGAGCGCCTGTTCGGGGAGTTGAATGCCGAGCGCCGCGTTCAGGCGCAGCAGCAGTTCCACGCGCTCGAGGCTGCCAAGTCCGAGATCGCGCTCGAGATGCGCGCCCGGCTGCAGCGCGGCGCGCGCCGGTTCGTGTCCCAGCTCCTCGAGCAGCTCGGCGAGCAGGGAAAGCGTTGTGTTGCGGGCGGTGGAATCAGTTTGTGGGCGAGGGGAAGCCAAAACGCGGTTCTCGGAGCCTCGGTGGAATCAGCGCAGAAGCAAGGCTATCATGCAGGTCCCGCCGCTTCAACTCAGAGGAGGGATTGCCGCGCTTCTTGCCTGGCCCGCGCCCGGTCCGGCCTGCAACCTGCGGTATCGCCGCCTCATCGAAGAAAAGAGGATTTCTACATGCCCACACCGGTACCCGCTCCCACCGAAGACGCCCTGCGCAAGGATCTCTCGCGGCAGCAGCAGCGGCTGCGCGAGGCGCTCGGCGCACGCCAGGACGCGCGGCTCGAACGTCTGCTCGTTGAAGTCGATCAGGCGATCGCACGCGTCGAGGACGGCAGCTATGGCATCTGCGAAACGTGCCACGACCCGATCGAGAAGACGACGCTTGCCGGCGATCCGCTCGCCTGCTACTGCATCGATCACCTGAGCGATGCCGAGCGCCGACGTCTCGAAAACGATCTCGAACTTGCCGCGCGCGTTCAATCCCGCCTGTTGCCGGAGCCGCGCCTGCGCCTGGGCGGCTGGGAAGTCGCCTATCGCTACGAGCCGATGGGCCCGGTGGGCGGCGATTATTGCGATCTGATTCGCGCGCCCGGTGACGGCTTTTTCTTTTTCCTTGGCGACGTTTCGGGCAAGGGCGTGGCGGCTTCGCTGCTCGCGTCGCAACTGCACGGACTGTTCCGCACGCTGGTCGCGCTCGATTTGCCGCTCGAGACCATGGTCGAGCGCGCGAACCGGATTTTCTGCGAGAGTATTCTTGCGGGGCATTTCGCGACGCTCGTCTGCGGGCACGCTTCCGCTTCTGGCGCGCTCGATTTCGTCAATGCCGGCCATCCGTCGCCGCTCGTCGTGAGCGAAGGACGCGTGACGCCGCTCGAATCCGGCGGGCATCCGCTCGGCATGTTTTGTGACGGCGGCTATCGCGCCGAGCGGATTCGCTTTTCGCCTCGGCAGTCGCTGCTGCTTTACACCGACGGATTGTCGGAAGCGGCAGCGCCTTCGAGCGAGGAGTATGGATCGGCGCGCGCGGCGCGGGTCGCCTCCGGCCGGCACGCCGATGCCGAGGCGCTGGTCGCCGCGTGCCTGGCCGATGTCGTCGCTTTTCGCGCGTTGGCTCCGCGCACAGACGACCTCACCGTCATGGCGCTTCATCGCACGGGCTGAGCTGCTAGCGCGAGCCTTGCGCGAGTTGTCCCGGCGAAAGGCGCACAGGCAAGAGTGCCTGTGCTACGAAAACCGGACGCTTCGTTGCGACTTCCAGACCGCACCACGCCCGGGTTCCGGTACGCAAGTAATCGGCAATTTGTGACTTTTCGGCCATCGACGCGGCGCGCGTCTTCGGGCAAACTCGCTACCGTGCTGGCGATCAGCAGCGAGGCTTCCCGGTCCGTTGCGGCTTCCGCCAGCGCTCCTCGTCGGCCCTCGGAGCGGCCGGTGACCCCACCGGCCGCTCCATCTCTTGCGAGTTTGCTGTCTGGCTTCCCTCGAGCGAGGCGGGCGCTGCCCGCCTCGCATTTTTTTTGAATCCAAAATCCCTGGGGCCGCGAGAGTTTCGCAAGAGTCAGTGTGGCAACGGCGAGACGCCGGTGCTACGGGGCCGAACTTTCGCTGCGGACGCGGAGCATTCGCCTTTGAGTTGCCGCGAGAAGTCCGGCGAGTTTTGCGGCTTGCGCGCGGCGGACGGCGCTACTTCAGTTCGATGATGGCGACGCGGCCGTCGGAATGGAACTCGTCGCCGGTTGCGGTCAGTCCCTTGCGCAGGGGATCTTTCGGCGTCAGGTAGTGGACTTCTTTCACCATGCCGGCCTGCTTGAGGGAATCGACGATGTGTTCGCGTTCGTGGTCTACGTTGGGATCGATGGTGTGGGTGAGCTGGCCGGCGGGGTCGCGCTCGAAGCCGGTGTCGTGCGTTCCAGCGCCTACCCACACGGTTTGGCCGTCGGAGGTCAGCCACGGCGCCAGCCACAGGCGGAAATGGTCGCGGTTTTGCATGACTTCGAGCGGAATGCCCTGTGCGTAGCCCAGGTCCTGTGGCCGGCCGAAGAGGTAGAGCTGGCTCATCGGCATCTGCGAATAGGCGCGGTGCTGGAGCACATCCTGGAGGGCGTGGGTGATGGCGTCCTGGACATTGGGATCGACGGGTTCCCAATCGGCGGCCTTGAGCGCTGTTTGCACCTGCGCGCGGGTGCCGATGAGCAGAAAATTCACCATGTCGCCCGGCTTGCCGCTCTTTGACGTCACTCGTTGAGGGAGCTGCGCGATGATGTCTTCGATCTTGAGTTTCGGTTTCGACTCGGGCTTCGCCTGGCTTTGCTGTGCGGAAGTGTTCGCCGGCGAAGCGGACGACTGGGCCTTCGTCGCGGGCGTCAGGGCGGCCGACACCGCAATCGCCAGCAACCCGGCGCATCCCGCGCGACAGGGCTTCCGGAAAAATGCTCGCACGGTCATGACATTTTTACCTGGGGAAGCAAACTCCGCGGCTGGCTCGGGCGCCGGCTTGCTCCGGCATCTTCCATGGCACCAATTTTAAAGGAGAATTAGAAAAAGAGCGCGGCACGTTGCCAGCCCGTGCCGCGCTCGCCCTGTTCCCTCAGATTCTGTCGCTGGATTTTGCCAAAAGATTTCGGCTAACGAGTCAGTTTGGCTACTTCCAAATTCAGCCCTCAGCGGCTAAAGCCGCATTCACGCGCCGGCACTTGCGGCACGGTTGAAGCCGTGCCCTTACGCAAGACGAAGACTCTAGCGCCTGTGCCAGCCGCCGTCGTCGCGACGATCGAAGTCGCGATGCCAGTGACCGCGATAACCGCCATAGCCGCGATAGCCGTAGCCGTATCCTCCGAAGCCGTAATAGCCGACGAAAAGACCTGGCGGATAGGAGTAGTAGCCCCAGGGTGGATAGGCCGGGTAGTAGTAGGGCGGCGGAGGCGGCGGGGGTGGTGTGGCTACGTGGTCGACGCGCCGCTCGAGTTCCGGCGCGGGGTTGTAATCCTCCTGCGTCACCGGTTGATATGCCTGTTCGCTGCCAGCGGTGGAGAATGTCAGGGGCTGCTGCATCTGGAACGTCAGCAGGGTTTCGGCGGGAATCGCCGTCGGCCGGCCGTGAGCGACAAGCACGCCGGCGATGCCGGACATCGCTCCGATCGCCGCGCCGATGCCCGCTCCTTCGCCGCCACCGGCAGCGCCGCCGATCACCGCGCCGATTGCCGTGGTTGTTCCCACCGCGGCCACGTCCTTCCCGCGCGATGTGGGGGTCGTGCTTTGGATCAGTTGCGTCTCGGATCGAGAACTGCTGGCCATCGACCAGAACGAGGCGCGTCAACTGGACCGCCAGTTTCGACTTCTTCCCCACGCCGCCTTTCTCCACAGATTCGACGCGTCCGAGCACCATTTGGCCGCGTCGCGCCACGACCCAGCCGCCGACTACCAGCGGCTGCGTCAGGTCGGCACTGAAGGAATCGCCGGAATGGTTCTGGGCACTCGAAAGCTCTTGTGAAGTTCGAACGGTGATCAAAGTTCCGGCCGGCAGGGTGAACGTTTGCGGCACCTGGACGCCGGACTGATTTGCGGGAACGGGTTCGGCGCCGTTATTGGCGTTCTGCGCGGAGCCGGTATCGGTATTGTTCTGCGGGTATTGCTGTGCCGAGAGTGGCAAGGCTGCGAGGCCCGCCATCAAAAGCAGCGCTGCGCCGGATTGAGCGAGGCGCTGCCAGGGAAAAAGAAGTTTTCCACGCATACGTGCCCCCATCCCCGCCAGGTATCGTTCTCCGGTTTGTGAGATGCCGTGCATTTTGCGCAGGTTGCAGGTTGCGAGGCGTGTTTCGCGTACTGGAGCCGCGTTTTGCGAGGGCACAGGCCCACGGTCGGGAGATCACCGACCGTGGCTACCCAGACGGGGGGCTTGGGCCGGCATGGTGGTGGAATCCTGTTTGCCTGGACTTCTTCAATGGTAGACTGTGGCCGCAATGGCTTCCGGTCAGCCACGCTCGTGTGTGCCGGCCCGCAGGGTTCGCCCGTTGATTTTCGCCGGCGTTTTTGCCGCTTCCCTCGCGTTCTGTTCGCTTGGCTTCGCACGCACGGCCGCTGCTTCGCAGCAACCTTCGGCTCCCGCCCAGACGCAGACTCCCTCGCAAACGGCGCAGACCGCTTCCGCTCAGGCTTCTGCGCCGATCACGGCATACACGTTGCCGCAGGCGCAATATCGCAAGGCAGTCGATTATGCGCGGGCGCAGAACTGGCTCTATTTCGGCGGCTTCTTTTATGGCCTGCTGATACTGCTGCTGGTGCTGGCATGGCGCCTTGCGCCGCGGTATCGCGATTGGGCTGAGCGCGCCACGAAGTACCGGTTCGGGCAGGCGGCGATTTACGTTCCCTTGCTCCTTCTCACGTTCGCCGTGCTTGGTTTACCACTCGATATCGCCGGGCACTGGGTGGAGCTGCATTTCGCGCAGTCGGTGGAGGCGTGGGGCGCATGGCTGTGGGACTGGACGAAAGCGCAACTCATCAGCTACGTGCTCTCCATCTTTCTCGTTCTGGATTCTCTACGGCGTGATTCGGCGCAGCCCGCGGCGGTGGTGGCTCTTTTTCTGGATGGCGACGCTGCCGATCCTGTTTTTCCTGATTTTCATTTCGCCCTATGTGCTCGATCCGATGTTCAACAAGTTCGTGCCGCTCTCCCAGCGCGATCCGGCGCTCGTCGCGGCGCTCGAGAAAGTGACCGCGCATGCCGGCGTCAGCATCCCTCCCGACCGCATGTTCCTGATGGAGGCGAGCCGGAAGGTGAATTCGCTGAATGCGTACGTCACGGGCTTCGGCGCGTCGAAACGCGTGGTCGTGTGGGACACGACGATCGCCAAGATGACTACGCCCGAGATCGCTTTTGTTTTCGGGCACGAAATGGGGCACTACGTCCTGCACCACGTCATTTGGGGAATGCTCGTCGGCGCGATTGGATTGCTCATCCTGCTCTGGCTCGGCTACCGGCTGCTGCTTTGGAGCCTCGGTCGCTGGGGCGGGCGGTGGGGTGTGCGCGGCGTCGACGATTGGGCTTCGCTGCCGGTGCTCATGCTCTGGCTTTCCATTTTCAGTTTTGTCTCCTCGCCCATTTCGAACCACGTGAGCCGCTATTTCGAGCACGAAGCTGACCGTTACGGCCTTGAAGTGACGCACGGCATCATTCCCGATTCTTCCCAGAACGCCGCGCACGCTTTCCAGATCCTTGGCGAGGTCGACCTCTCAAATCCCAATCCCAGCCCGTTTATCGTCTTCTGGCTTTACAGCCACCCGCCTATCTCCGAGCGCGTGCAATTTGCGCTTCATTACGATCCTTGGGCTCCCGGGCACCACCCTCGCTACGTTCGCTGAAATGGCTTGACGGAAAAACGCCGGCGCTACATGAGTTGCTGGCTTGGCGCGACGTTGAGAAGAAGGAAAAGCCCACGGTCAGAAAAGCGCTGACCGTGGCTACCAAACTGCGGGACTTGCAGAATCACGCCTGGTTCTTCCGAAGTGACAAGCGTGGAGAAACTTACTGCGCGGCGGGGGCGCGGGCGGAGCGTTCCTGCTCGAAGGCGTGGTAGGAGGAACGGACCAGGGGGCCGGATTCGACGTGGCGGAGGCCCATTTCGAGGCCGGCGCGCTTGTACTCGGCGAATTCCTCGGGGGGAACGAAGCGGGCGATGGGGAGGTGGTCGCGCGTGGGCTGGAGGTATTGGCCGATGGTGACGATGTGGACGCCGTGCGAGGCGAGATCGCGCAGGGTGCCTAGCACCTCTTCGCCGGTTTCGCCGAGTCCTAGCATCATGCCGCTCTTGGTGATCATGCCGGCTCGGCTCGAGTGCTGGAGCAGTTCGAGCGAGCGGTCGTAGCGGGCGGCGCTGCGCACGTGGCGCGAAAGCCGCGGCACCGTTTCGATGTTGTGATTGAGGACGTCGGGGCGCGCCGCGATGACCACGTCGAGAGCTTCCCACACGCCGCGAAAATCGGGGATCAGCACTTCGATCTTGCAGTCGGCGAGGCGGCGGCGAATCTCCTCGATCGTGCGGGCGAAGATGTGGGCGCCACCGTCGGGCTGGTCGTCGCGGTTCACCGACGTCACCACGGCGTAGCGCAGGCCCATTGATTCGGCGGCTTCGGCTACGCGATCGGGCTCGTCTTCCTCGGGCGGGCCTAGCGGGCGGCCGGAGGGCACGGCGCAGAAACCGCAGGCTCGGGTGCAGATATTGCCGAGAATCATGAACGTGGCCGTGCGGTGCTCCCAGCATTCGCCCATGTTGGGGCAGCGGGCGCTCTCGCAGACCGTGTGAAGATCGAGCGTGCGCATGATCCGCTTCAGATCGTGGTAATTGGGACCGCCGAAAAACTTCACCCGCAGCCAGGGCGGCTTGCCCGACGCGCTCGTGGCGGCCGGTTCGTTCGGAAGAATGTTGAACGGCGTGGATGAGGAAGACATGGCGAAAAAACCATTCTACCTGCTTGCGGGCGGGGTCACAAACTTGGGGAAGGCGGCAAGCAAAGGCAAAGGCTTGAAGATGGCACACAGAGGTCACGGAGAAGACGGACGAACTTTCGGAACCAGCTTGAGTTGGTTTATTCGGGTGGGTCCGCAGTGAATATTGGGGTTGTTAGGCGTGGGCCGGCCAGAGACCCTCGGGCCGGCCCACGGGAAGTCTTTTATCGGAGCCCTGTCAGGCGGCTTTCGCTGCGGCCGCGGCCCGGCGGACAGCCGGTGGCAGCCACCGGCCGTCGCGGACTTCCGGCCTTGGCGCGTAGAGTCGCATGAAGAGGCCGAATTCGCCCGCAGGCGCCGGCAGCCAGTTGGCTTCCTTTTCCTTGCCGGGCGAGTTTTTCTGGACGTAGAGATCGAGCGAGCCGTCGGCGTTGTATTTCAACGGATCGCGGTCGCCCAGGGCGTAGCGGTCGAGCGGATTGGGAAATGGGAAGCCGTCGGCGTCGTAGAGCGTGATCGACCAAAAGGCGTTCACCGGCGGCAATTCCTGCTTGCCGAAGTGGAGCACATATTCGTTCGAGCCGCTGAGCAGTTTGCCTTCGACGTCGCTGAAGGTCATGGGGTAGATCGCATCCTCGGGCTGATTCCAGGCGGGTCCCATCCAATTGCATGCGGCGCGCTTGAGGTAGTCGTTGCCCCACACACCGATGCTTTCCGTGTTGATCTGCCAGCCGTTCACGATGCGGCCGATCGTTGGCAAAGTGGTCTTCATCCACTGCAAGGCCGCGGCGGGGGCCTCGGCGAGCGCGCGCTTCACCGCCGCATTGGCTGCCTTGAATTCGAAGCTTTCGCCCGGCTCGATGCCGATCCGCTTCAGGCGCGCCAGCATGGACCAATCAGTGACGTGCGGCGTATGGAGTTTCATCAACTCGGCGGCGTATTCGAAGAAGTCGGCCGGGCGCATGGCTTCCACCTGCTTCATCGGCGGCGTTTTCATATCGATCGTGGGATCGAGATGGAACTTCACGGGCTGCGACTTCTTGCCCCACTGGGAGAGTGGCGTGATGCGGTAGCCGTCCTGGACTTTGTGAACGGCGTCGTAGTCCGTCGGGCCGCTGGTGTAAGTGCGCCCGACGATCAACGCGTGCATCGTCGGTGACTCGATGCGCGCCAGATCTTTCGGCAGCTTGCCTTGCCAGCCCTGTGGAACCACCGCAAAATCCATGGCCTTGGTTCCGCTGGTTCGCTGACCGGGCACGGCGAAGGTGTCGCTCCACATGTCCACCATCTCAATCACGTAGTAGCGACCCTGGGTATCGGGAACGGAAAGAATCACGGGCTCTTTGCCGAGGTCGAGCCAGACGGTTGAGTAGAGCGTGTCGTAGTTGGGCCGCGCGGCGTCCTTGAAATCGGGGGGCGGAAGGGCTCGCAGGTGATGAAACATGTTCATCGGGCCGCTCAGCGAATTGTCCCGCGGCTCGGTGTTCGTCATCACCCTCCTCGTCACGTCCGAAAGGACCAGCGGGTAGAGATAAACGTAGGCCTCTTCGGCAATTGTCCGAATCTCCTGCTCATTCTTCTCTTCTTTGGCCATGTCCATACTCCTTTTCTTCCACGTGCTGAGCACGTGGAGCTACAGAACGCCTTTTCCTGGAAATCCAGCGTTGCTCGAACGCGAAAGGACGGTCAAAAACGACAGTTCCCATTCGCGCTCTCGATAAATGTTCCGGGGGCCGTCACGCGGCTTTTGCCTCCGCGGCTGTACGGCGCACGGCCGGCGGCAGCCACCGGCCGTCGAGGGCCTGCGCTTTTGGAGCGTAGAGGCGCATTGTCAGGCTGAATTCACCCTCTGGCGTCGGCAGCCAGTTCGCTTCCTTGTCCTTGCCGGGCGATGTGCGCTGCAGACAGAGGTCAAGCGAGCCGTCGGCGTTGTATTTCAGCGGATCGCGATCGCCGATCGCGTGGCGATCGATGGGATTCGGGAACGCGAAGCCGTCCGCGTTGTAGGGAGAAACCGACCAGAACGCGATTGCGGGCGGCACTTCCTGCTTTTCGAAATGGAGCACATATTCGTTCGAGCCGTTGAGAGGCTTGCCTTCGGCGTCGGTGAAGCTCTGGGGATAGATGGCATCCTCGGGCTGATTCCAGCCAGTTCCCCCGATCCAGTTGCAGACGGCGCGCTTGAGGTAGTCGTTACCCCACACGCCAGTGCCTTCCGTATTCATCTGCCAGCCGTTCACCACGCGGGTGAGCGAGGGTGCTGCCTTTTTCATCCACCGCAACTGCTCCACCGGGGACTGCTCAAGCGCGCGCTGCACGGCCGGGCTGGCTTCCTTGAACTCGAAGCTCTCGCCCGGCTCGATGCCGATCCGCTTCAGCCGCGCCACGAGCGACCAGTCGGTGATATGCGGCGGATGGAGTTTCATCAACTCGGCGGCGTATTCGAAGAAGTCAGCCGGGCACATTGCTTCCACCTGCTTCATCGGCGGCGTTTTCATGTCCACAGCGGGATCGAGTTGGAACTTGATGGGCTTGGGCGCCTTGCCCCACATGGAGAGCGGCGTGATCCGGTAGCCGTCCTGGATTTTGTGGACGGCGTCGTAGTCTTTCGGCCCGCTAGTGTACGTGCGCCCGACGATCAACACGTACATCGTCGGCGCCTCGATGCGCTCCAGATCTTTCGGCAGCTTGCCTTGCCAGCCCTGCGGGACCACCGCAAAGTTTTTCGCCGCGGTGCCGCTGGTGCGCTTGCCCGGCGTGGCGAACCCATCGGTCCACATGTCGAGCATCGGCAGGAGGTAGTAGCGGCCCTCGGTGTCGGGAGCGGAAACGATCAGCGGCTCTTCGCTCAGGTCGAGCCAGGAGATCGAATACAGCGCGTCGAAGTTGGGACGCAGCGCGTCCTTGAAATTGACGGGCGGCAGGGTCCGCAAGTGATGGAACATGTTCATCGGGCCGCTCAGGGAGTTGTCTTTCGGCTCGGCGTTTGTCATCACTCGCCGTGTCACATCCATCAGGACGAGTGGATAAAGGTAAACGTAGGCTTCGGTAGCGATTGCCTGAATCTCCTGCTCACTGTTTTCCATAGCCATGTCCACACTCCTCCTCGTTTACGTGCTGCGCACGTAGAGCTATAGGAAGCCTTTTGCTAGAAGTTAGGCCTTGTTCGAAGGCGAAAGAACTGTCAAAAGTGACAGTTTTACGCACCCTGGGTGGTGTTCCGGAGGGCGTCAGGCGGCTTTGCTTGCCGCCGCCGCGCGGCGCACTCCGGGCGGCAGCCACCTGCCGTCGAGCACCTCGGCCTTCGGCGCGTAGAGGCGCATGGTCAGCGTGAATTCGCCCGCGGGCGTTGGCAGCCAGTTCGCCTCCCTGTCCTTGCCGGGCGAATTCTGCTGGAGGTAGAGATCGAGCGAGCCGTCGGCGTTGAATTTCAGCGGATCGCGATCGCCGAGCGCGTGGCGATCGAGCGCGTTATTGACCTGGAATCCGTCGGCGTCGTAGAGCGTCACCGACCAGAAAGCGCCCACGGGCGGCAATTCCTGCTTGCCGAAATGCAGCACGTAGTCGCTCCTGCCATCGAATGGCTTGCCTTCGGCGTCGCCGTAGCTCATGGGATAGATCGCATCCTCGGGCTGATTCGCGCCGAGCCCCACCAGGGCGATGATGGCGCGCTTGAGGTACGCGTTGCCGTACACTCCGATGGTTTCCGTGTTCATCTGCCAGCCGTTCGCGATACGCGCGATCGAGGGTGCCGTGCTTTTCATCCACTGCAGAGCCGCCGCGGGGGCGTGCTCGAGCGCGCGCTTCACCGCCTCGTCGGCTTCCTTGAATTCGAAGCTCTCTCCGGCCTCGATGCCGATCCGCTTCATCCGCGCCACGATGGACCAATCGCTGAGGTGCGGTGGGTGGATTTTCATGAGCTCGGCTGCGTACTCGAAATAGTCGGCGGCGCGCATCGTTTCCACCTGCTTCATCGGCGTCGTCTTCATGTCCACCGTGGGATCCAGTTGGAACTTCACCGGCCTTGGAGCCTTACCCCATTCGGAGAGCGGCGTGATCCGATAGCCGTCCTGCACCTTGTGGGCGGCCTCGTAGTCCTTCGGCCCGTTCGTTTGCGTGCGCCCGATGATCCATACATACAACGTTGGAGCATCGATGCGTTCCATATCCCTGGGCAGCCTGCCTTGCCAGCCCGGAGGCACGACAGCGAAATCCACGGCGGCGGTTCTGCTCGTGCGCTTGCCCGGCGCGGCAAAAGCGTCGGTCCACATGTCCAGCATCTCCAGCAGGTAATAGCGGCCTTCGGTGTCGGGAGCGGAAACGATCATCGGCTCGTCGCTCAGGTCGAGCCAGGCGATGGAATACAGCGTGTCGAAATTCGGCCGCACCACGTCCTTGAAATCGGCAGGCGGGAATGTGCGCAGGTGTTGAAACATGTTCATCGGGCCGGTCTGCGAATTGGGCTTCGGCTCGGCATTCGTCATCACCCGTCTCGTGATGTCCATCAGGACCAGGGGATAGAGGTAAACGTAAGCTTCGGTCGCAATTGCCTGAATTTCCTGCTCAGTCTCTTTGGCCATGGCTTCATCCTCTCTCTGCGCCAGCGAGTTCGCCTCGCAAACACGCCCCACGCTTTATTTTCAGATTACGGTGCGGAAAGGCCGCTATGTACTGTCAAAAGTGACAGTTGTCGGCATTGGGGCTTGTTTGAGAAAAGCCACAGTTGGAGGGGGCGGATTGTTGTATTTATACAACACGTATCCCCGACCAGCCTGCGCAGGCGACGGTAAGTGATTGCATATCAATGAGAAAAAACTGCTCGCATCGCGGCCATCGGCGTGCCTAGGATAGTCCCTATGCCGTACCAGAACACTATCGCCCGCCCGGTCGAGACCGAAGGGGTAGGGCTTCACACCGCCGTTCGCGGACACCTGCGTTTGGTGCCCGCAGCTGCCGATACCGGCATCGTTTTCCGTCGCACCGACCTGGACAATTTCGAGATCGAGGCGGACGGCCGCTGGCTGGCGCGGGTCAGCTACGCGACCAGCCTGATGAAAAAGGGCGTTCTGCTGTCGACGGTCGAGCATGTGCTGGCCGCGCTCTACGCCTGCGGCATCGACAACGTCTACATCGAACTCGACGCGCTCGAGGTGCCCATCCTCGACGGATCGTCGCGGCCGTTCGTCGAGATGATCGCGAAGGCGGGCATTCGGCGCCTGCGCCGGCGCCGCCGGTATTTGCAACTGATGCGCCCCATCGAAATCAACGATGGCGATCGCCACATCGCCGCCTACCCGGCCGCGAACTTCCGCGTGCGCTACATGATCGATTTTCCGCACCCGCTGGTGGGGCGCGAAGAGGTGGAACTCGACGTCGACGCCGAATCGTTCAGCCGCGAACTGGCGCCGGCGCGGACGTTCGGCTTCCTCGAAGACGTTTCGCGGCTGCGCTCGATGGACCTGATTCGCGGCGGCTCGCTCGACAACGCCATCGTGCTGACGCGCGACGGCCTGCTGAGCGGCGAGCTGCGCTTCCCGGATGAATTCGCCCGGCACAAGGCGCTGGACCTGATCGGCGACCTGGCCCTGGTCGGCCGGCCGCTGAAGGCCTACGTCGTCGCGCACAAGGGCGGCCATGCGCTCCATACGGCGCTGGTGACGCGGCTGCTGCGCGATCGCTCGCTGGCCATCGAGACCGCCGACGAGTCCGCGCCGGTCGCGGCGGCCGGCATGCCCGTTGCGGTTGCCAGCGGCGACTGAATCTGAATTTTTCCCCGTCCGTTTGGACGCTTCCCGGCGCACCGGGTGTACTCTTTTCCCTATGGTCGGATCCGAGCTTGCCACCGTCATCCTCGCCGCGGGCAAAGGCACGCGGCTGCGCTCGCGCCTGGCGAAAGTGCTGCATCGCGCGGGCGGGCGGGCGCTGGTCGAGCACGTGGTACGCGCCGCGCAGCCGCTTGGCGCGCCGATCTTTGTCGTCGTCGGGCACCAGGGAGCCGACGTTGCAGCGATTGTCGATCCGCTGGGCGCTTGCACGATTCTCCAGGAACCGCAGCAGGGCACCGGACACGCGCTTCAGGTGGCCCGGCCCGCGCTCCAGAATTTCCGCCGCGCCATTGTTGTGCCGGGCGACGCGCCGCTGATTCGTACGGAAACGCTGGCGGCCCTGGCCGAGACGCATCAGGCCAGCGGCGCCGCGGCCACCGTTCTCACCGCTGTGCTCGACGATCCCTCGGGCTACGGGCGCATTGTGCGCAAGCCTGACGGCTCGGTTCGGGCGATTGTCGAGGACAAGGCGGCCGGCGACGCCGAGCGCGCGATTCGCGAGATCAATTCCGGCATTTATTGCTTCGAACTCGATAAGCTGTGGGATTCGCTGGGCGAGCTGCGGCCGGAAAACGTTCACCGCGAGCTTTACCTGACCGACGTCGTCGCGCTGCTGAACCGGCGGGGCGAGCGCGTCGCCGCGCAGCTGGCCGAGGACCCGCAGGAGATCCTCGGGTGCAACACGCGGCGGGAACTTGCCGAGGTTGACCGCCTGTTCCGCCGGCGCAAGATCGACGAATTGATGGCTGCCGGCGTCACCGTCTATCTGCCCGAAACCCTGCTGGTCGATCCTGATGTCGAGGTTGGGCCCGACAGCGTGCTCGATCCGGCTGTCGAGCTTCTGGGGTCGACAAAGCTTGGCTCGGGCGTGACGGTGGGGACGGGAAGCGTCGTCGCGGATTCGGTGGTCGAAGACGGCGCGGTGATTCGTCCGCACTCGATCGTGGTCGGGAGCCGGGTGGGCCGTGGCGCCGTCGTGGGCCCGTTCGCCCATCTGCGCGACGGCGCGGAACTCGCGGCCGGGGCGCGCGTCGGCAACTACGTCGAGGTGAAAAAGAGCCGCATCGGCGAGGGGTCGAAGGCGATGCACCTCACCTATCTCGGCGACGCCTCGATCGGGCCGCACACCAACATCGGCGCCGGCACCATCACCTGCAACTACGACGGCGTGCGCAAGAATCCCACCACCATCGGCTCGCGCGTCTTCATCGGCAGCGGAACGGAACTTGTCGCCCCGGTCGAAATCGGCGATGGGGCCTACGTCGCCGCCGGTTCCACCGTTACCGAAAACGTTCCGCCCGACGCACTCGCCATTGCCCGTGCTCGCCAGGAAACCAAACCCGGCTGGGCTCGGGAGCGCCGCGCGCGCATGGCCGCGGCCAAAGCCGCCGCCGAGGAGCTGGCGGCAGCGCCCGCTACGCCGCCTGCCGCGAAGAAGGCTGCCGCGGGCCCGCCGCGCAAAGCGCGCCGAACGAAATCCCGCCGGCCACGCCGTTAACCCTGATTTCTCGCCAGCGCCGGCCCGCGGCGCGCAAAGCGCCGACCCCGAACGGCGAAAACCCACCCCTCAGCCTGTCACCGGCCCTGTGTTACAATTGGGCCGCGAGGCCGCCTTCCGATGAAATTTGGTGTCGTCGTATTTCCCGGATCGAATTGCGACCACGACGCGCACCATGCGATTGGTGCCGTTCTCGCGCAGCCGGTTGAATTCATCTGGCATCAATCGGAGAACCTCGACGGCTTCGACGCCGTCATCCTTCCCGGCGGTTTTTCCTACGGCGACTATTTGCGTACCGGTGCGATTGCGCGCTTTTCGCCGGTGATGCGCGCGGTCGAGCGGTTCGCCAACCGCGGCGGCGTGGTGCTGGGCATCTGCAACGGCTTCCAGATTCTGCTCGAAGCGGGCCTGCTGCCCGGCGCGATGCTGCGCAACCGCGGCCTGCGCTTCATTTGCCGCGACGTTTGGATTCGCGTGGAATCGACCGATACGCCGTTCACTTCCGCCGCCGAGCCCGGCCAGGTGCTCCGCGTGCCGATTGCCCACTCCGATGGCAACTACACGGCCGAGCCGGAAACCCTGCGCGAACTAGAGCGCAACCGCCAGATCCTCTTCCGCTACGTCACCCCGGACGGCCGCGAGGATCCCGCCGCGAACCCGAACGGCTCGATGGCGAATATTGCCGGCATCATCAACCGCGACGGCAACGTCCTCGGCATGATGCCCCACCCGGAACGCGCCGTCGAAGCGATGATGGGTTCGGCCGACGGCCTGGTGATTTTCCGCTCCATGGTCCGGAGCCTGGTGCGCACGACGCAGATGACGGCCTGAGCGGCGTGTCCTGGAGGCGAGGGTTCCCGATGCGCAAGACCCACCCGACGGCAATCGCAGTGTTTCTGCTGGCTGCCGGCCTCGCGGTCGCCGCTTTCGCCGGTCCGCGACCCGCTCCCGCCCGCGCGCCGCATGCGGCCATCGCGCAGACGTCCGCGGCTCCGGCGATCGACTGGCAGAAGGTGGATCAGGAAGCGCTCGAAAAATTCACCACGTATCTTCGCGTCAATACCACCGATCCGCCCGGCAACGAAGTTCGCGCCGTCGATTTCTACAAGAAGATTTTCGACGCCGAAGGCATCGCCTACGAGACCGGCGAATCGGCGCCGGGGCGCGGCAACATCGTCGCCCGCCTCAAGGGCGAGGGCAACGAACCGGCGCTGATTCTGCTCAACCACATGGACGTGGTCCCGGTCGATCAGCGCTTCTGGACCGTTCCCGCCTTCGACGGCCTGGTGAAGGACGGCTACGTGTGGGGCCGCGGCTCGGAGGACATGAAGGACACGGGCATCGCGGAGTTGATGGCGTTTCTGCTGCTGCACCGCAATCACGTTCCGCTGAAGCGCGACGTGATCTTCCTCGCGACGGCCGACGAGGAGGCCGGAGGCAATTTCGGCGCCGGGTGGGTGCAGAAGAATCGCCCCGAATGGTATCGCGGCGCGGGATTTTTGCTGAACGAGGGAGGCACGTCGGCCTCGGACGCCTCGGGCAAGCCCATCTTTTTCGGCATCGACACGATCGAGAAAACGCCGGCGTGGCTGCATTTGACCGTCATCGGCCGCTCCGGCCACGGCTCGATTCCGATTCCCGATTCGGCCACGAATCGCCTTGTCGCCGCGCTCGACCGCCTGCGGCAGTGGCAGCCGCCAATCGAATTGACGCCGCCCATGGAGCACGCCTTCGTTTCGCTGGCGCCGTACGTTTCCGAGCCGTGGCGCTCGCGCCTGGCCCACATCAACCAGTTCGTTCGCGAGCCGAACGCCCGCGAGGAATTGGCACGCGAGCATCCCGGCTGGCTCGCCCTGCTCACGAATACGGTTTCGATCACCCAACTCGAAGGCTCGAAAAAAATCAACGTCATCGGGCCCGAAGCAACCGCCTCGCTCGACTGCCGGCTGCTGCCCGGCACGGAGATCGAGAACTGGGTCGGCCAGATTCGCAAGGTGCTCGACGATCCGTCGATCAAGATCGACGTGGTGCTGAATTTCCCGACTTCGCATTCGCCGGACGATTCCGCCCTGGTCGATACGATTCGGCAGGTGGTGAAGCAGCAGTATCCCGATGCCGGCGTCATCTATACGCCGCTCGAGGCGTTCACCGATTCGCACCTGTTCCGCGAGCGCGGGATTGCGAGCTACGGCTTTTCGCCCTTTGCGGTGACCGGCGACGACGCCCGGCGCATTCACGGCAATGACGAGCGCATCCCGGTACAATCGTTTCTGGCGGGCGTCCGGTTGATGTACCAGTTGGTTTACGATTTCAGCCGGCAGTAGGTGGCACAGTCTTCCGAGGGTTTGTGGCTCAGCGGCCTGAAGGATGTGCTGCTGAGACGCTGTTGGTAGCCCCGCCTTCAGGCTGTGCATGAAAAAATCGAACGACACGCGCGCCGTGGCGGCCGCATCTCCCGGCCGGGCGGCGCCGTCAAAGGCATCGATTTCATGGAAACGGAAATTCCGATCACCGAAGCCGTCGCCGCCGAGCACGGCCTGACTGCCGAAGAGTTCGCGCGTGCACGCCGCATCCTCGGCCGCGACCCGACCTTCACCGAACTGGGTATTTTCAGCGTGCAGTGGAGCGAGCACTGCTCGTATAAATCGAGCCGCGTTCACCTGAAGCGGCTGCCGACCAAGGGCCCGCAAGTGATCGAGGGCCCGGGCGAAAACGCGGGCGTCGTCGACATCGGCGACGGGCTGTGCGCCGTCTTCAAGATCGAATCCCACAATCATCCGAGCTTCGTCGAGCCGTTTCAGGGCGCGGCCACCGGAGTCGGCGGCATCCTGCGCGACATTTTCACGATGGGCGCGCGGCCGATCGCCGTGCTCGATTCGCTGCGGTTCGGGCCGGTGGTCGAGGGAGCCGGCGTCAGCGCGGCCCTGGTCGCGCGCAACCGGCGCATCCTCGACGGCGTGATCGGCGGGATCGCTTTTTACGGCAACTGCTTCGGCGTGCCCACCGTTGGAGGCGAAATCCAGTTCGAGCCGGGGTATTCGGGCAATCCGCTGGTCAACGTTCTCGCGCTTGGCGTCGCCCGCCGCGACGGCCTCTTCATGGCCCGTGCGCACGGCACGGGCAACCCGGTGGTCTACGTTGGCGCGCGCACCGGGCGCGACGGCATCCACGGCGCTTCGCTGCTCGCTTCGGCGGAATTCAGCGAGGAGTCGCAGCAGAAGCGCCCGAACGTGCAGGTGGCCGATCCGTTCATGGAAAAGCTTCTGCTCGAGGCCTGCCTCGAGGCGATGGCCACCGGCGCGGTCGTCGCCATTCAGGACATGGGCGCCGCCGGGCTCACCTGTTCGACTTCCGAGATGGCCTCGCGCGGAGGCACCGGCATCGAAATCGATCTCGATCGAGTGCCTCGCCGCGAATCCGGCATGACGCCTTACGAGATCATGCTCAGCGAATCGCAGGAACGGATGCTGCTGGTGGCCGAAGAGGGCCGCCAGGGCGAATTGATCGAGCTGTTCCGCAAGTGGGGTCTCGAAGCGGTCGAGATCGGCCGCGTCACCGACGACGGCCTGATGCGCGTGATCGACGCCGGCCGCGTGGTCGCCGAAATTCCCGCGCGACCGCTCTGCGAAGAGGGCCCGTCCTACGCCCGGCCGATCGCGCCGCCGTCCAGCCGCGATACGCGCCTGGCCCAATTCACGGCGTCCGACGGCGACAACCTGACCGAAGCGCTCGAGCGCGTGATCGCTTCGCCGGCGATCGCCTCGAAACGCTGGGTGTGGGAGCAGTACGACTACATGGTGCGCACGAACACCGTCGTCGGTCCCGGCCGCGGCGATGCCGCCGTGGTTCGGGTGAAGGAGACGCGGCGCGGCCTGGCGCTTTCGACCGACGGCAACGGCCGCTGGTGCCGCCTCGATCCCTTCGTTGGCGCGATGCATGCCGTCGCGGAAGCCGCGCGCAATGTCGCCGCCTCCGGCGCGCGCCCGATCGCCGCAACCAACTGCCTGAACTTCGGCAATCCGGAAAAGCCGGAAGTCATGTGGCAGTTCAGCCGCGCCATCGACGGCATCGCCGAAGCCTGCCGGGCGCTTGGGACTCCCATCACCGGCGGCAACGTCAGCTTCTACAACGAAACCCTGGGCGAGCCGATCGATCCCACGCCCGTGATCGGCATCCTCGGCCTGCTCGAGGACGCTTCCGCGGCTCTCGGCATGCGGTTCCGGGCCGAAGGCGAACTGGTCGTGCTGCTCGATGGCGGGCGCACGCCGCTGCCGGCCGGTGTTGGGGCGGAAGTCGCGGTGCTTGCGCGCGAATTTTCGTCGAGCGAATATGCGCGCACGGTGCTCGGCATCGAGGCCGGCGCGCCGCCGTCGATCAGTCTCGATTCGGAAAAGCGCCTGATCGACACGCTGGTGGCGCTGGCTTCGGCGCGCCTGGTGGCTTCGGCGCACGATATCTCCGACGGCGGACTCGCCGTCACGCTGGCCGAATGCTCGTTCGGAGCCGGAGGCTTGGCCGCGCAGGTGGAATTCTCCGATGACGAGCCGGCCGAAGCGGCGCTTTTCGGCGAGCGCGGCGCGCGCGCCGTCGTCACCGTCGACGCCGCGCGTCTTGCCCGCCTCTCGGCGGTTGCGGCACAATATGGAGTCAGGGCGCAAGCGATTGGCCGGGTGGTTCGGGGAGACTTCCGCATTGCCTACAACGACCAGGAGATCGTTCGAGCGCCGATGGCGCGGCTCGAAGACCTCTGGACCCATTCCCTCGAGCGCGCCCTAGCCGTTTCCCTTCCCGCGGCCGGATGAACGAATGAAGCGTGTCCTCATCGACGACGATCATTTCCACGATCACTGCGGAATCGTAGGCGTCTACGGCCATCCCGAGGCATCGAAGCTCGCCTACCTCGGCCTGTACGCGTTGCAGCATCGCGGCCAGGAATCGGCCGGCATCGTCGCGACCGCGGGCGAGCGGCTGGAAGTGGTCAAGGGCATGGGCCTGGTGCAGGACATCTTCACTTCCGATGCGCTCGCGCGCCTCGCCGGCCACGCCGCCATCGGCCACACCCGCTATTCCACGGCCGGCGACAGCTCTCCGCTGAACGCCCAGCCGATTCGTGATTGATTGCAACAAGGGCCATCTGGCGCTCGGGCACAACGGCAACCTGACCAACGCCCGCGAATGGCGCCGCCGCCTCGAGCATCGCGGCTCGATCTTCCAGACCAACAGCGATACCGAGGTCATCTTTCACCTGGTCGCTCGCAGCGCCTCGCGCCACCTCGCCGCCGCGCTCGCCGAAGCCCTCAACCAGCTCGAAGGCGCCTATTCGCTCGTCCTGCTCGGCCCCGACGAACTGTTTGCCATCCGCGATCCGCGCGGCTTCCGGCCGCTCGCTCTCGGGCGGCTCGGCGATGCGTGGATCGTCGCGTCGGAGACCTGCGCGTTCGATCTGCTCGACGCCCAATACGTCCGCGACATCGAGCCCGGCGAAATGCTCCGCATCGGCCCGGGCGGCCTCGAGAGCATCCATTTCGCGCCGGAAAAGCAGCATCAATACTGCATTTTCGAGCACGTCTACTTCTCGCGGCCCGACAGCATCGTCTTCGGCCGCCAGGTGAATCACAGCCGGGAAATGCTCGGCTGCCTGCTCGCGCGCGAGCAGCCCGCACCGGCCGATATCGTCGTGCCGGTGCCCGATTCGGGCGTGCCGGCGGCGATCGGCTACGCGCTCGAGAGCGGCATCCCGTTCCGCATGGGGTTCATCCGCAATCACTACGTGGGGCGCACGTTCATCGAGCCCGAGCAGTCGATTCGCGATTTCGGCGTCAAGCTGAAGCTCAATCCCGTGCGCGAGCTGCTCGAGGGCAAGCGCATCGCCCTGGTCGACGATTCCATCGTCCGCGGCACCACCAGCCGCAAGATCGTCCGGATGCTGCGCGAGGCCGGCGCCGCCGAGGTCCACATGCGGGTCAGCTGCCCGCCCACGATTTCACCGTGTTATTACGGGATCGACACGCCGACGCGCGACGAACTGATCGCCTCGCGCCACACCCTGGAAGAGATTCGCGCCTTCGTTGGCGCCGATTCGCTCGGGTATCTGTCGCTCGAAAGCCTGCGCCGCGCCGTCGGCGACGGCGAGAGCCAATTCTGTACCTCCTGCTACACCGGCCATTACCCTACCGAGCTGGTGCAACTGGAAGTTGCCGTCGAACGGCAGTCGCACTGACGCGACCACCTCGGGAAAAAAGGATTGCTCGACCATGCGCTACGCTGACGCCGGTGTGAATATCGCCACCGCCGATCAGGTCAAAAGCCGCATCCGCCGGCTGGCCTGCCGCACCTTCACGAAAAACGTTCTCGAACCGATCGGGGGATTCGGCGGGCTGTTCGCGCTCGATCCGAAACGCTGGAAGGAGCCGGTGCTCGTCTCGAGCGCCGACGGCGTGGGCACGAAACTGAAGATCGCCTCGGCCGTCGGCGTGCACACGACGATCGGCGTCGATATCGTTCATCACTCGGTGAACGACATCCTGACGCAGGGCGCGCAGCCGCTCTTCTTTCTCGATTACCTGGCCATGGGCAAGCTCGATCCGGCGATTGTCGAGCAGGTGATCGAAGGCATCAGCCGCGCTTGCCGCCAGGTGGGTTGCGCGCTGATCGGCGGCGAAACCGCCGAGATGCCCGGCTTCTATCCGGCCGGCGAATACGATCTGGCGGGTTTCATCGTGGGGGTGGTCGAGCGCAGCCGGCGGCTCGATCCGCGCAACGTCCGCCCGGGCGACGCGCTGCTGGCCCTGCCCTCGAGCGGGCTGCACACCAACGGCTATTCGCTCGCGCGCAAGCTCGTCTTCGAAACCAAGGGCCTCAAGCCCTCCACCTACGTTCCCGAGATCAGCAACAAGATCGGCGCCGAACTGCTGAAGCCGCACCGCTGCTACCGCCCGGTGATCGAGCGCATTCTCGAGCGCGATTGGGTCTCCGCCATCGCCCACATCACCGGCGGCGGCATCACCGGAAACCTCCCGCGCGCCCTCCCGCGCCACCTGCACGCCGTCGTCGATCTCGGGTCGTGGCCCGTGCTGCCGATCTTCAGCTATCTTGCGAAGCTCGGGAACCTGAGCCAGACCGAGCAGCTCCGCACGTTCAATCTGGGCGTCGGCATGGTCCTCGTGATCCCGTCGGCCAACGTGAAAAAAGTGGAAGCCGAACTGAAGCGCCGCCGCGAGAAGTTCTACCTGATCGGCCACGTGGCGTCGGGTCCCGGCCCGGTGAAATATACCGGCACGTTACCCGGCTAGCGCGCAGCAGATGCCGGCGCTTGCCCTTGGTGTCATCCTGAGCAAAGCGAAGGACCCCGACAGCGGTGAGGCGAAGTGAAGACCGGGGACGTAAGGGTCGGGATGCTTCGCTTCGCTCAGCATGACAGCTATGGCATTGGTGATGCGGGAAACTCCGGTTTGGTAGCCACGGTCAGCGCCTTTCTGACCGTGGGCCTTTCGTTCCCGCCGACCACGGTTTTTCCCTATGCCTGTATCGCGCCGATGTTCACTGCGTAGTCGTCGGGGCGTCCACGACCGCCTTCCACGACCCGTCGGCCTGCTTGCCCCACACCACCACGTATTTCCCCTTGGTCGCTTGCGGCTTCCCGCGCTTGTCATTCACCGTCAGCGTGTAATCGCCGATCTCGTAGGCCATGTCTCCCGATTTCGACACCTCGACCTTCGCCGACGCGAATGTGAGCCCGAAGCCCGGCTGCGCCACCATCTGCTGCCACGTCTTCGTGATCGCCTCTCTGCCGCTCACCATCTGTCCGCCTGGGGGCAGCAGGACGGCATCTTCGGCGTAGAACGCGGGGAGTGCTCCCGTGTCCTTCGCCGTCACAGCTTTCACCCAGTCGGCGTCGATCGCGCGGATGGCCGCGGCATCGGCGACGCGATGATCGGGCGGGGTGGGCGCCGGCGGCGCCTCCACCTTCTGACTGCACGAGGAAACGAATAACGCGAGAGCGACGAAACACCCGGAGAAGATCCATCTGCGCACGGAAGCACCTCCACGGAGACTTTCCGCGAGCTTCCCCCGCCGCCGCGGGCGTGTCAAGCTTCTTCGGCTGCGATAGTGGGTCAGTCTCCGGGTGGTCGACCACGCGCCCGGAATCATGCCTGGTCAAATCAGGCCATGCCAGGCCAGGGAGACGGGGATTCGTACATCGCTCGCTCTTCTACTACCGTCCAGTCGGGCCATGTAGCGTCGGATGTATTCCGGTATATCGTCCCCGCCCGCCATTCGTGGATCTCGCACCGGCCTGCCTGTCGCAATGAAAACCGGGAGAACCCCAGCCCAGACCGGCAAAACGTAGTCCTCCTCGTCATCCACGGGCGGCCCTTGGCGAATCTTTGCTGACGCCTCCTCGATGGAAAATTCGAGCACAGCTGTTGCTTTCAGCTCTTTCTCGCTCGGCCTGCGCACGTCGTCCCATCGGCCCGCCATAATGTGTTCCGAGATTATGCGCAAAGCCCGCGTCTTCCGCGCCGGTTCATCGATCCTACGGGCAGTGCCAAACGCTATAACTGACCGGTAGTTCATGGAATGGTTAAACGCAGAGCGCGCCAGCACCAGACCGTCCACCAAGGTCACGGTTACGCATGCGGGCACACCTGTTTGGAGCTCCCGCAGCATCCGGCTGGTCGCAGAGCCGTGCAGATACAGTTTGTCCCCTTCCCGGCCGTACAGAGTGGGAATCACAAACGGTTGCCTGTCCACGTTAAATGCCACATGAGCCAGGAACGCGGCATCCAAGGTCGCATGAATGATCTCGGGATCGTGCGAGCCACGATTTGGCAATCGGCGAAGTTCTGTGCGCGCTGTCACTTTCCATGCTTCTCCCGGGTGAAGGTGGCGATCCAATTCGGCTCCCATGTCTTTCCCTTGTCCACAGAAAACGACTGCACAAACCGGAATGAGGTTGGAGTGATATCGGAGAAGACGAATCGAACGTTGATTGCTCTGCCCTCGAACTCCTCCTGGTCGAAGAATTCGCCGCGACCGTTCTTGAACCGGCCCATCATGGGCTTGCCCAGGCTGCCATCCTTGCTGTTGGCAAAATAAATGCTCCACTGACGGGATTGGGGGTCATACAGGCGCAAGCTCAGGCCTTCGATGTGCTTCGTAGGGCTATCGACCTCGAGTTCCGCCAAATTGGCGCGGCCAGCCCAGACTTTTCGCACGATGGAAGTGCCGGCAAAATCCATCCATACAGGAGAGCCCGATAAGGGGTGCAACAAGAGTCTGAGGTGAGCTTTCCATCTCCCGAACTCGAAATCAAAATCGTGCTGGCCATTCCGTTCTGTGGTGGAATTTTGAGCTTCGGGTTTCGCCGCATCTGACTTTGTTTGGGCCAGCAGGTGTGGTGAATAGGAAGCGAAAATCAGAGCACCCAGCAGGAAGTACGTCCGAACGCGATGCAATGATTGCATTTTCTCTTCTCCGGTCACGGTCTGCGTTTCATGCCCCCTCACCTGAATCGCTACCTGCGGAAAGCCGTTCTTCGGCAGGACAATTACAGGAGTCGAGGGTGCGCCAACCTGTGGTATTTTGGAAGCGCCACTTCTTGTGAAACCAGCGATACCACTTTCGAAGCAGGATGGACCGCTCTACCGGCAGGTTTACCTCCGCTTGCGGGAAGCGATTCTCTCGGGCGCTTTCCACAGCGGCGAGAAGCTTCCCTCTACGCGAGACGTGGCTGAGCAACTCGGAATTTCAAGAACGGTTGTGCTGCTGGCTTACGATCAACTGCTGGCCGAGGGCTTCGCGGTGGGCCGTGCCGGCTCGGGCACGTACGTGTCCAGCGGCGTAGGTGTGAGCCGGTCAGCTCCATCTGAAAATTCGGTTGAGCTGCGCCTATCGCGCTTTGGAACAGCCGCGGCTTCCGCATGCTCGAGGGTGAACATCCCCCAGCGGCGGACACGTTCGCTCCCATATGACTTTGCATACGGGAAAAGCGACCTGGAAACTTTCCCCTTTGAGATGTGGCGGCGCATTCTCCTGCGGTGTGCGCGGAAAGCACCGGTTTCCGAGCTCGACTATGGCCCAGCGGGCGGAAACGTTGCGTTGCGGGAAGCGATCTGCACCCACCTGCGACGGTCCCGTGCCGTCATCTCCGATCCGTCGCAGGTGATCGTGGTGAACGGCTCGCAGCAAGCACTGGATCTGATCGCTCGGATTCTGATCGAACCCGGCGATCGAGTCGCCATCGAAGATCCGAGCTATCAGGGCACGAGAGAGGTCCTACGTGCTGCTGGCGCACGTTTGCTTCCAGTGGCGGTTGATCGCGATGGCCTGAACCCGGCCAAACTGCCGCCGAGCGCTCGGATTGCCTTCGCAACGCCCTCGCACCAGTTTCCGACTGGCGCCATTCTCCCGCTGGCTCGACGCCTTGAGCTCCTCGAATGGGCCAATCGCAGGCACGCCGTTGTCGTTGAGGATGACTATGACGGTGAGTTCCACTATGAGGGGCAACCGCTGGAATCCCTGCAAGGCTTGGACCGGGAAGGACGCGTCATTTACATCGGAACATTCTCCCGTACCGTCTTCTCGGCCCTCCGCATCGGTTATTTGATCGCGCCCAAGCGGTTGGTCCCAGCCATCACGGCAGCGAAGTGGCTATGCGATCGGCACACCGCCACCCTCGAGCAGCAAACGCTCGCGGAATTGATTTCCAGTGGAATGTATGAGCGCTACCTGCGTTGCGTCCGGCGCAGAGATGCGGCTCGTCGCCAGACGCTACTCGATTCCATTCGCAAGTATTTGGGCGATCGCGTGGTGGTGACCGGCGACGGTGCCGGCGCTCACGTCGTACTGTGGCCCAGGCATCGCGTTTCCGAAGAGGCTGTGATCGCGTGCGCGGCATCGCGTGGGGTCGGCATTTATGGAATATCTCCGTACTTCCTGAAACAACCAGTACGAACCGGAATCATGCTGGGTTACTCACGTATGACGGAAACGGGGATTCGCGAGGGCATCCGGCGACTGAGTGAAGTGTTCTGAGTGCCGTGACATCGCGGGATTCCCATATCTAAACGAGCGCTGTTGCGAGCGTGTCACGGCGCATTCGGAAACCGACCCGCAACCGGCAGGCCAGCCGTTTTGCAGGCTGCGCCGGTTGTGCTACTTTGCCTGAGCGATGAAAAAACGGATTGCGGTACTGTTGTCGGGTCGCGGCTCGAATTTCGAAGCGCTGGTGGATAGCATCGCCGCGGGCCGCATCCCGAACGCCGAAATCGTGCTGGTGGTGAGCAATCGCGAGGGCGCGCCGGGAATCGAGAAAGCGCGCGAGCGCGGGATTCCGGCTCGCGTGATCCCGTCGAAAGGGCTCGAGCGGGAAGCTTACGACCGGCTGGTGGTCGCCGCGCTCGAAGATGCGCGGCCCGACCTCGTCTGCCTGGCCGGGTTCATGCGCCTGCTCTCTACCTATTTCGTCGAGCGCTTCCGCGGCCGCATCCTCAATATCCATCCGTCGCTGCTGCCCGCTTTTCCGGGCCTCGAAGCGCAGCGCCAGGCGCTCGAACACGGCGTGAAATTCGCCGGCTGCACGGTACATTTCGTCGACGAAAATCTGGACGCCGGGCCGATCGTTCTCCAGGCCGTCGTGCCGATTCGCGACGACGACACGGCGGAAACGCTTTCGGCCCGCATCCTCGACGAGGAGCACCGCACATACGCCGAAGCGGTGCGCATCGTGCTTGAAGGCCGCTATCGCATCGAAGGCCGCCGCGTGATCCGCGAATCCGCCGAGCCAGGCAAGGCCTGATCCCATGAAACAAAAACGCGAATTTCGCCCGGTTGACGAGCAACTCGCCTATCTGCGCAAGGGCGTGGCGGAAATCCTTCCCGAGCCGGAGCTCGTGGCCAAGCTCGAGCAATCGGCGAAGACCGGAACTCCGCTGCGCGCTTATTTGGGTGTCGACCCGACGGCGCCGGACCTTCATCTGGGCCACACGGTGGTCCTGCGCAAGCTGAAACATTTTCAGGATCTCGGCCACACGGCGGTATTTCTGATCGGCGACTTCTCCGCGATGATCGGCGATCCTACCGGCGTGTCCGAAACCCGCCCCCCGCTGACGCGGGAGCAGGTGGACGCCAACGCAAGGACGTATCTCGAACAGGTTTACAAGATTCTCGATCGCGAGAAAACCGAGGTTCGTTACAACAGCGAATGGCTGGGGAAAATGACGGCCGAGGAGATCGTGCGGCTGTGCTCGCACTATCGCCTGGCGCGCATGCTCGAACGCGAGGATTTTCGCTCGCGCCTGGAGAAGAGCCTGCCCATTTCCGTCCACGAATTGCTTTACCCCTTGCTGACCGCTTATGACGCGGTCACGCTCCGATCCGACGTTGAACTCGGCGCCACGGAGCAGAAATTCAACCTGCTGGTCCATCGCGAAATCCAGCGCGAATACGGCCTGCCCGGGCAGGCCATTCTCACCATGCCGATTCTGGTCGGGCTCGACGGGCAGCGGAAAATGTCCAAATCCTTCGGGAATTACGTCGGCATCGCCGAGCCGCCGCGGGAAATGTTCGGCAAGCTGATGTCCATTTCCGACGAGCTGATGTGGTCTTACTATGAGCTCCTGACCGACTTCGCCGAGCGCGTCATCATCCGCCTGAAAGAGGAAGTTCGCGAGAGCGTCCTTCATCCCATGGAAGCCAAGATGCAGTTGGCGCACTACATCATCGCCAATTTCCACGGCGAGGATGCCGCGCGCGCTGCGCGTGATGAATTTCAGCGCGTGTTCCGCGAGCGCCAGGCGCCCGAGCAGGCGCCCGAGCGCCGCATCCCGCGCGGCGAACCGCGGCGCCTGGTCGCCGTGCTCGTCGAAGCCGGCCTCGCTCCCTCACGCACTGAGGCCGAGAGGCTGATCAAGCAAGGCGGCGTCGAAATCGACGGCGCGCGCATCTCCGACATCAAGCAGGAAATCGATTGCTCCCAGCCTGCGTCTCATCTGCTGCGCGCCGGCAAGAAAAAATTCCTTCGCCTGGTCATCGAGTAACCGCAGTGGCGCGGGCACTCTTGCCCGCGCGCCTTTCTTCCAGCGGCCAATACAAATCCAGCGCCGCACCTCACCACTGAGTAGCCGAGCCCGAGACGCCATCTGTCATCCTGATCGAAGTTTTTCGCGACGAACGCAGTGAGTCCCGACGCAGTGTGTCGGGAAGGATCCCGCCGCTACATGCACCGCGTTCCCCAAAAAAGGCGCGCGGGCAGGAGTGCCCGCGCCACTTTGCGCCGCGACAAACTGCCTTGCTTCGGTATACGCTAGCCGGTCGGCTCCGTACTCCATGTCCACGATGAGCAAATTCACTTTCCGAATCGCGTCCTGCGGCTTCGCTCTCGCATGCCTTCTCTTTGCCGCTTCTTTCCACTGGGGGCTTACCAGTCGTATCGCCCAACTCGAAAGGATCTTCTGGCCGACGGCGATGCTTCTCTCGGGACGCGCCAGCCCGACGCATGGTATCGACGCGGGCACGCTCGCGGCCGTCGGCTTTTCGGCGCTGATGAACGGGGCGCTCTATTTCGGTCTCGCGTGGATCGTGTGGTGGGTGGCACGTCTTGGAGGAATCGTGAAAACGGCCGCGAGCGAGAAGGACCGCATGGTCTCCGTTTTTCTCGTCGTGGGACTGGGATTCGCGTTGCTCGTGGCGCTGGCCGAAGCGGCGTTCCGCGGCCTGCCGAAATTCACCGCTCACGGGCTTGCCGACACGTGGCTGATTTCCGCGAATCTCTTCGCTCTGATCGTCATTACGTGCGCCGCGGCCGGCTGGACGATGTGGTGGCTGCGAAAATATTTCCGCGGCCGGAGCCACGGCGATCGCTCTGTCGCGCCGCGCTCTGCGAACAGGTCCTAATGCATCCCCCGCTCGCCGACCAGCCATCGCAGTTCCCGTAGCCCGGTTCTCAGGCTGGGCGAGGCCAACTCCTTCGCCGCACCGGCTTCCTTGCCGTCATGCTGAGCGAAGCGAGGCATCCCGCTCGCGGAAGGTGTGGTAAAGCCCGGAGATGCCGGGATCCTTCCCGACACACTGCGGCGGGACTCACTGCGTTCGTCGCAAAGGACTTCGCTCAGGATGACAGGAGGAGTCATGCACCGCACACTTCTCAGCTTTTCGCGCGGCTTGCCTTCGCCGCCTTTTCTTTTTCGATCAGCGCGCGTTTGCGATCGAGGCCCCAGCGATAGCCGGCGAGTTGGCCGTCGCTCCGCACCACGCGGTGGCAGGGAATGACGATCGAAGCGGGATTCATCGCGCAGGCCCGCGCCACGGCTCGCACGGCGCGCGGCTTTCCGATGGCGCGTGCGATCTGGGTGTAGGTGCGCGTGGCGCCGTAGGGGATTCTGCGCAACTCTTCCCACACGCGGCGCTCGAACGCCGTCGCCTGGACGTCGAGCGGCAAATCAAGTTTCGCTTGCCGGCCGCGCAGATGTTCGACGACGGCCTCGACCCAGCGTCCCAGGCCCTTGCGATCCTCACGGATCGTTGCGCGCGGGAATTCGCGCTCGAGTTCCGCTTCCAGCTGGCGCTTTGCATCGCCCAGATACAGCGCCGAAATTCCGCGCTCGGTTGCGGCCACGAGCACGAGGCCCAGCGGGCACGGCGTTACGGTGTATCGCATGTCCATGTTTTCCCCTCCGCGACGATATGCCAGCGGCGTCATGCCGAGCTGCGCCGGGGCGCGCTCGTAAAGCCGGCTGCTCGATCCGTAGCCGGCGTCGTAGAGGGCCTCGGTGACGCTTGCGCCGTTGCGCAGGCGTGATTTCAGTTCGCGCAAACGCCGCGCGTCGATGTATTGCCTCGGCGTCACGCCCAGATGCTTGCGGAAAATTCGATCGAGCTGATCGGCGCTCATGCCGCTGAGCGCGGCCAGCGCCGCGAGCGTGATTCGCTCCTCGGGCCGCTCGGCCATCGCGCGGTCGATCTCGGCGCAAAGTCGCGCCACGCGCCCGGCCGCCGCGGTCGCGCCGTCCGCGCCTTCGCGTGGATGGCAGCGCCGGCACGCGCGGAATCCGCCGCGCTCGGCCGATTCCGGGCCGTCGAAGAATACGATGCGATCCGGTCGCGGCCGCCGCGCCGGGCAAGAAGGCCGGCAGTAGATTCCCGTCGAGCGCACGCCGAAAACAAACTCGCCGTCAAAGCGCGGGTCGCGCCGGGCTACGGCTTCCCGCCGCGCCACTTCGGAATTCTGCCGGAGTGAAATTGTTTCGGTTGCCATGGTTCGTCCTCGCCCCGAAACTACCCGATCCCTTGAGACCAGTCTATCCGTTTCCCGCGCGCAAAACCGGCCGGCCCGGTGTGATGGCGTGTGCAGGCGCAGGGTCGGGATCCTTCCCGACACACTGCGTCGCTCAGGATGACAGGCCTTCAAACGCCGCGTCATCCTCGAGCGCATTGCTTCGGTGCGGGCTCACGAACCGCGCCGTTGCCTAACCCACCTGTTCGGCGGTGCGTTTGAGGCGTTCGAGGTCGCGGCGATCGCGGGCGCGCACGGCGTATTGCGTGAAGATGCGGTCCCAGAATCTGCCGATGCGGCCGGGCAGTTCGTATTCGTCGCGCATGACGACGCGCGCGCCCTTGCCCGCCGGCTGGATCTCCCAGCGCTGCATGCCGCCGACGCCGTAGGAATCGCGAAACCGCCATTCGAGCAGCCGCCCGCGCTTGTATTCGGTCACCACGGCCACGAGCGAGACTTCGCGCTTCGCCAGTTGCCCGATGATCTTCACTTTCAGTCCCGGCTGGAACTCGTCGGCGCCGCGCTGCACCTCGAACCGGCAATCCATCTCCTGCCCGTACCAGTAAGGCATGCGCTGTGGAATGAACAGCGCGCCCACCAGATTCGCGGGCGCCGCGATGTCCACAGAAAGTGTGATTTGCGCCATCGACGTCACCTGACCGCTGGAATTTCCGTGGGCAAGGCCTGTTGGGAGCCTTCAGGAGCTAAAGCCCTCTTCACTCCGCAAACTTTAGGTCGCGGCTGAAGCCGCGACCCACAAGGATCAAGGCGTTCTTGCGCCGCCGGTAAAGCCGTGCCGCCACAAAAAACGGAGCTGCCACAGAGACTCCACCAGCTTAAGGCATGGGGCGCCCCGACGGCACGTCTTTGCCCGCCGAACGGTCTCCGTCAAAGCAATCACTTTTCGAGTTGTTTGCGGATGGATTGCAGTTCCTTGCGATGGCTCTTGTCCGGTTTCGGATAGCTGATTTTCAAACCGTCGAGCGTATCGAGAATCACCTGGGAGACGATGAGCCGGGCGTTCTCCTTGTCATCGGCGGGTACAACGTACCACGGAGCAATTTTGGTGCTCGTCGCCGTCAGACACTCCTCGTACGCGCGCTGGTATTCGGGCCACAGCTCACGCTCGTGAATGTCCGCCTGGCTGAATTTCCAGTTCTTCTGTGGATCGTCGATCCGCGCGAGGAATCGCCGGCGCTGTTCGTCTTTCGAAAGATGCAGGAAGAATTTGATGATCCGGGTGCCGTTGGCGTGGAGATGCTTTTCCAGATCGATGATCGAGCGATACCGGTGGTCCCAGAGCTTGTCGTCATTGACGATTTCGCCCGGCAAACTCTCGCCGTGCAGGATCTCCGGGTGCACGCGCACGATCAGCACTTCCTCGTAGTAGGAACGGTTGAAAATGCCGATGCGGCCGCGCTCCGGGAGACACTGGGTGGTGCGCCAGAGAAAATCGTGATCCAGCTCCTGGGCGCTGGGATGCTTGAAGCTGAACACCTGGCAGCCCTGCGGATTGACGCCGGACATCACGTGTTTGATCGCTCCGTCCTTGCCCGCGGCATCCATCGCCTGAAAAATCAGGAGCAAGGCGTAGCGATTGTGGGCGTACAAGATGTTTTGCCGGTCGCTCAATTGCTCGACGTGATCGGCCAGTATTTTCGCGTAGTGTTTTTTCGACTTGTAGAAAGGCGCGACCTTCGTCGGCCATTTTTTCAGCCGCACCCGCTCGCCTTCCCGTACGCGAAAGTCCTTGCTGTCAATTTTCATGCCGCTCCTCGATGTAGCGGATGGCCCGGGGATGCCAGTGTATCACTGCGCTCGGGGCGGCTGTGCGTAGGCTGGCCGGCAAGCTGCCGGTGCCATGAAAGGCCGATTCCTGCCGCTAAAGATGCCGAAAAAACGCCGGCGAGACCCCGGCGCTGCAAACTCGCTTACTCTCGGCGGCGCGGGCCCGCGTCTGCGCTCGCTTCGGGGCCGGGAACCGCGTCCCGCCTCGGGCCGCGCGCCAAAGCCGGCGAACTGTTGCACGGAGCATCGAACTGGCCCTCGCTTTGGCTAGAATGAGAGCCTGTGGCCACCAACCACCATCATCCGCCCGGCCCGCGCGGGCTGCCCTGGCTCGGAGTCACCTTCGATCTCGTGAACAATCCGCTCGGGCTGCTCGAGCGCATGGGGCACGAGTACGGCGCCATCTCCGAGATGCGCTACTGGCGCGGCGGGCGCATCCTGCTGAACTCGCCGGAGCTGATCGAGCAGGTGCTCGTGGTCCAGCACCAGAAGTTCATCAAGGGCGTGCTGCTGCGGCTGACCGCGCAGCGGCTGCTGGGCCAGGGACTGCTCACGAGCGAAGGCGAACTCTGGCGACGCCAGCGCCGTCTGGCGCAGCCCGCTTTTCAGCGCGCGCGCATCGCCGCCTACGCGCCGGCGATGGTGCGCCTGGCCGCCGAACAGGCGGAGGAATGGCGCGCGGGCGAGCGTCGGGACATCGCCGTCGAGATGATGAACATCTCGCTTCGTGTGGCCATGCGCACGCTTTTCGGCCTCGAGGTGAAATCGGAAGCGCGCGCCGTCGGTCAGGCGCTCACGGCGATCATGCGCCGCGACCTGCGCCGCCTCCGTTCTCCCCTGAAGCTGCCGCCGACGTTTCCCACGCCGGCGAATCGCCGCGCCGAGAGCGGCTACGCGTTGCTCGAGGGCATGGTCAGCCGCATCATCGAGGAAAAGCGCCGCGACGGCGGCGGCTCCGACGATCTGCTCTCGCGCCTCGTCGAGGCCTCCGACGAGCAAGGCGCGCACATGTCCTCGCGCCAGTTGCGCGACGAGACGATGACGCTGCTCCTCGCCGGCCACGAAACCACGGCGCTCTCGCTCGCCTGGACCTGGTATCTGCTCGCGCAAAATCCCGAGGCCGAGGCGCGCCTGCACGACGAAATCGATCGCACGCTCTCGGGCCGCTTGCCCACGGCGGACGATCTCGATCGCATGCCCTACCTCGCCGCGGTGATCAACGAATCGCTGCGGCTCTATCCGCCGGCCTATACGATCGGCCGCAGCTCGGTCGAGCCGATCGATCTCTGCGGCTACCATTTCCCTGCGGACACGGTGTTTCTGATGTCTACCTGGGTGACGCAGCGCGACCCGCGCTATTTCGACGCCCCGCTCGCGTTCCGGCCCGAGCGCTGGCTCGAAGGGCCCGCGCCCGAAGGCTTCCGCTATTTTCCGTTTGGCGGCGGGCCGCGACGCTGCATCGGGCAGCCGTTTGCCTTGATGGAAGCGGGCCTCGTGATCGCGACGCTCGCCTCGCGCTTCCGCTTCCGGCTGGTTCGCGAGGTGGTTCCCGAGCCGCTGGTGACGCTGCGGCCGAAAGACGGCATTCCGATGGTGGTGGAAGAAAGGCGGTGAGTGATGCGGAAGAATGCTTCGAACCGGAATCGATTCCCGGCTGCGGCTTTGCTGTTCCTGCTTCCGCTCGTTCTCGCCTCGGCGTTATCGGGCGCCGCGCCGGATCGATCCGCCGGCCAGACCGCTGCGGCGGGCGCGGCGGCGTTTCCGCTTTCCGCGGGTACTACTTGGGTGTATCAGGCGGTGGTTCGCTGGAGCGCGGAAGGCTCGACGGCGACGCAGGAAAGACTGATCGCGTGGAAAATGGAGGTCGAGCGCGTCATCCCTCGCGGCAATCTGGTCGCCGCGGTCGTGAAGGGTTTCCCTCGCGATCTCGACCGCTCGAAGGGCGATACGGCGCCTTCCGAATCGCTCATCGTGGAATCGGGCGGCGCGAAGTTCTACTGGATTCCGCCGGCATCCTTCAAGAGCGCGCTCGCTCGCCTCGAAAATCCGGCCGATAAGCTCGAGAATCTCACAACCGTCGACGAACTGTTCCTTCAGCTGCCGCTCGCGCAAGGAGACAAGTTCTGCGACATGACCGGCATGATCCGCACCGACGGCTTCTATTGCTGGGTGGCGGAAGAGCCACAAGTGGCCGACCTTTCCGGCCTGAAAGGCATTCCGCCGGGCGACCACACCGCGTTCCCGGTCCACTTCCTCACTGCCAACGACGCCGCGTCCTACGATTTCGTTCCCGGCGTCGGCATTACCCGTTACAGCTTCCAGGTCCACGGCACCCAAAGCGACACCGAACTCCGCCTGGAGGAATTTCACCCCGGCACGCACTGATTGCGCCGGTCGCGGCAGCGCTGCCGGCGAGATAGAAGTGTGAGGCGGAATTGCGGGAAGGCGCACAGGCAGGAGTGCCTGTGCTACGGGAGTTCCTCAGACCCTCCATCATCCGAAGCGAAGCATCTTGATCGCGGTGATGGCATCCGGCGGTGTTCCTCTCCGTGTAGCGCCGGGCTTCAGCCCGGCACCGGCCCCTTACTTTCCCTGGCTCACCGCCATCAATTCCCGCGCCAACTGTTCGGCACGCGCCGCGCATGCCGCGTCGGAAATTTTCAACTTCCCGATCTGCGCCAACGTTTGCGCTGCCTGCTCCCGCCGCCCAAGCTCAATTTGCAGATTCGCGACGAGCAGCAGAAAAATCGGGTTCTTCGGGTACTCGCGCACGAGCGGCGCGGCCACCGTGAGCGCCCCGGCGTAGTTGTGGTCGTAGGTGCGCAGATTGCTGGCCAGGTAGTAACGCGCCTCGACGGCGGTGAGCGTGCCGTTCTCCATCGCCGCGCGAAGCTGTTGCATGCCCTGCTGCTTGCTGCCGCCGGGGATGCCGAGAAAGAAGCGGAGCAGCTTCACGATCGGCGAGAGCGTGTCGACGTAGTAGTTGTACAAGCCAAGACCGGTGTCGGCGTCGGCCAGATTCGGATCGAGCTGAAGCGCTTTCAGCAAATGCTGGCGCGCCTTCACTCCCGCTTTTGCCGTATCCATTCGTCCGCCGCGCAGGCCGTAGATCCGCGCTTCGAGCGCGTAGCCCATCCCCGCATACAGGTGCGCCTGCGCCGTCTCGCCCTTGGCGAGCTGCGCCTTGGCCAGATTCACCGCCTTGCGCGCGGCATCGAGGTATGGCGGATCGCCAGGCTCCTGCGGCAGCGCCCACACGTCCACCATGCCGTAGCGGATTTCACTTTGTTCGCAGTAGAGCTGCCACCAGCGCGCTTCGGCTTCGAGCAGATAGCCGAAGGGATCGTGCGGGCGCTCTTTCTCGAACGATTGCGCCGCGGCGATCGCCGCTTCCGGCTCGCCCGCGTAGATTTCGTGAACCGCTTGCTCGGCATTCGGCGGCAGGGTCAACTTTCCCGTTTCGCGGGCGTCGGCGGCGCCCTCCTGCGCCGACACCCTCGCCGGCGCGGCGAAGGCCACGAGCAGCGCCAGCGCCGCGACGATTCCGCACGATGCCCGCCCGCCGCCGTTCATTCTTCTCCGCGCCATTTGAGCATCCCCGCCGCGAACACGTACATTGTGAAGCATTCCACCGCGAACGGCGGAAAGCCGAAAAATCCCGGCGCGGGCATCTCGAAAATCTTCCATTGCTGAAACATCGGGAAAATGTAGTGCCACTTCGCCGCCGCCCAGTAGTTCCAGAATTCCCACAGCCAGCCGCACACCCACCCCGAAATCAGCAGCGACCACAACCGCCCGCGCCGCCCCTCGCGAAAGTCGCCCAGAATCGACGGCCACCCCTTCCATCGATTCACGGGATCGAGCAGCAGCACGAATCCGAGCCACACCAGCGCGAACAGGTACGCCCCAATCCGCTGCGGCAGCACCACCGGCAGCACCAGCATCACCGCGCCCGTCCCGGCCAGGATGCGCTCGCCGCGAAGCGAAAGCTCGATCGGCCGCGCCTTGCGAAACCAGCCGAACGCTTCGACCAGATCGGCCGTTTCGAAAATTGCCGGCCAGATCGTCGCGAACGACCACGCATAACCGAAGAGCGCTTCCGGCCATCCCTTCGGCACGCCGATGTAGGTCCAGTTCTGCAGGCGGAGGTTGTAAATCTCGAAGGTGAGCCAGAGGGGAATCGAGAGAAAAGCGAGGCCGGCAAATCGTCCGGGCGCGTTCGCCAGGCGCGACCGGCCGCGGATCGCCAGCACCGCCGCGTCGGCGACCAGGATGTAGGCCGTCCAGGCGATCGGCGTGAAATAGCGGGCCACCGGCTCGATGCCGCGGAACATCATCACCTCGGCCACCACCAGGATGCCGAGTCCCGCCCAGCCGTAAGCGGGCAGCCCGCGCCGGCGCGTGCGGCCGAATTCGGCCGCCATCACGCCCATCACCGCGCCGGTGAGCCCGACGCCCAGCTCGATCATCGCCATGTTTGCCGCCTGCCCCGGCGCGCCGGGGCCGCGCGACGTTCCACGTGCTTTCGCATCCGGATCAGCTCGCCGAGGGCGCCATGCGGGCGGGCCCGAGAGCGGGCACATCGCGAATCTCCGCGCGCACGCGCGGCAGCGAATCCGGGTAGTTCTTCTGCAGGAACTCCACCAGCTTCTCCCGCACGCGGCAACGCAGATCCCACGCCATGCCCGAATCGGCCGAGCTCATGAGCGCGCGCAGCTCGAGCGTGTGCTCCTTCGAATCGGTCACCTGCAGCCCGCAGACCTTGCCGTCCCACAGGTCCCGCGACGCTTCAAGGATGCGCTGCAATTCCTGCCGCACCGCCTCGACCGGCACCGTGTAGTCCACGTACACGAACACCGTGCCCAGCAGATCGGCCGAGGTCCGCGTCCAGTTCTGGAACGGATGCTGGATGAAATACGCGAGCGGCACCACGAGGCGCCGCAAGTCCCAGATTCGCACCACCACGTAGCTGGTCCGGATCTCCTCGATCCGTCCCCATTCCCCCTCCACGATCACCACGTCGTCGATCCGGATCGGCTCGGTGAGCGCCACCTGCACGCCGGCCAGCAGATTCTCGAGCGTCGAGCGCGCCGCCAGGCCGACGATCAGTCCAGCGAGGCCGGCCGAGGCTAGCAGGCTGGTGCCGAGCTGCCGAATCTCGGGAAACGTCATCAATCCAATGGACACGGTCACGATCACGATCACCACCATCACGATGCGTTCGAGCACCTTCACCTGCGTCTGCACCCGCCGCGCCGCCAGGTTGTCTTTCACGTCGATCCGGAATTTCAGCCCCACCGCGTCGTCAATCACGCCCAGCAGCGAAATGGCCAGCCACGCCGTAGCCCCAATCAGCGCCAGTCCGACGATGTGCCGCAGCGGCCCGAGCGTGGCGTGTGGCAGCGGCAGAGTCCCCAGCGTGGCGATCGCCGCCAGCAGTGGCAGAATCAGTTTCACCGGCCGCCGGCTGCGCCGAACGAAGGAATCGTCGAGCGTGCTCGAAGTGTGGGCCGCCAGGTCCGCCAGCACCCGGTACACCAGCCAGTGCGCCACCAGTACGGCCGCCACCACGGCGGCCAGAATCCCGGCCGAGATCAGCCAGGGTATGAGCACCTCCCAAAAGTGTTCGAGCATTCGTCCTCCTTGGAAATCGCAAATCCGCCGCCGCTCCCCATCCGGCGGCGCGGCCGGCAATCCTCCCGGCGCGGAACACGGTTGGCCGGCGATTCCGGAATGCGCCGGATTGGCCTGTCAGAAAAATCTAGTTTGAGCGAAGAGACCCGCTGCGAAAAGACTCTTTTTCCCAATTCTCAGTCGTGCGGCGGCGGCTGCCCCGGTTTCGCCGCGTCCGCGCCGCTTCATTTTCGGGGGGAACATGCACCGCAACGCATGCGTCAAGACGCACGGCGCCGGCGCCGAGCCATTCTGCCAATGGGAGATGACGGGGATCGACCGGCGGCAAATCGCTCGGATTTCAAGGACACACCACACTGATCTTCGAGTGCCGGGCAGCCTGCCGGCTCCTGGTGCCGAACCACAACTCGCTCGACGTCACCGGCTCAGCGGCCGCGGCCGTGCGCACCACCACTCACGTCCCCGCTCTCCAGCGGAAGACGGCCATTTCGCTAGGCTTTGAGCGATCGTGAGGCCCGGAGGTTTCCGGGCCCGCGCTCGGAAGGATTGCCCGCTTCGCGCCCGCCGCCACAACCGATTCGCGGCCGCGCGAAGCTCCGCCCGGCCTCAGTTACGCAGCAGACCCTGGTAGATCCACACGCCGACCGCGCTCAGCAGGAGCAAAACCGTCAACGTTCCGACAATCCACAACGGCTTCGACAGCTGGTTCACCTTATCCAGAAGCTGCCTCTGCTCGTCGTTCAGGCGCTCCGGAGTGGACCCGAGGAACACCTTGTCTTCCTCTTGCCGCTCCAGCCTTTTCTTGTAAACGATCAGAATGAACCAGATGACGACCGAGACGATGAACAAACCAATCAGTATTTTCAACTGGGGAGTGAGCATCCGGCACCTCGCAAGGGAATCCGTTTCAATAGCTCATCCAAGCCGGGGATTATATAGCAGATTCTCCCGTCGGCAACTCCCTGCTGCACATTCCCCTGCGTTCCGCGTCCCAAACGCAACGGCAACTCCTCCCGCGGCCCACGGACTCATGCGCCCCGGTCCCGCGGGGGTGGTACGATGGGAATAGGCTCTTCCACCGCGCGTTGACCCCCGCACGAGCGGTCCCGTAGAATGATGGATTGTCATCCCGCCTTCGGGTTAACCGCAGGCTACTGGTATGTTCGATAACCTTACTGAGCGCTTTCAAAAGGTCTTCAAGACCCTCCGCGGCCAGGCGAAGCTGACCGAAGAGCACCTCGATACGGCCCTCGGCGCGATTCGCGACGGGCTGCTCGACGCCGACGTCAGCCTGCCGGTGGTCGAGGAGCTGCTGGCGCACATCCGCGAGAAATCGCTCGGCACCGAAGTGACGCTCCAACTGCAGCCCGATCAGCAGGTGGTGAAGATCGTGCGCGACGAGCTGCTTGACCTGCTCGGGCAGCCGGTGCGTCTGCAGTTCGCTTCGCGGCCGCCTTCGGTTTGGCTGCTGGTGGGCTTGCAGGGCTCGGGCAAGACGACGACGACCGGCAAGCTGTCGAAATGGCTGGCCGAGCACGGGCACCGGCCGCTGGTGGTATCGACGGACGTGTACCGGCCCGCGGCACGGGAGCAGCTCGCGCAGGTGGCGCAAGCCATTCGGCAGCCGTGCTTTCCGGCTACCGGCCTCGAGAAGCCGCTCGAAATCGCGCGCGCGGCGCTGCGCGAGGCGAAGCTTTCCGCCTACGACGTGATTCTGGTGGACACGGCCGGCCGGCTGCACATCGACGATCAATTGATGGAAGAGCTGTCGATGCTGAAAAAGGATCTTTCACCCACCGAGATCCTGTTCGTCGCCGACGCAATGACGGGCCAGGACGCTGTGCGCTCGGCCGGGGAATTCCATCGTCGGCTGGGCCTGACCGGCGTGGTGCTCACCAAAATCGACGGCGACGCCCGCGGCGGCGCGGCCCTCTCGATCCGGAAGGTGACCGGGGCGCCGGTGAAATTCGTGGGCGTCGGCGAGAAATACGACGCACTCGAGCCGTTTTATCCCGACCGGATCGTTTCGCGGATTCTGGGCATGGGCGACGTGCTGTCGCTCATCGAAAAGGTCGAGAAGACGGTCGACCAGAAGAAAGCGCAAAAGCTGGCGGAAAGGCTCCGCAAGAGTGAATTCTCGCTCGAGGATTTCCGGGACCAGCTGCGCCAGCTGCGGAAGATGGGCCCGCTCGAGCAGGTGCTCGGCATGCTGCCGAAGATCGGGCCGCTGGCGAAGATTCCGAAGGATTTATCGATCGACGAGAAACAGTTCAAGCACATGGAGGCGATCATCGACTCGATGACCGCCGAAGAGCGCAACGACCACACCGTGATCGACGGGAGCCGCCGCAAGCGGATCGCGCGCGGGAGCGGGACGTCGGTGCAGGAAGTGAATCAGGTGCTGCGTCAGTTTCAGGAGATGCGGCGCATGATCAAGCAGTACGGCTCGATGAAAGGCAAGATGCGTGGGATGGGCCGGATGGCCGGCCTGTCGTGAACGCGAGCCGACGCGCGCCCCTCGGGGTGCGCTACAATAGGGAAACCTAAGGAGGTAGACGTCGTTGCTAGCCATCCGCTTGGCGCGAACGGGCAAGAAGAAGAAACCGTCTTACCGCATTGTGGTGACCGAGAAGACTCGGCCGCGCAACGGTCGTTTTGTGGAGATCGTCGGCACCTATGACCCGCTCCGGGAACCGGCCGAAATCCGGCTCAAGGAAGACCGGGTGAAGTACTGGCTGGGCGTGGGAGCTCAGCCGTCTGACACCGTGCGCAGCTTCTTCGCGAAACAGAAGCTTCTCTGATCCCCGCCGGCAGAACGTGCCGGCCCGCGCGCCCCGCGGACCTCGGGTGAGTTCCAGAGGTGGAAGTTCCACTTGAGAGGTCGCTCATGTCGCAGGGGGGCGTGAAGGAACTCGTTGAGGATATCGCGAAGGCATTAGTCGATAATCCCGATCAGGTTCAGGTGCGAGCGGTGGAAGGGGAACAGGTGACAGTTCTCGAGCTGCGCGTTCACCCGAACGATCTGGGCAAGGTCATTGGCCGACAGGGCCGCACCGCCAAGTCCATCCGTACGATTCTTGGCGCGGCGGGCATGAAACTGAAAAAAAGGCTGACCTTGGAAATTCTCGAATAGCGCCGTCGTGAGCGAAGTCAGCCTGGCGCGCATCGTTCGTCCGTGGGGACGCCGTGGTGGGGTACGAGCGGCGGTTTTGACGGACTTTCCCGAGCGGTTTCTCGAGTTGCGCCGCGTCCTGCTCGGCGACGGCAAGAGCGAGCCGCGAGCCGCCCTCATCCGCTCCGCGCGGCTCGAGCCATCCCGCCGTTTCGCCATTTTCCATTTCGAGGGCTGCGATTCGATCGACGACGCGCGGCGTTCTGGTGGGACTCTACGTACAGATTCCGCTCGCCGAACGCGCGCCGCTCCCGCCGGGAAGCTATTACGTCAGCGATCTCATCGGGTGCGAGGTGGTCGAGCCTGGCGGCCGCGTGCTCGGCCGCGTGCGCGACGTCGAGACGACCGGCGAAACGACGCGCGGAACCTCGATTCTCGTCGTCGCTACGCCGAACGGCGAGTTGCTCGTGCCGATGGCGGCGGAAATCTGCCGCGAAATCGATCTCGAAAAGCGCAGAATCGTCGTCGTGCTCCCCGAAGGCCTCCGGGAGCTGAACCGCGAGTAAGATATCGACGACAGCGCCGGTAATCACAGGCTTGGCATAACCGAATCCGCAGGGGCGGGGTTACCCCGCCCCTGCAATCGTGCCATTGACGGAAAGCGGAAACCGATGCGGTTCGACATCCTCACCATCTTTCCCGAATTTTTCACCGGGCCGCTCGACTACGGCATCGTGCGCCGGGCGCGCGAGGCGCGCTTGGTCGACATCGCCATCCACGATCTGCGCCGCTACACGCACGACCGGCACCAGACCGTCGACGACCGCCCGTTCGGCGGCGGCGAAGGGATGGTGATGAAGCCGGACCCGTTTTTCGAGGCGATCGAGGACCTGTTCGGCATGCCGGCAGAAGAGGCGCGGCGTGCGCCGGGAACGGCGATCGTGCTGCTTTCGGCGTCGGGGAGGCTGTTCCGTCAGGCGACGGCGTCGCGCTGGGCCGGGCTCGAGCGGGTGGTGCTGCTGTGCGGGCGCTACGAGGGCGTCGACGAGCGCGTGGCCGAGCGTTCTGGCGACGGAGGAGATTTCGATCGGGGATTTCGTGCTGTCGGGCGGCGAACTCGGCGCGGCGCTGGTGGTGGACGCGGTGACGCGTTTGCTGCCGGGCGCGCTCGGCAACGAAGCCTCGGCGGTGCGGGAGTCGTTCACGGTTCCGGCGGAAGAGGCCGGCGCTGCCGCCGATGCGATCGGAATCCTCGACTGCCCGCATTACACGCGGCCGCGGGAGCTGAGGGACTGGGCCGTGCCCGACGTCCTGATGCAGGGCAATCACGAGCAGATCCGGCGCTGGCGCCGGCGGCAGGCGCTCGCGAAAACCTTGCGCAACCGGCCCGAGCTGCTCGAACGCGCCTCGCTCAGCGAGGAAGACCGGCGCGTGCTGGCCGAACTCGGGACAGAAAAGAGCGATTCTTCATGAATGAAAAGAGCGAACGTCCGCGCCGGCGGTGGCTCGGGCCGTTTCTTCTGTTTCTCGCCGTCATGCTGATCGCCACGGGAATCACGGGCATTCTGCGCGTTTCCTACCTCCGACATCCGAGCTGGTGGCTGGTGATTCTGCCGCCGGCGGAAGTCGTCGGCGGAACGATTCTGCTGCTCGTGCCGCTCCTGCGGCGGCTGTCGAATGAACCGGACTGAGGCGGATTTGCGGTTTTTTGCTGCCCGCTTGCGGTCGTGCGGCAGCGCGACCGCGTCTCCGGTGCGAAGCGACGGATTCCTGATCTCAGGGCGATACGTTTCCTCACCGCGACGGGCTGCCCGGCTTCGCGCAAAATAAAAAGAGTGTCGCGCGACCCGCTCCGGTCGATGCGCGGGCGGAAACGCTGCTAGGCGCATAAATACAGGGGATTCGCGATCCCGGAGGAACACGAAAACTCGTTCGGAGTGCCGCTTGACGAGCGGAAGAAAGCTGGTATACTTACCGATGGTCTGCCATGAGTGAAGGGCAGACTATCCGAGGAAATCACAACTGAGGTTTCCGACGAACACAGGATAGAAAACGACCGAGCATCGCGTAAGTCCGCCCCGTAGGGTGCGGCGGACTCACCCGGCGCTCGACGCCGGGTTTTTTGTCGTTAGGCCCCGCCGGGCGCGGGGCGACAAGTTCTTTGACAATCGCAAGAAATAGGCATAAGTAGCCACAATGAAGCTCGAGTAGGGCGTTTGTGGAAATGGGCCAGAGGCTTATCCGCGTGGCGACACGCCGGATAAGTTTTATGGTCAAGCTACTAAGGGCGTGCGGTGGATGCCCAGGCGCCAGCAGGCGAAGAAGGACGTGGCAAGCTGCGAAAAGCCTCGGGGAGTCGCAAGCAGGCGTTGATCCGAGGATGTCCGAATGGGGAAACCCGTCCGGTGTGAACACCGGACACAGTTCGCTGAATATATAGGCGAGCATGAGCCAACCCGGGGAAGTGAACCATCTCAGTACCCGGAGGGAAAAGAAATCAACCGAGATTCCGGGAGTAGCGGCGAGCGAAACCGGAATAGCCCAAACCTTGGTTCTTTGAACCGGGGGGTTGTAGGGCCCGCAACAAGTAGGGTTACCAATCCGGAGGCTAGGTGAAGGAGCTGGAAAGCTCCGCCAAAGAGCGTGAAAGTCGCGTAACCGAAAGCTTACCGGACCCGAAGCGGGTACCTGAGTACCACGGGACACGAGAAATCCCGTGGGAATCCGGGGAGACCACTCTCCAAGGCTAAATACTCGCTGGCGACCGATAGTGAACCAGTACCGTGAGGGAAAGGTGAAAAGAACCCCTGCGAGGGGAGTGAAATAGAACCTGAAACCGCATGCCTACAAGCAGTCGGAGGGCTATGCTCCGGTCTTCGGATCGGAGAATGCCTGACGGCGTGCCTCTTGCTTAATGAGCCGGCTAGTTATTCTCCCAGGCGAGGCTAAGCGAAAGCGAGCCGTAGCGAAAGCGAGTCCGAATAGGGCGACCAGTCTGTGGGAATAGACGCGAAGCGGGACGATCTACCCTTGGCCAGGTTGAAGGCCGCTTAACCGCGGCTGGAGGACCGAACCGGTGTTGGTTGAAAACAGCTCGGATGAGCTGAGGGTAGGGGTGAAAGGCTAATCAAGTTCCGTTATTGCTCGTTCTCCCCGAAATGCCTTTAGGGGCAGCCTTGTGCGATCTGCCACGGTGGTAGAGCACTGAATGGACTAGGGGGCAACCAAGCCTACCGAATCCAATCAAACTCCGAATGCCGTGGACAGCAGCACGGGAGTGAGACTACGAGGGATAAGCCCCGTGGTCGAAAGGGAAAGAACCCAGACCGCCAGCTAAGGTCCCGGACAGCAGGCTAAGTGGGAAAGGACGTGTGACCGCTAAAACAGCCAGGAGGTTGGCTTAGAAGCAGCCATCCTTTAAAGAAAGCGTAATAGCTCACTGGTCGAGCGGTCGCGCACCGACAATCCAACGGGGCTCAAGCCTGCGACCGAAGCTGCGGATCCCGCCGCAAGACGGGATGGTAGGGGAGCATTCTGTGGTGCTCGAAGGTGAACCGAGAGGATCACTGGACGCCACGGAAGAGACTCTGCCGGCATAAGTAGCGATAAACAGGATGAAAACTCCTGTCGCCGAAAGCCTAAGGTTTCCTGAGCAAGGTCAATCCGCTCAGGGTCAGGCGGGTCCTAAGGTGAGGCCGAAAGGCGTAGCCGATGGACAGCAGGTCAACATTCCTGCCCCACCTGATGGACGTTACGACGAAGGGGCGACGCAGGAGGATAGGGGAGTCGGGCGATGGAAGTCCCGATGGGTCTGTGTAAGCCGGATCCCGCAGGTAAATCCACGGGGTCATTAACGGTGAGACAGGCTCCGAGGCCAATGGCCGCAAAGTCTCTGATTCCACTCTGCCAGGAAAACCCCCTAAGCAGTCCATCAGGTGCCCGTACCTCAAACCGACACAGGTAGGCGAGGGCGAATACCCACAGGCGCTCGAGAGAACGCTCGCTCAGGAACTAGGCACATTAACCCCGTAACCTCGGGAGAAGGGGTGCCCCACTAGGGTTTATAGCCCGAAGGGGTCGCAGTGAAAGGCGCGCTACGACTGTTTAACAAAAACACATCTCTCTGCGAAGTCGAACACGACGTATAGGGGGTGACGCCTGCCCGGTGCCGGAAGGTTAAAGGGAGGGCTCAGTTTGGAGCAATCCAGACAAAGGTCTGATCTGAAGCCCCGGTGAACGGCGGCCGTAACTATAACGGTCCTAAGGTAGCGAAATTCCTTGTCGGGTAAGTTCCGACCTGCACGAATGGCGTAACGATAGCGCGACTGTCTTGGCGAACGGCTCGGCGAATTTGTGGTTCCGGTGAAGACGCCGGATGCCCGCATCTAGACGGAAAGACCCCGTGCACCTTAACTGCACCCTGGTCATGAGTAACGGAACGGTCTGCGTAGCATAGGTGGGAGCCTAGGAACCCCGGGTTTTGGCTTGGGGGGAGGCACCAGTGAAATACCACCCTGATCGTTCTGTCGCTCTAACCTACGACCCTTATCGGGTCGGGGAACATGGCCAGGCGGGTAGTTTGACTGGGGCGGTCGCCTCCTAAAATGTAACGGAGGCGCCCAAAGCTTGGCTCAGGCGGTTTGGAAATCCGCCGTGGAGTGCAAGGGCACAAGCCAGGTTGACTGCGAGACTGACAAGTCAAGCAGGAGCGAAAGCTGGGCCTAGTGATCCGGTGGTCCCGCGTGGAAGGGCCATCGCTCAACGGATAAAAGGTACGCCGGGGATAACAGGCTGATCGAAGCCGAGAGTTCACATTGACGCTTCGGTTTGGCACCTCGATGTCGGCTCATCGCATCCTGGGGCTGTAGAAGGTCCCAAGGGTTGGGCTGTTCGCCCATTAAAGCGGTACGTGAGCTGGGTTCAGAACGTCGCGAGACAGTTCGGTCCCTATCTGGTGTGGGCGTAGGAGACTTGCGAGGAGCCGCCCCTAGTACGAGAGGACCGGGGTGGACGGACCTCTTGTGATCGAGTTGTCGCGCCAGCGGCACCGCTCGGTAGCGAAGTCCGGAAGGGATAACCGCTGAAAGCATCTAAGCGGGAAGCTCGCCTCAAGATAAGGTCTCCCAAGGCCGCTACGGCGGTCTATGAAGGCCGGAGGAAGACGACCTCCTTGATAGGCGGGATGTGTAAGCGCAGTAATGCGTTCAGCTAACCCGTACTAATTGGCCGTTCGGCTTGACCATAAAATTTATCCAGCCTGTTGCTGGATGGGCTTTATGGCGGCTCGTTTCAAAACGCCCGCTCGGGCGTGGCTGTTATGCCGATCTTGCGATTGTCAGCGAATTTCCTGGTGGCCGTGCCGCGGGGGATACACCCGTTCCCATCCCGAACACGGAAGTTAAGCCCCGCTGGGCCGATGATACTGCGCTGGCAACGGCGTGGGAAAGTAGGTCGCCGCCAGGATTAAATCTTCAGAAAACGAAAGGGCTCCGGCTTGCCGGAGCCCTTTTTTTATGCCTCAAATTCAAGTGCGGCCGTAGCCACCGCGAACAACTGAGGACCGACGGACGGGATTACCGAGGCGCGCGGGCAGAGCGCTCTAGCCTTCGTCGGATCGATGTTTCCAACCGAGGCGCATCTTTCCGGCGAGGGCATTCCCTGTATACTGGGCGCATTGTCGGTCGGCGGGGCAAGCGGGGCGGGACTGAGGCGGTGGAGGGGCGGATGCAACGTCGCGGTAGCAGGGGACGGCTCGGGTCCGTTTGCGCGCTGCTGGTGGTGTTTGCCTTAATGATTGGCTGGCCCATGCAGTTGGCGGCCTATGCCGTTCTTACGCATGAAGCCATCATCGACAGCGCCTGGGACACCGGCATCAAACCCCTGCTCTTGAAGCGCTTCCCACAATCTACCGCGGCTGAACTCAACGAAGCGCACGGCTACGCCTATGGCGGCGCCATCATCCAAGACCTGGGGTATTACCCGCATGGCAGCCGTCTCTTCACCGATTTGGCCCACTACGTCCAGAGCGGCAACTTCGTCATGGCGCTGTTGCGCGATTCCAAGGACCTGAACGGCTACGCTTTCGCCCTCGGGGCGCTCTCGCATTACGCCGCCGACAACGAAGGACATAGCATCGCGATCAACCGCGCCGTCCCCCTCCTGTATCCCAAGCTGGAACGAAAATACGGTCACGTGGTCACCTATGAAGACGACCCACTGGCGCACATCAAGACTGAGTTTGGATTTGACGTCTTGCAAGTGGCGAAGTCGCGTTACGCTCCCCAAACCTACCACGATTTTATCGGCTTCGGCGTTCCCGTCCCCCTGCTGGCACAAGCCTTTCGGGAAACCTACGGTTTGGATCTCCGGAGCGTTCTCACGAACGAAGACGAAGTGCTTGGTTCGTACCGTTACGACGTCAGCCAACTGATCCCCAGGGCCACGCGCATTGCCTGGAGCCTCAAAGCCGACGACATCAAGAAGGACGAGCCCGGCATAACCAAGAGGAGGTTTATCTACAACATATCGCGCTCGAGTTATCGGAAGAATTGGGGAAGGGACTACAAGGGGCCCTCGTTTCTCGACAGTTTTTTGGCTTTCCTGACCAGGATCATTCCGAAGATCGGCCCGCTGAAGGTGCTGCAATTCAAAACGCCTACGCCGGAAGCGCAACGCTTGTTTGAAGCAAGTTTCAACGCAAGTCTGGCCCGTTATCGACAGCTGCTGAAACAGGTGGGCGCGGGCCATGTGACCTTGCCCAACATCAATCTTGACACCGACCAGATAAGCGGTCCCGGCATCTACTGGCTGCAGGACCAGACCCAGGTGCGCTTGCTCGACGCATTGGCAAAACAGAATTTCACCGGCGTGCCGCCGGCGCTTCGAACTGAACTTCTGGAATATTTCGGGCGCCCGAACGCTCCCGGGGCGATCAAGCGAAAGCGGAAAGAGTGGAAGAGAGTTCAGATGGAACTGGAAGGATTGACTCAAGCAACACCATCCGTGGTTACGTCCGGCGTCAACGGACCCGCCGGATGAACGGCTGGACAGTGTCTCGATCTGGCGAATGACATCGCCGCATTGCGGGGGAAAATGCCGGCGGACCCCGGCTTCTCGATCGAGGACTCCCGCCGCCAAGACCGCCTGCCCGCGCGCCGGGCCGACCATCCCGCCTTGGCAACGCTCTGGGAAAGCCAGTCGCCGCCAGGATTAAATCTTCAGAAAACGAAAGGGCCTCCGCTTACCGGAGCCCTTTTTGTTTTTGCCGCGCCACCCTCCCCCGAGATAGGTGAACTGCTGCGTTTCCCTCACAAGGGAGTGTCCAAAATAATCGTGGCACGGAGGGTTCACGCAATCTGGTAGATTGGAATCCCGTGAGCCATCGCTGCCGCATCGCGCTCGTGGGAGATTACAACCCTTCCGTCACTGCCCACCAGGCCATTCCCCTTGCACTGGAGCTGGCTGCCCGGCACCATCGGGCGAACGTGGAAGCTGTGTGGGTCCACACTTCTCAAATGGGTGACGCGGAGACGACGCTCGCAACGTATGACGGCGTCTGGTGCGTCCCGGCCAGCCCCTATGCCAACACCCAGGCCGCTCTCGATGCCATCCGCGTGGCCCGCGAGCGAGCCATGCCGTTTCTCGGCACCTGCGGCGGTTTCCAGCATGCCCTTCTCGAATACGCGCGCAACGTGCTCGGCCTGCTCGACGCCGATCATGCCGAGACGAACCCGCAGGCCTCGCTTCCTCTCATTAGTCCCCTCACCTGCTCGCTTGTCGAAAAAGAGATGGAAATCGTGCTGGCCGAGGGCAGCCTGCTTCGCCGCAGCTACGGCGCGCCGCGGATCGTGGAGGGGTATCGCTGCAGCTACGGGCCGAACCCGAAATACGAGCAAGAACTTTTCGCAGGGCCCCTACGCATCACGGCGCGAGACACTGACGGCGAAGTGCGCGGCGCCGAACTGGCAGGGCATCCCTTCTTTGTCGGAACCTTGTTCCAGCCCGAGCGCAAGAGCCTTGTAGGACAGCTGCCGCCAATCGTCGGCGACTTTGTGGAAGCCATCATCGGGGCATAGCAATCCCGGCTGGCGGCGCAATACGTCCCCCGTCCCAAGCAGCCGCCGGGATGACGCCGCAGTGGCCGTCACATGGCCGGGAAACTTACCGGCAGTTCGGGAATGTGAAGCTGCCGATGGCCGTTCCCCAAATGATGTCGATGAAGCCGTTCGGCGTTGTCAGATATTCGTTGGTGTACCAGAAGGTGCAATCGTCGGTCGGATCGACGGCAATGCCGCTGTAGTCGCCCCACCGGCTGTAGGTGTCCTGGTAGCCCTGGCCCTCGAACATCTGCTGCTCGGTTTCCATTCCGTTGTCGGCAGTTCCGCCGTTTTGATTCGTCGACATTCCGGTGACGGCGATCGATGGGTACATCGAACTGCTCGACGTGCTGTAGCCGAGGCCGATATCGCCCCACTTGTTCTGGGCGATGCTTCCCATCCAACGGTACGTGGTGGAGTCGGGACTGAACGTGCTCTCGTGGCAGACGTAGAACGGAATCGAGCCGCTCTGGTTGCAGAGCTGATACCAGCGGACGCCCGTTTGCTGGCTCGAGGAGTTCACCTGCACCGATTGATTCACCACCATCTGCTGCGAGGTACCGTAGTTGCGGTAGGAAAGACGGTACATCAGCCGGTCGCCGAGCGAATCGAGCAGCTGCGTGGTGCCGAGCTGCGGTACGCACGTGCCTCCGCCGCACGCTTCGTGGAATGTGTTCACCGTCAGATCGCCCAGCGTAACGAGCGAGCCGGAGTTGAGTTGGTAGAGCCTGAGGATGTTCCCGGAAGTCGAATTCAGGTTGTCGAGGAATTGGAGATAGTAGTCGCCGGTGGTGGTCGGCGGCGCCGCCGTCGTCGGTCCGTCCACATCCGCCGGCAGGATGTTGTAGATGCCCGTATTGCCCGTTCCCGAGCAGGTGAACTGCACCGAACTCGGCGCCGTCGTGACATCGGAACTCGGGAAACCGCAAGCCTGCGCGCCAACGAAGGTTGAACTCACCGCGCCAGTGATGCGACTGACTTTCATCCTGAACATGTTCGCCGAAAAGTAGATGCCATCGGACCACACGGCGAGCTTGGGATAATCGGGCAGCTGGTTTCCGAACGGGATGTCGTAGACCTCGTAATTTCCCGTCGCATCCGAATTCACCGAAATGGCCAAGCAAAGATCGTTCTGGCTGAAATCGGAGTTGTAAGCGAGCTGGCTGATCAGCCAGTGGTTTCCATGGAGCTGGTCGAACAAGGCAATCGGGTCGCCTCCATCGACCTGGGCGCAGAGCGATGTGCTGGGCAGCGCCGAAAAAATGGATGCGCCAAGATCGTTGCCGGCGAGTGGGGTTCCCGAGCTGTCGTAGACCTCGTAGCTGGTGTTCACGATCTGCACGATCTGAGTGTTGCCGCTCGGGTCCTTCCCTACCGCCAAATTCTCGTCCGGAGGAATCGCGCCCGTGAAGCCGATGCCCGGGAAAGCGGCACCGAGCTGAATGTGTTGCGTAGCGTAAGTGCCCTGCACATCCGCGTCGGACCAGTTCCCGCCGCCCCCGCCGCCGGGGCCACCGCCGTGCTTACCGCCCTTGGCCCTCGGCTGCCGCCAAGGAATCACACGCGGCGGCGTTCCCGGCCTCCAGCCCTTGGCTGGCGGGTACGATCGCAACGGCGCCGACCTTGCGTGAAAGATTGAGCGAATCCGGATACCGGGAGTTGTTTGCGCCGCCATCGGCACAGCCCCAAACGCCAACGCAGCGGCGACCCCGGCCAGCCTTGTCATCGTTGTTCCCATCATGGCTTTCCTCCCGCCTTGGAGAATGGCGAATGATTCGAACCCCGCGACGCGAGCCGACAAGCGAAGAAAGCAATAGTTTGTGGACCGTGAAGGATGTTTGTTGGTTGGGCAGGAGTCTAGGCTCGAATACAGCATTCGTCAATACCAGGACCGTGACTGCCTGAGACTAGGGCCTGGTGTCGCGGAGCAGGATCACGTCGGAGGTGGACTGGCTGCGGGCGACGGCCAGGTGCTTGCCGTTCTGGCGACCAGCGGAAGTTCGAGATGGTTTGCGAAGAAAAATCCGTGATCTGGTGACCTTTCGAGCCGTCGAGCGGCTCGACCCAGATGTTGTCCACGCCTTTATCCTCAATCGCGTATGCCACAGCTTTGCCGTCGGGTGTGAACCGCAAAGGAAAGCCCGTGGTCCGGGGATCGACGTCCAGCAGGCGCGGCGCCGATTTTCCTCTCACCGTCAGGTCAACCAGAGCGAGCTTCTGGGAAGTGGTCATCGTCGCCGCATTCGCCGTTGAAGGGATATAGGCCAGCGTCTTCCCATCTGGCGAGACGGCGAGTCCCGCGAAAATCGAATTGGGCAAAACGCTTCCCGGCACGACTTCTCCCGCGCCACCATCGAGGGGGACACGCATGAGGCGTTGGCCCGTGAAGTCCTCGTAATACACCCACCTTCCATCCGCTGAGCAATCAGGAAAGATATCTGCCTTGCCGTGACTGATCTGCGTTGGATTCGAGCCGTCGGCGTCGGCTCGCCAAATGTTCGTGACGTTTCCGCCTCCTGGAGAGGACCGATCGAAAACGATGTCCCGTTCCCCGGGACAAATCGAGACACCCGAGGTCTGCGCTAAAGCCGCACTCGAAACATTTGCGGCACCCCCTCGTTCGACCGGCATGCGAACGAGTTGGTTTTCCAAGGAAACCAGCAGTTGGGCATCCGAGGTCCAGTCGAAGCCGTGAAATTGTTCCCGTTTGCTGATGCCGGGAACCGGCTCCGGCGTCCCGCTGCCCGTACCGGGGAGAATGTCGATCTCGCGTGACGTTTGCACCTGAACCGTGGCCAGGGTCTTTGCGTCGGCCGAGAGAGTGAGTGTCGAGTACCTGTTCGTATCGTTCGTGACGGTGCGGAACTTCCCGTCGGGATAGGAGATCAGGCCGATTTGGGCCTGGGACGGCGTGGGACCGATCAATGGGCCCGAGGCATACACGGTGAGGAGGCCTCGGCCATCCGGCAGCCATACCACTTCGTAAGGAACTTTATCTCTGAACCTCGCAAACGGCTGCAGCCGCTCATTGGCCAAATCGAACATATCAATCCCGCCTGCGGCATCGGCAACGGATCGAAGATTGCACGCAATACGTTTCCCATCGGGCGACCACGCCACGTACCATGCCCCCAAGCCTCCCGGCGCAATCAGCTGAACTTTCACGTCGCTTCCGTCAGGATTCGCAGTCAGCAGGCGCCACTTGTTCAGTTCAGGATCATTGAAGCGGGCAAACGCCATCCGCTTCCCGTCGGGAGAAAACGTAACATTGCTGTCGATGTCCTTGCCGATAACTTGCGGCGTACCTCCGAGCACGGGCGCCCGGTACAGGTTCCACGTGTCCTGCAATTTGTCCGTGGCCTGGCGGAAGTAGATGTAGTTGCCGTCGGGGGAGAAGGCGAGCCCGCGATACGCGGTGGCAACCGGCGGAATGACTTGCGTATCGCTGCCGGTAGGAATGTTTCGCAGCCACAGGCTTTGCTCGCCGTTGGTATTCCGCACGCTCAGGATGAATTTGCCATCGGGTGAAATCGCGGCTTCGGAGGTTTCGCCTGAACTCGTCACCTGCGTTATCGAAAAATTCTGGAACGGCATCGGCCCGCCGCCGCGATGCAGGAAAGCATAGAGGCCGTACGCCGCCGCCGCCGCGAGAAGCACCACCACCAAGGCCACTGCGCTGAGGCCCCATTTGTGCTCCCGTGCCACCGTGGCGACGGCGGAGGATCCCGAGGGAGCCTTGGCGCTCGATGCCTCCGCTGGTGATGGCGCGGCGGCCATCGTCGTGGTTGACCGGCCGGATTCCGTGTCGCGTTTCAGGCGCTTCAAGTCCGCGCGCAGCTCCGCGGCGGATTGGCAGCGCACTTCCCTGTCCTTCTCGAGCGCCTTGTCGATGATTTCCACGAGCCGGGGCGGGATTTCGGGGTTGAGACGCGCCGGCGGCACGGGCGTGCGATTCAAGATCGCGTCGTGAAGGAGCGCCGTTGTGTTTCCGGTGAAGGGCTGGCGGCCGGTGGCCATTTCGTAGAGCACCGCGCCGAAACTGAAAAGATCGGTGCGTGCATCCAGCTCCTCGCCGCGCGCCTGCTCGGGGGACATGTACGCTACCGTGCCCACGGCGACGCCGGGGCTGGTCAGATGCTCGGGGAGGGTCGGCAGCGTGGCTTGCGTCGCTTCCTGCGGCGCACCGCCCGGCGTGCGGCGTTCGAGCACTTTTGCCAGGCCGAAATCCAAAATCTTCGCCTCTCCGCGGCGGGTGATGAAAATATTTGCCGGCTTGATATCGCGGTGAATGATGCCCTGGCTGTGCGCCGCCTCGAGCGCGTCGGCAATTTCAATGCCCCAGTCGAGTAGCAGATCCAGCGGAAGCGGCCGTCCCTCGATCCGGTGCTTGAGCGTCTGGCCTTCCAGATACTGCATGGCGATGAACGGCAGCCCATCGCTTTCGCCGATCTCGTAGATCGTGCAGATATTGGGATGATCGAGTGAGGAAGCGGCTCGCGCCTCGCGCCGCAGCCGCTCGAGCGCCTGCGGATCGCGCGCCGTATCCTCAGGCAGGAATTTCAGCGCCACGCGCCGGCCCAGATTGAGGTCCTCGGCCTGATACACCACACCCATCCCGCCGCCGCCGATCCGTTCCAGGATGCGGTAGTGCCCGATCGTCCGGCCGTTGAGTGGCTGGTCCCCCATCGCGATGGGGGAATCTTAGGCTGCGCCCCGGGACAAGTCAACGAACGCCAGTCCCTGCCGAGGGTCGAGGGATCCGTTCGATTGCAGGCAAGGACTTCACCCTTCTTTGGCCGCGACGTGTACGGGATGCTGGCCGAAAAGCCCACCGTCAGGAAGGCGCTGATCGTGGCTGCCAGTCGAGGGCTGACTGGATCACTGCCGCAATGGAAACCAATCGCTGTCCCAAATCAGCGCGCCGAGGAAATCGTCACGCGGATCGGTGTGCGAATTGAGCGTGCGTCGAGGCGAATCGTTGCGACCGACGCGGCGCTGTCCCATGACCAGCCAGGCGCGCCCGAGGCGCCGCGGCGAATCGCATGGCCGTCGACGGTGATCGCCGTTGGCTGCGGCAGATTGTGGAGCTGGATTTCGTAGGAGCGGCGCTCGACCTGGCCGGAGAACGTTCCTTCGCTCGGGCCGATTTCCATTTGCCATTGGCCGCTGCCCGACGGTTTGAAGGCCATCGGCGTCCAGGCAAATTGGCCTTTCTTGTAGGCGAGCGACGTGCCGTCGTCTTCGTAGAGGCGGAAGCTCGCGGCGTCGGGGCCGTAGACGGCGAGCGTGAGGTGGTCGAGCGGTTTCTGGTCGGAATAGGCCAGATTATCGGGCGCGAGCGGAATGATCGAGCCGTTCTTGACGAACATCGGAATGAAATCGACCGGTGCCTGAACGCCGAGCAGTGTGTCGCCGTTGTAGGTTTTGCCGGTGAAATAATCGGTCCACGAGCCCGGCGGCAGATAGATCTCCTCTTCACCGCTCGGGTCGGCGATCGGCGCGACCAGAATCTCATCTCCAAAGAAATATTCCTTGGGATAGACGTAGGCCTTGGCGAGCGACGGGTATTCGAGATACAGCGGGCGCACGATCGGGAGCGCGTCGTCGTAGGCGATGCGGGAATAGGTGTAGATGTAGGGCAGGAGCTGGTAGCGCAGGCGGAAATAGCGCTTCACCAGATCGATTCCCTGCTGGCCGTAATTCCACGGCATGCGCAGGTTGCCGTCGCGGGGATTCTCATATGCGCTGTGCAGGCGGACGAGCGGGCTGAACACGCCGAATTCGATCCAGCGGGCGTAGAGATCGAACGGAACGTCGTTGCCGAGGAAGCCGCCGATGTCGTGCGTGATGTAAGGTTCGAGCACGTTGCCGCCGCGAGCGGTGTAGGCGATCTCGTAGGCGAGCACGTCCCAGGTGGAGTGCGTATCGCCGGTGAAGAAGCCGGGATAGCGATTATTGCCCCAGCCGCCGTAGCGGCTCATGACGAACGCGCGCTTGCCGTTGTGCTGCTGGGAAAAATCGTAGTAGACGCGGTTGGTCCACATCTGCGGATCGAGCCCCGCCATGCTGGCCGCGCCCGAGCCGCCATCGATCCACCAGAAATCCACGCCCTCGTCCATCAGCGGAAAATGCAGCACCTTCATGAAGACTTCCGCCTGCCGCTTCTCGGCCAGATTCCAGCGAATCGGCTGGCCCGAGGGAATCTGCAGATCACGGCGAACCTCGGCGGCCTGGCTGTCGCTATCGGAGAGCACGGTTTTGTCCCCGCGGAAGTCGGCGTAGCCGGGGTGGTCATTCAGGCTGATTTTCAGCCCCTGCTGGTGCGCCCAGTCGAGGAACTGTTTCGGATGCGGGAAGATGGGGCTCCAGTCGTAGCCGCCATCCCAGCCGAACTTGTGCCAGGCGAAATCGAGCACGAGAACGTCGAGCGGAATGCCGGCCGAGCGGAAGCGCGTGACGAGCTGTTCCACGTCCTTGTCGGAATCGTGATACTTGCTGACGAGTTCGTTTGACGGCAGATATTCATAGTTGAGGTCGGTGATCATCGTGCCGAGCGCGTAGCGCGGAACCATCGGCACGCGGCCGCAGAGCCGCGCGTAATCCTTGAGCGCGGCATCGTAATCGCGGCCGTACTCGAAGAAATACCAATCCTGGTCCTTCCGATCGGGGCGCGGCTCGATCCAATCGGTCCGGCTGTTCCAGACGGGCGAGTGGCTGTCGTCGAGCAGAAAATAGCCGCTGCGGCTGAGGATGCCGTCGGTGGGCTTGGGAAAATCGTTTTGCTGGATGCCGTCGAGGGAATAGGAGAGGCCGCCGAGATTGAGCGGGTCCTGCTGGCCGGGATCCCAGGTGCGATCGGAGCCGTTGTCGCGCCAGGCGACCTGCAAATTTCGATCGTTGAAGAGGCCCGAGCCGAGCTGATAGCGGACCGTGAGGCGGTCGGTCGACGCGGTGACCCAGCCGGCTTTCTGCTGGAACGTGAGCTTGGCGGGCGGCCACTCGCGGCCGGTGACGACGGCGGTGCGGGCGTCGACAAAGTGGCCCGACGGCGCGTATTCCAATCGCACGAGCGACGGCGTGAGCGCTTCGAAACGCGCCTTGCCACAGACGACCGCACTGCCGCTCTGGTGGCAGGTTGGAGTGCCGAATATTCCGCAGGTGGCGAGCGAGACAGAGAAAAGGAGGGTCAATCCGCACAGCGTCGCTTTGCGCATCGCAAGTGCCTCCGGAATCAGCGAATCATAACGCAGCGCCCGAAGAAAGATGAGTCCCGGCGAGGCCGGTTATGGTGAGTCGGTAACGAGGCGGGCGGAAACGCTTTCGGTTCCAGAAGGCGTCTTTTCAGGCGGAGGCGGCTGGCTTAAGCTTTGCCGGGATTTCGACGCGTGGTCGCGCGACGGGCACCAGGACGCGCAGCTGGATGCGGCGGTGCGCGTGCTGCTCGAGCAGATCGGCGCGAAAAAGAAGTAAGGCGAACTGAGAGGGCGTTGCAGCGCCAGCGTCTAACCGATGAACTGGGCAACGGAAAAGGGGCGACCCATTTGGTCGCCCCGGTCTTCCAGTAGCGCAGCCACTCTTGGCTGCGGATTTTTCTCTGTGCGTTGCGCCGCAAATCTCATCAACCTGCAACCGAAAAAAAGATACGCGGGACCCACCGCTTTGACGCAAGGCGGCCGAAAAATTAGGCGCGGGATGGGATAGGGAAAAACGCGCAGCCAAGAGTGGCTGCGCTACTGGGGGACGGAATGGACGGCCGGGGCGAGATCGATGTCGCCCCGGCCTCCCGGTGGGACTGCTGTTACATGTGGTTCTCGGGGACGGTGACCGGCGCGAGATTCGCGGCTTTAAGGGCGTCGTTCAAGCGGTCGAGGTCTTGCGTCTTCAGGGCTGTCCACTGCGCCATCAGCTTCGTAACGGATTCGCCGAGGGTGGCTGAGGCAGCGGTTTGCGGCGCCGTCGGCGCGACGTCGGCCTGTTGCACCATGCCGAGCAGCGACGAGAGCTGGAAGCGGATGAGCGTGAGCGATTCGGGCGCGTTGCCGCCTCCACGGAAGAAGGCGAAGAGGCTTTCGCGCTCACCTTCGAGCGACTCGAGTTGCTTTTCGTACGCGGCGATGGCCTGGGTAGCGGCGGCCGATGGTTTCTGCGCCTTCCGCTCGTTGATCTGGTCCTGCAATCCATGAACTTGGGAAAGCACGGCGGAAGTTTCCACCATGCCGTCGTACAACTGTTTCGATACGTTGTACTGCGCCTCGATGCCGGCCATTGGCGTTTTCACGCGAGGATCCATGCGAATCGTCATCGGCTGCGAATAGGTCTGGCCGTCGACGGTGAGCTTGACGGTGTAGTGGCCGGGCAGCACCCACGGCGAAGTGTAAGCGAGCGGCGTGTCGTGGACAACGGCCTGCATCGGCAGATTCACCGGGAAGCCGGGAGCTGGCGTGAGGTGCATGTCCGAGATGAAGCGGTGCATGCCGGCTTCGCCCGAGAGAATCTGCGCCGGGCGCGCCCAGTAGGCGGGCACGGACAGCGCGTTGGGATCGGGGATGCGCGGCTTGTCCGTGCTCGAATAGCGGCGCATCAGCTTGCCCGCGCTATCGATGATCTCCAGCGTCACCGGGCCTGAAGCGGGCGATTTCAGGTAGTAGTCGATGATCGCGCCGTCGGGCGGATTCTGCGCGTGGGCCACGTCGGGCGGCAGCGGCGTATCCGTGTTCACGTCCCAGCGAACGCGCGTCGAGAGTTCGGGGCGGAAAAGATACGCCTCGCTCGCGGCGGCCGCAGAGGCGATCTGGCGAAGAGGCGTGATATCGTCGAGGATCCAGAAGCCGCGGCCGTGTGTGCCGGCAACCAGATCGTCTCCCTTGATCTGCAGATCGCGAACGGAGCTCGGCGGCATGTTCAGGCGCAGCGACTGCCAATGATCGCCGTCGTCGAAGGAAACCCAGATTTGCGTTTCGCTGCCGGCGAAGAGCAATCCCTTCTGCCTGGTATCCTCGCGCACGACGTCGATCGGCTCGTTGTCCGCAAGTCCGTTCGTGATCTCCGTCCACGTTTTTCCGTAGTCGAGCGTGCGGTAGATGTGCGGGTGCATATCGTCGAGACGAAGTGTGTTGATGGCGGCGTACGCGGTGCCGGCGCTGAAATGGCCGGCGTCGAGAATCGAGACTTTCTGCCACGGCTTGAGCTGCGGCGGCGTGACGTTCTCCCACTTCTGCCCGCCGTCGGTGGTGAGCCAGATGAGGCCGTCGTCGGTGCCGGCCCAGATGGTATTGACGTTCATGGGCGACGGCGCCAGCGCGTAGATGACGCCGCGGCGCGTGACCTTTGTGTCCGCGGCGTATTTGCCGGCGACGGCGGGCACGGGCCACGTCTTGCGCGAAAGGTCGGGGCTGATCTGCTTCCAGCTATCGCCGCCATTGCGCGTTTCCCACAACGTGTTTGCGGCGAAATAAAGGATGTGCGGATCGACTGGCGAAAAAACGATAGGCTCCGTGCGCAGGGCGCGATAGCCATTTCCACGAAGCGGCATCGGCGCAACGTCGGCCGTTTGCCCGGTGAGGCGATTGAAGCGCGTGAGCTTGCCGCCGTAAACGATATTCGGGTTCAGCGGGTCGGGCACCAGATAGCCGTACTCCTCGGCGCCGGCGGGCAGCCAGTCGCGCTCGGTGATCTCGCCCCAATTGCCGCGGCTCGATACGCAGGCCGAGCCGCTATCCTGCTGGCCGCTGCAGAGGCGATACGGGAACGCGTTGTCGGCGTTGACGTGATAAACCTGCGCGGTGAGCTGGTTGTACCAGGAACTCCATGAGTGGCCGCCGTTCACGCTGACAATGCCGCCCTGATCGCTGGCGAGCAGCAGAATGTTCGGATTGTTCGGATTGATCCACATGTTCTGGTAATCGTCGCCGCCCGGCGCGCCGCGAATTCCCGTCCACGTCTTGCCCCCGTCGGTCGAGCGCCAGGTGACGACGCTGCAGATGTAAAGGACGTCCGGATTTTTCGGATCGACTTTCGGCACCGGCAGATCGCCGCCGCCGATGCGCGCTTCCGGCCGCGCGTCGGTGGTGGCGCGGGACCAGTGAGCGCCGGCGTCGTCTGAGCGGAAGATGCCGACGTGGCGGCCGTAGGCGACGGTGGCGTAGAGCCGGCTCGGCTCGCTCGCCGCGATGGCGACGTCGACCTGAATGACGCCCTCCGGGAAACCGTTCTCGATCTTGTGCCACGTGCTGCCGCCGTCGGTCGATTTGAACAGTCCGCCCGCCGTGCCGCCCCAGGCGCCGTTTTCCCACGGCGCTTCCTGCGCCTGCCACATCGCCGCGTAGACGATCTGCGGATTTTGCGGATCGATTTCGACGTCGGAGCCGCCGGTGTATTCGTTGATGTAGAGGACCTTCTGGAACGTTTTGCCCCCGTCGGTCGAGCGGAAAATGCCGCGCTCGGGATTCGGGCCGTAGGGATGGCCGAGTGCCGCGACGAAAACGACATTTGGATTTTTGGGATCGACGGCAACGTTCGGAATCTGCTGCGTATCGCGCAGGCCGAGGTGAACCCACGTCTTGCCCGCGTCTGTCGATTTGTACATCCCGTCGCCGACCGCAAGATCGGGACGGTGCAACCCCTCGCCGCTGCCCACATAAATGATGTTCGGGTCGGACGGCGCGACGGCAATCGCGCCGATCGAGCCGGTCGGCTCCTTGTCGAAGATCGGATGCCAGGTACGGCCGTAATCGTTCGACTTCCACACGCCGCCATTCACGGCGCCGATGTAGAAGACGTTCGGCTCGCTCGCGACCCCGCTGACGGCGCGCGTGCGCCCGGCGCGCAGCGGGCCGATCGTGCGCCAGCGCATGCCGGCGTAGAGCGTTTCAGGATACTGCTGCGCCAGAGCGATCCCCGCGCCGGCCAGCGCAAGAATGGAAAGAATGACGGCGGCGGTCGAAAACCGCGTGAAGACGGACCTCGTCGGATGCTTCATGTGTAAGCCTCCAAAACTGGTCACTATATCGCCGCCAGAGGGCCGGAGACAATGCCGCGAATGGCCGTACCGGGTTTCTGGGCGCACTGGAAGTTTTGACAGTATCGGTGAGGGGAGCGGGTTTCTACGATGAAAAAGTCGGAGGTACGCGTGCCGGGGCGGGCATCCGCCTGCGGCGAGGCTGTTTAGCCGACTCGCAGAAGACGCGTACGGGCCACAAGGAGCGAGCCGGGAGGAAAAAAATGAAAAACGTGAGGAAGAGCAGTTTTGGCAAATTTCTCGCGGCTGCGGCCGGGCTCGTGCTGCTGGCCAGCAGTTCCGCTTTCGCGCAGAGATTGGAAAAGCCGGAACAGTACACCGCAACGGTACTCGCCGAGGGCGCGTATGTTGGGGCCGCGCAGTTCCTGCGCATAGATGTCACGATCTGGCAGTATTCCACGCAACAGGATCAGCAGAATTTGATCCAGGCGTTCGAAAAGGGAGGACAGCAGGGGCTGGTGAATGCGTTGAGCAGAATGAGCGCCAAGGGGCACGTCGACATCCCGGGAACGCTCGGATACGACCTGAGCTACGTCAGGCTGTTCCAAACGCCGAACGGCCGCAAAATCCGCATGGTTTCCAACCGCCCAATTCGTTTCGGCGAGGCGTGGACCGACAGCCGCTCGATGGACTACGACCTTGGACTGATGGAACTCGACCTCACCAACAACGGCGGCAAAGGCGGTGGCGAAGTGATCTTCGCCGGTCAGTTCACGATTTCCAAAGGGGAGCTGACACTGGAAAGCTACGGATCCGGACCGTTCAAAATCACTCAGGTTGAAACATGGAAGTGATTCGCCGAAGCAGCGGGTAGCGGCGCGTGGAGCGGCAATTTAGCCGCAGCGTTGTGGGCCGGCCGAGGTTGGGCCGGCCCACTTGCATTTAGAGTCTCTCCGGCCTGATAAGGGCACGGCTTCACAGTTTGCGGAAAAATGGGCGGGACTTCGGGGGTCGCGGCTTCAGCCGCGACATAACGCCCGCAAAATCAAGGGGGCTTTAGCCCCTGAAGCTGCCCAATAGGACTCTTTCCGCAAACTATTCAGCCGTGCTGTAAGCCAGGCAACAGCGATGCGGCTTTAGCCGCTGAGGGCTGGGTCTTAGTCGCGGTCCCCGCTCTCAGCGCGCCTCGGAAGCGGCGCGGATGAAATCCGCGAGGAGGCCGTAGGCGGTAGCGACGACACCCGCTTTGTGCTCGATCACCGAAAGGCCGAAGACGTCGAGATCGAAGCGGACGGCGGAGGTTGTGCCCTCGAGCAGGGCGAGCGGATCGGTCATGGGGAGTTTTTCGGGACGGACGGAAGCGCGGACACCCTGGGGCGTGCGCTCGGCGCTGCAAACGAGTTTGTAGCGCATGCCCTCGGCCGGGGCCGCGCGAACTTCTTCGGGCGAAATATCGCGGATGCCGACGCGCTCGACCTGGTCGAGCCGCAGCGGCTCGCCCATCAGCACGATGGCGAGCGCGGTGACCTTGACGGCCGGATCCCAGCCGTCGAGGTCGTCGGTGGGATCGGTTTCGGCGACGCCGATTTCCTGGGCTTTGCGCACCGCCTGGTCGAAGTCGAGGCCGTGCTCGATCTCGGTGAGGACGACGTTGGTGGTGGAATTCATGATGCCGCGGAATCCGTGGATGGTGACGGCGGGCAGCGCGTGCGGAAAAAGAGAAAAGATCGGCGTTCCATCCATCACGGTGGATTCGAAAAGGAACCGGCGGCCTTTTTCGCGGGCCAGATCGCGCAGTTCCTGGTAGGCGTGGACGATCGGGCCCTTGTTCGCGCTGACGGCGTGGGCGCCGGATTCGAGCGCGGCGCGCAGATGATCGATCGCCGGCTGGCCGGTGCGGCGATAGAGCGAGGAGGCTTCAAAGAGAACGTCGGCGCGAGCGCGCGCAAGCCACTCGCGAACGTTTTGCGGGCCATCCGGCGCGGCAGGTGGAGGGCCATCAGCGAGCAGCACGCCCGGATCGAAGCCGTCGGGATTGGCGAGCCAGCCGAGGCGCCGCGACGCGAGGCCGGTGAGCCGCCATTCGATGCCGAAGTCGCGGCGAAGCTCCGGCGTTTTGGTGACCAGCAGGCGGACGAATTCCCTGCCGACGTTTCCGTAGCCGATGAGAGCGAGATTCCAGGTGCGAATGGTAATCCTCCAGTTCGAGCTAGGGATTTTACCGGTACAGAGAGCAATGCGCGAGCCGGAGTGTGGGCCGAGCATCTTGTCACATTACTCCAGCCCATCCCTCGGGCCGAAACCCCCGGAATGATCGTGTTGGCTGCCATAAAGGGTTCTGCAGCTCAAATTCGGCTTTCCTTAGCGGGCCTGCCCGCCGAAGGGCAATGTCCGAAGGTGGGTGACCTAAGTCGCAGACGAAGCCGGCGTTGGGTTCTACCCTACCGGATGTCAGGAGGCAACGCCGTGGCCACCGGGACCAGCGCGGAACCGCTCATCCAAATCTCACCTCTTGCTGTCGGCTCCGTTCGTCCGGTGGAGAAAACCCGCAAAGCGAAAAAGAAACTGGTGCGGCGTGTGGCTCCCGACCATTCGCAACGGATGCGGCACATTTTTCAGATCGCCTTTCTGATGCTGAACGTGTGGATCGGCGCCGAATTCTATCTGTGGGTGCGGGGATTCGAGATGGCGAGCCCGGTGGGGTTCAGCCGACCGGCGGGCGTCGACGGCTGGCTGCCGATCAGCGGGCTGATGAACCTGAAAGCGTGGATCGCGACAGGCCACATTCCGGGCGTGCATCCGGCGGCGATGTTTTTGCTGGTGGCGTTTCTGGGGATGGCGTACTTGTTGCGCAAGGCGTTTTGCAGTTGGCTGTGCCCGGTGGGAACGATTTCGGAATGGCTGTGGCGTGCGGGCCGAAGGCTGTTCCGGCGGAATTTTGCGCTGCCGCGATGGCTGGATGTGCCGCTGCGCGGATTGAAATATCTGCTGCTGGGGTTCTTCGCCTCGGCGGTAGCGGCGATGCCGGTGGCGGGCATTCGGGATTTCATGCACACGCCGTTCGGCCTGGTTGCCGATGTGAAGATGCTGAACTTTTTCCGGTTCATCGGCGAAACGGGGCTGATCGTGATCGGGGTGCTGGTGATCGGGTCGCTGCTGGTGAGGAATTTCTGGTGCCGCTATCTGTGCCCGTACGGCGGTTTGCTGGGCCTCGTCTCACTCTTCAGTCCGGTCGGGATTCGGCGCAATGAGGAGCGCTGCATCGATTGCGGAAAATGCGCGAAGGCTTGCCCGTCGGCGCTGCCGGTGGACAGGCTGCTGGCGGTGCATTCAGCCGAGTGCACCGGATGCATGGAATGCGTCGCCGTGTGCCCGGCCGAAGGCGCGCTCGACATGTCGATTGCGCGGATGCCGGGTGTGAAGCGCGGGCCGCGGCGGCTGCCGGCGTGGGCGGTCGCCGCAGGCATCGCCGCAATTTTCCTCGGGATCGTCGGCTATGCGAAGCTCTCCGGGCACTGGCAAACGAACGTGCCCACGGCCGTCTACCAGCAACTCGTCCCGCACGCCAACGAAGCCACGCATCCGATGCCATAGGGTCCCCGTGGAAGTTCCTTGCCGTTTTCCCCACGCAAGTCTGCTCAATAACAGGGAGATATGACCCTCAGCGCGGTGGCGAACCTGCCAAGTCCACGGTCAGGAGATTCCCTTGTGAAAGGAGGGGATTTCGAGCCCCTGTCAATTTTGCCAGTGTGACCACAGCCGCGAATTCCTTAGCATGGCGGTAATGCAGTCGAGTGGTCGCCCGGGGTGCACAGGTCAAGGATGGGGAGCCTCGCCTGTTGGTTCCGCAGACCATCTACGCAGAAAACGGACGAGTCTGAATGGGGCAGCAAAAAGCGAGGAGGATTTTCAGATGAAACGGAACTTGATATTGCTGATCGGCGTTGTGCTTTTCGCGGGTCTCCCTCTGGCCGCGCAGGAGAATACGCCGAAAGTGGAAATGGAACTGGGATATTCCTATGCGCGTTTCTCACCGAGCGTGACGAATAGCAGCAGCCGCAGCCTGAACGGCGGCGGCGGTTCGTTCATGTACGTTTTCAACCGTTGGTGGGGCCTGAAGGCAGAGCTGACGGGCTACGGCAGCCAGACCGCGCACGTCCCCTTTCAGGGCGGCACGCTGGTAAACAGCGCCAACCTGTTCACCTACCTGTTTGGTCCCGAGATCACGTACCGCACGAACCGCGTCAAGGTGTTCGGTGAGGTGCTGGTCGGTGGTGCTCACGCGGCCACTTTCTTCAACCTCTATCAGGAAGCCGGGCTGACCGGAGCGGCCCCGGCCACGAACGCCTTCGCCCTGGCCACGGGCGGCGGCTTTGACGTGTACGTCACCAAGCACATCGCCATTCGGCCGGCACAGTTGGACTACCTGATGACGCGTTTTACGAATCCTTTGACTGGGCAGAACAGCCAGAACAACTTCCGTTATCAAGCCGGAGTTGTTTTCGCGTTCTAAATCAAAAAAGAAAGGCGTTTCCCCCGTTTAAGAGCGAGCAGGACCGCACCCAAAGGCGGTCCTGCTACTCTTTTTTTGGGAGGCTTTTTATTCCGCTGCGGGAGCAGCACAGCCGTTTTCGAGGCGAACCTGTATTCCCTGCCGGAAGGAAGGAGAGAGTCTGAAACGGGATTTTGGTGCCCAAAGAAAGCACTCAAATCTCCACACCTATCCTCCGATCTATCCGTGCGTTTCCGGAAAGTCGTCGCCCTCCCGCGCGGATTTCGCGCACAGTCCCAGGTATTTTTGTTCTTGGAACCATGCCCTAAACCTACGGCGCTCGGGCCAGGTCCGGGCAGTTCTGATGTGCGCACGACGCGCTTATAGCTTTTACCTCCCTACTTATCCGCGTCGCTGCCGTCCGCATTGCGCACGCACAGGGTTCGCATGCCATTCGCCTTGTTGGGCTCTGGATAGATGAGGTATCCAGATTGGGAGAGCCTCCCACTGAAGTATCCGCCCACCCCGGCGTGGCTGCTCGTCCACAGGGCGCCAGCACCATCGGAGAGATGAAACTCGGGCTCGATCCTTCCATGACCCGTCCAGCTTTTGGCGTGGATTTGCTTGAGTTCATCGAAAGTTGGCATACGCCAATCCGAAGAGCCAAGCAATCGAAGTTGCTGACAATAGCTGAGGGCCTGATTCCACCCCACGTTTGTGCCGTTGTCTTGCCGGGTCCACATCAACCGTGAGTTTGGATCCGTCCAGAACGGCATCCCGATCGCGCTCTTGCTGTTCTTGAATACGCGCCTGTTCTTCGGCCTTGGTCTGCGCCAAGCGGCGTTGCGCGAGTTCAGCGAAAGCGCCCTTCGGATACTGGTTTAAGTAGGCCTGAAAGTCTGAGGGCTTCTTACTGTTCTTGATGGACTCCCATAAGACGATTTCTGCCTGAGTGACTGTGCCGGCTGCCGCAGGAGATGGGCTTGGTCCCGGAGAAGGTGAGGGAGTCGCGCCACCCGCGGCGTTGAGCAGGCATTGCCGGCGTAGATCGATGAGCGCGGCCTGCTTCGCTTGCGGGGCGCGCTTGAGTGCTTCATTGAAATCGTCTGCCGCCTCCTGATAGCGTTTCAGGTGCATCAGCGAGCCGCCGGCGAGAGCGTAACCTTCCCAGCGCGTCGCATCAAGCTTGATGGCTTGCTCCCCCGCCGCTAAAGCCTGGTCGGCATTTCCCGCCCGAAGTTCAGTCCTCCCCTTCTGGATGAAAGAGTCATAACCTGAAGTAGTCTGTCCCCAAGCGCATGTCCAGCAAGCGGCAAGCGCGTATATCAGAATGACCGATAATAGACGTCTCACTGTCATCTCCTTTATTTTTGGACAAACTAAAAAACTCCTGCCTCAGACCTGACTGGTGCAAGGGGTTGGTTGGGCCGTCAGTGAAGGCCTCGTTGGAGATCCCAGTCATCCGCTGGCCACTTGTGGCATTTGCGGCCCTCGCCCGTCGAATCACCCACGAAGCGTGACGTGCCGACTAGCGTGTCTTGACTGAGGTGTCCTTGAAAGTTCAAGGTGCAGTGCGCAGATACATCGCTGAGTAGTACGGACTTTACGACCGTTCCATTCTGGAGGGTGTATGTTCCAGCGTTATTTAACGTCGGTGTGTACTCTTTTAGAAAAGCATCACGGGAGAGTGCCGTCATGTCCGATCTAATCTGTGAGATCTTCGACCTGTCAGCTTTATCGCTCTCGTCAAAACCCTCCCAGGCAACCTTCCCGTTATCCAGGAAGATAACCAAACAGGTCATCCCTGGAGCGCACCCACCCATCCAGGCGCTATTCGGTAAGTCGCCATATTGAGCGCGTTGCTTTTGACTCTCACGCTCAGCCTCGGCTAGGCGCTCATGAGCCAACGCGACGAAAGCACCGTTCGGATATTGCTTTAGGTAGGATTGGAAGTCGGTGGGGTTGGTGCTGTTCTTGATCGATTCCCAAAGTACAATTTCGGCCTGCGTCACCGGCGCGGAGGCCGCTGGCGCCTGTGAGTGTGCGGGCGTGGCCGCGGAGGGCTGCGTAACGCCTGCCGCTTCCAGCAAAGCTTGGCGGCGCAGATTGCTCAAGGCCGGTTGCTTGTCTTGCGGCGCACGCTTGAGGGCTTCGTTGAAATCGTCGGCCGCTTCTTCATAGCGCTTCAGATTCATCAGCGCGCCGCCAGCCAGCGCGTAGGCCTCCCAGCGGTTGGGATCCAGCCTGATCGCCTGCTCGCCCGTCGCCAGCGCCTGCTCGTTGCTCCCCGCTTGCAATTCGGCTTTGCCCTGCTGAATGAGGGTGTTGTAGCTCGGGGCGCGCTGCGCGGCGGCGTAGGACCCGCCGAGCGCTAGCGCGAGAAGCAAAGCCACGAGTTGACGTGCGGCGTTTTTCATCGGTCGATCAACTCCGCGGTAAGCGCTAAAAGTTTTGAGCAGGCAAGCCATTCTCTTCGATGACAGCCCGCTTTATCTCGCCTTTCGGCTGCGGCTCGCGGCTACCTGGTTTTGCCAGAGAGGTCCCAGAGCTCGATGGTGTTATCTTCCCCGGCGGATGCCAAGAGGCGGCCGTCGGGGCTGAAGGCCAGCGAATACACGTTGGACTTGAAGCTCTCTAGCGTGGCCAGAAGCTGACCGCTGGACACATCCCACAGCTTGATGGTCTTGCCGTTGCTGCCGGAGGCCAGAATACGGCCGTCGGGGCTGAAGGCGACGGACTCCGCCCAGCCCCGGTGGCCTTCGAGGGTGCGCAGTAGTTGACCGGTGGCCACGTCCCACAGCTTGATGGTCTTGTCGAGGCAGCCCGACGCCAGCGTTCGGCCGTTGGGGCTGAAGGAGACGCCGGAGCCCGCCCACCACCATCTGGTCTCGAAAACGGCGTGGCCGTCGAGAGTGCGCAGCAACCGACCGCTCGCCACATCCCACAGCTTGATGGTCTTGTCGGTGCTGCCGGAGGCCAGAATACGGCCGTCGGGGCTGAACGCCACTGAAGACACGTAGGACCTGTGGCCTTCTAGCGTGCGCAGAGGCTGACCGGTTGCCACGTCCCACAGCTTGATGGTCTTGTCGTTGCTGCCGGAGGCCAGAATACGGCCGTCGGGACTGAAGGCGACGGACAGCACCCAGCCCCGGTGGCCGCTGAGCGTGCGCAGCAGCTGACCGCTCGCCACATCCCACAGCTTGATGGTCTTGTCGTTGCTGCCGGAGGCCAGGATACGGCCGTCGGGGCTGAAGGCGACGGATGTAGTGCGGCCGTGCCCCGTGAATGTGCGCACCGGCTGGCCGCTGGCTACGTCCCAAAGGATCACGGTCTTGTCGCCGCAGCCGGATGCCAGGGTGCGGCCGTTGGGACTGAAAGCGATGGACTCCACGAAGAGGCCCTTGTCCTTGAGTGTGCGCACCACTCGGGTCCTCCCCAGCCTCTCGCGGAGTTCGGTTATGGTCTGCTGCCGCTTCTGCTCCTTCTCCGCTTGTGCCTCGATCGCGGCCAGATTCCGCTTTGCGAGGACGGCAAACGCCCCGTTTGGATATTGTTGGAGATAAGACTGAAAATCCGCGGGATTGGTGCTGTTCTTGATCGATTCCCAGAGAACGATTTCGGCCTGCGTAACCGGCGCGGAAGCTGGCGGCGCCTGTGATGTTGTTGCGGGCGCGGCCGCGGAGGGCTGCGTAACGCCCGCCGCGTCCAGTAAAGCTTGGCGGCGGAGATTGAGCAGCGCGGCTTGCTTCGCCTGTGGCGCGCGCTTTGCAGCTTCGTTGAAGTTTGTGGCGGCTCTCGCATAGTGTTTCAGGTTCATGAGCGCGCCGCCGGCCAGCGCGTAGGCTTCCCAGCGATTGGGATCGAGCTTGATCGCCTGCTCGCCCGTCGCCAGCGCCTGACCGTAGTTCGCCGCTTGCAGTTCTGCCTTGCCCTTCTGGATGAAAGCACCGTAGTTCAGGGCGCTTTGAGCGGCGGAGCTGGTCGCCATCATCGCGGCCACTGCGAGTACGAGGACGGGACCCACTTTGCGCAGTTGCATATTCACATCCCCGCTAAAAGGGACTCTTGGGAGCCATTTCGGGATGGTGTTGGCAGAGGTCGACCAAGTGCCTGAGTGCCTTTACCACATGCGGAGGCAACTCACTGGTTCCCGGCCGTCCGTAAAAAATCGTGGCTGATTTGATCGGAAAATTGTGCTCGGAGTCGAAATTCGGGTCTGGGGGCGACGACCTGAATAGCACTTCGTCTATTCCCACGGGACCTGTTAAGTGAATAACAATCTGCCAGGCCATAGGCATTGGGGGCAGGCCCGGTGCCGGAGCGCCAATTGGATGGCTGTGGTCTCGGTCATCTGGCAGTTGGACCCTTTCTGGATCGCCAACATCTTGGATAGCCTTGAAGGGTATTTTGTAAATGCTAGTGATCGTTGAAACAGAATTTAGCGAGCTATTGTTTTCAGTACTAGTTTCAGCTAGATGCAAGGAGTCGCATGCGTCGGCCGTGAGGCTGAAATGATCTCCGGTGTCTGAGGCGTAGGCGTCGGACCAGCTTGGGCTTCCGGCAAGCTTGGTCGCATTTTCGAGCCATTGCACCGTTCTGCTCATAAGTGGGGCCAGAATTTTGGGCGGTTGTCTCCGGTGGCGCGGCGGCAGGGGACGCGTTGGGTTGAGCAACGCCCGCGGCTGCGAGTAGGCATTGCTTGCGCAGGTTGCTCAAGGCCGGCTGCTTGTCCTGCGGCGCGCGTTTGAGGGCTTCGCTGAAATCGTCCGCCGCTTTTTCGTAGCGCTTCAGGTTCATCAGCGCGCCGCCAGCCAGCGCGTAGGCTTTCCATCGATTGGGATCGAGCTTAATCGCACGCTCGCCGGTCGCCAGCGCCTGTTCGTTGTTTCCCGCCTGCAATTCCGCTTTGCCCTTCTGGATCAGGCCGTCGTAGTTCGGGGCACTCTGCGCGGCCGCGGGAAGTCCGCCGAGCGCTAGCGCAAGAAAGAAGAGAATGGCGAAACGAGGCGCGGTAATCTTCATCGGTCGATCGACTCCAAGGAAAAGATTGAGAAGGAACGCGTGAAAGCGCCCGCGCGGATTCGCGCCGCACAGCGAAAGAATGGGCCGGGCCCTCCGGCTTGGGCCATCATCAATGGGTCCATCCGGCGATCTGTTTGTCGAGAGCGCTCTGCACCTGCGCGCGCTTGTCGCTCGGCGCATGATTCACGGCGAGAGTCTCGAATTTCCGCGCCTCGGGCAGCTTGTGCTGTCTCGCCATGCACAGCGACACCACGGCATACGCTTCCCAGCGCGAGGCGTTCGCTTCCTCGGCGCGTCCGGCCTCCGCAATCGCTTCGCGATACAGCCCGGCAGCCAGGAAAGCGCGGGCGCGTTGAATCATCGCGTCGTATTCGGCTTGTTTGGCGGTTTCCGGCGTGATCGTTCCGGCCGCGTACTCCGAGAGCAGCTTTACCTGGCTCCTTGCCCGCTGCGCATCCGGCCCGGAGGGTTCAACCCGAAGATATTCCGAAAAATATCCCTTCGCTTTCGCCCAGCTCTTGTCGCCTTCCGAGAGCACGCCCAGGTTGAACCACGCCGGGGCGAACCGGGGATCCAACCGAACCACTTGCAGGAAACCCTGCTCGGCCTTGGCACGATCGCGATGGAGAATAAACGCGGCGACGGTTTGCGTGTAGAGCTGCTGCGCGCGCTCTTCCGGTGAGGCGGCCTTGCTAGCCGCGCCGGTTTTGCCGCTCGAAGTGGCGAGCTCGGCCGCCGTCGCCACTCGCCCGTTGCTTGAACTTGCCGCCTGTGCGGCAGCCGGCATCGCAGGAAGGAGCCATAGGGCGGCGGCCGTCACGATACAGAGAGCGCTGGCACGAAACATTTTCGTCCGCAAGGCCGCTCTCAGTTCGAGAATCCGGGGCCGGTTTCGAAAATCGTAGCGTTCGCCAATCCGAGGTCGGCGCCGATTTGATTGACCATCTTCGTGCCGTAATTGTAGAGCCCCTTCGCGAATCCCACAGGCCCTTCAGCCAATCCCGAAAGCAGGTTGCCGAAGCCCGCCACCGACTGCGCATAAACCTTGTTGGCAGCCTCCTCGGGGGTATCTCCAGCCTCGGGCAGCGGCACCGGTGTAAAATTCTCTTCGGCGGAAACCACCTGGCCCGCAACGGGATCATCCGTCAAATCGCTCGCAAGCGTGTTGCCCGAAGGCACAAGCTCATTCAGGCCGTCGTTGGTCGCCGGCTGCTCGGACTTCAACATCCCTCCTAGCGTCGCTTCTTCCCCGGCCGAGGGCTGGTCAACCGACTCACCAAGCGCGCTCGCAACTTCCGAGTCTTGCGGCAACAAAGCGGCAGGAAGGGCAACAACAGCAGGAGCTAAGCTAGTAATGCCCACCCCGGGCGCAGCCGCGGGTGCGGGGCTGTCGTCGAGCAAGTTGGCAACAGTCGAGGTGGAATCGGAGTTCCCGGTCTCGGCAGTGTCCCCACCCGGCGTGGCAGTTGACCCTGAATCCCCCAGCAGCGACTCGACCGTGGATGTGGCGTTATCTGCCGGTGGAGGACTGTCGAGGAGCGAATCCACGACTGCCGATGCGTCCGGCTGGGCGGGGGGTTGCGGAGTGGTGTTAAGGCTGGCCAGCAACTGATCGGACTCACCCAGTATGCTGGCGGCTTCCGCTTCATGCTGCTGCTGAAGAGCCGCCGCCTGGGCTGCTGCTTCGGCCGCGGGATCCACCTGCGGTTCCGGTTGGGTTTGAGAGTGATGACTCAGTAGTTTAGAAAGTCCGAGAATGCCTAACGTCATCAACTCACCCGCCTGCTGCGCTTCTGCATTGGTGGCGGGCAGGGAGGATGGCATCATCATCGGCAAGGAACTCCCAGCGGTGCTTCCTCCCGCGGGGCACGCAGTGGAACACGCCGGCGCGCTACCGCAGTTGCCGCCATTCGCCATGCAATTTTCGTAGGCTGCGTTCTGCCGCAGGCACTGTGCGCCGGCCGGATTGGTGCATTTTGCGGCGGCCTCGCTGTACGCTTGAGCCGCCGCACGGAGATAGCTCGAGTTGGATTGCTGAGCTTCGTACCCCGGGGATGCGATCAACAACAGCGCGAGCGTGACGGTGCTCACCAGCGCCGCCTTCTTCCAAAATGCCACGTCGGCCTCCCCTCCGAACGCGTTGTCCCTCAACGGGCAAGGGTTTAGGCGAGAGCCGCGGCCTCCCAATGAGTCCTGGCGAGAGTTCCGCTCGCTCGCTTACGTCCACTGAAATTGAGAAAATCCCCGGGAAATCCCCGGGATACTAACGGTGCTCCCCTCCCCCGTCAAGTAGGCGAATGAGGAAGCGTTGCATTTAGGATACCCCCTCCCATTTGCCCTGAATCGAAAGCTCCTAACCTGAGTGAGCTGTGTCAATCAATTCGGCGATCGACCGAGGCGATTTCCAATTCTTGACGTGTCATTGCCGGCGTCGGGGCACCGAGAGTGTGGGCCGGCTACCCCAGAACGGCAAGGCCGCGCGGGAGAACGTGCGTTGGAACGGCGGACCAGGAAATTGAGCGGCCCCGGGGAAGATCGACGCAAACAGGCTCGAACTGGGCGTGGCGCGCAAAAGATCTGGTGGCGGGGCTCGACGATCCCTCGTGCACCGGAGTCCCCATTGCGGTCACGACCGCGGGCCGTAAAAACGTGGATCTCAGGGCAACATTTCAGGCGGACGTGAGGCTGGCCGGGGCAAACGAACCGAGCAAGCTTGGCGAGAAGTTGAGCACGGGCGTGGTGCAGACCAAGTCCTGCAGGCCTCAACCGCAACCGAAACCGGCACCGAACAAAAACGGATCTTCTGGATCGGGGACTGCGGATGTCGTTTAAATGGAGTGGAATGTTTTTGGTGCCCAAGAGAGGACTCGAACCTCCACGGCCTTGCGACCACTAGACCCTGAATCTATAAATCACCGCTCGGCAGCACCGCGCAGCGACGGGCAGCACCGAGAAAATCGCCAGTATTCATGCGCCTTTCGCGGGATTGCTCCTCAGCAGCACCGCGCAGCTAAACGCAGCGGCTTCCCGAACGAACTGACACCAGAACTGACACCGGCCCGCCGCTAGATCATGTTTCCCCCGTAGGCGGGGATTTCACTAGCAACTTCTCCACGAGTCGAACGGCACCTAAAATTATCAGAACGTCTGCAAGCCCTATGGGCAGGGTGCCGACCGCAGGGAGCCAGCCATGGTAGCCGTGCGGCCACCGAAAAAGAAACAGCAAGGGAACGTGGAGCGCCAGCAGCGAGAGGATGATCGCCCAGAACCACAAGCGCTTCCTTAGATCCCAGCGGACCCTGACCGCGATCATCGTCATTGCGAGAACGATGGCCGCCGATCTGCCCAGCTCCTCTTTACCGTAGAGCCAGAAGAGGATGTACACGGGTGTCACAATGGCCCCGATAATGACGCCGGTGTAGTCGGTGCGCTTTCGCTTCGTGGTCTCTGCCACTAGTTGGTCCCCGACATGCAAGCCTTATAGGCTGCAATCATGCCATTCCCGCCGATGACGTCATGTACCGTGGCGATGAGGGAGATAGCATTTCCGACTATGGGGACCATCTCAGCCCCGTGCACCGCGATAACCATTCCGGTGTCCTTCGCGCTAAACGTCTAACCTGCCCCATGAACGTCGGGCGACGTGTAATCGACTGCGCGGAAAATGAGGGCAGGTCACCGGCAGTCTGCGTCGCTCTGCGTTAACCGGCGCTGATTGTAGGCTTCGTGGTGAGCACGAGCCTCTTGGTCGTGCCGAAGTGGCCCGTCACCGAAATATTCTCATAGCGACATATCCCGAGGTTACGACAAGCGCCAATACGGCACCGAGAAATACATTCAGGGGCCACACCTGCTTATACGCGTGGAGCGCGTCTAGGTGCATGAGGTAGTAACCGACCCCGCACGCCAAAAGAGACACCCCCGTGAGCGTCCACGCCAAGGGCCCCACGCGCCCGGCCGCATTAGCCGGCGACCAGTTGGTTGCCACTTGGCCGCGCGCCTGCCGGAGATAGGCGTTTGAGCGTCGGACAAGCCAGATACCGACGGATATCGCGGCCAAGCCTAACAAGAGAAACCTGTACGAGTCGGGCCGCAGGTAAAAGGCTGCGGCGGCGAACACGCAAAGGGCAACGGCCATCGCCCGTAAAGCATAGAACCTTCCGCGCACCTCCGCCGGAATACTCATTGGCAGGCCCCCTGCGCCTCTTGGGCGGCGGCTGTTGCCTGCTCCACCGCGTACCCCACTTGCTCAGCGAAACGCCCGACAAGAGGGAGTTGGCTCGCCGCCAGCGTAGCGCCGAGGCCGGCAAGCCTGGTCAAGTCGAAAGATGACAGGGCGTTAAGATTCCCGTTGGCGAATGAATTGAAAGCGGCGGCCGCAGTTCCCGTAATGAAGGCCGCATTGCCCGCGAAGGCCGTCACGGCCCCCGCCGTTATAGTGCCGGCCGTATCGAGGCCGAACGTGGCGCCCTCTCCGACGCCGAAAATCGCGGTCGCCAGACCACCTCCAGCCGTGATTAGCCCGAAGTCCTCGGAGGTGCGCTGGAGGACGCCTCCGACCTGGGCCGCGTATCGCTGCGCTGCCGTGCACTGGGGCGATTGGGGTGCCTGCGTCTGCGGCGGATGGCCCGAGATTGGGCCTGGAGCGGCAGCCGACGATGCGCCGGGAGGCATGCTCGGTGAGCTGAGGATCTGATAGGAAACCTGCTGCTCGTAAACGAGGTCCACGACACCGAGGGGCGAGAAGGCGTTCCCAACGAAGTACAACTGGGAGGACGTGTTGGTTCCAAGGAACTGGCCTTCGGCGTCCAGCAGCGTGGCGGATACCTGCCCCGCCTTGAAGAGGCTCTGCAGCTGCTGCGACTGGGTCTCGTAAACCGAGAATTCGTTCCAGTTCGAGCCAAACTGAATGCTGTCCTCTTGGATCCCTAATGACACCCCCATCAAAGACCCGTAGGTCAGTGGTCGCAACGCTCCGGAGGGATCGGTCAGGGTTGCGGGGTTGTTTATCACGTACGTGTACCGATTGAGCGATTGCGGGTTCAGGATGTCGCCGCCGAACGGGTCAGGGCTCATAAACCTTCCCAAGCGCGGATTGTAATACCGCGCGTAGGCGTAGTAGTTGCCTGTTTCCGAATCATATTCGTAACCCGTAAACTTGTACGTCGGCGAGCAGGAGCTATCGTAGTCATTCTCCTGGCCGTAGGGATAGTAATCCCCGTTGAAGCAGGTGTTCCCGCTACTGTCCGTCACCGCGCGCGTCGACCCGATCGCATCCTGGAAATAATAGTGAATCTATAAATCTCCGCTCGGTAGTATCGCGCGGCGGCGGGCAGCACCGGGAACATCGCCAGTATTCATGCGGCTTTCGTGAGATTGCTCCCCAGCAGCACCGCGCAGCCAAACGCAGCAACTTCCCAAACGAACTGACACCAGAACTGACACCGCCAGGTCCGAGGGACTCTCCAAACATTTGATGCTTCGTACGCCATGCTATCCCATCGCCTTGGAAGATCAGTTCGGCACTTGCAGTGGCGTCTTTGCAAGAAGCCAACCTTGCGGAATTTGCCGAGATATCTGGCCGCCTTTTCTCGGGCCCGCGACCAGAGCCGGGCATTTTGAAATGTCGAGTGGGTGAGTGACGCTTGCGGCTACGACTACTTTGTCGCCCGGAAGACCTCAATAACCCCGCCCTGCGCCACGGCCACAATGGAACCGTCGTTCGACAGTTTGGGCAGGACCATGTTCTTCTGAAAAGCCACTGCTCCGCTGGCCGTCAGATTTGGAATCACGAACTGGGGCTCGGTGCCATCCGCGGTAAACACCAATAGTTCGGGCTTATGGAAGTCGAACCACATGCCGTCCGAAAGCCGGGCCCATCCGCTCACGTAATGACTAAACACTGCAAAATGGCTTAAGTCGGGTGAAACGGTTAGTTCACCGGTCGGGCCGAAATTCTTGGGTACGATCTTACGGGTCGCGCGATCCCGAATGACATTGATGACCTCAATGCTGCGTCCTGAGGGATTGCCACTGCGGTCCACCGTGGCATCTGGGCTGACGACGATATGGGCGTTGTCGAGAAATCGAGCCGCGACCGATCCCCATCCCCCTGGTCGGCTATTCCTGAAAACAAACCCCACGGGAATGGATTTGACCGGAGCCCCCGTCTGGGCATCTACTAATTCCAAATTCGTAACTCTGCCTTTGTTGTACTCCGCAACAGGTCCGACCGCTAGCCTCCCATTTGGTGAAAAGGACTGAGGAAACACCGGCGAACTCCACCCTGCTATCATCTTCCCGCTGGGGACTTCAAATAGAGCGACGTAAAATTCATTGTTTATCCGTTTATACGCTACAGCCAAAGCCGAGCGGCCCGCCTTCAAAATGCGCACTGGCGGCCCCAGTTCCGGCCGCGGCGGACTAATTGATTGGATTACGGCACACGTATTGGCATCCAAGATCCAGACTTTCCCAAGGGCGAGAGCAAGCAGGTACTTCTTGTTCGCTGCAAAGGACACCTCGTCATCGATGGGAAGGGTGGAAGGAGCGAGTATTCCATGCACGCCAAGCTGGGCGTGTGCGATAACCTCCTCTGAGAGTACATCCCAGATCGCAGCTGAAAGTTTAAACCCCGATCCTGACGGCCAAGACCTATAAAGCACGGCCAGCCGGCTGCCGTCCGGCGCAATGTCGAAGGCGGTGATTTGCGAGTACCTTTCGCTATGGGGCAGGGATGACGGGCCGATTTTCTCCGTCAGTTGGGTCCTCAGCCTTCTTTGGCTGGCGGCGTACACATTCATAAACGCCAGTCCGAAAGCGCTTGCTAGAAGGGTGGCCAGAATGGCTCTTGATATTCTCAGCCTAACACCCATGCTTCGATTTGAATATCACATCGACGAACATGTGCCATATGAAACCGATCGGGTTGAACCCAAAACCCGAGTCGATGTGCGCGGTGATCTCAAAACCGCCCGGGACCACTCCCGTGTCAGTGGGGTCACCGAGCGGGTTGCAGAATCCCGCTTGTTGGACAATGTGCAGAGAAGGGCCTATTCCGGCGAACGTTCCAAATACTCCAGGCGGAAGATATCTCCCGCAAATGTTAAATGCCCCGCCCCCTGTATATCCAAATACAAAAAAGTCGAAATTGTAGGCATTTGAGTTCTGTGTTCCGGGCGTCTGGCCAATGTAGCTGACAGGGTGTCCCACAGCATGTTGGGCCGCTGCTTGGACTTTATTCAGGCACTTTTGCTCCCTTGGGGAAAGCTGCATTGTGGGCGGCATCAGCGGGAAGTTGGAGAGCATCGTCCAGTCGAGCACGCCCATCACGGTGCTGGCGATTTGCGCGAGTTGGCTTGGCGAACAGTCTCCATAAGGGCAGCCGGGATAGTCAGTGTTGCCCAGCGCTATGTTCAGCATGTCGAATTCGTTCCAATTAGAGCCGAATTGTATGCTGCCCGCTTGGATGCCCCACGATTCCTGCATCAATTGCTGGTAGGTGAAAGGCAACACCGCTCCGGAGGGATCGGTCAGCGTTGCGGGATTGTTTATCACATACGCGTAGCGGTTGAGCGTTTGCGGATTCAGGATGTCGCCGCCGACCGGGTCAAGGCTCATGAACCTTCCCAGAACGTGGATTGTAATACCGCGCGTAGGTTGCGCCCACGGCCCAAATACCTTCCCGGCCCGGACGGCCTCGCACGGATGCTTACGTTCCCGGCGCGGTGGAATGGAAAGCAAGAGCGAAAAGCCCCACGCCCACGAACGGAGCAGGGGGCAGCCCCAAATTCAGGAGCGAAACCCGGGACCCCAGCGCTCGTCTGGGCGGGCTCAGCGTGTGGCCGGGCCGCGCGTCGGTGCCTGTGAGCCGGCCTTCCAACTCGATCGCATGCCCGAGGGAGTTCGAGGATATAAGGTACAGCCGGGGTCCGTCAGTCCAGGCGACCAGAAAGAGTGCTTTGTTTGGCGCTCCCTTCGGCAATACCGCCTCCGCGCGTTCCCCGACCACGCCACCCGCCGGCCCCTTCTTCGGTCCCCTCTTGAGAACCTTGGTTACCGTCCTTAGCTGAGCCTCGAGCTCCTTCTTCGCGCAGGCGGGTGACGGGAACCTTGCGGATGCCTCCGTCAGAACGCTCGCCGTCGGAGGCGCGGAAGACGGTCAGGAAAACAGAGGTCCCGTCCGGCAGCTTATCGCCTCCGACAACGATCCTAGTGAACGTCACTCCCCGCTTCCCCTGCGGGGACTGCGGAGGCCTGGCCTGCCCGACTCCTCCCAGGGCCAAAACCTGCGGCCAGAGCGCAAGGGCAACAGACAGCACCAGAGGGTGCGTCCACCAGAGCGGGCGAGCGTCCAAGATGCGTCGCTGCGTGCCGCACCCGTGCGTAGCTGACGCTGTTCCGTGCGTTACCGCCTCCGATTTTTTCCTGCGGGCCGCACCGGAACGGCTTCGCGCCACGAACACCCCCGCCCGCAGAGGTCCTTGGGGCTTAGTGGCGCTCCGCCGGCCTCGGGATTGCGGAATCGGTACCCCTTGATCGTTGGTGCGTCAATGCAGTGGGCCCGCCGCATAATCCTCTGGACGCCGTCGAGTTCCTCAGAGGTGACAATCTGCGGATGCTGGCCGACCAGATCAAGAACGTCGGCAGTGTGCTTGTTTACTGCGTAGTAGCCCAGGGTGGGAGACCCTTCCGTTGGACCCGTGAAGGTTACGTAGAAGATGTAGTAATCCGCGCCGTCGTACTTAGCCATCGAGACCGCCTGAGAATCCACCAGCCACGTCACGTCCTGACCCCTAGTTCGGATCTGTTGAGAAACAGGCATGATGTAAATTAGGGTTTCTGCCTCCGAGAGTGTTATCGGCGTGGCGCGACAGGCAGTGGCCGCCTTCTTGCCGCCGGCCCGCGCGGTCACGCTCGTCACCGCGCCGGCCGTAAAGATTGCAATCATTGCCGCCCAAGCGGCTCTTCGCGTGCGCACACGTCCCTCCTAGAAAGCACAGTTCTTCAGGTACCGTCCGACCTCGGCGATATCGGCCTCCAGTTTTGGCGGATATGTAATCGGAGAATTGAAGGCCAGTACCCCTCCCACTAGCGCCTGCGCGTATGCCTGGGGGGTCAAGGTGCCCGCGATCCTTGGACCGTAATACGGGCTGCTGATGAGCGCCATCCCGGAGTAGAATATTCCGCCGCCCGTGGGGAAGGTGACGTACGTCCGGCCGTTCGGCGAGTGGTACGGGGACCCAGAGAACTGCGCGAACTGGAAGCCGTAGGTTAAGCCGAAATAATTGCCATAGTTCTGTGAGATCGGGCTGCTGCCCCATCCGCTCTCCAGGGCCGCTTGGCCGAGGATGTTCGCAGCTGTGGTTCCTCCCAGCTCACTGATGACCTGCGCCGAGGCCAAGTTTTGGCTGATGAAGTCGTACCTTGCCGAGCTGTACGTCCCCGACCCGGAGCACGGAGGGTTTTGCGGCGGAGGGGGCTGCGACGATGGCCCGAGCAGGCCACCCAAGCCGCCGAATTGGGCCGTCCAGTTGAGCCAGTAGAAGACGCTGGAGCTGAAGATCCCGCTCTCGAACCCTTCGCCGTCAGTCCACTGGGGATTAATCAGGTCGAATTCGTTCCAATTCGAGCCAAACTGTATGCTACCCGCTTGGATGCCCCACGATTCCTGCATCAATTGCTGATAGGTGAAAGGCAGCACCGCTCCGGAGGGATCCGTCAGGGTTGCGGGATTGTTTATCACGTACGTGTAGCGGTTGAGCGATTGCGGATTCAGGATGTCGCCGCCGACCGGGTCAGGGCTCATGAACCTTCCCAGACGCGGATTGTAATACCGCGCGTAGGCGTAGTAGTTGCCCGTTTCCGAATCGTATTCGTACCCCGCAAATTTGTATTCCGGCGTGCAGGAGCTGTCGTAGTCATTCTCCTGCCCGTAGGGATAGTAATCCGCGTTGAAGCAGGTGTTCCCGGCTCCGTCCGTCACCGCGCGCGTGTTGCCAATTGCATCCACGAAGTGGTAGTACACGTTCCCCGACGAATCGCGCCAGGCAATCCTGCGCCCGGCGAAGAAAATATAGTCCCGGATCATGTTGCCGCTCATGTCCGTTTCCTCGAGCACCTGGCCAGTAAGGTTTGAACTGTCCTTCCTCGGGATCTTGTCCGCACAGCGGTATCCCTAACGAAACCAACTGACACCAAAAATGGCACCGGACAAAAAGCGGATTGCCGCACGGGAGGGTGACGCTGGCGCTTAAATGACGTGGAATGTGTTTGGTGCCCAAGAGAGGACTCGAACCTCCACGGCCTTGCGACCACTAGAACCTGAATCTATAAATCGCCACTCGGCAGCATTGGGCAGCGACGGGCAGCACCGAGAAAATCACCAGTATTCATGCGCCTTTCGCGGGATTGCTCCTCAGCAGCACCGCGCAGCCAAACGCAGCGGCTTCCCGAACGAACTGACACCAGAACTGACACCGCAGGGTCCAAAGACTCCAATGATCTGGGGGAAAGGCAAAACTCCGGCAACGGGATGGTGTTTGTAGACCGGCCCAGCCATCCAAAACCGAAGGCCGGGGGAAATGGAGTAGGTTGCCCAGCATCGTGCGCAGACGCACCAACGTGTGACGGTGGCAGAGCAGTTGCCAGAGATCGTGTTCTGCCTCTGTGGGAACCCAAATGCGCGGAAAGCGATTGGCGAGCATCTGCTGGAGGATGAGCAGAGCGCGGCCACCGCTCCTCGGCACGCCACGGCGCGCGGCCCCGGTAACCGCCGTTCTGCGGATGGTCCAGTGCCGGGTCACCGGCGACCCGAGCCCCCCATCGCTACCCTCGTTAGGAGCCTCCCGAACAGGTAGGCCCACACGAGGGTGCAGGTCAGGCCGACTATGACAAATGCATACAGCGGCCAGAGCTCGCCGCTGGCGGGCGGGGAGAGGAAGAGGGCCACGGCGCTAAGTGCCATCAGGGGCACCAGCGCCACGCCGATGAGCCGCATGAGATAATCGAATCGCGTTATTGCCTTGGGAGCTACCTCTTCGCCGCCCTCAGCACCCGGGGGCACCCCGCGATCGAAAGAGGTCCGGACTAGGAGCGCACCCGCAGTAGCCCCGAGTAGGCCGTAACCAAGGACATCCCATCCGTGATTAACAGCCCCCATCGCGCAGAGGATGAGTCCTAGCAGAATCAGCGCGATGCCGACGGTCCGCATGACGCGATTGGATTGCTTGGCGGCGGGAACCTGCCTCTCGCCACCGTCCGCAGACTGTGCTCGTCGAGCCCGGGCCCGAGCGGCCGAGCCCCACAGGGCAAAGAGTACGCCGACCATGATCGCCGACGAGCCGAACTGGCGCATGGCCGGGTCGTGGCTGTGGTACCCTTCCGCGTAGAGAGCGACGCCTAAGACATCCACGAGGATGACCAACAAAACTAGGCCCAGGCCCCTTCGCCGGCCTTTTCCTTGCAACTCGTTCATTGGCCACAGACTCCGTTCACTGAACTGGCAAGATCCTGCGCTTGCTTCACAGCTTCTCCGAGCTCCACGCCGAATTCCGCCACCGGGGAAAGCACGCTGGAGGAGAGCTTGACGGAGAGTTCCAGGGCCTGATTGAAGCCGAACTGCTCAAGCGGGCCCGGGTTCCCCTCCACCAACGAGTTCAGCCCGGCTGCTAGGCTGGATGCAAGAGAACGGCACTCCTCGGAAGGCAAAGTGTTCTCTTTTGACATCCCCTTTTATAGAACCCCAAGCTTCAGAGGCAAAGCCTGGGCCACCCGCCGGCGAGGCTACCGGCGCCCGCGGGCGCCCCCCCACGGGTACCACAAGAACAGAAAGAGATAGCAGGACCACGCCAGGCCGCAAATCACCACGACCGCGACGAGCGTGTACAGGGGCCACGCCTCGCGACCGCCGAGGCGACCATCCACGTAGATGAGAGCGCAGGAACTCCCGACCGCCGCGATGGACGCGGCGGCAAGCCACCAAACTGCGCGCCCCGGGCGCGCGGCCGCCTCGACCGCCGACACCCTCGCGCTCGATGGCCCCGCGGCCTCCCGGCGGCGGTCCTCGAGGGCCTTCCCGGTAAGGCGAACGCCTGCGACCAACGCAGTGAAGGCGAGCGCCAAGGCCACGTAGCCCTTCCCCCCGAAGAGGAGGAGGGCCCCGCCGAGCAGGTCGAGAGCTACGGCCGTCGCAAGCAGCCTGAGCCTTCCCCGGCGCCCTTGCCAAGCTGGCATCACCGGCACCCTCCCTCGGCTTGGTTCGCGAGAGACGCCGCCCGCCCGGCCAAATCCCCCAGCGGCTCCGCGAACCGCGAGAGAAGCGGGACTCCGGAAAGCTCGGCGGCAGCTCCGCCCACAAGGCTTGCAAACTGGTCCCAGGCAAAATTCTTCAGGGCCGCGAGGCTCCCCCCGCTCGCGTATGACTCGAAGGCGGCTGACGCCCCGAGTTCCAGAATGCCCAGCGCGGCAAATATCTGCGTCGCGTGATAAGCGGTCAGCGTCAGCGGGGTATCGAGGCCCGCCGTACCCTCCTCTCCGGCGGTGAGGATGGCCGACACCAGCCCGCCCCCCAGGGTGAGGAGGCCGAGGCTCTCAGCGTTTGATTTGAGCTGCGCAGCAATCAAACCCGCATCCCGCTGGAGCACGGTACACTGCGGTGCCTGCGTTTGCGGCGTTTGCGTGGGCAAGGGACCTATGAGTCCACCGGGTCCGTAAGTGGGACTGGGGCAGTCGCCGGAGGCCGGTGCGGTGAAGCTCGTACATCCGCCGGGCTCACCGTTCCCACCGCCAAGGCCGGAACCGGGCTGGCAGTAGGTCTGGCCGTCTCCCCACACAACCGGGACTGTCCCCGTTGGACAGAGGCCCAGCGGATCGATGAGGCTCGCCGGGTTATTCAGCACGTAAGTGTAGCGGTTGAGTGTTTGCGGGTTCAGGATGTCGCCGCCGAACGGGTCAGGGCTCATGAACCTTCCCAGACGCGGATTGTAATACCGCGCGTAGGCGTAGTAGTTGCCTGTTTCCGAATCATATTCGTAACCCGTAAACTTGTACGTCGGCGAGCAGGAAGTAATGTAGTCGTTCTCCTGTCCGTAGGGATAATAGTCAGCGTCGAAGCATGTGGTCCCCGTAGCGTTGGTCACCGCGCGCGTGCTGCCGATCGCGTCCACGAAATAGTAGTACACGCTGCCCGATGAGTCGCGCCAGGCAATCCTGCGGCCGTCGAAGAAAATGTAGTCACGCCCCACAGTGGGCGTGAGATTGCCGCTCGTGTCCGTTTCCTCGAGCACCTGGACAGTAAGGTTTGAACTGTCTTTCCTCGGGATCTTGTCCGCACAGCGGTATCCCTGACGAAACCAACTGACACCAAAAATGGCACCGGACAAAAAGCGGATTGCCGCACGGGAGGGTGACGCTGGCGCTTAAATGACGTGGAATGTGTTTGGTGCCCAAGAGAGGACTCGAACCTCCACGGCCTTGCGACCACTAGACCCTGAATCTAGCGCGTCTGCCAATTCCGCCACTTGGGCCCGGAAACAAAAATTGTGCCCGTTGCAGGGCCAGCTTGTCAATTCGGCGACGGGGGAACAGCCCGAAACCCGCGGGCGGACGTCCCGCTCGTTGCTTGATTGGCACCTCCCGCCGGCCGCCTTTCCTTGACCGCTTCGAACGCGTTACGTAAACTAGAGAATTCGCTGCATGTTGAATTTGATCTAAGGAGCCGCCGCGTTGCCGAAACGCACGTATCAACCGCACGTCCGCCATCGTCACAAGACGCACGGCTTCCGCGCGCGGATGAAAACCAAAGGTGGACGCAAGGTCCTTGCACGCCGCCGCCGGAAAGGCCGGCGCCGCCTTACCGCCGTCTGATCTGCCCGGTCCGTCTCCCGCTCGGAAACCGAGCGGACGCCGCCGGTTCCCTCGCTCCTGCCGACTGGTACGCCGGAAGGACTTCGAAGCGGTCTATCGGAGCGGCAAGAGGCGAGCGGGCCCGCTGTTCGTCGTGTTTTGCCGGCCCAACGGGCTCGGTGAGACGCGGTTCGGATCGAGCGTGGGATGGCGTCTAGGCGGGGCTGTCGAACGCAACCGGATTCGCCGGCGCGTGCGGGAGATCGTTCGCCTCCACCGACAGGAAATCGCAGCAGGATGGGACATCGTCATTCAACCACGCCGCACGGCGGCGCGAGCGCCGTTTGCCTCACTGGAGAAGGAACTGGTGGGGCTCATGCGCTCACTCACTGGCTCGGCGAACTGAGCGGCCGTGGCCTTCTCTTCGCCATTGCAGCCTACCAGGCGACGCTCGGACCTTTTCTCGGCGGGGCCTGTAAATTCCATCCTTCCTGTTCGAACTACGCACGTGAGGCCGTCGAGCGCTACGGTTGGCGCGGCGCTCGGCTGGCGCTCGGCCGGCTGGGCCGTTGCCGGCCGCTCACGCACGGTGGCTGGGACCCGGTGCCAGATATCGATGAGGAATAGGCGTTGAAGGAATTTTCCACCGAGCAGCGGCTGCTGCTGGCACTGGTGCTGTCGATCATCGTGGTCACGCTGTCCGACCTGCTGGTCTTCCGCCATAACAAGACCGCCGTTCAGAATCAGACCACTGCGGCGCTCTCGACCGCCCAGAAGCCGGCCGCCACGCCTCCGCCCGCTGCCGCTGCCGCACCGCCGCCCGCTGCTTCTCCTGCCGCACAGCCAGCAAAAGGCGCGCCGGCCGTTCAGGCCGCCGGCGCGGCGCCGCAGGTTGCCGCCGCGAGCGAGCAGTCGATCGTGGTCGAGAGCAGCCTCTACCGCGTGGTTCTCTCGAATCGCGGCGCCGTGGTGCGCAGCTGGCAGCTCCTGCGGTATCACGACGAATCGACGCCGCCCAAACTCTTGGACGTCGTTCATCCGCCCGAGAATCCGCAGAGCGACGAGTGGCCACTTTCGTTGCTGATGGTGGATCCCAAGCTCCAGGCCGAGGCCAACGGCGCGCTCTTCGAAGCCAAGCCCGGCCCCGCCGTGCTCCACGCTCCGGCCACCGTCGATTTCACGTGGAGCGATGGCCATCTGGACATCACCAAGCAGTTCCGCTTCACGAACAGCTACCTGGTCGACATCAACACCTCGGTCACGTACAACGGGCAGCCGGTGGTCTACGCCGTGGCCTGGCGCGGCGGTTTCGGCGACCAGACCGTCTATCACGCGGCCGATATGGTTCAGGTCTTCTATTCGAACGACGGCAAGCTCGAAACGATCGCCACCAAAAAGCTCGGCACCACCGACCATCCCGAGATACCGGCCTCGATTCCCGGCCCGCTCCAGTTCGCCGGCATTGAAGACCACTATTTCGCCGCCGCTTTCCTGACGGCCGGCGAGCCGGTGAGCGCCTGGAACTGGCGCACTTCGCGCCAGGCGCCCGGCGAGAAGGCGGGCACCACCGAGCCGGTGGCCGAAGTCGCCGTCGGCTCGCCGGAATTGACGCCTGCCCCAGTGGCGCTCAAGCTTTTCGTCGGCCCGAAATCGCTGCACGTGCTCGGCTCGGTGAACCCGGAACTGCGGGCGCTGGTCCACTACGGCATCATGGGCGTGATTGCCGAGCCGCTTTTCTACGTCCTTCGTTACGTCCATGACTACGTCCCGAACTGGGGCTGGGCGATCGTTCTGCTCACCGTTCTGCTCAACACGCTGCTCTTCCCGCTGAAGATGAGCAGCTGGCGCTCGATGCAGAAGATGCAGAAGGTCATGCCGGAAATGAAGGCGATCCAGGCGCGGTACAAGAAATACACGATGAAGGATCCGCGCCGGCAGAAGATGAACGAAGAGATGATGGAGTTATACAAGCGCGAGGGCGTCAACCCGATGGGCAGTTGTCTGCCGATGCTGCTGCAGATGCCGATCTGGTTCGCGCTCTACGAAATGCTCGAAGTCTCGATCGAGCTGCGCCACGCTCCCTGGATCCTCTGGGTCCACGATCTCTCGGCTCACGACCCGTATTACATCCTGCCGATCCTGATGATTTTCGCCGGCTACGGCATGCAGAAGATGACGCCGCAGACCATGACCGACCCGGCTCAGCAGAAGATGATGAATTTCATGCCCGTCCTCTTCGGCTTGCTGTTCATGCGGCTCTCGAGCGGCCTGATTCTCTACATCTTCACCAGCTACCTGATCGGCATCACGCAGCAGTGGTATCTCAACAAGACGTCGCCCTTCACCGCTCCCGGGGCGGCCGGCAAGAAACCAAAGAAGCAGCCCGCCTGATGAAGGAACGGGGCTTTCGCCCCTGAAATGATGAATTACAAATTCTCCAACGGCGAGCAACTCGACCGCGAAGGCGCTGCCACGGAATTGCGCCATTTCGTCGACAAGACTATCGCCAACGCCTCGCTTGAGCTCACCTACACGATCGAGACCTTCGACCCGGGCCCGAACGACGTGGAAGGCATCGAGCTGGGCGTCAGCTTCAGCGGGCCGGACGAGGAACTGGTCCTCGAACGGAACGGCGAACTGCTGCAGGCGCTCGAATATCTGGCCGTGCGCTGGCTTCGGCTCGATCCTCGGCTCTACGACCGCGTGCGCTTCGACGCGGCCAATTATCGCGCCGGGCGCGTCGAGGAATTGAAGCTGGCGGCCAAGGTCGCCGCACAGCGCGTCATCGAAACCGGCCAGGCTTTCCGCTTCAACCCCATGCCCGCCCGCGAACGCCGCATCGTCCACCTGGTCCTGTCGGAAATTTCGCAAGTCCGCACCGAAAGCGAGGGTGAGGGCGAGCACCGGCAGGTCGTCGTTCTCCCCGCCAAAGCTCCCCACTCAAGACGTTAATTCCTGTCGTTTCAGGCACCGAACAGAAATCGATACGCGTGCGATTTTTTCGGGGTGGAAGTGGTGTGTTTTGAGATAGATGAAAATTTAAAATCGATACGCATTTCGAGTTTTTGATATCGGGGGGAATGGGCAGGCGGGCTGAAAATGGCGGGTTGCGGGGCACAACCTCCGCAGGGCGATTCTAGCGTGCCGTAGAGGGACGAGACAACGGGTGGATCTACGTAAAAGTATTTCAGCGGGTTTTGCTGGAAGTGGCACGGGCACTCCTGCCCGTGCGCTTGTGTGATCGCGAGGCAGAGCCCAACATTCGCTGCCATGCGAGGCTGCGCAGGGGTTTGTTCCAAAGTTTGGGACCGAGTCCCGTTCAAAAGCGCACGGGCAAGAGTGCCCGTGCCACGGCGGCGACCGACTGCCCTATGTGGCTGTAGGGAAGCGTCGGGGGACTATAATCCACGTCTTTTACTTGAGGGGACAACTCAAGGACGATGGCGTGATGACTCACTACTACGAACGCAATTTGCCGCACTGGCAGCCGGAGGGGAAGGCACTTTTTGTTACTTGACGATTGTGGGGTCGCTGCCGGATTTGGCTCGGGCTCGAATTCGCGCTCGGGTCGAGGGGGGCGCGGTGAGGGGCAGAAAAGAGCGCGGGCAGGAACGCGCTTGCCACAGGGGACCACGAACGCCTTCGGCAGGGGAGTATTTCGCGGCGATGGACCGGGAGCTGGACGGGGCGCGGACCGGCCCGAAATGGCTTCGGGATGCGCGCGCGGCAGGCGTGCTTGTTGATACGCTGCGCCGTGGGGACCAGGAACTCGGGCACTACTTGCTGCGCGCCTTCGTGGTCATGCCGAATCACGTGCATGTTCTGATTGAGCCACGGATAGACCCGGTGCATGTGCTGAAGGGAATCAAGGGAACCGCTGCGCGTGCGATTAACCGCGTTCTTTGCCGAACCGGGCAGCCGCTCTGGCAGGACGAATCGTTCGACCGCTGGGTGAGGAACGAGGCGGAATTCGGGAGGATTCGCGCTTATATCGAGCGAAATCCGGTTAAAGCGGGATTCGTCAGCAGGCCGGAAGACTGGCCTTGGTCAAGCGCTGCAGTCCGTTGAGCGCCCTCGTGGCACGGGCACTCTTGCCCGTGCGGTTTTGATTGGCGATGCGATTCCTATCCGGGGGGCCGATCCGTGGCGGGATCTTGAGTGTGCACGAAGATTGGGTTTGGGGGGAGAGTTGTCACACAAGCGCACGGGCAGGAGTGCCCGTGCCACTTCAGGGCACGCACTCAGTCGATTTCCAAGAGATGGCCGGCTTTGCCTACGTTGAAGCATTGCGTTGCGCCGATCTGGTCGGACTTGCCGGCGCATTCGTGGATGTGGCCGCAGAAAAGATAGGCGGGGTGGTTGCGTTCTACCCAGTTGCGGAGGGTTTGGCTGCCGGCGTGGCGGCCTTTGGCTACTTCGTCGAGTGCGGTGTCGCGTGGGGGGAAGTGGACGACCAAGTAGAGCGGGGGCGCCAGGTTGTCGAAGGCGGCCAGGGCTTCGGCTATTTCTTCTTCGGAATATTCGCCGGGGGTGTCGAAGGGGGTGGGGTTGCTGTAGCCCAGGCCGGCCCAAGTTGTCTGGCTGAGGCGGCGAACCTGGCGGTGGAAATCGACGAGGCCGTAACGGGCGCAGAAGTCGCGATTGTCTTGTTCGGTTTCGTGGTTGCCGGGGAGGACCCAGACTCGCTCGCCGAACGGAGCCAGCATCGCGCCTATGCGGTCGAGTCCTCGGCCGAAGACGGAGAGGTCGCCTGCGGCGATGTAGACGTCGGCTGGCTGGGCTAAGAGGCGCTCGAGAGCTCTTGTATCGCCGTGAATGTCGCTGAAGATCAGGATTTTCATGGCACTCGATGGCTCGCTTCCGGGGCTAGTTCGATCAACGGAGAGAATTGGGCATTGTTCATGATTTGTCACACGAGCGCACGGGCAGGAGTGCCCGTGCCACCACAGCTTACCTAGCGCATTCGCCAGCCTTGTTGCAAGACCTGGCCCTTGGTGTCGAAGACTACTCGATAGACGAAGGGATGGCGGCCTTCGCGTTCCTCGTAGTTGAAGAAACGGATGTCCAGAAAATCGACGATGCTGCGCTTGCCTGTCTGGACGTAGCGCACCACCGGGAAACGGGCGAAGCCTAGATAGGTCTGGACGGCGGGCAGATGGAACGCCTTCTCGATATCGGGATTCATGGGCGCGTCGCGCAGGAACATGAAGCGCGGGGCGGCGCCGCTGTTCACATTGAACCTGGAGCCGTAGACGCCGGCGGGGGTGAGCACCAACCCGTTCCAATCGACCGGGGACGGCGGCAAGGGAACGGCGGCGAGGGTCTTCACGGGGAGCGATTGCTGGCGGGCGAAGGCTTGAACGCGCTCGAGCGCGCGGTGATGCTCGACGCCGCACACGCCGATGTAGAGGATCGACAGCACCACGCCGGCCACGCACCACTCGCGGCGCGTCCACTCGAAGAACCGGCCGCCGTAGACCGGCAAAAAGAACACCACGGCCAGCAGCACCGCGGCGACCGGCACGATGCGGAAACTCACCGGCGCGCCAACCGCCCATTCCACGCCCCAGGTGAGCACGGCCAGCACGCTGAACAGGCCCCACATCGCGAGCGCCCGCCAGAAGGCCTTTCCCTTGTCGCGCTGCACCCACGAGGCCACCTGCGGCACGAGCAACAGGGCCGTGAACGTCGGGTCGATGATGAACAGCCAGTCCCACGAGACGCGCACCCAGGAGATTGGCTCCCACATACGCGTGCCATAAGAGGTGAGTCCGTCGAGGAGAATATGGCTGGCGATGCCGATGAGCGTGGCGAAGACGAGCACCCAGAACGACGCCTGGATGCCGCGTCTTCGCGCCAGCCACCAGAACGAGCGCGCCGAGAGCCAGCGCGAAAAAGGGCATCGCCACGAACGAATGCGTGATGCCGCGATGGTATTTGAGCAAGCTGACCGGACTGCGCGAGAGGACCTCGGCGATGACGTCGCAATCGGGAAAGACGGAGCCGAGCGTTACGGCGAAGGTCGCCGCCGGGCCCCATCGCTCGGAAAAGAAGCCCTTGCCGATGAGCGCGCCGGCGATTCCGTGTGTGATCGTATCCATGAAATCAGTTGGCTTTTGTTGAAGCCGAGCCCTTGCCGCTCAGATGCCGGGCAGGTCGCGGGCAAAATCCCCAGGCTTAAAACCGAAGCCTGGGGCACCCGACCCCCTGAACCCTCGGCGGCTGAAGCCGCGTTGATAAGACGTTGCTTGCGGCACGGCTGAAGCCATGCCCTTACGAAAAGCGGAGTTGGCACGCGGATTGTTCAGCTCGTGCGCCTTTCCGCAATTCCCGCGGCTCGATCATCGCGCGTCTTCGCCAAAACCGCACGGGCAGGAGTGCCCCTGCCACGCCGGCAGAAAAAATCGAGCTAGCCTACGCGGAGCAACGGGGATTTCCTGGAAACGACCCTCCCGATTTGCCGCGCGGGAACGGAGCGGCGCTCGAGCGCTTCGATGGCCTGCTGCGCCGCGGCGGCATCGATGGCGATTAGCAGGCCGCCGGAGGTCTGCGGATCGAAGAGCAGGCGGCGGTAATCCTCGTGGACGGAGTCGTCGAACTCGACGCAGCCCTCGAGAAATTCGCGATTCGATTTCAGACCGCCGGCGAGGTGCCCCGATCGCGCCGCCTCGACCGCTCCGGGCAGATATTCGATGCGGGCGTATTCGATTTCGATGGAAACGTCGCTGCCGATGGCGATTTCGCGCGCGTGGCCGAGGACGCCGAATCCGGTGACATCGGTGACGGCGTGAACGGGCGATTTGTCCGCTCCGGTTTCGATTTCGCGCAGGGCTTCGGCGGCGTCGCGATTGAGGCGCGTCATCGAGCGGACGGCGGCGTCGACCGATTCCGCGCTCGCCTGGCCGCTCTTGAGCGCCGTCGCGATCACGCCGGTTCCTACCGGTTTCGTCAAGAGCAGCGCGTCTCCTGGCCGCGCGCCGACGTTTCGCCACACGCGGCGCGGATCGACGATGCCGGTGACGGCGTAGCCGAATTTCAGCTCTTCGTCGCGGACCGAATGGCCGCCGGCAATCGCGCAGCCGGCTTCGGTCATTTTCTCGATTCCGCCGCGGAGGATTTCTTCCATGAGTTCAGGCGAACCGGCGGCGGGAAAGCCGATGATCGTGAGCGCGACGAGCGGGCGGCCGCCCATGGCGTAGACGTCGCTCAAGGAATTCGCGGCGGCGATCCGGCCGAACTCGCGAGGATCGTCGACAATCGGCGTGAAGAAATCGACCGTTTCGACCAGGGCCATTTCGCCGGTGAGTCGATACACCCCGGCGTCATCGCTCGTGTCGTACCCAACGAGCAGATTCGGGTCCTCCGGGCGCGGCAGCCGCCGCAAAACCAAGTCCAGCAAACCTGGACTCAGCTTCGCCGCTCAACCGGCCGCTTTGGCCATCGAGGTCAAACGCACCTTGTCCGCCAAAGTCTTCTCCTCCACGCTGTTGCCGTTCGACCGATCCGGCAACGTTCACGCCGCGGCCCGGCCTGCCGCCCGGTGGCCGGGTCCCGTACATGAAAGAAGGCATTATACCTTGTCAGGCGATAGCGATTAGGCGCCGCCGCGCGCCGGGTGACTGGCTGCCGCGGCGGCCAATGGGATAAAATTTTTGGAGTGGAAGTCCACTCCCTACGCTCTCGTCTGCTGGCCGGCGCCGCGATCGCGACGCTCGTTGCCATCGCCATTTTCCTGCCGGAACTGGCAGGGCTGGGCTGGCACGCGGTCTACGGAAAAGCGGCCAATTACCGCGGCTGGCGCATCCCGGTGCCCGCCGGCTGGTTCGCCATGCGGCACGGCGAAAGCCTCACGCTCGAACGCATGCTCCACATTCCGCTGCGGCAGATGACCCCGACGGTCGTCTTCCTGCCCATGCACACGGAAAAGAATGCGCCGTTCAACGCGAATATCTGGACCGAAGTGCAGGTCGAAATCCAGGACCGGCGCGGCTATCGACTGGCCAATACCAGGGAAATCACGATGATCGGTGTGCCGGGATATTGCTGGGAATTCGTGAAGCGGGGAGACCGGTCGAGCTGGTGGATCACTTGTCTGGCGCCGTCGGAGGATCTGTCGGCGGATTTCAGCGGGCGGCATGCGTTTGTCGGGGCGTTCTATGCGATCCTGCCGCGCATTACACGGAGCGGCGGCGAGATCTAGGCCGGCTTCGTGGGCCACTCTGTCTCAGCGTGTTCGGGCCTACGCCCGCCGAAGGGCTTCGGCCCGCAGGCGGGTTGCGGGAAGGTTCTCCTGACACGTGCGGGCTGGCCGTCGGGGAGAAGCATTTCGTGCTGCTTCGTGATTCTTGCGGCGACAGTGACCGTTTGCCAGGAAAGGCTAGGTTTCGCTGCTTCCTTCCGGCTTTTCTTCCCGCGCGTTTGCTCGAATGGGCACGAGGAGGGCGTCGGCGGGCTCTCCGCCCTGATTCAGGTAGCATTGGCCGTCGAAGCGGCCGCCGGGTTCGAGAACGAGGCAGGGTGTGTACAGGTCGCCGGTGACCGCGGCTCCCGAATGGATTTGCACGCGCTCGCTTGCGCGGAGCGTTCCTCGAAACTGGCCGTAGATTTCGACCCGCACTCCCTCGATTTCGCCCTCGACGTCGGCCGTTTCCCCGAGTACCAGCGCATGGTTCGAGAGAATCCTGCCCTCGAGCGTTCCGTCGAGGCGAAACGTGCCGGGGACCTCGAGGGTGCCGCGGACGCGGGCCTCGCGATCGAGGAACCCGGTCCAGTCGGGCCCTTCCCCACGGGTGAAAAACTTGAGCGCGGATGCCATAGCTTTTAGCTAATATCCTCCCGCCGCGCCACGGCCGAGCAGACGGTCGTAGAGACCGATGAGCTGCTGCTCGTCGTAGTATTCGATGGTGAGCAGGCCCGGGCGCGCGCCGCGCTTGGGGCGCAAGACGACGCGCGTTCCGAGGGTTCGCTGCAATTCCTCGATGGCCGCGCGAACGTTCGGGTCGACCGGAGCGGCGGCGGGAGCGGGGCGATCGCGGCGGCGGGCGGCAAAACGCTCGATCTGGCGAACGTTCAGGCGGCCGCGGGCGGCGCGCTCGGCGAGGGCGAGGCGCAGGCGCTTGTCCTCGATCGCGAGCAGCGCGCGGCCATGGCCCGCGCTCAGGCGGCCATGATCGATCAGTTCGCGGATGGGACCCTCCAGCTTCAACAGGCGCAGCGTATTGGCGATCGTCGCGCGGTCTTTGCCGGTGCGGCGCGCCACCTCTTCCTGGGTGAATCCGAATTCTTCGGTCAGGCGCTCGAAGGCCTTGGCCTGCTCGATCGGGCTCAGGTCCTCGCGTTGAATATTTTCGACGAGGGTGATCTCGAGGGCCTGCGTTTCGGGGATTTCGCGAACCACGGCCGGAACGCGGCTCAAGCCGGCAAGTTGCGCGGCGCGCCAGCGGCGTTCGCCGGCGATAATCTGGAATCTTGGGCCGTTCTTGCGCAGAACGAGGGGCTGAATGATGCCTTCGGAGAGAATCGAATCGGCCAGCTCGCGCAAGGCTTCCTCGCGAAACTGCGTTCGCGGCTGATAGGGGTTCGGATCGATCAGATCGATCGGAACTTCGTTCGTGGGCGCCTCGCTCCGCACGGGCGGAGGAGCGGGTTCGGCGACAGGAGGTTCAGGTTCAGGCGGCCTGATTAGGGCGTTCAGACCCCTGCCCAGGGCGTTTCTGGTCATTCGCGATTACCTCCTCGGCGAGCTGGATGTAGCTGGTGGCGCCGCGGCTTGCAGGATCGTATTGCAGGATCGGCTTTCCGTGGCTGGGGGCTTCGGCCAGGCGCACGTTGCGGGGAATCACCGTTTGGAAAACCTGGGAGCCGAAAAAACTGCGCAAATCGGCGGCAACCTGGCGCGAGAGGGTAAGGCGCTCGTCGTACATGGTGAGGACGATGCCCTCGACCTCGAGATTCTGGTTCAGGTTTCGGCGGATGCGCATGAGCGTGTCGAGGAGCTCGGAAACGCCTTCGAGAGCCAGATATTCACACTGGATCGGGATGAGGACGGCGTCGCTGGCGGCCAGGGCGTTGAGAGTGAGCAGATCGAGCGCCGGGGGGCAATCGATCAGGATGAAATCGTAGGAGGATTTCAGGGGCTCAATAGCCTGTTTCAGGCGGAATTCGCGGCTTTCGGCCTCGACGAGCTCGATTGTGGCGCCGGCAAGGTTCTTGTCGGAGGGGAGGAGTTCGAGCGATTCGAGCGAAGTTTTCTGAATGATGGCGGATGGCGGCTCGGAGAGGATGATGACGTTATAGAGGGAGCGGCGGGCGGGATCGCGGCCAAAACCGAGGCTGGAGGTCGCGTTGGCCTGCGGATCGCAATCGAGGAGGAGGATTTTGAGGTTTTTGGAGGCGAGAGACGCCGCTAGGTTGATTGCGGTGGTTGTTTTGCCAACGCCGCCCTTCTGGTTGGCGACGGCAATGATTCGGCCCAAAAGTTCCTCCCGCCAGATTTTCAATGAAATGTACCAAATAGCGGAGAAAGTAACAATTCCGTTTCATGTGAAACATTGCTGGGGAGGCAAACCGGCTTTGTTAGCACTGGCGGTTGCGCGAGTGTAAAGGAGGATGTCCTGATAGCCCAGTCCGCTCTGGCTTTGCGCCCTTTTCAGCAAGTTGTTTCACGTGGAACGCGCGGTGAGCGCGAAGTGTAAAGGATGTTCTGATAACACGGTGTAAGGGATGTCGTGAGAACGGGCGGATTTTCGGCTCGTCTCGGCAGCCCGCAGGCAGTTCCCTTCTCATGTTCCACGTGGAACGCTGCCGCGGACAGGCGCGCCCCAAACGACAAATCGGCGCTCGGAGCCGGGGATTCGTGCCGGCTCGGCCCACGACCAGTCCCGATTCTCCCTTACGGAAGCGATGTCCTCCTGACCCAGCCAAAGGACCAATTTGCCGGAGTCGGTTAACATTTCGCCGCATTTCTCGAGAAATGCCGCTGTTACGCGGACTGCGCGGCTCGTCACGAAATTGAAGCCTGTTTCCGGTGCCGGGAATTCTTCGAGGCGATCGCGAACGACATGTACGCGCTCGACCAGACCCAGTTGGCGACAGGCTTCGGCCAGGAAAGCCGCCTTTTTTATGTTGGGCTCGAGCAGCGTCTCGTGGATGGCCGGGGCGAACATCGCAATCGGCAGCGCTGGAAACCCTGCCCCAGAGCCGACGTCGAGCAGGCGGCCAGCTTCGATCCCCGCTGCACGCGCGCCGAACAGCGATTCGCCAAAATGCCGCGTGAGGATCTCCTGTGGCGCCGTAACGGTGGTCAAACTCACTTTTTGGTTCCAGCGGAGCAAAAGCCTGACGTAATCGCCGATGCGCGCGGCCAGCGATTCCGGGATATCGACTTCAAAAGCGCGGAGCGTCGCAATCACTTGCGCGGGCGCCAAGGCAGCTTCGACATCGGGCGTCGTCAGCTTTGATTCGTCGTCTCGCCTGGGCATGCTCGTTTCGCGCTCCGTGTTTTGCCGGGATTTGCGAGGAAATCGTAGCGCAATCGCCCGACTTCGCCAGGTATTTCTTTCGGAAGTTGACAGGGTCGATTCCGTCGAATTAAGGTTTCAGGTCTTGCGATGAAGATCCTGGTCATCGGCGGCGGAGGACGCGAGCACGCGCTCGTTCTGGAAGCTCGCGCAATCTCCGCGCGTCGAGCACGTGTGGTGCGCTCCCGGCAGCGATGGAATGGCGCGCCAAGCCGAATGCCTTCCGGTATCGGTGGCCGATACGGCAGCTCTCGTGAATCTGGCGGCCAGATTACGGCCGGATCTCACCGTTGTCGGCCCCGAACAGCCTCTTGTTGACGGCTTGACGGACCAATTTGCCGCGCGAGGGCTCCGGATCGTCGGACCCACGCGGGCGGCGGCGCGGCTTGAAGGCAGCAAGATTTTCGCCAAGGAGTTTCTCGAGCGGCAAGGTATTCCAACTGCAAGAATTTACGGCATTTACAACTCCGCAGCCGAGGCTCACGCTGCCGTCGACCGGCTGGATTGCCCGTTTGTCATCAAGGCCGACGGACCCTGTGCCGGCAAAGGCGTGCTGGTGGCGAGTTCGCGGGATGAAGCGCAGGCATTCCTCTCGCGGCTGATGGACGACCGGGAGTTTGGTGAAGCTGGTAGCCAAGTCCTTTTGGAAGAGGCAATTGAGGGTCAGGAGCTGTCCTTCATCGTCCTGGCCGATGGCGAGCATATCCTGGCGCTTGCGCCGGCCCGGGACCACAAGCGCGCCTTTGACGGTGACGAAGGGCCGAACACGGGTGGAATGGGAGCGTATTCGATCGACGGAATGGTCCCGGAGGCTCTCGAAAGGCACATCGTCGAAAAAGTCGTCCGGCCGACACTCGACGGAATGGCTCGTGAGGGCTCTCCTTACGTCGGTTTCCTCTATTGCGGGCTGATGCTCACCGCCGATAGTCCCAAAGTCCTCGAATATAATTGCCGTATGGGAGACCCGGAATGCCAGGCGATTGTCGCGCGGATGGATTTCGACCTCGCTGAGTCCCTTGACGCCGCCGCGGAGGGGAAACTCGACCGCATCGTCGGCCGCTGGAGCCCCGCCGCAAGCGTATGCGTGGTGCTGGCGTCGGGAGGCTACCCCGGGCATTACGAGACGGGGAAACCGATCACAGGACTCGCGGAGGCCGAAGCGGGCGGCGAAGTGGTGGTTTTCCACGCCGGCACGCGCGCCCGCGATGGCGGATATGCGACGGCGGGCGGACGGGTGCTTGGCGTGACGGCCGCGGGGCCGGATCTGGGGTCGGCCGCGGCGCGAGCGTACGCCGCCGCTGCGCGGATCCATTTCGACGGCGTGCATTATCGAAAAGATATAGGAAAGAAGTAGCACGTCATCTTGCAGATATTTTTAGGTGAAAGAGGAGGGACTGTGAACGCATCTTCCGTTTCCGCGCCGCGGGTGGCGATCCTGATGGGCTCGGATTCCGATCTTGCGGTGATGGCCGAGGCGGCCGCGCAGCTCGAATCGTTCGGTATCGGTTCGGAGATGGAGGTGCTGTCGGCGCATCGCTCGCCCGCGCGCCTTCACGATTTCGTAAACGCCGCGCCGGGGCGCGGAATCCGGCTCTTCATCGTCGGCGCGGGGGGCGCGGCGCATCTGGGCGGCGTGGTCGCTTCGCTGACGACGCTGCCGGTGGTCGCGGTGCCGCTGACGGCGACGTCACTGAACGGCCTTGACGCGCTGCTGGCCACGGTGCAGATGCCGGCGGGCGTTCCGGTGGCGACGATGGCGCTCGACAAGGCGGGCGCGCGCAACGCGGCGATTTTCGCGGCGCAGGTACTTGCGCTTGGCGATGCGGAGCTTGCCGGGAAACTGCTGGCGCACAAAAAGGAACTGGCGCGCTCGGTCGAGGAGAAAAGCGCCCGACTGAAGGAGAAGCTGGCGGCGGGCAAGAAGTAGCGTTCGGGCGGCGGATCAGTGCGGGATGGGATTGAGCGTCGGCGCGCCGGCCGGGCGCTTTGGCGCGGAAGACATTGGCGGCGCGATGACCCACGAGAACCCGCGAGTGGAGTCGATTTCGGCCATCGCCTTCGTCTTCGAGGCCGGGGCGGTGCTTTCGAGCGCCGCCTTGACGATGGGGGCGAGTTCGGCCAGGTGGACTTTGCGCGCGTCTCCCGCGGCAATCTGTTTCTGCGCCTTGGACAGCTTCGAATCGGTTTCGATGTCCTGGGCCAGGCGGCCGGTGGGCTGGGAGAGCCAGGCCGTGAGGCTGGACGAGCGGGCATCGGGCGGATAGCTGACCTCGACGATGCCGGTGCGATTCTCCTTATTGGGAAAAAGCTGGGCCGAACGCGGGCGCTCGATTTCGGTATCCCAGAAATTTTCCTGAAGAAATCGCTGATGGATCCAGTAGGTCAGATCCCAGACGGTGGGCGCATCGTCGCGCGGCTGATGGACGAGCAGAATCTCGACGATGGGCAGGTCCTCGGGCAAGTGGATTTGCGCGTGCAGGTTGCGGGCAGCCCTACGCAGCGGATCGAGCGCGGCGAGGCCGACCTTTTCGAGGTTGGAAATATTGGCGCCGGAGGTCAGGTGCGGCGCATTGGCGGCAAAGCCCTGAATCAACCGCGGAAGCTGGCGGTCGAGGCGCAACAACGTGCGCTCGCCGGGCGGCGGCTTGATCCAATCGGCCGCGCCGAGCACGACGGCGAGATCCTGGCTGCCCAGCGGAACGATGAGCGGAGGCAGGTCGTCACGCTCGAACTGGTTGCCGACGGCGGTGACCACCAGGCCATCGTGGGCGGCGACGATCGTCACCTGGCCCGAAGCCAGCGTGGCCACGACTTCGCTCACGCGCTCGGCGCCCTCGCCCTGGCCGTCCTGCGCGGCGCGCAGATTCGATCCCGCGCAGCACACGACGAGGAACAGAACCGCGGTGAGCGAGGCGCAGCAGCGGGCACGTATGCGGCCAGCGTGACTCATGCTTGCCTTCAAAACTAGCACAGTCCGGGCGGGAAGGCATATTTCCCGGTTTTCAGTAAAATAGGACGGCAGGAAATTGAGAACAGATTGAGCAACGGGCCGGTTTCGCGCCTGTTGGAAAGGACCTACATTGCGCAGTCCGCGCTCGGTACGACATGAAGGGAAATCGCTCGAGAAGATTCTCGAGGCGCATCTGGAATTTACACGGGGTCGCGAGGGCGGCGTTCGCGCCGACCTGCGCAAAGCCGACCTCCGCAATGCCGATCTTTCGCGCGCCATCCTTCCCCACGCCGATTTGCGCGGCGCGCGCCTGGCTGGAGCCGATTTACGCGGCGCACGACTTTCCGGCGCCGATCTGAGCGAGTCCGATCTTCGCGGGGCCGACCTCCGGAACGCCGACATGACCGAAGCCGTGCTGGTGGGCGCAGACCTCACCGACGCGCAGCTCGGCGGGATCGAATTTTTCCGCGCGGACCTCTCCGGAGCGAAGCTCTGCCGTGCGAATCTCCGCGCCTCGAACCTGCGCGACGCCAAGATTCAAGGGGCCGATTTCCGCGGGGCCGATCTCACGACCACCATCCTCCGGGAAACCGATCTGAGCGGGGTCGACCTTTCGACGAACGACCTATCGAATACATTGCTGCCGGTCGGCTGGAAGCGGCCGGGAAGCTAGCTGGAAGAGCGTTTCCCCGAACATTCCTGATGGAAGAGACGAACTCCCTGTTTTTAGGGGAGATAGGGTCGTTGTGTCTTCGGTTTCGGGTGTCGGAGCGGAGCTGGGAGGCTGTGACGGGCAAGGGCGCACGGGCAGGAGTGCCCGTGCCACGTAAAAGCAGGACGAACTTCCAAAAATTAATCATCATCAGTAACGCGATTAAGTAAGTGAAGATCGCTATTGACATTATTAATTTACGCTGATAAGCTACATTTGTTATTTGAGGTGGGCAATGGATATTTCCAAGGCTGTTTGTCCCGAGTGCCGCGAGCCGCTGAAGGTTTCCCGGATGGTTTGTCCGGGGTGTGGGCTGGGGATGGACGGGGAATTCGAGTTGTCGCCTTTGGGGAAGCTGGGGCCGGAGGAGCAGGCGTTTGTGATCGCTTTCGTGCGCCATCACGGCTCGATCAAAAAGATGGAGAGCGTTTTCGGGATCAGCTACCCGACGGTGAAGAACCGGTTGAATGCGATTGCCGCCGCGCTCGACAAGACGTTCGAGGCTCCCTCGCCGAACCTGTACGTGCTCGAGCAGCTTTCACGAGGCGAACTGACGGTCGAGGAAGCGCTCGAAAAGCTCAGTTGAGATCCGGAAAGGAGAGACACATGTCCGAGGAAAGGAAAAAGATTCTGGAGATGCTGGCAGAGGGAAAAATCAGCGCCGAGGACGCCGAACGGCTCCTCGACAAGATTTCGGGTGGAGCGCCGGAGGGGATGTCAGCAGGCACCGCACCGTCGGCTGAAAACTCTGCGCCTCCGAAGAAGCCGCGTTACTTGCGCATACAGGTCGAGCGGCCGGGCGAAGACAATGTGAACGTGCGAGTGCCGCTGGCGTTCACGCGCACCGGTTCGCGCCTGCTGGCCGTGCTGCCGCGCCGGGTGAGCGACCGCCTGAGCGAGCAAGGCATCGACCTTGCCGCCCTCTCGGCGCTCAACGACGAGGATTTGGCCAAGGCGCTCGAAGAGCTGCACGTGGACATTGAGAAGGGCAACGGCAAGAAGGTGAAGATCTTCTGCGAGTGAGACCGCAAGTGGGAATTCAAGATGCTTCGGTACCTGATCCGGGCCAGCCTGCGGCACCGAGCGTGGTGGTGGAATCCATGACCATGTCCAGTGAGTCAGAGAGTCTCGATATCGGCGGCGTGATTTTTGCGGACGTCGATCAGAGCGATTTCACCGGCCCCTTCGAGGTACTCGCGCGCTTGCCGGGCGCTCGATTTCACGTGATCGCGAAGGAAAAACGGCCGGTTCGTGACGTTCACGGCCTGATTCTGACACCGGAAGAATCATTCGCGGAGGCGCCCCGCCTCGACGTCTTGCTGGTCCCAGGCGGCTATGGGCAGCAAGCCTTGATGGACGATGAGGTCACGCTCGCTTTCCTGCGGGACCAAGCCGCAAGCGCCCGATTCGTCTTTTCTGTCTGCACCGGCGCCCTGATCTGTGGAGCCGCCGGCCTGCTGCGAGGCGTCCGGGCAACCACTCATTGGTCGGCTTTTCACCTTTTGCCTTATTTCGGCGCGATACCGGTCGAAGAGCGCGTGGTGGTCGACGGGAAGATGGTCAGCGCTGCCGGCGTCACTGCGGGGCTCGACGGTGCGCTACGGCTGGCGGCGCTGCTGTGCGGAGATCGTATTGCTCAGCAAATCCAGCTTGCCATCGAGTATGCTCCCGAGCCCCCTTTCGCAGGAGGCACGCCGCGAACGGCCTCCAAGGAAATTCTGGAAGCCGCTGGACGAGCTATTGGCGAGATCGCTGAAGCGCGGCTCGCGACGGCCAGGCGAATCGCGACGCGGCTGGGAATAGAGCCTTTACCGGCTGAAGAAAGATGTCCATAGATGTGCCATCAGCAAAGCCGCCTCGGACTATCAGGGGAAACCTCTCTCCCGCGTGCTGGAAGACGAGGGATAGGAGATTGATGTTGAGGTTTGTGATGGCTGCCGATGGCTCGACGTCAAGATCCTTCGTACCGGAGGCGACAACCGAGCCTGCTCCAGGTGCGCCGACGGCGCCAATGGCATTGATGGAGTAGACTCCCGCGCGGGCGATCGTCGCCGGGACGGTTAGCGTGAACTGGTGGCAAGGCTGGCTCGCGCAGGCGCTCACCTCGAGGGGAAACTTCGCCAGGAGGCCCACGAAGGAGGGATGAATGCCCGGCAAGGGCGCGACCGTAACGGTGATCGCCTCTCCCGAATGGACGACTGTGCCCCCAGCGGGCGATGTGATGCGAAGGCCGAGGGTGATTTGCTGTGCAGGCCTTTGAGTGCAAAACACCGGGGCATTAACCGAGACGAGGAGCACCGCAGTAGTCAACGCCAAAGTATGAGGCAAGGCCCTCGGCTTAACCTGCATTTTCCCTCCCACGAAAGTGAGCACTCGCCGGCGACGCGGGATGAGCGGACGCACGGACAATTAACTCGTCGCTCGCCCCAGACGGGCCATCGCTCCGCGCGCGCCACGCAGTTGTAGGTTCAACACCCACGGCAGAAGACCTCCAGGGGAATCGTAAGCTGGAATGCCGCAAAGATGGGATTAGCGCTCCTGAGGGTACGCGTACAAGTAAAGTGAGAGCGAGTTCACCGCAAGCCACCCTGGTGCCTGAGGCCGGGCGAGCGGGAATTCATATTTGGCAAATGGAAAAAGCCCGGCGGGGGAGCCGTGCCCTATTTCCAAGGATAGCGGTGAGGCAAAATCAGTCGCGGACGGCGGCGCGGGCGCTGGCGGCGGGGGTTTCGGCCTCGGAATCGCCGGTTGCGGCGGCGTTGCGGCTGCGGCGGCGGGGATCGATGCCGAGGCGCTTGATTTTCTGATTCAGGGTGGAAAGAGGGATCTGGAAGCGCTCGGCGGCTTCGGTCTGGTTCCAGGCGGTGCGTTCGAGCATGTCGAGGATCAGCTTTCGCTCGACCTCTTCGAGGATCGTGGCGAGACTTGGCGGCTGGGCGACGGAGCCGGGCGCGCCGAAGGTTCCCGCGGCGGAAGCGCCGGCGCTGAGCAGCGCGGGCGCGGGCAGGCGAACGCCGGGCAAAAGTTCGCGGGTGCGTACAGTTTCCGGCAGCAGGTCCGGTCCCATCCATTCGGTGCTTGAGAGGACGACGGCGCGCTCGACCACATTCTCGAGTTCGCGGATGTTCCCCGGCCAGTCGTAATCAATGAGCAGGCGCATGGCGGCGGGCGTGAACTGGCGCTCCGGCTTCTGGTTCTCGTGGCAGTAATAGGCGAGGAAATGGACCACGAGGAGCGGGACATCTTCCTTGCGTTCGCGCAGCGCCGGCAACTGGATGTTGATGACGTTCAGCCGGTGATACAAATCTTCGCGGAAGCGGCCGTCGCGAACCATGGTCGCCAGATCGGCGTTCGACGCGGCGAGGATACGCACGTCGGTCTTGATGGTTTCCGTGCCGCCGAGGCGCATGAACTCGCGTTCCTGAATCACCCGCAGCAGTTTTGCCTGCGTTTCCGGGCCGATCGTCGAGATTTCGTCCAGGAACAGCGTTCCCTGATCGGCGACTTCGAACAGGCCCTTCTTCGGCGCGACGGCTCCGGTGAACGCGCCGCGGACGTGGCCGAACAGCAGGGATTCGAGCAGATCGACCGGCATCGAGCCGGTATTGATCGGCACGAACGGCCGCTCGGCGCGTGGCGAGGCGGCGTGAATGGCCTTGGCGATCAGCTCCTTCCCGGTGCCGCTTTCGCCATAGATCAGGACCGTGGACCGCGAGGGAGCGACCTGGCGCACGAGATCGAGCATGGCCAGCACCTTGTCGCTCTTGCCGATGATGTTCGGGAAGTTGTAGCGCTGCTTGAAGGCGCGCTTGAGCTGGAGATTTTCCTCGCGCAGGCGTCGCGTATCGATCGCCTGGGAGATCTGCGCGAGCAGCTCGTCGTTCGACCAGGGTTTCGTGATGTAGTCGAGCGCGCCGCTCTTGAACGCCTCGCGCGCCATGTTGATCGAGCCGTAGGCGGTGATCAGGATGATCGAGAGGGAGGGGTCGCGCCCGTGAATGTCCTTGAGGAGATCGATGCCGTTGCGGTCGGGCAGGCTGACGTCGAGCAGGAGCACGTCGAAGGGCCGCTCGTCGAGGCGGGCGAGAGCCGCTTCGGCGCAATCGGCCAGCGTTACCTCGTAGCCTTCGGAACCGAGCAGAAGCTGGAGGCCTTCCCGGATTTCGGGTTCGTCATCGACAACCAGGATTGCGGGCTCAGGCATGGACCTCTTTCCGGGGAGCGGGGAACTCCAGGCGGAAGCTGGTGCCGCGTCCGGGGTGCGACTCGAGCTCCACTTTGCCGCCGTGCTCGCGGATGATGCCGTAGCTGACGGCCAGCCCGAGACCGGTGCCCTGTCCCGGAATCTTGGTGGTGAAGAAGGGATCGAAGACGCGGTTCACGTGCTCGGGCCGGATGCCGTGCCCGGTATCGGAGACGTGGACCTCGACGTGGGAGTTGGAGCGCGAAGAGACGACGGTGAGCCGGCCGCCGGAAGGCATCGCGTCTCGCGCGTTCAGGAACAGGTTCAGAAACACCTGCTGCAGCCGGTTCGCGTTTCCGAAGATCGCCGGCAAATCGGAATCGAGCAGCAGTTCCACCTGGATCTGCGAGGAGCCGAGCGGATGGCGCACGAGCGCCAGCGTGTCGCGGATCACGGCGTTCAGATCGACGTCGGCGAAGGTGGCGCTGGCGGCGCGGGAGAAATTGAGCAGGTTCGATGTGATCTCGCTCGCACGGAAGGTCTGCTTCACGATCTTGTCGACCAGCATCTGCCGCGGATCGTCGGTGCCGATCTGGCGGGCGAGCATCTGGGCGTAATTGGAGATGACGGCGAGCGGCGTGTTCACCTCGTGCGCGACGCCGGCGGCGAGCAGGCCGAGCGAACTCAGCTTCTCGGTCTGGCGCATCTGCTCTTCGAGCTGCACGCGCTCGGTGATGTCGTCGAGAAGGACCAGGCGCCCCAGCTTCTCGCCGGCCTTGCCCCGGAGCGGAGCGATGGCGACGTTGACGACGATCTCGCCCGTGGCCGCCGGGAGCGAAAGCTTGTAGATGGTGACCACGCCGCCGAGTTCGGAGCCGTCGGAAAGGGCGATTTCGGCGGCCAGCTCGGGCGGGAGCACGTCTTCGGCCAGGCGGCCGAGCGCGCCATCGCGGCTGACGGCGAAGCGCTGCTCGAGGAAGCTGTTCCAGCTCTCGATGCGGCCGTCGAGATCGGTGGTGAGGACGCCGACCGAGAGCGACTCGACGATGTTCTCGCTGAAGTCCTTGAGGTGCTCGATCTGGCTGGCCTTCTGCTCGAGCGAGGAGTAGAGGCGGCCGTTCTCGATGGCGATGGCGATATAGCCGGCCATGGTGAAGAGCAGGCCGAGGTCGTCGCTCGAGAGGTAATCGCCGTCGACGGTCTTGCCGAGGCCGAGCACGGCGACCGTGCGATCATGCACGCGGCAGGCGAGGAAATAGTTGAGGCCGAGCTGGCCGACCGTGCGCCGCTCCTCGGGATCGAGCCCCGGGGCGTCGGTCGGTTCGAAAAAGAGATAGCCGCGGCCTTCGGCGTCGAGCCGGTCGAGGAAACGGAGATCGAGCGAGCCGTCCCAGCCGACGCCAATCGACCGCGCCAAGGTGAAGCGCCCTGGCTGGGCCGCGTCCTCCTCGACGAAGATGGCGAGGCGATCGACCAGCAGGGCCTGGGACACGCGATCGAGCATCGAAGCCAGCATCGGCTTGAGGTGCACGCCGGCCGTCAGCGTGCGGCCAAACTCGACGAGCGTGCGGCGGTAATCGAGGCGGTCGCGATAGAAGAAGCGGTCCAGCCGCTCTTGGACCCAGTCACGCAGCGGCTCGAAGAGGAACGCGGCCGAGACGATGGCCAGGAGCACGCCGGCCGGCCCGGTGGTCCAGGCGGTGTGGAACATCAAGCCGATCGCAGCCACCAGCGCGAAATAGACGCCGACCACGCCGGCGGTCGCGGCCGTATACGCGAGGCCGCGATGGAACATGATGTCGACGTCCATCAGCCGGTAGCGGATGATCGCGTAGCCGAAGCCGAGCGGCACGAGCGCGAGCGACAGCACCCACAGATTCATCCACGGCCGCATCGTCGCCCCGGCCAGATACGGCACGACGTAGCCGCACAGGAAGGGCACGATTCCCGCCACGACGCCGGCCGTCGCCAGTTTCAGCTGCTGGCGCACCAGGCCCGCGGTCGCGCGGCGGTAGTTGCGGAAAAAGAGCGCCGCGGCGGCCAGCGAGAAGATTCCCATGTAGGCGAGCTCGATCCGGTCGAGCGTCCAACGCGAGCCGAGCCAGGGCGAGAACCCGAACAGGCCCGCCGCCACGCTTGCGTGCAGCGCGACGAGCGCCGCGGGCACCGTGTAAATCAGTCCCGCACGCAGCCGCGACCGCCGCGGACTGTACGGGAACACCATCGCGAAATGGACGAGCAGCGCGGGCTGGAGCAGCAGCGCGACGACATTCGCCCAGTAGACTTCGGTATCGAACGTCGAGAGCTTGCCCGAATAGTGGAAGCTGTAGAGGATGAACGAAACCAGGCAGAACAGATAGAAGTGGACGGCGCGCGGCGCGTTCCATCGCCGGACGAAAATGAACAGGCCGATCAGCAGATAGACCAGGCCCACGAGGCGGAGAAAATTCTCGGCCGTCAGCGGTTTCGGGGCCGGCTCGGTGACCACCGGCACGACCATCGACTCGCCCTGCCGGAGGACGCGGTAGTTCAGTTGGCGCCAGAGGCCGGCGCGGTAGAGGTCGCGCGTGACGTCGGTCGCGCGGGTGACCGGGGCGCCGCTGATGGCGACGAGCACGTCGCCCGGCTCGATCCCGGCCTTGGCCGCAGCGGAGCCCGGCGTCACCTGGCGGGCGGTCACGCCCGCGGCGGCGTCCCACCACACGACGCCGTCATCGGGAAGATTGAAATGCCGCCGCTGCTGGAAATTGAGGACGGCGAAGACGATCGCCGCGATCGTCAGCAGGGCCAGGGTCACCGCCTGCAGCCGCACCGACAGCGACGGCCGGAACATCCCGCCCGGTGCCGTGCCGAACGAATTGGTTCGCGTTTGCATCGTCATTCAGCGCGGATGGCGACGGGCCGCCGGGCGAGAAAGATCGGCCGCCGAAGGGCCCGAAGGGAAAATCGCCTGCCGTGCCGGTTCCCTGCCGTCAGAACTGGACGGCAAAACCTCCGCGAATGGCGCGGGCGGCCGGAATGAGAATGGCGCGTCCGTCGCCGGTTTCCAGACTGACGTAACCCTGAGCCAGCAGATTGCGCACGTCGATCAACGCGACGATGCGGCAGCACAGGAAATTCGGCAGCGGCTGCCGCACGCTCACGTTCAGATAGGGATCGATTCCGGTAAGGGCCGCGCCGTAAGGATCGGGCCGCGTGAGGATCGCGCCGTTCACCCATTCGTAGCCGGCGGAAACCTCGGTGCCGGTGCGCTCGATGAGCCCGCGGAGCTGGCCGCCCACCAGATCGCGCCGCTGGGCGACGATCATCCGCTGCAGCGACTCGGCGGTCAGATCGTTCGAGCCGGGCGCCAGCGCGCGGGACCAGTCGTAGAGCAGCGCCGCCTGCCAGTGCGTCGAAAGCTTGCGTTTGTAACCGACCCGGGCTCCCCAATTCGCCATGCCGCCGCCGTTGTAGACGAACGAATCCGAGTACGGATCGGCGATCGTGTTGTAATCGAAGAACGGCCCGCGGCCGAAAATCGCGGCGTGACTCTCGGTGTCGTGGAACACCGCGGCGGAGAGCGCGGCATCCGGGCCGAGCGCCCGGTCGACGCCGACTTCCTCATGCCAGGCGCGGTCGAGCGCAAGCCGTCCCTGGGCTTCGACCGGCGTCGTGAAACTGTTCAGGGCGTCGAGTGGATCGTTTGCATTGTTTGCATCGTTCTCGTTCGGGTCCGAGCCGACCAGCACGGAAGCGGTCCAGCCGGGGGCGGGCTTGACGCGCAACCGGACGTCGGGCCGGGCCATCGACGCCGTGCCGCCGAGAGTGGCGACGATGTAGCGGCCGCCGTAATCGAGTTCGGCGCGGTCGCCGATCTGAAGCTTCTGGATCGAGTCGATTTCGACGCCGCGGAAGCTCGGGCCGTTGGGCCCAAGCTGCGATTGCCGGAAAATGATGGTGGTGGAACTGGTGGCGCCCGAGCCGTCCCCGATCGAGCGTATCCAGGTGGCGGCCACGCCGGCGCTGGGCGAATGCTCGTAGCCGACGATGCCGGCGACCAGCAGGCGGTTCCCGTCTCCGAATCCCTGATCGTAGAGGAACGAGCTGGTGCCGACGGGCTGGGTATTGGCCGGGGACCAGGCGGAAAGCGAGCCGGCGGTGAGTTCGGCGCGGCCGTGCGCGGCGTGGGCGTCACGCTCGGCCTGGTCGCTCGCCGTCACCTTGCCGCCCGCGTAGCGGAGCACTGGGCGCGTGGCGGATGCCGAGCGCAGCACCCAACTCCACTCGTCGGGGTCCTGGCCCGGGCGGGGATCGTGACGCAACTGCTCGATCGTGGAGAACAGCGACCCCAGCTCGATGCGCAGCAGCGTCAGATGGTTCTCACTTACCCGGACGCGGGGCTGGAACGCGGGCAGAAAACCGGCCGCGCGCACGCGAACGGAATAAAGGCCCGGCACGAGCGTCGCCGAGGTGAACAGGCCGCGGGCGTCGGTGACCAGGCGCAGCGGGCTGCCCGGCCGCTCGACCGGAGTGACGATCACGATCGCCCCCAGTTGGGGCGTGCGCTCGGCCACCACCACGCCCTCCACCCGGCCGCCGGTCAGGGCGGCGTTGGCGGCGGGCGCGAAAGCGACCGTGATCAGGAAGGTCAGCAGCAGTGTGCGAAAACGCATTGGAACGGCTCTATCTCCGCACTTTTATTTCTGTACCTCGCTCACCGAAACCTTATCGGCGGGCTTGACGCTGAAATCGGCCGATTGCACCAGATCCTGCTGCGAGACGTTGTCGCGAACGGTGATCTGGAGCTTGTAATGGCCCGGCCCGAGGGAAGCCAGCGGCATTTTCTTCTCGATGTTGATCTGCTCGCCGGTGTCGCCAAGCTGGGCGGAGGTGTCGGTTTGCTTGAGCATCACCTTGTTGTTGGCCCCGGTGATCAGGTAGTTGATGGTGGCGCTCGAATGGTGCGTCTTGGGATCCATCTTGAGGTTATAGACCTGCATGTAGAAGCCGAGCGTCTCGTTCGTCTTGAACGTGTCGCTCAGCCGCGGCCGCACCTTCACGTCGCCGAGGACGAACTGGCCGAGGCCGATGTCGCGCGCGGAGACGCCATCGATCTGATCGGCGAGGATCAGCGTGCTCGAGCTGAGCTTGCTGTCGGTGTATTGCGGCACGGGCAGGCGGGTGTTGATCACGCCGACGTTCCCGCTGTTCACGTCCTTCACCACGAGATCCAGGCGGTAGAGGCCGGGGCGCAGCGGAATCGCCTTCTGATAGATCGAGCGGCCGCTGAGCGATTGTTGCAGGAGCGAATTGGGAATCTGCTGTTTTACGGTGTCCTCGAAGGTCTGCGCGATCCTGCCGCCGAGGGTCGAAACGCGGCCGAAGACGTCGAGCGTCGCGGTCTGCACGCCGTCCTTGTCCTTGAACGACATTTCGCGGTTCGGCACTTCCAGCGTCACCGGAACCAGATCGGTTCCGTCGGTAATCTTCAGGAAATCGAAGCGATACTGGAACGGAAGCTGGTTGCGGATGATCCGCGAGGTGACGATCGCCTCGAGGTCCTTGAACTTCACCGGGGGCGGCTGGAAGATCTTCGCGTAGAGCTCCAGGCGGTTGAATTCGTTCATCGATTCCGGCTGCATCCCCATCGGCGCGCCCATGTGCGTTCCGTCGCTGCGGGTGAAGCGGTCCACCTTGCTCGAAAGGCCCATCGCTTCGAGGTCGGTGAGGCCGGCGCCGGGAACGTACGTCAGCGCGTCCTTCTCGGAGGGATCGGTGGTCAGCCGGTATTCGCCGGTCATCGTCGGATCGACGAACTCGAGGGTCACGTTCTCGCCGATTCCGGGCAGATAGTGATAGGTCCAGTCCTCGAAGGGGTAGGTCGAGGTTTCGCCGCCGCCTTCGCTTGCCGGCCGCTCGTAGGGACCGCCGGCCGGATGCGAATCGATCTCGTCGGGAGGGCCCCACATGATGTAAATGCGGCCGCGATCGGTTTTCCAGCCCGGGATGCCCGAGGAGAAGTGCTCGTTGGCGTAGGCGATGCGGCGGTAATACTCTTCCTTGAAGGAGTTCACGGCCGAGCCGGGATCCGGATTGCGGCGCGCCCAGAAAGCCTCGATGAACTGTTCGCGTTCCTCGTTTGTTTGCAGGCGCAGGAAGGCTTTTCGCTCGGCGGGGGTGATGATGTAGGAGACCTCGTTCAGCCACTCCTTGTAGGGGTTTCCCAACTCCTTCATCAGATCCCTTTCGCGCTTCTTCTCCTGCCCTTTGCTGAGGTGTTGATCCTTGTCCGGTGAGCCTGGATCCTGCCCGTGCGTAGAGGGAGTAAAAAGAAAAATGATTCCGAAAGAGAGTAGAGAGACGAATACCAGCTTTTGACCGCGCATGCCCTGGCCCCCCAGAGAACCTAAACAGCTAAAATTGTATGCTCGTCGCTTACCAGCGTCAATACAAGCATTTAGGGGGACACAGGTCCCGGCCCGGTCCCTAACCCACAGTGCTGTGACGGCTTAGGGCGGAAGGGCGCCGGTCAGGCGGATTCGCGGCGACCCTGAGACTCCGCTGCTCTGGGGGGTGGGCGTCTCCGTGCGGCTTCTGAGGTACGAATACCGATTCGAACACCCCGTTGTCCGGTACGGCTTTGCCGTGGAACTTTGCCGGGATGTATTGCCACTGGCGGACATTTTCGATCGTTTCGACAGTCAGGGAGCGTGCAGGATTGCGGGATGACGAGCCGGATTCTGCGCGAAGGAAGGCCCTTGGCGGTTCCGAAGAGCAAAGATTTTTGCATTGCGCGTTGCGCGGGAAAATGACTATCCTTTGCGCCTTTCCTGGGCGCTGCCTGGGCTTGGGGATCGATGGGAGGGTGCGATGGAGTTGAAACCGATGGGCGTTTTGCGTGGAGGGGTGCTGGCCGCGGCGCTGGTTGTGCTGGGCGTTGGCTTCGCGCCGGCGGCGGTGTCGGCGCCGCTTCCGGGAACAGGCGCCGCGCAGGAGAGTTCCGCGCCACGCAGCAAGCAGGGCAAGCGGCTGTTCAGCTCGCTTGACGCGATTCGCATTGCCAATGTCCGCTCCCCGCGCCTTTCGCCGGACGGCGCGCGCGTGGCCTATCTCGTTTCGAGCGCCGAAATGCCCAAGGACCAGCCCTGGAAGGAAGTGACGCATTTGTGGGTTGTGCCTTCCGCGGGGCCGGCATCGGCCGCGAGGCAATACACTCGCGGCGACAAGAGCGTCGCGAACATCGCGTGGTCGCCCGACGGCAAGATCATCGCCTTTACGATGGAGGGCGCGAAGAAGGAAGAAGGGCCGCAGGTGTGGTTCATGTACGGCGACGGCGGCGAGCCGTGGCAGGTGACCCATCACGAAAGCGGCGTGCGGGGCTTTGTTTTCGCGCCCGACGGCAAAACGCTGCTGCTGGTCGCGGCAAAACCGTTCACCAAAGCGGAGGAGCAGCGCAAGAAGGAGCACGACGACGCGGTGGTCCTCGACCACGATTTTCGCATGGACCAGCTCTGGACCTGGGACATCGCCACGGGGCATGAGGCGGAGATCACCCACGGCGATTTCACCATCCGCGACCCGCGCTACTCGCCGGACGGCTCCCAAGTCACCTTCACCTCGAATCCCACACCGCGCCTCGACGATATCTCCCTCACCACCGCCTGGCTGCTGGACGTATCGAGCGGCCATCTGCGCAAGCTGGCCGATTCTCCCGCGCACACGCGCGACGCGCGCTGGCCGCCCGACGGCAAATCGATCGCTTTCCTCGGCAGCGACGGCGGTCCCGGACCTTCGCAAGACGAGCCTTTACGTTGAATCCGCCGCGGGCGGCGCGGCTCGGCGGCTCGGCGCCGCGTTCCTGCTGGATGCCGAGGAGCCCGTTCGGTCGCCTGATGGGAAGACGATCTATTTCAGCAGCAACACGCGGGAATCGGTCGAAGTGTTCGCGGCCAATGTGGATTCGGGCGCTATTCGCCAGGTGAGCGAGCGGCCGGGCGTCGTCGCGATCGACGAGATCGCCAAGAACGGCGCCATGATTGGGACGTTTACCGATCCCACGCACCCCGCCGAAGTGTTTCGCTCCGATGCCGGCTTCCGCACGATTCACGCCATCACCGACCAGAACGCATGGCTCGCCGATTACGCGCTCGGCCAGATGGAGGTGATTCGCTGGAAGAGCAGCAAGGACGGCATGGAGATTGACGGCGTCCTCACGAAACCGGTCGGTTTCGAGCCTGGGCACAAGTATCCGTTCCTGCTGAACCCGCACGGCGGGCCTACGGGCGCGTCCCTGCTCATGTTCAATCCCACCGAGCAGATCATGGCCGCGAACGGGTACATGGTTCTCCAGCCGAATTTCCGCGGCTCGACCGGGCGCGGGCTGAAATTCGCCGCCGCGAACGAGAACGATTGGGGCGACGGCGATTACCGGGACGACATGAGCGGCGTCGACGCGGCGATCGCGCGCGGCTGGGCCGATCCGAATCGGCTGGGCGCTTTCGGCTGGTCCTACGGCGGCTTCATGACCTATTGGATCGATACGCAGACCGACCGCTTCAAGGCCATCTCGCCCGGCGCGGGCCTGCCCGATCTCTACTCGATGTATTCGCAGACGGATATTCACCGCTATCTGCGCGCGTTTTTCGGCGAGAAGGCGCCATGGGATGCATTCGACGAATATTGGGCGCATTCGCCGATGAAATACATCGAGAACGTCAAGACGCCGACGATGATTCTCCACGGGCAGGCCGATACGCGCGTGCCGATGCCGCAATCGGTCGAGTTCTACACGGCACTGCACGAACGCCACGTTCCGGTCGAATTCGTGCAATACCCGCGCGAAAACCACGGATTCGTCGAGCCGCGGCACATTCAGGACCGCTGGCAGCGGTACCTGGTTTTCTTCGGCAAATATCTGGATAATCCGCCGGTCACCGAGCCGGAAGCCACGATCAAGCGGATGCAGGAATATCTGCCGCACTAAAGCAACGCTCGGCGGGGCGCGCAGGCATCTGCCGCGTCCCGCCGAAGCGCTCCAGCCTCCAGCTCTCGCATCTTCCCGGTCGTGCCTTGGGCGTAATCTGTCATCCTGAGCGAAGCGAAGGATCCCGCCGCTACGTGTGCTCAGTTCCCTCACCGCAAACGGGATGCTTCGCCCCGATGCCTTCCTGGATACGGGACGGTCCGCATTGTCAGAATCGGACCGCATTGTAAGAATCGGACCGCTTCGCTCAGGATGGCAGAGCGAGGAAGGTTCGTCCCCCTCTGCCTTTCGTTTCGGGATTCCGGTACACTGGCTGCAGGCAGGTCGTGACCGAAGGAGACAACCGAGCATGAAAGGCAAACCTGAAGTTCTGGCCGAACTTTCCGAGCGGCTCAAAGAAGAACTCGCCGCGATCAACCAGTACATTCTCCACGCCGAAATGTGCGAAAACTGGGGCTACCGGCGCCTCTCGAAGCAGACCAAGATGCAGGCCATCGGCGAGATGAAGCACGCCGAGCATATCGTCGAGCGCATCCTGTTTCTCGAAGGCCTGCCGAGAATGGATCAGCTCGCGAAAATCAACATTGGCAAAGACGTGAAGCGCCAGATCGAAAACGATCTTGCGCTCGAGCGCGGCGCCGTCGCCGACTACAACAAGTCGATCGAGATCTGCCGGAATGTGGGCGACAACGCCACCGCCGATTTCCTGAAGGAAATCCTCAAAGAGGAAGAAGACCACGTCGACATGCTCGAGACCGAGTTGAGCATGATCGAGCAGATGGGCTTGCAAAATTACCTGACCCAGCAGATGGGCGAAACCAAATAGGACCGCATACTCTTGCCCGAACCCGTGCCGCACTCGCGCGCGTTCTTGTGCGGGGCGACGGATTCCACGCCGCGAGGTGTGGACAGGCCGGACGCCCGTAGACTGGATCACCCTGGATGACGGCCTCTATCGCGTGGCTTTCCCCCGCCTGGACCTCGTCGCCGTCTGAATCCGGCAGATCCGAATCACCCAGTTTCCGCTCCCTCGGCTACTTGCGCCAGAAGCGGCGGACGGCGGCGTAATCCACGTCTTCGGTCGAAGCGCCTTTCACGGCGCTGTAGGTTTCGCGGGCGGCGGCGGTGGCGGGCAGCGGGACGCCCAATTGATTCGAGAGGTCGAGCGCGAGGCCCAGATCCTTGTGCATCAGGCGGAGGGGGAAGCTGGGAGCGTAATTGCCGGCGGTCATCATGGGCGCTTTGACGTCGAGCACGGGAGCGCGGCCCATGCTTGACGCGAGCACTTCGAGCAGTTTTTCCGAGCCGATTCCCGCGCCGTTCACCAGCGCCAGCGATTCGGCCAGCGCCTGCACTTCGAGCGCGTAGACAAGATTCATGGCGAGCTTGATGGTTTGCCCGGCGCCGTGCGGGCCCAGATGGAAGAGTTTCTTTCCGAGGTGATCGAGCACGGGGCGGGCACGATCGAGCGTCGCCGCTTCGCCTCCGATCAGAAAAACCAGTTCCCCTTTTTCGGCGCCCCAGGTGCCGCCGGTGATCGGCGCTTCGAGAAATTCGGCGCCTCGCTCGGCGCAGGCGGCGGCTACGCGGCGCGCGAGGCCCGGCGACACAGTGCTGGAATCGATGAGAATGCTGCCCTTGCGCAGGTCCGCTATCGCGCCATCCGGGCCCCAGAGCACGGCTTCGAGCGCGGGCGGATCGCTGACGCAGGTGAAGAGGACGTCGGCCGCGGCGGCGGCTTCGCGCGCCGTTGGGGCCAGGCGGGCTCCGTCGCTCACCAGGTCGTTCGCTTTCGACGCTGTGCGGTTCCAGATGGTCACAGGGAAGCGGGCGTTCACCAGGCGGCGCGCCATTGGTTTGCCGATCAGGCCCAGGCCGATCCATCCTACGTTCACCGTCATCGATGCCTCCTGAAATGAAGAGATGAATATAAACGAAAGACGCGCTTCGTGGGCCGTGCTCGTGTTGGGTGGCACGGGCACTCCTGCCCGTGCGCTTGTCCCGTGTTCATGGCACGCGTCGTTGGTTGTCCTGGTTCCGTGGCGACGCACGAAAGCCCGGTGGGATGGGGAGTCGGGCCGAGCGCGGGGCTGGGTAGCCTATGTGTCAGACAAGCGCGCGGGCAAGAGTGCCCGCGCCACTTCCCGTCAGGTCGTGACACCCTGAAAAATTCATCTTGCTGAAAAAACAACACTTCCACACCGTTCAGGTTGACCGGAGTGACACCCTGAAGAGTCTGTGTGGCAACTTGGGTTTTCGTAAGGGCACGGCTTCAGCCGTGCCGTAAGTGCCGGCAAGTCAACGCGACTTTAGCCACTGGGGCCTGAATTTGGAAGTTGCCACACAGGCTCTGAAGGATGCCAGTGTCACCCTGAATGGAAGCGAGTGCGGACACTGCTGCCGGGCGGATTTTGCTCGGAGCTGACCGCGGAAGACTCTCTTACTTGATTTTTTCGTCCGATTCGATGTGGCCGTCGCGGACGCGGATGACGCGCTCGGCGTGGGCGGCGATATCGGGTTCGTGAGTGACGAGGATGATCGTGTGGCCTTCTTCGTGAAGGCGGGAGAACAGGGCCATGATTTCCTCGCCGGTTTGGGTATCCAGGTTTCCGGTGGGCTCGTCGGCGAGCAGGATGGCCGGGCGATTCACCAGGGCGCGAGCGACGGCGACGCGCTGGCGCTGGCCGCCGGAAAGCTCGTTCGGTCTGTGGTACATGCGGTCGGCGAGGTCGACCATCTCGAGCGCCTGTTTGGCGCGATTGAGCCGCTCCTCGGGCGAGGTGCCATTGTAGATGAGCGGGAGTTCGACGTTGTGCAGGGCGGTGGCGCGGGCGAGCAGATTGAAGGTCTGGAAGACGAAGCCGATCTCCTTGTTGCGGATGTGGGCCAGTTCGTCGTCATTCAATTCGCTTACCAGGCGGCCGGCCAGCCAGTATTTGCCGGAGGTGGGCGAGTCCAGGCAGCCGAGCAGGTTCATCAGCGTCGATTTGCCGGAGCCGGAAGGCCCCATGATCGCCACGTACTCACCCTTGAGAATTTCGATATCAACACCGCGCAACGCCTGCACCTGGGTCGCGCCCATATCGTAGGTCTTGATCAACTTCTCGATTTTGATGACGATGCCGCGGTCCACCAGGTCTTGCCTGTAGGATTCACCGACCGCCGTTGTCGCCACTGCCATGGGTCCCTCTCTCCTTACTCCGTATTAGACGCGCCCGGAGCCTTTCCGGTTCTCAGCTTGTTGTAGGAGGTGTTTTTTCGATCCGGACCTCGGCTCCGGCCTTCAGGGTCCGGAGGGTCTTGTAGCTGCCGACGATGATCTGATCCCCCTCCTGGAGACCCTTGGTGATCTCGATATCGGTGATGCCCATGATGCCCGTTTCGACCGGAACGAACACCGCCCGCCCCTTACGAATGGCGAAGACCCCCTGCACGTCATCGGAACCCTGGACCCCGGGCTGCGGTTTCACGGCGGCGAGCACGACCGTTCCCAGGCCCTTTTTGGCCGCCTCGGCCGCTTCCTGATCGAGCTGCTTTCGGCTGCGGACGACCAGCGCCTGAATCGGCACTGCCAGCACGTTCTTGCGGTGCGCCGTCTCGATCTTCGCCGTTACCGTGAGTCCGGGGCGCAGATGGGCCGGGGGATGGTCGAGCGTAATCACGACCTTGAAATCCTTGGCCTCGGAGGCGCCGGTGGTCGTCTGGGTAGTGGCGAGGCCGCTGCTGCGGATGACGGCCTGTGTGCCCACCTGGGTGACCTGGCCGGTGAAGTTCTGATCGGGCAGGGCGTCGATCTGGATCTGGGCGGTCTGGCCGTTGCGGACGTTGATGATGTCGGTTTCGTCGACGCGCACCTCGGCGGTGACCACCGACATGTCCGAGATCGTCATCAGGTAGGCGCCCTGGGCGTTCTGGATGCCGGGCACCACGTTTTCGCCGACGCGGACGGCGATGTAGGTGACCATGCCGGAGATGGGCGCCCGGTAGGTGGTCTTGCGCAGGACGTCCTCCGTGGCGGTCAACATGGCCCGCTGCTGGTTGACGTTATCGTGTGCGCCGGACTGCTGGGCGCGGGCCTGGGCGAGTTGCGCCTGCGCGGCGGAAAGAGCGGCCTCGGCGCCGTCGTAGGCGGCCTTGTCGGCCTCGTATTGCTGCCGGGAAATCAAGTTCGATTCGTAGAGTTCCTGGCCCTGGCGCCAGTCGAAGCGCGCCTTGCTCAGATCGGATTGCCGCTGCGCGACCACCGCCTGCGCGGCGCGGAAATTCGCCTGCGCGGCCCGCGTAGATGCCTGGGCGGATTCGATGGCTGCCTTCTGCGCGCGCACGTCGGCGGCGGGCTGAATGGATTCGACGCGCATCAAAACGTCGCCGCGGCGAACCTCATCGCCTTCATGGACGAGAATCTCGGTGATCTTGCCGAAGCCCTCGGCCAGGACGTTGGTATAGTTTTTCGGGCGGATTTCGCCGGTGGAGCTCACGAGCGACGTCAGATTCTTGCGGACGACCGGCGCCGCCTGCACCGATTCGATGCCCTTGCGCGCCTCATAGACCGCAACGCCGGCCGCCACCGCCAGCAGCACACCGCCGACGACGAACAGGGCAATCTTTCGTCCCTTTTTCATTTGGTTCCGCGATTCCGTTCCCCGTGCCAACCAGCGTGGCAGATTCCGCCGCTCGCGTGGCGGCGGCCGGACACAGCCTCAGTGGCCGCGCCGGACTCTCTGCCCGCTCCTCCATGCCCGTTGATGGTTACGAGACTGGCGGCAAGAAGGTTCCGAGTGCCGGAAGGCGCCTTGGAAAATTGTACCCGAAGCGGAGGCGCAAACCGAAGCCCGCCGGCCGGATCGAGGGCTCAAAGGAGCAACGTATACCCGTCCCATCCGCGGCCGGCCGCCGGCCCTCCCCTTGCAGAGAAAAGGCCGGCGAGGCGCGGTCGCGATTACCAGATCTTGCAGCGGTCGGCGACGGGGCGAACCATCGTGTCGTTGCCGTGGCAGCCGAAGGCCTTGGCGAACTGTTCGAGGTTCGAGAGCGGGCCGACCGTGCGATAGCGGCCGAGCGGATGCGGATTGATTTTCACCATCAGGCGAACGAACGCAGGCCGTTCTTTCCCGGTCCAGATGCGTGCGAAGGCCAGGAAGAAGCGCTGCTGCGGGGTGAAACCCTGAATCTTCTTGTGAGAACGGAATTCGGGGGTTTTCTCGAACGCCTTGTAAGCGATGGTGACGCCGCCCAGATCGGCGATGCTCTCGCCGAGCACCAGGTGGCCGTTCTCGTGGAGATTATCGACGGCGACGTAGGTATCGAACTGATTGGCGACGCATTCGGCGCGCTGGTGGAAATTCGCGAGGTCCTCCGGCGTCCACCAGTTCTTCAAATTGCCGTTCGCGTCGAACTTGCTGCCTTCGTCGTCGAAGCCGTGCGTCATTTCATGGCCGATCACGGCGCCGATGCCGCCGTAATTCAGCGCGTCGTCGGCCTTGGGATCGAAGAACGGCGGCTGCAGGATGCCGGCGGGGAAAACGATTTCGTTCATCGACGGGTTGTAGTAGGCGTTCACGGTCGGCGGCGTCATGCCCCACAGCGAGCGATCGACGGGCTTGCCGATGCGCGCCAGATTGATGTGGGTGGCAAATTCGTTGCCGCGGATGATGTTGTCGACGTAGGGGCCGGCGACAACGTGGTAGGCGGAATAGTCGCGCCAGTGATCGGGGTAGCCGACCTTGATCATGATCTTGTCGAGCTTGTGAATTGCGGCATCGCGCGTTTTCTGGTCCATCCAGGACAGCGTTTCGAGGTCGTCGTGGAGCGTCGAGATCAGGTTGTGCACCATCTTGAGCGCCGCGGCCTTGGCCTCGGGCGGGAAGGCGCGCGCCACGTATTTCTGGCCGAGCGCTTCGCCCAGATGCCGGTCGGTCGAGCGCACGCAGAGCTGCCAGCGCGGCAGCAGTTGGCGGGCGCCGGTGAGCGTGCGGCCGTAGAAGTCGAAGTTCGCTTCGACGAACTGCGTGGAAAGATCGGGCGCCATGGCGTGGATCAGGTGCCAGCGCAGATAGGTCTTCCAGGCGGAAAGCGGCTGACTGGCGAGTTCGTGATCGAGGCCCTGGAAGAATTTCGGCTGCGAGACGTTGATCGTGTCGATGCCGGGGAAACCACGATCGGTGAAATAGCGCTTCCAGGAAAAATGCGGCGTGAGCGCCTGGAACTGCGCGGTGTCCATCTTGTGATAGGTGCTGTCGGGATCGCGTTGCTCCACGCGGGTCATCGAGACCTCGGCGAGACTGGTCTCGATCGTCATCACCGTCTTCGCCTCGGCGGCGGCGCGATCGGCCGGGTCGCCGAGCAGCTCGAACATCTTGGCGACGTGAGCGAGGTACTTTTCGCGCAGCTCTTTCGAGTGCGCGTCTTCCTTCAGGTAGTCGTCGCGGTCCGGCAGGCCCAGGCCGCCCTGGAACGCGTCGGCGATTTCCTGAGTGCTGTTTTTGCGATCCTGCACCGAGCGGAAGCCGAACAGCGCGCCGGCGCCTATGTTCTGCATCCGGGCGGCTTCAGCCTCGATCCCGTCGAGAGTGTGGATCGCGGCGATGCGGCGGAGTTCCGGCTCGAGAGGCTTGGTTCCGGCGGCGTCGATCGCGGCGGTGTTCATGCAGCTCGCGTAGAAATTGCCGAGTTTCTGGTCGTTCGATCCCGGCTTGGCCTTGGCGCGATCGGCGGATTCCTGGTCGAGGATCTTGCGGAGGATCTCCTGGTTGTGCTGCGCCAGCTCATTGAAGTTGCCCCAGGAGGGATAGGCCGCCGGGATCTGGTGCGTCTTGATCCAGCCGCCGGAGGCGAAATCGTAGAAATCCTTGCACGGGCTCACCGAGCGGTCGAGATTGGCCAGATCGAGTCCGTGAGCGCCGGTGCCGGGCCCCGAATCACTCTGCTTGCCTGACGATGAGCCGGACGGATTGGGGGAAACCAGACCCGCGCAGGTTTCTGAACCGCTTTGCGCTTGCGCGGCCACGGGACAGGCGGCGAAGGCCGCCAGCATGAGGCCGAGCGTCATTGAGCGTAGAGACACGATATCCTCCTTCGAACCATGGGACGCGAAGGGTGAGGATAGTGTTTCAAATATGGCGAAGTCAATTTCGCAAGCCGGCTGTGGAAGGTACGAAAGAGTCTATGTGACGACCTGCGAACGTGGCCCTCGGGACTCGAACGGCGGCATGAAAAGCAGCTGCCCACGCGCGTTGCTGTCAGTGTAGATTGGAGGCGGCGATGGCGACCACGACTCACCCCGCCTCCGGAGTAAAGACCCGGATTCCCGCGCGCCTCGATCGCCTTCCCTGGTGCCGCTTCCACTGGCTCGTCGTCTTCGCGCTCGGCATCACCTGGGTGCTCGACGGCCTGGAAGTGACGTTCAAGGGCGCGATCAGCGGCGTGTTGCAGGAGCCGGGGGTGATGGGTTTCAGCCCGGCGAATATCGGCCTGATCGCTTCGGTTTATCTGACCGGGGCGGTGATTGGCGCGCTGATCTTCGGTTACCTCACCGATCGCCATGGGCGGCAGAAACTCTTCTTCATCACCCTCGCCGTCTATCTGGGCGGCGTTTTGCTGACGGCCTTTTCCTGGAATCTCTTGAGCTTCTCGCTCTTCCGCTTCTTCACCGGCTGCGGCATCGGCGGCGAATATGCGGCGATCAATTCGGCCATCGACGAACTGATTCCGGCGCACTACCGCGGCCGCGTGGACCTGATGGTGAACGGGAGCTACTGGATCGGCGCCGCGCTCGGCTCAGGCGCAACGCTGTTCCTGCTCGACCCGAACTGGTTCGCGCCGTGGTTCGGCTGGCGGCTGGGTTTCGGCATCGGCGCGCTGCTCGGCCTGACAATCCTCTTTCTGCGGCGGTACGTGCCGGAAAGCCCGCGCTGGCTGATCACTCACGGACGCGCGGAGGAAGCCGAGCGGGTGATCGGAGAGATCGAGGGGCGCGTCGAGGCCGAACGCGGCGAAGCGCTGCCGGAGGCGCACGGGGAACTCGTCATCTATCCGCGGCGGCGGTACGGTTTCGGGTCGATCGCGCGGATGATGTTCGGACGCTATCGCCAGCGCTCGATCCTCTGCCTGGCGCTGATGATCTCGCAGGCGTTTCTCTATAACGCGATCTTCTTTACCTACGCCCTGGTCCTCGTCCTCTTCTACCGCGTCTCGCCCGAGAAGACCGGCATCTACCTGCTGCCCTTCGCCATCGGCAATTTCCTCGGTCCGGTCGTGCTCGGGCGATTTTTCGATACCATCGGCCGCCGGCAGATGATTTCGGGCACCTACGCGGTCTCGGCCGTGCTGCTCGCGGCCACCGGCGCGGCGTTTGCCGACCGGCTGCTCGGGCCGACGGGCCAGACGGTTCTCTGGAGCGTCATTTTCTTCTTCGCTTCGGCCGCCGCCAGTTCCGCCTACCTGACCGCCAGCGAAATTTTCCCGGTCGAAACGCGCGGCCTCGCGATCGCGCTCTTTTTCTCGCTGGGAACGGCGACCGGCGGCGTTGTGGCGCCGTGGCTTTTCGGCACGCTCATCGGCACCGGATCGCGCGAAGCGGTCTTCGGCGGCTACCTGGCCGGAGCGGCGTTGATGCTGGCCGCCGCCGCGGTCGAACTGCGGTACGGCGTCCGCGCCGAGCGCGCGCCGCTCGAATCGATTGCCACCCCGCTTTCCTCGGAAACCGAGTAGTGCCTGAATAAAGGATCGGCTCTCTTCTTCGTTGGACTTCCTTCGGCCGGAACGTCATACTTAGAAGTTGATTGATGACGCTGAGGGTGGGGCCAAGGAAAGTTCTGGGGGATGCCAGACCGGGTTGTGTGCTCGGCGTCTCCTCCCGCTAGTGGTACCCGGGAACCCTCTCCACGAAATTACGGAGGGAAGGAATCTTGATGCATTTTTTGTATGCGGTGCTGGTGGTGGTGGTGACGGTGGAGCTATCGAGCTTCGCCACAAGCATTTATCTTCATCGAAGTCTGGCGCATCGGGGGGTGAAGCTCAACCCCGTACTGGCTCTGCTGATGCGCGCCGAACTCTGGCTCGCCACCGGAATCAAGCCCAAGGAATGGGTCGCGGTTCATCGTAAGCATCACCGGCACACCGACGTTCTCGGCGATCCGCACAGCCCGGTGCTCGAAGGGCTTTGGCGCATCCTGCTCGGCAACGCCTACTACTACGCCCGCGAAGCCCGCAATCCGGAAACCCTCACCCGTTTCGCTCCCGACGTCGGGAACGACTGGTTCGATCGCTACGTCTTCCGCTCCGGCCTTGTTGGAATCGCGGTGGGCGTGGGCCTCTTCATCTGGATGCTCGGCCCGATCTGGGGTGGCGCGGCGTTCATTTCGCAGGCGGGCATCTACATTTTCTTCAATGCCGTGGTCAACGGCGCCAATCACGCCGTCGGCTACCAGAACTTCAACAATACGGCCACCAATCTCCGCGTCGTGGCCATGCTGACCGCCGGCGAAGGGTTGCACAACAACCACCACGCCTTCCCCACCTCGGCCCGCTTCAGCGTCCGCAAAAACGAGTTCGATCCGTCCTGGCCGGTGCTGCGGCTGCTCACCTGGCTACGCCTGGCGGAGCCGCTGCGCGTCGCCCCGCAGATCGACTAATTCCGATTTCCTGTGGCGCGGGCACTCGTGCCCGCGCTTTTTTTTGGCACAACTCGCCTTTGCAGGGGAGAAACGCGCGGGCAAGAATGCCCGAGCCGCTTGGGGCCGCTTTCAGGCGGCCGGGTGGTACTCGTTCACCAGGACTTCGTGTTCCTGAATGGCGGGGAAGCCGTCGGAAAATGCGAGCACCCGCGCCATGGCACGATAGAAGTAGAGATTCTCTTCGCTGGCGCGCAACGAATCCAGCGAATCCCACGTGGTGATCGCCGTGATGACCGGCGCCTCGGACGTGTTCCCCGGCAGGGCCGCGCCGCGAAGCACGATCAAGGACCTGAACCCCTTCTGCTGGCGCATCAGCGGGATCAGGGAATCGACGGCGTCGGCAATTTCCTCGAGCTTGCCTGGCCGAACGTTGAACTGAGTGATGCGAGCGTGCATCGGCATGATGCTCCCCCGGAAACGGCAGTTGGCCCGATGCTACAGCAGGCCGCGAGGCAAGTAAATCCCTCAGCCCCGGTGACGCCCCGTGTGGCAGAAAGCCGCGCCGTCACGCCCAAAATCCCGAATCTTCCGCGGGGCGCAGCAGGTGGCAGGAGTGAGTTTTCACGATTAGCCAGAACGGGCTGGCCGGCGACGAGGGCGAGCGAGTGGCGCGCGCCGGGGGTGAGGAGCACGGAGAACGTCGCGCCGCAATCGACGTGCGCGAGCACCTTGAAATCCTTCTCTTCGAAGCCGGTAAGGGTGCCGCGAAGAACATTGCGCGCGCTCAGTCCGCGCGGCTCCTCGGTGGCGAGCAGAATGTCGCCCGCGCGCATGCCGACGCGGACGATCGAGCCCGGTTCGATCCGCGTGAGGGGGACTTCGAGATCGACAGCGCCGGGTACGAGGCGGCAAGTCATCGTGCCGGTGTCTTCATGAACGGCGTCGACGCGGGCATCGAAGATGTTTTCGAAGCCGGCGAGTTGCGCGACGGTCTCTTCGCGCGGCGCGCCCAGGACTTCCTGCGGCAAACCCTCGGCCACCACGCGGCCGCGCTCGACGACGAGCACGCGCTCGCCGAGCGCGAAGACCTCGTCGCGGCTGTGCGTGACGTAGAGGATCGGAATGCGTTGCGCGCGGTTCCAGGCGCGCAGATCGTCCACGATGCGGCCTTTCGTCGCGGCGTCGAGCGCCGAGAGCGGCTCGTCGAGCAGCAGGACCGCGGGCCGCGTCACGAGCGCCCGGGCGAGCGCCACGCGCTGGCGCTCGCCGCCGGAAATCTCGCCCGGCAGGCGGCCGCGCAGCGAGGCGATGCGGAACGAATCGAGGATTTCGCGAACGCGCCGTTCGCGCTCGGTCTCCGCGAGGCCGCGCAGGCCGTAGCGCACGTTGCGCTCGACGGTGAGATGCGGAAACAGCGCGAGGTCCTGAAAGACGTAGCCGACCGTGCGCCGCGAAACGTCGACGTCGACGCGCGCCTCGGAATCGAACAGCACGCGGCCATTGACGCGAATGCGGCCTTCGTCGGGCGTGACGAGGCCGGCGATGCAGCCGAGCGTCGTCGTCTTCCCCGCTCCGGAACTGCCGAAGAGAATCGTGATGCCGGCGGGAACGGCGAAGCGGATGTCGAGAGCGAAGCGGTCGCGGAAACGCTTGCGCGCGAAGACTTCGAGCGCGGCGGAATCGTTCGCGTTGTCTGGCTGCGGCATCGGTAGCGGCCGGTTCTCGCTTTGGGTCACGCCCATGGTGTGCGCGGCCACGCGCGCCGGTTCCAGCCGTAGACCATGGCGAGAATGACGAAGGATACCGCAAGCAGAACGAGCGAAGTGAGGTTCGCCGCGGCGTAGTTCCCCGCCTGCACCTGATCGAACACATCGATCGAGATCGTGCGCGTCACGCCCGGGATGTCGCCGCCCACCATCAGCACAACGCCGAATTCGCCGAACGTGTGCGCGAAGGTAAGCGCGATCGCCGTCACGATGCCCGAAACCGACAGCGGCAGAATCACCCGGAAAAACGTGGCCAGACGCGATGCGCCGAGCACGCGCGAGGCGTCGATCAGCTTCGGTTCGATCGCGAGAAACGAGTTCACGAGCGGCTGCACCGCGAACGGCAGGCTGTAGAGAATCGAGCCGACGACCAGCCCCTCGAAGGTGAACGCGAGCGTGTGGCCCGTCCAATGTTCGTAGAGCCGGCCGAGCGGGCTCGAAGAGCCGAACGCCACGAGAACGTAGAAGCCGAGCACCGTCGGCGGCATCACGAGCGGCAGCGACGTCGCCGCCTGCAGCAGAAATTTCCAGCGCCGGCGCGAGAACGCCACCCAGTAGGCGACCGGCAGCGCCAGCAGGATCAGCGCGGCGGCGGTGATCAGCGAAAGACGCAGTGTCAGCGCGAGCGCCTGCCAGTTCACGGCTTTTTCTCCGGCGCGGGCGTGGCGAATCCGTAGTGCGCGAAAATCGCGCGGCCCTCGGGTGTTTCGATGTAATCAAGGAACGCGTGCGCGAGCTGCTTCTCGCGCGAGCGGCCGACGATAACGACCGCCTGCTCAAGTGGCGGATAGCCGGCGGCAGGCACCACCCAGTAGCGGCCGCGGGCCTGCGTGCCGGGCGCGAACATCAGCGAGAGCGCGGTGAGGGCGGCCTGCGCGTTGCCGGAAACGACGAATTGGGTGGTTTGCGAAACGTCTTCGCCGAGCACGATGCGCGGCTCGAGCGTTTCGTAGAGGCCGGCGTGGCGCAGCGCCGCCACCGCCGCGCGGCCGTAGGGAGCAAAGCGCGGATTGGCAATCGCGATCTTCCGCACCGACGGTCCCGTGAGCGCGGCAAGACCGTGGTGGTCGAAATCGAGAGCGGAATTTTTCGGAACGTAGACGACCAGTTGCCCGACCGCGTAGCGAACGAGCGTCCCGGGCTCGATCAATTTTTCCTGTTGGAGTTTCGCGGGATGATCGGCGTCCGCCGAGAAAAAGAGATCGAAGGGCGCGCCATGTTCGATCTGCGTCGTCAGGTTCCCCGAAGAGCCGAGCACCAGGCGAACATGCGCCCCGCTGTACCGCTCAAAACTCCGAATCAGCGCCCGCATGGCGTATTGCAGATCGGCCGCGGCGGCGATGGTGAGTTCCCCCTCCGCGCGTGCGGGAGCCGGCAACAAAACGAGCAGGAGGGCGGCCGCCAGCGCGACAAGACTCGCGCACCGGGACCATCGTGGCCGGCGGAGCGTTTGGCGCGTTCCATTCATTTGAACCTCCCGAGTGCTCCCATGTGCGCCTAGAAGGGAAAGCGAACCGTAAGAATCAGATTGTGATTCGAGCGGTGGAAATGCGTCGCGGCAATCTGCATCCCCGCGCCGACGACCACCCCCACGCGGCCCCGGAACGGAAAACGGCCAACGACGACGCCCGGCGTCAGAAACGTCTCCTTTTTCCCGTCCAGCGTGCCGTTCGGCCATGCGGTCGAGTTTACTTCGACTTCGGGCCAGAATTTCCCCAGGACGTGATACTGGAAAGCGGCGTTGAGGGCAAGTGGCGTGCCCAGGCGCTGCCAGGTTCCGGCCGGGAGCGACGCGCCGAAGGTTCCCTGCACATCGAAATCGCCCCAGCCCTTGCCGAACGCGATGGCCGGCTTGAAGACCACCTTGTTCGCGCCGTTGCCGTTGGTGCCGGTGGGGAACGTGGCGCCGAAGAAGGCGGTCAGAACGTAATCGCCCTCGCGAGTGGGCGCGCTGAGCATGCGGTATTTCACGAGCATGGGGAAATCGTCCCAACCGCTTTGCGCGGGCGAATCGGCGCCGCGGTGAAGATACGCGGGGACGCCGGCGATGACCTCGATGTGCTCGGTCGGAATCAGCTCGAGTCCCTTGCCCCCGAAGGAATTCCAGGTGACGGCGCCGTTCGGCGCGGGCTGGCGCACCTCGTCGAAGCGAAATTCCTGCTCGAGCAGCGGCGTAACGGTCGCGAGCGGGGTGATCCAGTGGGGCTGCGTTGCGCGGACGCGGGCGACGCGATGCCACCAGCGGGACTTTGATGGCTGCTGCTTCTCCGGCGGCTTCTTGTGGCGTGGCGCGGCGTGCGCGCAGGGGACGAGCGTAGCCAGCGGCAGAACGAAAAGACAGGCCGTCACTTTGCGGTTCCAGAGCATGGGAAGAAGTCCGGGCCGGGGAAGCGGGCGCATCCGTCAGCCGTGTATTTATTAATACAGATGAAATCGTTATGTCAATACGGTTTAGGGCGAACGTACGAAAAGCGAAAACACTTGTGCGCAAAGGTTGGGCGGGGCGTGCGGGCGGGAGTGTGCGGAGCTTGGGCGGCTGGGCTGGAAGAAGGGCCGCAGCAAGGAGTGGCTGCGCTACCAGGGGCGACGGGCGCTCGAGGGGTCAGACTCGCATGATCATTACTTCCGTCGATTTGATGAGCGCGGCGACTACGTCGCCTTTTTTCAGGCCGAGCTCGCGAACAGCGTCGGCGGTGATGATGGAGGTGATGTGCTGGCCGCCGATCGAGAGCGTCACCTGGGCCATCAGGCCGCTCGTTTTGACTTCGACGACGCGGCCGACCAGTTGATTGCGGCCGCTGATGCGGCGGAACTGGCGGCGACGCTCGACCGGTTCCTTCTTCTTGCCGGCGCGATGCAGGTAGCGATCGAGTTCGGCTTCGGGGATGCGATGATGGCCGCCGGCGGTTTTCACGCTGCGCAGCTTGCCGCGGTAGACCCACTGCTTGAGCGTCGAATAGCTGATGCCGAGAATCTGGGCCGCGTCCTTCGGGCGCAGCAGTTTGCGTGAATCCATGGCAGACACGCCCCTCGGGAGATTTCGCCCCGGGCCGTGCGGAACATCAATGCGCCGCGCGGCTGGCGATCCCGTCCTTGTCTTTATAACTCGGGGAGCGGGCCCGGTGCCATTGGCGGGCCGTTTTCAGGTGGATAAGCCCCGGGCGAGTTTCAGGATCGAGTAGAGATGGTGGCCTTCATGCACGAGGAAAAATTCGATCCATAGCGCGAGCGACATCTCTCCGAATGCGGGATGAACGCCGGTTCGGCGCAACTGGTCGGGGCTGAGTGTCGTGGCTCGTTCGACAAGCTGGGCTCGCAGATTGCGCATTCGCTCGATCACCTGGGCGGCGGGCAGGCTGAACCACGGAGCGGCGCCGGGATCGTCTTCGGTTCGATAGCGGCCGAGCTGCGGGCGGTTCCCGGCGAGGATGCGGTCTATGCGCTCGAGAAACAGTTCGTGGTAGCGGCCAAGGTGGGCAAGATGTTCGCGGGCGGACCATTTGCCGTTGGCGGGGCGGAGAGCGAGTTCGGCTTCGGTTGCGCCTGTAAGAATGGCGTCGAGGGAATCGAGTTGCGTTCTCAGGCGCACGAGCGTGCCGTCAGGTAGGGCAGGAGGCGAATTGTGCCCAGGCTCGCTCATCCTGATTCGGGCCGCCTCGGCGGCGGGTGGTGCACTCACGGCCGGGGCGTCGAGGAAGTGTCCTCTACGGCTTCGTAGTGGCGCACGATGCGGTCGAAACTCGTGAGCATCGCGGCTGCTTCGGGATGCACGACGGCCTCCGCGATTTCATCGCCGGCGAACTTGCGGATTGCTTGCATCGATGCCCAGCGCGTGAGGACCACGAACTCGACTTCTCCGAATCGGTGCTCCCGGAGCAGAGAGGCGCCCAGAAAGCCGTCGATGGCGCCGAGTTCCGGCAGCACTTTTCGCCGGAAATACTCGATGTATTCCCGCTCGCGCGACAGGGTCGCGCGGGCGCGCCATTCGCGGACGATCACCGCCGGAACTCCTTCCTGGTCGCCCTGCCCGTCTCACTTCGCGCCATTGGCGTTTGCCTTGGTTGGAATGTATTTCGCGAACCAGTCGAGCATACGATGCTGCCAGTCGAGCTGGTGATTCTTTTCGCGGAAGCCGTGCGGTTCGCGGGGATATTTCACGAATTCCACCGTCGCGCCGTAGTACTTCAGCGCGCGATAGAACTCCTCATCCTGGCCGATGGGATCGATCGGATCGTTTTCGCCGTGGACCATCAGGAGCGGCGTCTTCACGTTTTTGGCGAAGACGAGCGGGGAATGCTGCAGGAAGCGATACGGATTGTCCGACGACCAGCCCCAGAACCAGGAATCGTAGCCGGGAATATTTTCGGTGCCGAATTCCGAGAGCAGATCGGTCATGCCGCCGCCGGCGACGGCGGCCTTGAAGCGGGTGGTCTGCGTGATGGCCCATTCGGTCATGTAGCCGCCGTAGCTCCAGCCGGTGATGCCGAGGCGATCGGGGTCGGCAACGCCTCGGGCGACGAGATCGTCGACCCCGGCCATCACGTCGCGGAAATCCTTGCCGCCCCAATCGGCGCGGTTCCTATCGACGAATTTTTCGCCGTAGCCGGTCGAGCCGCGAACGTTCGGCGTGAAAACGGCGTAGCCGCGCGCGGCGAGAAGCTGCGCCCACGTGTTGATGCTGTTGAGCCATGCGCCGGTGGGCCCGCCGTGAATCAGGAAGATGGTGGGGAGGTGGGTGCGCTCGGCGGTGCCGCAGGGATCGTAGAGGCCGGCCTCGATTTCGAGACCGTCGAAGCTCTTGTAGTGGACGATGTGGAGCGGGCTGAGCGCGATCGCGGCCCAATCCTTATTGAAATCGGAGATTTTGCGCGCTTCGCCGCGGTTCTGCCGAACCCACAGCTCGGGCGGTGCGGTGGAAGTTTCGCCGACGAAGGCGATCGTCCGCGAAGGCGAATCGGCGAACGACATGGGATTCACCGCGAATTTCGCCAGCGCCGTGGCGCGTCCATTCGCGGCGACTTCGTAGAGTCGGTTCTCGAAGCCGGTCTGTGCCATGGCGACGAGGCCGCCGTTCTGGCCGCCATTCGTATGCTTGAATCACGCGGTTGATGCTCGTGGCGGTGAGGTCTTGCGCCGTGCCGCCGTCGAGCGGCTGCACGTAGAGATCGTGCGGAGCGGGGCCGAAGGCGGGCGAGGCGAGGTAGGCGACCGATTTGCCGTCGTGTGAAACGTGGAGATCTTCGAACGGGCCGCGGGGCGCGGAGATTTCCTGCATTTTTCCGGAAGCGGCATCGACGCGATAGATGCGGTTGGTTGGATAGTCCTCTTGCGGGCGCGAAGTGGCGGAAGCGATCAGGGCGTTGCCCGCGGGCAGCCACTCGGTCGAACTGACGCGCCAGCGCTCGGGCGAAATCGCGCGCACGGAGCCGCTCTTGACGTCGACGATCCACAGGCGCGGCAGGCGGTTGTCCTGGTCGACGACGAGCGCGTCCTGCTTCTGTTCCTTTTTCTTCTTTTCGGCCGCGGTTTCGGGATCGGGGCCGATGAAGGCGATCTTCGTTCCGTCGGGCGACCACGCGAAGCTCGAAACCGAGCGGTCCTTTTCAAGGAGCGGATGTGCTTCGCCGCCGTCGGCGGGCATTACATAGAGGCTTGCCGGGCCGTTGCGGTCGGAAAGAAAGGCGAGGCGCTTTCCGTCGGGCGACCATTCGGGATCGAATTCGGATTTCGGCGAATCGGTGAATTGGCGCAGGCGGCCCGAGGCGAGGTCGTAAACCCAGATGTGGCGCGTCGGGAGAACCGTTTTCGGCGGCACACTGACGACCAGAGCCAGCAGGTTGCCCTGCGGCGAGAAGCGCAGGCTCGAGATTCGGCGCAGGGTGAGCGCCTGTTCGGGCGTCAGGCCGCAGGTTTTCGCCGAGGTTTGCGCCAGGGCGCACGAAGGGATGCTGGCGACGAAAAGAAGAAAGCAGAGAATGCGGAGCCATGGGCGCTGCATGTTCGGGGCGGTCTCCTCGAAGCCGGGTTCGGGCAACTGCGCATTATCGTAGACGCAGGGTGCAAGGCGTAGCGATTTCTGTTTTGGGCGCCATGCGGGCAGCGAGTGGTCTTCAGGCTTCGTCGGCTTTTGGAAAGGCGCACAGGCAGGAATGCCTGTGCTACGGGAGCGCCCTGACCGCCTGTCTTCGAGGGTTAAATTGCCTCTGCGCCTTCGGCGGCCTTCGCTCCGGTCAGGATGACGGTGGTTTGAGTTACGGTGTGCGGATGCTGACGGCGCGACGCCTGTGCGAAATGTGGGCTAGAATACGGGGCGCCATGGCCAAACTGACCTTTCTGGGTGCTGCGGGCTGCGTGACCGGCTCGAAACATCTTGTCGAAGCGAACGGCAAACGTTTGCTGGTGGATTGCGGGCTTTTCCAGGGCGAGCGGGAAATCCGCCAACGGAACTGGGAAGATCTGCCGGTCGATCCGGCGAGCATCGACTGGGTGATTCTCACTCACGCGCACATCGACCACACGGGCTACCTCCCGCGTCTGGTGAGCGAGGGGTATCGCGGACCGATCCTCGCGAACGCGGCCACGTTCGAGCTTTGCCAACTGCTTTTGCGCGATTCCGCCCACCTGCAGGAGGAAGACGCGCTCTACGCGGCGAAAAAGGGCTACAGCCGCCACAAGCCGCCGCTGCCGCTCTATACCGTCGAAGAGGCGGAGGAGGCGCTCACCCGTTTTCAAACGATTCCCCGCTCCGGTCCCTACCGCATCAGCGACGAATTTTCCGTCACCCTCTATGACGCCGGGCACATCCTTGGCTCGTCGATCATCCAGCTCACCATCAACGAAAACGGGAAATCGACGGTTGTTGTCTTCACCGGAGACCTGGGCCGCTACGGCCAGCCGATTCTGAAGGACCCGCAGCCGGTTGTTTACGCCGATTATCTGGTTTCCGAATCGACTTACGGCGACCGCGACCATCCGGTGGACGCGCGCTACGATCAGCTTGCCGACGCCGTCAATCGCGCCGCGGGCCGCGGGGGCGTGATCGTCGTTCCCGCTTTCGCCGTCGGCCGCACGCAGACGCTGCTTTACATCCTGCGCCAGCTCGAGGATCAGAAACGCATTCCGCGCCTGCCCACCTATCTCGACAGCCCGATGGCCATCAGCGTCACCGATCTCTACGAGAAGCACCACGAGGACCACGACCTCATCTTCCGCAAGGAAGAGCAGCAGGGCGAGGATCCGCTGAACTGCCACGAAGTGCACATGACGCGCGCCGTGGAGGAATCGAAAAAGATCAACCTCGTGAAATCGCCCTGCATCATTATTTCAGCCAGCGGCATGGCCAGCGGCGGCCGCGTGATACATCACCTCATCCACCGCTTGCCCGACCCGCGCAACCTCGTGATGCTGGTCGGCTACCAGGCCGAAGGCACCCCCGGCCGCGCTCTGCTCAACGGCGTGCGCAGCCTGCGCCTGCACGGCGAAGAGGTCAGCGTGCGCGCCGAGGTGATCGACCTGCCGCAGTTCTCCGCCCACGCCGATCGCGGCGAGATCGAGCGCTGGCTGGGAAATTTCCAGGCGGCGCCGAAACAGATGTTCCTCGTGCATGGCGAGCCGCAGGGCGCGACGGCGCTCGAAAAGACGCTTGTCGAGAAATTCCATTGGCCGGTGAAAATCGCGGAATACAGGGAGACGGTGGATCTGGTTTAGCGGTGCGGCCCCCGGAGGCTTGCTCTTGCTCGTTCGAACAATGTCCCGTCCGTCATTCCGAGCGTAGCGAGGAATCCGTTTTTCCATTTCAGCAAGGAGCAACGATGAGAGCCTTACGATGGATGGTCTTTCCCGCGCTGTTCAGCCTGCTGGCCGCATCGGCCTTTGCGCTGCCGCCGGCCGCGCGATCGCCGCAAGCGAACGCGGAATCCGCCTCCATCCGCAAGGTGCTTGACGAGAGCGTTGCCGCGTGGAATCGGGGCGACGTGCCGGCTTTCCTCGAGAGTTACAGGAACTCACCGCAGACGATCTACATCGGAGCCGAAGGCGTGGTGCGCGGCTGGCGGCAGATTCGCGACAGATACATGAAGAAATACGTAACCCCCGATCGCGGCAAGATGGGCGTTTTGAAGTTCACGAATCTCGAAATTCACCCGCTAGGCCGAGGCTACGCCCTGGCCATCGGCCAATGGCACCTCGCTCGTAGCGCGGCGAATGGCGGCGACGTGGGCGGCTATTTCACCCTGACGTTCCAGAAAACCGCCGCCGGCTGGCGCATCATCGTCGACCACACTTCCTAGCTGAGGATATTTACCTCGCGTAGAGTGCGGGACCGGGAACGGTCCAGCGTCGCTTCGCTTCCCCGTGTCAGGACTGTCAGTTGGCGGATTGGCGCAGGATGATGCTGGCGTGTTCGTCCTGGGCGATTTTTTCCGCGGCGGCGCGCAGAGCGGGGATTTGCGCGGTGGGGACGACGACCTGTTTGACGAAGTAGGTGCGCTTGTACTCGATCACGTCGCCCTTGGCGGTGATGGTGCTCTGGTAGGCGATGGCGCCGCAATCGACATTTGTGGGCGGCGGCAGCTCGTCGACAACGTAGCCGGGCGGCAGCGTGAGATGGAAAACGTCGGTATCGAGTTCGGTGGAGGGAAATTCCACGGGATATTTGCGCGGCTTTGCGGAAGCGAAAACCGGCTCCTTGCGGCCGAGGACGGCGGGCCGCAGGAGAATCAGATTGCCGGCGGTCCGCGCGTAATTGTGGGCGATGAAACTGTAATCGATGACGAAGTCCTGATTGAACTCGTTCAGGTTGCCGAGCGTCGCCGACAGCAGATCGAAACTGTCGAGGAAGTTCCCGAGGAAGCGGTTCAGGATTTTCGAGCGGTCGGCCGGGACCGCATCGAGGTAGGCGGCGCGGCCCGCGGCGGCCGGTCCGCCCCAGCGGAATTCCTCCACCTTTCCGGAGAGATCGCCATCCGGCGCGAGCGCGAACGTGCCGGTGCGCATGAGGCGGTTTACCGCGGGCGGCAGCAGCGGCAGGTGAACCAGCTCGCCGCCGCCGGGCGCCACCAGGAGCACGGAATTGTCCTGAAGCGAGGCGGGCAGATCGCCGAAGGGCGTGTATTCGTCGGTGGGATCGAAGAAGAGCAGCTTGCCGAGCTTGGGATCGTCACGGACGGCCAACAGATCGGGATCGGTGGCGTCGGGCGGAAGCTGGATTGCCAGAATCATGTGGTCGAAACTGGCGAGCGACGGGAAATTGCGCCGCACGATTCCGCGCTCGATCTGCGCGACGGCGTAATAGGATTTCACGCCGATCACCGAGAGCATCGAGGAGAGCAGCGTCGTCTTGTCCTTGCAGTCGCCGTACTTGTTCGCGAAGATCTGGCCGGCGGGGTGAGGCACGTAACCTCCGACGCCGATTTCGATGGCGACGTAGCGGACGCTGTGCTGAACGTAGGAGGCGATGGCGCGGATCTTGTCGAGCAGCCGGGGACGGTTGCTCGTGAGCGCGTCGACTTCCTGGCGGATGGCCGGCGTGACGTCGCGGCTTCCCGCGGAAATGCCGGCGTACCAGAGGCCCATGTCGTGCCAGGAACCGGCCTGCTCCACCTGCGTGACGCTTCCCGGCGAATCGTATTTCACCATCATCCGCCCGGCGACGGCGCGCCAGGGCGGCATGTCGTCTTCGACGGCGACCGCGGGAATATTGCGCAGCTCCCAGACTTGCTCGTTCGGCGCGGGAGATTGGGGATCGATGGGCGAGTGGTTGGACCAGAACGCGACGAATTTCCAGCCGTCGGGAATGCGAAGCGAGTAGCGGGCGTCGAGCACCGGCACCGATTGCTGAAACCACCAATCGTCCTCGTCGAGATTGGGCCTTCCCTTCTGCACGTATTCGTAGGCGACAACGTTGCCGGGGAACGGGGCGGGGAGATCGAGTACGTACATGTGATTGTCGCTGTAGAGCTCGTCGGGGTCGAGATCGGTTTCGACGGCGTCTTTCTGCTTGACCTCGTTGGAAGTGCCGTCGGGCGCGAGGCTCCAGCCTTTCAGATAGACGAGGGGCGTGTCCTTGGAGGAAAAGACGACCACCTGTCCGTAATCGCTGCCCTTGTTGCGCAGAATCTTGTAGGCCATGCGGTAGCGCGTTTCCACCTGGCCGTTCGTGTCGACCGTGGTCTGCTGTTCGGAATAGAGGGCGACGGCGGCGGTGTCCGCGGGCAGCGACGGGAGCGAGACGTGCGCGGCCGCGACGACCCAGTCGGGCGGCTTGGCGGCGGCAGTGACGGCGAGCGCCGCCGCGGCCAGGAGCACCAGCAGGCGGCTGACGAGTCCGGGTGGCAGCCGGAAAATCCTGCCCTCAGCGGCTAAAGCCGCATAGACGTTGCCGCATTTGCGGCGCGGCTGAAGCCGTGCCCTTACCAAAACCGGAGATGCCACGGAGCCTCTATCGGTTCGCCGCGGCAACCGAGGTCTCCAGGACGGCCTGATCGTCATCGCCGTTTTTCACCATGCTGAAGATGCTGCGGATCGTGGGGTAGAACTTGACGGGGAAATAGAATCCGGAGAGTTCGAGATCGCGCGTGACGTGCAGCGCGTTGCCCTGCTTCGCCGCGGTGAGGCTGTAGACGAACGCGGGCTGATGAATTTCCGGCGGTTTTGGCAGGCTTTCCACGCCGTAGCCGGCGGGGAGATGGAGCGTGACGTCGTCGCGGCGCTCGAAAGGATAGTGGAAGTAGATGTCGTTTTCGCGGGTCGCGGCGGCAAAAGCGCCCGCTTCGGGGGAAACGAAGGGCAAGAGCGGCACGAGCAGGCGTTTGCCCAGCGAGCTGGCGTAGCCGGGGATGCTGAGCGTGCCCTCGACGCGCAGCGGCGCGGAGGAATGCTTCCAGCCGGTGATGGAGGTGATGTGGAAGCTGGCACTCGAAGGCAGCCCGCGCTGGATGATTTTCGAGACGTTCTTGCGCCGGTCCGCGCCGCCCACGCCCCGCTCGGCCTCGCGGATGCCGGAGCCGCGGATGCCGGTGAAATCGACTTCGAGCGTGCCGGTGAGCGCCCCGGTCGAGTCGAGGGTGAGGTTGGCGTGACGCTCGGTGACGGCCTCGGCCGCGGTCGTCGATGGAATGTTGACGAATTGAGCCCCTTTCCGGCTCACGGCCAGGCCCCCTATCCCGCTCTCGTCCCAGGTCAGCAGACCGAACGGATAATCGACGGAGGCGGGATCGAGAAACAGGTTTTTACCCGCCAGGCGGACGAGCACGACATCGCCAGTCAGTTCGCGTGGGTCCTGGAGGTCCGGGCGGAACACTTGCTGGTAGCGATCGGCAAAGAGGACCTTGCTGGCATCGAAACCGGCGGCACGGGCGAGGCCGATGAACAGCGCGTTGACCTGGAAGCCGGTTCCGTAGCCGTGCTTGATCATGTCCTCGACATTGTTATTGCCCTTGTATTCTTCGGCCTTTGTGGGAGGCGGCCCGATCGGATAGAAATCGGTGTTGTGAATCTGCTGGGCGCGGGCGTAGAGCTTTTGCAACTTCACCATCGGCGGATCGTTCGGGCTGACCGTTCTGGGCCACCACCTTTTCGAGCGCGCCCTTCTTGTCGATGAAACTGTCTTCCGCATGCGCCAGCTTCTTGGCTTCCTCGTCCCAGAACTTGGCGGTGGTTTCGAGGCGGCCCTGGCGGAAAAAGAACTCGATGCGGCCGCGCACCATGTCCATCGGCAACATGTACGGTTCCTGCTTGAGCGCGGGGATGTTGTGCACCTCGACGGAGATGTTGCCGTTTTTCTGTTTCTCCGGGCGCAGGTTCTGCCCATAGCCGAAGCCGCGCCAGTACAAGCCCGGCGCCTCGTCGCCCGTGGGCGGGCGGATGCTGAAGAGCGCGTCGCGGGTGAAGAGGTCTTCCTGGATGTTCCAGGTGATGTTCCAGTAGTAGTCGGAATCGTACTGCAGGCGATATTTGTATTCGATGATGCAGCCGGGCTGGACGTCGGGGAAACTGAAGGTGGCTTCGTACACTTTTATGCCGCCCGACTTCGCGATCACCTTTTCGAACGGTTTTCCCTTGAATTCGACCACGGTGCCGTTCGGGAGGATGGTGCGGGCCTTGAGGTCATTGACGCTCGCGACGCTCTTGTTGTAGGGAATTTCGATGTCGCCGTATTTCTTGCCCGCGGCGGTGAAAATCTTGATGCGGTAATACTCGGTGACGTAGGAGCCCATGCTGTCCGTGTATTCCTCGCGGTAGAGGATCATCGCCTGCGAGCCGGGGCTCGAGGGATTGTCCTTGAGCGCGAGATCGGCGGGATGGATGGGGCGCCAATCGTCGTTGGCGCGCGCGGGAACGGCGAGCCCGAGCGCGAGGGAGATTCCGATCAGAAGACCTGCGGCCGCAAAGCAACGCTTTCCGCCCATATGCACCTCTTTTTGCGTGCTTTCCGTTCCAGCGCGAGCTCTTCCCGCCGTGAAACCCCCGTGCCGCGGCGCGTGGCGAGCGCACGCTACGTTTACCAATCATGAATGTGGCTGAAAACTACTCACGGCGCGCGAAACTGTCAAGGCAATTGTGGGCGGCGTGGTGTGGGTGGCGGCACATAACCGGTGGCAGGGCCCGCTCCTGGAAACAGGCGGCCGGGCCTCCGCCGGCGTCCTATGCGCCCGCTTTAGCCGGAGCGCGTGCCCCACGGGGGCGGTTCGAGTCGCCTGGCGGGAACTTTTGGGCGGGCGGGTGCGTAACGATTGGCAGAGCACTTATGGAGGGTTCGGCGATGAAAAAGCTTTTAGTGGTCCTGGCGGTTCTTTCGATGTCGGCGGCGGCCTGGGCCGCGCCACCCGAGCACTACCTGCACGTTCGCGTCGACAACGCGGCGACCGGGCAGAAAGTGCGCGTCAATATTCCCCTCTCGCTCGCCGCGCAGGTGATTCCGGCGATCGACAACGGCCGTTTGCGTGACGGCAAGGTCGAGATCGGACATTTCGAAGCGAATGGCGTCAACGTGAAACAGATCCTCGACGCGCTGAAGACCGCGCCCGACGGCGAATTCGTCACCGTGCAGCAGCCCGGCGAGAACGTCCGCGTGGCGAAAAAGAACGGCGTGCTGATCGTCCACGTTACGGACACGAAGGGCGAGAAGCAGAACGTCGACGTCACCGTGCCGTGGGCCGTGGCCGAAGCGCTGGCATCGTCGAGCAGCCAGAACCAGCTCAACGTCGAAGCCGCGATTCAGGCGCTCGAAAAGGCCGGCAACATGACGCTCGTCACCGTCACCGGCAACCGGCAAAACGTGCGCATCTGGATTGATTCGAACAACACCGCGGGGGAGTGAAGCAGCGAGAGCTCGTGCGCCGGTTGACGCCATCGGCAGGGCACAGCTCCATAGTTTGCGGAAAAAGTCCCCAGGCTTAAGACGGAAGCCTGGGGCACCCGGCCTGAGACCCTTCAGGGGCTAAAACCACTTTTACTCTGGGGATCTTGATGCTGCTGGGCAAGATCGGGACCGGGTTTCTGGGGCGCTCATTGCCGGGGGAATAGTGTCGAGCCCGCGAACCGGATGTGCTCCTTCCTTAAACTGTTTTCAGGACCAGGCCAATGGCCGTTGCCAAGCGCTGCCAGTTTTCTTCCTCGCGCTCGAGGAATTTCTTTCCGGCGCGGGTGAGCGAATAGTATTTCGCTTTCCGGTTGTTTTCCGAGTTGCCCCACGAGGAGCGAATCCATCCTTGCTGCTCCAGGCGGTGAAGCGCGGGGTACAGCGCGCCCTGATTCACTTGCAGCACATTGTTGGAAACTTGCTGGATGCGCTGGCCGATGGCCCACCCGTGCATGGGCTGATGGACGATGGTTTTCAGGATAAGCAGGGCCAGGGTGCCCTGGACGAGATCGGTGGGCTTGGACATTTGCTCCCCTCAGTGATCGACAAGAGAAGAACTATACGCTCCTGACTCGCGGGGTCAAGGGGAGTTTTTACGCGCCTTGGGTAGCACAGGCATTCCTGCCTGTGCAGGTTTCGACACTCCCGGTGGAAGGAAAGCGCACAGGCAGGAGTGCCTGTGCTACGGGTGGTGGGGATCGCAACCGGACAACGACTCACGGACGCGAAGGCACCGACCGTTGCTACCAAGGCTCGTTCAATTGACGGCGCGGGCGCGCCAGCGCAGCCACTTGATCGCTTCGGGGACCAGCACCACCGGCAGCGCGAAGGCCACGATCACGGCCCAGTCCTGCCAGGAGAGCGGGACGGTGTGAAGTACGCGCTGGAGAAACGGGACGTAGACGGCGGCGACCTGGAGGGCGACCATCGAGATCCAGGCGATGAGCAGCGGACGGTTCGAGGTGTAGCCGATCGCGCTGAGAGGTTCGTGCAAGGAACGGAAGTTGAATACGTTCAGTTTTTCGAGGATCACCAGGCCGCAGAAAGCCATCGTCATGGCCAGCCTCTTATGCCCGCCGCCGATGGCAAGGTAATGATGAAACAGCCAGAGCGTGCCGAATCCAAGGTAGCCGCCGAGCGCGAGCACGATCCAGATGCCGGCGCGGCCGAGAATCGGCTGGTTCACGGGGCGCGGCGGACGGCGCAGAATTTCTTTTCCGGCCGGCTCGACGCCGAGCGCGACGGCGGTCACGCCGTCGGTCACGAGATTGATCCAGAGGATCTGGACGGGCAGCAGGATGAGCGGGCCGCCGAGCAGCGTGTTGACGAAAATAGCGGTGACTTCGCCCATGTTCGAGGAGAGCAGGTAGCGGACGAATTTCTGGATGTTGTCCCACTGGCGCCGGCCTTCCTCGATGGCGTTGACGATGGAGGCGAAGTTATCGTCGGTAAGGACGAGGTCCGACGCGCCCTTGGCGACGTCGGTGCCGCGCAGCCCCATCGAAACGCCGACGTCGGCTTTCTTGAGCGCGGGGGCGTCGTTGACGCCGTCGCCGGTCATGCAGACGACGTGGCCGAGCGCTTGCAAACCGGCGACGATGCGGATTTTGTCTTCCGGGCTGATGCGGGCGAAGAGAACGTTTTCCGCGAGCGCGGCACGCAGCTCTTCATCGGTGAGAAGGCTGAGCTCGCGGCCGGTGACGACGCGATCGACGGTCAAGCCGATGCGGCGCGCGATTGTGGTTGCCGTGGCCGGGGCGTCGCCGGTGACGACGATCACCTTGATTTTGGCGGCGCGCGCCATGCGGATGCTTTCGGGCACTTCGGGGCGCGGCGGGTCGATCATTCCGGCCAAGCCCACGAACGTAAGGTCACGCTCGACCGCGTCGGCGTCGAGTGGCAAGTTGGCGGGAAGGTGGCGGCGCGCGATGGCGAGCACTCGCAGACCTTCCGATGCCATCGCTTGACCGGCGGCGAGGATACGTGTGCGCTCGGCTGGGGTAAGTTCGCGCTCAGCGGCTCCGTCGAGAATGCGTGTCGAGCGCTCGAGCAGGATTTCCGGCGCGCCTTTTACGTGAGCGAGCAGTTCGCCGTTCGCGCGTTCCACTACCGTCATGCGTTTCCGCAGGGAATCGAATGGGAACTCGATGGCCACTTCAGCCATCGCTTCCGGCGCGAGGCCGGCTTTCATTGCGGCCACGACCAGAGCGGCTTCGGTTGGCTCGCCCAGGCGGTGCCAGCCGTCGGCTTCGGGATAGACGCGGGCGTGATTGCAGCGGAGGCCTGATTCGAGCAGGGCGGCGAGGTCGGGGTGCGTCGCGAGGTCGGCCGGAACGCCATCGCGGCGGAAATCGCCTAGCGGCGTGTAGCCGGTGCCGGTCACTTCGATATTGCCCGTGCGCGGGAGCCAGATGTTGCTGACGGTCATCTCGTTCTGGGTGAGCGTGCCGGTTTTGTCGGTGCAGATCACAGAGGCGGCGCCGAGGGTTTCAGCGGCCTGCAAGCGGCGGAGCAGCGCGCGGCGCCGGGACATCGTTCGCACGCCAATAGCGAGCGCGATCGTGACGACGGCCGGCAAACCTTCGGGAACGACCGCGACCGCCAGCGAGATGCCGGTGAGGAACATTTCGAGCAAAGGCTTTCCCGCCAGCCAGCCGGTGACGCCGACGACCGCCGAAACGATGATCGCGAAGATGCCTACCTGGCGGCCGAGCCCGGCGAGGCGCTTCTGCAGCGGCGTTTTTTCTTCGCCGAGCGTTTCGGTGAGGTGGGCGATGCGGCCGAACTCGGTGGACTCGCCGGTGGCGACAACGACGCCGCGCGCCGATCCGCTGGTGACGTTCGTGCCCATCCAGGCCATCGAGCCGCGCTCGGCGAGCGCGGCGTCGCTCGCGACAGGCGCCACCTGTTTCGAGACCGAGGACGATTCGCCGCTCAGCAGCGACTCGTCGACGCGCAGGGCGGTCGCCTCGACCAGGCGGAGATCGGCGGGGATGCGATCGCCCGTGTCGAGCAGGACCACATCGCCGCGGACGAGCGCGCGGGATTCGATTTCCCGCTCCTGTCCGTCGCGAACCACGCGCGACTGCGGCGCGAGCATTCGCCGCAGCGCTTCGAGCGCTTCTTCCGCTCGCCACTCCTGCACGAATCCCAGGATGCCGTTCAGGACGACGATGGTGAGGATCGCGGCCGCGTCCACCGTTTCGCCTACCGCGAAGGAGATCACGGCGGCGACCACGAGGATCAGGATCAGCACGCTCAGGAACTGGCGCGCGAGGATTGCCTGCCAGGGCGTCTTGCGGGCGGCTTCGAAGGCGTTGGGGCCGTCGCGGGCGAGCCTGCTGGCGGCTTCTTCCGTGGTGAGACCGCGGCTCGTGTCGGCGGCGAGGAGTTCGACCACCTCGGCCGCCGGGAGCGCGTGCCATGCGGTGGGAGCCGTCGTTTTGAGCTGTTCGTTCGAAACCGATTGAGGCGTCTGCATCGCGATGCGTCCCGGAAGCCTTGCGTCGCCGCGCCGCGCTGCCCCGGGCGGTGCAGGCCGGCACAAGGACCCCCTTGTTTCCGGAAGCCGCTGAACCCTATTTCATCACGATTGGCTCGGTTGGCAATATAAGCTTCTTGCTAACGGGTGCTTCGCCGCAACGAAACGAACCCGCTGGCTGTGCAGCCCTTCCTGCCCCGGTAAACGGCCTCCAAGTTTTGGAACTTTTCGCTGCGAAAAGCGGAAGTCCAGTGTGGGAGAGAATTCGAGGAACGGAGAGATGTCGATGCGAATACCATTCAAGATTGGGCTCGGGATTCTGGCGCTTGCAGTTGCCTTGCCGGTTGCCTACGCGCAGATGCCCGGCCCCGGCACGGCTGCGCCTCCGCAGCGCTGGGCGCCAGGCTCTGGCGAGCGCGGACCGTGGCACGGGCCGATGAAGGGCGGCGGCCGGGCTTGGGCTTCTCGTGGAGGCATGCGTGGCCCCGGAATGCGAGGACGAGGTGGTCCGGCGGCGATGCTGTTGCGACTGGTGAACAATCCGATGATGCGCCAGCGCGTGGGCATCACGACGGAGCAGGCCGCCAAAATCCGCCAGCAGGCTTCGGACTTTTTGAAGCAGCAGATCCGCAGCCGCGCCAATATCGAGGTGCAGCACATCGATTTGCAGAACCTGATGGCGGCGGAAAATCCGGATCGCGCCGCGATCGACAAGACGCTCGAGCAGATCAGCGCACTGCGGCTCGCGCAGTCGAAAGCGAATGTCGGCTTTCAATTGACGATGCGCAATGCGCTCACGCCCGAGCAGCGGCAGAAGCTGATGCAGATGAGACAGGAATTCATGCGCCGCGGCCCCGGCCGCGGAGGCCGCACCGGCCCGCGAGGCATGATGAACCGCCCGGGTCCGGGACCGTCAACGTCACAGAACCCGCCTGCCGAAAACTAAGCGCCTCCGGCAGGTATCCGAAAGGGTGAGTCGAAGAAGAGCCTCCCGGTTGGCGGGAGGCTCTTTCTTTTGAACGCAAGATTCCAGCCACATTTCTTTCCAGATGCCTCATCCCTCCCGGTTCACGATGACTTCGCGTAGTGGCGCGCCACTTCCGACGCGTAGTTGGTCCCGATCTTCTCGCGGTTGTCCGCTAGCCATTGGCTCAGCCGCGTCTCGCCCGTCGAAGGTCCCTCCGGGGCGAGCAGGTTCGCCATCAGGCCCTGGTATTCCTCCCACGTGAGAACGACGTCGCCAAGGAACCAGCCAATGAGAGTGGTGAAAAGGTACGCGAGCGGCGTCGGCAGATGGAGCAGGCGAACCGGGCGGCCCACCTGCGAAGCAATCAGGTTTACGAGTTCATCGAACGTGAATGTTTCCGGGCCGACAGCGTCGAGCACCGTATTGGCTCCGTGGCCGAGAGCATCGACCATCATCTTCGCCATGTCCTCGACGTAGATGGGGCGAATGCGATAGCGGCCGTCGCCGGGAACGCCGAAAACGGGAAAGCGGCGAACGAACCACGCGATGTTGTTGATGAGGATGTCTTCGAGGCCGAAGATCACCGTGGGCCGCAGGATGGTGTACGCGATGCCCGATTCCCGCACGATTTGTTCGAGTTGCGCTTTTCCGCGGTAGTAGCCGAGCGGCGATTCGTGCGAGGGATTGGCGATGCTGACCTGCACGACGCGCTTGACCCCGGCGGTTTTTGCGGCATCGATCAGGATGCGCGTGTTTTGAACCGCAGTTTCGAAAGTCGATGTTCCGTGGGGGAAACGCACCCAATAGGTGTTGATCAAGGCTGAGGCGCCGCGGAGGGTTTCGGTGAGACGTTCGGGATGCTCGAAGTCGTATGGAAATACCCGGACTTTGTCGCCAAAGGGATTTTCGCGGTTCGTGTGAAACGTCAGAGTTCGTACCGTATAGCCGCGATCGAGCAGGATGCGTGTGGCGTACTTGCTCGTGTAGCTCAGGGCACCGGTAATGACGATGGTAGCGCCAGGAGTGCTCATTTGCCACCTCTCTGCATCGCGGTCGGGGACACGCCAAAAATAATGGCATTGAGGTCTGCGTGTACAGATGCGCGCACTGCGATCTGAAAAGCCCAAGGCGAAGCCTGCGGGAAGGGTGCTTGCCGTATCGAGAGGCGAAGATTCAGAAGCCGATTACGACTTCATTAGGTCCGGAAGGCAATTTGAATTTCACGCCGCGCTCCTGATTGAGTTTCAGAGTCGCGGGTACATTCAATTCGGACAGGGGGATTTTCTTCGTCCACGACCCCGTGCTCCAATAGTCTGTGCTCGCGTAGACGGAATTTCCCTCGATCACATACTTATTCACTTCTTCCTTGTGCCCGTCACGAAACACAAGGACGGTATTGGGCAGCACGGCGGGAGGCTGGGCTGACTCTTGCCCAGTAGCCACATTTGGTCGCGCACTGGAAGTCTGAGCAGAAGGTTGCGTGGGTAGAGGGCCAGGCGGCGTTCTGAGCGCCGGTCGGAACTCGAACCCACTGACCGTTCTGATATTCCAACAACAAAGACTCGACCGGTGGCGCTGGCGGAGGCGGCGGCTGAGGGGGATACTCAACGACTACTGGAGGCTGCTCCGGCGGTGGCGCTTCCTGCTCGTAACCATCGGGATATTCGTAGGGATAGTACCCCGGCAGATAACCGTAACCGCCGCCGTAGTACCCGCGCCGTCCCCCACGCCGCACAAATTTTCCTCTTGCGCCTCTTCCTCTTCCCCCGAACCTGATCACCCCACCAGCTCCTTGACGAGGTGGAGCGAAGCCCTGCCCAGCGCTGCGAACCTGCGGTGAAGCGATGCCGCGGCCAGCGCTGCGAACCTGCGCGGCTGCCGGCAACGCGCAAAGCGCCCCTGCGAGCACCGCAACCGAAAGCGTGATGGTAAGCCGAGAAACCATGAGTCCCTTCGAATACGGTACACCGGTGGATACCGGCATGCAATCTTCCCACGACAGGTGTGGCGAGAGGCAAAGTGCAAAGAAGGGGACCCCTACGGCTTCGCGCCTCGGACCGCGGCCTATTGCACAGTGAACGCGTTCTCGAACGAGTAGCTCTGACCATCCGGGTTGTTCAGGGTCATCGAAACCGGTCCGGACGGGAGGTTGGGAACCGTGCAGGAAATCGTTTCGCTGTCGACTACGCTGCACGTAGCGCTTTGGCCGCCGATTTGTACTGTTGTGCCGGAGACGAAACCGCTGCCGCGGATCTGAACGTTTGCTCCAACCGCCGCCTGCGCGGGCGAGACCGTGCCTACGGCAAGCGGCACTACGCTCAGGTCAAAGTACGAAACTCCGCTCTGCGTGGCCATAAGGATCTGCTGACCAGAAGGGTCGATTGCCAGCGGACGAACGGTCTGGAAAGTCTGCGGAAAGTCGATCATCAGCAGTTGGCGCCCGTTGTGTGTGTCCCACACGAGAATATTGTCGGGGTTCGTGTAAGAACGGAAGCTGTAGAGAAGGCTCCCGGTCTCGTTGAGCCGGGAGTCGAGTTCCCCGATCAAAGGCGTTGGAACCAGCGGAAGAAGTTGCTGGTCGAGTGTCCCCTGGCTCAGCGCAATCACGCCTCCATCGCCGTCCGCGGCTGCCTCACCTCCAACCCACGGCCCATCCTCGATGATCACCGGACCGGTGAAAGCGTCGGACGCGGCGTCGTAGCGCCAGATGTACTCCGGCCCCGGCGGCTCCGTGCCTGAGTTCCCGGCGAAGATGATCGTGCTGCCGTCGGCGCTCGAGCCTCCGAGTTCCGGGTAGGGAACATAGGCCGTGCAAGTGGATGCGACGTCGGCGCGGGCGGTCACGCTCAGAGTGGTCAGATCGATTTCCCGCACCGGATCGGTAATGCAGGGCGCGAAACTGACGAATGCGCGGTTATTCGCCGCCGTCGCGACGGAAAACGGCCCCGGAGTCCCGCTCGGCGGATTCGTCGAAAGGAGCACGTTCACCGATGTGCTCGAGTTGTTCGTGAGGTCGAAGATCACCACCGATTCATCGGCCGGGTCGGCCACAAGCAGTTTGGAATCGTCGGGTGTGAGCGCCAAACCTTCCAGAACGGCGCTCGCACTGACGGACGATGATTGCAGTGGTGACAGCATGGTTTGCGTTTTCGGATCGAAGACCGCGACGCTGTTGCTGCCGCCGGTGAGGTAAAAAAGGTTCCGGACCGAATCGTACACGGCAAACCTGAACGGCCCGCCAGTCACAGTGGCTTCCGTCTTCAGATACTCCAGGCCGCGCTTCAGCGTGTCTGTGCCGACATTGTTGGTCAGGGTGATATCGGCCCATCCGGGCGTGCCCGCGGGAACGGTCACCGTCAGCGACTGCACGGGGTAATTCGCCGACGCGGAAGCGTTGAAAGGGGCATTCGTCAGGTCTACCGGCTTGCCTCCGATGGTGATTTGTGCGCCCCCCGCGCTTGTATATCCGAGCCCATAGGCGTAGATCGTGATCTGATCGCCTCCTTGAGCCGAAACCACGTTGGGTTCAACGCGCAGCAGATGAGGGCCATACGTATAAGCTTCCGGCAGAAACACCGCATCGTTGTTTGAGTCGGTCAGAAGTACGGACACCGGCCCCGGCTGGGAGGCAGATGGCGCCGTGGCCGTAAGATAATTCCCTCCGCTCGAAGACGCGACGGTGTCCTGTGGGGCAGGCGTCGCGCCGAAATACGCTTCCGTCGAACTGTCCATCCCGTCGTCGCCGCTTGTGCTGGCATCAGGGACGAACAATACATTCGTTCCGCCGGAGAGCGGACCGGCAACCGGAGCGGCTTCGGCGCTGGGTGTTGTAAACCGCGGGAGGATCGCCGGGGGTGAAGCTGCCAGATTGGCCGCGTTCAGGATCATCAATCCTTCCTGCCCCGTGGTGCCGAACAGGCGGTTGTTTTCGTCCACGTCGAAAAATCGCGACGGAAAAAGGAGACCTCCCACTGAAATTCCCAGGTACCCGACCGGTGTAGCCGTTTGCGTATCCAGGGCGGTCAGCGTCGATCCTGCCAGGAGATAAAGGTATTTCCCGTCGCGGCTGAAGACAGGATTGCCGGAGATCGCGCTTGAAATCGAGTAATGATTTACGGCTTGCAGGGTCGGTCCCCAAAATGTGACCTGCCACCCGGTTCCGGTAGTCGACGTTGCCTGGGCACTCGCGATCTGCGAGCCGTCCGCGTTGATGGCAAGGAAGAGCGCGGAGTTTTGCATTTGACTGGAAGTAGCCACGTATCCCTGCGCAGCCGCCGAATACAGCCAAAGTTCCCCGTCAGGGTCCCCCTCCACAAGCACATACCTCCCATCGAGGGACCGTAGGGGGGATGAAAGGATGCCGCCAATATCGGGATCCTGAAGAGTGAACGCGCCCGTCGCAGGGTCGTAGCGGACCAGATGCCAGTACGCCGCATACGACTGAGACGTGAGAGTGGGCGGCGGGAGCATCCCTAGCAAAATGCTTCCGTCTGCCACGATGCAAGGCTTCACCGGCATGACGCCCGCTCCATTCGCCGGTGTCGCAAGGAAAGACGCCGGAACCGCGACTTGCCCCGTCACGTGCAGAGCGGTTGGGTCCACGAAATAGACGTAGGGCGTGATCGTGCCGACGGCCAGCTTGGTGTAATCGGGGGAAAAACTCAGCCCCGAGGCGCCGGGAATGCTGATTTCGCCCACGTGGTGCCCGTCCACCGTGGAGTAAACTTCGACGGCGTTCACCTCAGTGTCGGTCGCAAACACTTCTTTGAGGTTTGGGTCGTAAGACTCGTCGGAGACAATCCCGCCGGCTCCCCCACTTGGCATCCGCGTGAAATAATCGCCGGGAAAAGGCCGCGGCTGGAACGAGCCGCCACCACCTCCCGAACCTGAGCCGCCGCCCGAACTGCCCGAACCTCCCGATCCCCCCGAACCGCTCGTCGAAATTGATGACGACGAGCCCCCGCCGCATCCGCCCAAAACCAGCATCAGAAGAATGACTGCCGTCAGAGGAAGGAACGCAATCTGCCTGGCCCGATTCCCGCGAGACAAATCGCTCATCTGGACCTCCGGCCCGTTTTGAGGAAAAGAAACGCAGGATTATACATCGGTAATTACGCACCGAGACCTGCGGCTTGGTGCGTCAGGCCGACCCGCCAGCAACGCCGCTCCGCTAGCGCTTCATGGAACGCCTATTTTTTCCCGACCAGAACCCTATAATGAAAACCAGACACCGCGCCACAATGGTCGTCTCTGATGTCGCAGCACAGCCAGGCGTGAATTGCGATGCACCCCCTCATTAAGAAGACGGATCCGAATTCCGAGTTTAAGACTTCGGAACTCTGCTGGATTCTTGAAAGCTGGAATGACGGAAGCGACCCTGACGTCTCGATAGCGCGCGCCAGAGTTGCGGCTGGTACAACTACTCGACTCCACCGGCTGCGCCCAGTCGACGAGCGGTATGTGATCATTGAAGGCACCGGGATAGTGCGCGTCGGCGGTCTACCTCCCTCAACAGTCAAGCCAGGTGACATTGTGGTGATCCCGGCGGGGGTGTCACAGCAGATAAGCAACGAGGGACATGGCGACCTTGTTTTCTACTGCATCTGCACCCCACGATTCTCGCCAGACTGCTACGAGGCTTTGGAATAAATGGGGTGGACAAGGGCGGCAGCGACTTATTCGACGAGTGGATCCTGCCTGCGATCTGAACGTAGCCCTTCCAGAACACATCACAAAACGGGGCAGGTCAAGACGGGCGGGATCGCAAGTCATTGGAAAAAATGGTAGGCCCGTACGGATTCGAACCGTAGACCTCTACCGTGTCAAGGTAGCGCTCTAACCAGCTGAGCTACGGGCCTAACGAAACACCAGCCACAACTCTCGAGAGACGCAAACTCGTGAACCGTGCGGCTCACGAGTTTGCCCTTGCCGAATTTTAGCACAGCGGGCCGGTCACGCGTGGCCGGCCCGCTGTGCTTGAGGTTTTGCTTACTGGCCGCTTGGCGAGATCACCACGTAGCCGGTCTGGCCGTGCGTGTTCACGAGCAGCAGCACCGATTTGGTTCCGGCTGCCTGCACGGCCTGGTTGTATTCGTTCACGTTGGTCACCTTGCGGTGATTCACTTCCTGGATCACCACGCCGCGCTGGAGCGCATCGGCCGCCGGACTGCTGGGATCGATCGAGGTGACGACGACGCCCGTCGTGCCCGGCGACAAGCCGAGCTGGTTGGCGATGTCGGCGGTGAGTGTCTGCACTTGCACTCCCGCCAGAGCGCTGCCCTGTCCCGCGCCCTCGGAGGCTCCCGGGCCGGCGCCGGTCGCCGAGGCTTCCTCGAGCGTTGCGGCGATGGGCAACGTCTTGCCGTCGCGGAAGACGTCCAGATGGACCGTCGTTCCCGGCGGCGTCTGGCTCACCTTCAGCAACAGCTCGTTATTGTTGGCGACGGGCTGGCCGTTGAACTTCAGAATGATGTCGCCCTGCTTGATGCCGGCCTTGGCGGCGGCGCTGCCCGGATTGACGCTGGCCACCAGCGCGCCCTCGGCATTGGGCAGGCCGAACTGCTGAGCGAGTTCAGGCGTGACGGCCTGGATGTAAACGCCGAGCTGGCCGCGGACCACCTTGCCGTGAGCGATGATCTGCTCCATCACGCTCTTGGCGAGAGTGATCGGGATGGCAAAGCCGATGCCGATGTTGCCGCCCTGACCCTGCCCGCCGCTCACGATCGCGGTGTTGATGCCGACCACCTGACCTTTGGTATTGATCAGCGCCCCGCCGGAGTTGCCGGGGTTGATGGCGGCATCGGTCTGGATGAAGTCCTGAATGCTGTTCGGTCCCTCGATGGATACGTTGGCGCGGTTCTTGGCGCTGATGATGCCCATCGTGACGGTTTCGCCGACGCCGAACGGATCGCCGATGGCGAAAACGATGTCGCCGACGCGCAGATCCGAGGAGGTGCCGAGCGGCAGGGCGGTGAGCCCGGTCGCGTCAATCTTCACCACCGCCAAGTCCGTGCGCGGGTCGGTGCCGAGCACTTTCGCCTTATACGATTTCTTGTCCTGGAGCGTGACGCGAATATCGTCGGCGCCGCGAACCACGTGATCGTTCGTCAGGATGACGCCGTCCGATCGCACGATCACGCCCGAGCCGAGCCCGTATTCCTTCTCCGGCACGGCTTGTTGCTGGCCCGGCTGGCCGAAGAACTGCTGGAAGAACGGATCGTTGAACGGGAAAGGCGAATAGCGTCGCTTGATGACCGTCGTCGTCGAGATGTAGACGACGCCGGGCAGGTCCGGCTGGATGACAGGGGCAAAACTATCCGGCAGGCGTGGGGCCTGCCCGGGCTGGGCCATGTTGCTCGCGAACGTCGGACTCAGCATCCCCGTGGTAAACAGGGGGTAGCCGTTCCGCGCCGCCCAAGAACCCAACACTCCACCTGCCACCACTCCGGCAAAGACGATTGCCACCAAGAAAAACCACCGTGAGCGGATGGCGCTCTTTTCCATAGTCGTAACTCCTCCTTCGAATTCCATCGGGCGGGGGACGGTTGTCGCTCTCCGCCACATTGATGTCCTGAGAAAAGCTTCGGTTCCCCTAGAGACTTATAACTAGAGTGCCACAATTGCGAACGCTACAAATTGTAACATTTGGATCGCGCTCGCACAAAACGCTCATTTTTTCGCGCTGGTCTTCGCGGCGGGGCTGGGAGCACTGCCCCCGCAGAGATCGTCGATATTCTCGCCGGACTTGTACTGAATCTTCGGCGGGGCCAGGCATCCCTTCTCGTGCGGGACCAGGCTCGGCCGGTTTGCGGCCGTTACTTTGGCCTTGGCGATCACCGGCGCCAAATCTTCTTTCATCTGTAGAAACGCCGAAGTTTGCACGACGTATTCCGGCCGTTTCGGCAGGAAATCGATTTCGCGTTCGGCGTCGACCATGCGCTGGTAGAACGGCGGATGGTCGTAAAACCAGCCGATGCCGTTCACGTAGCCTTCCTTGGTCGCCATTTTGTCGAAGAAGCGGATGAAGCCGGTGGGATCGTAGCCCGCGTTCCAGGCGTATTGAATCCCGAGCTGATCGGCCTGCAGTTCGTACTGTCGGCTGACGCCGAGCAGTTTCAGGCTGAGCAGCATGCCGAGTCCCTGGAAACCGTATTGGAGTGCGTAATAGGTGGCGATGCTGGCGATGCCGCCGGTGAGCATGATGCCGGCGATCTCTGCGGCCTGATAGAAGATCGACGCGATCGTTTGCCGCTCCATCAATTTGTGGCCGTGACGGGCGACCACATGGCCGATCTCGTGGCCCATCACGCCGGCCAGCTCGGATTCGTCATCGGCGGCCTGCAGCAGCCCGCGTTCGACGAAGAGGTAGCCGCCGGGCAGCGCGAAGGCGTTGATCTCATTCGAATTCAGCACGTAGACGTGCAGCGGCACCTGAAGGTCGGAATGCGCGGCCACGCGCTGGGCGACGGATTTCACGTAATTGACAATCGCCGGGTCCTTCACTTCCGGCGGCAGGATGCCTTCCTGCTTCATCTGCTTCATCGCTTCAAGGCCCGTTTTGATATCGTCGGACTGGCCCTTGGCGATGGTGCGGAAACCGATGTCCTGCACGTCGCCCCAGCGGCGGTTGCGATAGGCGCCGTCGGTCAGTTCCTGCTGGATGTCTTTGTAATCGGTGGGCCATTCCTGGATCAGCTCGAGCTTGGCCTTCAGGTTCTGGTAGGCGATCGGGACGCCGTGGTCGGCCAGGATCTGATTCTGGCTTTTCTCGAAGCGCAGATTCTGAATCGTGCAGTGGATGTTGTGCCGTTCCTCGGAGGTGACGTCCTTGGCCTTCAACTTTTTCTGAGCCGCGTCGATTTCGGTGTTGATGGCCTTGATCTTCGTTTTGAAGCGGTTGACGCAGCTTTCCTGATTGTTCTTCAGCCGTGTCTCCTCGGCCTGGAACTGCGCCGGGCTGAAGTGCAATTCGGGCGAAAGCTTGAAGAGGTCCAGATAAGATTTCAGAAGATAAGCTTTGAGCGGCAACGGCTCGACCGGAGCCGAAGCCACGCGCGTGGCGCGGTGATCGGTCCGCGGCGGAGCGCCGAGGGCGGGGAGCAGGATGAGCAGTTCGCAGAGGATCAATACGAGCGCCCGTTCCCCGTGCTTCTTGAGCGATTGAGACATCGTCCCTTTCCTTTTCGGCTTCTTTAAGCTGTCCTCTATGAAAAGATGGATATACCCTCCAGTTTAGATGCAGGTTCGGGGAAATCAAGTTCAGGGGTCGGTGCGGTGGTCTGTTGATTGTGGCGCCGGCGGCTGCCAGAGAGGTAGAATGGACTCCTGCGCGGGGAAGTTCCGGGCACATCCCACCGTGATTGAGCGTGGCCATCGGCCATGGGTTTCAGACATCGGCCGTCGCCGCGCTTTCCGGTTTTCCGGCATTCACGCACGCCCGATGGCCCTCCCGAGAAGATTTGTTCCCGGGTCTGCGTCTTCGCCGCTCGTTCCCGAATCTTAGGGAAAGGATCCACGAAAGCATCCACAAGGAGGACATGATGGCCCAATCGACCGCTCCGCAAACCGCTCAAGTCTATCCCCACCAACTTCCTCCCCTTCCTTACGCCTATGATGCGCTCGAGCCCTACATCGACAAGATGACGATGGAGATTCACTACACCAAGCATCATGGCGGCTACGTCAACAACCTGAACAAGGCGCTGGAGAATCAGGCCGAACTCCAGAAACTCACCGTTGCCGAATTGCTCGGGAAGATCAACCAGGTTCCCGAAGCCATCCGCACCGCCGTCCGCAACAATGGCGGCGGCCATCTGAACCATTCGATGTTCTGGAAACTGATGAAGAAGGGCGGCGGCGGCGAGCCCAAGGGCGAACTGGCCGACGCGATCGGGAAAGCCTTCAATAACTTTGGCGACTTCCGCCAGAAATTCAGCGCGGCCGCGCTGACGCGCTTCGGCTCGGGCTGGGCCTGGCTGATGCTGAAGAACGGGCAACTGGTCGTCGAATCCACCGCGAATCAGGACAACCCGGTGATCGACGGCGGGCGGCCGATTTTCGGGCTGGACGTTCTGGGAACACGCCTACTACCTGAAATATCAGAACCGGCGCAACGAATACATCGAGAGCTGGTGGCACCTGATCGACTGGGATCAGGTCGAGCGGAACTATCAGGAAGCGCGGAAGTAGAAGCTGAATCGCTGGCCCGGTGAGGCGCTCGCGTACGCGTTCCGGGAGCGCCTCACGAGCTCCCAATTCGGAGCCACTTCAAAACCTCGCGGTTTCGGGGGTCAGGGCTTTAGCCCTGACAAAAAGCGCATAATTTCAGGGGCTTCAGCCCCTGAAGCCGGGCGGTTGAGCGCTGAGTCGATCGGCATTCATTCAACTCAATCTCTCACGGGTGCAGGCCCAGTTGGTATTCGGCGGCGAGAATCGCCATTGCCGCGGCCGTCGTGACGAGCGTCACCACCGCGCCCACCCGCACGAACTCTCCGAATCCCACCCCGCCGCGCTGCCGTGTGTGCTGAATCACGATCAGGCTCGCCACCGAGCCGAACGGCGTCAGGTTCCCGGCGAACGTGGCCGTGCACGCGAGCGTGAGCCAGACGAAATGCTGGTGCGGAAAGTGGGGCACGAGCGGCCGGAACAGCAGCACCGCCGGCACATTGCTCACCAGGTTCGCGAGCACGAGCATCGCCCCGCTCATCCCGAAAAGTTGCGTCATCGGCGCGCCGCCGAGCCACGGCTGAAACACATCCAGCAGCCGAGCCACCGCGCCCGAAGCCACCAGGCCCCGAATCACCACGAACAGTGAAGCGAAGAACAACAACAATTCCCAATCGACGCGGTGATGGATTTCGCCCGACCGCACCCGCCCGAGCACCAGGATCACCGCGGCCACCGCGACCGCGACCAGCGGGAATGAGTACCCCATCGCCCACAGCACCACCACCAGCGCCGACGCCGCGCCGCATTTCCAGAGCAGCGTGCGGTTCAGTTTCACCGGCACGGGGCTGGGACGCGCGGGAAGCGGGCCGAACACCTGCTTGCGAAACATGAGCGCGAGCACGCCCAGTTCGAGCCCCAAACCCACAATCGATACCGGCGCCAGATGCGCCAGAAAGTCCAGAAAAGAGAAGTGCGCCGCCACGCCAACGAGCGCGTTCTGCGGATTGCCGGTCACCGACATCGCCGAGCCGATATTCGCCGCCAGTGCCAGCGCGATCGCGTAGGGCGCAATCGGCAGATCGAGTTCGGCGGTCAGCGTCAAGAGCAGCGGCGCGAAGATCAGGCAGATCGTGTCGTTCACGAAAAAGGCGGAAAGGATGCCCGCCGTGAAAACCACCAGCGCCAAAAGCTGAAAACGGGTGCGCGCCACTCGGGCCACCGCTACCGCGACCCAGTGGAAGAATCCCGACACCTGAAAATGCGCCACCAGGATCATCATGCCCAGCAGAAAGGCGATCGTGCCCCAATCGATCGCCCCAAGCGCCGCGCTCGGCCTGATCGAGCCGGCCAGCACCATCGCTACCGCGCCGCAAAACGCCGTCGCCGTCCGGTCCAGATACAGCCCGACGTTGCTTTCAACGGCAATCAGGCCGTAGGTGATCAGGAAAATGGTGAGAGGAACCCAGGCGAGATGAGCGGCAGCCGTCATGGCTCTCGGAGACTAGCTCGGAACCGCTTCGGCGAACAAGTCCGGCCGGGGATGCGGCCAGCGAGCCTGCACCTGGGCAGCGCTCGCCCGTCATTGACAGCCACTCACAGTCCACATAGACCTTCCGCTTCCCTCGCGCGGCGCCTTCGCAGTAAGCTGACGCGCCCGAGCATCCATCCGATTTCGCTCTCTTGCTCTCCGCCACGCGTCCGCGGCTGAAAAAGGCCGAAAATGTCCCGCCTAAAAAAAATGAACTCCCTGGAAAGACAAGCCTTATGGCGATTTTTGATCGAACAGTGTCCCGCTTAACGCCGCCCGCGTGACACCCTGTACGCAAAGCCGAGCGAGGACCAACTCACGGCAAACGCAAGAGTTGCGGCTCTGGCCGTTCCGCAACGTTTCCCCTCCTGCGACCCGAGTGACACCCTGAGTGACACCCTGTGCCCGCTTCCACGGATGTCCTTAGTTACACGCCCGGCGCGAGGTGCCAAGGATTCGCGGAATAGGGATACACGTGGACCATCCAGCCGAAGAGTTGCGGGACCCAACGTCCGCCAGCCTGCTCGCAGGCGGACTGATCGGTGATCTGGAAAAATTGCAGGAATTGTTGGCGCGCTTGGGGTGAGATCTGGCCGTTCTGGGCGCGGTCCTGGCGGATCTGTTGCATCGTGGCGCGCGGCGGGAAGCAGAAATTCACGTGACGGTGCCAGCGAGCTACGCTGAGCGGAACGCGCTCGTTTAATTGTTCGAGCGTGTAGGAGCGCGGCGCGGTGAACATCGCGCCGACGAGTTTCCAGCCGCCGTCGGGCGTGCGGTCGTAGAGCAGCGAAGTGGGGTGCGCGGGATCGAAGCGGCGCTGGGCTTCGGCGGCGTAGCGCCAGTTGGTGAAATGTTTTTCGCGGCCGGGAAATTCGGGGGCGAAGATGCGGAAGCCGTCGGCGAGGGCGACGTGATAGTCCTTATATTTCGCCATGGCTGCGCGCACGGTTTCGACGATCTTTTCGGCGCGCTCGCGGTCACCCGGTTGGGGCTGGCCGAGGGTGGTCATCACCATGTGCGGATCGGGATGGTTGCCGTCCATGCCCGGCATTCCGGACATTTCCTTTTCCGCCACACCAGCGGTGCTTGTTTGGGCGAAAGCGAAGCCGGTGGCGGCGAGGCTTACGAGGATTGCGGCTGCGAGCGCGAAAAGCGAGCGGCGATTCATGGCCGTCCTCCGGTGAGCAGAATTGCTTTCTGCGGGTAATACGCCGCGGCGGCGAAAAAGTTGCGGTTCCGGCAACGGCGCCGCAATTTCCTGGTACGAACATAGCCGCAAGCTTTACCGGCGGCGCGCGCATCCCGATAATAGGAACTCATGAAAACCGTGTCGCCCGATGTGTACGCGGAACCGGCCTGGGTCGCTCCCGGCGAGGACCACTCGCCCGGGCACAGTTTCGAGCACGACAGCAAATGGCAGGTGCTGCGCAAGAATCTGCGTGGCGCGATCCATGCCATTCGCACGCACCGCACGAACCGGCGCCGCGTGGCCCGTGGCGACTTCAAGCTGCGGCCGCTTGTCGGCTCCTATTACGTCACGCATCGGTGCAATCTGAAGTGCCAATACTGCACTGAGCACTATCCGATCCGCGATACGGTCGATCTCGATACCGAGGGCGCGTTCGCCGTGCTCGCGCGCATGCGGCGCGAAATGGCCGCCATCTATTTCACCGGCGGCGAGCCGCTGGTGCGGCCCGACATCGTCGACATCGTTCGCGAGGCGCACCGGCTGAAATTCTTCCCGATATACCTCGGCACGAATGGGCTGCTCTTGCCGCTGCGCGACAAGGCGCTCGATTACGTCGACCGGCTGGTCATCTCGCTCGACTCGATGAACGCGGAGGCGTGGGATGCCGTACTGAACGCGGGGCCGGGGCAGGCGCGGCGCATCCACGACATCATCGCGCATTACGCGCGCAATCAGCGCCGGCGGCACATCTCGATCATGATCAATTGCGTCATCACGGGCGATTCCATCGCCGAGGTGTATCGCGTGATGGAATTCTGCTTCCGGCACGACGTCGTCTTCGCGCCGGTCGCCGCCGCCACGGATTCCCTGCCCGACCGCGAGCTTCATGCGCGGCCCGATTACCAGCGGCTGGTGCGCCACATCGTCGAACTCAAGCGGCGCGGCTATCCGATACTCGGCTCGATCGATTCGATCGAAACATTGCTGCTCGGGCGGCCGTTTCCCTGCTACGCGATGGCCGTGCCGCACGTTTATCCGAACGGCGACGTGTTCTATCCCTGCCAGCCGCTGGGGCGCATTGGCGGGAACCTGCTGGAGCTGGGATCGATCCAGGCGGCCTATCGCGAGGGAGAACGCAAATTCGGGGCGTGGAAGGAATGCTGGCGCGGGTGCGCGCTGAATTGCTATGTGCTCACCGCGTACTACATGCACAATTTCTGGGACCAGATGGTGCTCGATTCGATCGCGCAGTTCGCCATGCAGCCGGGAACGGGCAAGCGGCTGCCGGCCGAAGCGGCGGTCGAGCCGCTGTATGAAGATCCGGGTACCTGGCAGAACATTTACCCCGTGGCGCCCGCTACGGTTCAGCCTGCCATCGATGTTTCCCTCGAACGGCTCTTACGGTCCAGTTAGGTCCTGAAGGGTGTCACCAGCGCCGGGCGTTTGTCTCGAAACCGATGTCCGTGCCGGGCTGCTTGCCGGGGACGTGTCATAGCTGGGTTGTGAGAATGGGGACGAGCGCACGGGCAAGAGTGCCCCTGCCACTTCGTTGCGCGGTGGTGCGCGCAGGAGAAGACGGCCAAAGGCCCTCGGTCGGACAATCGCCGACCGTGGCTACCAAGCCCGCACGCGCACACATTTTCCGTTCTTCTTTTTTTCTTTGGTAGCCACGGTCAGTGGGTTGCTGACCGTGGGCCTTTGCCTTTCGAGAAATCCCGGTTGCGGAATCAAGCCTGCGGCAGGGGCGGGCTGGTGATCACGAGGCGCGATTCGTCCGGCTCAGCCAGATCCAGCCAGAACATGTTCGGATCGTTCGCCTGGAGGAAACCGAGCGAGCGCGCCAGGCGCAGCATGGGGGCGTTCGCGGCTTCGGTCATTCCCCAGATGCGGTTCAGGTGCAAATGGCGCGCCTCCTCGATCACGGTGGCGAGCAGGCGCCGGCCGAGGCCGCGCCCGCGCGCATTCTGGTGAACGTACACAGAGACTTCCCCGGTTCCATCTTCCGGACGCACGAAGCCATGGGCGACCACGCGATCTTCCTCGACCGCGACAAAATTCGGAGACACGGCGAGACCATCGAGCCATTCGGCGACGCCGGTTACGGGCGGCATTCCGACCGACAAACCCTCGCGATCGAAGTCCTCGTACATCGCAAGAATCGTGGAACGGTCAGCGCCGGTGGCTTGGCGAATGCGGACGTTCTGGTTGGACCTGCTGTTTGGCTCCATTGCTCATGGGCCCTCCTGAAGTGGCGCCCGTCGCCGGCCGGAAGTGAGGCGGAACGCGAGCCGAGGTGTCACTCGAAGCTGTTGCGAAACCCTGCCGTTCGAAGAGCGGCCCACCGGGTCGCCCCTACGGTGACCTTGAGGTTCGCTCACAGCCGGTTTTGCAACAGGTCCTGCCCTGTGCTTGCATCTGACCTGCCAGAGGGTGTCGGAAGGGAGCCCGCTAATGCATTGCAAGATGAGGAGTTATCCCTGCGCATCGAGGCGTGGCGGAGAATGGCGAGGAATCTTTGCGCGCGGGAACCCAGCGGTGAGTGAACTGGCGCAGCCCTCATCTCTTTAGGTTCCCGGCAAACCTGGCTGTGATTTCCGCGCCCGGCTGTCGGGGTTACTCGAAGTCGGGGCGAGCACGCAAAAGCGCACGCGCAGCAACGCTTGTGCTACGAGCGGCTCCGGCGAGCGACACCGAATTATTTTTTCGGGGTTGGCGGAAAGTTCTTCAGCAACTTCTGCACGGCTTTGTTGATGTTCTTCTGTTTCTTCTCGGAATTGGCTTTGGGGTCCAGCGTCTTCGTGGCCACGCCGCGCCACACGAGCTGTTTCGTGGCACGATCGTACATGCTCAGGTCCAATTGGCCGACGTAGACCGTGGACGTCGAGCCGTAGGTCGTCGTAGTTCCGCCATACCCATACCATCCGCGTCCCCAGCCGGGACCGTAGCCCCAGCCCGTGTTATAGGACGTGAACTGTTTCTCGGCGCCGATGGCGGTCTGATAGCCTATATACAAGTCGGCATCTTCCGAATCCGTTTTCGTCAGGCCTTTTCTGGAAAGCTCAGCGTCTACGGCAGACACGATTCGCTGCGCGGTCAGCTCATCCGGCTGGTCGGCTCCCTTGATAACGACCCATCTGAAGGTTTTGAATTGTGAAAAATCCGTACCTTTCGCGTAGTCGTAGCGCACGTCCTGCGCAAATGCGGCAGTCCCTCCGAGCAACAGGAGTACGACGGCCAAGAAAGTCAGTTTTTTCATTTTGCCTTCTCCCTGCAAGCGGGCTCACCGCCGAGTCCTGCAGCGCGGATCACCAACTGGCAACGGTGGGCTGCCAGGTTTTGTCGGGGTTGTAGATCTCCATTTTCTGGAAGATGGCGAGGGTATCGGGGCCCAGATCCTTTTGGTAGACGATCCCTTCGTAGCTGACGATGAAAGTCTTCACTCCCGTCACGCGGTATTGTGCGGGCGCGGCGGCGAGCGCATAGCCGCCGATCATCGCGCCGTTCACGACGAAATTTATCCGGCCCAAGGGCGCGTTCGGGCCCTGCCCTTTCAAAATCTTGAAGTAGTAGCCGTGATACGGCTGGCCTCGATTTGAATAGCCTTGCTGAATCGCGTCGGCGATTGGCTCCGCGATAGGACCTGCCAGGCTTCCATCCGGGTTCTTCCACACAAGACCGTCCTGTTTGCCGGGAGTGCTGATGATTCGCTGGGCGTACTGGTTCACGCCGTCGTGTTTTTGCAATGAGTATCGTTCCTGGGCGTCAACGTAGCCCCGGCAAATCGCGATCGCGTCCAGCTCATTGGCGCCGATGCGCCGGTAGAGGATTTCCTGGCGGCCCGCTTTGGTATCGAAGTACCACTTTCCCGCTCTCTGGACGAGCGGGATCGGAAGCGGCCAGTCCTCATTGCCCACGGAGATGATGGCTCGCCGGGGGTTCTTCGGATCCGTGGTCACCTGCATCTTTTCGCGGGCTCTCGCCGCAAACGCGGCGGCATTGTTTTTGTCGCGAACGGTGTCCGCTGTCGACACAAGGCTTTCACCGCCCGGTCCAAGAATCTGGGTCAGCTCCGGCACGTTGAAATCTGCCGCAGCCTGAACCAGTGCTTCGGCCGCTTGTTTCGGCGTGGCGAAGGCTTTCTGTGCCGGCTGAGTTGCCGTGGACGTCTTCTTCGCCGCCTGCGGCGCCGCGGACGAGAGGAGTGTCAAGCAGAGCGCAACCGCGATCACGGCAGGAGCGATAACCAGAGATGCTTTCGATCGCATATGTTTTTCCCCGATCATGGATTACCGCCGCCGGCCGCCACCACCGCGTCGGCCCCCCATACTGGAAGCGCCACGGCTGCTGCTCGTCCGTGCCGAGCTTCCGCTCGTGCGATTCCCCGCGCCACCGAAGGCGCTGTTGCTTGAACCCCGTGACACTTGCTGGTTGCCCACGCGATCGCCGCCCGAGGGACGGGCCGCGGACTTGTCCCTGGCGCCGGCCGAGAATTCGCGGCTTCCGCCGGCCGGTTGTTGTCTCGCCTGACCCTGAGCTGGGCGCTGTGCAGGCTGCTGCCTCGAGCCCGCCTGGCCGACTTGCTGGCGCGCGGCGGCTTGCCGATTTGCCATGGATTCGCCGCGAGCCGTGCCGCCGTATTTGTTCGCCGTCGCTCTATCGCCGTAGGGAGCGGCGCCGCGGTGCTGTGGGTTGTGTTGCCAGTTGCTTCTTCCGCCGCCAGCCCCGGTGTTGATTTGCCCTCTGTTGATGTTGGAGTTTCTGACGAAATTATTGTTGTTATTGATGTAGATGTTGTTGTGGCCGCCCCATCCGCAGCCCCAGCCCCATCCGCCGCCCCACGCCGCCCCGATCGCCATTCCGACGCCAAACGAAATCGCCATGCCCGCGGCGTAATATCCCGGCGGCGGGTAATAAATTGGCGGATAGGGGTAAACAGGCGGGCCGTAAACAACCACTGGGTTATAGCTGGGAACGTAGACGACCTGAGGATTCGCGGGCTCGATCACCACGACGGTTTTGTTTTCCACCACCTGCGTTTCCACCTTCTGCTGATCGGTGGTCGTCAGCTTCCCCGCATTCTTGGCCTTCATGCGCATGCGTTGCACCGCGTCCATCACATCGGACTGCTGCGCGAGGAAAGCGTTCCCCAGATCCGATGTCCACTTGATGTTGTCGGCCAATTGCTTCACCACGTCGGGAAGCACGGCCATCGCCTGGATGCTCGGATCCCAGTTTTCCTTCATCACGGCACTGGTGAGCGCCTGGCCTTTCAGATCCTTGTGCTGATTGAGCCATTGCTGGAGCTGGACGATTTCGAGGGGATAGGTGGAGGCGACCAATACCTGGCCCAGCAGCGGGTCCGGATAGAGAGCGATCGGCGCCACGAGGGAATCCAATTGATCGGCAGGAATCAGTTGAGTCTGATTGCCGGGCGCGGGGCTCTGCGGTTGCGTTTGCACCGCCATCACGGGCGCGCCGCTGGGGATCAGCAGCAGGGAGCACCCTACCGCCAAGAGCCGTGTGGTTAGACTTCGGATGCCGGATGCCATACCTTCACCCCTCGGTTGCCAGCCATACCCTTATGTTCCCGGGCTGCTCGAATAAGGACCACTGGCAAAACTGACAGTGGGGCGCCAGGCACAAGATCTTGCGGTCTAAGGGTTCCCAGGCTTTATCTGCTTCCAAACGTCCAGCTGAGCCCGGACGTCGTGCCGTAGTCGCTGCCGGAGAAGCCCGCAATCGGTTTGTTGTCCCAGTTGCCGTAGAACGAAATGTTCCAGGAGATATCGCCGAAGAGCTTCACAAAATATGTTGCCCTCGTGCCGAAGCGCACGCGGCCGGGATCGGAGACGGCGGGGAAGAGGGTGGCGGAGAGCTGCAGATCGGTTTTGTCGAATACGAAGAATTTCAGGTTCGAGGCTACCAGGGCTGCGGCGAGATTTTGTCTTTCTTGAGAGACAAGAGTGGGCTCGTAGTTCGTGCTTTGCCATGCGGCTCCGCCGAGCACGGAAAACCTGACGCGGTTGGTGTTCTTGAAGAAGTGGCCAATGCCTCCGCCGAGCGAGGTTTGCATCTGGATTCCCTGCACGGAGCTTTGCAGAAAATCACCAATGCCGGCGTAATACCAGTTCTTCCGGCGCATGTACCGGAGACCGATGAGCGTGAGCTCATTTCGGGTCGAGTTCTTGACTCCGGAGCTGCCGGACAAAGTGGAATCGTACGCGGCGTTGGCGTCCCAGTGCTCTCTTGGATAGTCGACCTGCGCGCCCAGGGTGAACTGGGTGGATTGGTTTCCTTTCGAGTATGTGATTCCCGTGTTGACGGCGCCGTTGAATCGCTTCCAAAAGCTTTGCGATGTCTGGCCGATGAGGACGACCCGGGAGCGTTCGATCTCCACTTTCTTCGCCGCGGCCTCGACCACCTCAATCTCTACGGGCCGGCCGCCCGGTGTTTCCGCGGTGGAGAGTGTGCCGGTGTATCTGGAGCCGTCCTCGGTTTGCACGTGGAAGAGATGCTTGCTTTCCACGCGGGCCACTTTCTTCCAGTCCACGGCAATTGTGCCCGTGGCGTAATCGAGGCTGACGTAGAGGACGCCGTCGCTGAGCTGCTTGATTTCGCAGGTCAAGTGGTCGCCATTCTTCATCACGAGCACGTCCGTGTTATCCCCGGCGAAGAGAGGCGTGGCGAGAAGAACAGCGCAAATGAAAACAAAAACAAGGGTCCGGATCTTCATGGCGGCTCCAATCTTCATGCCGTGCCTGCTCTCCGGGATGGCAACGACGTTGCGGTTAGGCGTCTTCCGCGCGCCGGAAGAGAAGTCGGGGACGGAATGGAAAAGCGAAGGTGCGCAGCTTTCCGCGTCAACGGGATGGCGAAGGTAGCCATCGGACGAATGTTTGTGCCCTGCCCTGGCTGCGGGAAACAGCTCGAGGGGCAGGAGCCAGATTGCAGGATAGGGGGCAGCCACACCCGGGGCACCTGTCATTTCTGACAGTGGCAGGCTGTGAGGGCAAAGAATTTCACACAGAGGACCCGGAGAAGGGCCAGAGGTCACCGAGCAAACAGAAGCTCCCATGGCTTGTTGAGATGCTATCCTCCTTGTAAATCCCGGGCACGCTTCCGCGCAAGAACCCCGTTACCCCCCCTGTCAATTTTGACAGTGGTGCCTGAGCTTCTCGATTGGCATTCTGCCGCCAAGGCTGGTGGTTTTCTCGAAGTTCACTCATTCCTATGCTTTGCCCGGTTGGACGTATGGGGGGCCGACCCCCTGGAAAGACACGCGCATGAAAGCGTCGGTTCAAACTTGGCTGACTCGGGCACAACCGGGAAAAGATAGTTGTTCTGCCGGTCGAGCTTCACCAGCAAATCACGCGAAGTGCGAAGGGAGTCTGGTCATGAGACACCACACTCTTCGTCTGTTCGTTCTTGTCTGCTTGATCGGTGCTGTGCCCGGTTTTGCGCAGACGCAGGATCCGCAACAGACGCAGGACCAGCAAGAGACGCAGCAGGTTCAACAATTGAAGGAGAAGCTCCAGCAGTTGGAGCAGACGGTTCAGGAACTCAAGGGGCAGATTTCCGCGATACAGCAGGCGCAGAAGCCGAGCGTCGCGCCACAACCCAAGCCGCAGGGTATGGAGGTTACCGTCCAGCAAGGCGCACCTGTACCTACCGAAGGTCCTACCGGCATGGAAGCGCCGCCCCCGAAGGAAGACGTCAGCACATTCCAGATCTACGGCTTCGTCCAGACCGACGCGATCTATGACTTCAACCAGAACAATCCGAACTGGTTCGACGTGATGCGCCCAACGCAGTTGCCCGCGTTCAACAACGAGTTTTTCCCCGACGGCAAGATGTACTTCAGCGCCCGGCAGTCCCGGTTCGGCGTGAAGTCATCTACTCCCACGCGATTCGGCGATCTGAAAACGATCTTCGAGTTCGAGCTGTTCGGGACGGGCGTGGATGCCGGGCAGACGACATTCCGTCTCCGCCACGCATACGGCGAGCTGGGCCATTTCGGCGCGGGGCAAACGTGGAGTCCGTTCATGGACGTCGACGTTTTCCCGAACTCGCTCGAGTACTGGGGCCCGAACGGAATGCCTTTCTTCCGCAACATTCAGGTTCGCTGGATGCCGATCATGGGCAAGCGCAGCCACGTGATCATCGCGCTCGAGCGCCCGGGCGCCAGCGCGGACCAGGGCGTGTATCAGGACCGAATCGAATTGGCGGGCGTCAAACCCTATCTCCCCGCCCCCGATGTTTCGGGAAACGCGCGGCTGGGCCGGGACTGGGGCTACATCCAGGTCGGGGGAATTTTCCGATACATCGGATGGCAGGACCAGAACCCGACTCCCACTCGCAATCTCACCGGCCACGCGATCGGCTGGGGCGTGAACGTCAGCTCCAACGTCAACCTGGGGAAACAGAACGTTGGCAAGTTCGAGGTGACGTATGGCCACGGCATCGAGAACTACATGAACGATGCGCCGGTGGACATCGGCATCCAGAACAACTTCTCCAATCCGCAGAAGCCGGTCATCGGCGTGGCTCTGCCCGTCTTCGGCATGGTGTCCTTTCTGGACCACACCTGGGGCGAGAAATTCACCACGTCAGTCGGGTACTCGATGTTGAACATTACCAATTCCGATGCACAGAATCCCAACGACTTCCACCGAGGCTACTACGCGCTCGGCAACCTGCTTTACCACCCGCTTCCAAACGTGATGATCGGCGGCGAGTACCAATGGGGTATGCGCAGCAACTGGCGGGACGGCTTCAGCGTAGGCGACAGCCGCCTCCAGTTCTCGTTCAAGTACAGCTACTCGAAGCTCTTCACTTTCTCCAGCCAGTAGCTCCTGGAGGGATGAGGAGAAGACGAGCCGGCGGGTGCAGGCCATTTGAGAAGCAGGCATGGGCTCACGGGGAGTGAGATTCGATTCCGTGGTGCCCCAGCCAGCACAGGAAAAGGAGCAACGTCATGTCGAAGAAAACGTGGTACGCCGGCGCGCTCATGGCCGCGGTGCTATTCGCTGCCGGTTTCGTCTCGTATGGTTCGGCGGCCAGGGCGTTGGGCGTTCCAGTCGCCGCCCAGCAGAAATATGAAAGCCCGGTCGCGCCCCGCGCGGAACAGGTGAAGGCGATCGTCAACGAAGCCTACGAAAAGTACAAAACCGACACGAGGGGAAAGAACGCCGATTACATCCCCTACCTCGCCAAAGTCGACTCGAACCTGTTTGGAATCGCCATCGTCAGCACCGATAACCGCGTGTACTCGATCGGCGACGTCAAATACTCCTTTTCCATCCAGTCGATTGCGAAGGTGTTCACGCTCGCCCTCGCGATGAAGGAGTTGGGCGGCGATGCCGTGTTCCAAAAAATCGGGTCCGAGCCGACGGGCCGGCCGTTCAACTCGGTGTCGGCGGTGGTCGATATGCCCACGCACACGGGGAACCCGCTGGTGAATGCCGGCGCGATTGCCACCGTCAGCCTGATTCCAGCAGCGAATGAGACCGAGAGATGGAACAAGATTCTGGCGTTCTACAGCCAGGCGGCCGGCGAAAAGCTGTCTTTGATTGAGGAGGTGTATCAGTCGGAGGCTGCCACCAATCAGGGCAATCGCGCCCTCGCCGCGTTGCTGCTCAAGTACGAGCGCATTTACTCCGACCCGCCGCAAGCGGTAGACGTTTACACCAAGGAGTGCTCCGTAGGTGTGAATGCGGTGCAGCTCGCCCGGATGGGCGCCATGCTCGCCAACGACGGCATCAACCCGGCCACGGGCGAGCGGGTGATCCCGAGCGAAGACATTCCGGAAATCCTCTCCGCGATGATGATGGCCGGTTTGTATGACGGATCCGGCGGATGGGCCTGGCGCGTTGGACTTCCGGCGAAGAGTGGCGTTGGCGGCGGCATTCTTGCAGTGGTTCCGGGCAAGGGCGCGATCGTCGTTTTTGCTCCGCCGCTCGATGAGGCCGGCAACAGCGTCAAAGCGCAGGACGTGATCACCTACGTCGCCAACAAGCTGAACTACAACCTGTTTTCTCCGGCTTCGGTCGGATGGAAGCAGCGATAGCGCGGTAGTTCGGCAGCCGGGGTCAGAGGAGGCGCGCAATGACAAACAAGGTGATTGTTTCCAATTGCAGCTGCATTTTGCGGTGGTTTGGGAGAAGGGCAGTCTGCGCCTCCCTGATCCTGGTTTTACCCGCCTTTTCCGTGGCCGCCTTTGCACAGGAGAAGAGTCAGGAACAAGCGGCGAGTCAGGACAAGACAGCGAGCAAGGCCGAGCCTCCCGCCACTCCCCGTGAACGAGAACTCGAACAACAGGTTCAGGATCTCGAGAGGCGTTTGGCGGCCGTTGAAGCCAAGCTTGCGGTTACCACACCTGCCCAGCACACAGAGAGCTCGGTACCCGCGAAAGCCGTCACAGCGAAGTCCGCAGCGGTGACGAGCGCCGCCTCCGCGCCGGCGGAGACAGCTTCCAGCCCGCAGAGCGCCGCTGCTTCATCCGACGCTGGGCGTCTCGATGTCGAGACGGCCCCGGTCGCCGCCACCCAGGCCGGAGAGCAAACCTTGAAAGTCACCCCCCAGAACCCCGGCCAGAAGAGCCAGCAGAACGGAGATCAGCAGCTTGGCCAGGGGACAGACACGCTCTATTGGGGCGAGTTCAATCCGGGCAGGGGCTTCAGGGTTGCCAAAACGGAAAAAGGTGACCTGAACATCAGCGGTTACATGGCGGCCCGATATCTCAATCAACTGCCCGCCAGTCAGACGGCAGTTGACCATCTGGGGCGACCGCTCCCTGTGACTCCCCGAAATGACTTCCAATTCCACCGCGTGCTGATCTGGATCTACGGCTACCTCTTTTCCCCCAAGTTCAACTACATGGCCTTTCTATGGACCGTGCAAGACACGAGCCAGGTCGCCATCGGAGGCGCGCTCTCCTATAACTTTAGCAAGCGTTTCAGCTTGGGCATGGGCTGGAACGCCTATCCCGGCACGATATCCCTCCAGGGTTCTCACCCGTATTGGACTTCCTACGACCGCGTGATGGCTGACGAGTTTTTCCGGCCCTATTTCTCGCAGGGGCTTTTTGCGGCCGGCGAAATATTGCCGCGTTTGCACTATAAGGTGATGATGGGCAACAACCTGAGCAACCTCGATGTCGCTGCCATCAAGCTCAACCGCGGGTTGTCGTACGGAGGCGCGCTCGTATGGTTGCCGACCACAAACGAATTTGGTCCTCGCGGCGGCTTCGGCGACTTTGAAGATCACCAGAAGCTCGCCACACGCTTCGGAGTGGCATACACCTATAGCCCTGAAGTGCGGCAGAGCGATGTGGGCACGGCGGCAGGCAATACGACCTTGCGACTGGCGGACAGTTTGAATGTCTTCGACACTGGCGCCCTGGTTCCAGGCGTCACCGTCACGGGAGTTCGCTACAACTTGGCCTCGGCGAATGGCGGAATAAAGTGGCATGGCTTCTGGCTCCAAAGTGAGGGCTACTATCGAGTCCTCAACCACTTCGCAGCCACCGGGCCCCTGCCCGTCGGCGTAATCCACGATACCGGTTTCTACGTCCAATCGTCTTACATGGTGATACCCAAGACGTTTGAACTGTACGGGGGGACGTCGTGGGTCTTCAGCAAGTACGGCCCGCTGGCCGAGGGCTCCCCTCATGAATACCTCGGCGGCGCGAATTGGTATTTCGCTCACCTGCGCACGTACCGGGTCAACGTCCAGGTAATTGATGTGCTGCATTCTCCCGTGAACAGCACCTTTGGCTTTTACATGGGAGGGCTGAAAGGCCCGATCCTGACGATCGGCGCGACGGCGATTTATTGAGAGGTTTCCCATGATCTGGTTTCGATTCCGCAGTGCGTGGTCCCGCTTGGCGGTTTGCCTTGTCCTCGCCGCCGCATTGCCGTTGATCGGTTTTCGCTCGGCCCCCGCGCAAGCGCCACCGAAGACGGACTACTTGTTCAACGACGCCCATGTCCACCTGACCAACTACATCCAGGAAGGCACAAGCATTCAGGATTTCCTCAAGGTCATGGGGGACAAAGTCGGCCGGGCGGTGCTCTTTGGCATACCGCTGCAACAGGAGTGGTCGTACAGTCTGGATGGCGATCGCGCCCCAACGTATTACCTGCAATCGGACGCCCCCCTCTATTACTACTCCTTCACAGACGCATCGATCGCCATGGCCTACAAGTCGCTGCCCAAAGCGGAGCAAGCGCGTTTCGATCCGATGATCATCGGATTCAATCCCGCCGATATGTACGCCGCGGACCACGTTCGCCGCGTGCTCGAAACATTTCCGGGCGTCTTCGAGGGGATTGGGGAGTTCACGATTCAGAAGGAATTCGTGTCCGCCAAAATCGCGGGCGGGCCGCCCGGCATCCAGAATCGCGCTCTCGACCGGCTGCTCGATTTCGCCGGGGAAGTGGGGTTGGTGGCGCTGGTCCATTGCGACCTCGATACGCCATTCGCCAAGCAGGGGAGCAAACCTTCTTACCTGGATCAGATCATTGCGCTGATGAGGCGGCATCCCAAGACCACGATCATCTGGGCGCACCTGGGGCTGGGTCGCGTAGTGCGTCCCGTGAAGGATCAGGCCGCCTTCATAGTGGACATCCTCAAGGACCCGGCCTTGAGCAACGTCAATTTCGATATTTCCTGGGACGAAGTGGCGAAGTATATCGACAGCACGCCGGAAACGGCCGCTCGCGTGGCCGCTGTGATGAACCAACACCCCGATCGTTTCCTCTTCGGCACCGACGAAGTGGCGCCGACGGATCAGACGAAGTACCTGCACACCTACTACATGTACGATCCGCTTTGGAAACTCCTGAGCAAGGACGCCAGTGAAAAAATTCGCAAAGGAAACTACCAGCGGATTTTCAACCAGGCAAGAATCAGGGTGAGAGCGTGGGAGAAAACTCACGTGAAGGGAAGCGGGCCGTACTGAGTTCGGGTGTCGGCGCTACGGCTGGCTCAAAGGGCGCGGCGCATATGGGCGAACAGATTGCTCACCGAATAGCCTAGCCCCATCCGCAGAACGAACCGGTCGCTCACATCGGAAAGGCCGAAGGTGGGCTCCAGATGAAAGCTCCAGTTGGGCGATAGCTCGTAGCTGAATACGGGACCGAGATATTGCTGCTCGCGCGGCCAGTCGAAGCCGAACTGGTCGACGTTTCCGAGCGCGCCCATCATTTCCACGCCATAGCCCAGGCGAGCGGCCGAAAAGAGCGGCGGCGCCATTCCTTTCATGTCGCTCATTCCCTCCCACTTCGGTTGGCGGAACATTCCCCAGACGTAGCCGAAATCGTTTCCGGAGTTTTCGAGGTTGGTTTCCGAAATGAAATTGAAGGTCAGGTTGAGCCGGCCCCAATCGTGGTAAGTGATAAGGCGTTGCTCGAATGTGCGGGCCGAGGTGTTTCGCGCCACGTCGAGCGGCAAAGTGAAGTCTTCGCCGCCGAAGCCGCTGATTTCCATCTTGTACAGCGAGGCCTGGTTGATATCCTCGTATTCGCCGTAGAGGGTGACGTGGAGCAGGTGGTCGTGCGGGAAGAGCTGGAAATAGGTGTTGAATCGCACGCCGCCGTAAGTGGCCGGCAGGCCGCCGATTTTCTGGCCTTCCACCATGAAGCCGGCCGTCCAGCGGTTCGTGATGCCGTATTCAGCCATGCCCATGTATGTGAGGAAATCGGGGCCCGTGCGCGCCAACTGGTAATCGGGCAGCAGCATGAGCATCAGGTTGTCCTTGGGCACCGGCGCGGTGATGGCGGTGAAATACGGGTCCATTTGCGCGTGCGCCGGCGTGGGGCTGGCGCAGGCCGAAACTAACAGCAGCAAGCCCAAAGCGATTCCTTTTTTCAGCGACCCTCCCGACAATCCTCACCTCGGCGAATCAGGCTTTCAGATGTCGCCTGAGGCTTCGTGGATGCCTGCGCCACGACCGCCACGTCGAATGTTTTGTCCGTATTCTTTGTGAGAAATTCAGGCGAGTGAGAATTCCTCAGCTTGCGACTTTTTCCGGGTCTCACGCGCGCGCCCATTCAGGCTATCGTTCCGCGGCGCGCGACTCGATCGGGCCCGCCTGCGCGGCCGGGAGCCGGCCGATGAGAAGGGAGATCAGGCCGGACACCAGGCTGGCGGCGATGACGATGGTTTCCCACGCGAGCCCAACGCCGACGACCACGCCTCCGGCGGCGCCGAAAGGTACGAGCAGAGCGGCGAGCGCCGCTTCCCTCACGCCGATGCCGGCCTGGGTGATCGGCACGAACGCGGAGATTTTAGCGAGCGGCCAGGCGAAAAGCCACGCGCGATAGGGCAGATGGAGTCCGCATGCCGCGGCGAGCAGCGTCGTCAGCGAGAGAATGGCGAGTTGGGTGACGAAGCCGAGTCCCAGGGCCGCCGCCACGCGTCCGGGCCGCCGGATGGTCGAGCGCATCGCGCGGCGCAGGCGCACCAGGCGCCGGCGCATCCGGTAGGAAAATCGCCGCGCCGGCAGCATCGCCAACGCCGCGGCGGCCAGAATCCCCGCGCCCAGCAACGCCGTCACGACGATCAGGAATCCGCGGCGGTCGGCGGGCTTGATCGCTCCGGGCATCAGCACGACGCCGATCGTCGCGAGCGTTACGAGCACGGTTACGTCGATCAGGCGGTCGAGCAGGCTGCCGAGAAGCACGGCCGCCTTGCTGCGCCCCAGCCGCAGCGCCAACCCCGCCTTCACGATGTCGCCACCCGCAACCGACGGCAAGAGCAGCGCGCCGAACAGTCCGGCGAAATAGCAGCGCGCCGCCTGCGCGAAATTCAGCCCGGCCCCCGCGCCGTTCAGCATCAGCTTGTATTTGTTCACCCCGGCCAGATGCGCGCAGAAATAGCCGAGGAGCACCGCCAGCCAGACGAGCGGCGGCAAGCGCCGCATGGCCTGCCAGGCGTCGGCGAAGGGAACAAAGCGGAACAGCAGCGCCAGGATCAGCGCGCTGCCCGCCACCCGCAGCGCCATTCCGCGCCAGGCGGGTTTGCGGGAACCGAAGAACATTGGCGGCATTATGGCCCGCGCGCGGCGGCAGCCGCAAGAAAACCGGCGCCGGACGCGCCCGGACGATTTTGCACTCTTTCCCCATCCGTATCGCGGAAAACACGGTAGACTAATTTTCAGGACCGAAATTCATTGAATGAGGATGTTTCTTTGTGATAATGGGCAGGCGCACTGGAGTGTTCGAATGAAGAAGAAGATACGGGTGGTGCAATACGGAGTTGGGCCGATCGGGGCATCGATTGTCCGGCTGATGCGCCAGAAGCAGGCTCTGGTGATCGTCGGCGCCATCGATAAGGACCCGGAAAAGGCCGGTCGCGATCTCGGCGAGGTGGTGGGCGCCGAAGACGCGCCGTGGGACGTGAAAGTTTCGGCCGATCCGGCCGAGGTGCTTTCCCATCCCGTCGACGTGGTGGTTCACACGACGTCGTCGTTCCTCACCGACGTCGCCGGACAGTTGATGGAGTGTCTCGAAGCGGGCGCTTGCGTGGTGTCGACCTGCGAGGAGCTGTCGTATCCCTTCCGAAAGCATCCGGAGATGGCGGCGAAGCTCGACGAGGCGGCCAGGGAATCGGGCGTGACGCTGCTCGGTACCGGTGTGAATCCCGGCTTCGTGATGGACAAGCTGGTGCTCGGCCTTTCGGCCGCATGCCAGAGGGTCGATCATGCCAAGGCGATTCGCATCGTCGACGCGTCCAAGCGCCGGCTTCCGTTGCAGAGGAAGGTGGGCGCCGGGCTGACCGTCGAGGAGTTTCAGAGGCGAGTCACCGAGGGAACGGTGAAGCACGTCGGACTGCCGGAATCGGTCGCGATGGTGTCGGACGGACTCGGACTCGACGTCGATACGATCACCGAGACCGTCGACTCGGTCGTGGCTACCGAGGCGATTCGCACCGATTCGCTCGAGATCGAGGCCGGGCAAGTGGCCGGCATCCATCAGGTGGCCCGAGGGCTGTGCCGGGGTGAGGAAAAGGTCTACCTCGAACTGAACATGTACGTCGGGGCCAAGGACCCGAGCGATACGATCCAGCTTTCCGGCGACCCGAACCTGACGATGGTGATTCCCGGCGGAACGCACGGCGATCTGGCCACCGCCTCGATCACCGTCAATGCCATCCCCGCGCTGCTTGCGGCGCCGGCCGGCCTGCGTACCGGGCGCGACCTGCCGTACTGCTTTTTCCCGCCCCTGGCCCCGCCATAGGCCGAAGCCGGCGCGCCCCTCAGGCCCGCCGAATCATTTTGAGCCGAGCAGCACCGCGAACTCGACCCGCTTGAGCAGCGGGTCGATTCGCTCGGCCCGCACTCGCACGCGGTCTCCCAAACGGAAGCGGTGCTTTCGGCGCTGGCCCACGATCGCGTGGTCCAGTTCGCGGTAGAAGCACCGCTCGCCCACCGTCTCTTCCAGGCGATCGATCGGCACCAGCCCCTCGACGAACACCTCCATCAGTTCGACGAAGAATCCGAATTTCAGCACCGAAATGATCAGCGCTTCGTATTCCTCGCCGAGGTGCTGCTCCATGTACTGCGCCGTCTTCCAGTCGATGATCTCGCGCTCGGCGTCGACGGCGCGGCGTTCGGCTTCCGACGTTTCGGTTGAGACCTCCTCGAGTTCCGGGCCGCGGTAGGGGCCGACGAGCGCGCTTTCGGCCGGATTCTTGAGCGCCCATTTCAGGATGCGGTGCACGATCAGGTCCGGATAGCGGCGGATGGGCGAGGTGAAGTGGGTATAGAGATCGAGGCCGAGGGCGAAGTGGCCTACGGGCTCGGCCGCGTAACGCGCCTGTTTGAGCGAGCGGAGCATCAGGTAGGAAAGGATGCGCTCCTCGGGCTGCCCGGCGATTTTTTCCACCAGGCGCTGGTAATGCGACGGGCGGATATTGATTTCCTGCGGAAGGCTGACCGCCATCGGCCGCGGGCGCCGGGCGCCGCGATAGCCGGGGCGCGCCTGCGCGGCCAGGTGGCCGTGGCGCACGCGCAGCGGCTTTTCGAGAACGGCGCCGAGTCCGAGCGAATAGCCGAAGGCGCGGGCGAGTTCCTCGAATTCGAGCACTTTCTTGGAATCGGGCTGCTCGTGGACGCGGTGCAGCGAGAGCAGGCCGCGCCTTTCCAGATACGTGGCCACCTGCTCGTTCGCCAGCAGCATGAACTCCTCGATCAGGCGGTGGGCGATGTTGCGCTCGCTGCGCGCGATCGTCAGCATGTGGCCCAGTTCGTCGAACAGCACCACCGGCTCGGGCAGATCGAAATCGATCGCGCCGCGTTTCTGCCGCCGCGCGTAGAGCACCAGCGCCAGCTCCTTCATCAGATGGAAGCGGCCGGCGAGCGCGGAGTAACGCGCCGACATTTCGGGATCGCCTTCGAGCACGCGGTTGACGTTCGTGTAGGTCATTCGCTCGGCCGAGCGAATGACGCCGGGCGTGAATCGCGAGTCGGTCACCTGCCCGCTCGCGTCGAGCTGCATGATCACGCTCATCACCAGCCGGTCTTCGTGCGGGTTCAGCGAGCAGATGCCGTTCGAGAGCTCGTGGGGCAGCATCGGGATCGCGCGGTCGGGAAAATAGACGGATGTGCCGCGCAGGCGCGCTTCGCGGTCGAGCGGCTCGGCGCGATGGACGTAGTGCGCGACGTCGGCGATGTGCACCTGCAGCTCGAAACCTCCGCCGGGCAGCCGGTCGACGTAGACGGCGTCGTCGAAGTCGCGAGCAAGTTCGCCGTCGATGGTGATGATCGGCAGCGTGCGGAAATCTTCCCTGCCCTCGATCGCGTCGGCGGAAACGGCTTGCGGAGCCGTCCTCGCCGCGGCCAGAACCTCCTCGGGGAAGACGTGCGGCAGGTGATGCTTGCGGACGATGATCTCGACATCGACGCCCGTTTCGCCCGGCTTGCCCAGCACCTCGAGCACTCGCCCGGCCGCCCGCGCGCCCCCGCTCGGGAAGCGCGTCAGCTCCACGTTCACCGCCGCGCCTTCGAGTTCCGGGCGCCGAACCATGGGCTCGGCGCGCCGCACCAACTCGTCGGGCGACGGGCGCCACTGCGGCGGCAATTCCTCGCCCGCAGGCACCAGGATCTCCTGCGCCACGCGCGGGTCGAGCGGCGCGACCACCCCCGCCCGTGCCGTGTAATGGAAGATGCCGACAACGGTCGGGTGCGCGCGGCTGGTGATTCGCTCCACGTGGCCTTCGGCGCGGCCGTCGGGGCGCCGGCGGTCGATCCGAGCCAGGACGCGATCGCCATGCATGGCGTCGCCGGTGTTGTCGGGATTGACGTAGAGATCGCCGTCGATGCCGATGGGCGTATCGGGCACGACGAAACCGTAACCGTCGCGGTGCAAGACGATGCGTCCGGTGAAAAGGTTCGGATCGCGCCGCGCGGGCTGGCCCTCGGCGCGCGGCTCGGCGCCCGGCCCGCCGCGCGCGGCCGCCACGAGCCCGGCGCGCGCCGGGTGGGCCTCGCGTTCGGGGCCCTCGGGCGCCGCAAGCGCGCGAAAGGCGCGATGCCCGTGGAGGCGCATCTCGACGATCTCGCCTTGCCGCTTCAGTTCGGCCAGCGCGTGGCGCAACTGCTTGCGCGCCGAGCGCCCGGCGCGAGCCAGGCCAAGCGCCTGCGCCAGTTCGCGGAGGCTCTTCGCCTGCGGCCCGGCGAGGGCGTTCAGCACTTTCTGCGGAGAGATGTCAGGGCTGCGTTTCATGTGGTTTCTCGCTGACTAGCGCTGCATCAGCATGCCGCCAGGCATTTGGATCACGCCGAAGCGGCCGCCGGGCGCGCGCTCGAGCACCGGCGCGTAAAGACCAATCAGCTTCCTCCGCCACCAGCGCCCGGTGGCTCGCTTCGTGGCGGAGTCCGTAAACCAATATTGCCAGAGCACGGCCCGTACTTCGAGCGGGGCCTTTGCCGCGAACGGATTACCCGCAAAAAGGTTCAGCACGTAGGGATCGTTTTCGAGCAGGCGCTCCTCCGTTTGAAGGACGATGGGCGATTGCTGCCAGGGACCGAGCGAAGCGAACCACAGGTTCCAGTCGAAGCGCGGCTGGTAGGGCGCGAAAAATCCCGGCGACTCGGAGGGGTCCTGCGGCTTGTAGGCGAACGGATAGGCGATCCAGGTTTTGCCGTCGTCGCTGCCCTGAAACTCGATCTCGTACCGGTCGCGCGTCATCACGCCAAACAGGCCGTACTCGTTGGCGAAGCGAAAGGGAGCCAGCAGCGTGGCCGGCCATTGCGGCAGGATGCTGCCGGCGAGCAACGCCGTCGTCGCGTACAAAATCCAGGCGAACACGATTCCGCTTGCCCACAATTTTCCCGCCGACGCATACCTGCGCCAGCCGCTGCCCTGCGCGGGCTCGGCCTCTTTGGGGCCGGCCTCGGCCGCTCCCGCCTCGCTCGCGCCGAGCCCCAGCGAAACGATTTCCGCGGCTTGCGGCGCTGCTTCGGCAGCCGCAGCCTCGGCCTTCTCACGTTCCACGAGCTTCTTCGGCAGCAGCCACGCCAGGAAACGGTCGTCGAGCAGCAGAAAACCCTCGGCAAGCACGAGGTAGTTGAGAAAGGCGTAGTTGGCCGTCAGGATGATGCCCACCTGCAGCGCTGTGACGAGGAAGAACAACCCGATCCGGAAGCGCCGCGGCAGAAACATCGCCCATACCAGGATCAGTTCGGTCAGCAGCGTGAGACCCGCCGTCCCCGTCTGAAACCAATGCGGCAGATGCTGCGCGTACCAGCCGATCCAGGTGGGCAGCGGGCCGTTTTGGTAATACTGGTCCATCGCCGTCAGGCTCCGCCATTCCGGATCGTGACCGGCGAGCTTCGCCACGCCCGATTCGAAATAGATGCGGAACCATTCCCAGCGCAGCAGGTAGAGGCTCGCCCGGGAAGGAGGATGATCGGCGCCCCAGCCGGGCCAGAGCCCCGGCGGCGCGAAAAAGAGAACCAGCAGGCCGGCGGCGAGCAACATGCCGTCCGATTGATAGTCGGCGAAATCCTGCGCGGCAGCGATAAAAGAAAGGAACAGCACCAGACAAACGAAAAACGACATCCGCGGCCAGAAATTCACAAGCGCCAGAATCGACGCCGCCATTCCCACCCAGCAAATCACCTCGAGCGCGCGATTGCCGCTGCTCGCCCACAGCAAAGTTGGCGCATACCAATACCGCAGCCAGCCGAGAGCCTTCGCCACCGCCTGCAAGTAAATCCCGGCCGGCAGAATCCCGCGCGGCCCGATCAATCCGCGAATCTGGAAAGCGAGCGAGAGGAAGGCGGAAAAATAGGTGAGCGCGAGCGCCCGCAGAAATAGCCAGCGAACCCCGAGGTAGCCGGAACTCGGGTTGAGCAGGAAGCGGGCGAGCTTGGCCGGCCGGTAATCCATCGCCGCGGCCATTATACGAGCGCAGCGCCGGCCGGTTTCAATTCGAGGCCCGGAGCGGGCGTCGACTTGTAGGGGCGACCTGCGGTCGCCTGCCCTTCCCGCCGCCGGGATTTAGCGATTTTCGGAGGGGTGGCGGTGGAGGGAGCAGGAGCCGTCGGCGCACGCCTGGCGGTTCCAGCGGTAGCGGTTGCGCGCCACCCAGCCGTACGCCCACCCGGCCAACGCGTGAATGCCTGGCGCGTCGAGCAGCCAGGCGGCGGCTCGCCAGCCCGGCAGCGCGCGGCCGACTTCGGCCCAGGCATCCACGCCGCTCCATACGCGCCCGGCCGCGTCGACCGCCTGCATCAGCCGGAGCGCCTTTTCAGGATCCACTTGCGGAAAGCGCGAGGCGACGGAGGGATGGTGCAGGTCGAGGAGTTCGATGCGGTGCTCGCGGTCATGGCGGCGCAGGCGCTCGGCGCTCGCCCGGCACAGGGCGCAATTGCCGTCGTAGAGAACCGTCAGTTCAGCCAAGGGCGCAGCCTCCGGCGCGGGACCAGGCGCGGGTTCGGGAGGTGGAAATATTGTAGCGCGGGGCGGGCTGAGCGGCGGTCAGTGATGGCTGTTGTGATTGTCGGAGGGGCCGAAGGAAGAGAAGCGGAGAATTTCGACGGTAATGTTGTCCGGCCCGCCGCGTTCCTTCGCCAAGTCCACCAGGATGCGGCAGGCGTCGGCGGGCGAATACCCGTTGACCGTATCGTAGATTTCGAGTTCGTTCACCGGGCCCCAGAGGCCGTCGGTGCAAAGCAGCAGTGTATCGCCGGGCTCGAGCTTGGTGGGTTCGACGGAGGTATCGATCGTTGCGCCGTCGCGGCCGATGCCGAGCGCGGAGGTGAGGACGTTGCGCTGCGGATGATGTTCGGCTTCCGCGGTGCTGATGATGCCGTATTCGACCAGCTGATTGACGTAGGAATGGTCGCGCGTCATCCGTCGAAATTTGCCGGCGCGGAAGAGATAGCAGCGGCTGTCGCCAACGTGAGCGACCCAGAGATAGGCGCCGCGAATGACGACCGCGGTGCAGGTGGTGCCCATATTGTGGTACTCGGGGTGGGAAGTGGCGAAAGAGCGGATGCGGTCGTGCGCCTCGCGGAGTCCCTTCTCGAGCGCTTCGGACGGCTCGATACCGGCGGCCTCGCGGTAGACCTCGGAAACCGTTTTCACGGCGATGTCGCTGGCGATTTGGCCGCCCTCGTGCCCGCCCATGCCGTCGGCCACGATCGCCAAACGGCCCTTTTCCCGGAATTCGTCCTCGTTCTCCGGCTCCCAATAGCCGTGCGCGTCCTCATTTTGTTCGCGCACCAGACCGACATCGGTCAGCAGCGCCAGATCGAGTCCCGGGCGAATGTCCATCGCTCCGCTATACCCTTCCCGTCGCTACCCTGTCAAGCCGCGCATGCGCCCGGATGCGGAAAAGGAACCTGCGAATTGCGCCCGATCTGTCGGAATTCCCCAGCGAATGCGCGGGGGTTTCCAAGGGTTGCACGGACGGGCACGCCCCCGGCGGTTTTCACCCGCCGAATTCGGCGCATTGTGACGAACGAAGGGAAAATCAGGCGTCGGAACGGGTTTCAGGCCCATGTTAGACTGGCACGCATGGCGGAGAAATTCACCATCGGCCTCGTGCAGATGAGGTCCACGGCGAATGCGGCGGAGAATCTCGACCGCGCGATCGGCAAGGTCCGCGAAGCCGCGACGCGGGGCGCGCAGATCGTCTGCCTGCCCGAGCTTTTCCTCAGCGAATATTTCTGCCGCACCGAGGATGACAAGCTGTTCGACCTGGCCGAGCCCGTCCCGGGGCCTGCGACGGCCGCATTCGAGCAGGTTGCCAGGGAAAAAAAGGTAGCGCTGGTCGTTTCTCTTTTTGAGAGGCGCGCGCCGGGCGTTTACCACAACACGTGCGCCGTGCTGGACGCCGACGGAAGTTATCTGGGCAAATACCGCAAGATGCACATTCCGGACGATCCGCTTTATTACGAAAAGTTTTATTTCACTCCCGGCGATCTCGGTTTCCCGAATTTCGACACGAAGCACGCGCGCATCGGCGTGCAGATTTGCTGGGACCAGTGGTACCCGGAGGGTTCGCGCATCACCGCGCTCGGCGGCGCGCAGGTCATTTTCTATCCGACGAGCATCGGCTGGCATCCCGGCGAAAAGGCGGAGTTCGGTGCGGCGCAGCTCGATGCCTGGCGAACCATTCACCGCGGTCACGCCATCGCCAACGGCGTCTACGTCGCGGCGGTGAATCGCGTGGGATTCGAGGGCGGGGCGAAGCAGGGCGACACGGGCCTGGAATTCTGGGGCAATTCGTTCGTCGCGGACCCGTTCGGGAGGGTCGTCGCCGAGGCCTCGAATGACAAGGAAGAGATTCTCGTCGTCGAATGCGATCCCGCCACGAGCGAGGACACGCGGCGCAACTGGCCGTTCCTGCGCGACCGCCGCATTGACGCCTACCCGCCCATCCTCAGCCGCTGGCTCGATGAAAAGTAAGACGCGACGGCTTCAAGTCGTTCCGTTGGCGAATCGCCGGACGCCGTCTTTCAGCGCAGTCACATTGAAATTGATCAGCAGCCCCAACTTGCAGCCCGAAAGTCTCAGATAAGACAGCGCCTGAGCCTCATGCACCGGCGCGAGAACCTCGACCGACTTTACTTCTACCACCACGGATCGTTCCACCAGCAAATCCATTCGGTATCCGCACTCTAGCTTGACCTCTCCATAGACGAGCGGCACCGCTTTCTCCTGCTCGACGGCGAGCCCTCTTTTCTCCAGTTCGTAGGCCAGGCACGCTTTATAAGCGGACTCGAGGAGCCCCGGCCCCAGCGTCCGATGAACTTGGATCGCTGCTCCTATGATGGCCTCAGTGATTTTGTTCAGGCGTTCGCGCTCGGTCATGAGGGAAAAGAATTTAACACGGAGGACGCGGAGAAGACCTTAAAACAAGAGGTCACGGAGAGACTGTGGGTTCGTTTTAACTTTCCGGCTTGTTGCCAGCCTTGCTGAGAACCCACTCGGTTTGTCTATGTTTTCTCTGTGCCCTCTGCCTTGGGGTTCCTCTGTGTCCTCTGTGTGCAATCTTTTCCGGTGCCGGCCCTCCCTTTGCAAGGCGTACCCGCTTTCATGAATAATCCGGGCTGATGACTCGCAGACCCAAAGACGAAACTCCCCTGGGGCTAGGCTTCCGCATGCCCGCCGAATGGGAACCGCACGAAGCCACCTGGCTAGGCTGGCCGCACGAACGCACCGACTGGCCCGGGAAATTCGCGCCCATACCCTGGGCGTTTGCCGAATTCGTGCGCCATTTGGCGAAAGTCGAGCGGGTATATCTGCTCGTCGAAAATCGCGATGCCGAATCCCGTGTCCGAACCATGCTGAAAAAATCCGGGGCGAATCTTGCGGCCGTCGATTTTTTCCGGATTCCCACCGATCGCGGCTGGATGCGCGACTCGGGGCCTGTCTGCGTGCGAAACGATGCCGGCGAAGTGGCCTGCAACGATTTTGTTTTCAACGGCTGGGCCAAGTATTCGGATCATAAAAAGGATGCCGGCGTCGTCGCGAAGGCCAACCGGAAACTGAAGCGCCGCCTTTGGCAGCCGATGCACAAGGGCCGCCGCGTCGTTTTGGAAGGCGGAAGTATCGACGTGAATGGACGCGGCACGCTGCTGACCACGCGCGAGTGTCTGCTGAGCAAAGTGCAGGAGAGGAATCCCGGCTTCGCCGAGGAAGATTATGCCGAGGTGTTCCGGCAGTTCCTCGGCGTGACGAACGTTCTGTGGTTGAACAGGGGAATCGCCGGTGACGACACGCACGGGCATGTCGATGATCTCGCGCGATTCGTGAATCCCACCACTGTCGTCACCGTGGTCGAAGGCGATCCGAAGGATGAGAACCACGCGCCGCTCCAGGAAAATCTGGCTCTCTTGAAATCCATGCGAGACCAGGACGGCCGCCCGCTGCGCGTCGAAACCTTGCCGATGCCCGCTCCCGTTTACTTCGACGGCCAGCGCCTGCCCGCCAGCTACGCCAATTTCTACATCGCCAATCGCATCGTCCTCGTCCCCACGTTCAATGACCCGAATGACCGCGTCGCGCTGAACACCTTGGCGAAGCTTTTCCCCGAACGCGAAATCGTCGGCATTCCCTGCCGCGACCTCGTCCTCGGCCTCGGCACCATCCACTGCATGACTCAGCAGGAGCCGGGCGCTCGGCGGCGGTAAGGGCGGACGCCGATCTCCGCATCTCGCCAAAATTCCTTGAACTTTTCCACGCGGCTGCGCGTAGACGGAGGCTTGGGGTGAGGGGTATAGTGGGCGGTCCCGTGGGTAGGTAAGGAGAGGGGTACAAATGCGACGAGTGGCTTTGTTTTGCGCGTTTCTGATGGCGATTTTCCTGGCGGCGGGGAGCGGGCGAGCGCAGGCTCAGCCGGAGCCGCTGCTTTTGCAGCAGCCGACTCTCAACAAGACCAGCATCGTCTTCGCCTATGCCGGAGATTTGTGGAGCGTCGCGCGCGCGGGCGGCGAGGCGACGCGGCTGACAGCCGGGCCGGGATTGAAATCGCATCCGAAATTTTCTCCCGACGGACAATGGATCGCCTTCAGCTCGAATGCGGACGGGAACGAGAACGTCTACGTGATGCCGGCCGGCGGCGGCCAGCAGAAGCAGCTCACCTTCAGTTCCGGGCCGGACACCGTGCAGGGCTGGACGGCCGACGGCAAGCAGGTGCTTTTCAGTTCGCCGCGCTACGCCTACGCGCATCAGGTGGTGCAGCTCTTCACCGTGCCGCTCGCCGGGGGATTTCCGGAGCGGCTGCCTTTCCCCACCGGTTTCGGCGGCTCCTACTCGCCCGATGGTACGCACATCGCCTACGACCCGACGCCGTTTCCCTGGGGCACGTGGAAGTATTACCGCGGCGGCACGATGCCGATGGTCTGGATCGCCAACCTGGCCGATTCGAGCGTGGTGAAAATTCCGCACACTTTTTCCATCGATTTCAATCCGATGTGGGTGGGCGACAAGATCTATTTCCTCTCGAACCGCGCGGGACGCTTCGCGCTGTTCGATTACGACCTGAAGACGCAGAAGGTCAGCCAGCTCGTCCAGAACACGAGCGATTTCGATTTCAAGTCGGCCTCGGCCGGGCCGGGCGCCATCGTCTACGAACAGTTCGGCTCGTTGCACCTGTTCGACCTGAAATCGGGCCGCCAGCATGAAGTGCACGTCACGATCACCGGCGATTTCCCCGCCGTCATGCCGCATTTCGAGAAGGTGGCCAGCCACATCCTCAACGCGAACATCTCCCCCACCGGCCAGCGCGCCGTCTTCGAGGCGCACGGCGAAATCCTGACGGTTCCGGCAGAAAAGGGTTCGATCCGCAACATCACCAATACGCCGTCGATCGCCGATCGCGATCCCGCCTGGTCGCCCGACGGCCGCTGGATCGCCTATTTCTCCGACGAATCCGGCAATTACGAGCTGCACCTGAAGGATCAGATGGGGATGGGCACGGTGAAGAAGATTCCGCTCGGCGATCCGCCGGCTTTCTACTATCACCCGATCTGGTCGCCCGACAGCAAGAAGATCGCCTACACCGACAACAAGCTGAACGTGTGGTACGTCGACATCGACACCGGAAAGAACGTGAAGGTCGATACCGACACCTACGAGAGCCCGGCGCGGGATCTGAATCCGGTCTGGTCGCCCGATAGCCGCTGGATCGCCTACACGAAACAGCTCGTGAACCACATGCGTGCCGTCTTCGTCTATTCGCTCGCAACCGGCAAGGCGACGCAGATCACCGACGGCATGAGCGACGCCGAATACGCCGCGTTCGACAAGAGCGGCAAGTATCTCTACTTCACCGCCAGCACGAACGTCGGCCCCACCACCGGCTGGCTCGACATGTCGAGCTTCGGGCATCCGGTGAGCCGGAGCGTCTACGTCGCCGTGCTGCGCAGCGACCTGCCCTCGCCGCTTGCCCCGGAAAGTGACGACGAAAAGGTGGGCGCGGCGGGAACGAGCGCGAAGGAACAGGCGGAAAAGGAAAAGGAAAAGGAAAAGAAACCGGCCGCTGTTCCCGAGGTCCGCATCGATTTCGCGAACATCGGCCAGCGCATCCTGGCGCTGCCGATTGCCCAGGCCAACTACATCGACCTGCAGGCGGGCAAGGCCGGCGAGATCTACTTGGTGAGTGGCCGTGCCTTCGACGCCGTGTTCGAAGGCGGCGCGCCGGGGTTCTCCGTGCTGAAATTCGATCTGAAGAGCCGCAAAGTCGAGCCGCTGATCGGCGGGGTGAGCGGCTTCGAGGTCTCGTTCAACGGCGAAAAATTCCTCTATCGCCAGGGACGCGACAAGTGGGGGATCGCCCCGACCGCCAAACCGGTGAAGCCGGGGATGGGGATGCTCAACCTCGACCAGATGAGCGTGTGGGTGGTGCCGAAGGAAGAATGGAGCCAGATGTTCCACGAGGTGTGGAACATCGAGCGAATGTTCTTCTACGACAAGAACGTGCACGGACTCGACGTGGCGAAAACCGCGGCCGAGTACGCGAAATTCCTGCCCGGCATCGCCAGTCGCAACGATCTGAATTACCTCTTCGACCAGATGCTCGGCCAGATCAACGTCGGGCACATGTTCGTCCGCGGCGGCGACATGCCGGAAACGCCAAAGGTGAGCGTCGGGCTATTGGGCGCCGACTACACGATCGATCACGATCGTTACCGCTTCTCGCGCGTCTTCTCGGGCGAGAACTGGAATCCTGAGCTGCACGCGCCGCTCACGCAGCCCGGCGTCAACGTGAAGCCGGGCGAATATCTGCTGGCGGTGAACGGCCGGCAGCTTCACGGCACCGACAACATCTACAGCTTCTTCCTCGACACCGTCGGGAAGCAGGTGGTGTTGACGGTCGGCCCGAATCCGGACGGCACCGGCTCGCGCGAGGTGACGGTGGTGCCGATCGAAAGCGAGGCTGGGCTCCGCAATCGCGCCTGGATCGATCACAACATCGAGACCGTGGACCAGTTGAGCCACGGCCAGCTTGCTTACGTCTACCTGCCCGATACGGCGGGCGGCGGCTATTCGAATTTCAACCGCTACTTCTTCGCCCAACTCGGCAAGCATGGCGCGGTGATCGACGAGCGGTACAACACCGGCGGCACCGCGGCCGACTACATCATCGAATACCTGCAGCGGAAACTCTGGAACTATTGGTACACCCGCTACGGAAGCATCTTCACCACGCCGCTCGACGCGATCTACGGCCCGAAGGTGTTGATCATCAACCAGTATTCGGGCTCCGGCGGCGATGCCCTGCCGTGGTACTTCCATCACGTCGGGCTCGGGCCGCTCGTCGGCGAGCGGACCTGGGGCGGGCTGGTGGGCATCTATGATTATCCGCCGCTCATCGACGGCGGATCGGTGACCGCGCCGCGCGTGGCCTTCTTCGATACGCAGGGCCAGTGGTACGTCGAAAACCATGGCGTGCCGCCGGATATCGAGGTTCCGCTCGATCCCGAGGCATGGCGCAAGGGACAAGACAGCCAGCTCGATCGCGCGATCCAGGTGGCGCTCGAGGAGCTCAAGAAGAATCCGCCGAAGAAACCTGTTCTGCCGCCGTTCCCGAACTACGGCCAGAAACCGTAACAGCGAAGGCGGTTTCAATGACCAGGCCGGCGCACTCCTGATTCCCCGGAGCGCGCCGGCCTTTTTTCATGGGGCAGAGGCCGGCTTTAGCGGCCGGCCGTGGCGAAACTCGGCAATGACGGCGAGGAACGGCAGCCGGGTTTCAGTGGTTTCCTTGGCCAAGATCTTTCGCGAGAGCATCGCGCTTTTCGCGAGCCTCGGCAGCCACCGGATTTTTCGGGAAACGCGTGAGGAATTCATCGATTTTTGCCAGCGCTTCCTCCCGGCGGTCGAGCAGGACCAGATCGTTATAGAGGATGAGGTAGACTTTAGGCTCCTCGGGATTGAGTTGCGAGGCACGGAGCAGGTGCGGATAAGCTTCCTCGAAATTCTTCTGTTTGAGCAGCAGATCTCCGAGCCAGAACTGGGAGAACCAGTTGGAATCGGAAAGACGGACGGAATTCTGGAAAGCATCCTTCGCTTTGGGAAAGTCCTTCGCCTTCAAATACGCGAAACCGAGATAGGCGTAGGGAGTGCCATCGTTGCCGTCGATGTCGATGGCGCGTTTGGCGGCGTCGGTGGCATGGTCGAAATCGCCGCGAATGGCGTAGACCTTGCTTAACTCCATGTAGCTTTCCGCAAACTGCGGATAGATCTGGATCGACTTTTCCCAGTGCTTGATGGCTTCCTCGGTCTGGCCGCGAGATGCGCTCTCGACGCCTTTGCGGAATTCCTTGCGCGCCTTGTCGGGGATGCGCAGTTGACGCACCGAAACGGTTTCCGACCCTTTGGCGAATGCCTCCTCGCGAGGCTGGCCGAACCTGACCGGCGTCAAGGTGAGAACCAGGTTCAGTGTCGGGTTGTAGCCGACTTCAATGGACCAATTGCCGGTCTCATAACCGGCTGCCCTGATCACAACCGAATAGGTGCCCTGAGGCACGCCGGCGAACATGAAATGGCCCGCGGAATTGGTAAAGGCGGTCATGGCGAGACTGCCCATGGTTGATTGGAGTTCCACGCGGATCATGGGAAGAGGGGCCCCGTTTGCGGCGTCCACCGTGCCGCTGACTTCGCTTCTTCCCGATCCCAACATTTGGCCGCCATTGGCTGCGCCCCGGGCGGACACACCCGTGAACAGCAAGACGGCAACGCTGATCACAGCAAACCAGACTTTCAAAACGGCACCCCGCGCCGTTTCCCCCGTTTCTTCTGTGTTACTCCTGTTCGATGCCGGAATCAAGAGGCAAATCCGGCCGCAGGCCGAGTGGCTCGTTCAGCGTAAAGCGGGGAAAATCGCCGATCGCGGTGGCGTCGCCATCGAGCGGAGGGATTTTTCACACGGTCGTGCCGGGTCGCAAATGTTGTGGGTTCTCGAGGAGCGCGCCGGCGGAAAGCGCGGGATTCAGTTGGCTCCGGCGGCCAGAGCCTTTTCGAGATCCTTGCGCTTCTCGCGCACCGTGGCGGCCAGCGGATCCTTTGGAAACCGCTTGAGGAAGTCATCGAGTTCCGCGAGCGCGTCCTTCCGGCGGCCGAGCGTCAGCAGGTCGTTATACAGAAGGACGTAGACCTCGGGCATGCCTGGGTTCAGTTGCGAGGCACGGAGCAGGTAGGGGAAAGCGCCCTGAGCGTCCTTCTGCTGGAGGAGCAGTTGCCCGAGCCAGAACTGGCTGAACCAGTCGGAATTGGAAAGCCGGACGGCGTGCTGGAACGCCTTTTGGGCGTTGGGAAAGTCCTGGTCTTTCAGATAAGCGTAGCCGAGATAGGTGTAGGCATCGGCGCTGTTGCCGTCGAGAGCGACGGCCCGCTTGGCGGCGGCCGTGGCGCTGGCAAAGTCACCTTGATTGGCGTAGACCCTGCTGAGTTGCATATAGCTGTCCGCATACTGCGGATAGATTTTGATCGACTTCTTCCAGTGCCGGATGGCTTCGCCGGTCTTGCCGCGCGCCTCGCTCTCGGCGGCTTTCTGGTATTCCTTGCGCGCTTTCCTGGGAATGAGGAGTTGGCGAACCGAAACCGTGTTCGAACCTTTCGGCGATGTTCCCGCGGGCGTGGAACCGGAAGCCTTCGGAACCAGCGAGAAACTCAATCCAAACAAGGAAGTGTAGCCGACTTGCACGGACCAGGTGCCGGTTTGATAGCCGGAAGCCTCGATCGCAACCACATAACTGCCTTCTCTCACGTTGTCGAAGGAGAAGTGACCCGAGGAATCGGAATAGGTGGTTCGGGCGAACCCACCATCGACCGACTGCAGCTGCACGCGAGCCGCGCGGAGCGGGAGCCCATGTTCGCCGCTCACCGAGCCGCTGACCTGGGATGCTCCCATCTCCCGGTGAAACTGGCTGGAATTTGCGTGGCCATGCGCGGAGACACTCGTTAGGAAAAGGGAGAGAATCGCAAGCCCAGGCAACCGGACATTCAGCAAGAGGCCACCCCACGCGCTTCGTTTATTCTCTGTTACTCCTGTTCGTTCCAGAAAGCAAGGGGGCAGGGCCGGCCCCGATGAAGCAGAGCCGCGCGCGCGATTCAGTGTTGAGCGAGCGGCAGGTCGATATAGGACGCGAAGCGGCGCGAGCGATAGATGCGCTGGGTGGCCCTTTGATAGTCGGAAGCCTTGGCTTCGAAAATGTTCGGCACGAATTTTTGCGGATTGCGATCGTAGAGCGGGAACCAGGTGCTTTGCACCTGCACCATGATGCGATGGCCCTTCAGAAACGTGTGATTGTTCGTGTGGAGATCGATGACGAACGGAGTCGCCTTGTTGGGAGTGATCGGCGAGGGATCCTCGAAGCTCTTGCGGAAACGGCCGCGGAAAATCTCGTCGGCGATCATGAGCTGGTATCCGCTCATGGGCACGTCTTCGGGATAGCTCTCGGGATAGACGTCGATGAGCTTCACCACCCAGTCGCTGTCGCTGCCGGTCGTGGAGGCGAAGAGATGCGCGACGATGTCGCCCGTCACCGTGACGTCGTGATCGAGCACGGGGGTTTCCCAGGCGACGACGCCGGGACGCAGGTAAACGAAGCGCTGATCCTCGACGAGCCAGGTGTACCAGTGGCTGCCCGGTCCGTAGGTTTCCTGGACGGGCCGGTGGCGATACGGGACCGGAAACGCGGGATCGGAAACGTAGCTATCGAACGCTTGCGCACCGGTTTGCGAGGGCGGGGCGAAGGCCAGGCGTTCGCCGCTGCGGAAATAGAGTTTGCGGTGAACGATGTCCTGGACCGGCGGCCATGCCGAATATTGTTTCCATTGATTCGTGCCGGTTTGGAATGTGAGTGCTTTCTCGACCGGCAGCTTTCCTTTGTCCTTCAGCCAGTAGGCAAACCACTTCGCCTGGATCTGCCGCCGGAAATACTGGCTGGTCGGCATGCCAAATTGCACCGGGCCGAGACTTGATCCCGCTCCGCGCGACCAGCCGCCGTGGTTCCAGGGGCCGACGACGAGGTAATTGTTATGGTGTACGTCGTGTTTTTCGGAAGCCTCGTAGATGCGCACCGGGCCCTAGAAATCCTCCTGGTCCCACCATCCGGCGACGTTCAGATTCGGCACCGTGAGCGTCAGGTTTTCAAAATAGGGCCACGTCGCCTGGCGTTTCCAGAAAGCGTCGTAATTTGGGTGATGAACGAAATTCTCCCAGGTGGGAATGCGGCCGTGGAAGTAGAGCTGGTCGACGTTCGAAAGCGGGCCGAGGCGCAGATACCAGTCGAAAGTGTCGTAGCGGTCGAAAGGAAAAAGGTAATTCTCTTTTCCGGTCTCCATCATCGCGGCGTATTCGAAGCCGTAGCTCAGGCGGAAGGCGCCGTTGTGGTGGAAATCGTCGCCGAGGAACATGTCGGCGGACGAAGCCTGTTCGGAAGCGGCCTTCAGCGCCGGATGCGGATGCAGCAGAGCCATCGCCGTCAGCCAGCCGCCATAGGAGATGCCGAGTAGACCGGCGCGGCCGTTGTTGTCCGGCACATTTTTCAGCAGCCAGTCGATCGTGTCGTAGGTATCGGTCCCTTCGTCGATGCAGCCGGCGCGCGCCGGCTCGCAGGGATCGCGATTCATCACGAATTTCCCTTGTGATTTGTAACGGCCGCGGATGTCCTGGAAAACGAAAATGTAGCCGTCGGGAAACATCGCGCGATAGAGATTCAGCAGCCGCGAATAGCCCTCGGAATCATCGCTCAGGCCGTAAGGCGTGCGCGTGATCAGGAACGGGAGCTGGCCGGCTGCGTTTTTCGGCGTGTAAATCTCCGTGTGCAGCTGGATGCCGTCGCGCATCGGGATCATCGCGTCGCGCTTGGTGAACAGCTCGGCGAAACTCGGCTGCTGCTGCGCCGCCGATTGTCTGGAAAGGCCAAGCCACAGCGGAAGGGCGAGCAGAACGGCTGCAAACAGAACGAACGTCGGTCTCGACTGGCGCATGACAGGGCTCCGAGCCGAAGATTCTCCGCGCGCCGGGCGCGCCGGGTTCGCACACCATATCACAGGTTCCCGTCGCCGAGTGCAACGACTCGGCGCTCCAGCTCCCGCGCGATTTCCTCCGGATCGGCTTCCGGCTCGAAGCGCACCGGCTCGCCTATCGTTATCCGAATCTGGCCAGGGCGAGCGGTTTTGCGACGGGCCAGGCGCAAGGGGAAGAGGCCGTCGATGCGGAGAGGAACCACGGTCAGGCGCAGGCCGTTTGCGAGCATGCCGATACCGGCGCGAAACGGCTGGATGCTGCCGTCGCGCGTGAGGCCGCCTTCGGGAAAAACGAGCAGGTTGTAGCCGCGATCGGCGGACTCGCCGGCGAATGCGAAACTGTCGCGGAAACCGGCGCGCTGCGGCAGCGGGAAGACATTGAAGAGCGCGACGACCAGCGCGTAGAGCGTCCGCTGATACCACCGGTAGAGGAAGTTGCGCTCGCGAGGCGCGTGGCGCATATCGGCCAGCCGCTCTCCCACCATCGCCACCGCCAGCCGGTTACGGAAACGAGCGGGCAGCGCGGCGAGAAGGAAAGCAACGTCGATGCTCGTCACGTGGTTAGAGACGAAGAGCACCGGCCCGTCCAGGCCGGCCAAGCGGTCGCGGCCGCGAACGGATGGATAGCCGAGCAGCAACGTCGCCGGCCAGGCCAGCAGGTAGTAGACGCCGAAGCGAATCCAACTGACAGGCCAGCGCTGCGTCCAGTGCGGATAAACGTAATCGGATCGGCGCGCCGTGGGCTCGCGGAGAAGCCGGTCGAGTTCGCCGACCGTGGTAGCTTCGGTGAACTGGCTCTCGTTCAACTCCACCTGATAGCGGTCTTCGAGCGCGGCGAGCAGCTCGACGCGCTCGATCGAGCTGAGATTCAGGTCGCGCGCCAGGCTGGCCCCGGGCTTCAGCTCTTCGACCGGGCGGCCGGTGATGCGGGTAACGAGTTCGGCGAGACCGCCGGTTGCGGCCGGTGCTTCAGGTGCGCCGGTGGCCGGTACGGCAACGCCGAGCGCCTCGCGAACGGCGCTGGCGATGATGTGAAGCTGTGGCTTCCGCGTGGGCGTGCGCGGGAAATCGTCCTCGGGCCAGATGTGCCAGCGGCGAATCTGCTGGTAATCGGCGAGTTGTTCGTTGGCGGCGCGCACGGCGTCTTCGGCCGCGTCGGCGTTCGGTTCGCGTAGCAGCAGCACCGCGCACGGCTCGGCGTTGCCGTCGCGCTCGATCCCGATGACCACCGCGTCGCGCACCTCGGGCCGCTGGCGCAACGCCGCTTCGAGATCCTCGGGATAGACGTTCAGCCCGGCCGGCGTGACGATCACGTTTTTCCGCCGTCCCTTGAAATAAAGGTTGCCGGCCGCGTCCGCGACGCCCAGGTCGCCGGTGTGGAACCAGCCCTCGTCCCGAACCACCGGCTCGAGTCCTCCGCCGCGCGCAGACCAGTAGCCTTTGGCCACGCTTTCCCCGCGCACCAGAATTTCGCCGGTTTCGGAAAGTTTGATTTCGCGGCCGGGCAGCGCCTTGCCGATCGATCCTTTCGCGAGCTGGAACGGGTGCTGAACGGTGACGAGCGAGGCGGTTTCGGTGAGCCCGTAGCCCTGAATCACGGCGTAGCCGAGCCTCGTCCAGAATTTTTCCGCCGCCTCCGGCAGCGCCGCGCCGCCGGAGATGAACGCCCAGAATTTCCAGCCGAAGCGGCGATGGATGCGGCGGAAACGCCACCAGCGGCGTAGAAAATGCTCATGCTCGGCGTGGGCAAATTCGCGGCGGAAATTTTCGATGCGGCCTTCGGCTTCCAGGTCGCGCTCGATCTTGTCGCGCAGGCTTTCCACCAGGCGCGGCACCGTCACCAGCACCGATACCCGCTCGCGCCGGATCACGCGCTCGACTTCGCCGGGATTGAGCGTATCGAGCAGCAAAATCGTGCCGCCCAGAAGCGGCGGAACGAAGATCCCCATGAACTGGCCGAAGACGTGGCTGAGCGGCAGGAGATTCAGGAAGCGGATCGGATGGAAGAAACGCTCGTAGCGATCGTATTTACGGATTTCGGTTTCGAGCGGTTCGAGATTCGCGAGGAAATTGCCGTGCGAGATGACGACGCCGCGCGGCTCGGCGGTGGTTCCGGAAGTGAAGACGATTTCGAGTGCGTCGTCGCGCGAGACTGCGGCGCGCGGCAGCGGCTCGGCGGGATGGGCGGCCACGATTTCGCGCAGTTCCTCGAGAACAAGGACCGGCGCCGCGATACCGGCGGCCGGCTGCCCTCGGCCGAGCGCGGCGAGCCGTGGCTGAACCTGGGCCGCGACGCGGGTGACGAATTCCGGCGTTGCGCCACGGTCCATCGGCACAGCGATCACGCCCGAAAGCGCGCAACCGAGAAATGCCGCCACCCATTCGGCTGAATTCTCGCCCCACAGAAGGATGCGGTCGCCTTTCGCGATGCCGCGCGCCGCGAGTTCCCGCGCGAAGCGAACCGAGGCGCCTAGCAGGTCAGCGTACGACCAGCGCTCCATGCGGTAGCCGCGGTGATGAACGAGGGCGATCGCGCGACCATGGCGGCTGAAATCGGCGATGGAATCGGCGAGAGAGGCGCGGCGCATCGGCCTCAGTCTTACATCTTCCGTGGCCTGGGGAAAGGGCCAGCCGGTCGCCGAATGCGGGCGGAAGGAAACGGCTTGGCTGGCCGGCGAGGGCTGCTATGATGCGCCGGGAACGGAACTCGATGGCGACGCTCGCACGCAGACTCCGCACGCTCGACTATTTCACGCTGTCCTTCGGGACGATGATCGGCGTCGGCTGGCTCGTGGTGATGGGCGACTGGCTGAGCCGCGGCGGGCCGCTCGGCGGGGTGTTGGGATTTGCGCTGGGCGGCGCGGCGCTGATTCCGATCGGTTACGTCTACGGACAGCTGGCGATGGCGATGCCCGATTCGGCGAGCGAGATCGCCTATACGCGGCAGGTATTCCCGGAAATCGTCAGCTTCCTCACCGGCTGGATGATGGTGCTGGCCTACGGGATCGTGTGCCCGTGGGAAGCGGTCGCGATCGGGAAAATCGCGGCCTTCATCTTTCCCTGGCTGGACAGCCTCCCGCTCTACCGCGTCGGCGGCGACACGGTCTACCTTCCTCACCTGGTTGTGGGCCTCGCTCTGGTGGCTGGGCTGACCTGGCTGAACTGTCGCGGCATCCGTTCGAGCGCCACGTTTCAGAACTGGATGACGTTCCTGCTGCTCGCGCTATTCGCGCTGTTCGGCTCGTTCGGCGTGGCGCGCGGGAAACTCGCGAATCTGCATCCTCTTTTCAGCCACAGCGGCTGGGTTTCCGTTCTGCTGGTGCTGCAGATCGTGCCGTATTTCATGACCGGGTTCGAAGCGGTGCCGAAATGCGCCGAGGAGGCCGCGCCGGAATTCCGCTCGCGGGGATTTTTCCACGCGATTCTGCTGGCGATCATCGTGGGCACCCTCTTTTATACGTCAGTCATCGCCGTCGTCGGCTACGTGGGACACTGGCCGTCGCTCGTGAAACAGAATTTCGCCACGGCCGTCGCTTTCGAACGGGCGCTCGGCAGCCGGTGGATCGTGAGCGTGATATTCGCCGCGGCGCTGTTTTCGCTCGTGAAGGTGTTCAACGGGAATCTGGTGGCGGCGAGCCGGCTGTTATTTGCTCTCGGTCGGCGGGGAATGCTGGCCGGGCGGCTGGGCAAGGTGCACGAGAAGACCCGCGCGCCGGCGGCGGCGATTCTGGGCGTGGGCATCGTTTCGGCCGCGGCGGTGCTCCTCGGCGAATCGATCCTCGTGCCGATCACCGAGGTCGGCTCGCTCGCCTCGGCCACCGGGTGGCTGGCCACCTGCCTGGCGTATCTGGCGATGCGGCCCGGGGCGCGGCAGGCGTCGGTGGCCCTGCCGGGTGCGCTGGTGGCGCTGTGGCTGGTGCTGATGAAAGTGGTTCCGGCGATCCCCGGCCATTTTTCGGCACAGGAATATCTGGCGCTGGGTTTGTGGGTGATTGCCGGCCTGGCGCTGCGCCGCCGGCCCCGCGCGGCCTGAGCGGTGCCCCAACAGGCCCTCCAAGACATCCAGCGTTGACGGAAATCAGGCCTGAAGTCCTTCCTCGTTCCCTTCCGCGCGAAAGCCTGCGGTGGACACACCTTACGGGAAAAAACCGCTTGACCGGTACCCGGCAGGAACGTATAAAATTACGTTGCAGTGAATAAATAGTCGCTAACTCATGCCCGAGCAGAAATCATTCCGGCAGGGACAGATCCTGAAACTGGTCGCTGCCGAGCCGATCGCGAATCAGGAGCAGTTGCGCCGGCGGCTGGAGCAGCAGGGGATGAGCGTGACGCAGGCGACCCTTTCGCGCGACATTCGCGAGCTGGGTCTGGTGAAAACGGCCGAGGGTTACAAGCCGCTCGGCGCGGCAACCACGGCGCCGGGCGTGCCGGGTCTGGCGAGGGCCCTGCGTGAGTATCTGCGAGATGTGCTGCCGGCGCAGAACCTGCTCGTGCTCCGTACGCCGCCGGGCGGGGCGCAACCGCTGGCCGCGGCTGTCGATCGCGAGCGGTGGGCGGAAGTGCTGGGCACGATCGCCGGCGACGACACGGTTTTGCTGATCACCGAGAGCCGGGCGTCGTGCCAGTCGGTGAAGAAAAAGATTGAGGGTTTGCTCGAATGAGCGCGGGACCGAAAATCGCGGTGGTTGGGGCGACCGGATACGCCGGACGGGAGCTGGCGCATCTGCTCGTGCGCCATCCATCCATCGGCCGCCCGGTCTTTTTTTTGCGTGAAGGGCGCGACGGCGAGCGGCGGGCGAACTGCATAACCGATCTCTATCCGGAGTTGCGCGGCCGCGGCGAAGCGCCCTGCCGTGCGTTTTCCGTGGACGCGGTGGCCGCGAGCGGCGCCGAGGCGGCGTTTCTGGCGCTGCCGCATGAAATCTCGGCGGAAGTGGCGCCGCCGCTGATTGACGCCGGGTTGAAGGTGATCGACCTGAGCGGTGCGTTCCGTTTCCGCGATTCGGAAACTTACGCCGAATGGTATCGGCTGCCTCCGGCGCCCGCGGCGCTGCTCGGCGAAGCGGTTTACGGACTGCCGGAGGTTTACGGGTCCGAGCTGACGCAGGCGCGCGTGGTGGCGAATCCGGGCTGCTACCCGACGGCGGTAATTCTGGGACTGAAACCGTTGGTGGATGCGGGCTGGATCGATCGCGGGCGCGGGATCGTGTGCGACGCGAAATCGGGCGTGAGCGGCGCGGGCAAGCAGCCGAAGCCGGAGACGCATTTCGTCGAAGTGAACGAGAATTTCCGCGCCTACGGCCTCTTCACGCACCGGCACACGCCGGAGATCACCGGCCATCTGGACCTCGCTCCGAGTGACGTGATTTTCACGACGCATCTGCTCCCGATCGAGCGCGGGATTCTGGCGACGTTGTACGTTGGCTCGACGGGAAACGCGAAGCGGCCGAGATCGAGGCGCTCTACCGCGCGTTTTACGCCGGGCGGCCGCTGGTGCGGATCTGGCCGGCGGGCGCGCTTCCGGAGGTGCGGCACGTGGCGCATACGAATTTCTGCGACATCGGTTTTGTGCTCGACCGGGACGCGCGGCGTTCTGGTCGTCGTCTCCTGCCTGGACAATCTCGGCAAGGGCGCGGCGGGCCAGGCGGTGCAGAACATGAACGCGATGTTCGGGATCGAGGAAACGGAAGGGTTGCTATGAGAATCGTCGTCAAGGTTGCCGGCGTGCTGCTCGAATCGGAGGAAGGGCTCGCGAACGCGAGCGCGCAGATCGCGGAACTGGCGCGCGACGGCGCCGAGCTTTTGGTGGTGCATGGCGGCGGCAAGGCGTTCACGGCGACGCTTGCGCGGATGGGAATCGCGAGCCGCTTCGTCAACGGGCTGCGCGTCACCGACCGGCAAACGCGCGACGCGGCGGTGATGGTTTTCGGCGGCCTGCTGAACAAGCGCCTTGCGGCCTCGGTTTCCGCCGCGGGCGTTCCGGCGGTCGGGCTGTGCGCGGCCGACGCGCTGGCGTTTTCCGCCGAGCCGATGGTGGTCGAAGGCGAGGAGGGCGGCCTTGGTTACGTCGGCTATTTGGCGGGGATGAACGTGGACCTTTTCGAGCGGCTGTGGGCGGCGGGATTGGTGCCAGTGGCGGCGTGCCTCGGGATGGGCCGTGACGGCGAAATGTACAACATCAATGCCGACCACATGGCTGCCGCTTGCGCGGAATATTGCCACGCTGACCGGCTGCTCTTCCTCACCGACGTCGCCGGCGTGCTCGACGGCGAAGCGGTGCTGGAGCGCGTGGAATATTCGCACGTCGACGAGTTGGTGCGCTCGGGCAAGGTGCAGGGCGGCATGGCGCTGAAGCTCGAAGCGTGCCGGCGCGCGCTCGACGCCGGCGTGCACGAGGTTCGCCTGGTGCCGGGAATGGTGCCGGGCGCGCTGCTGGCGGCGGCGCGCGGCGAGCCGAGCCCGGGAACGGAAATCGCGAGCACTCCCGAATACCATGCTGCCTGAGGACCCGAAAATGGAAACTTTCCCCGCAGTCGCGCCTGAAACGGCCGCTCCGTCGCCGAGTCCGGCCGAAGTCCATCTGATGAACACGTACCGGCGGCCGGCGCAGGTGTTTGTCCGCGGCCGCGGTTGCCACCTCTACGATTCGGCCGGGCGCCGCTATCTCGATTTCATCACCGGGATCGGCGTGAACGCGCTCGGCTACGCGCATCCGCGGTTGGTGCGGGTGATGCGGCGCGAAGCGGGCCGCGTGGTGCACGTCTCGAATCTTTACCACCATCCTTTTCAGGAGCCGCTTGCGGCGAAACTGGCCGCCTGGAGCGGGCTCGACCGCGTTTTTTTCACCAACAGCGGCAGCGAATCGATCGAAGGCGCGCTGAAGCTGGCGCGCGCGCGGGCGCGGAAAATCGACGTCCGCAAGATCCGGATTCTGGCGCTCGAAAACTCCTTTCATGGACGCACCTTCGGAGCGCTCTCCATCACAGCGACGCCGGAATACCGCGAACCGTTCGCTCCGCTGGTTCCCGGAGTGGAATTCGTTCGCTCGGACGACGTCGCCGATCTCGAAGCGAAATTCGGCGACGACGTCTGCGCGATCGTCGTCGAGCCGATCCAGGGCGAAGGCGGCATTCGTCCGCTGAGCGAGGCGTTCTGGAACAAGGCGCGGGAGCTGGCAACGCGGCACGGCGCAATGCTCATCGCCGATGAAATCCAGTCGGGTCTGGGGCGCACGGGCCGGCCTTTTGCATTCCAGCGCTTTGCCGGGAAGCCGGACATCGTCACGGTGGCGAAGCCGCTGGCCGGCGGCGTGCCGCTGGGCGCGTTCATCGCGAGCGAGGAAGCCGCTTCGGCGCTCGTGCCGGGGATGCACGGATTGACGTTCGGTGGTGGGCCGCTGGCGTGCGCCGTCGCGCTCGAGTTCCTGACGACGATCGAAGAAGAGAACCTGTTCGAAAACGTGCGGCGACGCGGCGAGGAGATTCGCCAGGGGCTCGCGCTGCTGGCCGAGCGCGCCGGGTTCGTTCGCGAAGTGCGCGGCGAAGGGTTGATGCTCGCGATGGAACTCGATGTCGAGGGTGCGGCGTACGTCGATCGGGCGCGCGAGCGGGGTCTGCTGATCAATTGCACGCACAAACATGTGCTGCGTTTTCTGCCGCCGTTCGTTCTCGATGAGCGGCACGTGAATGAGTTCCTGGGAAAGATGAAGCGAGTGCTGGCGCAAAAGCCCAAGCGTAGCGCGGCCAAGCAAGCCAATGCCGCGGGCGCGACGGGCGAAGCGAGGTCCGAATGAGTGCAACTGTAATCGCCCGCGCCCGGCGCGCCGCGGCCGGCGGGCTGCTGACCGGAATGGAATGGAGTCCGGCCCAGGTGCGTGAGCTGCTGCGTCTGGCCGGAAAGATGAAGGCGAATCCGAACCGCTACCGCAGCGTTCTGGATGGCCGCTTCGTCGCGCTGATTTTCGAGAAACCCTCGCTGCGCACGCGCGTGACGCTGGAAGTGGGCGCGGCGAGCCTGGGCGCGAAGGCCATCTTCATGGACAACACCGCGAGCCGGCTGGGCGAGCGCGAGCCGATCCGTGACGTGGCGAAGAATCTGGATCGCTGGGTGCACGCGATCGCGGCGAGAACCTTCGCGCAGGAGACCGTCGATGAGTTGGCGCGGCACGCGGCGATTCCGGTCGTCAACGCGCTCAGCGACCGATTCCATCCCTGCCAGGCGCTCGCCGATTTCCTGACGCTCGACGAGCGATTCGGCGGCCTCGGCGGGCTGCGCCTCGCCTACGTCGGCGACGGCAACAACATGTGCCATTCGCTGATGATCGCCGCGGCGCAGACCGGCGCCGCAATCCGCATCGCCACCCCGGCCGGATACGAGCCCGATGCGGCCGTCGTGACCGAGGCGCGGCGCGTGGCCGCGGAAACCGGCGCGAGCATCGAACTTTTCGGCGCGCCGGAAGCGGCGGTCGCGGGCGCCCAGGCGGTTTACACCGACGTTTGGGCCAGCATGGGGCAGGAAGAAGAATCCGCGGAGCGAGCGAAAATTTTCGCGCCGTTCCAGGTGAATCGCCGGCTGCTGGATCTGGCCGCGCCCGATGCGGTGTTCCTGCACTGCCTGCCGGCGCATCGCGGTCTGGAAGTGACCGAAGAAGTGATCGATTCTCCGCAATCGATCGTGTACGAACAGGCGGAAAACCGGCTGCACGTCGCGAAGGCAGTGCTCGCGACGCTCGCCGGCTGATTCGGCGAATTTTTTTCCAAGGAGACGCACGTTGCCCAAGAAAGTGGTGCTCGCCTACTCGGGCGGGCTGGATACCTCGATCATCATTCCGTGGCTCAAGGAAAACTATCAGTGTGAAGTCGTCGCGATGGTCGGCGACGTCGGACAGAATGAGGACCTCAAAGCGGCCGAGAAGAAGGCGTTTCAGACCGGAGCCAGCGCCTGCTTCGTCGAGGACCTGAAAACGGAATTCGTCCGCGATTACATCTGGCCCACGCTGCGTTCCGGCGCCATTTACGAATACCGTTATCTGCTCGGCACGTCCATGGCGCGGCCGGTGCTGGCGAAGGCCCAGGTGGAAGTCGCGCAGCGGGTCGGCGCGGACGCGGTCGCGCACGGCTGCACCGGCAAGGGCAACGATCAGGTGCGCTTCGAGTTGAGCTACAAGGCGCTTGCGCCTGAGCTCGAGGTGATCGCGCCGTGGCGCGAGTGGGACATCAATTCGCGCGAGCAGGCAATCGATTACGCGCACGCGCACAACATTCCCATCGAGCAGACGACGAAGTCGATCTACAGCCGCGACCGCAACCTCTGGCACATCAGCCACGAGGGCGGCGTTCTCGAGGATCCGGCCAACGCCCCGGAAGAGGCGATGTGGCAATGGATCACGGCGCCCGAGCGCGCGCCGGAGAAAGCGGCCGAAGTCGAGATCGGCTTCGAGCACGGCGTGCCGGTGTCGGTCGACGGCGCGACGCTCGATCCCGTTCGCCTGGTCGAGCAACTGAACGTTCTGGCCGCGGCGCACGGCATCGGGCGCGCGGACATCGTCGAGAACCGGCTGGTGGGCATCAAATCGCGCGGGGCGTACGAGACGCCGGGCGGAACGCTGCTCGTGCGGGCGCATCAGGAGCTGGAATCGCTCTGCCTCGATCGCGAGACGCTGCACCTGAGCCAGCAACTGTCGGTGCGCTACGCCGAGATGGTCTATTACGGCATGTGGTTCACGCCGCTGCGCGAGGCGCTCGACGGGTTCTTCGAGCGGGCGCAGCAGACGGTGACGGGAACGGTGCGTCTGCGGCTCTCGAAGGGGAACGTCACGGTGCTGTCGCGCCAGTCGCCCTATTCGCTCTACCGGACCGCTCTCGCCAGCTTCCGGATGGATGGTTACAACCCGAAGGACGCCGCGGGCTTCATCAATCTGCTCGCGCTGTCGGTGATTCCGCGGCGCGGAGAGTAGCGGTGACCACGGAAAAGGGAAAGCTCTGGGGCGGCCGGTTCGAGGGCGCCTCGGACGAGGCGTTCCGGCGCTTCGACTGCTCGTTCGGTTTCGACCGCCGGCTTCTCCCCTACGAGCTGGCGGTCGATCGCGCGTGGGCGCGGGCGCTCGCCGGCGTCGGCGTGCTCACGCCCGAGGAAGCGGCGCGCATCGCGGAGGCGCTCGATGAGATCGAACGGCGCATCGATGCCGAACCCGGCTGGCTCGATCAAGTCGAGGCCGAAGACCTGCACGGATTCGTCGAAGCGGAACTCGTCGAGCGGCTGGGCCCGCTCGGCGCGAAGCTGCATTCGGGCCGCAGCCGCAGCGAGTTGATCGTTGCCGACCTGCGGTTGTTCGTGAAGGATGCGGCGGCTGAAGTGCGGCGGCGCGTCGTGCGGCTGGTCGGGGCGCTGACCGATCAGGCGGAACGGCACTTCGGGCTGCCGATGGCGGGCATGACGCATCTGCAGCACGCGCAACCGATCCTCTTCTCGCATTTCCTTCTCGCGCACGTCGAGACATTCGAGCGCGACGCGGAGCGCCTCGGTGCCGTGGCTCGCCGCGCGGACGCCTGCCCGCTTGGCGCCGGAGCCTTTGCCGGGTCAACGCTGCCGCTCGACCGCCGGAAGCTGGCCGAGGAGCTGGGATTCGAACGGCTCACCGCAAACAGCATCGACGCGGTCGGCGACCGCGATTTTGCGCTCGAATATCTCTTCGCATTGTCCACGCTCGCCTTGCACCTTTCGCGTTTGGCCGAGGATTTCATCCTGCTGGCCACGGCGGAATTCGGGTACTTGGTGTTGCCCGACGCCTTTTCCACCGGCAGCAGCATGATGCCGCAGAAGAAAAACCCGGACGCATGGGAGCTGATTCGCGGGAAGACCGGTCGCGTCGTCGGGGCGCTGGTTTCGTTGATGCTGACGCTCAAGAGCCTTCCTGCCGGCTATCAGCGCGATCTGCAGGAAGACAAGGAGCCGCTCTTTGACGCGCACGATCAGATGCTCGCCGCGGCGGAAGTCGCCGCGGGCGCGGTGGCGGCGACAGGCGTGAACGCCGAACGTATGCGGCGGGCCGCGGGAGATCCCGCGCTGCTCGCGACCGACGCGGCCGATTATCTGGTGGCGCGCGGCGTTCCCTTTCGCCAGGCGCACGAGATCATCGGCGCGCTGGTGAAGGAGGGTGAGCGGCGCGGACAGGCGTGGAACGAGTTGCCGCTCGATGTTATGAGGAATTTCTCGCCGGTCTTCGAGCCGGACTGGGAACGCGCGGTGACGCTCGAAGCGGCGCTCGAACGGCGCTCGCTGGCCGGCGGGACGGGGCCGGCGGCTGTGCGTGCGGCGCTCGAGAATTGCCGCGCGTGGCTGCAGGAGCAATCGAGAGAGGAGATCGCGAGTTGAGAACGCGAAGGGCGCGCGCGGAAGACGTCGAGGCGATCGGGCGGCTGATTGAACATTATGCGGCCGAGGGGCTACTGCTCGCGCGCTCGCGCGAAGAGGTTCGCGCCAGGCTCGATCGCTTCCTCGTGCTGCTGGATGGAGCGAAAGTCGCGGGCTGCGTAGCGCTCGAAAGCTACGGCCCGGACCTGGCGGAGATCCGTTCGATTGCGATCGACCCGGCGGCGCAAGGAAAAGGGCACGGCGGGCGGCTCGTGCGCGCGGCGATGCAGGAAGCTCGGAAACGGGGCTACGCCCGCGTTTTCGCGGTGACTCACGCGGCCGATTTTTTCCTCCGCCACGGCTTTGAGCCGGTTGACCGGCGTTCGCTGTCGGAAAAGATCGCACGCGACTGTGCGAACTGCCCCCAGGCGGCGGGTTGCCGGCTGGTGGGAGTGGTGGCGACGGTGGCCGTGCGGCCGATGATTCTGCCGATCGTGGCTGGAGACGCAGTTCCGGTGCTTTCCTCATGAGCGACAAAAACTCCAATTCGTCACTTCCTCGCGGTTTTTCATTCGCCGCGACGCGCTGCGGCATCCGGAAGAGCCGGACCGATCTCGGCGTGCTGGTGGCCGACCAAGCGGTTTCGGCGGCCGCGGTTTTCACCACGAACCGCGTGAAAGCGGCGCCCGTGCTGGTTTCGCGCGAGCATCTCGGCGCGTCGAAGGGACGGGCGCGGGCCGTGGTGGTGAATTCGGGCAATGCAAATTGCGCCACCGGCGCGGCCGGGCTCGCCGCGTCGCGAACAACCGCCGCCGCGCTGGCCCGCGAACTGGGCTGCGCTCCGAAGGAGATTCAGGTCTGCTCGACCGGAGTGATTGGCGTGCCGCTCGCCGTCGAGAAAATCACCGATGCGTTGCCGGCGCTGGTGCACAGCCGCGTGGCGAAGGCGGAGGCGTTCGACGAATTTGCCCGAGCGATTCTGACCACCGACACTCGGCCGAAACAGGCGTGGGCCACGTGCCGGATCGGCGGGAAGACGGTGCGCGTGGCGGGCTGCGCCAAGGGCGCGGGGATGATTCACCCGCAGATGGCGACGATGCTGGCGTTCATCGTAACGGACGTGGCGGCGACCCCCGCCGTCTTGCGCCGGCTGCTGCGGCAAGTGGTCGATCGCACGTTCAATGCGATCAGCGTGGATGGCGATACGTCGACGAACGACACGGTGCTTCTGCTCGCGAGCGGAGCTTCCGGCGCCGCGCCGCTTGTGGCGGCCAGTGACGATGAAAAGCGCTTTGCCCAGGCGCTCGAAAAAGTCTGCCGGGCGCTCGCGCTCGAAATCGTCGCCGATGGCGAGGGCGCGGGCCACGTTGTGGAAATCGAGGTGCGCGGTGCGGCAAACGATCGCGCGGCGCGCCGCGTGGCGGAAACGATTGCCACGTCGCCGCTGGTGAAAACAGCGCTTGCGGGCGCCGATCCCAACTGGGGCCGGATTCTGGCCGCAGCCGGTCGCGCCGGAGTCGAATTCAATCCGGCCAAGGCGCGCGTGTGGCTGGCAGGGCGGCTGGTTTGCCGCGGGGGAACGCCGGTACCATTCGATGAAGCGGACGTGCACCGGTTGATGGAACAGCGCGAGTTTTCCGTGGCGATCGATCTGGGCGCCGGGCCGGGGCGCGCGCGGATGTGGACCTGCGATTTCACCGCGGAATACGTCCGCATCAACGCCAGCTATCGCACCTGACGCTGAGGTCGTTGCCGCGGCGTTATTTCATTTTTGGCGGCCCGGATTGTGCGTGCCAGTCGCGATATTGCTCGCGGAGCTTGCTCTTCAGGAATTTGCCCACCGACGTGCGTGGAATTTCGCTCGCGAAAACGAATCCGTCCGGTATCTGCCATTTGGCGAAGCGTGAGCTGAGAAATTTTTCGAATTCTGCCGCGTCGGCGTGCACGCCGTCGCGGAGAACAATGACCGCGAGCGGGCGCTCCTGCCATTTTTCGTCGGGAATGGCGATGACGGCGGCCTCGCGCACCGCCGGATGCGCCATCAGCGCGTTTTCGAGATCGACCGAGCTGATCCATTCGCCGCCCGATTTGATCATGTCCTTGGCACGGTCAACGATTTTCACATAGCCTTCGGCGTCGATCGTGGCGACGTCGCCTGTGCGAAACCAGCCGTCCGGGCTCCAGCGATTGGCGGCTTCAGGCGCGTTGTAATAGGAAGCGGCGATCCACGGGCCGCGCACTTCGAGTTCTCCGGGCGTCGCGCCGTCCCACGGCGCTTCGCCTTCGGGCCGCATCAGGCGCAGGCGGATGAAGGGCACAGCGTATCCCTGCTTCGAACGCACTTCGTATTTGCGATCCTCATTCCACTCGCGCATGTGCTTTTTCGGGCGCCCGACCGTGGCCAGCGGCGATGTCTCCGTCATGCCCCAGGCGTGAATGATGCGCAGGCCGAAGCGGTCGAGTTCCCGGATCAGGCTCTCCGGCGGCGCCGCTCCTCCGATCAGCACGCGGATCGGACCGCGGAATGTCCATCCGCCCGGATTCTTGCGCAGCGCGTCGAGCACGCCCAACCAGATCGTCGGTACCCCGCAGGCAAACGTCACCCCTTCCTGTTCCATCAGGTCGAGCACTTCCTCCGGGCCGCAGCCGCTGCCGGCAAGCACCAGTTTCGCGCCGGCCATCGGACAGGTATAGGGCACTCCCCAGCCGTTCACGTGGAACATCGGCGCGAGAAGCAGAGCGGTGTCGCTCTGCGAGAGGCGGAGGGAGTCCGTCATGCATTCGGCCATCGAATGCAGCACGAGCGAGCGGTGTGAATAAACGACGCCTTTCGATCTGCCGGTCGTGCCGGAAGTGAAACACATTCCGGCCGCTTCGTTCTCGTCGATTTCGGGGAATTCAAAATCTTCGGAACTTTGCGCGAGGAGGGCTTCATAGCTCTCGGCGCCGTGCGGCGTTGGCATTCCGCCAAAAGGGACGACCCGAACGCGCTCGAAGCGCGTCTTGTCGCGGAAACGCTCGAACACCGGCCAGAGAACATCGTCGACGATCAGGAAACGGTCTTCAGCGTGGCCGGAGATATAGGCGATTTCATCGGGATGCAGGCGCAGGTTCAGCGGGTGAACGATCCCTCCGGCGAGCGGCGCTCCGAAATAAGCTTCGACATGCGCCGAGTGATTCCACATCAGCGTCGCCACGCGGTCGCCGCGGACGAGGCCGGCCTGCTGAAGTGCCCGCGCAAGCCTGCGAACGCGCTTGGCGAGCGCGCCGTACTGAATCCGCGAAAGCGTACCATCGGGGCGGCGGGATACGATCTCGACTTGCGGGAAATAGCGGCTGGCGCGCTCGAGGATGGAGGCTAGGGTGAGAGGTTCATCCATCATGAGTCCGCGCATGGGCAGCCTCCTGAGCGGGGCGAATTGTAGCATCGTTTCGGAGTGGCAAAGAAGCGCGGAGCAAGCTGTAGGCGAGGTTCAGAGTCTGGATTTGAGAGTAAACCTGATTCCGGGGCCCGGCTAGGTTTCGATGGCGATCACTACGTGGCCGCGACGGCGCAGCCATGTTCCCCAATCGATCAGGCGTTTCAGGATGCCGTACTTTCGGGCCAGCTGGCGATTGGCGCTGTCGGCTTCGGCGCCTTCGGCGATGCGCGCGGTTGCCTCGATCCAATCGCCTTTCAGGCCGCCGCGCATATCGCAAACGGCGATGCGGACGCGGGGCGTGTGCCGGATGCGTTTCACTTTCCAGGCGTCGTCGGGCGTGCGGACGTAGAGCCGGCCGTCCACCTCGACGAACCAGAGCGGTGTCCGCACCGGCTCTCCGCTTCGGCGGTAGCTTTCGAGATTCAGATATGTTTGTCCCGAAAAGGGACGCAGGCTTTCCTTCACTGCCTTTTACCTTTTCCTTCGATGCGAAAGTTTTGGCCGGGATTCGGTGGCACGGGCACTCTTGCCCGTGCGCTTTTGTGCCAGCCCGGCCCAAATCCCAACTCCCGCCGCCATCGCCTCTCCTTCCGAAGCCGTCACTTTGCGGCTTTCACGGGCAAGAGTGCCCGTGCCACGAGAGGCCCGGTTCATCATTCGCGGTGGATTTGGCTTTTGAGGCGCAACAACATCGTGGCGCGCGGACAGCGGCGAAGGACGTTCAGGCTTTCGGCGCGGGCTCTTCGCGGGAGTCGCATTCGGGTTCGGCGTCCGTGGCAGGCGCAAGTTGCGAGGACTTTTTCGCGACGCGCTCGACGCGGCCGTTCACCAGTCGATAGCGCTCGAGAGTTGCTGTTTCGACTCCCTGGCGAACCAGCGCGGGAATGTCGAGGCCGGCCTCGGCGCGTTCGAGTTCTTCCGCCGTGGCGCGCAGGGCCGGGCTGCGCGGCAAAAAGACGGGGCAGCAATCGTGGAACGGCTCGGCCGAGATGTCGTAGGTGCCGATGCGCTTGGCGATGGCGAGGATTTCCTGCTTGTCATCTCCCACGAGCGGGCGGAAGACGTTCAGCGGAACGGCGCGATCGACGGCAACCATGTTTTCGAGCGTTTGCGATGCGACCTGGCCGAGGCTGTCGCCGGTGAGGAGGGCCAGTGCGCGGGTACGCTCGGCGAAGGCCGCGGCGATGCGCAGCATCATCCGGCGGTAGAGGAGTACGCGCGTTTGCTCGGGCGCGAACCGCACGATCTCCCGCTGGATCGGCTCGAAGGGGACCAGGAAGAGACTCGCGGTGAGCTGGTAAGGAGTCAATTGGCGCGTGAGTTCGCGCGCGACGTGGATCGACGATTCGCCGGGCTGCGCGCCGGTGCCGTAGAAATGCACGAAAACGAGGTGCGCGCCGCGCTTCATCAGCTTGTAAGCGGCCACGGCGGAATCGAATCCGCCCGAGAGCAGGCAGACCATCTTCCCGCCGGTTTTCGCCGGCAGGCCGCCCGGGCCGGGAATTTTCCGCGCATAGACGAGCACGGGGCCGGGCGTAATCTCCACGCGGCAGGTGCGGTCGGGCGCACCGAGATTCACGCGCGCTTCGCGGCCGGCTTCGCGCAGCCGGGCGAGCAGATAGGCGCCCACTGTGCGCTCGATTTCCGAGCTACGATAGGGAAAGGATTTGTCGCTGCGCTTGGCGCGGACGGCGAACGTGGCGAACGGCTCGTCTTTCAATTCTTCCCAGGCAGCCGCGCAGATGGCGTCGAGATCGCGCTCCACGGTTTGCGCCGGTGCGAAGTAGGCGACGCCGAGCACCCGCTCAATGCGGCGCAGGGCCTCGGCCGTGTCGGCTTCCTCGCCGAGCCACACGAGGATCCGGTCGCCCGGGCGGCCGATGCGGTCGACCGGCAAGCCCTCGAGGCTTCGCCGCAGCGCATCGGACAGCCGGTTGAGGAAAAACTGCCGGTTGCGGCCCTTCAGCCACAATTCATGGTAGTGGACGACGATGGCGCGAGTAGGCATAGGCACAGGGAACGCTGGGATTGAAACCAATTCAGTATACCAGTCCGTCCGCCGGGCGTCGTACCGGGGGAACCCGATGGCGCGTAAGGCTTGACGCGGAGGGGTGAATCTGTACACTCTCTACTTTCTATGGCAACGGCCACGGCCCATTTCGACGAGAAACGGGATTTCGCCTTCCCGCAGCGCGAAGCCGCCTTTTTTTACGGCCTGTTCCTGCGCGGCCATTCGGCCGAACAGTTGCGCCGCGACATCAAGGTTCCCGTCGAAGTGATCCAGAAATGGAGCCGGGACCGGCACATGCTCCCCGAGCAGCGCGCCTTTCTCGACCGCATCCTCGAATATCGCAGCCGCGTGCTCGCCATTTTCGATTCCCTGGTAGGCCGCGAAGGCAGCTACCACATGATTCAGTAGGGTTCCCATCCGCCGGCGCCTCTCAGCACTCTGTTCTTTCAAATCCCGCATTTTCAACGGATGGTTTCACTCCAACGCCGTGCTGTAGTACAAGAGTGACGGCGAGGAATTTGCTAATAGAGCCCCTTACCGTGGCAAAGTTGCCTTCCGAAAGGGCACGGCTTCCGCGCTCTTCGCGTCCCGACGTTTTTGGTCGGGAAGCCACTGACGGCTTCGTCCGCCGGTTGCCACAAAGACCCTTGCCGGCCGGCGCGGCGGTGGAGCACGACTCATGACCGGACGCATCAAGACAACGACGGTTGGCAGCTATCCGGTTCCCTCCTGGCTGGTGGGGAACACGTCACGGCTGGTCTTGCGCGACGCGATCATGGCCGTGCTCAAAACCCAGGAGCTCGCCGGCCTCGACCTGCTCACCGACGGCGAGCTCACCCGTTTCGATCCCAGCCAGCCGGAAACCAACGGCATGGTGGATTATTTCGTCGCGCGGCTGGGCGGCATCCGCAAGGAATTTGTGCTCTCCGATTTCGATCGCTTCCGCGCCGATCGCGTCTCCGGCTACCGGCTGCTGACGGCCGGAATCGTCGTCGACCATATCTCCGAAGGGACGCTGAGCCTGCCGCGGGATTATGAGTTCTCGCGGGTCCTCACGAAATCGCCTTTCAAGTTCACCTGCACTGGCCCGCACATGCTATCGAGGATCCTGACGAACTGTTTCTATAAGGACGTGCCGGAGCTGGCGATGGACATCGCGCGCGTTCTCCGGCGGCAAGTGGAGCTGATCGAAGCGGAAACCATTCAGCTCGACGAGGCCTGCATCGCCGGTTTTCCGCAGGACGCCGCGTGGGCTGCCGATGCCATCAACCACGTGCTCGACGGCATCCTGAACGAGAAAGCGGTCCACATCTGCTTCGGAAATTACGGCGGGCAGCCGATGCTGCGTGGTTTCTGGCGCGATCTGATGCCGTTTCTGAATGCGCTGCGCGCCGACCACCTGGTGCTGGAGTTCGCCCGCCGAGGGTACGACGAACTCGAAGTGATGGCCGACCTCGACCCGAAAATCGGCTTGGGCATCGGCGTGGTGGATATCAAGGACAACGAAGTCGAAACGCCGGACCTGATCGCGTCGCGCATCGAGCACATCGTGAAAATTCTCGGCGTCGACCGCTTGCGCTACGTGCATCCGGATTGCGGATTCTGGATGCTGCAGCGCAGCGTGGTGGACCGGAAGATGCGCGCGCTCGTCGAAGGCCGGGACCTGTTCGAAGGCCGCTCGTGAAGATGCGGGGCCGTTGATGGAACGACAGATGGCGCAAACAACGCACGAGACCGATGCCAAGGCCGAAGTTCGCGCGACGTTGTTCGGCCACCTGGCGGGAATGGTAGTCGCGCCGGTGTTCAAGGCGCTGTGGGACCGGAGACTCTTTGACCTGTTCGAAAGCTCGCCGCAAGGGGTGGATTTCGAAGCCATCGTCGAGCGAACGCACGGGAACCGCGGCTATCTGCGAATCGCCCTGCGATTGCTCGCCTCCTGCGGCTGGCTGGAGCAGCAGCAGACCGGCGACGGCCACGAAAGCGCGCGCTATGCGCTCACCGGCGACGGCAGAATCGCGCTGCGCCTCGCGCCGCTGCTCTACACCGAGGTCTTGCCGTTCCTCACAAAAGCCATCTTCCTCGAAGATTTCCTGTTCGAGCATTCCGATCGGCCGCTCCTGCTCGCGTTGCAGGAACTCGTCGCCCGGTCGAGCGAGCGCTGGGGCCTCCCTTCAGTCGAGGAACCGGACAGCGGGAAGGTAGCCGAACAGTTGCGCCGGCATCTGGACGGCATCCTGGTAGGCCCGGCGATGGTAGCTCTGGCGCGCGCCGGAATTTTCGAACAGATGACCGCAGGGCCGCTCGAGACTGCCGCGATACGGGCCAATCGTGCCAGCCTGAACTACATTCTCGATCTGCTCGCCGCGCAGGGCTGGCTGACGCGCGAGAAAAACCGCGTCGCGCTGACGCCCTGCGGTCACTACGCGGCCAAAATCGCCACGTCGTATGGCGTCACCGTGTCCTATCTCCCTCTGTTCGACAACGTGAGCATCCTGCTCTTCGGCAATCCGCGGATTCCCCGCGTCGACGAGACCGGCGTCGAGCTACTCGTGAATCGCGCGATGAACGTTTGGGGCAGCGGCGGCGCGCACCGCACCTACTTCCAGAAAGTCGACGAGATCATCGTCGAAATCTTCAATCGCCCTCTGCACATGCAGCCCCGCGGCATCTGCGACATGGGCTGCGGCGACGGCTCCTTCCTCGAGCACCTCTACGAGGTCGTCCGCACGCGCACCGCGCGGGGAACGAAGCTCGAAGAGCAGCCGCTCGTCATCGTGGGCGCCGATTTCAACAAGGTCGCCCGCCGCCTCACCAAGCAGACGCTCCGCAAAGCGGGAATCCCCGCCTCCCAAGTCATCCCCGGCGACATCAACCGCCCCGCGCAGCTGGCCGGCGACCTCGAAAATCTAGGCCTCGACATCCACGACCTCCTCCACGTCCGCTCCTTCCTCGACCACAACCGCCCGTACATGGCCCCCGCAAATTACGTGCAAGGAAGCCGCGAGGGAAAATCCACAGGCGCCTTCGCGCATCTGGGCGAGGAGATTCCCGCGGACGAACTCGAGGAAAATCTAGTGCGCCATCTGCGCCGCTGGGCCCCCTACGTCGGCCGCTTCGGCCTCCTCGTTCTCGAGCTGCACACCCTCCCGCCCGAACTAACCGCCGCCAATCTCGACCGCACCCCCGCCGTCGCCTACGACGGCACCCACGGTTTCTCCGATCAGTACCTGGTCGAACTGCCGGTGTTCCTCGAATGCGCCCGCGAAGCCGGCCTAGAAGCCGATCCCCGCTACCAGAGCCAATTTCCGCCGTCCGACCTGGCCACCGTCAGCATAAATTTCTTCACCGCCCCCGCCGTCTCCCGCCCCGCCGTTTGAGCGCCCAGCCCCTGTCGCCGTCATCCCGAACCGAGCCCCGAGCGATCCCGGCTCACGTCGCCGTCATCCCGAACCGAGCCCCGCAGTTTTTTCGCGGGGATTGTGGTGAGGGACCTGCTTTTCCCAATCGCCAGCCCCGAGCGATCCCGCTCCCCGTCGCTGTCATCCGGAACCGAGCCCCGAGCGATCCCGCTCACGTCGCTGTCATCCCGAACCGAGCCCCGCAGTTTTTTCGCGGGGATCGTGGTGAGGGATTTGCTTTTCCCAATCGCCAGCCCCAAGCGAACCCGCTCCCTATCGCCGTCATTCCGAACCGAGCCCCGAGCGATCCCGCTCCCCGTCGCTGTCATCCCGAACCGAGCCCCGCAGTTTTTTCGCGGGGATTGTGGTGAGGGACCTGCTTTTCCCAATCGCCAGCCCCGAGCGATCCCGGCTCCCTGTCGCCGTCATCCCGAACCGAGCCCCGCAGTTTTTTCGCGGGGATTGTGGTGAGGGATTCTGCTTTTCCCAATCGCCAGCCCCAAGCGAACCCGCTCCCTGTCGCCGTCATCCCGAACCGAGCCCCGACGCCTTTTCCCGGGGATCGTGGTGAGGGACCTGCTTTTCCCAATCGCCAGCCTCAAGGGATCCCGCTCCCCGTTGCCGTCATCCCGAACCGAGCCCCGACGCCTTTTCCCGGGGATCGTGGTGAGGGATCTGCTTTTCGGAATCAGGACACCGCCGCCCGCCATGGCGAGTTGGCGGCCAGTCCCGCCTGTATTAAAATCAGGAGGCTTCGACAACCCGTTCCCCGGTAGCTCAACGGCAGAGCATTCGGCTGTTAACCGAAGGGTTGCTAGTTCGAATCTAGCCCGGGGAGCCAAATCCTCCAATCGTTCTGGCTTCCATTCCCGAAATCTTCAACCGGGCCTGAGGCTCCTCAGCGTTCAAGAGCATCGCGAGCTCTGCGAGAACGCCGGTTATTCGGATGTTCGGATCATGGAAAAGCGCGACAAAGGCTGGATTTGCTCCATCGCCCGCAAACCGCCCGACGCCGCGGCAAATTAGGCCCTCAGCGCCCCCTCCGCGCCCTCTGCACTAAACTCTTTTGCCTTCGTCTCAACTCCTGACTGACTTTGTGGCTCTCTCTGCGGAACTCTGCGCCTCCGCGGTAAATCCCTTGCCCTCGCCCCAACTCTCAACTCTCAACCGGACTTCCCCTCCGTGCCCTCAGCGCCCCCTCCGCGCCCTCTGCGTTAAAGTCCTTATCCTTTCCGCCCCATCCACGGTAAATCGAAAACTGACAACGCACGGCCATTCGCGCTAAGCTGACGCGCCGGAGCTTGCGCCGCAAAATCGCCCACTCTCGACTCTCAACTCAAGACTCTCAACCTCCTCAAACCCGTTAAGCGTATCGATTTTAAAAAATCAAGTGATTGAAAAAGCAGGCTTTGCGCGCCAACAAAATCGCACGCGTATCGATTCTTTTTCAGCCCTCAACTCCCAACTTTTGACTGCCATCTCCGTGGTTCTCGGCGTCCCTTCGCGCCCTCTGCGTTAATGTTCTCGCCCGCGGGCCAGACTGCCGAAAATCGCTTGCCTTCGACCAGTGAATGCAGTACAAGGCCTCAGGGAGCCCTCTCTCCTTTGCATTCTGCCGAACAGGAGCTCTGATGTCCCCAGATCCGCCAAAGGCCGCAACCACCGGGTTGAGGCTCGAGACGCACCACCGAGACGACGCCACGGTCATCCAGTGCGCCGGCAGTTTGACTCTTGAGCATGCCCCAGCTCTGAAAAGCCTCGGGAAGACCCTGATCCCTCAATCAAGGCAGATCGTCGTGGACCTCAAGGAAGTCACCCGGATGGACAGCGCGGGACTCGGCGCCGTCGTCGGTCTCTACGTCTCCGCTCGAAAAGCCAAGTGCGATTTTCTCCTTATCAACTACAACAATTCGATCAGGGATCTTCTGGGAATAACCCACCTGCTCTCCGTCTTTGAAACCTGCGCCCAATCCGGTATGCGCTTCTCGTGAGAGACGGCCCGAGCAGGCGGCGCCCAGGGGGGAAGCCCGAGGATTTCGCCTCCTGAGTCACGCCATCGCAGCGATCACGGAGAAAACCGTTCTCGGTTTCAGGGCTGGCGTGTGGAAGGCCTCTTTGGGTCGTGAGCAACGCCAGGGACAATACTGAGAGTTTTCGTCAAGATTTGATACGCGGCCGTCACTTCTTCATTCATGGGATAAGCCTTGTTTGCCAGTATCACAATGCCGACATTCTGTGCGGGAATGAAGGCGGCATAGGCGGAAAATCCGTTTGTCGAACCCGTCTTGTTGATGAGTGCATCGCCCTGTGGCGGGAGCGGAGGGGCAAGGCGGGTTGCTACGGACTCTTTTAAAACGGCGTCGTTTCCATCCAACAATTGCTTCATCTCTACCGGATAAGGGTATTCCTCCCAGACCAATCCCTGAGTCAATCCAACTGACGTGAAATACCCGGTATGAGTATCCAGGAGTGCCTTCTGTAATTTTGCGTCAACTCTAATTAGCCCCATATTCTCTTCGAGAAACCTGATCAGGTCGGCGGTACAGGACTTTACGCCGTATGCTTCCGCCGCAAGAGGCCCTGGATTCATCCTGACGGGTACATCCTTTCTGGTATAGCCTTGTGCATAGTCCTTCATTCGGTCTGGCGGCACATTGACATAGCTGTGCCTCATGCCAAGTTCCGGAAACAATCCATTCTGGAGGGCCTCTTCATAGGATTCATGCATGCCATTGGCCGCGATCACACCAAGCAGCCCGATGCCTATGTTTGAATAAATCCTATGGGTTCCAGCAACAAAAGGCGGCTGCCAATGTTTAAGATAATTCACTAGTTCGTCCGTGTTGGAAATGTTCTCAGGTACGAAGAGCGGCAGACCGGAAGTATGTGTTGCCAGGTTCAACAAGGTAATATGATCGAAGCTGCTGCCCCGCAAAAGGGGAAGGTACTTGCTGACGCTGTCTTTCAACGACAGAGCGCCGTTGCTTTGTGCGTAAGACGCAAGGGTCGCCGCAAATGTTTTGCTCAGCGACCCGACTTCAAAGAGCGTTTCATCGGTTATAGGTATCCCGGTGTCCTTCGACTCAGTTCCGTAATTAAAAAAGTAGTTCCTTCCATCGAGGGTGATGGCAATTGCCATTCCTGGAATGTGGTGCTTCTCTTTCAAGGGTTTGGCGATTGCATCTACGACGGCTTTGATTGTGGACCGCTTGGCCACTTCGGCGGCAACACTTCGGGATGGAAGCCAGCAGAGCAAAGTCAAGAGGGTCATGACGCTCGTGATCGTTCGAAGCATGGTGTATTAGCCGTCCTCGGAGGGGTTCACAGGCTCGTTTTGTACTCACAGGAAATCCGCGATCCGGTCCCTGATATTCATACCACACCTCGACGACCGCAAGCCGAGTACGGGCTCGCTTGGTGGCGCGCGTCAATCCGGTTGGGGGCTGGGGAGACCGCGCTTGCAAATGACCGCGTGCCTGCCTGGCGTATGTGTTTTCCGTCGAGATGCACCTGGTCTGGTGGGCGTCAGTTTTCAGGTGCACGTTGATCGAGGCGAAGACGTTGCTCCACATGTCGAACAGTGCGACGAGTGGCCTGACCCACACTCCGTGCTTCATTTGCTCTTCCTATCGGGGAATGCGAGATTCCAGTCTCTTGCCCAAAGCTGCGCGGTTCCCACACCCCCGGCGACTGTCAAAACTGATGGACGGGGCACGGCTCACCGAAGGGGTGTAAAATCTGCGCCCGTGGACTTTTCAGTACGAAAAGACGAATCCTCGCGGGCAGCGCTGGCATTTCTAGGCGTATGACTGACATCCTTCGAGCAATTCTGTGGGGCGGGGGCATCGCCGGCACTCTGGATGCCGCGGCCGCTACGACATACTTCCGGTCTCAGGGGATACCGGCGAAGCGTGTGTGGCAGAACGTTGCGAGCGGTTTGCTAGGTGAGGGATCGTTTCGGCAAGGTTGGAAGACGTTTGCGTTGGGATTGCTGCTGCACTTCGGGATCGCGTTCTCGGCTGCAACCGTGTTCTGCTTCGCCGCGCGGTATGTGCCGGTGTTGCTCCGCTTCCCTGTGACCGCGGCTGCGTTGTACGGAATCGCTGTGTTCCTGGTGATGAATCTGATCGTGTTACCGCTCTCGGCGATGCCCAAGAGGCGGGTGACGAGAAGAGGAATCGCGATCCAGCTGGCCTTCCATATTTTCTTGATTGGGCTCCCGATCTCACTCTCGGCGAGTGTGGTAGCGCTGCACTGACCCGAACCGCAGCTTGTATCCGTTCGCCCGTCCGGCATACGTCGAGTTGACACCATGTTCGCATATATGAATAATTGCAGATTCGCATGCCACAGCAGATTGCCAACTTCAAGGCCGAGTTCTTCAAGGCGCTAGCGCACCCGATCCGCATCCGGATTCTGGATTGCCTTCGAAGCGGCGAAAAAGGCGTAGGTGAATTGAGCGAAATGCTTCAGATCGAACCCGCGAACGTGTCGCAGCAGTTGGCCATTCTTCGCGTGCGAAATATCGTGATCGCCAGGAAGGCTGGCAGCGGGGTGTTCTATTCGATTTCTGACCGTGCCCTTTTCAAACTCCTGGATGTCGCAAAGGAGATATTCAATAACCAGTTGGCGGGCGTGCGGGACATGTTAGAGGAAATGAAAGATCAGCGGGGCCGGAAATAACTAGATGCTCATGGGCCCCCTGGGAGTGGCGTTCGCTTTTCTGCTGAGCGTACTTGGCGTCTTCGTTCCTCTGATTCTGGTAGCCAGCCCCGGGAAGCGAGTTCGGAAGCTCGCGATCGCGCTGATTCTAGCCGCCAGTATTGCCGGCTGTCTGGTGGCCGTATCCGGTTTCCTGGGGCAGTCGGCTCCTCTGCTGGATCTCTCCCGGGTAACGCCCTTTCCTTTCTCGCTGGCTGTCGACCGTCTCAGTGCGTTCTTTCTCCTGCTGGTCTGCGCGGTGGCGGTTCCGGTGACGATGTTTGCCGTTCCGTATTTCGATCTGCATTACTCCGAGCGACGCCGCAACTGGACGTGGGCATTCTTCTCCTTGTTTCTCATGTCGATGATTGTGGTCGTGACGGCGTCCACGGGTTTTGCATTTCTCGTTGGCTGGGAGCTGATGACGCTCGTGTCCGCCGGGCTGATTCTAATCGAGGGCGATGCGCCGGAGCGACGTCATAATGTTTTCATCTATTTGTTGATGATGCATGTGGGCGCCGCTCTCGTCGCGACATGTTTCTTCCTTTTCCTGCCTTATTCGCACAGCCTGGATTTTCAATCGCTGCGCGCGGCGGCCGCGGCCATGCCTGGCGGCATCCGGACGGCGATCTTCGTTGCGGCGTTTGTGGGGTTTGGAATCAAGGCCGGGATTATTCCTCTGCATCTGTGGCTGCCGCGCGCCCACCCCATCGCGCCCAGTCCCGTTTCAGCGCTGATGTCCGGCATCATGTTGAAGACGGCGGTGTACGGATTCGTGCGCTTTGCTTTCGATTTTCTTCACGGAGGGCCGCCTTGGTCTGGATACGTGGTCCTTTGGGCAGGCGCGGTTTCCGGACTGCTGGGCATCTTGTACGCCATCGGGGAACACGATCTCAAGCGGCTGCTGGCATACAGCAGCGTTGAAAATATCGGCATTATCTATCTGGGACTGGGAGCATCGTTGATTTTCCTGAGTCATGACGCCCCGGTTCTGGCGACTCTCGCGCTCGTCGCGGCCCTTTTGCACACCTTCAACCATGCTCTCTTCAAGAGCCTGCTATTTCTCGGTGCGGGCGCCATCTCGAGCGCGACGCACACGGTGGACCTGGAGGAGCTTGGCGGGTTGCAGCGCCGGATGCCGGTCACCGGAACGACATTTCTGATCGGGTGCTGCTCGATCATCGGGTTGCCGCTGTTCAACGGCTTCATCAGTGAGTGGCTGACGTTCCGAAGTTTTCTGGCCGGCTCGATGTTGGCGAATACGAACGCGCAGATTGTGTTGCCGTTGATGGTGGGTGTGCTCGCTCTGATCGGCGGGTTGGCGGCGGCGTGTTTTGTCAAGGTGTTCGGCGTGGCCTTTCTGGGCCGTCCGCGCAGCGCGAAGGCCGAAAGCGCTGTAGAAGTGCCGTTGCCGATGCGCGGCGGGATGACGTTGCTGGCAGCGGCCTGCCTGCTGATCGGAATCTTCCCCGGACTTCTCCTGCGGCCGCTCGTGTCGCTGGTCCAGGTGTTGATTCCCGGCGCCGGCGTGCCGGAGGAGACATTGAGCATCGCGCGCGTCATTCCGTGGATTGCAGCGATTGTCCTGGGAACGAGCGCCGTCGTTGCCTTGCTCAGGCGCCGGGAAAGAATCGCTCGGACGTGGGCGTGCGGTCTTCCGGGGCTTTCGAGCCGCATGCAGTACACGTCCACCGCGTTCTCGAAACCGATCCGTTTCGTCTTTGCCCGAGTCTACCGGCCCGACCGCAAAGTGGAGCGGCTACCCGCCGATCAGCCATACTTCCCCGCCTCCGTATCGTACAGCTCGGTGCGCACGACCTCTTACGAGAGGTACCTCTATCGGCCGTTTGTCGATCTCATTGTTTCCTTGGCGCACCGGTTGCGCCGACTGCAGACGGGTAATATCCAGGTTTACCTGCTGTACATTTTTCTCGCGCTGGTTTCCCTGCTCGCATTTTTGAGGTTCCAGCGATGAGGACCGCCATCGACGTCGTGCAGGCGCTGACACTCATCCTGGGAGCACCGCTGGTGGGCGGAATCATCGCGCGCATGAAGGCGCGGCTGCAAAGACGCCGGGGAGCCAGCATCTGGCGTCCCTACGCCGAGATCTTCAAACTGTTCCGCAAGGAAGACCTTGTACCCCCGACTTCCTCGGCAGTGTTTCGTCTTGCGCCGATTCTGTTGTTCGGGGCCACGGCGGCGGTCGCCGCTTTTATTCCGGTGGTGCAGCCTTCGGCGCTGCTGGGGGCCCGAGGCGACTTCTTCCTGCTGGTGTACTTGCTGGCCTTTGGGCGGTTCTTTCTCTCGCTCGGCGCTCTGGACGGAGGCAGCGCATTTGGCGGGATGGGTGCGAGCCGCGAGGCATTGGTTTCGAGCCTGGCGGAAGCTCCGTTTTTGCTGGGACTGGTGGCGGTTGCCATCCTGGCATCCCGCGCCGACATAGCGGGAATCGTTGCCTGGACGCTGCAGCAAAGTATTTTCAACATCTCCGCCGTCCATATTCTCGCCTTCACGTCTCTTGGCATGGTCGCCCTGGCCGAGACGGGCCGCATGCCCGTGGACAATCCGACCACTCACCTCGAGTTGACGATGATCCATGAAGGCATGGTGCTGGAATATTCGGGGCCGAGCCTGGCGCTGGTCGAATGGGCGAGCGCGATCAAACTTCACGCGATGCTGGCGCTGCTGATTGCGCTGTTCTGTCCCTGGGGGATGGCTCGTGGAGCGGGCTCCGGCTGGGAGATTGCCGTGGCTCTGCTTCTCTATTGTGGGAAGGTCGCCGTCCTCATGATTCTACTGAGCGTGATCGAGAGTGCCGTGGCCAAGCTGCGAATGTACCTGGTTCCGGATTTCCTCGGCGTGGCTTCGGCGGTGAGCGCTCTTGCCGTGATTTTTACCATGTGGGTGAAGAGGTAGCGGAATGGGCCTGGCGGGAATTGCGACAGGGAAAATGCTGAGCTCGTTTTCCGTCTTCTTGTTTCTCACGATTCTCCTGATGGCTGTCGCGCGGCGAATCTCGACAAGCGTGCTCCTGTTCAGCTTGCAATCCGCGGTGATCGCGATGGAAGTTCTGGCGACGGGATTTCAGGAGAAGCTGGCCGCGGTGTACGTTGTTGGCATCCTGGTCTTCGTCATCAAGGTCGTCGCGATCCCCCGCGCGTTCTTCGTCCTGACAAAAAGGCTCAAAACAGTGCGCCATGTAAAGGCTTCGACTACCTCCACGCAGTCGGTGTTTATGGTTGCGGCGATCATCTATCTTTCGTATGCAGCGGTCCATTCCTACGGCGGGGACGTGCACGTGCCGGACGATGCTCTTGCCGCGGCGGTCTCGCTGATTCTCACCGGCGCGTTTCTGATGGTCAGCCGCAAGAAGGCGCTCATGCAGGTGCTCGGGCTGCTGGTCCTGGAGAACGGCATTTTCCTGGCGGCCCTGATCACCACGTTCGGCATGCCGCTGGTCATCGAGATCGGGATTTTCTTCGACATTCTGATGGGATTGCTTCTGATGGGGATCTTCACATTCCGCATCAGCGACACGTTTGAGCATCTGGACGTGTCCAAATTGCGGCGGCTTCGGGGCTGAGGGAATGCTTCTTCTGCTGCCACTCGCGATCCCGGTTCTCGGAGCAGGTGTGCTCCTGGCTTTCCGCAATCCGCGCTTTGCCACTCGCGCCGCACTCCTCGTGGGAGCGCTCGAAGTTGCGGCTCTCGGCGCCGTCGTCTGGCAAGTCCACGTGCATGGCGCAACTGCAGGAGGGGCAGTATCTGCGCGCGGATGGCCTGAGTGCATTTTTCCTGATGGGCATCGCCTTCGTTTCCGGTCTGGTGCTGATTTACGCCTCGGGTTATCTGCGCCACACGGGAGAAGGACGGTTCTCTTCGCCGCGCTGGTTTTACGCGCTGGTGTTCCTGTTTCTGTTCACGATGATCAGCGTCTGCCTGTCCGCGAACCTGGGTTTGCTGTGGATCATGATGGAGGGAACGACGCTGGCCTCCGCCCTGCTCGTGGGCTTCTACAACACCGAGGGCGCGGTCGAGGCCGGCTGGAAGTACCTGATCGTCTGCACGGTTGGAATTGCCTTCGCGCTGTTTGGAACCATCGTGCTGTATCTTGCCGCCGTCAAGGCGGGCATGAGTCCGGCCTCGGCGCTCGATTGGGTTTCTCTGATGAACGCGGCGCCGCGCATGGGATTCGACCCGCACCTGGTGAAGCTGGCTTTTGTTTTCGTCATCGTTGGCTACGGAACGAAGATCGGTTTCGTTCCCATGCATAGCTGGCTGCCGGACGCGCACGCCGAAGCCCCCACACCCATCAGCGCGTTGCTCTCGGCGGTCCTGCTGAATTGCGCCATGTATGCCTTGATGCGTTACGACGCCATCGTTTCCCGCACCGTGGGGCCCGGCTTTCCCCATACTTTGCTGCTCATCTTCGGCGTGCTGTCCATGGTTGTGGCCGGGCTCCTCATTCTGGTGCAGCGCAATCTGAAGCGCCTGCTGGCGTACAGCAGCATCGAGCATATGGGAATCATCGCCATCGGCTTGGGGTTGGGAGGGCCGCTGGGGCTTTTGGGCGCGCTGCTGCACACATTCAATCACTCGATGGCAAAGTCTCTCCTGTTTTTCAGCGCCGGAAACGTCCGCCACAACGTGGGCACTCTGCGCATGGATGGGATCCGCGGAATCTCGCGCACGATGCCGCAAACGAGCGCCGCTCTTGTTGTCGGAGGGCTGGCGATTGTCGGCCTGCCACCGTTCAGCCTCTTCATCAGCGAGTTCGCCATCCTGTCGGAAGCCTTCGCGCAGGCGCACTATCTCGTCGCGGCTCTGTTCCTGATGGTGCTCTCGGTCGTCTTCGGCGGTTTCGCCTATCATCTCTTTCGCATGCTTTGCTGGAGAGCCGGACCGTCGCCCGGAGAATTCAAGGCTGATTCGGTCTGAATACACCGCGATGGGGATCGCCGCTCTCTGCCTGCTGCTTTTCGGGGCGCGAATTCCGCATGCGTTCGGTGTCCTCCTTCAGCGAAGCGATGGCGGTATTGCAATGAACGAAGCCAGACGCCACCATTCCCCGGTCGTGAGGGCAGCCCAGGTGCGACGCTCGTGATTCCTCGGGCCAAAGATGGCACGCCGGCGCGTCTTGTCACCATTTTCGGCAGTTTGCATCCGGAAGGCGGGAAGCGCGTTCACTACATCTTTGATGCGGGTGAGCCCGATTACCTGCGAGATCGTGCTGCCTGGCCGATGGACCGTTACACTCCCTTGCTCGCCAGGCGCCGGCAGCGGCATGGCATGAGAGAGAACTCCACGATCAATACGGCATCGAAATTCTGGGCCACCCCGATCTGCGTCCGTTGATTTTCCATGACAATTGGCCCGACGGCGTGCACCCAATGGTGGACCCGGTGGACGACGTGCCCTGGGCGAAACGTGAGTACCGCTTTTTGCAAGTTCAGGGCGAGGGCATTGCGGAAGTCGCTGTCGGTCCCGTTCATGCGGGCATCATTGAGCCCGGACATTTTCGATTCAGCGTCGTGGGCGACACGGTTTTGCATCTCGAGTTGCGCCACTTCTACACGCACAAAGGCACCGAGAAGCTTTTCGAAGGGAGTTCCGTCGCCGATGCGGGTCGATGCTGGCGGAATCCGTCTCTGGCGACAATTGCTTCGCACACGCGGTGTGCTATTCGCAGGCGGTGGAGAATGCGTGTGGAATCGATGTCCCGGCCACGGGCGTCCGCCATTCGGCTGATTGGGCTGGAACTCGAGCGGCTTGTGTGTCACATCTCGGATGTCGGCGGATTGTGCACCGATGTGGGCTTCAGCGTTGCCGCAGCGTATGCGACGCGCATCAAGGAATCCCTGCTTCAGGCATCAGCGCAGTGTTGCGGGACGCGCTACTGGCGCGGAATCGCCGTCCCGGGCGGCCTGCGATATGATTTTGATTCCGCGCAAGGTGCTCGAACTCAGTCAGGCTGTCGCGCGGGCCCATGGCGATTTCTCCGACCTCGCGCGTATCATCCTAGAAACGCCCTCCATCCAAAACCGCTTCGAAACGGCTGGAATCCTGAAGCTGGAAGCGGCACGTGACCTCGCAGTTGTCGGCGTGGTGGCGCGCGCGAGCGGCATCGATATCGACGTGCGGCGGGACCATCCGTACGGCGCACTACGAACACTATTCCTTCGAAGTTCCTGTCACGCATTACGGGGACGTGATGGCGCGCGCAAGGATTCGGATCGCGGAGGCGGCGACATCCGCATGGTTGATCCAGGAAGCCGCGAGATCATTGCCGGACGGCAGCGTGTCTGTTCCCGTCCGCGTAGCCGGCGAGATGCGGGGCTCTTCCGCCGTGGAATCCCCCCGCGGAGAACTCTACTATTGGATGGAAGCGCGCGATGGCAAGCTTGCCCGGTGTCACATCAAGTCGCCATCGTTTCAGAACTGGCCCGCGATGCCTTCTGCGGTGGCGGGCAACATCATCGCGGATTTCCCGCTGATCAATAAGAGCTTCAACCTCTCCTATTCCGGATGTGACAGATGATTCTCGACGTGATTGAGCGCAGTCTGCGCCAGCCGAGCCGATGGATTCCGGTCGAGGCTCTGCTTGGGAACTGTGACGGCAGCCGCATGCCCGACGTCGTTGCGGATCATTTGACGCCGGCTATCGCCGAGAAGCTCATCGAAGTGTGCCCCACGGCGGCATTCGGCATCGAGGAACACGAAGGCCATCATTGCTTACGGCTGTCGTACGGTCAATGCATTGGCTGCGGCAGATGCATGGAAGCTGGGCAAGGATGCGTGATCGCCGCCAGGCAGTTCCACTGGTGCGGCGTGACCAAGGCGCAGACGGTGCGGTTCTGGGACATCGACGGACGAGCGGAAATCACATCTCATGTTCCGAGCGCGGAGCAAGCGCGCGGACAGATTCATTCGTTGCTGCAAAGGGCGCTGAACATTCGCCAATTGGATGCCGGCTCCTGCAATGGGTGCGAGGCGGAGATCGCCGCTCTCACGAATCCCTATTACGACCTGGAACGATTCGGGATCCATTTCGTGGCGTCTCCAAAACATGCCGACATGCTTCTGGTGACGGGTCCGGTCACGCGCAACATGGCCGACGCCGTAAGGGCTACGTATGAAGCGGTCCCGGCGCCGAAGTTGGTGGTCGCCGTGGGCGCATGTGGATGCAGCGGTGGAATTTTCGCAGGCAGCCACGCAATCGTTGGCGCCGTGGACGCGGTCATTCCAGTAGACGGATACATCCCCGGCTGTCCGCCAACTCCCCCGATGTTGGCAGCCGGTGTCCTCGAAGTTTTGCGCCGGCGCATTGCGAAATAATTCTCCCCGGAAGGTTCTGCCGGTCAGAACGGTTTGGGCTTGGAGTGAGCGGGCTTATTCGGGCTACCGCTTCCCTGTTTTGGGGGCGCGGATGCGCACGGCATCCATGCGGCCGTTGTCCAGGACGTAGAGGACGGTCACGCGTTTGCCTTTGGCTACGACGACGGTCTCCTTGGTTTGCGGCGTCAGATGGAACGTCATGCGCTGATGGCCTCTTCCACGCGCGTGCAGGAGAACCAGAAGGGTCGGGGAGACGGAAAGGATTTCGCCGGTGGCCTGATGTCTCTTGACCTTGGTCGCGCGCGCAGCCTCGGGCGAGAGCCGTGGCGCCGGCGCGGCTGCAAGAGCCATGGCGGTGGCCATGAACAGGCAAGCCGCCATTGCGAAAATTCGATTGCTGGAAAGACGCATCCGTTGAACCTCCTGCTCGCTACCGTTTTTCGTGCAAAAGGGCCAGGGAGGATGGAAGCAGGAAACAGCGGCCTGAGTCTAGAAAAAACCGCGGGGGGCGGGTCGCTCGGTAGCGGAGCGGTCAACAGCCACATGGATACGCCGCCGCCCCCGTTCGCCTTCCGGCCGCAAGGGATCGCGGACTCCACGATCCCGCTGAAAGTTCCTCGGCTCAGAGATACTCGCCGACCACCTCGAAGTGCTTCCCTTCGCCTGTTTCGAAGATTGCCGTGTCGTTGTGCGCGCCGCCCAATTTCGCCGGGCGGCCGTTGACGGTCACGTTCCGCAGCCTGGTTCCGGTGCGAAGTTTCACGTAGAGCTGCTTCGGCGAGCCTGGCCGCTCGAGTTCCACCGTTGCGCGCACTCGTTTCGCCGCCGGTTGCGCCGCCATGTGGAACGTCACCCGGCCCCAGCGCGTTGGCGCGCGCTCGATGCCGATCGGATTGCCGGAAGTGACCCATTCGTGCGGCAGTCCTTTGCCCAGATAGAGGCGGTCTTCATCGGAAGCCTCGAGCGCGAGCATCCAGCGCACGAGCATCGGAATGGTCTGCTGCGCCGGGATGCAGAAGAGCGCCGTACCGCCGGAAATTCCGGAGACTTCTCCGGCGACCCAACTGCCGCGCGTGTGGTCGTGATAGCCGTGCGAATAGAGGAACAACAGATACTCCTCGACGCGATCGAGGCGCAAAAGCGCCTGGGCGTATCCGTAGGAGATGAAGCCGAGGATACCGCGCCAGCCGGGACGCGCCGGACCCACGTTGGCCACAACGCCGATCGTCGTCGCTCCGTAAGCGCGCATGCAGTCGATCACCACGTTCGCGAGATCGGCCGGCAGGACGTCCGGCTGCAGCAATTCGCAATAGGCGCGATGCGCCCACCGCTGCGGGCTCGGCCGCTCTTTCTCGAGCGACTCGCGAAATGTCATCGTGGTTCCCGGGAACGGGCCGATGTAGGGCGGGCGCATGTCGCGGCGGACATTCTTCCTTACACTCGCCGTGACGGCTTCACGCAGCATCGTGCTGCGCCGCAGCCAGTCGCCCGCGAGCGCACCGGCGTGCGCGCCGGGCCTTGCGCGGTGAATCGCGCGCCAGACGGGCGCGATCTCCTTCAGCCCCCTTGAGGCGAAGGCGCTGTTCGAAAAATAGGGCAGCCACCACATCTCCGGATTCGGCGCGAGGCACGAATCCGATTCGCACCAGCCGTGAATCATGCCGTAGCCGATGTCGCCCCGCGGCAAGCGCAGGCTTTCGTCGTGAAGCTCGGTGAGCAGCGACGCGGTGGCCTGGATCTTCTCCGCGTGCTTGAGCAGCAGCGCGGCGTCGCCGGTGTATTGGAAGTAGCGGGCGAGCAGGAAGAGCGTGAGGCCGAAGTGCGCCGTCTCCGGCCCGCGCATGTTGTTCACGCCTTTCGTGTCGACAAAACTGGTGAAGTAGTTGTCGATGATGCTTCGCGCCTGGTGGAAGCGGCCCCATTCGAGATTCGTGTAGACGGCGCTCGTGAAAATGTCCTGAAAGCCGTCGTATTCCGAGCCGTAATAGTCGCGGTCGACCGCGCCGTATTTCGGGTAGACGCCGCCCGGCCGCACCATCAGTTCTTTCGCGAAGGCGTGACGGGACATGTCGACCCAGCGGCTCTCGGGAAGACTCGCCGGGGCCACATCGCGCAGTTGCCGGTCCCAGTAGTCGGCGAAGACGAGAAGCCCGCGATAAAAGTCTTCGGGCTTGGGCGGCTCGCGCCGCGGCGGATAGGCCGGATAGCTGTAACCGTAGACCGCTTTCACGATTTTTCCGTTTTCGATTTTCGCGGTGCGGTGCCAGGTCTGGACGATGAACTCGTCGCGGGCTTCAACGTCGCCGAAAACAACCAGTTCGTAGTACGCCGTAGCGGAGATCGGCATCACCTTGCGCACCGCCGGCATCCAGGCGCCGAGCAGGCCGTCGTAACGCTTCCGCGCCGCCTCTTCCGTCAGCTCTGGAAAATACTGGATGGGATGGTAGGTGCGCGTGTTTCCGGGAGGGAAAACCGGCATCGTGTCGAAGCATTCCTTCGTGCCGACAAACGTGTCCCACGGCAGGCGGAAATATTCGCGCTGGTGCGCGGCCGATCCCGGCGGCGGCGCGGCCGATTTCACCTCTTCGGGATCGGGATCGCCGTTCCGCAGGAGGCGATCGGCCAGAAGATCGGGACCGGAGAGGCCGATCTCGCGCAGCGACAATCCCAGGTAGGGAGGATTGGTCGTGACAAAGCTGGCTTCAGCGCTTTTCGTCAGCACGAGGCCGGTTCCGTCGGGCGCGAGCAGCGTGATCGCCGCATCGCGCGTGCGCAGATCTTCGTAAGCTTTCCACCTTTTCCTGGCGTGCTCGAATTCGCAGATGAACGTGTGGCCTGTGACGTCGGGATGCTCAACGTAGACCGGAGCGAATTCGGCCGCACCGGCCGCTTCCCGTCGCGGCTCCTCGCCTGCCCGCGTTGCCGCGCTCGCGGTGACGGCCAGGGTGCGGAGGCCAGCCGTTGCCACAGCCAGGTTTTGCAGAAACCGTCGCCGATCCATACGGTTCTCCCTTCGATCGCTTCTCGCGTTTGCGTGACGCGATTCAAGCGCCGCATTCATTTGGTGGAGCAAATTGTATACAAGTTGGTATGCCGGTGCTACCGGCAGATTCGAGATTTCTGCGGCGGCCTGAAGGTCTCCGCACTTCGGTTTGGCAGGGATGGCATGGATGTCTACCTGGGCGCGGCCGCAGGGGACGCGTTAATGCAGTTTCGCCAATTCCGAAGTGAAGACGTGGTTCTGGGGAAATTGATCGTGGAGTTCGCTGAAGAGATTTCGTGCCAGACCGGGCTGTTTTTCCCGCAGAGCGGCCAGAGCGAGCATCACTTTGGCGAAGGGCTTCAGATAGTGGCCGTCCGCGGCGGCCAACTCGAGCTGGTGCATGCCAACGGCGCGGCTGCCGTGAATTCCGCCGATGCTCAGGAAGAATCTCTTGTAAGCAGGCAGGCAGCCGATGATGTAGTTGGCCGCACCGAGCGCGAGATAGGCATCGTCGGCGTGCGGATTGATGACGAGAAGCTTCCGCGCGGATTTCTGCGTTTCGCGCAGCAGGAGCAGGCTGGCCATGTCGCGTTTCGCGATCAGCGCGTCGTAATCGGCTTCCATCCCGTTCGCGAGGGTGATCACGAAGAGGCCGGTGGGATCATTCGGGTTGGCGTTCAACAGGCTCTGCGCCATCTGCCGCGCGCGTGAATTGGCCTCGAGAAACGCGCCGCGGTAGGCATCGTTGCCGGGATTGGGAATGCCGCCGAGCAGTTTCTCGTCATTCAGGAAGAAAGCCGAGGTGAACACGCCATGCTCGCTGAACTCCTCGAACAGATAGCTGGCCGCAAGGGAGACCTGGCCCATCGGATCGGCGGGATGATCCGCGATGTAAGCGTGGAAGACCTGGCGAGCGGCGGGGAATTTCAACTCGTACATCCGGGCGAATCCGGCATCGAGCGAACTGGGGGGAATGGGCGGATTCGCCGATGCCCATGACGGCTGGAAAACGAGCAGCAGCGTCAGCAGCAGAAGGGAGGATTCCACGCGGGTCGTCCGCCGGCGAGCGGGTGAAGCGCCGAAGTGGCAAGCGCGAGGTTGCGGCACGACGCGGAATCCCCGCCGCCCAAGCAGGATCGCGAGCGACGATCCGGCGATACAATCTCCGGCAATCCGGATGTTCCTGCCCATCTTATCCATTCTATCTCGTTACTTGGCCCCGGACCCCGGCGGGCTCTTCAGGGGGAGTGCGACGTTGGAACCACGGCAGGAAGCGCGGCTTTCCGCCCATGCGCGCACGATATTCGGGATTGGCGAGCAGCACGGCATCCTTGGCGCGCACGCGCGAACGCAGAACGAGCACATGGGCGGCCGTGCCCACCAGGGCCGTCAGCCAGCAGGTGTAAATGAGCGGAAGGGCTAGCATTTCGAGGAAGACGGCGTCGTAATTGGGATGGCGTACGTAGCGGAAAGGCCCGGAAGACACCACGCCCAGCCGGCCGGCATTGACGACCTCGACGCACCATTGCTTGCCGAGCGTCGCGATTACCCACCAGCGCAGCGAGTTCGCCCCGAGGAACAGGATTCCCATCGCCACGGCCAGCGCCGGAAGCAACGGCCGGCGCAGCAGCCACACCTCCGCCGCCGCTCCCGCCAGCACGCCGGCGTGCAGTAGCACCATCCAGCGAAAACTGGGATCGGACGCCGGCTTGGCGCCGCGAGCGATCATCCGCCGCTCGTTCCGGCGCGAAATCCGCAGCTCGGCCAGGCGCAGCAGAGCGACCACGCCGATGAGCGCGAGAAACGCGATTCGCGTCACTGCCATTCGAGCAGCACCATCTCCGCGCTGAAGCCGGGCCCGAATCCGGCCAGCAAGCCGAAGGCGCCGGCATCCACGCGGCGCTCCCGTATCCACTGCTCCAGCACAAACAGCACGCTGGCGCTCGAGAGATTGCCGTAGTCGCGCAGCACTTCCCAGGATGGCCGGGTCTGCTCGGGCGTGAGCCCCAGCTCCTGTTCGACGTAGGCCAGCAGCTTCTGCCCGCCCGGATGCAGCACCCACGCGGCGATGTCTTCCTGCCGCAGGTGGTTTCGTTCGAGGAAACCGACCACAAGTTCCCGGATGCGCGAGCGGATCAGGTCCGGCACTTCGCGCGCGAGAACGATGTGGAAACCGGTTTCGCGCAGATCGAATCCCATGGCGTCGAGAGAATGGGGAAAGAGAAACGACTCGGCTCCGAGGACGCGCGGCCCGGGGCCCGGATTGCCGGTGATCACGGCGGCCGCCGCCCCGTCGCCAAACAGCGAGCAGGAGATGAGATTCGGCTGGGAGAGATCGTCGCGCTGGAAGGTGAGCGTGGGCAGTTCGACGGAGAGAATCAGCACGCGCCCTTCGGGGAAGCCTCGCAGAAATTGCCAGGAATGGCCGATGGCGGCGGCGCCGGCGGCGCAACCGAGTTCGGTGATCGGCAGGCGCCGCACATCGGCGCGGAAGCCGAGGTCGTTGATGAGGTGGGCGTCGAGCGAGGGGATCATCACCCCGGTGCAGGACACCGTGATGAACAGATCGATATCGGCCGGCTGGAGCTTGGCGCGCGAGAGCGCTTCGCAGGCGGCTTGGCGGCCCAGGCTCACGGCGTGCTCGCGATATTCGCGGGAGATCTGGGAGAGCGGCCGCGGCTGGATGAAATAGTCGAGCGGGAAAATGCTGTAGCGTTTTTCAATGCGGGCGTTGTCGACCACCGAATGCAGCGCTTTCAAACGCCGCTCGTCGATCGGGAAGACGGCCTGCATGTAGCGCTTTACTTCGTCGCGTCCCATGACGTGGGGCGGGAGAGCCGTTGCCACCGAAGCGATTGTTCCGCCATCGCGGCGGATGGACTGCTGCGGTCCTTTGGCCATGAGAGGTGTCCTTTGGCTAGGGGATTCTACTCGTTTTCCGTTCGTTTGGTTGCGCCGAATCTTCCAGCCGGATTTCGAAGCGAATTTTCACCGCATCCTTCACTTTCACCGTGCCTCCTGCGATGCGAAGGGGCGTAATGCCGAAATCGCTCTGCTGGATCTCGACCGACCCCTCGTAAACACCGCCGGTTTCATTCACCTCCAGGCTGACCGGGCGTGTTTGGCCGTGGAGCGTCAGGTTGCCGTCGACGTGCCAGCCTCCCCTGCCGGCGCTGGCGACGCGTTTCGAGACGAAGAGTATCTCGGGGTACCGCGCGGCGTCGAGCACCTTCGGGCCGAGCATCGACTCTTGAATTTCCTGTCGCGTATCGGCCGGAACTTCCGGGTCGAGCACGCGCAGATTGCGCGTTTTGAACTTCAATTCAACCCCGGCGTGTTCGCCCAGCTCGACGCTGCCGGAAGCGATCGGCGCCTCGATCCGGTGATCATGGGCGAGCGGGGCGAATAAGCCGGTCTTGTAGACGCGCACGAACACGCGCGAGTGGGCTGCGTCGATGGGGCGCTGTTCCGCTGCCGTCGCCGGCGCCAGACTGCCGAGCAGCAACAGGATTGCGAGATGTGCCCTGAGCCGAATTTCCCGCCCCCACCAGGCTTTTCCCTTCCCAGCACGCGCCGGCGCAACCGGTCCGGCCATTCGGCGCAACATGAGTGTATTCTCTCATCGGGCGTTTGGCTAAGGAGAACTCGGCTGGACGTTGCGCGAATCGGGCGGAGGGTCATGGTTTCGAAGTTGCGACCGAGCTAAACTATGTTTTTTCCAATGAGCGAGCACGGTCATCTTCTTCGTACGAGCGGCACGCGGCGGTCCACCGGCCCGATGTTCGCCGCGCCCGGCCTCCCGCTGGAAGTCCGAGGCACCGGCGTTTCCATGCCGCTTGCACCCCGGGTTCCTGCCTGAGCCGTGGCCAGGCTCGACCCACTTCGCCAGGGATTCCGACGCCGCTTCGGGGCCGAACCGCGTGTGTTCCGCGCTCCCGGACGAGTGAATCTGATCGGCGGACACACCGACTACAACGAAGGCTGGGTTCTGCCGCTCGCCATCGATCGCGACTGCTTCGTGCTCGCCTCGGCCCGCGCCGATAACCGCCTGCGCATCCATTCGCGCGAATTCGACGAGACCGTCGAGGCCGGACTCGATTCCTCCGCGCCGGGGGAACATCACTGGAGCCGATACGTCGTCGGCGTGGCCTGGGCGCTGGGCGAAATCGGGGTGCCCGTCGTGGGCGCCGACCTGCTGGTGGCGAGCGATGTGCCGCACGGTGGCGGGCTCAGCTCCTCGGCCGCGCTCGAAGTCTCCACCGCGTTCGCGCTCGCCGGGCTGGCCTCCGCCTCGCCCGACCGCGCGACGCTTGCCCGCGCCTGCCAGCGCGCCGAAAACGAATTCGTCGGCATGCGCTGCGGCATCATGGATCAGCTCGCCTCGTGCTTCGGCCTCCGCGACCACGCCTTGCTCATCGATTGCCGCACGCTCGACGTCCGGCCGGTTCCGCTCGATTCCTCGCGCGTGCGGGTGGTCGTGGCCAATACGATGACGCGCCACGCGCTGGCCGGCTCGGCCTACAACCGCCGTCGCGCGGAGTGCGAGGAGGCCGTCCGCCGGATCGCCGTCGTAAAGCCGGCGGTGAAGGCCCTGCGTGACGTTTCCTGGGAGGAGATTGCTTCGCTTGCCGAAAGCTGGCCCGAGCCGATTCGACGGCGCGCCCGCCACATCACCTTCGAAATCGCCCGCGTCCACGCCGCCGCACGGACGCTCGAGCGCGGTGACTATGAAGGGCTCGGCCGGCTCATGCTGGAGTCGCATCGCAGTCTCAACGAGGACTACGAGGTCAGCTCGGCCGAGTTGAACCTGATGGTGGAACTGGCCCGCGAACTTCCCGGCGCACTGGGCGCGCGCATGACCGGCGGTGGCTTCGGCGGCTCGACCGTCAACCTGGTGCGCGCCGAAGCGGTCGAGGATTTCTCCGCTTCCCTCGCCCGCCAGTACCAGGCGCGTACCGGCATGAATCCGCAGATCACCGCATGCCGCCCTGGCGCCGGCGCCGGCGAAATCCCCTGAGGGTTTCGGCGTCTTCTCTCTGAATCCTGAGTCCTTTCAAATGGGCAGTAGTCTCATGCCACGGTGGCCGTTCCCACCTCGGGTAGAGCCACCGGAATTTTCCAGACGCGTCGGGAGAGCGGCATATTGCCGGAGCGACGGAGAAAAGATGGCGTGCGGAAGCCGCTGCCACACAGCCGTCCGTGAGTTTCGTGCAGAAGCTTTGAGATAAATGCGATTTGGCGCCTGGAGCTTGCGGTCCGGGGTGGGCGCTGCGGCGGCGAGAACGGGCGAGGAGCGACGGAGCTTCGGAGCTGGACGGAGCAGGGCGTTTCTCTTGCCGGAGGCGTTGGACCGGCAGGGACCTACCGTAGGAACCCCGTATACTCCGTCGCTTCCTCTCCTTTTTCCGGCGGTTGGTCCGGAACTCTATTTGTTTGCCATCGGCCGTTTCGCGGCGGCTGCCCCGCGCGAATGCCGGTCGACGCCAGGCGCGTTGGAGGGAGGAACCGAATTCCGCGCGAGCCACCGAACGGATATCCGGCTCCCGCCCTCACGCTCAGCTTCCCCGGGTTTCCTGGAGGTCAGGCTGTCCGGTTGGGAACAGCCTGCTCCGTTACCTTCCAGAACGAGACCGGACGAGAATTCCCTTTTGGGCTGAATCAGGCGGCCGTTCCGGGGAGTGAACCTCGGGTCCAAAAGGTTCTAGTCCTACGTTTCCCAGCGGCCCGGTGCGGTGTAGAATCCCAGCGTTTTAAAATTTACATGCCCTATCGAGCCCTGTCTGCCACCGAACTGGTTCGGGCATGTGTCGACTCAGCCGACCGGGAAGCTTGGGGGGAATTCGTTCGCCGCTTCCAGCCCACCATTGCCGGCGTGGCTTTGCGCACTGCCCGGCGCTGGGGAGAGGCGTCTCCGCTCGTCCTCGAAGACCTGGTGCAGGAAACTTTCATGAAGCTCTGCGGCGAACACCGCCGCTTGCTGCGCGAGTTCGAGCCGCAGCACGAAGAGGCGTTCTACGGCTACTTGAAAGTGGTCACCACGCGCGTCGTTCACGACTATTTCAAGCGATCGCACGCCGCCAAGCGCCGGTCGTTCAACCCGCCGCCCCGGACTCCAACAGAGGATGAGCCGGCCGAGCCGATCGACCTCTCGGCTACCGAGCAGATCGAGCGCCAGGCGCTGTTCGGGGAGATCGAGCGGCGCCTCAAGACTCTCGACCTCGGTTTGACGGCCGAGCGCGACCGGCGCATCTTCGGGCTCTACTACCGGGCCGGGATGAGCGCGCGCGCCATCGCGGAACTGCCCGGCATGGATCTCACCATAAAGGGCGTGGAAAGTACGATTTTCCGCATCACCCGCCTCCTGCGCGAAGAGCTTTCGGGAAGCGGGCCAGAAGGCCCCGGTCCCACGGCGGGAGGAAAAGATGCGGTCTCCGATCCGGCCACAGGAAAGGGAATTGGCGCGAAAGAGCGTTTGGAATAGAAAGAAGGTCCTTTGAGGGAATTCGAGCAGCACCTCAGCCCGGATCTTTTCCACCGGCTTGTCGAAGCCGGAGAGACCGAACAACGGGCTCCTGAACTCGAAAGCGCGGCGCAGCACGTGGCCGCCTGCGCTGTCTGCCGCCAGCGGCTGGGAAAGTATCAGAAAGCCCAGCGTGGGCTGGAAGATTTGAAGCTCAAGATCAGCGAGGAGCGGATGAAAACCCCAGGTTGCCCCCCGGAATCGGAATGGGCGAGCCTGGCTGCCGGCCTGCTCGATGGCGCCGAAACCGGCGCGAGGGTCGACCACGCGGCCCGCTGCGCGTTCTGCGGCCCGCTGCTGCGGGAAGCGATGGAGGATCTTGCCACGGAGGCCTCCGACGAGGAGCGCCGCGTCTTGCGCCTGTTGCCGAGTGCGCAGGCGGAAAATCAGCAGCGTCTTGCGGCGCGGCTGGCCTCGGCGGACAGCACGGCAGGCCGCGGGCCCGCGTCGCGCCGGCTCTGGGCATGGGGAATCGCCGGCGCTGTGGCCGCGGCGCTGGCTTTGGCCGCGATCCTTCTCTATGGCCACTTGGCGAATCCTTATAACTCGGCCGAAAAACTGCTGGCCCAGGCTTACACGTCCAATCGAGAACTCGATCTGCGCATCCCCGGCGCCGCGTACGCGCCGATGTCCACGGTACGTGGCGCGAACGCGTCGCAACCGTTGCCGCTTCTGCGCGCGGAAGTGCTGATCGATCGCCAACTCGCGGCGCATCCGCAGAGCGCGGCATGGATTGCGCTCCAGGGCCGCGCTCAGCTCCTTCAGGGGAATTTCGACGCGGCGCGCTCGACACTCCAGCAGGCGCTGCGCCTCCAGCCGAATTCACCGGCGATCCTCACCGATCTGGCCACCGCCGAATACGCGCTGTCCGAGCAGGAAGGCCGCAGCGAGGAGTCGATGGCCGCCGCCGAGCACCTCTCGGAAGCGCTCAAGCTGCGTCCGGACGATCCGGTCGCGCTGTACAATCGCGCGCTCGTTTACGAAAGCATCGGTTCGCTTCCGCTCGCGCTGAAGGATTGGGAACGGTATCTGAGCCTGGATCCCTCGAGCGGCTGGACGACGAACGTGGCGCGCGAGCACCTCGACCGCCTGAAAAAACGCCTCGGCTCGTCTCCCCAAAGTGAATTGCCGCCATCTGATCCCGCGGCTGCAGCCGCGTGGCTGGCGAACCGATTGAAGCAGCCCGCGCCGCCCGCCGGTACGCTGGGTTCGGCCGACGAGCAACTACTCGACGTTGCCGTGACGCGCTGGCTGCCGGACGCATATGCGGCAACTGCCGCGCCCGGCGCGCAGCGGCAGGCCGAGCGCACGGCGCTCGATCGATTGGCCAAAGAGCTGATCAGGCGCCACGGAGACCACTGGCTCGCGGACGTCCTCGCCACACCACGCTCACCCTCGCTTGCTCCCGGCCTCGCCGCACTGGCGAAGGCGGTGCGGCTCAACGAAGAGGGCCGCGTGGACCAAGGAGGAAAACAGGCCGCGCTTGCCGCGAAATTGCTCCAGGCCGCACACAGCCCGGCAGCGATTCGGGCTGAAACAGAATTGGCCTATGCCTACCAGCGGGAAGCCGACGAGTCCGGCCGATGCCTCCAAGCCGTCCGGTCCACGCTGAGGGAATTGGGCCGCCGCCCCTATCCGTGGATCGAGGCGCAGATTCTGCTCGAACGAGGGTCTTGCGAAAACGTGCAATGGCATCTGGGCGCATCGCGCCGAGCGATGACCCAGGCGTCCGTAATCTCGCGTTCGAATGGCTATGGAGTGCTCTATTTGCGTGCCGTCGGGTTTCTCGCCGAATTTGCAGGTGTGGTCGGCAACGATCGAGAGTCCTGGCAGGGAAACCGCAGCGGCCTCCAGGAATTTTGGACGCGCTCCTATCCGCCGATGCGCGCCTCTCAGTTTTACGCTGACATGGTTTTCGGCGCCGAGGACGCCGGCGATTGGCCGATGGCCGAGGGCCTGGCGCAAGAAACCGTCGACATGATGGCAAGAACGGGGAATCGGCCGATGGAAGCAGCGGCGCGATTCCGGCTGGCGACCATAGCGGATCTTGCCGGAGATGCGAACACTGCCCGGAAGGAATTCGAGCGCGCGGCCCGCATCTTCGCAAGCCTGCCCCCGGATCCCACGGTCGAGAGCTATCGCGCCGACGCCCAGATTCATCTTGCCGATCTCGAAGTGCAAACGGGTCACCCGCGCGGCGCACTCGCACGCCTGCTCCGGATACGAGGCATGGTTGGAGAGGCCAGCGAAGGAGGGTCCATCAGCGGCTATTTTCGGGCGCTCGGAGAAGCCTACCTGGCCACGGGCGATGTATCGAGCGCCGAAAGCGCGCTGCTCGAAGCCGTGGCGATCGCCGAGCACGGACTCTATTCGCTCAAAAACGCCTCGCATCGCGTATCGTGGGCCGCGTGGTACGCCAAGGTCTACCGCGGTCTCGTCCGCGCCGAACTCAAGGGCCGGAACGATCCGACTGCGGCACTGGCGGTCTGGGAGTGGTATCGATCCGGCCCGGTGCGATCGGAACAGATCCCCTCGAACGATCCGGTGAGCTTTCTGCCCCCGACGGTGATCAAGTCTTCCGCCCCGGCTGACGCTCGCAATGTTGCCGCCTTTCGCGCTGGGGTCGAGAAATGGCTGAAGGCGAAGCTCGCCGACCTGGGCAACCGGAGCGTCGTCAGCTACGCCGAATTCTCCGACGGGATCGAGATCTGGGCGCTTGATAATCGCGGTGTGCAGCCGCATTGGGTTGCCGTGCCGCAACCGGAATTCGATAGGGTGGCGCAACGCTTTGGCGAGGAATGCGCTGATCCGAAATCGAATATCGCCAATCTGAAGAGCGACGGCCGGCAGCTTTACGACTGGCTCATCGGGCCCATCGAATCGCAACTCGTCCAGGGGCGCGTTGTCACGTTCGAGACCGACGGGTCCCTAGCGAGGATTCCGCTCCAGGCGCTTGTGGACGCCCGTGGCGAATATCTCGGTGATCGCGTCGCGATTGTCATTTCGCCGGGCCTGGCGTACGAGCACGCGCTTCGTCCCAGCCCGAAATTCTCCCCCGCCGACCGGGTCCTTTCGATAGGGGCGCCCGCATTGGGCGCGGAATGGCAGTCGATCCTAGCGCCGTTGCCCGAGGCCGATGACGAGGCACGGACGGTCGCCGCGAGTTTCCGCTCCGCGACGATGTTGACGGGCCGGCAGGCGACGGTGAGGGCCGTGCTACACGATTTGCCGCAAGCGGTAATTTTCCACTTCGCCGGTCATGCCCTGGCCGGGGGAAAGCGGATCGGCCTCCTGCTATCCGCCGGAGATTCGGAGTCGAAGGCCGGAGACGATGCGGACGTGCTGGCCGCTTCCCAACTCAATGCTGGCGACCTGCGCGAGTGCCGTCTCGCGGTGCTCTCGGCTTGCTCGACGGCGGCAGGCGACGGCACAGCGCTGGTCAATCCAGGGAGTCTGGTCGGCGAATTCCTCCTCGCGGGCGTTCCTGACGTCGTTGCCAGCAACTGGGACGTCGAATTCCAGGGTCACCACGCGACTGATGACCGCTTTCTACAAGAACCTGCTCGCCGGCGATTCGGTCCCATTGGCCCTTCAACGAGCCGACGAATCGGTGCAGGAGAATCCGGAGACCGCTCATCCCTATTTCTGGGCCGCGTTCAGCGCCTACGGGAGCAATTGAAAGTGGTGCGGGGTGCTGAGGGAGATCGGATGCGGCGACGTTGGGTGTGGATAATCCTGGCAGGCGTTGCATCAATCCTTTTCGCGACATTCATCTGGGTGCGATCGGCCAACCCCCCGGCGTCCGCGAAAAAGCTTCTGGCCCAGGCCTACACAGCGAATCGCGTGCTCAAGCTGCGGATTCCCGGTGCCGATTACGCTCCGATGTCGACGGAGCGCGGAGCGAGCCTCTCGCGGTCGTTGCCGCTCTTGCGTGCTGAAGTGCTGATCAGGCGGCAGCTCGAGGCGCATCCCTCGAATGTGACGTGGGTCGCTCTCGACGGCCGCGCACAACTGCTCGAAGGGCAGTTCGACGAGGCGCGCGCGACGCTCTGGCAGGCGCTGCGGCTCGATCCGAACTCCCCAGCGATCCTCACCGATTTGGCCACCGCCGATTATGAACTGGCCACCGAGGAAGGCCACGATGAAGAATACATGGCGGCGGCCGAGCACCTGCTGGAGGCGCTGAAACAACGGCCAAGGGACGCGGTGGCGCTCTATAACCTCGCCCTTGTCTACGAACGCATCGGTTCGCTTCCCCTCGCCGTCAAGGATTGGCAGGCGTACCTGAAGTTCGACCCCGCGAGCGTGTGGGCCAATAAGGTCGCGCGCGCGAACCTCGATCGCGCCGAACGGCGCGTCGACTCGTCGCTCAAAGACGTCCAAGTTCCATCCGATCCCGCAGCCGCAGCCGCTTGGCTGGCCAAGCGATTGAAGCAACCCGCGCCACCCGCCGGTACGACGGATTCCGCCGACGAGCAGTTGCTCAATGTCGCCGTGAAGCGCTGGCTGCCGGACGAGTACTCGGCCAACGGCGGGGCAAAGGCGAAGGAGGAAGCCGAGCGCACGGCGGTCGATCGGCTTGCGCAAGAGTTGGTCAAGCGGCACGGCGACCACTGGCTCGAAGACGTCCTCGCCGTGCCACGCTCGCCCTCGCTCGCCTCGGGCCTCGCCGCACTCGCGCAGGCTGTGCGGCACGATGATGCAGGCCGCCCCGACGAAGCGGAAAAACAGGCCATCCGCGCCGCGGAGTTTCTTCACGCTGCCCACAGCCCCGCAGCGCTGCGCGCCGAGACGGAATTGGCCTATGCCTATCAGCGCGAGGCAAGCAAGGCGAGCCGCTGCGTGGACACCGCTCAATCCGCGCTTCGTGAGTCGGGCGGTCATCCTTATCCCTGGATTGAAGCGCAGCTTTTACTGGAACAAGCCTCCTGTGAGGGCATGCTAAGACGACTGGGCGCCTCACGCCGCGCCATGGAACAGTCCGTGGAAGTTTCGCGTTCGAGTGGCTATGGAGTTCTCTATCTCCGGGGCATCGGGTTCTTCGCCGCGAACGAGGGGGAGCTAAACGATTATCGCAAAGCGTGGCAGGAGGACCGAATCGGCCTCGGAGCATATTGGAGTGGCCACTATCCTCCGGTGCGTGCGTACCAGTTCTACTCCGACATGACCTTTGGCGCCGAGGCCACGGGCGATTGGTGGGTGGCCGAGGGTTTGGCACAGGAGGGCGTCGATGCGATCGCACAAACGCCCAACAGGCCAGTCGAGGCTATGGCGCGATTTCGACTGGCGACTCTGGCGGACCTGGCCGGCGATCGTGAAACCGCACGCGACCAATTCCGTGCGGCAGCCAAAATTTTCGCCAGCCTGCCTCCCGACCCCACCCTAGATACCTACCAGGCTTACGTCCAGGTCTATCTGGCCGATCTAGAAGTTCAGACAGGAACTCCGCAGCGGGCGCAGCAACGGCTTCTCAAGACCGAGGCCCTCGTCCGCAGGGCTAACAATGATGAGCTCGGGCTGCGGTTCTATCGAGGACTTGGGGAGGCGTACCTGTCCGAAGGGGACGTTTCGAGCGCAGAAAGCTCTCTCCTGAAAGCGGTCGCGATTGCCGAGCGCGGTCTGCATTCGCTCAAGAGCGGTGCCGAGCGCGTCTCCTGGGCGGAGACGACGGCCGACGCCTACCGTGGCCTCGTCCGGACTGAATTGAAAGGTCGGGATGATCCCACCGCCGGGCTGGGCGTCTGGGAGTGGTATCGATCGAGCCCGGTGCGGGCGCAACAAATCCACGAGAACGGTCCTGTAAGCCGACTGCTGCCTGTTTCCGAGAAGTCTATCGCCATCTCTGACGCCTCAGTCGCGTCCGCGTTCCGAATCGAACTGGAGAGGTGGATGCGGGACGCTCGGCCCGAACTGCGAGGCGAAACCGTTGTCAGCTATGCCCAATTTCCCGATGGCATCGAGATATGGGCATTCGATGATCGTGGAATCACTTCGCACTGGGTTGCGGTCCCGCAAGCGGAATTCGAACGCGTGGCGCGGCAGTTCGGCCAGGAATGCGCCGATCCGAAATCGAGCCTCGCCCTGTTGCAGAGCGACGGGCATCAACTTTACGAATGGCTCATCGCGCCGGTTGAATCGCGGCTCTCGGCGAATCGCGTTCTCGCATTCGAAACCGACGGGGCGGTTTCCGGAATTCCGCTGCAGGCGCTCGTCGATGGAGACGACAAATATCTTGGCGACCGCTTTGCGGTGGTGTTCTCGCCGGGTCTGGGCTATGCGAGGCTGCTGAGGCGGAAAACGAACGTCAGGTCTTCAGACCGGGCCTTGGCCATTGGCGCGCCGGCTCTTGGAGGCGAATGGCAGTCAATGTTTTCGCCGCTGCCTGAGGCCGACGCGGAGGCTCGCGCAGTGGCTGCGAGTTTTCGATCTGCGACACTGCTGACAGGCGGACAAGCGACGCTCCCAGAGGTGCTTCACGATTTGCCGGAAACCCAGATCTTCCATTTCGCTGGCCACGCGATGGCCGAAGGGAAGCGGACCGGACTCGTGCTCGCCGACGCTGATGGCCCACGGTCTGGGGATCCCGAAGGAGCCGGAGTGCTCGCCGCCACCGAGCTCAATGCCCAAAACCTGCGGGAATGCAGGTTGGCGGTCCTTTCGGCCTGTTCGACGGCGGGCGGGGAGGACGCGGCGCTGGTCGATCCGGGAAGCCTGGTGGGTGCGTTTCTGCTGGCCGGTGTCCCGGATGTTGTTGCCAGCCGATGGAACGTCAACTCCACTGCAACCACAAGCCTGATGCGAGTATTTTATCAGCGGTTACTGGCCGGCGATTCCGTTGCCCGCGCGCTGGAGCGGGCTTCGGAAGCGGTTCGGAGGCAACCTGAGACTGCGCACCCCTATTTCTGGGCGGCTTTCAGCGCCTATGGGCGCTGACGGCCGCTCAAACCCTTAAAGGAGGGAACGGATGAAGCTGCTTACCAGACGGGAAATGTTGCATGGGCTGGGAGCTTGTTCGGCATTAGCTTTGCTCAGTCCACTGGGTCGGGCGGCGGCCGAAGGGCTCTCCGCGGATTCGGCCCCGGCCTTCACTGAGCTCAACGTCTTAATCCACGGAATGTCAGTCATCGATGTCGGAAGAAATGAGATCACGCTCTATCCGCCTATTGTTCCAAACGGCCTCCACGTCTACGAGGCGGGCAACACAGATTCCGAAACGCACCTCGCAAAGGGCGGGACGTATAAGCTGAAAGGGGTGAAACGCAATCCGCGGCCGTCGCTGGCACAGATCCATCCCGAGGATAACGGTGTGTTCCACCGCCACGCGATCGTTCTGGGCGATTACTATTGCAAAATCATTTTGCCCTTTCCGGACGAGATCGTTCCCCTGGGTCTGACGACGATTTCGCCGTCCCAGCCATTCTTCCAAGGCTCCCCAGCGCCTTATCAACAGCCTTCCGCTATCGCCGATTTGAACATCTTCCGCTACACAGTCACTGGCCCCGTGAGCCTAAATCCGCTGCCGTGGACCCCAGAGGTGCACAACGGCATCGCGAACCTTCAAATCTTCGCGATGCCGAGCGGACCTGTACCTGCCAGCCATCCGGCGGAAGCGTTCCAGGCGATGGCCAACACGATGGGCTGTCCAAAATTAAAAATGAATTCTCACTATGCCTCCGTCAGTGATCCGCCGCCCGATCCCCACCCGCCTGTGCCTGGGGTAACCGTGTCCGATGAGGAGGGCCTGCTGGAGCGCGCGAGCGCGAAGAGGCATGCTTCGGGACGCCCGCACATCCTCTACGACAGCGCCCTGGACTGCCTCTCGCTCTTTATGTATTGACGTGACCGGGACGCGCTGGTTACGCTCCGCTACGGTGGTTGGCGGGGTGAGAAAGAGGCGTCGTTCCGGATGAAAGGGATTACCAGGCGGGAATTGCTGGGGAGATTGGCGGCCGGGTCAGCATTGGCAACCTTACCTTCGCTTGCCCGCGCCGCCTCCGCCCGGCAGCTACGCCGTTCCGAGGCGCCATTCCAGCGCGTCAACGTTCTCTTTCACGGACTCACGGTCATCGAATTCGGCCCCGACGAAGTCCACGTCTACTTGCCCGACGTCGGCGCCGATCGCGCTTATCTGGCTGGCACCTGGATGCAAGAAACCGCACTCAGCCGGGACCAGCAATATCGATTCTCGGGCGTGATGACCGGGCCGCGGCCGGAATTCTACCAGGTTGATCCCAAGCAAAACGCCGTCTTCAAGAACGCCGCGATCGATGCGAGCCTTGCCTTCTGCGAACTCGTCTTCCCTTTCCCGGACGTAGTGACTCCGCTGCGGCTGCTCCGCAAATCTCACGGGAAGCAATTTTTCAGCGGTTCGCCCAAGCCATTTGTCGAGCCGGAAGTCATTCCCCAAATCCTCGCCTTCAGTTACTTGCAGCCCGACACGTCGTCGTCGCTCCAATTCCGCCCGCTGCCTTGGACGCCGATCATCCTCGAAGGCGTCGTCAATCTGCACATCTGGGACGCGGCGGCGAAAACGCCCAGCCCCGAAGCATCCCAACGCGCTTTCGCCCGGATGGCCAAGATGATCGGCGCGCCCGGACTTCGTCTCGATCCGGCCTACGACAAAATCAAGGCGCCGCGGCCTGACGAGAATCCGCAGGTGGTGGGCCTCGGCTGCCAGGAGGAATGGAGCTTGAGCGAGCGGATGAGCGAGCCGCAGGGCTGCGGCAAGGACCGCAAGTACAAACCCAAGGACGATTCGGGCCTTGACTCGCTGCCTGTCATTTTGTTCTAAGTGATCAATTGCCGGCCGGTGGTGTGGAGGCGGGCCTCAGCCCGCCAGTTTTCTCCGCCGAATCGAAAATGTGCCGCCCTGAAGTGTATGGTGCCAGGACATCCTTTACAGTGGTTGCCACGACATCCTTTACAGGTGGGATAGAGTTTCCGACCGAGGAGGTCGGGAGCGATGCCTTGGAGGAGCGTGGACGTGAGCGAGCAGCGGGTGCGGTTTGTGGTTCGGGCCGTCGATGGCCGGGAGCCGCTGGCGAAGTTATGCCGGGAGTTTGGGATTTCGCGGCCGACCGGGTATGTGTGGCGGCGCCGCTACGAGCAAGCCAGGACGGTGACGGCGTTGGTGGAGCGGAGCCGGCGACCGCATCGGACGCCGGCGCGCACGCCGGAGGGGACCGAGCAGCAGGTGGTGGCCCTGCGGGAGCAGACCGGCTGGGGAGCGAAGAAGTTGCACGTGGTGTTGCGCGATGAGCAGGGGATTCACGTGCCGGTCCGGACGATTCATCGGATTCTGGAGCGGCACGATCTGATCGCCAAGGACGTACACGGGCCAGCGCCAAAGACGTTTGAGCGGTCCGAGCCGAACCAGCTCTGGCAGATGGATACCAAGGGGAAGTACCCGCTCGAGGGCGGCGAGTGCCACCCGTTGACGATCGAGGACGATCACAGCCGCTACCTGGTCGGGCTGCACGCGTTGAGCGCGCTGACGGCGGAGTTGGCCTACGCGAGCTTGGTCGCGACGTTCCGGGAATACGGATTGCCAGAGGCGATGTTGATGGACCACGGCTCGCTCTGGTGGGCGACGACGAACGGGTGGGGGCTGACGTGGTTGTCGGTGCGGCTGATCGAGCAAGGGATCCGGTTGTACTACGGACAGGTGCGCCATCCGCAGGCGCAGGGGAAGGTCGAGCGGCTACACCGGACGCTGGGGGAGGAGTTGCGGCGCCGCGGCGTTCCCGAGCGGATCGAGCAGTGGCCGGGTGTGCTGGAAGAGTTTCGGCAAAGCTACAACCATCGGCGGCCGCATGAAGCGCTGGGGATGCAGCGACCGGCTGATCGCTACCGGCCGAGTCGACGGGCCTATCAGGAGCGACCACGGGACTGGGAATACCCGGAGGGGAGCGAGGTGCGGCAGCTGAACACGCAAGGGAGTCTGGTCGAGGGTCGGCAACGGCTGTTTGTGTGCCAGGCGCTGGCGGAGCGACGGGTACGGGTCGAACGGTTCGACGGCAAGCTGCTGGTCAGCTACCGGCACATGTACATTCGCGAGATCGATCTGGCGAGCGGGCAAAGCCGCCCGCTGGTGATCGAGCACACGAGGGACGCGGCAATCGCCGCCGAGCAGGTCCCTCCGGTCGCCCTACGGGCTCCCTCCGGGACCTGCTCGGACCCAAACCCACACCCGGAAGAGCACAGCCAGGTGTAAAGGATGTCCTGGCAACCGGTGTAAAGGATGTCTTGGCAACGAACACTGAAGGGCGGCGCTACACGAGCTACCAACGAAACGGAAGAACCAGCAGAAACCGAGGAGAAACTGCGCGTGAATGGGAGCATTTCGAAAGCGGTGATTCTTGCCCGCGGGCTTGGCCGGCGAATGCGCCAGGCCGAGCAGGGCGTGGCGCTCGAAGCCGGACAGGAAGCCGTGGCGGCAGCCGGGGTGAAGGCGATGCTTTCCTTCGGCCGGCCGTTTCTCGATTACGTTCTGAGCGCGCTGGCCGATGCCGGTTTCGGGCGTGTGGCGCTCGTCGTCGGCCCGGAGCACGACGTGATGCGCGACTACTACGCGCGCATCGCGCCGCCGCGCCGAGTTCGCGTCGAATTCGCGATTCAGCCTGAGCCGCTCGGCACGGCCGACGCGCTGCTTGCCGCAGAGGCGTTCATCGGCGCCGACGAATTTGTGGTGCTCAATTCCGACAACTATTACCCCATCGGCGCGCTCAAGGTGCTGTGCGGTATGGGCGAGCCGGGAACGGTGCTCTTCGATCGCGAAGGGCTGTTGCGCGGCAACGTTCCGGCGGAACGGATTCGCGATTACGCCGTCGCCGTCGTGAGCGAGGATGGCTATCTGGCCGACATCATCGAGAAGCCGGATGAGGCGACGCTGCGCGCCGCCGGCGAAAATCCGCTCGTCAGCATGAACGTTCTGGCGGTTGTCGCCGGCATTTTTCGAGGCGTGCCACAAGGTGGAAATTTCGGCGCGGGGCGAGCGTGAGCTGCCGCAGGCGATTCGCCTCGCCGTCCGTTCGATGGGGCTGCGGCTGAAGGTCGAGCGATCGAGCGAGCCGGTGCTCGATCTCTCGCGGCGCGCGGACATCGCGGCCGTCGGGCGCTGGCTCCGCGATATCAAAGCCGATCCGTAAGCCGCCGCCGCCGGGAAAAGCTTTTCACGCCGGGGCCATGGAGTCCATCGAGGAAAGGAATCCAACACAGAGCCCACGGAATCTCTGTGACCTCATGTTTAAAGGTTTTCTCCGTGCCCTCTGCGTTAAATTCTTTCCCGTCACGCCAGAGGCAATCGATCTTTCGGCCGCCGGCCACGCACCTTTTCCCTTCGGAACCGCATCTGTGGGACTATGGAAGTGCGATCCGGCGGCTCGAGAATGAGGAGAAACCCATGAGCGAATCAAACATCAAGGACGTGGTCCGGGAAAAGTATGCCGAGGCGGCGCGCCGGGTGAAGACCGGCAAGTCCTCCTGCTGCGGAACGTTCTGACGCGACTTCCGAATGCGATCCGATCACGTCCAACCTCTACGCCGCGGAACAGATTGCCGGTTTGCCCGAAGAGGCGGTCAGCGCCTCGCTCGGCTGCGGTAATCCGACCGCGCTCGCGCGATTGCAGCCGGGGGAAACGGTGCTCGATCTCGGCTCGGGCGGCGGTATCGATGTTCTGCTTTCGGCCCGCAGGGTCGGTGCCACGGGCAAGGCCTTCGGTCTGGACATGACCGATGAAATGCTGGCGCTCGCGCGCGAGAATCAGCGCAAGGCTGGAGTCGAAAACGCCGAGTTCCTCAAGGGCGAGATGGAAAATATTCCGCTGCCGGAAGGCTCGGTCGACGTGATCGTGTCGAACTGCGTGGTGAATCTCTCGGCCGACAAGGACCGCGTGTTCTCGGAAGCGTTTCGCGTGCTCAAACCGGGCGGCCGGCTGGCGATTTCCGACGTAGTGTTCCGCGGCGACGTTCCGGCGGAGATTCGGCGCAGCGTCGAGCTGTGGGTCGGCTGCGTGGCCGGCGCGCTCGAAGAATCCGACTATCGCGCGAAACTCGGCGCGGCGGGATTCGAAGCGATCGAGATCGAACCGACCCGTGTCTACAGGGCTGAAGACGCGCGCCAGTTCCTCGCCACCAAGGGCGTCGACGTCGACGCCATCGCGCCGCTCGTCGATGGCAAAGTGATGAGCGCCTTTGTCCGCGCCCGCAAGCCCGCCATCCGCGCCTGAAGTGGTAAGCGGACTCCTCACCACCCCCTGAGGAGGCCGGAAATTTCCCCCATGGCGCAAATCGGCCAAATACCTGAGAAAAAGCTTGAGTAACACCGCTCGCCAACGCCCTCCGGGCCAGGCGGGCGATCCCCTATCGGCATTCAGGAATACGACGCGATTTAAATTCTTGACAATACTAGTGTCTCGGTATCGAATATGCGCCGGGGTAGTACCTAGAGGGCATCCCTGAGTGGGACCAACGCTGTAGTCGCGCCGCAAGGATCAAGTGAATTCTTAGGCGCATCCACGCTGCAGTGACACGAGGGGATGGGGCAGCACACCACTGGTGTCCCTAAACGAAAATAACGCTCCTGTGCAAGCTGTGCAGTTTAGGCATGGGCGCGCGAGGGGGTGCGATGAAAAGGTGTGCACGTTACTTGTGGTGTGTGTTTCTGCTACTTCTGCCGTGCCTGATCAACTCGCCGACGTTCGGCCAGGTCACTGCCACGGCTTCTCTCACCGGAACCATTCTCGATAAATCGGGCGCCGTTGTTCCCGGGGCCCAAATCACAGTCACCAACAAATCCACCGGGGATACGCGCACAACAACCTCCGGATCGAACGGCCTGTACCGCTTCGACCTGCTGGCGGTCGGCACGTATAACATGGAGATCAAGAAAGCCGGATTTGCCACCTACAACGTCTCCAACATCGTGCTGTATATCGGCCAAACAACCAGTGAAAACGTGACGCTCTCTCCGGGCGCGGTGACGCAGACGATCACCGTAACCAGTGCCGCCCCGTTGATCGAAACGACGAAATCCGATATCGGCCTGACCATCACGCCGTCGCAAGTGCAGTCCATGCCGCTGAACGGGCGCGACTTTGCCAGCCTGGCGGAACTTGCCCCGGGCGCTCGCGCGGTCGATCCCTACGATCCGACCAAGAGGCGCTACTCCACCTTTGCGATCAACGGTTCCAGCGGCCGCAACGTCATGGTCGAGGTCAACGGCATCGACGACAAGGACAACACGATCGGCGGCCCGGTCATGCAGCTGCCGCTGTCCGCCGTCCAGGAGTTCTCGATCGCCACGCAGCGCTTCTCGGCGGCGAATGGACGCAGCGAGGGCGGCGCCGTCAACGTCATCACCAAGTCCGGCTCGAACACTCTCCATGGCGGTCTCTACCTGTTCGATACCGAAACCAGCCTGAACGCGAACGACTATTTTTCCAAGCAGGGCAACCAGCCCACTCCGCAGTTCAGCAGGCAACAGTTTGGTGGAGACATCGGCGGGCCCATCCGTAAAGACAAGGACTTTTTCTTCTTCGCGCTCGAGCGCACCCGCGAGAACACCGCGATCCCGGTATCGCCCACGGCCTTCCAGGAACTCAGCCTTGCCAAGAGCATCGGCGCCGACCCGGCCCCCTCGATCCCCACTCCCTTCTACGAATGGCGCTACAACGCGCGGGTCGACCACCGTTTCAACGCCAACAATACCGCTTCACTCGTCTACAACGGACAGAAGAACAACGGCTTGAACGACCAGTCGGGCAACCAGAACGACCTTACCGCTGGCAACTTCACGACCAACCGGTTGATTCTCACCAGCTTCAACCTCAATTCGGTGCTCAGCTCACACGTTGTCAACTCCTTTACCGCCGGCTACCAGTACTGGAACAACCTGATCGACACGAGCAAGTACTCCCAATACACGGTCAGCTTCCCCAGCGGCGCGTATTTCGGAACGAACATCAACGTGCCGCAGGAGTCCATCCAGAAAAAGTGGCAGTTCAAGGACGACATCTCGATCATTCACGGAAACCACACCATCCGCACCGGTGTGGATTTCCTCTGGGAGCCGCAGCTCGGCGGCTTCTTCAAGTACAACGCCGTTCCCAACGTGGTCTTCCTCGCCGACGCGAACACAATCCTTAGCGACACAACCAATTATCCCGAAGGATTCGCCACTCCGGGCGCGGTGGGCGAGATCTTTGCGACCACGAACGGCGACCCCTATTTCAATCTTCCTGGCGGCGACAAGCAGTTCGGCGCCTACATCCAGGACGACTGGCAAACAAGCCATTCGTTCACGCTGAACCTTGGCTTGCGGTGGGATCGTGACTTCAACCTGATCGGCGGAAGCGCGCAGAACATCAACCGCACGTATCTCGAACTGCGGGCGATCGGCAGTCCTTACGCCAATCGCCTTCCGACCGACGATAATCATGGTTGGGGACCGCGCATCGGCTTCGCCTGGAATGTGCACGGCGACAGCAAGAACGTCATCCGCGGCGGTTACGGCCTCTACTTCGGCCAAACGTTCCTCAACATCCCCCTCTTCATGATCCAGCAGTCGAACCCGACCCTTTTCGGCACCGCTTTCGACCTCGTCAGCACGGGGCCGAACGACACCAACGCGCCCATCGTTCCCGGCACGGGCATTCCGCTCAACCAGTGGCAGTTCGGCGTCAGCCCGTTCCCGACGATTCCTCCACCCGCCAGCACTCTCACCGACGGCGCTACCGGCCGGATCATGAGTCCGACCTACCGGAACCCATATTCCGAGCAGTGGAATATCGGCTACTCGTTCGAGCCCACTCAGGGGTCGGTGATTGAAGTGGACTACGTCCACGAACTGGGCGTGCACGAATCCGACCGCCTCAACATCAATCCCACACTCACCTCCCTCGGAGGCGGTCGCCCGCTGGACGCCGCGTTCACGGCCGCAGGGCTCCCCGTGCTCGGTCCGATCGTCAACGACGAATCGGCGGGCCGGTCGCGGTACGATGGCTTGAACGTTTCCTACCGTCGCCGGATGAGCCGCCACTTCACCATCAACACGAACTACGTCCTCTCGCGAGCGATGGCATACGACGGCAGCTCGGCCGCGTTCGCCAACTACCCGGTCAACCCGTTCGCCCAGTGGTCGCCGGTAGACTTCGGTCCCACCCCCAGCGACCAACGGCACAGTTTCACGTTCAGCGGCGTATTCCAATTGCCGTGGTCCATCGACATTGCGCCAATCCTGGTCGCGGGTTCGGCCCGGCCGTACAACGCCACGCAAGGTATCAACGTCTTCGGCTTCGGCGCGCGTGTGAGCGCGGCTCACGCCTTCGTGCTCACCAGTGATCCCAGCAACCTGACCGCGACGGCGAGCTACACGCCCGCTCAGTTGATCGCCTGCCAGAATGCCGGGACGTGCTACCAGTTGCCGTTCGACGCTCTCCGCGGCCAGCCCTATTTCGATCTCGACATGCGCGTCGGCAAGACCATCCGCTGGCACGACCGCTACAACCTCCAGCTCTTCTTCCAGGGCTTCGATATGACCAACCGCGCCAATTTCGGCAGCAGCTACACTGGCAATATCCTGTCCTCCAACTTCGGAAAGCCGAACGCCTACATCACTCCGGACGGAGTGATCGTTCCCAAGTCGTTCCGGGCGGAGTTCGGCTTCCAATTCGCCTTCTAACCGATGCAGGACAACCGGGCGGGCTCGCGAACGCGAGCCCGCCTTTTTTTTTCGTAAGCGTTAAGGCAGCGGAAGAACTTCATGGCCGGGTTTCGGCCGCCGTTGTACAATCCGCCCGAATTCGCCGATGGAGGCATTCATGGCTGTTGGGAACCGCAAATGGCACGCGTTTTGGCACGGATTCCTCTTTCTATTTGTCTTCCTGGCATTCGGCGCGAAGGCCCCGGCGCAGCAACTGCAGAAGGACACGCTTCACGGGATGAAATACAGGTTGGTCGGCCCGTTCCGCGGCGGGCGCGTGGAAGCGGTGACCGGCGTTCCCGGCACGAACACATTCTATTTCGGCGGGGTGGCCGGTGGCGTGTGGAAGACGACGAACGCCGGCCTGACCTGGTTGCCGATCTTCGACAAGGAACCAATCGCCTCGATCGGCGCGCTGGCCGTGGCTCCCTCGGACCCGAACATTCTTTACGCTGGCACCGGCGAGCCATGCCTGCGGCAGGACATCACCTACGGCGACGGCATGTACAAATCGACCGACGCGGGCAAGACGTGGACGCATATCGGTCTTGACGACACGCGGCACATCGCCAAGGTTCTCGTCGATCCGCACGATCCGAATCTGGTGCTCGTGGCAGCGATCGGCCATGCGTTCGGACCGAACGCCGAGCGCGGCGTCTTCCGCTCGACCGACGGCGGCAAGACCTGGACCAAGGTTCTCTACAAGGACGAAAACACCGGCGCGGTCGATCTCGTTTTCGATCCCACGAACCCTCGCATCGTCTATGCCGCGCTCTATCAGGTGCGTCGCCAGCCGTGGACTTTCACGAGCGGTGGCCCCGGAAGCGGGATCTACAAATCGACCGACGAAGGCCGCACCTGGAAGCAGATCGAGGGCCACGGGCTACCCGAAGGCGTGCTGGGCAAGATCGGGCTGGCGGTCGGCCCCGACGGCGAAAAAGTTTACGCGCTGATCGAGGCGAAAAAGGGTGGACTCTACGTCTCCAATGACGCGGGAGAAAACTGGCACTTCGTCAACGGCGACCATCAGTTCCGTCAGCGCGCCTGGTATTTCACGCACATCTTTGCCGACCCGAAAAACGCTGGAACCGTCTACATCCTGAATGTGAATTTTTACCGCTCGACCGACGGCGGACACCGGTGGGAGCGCGTGCGCGCGCCGCATGGCGACAACCACGACCTGTGGATCGATCCCGCGGACCCGAACCGGATGATTCTCGGCAACGACGGCGGCGCGACGATCTCGACCGATTGGTGCAAGACCTGGAGCACCGAGAACAACCAGCCGACCGCGCAGTTCTACCACGTCTCGCTCGACAACCGCTTCCCCTTCTACCTCTACGGCGCGCAGCAGGATAATTCGAGCGTGGTGATCGCCAGCGCCACGGCGCATGGCTACATCGGCCGCCAGGACTGGTATAACGCTGGCGGCGGCGAGAGCGGCTACGTTGTTCCCGACCCCGCCGATCCGAATATCGTCTACTGGGGCACCTATTTCGGCATCCTGGGCCGCTACGACCGCAAGACCGAACAGTCGCTCCTCATCTCGCCCTGGCCGGACGATCCTGACGGCTGGCCGGCCGCCGATCAGAAGTACCGTTTCTCCTGGGTGCCGGGATTTGCCATTTCGCCGTGGGATCCGAACACGATCTATTTCGCCAGCCAGGTGCTCTTCAAATCCACCAATCGCGGCATGAGCTGGAGCGTCATCAGCCCCGACCTCAGCCGCAACGACAAATCCAAGCAGGGACCCTCCGGCGGTCCCGTCACTAAGGACCAGGCCAGCGCCGAATATTTCGACCTCATCTTCGCCGTGGCGGAGTCGCCGGTGCAACGGGGCGTGATCTGGGCGGGAACGGACGACGGCCTCGTCTGGGTGACGCGCGATGGCGGCGCACACTGGGACAACGTCACGCCCAAGGATCTGCCGGCCTGGAGCAAGGTGAGCCTGATCGATCCCTCGCCGGGGAGCGCCGGCGCGGCTTACGTTGCGGTCACGCGTCTCAAGAACGATGATCTGCGCCCCTACATCTGGAGAACAACCGACTACGGCAAGACGTGGACCTCGATCACCAACGGCATCCCCGTGGGCGCGGTGGTCCGCGCCGTGCGCGAGGATCCCAAGCGCACCGGCCTGCTTTTCGCCGGGACCGAGCTGGGCGTCTACGTCTCCTTCAACGACGGCTCGCTGTGGCAGCCGCTCAAGCTGAACCTGCCCACCGTTCCGGTCCGCGACCTCGCGATCAAGGATAACGATCTCGCGATCGCCACGCATGGCCGCGCCTTCTGGATCCTCGACGACATTACCCCGCTCCGGCAGCTCACCGCCACGACGCTCGACGAGCCGGTTCACCTGTTCACCCCGGCGCCGGCGGTGCGCTTCCGCTCCGGCGGGGGTTACGTTCCTCCCGGCGCAGCCGTGGGGAAGAACCCGCCCGACGGAGTCATCGTCGATTACTACCTGAAGGCGAAGCCCGCGGGCGAAGTCACCCTCGACATCCTTGACGCGAAAGGCAACGTGATCCGCTCGTTCAGCAGCAAGGAAAAACCGGAGCCAACCTGCCCCGGCGAATTTCCCGAAGCGCACGGGCCGGGCGGAGAGCTTTCGATTCAGCCGGGACTCAACCGTTTCGTGTGGGATATGCGTTACGAGCTGCCCGTTGATGTGCCCTGCGCCGTGTACGACGAAGGCGGGCCGCTCGCTCCGCTCGCCCTCCCGGGTCATTACGAAGCGCGCCTCACCGTCGGCGGCCAAAACTACACCGCGCCGATCCAGATCGTTCCCGATCCGCGCGAGAAGGTGAGCGAAGCGGACCTGGCCAAGCAGTTCGATCTGACGGGGAAGCTGCGTGACTTGATGGAGCAGGACCACGTAGCTGTCCTCGAAATTCGCGACGTCAATACGCAGCTCGACGCGTTGAAGAAACGCCTCGGCGGCGACGCGAAGGCGAAGGACATCGTCTCCGCCGCCGAAGCCGTGCAGCAGAAGATGAACGCGGTCGAAGACGCGCTCATCCAGTCGAAGGCGACCGCGAGCGAAGACATGCTCAACTATCCGATCGCGCTCAACAGCAAGCTCGGGTATCTGATCAGCGGCGTCGATAGCGCCGATTCCTCCCCGCCGCAGCAGGATTGGGACCTCTACGAGGTCTATCAGAAACAAGTGGCCGGATGGGTGGCGAAATGGAAGGACATCGTTTCTACCGACCTGGCGCAGCTCAATCAGAAGATGCGGCGCGAAAACATCCCGATCGTGGCGCCGCGGCCGGCGCGCCCCGCAAGCGAATCGGGCGAAATGCCGTAACGTCGTTCGAATCGGATTCGGCCGGGCAGGCGCGCTTGTTTTGACGCGCGGCTTCGCCAAACGGAAAAGAGACGGCCGGGCAACCGCCATGCGCGGGCAGCCCGGCCGTCTCTTGCTTTCTTGGCTTTCTTGACTCGTGCTTGAATGTGGCTTTGTCGGCTTCGGCCGTCCTGATCGTGAGGAGCGCGCTCCATGGGCGATTCCCACCGGGTAATGAGTTCGCTGAGCGACACGGTCTACTGGGTCGCCTATTACCGCGCGATGGAGAGCGAGCGGCCGGATGCCTTATTTCGCGACCCGTACGCGCGGCGGCTGGCCGGCGAGCAAGGCGAGCGCATCGTGCGATCGCTGCGGCGGGGCCGGTCGATGGCGTGGTCGATGATCGTTCGCACGGCCTTGTTTGACGAGATCATCGTCGAGCGGGTGAAGCGGGAATCGATCGGCCTGGTGCTGAATCTGGCCGCGGGACTCGACGCCCGGCCGTACCGGCTGGCGCTTCCGGCATCGCTCGAATGGGTGGAAGCGGACCTGCCCGGCATCATCCACTACAAGAGGGAAATACTGGCGAAGGAGAAGCCCGTCTGCCGTCTCGAATGCGTCGAGATCGATCTGCGCGACCGCGAGGCCCGGCGGCGCCTGTTCGCGCGGCTGGCGGAGCGCGCCGAACGCGCGCTGGTGATTTGCGAAGGTTTGCTCATCTACCTCGAACCCGCAGAGGTCGGCGACCTGGCGCGCGATCTGCACGAAGCGCGGACATTCCGCTTCTGGCTCACTGATATCGCCTCTCCGAAAGTCTTGCAGATGACCAACCGTTCCTGGGGCAAGCAACTTCAGTCCGCCGGTGCCGCTTTCCGGTTCGGCCCGGCCGAAGGCGGCGAATTCTTCCGGCCATTCGGCTGGCGGGAAGCCGAGTTTCGCGAGTTGCTCGAAGAATCGCGGCGGCTCAACCGCCGCATGTCGATGGATTGGATGATCCGGTTCTGGGCAGTGGTGATGCTGCGGCGGACGGCGAGGCAAATGAAACAATGGCGCTCGGGCACGTTGCTGCTCGAGCGAATGGAAAGAACATAAGTATTTCCGCGCGCGCCGGGATGAGCGCTGCTCTGCCCGCTCGCTGCCGCATCGCTCGTTTACCGCAGCCCGGTTTTCAGGTTGGATTTTGGGAAGCGATCTGCAAAGTTGCCCGAGGCTTCAGGTGCCGCTGCACCGTCTCTTTCAACTCGCGCTCTTCTACCGCCGAGATCGGCTTCATCAAGTATTCGGACACATCCCGTTTCCAGCGTGTGCCGTCGCCGGGAACATCTTTCTTATCTGTCAGCAGCATGAGCACTGGTAACCGTGAATTAACCGCCCGGGCCCATTCGGCCACTTCGCCCTCCTCTTCCAAACCCGCTTCCTGGCCGATCACGACGATATCGAATGATTCGTCCGTCAGGTGGTCGATGGCTTCGGAAAAGGAACTGCACTGCCGCACCGCATGTCCTTCGGCGGAGAGCAGTGCCCCGACCCGATTGAGCGCTTCGGCACGCTCGTCAAATAACAGGATCTTCCCCTGCCGGGGGATTTCGGTCGCAGGGCGCGTGCCTCGCGTGGTATGAATCGGCATCGTTTTCCTCCGTGGTTTCCGGTCACGCCCTCCATCTCCGCGATCTCGGCGGACCGGAGGGGTCCGGGGAATCGCCCTTGGGGGCTGATGCTCCGGCCGGCGGGTGACGCGCTGACGAACTTTTAATTTCCCGCGTTCGTTCCCTGCGCCATGCCGGTCCGGATTCTTGGCGATTCCCCGGATTGCCACGCCAGGACTGGGCGGGGAGTGCCCGGCGCGGATCCCCAACTTTACAAACCTTTTCGGCTCGCTCGACCGAGCCCTGCTCACTACTCCGAACCCGAAAGTGAGACGCCCGCCTGACACCCCTGCGTGGCGTGGCGCGGGAGCCGAACTTTCATGTTTCCCGCGCCATGGCCACGAGGGCCGACCCGAACGCGTCCACCGCGTTACGGCTCCCGGATGGCTGCCTCTACTTTCCTGCTCCGGCGTTCTTGCCTTCGCCAGAAAACCAACCGGGGCGGGAGCGGCCGGCCAAGGGTTTTTCCAGGACGTCCTATCTCTCTGGCCGAGAATAAGGGACGATCGCGCTTCCAAAAAGTAGATAATGATTTGAAAGTCGTTAGATTTTAGCTAAAATAGGACAACCTGCGATGGACTGGCTGAACTACCACCACCTGTACTATTTCTGGACCGTCGCCCGCACCGGAAGCGTGACGAAGGCATCGGCCGAGCTGCTGCTCGCCCCGCCGACGATCAGCGCGCAGATCAAGCGACTCGAGGACAGCCTCGGGGAAAGACTCTTCGAACGCTCCGGCCGCCGGCTCGTCTTGACCGAGCAAGGGCGGCTCGCCTTCCGCTACGCCGAGGAGATTTTTGCCACCGGCCGCGAGATGCAGGATGCGCTGAAGGGCCGGCCGACCGGCCGCCCCTCGAAGCTGCTCGTTGGCGTGGCCGACGTGCTGCCGAAAGTCATCGTGCACCGGCTGCTCGAACCGGCCTTTCGTCTGCCCGATCCGGTACAGTTGATTTGCCGTGAGGACCCACCGGACCGCCTGCTGGCCGACCTGGCGACGCAAGGGATGGACCTGGTTCTCACCGACTCGCCGATGGCCCCGGCGATGCGGGTCCGCGCGTTCAATCATCTGCTCGGCGAATGCGGCGTCGCTATCTACGGCGAACGCCGGCTGGCAGCGCGCTTCCGCCGCGGCTTTCCCCGCTCGCTCGACGGCGCGCCGGTTCTCCTGCCCACCGAAAGCGCGGCGTTGCGGGCCGAACTCGATCAATGGTTCCAGAACGCACGGTGTCCGGCCCCGGGTGGTCGGTGAGTTCGATGATTTCAGTCTGCTGCGAACGTTCGCGGAAAAGGGACTGGGCGTGTTTGCTTCGCCTCTGGTGCTCGATCGCGAGATGCGGCGCTACCATCTGACGCGCCTCGGCCGCGTGCAGAATGTTCGGGCGCGGTTCTACGGCATCTCGGTGGAAAAACGGCTGAAGAATCCCGCCGTCGTCGCTATCTGCGAAACGGCTCGCCAGCACCTGTTCGCCTGATTCGCACTGCTCGGCAGCGTGCTGGAACTCAACGTGCCGGCCGGCGCCGGCAGGCGGGCGTACCGTGCCGTCTCGCGTGGCACGAGTCTCACCCGGCGCGCATGTCCGCAATCCCCGCTACGCAATTTCGAAGCGCCGTCCCATCGCATATGGGCACCTCTCGTGCGCGGCGTGCGTCCCGGATTTATTGGACACCGGGAACGAACAATTGGCTCACGCCAGTCGCCGCCGCCGCGCGATTGAACGCAGCCAGGTCCTTGCGCGCGAAATCATCGAATCGCCGCTCTTGCTCGGCCGCTTCGCGCCTCAATCTCGCCATCTCCTGAAGCGAAGCTTCCGTGGGCGGTTGCGCGTAGCCGGATTCGATCGTCGCCAGCAGGCGCACGGCGCGGTCGTGCAACGCCGAGAGGTGATGGAGGTAGGCCTTGCTGTCGCGGGCAGCGGCGCGATTGTAGAGAGGCTCCTCGATCCGGTCGAGTGTCTGGCCGAGCACGCGTGCCTGCTCGAACATCTGTCCGTAGGAATCGGTCTTCGGGCTGGTGAGGAGTACGTATTCCAGCGTCTCGAGCTGTTGCCGCAGCGCGTTGATCTGGTTGATCTCGCGGTTGACCGAAGAGACCAGATCGCGGGTTTCGAGACCGGCTCGCGCTTGCTCCCGGAAATCCGCCGCGGAAGCGTGGCTGCGCGGGTCGGCCAGGACTTCGAGAGCCACCGACTGCGTCCGGTCGCCCGCGCGCAGCGTTACCCGATATTTCCCTGGCGGGACAGCCGGGCCCCTGGAGCCAGGACCTTCTTCAGTCGCATTCTCCTCGCCGAAAATCTCCAGCGGCGGATCGTAGGTCAGGTTCCAGACCACGCGGTGGAACCCGCGTCCCCCGGGCCCCTCGATCGTGCGCACCACGTGCCCGGCGGCGTCGGTAATGGTGATCTCCACATCCGACTCGGCCGAGCCGTTGCCGCGGTCGAGCCAGTAATCGAGCATGGCGCCCTCGGGCGGATTCGGCGCGGCGAAACCGGCGAGTTCGAATCCGTGGCGATTGAACATCGCCCAGCGCGTCGCCGCGAGCGGAGTGAAGAGTTTCGGGCCCGACGGCAGTGCGCCGCCCGATTGTTCGAGCGGCGTCAGGTTGTCGAGCACGAAGATGCCTCGGCCGTGCGTCGCTACGACGAGGTCGTGCGTCGTCTTCTCGAACTTCAGGTCGTAGACAGGTGTATTGGGGAAGCCGTTGTGAATCGGTTGCCACGGTCCCTTTTCGATCGAATAGAACAGTCCAGTGTCGGTTCCCGCAACGAGCAGCCCGCGCCGGTTGGGGTCCTCGCGAACGACGTGCGCCGGCGCATCGCCGGGCAGGTTCTGGGTGATGTTCGTCCATGTGGCGCCGAAATCGTCGGTGCGGAAAACGTAAGGCCGATTGTTCTCCATCTCGTGGAGATCGACGGCGACGTACGCGCTGCCCGCGGCGAAGGGAGAAACGCCGATCTGGGAAATGCGGCCCCACTCCGGCAGATCGGGGATGTTCTTCGTGACGTTGGTCCAGCGACGTCCGCCGTCGCGCGTCACCTGCACCAGGCCGTCGTCGGTGCCCACCCAGATCACCTTCGGGTCGACGGGTGAAATGCCGATCGAGAGAATTGTGTCGTAAGTCTCCGCGCCGCTCACGTCGAGGATCACCGGCCCGCCGGTCACGCGCTGTTTCGTTTTGTCGTTGCGCGTCAGGTCGTGGCTGATCGCTTTCCAGCGAAGGCCGGCGTCGGTCGAGCGGAAGAGGACGTTGGCGCCCAGATAAATTTCCTTCGAATCGTTGGGTGAAATGGCGATCGGCGCCGTCCAGTTGAACCGGTATCGCAGCGCCGAGGGCGGCTCGTCGAAAGTGCCGGGGAAGTAAGGCCGCAGGCGGGCCGTTTCGTTGCTTTCCCGGTTCAATCGCAGAATCTCGCCGTTCTGCGAATCGGAATAGATGAACGGCGTGCCGGGAGCGGGAACGGCGTATTGGCCGTCGCCGAAGACGACGGTGAACCATTCGGCGCCGGTGATGGGCGTGCGGCTCAGGCTGTTCGACGGCCCGCACCATGCGCTGTTGTCCTGCAGGCCTCCGCAGATGCCATAGGGAGGCTGGTAGGGATCGATCGCGACGCTGTAGAACTGCTCGATCGGGATGTTGTTCAGATGGCGCCATCTGCGCGCGCCGTCGGTCGAGAGGTACGCTCCGCCGTCGTTCCCTTCGATCATGCGATTCGGATTGCGCGGATCGATCCAGAGCGCATGGTGATCGGCATGGACGCCCCGGTCGATGATGCGCGCGGTGCGGCCGCCGTCGGTCGACTCGAGAATGTGGAACGAGAGGAAGTAGAGCGTTTCCTCATTATCGGGCGCGACGACGAGATGGGAGAAATAGAAGGGCCGCGCGTCAAGTTCTCGAAGGCGGCTGACGAGCGACCACCGCTCACCCCGATCGTCCGATGCCCACAACACCCCTTCTTTCGATCCGATCAGCGCATAAACGCGGGCCGGATCGCTCGGCGCGACCGCCAGGCCGATCCGCCCGAGCGGCCCCTTCGGCAGACCTTGGCTCAACTGCTGCCACGTGTCGCCGCCGTCCGTCGTGCGGTAGATGCCGCTCGAAGGACCGCCGCTCTCGAGAATCCACGGCCGCCGCTCCACCTGCCACATCCCGGCGTAAAGAATCTTCGGATTTCCCGGCTCCATGGCCAGATCCGAAACGCCGGTCGTCGGGTTCACATACAGAACTTTCTTCCAGGTTTTCCCGCCGTCGGTTGTGCGGAACACGCCGCGCTCGGGATTCGGTCCCCAGGCATGCCCCAGAACGCCGACGAAAACCACATCCGGATCGAGTGGCGAAACCACGATTGAGGAAATCTGCCCGGCGTCAGCGAGTCCCTCGAAACGCCACGTGTGGCCGCCGTCAGGCGAAAAATAGACGCCGCGGCCGGTAACGATGTCGTTGCGGATATTCGCCTCGCCGGTGCCCACCCACACGAAGTTCGGATTCGAGGGCGCCAGCGCCATCGCTCCCACCGACGACACCGCCTGATGCTGGAACAGCGGCCTCCAGGAAACTCCGCCATCCTTTGTCTTGAAAATGCCGCCGGCTGCCGTGCCGACGTAATAGATGTTCGGATTGCCGGGCACGCCGGCCACCGCCGTCACGCGCCCGCCGGCAACGGCCGGACCCAGATTGCGAAACTGGAGCGCTTCAAGCGGGTTGGGTGTGCGGCTTGTTGCCGCGGGTTGGCGCGGCTGGCTCCGGGCGGCCGCGCCGGCCGCCACCAGGGTCCAGAGGAAGGCGGCCACCAGGAATTTCCAGCCCGCCCAGTTCTTGCTCGCCATCGATCGCTCCTCGTACTGCATGGGCCGCTGTATTCTCGCTCAATCCAGAGGGAGAAGAAAAGGCGCCCGGAGCACGACGGATACCTGAGCCAATATACCCTCGTGGCCTATCACCCAGACCTTCATTCCGAGCGGAGCGAGGAATCCGCTTTTCCCCTCCGCTCGACAGGCCACTTCTCCTGCCGCGGCGTACAGCCCCAGGAGGGGTCATTGCCGGAAATGTCTCTGGTGGAGTGCGAATCGCGCGGGCGAAGCCAGCGTGCAATCGGCGTCTCCGCGCGCCCGTCGCGCTACAGCCGGAATTCGCGGTGAATGGCCCGCACCGCTCCGACGAGCGATTTCGGCGGCACGGCCAGCGCCACACCCTGGCCGGAAGGGCCGGTGGCGACGGCGAGCACGGATATCCGCCGCCGGGCCAGTGCGCTGAACATCCTCGCCCCGACCCCGGTCGGATGCTTCATCTGCGCTCCGATTGCCGTGACGAGGCCGACCTCTTCGGAGGAGTGGAGCACAAGTCCGTCGCGGCCGTGACGAGGGGCGATCTGCTGCGCCAAGCCGGGAAGCGCCCGGGCTTCGTCATGCGTGAGCGCGAAGGCCAGCGAATTTTCCGCCGAGGATTGAAGCAGGAGCAGCGGATGGACGCCGGTGCTGTCGAGCCAGCCGAGCACCCGCGTCGCCAGTTCCACCGGCCCGAGCGAACGATCGGCGCGCACCGTCACCAGCTGCACGCGAGGAACGGCCGTGACCGCGGCCAGCGCCGAGCGGCCAGAGCCGCCGGGAACGATCAGTGTGCCCGGCGTCGACGGGCGAAACGAATTCCGGACGCGAAGCGGCGTGCCGGATTCCATCACCGGCACGATCGCTTTCCAGTGGATCACTTTCGCGCCAAAAAAGGCCAGCTCGATGGCTTCGCCGTAGGTGAGCCGCGGAATCACTCGCGCTCCGGGAACCAGACGCGGATCGGCCGTCATGACGCCATCGACGTCGGTCCAGATGGTGACTTCGTCGGCGTCGAGCATCGAGCCGAGGAGCGTCGCCGTGTAGTCGGAGGAGCCGCGGCCGAGCGTTGTCGGGATGCCGTCGCGGGTCGCGCCGCGGAAGCCGGTAACCACGGGCAGCACGCCGCGCCGCACCAGCGGCATCAGCCGTTGCCGAAGCCGCGCCCGCGTGGGCTCGGAGAGCACGTTCGCGTCGCCGAAGCGATTGTCGGTGATGATGAGTTTCGCCGCGTCGACGGCCACGGCTCGCGCTCCGCGTCGCCGCAGCGTCGCCGCCAGCAATTCGGCCGAGATCACCTCGCCGAGCGAGGCGATGCGGTCGAGACCGCGCGGCGTCGCTTCTCCGACCATCTCGAAGCCCTGGCAGAACGCTCTCAAAGGTCTCCAGCGACGCGTCGAGATGTCCGGAGAAATCGGACCGTTCAGCCGCCGCAAGCAGGGAACTGGCCGCCTCGCTGTGGCGACGGCGGATCTCCTTGGCCGCCTCGCGCCAGCCCTGGTCGCCGCTCGCGGCTGCCTGCGCCGAGCGCAGGAGAAGATTTGTCGTCCCGGCCATCGCCGAAACGACGACGATGGCCCGCTCGTGGCGCGCGGAAGAGGCCGAGCGCCGGGCGGCCCAACCGATGCGTTCGGCGGTGCCGACCGACGTGCCGCCAAATTTGAATACGTGCAGCGGGCGGCGTGAGTGTTTGGCCACGGCGGCCTCGCTAGTCGGCCGCCGGCCGGCCGCCGGCGATCGAGGGCACCAGCATCACTTCATCGCCCTCCTGAAAATTGTAGGAATTGCCGCCGAGGAATCGAATGTCTTCCTCGTTGACGTAGACGTTCACGAACGGCCGCAACTGCCCCGCGTCATCGCGAAGATGACGATTGAGGTCCGGGTGTTGCCGGCCGAGATCGTCGAGCAGATCGGCAAGCGTCTTCGCCGAACAGTCGACGGTGGCCGCACCGCCGGTCAGCCGGCGAAGCGCCGTTGGAATCTGGACGCGAATGGACATCGGCTCGCTCCTTGTGCTTTCGCGAGGCCGGTTGGCGGGCTCGATACACCCCGAGAACCGCGAACGGATACGCCGCCGGATTGCCGGCGGCAATACCGCCGTTTCCCGAACGGCAAAAACGCCGTCCGTTGCGGCGAGTGAGGGAAGAGACGGTTACCAGTTTTGGTGGTATAGCCTCATGGTCCCCCGTGACTCGGGGCGGGACTTGGCACCAGTCACTCGGATCGTCTCCAAGCCGGTTGCCGTGGCGTCATCGGGCCCGTTCCCTCGGCCACTCTTCATGAGACTCAGATCGGAAGGACCTGAGTCTGGAAGCAAATCGGAGTGTAACAGCGGCGCACCGGAGCGGCAAGGGGACTGCGCCGAATGGCGCGCTGCTGGTGCTGGACGGCGCCGGCGAAGGCTCGAACGTGCGATACCGCGCTCGGCACAGCTTCCCGGTTCCGTCGCACGGCCACGAAACGCCACGCGCTGGTTGGCCCTTGAAGCGCCTCGGGGCCGAAATTGACCCTTTGAGCGCTCCGCTTGCCCCATTCGGCAAAACGTCCTTGCATGCGCCGTCCTTTTCCTGCACAATGTGCGCCTTATGTCGTACCGCGACCAGATTGCGACGATCATGTGCACTTGCATTAAGTGCACGTGTCCGCCGTCTGGTGCGGGGACTTTGCCGAGCTGAACGAAGAAACAGCCGGCAGTTTTCAAGAGCCCGCAGCCAGACGAAACTGGCGGCGGGTTTTTTGTTTTTGTGGCACGTTTTCGGGAGAAAAATGGCGGACGCGATTCAGCAAATCACCGAGCGGAAGGAAACCCGGGCGCAGCGCGCCGAGCGGCTCAAGCGCGAGAAGAATCCCTGGCTGTGCGCCGCGGAGATCCGGCGATTCGCTCGCGAGGGTTACGATTCGATCCCAGCCGACTGGCTGGGCACGTACTTTCGCTGGTGGGGCATCTACACGCAGGGCGATGGCAGCGGCGCCGTCGGCGGCAACGGCCGCGAGGGACGCGCCGTGCCGCGCTTCATGGTCCGCATCCGCGTTCCGAGCGGCCTGCTCTTCTCCCATCAGCTTCGCGCCGTCGCGGATCTGGCCGATCGCTTCGCGCGCGGCCAGGCCGATATCACCGTCCGGCAAAACATCCAGCTGCACTGGGTCGAGATCGAGGCCCTGCCGGAACTGCTCGAAAGCCTCGAGCGCGCCGGCCTCTCGACGCTCGCCGCCTGCGGCGACGATGCCCGCAACATCACCGGTTGCCCGCTCGCCGGCGTCGATGCCGACGAAATCGCCGACGCCTCCGGGTTGGCGCAGGCCGCCACGCGGATGCTGGTCGGCGATCCGGACTTCTACAACCTGCCGCGCAAATTCAAGGCGGCGATCACCGGCTGCCGCGTTTGGTGCTCCTATCCCGAGATCAACGATGTGGCGCTCACCGCCCTCCCGCGCCGGCGAGGCGGCCGCGAGGAAATCGGCTTCTCGCTCAGGGTCGGCGGAGGTCTTTCGAGCCGGCCCCACCTCGCCGAACGCCTCGACGCCTTCGTCGCCTGGCACCAGGCGCTTCCCGTCGTGCGCGCCGCCTCGGAAATCTTCCGCGATTGCGATGTGCTGCGCGAACGGCGCGAGCGGGCACGGATGAAGTTCCTCTTCCTCGATCACGGCTGGACTCCGGCCCGTTTTCTCGAAGAACTCGAAAGCCGCCTGGGCTTCCGCCTCGATCCCGCCGAGCCGGAAGAAGCCCCGGCCGACATCTATCGCGACCATGCCGGCATCCAACCACAGAAGCAGACGGGTTACGCGACGGTGGGTGCCTCGGTTCTCCGCGGCCGGCTCACCGTCGGGCAGATGCGCCAAGCCGCCGAACTCGCCGATCGCTTCGCCTCCGGCGAACTGCGCACGACGGTCATGCAGAATCTCGTCATCGTAAACGTACGCAGCGAGCGCGCCGGGGAACTCGCGCGCGAGCTCGAGTCGGCCGGCCTGCCCGTCGCCGCCAGCTCCTTTCATCGCGGAGCGATCGCCTGCACCGGCACCGAGTTCTGCAAATTGGCCATCACCGAAACCAAGGCATTCTCGCGCTGGCTGGTCGAGCAGCTCGAGGAACGCCTGCCCGGCTTCGACGAGCAGCTCAAGCTCCACGTCACCGGCTGCCCCAACAGTTGCGGCCAGCACTGGATTGCCGACATCGGCATCGAAGGGAAGAAAATCAAGATCGATGGCCGGCTCGACGACGCGTACTATTTTTGTATCGGCGGCGCCGTAGGCCGATTCGCCGCGATTTCCCGGCCGATCGGCTATCGCTGCCCCGCCGGTGAGGTTCCCGGCGCCATCGAGCGTTTGCTGCGCGATTATCTGGCCGGGCGCACGCCCGGAGAAAATCTGCGGCAGTTCTTCGCCCGTCACTCAGACGAACAATTGCGCGCCTCGCTGGCCGGCTGTGAAGGCCTCCCGGCGGTCGCGCGTGAACCCGCGGCCGGACACGCGCCGCGGGGTCTGGAAGCATGAAACGTCCCGCGCGCCGCTTGAACGGGATCATTTGAGGCAAGAGGAGACCGAAGTGAGCAGACGATTCAAGGTCGCGATTCTCGGCGCCACCGGGCCCGTGGGTCAGAGATTCCTTCAGTTGCTCGAGAATCATCCCTGGTTCGAAACGTCGACGCTCACCGCCTCCGGCCAATCGGCCGGACGGCGCTACCGCGCCGCCGCCGGCTGGCTCCTCGATACACCTTCGCCGGAAAACGCCGCCGACCGAGTCGTGCGCGAAACGCGGCCCGAGGCGGTCGATGCCGATTTCGTTTTCTCGGCGCTCGATTCGAACATCGCCGGGCCGATCGAGGAGGAATTCGCCCGCGCCGGATTTCCCGTGGTCAGCAACGCGGCCCCGCACCGCACCGATACGGACGTCCCGCTGCTGCTCGCCGACGTGAATCCCGAGCACGTCGCAATGATCCCGGAACAGCAGCGTCGGCGCGGCTTTTCCACCGGCTTCCTCCTCACCAATCCCAACTGCTCGACGGCCGGCCTCGTGACCGCGCTCAAGCCGCTCGAGGACGCCTTCGGCGTCGAGGCCGTTTCCGTTGTGACGCTGCAAGCCGCTTCCGGCGCCGGCTATCCCGGCGTCCCCTCGATCGATTTGCTCGACAACGTCATTCCCTACATCCCCAACGAAGAGGAAAAACTCGAAATCGAGCCGCGCAAAATCCTCGGGCGCGTCCGCGACGCCGCGATCGAGCCCGCGCCGCTCGTCATCAGCGCGCAGGTGAATCGCGTCCCTGTAGTCGATGGACACCTCGAATCCGTTTCCGTGAAATTGCGCGGCAAGGCGAGCGCCGCCGATATCGCCCGCGCGCTGGGCGAATACGTCTCCGAGCCTCAACGCGCCGGTCTGCCCACCGCTCCCGAGCGGCCGGTGATCGTCCGCGCCGAGCGCAACCGGCCGCAGACGCGGCTCGACCGGATGGCCTCGGGAGGCATGGCGGTTGTCGTCGGCCAGATTCGCCCCTGCCCGATTCTCGATTTCCGGTTCACGCTGCTTGTCCACAACACGATCCGCGGCGCGGCCGGCGCGTCGATCCTCAACGCGGAATGGCTGGTGAAGAAGGGCCTGCTGCGCACACGGGAGGAAATCCGCGCGGCGGCGGCGGGAAAAGAACCGACAGTGGTTTCCGGGAGCCGTTGAGGCGGAAAAGATGCGAAGGAATCTGCCCATGAACGGTCCGATGACCTGCGCCTGTAGCAGCTGTTGTTGCATGTGTGCGTCGCCGGCCGTTCCGAGCAGTCCCGGATAGGGCAAGTTCCAGGACAATTCGGCAATGCGGCCCGCGACGCACCAGGCGTTGCGGGCCTTTTTTATTTCCACGCAAGGGAGAAGGAGAGCCCGGACCACCGGGCTCACAAGAAAACGAGAAGCGATGGCGCTCTTTCCGATGTTCCTGAAACTCGAAGGCCGGCCGGCGCTGGTGGTGGGCGCGGGACGTGTGGGTGAGGCAAAGATTCGGAGCCTGCTGCGCGCCGGAGCCGAAGTGCGCGTCGTCGCTCCGCTCGCCACCGCTCGCGTCCGCGCCTGGGCCGGCGCCGGCCGGATCGCCTGGGCCGAGCGCCCGTTCGCGGCCGGTGATCTGCGCGGAGTGTTTCTCGCGGTGGTCGCCACTCCGTCGGCCCGTTTGAACGATCGTATCGCCGCTCTCGCGCGCCGCCGGCGCATCTTCGTCAACGTCGTCGACGATCCCGAGCGCTGCGATTTCTACTATCCCGCGGTGGTTCGCCGCGGGCCACTCACCCTCGCCATTTCCACCGAGGGACGAAGCCCGGCTTTCGCGCGGCGTTTGCGCCGCCATCTCGAGCGGCAAATCGGCCCGGAAGTCGGTCGCGCGGTCGCCCGGCTCGGGCGCGAACGGCGCAAACTGCTTTCCCAATCGATCGAACCCGGCAAGCGCAAACGGTCGCTGCTTCGCCTGGCCGGGGAAATTCCACTTGGAGGTGAACATGAACGGCAAGGTGTATCTGGTGGGTGCCGGCCCGGGAGATCCTGATCTGCTGACGTTGAAGGCGCTTCGCGCAATCGAGAATGCGGACCTCGTGTTGTATGACGATCTCGTCTCTGACGAGATTCTGGCGCTCGTTCCCCCAAGCGCGCGCGCCGCAAGCGTCGGCAAGCGCGCCGGCCGCCCGGCCGTGACGCAGGCGGAAATTCACCGGCGAATGATCGAGGCGGCGCGCGAAGGACAGGCAGTCGTGCGGCTCAAGGGCGGAGATCCGCTGATTTTCGGCCGCGCGGGCGAGGAGATCGAGGCGCTACGCACCGCAGGTATCGATTTCGAAATCATTCCCGGCGTCACCGCCGCGCTGGCTGCTGCCGCCAGCGCCAGGATTCCGCTCACCGACCGGCGCTTCGCCTCGAAGCTGATTTTTCTTTCGGCTCACCGCGCCGGGGAATGGTCGCTCGACGACTGGCGCTCGGCCGCCAAGGGAGAGACCACGATCGCCGTCTACATGCCCGGCGAAAACTATCTCGATCTCGCCGCCGAGTTGCTCACCGGCGGCCTGGCCGAGGATACGCCGGTCCTCGTCGTCGAAAGCGCGTCGCGGCCCGCGGAATCCATCCGCGCGACCACGCTCGGCGATCTCCCCGACAGCGACCGACTCGAATCGCCCGCGGTTCTCCTGATTGGCGCCGTTGCCGGATTCTACGACTGGTCTGCCGAACAGGAAGAGGAGGCGCTCGAAGCGCTACGGGCGACGGCCACGTAGCCGCATCTCTCACGAGACGGGCAGCGCCAGCGTCGCTGCGCCGTAAATGAACCACTGTCATCCTGAGCGAAGCGAAGGATCCCGCCTGCGGGCCGAAGCCCTTCGGCGGGCGTAGGCCCGAACGTGTTGAGGCGGGGTGGCCTACCAAGACATATTGGGTGAGGCTGCCCACGTGCCACCGTTGCGCACAGGAAAGTTCCTCGGAGTGTTGTGTGAAATCGCGGTTGGTCAGCCGACCGCCCGCTCAGCGCAGCACGCCGCGATAGACGGCCAAGCCGACCGCGGCGTCCATGCCGAGCCGCTCGAGCGCGCGCACTTCGCGTTTGCTGCGAATGCCGCCGGCCGCCGTAATCGGCAGCGACGTGAGCCGGCGAAGACGCCGGAACCAGTCGAGATCGGTTCCGCGCATCGTGCCTTCGGCGTCGACGAAGGTGCAGAGGAAGCCCGCGCAGAACGGTTCGAGCGACGCGATCACCTCTTCCGGCCGCAATCCCAGTTTCCGGCGCCAGCCGCGGACGACGATCTCCCCGCGCTCGCAGTCGAGAGCGAGAATCACGCGCTTGCGCCCCGCCGTCGCGCGCAGCCGCGAGAGGAACGCCCGGTTCACCCGCCCTCCGCGAAACGCCGCCGTCCCGACGATCACCTGTTCCGCGCCGCAGTCGAGAAGCTGCCGCGCCCGCCGCACGCTTCGGATGCCGCCGCCCGCCCGAATCCGTGGACCGCGCATGCGCCGGGACCATTCGCAGATCGCCCGCACCAGCCGCGCATTGCCGCCGCGTCGCATCGCCGCGTCCAGATCGATCACGTGCAGCAGCGGGTAGGAAGCAAACCGCGCGGCTGTGCCGAGCACGTCGTCGATGGCCAACAGGCGCCGCCGCCCGCGCTCGAGCTGCACCACGCGCCCGTCCTGAAGATCAATGCATGGAATCAGCATCCCGGCTCCCGTTTCCCACATTTCGTACCGTCACGCCGCGGCCGGCCAGGAAGCGCTTGAGCCCGGCGATCGGTACCCGGTTTTCGTGGAAGATCGATGCAGCCAGCGCGGCATCGGCCAGCCCCCGGTCGAAAACTTCGGCGAAATGTTCCGGCGTCTCGGCCCCGCCCGAAGCCACCACGGGAATCCCAACGGAACCGCTGACCGCTGCCGTCAATTCCAGATCGAATCCGCTGCGCGTGCCGTCGCGATCGATCGATGTAAGCAGGATTTCGCCCGCGCCACGCTTCGCGCCTTCGCCGGCCCAGGCGACCGCATCGAGTCCCGTCGCCTCGTGTCCCCCGCGCGTCCACACTCGCCATCCCGATCCCTCGCGCCGGGCGTCAATGGCCAGCACAACCGCCTGAGTTCCGAATTCCGCCGCAAGTTCCGCCAGCAAGTCGGGCCGATCCACGGCCGCCGTATTGACCGTCAGTTTGTCGGCGCCGGCCTCGACCACCCCGCGCGCATCCTCCAGGTTGCGAATGCCGCCGCCGGCAGTGAGCGGAATGGAAAGCGCCTGCGCGACGCGGCGAATCGTTTCGAGAAACGTCGGCCGCCGGTCGCGCGAAGCCGCAATGTCGAGGACCACCACCTCGTCGGCGCCTTCGCGGTCGTAGCGCGCGGCGAGTTCGGCCGGATCGCCCAGCCGGCGCAGGTTGCCGAACTGCACACCTTTCACCACCCACTCCCCGTCGGTATCGAGGCAAGGAATGATCCGCCGAGCCAGGCTCATCCGGCCATCTCCAGGAAATTCCGCAGAACCTTCGCGCCCGCCTCGCCGGATTTCTCCGGGTGAAACTGCACGGCGGCCACGCGCCCGCGCTCGACCACCGCGGCAAACGGCGCGCCGTAATCGCACACGGCCACGCCGGCCTCGCCGGCTTCGAAGGCGGCATAGCTGTGAGCAAAATAAAACCACGCGTCCTCGCGAATGCCGCCGAGCAGAACGCTCGTCCCCTCGCGCCGCACCTGGTTCCAGCCCATGTGCGGCAGCTTTACCTTCGCGGGCAAGGCGCGCACATCGCCGGCAAGCCATCCGAGCCCGGCTTCGCCCGGCGCCTCTTCGCTTCCCGTGAAAAGCACCTGCAGCCCGAGGCAAATCCCCAGCAACGCCGCGCCACGATCCACCGCCGCGCCAAGCGCCTCCGCCATGCCTTCGCGGTTCAGCGCGCGCGCCAGCGCGCCGAAATGTCCAACGCCAGGCAGCACGATCGCCTCGGCGTCATTCAGTTCCTCGCCGCGCCGTGCCCGCCGTGTGCGCGCACCCAGCCGGTCGAACGCCCGTTCCACCGAGGCCAGATTGCCGGCGCCGTAATCGACCAGGGTCAGGATCACAGCAATCCTTTCGTGCTCGGCAGCACGCCTGCCAGGCGCCGGTCGCGCGAGACGGCAAATCGCAGCGCCCGCGCGAACGCCTTGAAGATCACCTCGACCTGATGGTGCGACGACCGGCCCTCGAGAAGCCGCAGATGCACCGCCGCCCCGGCCGATTGCGCGAACGCCTGGAAGAAATCGGTCAGCAGGTCGGTTTGAAAATCGCCGACGTGGCGCGCCGCAATCTTCCACCGTCCCACGAAAAACGGCCGGCCGCTGAAATCCACCGCGGCCACGGCCAGCGCTTCGTCCATCGGCATGATGAAATAGCCGGAGCGCAGGATGCCGCGCTTCGAGCCAAGCGCCCGGCGAATAGCCTCGCCCAGGGCGATGCCGGTGTCCTCGACCGTGTGATGCTGGTCGACGTGGAGGTCGCCTTTGGCGGCAATCTCCAGATCGAGCGCGCCGTGCCGCGCCACCTGCTCGAGCATGTGATCGAAAAAGCCGATCCCGGTGGAAATGCGCCCCCGCCCGCGCCCGTCGAGGTCGACCCGGATGCGGATATCAGTTTCAGCGGTCGTGCGGCGGAGCCGTGCGCGTCTCATGGCAGCCACCTCTCGATTTCGTTCACCGACTCGATCACCGCGCGAGCGCCCAGCCGCCGCATCTCCCGCACGCGCAGGTTCCGTCGCGGCGCGCCCGGCATGACCACGGCGAGGAAATCGACTTTCGCGCGCTTGGCCGCCAGCGCGTCATCGGGCGTGTCGCCCGCATAGAGAACCGGCGCCCGCTTCCGGCCGTTCACCAGTCGCAACAGACCCTCCGGATGCGGTTTCGGCCGCGAAACGTCTTCGAGCGCCACCAACCGGCTGAACCGTTCCGTCACCCCGAAACGCTCGAGCGTGTGCATGGCTTCCTGTCTCTGCCGTCCCGTGAAAATTGCCAGATCGGCCACGCGCGCCAGGCGCCGCAGCCGGCGCCGATCGGCCAGCCAGCGTTCCCGCCGGATGTAGCCTTCGAAATCCGATCCCAGATAGAGCTGCTGGAAGTGGGCAGTCACTTCCCGAAGGCTCGTGCGCCCGCCCAATTCGCGAATCCAGGTGTGCGTCAGCTTCCAATCGTCGTTGAAGCCGGGGCGCGCCTTGAATCGCCCGATCTCTTCCTTGCTCACGCGCCGGCCGGTGAAGTGCCGAACCGTTTCGACGATCGTGCGATGGTAGGAGGGGCGCACGTCCACCAGTACGCCATCCATGTCCAGAATTATGAGCGGACGCGCGTCCATGCTTTCTCCAGTTCGCCGATCAGTTCGCGCGTTTGTTCCCGCGTGCCGATCGTGATTCTCACCCAACCAGGGCGTCCGAAATCGCCGCGGCGGTCCCGGAGCAAAATGCCACGCCGGCGGAGCGCTTCGAGCAGCGCGGGGCCGCCCGCCCCGAAATCCGCCAGCAGAAAATTGGCCGCGCTTGGATACACGGTCACGCGCATGCGCTTGAGCGCCTGCTCGAGTTCGCCGCGCGCCGCGACCACCTCTCGCGCGTACCCGCGCACCGGGCCCGGATGGCGAACCACCGCGAGCGCGGCGGCGAGCGCCGCGCTGCTCACCGAAAAAGGCGGCCGCACGCGCGCCAGCGCGGCGATCACTTCGGCATTCGACATCAGGCAACCGAGCCGCAACCCCGCCAGCCCCGCCGCCTTCGAAAACGTCCGCGTGACGATCAGGTTCGGGCGGCGTCGAATCCAGCCCGTCGTCGTCACTCCGGAAAATTCGTAATATGCTTCGTCGATCACCACCATCGTGTGCCGCGCCGCATCGAGAATCCGCCGCACCTGCGGCAGCCCAAGCAATTCGCCGGTCGGATTGTTCGGATTGGCCAGAAAGAACAGCCGCGGCCGCAGGCGCTCGAGCGTGCGCACCACTTCCTCGATCGGAAAACGAAGCTGGTCATCGTAGTGAAGTGAAACCATGCGCGCGCCAACCAGCTCCGTGTAGAAGCGGTACATGCCGAAGGTTGGCTCGACCGTCAGCACCGGCCGGCCGGCTTCGGCGAACCCGTCGCAGGCGATGCGCAGCGCCTCGTCGATCCCGCACGTCACGAGCAGTTGTTCCCCTTTCACCCCGAAAAACCGCGCCAGTTGCCGCTCCGCGCGCCGGTATTCGGGATAGGAGGAAACTTGTTCGGCCGACAACGCGGCGAGGGCTTGCAGCGCTTCCGGCGGCGGCCCAACGAGATTCTCGTTCAGATCGAGCCGGAGCCGGCCGGCGCGGCCCTCGGGCGGAGGGTGATACCACGCCATGCGCTCGACGCACTTTCGCAACGGAACCACCAGACTCATCGCCGCACCTCGATGGCCCGCGCATGCGCTTCGAGTCCCTCGCAGCGGGCAAGTGTCGTCACCGATTCTCCCAGCCTCTCGAGTCCCGCCCGGCTCACGTTCTGCACGCTGATCGGGCGAAGAAAATCGATCGCCGATAGGCCGCCGCGTGCCCGCGCCCAGCCGGCCGTCGGCAGCACATGATTGCTTCCCGTCGCATAGTCGCCGGCCGGTTGCGCGCTCCACGGCCCCAGAAAAATACTCCCCGCGGCGCGAATCCGGTCGAGCCCGCCGCCGGCGGTGCTCGCATCCGGCAGGCTCAAATGCTCGGCGGCGAAGCGGTTCGCAAATTCCAGCGCCTCATCGAAGCTGGGCGCGAGGAAAATGGGCCCGCTGCGTTCGAGCGACTCGCGTGCCAAACTGGCGAGGGGGAGCGCGGCGAGCTGCTTTTTCAGTTCCGCCATCACCCCGCGCGCCAGCGTCGCCGACGGCGTCACCAGCAACGACACCGCGTCGGGATCATGCTCGGCCTGCGCCAGCAAATCGGCGGCGATGTAAGCGGGATTTCCCCGCTCGGCCACCACCAGCAGTTCTGTCGGTCCCGCCGGCAGATCGATCGCGCAGTCGGCGCTCACCAGGCGCTTGGCTGCGGTGACGAAGCGATTGCCGGGTCCGCAGATTTTGTCCACGCGCTTGATCGAGCGCGTCCCGTACGCCAGCGCCGCAATCGCCTGCGCTCCGCCCACGCGCAGCACGCGCCTCACGCCTAGAAGGCTCGCCGCCGCCAGCAGTTCCGAGCTCGGCCGCGGACAGGCGACAACAATTTCCTCGACCCCGGCGACTTGCGCCGGCACTACCGTCATCAGCAGCGTCGAAATCAGCGGAAATCGGCCGCCGGGAACGTAGCAGCCCACCCGATCGAGCGGTCGATACATCTGCGCCACGTGAACGCCCGGCGCGACCTCGATCGACCACGGCCGCGGCATCTGCCGCTCCGCCACCCGGCGAATATTTCCCGTTGCCTTGCCGATCGCTCGAATCAAGGCGGCCGGAGCGCGTTTGCGGCTCTCCTCGAGTTCCTCCGCGGAGATCCAGAAGCGGCCGGGAGCCATGCGCGCGCCGTCTAGCTTGGCCGCCCAGGCGGCCACGGCGCGATCCCCTCGCCGCGCGACGTCGGCCAGAATGCGCGCCGCCGCGCGCTCGGCGGCGCGGTCGCGTTGCCGCCGTCCGCCTTCGATCCGCTTTACAGCTTCGTTGGTGAGCTTTGCGATGCGCATCACAGCACGATCTTGTTCAGCGGGTATTCCACCAGCCCGTGCGCCCGCCGTTCCTTGAGCCGCGGCAGGATCTGCCGCACCACGTCTTCGTCGAGGATGGTGTTCACGGCCACCCAATCGGGATCACTCAGCGCCGCCACCGTGGGCCGCTTGAGCGCCGGCAGCACTTCGAGCACTCCCGCCAGGTCCTCGCGCCGCACGTTGAGCATCAGTCCCACTTTGCCCATCGCGCTGATCGCGCCCTCGAGCAGCATGGCGAGATGATTGATTTTCGCCTGCTTCCACGGATCGGCCCACGCCTCGTGGCTCGCGATAAAAACGGTGGTCGATTCCATCACCGTGTCGACGATTCGCAGCCGGTGCGCCCGCAGCGACGCCCCTGTCTCGGTCACCTCGACGATCGCGTCGGCCAGTTGCGGCACCTTCACTTCCGTCGCGCCCCAGGAAAATTCCACCCGCGCCCGCACTCCGTGACGCTCCAGATACCGCTCCGTCAGCCGCACGACTTCGGTGGCGATGACTTTGCCCTCCAGATCGCGCGGCGACTGAATCGGGGCGCTGTCCGGGACGGCGAGCACCCAGCGCACGCGGCCCAGACCCTGCTTCGCGTAAGCCAGCTCGATCACCTCGCGAACGTCGGCTCCGGTCTCGCTCACCCAATCGCGCCCGGTGAGGCCGGCGTCGAGCGCTCCGCTCGCCACGTAGCGCGCCATCTCCTGCGCCCGCACCACCAGGCAGCTCAGCTCGGGATCATCGACGCCCGCATGATAACTGCGCGAATTGAGAGAAATGTGCCAGCCCGCGCGCTCGAACAAGCGCAGCGTCGCTTCCTGCAAGCTTCCCTTGGGTATGCCCAGCCGTAATGGATTCATCGCCGTTCGCTCCCGTAGACTTTGTCTGGATCGAAAGCCGGCGCGCCGGTCGTGGTGAGCCGCCCATCGGATTCCAGCCGGCGGAAAAAGCACGACCGGAAACCTTCGTGGCAGGCGCCCGGCCCGCGCATCTCCACCCGCGCCAGAACCGTGTCGGCGTCGCAATCGATCCGCAATTCAACCACCCGCAGCGTGTGGCCGCTGGTCTCGCCCTTCTTCCATAATTTTTGCCGCGAGCGGCTGTAGAAGGTGACGTCGCCGCTGCGCAGGGTTTCCTCGAGCGACTCGCGACTCATGTACGCGAGCATCAGCACCTCGCCGGTGGCCCATTCCTGCACCACCGCCGGGACCAGCCCATCCATCTTTCCGAAATCGATCTCCATTGCCGCTCCCTGATTGCCCCAGAAAATTGCCCCTAAAAAGGAGAAGCCCGCCAGCACTGGGGGTGCTGGCGGGCTTATGAGTTCGCGATACCTGGCTACTAATTGAACTCCCGCGAGCACCGTACGACCCCGTGGTGGTGAGTATGATGGTGCTGTGCTCGCGGTAGCATGACTTCAGGAAATCTATCGCATTCCGAGCGGAGCGTCAAGACCCGTGCTGTCTCTGAAGAAATCCAGCGCGCCGCGATTTTCCGGTTTCAGCCGCAGCGCCCGGGCATCAACGCCGCGCCGCCGAAACTCCGCCGCCAGTCGCTCGCCGATCTCCTCGCCGCTCCCTCGCGCGATGGCCAGCACCGACGAGCCCGCTCCGCTCAGAAACACGCCCAGCAGGTCCGGGTGCCGCACCTCGAAACAGGCTTCCAGTCCGGGAACCAGCGGCGCGCGGAACGGCTGGTGCATCCGGTCGCGAAACAGCTCCGGCTCCAGCCGATATTCGCCGGAAAAACACGTCGCCACCAGCAGCGCCACGCGCTGAAGATTATGGATAGCGTCCTGGCGTGAGTAGCTCGCCGGCAGCACGGCACGGGCGCGTTCGGTGGGAAGTTCGATGTCGGGAACAACGGCAATCAGCTCGATGTTCTTGGGCAGCGCGGTGCGAGCCACGCGCACCCGACCGCCATCCTCCTGCGCCGCAACCACCAGGCCTCCATGGCAGGCGGCGGCAACGTTGTCAGGGTGTCCTTCAATTTCGCTCGCGAGTTCGACGACGGCTTCAGGATCCGGCGACTTCCCGAGGTGCCGCGCCACGAGCAGAATTCCGCCGACGATGGCCGCGGCGCTAGAACCAAGTCCCGCCGCCACCGGAATCTCATTCTCGATCTCGATTTCGCCGCCGAGAACATCGATGCCGGCGCGCTCGGCCGCCAGGCGCACCGCTCTCGCCACCAGATTCGAGTCATCGGAAGGAATGCGTTCGGGGTGCGGGCCGCGGTAGTGGCAACGGAATCCCGGCTCGGTGCCCAACCGGCCACGCACTTTCAAATAAAGGCTCAGCGCCAGCGCGGCGCAATCGAACCCGCAGCCCAGATTGGCCGAAGTCGCCGGAACAATAATCGGTTCGTCGTCGCCGGCCATCAGCGAGCAGCCAACACCGGCGCGCCCACCTCAGCGAGCAATGCCTCAAAGGCAGCCAGGCGCGGTTCGACGGCCGGCATGTATTTCAGCTTGCCGGTCAGGGCTTCGGTCGTCTTCAGGCCGTTGCCGGTGATGGCCGAGCACGGTGGTCTCCTCGGGTCGGATGCGGCCTTGTTCGACCAGTTTCCGCGCCACGCCGACCACCACTCCACCCGCCGTCTCGGTGAAGACCCCTTCGGTCGCCGCCAGCAGCTCCATTCCGGCGATGATCTCCTCGTCGCTCACGTCCTCGGCCCAGCCGCCGCTCGACGTGATCACTTCGATCGCCTGGTGGCCGTCGGCGGGATTGCCGATCGCCAGCGAATGGCAGATCGTCCGCGGCTTTTGCGGCTCGGGGAATTTCAGTCCCTGTTTCACCGCGCTCGAAATCGGCGAGCAGCCCGTCGCCTGCGCGCCGAAGAATTTCACCGGTTTCGGCTCGACCAGTCCCACGGCAACCAGTTCGTCGAATCCCTTCTTGATGCGGCTGATCAACGCGCCTCCGGCCATCGGCACCACCACGTTGTCGGGCAGGCGCCAGCCGAGCTGCTCGGCAATCTCGAATCCCACCGTCTTCGAGCCCTCGGCATAATAAGGACGCAGATTCACGTTCACCAGGCCCCAATGAAATTGGTCCGCGACCAGCGAGCACAGCCGGTTCACCTGATCGTAGCTGCCGTTGATCGGCACCACGCGCGCGCCGTAGATCGCGCTCGCCACCAGCTTCGTTGGCTCGATCCCGGCCGGCACGAACACCCAAGCTTCAAACCCGCCGCGCGCCGCCTGCGCCGCCACGGCGTTCGCCAGATTCCCGGTCGAGGCGCAACCCACCACGCGCAACCCGAACGCCCGCGCCCGTTCGAGCGCCACGGCCACCACCCGGTCCTTGAAAGAAAGGCTCGGCATGCAAACCGCATCATTCTTTACGTACAAATGCCCAAGCCCAAGCCGCCCGCCCAGCCGCGGCGCATCGAGCAGCGGCGTGAAGCCAACCGGCAGGTCCGGCTTCGCGTCGGCCGGTATCGGCAGCAGTTCGCGATAGCGCCACAGGTTCTGTGGGCGCGAAGCGATCCGCTCGCGCGTCAGCTTTCCCTTCAAACTCTCCAGATCGAACGCCACTTCGAGCGGCGCGATGCATTCGTCGCACATCGCCACCGGCGAGTTTCCGAGCAACCGGCCACATTGCCGGCAATGCAGTTGGTAGCTTTCGCTCATCGTCCACCGCCTTTTAGCTCTCGCACCGGCAACAATTCTTCCGCAAAGCGGAACGCGCGCCAGCGCGGCATTCCGAGCGTGGGCAGAGACTCTATATCGCTGAGGGCTTGCGTCTCATGTCCCCCGAACTCGGGGCGGGAATTGGCACCGCGCTTGGTTTGCCACCAAGCCGGTTGCCGTGGCGTCGTCGGGCCCGTTCCCTCGGCCACTCTTCATGAGACTCAGATCGGAAGGACCTGAGTCTGGAAGTCCCCGAAAGCATACCGGAGCCGGTCCTCGCAGGCAAGAGCGCAACCGCGAACGGTTTCTCCGGTGGGCCGATCGGCGCGGAATCGCCGCCGAGAGGCGAAAATTCCCCTTTTCTCCTCATCCTGGAACGCGCGGCTTCGTGCTAATTTACGGTTAGCTTGCGGGTGTGTTGTCAGCGCCGGATTTCCCCGAGCGCAGGCCAACAAAAGCAGTTCCGAGGAGGCATCGAAATGCGCCTGAAGCACTGGGTCTCGAGTCTCATTCTGTTCGCGGCCATCTTCTTCGCCCCTCCCATGCGGGCGCAGCAGATGCCCGAAGGGCGCCTGCTCCGCTTTCCCGACATCTCGCGGAATCAGGTCGTCTTCAGCTACGGCGGCGATTTGTGGCTCGCGTCGACGACGGGCGGCGTCGCGCGGCGCATCACCACCTCGCCGGGACTCGAGCTCTTTCCAAAATTTTCTCCCGATGGCAAATGGATCGCCTTCACGGCGCAGTACGACGGCAATTTCAATGTCTACGTGATGCCGGCTTCCGGCGGCCAGCCGAAACAATTGACCTGGTGGCCGGACATCGGCGAAGTCCCCGAGCGCATGGGCCCGAACAATGAAGTGATCGCCTGGACCCCGGACAGCAAATCGATCGTCTTCCTTTCCCGCCACGATACCTTCAACACGTGGTTCGGCCGGCTGTGGAAAGTGAGCGTCGACGGCGGCCTGCCCGAGCGGCTGCCCTTGTTCCGCGGCGGCCTCACCGCCTATTCCCCCGACGGCACGAAAATCGCCTACAACCCGATCTTCCGCAATTTCCGCACCTGGAAACGCTATCGCGGCGGCATGACGCAGGAAATCCTGATCTACGACATGGTCCACAACACGTTCGAGCAGGTGCCACACGCCGACGGCACCGACACGTATCCCATGTGGCGCGGCAACACGATTTATTTCGCCAGCGATCGCGGCCCCGGCGAGCGCATGAATCTCTATAGCTACGACATTGGCAGCCGCCAGGTGCGCCAGCTCACCCATTTCACCGACTACGACGTCGAATGGCCCAGCCTCGGCCCCGGCGCCATCGTCTTCCAGAACGGCGGCTGGCTCTACACCTACGATCTCAAGAGCGGCAAGACGACGAAACTCACCATCGAACTCCCCGGCGACCGAGATCTGGCGCGCAGCGACTGGAAAAACGTCGCCCGCGTGGATCGAATCGTTCGATATCTCGCCCGACGGCAAGCGCGGTCTCTTCGACAGCGCGTGGCGACGTCTTCACCGTTCCCGCCGAGCACGGCAGCATCCGCAACCTCACCCACACCTCCGGCATCCGGGAGCGCTATCCCGCCTGGTCGCCAGACGGCAAATGGGTCGCCTATCTCTCCGACCGCACCGGCGAGTACGAGCTCTACATCACGCCGCAGAACGGCATGGGCCAGGAGACGCGAATCACCTTCGACGGCTCGATGTTCCGCTACGGCCCCGTCTGGTCGCCCGACAGCACCAAGCTCCTCTACGCCGACAAGGACCTTCGCCTCTGGTACGTCGATATTCACCAGAAAAAGCCGGTACAGATCGATCAGGCACGCTACGGCGAAATCCGCGATTACACCTGGTCGCCCGACAGCCGCTGGGTGGCGTATTCGAAGCAGGCGTCCAATCTGTACGGTGTGATCGAGCTGTATTCGCTCGAGTCGGCCAAGGTGACGTCCGTCACCACCGATTTCACGAACAGCTGGAACCCGGTCTTCGATCCCGAAGGCAAGTACCTCTATTTCCTCTCCAACCGCGATTACAACGAGGTGATCGGCGCCTACGACGCCGATTTCGCCAATCCCAAGGCCACCCGCGTCTACGTCGCCACCCTCCGCGCCGACGAGCCATCGCCTTTCGCTCCGCGAAGCGACGAGGTGAGCGTCAAGCCGGCGAGTTCCACCGAAGAGCAGCCCGCCAAACCGGCGGCGAAGGCATCCGAGTCCAAACCCTTCCGGATCGATCTCGAAGGAATCGGCCAGCGGATCGTGGCGCTGCCGATGCCCGTCTCGAATGTCGACACGCTCGCGGCAGCCAAGGGACTGGTTCTCTATTCCACGCTTCCGGTGATGGGCCTTTCGGGTCCGCTGCCCGGCGAGGCGCCGCAGATCCACGTCTTCGACATGGCCAAGCGGAAATCCACGGTGTTGCTCGTCGGCACGTCGCGTTTCGCCGTCTCCTTCGACGGCAAAAAGCTTCTCTACGGCGCGCCGCCCGAGGGTGAAGGCGAAGGCGGCAACCGCCCCGCCGGCGTTTTCGGAATTCTCGATACGACCCCGCCGCCCGCTCCGCACAAGGTCGGCGATGGCCGGCTCAACCTTTCCGGCATGACCGCCGACATCCATCCCCGTGAAGAATGGCGCGAAGTGTATTTCGACGCCTGGCGCCAGGAACGCGACTTCTTCTATTCGAAAGCGATGAATGGCGTCGACTGGGCCAAGATCCGCGACAAGTACGCGCAACTGCTCCCCTACGTCGCCGACCGCTACGACCTTACCTACCTCATCGGCGAAATGATCGGCGAGCTGTCCAACTCCCACACCTACACCGGCGGCGGCGACTCCCCGAACCTGCATCCGGTCAACGTCGGCATGCTCGGCGCCGATTACGAAGTGGATTCCGCCACCGGCCTCTACCGATTCAAGAAAATCTATCCCGGCCAGAACTGGAATCCCTCGCTGCGCTCCCCGCTCACCGAGCCCGGCGTCGACGTCAAGGCGGGCGATTATCTGCTCGCGGTCAACGGCCGCCCGGTGCGCTCGCCCGATACGCCCTTCGAGCGCATGGTGAACACTGTCGGTGAAAACGTCACGCTGACGGTAAACTCCCGTCCCACCACCGAAGGCGCGCGCGAAGTCGTCGTTCGTCCCATTCGCAGTGAACTCGGCCTGCGCGAACTTGACTGGATCTCGACGAATCGCGAAAAAGTCGACAAGGCCACCGGCGGCCGCGTCGGCTACGTCTTCCTTCCCGATATGTCCGCCCACGGCCTCGACGAATTCGTCCGCCAGTTCTTCCCGCAGATCCGCAAGCAGGGGATCATCTTCGACGTCCGCTACAACGGCGGCGGATTCGTCGACCAGATGATTCTCGAACGGCTGCGGCGAATGCTGGCGGGGATGATGTCGGCGCGCAACTGGGAGAGCAACACGATTCCCGACGTCGTCTTCCACGGCGCGATGGCCTGCCTCACCAACCACTTCGCCGCTTCCGACGGCGACTTCTTCACCTACTTCTTCAAGTTTTACAAACTGGGCCCGGTGATCGGCACGCGCACCTGGGGCGGCGTGCGGGGCATCCGCGGCGATATGCCGCTCATGGACGGCGGCTACGTCACTCGCCCCGAATTCGCCCTCTACGGCCTCGACAGCCAGTGGCTCATCGAAAACCACGGCGTCGAGCCCGATATCGTCGTTCGCAACACGCCCGACCTCGTGCACGAAGGGCACGATCCGCAGCTCGAGAAAGCGATCGAGGTGGTGATGCAGGAAATCCGCCTGCATCCGAAAAAGCTGCCCCCGCGGCCGCCTGATCTCCCGGCCTATCCGAAAGGTCCCGGCCTCTAGGCCGAATTCCGCGGCGAGCGGCCGCTGCGCGCGACGAAACGTGAAACACCGTCATCCCGAGGGCCCCGACACGTGGGGCCCGAAGGATTTCGGCGCGGCGTTGCTCTGCGGCATCCTGTGTTGGCATGGCAGACATCCCTCGCTCGCGCAAAAAATGAATGGCAGCGCAGCGACGGGAACTCGCATCATCGCGTGTGTTCGCGCGTCCCGCATGCAATTTCACGATCGTTCTCTTTCATTCGCCGCGCCTCCCATCGTCGTCGTTTCAGGCCTGCGAAGGCTTCGCCGCGAGCCTCGGAGCGCCGCGCACGGAGAAAATCGCGCCGCGCGAGCCCGTTCACCCGCGGAACGGAGTAGTTAGTTTTTTTTCATCGAGACGCACAACTCTATTGCATTGTTGATTGTTCCTGCGTATCGTTGAGCTACGCGCGCGCAAGCGCGCTGCATCCATATCCGAGAGGAGAGCCGATGGCCAAGAAAAAGGCGAAACCGGCGAAGAAAAAGGCTCCGAAAAAAGGCAAGAAAAAGTAGTTTCGCCTGCGGGCTAGCGCCCGTGGGCTGAGACTGCTTCTTCTGACATTGCCTTGCACGACCGCCCGGGACGCTTCACAGCGTTCCGGGCGGTCCCGTCTTTGGACGCGGAATTTCCGCACTCAACCTCTCACCTGGTTCGCACTTCTCACACGAGGTACATCACCAGCTTCGCTGCCCGTGGAACCACTTTCATCGTGAGCGAAGCCTTTGGCGACGAACGCAGTGAGTCCCGCCGCGGCATGTCGGGAAGGACCCCGAGCGCGCTGAGGCAGCGTGGCTCGCGCGACGATCCGCCAACCGGCCGCACGCCTCTCGTTCTGGCGCAGCGGTTATCCCTTCAACGTCGTCGATCAGAATCAGAACCTGATCGGCCTTCCCGGCTCGCGTCGTTTTCCCGACTATTTTTCCTTGAGCGGAAGGCGTCGTAGCTGTCGTCGCTTCCTCGAGCGGCGCTTCCGTTTGTTCGGCTATGAATGGGCGATTCGCGGCGGCTTCGACAACATCACGGGCCACCAGAATCCCGGTGTCGTCATCAACAACATCGACTCGCCCCGCTTCCTCACCTTCGAGGGCGTCCAGGGCCGCGCTTTCACCGGCCGCATCCGCTTCCTCGGCCGCAAATAAGCGCCGCGCTGCCGGCCGCTCCAAGCAAGAAGGGATACGAGCGGTGGCGCTCGGTCCGGTCCAAAGGGCCTTGCTCATTTGGGTCTGGTCTGCTGACCGGATGGCTTCTCTCGCGCGTGTCCGGGGAATTGGTGTAAAGTGTAGTGTTCAAAGCCCGCCAGGAGCTGATACACGTGGAAAAGTCCTCATCAGGCGCCGGATCAACAGAGGTTCGCACCGCCCAGCAAGAGTCTCTCACCATCGTCGATAATCGTACCGGGAAGCGCTACGATCTGCCGATCACCAACGGCTGCATCCGTGCCATGGACCTTCGCAAGATCAAGGTCGAAGACGGTGATTTCGGGTTGATGAGTTACGACCCGGCCTTCATCAACACCGCCTCCTGCATCAGTAAAATCACTCTCATTGACGGCGATCGCGGCATCCTGCGCTACCGCGGCTATCCGATCGAGGTCCTGGCCGAAAAGTCGACCTATCTCGAAACCGCCTACCTGCTGATCCACGGCGAGCTGCCCAATCGCAGCCAGCTCTCCGACTGGGCCTACCACATCACGCATCACACCTTCATTCACGAGAGCATCAAGAAATTCCTCGACGGCTTCCATTACGACGCCCACCCGATGAGCATGCTCATCTCCACGGTCGCGGCGCTTTCGACCTTCTATCCGGAATCGAAGAGCATCTTTAACGCCGAGTCCCGCAAAAAGCAGACCTATCGTTTGCTCGGGAAACTGCCGACGATTGCCGCGTTCGCCTACCGGCACAGCCTCGGCCTTCCTTTTGTTTATCCCGACAACGATCTGAGCTACACCGGCAATTTCCTGAACATGCTCTTCAAGACCACAGAGCTCAAGTACCACCCGAATCCGGCTCTCGAGCACGCCCTCGACGTCCTCTTCATCCTGCACGCCGACCACGAACAGAACTGCTCGACCAGCGCCATGCGCGGCGTCGGCAGCTCCCAGTCGGATCCCTACTGCTCGACCGCCGCCGCGGCCGCCGCTCTCTACGGCCCGCTCCATGGCGGCGCCAACGAGGCCGTCCTCCGGATGCTCATGGAGATCGGCTCGGTGCAGCACGTTCCCGAATACATCAAGCGCGTCAAGGGCGGCGAAGTGAAGCTGATGGGCTTCGGCCATCGCGTCTACAAGAACTACGACCCGCGCGCGAAAATTATCAAGCGCGCCGCCTACGAAGTCTTCGACATCATGGGCCGCAATCCCCTGCTCGATATCGCCCTCGAAGTCGAGCGCATCGCCCTCGAAGACGATTACTTCGTCTCGCGCAAACTCTATCCCAACGTCGATTTCTACAGCGGCCTGATCTATCAGTCGATGGGCCTGCCGGTCACCATGTTCCCGGTGCTCTTCGCCATCGGCCGCATGGCCGGCTGGATCGCGCAGTGGGAGGAGATGCTGCTCGATCCCGAGCAGAAAATCGCTCGCCCGCGCCAGGTCTACCTCGGCTACGGCCAGCGCGATTACATCCCGATCGACGACCGCGTCTAGCGCCCGGACGACAACCCTGGCTGCCGTCAGGGCACGGCATCACAGAGTCTGTGCGGCAACTCCGGGTTTCGTAAGGGCACGGCTTCGGCCGTGCCGCAAGCCGGGTATCGCCAACGCGGCTTTAGCCGCTGAGGGCAGCAGTTCCCAGTTGCCACACGGGCTCTCATAGCCCGCGGAAGAGTTGGCAATCCTCGTGGGTCGCGGCTTCGGCCGCGACATAACGCTCGTGGAAGCAAAGGGGCTTTCGCCCCGAAACTCCCCGGCGAGGCGCGGCGGGAACCGGTCACGGTCAACGGCGGACTCCCATGGCGAACTTCTGGTTTTTTCTGACCGATCCCGAGGACTACCATCTCGATGCGCTCTTCCGGAAGAAAACGGAGCGTTGGGACGGAGTGATGGGCGCGGCCGCCCAGAAGTATTTGGCGGAAATCCGCAAAGGCGACCGCATCATCGGCTACCACACCGCGCCGGAAAAGGCCGCCTACGCCGTGCTTGAAGCGGTCAGCGATCCCTATCAGAATCCCGAACTCGAAGTGAAAAACTGGGTGATCGACGTCCGCGGCCTGAAGAAGTTCCCGCGTCCCGTCCCGCTCGCCGAACTCAAGTCCAGTCCCAAGCTCAGAACGATGAAACTCTTCAAGCTCTTCCGCCCCATCGCCGTTTCCCCGCTCACCGAAGCCGAGTTCAAGGAAATCCGCCTCTTGGGCGGCATGCTGAAGCCCTAGCCCCAAACACCTTTTCTGTCATCCTGAGCGAAGCGAAGGATCCCGTCCCTACGTCTCCGTTCCCCACTTCATCATCACAAAGCGGATGCCCCCCCCTCAGCAGGATATCCTCAGCCACGATTTGAGCCCCTTGCGAAAAGCCCGGCTTAATCCCCCGAGCCCGCGGGCCTTCGAACGGCAGGCGTTCCCCGCGCCTCTCCTCGCTTGACCGCGCCCACGAAATGATCGGCATCCCGCGTCGGCCGCGGAATCCGGTAGCCGTCCGATACCGAGAGCACCAGTTCGATGGCCCGCTCCAGGCTCACCCGGTGCCCCACCGATACGTAAATCGGTTTCACGCCGGTCCGTGTCCGTAGCACGGCCCCGATCCGCTCTCCCTTGTCCTCGAGCGACGCCCATCCGCCTCGCTCGGCCGGCGGTTCATCATGTTGTCCCATGAGCCGCGACTTGGCGCACCCGATCGTCGGGCAATCGAGCACGACGCCCAGATGGCACGCGATGCCGAAGCGCCGCGGGTGCGCGTAGCCTTGGCCATCGTAGAAGATGAGATCGGGTTCGTTGCGCACGCGTTCGAACGCCGCCAGGATCGCCGGCATCTCGCGGAAGCTCAACAGGCCCGGAATGTACGGGAAACGCAGCGGCTGCGCGGCCCACACCCGCTCGATCTCTTCGAGTTCCGGAAAACGGTAGATCACAACGCCCGCGATCGCCTTACCCCGCACCAGGTCGAGCGCCACGTCGGCCCCCGCCACCTTCCGCACCACTCCCAGGCGGTCGCGCCGCTCCACGCGGTCGCGCAACGAGAGCTGAATCCCGCGCGCCTCGGCCGGCGTCACAGCCCACCGGCAGCGGAGTTTCGCTTTCACGCCGATGAGCCTAGTGGTCTGCTGGCGCACGGTCAAGGGCCGGCCTGCTTGTTTCCACACCTAAGGTCCATATTTTCTACAAGCTATGGGAAAATACCGGGGTTGACGTGGCCGTGTTGTTCTGTTAACCTCTCGGTGATGGCGCGCGCCGGCAAGGCCCATGGAGGCCGATCCTCCGGTGCTTCCAAACACCGGTCGTCCTCTTCGAAGCCACGGAAAACTAAAACGTTATCGGAGACTCCTGTCTCGCGGGGAGGGGCCTTGGAGGTTTCAAATCCCGAAGTAGAGCGCCAGTTGAAGCTCTACGAAGAAGCCATCGCACTTTTCCAGCAGCAAAAGTTCCTCAAGGCCAAGCAGGCTCTCGAAAAGGTCGCCTCCGGCCCCAGCAAGGAACTGGCGGATCGCGCCGGCATTCACCTGCGCATTTGCGAACAGCGCATCTCCAAACCAGCCGAGCCGGTCCTTCGCACCTCCGAGGAGCATTATCATCACGGCGTCGCCATGATGAATCTTGGCCGCTGGGATGACGCCCGCGCCGCCCTCGAAAAGGCCCTGAAGCTGTCCCCCAAAGCCGATTACGTCGTCTACGCCCTCGCGGCCCTCGATTGCCTTACCGGCGAAACCGAATCGGCAATGGAAAATTTGAAACAGGCGATCGCGCTCCGGCCGGAAAACCGGTATCTGGCGCGCAACGACGAGGATTTTGCCTACCTCCAGGACGATCCCCGCTTCACCGAGCTCCTCTACCCGGAAGGCTCGGCCAGCTAGCCCACTCGGCGAACGCCCCTCTGCGGTCGTGCGGGTTCCTGCGCGTGTAGTCGCTTTCGGCGGAGGCACCGGCCTCGCTTCGTTGTTGCGTGGACTGAAGCGTTACGTCGGCCGGCGCCGTGGACAGCTTGTGCGCCTTCCTCTGGCCGATCTCGCCGCCGTCGTCACCGTCACCGACGATGGTGGCAGCTCCGGCCGCTTGCGCCGCAACTACCACGTTCTGCCGCCGGGTGATATCCGCAACTGCCTGGTCGCGCTCTCCGCCGACGAGGCCCTGCTCGGCCACCTCTTCCAATATCGTTTTCCGCGCGGTCCCGGCCTCGGCGGTCACAGTTTTGGCAACCTGTTCCTCACCGCGCTCACCGGCGTCACCGGCGATTTCGCCGAGGCGGTCCGCCTGTCCTCGGAAGTCCTCGCGATTCGCGGCCGCATCTTTCCCTCCACCACGGAATCGGTCCGCCTCGAGGCCCGGCTCGACGACGGCCGCTGGGTTCGCGGCGAAACCCGCATCAGCCGCTCCACCAGTCCGGTCCGCACCGTTCGCCTGCGGCCCCGCCGTGTTCGCCCGCTGCCGGAGGTTCTCGAAGCCATTCGCCGCGCCGACCTGATCCTGATCGGGCCCGGCTCCCTCTATACGAGCGTGATTCCCAGCCTGCTCGTCTCCGGCGTTGCCGAAGCCATCCGCGCCTCGGCCGCGCTCCGAATTTACATTTCCAATTTGATGACTCAGCCCGGCGAAACCACCGGCTATGCCGCCTCCGATCACCTTCGGGCGTTGGCAGAGCATTTCGGACCCGGGCTGATCGATTGGGTTGTACTGAACAGATGCGTGCCATCACCGCGCCTGGCGCGCCGTTACCGCGCCCAGGGCGCCATTCCGGTCGGGCTGGACCCGGAGCGGATCGAAGCGATGGGCTGCCGTTGCCTGGTCGCCGACCTGATCGAGGAAGGAGACGTTCTACGCCACGACTCGGACCGTCTGGCCCGGCTCCTGGTTCGCCGTTTTATTGCTCGCTGACCCCGGTGCTTGCCGGGACACCGGGCGCTGTCGCACCTTGCGTATGGCCTGTCGGTGCTCGTAAAATGGCCATCCGCCGGAGAAATCAAGCGATTCTGAGCTTAAGGAAGCTTTTTGTGGCTGAAATTCTGGATGACTGACAAGTCTTGAACGAAGTCTCAGGGAGTCGTGATGACGACCGTCGCAGAACATGATGAGTTGAATGTTTATGAATCGGCCGAGGCAAGATTTGAAGTGGCCGCCAAACAACTGGGCCTGGAAGAGGGCCTCTACCGATTTTTGAAATACCCCAACAAGGAAATCACCGTTTACATACCCGTCGTGATGGACGACGGCCGCATGGAGGTTTTCACCGGCTACCGCGTCCAGCACTCTCAAGTTCGCGGCCCGTGCAAGGGCGGCATTCGCTATTCACCAATGGTTACCATCGACGAGATTCGCGCCTTGGCCAGTTGGATGACCTGGAAATGCGCCGTCGTCGACATCCCCTTCGGCGGAGCCAAGGGCGGAATCATTTGCGATCCGGAAAAACTCTCCCGCAGTGAAGTCGAGCGCATCACCCGTCGCTACACCGCCGAGCTTTCCGAATGGCTCGGCCCGGAAAAGGACGTTCCCGCGCCCGACATCGGCACCGACGAGCAGGTGATGGCCTGGGTGATGGACACCTATTCCATGCACATGCGCCACACCGTCACCGGCGTCGTCACCGGCAAGCCACTCGATCTTGGCGGCTCGCGCGGCCGCCGCGAAGCCACCGGCCGTGGCGTGTTGATGGCCTGCAACAAGGCCCTCGCAAAGCTCAAACTCAAGGCTTCCGAGTGCCGCACCATCGTCCAGGGCTTCGGCAACGTCGGCTCCATTGCCGCCCTCTTGATGCACGAGACCGGCTATAAGGTCATCGGCGCCAGCGACGTCCACGGCGGCCTTTACAACGAAAAGGGCCTGGACATCCCCAAGCTCGTCGACTGGGTCCACCACCAGCACAAACCTCTGCCGGAATTTCCCGGCGGTGAGCGCACCTCCTCGCAGGAGATCCTCTTCCGGCCCTGCGAAGTGCTGGTTCCGGCTGCCGTCGAAAACCAGATCACCAGCCAGAATGCCGACCGCGTCGATTGCAAGATCCTCTGCGAGGGCGCCAACGGTCCCACCACCGCCTACGCCGACGCCATCCTCCAGGAGAAAGGCATTTTCGTCCTGCCCGATATCCTGGCCAATGCCGGTGGCGTCACCGTCAGCTATTTCGAGTGGGTGCAGGACCGTCAGGGGATGTTCTGGCGCGAGGGCGAAGTGAATCAGCGTCTCCAGGACATAATGGAGCGCAGCTTCGACGAAGTCGTGCAGTTGAGAGAGGCCCACAACGTCAGCAATCGCACCGCCGCCTATATGCTCGCCATTCGGCGCGTCGCTTCGGCGCTCCGCTTGCGTGGCATCTATGCCTGAAAACGGGTTCGAAAGCCTTTCGATACCCGTCCGGCGCCGCTCCGGCCGTCAACGACGGCCGGAGCGGAAACTGGAGTGAAATGGATCTGCAGGCCATTACGCCGGGGATGCAGAAGGACGAACTGCAGCATCGCCGCGATTTGTGTGTCGCCGGCGCATGGCTCTACCGGCGCGGCTTCGTCGTCGCCACCGACGGTAATCTCTCCCTCCGCCTCGATGATAACCGCGTGCTCACCTCGCCTACAGGCATGAGCAAGGGAATGCTCGACCCCGCCGATCTCGTCGTCACCGATCTCGACGGCCGGCAGATCGAGGGACGCCTCGGTCCTTCTTCCGAACTCGCCATGCATCTGACGATTTACGGCCGCCGGCCCGACGTTCGCGCCATCTGCCACGCCCATCCGCCGGTCGCCACCGGCTACGCCGCCGCCGGAAAGGTGCTCGACAAGGCCCTGCTCGCCGAATGCATTCTCGACCTCGAATGCATCCCCGTCGCTCCCTATGCCACGCCCGGCACGCCCGAGCTGGCCAGCACGCTCGAGCCCCTGATCGACCGCTACAACGCCATCCTGCTCGCCAATCACGGCGTCGTCACCTTCGGCCCCGATCTGCTCACCGCCTTTTTCCGCATGGAAACCACCGAGCACATCGCCCGCGTCACCCTCGTCACCGAGCTCCTCGGCCGCCAGGTCCTGCTCACCAACCAGGATGTCGAGCGCCTTCTCGCCTCGCGCAACCGTTCCCGCGAAGCCTCCTCCGACACCGGCCACGCTCGCACCGCCGAATCCGCCGCCGCCGACGATACCGTCCGCAACCGCCGCGATCTCGAAGTCCTGCTCGCCGAAGCCCTCCGCAACCTCAACGACCACCACTGAAAGTCCGCGCCAGAATGTAGCGCCACCCTTCAGGGTGGCAGCACTCTCTATCAACCAATTCCGCAGCACGCAGTCCCTCCAACAACCAATTTGCTCCACGGACCCCGTTCGGCCGTGCGTTGACAGTTGGCCGCCCATGCCCAATAATCGCCGCGAATGATCGGACGCCTCTCCGGAACGCTGATTGAAAAGCAGCCGAATCAGGTGATCGTGGACGTCGGCGGCGTCGGTTATCAGGTGACGGTCCCCCTGTCCACGTTCGCCGAGTTGGGCGACGTGAACGGCCCGGTGACTCTGCTCGTGCACACGCACCTTCGCGAGGACCAGCTGCAGCTCTACGGCTTCCTCACCCCGCGCGAGCGCCAGCTCTTCGAGATGCTGATCACCGTCACCGGCGTCGGCCCGAGCCTCGCCCTCAAGATTCTCTCCGGCAAGCCTGCCGAGGAGCTGCTCCTGGCGATCCGCCGCGGCGAGATCGAAAGACTGGTTGGAATCCCCGGCATCGGCAAGAAAACGGCCGAGCGCATCATCATGGAGTTGCGCGATCGCCTCGCCGAGCTCGTCCCCGAGGGCCCCGCGCCCGTGCCGGTGACCGGCGCCGGGGCCGATGTCGCTTCGGCGCTCCTGAATCTCGGCTACGACCGGCGCGATGTCGACGACGTGCTCTCGCGCTCCCTGCGTGCGCACCCGGGCGCCGGATTCGAACTGCTATTCCGCGCCGCGCTCGCCGAACTCTCGGCTGCCGCCAAGGGCGCCCCGCGCGCCCACGGGAAAGGTTGATCGGTGGACGAAACACGCAAGCGCATCGTTTCCGGCCAGCCGTTGGATGAGGACGTCCGCGTCGACGCCAGCGTGCGTCCCCGTCACCTCGCCGAGTTCATCGGCCAGTCGCGGGTCAAGGAAAACCTCTCCATCGCCGTCGAGGCCGCCCGCACCCGCGGCGAGGCCCTCGATCACGTCCTGCTCTTCGGCCCTCCCGGCCTCGGCAAAACCACCCTCGCCCAGATCCTCGCCAACGAACTCGGCGCTCCCATCAAGTTCAGCTCCGGCCCGCTCCTCGAAAAGAAAGGCGACCTCACCGCCATCCTCACCTCGCTCGACGAGCGTGAAGTCCTCTTCCTCGACGAGATCCATCGCCTGCTGCCCGCACTCGAGGAGATCCTCTATCCCGCCATGGAGGATTTCCGGATCGATCTCATCATCGGCCAGGGCCCCGGCGCCCGCGTCCATCCGTTTCGCCTGAACCGTTTCACACTCGTCGGCGCCACCACGCGCGCCGGCCTGCTCACCGCGCCGCTCCGCTCGCGTTTCGGGATCGTCCATCGCCTCGAATTCTACGGCCCCGAAGATATGCAGACCATCATCACGCGCTCGGCCGGCATCCTGAACATCTCGATCGACGACGCCGGCGCCGAGGAAATTGCTCATCGCAGCCGCGGCACCCCGCGCGTCGGCAACCGCCTGCTCCGCCGCGTTCGCGATTTCGCCGAAGTCCGTGCCGGCGGCCGCGTCACCCGCGATGTCGCCCGCGACGCCCTCGCCATGCTCGGCGTCGACGACCGCGGCCTCGACGAAGTCGATCGCAACCTCCTGCTCACCATCATTCAAAAGTACTCAGGCGGCCCGGTCGGCCTCAACACGATTGCCGCCTCGATGGGTGAGGAAGAGGATGCGATCGAGGAAATCTACGAACCCTATCTCATGCAGCTCGGCCTGCTCGACCGCACCCCGCGTGGCCGCGTCGCCACCGCCAACGCTTATCAGTATTTCGGTCTCGAGCCCGGACACCAGCAGTCCCGCATGTTCTGACCGCCTCGCGCCGTGTGCGATTTTTGTGGCAAGCTTGCCTCAGGCGCACAGCTTTCGGAGTCTGTGTGGCAACATTGATTTTGGTAGGTGCACGGCTTCACAGGTTACGGAAAAGGGCGCCGATCCTTGCGGGTCGCGGCTTCAGCCGCGACACAAACCAGCGATTTGAAAGGGGCTTTGGGCCCTGAAGTTTCGTGACAGGCGAAGCCATTTCCGGATTTCCGATGACCGCGATGAGACCGATCTATCTCTCCCTCGGATCGAACGTCGGCGACCGCGCCGCTCATCTGGCGCGCGCTCTCGACGCTCTGGCCGAGGCCGGCATCCGCCCGCTCCGCCAATCCTCCATCTACTTCACCGAGCCGGTCGGCGGCATCGATCAGCGCCCCTTCCTGAACTGCGCCATCGCGGCCGAAACCGCCCTGATGCCGCTCGAGCTTCTCCGCCGCCTGCAACAGATCGAGTGGGCGCTCGGCCGCCGTCGCCGCGTGGCCATGGGCCCGCGCCCCATCGATATCGACATCCTCTTCTACGGAACGAGCGTCATCCGCACTCCCGAACTCGTCGTTCCCCACCCGCGCCTCGCCGATCGCCGCTTCGTCCTCGTTCCCCTGAACGAAATCGCACCTGAATTGCGCCATCCGTTGTTGCAGCGCAGTATCGCCGAACTGCTCGCGGCCACCACCGACCACGGCCTTGTCCGCCGCTGGAGCCCCGAATCGAGCGTCCCCATCTGATCGCGTTCGAGCGCCGCGCCTCTGCACGGTATATTGGGAAGTTGCACAATTGAATCTCATCCGAAAGGGAAAGGTCACCGGGCCAACATGAAGATCGTTATCACCGAAAACATCTCGGAACGAGCCGAAGAAATCCTGCGCGCCGCGGATCCCTCCTGGCAGGTCGTGAGCCTGTTGCGGACGAAAACGCCGGTCGCCGAAGCCATCGCCGACGCCGACGCCATGCTGATCCGCACCGCCACGCGCGTCACGCCCGAGCTGCTCGACGGCGCCCGGCAGCTTCGCATCATCGGCCGCGCCGGCGTCGGCGTCGACAACGTCAATATCGAGGCCGCCACGCGCCGCGGTGTCGTCGTGATGAACACGCCCGGCGGCAATTCCGTCAGTGTCGCCGAACACACCTTCGCTTTTCTCACTACTCTGGCTCGCCACATCTTTCCGGCCAACGCCTCGATGAAGCAGGGCCTCTGGGAGAAAAAGAAATTCACCGGTGTCGAATTGCGCGGGAAAACGCTCGGCATCGTCGGTCTCGGAAGGGTCGGCTCGGCGGTCGCCAGGCTCGGGCAGGCCTACGAGATGACTCTGCTCGCTTCCGACCCCTACGTCTCGCCGCGCGCAGCCGCCGAGCGCGGTGTCCGCCTCGTCAGTCTCGACGAACTGCTCCAGTCGTGCGACTTCCTCACCCTCCACTGCTCGCTCACTCCCGAAACCCGCGGCATGATCGACGCCCACGCTCTCTCCCTCACGCGTCCCGGTGTGCGCGTGGTGAATTGCTCCCGTGGCGAAGTGGTTGTCGCCGAAGCCCTGCTCGCCGCCCTCGAAAACGGCCACGTGGCCGGCGCCGCCCTCGATGTGTTCGATCCCGAACCGCCCGGCGCCACGCCGCTCGTCTGCCATCCGCGCGTCATCGTCACGCCGCACATCGCCGGATCCACCGAAGAGGCGCAGAACGGTCATCGGCGTCACCCTGGCCGAACAGGTGCGCGATTTCCTGCTCGCTGGCATTCCCCGAAATGCCGTCAACCTGCCCGCCTTCCCGCCCGAGGAGCAGCGCCGCATCGAGCCCTATCTCCTGCTCGGCGAGCAGCTCGGCTCTTTCCTCTCTCAGATTGCCGGCGACCGCGTCGAGGATGTCCGCATCAGCTACGACGGCGCGCTCGCGGAATTCAACACCACGCTCATCCGCAACGCCGTGCTCGTCGGCGTCCTTCGCCGCGCGCTCTCCGAGCGCGTCAACCTGATCAACGCCGGCGCGCTCGCCGCCGAGCGCGGCATCGAAGTCGTCGAGGTCCGCAGCGTCCGCCGCGCCGCCTATTCCAATACCCTCGGCATCGCCCTCCGCACCGATACCGGAACCTCGTCGGTCCTCGGCATGGCCGGCCTCCGCGGCGGCGAGTGGATTCTCGGCGTCGACGATATCGACGTCGAAGCGCCCCTGCGCGGCACCATCCTCTTCATTCGCAATCAGGACGTGCCCGGCGTAATCGGCAAGGTGGGAACTCTGCTCGGCAGCCGCAACATCAACATCGCCAATTTCGCCCTTGGCCGCAGCCCCGAGCGCGGCGAGGCGATCGGCCTCGTCAACCTCGATCAGCCCATCTCCGCCGCCGATCTCGCCGAGCTGCGCGCCATCCCCGCCATCCGCCGTGTCTCGGCAGTAGAAGTAGCCGAGACCCGCTCCGGCGGCGCCTTCTGAGAAAATCGCCGCCCCTCTAAATTAGCCACTGTCATCCTGAGCGAAGCGAAGGATCCCGCCTGCGGGCCGAAGCCCTTCGGCGGGCGTAGGCCCGAACGCGTCGAGGCAGTGTGGCCCACGAAGACATGTTGTTGGGGTCTGGCCGCACCAGCAACGATGCGCACCGAGGGTCCTCGCTGGAGAGAAATCCGGCCTACGCAGCCGGCGCAGGCCGCGGTTTCGTCCACCGCGACTGCATCGTCTTCACCACCACATACAGCACCGGAATGAAGACCAGATTGAGGAACGTCGAAGCGATCATCCCGCCGAACACGGTCGTTCCCACCGATTGCCGGCTCACCTGCCCCGCGCCCGTCGCCAGCACCAGCGGCAGCACGCCGAGGATGAACGCGAACGAAGTCATCAGGATGGGTCGCAGCCGGATCAGCGCCGCTTCGATCGCGGCATTCACGATCGTGCGTCCCTTCTCGCGCAACTGTTCGGCGAATTCCACGATCAGAATCGCATTCTTGCTCGAAAGCCCGATCAGCATCACCAGCCCGATCTGGCAATAGACGTTATTTTCGAGCCCGCGCAGCGACACCGCCCCGATCGCCCCGAGCAGCGCCATCGGCACCGCCAGCAGAATGATGAATGGCAGCGAAAAGCTTTCGTACTGCGCCGCCAGCGTCAGATACACCACCACCAACCCCAGCCCGAACAGCATCATCGCCTGGCTGCCCGATTGGATTTCCTCGAGCGAGAGCCCGGTCCATTCGTAACCGAAGCCGGGAGGCAGTTTCGCATTCGCCAGCGCTTGCATCGCGGCAATCGCCTCGCCCGAGCTGTGCCCCGGCGCCGCCGATCCGTCGATCTCCGCCGAACGGTAGAGGTTGTAATGGCTGATCACCTGCGGCGCGGTGGTCTGCTGAATCGTGACGAGCGATTCGAGCGGAATCATCGTTCCGCTGTCCGAGCGCACGTAGTACTCGCGAATGTCGCTCGCGTTCCCGCGGAACTGCTGGTCCGCCTGCACGTAGACGCGATAGGTGCGGTTGCTGAAATCGAAATCGTTCACGTACACCGATCCCAGGTACACCTGCAGCGCGTCGGTGATCTGGCTGAGCGGAACGCCGAGCGCCTGCGCCTTCTCGCGGTCGAATCGCACCACGAACTGCGGATCGTTCGCGGTGAAGCTGGTAAACACGCCGCGCAGTTTCGGATCGCGATTGGCCGAGCCCACCAGGCCGTCGGTCACGCCCGCCAGCCGCTCGAGCGTATTCCCGCCCAGATCCTCCAGCACGAATTGGAATCCGCCAAACTGCCCCTGCCCCTGCACGGCCGGCGGCGCGAACGGCACCACCAGCGCGCCCGAAATGGCGGAAAGCGGCCCGCGCACGCGGTTGATCACCGCGTCCGCCGAGTGCTGCGGCCCCACTCGCTCGGAATAATCCTTCAGCGAAGCGAACACCATCGCCCGGTTGGGAGCGCTGCCCGCGAAACTGAATCCGGCGATCGAAAACGCCCCCTCGAGCTCGGGCTGTTTGCTGAGGACTTCCTCCACCTGGCCGCAGATATTCGTCGTGTAGCCGAGCGAGGCGCCCGGCGGCGCCTGCACCAGAATCATGAAGTACCCGGAATCCTCCTGCGGAATGAAGCCGCGCGGCACCCGCTGATACACCCAATAGGTCAGCCCCAATCCCAGCAGGAAGACGACGACCGCCACAGCCTTGTGCCGGAGAATGCCGCGAAGCGCGCCTTCATACCCCCGCCGGAATGCTCCCAGCCCGCGGTTGAACCAGGCGAACAGATGCCCCTCGCGCAGCTCGCCCCGCCCCAGCAGAATCGCCGAAAGCGACGGCGTCAGCGTCAGCGCGTTGAACGCCGAGATCATCACCGAAAACGCGATCGTCAGCGCGAACTGCCGGTACAGGATCCCCGTCGTCCCCGGAAAGAAAGCCACCGGCACGAAAACCGCGACCAGCACCAGCGACGTCGCGATCACCGCCCCGGTCACCTCCTTCATCGCCACCGAAGCCGCGTTGTGCGCCTCGCTCAGCCCTTCGCTGATGTGCCGCTCCACGTTCTCGATCACCACGATCGCGTCGTCCACCACCAGCCCGGTCGCCAGCGTCAACCCGAAAAGCGTCAGAGTGTTGATCGAAAAGCCCAGCAGCTTGACGAACGCGAACGTCCCGACCAGCGACACCGGAATCGTGATCGCCGGGATCAGCGTCGTTCGCCAATCCTGCAGAAAAACGAAAATCACCAGCACCACAAGCCCGATCGCCTCGAGCAGCGTGTAAAGAACGTCGCGGATCGACTGCGCGATCACCGTCGTCGTGTCGAACGCCACCGCGTACCGGATTCCCGGTGGAAACCGCTTCGCCAGCCGCGCCAGCTCCGCCTTCGCCGCCTGGTCGACCGACAGCGCGTTCGCACTCGGCAGTTGCGTCACTGCAAAGCCCACCGCCTCGTGCCCGTTGAAGCGCAGATTCGAGCTGTAGGTCTCCGCGCCCAGGTCCACGTGCCCGACGTCCTTCACCCGCACCAGGTTCCCGTTCGGCCCCGTCTTCAGAATGATGTTGTCGAATTGAGCGGGGTCCACCAGCCGCCCGATCGCCCGCACGCTGATCTGATATTGCTGGTGCGGCAACGAGGGCGGCTGGCCGATCTGGCCGGCCGCGACGTCCACGTTCTGCTGTTCGAGTGCGTTCACCACGTCTTCGGCCGTCAGCCCATGCGCCGCCATGCGGTCCGGGTTTAGCCACAGCCGCATCGCGTATTTCCGCTCGCCGAAGATGATCACGTCGGCGACGCCCGGAACGCGCTTGATGGCGTCTCGAACGTAAAGGTCCAGGTAATTGCTGAGGAAGAGGCTGCTGTACTGCCCATGATCGGCGTAAACCCCTGCGCCGAAAACGAACCCGCTCGAAGCCTTCGTGATCGTGACGCCGGTCGTTCGCACCGAGGCCGGCAACAGCCCGAGCGCGCTGTTCACCCGGTTCTGCACGTCCACCGCCGCCAGATCGATGTCGCGCGTCATGTTGAACGTGACGGTGATCGTGCTCGAGCCGTCGTTCCCGCTCGACGACGTCATGTACATCATGCCTTCGGCGCCGTTGATCGCCTCCTCGAGCGGTGTCGTCACCGACGTCTCCACCGTCTGCGCGTCGGCGCCGTTGTATTCGCTCGACACGATCACCTGTGGCAGCGCCAGGTTCGGCAGTTCCGCCACCGGAAGCGTCGGGATCACCACCGACCCCGCCAGGATGATCAACAGCGCGCAAACGGTCGCGAAAATCGGGCGCCGGATGAAAAAGTCGACAAACATTCTTCCTCAGTCTCTATCGACCGCTTTTGGGAGTACGACCGCTTCGAACCCAATCAATTCGAGGTCTTTCCGCTGCCGCCGGCGCCCGGGCCTCGGGACTCCGCCGGATTCGCCGCGCCGCTCGGGCTTTGCTCGGCCTCTCGCACCGGCACGCCGTCGGCCAGTTCCTGCGTCCCCTCGATCACCACCCGTTCGCCCGGCGCGAGTCCGCTCAGAACCTCGTACTGGTTGCCGACGATCTGCCCCACGCGTATCTCTTTCTGCCGCGCAACGAGCGATGCGCCCTTCTTCTCCACCGCGAACGCGAAATACTGCCCGCCGACCCGCGAAACCGCCAGCACCGGAATCAGCAGCCCCTCGTGCGTGCCCCAGATGATCCGCGCCCGCACGAACTGCAGCGTTCGCAGTGTTCCCCGGCTGTTCGGTACCGGGGCTTTCACCAGAACCGATTGCGAGCTGTTATCGACCTCGGGAGAAATGAAGTCGGTGCGCGTCTGGCCGAGAAGCTTGCCCGATGCGTCCAGAAGATCGACCGTCTCGCCCAGCCGCAATCGCCCCGCCTGTTCGAGCGGAACGTTCAGATAGAGTTCGAGGTTCCCGGCCTCGTCAATGGTCGTCAGCAACGTCGATGTCGTCACCCGGTCCCCCACGCGCACCGGGATGTCGCCCACGATCCCTCCCGTCGGCGCGACCACGCGGTAGTAGTGCAGTTGCACCTGTTGTTGGCGCACCTGCGCGTCGAGTGCGTGGAGCTGCGCCGCCGCCGAATCGTAGGTCGATTTCGCCTCGTCGTACGCCTGCTTGCTGATCACGCCCGAAGCGTACAGTTTCTCCGACCGTTCCCACTGCACCCGCGCATACTCGACGTTCGCCTTTTGCGCCGCCCGCGCCGCCTGCTGGCTCGCCACCAACGCCTGCTGTTCCAGCGGATCGATCTGCATCAGCGGCGTGCCCGCCTTCACCCGATCGCCCGACCGCACCAGTATCCGCGTCACCTGCCCGTCCACTTGCGGATTCAGGATCGCCGAATGGCGCGACTTCAGCGTCGCCAGGTATTCCGACGATTCCGGAATCGACACCGGCTCGAGCGCCTTCGTCTTCACCAGAATCGCCGGGAATGCCTGCGGCGCCTGCGCCTGCTTGCGCGCGCACCCGGCCGCGCCGGCCACGGCAAAGCACACCGCAAGCGCCGCCGCTCCAGTGAACAACCGGCGCAGCCCGCGCCGCGGCCCGCGATGGAGAATCTGTTCGGACAAACCGTCCATGCTGACTCCCCGAAAGATTGAATTCATTCTAAGGGATGCCCCGGCCCGCCCCAAGGTTCCATGCCGGCTTGTGAGCAAACGAGCGCGCCTCCGATGCCAACTCCGATTTCTCACAAGGATTTCTTGCCAGCGAGCATCGGGCCAGACCGTGGCCGGTTGCGGATTGTGTAGCGCCGCCCTTCAGGGCGGCGCCTTGCCCGGTCCCCGAGAAAGGCTGCCGCACGGAAGCCTGCCGCTACACGTCCTTCCCCACGCTCGGGCCAAATTCCTGATGACCGTCCGTCAGGTCGCATTGTGTCACCAGCTTATTGCAGCACTTCCCGCAGGCTCGTCGCGTAGCCCCCGCCCTTCATCTCGCTGCGATTGATCTGGATGCTTTTCGCTCCGCAGGCCAGCGTGACGATGCGACCCTCCACGCCGCCGGCCCGGTATGGCTTCGCGCTCAGCGTGCACTGCGTGCGGCCCTCGTCCGTGAATTGCTCCGCGAGCGAATAGATCTGGCCCGCAAGCCCGGCCGCGTCGCGTCCTCCCGTCAAATACCACGACTTCGCCGCGCGATTGAGTTTCCCGCCGCTGAAGGAGATCAGCGCGACCGTCTCCCCGTTGCGTTCCATCACCGCCCAGTTGTCGCCCTCACCGCGTGCCCGCTCCACCCGGTAGTGGTGCTCGAGCGCGCCGAGCGCCGCCTTCTCTGGCATCCCCAGCGCGAGCGCCACCGAACCGATTTTCAGCTGATCCGGTGCGGGAGTCTGCGCGACCGCCGCGGGCAACAGCGCGGCAACGAGTGCAAACCAGAACGACCAGTCGCATGACGGACCTCCTCCGCTCAAGCCTGCCCTTCCCGCTGCCAGCCCCGCGAGCTTGGTTCCTAACCCTGTACCTCGCCTCGCCCTGATCCTGTCATCCTGAGCGAAGCGAAGGATCCCGAAAGCGCAAAGACAAGGTTGCCTACGAAGACATGCTGTCAGGGCGTCTACGCCACGCGCCATGGTTGCGGAAGCGCATTCCCCTCGCAGATCGTCCGAAAGCACGGCCTCAATGCTTGTTGAAGAGATGAAACAGGTCCCGCGACACCCACAGCTTCAACGTCACCTTGTCCGAGCCCGGCGTCAAGCCGAAACCGATGCCGCCCTCGATGTCCGCCCACTTCGCGTTGTGGTCGAACACGCCCCACAGCTCCTGCGACTGCTGGTCGCCGGGGTAGAACCCGCGAAGCGGACCCATGTCCGCATATTCCTCCACGGCCACGGCCCATTTGGGCGAGAGATTGTAGGCGACGCGAGTCGCCGGCGCGAAGTCGAGGCTCTTGAAGCCGCCGGCCCACGAGTTGTCCAGAATTGGATTGAAGATGATGTCCCACGGATGCAGGTGCCAGCCGATGATGGGCCGGATTTCGGAGGTGTACGTGCTCGGATCCCAGTGCGCCGCGTTGTAGCTGAATTCAAAATTCATCCCGTAAATGAACTTATGACTATCCGCATGCGGTTCGACAAACAGCAGCCGTATCTTCCCGCCGTTGATCGTAGCGCCGCGATCGTGCGAGAAGCTGTACAGCGGCAGATAAAGCCCCAATTCGAGCCAAGGCTTCACGCCCAGCGCCCATTCGAACCCGCCGTTCAGCGAATGGTTGGGAATGAGCCCGCCGGGAAACGCCGGCGAAGTCAGGCCGTCGGGAGTGAAGTTGTTGTGCAGCGTGAGATTCACCACGCCAGGCGCGGCAATGGACGCGTCGTACACCTGGATTTCATCGGTTTGCGCAAACGCCGCCGCCGGTACCACGACCAGCGCGACAACAACCAGCACGAATGTGCTCATCCATTGTTTGAATCTGAATCTCCTGTGCATCGCCGGCGCCAAGGCCGTCGTGTCAGGAGTCTCATGATGTCGGAAAGATATAGGAGTGCGTTTTTTGTTCCAACCGAAAATTCTGATCATATTCTCCAAAAGGTGGATTCGGGCGAAGCCCCTGCTTCGGGCGAAGCCTCTCGGCTACGATGACCTCGGAATAGTACACCGGCGCGTCACGCGCGCGGATGGGATTTGTCGTAGATCTCCATCAACTGCCGTATGGAAACGTGCGTATAGCGCTGCGTGGTCGAAAGCGACTTGTGCCCCAGGAGTTCCTGAATCGCCCGCAAATCGGCGCCGTCGGCGAGCAGATGCGTGGCGAAAGCGTGGCGCAGCGAGTGCGGATGCAGGTTCCAGTGAATCTCCGCCTGCCGCGCATAGCTCTTCACCAGCCGGGCCACCGACCGCTCGGTCAGCCGCCCGCCCCGGCCATTCACAAACACCGCTTCCCGTTTTCCCCGCGAGTCGCCCTCGTCGAGCAACTCTTCCCGCGCCGGCCAGTACGCCTCGAACGCCGCGCGCGCCTTTGATCCATACGGCACCACGCGTTCCTTGTTCCCTTTCCCTCGCACTCGCACCGACTGTTCCTTCTGATCGATGTCGGGCAGATTCATCCCCGTCAACTCGCTCACGCGCAGGCCGGAGCCATACAGCAGTTCGAAGATCGCCCGGTCGCGAAGAAGCAGCCGCCGCGACTTCTTCGAATTGGTCCGCCGGTCGGTCTTCGGTTCAAGCGCGTTCATCCAGTCGAGGAACCGGTTGATCTCCTCGGCGGTCAGAACGGTCGGCAGCCGCCGGGGAACCGAAGGCGTCGAAACCAGCTGCGCCGGATTCTGCGCGATCCTTCCTTCCCGCACCGCATACCGGAAAAACGAGCGCAGCGCCGCCAGTTTCCTCGCGATCGAACTCTTCTCGAGTTTCTGGTCGTGCAGGCTGCCCAGGTATTCGCGGATCAGCAGGTGATCGATTTCGGCAAGTGAAGGCGCCTCGCCCCCGGGTGGTTTCAGGTAGGCGTAGAACTGCTCGAGGTCCGAAGCGTAATTGCGCAGCGTGTGCCGCGAAGCGTTTTTCTCGTAGCGCAGATGGTGCAGAAACCGATCGATCGCCTCTCGCACCCTCGCTCTCCTCGCTACGACCTCGCCAGTCGCAGCGCGCCTCTTCAGCGGGCCAGGTCCCGAAGCCGGCTTTTCAGGGGGTCAGGGCTTTAGCCCTGACAATGAATCTCGCAAATTCAAGGGGCTTCAGCCCCTGAAGCCGGCCCAGAGGTTCGAATCAAAAACTAGCGTTCCGCCGTCGCTTCCGCCGGAGCAGCTTCCTTCTCGCTCACCGGCCCTTCCCAGCCGCACTCCTCGCGCAGACAGGCGCGGAAACTGCCTTGCTTGCCGCGTTTCTCCACCATCAGCGGCGCGTGGCAGTTCGGGCACGGCTCGGCCACCGGCCGGTGCGGCGTCGTGAAATCGCAATCGGGATAGCGCGAACAGCCGTAGAACACGCGGTTGCGCCCCTTGCGCGCCCGCCGCTCGGTCAGCTCTCCTTGCCCGCACTTCGGACAGGGGATGCCGAGCGTTTTCGCCAGCGTGTAGCGGCACTTCGGATACGCCGAGCAGCCGACGAACTCCCCGTACCGCCCATGCCGTCTCACGAGCTGGGTCCCGCACTCCGGGCACTTCTCCTCGAGCAGCACGTCCGGCTGCCGCGGCTTCTGCGTTCCCGCCACCAGCCGCCGCGTCGTCTTGCACTCCGGATAACCACTGCACGCGAGGAACGGCCCGAACCGGCCGCGCTTCACCGTCATTTCCCGCCCGCAATTCGGGCAGTATTCGGTTCCCGCCTGGCTCTCGACTTCCTCGCCCGCATGTTCGGAGAGATCGCGTGTGTAGTCGCAATCCGGATAATTCGAGCAGCCCAGGAAGAATCCGTGCCGGCTGATCCGCTCCTTCAGCTCGCCGGTGCCGCATTTCGGGCATTTCTCTCCGGTCGCGATACCGGCCTTGTAGGACTCCATCTCGCCCTTGGCCTGTTCGAGCTCTTCGCTGAACCGCTTGTAGAAGTCGGCTACCGCCTTCCGCCAGGCCAGCTTGCCTTCCTCGATCTCGTCGAGTTCGTCTTCGAGCCGCGCGGTGAAGCCGACGTCGAAAATCTCCGCGAAATTCTTCACCAGCAGGTCGCTCACCTTTTCGCCAAGCAGGCTCGGCGCGAAGCGGCCCTGATCCTTGCGCACGTATTCCCGCTCCACGATCGTCGAAATGATCGTGGCGTAGGTCGACGGCCGGCCAATGCCTTTTTCCTCGAGATCGCGCACGAGCGTCGCTTCCGTGTATCGCGGCGGCGGTTCGGTGAAATGCTGCAACGGCCAGAGTTTCTCGAGCCGCAGCGTCTGGCCCTCGGCCACGCGCGGCAGCCGGCGTCCTTCCTCGTCGCCGTCGCCCTCTTCCTCCGCCTGCTGATAAACGGCGAGGAAGCCGTCGAATTTCAGCACCGAGCCAGTCGCCCGGAACAGGTAATCCTTCGCCTCGATGTCGATTGTCGTCTGATCGAAAACCGCCGGAACCATCTGCGAGGCGACAAACCGCTGCCAGATCAGCCGGTACAGCTTGAACTGGTCTTCGTTCAGGTAGCGTTTCAGCTCTTCCGGCGTGCGTCCCACATCGCTCGGCCGGATCGCTTCGTGCGCCTCCTGGGCCTCTTTCTTCGATTTGTAAAGGTTTGGCCGTTCGGGCAGGTAGCTGGCGCCGAAGCTGCTTTGAATATGCGCGCGCACATCGCCAATGGCGTCGGCCGAAACGCGCACCGAATCGGTACGCATGTAGGTAATCAAGCCGACCGAACCCTCCGAGCCCAGCTCGATGCCTTCATACAGCTGCTGCGCCAGCATCATCGTGCGCTTGGCCGAAAAACGCAGCTTGTTGTACGCCTCCTGCTGCAACTTCGACGTCGTGAATGGCGCCGGAGGATTGCGCCGCTTCTCCTTGAGCTGCACCGAGCCGACGCGCCACGCTGCGCCTTCGAGCGCCGTCAGAACCCCGTCGGCGTCGGTCTGGTTCCCAATCTCGACGTCGGCTCCGGCCCGCTTCACCAGCTTCGCTTCGAACGCCGGGCCATCGCCCGCCACCAGCGCCGCGTGGATCGACCAGTATTCCTTCGGCACGAACGCGCGAATTTCGCGTTCCCGCTCTACGATCAGCCGCAGCGCCACCGTCTGCACGCGCCCGGCCGAAAGTCCGCGCCGCACCTTGTCCCACAGCAGCGGCGAAATCTGGTAGCCCACCAGCCGGTCCAGCACGCGCCGCGCCTGCTGCGCGTCCACCAGGTTTTCGTTGATCTCGCTCGGATGCCGGAACGCCTCCCGGATCCCCTTCTCGGTGATCTCGTGAAACAGCACCCGCAGGATCGGTTTCTGCCCGGCGGGCGCGGCGGCGGCTTTACTCGTTTTCGTCTTCCGCGCCGGCGTTTTATGGCCGTTCTCTTCTTTGATCACTTCCCGCAGAATCTGGGCGAGATGAGCGGAGATCGCTTCTCCCTCGCGGTCCGGGTCGGCGGCCAGATAGATGGCCTCTGCGGTCTTCGCGGCGCCCTTGATCTCGTTCAGTACTTTCGCCTTGCCCGGAATGATTTCGTAGGTAGGCTCGAACGATAGGTCTTCGACTTCGATGCCCAGATCGCGCTTGGGCAAATCCTTCACGTGGCCGAGCGACGCCTTCACCGTGTAGTCGCGGCCCAGATACTTGTTGATGGTCTTCGCCTTGGTGGGCGATTCGACGATGACGAGAGACTTTCCCATAACCGGAACTTTCTGCCCCTTCAGAGCATCACTTTCACAAACTGTTTCCCCGGCAACTGCCGGATGTATCCCTTCATCTCCAGGTCGAACAGCCCCGCCAGCGTTTCCGACGAACTCAGCCCGGAACTCTCGACCAGATCGTCGATGTGCCGTGCCTGGTCGGCGCTGAGCAGCCCGTAAAGCACCTGCTGCGGCCCGAACAGGCTCTCGGTCACCAGCTTCGCCCGTTCGTCCGCCGTCGCCGTTTCCACCGGCTCGAGCGTGGCGCGCACCGCTGTCGGCAGCTCCTCGACAACGTCCTCCCAGCCGGTTACCAGCTTCGCCCCCTGCTTGATTAATTGATGCGGGCCGTAGCTCGCCGGCTGCGTCGCGTTCCCCGGCACGCCATAAACCTCGCGCCCGAATTCCATCGCCAGCCGCGCCGTGATCAGCGAACCCGAATGCGCCGTTCCTTCCACCACCACCACTCCCAGCGCCAGCCCCGCGATGATCCGGTTCCTCACCGGAAAATTCGGCGGCGTCGGCGGGGTCCCGGTCGGCAACTCTGATAGGATGGCCCCTTCCCCGCCCGACATCTGATCAAAAAGCTTCTTGTTTTCCTTCGGGTAAACCACGTCGATCCCGCACCCCAACACGCCGATGGTCATCCCCGTCCCGCTCGCGAGCGCGCCGCGATGCGCCAGCGAATCGATTCCGCGCGCCAGCCCGCTCACCACGGCCAGCTTCCGCGCGGCCAGGTCGCGCCCCAGCCTCTCCGACATTTGATTGCCGTAGGGCGTGGGACGTCGCGTCCCGACAATCCCGATCGCGTGCTGTTCGAGCACCGCCGGATTTCCCCGAAGATATAGCAGCATCGGAGGATCATAGATTTCTCGCAACAGCCGCGGATAGCTCGCGTCGTTCCATGTAATCAGCCGGCAATCGAGCGCCTTCACTCGCGCCAGCTCCCTTTCCGCTCTTCGCAGCGGATCCCGTGAATGAATCGCCTGGGCGGCTTCGGCTTTCAGGCCCAGCGCCTCCAGTTCGGTCAGCGACGCCGCAAAGACGGCGTCCGGCTCGCCAAACGCGCTCACGAGCTTCGCCGCGTTCCGGGACCCGAGTCCGGGAACGAGGCCGAGCGCAAGCCAGCCGAGATGGGAAGGGGAGTCCAGCATCCAGCTCGAACCGAGCGTAGGCAGAGGAAGGAACCAGTGTCAAGTCCGGTTAACTCAGGGCGTTGCCTAATCGTGTGCAACCGCCCTGCGTTCAACCGTTTTCCAGAACGCGCCCCGCCGCGTCCCCCAAAGAGCATTCCTCCCAACAAAGCAACTCCCAGCGCGCTGCGAGGCAAAAAAGCCTGTCATCCTGAGCGAAGCGAAGGACCCCGCCTGCGGGCCGAAGCCCTTCGGCGGGCGTAGGCCCGAACGCGCTGAGGCAAAGGAGTCTGCGAAGACGTACCGTCGTCGCGTCCGTCGCACGAGCCATAGTTGCCGTCGAGGCGGACCGTTGCAGTCCGCCGCACAATTCCAGTCACCGTGCCTCCACCACCACAACCGCCAGCTTCCGCCGCGCCCGCTTCAGTTCGAACCCGAGTCCTTCGACCGCCCGAACCACCCCCGCCGCATCTCCTGCGGTCAGATTCGGTGGAAAATCGTAGCTGCCCTCGAGATGCGTTTCATCGATAACCGGCCGTTGCAGTTTCTCCTCGATCTTCCGCGCCAGCACCGCCATCGACTGCCCATTGGTCGCCAAGTTTCCGCCTTCTGACGTGGCGGACTTTGCCAGCGCCTTCACGCCATGTGGCGCTGTCAGCAGATAAACGTCCATCTTCCGTTTCTCGCGCCGCAGCCGCACGCCCCAGGCCAATCCCAACGCCTGTTCGATTTCCTTTCCAAACTCATCCGCCCTGCCGGGTGGCATGTCCGCCACAACCGTGTAGCGGCCGCCGGGCAGCCGGCTGCCTCCGGTGATCCGATCCTCGGGCATCTTGAGCAGCAGAGCCAGCAGCCTCTTCGCCGGCCATCCTACCGCCGTCACTCGCCCGCTCTCCCGATTGAACGCGAACCCTCCCACGGGAGTCGTGTCCGGCCGCACGTCCAGGTAAAAAAGCGGCGCCGCGCGCGCCACCGGCTCTTCCGGCTCGCTGCCCGGCGCCATCGCGACAGCGGTGCCGAGCGGTCCGGCGAGCGAGGGATGCCCTCCAGCCAGAAATTCCCGCAGCGCAGTTTCATTCAACGCCATGGGCTGCGTCAGCGCGGCAATGCGTCCTTGGGAATCCACGACGACGGTGAGCGGAAGGAAGTGAACGCCGTAGGCATCGATAGTCGCGCGGTTCTCGTCCACTCCCACCCAGCCACGCATCGTGTGAGTCGCCAGGAATTTCTCGATCACTTCAGGCTTCTCGTAGCTGATCGACACGAATCGCACCGGCTGGCCCGCAAATTCGCGCTCGAGCGCGTTCAAATGCGGAATCGAGCCGACGCAAGGTGGGCACCAAGTCGCCCAGAACTCGATCACCACCACGTCGCCGCGCAGCCCCGCCCAGCTCAATCGTGCTGGTGCCGGCCCGCCAATCACCTGCGCCAGGCGCAGCGCCGGAGCCGGATGCCCAACCTCCGGCAGCATCGCCCGCATCTGCGCCCCAGCCGCAGCCGCCATCAACATGCTCAGCAGAACCACGCCACCAGTAAAGGAAACGCGAACTCGTCTCATCCTTTCGCCCTGATTCACCCGGAGCCGCAATCATCAATTTTAGCCTTACCACCCGGCCCCGCAGCACCGGCTTCGGTCCCTGTGTTGCGGCAGACACTCAACCTGAAGCCTGTCATATTCGTTGCTCAGCGTGACACAATTTACGTTGCCGTCGCCTCCGTGCGCTCTGTCCTTTCTCCGTGCCCTCTGTGCGCAAATCTTTAGGCCTTTCGATCCCCATTCCTCAGTCCCACGCTAGGTGTCACCACGCCGTCTCACGGCAGACTCACGACCCCGCCGCCTCCACCTCCCGCGCCGTCCGCAATCCCGAATGAATCGCTCCCTGCATCCATCCCGGCCACGGCGAGGTATGCTCGCCGCCGAAATGAACCCGCCCGGCCGGCGTAGCCATGTGCGCCCAGTAATCCGTCATCTGTCCGGGATGGAACCACTGCGCCGCTCCCTGCGCCCAGAAATCGTCGTCCCAAGCCTTCGAAAACCCGCCCTCGAAATTCTCGCGCGCTCCGGGGAAGAGCGTCTCCATTTCATTGAGCACGGTGCGAAGCCGCCGGTCTTCCGGCAGCCCCGCAATGCGCCGCGCCAGATCGCCGGTCAGATAGCCGCTCAGCAGCCCGCGCTCGCCCGGCTGATCGAAGCTAGGCTGCCACACCTCAACCGGCCAATCGGCCAGCGCGAAGCCGTTCATCCCGCGTGCCGTCCAGTAGCGCCGCCGCTCCTGAAAGAAAACGCGCGTGGCGGAAAGGTAGGAGGTGTTCTGGATCGCATAAAACTTGCCGTCGGGGAGCTGTGGAGTGAATTCCACCCGGCGCAGCACCGGAAACGGAATCGTGCAGATCAGCCGGTCGCCTTCCACGGTATGCATCAGGTTCCCTTGCAGAAATCGAGCGCGAACGCCCCGCTTGTCCTGCTCGACGTTCTGAAGCGCGGCGCCGTAGCGTATCCGCGAAGCAAGCGGCGCGGCCAGCGCCCGCGGCAAACGGTCGTTCCCGCCGTCGATCTTGAATTCGCCCGTCACGTCGCCGTTCACCGCGAAGTCGCTCAGCACGCGCAGCGCTGACGCGCCGTCGAAATCCGTTCCGAGCAGCATCACGCGTATCGCGCCCGCCGACGCTCCCCGCTGCCGCAAAAACTGCACAAACGTCACCTTGTCGTATTGCGCGAATTTCGCCGGCGACCATCCCGGCTCGGCCGGATTGCCCAACTCCTTCGCCACGTCGAAGACGTATCGTTTCCACATCCCGCCCCGGCCCAGCCGCCGCTCTTCCGCCGTCAGCGCCACCGGCCAGTGCGCGGGTCCTCCCAGCGGCCCCGCCACGTTCTGCCCCGCGATCTGAAACACGAATTGCCCGCTCGATGGCCCACTTGAAGGATAGAAGGGAACCAGCTTCAGATTCAGCTCGCGCGCGTAGCGAATCACCAGGTCGTGCGTGCTCAGGATGCGAGCGGCGCCCGCTTCGGCATACAAATCATCCGAAAATTCCGAACGCAGCGTCAGCACCCGCCCGCCCGGCCGCAATTGCGCCTCGAGAATCGTCACCTCATGCCCGTTCTTTTCCAGTTCCCGAGCCGCCACAAGCCCCGCCAGCCCCGCTCCCACGACGATCACTCTCGTCCGCGTCCGCGCGATTGCACCGCGCCGCCCCGTCGAGGATTGTTCGGCCACGCCGAGCGTCGCGCCTGCCAGCACCCCCGGCACGGCCAACGCCGCGCCCGCCACTCCCGCCGTCTTCAGAAAATCCCGCCGAGTAAATTGGGACACTTTCACGCCTCTCCCGTCCGTCTTTGCATCGAGGCGGATTTCATCCACCCCAGGCCGGGCCACAAAGAAAATAGGCCGGGGCGGCGGAGAAGCGCAAGAACTCCCGTCTATGTGGATGGAGGAAGAATCGATACGCGTGCGATTTTTTCGGGGCGGAAGTTACCTGTTTTGAATTAGATAAAAATAAAAAATCGATACGCTAAACAAGTTTTAGCGAGAGGGAAATTTCAGTTCCAAGCGCGAAAAGCGTGGAAAGAGGGCACAACCTTCGCGGGGCAAGTATAGCGAGCAGGGGATGCGGGGACAACGGCCGCTTCTACGTGGACTATGGCGATCAAGAGCTGCATAGGCCAAGTTGCATTTGTGGAAGTCCGTCGTGGCGACCCGCATTGGCCGCTCGAAGGCTACATCCCGGTTACGATTAGCCTCAGCGCGACGCTGGGACCAGGCGGGTGGCCCAGGTTTCGCCTTTGAATCTCGGGGTGCTCCATGCTCGTTTTGCGAGCGTGGGGCTTTTCGTTCCCAGTTTTCACTTCGTTGGATTTCACTCTACGGGATCCATCTCGACCAGAACCGCACCGTGTCCTTGATAGAAGGAATAGCTGCTCCAGCGCCAGTCCTTCGGGTCCTCGACCAAGCCGCGTTTCACCGGATTCCTGTGTATGTAGCCGAGCTTCTCCACCCTCTTCTTACGGCTCCAGAACGTTGAAGTCGTAAAATCGCCGCTGCCAGAGTTGCGGCAGTTCCTCGGCACCCCGTGCGAAGGGAAAAGACGCCTGCGCCGATGATACGCTCTGGCGCGGTTTGCGCCGCAGTCGGCGCGAGACACGCTGCTTGAGCATCTTCAGGACGGTCGAAGGGGTGACGCGCACGGGTTCGGAGAAGAGCAGGTGAACGTGCTCCGGCATCACCACGTAACCGACCAGTTTGAAATCATATTCGTTTCGGACCTGACCGAGAACCTGCACGAAGATGTCGCGCGCCCGCGCCGAGCCGAGGAGCGGAAGCCGGCGGTAGCAACTGAACGTAACGAAGTGAAGGTCACCGAGTCCGTAGACGCGTTTGAGTCGCTTCGGCATGATGAGACAGGAAAAAGCCCCACGCTCACAAGCCGAGCATGGGGCACCCTCAAAGCCGTATGCTCGCCGGAGCCACGATGCTATCATCCCGCGTGCCCTTTTCTTGCATCGCGCCGATCGAGAACAAAGCCTGGGCCACCCGCCCGTGGTAGGTCACATGGCCCTCTTATCGTTGTGGATGAACAACACGCGGGCTATGGGGGGCCATCCACCCTGGCAATATCTACTGCTGTCGCTTGCCATGTCGGGGGTCTTCCTCCTCGGCAGTCGCCAGGACCGGGTCCTTGGGACACGTCTAGGGGAATTCTTCAGCCTGTTCATGGCCGCCCTCGCCTTGGTCGCTATGCTTGCGAAGGCCGTGTCTTCAGGGTGGTGGCTCGAGGCACTCGCCAGTCTGATCGCGCTGGCCGCAGAGGTGTGGACAATCAAGAAATGGCATACCCCAAAGAAGGACTCTCCCTAACGGGGTCGGCGGGTGGCGGATGCAATACGACCGGGCGGGTGGCTTACCTTCGGGGTGGCTTCACCACCTGAATCGTAGGGTGGCTGATTGGATGAGGTTGCTGGCTCCTTTGACCGAGTAGACTTGGTTGCTGTTAGTCGACCAAGGCTCGGAGGAAAGGAGGCGGGTGGCGCGCCTTCTGGGCGGTTTGACGACTTGATTTTTCGGGTGCCGGGCGGGTGGCACACCTTCGGGGTGGTTTCACGGCTTGAACCGCAGGGTGCCGCACTCTTCGCGCCGTCCGCGAAGGGTGCGTCTTTGGTCGCGGACTGGAGTATTATCGCCATGCGGATTGGCTCGGCAGTGCGTTGCTGGATCTTATGGTTTTCCTGGCGAGGCAGGCATGCAACTGGTGAGTCTGCCCCCCACTGTCGCAATGCTTCTCTCGGTCGCCGTGACGCTAGCCATCCTCTCCGGCTTCGCAATCTCTGCGATGATCGGAGAGGTGAATAGGAAACTGCCGGAGGGCCAACAGGTACCCTACATGCTGGGATACCCGGGGAAGCTCAGCGAGATCAAGCGCAAGTACAGGGCGCTCTACCCTAGGGGCCGCCTGGCGACGCTGGTGAGCTTCCTAGAGGCGTTGTTTATCGGGACAGTGGCTGCTTGTGCGTTGCTCTTCGGCATAGCGTCGCATAACCTGTGACGAGACCAGTCAGAAGGGCGAGTGCCGTACTCTCCGGGCCGTTCGCGAAGGGTGCGTCTTTGGACCCGGGTTGGAGTATTATCGCCACGCGGATTGGCTCGGCAGTGCAAGGCTGACTTCGACGCCGAGCCGCGCAGTGAGCGGCGACGTAGCCTACGCGCCATTTGGCGAAACCTACGCGGAATCCGGCAGCCCGGATTTATCCTTCACCGGCCAGAACCCGGACACGAACGCGAACCTCTACGACTTCATGTACCGCGAATACGGCATCCAAGGCCGCTGGCCGTCGCCCGATCCTCTGGGCCCCGGCGCGTTCAACCTGGCCGATCCGCAATCGCTCGATCTCTACGCCTACGTGAGAAACAACCCGACGGGCCTGATCGACCCGCTGGGGCTCGACCGGTGCCCGCCGGGAACCACCGGCAACGGCAGCAACGGCACCTGCGTGAGCGTCGCCGGCTCTGCGCAGGACGTGAACCCGCTGGGCTTGGTGCCGTCTGGAATTCTTCCCTGGCCCACCGGCTTGCCTCTAATCATCGGCCCCTCCTTCCGGCCCTTCGGCTGGTTTCGCCCTGCGAGGCAGCCGCAAAAGCAGGCACCACCCGTATGTCCGACAGGCAGCCCAAACAACCATCTCTCCATGGGGGACTCCGCAAGCGTCTCGACGGTGAATCCTCTGACTTCTGGAGGCGGCGGGGTCTGGGGTGCGAACAGGCAATCTTTCCCTGCTATTACGAACAACTACACGTACAGCGGCAAGGGTGTGGGATTGGACGTCGGCGCATCCGTTCAGTCTGTATGGGCGTGGGGGAGCGGTAACTGGAGCGGGCCGTTTCGCTCGATCAACGTGTCGGTAGGGCCGTTCGCTGGCTCGATATTCTGGACTCCTGGAAAGGGCGGCTGGACGGGCCTCTCATTTGGCTTGGGAGTCGGGCTGCCAATTCCACAAGCGGCCTACGAAGTGACCAATTACACGTGTAGGTCAGGCTCGTGATGCACAAGACCTACGAACTCGCCTGCGCGTTGCCAGCCCAAGAGGCTTCGGAACGAATCGAAAGCCTTCTATCGAAAGAGGGCGTCAAATACAGGGCTGCCGACCTCTCCATTGCTTCCACACGAACTCCGATTGTCGTGCTCTCGCTTCAGCCGAAGCTATATACGCACAGCAACTGGGTCGGCGTAAACCCGTTCGCCTACATTAGTGGTGTGGATGTGCGATTCCAGCCGGGCGATGGCGGGGGCACAAAAGTCACCGTTCGCATCAAGCGCCTTCGAGCATTTCTATTTGCTGCCTTGGGGATCACAGTCGGCTTCCTGGCGGCACGCGCCATGCCGGAACCGGCAGGCGTACTGTTTTTCGTCGGATTCGCTGCTGCTACGTGGTTCGGCATAGTGTCCTTTATTGGTGGTTACCTAGTGAAGAAAGAAATCAGTGACCGTTCTGAAGGGCCAGTAGCCTCAACTTCTTATCTCAGAGCGCCGGATCGCCGCTGGTTACCGCGGAGGGCGAATTCGATTCTGAGACGGGCAACTACTACGCCTACGCGCGGTATTACAATCCTCGCCTTGGAAGGTTTATGAGCCCAGACCCCCTCGGCGGGGATATCCTGAATCCGCAGTCGCTCAATCGATATGCGTACGTCATGAACAACCCCACGACCTGGACCGACCCGCTGGGTCTCGTCACCGTTTGTACCGGATTGTCAGGGTGCACCACTGTGATTGTCGTCAACGGCGGCGCACCTCCGACTGAGGGCATCTTCGACCCGTTTGGTAACAGTGACCTCACCGGACTGACGGGCGTGGGGGTAGGGGGCCCGGTGGTTCCTGGGAGCATCGGCCCGAGAGGTGGCGGAGGAGGGACGCACCCGCCCACGCCAACCCCGCAAACGACGGCCTCAAAGATCCTGGGGATTCTCAGTTGTGCCCAAACTACGGCCGACAAGTGGAGCATTGCGGGGTTACTGGGTGCGAAAAAGGGCGGTTTCCTGGGAACCCTTGCGTACGCATTCGGGGGGAATTCAATCTCACAGATTCTTGACGTCGCAAACCATCTTGCGTCAGGGTTTCAGGCGGCGTCGGCGGGAAACTCCCAGGGGGTTGCCGGCGCCACCCTGCAGGTCCAGGGAGACCTTATGCTCGGCGGGACCATGCAGGGCGTGTTGACCGGAGGGATGGATAATCCCGCAGCTCAGGGATTAGTGGGAACTGTTACCGAGGCGGTGTTCGGCGCCACCGCCGAGACTCTTGGCGTCGTGAAGGTAGGCGCAGACGCCGTAATATTCGCTGGCGCTGCGACCTACTGCGCGGCAGACAAGGGGGGTTAGCACTGATGACCGAAAGTCTTCAAAACCTGCTAGCCCTGAACATCGTACTTCTTGGTACGGTCGTTGCTAGCCTAACCCTGATGATACTGTGGTCCCGCATGACCAGGGGTGTGTGGCCCGGGCGAAGTAAACTAATACTTCTCTGCGGCTTAAATCTTTCCATCTGGGTCGGGGCAAACATCATGTACCTCTATCTTCGAGCACGTTGAGGACGGGTGCCGCACGCGGGTGGCCCAGGCTTCGCTGCTGAATTTCAGGGTGGCGGGTGGCGCAGGCTTTGCCTCTGACCTTGAGGGTGCCGCACTCTTCGCGCCGTCCGCGAAGGGTGCGTCTTTGGTCGGCGGGTGGGGCACCCTTGGAAGGAGTGCCCTTTTGTAATGAGTGCGCCACTCTTCGGGGCGGGTGGCCCAGGCTTTGCCTCTGATTTTGCGGGTGCCGCACTCTTTGCGTTTTTTGCAAAGGGTGCGTCTTTGGTCGCGGTTTCCGGCCCGCTCACATGGCCTCAAGGTCCGGGTTGCACTGGCCCGTCTCGCCAAACTGGTAAAAGCGATAGCTGCTCCAAAGCCACAGTTTAGGTCCGTGACGAGGCCGCGTTTGACCGGATTCATGTGCATATAGTGAAGTTTCTCCATCTTCTTTTTCTGGCTCCAGACGTTGAAATCGTAGAACCGTCTTTGCCAGAAACTTTGCCGCGCATCCGGCGCTTCGGTCCAGAGGCTCAGTTGATTGGGGCTTTTTCGGCGTTTGCGACGAAGGGCGTGTGAAACGCGCTGCTTGAGGACCTGCATGACGGTAGAAGGGGTTCCAATCCTCGGTTCCGAGATCAACAAGTGAATGTGCTCGGGGCGGGTGGGGCACCCTTGGAAGGAGTGCCCTTTTGTTATGAGTGCGCCACTCTTCGGGCGTCCCTCGCCCGAAGAGTGGGTCCGGCGCAGCGCCCCCTAAAGCGTCCTCCAGCGATCGCCACAGAACGTGACACCCCGAAATGTTGTGTTATATTGGCCTTTCTTCTGCAACGAGCGTCTCTGATGGCAAAACTCCGCGTCTCTGTCGTCGAATATTTGAATACGGCGCCCCTGGTCTGGGGTTTCACCGACGGCCCGCTCGCCGGCCGCTACGACCTGTATTTCACCGTGCCATCGCTCTGCGCCGAAGCCGTCCGCAACGGCTCGGCCGATATCGGCATCATCCCGGCCATCGAATACCAGCGCATTGACGGCGTCGTCGCTTTCGCCGACATGGCCATTGCCGCCAAGCGCGAAGTGCGCAGCCTGCTGGTCCTTTCAAGGAAGCCGATCGATCGCGTCCGCACCTTGGCGCTCGACACCAATTCCCGCACCACCGTCGCCCTGGTCCGCCTGCTCGCGCGTCACCGCTGGAATATCCAGCCGGAATTTTTCGATGCCGCGCCCGATCCCTCCGCCATGCTCGAACGCGCCGACGCCGCCCTCGTCATCGGCGATCCGGCCCTGCGCATCGCGGTCAAAATTGACGCGCTCCACGCCAAGGTCGCGCCCTCGGCCGGCGAGCCCTGCTGCACCGACGATCCCGACGCCGCGCCGGTGCCCGGCGTCTCGATTCTCTTCGTCTACGACGTCGTCGCCGAATGGCGCGCATGGACCGGCCTTCCCGCCGTGCTCGCGCTGTGGGTGGCGCGGCGCGATGTGGCCACGCCGGAGATCGCCGCCGATTTCCTCGCCTCGAAAAACTATGGCCTCGCGCACATCCCCGATATCGCCGGCCAGGCCTCCGAGGAGCTCCAGTTACCCGAGGAAGCGATCGTCAGTTATCTGCGCGACCACATCAATTTCGACCTCGACGCCCAGAATCTCGCCGGCCTCGAGCTTTACTACCAGGAATGCGCCGCCGCCGGAATCCTCGAGCGCGTCCGCCCGCTCGAACTGGTCCACGCCGCCGATACGGCCGCGTCGTCGCGCGCCACGGGAGCCCAACAGTGAGCCTTCGCTACGCAAGAAGCGCTCGATCTTTTCCAGTCCGACGATCTGGTCGGCATCGGCATGGCCGCCACGGAAGTTCGCCGCAAGAAAAACGATCCGCGCATGGCCACCTACCAGATCGACCGCAACATCAACTACACGAATTTCTGCACCGAGTATTGCTCCTTCTGCGCCTTCTATCGCCCGCTGGGCCAAACGAAGGCTACGTGCTCCCGTTCGAAACCATCTAGCAGAAAATCGAAGAGACCATCGCGCTCGGCGGCACCGGCATCCTGTTGCAGGGCGGCCTGCATCCCGATCTTCGCATCGAGTACTACGAAAATCTGCTGCGCTCCATCAAGCAGCGCTTCCCGCAGGTGCATCTGCACTGCTTTTCCGCGCCGGAGATCATCTGCATCGCCGAAGTCTCCGGCCTCAGCGTGCGCGACACGCATCGCCCGCCTGCGCGACGCCGGCCTCGACTCGATTCCCGGAGGCGGCGCCGAAATTCTCGATGACGAAATCCGCGCAGCGCATCTCGCGGCTGAAATGCACCTCCGATGAGTGGGAAGCAGATGCACCGCGACGCCCATGCGCTCGGCATGCGCACCACCGCCACGATGATGTTCGGCTGCGGCGAGGAGTTTCGCCACCGCGTCAATCATCTCGAGCGCATGCGCCGCATTCAGGAAGATACCGGCGGCTTCACCGCCTTCATTCCCTGGATTTTCGCGCCGGAAAATACGCCGCTCGGCAAAAAAGTGCCGGAAGCAACCGCCGTCGATTACCTCAAGACGCTGGCCATCAGCCGCCTCTATCTCGACAACATCGATCACATCCAGTCGAGCTGGCTCACGCCGGGAATCAAGGTCTGCCAGATCGGTCTGCAGTTCGGCGCCGACGATGTCGGCAGCATCCTCATCGAGGAAAATGTCGTCTACGCCGCCGGCGTCCGCAACCGCACGAACGAATCCGAGCTGCGCCGCATCATCTCCGACGCCGGCTATCTCCCCGTGCAGCGCGACACCCTCTACCGCTCCTATTTCCTCAAGTAGTCCGAAAGCGCTGTAACGCCTGTCATCCTGAGCAAAACGAAGGACCCCGAACGCGTAGAGGCAGCGTGGCCTGCGAAGACGTGTGGGGACTGCTGGAACCCGCTTGCCCGTTCCCGGCGATAGCGTGCGGCGCAAACGCTGCGACTCCAGCCTGCACCGGTGCCGGGCCGGAACAATGATAGGGATTGGAAGACGGGCGTGGGTGCCACAGGCTTCGGTTTTAAGCCTGGGGATTTTTTCGGGACCCTGTTCAGCCGTGTGCTAGCTTCCCGCTTCGGCCACCGAGGCTTCCGACTTGCCTTCGGCCGGCGCGGGCTTCTCGGTGTAATAAAGGATGCGAGTGCAGGTCTCGCAGTGGAAGATTTCGTCTTCGCCCGACTGGCGAAGCAGTTGCACCACGTGCGGCCGGATGCGCACGCTGCACATCGAGCACGCTTCGTCGCGCACCTCAGCCACGGCCACTCCGCCGTGCCGCCGCGCGATGCGCTTGTAATGATCCACCAGTTCGGTCGGCAACTGGGCGAGGCGTTCTTTCGCCGCGGCGTCGACCTCGGCGAAATCCTTCTCCACGATTGCCTTTTCCGCCGTCAACTTCTCGCGCTCGGTTGCGGCTGCCGCTTCGGTTTCTTTCAGCGCGCTTTCCGCCTGCTTCACCGCGCGCTCGGCATCTTCTCCGCCAACCATCTCCTCGAGCAGACGGTCCTCGGCGCGGCCCATTTCCGCTTCCGCGTTGCGAATCTCTTCCTGCAGCGCGCGATAGGCCTCGTTGCTCTTCACCTGGTAGAGCTGGTCCTTGTATTTCTTGATCTTGCCGCGCCAGTCCTCGACGTCCAGCTCGAGCTTCTTGCGGTCCTTGTGCAGGTCCAGCACGCGCTGCTTCGCCGCCGCCACGGCGTCGCGAGCCGTCTTCACGCCTTGTTCGATCTGGAGAAGCTGTCCCGGGAAGGAGTCGATCTGCTGGCGAAGCTCGCCCGCTCGTAGCTCGAGGGCCTGCAGCTCAATCAATTTCTGGATGAGCGCATTCATTCGCCCATTGATTCTAGCACAGCGCCCGAAACCGGTCGGGACGGATCCGCCGCATTCATCCGTTCCCGAGTTCAGCGTGCAATCTCAAAAGAGGTGTCGGCAGGTTCGGGGGTTTGATTTGACTGGCTTGCGCGCCCCGTCTAGCATGTAGCGCGCCTCGAATTCCGAGGAAATAGCAGAAAGAATGACCCCCCGACGACCGATTCGGCTCTCCTTCGCCCTGACAGCAACCGTATTCTTTCTCGCTCTCGCCACTGCGCACGCGCAACAGCCGGCGAACCGTCCCGTGCCTGCCACGCAGTCCGCGCCGGCCGCGGCCCGGCCACCGGCCGTTCATCTTGCCCCGCTCGCCATCGAAACGCACCGGCTCGCGAACGGCCTGGAAGTGGTCACGGTCGAAAACCACCGCGCCCCGATTCTCAGCCTCCAGGTCTGGTATCACGTTGGCTCGAAAGACGAGCGGCCCGGACAAATAGGCTTCGCCCACCTCTTCGAGCACCTGATGGCCGATGGCTCGGCTCACGTCGGTCCCGGCGAGCAGTCCCGGCTGATCGAGCAGATCGGCGGCAATTCGAACGCCTATACGAACGACGATGCCACGGTCTTCTCCGAGACGTTTCCCAGCCGCTACCTCGCCCGCGTCCTGTGGATGGAAGCTGACCGCATGGGCAGCCTGAACATCACGCAGGCGAATTTCATCGCCGCGCGGGAGATCGTCGCCGAGGAACGCCGCGAGCATATCGAGGCTCCTCCCTACGGCCGCGTCACCGAAGACCTCTACGCCGCCGCCTTCACCGTCCATCCCTACCATCACATCACCATCGGCCCCATGGCCGATCTCGACAAGGCCACGCTCGCCGAAGTCCGCAATTTCTATCGCACCTATTACCGGCCCAACAACGCCACGCTCGTCATCGTCGGCGATTTCTCGGCGCCCCAGGCCCTCGCCTGGGCCCAAAAATATTTCGGCGGCATCCCCGCCTCGCCCACGCCGATTCCCCGCGTCACCGTGAAGGAACCGCCGCAGACCAGCCAGCGCCGCGTCACCCGCTCCTACGCCAATTCGCCGCTGCCGGCGGTGGTCGAGGCCTTTCAGGTTCCTCCGCGTTTTTCGCCCGACCAGTATCCGCTGGTTCTCGCCTCGGCCATCCTCTCGCAGGGACGAAGCGCCCGGCTCCGCCAATCCCTGGTGGGAACCGAGCATCTCGCCCTGCAAGTGATTGGCGCGGGCAACTTCACCGAAGACCCGAATCTCCTCTTCGTCGGCGCCATCCTCACCCCCGGCCATTCGCCCGCCGATGGCGAAAAGGCCGTCAATGCGGTCATCGAGAAGATGCGAACCGCTCCGGTCGAAACCTCTGAACTCGAGCGCGCCTGGAACCAGACCGCGGCGCGCCTGATCGAGAGCCGGCAGAGCGATCAGGGCCTTGCCGACCAGATCGGCGAAGCTGCCGTCGTCGGCCACAATCCGGAGCTTGTGAACCGGGAACTCAGCCGCTACCTGAGCGTTTCGGCGGCCGACATCGAGCGCGTTTGCCGCGAATATCTCACCGCGCAGCGCTCCACCGTTCTTCTGGTCGAACGCAAGGCCGCGCCCGCGGGAATCCCGCCGAGCCGGTGATCGGCCGCGGGCGGGCGCGGATGACAAAATCTGTCGAGGAGAAACGACGAGGAAAATGAAAGCCCCAACGTTTTCGAGCCGCTTCGGAATCAAGACAGGTCTGCTTCTTCTATTGGCAGGCGCGGCTGTCACGGCCGTTTTCGCCGCCTCGCGCCAGGCGCCGGCGAAATCCGCGCGCGCCGCGGCGGAATTCACCGCCAAGCCGACGCCCGCCCGCCTTGCCCGCGGCCGCTATCTGGTCGAGACCGTCTCGGGCTGCTTCGACTGCCACTCGGTGCACGAATACGTCAACGGCCAATGGATTCCCAAGCCGGGCATGACGGGCGCCGGAAATGTTTTCCCTGCCGGCTTCGTCGCGCTTCCGCCCGGCGCCGTCGTCGTCGCCTCCAACATCACCCCCGACCGCGAAACCGGCATCGGTTCCTGGACCGACGCCGATATCCGGCGCGCCATTCAGCAGGGCATCGCCAAGGACGGCCACCCGCTCTTCGACATGATGCCCTATTGGCAATTCCGCGTGTTCACTCCCGAGGACGTCAAGTCCATCATTGTTTATCTGCGCTCGATTCCGCCCGTCCATAACGCGCTCCCGGCGACGAAACTGCCTTTCCCGGTCGCCGTGACCACCAACAAAGCGATCATTCCGCCGCTCCCGAAAAATGCCTCGGCCGAGCTGCGCCGCGGTTGGATGCTCGCCCGCGTCTCCGGCTGCGAGGATTGCCACACGCCCATCGTCAGGGGACAGCGGCCGCCCTCGATGATGTTTGCCGGCGGCATGCATTTCCAGGGGCCTTTCGGCAGCGTGTTCAGCCTCAACATCACTCCCTCTGCCTCGGGCATCGGCTTCATGAGCGAAGCAATGTTCGCCCGCACCCTTACCACCGGCCGTGTCAACGGCACCGGCGACCAATTGAATCCGATCATGCCCTTCGACAGCTTCCGGAACCTGAAGCCTTCCGATATCCGCGCCATCTATGCCTATCTGCGCACGGTGCCGAAGGTCCGCCACAATATCGACAACACCGATCCGCCAACCTATTGCCCGCTCGACGGCGAAAAACACGGTCTCGGAGACCGCAACTCGAAGTAAACGGCAAGAGGCCAGGAACGGATTGCCCGTATCATCGAGAAAGCCGCCCGGCCCGGAAAGAGCTCTACGGATGCGCGTTCGATCGAAAACAAATCTGATCGCCATCGCGGCCATTGCCGCGTTGCTCGCCGTCGTGCCGCGTCCTCTCGCGGCGCAAAGCGGTTCGGCCCGGCAGCCGGTAGCGACGCGGCAGCAAGGTGCCCAGGTTCCGCCCGACGTGCGCCTGGTCGCCCAGATGCCGCCTCCCGGTCCGGCGCAGCCGTTCCGTTTTCCGGCGGTCGCGTCCCAGACGCTGCCGAACGGGCTCCGCGTCTTCGTGATTCCCGACAGCAGCGCCCCGCTCGTCACCATCGCGCTCGCCCTGCCGCGCGCCGGCTCGCTCTACGATCCCCCGGGACTGGCCGGTCTCGCCCGAACGGCGGCCGGCATGCTCACCGCGGGAACCGCGCAACGCACCGGCGCGCAGATCGCGCAGGCGCTCGATTCGGCCGGAGCCTCGATCTCCGCTTTCGCCGATCACGACGACGCGACCGCCGCCATCACCGTGCTGAAAAGCGATACCGCGCTCGGGATGAACCTGCTCTCCGACGTTGCCCTCCATCCCAGTTTTCCTCCCGAGGAACTCGATCGGGTGCGCGAGCAGGAATTCTCCGCCCTGCGCAGGGAATACGCCGATCCCGCCTATCTGGCCTCAGCCGCTTTCGATCGCGTGGTCTACGACCCCAGCCCCTACGGTTTGCCCACCGGCGGCACGCCGCAATCGATCGCCAGCATCTCGCGCGAGGACGTCGTGAGCTTTCATCGCGCCACCTATGTGCCCACTGGCGCGATGCTGGCGCTGGCGGGTGACATCACGCCCGCCGAGGGTTTCGCCGCCGCCCGCAAATATTTCGGTTCGTGGTCTTCGCCCTCCGTCGCCGCCCCGGCGCCGCCGGCCGAGCCCGTCGCCCCCAAGGGCCTCCGCATTTTCGTGATCGACCGGCCCGGCGCGCCCGAAACGGAGATCCGGGTCGGCGCCCCGGCCGTCGCTCGCCGTCATCCCGACGCGCTGCCCCTGTTCGTGGCGAGCCGCATCTTCGCCGGCGGCTACGACAGTCTTTTCAACGCCGCCATCCGCGACAGCAAGGACCTCGTCTTGAACGCGAATTCCTCGCTCGCCGCGCTGCGTTTCGCCGGCAGCTTCGTCGCCGCCGCCTCCGCGCCTGCCGCCCAGACCGTCCCCGCGCTCGATTTCGTCATCGCGCAGATGGGACGCATGGCTTCCGGCCAGTTCACCGAGGCCGATCTCACGCGCGCCCGCCGCTATCTGGGCGGCGTCTATCCCATGCAGATGGAAACGCCGGCGCAGATCCTCACTCGCGTCGTCACCGCCGCCGAATCCGGCCTGCCCGAAGATTTCAACGCCACCTATCCGCAAAAAGTCGCCGCCGTCACCCTCGACGACTTGAAGCCGGTCGCGTCCCGCTATTTCCAAACGAAAAATCTCGACATCGTTCTCGTGGGCAACGCCTCGGCGTTTCGCGACGCCCTGAAAAAAGCCTTTCCCGCCGCCGCGTACGAGGAAGTCTCCTCCGGCGAATTCGATCTTCTCCTGCCGAAGTTGCACCGCGTAGCCGCCGTCATTCCCCCGCCGACAGCGGCCACGCTCGCTCAGGGCCGGGTGGTCCTGAATACTGCCGCTCGAGCCGCTGGCGGCAACGCCCTCGCCGCCGTCCGCACCATCCGGGTCAGTGAAACCGGCCATGTGAACGGTCCGCAAGGCCAGATCACCATCGACGAAACCTACCAGCTCGCCTATCCCGGCCGCATCCACTCCGACCTCTCCATCCTCGGCCAGAAACTTGTTCAGGTGCTCGACGGCTTGCAGGGCTGGATGGCTGCCGGGCCGCAGAGCGCGTCGCTACCCTTGAGCCAGGTCGAAAACCTGCGCCGGCGCGTCCTTCTCACCGAAGGCATCGGCATCTATCGGGCCGCGCTCGCCGGCAAGGCAAAGGTGCAGTGGCTCGACGAGGAACAGGTGCAAGGCCGCAACCTCATCGCCCTCCAATGGCAGACCGATACCGGCCCGATCAAGCTCTACGTCGATCCGGCGACGCATCTGGTCACCGGCGCTTCCTACAACGCTTCGACAAGCGGCGGCAGCGTCGAAACCCTCGAGCTGTGGAGCGATTTCCGCACCGTCGACGGCCTCCAACTCCCCTTCGAGATGGTTGGCTACCAGGGCGGAGCCAAGTTCATGGACGCAACGGTGAAGCAGATCCAGGTCAACGTCGCCGTCGATCCCAAGATCTTCATCAGACCCAAAGAAGCGCCTGCCGCCCCACCCAAGCCCTAGGCGATTTTTGACGAGCGTAGGACCGCCTTGCTGTCAGATGGCTTGCGTGGCCAAGCGTCACACGATGTCGAAGGTCGCGGGCGACAAGTGGCGCGTTTTCAAGGAAGTCCGATTTTTTATCCGTCACATTTTCGGGGTTTTCGTGGTGTGCGTCCGGGGGGATTGGGCGTGAATTTGCGCGAAAAATTGTGCACGCTTGCCGCGCGGTAGGCTAACGGGAAAAGCGAAACTCCGGCAAGGGGATGGTGTATGTGGACTGTCCCAGACTTCCAAAACCGAGGGCCGAGGCACCCAGAGTGTGAAGGTCACAACCTGTAATCAGCATCGCTAGGCTCCTTTTTTTTCCGAGCCTTGGTCGATTACAGCAACCAAGTCTAATCGGTCGGCGACGGGAGACGGCTCGTGCAGCGTGGTTCAGCAACCGCAGTCGGGAGCGCTCAACAACCAGCCGTCCTCTCCTGTGACGCTCACCCCATCCGGGACGTACGACTACTACGACAAACAGTCCCTTCCGGAATGCTCGGCCAACTTCACTCTATCTGACGGGCAGCCCAGTGGTTGGAAGGACGCCGACTGGATAAAGGCGTACAATGGCGCGGCACTCTATTACATCTTCTGGTACACCTCTGATCCGGACGGGTATCGGTACTGGGTTTTTAACAACTGCTCCGATTCAACGTGCAACAACTATGTCTACAATGTGTGTAACGCGACGGATTATTAAATCGCTAGCACGGGGGACGCTATGCTTCCTACTTGCGGTGCCCTGTCTCGCGTGCCGACGACCTACGATGGAGGAGAGTGCTGCCTCCGGGGGACGGTACCTCCACCTGCTGGCTGGTACGCCAACGCCCGACAGTGCGACCGGCTTCCCCGTGCGACTCTACACCGTCGCGGGCGGTCGTTTGGCACTGGTGAGGCAGATCGCCGACGGTCTGTTCAGCGTTGCGAACGACCTCGCCGGACATCTTTATGTCCTCAACTTGGGGCAGACCTCTGTCAGCGTGATCCACGAGAACGCGCCGAGCGAGGTCGACGTGGTTCCCGCGCCACCGGGGAAAAAGGACCAGGATTTTGACTTCTACTACCCGACCTGGGGCGCGATCGCCGGCGCTGGCGTGCTCCCCGGCGTGGTGTTCGCGGACCACACGGACCACTGGACCGTCACTAGAGTCTTCGCGGACGGGATCCCAGGACGGCCTCGCGTCGTGCAGGGCACCTGGGACCTGTATCGGGACTTTCGATACGCAGGGGCTGCCGGGGGACCGTATCCGTCCCCAACTGAGCCCAGCGCCTGCATCGTGGCCCACAGCATTGCGATTGAGTGGGGCGGTGACTACGCGTATGGTTTAGGCGTGCTGAGCCGCGCTCCGCCATCTCTGCCGCCGACGGCCGGCCTTGAGCCGACGCCCGCCGGGATGCCCCCCCGAACTTCAAGACCCGGTGGGTGCGGGTGTTAGCAGACACGGCGCGTTTTTTCCTCTTCGGTGTGCCCGTGCGGGGCGGGGAGCCGGGACGACTCTGGACGATCTATGTTTTGAGCAAGGCGGAGGAGCGTTGGGCGGTCGTCAAGGTTCCTTTCTACAACCTACCGCCCCGGCTTTTTGGTGACTGGCTGGCGACGGCGGTTCAGGAGCCCAAGCCGACGGGTCGCGAGAGCCCGGGCCTGAAGAAGGAGAGGGCGAACGAAATAGAGGCGACCACAGCGACGGGACAGGTCCGGGAGTTTCCGCGCGTCAGGGGCATGTACCCGGAGGATGTTTACATGTCGGGCAAACTGCTTCTCCAGAACCTAGCCGACGGCCAAAGAGTGACTATCGATACGGGCCAGCAGGACAGTGAGGTTCTGGATGTTCGCAAGGACGGCTTGGTGCTCTATCGCGTGAACGACGAAATCTTCTCCGTCCGTATCGAGGGCGACAAAATAGGCCCTGCTACGCTGGTGGTGGAGGGCGAAGACGTGCCGGAGGTCCATTGGGTTTTCTGGTCTAGCGTGCAAGCGGAGCCGGCGGCCACGGGCAAGCCGGCGACCAAGAGGTAAGCGAGTCCGAGCAGCTGAAAGGTTTGGAAACGGCGGGTGCGGGGATGCCCGCGCAATGCGCGAAAGAGGATAGACATGGCCAGGATCAGGCGGTGGAAGGAGAAGCTGCTTATTACCTGGTTTACGTTGTTCACTTCGGTCGTTTGGGCACGGCCCCGGTCGCGCACGCCGGTCGGCCGCAGCGGCGCCGCGCGGTCCGCTCTCGTGACCGGGAGCGGCGGAAAGCGGGCGTGGGGCGTCGCGTTTTCGGCGGGCAGGCCCTATGTGCGCGCCTTCAGCGCCTCCCTCGTGCCTATTGCGCTGCCCGTCGCTGTGGGGGCATTCGCGGCCAGTCCGGGGCGACGGATGGCGTGAGTCTTGCCTCGATGGTGGGAGTGGAACGAGAGGAGGCCGTGCTATGAATCGCGCGAACGCTCTGGGAATGCTGGCGGTTGCGGTGGCTGGGGGGTCCTCTGCGCGGTGCCGTCCGCAGCACAAACACCGGCCGCCCCTCAGAAGGCGACCGTGCCCCAGGCCGCACAGTGCCCAACGAGGAAGGCCCGGACGCTCCGATGACCAGGGAGCAAGGTGAGGAAATCATCAGGCAGCTTAGCGCGATTCGCATGCTCCTTCAGCGCGAGGCCCTACGGCGGAGCAAGAATGAGCCGAACACTCGACTTCTTCAATCGCCCTTCAGATTGTGCTTCCCCTGTCGCCGCAGGGCTTCTCCGCTTCGGTTCGGGCGCTTGAATTTGCACCCCCGCCCTTGCGATTCCTGCAGGGGCGAATGTTTCCGGCCATTTACCAGCCTCTACACCCCTGGTTTGTCCTTTGGCACCTTGCTTTTGCCTTCCCAGCCCACTTGTCCTAGACTATATCCCTCAACATGATTCGCCTTTTTTGGGGTCTCCTCTTCTCACTCCTGTCGGTTTCCGCTCCCTCGCTTGCTCCCGGCACTGCGTTTGGACTCGCTCAATCGCAGGCCCAGCCTTCGCCGGTGCTCAAGGCGATGGATCTCGAGCTGGGCCGTTCCATCGACGCGCTACGCCAGGCTGATCCTCCGGCCTACTTCGTCAGTTACACCGTCACGGATCAGACGGCGGTGACGGTCGAGGGATCGAACGGGGCATTGCTCGAAAGCGACCAGCAGCACAACCGGGTGCTCGAGACGCAGGTCCGCGTCGGCAGCTACGACCTCGACAACACCCACAACATCGGCGACCGCAACATGTCGCAATCGAGCGATCCCACGCTGCTGCCGCTCGATAACGACGTCCCGGCGCTGCGCCGCTCGATCTGGCTCTCCACCGACACGCAGTATCGCCGCGCCGCCGCCGCCTTCATTCGCGTCAAGACCAGCCGGCAGGTTCAGGTCCAGAACGCCGAAACCGAAGCGCCCGATTTCTCGCACGAAAAGTCCGTTGTCGATTACCTTCCGCTGGTTTCTTTCCGCGTGGACCGCAAGCCGTGGGAAGAGCGCGTGCGCCGCTATACCGCGGCCTTCAGCGCCTCGCCGGCCGTCACGAATTCCATCGCCACCTTCACCGCCAACGCCACCGATCAGTTCTTCGCATCGAGTGAAGGCACGCGCGAGCAGTTCGGCCAGATCCGTTACCGCCTCGAACTTTACGTCCAGGGCAAAGCCCCCGACGGCATGGACCTCGAGCGCTACGCCAATTTCGATTGGGTCGATCCGGCCAAGGCGCCGTCCGACGCTGATGTCATGGCCCAGGTTCACCAACTCGTCGACCAGATGCAGGCCTTGCAGAAGGCCCCGGTCGTCGAGCCCTTCGCCGGGCCCGCGCTGCTCAGCGGTCGCGCCGCCGCGGTTTTCTTTCACGAGGTTCTCGGGCACCGCCTCGAGGGTTTCCGCCAGAAGCAGCTCACCGAAGGCCAGACGTTTACCAATAAGGTCGGCCAGGTGATCATGCCGACCTTCCTTTCGGTCTACGACGATCCGACGCTCAAGCAAATCGGCGGCCAGGCGCTGCTCGGCTACTACCCGTTCGACGACGAGGGAGTGCCCGCCCAGGACGTGACGCTGGTCAAGAACGGCGTCCTCGAAAATTTCCTGATGTCGCGCTCGCCCCTGCCCGGCTTCCCCCATTCCAATGGACACGGCCGCCGCCAGCTCGGCTATCAGCCAATCGCGCGCATGGGCAATACGATCGTCCGCAGCTCGAAGGGCGTGCCCTTCGCCGAGCTGCGCAAGATGCTTATCGACATGGTTCGCCAGCAGGGCAAACCCTATGGCCTGCTGATCGACGACATCTCCGGCGGTTTCACCATCACCGGCCGCGCGCAGCCGCAGGCCTTCCAGGTCGAGCCGCTCATCGTCTACAAAGTTTTTCCCGACGGCCGGCCCGACCAGTTAGTTCGCGGCGTCAATATCGTCGGCACGCCGCTCACTTCGCTCACCAAGATCGTTGCCACCGGCGACAAGGATTCGGTTTTCGACGGCTACTGCGTCGATGAGTCCGGCGCCGTCCCCGTTTCCGCCGACGCCCCCGCGATGCTTTTCTCCGAGATCGAAGTCGCCAAAAAGGAAACGTCCACCGACAAGCCGCCAATCCTTCCGCCGCCCGCGCACGATCCGCAGGCCCCGGAACCGCATGGCGTGAAGCCGACACCCTGGGGGCAACTGCGATGAAGCGCCGCGCGCTCTGCACTTTCCTGTTCCTCTGTTTCGCCGCGATGCCCGCGGCTCTGCGCGCCGCCCAGCCGCTGAACGGTCCCCACTCCGCCGCCGCGCACGGGCCATTGGCCACCGTCAAGACCTCCACGCCGGCCATTTCCGTCCCGGCCGTCAACGGTTTCCCGGGCCTGAAAATTCAGGCCGGCCAGACCGTCGAGTCGCAGCCCGCCGCACAGGCCGTCGAGGAAGACGATACCCTGCGCTCGATGAAAGACGAGATGGCCCGCTCGCTCGCGCGGCTCCAGACGGCCGATCTCGGCAAGCCTTATTACATCTCCTACCGCCTGCTCGACGTTCAGATTCGCGCCGTTACCGCCGATTTCGGCTCGATCGTCAATTCCACCACCAGCCGCTCCCGCTTCATGCTCGTCCAGGTGCGGATGGGCAACTACCACATCGACAGCTCGAACTTCATCACCGGCGGCGGATTCCAGGGCTCGATCGGCAACGCCGGCCAGGTTGGCATCGACGGCGATTACTACTCGCTGCGCCAGGACCTCTGGCTCGCCACCGATCAGGCCTATAAACAGGCCGCCGACCAGCTCGCGCGCAAGAACGCTTTCCTCAACAGCCTCGCGAAGCCCCCGGAAATCGACGATTTCGCCAAGATTCAGGAGCCCGTGGTCCTCCTCGAGCCGCATGCCAAGCCCGATTGGACCTCGCGCGATTGGGACAAGGAAGCCGAAGATGCCTCGGCCGTTTATCGCTCCTATCCCGATATCTACGCCGGCCGCGTCACCTATTACATGATTTACCAGACCTACTATCTGCTCACGAGCGAAGGCACCATGCTTCGCGTTCCGTCGAGCTCCGCCGGAATCGAAGGGGCCGTCCAGACGCAGGCCCCTGACGGCATGCCGCTCCACGATTTCTATTCGGCCTACGCGGCCACGCCCGCCGGCCTTCCCCCCATCGATCAGGTGAAGCAGCATCTGGCGCAGATCAGCCAGCAGCTCGAGGACTTGCGCGCGGCGCCCGCCATCTCCGATTACGACGGTCCGGTCCTCTTCGAACCGCGCGCCGCCGGCTCGCTGCTGGCGCAATTGCTCGCGCCTTCGGTTTCCGGCGCTCGCCCGCCGCTCGCCACCGTCGCCTTGTACGACCAGATGTACACCCAGCTCGGCGGCCGCAGCGATTGGAGCGGACGCATCGGCCAGCGCGTTTTCCCGGCCGACGTCACGCTGTTCGACGATCCCGCCGCCAAGGAATTCGACGGCCATCCGCTCGTCGGCGGCTATCAGGTCGACGAGCAGGGCGTCCGCGGCCAGCGCGTCACGCTCGTGCAGAACGGACTGCTCGAAGGTCTGCTCATGTCGCGCCGCCCCGGCCCCGATTTCAGCACGTCCAACGGCCACGGCCGCGCCTCCGGTCTCGGCACGGCTACGCCGTCGATCAGCAATCTCTTCCTGCAGTCCACCGACGGGCTCGACCCACAGGCGATGAAGCAGAAACTCATCGACATCTGCAAGAGCGACGGCAACCCCTGGTGCCTGGTCGTCAAGCGCATGGATAATCCCGCGCTCGCCGCGATTCATCACGGCGATTTTGACTCGATGCTCGCCGGCATGGTCAGCGGCGTCCCGAATGGCGACCGCATGCCGCTCGTCGTCGAGCGCCTCTGGGTCAGCGACGGCCACGAAGACCTGGTTCGCGGCGCGCGCATCATCGGCCTCACCGTCCGCAACCTGCGCAATCTCGCCGCCGTCGGCACCGATCCCACCGTCTTCAATTACATGCAGAATCCGCAGTTTGCCGCCACGGCATTAGCCGCCTTCGGCTCCGCGCAGGGCGGCCTGCCCAGCTCCATCGTCACGCCGTCGCTGCTGATCCGCGACGTGCAGGTCAACGGCCCCCACGGCGGCGAACAACGCCTCCCGCTCGTCCCCATTCCACCCATGCAATAGCCCGGTGCTGCCGAGTTCGTGCAAGCAGCCAAGCTAAAGCAGTCATCCTGAGCGAAGTACGCCTTCCGGGTGGCATTTCAGCCCGGCCCAGGGTGTAAAGTGTGAAGATGTGCCAGGCACAGGCCCGGCGCTGCAAGTTGCGAATCTTCCTGAAAATCGACGGAGAGAAAAAATGGCAGAGCCATCCTATGAAGAGCTGAAGGCACGAGTCGTGGAACTCGAAAAGCAGTCCGGCACGCGCCGCTCCGGCAAGCTCGAATTCAAGGTCGGAGAAAAAGGTGGCGTGAGCGTCTACGGCCTGGGCCGCTTCCCGGTCACACTCTATTACGAGCAATGGATTCGCCTGCTCGACAACGCCGCCGACCTGCGCGCCTTCCTCGAAGAGAACAAGGCCGAAGGAAAACTGAAGCTGAAGGAAAAGTAGACTTAACCCGAGCAGCCTTGGTAGGGGCGACCTGCGGTCGCCCGCACTTCTCCGCCAGTATCGCCCGGGGCGACCTGCCCTTGATGTGGCACCGGCGCCCTATCCCGACTCTTTGCGTTGGGATCTTGGCCGCCCGCCTTTCCCATTCTTGTGCCACCCTCAAAAAAATCGTCCCTTCCCGCTGCTTCTTGACGCTCATCAACGCTCAGCGTAGGATTCAGCCTCAGCGGGGGCAGCGAATTTGATCGGCCAAACGATCTCGCATTACCGCATCATCGAACAGCTCGGCGCCGGCGGCATGGGCGTCGTCTATAAAGCCGAAGATACGCGCCTGCATCGCCTCGTCGCCCTGAAATTCCTCCCCAACGAATTCGCCCGCAACCCCCAATCGCTCGAGCGCCTCCGCCGTGAAGCCCAGGCCGCCGCCTCGCTCAATCATCCCAACATTTGCACCATCCACGATGTCGGCGAATGGGAGGGCAAACCGTTCCTCGTCATGGAACTGCTCGAGGGCAAGCCCCTCAATCGCGTGATCGGCTCGGTCCCCCTCCGCGTCGATCGCCAGCTCGAAATCGCCATAGAAATCGCCGATGCTCTCGACGCCGCCCATTCGCGCGGCATCATTCATCGCGATATTAAGCCCGCGAACATTTTCATCACCGACCGCGGCCACGCCAAGTTGCTCGATTTCGGCCTGGCAAAGGTCGCCGCCGAGCGCCGCGCTCACTCCGGCGCTTCCGATGAAGCCACCCTCGCCACCGCCGCCGAAATGCTCACCAGCCCCGGTTCGACCGTCGGCACGATCGCCTACATGTCGCCCGAGCAGGTGCGCGGCGAGGATCTCGACAACCGCTCCGACATCTACAGCTTCGGCGCCGTCCTCTATGAGATGGCCACCGGCCACACAGCTTTTTCCGCCTCGACAGCCGGCCTCACCTTCGACGCCATCCTCCACAGCGAGCCCGCTCCGCCGTCGCAGGTCAATCCGAAACTTCCCGCCGAACTCGATCGGGTGATCGCGCGCGCCCTCGAAAAGGACGCAAATCTGCGCTATCAGACCGCGGCCGATCTCCGCGCCGAACTCCAGCGGGTCAAACGCGATCTCGATTCCGGCCGCACGTCCACACGCCTCACCGCCGCCATCACCGCCGCTGCGGTCCCGGCCGCCCCCGATGCTCCGCCATCCCCCGTGCCAGGCGCACAAGGCAGCAGCGGTGCAACTCCCGCCAGCATTCCCGTAGGGGCGGAGTCACCGCGCCCCGAATTGCCAGCCGCCCCGCGATCGAAACCATGGCTCTGGCCCGCCATCGGCGTTGTCGTGATCGCCGCAGCCGCCGCTTCCTATTTCCTCTTCTTCGCCCATCGGAACCCGGTCCTCACCCAGAAAGACACCATCGTCCTCGCCGATTTCTCCAACACCACCGGCCAATCGGTTTTCGACGGCACGCTCAAGCAAGCGCTCGAAGTCCAGCTCGAGCAATCGCCCTTTCTGAACGTTCTGCCCGCCCCGCAAGTGCAGGCAACCCTCCGCCTGATGGGCAGCCCCGCCAATGCTCCGGTCACGAGCGACGTCGCGCGGGAAATCTGCGAACGCACCTCGAGCACCGCCACGATCGGCGGCTCGATCTCGATGCTCGGCAGCCAATACGTCATCGGACTCAACGCCGTCGACTGCCAGAACGGCAATCCGATCGCGCAGGAGCAGGTCACCGCCAACCGGCCCGAAGATGTTCTGGCCGCGCTCGGCACCGCCGTCACCAGGCTCCGCCGCCGCCTTGGCGAATCGCTCGCCTCGATTCAGAAATTCAATACCCCGCTGGCCGAGGCCACCACCTCCTCGCTTCCCGCCCTCAAGGCTTTCAGCACGGCGGAAAAAACCATGCTCGAAAGCGGTGATGCCAACGCGATTCCCTTCCTTCAGCAAGCGGTGCAACTCGACCCGAATTTCGCGGCAGCGTACGCGGCATTGGGCGTCGCCTATTCGAACCTGGGCGAGTACAGCCTCTCCGCACAAAACCTCACCAAAGCCTACGACCTCCGCAATCGCGTCTCCGAGCGCGAACGCTTCCGCATCCTGAGCATGTACTATCTGACCGCCTTGGGGGACCTCGATCAAGCGCGCCAGGCCTTACTGCAATGGCAGCAAACCTACCCGCGGGATTTCATCGTATACGTAGATATGGGCAGCCTGGACGCCGAAGCCGGACAATGGGACCAGGGGGTCAACCAGACCCTCCAAGCCATCCGCCTCAACCCCGACGATGTGGTCGCGTTCGGCAATCTCGCCCAGTCCTACATCGCGTTGGGTCAGTTCGACCAGGCGCGTTCCACTTTCGATCGGGCCCAAAGCCGTCACCTCGACGCCGCCTATATTCACGTCTACCGCTATCTCCTCGCTTTCCTCCAGCACGACGCCGCCACGATGAAACAGCAGGCTGCCTGGGCCGTAGGGAAGGTCGGCGCGGAAGATGCGTTTCTATCCCTCGAATCCGATACCGCTGCCTACGCCGGCCATCTCGCCGAGGCTCGCACTCTCGATCAGCAGGCCGTTGCGGCTGCCCAGCGCGACGGCATGGGCGAGGATGCCTGGGTCTGGAACCTCGATGCCGCTCTCCACGAAGTCGAACTCGGTGATCCCGCCCGCGCCCGCCAGATCGCCGCTAATCTGCTGAAGACCCCGAATCTCGATCGCTATACTCAGGCCGTCGCCGCTCTCGCCTTGGCTCGCGCCGGCGACGCTTCCACCGCCCAGCCAGTCGCTGACAGCCTCGCGAAGGCGTATCCGCGCGATACGATGCTGAATGCCTATTGGCTGCCCTCAATCCGCGCCGCCATTGCTCTCGATCATCATGATGCCGCCCAGGCCGTTCAGGTCCTCCAGGCCGCCGCCCCGTACGAATTGGCAAATGCAGTTCCTTTCAACAGCTTTGACACGATGTATCCCACCTATCTGCGCGGCCTGGCCCTTCTCGAAGAAAAACAGGGCCAGCAAGCCGCCGTCGATTTCCAGAAAATCCTGAACCATCGCGGCCTCGTCGCGAATTTCCCCATCGGCTCCCTCGCTCAGCTCGGCTTGGCCCGCGCCCAAGCGATGGCTGGCGACACCACCGCCGCCCGCTCCTCCTACCAGAATTTCCTCGCCCTCTGGCACGACGCCGACCCCAATCTAGCGCTGCTCCAGCAAGCCAAATCCGAATACGCCCACCTCAAGTAGCGTAGCCACTCCTGGCCGCGCGCCGTTTTCCCGCCGAGAGCAACATTCGCTTCGCCCCAGGTACTGCCGCCGAGAGCTTTTCCCCGTGGCACGGGCACTCTTGCCCGTGCGCTTGTGTGCAAAATCGTCCGACCTGCGACGGCTCGGTTCCAACTGGAGACGCATTCCAGTACACGTCCCGATGCGATCCTGTAGGGGCAGGTTTCCAACCCGCCCCAACGGATTAGAGCGGATCGGTGCTCGTCTTCGTGATCAGGGAAACGGCATGATTTCGCCAAAAAAAAACCGTCGCGGCGCCCGAAGACGCCGCGACGGCCGGTGGAGGGGGGTCCACCGATCCCGTTAGAAGTGGAAGCTCACGGTGCCGTAGGTCGAAAGCGGCGCCCCGGGATACGCAAGCACATAGCCTCCGTTCGGCGTGCCGTAATAGCCGCCCGAGCTGATGTACTCATACTCGTTGTATTGCTTGTTGAACAGGTTCATCAACGAAAGGCTCACATTCATGAACTTGTAGGGAAAGACGAACGACAGATTGGCCGTGCCGTACCCCGCCATGGTTTGATTGCTCGGCGTGCCTGTCACGTTGTTGAACATGTGCTGCGCCCCCTCGTATTGATACCAGAAGCGGGGCTCGATCAGCACGTGCTCGTGCCGTGAGATCCCGTAATAGGCGCCGATATTCACCGTCGAATTGGGTACGTAGGAAACCGGCAGGTTGTTGTAAACGGTGCAGGACAGGTTCTGCTGTTGGCACGCGGAAATGCTCGGTCCGCCATTCACGTAATTGGTGTAGTTGGATGCCTGCCCGGTGAAGTTGCCGAAGATATGCAGGTTGAAGGCGGGATCGTCGTCGAAGTAGGCATTTACGCCGTGATAGGTGGAGCTGCCGCCGGTGGAAATATAGTCTCCGTTCGCCAGTTCGATATCGATTTCCTGATTCGTGTAATTCAGGTGGAAGTAAGCGGCGCCGAAGAGCACGTTCCTGAGCGCCGGCGCGTTGGTGAAATGCACCTTGAAGCCGACCTGCGAGTAGGCGCCTTTCGCCAGTGAATAGCTCGCCGGATTGACTTGCTGGAACATTCCGCCGCCGCCCCCCACCGAGGGTGAACGGTACTCCACATCGTACCCGCCGTAGAGACTCAGCCAGGACAGCGGTATCACCGACGCGTTGATCGAAGGTTCCACGTCCGAGCGGCTCGCATGGGAGGCGCAAATCGATCCCTGCTCCTTTGTGTTCGGCGAGCCAAAGATGTTGAGGTAGGGATCCTGGCCGATGGGATACAGGGAGCAGTGCGTGCCGAGCACGACGCCGGGCGCGAAAGTGAAGTCCCGCGCGGCGTTGTCGCTGTAGCCCGTTCTGGAACCCGACGAGGCGAACGCCGGGAGTAATGTGCAACTGCGGGATCGGGTGAAAATCGTCCTGAGCGTAGAGCGCCACGTCGTCCTGGTTGAAGTAGCCGGACCGGATCTTCGCGCCGACGTTCACCAGCTCCTGAGCCCCGGCACCGCCTTGGGTGGGATCGTAGAAGAGGTTCCGCGTGTTATACAGCTCGTGGATGTAGTAGGCGCCAACGGCCACTGTGTTCATCGGTAGAATCTGGGTCATCGAGAGTTCGTCGCCGAAAGCGTCGCTATACGGATTGTTCCACTCGTTCGTTTGGCCGGGCGAGGCGAAGATGTCGTTCAGCCGGTTGTGCAGCCGGCGGACGTGCATGTACCAGGTCATGTTCGAGATCGTGGTGGTGGGATTCACCAGAAGGTTTTCACGGCCGTAGACCAGCCACATCAGGTTCGTGTCATGCTTGTTGTAGGCGTTGTAGGGCAGCGTGCTGTAAAAGCCGCTGGTCGCCTGACTGAAGCTCTTGCCGTCGACCATGATGCCCTGGTCGGTGGCCGGGATCACTTCAGCGCGGTACCCGCTGCTTTTCACATAGTAGCCGCCCAGTTCGAAGCTGCCAGAGGAGAACATCCGCACCGTCTTGCCGAACACCGCCCCATCCTTGCTCGGGCTGTTGAATCCGTCCGGCGCCTGGCGGAAGTTGTCGCCGCTCCCCACGCCGCCCGCGATCACCGACGACCAGCCATGGAAGCCGCCCGTCGACAGCACGAACGCGATGTTCTTCTGGTTGTAACTTCCGTAAGTCGCCGAAACGCTCATGTGCCGGCTCACCGTCGGCTGAACCGGCGTGAACTCCACGCTTCCCCCGATGTTTGTGTAAAAACGGTGCTCCGGCGAGCCCGGTCCGTAAGTCACCGACAGGTTCTGCAAAAGAAGGTTTTGCGGCATCGTGGCCGATTGCCACAAACCGGTGGCCACGTCCGCCGTCGGTACGCCGTCAAAAGTGATTCCAAGCGAGCCGGGACCCGTGTTGCCGCCATAGCCGCCCCAGCCCTGATTGACGCCGTTCAGCTGGATCGTGTACTTCTGCGCGCCCGTGTTCCCGTAGCCGGTCACATTGGCGCCCGGCGTGTAAGCAATCATTTGCGCACCGCCCGCCACCGGCCCCGCCGCATCGAGCTGTTTGCGGTCGAGCACGCGAATCGTTTGATTGGATAGGAACACCTGCGCGCGTGTCGGTTGCGGCGTCGCCCCCGGCACCACCGTCCCGCGGACCACCACCGATTGCGCCAGCGTTTGCACCGTCAGTGTGGCTTTGACAACTACGGATTGTTCGGTCGCCAGCGAAACTCTTTGTATAAACGCGTTGAAGCCCAGCTTCTCGACCGTTACCAGATAGTGATCGGGCGCCAGACTGCTTGCGCTGAATTGCCCGTCAGCCGCCGTTTTTGCATGGGCCACAGCTCCGGATGTGAGATCGGTCATTGTGACGCTGGCTCCGGCCACAGGGCTCCCCGACACATCCACCACTTTCCCGCTGATTTTTCCCGTCCCTTGAGTCCACGCGATCAGCGCGCAACTCACGATGACCAGGCATAGACGACTCACTTTCACTTTCACGAATTCCCTCCTCACATTCAGTCTTCGGAAATGGAGCGCAAAATTCGCTGAGATACTGACCCGCGCAGGCAACCGCCCCGGTTACACGCCCATGACAATTCGGTGAATTGCGCCGGAAGAGGGAAAAAGAGGACAAAATGTCGGACAGGGAGGTAAGTTGTTCAGGCAAACAGCGATCGGGCCGTTCCTTGCGCGGCTGTCCTGATTACAGTTCGATGAAAATCGCGAATGCCGTCGACCGAAGCCGTGCCCTGACGAAAGGCTGAGCCACAGCCCGACTCTCAAGCCTCTGCCGCCGCTACCGTCGCACCGTAATGATCGGAACCTCCGGCGGGCAGTTCAGCCGAATCGGAAAGTGTGACCACCCGATGCCGCGGCTCACGTACATCCGCGATCCCCGCTCCGCATACCAGCCCGCCAGGAATCGCCCCGACCCGCCCGGCAGCCAGAACGGCCGGATGAATGGCAGCCGCACCTGCCCTCCGTGTGTATGTCCCGCGAGCGCCAGATCGAATCTGCCCGCCGCGTCGTCGAAGTATGCCGGCGAATGAAAAAGCGCAATCACGTAAGCGCCCGGTGGCGCGCCGAGCAGCGCCTCATGCAGATTCGCATGGCCCGACCAGGGATCGTCCAGTCCCGCCAGCCACACGCCCGGCCGGATCAGCGCGCCCTGATTCAGCAAAAAATGCACGCCCGCGGATGTATAAAACTCCCGCTCGTGCCGCACCGGATGCCAGTTCTCCCAGTTCCCGCGCACCACCCAGACGCCGAGCGGCGGCCGCGTCGCCGCAATCGCGCTCAGCACCGCATGCACACGGTCGTAATGCAAACCCGTCCCCACCGAATCCCCGGTGATCACGACGACGTCCGGCCGTTCCCGCTTCAGGATGGCAACCACCTCCCGCTCGCGGTGGCCGAAGCGCACCACGTGCAAATCGCTGAGCTGCGCAATCTTCAGCGGAGGGTATAGGCGGTCTTCGATCGTCCAGTGCGTCACCTGCACCGAATTCGGCTCGATCCAGCATCCCTCGACGGCCAGAAACACAACCGCGGCCGCCAGCAAGCCCCAGCCGATCCGGCCCCAATTCCAGCCTTTCAGAATGCCCCCTCGCGCCGCACCCATTTTGTCCCCGGCAAACGGAAGCTTCGAGTGTACGGCAGCGGTTCACCCACGCGCCAGAATCCCCGCCCCGCGGGCCGCGTTTCCGTATCGAGCCCGGCGGTAGCTTATAATCGCTTTCGACCGATGGACACCGCGCACGCCGTGCGGGAAAAGAAACTGGCAGCGCTGGGCTCGGTTTTCGCCGCAGTGGTGCTGGTTTCGCTAAAGGTGTTTCTTGCCGCCGCCACCGGCAGCCTGGGCGTGCTCTCGGAAGCGCTGCACTCGGGCCTCGATCTCGTCGCCGCCGTCCTCACCTATCTTTCCGTCCGCGTTTCCGACAAGCCCGCCGACACCATCCACACCTACGGCCACGGCAAAGTCGAAAATTTCTCCGCCCTGGTCGAAACCGGCCTGCTCCTGCTCACCGCGGTCTATATCATCTGGGAAGCCTTTCGCCGCCTGCTCTATACCCAGGCCCATCTTCGCCCGAGCATCGCCGCCATCCTGATTCTCGGCCTCGCCATGGCCATCGATTACGGCCGCTCGCGCGGCCTCGCCCGCGTCGCCCGCCTCTACCAGAGCGACGCGCTCGAAGCCGATGCCCTCCACTTTTCCACCGACGTGTGGAGCACGCTCGTCGTGCTCGTCGGCATGGCCGCCGTCTCGGCTCGGCGATCGGCTGCATGCTCCCTGGCTGGCTTACGCCGATCCGCTCGCCGCGCTCGGCGTCGCCGGCGTCATTCTCTGGATCGGCTCGCGCCTCGGCAAGCGCACCGTCGACGCGCTGCTCGACGCCGCTCCCTCCGGCCTCGTCGAGCGCATTCGCGAATCGGTCGAAGGCGCCGAGGGCGTTCTCACGGCCGAGCGCGTCCGCGTTCGCCGCGCCGGCAACCGCCATTTCGTCGACGTCACCATCACCGTGCCTCGCCGCCTCAGCGTCGAGCAGGCCCACGACCTCAGCGATGCCGTCGAGGCGCGCGTTCATCGCCTGGTCACCGGCGACGTCATGGTCCACGTCGAGCCGCACCGCGACTCGACCGAAGACCTCTTCGATGTCATTCGCGCCGTCGCCCTTCGCGCCGATATGCCGATTCACGAAATCTCCGCCCAGCAGCTCGACGGCCGCCTCTTCGTCGACCTTCATCTCGAAGTCGATGAGCGTCTCTCGCTCCGCCAGGCTCACCACCGCGCCACCCAGCTCGAGGAGAGCATCCGCCGCGAGCTCTCGTCCGGCGCCGTAGTCAACATCCACATCGAGCCGCTCGGCATGCACATTCCCGGCGGAAAACAGCTCAGGGACCTCGAGACCGCCGTCCAGCAGCACCTCGAAATGCTCCGCGGCGAATATCCCGGGCTGGTCGATTGCCATCGAGATCCTCGCCCGCAGCGTCGAGCGTCGCGTCCTCGTCTCCTGCCACTGCGCCCTTGAAGGCGATCTCCCCATCACCCGCGTTCACGACATCACCGCCGCACTCGAGGACAACGTCCGCCGCCGCTTCCCCCAAATCGACCGAGTCACCATCCACCCGGAGCCCATAGAAGAAGCCTGATCTCGCCCCGCACTCCGAAACACGTCTCCGCTATCTCCGTGCACTCTGCGTTAAAATCTTCGGGGTTATCCCTTTGACAGACCCGAAGGGAATTGTCTAGTATGCGCCAATGGCCGACAACAAAAAGCAGCATCCAAAGATCAAAGGGCAGCTTCTTGCCGAATTTCACGGCCTCCAAGTTTACGGTTCGTTCAGGGCCGCAAAGAAAGACGGCAAAAACAGGGTGTGGCTCCAAGTACGCCAGTCATCCCCAAAGCGATACCGTGTAGCCGAGTCACTGAGCTACATGCGTTCTGCCGATATTCAGTTTGAGGAAACGACCAAAATCAAACGGTTCCCGCGCTACTAGCTCTGCGTCTTGCGAGCTTTTCGACGCCTTGGTTTGCCTTTCGGCTCAGGCTTGACCTGTAGAACATCCTGAATCGCCTCTTTGAAGGGTAGCGGAATGTGCGGGATCGGTTTGGAATTACTTATCTTCTTGTCTTAGACAATCATCGTTTTCTCTCTGCCCGGAATGCTTCTGGAAGGACGAAGTGAGCTTTATTGTCGCGGATGACCGCCGCGCTGTGAACCTGTTTGAGTAATCCTTTATCGACAAGCTTAACCAATAGCCTTTTAGCCGAATGCCACTTGGCTAGGCTGGGGATTAGGCGGTGACATTGTGTTACGTTGATCTTTCCATATTCGGCAACGAAATTCAGAACGCGCTTTTCCTCGCTACTGAGGTTCCGTGATAGGGCTTCTCCAAGAAGGCTGGTTACATCGCTGTCGACCCATACTTTTCGTTGCTTAATCTCATTTCGCAGGGTCACTCTAACTGCGGCATTCCCAATGCCACTTTGAGTCTGCTCAAAAATTGGGGGCGGCAACTTCATATTTTTCATGGTGTCCCGCATTCGCTTTGTACCTTCAGCGTGTTCCTTCACGAGACCCATGTAAAACATGGTGCGCATTAAGGTTGGGTTGCGAGGATGGTGCATCGTGTAGATATTCTCTGGCGTGACTAACGGAGGGAACCCGCCTGGACTCTCGATGACAAGCTTGTCGTCGAACATCTTCACAAAGATATTCATGTTCTTCAGCCCATAGGAGCGATGCACGCAAGCGTTTACCAAGGCTTCGTACCAGGCTGCATACGGGTATTCCGGGGCGCCGTAGAACACCCCGTCTTCGCCCATGCGAGAGAAATCACGCAGCTGCCCCGATAACAGCTCGGCCGTTTGCTCAAGAAGTCGGGGGACAGGGCCTTCTAGCGGGATCGTCTTAACCACATTGTAGTCCGCGCCGGACTTTTCAAACTCGCCGTCGACGCGCAAAAACCTAATTTGACATCCAGGAAACAAAGGGACAGGGTCGCGGGCAAACGCCAATGCGCACGCTGCGTTTGGTATGAAAGAGCCGCCTTTCACAGTACCGAGACGGCGCTGTTGCAAGACTTCTACGTCTCTGTATTGTTGGAGTGGTTGATGAACTTTCTTCACGCCTTCGATGAATCGCCGGACTAGGTCGCCGTCGAAGTCGTCCGGGTAAGTCAATGGCACGGCCTCTTTCTCAATATCGACCTGTCGCTTATCAATCTCAAGCTCGTGTATCTCTGGTTCCGTCAATCTGTGCTTTTCGTCTCCGTAGCGGATGAACGCTTCACTTTGGTGGTTTCGGACTACTCGATCCTCGCGATACCCTACCCTGAATAGCAGAATGAAACTAGGCTCTCCGTTATGGGACAAGGCCTCAACCCGCTTGCTGTCGACTCTTGCGTCTGGGCACAGTCGACGGGGCGCCTTCTCTAAATCATTTACCTGATTATTCGATAGCCGATGGCAGCCTGAAATCTTCCCGCGATCCTCCACGCCTACGGCAATCAGGCCGCCATCCGGGACGGTATTAGCCCACATGGAGAAGTATTCGCTTAAGCTGTCGACATGAATTCCAGGAGGTTTGCGCTCAATCCGGCGATCCTCTGCAATCGAGGAAATCAAGTCCGCACTGGCGTTTTCCCAAATCTCATCGGGCGAGAGCAGCGCAATGTGCTTTGGAAATGAAAGACTTAGCTGAGACATGGCGGTCGACACCCTGAGATTATATTCCCTGTGTCGACCGCTGCAATCAGTTAATTTTTACGCTCGAGTCCCGCAGCATGAGTCTCTTTCCATCCGCTCCTTTGATCGCCAGTAGGTTCCGCTGTCCATCGCCTACATTGCGACCGTTATAGCGGAAATCGAATTCGCTCAGGTAGTGGTGCAAATGCTGTTTCCCGACGTGGTGATACACGCCGGAAATTAAAACGTCACCTTCCCTCCGGCTGTAAATGTGCCAGCCGTGGCGAATCGTGCTGTGACGTCGGAATTCGCGCCCAAGACCACGATGGGAAGAGAATTCGTCCGTCGTGACGTGGCTTTCGGGATGCACGTTCTCGCGGACGGTCTGTTTCAGCGTCTTCGCGGTCACAACTTCGTTGTGGAAGGACCGCACTCTTCCGCCGCGCTCGACAAGGCTCACCACCATAGCCTTCTTCGTGCCACGTCCGCGTTTATCACGTGGGTTTGTCAAGTATATAATCCCGAAAATCTTTTGCCTTTCGATCTTCCTGCTCGAACCCCAAACGCCGCTTTTTCAACACAAGCCGCGAATCACCGGCAACGAAACACGCTCATCCGTGCTACGATGGCCTTGCTGGGCTGTACCCTGGATTTCACGGGGACGGCACCGGAGGACACATGAGTTCCTACTCGTCTGCGGGCAACGGCCGCGTGACCGTGCCCGACATTCTTTCCCGCAAGTCCCGTCTTCCCGCCGGTGGTTACGAAACCCGAGAAAAAATTACCTGCGTCACCGCCTACGATTTCCCCACCGCTCGCCTGCTCGACGATGCCGGAGCCGATATGCTTCTCATCGGCGATTCGCTCGGTATGGTCGTCCTCGGCTACGAAACCACGCTTCCCGTCACACTCGACGAAATCCTCCATCACACCCGCCCGGTAGCCCGCGCCGCTCGCCGCGCCCTCGTCATCGCCGACATGCCCTACGGCAGCTACCACGTTTCGATCGAGGACGGCGTGCGCAACGCCCTGCGCCTGGTAAAGGAAGGCGGAGCGGCCGCCGTGAAGCTCGAAGGCGGCGAGCGCCGGCTCGAGCTGATCGCCCGCATGGTGGAAGCGGAAATCCCCGTCATGGGTCACATCGGCCTCACTCCACAGTCGTTCCATCGTTTCGGCGGTTTCAAGGTACAGGGCAAGAGCGCCGAAGCCGCCGCCGCTCTGCTCCACGACGCCCGCGCCATCGAAGCCGCCGGCGCCTTCTCGCTCGTCCTCGAATCCATTCCGCGCGAAATCGCCGCCGAAATCACCCGCGAGCTGCGCATCCCCACCATCGGCATCGGCGCCGGCCCCGATTGCGACGGCCAGGTGCTCGTCTTCCACGACCTCGTCGGCCTCAGCCTCGGCCATTCACCGAAATTCGCCCGCCGCTACGCCGACCTTGCCGGTACAATTTCCGATGCCGCGCGCCGCTTCTTCGACGACGTGCACAGCGGCGATTTCCCCTCCGACGCCGAATCGTTCCACCTGCCGTCGGAACTGCGCCAGACCGGCGCCGGCCGCCCGCGCCGCTGATTCACCCGGCCGCCGCCAGTGCCACAAAACTCTGTCATCCTGAGCGAAGCGAAGGATCCCGAACGCGCCGAGGCAGGGTGGCCCACGAAGACGGACTGTCGAGGCATGTGTAGTGGCTGCGGGCTGCAATCCCCGCAAGCGAGCCTGCGCTGGTGAGAATTGCAGGTTGTGGCTGACAAGAAACCGCATAAAATCAGGAGCTTTAGCCCCTGAAGTCCGGACAGCCAGGGTTTTGAACCAGGCTCCAGACAAAAAGGAGACACGCATGACGCCGGAAGACTGCCGCTTGCTGTTCGAATACAACGCCTGGGCCAACCGCCGCATTCTCGAGTCGTGTGAAGCTCTCTCCGAAGATCAGTTCACCCAGGATCTCCGCTCCAGCTTCCCTTCGGTTCGCGAAACCCTCGCCCACATCGCCGCCGCCCAGTGGATCTGGACCGAGCGCTGGCATGGCCGCTCGCCCACCGCGCCGCCCGATTGGTACAAATCCGCCGACCGCGCCGCCCTGCGCGAGAAGCTCACGGACCTCGATCGTAACCTGATCGAATTCACTTCGCGCCTCGGCCCCGCCGATCTCGAGCGCGTCACCGAACATCGCAACATGTCCGGCCAGTCCTCCGCCCAGCCGCTCTGGCAGCCGCTTCAGCACCTGGCCAATCACGGCACCTATCACCGCGGACAGATCGTCACGATGCTCCGCCAGTTGGGCGCCGCGGCGCCGCACACCGATCTCATCGTCTTCTATCGCGAGCGGGAAAAGGGAACGGCCTGAAACGCCGCGCGCGATGGAACTCGTTCACACCGTCGACTGGATGAAGCAGGTGGCGCGCCAGGCGCGCGCCGAAGGCGCGATCGTGGGCCTGGTGCCGACGATGGGAGCACTGCACACCGGCCATCTCTCCCTCGTCCGCGCCGCGCGCGAGCATTCCTCCACGCTCGTCGTCTCGATCTTCGTCAACCCGAAGCAGTTCGGCCCGAAAGAGGACTTCACCCGTTACCCGCGCACCCTCGACGCCGACCGCGCGGCCCTCGATCCGTTCGGCGTAAACTTCGTCTTTGCGCCGCCGGTCGAGGAGGTCTATCCGAAGGGCTTCTCCACCAGTATCGAAGTCGCGGGCCTCAGCGAGCGCCTCGAAGGACGCTCGCGTCCCGGCCATTTTCGCGGCGTCACCACCGTCGTCCTGAAGCTTTTCGAAATCGTTCAGCCGTCCTTCGCCTTTTTCGGCCGCAAGGACGCCCAGCAGGCCCGCATCATTCGCCAGATGGCCGGCGACCTCAATCTCGATACGGAGATCGTCGTTTGCCCGATCGTCCGCGAACCCGACGGCCTCGCCCTCAGCTCGCGCAACGCCTATTTGCAAGGTCCCGAGCGCACCGCCGCAACGGTTCTCAGCCGCTCGCTAGCCACCGTGCGCGAGCGCATCGAGCGCGGCGAACGCATGGCCGGCCCGCTCGTCGAAGAGATGCGTGCCGTGCTAGCCGCCGAACCACTAGCCGTCGTCGACCACGCCGAAATCGTGGACGCCGATACCTTCGAGCCCGCCACGCGCCTCCACGGCTCCTGCCTCGCCGTAATGGCCGTCTTCATAGGCTCAACCCGCCTGATCGACAACATGCTGATCGAAGAGCACAAAGGCAAAATCACCTGCACCCTGTAGCCGTGGCGCATCCTTCAGAGTCTGGCCTGGGGCCGCACACTCCTGTCATCCTGAGCAAAGCGAAGGATCCCGACACTACGTCCGCCATTCGATCGCGCAGGTATCCGTACTTCTCCGTACCGACGGGCACAGCCCGAACACCGGGCTGCTTTTGTTCCCCAATTCAATTTCAGGAAGGAAGAAATACTCGGAGGAAAAACCGAACTACTCGGCAAGCCCCTGCAAAACCTCGAGCACCTGCGCCGCGTGCCCCTTCGAAGGCGCCGTTTCCCAAAGGTGCCGTATCCGCCCGTCCGGCCCGATCAGCGCCGTCGAGCGAACGATTCCCAGCGCCGATTTGCCCATGAAGTGCTTCAGCCGCCGCGCGCCGTAGGCTTCGATGACTTCGAATTCCGGATCGCTCAGCAGCGCGAAATTCAGCGAGAATTTGTCGCGAAACTTCGCCTGCGCCTCCACCTTGTCCCCGCTGCAGCCGGCGATCGCCGCGTTGAGCTTGTCGAATTTGGGTTTCGCGTCCCGAAACTCGGTCGCTTCCTGGATTCAACCGGGTGTATTGGCTTTGGGGAAGAAATACAGCACGAGCCAGCGGCCGCGGTAATCGGCCAGCGTCACCTCGCGTCCGTCGTCCGCCTTCAGCCGGAAATCCGGCGCGGCATCTCCCACTGTCAGCTTCGCTGCCATCGCTCTCCGTTCGCAGAAACCGCCCGCGCCGTCATCCGGCCAGCAGGCGCTTCACCGTGTCGTTCACCAGTTGGGGATTGGCCTGGCCGCGCGTCGCGCGCATCACCTGGCCGACGAAAAACTTCAGCACGCCTTCGTTTCCGGCGCGAAACTTGGCCACATTCCCGGGTTCCCGCTCGATGATTTCGCGCACCACGCGCTGATCTCCGCCGTGTCGCTGATTTGCCCGAGCCCTTCGGCGGCGATGATTTTCTCGGCGCCATCGCCCGTCTCGAACATGCGCGCGAACACCTGCTTGCCGCTCGCCGCGGTAATCGACCCGCTCTCGACGCGCGCAACGAGTGCCGCGAGTTCGGCCGGCGCCACGCGCTCGCCCGGTTTCCCGGCGCCCGTCTCCTTCAGCCGCCGCAGCAATTCGCCCTGAATCCAGTTCGAGGCCGGCTTCGCTGGAGCGCCCGCCTTCACCACCGCCTCGAAATAATCGGCCAGATCGCGTGTCGCGCACAGCACGCGAGCGTCGTAATGCGTCACGCCGTATTGCTCCGCAAACCGCGCCCGCCGCGCCGCCGGCAGTTCCGGCATCGCCGCCAGAATCCCCTGCTCCCACGCGCGATCGATTTCGACCGGCAGCAGGTCGGGCTCGGGGAAATAGCGGTAATCGTGCGCGTGCTCCTTCGAGCGCATCGCCTCCGTGCGCCCGGTTGCGAGGTTCCACAGCCGCGTTTCCTGTGTGATCGTGCCGCCCTGTTCGATCACGCCGATCTGCCGCTCGATTTCGTATTCGAGCGCCCGCGCCAGGTAGCGGAACGAATTCAGGTTTTTCACCTCGCTCTTCGTCCCGAACTTCCCGTCGCCCCGCGGCCGCACGCTCACGTTCGCGTCGCACCGCAGCGATCCCTCTTCCATGTTGCAATCGCTCACGTCGATGTATTCAAGGATCTGTTTCAGCTCCTCGAGATACGCCTGCGCCTCGGCCGGGCTGCGCAGGTCCGGCTCGGAAACGATCTCGACCAGCGGCATCCCGCAGCGGTTGTAATCGACATAGGTCGCGCGGTCGGAATCGGGAAAGCCTTCGTGCAGCGCCTTCGCCGCGTCCTCTTCCATGTGCAGCCGCGTGATTCCGATCCGCTTGGTCTGGCCGTCGAATTCGATCTCCAGGTGCCCGCCCGTCGCGAGCGGCAGCTCGTACATCGAAATCTGATACCCCTTCGGCAGATCGGGGTAGAAGTAGTTCTTCCGCGCGAATCGCGACCGCTGCTGCACTTGCGCTCCCAGCGCCAGCGAAGCCCGCACCGCCAGCTCCACCGCCCGCCGGTTGATCACCGGCAGCGTGCCCGGCAATCCGAGGCACACCGGGCACACGTTCTTGTTCGGCGCGTCGCCAAAACGCGTCGAGCACGAGCAGAAAATCTTGCTCGCCGTTTTCAGCTGCGCGTGCACTTCGAGGCCGATTACAGCCTCATAGCGCGCCAGCACGTCAGGCGAAATCCCGATTTCAACGGTTCGACTCATGGCAATTTCAAGATTATAGCATCGAGGTAAAGCGCGGCCCCCGGTGGCGCGGACATTCTTGTCCGCGCGCCTTTCCCGTCTCGGAGCAACGCCGTCAGATTTCGTCACCCTTCGAAGTTTGGACGGCGTTCCCTGGCGCAACCGTGAACCATCTCACCCCATTCGCCAGAAATCGCCCCGCAAACCGATTCGCCAAAACGCTTGCTCAGCCTCCTTGGCCGTCTTCGGCCGCCAAAGCGGTGAAAGACGGTTGCCATACCACGCCTGGGCCAGGCCCCATCCCTGCCGCAATGTGAGCGTCGCCCCTTTCGGCCGTTTCCATTGCCTCAGCCATCGCTCAACGTGTTCCTCCGACCGGAAGAGCAGCATCGTCTTTCAAGTGAAAACCAGATCGTCGTACCACCGCCGCGCCGGAACGGCGAAATGAATCACGCCGAGGGCCCTTCGGAGCTTCCCGTCCCGCACGGAAAGCGTCATCGCCTCGCCGCAACAGCCGCAGGCCGTCAGGATTCGCGCTTCGCGTCCGAGCAATGCCGGAACTCCCAGCGCGTCCCAGATGCAGCTCGCCCACCACGATCGTCGTCCCGATTCCACCTGGAAACCGGTCGGCGACGACCAGAACGGCGCCGCGCGCAGAATTTCCCGCGTCTCCTTTTCGAGAACGATAGCGTGGCTCGCCTCGAGCCTCTCGAACGACGCACGAATGTCCTCGACTGGCCGTTTCATTCGCGCGGCAACCTGTTCGGCCAGCGGCATACGCCCGGAAGAAACAATGTCCCGGTAAATCCGCAATCGCACGCGCCCATCAAACGAATCGGTGGATCTGAGCTCATTTCCTCTCGTCATCGTTTATGCCTCCACTCCACAGGGCACCGGACCTTACCCCGCTTCTTTCCGCCCAATTCTTGGCCCGCCAGCCGCGTGTGCTCGTTGTAGGGGCGACCTGCGGTCGCCCCTTTGCTTGTCCCTCACGTCCCGTCTCATCTTCCGCCGCCCCAGCTATACCTCACTCCCGCGCGGAACCCGAGCCGCAACGCCGGATATCCCAGCGCGATCTGGTAATGCCGGTTGAACAGATTGTCCACGCGCGCGTACGTGCTCACGCCCGCGCCCATCCGGTAGCTGGTGCCGAGATTCACCAGCAAATAACCCGGCACGCTCGTCATGCCCAATCCCAGAAAATCGCTGTCCGTGCGCCGCCCCACGTAACTCGTCTCCACGTTCCAATTCATCCGCCGCGCCGAAACGTTCACCACGAAATTCGCCGCGTTCAGCGGCCGCAGGAACAGCCGGTTGCCCGGCAGCAGCGACGGATCGGTGGCGTTCGGCGCGATCAGCACGCGCGTGTTGTCGTAGGTGTAGTTGGCGACCAGCACGAGCCACGGCGCCGGCTGCGCTTCCAGGCGCCCGCTCGCCCCATACGCGCGCGACCGGTCGGTGTTGTAATAGGTCCCGCTGCCGTAAGGGCAGGCCGATGTCACCGCTCCATAGCCGAAGCTGACCATGTCGTAGAACAAATTGTGAAAGCCGTTGACGCTCACGTGCACGCGGTCGTTCGCCAGCGTCTGGTCGACACCGGCGTCGATCGTCTGGCTGCGTTCCGGCCGCAGATTCGGATTTCCCGGAAAGCACGGATCGGTGACGAACGACTGGAAGAACGACGGCTCCTTGATCCCCAGCCCGTAGGAAGCGTAGGCGCGCGTCGGCCCCCACATCGCATTTCCCTCGCGCAGCGCGTAGGAAATGCCGAGCCGCGGCACCACGCGCGTCCCGAAGCTCGCATTCGCTTCCGCCCGCGCCCCGACGATTGCCGTCAGCCGCCGCGTCGGCTGAATCCGCGTTTCCACGTACCCGGCTTGGTTGTTTCGCCGTGCGTGAAACCCGCTGAAAAAGCCGTTCTCCACTTCATACACGTAACCGGCCGTCACCGCCCCATCGCCGAACAGGTAGCTCGATTGCTCTTCGAATCCCGCGCGGTTGTATTCGTTCCGCGAAACGAAATACGGCAGATCCGCGTATGTCTCCCCCAGATAGGATTCGCTGGCCGCCAGATGATGGTGCCAGCGGCTGCCCGTCTGAAAATCCCAAGCCAGATTCGCGGAAACGTTTTTCAGCGCGTCGTGCTGGTTTGGATCGTACGGCAGAAAGAGCGTCTGTCCCGCAACGCCGGCGTCGCTCGCGCTCGTCTGCATCGAGAGCCGCACCGTGTCTGTCCGTGAAACGTGCCAGCCCACACTCCCCGAATACGAATTGTCGCGAAAGCGGTCGTTCGGCCCCTGCCCCTGCGTCGCGATCGACGATGCCCCGGCCGAATAGTCGAGCCGCCCGATCATCCCGCTCACATCGCCGCCCGCGTGCCAGGTGGAGAAATTCCCGCCGTCGGCGTAGAAGTTCACCCGCGGCTCCCGCGTCGTCCCGCGCTTCGTGAAAATCTGGATCACTCCGGTCATCGCGTCCGAGCCGAAAAGCGCGCTCGTCGCCCCGTGCACCACCTCGATCTTCTCCACGTTGTCGAGCGGGTAGTTCGACAGGTCGATGTTGCCGCCCGGCTCGTTCACCGGCGTGCCATCGACGAGCACCTTGGTGAAATTCGAATTCCCTCCGTCGAGGAAGATGGACGTGATCCCTCCCATCGCGCCGAGCTGCGCCATCGACACACCAGGAAGCGTCGAGAGCAGTGGCGCAAGCCACACCTGGTGCCGCTCGGCGATCTCCTTCGCCGTAACGACATCGACCGGCCCGGTCGCGTCGGCAACCGGCATCGGCTCGGCATCTGCCGTCACCGTCACCGTCGAAGCCAGCGGCTCGAGCACCAGGCGCGGATTCCATTCGGTGCGCCCGCCGGCGCGCAGCTCGATCGTCCGCTCCACCGCCGCGAACGCGGCATCGGAGATCCGCACAAAATAGCGTCCCGGCGGCATCGCCAATTCGTAGCGACCATCCGCCCCGGTAGTTGCACGGTATCGACGCGTAGTTCCCGAGCGCTGCGCCGTCACCAGCGCTCCTGCGATCGGAGCCCCGCTCGGATCCGACAATCGCCCTCGAAGCCGCGCCCGCGTTTGCGCAAAGGATGGAAAAACGGAACACACCAAAAGGAAGGCAAGAACGAAAAGGCGTCTGAACATCGCAGTCCTCCTCTCTCGCCCGCGCGAGAGTTGAAGGTGGGCCCGGCGAACGCGGCCGCGCAATGGTGCGGCCAGCCGTCCGAGTCCGTGTGGCAGCTCAGTTTTTCCTGAGGGCACGGCCTCAACCGTGCCGCAAGCAGCGCCTTCTCATGCGGCTTTAGCCGCTGAGGGCCACGCTCGCCAGTTGTCACAAAGGCTCTTTTGCCGGACAGCGAACTTCGCCGGTCTCCTGGCTTGGCGGCATTGCATGTCCGATGCGACTTCCCGGCCTCGCGGGCCAGTGTCGCCTCGGCATTCGTTCCGCCTTACAGTCGCGCGGCGGCGACGGCTTTTCACCGTCTTCCCGAGCACGAAGTTCGCGGGTGGATCGCGCAACGCCCGCCGGCCATTTCCCGCCGGAGCGGCGTCGCATTGGCGCGCCTTCAAACGTCGAGTACTTCCAGTGTCAGCTCATTCCGGTCTCACCTCCAGGCGGATTCGCGGCCGCCCGCCGGGCCCAATCTCCACGCGCAGCGGCGCCTCGAAAACTTCCCGCAGCATCGCTTCCTGCAAAACCTCGGCCGGCGTTCCGACGCCGAGCGTGCGCCCGCGCTGCATCAGCACTACTTGGTCGGCAAACTCAGCCGCCAGGCCCAGCTCGTGCGTCACCACGACGATCGTCGCGTGGCCGCCCGCGGCGAGCGAAGCCAGTTGCCGCAGCAGTTCCACCTGGCCGCCGATATCCAGATGCAGCGTCGGCTCGTCGAGCAGAAACAGCAGCGGCTGTTGGGCCAGCGCCCGCGCCAGCACCACGCGCTGCTTCTCGCCGCCCGATAGTTCCTGCATCCAGCGCTCCGCCAGATGCGCCCCGCCCACCTGCTCGAGCGCGCGCATCGTCAATTCCTGATCCTCTTCTTTCGGGAAGTGCAGCCGCCGCGAATACGGATATCGCCCCTGCAGCACGTATTCGGCCGCGCGCACCGGAAACACCAGCGGGCTCTCCTGCTGCACCATCGCGATCCGCTGCGCCCGTGTCCGCGGATCGAGCCGCGCCACTTCCGCCCCATCCAGTTCCACGTGCCCGCCGAGCGGCCGCAGCACGCCCGAAAGCAGCCGCAGCAGCGTCGTCTTCCCGCTAGCATTCGGCCCGACGATCATCACCAGCTCCCCGCGTCGCGCCTGGAAACTCACCGGCTCCAGCGAGAAGTGTGGCGCGTCGCGCCGCGCCGGATCGTACGCGTAGCTCGCGTGCTCCACGCACCAGCCGCGCCGGCTCCGTGCGCCGCGCCTCGGCTTCGCCCGCGCAGCGGTATGTCCACCGCGCTCATCCGCAGCTTCCTCCGCAGCAGATAGATGAACACCGGCGCGCCCGCAATCGCCGTCATCGCGCCCACCGGCAGCTCCGTCGGCGCCACCACCGTCCGCGCCAGCGTGTCCGCCAGGATCGATCGCGATCGCCCCTCCCAGCGCCGAAGCCGGAATCAGCAGCCGGTAATCCGATCCGAATAGCATCCGCATCACGTGCGGCACCAGCAGCCCGATGTACCCGATCGCCCCGCTCACCGATACCGCCAGCGCCGTCAGCAGCGATCGCCGCCAGATACACCACCAGTTTCACCCGCGTCACGTTCACGCCCAGATGCATCGCCTCCTGTTCGCCGCCCGCCAGCAGGTTCAGGTCCGCCGCCGTCGTGTACACCGCGCCGATCGCCATCCACACCACCAGCATCAGCCATCCCATCCGCACCGGCAGCGGCGACGAGAGATCCCCCATCAGCCAGAACGCCATCCCGCGCAAATCGCGGCCCGGCAGCGTAGCCATCAGGAACATGATCACCGCCGAGAAAAACGACGCCGTGATCACCCCGGCGAGCAGCAGCGTGTAGCTATCCAGCTGCCTGCCGCGTCTTCCCAGAAAATAGACCGCGGCCACCGTCAGCAGCGCCCCGGCAAACGCCGCGCCCATCGTTCCGAGCGTCAGTTCGCGGCACCACCAGCAGCGCCAGTATTGCGCCCAGCGCCGCCCCGCTCGAAACCCCCAGCACGTAGGGATCGGCCAGCGGATTCCGCAGGAGCGCCTGGAATCCCGCTCCCGCCACCGAAAGCGCCGCGCCCACCAGCAGCGCCAGCAGCACCCGCGGCAGCCGCAAATCCAGCACGATCATCCGGCAGTCGGCCGTCATGGCCGCCGTGTTTCCCGTCGCCGCTTCGACCAGGCATCCGCCCACGTCCCGCGTCGAAATCGGCACCGCGCCCATCCGCAGCGATACCACCGCGACCAGCGTCAGCAGCAGCGCCAGCAGCACCGTCACGCCCACCACGCGCCGCGAAGTCAGCGGTTTCAGCGTGGCCACGCAGCCTCCCCATGCCCATGCCACGGCGCCGGATCCTTCGGCCCCGCTTGCTGCGTAAACGCGCCCGGATGCAGCCGTCGCGCCAGCTCTTCAATCGCATCCACCAGCACCGGACTCGGCCGGTTGATCGCGTCGCTCAATACGATCACCCTCCCCGTCTCGACCGCTTTCAAATCCCGCCATCCCGCCAGATTCTTCAACGACTGCACGATCTCGCCCGCCGTTTCGTTTTGCGCTTCGGGAAAAATCAGATATTCCGGCTGCCGCGCCACCAGCTCTTCCAAACTCACGTGCGGCCAGTCCTGCCGCAGCCTCAGCACCGGCCGCGCCCCCGCCCATCGCAGCGCGTCCGCAATAAACGTGTCGCGCCCCGTCGTGATCAGCGGATCCTGCCACACAACGAAAAACACACGCTTCACCGCCCGCCCCGCGAGCCGCGCCCGCAACGCATCGAGCCGCGCCTGCAAACTCGAAGCCAGCGTCTCACCCTCCTGCTGCTTTCCCACCAAAGCCCCAATCTGCCGGATCGATGCCAGCATCTCTTCCACCGTTCGCGCGTCGGTCGCGTAGACCGGTATCCCCAGCCGGTCGAGCGATTCGACGGTTTCCCGCCGGTTGATCGACCGTGCCACAAACACCAGGTCCGGCCGCAGCGCCGCGATCCGTTCCAGGCTGGGCTCGAGCGGTTCGCCCACGCTGGGCTTCGGCGTAGCCCCCGCCGGCGTCTCCGAAAAATCCGTCACCCCGGCGACTTTGTCCCCCGCGCCCAGCGCATAAAGAATGTCGGTAACGTTAGGCGCCAGCGAAACCACCCGCCGTACCCGCACCGGCACCTCCACTCGCCGCCCCACCTCATCCACCACAGATCGAAATTGCGCCCGCCCCCCCTGAGCCCCCGTCTTGCCCCCGTTTTCCGCCCCAAGCGTCACAGACATTCCTGTCTGTCCGTTTTTGCCCGGAAGTGGCACGGGCACTCTTGCCCGTGCGTTCGTGTCCTGTCCAGGCCCGGCAGCATGCATCGCCGGTCCGGCCAAAAACACGAGCATCCCGGCAAAAAGCATTACCGCCGCCAGCCATGCGATCCGTCTTGTGTTCGAAGGCAACAAAAAAAGCCCCAAAGCGGAGTGGGGCTCGTAGAGCCACACTCTTGGCCGCGAGAGTGTCAGCTCAGTACGGCTCGGGCAGGTTTCCTGACTGACGGCCTTCCGCACAACGCGGAATAAGGTGTCCCCCGCCCGCCAAAGCCCGCCGCAAAACCCTCCATCAAAATTCGAGGGTCGGAGCTTCAGCTCCGACAAGAGTTCCGGCCAGGCAGGGGCTTTAGCCCCTGAAGCCGCTCCCCCGTGGTCTTGCGACAGTCTCCAGTCGAGCAACCCTTCCAGCAGCGCCAAGCGCCGCCGTGGGCGTCCATCCATCGGACAGGAAACACCGGCCGATCACAGTGGCGGGACCGCGGCCGATTCGCACGGCCTTCCCTTCACCCGATCCGGCTGATTGTCCAAAAGCAGTGTAGGCACCCCCCATCCCCGGTGTCAATCCACCGCGGGGATAGGAGACAGAGAGCTGCAAAGTTGCACCCCCAAGGTCTTGTGGTCAGCAGACGGGCGGGCACAAGGGCGGAACAGGCGTGGGCGAGAGACCCATGAGCTGCTACTATTCTCCTGCGAGGCAACGCGAGATTTCAGTCGTTACGAGGCCTTCGCCGTATCGGTACGCATAACAGTCACGGACTGCCATCAGAAAGCCACGTATCGTCCCAGGAGAATCGGGATCTTCGTCGGCTCGGCTTAGAAAGTCGCTCCACTTGGAATCGGAACAATCGTTTTGCTCTATGAGATGCAGGGCGGCCAAGTATTCAGCGAAGGTATCATGTACGAAACGAATCTCCTCTCCAAGTGACACTGTTTCGACGAGACGTAACTGCGTCCTTAGATAATCGAGCGCGGTTCTTGCGACGCCAACTTCTTCGAGTGCGCTTCGTACGGCGGCGATCTTTGCAGGAAGGGGTCTCAGACGTTCCTTTAGGCACTCCCATGCCACGATTTCCGCTGCCCTATGAACATCAACATCGTCGAGCCTCGCGCTCGAAACATTTCGGTTGAGATTGTTCAAATACGTCAGGACCAGTCGAGGAATATTCCCCCGCTCAAAAGAAAATGCTATACCCGCGTCAACTGATTCGATGGCATCTTCAAGATAAAGCTTCGCAAAAAGGGGAGTAATGTCTCGATTGGAGATCGTCGCCTTAAGCCCTACGCAGAGTTTAAGGAAACCGTCTCCCGGAAATAACCCCAACCGATGCCTGCCCCTCAGGTATTCCTCGACGAAATGAACTAGAACCGACCGGTCTAGTTTCTGGGGAGCCAGCAAAGTCTGGCCACTTGCTTGCAGACGTTCATCAAGACGGGAGGTTACCACCAGGGCATTTATTGGGGACGTCGGACTTTCGGTCTGTAATGTTTGCCGAGCCTCAATACGCATCTCGGAGAGCCCATCGACAATCACCAGAATTCGGCGGCTTCTGAGAAGGCTGGCTACCATCGCTCGCGAAGGGGATTCACCTATGCCAAGAAAATCCCTTAGTTTGCCACGAACGATCTCCGGTAGAAGGTCCGAACCAGATCCCGACGTTGGATTAATATCGCCCTCCACCAAGATCGGGAGCACAATGTGGTCGCAAATTCGGTTTTCCGGATCGTCGGCAAGAGACCACTTACCAATCTGGCAAGCGAGAGTTGTCTTGCCGGCTCCACCTTCTCCGCTTATTAGCACGCACGCTCGTTTCCGATTGAAAATTCGGCGCAGGTCGCGCGGAGTAAGGTTCTGTAGAAGATTGCTGTCGATACGCACAGGCAAGTCTACACGGATTGTCCTCTCACTGACTGTAGATAACTCGGCAAAGTTCTTACGAGCAGTGTCTGCGTGATGCCGCACCCAGGAATCCAGGATACGGAGATGGTACCGGGGGAACAGATAAATCGGAAAATACTCAAGTGGGATTCTTGCCTTGCTTATTCGGAGAATAATGTGAGAATCCGAAAAGTACTCCGAGGGCTTTAGTAGCCACAGAGGACGGAACAAAAGCAAGATAGCCGTCACCAAATACCACAACGCAACGACGGCAACGAGTAAGACAACCCAAAGGTGCGCGTAAACGAATGCCCACAACTTCTCCTTCTCTTTGGAAAAAGACTGGAGTTCCAGCGATGCTCTTGCTTGACGGATAGTGACTAGGAAGGACTCGCCGCCCGGGGGAGCCGCGCTTCTTAGGCCGGGTCTGATTTCTAGAGCAATTTCGGCCTTCTTTAGGATATTGATCGAGTCTGTGGCTCCCTCCGCGGAGGCTATTTGCGCAAAGCGGGATAAGCCAACTGCTGCGTTAACGTTGATGTTCGGATCATCAAGTCCTTTAAATAGAAGAGAGAGGTAAGGTTCCGCAGCTCCTCCCTGGTTTCCCAACGCCTGGGCGGCCACCGCTCGCAAGTCTGGAGCTTCGCTCTTATCCCTGAGCACATTTGCCAGGGCTGACGCAATGAATGGAGCCTCCACTCCAATCGTTCTCAATGCAACAGCTGCAGACGATCTCAATCGCGGATCCTCTTGGCGGTTAGTAAGTACCCCTACCAGCGCATGAGCGGTCGTTAGAGACCCTGGTCGTACTTTCACGAGCGACTCAGCTGCGGCCTGACGCAGCTGTAAAGACTCACCAGAATCTTCAAGAATCATAGCTAAAACTGGCGCTGCACTGGCGGCATCATAGTTGCTGCCGATCCGGCCCAACGCACTGGCTGCGTCCCGCCTTATCTCAGAATGCTCGTTCACGTTCTTAGCCGTCTCGCTCAGAATGTGAACTAGGTCGGAAGACCCTGGGTCCATGTTTCCTAGGAACGAGACGGCATACTGACGCATCTGAGGATCGTTTGAGGATCGTTCTGAGTGCTTGAGCACCTCTATCAGGATCGGAATGATCTGTTGATCCGTTGACTTGTCGTCGGCTCCGATGGCGCCAATTGCCCATGTGGCGCGCCGTCGGAGTTCCAGGTCGGAACCTCTGTTTTGCACTACCGTGTCAAGGTTCGCTAGAACCCCTAGACCATTTCGCCTGATCATACCGAGCGCGGAGACAGCGAAGCGACGCAAGACCAGGTCTTCGTTTTGGTTCGCAAGGAGCTGAGCAAGCGTCGGAGCAACAGACGAAGCCCGCGATCCAAGCGTTCCGGCGTAGTCGGCGGCACGTTCTCGAAGTTCTGTAGGCTCGTGATCGCTGCCCAGAATCCTGATGACTGCCGCAATGTCTTGGTCAGATGCGATTCTCATCATGCCCAGTGCTTGGGCTGCTCTACTTCTAAGTTGAACGTCCTCATTGCTGTCGCGAAGAATGCCTTCGAGTGTGCTTGCAGCCGCCGTAGCGGCGGGTTGCTGACTTACGAGCGGCAAAATAGCGGCACGCCGCAGGTCCAGGTTCGCGCTCCGGTCCTTGAGCACAGCCATCAAGTCACGCACGGCCTCCGCATCAACTCCAATCGGCCCCATCGCCTGGGCAGCCTTCATACGGAGGTTGACATTCTCATTGGCACTGGTAAAAATGGTTTCCATTTCGATCAAGGCCGCGTGCGCGCCTTGGGCGATTTGCTGCAGCGCCTCGATTCCGCCAAGACGCAATGCGAAAGGTTCGGTTCTGTCAGCTGCAATTTGAATAAGTGCTGGGATCGCCTTTCGTCCCGCTTGGTGCATTGCTTCGAGCGAGCGGACTACTTCAACTCGCAGATCCAAGCTATCTGTCCTGTCTCGCAACACACCAACCAGCTTGTCGACGGGGAGGCTGACCTGCGCCGCACCTGCGATGGCCCCAACAGTTCGGACAGCCTCTGACCGCACTGCGAGTGGTTGAGTGCGGTCGGCCAACACCGACGAGAGCCCATAGAGCGCTGAACTTCCATCCGAATTTTCGCTTGCCAAGATTTGCATCGCGATCTGACGAACTTCACTGTTTTCGCGAGAGTTCAGGGCGATCGCGGTAATCTTCGGTACAAACCTGATAGGTACACGACCAGGAGCTTCCAGCCCCCGACCGGCGGCTACCCTCGATGCAATGGACTCTTTCTGATTGGCAAATTCTTGGACGAGGGGCGAAACATCCCTTTCCTGGCTGTGAACCAGCGGAGGACACAGTACGGTCGAGGCACAAAGCACTAGGATCAGCCAAGGATGACGGGCCAAGAGCGCTCTCTGCTCAAGAGTCATCTCTACCCTTCGGTTTTTCACGCCAGACGTATGACCAAGAAGACGGGAAGACAACTTTGAATCGATTGGCGATAACACAATCTAAGCCTACTGCTATCGGATCGCCCAACTTCGTGCTGTCTACCTCGTTCAGCGACACCGTGCGAGACCTGCCGTCATTGTACACCCTTGGCTCGTGGTGTTCGGCCCTATCCAGCCACGTTCATCCCTCGCTCACTCCCAATGTGGGAGACAATTTATACTCGGTAAGCCTTGAAGAAGGGGATATTGTGGAAGCCGCAAGGATTGTGACGCGTCGCGAATTCGAGCCAGAACTTTCAAGATGGGTCAAACCCCACGATTTCCGCGAGTGCCTGCCAATGCCTCGGATGAGGTAGCCGCCGACCTGCACGAATCGCCGCAGCGTAAGGCTCAGAGATTCCCAAGGCTTCAGATATTGCAGGAACGGTGACGTTGGCGAGTCGCGGTTGAATCCTGTCCCGATAGAACCCCTCAGTGAGCCACGCCGGTCTGTCGCAGGGATTCCACTCTTTCAGGGCAGCGGCCTGTCGACGCTGGGACTCGGGCGCGGCGGGCTTCAGCCTCGGGACTGTGCGAAATCTCTCGCCCTACCCGTGCGAGCCCGGTAATCCGTTCTCTGGCTACGGCTCTGTTGCAGGCAGCGCAATTGGTTTCTCCCTCCTTGAGGGATGCGCCACATGTACGGCAGAGGCGCGCTGCGCTTGGCGGCTTTGCAGTTGGCAGCGCCCCGCATCTCTTTTCCAGATTCTTGTTGGGCAGCAGAAAGTGCTCGAAGACGAAACCCGCCGCCATGGCCACCTTGCTTCCCCTCGCGCCGCTTATTGCGTCGCTCCGTGCTGGCGAAGCAGCGTGGCTACGGCCGGGTGCTCTTGTTCCACTGCCAAGTCGAGCGCCGACTTCCCATCCTTGTCTCGCAACTGGACTTCCGCTCCGTGGTCCAGCAGCAGCTGCGCGATCTCCAGATTCCCGGTGTGGGCGGCGTACATCAGTGGTGACCAGTGGCCCTGTCCCCGCTCGTTCACGTCGGCCCCGTGCGCGATCAGCAGCTTGGCAATCTCCAGTTTGTTTTTGTCGGCGGCCACCCCCAACGCCGTCTCGCCGTTCGTCAACAGCTTGACGTTGGCTCCCTGCGCCAGCAGATAGCGCACAATTTCCACCTGCCCGTCGTTCGCCGCTTCCATCAGTGCCGTCAATTGGCCACAGGTGGCGTCCACGAACACCTTGTGCTCGATCAGCAGCCGCAGGAGATCTTCCCGCCCCGTTCGGGCGGCCCAGATCATATCGATACAGTCACCGCCCATTTGCGCGTAGGCGAATCTTCCCTTGGTGAGGAACAGCTGCACCATGTCGGCGCGATGCTGTTCCAGGGTCAGGCCGACTGGCGTCTCCAGGTTCATGTACGCGCAAGGCAGGTTCACGTACGCTCCTTGCTCCACCAGGTAGCGGGCGGTGTCCCAATGGCCGCCCTTGATCGCCTCGCAAAGACTCGGAATCGATCCGAATCCCCAATACATACCCATCATCAGACCGTCGAGGGTTCTCGGCTCCTTCCCGTTCACCAGCGCTCCGTGCTCCACCAGCCACCGCACCAGATCCAGCGACTCGTAGCGGGCGGCAAAATCCAGCACGCCGGCCTTCTCCCCCGTGGATCCCTTCGTCGCGTTGACGTCGGCGCCCTGCGTCACCAGATACTCGATCATTTCCGTTCGTGGCTCTTTCTTGTTTTCCGGAATGCCCTTCGGCTGCCGGGCGCCGGGAAAGGGGCTCAGCAGGGGCCTCGGGGCGCAGACCATCTCCGGCAGGCAGGGATAGATCCCGGCCAGATTGACGTTTTTCACGTCGGCCCCGTGAGCCAGCAGGTATCGCAGCGCTGTCCCATTCCCGCAGCTCGCTGCCTCCTCCACCGCGCTGCCGGGGTCGGCGCCGTGCTCCACCAGGAAGGCCACCGCTCCCTCCGAATCGGCGCATACTGCGTGCTCCAGCGCCCACGTCAGTTCCTTCCCTTCGTAGCTCCCGTGTTCGTACAGCAGCCGCACCAGCTCCGCGTCGCCTTGCCGCGCCGCGTACATCAGTGGCTGAAACCCCGGCGACGAATCCTTCCCCGCCCGGTCCAGCAGTTCCTGCACCACACTGTCCTGATCCCGGTTGATTGCCACCTCCAGCGGCGACGCGTCGTTCGTTTCCGCGTAGTTCTTCACCACCGCGCAGAAAAAGTCGCTGTCCGGGATCTCGACCGTTGTGCCGTCCGCGTTCTTCTGGAACCGGCAACTGTCCCCGGAAATCTCCGCTTCCACGCCCAGGTTGTACACCGTGTTTCCCGGCTGCAGGTGGCTGAAATTCTGGTCGAGCGAGCTCGAGATCGCCTCCTCCGGCGTCAGCGCGAAGAGGTAGTGCGCCGTCCGCTCGCTCTGCTGCCAGATATAAAAATCGAACCGCGCTCCGGGAATCGCCGAGATGCACTCCCGGAAACCGATTTCCGCGCTCCTTTCGCACTGCGCCGCGTTCCCGCCGTTGGCGCAGCCCTGCAGCACCATGGTTCGGGGGTTCATGCACCGCGATTCCGCCAACCGCGCTTCACTGGCCAGGTCCGGGTTCTTCGGCAGTTCGTATTTAATGCCGAGCTGATATTCCTGCGCGCGCGCCGGCGACGCCATTCCCGCCAGCAGCGCCGCGGCGGCGGTACAACAAAGAATGCGCATTCCTCGTTTCATGGGGTCCTTTGTTTCCCTCAGTAAATCATGCAGCGCCGGTTCGTCGCGCCCGCCGGTGAAAGGCAGCCCGACATCCGCCAGCCACGGATCACCCTCGCGTAGTTTTCGTAGAGATGCTTCTGGATGAGGTGCCAATCCGAAACCGCCGGATACGACAGCGTGTGCACCTGGATCGGCGCGTCCGGCTGATAGCCCGGCCGCGGCGTCAGCCCCAGATACTGGTCCAGCGAATCCGGCATCCGGTTCCCGAACGACTTCAGCGGATGCCCGATCTTCCTCATCAGGTCCATGATCTTCCAGCCGGGATCGAGCAGCGGCACTCGGTCTCCTTGAATCACGTAGACCGAGATCTCCTCCAGGTGCCGCTCGCGCTGCAGCTTCTTCAGGTACGACAGCTCAAAAAGCGCCGTATCGCCGCCCAGCATCCGCAGCTTCTTCACCTTCAGCAGTCCCGTGGCGATCATGACTTCGGCCACGACGCAGCCGTTGCTGTGGCAAACCACTTCGTCCGCCGTCGCTCCCTTCAGCGCGCCCAGTTGCCGCTTCGTCTCCGGACTTAGCGTTTGAAATGTGCTCAGCAGGTGGTCCAGCGCCGAACGCCCGAAATCGCCCACGCCACTTGTACCGAAGGCGAAAACGTCGTCGTAGGGCGTCCCCTCGAACGGGTCCGGCAGCCCACTTTCCGCCTGTTTCCGGGCTTCCGCCGGCGTGTCCGTCGTTCCTTCGATCAGAATCTGGCGGTAGTGCAGCGGATGCCGTGGCGGGGGAACGACGATGTGGTCCAGCGACCAGCCCAGCCGCCGGCGATAGGAGGGCAGCGTGGCCATATACTCCTGCCTGGCCCGCTCGAATTGTTTGTCGAGTTCCAGCACCTGCTCGACGTACTCCATTTGCTTTAGCCGGCTCGGCTCGTCGTTCTCCATCTGCTCCAGCTCTTGCAGCAACGATTCGAGCCGGGTGACGTTTTGCCGCCGCCGCGCCTGCTCGGCCGCCTCCCGCAGCCGTTCCTCCTCGGCGCGGCGTTGCGCTTCCCGCAACTGCTCCTGATAACGCTCCGCCAGATACGACTCCATCGATCCGCGCGAGCTGCGGCGGAACTCGCCGCCGTCCGAGGAGCCTCGGCTCTCCTGCCGCTCGCCGGAGGGATGGGAAAATGTCGGGTGCTCGAAGTGAAGCGTGAAGCCGGCGCCGCTGCCGACGCCGTCGAAATCGGTAGAAAAGGAGAAATCCTGTGCCCGCATTCCCGGCGCCATTGTCAGAAAGAAGATGGCGACTCCTGCGAGCAGCCAGGTCTTTTTCATCTCGCACCTGCCTGGATGAGGGATCCGTCCCTAGCCGGCGCCGCGAGAGCGACGCCAATGAAGAAGACGCAGGCTATCACGGTGGTCCGGGTGCGGCAAGATTCGCGGCGCGCCGTGCCGGCAAAGCGTTACTGCTTCCCGGTACTTGCCCCGGCGCCGTTTGCTCGAACGAAGCCTGCAACTGTGTTCAGCCACCAAGCCCACCGCCCCTAACAGCGCAACAGCGCCAACCCACCCAAGCGGGTGGGGTGTAGCAGTTTTCCCGTCCGTATAGCTAACCCCGTCAATCCACCGCGGGGATAGAAAAGAGAGCCGCGCAAAGCTGCACCCCGGACATATTGTGGGTGTACGCCGAGGCCACTACAACGGAGGGTCGAGGGGGCGACGCGGCCAGGAGCGCGATCCAAAACCGTCCTGCCCCCTGTGCTGCGGGGTCTAGACTGAGCAATGTGTCCTGCGTATAATCGCATCAATACTGCTCTGCTTCGCAGGGAACCGATGCACGCACGGTTTTCGCTGACCCGTTCATTTCTTGCTTTGTTTCTATGCGGCGCGCTGGTGGCGGGAGTGCCTGATGTTCGAGCGGCGCAGACAGCCTCCGAGCAGACTCCGACTGTCGCCTTGCACGTGCCGGAACTCGACGCCGGCTTTCACCTTCTCTACGAGCTGAAGCCCGCGGAAGCCAGGCAGCACTTTGAGGCGTGGCAGAAGTCCCACCCCGAAGATCCCCTTGGAAGCGCCGCGGAAGCAGCGAGCTATTTGTTCGAGGAGTGCTATCGGCAGGGCGTGCTGACCTCCGCGTATTTCCTGGACGACAATCGCTTTCTGGGCAAGGTCCCTATCAAACCGGACCCGGAACTCCGCTCGGCATTCTTCGCCGCGGACAAGCAGACGCTGGCCTTGGCCCAGCCGCTTTTGCAGAAGAACCCGGACGATGCGAACGCCTTGTTCGCCATGACCCTGAGCCTGGGTATGCAGGCGGACTATGCCAGCCTGATCGACAGGCATCAGCTCGACAGCCTGAAAATGATCCGAGAGGCCGACAGCTATGCCAAGAGACTTTTGGCAATCGCGCCGGAAGGCGCCGACGCCTACCTCACCTTGGGCGCGGCGAATTACATCATCGGAAGTCTGCCGGGACTCAAGAAGTTTTTCCTTGGCTTCGTTGGAATCCATGGCGACAAGAAATTAGGGCTCCAGCAGCTCCAGATCGCCGCCGATCAGGGCCACTACCTGAAGCCGTTTGCGAAGATTTTGCTGGCGCTGGCGGCACTGCGCGAGAAGAAGCCGGAAATAGCCCGCGTTCAGCTTACGGAACTCGTCGCGGAATTCCCCGAAAACCCCCTCTTTGCCAGTGAGCTGGCGAAGCTCGGTGCTTCTCCTGCCGCGGCTATCCCCCGAAGGTGAGCGGACTCGCCGATGCTCACTGGAAAGTGATCAATCCTCCGGCAATGGTAATTTCTCTCGCAAAAAAACTGCGCCGAACGCTGAAAAGAGTCATTCCACAGTGCTCCATGGTTTCGCAGGCGGTTGCCTTCAATATGTTTTTGGCGTTATTTGCAATCCTGCTGATTGTGTTGAGCCTGATGAAGAGTTCTCTGGAAGGGAAGGCTGGTCAGGACATGGCGGTGCGGCTCTCGACGATCCTCCCCCCAGGCAGCTGGCAGCTGGTATCCGAAACTCTGTTGCGCCCGGAAGTGAAGAGTTGGTACTTGGCGCTTTTCGGCTGGGTTGGAATGCTGCTGGTGGGCTCGCAAGTGATGAAGCTCATCTTCAAAGGCATCGCCCTGATTTATGGTGATCGCGGCGGCGATTCCTTTCTTGGGCGGCAGCTTCGTGCTTTGCTTCTGTTCTCGGTGACGAGTGTCGTGTGGTTCGGGGCCGTCGCGCTGACCGTCTTCGGCGGCCCATTGCGCCTATGGACCACTTACGGACTGGGCGAGTCTTCGTTGGCTTATGGCTTCTGGACGATCCTCCTTACGATCTTGGCGACGATCCTGGAGACACTTGTCCTGGCCTTGATTTATCGGTTTGCGCAGCCAGGCGCGGCGAGTTGGAACTCCGTCCTGCCGGGAGCCGTGGTGGCGACGATTCTGTGGTGGGGACTCAATCTGCTGTTTGGGATTTACGTCCGGAAGACGCAATATGGGCCTGTCTACGGTGGCCTGGCTGCGGCGATCGGCCTAATGGTATGGATGGAGTTTTCCGCGATGCTTATCTTTCTCGGTGCGGCCTGGAACGCAGAGAGCTCCGCGAGAGAGTCCACGTAGATCCTGCCGTTGCACGGGGCATTCTCGCCCTGCGAGGTTCTATCCCAGACCCGCTTTTTCCCTCCCCGCCTTCGCGCTGCCTCCTTGCCCTTTTTCTTGTTCCCCTGCCCGCCAAAAGTGTGCCGATTCTCAAATCGCATCTGCCTCACAACACCTCCGTCCCGCAAGAATCGCAAGGTGTACCGGTTCTCCCGTTCCGCTTTTCCGACCGCACTCAGTCCGTGGAAAGTCCCGGCTGGACGCCGAGGACCGTCAAGGGCCCGCAGGTAGGGAAGCCGCCGCGGTGCGGTCCATCTGCGGAAGGGGCCCGGCAGGCCTCTGGTTCGCATTCCTTTGCACTGCGGCGGCGCCGCAGACTGGTGAAATCCCCCTTAAAGAGTGCGTAGAAAAGCGCAGCCACGGTCTCCCGTCAATACGTCCAAGGGTCTGGATTTCCCGTAACCCAATGACTTCGTTCAGCTTGTTCACTGCGTCCGGGCTGGTCCGTCAAATGCACCGCCCAAGGTAACAGTTGGGAGGGAGACCAGATCGACCGGAGGCCAGTCGCCGCGTTGCAGGGCCGGCTGGAGAGTCGAGTCGCGCTCGCCGAGGTACCAGGCTAAAAGGAGCACGAAAATGAAAAGAATCTTCCTGCTAATGGTTGTGATTGCCTTGGCTGGCCTGCCGGCGTCTGCCCAAAAGGACGAAAACGATCGCATTAGGAATGCCGGCAAAGTGATGATTGAAATTCTGAATATTCCCGATGATATCCCGTCGGATGTTCTGGACCAGGCGGAATGCGTCATCGTTCTGCCTTCGGTGATGAAATTTGCCATCGGGTTCGGTGGCAGCTACGGTCGCGGCGTGATGACTTGCCGGAGCGGCAAGAATTTCAACGGACCGTGGAGCGCGCCTTCGATGATGGCGCTCGAAGGTGGAAGCATCGGCTTTCAGTTGGGAGGCCAGGCAACAGACTTTGTCTTGTTGGTGATGAATCCGCGCGGGGCGGATTCCATTCTCACCAGCCAGGTCAAGCTCGGTGGTGACGTGTCTGCCGCGGCCGGACCGGTAGGCCGGAGCGCTTCAGCCTCCACGGATGTCTCGATGCGAGCGGAAATTCTGTCCTATTCACGTTCGCGCGGTTTGTTTGCCGGGGCTTCTCTGGGGGGCTCGACGCTGCGCCCGGATAACGACGGCAACGCGAGGCTCTACGGAAAGGGAGTCACCGCGAAGGACATCGTAATCAATAGCGCAATTCGCCCGCCCTCCTCGGCGCAATCGCTCCTTTCCACTCTGAACAAGAAGTCTCCGAGAAACAAGTCCGGGAAGTAGGGCTCACTGGCGCAACACCCTGGAGCAGGCTCGACGGGTCTGCCTGCGAGGAGAAGGAGGTCAATAGCGCATGCCTCTATTTCACATAGTGACCGTTCTGATCGTGGTGGGTGTTCTGCTTTGGCTGATCAACCGCTTCATACCAATGCAAAGCACGATTAAAGCGATCTTGAATGCGGTCGTGGTTATCGCCGTGGTGCTGTGGCTCCTCGATGTATTTGGACTGTTTCATTCCTTCTCGCATATGCGCGGTGGGATGTGAGTGAAGTGGAATGAATGACAGCGGAGAGATCCGCATGTCGTTTACCAGCGACCGCAAAAAACGAAAAACCGCGCCCGACTCCCCGACTGCCTGGCGCGGAAACGCGCAGAAACTGAGGCAACGTCTATGAGACGCATTACGGTGACCGGCACTACCGTTCTGTTTCTTGTGTTTGGAACCATTGCCCCGACGTACGCACATCAGGGGCAACAAGGACTAGAGGCGAAGCCGCCGACACAGGAACAGCAGAAGCCTGACAAACAGCAGCAAGACAAAGATAAACAGCAGCAGGAACAGAAGAAGCAGCAGCAGCAACAGCAGGAACAGAAGAAGCAGCAGCAGCAACAGCAGGAACAGAAGAAGCAGCAGCAACAGCCCACCACCCAACAGAAGCAAGACCAGAAGCAGCAACAGCAGCAGCAGCAGAAGAAGCAGCAGCAGACCCAGCAACAGCAGCAGGAACAGAAGAAGCAGCAGCAGCAGACCCAGCAACAGCAGCAGGAACAGAAGAAGCAGCAGCAACAGCAGACCCAGCAACAGCAGCCGGAACAGAAGAAGCAGCAGCAACAGCAGACCCAGCAACAGCAGCCGGAACAGAAGAAGCAGCAGCAACAGCAGACCCAGCAACAGCAGCCGGAACAGAAGAAGCAGCAGCAACAGCGGACCCAGCAACAGCAGCCGGAACAGAAGAAGCAGCAGCAACAGCGGACGCAGCAACAGCGGCAGGAGCAAAAGAAGCAGCAGCAACAGCGGACGCAGCAACAGCAGCAGGAGCAGAAGAAGCAGCAGCAACAGCGGACGCAGCAACAGCAGCAGGAACAGAAGAAGCAGCAGCAACAGCGGACGCAGCAACAGCAGCAGGAGCAGAAGAAGCAGCAGCAACAGCGGACGCAGCAACAGCAGCAGGAGCAGCAGAAGCAACAGCAACAGCGGACGCAGCAACAGCAGCAGGAGCAGCAGAAGCAACAGCAACAGCGGACGCAGCAACAGCAGCAGGAGCAGCAGAAGCAGCAGCAACAGCGGACCCAGCAACAGCAGCAGGAGCAGAAGAAGCAGCAGCAACAGCGGACCCAGCAACAGCAGCAGGAGCAGCAGAAGCAACAGCAACAGCGGACCCAGCAACAGCAACAACAGCAGCAGGGCACTCGGCCTTCACAGCAAGAGCGACGTGTGCCGCAAGGTGAACAGGCGGCCGTTTGGCAGCAGCGTCGCGCACGGAGCTGGCAGACCGAGCACCGCACCTGGCAACAACGCGGCGGCTATAACGGCTATCGAGTTCCGGCCGACCGTTTCCGTCAAGACTATGGCCAGAATCACGTGTTCCGCATCTACAGCCAGCCCATGGTAATTGCTGGCGGGTATCCCCGGTTTCAGTACGGTGGCTATTGGTTCAATGTGCTTGACCCGTGGCCGGAATACTGGCCAAACAACTGGTACCAAAACGACGATATGTATATCGACTACTCCGGAGACGGCTATTACTTGTACAACCGCAGGTATCCCCGGGATCGAATCGCGATCAGCATCTACTTGAACTTCGTGCAGCAAAGTGATCAGCGGGCCGTTCTGGCAGCGGTATCGCGCCCGTAGCTGGCAGAACGAGCACCGCACCTGGTATCAACGTGGCGGCTACAACGGCTACCGTATTCCTGGAAGCCGGTTCCGTACCTACTTTGGGCGGGATCACCGGTTCAACATCTACAGGCTCCCTATGGTCATGGTTGGGGGGTATCCGCGGATGGAGTACGGAGGCGTGTGGTTCAGCCTTGTTGATCCGTGGCCGGAATACTGGCCAAACAACTGGTACCAAGACGACGACATGTATATCGACTATTCCGGGGACGGCTACTACCTGTACAACCGCAGGTATCCCCAGGATCGAATCGCGATCGTGTTCTATCTGAACGTGAACTGACTGTTCATGAAGCGCGGTGACCCAATGCAACCCGGCCCGGCGCGGAAAGTTGTCAAAGAATCAGGCCGCCGCTGGGCCGGGGTGCCGGAATAGGAACGATTGAGGTCACGGAGGAAGGAGCACACGATGCTTGGAACTATCTTGATTGTGATTTTAATCTTGGCGCTCGTGGGTGCGTTGCCGCGGTGGTCACACAGCCGGGAATGGGGCTATCTCCCGACGGGGGGATTAGGCCTGGTGCTCCTCATTGTCGTCATTCTCGTGCTTCTCGGACGTCTTTAGATTGTTCGCCATCGGGTGTGCGCACTGCAAAGTGCTCGCGATTGTAAGCTCCACGCAGCGACTAAAGTCGGCCGCCTGTCCGATCCCGCGCGGGCCGAGGCCAAGTCGGCGGCGGGGCTTAACCGCTTCCTGACGGCAAGATGGCTGCGAAAGTTGGCAGGTCTGCTGCACTCGTCCCCGGAAATGCCAACCAATCGCGTGAGAGTTTGCCTGTGCCTCGGATGTGGGCGCTGTCGACCCGCACGAATCCCTGTGGCGTAAGGCTGGGACAGCCCAAGCGGAGGCAATAGCCGGCACGGTGATCCCAGCAAGGGGCACACGCATCCCCCTGTTCTTCATATCGATTAATGATTCACGACACTTTGGTTCCGAACAGCGCTCCAATGCCCGCTATCTCGCCAATCGCCGCAAATCGAAGCTGCAGATCATCAAGCCGAGCTCCGGTTCTCGGCCGGTCAGGCCGTGAAAACGTAAGAGTAGCCGTATTCCTGGGCACGGTTGACGGCCACAATGCCCGCAGAAACCAGGCGCGCGTTGCCAATTAGATTGCTGCTAAGTTCCTTGTAGATGGCCTCAGTTTTGCTGCCGGTGTCCTGCGCAATCATTCCGGAGAAGGCATGGGTGGCCATCTGGCATACAGCGAAGTGCGCACCCATGCCGACGAGCACGTTGATCAGAGGTTCCTGCTCCGATCCTTTGGCCTTCGTCGTGTAGACGTTGACCGTAGGCGGTTGCTTCGTTTTCGGGTCAACGAAGCCCGATATTTTGGACAAGTTCTTCCCGTATTTTGCCCACATCGCGTCGTTGTATCCGAACACGGTGGATTTGTGGCGCACGACGAGCACGACGGCCAGGTCGCTGTCCTTCAGGCCATAGGACTCTTCGTTCGCCGTGTAGTAGTTGCGGGCAAAGAAGAGTCCCATAGCAATGCCCTCGGGCGTGGTGGTGTCAAAGACGAAGCGGTGCCCGCCGGGAATTTGGTTGAACCAATCATCCTGTGCTTCGCGAGCAGGTTGCCAGGGCGAATCGGCCGCTTGCGCCACCGCAGGTGAGCCGACGACGGCCGCGCCGACAACACCTGCACCGATAACGCCGACTCCCATACCCATCCGGGTCAAAAACAACCGCCGTGCCCTCGAGGATTGCATTTCCTTTTCCTCCATCCGACCTCCTCTTTTTCCCTTCGTCGAAGAATTTATCCGGAATCAAGAATTATAAGCTCGGATTGTTTGAGTTCGACCCGTTCCTCGACAAATCAACCACAAAATCCTGGCGTGTTCAGTCCGTGCTGCAAGCTCCGAGGGGTGAAAAATCCGATTGGCGATTGCCCTCGGGGGCGGTCAGGCGTATTTTGTTGGCCGGGACGAGGTCTATAAGGGAAATCCCGGCTCTTGCACCCAATACATCGGTCGGTTCGTGACCGGGCGAGGATACAGGAAAATCATCAATCCGAGCTCCACTTGGTCGGCCAGCACCGATAAACGCAAAAGCGGGCTTTCGCAAACCAGTGGGGCCCCGCGTCAAGGCCATTGCATCGATCGCAGTGCTCGCCCAAAACACGATACGAGGTCTGCGGCGGAATCCAGAGCTGGCAAAGCGCATGCTTGGCCGCATCAAGCTCGGCCGGTTCGCCCAGTCTTCCGACAAGGTAGGCGCGGTCATTTTCCTGGCCAGTCCCGCATCCGAATTCCTCACCGGCCATACCTTATTCGTTGACGGCGGATTGAGCACAAGCACTTGCTACAATGGGCTGCGCCGAACTGCATTGGCGCCCAGTCCTAGCTTGGCTGTGCCGTAGCGGGAATCTGCAACTCGCTCGAGGGAGTAAATCGAGTATATGAAGCCAGAAGCTCAGCCGATAGCGAACAAGCAGGAGGCGGTTGGCACGACCGCCATCGCCTTAGCCATGTATAGCGTGTTGCTTGTCGCCTATGCACTGATGGCGGCAGACCGCTACCTCTTCCCAGTGCTCGCTGTCAACGTCCGTCAGGAATTCGGTTTTTCCCTTGCGGGTACCGGCCTTCTTTCCACGGTCTTTAGTCTGGGCTTGGGAATCGGCGGACTTCCAACCGGCTATGCTTTATCTCGGTTTTCCCGCAAGAGCGTGCTGCTGGTCGGGATCGCCATCTTTTCCGGCGCAACTGCGGCCACCACCATTGCGACCGGCTTCGCGGGCATGCTCGCTTGCTTGGCTGTCTCGGGCGTCGGCGAAGCCATGCTGGCAACCGCGGCATTCGCCATCGCGGCGAGTTATTTCACCCGTTATCGCGCCACCGCCATCGGCGCGAACAGTGTTTTCTACGGCATCGGTGGCTTTGTTGGCCCGATCCTGGCTGCGCTGATCCTGGTTTCCTACCGGACCTGGCGCGCCCCCATGATTGCATTCGGAGGGTTCGGCTTCCTGATGATTGGCGTGATTGTGCTCACCGTACGCCCCTGGTTCAGCGAGGCGCAAGGCGTCTCGGGAGTTCGCATATCTGATACGCGTGGAGCCTCGTCGCTGCTCAACGTAAACACGATTGTTCTGACCATCATGAGCGCGATTGCGGGCCTCGCCATATATGGAATTCTGGGGATGTATCCCACATTCCTTCGTGAAAACCTTCACTATTCGGCCACGGCCGCGGGATTTGTGGTGAGCTTCTACGGCGTAGGCTCCCTGGGGGCCGTAGCCGGGGGATGGATAGGAGACCGCTTTCCGCCACGCCTCGTGCTCGGCAGCGCCTTCACCGGTCTGGCGATTCTGGGATATTTATTCTTCCAGACGTGGGAATCGGCGCCCGTCCGCGAGATCCTGATGTTATTCTGCGGCATATTTGCCAGCAGCATCATTTGGGTCAATCTCGCGGGTTATCACGTGAAGGCGCTGCGAAGCAGTTTGGCGGGCCGCGGTTCCGGGATGTTCGTTACAAGCTTTTACGGATCCGCTGCATTCAGCGGCTATTTGATCGCGGGAATCGCCGTCCATTGGGGATGGATGAGAAGCGGAGAGATTCAAATTACGCTGCTTTGCGGGATTGGGGCCATTCTGGTGTTCGCCCTGCGTCCCCGTCAGATGTGCTTGTAGCCGGTCCTCGCTGCCGTCGGAGTTGGCGCGGAGCGGGTGCCCGCAGATCAATGGGGAGTTAGGGGGACAGTAATCAACACGCAAAGTCGGGCGGTCGCGGCAGATTCGCCACAGTATTCGTCGTTGCTCGTACTGACCTGGCTGCATTTTCTCAACGACGGCGCGGGCAACTACCTTCCGGGTATCCTCCCCGCCTTGCTTCTGGCCTTGCACCAGGACACCTCGCTGGCGGGAACGGTGATGGCCGCCTTGCTCATCGGCCAGACCCTGCAGGTCGTCACCGGCTGGTGGGCCGATCGCGTCGGCGGACGCCTGTTCATCGCCGCCGGCGTGCTCGGGTCGAGTGGCGCGGCGGCTGCCATCGGTCTGGTGCCGAACATCTGGCTATTGATCCCGGCGCTGATCGCCATCGGCATCAGCAGTTCGGTGTTTCACCCGCAGGCCCTGGCCGGTGCGCACCTGCTGAGCGGAAGACGGCGCGGCCTCGGCATGTCACTGTTCCTGGTTGGCGGCGAGATCGGGCGCGGCCTGTGGCCGTTCATTGCCAGCATTGTGGTGGTCAGCCTGGGTCTTCACTACCTCTGGCTACTCGCGCTCCCCGCTCTGTTCAGCGTGCCGCTACTCTGGAACATGCTGCCCCGGCAGGAGCCGCGCCACCCCCAGGCGCGAGCCATCGAATGGGGCCGGCATCTCGGGCCGATGAGTACGCTGGTCGGTTTCTCTGTGCTGCGCTCGCTGACCCTCTTCGGCGTGATCACCTATTTGCCGATCCTCTGGCATCAGCGCGGCCGGAGTCTGACCGAAGGCGCGGCGCTGATCATGGTGCTCCTGCTGGTAGGCATCCTCGGTAACGTCGCGGGCGGGCATATCGCCGACCGCATCGCCCGCCGCCCGATGCTGCTCGGCTGCAGCCTGCTGAGCGCGCTTCTGCTGGCCCTGTTCATGCTCAGCCACGGTGTTTGGCAGTGGATCGTTGTGGGCTTGCTCGGCATGTCGTTGTTCGCTGCGATGCCGCTGAGAATCCTCATCGGCCAGGACATCTTTCCCGAGAACCGTTCGCTCGGCTCCGGGATCGCGCTCGGCCTGTCCAACGGTCTGGCCGCGGTGGGGCTTTCGGCACTGGATCTGGTTTCCGCGGCCCGCGGCACTGAAGCCGTGCTCTGGCTGCTGGTGGGCGCGGCGCTTTTGGCCGGCGTGGTCAGCCTGGGCCTTCCCGGCTGAGTGCCGCGCCCCACGGGGGTGGTCCCTTTTTCGCGGCTGTATACGCTATCCTGTCAATCCACCGCCGGGTTCGCAGACAGAGCGTCCCGAAATCGGCCTCTCATATGTTTTAGTGGTGTAAGCAGACCCCACGCGCGCAAGTTCCAACCAAGCGAGTGTGTCGATGAATGATTCACGACACTTTGGTTCCGAACAGCGCTCCAATGCCCGCGGTCGCGGCCATCGCCAGGGCGCCCCAGAACGCAACGCGCCAGGCGCCAATCCATGCGGAGGCGCCTCCCGTGCGCGCGGCGATTGCGCCAAGCGCCACGAGACATAACAGCGACGCACCGGAAACGAGGATGACCAGCCCGGTCGGCGGCGCCAACATGACCGTCAGGATCGGCAATGCTGCCCCCACGGAGAACGTCGCTGCCGACGCCAGTGATGCCTGCAGAGGACGAGCGATGAACTTGTCGGAGAGACCAAGTTCGTCGCGGGCGTGAGCGCCAAGCGCGTCGTGCGCCATCAGCTGCAACGCCACGGTTCGAGCGAGTTCCGGATCCAGGCCGCGCTGAACGTAGATCGCGGCCAGCTCTTTCTCTTCAAAGGCCGGCTGCGCCGCCAATTCGGTTCGCTCGAGAGCCATGTCGGCGCGTTCGGTATCCGCCTGGGAACTGACGGAAACGTATTCACCCGCGGCCATGGAGAGCGCGCCGGCCACCAGTCCCGCGACGCCCGCCACTAAAATTTCATGTCGGCTCGAATTCGCAGCGGCGACGCCCACCACGAGGCTCGCTGTGGACACGATTCCGTCATTCGCTCCAAGAACCGCGGCGCGGAGCCAGCCAATCCGCTCTGACCGGTGCAGTTCACGATGTCGCATGCCGTGCCTCCGAAGGTGGTTTCTGATCTGGCAGCTTGCGGAAAAAGCCCGGATGATTGTGGGTCGCGGCTTCAGCCGCGACATAACGCCAGCAAAAGGAAGAGGGCTTTAGCCCCTCAGGCTCCCGAGCGGGCCCTTTTCCGCAAACTGCCAGGCCTTTGGTGAGGGCGTGACGGAAGGCGCGGCAGCCGGTCGAAGTTTTTCCCTTCATGGCGAACCCGCCGCCAGCCGCAGAGAACCATTCTCACATCCTCGCCGCAGCAGAATACACCCGACCGGCTCCTCCATAACCGCAATCTTGCCTCGCGAGAGCCGGCGCGCCGTCCATCAGCCACGCAATCCCAAAGACAAGAACATCGCAGGCATGAAGTCGGCGCGGCACGCCGCGTGTCAACTTCTGGATGACAGTTATCGGCCCGAATCCGATAATGGTTACAAGGATGTGGCTGAAAGGATCCGCCGATGAAAAGAATCTTCTTATTCGTGGCCGCGATTGCCATGGCTACCCTGCCGGCGTTTGCCCAAAATAAGGAAAACGATCGCATCAGGAATTCCGGCGAAGTGATGGTTGAGATCCTCAATGTTCCCGAGGACATCCCACAGGATATTCTCGACAAGGCCGAATGCGTCATCGTCCTGCCTTCGGTAAAGAAATTTTCATTCGGGTTCGGGGCCAGTTACGGTCGCGGCGTGATGACATGCCGGGGCGGCAAGGATTTCAGTGGACCGTGGACCGCGCCTTCCATGATGGCGCTCGAAGGGGGAAGCTTCGGTTTGCAGTTGGGCGGCCAGGCGACGGATTTTGTCTTGTTGGTGATGAATCCGCGCGGAGCGGATTCCATTCTCAGCAGCAAAGTCAAACTCGGCGGCGACGTATCCGCCGCGGCCGGACCGAAGGGCCGCACCGCTGCCGCCGCGACGGATGTCACCATGCGAGCCGAAATTCTCTCGTATTCGCGCACGCGAGGATTGTTCGCCGGGATCTCCCTGGCAGGCTCGACTCTCCGTCCCGATAACGACGGCAACGAGAGGCTCTACGGAAAGGGAATCAGCGCGAAGGACATCGTGCTCAAGGGCGCCGTTCACCCGCCCGCCTCCGCCCAATTGCTCCTCAATACCCTGAACAAGAAGTCGCCCCGGAACAAATCCGGTAAGTAGGAGCCACGGTTCTACCAGCACCTACCCAGCGGCGGGACTGTCTGTTCCCAGCACACCACCGGAAGGCCGACGGCACCCGCATCGGCGGAGGCGCACTGAGCCACCTGCCGCCCTGGGGTGTCCGTTCGCCCCGGACGCGCAGCAGTTCTCCCGTCTATCCCCGTCAATCAACCGCCGGGGTGAGAATGTGCCGAGACGGATTTTGCACCCCTACCATCTCGCCAAGCGGAACGCCCCCGGCATCTGCCTACTTGCTGACGCGCTCGCCTTGGAGCGTGGAAAACGCTATATCCTGATCAACCCCGAGCCCATAGAGCTCTTTTCCGTGGTCGAAGAGCACACCCTGGATGTGAACCGTGAATGTAGGCCCATTGGGATCGATCTTGAATTTGAGCTCCCAGGAATACGAGCAGTCCGAGTTCACATTGAACGTTCCCCAGATCGGCAGATTGATGCCTCCGAAAGGCCCGAGTTTCTCGTACAGAGTGCCCGTATACTCGCCGGTCATCGCAATGTCCATGCGAAACAGGATTGTGTCGGTGAATGCCGTGTTCGGATCGACCGGACTCGGAATGAGGTTCTCGGCAGTCATCACATAGTTTCCGTTGGCGGTTTCGGGTCCGCATGTGCTCGCAGATTCTCCGCCTTTCCCGATCCGGTGGCCGACACCGGTCCAGGCCAGCGTAGGGTCGCCCCCACTAATGGAAATCGGGATGCTGCGGAACTCGCGACCTTCGTCGAAAAGGATGACGCGTTCCTCGATTGTCACCGTTGGAAGGTTATTCAAAACCACATCGTACGTAAGGGTCCCCGTGCAGTCACTGTCCACAGTGGCCTTGGCGTTCTGCAGCTCGATGCGATCGGAACCCCCATTCAGGGACCCGCTCCGGATCCAGTAAAAGCCCGTGACGGTCCCGTCTGGGGAGAAGGTGAGCTCGCCTAGAGTGACAAATGCTGCGATCGCCGCATTCCAATGGAAGGGGGGGATTGGTGGCGCTGGTGTGGTAGTCAAATCGACAATCGAGCTCGATCCCCTTTCTTGGAACGCGTAAGTCCCCACCATCGTCTGTAAGCTACATGTTTCCTGCGCTTTAGCTGCCGGAACAGCAACGCACAGACAAGTAGACCTGCCGCCGCAAAAACATTGGTTTTCATGATCTCACCTCTGGACAGAACAAGCTTTCCGTGGGTGCCTCTGAGAACGCACGTTCCTGTCCAAATGGCTAGACAATGCATCTGCTTGGCTTACATGGATGTGACTGAAGAAGTGGGGCGCCATTCCTGAGTCAAATGCCGCAACCTTGCTCCAAAATCTCACAACCCCACGCTTGGGGACATCACCCACAGCGAGCTGCTTTCAGGCCTCCCCGCGGCAGGGTTCGGCGCCGGGACGGTGCGACATCCCTCACGCCACCTGTGCAAGGCTGGTGATACGTTCTCGGATTACCGCCCTGTTGCGGGCCGCGCAATCGGTTTCTCCCTGCTTTAGCGATGCGCCGCAAGTACAGAAAAAACGCGGTGCCCGTGGTGGCTTTGTAGCTGCCAACTCAGTGAGCCCCTCCTGGCGCCGGCGCTTGTGATAGACTCACGAAAACCAAATTGGATATCCCGATACCATCAAATCAAATCCACTAAACGAGTAACGGCGATGCGCACCTCGTTGAAACGCAACTTCATCCTTCAACAAGGGTTCGAGGAGCCTGCTCCCGCGGCCTGCCCATTCCAGTATTCTTCGCTTCTGTTTCAGCCCCGAATCGTGTTCGTCTGGGTCGTTGCCGGAATCCTGTTCCAGTCTCCAGCCGTTTTCGCAGCCCTCTGTGCCGTTCTGTGGTGGAGCGCCCTGTTTCCGAAACTGAACCCATTCGATGCGCTGTACAACCGGAGCATCGGCAGCCGGCCAGGGGCGCTTCGCCTTGGCCCCGCTCCGACTCCCCGCCGTGTCGCGCAAACAATGGCCGGAGCCTTCGCGCTAACCACCGCGCTATTGATTCACGCCGGATTCAGTCTTGCGGCCTACGTGGTTGAGGGGATCTTTTTAGCAGCCGTGCTGGCGCTCACAATCGGGGGTTTCTGTCTCGGCTCGTTCGTCTACCACGTGCTTCGTGGACATGCGAGGTTCGCACGCCAAACCCTCCCGTGGGCAAGATGATCCTCCCCCAGGAAGTCCGTACCCCGCTAGGCGTGGACCAATTCCCGTCGACGATCCAGGCGGAACGTCGAGGCGAAATAGGGCAGCACCGGCTCTCGGAACCGGCTTAGAGCTTGCTCAAGCGCTCGGCTGTTTGGAGCAGAATCTGCCGGTCTTGGGTCGTGAGCCTCTGGAACAACTCCGCAAATCGACCCAGGGAAGACCGTTTCTCCTGCTGCAAGGCGATCTCTTCCGCGCTGAGCGCGGGCAAAACGGGAGGCACCTCCCCTTCGTAGAACAGTTCATGAAGGGGCACCTCGAGTGCCCGGGCGAACTTCTCCAAGGTCTCCAGCGAGGGCACCGTGTGGCCGTTTTCGACGCGCGAAATGTAGCACCGCAACAATCCGCAGCGCCCCTCGATATTGCCCTGGGAGAGGTTCTTTTGCTCTCTGATAGCTCTGATGCGTTCGCCAATGACCATAATGTGAATATCCTTACATTAGCTCTGGGACAAAGCAAGGTCGGAACGGGAGAGGGTTTACATTCTTGCATAACCCCACTTACGAGTTACCACTTCCGTAACAGAACCAGTGAAGCCCATCCCCAGGAATCAAACGCCCAAAGTTATCCTGCTGTTCGGGTCATACACCGTAACCAACGTGGGGTCTATAAGTTGCGGCGTGGAATCAGGGAATCGCTACCCGGAAGGCACGGCCCCCGGTAGCGCAAGCCACTCATGGCTGCGGCCCTTCCTCCGCGGAGTCGAAACTGCGTCGCCAGCCGGGGCAGTACAACTGAGACCCCCGAAATACAAATAGCGTGTGCGTCTGAAGCGGCAAGCGTCACATCTGGCGCCAGCAAAAGCAGTTTATCTATCTGGCAACCGGCGAGCATGCTGAATGGATCATACCTGTACCACTTCTCGGAAAGTACAGGGACCGAATCGAAATGGGCTATGCCGCTTGGTTTCGGGAACGTTACGCTTCCAGAAGCCATGCGTGTCCCAACTGCGGTAGCAAGAGCATTCGACGTTCGAGGCGAAGGCATCTTTGGGACAAAATGGTTTCTGCGACGATCTCCCTATACCCATATCGCTGTCTGAGCTGCAATACGAGATACTATGGAACCGCTCGGAGGGGCGGTTCACCAAGCGAACCAGACTGAGGGCCACGCCTCGGAATTCAAACGGGAGGAGGAAGACCAATGCACTGGTATTTCTACCTCGCTTACTTTTTCGGCGGCGCTTTCCTCGTGAATGCCGTTCCGCACTTCGTCAACGGCGTGTCGGGCCGCCCGTTCCCCACTCCCTTCGCTACTCCACCCGGCCGGGGACTTTCATCGCCGAGACTGAACGTGCTCTGGGGCACGCTCAATCTGGCAATCGGATATCTGCTTGTGTGCCACGTCGGGGAGTTCCGCATCCGCCGATTTTCCGATGTGCTCGTTCTGGGAGTTGGAGGCCTGCTGATGGCGGTAATGCTGTCTTGGGCGTTCACACTCCGCTACGGCAATCAATAGGTCTGCGGATGGAAGGGACAGAGGCGCTCCGCCGGTCGCACCCGGGCAGCGCACTGCGCCGACCGCCGTGTTTCTGCGCCCCAGCTACGCCGCATGCTTGCCGTGGCCGTTGCCGCTGATGCAGAGAAACACATCTTCGTCCGTAACCCTGGCCGAAACAAGCGGAGCAAAATTCAGAATCTCCTCCTCGGGATTTCGATTCAGAATCTTCGCCAGGTTCAGCAGCGCCGGGCTCCCGCAAACTCCGCAGCAGCCGTGCCCGTCGCTACCAGTCACTTCCTGACAGTTCTCACACAGGTACGCATTCTCGATTTTCATGGCAATTGTCCCCTGTCCCTGTTGGGCGTTCCCCTTCACTCTTATTACCACGCCTCGCCAAGGCAAGCCCGGCCAAGGAAGCAGAGTGGCTCCAAGAGACTATGAGCCAGGACGTCATTGCTGACCTGTGGAACGACTAGTACCGACTAGCCCGGCCGATATGGCCGAGCCCTGCCCCGTCACGCCTGTGGTTGGCTAACGTACAGCATCTGAACCGGTTGATTGGAAATCTGCCGTATCGTGCCCCGCTGGCTCCGATGCCCTCAATTACACGCCGATGTTCTGCTTTTCGACACTCAATCGGCGGCGACGATCCACGCGCGCGCTTGCGCGGCCTGCGATTCCGGAAACGATTTCATCTGGCCGGGCATAAGGAAACTGAAAAACTGCATCGTGTGTTTGATCCATTCGACATCGGTGACGACAGCGAACCGCTCCCAGCGTGTCAAGTGTTCCATCCCAACCTTGAAGTCTTCCCACATGGCGCCCGGAGCGATGCCGGCGAAATCCCCAGCGGTTTCGTAGTAAAGCCGGACCTTGCCGTGTTTCTTGAGCGCATTCATGACGGCAGGAACCAGAACCGCATCATAATCCGCTTTCGTTACGCGTCCGCTGCAGACGAACGCAAGTACATTGTCGGGAAAGTCTTTCAACTGTCCGATCATGGGGCATTCTCCCTCGTGCGTTTCAGGTGGATACAACCAGAGTGCGCCACTTCTGTCTTCCAGTGCAAGAGTCCGGGGAAACAGTGGTGGGTGCAGAGCAGGGGCATGTAGGTGTTGGGTCTTGGCACGGCAGACCTCGGCCTCGGGACTCTGCGAAGCGAGGCGGGATTGAATCTCCTCGCGACGGGCATTCCCGGTCAGCCGGCGCGGTTGTTTTGCCGGATCCTGTGCCTTCAGCGCGATGGCCTGCCGGCGCCACATAGGCTCAACCGCATCGGCCACTCCACCATCCGTTCACCGCAAAGTCCACGTAGACGCTGCCGTTGCCCGCCCCATTCGCACCAGCTAAAATCAGTTCGCGCAGCGCCTATCCGCAAAGCGCACTTTCCTCCGTAACTCCGCACTTTCCCCGTTCCTGCAAACTCGAAAAGCGTATCGATTTTAAAATTTCATGTGCCTCAAAACACACAACTTCCGCCCCGAAAAATCGCACGCGCACCGATTCTTCGGCCCCTCGTCACGCCCCCGAATTTCAGTGGAAAATCCCGGCTAGCCGGCCAGGACCGTCATTGGCCCGCGAAGTAGGGAAGCCTCTGAGGCGCGGCCCACCTCGTGGCCAGCGGCCCCGGCAGCATGTCGAACAAGTCCCGTTTGGCCCATCGCCTCGATGCGAACTTTCGCACCACGCGTGGCATCCAGCCCGGCCCGTAGCAAAGCTCGAAGCCTTCTTTCAGCAGCGACTCCAAAGCGCCCGGCCGGCAATGCGGATGTCCCCAAACCAGATGCTTGGTGTCGTACTTCCCCCAATCCTTTTCGACGATGCCGTGGTTCGATTCGACTTCCGACCACAATTGCGTTTGCGGGTGCGGCGTCACGATCGTGATCTGCGTGACGTCGAGCCGAAGCGAGGCCAGCGTCCGCAAGTCCTCGCGGATCGACTCTTCCGTCTCCGTTGGAAATCCGATGATGTAATATCCCTGCGCGTAGAGCCCCGTCCGGTTCAGCCGCTCTGCCAGCTCCCGCGAAGTTCCCGCCTTCTCGTTTTTCCGTATCTGTTTCAAAACATCCGGATGAAAGCTCTCGATGCCGAAAAGCGCGCCCTCCATCCCCAGTTCCAGCCACCGATCGAAATTCCGCAGGAAAAGATCCACGCGCGACTGCACCAGCCACCGGATTCGGTACCGAGCCAGCAATTCGATCACGGCTTCCGCGTGGCTCGGCAGATTCCCGAAATTTTCATCGAGGATCAATACGTACTGCACACCATGCTCGGCGTAAAAGCGAATCACGCGTTCCAGCGCTTCGAGCGGGATCGCCTTCGGCCGCGGCGCAAATGCGGTCGTTCTGGCAGAACGTGCATTGAAAACTGCACCCGCGCGCCGTGAACAGAACGCCCACCGGAAGCGGCCACCCTCCCGGCAGCCGGAACTCGACAACCAGCGGCGGATGCTGAATGGCCTCGATCTTCGTCCCCACGATCTGCGCCACCGCTTCCTCGGCGTAGCTGGTGAACACCCTGTCAAAATTCGGCTGCACCGACGGCGTCAGCGCGCCGTAGTTGCCGGCCCAGAGCTGCTTCACGCCCGCGCGGCGAGCGTCTTCCGCCATCCGCAGGATGCGCGGCGTCTCTTCGAGGTAAAAGGAAAAGCCGACGGCGTCCCACCCCTCTTTGAGAACGCCGGAAAATTCCGCGCGCGTGGGATATTCCAGAATTTTCAGCTCGGGAATGTTTTGCCGCAGAAATCGCAGGCCAAAGGAAATCCGGCGAGGCATCCGGAACCGCCAGCGGAAGTTTTCCGGAGCGTTTTCGCGGAAGTAGTCGTACAGGCCCGGCTCCCGCGAAACCGTCGTCAACAGAATCTTGCCAACATCGGATTGCGCCATGCGAGCAAGTCTCCCAACGCGGAAGGGATCCTCACGATGCGATTTTCCACCAAGCTCCCTCATCTAGTGCACCTTCTCCCGCCCGATGTCAATAGACGAGTTCGCATTGCAACGATCTTTCAAAGGTCGATGGCCATGCCTGCGAAAATGTTGATCGCAACGGACCCTCCCTGGTGTACCCTCGCTCCTGCCCGGAGCGGCAAAATGGAAATCTACGTATCGTGCATTCTGCTCCACACGCTCAAATAAAAATCACGGGAGAACCGCTTCATTCAGGAGGCCACATGAAAATCAATCGCCGAAAGTGGCTTGCACAAACCGGCCTGTTGTCGCTGGCCGCGGCGCTCGGCCTGAAACTGCCGGCGTGGGCCACGCCTTTGCTGGAATCCCCGAAGAAACCGGAAGAAATGTCTCTCTGGTCCGTTTATGAGCAATATTTGAAGACCGCAAAATACGTCGACCTGACGCATCGCATCACTCCCCACATCCCCGTTTGGCACGGCTTCGGCCCGTCGTACTTCATGCCCACCGTCGATCCCGCCACGAATCGCCCTTATACCTACGAAAAAGACGGATTCGAAGCCACGCACTACAATCTTTCCTCCGATCAGCTCGGCACCCAGCTCGATCCCCCCGCTCACTGGAATCCATACTTCCCCTCCATTGACGAATTGCCGCCTACCTACACGATCCGCCCGCTGGTCGTGATTCCCATCTGGCAAAAGGCGCTCAAGGATTGGGGCTATCAGATGCAGGTGGAAGACATTCACGCCTGGGAAAGCCGCTACGGCCGGATTCCGGAAGGCTCGGTCGTCTTCATCCGTTCGGACTGGTCGAAGAAATGGCCCGATCCCGCTCTCGCGCAGGAAAAGCAATTTCCCGGCGTCACCCTGGCCGCCCTCCAATTTCTGCATCTTCAGCGAAAAATCCTCTTCCACGGTCACGAAGCGCTCGACACCGATACCACGCCGACACTCGTCGGCGAAGCGTGGCTGTTGAGGAACGGTTACACCCAGGGCGAAGGCATAGCCCACCTCGACAAAGTCCCCGAAAAAGGCGCGCTCGTAGCGATTGGATTTCCGAAACTTCAGGGCGGCACCGGCGGCTACGCACGTTACATCGCCATCTGCCCTCCCGATTGGAAATACGGCATGTCTGTTGGAGAGTTGCCCGAAGCCCCCATGGCCCGTTTCGAAAAACCGCTCCATTGGGACAAGAAAGCGGGTATGCGCATCCGGTAGGTGGGAAGGTCACGCGGCCCGCTTCGCCGCGGCCACGCTGATAATCGCGAGCACATAGAAAAGAAACATGAAGGCGAGGTACGTCCTGGCGCGCGTTCCCGACCCCCGGAATTCGCTCCACGCGAACACACCCCAAAGCGCCGCCACCATCGGCGCCGCCTGCCCGATCGCGTAGGAAATGGCGACGCCGGTGAAATGCGCGGCGACCAGGTTGAAGACGATCCCCGTGCCCGAAATGCATCCGCCCGCTATGCCCAGCAAATGATTGCGCCCTGAGGCGCGAAAATAATCGAGCGCGTCGATCGGTTCGCCCGAAAGTGGCTTCTTGATCAGGTAGCTATTGAACAAAAGGCTGGAAAGCAGAATTCCCAGCGTGAAGAAAAACGCCGTGCCGTAAGGCTCCAGCCGCCGCCCCGTCGTCATCGCGTAAGCGATGAAAGGCGGGCCGAGTCCGATCATCACACCGGAGAAAATCAAAACCCCCACGCTCTTGCGAGCGAAGCGCGGGCCGGGATGTCCGCGCAAGGAATGGGCCTTGCTGTCGAGCGCCACGGCCACGAGCGCCAGCGCAACGCCCAGCCCCAGCAGCACCGGATTGCCTCTCGGGTCCAGCGCAAAACTCAGCACCACCCCGACCACCAGCCCGATTCCGATCGCTACGGGAAATGCAACCGCGAGCCCGGTTCTCTCAATCCCCGCAACCAGAAGCAGCGCCCCGAGGCTGTACACCGCGCCGCCGATAAGCGCCGCCACAATATTGCGCCCATCGGCCATGTGCACGTTGGCGAGGAAACTGGAACTGCCCGCCCGAACGCTGCCCATCGTGAAGCCCAGCAGCAACGAAATCAGCACCACGCCGACGGCGTAATCCCAGTAAAAAAGCTCGTACCGGTAGTTCTTCACTCCCTTGAAGGTGTTCGCCCACGAGCCCCAGCAAATCGTGCTGAAAATCACCATCAGCAGCGCGATGGAAAAACTGTGCGGAACGAACATGCCGCGCACCCCCTGGGAGGTTTCGACATCCGCGCCCCCGCGGAACGTGTCCTATCAGGCCCGCGTGCTCGGAACACATATCAGAGCACCGCACGCAAGTCCATTGCGAAATTCCGGCCGAAACTCACACCCCATCCCTCTCCACGCCAGGCAGTGCCGCCTTTCGCACGGGTGCGCGTTTTCACTCTCCCGTTGGGTCGGGGTGGTCGCTGGACCGGTCTGCCCGGCGGCGGCCCATCCCTGTGAATGCACGGTTCCTAAAGGGGATAGCCCGCAAAAGGTCCGGTGGGAGCCTGGAAGTTACGGAAACGCGCGTGCATGGAACCACAGCAAAGGAATCCGACTCAAAAACCAAACGCGTGCCCCGCCGCTATGGAATTCAGAAGACTTGCGGGGATATCGGGCCGGCGCGGTGCGCCGCCCTCGGCGCCGAAGACAAGGGAGGAAGAAAAATGTTTGCGCGAATCCTGGAAATGAAAGCCAAGCGAGGACAAGCCCGCGCGCTCTGCAGCGTGATCGAGCAGAAAGGTCTGCCCATCGTCTCAAAATTTTCGGGCTTTGTGGATCTGCTCTGCCTGATCTCGGAAGAAAGCCCCGACTCCGTTCTCGCGATGAGCTACTGGCAGACGAAAGAAGCGGCCGAAAAGTATCGCACCGAAAGCTACGCCGCTGTCGCCGCCATCTATCAGCCGTTCCTCGAGGGTGGCATTACGGTGCGAGGCTATGAAGTCCCGGTTGCCATCGCCTACAAGGGCAAGGCAGCCAGAGCCTAATGAGCAGGGAGGGGAGCCGTCAGGTTAGGCGCGCTCCCCGTCTCCCTGTTCCGCGGCCGATTTCATTCCTGAATTAGCCCGCGAAAGATTCGCGGCTGAAGCTCGCGGATTCACGCCTGCACCATCTGCAGCGCGAGGAGGATTTCAAATGTTCGAGCGCAGCGCAGTTTCTTTCTTGTGCCTAGTTTCGCTGCTTCTTCTGGGAGCATTTCACGCCAACGCTCACAGCGCCGCAGCCAGTTCCGATCAGGCGTACGAGCAGACGGAAACAAGGGAACTCGTTACTCTGGTCAATGACGCCGCGCAACAGGTCCACGCAAAGGGCGAAGCGGCCTTCGCCGAATTCCGCGTCGCCGGCAGCCGCTGGCGCCACGGGGAAACCTACATCTTCGCTCTCGATCCCGAAGGCAACATGCTCGTCCATCCCGATCCCGCCTTGGACGGCAAGAACGTATTGGACCTGAAAGACATCAACGGGAAACCGATCATCCGGGGAATCATCGCTTCCGCAACCACGTTTCCCGACAAGCCGGAAGGCTGGTATTTCTACGAATGGCCCGTTCCCGGCGAGATTCTCCCGCGATGGAAGAGCACCTACGCCCGGCTAACCGTTGCGCCCGACGGCAAGAAGTACATAGTCGCCGCCGGCATGTACAACGACCGCATGGAAAAGTCCTTCGTCGTGGACCTGGTAACCAACGCCGTCGCCGAGATCGAGAAGAACGGCCGCGCGGCTTTCCCCCTTTTCCATGATCCCAAAGGCCCCTTCATCGCCATGGACACGTACATTTTCGTGATCGACAGGAATGGCGTCGACCTCGTCAATCCGGGCTTTCCAACGCTGGAGGGGCACAACATTCTGGACGTGAAGGACACTCAGGGCAAGCAGCCGATCCGCGAAATGGTCAGCCTGGTGGAAACCAGCGGTTCCGGCTGGGTCGACTATATGTGGCCGAAGCCGGGAGAAAGCGTCTCCACGCAGAAGTCTGCCTATGTGAGCAAGGCGAAGATGGGAGACGAATGGGTCCTCGTGGGCTGCGGCGTTTACCTGGCCAATGCTCCCAAGTCGGCTCCCGTTGTCGGGAAAATGACCGCGCCGGAGCTGATGACACTAGTACGCGAAGGCGCGACGGTCCTCGAAAAGGAAGGCGAAAAGGCGTATCCCGAGTTCCGAACAAAAGGATCCAAGTGGTTCCGCGATGACACCTATCTCTTTGTTTATGCGATGAACGGCACCAGAGTCTTCCACGCGGCCGACCCATCGCTCGAAGGCCGGAACGTGAGTGGCGCGAAAGACGCCCTGGGACGTCCCTACGGCAAGATGATTCTCGATGCGGCCGCCAGCCCTTCCGGAGAGGGATGGGTCCACTACATGTACCCCGAGCCCGGCGATATCTTCCCCACGTGGAAGTCCACCTTTGTGAAGCGCGTGACTTACCCTGACGGCAAGCAGTACATCCTCGGTTCCGGCATCTACAACATGCAAATGAACAAGGCCTTCATCGAGGACTTGGTCAATCGCGCCTCTGCTCTCGTCGCCGCCCAGGGCAAGGAAGCCTTTCCCCAATTGCGCGACAAAACCGGCCCCTACGTCTTCATGGACACCTACGTGTTCGTCAACGCGCCCAATGGCATGGAGCTCGTGAATCCCGCCCAGCCCAGCCTGGAAGGAAAAAACATCATCAACCTGAAAGACCTGAAAGGTAAGCCGCTGGCCAGGGAGTACATCACCGCCGCCATGAAGGATGGCAGCGCCTGGGTTGGATATTACTGGTACAAGCCCGGGAGCAATACGCCTACGCCCAAGCTGACGTATGTACGGAAGGTTCAGTCCGGGCAGCAAACATATATCGTCGGCTCGGGCCTCTACGTGGAAGAGTGAAAGATTGGCCGCCCGCAACTAGCCGGAAGAATTCGTTGCCGGTTGCCAGGAGGGTCTCTTAAATGCTCAAGCTTGGAGTGATCTCTCTCCTGGGTTTCGTCCTGCCGTTCCTCCTCGGAGCCTTCATTGCCAAAGCAAAGTCCGTCACCGGCAATTCCGATCAGGCCCACGAGCAGAGGGAAACAAGGGAGCTTGTTGCTTTGGTAGACGACGCGTCGGCCTTGGTCCGCACCAATGGCGAATCGGCGTTTAAGGATTTCGACGTCGCCGGCAGCCGGTGGCGCCACGGAGATACGTACATCTTTGTGCTCGATCCTCAAGGGAACATGCTGGTCCACCCCGATCCCGCCCTGGACGGCAAGAACGTTCTGGACCTGAAAGACATCAACGGGAAACCAATCATCCGGGGAATCATCGCTTCCGTAACCACGTTTCCCGACAAGCCGGAAGGCTGGTATTTCTACGAATGGCCCGTTCCCGGCGAGATTCTTCCCCGATGGAAGAGCACCTACGCCCGGCTCGTCGTGGCTCCGTCCGGCAAGAGCTACATCGTTGCTGCCGGCATGTACAACGACCGCATGGAAAAGTCCTTCGTCGTGGACCTGGTGACCAACGCCGTCGCCGCGATCGAGAAGAACGACCGGGCGGCTTTCCCGCTGTTCCATGATTCCAAAGGTTCCTTCATCGCCATGGACACGTACATTTTCGTGATTGACCGCAATGGCGTCGATCTGGTCAATCCGGGTTTCCCAAGCCTGGAAGGGCGGAACATTCTGGACGTGAAAGACGCCCACGGCAAGCAGCCGATCCGGGAAATGGTCAAGGTTGTGGAAACGAGTGGCAGTGGCTGGGTCGATTACATGTGGCCGAAGCCGGGAGAGAGTGTCTCCACGCAGAAGTCTGCGTATGTGAGCAAGGCGAAGATGGGAGACGGATGGGTGCTGGTAGGCTGCGGCGTCTACCTGGCCAACGCCCCCAAGTCGGCTCCTTTGGCCGAGAAGATGACCGCGCCGGAACTGATGGCGCTGGTCCGCGAAGGCGCGGCGGTCCTCGAAAAGGGGGACGACAAGGCCTATCCCGAGTTTCGAACGAAGGGATCCAAATGGTTCCGCGACGATACCTACTTCTTTGTCTGGACCGTGGACGGTACCGTAATTTTTCACGCTGACGATCCTGCAAGAGAAGGAGGGAATGACAGCGGCCTCAGGGATGCTCTGGGACGGCCCATCGGCAAGATGTTCCTCGAGGCGGCTTCCAGCCCATCGGGCGAGGGATGGGTTCACTACATGTATCCCGAGCCCGGCGATATCTTCCCGGCGTGGAAGTCCACTTTCGTGAAGCGCGTGACTTACCCCTCGGGAAAGCAGTACATCCTCGGTTCCGGGATCTACAACATGCAAATGAACAAGGCCTTCATCGAGGATCTGGTCAATCGCGCCGCCGCTCTCGTCGCCGCCCAGGGCAAGGAAGCCTTCCCCCAATTGCGTGACAAGACAGGCCCCTTCGTCTTCATGGATACATATGTGTTCGTCCAATCCCCCAACGGCACCGAATTGGTCAATCCTGCCCAACCCAGCCTGGAAGGAAAGAACCTCATCGACCTGAAAGATTTGAAGGGCAGGCCCGTGATCCGGGAGCAAATCGCCGCCACGGAAGACGGCAGTGCCTGGCTCGATATCTACTGGTACAAGCCGGGAACCAATATCCCCGCGCGCAAGCTGACCTACGTGCGAAAGGTCCAATCCGGTCAGGCAACGTACATCGTCGGCTCGGGCCTTTACATGGAACAGTAAGCGATGAGCCGGATCCATCTTTTAGGCCGATGGGCCGGTCGCCCGGACGCCACCATTGCTGCCGACCAGGAAACCATGAACTGAGCATTCGATGATTTCTTTGTCAGAGCGATGCAGTAGGGGAAGCCAGAGAGGAGACGCAACGCCATGATTACCTCGCAAACGCTTTCGGTCCCTGCATCGCGGAAGCAGGATGCTCTCGACTATCACCGGACCGGCCGCAAGGGCAAGATCGCGATTGTCGCGACGAAGCCTTGTCGTACGCAGGCGGACTTGAGTCTGGCCTACACGCCAGGAGTGGCCGAACCTTGCCGGGAGATTGCAAAGTCACCGGAACTGAGTTTCGAGTTCACTGCACGCGGAAACCTGGTCGCGGTGGTCTCCAACGGCACCAGGGTTCTGGGGCTGGGAAACATCGGAGCGCTGGCAGGAAAACCCGTCATGGAAGGCAAGGCGGTGCTCTTCAAACGCTTCGCGGATGTCGATGTTTTTGATCTCGAAGTGGACTCGGAGAAGCCGGAAGACGTCATAAAGTTTTGCCAGCTCCTCGAGCCAACGGTCGGCGGCATCAATCTGGAAGACATCAAGACACCGGATTGCTTCTTCATTGAAGAAACATTGCGCAAGACCATGTCGATTCCGGTGATGCACGATGACCAGCATGGAACGGCCATTGTCTCGGGAGCGGCCTTGCTGGGAGCGCTGGAAGTCTCAGGCAAGAAGATTGACGAGGTGAGCGTTGTCTTCGTCGGCGCGGGAGCGGCAGGACTAGCTTGTGCCGCGCATTATCTTCGATTGGGCGTCCAGCGCGGACGCATGCTCATGGTGGACACAAATGGTGTGATTTACACCGGTCGCACCGAAGGCATGAACAAGTACAAGGAGCGCTTCGCCCGGAAAACCGAACTGCGAACCTTGACGGAAGCTTTACAGGGAGCCGACGTGCTTGTCGGACTCTCGGCGAAGGGTGCGGTTACGCCGGAAATGCTGAAGGTCATGGCGCCTCGGCCCATCGTGTTTGCCCTGGCCAATCCGGATCCGGAGATCAGCCCGGAGGACGCGCACGCCGCTCGCAACGACGTGATCATGGCCACTGGGCGCTCCGATTATCCCAATCAAGTGAACAACGTGCTGGGGTTCCCGTTCATTTTCCGTGGGGCATTGGATGTCCGCGCCAGCGCGATCAATGAGGAAATGAAAGTCGCCGCGACTCATGCCTTGGCCGCTTTGGCAAAAGAGGATGTGCCGGAGTCAGTCTGCCAAGCCTACGATGTGAAAACGCTCCAATTTGGCCCTGAGTACATCATCCCCAAACCTTTCGACCCGCGCGCATTGGTCTGGGTGGCCTCGGCCGTCGCACGGGCGGCAATGGAAACGGGCGTGGCTCGGAAGCCAGTTGATCTGGCGGAATACCGAGAACGTCTCGAGCAACTGGGAACGGAACTCATGACGGTGTAGCGCCGGGCTTCAGCCCGGCATCTTTGTTTTCTTGCGCGGCATGATGCCGCTCTGCCGCCGGGTCACCGCAAGTTCCTCATCGATGAATGTTCCACAAACCGCCATCGAGCGGAGCGCTTTAAGCGTTCGACTGGGATCACATTCACGCCGATGCGCAATTGCATCGAGAGTCTGTAAAGGGTATGTTCCCCGTCGGACGGAGCAGCTGAGCGCACTAAGAATCCCGAGCCAAGTCTTCCGCGCTTGTGCCCCGCATCGCCGATCGGATCTTTGAAAAGGAGAACCGTCATGTCCCTGGTGGATTTTGTCCCCACTCCCAAGTTCGAGGAATACAAGGAGCGATTCAAGCAGCATTACAAGATGGAACGTCGCGAGGATGGCGTCATTCTCGTGCAGGCGCACACGGCCGGCGGCCCGGTGCAGTTGAGCGTGGAAAATCATCGGTCCCTCGGGCAGATGTTCAAGACCGTGGGCGCCGATCCTCGAAAACGAAGTCATGATTTTCTCGGGCACCGGCGAGGATTTCATGATGGACGCCGATCCGGAAGGCTTCAAACTCGAACAGGAAGACCTGCAGAATTGGGCCTACGAGTACGCCTACAAGGACGGCCGCATCAACGTCAGCTCGCTGGTGAACGATCTGGAAATTCCGACGATCGGCGTCCTGAACGGCCCCGGCTTCCACACGGAAATCTGCCTGATGTGCGACATCACCATCTGCAGCGAAGACGCCATCATCTTCGACCTGCATTACAACATCGGGTCGGTGCCCGGCGACGGCATTCACAGCTGCTTCCTCGAACTGCTCGGCGTGAAGCGCGGCGCCTACGCCCTGCTGACGGGCCAGGCGATCAACGCGCAGAAGGCTCTCGAATACGGTTTGGTGAACGAGGTTGTGCCCCGCGATCAGCTCATCGACCGCGCCTGGACGATCGCCGACCACATCATGACCCAGCCCCGCGTCATGCGCCGCCTCACCACGCAGATCGTCCGCCGCCCCTGGAAAAAGCGCATCACCGACGACCTCGACGGCGGTTTCGGCATCCAGATGTTCGCGCATCTGGCCAAGAAAAAAGCCATGCACAGCAAAAACCACATCGCCACATCGTGCGCCTATGTGAAGGAAGGAAAGGAAACCCCGATCAAGTAGCGGACTGGCTCACGGGCCATTCAGGCTCCCAAAAGTGCCGACCTGCGCACGGGCTGAGCCCATGCCACCTGGGGGGCGAGGCATTGTGTAGCGCCGGCATCTTGCCGGCGTTTTTCCGGGAGCGATGCGAAGGGCAATTCGCCGGCAAGATACCGACGCTACGAAAGCCCGACAACCTTCAAGTGCGAATCAGGTGCTGGACGCGCTCTCGTCCCCAGCGCACGTTGTCGATCCACCAGCGCGAGGCGTTGCGCACGAGCGTGAATTCGGCGTTCAGGGTTGTGCCGTCGTTTCCACTGAAGCTGATCTCCAGCACCACGCGGTCCGGCGTGGCCGATTGCGGGATCACGATCACTTCTCCCTGCAGCAGCCGCCAGCGCGCCACAATCATTTCGTGGAAGGCCTCGAAGGGAATCCGTTCCCGATAGTCCGAGGAATACTGGTCGTAGGCCTTGCGGAAATCGCCGCGCTCGAGCGCCGCGAAATGCGCCCGCACCAGGCTGGTCGCCTGTGAATCGGCCTCGGCGATCGCCAGCGGCGTCGCGAGCCGCGCAAGCCACAGCGTCGTCAGTCCAAACGCCACGCAGCAGGCGGCCATCAGGACCAGCAACCGGACAAGCCATCGCCGCCGGTGCTCGTGCTCGATCGACCGCGGGCGCACCGGTTCCGGCTCTTCCGGTTCGGTTGGGAGCATCCGCATAAACGGATCGTTCATGATCTCACCACGGAAAACGCGGGTTCCACGGCGCAAGCCCGCGTCCCGCTACCCGTGACCCCTTCGCCCCGCCAACGCGCTCAAACAGCTTCGATTTCGAGCGCCATCCCCAGCCCGCCCGAAACGCACAGCGTCGCGAGTCCCCAGCGCCCGCCCCGCCGCCGCAATTCGTGGACGAGCGTCGTCAAAATACGCGCTCCGGTGCAGCCGATCGGATGCCCCAGCGCGATCGCGCCGCCGTTCGGATTCAGCCGCTCGCGATCGAAATGCAGCTCGCGATCGCAGGCCAGCACCTGCGCCGCGAATGCTTCGTTCAATTCCACCACGTCGTAATCGGCGAGCTTGCGCCCGGTCCGCTTCTCGAGTTTCCGCACCGCGGGCACCGGCCCGATCCCCATCACGCGTGGATCGACGGCCGCGATCGCCGCGTCGGAAACGCGCGCCAGCGGCTTGAGCCCGAGTTCCTTCACCCGGTCGGCGCTCGCCAGCACCAGCGCTGCCGCGCCGTCGGTGATCCCGCTCGAATTGCCCGCGGTGACCGTTCCGGTCTTCCGGAATACCGGCTTCAGCTTCGCCAGGCTTTCCGGCTTCACGTCGTCGCGAACGTGCTCGTCGTGCTCGAAGCGAGTCGTCTTTCCCGAACGATCGCGAAGATCGATCGGCGCAAGTTCCGCCTTGAAGTGGCAATCGGCCGTTGCGCGCGCGGCGCGGCGCTGGCTTTCGAGGGCAAATTCATCCTGCTCCTCGCGGCTGATCTTGTACTGATCGGCGAGCAGTTCCGCCGTTTCGCCCATGATCATCTCGGAGATCGGGCAGAGGAACCCATCGCGATACATTCCGTCGACGAGCGGCTGATGGCCCATCTTCACGCCCCAGCGCACGTCGAACATGTATGGCACGCGGCTCATCGATTCCGTGCCGCCGGCGACGATCAGGTCCGCCTCACCGAGCCCGATGCGCTGCGCTCCCAGCGCCACCGTCTTGCAAGCCCGAAGCGCAGGCCATGTTCACCGTGAACGCCGGCGTGTCGTCGCCCAGCCCCGCGCGCCACGCGATCTGCCGCGCCGGATTCGGCCCGACGCCCGCCTCACGCGCATTGCCCAGGATCACCTCGTCGACTTTCCACGGGAACGGCCATTTCTCGAGGCCTGCCTCGCCCGGTTTCCGCTCCGGCGGAACGGAACCAAAAGCGCTCTCGAGCGCGGCGCGAACGGCGTGGATTCCCATCTCGACGGCGCCCATGTCTTTGAGCGTGCCGCCGAAATTCCCAATTGGCGTGCGAGCAGCGCTCGCAATGAACACATCGCGATTTTTCATAGGACTATTTGATGCTAGCACACTTGGCAATCCCCCGGCATCGCCGCCAAGCCGTCGTTCCGCGACGATTCCCGCCCCTCGAAACGTGCGCCCCAGCACCTCCTTTCTTTGCGTATTGCGCCAACTCCGCCGAACCTTCCGTGCCCTCCATCCCTCCTCTGTGTCCTCTGTGTTACCTCTTTTCGATGTCGCCCGTCCCCGTCGCTCCGCTTCCCCCGCCCCTCCCACTTGCGCTACTCTGTTCGTTCCATGCTCGATCTCGGCTACGTTCGCGACCATCTCGACGTCATCCGCAAAATGGCGGAAAACCGCGGCGTCTCGATCGATCTCGACGCCTTCCAATCGATCGACACCGAGCGCCGCCGCCTGATCACCGAGGCCGAACAGCTCAAGGCCCATCGCAACCGCGTGAGCGAGGACATCGGCCACCGCAAGAAGGCCGGCGAAGACATCTCCGCCATTTCCGCCGAGATGAAGCAGACCTCGCAGCAGATCAAGCAGTTCGACGAACGCATCGCCGAGCTCGATGAGCGCCTGCGCGAGTTCCTACTCACCGTGCCCAATCTCCCGCATTCCTCGGTCCCCATCGGCCGCGATTCCCGCGATAATGTCGAGGTCCGGCGCTGGGGCCAGCCGCCGAAACTCGATTTCACGCCGCGGCCACATTGGGAAGTCGCCGAAAACGCCGGAATCCTGGATCTCGAACGCGCCGCTCGCATCGCCGGTTCGCGCTTCGCTCTCTATTGCGGACTCGGCGCGCGCCTCGAACGCGCTCTGGCGAATTTCTTCCTCGACGTCCACACGCGCGAGCATGGCTACACCGAATTTCTGCCGCCATTCATCGTCAGCACCGAATCGCTCACCGCCGTCGGCCAGCTCCCGAAATTCGCCGAGGACATGTTCCACCTCGAGGGCACCGACTGGTGGTTGACGCCCACCGCCGAAGTCGAACTCACCAATCTCTATCGTGGCGAAACGCTCGACGCCGACCGGCTGCCCCTTCGCGTTTGCGCCTGGACCGCCTGCTTCCGCTCCGAGGCCGGAGCGGCCGGCAAGGACACCCGCGGCATCGTCCGCCAGCACCAGTTTCAGAAAGTCGAGATGTACAAGTTCACCCTCCCCGACCAGAGCTACGACGAGCATGAAAGCCTCGTCCGCGACGCCGAAGACCTGCTCCAGCGCCTCGGCCTCCATCACCGCGTCATCCAGCTCTGCACCGGCGACATGGGTTTCGCCTCCGCCAAAACCTACGACATCGAAGTCTGGCTGCCCTCAACCGGCGGCTTCATGGAAATCTCTTCCTGCTCGAATTGCGAATCATTCCAGGCGCGCCGCGCCGGCATCCGCTTCCGGTCCAAAGCTGGCGGCCGCGCCGAATACGTCCACACGCTCAACGGCTCCGGCCTCGCCGTCGGCCGTACCTGGGTCGCCCTGGTCGAGAACTACCAACAGCCCGACGGCTCGATCCTGATTCCCGAGGTCTTGCGGCCGTACATGGGAGTCGACCGAATTCCGGTGCCGGAGGGGAAATAGGCCGCCTGCCGTTTCATTTCGGGGCATACATCAACTAACATCTTTATTATCAGCGCATTATGGTTATTCTTGCGCTTTTCCGCTGCCTGCGCGTGCCTCTCTGTCACCCTCCAAATGCTCTTTTTTCCGTGGTTTCCGTTGACACTGGATTTTCCACACGCATAAACTGCGGCCACGATTACGTAATGCGGAGCACCGGGCCATGTGCCACCAGGGGGAAAGGCGGGCGTAACATAAGGGCATGGAATTTTTCGCCCAAATGATCGAGATCATCCTCTGGGTAATTTTTGCGGTTTGGTTGTTCCGGCGGATTTTTGGCCGAAGGCCTGCGAAGCAGGCGCATCCGCCGAGAGTTGAAAAGCAGCCGCCGGCGCCGATGAAGACGTTGCACCGCGATCCGAGCTGCGGCACCTATGTGGCGGAAGATATTTCCCACCGCCTGGAAGAGGGGGGAAAGACCCTCCATTTCTGTTCGGAAGAGTGTCGGATGCGCTACATCGCGCGGCAGCGGCATTCCGCTCGAGCCTGAAGCACAAAAGAAGGAGGAGATTTGATGGCGACGGTCACCCGGCCCGTGCTTCCCCCGCGCATGCCTCCGCGCGAGGATCTCAATCCCTTTCATATCGCTCAGCTCCAGTTCGATATGGCCGCCGAGTTCCTGAAGCTCGAGAACGGCGTTCGCCAGATCCTGCGCACGCCGCGGCGCATTCTCGAGGTTTCCATTCCCGTCGAGATGGACAACGGCCAGACGAAGATCTTCACCGGCTACCGCGTCCAGCACAACGTCGCTCGCGGCCCGGCCAAGGGCGGCATTCGCTACCATCCCAACGTCTCGCTCGACGAAGTCAAGGCGCTCGCTTGCTGGATGACCTGGAAAACCGCGGCCGTCAACATTCCCTTCGGCGGCGCCAAGGGCGGCGTGATCTGCGACCCGAAGCGCATGAGCAAGGGTGAGATCGAGCGGATGACCCGCCGCTACGCCTACGAGATTCTGCCGCTCATCGGTCCCGAATCGGACATCCCGGCTCCAGACGTGTACACCGACGCGCAGACGATGGCCTGGATCATGGATACCTACGCGATGACCGTCGGCCACGCCGCTCCGGCCGTCGTCACCGGCAAGCCCATCTCGCTCGGCGGTTCCGAGGGCCGCGCCGGGGCCACCGCCCGCGGTGTGTTCGTGATCGCCGAGGAGGCTTGCAAGATGAAGAAAATCCCGTTGCGCGGCGCCACGGTGGCGATTCAGGGCTTCGGCCACGTCGGCGGAGTTGCCTGCCGCCTGTTCGCCGAGCGCAAAGCGAAGGTCGTCGCCGTCAGCGATTCCCGCGGCGGCGCCTACAACGCCCGCGGCATCGATCCCCTCCGCGCCCAGCGCTACAAGGACCGCACCGGTACAGTCGTCGGCATGCCCGGCACCTCCCGCATCACCAACGACGATCTGCTCGCCCTCAAGTGCGACCTCCTCGTGCCCGCCGCGCTCGAAAACGTCATCACCCTCGCCAACGCCGACCAGATCAAGGCCCGCGTCATCGTCGAAGGCGCCAACGGCCCCACCACGCCTCACGCCGACGAGATCCTCCATCGCAAGGGCATCTACGTCGTGCCCGACATTCTCGCCAACGCCGGCGGCGTCACCGTCAGCTACTTCGAATGGGTGCAAAACCAGCAGGGCTACGCCTGGACGGAAAGCGAAGTGAACGCGAAACTCGAAGCGGTCATGCGCCGCTCCTTCGCCGAGGTGGCCGGCTCCGCCCAGAAGCACCGCACCCACCTCCGCCACGGCGCCTATACGCTCGCCGTCGGCCGCGTCGCCGAAGCCACGGCCACGCGCGGCCTTTTCCCGTAGCCGCCGGCGCCGCGTGAGCCGGCTCGCCTCGGCCGATTGTTAAAATTTGCGCGAAATCCCCGCCACGGTAAATTTGTCCTTGCGCTTGGCCGAACATGTTCTTACAGTGCAATTTTGGGCGGGCGCGAGGCTAGATAGATGAACAGTTCTCCCACACCACCGATCCTGCTGACGATCGCGGGATTCGATCCATCCTGCGGCGCGGGCATCGCGGCGGACCTGAAGACTTTCGCGATGCACGACTGCTATGGCGTGGCCGCGATCACCGCCCTCACCATTCAGTCGACGCAGGGCGTCAAGTCTGTGCAGCCGATCCCGCACGCCACGCTCCGCGCCCAGCTCGATGCGCTCGCCGAGGATTTCGAAATCGCCGTCGTCAAGATCGGCATGCTCGCCAATCGCGGCAACGCCGTCTCCGTCGTCGAATTCCTCGACCAGGCCGGCCTCTCCCGCGTCGTCCTCGATCCCGTGGTCCATCCGTCGAGCGGCGGGCCGGAGCTGTTCGACGCCTCCGGCGTGAAATTCCTGCGCGAGGAGATGATCAAGCGCGTCGCCGTCATCACGCCGAACCTCGCCGAGGCCGAGCTGCTCACCGGCCTCGAAGTCAAGGATCTGGCCGGGATGAAAACCGCCGCGCAGAAGCTGGTCGAGATGGGCGCGCGCGCCGCGGTCGTCAAGGGCGGCCACCTCGAGAAGCCCATTGACGTCCTCTTCGACGGCACCGAAGTCGTCACGTTCGGCGGCGAGCAGGTGAAAAGCGGCCATACGCACGGCACCGGCTGCGTCTTTTCCTCCGCCATCGCCGCGCAACTCGCCAGCGGCCGCGCCCTCCCCGAGGCCGTTACCCTAGCCAAGGCGTTCGTCACCAAGGCCATCGAACACGGCCATGCCATCGGCAAAGGCCCCGGCCCGGTGAATCCCTTCTTCCGCTTCCGTCTCGATTCCCCCTCCCGCGCCGGCCGCCCCGACGTCCACACCGTGCACCCCGCCCCCGAAACCACCGTGCGCTAAAGTAGCTCCTGTCATCCTGAGCGAGGCTTTTTGCGACGAACGCAGTGAGTCCCGACGCAGTGTGTCGGGAAGGATCCCGCCTGCGGGCCGAAGCCCTTCGGTGGGCGAAGGCCCGAACGCCCTGAGGCAGAGCGGCCCACCTAGACGTGTTGTCGAAGCGCCCGTGACACGCCGCTGTAGCGCCAGCGTCTCGCCGGCGTTTTTCGCGCTCCACAAAGAACCCACTGAGTTTCGCGGTTGGTCCCGGCTGCTATCTCAGGGCGAGCTTGGCTTGGCGGGCAAAACCGGCTGCCCCAGATGAAAGTCGGTCGACCGGATCACCAGCCGAATCGGGATATCGACGCCGTTTTTGGTCACAACGTCGTCGGAGCGAATGTAGGCGGGAAACCAGTATTTGCCGTCGGTATTTTCGCGGTACGTCTCAAAAAAGCTGAACGGCAGGGAGGTGGGTGTTTTCGGCAGGCCGGTGAGGAACTGGCCGTAGCTTTTCACGATCGCCAGGTCTTCGTTGTCCACCCAGATGACGCCCGAGAAGAGCGGCTGGCCGGTCTCGATGCTCTTCGGTTCAACGCGGAAGACATACGTCGTCAGTTCGTCCAGTTTCTCGGTGCCGCGATAGTCGAATTTGTATTTGGCCACGGCGTCGCCCGCCAGCGGGAAGAGCGGCGTCTCGGCGAGCACTTCGAGATCCTGGCCGGAAAGATGCAAAAATTGCAGCGTGGAATCCGAGCGGCTGAGGATCCGTTCGTAACGCTCGCCATCCGGTTTCAGATAGACTGACGCCTTCACGGTGTAGAGCCCGCTCGGCGCGCCACCGGTCCCGCGTTCTTCCACCTCGATCGTTTGCAGGTAGCCGAATTTCGCGAACGCGGCCTTGTAGCTCGCCTCGTTGGCGGTGAATCGCTGGATGATCTGCTCGGGCGGGAGCGCCGGCGGCGGCACTTCCGGATGCAGCGGAATCCGTTTGATGGTTGGGGGAGGCGGCGGCTGGATGGGTCCCGGTTGCTGCGCCCAGGCCGCCGATGCGCCGGCCAGAGCCACGATGGCGGTGATCAGTAGTCGTCTCATGGTTCGTTTAGATGCAATTCTCGCACATCGGCGCCCGCCGCGGGCCTTCCCGGCGATTCCTTGTCCTGCGCGCGGCCCCGTCTCTGGTAAAATTCATCGTTTGCGGTTCGCGCGGGGTCTTCCCGATGGCCGATGAAGATCGCATTGCCCGGATGTATCACGTGAGCGGCTCGGTGCAGGGAGTGGGCTATCGCCACTTCACCCGCCGCGCCGCCCACATGCTGGGCGTCGCCGGCTACGCGAAAAACCTGCGCGACGGCCGCGTCGAAATCTACGGCATCGGTCCGGCCGGCAAGCTCGAGGAGTTCCGCCGGAGACTCGAGCAGGGTCCGCCCGCCGCCGCCGTTCTGGGAAGTCACCGAAGAGGCGGCACAGCTTCTGCCCCGCTACGGCGACGATTTTTCCATCGAGCACGAAGGCTGGTGAGAAAGGGATTCGAATGGACGAGCTCAAGAAACTGATTCGCGAAGTTCCCGATTATCCGAAACCGGGCATCCTCTTCTACGATCTGACCACGCTGTTCCAGGATCGCGAGGGTTTCCGCAAGCTGGTGCAGCGCATGCTCGACCATTACCGCTCCGCCCGCATCGACGCCGTCGCCGGCATCGAGGCCCGCGGCTTCGTTCTCGCGCCCGTGCTCGCCTTCGAACTCGGCGCGGGCTTCATCCCGGTGCGCAAGCCCGGCAAACTGCCATGGAAAACCGCCCAGATCCGCTACCAGCTCGAATACGGCTCCGACGGCCTGGAGATTCACGAGGACGCCATCCGCCGCGGCCAGCGCGTCCTGATCGTCGACGATCTGCTCGCCACCGGCGGCACCGCCCAAGCCACCATTCGCCTGGCTCGTCAACTGGGCGCGGAAGTGATTGGCGCCTGCTTCGCCGTAGAGCTCAGCTTCCTCAACGGCCGCTCGAAACTGGACGGCGTCGACATCTTCTCCCTGCTCACCTACGACAAATAGCGCCGACTCCATCCCCATTCTCTGTCATCCTGAGCGAAGCGAAGGATCCCGTTCGAGGTAGAGGACGAGGGTGCATGTAGCCGCGGGATGCTCCGCCACGCTCAGCATGACAGGAAAAGAGCTGCCCGCCCCGCAGCGCCTGGGGTCGTTCTGCGATATCGACGCGCCCCGTCAGCCCCCGGCGACGACTCCCCGTCGGGAGTCTGCGTGGCAACCATGGTGTTCGTAATGGCGTAGCTTCGCAGACCGCGCGGAAATACGCGGTGGTTTGTGGGTCGCGGCTTAGGCCGTGACATGAAGCCTGTGGAGTGAAAGGGGCTTTAGCCCCTGAGGGCCGCCTTGGCACTCACCTTTTCTGCTGTCCCTCGCCCGCCTTCGCCGCCCGCTGGCGCACCACCTCGAACAACACCACCCCCGCCGCCACCGACACATTCAGCGACCGCACCGGCCCGACCGTAGGAATCGATACCAGCCAATCGCACTGTTTCCGCGTGAGTTCGTGCAGGCCCTTGCCTTCGCCGCCCACCACCAGCCCCACCGATCCCGTAAAATCGATTCCCGTATATCGCTCCTCGGCGCGCTCGTCGAGTCCCACCAGCCAGTAGTTCGACGTCTTCAATTCCTCCATCGCCCGCGCCAGATTTTTCACCCGCGCCACGGGAAGATGTTCCAGCGCACCGGCCGCCGTCTGCGCCACGGTTTCGGTGAGCCCGACCGCGCGCCGTTCGGGAATCACCATGCCGTCGGCGCCCGCGGCAAGCGCCGTGCGCACGATCGCGCCCAGGTTCCGCGGGTCCTCCACGCCGTCGACCAGCACGACAAGGCCCGGCCGGCGCGCCCGCGCCAGCACGTCCGCGAGCGCCAGCGCTCCTTTCGCCGCCGCCAGCGCCACCACGCCCTGATGGTGTCCGCCCTCGGCCAGCCGGTCCAGTTGCTCCCGGCCTTCGAACCGCACCGGCACGCCGCGTTGCCGCGCCAGCTCGATGATCTCCTTGATCCGCTCGCCGTGGCGCCCGTGCGCCACAACCACCCGCTCGAGCGCCCGGCCCGAAGCCAGCGCCTCGCGCACCGCATGAATTCCCGTCAGTTTCGCCATGATCTACCTTCAGTCGAGCTGCCCGCAGAATTCGAGCATCCGCTCCCGCGCACTCTTCACCTTCGCCGCGAACGGCAACCGCGCCGCATTGTCCACGAGCAGAATCACCCGGTCCAGCTCTCCTTCGCCCGCGCGCCCGGCCAGCGCCAGCCGCAGCGGATGAAACAGCTCGCGCCCGCGATAGCCGGTTCGCTCCTTCACGCGGTCGAAAATCTCTTTCAGCCGGTCGGAATCAACGTCGCGCCCGCCAATCACCTCGCGGCCCAGTTCGCGAATCACCGTGCGCGCTCCGGTTCGCGCCAGAACGACGTGCGCTTCCGTCGATTCGAGAATCTCCCGCGCATCGTAATGGAAAACCGCTTCGAGCAGCGCGACGAGTTGCTCGCGATCGGCCACCTTCGGCCCCAACAGCATCGCCGCGCGATCGAGCCATTGCCGCAATTCTTCCGGCGCCTCGTCCGCCGCCGCGCCCATCCATCCCCGCTCGCGCAGGATCGCGGCGACATGGTCGCCGGTGAACCGCGCCTCCGCGCGCGCCTCTTCCGCCCCGGCCGCTTCCGGAATCTCCTCAGCATGCATCACGCGTTCATTCTACCCCGCATCGCGAGCATGAACCGCCGGCCGGAAGTATGCCGCGCCAACCGCCGCTTCCTCTTTCATCTCGGCCTCGCTTGCATGCGCGCGCCCAGTAGCGCAGCCACTTATGGCTGCGGCCTTTGCCGAAGCGAAGCCGTCGGAACACACGAACCCGTCCAAGTACGGCAAACCGTGGGAAAAAGCTGGGAAAGATCCTGACTGAACTCCTGATTCCTGCTGATCGGCGCTATCCCGCGAGCGCCGCCACCACCTGCGCCGCAATCGCTTCGCCCCGGCCCAGCTCGCCCAACCCTTCATTCGTCTTCGCTTTCAGGTTGATGCGATCGGGTGGCAAAACCAGCGCGCCGGCGAGGGCCTGCTTCATCGCGGGGAAATGGGGCCCCAGCTTCGGCCGCTCGACGATCACGACGGCGTCGATCCAGGCGACGCGCAGCCCGCGCTCGGCGAGCATCGCCGCCGTCCGCTCGAGAAACAGCAGGCTCGAGACGTCTTTCCAGCGGGGATCGGTGTCGGGGAAATGCGTGCCGATGTCGCCCAGACCCGCCGCGCCCAGGAGCGCGTCGCACAGCGCGTGTGCCAGCGCGTCGCCATCGGAATGGCCGACAGGGCCGCGATCGGCCGGGATTTCCACGCCGCCCAGAACGAGCCGCCGGCCGGGCTCGAGCCGATGCACGTCGTAGCCGATGCCCACGCGGGAAACCGCCAGGGGAAGTGTGCTGGGAGAACTCATTTGGATTTGCGTTCCTGCTCCAGGTAGAACCGCGCCAGCTCCATATCGGAGGGCCGGGTGATTTTCAAGTTGCGCTCGGAGCCGAGCACGACGTGCACGGCATTGCCGAGCCGCTCGACGAGCGAAGCTTCGTCAGAGGCGACGAAGTCCTCGTCGGCGCGGGCATAAGCTTCGCGCAGCAGCCGAGTCGAGAACGCCTGCGGTGTTTGCGCGAGCACGATGCGCTCGCGCGGAATCGTTGCGGTGATCAAGGCGGCGTCTTCGGGCAGGCCGGCGCGCTTCACTTCTTTGACGGTATCGATCGCCGGTACACCGGCGATCGCCGCGCCGCACGCCCGCGCCTCGGCCACCACGCGCTCCACCATCTCCCGCGTCACGAACGGCCGCACCGCGTCGTGCACCACCACCAATTCCACGTCGTCGGAAATCTTCTCGAGCGCCCGCCGCACCGACTCCTGCCGTGTCTCGCCGCCCACCACCACGCGCACCGGCCGCCCCAGTTGTTCCTGGGCCACGCGCTCGCTGAGCGCTTCGACGTGTTCCTCGGGCGAGGCGATCCAGAATTCCGTCAGCAGCGGGCTCGCCGCCAGCCGCCGCAGCGTGAAAATGAGGATCGGCACGCCGTCCAGTTCGAGGAACTGTTTCGGCGTGTTCAAACCCATCCGCGTGCCCATTCCGGCCGCGGCAACGATAGCTGCGATCCTATTCATCAGGGGCAAAAAAGTGTACTCCATCCGCGCCCCGAAAGGGAAACGCGAAACGTGGCACGGGCACTCCTGTCCGTGCGCTCGTCCGCCAATTCCGCCCAAGATCGATCCTGGAAACCACACAAGCCGACGCGGCGAGGTTTGCTTCCCGAGCCGTCCGAATCACCGGGTCCATCGAATGGTAGAATTCGATGCTTCTTCCAGAATCGCAGGGACTCTACCGACAAAGGCCCATATGAACCTGATCCTCGCTTCCGCCTCACCGCGCCGGGGCGCCATCCTCGAAAACGCCGGCATCCGCTTCGAGCGGCGCGCAACGGAAATCGATGAATCGCCACTCCCTGGCGAATCTCCGGAAGCGTGCGTCATACGTTCGGCGGAGGAAAAAGCGCGGGGCGCATCGCGCGGCGTCGCCGGAGAAGCCATCGTCGTGGGCGCCGATACGCTCGTCGTCGTCGATGGCAAGGTGATGGGAAAACCCGCCGACGAGGAGGAAGCGCGGCGAATGTTGCGGAGTCTTTCAGGCCGCACGCACCGCGTGATCACCGGCGTTGTGGCCCTGCGCCTGCCGGATGGCTCGACGCGCCGTGCCGCCGAAACCACCAACGTCACCTTCGCCGCGCTCACCGATCGTGAAATCGACGACTACGTCGCCACCGGCGAGCCGATGGACAAAGCGGGAGCCTACGGAATTCAGGAACGCGCCGGCCGCTTCGTCGCGCGCATCGAGGGCTGCTATTTCAATGTGGTGGGACTTCCGCTCGCCCGTCTCTACGCAATGCTGCGCGAGCTGGGCTGGAATCAGGACACGGAATAGAGTGGCAGTAAGCGCCGGTAACTGAAGCGGTTACTTCTTTTCCTGAGTCGGCTGGCTTTGAGCGGGGGGCTGAGTCGGTGCGGAAGGCACGTCGGTGTTCCGCATTCCTTCCTTGAATTCGCGAACGCCCTGCCCCAATCCGCGCATCACTTCGGGGATCTTCTTGCCGCCAAAAAGGACAAGGATGATCAGCAGCAGAAGCAAAATGTGCATCGGGCTGATATCCATAAATGCCTCCCGGCGCAGGCAAAATCCGCCTTTCGCGCCGCCAGTTAGAGTATAACCCTCTCGTCACCCATGCGTCGAGTGACCTTCTCCCGGTCGAGATGTTCGAGGAGCGGAATCGCGTATTTCCGGCTGATTCCGGTGAGTTCCTTGAACGCGGTCACCGAAATCCGCTCGCCCTGCTCGCTTTTATAGGCGGCCAGCATCTCTCGCAGCCTTCCGAGCGCGCTCGCGTGGAACACCATCTCCTCGCTCACCTTCACCAGCGCCCCTTCCTTCAGCAGCAACTGCACCAGCTTCTCCGCCCGTTTCCGGTCGACCGGCAGCCGGGGCAGCAACTCGGCCAGGCGCGGCACGGCAAGACCGGCCGTCTCGAATGCCCGCTCGATCTGCGCCCGCGCCGTCTCTTCCTCGGCCGTCAGCACGATTTTCCGCCCCGCGCGCATTACCGTGTCCCCGGCCACGCGCACCTCCTGCCGGTCGGCCATCTCGCCGAGAACGGAGCGGAAAATCTCCGGTCGAAGGCCGCGCGCCACGCGCCCGCGCAACTCTTCCTTGGGCATTCCGGCCACCAGGGGATTCGCGCGGTGAAAGCTTTCGAGCGTCGTCCGAATTCGTTCCGTGCAGGCGGCGGCTGCGGCTGCCGGCAACATCACCCACGGCTCGCGGCTCACGATCTTCAGCCGGCCGGCCTTTTCGAGCGATTCCGCAACCGAACGCACCTCGGCCTCGGGCCAAGCCATTCGCGCGACGGCTTCCTCCAGCGCCAGGCCGCGCGGCTCTGCTTCGGCCAGCGCAGCCAGCGCGTCCGTGTGACTGCCGGTTTCGAGAGTTTCGAGCAGCGACGTTACCGAGCCGTCGCGCCGCCGGTGCCGCGGCGCCAGGCTGTCGATCACCACCCCGCCGCCAATCGTCGTCACCGGAGAAAACCGCCGCAGAATGAATCGGTCGCCCGCCAGCACCAGCACCGGCTCGCGCAGCCGCAGTTGCGCAAAGCCCGATTTGCCCGGCGCGATCGGAGCCCCTTCGAGCAGAACCACTTCGCCCACCGTCTCCGCCGTGCCCTGATGGAAATGGACCTGGGCCCGGTTCTTCAGCGCGTGCGCCGATGGGAGCAGCTGGATCCGGGCGTCGAATTGTCTGGTGGCATGGAAGCGGCCCGGGCTCGCCAGTACCATCCCCCGCTGCACTTCGTCGAGTTCCACACCGGCCAGATTCAGCGCCGTGCGCTGCCCCGCCGTGGCCTGTTCGACCGCGTGCCCGGCCGATTGCACACCGCGCACCCGCACCCGGCGGCCGGAGGGAAACAACTCCAATTCTTCGCCGACCTTCACCTGTCCGGAAACCAGCGTCCCGGTGACCACCGTCCCGAATCCCTTTACCGCGAACGCGCGATCGATCGGCAGCCGGAAATACCGCGACGTGTCGCGCCCGGCCACAGCCGCCGCCGCGCGGAAGAGTTGCGCTCGCAACTCTTCAAGCCCCGCTCCGGTCCGCGCACTCACCGCCTGAATCGGCGCTCCTTCGAGAAACGATCCGCGAACGAAGTCTTCGACTTCGAGGCGCACCAACTCGAGCGTCTCCGGATCGACCAGATCCGCCTTGGTCAGAGCCACGAGGCCCTGCCGCGTGCCGAGCAGCCGGCAAATCTCGAAGTGTTCCCGAGTCTGCGGCTTGATCGATTCGTCGGCCGCAATCACGAGCAGAACAAGATCGATCCCTCCCGCGCCCGCCAGCATGTTCCGCACAAACCGCTCGTGCCCCGGCACGTCGACGAAGCCCAGACGGACGTCGTCGCCCTCGAGAAAGGCGAAACCGAGATCGATCGTGATCCCGCGCCGCTTTTCCTCCTCGAGACGGTCCGGATGCGTCCCGGTGAGCGCTTCGACCAGCGTAGATTTGCCATGGTCAATATGCCCGGCAGTGCCGACAATCACGTTCTTCATAGTTGGAGTGGACTCCTCCACCCACTACCGAAATTCTAGCGTAGCCGTGCGAACCATGCCGGGGACCCCTGGGGCCACCGAGTTTCTGGCCGCGGCCTCCCCCACGTCTCGCCTGGAAGAAAATAGGCCTGGGCGCGGAGAAGCGCAAGAAGTCGCGTCTAAGTGGATGGAGGAAGAATCGATACGCGTGCGATTTTTTCGGGGCGGAAGTTCCCTGTTGTGAATTAGATAAAAATTTAAAATCGATGCGCTAAACAGGTTTTTGCAGAGGGGAAATCTCCGTTCCGATCGCCAAAAACATGAAAAAGTGCGCAACCTTTGCGGGGCAAGTGTAGCGGGCGGGAGACTCGGGGACAATGGCCGCTTCTACGTGGAGGCTTTTAGAAAGCTTCCGGGTACGGCAAGCTTTGTCCTGGACGCGACTCGGCGGGGATCATGGAGTCGTGACGTCCGTGCCAGCTCTCCGTGTGATTCTTCGTCGACGAGGCCGCGCACACTTTGCCAACCCCGCAAAGGATGCGGCACCCGCAAGTTCAAGCGCCAGAACCAAGCCGGGGAAGCCCCGTAGCGATGACTGGCGGAGGTGGTATCATCGCCCACGTTGGCGAGTGAAGAAGCGGGTCCACCCGAATGTCAGGCTGCAGGCAGGGGAATACCCCCGAAAGGCTGGGCCACCCGCCCAGGACAAGAACGGAAACGTCACGATCCACCTGACGGAGAACGTGCGCAATCCATTCCAGCCGGCCGGCCAGGGCATCATGGCGAACGTAAATATCACGATTTCGCAGAGCGGCGCGTTTGCCACGGTGAGCGGCACCCTTTCGGGCAGCCCCTCGTTCGAGCTAAACGTCAGTTCCCAGACCGGCCCCACCGTCAACATCCCCGTAGCTGGATCATCTCCGAGTCAATTCCGGTTCCCAATACTGCTGGAGACCCAACGGAGTGTGGACGTGACGGGCTCGGTGCCATGAGGTCCCCTGTCATGAACCGAGCGGGTTACGGTCTTGTCCTTGCCATTCTGGGCCTCTTCGAATCTCTCTGGGTTGCATTCGTGGGGATTGCACCCGCCCCTTGGGCCTATGTAGCGCTCGTGGGGCCGCTCATGCTGCTGCTCGGCGGATTGCTAGTCGGAGTAAACCTCGGCGCCAGCGCCGGGAGCAGGATTGCCTCGGTGGGGGCGGGGGCCGTCACCTTGTGGGCTGCAGGCATGGGTGCCTTGGCGGTCTACTCGGCGGCTCGCGGCGAACCGGCCACGGGTAGGTCCGATCAAGTCATCTTCTTCGCTGTGCTGGTCCTTCTGGTTGCAATCGCCGATTGGGCCAGTTATCGAGCGGTCACCGCTACGAGAAAGAGGCGTGAGGCGTGATGCCGTGATCCGCCGTTGGGCCTCTGTCGGCGGGCGGCCCAACCTCAACCTGGTTCCACGGCCTGATCTTCCGGGCGCCTGATCTTGCGGCGCCGCACCCCTCGCGCTGCGGCAAAGGGAGGGTCTTCTGTTCGAGGCTTTCGGCCCGTTCACATGGACCCAATTCGCAGGACTCGCACGCTCTGCCAACCCCAACGACTGCTTCCGGATCGGTGTATTATCTCTACGACCTGGCAGGCCACGTGGTTACGGAAATCAATTCGTCGGGCGGGTGGAACCGCGGCGAGGTGTACGCCGGCGGCAGGCATCTTGCGACGTACGTCGGCGGAACGACCTATTTCGACCAGGGCGACTGGCTGGGGACCGAACGAGCCCGCACCGACGCCACCGGCGCCGTTGCCGAAACCTGCACCGGCCTTCCCTTCGGCGACGACATGAACTGCACCGCCGGCGGCATCAGCCCGCTCTATTTCACCGGCAAGCAGCGCGACACCGAAACCGGCCTCGACTATTTCGGCGCCCGCTACAACGCCAGCAACCTCGGCCGCTTCATGACGCCGGACTGGAGCGCCAAAGTTGAGCCCGTGCCGTATGCGAAGCTTGCCGATCCTCAAAGCCTCAACCTCTATACCTATGTGTTGGACAATCCGGTGACGCTGACGGATGCCGATGGACACTGCAGAAGCAGGATGAGCTGCATGTTTATTAGCCTCCTCAAACCGGAACAAGAGGACATCCCCGGCTCCGCCCGCCCTCCCGCTCTCCGGCCACCGAAGCCCCCTCCAAACGCCTCACAAAAGACAGAGTTCAAAACCCTGGATGCAGCGGGGGTCGAGGCGGAGAAACGGATCAACCCTACGTCGCAAAAACAGAAGAGGGAGTATGCGGGGTGGCTCGTCAAGAATCCCAACGGCACCTACTCCGTCGGCGCGCCCCACGCCGGTACGGCGGTCAGCTCGACAACGGGACCTGAGCCGAAATCAGCCGCAGGGGACTACCACACCCATCCCGGTATTCCGGGGTACGACAGCGAGCATTTTTCTCGACAGGACAAATGGGGCAACATTGAGGAGCACCTGCCGGGATACCTCGGGACCCCAACGCGAATCCTGAAATACGACCCGTTCACTGGAAGGGTGACAGTTCTCGAAAGGATTCATCAACCATGACGAAATATATCTGCGTGGCGATCACCGCGCTAGCTGTGGCACTCTGTGGGGCCGCCGGACTTGCCCAATCGCGCACATTCCGGCCCAAGAACGGGTTTATCCCGGATGGGAGGACCGCGGTTCGCGTCGGAGAGGCAGTTCTAGAGGCCATCTACGGTGAGAAGCAGATTGCGTCGGAAAGACCATTCTCAGCCAAGCTGAAGGATGGCACGTGGATCGTGACGGGAAGCTTCCCAAAGAGCCAGCGCTTCGGTGGGGTTGCGGAGATTAGAATCTCCAAGAAGGAGGGCTGTATTGTCTCTGTGCACCACGGGATGTGAGGGTATTTCCTGGTTCTTATCCCCCGGGCATTGAAATCAGGGGTGGCGGCTGGCGCACCCTCGGGATGCGTTCACGGCCTGATTTTTCGGGCCGCACTCTTCGAGTTCTTCGCGAAGGGCGCATCTTTGGTCGTGGCTTTCGTTTCGTTGACATGGCCTCCGAGTCGCAGCATGCGCAAGCCCTGCCAACCCCAACAACTGCTGCCGGATCGGTATATTATTCGTACGACTTGGCAGGCCACGTGGTTACGGAAATCAATTCGGCGGGTGGAATCGCGGCGAGGTCTATGCCGGCGGCAAGCATCTTGCGACGTACGTCGGCGGAACGACCTATTTCGACCAGGGCGACTGGCTGGGGACCGAACGAGCCCGCACCGACGCCACCGGCGCCGTTGCCGAAACCTGCACCGGCCTTCCCTTCGGCGACGACATGAACTGCACCGCCGGCGGCATCAGCCCGCTCTATTTCACCGGCAAGCAGCGGGACACGGAGACCGGCCTCGACTATTTCGGCGCCCGCTACAACGCCAGCAACCTCGGCCGCTTCATGACGCCGGACTGGAGCGCCAAAATCGAGCCCGTGCCCTATGCGAAGCTTGCCGATCCTCAAAGCCTCAACCTCTATACCTATGTGTTGGACAATCCGGTGACGCTGACGGATGCCGATGGACACACATGCAGGGACAGGCTTAGCTGCATGTTTATCAACCTCTTCAGGCCCTCCACGCCACCAGTCAAGCCGTCCACCCCACAGGTCGGGCCGTCCACACCACCTGCACATCCCCTCCCAGCGTACGTGCCCGGGAAGTTGCCGCCAGCGGCCGACCCGGGGGCAAACGCAGCGAAGGGGCGCGCGAACCGGGAGCTCCAGCCACGGGACAGTGAGCCGCCCGATGAACTCCATGAGTACCCCCCGGCCCAGGTGGAACCGCCTCCGACGCTGGTTCCCGGCCAAAACAGTCCGGCGCCAATTGGAACGGTCCCGGCATCGACCCCGGAGATAAACCCGCAAAACCTGTCCTTCGGGAAGAGGCTTATCCTCGGAATCGTGTCTGGTCTTCGAACCTGGCCTGGCGCCACCGACTTCGTTTTCGCCGTAATCCCCAGGCCGCTATACCGACCGCAAGACCCGAAGCTGTGCCTGAACGGTTGCGTCATGTGAGAAGATGACGAAGAGGCGACTGGGGAGGCGTATGCGATCCGAATGCATGTCGCGCTCGCAAGCGGGAGAGTGTGCCTCAGCCGGAAGGCCAGGCACGGGCCGAGGCTCATAACGCGAAGAGGCACCGGGAGGTGGGTACGACGCACATAGATTGGGAACGCTATCGCGAGTTTGAGGCGCTTGACCGCTCGGGATGCTCAGAGGAGGCGCTGGCGGGGTTCCAGGAACTGCTCGCAGCAGCCTCGGCCCCTCAGGACCGGGCCGCCGTCCTCCTCTCAGTTGCGGGATGTCTGGCAAGCCTGGGCAAAGGCTCCGAGGCCAGGCGGGCAGCCTCTCAGGCGCTCGCACTCCCTGATGAGACGAGCGAAACGTTCGCCTGGGCTCTCCTTTTCGACGCAGGTCTCGAAATTTCCATGGGCAATTGCAAGAAGGCGCTCGCGGAGTTGGACCGCCTGGAGTCAGACTTCCGCAACTTACTTAACCTCCCCGAGAATCGGGAGAGCTTCGAGACTGTAGAACGCAGGCGGGGGATAGCTCTATACAGGCTGCATCGCGCCAAGGAGGCTCTCCCTTTCCTGGAGCGTGCGGCAGCGCGTGACGTCGAAAGGGCGACGGTTCTCTACTACCTGGGCAGGTGCTGTTACGACCTCGGCGCCCTCGAGAAGGCGCAGGCTTCCCTCCGCGAAGCCCTGACGCTCGACCTGCATCCCCTCTACCAGCCCGGCGCACACTACGTGCTGGGACTCAGCTATCACTGGCGTGGGCAGAACGCCCGCGCCGTCGAGGAGTACAGATGGTGCCTGGAGAACGACGCAAAAGGACTCCTCCCCAAGCGGTCCGTGCTCACAGCACTCGTGGACGCCTCCAAGGCGCTGGGCATGGAGGACGAAGCCGCCCGCTACTCCGCAATGTTGCGCGATGTGTGACCGAGCAAGCACACCCTGCGCCCACGACGCAGAGAACAGGCTCGTGGCGGGCCGCTTGCCCGCGGAAATCAATTCGTCGGGAGGGTGGAACCGCGGCGAAGTATACGCCGGCGGCAAGCATCTTGCGACGTACGTTGGCGGCACGACCTATTTCGACCAGGGCGATTGGCTGGGGACCGAGCGAGGCGGGTGGCTCACCTTCTGGGTGGTTTGACGGCTTGATTTTTCGGGTGCCGCACTCTTTGCGTTTTTTGCAAAGGGTGCGTCTTTGGTCGCGGTTGCCGGCCCGCTCACATGGCCTCAGGGTCCGGGTCGCACAGGCCTTCTTCGCGAAACTGATAGAAGCGATGGCTGCTCCAAAGCCACTGGTTGGGGTCCGTGACGAGAGATCGCTTGACCGGATTCATGTGCATGTAGTGAAGTTTTTCGATCTTCTTTTTCTGGCTCCAGACGTTGAAATCGTAGAACCGTCTTTGCCAGAAACTATGCCGCGCATCCGGCGCTTCGGTCCATAGACTCCGTGCTACGGGGCGTCACACCGCTTTGACTCTCCCGAATGGGATCGTCGCGAACCACGGCTAATACCAGGCAGCGGAGCTGACCGGGCTCACGGATTCGCTGAGTGGCAACGTGCTTGGCAACCTCACCTACGCGTATGACGCCGACGGTCGCCGGGCTTAGGGGCAGGGTTCAAACCCACCTCGAGCGACCAACGTGTCATCCCGAACCCAGCCCCGACGTTTTTGGTCGGGGATGGTGGTGAGGGATCTGCTTTCCCAGGATCGCTCCGGGCAGCCGATTTCCCCCGCATTCACCCGCAGGTCGCGAGGTGTTTGGCAAGGTCCTCCCAAGTCCGGTTGTGCCGTTCGATCAGCCAGATTTTCTTCTCCCGCCGCCAGCTCTTGATTTCTTTCTCTCGCGCGATCGGCCAGCGAACGTCGGCGAACGCTTCGAAGTGAACCAAACGGAAGAGGCGATACCGAGACGTGAACCCCGGAACGAGTCCTCCGCGATGCTCGGCGAGGCGGCGTTCGAGGTCGTTTGTTACGCCGATCTAGAGCGTCCGCGAGCGACTGGCCAGAATGTAGACGAAATAGGAGCCGCTCATGTCAGCCGCAAGGATAAAGCAGATCCCTCACCGCCATCCGCAAAAAACGCGGCTGGGTTCGGGATGACAGCGGGCGCACCATTTGCCAACCAGGCAAAGGATGCGGTCCGATTCTGACAATGCGGGCCGATTCCTACAATACGGACCGTCCCGCATCCAGTAAGGCATCGGGGCGGCACCCACAAATTCAAGCGCCAGAACCAAGGCGGAGAAGCCCTGTAGCGATAGCAGACGACACTGGTATCATCGCCCACGTTGACGAGTCAAGAAGAGGGTCCACCCGAATGTAAGGCTGCAGGCGGGGGAATACCCGCGAAAGGCTGGGCCACCCGCCTGGCGTAGGCGGTCAGGCATATCCTGACCGTCGGTTGAGAATCGAAAACGGGGAATTCCGGTTTAGAATCGGGGCGTAGGGGCTCTAGGGCGCGGCACGGCGGCCCTGAGGTCTTGCGTTGAAATCCTTCGCGGAGGCCATTATGGATATCGATTACACGCACGGGGACGACCTATTTCGTCTCGGCTGGTTGGAGGATGGGAAATTAAGGGAAGGCAATCTCAGGTTGCTCGTGGGCATAGCAAGTCAGCTCGCTAAGAAGCGTGGCGCGGCTGAGGAGGATACCGGAGCGATATTTGTGGAACCGCTTCTGAGGGGGCTTGGTTGGGAGACGCTTGATCACGATGAAGTCAGCCGTGCGCCCAGGGGGGAATGCCCGGACTACGAGCTTTATGCTGGCTCGGTGGACCGCCGCAGCCTGCCCAAGAGGGTCGTCGTCTTAGAGGTCAAGCGGTTGGATGTCGATAACCGTGACCAGTACTTCCAGAGCACAGGAGCGCTCAGGGAGCTTCGTAAGTACGTGAGGAAGGGTCCCTCGGGGACGCCCAATAAGCTGGATCAGGTCGTCCTGGTGGAAGGCGAGCGGGCCGTTTTCGGAGCGGTGACCGACGGGCCGCGCTGGCATGTCTACGAAGTCCGTGGCGAGCGGGAGGACCTCATCTGTAACTTCGACTTGCGAGACACCCCAAGTGTGCAGAAGTTCGCTGATGTCCTTGGCAAGCAGAAACTAGCCGACTGGGCCTCGAAGGCCGGACGCTAGCCGCAGGTTGGACCTTCGCGTCGACCCTTACCCGTGCGGCGAGGGGTCAGCGTGGCGTGCGGACCTGGAGGGATAATAATATAGAGCGGCTGACTACCAAGGAGCGCGAGTATACGGCCACGCACGGAACGGTGAACCTGTCTACTCGAACGGCCGCATGGTGAATCGTCGAACACTCCAACTGCTGGAAACCCGCGTACGCGCTTCCGTGCTTGGGCTCAAAAATTTCCGCCGAGAACTTTCGGACCAATTAATCCTTCACGCAACAGAATGCCTTCTGTTGCATTTTCCCGAAGGCCATCGCCAGACTGAAAGGATTTACCCTCTGCCGGCGTCGGCGCGTTTGTACCGTAATGTTGCATTTCGTCGCCTTTATTCCCTCAGTACACCACCCCGAGTCAGAACGCCATGCCCTGATACGCTCTACACCAGGATGCAACCCGTAGCGAAGACGCCGGGCAAGCGGCTCGGCAGTCCTCGCTTTCTAGTGAACTCCGCGCAGATTGCCCGTCTGCGTGCCTGGGGGCTTTCCTGGCCGGCGGTAGTGAGGTCGAGGGCACTCGGACGCACGACAATAAGGGGCGCATAGCGTAACGGATTTAAAATATTGTTGTTTTGACTCGCCACGCTTGGGAGGCCGCCACATGTCCTGCAGGAACTGCTCGATGGAGACCTACGCTGGGCTTTGCCCAGTTTGTGACAAGCAGGCCTACTTGGAGGCACTGGGCGCCAAGGGAAGAATTCTTGAGTGCCCCTGTGGATGGAAATTTGCAGGGCTGAATGCCGCCGAAGAGCACGCGCAACACACAAACCGATGTATAGCCACCGTCGAAGGGCGGCGGTACCTCGCGCGTAAACAGATAGGGTTATTTCAGCGGCTATTTCTTTCCCCCAGTCGCTTGCAGGAGATGGAGAACGAGTACGTTAGACATCTCGGAAGGAAATGGGCTGAACTCCAGCAGGACGAAGATCGGCATACATAAGGTTCTCCAATAGGGTTGGAAACCGTCGGCTCATGCGGCGTCAATTGCGCCGTCAAGGAACGCGTTCGCGAATTCATAATGCCAGTTGGTGCGAGTGCTTGTCGCAAAGCGTTTTACAGTGCACCCCGTAGCCTGCGGTGGGTGCAAGGAATTGTAAAAGACTGTTCTTCTAGCAGGTATTGCCCGTGTCAGAGCAGCAAAGAGAGGAACGTAGTCCTTGCCTCCGAAAAACACAATATCTTCGGAGGTGTCGTCGGGCAGCATGCGACAATCGCGGTAACGATCCCCCCTCCGACGGCGCTTGTACGCTTCCGCAGTCGAGCCAAAAGTTATATCGTAATAGGGCGTCAAAAAGTCTGCCGTGATGATGCCCCAACCTGCAGATAAGATGTAGACATTGTGGAAGCCTAGCTAGGACATTACTTGAACAGGCACCAGTAGCCCCTGGGGCTCCGTAACCGGCGAAGCTGCACCCTCACTCCCTCCCCAGCGCCTGCCCAATTTCCGCAACAATCGCCGCCGCCGCTGCCGTCGGCGCCGGCGCGCCCGTAATCGGCCGCCCGACCACCAGGTAATCGGCCCCGGCGCGAATCGCGTCGCCCGGCGTAGCAACGCGCACCTGATCCTGTACGCTGGCCGCCGCCGGCCGTATGCCCGGCACCACCAGCAGAAATCCCGGTCCGCATGCGCGGCGGATGCGCGCCACCTCCCGTGCAGAAGCCACCACCCCGTCCAGCCCCGCCGTCCGGGCCAGCTTCGCCAGGCGCAGGGCGTTGGCTTCGGGTTTGCCGGAAAGGCCGATCCGCTTCAGGCTGCGTTCGTCGTGGCTGGTGAGAATGGTCACCCCTAGCAGCCGTGGCGGCGACTTCCGGCCCGCAACCGCCTCGACCGCCGCCTTCATGGCTTCGAGGCCGGCCAGGGCGTGCATGTTGAGGAGCCGCACGCCGGGCAGGTTGGCGGCCGCAGCCACCGCACCGGCTACGGTATTCGGGATGTCGTGGAATTTCAGGTCGAGGAAGATGCCGCCAAAGCGAGCCAGCTTTTCAAGAGCCTGCGGCCCCTCGGCTGTGAACAACTGGCTCCCAATCTTGAAATGGCCCACCAGGTCTTTCAGTTGGCGGGCCATCGCCAGAGCCTGGGATAGGCTCGGGTAGTCGAGAGCGACAATCAGTCTTTCGCGTGGGTGGGAAGCCAAGTAGCCGCCGGTAGCCTCAGCATTTCGATCTGCACCCGGCAAACGCCTTTTTCAGCGAAGCCAAGCAGCCGGGCGACCTCATAAGATACATCCAAACCCCGTCCGGTAACATAGGGCCCACGGTCGTTGATCGTCACCACCATGCTCTTGCCCGTCTTTGGATTGGAAACGCGGACGATCGATCCGAGTGGCAAGCTCCGGTGCGCCGCCGTCGCCGCGTACATGTTGAACGTGCTCCCGTCAGCCGTTGTCTGGCCTTCGAACTGGGAACCATACCAGCTGGCTACCACGTTCCAGCATTCATTCGGTTTCGGCTTCTGGGGAGTCTTGCCCAGTTTGACCTGGCAAGCCGCGGTTCCGACTGGCGCTTGCGGAGGTTGCGGGCCATCCAAGCCACGAGGCGCGGCTACCAGGAATACAGCAGCACAGAAAAGAATGCACACGGGCTTCCACAGTACGGCCAGTCGTCTCATATTTCCCCCTGACGGATCCTATGAGTAAATTATAAGGGACCGGAAAGGGGCCCGGCAATCGATTTATCTCAGCAAGCCACCCTTTAAATCATTGATAGAATTAATTTTAAGTTCAGTTGCCAGGCTTTCAACCCCTTCAACCAGCGCCTGACTGATACATGGGTCGGCAAAATGTGCTGTCCCCACCTGAATCGCCGTCGCTCCCGCCAGCATATATTCGAGCACATCCTCGGCGGTTTCAATCCCTCCAAGCCCGATCACCGGTATGCCGACCGCTTGGCACGTCTCGTAAACCAGCTTCAAGGTGATTGGTTTGATCGCCGGTCCCGACAGCCCGCCCGAGAGTCGCCCCAGGCGCGAGCGGCGCGTGCGGAAGTCGATGGCCATGGCCTGGTAGGTGTTGGCGATGGTGAGCGCGTCGGCCCCGGCTCCTTCGGCTGCCCGGGCGATGATCACGATGTCGGTGACGTTAGGCGAGAGCTTCACCCACAGCGGCCGCTTGGACGCCCGCCGCGCCTCGCCCACCAGCCGCGCCGTCACCTCCGGGTCGATCCCGAATTCGCGGCCGCCGCCGTCGGTATTCGGGCAGGAGACATTCAGTTCGTAGGCGGCCAGACCCTCGGCCTGTTCGAGTACCTCGATCACCTCGACGTATTCCGCCAGCGTGGACCCGAAGACGTTGGCGATGACCGCCGTCCCGCAGGAGCGAAGCGCGGGCAGTTTCTCGGCGACGAAAGCCCTCACGCCGATATTCTGCAGCCCGACGGCATTCACCATCCCCGCAGCCGTCTCCGCCAGTCGCGGCGCCGGAGCGCCGGCCATCGGCTGCGCCGATAGCCCCTTCGTCACGAAGCCGCCCAGCCGGTTGAGATCGACCAGATGCGCGAATTCAACGCCATAGCCGAAGGTGCCGCTGGCGGCAATAATGGGATTGGCCAGCTCGAGGGAACCGATGCGAACGCGCAAGTCAGCTCGCTGTGCCACGGTGTGCGCGATAGTCTAGCACGACCGGACGGAGTTTCTGGGGGCGGATGCGCCGTTCGCCTGCCGTATGCTACGATGGGCGGCCATGCAAGTCGTCGAAAAACGCCAATTGATGTCGGCCACCGAGATCGACCGCACCTTGCAGCGGCTGGCGCATGAGATTGTCGAGCGCACGGCCGACCTCAATCAGCTCGTTCTGGTGGGCATTCGCCGCCGCGGCGTGCCCCTGGCCGAACGCCTTGCCCGCAACATCGAATCCATTCTCAGCCGGAGCGTTCCGGTTGGTACGCTCGACATCACCCTCTATCGCGACGATCTTTCGACCGTAGCGCCGCAGCCGGTGGTCCAGTCGAGCGACATCCCCTTTCCGTCGACGACCGCGACCTGGTCCTCATCGACGACGTTCTCTACACCGGCCGCACCATTCGCGCCGCCATGAACGGCCTGTTCGACCTCGGCCGCCCGCGCCGCGTTCGCCTTTGCGTCCTGATCGACCGCGGCCATCGCGAGCTGCCGGTCGAAGCCAGTTTCATCGGCCGCACCGTCCAAACCAGCGCCAGCGAGATCATCGAGGTGCGCCTGAAGGAAATCGACAACGAGGAGCGCGTCGTGCTGGTCGACCGTGTTCCCTGAGGCGCAGCCTCGAGGATGTGCCGAACGCTTCCGCCATCTGCTCGCCATCGAGCCACTGACAGCGGAACAAATCACTTTCCTTCTCGACCAGGCCAAGCCGTTCCAGGAGATTCAGCGTCATCCCCTCAAGAAGCTCGCCACTCTGCGCGGCAAAACCGTCGCGCTCGCCTTTTTCGAGCCATCCACTCGCACCCGCATCAGCTTCGCCACCGCCGCGATCGCGCCTGGGCGCCGATCCGATGAACCTGCAGGCCGAATCCTCCAGCCTGAAAAAGGGCGAATCGCTCATCGACACCGTGCACACGCTCGAGGCGATGAAACCCGACTGCATCGTGATCCGCCACGCCGCCTCCGGCGCCGCCCAGTTCATCTCCGAGCGCGTCGCCGTGCCGGTGATCAACGCCGGCGACGGCCCGCACGAGCATCCCACGCAGGGACTGCTCGACGCCCTCACCATCCGCGATCGCCGCGGCAGCCTCGAAGGTCTCCCCATCACGATCCTCGGCGACATCCTCCATAGCCGCGTCGCCCGCTCCAACATCCACCTGCTCTCGAAATTCGGCGCCCGCATCACGCTCTGCGGCCCGGCCATGTGGCTGCCCCGCGAACTCGAACAGCTCGCGCCCGGCGTTCGCCGCGTCTCTTCCATCGACGAGGCGCTCGACGGCGCCGACGTCGTCATGGCGCTTCGCGTCCAGTCCGAGCGCCTGAACGAGCCGTCTCTGCCTCGCGAGGAATACATCCGCCTCTACCAGCTCACCGGCGCTCGCCTCGCCCGCGCCCGCCGCGACGCTCTCGTCCTTCACCCCGGCCCGATGATTCGCGGCCTGGAAATTGAACCGGCCGTAGCCGACGGTCCGCAGTCGTGCGTGCTTGAGCAGGTGACGAACGGCATCGCCGTCCGCATGGCGCTGCTCTACCTGCTGATCGGCGGGACCGGCGGCCTCGAGGATTTGCCGAATGCTTCTGATTAAAAACGGACGTGTGGTCGATCCGGCCACCCAGACCGACGCCAGGCTCGACGTGCTCGTCGATGGCGACCGCATCGCCGCCGTTGGCCCGAACCTCCAGGCCGCCTCGGCCGAAGTCATCGATGCCTCCGCGTGGATCGTCGCGCCCGGCTTTATCGACCTGCACTGCCATCTGCGCGAGCCGGGCGATGAATCCTCGGAAACCATCGAGACGGGCACCCGCGCCGCCGCCCGCGGCGGTTTCACCGCTGTCTGCCCGATGCCCAACACGCGCCCGGTGAACGACAACGCCTCGATCACGCGCTTCATCGTCGATCGCGCCGCCGAAGCCGGCGCCGTCCGCGTTTGGCCCATCGGCGCCGTTTCCGCCGCGAGCCATGGCGAGTCGCTCGCCGAAATCGCGGCGATGAAACAGGCCGGCATCGTCGCCGTCAGCGACGACGGACATCCCGTCGCCAGCGCAAAGCTGCTGCGCCAGGCCATGGAATATTGCCGCTCGCTCGATCTGCCGGTGATCGATCATTGCGAGGAAGCCTCACTCTTCGCCGGCGCCGTCATGCGCGAGGGAGCGAACTCGGTGCGGCTCGGCCTGCGCGGCATGCCCGCCGCCACAGAATCCATCTGCGTCGCGCGCGACGTGCAAGTCGCCGCGCTCACCGGCGGCCGTCTCCACATCGCCCATCTCTCCGCCGCCGAATCGCTCGCGCTCGTGCGCCAGGCGAAAAGCAATGGCCTGCCGGTCACCTGCGAAGTCACCCCGCACCATTTCACGCTCATCGACGAAGATGTCGCCTACGACAGCCGCTTCAAGGTGAATCCGCCCATCGCCTCGCGCGCCGATCGCGAAGCTCTGCTCGAAGGCCTCGCCGACGGCACGGTCGACGCCATTGCCACCGATCACGCCCCGCACGAGCCCGCGCGCAAGGACGTCGAGTTCGATCGCGCCCCGTTCGGCATGATCGGCTTCGAAACGGCCCTCGCGCTCTCGGTCGACCAGCTCTACCATTCCGGCCGCATCGGCCTCCCGCGCCTGGTCGAGCTTTTCACCACCGGCCCCGCCCGCGTCCTCGGAAAAACGCGCCGCCTCGCCGAAGGCGAGCCCGCCGATCTCACGCTCTTCTCGCTCGACCACCCCTGGACCTTCCGCGCCGAAGAGTCCGCCAGCCGCTCCCGCAATTCCCCCTTCGACAACCGCGCCTTCCGCGGCGCCCCCATGCTGACCATCGTGGCCGGCCGAATCGCCTTCCGCCGCTAACCGGCCTTCCCGCGAGACGCCAGCCAAGCGTGCCTTTTGTGGCGCCGACGCCCTGCCGGCATCCGCGCGCCATTCCCGCCAATGGAACGCCCATCAGCGAAACACCGGCCCAAAGTGGCTCCCCCACCACATGTCATCCGGAGCGAAGCGAAGGATCCCGTCGCTACATGTACACACGCCCCCTCACCGCAAACAGAAGGCCCGGGAGCGAACATCAATAATTGTTTGGGATTTTTCAGCTGCGCTTCGAAGGAACGACCGACCACTCTTCGATCAACGCGGGCAACTCGCCGAGGGCATCGAGCAGGGCATCGGGCCGGCTCGCGCGCAGCCGCCGCGCCGTCGGAAACGAACCCAGCACGCCTATCGCTCGTACGCCGGCGCGCCGCGCCATCTCGACATCCTCCGGCGCATCGCCGACGTAAACGGCGGCACGCGGCGCGACGTCCATCTGCGCGAGTGCGGTGAGCAGCGGTTCGGGATGCGGCTTGCGGCGCAGGCCGCCGTGCTGGCAGACGCGCGCCGCAAAAGTCGAAATGAGCCGGAATCGGCGCAGCTGCGGCGTCACGCGCCCGCAGTCGCCGCTGGTCACCAGCCCCAGCGCATATCGCGCGCCCAGCCGCCGCAGCACGCCGCGAGCGCCCTCAATGAGCTGCGGCCGGTGTTTCGCATACGCTTCTCGCCATGCGAGGTCCGCTTCGTCCCATCGCGCGCGGTCGAGGCGCGCCGCGCGGTACACGCGATACCAGTCGGGAGAATAATGCCGCGCCAGCTCTTCGCGTCCCCAGGCAATTCCCATCTTCCGAAACATCTCGAGATAGGCGGCCGTATCGGCTTCGAAGGAATCGAGCAGCGTCCCGTCCCAATCGAGGAGGACGGCTTCGATCGTCTTTGTGGGCGATTTCATCGATCGTTCCGGGAGCCGAAGCGGCGCCGATGGACGCGGGCTTCAAAGAAGGGCGAAGTGCGCGCGGGCAAGATCCCGACAGTGCCGGGACGGCGCGCGGCCCCTATCCCTCCGGCTTGATCTTCCGGGTTCCCTTGGGCCAGTGAGGCTTGAAGAGCGAGGAGTTCAGATTGGCGTTCCGCACGATGTTCTTGTAGCGGATGATGAAGTAGTCCTGGGTGCCCGCTTCGAAAAATTTCTGCTGCACCGGCAGCCAGCTCGATTCGTCGACCCACAGGCGGATCTTCGCGATCTGGTTCAGCACTTCCTGCGATTTCGGCGTCAGATCGAGCACGAGCGTCTTGCGGTCGTCGAGCGACTGTTCGCCGACGAGCGAGATCTGGTACGCCTTCTCGAGTTCGTGCGCCGAGGTGCCGAAGCCGAGCAGCAGGAACTGGTCCACCATCTCGCGGTGTTTCGCCAAGTCGTATTCATCCACCTGGTGGATCAGCGGGTTATAGACGAAAAGGTTGTCGCCGGTGCGCAGGATCGTGCGGGGATCGGGTTTCAGCAGGTTCAGCCGCATCTTGCCGTCGCGGCGAACGTAGATCATCCCCGATTCGGTCGAATGGTCGTTCACCACTACGGTTACCTTCGTCCGCTCGACTTGCGCCGTCAGCGTACGAAAGGTTCGCGCCTCATAATCCAGTTGGTGAAGCACCTGATCCAGGTTCCAGGCGTTGCGCTGGCGCCGCGCCTGGCCAACCGCCGAAACAAGGAAAAGAAGACAGATGAGTCCTAGAACGTTCCTCTTGCCGAGATTCAACCCGTGGCTCTCCGCTTTTACCGAATATTGATAATAACATACGGTTTGCAAGGCGCTGGCGGATAGCGGAGGCCAAGGTTTCCTGGAAGTAACTGAGGCGGAGAGGCTTATTGCAGGGTCGAATGCGTCGCCTTGATTCGCACGTCGTAGCCGGTTACCGTCCCGTCCGCGGCGCGCACCGGCTGTATCTGCACGATCTGAAACATCTGGCCGTGCAGGCTCGAAACGCTCCGGCTCAGCAGTTCGTGTGTTTCCTTTTCCAGTTCGCGTGCGCGCCGCGGCGGCGCAAGCAGGCTGGCGTCGATGCGGAACAGCTCAGTGCTGGTCGCCGTGTCCACGTCGACCAGGCGGATCTGCCCGGCCGCGGCCGGGGCGCGGAGGGCTGGCTGATCGTTAAACCAGTGCCGTGGCGTCAGCAGCACGAAAATCAGGATCGCGATCACCATCAGGTCGTAAGGCAGACTGCCGCGCTCGTACGACCAGAAGACGACGCGCACTACCAGTCGCCAAAGCTTCCGCATCTCACTCCGCCGGAATCCCGTCGACAATCTGCCCGTCGCGCATGTGCACCACGCGATGGGCGTAAGCGGCGGCTTCCGGGTTGTGGGTGATCAGGATGATCGTTTGGCCGAGTTGCTGGTTGAGCTGGCACAACATTTGCAATACCGATTCCGAGCTCTTCGTGTCGAGGTTCCCGGTCGGCTCGTCGGCGAGCAGAATCTTCGGCTCGTTGATGATGGCTCGCGCGATCGCCACGCGCTGCTGTTCGCCGCCCGACATCTCCGACGGCCGGTGATCGAGCCGCCCGGAAATTCCCAGGAGCCGCGTGACCACGTCGAAGCGGTGCGGATCGAATCCGTCGCCGTGAATATGCTGGGCGATGGCGATGTTGCCGCGCGCGTCGAGCGTGGGCAGCAGGTTGAAGCGCTGGAAAACGAAGCCGACCTTGTGCCGCCGCAGCAGGGTTCTGCCCGCGTCGTCCATTTTCGCGAGGTCGTTCCCGTCGAGCAGCACACGCCCGCGCGTCGCCTGCGCCAGGCCGCCGATCACGTGCAGCAGCGTCGACTTCCCGCAGCCGGAGGGCCCCATGATCGCCACGAATTCGCCCGGCTGCACCGCGAGCTCGACGCCTCGCAGCGCCACCACGTCCACCTTCCCCAACCGATACACCTTCCACAGGTCTTCGGCTTTGACGATCGGCTCCAAATCCGGCGCTCCAGGGGAATCCACCTGCTGCTCAACCACGCTTATTTTAGCCGTCTCCATATCGACTGACCACCCTGCCTCTCCACCGCCCGTTGAAAACCCTCATGGGGTCGGGGGTCAGGGCTTTAGCCCTGACAAAAACAGCATCAAATCAGGGGCTTCAGCCCCTGAACTCCGCCCCGCGTTCAAACAGATTCTAGTCATATGCCAGCGCTTCCACCGGATCCTTCCGGCTCGCCAGCCACGCCGGGTAGGTCGTCCCCGCCAGTCCCGCGCCGACGGCCAGCGCCGCCGCCCGCAGGATCCATCCCGGTGTTATCAGGATGGTCAGCGTGGGGAAAAGGCCGTGCAGCAGCGCGCGCGCGCCGTAGCTCATCAGAATCCCGGCGGCGATTCCGCCCAGGCAAACGAGCGTCGTCTCGCCCAGGAGCGTCCTCACGATGTAGGCCTTCGAAGCCCCAAGCGACTTCAGCACGCCGATGTCGCGCGTCCGCTCGATGATCGTCGTGTACATCGAAAGGAAAATCACCAGAAACCCGATCGCCGCGGCCAGCGCGATCATCGAGTGCACGAACGTGTTGAGGCCGGGCACGCTCGTCTGCGTCATCAGCGAAAGGTATTGCTTGATCGGCCGGATTTCGTACCGCGGCAGCAGCTTCCCGATCTCCTTCATCACCTGGTCGGTCTGCGCCGGATTCACGCACTTCACGTAGAAGAGCGAGGCCTTGTTCTGCGAGCCGGTCAGCTGCCCGAGCGTGTGAATCGGCACGAACACCCGCGCCCCTTTCCCGTGCTCCACCACCCCGGCCACGTGAAAATTGTGCCCCAGCAGATGCAGCGTGCCCCCGGCCTTCAGGTGCTTCGCCCGCGCGTACCAGTCGTCCACCAGCACATCGTCCGGCCCCGTGAGCCCGTGTCCCTCCAGGTAAACGAAGCCGTCGGAAACCGCGCGAAAACTCTCCGGATCGATCCCGTACACGATGTCCAGTCCGCCCGACGAGCTGAGCTGGAGCAGCACCGGCGTCACCGCTTTCACGTTCGGCAACTCGGCGATGCGATTGCCCACCGTCACCGGCATCGGAGCCCCGCTGAACGCCAGAAACACCGAGGCCGACGGCGGCTGCACCATGATGTCCGCCCCGACGCCCTCGATCCGCTTGCCCACCTCGTTCAGCATCCCGTGCGTCAGCCCGACGATCAGCAGCACCAGCAGCACCTCCACGCCGACCGCCACCACGCTCACCAGCGTGCGCAGCGGCCGATGCAGCGTGTTTCGCCACACCAGCTGCCCGATCACGGCTTCCCTCCGCTTTCTCCCACTTTCACCAAAGTGCTCCCGGCCGGCTGCGCCAGCTCGAATTGCGCGGGCGGTATCGGCTCGTTCAGCGTCAGGCGGACAACGTCGATTTCCAGCCGGTAATCCTCATGCGGCCTCGAGAGCACGATTTGCCGCGGAAATGCCGGCTCGCCGCCCTCGCCGCTCCACGCGCCGTAACGGATGTCGGATTCCAGGCTCCCGCCCGGCCCAAAAATCTCCACGCGGCTCACGTCGAGATCCGACCGGTCGAACCATATCCGGCGGTCGATCTCGAATCCGTTGCCCGAGCGCCGCAGCACCGTCAGCACGTAATCCCGCTCCGGCGGCTGCTGCTTGAATTCCTGCTCGAGCACCACCGTCTCCTCGGGCCCGATCTGCGGCCAGAGCAGCGCGTCAAAAATCGGCTGCGGCCGCAGGTTTTCGATCGCCTTCTTTCCGGCCTGCTGGAGCTTTGCCGGGCCCACCAGAAACTGCTTTTTCGACGGCACGTACATCCGAAACGTCTCGCCGTCGCTCACCATGTCGAAAATGTCCGAGCCCACCACCGGCGCCTGTCCGACAACACGAATCGAGGACGGCTGCTCGGCCAGCACGATCGCGTTGATTTGCCTGTACTCTTTAATGACACCCGCGAAGGCCGACCCGGTTTCCGCCTTTAGCTGCACTGTGGCATGCAAGCTACGCACGCCCCCCGCCTGCCGGTTATAGCGATCGACAAGTTCCTGGCGGGAAGCGACCAGTGCCGGCTTCGGCGCCGAAGCCGGCGGCGTCACTGTTCTGGTCCGGCTGGCACACCCGGAGAGCAGCGCCGCGATTCCGGCGCAGGCAATAGCTGCCAAACCTCTTCCGCTCAAACGCTTTCTCGCTCCCAGGGCAAAGCGACCAATCTAGCAACCCCTACAAGGGGTGTCAATTAGCCTTGATCAGCCCCGTGCCAGGATTGAAGAGCCCCATTCGAACCCTCGCCCCGTCCGGCCACCCGTTGGCCCGCCCTGGCCGTGCCAAGTCCCAGGCCACGCTCTGCAAGGCGTTATCAGGACATCCTTTACACGGGTCAAAGGCAGGCACGAGGGCTGTTCCAAGCTCCAGAACATCCGTGAGAGGGCGTTATCAGGACATCCTTTACACAAGCCCGGTGCCCCAGGCCCCGACGCCTTCGATTCTGACAGCGCGGACCGTTCCGTATCTGGCTGGGCGGACCGGACTTGCAGCTGGCAGTTTTTCCCAAAAATTCCCCTATTTCCGCCCTCCCGGTAGCCACGGTCGGCGCCTTTCCGACCGTGGGCCCGTGCCCTAAATAAATCCGAACTGCCCACTCCTACATCAGCATCTCCACCGAAACCGGAAACTCCTTCAGCGCAGGCCGCAGCCGCCGCGCCACCTCCGAAGCCCACAGCTTCTCGCTCACCAGCGTCACCGACCCGGTTTCCAGCTCGCAAATAGCGCAGAAAAAGTACCGCGGGTAAGCCTGGTGGTAAGCGTCGAGCCCGCGCCGCCGCAATTCCCCTTCGAGCGGCGCGTCGCCATCCGCAGCCAGCGTCCCGGCCCGCGCTCCGAACGTTTCATCCTCGAACCGCTCGAAAAGCCGCGCCAGCGCATCGGGATCGCTTTCGGTCACCGCCAGCCCTCCGGCCGTGGTTTCCCGAAAGCGAACGTCGTTGTTGACGCAGAATTCCCGCACACGATCGAGGTGCGCGAAAAAATCGAGGACGCACCTCTCCTCGCCCGCCAGCGCCCCGAGCGCCCGGCTCCAGAGCTGCGCCGCCTCCGCTCCGCCTACCGGCTCTTCCGACTCCGGATCCACCAACTCGAGTCCCACCGCCCGCACGTCCGGGCCGAGGTCCAGCGCCTCTACCGTCAGCCTCAGCATGACGTCAGGACTCGACCGGCGCGCGCCGGCCGAAGCGCTGCTGGAATTCGGGCGCCTGTTTTCGCAATTCGAGCCAGTCGAAGAACGCCGCGGGATTGTCGAGCCACACGTGGAACCACTGCCGCACTTCCTCTTTTTCCGCCCGTTTGGCCGGATCCACCTTCGGATTGCGCGAGATCATCACCGCGCGGCGATACCCGCGCTGCGCCACCTCGATCACCCGCGCTTCCCCTTCCGGATCGCCCGCCTCCCGGAATTTCCGCAGCAACTCGTCGAGCCGGATCAGGCACATCTCGGCGTCCTCGAGCGTGGCGAAGTGCAGCAAGTCTTGGAATTCCTCCTCGTAGCGCCCCGCGCCCGCATCGAGCGTGCGCCGCACCGGCAGCCCCGATTCCACCAGCACGCGCGCGATGTGATCGGGCGAGGTTCTTCCCTGGTCGGCGTAGCGCACAAGCAGTTGGCGGCGGATCTGCTCGATCTCGGCCGGCGTGAAGATGCCGGCTCCCAGTTCGCGCGCCACTTCCAGAATCATTTCGTTCTTGATCGGCTCAACCTTGTTCATCATCGTCGACTCCCGCTGCCGTGCCTTTCGGAATGCGCCGCGGCCCCGCGGCCTGGATTGGGTGTTTGCTCCCCTTTCCCCTTTTCTTCCTTTTGTCGTTCACGCTCGATCAGTTCCCGGTAGCGCTCGATGTTTCGCTGATGCCCGGCCAGCGTCCGGCTGAAGGAATGTCCTCCGCTGCCGTTGGCCACGAAATAAAGGTAATCCACTTTCGCCGGATGGAGCGCGGCCTTGAGCGACGGAATGCCCGGATTGCCAATCGGTCCCGGCGGCAGCCCGTAGTGCAGGTACGTATTGTAGGGCGACGCCACGTGAAGCTCGGCCGGCCGCAAATCCCCATCGTACTTCCCCGCCATCTTCAGCGCATACACAACCGACGGATCGCATTCGAGCGGATAGCCCAGCCGCAGCCGGTTCGCGAAGACTCCGGCAATGATCGGCCGCTCGGACTCTTTCGGCGTCTCCTCCTGCACCAGCGACGCCAGCGTCACCACCTGCTCGGGGCTCAAATTCCCCGACGGTGGATCCTTTTGCGTCAGGTCGCCCCACGCCTGCCGGAATCGCCGCACCATCGCGTCGGCTACGGCCTGCGCCGTCGTCCGGTGCGGGAATTGATACGTCGCCGGAAAGAGAAATCCCTCGAGCGTCGGCACGTTCGGCGCCAAGTCGCGTATCGGCGCCGGATTCCGCGCCGCGCGCAGAAAAGCCGCCCGGCTCGCCAGCCCCGACCGCGCGACAGCATCCGCGATATCGAACATCGTCCAGCCTTCCGGAATCGTCAGCGTCACGGTCCACACGCGCCCCTCGGCCACCGTGTCAAAAACTTCCGTCATCGTCATCGGGCGCTCGAACCGGTACTCGCCCGCTTCGAGGCTTTGTGCGTGATGCCACCGGCTCCAGATTTCAAATGCCAGCGCGCTTCTGACCACTCCCGCCTGTTCCAGCCGGTCCGCGATCCCGCGCGTCGATGCCCCGCGCGGCACGTCTACCACCGCCCCCTCGCCGCTGTAGCCGCGGTACGGCGTCCCCCACTGGTACGCGAGCCAGCCCGCGGCCGTCCCCGCCGCGAAAAGTACCAGTAAGAAAAGTGTCGCCAGCCGCCGCATCGCTCAGTCGCCGCTCTCCCGTTTCCGGGCCAAAAAATCTTCCAGCAGAATCGCCGCCGCGATCTCGTCCTTGCCGCGGCCCCGGCCGCTTTCCGGATGCTCGGCGACCCATTGATCCGCCGCCCAGCTCGTCAGCCGCTCATCCACCAGCTCCACCGGCAGCCCGAGCGCCTCTTCCAGCCGTCGAGCAAACCGCTCGGCCTCGTCCGCTATCGCCCCGCGGGTTCCATCCATCCGCAACGGATGCCCCACGAGGATTCGCGCGACCTCGTGCTCGCGGACGATCTCGCCCAACCGCGCCATCTCCGCGCCCCGGCCCCGTCGCTCGATCGTTTCCAGCGGCCGCGCCGTCCAGCCCATGGCGTCGGAAATCGCCAGACCCATGCGCCGCCGCCCATAGTCGATGGCCAGGATGCAACCGCGCGCGGAACCGGCCAAGGGGGTGGAACGCGATTGTCGGGCCGAATGAACTCCCACGAGAAAATTATAGCCCGTAGGCAGGAAGAAGGGTCCTAGGCAATCGCGTGGTGTTCCAGCCAAGCAGCCAAGCCTGGTAGGCAATCAATGTCCGAACCAGTCTGTGCCCGTTCGTGCCGACACTCCCGAAATTTCAGTTGAGCTTTGGCCACAGAGGTTTGGGTGACCCAGACACCGTGTGTTTGCGTCTGGGGATTTTCTCCGAGAGTGGCCGGCCAGCACAGTGGCATAGGCACTGCAAGCCACGAAGACACCGTGTGGTGATTCCCGAGCACCGGCTGCCCCAGGCTTCGGTTTCAAGCCTGGGAATTTTCCCCGAAGCCGGTCATCACGAAGAAGCGCCTAAGGCCGCCGCCCCCGCTCCCCGCTCTCCCAAAGCGACCAAATGCCTTGCTCTTTCATGTCCTCTTCGAGCCCCGTCTTCCGCAGCAACTCCCCAATTTCCGCGCGACTCTGCCGCTTCCCCAGCCGCTCCGGCAGATCCGCAATCCCGTAAGCCGTAATGGCCGCCAAAGCCTCCTCGCGCTTCACCGCCGCGATATCGACTTTGTCGAACGTATCGGAAATCGCGTGGTAGTTGATCATGTAGCTCGCCGGCTCCTGATTCGCCACCAGCGTAGGCACCCCTTCGAGCAGAAAATCGAAATTGTCCGTCCCCATCTCCGCCGCATCGGTATCGTGATCGGCTCCAAACTGCGCCGCAGGCGCGAGCGCTTTCCGCACCGCAGGCTCGATCTCCGGCCGCCCGCCAAGTTCGTAGCCCGTCACTTTCCCGTCGCCCGAGTCGTAAATAATCGCCGCGTCGATCTTGTCCATCTCCGCTCGATGCGCCCGTGCGTAAGCCCACGAACCCATCATCCCCTGTTCCTCGCCCGTGAACAGGATGAAGCGAATCGAGCGTCGCGGCCGCGTTCCGGCCGCGTGAATGGCGCGCGCCGCGTCGATCACCATCGCCGCGTTGCACCCGTTATCGAGCGCCCCCGTCCCCAGTTCCCAGGAATCCAGATGCGCCCCCAGAATCACGTACTCGTCCGGTTTTTCCCGCCCCTTGATTTCCGCCACCACGTTCTGCGCCTGAAACGGCCCGCCGATCTTGTTCGCCAGCACCAGCCGCGCCTGCACCGCCGTTCCCGAAGTCAGAAACTGCTCCATCCGCAGCGCGTCTTCCCGCGCCACAATCGCCATCGGAATCGGCCCCAGGTGCCCCGTCATCGACAGCATCAGCCGGTAAGTGATCAGGTACGGCCGGCTGGCCATCCAAAGAATCCCTCCGGCATCGGCTTGTTTCGCCAGCTTCAACACCCGCGCCAACTGCCCGTATTCATTGAACAGGTCTTCCCAAGTCGTAGAAATCTTCGTATGCACCAGCAGCAGCGCCCCATGCGCCCGCCCTCCGACGCGAGCAAAATCCGCATCGGTTCCCATTCCCACATCCACCACGGAAGCCGTCAACCCGCCCGCCGGCGTAGCCGGCGACCACCCCGCCGAAGCCAGCCGCACCGGAAACGCTTCCGGCGCAAGCACGGTCAGTTCCGCCGGCCCCGCGCTCCATCTCACCGGCATCGTGTAGCTCTCCGTATGCACGTCGTCCACGCCGGCTTTCTTGAAAGCCTCCACAGCCCAGTTCACAGCCCGCGTCTCCGCCGCCGACCCCGTTACGCGCCCCCCAATCACATCCGTCAGGTACCGAAGATTCCCCTCGAGCGGTGAAGCCCCCAGCGCGCTCTGAATGATCCCTGGTGCCACATCCGCGCAACTCGGCGTCGTCGCCGAACACGCGCCATGCCCCACCGGCGGCTTAGGCCCCAATTGCCCCGCAGCCCCAATGTTAGGCAGTTGCTTCTGCTGCTGCGCCCTCACCGGCCCCGCCCACACCGCCAGCGCCGCTATCACCATCGCGGGAACCACAAGACGCCAACGCATCATCGTTCCCTCCCGAGAAAAGATTGCCCGACCATTCAGAGTGGCACGGGCAATCTTGCCCGTGCGCCTTTCACCCGGTTCTGCAATGCCCGGCGGAACACGAAATTCGCGCAGGCCGTTCTGAGCGCACCCTTCGTCGGGTGCCGAATCACCGCCCGTATGCGATCTTGCCGCCCGACGCCAACATCGCATCGGCCACTTTCACCACCTGCGCCATCTCGCGAACGTCGTGCACCCGCACGATGTGCGCCCCACCCAGTACTGCCGCCGTAACCGTAGCCGCCGTTCCCCACACACGCTCGTTCGCCACAGCGCCGCCAAGCGCATTTCCGACGAACATCTTCCGCGACGTGCCCACGACCACCGGCAAGCCCATCTCCCCCAACTCCCACAGCCGAGCCAGCAACTCGAAATTCTGCCGAAAACTTTTGCCGAACCCGATCCCCGGATCGATCAGCAACTGGCGCCGCTCGAGCCCTCCGTCAATCGCGCGTCGGATCGCCGCTTCGAGCCCCGTGCGAACATCAGGCAGAACGTTCCTGGCGAATGGCTGCTTCTGCATGGTCTTCGGCGTGCCCCGCATGTGCATCAGAATCACCGGCAGCTTGTGCCGCCGCGCCACATCGGCCATCTCGGGATCGTCGCGCAGCGCGCTTACATCGTTGATGATTTCGGCGCCGGTGCGAGCGGCCATCTCGGCCACCTCCGCCCGCCGCGTGTCGATCGAAATCGGAATCTTCACGCGCCCGCGCAATTTCTCAAGCACCGGCAGCACGCGTTCGATCTCCACCTGCGGCGGCGTGGGTTCGGCGCCGGGCCGCGTCGATTCCCCGCCAATGTCTAAAACATCCGCGCCCTCCTGCTCGAGCGCGAGCGCATGCTCAACAGCCGCGCCGGTTTCGAGGTAAAGTCCGCCGTCGGAAAAACTGTCAGGAGTGACGTTCACTACGCCCATCAGCAGCGTTCGCTCGCCAAGCGCGAGCGTGTGCCGGGGCAATCGCAAACGGAATTTTCGCCGTGCGGTCATCGAGGGATCGATTCTACACACTGCGGGAGCAAACGTCTCGGGAGGGAATCGCGGCTTGCGGGATCAGTCGAGATCGAAATCGCGCAGGGGCTTTTCGACCGGCTGGTTCTTGCTCTTTTCGAGCGCTTCGGCGAACTTGCGGTTCAGCACTTCTTCCTTGTTACGCTCGGCTTCGACCGACAGCCGGAATTTTTCTTCGCGCAACCGCGCCTGTTCGCTGAGCACCTCGTCGACGTGATCGAGATCCACCTTGGGCGCTCGCGGCGCTTCGGCATGCGAAAGCACGACGCCCAGTTCGCGATCCACAGAAAGCTTCGCCTGGCAGCAGGGACAGGTGATTTCCAGCGAAGTATCCTTCTTGGCCATGGGCCTATTGTACGGCAACCAAGCCCGCCCGGCACGACCCCAAGAGTGAACCCAAGCCTCCGGGCTGAGTAGCACAGCCTTCAAGCTGTGCTCTTTTCGCCCAGGCCTGCCCCGCACCCATCGCGCGAAACTCTCCGGCGTTCGACTCTCCCGTAGCACAGGCATTCCTGCCTGTGCGCCCTTCGTCCACGTAGACCATCCTCTTTCCACGCGAGCGGCTTCCGAGCTAAGCTGACGCGCCGGAGCATCCGTCCCGATAGACCTTTTTCGTGGCGCCTCGGCCATCGACCCCGAAAAAGCTCAAAAATGTCCCGGTTAAAAAAAGAGAACTGAAGCAAAATATGCCACTTACCACGATTTTTGATTGGAAATGTGTCCCGCTTAACGCCGTCCGAGTGACACCTTCCACCCAGAGCCTGACCAGAAGAAACCCACTGATCCCACAAGACTTACCCCCAGAACGTGTTCCATGCCCATTCTGTCCTGCGGAATCGTTGTGACACCCTGTGACGGCTTGAGTGCGGTGCCAGGGGTGGGCAAAAAAAGAGCCGGCGCAGAGGCCGGCTCTCGTAAGACTGTCTGGTTGCGGGTTGCTATCAGGCGATCAGGCCGTTGCCGGCTTTTCGCCCTTGGTCAGCCCGGGAACGACCCGCGGCTCGGGCCGCGCCACTTGCGGTTCCTTGGTCGCCACCGGCGGGAGCGGGGCAGCTTCGGGCTTGTCCGGCAGCGGCTTGCCGTCGATCAGCATGCGCATTTCCTGCGCGTCGAGCACTTCGCGATCGAGCAGCGCCTGCGCGATGCGTTCGAGGGCGTCGCGGTGCGTTTCCATGATCGTCCGCGCCCGTTCGTAGGACTGGCCGACGATGCGCCGCACTTCGCGGTCGATCAGGATGGCGGTGTCCTCGGAATAGTCGCGGTGCTGAGCGATTTCGCGGCCGAGGAAGATCGCCTCTTCCTTCTTGCCGAACGTCAGCGGGCCGAGTTCGCTCATGCCCCATTCGCAGACCATCTGCCGCGCGATTTCCGTCGCGCGCTCGATGTCGTTGCCCGCGCCGGTGGTAACGTGATGCAGCGCCACTTCCTCGGCGGCGCGTCCGCCCATCAGCACGGCGAGTTGCGCTTCGAGGAAATCCTTCGAGTAGGTGTGCTTGTCGTCGATCGGCAGCTGCATCGTGACGCCGAGCGCCATGCCGCGCGGAATGATCGTCACCTTGTGCAGCGGATCGGTGCCGGGTGTCAGTGCCGCGACGAGCGCGTGCCCGCCCTCGTGGTACGCGGTGGTTTTCTTCTCGTCGTCGGAGAGGATCATCGACCGCCGCTCGACGCCCATCAGGACCTTGTCCTTGGCCATTTCGAGATCGGCCATCATCACGGTCTTGCGGTTGTTTCGCGCCGCCAGCAGCGCCCCCTCGTTCACCATGTTCGCCAAGTCGGCGCCGGAAAAGCCCGGCGTTCCTCGCGCCAGCACGGAAAGATCGACGTCGGCCGAGATCGGCACCTTGCGCGTGTGCACGCGCAGAATCTCTTCACGGCCGCGCACGTCCGGCCGCGGCACAACGATGCGCCGGTCGAAACGGCCCGGGCGCAGCAGCGCCGGATCGAGCACGTCTGGCCGGTTCGTCGCCGCCACCAGGATCACGCCCTCGTTCGATTCGAAGCCGTCCATTTCGACGAGCAGGGCGTTCAGCGTTTGTTCGCGCTCGTCGTGGCCGCCGCCCAAGCCGGCGCCGCGATGGCGCCCGACGGCGTCGATTTCATCGATGAAGATGATGCACGGTGCGTTCTTCTTGCCCTGTTCGAAAAGGTCGCGGACGCGGCTCGCGCCCACGCCGACGAACATCTCGACGAAATCAGAGCCAGAAATCGAGAAGAACGGAACGTTGGCCTCGCCGGCCACCGCTCGCGCGAGCATCGTCTTGCCCGTTCCCGGCGGGCCCACCAGCAGCACGCCCTTGGGAATGCGGCCGCCGAGCTTCTGGAATTTCTGCGGGTCGCGCAGAAATTCGATGATCTCCTGTAACTCTTCTTTGGCTTCCTCGACGCCGGCAACGTCCTTGAACGTTACCTTCTTCTGCTGCGGCGTGAGCAACCGCGCGCGCGATTTGCCGAAGCTGAGCGCCTTGTTTCCGCCGGCCTGCATCTGCCGCATCATGAAAATCCACAACGCGATCAGCAGGATCAGCGGCAGCGCGTTCACGATCAGGTTCAGCCAGTCGCCGCTGCGCACTTCCTTGATGTTGATCGTCGCGCCCTTGTCCTGGAGCTGCTTGGTGACGTCGGAAAGGATCGTACTCGGAACCACCACCCCGCGAAAATGCTCGGCCGGATCGCGATAATCGCCCTGAATCTCGGCGGTGTTCTGCGAGAGGTAGATGGTGACGTCCTTGATGTTGCCCTTCTGCAGTTGGGTGGTGAAATCGGTGTAGTTCGGCGTGAGGTCCCGGTTGGCCTGCGTGCCTGCCGATGCCATCTTCCACAAAACCACGGCAAGCAGCACCATAATGAGCCAGAAGAGAATAGCTCGCGCTGTAGAATTCATTCCGGAACCGGACCTTCTCACGTTCGACCTCTCGCCGGACCTGCTGACACGCCCACGCGTCCGGACAACCCACCCGTACTATTGATTAGATGCTCGGCGACGCCCCGCCGTCTCAACCACTTCCCGCCCCGAACCCTTACCGGCGCTGTCCTCGAAGATCAAGAGTGCCCGCCGCGTCTGGGGCCCTGCCGCGCATTCGGCCGCTACCGGCAATCCGCTTGACCAGACCGGCTTCCCACCACTCGTCAATACGGGCCACACTGCCCGGTCTTTACCCGCAATGCGTCGTTCAAGGAGAAGGCGCTTGAGCTTATCCCGATGCCCACGGCCGTGAGGGCGATATGCGTCTCCGGGCAGCCAGTTGCGCACCATGAGTGGGGTCTCGAGCCTATCGGCATCCAGCGCCCCCGACGCTTCCTGATAAGTTTCCCTCCGGGCTGCTGGCCAGTCAATCAATTTCAGGCGAAGCCGCTTGCCCGTTTCGGCAATTTCCACCACCGCCTCATCCCCCTCGCCAATGTCCGCCGTGTAGGAATACGCAACCGGCTCCCCGCCCGTTCGACCCCGTTCACCTTCCGCGGTAAAGATCAGATCGTTCAGCACCCGCTCGACAACCAGCCCTCCGGGAAGCTCCAGGCGGTTACCGCTCGTTCCCAGGCGTGCCAGATCGAGGACGCGGGTGATATGGCTGGCAGCGAGCCCGCGTAAATCGCGTTTCACTTCCCGGGCCGCTCGCCGGGCCAGCCGCGCCGCCATTGCCTCGCGTGCCTCCCGGCTCTTGAGCTGCGGCCAGGGATCGACGACATCCCGCGCTCGGAGCACGAGTCCCGCTCCGCGGCGATGCGACAGGCGGGCGAAGCGCTCCTCTACAATCTCATCCAGCAAGGCTTCATCGTTGCGGGCCAAGTCGGCCAGCCGCGCCAGCCGGTCCACCACGCCGGCGCCGAATTCCGCTTCCATCGACGGCAACAGGCGCTGCCGGATGCGCGCGCGAAGGCGAGAGGTGTCGACGTTCGTTTCGTCTTCCCTCCAGCCGCGCCCCTGTTTCCGCAGATATTCCCGCAGGTCCGACCGTCGAGTTTCGATGAGCGGCCGGACGACAGGGCCCAGCACCGGGTGGATTCCCGCCAGGCCGCGCAGTCCGGATCCGCGCACCAGCCGCGCCAGCACGGTTTCCGCCTGATCGTCGGCCGTATGGCCGGTGGCGATGCGCGTGACCCTGCCCTCGGCTACGAGCTTGCGAAAGAACGCGTATCGGCGTTCCCGAGCCACTTCCTCCACGTTTTTTCCGGCGCGTTTCGCTTCGGCTCCGATGTCCTCGCGGCGCACCAGACACGCAAGGCCGCGCTCGCCGGCCAGCTCGCAGAACGAACTGCTCGTCGGCTTCGGCCGCGCCACCGCGCAGGCCGTGATTGAAATGGAGCACAACGAGCGTCACGCCCAGCGCCTCGCGTAACTCCTCGAACAGGAGCAGCATAGCCACCGAGTCGCCTCCGCCGGAAACGGCCAGACCCACGCGGTCGCCCGGTTGGATCATCCGGTAGCGCTCGATGGTCGCCAGAAGCCGGCTAGGCAGAGGCAGGTGCATGGGGGCAGGAGAAAACTCTCCTGCCTATGGTAACAGGGACACGACGGAATGTGCTGGCCAATCAAGGGGAGGAACATCGGCTGCGAGGAACCAAAGGCGGGCGACAGAACTCGTTACATCTCGCCCGGGGCGAGATGTTGGGCGGAGCGGCTTAGGACCGGGCGCCGTGAGAAAGCAGTGTCCGGCTGTAAGCCATCCGCTGGTCGAGAGCGGTTGCCGCGAAATAGGCGCAAGCGGAGCGTTCCTGCTTGAGCCAGCTTGCCGTCCGAGCCAGGATCCCGGCGGGAGCCTGAGGCACGAGCGAAAGCAAGACGCCCAAGCCGCTGAAATAGGCACGAACGGCACGAATGCCCATCTCGTCGCTTCCGGAGCCGGGGCACAGCTCCACCAGTTGCAGCAGCCGGCCGAATTGCAGGTCCTCGACCATTTCGCCGCTGATACCGGTGACTTCGCGGACGTTCTCGGAAAGCGCATGTTTGCGCGAGGCGGCGATCACCGATCGTGAATAAAACACGAAGAACTGAATGAACGCCGCAATCGAAACCACGAAAATCAACGCTGCAATCATCTGTGTGACACCATTCCCTCCGCCAGGCGGGCTGGGACCAGCCGGGCGTCTTCCGGAACCCTAGTAAATGTGTAGGCCCAAGCCATCGGCAGCAGTGCGCCGACGAACTGACTTACCAACTGATCGAAAAAGTGCAAGGAAGCGAACATGTTTCGGAAAGCGTACAGCGCCGCAGTCGCGCTGAAGTAGATGCCCAACGCCAGGACGATTTGAACCAGCCGGGCCCGTGTTTCCCGAAGTTTGAAGACGGCCACCCATAAAAGGTAAGTCAGAACGAGCCCCACAAAATACATGTTCTGGGACATCTCGACGACGAACCGACCGGTAAGGTGATCGGCGTTGCTCTGCACCAAGGCATAGGAAAACAGAGCCGTCCCGGCCAGAAGCAGAACCGTCGCACCTCGGACGTATTTCCCAAAATGCATTTCACGGAAGACTTCGAAATACAGGTAGGCGATCGTCAGATACATCAAAATCGTTAGGAGAGCGTCTGAATAATAATAGGTGTACGTGTACTCGATGGAGGTGAACCCGTAGTGTTGCTGGATATAGAAGGCGGTAACGTCCCTTACCGCCATCGCGCCAACAAAAAGGTTCAAGCTGAGGTAGCGACGAAAATCCCTATGCGCAAGAGATCGTACAACGATGTACACCTCTAGCGCGAAACTCAGGATCCAAATCGTGCAGGCAAAAAAACTAGGCACCGTACCTCATTCCGAGGTCGGCTGGGCTAACTCGCAGATTCAAGCCCCGATTCGGGCCCGGCTCTGGGTCCAGGATCTACCTCATCCAAGGCGTCGGCGGGAGCGGTGTTCCACCCCACTTGGCCTTGACCCAGGGCGTCGGCGGGAGCGGCGTCCCACCCCACTGCGCCTTGATCCAAGGCGTCGGTGGAAGCGGGGTTCCACCCCAAGCCGCCAGAGCAACCTGCGTGTTACCAGAGGAAGCGTTAACCGTCATATTCCGCACGCCCATTGCCGCAACCATTACCGCCAATGTGAGAACAACAACAGAGAGCCATTTTTGCATGACCTATCGCCTCCAGCACAGATGACTTACCGGAGGCAATATACCTGCTTCTAGCTCCCTGTATCACTTTGGCGACAAACGTGTGTCTAAACGGTAAACCCTACGCCCTCCCTGGCAAAATGGACCAGCCAAACGTTTCTAACTACGCCTGCGAGCCTATGCCTGCCCCCTTTTTCTGTCAAGAGTACTCGGGTACCTAACAGTTAATACCCAGCCAGGATTCGCTTACTGTTACGCGACACGGCACCAGGACCCCTCTTTACTCGTACTGGAATTTTCGAATTGAGTTTCGGCCTCCCATCGGCTGTCATCTGGCCCGCAGACACTGACGCGATTGGATTTCCGTCCAAGTTCCGCTGTGAAACAGGGGATTTCGCATTGCAAGCGCCAACCGCGCCGCGCTTGCTTGACACTCCAGAATGGCCCTCTTAACATCGATTGGTTTCGTGCCGGTGTAGCTCAGAGGTAGAGCGAGGGTCTCATAATCCCTAGGTCGTGGGTTCGAGTCCCACCGCCGGCACCAGTTTTTCCTCTCTTGGCCGCTGGCCAGCCAGCCCAATCTCCCGCATTTCGGCATAGAATCGCCTGCGTTTCACCATGGTGCATGAATTCAGTTCCGATGCTGCGAAATCCCCCACTGCGGTGGCTCCGAGCGGCGCTTTGCCGCTGTGGGTGCTCGGAAACAGGAGCGCAGGACGGGGCCGCGCGTTTCGGATTGGATGCCGGCTCGAGTCGTGGTTTGCGAGCCGAGGCTGCCCAGCCGAATTTTTCTGGCCGGAATCCCGTGAAGAATTGAGGAAACTGGTGGTGAAGGCCTCTGCGGGTGGCCAGCGGCGCCTGGTGGTGTTGGGAGGAGACGGGACGTTGTTCGACGTGGTGAACCAGATTCAGGGCCTGGGGATCGAGCTTGGGTTAGTGCCGGCCGGGGATGCCAACGACGTTGCCGCGGCGATCGGCCTGCCTCGAGACCCGCTGGCAGCGGCCGAGTTGCTGCTCGAATGGAGCGCGCGCCCGATTGACCTGATTCGGGTGCGGACGGCAGAGGGGCATGGACGGGTGTATGTGGGAGCTGGGGGCGCGGGTCTGGATGCCGAGGCTGCTCGGCTGGCCGCGGGGAGATTCCGATGGCTTCCCGGCGTGTGGAAGTACCTGGCCGGCGCTCTGGTTGCTTTCGGCCGCAGCGAGCGATTTGAGGTTCGGCTCGAGTTCGAGGAGGACAGCTGGCGGGGCAGCGTTTTCCTGGTTGCCGTCGCCAATGCGCCGGCCTACGGAGCCGGCATACGAATCGCGCCCGAAGCGCGCCTGGACGACGGCTGGCTGGATGTGGCGCTCGCGGAGGATCTCAACTGGAGGCAGGTCTTGCGAGCGCTTCCCTCGCTGGCGCGTTCAGGCGACACGGGCGGGCTGAATCTGCGCCGATTCCGCGCCCGGCGCGTGCGGATCGAGACGGCCTTCCCGATTGCCTTCCACGGTGATGGAGAGCCGCTCGGCTCGACGCCGCTCGATGCCGAAGTGCTTCCCGGCGCGCTGCGCATGGTCTCTCCGCCGCAGCGGTCGTGAGGTTTGTGGCTGCCCTATTTGTCGGATTTCTTCCGGTTTACTTTCAGATCGAGCAGGATATCGTGCCGGCTGTCGAAGCTAGAGATCGTGCGGGTGGTGGAGGTGAGGTCCTGATGCTCGGCGTGGATGCGGTAATCGGCATTCGGGTCGAGCCCGCTGAAGCGATACTGGCCGCTGCTGTCGGAGATATAGGTGCGGATGGCGAGCGTCCTCACATTCTTGAGGTAGACGATGGCGCTGCCGACGGGTTTATCGGAGGCGTTGTAGACGGTTCCATGAACCGTGCGCAACTGTCCTTTTTCCTGGCGAGCGTGGGCTGCCGTGGCCAGAAAAGCCAAGAGGGCAACCGAAGCCAGCGCTGCGAGCCGCCGGCGGGTGGATTGTTGCATGTGCCGATCACCTGAGAATGCCATGGGTCACCACTCGAGACGCCAACAAATTCCTCTTACTGGGATGGCAGTTCGGTCCAAAAGGCTGCCGCCCCGCCATGGGCGCGAATTCGCTATTCTTCCTCCTCCTCCTCATCATCCTCGTCCTCGTCATCTTCTTCTACTTCTTCTTCCTCCTCGTCTTCGTCGAACGAGTCTTCATCTTCTTCCTCGAGTTCCTCTTCGTCCTCGGAAACAAGATTCAGCTTCACCGGGTGGATTTGCACCACCTCGAGTTCGACGTCGCATTCCGGGCAGCTCAAAATTTCTCCTTCTTCCACTTCGTCTTCGTCCAGCTCGATTTCGGCATCACAATCGGGGCAGTGGGCCACTGTCGTTTCCTCCTTCCCTCGGTCACATTCACCAGACATCTGCACTTGCGCGTATTATATATCGCTACCGTGAACCGATTTTGCATGAGCACGAAGCGATGAGCAACCCTGGCGAATACCCCACGGTACCACTTGTCAGCGTGGGCGGTGTCGTGATCTTCGACGGCCGCGCGGCGCTGATCCGGCGAGGAAACGAGCCTCGCAAAGGGGAATGGTCGATCCCGGGCGGAAAGCTGGAACTGGGCGAGACGCTGATCGAGGGCGTTCGGAGGGAAGTGCGCGAGGAGACCGGACTCGACGTGGAGGTCGTGGGATTGATCGAGGCCCTCGAGCGCGTCTTTCGCGACGCGGAGGGTCGGGTCCGCTTCCACTACGTCATTCTCGATTATCTTTGCCGGGCTTCGTCGTCGAACGTATGCGCCGGCGGGGATGCGCTGGACGTGGCTCTGGTGAGCGAGAGTGAATTCGAACGTTACGAGCTGAGCGAGGGAGTGGTTCGTGTGCTGCGCAAGGCGTTCGAGATGGCCCTGCGCGACGGGTGATTCCTCGGGCGGGTCTCAGCCGGCGACGGCTTCGGGGATGCGGCCGAACCGCCGGTCGCGGCGGTGAAATTCCTCAACGGCCGATTCGAGGTCGGTGGCCTGGAAATCGGGCCACAGTTTCTGCGAGAACACGAGCTCGGCATAGGCCGATTCCCACAACAGAAAATCGCTCAGCCGCTGCTCTCCGCCGGTCCGAATCACCAGGTCGACATCGGGCGCGGAGCCGTCGTTGTAGTTGGCCAGGCCCAGAACGCGCGCGAATTCGCGGCGTGAAATCTCCAGGCTGGAGATCATGCGGCAGGCGGCGCGCAGAATGGCGTCCTGGGCCGAATAGTCGATCGCGAGGCGCAATTGCAGCCGCCGCCCCGCGGCGGTGAGCTTTTCGATGGCGCCGATCGAGGACCGCAGCCCCTGCGGCAGCCGGTCGCGCCGGCCGATCGCCCGCACCCGCACACCGGCCTCGCGGAAATTCTGGCCTTCCTCGGCGAAGAAACGTTCGAGCAGGCCCAGCAGGCCGAGCACTTCCGCCTGCGGCCGCTCCCAGTTGTCGGCGGAAAAGACGTAGAGGCTCACGATCCCGATGCCGAGCTTGGGCGCCGCTCCGACCAGTCTTCGCACCGATTCGACGCCAGCCTGATGTCCGGCAGTGCGTGGCAGGCCTCGCGCCGCAGCCCAGCGCCCGTTGCCGTCGGGGATGACGGCAACGTGCATCAGGCGCGCGGCCCCGTCGCCGTTTCCAAATGCCGACTTCATCGTCCGGTTTGGGTCCATCAGGCTCCCCTTCAGCTATCTCTTGTCAGCCGGATCAGTGCTTCCATGTGGTCCAGATACCGCTCGAGCGCCCGCCGCCCGGCCGCCGTCAACCGGTATTCGGTCTTCGGCAGGCGGCCGGAAAAGGATTTCGTGCAGGAGACGTAACCCGCCTCCTCGAGTTTTCGGGCGTGGACGCTCAGATTTCCATCGGTGACGCGCACGAGCAGTTTCAATTCCTTGAAGCTGAGCGAGCGATTCACCGCCAGGGCGCTCAGAACCCCCAGCCGTGTCCGTTCGTGAATCAGGCGGTCGAATTCGAGCGGACCGTCGTCGGGAGCGGAAGCGATTGCCCGCAGCGAACGATTGCGCGAATCGATTTTCGGGGCATCAGGCTCGACCAGCGCTCTCTTAGCCACCGTACCTCCTGGCAATGAAAGCGCCAAAGATCAAGTGCAAACCGCCAAATCCCGCCGCCATGAACGCGTTGCCCCAAGCCGAGGGCGAAAACAGCGCCACCGCGCCGAGCACCAGGAAACACAATCCCATCAGCGGAACGATCTCGATCGAAAACGCTCCGCCGGTCACTACCGCCGTGCCATACAGCGCCAGCCAGACTCCCGGCAGTGTCGCCACTAACCCTTCCCGCCACAGCACCAGGGTCAGCAGCGCCCCTACCGCCAGCGGCGGCGCAAAACTCAACGCGAATCGCCGGCCCGGCCCGCTCAGGAGCGGCACCCCGGCCGATTTCGCCTTCCAGGCGACGGCCCAGACGCCAATGACGCCGGCCAACACGGCTTCCACCAACCAAACGAGCAGCCAAGCGCCCGCCGACGGCTGGTTCCAGGCGACCGCAGCGGCCCCGAGCGCGGTCAAGCCGACAACGATGCCGCCCCAGCCGGGAACGGCGGTGAAGGAGCCGGCTCGCTCAAGGGTGTCGCGGATGTAGCGGAGATGCTCGCGGGCGCGCGCGTCGATCGGGATGGGATCGGGAGGATAGGGCTTCGAGCGTTCAGGTCCGCTCATAAGCCCCATCGTACTTCGGGGAATGTTTTCGTCAAGTACTTTGTGACGTAAAGGAGCCGATGATGCCAGAAAGTCAACCGGGTACTGGTCCGCGGGAGCGGCCTGCTCAGGGCTGCTTGTAGACGACCCCGCCTTTCATGACGAAGGCCACGTGCTCGACGGCGCCGATGTCTTCGAGCGGATTGCCGGGGACGGCGATGACGTCGGCATCATAGCCGCGCTTGAGCGCCCCGATTTTGCCCTGCCAATCGAGCACTTTCGCGCCGTTGAGCATGTCGGCGTGCAAGGCGGCCAGCGGCGTCATGCCGTATTTCACCATCAGCACCAGTTCCCGCGCCTGGGTGCCGTGCGGAAACGGGCCGACGTCGGAGCCGGCCGCGACCGGCACGCCGGCGGCCAGCGCCTTGCGGAAATTGGCCGCGTGCAGGTCGAGCAGACGTTGTTCGAAGGCCGCCGCCTTGGGCGTGGGCGCGTGATCGGCGAAATATTCCTGAATCGCGAACGTCGGCACGACGAAAATCCCCTTTTCCTTCATCAGCCGCATCGTTTCGTCGCCCAGGTGGAAGCCATGATCGATCGTGTGGACGCCGGCTTCGGCGGCGTACAGCGTGCCCGGCTCGTTCGTTGCATGAACGGCGACGAAGCGGCCGGTGCGGGCCGCTTCGGCGACGGCGGCGGCGAGCTGCGCCTCGGTGTATTGATACGGCGTGACGAATTTTCCGTCGACGAAATGGTCGCGGCCGGTCTGGTAGATCTTGATGAAATCGGCGCCTTCCTTCACCTGTTCGCGCATCACCTCGACGAGCTGGCCGATGCTGTTCGCGTAATCGGCGTTCGAGGGAATGTGGAGCGCCGGGTTGAAGGCGATCGCGTCTTCGTGCCCGCCGAGGATGCTGATCGCGTTCGCGCAAACGCGCAGGCGCGGGCCGGGAATCAGACCTTCGTTGATGGCGTTGCGCACGGCGGTCGAGGCCGAACCGGCGCCTTCGGTGCCCATGTCGCGCTCGGCGGTGAAGCCGGCCATCAGGTCGGCGCGCGCGGCGAGCGTCGCCAGGATCGTTCGCTCGGGCACCGATTCGCGCACCGTCTGCATGTCCTCGGCGCCCGGATGAAGGAACAGGTGAACGTGCGCGTCGATCATGCCGGGCATCAGCGTTCGGTCGCCCAGATCGATGATTTTTGCGCCGGCCGGATGCGCGACCGACGTGCCCACTTCGGCGATGCGGTCGCCCTCGACCAGCACTTCGCCCGGTGAAACGATCTTGCCAGTCTCAATATCGAGCAGGCGCGCGGCGTGCAGCACAACGGGAGGCGCGGCGGCGCCGGTCGATTGCGCCGGAAGCGAATAGGCGAGCGTTCCGGCAAGGAAAAGAACCGCCAGGAAAGTGAAGAAGCAGCGTGGCTTGTTCATAGTGCCGGGATACTACCACTTTGCCGCCGCCGGTTCGATGGAGATCGTGGGTTCGGTCAGGGGTCGAGTTCGAAACTCGCCGCTACACGAGTCCCGGCTGGCTCCGTTATCTGCACTTCATCACGCGCAGTTGTTACCGCCGGCGTCCGCTGCTCAACTCGAAGCGAAGGCGCGACCTGTTCCTGAAGATTCTCGACCAGGTGCGGAGGCGTTACCAATTCCTATTGGTGGGTTTTGTCGTGATGCCCGAGCACATTCACCTGTTGATCTCGGAGCCGAGGATTGGAACCCCTTCCACGGTCATGCAGGTCCTGAAGCAGCGCGTTTCACGCGCCCTTCGCCGCAGGCGCCGGAAAAGCCCCAATCAACTGCGCCTCTGGACCGAAGCGCCGGACGCGCCGCGAAGCTTCTGGCAAAGACGGTTCTACGATTTCAACGTCTGGAGTCAGAAAAAGAAGATCGAAGAAACTTCACTACATGCACATGAATCCGGCCAAGCGCGGCCTCGTCACGGACCCCAAGCTGTGGCTTTGGAGCAGCTATCGCCTTTACCAGTTTGGCGAGACGGGCCAGTGCAACCCGGACCTTGAGGCCATGTGAGCGGGCCGGAAACCGCGACCAAAGACGCACCCTTTGCAAAAAACGCAAAGAGTGCGGCACCCGCAAAATCAGAGGCAAAGCCTCGGCCACCCGCCGGTTCTGGTCGAGATGGATCCTGTGGGTGAAATCCCCACCGGGCGAGGTGGAAAGTGGGAACGAAAAGCCCCACGCTCACAAACCGAGCATGGGCACCCCGAGATTCAAAAGCTAAACCCGGGCCACCCGCCCCGGTCAGGTTCCCGGCCGCGTCGACAGCCGGCCTTTGCGAACAGCGCAGAGTGCGGCGCCCTCAAGATCAGAGGCGAAGCCTGCGCCGCCCGCCGGCACCCGAAAAATGGCGCAGTGAGACCACCCCGAAGGTGGGCCACTCGCCGCCCTTCAGCGCTCCGCGTTAGCCAAGACCGATCACGCCCATTCGACGACTGGGCGCCCGTGGTGGACACGTCATCCGGTTTTTTGGTACCAGTGGCCAACGTCCAGGTTAATCAAGAGCCGAACCTCCTTGCCCCTGACCTCGACCGGATAGGAGCCGCGCCCAAACTCGACCTGCGGGCCGCCGCCCCAGGGCGGACTGCCGTAGAACTCCCACTCCCCGCGCTCTGTTGGGCCAGGGCGGCCGCCGGGCATGCGGACGAGGACGTATGTGCCGTCCGCCCTTAATGTAAGCCTGTCCGGGGAGTGTATCGGCGGGCCGCCGGCCGAGACGTACACGTAGGTGCCAACCAGCGCGGCAAACGGGAGGGTGGCGGGCGGGCGGTGGTAGCCGCTGCACCCCGAGCAGATGGTTGCGGCCAAGAGCGCGCCGGTGGTCAGAAGGCGGCTCACGGATGACATGGCACGAAGACCTGGTAAGTCTGGTGCGTGTTGCCGAGCGGCCCAAATTCCGGGCGGGAGTGGTTCGGCAGCAGGTGGTAGCTTCCGGACCGAACGCTCGTGGTGTTGCTCAGGGTGACCAGCAGCCCACCATTTGTTGGCGCGACGCTCCACCTGTACGAACCCACGTACTGCTGGACTGGGTTAAGCCCGGCGTTCCAGGCTCCGCCCAGGCCGAACGTATATAGCCCGGTAGGCTTGCCGCTGCTCAGATACTGGTCCACGGCCTGCGTGACCCCGGGCGACGAGGCCATCAGTTGCGACGGGGCCGACGACGGGCCGAACTCCCGGTTCCCCGGCCCGAGCCCCGTGGCGAAGTCAATGAACATGTGGTCGGCCGCCACCACGCCCCAGAACCACTGTCCAAGGCTTGCGCTCGCGTTTCCGACGGAGCATGTCTGCGTTTGCGGCGGCCTGCCACCTCCGCCGCCGATCCGCGGTTGGCCCACGTCCTGCAGCGGTGCGTACCGGACCCCGCCGCCTGTGCCATCGCTGATCGCGCCCCCCGCTGCACCCGTCCCGTCGCCCGCGCCACCGGTCCCGCCGCCCTCGAACATATCCGTCTCGCAAACTACGACCCCGCCGACCATGGAGCAGCTCATGCCCAGCGGGTCGACGAATGTCTCCGGGTTGTTCACCACGTAGCTGTAGCGATTCAGCGACTGCGGATTCAGGACGTCGCCGGCGAGCGGGTCCGCGCTCAGGAAACGGCCGATGCTGGGATCGTAGTAACGGGCGTAGGCGTAGTAGTTGCCCGTCTCTGAGTCAAATTCATAGCCTGCGAATTTGTACGTGGGCGAGCAGGAAGAGTTGTAGTCGTTCTCCTGGCCGTAGGGATAGTAATCGGCCTCGAAGCACGTGTTCCCGGTAGCATCGGTCACCGCGCGCGTCGAGCTCAGGGCATCGGCGAAATAGTAGTAGACGTTGCCGGAACTGTCGCGCCAGGCAATTCTCCGGCCGGCAAAGAAAATGTAGTCGCGCTCCATATTCCCGGAGGTGTCGGTTTCTTCGAGCACCTGGCCCGTGTAGCTGCGCCAATAAAGCGTGCCGCTGGATTTTTTGACGCGCAATCCGTCGCCGTCGTAAGTATAGTTCACGCCGCCCGCGCTGGTGATTTCGTTTTCGGCATTGTAGGCGTAGCTGTGACTGCCATCACCGGTCAGGTTCCCGGCCGCGTCGTAGGTGTAGCCGGTTGGGCTGGTGATGTGATTGTTGCCGTTGACCGAGACGCTCAGGTTAATGCTGGTGCATTTGCTTGGGCTCATCGACAGCAGATTGCCGAGTGCGTCGTCGCCGAAATTCAGGCCCCAGCAGTCCTGGCCGGAGTTGACCGCCGTTAGCGCTGTGAGGATGCGATCAAGCGGGTCGTAGGTCATCGATTCGTCACGACCCGAGTCATTGCCATTGTTCATGGCTGTGACGCTGCCGTTATAGGCGTAGTTGTACGCCTGGCTAAGCGCGGTACCGGCGGAAGACGTGGCTGTGATCGAGGCCGGCTCGAGATCGCTGTTATAGGTCCAGCTCTCCGTGATGCCGGCGAAGCCGCCAGTGACCTGCCCGTGAAGGTCGCTTTCGAGCGTGCCCTGCGGCCAATAGACGGCGCCGGTCGCGTAGTTGACGGAGGAGTCGGTTGCCGAAATCGGGCGTGCAGCGGGGCTGTACGTGTAGTTAACTACATGGCCGTCGGGGTAGGTGAGCGAGGCGAGCGAACCGTCCAGATTGTACGTATAGGTGATCGTCTTTGCGATGCCCGCGATCGTTTTCGTTTCCTCGAGGATGCGGCCCATTGCGTCGTAGCTCCAGGCGGTCTCGCCTGAGCCGTCGCTCATGCCGGTGCGGCGGCCTATGCCGTTGCTGATCGTCAGGCCATTGTAACTCGTCTGGTCGTAATAGTAGTCCACGGTGGGCGTGCCGTCGGAATAGGAGACTGAGGTCAGCCGGTTTAGGGCGTCGTAGGTATACGTTGCCGTTGTTTGCCGCGCGTCTTTCCTGGTCGCGACGTTTCCGTCGTTGTCGTAGGTGTAGGTCGTCGTCCCCGACTCCGGGGCGGTCGCCGAGGTGACGCGGCCCATTTCGTCATACGCGTAGCTGCGAGTCTGGCCCGTCGGCGCGAGGACGCCTGTGAGGTCGCCGTTGAGGTCGTAGGTGTAGCAGGTCGCCTTGGTGAGGTTGTCGCCGCTGTCCGGCTCATCGACCTCGATCAACCTCCCGAAGGCATCGGTCCAGACCTCACGTTCCTTGTCTGCTGCGTCGACGCTGAATTCCGGATAGCCGATCCCGTAGGTTGCGGTCGAACAGAGCTGCGAGGAGATGCTGCCGGACGCAAGCTGGGCGCCATAGCTGAGGCTCGCGGTGTGCCCGTCCGGCTGGGTGGTGGCGAGCCGGCGCCCGAGCCCGTCGTAACCGACCGTGGTGGAGTAGACGGTGTCGCCCTGGCGGTACGGATTCGTTACGCTCGTTGTACGGCTCTGCCCGTCGTAGCCGGTGTCCACTTTTGTCGCTCCGTTGGGGTCGCTCTGCAGGATGGACTCGACCTGGCGTCCCCAGCTGTCCTGGATAGCTTGCGTTACGACCGAGCCGAGGGTGCTCGAAATAAGCTGGGACACGTCGACCTCGGTCACAAACGGATAGGAAACCTGCGACGACCCGCTGTCGGGAAAGGCCGTCGACGTGGGCCGGTCCCAAGCGTCGTAGTTGAAGGAGGTCGTCTTTTGGTTTTGGTCGGTTACCAGGGCGCGCTGGCCTGTCTTGCAATAGTAGCCCAGGCTGATCGCGCCGGAGGTCGGGGGGGTAATCGAAGTGGGGAAGGCGTCCGTAGCTCCCCCGGGCGAGCATGATTTTGTCGGCCCGCCCGACTCGTCCGTGTAGTAATTGTCGGTGTAACCAATCGTGGTCGTGTAGCCGCGGGGGTCGATGATCGAACGCACCTTTCCCGTCGTGTCGTAGGTGTAGGTGGTGGTGAGGTTCGTGGTTCCGGTTGAGCGCGTGATTTCGGTGGGGTTGCCGCGCGCGGTATAGCTGGTACCGAAGTTGGCGTCGTCGTGGCCGATGGCGCCCGTGACTGACGTTAACGGATGCGACGAGTAGTCGTCATACGTGATCGTGGTTGACGCGGCGACGGTGCCGCCGGCGCTTTCGACGGTGATGCTGGCCTTCTTGTTCACCATGTTGTTGTCTGAATTCGTCAGGTAAGTGTAGAGGATCCTACGGTACGGCGACGCCGGCGGGCTGCCCGAATAGAAGTTCCATTCATCCTGCTCCACGGTGTTGCCGAAGCCGCTCGAGTCGTAGGTAATCTGCGTCTTTTTGCCGATGGAGCCGCCGGGAACGGGCAGCGTCGTGGTGATCGTCGACGGCAGGTCGCCGCTATAGGAAACCGTCACGGTCTTTAGCAGCGTCGAGGAGCCTGAGTGGTATTGCTGCTCGGTATCGAGCGGGACCGCTTGGCTGTTCTGAAAGGTGAAGGTGTACACCTCGTTGTCGCCCCCGCCCGAGTCGTTAGGCCTTGCGATGGTGACGTCCTGCTGGCAGCTCGTCGAGCAAGAAGTGCTGATCACCTGCGGAGCAAACGTCCAGGCTCCCCCGCCGGCCGTGTATGACTCAAGGAATCGATTCGTCTCGCCGAGGGCGTCCTGGAAGTTGGCGTAAGAGTAGGCGACTTGGCCGCCCTCCGGCAGAGTCATGCCGGTCAGCGTGCCGTAGTAGCCGGGCGAGGTTCCCGAGTCATAGCTGAAGTTCCACGTGTAGGTGCCACCGTCTCCCGGCGTCAGGCTGATGCTTTTAACGACGGTGAGGCTCCCGGAGTATTCGGTGACGCCGGAGACGCCGAAGTTGGTGTTGACGTTAATCGACTCGGTCGTGACCGTGTAGGTGTAGGAGGACCCAGCTGAGTTCACGAATGTGTACGTGGTTGTGTTGCCGTTCGTGCTGGCGGTCAGCGGCGAGCTGGTGGAAAGCGTGTTGACCGAGTTGCCGTTGGTGTCCTTGACGGTGGGGAAAACCTGAGTCCCGTCCGCCGCGTAGACCGTTGCGCTTGTATACGCGGTCACGTACATGTGGTAGCCCCACTGGTCGCTGTCGTTTGCGCTGCCGGAAGAGGTACCGCCGGTGCAGTCCGTGCTTTCCTGCGTGCCAATTGCCGGAAAGGAGATCGTGTGGCCGTCGGGCGCCTGCCATTGGAAGTTTTTGTAGACGTTGTAGTACTCGATCACGGGGATGCCCCCGATGCGGCAAACGACTTGCTTAGTCTCCGTCGTGTAGCTTACCGAACCCGTCCCATCCGAGGTGGCAAGCCGCCAGCCGCCCCAAGAGCCGGGTACGTTGGTAGGCTGCCAGCTTATGCTCCCGCTGCTCCCCACCTCCTGCCAGATGTGGCTGTCATAAACGAGCGCGGCGGTGTAAGGGACGTGCCCTCGCTCGGGGATTGAGGCGAGCGGAGTCTGGAGGTGCAGGTTCCCATTGCTCGCGTCCACGTAACCGTCCCTGACCGGTACCGGAACGGTCCAATGGTAGCGGCCGAACTGGTACAAATAGCCTTGGGCTCTCGCCACTCCCGCCCCTGCGAGGATTGCGCAACCCGCAAGGATTAGGCATAGCGCCCTGTGACGGCGACTGGCGATCTGGCGACCGACTGCTTCGGGTTCACTTCGCATTTGGATTTTCCCCGGGCGCTATTGAGAGTTGACAATGAAGTCGGAATCCGTAAGGCCGGTGTTGAACGCGACTGATCCCAAGGAGATGGTCCACGTCGCCTGGCCGCCAAAACTCTCCGAGATGGTGAGCGGGACCAGAATTCCGTCCTGGGCCTGGTAGTTGCTGAAGGTAATCACATCGGCATAGGTTTGGTGTGTGTTCCTCTCTCCATGGAGCGCCTGGCTCTCCTGGACCAGAACGGAAGGTGCTCGAGTCGATCAGCAACGTGAGTGTGCCCGCTCCGCCAGCGCCGGTGACCGGCGCGCGGCCCGGCTCCGCCGCAGGGGTTAGTTTGACCTCATACACTTGGCGGCCATCGACAGATTGCTCACCGAGGTAGGTCACGCCCACTGACGGCTCGGCGAGCGCTGCGGCAATGCGAAGCGTGGGAAGCGTGAGGCTTCCCGCATCGATGAGGTTGTACGGAGCTAAGCGGTGGGATGTCCCGTCCGTCGTGACGAGCTCGCCGGAGAAACCATTCACCACCCACGACTGGGATCCGTCCGTCGTTTGGGAGTCCATCCGGAACTGCGTCAGGCCCCGACCCTTCACCGTCACTGTCCCTTGGACTTGGCGGTTTCCCCAGTGGAAGGTCACGTTCCCGGGAGCGGAATAGTCCTGAATTGCATCGAGCGCTTGTGGGCCCCCCGAAGCGTTCACGGAATTGGACAGGATGCTAAGCCCAAGCGCGTCGCGCTGCGGAGCGGTTTGGGCCGAAGCAGCGACACCGGATGCAAGGAAAAGAAGGCACACGACCAGCGCACGACCGTTCATAGACACGCCTCCAGCTTTCCGGCCCCGCATGCGTGTTTAACAGCTCGCGCATCCGAGGCATGGGCCGTAAGCGGGCACCCGTTTCCGGATTACCCATTTGCCAACAAGAAGTGCGGAATTGATACCCCCCCCCCGTACCCATTTGTCAAGGGATTTGTTCCGGATTTTTTCGGATTTCTTGCCCCACGAGGTCACCCCAGGTCGTCCCCGATACAAAATGAGCACCCCGGTGAGCAAACTAGCCAAGACCCTCCCGCCGTAAGCGAGTCTGGCCAACGCAACTCGGCCTCCGCCGCCCCTGATCGCCAAAGTCCACGTAGAATCCGTCGTTGTCCCCGCACCACCTGCTCGCTATACTCGCCCCGCGAGGGTTGCGCCGTTTTTTTGTGTTTTTCGCGATTGGAACTGAAATTTCCCTCTCGCTAAAACTTGTTTTAGCGTATCGATTTTTTATTTTTATCTAATTCAAAACAGGTAACTTCCACCCCGAAAAAACCGCACGCGCATCGATTTTTCCTCCATCCACATAGACGGGAGTTCTTGCGCTTCTCCTCGCCCCGGCCTATTTTCCTGGTGGGCTGGCAGTGGACGGCGGTCGCGCCTAAAGACGCGCTCACAGAACCGCAGCAATCGCTCGGCGTCAGGAATGCGGTGACTTTTCCGGTGAAATGCGCTATTTAGCTTCTCCCGCAGGATACGGGAGACGACTACCGGGCCCGGTGCCGGCGCCAAGGCTCGGAGGCGCGGCAAAGCTGCTCCTTCGGCCAGGGAGAACAAGGGGAATCAACCGATGACGATCCGGAAACAGATTCAGAAAAGAGGAAATCTTGGAGACTTTCGCTCGATCTTGCTGATATTGGGTTTGGTTGCCTTTTGCGCGACGAGTGTTGGCGCACAGAAGCGGCCGGCGCCTCCGCGCACGTCGCCGCTCGTCCTGGTCGGGATCATGTCGCTGCCGCATGTAGAAGGCCGCCTCGATCACATGGATTACGATCCCGATGGCCGGCTGTTCCTCTCCGCGCTGGGCAGCGACCAGGAAGAGGTGATCGATCTCTCCAAGGAGCGCGTGGTGCAAACGCTCAGCGTCCCGCAGCCGCAGGGCGTGGCCTTCGTGCCCGGCCTCGACAAGATTTTCGTGGGCAGCGACGGGGGCGGGCTCTACATCTTCGATGGCGCTACCTACAAATTGATCACAACCATCAATTTGGGCGATGACGCAGAACGACTTGCGCTACGACGCGGCGGCCAGGCAGGTCTATGTCGGCTACGGCGACGGCGCGGCCGGGGCGATTGGCGTGGTCGACGCCGTCACAAACAAGCTGGTGCGTTCCTACAAAGTCGGCGACCATCCGGAATCCTTTCAACTGGAGACTTCCGGGCCGGAGATGTACGTGAATGTGCCCGGCCTGAAGGAAATTCTGGCGATCAATCGGAAGACGGGCAAAGTGGTTCGCTGGCCTTTGACGCTCGGCGGGAATTTCCCGATGGCGCTCGACGAGGCCGATCACCGGCTGTTCGTCGTCGCGCACCGGCCGGACTCGCGGCTCGCGGTTTTCGACACGACGACCGGCCACATGGTCGCCGCGCTGCCCTGCGTGGTGAATTCCGACGATCTCTACTACGACGAAGCGTTCAAGCGCGTTTACGCCACCGGCGGTGAAGGCTTCATCAGCGTGTATCAGCAGGAAAGCCCCGACCGTTACCGGCTGCTCGCCAAGGTGCCCTCGGACGTGGGCGCGCGGACTTCCGATTATCCGGGGCGAATCGGGATGAAAGCGTTCAACCGGTTCTACGTTGCGATTCCGGAGGGAGTGCGGCACGGCGCCCAGTTATGGATGTATTCCGTGCAGAAGTGAACGAGTGGAGAGGCGGGCTTCAGCCCCCCATGTTTTTCTCCGGCAGCGTGGCAAGGCGCCGCCCTGAAGGGCGGCGCCGCACAAACCCGCACTGCGCTGGCGGAAAATGTCTTGTGAGAATTGTGCGCTGAACGAAGGGAGAAGCGACGCGCGAGGGTATCTGCAAAGGCCGCAGCCATGAGTGGCTGCGCTACGCGTGGCATCGGCCGGAATTACGTCGCGGACTGGCGGGGGTAGTAGCCGGCGAGGGCGTTCCAGCGGACCTTGATCAGATCCCAGAACATGCGCAGGCTATCGCGCACCATGTGAACTTTGCTGCCGGGATCGTGAGCCCAGCGGACGGGGACTTCGACGGCGGTGAGTCCATGGCGGCGCGCCAGGAACAGCAACTCGGGATCGAAGCCGAAATCCTCGATCTGTTGCTGCTCGAAAATGATCCGCGCGCGCTTCATGCGAAACGCCTTGAATCCGCACTGGGTGTCGAGAAAACGGACGCCGGTCAGCAGGCGCACCATGCCGTTGAACACGCGCCCGGCCATTTCGCGCGCTGTCGATTGATGCGTTTCGATCAGGCGGCGATCGATGGCGCGGGAGCCGATGGCGACGTCGGCGTCCTCGAGCGCGGCGAGCAGCTTATCGGCTTCTTCGATCGGGGCGGAAAGATCGGCGTCGGTGAACAGGGAGATGCGGCCCAGCGACTCGAGCATGCCGTGGCGTACGCTGTAGCCCTTGCCGCGATTCCGTTCGTTGGAGACGAGGCGCAGCCCATCGAATTGGCTTTGCCACGCGGTGACTACGCTCGCGGTATCGTCTTTCGATCCGTCGTCGACCACCAGAACCTCGATCTCGAGGCCGGACACGGCGCGTTTGCGGTCCACCCAATCGCGGATGCGCTCGAGGGTGCGCGGGAGCCGCTTCGCCTCGTTGTAGGCGGGGATGACGATCGAGATATCCGGCGGCCGTTTCATCCGCACATCGTTCGCGAAGCGGTGATGTTCATGCCTTCAAGATTCTGCCCCAGGCGGGAGTGACGGTCCAGCGCGGTGAAATTGCGCAGTTCCTTACCTGCGACTGGGCGGAAGTCCGCTGGAAAGGTGTGGCAAGCGCCGGAAACGTGCTAAGAAGCGGCGTGGCGCTGCCAGGCGGCGGTGCGCAGGATTTCCTCGATTTGCCCGAGCGCGAAATCGATTTCCTCGTCGCGATTGTAGAAGTGGGGCGAGAGGCGGACGCCGGCGTTGGGGCGATAGTCGACCAGCACGTCACGTGCAAGCAGTTCGCGTGTGACTTCGGCGGCGTGGGGGCAATCGATGGAAACCGTGCCGCCGCGCTCGGCGGGATCCATGGACGTTTGCACGCGCCAGCCACGCGCGATTGCGCCTTCCACCAGATGCGCTGTCTGTCGCATCGATTTCGCGCGGATGGATTCGATTCCCGCCTGGCGAACGATCTCGATGCCGGGCTGGCAGGCGTAGAGCGCGGGAACTTGCGGCGTGCCGTTGAGAAAGCGGTAGCCGTCGTCGCGGCGGTCGATCGGTCCCGTTTCGAAGGCGAACGGGCGGCGGTGCGCCATCCAGCCGGTGAGCGACGGTACGAGTGTGCGGCGCAGATCCTCGCGCACGTAAAGATAGGCGACGCCCGGCCCTCCGCACAGCCATTTCAGCACGCCGCCCACGGCGAAATCGGTTTCAAGCGCGCGGACGTCGACCGGGACGGTTCCGGTGGCCTGGAAGAGATCGAGGACCACGTGCGCGCCGACTTCATGCGCGCGGCGAAGGATGGCTCGGGCGTCGATGATCGTCGCGCTGCGAAAGAGGACGTAGGAAATCGGCACGAGCAGCGTTTCGTCATCGATCGCTCGCAGCAGGCCGTCGAGATCGATGTGGATACCGTCCGGGCCAGGCACCACCTGAACGCGCGCGCCGTGACGTTGCTGATCCTGATAGAAATAAAGGACTGACGGAAACTCCAGATCGACCATCACGATTTTGTTTCGGCGGCCGGAGAAATCGAAGCAGGAGGCAATGACGGCCTGCGTGAGCGTGACGTTCTGGTGCAGCGACACCTGACCCGGAGCCGCGCCAATGAGTTCGCCGACGCGGTCGGCGACGCGCACGGTCAGGTCCCACCAGCTCTCTTCCCAGGCGCGCACGCCGCGCGTCTCCCACAGATTGGCGTAATCCTCCAGGCTCGCGTGCACGGCGCGGGGCATCGCGCCGAGCGAATTGCTGATCATGTAGGTGGTGCGATCGAGAATGGGGAATTCGTTTCGCCAGCGCAGCAGTTCGTCCATGAGTTGCCCTTCCCATCGAGAAGCTAACACAGAGCGGCCTCCCGGCCACAAGCAAAGTTCCAATACGGTCTGCTCCCGTGGCCGACCGGGGCACGTGCAACGCGCACCTGCGATCCGAGCGGAGCGGTTGCGGCGGGCAGGGCGGCGCGGCTACTTGAAGCGCTTTTTGAATTCGATATCGATGCCGAAGGTGCCGTTGATGTCGCGCAGGGCGACAACGGAGATGTCGCGCGTGACGGCGTACTCGATCTGGATCACCTGCTGGGAGTTGGATGTGGCGTTGGTGGCGTAGGTGACGGTGAGGTTGGGCGTCAGTTGTTGCTGAATGCTGATGCGCGCGGCGGCGTTCGATTCCGTGCCGGTGCCGGTCTGGAATGGCGCGATGCTGAAGCGGCTGATGCCGAAGAGGCGGGCGATACGTCCGCCAACCTCGCTCGAAACCGCCTGCGAGAGCAGCGCCGTGGCGCCGAGCTGGCCGGAGCCGCCGGTGGTGCGCAGTTCGCTGGCCTCGCCGGTATAGCCGAGCGCGAGCAGGGAGATGACGTCGGTTTCCGGAAGCGGCGGATCGGAGCGATAAGAGAGGCGGAGGGCGGTGGCGCGGCCGGTGAGATCGACGGTGATCTCATACTGCTGGATGGTCGTGACGGCCTCGACGTTCATCACCGGATCGAGCTGGAGAGGATTGGCGAAATTCATATCGCCGCGGTTCAGGCGGTATTTGTTGCCGCGGAAATTCACTTCGCCGGAAAGCAGATGGACGTGGCCGAGCACCGAGGGCCGCGACCAGGTGCCGCGAACCCGCAAATTGGCGTCGGTTTCGATATGCGCTCCGCTCCACTCGAGGCGCGAGCCGGCGCCGGAATTGACGGCGAAATCCAGTTGCAGGTTGCGCACGAAAGACGAGCCGCCCTCGCTCTCGATGGAGGGTCCGCGCGGGGCCATCAGGAGCAGGGCCGCCACGTCCGGGCCGCCGGTGAGCAGCAGCCGGTTCAGGGTGATCGTGCCGCCAAGCGTGGCGGCCTGGGTGTTGCCGACCATGCGGGCGTTGGCGTTGAGCAGCCAGCTCATCCCGGCCGGCCAGCGCACGCGCACGTCATTCGCCTTGATGTTCAGGTCGTACTGCACGCGGGCGGGACCGGGCACGAAGGTCACGATTCCGCCGAGCAGCAGCTGGCCGCCGCCGGCCTCGGCCTTGAGGTTCGAGAAGCTGACGTGGTCGCTGGAGAAAATCAGCTCGCCGTTCACATTGCTCAGCCCGATCGGAATGTCGCTGTAGTTGAGCGCGGCGTTCTCGAGGCGCGCGCGGCCGTTGATCCGTGGCTGGCCGAACGTTCCCTGGACGATCGCGTCCACCTGGGCGGCGCCCTGGGATTGGAGCGCCGGCACGAATCCTTCGATCAATTTCAGGTTGATCGCGCCGAGGACCCGCAGCTCGAGCGGCTGGTCGCGATTGAAACGCACCACGCCGCTCAGTTTGAAATTGCTGTCCGGACCCTTCAGCTCGGCCTGTTCCACGTGCACGTCCGATTTGCGATAGACGAGGCGGATCGGGCCGACGTTTTGCAGGGTGACGTTTTCGAAGGCAAAGACGACCTGGGAAACGTTGGCGTCGACGGCGATCGTATCGGGCTTGAGCAGTTCGCCGCTCAACTGGAAATGGCCGTCGACGCGGCTGTGGCTGGTGAGCGCTTTCAGGTGGAGGCCGGACTTGATGAAGGGATCGAGGTCTATGCCCTCGGCGGTCAACTGGCCCTGGATCGGATAGCTGTCCGCAAGCGACAGGTCCACCTCGCCGGCGAGTTTCCCTTTCACCAGCGACGTTTCGAGAGCCATGTGCAATCGCTTGCCGTCCGAGTTCACGCGGCCGGTAAGATCGCCGACCAGTTCGCTGCCGGCGCGCAGGCTCGAAATCCGCACCGTTCCCTGTCCCTGCGGCGAGCGCGGCGGGCCGCTGCCGGTCAGGCGGAAATCCAGGCGGCCGGCCAGCGGCAGCGAAGGCGTTTGAATCTGCCGAATCTCGTCGAGCGCCAGGCTGCGCCCGAACAGGTCGAATTGCACCTGGTCGCTCGGCCGCGCGTAAGTCAACTGGCCGCCGAGCGCGCCGGAGCCGAACGTCGCCGTCACTCCCGACAAACGTACCATCGCCGGATCGACTTCGATCCGCCCGATGACCTTCGGAAAGGAAAGACCGTGGGTCTTGAAATCATCCAATTGGAACGGGCCGGAGATTTCCGGCTGGCTCTCGGTGCCGCCGCCCTCGAACTGCCCGCTGAGCAGGCCGCGGGCGGGATAGTTCGTTCCGGCGAGACCCTGCAGGTCGTCGGTGTCGGCGTGGGCGAGCTGCGCGCGGAAGCTCCACTCGTTTTTGGGGAGAAACACCCAGTTGGTGAAATTCAGGTGGAGGGAGATGACGGCGAGTGAGCGGCCGCGGCGCACGCGCATGTTGGTGAGGGTCAGCCCGTCGGGCGAATAGGAGAGCAGGCCCTGGACCTCATCCCAGTGCAGCCGGCCGTAGCTGGTGTCCCAGGCGTGGACCTCGCCGGAGAAGAGCGGGCGAGTGACGCGGCCGGTGACGCTGCCGCGCCAGGTGGCGCGTCCGGTGATCGTCTCCGGCTTCGATTCGGGACCGCGAAGAACGTTGATCAAATCATCCCAGTCGTGCAGGTCGTTCGCGACCACGTCGGTGTTCATGCTGGAATTGTGTCCGCCGATGGTTCCCTTCAGGGTCACGTGGGTGTTCGGAGTCTGGATGGTGCCCTCGGCGGTAACCGAATCGAGCGCCATCTGATAGTTGTATTGAATCTGCGCGGTAGCGGGTATTTCGCCGGGAGGAGTGACGGCGAGCGGGGTCCACTGCGTCTTCCCGCGCGAAGCAAAGTCGCGGAAATCCGCCCGCCAGGTGGTCATGGAGTCGATGTCCATGTTCGCTTCCCAGTGAAACGTTCTGGATCGGGAAATCGCGGTTCTGGAGGGCGGCGAAGAGCTGCGCCAGGCTTATCTTCCGCGACTGTGTATCGGCGGTGAACTCGAGCGTGTGGATATTCATGTGGACGCGGCCGCTAACCTGTCCTCCCAGCGCCCAGGCCTGGAAATCCGGAATCTCGAGTCCCTGGGAGTCAGCGAGGATCGTGCCGCGCGAATTCATGCCCTTGGCGTGAAACCATTGGAAACCGATCGCGATGTCGCGGGCACTGTAATAGCCGTGCAGGTTCCACCCGCCCGGAGCGTAGCGAAAGTCGCCGGTCGTTTCGACGGTGCCGAGCGGGGCATGCGGCTTGCGCATCAGCGTGCGAATGTCGTCCAGATTGAGCCGCACGCGGTAATGCGCTTCCATCTGACGCTGTGTCCAGTCGGGCCAATCGGCTCGCGCCTCGATCGAGGAATGCGGCAACTCCAGGCGGAACTGGTCGAGCGAGCCGCCGCGGCGGCCGATCGTGAACTTCGCCGACCAGGTGGAAGGGAACGGCACCCATTTCCGCGCCGCGACGTGCATGTCCTTCCAGGCGATCTCGCCGTGATAGAAATCGTGGCCGGGCTCGGGCGCCGAGTAGTTCATGCCGAAGGTGAAGCGGCCGCCATCGGCGGTGAGCGGTAAGCGGCGGTCGTTGAGACGGATGATGCCGTCGTCGAGATGCAGGCGATCGATCGTGATCGAGAAGAGCTGTTCGTGCCAGGGTTTCGACGGCGCGCGGTGAGGCGGCGCGGGCACGTTCGAGTGGCCATCCTTGTCGATGTGGACGTAGACGGCGGGCCGCTCGACGGCGACCTCGCCCAGGATCACTTTGCCCCGGAGCAGGGCGCGCATGTCGACGCCCACTTTCACCTGGTCGATGTGCACGAAGGGCGGCTCGGCCGGCGTTTCGTGGCCGTGGATCGTGAACTGATCGAGCGTGACGGTGAAGGGCAAGAGGCGAATGTGCAGAGCGCCGAGATCGACGCGCCCGCCGGTCGCCTTCTCGACTTGCCGGATCACCTCGGCGCGCGCCCACCGATCGACGTATCCTTCTTTCCACAACACCACCACCGCGCACGCCACCAGCACCAGCGCCGCGACGATTCCCAGCCCGATCCTGCGCCACCGCACCTTCATGGCGACTCGGGCCCTCCGATCTTTTGCACTTTCCACCGGTCCTGCATCTGGTCGAGCCATTCGGCCGAGAGACGGCTGATGCCGCGCTCGATCAGCAGCTCGCGCACCTGGTCGGCCACGCTATCGAGAGAAGGCACCTTCTGCCCTTTGCTCTTCAGCTCGGGGACGAGCGTCTTCTGGTAGTAGTCCTTCGATCTCTTTTTCGTTCACCTGGACTTCGGGACGGAACTTGTAATCGAGATAGCCGCTCAGAAAGAGCTGGCGCTCGATCATTTTCCGCACCTCGTCCTGGCGCAGCCCGACCTCTTTCAATTTCTTGTCGAACGCCTCGGGCGTTCCGAAGCGTTTTTCGAGGTTCGTATAGGCTTTTTGCACCGCCGCGGCCGCCGGCGGGTGGAAACCGGAAAACGACGCCTCGCGGTTGATCATCCACTGCTCCACCAGCTCGCGCAGGCGCTCGTCGGCCGATTGCTGCTTGCCGCTCACGATCTGCTGGAAGTGGCCGAGCTCGTCGACTTCGCTCTGGGTGATCACGTCGCTATCGACCCGCGCGACGATGCGGTCGACCACCTGCTGCGCGGCGGCGGCGAGCGGCAGCGACAAGGCCAACAACGCGATGAGAATTCTTCCTCGCATCAGAACGCCGATCCGATGTTGAAAAAGAATTGGAACCGGGGCAGCCGCGAGTACTGTATGCCGTTCGGGCAGCCCGAAGTCCCCGCCGTGCAGGACAATTGAAACTGCGCGGGGTTGAGGAGATAGCCCACGTCAAAGCGCACCGGCCCCACCGGCGTGTTGTAGCGCAGGCCAAAGCCGATCGTATGGGAAAAATAGTCCAGGTCGGTGGGTGAAGGGGGTTTCCAGTTGAAATTGATGGCGTTGAGCTGGCTGAAGACGTTCCCCGCGTCATAGAACACCGCGCCGCCCACGGCATTGCCGACATACGGCAGGCGCAGGGGGAAGCGCAGTTCCTGATTGAAGATCAACTCCGCCAGGCCGCCGATGGGGAATCCGGTCACCGGGTCGCGCGGACCGGCCTGGTTCAAGCCAAAGCCGCGCAGGCTCGTGCCGCCGCCGGCGAAGAAACGCTCGGGCAGGGGAATGACGGAGGTCGTGCATGGCTGCGACGAAGGAGTCGTCGGGCAGGGAATGTTGGAAGCTGTCGTCGAGCCGAAGGGCTCCTCGACGCCGAAACGGGTGGAACGTGCGAAGACGAACACGTGGCCGAGCGGTGTGTAGGTGGAATTCTGGAAAAAGAGCCGTGTGAAGCTGGCGCTCGACCCGAGCGAATCCGCGTACACGCTGACATCGGCGGTGTTGACGTTGCCGCGGGTCGCGTCGGCGGGATTGTCGCGACGGTCGCGGACCCAGCTGAAACCGAAGCCCGAAATGCGAGTCGGCTGGCTGTAAAGGGGGATCTGCTCGGGGTTGATGCGTAGCGAGTTGGCGTCGACCAGGACGTGCCGGTAGGTGTAGCGATAGAGAAATGTGGTGCCGCGCGAATAGTCCTGCTCCAATTGCACCGAGCCCTCATATCGCGTGCCGGTAAAGGTGTTCACATCCTGGCTCTTGTCGGCAAAACCGGTGACCAGCAGGTTGAACTTGGGATTCGCCAGCAGGCTGGGAATCTGGTAGCTCAGCAGACCGCGGTATTGAATCGTGCTGGCCCGCGCCTTGAACGACAGCGTCTCGGGCGCGGCCGGCGAAATTGAGCTTGGTGAAATTAAAAATGCCCAGCGGACTCACCGCGAGCGACGTGCTGGTGGCGTTCGTGGTCGAGGCCAGGCGCTGCATTTCGATGCCGCCGCCGTAGCCGATCGTGTAGCGATCGCCCTCTCGCGTTTCGATCAGCACATCCTTATTTTGCACCGTGCCGCTGGGATCCTTCGTGGCAATATCCACGCGGTTGAAAATTCCCAGGTTGTAGAGCCGGTCCTGCGTGGCGACGATATCCGCCTCGCGCAGCGGCTGACCCGGCTGGATCTGCACACGCCGCCGGATCACTCCCGGCCGCGTGTGCCGGTAGCCGAGCAGGATCACCCGGTTCACGCGCACCTGCGGTCCCTCGCTGATTTCATAGGTCAGCGCCACCAGATCGGGCCCTTCCTGTTTGGACAGGTATTGGAAAGAGGCCTGGGGAAAGCCGCGGTTGTAGTAGAGGGCCAGGATGTTGTCTCGGTCGTTAGAGACGTTGGATTGCGAAAACGGCTGGCCCGCGGTCGAGGCGATCACGCCGAACAGTTCTTCGTCGGGAATCGCGTGATTTCCTTCGATGGCGAGCGAGGCGACTTTTGTCTGCGGACCCTCGTGAATATCGAAGTGGACGAACAGATCGTTTTTCTTGCCGCCGTAGCTGTCGGTGACCTGGGACTTCACGGAAGCATTGCGAAACCCGCTCGCCAGATAGATTCCGCGGATCGATTCCACATCCGATTCGAGCAGCCGCGGGCTGAAGCGGCCGGGAGAGAGGAAACTGGCGGGTTGGATGACGAGGCGGCTCGCGAGCAGCTCGTTGCTGAAATAATGGTTGCCGGCGAAGGCGACGCCCACCAGGCGGCTCTTCGCGCCACGCTCGACCGTATAAACAATGGTTTCCTGCTTCTTCTCCTCGTGGGTCTGGTAACTCACTTGGCTGTTGAAATAGCCCTTGCGTTCGAAGTAGTCGTGCAGGTTACGCCGGCCCTCCTCGAGAAGGTCGGGATCGACGGCGCCCTCCTGGTAGATCGGGACGAGTTTCTTGATCTCCTTGCCGCCGACTTTCGCGCCCTCCACCACCACCCGCACCTCGGGCCCGGCTTCGACGCGAACCGTGAGCGGCAGCGTGTTTTTCCGCGCGTCGTATTCACCGCGCCGGGCGTCCACGCGGGCGGTCAGATAGTTTTTTTTCGCCAGATATTGCCGCAGCCGGTCGATCCCGCTCCGGATGCGGTCGGCGGTCACCTTTCCCCCCGGTTTCAGTTTGGTGCGCTCGAGCATTTCGTGGTCGCTGAAGCGGGATTGGTTCACGAAATGGATATCGCCGAAGCGGGCGCGCGGGCCGGGATTGACGACCACCGTGAGATTCACCAGGTGCGTTTCCGGGTTCTGGTCGCGCTGCACATCGAGCTTGGCCTGGTAGAGGCCGTCATCGTCGAGCGTCTGCTTCAGCCGCTCGAGCGCCGACTTCAGGCCGTCGTCCGTAAACGTGTCGCCGAGCTGCAGCCCCATCGCCGCAAGCGCCTGCGGCTCGTTCGGAGGCTCTCGCAGCCCTTCCACGCGGACGACGCCGAGGAAGTAATTCTGTGTGACGACGAAATCGATGCGCACGCCGCCCGCTTCGGGCGTGGCGACGGTGCGGATGTCGGAGTAGAGACCGGTGGCGAAGAGCTGCTTGAGGGCGGCGCGCTCGATTTCCGTGTGATAGGGCTTGCCGGCCAGCAGTGGCAGATTCGACGGGTTTTGCTCGAGAACCTTTCCTTTCGAGTCGACCACCCGTATCGTCGTCACCGGCTGACCCTCGATCGACGGTGCCTGGGCCGCCGCGGCCAGAGAAGCACCGAGCGCGAGCGCCGTCAATACAGCGAACGCTCTCAGCCATGCCGCCGCCGAATCGATCCTCCTCACACTCGGTACCCGCCGCTCCCTTTTGGCCTTAATAAGGAAAGGGTAGCACAGCCTTGTTGCGCGCCGTGGTGCGTGTCGCGCTAAGCTTAAAGGCGGCGCCAGCCCGACTGCATGCGCCTGGGCCGGTCGCCCCCTGAAAAGATGAACCCGGAAACGATCGAAAGGTATTCGCGCCAGATTCTCTTCGCCGGGATCGGCGAGCAAGGCCAGCAGAAGCTGCTCGACTCCTCGGCCGTGGTGGTGGGCTGCGGCGCGCTGGGCAGCGCCGCGGCCGGGCTGCTGGTCCGCGCCGGGGTGGGCCGAGTGCGAATCATCGACCGGGACTTTGTCGAGCTGTCGAACCTGCAGCGGCAGAACGCTTTTCGACGAAGCCGACGCGCGCGAGTCGCTGCCGAAGGCCGTGGCGGCCGAGCGGAAGCTGCGGGCGATGAACTCTTCGGTCGCGGTCGAAGGCGTAGTGGCCGATCTGACGCCGGCGAACGCGCTCGAGCTGCTCTCTGGCTTTTCGATCATTCTCGACGGAGCCGATAATTTCGAGACCCGCTTCCTGGTGAATGACGCCGCCATCCGCCTCGGTGTTCCGTGGATTTACGCGGCGGTGGTCGCCAGCTACGGCGTCACGATGGCGATCGAGCCGGGACGCACCGCCTGCCTGGCCTGCCTGGTCGAGCCCTCGGGAGGCGGCGGGCTCGAGGAGACCTGCGATACGGCGGGCATCCTGAATTCCGCCGCGGCCTTCATCTCGGCGCTCGAGGTTGCTGCCGCGCTGCGCCGACTTGTGGAAGGCGAGGCTGCGAATGGGCGGCTGATTTCGGCGGACGTGTGGACTGGGCGTTTCCAGTCGCTGGCCGTCGAGCGGAATCTCGATTGCCGCGCCTGCGTTCGCGGGGAACTGCATTACCTCGAGGGCAAAGCGCAGCCGCACATCACGATGTGCGGCCGCGATTCGGTGCAGATTCACGAGCGCAGCCGGCGGCTCGATCTCGCGGCGCTCGGACGCAGACTGGAAATGACGGCCGGCGAGGTGCGCGGCAACGAATTTCTGCTGCGATTCCGCGTGCCGCCTTACGAGGTCACCGTGTTCGCCGACGGCCGCGCGATCGTCAAGGGAACCAAAGATCCCACGGTCGCCCGTTCACTCTACGCCCGGTATATTGGTACCTGAAGAAAACGTTCCCGGAGGCCTTTTCGATGAATCCGCGATCGCTCGCGGCGCTGCTTGGAGGCGCCTGTCTCGCTTTTGTGGGTGCGGTAGCGGCCCGGCAGGCGCGCCCGCAGCCGAAGCCGCTCGCCGCACCGCTCGCCTCCAAGCTCCAGTCCGATCTCGAACGCACGGCGGGGAATTTCGACGGCGTGATGGGGATCTATGCCGAGAACCTCGACACCGGCCAATCGTTCGCGGTGAACGCGGATCGCGTCTTTCCGCAAGGCAGCTCGATCAAAGATTCCGATCCTCATCACGCTGTTGCGCCAGGATCAGCAGGGCCGGCTGCACCTTTCCGACCGGATCGTTGTGCGGCGCGCGGACATGGTGGGCGGCAGCGGCGTGCTGCAGGATTTCGGCGACGGCACCTCTTCGCTCGCGCTGCGCGATCTGGCCGCGCTGATGGTCGTGCTCTCCGACAACACGGCGACGAACATCCTGATCGATCGCGTCGGCATGGCGAACGTCAACGCCGTGATTCGCGAAGCCGGCCTCACGCATACGCGGCTCGCCCGGAAAATGATGGATCAGGCAGCCGAACGCGCCGGGCGCGAAAACGTCTCGACTCCGCACGAAATGTCCGCCCTGATCAAGAAGCTCGACCGCGGCCGCCTGCTCGACGCCGCCCACACCGCCATGGCTCTTCACCTGCTGGAGGATTACAAGGACACCCCGCTGCGCGCCGGCATCCCTTCCGGCATTACGGTGGCCGATAAGCCGGGCAGCCTGCCGGGCGTCGAATGCGATTCCGGGATGGTCCTGCTCCAGGGAGCGCCTTACGTCCTCTCCGTCATGACCGACTACGACCGCGACAATCCGGCCGCCGACGCCGCCATCACTACCGTTTCCCGCGACGTCTTCACCTATTTCGACCGGCTGGCCCGCTCGAATTCCTACGGCGCCATCGTAGGCCCGCCCGCGGGGCACTGAGGAATTGCCCTGGAGTTTCCAGAGATGCGGGGTCATACATCGACGAAATCGGACCGCCGCGGTCGCCCAGGCCGCCGGCAGCCCAAATCGTGCCCTTTTGCCTCCTCGGGAGGCTGTGATAGACTCTTTTTCCCGCCATTTTTCGTCAGCGAGGCTCGCAATGTCTGGTCACTCGAAGTGGGCGACAATCAAGCATAAGAAGGCCGCGGCCGACGCCCGCCGTGGTAAGGCATTCACCAAAGTGATCCGGGAAATTACCATCGCCGCGCGCATCGGCGGCCCCGATCCGGATTCGAACCCCCGGCTGCGTTCCGCCGTACAGGCGGCCAAGGCCGAGAACATGCCTAACGAGAACATCGAGCGCGCCATCCAGCGGGGCGCCGGGCAGCTCGAAGGGGAGCGCTACGAAGAGGTGATGTTCGAGGGCTACGGGCCGGGCGGCGTCGGCATGCTGGTAGAGGTGGTGACGACGAACCGCAACCGCGTGGTCAGCGAGATCCGCCATCTGATGTCCAAGCACGGCGGGAACTTGGCCGAAACCGGCGCCGTCGGCTGGATGTTCAGCCGCAAGGGCGACCTGTATGTGCCCAAGGAGCAGGCCGAGGAAGACAAGCTGCTCACGATCGCTCTCGAGGCCGGCGCTGAAGACATGCGCGACGACGACTCCTCCTGGGAAATTCTGACGCCGCCCGAAAGTTTCGAAGCGGTGCGCGATGCCCTGGTGGCCGCGGGCATACAGCCCAGTTCCGCCGAGGTTGGCTGGGTGGCGCAGAATTACATCAAGCTCACCGGCTCGGCCGCCCAGCAGATGCTGCGCATGGTGGAAGCGCTCGAAGACCAGGACGACGTCCAGCACGTCTACGCGAATTTCGATATCGACGAGCAGGAAATGCAGGCTGCCGTCGGCGCCGAATAGCGGCGTTGCCCGAAAAGGCACTGTCCCCTCGGCCGTTTCCGGAGCACAATGAAGACCGCATGGGTTCCGGATGCCAGCAAAATGGACGGTTGTGCGTGGCGGGCGTCGATCCCGCCGCGAGCGGGCCGACCGGTTACGCGGTGCTCGAATTCGACGGCCGGGCGACGCGCACGTTGCGCTTCGGCGCGCTGAAACATCCTTCGCGAGCGCCGTTCGGCGACCGGCTTTGCGAACTTCACCGGCTGCTCTCGGAGTTGCTGGCCGAGTTCTCTCCCGATGCGCTCGCGCTCGAAACCGTGTTCGCCGCCCCGAACCTTCGTACCTCGCTCAAGTTGGCCGAGGCGCGCGGAGTCGTGCTCCTGGCCGCGGCGCAGGCAGGCGTTGCGGTCCACAGTTACACGCCGCGCGAGGTAAAATTTCAGGTGGCCGGCTACGGAGCCGCGTCGAAGGGGCAGATACAGAACGATGGTCACTTCACTTCTGGAACTTGCCGAACCGCCGCGCTCTCCCGATGCCGCCGACGCCTTGGCTCTGGCTCTCTGCCACATCTCCACCGAGCGCGCACGCCGCCGGGTTGGCTCGGCCGGCGACCGTTTGTATCCGGCGAGGATCGAAGCGTGAATAAGGGCGCCCGTCGAATTCTCCTTCTCGCCATGCTCGCGCTGCTTGCCGCCGTTCCGGCGGCCGCACAGGAATCCGGCGCGACGGCGCCGGCCGCTTCCGAACCGTCTGTCGCCACGATCATTTTCCGGAAGATTTTCAAGCAGAGCACGCCGGAATTCGTCGAGATCAAGGTGAACCGCAACGGCGACAGCACCTACGACATCCGGCAGCTCGACGATCAGCCGAGCCCCGAATCTTTCCCCGTTACTGCCGCGGTCGCCGGGAAAATCTTTGCTCTCGCCGCCGATCTCCATGATTTCAACGGCATCCAGCTCGAAGTTCCCCGCCGCGTGGCGAACCTCGGCGAGAAGACGTTTTTCTACGAGAAGGGCGGCGTGACGAACAAGGTCTCGTTCAATTTCACGACGAACGATTCCGCCAACAAGCTGCTCGCGATTTTCGAGGGGCTTTCGCTCGAGGACCAATACGCCGACCAGCTGCGCCGGTCCATGCGCTACGATCCGCTCGGATTGAACGACGTGCTGATTCGTCTGGAGCGCGACCTTGGCTCCAACATGATTCCCGATCCTCAGGCTTTGGTTCCGATACTCAATCAGATCGCTTCCAATTCCAAATACCTGGACATCGCCCGCGACCGCGCGCGCGTGATCGTCGCCAGCCTGCACCCCGCTCAATAGTCCTTTTCCACCGCACGGGCAATTTGAAGGGGAAGATTGCCTCAAACGGTGCTGTCTTCGGCTCCATTCGCGCCTGCCTTGCCCGCTTCGGGGGCCAAAGCCAGCCGCCAGAACCGATCGGCTGCGCGGGAATCGGGGCGTGTCGCATTCCGGGGTGCGCACCCGAGCGAGTGCGGGGTCCCAATGGGATTGTCTGAGCTGTAGGTGTAGCGATCCCGGCTTAGTGGGTCGGACACTCTTCCGTCGGCCGGATCGAGAGTCTCGAAGCGGGCGAGGCGATTCACGTACTCGCGGGCGTAGGCGTAGCTGTTGCCCGACTCGGCGTCGTGGAGGTAATTGGTGAACTGGAATTCGGTTTGGCTGGTGGTCTGGTACCAGCTTTCGCCGTAGGGGAACTGACCCTGCTGCTCGAGGATGTTGCCGCTGGAGTCTGTCAACATGCGAATGGAAAGCGTATCGGCCTGATAATACTTCACGGTGCTGCCGGCGTCGATTTCGGCGATGGGAAGCGATCCGCCGGCGTAAATGTACTCCTTCGTGGGAGAACTTCCTGACGAGCCGCCGGCGTATTCGGCGATCACTTTGTTTTCCGAGAAGACGTACACCGTTGTGGTACCTGAGACGGTTTTCTCGACGCGCATGCCGTCGCCGTCGTAAGCGTAGGTTCCCGAACCGAGCGAGCCGTTGCTGCTGATGATCCGGTGTTCGTCGTCATTCGACAGCGTGTTCATGCCGTCATTCGTCATGTTGCCCGCAGTGTCGTAAGCGTGGCCGGCGGTGCTGATGTGGTTGGTATAAGCGTTGACGGAAACGGAGTTCGTTGGCACGGACCCCACGGTTGCATTCTGTGAAAGGCGATTGCCGTAGGAGTCGTAACCCCACGACAGGCCCCATTGGGGATAGGCGGTCGAGCCGGCTGTTTTCGCGGCGAGCAGCCGACCGACGGCGTCGTATGAGTAGCTGGCGCCTTGCTACAAGGGCGAACACCGACATGAGTGCCGGGACGGACGAACCCGCGATTACCCCGACATCGATCATAGTCTGGAGTCTCCTCGTTCCTTACGAGTGAAAGTCTTCGCATGAGCGGGGATAGTTGCAGCGAACGCGCGGCGAGTTTCAGGAGAAAAAAGAGAGGGGAGTTTAGCGGATGATGATGCCGGCGTAGCCCACCACGGCTTCGCGGTCGCCGGTGACGTCGCCACTGGTGGCGTAGCCGACCAGATCGGCGGTGGTGGCGCCGAGGCGGCGGGCGGCGACTAGCATGGTGACGGCGGCGGCGAAGCCGCACATGGAGATTTCGTGCTCGCGGACTGCGTCGAACAGGCCGTGGGGATCCAGGGCGAGGATTTTTTCGATGGCTTTTTCGTCCTTGGCGCGGGTGAGTGTGTCGCTTTCGTAGTGGTTCATGTCGGAGCTGGCGACGATCAGCACGGGCTGGCGCTCCGCCTTGACCACGCGGGCTATGGCTTCTCCCAGCTCTTCGAGCGCGGCCAGCACTGTGGTGCCTAGCGCTATCGGAACGAAGGTGAATTCGCCGGCGATTCGCTGCAGGAACGGAAGCTGGACCTCGATCGCGTGCTCGCGCTCGTGCGCCACCATGTCTTCGCGCAGCAGGGGGCAGGCCCGCTTCAATTCTTCCGCCAGCGAGACGTCGACAAACGCCGGACCGAATGGGGTCAGCCATGCTCCTCGCGAAAGGATCGCCATCGGCTGGCCCGCGGGATAGTGACGGGGGCCGATCAGGATGAAACGAGACGGCGGATTCAGGCGGCGATAGACGGCGCCGGCGACCGGGCCGGAATATGGATAGCCGGCGTGGGGGACCATGCAGCCGATCACCGGCTCAGCCGGCGAGGTTTGCGGGTCTCCGAGGCAGAGTTCGATGGATTGTTCGAGAGCTTCCGCGTCGGCGGGGTAGAAGCGGCCGGCTACGGCGGGACGGCGCATCATTTTCGTTGCTCCAAGCTGGGGGGCGGGCAGGCTTGCTGGCGCGGTTTTCGGAATGCCTCCAGGGTTTCAGCGAATTTCGCGGATGAATTGGGCGACGGAGGAGGAATGGGACACGAGCGCACAGGCTGAAGCCTGTGCCACTGGGGGCGGCTTGGGCGAACGTGCCTGTGGGGTGGGATCGTGCTGCGACGGCGAGATGGGTATGGGTGGTTTGCTGTGACGCTTGGGTGCGATTGTGGGTACGGGGCGGATTTGGGACACGAGCGCGCGGGCAGGCCGCCAGCGGACGGCGAGCCAGGGAGTGCCCGCGCCACGTCGGGCGTCAAAGGCTTGCGGCGAAGCTCAGGGAAGATCCTCAAGGGAAATCTTGAGCGACTTCAGAAACTTGATGTCCTGCTGAGTGAACTCGAATCGCGGAGAAAATTCGTCGTCGTCGATCGTCTCGTCGTCGACGCGGATCCGCAACGATTCCAGGAACCGCCGGTCGCCGAAGCTGAGCCGGGCCGGCTTCGAGTCGCGGCGCGACAGGCCGACCGTCGCGTCGAGCTTCAGGACCACGTCGTATCCGGCGGCGCGCACGTTGGCTATCGCCTCGAGGATACGGTCGGAATCCGAGATGGAATCATTGATCGCCTGGCCCAACTCCCGCAGTAGTTGCTTCAGGTGATCGTCCAATTGCACCGGCTCACCTCCCCAAGCGAGCGAGACACTCAAGGAGAATTGTAGGGCGTGGCGGGAAACGAAACAAGTGGCGCTCTGGTACGGCCGGAGGGGCGATGTGTGGCAAACTGCAAACGCAACCCTCAGCGGCTAAAGCCGCGTTGATTGGCCGGCGTTTGTGGCACGGCTAAAGCCGTGCCCTTACGAAAAACGGAGTTGCCACACAGACTCTGGAGGGGCGATGTGTACTACAATCACGAGTGATGGGCATCCTGCGGCTGCTTTGGCGCGCGCTGCGCCAGTTATTTCACGAGGCGACCGGGGCGCTTTTCCTCTGTTTCGCCGCTTTTGGCGGTTTGGCGGCGTTTCGCCAATGGCACAACCCGGCCGCCCACTGGATTTCCTGGCTCGGCATTATCTATGCGGTGATGATGGCGGGTTTCGGCGTCGGCGCGTTTCGCGACTCGCGGCGGGTGCGGTAGCGTGTCTTCAGGGAGCCTCGCTGCGGCTTCCGAAAAATCCGCAGGCTCAAAACCGAAGCCTGGGGCAACCGGCGAGGAGCCGCGTGGGGCAACCGCGTTATTCGTGAGGGCGGATTGGCCGGGTTTTTTGTAGCGCCGGCTTCGAGACGGCCTGACGGCCGGAGGCCGCCAAGGATGGCGGCGCTACGAAATGGAGGCTGCGCTACCGGTAGCGCGGACTTCATTTGCAGCAAAGATCTTTGGGGTTGCGATGGCGGAGCGAACGACTAAGGAAAAAGAGAAGGCGGTGGGGCAGGCGGCTGCCACGCTTTCCGGGCTGCCCCTCGAAGGAGTCTACTCGCCGGGCGAAGCGGGCGCGTGGCCGAGGGGCGAATCTGCAGATTTCCCCGGCGAATTTCCTTATACGCGCGGCATTCATCCGACGATGTACCGCGGGCGGCTCTGGACGATGCGGCAGTATGCCGGGTTCGGGACGGCGGCGGAATCGAATCGGCGTTATCGGTACTTGCTGGAGCAGGGGCAAACGGGGCTTTCGGTTGCTTTCGATCTGCCGACGCAGATTGGGCTCGACTCCGACCATGCGCTCTCGCGCGGCGAGGTGGGCAAGGTGGGAGTGGCGATCGATTCGCTCGAGGACATGGAGACGCTGTTCGAATCGATTCCGCTCGAGCGCATTTCGACTTCGATGACGATCAATGCTACGGCGGCGATCCTGCTGGCGCTTTATGTCGCCGTGGCCAAGAAGCAGGGAGCCGATCTTCGCCGCCTCTCGGGCACGATTCAGAACGACATCCTGAAGGAGTACGTAGCGCGTGGCACTTACATTTATCCGGCGCGGCCGGCGCTACGGCTGGTGACGGACACGTTCGCCTGGTGCCGCACGGAACTACCCGAGTGGAACACGATTTCCATTTCCGGGTATCACATTCGCGAGGCGGGCGCGACGGCGGTGCAGGAAGTCGCCTTCACGCTGGCAAATGCGATCGCTTACGTCGATGCGGCGCGCAGTGCCGGGCTCGCTGTGGATGAATTCGGGCCGCGGCTCTCGTTCTTTTTTGTCGCGCATAACGGATTTGCTGGAGGAAATCGGGAAATTCCGCGCGGCGCGGCGCTTGTGGGCGCGCATCATGCGCGAGCGGTTCGGCGCGAAAAATCCGCGGGCGATGATGTTGCGCTTCCACGCGCAAACGGCGGGGAGCGCGCTGACGGCGCAGCAGCCGGAAAACAATATTGTGCGCGTGGCGATACAGGCGCTTGCGGCGGTGCTGGGCGGCTGCCAGTCCTTGCACTGCAATGCGCTCGACGAGGCGCTCGCGCTTCCCACCGAGCAATCGGCATTGCTGGCTCTGCGCACGCAGCAGGTCCTGGCGGCCGAGAGCGGCGTCACGAATACGGTGGATCCCGCCGGCGGTTCCTGGGCGGTGGAAGCGCTTACCGGGAGAATCGAATCGCGCGCAGAGGAGTACATCTCGAAAATCGACGCGATGGGAGGGATGCTTCGCGCGATCGAGACGGGCTACGTGCAGGGGGAAATTCAGCGCGCGGCTTACGAATATCAGCTCGCCGTCGAGCGCAACCAGCGGGTGGTGGTTGGCGTGAACCGGCACACTTCCGAGGAGCAGCGGCCGATTCGAACTGCTGCGCGTCGATCCGGCGATCGAGCAGGCGCAGATTGAGCGCGTGCGGGCGCTGCGGGTGCGGCGAAACGCGGAAACCGTGCGCCGCGCACTCGAGGAGATCGAGCGGCGCGCGCGCGGAGAAGAAAACCTGCTGCCTGCCATCCTGACGGCCGTTGAAGCTTACGCCACCGTGGGTGAAATTTCCGACGCGTTGCGGCGCGTTTTCGGCGAATACCGCGAATCTGTCGTCGTCTGATCCGTTCCCTCCTCAACAGTCAATTCCGGCGTGCTAATTCGCATTTCTGAAGGCGATGTGGGAGCGCGAAACCGGAACGCTTTTCTTCTCGTGAATTGCTGGTTGCGAGTGCCGGCAACGTGTTGGTGGCGAAAGTTTCTTCAATGCGGGGTCGAAAACGCCGGCGGGTCCCTACAAAGGGTGCCGGGATGCAAACGGCGCAACGCGGGCGCTACAGCGGGTGCCGGCTTGGCGCGGGGAATAAGGGAAAAGCGCACAGGCCGGAATGGCTGTGCTATGCGAGACGCGTTTCGGCCGGGGGCGGATGGTTGGATTCCGGCGGACCCGCGGTGAAGGGGAGCCTCTTGCCCTTCACCGCTTGGCGGTCCGCCGGAAGCCGGTCATTTTTCAGCTAGATCATTTCTCGATTACGGTGATGGTTGACGCCGTGTTCGTGCTCTTGGTGGAAATCATCACCGCTTTCGAGCCGGACACCAGATACATGACGTTGGTGTCCGAGCCGGTCGTCACTGTCACACGGCCGTTGGATGCGACCGAGTAGGTTGCAGCGAAGGTCTGCCCGGAGGTCAGCGTGCCGGACTGGTTGTCGTCGTTGGTTCCGGTGACGTTCCCGTTGCCATCGGATGTGGCCACTCCTGTAGTGAGCCCGGAATTGCTGACCACGGGGGCCATGTCGCCGGTGATGTAGTTGCCCGAGAGCGAGCTGTTCGAGAATGGCCCGGCGGCTTGGGGCTCGAAGAAGCCGGCACTAACGCTGAGGTCGGTTCCCACGAGAAAGGCCTCGTTTGCGGTCACCAGGTAAAGCACCGGGGGATGTTTTCCTCCGGCCAACGTCACGCGGCCATTCGCTGCCACGGTGTAGGTGCCGGTCGCCGAATTGGACCCGATGACACCGGCGTTGTTCTCGTCGGTCGAGAGAGAGAAGGAGCCCGAGCCGGTTGTCAGGGTGCCGACTTGCACGTCGGTCGTTCCCGAAGTGATGGTTTCGGCTTGGACGGAGATGATGCTGATGCCGTTGAGCGAACTGTTCGAGAAAGGCCCGCCGGACTGCTTGAGCGCCGATCCGGTGTAGACGCCATTTCCGGCACTGATTGGATCGATGCCGATGTAGAGCGCTTCGTTGGCGGAAACGACGTAGAACACGGTATTGATCGTGCCGCCGTTCACCGACAGCGTGGTGGTTCCGCGCCCGCTCGCGGCAACAGTGGCGGTTCCGGTAACCGAGGTGAAATTATTGACTGTTCCGGCGTCGTCGGCATCGAGTTCGCCGTTGGAAATCGCTCCGGTGCTACTGACGGTGAACCGGCCTGCCAAAGCGAAGCGCGCGCCGTTCACGGAGGAACTGAGCCCGGTGAAACCGAACGCGTAGTCGCCGGCCGCGGCCGAGAGAGAGAAGGCCGTGGTGTCCTGCTTTTCGAGGACGCCGATGACGTTGGTACCCGTGGCGTCGAATTCGACGATGTGGCCCTTGGCGCCGACACCGGAGGAAATCGAGCCGATGGAGAACTGGAACGTGGACGAGCCCATCGCGAGGGTGCCGCGGTTATCGGCGCCGATGGCGTAGTTTCCGGTGAAGGACTGGCTGGTCAGTACGCCGCTGCTCTGGTTGATATCTTCGAGTCCGTTGGTCAGGTTGCCGGCGCCGTCGGCGGTGAAGCTGCCAGCCATCTCGACCGGCCCGCTCGCGTCGTATCCGCTGAGGAGAAAGGCGTACTGGCCGTTCAATTCGGCGTCATTCACACCCGAATTGTTTATTGTGATGCTCGTCGGCAGCGTGGCCGTTTGCGCGGTTGGCGTGGCGGAATCGGTTGCCGTCACGGTGAAGCTTGAAGTGCCCGCGGTCGTCGGTGAGCCGGTGATGGCGCCGGTTGTCGCGTTGAGCGAGAGCCCGGCGGGCAGAGTTCCCACGGTCACGCTCCAGGTAACGGGCGGAGTGCCGCCACTCGATTGCAGCGTTGTGCTGTAGCTGATGCCAACGGTTCCGCTGGGCAGGCTGGATGTGGTGATCTTGAGCGGCGCGACGGCGACGTTGATGCTCAACGCCTGCGTGGCCGTTTGCGTTGGCGAGCTGGAATCGGACGCCTGGACGGTGAAGTTGGATGGTCCCGATGTCGTGGGCGAACCGGAAATGACTCCCTTCGCGCTGTCGAGGGAAAGGCCGGCGGGAAGCGATCCCACAGTCACGCTCCAAGTCACGGGAGGAGTGCCGCCGCTCGATTGCAGTGTCTGGCTGTAGCTGGTTCCGACTGTGGCGTCAGGCAGGGACGTTGTCGAGACCGAAAGGGAGGGATTCACGAGAATACTGAACTGCTGGACGGCGGTCATGGCGGTCGGCGTTGTGGAGTCGGTGGCGGTCACCGTGAAGGTGAAAGTGCCGGAACCCGTCGGTATGCCGGCGATCACACCGGTCGAGGCGTTCAGCGTCAAACCCGCGGGCAGGTTCCCGATTGTCACGCTCCACGTGTAGGGCGTTGTGCCTCCGGTGGCCTGCAAGGTTGTGCTGTAGTTGCTGTTCACGGTGCCGTTCGGCAGCGACGTGGACATGATCGCGAGCGGGGCGGGTTTCACCGTCAAACTGAGCTGTTGGGTTGCGGTCATGACCGGGCTTGCCGAGTCGGCCAACTGGACGGTGAAGGTGGAAGTCGCCGCCGTCGTGGGCGTTCCGGAAATCACACCGGTTCCGGCACTGAGGCTGAGACCGGCGGGAAGCGAGCCGGCGCTGACGCTCCAGGTGACCGTGCCGGCGCCTCCGCTGCCGACGAGCGTCGTCGAATACGCGGTGCCGACTGTGGCCGCGGGGACGGAAGTCGTTGTAATGGAGGGCGGAGGCGTATCGGTCACGCTGACCGAGGCGGTCTTTGTCGTGTTGGCGACCGACGTCGCGGTCACGCTGACCGCGAGGTTGGAGGAAAGGGATGCCGGCGCGACGTAGGTCGCGGCCGTGGAGGTGACATTGGCCAGCGATCCGCAGGACGAGCCGGTGCAGGATGCGCCGGAAACGCTCCAAGTCACTCCCTTGTTCTGGGAGTCATTCGACACCGTGGCCGTCAGACTCACCTGCTGGCCTGCGTCGATCGCCTTTGCGGTGCTGGGCGAAATGGCCACAGCGACCGCGGGGGTCGATTTTCCACTGCTGCAACCGGCTGTGATGATCGCGGCAAGAATCGTCAATACGCCTAAAATCTTCGCTTTTGTGCCCATCGATGCGTCCTCTCTCTCAACGCCTGGCCATGCTCGAATCGACAACTGCTGCACAGGCTAGGGAAAGTCGCACTTGCGGGCATCTCCCAAATGGGAGATATTCAGGCACAAGTTTCCATGGGAAATCCATTCCGAGTTCGCTCGGAGACCCCGATGGATTCCGTGGAAGGTAAAAAATGATTCGCGATGCGCAGGCCCTTATCGGTCTGGTAGGTGCATTTTACGAGTCCGCCGCGTGCCCCGAGCGGTGGGGGGATTTCCTGTGCCTCGCGGCGCGGCAGATGGACTGCAACGGCGCCGCGCTCACCCTGCATGACGACGGACTCTCGCGCTGGGACCTGCAGCAGAGTTCCGGCCTTCCTTCCGATGCCATCGGCGAATACAACTCTTACTACGGCGCGATCAACCCCACGATCGCACCCCTGTTCCAAATCGCCCGCAGATTGGGCTCCTGGTGCGGCCTTTCGCGGTCGCTGACCGGCGAAAGGGAATACAGGCGAAGCGAGTATTACAACGATTTCGGGCGGAAGTACGGATCCTATTCGGGCGTGATGGGCGCGATCATCCCCTTTCCCCATGCGGTGATCACGCTATCGGTCGTCCGGTCGGAGGGAAGGCCGGCTCCCGGGCCCGAAGCCGTCCAGCTGATGAGTCTGTTGATGCCTCATTTCGGACCGGTCGTCAAAATTCATCAGACGATGCAGTCCCTCCGGTCCATGGTGGACGCGGCGGTGAGCGGCATCGACGCGAGCGAGACGACGATGTTCGCCGTCGACGGAAAATGCGAAGTCGTGCTGATGAACGGCGCGGCCGAAAGCCTGCTCCGGGAAGGCGACGGCCTCTTGCTCTCGCGCAAACGGCTCTCGGTGAAGAATCCCGAGGAGAGTTCGAAACTCCATTCCCTGATTGAATCCGCCACTGCCACCGGCGCCGGAAGAGGCGTGCAACCGGGCGGGGCGATGCTGCTGCACAGGCAAGGGCGCCGGCCTCTGCAACTTTCCATCGTGCCGTTCAATTCCAATCTGATGCTCTTCGACACTCTCCCTTGCGCGCTGGTTTTCGTCACCGATCCGGACCGCCAGTCCTCCTCGCGCGCCGGGGTGCTCTCCAGCCTCTATCAGCTGACGCCGGCCGAGTGCCGTCTGGCCGATCTACTCTTGCAGGGAAACGATCTCGGGGAAGTGGCGGAATGCTTGCGGATCACGAGAGGAACGGCGCGATTCATGCTGAAGAGCATCTTTCGCAAAACCGATACCCACCGCCAGTCGGAATTGACGCGCTTCCTGCTGGGCTTGCCGAACGGGCCCGGGGCCAGCGCGGAGAATCCCTCTTCGGCCGCGAAGCGCACCGACGGACGCAAGCGGCGCGGGACGACGGAATCTCTCGGCTGGAAAACCAAGCGCAATTAATTAGCGCGGTTTGTTCGCAGCGATGCCTGTAAGGATGACTCGCGAGGCGGACGCCGTGACTGCACATCTTTGGGCAGTGCTGGCGCCACGACTCTTGTGAGAAATGGGGCTTAGCGGCGGCTTGATTCGGGGTGGATCGGGCGGGGGGGAAGCTCGCGTTCGTTCGCGTGGTTTTCGGGGCGCTCGTTGCGATGGTTGGCTTCCTGGGAGGTGGCGCGAGCGGCGGCCTCGGCGCGCTCGTCGTAACGGCCGAAGATCATCTTGCCGGCGCTGGTCTGGTGGACGGAGGTGACGCTGATGTCGATGGTCTTGTTGATCATGCGGCGCGCGCCGTCGACCACGACCATCGTTCCGTCATCGAGATAGGCGACGCCCTGATTCGGCTCCTTGCCTTCGCGGAGGATGAAGACCCGCATCCCCTCCCCGGGCAGCACGACCGGCTTGAGCGCGTTGGCGAGCTGATTGACGTTGAGGACCTCGATGCCCTGCAGCGATGCCACCTTGTTCAGATTGAAGTCGTTGGTGACGATCTTGGCGTCGTGGCGCCGCGCCAGCTCGATCAGCTTCAAATCCACGTCCGGCACGTCGGGGAAATCCTCCTCGGCGACCTCGACGTCGACCGAGGGGAGCTGGCGGATGCGCTCGAGAACTTCGAGACCCCGCCGGCCGCGCTGGCGCTTGAGCGGATCGGCCGAATCGGCCACCATCTGCAGCTCGTGCAGCACGAACCGCGGCAGGATGACCGTGCCTTCGAGGAAGGAAGCTTCGCACACGTCGGCGATGCGCCCGTCGATGATGACGCTGGTATCCACGATTTTCGCGAAACGGCGCCCGCCACGCTCACTGCCGAAGACCCCGCCAAAGGCCGCCAGGTTGAGCATGTCACCCTTGTTGGCGCCGACCAGCATTCCGACGTAGGCCAGTACTAAAAGCAGCGCAATCCCGACGAACGACTTCGATTCGGCCGGGAGCGATGTCCTGTCAATCACCAGATGGATCAACAGGGCGGCCAGGATGCCCAGAATCGAGCCGACCGCCGCGCCGATCAGCCGGCGCAGGCTGACCTTGCGGAGCCGGATTTCCGACAAAATGATGGCGATGGCGAATGCCAGGCCGAACAGGGCCCCGGTAACGGGCGTGAGTCCGAAGGGATGGAAATGCCACCCGATCACGACGCAAATCACCGTGAAGACGGTCCGAAGCAGCAGCAGGTCCCAAATGTTGCCGAAGGCAGCTTCGGTGTTGCGCCGCGCCCCACGACCGTGGTGTGACTCACGGGATTCGGCGGATCTGCCTTTGGGGGCGCCGGGTGTGGAAGAACCGATAATTTTGCGCGTATCAGCCAATGGTATGAAGGCTGGAAACTACAGCCTAATTCCTTATGAAATTGCAACTTCCAGCGAAGGAGCGAAAATAAGCGTTCCTCAGTATAGCACGCAAGTGGGGCTGTCGACGGGTGAAGACCGTATTTTGGGTTGAAGGCGGTTACTCGGCGTCGTCCCCGGCCGGCTCGGTCCCTTTGTAGGAATCGGGAGCGGCTTCCTCGAATCGGGTGTAGCGTTCGAAGAAGACGAAATGGAGGCGGTCGGTCGGGCCGTTGCGCTGCTTGGCGATGATCAGCTCGGCCTTGCGCCGCTCCTCCTCGGGCACCTCGGTTCGGTAGAAATTCGGCCGATGAATGAACAGCACGACGTCGGCGTCCTGCTCGATGGCGCCCGACTCGCGCAGGTCGGAGAGCTGCGGGCGGCGCTCCTCGCGCTCGGGCGCGCGGGTGAGCTGGCTGAGCACCAGCACGGGAACCTTCAGCTCCTTGGCCAGGCCCTTCAGTGCCCGCGAGTGATGCTGGAAACTTCTTCGTTGCGGTTGCCGAAGCGGCCGCGCGCGGCGATCAGCTGCAGGTAATCGACGATCACCAGCGAAAGCCCTCGATCCCGCTTCAGCCGCCGCGCCTTGGCGCCGATCTCGATCACCGTGGCCGACCCGGAATCGTCAATCCACAGCGGGGGCATCGGCCAGTTCGCCCAGGGCGGTGGTCATTCGGTGGCCCAGTCCTCGCGTCCAGATGGCCGGTGCGGAAGCGGTGCGTGTCCACGCCGCGCCTGCGAGGCCAGCAGGCGCATCAGCAGCGACTCCTTGGACATTTCCAGGCTGAAAATGGCCACCGGCTGCGCGCTCGCGCCATGCGCGATGTTTTCGGCGATGTTCAGCGCCAGGGCCGTCTTGCCCATCGAAGGCCGCGCCGCCAGGATGATCAGCTCGGAAGGCTGCAGGCCCGAGGTCAGCTCGTCGAGCTGCGCGTATCCGGTCGGCAAGCCGGTGATGCGCTGCCCTCGGTGATGCATCCGTTCCAGGCGCTCGATGTTGTCCTGCACCACGTCCTTCATGGCCACGAGGCCCGTGCGGATGCGGTCTTCGGCGATCTGGAAGATGGAGCGACTTCGGCGCGGTCGAGCATCGCGTCGGCGTCTTCCTCCGCGTCGAGCGCCGTCTGCTGGATGGCGTGCGTGGCGTGGATCAGGTTGCGCAGCAGCGACTTTTCCTTGACGATCCGCGCGTAGTGCTCCACGTTCGTGACGCGCGGCACGCCGTCGATCAGTTGCGCCAGATAAGCCGGCTCCGCCGGCCGCCTCGAGCTCTCCCTTGCGGTGCAGCTGGTCCTGGCCAGCGTCACCAGGTCGATGGCCTGCTGCGCCTCGCCCAGCTGCGATCATGTGCTTGAAAATGCGCCGGTGCTGATCGAGGAAGAAATCCTCGGGCCTGCAGCTTTTCAATCGCGGCGTTGAGCGCGTGATTATCGAGGAGGATCGCGCCGAGCACGCTGCGCTCGGCTTCGAGATTCTGCGGCAGCGGGCGTTCGAGGTCGCCGTAGTGGCCATGGAATCAGATTCGCCTTATTTTCGCCCAAGAGGTGCTTCTGACGCAAGAATTCTCCGATTCCGCCGTGCCGCAAAGAAACCGCGGGCCGCCTTCAGGAAAAAGTCCAGAGAGTCACGCCGGGTCTGGAATTTGGGGGGATTGGAATCCACAGAGGCGCGCGCCAGTCGCCATGGGTAATCGGAGAGCGGGTGGCTGTGGATTATCGGGAGATCGGTGGAAATCGCCGCGCGTGCCCCGCATCGTGCGGAATTCGCGGCAATACCTGGCTCGGCGAGCCGGGAATGGCAATCGCGGCCGGAGAAGCCTATTCGCCGGCGGTCTCGGCTGGTTCGGAAGCCGGTTCTGCCGCCGGTTCTGCCGCCGGTTCCGCTTCGGCCTTGGCTTCCGGCGCGGGCTCGAGCGGACCGCCTTCGCGGGCGACGACCACCTTGATGTTGGCCGCGACGTTGTGAAGCAACTTGATCGCGACATCGTATTCGCCGAGGACCTTGATGGGCTCGGCGAGCGCCACCTTGCGCTTGTCGACTTCGATGCCTTGCGCGGCGAGGGCTTCGGCGATGTCGGCGGCGGTGACCGATCCGAAGAGCTGATCGGTCTGGCCGGCCTTGCGCTCGAAGCTGATCGTGGTGCCCGAGATGGAGGCGGCTGCCTGGGCAGCGGTGGCGTGTTCGGCTGCCTCGATCTTCGCCAGGCGGGTGCGAATGCGCTCGAGCTGTTTCAGGTTGCCGGGCGTGGCGGGCAGCGCGATTTTGCGCGGCAGCAGATAGTTGCGCGCGTAACCCTCCGGCGACCTCGACGATTTCGCCGCGGGTACCGAGTTTTTCGAGATTTTCCTGCAGGATGATCTTCATCGTTCGTCTCTCTCTCGCGCTAGGCGCCGGCGGCGAATGGCAGCAGCGCGATGTTGCGCGCGCGCTTGATCGCCACCTTCAGCCAGCGCTGGTGTCGCGCGCAGGTGCCGGTCATGCGGCGGGGAATCACCTTGCCGCGATCGAGGATGAATGTCTTCAGCATCGTCGGCGTTCTTGTAGTCGACGTAGTCCATCTTGTCCACGCAGAACCGGCAGACCTTGCGCCGGCGCACGTACTGCCGGCGCGGCTTGCGCGGCCGGTCGCCACGCGGGCCGGCGCCGCCGCTGCTGCTGCGGCCCCCGCCGCCGCCGTGAGACTGTGACCTGGGGTATGCGTTGCCATCGGAATCTCCTTCGGGCGGCCTTAGCTGGCGGCCGTGGCCGATTCGCCGGGTGTTTTACGGGGACGGCGGGCGAGCCGGCGCTCGCGCCGGGCGACGAGCTTGCTCTGGCGTTTCAGTTCCTCGTCGATCCGCACCGTCATGTATTTCAGCACCGGCTCGGAAACCTTCAGCCGGCGCTCGAGTTCCTTGATCATGTCGCCCTGGCGGCCGTAGATCGCCAGGAAAACGAAAAATCCCTCACGGGCCTTGTCCACGCGATAAGCGAGGCGCTTCACGCCCCACTTGTCCACCTTTTCGACGCGGCCCTGCTGCTCCTCGACGATCTGCTGCAGAGTCGAGATCACCTTGTCGATGTCGGCCTCGGGGGTGTCGGGCCGGCAAATGAAAATCAGTTCGTAAAAACGCTCGTTCTGCCATCGTCTCCTCAGTTCGTTCCGGGACCCGGATCCCGGAGCTCGATCTCCTCGGCGGGTTCGACGGCTCGCCGGTTGAAACGGTTCATCGCCGCCGCCACGCCATTCTCGATAATCAACTCGACCGCCTCGACGGCGCGATCGATCGCTTCGGCCGCTTGCTCGAGGTCCTCGTCGCCCATTGGCCGCAGGACGTATTCGGCCAGGTCCTCACCCGGCTCGGCCGGGCCGATGCCGATCCGAATGCGGATGAATTCGTCGCTTTGCAGCGTCCCGATCACCGACTTCAGACCGTTGTGCCCGCCCGCCGATGCCGCGCTCGCGAATCCGCAGGGTGCCTCGCCGGAGCGAGGCGTCGTCGGTGATAGACGACCATCTCCTCCGGGTCGGCGTCGAATCCTCCGAGCAAATCCCGTACGGCCAGACCGCTCGCATTCATGAAGGTCTGCGGCTTTGCCAGCACGACTTCCTTGCCTGCCAGCTTGCCCAGACCGACCAGCGCTTTTCCTTCCGGCCGCCGCACCCGAACGCCGGCCCGCTCGGCCAGCCGGTCGATGACCAGGAAACCGAGGTTGTGCGGCGTCCGAACGTATTCAGGTCCGGGATTTCCCAGACCCACGATGAGTCGCATCGGCTCGCTCGGCCGCGCGAACGCCACGAGGGCGAGCGGCGACCTATTCGCCCTTCTTTTTCCCTTCGCCCTCTTCGCCTTCTTCGGCTTCCTTCCGCGGCTTCTTGATGACTTCCGGCTCGGCCGGGGCGGCGGCTTCAGTGATCGCGGCTGCCGCGGCTTCCGCGCGCCACCACTTCTTCCTTGCTCGGGGCCATGACATGCGCCAGCACGCGCCGCGGGTCGGTCAGCAGGCGAACCTTGACCGGGTCGAACGGCAAATCGGCGGCGCGAAGCTGTTTGCCGATGGCCATGCTGCTGACGTCGACCTGAATCTCGTCGGGAATATCGCCGGGCAGGCATTCGACCTCGATATCGCGGGCAACGCGCTCGAAGACCCCGCCCTGCACCTTGACGCCCTGCGGCTCGCCGACCGTCTGCACCCGGACGTGGACGCGAATCAGCACGTCCATCGCGACGCGCTGCAGATCGAGATGCAGCAGGTCGCCGCGTACGGGGTCGACCAGCCAGTCCTTGAGCATGGCGCGAGCGGCGTCGGAGCCCTCGACCTTCAATTCATAAATGACGTTGTGGCCGGCGGTGCGGAGCAGCAGCTTGGCCTGGTGCGTATCGATGGCCAGGGCCACCGGCTCGCCGCCGCCGCCGTAGAGCACCGCCGGGACGCGTCCCGACCGGCGCAGGCGTCGCGCCTCGTTTTTGCCGCGTTCGTCGCGGCGATTGGCTTCGATCAACATGATCTCGTTTCCTTGTTTCCTTTCCCCGGGCGGACCGCCTTGCTGCGCGCCGGCCGGGTGTCTCACGCAGGCGTTAGAGGAACAGCGCGCTGATCGACGACTCTTCGTGAATCGAGCGGATCCCGCGCGCCAGAAGTTCGGCAACGCTCAATACCTTGATTTTACTCACCTGGGACGCTTCCGGTCGAAGAGGAATGGAATCGGTGACCACCATCTCCTCGATCGGCGAATGGCAGAGCCGTTCGATCGCCCTGCCCGAGAGCACCGCGTGGGTGCAGGCGGCGAACACGCGCTCGGCGCCATGTTCCCGGAGCGCCTCGGCGGTCTTGACCAGCGTGCCTGCCGTATCGACGATATCGTCGACGATCAGCGCCGCCTGGCCCTCGATCTCGCCGATCACGTGCATCACCTCGGTCTGGTCCATCGCCACGCGCCGTTTGTCGACGATCACCAGCGGCGCGTCCATTTTCTTCGCGAATCCCCGCGCCCGCTCGACGCCTCCGGCGTCGGGAGAAACCACCGTCAAGTTCGGCAACTCCTTCTGGCGGAAATGTTCCACCAGCACCGGCGAGGCGAACAGGTGATCGACCGGAACGTTGAAATAGCCCTGAATCTGCGGCGCGTGCAGGTCGAGCAGCAGCGCGCGATTCGCCCCGGCCGTCTCCATCAGGTCGGCCACCAGCTTGGCGGAAATCGGCACGCGCGGCTTGTCCTTGCGGTCCTGGCGCGCGTACGCGTAATAGGGCACCACCGCCGTGATCCGCCGCGCCGAGGCGCGCTTGAACGCGTCGATCATCAGCAGCAGTTCCATCAGGTGGAAATCCACCGGCTGCGAGCAGGGCTGCACGACGAAAACATCGGTGCCGCGCACGTTCTCGAGAATCTGGATGTAGCATTCGCCGTCGGCAAACGTGCTCAGCTCCGCCTGTCCCGGCTTGGTGTCCAGAAAATGGCAGATCGATTCCGCGAGCGCCGGGTTGGCGCGTCCGCTGAAAATTTTCAGCTTGTCATTGGCCAAGCGTGACACCTCAAGCCCGTCACGATTCCCCCGCGGACCGGCGAAACTCGGCCCGGGTGAGCGTGCGGGCGATGAACACCTGCTCGTCCAGGAACTGCTGAGCAGCTCGGCGCGCCTGCGCTGGGTTTTGGAACAGTCCAAACACCGCCGAACCACTGCCTGCCAGCGCGGCTCCCGCGGCTCCCGCTTGGAGTAAGCGACGCTTGATCCGCCGAAGGCTCGGATACCGGCTGAAGACGACGGTTTCGAAGTCGTTCAGGAGGTCCGCGTCCTCGAGGCTCCAGCTACGGGCGCAGGAAACCCAAAGTTTATGGGCCGCGGCGGCCTTTGTCAACTTGCGGTCCAGCCACCGGTAGGCTTCGCCGGTCGCCACGCTGGTTCCGGGCGCGAGCACCACCAGTACCGAGCGTCGCGGGCCGTCCTCGAGCGGATAAATCTCGTCCCCTCGGCCCACCCCAAGGGCCCGTCCGCCCACCAGGAAAAACGGCACGTCGGCGCCAAGTCCGGCGCCGAGTTCGGCCAGCCGCTCGGGCGCCACGGACCGGCCCGAAAGCCGCGCTCCGGCGACGAGCGCCGCCGCCGCGTCGCTCGATCCGCCGCCGAGGCCGGCCGCCATCGGTATCCGCTTTTCGAGCCGCACGCGCCACCCGCCGCCGAGCCGGAGCTCGCGCGTCAGCGCGTCGAGCGCTCGCCAAACCAGGTTCGAGGGGCCGGGATCGAGCGGTGGGCCGGAGATTGCGAGGTCGATGCCGGGCCGGCGGACGCGCTCGATCTCGAGCGCGTCATGCAGGGAGATTACCTGGAAGACGGTGCGCAGCTCGTGATAGCCGTCCGGGCGCGGGCCGACGACTCCCAGATGCAGATTGATTTTGGCGTAGGCGGGAAGCTGCAATGCGGGTGTCCAGGAACCGCTCAGTCGTGCCTGACCGCGGCGACGTTTTTCCTGGCACGCGCCGAGTCCTTCTGCGCTTCGGTCAGCTTCCGCTCGAGGTTGCGCACTTTATCCGCTTCGTAGTCGGCCGGAACCACGCGCTTCCATTCGGCGAGCGCCTTCTGCCATGTGGTGATGGCCAGCCCGGTCTGGCCCAGGCGGTCGTAGACGTCGCCCAGATGGCCGAGAATCGTCGGGTCGTGCGGGCTGCCGGCGACGGCCTTGAGCAGGTACTCGCGGGCGTCGGCCAGGCGGTTCTGCTTGTAATACGTCCATCCGAGACTGTCGAGATAGGCGCTGTTGTTGGCGTCCTCGGCCAAGGCGCGCTTGACGAGTGCGGTGGCTTCGTCGAGGCGAACGCCCTGCTCGGCCAGCATGTAGCCGTAATAGTTGAGCACTTCGGCGTCGTTCGGATTCACCTCGAGCGCCTTGCGGAATTGCTTTTCCGCCGGACCGTATTTTTTCTGGCGCTCGTAGATCGCTCCGAGCAGGAACCAGGCGGCGCTCTTCTCTTCCGGCACGCTGGCCATCGACTCGGCGGTGCGGGCGGCCTGCTCGGCCTGGCCGTAGCGGCGGCCGTGCTGTTCCACCTGGGCGATGTCGAGATAGATTTCCCGGTCGGCGGCCGTGCCGTCGAGCAGCTCCTTGAGCGTCTTGACGGCGAGGTCGGTCTGCTGTTTTTCGCCGAGCAGCAGGGCGTAGGTGACCTTGAATTGCCGGTCCTTCGGATTGGCGTCCATCACCTGTTGTGCCATGGCGATGGCCTGGTCGATCTGGTTATTCTGGCGATAGGTCTCGATCAGTTCGAGCTGCCCGCGGCGCTGCTCGGCCGGGCCGAGCGCGATCAGGTCCTTGAAGGTGTTTTCGGCGGCGGCGTAGTTGCCCTGCCGGCGGTAGAGACGCCCGAGCTCTTCGTAGAGGATCCCGTAGACGCGGGGGCTGGTGGCCTCGCTCGTGGATTGCTTCTTCAGATTGGAAACGGTTTTCGACATCACATCGATGGCGTCGCCGTAGCGGCCCTGGGCCTCGGCGATCAGCGCCTCGTTGTAGATCACTTCCAGATTGTCCGGCGCGCGCTGTTTCGCCTGCTTGATGTTCTGGGCGGCCAGATCGTATTTCTTCTGCTGATATTCGATTTCGGCCAAGCGCAGGAAATTGTCCGGGTCGGCGGGATCGAGACTGGTCAGTTGCTGGTAAGCCTTGGCTGCCTCGTCGAATTTGTTCGCGTCGAACAGCGTGCGCGCCAGCCGGCGCCAGTGCGAGGGAACGTCCGGCTCGAGTTCGACCGCCTGACGGTAGGCGGCGAGGGCTTTGGCGGAATCGTGCATCTGCGCGTAGGCGTCGCCCAGCAGATCGTAGAGGCGGCCGCTCGACGTCTGGCCGGCCATCTGCGAGAGCCGCGTGATGGCCTGATCGGCGTGGCCCTGGTCGAGCAGCAACTGGGTGTACTGCTCGAGCGCCGGCTCGTCCGAGGGATCGCGGGCGAGCATCTGCTCGAGCACTTTTTCGGCTTTTTCCGGCTGGTTCTGGAAGCGATAGAGGCGCGAGAGCCAAAGCCCGGCCTCGTTGTCGCCGGGATCGAGCTTGAGAATCGCCTCGTACTGCTCGACCGCCAGGCTGAGCGTATGATCCTGATCCGCGCCGGTGCCGAGCTGGCCGAGCGAGCGCACGTAGATTCGCGCCAGCAGCCGGTGCGTCGCCAGATTGTCGGGGTGATCTTTCAGGATTCCCTGCGCCGTCTCGACGGCGTCGCGCAGGCGCTGCGACTCGGCGTAGGTTTCCGCTATCTTCAGCCGGATGTCCACCGCGCCGGGATCGAACGTCAGGGCTTTCTTGTATAAGGCGATGGCCTGATCGGCGAAGGCCTGGTCGCCCGTGTCTTCGTAATTTTCCTGGCTGATGTGGCCGAGGATGAAATTCGCGTAGGCGTCCGCGTTGCGTTCGACCGCGCCCGGTACCGGCTGGGCCGTCGCTTGCGTTGCTTGATCTGCAGGTTTCTGGCCGGCCCCGGCAGCCAGAGGGAAAAGCACGAACAAGGCAGAAAAGGCGAAAAGCCTCACGGATCGCTCCCAGTTATCCACTCATTATGGTTCGATGTGTCGGGAGCCGTCAAAAGTTTCAGGGAACAGTTGTGCTATTGCCTGCGCGTCGCCGTCGCCGGCTTGCTGGCGCGCTGGCTTGCGGTTCGGGACTTGCTTGCCGTCTAGTGCCAGAAATGGCGCCGGCCCGTCGTGACCATCGCCAGGCCCAGACGGTTCGCCGCTGCGATCACTTCCTTGTCGCGCACCGAGCCGCCCGGCTGAATCACCGCCGTGGCGCCGGCCCTGGCCGCTTCCTCGACGCCGTCGGGAAACGGGAAAAAGGCGTCCGAGCCGACGACGGTGCCCGTCGAGCGGCAACTGCGCCTTCATCGCCGCGATTTTCACCGAATCCACGCGGCTCATCTGCCCGGCGCCGACGCCGACCGTCTGCCCGGCGCGCGCGAAGACGATGGCGTTGGATTTCACGTGCTTCACGACTTTCCAGGCGAACCGCAGCGCCGCCATTTCCTCCTCGGTCGGCTGCGCGCTCGCGTCACCACTTTCCACTGGCTCTCGTCGAGCCGGCACGCGGTCCGGCTCCTGCACCAGCCAGCCGCCGGAAATCGCTTTCAGCTCGAAAGCCGGCGGCGTCGGGCACGGCGCAGCTCCACCAGGCGCAGATTTTTCTTCGCCGCCAGCGCCTCGCGCGCCGCCGGTGAAAGCCCGGCGCCACGACGCACTCGACGAACAGCTTCGCCACTTCCGCCGCGGTCTCGCCGTCCACCGCGCGATTGAACGCGATCACGCTGCCGAACGCCGAAACCGGATCGCAGGCCAGCGCCAGCCGGTACGCCTCGGCCAGCGCGCTCGTGCTCGGCCGCGCCGGCCGGATTCGTAGTGCTTGATGATCACCGCCGCGGGCCGCTCGAATTCCTCCGCCAGCGACCAGGCCGCTTCGAGATCCACCAGATTGTTGTAGGAAAGCTCCTTGCCTTGCAGTTGCTGCGCGCCGGCCAGGCCCGCCGCCGGGCGCCCGCAGGGGACGTAGAGCGCCGCCTGCTGGTGCGGATTCTCGCCGTAGCGCAGCGATTCGCGCCGCTCGAGCGCCAGGTTCAGCCGCTCGGGCAGCGCCGCACGCCCGACGAGCGAAAGACGGCCTTCGGCCGCGGCCAGGCGCTCGAGTTCGGTGGCGATGTGGCCGTCGTAGCGCGCCGTGGCGGCAAACGCCTTGCGCGCCAGGTCGAGCCGCGTCGCGAGGCTCAGCTCGCCGCCGGCCTCGATCTCGCCGGCCACGCGGTCGTAGTCGGCGGGATCGGTGACCACGCCGACGAACTGGAAATTCTTCGCCGCCGAGCGCACCATCGTCGGCCCGCCAATGTCGATATTCTCGATCAGTTCGTCCGGCCCGACGCCCTCTTTCGCGGCCACGGCTTCGAACGGATACAGGTTCACGACCACCAGATCGATCGGTGCGATCTGGTGTTCGGCGGCCTGGGCGCGGTCGCCCTCGTTGTCGCGCCGGAAGAGGATGCCGCCGTGCACTTTCGGATGCAGCGTTTTCACGCGGCCGCCCAGCATCTCCGGCCAGCCGGTCAGCTCGGATACGTCGCGCACTTTCACGCCCGCATCGCGCAGCAGCCGCGCCGTTCCTCCGGTGGAAACGATTTCGACCCCGCGCGCGGCGAGCCGCTTCGCGAATTCCGCCACGCCGGTTTTGTCGTAAACGCTGACGAGTGCCCGTTCGACGGCCAATGTACCCTCCTGTGCAAAGAGAAAAAGGAAAGACATTCATTTTATTCATCCGCGGCCAAGAGCGAAAGCGCCGGCCGAAGATTGCGTAGAAGCAGCGTTGGATTAGCAGGTTGCGGAAAAGGTCCTGTTGGGCAGCTTCAGGGGCTGAAGCCCCCTTGTTGTTGCTGGTCTTATGTCGCGGCTGAAGCCGCGACCCCCGAAGTCCTGCCCATTTTTCCGCAAACTGTTAGAGCGGCTTTTCGATTCCAGGAGGAAGGCCTGCCGCCTCAAGGTCAACTCTGCCGCGAATGATGAGCCGGGGCCCGGGTGGCACGGGCACTCTTGCCCGTTCGGTTTTCGCGCCCCCGATCCGGAGCGTGATGGCTTCAGCGCGAGCGGCCGTACCGGCGTGAAGAGCGATCGGAGTAGTTTTGACAAAAAGCGCAAGGGCAAGAGTGCCCGTGCCACTCAGTCCGCGTTGCCTTGCAGTGGCCGCTGTGCTCAAATAGCAGCGCGATGGCTGCCGATTCCGCTTCCCGCGCGGCGCTTCTGCGCAAGATTCCTTCGGTGGACGAGTTGCTCGGGCGTCCGCTCCTGGCCGATCTCTCGCGCCACGCCGGGCGTGCGCTCGTCCTTGAGGTCGCGCGCGAGGTGCTTGCCGCGGTCCGCGAGGAGCTGGCTGAAACCGGCGCTCCGGAAACCTTCACCCAGCACGCCTCGATCGACGCGCTCGAGCACCGCATCGTGCGCGAAGTGGAAGCATGGCTCGCGCCCTCGCTCCGGCCCGTCATCAACGCCACCGGCGTCGTGCTGCACACGAATCTGGGCCGCGCGCCGCTTTCGGCGGAAGCGCTCGACTGCATGCGCGAGGCCGCCGCGCGGCTATTCGAATCTCGAATACGATCTCGCGGCCGGGGCTCGCGGCAAGCGCGATGTGCACACCGCGCACCTGGTGGCGCATCTGGTGGGCGCCGAAGCGGCGATCGTCGTCAACAACAATGCTGCCGCCGTTTTCCTTGTCCTCCACGCGCTTGCGCGCAGGCGCCGAAGTCGATCGTCTCGCGCGGCGAGCTGATCGAAATCGGCGACGGCTTCCGCATTCCCGGACATCATGGCGGCGAGCGGCGTGCACCTGCGCGAAGTCGGCACGACGAATCGCACGCGCCTCGGCCGATTACGAGCGTGCCATCGCGACCGCGATACGCGCCTGCTGCTGCGCGTCCATCCCTCGAATTTCCGCATGGTCGGTTTCACCGCTCATCCGTCGCTCGAAGAACTGGTCGCGCTCGGCCGCCGGCATGCGCCTGCCGGTCTACGAGGATCTCGGTTCGGGCTGCCTGGTGGATTTGGCGGCCACGGGGATCGACGAGCCCGTGGCTCGCGCGAGTTTCGACGCGGGCGGTTTCGGTCGTCAGCTTCAGCGGAGATAAATTGCTCGGCGGGCCGCAGGCCGGGATCATTGCCGGAAAGAAAGAACGTGGTCGAACGCATCCGCCGCAATCCGCTCTTCCGCGCGCTGCGCGTCGACAAGCTCACGATTGCCGCGCTCGAAGCCACGCTCCGCGCCTACCTGCGCGGCGCGCCGGACGATGTGCCCGCGCTGCGCATGATTCGCCTGCCTGCGGAGGAGATTCGCCGCCGAGCCGAAGCCTTCGCCGCACGCCTGGCGGGCGATGCCGCTGCGGCCTCGGCGCAACTCGAAATCATCGAACGGACTTCTCCGTGATCGGCGGAGGCTCGACGCCGGACCGAATCACTCCCCACGTTACTCGTTGCCGTGCGCGCTGAGCGGCATTCCGCAGCGCGCCCTCGAAATGCGCCTGCGCCGCCCGAAGGAGCCTCGCGCCGGTCGTCGCACGCATCGAAGACGATCGCCTCGTCCTCGACCTCCGCACCGTTTTTCCCGAGGAGGAAGAGCGCGCCTCGCCGCCGGCGCTTCGCGGCTGCCCTGGCTGGCTAGACGCACAAGCTTTGCGTCTGGACATGTCGAGTTGATTGATGCAGCTTGCCACGCAGCCGGCGCCGAAGCCGTTGTCGATATTCACCACGGAGACGTTTGACGCGCAGCTGTTCAGCATCGCCAGCAGCGCCGCCACGCCGCCGAAGCTGGCGCCGTAGCCGGTGCTCGTGGGCACGGCGATCACCGGCGCGCTCACCAGCCCGCCGACTACGCTTGGCAGCGCGCCTTCCATTCCCGCGACGCAGATGATCACCCGCGCCTCGACCAGTCGCTCGCGATGATCGAGCAGCCGATGCAGTCCGGCGACGCCGACGTCGTAAATTGCCTCGACGCGGTTGCCCATCGCCTCGGCGGTCACCGCGCCTTCCTCGGCCACCGGAATATCGCTCGTTCCCGCTGTGACCACCAGAATCAGCCCTTTGCCATGGATTTCCGTTCGCGCGTCGAATCAGTAATCGCGCCCGAAAGCTCGATGAAATTTCGCCGAGCGCGTCGAGCCGCCGCACTCGCCGCATACATCTTTCGCGTCGGCGCGCGTCATCAGAATATTGTGCGATGAGCGTCGCGCGCAGCATGCCGCGCACGATTTTCGCCACCTGCTCGGCCGTTTTCCCGCGCGCGTAGACCACTTCGGGGAAACCCTGCCGCAACGCGCGGTGATGGTCGATTTTCGCGAAGCCGAGTCCTCGAACGGCAGCTTCTTCAGCCGCGCGAGCGCCTGCTCGATGCCGGTGCGCCCGCGGCGCACGTCTTCGAGCAGTTTTCGGATGTCGTGTTCGGTCATGGGCTCTTTCCCGGGAAATTCGCAGTCGATTCTACCATCTGACGGCCCGACTCCCTTGCGGCCAGCCCGCGCCGCGGGGACGGGTTTTAAACCCGCCCCGACAATCTCAGGCCAAGAGCGCCGTTGAATTGGCTCCTTGCGGGGAGTAACCTCGGCACCAGTGAGGGCAAAATCTCTTTTCCGCTCTCGATCCAGCGGCGGCAAAACCCGCTACAACGACAGTGCGAAAATCCGCAAACACTACGACACCGTCAGTCCTTACTACCTCGCCCTTTGGGGCGAGCACCTGCACCACGGTTACTGGATTCGCGGCGACGAGACAAAGGAACAGGCGCAGGTTCAGCTGGTCGAGCACATGGCGCGCGCGGCCGGCATCGAACGCGGCGCTCGGTTGCTCGACGTCGGCTGCGGCTTCGGCGGGAGCAGCCTGTACTTGGCGCGCGGGTACGACGTGGATGCGACAGGGATCACGATCTCGCCGGTGCAGGTGGAGATGGCTTCCGCGGCGGCGGCCGCGAACGACCGCCTGCGCGCGCAGTTCCTGCTGATGGACGCGCAGGCGATGACGTTTCGGCCTGCGTCGTTCGACGTGGTCTGGTCGCTCGAATCGATTTCGCACTATCAGCGGAAAAAAGAGTTCTTCGCGTCGGCGGCGCGGCTGCTACGTCCCGGCGGCACATTCGCCATTATCGACTGGTTCCGGAAGGAGGGGCTCGATCGTCGCGCTTACGACAAATTCCTCCGCCCTATCGAAAAAGGCATGATGGTCGCGCTCGACACCATGGACGATTACGCCGCGCTTCTCGAATCGAACCGCCTGAAGGTGGTTCACCGCGAAATCCTGAACGATCGGTGCGCAAAGACCTGGGACCTCTGCCTCGACATCATCCAGAAAAAGGAGTTCTGGAAGCTCGCCGCAGAACTCGGCCCCGAATTCATCCATTTCCTCCGCGCCTTCCGAGCCATGAAAGCCGGCTTCGCCTCCGGTAATCTCGTCTACGCCCTCCTCGTGGCGAAGAAGGATCGCTGAGGAGATCCCGGGCCACCGCTAATATTGAGCATATTGGTGCCTTGAAGCGTACGGTCGTGCCAGCGCGCTGGGTTTCAGGGTGCGGGTAGGCGTGGCCGGGCGTTTCGTGAGGTCTGAAAAGGGGGAACAGGGCAAAGACGCGTATACCTGTCCTGAGAGGCCCGGGGCCCGCGGGTCAGCCACTCCCGACGTCCACCTTTCGTCTGAAGGAATACGGCCTAAACGCGACGCGATATGTACCGCCGACGCCGACCCACTTTGGTTTCCGTTTCGGTCCCCACATGCCGTGTGGGAGTGCTTCGCCGGGCTTCGGACGAGACAGAAGGGACATCAGATTGTCGGCATTCACGATGGCCAAAACGAACTGAATCGTTGTTCGCTTCGGTAGGCTCTGGCATCTGAAACGCAGCGGGCCGGCTGTCAGGAGCTGGTGAAGTACTTCGGAACCTCCTGGGCCGGTCCCGGTCACGTTCACCACGTTTTCGGAAACCGGCACACAGGGGATTGCTGTGGCCTGCTTGATTTCCCGGACAGGCTCGGGACTCAGAATCGAAAAGTCGAGATCTTTATAGTCACGGTCCGTTGGGTTGACGATGGATACGATCAGCTCAGACATTCCAGGCTGCCACTTTATGCCATCTATGTCCGTCCCAATCGGGTAGTCAGCCCTCATCCATAGACCCTGCAACTCTAACCGTGCGGGGAAAAGGACTACGCCGAAGGTAAATCCAAGGAAAATGGAAAACAGAACGGCGGAAAAGCATATCCTCGCTGGCCCCCGGAGTCCCTTCTCAAGCCAAAAATCGGCCAGCCCCAGGGCGAGTCCTGCATATATCAGAGCCGTGGCGTACCAGAAAAAACCCGTGAAAAAGAGGGTTCCCCAACCCAGGCAGAATCCCACCGCGCCAAAGGCCCTGAGGTAGGCGATGGTTGGGCTTTCCTGACTTTTGGAAGTGGAAGTTTGCCTTCTCAGGCGTTCTTCCAGCTTGGCCGCCCGTCTTGCTTTCTCGCGACGCTCTCTTCTGGTTATGGCAAACACCCGCGCTGTGTGAAGATACCGCAGCCTACGCCGGCCCCCTAGTAGTGTCAAGACACGCTAGTAATCACCAGCCTTCCAGGGGGCGCGATCGCCCGTGCGATCATGGACCGGCTCCTCTGTTCGCGGCTCCTCTTGGGGCGGCACTGGTCCGCATTGCCGACCAAGCCCTCGCCGCGCTTGACAGGGGCCGCAGCGAAAGCTATCAGTTGTCATCTCTCGGCATTTAGCAGAGTGTACGCTGAAATCACGAACCTCCATGTCAGCGAAAACCATCGTCGTCGGAATCACCGGAGCGAGCGGGGCGGCTTACGCACGCAAGGTGCTCGAATTGCTCGAGGCCGATGCTGCTGTCGGCCGCGTGCACATGGTGATCAGCGAAGCGGGGCAGCGGCTGATCGCGATGGAGTTGGGCATTGTTGCCACGGAACTGAAGCGGCTGCCGGAGTTGCTCGTCCCCGGCGCGAAGAAAATCGATCTGCTGCCTAATAAGGATATCGGCGCCTCGATTGCCTCGGGCACGTATCCCGTGGATGGGATGGTCGTTGTGCCTTGCACTACGGGCGCGCTCGCGTCGATCGCTTCCGGCATGAGTGACGATCTGATTGCGCGCGCGGCCGATGTTTGCCTGAAGGAGCGGCGGCGGCTGATCCTTTGCGTGCGTGAAACGCCGCTCAGCCGCGTGCACCTCGAAAACATGCTGCGCGCAGAGGCAGCCGGAGCCATGATCATGCCTGCCGTGCCGGCGTTTTATTTCGGGCCGAAGACGATCGACGATCTGGTGACGCAGTTCGCCTGCCGCGTCCTCGAACATTTCGGCCTGCCGCAACCCGAGGAGTACCGCTGGATGGGCGTGCCGAAAAAGGAGAAGGCGTAGCCATGCCGCCGGGCTGTAACCCTGGGCTCCAGTGGCACCGGCACTCTTGCTCGTGCGGTTTTCGCATTCGCAGGCCGGCTGGTGATGGCTTCGGCGCGAGCGGGTACGGAAGCGTGAGTGCGATTCGGGTTGGTTTGGCACGCAAGCGCACGGGCAAGAGTGCCCGTGCCACTCAGGCGCCGGAGCGTTGGTACACGCGGCCATTTACCGGCGCGATTCCACCTCCTCTCGAATTGCTGGATTGAAAGGTTTCGCCGCCATGTTTCGCCGCATACGCACCGTGCTCGAAATGATCAAATTCGAGCACTCGGTCTTCGCGCTGCCCTACGCGCTGGTCGCGGCGCTGCTTGCCGCGCGCACGGAGGGGCCGGGCGGCGGCTGGCCCGCGGCCGGGCGCCTGGCGTGGCAACTTTCCTGGATCGTGGTGGCGATGGTGGGGGCGCGCTCGGCGGCGATGACGATGAACCGCATCGCCGATCTTCGCTACGACCGCGCTGAATCCGCGCACGCGCGAGCCGCGCGCTCGTCACCGGGCAGTTGTCGCCCGGGTTCGCGTGGGGTTTCACGCTGCTCGGCTCGGCGGCGCTGGTGCTGGCGGCCTGGAGCTGAATCCGCTGGCATTTCGCCTCTCGCCGGTGGCGCTGGCGGTGCTCTTCCTTTATTCGTACACGAAACGCTTCACGATGTGGTCGCATCTCGTGCTTGGTTTTTGCCTGGGCATGTCGCCTGCGGCGGCTTGGATTGCCATGCGCGGTTCGCTCGATTGGCGAATGCTGATTCTGTGCGCCGCGGTGACGCTGTGGGTGGGCGGCTTCGACGTGCTCTACGCCTGCCAGGACGTCGACTTCGATCGCGAAGTGGGACTGCACTCGATTCCGCGGCGGCTTCGGCGTCAAGCGCGCGCTCGTCGTGGCGCGCGTGATGCACGCCGGCATGGTCGCTGCTGCTCGTCTGGCTCGCGGCGAGTTTCCATCTGGCGTGGCCGGCGTGGGCGGGAATCGTGGTGGTCGCGGCGCTGCTCGTCTGGGAGCATCCGGTTGGTTCGTCCGAACGACCTGAGCAAAATCAATGCTGCATTTTTCACGATGAACGGCTATATTAGTGTTTTGTTCCTGATATTCTGGGGTGCGGCGGTCTGTTTCGGCCGCCCGTGATAGCCGCAGGCGATCATGACTGAACTCAAAATCAGCGACTCCCGGCTCGAACCCATCGCCGGAAAAGTTCTCGCGGGCGAGCGCCTGTCGTTCGACGACGGCGTTGCGCTCTTTCGGACGAACGACCTGCTGGCCGTCGGCTGGCTCGCGAACCACGTGCGCGAAAAGCGGCACGGCGACATCTGCTATTTCAACGTCAACCGGCACATCAATCCGACCAACGTCTGCGTGCGCCCATTGCCGCCTGTGCGCCTTCGGCCGCTCGCCGGACGCGCCCGGCGCCTACACTTACGCGCTCGAGGAGATCTGCCAGCGCGCCGCGCAGGGCGTCGCCGAGGGCGCCACGGAATTCCACATCGTCGGCGGGCTGCACCCTTCGCTCACCTTCGAGCATTACCTCGAGATGATCCGCGGCCTGAAGCAGCGCTTCCCGCACGTGCACCTGAAGGCGCTGACGATGGTCGAGATCGGCTACTTCTCGCGCATCACGAAGCTCTCGCCGCGCGACGTCCTGTTGCGATTGAAGGAAGCCGGCGTCGATTCGATGCCCGGCGGCGGCGCGGAAATTTTCAATCCGCGCGTGCGCAAGGTGATCTGCGATCACAAGACGAGCGGCCGCCTGTGGCTCGATATCGCCCGCACGGCGCACCAGATCGGCCTGCGCTCGAACGCGACGATGCTCTACGGCCACATCGAAACGCACGAGGAGCGCGTCGAGCACCTGGTCCAGCTGCGCGAGTTGCAGGATGAAACCGGCGGCTTCGTCACGTTCATTCCGCTCGCCTTCCATCCGGAAAACACCGCGCTTGCGCATCTGCCCAAGCCGACCGGGATCGACGATCTGAAGCTGATCGCCGTTTCGCGGCTGATGCTCGATAATTTCGACCACATCAAGGCCTACTGGATCATGCTCACGCCGCCCGTCGCGCAGATCGCGCTGCGCTTCGGCGCCGACGATATCGACGGCACGGTGATCGAGGAAAAGATCTACCACGACGCCGGCGCCACCACCCCGCAGCACATGACCCGCGCCGGACTCGAGCGCCTGATTCGCGCCGCCGGCCGCGTCCCTTTCGAGCGCGACACGCTCTACCGGCCCGTCGACCGCTCGAAGCTCCCGCCGGTCACGCGAAAGCCGGACGTCACCATCAGCATCAACGTGTGACGGTCGGCGGCAAACTGCCCAACACGTCCTCAGTCCATTTAGCGCATTAGCGCACGCGCTGCCAGAAGGCTGCTATTCCGCGGAAGTCAGCCGTGGTATAAGGGTCGCGCATGGCTAGCCTTCGCAAGCATTCCCTGCACCTCGTCCGATTGGCTGGGATCGATGTGTTTTTGCATTGGTCGTGGTTTCTTGTGGCGGCATACGAGATCAGCGACCGGACGAGAAGCTATTCCTCGCCGATCTGGAACGTGCTGGAGTATCTGGCGCTCTTTCTGATCGTCACGGTTCACGAATTCGGCCACGCGCTCGCTTGCCGGCAAACGGGAGGGACGGCGAATCAGATCGTACTCTGGCCGCTCGGCGGGGTGGCGTACGTGAGTCCGCCGCCACGGCCGGGCGCGACGCTTTGGAGCATCGCGGCGGGACCGCTGGTGAACGTGGCGCTGGTTCCGGTTCTGTTTCTGCTCTCGGAATTGAGCCGAACCCTGGGCTGGGCACAAACCATGCCCAACGTCTACACGCTGCTGCAAACGGTTGTCGTCATCAATTTGGGCCTGCTCATCTTCAATCTGTTGCCGATTTACCCGCTCGACGGCGGACAGATTCTTCGATCCCTGCTCTGGTTCTTGATGGGCCGCGCCGCGAGCCTGACCACGGTCACGATGATCGGCATGGCGGGCGTGGTGGGGATGATCGCCTTTGCCGTTTGGGTGAAATCCGCTTGGATTGGCATCCTCGCCATCTTCATCCTGATGAATTGCTGGGGAGGCCTCAAGCAGGCGCGAGTTCTGTCGCGTCTGGCCAAATTGCCTCGGCGAGATGGATTCTCGTGTCCCACGTGCCAGGCGGCTCCGCCGCTGGGAGCGCTTTGGAAGTGCGCGAAATGCCAGACTCGATACGACACTTTTCTCTCGCAGGCCGTCTGCCCTCAGTGTGGCGCGCTGGAAGCGATGACCCAATGCGCCGACTGCGGCCGTTTCCATCCGGTCAGTGAGTGGGGCATTCCTACACTGGTTTCGCCCAGGCGAGCCTGACGCCCGCCATGCCGATGGGACGCCGCAATGGGCGCCAATCGGCATTTCTCGCTGGCACAGGCCCACGGTCAGAAAGTCACTGACCGTGGCTACCACTTAAAACCGGGCCCGCCTCATGCCGGGGCGAGTGTGGACTTCGCGTGAAAGGCGCGCCGGCAGGATCCGGGCGGACGGAGTCGGGACAGGGTGCCCGCGCCACTCCACCGGCTTTGCGTGGGCACAACGCTTCGTGCCATGCTCACGGTAGCCGGTCCTATGAACCTCCGCGAAGCGTTGAAGCGAGCTGTTGCTGAGCTGCGCGCGGCGAATGTCCCTTCGCCGGTGCTGGCTGCCGAATTGTTGTTGATGCACATCCTCGGTGGAAACCGCGCCTGGCTCTACGCGCACATTGACGATCCGCTCGACGCGGCCGCGGCCGAGCGCTACCGCGCGCTCATCGCACAACGCGCCGCGGGCACGCCGACGCAATATCTTACCGGCAGCCAGGAATTCTGGGGTTTGGAAATCGAAGTCACGCCCGATGTGCTGATTCCGCGGCCGGAAACCGAGCACGTCATCGAAGTGGCGCTCGCGCGGCTCGGCCAGGAGCGATCGCGCGAGGCGCTGCGCGTCGTTGATGTCGGGACCGGCTCCGGCTGCATCGCCCTGGCGCTTGCCCGCGAATTGCCTGCGGCGACCATCTTCGCCACCGACGTTTCCCCTCGCGCGCTCGCTGTTTCACGCCGCAACGCCGCACGGCACGGGCTTGCCGATCGGATCACGTTCGTGGAAGCGAGCCTGCTCGCGCCGTTCCCGCCGCGCTCACTGGATGTGGTCGTCAGCAATCCGCCTTATGTCAGCCGGAAGGACGCCGCATCGCTGCCTCGCGAAGTTCGCGAACACGAGCCGCACCTGGCCCTGTTCGCCGGCGAAGAGGGCATCGAGGTGTATCCGGCGTTGATTGCCGAGGCCGCCGAGCGGCTGGTTGCGGGCGGACTGCTGGTGATGGAACTTGGTTACGACGTGAGCGAACGCGTCGAGGCGCTGCTCGACACCGCCGACTGGCGCGAAATCAGCATCAGCAGCGATCTCGCCGGCATCCCGCGCGTCGTCGCCGCCGACCGCGTCTAGCGGGCAGACCGATCAAACGCCGAGGTCGGTTTCATCAGAGATGGTGTGCGCCTTCGGTACAGGCTGGCACGCACTCCCTTGTTCTTTACCGAAAGAAAGACGCGGGACAAGCCCATGCTTGCGGCTTGCCCCGTTTCCCTTGCTTCTCTGCGGAAGAGACCTCTTAGTGGTTGTCTCCGTCGTGATCCACGTCGGCCGGACCACCCTTCACATTGCCCTTGAAGCCCCCCTGCGCATCCTGCATCTTCTCGCTGAGGGTGACGGTGTCTTGGGGCAAGTTCGCCGAAGGCTGCTGACTGCCCTGCTTTGAAACAGCGGACGATTGCTGGTATGGACTGACTTGCTGTCCTGCTTGAACCGGACTGACCATTTGGGCTACCTCCCTCGTGGTCCATCGGCCGCAAGAGAGATGACTTTAGGGAAAAACTGGCGCCGGTTCGAAAAAAAGAGGGCCAGGAGGAAGGCCGTTTGCTTTTTGCTTACCGCCATCACTCGGAGTACGCTGTGTGCGCCGGACTTATGAGCCCCGGAAAGCGCTTCCGGTTTGTCTCGATGGCGACCGTCGTTCTGGTGGCCGCCGTGCTCGTTTTGCCTCTTGCCGCATCCAGGCCGCCGGAGCAGCGCCGCGCCCCGAACGAAGCCGAATGGCTGGTGCGCCAGTTTGAAACAACCGAGTGGCGCGCGGATTATCCGGCCTGGCGAAAAAAGCATCTCGCGGCCGGTTGCCGCGTGTTCCATGGCGACGGCAGTTCGCTCTTCATCGCCGATCTGTGGAGCTACCGCTGCTTCAGCGTCTCCGGTTCGGCGCGCGTCAATCGCTTCTTCTACATTCTCAATTCCACGAACCCGCCCGAAAGCCGCCTGGATCAGTTCCTCGGAGAAATCTGGGAATCGCCGGACACGCCGCTCTCGGCCATCCAGCGAATGCATCAACAGATTGAAGCGCTGCTCACGCGCCGCTACGGGAGCCCGGAGGCGCCGGATGCGGTGCCGGCGGGCGTGGCCGCGTGGGGCTCGGCCGATTGGCATCTGCTGCGCGTCTGGCAATTGCCGGATCGCGACGTCTATCTCTACATCCGCGAAACGCCCGGCCAGAGGGTCGCCGTTGGCCTGCTCGCGCGCGACAGGGCGCTCGAACTCGCCAGCCGCGAGGAGGGGCAACAGCTTCTGCTGGCCGACCGGCCATCGGCCGCGGTCGAGGACCAGATCGACAACCGTCTCTCCGCCGCGCTCGCCAAGGATTTTCCGACGGCCTCGGCCCTGCTCGGCGATTCCGATTCGCGGCCGACATTCTCGGTCGTCTACGACGCCGCGGCAGAAATCGCTCATGTTGCCGCCAGCGCCACGCCCGGCCTTCGCCCCGTGCTGCTCCTTGCCGCGGACCGTCTCGGTGGCGCGCTTGCGCCTGCCGGAACAGGAAAAATTGCCCGCGGAAATCGATGCACAGGTCACGCATCTCGGCACCACCGCCGGCGCGCATTTCGCCTGGAATTCACTCGACGATTCCTGGGACTATCAGCACGATCTGCTCTGGTCCGCCTGGCGCGCGGCGCCGGAAAGCGAATGGGGCCAGGACGCTTTCTTCCTGCTGCTCGACAGCGGCTGGGACACCTCCGGCGTATGCCATAACGGCGCCGACCAGTTCCACACGGTGATCGAGCAAGGCCAGAAATTTCTCGCGAGCAATCCGGCCTCGCCGTTGCGCCTGCCGGTGACGTATCTCATGGCGGAGGCCTACGAGACGTGGTGGTCGCTGAGTGAATGGTCTTCCTGTTCGCCGGTCATTGACCTGGGCCCCGGTCCGTGCCGCGCCGCGCCGGCGAGCGCACGCTACCAGTCCGGCGCCGAAGCGGCGCGCAAGCAAGCCATCGCCGATTACGAGGCGCTGCTCGCCGCTGATCCTTCGACGTACGGCACGCCCGCGTTGCGCCGCCGCCTGGCGCGATTGAAGCTCGGCATCGATACAAACCAGCGCCGGTTCTATTGCCTGAACGAATAGAAGCGGCGGGGAGGAGCCGCTTCCAGCAGAAACGGGCATAGGGCGCTTTACGTTTTTTCTTCGCCATGCCATCCTGATGGGCGGTCTCGCGCTCATGCCCAAGCTGGCTCAATTCCGGGCCAAATCGTCGGATTCCTCCGCATCGCCTGGTGCTCCTGCCTCTTTTTCTACGCCCATTCTCCATATCGATATGGACGCTTTTTTCGTTTCGGTCGAATTGCTGGAGCGGCCGGAGCTGCGGGGCAAGCCGGTGGTCGTTGGCGGGCGGCCGGACCAGCGCGGCGTGGTTTCGGCGGCGAGTTACGAAGCGCGGAAATTCGGGATTCAGTCGGCGATGCCGCTGCGCACGGCGGGCCGGCTCTGTCCCACGGCCACGTTCCTGCCGGTGCGCCACGAGCTGTACGTCGAATACAGCGACCGCATCGCCACGATCCTCGAACGCTTTTCTCCCATCGTCGAAATGGCCTCGATCGACGAAGCCTATCTCGATCTCACGGGCACCGAGCGGCTCCACGGTCCGCCGCTCGCCGCGGCGCAGAAACTCCACGATGCGGTTCGCGGAGAAACCGGCCTGCCTTGCTCGCTGGGCCTTGCCGCGACGCGCCTCGTTGCCAAGGTCGCCTCCGATCAGGCCAAGCCTCACGGCCTGCTCTGGGTGCCGCGCGGTGCCGAAGAGGCGTTTCTTGCGCCGCTGCCGGTGCGGCGGATTCCGGGCATCGGCAAGGTGACCGAGGCGGCGCTGAAATCCCTGGGCATCGAGACCGTGGGCCGGCTCGCCACGCTTTCGGCCGAGGATCTCGATCGCGCGTTCGGCGAGTGGGGCGCGGCGCTCTATCGCAAGTCGCGCGGCGAGGACGCCTACGAGTTCATCGTCGATGCCGAACCGAAATCGATCTCGCACAATCGCACCTTCGGCCACGATACCGCCGACCGTGAACTGGTCGGCTCGACGCTCAGCTGGCTCTGCCAGAAAGCGGCCAAGCGCCTGCGCGACGCCGGCCTGTGGGCGCGCACCGTCACGCTCACGCTGCGCTACGCCGGCTTTGAAACCGTCACGCGCGCGAGAACTTTGCCCGAGCCGTCGAATCTCGATTCCGTTTTCCTGGCGACGCTGCGCTCGCTCTTCGACGGGAACTGGACCGGAAAGGAGTTGCGACTGGTCGGCGTCGCGCTCACCGGTTTCACCCACGCGCCCGGCCAGATGGACCTACTCGACGCCGGGCGCGGCGAAAAACGCGAGCGCCTCGCCCGCGCCGCCGACCGCCTGCGCGACCGCTACGGTTTCGGCAAGATTCAGCTCGGCAGCTCACTCGAAGGCGCCGACAGGGACGAAGACTGACCGCGCGTGCCCGCTCTGCGGTTATAATCCAGGAAATGGCGACCCCAACCGCAGCCGTGCCTCCGCGCCATGGACACAAACTCGGCCAGCGCCTGAAGGATTTCTGGCATCAGGTGACGGAAGGCGCCGAGCTCAGCCAGCTCTGGGGCCAGTTCAAATCCGAAGCGCGCTCGAGCTACGGCCTCTATTCCCGCGAAGTCGATTGGGACCAGGTGCGCACCGGCCCAAAGTGGAAGCGGCCCTTCCGCGCGGGGTGGGCGCTCTTCAAGGTGTTCCTGATGAAGCTCTCGCCGGCGCGGCGGGTTCTTCTGCTTCTGTCGATCGCGTTCCTCATCTGGCCGCGCACGATCGTCGCGGGGCAAACCACGATTGTCTCGGTTGATACTGGCACGATCGGCGTGCTTTTGTTGTTCCTGCTGCTCGCCCTTGAACTCGCCGACCGCGTCACGATGAAGCGCGATCTGGAAATCGCGCGCGAAATCCAGCGCCGGCTGCTGCCCGAGGCGCCGCCGAAAATTCCCGGCTGGCAACTGGCCTTCCGCACGCGCGCCGCGAACACTGTCGGCGGCGATTATTACGACGCCTTTCCGCGCGCCGCTGCGCCAGGCAGCATGCTTGTCGCCGTGGCCGATGTCGCCGGCAAGAGCGTGCCCGCGGCGCTGCTGATGGCCACGTTCCAGGCGAGTCTCGAGGCGCTCGCCGCGCTGCCCGGGACGCTCGCCGATCTCGCGCGCGGACTCAATCGCTATACGAGCGCCCACAGCCTCGACGGACTCCGCTTTACCACCGCCTTCGTCGCCGAGATCGACCCCGCCACCGGAGCGCTCGATTACGTCAACGCCGGCCACAACGCTCCGTTCCTCATGCGCGCCTCCGGCGCCATCGAACGACTCGAGGCCACCGCCGTTCCCTTCGGTATCGCCCCTTCCACCGATTACGAATTCAAAAGCGTATCGGTTGGCCCCGGCGATACGCTCATCGTTTTCAGCGACGGCGTCGTCGAGGCCGTCAACGACCGCGAGGAAGAGTACGGCGAACACCGCTTTCGCGACGTCCTCATGCGCCTGCGCGGCACCGACGCCCAGAATCTGCTCGAAGCCGTCTTCTTCGATGTCGATCGCTACGTCGGCCATGCCCGCCAGCACGATGACATCACCTGCCTCGTTCTCCGCCGCGACTAATCCTCATTTCTCCGGCGAGAAATCCAGTGCGGTGTCATGCGTCGGTTTTGGTAAAGGCGCGCAGCCAGGAGTGGCTGCGCTACTAGGGGCGAGTTCACCGTCGGTAAGCGCGTCGGCACCAGTGCTGCGTCTCCAGCAGCCGTTCTCCTGACGCGCTCCCGGCTCGCAAGGAGATTTCCACACCCCGCGACTCCGATGTCACTATCGGGCTCATTCGCCACTAGCTTCGGCGCGCGTCCCGCGTCCATAATCACCGCGTGACTCCGCGCGAACTCGCCGAGAAAATCTGCCGCGTGCTCGCCGAGGCCGGCCACGAGGCCTATCTTGTCGGCGGCTGCGTGCGCGATCTGGTTCTCGGCCGCGAACCCTCCGACTACGACGTCACGACCAATGCCACGCCCGAGCGCGTCGAAGCGCTTTTCCCCGGCGGCCTGACCGTCGGCGCAAAATTCGGCGTCGTGGTCGTGGTCGAGCAGGGCATTCAGGTCGAAGTCGCCACGTTCCGCTCCGATATCAGCTACACCGACGGCCGCCATCCCGATCGCGTGGTCTATTCGCATTCGGCGGCCGACGACGTTCGCCGCCGCGATTTCACGATCAACGGACTGCTGATGGATCCGCGCACCGGCGAGGTGATCGATCTGGTCGGCGGCCGCGCCGATCTCGATGCGCGCCTCGTCCGCGCCATCGGCGACCCGGAACTCCGCTTCCAGGAAGACAAACTCCGCATGCTTCGCGCCGTCCGTTTCGCGGCACGATTCGGCTTCGCCATTGAGCTCACCACCTTCGCCGCCATTCGCCGCCTGGCGCCGGAAATCCACCAGGTTTCCGCCGAGCGCGTTCGCGACGAACTCACCCGCCTGCTCACGGAAGGCTCGGCGCGCCGCGGCTTCGAACTGCTCGACGCCTCCGGCCTGCTCCCGGCCGTGCTGCCCGAGGTCGCGAGGATGAAGGGCGTCGAACAGCCGCCCGAATTTCACCCCGAAGGCGACGTTCTGGATTCACACGCGCATCATGCTCGAAGGCCTTGCGGCAGGCGTCTCCGAAACGCTCGCCTGGGGCGTGCTGCTCCACGACGTCGGCAAGCCGCCAACCTTCACTCCGGCATCGGGGCCCGGCACCCGCATCCGTTTCGACAACCACGCCGAGGTCGGCGCCGTCATGACCGAGGCCATCTGCCGCCGCCTGCGCTTCTCGAATGCCGCGACCGAACAGATCGTCTTGCTCGTCCGCAACCATCTCCGCTTCATTGACGTGCCCCGCATGCGCCCGGCCACGCTCAAGCGCTTCGTCCGCCTGCCGCATTTCGAAGAGCACCTCGAACTGCATCGCCTCGACTGCCTCTCGAGCCACGCCAAGCTCGACACCTACGATTTCGTCCTCCGCTTCCTGGCCGAGACCCCGCCCGAGGAGGTGCGCCCACCCCGGCTGGTCAGCGGGAACGACCTGAAGGCCCTTGGACTGCCCCCAGGACCCCTGTTCGGCAAGATCCTGGCCGCCATCGAGGAAGCGCAGCTCGAGGGGAGGGTGAAGACGCGGGAGGAGGCGCTGGAATTGCTTCAAAGAATGGCACGGGAAGGGGGAAGCGGTGGGGGATAAGGTCTTGGCAGAATTATCCATAACATATTGACAAATAATGCTTTACTTTATCGGCAAGGGAAGCAATCGGGATTTGCATCTGAAAGTTTAGTGTCCTATACTAAACGAGACTGATATGGACATTGATCACGATGGATCGTTCCATCGCCCTGCCGCATCCAACGTTTAGGTCCCTCCTGCTTCGCGGGACCCATGGGAGTTTTTGAGACATGACCAAGCCTTATCGAATTCCGGAAGAGCTGCCGATCCTGCCGGTTCGGGACACGGTGCTGTTCCCCGGGATCGTCCTGCCGTTGACGATCGGCCGGGAATCGTCCCTCGCCCTGGTGAACTCACTTGAAGGCGAAGAGAAATTGATGGGCGTACTCGCCCAGCTGGATCCTCGCGTTGAGGATCCGGGTCCCACGGACCTGCACAGCGTCGGCACGCTGGCCAAGGTGCACAAGCTGGTTCGCATGCCGAACGGCAACATGGTTGCCTTTCTCGAGGGCATCGAGCGGTTCCGTTTGCTGGAATTGCTGGGAATGAGGCCGTTCCTGCGGGCCCGCGTCGAGGCCATCGCCGACGTTTTCGCCGGGCCGGATGCCGAGCGGGAAGCGCTGAAACTCAACGTGATTGACGTGTTCCGCGAGGTGGTGGCCCGCTCGCCGCAGCTTTCCGACGACCTGGCGAATTCCGCCGCCGCCCTCTCCGATCCCGGCCGGCTGAGCGATTTCATCGCGGGCAACATGCCGTCGCTATCGACCGAAACGCGCCAGGAACTGCTCGAGACCGCCGATGTCGATAAGCGCCTGCAGACTCTCGTTCGCGAGCTGAGCCGTGAGCGCGAAGTGCTCGAACTGCGCACGAAGATTCAGGAGCAGGTCGAGGAGCAGGTGGGCCAGAGCCAGCGTGAATACCTGCTGCGCGAACAGCTCAAGGCGATTCACAAGGAACTCGGCGAAGCCGACGACACCGTCGCCGAAGTCGAGGAGCTGCGCAAGAAGATCGAAGAGGCGCAGATGTCCGCCGAGGCGCGCAAGGAGTGCGAACGCGAGCTGAAGCGGCTTCAGAAAATGACCCCGGCCTCGGCCGAATACATGGTTTCGCGCACCTATCTCGAGTGGATGACCTCGCTGCCGTGGAACAAAACCTCCGGCTCCGACGACATCGACATCGCCAAGGCGCACACCATTCTCGAGGAAGATCACTACGATCTCGAGAAGGTGAAGGAGCGCATCCTCGATTACCTGGCCGTCCGCAAGCTCCAGCCGGGCGCCAAGGGGCCGATCCTGTGCTTCCTCGGACCTCCCGGCGTCGGCAAAACCTCGCTCGGACGCTCGATTGCGCGTTCGCTCGGCCGGAAATTCGCCCGCATCTCCCTCGGCGGCATGCACGACGAGGCGGAAATCCGGGGCCATCGGCGCACCTATATCGGCGCGCTGCCCGGCCAGATCATCCAGGGCATCCGCCGCGCCGAAACGAAGGACCCGGTGCTGATGCTCGACGAAGTCGACAAGCTCGGGCGTGACTTCCGCGGAGATCCCTCCGCGGCGCTCATGGAGGTGCTCGATCCCGAGCAGAACGTCACCTTCCGCGACCACTATCTCGACGTCCCGTTCGATCTCTCGCACGTGCTCTTCATCTGCACGGCGAACTGGCTCGATCCGATTCCTGAGCCGCTGCGCGACCGCATGGAGATCATCGAACTCCCCGGCTACACCGAGGAGGAGAAGATCCACATCGCCAACCGGCACCTGTTGCCGAAACAGGCCAAGGATCACGGCTTGAAGATCGGCGAGCAGTTCGAATTCACGGAAGAGGCGCTGCGCGAGATCATCCACAGCTACACGCGCGAGGCCGGCGTCCGCAATCTCGAACGCGAAATCGCCACGCTCATCCGGAAACAGACGCGCCGCATCGCCGAAGGCGCCACCGACAAGCTGGTGATCACGCCCGAGGTGGTTCGCGAAAAACTCGGCGTGCAGCGCTACCGCGTCGAGCGCGAAGTCGCCGACCGCGTCGGCAAGGCCGGCGTGGCCGTCGGTCTCGCCTGGACGCCGGCGGGCGGCGACGTGATCTTCATCGAAGCCACCGCGATGCGCGGCGGCCGCCAGTTCACGATGACCGGACACCTGGGCGAGGTGATGCAGGAGTCGATGCGCACCGCGCTGTCCTGGGTCCGCGCCAACGCCGAGCGCTACGGCATCGATCCCGACTTCTTCCGCAAGCACGATATCCACATCCACGTGCCTGCCGGCGCCATTCCGAAGGACGGTCCTTCGGCCGGCGTCGCCATGATCACCGCGCTCGTCAGCCTGCTCGCCGATCGCCCGATGCGCCCCAGCGTCGCGATGACCGGGGAAATCACGCTCAGCGGCCTGGTCCTGCCGGTCGGCGGCATCAAGGAGAAGGTGCTCGGAGCCAAGCGCGCCGGCATCAAGGAAGTTCTCCTGCCGGCCGAAAACGAGCCGAACGCCAAGGAAGACCTGAAGCCGGAGGTGATGGGCGACCTGAAGCTGCACTTCGTCCACACCATCGACGAGGTGCTCGCGCTCGCCCTCGGCAAGTTCGAGCCTTTCAAACGGTCGTCCGTTGTTCCTCCCGGCGGACGCCAGCAACCCGCTCAACCGTCCCTGCAGTAACCCAGCGGAGAGCGTAAACGGGCGGGCCGATCATCGGCCCGCCCGTTCTTTTTTTGCGCTGTCACCCGAGAGACCTGTCACCGCAGAGGCGCAGAGAACGCAGAGAAAGACTTAAGAAAGATAACGCTCCCATCGATAACCACGCTGCCGGGACCACGGGTCACGAGTCACGTCCCCCGGTCTTCCTCCGCGTCCTCCGCGCTTCCGCGGTGAAAGGTCCTCACGAATCACGCACCACCGGCCACGGCTCCTGCGCCACGAATCGCGCCTCTCTGGTATAAATCGAACTGTGCTGCCAGCCGATGAAACTCAGGCGCTAGCCGGCCGGGCCCGAACCGTGGCCCGGGCCGTGGTGGGTCTCGTGCTTGAGGAGGAGCGCGCCGCAGGCTTCGTGCAACGCTATACGCTCGACTTCCGCCGCCTGGGCGTCGCCGGCGAAGCCGAGCACAAGGCCGAGTTGCTCGCCGCGATCGAGCGCGAATCGCTTCTCCTGGTCGCCGCGCGCATTGAGCGCACCCTGCCGCACGCCGCCGGCTCGCGCTTTTCACGCCAGTCCGAAGCCGACGCCGTCGCCGGCTTCCGGCAGGCGTTTCTCACGTTCCTGGGAGGATCGCTCGCCTGGGACAACGACGAGCGCGAAGCGTTTCGCCGCGATCTCGGGATGTATCTGCGCCTCGCGGCACGCGAAGGGCGCGCCATGGGTCCGCGCCGCGGCCCGGCGCCCGCCGCGGGCGCCTTCGTCGATCGCTGCGCCTTCCTCATCGATCCGTCGATGATGGGCCAGGCGCGCGAAGCCGCCGCCCGCTATCAGGCTGAACTCGAATCCTGCGCCGACCAGGCCGTGCGCGCCGCTTTCCGCGGTTTCCGTCCGCGACTCGCGACCACCCCGCGCCCCGCGCCGGCTCCGAATCGGACTCGACGACGCCAGTCAGCGCCGCGCCCGAAACCCGTTGCGCGCCGCAAGTCAGTTCCGAAGCGCGCTTCGCGCGGCAAATCAGCTCCACGCCGCAAGCCCGCGCGGCGAGCGGGGCCGGCGAGTCGCCGTCCGAAAAAGCTCGGCGGAACTTCGCCTCGCCGGAAGGAAACTTCGCGCCGGAAATCCGTGCCCGGGAGAAAATCCAAGCCCAGCGGGAAATCGCCGGCGCGCGGCAAGTCGAATCGGCGGCCGCGTTCCACACCTAAGCGGCCGCGTCGGCGTGGCGGGCGGTAGCGGGGCGAATTGTGATTCGGGTTGTGTTGGCACACGAGCGCACGGGCAAGAGTGCCCGTGCCACGCAGGCGCCGGACCCCTGGTCCTGCTCTCCGCGATTGAGAAAGTCGGTGCCTCTCCTGGTTTTCTCCGCGTCCTCTGCGCCTCTGCGGTGAACTCGGTCTCTAAGACAGGAATGGGTAGTGTTCTGCCGCGCCCATGAAGAACAGCATCGGAATGGAAAGCCAGAAACCGACGCGTGAGCCTACCTGCGCGCGCCGTTGCAGTTTCGCTGCCTCTGGAGGCATGGGCGTGCCGTCCTTGATGTGAGCCTCTGTCCAGCGAATCAGCCGCTTCTGCGCCCGCCACACGAATCCCCACACGATGAACAGCATCACGAGTCCCAAGCCGCCGCCAACCGCGATCGAGAGAGACCGGCTGGAGACGCCCGGCCCGTTGTTCCAATCGAGAATCATCCACGAACCCGCCGCCACAACGATGGTGATCAGCGGCGCGCGCACCCACGCGCTATCCATCGGTCCCGAAACCGGCATCATCAGTCCGTGAATCACCACGTATGCCGCGATCCACACGACGAACCAGTGCCAAAGCCAGGTCCATTCGAGCGAGGGATGTCCCGCGTTCGCCGCATCCTGCGCGAGCAGAATCATGAAGTAGCGCAGCCCCGCCAGCACCGTCACCAGCGCCGACCACCGGAACCACGCGAGCGTACGCGGCATCAGCCCCGTCATGATCTTCCCGCGCGTCTGCGGATCGAGCCGCCGCAGCGCCGGCGTCGCCGCCAAATTGAAGAAATACAGCAGCCCAATCCACGTAATCCCTGCCAGGAAATGAATCCAGCGCAGAAAAATTTCCTCGGTCGCCTGCCCGCCCGCCGGAAACGAGATATGGATCGGCGTCCAGCCCGACATCGCAACTAAGCTCGAATGGAGGCGCGGAAGCAGCGCGGCAAGCAATGTCGAGGCCACGTTCGGAGACATAGGCCCTCCTTGAGTGCGCGAGCCGCTACGCTACCGGCACCGGGCCGCGCATGTCAACGCTTGCAGGCCGCCGCCTGCCTCGTTCAGGGTGAGGATAAGAAAAGGTGATTCCTCAACGTCCTTTGCGCCTCTGCGGTGATACGACGGGGTTCACCGCGGAGACGCAGAGAGCGCTGAGAGAAACGCGGAAAATACGCGCGCCGCTTACGCCGCTTGCACGCGTTCGATGCGGATGGCGTTTACGACGATGTCCTGGCTGGGCCGGTCCTTGCGGTCGCGGGGGACTGCGGAGATTTTGGTGACGATATCCTGGCCCTCGATCACCTCGCCAAAAATCGTGTGGTTGCCGGTGAGCCACGGCGTCGGCGCGACGGTGATGAAGAACTGCGAGCCGTTCGTGTTCGGGCCGGCGTTGGCCATGGCGAGCTTTCCGGCTTTGTCGAACTTATGCGGCGAGCCCTTGGTTTCGTCTTCGAAACGGTAGCCTGGGCCGCCCATGCCGGTGCCGCTCGGGTCGCCGCCCTGGATCATGAAATCGGGAATCACGCGGTGGAAGACGGTGCCGTTGTAGAGCGGCCCCGGCCCTTTCTTTCCGCTCACGTTGTCGTTCCAGTCGCGCTTGCCCTCGGCCAGTTCGATGAAATTCTGCACCGTTTTCGGCGCTTCCGTTTCAAACAGGCGGCAAACGATGTTGCCCATGGTGGTTTCGATCACAGCGTAAGTTCCAGGTTCGCGTGCCATGCGGAGATCCTTTCGTTCGTAACTATCGTTCGTCTTGTTCAGTGTGCCGTGCGGCGCAAATTCGCGCCAATGGTTTCGGTTGGTGGAAGCACAACCTGTCGATAACGCAGGGTGTATTGCCGGTACGACGAGAAGATTTACGCAGTGGGATCCAGTGACACCCGGGCCGGTTTCGGCTTGGGCGCGACGGTGAGCGACAAACGCCGGCGAGACGGCGGGGCTACAGCGGCTTCGGGCCCTTGTTCGACGGGGAACGGAAGCATGGGACCAGCCGCGGCCCGCCAGATGGCGCAACCACAAGCGTCTCTTGCAGGGGCGACCTGCGGTCGCCCGGTTTCGCGGAACTGCCACCGTTTCCAACGTTCGCCGCGGAATCGCGCGCGACGATCGCCGTTCGCTATTCGGGGATCAGTTCAAGCGCGGTGCTGATCTCGATCGCGGCGCGCAGCGAGCGAGCCACGGGGCAGCGCTCGGCGTGCAGGTTGTGCACGCGTTCGATGGTTCCTCGCGCCGATTCCGGGGCGCGGAGTTTGTACGCGACGTGAATGCGGCGAATCACGAGCACGCCGCTATCCACCTCGATTTCCCCCACCGTTTCGGAGATCAGCTTTCCGTTCGACGCATCCACCTGGCGCGCTTCCAGCGCGCCTCCAAAGGTGCCGGTGAGTCAGCCGGCGGTGGCCGCGATTACGTAGTCGATCGTGGTTGCATGCGGCGGATATTTGTCGGGCGGGACCTTGTAATGTTCCGCGATTTCCGAATGAACGCCGAAAACCACCGGCTCTTTTTCCGCCGGAAGCCAGGCAAGCCGCATCGGCCCCTGCCGCCGCTCGATGCGTATCCGCGACCGGTAAGCGACCGGATCCGATGAAGACATGTTTCCCCCTCGCCGGAGTTTTGTGTCGTGCCGGCGCAGTTCCTTTATATCGCCGCCCAGGCTTCAGCACCAGAACAACGCGACATGCAAGGCGTGTTTCCGGTGGCGGCCCGGCGCTCGTGTAGAGCCGCCCGGAATTTATCCCGACCTCTCGGGAGGGCGGCAGTTTGTCCCCGGGTGGCGACGAGAAGATGGCGGGCTGAAGTGTATGGTGCCAGGACATCCTTTACAGTGGTTGCCACGACATCCTTTACAGGTGGGATAGAGTTTCCGACCGAGGAGGTCGGGAGCGATGCCTTGGAGGAGCGTGGACGTGAGCGAGCAGCGGGTGCGGTTTGTGGTTCGGGCCGTCGATGGCCGGGAGCCGCTGGCGAAGTTATGCCGGGAGTTTGGGATTTCGCGGCCGACCGGGTATGTGTGGCGGCGCCGCTACGAGCAAGCCAGGACGGTGACGGCGTTGGTGGAGCGGAGCCGGCGACCGCATCGGACGCCGGCGCGCACGCCGGAGGGGACCGAGCAGCAGGTGGTGGCCCTGCGGGAGCAGACCGGCTGGGGAGCGAAGAAGTTGCACGTGGTGCTGCGCGATGAGCAGGGGATTCACGTGCCGGTCCGGACGATTCATCGGATTCTGGAGCGGCACGATCTGATCGCCAAGGACGTACACGGGCCAGCGCCAAAGACGTTTGAGCGGTCCGAGCCGAACCAGCTCTGGCAGATGGATACCAAGGGGAAGTACCCGCTCGAGGGCGGCGAGTGCCACCCGTTGACGATCGAGGACGATCACAGCCGCTACCTGGTCGGGCTGCACGCGTTGAGCGCGCTGACGGCGGAGTTGGCCTACGCGAGCTTGGTCGCGACGTTCCGGGAATACGGATTGCCAGAGGCGATGTTGATGGACCACGGCTCGCTCTGGTGGGCGACGACGAACGGGTGGGGGCTGACGTGGTTGTCGGTGCGGCTGATCGAGCAAGGGATCCGGTTGTACTACGGACAGGTGCGCCATCCGCAGACGCAGGGGAAGGTCGAGCGGCTACACCGGACGCTGGGGGAGGAGTTGCGGCGCCGCGGCGTTCCCGAGCGGATCGAGCAGTGGCCGGGTGTGCTGGAAGAGTTTCGGCAAAGCTACAACCATCGGCGGCCGCATGAAGCGCTGGGGATGCAGCGACCGGCTGATCGCTACCGGCCGAGTCGACGGGCCTATCAGGAGCGACCACGGGACTGGGAATACCCGGAGGGGAGCGAGGTGCGGCAGCTGAACACGCAAGGGAGTCTGGTCGAGGGTCGGCAACGGCTGTTTGTGTGCCAGGCGCTGGCGGAGCGACGGGTACGGGTCGAACGGTTCGACGGCAAGCTGCTGGTCAGCTACCGGCACATGTACATTCGCGAGATCGATCTGGCGAGCGGGCAAAGCCGCCCGCTGGTGATCGAGCACACGAGGGACGCGGCAATCGCCGCCGAGCAGGTCCCTCCGGTCGCCCTACGGGCTCCCTCCGGGACCTGCTCGGACCCAAACCCACACCCGGAAGAGCACAGCCAGGTGTAAAGGATGTCCTGGCAACCGGTGTAAAGGATGTCTTGGCAACGAACACTGAAGCCCGCCGCTACATGACCGTTCCCGGATTTTTCTCCAATTCGTCGTGGGACATAGGGGTCAGAGGTATCGTTCGCGCAAGACGGCGACGTGATGCGCCACGTGGCCGGCGATGATGAACGCGAGAGCACGGACGGTGAAGCGGTTGTCGCTGGCAATCCCGGTCTTCATCCACGCATCCGGCGGCATATTCCGGAAAAGCGAGATGGTCGCCAGGCGCACGCGTTGGAACTCCTCGACGTGCGCGGCCCACGACACATGATCGGCCTGCGCACCCGATGCCGCAATGTCCTGCTCGTAGCTGGGCAAATGGCTCTCGAAGCCGCGCGCGAACCAGAGGGCTCGAAACGCGAATGCGCGCTCGGTGTCGGTGACGTGATTCAGCAACTGCCGGATGCTCCATTTTTCCGGGGCGTAGCGATGGAGCGATTTTTCCTCGGAGATGGCCGAGAGGAGTGGCGCGAGATCCTCCCATTGGCTTTCGAGAACAGCCATGACATCGTTGCCGGGCACACGATCGATGTAGGTGAAATAGTTTGGCGCCGCTTCGGTGTTCCCGGGACGTCCTGTCATGGAATGCACCTCAACTTTTGGCCTGCTTCTTCCGGCACCCCAGCACGTATTCCGGCACGCGGATGCCATTGGCCAGCCGGGGATCGGGTACGGGAGTCTTGGCCTCCAGTTGGAGCGGCAGAATCCCGGCCCAGACCGGCAGCGCGTAATCCTCTTCTTCATCATTCGGCGGCCCGGTCCGGATCTTCGCGGAGGCTTCCTCGATGGAAAATTCCAGCGCGGTGGTCGCTTTGAGCTCCTTTTCGCTGGGCGCGCGGACGTCGTTCCAGCGGCCGGCGATGAGGTGTTCCGCGATCACGCGCAAGGCTTGCGTCTTGCGTTCCGGCTCATTGATTTTGCGCGCCTTGCCAAACGCCACCACAGAACGATAGTTCATGGAATGGTGAAATGCGGATCGGGCCAGCACGAGGCCATCGACCAGCGTCACGTTGACGCAGGCGGGGACGCCCGTTTCGAGTTCGCGCAACATGCGGCTGGCGGCCGAGCCGTGCAGGTACAGTGTGTCCCCGTCGCGCCCAAAGAGCGTCGGGATCACGAATGGCTGCCCGTTCACGCAGAATCCCACGTGCGCCAGGAACGCGGCATCGAGGATGGCGTGAACCGTCTCGGGATCGTGCGATCCGCGATCGGGCAATCGGCGAAGTTGGGTCCGTGCTGTCGATTTCATGTCTGCTCTCGGGGAAAAATCAACATCCGAATGCGCTCCGCTGTTAAGCAGACGCGCTTGGAGGATGCCGTAAACCGCGCCGCTCAGGAAGTGCCAATTTGGATGCCATACGTATGCGCGGGATTCGAGGAGAAATCCGAGAGGGATCCGCCGCCCGGCCGAAATCCCACGAGCGCTCGCGGCCGCGCGGCCCCTTACTTTCGTTCCATTGACGCTCGACCGCCACGCGCCTAAAGTCCGCATCGACAAATGCGGAGCCGGCCATCCGGGAAACCCCCGTTCGCCGGCGCGAGGGAATCGCCGCGCCTGGCCCGCGCCCGGGAGCAACGCCCATCCTTGCCTCAAGCTTCCGGCGCGGTGCGTGGCGTTTTGCACGCAGGAACTCGCGCCGGCCCTGCCGGCTCGGAACGTCCCGAGCCAATTCCCTGGCCGGCTCCGCGTTGCACGCTTCTCCGCGTTCTCTGCGTCTCTGCGGTGAGTCTTTCGCCCTGCTTATTCCTCATCGGCCGCGGCTTTACCGTCCAGCCGGCCAACTGCCCATCGCGCATGTTCGGCGATGAGTTCGTCGGGGGAAGCGGCGAGACGTTCGAGCAGCTTCAAAATGCGATCGCGCGCTTCTGGCTCGAGGCCGGGGCCGGAATTGCCGAGGGCGACGCAGGCGTTGCGAATCAAACCGCGATACTTGGCGCGCTTCACCGGGCTGCGGCGGAAGACGCGGCGATATTCCTCTTCATCGAGCGAGGCGATCCATTCGATTTCCGGCGCGAACAGCGAACGCGCCCCGTCCGTGGATTCGGGCGCACCGCCGGTTCCGGCTGCGCGCCTTTCGTCCTGGCCCCCTGTAGCACAGGCACTCTTGCCTGCGCGCCTTTCGTCCGGGCCGCCGGAAGAGTCATTGCCCCGACCGGCTGTGCCTGCCGGGTCCGGGGAATTTTGCGGCGGGGAGGGGGAAGGCGCGCGGACAGGAGTGTCCGCGCCACTTGCTGGCGGAATCACTCGCGGCCGAAATTCCGGGATGCGTCCGAGCGTCGTCTCGCCGGTGCGCGCGGCTTTCTGGTTCCAGGGGCAAACGTCCTGGCAGATGTCGCAGCCGAAGACCATCTGGCCCATGGCCGGCCGAAACTCCTCGGGAATCGAAGTGCGCAGCTCGATGGTGAAATAGGCGATGCAGCGCCGCGGGTCCATCACGTAGGGCTCGACGAAAGCGCCGGTGGGGCAGGCATCGATGCAGCGGCGGCAGGAGCCGCACAGATCGGGTGGTGGGGCGTCGGAGGGCCCGAGCGTCGGCTCGAAAGCGAGCGTTGTGACAATCGCTCCCAGGAACAGGAACGAGCCCATCTGCTGGTTGATCAGGCAGGTATTTTTCGCCAGCCACCCAAGGCCCGCGTATTTCGCCGCCACGCGCTCGACCACCGGCCCGGTATCGACGTACGCATGCGCGCGAAACTCCTCGCCAAACTCATCGCGCATGGCATTCATCACCGCGCGCAGGCGCGGCAACAGCACATCGTGATAGTCGTTGCCCCAGCCGTAGCGGGAAATCCAGCCCCGTGGCCGCGCCGTATCGGGCCGGGCGAGCACTTCGGTCGAAAGCGGCTCGGCGGTGCGGTAGCTGGCCGCGCAGACGATGACGCTTTTCGCTCCGTCCATCGCCCGGTCTAGCGAAAGCCGCCGCGGATCGTGAAGATAGCGCATCTCCCCGGCGTGGCCGAGGTCCAGCCATTCGGTCATGCGCTCGAGTTCGGGAAAACGGCTGGCCGGAGCCACTCCGCAGAGGTCGAATCCGGCCTCCCGGGCCTTGCCCGCGACCCATTCCGTGCGTTCCCGCTTGTTCTCAGGGGCCATCGAACCCATTCTACGCCGCGGGAGCCCGCCGGGCCTCCCGGGCAGCATCGTTAACAGGAAGCAAGGCAAGAACGCCCCGGTTAGGTTAGAATCCCTTCGTGACTGACTGGAGACAGATCCGCGCGCGCATCCGCCGTGCCAAAACCGGCCCGGATGCCGCCATGCGGCTCGAACAACTTTTCGATAAAACGCGCGATGGCATGGTTGCCTTCGAGCTGGCGCAGCTCGAAGAGGCTGCCGGCCGCATCGAACGCGCGACCGATTGGTACAAGCGCGCCTGGCAACGCTTCCGCCGTTCCGAATGGAAGCAGAAGGCCGAAGAGGCCCTCACTCGCCACGGCATCCCCATCCCCACTGAAACCGCCGAGGAGCAGCCGGAGCTCGAAACCGCTGCCGAATCTGCCCGCGGCACCACCGAGCGCCACGCCGAAGCCGAGCCGGAGCCTGAAGCAGAGCCCGAGCCGGAAGAAGAAGCCGAAGCCGAAGCCCCTGCACTTGCCAAGGCTGTAGCCCAGGCCGGCCAAGCGGCGTTTGGCGCGGCCGAAGGTGAGCAGCAAGCCGCCGGACACCGGCGTCGTCGCCGCCGTCGTGGTGGCCGTGGCCGTGGCAAAACCCGCACGCAGGCCGCCGAGCGCCCTGAAGCCGAAGCGCCCGTCGCGGCCGCGCCCGAAGCCGTCCCTCCGCCCGCGCCAGCCGTACGCGCGAAGGAGCCCGAGCGCCGGACACCGCCGGAACGGCGTCCCGCACCCGAGCGCCGTCCCGCCCGCGAGCGCGAGCCTTTGCGGGAGCGCGAGCCGGCCCGTGAGCGTGAGCGCGAACCCGCGCGTGAGCCGCTTCCGCCGATTCACATCTACCGCCGGGGCGAACCGGCGCTGGCCTCGGAGATCAAGGCGCTCGAAGCCAAGCTCCGCCAGTTGCTCGCCGCGCACCCGTACCATCTGGATGAAGTGAGTGAGTTGCCGGCGAGTCCGGGCGTTTACCTGGTTTCCGATCTCGATCTGACGACGATGTACTACCTCGAGGCTTGCGGCAACATGCGCGTCGCACTCGATCAGTTGTCTTCGGGACGGCGCGGACGCCAGGGCCCGGTGCGTGCGCGACTGGCGCGCTTCCTCGGCATCAGCGATGCCCAAGCCGGCCGCTACCTGAAGCAGCATGGCCTGGTTCGCTGGATCGAACTCGAGGAATCCGACGCTGTCGCGCTCGGCCATTTCGCGGCGGCGCTGCTTCGACCCGAACTCATGGAAGAAACAACCTAGGCTCTCGGCGGCGGACGGTCACCGGCGAAAAGCGGTGGCCGTCTCCTGCCAACTTCTTTACCAACCGTCAGTTAGGGCAAAAAGAGGGGTTGCCGTTGGATGGCCCGGGGCGACCGTTGAGCCCCGGATTTGCCCATTTGGGCGTAACAGTGTGGACACTTCGAGGTTCCAGTGTCAGACTGCCACCGTTCTAGCTTGGGCCAGCAGGTCCGTGGGCGGGCCTGCGTGAGAGACGGAATCAAGGGCAAGCGGCCATAGCCCGGGCGATACCTGAGAAAAATCCCGTAGGGGGTGTTAGATGCCAGAGAATCGGCGACTGCTGAAGTACGTGGATGCGGCGGTGTGCAAGGCCGCCAGCGTCACGTTCGACGCCATTCAGTACTTCAACAAGTACAACCCCAATCCTTCCTTTACCCCGAAGTGGTCCGACAAGCCGATGCTGAAATCCTGGGAGAAGTCCAAGCCCACGCTCGGCTGGCCGCGCACCACCGATTCGCTCTGCCCGGACTGCGTCAAGGAAGCCCGCGCGGCGATCATGAACGGCGAAAAGGATTGGCAGGATCTGGTTCATGAGAAAGTGGGCGAGATCAAGGCCCAAATCATCGAGCGCGACGGCCAGGTGTGGATGGTGAAGGAGTGCCCGATCCACGGCCGTTACGAAGACATGATGGCCCAGGATTACCGCTTCCTGAACTGGATCGAATCCAATTTTCCCGGCCGCGACATCCCGGCCCACAACGACGAAAAACTCCACCACCACGGCTCGAGCACGGTTCGCTACGGCCGCGGCTCGGTGCTCACCGTCGATCTCACCAACCGCTGCAACATGATGTGCGATCCCTGCTTCATGGACGCCAACCAGGTTGGCTACGTTCACGAGCTGAGCTGGGAAGAGATCCAGGAGATCCTCGACAACGCCGCCCAGGTGAAGCCGCGGCGCCAGATGTCGGTCCAGTTCTCCGGCGGCGAGCCGACGATGCACCCGTATTTCCTCGACGCGGTGCGCTACGCCCGCAAGGTCGGCTACAACTCCGTCCAGGCGGCCACGAACGGCATCGAATTCGCCAAGAGCAAGGATTTCTCCCGCAAGGCGTTCGAGGCGGGCCTGCGCTACGTCTACCTGCAGTTCGACGGCATCGGCAACGACGCCAACAGCCATCGCCACGTCGGCAACCTGTTCGACGTCAAGCTCCGCGCCATCGAGAATATCCACGAAGCGGGCATCGAGATCGTCCTGGTCACCACGATCGTCAACAACGTCAATAACGACCAGGTCGGCCCGATCGTCAAGTTCGCCATGGAGAACCCGGACAAGATCGCCTTCGTCAGCTTCCAGCCCGTCAGCTTCACCGGCCGCGACGAAGACATCTCCGACGAGCGCCGCCTGCACCAGCGCTACACGCTCTCCCACATGGCCATCGACGTCAGCGACCAGGTGGGCGCGATCGAGCCCACTCGCGACTGGTTCCCGATCTCGCTCATCAGCCCGTTCGCCGATTTCGCCGACCTGATGCACGGTCCCGAGGCGCAATGGGGCCAGATGAGCTGCGGCTGCCACCCGAATTGCGGCGTCGGCACCGCGGTCATGATCAACAAGCAGACCAAGGAATGGGCGCCGGTGCCGAAGTTCCTCAACATCCCCGGCCTCGTCAAGGACATGCAGAGTGTCACCGACGCCGCCCGCAGCAAGAGGTTCTCGGGCTTCATGATGGCGCTGGCGATGCTCAAGCACTACCACCCCTTCGACGCGCCGAAGAGCCTGTCCCTCTGGGACATCCTCAAGAAGTTCGACAAGACCTTCGGCGTCCAGGGCCAGGAGAAGACCAAGAAGGTCTACGGTTCGGTCGGCCCGGAGCGCACCCGCGAAGATGCGCTGCGCCGCCGCAAGGACCCGTGGAACTTCCTCTTCATCGCCGGGATGTGGTTCCAGGATCTCTTCAATTACGACTTCCGGCGGACGGAGATGTGCATCATTCCCTACGCCACGCAGCTCGGCGAGATCTCCTTCTGCGCGTATAACACCGGCATCGGCTGGCGCAAGATCATCGAGAACATGTACAAGAACGCCACCGTCGCCCAGTGGTACAAGACGCACGGCAAGCACGAGATCTACGCCAAGGGCAAGAAAGTCGACCTCCAGAAATACGAACACTCGCTCCGCGTCGATTCCGACGATGCCTCCCGTGTCCGGCCGAAATACTCGGAAGACATTCCGCTGTATGCCGCCGACGAGGATCGCGCGCGCCGCCGTTTGGCGATGGAAGAAGCCGCCAAGGTCCGCAAGATCTACGAGGAGATGGTGCTGAAAAAGCCCGCCGAGCAGCTCGTTTCGATCGGCGGTGCGCTCTCCACTCCGGCGCCATCGAACGGCAACGGCCACGCAGACGGCAACGGGAATGGCGATGCTGCCGAGGCCAAGAAGGAAACAACCGTTTCCGTCAATTAACCCCGTAAACGATTTTTCACCCGCTTGGCAAAACGCCCCGGCAACAGCCGGGGCGTTTTGCTTTTAAGGCGTGGCGCATGGGTACATGGGGATGCGACCGGTGGTGGGGGCACGTTGCCACGTGCCCGCCGCTATCGCAACAACGGGGCCGTCTGCAGGGTGTCTCTGTGCCCTCCGCGTTAAATCTTTTCCGTATTTCGGCCCTCGCACGTCCTCGTACGAGAAGCCCCGGGAGGCACACGAACAGCATTTTCGCCCTGCAGGGGTGAATAGGTCGCCGGTGGCTAGTCCGGGTTAGTTACAGCCGCAGCCGTAGGGATTGCAGCCGCCGCAGGAGGGAGCGGCGTCGGCCGAGGAATCCTCGCCGTGCGGAGCCGCGAAGACGGAAAATTGCAGTGTTCCCTTAAGGCTGCCGCATTGCGGGCAGGAAATATCGCCGTTTTTACCGAGCACGAGGCGCTCGTAGCGGGTCTGGCACTCCTGACAAACGTATTCGTAAATGGGCATCGTTCAGAACCTCACCAAAAATTGTACGGAAAATGCCCTGCTCGGCACAAGCATTCGAGTCAGCGCGAGAACTTCAGGTTCGCGCTTGAGTGCCCCAGGCTTCGGTCCTAAACCTGGGGATTTTTTCCCCGACCTTTTTCGCGTGACGGCAAGTTTATCGGGCTCCGCCCCGTTCCGAACCGTCCCGCCCCGCGGTTCCCTGGCGATGAAACACGTGCCACGCCAGCAGAGCGAGCGACGAAATGACGAAGCTTTGCAGCAGGCTCCGCGCCAGCGTCCTCATCTCCACGCCGTAATACGCGCGCGCCTCGGGAGCCGACGGGTCCGGGAAATACACCGGTCCATGCCCCATCCACCGCCAAAACCACCACAGAATCCACACGGCGAACCATAAAACGATCAGCTCGGAAATCGTTTCACGGTTGAAGACCGCCCTCGCCATTCCCCGCATGGCGCCCCTCAACCATCATAGCCCCGAACCGCGCTCAAGGCGCACACCTCACGGTAACTGCTGCGGTGAAATCCTGTCATCCGGAGCGAAGCGAAGGACCTCGAACGCGTCGAGGCTTCGTGGCTCACGAAGCTGTGTCCCGGAGCAGATCGCGGCCCCTACGAGGGGCCACCCTTCATGCGCGCCTGGGTGTCGCCCGCCTGCGGAAAGCTCTCTCACTTACGGCTTCGCCGCTCGCACCACACGAAAGCCCGTATAGGAAGCATCCGCCGCGCGATACCGCGCTTTGGGATCGGCCGGCCGATCGGCGCTGCCGCCGAGCGTTTCGCCCGTGCCGCCAGGCTTCGTCACCCATTCCGCCACGTTGCCGCCCAGATCGTAGACGTCCGGTTCGCCCGGTCCCGCGACGCCCGGGAAGCTGCCCACCGGCCGCAGCAGCGCGCCGGGCGCCAGTGTATCGAGCATCGAGTCGAGCCGGTGCATATCATCGGGATTGATCGGATAGCCCGCCCAATAATCGAGCGTGTTGTCCTTCGTGCTCGGCTCGTAGAGCTTCTTGCCTTCCGCCTCGATGGGCAGGCGATAGGTTTCGCCGGTCAGTTTGCTGAGCCAGGCGCAAAAGTCCTTGGCCTGCGTGAAGCTGATGTCGTTTGCCGGAAAGTTTTCCGTGCCGGGCGCAAATGTGTAGTGGGGATCGAAAGCGGCAAACTGCGCGCGCGTCACCTCGAACCGTCCGACTTCTAGAAGTCCATGGGGCACAACCTGCGGAATCAGCACGTTGTGAAATTCGATGCCGTAATTTTTGCCTGCATGGCGGCTGTCGATCATCGCGTCGAGCAGCGACCCGCGTTTCACCGATTCGTTGGGCGGCGGCCCGGCATGGAAGAAATATTTTTCGAACCACGCCAACTCCTCGCGAACCTTGCGCAACTGGTGCGTGGCCTTCAGCGGGCCGTGTGGTTCGCCGGGGAACAGGAAGAAGCGATACGGCACCTTGTTCGTCCAGTAGATGGCGCGATAGAGGTCCCAACTCTGGTCGGTCGGCACGTTGCGGTCTTCCATGCCCTGAAAGATGATCGTTGGCGCCTTCAGCCGCGAGATGCGGAAGAACGGGGATTTCTGGACGTAGAGTTGCGGATTCTGGATCGGGTTCGCGCCGAAATAGTAGGCGTCGAACGATTCGCCGAAATCGACGTTGGCCCAGTCGCTGATCCATTCGACGTCGCCCGCGCCCTCCGAGAGCACCTTGTAGCGATCCGGATCCTCGACGGCGAGCGCGATCGAGAGAATGGCGCCGTTCGACCAGCCCATCGTCGCGATTTCGTTCGGGTCCACCAACCCCTTGGCGATCAGCGAATCAACGCCCTTCTCGATGTCCGGTACTTCGAGCGTGTAGTATTTGCCGCAGCAGATCGATTCCGCCCACTTCAGCCCGTAATTGCCGCTGCCGTGGTAGTTCACCTTCAGCGCGAAGGCGCCGCGCTCGGTGTAAAGCTGCATCGGATACGCCCAGCTCTGCTCCCAGCCGTCCACGTCGTAACCGGTTGGCCCGCCGTGAATCATCAGTAGCAATGGATAGCGATGGCCGGGCTGATAGTTGTGCGGGTAGTAGAGGACGCCGTCGACGGTCTGGTCGAGCGCGCCCTTCCAGTGGACGATCTCCGTTTTCGAGATCACCTTGTCCTTGAACGACGGATTCAGTTTCGTGATCGCGAGCGGCGCGCCGATCGAAGTGCCCGCGAGCGTCGCCCGAAACCACTGCGGCGGCGTGCTCGCCGTCGTGTATTCGTAAAGGAACGTTCGCCCGTCCGGCCCCAGCTCGAAGCCGAAAATGTTTCGGTCGTGCTCGCCGGTGAGGAACTCCTGCCGCCAAGCGCCGCCCTCGCGCACGTACCGTGCCGGCCGGAAGCGCACGCCATCGGCCAGGAGCGCGATGAAACCGCCCTTGATCACCTGGAATCCGCGTCCGAGCGCGTTTTCCCAGTGGAGATCGACTTTCGTCACGCTGCCGTTCGCCATGGCGTAGAAGTAGACGAGGTTGATTGTCGCGGTGAGAAATCGCGGCGAAGTGGAATAGGGCGCGACGGCGTAAATGCCCGAGCCGTCGCGCGCGAACTTCACGACGAAGGGCGCGATGCGCCCTTCCGAAAAAATCTGTTTTTGCTTGCCGTTCGAAAGATCGACGAGAAAAGTTTTCGGCAGCGTCTTCTGGTCCCACCGATAGGCCAGTTCCTGCTGGTTCACCGTCACGGCCCAATGCCCGTCGGGTGAAACGTCGAAATTGCGGATCCAGTCGGTGTTGGTTGTCAGCCGCGTCACCTCGCCATCGGGCACACTCACGCGGAACAGGCGCACGGGCGGCGTGCGGGCGGCGTTCTCGATGGCGCGCGTATCGTCCTTGTGGGCGCGCGTTTCCTGCTCCCACAGCGCCGGATCCTCCTCGGCGCTGTAGACGATCGAGTGATTGCCAGACCATTCGAACATTTCGACGTTGCGGGAAAGATGCGTCAGCGGCCATGGCTCGCCGCCCTCGGCGTTCATCAGCCAGATCTGCCGCCGCGCCTCTTCCGCGCCAGGCTTCGCATCGGCCGGCTTGCGCGTGAAGAGGAAAGCAATCAGCTTGCCGTCGGGCGACCAGCGCGGGCTGACGGCCACGTCGTTGCCGCGCGTCAACTGGATTTCCTGGCCGTTCTCGAGGTTCGAAAGGAACAGATTGCTCGCCCGCTTGTCGCTCTCGCGATTCATCGCGCTTTTCACCCAAACGGCCCAGTGCCCGTCGGGCGAAACGCGAAAATCAGCCGCGTTCTGCTGGAAGATGACGTCAGACGGCGTCCACGAATGCGCCCCCGCCGTCGCGGGTCCCTGCGCACGCGCGGACGGCGCCACGCCAGCCAGCAGAGCCAGACACGCCAACAGCCGGCGGCTCATAGCCCACAGTCGATTCATCGCCTGCTCCTGAAAAAATCGCGCGCCGGATCCTGCAGAACTCGCCGCGAGCCTTGAAACCTATCACAGACACGGGCGGAAGAGGAACCGGGGGATTGGTGGGTGCCACACCAGGGACCGAATCCTTACCTTCCATCATTTCGCCGCAGAGGCTGTAGGGGCGGGTTTCAAACCCGCCCCTACGGATGCATGGAGTCGCCGCACCTGACGCCTACGGGTTGTACTTATCCAGCCACTCGCGAATCTGATTCCACACGCTGTGCCGCTGCTCCCACAGCACCGGAAAATGTGGCGAGCCTGGATAGAGCACCTGTTTCACCGTCTTCTTCCGCTCGGCGAGCAGAATGAAAAATTCGCGTCCCTGGAACGTGGGCACGCGCAGGTCGGCCGTGCCGTCCATGATCAGGAGCGGCGTGGTTACCTGGTCGGCGAACTGCACCGCCGAGAATTTCAGGAACGGTTGGGGATCGTGTTCGGGCCAGCGAGCGTCGTAATCGGTCTGCGCGATATCGCTCGTAGGAATGAAACTCAGCCAGTCGGTAATCCCCGCGCCCTCGATCGCCGCGCGATAGCGATGTGTCTGCGTGACGGTCCACGAAGTCATGAAGCCGCCCGCGCTCCAGCCGAAAATCGCCAGCCGGTGCGGATCTGCCCAGCCCTGCGCGATGGCGTAATCGGTCGCGCTGTTCACGTCCTGGTAGGCGCGATCGCCGAAATGTTGGTAAATGGCGTTCAGGAACGCGGAGCCGTAGCCGGTCGAGCCGCGATACTCCGGCTGCAGTACCACGTAACCCAGCCCCGCCACCAACCGCGAAAGCGTGTCGAGACCGAGCACGTCGTTCGCTTCCGGCCCGCCGTGCGGCAGCACCAGAAACTTGTAGCGCCGCCCGGGCACGTAGCCAGCCGGGAACGTCGCGATGCCTTGCAGCGGCGTCTCCGGCCCCTTCCAATTCACCACGCGCACAGGGCCGAGTGCGACCGAGGCGAGCCGGTCGTCGCCTTCGTGAGTGATGCGTTCGAGCTTGCCGTCTTCCTTCACCGTCGCGACGTTGCGCGCGTGTGTGGGATTGCCCACGGTGAACGCCAGCGTGTCGCGCGCGCTCGATACCTCCGGAAATACCGGCAGACCTGCCACGATGCCTCCCGGCCAGCGGTAGCGCGGGGTGAGCGCGCCCTTCGAGAACGCGTCCACTTCGAGGCGCACGCCGCGCGCCACCAGCACCCACACGTGCCCGTGCGGATCGGAGGTGAGCGCGGCGGCCGAGCCCTTGAGGTTCGGCGTGGCGTCGGTTGCCGCGCCGCCGCCGGCGGCGACCGTCCAGACGTGGTCGGGAGTGAGCACGTTCGTCGTGGTGCTCAGAAACGCGATTCGCCGGTCGCCGTCGATCCAGCCGATGCTGGCGACGGCGTTCGCGATTTCGGCCACGCTCCGCGGCCCGCTCGCCGTGCAAACGTCGATCGAGCTGTGGATGAAATGATGGCCGATCTTCGGCGTCGAGGATTCCACCGCGAGCCCGGTCCCGCTCCTCGACCAGGCCACCTGCGCGATATCGTGCAGCGACGAGCACCACCAGCCGCCCTGGGCTCCGTCCGCGTTCACCACGTAGACGCTCGTCTCGGGATTCGTGACGATGATGCGCACCTTCTCGCGTGGATCCGGCGTGCGCGGATCGGCCAGCACGGCGAAGCGCGTCCCGTCAGGCGAAAGCTGCGCCGATTTGATTCCGGAAGCCAGGTGCGTCAGCAGGCGCGGCGCCCCGCCCTTGAGGCTCACCACGGCCAACTGCGCCCGCTCCTCGGTCTTTTTCGAGCGGAACGCCCCATAGAGCGACGTGCCATCGGCGGTAAAGCCGAACGCCTCGAACTCCTTCGGTAGCTTGAGTTCGCGCGCGCCGGAACCGTCCACGCGGATGGTCCACCATTCGTGATTCTCCGGCCCTTTCATTCCGCCGAAATCCACGCGATACAGAATCGTATCGCCATCCGGCGAGACGGCGACCGCATTCGCGCTGCGCAGCAAAGCCCAGTCATCGACGCCAAAAGGATGCTTTTCCGCCGCGCGCGTCGTCGCAACAACCGCCAGCCCCAAAACAAACAGGAGCCCGATTCTGAAGGTTGCCGATCTCATTATATGTCCTCGCTTCCGGTTCATTTTGCCGAAGCGCGTACATCCAGGGCGCGCCCTCAGGAGACACTAAGTAATGTGTCCAGGCAGGCGAGGCGACCGCGGGACATCACGGCGCTTGTCCCAAGGTGAAGATTACGGTAATGACCGTACCCACCGGGACCTTCTTGCCGCACAACGTTGTCGGACTATATCGCCACTGCCGCACCGCGTCGAGCGCCGCCGCAGTCAGCATGGGCGCGGGGGACTCCAACACCCACAGCGCGTGCGTAGTGCCATCCTTGCCAATCAGTGCATAGATCTCGACCCGTCCGGAGATCCTCAGTTGCTTGGCCTTAGCCGGATAAACCGGTTGCACCATTTTGAACAGTTTCGCCGATTTCACTTTTTCGGCTGTCGGCACCATTTTCCCGCATCCGGCTTCCGCGTTTTCCATTTTCGATCCCGGAGGGGGCAGGAACAGCTTCGGACCGGGTTTCAGCAGGGAATCAATCTCGTCGATTCGGATGTCCAGCAGTTGTGTACCGTCAGCATAAAAAACGCGAATGATCCTGGGGAAGCTTTTCGTTCCGAACCTTTGATACTCGCCGTACTCGTATCGCAATCCGTAGTTTACGCCCCGGATCTCAGTAAGGAGACCGTTTACCGAATCGAAGCAATAGACACTCTTCAGTTGGAGCGCACCCTTCACCTGAACACATTTCACGTTCGTCCCTTCTACCCTCTTGGGCTTTCCGAGATCGAACCTTTTTTCTTTTTGCCGCCTCGAAGTCAGTTTCGTTGATGGCGGGTTCACGGCGCCCCGCAGTACCGATTGGAGATCGTCGTCGAATTTCATGGCCCACCAAGTCGCCGAGACGGGGAAGGGAGCGTACTCGGAACTGGCCTTCGTCCAGCTTTTCTTGCCATTGCGGACTACAACGCGGTTGTAACCGGTCATTATCGTCTCCGTGCGGGACATGTCGTCCGGGGCCCAGAACTTGATCGCCATGCCGCCGGCCTGTCCGCCTACGGTGCCGAAAACGTGCACCTCGGCCTGCAACCGGAAAGGTGTTCCGTTCTTCGCTTGGAGGTTTGACGCCCGAATGGCATTCTTGAAAAGAGTAAGAGCTCTCGGATTGGGCTTCTTCCGCGCCGCGGCCGGCAGCGCCGAGGCCGCCATGCAAACCATCACTCCCATTGCCACCCAAAATCGAGTCATTTTGTCTCCCGCAATCGCAGTCAGACCGGACCCGTTTTCTGTTCTTTCCAGCGGCCAAGAGTCTACCCTGCTAGTACGCGATTGGGTAGAGGTTCGGGAGAGTTCCTCACACCATGGAAGCCGCATGAATAAAGGCCTTGGCCTCGTCATGAAAACCGCGGGCTTCCGCCACGAAAGGAACTGGGCGTTATACTGGTGGTGCTCGCCGCACCCGTCGCAATGCAAACGGTTCGCCGCGAAGTCCGTATCATGCCGAAAAGGAAAAATGAAGTGGCCGCCGCGGTGTTTTGTCCCGAAACGTTCCGTTTTTTTCGCGAGCTCGCGCGCAACAACCGCAAGCCGTGGATGGATCGTAATCGCGACCGATATCGCGAGGCCGTTGTCGCGCCGATGCGCGAGCTGCTCGATCGGCTCACGCCGGCCGTGCTGCGCCTCGATCCCGGCTTTGACGTGAGCGGGCGCACCGGGCGCAATTTTTCGCACATTAACCGCGATATTCGCTTCGCGCGCGACAAATCGCCCTATCGGCCGCAGATGTATCTGAAATTCGCCGTGCCCGTGGGACCCGAAGACGGCGACTGCCAGCTCTACGTCGGCGTGGGCGCCGAAGTCGTTACCGTCGGGCTACGTCTTTACCACAGCGGCCGGCGCTCGCCCACCGCGCAACTCGTGCTTCCTCGTGTTGGCGAGCACCAAGCCTGGCTCGATCGCCAGCGCCGACGGATCGGCCGCCGCTTCGAAAGTTATTGGTACGCCAGCGAGCGAGGCGAGTGGACCAAACATTCAGGCTGGCCGGTCGAGCCGGACGAATGGAAGAAGTTGAAAGGTTGGGTGGTGCGCCGCAAAATGACGCCTGCGGCGGCCTGCCGCGCGGCGTTCGCGTCTGAAGTCGAGCGCGTCTTTCGCGAGGTTTTTCCGCTCTACTGTTTCACGGCCATGGCCGACTGGAAACCCTGACTCGAAGCTTTGAGCGAACCCGAGGAGAATTCCCGATGCACGTATCGCGAGAAGAAGCCCGCCGCAAACACACCGAAGAAACCGCGCACGGCGATTACGTCGAGACGATGTACGGCATCGTCTGCTCCGCCTGCCACAACTACATCGTCATCGATTTCACCAATTGCGCCCCCACCTGCCGCGAACACGAAGCCTGCCGCCAGGCCTATGCCTCGGATTGAGGTCATGTAGCGCAGCCACTCCTGGCCGCGGCCTTGTGTTCCGATACATTCGGACGGGAAAAATGAGCTATCCCGCCCAATCTAGCCACGTTGGCATTGCGCAATCCAGAGAATCCGAAAATTATTCAAAAGCCGCAGCCATCTATAACGGAGCCGGCTCTGTCAAGAGACACCTGTAGCGGAGAGCGGCGGTGGCTCTTGTTTTTTTTCTTACCAGGATCTTTTGCTCGTCCGACCAAGGCTCGTCGCTTTCGATCCTGCGGTGGCCACTGGTTGGTGCCACCAGCCATCTATTCGGTCACCGACTACCGACCATGATCTCTTCTGCGAACTCTCCCGATCGCTCGGGAGAGGCAGGGCGCCCAATCAAGAGTGCGATGGGGTTGCCCCCACCATGGCTGTGGCCGGGCTGCCCTGCCGGTCACCTTCCACGCTGGTCTGTTGGGACGAGCGCAGAATCCAATACAACCGCACCGCCAGCTTGCGGGCCACGGCGACCTTGGCGATGTTGGCGCCGCGGCGGTGCTTCAAACGGGTGTAGCAACGATGCAGTTCCGGATCGTGCCGCGCGGCCGTGTGCCCGGCTTCGACCAGCAGCCAGCGCAACATCACATTGCCCTGCTTGCTGATGTGTCCCAGGCGCTGGCGGCCGCCCGAGGAATCCTCGCTCGGGATCAGTCCCAGGTAACTGATCAACTGTCGGCTCGACCGGAACCGGCTGACCGGGCCGACGATCAGCACGAAGGCGAGCGCTGTCACCGGACCCACGCCCGGCTGTTCCATCAACCGCACGGCGTCGGGCCGGCGCCGGGCTTCGACTTCCACCGCGGCGTCGAGTTGCTTGATCCGCGCATCGAGCGAGCGGAGCAGTTCGAGCAGATCGTGACGCCGCGCGGCGGCTCGTTCGCCGAGCGCCAGTTGCTCGAGCGCGCTCCGGCCCGCCGGGCCCCACAACCGCTGGCCCAGCCGCAGCCCCTGGCCCAGCGCCAGCGCCTGCAGCTGGTTGCGTAGCGCCGTCCGCATGCCGACCAGCTTCGAGCGATGCGTCAGCAGCTGCCGCACGTCCCGCTCTTCGAGCGACGGAAGCCAGATCCGCGGAAAGCGATCCTCGGTCAACAACCGCAGCAGCAAACGCGCGTCGCGCACGTCGGTCTTCTGCCGTCGCGGCTCGGCCGCCCGAATCGCGCCCGCGTTGCCGACCCACAACTCGTGGCCCAACTCACCCAACAACTGCTCGAACCAACCGGCCGCACCGGTCGCTTCGATCCCGACTCGCACCGGAGACTCCAGCGCGGCGTAGAAGCTCCGCACCTGCTCGCCTTCGTGATCGAGCCGTCGCTCGATCGTCTCCCCGGTCGCCGTGTTCAAAACCGCCACCTGCTGATACCGCGTGTGCAAATCGCAGCCTATAATCCACATTGCCCGGCTCCTTTCCTCCGAGCCTTGGTCGGCCTTCACCGCCAAGTCTACTCGGTCGCAAGGAGCCGGCTCCGTTATGACATCAAGAGTGGCTGCGCTACCAAACCCAATGCCCTCGCATGGGGAGCGCGCCTGCCGCTGCGCCGTGAGGTTTTACGGCTTCCAGAGCATTATGCCCAGCAAATGCCAATACGCCATGTATGCCGTCAGGCAGCAGCAGGCGATCGACACGGCGACCGAATGCCAGAAGACCCAGCGATTCACGGGCTGCCAATGTGCCGGCCACGCCAGGATCAGCCCCAGCACACCAAACGCCGCGAACATCCATGTGAGCAGCCACACGCCCACCGACGCCATGTTGTAGGTGCCCAGCACCCAGATCGGCGTCCAGGAAAGGATCAGATAAGCGCCCAGCAAACTGAGGCCCGCCAGCAGCGGCATCACGCGCAGCGACAGACCGCTCACGCCCTTCATCTTTCCGAGCAGCTTCCGCGGAATCCACCACAGCGCGAAACCGAACGAACTTGCAATCGCCAGCAGCGCCAGCAGCACCAGCACGATCCGCAGGAACGGCCACAACTCCCCGCGCCGCACACCGAAAAAGCTCCCCGGTCCGCCCGTGGACAAAATCTCCTGGCCGGAGGGGCTGGTGATGAAAATCATGCTGGCTGCCGCCTGCTTTTCCGTGCGGAACTGATTGTTGCCGGTCGGCACCAATTCCTGCGCCGGCCCAAACCAGCCTTTCAAATACAAGTGGCCGTTCGAAAGCGAGACGCGCAGGCCGCCGAGCAGGTTGTCGAGGAACGCGGTCATCTGCTCGCGCGGATTTTCCTTTTCGTAGTAGCCGACGAGCGGCAGCAGTTGCGCCTCGGGAACGTCGGCGCTGGGCGGAGTTGGCAATGTCTGTCCGGCGAGCAGGTAGCGCGCGAGCAGCTGGTCGATGTCGTGCAGCGCCTGGCCGCCGGAATCGCTGTTGATCAGCGCGACGTAGCCCACGCCCTGATCCGGCATGTAGCTGTAGGTGGAAAGGAAACCGGAAATGCCGCCGTCGTGCCCGTGCTGCACCACCGGCCCGTCGAGCGTCGAGTAGTTGGCGAAACCGTATCCGTATTTCAGCCCGTTGCGTGCGGCCAGCGTGGTTTGCGGATACTCCATCCGCGCGATGGAATCGGCGCTGACGATCTGCTGGTTGCCCACCTTCCCGCCGTCGAGGAACATGTGCACCAGCTTGGCCAGCTCCGCGGGCGAGGATTTCAAGTCGCCGGCCGATTGCAGATAAATGTTCAGGTACGGCACCGGATGCGGCGGGTTCCCGTCGTAGCCCTGCGCCAGCTGCGCGTAAATCTTGTCGGTGAGCGTGAAGTCGCTGACGGTCATCCCGAGCGGTTGCAGAATATTCTGCTCGATGTAGGGGCCGAACTGCTCGTGGCTCCCTTTCCAGATCAAAGTAGCCCGCCACGCCGTAGTCGGGATTGGAATAGGCCATGCGCGTGCCCGGCGGCCAGCGCGAGACGAGCGTCTGCTTGAACCGCTCCGAGACTTCGAACGGGTCCATGTCCGTCTTCCCGAAAACGTTGTAGACCTCGCTCGGCAGCATGTCGTTGAAGCCGGCGGTGTGCTCGAGCACGTCGGCCACCGTCACCGGATTCGTCGCGCTCCACGGGTTCCGGAAGGGAAGCGTTGGCGCGATGTCGGCCAGCTTCGCGTTCAAATCGATTTTCTTTTCTTCCTGCAGCTTCAGCAGCGCCAGCGCCACAAACGTCTTCGTGATCGAGCCCACACGAAACATCGTGTCGGCGGTCACCTGCGTGTGCGACGCCAGTCGCGCCTCGCCCACGCCGCCGGCCCAGATCACCTGGTCCTTGTTCACCAGCGCGATTCCGGCGCCCGGAACGTGGTCGCGGGTCAAAATCTTCTGGATCGCTTCCTGCAGTCCGGGAATGGTGGTTGGCGTCGTCGGCGGCTGCTGCGGCCGTGGCGCCGAGCCGCAGCTCGACAGCAAAATCGCGGTGAGAAGCAGGCTGAGCGAAACGAGAATCGGGTGGTGCCGGGGAGATTGGCTCATTTGTGGCAACCGTCGCGATTGTAGCGGAACCACCCCGGCACCCGCTATGGAGAATTTGCGGGCTCCCGGCGGGCGATCCCGCCAGTTCGCCATCCCACCACCCCGTAGGGGCGACCCGATGGGTCGCCCTGGCCGGAACTTGCCGAGAGGTAGGCGGCATCCTCCCGCGTGGGGCAGGCGGTTCGTCGCATCTCTATCTCTTGACCGAATTGCCGGCCTCGCCCCAGGCCGGCCGCGACACAGGCCAGATTGGCCGTTGACCGCCTGCCCGCAAGAGCCTAGCTTCGAAGACGTTCAGAACTGGGGGATTCCGATGACCACAAATGCATTACGGGAAAAGGCCGAGCGGCTCCGCGCACTCCACGCCGGCCCGCGAATCCTGGTGCTCTGCAACGCCTGGGATGCCGCAAGCGCCCGCATCGTCGAAGAGGCCGGATTCCCCGCCATCGCCACCACCAGCGCAGGCATCGCCAATTCGCTCGGCTATCCCGACGGCCAGCGCATCTCCCGCGAGGAGATGTCCGAAGCCGTCGCCCGCATCACGCGCGCGGTCGCGGTGCCAGTGACCGCCGATATGGAGGCCGGCTACGGCCCCACGCCCGAATCGGCGGCCGAAACGGCGCGCACGGCCATTGCCGCCGGCGCCGTGGGCATGAACCTGGAAGACGCTCTCGAGGAGCGCAATTTCATCGATATCGGCCTGCAATCCGACCGCGTCCGCGCGGCCCGCGAAGCCGGTGAGCGGGCTGGCGTGCCGCTCGTCATCAACGCCCGCACAGACGTCTACTTGGCCGGCATCGGCAGCCCCGCCGAGCAGTTCGACGAAGCGGTCCGCCGCGCCAACGCCTACCGCGAAGCCGGTGCCGACTGCCTGTTTCTCCCCGGCGCCACTGACGCCGGCCTGATCGCCCGCCTCGTCCGCGAGATCAACGGCCCCATCAACATCCTCGCCGGCCCCTCGACGCCGCACGTAGGCGAACTCGAACGGATGGGTGTGCGCCGCGTCAGCATGGGCTCGGGCCCGATGCGCGCCACTATGGCGCTCACGCAAAGGATCGCCCGCGAACTGGCCGAGTCCGGCACCTACACCTCGTTCACTCGCGACACCATCTCGTACACCGAGGCCAACCGCCTGATCGCCGGCCGCTCTGCCAAGCGCTGACCCGCGCGTGCCAAACAGTCTGGTGTAAATTCTAAGGAAACCCTATTGACCACAGGGATATTTCTGCGTACCATGCCTCTAGCGGTCCGGTCTGGACCCCACAGAAGCTGGTGGGTGATTGCAGGGCCGCCCACGACCTGTTTGGCGCGGGATCTAGGATTTATCTGCACTTATAAAGTTCTGCAGTCCTAGAGGCTGAAAAAGCGCTCGCGCAGGCCGGCCGTGGTGGGACGCTGTATCAGGAATTTCTCTGAGCGGCAAATAGACCGACCTGCGCGGGCGTATTTTTTCGCGCCGACCCTCATCGAAGAGTCCCTTTCCGCCTGCTGTTTCGTAGCGCCTTGGTTTGTTCGTACGTCCCTCTCCAAATCTCTCCCCGAACAGCCGTATAGTGGTACCAGCAGGAGGATACCGTGGCTGCCAGGCGGAGAATCGGCATTCTTACCGGCGGGGGCGACGTTCCCGGCCTCAACTCTGTGATCAAAGGCATCGTGGCGGAGGCCGAATCGCTCGCGTGCGAAATCGTCGGCATCCGGCGCGGCTGGATGGGCCTGACGCATACGCGCCCGGGCAGCGGCGACGAAGGCGAATACCTGTTGCGTCTCGACACCGCCAACACCCACAGCATCGATCGGACTGGCGGCACGATTCTGCACACCTCGCGTGTGAATCCGCGCCGGGTGCGCCGCCAGCTCCTGCCCGCGCATCTCGATCCGCGCGAAGCCGCCAAGCTGGCCGTCGGCGAGGACGTTTTCGATCTCACGCCGATCGTCCTCGACAACGTCAAGTCGCTCGACCTCGATTACCTGATCGTCGTCGGCGGCGACGATACGCTCGGCTACACGCACGTGCTCGACGAGCAGGGCATCGCCGTCATCGGCATTCCGAAGACGATGGACAACGACGTTCCCGGCACCGAGTATTGCATCGGCTTTTCCACCGCCATCACCCGCGCCCGCGAGCTGATCAATCGCCAGCGCACCACGCTCGGCTCGCACGAGCGCATCGGCGTCTTCCGCATCTTCGGCCGCGACGCCGGCTTCACGGCGCTCTATGCCGCCTACGTCACGTTCAGCCGCTGCGTGCTCCCGGAGGTGGAATTCGATCTCGACAGCCTCATCCGCACGCTCGTCGAGGACAAGCGCCACAATCCCAGCCGCTACAGTTTCGTCGTCGCCTCCGAAGGCGCCCATTGGAAGGGGCTTCAAACCGCCGAATTCGGCCAAGCCGACGCCTACGGCCACCGCAAGAAAGCCGATATCGGCTTCGCCCTCGCCGAGCAGATCCGCATCCGCGCCCACGAGGACTCGATCTCGAGCGACCTCACCTACGATCTGCGCAGCGGCGAAGCCGACATGCTCGACCAGATGGTTTCGCTCACCTACGCCAGCATGGCCATCGATATGGTTCGCCGCGGCCAGCGCGGTTGCATGGCCGCCGTGCGCGGCGGCCGCTACGCGTGCGCGCCGCTCCCGCACGGTCCTTCGCGCAAAGTCGACGCCGCGCGCCTCTACGACCTCGAGAATTTCTGCCCCAAATACACCGACAAGCTGGGCCTGCCGCTCCTGCTGGACGAAGTCGCCGACCCGGCCTAGCCTTGCGTCCGGTACCGTCCATTCTACGTCGTATTCGTCCAGCGGCTTGCTGTACTGGCGGGACTCTGCCGGCCAGCCTTCGCTCCGAATTCAGCAACGGACGCCGGCGGTAGCAACTGCAGGCGATGAATTGCAGATGAGGGTGTCCGTATCGGCGTTCGAGGCGATTCTTTATGAACAAGGCCGCGCACCCTTCGCCAACCCCGCGAAGGATGCGGCACCCGCAAATTCCAGTGCCAGAACCAAAGCGGAGAAGCCCTCCGGCGATAGCTGACGGGAGTGCTATCATCGGCCACGCCGACGAGTCAAGAAGCCGGTCCACTTGGATGCAATGCCGCGATACAAGAGACTACACGCGAAAGGCTGGCCCACCCGCCCAACAAGTGAACTCTCTCTCGATGGGTTTTCGACCTAACTCCCTGTTCAATGAACTCACGCCGTTTCAGAACGATGAATTCGATCTCATGCAAATCCAGAAACAGAAGGCTTGCGTCACCGTCCAGGGCAATAACGGCCCTGAAACCACATGCACATACGACTGATGCGAACGCTGAAGACAACCGGAGCCATCATCCTTGCGGTTCTTATCCTGAGCGTGATTTGTGTCATAGCGCGATTTTGGTGGGCGACGCTGACACCCAAAGTCCCGGAGCATTGGCCATCGGGCTCGGTGTGGGTGGAAGGCCCGCCTGCGCCTTTGGACTGGTCGCCTAGAGGACAGTTTGTTGGTTGCTGGCTAGACAGCCAGCGGAACGTTGATCGATGCCAGTTCGCAAATTACCGAGGCAAAATCACGCACGTAGGCGACTATACGACCTGCAACGATCGTCCCCCTCTCCCCAATTCCCAATTAGGAATTAGAGCAGCCGATTACACGAAGGGAACGTTTGACGAGAGCACCATTGATGCAGTCAAGTTGCAAAGCGGAGTGATACTAATCCCCGTAAGCGCCTGCGAGGCCCGCAAAAGTACAGCGAGTCCAACCAAAACCGAACCGAATGTAAAATAAGTGCACGACGCCAGCGACGTTCTCGTACGATCCGGATCACAAATTCACTGGGCTGATTGGATGAGGTTTCAGGCCCCTTTGACCGAGTAGACTTGGTTGCGGTTAGACGACCAAGGCTCGGAGGAAAGGAGGCGGGTGGCGCACCCTCGGGGCGGTTTTCCGCCCGGAATTGAAGGGTGCCGCCCTCTTTGCGTTTTTTGCAGAGGGGGCGTCTTTGGTCGCGGTTTTCGGCACGTTCACATGGTCTCAATGTGAACGGTATGGAGACCACAGGGCGTGCGGCACTGGCTCGGACTCGGAATCTTGGGTTCCTTGGCCCTCGGTTTTGGAAGACCGAGGCAGTTCACATACATCATCCTCTTGCCGGAGTTTCACCTTTCCCGTTAGCCTACTGCGAAGCAAGCGTGCAGAATTTTCCGAGCCAATTCGCGCCCAATTCCCTCCAAACGCACACCACGAAAACCCCGAAAATGTGACGGTTCAAAAACCGTACTCCTGTGAAAACGCACTACTTGTCGTCCGCGACCTTCGACATCGTGTGACGCTTCGCCGCCCTTCGTACCGCACTTGTTGGACCTGCCTCACACCACCCCGCCCACTCCCCCTTCCCAGCCGAACACCGTCTTTCGGTTCCAGGCGGAGCTCGGCTGAGCATTCACCCATCGACCGAAAAATTGACTTCGTGCGCGTCGGGCGAATAGCATAGCCATTTCCTCTTTTTGCGACCGAGCGATTGACACCATGGCCCTTGAAGCCACCGGCACCATTCTCGACAAAATCGTCGCCGCCCGCAGGGCGGCTGTCGATCACCGCAAGCGCGTGCTGCCGCAGATCGCCTTGCGCATGGCCATCGAAAAAGGCACGCCGAAGCCGGTGCGCGATTTCCGCGCCGCGCTCGGCCGGGAAGGCGTCAGCGTGATCGCCGAAGTCAAAAAAGCCTCGCCGTCACGTGGCCTGCTCCGCGCCGATTACGCGCCGGCCGATCTGGCGCGGCAATTCGAGCTTTCCGGCGCCGCGGCGATTTCCGTCATCACCGAGGAGGAATTCTTCCAGGGCGCGCTCGAGCACCTGAAACAGGTGCGCGCCGCCACCTCCGTTCCCATCCTCCGCAAGGATTTCCTGTTCGATCCCTGGCAGGTGTGGGAATCGCGCGCCGCCGGAGCCGATTCTTTCCTACTGATCGCCGCGATTCTAGACGACGCGATGCTCGCCGATCTGCTCGCCGTGGGCCGTGGGCTCGGCATGGAGCCACTCGTCGAAGTCCATAGCCGCCCGGAACTCGATCGCGTGCTCGCCGCCGGCGCCGCGATCGTCGGCGTGAACAATCGCGACTTGCGCACGTTCGAGGTGAGCCTCGAAACGTCACTCGAATTGATCGAAGCGATTCCCGACGAAATCGTCGCCGTAGCCGAATCCGGACTGCGCACCCGCGCCGATATCGACCGTCTCGCCGCCGCGGGCTTTGACGCTTTTCTCATCGGCGAGCAACTGATGACTTCCGAAGACCCCGGTGCGGCGCTGCGAGTGCTCGCCCGCGGCGAGGCCTTCTGAAATGCTCTTCGGCCGGGGCCGCGAACCGCGCGTCAAGATCTGCGGCATCACCACTGCCGCCGACGCGCGCCTGGCCGTCGATGCCGGCGCCGACGCCCTCGGCTTCAATTTCTACCGCCCGAGCCCGCGCTTCATTGAGCCGGCCGCAGCGGCGCGCATCATCGCCCGGCTGCCGAAGCGCGTGGTGAAGGTCGGCATCTTCGTCGACGAGCCGGCGGAAACGGTTCGCGAAATTGCGGACACCGTTGGTCTCGACGTCGTGCAGCTTCACGGCCACGAGCGCCCGTTTCGCGTCCGCCAGGTCGCCGCGTTCCGGCCGGTAATCAAGGCCTTCCGCGTGCGCCCCGGCTTTCCGCCCGCGCGACTCGCGCTCTATCAGGCCGCCGCCGCGTTCCTGCTCGATGGCTACCGCCCCGGCTTGCAAGGTGGCACGGGAATGCGTTTCGATTGGAGCCTGGCGAAGCGCGCCACGCGTTACGGCACGATCATTCTGGCCGGCGGGCTGCGTCCGGAGAACGTTGTGGAAGCGATCGCGAGCGTGCGCCCCTACGCGATCGACGTCTGCAGCGGCGTCGAATCGCGCCCCGGCAAAAAAGACCCGAATAAGCTGCGGGACCTCATGCGACAGGTGGAACAGATGAAGAGGAAACGGCAATGAGCGCCGCACCGAAAACTTTCCCCGACGAACGCGGCCGTTTCGGTCCCTACGGCGGCCGCTACGTCCCCGAAACCCTCATGGCCCCGCTCGAGGAGCTCGACCGCGCATACGCCGCCGCGCGCGCCGACGCCAACTTCGGCCGCCGCCTCGACGATCTGCTCCACAATTTCGCCGGCCGGCCCACGCCGCTCCAATTCGCCGAGCGCCTCACCGCGCATCTGGGCGGCCCGCGCATCTATCTGAAGCGCGAAGACCTGCTCCACACCGGCGCGCACAAGATCAACAACTGCCTCGGCCAGGGCCTGCTCGCCGAGCGCATGGGCAAGCGCCGCATCATCGCCGAAACCGGCGCCGGCCAGCACGGCGTCGCCACGGCCACCGTCGCCGCGCGACTGGGCCTCGAATGCGTCGTCTACATGGGCACCGAAGACATGGAGCGCCAGCGGCTGAACGTCTTCCGCATGCGCCTGCTTGGCGCCGAAGTCGTTGGCGTCGATGCCGGCAGCCGCACGCTCAAGGACGCCATCAACGAAGCGATGCGCGACTGGGTCACCAATGTCCGCACCACCCACTACCTGCTCGGCTCCGTCCTCGGCCCGCATCCCTATCCGGCCATGGTCCGCGATTTTCACAAGGTGATCGGCATCGAAGCGCGCGAGCAGATTCTGCGCGCCGAGGGCCGCCTGCCCGATCTGCTCGTCGCCTGCGTCGGCGGCGGCTCGAACGCCATCGGCCTGTTCCACGCCTTCATCGGCGACGAGAACGTGCGGATGCTCGGCGTCGAAGCCGGCGGCCGCGGCCACGCACTCGGCGAGCACGCGGCGCGCCTCGCCGCGGCAGAAGGCTACGCCGGCGCGCGCCCCGGCGTCCTCCACGGCACCTACACCTACGTCCTGCAAACGCCCGACGGCCAGATCGCCACCACGCATTCGGTTTCCGCCGGCCTCGACTACCCCGCCGTTGGCCCCGAGCACGCCTGGCTCGCGGGCGAAGGCCGCGCCGAATACACCGCCATCGACGACGATGCCGCCGTCGACGCCGCCCGCACGCTCGCCCGCATCGAAGGCATCATTCCCGCGCTCGAATCCGCCCACGCGCTCGCCGAGCTGATTCGCCGCGCCCCGCAAATGCGCCGCGATCAGGTGGTCATCTTGAATGTCTCCGGCCGCGGCGACAAGGATATGGACATCCTCGCGCGCTATCTCTGAACCCCAACGAATCCCATGACCGAAAAACCGCAATCCGCCGCTTCTACCGCCAAGTCTCAACCCGAGACGCGCATCGGCCGCCGCTTCGCCGAGCTGCGCCGTTCGGGCGAGCTGGGCCTGGTCGCCTACATCACGGCCGGCGATCCTTCGCTTGCCGCCACGCGAGAAATCGTGCTCGCCGCGGCCGAAGCCGGCGCCGACGTCATCGAACTCGGCGTGCCGTTCAGCGATCCGGTCGCCGACGGCCCGGTGATCCAGCGCGCCAGCGAACGCGCGCTTCGCGCCGGAACCACGCTCGCGGGCGTCATCGACCTCGTCGCCGACCTGCGCCGCTCGACCGAGGTGCCGCTCGTCCTGTTCTCCTATTTCAATCCGATACTCCAGATGGGCCTCGAGGATTTCGCCCGCCGCGCAGCCGATGCCGGCGCCGACGGCGTCCTCGTCACCGATCTCACGCCCGAGGAAGCGGTCGAATACCGCCAGGTGTTGCGCGCCGCGGGCCTCGACACGATTTTCCTCGCCGCACCGACGACGCCCGACGATCGGCTCGCGCTCATCGCCGCCGTTTCGAGCGGCTTTCTCTATCTCATCTCGCGCACCGGCGTCACCGGCCAGCGCGATCAGCTCCCCGAAGATTTGACCGCGCTCGTCTCCCGCGTTCGCCGCGCCACAACGCTTCCCCTCGCCGTAGGCTTCGGGCTCTCGCAGCCCGAGCACCTCCGCGCGCTCGTCGGGCAGGTGGAAGCGGCCGTGGTAGGCTCGGCGCTGGTGTCGGAAATCGAGCGCGCGGAATCGGGCGCAGCCGCGGCCCAGGCCGTGGCCGCGCGTATTCGCCTGCTGAAGAGTCGAAGCCATGGACGATAGCGATCCGCGTGCCACAGAAGCCATCGACCGTTTGCGACAGGAAATCGACGACATCGATCGCCGCCTGCTCGAGCTGTTCAACCAGCGCGCCCGCTGCGTCGTCGAGATCGGCCACATCAAGCGCGCCGGCCACATGGCGCTCTACCAGCCCGACCGCGAGCGCCAGATTTTCGAGCGCGCCGAGGCTGCCAATCCCGGCCCGCTCTCGAATCGCGCCATTCGCCGCCTCTTCGAGCGTATTCTCGACGAGTCGCGCTCGGCGGAGCGCCACGTGATGGAGCCGGCCCAGAGCGACCCGCCGGCGGACGCGCCCGGCGCGAAGGAAGGAGGCGAGCGATGATCGTGGTGATGCAGCCGTATGCCAGCGAAACCCAGATCCAGCACGCCATCGACCGCCTGATCGAGCTCGGCTTCGACGTGCATCGCTCCACCGGCGAGGAAACCACCGTCATCGGCGCGCTCGGCGTGAAGAAGGAATTCGACACCGGGCAAATCGAAGGCCTAGATGGCGTGCGCGAAGTGATCCGCGTCTCCCAACCCTACAAACTGGCCAGCCGTGCCTTCCGCAGCGAGGGAACCATCGTCGATCTCACGCGCGGCGTCCGTTTCGGCGGCCCGGAAATCGTCATCGCCGCGGGTCCCGGCGCCGTGGAATCGGCCGCGCAGATCGACCGCATCGCCGAGGGGGTGGCGCGCGCCGGCGCGAAAGTGTTGCGCGGCGCCGCCTTCCAATCGCGCCGTTCGCCCTACGGTTTCGAGGGCATGGGCGAGCGCGGCCTGTGGCTCCTGCGCGAAGCCGCCGATCGCCACGGCCTGCGCGCGGTCAGCGAAGCGCGCGGCATCACGGAAATCCCCATGCTCGTCGATTTCATCGACATGATCGAGGTCGGCGCGCGCAACATGCTCAACGACGATCTGCTCGACGCCCTCGGCGCCACCCAGAAACCGGTTCTGCTCAAGCGCGCTCCCGCCGCGACGATCGAGGAACTCCTGCTCTCGGCCGAGCACATCCTCGCCGGTGGAAACTATCAGGTGGTGCTCGCCGAGCGCGGCATCCGCACTTTCGAAACCGCCTCGCACACCACGCTCGACATCGCCGCCATCCCCGCCGTTCACCGCCTCTCCCATCTGCCGATTCTCGTCGATCCCTCGCGCGCCGCCAGCCGCCGCGATCAGGTCGCTCCCATCGCCCGCGCCGCTGTCGCCGCCGGCGCCGATGGCGTGCTCCTCGAAGTCCACTACGACCCCGACCACGCCTTGGTTGACGGTGCCCAATCGCTTTCGCTCGAACAGTTCGAGCAGCTCATGGGCGAGCTTCGCCTGATCGCCTCGGCCGTCGGCCGGCGCCTGGCCTGAGCCATGACGCCGCCCTTCCGCCGCGTTGCCATTCTCGGCACGGGACTCATCGGCGGCTCGTTCGCCCTGGCGCTCCGCCGCGCGTTTCCTGAAGTCCGCATCACCGCCTGGGACCGCCCTGAAGTCCTCGCCCGCGCCCGTGAGCGCGGCGCCATCGACGAGGGCTCGCCCGATCTCGCCGCTGCTTGCCGCGAAGCCGATCTCGTCTACGTGGCGCTGCCCGTCGAAGTGACGATTCACCGCCTGCCGGAAATCGCCGCCGCCGTCTCGCCCCAGGCGCTGGTGACCGACGTCGCCAGCACCAAATCCGCCGTTTGCGAGCAGGCGGGCAGATCATTCCTGCCGCCGCGTCTTTTCCTGGGAGGCCATCCCATCGCCGGCCGCGAACGTGGCGGCATTGACCACGCTGATCCCGACCTCTTCCGCGCCGCTCCCTACGTCCTCATCGGCAAGCTTGGCGAGCCGGAGCCACCCTCCGCCAAAGCCGAGGACGACCGCATCCGCCGCTTCATCGACGTGATCCAGGCGATTGGCGCGCGCCCCGCCTGGCTCGATGCCGCCGCGCACGATCGCCTGTTCGCTTTTCTCTCGCATTTGCCGCAACTCGCCGCGGTCGCCCTGGCCGAAACGGTGCTCGAAGGCGCCGGTGATGCCGCGGCCACGCTTGCCGGTCCCGGCCTCGCCGATTCGTTGCGCCTCGCCGGCAGCCCCTGGGATCTCTGGGCCGGCATCTGCCGCACCAGCCCCGCGCTCGACGACGCCCTCGCGCGCCTGATTGCAACCCTCAAGCGCCTCCGCGCCGGCCTCGCCACGGGTACCCTCGCCGAGGACTTCGACCGCGCCGCCCGCCTCTACAAAATCCTTCGCCATATCGAGTAGACCCGATTTCGCGCTATTCTTGCCTGTAGAGTCTGTGCGACAACGGTGCTGTGACAACTCGGCTTTTCGTAACGGCACGGCTTCAGCCGTGCCGCAAGCAGCCCTCGTCAATGCGGCTTTAGCCGCTGAGGGCAACGTTTCCAGTCGCCGCAAAGGCTCTTGTAGCCCGTGGCATGACGCTCGCCTTCGGAAGTCATGGCTTCAGCCCGTGAAGCCCGGCTCCGGAGGCTCAGAGCGGCTTCCAGATCACTCTGAGGAATCGATCCGATGGACAAACGCGTTTCGAGTGCAGACGAAGCCATCCGCGAGTTGAAGGACGGCTCGACGATTCTGGTCGGCGGATTCGGTCTTTGCGGCGTTCCCGAAAACCTGATCGCCGCCGTCCGCCGCAAGGGCGTGAAGAATCTCACCATCGCCTCGAACAACGCCGGTGTCGACGATTTCGGCGTCGGCATCCTCTTCGAGCAAAAGCAAGTCAGGAAAATGATCTCGACCTACGTCGGCGAGAACAAGCGCTTCGAGCATCTCGTCCTGAGCGGTGAACTCGAACTCGAACTGAATCCCCAAGGCACCTTTTCCGAGCGCATTCGCGCCGGCGGCGCCGGCATCCCCGCCTTCTTCACACCCACCGGCTTCGGCACCGATGCCGCCAAGGGCCTCGAAACCCGCGAGTTCTCGGGCCGCAACTATCTGCTCGTGCCCGCTCTGCGCGGCGATTTCGCGTTCATCAAGGCTTGGCGCGGCGATCGCTGGGGCAATCTCGTCTTCCGGAAAACGGCGCGGAATTTCAACGAGATGATGGCCACCGCCGCCGACCGCGTCGTTGCCGAGGTCGAGGAATTGGTCGAGATCGGCGAACTCGATCCCGATATGGTCCACGTTCCCGGCATCTACGTCAGCGCGATTTTCCAGGGCGGGCATTTCGAGAAGCGGATCGAGAAGCGCACCCTCCGTTCCGCCGAAGGCGGCGGCTCCACGCTCGATCCCGCCGACAAGCGCAACCGCATCGCACGCCGCGCCGCGCTCGAACTCCGCGACGGCAACTACGTCAATCTCGGCATCGGCCTGCCCACCCTCGTCCCCAATTTCCTCCCGCCCGGCGTCGAGGTCATCATTCAATCGGAAAACGGCATGCTCGGCGTCGGCCCCTACCCGCTCCCAGGCCAGGAGGATCCCGACCTGATCAACGCCGGCAAGGAAACGGTGAGCGAAATCCCCGGCTGCTGCTATTTTTCGAGCGCGGATTCCTTCGCGATGATTCGCGGCGGCCGCGTCGACGCCACCATCCTCGGCGCGCTCCAGGTCGACGTCGAAGGCAACCTCGCCAACTGGGCGATTCCCGGCAAAATGCTCAAGGGCATGGGCGGCGCGATGGATCTGGTGGCCGGAGCGCGGCGCGTGATCGTCGCGATGGAGCACGCCACGAAAGACGGCAAGCCCAAGATCGTGAGCCGCTGCTCGCTCCCGCTCACCGGCCTCGCCGTTGTCGATCTCATCATCACCGAACTCGGCGTCATCCAGATCACCCGTGAAGGCCTCCTGCTCCGCGAGGTCGCCCCTGGCGTCACCCCCGATGACGTTCAGCGCTTCACCGAACCGAAACTCCGGATCGCGCCCGATCTGAAGACGATGCTGGAGTGAGGAACATAAGCATGCCCGATACGCCTGGCGTTGCGCGTCTCCGGGACCTCTTGTCGGTCCCGAACCAACTCACGTTCCTGCGCCTCGCCTTCCTGCCATTTCTCATCATCTCGATTCGTTACGAGCGCTACGACTGGGCACTCGGCATTCTTCTCGTCGCTGGCCTCACCGACGGTCTCGACGGCCTGCTCGCGCGTTTCCTGCGCCAGAAGACGGCCGTCGGCGCCTACCTCGATCCCATCGCCGACAAGCTCCTGCTCTCCTCGTCGTTCTTCATGCTGGCGCTCGAGGGAAAGATACGCTGGTGGCTCGCGATCATCGTCCTCGGCCGCGACGTGCTGATGCTCACCGCCGCCGCCGTCATTCTGCTCGCCGTCGGCTACGTCGCATTTCCGCCCAGCCTCTGGGGCAAGCTCACCACCGGCCTCCAGATCCTCATGGTCTTCCTCGTGATCGTCCTTGCCCTCGTCGAAAACCCCGCCCTGCGCCTCGCCCGCGATGCCTGCACCTGGCTCGTCGCCTTCTTCACTACCTTCTCCGGCCTCCACTACAGCATCACCGTAGCCCGCCGCCTCGGCCAATAAAAGGTTGTGTAGACGCGGGCTTCAGCCCGCCATCTTTTTCCCTCTTGCTCAAAAAATGCCGCCCTGAAAGGCGGTGGTACATCAGCTCCAAGGGGAAACGCTGTCATCCTGAGGGCATCCGACCAGGATGCCCGAAGGATCTCGGCGTAACGTCATTCTTTTGAGCGCGAAACCGGTAGCCGCGGCCGCGGCTATCAGATGTGGAAGAACTGCGAGACCATGAAGGCGAAGCTAACCGCTACCGCCGCACCCGCCGCCCATCCCAGCGCGTAGGCGCGTTTACGTTCTGAGGCATCGGCCGGCTGCCGGTCCATCATCACGCGGCCAATCAGGAACCCGGCGACGAGTCCGCCCAGATGCGCCGCATTGTCGATGCCCGGAAAGAGAAATCCCCAGATCGCGATGTACACCAGCCACCGCAGCAACTGGCTGCGCACCATCTGCGATGCCGCCCCGCGCCGCTTGGTCGTGACGGCCAGCAGCACGCCAATCAGCCCCAGCAGCGCTCCCGAAGCCCCAACGCTCATGTACCCAAAGAAGGAACTGGCTACGTACCCGAGCGCCCCCGTCACCACGAAAATGAAGAAATACCGCGCCGAACCGTACAGTTCCTCGACCATCGGCCCGATGTCGATCAGTACCCACATGTTGAACCCGATATGCAGCAGACTGGCATGGAGGAAAACGGCCGTAATGAACCGCCAAGGCTGCATCAGGTTGTAGACAAGCGGCAGCGAAGCCCCGAACATCATCAGAACCCGGCTGCTGATCCCACCGATGTTCAAAATCCCGCCGCCGACGCTCGCCCCCGACCGCAACGTCAGCAGCAGGCAAATCCCGTAAATCGCGCAACAGAAGAACAGAATCCCATAACTGGCCGGCGCCGTCTCAGGCAGCAGCCGCGAAAAGGTCTTGCTGGCGGCGGCGAGCGAAAATGTCATGCTCGCGCCGCAATTCGGGCAGCGCCGCGCCCCCGCTCCCGCCAGTTGCCCGCAGGAGGGACAAATCTGCGGCCGAGGCAGCTCGTCGCGTTCGTCCGGCGAGAGCCAGCCGAAGTATTGCCGTTTCCACCGTTCGATTTTCCAGCGCCAACGCGGGCTCAGAGGCAATCGCTTTCCTTGTCGGATGCTTCCGCGGTTCTTATAATACCGGAAAAGTTTTGGTTCACTGCTGGCTCGCGTGCGATCGAGTTCCAATTCGCGCTGCTCGCCGCCCGGGGCGATCCCCGGCCGCAAAGTTGGATGCGTGTGAGAGAGGCCTGACGCATTGCCATCCGAGAGGACCGGCAACCGGACGCGGCGATGGCTGACGCTCGCGGTTCTCTTCGCGCTTGTCTTCGTCGCCGGCTGCGCGCACCGCTTGCCCGTTTCGCGGCCACCCTCCACCGTTCCGCCACCAGTGCCCGGCCGTTGGAGCGAGCAGGGCCTGGCCTCCTGGTACGGCGTTCCCTTCTACGGCCGCCGCGCGGCCGACGGCGAAATCTACAACATGTACAAGATGGTCGCCGCGCATCGCACGCTGCCGTTCAATTCCCTCGTGCGCGTCACCGATTTGCAGAACGGCCGCCAGATCGTCGTCCGCATCATCGATCGCGGCCCCTTCGTCAAGAACCGCATCATCGACCTGTCATTTGGCGCCGCGCGCGCCCTCGACATGGTCGGCCCCGGCGTCGCGCCGGTGCGTTCTGCAATTGATCTCCGGCGAGAATCCGACGGCGGGCGATTTCACCGTGCAGGTAGGCGCCTTCGCGGTTCGGCAAAACGCCGAGCGCCTGCGCGCGCGGCTCGGCAGCAAGTGGGGCCCGATTTTCATTCAGGAATACGACTCACCGAACGGCCTGCTGTACCGCGTTCGTGTCGGAGAAGTGAAGAGCGAAGAGGCCGCGCGCCGCCTGGCCGCGGAACTGCGCCAGAAGCAGGGTTTCCCAACAACATTCGTAGTCCGCCTAGACCTCTAACTTTGCCGTGTGACGGGAAAGTGCCCTGAAGCTGCGCGCAGTGACCGTTTGTTAGTGAGAAACCGGGTTAAGTAGCGCAGCCACTCTGGCTGCGGCCTTTCTTCCAACCCCACCGTTCAAAACGGCCCTGCAACCCGGCGCGCCACCTATAGCCCCGGCGTCTCGCCGGCGTTCTTGCCTTGATCCCGCAGCCCGTGATTCGTTTTCGACCGTGAAGGTTTTGCCGCGCTACGCCCCGTTGTTCGAAGCCTGCACCGGAACCGCGGCCGCGTTCTGCGCTCTCTTCCGCCTCTTCTTCGGCCGGTTCCGGAAGCGCCGTAGCGGCCAGCGTCGTTCTGGGCGCTGGCGAACCGCCGCCCCGCCTCTTCGTAGGTGTCGCGCATCTGCCGGAGCTGGCTGCCGAGTTCGGCATGCGCCTGTCCGAACTGGTCGAACTGCTTCTTCACGGTTTCGAGGCTCGCCAGCATTCGCTTGGCGTTCTCCTCGAATTCCATGCCCTTCAGCCCGACGAGGACCGCGCCGAGGTAGGCGTGCAGACTGTTGGGAGAAACCGGCAGCACGTGCTTCTGGCGGCAATAATCGTCCAGGCGTCCCTGATCGTCTCCGGTCAGCAGCAACTCGACGAAAGCGCTCTCGGACGGCACGAACATCAGCGCCAGATCGAGTGTGCCCTCATAAGGGAGGATGTACGTCTCGGCTACGCCGTCCACGTGCTTCCGCACCGCCGCGGCAAACTCGCCGCGTGCCTCTTCGCCCTGTTCCACTACCTTGCGGCACGCGTCCAGCGGAAATTCCGCGTCAATCGCCACCAGTTTCCGGCCCGCGTGCAGCACCGCCGTCGCCGTCGCACCGTTGGAAAACTCGTAATCGAATTCGTAGCCGCTCTGCGGCAGCACGTCCCCGAGCAGGCTTTCGAGCTGCGCTTCGCCGATCACGCCGTGTGATTTCGGCCCGCCCAGCACCGTTTGCATCGTTTGCGCCGCCTGCGTCAGTTCCCGGCCCGATTGCTGCACTTCGCCCAGATGCTTGGTCAGCCGGTCCATGACTTCGGTTGAGCTGCGGAGTTGTTCGGTCATGTCCTGCTGAGCGCCGGCGGTGATCTGACTGGCGGTAGTCACTCCCTGCTCCAGGTCGCGCCGCACGTCGGTCAGTTGCTGCGTCACCAGTTGCGTCAACTGCCCCATCTGCGCCGCAAATCCCTGCGCCTGGGCCGTCAGCAGCCGCTGCATATCTTCCCGCACACCCTTGCTGTCGCCCGCCGGGCTGGTGCCGCCTCTCAGCCAGGCGCCCAACACAGATGCCGCGAAAATCGCCACCACCACCACAACGACTATGCCGACGACACTCATGACTGAAGTCCTCCTAGGAGCCTCATTTTAGCTATCGGCGAGCAGGGTTGTTGTTTCATTTCGAACCTGTTTACTTTGTAGATAATAGTCCCCGGCTTCCCAAATCTACTCCTTCCGTTCGCCTCAACATCCTCCCTGTCCCGCCGTCATCTCTCAGCTGCAAGTGCCCGTCCCGTCCCACCCCTGCCATCCATGTGCACCGTCATTCGCAGGGGCGACCTGCGGTCGCCCTCCGGCTCGGTCAACTCAGCCTCGCTCCCACCCGCCCACGGTCCAGCGGTAGTAACCTCAACAGGTGAGCGACTCCGGGCCCGTGTGGTACTCTCGGCCACCTGGGCTATAACGAGGGAGCGGAAATGATCCTATCGGCGATGATCTTTGCGGGACTGACGCTGCTCATCGGCGGCGCGCTCGGATTTTTCCTTGGCCAGGCCCGCGCGCGCATGATCTACGAAGAGAAATTGCGGGATGCCGAGTCGGCCCGCGCCAGGCTCGAATCCCAGCTTGCCGGCATGGGCGAGTCGCTCCGCGTGCCAGGCGGTCCGCAGGCGCAGCCTGAAAAGGAGCGGAAGTAATTCGATGAATTCGCAGGCGATTCTGCTCGCGGCGGCGGCCCTCCTGATCGGAGCGGTTGTCGGCTACCTGTACGCCAATGCCCGCGTGCGCTCGTCCTACGAAGCCAGGCTGCGCGAAGCCGAAACCGGACGCGCCACGCTCGAGGGCACGCAGGGGGAACTGCGAGCCCAGTCGGAATCCCTCCGCGCGAATCTCAACGAATTGCAATCGCGCTTCGAAACCGAATCCGCCCTGCGCGTCGCGGCCGAAACGGCGCGCGAGAAATCGGAAGAGAATCTGGCCGAGCAGCGCCAGGCCTTCGAGCTGACGAAGGCGGAAATGAAATCCGTCTTCGAAGCGCTCGCCCTCGACGCGCTCACCAAAAGCAGCGATCAGTTCCTTAAGCAGGCCGCCGAGCGCTTCGATGGCCTGCGCCAGCAGGCTTCCACCGAGCTCGAAACTCGAAAAGTGGCGATCGAGGGATTGGTCAGTCCGCTGGCCGAGGCGCTCAAGAACCTGCAGTCGCAAGTCGCGCAGGTTTCACAGACCGAATCCGCTCTCGGCCAGGCGCACGGCGATCTGGCCGCACGCGTCCTCGAATTGCGCCAGGAAACCGGCACGCTCGCCACGGCGTTGCGCCAGCCGCGCATCCGTGGCTCCTGGGGCGAACTGACGCTGCGCCGCGCGGTGGAACTGGCCGGCATGTCGTCCCACTGCGATTTCGCCGAGCAGCAAACGTTCACCAGCGAGTCCGGCCGGCTCCGCCCGGACCTGATCGTTCATCTGCCCGGCGGCCGCGACATCGCTGTCGACGCCAAGGTCCCCCTCGACGCTTTCCTCAGAGCGGCCGAAGCCTCGAGCGAGCGGGACCGTCAGAAGGAGATGGAGGAGCACGTTAAACTGGTGCGCTCTCACCTGCGCCAGCTCGCTTCGAAATCCTATTGGAGCCAGTTCAACTCGGCGCCCGAATTCGTCGTCCTGTTCATGCCCGGCGAATCGTTTTTCAGCGCGGCGCTCGAAAGCGACCGCCAGCTTCTCGAAGACGCTTTAGGGGGAGAGGAAAAGGTGCCGCCGGCAAGCCCGATCACCCTGATCGCCCTGCTGATGGCGGTCGAGCACGGCTGGCGCCAGCACCAGATGGAGCAGAACGCCGCGCGCATCAGCTCGCTCGGCAAGGAACTCTACGAGCGCATCCAGAAGTTCCTCGATCACATTGGCGGGATTCGCGAAGGCCTCGACCGCGCCGCCGGCGCCTACAACCGCGCCGTTGGCTCCTTCGAACACATGCTCTTGCCCTCCGCCCGCCGCCTCCGCGATCTCGGTGTCTCCTCCGACGCCGAACTCGCCGCCCTCGAACCCACCGAAATCGAACTCCGCCCACCTCCCGAACCCGAAGAACCCGACGGCCCCGCCGAAACCTGAAGGCCTCCCGTTTTCTCCGCGTCTCCGCGGTGAATCCGTTTGGGCGACTAGAAGTTCAACTTCACCGCGAACTGGAACTGGCGAGGATCGAACGCCGCCGTAGGCTGCCCCGCCGAGCACGATCCGCTCGCCGGATTGCACAGCAGGTTCACCGCCAGCGTGTTGAACCGGTTCAGCAGGTTGAAGGCGTCGGCGATCAGTTCGAAATTCGCCTGTTCGTGGAAATAGAACTTCTTGTCGAGCCGCAGGTCGATGTTGAAGTAGCCGGGCGAATAGAACGTGTTGCGTCCCAGGTTCCCGGTGCATCCGAATGGCTGGATCGCGATCGTTTGCCCGAAGGGCGAGCGCGCCGTCTGCGGAATGCCCGCCGGGCACGTGTTCGGCAGCGTGAACGCCACGTTCGGAATATACGGCGAACTGATCGAGCCCGGCGCTCCCGCCGCCCCCACCGACGGCCGGTCGGTATTCGCGCTAAAGTTCATGTTGTAATCGGTGCCAGTGAGCACGGTATAGGGCCGGCCGGTGGAAACGTCGATGATCGGCGCGGCGAAGGCGTTTGCCAGCAGCTTCTTGAAGAATCCCTTGTCCGCCCACGTGTACGGGCTCTCGAAAATCGCGCTCGTCACCCACCGGTGCCGCTGATCGAAGGTCGAATTGCCCCGCTCCAGATTCGGGTAGAGGTTGTTCTGGGGATCGAGCAGGGTCGAAAGGTCGGTCGAATCGTCAATCGAGTGCGACCACGTCCAGCTCGAAAGAAACTGGAAGTGGTTCGAGAACTGCTTCGAAACCGACAGCGTGAATCCGTTGTAGACCGAACTCCCCGAAGACTCCTGCTGCTCGACGTCGCTCCACGCCACCGGCACGCCAAAACCGGTCGGATATCCCGCCAGCTTCGCCAGCGCCACCAGTTGCGGGTAGCCCGCCGCGTTCGGCCCGCCAAACGACGGGTTCGGCCCCGACGGCCGGAAGAAGTTGAAGACGGCCGGCGTGCCAATGTAGCCGAGCGGCGTTCCGGTGCAGTTGGGCGTGGCAAATCCGAGGCCCAGCGCCCCCGACGCAATCACCTGCACGCTGCTCGCTCCGGAAGTGACCTGGCAACCGCCTGGAGAAATCCCCGGCACCTGCACGCCGAGCGGGCTCGACGCCGGCAGCCCGGCCTCGATCGCGTTCTTGAAATTCTGCGTCAGCAGCACCGGGTTGGTCTGATTGATGTTGCGCGAGCGGTTCAGATGCACGCCGTGAATGTAGGTGTAGGAAAGGCTGATCTTGTAGTTGTGCGCGAATTCCCGCTCGACCGTCAGGCTGCCTTGTTCCGAGTAGCCGTTGACGAAATTGCTCGCCGCCGGCAGCGTGAACGGCAGGAGCGGAATCGGGAAGCCTTGGGTCAGATAGTTCTGGTCGGCGAAGAGCGAACCGCTCAGCGTCGAATTGAATCGCTGCTGGGTGCATTCGTAGCCCAGGTTGATCGGCGCGTTCACCCCGCACAGCGTCGATCCGGCCGCAGTGATCGTCGGAATGCCGCCGACGGTCCCCTGGAAAATCGAGGATGCGTTCAGCGTCTGGATCGCCGTGTTCGCCGTCACCGGCACTCCGGTCGCCGCGCCGCCCGCCGCTTCCAGCTGGTTCGACAGGGCGCCGTCGGCCGTCGCCGCGTCGAAGGCGATCGCCAGCGGAGGCACGCCGTAGAACAGTCCGAATCCCGCGCGCACGACCGTTTTCCCGCTCCCGGTCGGGTCCCAGGCGAACGACAACCGCGGCGCGATGTCCTTGTAGTCCCGCGGCAGCCCTTCCACCACGTTCATCGCCGACTCGGCCTGCTGGTTGATTGTCGTCGCCGCCGGAAAGAGCGGCGTCAGCCCCACGTCGTACCGCAGCCCGTAGTTCATCGTCAGGCCGCGCGCGATCTGCCAGCTATCCTGCGCGAATGCCCCGATCTGCTTGTCGTCGAACGGCTGGTACGACTTCCCGATGCCCTGGATGAACACCTGCGGAATCCCGAGGCCATAAGCCTGCACCGCGCTGAATGAAGGCAGGCCCGGCCCCAGAAAACTCGAATCGAGCGCGCCGAAATTGTAGACGCCGCCGTAGTTCAGTTCGAATATCTGCGGCTTCGACGACCGCAACTGCAACAGGTTCGCGTCCACTCCGAATTTCACCGAGTGCCGCCCGTGAATCCACGTCACGTTGTCGGCCGCTTCCCACCGCTTCTCCGTCCGGTCCACCGTCGAGAACGGCTCGCGGCCGAAGAACGCCACGCCCACGATGTTCACCGCCGGGTTGCTCCCGCCGGCGAGCGGCGAGTAGCCGTAGTGCAGCCCGCGCCGCGCGTATTGGAACCGAGTTTCGTTCAGCAGCGTGTTCGACAGCGCGATCGTGTGCTGCCCCACCACCGTCTGATCGAGGAAGTGCTGCACCGACGTCCGCGACCCGGCGTTCTGCCCGAAATTCTGGTTCTGCGCGTTCACCTCGATCCCGCTCTGATAGGACGGCGTGATCGATACCCGAACCGACGTGCGCTGCCGCGGCGTCCAGATCCGGTCCAGCCGGATCGAGCCAGATCCTCCTTGTCGGTCGTCGGGAAGTTGCCGATCAGCGATGCCAGACCCACGTAGGATTGGGGCAGCGGCACCACGTTCGACGCCCCGCAATTGCCTGGCACAGCCGGATTGCAGTCGACCGGCAGCGGGAACGTTGTCGGAACACCCGTCGTGCCATTCAGCACCGCGGTCGCCGCCGGCACGCCGTAGAGCGCCGTCGCCGACGACGCGCCGAAAATGTTCGCCGCCCCGATCAGCGGGGCCGCCGCGGGACTCGAGCAGCCGCCAGCGGCCGGAATCGCCTGCTGGAAAAAGGAGGCCTGCTGCGAGGTCAACATCACCGGGCTGGCGAGGCAGGGAATCGTCGCCTGCGCCAGCCCGAAATTGCCGGCGCCGATGTCCGAAAACCCGGTCTCCTCGCTCCGCTGCGTCTCGAAGGAAATGAAATAGAAAAATTTGTTCTGCTGGAGCGCCCCGCCCAGTGTCGCGCCCGCCTGCACCCGCGTGAACGCCTGCTTCACGCCAACCACCTGCCCGGTCGCCGGATCCACCTGCACCGAAAACGGATCTCGCGCCTGGAATCGCTGGTTCCGCAAAAAGCCGAAAACGTTCCCATGAAGCTGGTTCGTGCCGGACTTCGTCACAATGTTGATCACGCCGCCGATCGCACGCCCGTATTCCGGATCGTAGTCGTTTTCGAGCACCTGGAATTCCTGCACCGCTTCCTGCGAAACCGTCGACCGGATCCCGCCCGTCGACGCATCCACCGCGTCGGCGCCGTCAACCGTCACGTCGTTCCCGCGGCCACGCTGTCCGTTGAAATCCAGCCCGCTCGTCGGCGCCGCGCCAATCGAAGGCGTATCGTCGCGCTTCACCGTCGAGGTCAGCATCGAGAAGTTGATGTAGTCCCGGCGGTTGATCGGCAGGTCGTTGATCTCGCGCCCCACGATCGTCGTCGAAGTCGAGCCGCGCGTAGTTTCAATCAGCGCCGGCTGCCCGGTCACCGTCACCGTCTGCGCCTGCGCCGCCACCCGCAGCATCGGGTTGTAGATGGCCTTCTGCCCCAGCGTCAGCGTCAGACTCGGATTCACCAGTGTCGCGAATCCTTTCGCCAGCACCGTCATCCGGTATCGGCCCGGCGGCAGCCCCAGAAACAGGTAGCCGCCTCTCGCGTCGGTCGTGATCTCGTGCGCCGTGCCCGTCTGCAAGCTCTCGATCCGCACTCGCGCCCCTGGCACCGCCAGCCCCTTGGGATCGAGCACGCGCCCGCTCAGGTCCGCGGTGCTCACCTGTGCCGCCATGGGCCGCGCCCCCGCCAGAAGCAGACACACCACCACACAAGCCAGCCACGCCAAAATGCCCGCACGCCGCATGAAGCCCTCCGCCAATTCGTTTTCCCGCCCCAATATGCCGGGAAATGCCTTTACCCCAAACTCGCTGGTAATCGCCGTATCTTACTCCCGTGTGCGGCCAGTGAGCTACGCCCTACCTTAGAAAGTTGCGGAAACCGCCCTGTCGGCGAGAATCGCCCCAATCCGATTCCCCGGCGCACACACGCCCTCCGCCAACGCTTGCAACCGTGGGAAAAACAGGAACACTGGTGCTGGCCCGCATGCCCGCAAGATGCGTGTCGCCGGCGCCGTCGCTACGTAAACTAACCGTGTCATCCTGAGCGAAGCGAAGGATCCCGCCTGCGGGCCGAAGCCCTCCGGCGGGTGTAGACCCGAACGCGCGGAGGCATAGTGTGCTACGAAGCCATGCTTTCGGGGCGTCCGCTGCTTGCGCCCCCTTCTCGGTAATCCGCGGAGGCGCTCGGCGCGCCGGGAGCTGTGTTGGCGTGAAGTCCGGCTAACTGTCCCGATTCGCCCCGCTCAACTGCACCAGTTCCGGCGAAGCGGATCCGGGGCCGGGACTCGAAAGTTGCGTCTGCGGCGCGCGCCAGTTGTCGATCGTGGCCACCTGCTGCACGCAGGAAATCGTGCAGCGCGGCGCGCATCCCTTGCGCGTCAGAAATTCCCGCTGCCGCATCTCCTTCGTGTATTGCTCGATCGGCACGCCCGGGTACCCGCGCTGCTGCGAGCAGTAGTGCACGAGCCCGTCCTCGCAAATGTACAGGTAGCGCGCGCCCGCGCGGCAGCGCCACTGATGCTCGCGGCCGTCGGCGATGTCCCACTGGAACCCGTTGATCCGCGCGAACGACCGCTTGCCCAGCCGCATGATCTCGCCGAAAATCTCCCGCTCGCGCTTGCCGATCGGCTTCAATTGTCCGTTGCCGTCGTGCAGAATCCCCACCGTGCTCGTGAAGCCCAGCGCCACCGCCCGGTGCGCCACCGTCAGCGCGTCTTCGGGATTCTTCACCTCGCTGCCCAGCACCGAATTGATGTTCACGTGGAATTCGGCGTGTTCGGCCAGCAACCGGAGCTTCTGATCGAGCACCTTCAGGCTCTTCTTCGACACCTCGTCCGGCATCACGTTGTCGATCGAGATCTGCAGGTATTCGAGCCCCGCGCGGTTCAGCCGCTCGATCCGTTCCCCGGTCAGCAGGTACCCGTTCGTGATCATTCCCGCGATCATGTCGCGGCCGCGGATGTGCGCGATCACCTCGTCCAGCTCGGGATGCAGCAGCGGCTCGCCGCCCGAAATCGTGATGATGCTCGTCCCGAACGACGCCAGAGAGTCCAGCCGGCGCTTCAGGTCCCCCAGCGCCACCGGCGGCGAGTGCTTGTCGTATTCGTTGCAGTAGGTGCAGGCCAGGTTGCAGCGCCGGATCGGAATGATGTGCGCCAGCACCACGTGCTCGGTCGACACCACTCCCTTCCCCAGCTTCCGCCACGTTCGCAGCGTCCGCCGGAGCGCATTCGCCCGCCGCCGCATTCTCTTCTGGAAAGTCATGTCTCTCCGCCGGCCCTTGTGTGGAAGAATCGGACCGCCCGTCATCGCGAGCCGCGGATACGTGTGTGTCGCGCCCGGCCTCGGCTTGGCGCGCTCGCCGCCCAAGCCTCTATGCTATAACAAACCGCCCGCGCCACCGGCAATCTTTTGCCCGGCGGACCGTCCACGGAGGGTCACACAGACTTTCCAAGGGAAAGGCTCCGCGGGCGGGCGCCCCAGGCTTCAATTTTAGGCTTGGTGACATTTTCGGAGGATGCGTCGTTGTCCCCGTCGTTCAATCGCGAAATCGAAGCCGCCCGCCTCTACCACCAGGCCACCAGCCATTCCTATTGGAGCGTGCGCCATGGCGGCCGCGAACTCGATTGGCCCAACTATCCAAGCCCCTTCAAAATCTATCCGCAACTCGAGCCCATCCCCCTCCCCCGCGACTTCCCGCCCACAAACATCCCCGCTCTCGACCCCGTCGTCACAAACCAAGAGCCTGTCACCCTGAGAGAAGCGGTCCGATCCTCCCGATACGGACCGCCCCGTATCCGCGAAGGCATCGGGGCGAAGGATCCCGAAGCTGCATCTACGTCGTACCTTTCTCGCCTCAGCCTTCCCCAGCTCGCCTCTCTCCTCTACCACTCCGCCGGCGTCACCCGCCGCCGCACATGGCCCGGCGGCGAAATCTACTTTCGCGCCGCCGCCTGCACCGGCGCCCTCTACGAAATCGAGCTTTACCTGGTCACGAGCGATCTCGAAGCCCTTCCCGCCGGCGTCTACCACTTCAGCCCCGCCGATTTCTCGCTCCGCCGCCTGCGCGAAGGCGACTGGCGCCACGTCCTGGCCGCGGCCACGGCCGCCGAGCCGGCCGTCGCCCACGCGCCCGTCTCGATCGTTGCCACCGGCATCTACTGGCGCAACGCCTGGAAATACGGCGCGCGCACCTATCGCCATTTCGGCTGGGACAACGGCACGATCCACGCGAATCTCCTGGCCATGGCCGCCGCCCACCGCCTGCCGGCGCGCGTCGTCCTGGGTTTCGAGGACGACCCACTGAATCGGCTCCTCGATCTCGACACGGAAAAAGAAGTCGCCCTGTCGGTCCTCGCGCTAGGCAGTGGCGATACGCAGGTTCTCGCGGCAGCGCCCTCAGAAATCCCCCCGCTCCATCTCGAGACCGTCCCCTACTCAACCGAAGAAGTCGACTATCCCGAAATGCGAGTCATGCACTCTTCAACGCTCTTGGCCAGCCAAGCCGAAGTAGCCACCTGGCGCGCCGCCGCGTCCAGGCCCCCAGTAGCACAGCCACGCTTGGCTGTGCCCGAGAAAATCGCAATCCCCCTCCCCATGCCCCCGCAGGCGCAGTTCGATCCCGGGGCCAAGGTCCACGAACCGCAAGCCATAGGTCACCGTGATTCGTTGGAAACCGTAATCACCCGCCGAGGCTCTTCCCGCCGCTTCACTCAGCAACCCGTCACGCTAGCTCAGCTTTCCACCGCCCTCGAATTCTCGACGCGCCCCATCCTCGCCGATTTCCTCGCCCCCGGCGAGCGCCTGAACGATCTCTACGTCATTGCCAACGCCGTCGAAGGCCTCGATCCCGGCAGTTATTTTTTCGCTCGCGATCCGTTGCGCCTCGAACTCCTGAAATCCGGCACGTTCCGCGAAGAAGCCCGCTACCTGGGCCTCGAACAAGCCCTCGCCGGCGACGCCGCAGCCGCCATTTTCTTCCTCGCCGATCTCGACGCCATCCTCGAGCGCTACGGCAACCGCGGCTACCGCGCCGCCCAACTCGAAGCCGGCATCCTGGGCGGCCGCTTGTATCTGGCCGCCTACGCGCAGCGCGTCGGCGCCACCGGCCTCACTTTTTACGATGACGAAGTCGTCGCCTTCTTCTCTCCCCACGCCGCCGCCAAAACCGCCATCTTCCTCGTGGCGATTGGCCATCCCGCCAAGCGCCTCCGCACCGTCTAAGGAAGGAGGGCAAAGGGCCGGGCCATCGGCAGCTCGCCCCTGCGAGAAGTCAGCCATGGGCAGGTAGGCCCTGAGCATTGGCAAATCCGGCGGGACACTGGCGCTACACGGCGATGGCCTCTACCGGCATCAGGAATCGCGAATCCACTGCTATCTCGGCGGCAGCGGGTTCAGGATGTCAACCAGGAAATCCGGCGTGCCTTCGATGCGCACAAGATGCGTATACTGCGCTCCGCCGCTGTATTCGATCGTGCAGATCTTGTAATACTCGTTGTTCAAGACAAGCAGGCTTAACGTTCGCGTCCCATTCCGCGTGGCCTTGATCGCATCTTCCAGGACCTCCGGCGTGAAAATGTGTCCGTTCACCCCCACGACTTTCATCCCGGGGGTGATGCCCGCCCGGAAGGCCGGTCCGTTGTAGATGGAATCGGTTACGGTGCCGTCGGAACGAAGGCTGAGCCCGATCGAGTACTCAACGTTTAATCCTCCCGCGGAATTTCCGGCTGCTGGCGGCTGGCTGTTGTAAACGACTTTCCAGCCGCTTGCCGTGAGCCCGCCGAGCGGCGCCTGCGCCGAAGTCGAACCCAGCCGCTCGTGAAAGAACTTCGCCCAGTCGTACGGCGCCACGCGGTTGAGCGCGTTCACGATATCGTCGAAGGTGTAAGTTTTCAGCTCAGGCCCGTTGTTCGGCCCTCCAAAAAACTCGCGGCAGAAATCGTCAATCGATCTCTGCCCGTGGCTCTGGTCGTGGATGATGGCCGCGACTTCGAGCCACAGCAGATTGTCCTCCGGGTAGTAGTCCGATCCCCGGCTCCAATTCGGCCATCCTCCGAAGGAAAACATTCCCGGCACAGCAACCGCCGTATCGAGCAGCGGCCGCCAGGTGCGCCCCGGCCGCCCGGGCCCCATGCTCGCGGCGATGCCCGCGATGTAGTCGTGATAGTCCGCGGGCGTCCACAGGCCGCTGCGCGTCGCGAGCACGTTGCCGAGATACGTGGTGAGCCCTTCGTAAACCCATAGCAGATCGGTCTTCATCGGCGCCTCGAATTCCGGCGTGCTCAGGTCCGCGGGCCGGCGGAATTTTCCATCCCACGAATGCGCGAACTCGTGCGCGAGCAGGCTGCCCGCTTCGCGTCCGGCGTCGGGCGACAAAAAGACTCGCTCGGGCAATCGGCTGTCGTCGGATTCATGATGCTCAATGCCGAAGTGAATCATCTGGTCGCTCAACGTCACCAGGAAATGGTAGTCGCGATAATGCGGGCTGCCGAAAAGTCTCACCTCCTGCGCCACCAGATTCGTCAGCCCTTTCTGCACCGCCGGGCTGATGGCCAGCGCCGCGCGGCTGTCGGCGACGAGATCGATTTCATGATGGATGGGTTCGCCGGGCGGCGTCACATTGTAGGCGCGGTAATATTCGCCGGCGATGAGGGGCGAATCCACCAGCCGATTCAACGCCACCGGCCGGAACGCCACGCGATTGCCGGATTGATTCTCCACCGGCAACGCCGTGCCAAATTTCCAGCCTGGCGGCAGCACGATCGCCGGCCGGTAAACGATCCGCGCCGACGCCGTGCCGGCCGGATACAGCAGCACCTGGTTCCAGGTCAGGTCGAGCAGCTTGTCGGTGGCCGATCCCGCCGCAGGCCCGCCAAACGAGCTGGGCTCGAGATAATCCAGGCTGACGTCGAGCCGCGTGACGCCCGCGGGCACAACCACGTGGAAAGTGAATACATCTGAAAGATCCCGCTGCCAGGGAATCGCTTTGCCGTTCGCGCTGAATTTCAGTCCGGCCACGTTGCCAATAGGACCGGCGGGCTCGTGGAGACCCGGAATCCATTTCGGGTAGTAGAGCGTCAGCGGCCCCGGCGTGACAGGCAGCACCATGTGGCTGTGAAGTATCTTCATGGGTGCCTGGCTTGCATCCACCGTCAGCTTGATCGCCGCGCCAGCCTGCGCTCGCACGCCCATGGGGATCACGGCCATCAGCACAGCCAGAAAAACCGCTGCCCGAAACCCTGCTGGTTTCATAAGTATCTCCCCACCCACAAAAATCCTGCCGAGTCTATTCCCCCGCCGCTTCCCGGAGCAAGATGCCGGCGGGTCACCCGCTGGCCCAGGCATTCCCCGGCTGCCCTCGCGCGTGCGCCGTCCATCAGAAATCAGAAATGAAATTCGAATTTCCCGCGGTAGAGCCGCCCCACGGAATTGTAGAAGCCGCCGAAATCGGGAGCGAAGATGTTTTGTTGCACGTCGCGCGGGTTGTCGTGGTTCGTGACGTTGAAGATCTTCACGCCGACGCGCAGCCCGCGCTCCTTGCCCATGAACTTCACGTGAAACGCGCGCGTCAACTGGAAATCCAGCGAAAAAAAGGTCGGAAAGCGCCCCGCCTGATCGCGCGGCCCGACGTAATCCAGATTGTTATCCACTTTCGAATAGGGAAATCCGGTGTGAATGTCGACCACCGGCCATAGATCGAGTTTCCATGGCAGCCGCACCGCGCCCCAGCCCACGAACCGGTTTGGCGCGTCCCAAGGCAGCGGACCGTATTCGTTCCCTCGGAGAATCGGATCGGGCAGGTTGCCGAAATACGCCTGGAAAATGTTCAGCTCGCCGCGGGCGCGCGAGCGCACGAAACTTGCGTTGAGCATGTCGTGCTCGCTTGCCTGCCAGCGCACCGTCCACTCGAAATCTCGATAGCTTTGCCGGCCGGAATTCAACAGGTCGAGCGATGCCGCGCCGGGCGAAGCGGCAAACGGCTCGGCCGGATTCAGAAAGAATTCGCGATGCGTTTCGCGGTCGCTGTAGCCGAAGCGGAAAAGCAGCCCGCGCCGAATTTCGCGGTCCACCTGGAATTGCCAGACAAGGCTGTAAGGCACGCGCAGCCCGCCCGGCGCAACCACGCTGTGCGTGAAGAGCACCGGAGCGGAAATCGGCGTCGTGCCGTCGGGCGCGAACTGGGTGACGATCTCGGCCGGATATTCGGGAAAGGTGAGAATGTCGAGCGGAATCTTCTCGTAGAAGAGGCCGAGGCCGCCGCGCACCGCCGTCCGGTCGTTGCGCGTCGGCGCCCAAACGAACGACGCGCGCGGAGCGAACTCCGCCGCCTCGCTCGACGAGCTGTCATGATCGAGCCTCGCGCCCAGGTTCAGCGTGAAGCCTGGTACGATCGACCATTCGTCCTGCGCGAAAAATCCGGCGTCGGTCTGGCTTGCGGCGAGCGGCGTCGCCGCCGTGAAATCGATCGTCTGGCTCGTCGTCCCGTCCTCGCGAAGCACGACGACGGGATTGTCGCGCACCGTCCCCTGATAACTCGCATGCCTCACGTTGTAGCCGAACAGCAGCAGATGGTCGCCCGCGCCCTGGAGCGTGCCCGCGTGATACGTCTCGGAGAGTTCGTAGAGGCGCCCGTACCGATCCTGATGATTGAACCAATCGCCGCTGTTCTGCCGCGGAAACAGGAACAGGGGCCCGTCGCTTCCGCTCGAAGGCCACACGTGAATATCGATCTGCTTCGCCGAAAAGTTCGTATCCAGCATCGACGAGCCGAACAGCGCGCGCTCGTGGAGCGCCGTTCTGCCACCCCCGCCGCCGCAGATCGGCCGTCACCCCGAGCGGGTTGAACGTGTTCATGTTCACAAAACTCAGGTTCTCGGGATAGAAAGTGAACGTGCCCGTCAGGTGATTCGACTGGTTCATCTCCCAATCGAATTGCGTCTGGGAATTGAAGGTTTCGAACACCTGGTCGTTCTTCAGATTCGGCTGGCCCGGCACCTGCACCCGCACGAACCGGTATTCGAACGATTGGAAGAGGAACAGGCGGTTCTTGAGCAGGGGCCCGGCTACCGTGAATCGCGGCGTGATCGATCCGAGGCCGATGAAGTGCCCGTCCCGGTAGCGAGGGCGGGGGAAAAAATCGGTAAAGAGGACGTTCCATTTGCTCGTGCCGCCGCGCGTCTCCACCTCGGTGACGCCCCCGGCAAAGCGCCCGTATTCGGCCGCAAACGGGTTCGGCAGCACCTTCACCGATTTCACCGCTTCGATCGGCAGGCTGATCTCCGGCTGCCCCGTCACCGGATCGCTCGCGCTCGCCTGATTCAGCAGCGTCGCGCTCGCCGAAGGGCTCGCCCCCTGGATGTCGAGCAGGCCGTCAGGCCCGCGAATCACCCCGGGAATGAGTGGCAGCGCGTCCTGAAATCGCTCGCTCACCAGCGGCGCCAGTTGCAGCATCCGCTGGGTGATCGCCGGCGCGGCGGTGCTCGTGGACGTGGTTTCAACGCCAGTGCGCGGACGGCCGCTGACCGTCACCCGTTGCTCGATTTCCACGAGTCCCATCTCGAGATCGGCCGCAACCGCCGCGCCCGCCTTTACATCGATTGTCCGCGATGCTCCGCGAAATCCCGGCGCCCGCACCGTCACGGTGCACCGCCCCGGCCTCACGCGCTGAAACAGGTAGCGCCCGGATTCGTCGGTGATCGTCTTGCGTGGCAGCTCTTTCCCGCAGGCCAGGACGACTCCCGCGTTCGGCAGGAAAACGCGCGCCCCCGTGGCGTCGCGCGTGCCCACCGTGCCTTCCACCGTGCCCCAACCGCCCGCCTGCGCCCGAGCCGCACCGCATGCGAGCGCAGCCATAGCCGCCAGTTCCGTCAGTATCCAAAACCATTTCCGCGCGAAAACAGTCAACAAAGAACCTTTCCCGGAAGGGCCAGGAGAGCGGAGGGAATCCCTGCCCCTGCAATACGATGCCCCGATTCCCTCGATGCCTATGATAAGTGCCCCCGGCGGAGCCATTCACCTTCAGACATACGGTTTCGCGAACTTACTTGCATATAGGGTGTCGAGTCGGGCATCTTAGGGGTTCTGAGTGTCGGGGTTCGAGTTTATCAAGTAGCATACATGCTTCCTGCGGAGGTAAGAGTTTGATGCGGTGTGGAAAATTTGTGGCAGCCCTTGGCATGCTTCTCGCGATGAGTTTCCCTGCTTACGCGCAAAAAACAGCGCCCAAATTTGAGCTAGCCGGCACCTATGCCTACCTGCGGACCAACATTAACGGTCCCGGCGGCTATAGCGAAGGCCTGCAAACGAATGGCGGCACCGGTTCGTTGACTTTCAATGTGTCCAATTCGTGGGGCATCGTCGCCGAAGTCGGTGGGTACAACTCCAGCACCATCAGCTCGGCCGGCGGCAAGGATATCAGCTTCGCTTCGTACCTTTTCGGACCGCGCTACTCGTTCCGGAAGTGGGACACCATCACGCCCTACATCCGAACGCTCCTCGGCGGCGTCAAGGGCAACAACGCCCTGAACGTCGGAGCCAATGGGCAATTTGGACAGTTTCGAGCTGACCAGAATGCCTTCGCCTGGACACTCGGCGGCGGCATGGATGCCAAAGTGACGAACTACTTGGCGGTGCGCGTCTTTCAGGCCGAATATTTCATGACCAAATGGAATGACGGCGCCACGAACAAGCAGAATAACTTCCGCATCGAAACCGGCTTGGTTTTCCGCTTCGGCAAACGATAAGACGGTTTCACTCCCGATTCCTGGTAGGGGCGGGGTTTTCCCCGCCCCTTTTCACCTCAAGCACCACCGGCCCGCACAACTCCGCCCGCCGCTGATTTCCCTCCATGTCCATGTGCGCAACCGCGTAGAAGCACTCCGAAGCGATTCCTGAATTTCAAGGGAAAGGCAAACGTCCTTGCGAGCCGGGGAAGGCTCGATCATTTGAAAAGGAATGGGAAGGGAACCGGCCGGATGCGAGCCGATTCCCGCTTCAGGAAGATGTGTGGTGGCCGCCGGTCGGCTGGGCTTGGGGCTTGCCTTCGGCTCCGGCGCCGCGTTCGATCTCGATCGAACCCTTGAAGTAGGCTCCATCCTCGATCATGATTCGCGCGGTCGTCAGGTCACCAACCACCGAACCGTCCTTCTTGATCTCGATCCGGTCGCGCGCCCGCAGGTTTCCCTTCACGTTGCCGAATACGACCACTTCGCGCGCCTGCACATCCGCGGTGACGCGTGCCGTCGCCCCGATCGTCAGCCGCCGATCGCCAAGATGGACGTGCCCTTCCACCGTGCCGTCAATCTGCAGGTCCTCGTTGCCGCTGATTTCACCCTGAACGTGCAGCCCGGCTCCGACGCGAGCTCCTCCGCGATCTGCCACGGGAGCGGGACGAGGCGGTTCACTTGGCGTCATGGGCTTGGTCTCCTGGGAAGGCTGGGGTGGAATCGCCGGCGCTGGCGCCGATGGGGTTTTCGGTTCCGGTTGCGGTATTTCCCGCTTCTTTCCTGTCCACATGCGGTTTCCTCGGTCGTTCTCTTTGGCCGGCCCCTAATCGCGCGCGGCGCGGAACGAATCAACACTGTAGACCGCGCTTGCAAATCGTGGCAAGCCGAAATCGGTTTTTGCGTGGCCCCGTCGCCCGGCCGGGCCGCGTCAATGGAAAATCCGGGCTAATACTTGCGCAGCACCCCGACCACGCGCCCCTGTACCTTCACCTCTTCCCCGGGCACGACGATCGGCTCCATCTCCGTATTCGCCGGCTGCAAGCGTACCCGGCCGCCCGGCTCCCGATAAAAGCGTTTGAGCGTGGCCTCTTCGCCGCGCACCAGCGCCACGACGATCTCGCCCGCGTTCGCCACCTGCGTCTGCTCGACGACGATGTAATCGCCGTCAAGAATGTGGTCGTCGCGCATCGAATTGCCCTTCACCTGCAACACGTAAGTGTTCCGCCCGCGGCTGAAATCTCCGAGCGAAATCGCCTCCCGCTGCTCGACCGCCTCGAGTGGCTGGCCCGCCGCGATGCGCCCCACCAGCGGAAACTCGATCGCCTGCCGCCCGAGCACCTCATCGCGAACCGGCCGCGGCAGGTGGATGATCTCCACCGAGCGGCTGCGATTGTGACCGCGACGAATGAAGCCCTTGCGCTCGAGCGTTGTCAGGTGCTTGTGCACCGTTGCGAGCGAGGCAAGGCCGAGCGACTTCGCCATCTCCTCGTAGCTGGGCGAATAGCCGCGTTTATTCAGGAATCCCACCAGGAAATCCAGCACCTGTTTCTGTCGTTTGGTCAGGGCCATGGCGCCTCCGGACACTGGGAGTATGCGACAGTACTGTAGGCGAAGAGAAGGCGAAGAATCAAGAGAAACTTTTCCCCTGTTGCTTCCCGCTCATCCCCGTACTCTCCCATTGCTCACGACGAAATCCCTGCCCCGCGCTCGGCCGGTGGCACAGGCATTCCTGTGTCAAGTTCCAGGACATCCTTTACAGAGTGTTATCAGGACATTCTTTACACTTGCGGGTCAGTGTCGCTCAGCCAGCGGTCCACCGCGGTGGACCGCTGGCTGAGCGGGTCGAGCTCGCGGACCAGGCTGCGGCAGTAGTAGACCAGGATCCGTCCTTCGACCCGGATCAGTTCCACCCATTCGCCGGCCAGGGCCCGGCTGATGTCCCAGCGGCGGCCCTCGAGGCAGAGCTGACCCTCAGCCTGCAACTTGCGCACCTCGGCTCCCGCGTCGTATTCCCAGGCCGGCGGATTCGGCTGATACCGTTTCGTGCTCTTGCTCCACACCGAAGCCGGGGTCCGCATGCCCAGCGCTTCATGGGGACGCACGTGGTTGTATTCCTGCCGGAACGCGTCCAGCCACACCTGGCGCTGCTCGCCGACCGGCACGCCGCGCCGCCGCATCGCCGCTTCCAGCGTTCCATGGAAACGCTCCACCTTCCCTTGCGTCTGCGGATGCCGATAGCCGCTGAAGTGCATCCGAATGCCCTGCTTCATCAGCCACACCGTCAGCCAGGTCCAACCCGTCGCCGCCCGCATGTTCCACCACGGCGTGCCGTGATCCATCAGCATCGCCTCCGGCACGCCGGACTGCGTGAACACCGCTTCCAGACACTCGCGCACCGCATCGGCTCGCGTCGACCAGGTCCCGGTGAGCGTCACGGCGTAGCGGCTGTGATCGTCGAGCAGCGAGAGCGGGCCGACCGGCGCGTCCCAGCCCACCGGGCTCTTGAAATCCATCTGCCAGAGCTGGTTCGGCGCGCCGCGCTCGAACCGCTTCGTCGCCGCGCGATGCCGGTCCTGCGGCCGCACCAGATCATGGCGATGCAGAATCCGCTGCACCGTGATCACCGGCAGGTCCACGCCCTCGCCCGCCAACAGATGCCGCAGCTTGCGCGCTCCCCAGTCGGGCCGCTGCTCGCGCAGTTCGACAACGCGCTGCTCGATCCCCACCGGCGTCCGCGCCGGACTGTGGCGCGGACGCCGGCTCCGCTCGGCCATGGCGACCAGCCCGCCCTCCTGATAGCGCCGCAGCCAAACGTAGCCGGTTGGCCGCGAGATCTCGAACTCCCGGCACAGTGCCTGCATCGTCTTCTCGCGCCGGCTGGCGCAAACCACAAACCGCATCCGCTGCTCGTCTACGTCCACGGTCCCCCAAGCCATCCTCGCCCCCGTCCGAGGGCGGTCACCGCCCTCGTCACAAACCGGGGCGAGTGTAAAGGATGTCCTGATAACACCGTGTAAAGGATGTCATGAGTCTGAACACATTCCTGCCTGTGCGCTTTTTTCCCTTGATCCCAAACAAAAAGAGGCCGGCGTTCCATGTAGCGCCGGCGCCCTCGCCATCGCCGCATCCTTTCGCGGGAATGCAGACTTTTCTGGTCCGTCCTGCCGCGTCGCGTTTGGTTTCCGGCGCTCGCGCGCTGTGATAGAGTACGAGCAAATGAGTGTGCGGAGAGTGAATCGTGGCAGAGAACTCAAAAGTTTCATCCTTCTCATGGATGATCGGCGGTCCGCAAGGCAGTGGAATCAACGTCAGCGCTGAAATTTTCGCCAAGGCGCTTTCCCGTGCCGGTTATTACGTCTTCGGCCAGATCGAATACCACTCGAACATCAAGGGCAAACACAGCGCCTACCGCTTACGCATTTCCGGCCAGCCCGTCCATTCGCACGTCGAGACGGTGCATCTGCTCTCGGCGCTCGACGAGGAAACGCTCGTCGGCGATCTGTATCACGAATTTCCCGCGCATCCCGGCCACGCGCACGAGATCGCGCCAAACGGCGCCATTCTCTACGCCAAGGAAAATCAGAAGTACATCGAGTGGATCGAGCGCGACGACATCCAGTTCTGGGAAATGCCCTACGCCGAACTGCTCGAGCAGGCGCTCACCGAAATGGGCAAGCCCGGCCAGGCCCGCGCCTATCGCATCATGAACAACAGCATGGTGCTCGGCGCTTCGGTCGGCGCCCTCGGATTCGATTTCGAACCGGTCGCCGAGACGATTCGGGAAAGTTTCGGCGGCAAGGCCGGCAAAGTGGCCGAGATGAACGTGCTCGCCGCGCGCCACGCCTGCGATTACGCTCGCGAGCATTTCGCCGCGAAAACCGCCTTCCGCCTCCCGGATGCTCCCCCGCGCCGCGAGCAGGTGATGATCAAGGGCACGCAGGCCGTGGGCATCGGCAAGCTGCAGGCCGGCTGCGGCATTCAGACCTACTACCCGATCAGCCCCGCCACCGACGAAAGCGTCTACCTCGAGGAAAATCAGAGCGACCACAACCTGATCGTTCTGCAAACCGAGGACGAAGTCTCCGCCATCGACGCCGCGGTCATGGCCGCCCACGGCGGAGTCCGCGCCGCGACGTCCACCTCCGGACCCGGCTTCGCGCTCATGCCCGAAGGTCTCGGCTTCGCCGCGATCACCGAGGCGCCCGGGCCGGTCGTCGTCATCTACCAGCGCGGCGGACCCTCCACCGGATTGCCCACTCGCTGGGAACAGGGCGACCTCACCTTCGCGCTCTCGGCCGGCCAAGGCGATATTCCGCGAATCGTCATCGCCTCGGGCGATATCGAAGAGAGCTTCTACGACACCTTCGACTCCTTCAATTACGCCGACCGCTATCAGTTGCCCGTGATTCTGCTCGTCGATAAGCATCTGTCTTCTTCATATCAGACGCTTCCGGTTTTCGACACCTCCAGGCTCGTTATCGATCGCGGCCCGGTCTTCGATCCCTCCGAAAACGGCCATGGCGAATTCTTCCGCCACGCCTTCACCCCGAACGGCGTCAGCCCCCGCTCGGTTCCCGGCCAGCCCGGCGGCGCCTTCTGGACCACGACCGACGAGCACGATCCGCGCGGCCACATCACCGAAAGCATCCCGAACCGTCTGGCGATGATGGACAAGCGGATGGGCAAGATGGCGCTGGCGGCCGGCGAAATCCCCGACGAAAAGAAGTTCCGCCTGGTGGGCAAAACGCGCACACCGGTTCTGGCGCTGGGCTGGGGTTCGACGAAGGGAGCGATCGTCGATGCTCTTCGCCGCATGGACCCCGAAGGCGCCACTTACAGCTTCCTGCAGATTCGCATGATGCGCCCGTTCCCCACCGAACAGGTGCGCCCGATTCTCGAGCAGGCCGGCAAGGTGGTCTGCTTCGACGGCAACTATTCCGAGCAACTCGCTCGGCTCGTCCAAAGCGAGACCGGCTTCCTGCCGCATCACCGCGTGGTGAAATACGACGGCCGGCCGTTCTCGGAAGACGAAATCGTGGTCGCGCTCGAACACGCCGTCTCGGGCGGCGCAGAGCGAATGGTCGTCACTGGCGGCCGCGTGGTCGGGCCCGAGTTCGCAATGGTCGAATTCGACCGCATGGTGGAACTGCGGCGCAAGCACGGAAAAATGCTGCCCCCGATGGTGCCGCTGCCGCCGGGCTACAACCGCTAGGCCAGGGAGAATACGATGAGCACAGCCACCGATCTGAAGGCTTTCACACCGCAGGACTACAAGGCTGACATTCACAACGACTGGTGCCCCGGTTGCGGCGACTTCGGTATCCTCTCGGCGATCCAGATGTCGCTCGCCAAGCTCCAGATCCCTCCGTATCGCACGGCGGTCGTCAGCGGCATCGGCTGCTCCGGCAAGACGCCCCACTACATGAACACCTACGCCTTTCACACGCTCCACGGCCGCGTGATGCCCAGCGTCACCGGCTTGAAGCTCGCCAACCACGAGTTGACGGTGATCGGCGTCGGCGGCGACGGCGACGGCTACGGCATCGGCGCCGGCCATTTCGTCAGCGGCGGCCGCCGCAATCTCGATATCACCTATATCGTCTTCAATAACGACATCTACGCCCTCACCAAGGGCCAGGCCTCGCCGACCATCGGCAAGGGTGAAAAAACCAAGTCGATGTCCGACGAATCGATCATGGAGCCGATCAATCCGGTGCTGCTCGGGCTCGCCTGCGGCTACACCTTCGTCGCCCGCGGCTACGCCCTCGATACCAAATACCTCGTCGAGCTCATCACCCAGGGCATCCGCCATCGCGGCACCGCCCTGATCGACGTGCTCCAAACCTGCCCCACCTACAACGACCTGCACAGCAAGAGCTGGTACGCCGAGCAGGTCGACGGCAAGCCGCGCCTCTACAAACTCGACGAGTCCGGCTACGACCCGCTCGTCCACGACCCGGCCGATCCCGCCGAAATCACCCAGAAAAAGGCGCAGGCCCTCCTGCGTTCCCAGGATCCGTCAGGCCGAATCGCGCTCGGCGTCTACTACAAACTCGAAGTCCCCACCTACGAGGACTTCCTGAAGGAAAAAATCCCTGCGCTCGAATCGAAGCCGCTCGTGGATCTCGACATCTACCATCGCGACATCACGCCAAATCTGGAAAAGCTGATGTAGTTCGCCCAACTGAAAGAGCCCGTTACCGAGCCGCTGCAGGTAGCACACACTCCGGAATCTGTGTGGAAACCGGAAGATGCCGCCTTCAGCGGCTAAAGCCGCATTGACACGCGGACAATTGCCGCACATCTCAATGCGTGCCCTCACGCCGCGCCGCAAAAACGCCTGTCATCCTGAGCGAAGCGAAGGATCCCGAACGCTCCGAGGCAGAGTGGCCCACGAAGACTCTGGCGATGCGCACCCTGTGAGAGGTGCACGTCAAGGGCGGGGTTTTGCTTTCTTTGGAGATAAGGTGGAATTGGTTAAAAAACGGGCGCAAATGCGCCGCCCGCCCGTTAGTCAGCCGGAAAGCCCAGCCGTTCCCCGTCGGCCGGAATCAGCACCCGCGCTGAAATCTCCCGATCGTCAAGAAACCGCCGCAATTCAGCGCGCGTGAGCAGGCAGTGATTGATCGCCTCCATGTGAACGGCGACCACGGTGGCATCAGGCGCCGCCGCGCAAACCGAAGCGACGTCCTCGGCCGTCATCGTGATCGCGCCGCCCGCGAGGAATTGCGCCGCGCCGGCATTCACCACGATCACCGCGGGTTCAAAAGCCTCGATCGTCCGCCGCACTTCCTCGCACCACACCGTGTCGCCGGCCACGTAGAGCGATGGCTCGCCCAGCGCGCGCAGCACGAAACCGGAAACCGGCGCCATGCGCTCGGCCATCTCGCCGTGGCCATGCTGGCCGCCCGTGCGTACGATCTCGATCCCGCGCCAGCCGCGCGAGGGATCGACCCGCAGAACCTCGGTGAACCCCAACTCGCGCATGCGCTCCTCGTCCTCCGGCTGGACAAACAGCGGCAGCCCCTTCGGCAACACTTCGCCGGCGACAATGTCGAAATGGTCGCGATGCATGTGCGTGACGAGCGCCGCTTCCGCTCCCGCGACGATCGCATCGATCGCGCCGGGCAGCGGAACCAGCGGATTGCGGCGGGGATTGGGAGTGTCCGGGATCGGCGGCATCTCCCCGGCCGGCCCGAGCATGGGATCGACGAGGATCCGCGTGCCCGCCAAGGATACCACCAGTGTCGCGTGCCGCAGGAATTCGATTTGCATGCCGGCCGTTTCTGCCGGAGGGTTCGCCCGGCGGTTACTGGTTGTCGGCGGAGGACGTGTCGGCGGAGCCGTTATCGGCCGAGAAGAAATTCTTCATGTACAGGCTCCGGTAAATGCGTCCGCCGATTTCCGCGGCGTGAGGCCCGCTGACCCGCGCGCCGTACCGCCGCAGCAGCACGACGAGCACGAGCTTCGGATGATGGTGCAGGGAATCGTCGCTGCTCGCGTAGGAGACGAACCAGCCGAGATGGCCGCCGCGCGTCTCGTCGGTGCAGGTTCCCGTCTTCGCGTAGACCAGCTCACCGTCCGGCGTGTAGCTCTCGCGCGCCGTGCCAAACTCCACCGCTCCCAGCATCCCTTCCCGAATCGCGTCGGCGTAGGGAGCCAGATCGATTCGGCGCTTCAGCCGCGGCGTGAAATCCTTCACCTGCTGCTCGGTGCGCGGATACTGCAGGTAGTAGAGCGAGCCGCCGTTGGCAAACGTCGACATCATCGCCGCCAGTTGCAGCGGCGTGATGCGGATGCCCTCGCCGAAACTCGTCATTTTCCCCACTCCGCCGCGCCACGGTGGCGGCGGCGCCGTCGGGAACGTGCCGGGATGTTCCTCGGGCAGATCCCATCCGGCGGGCTCGCCGAGCCCGAGCAGGTGCGCGTACCGCGTGACCGTCTCGAAACCCAGCCGGCGCCCCAGTTCCGCAAAAAAAGCGTTGTTCGAATGCGCCAATGCCTCGGTGAGATTGATCGAATAGCGGCGCCCCACGCGGATCATCGTTTCGCGATTGATCAGCCCTTCGCGGAGAGCGGCCAGCGCGATTACCGGTTTGATGGTCGAGCACGGCTCGAAGCCGGAGGAAAATGCCAGCTTCTGGTTCACAATCGAGAGAATGCGGCCGTCGTTCGGATCGAGCGCCACCACCGAGCCGTAGTACCGGCCCAGCGCGGCGATCGCCGCCTGCCGCACCACCGGATCGTCGAATTTCGTGAAATCGCCCTCGGTCACGTCGAATCGTGGCGTGTACCGGACGCGCCGCGCGTACCGGCGCCGCGGAACGCGCCGCGCCGCCACGCGCCGCACGGGCCGCCGATAGGCCGCGCGATGGTGCGCGACGGCACGGTGATGTACCACGTGCCGGGTCGTGTGCGAAGTTCTTGCGGGCTTACGCTTGACGGCGCTCTTGCCCTTGGCTGTGGTGGTTGTGGCCGTCTTCGCCGTGGTGGATTGCGCTGGGGTCGCCGCCGTGCCGCTCTGCCGAGCCGCGGCCGGAAGGAACCCCGCCAAGAGCATCAGTGACAGAAGCGCGATGGAGCTGCGCCATGGGTAAAACACCGTTGATTTCAACACGTTCCAGGACACCCGTTCGCTTGGATTCGGTTCCGTGGCGCCGCTCGCTCCCGATTCGCATTGTAGGAGACTTGCCCCACGCGGGCAATAGCTTAGGTGTCATATTGTCTATCCAAGCAAGGGTCAGCGAGACTTTTCCTTCCCCGCGGCCGCCACGGCCGCCGCCGGCTGCGCCGCGGGCTTCGCCTTTTCCGCCTCGCCGCCCATCTGCGGTATCCCCAGCTCCTTGCACAGCGATGCGACCAGCTTGTCGCGGACGTCCTTGTTTTCCTTCAGGAACTGGCGCGCGTTGTCGCGTCCCTGGCCCATCCGTTCGCCCTGGAAGGAAAGCCACGAACCGGATTTTTCCACCAGTCCGTTCTGCAGGCCGAGGTCGATCACATCGTTTTCGAACGAGATGCCTTCGTCGTAGAGAATGTCGAATTCCGCCTGGCGGAACGGCGCGGCCACCTTGTTCTTCACCACCTTCGCCCGTGTCCGCGCGCCGATCACCCGCTCGCCATCCTTGATCGACTGAACGCGGCGAATGTCGAGCCGCACCGAGCTGTAGAACTTCAGGGCGCGGCCGCCGGTCGTCGTTTCCGGGTTGCCGTAGAAAACGCCGATCTTTTCGCGAATCTGGTTGATGAAAATCAGGCAGGTGCGCGATTTCGAAACGATGCCGGTCAGCCGCCGCAGCGCCTGCGACATCAGCCGCGCCTGCAATCCCATCTGCGGCTCCCCCATCTCGCCTTCCAGCTCCGATTTCGGCACCAGCGCCGCCACCGAGTCGACCACCACCGCGTCCACGCCGCCCGAGCGGATCAGCGCTTCGGCGATCTCGATCGCCTGCTCTCCATTATCGGGCTGGGAAACCAGCAGATTGTCGACGTCGACGCCCAGCTTCCGCGCGTAGCTCGGATCGAGCGCGTGCTCGGCGTCGATGAACGCCACCTGCCCGCCCATCTTCTGCGCCTGCGCCGTCACGTGCAGCGCCAGCGTCGTCTTCCCGCTCGATTCCGGCCCGAATATCTCCACCACGCGGCCCCGCGGCAGTCCGCCAACGCCCAGCGCCGCGTCGAGCGATAGCGAACCGGTCGGTATCACGCTGACCGGAACCATCACGTCGCGGCTGCCCAGCCGCATGATCGAACCTTTTCCGTACTGCTTCTCGATCTGCGCGATCGCGCTTTCGAGTAGTTTGGATCTTTCGTCGGCCATGTTTTTCACCTCGTCTTTGCCAGGCTCGCCCAGCCAATCACATCGCGGCCCGCGATTACAAGAAAATCCTGCCGGTCGAGCGCCTCTCCAGCAAGAGCCGGTATCGTAGCATCAGGCGAAGAAAAAGCAAAGAGCCTTTCTCCCCCTGTTCCTTTTTCGCCAACCGCCCGCCCTCCTGCCGTTTCCTCCCCCGCGCGCCACGCAGAAATCGCGTCTTCCTGACCGCTGCTCTTCCCGACGAACGAAGCGAGTCCCGACACAGTGTGTCGGGGCCTGCGGCTGAGGAGTGCGGGCTAAGACCTCGACGCGCCAGCCGCGCGCACCGCCGGATTCGGCACGGCCACGCCGCCCTCGTACACGTAAAACCCGCGCCCCGTCTTGCGCCCCAGCCACCCTGCGGCGACCATCTTCCGCAGCAGCGGGCATGGCCGGTACTTCGAATCGCCCAGATCCCGATGCAGCACTTCCATGATGTCCAGGCAGACGTCGAGGCCGATCAGGTCGCCCAGCTCGAGCGGCCCGAGCGGATGGTTCATGCCGAGCTTCATCACCGAGTCGACCGCTTCGACCGTGGCCACGCCTTCGAGCACCGTGTAGACGGCCTCGTTGATCATCGGCATCAGCACGCGATTCGAGACGAAGCCCGGCGCGTCGTTCACCGCAACCGGTTTCTTTCCCAGCCGCTCGCACAGACCCAGGATCGTCGCGAAGGTTTCGTCGCTCGTCGCGATCCCGCGAATCACTTCCACCAGCGTCATCACCGGTACCGGATTCATGAAGTGCATGCCCACAAAGCGGTCGGGCCGCCCGCTCGCCACGCCCAGTTCCGTGATGGAGATCGACGACGTGTTCGAAGCGAGCAAGGCGGTGTCGCCGAGCAGGCGACCGAGTTCGCCAAGGATTTCCCGTTTGATCGCCGGCTGCTCCGGCACCGCCTCGACCACCAATTGCGCGGAGGCCAGCGCGTCCATCTGCGTCGTCAGGTGAAGTCGCGCCAGCACGGCCGGCTTTTCGGCTTCCGGAAGTTTGCCGCGCTTGATTTCGCGGTCCAGGTTCTTGTCGATCGCCGCGAGCGCCCGATCGAAGATAGCGCTGGTCCACGTCGCGCAGCACCACGTCGTACCCCGCCCGCGCAAAGACGTGCGCGATGCCGTTGCCCATCGTCCCCGCGCCCACCACACCCACTTGCTTGATGGAATCGAGATTCATTGTTCCTCCGGGAGTTCGAGTAGCGCAGGCACTCTTGCCTGTGCGCTTTTCCGCGCGAGCAAGCACGGCAAACGCACTCAAACACTCTAGGGAATCACGCCGGATAGGAGAAATCAAGACCGCAAGGCAGGCCCCGCCGAAGCCGTCACCCGATCAGAAAGAAACTTCGACGGGCCGTCCCGCAAACACCACCCGCCGCGTCTCTTTCCCGACTTGCACGTCAATCTGCCGCTCGAAAGGCGCAAGCATCCGCGAGCCATCCGCAAGCCGCATGCGAAAAACGCGCCGTGCGTCCTCCCACGTCATCTCAACGCCCATCCATTCCCCGCGCCGGTAATCGAACGATTCCCCATCATCCTCATACAACGAGAAGGACCCATCCGCGCCCGGATAGATCGTGATCGAGAGCGGCGCATCCACCTTTTCGCCCGTGTACTGCTTCACCGGCCCAAGCGGCAGGATGGTCCCAGCGCGCACAAAGAGCGGCATCGTTTCCAGGTCCACTTCGCGCGTAATTTCGCGGCCGCCTTCAAAGCGCTCGCCAGTCCAGAAATCGTACCAGCCTCCGCGAGGCAGATAGACGCGCCGCGCAGTCGCGCCTTTCTCGAAGACAGGCGCGACCAGAATGTCCCGCCCCCACAAATATTCATCATCACGAGCCACAGCCACCGGATCGTCCGGATAATGCAGCCAAAGCGAGCGCATCACGGGCATCCCCGTCGTCGAGCACTCGCGCACCGCGCTATACAAATAAGGCAGCATCCGGTACCGCAGGTTCAGATATTTCCGGCAGATCGGCTCAACCTGCTTGTTGTGCAACTCGCTGTCCGGAGGAATCGCCGCGCCGCCGTAATGGCTGATCTCCACCGGCCCCGGATTGCCCATGTCCCATCCCCACGGCAGCCGCAGTTTCCACGTGCGCCCGTGGCAACGGAACAGCGTGCAGAACGCGCCGAATTGAAACCAGCGCAAATAAAGCTCCGCGGTGAACTCTTTCGTCGGAACGAAGCCGCCGATATCGGTGCCCCAATACGGAATCCCGGTGAGCCCGGTATTGATCCCGTTGGCCACCTGCAAGCGCAAGGTTTCCCAGGTCGAATACGTGTCCCCCGACCACAAAAACGAAGCGTAGCGCTGCATCCCGGCGTAGCCGTTGCGATGCAACGCGTAAGGCCGCACATTGGGCCGGTCCATCTGCGGACCCTCCCAATACATGCGGTTGCGATTCAGGCGCGAAGGAATGTCGAGCGCGTCGCCCTCGTCCGGCCACCAGCCGTCGACGCCCATGGCGAAATCCCGCCGATGCTCATCCCAATAGCAACTCGCCCGCGTATCGTCGAAGCGCTCCAGGCTGCATTTGTCGTGGACGCTTCCCGTGAGCGTGCGCGAAAGAATGACGACGTGCAGTACGGCGCGAAAATTCTGCTCGTGAAATTTATCGAGAATCACCTCGGGATCGGGAAACACGCGCGAATTCCAATCGAACGACCCATTCGCCGTATTCCAGCCCGAGGGACAGAATCCCGTGCCGAGGTAAATCAGCGCGTCGCAAGGCAGCTTCTTCTCGCGAAACGTCGCCGCCTCGTCCAGAATCTCCTCGCGGCTCGCCAGCGTGCGGTGCGATTGCTGGTAGCCGAAACTCCACAGCGGCGGCATTTCCGCTAGTCCTGTCAGCCGTGCGTATTCCCCCATGATCGTCGCCGGATCGCTCGATCCAACGAAGAACAGGTCCAGCGGCAGCGCAGCCGAACCGTTCATCGGCTGTAACTGGGGCTGTAACTGGGGTTGGAACTTGCTTTCCGCCCCCGTGAAATCGAACGTGCCGTAAGGCTGATGAAAGAAAATGGCCCACCCCGCCGTCCCGATGATCCAGGGAATCGGCACGCGGGCACCGAGCGTCGCGAGGCCCGGAACGCCCTCGCCATTTCGCATCGGATCCACCGACCCGCGCCGGTCGAATTGTTTCCCGCCCTCGCCAAGTCCCAGCAGCGGCGAATCTCCGGTAGCGAACGTGACCACCCCAGTCGCTTCATCCACTGTGAGCTGCTGAATCGGCTTACCGTCCGCCGTTTCCACGTGGAACGTCAGCGGATCCGGTTCGATCCGCACGCGCAGATTCCCGCAGGGAATCGTCCGTGCCGCAATTTTGCCCCGCAACGCAGCCGCCGGCGCGCCCCACGACTCGCGCACCAGGGAGCCATCTTGAGCAATCGCGGCGCTCTGGCCGCCAGCGACCGGCAAAACGCTCAGCCGAATCGTGTGCGCGCTGACCGCGCTGATTTGTATCTCGGTGTCCTGGTTAGCGATGGATGGCCCGGCAAAGGAAGCGCCGGCAAGCTTCCCGGGAAGAATCCCCGCCGCGCATGCCGCGCCCATAGTTTTGAGGATCTGCCTGCGGTCGATTCGTTTACCCATTCCGTAGTCTGTCCATGGCGCGGAAGCGCGAATGTATCGCACCGAATTATCCACGCCATCGCAGACCAAGCCAAGGACGGATGAGTTTCGTTTTATTGGGGTGGGGTACCCTCGACGATGTCGGGGATGGCGACCGCCTCACGCCGGTCTACCAAATCCATCCTTCCCGGCGGGCGCAGTTATCGCAGAGCCATATCCTTCGGGGCCACGTTCGCTTGCCGGCCCTGTATGCTTCGAGCTCCATTCGCCAGTTAGATGCTTCGGAAGGATCCAGTTGGCAGAGAACGCACTTCTTCCCCGACTTAGGAATGCCCTGCTTCGAGCCCTGCCCGTTAGGCTGGACGACGTACTCACTCGCCGTTGTAGTCCCGGCCATGTAGCAGGGGCATTCCTGGGCAGCCTACCTGGGCGCGGAGCCTTCTACGACCTGCCGCACGATCGCCGCCGCGCGCTCCTGATGCTCCGGCAGTACGCGCAAGGCGAACGGACCTTCCTTCTGTTCGAAGATGCAGCAGCCGATGCCGTTGGCCACCAGGCACGACTTCAAAAACTCCGCCATGCCCTCTTCTCCGCCCGTCCACACTTCCGCGGTCGCATCTTCCGGATGCGGATCCTCCACGATCGCGGGCGCGTCGGCCCATTCACCCTCGTCGCTGGATTCCGCCACGTCGGCCGTGGCAACAGGCTGCGAAATGAGCGTCAGCGTGTCCTCGAGTACTTTCCGCGCAGCATCCATCTGCTCCGCCGGCACCCAGATATTCAGCGGCGCCGAGCCGGACCCAAAGGTCAGCCGAGCATCCAGCTTCTCGCGGTTGTACCGAATCCCCGCGTCATCAAGCGCCAGCGTGATCTCGGTGAAAATGTTGCCCTGCGTCCCATGCCAGAGCAACTCGAGCTCACCTTCCGAGGCCACTCCCTCCGCCTCGCCGCCCGCGCCTTCCGCGGGCAGTTTTTCGACAAGGTCCACATCGCAATCATTGCAATGCGTGAACCCCGGCCTGTATTCGATACCGCAGTTAGGGCAGAACATAGCTCAGTAGCATCCCGCAAATCCGACCGATTTGCCAATGGTTGGTGAATTTCTGCGTGGAGGCGTAGGTAGCCCACGCTTCAGCCTGCTCTCCTTTTGCCTGGGCGCAGAGTCGATTCCCACGCCCTGCGTGGCAGTGTCGCGAAAATGCCAATGCCACCGCTCAGTGGCACGGGCACCCCTGCCCGTGCGCTTGTCCCCCAGCTCCGCCTCGGCCGCAGCTACAGCTACCGCTCCACAGCCAGCGCCACGGCGTTCCCGCCGCCCAAACACAGCGCCGCGATCCCGCGCTTCACGTTCCGCCGCTCCATCTCATGCAGCAGCGTCACCAGAATGCGCGCGCCCGAAGCCCCGATCGGATGCCCGATGGCCACCGCGCCGCCGTTCACATTCACCTTTTCCGGATTCAGCTTCAGCTCGCGCATCACCGCCAGCGCCTGCACCGAAAACGCCTCGTTCAGTTCGATGAGGTCAACGTCCTTGTCGCGGTCCCAGCCCGTCTTCGCCAGCAGCTTTTCGACGGCCTCGACCGGCGCCATCATCACCCATTTCGGCTCGACGCCGCTTGTGGCCTGCGCCACTACGCGAGCGATGGGCGTCTTGCCCAGCTTCGCGGCGTTCTTTTCACTCGTCAGCACAACCGCCGCCGCGCCGTCGTTCGTCCCCGGCGCATTGCCCGCGGTCACCGTCCCGTCCTTCTTGAACACCGGCCGCAGCTTCGCCAGCGCCTCGATCGAGGTGTCCGCGCGCGGCGATTCATCTTTCGAAATGACGATCTTCTCGCCCTTCTTCCCCGGAATCTCCACGGGAACGATCTGCGACTCGAAGAAGCACGATTTCGTAGCTTTCACCGCCTTCTGGTGGCTCTCGAACGCGAACTTGTTCTGTTCCTCGCGCGAAATCTTGTATTTCTCGGCCACCAACTCGCCGGTCATGCCCATATGAAAGTCTTCGTAAACGTCCCACAACCCGTCATAAATCATCGAGTCGATCGCCTGCCCGTGCCCCAGCCGGTAGCCGGTCCGCGCATTCTTGAGCAGGTACGGCGAGTTGGACATCGATTCCATCCCGCCCGCAACTTCCACTTCCGCTTCGCCCAGCCGAATCGCCTGATCGGCCAGCGCGACGGCTTTCAATCCGGATCCGCAAACCTTGTTGATCGTCATCGCCGCCACGCGGTTATTCAGCCCGCCGCGCAGCCCCGCCTGCCGCGCCGGATTTTGTCCCAGCCCCGCCGGAAGCACGTTGCCCATGATGATTTCGTCGACGAGGTTCGGATCGATACCCGCGCGTTCCACAGCCGCGCGAACAACAATCGCGCCCAGTTGCGTCGCGGACAAAGAGGAAAGTCCGCCCAGAAATTTCCCTACAGGAGTGCGTATCGCACTCAAAATTACCGTGTTGTCCATGATTCTCCTTCCGCGTCCGCTCGTCGCTTGTAAAAGCAAGTATAGGCCCCGATTTTGCGGAGGGTCAAAAATTCAATCGGAGTCCCCGGGGGATGGCGCCTGGCCCGCGCATCTGCACTCTTGCCTTGCCTCATCAATCGGATTAGAAACGATCCTTGCCGAAGCTCAGGGGGTGAAATGCGAATCGACCTTGCCCAGGCCTGGCGCTGGATCACCGGCCGCGGATCAGCGGACTTTGCGACGACTGTGGCCTTGGCGGAGGTCGTCGTGCACAGGTTCATCCTCCGCGCGCGACGAAAGGACGAAGCCAGGGTGCTGGAGACTCTTCGCATGGGCGGCAACGGCGCCGGCTGGAGCCTGACGGATGAGCAGGTGGCCGGGCAACAGGGCTGGGAACCGAAGAAGGTCAGATCGGCCCTTAAGCGACTGGAGAAAAAAGGCAAGGTTCACCTAGCCGACGGCCGCTGGTACCTCGGCGGCGCAGGGGTCGGCCCGCAATAAGCCCCGCCCGGAAACAAAGAAGCGCAACGTTTGGCCGCTCAGCGCGCATTTTGTAGCGCCGGCATCCTGCCGGCGTTTTTCGCAGTGCTGGCGCGATCTGCTTCCAGGACACCGGTGGCCAGTCAAACGCCGAGGTTGGCCGTGGGGCATCTCACGTCCCACGCAGGTAGGATTTCGCTTTTCTTACGCCCCAAGGTTGTGGCAACCTGTTCCCCATTCCACAAATGGCCGAGCGAACAAAAACAACGCTGAAACTGAACAGCCGCCAGCTCGAGGCCATCGAGCACGACGAAGGTCCGCTGCTCGTCGTCGCCGGCGCGGGCACCGGCAAAACGCGCGTCATCACCGAGCGCATTCGCCGCCTGCTCGATGAAAACCCGGCGCTGTCGGGCGAAAACATCCTCGGCCTCACCTACACCGACAAGGCAGCGGCGGAAATGAAGTACCGCGTCGTTCAGTCCGTGGGAGAACGCGGCGACGACGTGACGCTGAGCACCTTCCACGCCTTCTGCCTGAACGTCGTCCTGAAACCGCACGATTCCGATCTCGAGCCGATCGAGGACATCGACCACTGGATCCTGCTGCGTCGCAACATGCGCGAATTGCAGCTCGAGCGGTACCTGAAACTCCACGAGCCGGGCCAGTTCCTCGGCGATTTCCTCCAATTTTTCTCTCGCTGCCAGGACGAGCTGGTGACGCCCGACGATTACGACCGCTACGTAGACGCCATTGCGCAGCGCCTGGAAGCCGCCCGCTCACAGCTCACGCCCGAAGACGTTGCCGACCGCGAAGCCGAACTCGGCCGCCAGCGCGAAATCGCCCGCGCCTACCGCGTGAGCGACCGCCTGTTGCGCGAGCGCCGCCAGGTCACCTTCGGCTCGATGATCCTCGAAGCCGAACGCAAGCTCCGCCACGATCACGCGCTCGCCGCGCAGCTTTCCGAGCGCTTTCACTACATCCTCGTCGATGAATTTCAGGACACCAACGTCGCCCAGATCGAACTCCTGCGCCATCTCTCCGGCCGGCACCGCAATTTCTTCGTAGTCGGCGACGACGATCAGGCCATCTACCGCTTCCGCGGCGCGTCCTTCGCCAGCTTCAAGCGTTTCGCCGATGAGTTCCTTGTCCCCGCTGGGCGTCCAAACGGCCATCTCGCGTTGGTGGAAAATTACCGCTCCTCGCGGCGCATCCTGCGCGTTGCCGCCGAAGTGATCGCGCAGAATCGCGACCGCTATCTGCCCGACAAGCGCCTGAAGACGCCGAATGCCGAAGGCGAGCGCATCCGCGTCGTCGAACTTGCCACACCCGAACAGGAAGCGCACTGGATCGCCGGCGAAATCGAGCGCATGCACGAAAACGGCCGCCGCTGGGGCGCGATCGCGGTCCTCTATCGCAAACACAACCATCGCGACCTTCTCGTGCGCGAGCTGGCGCGCCGCGGCATCCCGTTCATGATTCGCAAGCTTTCGATTCTTTCGAGCACGCTCGTGCGAGACCTTATTGCCTGGGTGCGCCTCATCGGCAATCCCGGCGACAACATTTCCTTCGCCCGCGTTGCTGCCGCGCCCTACTGGCGCTTCACCGCCGAGGATCTCGTCCGCCTCGCCCAGCGCGCCGCGCACAATCATCGCGGCCTCTTCGATGAACTCGCCGCATCGCTCGATATGCCCGCCGCCGATTTCGAGCGCGGCCGCGAACTCGTGCGCTGGGTCCTGAACCTGCGCCGCCTCGCGCACAACCTCGAAGCCGCCGCCGTGATCGATCAACTCGTCAGCGACCTCGACCTCAACCTCGTCCCCTCCAGCGCCGACGAGGTGTACCTGAAACGCTTCCTGAAATTCGTCCGCGAATGGCAGAAGAAAAACGAGTCCGGCCAGCTCGCCGATTTCCTCGAATATCTCGAATATTTCTTCGAAGCCGGCGAGCAGATCCATCTCGACGAGCAGGCCGAAGCCAACGCCGTTCAGCTCATGACCGTCCACGGCGCCAAGGGCCTCGAATTCGACCACGTCTTCGTCATGCGCCTCTCGCAGCGCGCGTTCCCCTCCGGCAAGCGCCAGCCGCTCTTCGAATTTCCCGCCGAATTGATGAAGGAAGCTCGGCCCGAAGGCGACTTTCACATTCAGGAGGAGCGCCGCCTCTTCTACGTCGCACTCACGCGGGCGCGCGAGCGCCTCGCGCTCACCGCCGTCGTCGGCCCGAAAACAAAGCCGTCGCCCTTCCTCGACGATTTCCTTACCGATCCGCAAATCGCCGCGCGCGATGTCCAGCGCCTCACGCCGAAAATCGATTTGCCGCCCGAAGAACTCTCCGTCGCCGGCATGCCCGCCGATCCCACCTCGCCCGGCCTGATCGATCCCGCGCGCCAGGACGCGCGCGCGTGGTCTCGCATCGCCGTCTGGGCGTCAAACTACCGCCCGCCGGTCGCCGTGCCGCTCGAGCTTTCCCCTACCGCTGTCGATACCTATCTGAACTGCCCGCTGAAATACCTGCTGGAAAAAGGCTGGGGCCTGCGTGGCGGCGCGAAAGCCCCGATGATCTTCGGCAACCTGATGCACACGACGATCCAGCAATTCGTCGCCGGCCTCGAAAAGGGCCTGCCGATGCCGCTCGAGGAACTCGAAGCCATCTACCAGCGCGAATGGCCGGCGGGAAAATTCGACGACGATTTCCAGGAAGAGGAATATCGCAAGGCCGGCGAAGAGCAGCTTCGCGCCTTCCACGCCCGCTACTTCGAACTGCGCCCCGACGTGCTGTTTCAGGAAAAGCGCTTCGAATTACCGATCACCGTCGACGTCGTCCTCGCCGGCCGCATCGATCAGGTGAACCGCCTCGCGAAGGATCGCGTCGAGGTCGTCGATTACAAAACCGGCAATCCGAAAAAGCAGAAGGACGTCGACAAGGACCTCCAGCTCAGCATCTACGCTCTCGCCGCCCGCGAGGCGCTCGATCTCGATCCCGCCCGCCTGGTCCTCTGGTATCTGAAATCCGATACCCGCATGGAAACCACCCGCGACGACGCCGACATCAACGACGCCCGCCAGAAAGTGATCGAAGTCGCCGCCCAGATTCGCGCCGGCCAGTTCGATCCGCGCCCCGGCTTCCTTTGCCGCTATTGCGAATTTCAGCCCGTCTGCCCGGCGCACGAGCAGCTCGTCCCCATCCAGCCCGCCGGCGCCGCCGAAGCGGCGCCTGTTTCCGCTGCTCCCGCAACGCTGCCTCTTCCTCCCTCCGATTGAGCGGCCCGGCGAAGTTCTCCGTGGAACTCCGTGCTCTCCGTGGTGAGACAGCCTCTCGTCTTTCTCCGCGTAACCCCGCGCCTCCGCAGTGAACCGAGGGGCATCCATCGCCCCGCAGTCGGCTCCGGTTGTGGCGAAAGCGCAGGTGGCGTACAGTGGATTTATCCGGCAGCCAAGGCGATCCGCGCCCCCTCATCCTGAAGGGCCGGGAACGGCAGGCATCAGTCGGGAGGCTGGGCGCATCGTACCGGAAGGCGGGAAGGGGAGCACTTCCATCGATACCATGGGTTTTCGCGGTCCTCGAATTGTCTTCGGCGTGATTCTTTCGATCGCGCTCGCGGCGTGCACGGCGGCGGCGCAGCAGCCGTCGGTGCCCCAGGAACAGAAGCCGCTCAAAATCTCGGTGGAGATGGTCCACCTGTTCGTCACCGTGCGCGGCAAGCACGGCAACATCGTCTCCGATCTCAACAAGAACAATTTCAAAATCTTCGAAGACGGCAAGGAACAGCAGGTCGCCTATTTCAGCCGCGAAATGAATCTGCCGCTCACGCTCGCCATGCTCATCGATACCAGCGGCAGCCAGGATCGCCTGCTCGGCGCCGAGCAGCAAGCCGCCAAGGAATTCCTCCAGCAGATCCTCACGCCGAAGGATCTGGCCTTGGTCATCGACTTCGATCTCGACGTCAATCTGCTGGCCGATTTCACCAATACTCGCAGCATCCTCGACAGCGCCATCGATCGCGCCCAGATCAACGCCCCGTCGAATCCTTCGATGATCGCCCAAGGGCCGTTTCCGAATTCGTCGCGGCCCAACGGCACCCATTTCTACGACGCCGTCTATCTCGCCTGCCATGACAAGCTCGCCGGCCAGGCCGGCCGCAAGGCCGTCATCGCGCTAACCGACGCCCAGGATTACGGCAGCATGGATACGCTCGAGCAGGCCATCGACGCCGCCCAGCGCTCCGATACCGTCGTCCACGTCCTCCTGGTGTCCAACCCCTGGCAGTACCTCTACGCCGGCGGCTACAGCGGCGAGGGCGTCGCCAAGAAACTCACCGAGCAGACCGGCGGCCGCCTGATCCGCGTGACCAGCGGTAAGGAACTCGACAAGGCCTTCCAGGTATTGGCCCAGGAACTCCGCAGCCAGTACGTGATCGGCTACTACCCCACCGACAGCACCCGCGACGGGACCTTCCGGAAGATCAAGGTGGAGACGACGCCGGAGAAGTACCACGTCCTGACCCGCGCCGGTTACTACGCCCCCACGCAATAGGCGTTATTCGTTCGCGCCCGTGGCTCATAGCCAGAAATGTGCGCGTCTCGACGGATGCGGTGCCGCGCAAAGGCCGCAGCCATGAGTGGCTGCGCTACCGCAGGCCGGAATCACTTATCTTGGCGTCATGCGGGGTGCTCCAGGGTGTCACTCGGCGTGACGGGCTGTGAAAGCCAGCAAAATGGCTGGAGCGGCAACTCCTGCGTTTTGTGCGAGTTCGGCTTCGCGCGGGTTTCGGCGCAGGGTGTCACGCGGGCGCTCTTAAGCGGGACACCCGGTCGAGCTGAAGGAGCTGTAAGGTCCGCGTTTTCAGCGGGTTCCATTTTTTTAACCGGGACATTTTCGGACTTTTTCCAGCCGCGAACTCGAAGCGAGGGGCAAAAGCGGAAATCGGGACGGATGCTCGGGCGCGTCAGCTTACCGCGAAAAGAGCGCGACGGGAAACGGATGGTCTACGTGGACTTTAACCGTGGCCGGTGGACGGGGTTTTGTTGGAGCGAGGGAGGGCGCACAGGCCGAGTGAAGCCTGCGCGCCCGTCCCGGCTCAGCGATTATTTTCCGCCGTGGTGCGAAGCGCCGTCGATGAAACTATCGATGTTGTTCTGCAGCATCGGCAGCGCCTTCGGATTCAGATACAGCATGTGCCCCACCGGGTAGAAATATTCATGGACGTTCGCCCGCAGGGAAGCCGGCAGGTCCATGTGCTCGAACGTGTATTCGGTGGCATAGAACGGCGTGGCCATGTCGAAATATCCGTTGTTGAGCATGATCTGCATCCCGGGATCGTTGTTCATCGCGCGCGCCAGCGCGGGAGCGACGTTGGGGTACGATTCCCCCGTGCCCAGGTCGCTGAGCGGCGGCTGGAATTTCCAATCCCAATCCCGATTCACCTCGAAATTGAGCTGCTTGTAAATGCGCTCGCTCGTGTAGTTGAGCGTGCGGCTGAGGTAATTATCGAATGTCGCGGTGAGCGCGCCCATGACTGTCGACGAAGCCGCTCCGGCCCCGCCCGCCGGAATCGGCAGCAGTGGCTGCAGCTCCGGCGTCGTGAACCGGCCGTCGAAGCGGCCCGTCTGCGGACCCTCCGGCCCCATCAGCCGCCGCATGAAGACTGGCAGCGTCATCCGCAGATTGGCTTCGATCCACAGATTCTCCGGAATCCCGGTGAACTGTGAAAGTTTGTCCGCGATCTGCTGCTTTTCCGCCGCGGGCAGCGCCGCGCCCTCAAAGAGCGCATGTTCGTACGGCCCGCTGGCGAACTCTTTCGCCTGCGCGATGAGCGCGTCGAGGCTCGCCGGCTGCGGGTTCAGCTTGTGGTGATACCACGCCACCGCCGCGTAGGAAGGCAGATAGAGCGGGTAAACCAGGTCGTTTCCGGCCACGAACTCGAGCGTCGGGAAATTCAGCACCGTCGAGCACATGATCACGCCGTTCAGGTAGACGCCGCTCCCCACCAGGTCCCGGGCCAGCACCGCATTGCGCGTGGTGCCGTAGCTCTCGCCCAGCAGGAATTTCGGCGAATTCCACCGCCCGAACCGTGTGACGTACCGCTGGATGAACTGCGCGAAAGCGGAAGCGTCCTCATTGAACCCATAGAACATTTTCGGCGTGCCCTTGCCGACGATCCGGCTGTAGCCCGTGCCGACCGCATCGATGAACACCAGATCGGTGCTCTTCAAAATGCTGAACTCGTTGTTCACCAGCTTGTAAGGCGGCTGCTCGGCCTGAACGTCGCCCACGCCGGGCCACTCGACGCGGCGCGGGCCGAATCCACCGATATCCACCAGCGCCGAAGCCCCGCCTGGCCCGCCGTTGTAGGAAAACGTCACCGGCCGCGTGGCGGCATCCTTCACGCCGTCTTCTGTGTAGGCAATGTAGAAGACGCTCGCCGTAGCCTCCTGCTTGTCGTTGTATAGCAGCAGCGTTCCCGCCGTGGCCGTATACGGAATCTGCTTCCCGTCGATCGTGACGCTTGCGTGCGTCACGACGGTGCGTTCCTTGGGCACTGGCTCGGCCTTGGCCGCCGGCTTCGGCCCGTCTTGCTTCGCGGCAAACGCCGGCGCCGCGACAAAACACAGAAGGGCTACCACGCACAATCCCCAAGCTCTCTTCATAGAACTCCCTCATGACCGGATGCCGCCCCGCTCCGGCACCGCAAAGTGTACACCAGCACGGCGTGAGCGCCACGCACTTGCCTTAGTAGCACAGCCATTCCTGGCTGTGCTCCCTTCCTGGGCAATGCAAAAACCGCACAGGCAAGAATGCCTGTGCTACTTGTGGGCGCTCGACCATCGCCATTCCTCGGGGCTTGCGGCCAAGCCTGCCTTCACCGGATTGTGTTCGATATATGCCCGAATTCTTTCGAATTGGGCGCTGCCGCGAATCCAGTGGTCAAACGACTCATCCTGCCAGAATGGTTTACCCACGCGTCGCAAGAGCCGGTTCGCATCTCGAGCCGAGGCTCCCTTGATGCCCGCCGTAATCCCGTGCAACGGCCCGAGCGGATCGAGCAGCACATGTACGTGATTGGGCATCACGACAAAAGCGTGGAGGTTGAACCGGTCAAGCGCAACTCCTCGCCGGATCGCCGCTTCGACGCACGAGGCAATTTCCGGGCGGCTCAACCACCGAGGCCCCGTCGCCGCAGCGTCAAGTCTTTGGTCCGCCGCCAGGAACTGCTTGCCCGGCTCCCTCGACAACTTCTGAAGCCCGCGCACGAACCCGGCCGGCAAGGACCCGTGCAGACGCCACGTAAGGAAAATGGTGCGCCCCTCGGGGTGCCAGTGCGGCAAATTCCGTTCGTAATAGCCCATGAATCCAGTAGCACAGCCATTCCTGGCTGTGCGCTTTTTCCCCTTCGCCCCACGCCTCCGGGCCCTGCGGAGTGTACAGCCGGTATGGCATAGGCACCCTGTCCCGGAGCAGCCTTGTGACCGAAAGCCCCCCTGCCGTTCGCGCAAGCGCGAAGACCTGCCAACCCGATTGACCATTGCATCCGGGGGCTGTCGGGCCTACACTGCCGGTAACGGCACTTTCCGCTCCAGGGCCAACCTGCTTCCCAGAGGAGCACCACAGATGGATGATCCAGCCATCGTCGGTGCCAGCGTGGGTCCCACTCGCTCTCCGTGGGTCGAACAAGCGTTACGTGAATTGGCGCAAATGGCGATCACTGAGGCGTGTCTTTCCGGGATTTGTGACATTTGTCTTTTCCAGACGGACGGTTGCGAGATTGCCGGCAAGTGGCGGGAGGATGCGCTCCAATCCTCCCGCCGTGTGGAATAAAAAATCAAATCAGGAGCCACACAGTGAGAGATGTAGCCATCGTAGGTGCGGGTATGACCCCGTGCCGTTCCCGGTGGGTCGAGAAGACTTTTTGGGAATTGGCACAAATGGCGGTCAGCGAGGCGGTCCACGACGCGGGCATCCACATCCAGGAAGTCGAAGCCGGCGTCGCGGGAATCTACAACGACATCTTCGAGTTCCAGGCAATCCCTGAAAGCGGATTCCAGGGAATCATCGGGCTTCAGAACAAGCCGTTGATGCGGGTCACCAACGGCGGCGCTACCGGCGCCTACGCCATGCTGGCGGCCTACAACATGGTCGCGAGCGGGCAGTACGACCTGATGCTCGTCGTGGGCGTGGAAAAGGCGCTCGATTGTTACGATTTTGAAGCCGAGAGCAACACGCCCGCTGTCGTTCAAACGATCGGTTATTCCTGGGATCCGTGGTTCGAGCGGCCGCTCGGGGCGCATGCCTCGGAAAGCTATGCCGAGGTCATCCAGGCCTACATGGACGAGCATCCGGGCGACCTCGCGCCCATGGCGCGCGCCAGGATCGTGGAACTCCTCTGCGAACAGGCGCAAAACAATCCCTACGCGCAGCGCCGCGGCGAGAAAGTGACCGCGGATCAGGTGCTCCATTCCCGCTACGTCGTTTATCCGGTTCGCGTGCTGGAAACCTGCGTGTACACGGAAGGGGCATGCGCGTTGATTTTTGCCTCCGCGGAAATGGCACAAAAGATCAAGGAGCGCAACGGGCGCGAACCGATCTGGCTGACCGGCGTGGGCGCGGCAAACGAGCCCTACTTCGTGGGCAACGACATCACCCGCTACAAGGTGCTCCATCGCATCTATTCCGACCATCTGGCGACCAAGAAGGCATTGCAGATGGCCGGCATCACCATCGAAGACGTTCAGGTGATCGAATTGCACGACGCCTTCATTCCGCAGCTGATGATCACGCTGGCCGAGATGGGCGTGGTGCCGCTGGGGCGCGCGAACGATCTGGTGGACGAGGGCATTATTCTGCCCGGCGGGAAGCTGCTCGTGAATCCTTCCGGCGGGCTCGTCTTCGGCGGACACTTCGTCGGCGGATCCAACATGATGTCAACCTGGAGTGCCATGCGCGAAATGAAAGCCAGGAATCTGGAGCATGGCCTGATCCATGGCACGGGCGCATCGCTTTCGATGTATGGCGTGGCCATGGTGCTCGAGAGGAGGGCTTGATCGTGGCACAAACGGCAAAAGCAACGGCTTCCGCAAAAAGCAAAGCAAAACCGGTGATCCCGGTCGCGATGCTCCCCATGGAGGGAATCACGGAAATCCAGGCGCCGGACGGCATCTACCTCCAGCGGAACGACGCGATGTTCACGGGCATGAAGCACTCGCAGGGCGAATTCTCGGATTTCTTCCGCGCGCTGCGCGACGAGGGCAAAGTGCTCGGCCATCGTTGTCCTGAGTGCCGGCACCTGATCATCCCGCCGTTCATGCGGCGCTGCCCGGCATGCAATTTCGTGGAAATGAAAAAGGAATACGTGAACGACATCGGCGTCATGGCTGCTACGCCGGTGATCACCGTTTTTGCGCCCAGCCGGTTCAAGGGCCAGGAGCCGTTCGGCACGGGGCGCGTGTTTCTGGAAACAGCCTACGGCAACCTCAGCGATACCGCGATGCTCGTTCGCGTCCGCACCACGCGGGGAACCATACGGCCGGGAATCTACAAGAAAGGCACGCCGGTCAAGATCGCCTTCTGCGATTCACGGCAAGGCGAAATGCTGGACGTCTTCGCGGTTCCGCAAGAGGAACTGACCGCGCAGCAGCTCGCCAAGAGTCCGCTTCTCGAAAGCGAGATAGAGTGGGGTCGGCTCTCGGAGATGGAATTTGCCGAACCCTCCGCTGAATTGCAGAAAACCTTCCAGGAAGTGAGAGTACATTTCCGAAGACTTGCGGAAATGATCTCCCAAAGCCCGCGAGCGACGGCGAATCTTTCCAATTGGCGCCGCAAGGTGACTCTCCGCACCGGTGGCGGGACGTTCGGCCTTGTCGTAAACCAGGGGAAATTGCGGGTGCAGAATGCGGGCGTGAAAAACCCGGATCTGGTCGTGGCAATACAAGATCCCGCCATTCTGCTCACCTGGCTGAAAGACAGCACGGAACCCGTTGGCGACCAGGTGAAGAGCCCCGCGCTAACCGATTTGGTGATCGAAGGAACCCTGGTGCTCAACAAACCCGAGCTGGAGACGATAACGCGGCTGGATCGCGTTCCTCGCTCGCTTCGTCGGGACAATGTGGTGACAACGTAGCCAGCCGAAGTCAGCCGGGAAACATCTCGCTGAAAGCCGCCTGCGCGGGGCTGGCCCGCAGCGGCGCTTCGCGCTACAAACCGCTAGTCGAGGCCGACGCGGCGGACCAGTTCCGTGAATCGAGGGTCGGCGCGCAGGGGATCGAAGTAGGGATGGACTTTGAGAAACTGCAGGATATTTGACTGTTCCTTGTAGGCTTGATCGAGTGCGGCGAAGGCCTGGCCGTAATGGCCCAGCCCTAAATAAGCATTCACAAAAGCGGCGGCTGGGACGTAACCTGCCTTTCTGCGTCGCTTCAATTCCGCGAGGAGCCGGAGTGCGTCCGCGCGCCGCCCGGCGTGGGCATAGGCCCTGATCAGCACGCCGATGACGCCGGGGCTGCGCTTGGAGATCGAGGCCGCTTTCTCGAGGACGGGGATCGCTTCCTTGGGCTGATTCCTGGCGATGAGCACGAATCCGAGGTACCAGAGGGAAACTGCATCGTCGGGTCGCACCGCCAGCACGTTGCGCAACTCGCGCGCGGCATCGTCGTAGCGGCGGGCCTGAAACAGAATCCACGCGATGTCAGTGCCTTGAACCACAAGCGGGTCGAGCTGGCGGCCGCGCTCGGCCCAGGCCAACGCCTCGTCTGTCCGTCCCTGCGAGAGCAGCCAGTGGGCCAGTCCGGCATGAGCTTCCGCGTCATTCGGGCTCAACTCGAGGGCGCGCCTGTATTCAGCCTCGGCCTCGGTCCAGTGCCACTGTTGCTGCTGCATTCCTCCCAGCAGGACGTGCGCTTCGGCAAGATCAGGATCGAGTTCCAGCGCCTTGCGGGCCGCGCTGGCCGCTTTCTCCCGCGCCTCTTCGGGCGGACCTCCGACAAAAACCATGGCAAGCGCGGCATAGGACCTTGCCAGGCCCAGGTAAGCCGGCGCGAAGTCGGGTCCTTTTTTGTGGCCTCGTCGAAGTAACCGATACTCTCCTCGATGCCGGCTTTGCTGCTGGTATTGTCGAATGTGTACCAGCCTTTCAGATAGCTCTCGTATACCTCAGGCGAGACGGACCGCGCCGCGGTCAGTCTCTTCTGTTCCTCGCCGGTGACCGTTACTTCGACCTTCTCAGCAATCGCCTGCGCCAGGTCGCTCTCGAGACCGAGCACATCACGAAAATCGCGATCGTAAGATTCGGACCAAAGGTGCTCGTCGGTCGCTCCGCGGATCAACTGCGCGGTGACGCGAATGCGGTCGCCTTCCCGCATCACCGAGCCTTCGACAATGGCGTCCACGCCCAGCGTCTTGGAGATCTGCGGCGTCGAGAGTTTGGGATCCTTGAACCGCATCACCGATGTTCGAGAGACGACGCGCAAGTTGTGGATTCTGGCGAGGCGTCCGATGAGCGCTTCGGTCATCCCGTCGGCGAGATACTGCTGTGCCGGATCGCCCGAAAGGTTTTTCAAGGGCAGCACGGCTAGCGCCCTGATTTTGGGCCGGGCCGCATGCCCCGTATGGCTGCGGACCATGAAGTAGACAGCCGCAAGCAAAACGACTGCGGCGGTCACCGCCAGAACGAACCAGCGGCGCGCCTGCGGCGTTCCCGTCCGGATAGAGTCGGCTTCCGCCGCTCTGGGCGTTTCCGCCCGGGGCTCCCTCTGTTCGTCCTCAGAACTCAGCCGCCGGTTTCGAAGCCAGATGTCCAGCTCGGCAGTTAGCGCGTAGACGGAGCCGCCCTTGTCGTGCAGGTGACGGTGAACGGGCATGCCCTCCCGTTTCTCCCAGCGCTGCACCGTTGTCACGTCGCGGTGGAGGTAGGCCGCAATTGCCTTCCACGAATCCAGCCGGTCGTCAGGCGGTTTCACCGATAGCGGCTTGCCGGGCGATGGTTCGCCCATCGCACCCTCCTGGTTGATCCGCGGTTATCGGAAATTCAGGTTCCCAGATTCTAACCCCGCCGGCCCGCACCGCAAAGCACGGCATTTGACGGCAAATCGAAGCACGGCCGGCATGCCGCGCCTTGCCCTTTGACGACGCCTGCCCTGGTGTCCGATGGTGTCCGACGTCTCAGGGGTGAAGTCGCCGAAATGGAATTCCTGGACCGCAACCCGGCCGAGCAGGCTGGAGGCCGCTTGCCTGCCTAGGACCGTCGGCGACAGGACTCAAGTCTCGACTTTGGAGGGCTTCCATGAAAGACACACGTATCTGGTGGGCGTTGCGCATTTTAGGGCTCCTGGCGCTGGCCGTAAGCATCGGCGCTCTGGCGCAATCTCCGTCACCTCAACACCTCTCGGGGTTGATCAGTGACTATACGCCGGAGACCATCAATGGCAGTGTGGTTGGTCCGTGGGAAATTCGCGGCGAGTGGTCCTTGAACCTGCAGGGAGATTCCAACACGGCCAATTTTTCGGCATACGTGGCGATGGAACGTTCCGATTATTGGATCGTCCTGAACACTGGAAATGTCGACAACCCGGCAGCCAGAACTCCACACACTCACCACATCACGCTAGTTGGCGGAATAGTCACGCCGATTACCGGTGGCTTCAAGGTGACTGGAGGGACGCTGACGGTTACGGGCAATGGGAACGCGGTGTTTCCGAATTCCGCCTTGGAGGTAGACGTCACCGGAGGAGGCACGGTCGCCCGTTCGAACATCGTGTTGTAGTTCACCGGCGATGCGGCTGGGCATTTCGGAGGGCAGGCCATCCACGGCGTTGTCGCGTTCGATGGCCCGCCGCCCAGCAATCCCTAGGTGGGCATGGCGGATCGAAGCCGCGACCCAGCCGGGCTCGCCCAAGAAGATCCGGCGGGGATACACATATCTGTCAGCGTCGATGGCGGACGCCGTGGCGGCGGTGCCGCTATCGAACGGCTGACGAATCTCCAGAAGCTGGCCCGCGGGTGGGCGGCCAGTGTCGCTACTTTTACCGCAGGAAGGTCATGTTTTGGAGGGTCTCGATGCGCTTCTCGAGCGGCGGATGCGTGCTGAAGAGGCTCGCCATCACGCGGCGGGCCGAGAGTGGCGCCACGATGAACAGCGACGACGTTGCGGGACCAACGTTCATCGGGATGCGCTTGTTGTAGGCTTCGAGTTTCTTGAGCGCGCTGATCAGCCCGTAGGGATGGCCCACCATTTTCGCGCCGGAGGCGTTCTGCCTGGTACTCGCGCTGGCGCGAGATGCCGAGCTGCAAGAGCATCGCCGCCAGCGGAGCCACGATCAGCATCAGCAGCGCGACGAAGATGTTGCCCATGCCTTCGTCGTCGCGCCCGCCGAAGCCGCCGAAAAGCATCGCCCAGCGTCCCATGCTGGCCAGCCAGGTGATGGCGCCGGCGACCGTCGCGGCGATGGACGAGGTGAGGATGTCGTAGTTCTTCACGTGCGACAGCTCGTGCGCGATCACGCCTTCCATCTCGTCGTCGCTCATGATTTCGAGCAGACCTTGCGTGACGGCGACCGAGGCGTGATGCGGATTGCGGCCGGTGGCGAAAGCGTTCGGCGCTTGCGAAGGGATCATGTAGAGCTTCGGCATCGGCAGGTTCGCCTTGCCGCAGAGGCGCTCCATCACTTCGTAGAGGCGCGGCGCCTGTTCGCGTGTCACCGGCTGCGCTCCGCTCGACTTCAGCGCGATCTTGTCGGAGAAGAAATAGGCGATGCCGTTCATCAGGACGGCGGCGCCGAGGGCGATCGTCATGCCGTACTGGCCGCCGAACACGTGTCCGAACAAAAGCAAGAGCAGAGTCAGGAATGTAAGAAGAAATGCGGTACGAAAGGTTCTCATGGTTATCTCGTTACCCGGTTTTGCCCCGTTTCAGGCCCAATCAACCTTAGTCTAGGTGTGCCCCCGTACGGGGTCAAATCATTCGATTTTGTCTAATCGGCCAGCTTCCATCTCCCCATTCGATGCGAAAGTAAGGGCACGGCTTCACAGGTTGCGGAAAAAGTCCTGTTGGGCAGCTTCAGGGGCTGAAGCCCTCTTTGATTTTGCGGGCGTTATGTCGCGGCTGAAGCCGCGACCCCCGAGGTGCTGCCCATTTTTCCGCGAACTGTTCAGGCATGCCGTACGCAGCGTATCGGCAGTGCGGCTTTAGCCGCTGAGGCCCAGCGGTCGGGTGCTCCAGGCTTCGGTTTTAAGCCTGGGGACTTTTCCGTAACCCGTGGCACGGGCACTCCTGCCCGTGCGCCTTTATTGCCCGATGCCGGCCCATCGACCGCCTGCCAGCCAGAGGGTTTGATGCCGGCGCCACGATTCCCGTCAGGCGGCGGTTTTCTTTTCGGCTCCTTCGCGCTCGAACTTCATTTTGCCCGACTTCTTATCGACGCTGACCTGCACGTGGTCGCCGGGCAGGACGTGGCCTTCGAGCACCTCCATCGCCAGAGGATCGAGTACCAGCCGCTGGATCGCGCGGCGCAGCGGACGCGCGCCGTAAGCCGGATCGTAGCCTTCGCTGACCAGCCGCTCGCGCACCGCGGGTTCGAGTTCGATCGCGATGTCGCGCTCTTCGAGGCGCTTGGCGAGCCGCTCGATTTGCAGGTCGATGATCTGGTCGAGCTGTTCGCGGCCCAGCGGGTTGAACAGGACAATATCGTCGATCCGGTTCAGGAACTCGGGGCGGAACGTCGCACGCAACGCCTCGGTCGAGAGTTCGCGAGCGCGCTCGGCGTCGCGGCCGGCCCATTCGCTGAGCGCGGCGGAGCCGACGTTGCTCGTCATGATGAGAACGGTGTGGCGGAAATTGACCACGCGGCCCTTGCCGTCGGTCAGCCGGCCGTCCTCGAGGATCTGCAACAGGATGTTGAAAACGTCCGAATGCGCCTTTTCGATTTCGTCGAACAGAACGACGGCATACGGGCGGCGACGGACCTGCTCGGTGAGCTGGCCGCCCTCTTCGTAGCCGACGTAGCCGGGAGGCGCGCCGATCAGCCGCGCGACCGAGTGCTTCTCCATGTATTCCGACATGTCGAAGCGGATCATGGCGCGTTCGTCGTCAAACAGAAATTCGGCGAGGGCGCGGGCGAGTTCGGTCTTGCCGACGCCGGTCGGTCCGAGAAAAATGAATGAGCCGATCGGGCGCTGCGGATCGGAGAGGCCGGCGCGGCTGCGGCGCAGGGCGCTCGAGACGCGAGCCAGCGCGTCGTCCTGGCCGACCACGCGATGGCGCAGGCGGTCTTCCATGTGGACGAGTTTTTCGACTTCGCCTTCGAGCAGGCGCCCGGTGGGAATTCCGGTCCACTTGCTGACGACGCGGGCGATATCTTCCTCGTCCACTTCTTCCTTCAGCATGCGGTGGTCTTTCTGCAGTTCCGCGAGGCGCTCCTGCGCCTGCTGGAGATCGCGCTCGGCCTGCGCGAGCTTGCCGTAACGAATCTCGGCCACGCGCGAAAGTTCGCCCGCGCGCTCGTAGCGCTGCTCTTCGGCCTTGAGCTGCTCGATCTGTTCCTTCAAATGGCGTAGATCTCCTACGGCTTTCTTTTCCGTCTGCCATTGCGCCTTCAGGGCGCTCGAACGCTCGCGCAACTCGGCGAGCTGCGAATCGATCTGGCCGAGGCGTTCTCGCGAATGCGGGTCGGATTCTTTCAACAGGGACTGGCGCTCGATTTCGAGCTGCATGACGCGCCGCTCGATCTCGTCGATTTCGACGGGCATCGAGTCGATGGCCATGCGGAGGCCGGCGGCAGCTTCGTCGACCAGGTCGACGGCCTTGTCGGGCAGGAAGCGGTCGGCGATGTAGCGCTGGGAAAGCGTGGCGGCGGCGACGAGCGCGGCGTCCTTGATGCGCACGCCGTGATGGACCTCGTAGCGCTCCTGGAGGCCGCGGAGGATGGCGATCGTGTCCTCGAGCGAAGGCTCGGCGACGATCACGGGCTGGAAGCGGCGCTCGAGCGCGGCGTCCTTTTCGATGTATTTGCGATATTCGTTGAGCGTTGTGGCGCCGATGGCGCGCAACTCGCCGCGGGCCAGCGCCGGCTTCAGCATGTTCGAGGCATCCATCGCGCCTTCGGCGGCGCCGGCGCCGACGAGCGTGTGCAGCTCGTCGATGAAGAGGATCAGGCGGCCTTCGGATTCGGTGATCTCCTTGAGGACGGCCTTGAGGCGGTCCTCGAATTCGCCGCGGTATTTCGTGCCGGCGACCAGCGCGGCCAAATCGAGCTGGACGATCTCCTTGGGCTTCAGGATTTCCGGGACGTCACCCGCGACGATGCGCTGGGCGAGGCCTTCGACGATGGCCGTCTTGCCGACGCCCGGCTCGCCGATGAGGACGGGATTGTTCTTCGTGCGGCGAGCGAGAATCTGCATCACGCGGCGAATCTCCTCGTCGCGGCCGATCACCGGATCGAGTTTTCCGCGCCGGGCCTGATCGGTGAGATTGCGGCCGTACTGTTCGAGTGCGCGGTAGGTGGTTTCGGGCGTCTGGCTGGTGACGCGATGGCTGCCGCGAACCGAAGCCAGGGCCTGGAGCACGGCCTCGCGCGTGGCGCCCAGGCGCCGGAGGATCTCGCCGGCGGGATCGCGGTCCTTGCCGGCGATCGCGAGCAGCATGTGCTCGGTCGAAACGAATTCGTCCTTGAAACCCGAGGCTTCGTCAAAGGCGCGCTTGAGCACATCGTCGGTCGCCGGGCTCAGGTACTGCTGAGAGATGCCGGTGACCTTGGGCAGATTGTCGAGTTGCTGCGAGACCTGGGAGGCGACAACCTCGGGGCGCACGCCCAGCTTGGCCAGGACCGGAGGAACAACGCCTTCATCCTGCGCGAGCAGCGCGGAGAGCAGGTGCAACGGCTCGATCTGCTGATGATGGCGCTCGGCGGCTAGTTCCTGCGCGCGGCTGAGCGCTTCCTGGGCCTTGACGGTCAATTTGTCCATGCGAAGCATCTGGGTTCCTCTTTCAGGAAACTTGTTCTGGCAGGTTGCGGAAAAAGCCGGGCATGAAAGCTTCAGGGGCTAAAGCGCCAGTGATTTTGCGGGCTTTATGTCGCGGCTGAAGGCGCGACCCACAAAGCCAGAGACATTTTTCCGCAACCTGCCAGAAAACTTGGCCGGGCTGGCGCGGCCGGCCCGGCCGGTTCGCTTTCGTGTTGTGCGTTCTTGCCGACTGGATGCTCACTTGCCGGCGTTGATGGCGACCTTGATCTGTTTCGGCTTGGCCTCTTCGCGCTTGGGCAGGCGGACGGTCAGCACGCCCTTTTCGTAATTCGCCTGGATTTGGTCGGTATTGACGGTATGCGGGAGCGAAAAGCTGCGCGTGAAGTTGCCATAGACGCGCTCGACTCGCAGGTAGTTCTCCTCGCTCACTTTCTTTTCGAATTTCCGCTCGCCACGAATGGTGAGCATGTTGTTTTCAACGCGGATGTCGAGATCCTTCTCGTTGACGCCGGGCAGGTCGGCCTCGAGGACCAGGGCGTCCGGGGTCTCGTGAATGTCGACCTCGGGAGCCCAGGCGGAGAGCGAAGACTCGCCGGTGCGGCGCAGGTAGTTGTCCTCAAAGAAGCGGTTGACCTGCTCCTGGACACGGGACAACTCGCGGAAGGGATCCCAACGGGAGAGAGTAGGTGTGGAGCTCATGGGCGAACCTCCAATAAGTTAGTTCGATAACAATATAAAACATTAGCGTATCATTGTCAACTATTAGAATGTTCGCCGCAAATAGCTATACTACACTGATAATAAAACACTTGAGATAGTAAGTCTCCGGCATCGTCAGCACTACAGGGTGATCGGACGCTTGCATCCTGCGCTCCACCACTACTACATGCCGGCGGGCATCCAGCGCCGCTTCGGCGATGATTTGGGCAAAAAGCGACTCGGAAATATGGTGGGAGCAGGAGCAGGTGATCAGAAAGCCCTCGGGCCGGAGCAGGCGCAGACTGCGGAGGTTGATTTCCTTGTACCCGCGGCAGGCGGCGGAGATGTTGCGTTTGTTTTTGGCGAAGGCGGGGGGATCGAGGACGATGGTATCGAAGCGCCGGCCGGCCTCGTCGTATTGGCGGAGCAGGTCGAACGTATTGGCTTCGCGGAGGGTTACGTTCTTCACTGCGTTCAGGTCGAGATTGCGCTGTGCTCCAGCCAGAGCGGTGGCGGAGAGATCGACGGCCTCGACGTTTTCGACGCGTGGGGCAAGAGTGACGGCGAAGGACCCGGACCCGGCGAAGCAATCGAGCACTTCACCGCGGGCATAGCGGGCGGCGGCGTGGCGATTCTGGCGTTGATCGAGGAAGCCGCCGGTTTTCTGGCCATGATGGAGATCGTAGGCAAGGCGCAGGCCCCGGTCGCAGGCAATCACCTCGGCCGGCACCTCGCCATAGAGCAGGGAGACTTTCTGGTCGAGGCCTTCGAGCTGGCGAACCTTGGGATCGTTGCGTTCGAGGATGCCCTTGGGCGAGAACTGCTCGACGAGGATGTCGACGAACTCCTGTTTGCGGCGATCGGTGGCCTGGCTGAGCGTCTGGATGACGATATAGTCGTCGTAGCGGTCGATGACGAGGGAGGGGATCTGGTCGGACTCGGCATAGAAGAGCCGATAGGCGCGGCTCTCCTCGATCATGGGGGCGCGCAGTCGCGCGGCCCGGGCGATGCGCTCAGCCAGGAACGCGCGGTCGACCGGGACGTCTTCCCGGGTGATCACGCGCACGCAGATTTCCGAGCGATCGCTGAAGAAGGCGCGGCCGAAGAAGCGACCGCGCTCATCGAGAACGCGGGCGACTTCGCCGCCTTCGGCTGTGGAGCTGCGAATATCGCTCCGATAGACCCACAAATGGCCGGAGAGAAGACGTCCGGCTCCGTGTTGATTGATAACAACTTCTGGCTCTGGCACCGGACGCCTCCGAGAACCAATGTGTATGGTTCGGTAGAATGACAGAGGTTATGGGTGTTGTTGAAAGCTCCTGCACCGAGCCTTACTTTCCTCATAGCACATCCGGGACGTTCGTGCCAGTACCGCCAGAGTAAAGGGGTGGATTTTGAACTTAAGTGAATTCGATTACGCGCTTCCGCCCGAGCGCATCGCCGATGCGCCGCTGGTCGAGCGGGACGCCTCGCGCATGCTGATGCTCGATCGCCGGGGCTCCTGGGAAGACGCCGTGTTTCGGGAACTGCCGGAGCGGTTGCGGGGAGACGAACTGATCGTCGTGAACAACACCCGTGTGATTCCGGCCCGGCTGTTCGGCCACCGCGCGGGCGTGCACGCGGAGGCGCCGGGCCGGCAAGGCCGGCGGGAGTTCCTGCAGGCGACGATTGAGGTGTTGCTGGTGCGGCGGCTCGGGCCGGACCGCTGGGAGGCGCTGGTGCGTCCGGGGCGCAAAGTCCGCACGGGCGAGCGGATCCTTTTTGGCGAGGGCCTCGAGGCCGAAGTGGTGGGCCGGGGCGCGTACGGGTTGCGGGAGGTGCGACTGACCTCGGCTGGCAATCTGGAGGAAGCGATCGAGCGGGTGGGCCACATTCCGCTGCCTCCGTATATTCACCGCGCCGACCGGCCGAGCGATCGCGAACGCTATCAGACAATTTTCGCGCGCACCGGCGCCGCGGCGGCCGCGCCAACGGCCGGGCTGCATTTCACCCCGAAGCTGGTGGACCGGCTTCGCGAACGGGGCGTTGAGCTGGCGGAATTGACGCTGGAGGTAGGTCTCGGGACATTCCAGCCGATCCGCACCGAGCGGGTCGAGGAGCACCGGATTCACCGCGAACCGTACGAAATCCCGGAAGAAACGGCGGCGGCGATCGCGCGCGCGCGGCGCGAAAGCCGCCCGGTGCTGGCGGTGGGGACAACGGTGGTGCGGGCGCTCGAAGACGCCGCGCTGAAATTCGAGCGCGAGCACGGCAGCGGCGCGGCGGATGGAGCCGGAGAGCTGCTGGCGGCCGGGCGCGCCGAAGCGGACATTTATATCTATCCGGGGCACCGCTTCCGCGTGGTCGACCAACTGCTTACGAACTTCCATCTGCCGCGCTCGAGCCTGCTCGTGATGGTCTCGGCGTTTGCCGGGCGAGAATTGCTGCTCGAGGCGTACGGGCACGCGATCGAGGCCGGGTATCGCTTTTACAGTTACGGGGATTGCATGTGGATTCGTTGAGCTTGGGCCGGCATTGCATATAATGGGCGCACGCGATGGAGGCGGTTGATGCCGCGATACCTGTTGCTGAGTGACATTCACGCGAACCTGACCGCGCTCGAAGCGGTGCTCGCCGCCGCCAAGGGACGCTGGGACACGGCCGTGTGCCTGGGCGACGTGATCGGTTACGGGCCCGATCCCAACGAAGTGGTCGACCGGATCGTCGGCATGGGCATCCGCACGATTCGCGGCAATCACGACAAGGCTGGCTCGGGCGTGGAGGACAGCGAGGATTTCAACCCGATCGCGCGCGCCGCGGTCGAATGGACCCACGAGCAGCTCCGCCCGGAAAATCTGCGCTGGCTGCGCGAATTGCCGGCCGGGCCGCTGATCGATGACGGGCTGGCGTTCGTGCACGGGGCGCTCGGCGACGAGGACGAGTACGTCTTCACCATCGAAGGCGCCGCGCGCAGTTTGCGCGGGGCGTCCGTGCCGCTCACCTTTTTCGGCCACACGCACGTTCAGGGCGGATTCCTGATGCGCAACGGCCGCGTGGAGGCCTTCCGCCCATCGGTCGCCCCGGGCAGCGGCTTCGTTCCGATGGAACTCGAACCGGACGCGCATTACCTGATCAATCCCGGCTCGATCGGCCAGCCGCGCGACGGCGATCCTCGCGCGGCGTTTGTTTTGGCCGAGCCGGACCGGCAGCGAATCGAATTCTGGCGCGTTCCCTACGACATCGAAGCGGTGCAGAAGCGCATGGAGGAGGCCGGGCTGCCCGAGCCGCTCGTGCTCCGTCTGGCCTTCGGACGCTGAGGTCGCCATGGTGAACTTCAAAGTCGAGCCGGAGGAAAAGCCGCGGTCGCTGTGGCCGTTCCTGCTGATCGGCGCGGTGGTGGTCGTGGTCCTGGTGGTGGTGTTCGGCTGGCTGGAGCGGCCGGGGCCACCCGGGCCATCGGCGAAGCCGCTGCCGTTCGGTGCGGCCGAGCAGGTTTACGCGGGGAACGTGAAATTCGAGAACCTGAAGATGAGCCGGTTCGCGAATTTCCTGAACCAGGATGTCACCTATCTGGACGTCGACATCGTGAACGGGGGAGATCGCGCGATCGCGGACCTCGCCATAACGGTGGAATTCCGCAACATCGAGAGCCAGGTGGTGAAGCGGCAGACGCTGCGGCCGCTCGACGAGCACGCCGCGCCCATCGCTGCCGGCGAGCGCCGATCTTTCCGCCTCGCGTTCGAGCAGATTCCCGACGATTGGAACATGCAGTATCCGAAGATTCAGGTGACCGGTCTCGTGCTGCGCTGAGTGCCGCGGAATTCTCCGGTGGATCCGACAACCCAACTCCAACAAGCGCTCGAAAGCCTCGTCAACGGACAGCCGATCGAGGTCCGCGAGGATGGCCGGCGCCTGGCGGGACTCGACGACGCGCGCTACGAGGTTCGCGCGGGACCGAAGCCGCTGCTGCATCTCTGGTCGGGCGACCGCACGCTGGTGCGGCGGGTGACGCGCGTGGTGGAGACGAGCGGCGACTCGGTTCGTCTGGAAGTCGAGCGATTCGGCAGGAACCGGCCGGGACGGCTGGAGATCGTGCGGCGCGAGCGCGCGCGGCGGCGCGCGCGCCTCGACCGCGAGGAGTTCGCCGAGCGCTTCGCCCATCTGCTCGAGCAGCAGTTCCCCGACGAAACGCTGCAAACGCTCACCACGGCTCCGGATCCCGAGCATTCGCTTTCGGGCAACTACGCGCGCGGGTGGTTGCGCGCGGGCCAGCGGGGATGGGCGGTGCTGGGCGCATCGCCGGCCGAGACGGCGGCGACGATCGACGGTTCGCTGACGTTCGGACTGATCTGGCTCGATTGGTTGCGAGGACGCAGCGCAGGGCCGGTGATCTCCGGCTTACGGTTGATTCTGCCGGTGGAATCGAGCCGGCTGGTGGCGCATCGACTGGCGGCGGTCGCGCCCGACGTCACCGTCGAACTCTACGAATGGAATCCGGACGAGCCGCTGGCGCGGCGAATCGATCCGGCCGATGGCGGCAATATTTCCACCTGGCTCACGCCGCGGCGGCAGAGCGAATTGCTGCTCGAACAAGTCGAGGGAATCAGTGCCCGGATCCGCTCGCTGGCGCCGGGCGCGATCGACGCGGCGGTGGTGCCCGGAACTCGGCAGGTGGCCTGGCGCTATCACGGGCTGGAATTCGCCCGCTGGTCGCGCGGAAAAATCCGGCTCGAACTCGATTCCGCGCGGACCGAGCTTACGGAAAAAAATTGGGATGCTGTCGAGCGGGTGGTGGCATCGCTTGCCGCGCAACGGCGGCCTGACGGCGACGCGCGCAACTCGCTGTTCCGGGCGGCCCGGGAGCGATGGCTCGAAACGATCGTGCTGGGCGAACCGACGCGCATCGACGCGCGGCTCGACCCGGCGATGGTCTATTCGCAGGTGCCGGCCTTTTCCTCGAGCGACCGCGGCGTGTTGGATTTGCTGGGAGTGAACGCCGAGGGACGGCTGGCCGTGATCGAATTGAAGGCCGACGAAAACCTGCAATTGGTTTTTCAAGCGGTCGATTACTGGCTGCGCGTGCGGTGGCATCACCGGCAGGGAGATTTCGAGCGCTACGGCTATTTCCCGGGGAAAACGCTGCATCCGGGCGATCCGCTGCTGTACATCGTTGCGCCGGGACTGCGTTTTCATTCGCTGACGCGGACGCTGCTGCGTTACCTGTCTCCGGAAATTCCCGTCTGCCGCGTTGGCCTCAACGAGGATTGGCGTCGCGGGCTGCGCGTGATCGAGCGCGAGTGGCGCCCCGCACGCTCGGCTGCGGGGATTCCCTGATGCGCATTGGCAGCTTTCAGGCGGCGCGAAAGAATTCGGGCTCTTCCGGAATCGGCTAGCGGATCAACGGGCTCTCCCAAACGCGCAGCAGCAGCTCTTTGAGCTCAGTGAAACGCCTGGGGCCGAGCTCGGCCCGCCACTCGCGCTCGATGTCGCGGAGAATCTCGTGGGTCTTCGCGTATGCGGCCTGTCCGCGTTTCGTCAGGCGGACAATTCGCGCGCGGCCTTCGCCGGGCGCATCGGACCGAACAATGTACCCGAGGGCTTCGAGGCTCCGAAGGAGTTGGTTCATGGCCTGCTTGCTCATGCCGGCCCGTTCCGCGAGCATGCCAGGGCGGACACCATCGGGCCCGGGAAACTGCAGCACCGACATATGCGGCACGCGGAGTTCCTCGAAACCAGCCGCATTGAGCTCGTTGATGATACGGCGGTGGATCGCCTGAGCGGGAACCCGCAGCAACGCCCCGATGAGCATATCCTCAGTTTTGACCGGGCTCGACAATTTCAGCTTGACATCCTTGGTAAACGGCGTTTACATACTAGCACAGTAAACGGCATTTACCATAAGGAGAGAGGCACATGACACACCAGACCGTCGATCTCGGCATCAATCCTTCCGACGAGACCATCCGTCTGGGGCCGCTCGCGGTGCGCTTCCTGATCACCGGCGAGAACTCGAGTGGCAGCATCGCGGCCTTTGAGCTCGTCGTCCCGGCGGCGCAACGCCTGGCGGGTCCGGCCCATAGCCACGACCATTACGAAGAGACGATCTACGGCATCGAGGGGGTGTTGACCTGGACCGTCGATGGAAAACGGATCGACGTTGGTCCGGGGCAGGCACTCTGCATTCCGCGCGGCGCCATCCACCGGTTCGACAACCACGGCAGCCAGGACACGAAGGCGCTCTGCGTGATCACGCCGGCGGCGATCGGTCCGCAGTTTTTCCGCGAGTCCGCCGAGCTGATCAACGCCGCGGCCGGCGGGCCGCCGGACCGGGCGAAGATGACCGAGATCATGCTTCGCCACGGCCTCACGCCGGCTCCGCCGCCACCTCAGGCGTAGCGCCGAGCGACGTGCAACGAAGAATCCTGCACGGAAAGGGAGGACGGATGTTTCAGATCCTGAAGCGTCGCGATCAGCGGAAAGGCGCAATCGCCACAGTCGAGTTCGAAGGCGAGCCATACGGCGCCGGCGTTTCCTTCTATTTGGGCAACCTTCCGCCGGGGAAAGGCCCGGGACTGCATCAGCATCCGTATTCCGAAACTTGTATCGTTCTCTCCGGCCAAGCGGCAATGGTCGTCGATGGGGAAGAGGTTGTTGCCGGCGCCGGCGACATAGTCGTGATCGAATCGGCAACCCCGCATCGGTTTACCGCGATCGGTAACGAACGGCTCGACATGGTCTGCGTTCACGCCTCTGACCGCTTTGTTATTGAATGTCTCAGCGACTGATGATGACGAAGCCTCTGGCGGATTAGCTCTTCAGGCAGGAAAAAGCCCCTGAAAATAATTAAGGGAAGCAGCCTGGGTGGGACCAAAGGCTGCTTCCCGGGGTGTGTCCTAGAGGTGCCTTCTGCAGGATAAGATGGCGCATCCGAGAAGGAGGTTGCACAATTTCTTCAGGATTGAAAAAAAATCCAAAAAAACTGCGATGGGCGGGGTGGGCAAGGCTGGGCTGGTATGGAGAGATGCCCGGGCATGGCATGCCGGCGCGAAAAAGAGGGCCTTGGATGAGGTGTAACTATCAGTAAAACAAATATTTACGCCATTTCTCTTCCTGATTCGCCATCAAACGCATCAGTTGGCGCGAGGTGTGGAGGGTAAAGGGGCGGGGCTTGCGGACGAGCCTCAGGCCGGCCTCTTCCGGGGTGCGGTCGCCCTTGCGATTGTTGCAGCGGTAGCAACAGGCAACCAGGTTTTCCCAGCTGGAGCGGCCGCCGCGGGAGCGCGGGAAGACATGGTCGAGCGTCAGTTCGGCGGCGGGGAACTTGTGGCCGCAGAACTGGCAGGTATAGCGGTCGCGCAGGAGGATGTTTTTGCGGGAAAGGGCGCGAGTCTGCTGGGGGATATGGCGGTAGCTGAGCAGGCGGATCACTGACGGCGCCAGCATGGTGTGTGAGGAGGAATGAACTTCCGCGGTGTTGATCTCCTCGGCCTGGGCCACGCCCTTGAACATCAGGACCAGCGCGCGGCGGACGCGGGTGACGTGCACGGGCTCGTAGGTTGCGTTCAGGACGAGCACGGGCAACTGCATCACGGGATGATGGCGGTACTCGGACTGCGGGGTGGGAGCGGGTGTTGCGGGCAGAGGCTCAGCCGGGCGGAAGGAATGCAGCCTTCCTCGAAGCTGATGCGGTTCGCTGGCCATCGTCGTTGCCCGCTTTGCCTGGGCTGCGGCAGCCTCCCGTAACAAATGACGCTTCGGGCCGCTCAGAGGGTTGTCCCCGGAACGGCAGGCAGCCAGCGTGGCAGCGCTCGGGCGACCGTAACTGCATGGACGGCCGCGGCGCCGGCCGAGCGAAGAGCGCGGGCACAGGCGTCGAGCGTCGCCCCACTGGTTAGAACATCATCTACCAGTAGTATGCACGACCTGTCAACTCGCGCGGCGGCCGGGACCTCGAAAGCGCCGCGAACCGTTTCCCAGCGCTCGCGCCGGCTCAGTTTCAATCTTGGCGGGCGCGGATGGAGGCGGCTCAACAGACTGGTCGAAATCGGGCGGGCCAAACGCCGGGCGAGCGGGCGGGCGATGAGTTCGGCCTGGTTGTAGCCGCGCTCACGGAAACGCGTGCGATCGAGCGGGACGGGAACGATCCAGTCGACTTCGGCGAGCTGCGGCTCTCCGCGAACAACCTCCTCCAGGCGAGCGGCGAACCAATTGGCCAATGGCGTGGCCGGTTCGTATTTCAGCAGCATGAGCAGGCGAACCATTTTCTCGTCGTAGTAGGCGAAACTGCGGGCGAGATCGAAACGGTAGACGCGATGCAGGCAGCCATGGCAAACGGGTGAAGACGACGTTGCCATGACCGGCGGGAATGGCCGGCCGCAGGCGCCGCAGACCGGCGGCACGATACGGCGCAGCGAGGCGAGACATTCCGCGCAAACGGGCACGCGGCTGGCGGTTGTGAGCGGCTCGCGGCAAACGCGGCAGGGCGCGGGGAAGAGGACGGAAGCTACGGCGTCAATGGCGCCGCGAATCGGTTTCCACTTGGCACGGCCCAGCCCGTATTTCACGGCCGAGAGCTTAGCGCCAGGACGTAGGGGAAGGAAAGAAAGGATTCCGGGAGTTGGCGAGGCAGGTGTTGACGGGTTGGCGAATCAGGCCTGGCCCTGTTCGAACTTTTCCTGGCACTCGCGGCAGTGGCGCGCCCAGGGCACGGCATCGAGGCGCTTCTGCTGGATCTCCTCGTGGCAGAGCAGGCATTCGCCGAAGGTTTCCTGTTGAATCCGGCGAAGAGCCTCCTCGACGAGCTGGAGGGTGAGCCGATCGGTGTCGGTCTGGCCGAAGAGGAACTCCTTGGTGTAGGAGTTGGCGGCTTTATCGGCCAGGTCGACGGTCGGATCGTCGTCCGCCGTGCGCCCTTCCTGTTCGGTGCGCGCGATCGTGCGCAGGAGTTCTTCGCGCCGCGTTTGCAGCTTTTTCTTGAATTGATCCAGCCGTTTTTTATCCATACCGCCAATGACCCCGCGCCCCGAAGGGGCTCCGACGAAATGGGCCATTTTAGAGATGCGAGGCGAGTCCTGTCAATTGAGGTATTCCGCCCAGGTTCCCGGTGTGGCGATGCGGGGCAACCGGCTCCTCTTGCGGACGCGCCTGCTTGTCAACGGCCCGAATCCCGCAGCCATTCATGCCGCCTGGAGCGGTAGAGAACGTGTCGGCGGAGCGGGTGGCCTTCCGGCAGGTTTGGATGCTCGAAGTCGCCGGAGGGGTCGTGGTGGAGGCCGATTCTTTCCATCACGCGGCGGGAGCGGGCGTTGGCTACGGCGGTCCAGGAGAAGATTTCTTCGAGGGCGAGCGCGGTGAATCCGTGGCGCAGGGCTTCCCCCGCGCCTTCCGTGGCCAGGCCCAGCCCCCACTGCTCGGCGGCAAGCATCCAGCCGATTTCGACGCAGGGCGTGAATGGCGCGGGGAAGGTTGCGACCAGGAGCCCGATGCGACCAATGCAGCCGGGAGTGTCGCGCCGCTCGACGGCCCACATTGCGAAACCGTGCTCCTCGAAATGGCGCTCGAACCGCTCGATCTGCGCGTCGCTCTCTTCACGGGAAAGCGGCGCGGGGAAGAACTCCATCACGCGAGGATCGGCGTTGATGCGGGCGAGGGGCTCGCGATCTTCCGGGCGCCAGCGGCGCAGCATGAGACGCGGCGTAACGAGTTCCATGGATATTCGAACTGCCTTGGCGCCTGGCCGTGCGGCGGGAGAATCGAACCCCGGAATCAACCGGCGAAGAGACTGTAGATGAGGACGGTCAGGACGACCATGGTGACGCCGACGTAGAGCAGATCGCCTTCGACCAGAAAGGCGAAGACGCTGAAGGCGACGCGGGCGACCGGCGTGGCGATGAGCAGCAGAAGCCCGAGCTGAATCCAGTCGCGGCTCGAGCCGTGGAAGACGCCGCTGATGATGCCGGTGGGCGAGTGCAGCGCGGCCGGTTCGCCGCGAAACTTTGAGTAATCCGGCCGGGTCATGCCGTAGCGCGCCAGATAGACGGAGGCTCCAGCGAGGACGACAACGGCCGAGATCATCACGCCCCAGCGCAGCAGCTTTCCGATCAGTTGCTGCACGCGCTCGTCGTTCCAGGAGGCCATCAGCGGTTTCATCAGATCCTCCCCGTCATGCCCTTGTAGATCATTTCGACCGCCAGGACCAGGACGATGGAACTGAACAGAATTCGCAGCAGGCGCGTGCGGGCGCCAGGCATGACGCGCGCGCCGGTGACCGATCCGACCAGCACGCCGAGCATCACCGGCATGGCCAGGCCTGGATCGATGTACCCGCGGCGAAGGTAGACACCGGCGCTGGCAGCGGCGGTGACGCCGATCATGAAGTTACTCGTGGCGGTCGAAACCTTGAAGGGAATGCGCATCACCTGGTCCATCGCGAGCACTTTCACCGCTCCGCCGCCGATGCCGAGCAGCCCGCTCATGATGCCGGCCAGGTAACTGACGCCGAAGCCGAACGGGATCCAGCGGGCCTCGTAGGAATACAGTCCGTTGGCCGTAGGGTAGCTGCCCTTCATCCTCAACTTTTCGGCGATGGGATTCAAGCCGCTGGGCGGGTAATGCTCGGGCTGGGGCCGGCTGGAAAGATAGGCGGAGGCGAGGAGCATGACGCCGAAAATCACCGCGATCGCCGAGGTGGAAACGTGGGCGGCGAGCAGCGCGCCGGAAACCGCGCCGGCCGTGGTCGCCATTTCGAGGAACATGCCGATGCGGATGTTCGAGAAACCTTCGCGAACGTAGGCGGCCGCCGCGCCGGACGACGTGGCAATCACGGAAACCAGCGACGCGCCGATCGCGTAGCGGAGATTCACGCCGAACAGCAGCGCCAGCGTCGGCACGATGATCACGCCGCCACCAAGTCCCGTGAGAGAGCCGAGCAGGCCGGCGGCAAAGGAACAGATGAAGATAAGGACTGTGATCGTATAAACGGTCATGAACCCATCCAAATAGGGGGAAACACGGGGCTGAATCTGCGCTTGCCAGCTCCGCGCAAATGGACACTCTAGCAGACCGTGCGGCGGACGGCGAATGGGAGCACGCAGCCGCCCTCAGCAGAAGCGGCGAACCATCCGCGGCCGACGCGGCGCGCGGATGCTTGCCGGGATTCCATAAAGGCCCACGGTTGGGAAGGCGTAAACCGTGGCTACCGAAGCAAGCGGCGACGACATTCTGGAAAACCCCAGGCGCAACCACGGCGCCTGGGGCACACGACATCCCTGCCGGGGAAAGCTAATTCGTTCGGCCGCCCGGCAGATGTTTCTTGCCCTGGAGTTCGGCGGCGGTCAGCAGGATATCGGGCTTCAGGAAATATTTGAAAAATCCCCACTCGCCGTACTTCCGCTGGAATTCCGGCTGGAGGGCGGCAACGAGCGCGTCGCCGGATTTTCCCTGCTTCAGGCCCGCGGCGACGTTTTCGCGCAGGAAGACAAGGTAGCCGCGAAAGGCCTCGAGATCGTTCAGGCGGCCGATGTCGCCGTGGCCGGGGACGAACGTCGCGGCGGGATATTTCGCGGCCAGCGTCGTGAGCGTCTCGATCCACGGTTTCGTGGAAGCGTCGATCAGGTTCGGCAGATGCGCGTCCCAGAACAGATCGCCGGTGAAGACGACGTTCGCATCGGGCACGACGACGATCGAGTCCGAGCCGGTGTGCCCGGGCATGTGGCGGACGATCAGTTCGCGGTTGCCGAGATAAATGTCGATTCCGTTGTCGTAGGTGACGCTCGGCAGCACGATCGCTTCGACCTGTGCGCGGTTGGCGGCGGTGGGATGCGGGCCGAAGAATTTCAGGTTTTCCGTGTGCGCCCAGGCGCGGACGTTTTTGTTGGCGAGGATGACGGCGCCGGCGCCGGCGAAGACGCCGTTGCCGGTCATGTGGTCGAGGTGATAGTGCGTGTTGATCAGGTAGCGGATCGGCAGGTTGGTCCGCTTGCGAATCTCGGCGAGCAGTTCCCGCGCCGCGTCCACGTTCTGAAACGAATCGATCACCGCGACGCCGTTGTCGCCGACGACGAATCCGGTGTTCGCTCCCGCCTTGCTGCCATTCGGAGAGATGGCCGCCCGAACGCCTTTGCCGACTTCGTGAAGCGCGAAGAGCGGCGGCTTTTCCGCCGCCGGAAGCAGGGATGCAAATACGAGAGCGATCAGGCTGACGAAGAAGAAAGCTCGGCTGCGCATGGCGGCGATGCTACCACCGGTCGGCAATCCGCCCAAGCGGTTCGATAGTGGCACGGGCACTCCTGCCCGTGCGCTTCAGGGCCGCGCCCGCCACGAGCGCGAGCCCACGATCGGGGAGCCGTCCCAGGAATCCGCTATTCGGATTCGCTCTACGGGTTTGCTGTTGGCTCGCAAGGGCGCACGGGCAAGAGTGCCCGTGCCACGGGAAGGTCAGAGGCCGACGGCGGCGGCCCGGGCGGCGGCGTGGCGGCAGCGCTCGACCATTGCCACGCGGTTCGCGGCACCGACCTTGCGCAACATGCGGCGCAGATGATTTTTCACGGTTTGCTCCGAGAGGTACAGCTCGGCGGCGATTTGCTTGTTCGTCGAGCCGCGCGCGACGAGCGGCAGCAACTCGCATTCGCGCCGGGAAAGGCCAAACGGGTTTGAGTCCAAAGGGCTGTGGACAATGGCGTGCCGCCCGGCAATTGAGCGAAACAGGACCGGCAACAATTGCCGTGGACAGGCGACTTCGCCACGCGCCACCGCTTCCACCGCGGCAAGCACCTCGTCGGTCGAAGCATCGTCTTGGACGTAGGCGGCCACGCCGCTCGCGACTGCGGCAAGAAACAGGCGTGGATCCTGCGGCATTCCTACCAGAACGATCCGGAGACGTGGGCAAGCGGAACGGAGCGGTTCAATTTGGTCCACGAACTGTTCCGGAGTGGAAAGGTTCGAGAGGAAGAACAGGCCCATGGCGTCACCGGCTTCCGCGATTTTCGCGGTGAACTGGCTGTCGGCAGCAGCGCCGATGCCGAGCAGGGTGAAAGCGGGCCGGGCAGCGACCAGTTCGCAGAGAAGATCGCGCAACAGGCGGTTTTCCGCGACGATGAAGACGCCGCATTTCGCGGCGGCGCGCGGCTCGGCCGGCGTGGTGGCTGAGGATGAAAAGTGCGGGTTCTCAGCGATATTCAGCGTGATTTCGGCGAGCGCCGGGATATTTCCCGTTCCGATTTCCAAGTAGAACTCCGTCCGGGAAGAAAATTCCCGGCGGCGGTGGTGTCCGCGCCAGGCCGCCGCCGGGCCGTGTTGGTTTCACCGGTCGCTGTTTGGTCGCTGCGGGCTTCCGCACAGAGGCCGGTGTGTCTTGTAGGGTGTCTTGTTCTGATTGGCAGGAGCCCTGTTCCGTGTGAAAACAAAACTCCCTTCAATCGCTTCCGTCTGTTGCACGTGGCGGGCCAAAGTCGGTGTTTCAAAAGGAGCACCGGGGAGGATTGGGTTTGCTCGTTTGGGTGCGCTATGCTCCGGAGTGACGATGGTCGACATCCATTTTCATCTGCTGCCGGGGCTCGACGACGGACCAGACACGCTGGAATTGGCGCTGGAGATGGCGGATGCGGCCGTGGCCGACGGCACGACGCACATCGTCGCTACGCCGCACGCCAGCTCGCGCTATCCGTTCGTGCCGGAGCTGGTGGCCGAGCGGCTGGCCGAGGTGCGCGCCCGCGTTGGCAACAAGGTGAAGATCGCGCGCGGGTGCGATTTTCATCTGAGCTTCGAGAACCTGCAGGACGTCGAGCGGCGCCCGCAAATCTACACGATCGACGGCAAGTGCTATCTGCTCGTCGAATTCGCCGATTTTGCGATTCCGCCGACGATCGAAGACAGCTTCCACAGTTTGCAACTCGCCGGGATCACGCCGATCATCACGCATCCCGAGCGCAACCGGATTCTGCGCCGGCATACCGATTGGCTCGACAAATGGGCGAGCCGGGGCTGCGTGATTCAGGTGACGGCCGGGGCGCTTCTCGGCCGGTTCGGGCCGAACGCGCAGCAGATCGCCGAGCAGTGGCTCGCGACCGACCGCATCCACGTTCTTGCGAGCGACGCGCACAACGTTTCGAGCCGTCCGCCGGGGCTTGGTGAAGCTTACAAGCGCGTGGTCGAATTGCGCGACGAAGAGACGGCGCGTGCGCTGTGCGTCGAGAATCCGCTGGCGGCTTTCGAAGGGCGGCCGCTGCCTTGGACGCCCGAGCCGAGCGGTTCGGTGGAATCGGGGCCGGAGCGGCGGCGCAAGCGGTTCTGGCTTTTCTAGAGGCAGCGTGGCGTTCTGTTCGGCCGAACGGGGCTGGATTAGAATGAAGGACATGCAGCCCGTGGTTGCCAAGTTCCGTACTTTCGACGAGGCCGAGACGGCCACACGCGAGTACTATCGGCGTCTTTCGCCTGGGGAACGCCTGGAAATCCTGTTCCAGCTTCGCGAGATGGCCATCGAGGAAAGCGATGCCGCTTCCGGAAGATTGGCGCGCGTTTATCGAATCGCTCAACTCCAACGGGGTTGAGTACGTGGTGGTCGGGGCGGTGGCGCTGGCGCACCACGGAATCCCCCGTTATACCGGGGATCTCGACGTACTTGTCCGCAACTCGGCGGTTGGAATCGGCGCTGGCGGGGTTCGGGTTGAGCGCGCTCGGCCTGAAGGCCGCCGATTTCGAAGGCGCTTTTTGGTTTTTCTAGGCGCTAGGTGACGTTGCGGCGTCGGCGAGGGCAAGCATGGCTGCCCGTCCACAGTCCCTCCATTTGCCAGAAACGTGAGCCTTGCCCGCGGTTATGTCGTCAAGGAATTCTTGCACCAATGAACTCCTCATAGCGGCGTTTCCAGATCTGCCCTCCTATGTTTTCTGGCGAACAGGCGGTACATTCCAAGTCGCGAGGGTAAAAGTGCGATCGATTTGTGAATGCCGCAGGATTTTGGAACTGGAAGACAGCGCGGTTCCTTGTGCTATCCAGTGGCTCTGTCGGATTCCCTAGGGTCTTCAGCAGCTCAGCGGCAAGCAGTGTTCCTGCCAAGACGGAAACGAAACCCACGGCAAAAGCCGGCACCGAGCCATCGTCGGTTCTAAGTTCTTCGACAAGGCGCTCGCCCGTCTGGCTGCATTTGCGCCCGCGGATCCACGCAGCAACCTCATCGGGGGCAAGGTGGAGCTTTTCGCAGAGGCTCGCGGCGACCTCCGGCCGTTCCCGCAGCAGCTCTCTGATCTCATCCTCGCTGCGCTCGTTTCGCTGAAGCGGATTGAAACATGCCAGGCAGGCGCCAACCGATGGCGGACCACAGCGCAGGATTTCCGCTCGAAGATTGTGCGTAGAAGCCGAGAAGAAGAGGGGAGCGTATTGTTCCTGCAGGGCGTGCCGAGCTTCGTTTGAGTCTACAGCCGAGAGGATGAGCGCCGGTTTCTGCTCGCGCTTAAAGAAGTAGTCAAAGCTTCCATCGTGGGGTGTGACCCGAAATTCCGCTGCTTTCAGGATCTCCGCGGCCTCCGATGCCTTCCGTTTACCGATCGAGGCAGACCCGAAAAGCGAATATCGGCCGAGATTTGTGTAGTCGATGCCTTGTGCGTCGTTGTCGGCCATTAGGATTGTTCCTCTGACCGACAACGGATAGAGAGCGTGGAGCATCGCACAGCCGACTGCTCCGACCCCCACTAGCAATACGGACCGGAGCTCATCGGTAATTTGCAGTTGGCTCCACGCCGGCTCGACCCCGTGCGAGTAATCGAGCGCACTCAAGAACACCTGACGTTCAGGCACGTAATCGATTAGACGAACCAGCCGGAATATCTCACCGGCGGCCAGAGACGCCGCTACGTACGGGCCAATCGTCAAATCGTAGAACTGGGGCGGGGCAGCGATTGCGCGGCTGAATATCCCCCCGCACAGCCCGTTGCCAATCGCACAAAAGGTGGCTGACGGGCAGAAATCAAAGCCGACGCTGACAACGATATCTGAAGGACTAACTGACGAAGCCGCCGTAGGTACGAAGCCTGTGGCGGGCGTCCCAATGGCCTGTGCCCCTGACACGAGCGAGTCCCGCAGATTTTCGCCGTCTCTGATAAGGGGCGAAAGCCGAGGTACCGTGCTTACTTCGGCCGGGCAGTTGAGGTGGATAGCGCTAATGGCGCCTTCGAGCCTGCACAGGATGTTCAGTAACATCCAAGCCGTGTGTTGTACCTGCGGGAGACAGGCGTCCTTCCCCAAGCGGATCTCGACCGACACCGGCTGGCCATCGGCCTTTAGAGCGCCTTCGGCCGCGCCACGATGTCGGTCTCCTATCCTGGCCACTGGTACCTCCGAAAATCCAGGCAGCCGGGAACGATACTGATGGCGTTTTCGACGTCCTGTGTGTCCAGGCGGCGCCATCCCTTTGGTTCCCTGATGTGGACGCCGCAATCCGCCAAAGCAGGGCGATATCGCCCGTGTTGGGGAACGACAATGGACAGTGAGCCGTCGAACTGACAGTAGGCGTTCTCATCGTCAAAGGGCGAGTGACTGGCGTCCCATCCCGGGTGAGTGTGAACTTGGGCGAGACGCTCCATCCCAAATCGGCGGAAGTGTTTGCCTGCTTCGCTCATTGCCTCGCCGGAAACCGTGAAGTAGTGTGGGTGCATCTCGGCATTCGGGAACGTCAGCGTGGTCGCAACTTGCATGTCCCCACATCGGACACCGTCGATATAGGCCACTCGCTCCACTGGCCGCCGTGGCCATCGGAGTTCGTCTAGCAACGTATCCCAGATCAATTGCGGTAGGACGATCATTGCCCAGACGGCCCCCGATAATGGGGATGTTGGAGCACCTCGGCCATCCGCGATAATGTTGCCGCGAGTGTGTGATAACCCTGACGCCAGACGCTGTCGGGCGGAGGTGAGTGAGGAACCATGTAGTATTCGGCCGTGAATGTAAAACATACGAGTTGGGGTAGGTTGCCGTGGGGTGCGTGCAAGCCGAACCAGTCGATCCCCTCGCAGCGGATTGTCGGGAGCCACCGCGTTCCGGGTCTTGCGAGATCCCACGTTTCTGGTTGGAGGAATGCCACCGTGGGAGGCCACTTGTCGTAGAATTCCGCTCCCAGCCGGACGTAGTAATCGTCTTCTCGTTCATCGGCCCGCACTCCCGGAATCCTGACTACAGCGTACATCCGCCCTTGCTTCACGAGACGCAGCCCCAAGTGCTGCGCCCAACCCGTGAGGAGCCAATCCAGGTCCCGCTCGAACTTCTCTGCAGCCACGTCCTCGTCCACCCTTACCGGTGCGGGAAGCATAACGCCCCCCCAGTTGCCCCGGCGAACACCCACTCGTGCGCTGCACAGTGCTGGCGTTCGAAATCGGCGATCTTGAGGTTTGCGTAGCTGAAGACGTTGACACCGGACGCGCCGCACCGCAGCCGATCGTCCGCCTTCCGTGTGGTTCGTAAAGCTTCGTAGAGCTTGTCGATGAAGGTTTGCACCGAATCAGTGCTCTCCCCCTTCAGTTCGATTGCCTTTTTGCCGGTGTCCTCGTTGTGAACTGCGATTGTTACGGTGTGTGGCTCTTGGTCCACGGTTTTGGTTTCCATATCCTGCCTCCTAAAAGCGACGGTAAATGCTTCAGCTACAAAAATTACATAAAATTTAGCTATTGTAAATATGTTTCTTATTGACAATAACAGCTATTTTCCATATATTTAGCGATAGTAGAGGAGGCCCGAAATGCCGGAACTGAACACGCCGCCGCGTAAAACGATGACGCTCAACCTAACCGAAGCGGAAATGAAGGCCTTGGAGGAGCTTTCCGCCGTCAAAGACGTCAGCAAGACTGCGGTGCTGCGGCAGGCACTGCGCTTGTATCAAATGGTTGAGACTCGCATGGCTCGAGGGGAGAAGTTGTATTTTGAGCACGATGTCACCAAGCAGAAAGCCGAGCTCATGGTCCTATGAGCGACCGGCTTGTGGTCCCGCTAAAGGACCGGAGGACAGGGCGCTATGTTGAGGCGTCACTCATTAACGGTGTCACCCGTGACGAGGTGGAAATGGCGGAGGCACTTTGGAAACCTTTTCTGGGCCAGCAGCTCAAGCGCATGCAGGCTGAGGGTGTCCCGCCTGGCAGGTGGCCGCAACACAGTCACTGGGACTGGCGGCAAAAGCAAAAGGTGACCGAAGAGTATCTGGCCTATCGCATGTTCGGGATTGAATGCGAGTCAGAAATGCAGGGATTGATGTTAGTTTCGACCGCCGGCAAACAATGCCGGATCGAATCGCAAAAAGGTAAGCCTCTAGCCTACATTGATTTTCTGGCTGCTGCTCCTTGGAATGTGCCTGGTGTCGTAGGCGAGACGCGCTACGCGCCGGTCGGTAGCATCCTGGTGGCGACCGCAATCCACTTAAGCCATGAAGAAGAATTTCAGGGCCGTATTGGTCTACACTCACTGCCGCAAGCTGACGAATGGTATCGCAGCAAGTGTGGCATGACCGACTTGGGATCTGACTCAGCCGTTCAGAACCTCCGCTACTTTGAGATGACGCCTGAACAGGCGTCGGAATTCTTGAAGGTGAGGTAGTACGATGAAAATGAATCTTAGTAGAGAGTGGCTAACGCAGCGTGCTGAACTCGATGACAGGGCAGAAATCTCTGCCGGTAGGCTCGAACTGGACCGTCTCCACCATGCTCCTTCTGCACAGGTGTACCCGTCTGTGGAAGCTGAGAGCTCCCACCCTGCTTTTGGAAAGTTGATCAATCTCTGGCGCAGGAAAAAGGGCCTCCATATGGACGCGTTGGCGGAGAAGGCTAGGATCGACGTGTCCGAGCTTATTGAAATTGAAAAAAGTCCATGCTACGTGCCCGAGCCTAGGACGGTGTACCAGCTTGCCAAGACGCTTGGGCTACCTAGTGATCGGTTGCTTGAACTCTCGGGAAATCTGGTGATGCGGGACTCCAGCCTCGGCAAGGAGGCGGTGCGATTTGCTGCCCGCTCGGAATCCGTCGAGAAGCTGTCAAAGGACGAGAAGCGCGCTTTAGAGGAGTTTGTGAGATTCCTGTGTCAAAAATAGTGGTGTTGGCGGAGTGCAACGATTGAAGAATGCTTTCCTGCGCGAGCGGACCGCCCGCGATATCAACGATCTGGTGGCCAAGGTTCTGCGCGACCTCGGGAATCCCGACCCGCCGTTGAACCTGGACTCCGTCCGTGAATTGCTGCGTCTAGATCGTCAGTACTATTCTTCGACAGAAGCTGGGGCGCTTCGGGAGGTGGCTCACCGTTTGACCGTTGGTGGCAAGCAAGTGCTCGCTCGACCGGCCCTGCTTTTGGATGTCGTCAAGAAGTGGGATTTGCGCGCTCTCTTCATTCCAGACCACAAGCGGATCCTCATCGACAGCGACTTGCCCGGACCAAAGCAGCGCTGGAGCGAGGGACATGAAATCGGGCACAGCATCATCCCTTGGCATCTTGAGACGATGCTAGGCGACAACAAACTAACCCTTACTCCTGCCTGCCACCAGCAGATCAAGAACGAAGCCAATTTTGCTGCCGGACGGATGCTGTTCTTCCAGGAGGCCTTCGTTCGCGACGCTCGCGACCTGAGCCCCGGCATCGGAGCCATCACAGCACTCAACAAACGCTACGGCAACACCATCACAACAACGCTTTGGCGGTACGTAGAGCAGAGTGACGAACCCATGGTCGGGGGGATCAGCCATCACCCCGGTCGCTTACCCCCGGACTTCGATGCTAACAATCCCTTCCGCTATTTTGTTGGGTCGCGGGCGTTCCAAGAGCGTTTCTCTAGCATTCGAGAAGCCGAGCTGTTCGAGCAGGTCCAAGGCTACTGTTCGGACCGTCGCGGCGGACCGCTTGGGGCGAGTGATTTGGTACTCCGAGATAACGACGGGCTTCCCCATCTGTTCCACTTCGAAACCTTTTTTAACCAGCACGATGCGCTCACCCTCGGGATCTACAAGGGTCTTCGTTCGCTCACGGTCGCTGTTGGTTCGTGATGGCTGGCTTTCGGTCTTGTGGTCCAGAGGACGGCATTCGCCGGGCAGGCTTGGGCTCCATTTTCTCAGGGTGCCCCGGCTGAACGCTCTCATCGCCGGCCACGCGCGGGCTCAGTCGAGCAGTTCGAGGACTTCTTCGTAGCGCTTGAAGGGCGGGATTAAATAGGCGCCGGCGAAATCTTTGCGGGCCCATTCGAGGGCGCGGCGGGCTACGGCGAAGCCGCAATCGCGCGCGCCGTTGCCGGATGCTTCTAGTTCCTTCAAAACTGCATCGGGGATGACGATTCCGGGGACTTCGTTATTCAAACGAACGGCCTGGCGATGGCTCGTTAGCGGCCAGATGCCTACGATCACGGGGACGGGCGGCGGGCCGCCGAAGTGGTCTAGGAAGCGGTGCCACTGGTCGGCTTCGAAGAGGGGCTGCGTCATGGCGAAATGGGCGCCGGCTTCGATCTTGGCGCGGAAGCGGCGGATTTCTTCGTCGAGATTGTCGGAGGTGGGATTGAGGGCGACGCCGATGGTGAAATTCGTGCGGCCGCCTAGCGCTTTGCCGGCCCAGTCGGTGCCTTGATTCAGGCGCGAGAGGACCTGGACTAGGCCGATGGAATCGATTTCGTAGACGCCGCTGGTTTCCGGATGGTCGCCTAGCGAGGGGGGATCTCCGGTGATCGCGAGGATGTTGCGGACGCCGGAGACGGTCCATGCGCCGAGCAGCGCGGCCTGAAGGCCGATGATGTTCATGTCGCGCGTCGTGAGATGAGGAATGGTCTCAACGCCGCGGGCTTCGAGGGCGCCTGCTACGAGGAGCGCGTCCATGCCGACGCGGGCGAGCGTGCCGCTGTTGATGTCGATGGCGTCGACTTTGCCGTTTTCGACCAGCTTACCCACCTGGTCGAAGATGCGGTCGAGCGTGGTGCCCTTGGGCGGATCGATTTCGACGGAGGTGACGAAGCGGCCTTCGAGCAGACTGCGCCAGAGGCGGCTTTCGGGCTCGCGGGCGAGGGCGGGGGAAACGCGGGCGGCTGCGGCGTTGTTGTTTTCCGACTGGGATGCTAGCGAATCCTCGACGGTGATGCCTGCGCTTGCGCCGGACGACTGGCCGGCGGGGCGGGCTTCGAGTTCGCGAATCGCTTCAGCCATGGCCTGGACGTGCTCGGGCGTGGTGCCGCAGCAGCCGCCAATGATGCGCACGCCGACCGCGGCGGCCTGGCGCGCGAACTGGGCGAAATATTCGGGCGAGGATTTTGGATAGACGACTCGGTCGCCAACGCGCTTGGGGAAGCCGGCGTTGGGCATGACGGAGATGGGCAAGCTTGCCGCGGCGGCCAGATCGCGGGCGATTGGGAGAATGCTCTGCGGGCCGACGGTGCAATTGGCGCCGATGGCCTGCACGTCGAGCGCGGCCAGGCGGTGAGCGGCCTCGCTCGGATGGGCGCCGTCGAAAGCCGTGCCTTCCTCGGAATAGGTGAGCTGGGCGATGATGGGCAAACGGCTGAAGGAACGGATGGCGGCGACGGCGGCGGTGAGATCTTCGAGATCGGCGAAGGTTTCGAGCAGGAAGAGATCGACGCCGCGCTCCTCGAGCGCGGCGGCCTGCTCGCGGAAGACTTCCAGCACTTCGGACGGCTCGACGCGGCGCACTTGGCGCGCGGCGCCTAGCGGCCCTATGGAGCCGGCGATGAGGACTTCGCCCGAGGCGGCTTCACGCGCCTCGCGGGCGATCTTGACGGCGCGGTGGTTGAATTCGACGACGCGGTCGGCGAGGCCGAGCGGGGCGAGTTTCGAGACGATTGGCGCCGAAGCTGTTGGTTTCGATGAGGCGGGCGCCGGCGTCGAGATAGGCTTTGTGGACACGGAAAACGGCTTCGGCTTCGGTTGCGTTCACTTCCTCGAAGCAGCGCTGCGGGCCGACCATTTCGTAGAGCATCGAGCCCATGGCGCCATCGGCGAGCAGGAGGCCGGAGGCGAGGCGTCGCTGGAAATCTTCGATTTTCATGGCACGATTCGGTGTCGAAACGCGCAGTATACCATTGCGGCAAGGCTGGGCCGCGTGCGGGTGCGGGGCGCGTTCGAGGATCGCGCGTTGGCAGGGAAGGGGTTAGCATCCCGGCGGCGCGGCGTGGCATCCAAATCCGCGACGAAGTTCAGCGGGCGTGGGAGGTGTCTGATGGGTGTTTCCCTGGTGCTGCTGCTCACGATGCTGTTTTCCGCCCCGCCGCGTCCGGCCAGCGCTCTTGTCGAAACGAATCCGGCCAGGACAGTTCGCGACGCGGTTTCCATCATCGACCAGAAATATCTGCACGCGGCGTCGAATCCCGCCTGGAAACAGGCGAAGCAGGCGCTGCTGGCCGGCCGCTACCAGAGCACGAGCGAGGCGTATCGAGCGCTCGCCGAACAACTGGCGCGGGTGCACGATCCGGGGCTGTACCTGGTGAACAGCGAGGAGTTTCGCGCCCGCGAGGAAGAGCTGGAAGCCAAGCGCATCGGCACGGGCCTCGCGTCGTTCGCCATCGACCGCGATCCCTCGACGGGCTACGCGCGGGTGGTGACGGCGCTCGATGATTCCCCGGCGGCGCGAGCCGGGATACGGCCGCGCGACCTGATCGTCTCGATCGACGGCGAGTCCACCCAGAAGATGAGCCACGGACAGATTCTTGACGCGCTGGACGTCGAGGCGGCGAAGGTGAAGCTCGAGATCCGGCGCGGATGGCGGACGCGGCGGGTGGTGCTCGATCCTTCGCGGCATCCGCTCGACGCGGTGCAATACTCGCGCAGAGAAATCCACGGCAAGACGATCGGCTACATCCGGGTGCTGCTGTTCACGCCGGATGCCGGACAGAAAGTGCAGAGCGCGGTGATCGAGCTTCAGCAGGCCGGCGTGGATGGCTACGTGCTGGACCTGCGGAACAATCCCGGCGGCTCGCTTTCTTCGGCGGAAAGCGCGGCGCGGGCGTTCACCGCGGGCGTGCTGGGAACCGAGGTTCTGGTGAACGGGCGGCCGGAACGGCTGCTGACGCGCGGCGCGCCGCTCACCGGCAAGCCGCTGATCGTGCTGATCAATGGCGGCACGGCGAGTGCCGCAGAAATGCTGGCCGCGGCGCTGCACGATCTGCATCGGGCGGTGCTGGTCGGTTCGCCGTCGTTCGGGCGCGGGCGCACGCAAGCCTACATTCCGCTTTCGGACGGCTATGGCGTGTTCGTGCCGGATGGAGAGCTTCTCACGCCCAATGGCCGCGCGCTGAAGCCGGAGGGCATCCGGCCCGATCTGAAAGTGGCGGGAGATTATCTGCCTTCCAAGCGCATCGCCACGGGGCACGACGCGCAGTTTGAACGGGCTGTGGCAGTGCTACAGCGCTCCTGATTCAGGTCACGCAGACCTACCCGCGCGACTCACCAGATGAGCACGCCGGGAACCGACCACGCTTGTCCCTGTTGCGGATACCTCGCCGTGGACGAACAGCCGCCCGCCTTGTCGGGATCGACATCGCAGGGGCGGGTTTGAAACCCGCCCCTACACTTCGTTTGGCGGTTTGTAACAACTGCCGCATTCCCAATTCAGCCCTGAGCGGCTAAAGCCGTGTTGACACGAAGGCATTTGCGGCACGGCTGAACAGGTTACGGAAAAAGTCCTGTTGGGTAGCTTCAGGGGCTAAAGCCCCCTTGATTTTGCGGACGTTATGTCGCGGCTGAAGCCGCGACCCCCGAAGTCATGCCCATTTTTCTGCAAACTGTGAAGCCGTGCCCTTACGAAAAGCGGAGTTGCCACGCGCAGACTCTAACGCTTCCTTCATGACAAACGGCGGCAACAGGGATTCCGCCTTGTCGGGATCGACATTGCAGGGGCGGGTTTGAAACCCGCCGTAACGACTGCGGCGACGGCCATCGCGACGAGGCGGTGGGGTAACCTTCTGGGTGCTTCGGCCCCCATGACGGCGATACTTGGGGAGCGACCGGCGGGAGGCTTCGCGGTACGATGGATCATCTGAGTGGGAAGGCCCGAGCAGCGACAAAACGTTCCGGAGGAATCGATGGCGAACGAAGCGCCCGAGAGCGGGAAAAAGTGGGATGCCGCGCTCTATGAGGCCAAGCATTCGTTCGTGTGGGAACGCGGGGCCGATCTGCTGGAGTTGCTGGCGCCTCAGGCCGGCGAACGGATTCTCGATCTCGGCTGCGGCACCGGGCATCTGACGGCCCGAATCGCCGAGGCCGGCGCGCAGGTGGTGGGGCTGGACAGTTCGCCGGAGATGATCGCCGAAGCGAAGCGCAGCTATCCCGAGCTGGAATTCGTCGTCTCGGACGCCCGCGATTTCCATTTCGAAAAGCCGTTCGACGCGGTGTTTTCAAACGCGATGCTGCACTGGATTCTGGAGCCGGAGCGTGTGGTGCAGTCCGTGGGCGAGGCGCTCGTGACGGGCGGACGATTTGTGGCGGAGCTGGGCGGGCAGGGGAACGTCGAGCGGCTGGTGAACGGTTTGCGGCGGGCGCGGACGGCGATCGGTTTCCCGGTCGAGGCGGGCTACAATCCCTGGTATTTTCCGACGATTGGGGAATACGCGTCGCTGCTCGAGACGCAGGGACTCGATGTGACGTTCGCCTTGGTGTTCGACCGGCCGACGCCGCTCGAGGACGGCGATGCGGGATTGCGGAACTGGATACGGATGTTCGGCGCGGCGTTTCTCGCGGGAATTTCACCGGAAAAACAGGAAGAGCTGATCTTCGTTGCCGAACAGCAATTGCGGAAAGAGTTGTTCCGCGAAGGGAAGTGGCACGCGGATTACCGGCGCCTGCGAATCGTGGCGCGGCGCACGGATTGAGGAGCTTGCGGGCGACTTTACGGGCAAAATCCCCAGGCTTAAAACCGAAGCCTGGGACACCCGGTGGGCGCTAACATGGCGCGGGTTCGAGTTGTGCGGCCAGCTGCCGCGGCGCGCGTGAAACTGCGGCGCGAACACCTGCGCCGGCAGCGGCGCGACCACTGCCGGCTCGGCATGCTACAGACCTGACCTGCCGTTGTCCTGGTCTAGCAGGTTGCGGGAAAAGTCCTGTTGGGCGGCTTCAGGGGCTAAAGCCCCCTTGATTTTGCGGGCGTTATGTCGCGGCTGAAGCCGCGACCCCCGGAGTCCTGCCTATTTTTCCGCAAACTGCTAGTTCCCCAGGTTGTTGATCGATTCCTCGGCGATGATTGTCGCGGTGATCTTCATGCCCTTGCGCAGGTCGAAAACGGTCAGATCGGCGCCGTCGAGCTTGATCCTGGCCCAACCGGGGATTCGATATTTCTTCAGCTGGCCGTTCGTCTCGGAAAGGATCACGTATTCCCCGTCGGTGTGCCAGACGGTGGCGTTCTCGACGCGGACCGCTTTCACGCCTATCGGCTGAGAGACGGTCGGGACGGTTTCCGCGACGACCATCTCCGGCTTGAGTTGGTGGATCGAGAGTGAGTTTCCGTTCATGTGGAAACGGAAACCTTCGGGAATTTCCAGCGCCTGCAGCATTCCGCTGGACCTGCGGACGACGAGATGATTGCTCTCAACGAGGACAACGAGGCTGTGCGCCATGTGGACCTGAGTCCGGTAGGCGTGGTGCTCAACGTATAGCCTTCCCGCACGCGCGTTGCCGGCGAACAGACAGACTGCGGCGCCCAAAACGAGCAAAGCGATCATTCGAGGCCAATGCAGGTACGTACGATTCATTTCGTTTTCTCCATAAATGGCTTTGCGTTGCGATGGAAACGGCTGCAGAACGTGGCTTCGCGATTCGACATAACGCGACGTTTCGACGAAGTGGCGTATCGGCGAGAGCAATACATTTTCCCAAGCGATGACAAGCAGCGTGCAGGAGCTTGTTTGAGGGAGGGTAAGAACGCCGGAGAAGACCGTCGGGCGGTTCGACTTCCTGCTCTTTGAAAGAGCGCATAGCATAGCAGGAATTGGGCGCGGGGTGAAACGGCGATTTCAGGTCTTGTTGCGTGGATGAAGGGGAGATCCCTTGACCGGCGGGGGGTCCGGAGTAGCGCCGGAGGGAAAGACGTCCTCCGAACCCGTGCCGCGGTCAAATCACTCAGACAAACTTCCGAAGCATTCTCAAGCCGAGCGACGCGGCTAGAGAGAAGAAACCCAGGAGCCCGATCAAGGGCAGCGGGCTCGCGGTCTTCGGCAGTTCCCTGGCGGGCGGCTGCGCGGCTGCTTCTTCGGCCGGCTGAGCTTCGGCGGGTTGCTGGACCGGCGGCTGTTCGGCTACGGCCGGCCTGGTGGGCTGGGCGGGATGACGGACGGTGGTCCTGGTTTCACGCTCGACCACATCCATCGGCTCTTCGGTAATGATCGTTGCAGTCACCTGCATGCCCCTGCGCAGGTCGAAGACCGACTGTTCAACGCCCTCGACCTCGACCTTGGCCCAGCTGGGGATTCTGTATTCGGTCAATTTGTTGTTCTTGTCCCGAATGGTGATGTTTTCCCCGCTGGCGTGCCAGATGGTTCCGTGGTCAATCTGAACCGTCTTCACGATCATGGGTTTGGTGATGGTTGTGACGGTTTCCGTAATGATCATTCCCGGCTGGAGTTCATGAACCGAGAGAGTTCTTCCTTCCATGTGGAAGACGAAGCTTTCGGGGACTTCGAGCGCTTCGACGACCCCGCTGGACCTGCGAACGACCAGATGGTTGCCTTCGACGGCGACGACGGTGCTGTGGTGCATGGTGACCTGGGTCTGGTGCGGCCCGGCCGGCATGCGCTCAACAGTTTTCTTCTGCTGGGCCTGGGCGTTGCCGACGAAGAGACACGCGGCGGCGGCGAGCGCCAGGAATCCGAGGAACCGGGTCCAATGCATGTACGTTCGATTCATTTTCTTTTTTCTCCTTGGATAGCGTCCAATTTCGATGAGTCGGATCGCTGATCGTGGTTTCGTGCCTCGTTATGAAGCGAGGCTTCGACGACATAGCGTTTCGGCGCGCTGCCTATGTAGTAGAACGGGTAACAGGTGACCAGCGTGAGAGACGGGGAACCGCGCGGAGCGAGCACGGAGACGTCTTCCGGGCTGACGATCTCGATCTTGTCGATGACGTAGCGCAGCGTCCCGTCGTGCCGCTCGAGTTCGATCACGTCTCCGCGAGAAACCTTCTGGAGGCCGCGGAAAAAACCGTCGCGATGGCCGGCGATGCCGAGATTGCCCGGGGTGCCGGGAAGCGCCGTGCCGGCGATGCGGCCGACGCCGCGGTTGAGGATGAGGTCGTCCGTGCCGTCAAACACCGGGACCACCAGATCGATCTTCGGAATTTTCAGCAGGGCGATCGGGGGAGCGAAATCGCGCGCCAGGCTCTCGCGATAGGCGCGAATGCGCCCGGGCGACCAGAGCGAGAAATCGACTTTGGCGGATGAGGGAATGGCGAGGGCGGCATGCTTCGCCGCCGGCGCCGGCAGCGGCTGGGGCGCGCCCGGGGGTCTGGTGGCCGCGGCTTCGAACTGCTCGATCGCGGCGCGGGACGCCAAATAACTGTCCACGCGCGCGGTGGCATAGAAGGCGACAAGCGCCACCCCTGCCATGAGCGTGGCGATTTCAAGAATGCGCAGAATTCTCGAGCGCAATGCTTTCTCTCCCCGGATACTTGCGGGCAATACGCAGGATTGTGAGCAGTCGAGAACCCGGACAGACCCCACCGCCGGGCGTTTCGTCTCCCTGCTCTCTTGTGACTCCCTGCCCATTGGTTGAGCACACCAGGAGCCAAACCTGTTGCCGGGTAATTGGCTCTAAGTTATTTCCTGTCAATGATAGAGAGGGGATTCCAGGAGTGGAATGGTGTGGATTTACGCGCCGGGCTGGGCAATTTCACACTTGGCCCCGAGCCCGGCGAAAGCGGCGAAGACGGCGGGTTGGGCGGCTTAGCGGACCTGTTCGACCAGCTCGGCGATGGTGCTCATGAGGTCATATTTGGTGAGGATTTCCCAGTGGCCGTCGCCCATGTCGACGAAGACGGCGGGGCCTTCGTGGCTGAGAAGATAGGTGAGCTTGTCGACGGTGGCGTTGTGGGGGACGACAGGAAGCGGCTGGCTCATGGCTTCGCGGATGATGAGTTTGCGGAGGTCCTTGCCCTGGAGGGCCATGCTGAGGATCTGGTCCTCGTAGATGGTGCCGATGAGCGTCTCGTCCTCGAAGACGGGAAGCTGGCTGATATCGTGCGTCTGCATGGTGTGGAGGGCGTGGAAGACGGTCTGGTAGGGGCGGGCGATGATGAGCTCGGGATGACGGCCGAAGCGGCGCTTGGCGCGGAGGACGTCGTCGACCGAGAGCGCGACCTCGGATTCGGTGTAATTGTGATCGCGCATCCATTCGTCGTTGTAGATTTTGCTCAGATAGCGCATGCCGTTGTCGGGCAGGAAGGCGACGACGAAGCCGTCCGGGCCGAGCTTTTCGGCGACGCGGATGGCGCCGAGCACGCAGCCGCCGCCGGAACCGCCGGTGAAGATGCCTTCCTCTTTTGCCAGACGGCGCGCCCAGAGGAAGCATTCCTGGTCGGTGACCTGGAGGATGTCGTCGAGGACTTTCAGGTCCATCGTTTTGGGAAAGAAATCTTCGCCGATGCCTTCGACGACGTAGGTGAGCGCTTTTCCGACCTTGCCCGTCTTGAAATATTCGTAATAGAGCGAGCCGATCGGATCGACGCCGACGATTTTTACGTTGGAGCTTTTTTCCTTGAGGTAGCGGCCGACGCCGGTGATCGTGCCGCCGGTTCCGACGCCGCAGACGAAATGGGTGAGGCGGCCTTCGGAATCGTCCCAGATCTCGGGGCCGGTGGTGCGGAAGTGGGCCTCGGGATTCATCGGGTTTTCGTACTGATTGGGGTAATAGGAATTCGGGATATCGGCGGCGAGTTTTTTGGCGACGGAATAGTAGCTGCGCGGATCCTCGGGCTCGACGGCGGTGGGGCAGACGATGACTTCGGCTCCCATTGCTTTCAGGAGATCGATTTTTTCCTTCGACTGTTTGTCGGTGATGGTGAAGACGGCTTTGTAGCCGCGGACGGCGGCGACGAGCGCCAAGCCCATGCCGGTGTTGCCGGAAGTGCCTTCGATGATCGTGCCGCCGGGCTTGAGCCAGCCCTTGCGCTCGGCTTCGTCGATCATGGTGATGCCGATGCGGTCCTTCACCGAACCGCCGGGATTCAGATAGTCGGCCTTCACCCAGACCGAGGCCTTCAGGCCGCGCGTGACGCGGTTCAGGCGGATGAGCGGCGTATTGCCGATCGTTTCGAGGATGTTGTTGCAGCGCATGGGTGGTGTGCCTCTTTCGAAAAACCGGGGCGAAGGCTCAGCTTACGGGGTTGGCGGGCGGCTGACAAGGCGGAGGTTATGACCCAGCCATTGCCACTCTGGGCTAAAATTCTGTCACCCGTTACAGAAGTCGCGCGCGACAAGGGGAGGAATCAATGAAGCGGAAGAATATTTCGAGCGGGACGCCTTGGGAACCGATTGTGGGCTATTCGCGGGCGGTGCGGGTGGGGAAGCAGATTTGGGTGTCCGGGACGACGGCGACGGATGAGAAAGGGAACATCGTCGGGGCGGGCGATGCGTACGAGCAGACGTTGCAGACGCTGCGGAATATCGAGCGGGCGCTCAAGAAGGCCGGGGTCGGGATGAAGGACGTGGTGCGTACCCGGATGTTCGTGTGCGACATTCGGGATTGGGAGAAGATCGGGCGGGCACACGGGGAATTCTTCGGGAAGATACGGCCGGCGACCACTATGGTGGAAGTCAGCAGGTTGATCTCTCCGGAGATGCTGGTGGAAATCGAAGCGGAGGCGATTGCGCCGCGGTAGGGTGCTCGCCATCGCAACAAGGGCGATTCGCTTGAGGTAGCTCCGTACTTCGCGGTGATAGTTCACGAAAAACCCCCAGGCGCAAACACGGCGACTGGGGAGGCAGGCCTCGTGGGCTACTTTGCCTCGATGCTTTCGGGGTCCTTCGCTTCGCTCAGGATGAAAGGCTTTCAGGCTTCGCTCTGGATGACGAGATTCGGCGGCGGGCGCGCCATTCTTTGGCGGTGATTTCCCAGATTTCGGCGGGCACACGGCCGCAGACGTAGTCGCGCTCGGTGGTGGCGACCAGGCGCATGCCGTTTTTTTCGGAGATGCGGCGCGAGGCGGCGTTCGCACGCGCTTTCTGGACGCGCATCAGCGGGAAGCCGAGCGAATCGAACCAGAAATCGGTGACCGCTTCGGCAGCCTCCGTCATCAAACCTTTTCCCTGGTAGTCCGGGACAATCCAGAAACCGCGATTATTTTCCGCGCGCGTCATCAGGCCGATGCCGCCGACCAGTTTTTTCGGGTCGGTTTTCAGGCGCAAGGTCCAGTGCCAGGCTTCGCCGCGCTCCATGGCGGGCAGAGCGACTTCGTGAAAGAAACGGTAGGCGCCGTCGGGAGGGTACGGCCAGGGCACGTCGCTGGTGAGATAGCGCACGATTTCCCAGTGGGGAAAAAGAGCCTGGACTTGGGCGGCGTCGGCCAGCGTGAGTGGGCGAAGGATCAGGCGAGGTGTTTCGAGTTGCGGCGTAGCGGCAGCGCGGCCTTTCACGGGCCGGCGCCGGCCGCGGGCATCACCCTTTTTCGCGCGACGAGGAGCTGACATGCGTATGCCGCCAGGGGCTGAGTATCCGCTCTCGCCCGCGGGCGCGCAACGATGGGGGCGGCTCTCCGTTTCTAAGGCACGTATTGCGGCCGGGCGCTGGCCTTGCCTTCGGCAAACGCGACGTCGACACGCGGCAGATTCACGATCTCGAACGTGGCCGAGGCGAGGCGAATGCGAATGCCGGACTTGTCGACCTCTTCGAGGATGCGAGTGAACAGGCGGTCGCGGACGGCGCGGCGTTCCTGATAGGCGACAATGTAGCGCGTGGTGAACTCGATCCAATTGTCGGTGGCCGCAAGAGTGATGACGGGTTCGATGTTGGCTGCCTCGAGGCGGTATTTGTTGACGGCGTCTTTCCAGGCGGCGAGCGATTGGACGGCGAATCCGCGGCAGATTTCGTCGGCCACCTGCTGGAGCATTTTCCGCGTGTATTCCCAGTCGGAGCCGTAGCGGACCGGGAGGGTGATTTCGTCCCAGAGGAAGGGGAAATCGGCCGAGTAGTTGAAGACGGGTTCCTTGAAGACGAAGCTGTTGGCGATGCGAACGATGCGGCCGTTGTAGAGATCGGCGTTCACCCATTGGCCGACCTCCATCAGCGTGGTGCGGAGGATGCCGATGTCGATGACGTCGCCCTTGATGCCACCGAGCTGGACGCGGTCGCCCGGCGAGTAGTAGCGGCCGAAAGAGAGGGCCATCCATCCGGCGACGCTGACAATGACTTCTTGCAGGGCGAAGGCGACGCCCGCGCCGGCGACGCCCAGGGCTACGGTGAGGCCCGAGAGGCGGTCGCTGAAAACGGTCGCGACAACGACGATGGCGAGGAAGTAGCCGAACAGGGCGGCGAACTTCCGGGCGTTGTAGCGGGTCGAAGCGTCCTGGATGCGGCGGCTGATCCCGCGCTGGGCCGCCTTGCTCAGCGCGTAAACGATGGCCAGCCCGACGAGCGCGATCAGGAGTTTCACCAGGGTCGGATGGAAGATCCAGTGCGTCAATTGATCTTGCATGAGAGGTGCCTCCGGCAGTTTCAGCGTTTGCTGTCCACAGGTTGCGAAGAGCGAATGGTTTGACCTGATTGTACGCCGGGATTCGGGGCGGCGGGATGGGTGGATTCGCGGGAGGGGAAGGTCTGGCGCGGCGGCCGAATCGATAGGAACGGGCTGGCAAAGGGAACGGTTTGCGGCGGGGGCGTTGCGTTACAATCGAAGTCTTCAACAATGAGCCTGCCGCCGCTTACGGTTCGACTCGGTGGTTACCGGTTGTTCGGCCGGTTGGCCTTCGTTTTCCTGCTGCTGTGCTCGATTTTGTTCGGGACGGCGGTGGGGCTGCTGTTCGTCTACGGCATCGATCTTCCGCAAATCCAGGAACTCGAGACTTACCGCCCGGACGTCATCACCGAACTCTACGCCGACAACGGGCATAAGATCGGCACATTCGCGCTCGAGCGGCGGGTCCTGGTCACCTACAACCAGATTCCGAAGGTGCTCAGAGACGCGATACTTTCGACCGAGGACCGGCATTTCGAGGAGCACTGGGGCATCGACTTCCCACGGATAGTCGAAGCGGCCTGGGTGAACCTGCGCGAGGGTCGCGAGGCCGAGGGCGCCAGCACGCTGACGATGCAACTGGCGCGGATGCTGTTCCTGACGCCGGAAAAGAGTTTTCACCGCAAGATCCAGGAAACGCTGCTCGCCATCCAGATCGAGCGGCACTATACGAAGCCGCAGATCTTCACGATGTACTGCAACCAGGTCTACCTGGGGCACGGCAACTACGGGTTCGAAGCCGCTTCGGAGTTTTATTTCAGCAAGCACATCGGCCAGCTCACGCTGCCCGAAGCGGCGCTGTTCGCGGGCATGATCCGCGGGCCGATCTATTCGCCGCTGCTGCATCCGAAGATGTCGCTGGACCGGCGCAACCTGGTGCTGCACCTGATGTACGAGAACCACAAGATCACGCGCGATCAGGAAGAAGAAGCGCAGCGGGAGCCGCTCGGGCTGCGGCTGGACTACCCGCGCAACGACGTCGCGCCGTATTTCGTCGAGGAGGTGCGGCAGTGGCTCGAGCGCCGCTTCGGACCGAACGCCGCCTACACCGAGGGGCTGCGCGTCTATACCACGCTCGATCCGGAGATGCAGCGCGCGGCGCGGCAGGCGGTGCGCGACGGCTTGCACGCCCTCGAGCGCCGGCACGGCTGGCGCGGCCATCTGCAGAACGTGCTGAGCGACCACCTCGGCACGATCGAAAGCTATCGCGCCGACGATTGGAACCGGCCGGTTCGCAAGGACGAATACGTGACCGCGGTCGTCACCAAAACCGGGCCGCGGACCGCCGAGCTGAAAATCGACACCGACCGCGCGGTGCTTTCACCGGCCGATTTCGCCTGGACCGGATTCACCTCGCCCGACCAGTTTCTGAAGGCGGGAGACCTGGTCGAGGTGAAGATTCTGGGGCTGAAGGGGCACGAGGCGAAGGTGTCGCTCGAGCAGCACCCGCGGGAACAGGCGGCGCTGGTATCGATCAAAAATGCGACCGGGGCGATCAAGGCGCTGGTGGGCGGGTACAGTTTTTCGGAATCGAAATTCGACCGTGCGACGCAGGCGTACCGGCAGGTGGGCAGCTCGTTCAAGATTTATCTGTATTCGGACGCGCTCGAGCAGGGCTGGACTCCCTTCGACACGATCGAGGATTCGCCGTTCACGGTCATGAGCGGCGGGCATCCTTATTCGCCGCACAACTACGACGATACTTTTGAAGGTCGGATCACGCTGCGGCGGGCGCTGGCGGCGTCGCGGAACGTGGCGGCGGTGCGGCTGGCATCGCGCGTCGGGCTGAAGAGCGTGATCGGGATGGCGCGGCGATTCGGCATCGAGGGCTCGCTGCCCGACTATTACCCGCTGGTGCTCGGCGCGGCGGACCTCACGCTGCTCGAGCACACCTCGGCGTTTACCGTATTTCCAAACGGGGGCGTGCGGGTCGAGCCGCATTTTATTCAGCGCGTCACCACCTACGACGGCGCGCTCATCTACGAAGCTCATCCGAAGGTCTACGACGTGCTGAGCCCCCGGGTGGCCGATACGATGACGGCCATGCTCGAGGACGTCGTCAAGATCGGCACCGGCATTGGCGCCAGGGCGCTCGGCCGCCCCAGCGGCGGCAAGACCGGCACGACGCAGGATTGGACCGACGCGTGGTACCTCGGCTTCACTCCCTCGCTCACCGCCGGAGTCTGGGTCGGCAACGACAACCCGAGCATCTCGCTCGGGCGCGGGGAGCAGGGAGCCCGCGCCGCGCTGCCCATCTGGGTCGAATACATGAAGGGCGCGCTCGATAATTCCCCGATCGAGCAGTTCACGGGCGTGACGCCGCTCGAACAACTGGCGGGGAAACACCCCGTTCAGGTCGATACGCCCGATAACGCGCCGCCCGAAGCGGCCCACCCCGCACCGGCCACTCCGCCGCCGACACCCACGCCAAAATCGAGTGGAGCGGCGCTGCCGGGACCGAAACAACCTCAGCCGTTCCGATAATTCGGCATTCCTTTGCGTGGTTGCGGCAGGGGTGTGTCCGAATAATTCTTGTGTGGACGAGGGAAGACCTCCGGCGAGACGCCGGCGCTACGAGTGGTGGCGGGGCTACGCGGGGCGGAATGGGTCCCAGCCGCCTGGTTTGAGCGGGCGGGCGTGGCCGGCGGCGTCGACGAGCCGGATGGCGCGGCCGGGGACGATTTCGCCGATGCGGGTGATGGTTGTGCCGCGAAAGGCACGCGGGACCTCGGCCGCGCGCGAGGCGGGGACGGTGAACAGCAGGCCGTAATCCTCGCCGCCGTCGAGGGCGAGCTTCAGCGGATCGAGCCCGAGTCGCGCAAGCGCGGCCGGAATGCGCACGGCCGGGAGGCGGTCGGCAAAAATACGAGCGCCGACGCGGCTGGCGCGCGTCAAACGGGCGAGATCGGTCGAGAGGCCGTCGGAGAGATCCATCATTGCCGAAGCAAGCCGGCTTTCGGCCAACCGGATGCCCAAATCGAGCGGAATGGAAGGATACAGGTGCGGGCGCAGCAGCCGCGCGTTGCGGCGTCCGCGTGCCGCGCCGCGACCCCCTGCCGAAATCAGCGCGAGGCCAAGCGCCGCGGCGCCCAGACGGCCGCTGACGTAGAGATGGTCGCCCGGCCGGGCGCCGTCGCGGCGAACGGCGCGGCCACGGCGGGAGCGGCCGATCACGGTGATCGCGATTGCGACCATGGGCCAGCGAGTGGTATCGCCGCCAATGAGGCTCAGCCGGAGCTGGCGAGCGGCGTGCGCCATGCCGGAAAGCATCTGGTCGAGCCAGCGTCCGGTGTGCCTTTGCGGGAGCGATAGCGAAAGGAGAAAAAATTCCGGATGGGCGCCCATGGCGGCCAGATCGCTGGCGGCACGGGCCAGCGCGCGGTAGCCGATGGCGCGTGGCGGATGCGTGTCGAGACGGAAGTGGACGTTCTCGAGCGAGAAATCGGTGCTAACCACCCAATCGCTGCGCGCGCCGGGGCGCAGAATGGCGGCATCGTCGCCGATGCCGAGCCGGAGCGTGGCCGGGGCGCGGCGCCGGCCCGGAGCCAGGCGCCGGCCGATTCGCTCGATCAATGCGTCTTCGGTTGTTCCTCGCGAAGATGGCTTCGGAGGCCGTTTTTTGGGCGTCACGGGAACCAAGATACAGCCGCGCGAGGCGCCGGGAAAGGGGCCATAAGGGGATAGGGCCGCGGACCGGGCAGGGGAGGGTCTGTGCCGATTCGGCAATTAGGGGTTGACAGGTTCGGAATCGCTACCTAGACTTTTGCTGTTTCGAACCAAGGCTCTCGGTTCAAACGCTCAGGCAGTAATCGGCCGTTGGCAGGGACGGCCATTTCCTCAGGTTTTTTCGGTCCGACGACGGGTGAGGATGAAACCGCGTTTTTATACGTTGTATCTTGCGACCAGTGACGCGCGAAGCGTTCGCAAGGTCCGTGTCCCTTTCTACGCCGTCCATGTGCTGGCGGTGCTGGCGGTCGTCGGGGCGGTGACGTTGACCGCCGCGTTCGCTTCCTACACGCGGATGCTGCTGAAAGTCGCCAATTACAACTCGCTGCGAAGCGAGGAGAGCCATTTGCAGCAGCAGTACGTTCAGCTGCAGGCGCAGGCGAAGGACACGCGCGAGCAGCTCTCCTCGTTGCAATCGCTCGCGACCGACGTGGCGATGACCTACGGGATCCTTCGCTGGCGGAACACGCCGTTCCGCGTGGCGAGCCAGCCGCGGACGGGACCGCGAGGATTCGAGCGGAGCGTCAACCAGTTCCATTTCCTGATGCAGAACGCCAGCCTGGTTTCGATGGTGGACGATGAGGGATTGCGGCTGCTGCCGGGGCCGCTGCCCACCAATTCGCGGCTGGTGCCGTCGCTCTGGCCGGTCATCGGACCGATCACGGGCAGCTTCGGCGAACGGCAGGATCCGTTCACGCGTGAGGGCGCGTTTCATCCGGGCGTGGATATCGGCGCGGCTTACGGCTCGCCGGTGCATGCGACGGCGGACGGTGTGGTGGTTTATGCCGGATGGGAAGAGGGTTATGGCCGGTTAGTCGTGATCGATCACGGATTCGGGATTTCCACCTGTTACGCGCACCTTTCGGCTTTCAGTACCCAGGTCGGGGCGCGGGTGGACCGTGGAGACGTGATCGGCTACGTCGGAGACAGCGGCCGGTCGACCGGGCCGCATCTGCACTACGAGGTGAGGATCAACAATACTCCCGTCAACCCCTGGCGGTATTTGCGGTCGAGCATGGAGGGGACGATGGCGGGGAACCTGGCCGGGAATTAGATTAAGGCTTGCCGCACCGCGAGTTCGGGCGATGTTGCATTGCCGGCGACGCTCGTGGTACGCTTACACTGTTTCTTTCTGCGCTGGCGTAGCTCAGCGGTAGAGCATCTGATTTGTAATCAGAGGGTCGTGGGTTCAAATCCCTCCGCCAGCTTTGCGCGGTGAAAACGAGAAGGCGCGGCTGCGGGTTTTGTGCCTCTGGCATACAGGTTTCCAGCGAACTTGAGGGAGCCGGGTTGGAAAGGTGTCTTTCCGCCGGTGCGTTTTTTTGTCGGCGGAGCGCCCGAGCCCGGACGGGTGGGTGAGTGGCTAAAACCAGCAGACTGTAAATCTGCCGCTCCTTGCGAGCTACGGAGGTTCGAATCCTCCCCCGTCCACCAGGAGTCGAAGCGAATCGCCAGGCGCGAGCGCCGGCGAAGCAGGCAGGGAGGAATCCCGATCACGTGGTTTTGTTATCCCGGCGGGTGCGCCGGGATCGTCCAGTGGGGCCGGTTTCGGGTTCACCGCTAGCGAATGGGAAAGGCGAGCGGCAGCCGGGCCTGGGTAGCTCAGCTGGTAGAGCGCGTCCTTGGTAAGGACGAGGTCACCGGTTCAATCCCGGTCCCAGGCTCCAGTTCAACGGACGTGGGCGGGGGTAACTCAGCGGTAGAGTCTCGGCCTTCCAAGCCGATGGTCGCGGGTTCGAATCCCGTCCCCCGCTCCAACCAGTGGATCGGGCGAGACGGGTAAGAGATTGAGGACAGGGCAATGAGAGAGATCATCACCTTGCAGTGCGGCGAGTGCAAGAACCGGAACTACACGACGACGAAGAACCGCAAGAAGCATACCGACCGGCTGGAGACGAAGAAATTCTGCAGGTCGTGCCGGCGCCATACCGCCCATCGCGAGGTGAAGTAGGCGAGGCGGGACCGAGACCAGGGTTTCTCCTTGGCCCGGTGGCGCGACGGGCACGAGGGTGAAGGGGAGTAGGTTCAACGGCAGACCGCCGGTCTCCAAAACCGGATGTGGGGGTTCGAATCCCTCCTCCCCTGCCAGTTTTGGGGATCGGGGCCGGCAAGCGGTAAGGGCCGGCAAATTTTCGGGGACGATATCAGCAGGCGACGCGAGTGAGAGAAGAACAGGTAGCACGAACGGGAACGATGGAAGTGCCGGGCTTTTTCGGCCGGCTCCTGGACTTTCCACGCCGGGCGCGGCAGTTTTTGCGAGAAACGCGCAGCCAGTTACGGCTGGTGACCTGGCCGAGCGGGCGCGAAGTCTATTCGACCACGATCGTCGTGGTTGTAACCGTGGCGTTTTTCGCCGCGTTTTTCTGGATGACGGACAGCGTGTTCAGCTATGCAAGCCAATGGATACTCACGCATTTCAAACACTGAGGTAGCGGGACAAACCGGAATGGCGAAGCAGTGGTACATCATCCACACCTATTCGGGCTTTGAGCGCAAGGTGAAGGAGAGCCTCGAGAGCCGCGCCCGCGCTTTTGGCCTCGAAGAACGGATCAGCCACGTGGCGATCCCGACCGAAGAGGTTGTCGAGGTGCGCGGGGGGAAGAAAGTCACCTCGACGCGCCTGTGCTATCCCGGCTACGTGCTGGTCGAGATGGACATGGATGACCACACGTGGCACGTGGTGCGCTCGACGCCCTGGGTCACCGGCTTCGTCGGGTCGGGACAGACACCCTCGCCGCTCAGCGAAGAGGAAGTGCAGAACATTCTGAACCGGGCGGCCACGACGGCCGAAAAGCCGCGGCCGAAGCTGAAGTTCGACCGGAACGAACAGGTGCGGATCATCGAAGGCCCGTTCGCGAATTTTACCGGGGTGGTCGAAGAGGTGAACCCGGACCGCAGTACGCTGAAGGTTTCGGTGACGATTTTCGGACGCTCGACCCCGGTCGAGCTGGATTTCGCTCAGGTGGAGAAGATCGCCTGAGCCGGCGCCGTCCCGGGGAACGGGGCGGCCGGGAAATTTGAAGGGAGCAGGAGCCCGTCATGGCAGCACCAGCACCGAGAGGAAAGAAAGTCGCCGCGCAGGTGAAATTGCAGTTGCCGGCGGCCAAGGCCACGCCCGCTCCGCCGGTCGGCACGATGCTCGGCCCGCACGGCGTGAACATCATGGAGTTCTGCAAGCAGTTCAACGCGCGGACGGCGAAGGAACCCGACGGGATGGTGATTCCGGTCGTGATCACGATTTACAGCGACCGCAGCTTCACGTTCATTCAGAAGACCCCGCCGGCGGCCGAGCTGATCAAGCGCGCGGCGTCGATCGCGAAGGGGTCGGCCGAGCCGAACCGGACCAAGGTGGGCAAGATCACGAAGAAGCAGGTGGAAGAGATCGCGCGAATCAAGTTGCCCGATCTGAACACGACGCGGCTGGAATCGGCGATGCGCAGCGTGGCGGGCACGGCGCGGAACATGGGCATCGAGGTGGAGGGTTAAGGCGATGGGCACCGGAGCAGTGGGAAAGAACATCGATCGCGCCCGCAAGCAGGTTGAGCCGCGGGCCTACCGGCTGCAGGAAGCCGTCGAGTTGCTGCAGAAGGTTCACTACGCGAAGTTCGACGAGACGGTCGAGCTGGTGGTGAACCTGGGCGTCGACGCCAAGCAGAGCGACCAGATGGTGCGCGGCACGGTGGTGCTGCCGCACGGGCTGGGGAAATCGAAGCGGGTGCTGGTGATCGCCGGCGGCGAGAAGATCCGCGAGGCGCAGGAAGCGGGCGCCGATTACGCGGGCGCCGACGACATGGTGCAGAAGATCCAGGAAGGCTGGACCGATTACGACGCGGTGGTCGCGACGCCCGACATGATGAAGTCGCTCGGACGGCTGGGGAAAATCCTCGGGCCGCGGGGCCTGATGCCGAACCCGAAGACCGGCACGGTCACCTTCGAGGTGGGACGGGCGGTGAAGGAGATCAAGGCCGGCAAAGTGGAGTTCCGGCTCGACAAGACGGCGATCATCCACGCTCCGGTCGGAAAGATGAGTTTCGAAGCCGCGCGCCTGGCCGAAAACGCGCAGGCGCTGCTGGCGGCGATCTGGAAGGCCAAACCCGCCGCCGCGAAGGGCAAGTATATCCGGCACGTCACGCTCAGCTCGACGATGGGACCGGGGATCGGGATCGATCCCGCCGAAGTCGATCTGGCGCTGGCCGCCGCCTGAGGAACATCGATGAAGACCCGCAAGCAGAAGGAAGAAGACGCGCAGAAGCTGCATGAGGATCTGGGGCACGTTTCGACGGTGATCCTGAGCACGTTTCAGGGAGTCAACGTCGAGCAGGAGACGCTGCTCCGGCGGACGGTCGAATCGATCGGAGGCCGCTACAAGGTGGTGAAGAATTCGGTGGCCGAGCGCGCCGCGGCGGGAACATCCGCCGAGACGCTGCTGAAGGGGCTGGCCGGCGCGAATTCGATTTCCTATACCGCGACCGACCCGGTGGCCTTCGCCAAGGCGCTGACCAAGCTGGCGAAGGACATTCCGGCGTTCGAGTTCAAGGCGGGAGTGGTCGAGGGGCGGGTAGTCTCGGTGGACGAGCTGGTTGCGCTGGCGTCGCTGCCGGCCCGGGACGAGTTGCTCAGCCGGATCATGTATCTTCTGCAAGCCCCGGCGCAGCGGATGGCGCAAGCGCTGGCGGGAACGGCGCGGAATCTGGCCGTGGTCACGAGTGAAGCGGCCAAAGCAGAAAAGTTTGCCCAATAGCCGAACAGTTTGCTCAATCAGGAGGAGAACGTAGTCATGGCCAGCAAGGTGGAAGGAATTCTCGAGGAAATCAAGGGTCTGACGCTGCTCGAAGCGGCCGATCTGGTGAAGAAGATGGAAGAGGCCTTCGGCGTTTCGGCGGCAGTGGCGGCGCCGGTGGTGGTTGCCGGCGTTGGTGGTGGCGGAGCGGCACCGGTCGAAGAGAAGACCGAATTCAACGTTGTGCTGTCCGACATCGGGCCCAACAAGATCAACGTCATCAAGGCTGTTCGTGAAGTCACCAGCCTGGGTCTCAAAGAGGCCAAGGATCTGGTCGACGGCGCGCCCAAAACCGTAAAAGAAGGCGTCACCAAAGAAGAGGCCGACAGCATTAAGAAGAAGTTTGAAGAGGCTGGAGCCAAGGTCGAGATCAAGTAAGCGCCGCTCGGTCCGCAGCGTTTTCCCCCGCGGGCGTTTCGGGGACGGGTGTGCCCCGACAACGCCCTTTTCCTGGTTGTTTGCCACCCGGATTTGCGCCGTACGGCCTGAGGGAAGGGAGCCATGAGCCAAGGAAATGGAATTCGGCCGGTGCGGGAACTCCCGCGCCTGGATTTTTCGCGTATTCAGACTTCACTGCCGATCCCGAATCTGATCGAGGTGCAGAAGAAGTCCTATGACCGGTTTTTGCAGATGGACAAGCTGCCGGCCGAGCGCGATGACAACGGGCTACAGGCGGTCTTCGCCTCGGTGTTCCCGATCCAGGATTTCCGCGGGCTGTCGCAGCTGGAATTCGTGGACTATTCGATCGGGAACTGGGAGTGCAAGTGCAGCCATCTGCGCGGCCTGCATCATCTGCGGGCCACCTGCCGGAACTGCGGCTCCTCGGTCGTCACGAACCCGTACCGCATGGGGGACGTGATCTGCCCGAAGTGCGGCACGTTCAACCGGAACACGCCCACCTTCTGCAATAAGTGCGGCGATCCGGTGAGCTTGCAGCTGAAGTACGACGTCAACGAATGCCAGGAGCGGGGCATGACGTATTCGGCTCCGCTGCGCGTGACGATCCGGCTGACCACCTACGACAAGGACCCCGACACCGGCGCCAAGACGGTGCGCGACATCAAGGAGCAGGAAGTCTACTTCGGCGATATTCCGCTGATGACGGACAACGGCACGTTCATCATCAACGGGACCGAGCGCGTCATCGTCAGCCAGCTCCATCGCTCGCCGGGCGTTTTCTACGAGACCGCCAATAACCGCACCTACTTCCTCGGCAAGATCATTCCCTATCGCGGCTCGTGGGTGGAGTTCGAGTACGACACGAAGAACCTGCTGTACGTCCGGATTGACCGGAAGCGGAAATTCCTCGGCTCGATCTTCCTGCGGGCGCTGGGGATGAAGACGAACGAGGAGGCGCTGCGGGCCTTCTACCACATCGAGCGCGTCTCGCTGCACGACAACGAGCTCTGGTGGAACCTGTCGGAGGGCCTGGTCGACCGCAAGTTCAGCCAGGAAATCCGGCATCCGCGGTCGGACGAAGTGCTGGTGCCGACGCACAAGCGGGTGACCGAGGCGGCCTACAAGGAACTGGTGAAGGCGAAAGTGGGCCAGGTGAAGGTGCTGGCCATCGACCTCGAGGGCGCCTACACGGTAGCCGACGTGGTGAACAAGGACACCGGCGAGGTGGTGGTCGAATCGAACAAGCCGATCACCGCGGAACTCTGGCCGAAACTGGCCGAGGCCGGCGCGACCGACGTAGACGTGTTCTTCCCCGAGCGCGACGAAGTGGGCCCGATCATCAGCCGGACGCTCGACAAGGACACCCTGCGCACTCCGCGCGAAGCGCTGATCGAAATCTATCGCAAGCTGCGCCCGGGCGATCCGCCGACGCTGGAAACGGCGACGGCTCTCTTCCAGGGCATGTTCTTCGACGCGCGGAAATACGATTTCAGCAAGGTGGGCCGGCTGAAATTCAACACGAAGCTCGGCCTCGAGACTCCGCTCGAGCGCCGGACGCTCGATACGTCGGATTTCGTCATCGCAATCAAGTACCTGCTGAAGCTGCGGCGGAATATCGGCACGGTGGACGACATCGATCACCTGGGCAACCGGCGCGTGCGCGCGGTTGGCGAGCTGCTCGAAAACCAGTTCCGGATCGGCCTGGTGCGGATGGAGCGGGCGATCAAGGAGAAGATGTCGGTTTACCAGGAGATGTCGACGGCGATGCCGCACGACCTGGTGAACGCGAAGCCGGTGATGGCGGCGATCCGGGAATTTTTCGGATCGAGCCAGCTGAGCCAGTTCATGGACCAGACGAACCCGCTGAGCGAAGTGACGCACAAGCGGCGGCTTTCGGCGCTGGGGCCGGGCGGCTTGTCGCGCGAGCGGGCCGGATTCGAGGTCCGCGACGTGCACCCTACGCATTACGGGCGCATCTGCCCGATCGAGACGCCGGAAGGACCGAACATCGGGTTGATCAGCTCGCTTTCCTGCTATGCGCGGATCAATGAGTTCGGATTCATCGAGTCGCCCTACCGGAAGGTGAAGGAAGGGCGGGTGCTCGATTATTTCCGCGTGCTGAATGCGGGCGACAGCGATTACAAGACCGGCGAGGTCGTCGAGCACGAAAAGATGGACGCCGCCAACGCCGAGCTGAAGCGCCACCCGATCACCGCCGAGCCCTACTGCTTCTACCTGTCGGCCTGGGAAGAGGACCGGTACGTGGTGGCGCAGGCGAACGCGCCACTCGACGAGCGGGGACGGATCACGAGCGACTTGGTGAACTGCCGGCAGGCGGGCAACTTCGTGCTGAAGAGCCGGACCGAGGTCGATTACATCGACGTGTCGCCGAAACAGCTGGTTTCGGTGGCCGCGAGCCTGGTGCCGTTCCTCGAGAATGACGACGCGAACCGCGCGCTGATGGGCGCGAACATGCAGCGGCAGGCTGTGCCGCTGATCCGCGCCGAGACGCCGCTGGTGGGCACGGGAATGGAGCGGGTGACGGCGCGGGATTCGGGAGCGGTGGTGCTGTGCAAGCGGGACGGCATTGTCGACCAGGTGGATGCCGAGCGGATCATCGTCCGCGTCGAATCCGACCAGTCGGGCGTGCTGAGCCGCGAAGTGGGCGCCGACATCTACCAGCTCATCAAGTTCCGGCGGTCGAACCAGAACACGTGCATGAATCAGAAGCCGCTGGTGCGCGCCGGAGACCGGGTGCGGCAGGGGCAGGTGCTGGCCGACGGGCCGTGCACGGACAAGGGCGAGCTGGCGCTGGGGCGCAACGTGCTGGTGGCGTTCCTCCCGTGGCGCGGGTACAACTTCGAGGACGCGATCGTCGTCAGCGAAAAGCTCGTCAAGGAAGACTATTACACCTCGGTCCACATCGAGGAGCTCGAGATCGAGTCGCGGGACACGAAGCTGGGACCGGAAGAGGTGACCCGCGACATTCCCAACATCAGCGAGAGCTTTCTGCGGAACCTGGACGAGGCGGGCATCATCCGCATCGGCGCCACGGTACGGCCGGGCGACATCCTGGTGGGCAAGGTGACGCCGAAGGGCGAAACGACGCTCACCCCGGAAGAGAAACTGCTGCGGGCGATCTTCGGCGAGAAGGCCGGCGACGTGCGCGACGCTTCGCTCTACTGCCCGCCGGGCATCGAGGGCACCGTCGTCGACGTGAAGGTGTTCTGCCGCAAGGGAGCGGAGAAGGACGAACGGCACAAGGCGATCGAGGCGGCGCAGGTGGCCAAGCTCGAGCGCAACCTCTCCGACGAAATCCGCATTCTGACCGACGAGCGGCTGAAACGGCTCGCCGAGCTGGTGGGCGGACGCAAGCTGGCCGCCGACCTCCACGACGAGAAGACCAACAAGCGGCTGCTGACCAAAGGCACGACGCTCACCCGCGATCTGCTCGAGAAAATCTCCACCCGCAACCTGAAACGGCTGCGGCTGGCCGAAAAGGACCCGCTGCTCGTCGAGAAGATCGACGAGATCGAGGAGATGACCTCGCGCCAGATCGAGGTGCTCCGCAAGATCACCGAGGAACGGATCGAAAAGCTGAAGAAGGGCGACGAGCTGCCGCCGGGCGTCATCAAGCTGGTGAAGGTGTTCGTCGCGATGAAGCGGAAGATGTCGATCGGCGACAAGATGGCCGGCCGGCACGGCAACAAGGGCGTGATCGCGACCATCGTTCCCGAGGAAGACATGCCGTATCTGCCCGATGGCACTCCGGTCGAAATCGTTCTGAACCCGCTCGGCGTTCCTTCGCGAATGAACGTCGGCCAGATTCTGGAGACGCACCTGGGCTGGGCGGCGAAGGAACTGGGCGAGGCGGTCAACCGCCTGTTCGACGACGGGATTCGCGCCGAAGCCATGCGGAAATGGCTGAAGGACGTCTTCGGGCCGACGCCGGTCTGGCGTTCGCTCGCCGATCTTCCGGACGAGGAACTGCTCGACCTGGCGCACGGCTTCCGCAACGGCATCAATTTCGCCTCGCCGGTATTCGACGGCGCGCGCGAAACGGAGATCCGCCACCTGCTGGAGATGGCGGGCCTGCCCGCCGCGGGCAAGACGACCTTGCGCGACGGACTGAGCGGCGAGACGTTCGCCCAGCCGGTCACCGTCGGCTACATCTACATGCTGAAGCTCGCTCACCTGGTCGACGACAAAATCCACGCCCGCTCGATCGGGCCCTACTCGCTCATCACGCAGCAGCCGCTCGGCGGCAAGGCGCAGTTCGGCGGCCAGCGGTTCGGGGAAATGGAAGTCTGGGCGCTGGAGGCCTACGGCGCCGCGCACACGCTTCAGGAGCTTTTGACCTGCAAATCGGACGACGTTTACGGCCGCGCCAAAATGTACGAGGCCATCGTGAAGGGCGAGCCGGGAATCGAGCCGGGCGTGCCCGAATCGTTCAACGTGCTGGTGCGCGAGCTGCAGGCGTTGTGCCTGGATGTCGAGTTGATGAAGCGGCAGAAGCCGCAAGAGTCCGCGGCCGACTGAGCGGCCGCCAAGAGATTCATTCCCGGAATTCCGGGAGGGGAGGGTAATACCTTGTACCGCAGCAGCCCCTACGATCGTGTGAACCAGATCGCCGATTTCGATTCGATTCGTATTTCGCTGGCCAGCCCGGAGAAGATCCGGTCCTGGTCGCACGGCGAAGTGACGAAGCCGGAAACCATCAATTACCGCACGTTCAAGCCGGAACGCGATGGCCTGTTCTGCGCCCGGATTTTCGGGCCGATTGCCGACTGGGAATGCCTGTGCGGCAAGTACAAGCGGATGAAGCACCGCGGCGTGATCTGCGACAAGTGCGGCGTCGAAGTCACCCTCAGCAAGGTGCGCCGCGAGCGCCTGGGCCACATCGAGCTGGCCTCCCCGTGCTCGCACGTCTGGTTCTTCAAGGGCGTGCCGAGCCGCATCGGCTACCTGCTGGACATTTCGATGCGCGATCTGGAGCGCATCCTGTACTTCGAGACCTACGTGACCGTGGACGCGGGCGAAGCCGCGCTCAAGGATCGCGAGCTGATCGACGAGCAGAAATACCGCGACCTGCAGCGTGAATTCCCCGGCCGCTTCCGCGCCGGCATGGGCGCCGAAGCCATCAAGGAGCTGCTCCGCCAGGTCGATATCGACAAGCTCAGCGAAGAGTTGCGCGAGAAGATGAAGGTGGACCCGAGCCTGCAGAAGCGGATCAAGTACGCCAAGCGGCTGCGGGTTCTCGAGGCGTTCCGCAAGAGCGGCAACAAGCCGGAATGGATGATCCTCGACGTGATCCCGGTGCTGCCGCCCGAACTGCGGCCGCTGGTGCCACTCGACGGCGGGCGCTTCGCCACGTCCGATCTGAACGACCTGTACCGCCGCGTGATCAACCGCAACAACCGGCTGAAGAAACTGATGGAACTGCACGCGCCCGACGTGATCGTGCGGAACGAAAAGCGGATGCTGCAGGAAGCGGTTGACGCGCTGTTCGACAACGGACGCCGCGGCCGCGTGCTGCGCGGCACGAACAACCGCCCGCTGAAATCGCTTTCCGACGCCCTCAAGGGCAAGCAGGGCCGCTTCCGGCAGAACCTGCTCGGCAAGCGCGTCGATTATTCCGGCCGCTCGGTAATCGTGGTCGGTCCGGAGCTGAAGCTGCACCAGTGCGGTCTTCCCAAGCGGATGGCGCTCGAGCTGTTCAAGCCGTTCATCTACCACAAGCTCGAGGCGGCCGGCCATTGCACCACGATCAAGCAGGCCAAGGAGACGGTCGAGCGGCAGGATCCGGTGGTCTGGGACATCCTCGAAGAGGTGACGCGCGAGCATCCGGTGCTGTTGAACCGCGCGCCCACGCTTCACCGTCTCGGCATCCAGGCGTTCGAGCCGGTGCTGATCGAAGGCAAGGCGATCCGTATCCATCCGCTGGTCTGCCCGGCGTTCAACGCCGATTTCGACGGCGACCAGATGGCCGTGCACATTCCGCTCTCGCCCGAGGCGCAGATCGAAGCGCACGTGCTGATGCTCAGCGCGAACAACATCCTGTCGCCGGCCAACGGCATGCCGCTGACGGTGCCGACGCAGGACATGGTGCTGGGCCTCTATTACATGACCAAGGCGAAGCCGGGCTCGAAGGGCGAAGGCCGGGCGTTCGGGACCACCGAGGAGGTGTACCTGGCGCTCGAAGCGGGCGAAGTGGAACTGCTCTCGCCGATCCGCTTCCGCTACACCGGCGACGTGGTCGATCTGACCGCCGCGTACGACGACCAGGACGTGCTGCACGCCGAGACGATTCACGTCGACCGCCAGTTCCTGAGCACGACGGTGGGCCGGGTGATCTTCAACGACCACCTGCCGGCGGAAATGCCGTTCATCAACGGGTTGCTCAAGAAGAAGGGCGCGCAGATGGTGGTGCAGTACGGCTACCTGCGCTACGGGCACGACATGACCGTGCGCATGCTCGACCAGCTGAAGACGCTGGGCTTCTCCTACGCCACGCGGTCGGGCATCTCGATCGGCATCGACGACATGCTCATTCCGGCCGACAAGGCGCGGCTGGTGGGCAACGCGGAACGCGAAGTGGTGAAGGTGCAACAGCAATACCTCGACGGCGCCATCACCAACGGCGAGCGCTACAACAAGGTGATCGCGATCTGGGGCGAAGTGACCGAGCGCGTCGCCGACGAAATGTTCAAGTCGATGGAGGAACAGGACAAGCAGGGCGTGATGAATCCGATCTACGTGATGGCGGATTCCGGCGCCCGCGGATCGAAACAGCAGATCCGGCAGCTTTCCGGCATGCGCGGACTGATGGCCAAGCCTTCGGGTGAAATCATCGAGACGCCGATTACCTCGAACTTCCGCGAGGGCCTCACCGTGCTGCAGTACTTCATCTCGACGCACGGCGCGCGCAAGGGCCTGGCCGATACGGCGCTGAAGACGGCCGATTCGGGCTACCTCACGCGGCGCCTGGTCGATGTGGCGCAGGACGTCATCGTCGCCGAGAAGGATTGCGGCACGACCGACGGAATCGTGGTCGAACCCCTGCTCGAGGCGGGCGTCGAAGTCGAACCGCTGCGCGACCGCGTGGTGGGCCGCGTTTCGCTCGAGCGGATTCGCGACTACGAAGGAAACGTCATCGTCGACATCAACCAGGAAATCACCGAGGAGCTGGCGAACTCGATCCAGGAGGCCGGGATCGAGCGGGTGAAGATCCGCTCGGTGCTGACCTGCGAATCGCGCCGCGGCACCTGCGAGCTGTGCTACGGGCGCAACCTCGCCACCGGCCGCATGGCCGAGCTGGGCGAGGCGGTCGGCGTGGTCGCGGCGCAATCGATCGGCGAGCCGGGCACCCAGCTCACCATGCGTACCTTCCACATCGGCGGCACGGCCACCCGCGTCGGCGAGCAGTCCAAGGTCGAGGCGCGGAACTCCGGCTTCGCCAAGTTCATCGACCTGAACGCGGTCGAGGGACGCGCCAAGGCGCTGATCTCGATGAACCGTTCCGGCCTGATCGCCATCGTCGACGAGAAGAACCGCGAGAAGGAGCGCCACCACGTTGTTTACGGCGCCCACCTCATGGTTCGCGACGGCGAGGCGGTGCAGGTCGGGCAGACGCTGCTCGAATGGGATCCGTACACGTTCTCGATCCTCACCGAGACGGGCGGCACGGTGCAGTTCAAGGACCTGGTCGCCGGCCTGACGATCGAGGAGCAGGTGGACGAAGTCACCGGTCTGGCGCAGCTCGTCGTGACGCTGCCGCCGGGCGACGAAAAGCACCAGCCGTTGATCCTGGTCCGCGACTCGAGCGGCAAGGCGCGCAAGAAGTACCTGATGCCTTCGCGCGCGCACTTGATGGTGGCCGACGGCGACGAGGTCGAGCCGGGCGACGTGCTGGCCAAGATCCCGCGCGAAACCACGCGTACCAAGGACATCACCGGCGGTCTGCCGCGCGTCGTGGAACTGTTCGAAACGCGGCGCCCGCGCGATTCCGCCGTCATCAGCGAAATCGACGGGATCGTCAAATACGGCGAGATCTCGAAGGGCGCGCGGAAAATCTACGTGCAGAGCGAGGACGGCAAGACGACCAAGGAATACGCCATCCCTCGCGGCGTCCACATCAACGTGCAGGAAGGCGAGCGTGTGCGCGCCGGCGAGCCGCTGATCGACGGTCCGCTCAACCCGCACGACCTGCTGGCCGTGCTCGGCGAGAAGTTCACGCAGGCCTATCTGGTGAACGCCATCCAGGAGGTCTACCGTCTGCAGGGCGTCAACATCAACGACAAGCACATCGAAACGATCGTTCGCCAGATGATGCGATGGGTGAAGGTCGAGGACGTCGGGGACACCAGCTTCCTGCTCGACGAGCAGGTGGACAAGTTCCGCTTCCGCGAGGAGAACGAGCGGGCGATCCACGCGGGCGGACGACCGGCGACCGGGCGGCCATTGCTGCTCGGCATCACCAAGGCGTCGCTCTCGACCGATTCGTTCATCTCGGCGGCGAGCTTCCAGGAAACCACCCGCGTGCTCACCGAAGCGGCGATTGCCGGCAAGGTGGACTACCTGCGCGGGCTGAAGGAAAACGTGATCGTCGGCCGGCTGATTCCCGCCGGGACCGGTTTCCATTACTACCGCGGCATCAAGCTGCTGACCGAGGTGCCGAAGGAGGAGATCGTTCCCGCCGAGTTCACGCCGGAGGAAGCGGCAACGCTCGATTACCTGCGGAAAGACACTGGAGCCGTGGCGGAGAGCTGATCGGAGCCGGTGTAGCGCCGGGCTTCAGCCCGGCAAGTTCTTCGAAGGGCGGGAAGCGTCGCGAGCGCTTCCCGCCCTTTTTCTTTTGAGTGCGAATTTGGTGTGGTAGCCACGGTCAGCGCCCTTGCTGACCGTGGGCCTTTGCCTTTTCCGGCGTCTTAATGAGAATCGTTGGTTTTTGCCTGGCAGGGGCGGTCGCTCGTCGTTTGTCGGTAAGGCCAACGGTCAGAAAACCGCTGACCGTGGCTACCAAACTGCCGTGCATCGCCGATTTGGCAGGAGTGAAAGTTCTGCCGATAGGCGTATACTGGCGGCAATTCATTAACTGGAAGGACTGACTCCCGGCTCATCCCTGTTCCGCAATCTAACTGGAGGTGAATCGATGCTGGGAGAAATGTTCGGAGAATCGACCGGGAAGAGAATCCTGCGACGGGTGGTGGCGAGCGAACCATTGACTGCCGAGGTTTCGTTCGAGGACACCGGCAAGATGCTGGGCGTGAACACAAACGGCTTTGGAACTTACGTCTCGATTGTCCATTCCGACGGCACGATGTTCGGGGATGGCCAGGGGGTTCTGATCACCCAGGAAGGCGAGATGATCACCTGGAAAGGCTCTGGCCTGGGAAAGTTCAGGCCGGACGGCGGCGTGAGTTATCGCGGAATTCTCTATTACCACACGGCTTCGACGAAGCTGGCGCGGCTGAACCAGGCGCCGGGCGTTTTCGAATACGAGGTGGACGCGGAGGGGAAGACGCAAACGAAGATCTGGGAGTGGAAATAACGACCGGCGAAGAGATTCGTTCGGGCCGAAAGCTCGAGGGCGGGAGTGCGCTGACGCGCCTCCCGCCTTTTTCCTTGGCGCGTGCCTGGACGTTTGAGATCGCGTGACAGGTGGTGTATAAATCCACCCCTATGAACAAAACCGCCTGCCTCCTTCTGTTCGTTTTCCTTGCAGCGCCTTTATCCTCGCGCGCCCGCGCGCAGTCTCCGGCGCAGGCCCAAAAGCCGACCATTGCGGCGTACACGGCCGGCCTCGAAAAGAAGAACGGTTTCCTTCCTTACTACTGGGATGGGCGGCGGGGCGAGATTCTCTTCGAGCTTTCGCCCGAGGCGCTCCATCGCCAGTTCCTCTATTACACGGCGCTCGGGACGGGCATCGGCTCGATTCAGGTGTTTGCCGACCGCAGCAGCTTCGGCTCGTCGGCGCTGTGCCGGTTCGAGCGCGTGGGGATGCGGGTGCTGGTGATCGAAGAGAACACGCGGTTCCGCGCGGTGAATGGAGACGAGGCGCTGAAGGAGTCGGTGGAGCAGAGCTTTCCGACTTCCGTGATCGCGGCGCTGCCGATCGAAGCGGAAGAAAACGGGACGGTGCTCGTGAACGCGAATCCGCTGCTCGTGCGCGACGCTTTCGATCTGCTCGCGCAATTGAGCCGGCCGAGCCGCGTGGTGGGCGGGCAGATCGTGCGGTCGGCGGCGCAGGTAGCGCCCTGGCATCTGGACCTTTCGCGGAGCGTGATCGATCTCGCGCACAGCGGCAGCTTCCCGCGCAACACGGAGATGGAGGCGCTGCTCACCTTCACGTCCCCGGGCGAGGGGAACTATAACCAGCCCGATCGCCATACGATCAGCGTGCGCGAGCACCACTCCTTCGTCGAGTTGCCGGCGGCGGGCTACCAGCCGCGGGAACAGGACCCGCGCGTGGGCTATTTCCACGTGATGTTCCGGGATTTCTCGCGGCCGTACGACCGGGCGCCGATGCGCTACTGGATCGCGCGGTGGCGTTTGCAGAAGAAAGATCCCAACGCGGCGCTGAGCGAGCCGGTGAAGCCGATCGTGTTCTACCTCGATCCGGCGATTCCCGAGCCGATGCGCTCGGCGATCCGGCGCGGCGCGCTGTGGTGGAACCAGGCGTTCGAGCAGGCGGGATTCAAGAACGCGCTGCGCGTCGAGGACCTACCCGCCGGCGCGAATCCGCTCGACTTCCGCTATCCGACGATTCAGTGGACGAACCGTTCGGCCCGCGGCTGGTCGGTCGGGCAGAGCCAGGTGGATCCGCGCACGGGCGAGATCCTGCACTCCGTGGTGCAACTCGATTCGCACCGGATGCGGACGATGAACCACTACTGGGAAGCGCTCATTCCCGCCGCTGGCGCGGCGCCGGAGGAGGCGCTCGACGCTTTCTCCGCGCTCGACAACCTCGATCCGAAGGTGAGCGACCGGCAGGTGATGCTCAACCGGATCGCTCTGCTCGCCTGCCACGAAATGGGACATGCGCTCGGCCTCGAACACAATTTCGTCGCCAGCACGTTCGGCCGCGGCTCGGTGATGGACTACTACGCGCCGCGCATCCGCATCCGGCCCGACGGCACGGCCGATCTCTCCGACGCCTACATGCAGGGCGTGGGGAGCTACGATAAGTTCGCGATCGACTGGGGCTACAGCGAGGGCAAGCCCGGCGCGACGCCTGCGGAAGAGAAGGCGCGGCTCGACGCCATCGTTCGCCAAGCGAACGCGAAAGGCATCGTGTGGGGGAATTTCCGCGATCCTCGCTGGAATGCGTACGACGACGGGCCGGACCCGGTGACGTGGTTGAAAGAGGTGCTGCCGGTGCGCGATGCGCTGGTGGCGCACTACGGGCCGCAATTCCTGCGGCCGGGCGAGCCGGTTTCGATGCTGGCCTCGCGGTTCCCACTGATTTACATGTTCCATCAATACGCGCTCGGCGCGGCGGTGAACGTGATTGGCAGCGCGGAGATTCCTCTTTCGCTCGCCGGGGACGGGCTGAAGCCCGTGATTCCGTGGCCGGACGCCAGCCAGAAAGAGGCGCTACGCTTGGTGCTGAAGGCGCTCGAACCCTCCGAACTCGAGATTCCGCCGCAACTGTGGAAACATCTCGCGCCGAACGGGAACCTGAGGCCCGATCCGGAAATGTTCGATTCCTCCGCCGGTTACCTTTTCAGTCCGGAAGATGGCGCTCGCCGCGTGGCGGAGATCGTCGTTGGCGGACTGCTTGAGCCGGAGCGGATGGAGCGGCTGGCGGTGCTTTCCGAGGAAGATCCCGGCGCACTCTCGCCCGAGGACGTGGTTTCGACGATGGTCCGCTCGGCATTTTCGGTGACGGAAAACACGCCCGCAACGCGCGACCTGGCGGGGGTGGTGCAGACGGAGATTGCCGAGCGCCTGATGATTCTGTCGGTGAATCCGGCGGCCACGCCGGAGGTGCAGGCGGCGGCGCTCGCTGGCGTCCATGAGGCGCAGGACGCCGCGCGCGGACGCATGGCGCAGGATCCGATCCTGGCGCGGCTAAACCACGAAATCAGCCTTTTCCTGCAAAATCCAAAGCAGAATACGCCCGTGCTGAAGCCGTCAGGCGCGCCGCCGGGACCGCCGGTGTAGGCGAGCGATTACTCTGCTGGAGTGAGAAGCCCGGCCCGCAGGCTCGGCCTGTGAAAATCGCCGGTGCTGCATGGCGCATCGGTCTTTGCTGAAAGGGTTATGGGAGGCAAGGCGCACAGGCAAGAATGCCTGTGCTACGGCTGTAGCCGAAGGCGTGGGAGAGTTTCGTGCAGAGGACCGCAACAACCCATCTGCTTAGGGCCGCGGGCTGAACTTGGTTTGTCCTGCCTGGACTTATTTCTTGCCGGAAGCTTTCTTCGGCGACTTATCGATGCCGAAATCCCAGACGTAGAGATCGATTCCCTGGCCGGGATCGACCACGGCGAGCGCGTATTCGCCGGGTTCGAGGTCCTGCTTGGCCATGATGCGGTAGGTGTCGGGGTTGACGGCCTCGATGTCGAGCGGGATTTCGTTCGCGTCGGTCTTCTTCATGCCGTAGAAGTTTTCCAGGAACTCGATCTCGCGGTGGTCCCCCTTCACTTTGGTGTGAATCAGGCGTAGCTGCGGCTCAGTGTTGTTGGTGGTGCTGCTGTTGTTGACGCGGTAGAAGAAGAGCGGCTCGGAAAAGGCGATTTGCGCGGGGGCATGCTTGCCGGCGAGCGAGATGGTGTACTTGGTGGAAACGACGGGGACGGGAACGAGAACCTTGGCGATGAATCGTCCCTTGTCGAGTTTGCTTTTGGCCAGGTGCGTCTTGATAGGGGAAACGGACTTGCCGTTGAAGACGAACATGCCGTCGCCGGAGGGCAGCAGCACGCCGGGAGGCAGGCCGGTGCCGGCATCGACGTCGAGATTGCCGGGATGCTCCTCGAGATCGACGCGATGGGCCAGAGCGATGGCCTGCTCGGCGCGATCGCTGGGCTTCGCTTCCGCTTTACGCGTGGCGGGCCAATCCACCATGCTCGACGGAATCTCTTCCCATTCGGACCGCTCGACGCTGTAGTAGCGGACGCGGTCGCCAATCACCTGGTATTCGCGAACGATCTGGAAAGTGCCGTCCTTGAGGACCAGTTTCTTCCCGCGGATGCCTTCGTCGGCGGAAACGCTGGTCGAACTGGAGCCGGAAGATGCGGCGGGTTTGGATTGCGCGGCGAGCGGTGCGGGTGCCAGGGCGCCCACGATGAGCAGCAGAAGAGCTGCCGCTGTTTGCTTCGCCCGCAGGCTGGCCGGAATGTTCACCGAGGCCCTCGAAGTGGGGATGCCGCGCCTGAAATCAGTGGTTGCCCTTTCCTAGGATAATCCGCCGGGGCTTGCGGGGCAATCCGGGTGGATGTCGGCGGAAGTGGATTGGACGCACGGGGGAACAGGGACACGGGCTAATGGGAAGATAAAAGGCCCACGGTCAGCGGACGGCGCTGACCGTGGCTACCCAGGCTTCGTGGACCTCGCAGGCATCACCTCGGGCCGCGCATCGGCTCGGTTGGCGCGGCGCCGGCCGGGAGCAGTGGGAGGTTGATGTGCGAGGGGTGCTCGCTGTCGTGATAGACGGTGTTGAGCGCGATCACGAAATGGGTGGAATAGCCGGGGCGCTCGCCGGTGTTCGGGTTCTCGTCGAAATAGGGAAAATTGCTGCTGGAGATGTCCACGCGGATGCGGTGTCCCTTGACGAAGCGATTGGCGACGCCGATCAAGTCGATTGTGACCTTCCGGATCTCGCCCGGCTTCAGGAAGTGGGGCGTTTCGAAGCCATCGCTCCAGCGCACGCGGATGATGCGGTCCTCCAGGTTCATGGCGTAGCCCTCGGGATAATCCTTGTTGGGCGGGGCCACATTGACGAGCTTGGCGGTGAAATCGGTGTCGGGCGCCGACGAGGAAATCCAGAGATCGACGGTGACCGGGCCGGCGATGACGACGTCGGATTTGAGTGGAGGGGTTTGGAACACCAGGACGTCGTGGCGCGCGGAAAGCGGCAGGTTGTTGTGGCAGCCGAACATTTTCACGTCGCAGACCTGGTTGCGCGGGCCGTCGGTGTAAAAGCCCAGTTTTTCGAGGCCCGGATTCATCTGGCCGCCAATCGTGGGGACAGGATGCGCGGGATCGTATTGGTAGACGCTTGGCGGCTCATCGCCCGGCTTTTGCTCGCTCAACGTACCATTGCCGTGGAAATAGAACGCGCGCGTGGTCTCCTGCGGAGGCGGCCACGCCGTCGTCTTGAGCCATTCGCCGCTATCTTCCATTCGTCCGCTCGCGGTTCGCAGGCCGTCGCCGCCGCCCATGACGAAAGCGCGCACCGGGGGCCCGTTCAGGACGCCAGTGCTTTCACCTTTCAGCAGCCGATCGAACCAGCGCAAGGCAAGCGATTGCAGGTCGACCGCGGCGGCTGCGCCGAAATCTACATCGCCGGAGAATTGCGGGCCGACGTTATGCGTCCAGGGACCGACGAGCAGGCGCGTGGGGGATTTGTGGAGTTTCGAGAGGGCCATGAAATTGTGCAAGTTGCCGTATTCGAAAATGTCGTACCAGCCGGTGACGTAATAGATGGGGATATCGGAGAATTTTTGGTACAGGCCGGCGTAATCGAACCCGTTGCGTTTCCAGTAGGCGTCGTAGGAGTAATGATCGACGTAGTCCTGAAACCATCGCTCGTAGGCGGGGGTCGGGGAGAACGGCGACGCGTAGGCGTGGAAGGGATAAGCGAGTATCCAGTCGCCGAGATTCTGACGAGCGTTTTCGAGCGCGGCCAGCGCGACGGGATTCGAGCGAGCCGTGCGGCTGGTCATCGCGAGAGCGCCGAGCGCGTAGGCGATGTTGTGCAGCAGCATGAAGGCGCCGCCGCGCCAGGCTCCCTCCTGGTAGTAATTGCCGTCGCCCACCATGACGAACATGGCGCGCAGGTGGGGCGGGCGCAGCACGGCCATCGCGTTCTGCACGTGGCCGAGATACGATGCGCCGTAGGTGCCCACCTTGCCGTTTGACCACGGCTGGCGCGCCGCCCATTCCACCGTGTCGTAGCCGTCCGGGCCTTCCTGCACGGCAAAATCGAACTTGCCCTGCGAATCGAATCGGCCGCGCACGTCCTGCACCAGGTCCACGTAGCCGTGCCGCGCAAAGTAGCTGGCCGTCTCGACGTTCGACTGGCCATCCTTGCCGTACGGCGTGCGCTCGACGAGGACGGGGAACTTGCCCGCAGCGGGAGCGCCGTCGCGCGCGGGCAGGTAGACATCGGTGGCGAGCTTCACGCCGTCGCGCATCGGAACCATGACGTTCTTTATGATGGAGACGCCGTATTCGCCACGATTGGCGGCGGGAGGATTCTGCGCCGCCAGGAGACCTGCCGGGGCCAGCAGGAACAGCAGCAGCGCCGCGCGCAGAAAGAATCCCGAAACTCGCCGGTTTGTCGTCATGGCCATCTCCGTTGTGTGGGCAGGGGACGGTCCCGGATCGGAATGGGATTTCCCCTGAGATTCCCTCGTTGGTGCGGGCCGGAATTACTTTCACGACTGCGAAAAGCGGGAGCGATTGTACATCGCTAACGGCCTGGGATGGATGACGGAAACGGCCGGAAAAACGCCGGCGAGACGCCGGAGCTACAAGAGGCGGAGTTTCGCGGCAGGGGAAAATACCGTTGCGGCTGATGGGACGGGGCGGCGAAATCCGGCGGCGAGCAATGGCACACGCGGATGCGGTCGCAGATTTCCATCAGGAAACCACCGGATCAACCGCGGGTGAAGCAGCTCTTCCTAATGCTCGCAGCGTGGAAACAACGCGGTCACGATGTAGAGATCGGACGCGGTGAACAGTCGCTGAGCGTGCGCTCCGGCGGATTGCGCGGCTTCGTACGCCTGCGCTCTCGCCGCCTGGGCAGCCTCGATCGCGGAGGTTCCGGCGAACTGGGCCGCTTCGATGAAAACGCCGAGATGGCGGTTGTGGGCCAGCGCGCGCAGATGCTCGAGGCAGATGCCGGTTAGTGAAGAGACTTCCTCTTCCGTGAAGAATTTTTGGCTCGATCGTATCGTTGGCACAGGGCCAAACTCCCCAATTCCTCAATTATTATGATGCTCTCTCGAATCGAATGGCTGCGCAAGAGGCAACCGCGATTTCGTTTCAAATTCCAAACGCCACGAAGGTGCCATAGTAATAGATCGACCCCCGGACGTCTTTCCCTTAGCCAGGAGCTTCGGCGTGTGTCCAAGGAGGTAAGGGGTAACGGCCGGCGATAGGGTGCTTTCGGTGGGTGGTGAAACGATTGTGCTGCCAGGGTTTCGCTTACGCCCCGGATTCAAAGGTCCGCTCGAAGGCGTGCGCCAGCCGCAGCACCTGCGCCTCGCCGAAGTGGGGACCGAAGATTTGCAGACCCACCGGCAAGCCCTCGCTCGTCTTTCCGCAGGGTACCGAGATGCCCGGTACGCCGGCGAGCGAGCCGGTGACGGTGTAGATGTCGGCCAGGTACATGGCGAGCGGATCGGCCGTGCGTTCGCCGAGCCGGAAGGCGGGGATGGGCGAGGTGGGCGTGACGATCAGATCGGCTTTCTCGAACGCCTGATGGAAATCGCGGGCGATGAGGGAGCGGACCTTTTGCGCCTTCAAATAATAGGCTTCGTAATAACCGGCCGAGAGCGCGTAGGTGCCGAGCATGATGCGCCGCTTCACCTCGGCCCCGAAACCGGCGCCCCGCGTCTTGCGGTACATCCCGGCCAGGGAGTCGTTGGGGACGCGGAGGCCGTAGCGGACGCCGTCGTAGCGGGCGAGGTTCGAGCTGGCCTCGGCGGTAGCGATCAGGTAGTAGGTGGCGATCGCGTAGTCGGTATTCGGCATCGCGAGTTCCACGCGCCGGCAGCCCATCTTCTCGAGCTGGACGATCGCCGCTTCCACGCGCTCGCGCACGCCCGCGTCCATGCCTTCCCCGAAATACTCGCGCGGGATGCCGATGCGCAGGCCGGAAACCGGCTTATCGAGTTCGGCGACGTAGTCGGGAACGGGAACGGCGGCGGATGTCGCGTCGCACGGATCGCGGCCGGCAATGACGCCGAGCAGCGCGGCGGCATCGGCGACCGAGGCCGTCATCGGGCCGACGCGGTCGAGCGAGGAGGCGAAGGCAATCAGGCCATAGCGCGAGACGCGGCCGTAGGTGGGCATCAGCGCCGGAATGCCGCACAGCGCTCCGGGCTGGCGCACCGAGCCGCCGGTATCGGTGCCGAGCGCGGCGACGGCCAGGCCCGCGGCCACCGCGGCGGCCGATCCGCCGCTCGAGCCGCCGGGAACGCGATCGGGCGCGACGGGATTGCGCACCGGGCCGTAGGCGGAATTCTCGTTCGAGCTGCCCATGGCGAATTCGTCGCAGTTCGTTTTGCCGAGCACGACGGCGCCGGCGCGCTCGAGCCGCTCGACGCAGGTGGCGTCGTAGGCCGGGCGGTAGTTTTCGAGGATGCGCGAGCCGCAGGTGGTGGGGATGCCGCGCGTCGAGAGCACGTCCTTTACGCCCAGGGGCAGGCCGGCGAGCGGCGGCAGCGGGTCGCCTTGCGAGACCATCCGGTCGATGCGGTCGGCCTGCGCGTAGGCGCGCTCGGGCGAAAGGGCGAGGAAGGCGTTGAGGCGCGGATTTTCGCGCTCGATACGGGCGTAGGAGTCGGCCACCAGCTCTCGCGCCGAAACTTTTTTCGCCGCGATGTCGGCGCGCACGGAGGAGATTGTGCGTTTGGCGTTCGTCGTCATGGCTCGCGCTCGATCACCTTCGGCACGCGGAAAAAGGGCGGTGCGGAGTCCGGCGCGGCGGCGAGGGCTTCGCCGGTGACGGCGGCTTCGCGGACTTCGTCCTCGCGCCAGCCGGCGGCCGGGTCGGCGCCGGTGGCAACAACCTGCGCCATGGGCTCGACGCCGCTCGTATCGAGCGCGTTCAGTTTCTCGACGTAGGTGAGAATCTCGTCGAGATGGTGGCGATAGGTCTCGACCTCGGCTTCTTTCAGCTCGAGATGGGCCAGGTTGGCCACGTGCAGCACGGTTTCGCGCGTGATTTTCATGTCGGGCTGTCCAGTTTAACAGAAGTTGCCGGGCTGGCCGGCGCGCGAGGGGAGCGGCATCCCCGGTGACGTTTCCGAAGCGATACTTGCGCCGGGGCGCAAGGCCGATAGACTGTAGGGACGGAGCGAAAACATTGGCTTATCTTCCTATTGAGAATCACGGCATTATCGGGGACCTGCACACGACGGCGCTCGTCGGCATGGACGGCACGATCGACTGGCTCTGCCTGCCGCAGTTCGATTCTCCGTCCGTCTTCGCCTCGCTGCTCGACGACAAGAAGGGCGGCTACTTCCGCATCGAGGGGAAGGACGGCACGGTGACCCGCAAGCAGTTCTACTGGCCGGATACGAACGTGCTCGTCACGCGCTTCCTTTCTCCCGATGGCGTCGGCCAGATCGCCGACTTCATGCCCGTCGAGGACCACGGGCCGTGGCGCGGCCAGCATCCAATCATCCGCCAGGTCCGCGGCCTGCGTGGATCGATGAAGTTCCGGCTGGAATGCCGGCCGGCATTCGATTTCGCCAGGGCGGAGCACACGTTGCGCGTGCTGCCCGAGGGTGTGGCGTTCGATTCCGACAAGATCGCGCTCGGGCTGGCCAGTACAGTGCCTCTGAAAGTCGACGGCAAGGGCGTCTGGGCGGAATTCACGCTGAGCGAGGGAGAGACGGCGGTTTTCGTGCTCCAACAGATCGACCCGGGCAGCCCCGTGGGCCCGCTGCCCGAGGAAGGCCAGGTGCAGGACCTCTTCGAGAAAACAGTGGTTTATTGGCGGCGCTGGCTCTCACATTGCACCTACCGGGGCCGTTGGCGCGAGATGGTGAACCGCTCGGCGCTGGCGCTGAAGCTGATGACGTTCGACCCGACCGGCGCCATCGTCGCCGCGCCCACGTGCAGCCTGCCGGAATTCATCGGCGGCGACCGCAACTGGGATTATCGCTACACCTGGATTCGAGACGCGGCCTTCACGCTCTACGCGCTGATGCGCATCGGCTTCACCCACGAAGCCTCCCGGTTCATGGGCTGGCTCGAGGCCCGCTGCCACGAACTCGAACCCGACGGCTCGTTGCAGATCATGTACGGGATCGACGGCCGTCACGACGTGTCGGAAAGCACGCTGGACCACCTCGAGGGCTACCGCGGCTCGGGACCGGTCCGCATCGGCAACGGGGCCTTCCGCCAGCGCCAGCTCGATATCTACGGCGAGCTGATCGATTCCGTCTATCTCTACAACAAGTACGCCACGCCCATCTCGTACGAGCTATGGCAGGACGTCTCCTCGCTGGCCAACTGGGTCACCGGCCACTGGCAGACGAAGGGGCAGGGCGTCTGGGAGATGCGCGGCGCGCCGCAGCATTTCGTCTACTCCAAGGTAATGTGCTGGGTGGCGCTCGATCGCGCCCTGCGCCTGGCCGACAAGCGCTCGTTCCCGGCCGATCGGGACAGCTGGATCGAGGCACGCGACCGGATCTACCGGGAGGTGATCGAGAAGGGGTGGAATCCCAAGCGGAACGCGTTCACCCAGAGCTACGGCTCGGACGGGCTCGACGCGGCAAACCTGATCATGCCGCTCGTCTTCTTCCTCGCCCCGAACGATCCGAAAATGGAGCAGACCCTCGCGGCCATCTCGCGCTCACCGAGCGAAGGCGGGCTGCTCTCGAGCGGGCTCGTCTACCGCTATCACGCTCGCGACGGCATCGACGGCCTGCATTGCGAGGAAGGCTCCTTCAACATGTGCACCTTCTGGCTGGTCGAGGCGCTCACCCGCGCCGGGCGCACGAACCGCGACCAGCTCGACGAGGCGCGGCTGATCTTCGAGCAGATGCTCGGCTACGCCAACCACCTTGGCCTGTACTCCGAACAGACTGGCCCCTGCGGCGAGGCGCTTGGCAATTTTCCCCAGGCGCTCACGCACCTGGCGCTGATCAGTGCGGCGTTCAATCTCGATCGCACGCTGGGCACCGGAGAGAAGAACAACTCCAGTTGGGGCTGGTGATGCGTCCGGCGGGGTGAAGACTCCCCCGCTCCCCTCCGTTTTGTCATCCTGAGCGAAGCGAAGGATCCCGTTCGGGGTGAGATGGTGTCGGCCTATGTAGGGACGGGACGCTTCGCTTCGCTCAGCATGACGGCATCGTCCTTGCCCCGAGTAGTGAGGTGGTTGCGCGGACCCTCCCGCCCGGCGGACTAGAATTTTCTAATGTTGGCCGTTACCGTCGAGTCCGATCTCGGCGGCGATGCCGCGCATGGCTTCGATGCAGATGGCGATGTGTTCGTCAATCGGCACGCCCAATTCCTCGGCGCCCACGCGGATGTCTTCGCGATTCACGCCTCGCGCGAAAGCCTTGTCCTTCAATTTCTTCTTGACGGAAGCGGTTTCCACATCGTGAAGACTGCGCGTGGGTTTCACGAGCGCGCAGGCCACCAGGAATCCGGATAGTTCATCACAAGCAAACAGCGCGTGATCGAGCGCGCTGGTGCGAGCGACGCCGGTGTAGTCGGCGTGGGCGAGAATCGCGTGGATGAGCTCCTCGGGAAAACCGGCCTGGCGAAGAATTTCAGAGCCTTGGGCCGGGTGGCCGGAGGTGGGCGAATGTTCCGTATTCGGCCAGCGTTCGTAATCGAAGTCGTGCAGCAGGGCGGCCATGCCCCATAACTCTTCGTCCGCGTTGAACTTGCGGGCATAGGCGCGAACGCAGGCTTCGACGCCGAGAGCGTGTCGCCGCAGATTTTCATTCTGAGTGTATTCGCAGAGCAGGCGCCAGGCGTCTTCGCGGCTGGGCATCACATACCTCCTGAGGACTTGGCATCCGAATTGCTTTTTACGAATGCGTAACTAGTGGCAAAGGGGCCTAAGAACGTCCCCTTTTGGCGACGCTTTCACTTTTGGTAGTCGCCGGGTTGTTATCTTAAGACATTTTTAACGAAATGGCTTTCGGAGGGTAAGGACAGATGATGGGCGGGAAATCGGACATTGTTTTTCAAGTGCGGTTGTTGAAAAAAGCACTTGACGAAACGGTCTCATATCCGCAAAATGCCCGTGCGCCCAGAAACGTTTTGGTGGCGTTTCTGCATTCCTTCAAAAGATTCCCTCGCCATTTCTCGTCCGCAAGCTGCAAGGAAGCTGCGTGGTTTAGCTGCGTAGTTTAGCTGCGTAGTTTAGCGAGGAGAGCCTGTGCCTCTACTACAAGAGAAGAAAGCGACCGAAGAGGTCGAGACCGAACGAGAAGTGATTCGCTGCCAGTCGTGCGGGCTGGTGCAGTATCGGACGAAGACGGGGAATTGCCGCCGTTGCCTGCGCGCCTTGCCGCCTCCGATCGAGGCCATTGTCCCTCCCACGGTACCCCAGGAACTGCCTGGCGACGAGCGCCAGCTTTTCGAGAACTGGCCGAATCGCGAGACTGTCGAGAACATCGGCGTGCGCATCCGGCAGTTGCGGGAAGCACGGGGCATGACGCAGAGCCAATTGCAGGCGCGGTCGGGCGTTTCGCGCTCCTATCTTTCCCGCATCGAGAGCGGGCAGATGACGCCGAGCCTCGGCACGCTCGAAAAAATCGCCGAATCGCTGGGCGTCGGCCTGAACCGCTTTTTTATCCCCGCCACCAAGAGCGAGGCGCTGCTGGAGGATCCTTTCATCCAGGGCGTGCGGCCTTACCTTCGCCAGCTCGATTTCAATCAGTGGCAATCGATCCTGAAACGCCTCCAGGCGATCAGCGAGCACCTGGAAGGCTCGAACGGCCATCACGTGCGGCCGCTGCCCACGCGCAACCATCCCGAGGTCGGGCGCCGGGCAACGGTGATCTCCGGGCAACAAGCGCACCGCTAGGCGGCAGGCCCGGAATTCAAGAACGATTTCCCTGGCCGGAGTATTCCGGCAGCGTATGAGTGTATTCCCCGCCTACTGCGCTTGCTGCCTGCCCATGCGGACCAGCGTGATCTTCGTCTCGCCGCCCCTGCGCTCGAGAGCCACGATCCGAAGGCGATCTTCCTGTTTCGAGACGAAAGACAGATCGGCGTGGCCGACGTCGGCCCCTCCGAACCGCACCGTCGCCTTGTTCTTGTCCTGCCGAAAACTGGGATCCAGATTTTTCCGATACCAGCTCCCCACTTTCTCGAGATCGTCTGTGGAGAGGTATCTGGCGGCCGCCAGCCCGAAGCCGGCCTCCTGGTGCGAAGGCTCGAACTGGATTCTCGCGCCCTCGGGGCGCAGCGTCGCGCCGGGGTAGACGGGCAGGCCGGTGTTGTCCTCGGCGGTCTTGTGAATACTCACTTCCCCGGCCGGCGTGTGAAGTTCCACGTCGTTCGGACCCTTCACGGTGACGTCGCGGGCGATGTGCAAGGCCAGGAACAGCCCTCCACCGATGATGAGCAGAAGCAAGGCGACAATCACTCCCAGCACCCACCACAGGGCGCGATTCTGCGGTGGCGGAGGGCCCTGGGGCAACTGGACACCGGGTTGCGGGACTTGCGGCGGATTCGTCATGGTTTCCGGCTTGCCTCCGGGATTGGCTGCCGGCGCTTCGCCCGGCCGCTCTTCATTAGGATACGACGCCAGCAGGCATGGTGTTCCGCGCCGGGCTCAAGTTTTCTTGCCCTCTTCCTGCCCGGCGAAAATCGGCGGCAGGCGATCTTTCCATGGGCGGGCGGCCTCAATCTGAGATGCGAGCCGGAAAAGCGTGGCTTCGTCGCCGAAGCGGCCGATGAAATGGGTGCCAACGGGCAGGCCGCCGGCGGTCCAATAAAGCGGAAGAGACATGGCTGGCTGGCCGCTCAGGTTGCAGAGCGGGGTGAAGGGCACGAATCTGACGGCTCGTTCGAAGCCGGCCAAGGGATTCCCCGGCGCGGGATCGAACGATCCGAGCGGCAGGGGCGGCTCGGCGAGCGTCGGCGTGAGCCAGAACGTCGTAGCGCAGCATGAAACGGGCGATCTGGCGCGATATGCCCTGCAAAACGGTCTGCGCCATCAGATAGGCGGGAGCGCTGACCTGCTGGCCTTGTTCGTAAAGCGCCCAGGTGAGCGGCTCGAACAGTTCGGGCGCGGGCGTGCGTCCGGTGAGAAAGGCCATCGCCTGGACGGTCGATGCGGTTCCGGCGCGCCAAACGGTGAGAAACGAATCGACCATCAGCGCGCCGTTGATTTCCGGAGCGGCCTCCTCCACGGTGTGCCCCAGGCTCTCGCAGAGTTTTGCCGCCTCGTAGACGGCGCGGATGCATTCCTGATCGATTTTGGCGCCCGAGGGCGCTGCGGTGGTGAAAGCGATGCGCAAGCGGCCGGGGTCGGCGCCGACTTCCTGGAGAAATGGGCGTGCCGGCGGAGGGGCGCAGTAAGGGTCGCCGGTATCGGGACCGGAGACGGCGTCGAGCAGGGCGGCTGAATCGCGCACCGAGCGCGTCACCGCATGCTCGACCACCAGGCCGCCCATGATATCGCCGATGTCCGGTCCGAGCGGATTGCGCGCCCTTGTCGGCTTCATTCCGAACACGCCGCAGCAGGAAGCGGGGATGCGGATCGAGCCGCCGCCGTCGTTGGCGTGCGCCATCGGCACGATTCCCGCGGCGACCGACGCCGCCGAGCCGCCGCTCGATCCGCCGGTCGAGCGGCCCGTGTCCCAGGGATTGCGGCAGGGGCCGAAGAGCAGCGGCTCGGTGGTCGGCAGAATGCCGAATTCGGGCGTATTCGTTTTGCCGATGACGATGAGGCCGGCGCGGCGGAAGCGCGTCACAAGCTCGCTGTCGTGGCCGGGAACGTAATCGCGAAGAAACGCTGAGCCGCCGGTCATCCGCGCGCCGGCATAGGACGCGAGCAGATCCTTCAGCAGGAACGGTACGCCGCGGAATGGCCCATCGGGCAGAGTGCCGCGAGCGTCGGCGCGCGCCTGGTCGTAGAGCGGGGTGACGATGGCGTTGAGCGCCGGATTGACGCGCTCGGCGCGGGCGATGGCCGCCTCGACCAAGTCGATAGGGTGGACTTCGCCGCGGCGCACGAGAGTGGCCTGCGCGGTGGCGTCGAGCGTCGCGAGTTCGTCGGCGATGGCCGTGGCTTCGATTTCCTTTCGAGCGGCGGTTTACGTCGAACGTAAGCGGCGATGCCGGTGATGCGCTCGCCGATGACCAGGCGGTGAATGTCGTGCGTGCCCTCGTAGGTGTAGACGGATTCGAGATTGTTCATGTGGCGCATGACGCAGTAATCGTCGACGATGCCGTTGGCGCCCAGAATGTCGCGGGCCTTGCGCGCCGTTTCCAGCGCCATCCACACGTTGTTCATCTTCAGCATGGAGATGTGCGCGGATCGCACGCGGTCCTGATCTTTCAGCCGGCCGACGTGCAGCGCCAGCAACTGCGCCTTGGTGATCTCCGTGATCATCCAGACCAGTTTGTCCTGCACGAGTTGGTGCGAGGCGATGGGCTTGTTCTGGAATTGCTTGCGCGTCTTGGCGTATTGCAGCGCGGTGTCGTAGCAAGCCATGGCCGCGCCGATGGCGCCCCAGCCGATGCCGTAGCGCGCCTGAGTCAGGCAGGACAGCGGGCCGCTTCAGTCCGTCGACCCCGGGCAGCAGATTTTCCGCGGGAATTTCGCAATCGTTGAACGCCAGGCCGGAAGTGACCGAAGCGCGCAGCGACATCTTGCCGTGGACGTCCCACGCCTTGAATCCCTGCGTGCCTTTTTCCACCAGGAAGCCGCGGACGCGATCGTCTTCGCATCTTGGCCCAGACCACGGCGACGTCGGCGATCGAGCCGTTGGTGATCCACATCTTTTCGCCGTTCAGCACGTAGCGGTCGCCGCGGCGCGACGGCGCGCGTCAGCATGCCGCCGGGATTCGAGCCGAATTGCGGCTCGGTGAGCCCGAAGCAGCCGATGGCTTTGCCGCTTTGCAGGCGCGGGCAGCCATTTCTCCTTTTGCGCCGCGCGAGCCGTAGGCGTAGATCGGATACATCACCAGCGCGCTCTGCACCGAAACGAAGCTGCGCAGGCCGGAATCGCCGCGCTCGAGTTCCTGCATCACCAGGCCGTATGCCACGTTGGACATTCCGGCGCAGCCGTAGCCCTTCAGATTCGCGCCGAAGAATCCCAGTTCGCCCAGTTGCGGCACCAGGTCGCATGCGGAAATGTGCGCTTCGCGATTGTGCTTTTCGATGATCGGCAGGACGCGCTCGTCCACAAACTGCCGCGCGGTCTGCCGCGCCAGCAGCTCTTCGTCGCTGAGCAGGGAATCGAAATCCAGGAAATCCACGCCGGGAAATGCGGGCATGCGTTCTCCTTGGGAAGCGATCGGGCGGTTCGGGCCGCGGCGTGGCGCCTGGCGGGAGCGACAAGCGGCAAACGCGCGGCTGAACGCGATTCTAGCAGCCGCCCGGCGGCCCGAACAAGCCGCGCCCTGCGCAAATCCCGCACAGGCGCCCCCAAACGGGACCGCGCAGAAGTTCTTCCGCTGCCGCAGATTGGCGCAATGGCCAGTTGTTCCAAGGCCACGCGCGCACAAATGGGGCTTTGGCGGCAAGGTGCGCGGGAGTAGAATTCAATTGGACGCGCGGCGGCAAGGAGCATTGCCATGCACAGGCAAGGAGCATTCCTTTCGGCGCTGTTGCTTTTGGGTGCCTTTCCTCTTTTCTCTCAGACAAAAGAACCGGCTAAAGTACCGGCCAAGCAGCCGGCGCAGCAGTCGGCGCAGCAACCGGCCGAGCACTCAGCGCAACCACCGGCGGCGGAGGCTCCCACTCCCATCGTGATCCCTCCCGACGCCGCCAAGACCGTCAATCCCGTCAAGCCGACGGCGGCATCGATCGCGGCAGGGAAGCAGCGGTTCACCTACGATTGCGCGATGTGCCACGGGGCGAACGGGAACGGGAAGGGCGATCTGGCCGTGAGCATGAACCTGAAGCTCCCGGACTTTCGCGATCCGGAAGCGCTGAAATCGGTGACCGACGGCGGACTCTTCTACGTCATTTCGAAGGGTTACAACCCCATGCCGGACGAGGGGTCACGTGCGAAACCGGAAGAGATCTGGAATCTGGTGAACTACGTTCGCTCGATGTCGGAAAAGAAAGTGACGGCGCGAAAATCGAAATGAGCGGGCCGGCAAATCGTTGAAGGCGGCTTTGCGGTTCGCTGTCGGGTGCAATCCTTCCCGCGAGAAAACCGCGCGCGGCGTTCGCGGCCGCGCTGAATCAGGCGTCTGCCATTGACAGGCAGAGCGGCGCCACGGGTGTGGGCCGGGGCGGCATGACCCGCGTGATCGCGCCCTTTCGCGCCGGAACTCGCACGAAACGAACGCACATCTCCCCTCGCCGTTGATCGGGTTCTCGGTTCCGTGGCGGGAATCGGGCAGGCGGCGATCCTTGCGGGGGATTGCGGGAATGGCGCGCCGGCGGTAGGGTTGGGCCGGCCCGCGCGGGCCGGATCCGGCGCGGGAAAAGGAGAATGGCCCTGCAAACGGTGACGAGCGGCAAGACCGATTCGCACGGTCCCGGGACGTCGGCGCCGCCAACGCGCGTGCGGTGGAACATCCTGTTTCTGGTGATGGCCGCCACCGGACTCACCTATCTCGACCGCGTGAACCTGAGCATCGCCGGCCACTCCATCGAATCCAAGATGCATTTCAGCACGGTCACGATGGGCTGGGTCTTCAGCGCATTCCTGCTCGGCTACGCGCTGATGCAGGTGCCGGGCGGCTGGGCGGCGGATCGGTTCGGACCGCGGCGCGTGCTGGCGCTGGCGATTCTGTGGTGGTCGGCGTTCACTGTGTTGACGGGCCTGGTGCCGAGCCTGGCGCTGGTGCGCTGGATTGGCCTGGTGGCGGCGTTCATGGTCGTGCGGTTTTTCGTGGGCGTAGGCGAGGCGGCCTGCTCGCCGACGGACAACAGGATCGTCGCCAACTGGATGGGTTCGCAGGCACGCGGGGTCTGGGAACCAGCTTCAGCATTCTTGGCATCGGGCTTGGGCGGCGCGATGACGCCTCCGCTGATCACCTGGATCATGCAGCGCTGGGGCTGGCAGTCGTCGTTTTATATTTCCGGTTTCATTGGCGTTGTCTTCGCCGCTTTCTGGTACTTCTACGTCCGGATCCGTCCGGAAGAGCATCCGGGCGTGAACGACGCCGAGTTGCGGCTGATCGCATCGCAGCGCCTGGAGGTAAGCGAGCAAGGGGAATCGCCGGGGCCGACGCCGTGGGGAAAGTTGCTGAGGAGTCGCTCGGTCTGGGGACTGCTGCTCGGGTATTTCTGCCAGGGCTATCCGATCTATTTCTATTACACGTGGCTTTTCATCTATCTGGTGAAGGTGCGCGGGCTGACGGTCGAACAGGGCGGCGTCTGGGGCACGCTGCCGTATCTTTCGATCGCGCTGCTCGCGCCGTTTGGCGGGGTTTTCTCCGATTACGCCTCGCGGCGTTTGGGTAAGACGCGCGGGCGGCGTAGCGCCGTCTGGATTGGCATGTTCACCTCGGCGCTGTTTCTGTGGCTTGGGAGCCGCGCATCGGGCAGCACGACCGCGATACTGCTGCTCGCCGCCGCCAGCGGATCGAACATGTTCGCCGCGACCACGTTTTGGGCCACATGCATCGATCTCACCGAGCAGTTCACCGGCTCGCTCTCCGGGCTGATGAACATGTTCGGGAATCTGGGCGGCTGGCTCTCGCCAATCGTCACCGCCTATGTCGCCACGCGGTTCGGCTGGGAGCGGGCGCTCGATCTGGCCGCGATCGTCACCGCCTGTGCCGGCGTGTGTTTCACCCTGGTCAGTGCGGGAAGCAGCCTGGACCGCGCCGGCACGCGGGCAGGATGAACTTCCGGCCGGAACGGAGTAGAGTAAAGTAGTTGACTGAGTTGGATAGAACGAGAAAGCAGGCAAAAAGGGCCGGCAAGGATTTGCCATCGAGTTATTGCGCTTATAGAAAGAGGATTCGGAATCGTACCGGTTGCGAAGGAAGATTGCTTTCATTCGGCGTCCTTTGCGAACCTTGTGTATAGTAGTTTCGGGTACCTTCTCACGCTCAGCGGAAAGAAAGGAAGACGATGGCGAATCTTGGTCAGATGCTCGAAGAGTTGAAGGCGAAGCGGAACAGCACGAAGAAACAACTCGATCAGTTGGACGAGGCTATCCGGGCGCTCCAGAAACTGGGAGGATCCAACTCCAAAGGTTCAGAGTCGAAAGGTGTGAAGCCCCGCCGGACGATGTCCGCCGCCGCACGGCGCAAGATAGCGGCGGCGCAGAGAGCGCGCTGGGCGAAAGTACGCAAGCAGAAGGCGGCCGCGTAGCGCGAGACGTACTTCAGGTCGCAGTTCCTTGAGAGTTCTTCGATACCGGTGAGGCAGGAGCGCTTCTCCTGCCTCACGGTAGTCTTGTCGGCATGCGCGATCCTTGATTCTCCCAGGAAAGCCGCCGGGCGGATGCCTGCACCGCTCATCGGAAGCGATGCGTGCGGGAAGAGTTATTCTTCACTTCCTCTTCAGGCCTTATGATATGGCCCCATGCAGCTCTGGTTCGCGCGCGGAACGGAAGTCAGCCTTCACGAACAACTGGTCACGCAGGTGATTCTCGCCATTCCATGCGGCGACCTGTCTCTGGGGCAGCGTCTGCCGAGCACGCGGGAATTGGCCCGGCGGTTTCGCCTCCATCCCAACACGGTCAGCGCCGGGCCTCGAGTACAACCCGCGCCGTGGAGTACTCTACCTGTTGATCTCAGTGGTGGCGTTCGTATCGGCGATGCCGCTTCCTGGCCCGGCGACTAGTTCGGTTGCGGCTCTGGTGTTGAATCTGGGCGGAGCGGCTCTCTTCATACTGGGAATCTTCCACTTCCGGAAGAGGTCGAGTGGCATCGTCAATGCAGCAACTTCGCTCTTCGGCACTGACAGCCAGCGAAACGCAGTCGCGCCGCGGGCGCTGGCGCACGGATCCGGAGCGGAGCCATTGCGATTTCCGGCCGGCATGCTGCTGAGGCACTTTGCCGCCGGACCACTGCTGCTAGGTCCGCTATTCATCGTTTGGGCGGACACGCATGGCACCGAGGTGCATGCAATTTGGATGAAGGTCGTTGGGGTGGGAGGCGTCCTCTACAGCGCCGGTTGGGGTCTCGAAAAACTCACCGCGGTAGACGCTCCCTCTGAATGAAACGCTTGGTCACTCTTGACGCTGGCCCGGATGTCACCGCTTTGCCTTGTCGCTCAACGTATTCTTGACTCGGTCTCGATTCCGAAATAGGGTTGGGGCAATATGAGGGCCGTCACTCTGAAGGTCAACGGAACCACTCATACCCTGGATCTCGATCCGTCGACGCCGCTGCTCTATGCATTGAGCGACGATCTCGGCCTGCGCGGTCCCAAATTCGGCTGCGGCCTCGGTGAATGCGGAGCCTGCACGGTCATCATCAACGGAGAGGCCACGCGCTCCTGCGTCACGCCGCTGCAGCTCGTCCACGGAGCCGAAATCACCACACTGGAGGGGATCGGAACGATCGAAAAGCCTCATCCGCTTCAGAAGGCCTTCATCGAAGAGCAGGCGGCCCAGTGCGGCTTCTGCGTGAATGCCGTGATCATGACCGCAAAGGCCCTTCTCGACAGGAACCCGAAAGCGACTGACCAGGAAATCCGCCAGGAGATGGCAAACGTTCTGTGCCGCTGCTTCACGCATGTCCGGATGATGCGCGCGATCCATCGCGCAAGACGGGAAATGGCAGGATGAGCCGTCAAGAGCCCGAGCCCGCTCTGGATTCCCAGCTCACGCCCGACGCGCAAGATGCGCTCGAACGCGCGGGCTTTTCCCGCCGCGCCTTCTTGCAGGGAGCAGGCGCGCTGATCGTGAGCTTCTCCGCGCTGGGCAAGGTGGCTACCGCTTCGGCGCAGCTATTCGGCGCCCGCCAGACTCCCGGCGCCCCATCCCCCGATCAACTCGATTCCTGGATCGCCATTGCTGCCGACGGCCGCGTAACCGCGTACACCGGCAAGTGCGAGATCGGACAAGGTATCTCGACGGCGCAAATCCAGCTGGTTGCCGAAGAGCTCTGCGTTCCCTTCGAAAGCGTCCACCTCATTTATTGCCAGACTCCGATTACCCCGGATGAGGGCGTGACCTCGGGCAGCCAGTCCCACCCCACGAATTTCAATCATCGCAACCTGGCCCAGGCCGCGGCCACGGCGCGCGAAGCGCTGCTCCGGTTCGGAGCGCAACATCTCGGCGTACCCGCCGCCTCGCTCGTGGCGCAGGATGGCGCGATTCACATCAAAAATGATCCGGCGAAAAAGGTCGGCTACGGCACACTCGTCGGCGGCAAGCATTTCGATCTTCATGTCGATCCCCATGCCAGGCGGAAGCCCGCGAGTGAATGGACCATCCTCGGCACACCGGCAAGGCAGCCCGATTTGCCCGCCATTGTTACCGGCCAGTTCGAGTTCGTTCACAATGTGCGCCTCCCCGGAATGCTGCATGGCCAAGTGGTGCGGCCACCAGCCGTCGGCGCAACGGTCATCAGCGTGGACGAAGACTCGGTGTCCGGAATGCCCGGCGTCGTGAAGGTCGTGGTTCGGAAAAATTTCGTCGGCGTCGTGGCGCAAAAACCCTGGCAGGCGATTCAGGCGGCGGACAAGTTGAAAGTTCGCTGGAGCCCCGGAACGGGTCTACCTTCCCAGGCGAATTACTACGAGCACCTGCGCCATCAGAAGCCCACGCGCGACACTCTGAGCGTGGACTCGCAGAATGTGCCGCAAAAACTCGCCGCGGCCGCCACTGTGCTCGAGGCCACTTACTACTATCCCTATCAGATGCACGGATCGATGGGTACTTCCTGCGCCGTCGCCGACGTGCGCGGCGATCGCGCCACGCTCTATTCGCCCACGCAGGGTGTTTGGCCGTTGCGCGGCAGCGTGGCGATGGTGCTGGGCCTCGACCCGGAAAACGTAAAGGTTCTCTTCCGCCGTGGCGCCGGCTGTTACGGTTTGAACGGCGCCGACGCCGTCTCCTACGACGCGGCGATTTTGTCGCAGGCTGTCGGCAAGCCCGTACGCATTCAGCTCTCGCGCAAGGACGAAATGGCCTGGGGCGAAAACTACGGCTACGCCTTCGTCCTCGACGAGCGCGCCGGGTTGGACGCCCGCGGCAACATCGTCGCCTGGGACCACGAGGCCTGGTTCCCGGTGCATGGCAGCCGTCCCGGCTACGACAGGCCCGGAAATGTCGTGACCGGCGCGCTTCTGGGTTTTCCGGCCCGGCCCTTCGAGCCCCGCTCCCCCGCGCCCGAACCTAGCCGTTTCGAGAATCACGACAACAGCGTCCCCTCCTACTGTGCGGGCCGAGTCGGCGGCAGGGCCGAAGGCACCGGCACGATCCAGTCGGAACGCGTGCTGATGCACACTGTGCCCTCGCCGTTCTTCACCGGCCCGCTCCGTTCGCCCGCGCGCCTCCAGAACACCTTCGCGCACGAGAGCTTCATGGACGAACTCGCGGCGCACGCAAAGGCGGATCCCGTAGCCTTCCGCCTGCGCCACTTGACCTTTCCCCGCCTGCGCGACGCCCTCACCGCCGCCGCGCGCGCGGCAAACTGGGACGCGCGCCCCTCGCCCAGGCCCGATATCCACAGGACCGGCATAGCCTCCGGCCGCGGCATCGCCTGCGTGGCCTATGAAGGCGGAAACGGCTACACCGCCGTCGTAGCCGAAGTCGAAGTCGATCAGGAGACCGGCCGCCTCACCGTAAAGCGCTTCGTCGTCAGCATCGACGTAGGACCGATCTCGAACCCCGACGGCCTGAAGAACCAGATGGAGGGCGGCGCCCTCCAAGGCATGAGCCGCGCGCTCGGCGAGGAAGTCACCTGGGACGACCAAAAGGTGACCTCGATCGACTGGGCCACTTATCACACCTTGTTCTTGGGCATCGAGGTGCCGAAAGTCGATGTGGTCCTGCTCAACCGCCCGGACGTCGACGCCACCGGCGCCGGCGAAACATCCATCACCGTCGTCGCCGCCGCCATCGGCAACGCCGTCTTCGACGCCACCGCCGCTCGCCTCCGCGAAGCCCCCTTCACGCCCGACCGCGTGAAAGCCGCTCTAAAGCTCCGCGCCTGATCCCGCTCTTCCCAGTGCAGCCTGGAGGAAGTGTTCTTGTAATTTTCACAGATACCCAATCGAGCGGACCGTTCCAGTCCGAATTTCCCGTTTGCTTCTGCGCAAAAGCCTGCCACTTGCTCCGCACGATATTTCACACCGCGACTCCTCCATCCTTGACGCGCACTTATAACTTCGTGGCTGCAAGGAGATTAGAGCAACCGCACTTTCGCCTTCTGACGGCCCTCCACCTGCCTGTAGTTTTGCAACGGAGTACGTCCTGAAGGAACTCCCCGTTCCTCTCGCTCATCGGCTCTTGCGCGCCGCGCTATGGAATCGGCCGCTTCCCGCCCGCGAGCCGTGACAGCACTGGTAACTGAATCGGCAAAGGGTATGGACGCGGACGCAGCTCCGTAGGAGGAGCCATGCGCAAGCCCACCTTTGTTTTCCTCGTGGGACTGATTTGTTTGCTCGCCCTCGCGACGGCTGGTTGCAACAATGGATCATCACCCGCGAGTTCGACGACGGTTTCTCTCACGCCAAGCGGAGCAGTGGCGATTGACCAGGGACAGAGTGTGACGATCAAAGCCACCGTCACTGGCGACAGTACGAACCAAGGTGTCAGCTGGAGCCTGACTGGCCCGGGTTCTCTGACAGACCAAACCTCCAGTAGCGTCATCTATAATGCCCCGGCAACCGTGACGGCAAGCACGAGCGCCTCGATCACCGCCACGTCGGTGGCAAAAGCCACCGCCTCTTCCCAGAAGAGCATCACCGTCAACCCCGCGCCATCCGTGACCACAACGGCGCTCGGCGACGCCCCGGGCGGCGCAGCCTACAACTACACCCTGCAGGCCACAGGAGGCACCGGCGCCTACACCTGGAGCGTTCCGGCCGGCTCGCTGCCTGCCTGGGCCGCACTGAATCCAGCCACAGGCATGATCTCCGGCACGCCAAACGCCGTTGGCATTTCGAATTTCTCCGTTGCCGTGACGGATGCTGCCGGACTCACCTCAGCGGCTCAGCCGCTCAGCCTCGAAGTTCCCGCGCTCGCGATCGCCACCAAGGCGCTGCCGGCCGGAACTACGGGCCTTCCCTACTCGGCGCAAATCCAGGCCACCGGAGGCTTCGCGCCCTACACCTGGACCCTGACGGCGGGATCGCTGCCCACCTGGGCCAGTCTTGACGCCGCTTCCGGCGCCATCAAAGGCACTCCCGATGCCGCCGCAACGTCAACATTCGCCGTCAAGATCACCGACTCGGCGCCCACTGGGCCCGTCAGCGCTACGCAGGAATTCAGCGTTACCGTCTCGGAGCCTGATGCGACAGGAGACGCCAAGCTGAAAGGCCAATACGCCTTCCTGTTCAACGGCTTCGACGACGCCACCGGAAACCAGTTCGCCATCGTGGGCAGTTTCATCGCCGATGGCAGTGGCAACATCACCAGCGGCGTCGAGGACATCAACGGCCCCGGCGGTTACCAAAGCGCGGTGATCTTCACCGGGAAGTACAACGTGGGAGCCGATAATCGCGGAATTGCGACCCTTGCCAGCTCCCTGGGCAGCACACGGTTCGCTCTCGCGGTTGGCTCTCCGAACAACGACAACGTGGCGACTCGCGCCAGTCTCATTGAATTCGACGACATGACCGGGACCGACGGCAAGCGCGGCTCCGGCTCCGTCTTCCTGCAAACTCCCGGTAATTTCGGCCTGTCGAACATGACCGGGCCATATGCGTTCCAGTTTTCCGGCCAGACCGCGCAAACCGGTTCGCGCGTGGTCCTCACCGGTGCTTACTCCGCCGATGGCAGCGGCAATCTGACCGGCGGCCAGTTTGACGCCAACGCGAACGGCGCAATGTCGACGAACCAGAACTTCACCGCCAGGATTTCTACCACGCCGCAAACCGCGTCGTTCGGCCGCTTCACGGCCGTCGCGACCAACATCGCCGCGCCCGATTTCGTTTTTTATATCGCCTCCGCCAATCGCACGCTGGCGATGAGCACCGATCCCGAATCCGCCAACGGCTTGCTGACCGGCCAAATTCTTGCCCAGTCTTCAACCGCGTACACCGCCGCTTCTCTCAACGGCACATCCGCCGCCTACACCGTGGGACGAGCCGTGCTTTTCTCCGGGCCGGATAATACTTCTGTCAGCGGAGAGCTATGGACTTTCAACGGATCCGGTAGCGCGACCTACAGCTTGCACTGGCTGGACGGCTGGTGGGGGGATCTCGAGCCAGCGACCTATCCGGTCACCTATTCGGTTTCAGCCAATGGCCGCGTGATGATCTCTGGACCGACGGCGGTGCCCGAAAGCCCTATCTTCTATCTGGTGAGCGATAACACGGGATTCTTTATGACCACTGGTGGCTCCGTCGCCTCCGGTTTCATGGAAGCTCAGGAGGACAAGCCTTTTTCCATCGCCTCCGTTTCGGGGAACTACTTCCTCGGCACCGTCGCTCCGTCCCAAAGCTGCTCGACGGTCACTTCGGGCGTGGGAACATCCACGGGAAACGGCACGCTCAACCTCACGCTCGATACAAGCAGTCCGGATTTCCTCGCCTTCGGCCAGAGCAAGCCGCTCACTTTGTCCGTCGAGACCGACGGCACAGGCGTGTATGAGCAGTACGCCGGATTTCTCTACGTGATCTCGGGCAAGAAAATCATCCTCCTGTCCCCAGGTTGGGAGGACACCTGCCCAACGGTCATGATTCTCAACCAATAGATGGCGCGCGGAGCGCAAAAAGCCTCCGCAGGAATTTCCCTGCGGAGGCTTCGGCGCCAAGAGGCCATCACAGCGCAGCCCAACGGGGGCCTCGAATCCTTGCGACATCCAGCGAGGGCTGATGGGAACTTGGTTGAACACGCTCGGAGAACCGCCAAAGCCTCGCAACGGCGCGGCGAGACATCCATCAACGTCGTCGCCGCCGCCATCGGCAACGCCGTCTTCGACGCCACCGGCGCCCGCCTCCGCGAAGCCCCCTTCACCCCCGATCGCGTGAAGGCCGCGCTCAAGCTCCGCGCCTGATACAATTCCCGACCACCGGCCCCCGATAACAGAGGACCGCGCTGAAAGAGGTGGCTCTATGCCACAGTACATTTACCGATCCGCCTCTGATCTGGCTGAATTGATCCGTGAGGGGAAGGCCACCAGCGTTGACATCGTCAAAGAGCATGTGACCCGCATCAAGGAGCGTAACGGCGAACTCAACGCGTTCGTCGAGTTGTTTGAGGCGGAGGCCCTCGCTGTTGCTGCCGAACGCGACCAGCAGGCCAAGGAGGGAAGATTCCTGGGTCCCTTTCACGGCGTGCCGGTCAGCATCAAGGAGCAGTTCTGGATCCAAGGCAAGCGCAGCACCATGAACGCGAAAATGCACAAGGATTTCGTCGCGCCCGAGGATGCTGTCGTCGTCGACCGCATTCGCGGGAGCGGAGCGGTAATCCTGGGCCAAACAAATGTCCCGAGGTTCCTCGTGGACTACCAGGTGTGGGGTGATCTCTACCCCGAAGGCAAGAATCCCTACAACACCGATTGCACCCCGGGTGGCAGTACAGGCGGCGGAGCCGCGGCTGTGGCGGCGGGATTCTCGCCTCTCGAATTGGGTGGTGACCTGGGTGGGTCGATCCGTGTTCCGTCCAATTTCTGCGGCCTGTACGGACTGAAGCCTACCGAAAAAACAGTTCCCTTGCATGGGAACGTTCCCCTGCCCAAGGATTCCAAGACCCTTATTGTTCATCTGGCGCAGGCTGGTCCTTTGGCGCGCACGGTCGAAGACGTCGAGGCCCTGTGGAAGGTCATTGTCGGCCCGCATGAAAGCGATCGCGATACGCCGCGCATCGAATGGCACGCACCCATAAAGACGTCCTTGCCCGAGTATAAGGTCGCATGGGTGGGCGGCTGGCCGGACCATCCGGCTAGCATGCAGGTCAGCGAAGCGATCCGCGGGTTTGCCGGGAAACTCGAACAACACGGCTGCAAGGTGGAAAACAAGGCCCCGGCGGGGAATTTGCACGAGGAATCACTCGACCTGTGGATGGGAATCTTCCCGTACGTGGTGGCCCAGGGTGTCCCTTGGTTTGTACGGCCTCTTCTAAAGATGGATTTGAATTCGAAGGTGCTGAAGGGCATGAAGAAGCACCGAGCGGAATTTGACAAGGCTTTTCGAATGACCGCCAACCACTACGGCGAAATGATGCTGCGCCGGAGCATCGTTGTGTCGAAGTGGGAACGTTTCTTCAAAGACTATGACTTCCTGATTTGCCCGAGCGCATTTGGCCCGGCGTACTCCAGGACAAAAGTCGGGAGCAAACTCCGCTACGAGGGCACGGAAATGATTTATTCCGACTACGTGTGGCCCTTTATGGCCTGCTTCAACGCCTCCGGGCATCCGGCCATGAACATCCCGCTCGGACTCGGCAAAGAGGGACTGCCCTTGGGTGTCCAGATCGTTGGCCCTTATTGGAGCGAGCCTGAGATGATCGCTTTTGCCAAGCACGCTTCTCAATTGACCGAGGGATTCGTGAAGCCTGCCGGCTACTGACCGACGGCCTGATGAACCAGATGGAGGGCGGCGCGCTGCAAGGCATGAGCCGCGCGCTCGGCAAGGAAGTCACCTGGAACTGTGATCCGATCCTGACTTCGGCAGGGGGAAACATACCGTGATGAACGCAGCGATAGTTGGTCTCGGGTGGTGGGGTAAGACGATCGTGGAGTCGGTTCAGGGAACGAGCGGCCAGATCCGCTTTGTCGCGGCCGCCACCCGCACGGTTTCGCCCGAAACGGAAGCCTTCGCCCGGAGTCAGAATCTGCCGCTCGCCGCCGATTTTGACGCGCTCCTGAAAGATCCGAAAGTCGAAGCCGTGGTTCTCGCGACGCCGCACTCGCTTCACACGAGGCAGGTGATTGCCGCGGCGGGCGCGGGCAAGCACGTGTTTTGCGAGAAGCCTTTCGCCCTCACCAGGAATGACGCGGAAGCGGCCGTCGAGGCCGTTCGCAAAGCCGGTGTAACTCTCGGCCTCGGCTACAACCGTCGCTTTCATCCGGAGATGACCAGGCTTCGCGATCGCATCCGTTCGGGCGAGCTCGGCACGGTCATGCACGTCGAAGCCACAATGACCTTCCCCAACGCTCTTCTCCTCAAGCCCACGCAGTGGCGGGCGAACCGCGAGGAAACCCCCTGTGGCGGGCTGACTCCCATGGGCGTGCACGCCATTGACGGCATGATCGATCTCTGCGGCGAAATCGACCATGTTTTCTGCCAAAGCTTCCGCCGCGTCGTGGAAATCGATTCGGACGACACCACCTCGGTACTGCTTCGAATGAAAAACGGCCCGTCCGGCTACCTTGGCACGGTGACCGCCACGGGCCCCGGGTTCAGCTTCCAGGTGTTCGGCTCGAAGGGCTGGGTACGCCTGGAGGGCATGACGCACGTGGCCGGCGCTTCATCGGAAGAGCGGCGCACGCGCCTCTTCGGCGCCTGCAAGTTCCAGCCGGCGAAGGGATCTGCGGAAGTCTGGCAGGCGGAGACTGGCGACGTTACGCGCGCCTGCCTCGAAGCCTTCGCCCGCGCGGCCGGCGGCGGCCCGGAATTTCCGATCCCGGTGCCGCAAATGATTCACGGTGCCGCCGTAGCCGAAGCGATCGTCCGCTCGGCCGCTTCGGGTCAGGTGGAACGCGTCGTGTAGGTGTAAAGGGAAGGGATCTCCGCGGAGAGCTTGCGATGGATCTTGGCCGCTACGGACATCTGAGTTATTCGACGCTCGTCCATCCTGGCGATACCTGGGACGAAATGTGGGCGAGCCTCACCACCTATCTTCCCAAGGTGAAAGAGCGCGTCTCGCCCGACGCGCCTTTTGGTGTGTCCTTGCGGCTCTCGGCCAAATCGGCGGCGCATCTGGCCGCGGACCGCCCCGCGCGGGACCAGCTCAAGAAGTTCCTCGCCGACCACGATATGTACGTGTACACGGTGAACGCGTTTCCTTACGGCTCTTTCAAGGGAACGCTCGTGAAGGAGCAGGTCTACGAACCCGACTGGCGCTCGGAGGAACGCACACAATATACGATTCAGGTCGCGGAAGTCCTCGCCGACATCGCGCCGGAAACGGTTTCTCCGTCGATACAGAGCGCTCCTCTAGGCTTCAAGCCGCGCGTCACGGGAGACGAAGTCGTGGCGAGTTTCACCGGCCATGTGCTTCGCGTGGCCGCTCATCTCATCGATCTCGAGGCGCGTACGGGCCGCTGCGTGACGCTCGCCCTCGAACCGGAGCCGTACTGTTTCCTCGAGACAACCGACGAGACGATCGACTATTTCCGGAATGTCCTCTATTCGGGCTCTTCGGCCGTGGCTCTCGGGAAATTGGCGCATCTTCCCGTTTCGGACGCGTGCGTCGAGATACGCCGACACGTGGGCGTCGTCTTCGACATTGGCCATCAGTCTGTCGGATACGAGGAAATCCCCGTTTCTCTCCAAAAGCTGGTCGATGCCGGCATTCCGATCTTCAAGCTGCAGGAAGTGGCCGCCATGCGCATCCCGCAGGTGACCGGCGAAATCGTCGAAGCTCTGGGCCGCTTCGCCAAAAGCGTTTACCTCACGCAGACGGTCGAGAAAAAGAATGGCCGCCTCACTCGCTTTCTCAATCTCGAAGATGCCTTCCGGGCCTGGAAGTCCGACCCGGGCCCCAGAGAGTGGCGCACGCACTTCCACGTTCCCGTGTTTCTCGACACCCTCGGCGCGTTCGGCACCACGCGCTTTGCCATCGAGCAGGCGCTCCAATTCCACAAAAGCACTCCGCTCTCTGCCCATCTGGAAATCGAGACGTACACTTGGGACGTGCTCCCCGATCATTTGAAGACCGGAGACATCGTCGACTACGTTTGCCGAGAAATCGAGTGGGTGCGCGACCAGCTCAAGTAAATCTTCTATCTGGTGAGCAAGCCTGATAACCGGATCTGGTGTGTCGTTCACACAAACTATTTCCTGAATGTATTGTGTGATTCCTCGTCTTCTCGGTCTCGCCCGTCGTGCCTGTTGGGATTCCCGAGTATCTTAAGCAATAGCCAGCACACGCCCAGTATGATTGCCAGCCAGACAAGCACAGTTCTGACCACGACCATGGCCAGGCTCTCCCCCTCGGAGCATATGCCGATGCACTGGCAGTTTCAAGGTTGCTTGCTGGCGTCGTGGTGCGGTCGAAGAGCCAGGCACCCGTCCACAGAAAAAGATCAAGCCGCTGATCGCGCAGCGATTTCCCCTTGCCGAGGCAAGACGTGCGCACGAGCTGTTAGGGAAGGAAGGCGTGACAGGCAAGATCGTGCTCCTCTGTAACACGTCCTCGCCTGCATCAGAACCGGCGTAGACGGCATGCAGGGGAGGTCGCTTCGCACCACCGCCGTCGCGTTTCTAAAGGGGATTTGGTGAGCCGCCCAGGACTCGAACCTGGAACCCGCAGATTAAGAGTCTGCTGCTCTACCATTGAGCTAGCGGCCCACCGATGGACAGAACGTAAAGTGTAGCGGAAGCGGGCGCGGCTCGCAACGCGGGGTCACCGCACATTCTTCTGGAAGAGAAGCGGTACGAAGGCGGCAAGATTGCCTCGCCACACCAGCCACGTGTGCATCCCGGGCGTATCGATTGGCGTGAACGCGACGCCTCGTGCTTTGAGCCAGGCGCGCAATTGGCGATTGAACGTGCCGACGATCGGATCCTGTTCGCCACAGGCGATCCAGAGGAGATGCAACCGGGAGTTTACTTTCGCATTCAGGCCGGGAAACTCCTGGTCGAGATCGGGAAGCAGGCCAGCGCTGAAAGCGCCAATCCAGCCGAACGTTTTCAGATGGTTCAGGCTGGCATAGAGCGCTTCGCCGCCGCCCATCGAAAGGCCCGCGATGGCCGTATGAGCGGGACCGGAAAGCACGCGGTAATCCTTCGCGACGCGCGGCATCACTTCGGTGAGAAGAGCCTCTGTGAATTTCCGCGAATTTTCCTCGCCGAGAGCATTGCGGCTGACGGCGGAATTGGCCCTGAGAATCCGCGGCGCGCCGTAGCCGAGCGGCATGACCACGATCATCGGCGCCGCTTTGTGCCCGGCGATCAGATTGTCCAGGATCACGTTCGCCCGGCCGACCGCGGTCCAGGCGTTTGCCGAGTCGCTATAGCCGTGGAGGAGATAGAGCACCGGATAGCGCGTTTTGCCGCGCGAGTTGTAGCCCGGCGGCGTGTAGACGTAGAAATCGCGGTTATCACCCACCACGTTCGAATGATAGAAATGCTCGTGAATCACGCCGTGCGGCACATCGTTCATCTGCCACGGCACTGAATCGGGGCCGGGGACGAAAACCATATTCTGTGGGTTCAAAAGGTTCGGTTTCGCCAGCGAATTCGAGGGGTCCATCAGACTCACGCCATCGGCGAGGAACGAATAGCCGTAATATTCCGGCGCAAGCGGCCCAACGGTGACGCTCCAGACGCCGCGATCGTCTTTTTGCATTTCGACCGGTGCGGCGCCCTCGAGCGTGAGTTTCACGTCATGCGCGCCAGGGTCCAGAAAGCGGAATGTGACTTTGCCATCCGCATGAACCTGCGGCGAATGAATGCGCGGGGGAAGCAACGCCGCGGCGGCATGCGTGACGTCGGGCGGCTTGGCGTTTTGCGCCGCGACGGAAACCGTTCCAGACAGAAGCAACGCAACGAGAGCGGCGACGACAGTTCCCGTGAGGCGAAACGGACCGAATCTTTTGAGCATGGCACGCTCCTTCGAGCCGAAGAGCGTATATCGGCTGGATGCCAGCGCAAAGTAGAAATGTCCGGTTCTCCGCAAATTAGATGTGTCCTTTTCCACGGGCATCGGCACCTGGCTGTGCCATGTAATATGGATTGTCAAGGCGGGATCGGAGCCACGAGTTCCGGAGCATTTTTCGTAGAACCGCGACCGTGCAGGAGCGGCAATGTCGCAAGAGTCCAAACCACTCCACAACCGCGCGCCCAGCACCGAGGAAGAGATCCGCGAGTTCACAATCGGAGAGCTGAAGCCCGTCTCCGGCCCAATCCTGATTGTGGATTACGATCCGCGCTGGCCGGAACTGTTTGCGCGTGAAGCCGAGAGAATTCGATCCGTGCTTGGGAGCCGGGCGCTGCGGATCGAGCATGTCGGCTCGACGTCCGTGCCCGGACTCGCCGCGAAACCAATCATCGATCTCCTGCTGATCGTCGCCGACTCTGCAAATGAAGACACGAACGCGCCGGACCTGACAGCGGCCGGCTACGTGCTCCGGATCCGGGAGCCCAACTGGTACGAGCATCGCGTTTTCAAGGGCCCGGACACGGACATCAACCTCCACGCGTTTTCACCCGGCTGCCCGGAAATCGACCGCATGCTGATCTTCCGCGACTGGCTGCGCGCCAATCCCGCCGACCGCGAACTGTACGCGCGCACCAAACTGGCCCTCGCCCGCAAGGAGTGGAAGCACGTCCAGAATTACGCCGACGCCAAGACCGCCGTGGTCGAGGAGATCATCGCGCGAGCACGCGCCGATCAAAAATGACGCCGGTCATTTTGTAGCGCCGGCATCCTGCCGGCGTTTTTCCCTAAGCGTCAGGCTCCCGGGCGGCGCCAGCATCGGGTTGTGGCCGTGCAGGGCGTTATTGCCGTGTTCCGCCTCGAGCGGACTGCATTCCGGCAAGGCTGCGAGGCGAGGGCGGCTTCGAAGTGGTGGTGAGGTTCGCGGCACACCAGGCATGCGCAGGCAGGAGTGCCTGTGCTGCACGGCCGCCTCCGTGTCCTCCTCGTCTTTCTCCGCGCCCTCTGTGTGAACCGCTTTTTACGTAGACCCAGCCATTGTCCCCGGTCCAAAACCTCTCTACAATCGCCCCACCGGGGTATATCGCATTTCAGCCCCGCGTCTCACAATCTCCGCGCGTCCGGCTTTCCCGTATTCTCGAAAAGCGTATCGATTTTAAAAATCCATCTCATTGAATCCACAAAACTTCCGCCCCGAAAAAATCGCACGCGTATCGATTTTTTTCCGTCACTCTCTACTCACCACTCACGGCTCAAAACCGCCTACGTAGACCCTCCCCTCGCGCTCGCCCCGCACTTCCGCTACAACATTCCCGGGAAGGAGGCGCCGGCCATGCCGCGCGCGGAGGGAAAATCCCCGGGCTGGATCATCCCAGCGATCATCTGACCCTGTGGCGGACGTGCCCGGATATTCGCAGGCTATGGCCCCGTGCGCAGGAAGCGCCGCGCAGCTTCGGCCAGCACTTGGGCGCAGCTCACCACCGAATCCAGATCGACCCATTCGACGGCTTCGTGCGCGCCCGCGCCCGCGGGGCCGTAGTTGACCGTCGGGATGCCGGCGGCGCCAAAGATAGCGGCGTCCATCCAGTAGGCCACGCCGGCTTCTTCGGGCGGATGGCCGACGACGGCTGTGGCCGCGTCACGGACAGCGCGCGTGATGGACGAAGCTGAATCCGAGAGGAGCGGCGGACGGTCGAGCAGATTGCGAATTTCCGCTTCTTCGCCGGCCTCGCGAATCACGTCGCCAATCTCCTTCAATACCTGCTCGGGAGTTTCGCCGGGCAGGGTGCGGCGTTCGATCTGGAGGGTGCATTTTTCGGAGTAGGTGGAAAGGCCGCTGCCGCCTTCGACGAGGGCGCAGTGCTGCGATGCGGGCCCGACGAGAGGATGGACGCGGCGCCGCAACACTTCGGCGTCGAAGCGTTCGAGTGCGGCGATCACGCGCCCCATTTTGCCGATGGCGCTGACGCCCAGGTCCCAGCGGCTGCCATGAGCGGCGCGGCCGCACGTAACGATTTCGACCCGAGACGAAGCCCTTGTGGCCGAGGATCAGGCGGCCTTCGCTCGGCTCGGTGAGGATGCAGGCGTCGGCTTTGTGGCGGCGAACGAAATCCTGGGCGCCAAGGCTCGCGTGCTCTTCATCGGCGACGAGCGCCAGCAGGACCTGGCCGGAAAGTTTTTCGTCGGCCAGCGCGGCGGCGGCGCAAAGAATCGCGGCGGCGCTGCCTTTCATATCGTAGCTGCCGCGGCCGTAGACCCGGCCGTCTTCGACGCGCGGCTCAAAAGGGGGAATCGTCATCCCGGCCGTGCCGACGGTATCGAGATGAGCGCAGAGAACGAGCGCCGGTCCGGAGTTGTCGCCGATTTGCGCCACGGCGTTTGGGCGGCCCGGCGCTGCATCCTCGAGCCATGCGCGGATGCCGCGCGCGGCGAGCCAGTCGCGGGCCACGGCGGCAATGGCCGCTTCGCCGTGGGCTTCGGCCGGGGCGATGCTCGGATTCACCGAAGGCGTGCGAATGAGACCTTCGAGCGCGGCGAGGACTTCCGAGCGCGACAGGGGATCGACAGGCATGAAAATTCACCTCCGAGTGGTGCACGGCCGACTCGATTTTACATGGGTGGTCGTGGCGTAAGGCCGGCTTTGGTAGCCACGGTCGGCGCTCTCCCGACCGTGGGCCTGTGTCCGTAATCGGGGCATCTTGGCGCTTCAGGACTTTGGTCGCCTTGTCAGCAGGAACGACATGACGATCATCGCGGCGGCCACGACGCTGGCGCCGGAATAGATGCTTCCGAGGCGCATCGTGCCTGAGTCGACCAGCGGGCCCACGGCGAACGACGCGATGCCGTAGCCCATCATGTATGCAGCCATCAACTCGCCGGCCATCAATTCGGCGAGGCGCGGAAACTGTTCTTCGGCAAAACTGACAGAGAGCGGCAGGAAAGCCGAGCAGGCCAGCCCGGCAAATCCAAAGGCCGCAATCGCGGCGGCGGGCGATGCGGCGAGCGGCACCGCCAGAAACGCGATCAGCAGCAACAACGGAAGCGCGCGATAAATCCAGCGCGGCGGCAGCCAAACCGACGCAATAGCGACCAGGAGACGGCCGAGCGTGACCATCGTCCAGAAAGCAGCCAGCCCCAGTCCGGCCATGCGCGCCGAAAGGCCACGCTCGCCGTGAAGGTAGAGAATGGCCCAGTTGCCGTAGAGCGTCTCGCTGATGCCGTAGAGCACCACGATCGCGAGGAACGCCCACAGGCGCCCGGAAAGCCCGCGCAGGAAAGCGAACGGGCCGCCGGCGGGCAATGAGGGCGCGGGCTCGTCGATACGCAGAGGCTGCGTGGACCCGGCTCCCGCGAGCAGCAGCAAAACGCCGGCGACGAGCGCGGGGATCCACCACCAGCTGCGACCGCTCGCCGCGCTCACGAAGAGCGGCGCGAGAGCAGTGCCTGTGCCGAGCAGCGTGTGCAGCGCGGTGAGGGCGGTTTCCGCGCGTTTGGGGAAAAAGCCGGGAGCGAGGCTGTTCAGCGCGGTGAGTGTCCAGCCGAAGCCGCCGCCGAGCGCCAGCATCGCGACGATCAGCGTGGCGTAGGATGGCACGTGCTGTCCGATGAATGCCGCGCTCAGGGCAACGAGCGCCATCGCAAGCACGTCGAGCAAAACCCCGGTGAGGAACAGCCGCTTCAATCCCCAACGCAGGACCAGCACGCCGCCCGCAGCCGAGGCCGCGATCGCCGCAGCCACCATCGGAACGAACAGCGCGCCGTATTCGACGCCGGTGAAGGCGTAACCGCGCGGACTCGTGAGCAGACCGGAGGCGGCCGGCACGGTGACGAGCGCAAATCCCTGCGCGAGGCCCGCCAGGTAGACGACCGGAATTTCAACGCGTCGCGCCACGGCAGATGGCCTACTTGAGCCGCTCGAGCAGGTGATCGCCGACGCGCAGCGCGTTGGCCATGATCGTGAGCGCCGGATTCACCGCGCCGATCGACGGGAAAAAGCTGCCGTCGACCACGTAGAGATTGTCGAGATCGTGCGCCTTGCAGAAGACGTCGAGCGCGGAGGTGCCGGGATCGGCGCCGAAGCGGATGGTGCCGGCCTGATGCGCCGTGCCGGCGATCGGGGTGCGTTTGCTCAGATAGAGTTGGCGAGGGATGACGTGCTCGCGGAAGCCGAGACGGCCGAGCAGGCTTTTCCATTTCGCGATCAGGCGCTCGTGCGCCTCTTCGTTGGTTTCCTTCAGGTGCAGCACGATGCGGCCGTCGTGATCGAGCGTGACGCGATTGTCGGGATCGGGCAGGTCTTCCGACGACAGCCAGAAATCCACCGAATGCGCCGCCATCTCCTCGAACGACATTTCCGGAATCCACGAGGCCCAGCCGGGCGCCTCGCCGCGCAGCATCGCGCCGTCGGATTTGCCGAGCATCTGCACCATGCCGAGCGGATATTTCCAATCGTCGGAGCCGAAATAGAAATCGGCCAGGGCGAGCGTTTTCTGGAAGACGGTGGGATTCGGCTCGAGAGAAATGGCCATCAAGGCCGTGTTTTCGTGGCGCAGGTAGTGGCGGCCGACCACGCCCGAGCGGTTCGCGAGCCCATCCGGGTGCTTGTCGCTGGCCGAGCGCAAGAGCAGCGCCGCCGAATTGATCGCGCCGCAGGCGACCACGACGATGCTTGCCGAATAGGTTTCCGCTACTCCGCCGCGCCGCACCTTCACCTTCGTCACTTCGCGGCCGGAATCGCCGGTCTCGAGCCGCTCGACATACGCGCCCGTGAGCAGCATGACGTTCGGCCGCTCGGCGAGCATCGGCTCGACGCAGATGGTCTGGGCATCGGCTTTACCGTTGGTGATGCAGGGGAAACCGTCGAAGGCGCGGCAGCGGATGCAGGCGCTGTGACGCGAAATCTTTCCATTCTCTTCGTCGAGCAGAATGCCGAGCGGCAGCGGATAGGGATGATAGCCGAGGCGGGTGAGGTCGCCGGAGAGTTGCGCGATCCGCGGCTCGTGGCTCACTGGCGCGTAAGCGTAAGGCGCGCTCGAGGGCGGCTCGGTGGGATCGGCGCCGCGGCGGCCGTGGACGTGATAGAGGCGCTCGGCTTCGGTGTAGTAGGGCTCGAAAACGTCGTAGCCGACCGGCCAGGCGGGCGAGATGCCGCCGGCGTGGCGCAGCTCTCCAAAATCCTCCTTGCGCAGGCGGAAGAGCGCCGCGCCGTAGAATTTCGTATTGCCGCCGACGAAATAATGGATGCCGGGAAAAAATTCCTTGCCGTCCTTGTCGAGCCAGGGCTCTTTCGCCTGGTATTTCGCCTCGACGAAAACCGCGTGCGAATCCCAGTTGTCCTGCTCGCGTGGCAGAAAATCTCCGCGCTCGAGCAGCAGGATTCGCTTGCCCGAAGGAGCCATGCGCCAGGCGAGCGTCGCGCCGCCCGCGCCCGTGCCGATGATGATGACGTCGTAAGAATTCTCGCTGGCCATTTGTTTCTTCCCCCTGATTCCGGACTCGGGGCGTGGCGCCGGCCCCGGCCTGATACGTTCGTACTACCTTCCTCTGTTGCGCGGGTCAAGGACCAACGAGAAAAGAGTTGAAACGGCGAGTCGCCGAGGTTCGCCGCGCCGCGGAAAACCGCCCAGCCGAATGCGCTCCCGTGGTTAGATGACGCAAAGGGCTCACCGGGTGGAAATTTTAATCCGTGACTTCAATGGCGAGCGGAGGCGGCCTGCCGGGCCGGGTGGGAGCTAACCGCGAAGGATCTTGGTGATTTCGAGCGCCGCCTCGCGGGCGCGGTCGATCTCGTTGGCGTCGAAGGAAATTGCGGCCACGCGCGCGTGGCCTCCACCGCCGTACCGTTCGCACATCTCGGCCAGATTGCGCAGCGCCGCGGCTTCCTTCCACGGATTCGAGCCGACCGAAACCTTGGCCCGCGTCGCCGACGAGCTGACGCCGACCGAATACAGGCAATCGGGGAACAGAAAATAGGGAATGAACTTGTTATAGCCCTCGAGATCGAGATCGCTGACGTCGAAGTAGATGACGCCGTTCACGGCCTGGGCTCGTTCCTTGAGGATGCCCACCGAGCGTTGATGGCGATCGAGCAGCGGACCGAGATGCTTTTCGATGAAAGGCAATTTCACGATCTCTTCGAGCGAGCGCTCGGCGAGATAGGGAATCAGGCGGGCGACCAGTCCCGGATCGGGCGCCGCCTCGATCACCAGCGCCAGCCGCGTGGCCGGCTCGGCCAGCGCCACGGCGGCTTCGGGCGAGGCGTACTGCGCCCCGTCGATCACGTCGCCCCAGTGAATCAGCTCGGCGATCGGTGCTGCATCGAACCCGAATTTCGTGCTGGCGATCGTGGCCAGGAATTTCGTGCAGGATTTGTAGGTAGGATCGTAGAACTTCTTGCCGGAGCGGTCGCGGCGGAAGTGCTCGGCGTCCTCGGGCGAGAGGAAGGCGCTCTGGTGGTGGTCGAACCACCAGGTGAGGCGCGGAGAGCTCGAGTACTTGAAATCGACGATGACGTTCTCGTCGCCGTCGAACATGTCTTCGGTGAAAAGCTGGGAGGCGCGATGCACCAGGCCGGTGAAATGGAACACGGCTGCCGGATCGATCCGCTCGCGATAGAAGCGGAGAAACACGGCGGCCGAGGACGCGCCATCAAAGCATTTGTCGTGATAACAGAGACGAACGTTCACTTCAGCCAGGATCCCCTGAACGTTTTCAACTTCCCGTCACGCGCAAAGCCAATAAAGATGGACGCCAGTCCCCATCTTGTCAAGGGGAAGAGAAGCCGCCGACGGAAAAACGCCACTGCCCCCCCGCGGAGGGCCAGTCAATCGGGGCGCCGCGTAGCGCCGCGGCGGACGCCGGTTGCGGAGGTCCCAGCTGGAGGGAACTGAAAAAAAACGGCGACGCATGCAAGATGCGCCGCCGGGTTTTCTCGCGACCCCGGGACAGGGAACGCCTTGCGCGGTAAACGGCGACGGTCTAGGTGCCGGCGCCGGCCATGTTCGCGCCAGCGTTCGCGAACGCGTCGCTGATCGCGCTGGACAGGCTGTGCATCGCGGTGATAGCACCCAACGCGATGAGCACCACAAGCAGAGCGTACTCGACCAGATCCTGGCCTTGTTCCTCTTTCCACAGACGAAGCAAAAGTTTCATATCCTCTCCTTCAAGGCCCGCACCTGGTAGTCGCAGACCCCTCTCGTGCATCCAAAGTAGGGAATGTGGCAGCCGATCACAATCACCCAACTTTCCTATAACTAACCATGACGGAAACGGGGGCATGTACCGTTACAGCAGTAAGGTTATTAAGCAAACAGTAATGTCGCGCCGAAGCGGGAAATCGGCTTGGTGACTGCAAAATCGGCGCTGAAACATGCCGCCATTCGGCCTGTACCGCGCGGAAGACGGAGCCGTCTCGGAATTCCGGACGATCGGCCGATGTTCGGAAAACCGAGGTGCGAAAAAATGGCGGCGCATGTCCGATGCGCCGCCCGGTTTCCGCACGGCCCGAGGCCAGACCGTACTTTGGGAGGTAACGGCGACGGGAATTCCGGTGCCTAGCTGCTGGCGCCGGCCATGTTCGTGGCGGCGTTCGAGAACGCGTCGCTGATCGCGCTCGCCAGGCTGTGCATCGCGGTGAGGGCTCCCATGGAGATGAGCACGACGAGCAAAGCGTACTCCACGAGATCCTGACCTTGTTCCTCTTTCCACAGGCGAAGCAGGGTGTTCATCTTTCCTCCTTGAGTGTTTGCGCCCGGTTTCCTTGTGTTGCTCCCGTCGCGAACCCAGAGTAGAGGAAGTGCGAGGAAAGACCGATCCCCCGATTTTCCTAAGACGGAAATACTGCCGAGTACTATTGCGTTGCGGGCCATGGTCAAGCATCTCTATCGCAGCACCGTGCCGCCATTCGCATCCCCGTGATGGAGTGATAGGATAGAAATGCAGGTTGCTGCGAGGCCATCACGTTCAGTCGAGTCAAGAGTCCGAATCCAATCCACTTTGACCGTCGCACTCTTGTATCTGGCTTCTGCATAGCCGCACTTGCGCTTTTCTTTCCCGGTATCCGCCCTCCGCAGCACCCGGACACGAAACCCGCCGAGACAGCCAAACCTCAGGTGAGCGCCCGGGAGCTGATGCGGGAAGTGATACAAAACGAACTGGGCGGGGGCAACGGCCCGGCGACCTACTGGCGATACCGCGAGATCGACAAGAGCAAAGGAACGCAAAAGCTATTCGAAGTTTGCGAAACCAAGGGCGGAACGGTGCGGGAACTCGTCGAGATCAACGGCAAGCCGCTCTCCCCGGCCCAGCAGGTGCAACAGCAGGCACGCCTCGATGCGATCCTGCAGAACCCGTCGCTGGTCCGGAAAAAGGCGAAGGCCCGTTCCCACGACACCGGCAAGGAAGAGCGCCTGTTTGCCATGCTCCCCAAGGCCTTTTTCTTCCAGTACGACGGCACCGAGGGCAATCTGGTTCGCCTCAAGTTCCGGCCGGATCCCGCGTTCGCTCCCCCGACGCGCGAAGCCCAGGTGTTTCATCACATGGCGGGCGAGGTCCTGATCGATCCGCGGAGCAAGCGCCTGGCGGAGATCGACGGCCGTCTGATCACGAAAGTGAAATTCTTCTGGGGCCTGCTTGGGTATCTCAACAAGGGCGGAACGTTTTCGGTGCGGCGGGCGGATGTTGGCGGAGGAAATTGGAAGCTGATGCGGCTGAAGGTCAATATGAACGGCGTGGCGCTTTTCTTCAAAACCATCGGCGTCCAGGAAAACCAGCGCTATGAGGATTACAGGCAAAACCCGGCCGGCATGACCCTCCAGCAGGCGATAGCGCAGTTGAAGCAAGACTTACATTCCGCCAAAGAAGCTACGAAATCCGGCGGTGCATCCCTCAGCCACTGACAATTTGCAAGCATGATTAGGAAGCTCGCGATACCGCGCCACACTTCAGTGCGCGGCGCTGGCTTGGTATTTCCGGAGCGAAACAGGGGCCGAGCCGGAGACGCCCGTGGTTGCGTCTGGTCGACGATCGTGAAGCCCCTCTGCGAACGATCGGTTACCCGATTCCCATGCTTGTCGTGGACCACGACGCATTTGCGAGAGCCCATATAGACTGAACCCCGTTTCGAATACAATGGCGGAAGCCGCGCGGAAGTGGCGGAACTGGCAGACGCACAGGACTTAGGATCCTGTGGCCGAAAGGCCGTGTGGGTTCGACTCCCACCTTCCGCACCAACGCATGCCGCACGATCGGCGCGTGTCACCCATTCAGGCATGGGTCGCGCGTTCGCGCTGCACCCGAAAGAATCGCGATGAAATCCGACGTCGTCTTCCGCAAACCTTCTTCTATCGAGAGATTCTTCAATCGTGCGTTCGGAGTCCTCGTCGGAATGGGGCTTGGAATGCGCTACAACTATCTTCTCCAGGTTCGCGGTCGCAAGACGGGCCAGCTCTACTCGACACCGGTCAATTTGCTCGAACTTCATGGCAAGCAGTATCTGGTCGCGCCGCGCGGACAAACGCAGTGGGTGCGCAACGCGAAAGTTTCGGGAGAAATCACCCTGAAGAGGGGAGCGAGCCGCCGCAGATTCCGGCTTCGCGCGCTCTCGAGCGAAGAAAAGCCGGAAATCCTGAAAGCCTAACGCGATTGCCGTGCAGCGGTATTTCCCAGTGCCCGCCGGCTCGCCTGCCGAAGCCTTCGCGGCGCTCGTCGCCGAATATCCCGCGTTCGAACTTTTGCCGGTCGAGTGAAGCGCGGTGCGTTGCCCGCATGTGACGGTATCAGCGGCCGACGGCAGCGCTGGCCACAAGACGCGTGTCCTCGGAGGCAGGCGTCTCCGAGGCGGGCAGGCAACGAGCCGCGGCGCGCTCGGCGGCCTCTACCAACCCCTCGCGGAATCGACCGTTCAGCAGATTCAGATCGAAAAACAGCGGCTCTTCGCATCGCGCGCGAAGCAGGCAGAACTGACCCCAACGCTCTCCGGATGGCAACAGCAGTTCGAAAGCCAGTTCCCATGCCGGCTCGGCGAACTGGAGGCCAAACCCGTTCCAGGAATGTTGCAGGCGGCCGTCCGGCAGGCGCAAGAGCGGCGCGAGCGACCAATCCGGCAGGCTCTCCACGTAGTGGCTTCGCAACGCGAACCCATCGAAGCCGATCGGCTCGAGCGCCTCCTGCAAGGTGCGGCAAACTGCGGCGAAATCCGCGCAGCGGCCCAGGGCATCCGTCCCGCGGCGAATCTGGAGATTGCCGGCGATGAAGCGCCGCGGCTGAAGCGTGCGCTGGGCCAACAGGAAAAGTTCGGAAAACTCGGCGTAACGGAGCTGCTGAATGCCGAATCCCACGCCGAGCCCGATCACGACGAGAACCAGCGCGATCATCGCATGGCCGTGCAGCAGCACCAGGCTCAGCAGGCCGAAGCCGGCGGTGACGCCGTAAAGCACGAGCACGGCCTCGCGCTGGGAAAGGCCGCGCTTGAGCAGCTTGTGATGAATGTGATCGTCGTCGCCGCGGAAGAGCGGTTTTGCGCTGAGAAACCGGCGGGCGATCGAAAGCAAGACGTCGAGGATTGGCAGTCCCAGCGAAACCACCGGGATGGCGACGGCAATCATCGTCGTCGATTTCTGCGATCCGGCCAGGGCCACGGCGCTCAACAGGAAACCGATGAAGAGACTGCCCGAATCACCGAGAAAGATTGACGCCGGATGGAAGTTGTAGCGGAGGAAGCCGAGAATGGCTCCGGCGAGAATGATGGTGAGCAGCGAGACGAGCGGCGAGGCGTTGAGCAGCGAGATCACGAACATGATGACCGTCGAGAACAGCGCCGAGCCGGCGGCTAGGCCATCGAGCCCGTCGATCAGATTGAACGCGTTCGTGATCAACAAAACCCAGAAAACGGTCAGCGCCACGCTGATCCACGGCGGCAAAGTGCGTTCGCCGGTGAACAGGGCGAAGCGATGGATGCCGAAACCATCCAGATAGAGCAGAACCGCGGCCAGCGCCTCGATCATGAATTTCCGCCAGGGCCCGAGCGGGCGCAGGTCGTCGTAAAGACCCATCGCAAGGATCAGCAAGGCGGCGGCGAGAATGCCGAGCGCGCTTTCGATGCGGAACGGGGGTGAGATGCGCAGCACCCGCACGCTCACGAGGAACGTGCCGAGTGTGCCCGCAAACGCGATGAAAATGGCGAGGCCGCCGACGCGCGGAACCGGGTGGCGATGGATGTGGCGGCCGGTTGCGGGGCGGTCGATCCATCCGCGCCAGATCGCGAGTTGGCGCACCTCGCGAGTGAGGACAAGCGAGAGCAGGCCGCTCGCCAGAAAGCAGAACAGGTAGCTAGGGGGCGCCAACGGAGTGCCTCCCCGGCCGGGCGAGCCAACGACGCGGTTTGAGTGGAGCGAGCGCGGGAGTTTTCGCCTGTTCCCGATTGCCCGGAAAAGCGGCGGGAGCGTCCTGGACGGCGCGAGGCAGCGGCAAGCCGCTCGCGCCGAGCAGACCAACGTATTCGCGCAAGAGCGCGTCCCAGACGTCCTGCTGGCGGAAGTGGCGCAAGACGCGCTCGCGACCCGCGCGTCCCATGCGTGCCGCCAGCGCGGGATCGCGCAAGAGGAGCGCCACGGCTTCGGCCAGCGCGGCGGGGTCGCCGATGGGCACGAGAATGCCGTCGACGCCGTCGGCGACGGCATCGACAACTCCGGTGGCGCGCGTGGCGACAACGGCCTTCCCGGCCGCGTGCGCTTCCAGGACGACGTTCGGGAATCCCTCGCGAAGAGTAGGAAGCACGAGCATGTCCGCGACGTGGTAGTAGGGATAGACGTCGCGCACGAAGCCCGTGCGCACAATGCCGGGATGCGCTTCGATGTTCCGGCGCAGAACCGGATCGATCGGATCGCCATCCTCGAAGTCGCCTACGAGGAGGAGACGGAGATCGGGGAACGCGGCGCGCAGGCGGGAAAAGGCGTCGACGAGTTCCGGAATGCCCTTGTCGCGCGTGAGGCGGCCGACAAACGCGACGACCGGCGCGACGGCGGCAATGCCGAGGTTGTGGCGCAGTTCGCGTGCGCGCCGCGAAATTTCGGGGCCGGGTGCGCAGCGGGATTCGTCCACGCCGTTGCAGCTTCCCGCCCCGAGGACCACCGCGCGTTCGGGAGCCACCAAATCCAGCGCCAGCGCTTTCCGCCGAACGCTTTCGCTGACGCAGATGACGCGATGCGCCGCGTGGCACGCGATCCACTCGGCCATCCACAGAACCGGCCGCATCGGGCCGCGAACCGTCTCAAGGCGCAGTCCGTGAAGGGTGTAGACGCGACACGGCACGCGGCTGAGCCACGCCGCAAGTCCCGCGAGCAGGCCGGCCTTTGGCGTGCCCACATTCGTGATCGCCGGCCGAAGCCGGCCAACGATTCGCCAGAGCCGCCAAAGCGCCACGAGGTCCCGCCCGGGCGAGATGCTCCGGACCATCGGCGCGGCGATCGTTTCGACGCCTTCGCTCAGGCGAGCCTCGTCGAGCCCCTCGCCCGGCGCGGTGACTACGGTGACGTCGAAACCGGCCTCGCGCAGATGGCCAAGCTGGCCGCGCAAGAACCATTGAACGCTGAGCGGCGAAGTGCCGGCGTAGAGGATTCCCGGCCGGGCAACGCCGGCCCGCGGGCTGTGCGAAGCTTCGTCGGCCGAGAGTGGCCGCGCCGCGGGAGCAGTGGAAATGGATTTCGGCGCCCGTTGTCCTTGGCTTTCCGTCCACACCTGCGCCCAGCGCCGCCTGATTGCCGGGCCGGCCGGCAAGGCGCGGTGCCGGAGAATCGCGTAGTCGAGGCCGGAGAGAATGGCTGCCGTGTCGATGGCCGCCTTCGCGGCCTGCTCGCCAATCGCGGCCAACGCCTGGATGGCTCTTGCTTGCGAATATTCTTCGCGCACCACTGAGCGCAGGAAGCTGAACCGCCCACGAAGAATTTTTTCGAGCCGCAGCGATTCTTCCCGGTATCCGAGCAGTATCGCCGGAAGGGACGCGAAGCGGCTGGCGCGACAGGTGCGCAGCAGCAGATCCTGGTCTTCGGCGCGAACGGCGTCCGCACGATAGGGATGATTCCGGAACCATTCGGTTCGTCCGATCCACGTCGGATGCGCCAGATGGAAGCCGGAGCGCGGCCGGCGGCAGATCTCTTCGTGCGTGAGGGGAACCGCGCGCGTGCCGAGCAACTCACCTTCTCCGCGAAACACGACGACTCCGGCGCCGAGCAGGTCGACGCCGGGATTCCGCTCGAGGTAAGCGAGCTGCAGCTCGATGCGCTCGGGGAACGAGACGTCGTCGCCGTCCATGCGCGCGAAATATTCGCCGCGGCTCAATTCCACCGCTTCGTTCAACCGCCGCGCGAGACCCCGATGGCAACCATCGGCGCAGATGCGGATGCGGGGATCGCCGAAACGGAGAGCTTCTCGAACGGTGCCGTCGGTCGAGCCGTCGTCGATGATCAGAAGCTCCCAGTTGCCGCAGGTCTGGTTCAGGATCGAGCGAATTGCCGTGCCGATGGTTTTTTCGCAATTGCGGACGGGCATCCCGATCGTGACGAGCGGCGAGGGAGCGCTCATCGCGGCGACGGCCGATGGGGACGAGTTCAGCATGAGCGGTAGATCTCCTCGATGCGTCGAGCGAGGCGCGGCCAGGCGAAGCGCGAGGCGTTCTTGCGCGCCATTTCGGCCATGGAGCGGCGGAGGCCGTCGTCGGCGATGCATTTCCTCAAACATTCTTCGAGCGCCTCGGCACGGCCCGGCGGAAAGAAGAGGCCGCTCGCGGGAGAAATGACTTCGGGCAGCCCGCCGTGGTCGCTCGAAACCACCGGTTTGCCGCAGGCCTGCGCTTCGAGCGCGGCCATGCCGAACATTTCCAACTCGCGCGTGGGCATGACGAAGACGTCGGCCATGTTATAGACCGAGGGCAGAATCGATTCGTCGACCGCCCCGAGGTAGAGGCCGCCGGCTTCGACAATTTTTCTGGTGAGAGCGGACCCGGCCGATTCGCCAAACTGTTCGCTCGGCCCGGCCACCGCCAGGCGGACATCGGGCATGCGCGCGCGGAGCCTGGCGAACGCCTCGATCAAAGTGTCGGTACCCTTCTGACGGCACACCCTCCCGACGTAGAGCACCACTTTTTCGCCCGGCGCGATTCCCAGCGTGCGGCGGCGGACCGCGCCGGCGGCGGGGTCCGGCGCGAATTGATCGAGGTTGACGCCGTTGTGGAGTACGCGGATGGGCGCCGGTTCCAGCTCCCAATAGTCCTCGAATCCGCGCCGGCAATATTGCGAAACCGGAAGCAGGCAGGAGAACCGGCGCAGCGCGCGGCGATACCACCAGAAAAGTGGCGTCTGTTTTCCTCGCCGGAAGAGGAAGTTGTCGAACGAGAGGACGGTCTTCGCGCCGAGTCCGCGCGCCAGCGCCGCTCCTTCCGGCAGGCTGTGGAAGTGAAGCAGGTCGGCCGGCTCGGCCACCAGTTCGCGGATGGCTTTCCGCACGTATTCGATATCGCGCCAGGGCATCGGGCGGCGACAAGGCAGCGCGCGGATCTCGATGCCGTCGAGAACGGTGCGAGACGATTCGTCGCCCGCGGAATAAAGAATCACGCGATGTCCCGCGGCGGCCTGCGCGCGCGCCAGCTCGAGCATCCGCCGCTCGATCGCCCCGCCGCGCGGGTGCGGTATGGGCAGAGCGGAAACGCCCAGGTGGACGATCCTCATGCAAGGTCTCCTTTAGCCTTGCTTCCCATCCCGAGTGCGCCGCGCAGGTTCCTGCCAGGCGCGGCCACGCCCCCGGAACGTTTTGTCGCGCAAAGCAGATTGACGCCTACCTTCAGCGCCGCGCCGACCGGCGGCGGAAGCGCCGTATGCCGGCGCCGCGGTTCCTTGCGGCTAGCCAGATCGGCGTAGAGTTCCAGGTGACGGTCGGCCATGGCGTCGATCGAAAAACGCCACCGCGCCGACCGGCTCATCTCTTCACTGCGAGCGGCGAAGCGTTCGTAATGCTCGAGAACGTTGCCGATGGCCGCGGCGAGTTCGGCGGAGTTTCCCGGCCGCACGAGCAATCCGTGTCCCGCCAACTGTTCGCGAATCCCGCCCACGTCGGTCGCCACCACCGGCGTTCCGCACAGCATGGCTTCGGTGACGACGCTCGGCAGCGCCTCGGCGGCGCTGGACAGAACGAACAGATCGGCGTCGTGGTAGAGCGCGGCGAGTTCCTCAGGTGTTTTCGCTCCGAGAAAGCGGACCCTGTCGAGCAGGCCGAGCGAGGCGGCCAGGCTGCGCAGCGGGATTTGCAGCGCCGGATTGTGATAGGCGAGATCGAGTTCGACTGGAGCGCGAAGACGGGAGACGGCGCGCAGCAACACGTCCACACTCTTCATTTCGATCAGCTGCCCAACGAAGAGCAATCGCCACGGCCGCCCGCGTCCCCCGGCGTTGCGGCGAGCATAGGCGAAGATCCCCGCGTCGATTCCGTTTGGAATGACCGCATGCAACGCGCCTTCGACCGGATAACGACGGCGCTCGAAATCGGCCTCTGTTTCCGAGAGAGCCACGACGGCATCGGCGCGCTCCATGACGAAACGCGCGGCCAGATCTCTCGAGAAGCGGACGCGCAAGCCGCATAACGAAAAGGGGTCGTGGCTGGTGTACACGAATGCGGCGGAACTCGAGTCCACAGCGGCGCGCATCGCTCCATAACCGAGGTGATGGACGTGAATCACGTCGAAGGACCGGCCATCGAGCGCCGCGTAGTGGCTGAAGGTTCCAACCGAGTGGCCGCGCGCCTTCAGACCGGCTTCGAGAGCGGTTTCCGGAGTGCACTTGATCGATGCGCGGAAACGCGCGTCCTTGCCATAGATGCCGCCGACCAACGCGATTCTCATTCGAGTACACCTCGGGCGGGCTCGAACGCCGCTGCCGTCCGTCCCCGCGACAGCCCGCGCGCGGGTCCCGAGCCGAAGCGGCGAGAGAAAAGGTAGAGATAGAACGGCCAGCCGAAATAGAGGAGGATCTGGCTCACGACGGAGGCGCTGCCGAAAATCAGAAAGAACGTCCAGATGGCGAAGTATTGCCACAGAAAGATTTCGATGGACGACGTGGAATTCTCAAACGCACGCTGAAGCCTGTTCGCCACCCAGCCGAGCAGGCAGAAACCGGCCAGCACTCCCGCCAGATGAAAATCGAGGAAGAGTTCTCCGGCAAACGGAGCGATCTGATCGGCGACTTCGCTGGTGCCGTAGATCAGTCGGTTGTAGATCGCCGTTCCGCTGTTCTGGCGGAACGGCTTGCCGAGGATGGGCACTGGCGACAGCACGGAGGAAAGCAGTACGTGGCCCCAGGCTGGATGGACGGCCCAGCGGCCCTGTTCGAGAAAGAACGCAAGGAATTGCGGCGCGCCGCCATAGACCTGAAACATCTCCGGGAGATCGATTTTGTCGCTGAGGAACTCACGGGCGGAGGGTTCGGTCGCCAACTGCCGCAAAGTGAAATCGCTCGAGCGATAGACCCCGTAGAAAGGCATGAGCGAGAGGACCAGAAGCAGCGCGGCACCCCCGAAAGCCAGCGTGCGCCGCGGAAAACACCGCGGCCCGCTGAGGATCACGGCGAGCATCGCCACAAGCGGCACCAGCAGCGCCCCGCGGTTGTAGTGGAACGTGGCATCGGAGAGACAGACGGCCAGAATGGCGAACAGCGTGACGATTCCGCTCCACGCCTTGATCCGCCGGTCGCTCCCGCGGTCGAGCCAGCGGCACCAGAGGAGAACCAGAGCGAATCCGAGAAATGGCCGCAGGAACAGTCCCGCGGCCACGCTGAATTTGGCGGAAACGCCCGGAAGCGGGCCCAGATATCCGGAAGGATCGGAGAAATATCGTTGCAGCGCGCCGAAATTCCCGAAGGCGAAGAAGAAACCGGCAAGGCCGATGGCCGCGTTCAGGGCGATGTACGCGAGCGAAGGCGAGAAGCAGTCTGCGCACTGCTGCCGCGGAGCGACGCTTTGCCGCGCGGCCGGCGAGCGGCGCCGAAGGAAATGGTAGACGACGGAAAAGCAGAGGAAAGCGGCGACGTTGATGAGGATGGCCAGGTTGATGGCGAAACCGGAAGGCAGCGCCGGCAGCACGCCCCCGAGCGGGCCGAATACGAGCAGCGAAAGCGGCAGCAGAACCAGTTGCAGGAAAAAGACGAACAGCGCCCAGTTCCAGGGACAAAGCGGCCGCAACGCAACGGGCCGGCAGTCGGGCAGAAAACATTGGACCAGAAAAAACGCCAGCGCTCCGGCCACCGCGGCGGGATAGCGGTTCTCCGCCCGCGCGAGCATGAAAGCGGCCGCCACGGCGAGAAAGGCGACGAAAGACCAGGTGCGCGACCGGGCCAGCCAGGAACCGCGGCGCGCGCGGGCTTTCGTCAGCGGAAGCGATCCTCGCGAATGTGTGAATGCCGGCGGGGCGAGGGCGTCCATGGCATTCATGAGGCAAACTCCCAACAGGTCTTGCGGCGCGTTACGAACAGGAAAAGGAAAAGCCCAAGACTCGTGATGCTGAACGCCAATCCGTACGCCGAAGCCAGACCGAGTGCGCCGTAGCGCGGAACCAGCAGCCAGGCCAGCCCCACCATGCTCGCCACCAGCAGCAGATCGAACGCGAAACGCCACCACATGAATCGCGCCGCCACCAACGGCTGGCCGAGTACCGTGTTCAAGGCTCCCGGCAAGGCGGCAAAGGCGAGCACCACCAGCACCGCGCGGCCCTGGCGGAACGCCGGGCCGTAGATCGAAGAGGATGGGCGCGGCAAACAGCGCGACCAGCAACGCGGCGAGCAAAGCCATGCCGGCGTTCACCAGCAGATTGGCGCGGAAGACTCCGCGAAAACCGCGGCCGTCGCCTTCGCCGTAAAGATTCGCCAGGACCGGCAGCGTGGTCGTCGAGATCGACGTCGGTACGAAGAGGATGAGCAACCGCCATTTGTCGGCGGCGGTGTAGAGCCCGAGTTGCGCGTAGCCATGCGCCTGGCGAACCAGCAGCGCGCTCGAAAGCCAAAGCCCCGGCGCAACGATGACCGAGGCCAGAAGCGCCGGCAGGCTGAATTGATGGAGGATCGGCCATTCGCGGCGGCAGCCGTCCAGCCCCCGCGGAACGCCCGCGCGGGAACATTCCCGCCCCAGAGCGCGATGATTCAGGAACCAGTTGATGCCGAGCGCGGCCACCATGCCCGCGATCGCCCCGCCCAGTCCATCGCTCCATACGCCGAGAACGATCAGCGGAAACGAGAGGAGGCCCGAGCACAGATTCACGCGCGCGATCGCCGAAAAGGCTTCGAAGCCGGCGAGGGCGCCTGTCTGCGCTCCATTGATCGCGCCGAAAAACACCAGGCCCGCGCCGAGGGTCAGCGGACCCGCGAGCGACGGAGACTCGAGAACTTTCGCGCTGAGAAACGGCGCCGCGAGAACGAGCGCCGCCGCCATCACCAGCCCCGCGAAGAATGCGGCCGTTGCCGAGAGCCCGAGAATCCGCCCCGCCCGTTCCGGATCGCTTTGGCGAAATTCGGCGACGTATTTCGTCGCCGTCAGTCCGAGCCCGAGGCCGGCAAACACGCCAAACATTCCGACCGTGCTCTGAATCATGCCCAGAGCGCCGAAGCCGGCTTCGCCCAGCAGGCGGGCGCAGACGATCGAAGCCGCGAGCAGGAATCCGCGCGAAAGGATCGCTCCGGAAAGCGACCAGAACGCGCCGAGCGCGAAGCGGGCGCGAAGAGAGCCGCGCGGCAGCAGCGCCTGCCGCTTGCCCGCGGCCCATTGCTCGAATGCGCCGATCCCCTCAGACACCGTTGCGCTCTCCGTGCGCCGCGCGATAGCGGTAGTACTGCGCGTAGGTTTCGTCGCGCTCGAGGTCCATTTCGTTCAGCACCACGCCGATCACGCGGGCGCCCACATCGGAAAGGCAGAGTTGGGCGCGCTGCACCAGTTCGCGCGGCGTTGATCCGCCCCTGGCCACCAGGATCGCGCCCTCGACCATCGTGGCGAGGATGCGTCCGTCGGCCAGATTCAGCAGCGGCGGCGAATCGATGAGAACGAATTCGTATTGCGCGGCGGCGTCTTGCAGGAACGCCTGCATCCGCTCGGAAGAGAGCAATTCGCTGGGATTCGGCGGCAGCGGGCCGGAAACGAGGCAATCGAGATTTCGGATCCCGGAGGGCTGAACCATTTCGCGCCACCGGTCGTCGCCGGTGAGGTAGTTCACCAGGCCGGCCGATTCCGGCAGATGGAAGAAGGCGTGAAGACACGGCCGGCGCAGATCGGCGTCGACGACGAGGACGCGCTTGCCCAACTGCGCCAGCGAAATCGCCAGATTTCCGCAAATGGTCGTCTTGCCTTCGGCCGGCTCGGCGCTGATCACGACCAGCGACCGCGGCGGCCGGGCAGCCGCGGACAGGAGAACCGATGTGCGGAGGCCGCGGAAGGCCTCCGCCAGCGCCGAATGCGCGAACGATTCCGAGTCGACGCGCAGCCAGCCGTTCGCCGTCTCCCGGCGCGCCGGCCCGCCGTTCCGGCTGGAGGCGACGAGCGCTTTCTGCAGCCATTGCCGGTAGTTTCCCTTCTCCGGAAGAAGCGAGCGCCGGGAAGGAATCACGGCCAGAGCGGGCACGCGGAGGAAAGTCTCGATGTCGGCCTGGCTTTTCAACGTGTTGTCGAGGTGGTCCTGCAGCAGGGCCAGCCCGACGCCGCCGCCCAGGCCGAGCAGAAAGCCGAACGCGAGATTGAGGGGGATTCGCGGACTGTCGGGCCGCGCGGGCGGCACGGCGCGATCGACCACGCGGATGTTGCTGGCCTTGAGGCCGGCGGAAATGCCGGCTTGCTTCAGTTGCTCGAGCAGTCCCTGGTAGAGCTGCTTGTTCGTGTCGACTTCGCGCTTGAGGATGTTGTACTGGACCGATTTTTCCGCGACGCGATTTGCCTGCCTCTGCTGCTCGTCGAAGGCGTCGCGAAGCAGCGCGGTGCGCCGCGCGGCCGCCAGATATTCGTCCTCGATGTGACGGGCGGCCTGGGCTCGCTGCTGGTTCAGTACCTGTTGAATGCGATCAATCTGGCTCTGGATCTCCCGCATCTGCGGGTAGCCGGGCTTGAAGTTCGGAGCCAGTTGCGCCTGCTGCCGCTCGAGGTCGGCCAGCTTCACGGTGAGCTGCTGCATCATTTTGTTATCGAAGACGCCCGGCAGCGCGCCGGTATCGCCGGCCTGGATCAGCCGGTAGAGGGACTCTTTCTGGTAGAGATCGGCTTGGGCCTTGGTCAGCTCGTTCTGCAGTTGCTGGAGACGCTCGTTGACGATGTTCTCGGTCTGGCCGGTGTTGTTTTCGAGGAAGAGCAGGCCGTTCGCCTCGGCGTAGCGTTGCAGCGCGTCTTCGGAATTTTCGAGTTTGATTTTCAACTGGTCGAGCTGCTTCGAGAGCCACACGGAGGCTTGCTCGGTCGCGTCAAAATGCGTGCGGAGATTGTCCTGGATGTACGCCGCCGCCAGCGCATTGACCACCCGGGCCGCGCGCCCGGGATCCTCGGAAGCGAAACTCACGCGTACCAGCAGGCTGCGGCGCACGGGATCGACGCTCAGGCGATCCTCGAATTTCCGCAGAACGCGCTGCTCGCCGGCGGAATCGGCGGGGGCCATCCGCGCGGCGCCGCGCGCGTTTTCGGCGCTCACATGCCAGGGCCACACGCGCGGCGGCGGATTGAATTCCTTCGTGCGGTCCAGGTGCATCTGCTCGATCACCTGGCGGGCCAGCGTGTGGCTGCGCAGGATCTTGTATTGCGTCTCGAGATAGTCCGGCGAAACGCTTTGCAGCTCGAAGAGCCGCTCGACCGTGACGATGTTCGGATTCTCCTGCTCGACTTCGAGCGTCGCCTGGGCGCGATAGAGGGGTTTCTGCTTCACCGTGTAGAGCAGCACCGCCGTCAGCGTGACGAACAGCACCGAAAGCACCGTCCAGCGTCGTTTCCAGAGGATTCGGCCGTAAGCGCGCAAATCGGGAGCCGCTTCGACGGCCGCAACCGGCAAAAGTTCGTGATGGCGATCGGGATGTGGCGCCGGGTCGAAAAGCCGGATTCTGTCGTTTTCCGTCACGCTATCTCCTGTAGACGATCACGCCGCCCGCGATCGAAAGCGCCGCCTCGGCGCCGCGGTAAAACGCCGCGCGGCCCGTGCTGTTCGGAACGAAGACGATGTCGCGCGCGTGCAGCAGCGGGTCCGGAGCGCGCCCTTTCAGAATCTTGTCGAGGTCGATGAGGATCTCCTCGCGCTTTCCGGAGGTCCTGGCGGTGCGGATGATCAGTGCATGTTTGGCGGCCGATGTTCGCGTCAGGCCTTCGGCCAGGGCCAGCGCCTGGAGCACGGAAATGTTTTCGTTGGTCTTCAGCGTGAAGCCGCCCGGCTTCTTCACTTCGCCGACAACGTAAACGATGCCAGCGCGCGTGACCTTCACCACGTCGCCCGGATAGACGAGCACGTTGTCGCGAGGATTGCCCGAATCGAGCAGGCCCTCGAGGGGAATCCGAATCGTTTGCCGCCCGGATGCGGACCGGCCGCGCGATCCGCCCGCCGAATCGCCGCCGGCATTCCGTGAAAGCGCCAGGCCGCCGCGGCGTTCCACGATCACCGTATCGCCCGCATCGCTCGCCAGGCCCTGCGCCATCGACAGCACTTCGACGAGCGTCTTCGCTCCGCGAATCTGATAGACGCCCGGCCTCTCGACGGCGCCGAACACCGAGACGGGATGGCTCTTGATTTGCTCGACGAACACGCCGACGTGCGGATCCTTCATGTAGGAACGCCGCAGCAGTTCCTCGAGTACCGCTTCCAGTTGGCGCGACGTCAGTCCGGCCGCCTCGACCGCGCCGAGCAATGGCAGCGAAATGTCTCCATCGGCCGAAACCCGCACGGTGCGGTTCAGAGCGGGCGCCTCGAAAACGGAGATTTCGAGCAGGTCTTCCGGGCCAATCCGGTAATCGAGCGCGGAGGCGGCGCGATCGGCGCCGGAACTCGGGAGAAACCGGCGAAGTTTTTGGTTGTAATCGCGGCTGGTCTCAACGGAACCGGAACGCTGCGGCGAAGGCGCCGAGGCTTGCGGTTCCGCGGGCTCCGAGCGTTGCCGCGCCGCCGCCGGAAGCGAGCAGCACAGCGTGAGCAGAAGCAGCAGCGCGGCTTCCTGGCGGGAGATCCAGGTTCGGCTTGTTTCCCACGCTGTTTGAAGCTTGCTCACGAGTCTCCTTCTTCCATCAAACGTCCCGGCCGGTTAGGGGCAAGACAACTGGCTCGGTGAGACGCAGGTTTGCTTGCTCGATCCGGAAAGCGAATCGACCGCCGCGCCCAGTCCGATGGCTCCCGCCGCCCCGGCCACGATCACGATGGTTTTCATGTCACCGCCCGAACCTTCTGCCGCGGGCGCAACGCTGGTTTTCATCGTTTTCCCTTCAGCGATGCTCACGGTTTGATTGGCCGCTTCGGCCAGCACCGGGCCGCGCCGGGCGACGACGCGCAAAGAGCGGCCCTTCGCGACGACCTCGAACGCGCCGTCCCGGTCCCGCGCGCGAATTGTCACGCCTCCGACCTCCACGACGACGGGAGCTTTCGCTTCGCTGACCGCGTCGACGACCCCACGATCGAGTTTCACGAGCAGCTCTTCGGGAAGGCCTGTAAGCAAGGCCGAAGTGGCGCTGCCCAACGCGAGCTTTCCGCCGCGCGCCAGCATGACGACAGCGACTGCTCCCCGAGCGGTGACGATCCGATTCCCGGCGTATACGTTCATGCCATTGGGAGCGGGCACGCCGTTCACCTCGACCGCGCCACGGCTGCTCATCGAGCCGAGTGGCGATGCCGGGGGAACAGCGGCGGCGGGACCGAAGGCGAGCAGCAGCGAGCCGATGACGCCGGCCAGCGTTCTTCTTCGCATCTCGTCCTCCTTCTCATTCGGCCGCCGCGCCGGCCGCGCCGGCGATCGCGCGCCGTCAGAACAGCGGGTTCCGCATGGCCGACAGCAGGTTTTCGCGCGACGCCCGCATGTAGGTGCATCGCACGTCCCCCTCCGACCACCAGCAAAGCGCGGCAACGTCGATGGCTTCGGAAATGGCCAGGATTCTCGCGTGGTTGTTCCGACCGAGGAGCTCCCGGCAAAAAGCCATCGGAACGCCGGTCTGCTCGAGAGCGATGACGAGGCAATCCGGGTCCGTCAATTCCGCGGCGGCCAGGATCGTGCCCTCGTCGGAAACTTCTCCCGCCACTTCCATATCCGGCTCTTTCCGGATCGTTCCGTAGAGAACATCCCGAAGTACGCGGGTCGGACTGGCGATGAGAAGACGAATCGTGTTTCTCCTTGAGCCAGCGGCATTGTGGTGAGAAAGGAAAACGCGAACAAGGTTCAGCGCGGCTCAATTTCGGTTCGGTTCGTTTTTTCGAGGACCGGTCTAATTGCAGGGAACGGAATAGGAAGAATAGAAAGTACCCGTTACCGTACTACTCGGGAGACAAGACACTGCGACGGCGAGTGGGACGGACGCGAGAGGTTGTTCGTGTTGGTTCCGCAGGGGAAAGCAGATTCCTCGCTGCGCTCGGAATGACAGCTTGAGGACATTCCTTTTGCAGCGGTCAATCAGGAAATCGAGGTCGAACGCGGCTCGCCGGCGGAGACAGAGGCGGATTTCGCCTGGGCCATTTGAGAGAGAGAGGTGCGATTCGAGGAGCCGGTCTTGCGCAGGATCCTGTGGACGTGATTCTTCACCGTCTGCTCGGAGAGATGCAGCCGCGCGGCGATTTCCTTGTTCGTCAGCCCTTCGCCGATCAGCGCGATCAACTGGCGCTCGCGCAGGGTGAGGCTGGCGCGGGAGGGTGCGCCGGCCGCGATGTAATCGAACAGAACGTGCTCGAGGTGGCGCGGACAGACGGCCGAATTGGCTGCCAGATGGCGGACCGTCGCCACGATTTCCTCGGCGGAAGCATCCTTGAGCAGATAGCCCACGGCGCCGGCTCGCACCGCGCGCAGAAAAACGTCCTGGTCGTCCATCATGCTGATCATGAGCACCTTCGCGTGCGGCACGGCCGAGCGAACCGCCCGGGTCGCCTGGAATTCCACGTCGTGCCAGTCCGGCGTGACGACGACGAGGTCGGGATCGAGGCGCACAATTTCCTGCAGGCTGCGGGCCGAGAAATCCTCGGCGCCGAGCACGGAGAGAATCCCTCTTCCTTCCCGAAGAGCCAGGAAAGCGACTCCCGGAAGAAACGGTTCGCCGCGACGATGAATACCGTTTGCACCATCCGGAACCTGCAACGACCTGCAAGCAGCGACTAAATCCCCACGCCGACTGCTGCTCAACACCCCGCGATCGCGATTCTTATCGTGTCGCGCGGCTAGTTCGTCATATTGATGAATGAAAAGTCAATATATTTCTTCTTAACATCTCGAACGTTTCAACGCCCTCCAGCCGCTTCCCGGGAACCGCCTCAGCCGCCCTGCCGCGCAGGCCTTCTTCTTGACAGACCGTTTGCCGCCTTCTACGCTCGCCACTACCATGGATTCGATGGTCGGCAAGTCCCTCTCTCATTACTCGATCGTGCGGAAAATCGGCAGTGGCGGCATGGGCGTGGTGTACGAAGCGGAAGACACGCATCTGGGCCGTCGCGTTGCGCTGAAATTCCTGCCGCAGGAGCTTGCGCAGGACACGCAATCGCTCGAGCGTTTCCAGCGCGAGGCGCGCGCCGCCTCCGCGCTCAACCATCCGAATATCTGCACCGTATACGCGATCGAGCAGTACGACCGGCAGCACTTCATCGCGATGGAGCTGCTCGAGGGGCAAACGCTCGCGCAGATGATCGGGCGCCAGCCATTCGCCGTCGAACAGATCCTCTCCCTCGCCATTCAGATCGCCGACGCGCTCGAATCCGCCCACGCCAAGGGCATCGTTCACCGCGATATCAAGCCCGCCAACATCTTCGTGAACTCGCGCGGCCAGGTGAAAATTCTCGACTTCGGCCTGGCGAAGATCGAGCGAGTGCAGCGAGCGGCCGACGGTTCGCCCGCCAATTCGCAACTGGACACGATGCCCGTCCCGGAAGAACTCACCAGTCCCGGCACGACGCTCGGAACCGTGTCCTACATGTCTCCCGAACAGGCGCGCGGACAACTCGTCGACGCGCGCACCGACCTGTTCTCGCTCGGCACGGTGCTCTACCAGATGGCGACGGGAACCTTGCCGTTTCACGGCGACACCATGGCCATGGTCTACGAAGCGATCCTGAACCGCGCGCCGGTCTCCGCCGCTCAGGTGAATCCGGCGCTGCCGGGCGAACTCGGTCGCATCCTCGACAAGGCCTTGGAAAAGGACCGCAACCTGCGCTACCAGACCGCGACCGATTTCAAAACCGACCTGATCCGCCTGAAACGCGACGTCGAATCCGGCGGACGGCGTGCGGCCGAGGCCAGCGATTCGAGCGCCGCCATCCGGCAGGCGCAGAAATCGATCGCGGTTCTCTACTTCGAAAATCTCAGCGGCGTGAAGGAAGACGAATATCTGCGCGACGGCATCACCGAAGACATCATCACCGAGCTGTCCAAAATCAAAGGTTTGAACATTTTCTCCCGCCCCACCGTCCTCGCCTTCCGCGATAAAACGGTGACGCCGGCGCAGATCGGCCAGCAACTCAAGGCCGCCTATGTTCTGACAGGCAGCCTGCGCCGCGCGGGCAGCCGGCTGCGGATCAACGCCCAACTCGTCGATACGCGCACCGATTTCCCGCTCTGGTCCGAGCGCTACGACCGCGAAATGAAAGACGTGTTCGAGGTTCAGGACGAAATCGCGCGCAAGATCGCCCAAGCGCTGCGGATTACGCTGTCGCCGCAAGAGCAGGCGGAAATTTCCGCCAAGCCGACCGAAGACCTCCAGGCCTACGATCTCTACTTGCGGGGCAAGAGCTACGCCCGCCGGCTCACGCGCCAGGACCTGGAATTCGCGCTCCAGATGTTCGAAAACGCGGTGGCGCAGGATCCGAATTTCGCGCTCGGTTATGCCTTGATCGCTAACGTTTGCGCGCAGAATTACTACCACTACCTGCGCGAAACGTCGTGGATCGGGCGAGCGATGGCCGCCTCGCAGCGCGCCGTCGCCCTTCAGCCGGAGCAGCCCGAGGTGCTGGTGGCGCAAGCCTGGATCCTCTACGCCAGCCAGCAGTACGACGATGCGGTCCGCTGCGCTCAGCAAGCCATCGAGCGGAAGCGCGATTGCGAAGGCGCCTACTACCTGCTCGGCCGCGCCTTGTTCGCCTCCGGGCGATACCAGGAGCTGGCCAATATTGCCGAAGAAGCCATCGAGGCGAGCGGAAGCGATTACAACGTTTACGTGCCGATCACCAATGCGCTCGGGGCTCTGGGGAAAGAGGAAGCGGTCCGGAATATGCGCATGCGCCGGATCCAGGCGATGGAAGAGCATTTGAAACGCGTGCCCGAGGATGCCCGCGCGCGCACAATTCTCGCCGGAGACTACGCCGCCATCAATCGCGTGGATGACGCCACACGCGAGGTGAGTCTCGCGCTGGCGCTGCGGCCCACCGAAGCGACCGTCCTTTATAACGTGGCCTGCGTTCTGTGCATGCTGAATAAGAAATCGGAAGCCGTCGAGGCGCTCTCCAAGGCCTGGAACGCCGGTTTCAAGGATTCCGACTGGGTTCGCCGCGATCCCGATCTCGCCCTCCTGCACGGCGAGCCCGAATTCGAGCGCCTCTACCCCGAAAGCAAAACCAGCTAGTCCCCGTCTCGTGCATAGGGACGGGGATATCCCTGTATGGGACCGGCGGTGCTCGTAGGGGCGACCTGCGGTCGCCTGCCTTAGCCGCCGCCCAAGGTTTTGCACCTCGCCACCACTAGCCACTGCCCCTCACCTAAGGCATCATAGTCGGCGAAAATGGGCTCGACGCCGACAGTTCCTGCCGCTTCGCCGGCTTCCACCGGCTCGCCCACGTCCGAATCCCGGTGGACGAGCGGGCCCGCCATCGTCGTCTATCTTTCCCTTGCCACGCTCCTGCTGCACTTGGCCGTCGCCGGCCGCTACGATTTCTTCCGCGACGAGCTGTATTACATCGCCTGCAGCAAGCACCTGGCCTTTGGCTACGTCGACCAGCCGCCGCTCGTCGCGCTCGTCGTTCGGCTCACGCGGCACCTGCTTGGCAACTCGCTCTTCGCCCTGCGCGCGCCGGCGGCGCTGGCCGGAGCCGCGCTCGTTTGGCTCACCGGGCGCATCACGCGCGAACTTGGCGGCAACCGTTTCGCGCAGGTGCTCGCCGCGGTATGCGTCATCGTCGCGCCGGTCTATCTCCTCCTGGCGTACCTGATGACGATGAACGCCTTCGAGCCGCTGTTCTGGATGGGCTGCGCGTGGCTGGTGATCCGCATCGTGAAAACGGGCGACCAGCGGCTCTGGATCTGGTTCGGCGCGCTGGCCGGCCTTGGCCTCGAAAACAAATACTCGATGGCCGTCTTTGGGTTTGCCGTGGTTGCGGGTCTTCTGCTCGGCGGCGAGCGGCGGCAGTTTCGCACCGAATGGATTTGGCTCGGAGGCGCGCTGGCGCTGCTCATCGCGCTGCCGAATCTGGTTTGGCAGTTCGCCATGGGCTGGCCGTTCCTTCAACTGATGCACAACATCCACGCAAGCGGCCGCGACCTTTGGCCCGGCACATTCGGCTTCTTCGTTCAGCAGTTCATTCTGCTGAACATTTTTGCGCTGCCCGTTTGGCTCGCCGGCATCTATTATTTCTTCCGTGCGCCGGAGGGCCGCCCCTATCGCGCGCTGGGCTGGGCGTTCGCCGTCGTTTACGTCGTCTTCTTCGTGCTCCACGGGAAGGACTACTACATCGCGCCCGCCTATCCCATGATGTTCGCCGGCGGCGCGATCGTTCTCGACCGCTTCTTCGAGCGGCTGAGCCGGGCGTGGCTGCGTCCCGCATCGATCGCCGTGCTGGTTGCCGCGGGGGCTTTCTTCGCGCCGGTGGCGCTGCCCATCCTGCCCGTCCAGGCGCTCGTCCGCTACGTCGAATGGTTCCCGATCAAAGCCAAGGCCACCGAGAAAAGCCACCTGGCCGCCGTCCTGCCGCAGTATTTTTCCGACCAATTCGGCTGGCGGGCAATGACTGCCGCAGTCGCGAAAACCTACCAGGATTTGCCGCCGGAGGATCGCGCGCAAGCCGCGATTGTCGGCAACAACTACGGCGAATCCGGCGCCATCGATTTCTACGGCCCCGCCTACGGCCTGCCGCCCTCGATCGGCGTCCACCAGAACTACTGGCTCTGGGGACCGCGCAATTACACCGGCGCGGTCATCATCGTGCTCGGCGACAACTACGCCTCGCTCGCCGACAAGTGCGCCAACGTAGCCCTCGGCGCGCCGTACGAAAATCCCTACGGCCTCGAGCACGCCCCCATCCTTGTTTGCTACGGCCTGCGCTGGAACCTCCAGCAAATCTGGCCCAAATTGAAAAAGTGGGATTAGTTACTGCGGTTCTCGGGGCTATTCAACGCAAGCGGAGATAGTCATTGGCCGTAGGGACAGGTTGGCCATGGGCGAGCAAGGAAGTGAGGTGCTGCTCGATGGCCTCGCGAATATTGCGCTTGGTCTCCTCGATCGTTTTCCCGTTGCTAAAACAACCGGGCACATTCGGGGTGTAGGCGAAGTAGCCCTCGTCTTCGGCTTCTTTTTCGATCACGATCTGGAACGAATAGAACTTCAAGGATACCTCCGGGCTTCGGCAGCCCCAGCGTTCCTATTATGCCGCAAAGGTTCCTCGCCGGTCTGGGAATTGAGCGGCCAGGTTGCGGAATAGCAGGTTGCGGAAAAAATCGCCCGCTGTCATTCCGAGGAGCCAAAGGCGACGAGGAATCTGCTGTTCCCCATGCAATTCCGGAAAAGCAGATTCCTCGCTTCGCTCGGAATGACAGCCAATATTGACAGGCTCTTCAGGGCACTACGGGGCGCCGGCCGCGGCGGCGGGCGAAGATGATTTTTTCGCGCGGCCAGGGCCAGGGAAGGCCGGCGACCTGGGGTGGTCCACTGTCTTCCGGGCGAGGGGCGGAGTCGGGGGGCTGAGGGATGGGATGTGGCCGCGGGGATTCGGGCTCGTCGGGCTTTTTGTTTTGGGCAAGGGCTGTTGGGGAATGGGAGGCGGCGACGCTATCCGGCTGGGTGGCTTGCTCCGGTTGGGTTTCTTCGTCTTGTTCGCCCTCTTGTTCCTCGGCCAGTTCCTCCGCTTCTTCCACTTCTTCGACATGTTCCGCTTCTTGCTTCGCTGCTTCCTCTTTTGGCTCTGCCTCTTTTGCCGCTTCTGCTTCTTTTTCTGCTGCTCTTGCTGCCGACTCCGCGGTGACCTTGGCGTGATGTTCGCGGAGGCGGAGCTGTTCGGCCGGGACGGGGGCGGGGTGTCCGGCGAGGGTGTCTTCGAGTTCGTTTTCGCGGGCGGCGGCGGAGAGGAGTTCCCAGTGGGCGCGTTCGGTGGTTTCGCGGGCTTCGAAGCGGCGTTCGCCGGACCATTCGCCGCGGGCGTTGATTTTCGCCATGGCGATGAAGGCGGCAATGACGTTGGCGGCGGAGGGCTTGACGTCTGCGACTTGCTCGGCGATGCGGCCGAGGCCGTAATGGAGATTGCGGAGGCGCAGCTCGAAGAGGCCGCGGGCGCGGGCGTGACGATAGATGGTCGTGCGGCTCGCAATGCCGAACATTTTGGTGATTTCGAGCGGGCTGCACCAATTGACGAAGGCGCGCTCGATTTCGGCTCGCTGGGGATGCTTGCAGATGGTGCATTTGCCGGCGTGCATGTGGGGATCGGGTCCGTCGGGGACGGGAGCGAGATCGGGCTCGGAATTTTCCTGGGCAGCGCGTGACATGGCGCCTCCTTCCGGGAAAAGTTTTACCGGAAGTGCGGGGCGGGGGCGAGGGGAGGGTCTACGTAAATAGCGGCTCGCTCGGGAAGCCCTGACAAGAAGCCTTGCGAAACAAGGGGGCTTCAGCCCCTGAAGGCACCCCGCGCTCAGGATGACCGGTTGGCGGAGGGGGCGAAACAACGGCACCGGCCGACTGAAATATGCCTGTCGGGCCGCTTCAGGGGCTAAGGAGACTCTAGGGCGGCCGAGCATTCCGCAAGGGCAAGGCTTCACGGTTAGCGGAAAGACGAGCGGGACTTCAGGCTCGCAGCAGGGCCTGCCCCGACAAGCCCGGAGCCAGTCAACCCCAACCATACCGGCGGCACCGTGGGAATCGCGGCCATTCCCGCTACGCTTGTTGTGGATGCAATCTGCAAACGATGGAAGTCATCCCGGCGAGGCCCCAGGAGTGGCGGCGCACCTGGTGACTTCGCCTAGCCCAGCGGCTCCAGCGTCAGAATGATTTCGTAGGCGGGAATTCTCGCCTTGCGGTTTTCTGAGTTTCCCCCCAGAGTACTGAAGCGACCGTTTACTACGGTCTTCGAAATCATAAAGTATTTCCCTGCGACCCCCTCTACGATCGGCCCCGAGAGTCCGTTGGAAGTTTCCTCCTCTGGGAAAGTCACTATCGTCCGCACGCTCCTCTCCGCAAGCTTTGCGAGCAATCTCTCAAATGCCTGCTTGGATTTTGACTTGATGCTGAAATTTGACTTTGGACGCTCGCTCGAAGGAGGATACCGTCCGGCTCCCTCGATCTCGCCGCACTTTCCGCGTGCGACCGTCTCCAGCACATGATAGAAACGGCTGTAATGAACTCCGGAGTAGGGCGGGTCAACGAATGCAACATCGCCCGCCTTCAATAACGCTGCGACGCTCTCCGCGTCCCCTACCATCGCTCGCCCGGGCGTTTGTGCGTGCTTTGGACAGATACGCTCTAGCGCGGACTTGGCGTGCGAGCGGACGTTCCTGCGCCAAGCATCGAAAAGAAACTCTGCACCCTTTTCCGTCGGGCGAAGGGGCTGTGCAGTGTGCCCGGGTGCTGCGGCGCATTCGCTAGCTGCGCAGATAAGCGCGGCGAGCGCCACGCTACGTTTCGATGGGTTGTCTGGCAGGCTACTTCGTAGTGCGTCCAGGGTCAGGGCTTGCAAGGGCGAGAAATAGTGGCCCCCGTAGGCTCTCGTGATGGGACTGTTGGAAGCAGCCGAGATCTCTCTGGCGCGGCTGACGGTCTGGCGGCGGGCTTTTTCCCAATTGTTTCTTTGAAACTCCTCTGCCTCGCCGACCAAAGAATCCTGGCGGACCACGTCTAAAGCATCTTGAGACCATCCTTCCCACACCGCTTCCGCATCGAGAGGTTTATCGCGGCGGATCACTGCGTCCGCTAATGACGCCGCGAAGAGTTGAAGGTCGGCCGCCAACACCCGACAGCCAGTGTGCTCCGCGGCATACCAGGCCACTGCACCCGATCCAGAGAACAAGTCGGCGAGGCGCTTCGACTTCGCTGTTTGAGCCAGGAGCACCTGCCCCAGCCCATTCCTGAGCATGGCCCGTTTTGAACCCATGTACTTCACAGGGCGACCGCCGTCATCCCGGCTCGTTCGAATCTGCATAGTTCGACAAGGGCATGCGATTGGTCTCGCCATAGTTGGTAAGCATTGAAGGAGGACTGAGCCGCCAGCCAGTCGGCAAGACCGGTGATCGCGAGTTCCTGGTCTGCGTGGAGGATAGTGTAGTCCTTGCTAGGGCTGGCGGCATCACAGACTAGCGCGTGCACGGCATAGTCAAGCAGCAAGCGGTCCTGCCACGGTTGTGGCGACCGCCGTCTTCGTACCTCCTGCCAATGCGACCGAAGCAGTGCGCTTGCCAGACGTAGAAGAAGTAAGCCCCTACTGAATACACCGGTCAACCCTTTGTTCCTCAAATGGGCGATTCTTACGATGCTCCCGCCGGGATCGAGATGCGAGTACCGGATTGACTTTACGATCTCGATCGCTTCGCTGCCGGACTTCCCTTTATTGGTGCGGATCCATTCCGCTATGCCCCCCCAGAACGCCTCGAGAGTCGGCCTGCGAGGAGGATCGTTGAGCAGCTTGTAAGACTTTCGGCAGAAGTCATTTATGACTGCACGGTCGACTACGTCAAATTCTCCCCCGCTCAAGGGACTCGTGGCGTAGCTTACGTCCATAACGAATCGAAGATCTTGGCGGGACGCAAGAGCCAGAGCGTCGCTCCTGAGGTTCGGTCTATAGCTTGCTTCGTTCCGAAGATTTCTATCCACGTGCAGTGAGTGAAGGTCAATGCTCCAGTTCTTGATCCAGTGCTCGCCAATCGTAGCAATCGTTGCCCCCGTTGCACTCGCCCACTCGTCGCCGGCTATCTCCAAGGAGGAGAAACTGCGAACGACCTCGGGTCCGCAACTAGGCTGGGTGGCCCATGAGTCGATAGCCTTCCATGCCACCTCGTGAGTAAGCCCCTTGAACCAAAGGACATCGCCCGCAGAAGTCAGGGCGAAGTGTTTCCTATTCAGGACCCCAATCCCTGAACGGGCCAGAATGGCGAGCGCTGCCCGAAGTTCGGCGTAGTATGCGAGGTGCAGGGCTTGCGCGCGCGAGCCGCACAAGAATGCCAGCGAAGACTGCGAAATGTATCTCCACCCATCCAACGCGTGACAAGCCGCCGAGAGTGCGAGATATTGGGCAAGCTCCTCCTTCTGTTGAGCTGGAGGGCTCTGACCGAACAGCGACTCGATGAATCTGAGCGGCGGACCCTGCAACAAGGAGCTTCCCGCCTCGAGGAATGGCCAACTAGGCGAGGCCGTGCCTAGGCGAGCCGCTGCCTCGACAACGGAATCGGGGGACGCATTCGAGACAGCGTCCGCTATCTCTACGGTTGGCCCCGGCACTAGTCCCCTGCCTCCTCGAACTCGTATCCGAGTCTCTGCAGTGTCCGCCCCGCTATCTCCGCGAAAGGCTCCTCCCCCCTCCCTCTGACAGACTCGAGAATTCTTCGATAGATCTCGCGGTAGCCACTGCTCCCGCGGTAGCTAGCCTGCACGGCATAGCTTTCGTCCTTCGGGTCGAGAGCCGATGGAAGGCGCCAATCAAAGCCCGCGAGAATTCGCGCTAGGCTCCCCACAAACCTCACTGTTTTCCGACACTGGAGCTCGAGCTGGCGCAGCGCGTCGCTGACCGCCGCATCGTCATCTTGTTTTGTCTTTCTCGACCAATCCCACTCACGTAAGTCCAGTCGGTCGTCGTCCTCCGCCAACCACAGGAGGTCGTTAATCACCCTCATGTAGCCGCGGACTCCTTGGTCTGCAGCGAGCTGCGTGTCCGGACCGGCGAACAAGAGCTCCCGGCGCTGATCCGCGGAGAGTTCTTTTCGCTGCTTCTCATACCTGCTCAGCAGCGCCACCGCCCATTCAGCGTTGGTTTTGGTAACCGAATCGTGGATCTGTTTCCAGCACATTATTAGAAACGCGGCCTGCTGCTCTCTTTTCCAGTTGAGCTCCGTCTCGTGCGTCCCCTTGGACCCCCCAAACAAGCCACCTATCCGACTCCCCTGAGAGAAGTATCTTCGGATGAAAGAGGCCATTAAGCTGTTTATGAATGCCGCCTGTGTCACCTTGCCCCTCTCGCGTCCCCCCAGTCTGATGATCCTGTCTTTCCAGGGGCTTTCACGATGCGACCAGAGGAGGATCGTCAAATCCTGCGCCCGAGTCTGGCGGTAAATATTCGGCCCTTCGAAACGCAGCAGCCAGTCCTCCGTTCTGAGCAGAGGATAGAGATCGAACACCATGCTTGTGTCGATCCTCTTGGAGAGCTGGTTTATCGTATAAAAGAGATACGCCTGCCAGGAAGTGTCCAGTCCGTGGAATGCAACAACTGGAATCTCAAGCTGGCGGATTTTTTCTCTGAATGCTTCGGGCCACCTTTCGTTCTCCCCTTCAGGCTCTTCGAGCGCCCAAAGGCGATGTTGGCCGTCTATGACCTCTATGGGGTGGATCATCGGTTGCCAGTCCTCGCCTTCCAGACCGGTGGGAAGAACCAAACTCGCTTCCGAGGCACTTACCCCTTCCACCGCTACCAGGTGTTCCTGCGAGACCGGTCTCTGTTTGGGCCCCCGTCGGTCTCCCGGCTTCAGGATATTGACCACAATGGCGGTGGGGAGCCATCCCGGCATCTGCAATGTGTGGATCTCGTCAAGGTCAACAAGCTTCTTAGGGTCTATACGGGACAGCGGAAATCCGCTCACGAGGTATCTTAGGATCTCCGCGGAGCGATCGGGATCGTGGCTTCTCTGAACACCCATGTCCTCGGCGGGAGGTTTCGCCGGGTCCCGACGGTAGATGCCCGTGAGCCTCTTGAGGTCATACGCGCTGATGGAGAAGATGTAGAAGTGCGGCTCTGGCTTCGCTCGGGGCGGTGCCGGCTCATACTTAGCTCCCTCCCATTCCGGCAACCACTGATTCACGATTAACGCTGGAACCGTTTTCATTGTCCTCCTAGGCGCCCCATATTACATCCTGTCGGCGGGCCCGCGGACAACAACGTGGGGACTCCTTCGGATTCGGCAACACCCGCCGGCGGTCCCGGAGTTTTCCCCCGGGAGGTGAGGCTCCCGAGGGTTTTTAGCTTTCGATGCCGTACGCGTTTGGGTCGTACTGGCCGAGCATGCGCTGGGTGTTGAAAAACGAACCGTTGGCGGGCCACTGAATTGTGGGTAAGGAAGCCCGAGCGCAGTTGTGTCGAGCCGCTCCGTTGCTAGTTCGGGCCAGATGCCGCCTGTGCCCGAACAACTCAGCAGAAGCAGACGGAGGAGATCGCCCGGGCGTTTCTCGTTACGCCGGCAACGCAGGGTGCGCCTACGATCTTCGGGGTGCGGGTGGACGGACTGCGGAGGAACGGCGTAGCGGGGAGGGTGCCGACGGACAGCAGATTCCTCGTCGCTTTTGGCTACTCGGAATGACCCTGGTTTTTGCCACGGACCACGGCCTTGTCCGCGATATCCGCGTAATCCGCGGATCCGTGGTTTCCGCGCTTCCTCCGCGCCTCCGAGTTGAAGCTTTCCTCTTTCCGCCACCAGCCACTTGAGCCTTACTGTGAATTTACAACTGATAACCGGCTCTTCACCTGCTAAGCTGACGCGCCGGAGCATCCACTCCGAAAACCGTCACCCTGAACTCTCGACTCTGACCCTCAACTTCCTCAAACTCGAATAGCGCACCGATTTTAAAAATCGATCTCCTACAAAACGCACAACTTCCGCCCCGAAAAAATCGCACGCGTATCGATTCTCCTGCCCGCCGTAGCCTTGCCAAGCCGGACGACTGGAAGCTATTGCAAAACTCCTCGCTTTCGGGGGTCAGGGCTTTAGCCCTGACAAACAGCCTTGTGAAACAAGGGGGCTTCAGCCCCTGAAGGCAGCCCGAGCAGGCTGCGCAATAGCACCTGGCCACCCGCCACTGTCCACGTAGACGCTGCTCTCGCCTCTGCCCCGCCATTCCGCTAAAACTTTTCCTATAAGGAGCCGCCATGCCGCGCGCCGCAAGACCAAAACCACCGCACGCCCCCAAGCCGTCTCCGCAGGACCCCGACCCCCACATGCACGCCGGCAAATGCACCATCCGCAATCATCCTCAGTGCGCCGAGATAGAGCGCGCCTTCGGTGCCCCTACGATCTTCGGAGAAAAGCGGCGACGCAGTGGGCGCGGAGGAAAGCGCGTGGAGGACACCGAGAAAGACGCGGGCACGTGCAACGTGCCCCTACGACCTTCGGGGTGGTGCGGGGAGGCGGGACGAGGGCGGCATGATCTCAGATTTGAGATTGGAGATGTCAGAGGGGACGGCAAAAAACCCACAAGGGAAGCGCGGATTATGCTGACGGCCGGTGGGACTGGATGATCTTTTGGAATTCGGGATCGGCGTGGACGCACGCTAGATCGGTGTCGCGGGCGGCGAGGTCCAGGTCGCCGAAACCGGCTTCGACCGACCGGCGGAACATCTCCAGGGTTTCCTGTTTCATCTGCAGCACGCCGTAGGTGCAGGCGGCGTTGTAGAGGGTATTCGAATCGTTGGGGCGCATGGCGACGGCGCGTTCGAGTTCGCGAACGGCGGCTTCGCCCCGGTTTGCTTTCGCGTACATCGCGGCCAGCAAAATGCGCGCACGCACGTCCTCGGGAACCATCTCGAGTTGGCGTTCGAGCACACTAATCAGCCTGCTGTTCAATCGAAGGGCACCCGCATCATCTCCCAGCGCGCGCAGCACATTTCCGTAGGGAATATAGACGTTGTAATCCTCACCGTTCGCTTCGATCGCCTTCTCGACCAGCGATGCCGCTTCCTGCCAGCGATCGGAGGCAAAGAGCGCCTTGCCCAGCGTCGTGTAGGCGCCTTCGCAATCGGGTTTCCGCTCGATCGCTTTGCGGGCGTACTCGATGGCGCGGTCGTAATCCTGTTTCACATAGAAGAGGCGGGCGCGCGCGGCTAGCGCCTCGGGCAGTTCCGGCTCGAGCGCGAAGGCGCGTTCGCAGGCCGCTAGACCTTTCTCTATCCAGCGCGGATCATGGCCGTGGAGTTCGTACTGAAATCCGCAGACGTAGGCGATGCCGGCGTGGGCTAGCGCAAAATTCGGGTCGAGCTGCACGGCGCGCTCGAACATCTGCATGGCGAATTCCAGATTTTCGCGCCGGGCGTAGTTGCGGCCGCGGAGCAGATAGTCGTAGGCCTGCAGGTTGTCGGTCGGCTTCTGCGCGATCTTCTGTTCTTCCTGGGGCGAGAGGGTGATGCGCAAGGCCTGGGCGATGCTGCGGGCGATGTCTTCCTGGACGGCGAAGACGTCTTCGAGTTCGCGGTCGTATCGCTCGGCCCAGATGGGCAGGTCGGTGGAGGCGTCGAGGAGCTGGGCGTTGATGCGGAGGCGGTTGCCGGCGCGGCGGAGGGTGCCGCTGAGGACGTGCGCGGCGTTCAGTTCCTCGCCGAGCTGGCGGGCGGTGACGGGCTTGTCGCGATAGGCGAGCACCGTGGCGCGGGGGAACACCTGCAAGCCCTTGATCTTCAGCAGCTCGGTGATGATGTCCTCGGTCATGCCGTCGCGGAAATATTCGTCTTCTTTGGCACCGCTCAGGTTCTCGAAATAGAGGACGGCCAGGAGCTTCCCCTGGCGTGCGGCAGCGGCGGCGCGGCCGGAGCCGGAATCGTGTTTCAGCCGGTCGAGATCGGCGCGCATGCTCGCCGCGGTTTGATAGCGATCGCGGCGGTTCTTTTCGAGCGACTTCAGGACGATCTGTTCGAACTCGGCGGGCAGGCGCGGATTCAGGCGCAGGGGCGGGAGCGGAGTGCGGTTCAGGATCGCGTCGAAGACGACGGCGGATGTGTTGCCGGCGAAAGCCTGACGGCCCGTGGCCATCTCGTAAAGCACCACGCCGAACGAGAAAAGGTCGCTTCGCGCGTCCACTTCCTCGCCCCGCGCCTGTTCGGGCGACATGTAGGCGACGGTGCCGAGCGCCGAGCCGGGGCTGGTGAGATTTTCGGCGAGGCCGGCATCGGTCGCAGCCGTCGCGCCCATTGTTTCAGCGGCGCGCACGGATTTCGGCGCGAGTTTCGCCAGGCCGAAATCGAGAATCTTGGCCCGGCCGCGCGCAGTGAGGAAAATGTTCGCCGGCTTGATGTCGCGATGAATGATGCCTTTCGAATGGGCGGCGTCGAGGGCGTCGGCGATCTGCAGGGCGAGTTCGAGCATCTGGTCGAACTCGATCGGCTGGCCGGTGAGGCGCTGCTTGAGCGTTTCGCCTTCGAGCAGCTCCATGACGATGAAGGGAGCGCCGTTGTGCTCGCCGATATCGTAGATGGTGCAGATGTTGGGGTGGTTCAGGGCGGAGGCGGTGCGGGCCTCGCGCTGAAAACGCTCGAGCGACTGCCGGTCGTTCGCCATCTCCTCCGGCAGGAACTTCAGGGCGACCATGCGGCCGAGCCGGGAGTCTTCGGCCTTGAAGACCACCCCCATGCCGCCGCCGCCAACCCTCTCGAGAATGCGGTAATGCGAAACCGTTTGTCCGATCACGGGTCGATGGCCTGATGCTACGGGAGAGCACGGTCCCAAGTCAACGCATGCGGCCGAGGCCGCTTGACCGGTTGGCTGAGGCTCCCCTATCATGACATTTACCTTCCGCGGAACCGCTCTCCCCTGGTTTTCGATCTCAGGATTTTCGGTTGCGCGCAGCACACTGGTGCTCAACTCAATGGCTGAAACGACAGAAACCTCCTGCTGGAAAGAAGTGGAACTGGACATCCCCGCCGAGAAGGTGCAGGCGGAAATCGAAAAAATCGCCAAGGATCTGGCTCGCGTGGCGCGCATTCCCGGTTTTCGGCCGGGGAAGGCGCCGGTCACCCTGATCCGGCGCCGCTTCGCCGAAGAGATCAAGAGCGAGGTGCTGCAGGAACTCGTGCCGAACCGGCTCGAGCAGGCGCTCGGCGAAGCGAAGCTCGTTCCCGTCACGCGGCCGCAGGTCGAAAAGGTGGACTGGGAAGAGTCCGGAGGGGTGAAGTTCAAGGCGCGGTTCGAAGTGCTGCCGGAATTCGAGCTGGGCGACTACAAGAATGTCGAAATTGAGATGGAATCGGCGGAGGTGACCGACGCCGACGTCGACCGCGCGATCGAGGAAAAGCGCGAACAGGCGGCTTCGTTCGTTCCCGTCGAGGGGCGGCCGATCCAGGATGGCGATTACGCCGTGCTGAAGATGTTCGGCACGCCGGAGGGCGGAGGCGAGCCGATCCGCATGGATAATGCGCTTTGCCACGTGGGCTCGGAGGAAACCGTCGCCGCGTTTACGGAGAATCTGCGCGGCGCGAATGCCGGCGAGCACCGCCGCTTCGAGGTCCGCTACCCGGACGACTATCCCGAACGGAAGCTGGGCGGAAAGACGTTCCAGTTCAACGCGGAAGTGATTGCGGTGAAGGAGCGGAAGCTGCCGGAGATCAATGACGAGTTCGCGAAGGATACCGGGGAAGCGGAAACGCTCGAGGAATTGAAGCAGAAAGTGAAGCAGCAGCTCGAAGCGGCTCGCGACGAACACCAGAAATTGCTCGCGCAGGAAAAGATCGTCGATCTGCTCATCAGCCGGCACGCCTTCCCCGTGCCCGAGGCGCTGGTCGAACGGCAAATGGACGCGCGGCTGGAACGGGCGGTGCGGCGGCTGATCGCGCAGGGCATCGATCCGCGTGGCGTGAACATCGATTGGGTGTCGCTGCGGCGCCAGCAGCGGGAACGCTCTGAGGGCGACGTGCGGGCGGAGCTTCTGCTGGACCGGATTGCTACGGCGGAAAGCATCGATGCAACCGAGGAGGAACTGGAAAGCGAATTGCAAGCTATTGCGGAGCGCAGCGGAGAGAATATTGCTGCGGTCCGGGCTCGCTTGACAAGGGAAGGAGCGGCCGATACGATGAAATCGAAGCTTCGTAGCGAAAAGACACTCGATTGGCTCTACCAGCAGGCCCGGATCCTCGCCGCTCCAAAAAATGGGTAGCGACGAACTTCCCCAAACTTTCCGAATTCAGCCATGAGACATTCCGACGATAGCATTTACAGGGCGACGACTCTTATCCCGATGGTGGTGGAACAGACCAATCGGGGCGAGCGCGCCTACGACATCTATTCGCGGCTTCTGCGCGACAACATTATTTTTATCGGCACGCCGATCGACGACCACGTCGCCAATCTCGCCACGGCCCAGATGCTGTTCCTGGAGGCCGAGGACCCGGAAAAGGATATTTCCGTATATATCAACTCCCCGGGCGGGTCGATCACCGCGGGCATGGCCATTTACGACACCATGCAGTTCGTCCGGCCGAACGTCGTGACCATCTGCATTGGCCAGGCGGCCTCGATCGCCGCTGTGCTTCTGGCCGCCGGGGCGCCCAAGAAACGTTTCTGCCTGCCGAACGCCCGCGTGCTGATCCACCAGCCGTGGATTTCTCAAGTTTCCGGGCAGGCCACCGATATCGATATCACCGCGAAGGAGATCCTGCGGATGCGGTCCGTGCTGGCCCATATCCTGGCCAAGCACACCGGCCAGCCGGTCGAGAAGATCGACAGGGATACCGAGCGGGATTTCATTATGACCGCCGAACAGGCCAAGGAATACGGGATCGTTGATGAAATTATCGTCAAGCATCCCTGAGCGCGTTCTTATCGGTTACCTCGGGGGGTTGAACCCGTGGCACCGTTCCGGCCCGGTGCGTCCTACAATGGGACTCACCGTGCCAGCCCAGAGGCGGAGGAGCCACCAATCTTGAAGAAAATCGGGGACGACATGCTCCGCTGTTCTTTCTGCCATAAGACGCAGGAACAGGTGGAGAAGCTCATCAGTTCACCTTCGGATACGGCCCGCGCCTACATCTGCAATGAGTGCGTGCGCGTGTGCCAGCAGATCCTCGACGAGGAGAAGAAGGAGCAGGCCGCCACACCTGCGACGGGGAAACATCTGCCGCGTCCGCCCGAGATCAAGCAGTTTCTCGATGATTACGTCATCGGGCAGGATAAGACGAAGAAGAAGCTGGCGGTGGCCGTCTACAACCATTACAAGCGCATCCAGTTGAACCGCCAGGCGAGCGACATCGAGGTTTCGAAGTCGAATATCCTGCTGATCGGGCCGACCGGCACCGGGAAGACGCTGCTGGCGCAAACGCTGTCGCGCATGCTCGAGGTGCCGTTCGCCATCGTCGACGCCACCACGCTCACCGAGGCGGGCTATGTCGGCGAGGACGTCGAGAACATCATTCTGAAGCTCCTGCAGAGCGCCGATTGGGACGTGGCCAAGGCGCAGCAGGGCATCATCTATATCGACGAAATCGACAAGATCTCGAAGAAGGACGAGAGCCCCTTGATCACCCGCGACGTTTCCGGCGAGGGCGTGCAGCAGGCGCTGCTGAAGATCCTCGAAGGAACGGTCGCCAACGTTCCGCCGCAGGGCGGGCGCAAGCATCCCTACCAGGAATTCATCCCGGTCGATACCACCAACGTGCTGTTCATCCTGGGCGGGGCCTTTGTCGGCCTCGAGCGGATGATCGAGCGGCGCATCGGCCAGCGCTCGGTCGGTTTCCACACGACCGGCGAGCCGACAGCGCCGTCGCGGCGCAATATCGGCCTGCTCCAGCAGGTGCAGCCCATCGACCTGATTCACTACGGGCTGATCCCGGAATTCGTCGGCCGGCTGCCGGTGGTCGGCGTGCTGGAGGACCTCGACAAGCAGGCGCTGATCCGCATCCTGCGCGAGCCGAAGAGCGCGCTGGTGCGGCAGTACCAGAAGCTGTTCGAATTTGAAGGCGTGCGCCTGGAATTCACCGACGACGCGCTCGAAACCGTGGCCGAGATGTCCTTGCAGCGCAAGGTTGGCGCGCGCGGATTGCGGATGATCCTCGAGGACCTCATGCTCGACCTGATGTACCATCTGCCGTCCCAGCGGCGCGTCCGCGAGTTTGTCGTCACCAGCGAGATGGTCCGCACGCAGCAGATCAATTGGGCCCTGTTCGAAAAAGCCGGATAAGAGAGACGCGGGAAAAAGCGCGAATGTTCAGCCGCGAAAAAGGCGACGTGAAGCGGGTGCCGATGATGCCGGTGCGGGATATGGTGATCTTCCCGCAGGTGATGACCCCGTTCATCGTCGGCCGCGAGGCTTCCGTGCGCGCGCTCGAAGAGGCGCTCGCCGGCGACAAGCGCATTTTCCTGGCCACCCAGCACGACGCCTCGATCGACGATCCCAAACCGAACGAGATTTTCCAGGTCGGCACGCTCGCCCGCATCGTGCAGAGCGTCCGGCTGCCCGACGGGAATATTCGCGTCCTGGTCGAGGGAACCGAACGCGCCAAGATCCTGCAGCTTTCGAGCGAGGAGGGCTTCTTCCGCGCCGCGCTGCGGGTGATCCAGAGCCGCGTCGAAGTCACTCCCCAGATCGAGCAGACGACCCGGCGCGTCACCACGCTCTTCGAGCAATACGTCAAGCTGGCCCAGAGCCTGAATTACGACAGCGTCGTCGCCTCGGTTCGCACCGAGGATCCCGACCGCCTGGCCGACAGCATCGCCTGGAATCTTCAGGTTTCGGTCGAGGAGAAGCAGGAACTGCTCGAGATTCTCGATCCCGGCGAGCGGCTCACCCGCATCGCCGAACTCCTCGAAATCGAAATCGAGAAACTGAACGTCGACCGCACGATCAACAACCGCGTCAAGCGGCAGATGGAGCGCGCCCAGAAGGAGTATTACCTCAACGAGAAGCTGAAGGCGATTCAGAAGGAACTGGGACGCAACGAGGCCGCCGAGCTCGAGCAGCTCCGCAAGCGCGTCGAATCGGCGGGGATGACCAAGGACGCGAAAGAGAAGGCCGTCCAGGAGCTGAAGCGGCTCGAAGCGATGCCGCCGATGTCGGCCGAATCCACCGTGTCGCGCAACTACCTCGAGTGGCTGCTGGCCGTGCCGTGGAAGAAGCATTCCCGCGAGATTCGCGATATCGCCTCCGCCGAGCAAATCCTGAACGAGGACCACTACGGCCTCGAAAAGATCAAGGAGCGCATCCTCGAATATCTGGCGGTGCGCCAGCTTGTCAAGAATCCCAAGGGCTCGATCCTCTGCTTCCTCGGGCCGCCGGGCGTCGGAAAAACGTCGCTCGCGATGTCGATTGGACGCGCCACCGGACGCAAGTTCGTGCGGCTGTCGCTCGGCGGGGTGCGGGACGAAGCCGAAATCCGCGGGCACCGGCGCACCTATATCGGCGCGCTGCCCGGCCAGATTCTCCAGATGATGCGCAAGGCCGGCGTGACGAACCCGGTGTTCGTGCTCGACGAGGTCGACAAGATGTCGATGGACTTCCGCGGCGATCCCTCGGCGGCGCTGATGGAAGTGCTCGACCCGGAGTTGAACCACGCCTTCACGGACCACTACCTCGACGTCGAATACGACCTGTCGAAGGTGATGTTCATCTGCACCGCCAACGTGCTTCACACGATCCCGCAGCCTTTGCAGGACCGCATGGAAGTGCTGCGGCTGCCCGGTTACACCGAGCGCGAAAAGCTCGAAATCGCCCGCCGCTTCCTCGTGAAGAAGCAGCGAGAGGCCTCCGGGCTGACCGAGACCAATCTCGGATTCCCGGAAGAGGCGCTCGCGCACGTGATCCGCTATTACACGCACGAGGCCGGCGTGCGGAATCTCGAGCGCGAGATCGCCAATATCTGCCGCAAGGTCGCCCGCAAGGTGGTGAAGGAAGGCAAGAAGACGGCGACCGCGGCCACTGCGGAAAATATTCACGAGTATCTGGGCGTCATCAAGTACCGCGATCCCTGGTCGCAGAAGAAAAACGAAATCGGCCTGGGCGTCGGACTGGCCTGGACCGAGATGGGCGGGCAGGTGCTTTCGACCGAAGCCAGCATCATGCCGGGCAAGGGCCGGCTGACGCTCACCGGGCAACTCGGCGACGTGATGCAGGAATCGGCGCAGGCGGCGATGAGCTTCATTCGCTCGCGCAGCGCCCAGTTCGGCCTCGCCAAGGATTTTTACCGGCACCTGGATATTCACGTCCACGTGCCCGAGGGAGCGATCCCGAAAGACGGGCCCTCGGCCGGCATCACCATCGCCACGTCGCTCGTGAGCGCGCTGACCCGCATTCCGGTCTCCTGCGCCATCGCGATGACCGGCGAAATCACCCTGCGCGGCAAGGTGCTGCCCATCGGCGGCGTCAAGGAAAAGCTGCTTGCCGCCCACCGCAGCGGCATTCGCACGGTGATTCTGCCGAAAGACAATGAGAAGGACCTCGCCGACGTGCCGGCGGAAATCCAGGCGGAACTGACCGTGAAGTTCGTCGAGACGATGGACGAGGTTCTGGGCCTCGCGCTCGAACGGTCGCTTCCCGCCGCGCCCGCTCCGGTCGAGGTTTCGCAGGAATTCAGCGAGAACCTGCAGCAGGATCAGGAACTGACCAACTGACGCGGCACGCCGGCCCTCTTTCCCGCCGGCGGCGCTCGCCTGATGACTGTCGGGGATTTCGCCCGGGCTCCAACCACCGTAAGGAAGCTGTATGGGCATCAGCCTAGCCGAACTAAAAGAGAAGAATATTGCCGATCTGACGAAGATCGCCAAAGAGCTGGACATTCCCGGCGCGACCGGGATGCGCAAGCAGGAGCTGATTTTCCAGATCCTGCGCGGCCAGGCGGAAAAGAGCGGCCTGATCTTCTCCGAAGGCGTGCTCGAAAGCCTGCCCGACGGCTTCGGCTTTCTACGCGCGCCGGAATACAACTATCTGCCGGGACCCGACGACATCTACGTTTCGCCCTCGCAGATTCGCAAGTTCGATCTGCGCACCGGCGACACCGTCAGCGGCCAGGTCCGCCCGCCGAAGGAGGGTGAGCGGTATTTCGCCCTCATCAAGGTCGACGCGATCAATTTCGAGGAACCCGAAGTCGCGCGGAACAAGATTTTCTTCGACAACCTGACCCCGCTCTATCCGCAGGAACGGCTTCGCCTGGAGACGGGCACGGGCAAGGAAAGCATGACCGGGCGCGTACTCGACATGCTGTGTCCGATCGGCAAGGGGCAGCGCGGCTTGATCGTCGCGCCGCCGCGCACCGGCAAGACGATGATGCTGCAGTCGATCGCCAACTCGGTGACGACGAACCATCCGGAGGTTTCGCTGATCGTGCTGCTGATCGACGAGCGGCCGGAGGAAGTCACCGACATGCAGCGGACGGTGAAGGGCGAGGTGATCAGTTCGACCTTCGACGAGCCGCCGCAGCGGCACATTCAGGTTGCGGAGATGGTGCTCGAGAAAGCGAAGCGCCTGGTGGAACACCGGCGGGACGTGGTGATCCTGCTCGACTCGCTGACGCGACTGGCGCGAGCGTACAACGCGGTGTCGCCGCCTTCGGGCAAGGTGCTTTCGGGCGGTATCGACGCGAACGCGTTGCAGCGGCCGCGACGTTTCTTCGCGGCGGCGCGAAATATCGAAGAGGGCGGATCGCTGACGATCATCGCGACGTGCCTGGTGGATACGGGCAGCCGGATGGACGACGTGATTTTCGAGGAGTTCAAGGGCACCGGCAACATGGAAATCAATCTGGACCGGCGCCTGGTGGATAAGCGCATCTTCCCGTCGATCGACATCAACCGGTCGGGGACGCGGAAGGACGAGTTGCTGTTGCCGCCGGAGGAATTGAACCGGGTGTGGATTTTGCGGAAGGTGCTGAGCCCGCTCTCGCCGGTCGAGGCGATGGAGCTGCTGCTCAGCCGTTTGTCAAAGAGCAAGTCCAACGCCGAATTCCTGTCGTCGATGCAAAGTCCTTCCTGAGCCCGGGGAGGCTCAGGCTGCCGCGGTTCGGTCGCTCCTTGCGGGCGCCGGCGGCGACAGTGGAAAAAAATCGCTCAGAAACTCTGGAGGAAGGGGTCATCCGCGAGCTTCCCTCGCCGGACGACCGGCCGCTTATGTCCGAACCACGAAAGAATCCCGCACGAACCAATGCTGAAGGAACCAAGATGAGCATCAGTCTTGCCGAACTCAAAGAAAAGAACATCGCCGACCTGGCGAAGATCGCCAAGGAGCTGAACATTCCCGGCGCGACCGGGATGCGCAAGCAGGAGCTGATTTTCCAGATCCTGCGCGGCCAGGCGGAAAAGAGCGGCCTGATCTTCTCCGAAGGCGTGCTCGAATGCCTGCCGGACGGCTTCGGCTTCCTGCGCGCGCCGGAATACAACTATCTGCCGGGCCCGGACGACATCTACGTCTCGCCCTCGCAGATTCGCAAGTTCGACCTGCGCACCGGCGACACCGTCAGCGGCCAGGTCCGCCCGCCGAAAGAGGGCGAGCGGTACTTCGCGCTGGTGAAAGTGGAAGCGATCAACTTCGAGGATCCCGAAGTCGCGCGGAACAAGATTTTCTTCGACAACCTGACCCCGCTCTATCCGCAGGAACGGATCCGTCTGGAAACGGGCACGGGCAAGGAAAGCATGACCGGGCGCGTACTCGACATGCTGTGCCCGATCGGCAAGGGGCAGCGCGGCTTGATCGTCGCGCCGCCGCGCACCGGCAAGACGATGATGCTGCAGTCGATCGCCAACTCGGTGACGACGAACCATCCGGAGGTTTCGCTGATCGTGCTGCTGATCGACGAGCGGCCGGAGGAAGTGACCGACATGCAGCGGACGGTAAAGGGCGAGGTGATCAGCTCGACCTTCGACGAGCCGCCGCAGCGGCACATTCAGGTCGCCGAAATGGTCCTCGAAAAGGCGAAGCGGTTGGTGGAGCATCGCCGCGACGTGGTGATTCTCCTCGACTCTCTCACGCGACTGGCGCGAGCGTACAACGCGGTGACGCCGCCTTCGGGCAAGGTGCTTTCGGGCGGTATTGACGCGAACGCGTTGCAGCGGCCGCGACGTTTCTTCGCGGCGGCGCGAAATATCGAAGAGGGCGGATCGCTGACGATCATCGCGACGTGCCTGGTGGATACGGGCAGCCGGATGGACGACGTGATTTTCGAGGAGTTCAAGGGCACCGGCAACATGGAAATCAATCTGGACCGGCGCCTGGTGGATAAGCGCATCTTCCCGTCGATCGACATCAACCGGTCGGGGACGCGGAAGGACGAGTTGCTGTTGCCGCCGGAGGAATTGAACCGGGTATGGATTTTGCGGAAGGTGCTGAGCCCGCTCTCGCCGGTCGAGGCGATGGAGCTGCTGCTCAGCCGTCTGTCAAAGAGCAAGTCCAACGCCGAATTCCTGTCGTCGATGCAAAGCCCATCCTAGGATCGGACTGCGGCGCGGGACTTTGAGCCTGTCATCCTGAGCGAAGCGAAGGATCCCGTCGCTCCGCAGACCTGGCCAGCAGCACGATCAGCCGCGCCACTTCCTCGGCCTCCATCGCCGTGCTGTCCACGATCACGGCATCCGAAGCGGCCGCGAGCGGCGAAGCCGCGCGCTCGGTGTCGCGCCGGTCCCGCTCGATCACCTCTTCCTTCATTTGTTCGAAGTCCACCGGCTCGCCGCGTCCGGCCATCTCGTCGGCCCGGCGGCGCGCCCGTATCTTGGCCGAAGCGGTCAGGAAAATTTTCAGTTCGGCCCGCGGCAGCACGACGGTCCCGATGTCCCGCCCCTCCATCACCACACCGCCCGCCGCGGCAAACTCTTTCTGCCGTCGTACCAGGATCGCTCTCACTCCGGCAATCGTCGAGACGACCGAGGCTGCCTGCGCCGCGTCCGGCCGCCGAATCGGGTCGGTCACCTCGCGCCCGTCGAGCCACACGCGCGTGCGCCCGTCGGCCCATTTCAACTCGATCCGCGACTCGCGGGCGATCTCTTCGACGCGCGCCGCGTCGTCGAGTCGTGCCCCCGCCCCCAGCGCCGCCAGTCCCACGGCCCGATACATCGCGCCCGTATCGATGTAGGCGTAGCCCAGCAGCTCCGCCACGCGTTTCGCCGCCGTGCTCTTGCCCGACCCCGCCGGCCCGTCAATCGCAATCATCAGTTTGCGAATTTCCGTCACGATCCCCGTTCCCGCCCCGCGCCGCTCCGGCAGCCACGGTAGGTGACTTTCCGACCGCGGGCCCGTGGCCCCGCCGCCGCACAGGTCACCATTCTTGTCCCTGAAGCACCGCCAAGGCTGTCATTCCGGGCGTAGCGAGGAATCTGCTTTTCACCAGCCACTAGGCACTAAATTCTCTTAAACGCCTTCTCGATTTCCTTCACCGAATACCGCAAGAGCACCGGCCTGCCATGCGGGCAGCTCATCGGAAATTCGGCACGCGACAACTCGGCGAGCAGCCATTCCATCTTCGGCTGATCGAGCGGCATGTAGGCCTTGATCGCGGCGCGGCAGGCGGTGGAAGCGGCGATCTTGCGCTGCACGGTCTCGAGCGACACCGCCTGATTTTCGCTCTCGATGCCGTCGAGGATTTCCTGCAGAAGTTTTTCCGCGTCGCTGCCGGCCACGCCCGCCGGCGCGGCCTGAATCGCCACGGTCCGCGGCCCCATCGGCGAGACTTCAAATCCGTTTGCCGCCAGTTCCTCGGCGATCTGATCGAAAATGGCGAACTGGCGCGGGCTCAGCTCGATCACGAGCGGCACCAGCAACCGTTGACCCGCCAACTGGCCCGAGCGCCGCGCCTCGAGGTGCTGCTCGAAGAGCACGCGTTCGTGCGCCACGTGCTGATCGACGATCCACAGGCCCTCGCCGTTCACCGCGATGATGAAGCTGTTGTTCACCTGGCCCAGCGGCTTGAGCGACGCGATCGATTCCGGTCCCGCTTCCGGCTCCCGCCTCGTTTGCGCCGCTTCGCGAAACTGCTCGGCGAAATTCGCCGTGCCGGCCCCGATCTCGATTCCCTGGCTGGGATCGAAGCTCAGCCGCTCCGCCTGCGGGCGAAGCGGGCCTTCGGTCAGTTCGAAACCTTCTCCAATGGCGACGGCTCCATCGCGCGGCGCGGGCGCGGCCGGCGGCCCGGGAACGGCCGGCGCGGCAAACGAAGCCGCGGCCGTGGGAGGAACGAATGCCGGCGCGGCGCTCGGCGCGGCGGCTGTGGGTTGGGCGGCCGGAAATGTGGCCAAAGCGCGGTTGTGCGAGAGCGCCATGCGAATCGTGTCGCGCACGAAATCGTGGACGAAGGAGGAATGGCGGAAGCGAACTTCGATTTTCGACGGATGCACGTTGACGTCGACGGCCGTGAACGGCATTTCGAGAAACAGCAGCACGACCGGGAAGACGCCGTGCGGCGTCAGATTCCGGTACGCTTCATGGATCGCGTGGAGGATCAGCCGGTCGCGGATCAGGCGGCGGTTCACGAAGATGTAGATGTTGTTGCGATTCGCGCGCTCGACCTGCGGCCGCGAAGCGAATCCCCGCACGCTGATCTGCTCGGCCGGTTCGGCGGGATCGGCTTCGGGCTCGGTGATCGATCCGCGCATCGCCGTGGAATGCTCGGGAATTTCGATCAAATCTTCGAGCATTTGCCGGCCGAAAAGCTGGTACACGCGGTCGGCCAGGCGCTCGACCGGAGCGGCGTTGATGATCTCCTGGCTCGGCGTCTTGAGCTGAAAATGCTTTTCGGGGAAGGCCAGCGCGTAATGGGTGACGAGCGAGGCGATGTGCCCGAGTTCGACGGTGTCGGATTTCAGAAACTTGCGCCGGCCGGGCAGGGAATAGAAGAGGTCGCTCGTCGTGACTTTCGTTCCCGCCGGCATGCCGGCCGGCTTCACCGAGATCATTTTCCCGGCCGCCCACTCGATCCGCGTCCCCTCGTCTTCTTCGGGCACGCGCGTTTCGAGCACCAGGCGCGACACCGCGGAGATTGTGGGCAGCGCCTCGCCGCGAAAACCAAGCGTCGCGATCGAGAGCAGATCGTCGGCCGAGCGCAGTTTGCTGGTGGCGTGGCGCTCGAAAGCCAGCAGCGCATCGTCGCGCGTCATGCCGCAGCCGTCGTCGGCGACCGCAATCAGCCGCTTCCCGCCGCCGACGGCTTCCACCTGCACCGAGCGCGCGCCGGCGTCGAGCGCGTTTTCCACCAACTCCTTGACGATCGACGCCGGGCGCTCGACAACCTCGCCCGCGGCGATCTTGTTCGCCACCGTCTCCGGCAATATGCGTACTTTGCTCATTCCCCTGGTTTTCCCTTTGTTCTCAGCGCGCGGGCCATCCTTTTGAATGCAACCCAGAGAGCGGCAAAACAAAAGAAAAGAAGAACCACTCCCATCGATGGCAATATCCAGCCCGGCAAGCCGTTGGCTCTCGAAAGAAGAGCCATCAGGAATACGAGGACAATAGCCGCGCCGCCGAACTCGATCAATTTATTGCCCGGGTTCTTCCGGACCAACCGATAGAAATAGGCGCTGTATCCCCCCACCACGAAGACATCAGCCACTGCCTTTTCGCCTGGCGTCACGGCTACCCTCTCCTAGCTCTCCTTGAGCCGAAGGCCCAGATCATCGAGCTGCTCGGGGTCTACCGTGGATGGCGCGTCGGCCATCAGGTCCTGAGCGGCGGTGGTTTTCGGGAACGCGATCACTTCGCGAATCGATTTTTCTCCGGCCAGGAGCGCGACCATGCGGTCGAGGCCCAGGGCGATGCCGCCGTGGGGCGGGGTGCCGTAGGTGAGCGCGTCGAGGAAGAAGCCGAACCGGTGCCGCGCTTCCTCGTCCGAAAGGCCGAGCATGCGGAACAGCCGCGCCTGCACTTCCTGCTGGTGAATCCGGATGCTGCCCGATCCCAACTCCACGCCGTTCAATACCAAGTCGTAGCCCTTCGAGCGCACCGCCCACGGCTCCGATTCGAGCTTGTCGAGATCTTCCTCGATTATGCCCGTGAACGGATGCTGCGCGCTCGCCCAGCGTTTGTCCGTCTCGCTCCATTCGAACAGCGGAAACCCGGTGAGCCACGTGAATTCCCATCGGCCTTGCGGAATCACTTTCAGGCGGTCGGCGAGCGCCAGGCGCAGTTGCCCGGCGATGAGCAGCGCGGGATCGACGTCCTTGCGCTCCTCGCGCGCGGAAACGGCAACGATCAGATCGCCGGCTTTTGCTCCGAGGGACTCAACCATCGCGCGCAGGCCGTCAGTACCCAGCGTTTTTTCGAGCGAGGAGCTAACGCCGTCGGCCGTCACCTTTACCGTGTAGACGCCTGCCGCGCCGTGCGATTTCGCGAGCTCGACGATTTCGTCAATTTGCTTGCGCGAAAACGACGCCGCGCCCGGCGCGACCACCGCCCGCACGCTGCCCTTGAGTTTCAGCGTTTCGCGCGCCGGCTCGAAAAATTGCGTGACGTTCTGCAATTCCATGCCGAAGCGCAGGTCGGGCTTGTCGCTGCCGTAGCGTTCGAGCGCGTCGCGATATTCCATTCGCCGGAACGGGACTGTTATCGGGAAGCCGACGGCCTGCCAAACGCGTTCCAGCACGCGCTCGATCGTACCGAAGACAAGGTCTTGCGTGGGAAACGACATTTCGAGGTCGAGCTGGGTGAATTCCGGCTGGCGGTCGGCGCGCAGGTCCTCGTCGCGGAAGCAGCGGGCGATCTGGAAATAGCGTTCGAGGCCGGAGATCATCAGCAGCTGCTTGAAGATCTGCGGCGATTGCGGCAGCGCGTAGAACTGGCCGTGATGCACGCGGCTCGGCACGAGATAGTCGCGCGCGCCCTCGGGCGTGGGTCGTGCCAGGATCGGCGTTTCGATCTCGTAGAAGCCCATTTCGTCGAGCGCGCGCCGCATCTCAAAAACCACGCGGTGCCGCAGCGCGAGATTGCGCTGCAAACGCGGCCGGCGCAGATCGACGTAGCGGAACCGCAGGCGCGTCTCCTCGCTGGCGGTGACTTCGTCTTCCACCTGGAACGGCACCGGCTGCGCCGTGTTCAGCAGCCGCAGTTCGGTCGCCAGCACTTCCACTTCGCCGGTCGGAATCTGCGGATTCGGTTTTTCGCGCGGCACGACGCGCCCGCGCACCGCGACCACATATTCCCCTCGCAGACCCTCGGCCTTCTTGTGCGCCTCGGCCGCGCGGTCGCCGTGGAAAACCACCTGCGCGATGCCGCTCCGGTCGCGCAGATCGATGAAGATGAGCTGCCCATGATCGCGGCGCCGGTGCACCCAGCCCATCAGCACAACTTCACGATCCGCGTCCGCGGCGCGCAGCTCACCGCAAAAATTCGTTCGCTTCCAATCTCCCAGCGTATCGAGCATTCTCTCGTCCCCAGTAGCACAGGCACTCTTGCCTGTGCGCTTTTGCCTGTCCCGGCCAACCTCGCGATCGCCATGCGGCGAGTTCGCTTTTGGTAGCACAGGCATTCCTGCCTGTGCGGGTTTTCTTTCGCCGGCCAACCTCGAAGTGCCGTGGACCGTCGCCTGCGCTCATCTCCTGGCGCGACGAGTCTCCGGTGCGGCACAGGCAAGAATGCCTGTGCTACGGGTGGCCGTCGTTTACACCTGTGCCGGTCCCGATTCCATCCGGGGCACCGCCGGAGCCGATGTTTTCACGAAATCGGCGACGTCGGCTTCCGCCAGTTTGCGCTGCTCGCCGTCGGCGAAACGTTTCACCGCGAATTCGCCGGCCTGGACTTCATTTTCTCCGATAATCACCGCGAATCGCGCGCCCAGCCGCTCGGCGAGGCTCAGCGCCTTGCGCAGCTTCGGTTCTTCCGCCGGCACTTCGACGCACAGGCCCTGCTGCCGCAGCCGCCGAGCCAATCGCACCGCCGCTGGATACGCCGCAGCGCCCATCCACACAATGAACGCGTCGAGCGCGCGAGTGGCATCGATGCGCCCGGCCGTCTGAATCACTTCGATGAAGCGATCCTCGCCCAGCGCGAAGCCGATGCCTTTCGCCGGCGGCCCGCCCAGCATTTCCGAAAGACTGTCGTAGCGCCCGCCGCCCGCCAGCGCGTTCTGCGCGCCCAGATGCGGGCTCGTTATCTCGAACGTGGTGCGCATGTAGTAGTCGAGTCCGCGCACGAGGCGCGGCTCGACCTTGTAAGGAATCGAGCGGAGATCGAGCTGCCGCCGCAATTCCGCGAAATGATCGCGGCAAGGATCGCAGAGATTTTCCGCGATCTGCGGCAGCCGGTTGATGATCGCCTGATCGGCTTCGATCTTGCAGTCGAGCACGCGCAGCGGATTCGTCTCCGACCGCCGCTGGCAATCGCCGCAAAGCTGCGATTTCACTCCCGCCAACGCCTCGCGCAGCTTCTGCACGTATTGCGGCCGGCAATTCGCGTCGCCAATCGAATTGACGAGCAGAGTCCAGTTTTCGAGCTTGCACCGCTCGAGCAGCACGGTGAGCATTTCGATCAGTTCCGCGTCGATCGCCGGATGATCGGTCGCGCCCAGCACTTCCGCGCCGATCTGATAAAACTGCCGGTAGCGCCCCTTCTGCGGCCGCTCCCGTCGAAACATCGGCCCTGCGTAGTAAAGCTTCACCAGGCCCGGCAGCATCTGCATGCCATGCTCGATATACGCGCGCACAACGGAAGCGGTGGCCTCCGGGCGAAGGGTAAGTTCATCGCCCAGTTTGACGGGAAGGAGCTTGTGACGCACATATTCGTCCAGATCGACAGCTCCTAGTTGATTGCGGATGTGGGCCGTATAAAGATCGAATCTTGCCAGGTGCCTGGCGTCCCCAGTGGAAAGGTATATCTCCCTCGAGGCCGCCATCGTGTCCAGCAAGCGCCCCATATCGTCTGCCACTCGAGCATTCTCTGGTGTTTTGGGGACGGCTCCGGTTCCGAGCGCAGCCCGGAGTCTCTTGGCAAACTCCTCGATTCGCAATTCATAAGAGCTAAAGGATTCGGGGTCGTCGATGTGTGGCTGTTTCGCCAACAGCAATGTACGAAGGGCCGCTAGCTCGGGGACGGCGTGTTCCTCGAAGCCATACATCTCCTTCGAGACGATGTCGGTTTCGGCGCCGACCGAGCGGGCGAAGAGTTCGGTTTCTTCCAGAACCGGCAGGCGAATTTCGCGGAAATTGAAGGTTTCGAGCACCTCGCGCGCCGTCGCCTCGAACCAGTTCCAAAGCGAGGTGTCCGGCGGCAAAATGTCGCGCACGCCGCGCACGGCGTGAAATTTTCTCTTTTCAGTCATCGGTTGAGCCAGGTCCCTAAACCTACGAGTCTAAAGGAGACAGAAGCGCGAAGCCAGCGGCGGGTTTTGGTAGCACGCCTTCAGAGCCTGTGTGGCAGCTTGCAGGCACAGCCCTCAGCGGCTAAAGCCGCTTTGATGTACCGGCACTTACGGCACGGCTTCCCGACCGTCGGGACGCAAAAGGCGCGGAAGCCGTGCCCTTACGAGAAACTGAGTTGCCACACAGGCTCTTCAGGCTTTGTTCCCGGTGCGTCTGCAAACGGCCCACAAGCCCCGAGTCAGCGATCAGGTACCCTCGGCCTGATAATTGTTTTTGTATCCGACATACCGGGCCGAGTACGCGTCGATCCCTGCCTGCTCCTCCGCCGACAGCGCCCGCCGCACCTTGCCCGGGTGGCCCATCACCAGGCTACCCGGCGGAATCACGGTGCCCTCTGGGATCAGCGTACCCGCCGCGACGATCGAGCCTGCCCCGATGCGTGCATTGTTCAGAATGATCGCCCCCATGCCAATCAGGCAGCGCGATTCGATCGTGCATCCATGCAGCAGCGCGCCATGGCCCACGGTGACGTCGTCGCCCAGCACCACCGCGTAAAGGTCCTTCATCCCATGCAGCACGGAATTGTCCTGAATATTCGTGCGCTTGCCGAGCCGAATCGAGTACACGTCGCCGCGCAACACCGCCCCCGGCCACACGCTCGCGTCTTCATCGAGCGTCACATCGCCAATAATCGTCGCCGCGGGATCGACGTAGGCGCTGGCCGCAATCCGCGGCGTTTTCCCTCGAAGGCTGCGAATCATCGCCCCCTCCTCGAAAAGTGAACGAACGGAAAGGATACTCCAACGAGCGCCTGGAGAACCGGCTCTATAGAACGAAACCGCGTCATGACGGAAGCGAGCGCTTCCAGGATTTAGCGCCGAAGTGAATTGCCGCCGGGCCGGGGATGCGATCGTGGGCGACGAGGATTGCCGGATGGCTCAGCCGTCAGCGAGGCCTGCATTTTGCGCGGCAGCCTCGCAAAAACAAGATCGTAGGACCGGCGAACGAGACCTTCGATTTCAGGACGCGGCAGCGCTTCCGGTGAGGCGAGCGCGGCCCACTGCGCGCGGGCAAGATATGGCGCGGGAACGACGCCGGGCCGCTCGACCAACTCGGCGAACTCTTCCTCGCCGCACTTGAAAGAGAGCCAGAACGGGGCCGGGCTCGAGGTGGGCAACGGCGTACATCCTGCCGCCGACTTTGAACACCAAGGCATCTTCCCACTGGACTTGTTCCGTGGTGTGAGGAAGCGCGATGCAGAAACGGCGGAGCCAGTCGATGTCCATGGAGAAAGCGTAGCGGGACGGCGGAGCCAAGTCGAGGCTGGCGTCAAGCGCCGAAGTTTTCCCGCTACAGAATCTGAACGGTAGGCGCCTGGCCGGCAACGTTCACGGCCGAAAGGCGCGCGGCCACCTGCCGCGCCACGGCGAACAGGCTCTTCGCGCCGGGGAAGTCCTCGCCAAACGCCGCGGCCGGCTTGCCCGTATCGCCGCCCACGCGAATTTGCGGCTCGATCTCGATCTCGCCGAGGAATGGGACGCCAAACCGTTCGGCCATGCGGCGTCCTTCTCCGTAGCCGAAGACGTCGATGCGCTTCGAGCAGTGCGGGCAGTTGAGGTAGCTCATGTTCTCGACGACGCCGAGGATTTCGACGTTCACCTGACGGAACATTTCCACCGATTTCCGCACGTCGGCGAGCGCCACGGCCGACGGCGTCGTAACGATCACGGCGCCCGAGAGCGGCACCGATTGCACGAGCGACAGCGCCACGTCGCCCGTCCCCGGCGGCAGATCGATCACCAGGTAATCCAGATCGCCCCAGCGCACGCTGCGCAGGAACTGTTGCAGCACGCTATGCAGCATCGGCCCGCGCCAGATCAGCGGCCGGTCGCCGGGATTGAGCAGCCCCATCGAAATCATCTTCACGCCGTAGGCTTCGACGGGCAGGATCGTGCGCTCGTCGAGCGCCTTCGGTTCGGCGGTCGTGCCGAGCATCACCGGAACGTTTGGTCCGTAGACGTCCGCATCGAGCAAGCCCACGGCCGCGCCCATGCGCGAGAGCGCGATCGCCAGATTGACGGCAACGGTCGTCTTGCCCACGCCTCCCTTACCGCTGGCCACGGCAACCAGATTCTTCACGCCCGGCAGCGCGGCCTTGTCGGCGACGGCGCGCCCCGGCGTCACTTTCGAATCGAAATGGAGTTTGACGTCGGTGATGCCGAGCGGGGAAAGCGCCTTGCGAATGTCGCGCTCGATCGTTTCGCGCTGCGGGGAAGCGGGCGTCGCGAGCGTGACAACGAGCGACACGCTGTTGCCGCTCAAGCTCGCCAGCTTCACCATGCCGAGCGAGACGATGTCCTTGTGCAGTTCCGGATCGATAACCCCGCGCAGGGCTTCGATGACGGCTTCGCGGGTCGGTTCGGGCATTTCGAGGGAATCCTTTCGCTCGGGAAAGTGGCACCACGCTCCGCAAGAGCGCAAAAATCCATCATAGACCGCGCCAGACACACCGGCAACCCAAGCCCGCGAAATCGGCGGTCGGCGGATGTCGAGAACCTGTGTTGGTAGCCACCGCTGGCGCCTTTCCAACCGTGGGTCTGTCTCACAAGCGGGAAGAGAGTCGCAATTTTTCGCTGAGAGTGTGTGAATTTCCATGCCCAATCCATACCTTCGCCCGGCCGATTGCTCTAAGTCATTTTTCATCAATTACATATAAGTCGCAGCTCGCGGCCCGCGCCGTGCTGCGAAACTCATGACTCTTGCCGGCAGGTCGTGTTCCGGCAGGCAAAGCGTCGTAGGGGCGACCCGACGGGTCGCCGGCCTTTCGAACGGCATGGTGGAGTGACACATGAAAATTCTGCTCGCGATAGACGATTCCCCATTCACCGAGGCGTCCATTCAAACTCTCATCGCACAGTTCGATCCCGCGAAAACGGAAGTCCGCGTCATCAGCGTGGTCGAGCCCATCGCCATCTCCGCGCCGCCGCAGATGGACCCGCAGTATTACCCCGAATTGCAGGAACAGGCGAAACAGGCGCAGGTGCTGGTCGATCGAGTGGCGAAGAAGCTCCAGGGAGCGGGGTTCCGGGTGAGCACGGCGGTCGAAAAGGGCGACGCGAGAAGCGTGATCGTGGACGCCGCGACGGCCTGGAAACCCGATCTGATCGTCCTCGGCTCGCACGGGCGCAAGGGGCTGAGCCGGTTCCTGCTCGGCAGCGTATCGGAAGCGGTGGCGCGGCACGCGCCGTGTTCGGTCGAGATCGTCAGAATTCCCGCCGCAAGCTGACGGAAATGTTCCTTTCCAGGGCGAACGCGGCGGTCGCCACGCGGGCAGGCGCGTGAAGAAACGGCATCCGCCGCCCGGGCCGCGACGTGCAATTCAGAAAACACCCAGCCGAAACGCCGTAGTCCCTCCGCGGCGGCTGGCCTACAATGCCCCTGCGGCGGAAATTTCACGCGTGCCGATCGATTCCTGCGAATTCAAGCACGCACACTGCCGGTTTGTCGGGGACATCCAGGCCAGGTTTGCCCTGCATGCAGGGGGAGGAGCAAGTGTCCACCGGGGGTCCATTCCGGCGCTCTCCGCGTCGAGGAAAAGGCCGTGTTGCGCGGCCAAAAAAACATCGCCGGCTGAAATCGGGGCCGCAGGAAGCTTTCCTGCAAAGGCTTCTCGGACCCGGTCGCGTCGAAGTGCAACCGGAGACAAGCGAGCGGGCGGAATCGGGAATTCAGCCGGCTTGGCCAGGGCAGCCTGGCCGCGAGCGGGAGGAGTCGTCTGGCCGTGCAAAGCCGGCGGACGAGCCGCCAACCGGGCCGCTGACTCCCGAACAAAAGGAACTGCGGCGGAAGCGGGCACAGCTCGCCGTGTTTGAGGGAGAGATGGCGCGCCAGGAACTCCGGCTTGCGAACCTGCGCGCCGATATGCTCCCGTTCGAGGAGCGCTATTACCGCCGGATCGGCATGCGCTGCGCCAAGCTCGATCAGCTCGAAGCGGAGATCGCCGAAATCGAGGCGCGACTCCATCGGGAAGACGCGGCGGCGCAGGAATGGGCTCGCCGCGCCCGGCAGCGCGCGGAGGAGTCGCGCGAGGCGCTGCGGCGCAAAATGTCCGAGCCCGGGGCCAGGCCGCCGGCGGCGCTGAAGCGCCTGTACCGCGCGGTGGCCCGGCGCGTCCATCCGGATTTCGGCGAAGACCCGACCGACCGCGACCTTCGCGCGCGCCTCATGGCTCATGCCAATCGCGCCTACCAGCGCTGCGACGAGCGTCGCCTGCGCGCCATCGTCTCCGAATACGAATTCGGCCCGGAAGTGGTGCGCGGCGAGGGAACGCCGCTGGACCTGGTCCGTGTGATCCGCAAGATCTCGCTGGTCCGCGGCCGCCTTGGCGAGATCGACGACGAAATGGAACGGACCCGGTCGTCCGACCTCTTCCGCTTCAAGGCCCGCGTGGAATCCGGCGCGAAACAGGGCCGCGACCTCTTCGCCGAGGTTCTCGCCGCCGTCAATGCCCGTATCGCGAAGGCGCGCCGGAAACGCAATCATCTGGCCGCGACGGCGAAGTCCGCCGAGGCCCATCCCCCGGGCGCCCCCGAATGCGAGCGCCCGGAAACGGCCCCGGCGCCCGGCTTTGCGCGTGGTTGCGCGGCAGAGTAAAATTTATCCGTGGTATTCATCCTTCCGGGAAACGCCCTGCCGCTTCGAAGACCTGACGTTCGCGGCCGGTCACGGGGAAAACTGTAGGAACTATGGATTTTGAAGAGCTTGGCGAACGCGTAAGCTCGTTTTTCGTCGGTAACAAGCACGAGCGGGAAATCAAGAAACTGCTGCCGCGGGTCGCGCGCATCAATGCGCTCGAACCCGAAATGCAGCGGTTGTCCGACGACGAGCTGCGGGCGAAAACCGACCAGTTCCGCGCGCAAATCGCCGAGCGGATGAACGGCGTTCCGACCGACACGCGCGAGTACATCCACCAGTTGCAGGACGCCCTCGACGATGTGCTCGATCCGGCGTTCGCCGTGGTGCGCGAGGTGGGCCGGCGCAAGCTGAGCATGCGCCATTTCGACGTGCAGCTCATCGGCGGCATGGTGCTGCACAACGGCAAGATCGCCGAGATGAAAACCGGCGAAGGAAAGACGCTCGTCGCCACCCTCCCGGCCTATCTGAACGCGCTCGCCGGCCGCGGCGTGCACATCGTCACCGTCAACGACTACCTGGCCCGCCGCGACGCCGAGTGGATGTCGCCCATCTACCATACGCTCGGGCTGACCGTCGGCGTGATCACGCACGACCTCGACGACGCCCAGCGCAAGATCGCCTACGGCGCCGACATCACCTACGGCACCAACAACGAATACGGCTTCGATTACCTGCGCGACAACATGAAGTATGACCTGAAGGATTGCGTCCAGCGCAGCCACCATTTCTCCATCGTCGACGAAGTCGACTCGATCCTCATCGACGAGGCCCGCACCCCGCTCATCATTTCCGGCCCGGCCGAGGAATCCACCGAGAAGTACTACCGGATCGACAAGATCATTCCGAAACTGATCCTGGAAATCGACTACACGGTCGACGAGAAGCACAAGGCCGTCGCGCTCACCGAAGAGGGCGTTTCCAAGTGCGAGCGCCTGCTCGGCTTCCAGAACCTCTACGATCCGGAAAACATCGAGACGATCCATCACGTCTACCAGGCGCTCCGCGCCCACGCCCTGTTCAAGCGCGACGTCGATTACGTCGTCAAGAACAACGAGGTCGTCATCATCGACGAATTCACCGGCCGCGAAATGCCGGGCCGGCGCTGGTCCGATGGCCTGCATCAGGCGATCGAGGCCAAGGAAGCGGTGAAGATCGAGCGCGAAAACCAGACCCTCGCGACGATCACCTTCCAGAATTACTTCCGCATGTACAAGAAACTCTCGGGCATGACCGGCACGGCGGATACCGAGGCAACCGAGTTCCGCAAGATCTACGGCCTCGAAGTCGCCGTGATCCCGACGAACAAGCCGCTCGTCCGCCTCGAGGCCCCCGACGCCGTCTACCGTACCGACAAGGAGAAGTGGCAAGCGGCGGTGAACGGCATCGTCCAGGAAGACGGCACGCCCCTGTTCGGCATCCGCCAGCTCTGGGAGAGCGGCCAGCCGGTGCTGGTGGGCACGATTTCCATCGAGAAGTCCGAAAAGGTCGCCGATCTGCTCAAGCGCGCCGGGATTCCGCACCAGGTCCTGAACGCCAAGGCGCACGAGCGCGAAGCCAAGGTCATCGCCCAGGCCGGCCGCAAACACGCCGTCACCGTCTCCACCAACATGGCCGGCCGCGGCACCGACATTCTCCTCGGCGGCAACCCCGATTTCCTCACTCGCGAGATCTGCTTGCAGAACAAGCTGGCTTCTCCCTACGCGGCGGCCGGACCTCTGGTCGGCGCCGAGGGGGAATCGACCGGAACCGTCATCTTCCAGCACGAAGGGCGGATCTACCAGGTCCCGCTCGATCAGTGGAAGCCGATCTACGATGAGTTCGCCGCCGAATGCCGCGCCGAACACGACGAAGTGGTGGCGATGGGCGGGCTGCACGTGCTCGGCACCGAGCGCCACGAGGCGCGCCGCATCGACAACCAGTTGCGTGGCCGCGCCGGCCGCCAGGGCGACCCCGGCTCCTCGCGCTTCTTCCTCTCGCTCGAGGACGACCTGCTCCGCATTTTCGGCGGCGAGCGCATCAAGGCGCTGATGTGGCGGCTGGGAATGAAAGAGGGCATCCCGATCGAGTCGAAGCTGATCAGCAAGAAGATCGAGAACGCGCAGAAGGCCGTGGAAGCGCAGAACTTCGAGGCCCGCAAGCACCTGCTCGAGTACGACGACGTGATGAACAAGCAGCGGGAGACGATTTACGACATCCGCCGCTCCATCCTCGAAGGCAAGGACCAGAAAGAGTACGTCCTCTCGGTCGGCGAGGATATCGCTCGCGAGCTTGCCGGAACCTACTGCCCGCGCAACGAGCACCCGGCCAAATGGGACGTGCCGCAGTTCTCGAACGAAGTCCTCAATCAGTATGGAATCGATTTGAAGTCCCTGGTGCCGAATCTCGACGCGGCCGGCCACGAGGAACTGGTCGATTCGCTGGTCGAGGGAATCAAGGCGAAGTACGAGGAGAAGGAAAAGCTGTTCGGCTCCGAGATGATGCGCTGGCTCGAGCGCCACATCATCCTCGACGTCGTCGACGGCCAGTGGAAAGACCACCTGCTCACGCTCGACCACCTGAAGGAAGGCATCGGCCTGCGCGGTTACGGCCAGAAAGATCCGCTCATCGAGTTCAAGAAAGAGGCCTTCATCCTTTTCGAGGACTTGATGAACCGGCTCGATACCGAAACCGTCCGGTTCCTCTTCCTCATGCAGCCGGCCAAGCCCGAGGCGCAGGCCGAACGCCTCGAGCGGAAACAGCGCCAGGCGCAGCAGCAATTGCAATATTCCGCCGGCGCCGCCCAGGAAGAAGCTCCCCAGCCCGTCCGCACCGGCCTGAAAATCGGCCGGAACGATCCCTGCCCCTGCGGCTCCGGAAAGAAATACAAGAAGTGCTGCGGCCAGGCCGCCTGAAGATCCCCCGGCGCCCAGACTCTCGGAAGCCCGACCCCTTTTTCACGGCACGGAACGCAAAGCTCCCAACAGAGCCTCCGTGTCCTCCGGGTTCTTCTCTGTGCCCTCTGTGTGAGCGCTTTTAGGCAGGTCCCCGGGTCGTCCCGTTCTCCTCGCAGAAACGCGCCGCGCGGTGTGGGAGGCACGAACCCGCGCGGCACGCCCCGGCGAAGCGTTCAGTTCTCCGGCGTGACGATTCGCCCAGCGTAAATTTCCGTCGTATTGGTCGACGTGTTGTAAAGCACCAGCCCGGCGATGTGCAGCGTGCTGCCCGGACCGATGCTGCTCAGCCCGGCAAGGTTTTCGAGTTCGGTCGAGAAGAGCGAAGTCGAGATCGTCTGCACCGTCACCGGACTCGGAAGCAGCGTGCCGGCAAGTCCCAGCGCGTTGAAAGTGAACGTGCCGTCGGCGGCCACCGTAGAGCCCGCCGTGCCCGCGAAGCCCTGCACCCCAAGCACCACGTGCTTCGGCGTCAGTGTCGTTCCCGTCGAATCGAGCGTTCCGCCGATGGCGATTGCCTGGCCGGGTACGAGCGTGCACGAGCCGAAGCTCGTGTTGAAGAGCGACCCGATCCAGTTGCGGTGGCCGACCCAATAGGCCTCGCTGCCGGTGAGCTGGATATTGGCGATCTGGCCCGCCGCGAAGGACGAGCCGGTCGTGCCCGGAATGGCCGAGCGAACCAGCACGCTGACCGTCGGCGCGCAGGTGCTCGACGAGGAAGTGGCTGCCGGGTTCACGTAAGTGACAAGGCCGGTGACCAGGAACTTGTCGGGAATGATGTCGATCTCTTTCGCTTTCACCTCGAGCGTTGCCGGATCGACCACCGCATCTTCCACGTTCACGATGTCGTTCGTCGAGAGCGTCGAGAAACTCTGGCCGGAGGGTTCCCATTCGGTCGAGCTGTCGGTTTCCACGGTGAATTGCCGGCCGCCCGCTCCCTGCATCACGAACGTGCCGTTCGACCCGAGGCTCACCACTCCGCCGCGCAGGTCGTCGACTTCCATCTTCGCCTGCTGCGGATCGATGAAGCGGAAGCGGACGTAGGGAGTCACGGTGACGACTCCGTTCGAGACAACGATGTTGCCGGTCGCGTCCACCGGAATCGATTTGCCGATGCGGAAATCGAGCACCAGGCCCAGTACCTGCGACTGGCCGACGTTGAGGGGCGTCGCGAAGTTGACGGTCGTGGTCATCGAACTGAACTGCGCGTTGAGGGTGTCGACCGTGGGCGCGGTGGTGGGCAGGCCGGTTGTGTTCAGCACGGCCAGGGTCGGGTTTCCGCCGAAAGTGATCGTGGCGGAGGTGTAGGTGCCGGGCGCGATCGGCTTGATGTTCATCAGCGCCTGCATCCCCACCAGGCGCGAGAAATCGATGGTTGCCGGCGTGTCGACGACCGGCACGTCGGTTTTCCCATTGCCCGAAACGGTAATGCCGCTGATCGGGACCTGAAACGAGACGACATTCGCGAGCGTCGGATAGTCTGTACCCAGAACCACGACGGTCCCGTTCGTCGCAGACGCGCCGGATGTGGACCCCGTGCTCGTTCCATTGCACGCACTCAAGACACCGGCCGCCGCCAATGCCGCTACCGCCAGCAACATTCCGCTCTTGCGCATGGTTCTCCCTCGACTGCCGAATTGTGCGGGTGAAAGCTTTCGCCCGTTCTACCGAGGGACAATACCCGGCGACGGCGGGAAAGTTGCGCGCGTCGGTGCGTCGCGGCCCTTTCCGGACGAATCGGTAAATCGCCAATGAAGCCGGTGGATAAGCCGCTACAATAGGATGGTACCGGGTTCCCGGGGGCTCCGAGTCCGGTACCGGAACCGGACAAGACAGCGTTTCCGGGTCGCGAAGCATCCTATCCGGGCAGAGCGGAGACCAGGCAAGTTCGCGGGAGGATTCGAATGCGCAGGAATGCGGCGTGGGCGGCGATGTTGCTGGCGCTTGCCCTGACGGGCGCCGGCTGCGCGCATTCGCTGGGCGACGACCAGATCGCCACGAACGTCAAGGCGCGGATGTTTTCCGATCCCCAGCTCAAAGGGACTGCGCTCCGCGTCGTGGTGAAAAATGGCGTGGCCACACTTTCCGGCCAGGTACCCTCCGTCTCGGCCCGCTACGAAGCGTTCAAGGTCACCACGGAAACCGCCGGGGTGAAAAAAGTCACCGACGATATGACCGTCGAGCTGCCCCCGATGGGCGGCCAGACGGCGTCCAATGCCCCGCCGGCCAAACTCGCTCCGGAACCGAAACCGGGTCAAGTTTCCCGTCACCGGGCCCCTGACCAGGCCGAGCCTGGTGCCTCCGCGCCGGATGCGAACGGGCCCTCCCAGCCGTCCGACCAGAGCGCCGCGGCCCAGCCGGATACCGCCGCGCCGACGGCTGCGCCCGAACCTCCGCCTCCGCCTCCGGTCGTGCCGCTGACGGTGCCGCAGGGAACGCAGGTCAGCGTGCGGATGATCGATTCCATCGATTCCTCGGTGAACCATACCGGAGACATCTTCCACGCCGAGCTCGTCAAACCGATTGTGGTGGATAACAAGGTGGTCGCGCCGAAGAACACCAACGTATATCTGAAGCTGGTCGAGGCGCGCTCGGCCGGCCATATCACCGGGCAAAGCGAACTGCGCGTGGAACTCTACCGCATCCAGTTGCAGGGCAGATCCTATGCACTCGTCAGCAACGACTACATTGTGAAAGGGGCCAAGCGCGCGAAGCGCAGCGCGCTGGCGATTATCGGCGGAGCCGTGGCCGGTGCGGCCATCGGCGCCATCGCCGGCGGCGGCAAGGGCGCCGCAATTGGCGCGGCAGCGGGCGGTGGCGGCGGAGCCGTCTACTCCGAGGCCACCAAGGGCCAGCAAGTGCAAATTCCCTCGGAAGCGCTGCTCAATTTCAAGCTCCAGCAGCCCGTCGAAGTCACGTCCCCGCCTCCCGGCTCCGATCAGACGGGACCTGACCAGAATCCCGGTCCGTAACTGTTTCCCGCTCGAAGAGAGCGGAGCCGGCGCGATGGCTTCCCGCCGGTCTTTCCTTCGAAACTCGCTGCGTCCGATTCAGGAGTGGAGAGTCTTGCGAGCCGCGAAGCTCCCAAGTGCCGCTCCCGCCATCGATTCGGTGATTTGACTCTCCCTGATGCCCAGACTACCATTTTGATTTTCCCTGCCTTTCGGCGGCCCAACCGGTGCCGTGTCGGCAGACTTGGAACCAGATGAAAACAGCGTATTTCGACTGCTTTTCCGGCATCAGTGGCGACATGGTGCTCGGCGCGCTCGTCGACGCCGGCGTCGATCTCGGACGCCTCGAAGAGGAATTGCGCCGGCTGCCGCTTACCGGCTGGAAACTTTCCGCCGAGAAGGTGCGGAAAGGCGCGGTCGCCGCGACGAAAGTGCACGTCGAAACCGGCGAGCAGCATCATCATCGGTCGCTTTCGACAATTCTGAAGCTGATCGATTCGGCCGGTCTCGATCCGCGGATCGCCGGGCGCGCGAAAAAGATTTTCGAGAAACTGGGCCAGGCGGAGGCGAAAGTCCACGGCATCCCGATCGAGAAAGTTCACTTTCACGAAGTGGGCGCCGTCGACGCGATCATCGATATCGTGGGCGCCTCGATCGGGTTCCATTTGCTCGGTTTTGAAGAGTTTTCCACCTCGCCACTCAATCTGGGCGCAGGACGCGTCCAGACGGCGCACGGCACGCTGCCCGTGCCCGCTCCGGCCACGGCGGAGCTGGTGCGCGGCCTCGCGTGTTATTCGAACGGAATCGAGCGGGAACTGGTGACGCCTACGGGCGCGGCCATCGTTTCGACGCTCGCCTCGGCTTCCGGGCCGATGCCGATGATGACGGTCGATGTGGTCGGAATCGGCGCGGGCTCGGCCGATCTTTCCGAGCAGCCGAACGTGCTCCGGCTCTTCGCCGGCGAGCGCGCCGGGCGCGGGCCGGGTGGCGACGAAACGGTCGCGGTGATTGAGGCGAATCTCGACGACATGAATCCCCAGCTCTATGGCTATTTTGCCGAGCGAGCGCTCGAAGCCGGCGCGCTGGACGTCTTCTCGACTCCCGCGCAGATGAAGAAGAACCGCCCCGGCCAACTGGTCACGGTGCTGGCGCGGCCGGAAACCGCCGAGCGGCTCATCGCCTTGCTGTTCGAGGAAACGACGACGATCGGTGTGCGTGTAAGCGAAGCGAGCCGCCGCTGCCTCGAACGCGAATGGACGACGGTCGAAACCGTTTTCGGGCCGGTGCGCATCAAGCTCGCCCGGGCGAGCGGCCGCCTGCTCAACGCGACGCCCGAATACGAGGATTGCCGCCGCATCGCCGCCGAGCGCGGCGTGCCGCTCAAACAGGTGCTGGCGGAGGCGCTCCGCAGCTTCCACAGCCAGAGGGGCCGGGACTCCTGACCATGGCCAAGTATTACCTCACCACGCCCATCTACTACGCGAATTCGCGCCCGCACGTCGGCTCGTCCTACACGACGATCGCCTGCGACGTGATCGCCCGCTACAAGCGCATGTGCGGCTGCGAGGTCGCCTACCTCACGGGCACCGACGAGCATGGCGTCAACATCGAGCGCGCCGCCGAAAAGCAGGGAATCACGCCGGCCGAGCTGGTGGACCGCAACCAGCAGATCTTTCGCGACCTCTGGAAACTGCTCGGCATCGAGTACACGCATTTCGTGCGCACCACTTCGCCCGAGCACGCGCGGGCCGTGCAGGCGCTCGTGCGCCGCACGCGGAAACGTTCCCCCGAAGCGATCTACAAGGCGAAGTACGAGGGCCGCTACTGCATCCACGACAATCTCTACGTCAGCGATTCGCCCGAACCGGCGAACTGCCCGCTGTGCGGACGGCCCGCGGAATTGATTTCCGAGGAGAATTATTTCTTCCGCCTCTCGGCGTATCAGGACAAATTGCTCGCTCTCTATCGCGATCAGCCCGATTTCGTTCAGCCCGATTTTCGCCTGAACGAAGTGAGGAGCTTCGTCGAGGCCGGCCTGAAAGACGTCTCCATCAGCCGGAAATCGATCAAGTGGGGCATTCCCTGGCCGGACGATCCCGAGCACGTCTTCTACGTGTGGTACGACGCGCTCACCAGCTACATGAGCGGCATCGGCTACGGTCAGAGCGAAGACGACGAAGCGAGCCCGGAATTCAAGAAATTCTGGCCCGCCGACGTCCACATGATCGGCAAGGAGATCATCCGCTTCCACGCCGTCTACTGGCCCGCGTTCCTGATGGCCGCCGGGTTGCCGCTGCCGAAAAAAATCTTCGCGCACGGCTGGCTGCTCTTCGAGCAGGAAAAGATGAGCAAGTCGAAAGGCAACATCGCCTACGCCGAGCCGATTGTGAAGGCGCTCGACGAACTCGCCGGCGCGAAAGTGGGCAACGACGCTCTGCGCTACTACCTGCTGCGCGACGTCGTCTTCGGCCAGGACGGGAATTTCAGCCGCGAGGCGCTGCTCACGCGCTACAACAGCGATCTCGCCAACGACCTGGGCAACCTGGCGAGCCGTACGATCGCCATGATCGGGCGCTATTTCGACGGCGTGGTGCCCGAAGCGGCTCCCGTGGAGCAGCCCGAAGCCGATCTGGAAATTTTCGCCTCGGAAACGATCGTCAGTTTCCGCGAAGGTTTCGACCAGTTCTCCTTTTCGCGCGCCATCGAGGCCGCCTGGGGCCTGGTCAGCCGCGTGAATCAGTACCTGGTCGAGACCCAGCCCTGGGCGATGGCCGAGGATCCGGCGCGGCGCGGCCGGCTCGGCCCGGTGCTCTACGCGTCGGCGGAAAACCTGCGCGTGCTCGCGGTGCTTCTCGCGCCGGTTGTGCCGGAAGCGGCGGGGAAAATCTGGCGCCAACTGGGCCTCGAAGGCTCACCCGAAAGCGCCCGCATCGACAATCTCAAGTGGGGCGGATTGAAACCGGGAACGCGCGTCTTCCGCTCCGAAGCAGTCTTCCCGCGACTCGACAAAAAAGAAGCTATCGAAAGGATCGAAGCCATGGAAAACGAAATTCGCCAGCCTGCAACACCCGAGGCCCCGAAAGCCGAACCGGCAGCCGCATCCGCGCCGGCGCCTGCCGCGGCTCCCGCTGCCGCGCCCGCAGCTCCCACCCGCATCTCGATCGAGGATTTCGCGAAAGTCGAATTGCGAGTCGGCGAGGTGAAATCGGCCGAGCGCGTCGCCGGCACGGACCGCCTGATGAAACTGATCGTCGACATCGGCACCGAGCAGCGGCAATTGGTGGCCGGAATCGCCGGTAGCTACGAGCCCGAACAGGTGGTGGGCCGCAAAGTGGTGATCGTGGCGAATCTCGAGCCGCGAAAACTGCGCGGCGTCGAATCGAACGGCATGGTCGTCGCCGCCACGCGCCCCGACGGCAGCCCCGTGCTCTGCACGTTCATCGAAGACGTGCCCGTCGGCGCCCGCTTGAAATAAGGCACCCGGTAGCACAGGCTTCAGCCTGTGCATTCTCTCGCGCCAAAACCTGCACAGCCTGAAGGCTGTGCTACCCCCTCCGGCTCTGAATGCTTCGAGGGGATTGAGGATTCATCGTGTACCACGTAGTCGAAACGAATTTCCGCGAAGCGATCCGCTGCTTTCTCAGCGAGCGCTACCAGCTCGACTTGCCGATCGCGCTCGAGCGGCCTCCGCGCCTCGAGCTGGGCGAACTGGCCACGCCCGTCTGTTTCGAGCTGGCGCGCCGCCTGCGCCGCGCCCCGCGCCAGATCGCCACGGAAATCGCCGCCGAACTCGGCCCGGTAGAGGGCATCGCGCGCGTCGAAGTCGCCGGCGGCGGCTACCTGAATGCCTTCCTCGATCGCGGATCGTTCCTTTCGCTCGCGCTCGATCTCGCGCGGCAACCCGTCACGGAGCCGCCCGCAAGCGCGGCAAAAGTCATCGTCGAGCACACCAGCATCAATCCCAACAAGGCCGCGCACATCGGCCACCTGCGCAACGCCGTGCTCGGCGACACGTTCGTTCGCCTCGAGCGCTTCTCCGGCCGCCGCGTTCGAGGTGCAGAACTACATCGACAACACCGGCGTCCAGGTCGCCGACGTCGTTGTCGGCTTCCTCCATCTCGAAAAGAAATCGATCGATGACGTTCGCCGCCTCGCCGCGGGGCCCGGCTTCGATTATTTCTGCTGGGATTTGTATGCGCGCGTCACCGAATACCTCGAAGCGGATAAGCAGCGCCTCGAACTGCGCGCCGCCATGCTCAAGGTGATCGAAGAGGGCCACGGCGCCGAAGCCGAAATGGCCGAGATCATTTCGACGGCGATTCGTCCGCTGCCATCTCCGCACGATGGATCGTCTCGGCATTCGCTACGACCTGCTCGCCGCGCGAATCGGACATCCTGCGCCTGAAATTCTGGGACGCGGCCTTCCGCCAGATGATCGACCGCGGCGTGATCACGCGGCCCGAGTCGGGCAAGTACGCCGGCTGCTGGGTCATGGCGCTCGGCGATGCGCCCGTCGAAGAAGGCGAAGAGGCCGAAGCAAAGGTGATCGTGCGCTCGAACGGCACGGTGACCTACGTCGGCAAGGACATCGCCTATCAGATGTGGAAATTCGGCCTGCTCGGCCTCGATTTCCATTACCAGCCGTTTTTCCGACTATGACGACGGGCACACCGTGTGGACCACCGCGGCCGAGGACGGAGTGGCGAACGCGCCGGAATTCGGCCATGCCAGCGAGGTGTACAACGTCATCGATTCACGCCAGGCGTATTTGCAGAACGTCGTCGCGGCGGCGCTGCGCGCGCTGGGATTCGAGGACGCGGCGGAACATTCCATCCATTTCTCCTACGAAATGGTGGCGCTGACGCCGCGCTGCGCCCAGGAACTCGGCTACGAACTGCCGCCGGAAGACTCGAAGCGCCCCTACGTCGAGGTCAGCGGCCGCCGCGGCCTCGGCGTCAAAGCCGACGATCTGCTCGAGCAAACTCGAAGCCGCTGCCCGCGCCGAAGTCGACCAGCGCCATCCGGAAGACTCCGAAGCCGCGCGCGCCGAAACCGCGCACGCCATCGCCATCGGGGCCCTGCGCTATTTCCTGCTGAAATACACGCGCACCGCGATCATCGCCTTCGATTTTCACGACGCGCTAAGCTTTGAAGGCGAAACCGGCCCCTATCGTCCAATACGCCATCGTCCGCGCCAGGAATATCTTCCGCAAACTCATCGACCAGGACCCGAATTTCCCCATCGACCGCCTCGATTCGCTGGTCTCGGCCGAGGCCCGCGCCGCGCTGCTCTCGGGCGAAGACGGCAACGATTTCTGGGAATTGCTCCTGCTGGCCGGCTCGCTGGGCAGCCAGGTGAACGCCGCCGCCGCGTCGCAGGAGCCGGCCTTCGTGGCGAAATTCGCCTTCCAATTGGCCCAGTCCTTCAACGTCTTCTACCACCGCCATCACATCCTCTCCGAAGCCGATCCGGTGAAGAAAGCCTTCCTGCTAGAACTGACCGCCCTGGTCGAGCGCCAGCTCGTCGCCGCCCTCGCCCTCCTCGGCATCGAATCGCCGGAAAAAATGTAGCCGGTGGCGCGGGCACTCTTGCCCGCGCGCTTTTCCCCGCCGGCATCCACGGGCAAAGCATTCCAATGTTGGCTCCCTGTCTCACCTCTGAAATCTGAAATTTCAAATCCGCGATTGCCGTTGTAAAAGCGGCAAGTCCCGCGATCCCCGGGACAGAAGCCGTAGAGGCGACGTGCATGGCGGGTGCATTCTTCAGAGTGATGTTCTATTTTGGTGGTGCTTCATACGGGGGTGATCCGTCATGGGCTCAAGCGAATTGGATAGGGACAAATTCAACAACATCGCACGCTACAACGCGTTCATGGAAACTGTCCGCAGCCGGATGACGAATCGGGCTTTCGTGCCCGATTACAAAGTGCCTCGGGAACATTTCGAGATGATTCTGGAAGCGGCGCGCCTCGCGCCGTCAGGCGCGAATGCACAGCCCTGGCATTACATCGTGGTGAACGATCCCGCCGTCCGCGATGTGCTGACGAAGTGTTTTCTGGATGAGCAGCAGCACCGCGCCAGATTGCACATGGGTTTCCCCACGCCGAATTACAGCGGGGTGAAGACAGCCCCGGGGTTGATCGTCGTCTGCTGCGATTACCGTTTCGTCCGCGCGTTCCCCGTGCTGATGGACGATTCGCCCGAAGACAGAATGTATCGCCAGAACGCCGAGCGCATCCTGCTGCAATCGGTGGCCGCGTCGACCATGTCCGCGCATCTGGCCGCCGCGGCCCTGGGCTACGCCGTCTGGTGGATCACGGCGATCGGACAGGAAGAGATTCAAAAGAAGATCAAGCCGATGCTGAACGTGCCGGAGGCGCTTTCGATCATCGACATCATGTGTTTTGGGCCGCCGCTGAAGCCTTCTTACAAGCGCTGGAAGAAGCCCCTCGACCAGATCATGAATTGGGAGAAGTTCGATCCCAAAAATTACATGACCGACGAACAGGTAGCCGAGTGGATCGAAGAAGATGCGGCACAAGGTGATGTATCGGGACGAGTCGCGCATAGATTGAAGGATTTGGCGGTCTTGAGGTTGGTGTAGGGGCAGGTTTGAAACCTGCCCCTACAGGGAGATCGTTACAATTTCTCGGTGAAATCCACCAATGTTCTGACAGCCACGCCCGACGCGCCCTTGGCCATCCACGGCTTCGCATCGTCGAGCCACGCAGTGCCCGCGATGTCCAGGTGAATCCAGGGCGTCTCGCCTACAAATTCCTTCAGGAACGCCGCGGCCGTGGATGCGCCGCCGCCGTCGCCGGAAGAGATGTTCTGCAGGTCGGCGATCGGGCTCTTCATCATTTCCGCGTAATCGTCGTCGACGGGCATGTGCCACATTCTTTCGCCGGCTTCACGCGCGGTATCGAGGAAGCGGCGGGTGAAGTCTTCCTGGGAGCCGAAAACGCCGACGTTGATCGTGGAGAGCGCGACGACGACGGCGCCGGTGAGCGTGGCGGCATCGACCAGATGCGTCGCGCCAAGCTGCCGGGCGTAGGCGAGCCCGTCGGCGAGGATCAGCCGGCCTTCGGCGTCGGTGTTGAGCACTTCGATCGTTTTCCCGGACATCGAGAAGAGGATGTCGCCGGGTTTGATCGCGCGCCCGCCGGGCATGTTCTCTGTGGCGGGGACGACGGCGATGACTTTGACGGGCGGCTTGAGGCGTGCAATCGCGCGCATCGCGCCGAGCATCGTAATGCCGCCGCACATGTCGTACTTCATTTTCTCCATGCCCTTGCTGGGCTTGATCGAAATGCCGCCGGTATCGAACGTCACCGCCTTGCCCACCAGGCCCAGCACGGGCGCGCCGGGCTTTGCCTGGAGGGGGTTGTAGGTGACGACGATCATGCGCGGCGGCTCGGCGCTGCCGCGGGCCACGCCCAGCAGCGCGCCCATTTTCATCTCTTCGATCCGTTTTTCGTCGAGGATGTCGACTTCGAGCCCGGATTCGCGAGCCATTTTCTCGGCGTGCTCGGCGAGCAGCGTTGGCGTCAGGCGATTCGAGGGCTCGTTGGCGATGTCGCGCGCCCAGTTTTCGCTCTCGGCGATGATGCGCGCGCGTTCGAGCGCCTCGTTTGCGCCCGCGCCCGCTCCGAGGATCGTCGCCTGTTCGATCGATTTCTGATTCTTTTTCTCGCTCTTGTACTTGTCGAGATCGAGATCGCCGAGCAGCAAGCCTTCGGCGACCAGCTGAACCGAACCCGCGTCCTGGCGCGGCTCGCGCAGCAGAAAAGCGATCTTCTTCACCGAGCGGCCTTTCAGGTACCGCTCGGCGGCTCCGGCGAGTCGCCGCAACTGCGTATTGTCGAATTTCTTGGCTTTGCCGGCGCCGACGACGAGCAAGCGCTTCGCCTTGAGCCCGGCCGGATAGTGCACCAGCACCATCTCGAGCCATTTGCCGGTCAGTTCGTGACTCGCGGCGAGTTCCTTCAGCCGGCCGGAGGTCGCGCGATCGAGTTCGGCGAGCGGGCCGTCGATGGGATCGTCCTTTTCGAAGGCAAAGGTAACGAGCGCTTCGGTTTCGACCGAGAGCGGTGAGGCGGTATCGAGTTGAATTTGCATCGTGCTCCTTTATGTTTATCCGCGCCGGCGGTAGTGGTAGAGGGCGTCGGAGGCTTCGCGTTTGGCTTCGCGGTCGCGCACCTCGGCTCGGCGATCGTACTCCTTGCGCCCTCGTGCCAGCGCAATCTCGCATTTGGCGCGCCCAGCACGGAAATAGATTTTCAGCGGGATGATGGTCAAACCCTTCTGTTGGATCTGGGCGCCCAGCCGGTCGAGTTCCCGGCGGTGCAGCAAGAGCTTTTTCGGCCGGAGCGGGTCGTGATTGAAGAAGCCGGCGGCGGTGTAGGAGGGGATGTGGCAGCGCTCAAGCCATAGCTCGCCGCGGCGAATCTCTCCATAGGCTTCGCGCAGGCTGGCCTGGCCGCCGCGGAGCGCCTTCACTTCGCTGCCGACCAGTTCCATGCCGGCTTCGTATTTATCGAGGAAGATATAGTCGTGCGACGCGGCGCGGTTTTGCGCCACGATCCGATTGCCATCCTCGCCTGCCTTCTTTTTCTTGGGCTTCGCCATGAACAGACTATCTTAGCTGGATTTGCCGCGCCGTGTGGAGTGGACGGGAGCGGTAGGGAGGCGGTGCGGGGCCGGAAATCCTTCGAGCTTCCAGCGCAAGGGAGTTCCGTGGCTACCCGGCCAGCCGACGCCTGGCATCCTGAGCGAAGCGAAGGACCCCGAACGGCCGAGGCGGAGTACACCACGAAGACACGCCTGAGGACGGGAGTGAAAAGAATGCCACGCCGCCTGAAATCCATAGAGTCGGCAGGGGTTACCGGCGCAACAACCCGCGGGCCGGCCAGCTTGCCCGGCTTCCTGCCAGATGCTACTCTGAAACGGCGAGGACGGGATGCGACCTGCTTCATTGGCCGCGATGGCACTGGCGGGAGTGCTGTTGCTGATGGCCGGCTGCGCGCCAAGTAACAAAGAATACAAGTTGGGCCAGAAGGCCCAGGCTTTGCAGGACTACGAAACGGCGCTCATTCACTACGAGCGCGCGCTCAAGGCCGACCCCAACAACGCCCAATACAAAATCGGCGTGGCGCAGATGCGTTTCCAGGCCGCGCAGGCGCAGGTCGAGCTGGGCCAGCGCCTGATGGCCCGGGGCGATCTGAACTCGGTCGAAACGGCGCTGGGCCATTTCCAGCGCGCGCTGGACATCGATCCTGCGAACGCCATCGCGAACCAGATGATCCAGAAATCGCTCACGATGATCGCCGATCTGAAAAAAGCCGCGGGCAAGCCGCTGCCGGCGCCCGGCACGGCCGCGCTCGAAGAGCTGCGGCAGATGCCGCCCGAGCTGAAGCCCATCTCCACCCAGCCGATCAACCTGAAGATGACCAACGACGCGCGGATCGTCTTCGAGACGATCGCGAAGCTGGCCGGGCTGACGGTGCTGTTCGATCCCGATTTCCAGTCGCGGCGGATTTCGGTGGAGTTGCCGAACGTCACGCTGCGCCAGGCGCTCGACGCGACGGCGCTCGAGAGCAAGGCGTTCTGGAAGCCGGTGACCTCCGGCATCATTTTCGTCGCGCCCGACAACGTGCAGAAGCGGCGGGAGTACGAAGACCAGATCGTCAAGACGTTTTACCTGAAGAACACGCTGACGCCGCAGGACCTGACGGAAATCGTCGGCGGGCTGCGGCAGCTGCTGCAATTGCAGCGCGTGCAGCAGATCAATTCCCAAAACGCCATCGTGATCCGCGACACGCCCGACAAGGTGGCCGCCGCCGAGAAGATCATCGACGATATCGACAAGCAGCGGGCGGAAGTGATGCTGCAAGTGTCCGTGCTCGAGGTGAATCAGAACCACCTGCGCGACCTGGGCATCCAGCCCGGCAGCACGGCCATTGTGACGTTTAATCCGCGAACCGATCTGCAACCCAATCAGTCGAGCTCGTCGAGCACCTCGGGCACGAGCAGCACGAGTTCGACCGTCGTCCCGCAAGTCACCCTGAACAATCTTCCGCGCCTTTCGACGGCGGATTGGAGCATGACGCTGCCGGGCGCGGCCATCAAGGCCCTGCTGACCGACAACACCACGAAAATCATCCAGAATCCCGAAATCATGATCACCGACGGCGATAAGGCCAGCCTGCGCATCGGCGACCGCGTTCCGATCGCGACCGGCGCGTTCCAGGCCGGCGTCGGCGTCGGCGTGGGCACGGCCGGCACCAGCCTGGTGAACCCGCTGGTCAACACCCAGTTCCAGTATCAGGATGTCGGCGTGAATATCGATGCCACCCCGCGCGTTCATCCCGACGAGGACGTGAGCCTGCACCTCGATATCGAGGTCAGTTCGGTGACCGGCTACCAGAATATCGGCGGCATCCAGCAGCCGATCATCAGCCAGCGGAAGATTCAGAACGACATCCGGCTGCGGAACGGCCAGGTAAGCGTGCTGGGCGGTTTGGTGCAACACACCACCACGAAGTCGGTGAATGGCTGGCCGGGCTTCGACAAGATCCCGTTCCTGAAATATTTCTTCACCGACCAGAGCGTCCAGACCCAGAACGATGAAGTGCTGATCGTGCTGACTCCGCACGTCGTCCGGATGCCGAACCTCGACGCCGAGAACATGCGGTCGCTGTTCACCGGCACCGAGCAGAACGTGGAAGTCCTGCCGCGGACGCAAACCGCCGCCCAGGGCTCGGCCGGAGCGCCGGCGATTCCGCCGTCCGCCGCGGCGCCAGCGCCCGCGGGGGCAGCACCGGCGCCAACGTCGACTCAAGCGCCCGGGGCCGCGCCTGCGGGCGGCGTGCTGGCGTTCGAGCCTTCCTCGCTGAGCCTGGTGCCCGGCCGACGAGCACGATCGCGCTCGTGGTTCGCAACGCCGCGAATCTCTACTCGATTCCCCTGATCGTGCACTACGACCCGAAGATCATCGCCATCGTGGACGTTCGCAACGGCGGTTTCCTCTCCGGCGGCACGCAGCCGATCGCGATTTTCCACCACGAAGATCCCGCCCACGGCCAGTCGATCATCAGCGCCATGCGGCCGCCCAGCAGCGGCGGCGTGAACGGCAGCGGCACGCTGGTGGGCATCGTGGTGAAGGCGCTCGCGCCCGGCACCTCGCCGCTCACGATCGAGCAGGTGAGCGCGAAGGATCCCCAGGAGAAGCCCCTGACGTTCAGCACGCAGGCGGCTACGGTCAAGGTGGGAACTCCCTGATGAAGCGGCGGGACCAGGCTCGGGGGCGGCAGGCGGGTTTTACCCTGATCGAGCTGGTGATCACGACGGCCATTCTGATGATTCTGGCGTCGGTGGCCTTGCCGATCGCCCGCGTCTCGGTGCAGCGCACAAAGGAAGTCGACCTGCGGCGCGACCTGCTCGACATGCGCAACGCCATCGATCGCTACAAGGACCTGGCCGACCGCAACCAGATCCGCGTGAAAGCGGGCACCGACGGTTATCCGCCCGACCTCGAAACGCTGGTCGAAGGCGTGCCGCTGGCGGGCAAACCGGGCGAACGGATCCGGTTTCTGCGGAAGATTCCGGTCGATCCGATGACCGGGAAGAAGGATTGGGGCCTGCGCTGCGTGCAGGACGAGCCGGATTCGACGAGCTGGTGCGGCGACGACGTCTTCGACGTCTACTCGCAATCCACCGGGACGGGGCTCGACGGCACGAAGTACTCTTCATGGTGACGAGCCGATGAGGATGGCGGAACATCTACGGCGCCGGCTGGACGCGCTTCGCGCGTCTTCACAGGCTGGTCTGGGCGCCGCCGGTTTCACGCTGCTCGAAATGATGATCGTCATCACGATCATGCTGATCCTGCTTTCGATCGGGGCGGGACGGTATGAAATGTCGATCACTCGCGCCAAGGAAGCGGCGCTCGAGCAGGACCTTTCGGTGATGCGCCGCGCGATCGATCAGTACACGATCGACAAGGAGGCGCCGCCGCAGTCGCTCGACGACCTGGTGAGCGCCGGCTACCTCCGCGCGATTCCCATCGACCCGTTCACGCGAAAGCCCGATTGGCAAACCAGCCAGGACAGCGTCGTGCTCACGCCCGAACAAACGCAGTTCGGCGTCACCAATGTCCATTCGTCCTCCAACGAAATTTCCCCCTTCACGAAAACGCCATACAGCTCCTGGTAGCGGCATGCCCGGCCGCTCACACCCCGCCGACTGGGCAGCGCCGGCCTTCGAGCCGTTGCGCTGGGTGGCGTCCGCGGACCTGATGACGGTGGCCGCGTCTTTCTGGCCGCGGCGTTTTCCCTTTCTGCCGGCGGCCGAGGACCGGCTGGTCGGGATCGAGCCGGGAACGCGCATTCTGGTGCGTTGTCACTGGCAACCGGAGCGGCGGGAGCGGCCGGCGCTCGTGCTCGTGCATGGCCTCGAAGGGTCGAGCGAATCCGGTTACATGCGCGGCACCGCCGAGCGCGCCTGGGAGGCGGGATTCCACGTTGTCCGGATGAACCAGCGGAATTGCGGCGGCACCGAGCAGTTGACCCCCACCCTCTACAACTCGAGCTTGAGCGGCGACGTGCGCGCCGTGGTGAGCGAGTTGATCGAGCGGGACGGCCTGACGGAGATTTTCGCGGCCGGATTTTCGCTGGGCGGAAATCTGGTGCTGAAAATGGCGGGCGAGATGGGCGAGGGCGCGCCCCGCGAGCTGCGGGCCGTGGCGGGAGTTTCGCCTTCACTGGATTTGGCGGCTTGCGCGAGTGCGCTCGAAACGCCGCGGAACTGGATCTACGAGCGGTACTTCGTGCGGCGGCTGAAGCGGCGCATTCTGCTCAAGGCGCGCCTGTTCCCCGACAGGTACCGGCTCAACGGGATCGGCTCGATTCGCAGCATTCGCCAGTTCGACGACCGCATCACCGCTCCCTACAGCGGTTTTCGCGACGCCGACGATTACTATTTCCGCGCCAGCGCGCTACGGGTGATCGAGCACATGCGCCGCCCGGCGCTCGTCGTTGCGGCGCAGGACGATCCGATGGTGCCGTTCGCCTCGTTCGAACGGCCCGAAATTCGGGAGCATCCCTTTATTCGCCTCCTCGCGCCGCGCCGCGGCGGCCATTGCGGATTCATTTCGCAGCGCGCCGGCGACGAGCGATTCTGGGTCGAAGGCGTGATCGTGGAATTTTTTCGCCAGCAGTCGCGGCTGGCGGAGCATCTCCCGGTAAAATAGGATTTCATTCGGTGTGTTCCCGGCGGCTGTCATGCTGAGCGAAGCGGTCCGATTCTTACAATACGGACCGCCCCGTATCCACGAAGGCGTGGGGACGAAGCATCGATCGACGCATGCAGCGCCTGTCATGCTGAGCGAAGCGAAGCATCCCGACGCTACATCTGCGTTGTTCACAATGTCTCAGCGCTTTCGCGGCCCTTCGCTCCGTCCAGAGTGATAGCGGGATGGCGCCTGACTCGGGACGAGCGCCCAAGGATGGGAGAATTCTGTTGGAACTGATCGATTCACACGCGCATCTGGAGTTTCCTCAATTCGACGACGACCGGCAAGCGATGCTCGATCGCGCGCGAGCGGCGGGCGTGGTCGGGATTGCGGCCATCGGGAGCGGAAGCGGGCCGGCGCAGCTGGAAGCGGCTCTGCCTTTCGCGGAAGCCCACGACTGGATCTGGGCCACGATCGGCATCCATCCGCACGAGGCCGCCGAGGCGACCGAGGAGCATTTCGCGCGGCTTGCGGGGCTGGCGCGGCATCCGAAAGTGATCGCGTGGGGAGAGATCGGCCTCGATTACCACTACGATCATTCGCCGCGCGACGTGCAGAAGCGCGTGTTCAGCCGGCAACTGGAGATGGCGCGCGAGGCGCGGCTGCCGGTGATCCTGCACTGCCGCGAGGCCTGGGATGACACGCTCGAGATTTTCGAGCGCGAATGGGCGCGGACGGGGCTCGGCGGCATCTTTCATTGTTTTACCGGGACGATCGACGAGGCGCGCCGCGGGCTCGACATGGGCTTTCTGATCTCCTTTGCCGGCAACCTCACCTATCCGAAATCGGAGCCGTTGCGCCAGGTGGCGCGCCAGTTGCCGGCCGATCGCCTGCTCGTCGAGACGGATTCGCCTTTTCTTCCACCCCAGGGCCATCGCGGCAAAAGAAATGAGCCGGCATTCGTTCTGGAAGTGGCCAAAACGTTGGCGAATGTGAGAGACTTATCCGCCGAGGAAATCGCCGCGATTACCGCGGCCAATTTCCGCCGCTTTTTCCGGCTGGAAGCGCCCCCGATCGGTCGGCCAGCCATGGAGGGATCGTCATCGCTGTCCTGACCGCCAAGGAAATTTTCGAACTGATCCGGGAAGACCTGGCTCTGGTGGAGCAGGAACTCGCCGGGCAGAGCCGCCACGCCATCGAGCCGATCGCCGAGATCTCGTCCTACCTGCTCGAGGGCGGAGGGAAGCGGTTGCGTCCGGCGGTGCTGCTGCTGGCCGCGGGCGCGGCCGGGTATCGCGGACCGGGCGCGATCCGTTCTGGGCACGGTCGTCGAGCTGATTCACACCGCGACGCTGATGCACGACGACGTGATCGACGGCGCCGACACGCGCCGCGGCCGCCCTTCCGCCAACGCTCGCTGGGGCAATCACATGAGCGTTCTGGCCGGCGACTGGCTCTACATGCAGTCCTTTCAGCTCGCGCTGAAGGAGCGCAATTTCCGCATCCTCGACGTTCTGATCGACCTGACCCAGCGCATGGTCGAGGGCGAGCTGCTTCAGTGGACCCATCTCGGCCGGATCGATCTGACCGAAGACGAAGCCCTGAACCTGGCGTACCGCAAAACGGCGTGCCTGTTCAGCGGCTGCGCGCGGCTGGGCGCGATCCTCGCGCATTTCGATCCCGAGGCCGAGGCCCTGATGGCCGAATACGGGCGCTCGGCTGGCCTCGCCTTCCAACTCATCGACGATCTCCTCGATTTCACTTCCTCCACCGAACAGCTTGGCAAGCCGGTTCTGAGCGATCTGCGCGAAGGCAAAGTGACGCTCCCGCTGATCTACGCGCTGGCGACGGGCGACGCCGCCGGGCGGGAACTGGTGAAGCACGTGCTGGAGGACAAGGGATTCGATCGCGTGAGTCCCGCGCAGATCACCGCTCTGGTGAACGAATCGGGCGCGCTCGACCGCGCGCGGCAGCTCGCCTTCGACTACGCGGCGAAAGCCAAGGCCGCGCTCGAACCGCTGCCCGATTCCGAATACCGCCGCGCCCTGCTCTGGATTCCGGATTTCATCCTCGAGCGCGAAAGCTGAACCTCGAGATTGTGTAGCGCCGCCCTTCAGGGCGGCACCTTGGCGAGTCGGAGATGAAATGGCGGGCTGAAGCCTGCCACCGGGTCGACTCGGCCTCCCATGGCGCTTCCTTTCAAGCTCGTCTACGACGACCGCTACGATCTTCACCTCGGCGAGCACGTTTTTCCCTCGCAGAAATACAATCTGGTGCGGCAGGCGCTGCTCGACGATTCGGTTGCCGAGCCCGGCGATTTCGTCGCTCCAGAGCCCGCGAATGACGAAGACGTTCTTCGCGTGCACACCCAGGAATACGTGCGGAAGCTGAAGACCGGCACGCTGAGCTACATGGAACTGATGCGGCTGGAGATTCCATTCTCGCCCGAACTCATCGAGGCGGTATGGATGGCCGCGGGCGGCTCGATTCTGGCCGGGCGGCGCGCGCTCGATGATTCGGTGTCGGTGAATCTCGGCGGCGGATTTCATCACGCATTCGCGGATCACGGCGAGGGTTTCTGCGTGATTCACGACGTCGCGATCGCCATTCGACGCCTGCAGGCGGAGAAAGCCATCGCGACGGCGATGACCGTCGATACCGACGTGCATCAGGGCAACGGCACGGCCGCGATTTTCAGCGGCGACCCGACCGTCTTCACCTGTTCGATTCACCAGGCGAACAACTATCCCTATCCGAAACCGCCGTCGAATGTCGATATCGAGCTGCCGGACGGGACGGGAGACGAGGATTATCTGGCGCGGCTCGAATCGCACCTCGTGCGCGCCTTCGAGGAATTCCAGCCGGACCTGCTCTTCTACCTGGCCGGCGCCGATCCCTACCGCGAGGACCAGCTAGGCGGCCTCGCCTTGACGCTGGAAGGCCTGCGGCGCCGTGACCGCCTGGTTTTCGAGATGGCGCGCGCGCGCGGGATTCCCGTAGCAGTCACGCTGGCCGGCGGCTACGCCCGCAAGGTCGAGGACACCGTTCGCATCCACGTGAATACGATCGTCGAGGCGCGCGAAGTTGCCACCCGTGCTTCAGCCGGGCATGCGCGCTGATGGGGCCTGCTTCGGCGCCCTGGCGCCGAAACGACTGTGTAGCGGCGGGCTTCAGTGTTCGTTGCCAAGACATCCTTTACACCGGTTGCCAGGACATCCTTTACACCTGGCTGTGCTCTTCCGGGTGTGGGTTTGGGTCCGAGCAGGTCCCGGAGGGAGCCCGTAGGGCGACCGGAGGGACCTGCTCGGCGGCGATTGCCGCGTCCCTCGTGTGCTCGATCACCAGCGGGCGGCTTTGCCCGCTCGCCAGATCGATCTCGCGAATGTACATGTGCCGGTAGCTGACCAGCAGCTTGCCGTCGAACCGTTCGACCCGTACCCGTCGCTCCGCCAGCGCCTGGCACACAAACAGCCGTTGCCGACCCTCGACCAGACTCCCTTGCGTGTTCAGCTGCCGCACCTCGCTCCCCTCCGGGTATTCCCAGTCCCGTGGTCGCTCCTGATAGGCCCGTCGACTCGGCCGGTAGCGATCAGCCGGTCGCTGCATCCCCAGCGCTTCATGCGGCCGCCGATGGTTGTAGCTTTGCCGAAACTCTTCCAGCACACCCGGCCACTGCTCGATCCGCTCGGGAACGCCGCGGCGCCGCAACTCCTCCCCCAGCGTCCGGTGTAGCCGCTCGACCTTCCCCTGCGTCTGCGGATGGCGCACCTGTCCGTAGTACAACCGGATCCCTTGCTCGATCAGCCGCACCGACAACCACGTCAGCCCCCACCCGTTCGTCGTCGCCCACCAGAGCGAGCCGTGGTCCATCAACATCGCCTCTGGCAATCCGTATTCCCGGAACGTCGCGACCAAGCTCGCGTAGGCCAACTCCGCCGTCAGCGCGCTCAACGCGTGCAGCCCGACCAGGTAGCGGCTGTGATCGTCCTCGATCGTCAACGGGTGGCACTCGCCGCCCTCGAGCGGGTACTTCCCCTTGGTATCCATCTGCCAGAGCTGGTTCGGCTCGGACCGCTCAAACGTCTTTGGCGCTGGCCCGTGTACGTCCTTGGCGATCAGATCGTGCCGCTCCAGAATCCGATGAATCGTCCGGACCGGCACGTGAATCCCCTGCTCATCGCGCAGCACCACGTGCAACTTCTTCGCTCCCCAGCCGGTCTGCTCCCGCAGGGCCACCACCTGCTGCTCGGTCCCCTCCGGCGTGCGCGCCGGCGTCCGATGCGGTCGCCGGCTCCGCTCCACCAACGCCGTCACCGTCCTGGCTTGCTCGTAGCGGCGCCGCCACACATACCCGGTCGGCCGCGAAATCCCAAACTCCCGGCATAACTTCGCCAGCGGCTCCCGGCCATCGACGGCCCGAACCACAAACCGCACCCGCTGCTCGCTCACGTCCACGCTCCTCCAAGGCATCGCTCCCGACCTCCTCGGTCGGAAACTCTATCCCACCTGTAAAGGATGTCGTGGCAACCACTGTAAAGGATGTCCTGGCACCATACACTGAAGGGCGGCGCTACACCGGATTCGGTGCCGGCACTCGCGCGAAGCGTTTTGACGGACTAAAATCGGAATCGGTGTTGGGGACGCACAAGTCGATCCTTGGCTGCTGCCTTGCGGCTTTCCTGGTTGCTCCTTGCGGAATGGCCGCGGCGGTCAAGGGACTGCCGCCAGCGAATGCCGCCGCCATCGCCGCGGGCCAGACTCAGGCCCAAACCCCCGCGGCTCCGCCCGAGGAAGGCGTGCTGGGTGCGATTACCGCTACGGGCTCGCAGAAATTCACGGCCGCGCAAATCGCCGAAGCCAGCGGGCTGAAAGTCGGCGAGCAGATCAATCGCGCAGCCCTGCAACTCGCCGCCAACCGGTTGGCCGCTACCGGACTCTTCTCCAACGTCCGCTATCGCTTCTCGAGCCAGGGACCCAACGTCTCGCTGGAATTCCAGGTGGCCGACGCCAAGACCCTCCCGGTCGCTTTCGACAATTTCCCTTGGTTCACTGACGAAGAGCTGGACAAGGCCATTCAGCAAAGCGTTGGCCTGTTCGACGGCACGGCGCCGGAAGACGGCAGTTACGTCGACGCCATCGGCGCCGCCATCAAAAAGCAGCTCGAAACCATCGGCGTCCCCGGACGCGTGGAGCATCGCGTGATCGAGCGCCCGATCGGCTCCGGCCTCAAAGTGCAGTACCGGCTGGTCGGGCCGACGCTGACCGTCGGATCGGTCCAGTTCACCGACCCGCTCGCCGAGCACGACGAGCGCGTATCCGAGCGCCTTCAAGACCTCATCGGGAAGCCATTTTCGCGCTATTACGTCGACGTTTTCGCGGCCGAGCAGGTGCGGCCCGTCTATCTCTCCCAAGGTTTTCTGAAAGTGCAGTTCGGTGCGCCCGAAGCGCGCTTTTCCGGGAATCCGAACCGGCCGGATCTGGGCCATGTTGTGGTGATCGTGCCGGTGACGGCCGGCCCGCGATTTACCTGGAGCGGCGTGAACTGGAGTGGCAATACGGTTTACAACGCCGCGGCTCTCGATCGCATGATGGGACTGAGCAAGGGGCAAACGGCCGACGGCCTGGCGATCGCGGCCGCATGGCAGAAAATCCGCGACGAGTACGGCAAGAAGGGCTATCTCGACGTTTCCCTCGACGACGAGCCCGTCTACGATGACGCCAAGGCCACGGTCAGCTACAACGTGAAGGTGACGGAAGGCGAGCCTTACCGCATGGGCAAGCTCGTGATTACGAACCTTTCGCTGGAAGCCGAGAAGCGCATCCGCAAGGACTGGCTGCTCCGTGCCGGCCAGACCTTCGATCTCGACTACTTCCACGTCTTCCTCAGCCAGATCGTCAAGGAAGCCCTCGCCGGACTTCCCGTGCATTACCAGCACATCGGGCGCTTCCTGCAACGCAACCAGAAGAACCACACCGTCAACGTTCTGCTCGACTTCGAATGAAGCCGGCTGGGATATACTCACAGAAATGAGCGAAACGATTCCGACGACCGAAGTTTCCGAGGAGCAGGCGCTCGAAAAGCAGCAACGCCTGCTGAACGATCTCGCGCGCCTCGATTCGGTTCTGGTGGCGTTTTCCGGCGGCGCCGATTCCGCCTATCTCGCCTGGGCCGCGCATTCGGCGCTGGGGGCTCGCGCGCTGGCCGTCACCGCCGTCTCGCCGAGCTTCTCAGCGCACGACCGGGAACAGGCTGCCGCCTTCGTTCTCCAAGCCGGGCTGCGGCACGAGTTCGTGGATACCCTCGAATTCGAAAATCCGCTTTACGTGGCCAACCAGGCCGACCGCTGCTACCACTGCAAGGACGAGCTGTTCACCCGGATGGAGGCGCTCGCGCGCGAGCGCGGTTTCTCGGCGCTCGCCTACGGCATCAATGCCGACGATACGCGGGATTTTCGCCCCGGCCATCGCGCCGCCGCCGAGCATCGCGTGCTCGCTCCGCTCCTCGACGCCGGAATGACCAAGGCCGATGTGCGGCGGCTCTCGCGGCGCGCCGGCCTGCCTACCTGGGACCGTCCCGCTTCCGCATGCCTTTCCTCCCGCGTGGCCTACGGCATGCCGGTGACGACGGAAACGCTCTCCCGCATCGAGCGTGGCGAAGAGGCGCTCCGCCAGCTCGGCTTTCGTCAGTTTCGCGTTCGCGATCACGGCCGGCTTGCCCGCATCGAAATTTCCCCCGAGGAAATGGAACGGGCGCTGGCGCCGGAAATGGCGCGCCGGTTCGTCGAGCTGTTCAAACCGCTCGGCTACGATTTCGTCACGCTCGACCTCGAAGGCTACCGGCAAGGCTCCCTGAACGCCGCGCTGCGCAAGCACCCGGCCGGCTGAGCGAGCCTTCCCGGGAACCTGGCGCCCGCGCCCTGCGTATCATCTGGTGTTGAATGGAATGCGAGCCGCTCCGCCGGGCGGAGCGAAGCAGGCGATTATCTCGCACGGGGAGTCGAAATCGCTCAGATGAACATTGCCAAGAGAATGCTACTCGGCGCCGTGGTCCTGCTCGCCGGCGTTTCCGTCGGCTGCATCGGGCCGGTTGTCCGCGGCAATTTCGACCGCACGCTCACCGTTACCGGGCCGGCGCGTCTGTACCTCTCGAACGGTTCCGGCTCGACACGAATCCACGCTGGAGCGCCCGGCCAGATACACATCCACGGAGACTTCCGGGTCCGCGGCTGGCTGTGGGGCAATCCCCGGCGCAGCGCCGCCGAACTCTCGCAAAATCCACCGATCCGGCAGGAAGGCAGTCTGGTCCACGTCGGCTCTCCGCAGTTTGGCGCGGGAGCTGTGAGCATCAGTTACACCGTCGAAGTTCCGCCCAATACCGAAGTCCGCGTCACGACAGGCTCGGGCGACCTGAACGTCGGCGGAATCGCCGGTCCCGTGACGGCGACCACCGGTTCGGGGGACGTGCAGATGAGCGAAATCCAGGGAGACGTAAACGCGACCGCGGGCTCGGGCGACATGCGAATGGAAGGCATTCAGGGCTCGGCCGAGATTACGGCCGGATCCGGCGATGTTGAGATGAGATCGATCGGCGGTCGCGTGCGCGTGAAGACGGGCTCGGGTGACATCACGCTGAGTTCACCCGGCAACACCGTCACCGTGCGCAACGGATCGGGAGACATCCGCGTCACCGGCGCTTCCTCCGACCTGAGAATCCGCACCGGCTCGGGCACCGTTACCGTGGCGGGCTCGCCCTCCGTCGGCTCCTACTGGGAACTTCACGCCGCTTCCGGGGACATCAACCTGACCGTCCCGCCCAATGCCGCTTTCCGTTTCCACGCGCAATCCCGCATGGGCAGTATCCAGTCGCACGTCCCCATGACGATCGTCGAGCAGAGCCGCCGCGAGCTGCGCGCCGTGGTCGGCCAGGGAAGCGCGCGGGTCGAAGTCGAAACGGCTTCCGGCGACGTTCGGCTCAACTCCTCGGAATAGTGACGGGCGGAATTCGCATACTCCACTGACAATTCAGGCGGGGCATCAGGCTGGCGAAGTGCGCTTGTTGAAGAGCGAAAAACGCATGGGCTGAGGGCCGGGCCACCGGGGCGGTGCCGGGATTTGAGTTCCGACGCGCCCGGAGGCGGGATTTGCCGCGGTGGGCGAGCATCACGATGGCGGGCTGAAGTGTATGGTGCCAGGACATCCTTTACAGTGGTTGCCACGACATCCTTTACAGGTGGGATAGAGTTTCCGACCGAGGAGGTCGGGAGCGATGCCTTGGAGGAGCGTGGACGTGAGCGAGCAGCGGGTGCGGTTTGTGGTTCGGGCCGTCGATGGCCGGGAGCCGCTGGCGAAGTTATGCCGGGAGTTTGGGATTTCGCGGCCGACCGGGTATGTGTGGCGGCGCCGCTACGAGCAAGCCAGGACGGTGACGGCGTTGGTGGAGCGGAGCCGGCGACCGCATCGGACGCCGGCGCGCACGCCGGAGGGGACCGAGCAGCAGGTGGTGGCCCTGCGGGAGCAGACCGGCTGGGGAGCGAAGAAGTTGCACGTGGTGCTGCGCGATGAGCAGGGGATTCACGTGCCGGTCCGGACGATTCATCGGATTCTGGAGCGGCACGATCTGATCGCCAAGGACGTACACGGGCCAGCGCCAAAGACGTTTGAGCGGTCCGAGCCGAACCAGCTCTGGCAGATGGATACCAAGGGGAAGTACCCGCTCGAGGGCGGCGAGTGCCACCCGTTGACGATCGAGGACGATCACAGCCGCTACCTGGTCGGGCTGCACGCGTTGAGCGCGCTGACGGCGGAGTTGGCCTACGCGAGCTTGGTCGCGACGTTCCGGGAATACGGATTGCCAGAGGCGATGTTGATGGACCACGGCTCGCTCTGGTGGGCGACGACGAACGGGTGGGGGCTGACGTGGTTGTCGGTGCGGCTGATCGAGCAAGGGATCCGGTTGTACTACGGACAGGTGCGCCATCCGCAGACGCAGGGGAAGGTCGAGCGGCTACACCGGACGCTGGGGGAGGAGTTGCGGCGCCGCGGCGTTCCCGAGCGGATCGAGCAGTGGCCGGGTGTGCTGGAAGAGTTTCGGCAAAGCTACAACCATCGGCGGCCGCATGAAGCGCTGGGGATGCAGCGACCGGCTGATCGCTACCGGCCGAGTCGACGGGCCTATCAGGAGCGACCACGGGACTGGGAATACCCGGAGGGGAGCGAGGTGCGGCAGCTGAACACGCAAGGGAGTCTGGTCGAGGGTCGGCAACGGCTGTTTGTGTGCCAGGCGCTGGCGGAGCGACGGGTACGGGTCGAACGGTTCGACGGCAAGCTGCTGGTCAGCTACCGGCACATGTACATTCGCGAGATCGATCTGGCGAGCGGGCAAAGCCGCCCGCTGGTGATCGAGCACACGAGGGACGCGGCAATCGCCGCCGAGCAGGTCCCTCCGGTCGCCCTACGGGCTCCCTCCGGGACCTGCTCGGACCCAAACCCACACCCGGAAGAGCACAGCCAGGTGTAAAGGATGTCCTGGCAACCGGTGTAAAGGATGTCTTGGCAACGAACACTTCAGGGCGGCACCTTGTCGTGCAAGGAAAATTAAGGACAGCGGGCCGCGTACCTCATTCGACCGTAACCGATTTCGCCAGATTACGCGGCTGATCGACGTCGCAACCGCGGCGCACGGCGATGTGATAGGCGAGCAGTTGCAACGGCAGGATTTCGAGGATCGGCGTCAGCAGGTCCGGCGCGGCTGGAATCTTCGATCACGTGATCGGAGGACTCGCGCGCCTCTTCGTCTCCCTCGGTAACCACGGAAATCACGATTCCGTCGCGCGCTTTCACTTCCTTGATGTTCGACAGGCTCTTTTCGTAGCGAGTGGAAGCGGAGGGGTTCGAGCGATCGCACGGCGCGAGCACGACCACCGGCAGGTTTTCGTCGATCAACGCGTTCGGGCCGTGCTTCATTTCGCCGGCGGGGTAGCCCTCGGCGTGGATGTAGGAAATCTCCTTCAGCTTCAGCGCACCTTCGAGGGCGATGGGATAGTGGACGCCCCGGCCGAGGTAGAGAAAATCGGAGAAGCGGAAAAGCTGACGGGCAAGTTCGTCGAAATCCTCGTCGCGTTGCAGCACCGATTCCATCTTCTGCGGCAGGCGAAGCAGTTCCTGAAGCAGCGGCTTCAATTCCGCGGCCGAGAGTGTGCCGCGCACCTGGGCGAGATAGAGCGCGAAGAGCGTGAGGGCGGTGAGTTGAGCGGTGAAGGCCTTGGTGGAAGCGACGCCGATCTCCGGCCCCGCGTGCGTGTACAGGCTGCCCGTGGCCTCGCGCGTCAGCATCGACCCGACCACGTTGCAGATGGCGAGCGTTTTCGCGCCCTTCTGCTGCGCCTCGCGCTGCGCCGCCAGCGTATCCGCCGTTTCGCCCGATTGGCTGATCAGGACGACGAGGCTCTTGTCGTTCAGGATCGGGTTGCGGTAGCGAAATTCGCTCCCGTAATCGACTTCGACCGGAACGCGGGCCAGGTCCTCGATCAGGAATTTCCCGGCCAGGCCGGCGTGCCAGCTCGTGCCGCAGCCGACGATGCGCACGCTCGAAAGCTCGCGCAAATCGGTTTCGGAAATGCCGATCTCCTCGAGGAACAGCCGGCCGGTTTCGAGCGAGACGCGGCCGAGCAGCGTGTCGCGCACGGCGCGCGGCTGCTCGAAAATCTCTTTCTGCATGAAATGCTTGAATCCGCCCTTTTCCGCCAGGATCGGGTCCCAGGTGATGTGCTGGAGCGGCCGCTCGATCACCTGCCCGTCGAAATTCATCAGGCGAACGCCGCCCGGCGTGAGCACGGCAACGTCGCCGTCGGCGAGGAAGAAAATGTCGCGGGTGTGATGCAGGATCGCCGGGATGTCGCTCGCGACGAAATATTCGCCCTGGCCCAGGCCGATCACCGCCGGCGGTCCAAAGCGCGCGGCGACCACCTTGTTCGGATCGTTCGCCGAAATCACCGCCAGCGCGTAGACGCCCGTGAGGCGGCGGACGGTCGCGAGCACGGCGTTCTCGAGCGGCCCGCCGTCCGAATATTTTTCGATCAGGTGAGCGATGACTTCGGTATCGGTCTCGGTGATGAACTTGTGGCCTTCGGCGACAAGCTGGCGCTTGAGTTCGAGGTAGTTCTCGATGATGCCGTTGTGGACGACGACGATCTTGCCCGTGCAGTCGCGGTGCGGGTGGGCGTTTTCCTCGGTGGGACGGCCGTGGGTGGCCCAGCGCGTGTGCCCGATGCCGTATTCGCCGTCGATCGGCGAGAGGCGGATCGCTTCCTCGAGATTGCGAAGCTTGCCCGAGGCGCGGCGAATATCGAGCGAGCCGTTGCGGCTCACGACCGCGATGCCCGCCGAATCGTAGCCGCGGTATTCCAGCCGTTTCAGCCCGTCAATCAGGACCGGCACGACCCGCTTCGGCCCGATATAACCAACAATTCCGCACATTCCCCGCCTCCTCCGCCCGTCAACGACGCGGGATGCTACTCGACGATCTCAAAGCGGAACTGCTCGATCACCGGATTCGCCAGCACCTCGCGCGCCAGCCGCTCCACTTGCTTCTCGGCTTCCTCGCGTGAGAGTCCGTTCAGTTCGAGCACGAAAAATTTCCCCTGGCGCACGTCGCGCACGCTCGTGTAGCCGAGCGAGGCCAGGGCGTGCTGGATCGTTCTGTCCCTGCGGGTCGAGCACGGTCGGCTTCAACATTACCCAGATGTTTGCTTTCATCGTCGTGTGCACTGGTCCAGCAACTGCTTGCGGAGATTATACCAGCCCGAGCGTCTCCGCTTGTCCTCGGAACAGGTCCAAATACACCTGCCGTTCGGCCTGCGGCAACAGGGCGGAGGCAAAGCTGGCTTCCGCCAGGCGCCCGAGTTCCGCGGGCGAGAATCCCAATTCGGCCGCCACGCGGTACTCGCCCAGCAGATCGGTTTCAAACATGGCCGGATCGTCGGTCGAGAGCACCACGCGCAGGCCCCGATCGAAGAAGGCCTTGAGCGGATGGCGGTCGAGCCGGGCCCCTTCGGGGCCGAATTGCCGGCCAAGCGCTCCGGTGCGCAGGTTGCTGGTCGGGCAGATTTCCAGCGGCAGGCCCCGCTCCGCCAGATCGTCCATGAGGGCAGGATCGTGCAGCACGCCGAGCCCGTGCCCAATCCGTTCGGCGCCAAGCAGGTCGATGGCTTCGCGAACGATTTGCGGCCCACCGATTTCGCCCGCGTGAGCGAGAGCGTGCAGGCCGGCGTTGCGCGCCAGTTCGTAGGCCGGCTGGAGATCGCGGGCGGAAAGCGCCAGCTCGTCGCCCCCGACGCTGAACGCGACCACGCCCGCGGACGCCAGGCGTGTCGCCCAGATGGCCGTCTCCACGGCTTCCAGCGCACCGAACTGCCTGGCGGCGTCGAAAATCCACTGCACGCGAAGACCTCTCACCGCGGCGCGCTCGGCCGCGCCGAGCAACGCGGCGAAGTTTGCCTCCACGTCCTGGCCTCGGCGGAGCATCACGCCGCCCGAAAGTGTGACCTCGGCATAGACGACGTTCTGCTCGATCAGGCGGTCGAAGAGCTCTTCGGCGATCAGGCGATAATCCGCGGGCCGGCGCAGGAACGAAGTGACCCATTTGTAGGCATCGAGGAAGCCGGGGAAATCGCTGTAATGGTAGCGCGCGGCGACCTCCTCGGCGGAAGTCTCCACTCCGTAGCCCGCGGCAAGCCGGACGACCGTCTCCGGGGCGATCGAGCCTTCCAGATGCAGGTGCAGCTCGGCCTTGGGCAGGGAGGCGAGCGCGGCGGCGAGTTCGGTGGCGTTCATCGCAGAGGTGTCAACCATTCGAGTTTACCTGAAATGGCGGTGGCGGGCGCGGGGAGGCACTTCTCCTTGGATCTCCGTGCCCTCTGTGTGAACGCTTTTCAGGGTTCTCGGGCGAACCTGAAACCGGCCTATTCGGCCACGGCTTCTTTCTGGAGCTGGCTGTGTTTGCGGCTGTAACGGAAGTAGATGAAGAGCCCGATGGCGAGCCAGACGAAGAACCGGATCCAGTTTTCGACCGTAAGGCTGGCCATCAGGACGAAACAGCAGGCGAGCGAAAGCATCGGCAGCCAGGGCGAGAACGGCACGCGGAACCCGCGCTTGCGGTCGGGCTGCTTCTTCCGCAGCACCAGCACGGCGATCGATACGAGGACGAAAGCGAACAGTGTTCCGATGTTCGAGAGGTTGACCAGCGTCCCGATGTCGAAAATGCCGGCGGGAATGCCGACCACGAACCCGGCGATGATCGTCGAGACAGCCGGCGTGCGGAACTTCTTGTGTACGCGTGCGAAGGCGGATGGCAGCAGCCCGTCGCGCGACATCGCGAACCAGATCCGCGCCTGCCCGAGCTGGTAGACCAGGATCGACGAGATCATGCCCATCAACGCGCCGACCGTCACCCATCGCTCCGTCCGAAGCAGGTGAACGGCGTGCAACGCCAGCGCGACCGGAGCGGCGTTGTTCAGCGTGTTCCATTTCTGCATGCCGGTCAGCACGACGGCGACGGCGATGTAGAAAACAGCGCAAACGGCGAGGGAAAGCATGATGCCAATCGGGACGTCGCGCGAGGGATTCTTGCATTCCTCGGCCGCCGTCGAGACCGAATCGAAGCCAATGTAGCTGAAGAAGACGATCGCCCCGCCGGTGAGCACCCCCTGCCAGCCATTCGGCATGAACGGCTTCCAGTTCACCGGGTGAATAAAGTGCGCGCCGGCAACGACAAAGGCGATGATCGCGCCGAGCTTGATCGCCACCATGACCGTATTCGCGCCCGCCGACTCGCGAATCCCGATCACCAGCACCACCGTGATAAGCATCACGATGATGAAACCGGCCAGGTTGTAGTGCGCCGTCCAGCCGGTCGTGGGCGAATACGTGGGCGTAGTCCAGCGATCGGATAAATGGAGGCCGAGCCCGGAGAGCAGGCTGTCAATATAGGCGGAAAAGCCAACCGCAACCGCCATGTTCGAAACGGCGTATTCGAGGATCAGGTCCCAGCCGATGATCCAGGCGACGAGTTCGCCGAGCGTCGCGTAGGTGTAGGTGTAGGCGCTGCCGGCGATCGGAATCATCGATGCCAGCTCCGCGTAGCACAGCCCCGCGAAGCCGCAGGCAATGGCCACCAGCAGGAACGAAAGCGCCAGGGCCGGTCCCGCGCCCGGCCGCCCCATCATCCCGATGGCGTGCCGCCCGTGCATCAGGACCGAGAGCAGCGGCGCTTGCAACAGCGACGGATGCAACTCCACTTCTCCCGCCGCTGCCGTGCCCGTGACGATGAAGATGCCGCTGCCGATGATCGCGCCGATGCCGAGCGCCGTCAGGCTCAGCCAGCCAAGGGTTTTCTTCAGGCGATGTTCGGGAAGCTCGGAGTCCGCCAGGAGCTTGTCGATCGACTTTGTGCGGAAGAGGTTTGAGGCCAATGGCTATGTCCCGCACCGGGATTCGGTGCTCTCCGGAAAGTCAACACTCTACCTTCCTGCGCGCCCCGGGGGCAACTGCGAGTTTTGATTTCCATGCACCAGCAGCACGTCAAACCGTGTCTGTCCGCTTTTCCCCGTCTAACCCACGGCGAAAGTGGCGCGCCCAGGCGGAGCATCTGGGGCAGCTTACGTAGGTGTTCCGCTACGCCTTCCTCGAATTTCGCGGTAAGCTGACGCGCCAGAGCGTTCACCCCGAAGCAGGTCCCGCGACTCCCCAGCCCGCACAGAGCGACAAAGGCTTCAAAATGTCCCGGTTAAAAAAAAACTCAACTCACTGAAAATACAGCCCTTGTTCCGTCTTGAGCTCGACACGTGTCCCGGTTAAGAGCGTCCCTGTGACGCCTTCGAGCGCCGAGGCGCAGAGACCCACATTCCCCTGAAAACAAAAGCCTTGCTGCCATACTCGCCCCGACCCCGAATCCCCCTCCACCGAGCTTTGCGACACCCTGTGACACCCTGAGCGAAGTCAATTGGAGAAGCCGCAAAAGCCGAGAAGCCTGTGCGGCAACCCCTTTTTCTGTAAGGGCTTTCAAGCTCCCGCACCGCCTCTACAGGCGTTCGAGCTTCGCATACCGCTCGATCAGCTTGCGCGTGCCGTGGCCGGGAAAACTGACGGTGAAGCGGCGGTCTTCGCCGTCTTCATTGACGTCGAGGATCGTGCCCACGCCGAAGGTGGGATGGCGCACCCGTTGCCCGACGAGCGCTTTGGAATTTCGGCCGAGCCGTGCCGGCTGGCGTGAGGGCTCGGCGAACATCTCCGCCTCGTCCGGCTCGGCAGCGCTTTCGGCGAACGGCAGGCGGAAGCGCTGGGCGCCAAAAGCTCCCCTCACCGTTTCCACCAACTCGGGCGGGACCTCGCCCAGAAAACGCGAAGGCGTGCTCGGCATTTCCGGCCGGCCGGCGCCACGATCGAAGGTGCGGCGGGCGCGGGCGCGGGTCATCGTGAGGGTGTGGCGGGCGCGCGTCATGCCGACGTAGCACAGGCGGCGCTCCTCTTCGAGAGCCGGCTCGCTCGCCATCGAGCGCGCGTGAGGGAACAGACCCTCCTCCATGCCTACCAGGAAGACGTGATCGAATTCCAGGCCCTTGGCGCTGTGCAGCGTGATGAGGGTGACCGGGGCGTGTTCGTCGAAGCTGTCGGCGTCGCTCACCAGCGCGGCGCGATCGAGGAAATCGGTCAGCGTCTCGCCCTGCTCCTGCCCCTCTTCCGCCGCGGTCACAAGTTCCTTCACGTTCGCGGCGCGATCGGTGAATTCCGCGCGGTCCTGCTGTTCGAGCCATTCGAGGTAGCCGGAGCGGGAGGCGAGTTCGCGCAGCAGCTCACCGGTTTGCCGTTGCTCGCGCTCGCCGCGCAGGTCCTCGATGAGGCGCCGAAACTCCTGCAAGGCCGCCGACGAGCGCCCGGAGCCGGCCTGGCATGCCTCGCCAAGCGCCGCCCAGAGCGAGACCCCGCCGCGAGCGGCGCGGGTCCGGAGCGCCTCGACGCTCGTCTTGCCGATGCCGCGCGGCGGCGTGTTGATGATGCGGACCAGCGCCACATCGTCTTCCGGATTCACCACCAGGCGCGCGTAGGCGAGCACGTCTTTGATCTCGGCGCGCTCGTAAAAACCGAAGCCGCCCACCACGCGGAACACCAGGCCCGCGCGTCGGCAGGCCTCTTCAAAGTTCCGCGACTGGAAATTCGTGCGGTAGAGCACGGCGATGTGGGCTTCGGGCTCGGCGCGCAGCAGGCGGCGGATTTCATCGACGACAAACGCCGCTTCCGCCCCGGCGTCGGGCGCTTCGTAGAATCGCACCAGCGAATCGCCCTGCCGAGTCGCCTGGAGCGTCTTGCCGAGCCGTCCCGTGTTGCGCGCGACGACGGCGGCGGCTGCGTCCAGGATGGTTTGCGTCGAGCGGTAATTTGTCTGCACGCGGACGACGGTCGCGCCGGGGAAATCCTCGAGGAAACGCTGCAGGATGGCGGGATCGGCGCCGCGCCAGCTGTAGATCGACTGGTCCTCGTCGCCCACCACGCACACGCAGGTGGATTCGCCGGTCAGCAGGCGAACCAGTTCGTACTGCTTCTCGTTCACGTCCTGGAATTCGTCGACCACGATGTGCGCGAACCGGCCGCGCCAGTGCCGCCGCGCTTCCTCGCTGTCCCGCAGCAGCCGCACGGCATCGAGCAGCAGGTCGTCGAAATCGAGCGCGCCGGCTTTTCTCAGCGCGGCGTTGTAGAGATCGAAGACGGCGGCGGCCACCCGGCCCTTTTCGTCGAACGATTCCTGGGCCAGGCGTTCCGAGTCCCAGCCGTGATTTTTGGCGTAGCTGATCGGCTCGCGCAGCGTGCGCGGGGGAAACTGGCGCTCGTCGTGGCCGAGCACGCGCAGCGCCTGCCGTATGACGCTCTTCTGGTCTTCCTCGTCGTAGATCGCGAATTCGCGGGGGATCCCGATGAGCGGGCCGTCGGTGCGCAGCAGCCGCGCGCAGAAGGAATGGAACGTGCCCACCCAGGGCGAGCCGCCGGCCTGCGGCACGAGCGCCTGAATCCGCTCTTTCATTTCCCGGGCGGCCTTGTTGGTGAAGGTGACGGCAAGAATCGCGTCCGGGCGCACGCCTTCCGAGATCAACCAGGCCACGCGGTAGGTGATCACGCGCGTTTTCCCCGTGCCGGCCCCGGCGACAACCACGACGGGCTCGGTGGTCGTGGCCGCGGCGCGTTGTCCTGGATTCAGATCGTCGAGAAGGGACATCGAAGCGATTGTAGTGAGCCGTGGCGGGCGCGGCAAACGAGCTGATAGAAACTGGCGGCTGACGCCCATTTCCCGCCAGAAAGTTTCCGACGAACCGCGGCAACGCTGTCATCCTGAGCGAAGCGAAGGATCCCGAAAGCGCTAAGGCAATGTAACCCACAAAGAGCGCGACGCCCTTGGGGAATAGGGCCCAAGGAAGTGCAGTCGGGAGATGGATTCTCTAGTTCACGGATGACGGAGTGAAATGCACGTCAAAAAACATGATCGCCTGCGTGTTCCCAAGGTATTTCAGATCGGGTACGTAGAGGCGTGCGTATCGGACGACGGAGAAATCGCCGGAGAGATTGAAATAGAAGAAGCCCTGAACGGTCGCGCCGGGCGCGACCACGGCGTCGGGAAATGCCAGGGACTGGAGCTGATCGCGCAGCTTCTGCCACTTTCCATTGTGTCCCATGCTCGGAAAGGGTATGGGCAGGCGGCGCTGTGCGGGATTCTTCGGCTGAGGATGCAGGATCAGCGAAGCGACGTCGCCCGCGCTCAGCGGATCGATCTGTTCGCGCTCCGCTTGTGGTGGCGCAATCTCCAGCCGAATCGAGTCGAGGCCGATGGCGACGGGCCAGCGAGTCGAGTTCCGAACGTAGACTTCGACGGGCAGAATGCCTGCTTTCAGCGGATTCTCTTTCCCAATCACCTTCTTGGCGCGCTCGGAATCCTGATAAGGGTCGCAGGCGATGAGGATGCCTTCGTGGGAATCGCGCGCTGCCAGCGTGGCAGGGTCGACCTTGGGAGTTGTATGCGGCAAGGCGAAAACGAGAACGAAAGCCGCCACCAGCCCTATCCGCACCGGAAAAGTCCTCCTGGAGGGCAGGCCGGGTTCGGGTTCCAGCCCGCGCGTCACCTATAATAGCGCGTTTGCGCTGCTCGCGTCGGAAGGAGCGGCGCGGACGCCTATGTATCTTGCCTACAGCTTGCTTCTGGCGATGGCGATGCTCGTCGCGCTGCCCTATTTCGCCGTGCAGGGCCTGCGCCACGGCAAATACTGGCGGAATCTGGCCGAACGGTTGGGCTGGCTGCCGGCGGATTTGGTCGAGCGAGCCGGGCGCTCGCCTGGAGCGCTGTGGATTCATGCGGTGTCGGTCGGGGAAGTGGTCGCGGCGGCGCCGCTGGCCCGGCGCCTGAAGGAACGCTTTCCGGGCCGCCGCCTGGTGATTTCGACGACCACGATCACCGGCCAGCGCATGGCGCGCGAGCGGATCGGCTGGGCTGACGATTTTTTCTATTTTCCGCTCGACTGGGCGTGGGTCGTGCGGCGGGTGTTCCGGGCGGTGCGGCCGGCGCTCGTGGTGATACTGGAAACCGAAATCTGGCCGAATTTTATGCGGATTGCGCGCCAGAGCGGCGTTCCGGTGGTTTTTGCGAGCGCCCGCGTTTCCGAGCGGTCGTTCCGGCGCTATCGCCTGACGAATGGGCTGATCCGCCGCGTGCTCGCCGACGCGAGCGCGTTCTTGCCACAAACCGAAGAAGACGCGCGGCGCCTGGTGGCGCTGGGCGCGCCGGAGGAAAGAGTGAAAATCGCGGGAAATCTGAAATTCGACGTGCCGCCGCCGTCGCGAAACGCGGTGGCCGGCTGGCTGGCGGCCGAAGCGGCGCGCGGGAAGCGTACGCCGGTGATCGTGGCGGGAAGCGTGGTGGCGGGCGAGGAAAATAGCGTGCTGGACGCCTTCGCGCGGGTGCGCGAGCGGTTTCCCGACGCGCTGCTCGTGCTCGCGCCGCGCAAACCGGAGCGCTTCGAAGCCGCGGCCCAGCTGGCCGAGGTGCGTGGGTGGGGACTCGTGCGGCGCAGCGCGCTCGCCCTCGACGGCGCGCTCGACTCCGGAGCCGGGATTCTGCTGCTCGATACGATCGGCGAGCTGGGAGGGCTTTACGGCGTCGCCGATCTCGTCTTCGTCGGCGGCTCGCTCGTGCGCGCCGGCGGGCACAACATTCTGGAGCCGGCCGCGCTCGGCAAGGCGCCGGTCTTCGGCCCTCACATGGACAATTTCCGGGACATCGCGAGGAGATTCCTCGATCGTGGCGCGGCGGTCCAGGTGGCAACCGCCACCGAATTGGGCCAGGTCTGGCTCGATTGGCTCGACGATCCGGCGCGGCGAAATGCCGCCGGGCACGCGGCGCGCGACCTGGTCGAAGCGAACCGCGGCGCGGCCGATCGCGCTTTCGAAAGTGTCGAAGCGCTGGTCGGAACGGGCGGCGCGCGATGATGAAGGAACTCTGGAAGTCGCTTCTCTGGCCGTTTTCGCTGCTCTTCGGCCTCGGCGTACGGATCCGGCTGCTGCTCTACCGGCGCGGAATTCTGAAGCAACAGCGCCTGGACGGCATCGTGGTGAGCGTCGGGAACCTGACGGCCGGCGGCACGGGGAAAACGCCGATGGTGATCTGGCTGGCGAGCCAACTCGCCTCGGCCGGGCAGGCCGTTGCGGTGCTGACGCGCGGCTATCGCAGCGTCGAACTGCCGGCCGATCTCGATCCGGAGAAAAAGGCGCGGCAGGTGAGCGACGAGGTGGTGGTGATGGAAAGCCATCTGGGCGACCGCGTGCCGATCGGCATCGGCAAGGATCGCTTCCGCGCCGGGCGGGAACTCGAGCGGAAAGGCGTGAAATGGTTCGTGCTCGACGACGGATTTCAGCACCTGCGCCTCGGGCGCGACGCGGATGTGGTGCTCATCGACGGCATCGATCCGTTCGGCGGCGGGCTGCTGCTGCCCGCCGGAAGGTTGCGCGAGCCGATCTCGTCGCTGCGCCGGGCCGACGTGGTCGTGATCACGCGCACCGATTCCGATCGCGAGCTCGAAAAGGAGCTGCGCCGCCGCACCGCGGCCCCGATCTTCTACGCGCAAACGGAGCTTCTGAGCCTGATGCGTGTTTTCCCCGGAGCGCCGCGCCCGGCCAACGACCGCGAGCGCGGCGCGAAATTCTTTGCCTTCTGTGCCACCGGCAACCCCCCGGCATTCTTCGCCGACCTCGAGCGCTGGGAACTGTCCGTGGCCGGCACGGCGCGATTCCCCGATCACTACCGCTTCACCCAGCGCCGCATCAACGAACTCGAGCAGTTCGCCGAGGAGATGGGCGCCAAGGCGATGATCTGCACGGAAAAGGACCTGCTGAACCTGGGCGGGCTCAAGTTTTCGAAGTTTCCCGTGTTCAGCTGCCGCATCGCGATGCGCCCGGCCGATCCCGCCGGGCTGTGGCAAACGCTCGTGGAAATCATCGAGCGGCGGCGAGGAAAACCGGTGTGAAGATTCTGGTGCGCGCGACGAATTGGGTGGGCGACGCCGTGATGTCGATCCCGGCGCTCGAAGCCCTGCGCGCGCGCTGGCCGGAGGCGGAAATCACCGTCGCCGGGCGCGACTCGATCGTCAATCTGTACCGCGGACAGGCGTTTGCCGACCGCCTCGTGGGTCTCGGCGCGGCGGCACGTGGCGCGCCAGGCGCGGTGGAGCGGGTGACAGCGCCATTGCGCCGCGAACGGTTCGACCTCGGCGTGGTGCTGCCAAACTCCTTTGCCTCGGCGTGGCTGGTGCGTCGCGCGGGAGCGCGGGAACGTGTCGGCTATTCCCGCGACGCGCGGCGATGGCTGCTGACGCGGCCCATTCGCGTTCCCCGGCCGGGCGAAACGCCGCCACACGAGTGTTACTACTATCTGGAGTTGCTGCGCCGCGCCGGCTGGCTGGCCGAGTTGCCGCGCGTCGAGCGTGTTCGCCTGCGAATCGACCCGCAGGCGGCCGCGCGCGCCGAGGAGAAGCTGCAAGGGCTTGGCGCCAACGGCTTGCGCGTGGCGCTTGCGGCGGGCGCGTCCTACGGCGCCGCGAAATGCTGGCCGGCGGAACGTTATGCGGATGTGGCTGACCGGCTCATCGAGCGGTACGGCGCGAGCGTCGTGCTCTTCGGAACGCCGGCCGAGCGCGAGATCGGCGAGCGGATCGCCGGGGCGATGCGGCGAAAGCCCGTGAATCTGGTCGGGCAAACACGTGTGGCCGAGCTTGCGGCGCTGCTCGGGGCTTGCGGGCTCTTCGTCGGGAACGATTCGGGGGCGATGCACGTGGCGGCGGCGGTGGGGCTGCCGGTGGTCGCGGTCTTCGGATCGACCGATCCCGATGGCACGGCGCCGATCACGCCGGAGCGGGCGGTGGTGCGCCAGCGCGTTTCCTGCAGCCCCTGTTTTTTGCGATACTGTCCTGTAGATCATCGTTGCATGACGCGGATTGCCGTGGACGAGGTGTACGAGGCGGTCCGCGGCTGGTGTAAGGAGAAGGAGGCCGATGGAAAACGGTAAGCGCCGCCCCGCGGTGTTCCTCGATCGCGACGGCACGATCGCCGAGGAGATGGGCTACCTGAACCATCTCTCGCGCTTTCAACTGTTTCCATTCGCCGCGAATGCCATCCGCCGTCTCAACGAGGCCGGCTGGCCGGTGATCGTGGTGACGAATCAATCGGGCGTGACGCGCGGCTTCTTTCCCGAGGAGCTGATCCATCAGGTCCACGACCGCATGGTGGCCGAGCTGGCCGCGGGTGGAGCGCGCGTCGACGGGATCTACTACTGCCCCCATCACAGCGGACACGATTGCGACTGCCGCAAGCCGAAGCCGGGCCTGCTCGAACGGGCCGCGCGCGAGCACGCGCTCGCGATCGAGGGCTCGTTCGTGGTGAGCGACCGCTACGCCGACGTGCAGATGGGACAGTCGTCCGGCTGCAGCGGCATCCTGGTGCTCACCGGCTACGGACGGGGCGAATACGAATGGAATCGCCAAAGCTGGCCGCGGCAGCCCGATTCGGTGGTGGAAGACCTGACGGCCGCCGTCGACCTGATTCTGCGCCGCCAATGACGCTTGCCGAGCGGGACCAACTACTAACGCTTCTCGACGCCTTCCACGAACAGACCGTTCTGGTTGTCGGCGATTTCGTCGCCGACGAATTCGTCGCCGGAGAGATTTCGCGCGTGTCGCGCGAGGCGCCGGTGCTGATTCTGCGGCATCGGGAAACGCATCTGGCGCCGGGCGGTGGCGCGAACGCGGTGAACAATCTGGTCGATTTGGGCGCGCGCGTGGTTCCGGTGGCCGCGGTTGGAAACGACGAGGCCGGGCGCGCGCTGGTGCGTTATTTCCGGCGCAAGCGCGTGGACCTTTCGGCCGTCGAGCGCGTCCCCGGATGGACCACGGCCACGAAGTCGCGGTTCCTGGCCGGCTGGACGCACACGACGCGGCAGCAGGTGCTGCGCGTCGATCGCGAGCCGGGTCCGCTGCCCGAGGCCGTGCGGCGGCGCCTCGAGCAAAGCGCGCGGAGGCTTGTCGAGCGCGCCGATGCCATCCTGTTTTCCGACTACGGCCTGGGCGTGGTGACGCCGTCGCTGGCGTGGCGCGTGCTCGGCCGGCGGCGCCGCCGCGTGGTGACGATCGATTCCCGGCACGACCTGTTCGCCTTTGCCGGCCTGGGCATCAGCGCGGCCACTCCCAACGAGCCCGAGCTCGAGGCTCTGTACCATGCGCGCATCGGCAGCGACGTGGCTCTTCTCGAGCGGCTCGGCGAGCGGGCGCGGCGAAAAATGGACCTCGAGGCGCTCGTCGTCACACGAGGCAAGGACGGCATGGTGGTCTTCGATCGCGGCCGCAAGCCCCGCGGCATTCCGATCTACGGCACCGATCAGGCGGCCGATGTCACCGGCGCGGGCGACACCGTGATCGCCGTCTTCACCCTGGCGCTCGCCGCTGGCGGCGGCTACTACGAAGCGGCGTGCCTCGCAAATTACGCCGGCGGCATCGTAGTGATGAAGCGGGGAACGGCGACGGTGAGCCGTGCCGAGCTCGAAGCGGCGGTGCGCGCCGACGCCGCCCAACGATGAACACGCGCGAGAAGATTCTGCCGCTCGACCAGCTCCGCGAGCGTCTGGCCGAAGAGCGGCGCCGCGGCCGCCGTGTGGTGCTCGCCAACGGCTGCTTCGACCTTCTGCATGCCGGGCACGTGCGCTTTCTCGAAGGAGCGCGGCGCGAGGGTGACGTGCTCGTCGTCGCCATCAATTCCGACGCGAGCGAACGGCAACTGAAAGGCCAGGGGCGGCCGGTGCTTCCGGCCGAGGCTCGGGCGCAACTGGTGGCGGCCATCGGCGCGGTCGACTACGTCGTGGTCTTCGAGGAAACGAGCGTCGAGGCCCTGCTCGAGCAATTGCGCCCCGACGTTCACGCCAAGGGGACCGATTACACCATCGAGACGGTGCCGGAACGGGCGGTGTCGCGGCGCCTCGGAATCCGCGTGGCCATCGCCGGCGATGCCAAAGGCCACTCGAGCGGCGATCTGATCGAGCGGATCCGCAAAACGAATCATGCCGGATGAGCGTTTCCTCATCGTAAGACTGGGCTCGCTCGGCGACGTGGTGTTCACGCTGCCGGCCGTGGCCGCGCTGCGCGATGCGCACCCGGACGCGCGAATCGACTGGGTGGTCGAGCGGCGCTGGTATCCGCTGCTCGAGCGCAATCCGGAGCTGACCGACGTCGTGATTCTGGACCGCGATTCCACCGGTTCGTTCTGCTTCGCCGCGTGGCGGCTGCGGACGCGGCACTACACCTGCGCGATCGATTTCCAGGGGCTCTACAAATCGGCTTTTCTGGCGCGATTTTCCGGCGCGCCCGAGCGCATCGGGCTCTCGCGCCGCTTCGCTCGTGAATCCGCCGCTTCGCTCTTTTACACCCGGCGCATTTCGCCCGCGAGGCCGCACATGGTGGAGCAGAACCTCGACCTGGTGGCCTCGCTCGGCGCGCAAAGCGCCCGCCGCCGCTTTCCCCTTTACGTGCGGCCGGAGGCCGAGGCACGGCTCGGCGAAAAGCTCTCCGCCGAAGGCGTCGAGGACTATTTCGTTTTGTCGCCCGGCGGTGGCTGGCGCTCGAAATGCTGGCCCCCGGAGCGTTATGGCGCGCTGCATCGCGAACTGGCCCGCCGCACCGGCCTGCGCGGCGTGGTCAGCTACGCGCCGGGCGAGCGGGAACTGGCCGAGGCGGTGCGGCGTGCGGCCGGCGCGCCCGAGCCGGCCGTGCCGGATATCGACGTCGCGCAACTGATGGCGCTGGTGCGGAGGGCTCGATTCGTGGTGGCGGGCGACAGCGGGCCGTTGCATCTGGCGGGCGCGTTCGGCACTCCCGTCGTCGGGCTCTACGGGCCGACGCCGCCCGAGCGCAACGGGCCGTTCAACGAAGCCGATGTGGTCGTGCGAAACGCGCGGCCGGAAGAGACGACCTTTCACCGCGGCAGCGAGTATTCGCCGTCGATGCTCTCGATCACGGTGGAGCAGGTGGTTGCGGCCGTCGAGCGCCGGATGGGAGCGCTCGCATGAAGGGCGGGCTGGCAAAGTGGCGCGTGCGCGCGGGCTATCCGGTCGTGCTCCTGTATTTCTGGCTGGCGCATCCGCGGCCGGAATGGCTCGTGGCGGGAACGATTGTCGGGCTTGCGGGCCTTGGGATTCGCGGGCTCGCGGCGGGACATCTGCGCAAACACGAAGGGCTGGCAACCTCCGGCCCTTACGCCTGGACGCGGAATCCGCTCTATTTCGGGAGCGCATTGCTGGCGGCGGGATTGGCGATTGCGGCGGGCTCGTGGCCGGCCGCGGCTGTGGTGGCTGCCTATTTTCTGGCGTTTTATCCGGCCACGCTGCGCAGTGAAGAAAGTGAACTGGCCCGGGAATACGGGGACGCGTTTCGCGAATATGCCGCTCGCGTGCCGCTGTTCTGGCCGCGGCCGCCGCGTTTGGCCTCGGCCGGCCAGAAATTTTCCTGGGCGCTCTACCGCCGAAATCGGGAATACAACGCCGCGCTGGGAATGGCGGTCGTCGTGGCGCTGCTGGCGGCGAAGATGATCTTGCTGGGGTGAGCAAGGCTCTCCCGGCGATAGACAAATCCCTCGGTCTTCCGCATTTCCCACCCGAATCCCGAAGTCTCCGCGTTGCCGGAATCCAGGTATAATCAACTCAAACGCAGCATTCCGAACAATTCCGCCGAACGACCGTGCAAGTGATCCGTCACGCTCAACCGTCACGCACCGCGGGACCAGCTCACACGGGGAATCAAGTGCCTGGAAAGGTAGGCCGTCATGTTTAGCCGTCTTTCGGCGGTGATGTCGGGATTGGCGATCGTTCTCATCGTCACGGTCATCATCGTTGTGGTCCTCGGACACAGGCATCCGGCGCCTGGCCGGTCCAATGCGGCCTTGCCCTCGGAAACCCCGCCGGCAGCGCCCAGGCGTCCCGCCCCGCAAACGGCGACCACAGGTCATGCCCCAGCTCTGTCGGTCGAATGCATCGCGGAACGCATTCGCCATGCGCCCGCGCCATTTCACTGGTCGTACAAGAATGACGCAACCGGCTCCGGCGCCGCGGACTGGGAAGCGGACATCTCCTCGAAGTCGATCGCGGGCACGCTCGTCGATAGTTCCGGCACTTTCCCCATTCACGCGGATCGTGACGATACCTCTGCCTGGAATACGGCCGTGTCGGTCCTCACGGCGCCGCTTCCCGAGAGCGTGTTTGCCTTGCTGCAAGATGTGCGTGCGCCCGTGCCCGCGGCCGTCGAAAAGGTAGGTAACGCGTACACGGTCAAGTACAGGATCGACACCTCGCGCGATGCTCCGGCCGATGCTTCCTCGATCGGGAAGGCGTTGGGACCAGGCGGCTTCGTCAAAGGCGCCGTTTGGGTCGACAGCGATGGCTGCCCGGTGAAGTTCGTTCTCGATGTCGAACAGCAGCTCAGCGGGAGCGGCGTGAAGAAAGTGCATTACGAAGGCAATGCGACAGCGCAGTGATCCGTTGACGCGCCGCGGATTTGCCGGGAGTTGAGCGGCCTGAATCAGAGTCTTTCAGGCTCGGAACTCCGATCGCGAAGTGCCGCCTATTGCAGGCGATAGACTTCTCTCATCAGGCGCTGGAATTTCGGGCGGTAGATCAGGTCGTAGGCGTCTTCCTTGCCGGGAAAGAGCTGAAGCGCGACGCGGCGCGTGGCCGTGGCGAGGTCGGAGGCCTCCTCGTACGGCAATTCGCCCTGGGCGATGACTTCGAGCGCCAGCTGCACCACAAGCCGCAGTCGGCGCATTCTTCGGTTTTCTTCGGCGATGGCCTCGGGGGTTGGGGCGGGCTGTTCGTAGGTGTTCATCTTTGGCCCCGGCATTATGATAGGGTTTGGGGCTGATGGCGGCAAGCCGCGCTGTCGGGCCAAGTGTTACCGGCCGTGAAGCGCCAGATGCGGCACGCGGAGGTCCCGATGAGCGAGAGCCAGGGCAAGGAGAGCGAACGCCAGGAGGAAACCGTCGCGGTTCACCGCGCCGATTCCTGGACCGAGGCGATGGTGATTCGCGGGCTGCTCGAAAGCGCCGGCATCGATTCGCCGTCGCTCACCCACACCGATCCCTATCCCCTCAGCAACCCGCCGGCAGACTTTCCCGGCGCCGAGATTCTGGTGCGCGAGTCGCAAGTGGAGGATGCGCGGCGAATCATCGCCGACTATCTTTCCTCACCGCCAGTCCAGCCCCCGGAAAACGACGAAGACAACGAATCGGAATCCGACAAGCCGAAGAAGGGTTGATCCGCCGCTCCTGCTCCGTCGGATCGGCCGCCGCGACTTTCGTGGCCGAAATGCCGGCGTGGCAACCGCGTCGTCCGCCACGGCAAGAAGTCCCGCACCCTGCAGTCCCTCGCCCTGCACTCCCGCACCCCGCACTCCCGCATAGTGCAGCCCCGCCCACCCCGCCCACCTCGCCCACCTCGCCCACCTCGCCCACCTCGCCCACCTCGCCCACCTCGCCCACCTCGCCCACCTCGCCCACCTCGCCCACCTCGCCCACCTCGCCCACCTCGCCCACCTCGCCCACCTCGCCCACCTCGCCCACCTCGCCCACCTCGCCCACCTCGCCCACCTCGCCCACCTCGCCCACCTCGCCCACCTCGCCCACCTCGCCCACCTCGCCCACCTCGCCCACCTCGCCCACCTCGCCCACCTCGCCCACCTCGCCCACCTCGCCCACCTCGCCCACCTCGCCCACCTCGCCCACCTCGCCCACCTCGCCCACCTCGCCCACCTCGCCCACCTCGCCCACCTCGCCCACCTCGCCCACCTCGCCCACCTCGCCCACCTCGCCCACCTCGCCCACCTCGCCCACCTCGCCCACCTCGCCCACCTCGCCCACCTCGCCCACCTCGCCCACCTCGCCCACCTCGCCCACCTCGCCCACCTCGCCCACCTCGCCCACCTCGCCCACCTCGCCCACCTCGCCCACCTCGCCCACCTCGCCCACCTCGCCCACCTCGCCCACCTCGCCCACCTCGCCCACCTCGCCCACCTCGCCCACCTCGCCCACCTCGCCCACCTCGCCCACCTCGCCCACCTCGCCCACCTCGCCCACCTCGCCCACCTCGCCCACCTCGCCCACCTCGCCCACCTCGCCCACCTCGCCCACCTCGCCCACCTCGCCCACCTCGCCCACCTCGCCCACCTCGCCCACCTCGCCCACCCCGCGCCCCACATCCCTGTCATCCTGAGCGAAGCGAAGGATCCCGTACCTACGTCTGCCTACGCTATCCCACCGCGAACGGAATCTCTTGTTTCACTGGAAGGACAAGAAGCAGAAAAAGAACCGACGGCGTGAGGCCTCGCAACAGTTTCTATTGACGCCCGGCGTGGACGTAGGGATCGATGGTGATACGGGTCCCCTGGCTCAGGGCGGTGACGGCCCCGTCGCGCTCGGTGGTCCACAAATCGATCCCGTCTTCCCGATAGCGGTCGACGACCTGCGGCGAGGGAAGGCCGAACGCGTTTTCCGCTCCCACCGACATCACCGCGTATTTCGGATGCACGGCTTCAAGAAATTCCTCGGTCGAGGAGGTCTTGCTGCCGTGATGCGGCACTTTCAGGAAAACCGAGGAAATCGGGTCGTCTTCGCTCACCAACTCACTTTCGACTTTCTTCTCGATGTCGCCGGGCAGCAGGAACCGCGTTTTGCCGTCGGTGAGCGAGAGCACGACCGAATCGTTGTTCGAGGCTTTCGCGACCTCGTCGTCGTTTGGCGGCCAGAGGAAACGGCCCGCGACGCCTCCCCAGTCGAAACTCTCGCCGCTGCGGCGATGGAGGATGGGCACGCCGAGCGACCGCGCTTCCGCGAGCAGCGCGTGATAGGCGCGCGAATCGACGTCGTGGCCGACCCACAGCTGGCCGACGCGGAAATTTTCGAGCACGGAGAACAGGCCGCCCATGTGGTCGTGGTGCGCGTGAGTGAGCTCGATGGCATCGAGATGCTTCAGGCCCCGCGACCACAGGTAGGGCGAAACGACATCCTCGCCAACGTCGAGCCCCGAGCTGTAACCGCCGACGGTGAAGGACCCGTCGAGCCCGCCGCCATTGACGAGCAGCGTGCGCCCGTTGGGGAACGCGACGAATATCGAATCGCCCTGGCCGACGTCGAGCACGGTGACTTCGAGCTTGCCGCGATGAAGGTTTGGCGGAAACGGATAGGTGGCGACGGCGAGAGTCGCCGCAGTGAGCGCCACGCCAAGCCACCATTTCGCCCAGCGCGGCAGCCCGTGCCGCGCGCGTGGATCCGCGGCGCTCCAGCCGCCGGGCACGTGGAGCGCCGCGCCCAGAACGGCCAGAAGCGCCAGAAACGCGACGAGCAGCCACAGCGGCGGGCCGGGTATCCGGTAGGAAAGCCAGCGCCAGCCGGCAAACCAGCGAATCGAATCGACGAGCAGGGCCACGAGCCAGCCCACCGGTTTTGCGATCACCACGCCCAGCCGCTGCCACAAGAGGCCGACGCCCAGCGCCAGGAATCCCAGCGGCACGATCAGCGTGGTGAGCACGACGGCCGGAACGTTCGCGACCGGCCCGGAAAGGCTGACGCGGTAGAAGTCGGCAACGATGATCGGCAAGAGTCCCAGTTGGATCGCAAAGAGAGCAGCGCCAGCTCCCACACGTACAATCCGGCCCACATGGTCCATTCCAGCGCGTTGCGAGCGGCGCGCGCGGGCCGCTCCGGGAAATGGCTCGAGAACCAGGCCAGCGCGGCGCGCAGGTCGAGCCGCAACTGAATGACGCGTGGAGGATGCGCGCCGTCGCGTGTGTGATCGGCGAGATGATCGAGTCCGCGGCGGTAGGGAGCGCAAGTGCGATCGATCCACGGCAGGCCCACGGCCGCGATGATGGCCGCGGCCAGGAACGAAAGCTGGAAGCTCGAATCGGCCAGCTCAGCCGGCCGCGCAAGCAGCAGCACTACCGCCGCAAGCGACACCGAATTCAGCACCGAAACACGCCGGTAAAACAACCGCGCCAGCAAAACCACCGCCGCCATCAGCGCCGCGCGCTCGACTGGCGGACGATCCTGGACCACGGTGACGTAGGCGGCGAGCGCCGAGAGGACGACGAGCGTAGTCACTCCCGGCGACAGACGCAATCGCCGGCACAGCCAGAAGAGCGCCAGCGTGAGCACGGCGATGTGCAGCCCCGCGATGACGAGAACGTGATAGGAACCGGCTTTCTGGAACGATTGGGCGAGCGATGTGGCGACGAAACTGCGATCGCCGAGCAGCATCGCGCGGATGACCGGCGCTTCGCGGGGATCGAAGAGTTGGTCCGCCTCTCGCCGCATCGCGCCACGCAGCCGCGCCACGCGCTCGCCGATCGTGGGCGGCGGGCCCGGCTTCTTGCGCAGCAGTACGGCGCTGCGCAGGGTTCCGGTCAGCTCGATTCCCTGATTGGCCAGATAGCCACGGTAGTCAAAGGAGCCGGGATCGAGGAAATCGCCGGGCTCGCGCGCCTTCGCCAGCGCCTCCACGGTGTCGCCCGCGCGCACGGGCGGTGGCGGATCGGCATCCCCGCGGTCGGTATAGAAATTCAGCCGCAAGCCGCCGGAAACGGGAATCATTCTGCCGCCGATTTCGACATGCTGGAGCGAGATGACGTAGCGGTAGCCCCAAGGCAGACGCAGCGGATCGTCGCGCAGACGTCCCCACCAGCGCAGCGGCTCGCTCAGGTCGATGCGGCCGGCGTCGACCACGCGGTCGGCGCGGTTTGCCGGCTGCGCCGCGCGTTCGCAGGAAGCCGCCGCGATCCCCACGAAACTCCACGCGACGAGCGCAATCGCCCACGCCGCCCAGAGCCGCCGGCGCCGGACGAGAAGCCACCCGGCGCCCACCGCCGCCGCCGCGAACGCCACCCACGCCAGTGGCGCCGGCGGCAACGCGCCCCCGAGGGCGATGCCGAGCGCCAGCGCGGCGGCGATCCAGAGGAGAGGGATCACGGTTCCGTTGTCAGATGGACGAGCGTCTCGATGTGATAGGTCTGGGGAAACACGTCAAACAGGTGCATCGCGGCGATGTGAAAACCGGCCTTGAGCAGTTCGCCCAGGTCGCGCGCCAGCGTTGCAGGGTCGCAGGAAAGATAGGCGATTCGCGAGGGCTTGAGCCGGCCGAGCGCTGCCAGCAGTTCCGGCGGCGCTCCCGAGCGCGGAGGGTCGAGCACGACCATTTCCGGGCGCTCGTTCCAGTCGGAAAGGAATTTCGCCGCGTCGGCGTTCACCGCCTGAGCCGCGACTCCCGCTGCCGAGACGTTCGCCTCGAGATCGCGGGCGGCCGCGGGATCGGCCTCGACGGAAACGACGCGCTGAAATTTTCGTCCCAGCGGCACGGTGAACAGGCCGACGCCCGCGTACAGATCGAGCGCCAAGCCGCCCGCCGCTCCGGCGGTGACGGTTTCCGTCATCTGTTCGATCAGGAACCGATTGACCTGGAAAAAGGACATGTGACCGACCCGGTACTCGACGCCTCCCACGGGATAATTCACGTAGCCCGGCCCGTCAAGCTCCATTCGCTCGCTCGGCGTCTCTTCCAGCAACAGCGAGTGCACGCCCGGGACGGCCGCGCGAATGGTTGCCGCCAGCCGGCGCGGCGATTCCGAGAACGAGGAGAGAGAGACGTTCACGAGCAGTGCGCCATTGGGCGCGGCGAAAGCCTGGATTTCGCGGACGGTGGCGGGCAGATCGTCCGCGGCGAGCGCGGCACGCAAGCCGTCGAGCGCCGCGGCAAGCGGTGGCGCAAGCACGGCGCACTCGTCGATGGCGCAGAGGCGGTTCGAGCCGGCCTGGAAGTAGCCGATCGCGAGCGAGCGATCGTTAGGATCGTTCCCGCCGCGAGGAGACTTCAGCAGCCGCACTTTCCACTGCGCGCGGTTGCGATAGCCGAAGGGCGGCGAGGCGTGCAACTCCACCGGGCCCTCCCAGCGTACATGGCCGATCCGGGCGAGCGATTCGACGAGGATGTCCCGTTTTGCCTCGAGCTGGCGCTCGTAGCCGATGTGCTGGTAATGGCAGCCGCCGCACGCGGTGAAATGCGGGCAGGGCGGCGAGACGCGCTCCGGCGATGGCTGAAGGATTTCGAGAGGCTCGGCGCGGACGAAATTCTTGTGGGATTCGACCGGCCGGGCGCGAACCGTTTCGCCGGCGAGGACGAATGGGATGAAATAGGTGGCGCCTTCGTGGCGGGCAAGTCCGTCGCCGCCGTAAACGAGCTTTTCGATCTTGATCGTGACGGGCGCGTCGGGGAGCTTTGTCTTGGTCTTCAGTCGTTTCGTCATGTCAGGTCAGGTAGAAGAGACTCAATCGCGGCAAGCCGAATTTTTCGAACAGCCGCTTCTGGATGTATTGCCGCTCGAGCAGGCTGAGCTGTTCGGCGGTCATTTTCCGGCGATACGGGGCGAGCGAATGATCCAGCTCGCGGCGGATATCGAGCATCATCGACTCGGGCGCGGCGGCGGTGAGCGCGATCGAGAGCTTTTCCTCGATAACGGTCAGCCAGCGCTCCAGATCTTCGGGATCGAGTGCCGCTTCCGGCTCGATCTCGGCAGCGCGCTCGGCGACGAGGCCGGCGGTCTGATCGAACTGCGCGGCGAGGAGCGGGTGCTCCGGGCGCGCTTGTTCTGCGGCGCGACGAAGCTGCTCCACGTTGCGCTCGAAATAGGCGCGGATCTCGGTCGCCGAAAAAAGATCCGCATGTCTCCCGGTTCCGGCTTCCGGGCCGCTGCCGGCGGCGGCTTCCTTGGCTTCGGCGGCGGCGTCGAGCACGGCGTCGACGCAATAGACCAGGCTCTTCAGCGGCCGGCCTGCCTGGGCGCGACGCGAGCGCTGGTAGCTCTCGAAGGCGCGATCGATGCCGCGCAAGGCCGCCTGGAGCGGGATGCCGGCTTTCTGCCATGTCTCGACAATCGCCCAGTCGAGCGGCGAGACGAGGACGTGGGCGCCGCGTTTGCGCCAGAAGTACTCCTTGATCTCCGTGAAATAGTTGAAATAGTTGAACTGTTCCATTGCCGTCGCGAAACCAGTTCCCCGGCGAAATCCTGTGGCGCCGCCCAAAATTTATCCCGACGTGCCGGGAGGACGGCACGGAGACGGTTGTGTAGCGGCGGGCTTCAGCCCGCCATCCGAGGCCGCGTCGGGGGCCGCAGCTTCACTCCCCGATAACCGATGCTTTGCGATACGTCCTACGGCTTCGCCTTGCGCGACGCCGCAGGCGCGCGGCGCTCGTCCGCCGCGGCGCGATTGCGTTCCCAGATGAGGCGCAGGCCTTCGAGTGTAAGGAAATCGTCGATGGCATCCACCTGCTTGGAGGAACCGGCGAGCAACCGTGCCTGGCCCCCGGTGGCCACGACGCGGGTTTTCGGCCCGAGTTCCGCCTTCATGCGCGCCAGCAGTCCATCCATCAGGTCCAGGTAGCCGTAGAACAGTCCCGCCTGGATCGAGGTCGCTGGTGCTGATCCCGATGACCATGCCGGGATCCTTGATCTCGACGCGTTGCAGCCGCGCCGCTCTCGAAAAGAGCGCCTCCGAGGCGATGCCGAGGCCGGGAACGATCGTCCCGCCGATATATTCGCCGCGGCCGGAAATCGCGTCGAAAGTGATCGCGGTGCCGAAATCGACCACGATGCACGGCCCGCCGTATTTCTCGTATGCCGCCACGGCGTTGACGATGCGGTCGGCGCCCACGTCCTGCGGGCTGTCGTAGAGGACGGGCATGCCTGTTCGCACGCCGGGCTCGACGAACAGGACCTCGCAGCGGAAATACCGCTCGGCCATCTCGGCAAGTGTCCGGTTGAGCGGAGGAACCACCGAGCTGATGATGAGGCCGTTCACCTCGGCGGCGTCGAGGCCGGCCAGCGAAAACAGGTTCCGTGTGAGGATGCCGTATTCGTCGACGGTCTGATCGCGCGCGGTGGTCAGCCGCCAGTTGGCGACCAGTTCGCTTCCGCGATACACGCCGAGCACGGTGTTCGTGTTGCCGACGTCCATCGTCACCAGCATCAGGACGCCTCCCTCACGCTGCCGGAAACCACCGTCTCCACTCGCCCGCCGTCGCGCCGCACGCGCAGCAGCCCGTTCGGCTCGAGTCCATCGGTGGTTCCGGTGAAAGTTTCCGTTGCGCCTTCGATGCGGACGCGCTTGCCGCGGGCGTAGCTCGATACCTTGGTGAATCGCTCGACGATCGGTTCCGCACCGTCGGCCATGAAACGATTGTAGTAGCGCTCGAGTTCGAGCAGCAACTGGAGGAGCAATTCGAGCCGCGACTGCTCGCGGCCGGCGGCCATGCGCAGCGAGGTGGCGATCGTCGCCAGCTCTTCGGGGAACTGCTCGTGATTCACGTTGATGCCGATGCCCACCACGACGAACCGGATGCGGTCCGGCTCGGCGTGCATCTCGGTGAGGATGCCGCCGAATTTTCGGCCGTCGACGAGCAGATCGTTCGGCCAGCGAATGTCGGGCGAGAGGCCGGTCTGGCGCGCGACAGCTTCCTGCGCGGCGAGGCCCGCGACGAGCGTCAGAATCGCCGCCGAAGCCGGCGAAATCGGCGGGCGCAGCAGCACGCTCACGTAGATCCCGCTCGCCTTTTCCGAATGCCAGGTGCGCCCCACGCGGCCGCGCGCGGCGGTCTGCTCCTCGGCGATCACCACCGTGCCGTGCGGCGCCCCGCGGTGGCCCAGCTCGAGCGCGATGTCGTTGGTCGAGCCGGCCTTGAAGAAATGGTAGATGTTGTTGTGAAAGATCGTGCCGCGCAGGCGCGGATTCAGCAGCCCCGCGACGAGCGCGTCCGGCGTCTGCTCGATCCGGTAGCCGGAGCCCGTGTGTCCCTTCACCCGCACGCCGAGCGACCGCAGCTTTTCCACCCAGCGCCACACGGCGTGCCGCGTGACGCCGATCTCCCGGGCGATGCGCGGCCCGCTGATCACTAGCATCGGCCGCTCGGCCAGCACCGTCATCAAGCGGTCGATGCGGCGGTCGGTACGTCCCGGAATCGGCAGCAGTCGAGCCATGGGGAGCGGCTTGAGGTTACTCGACACGGGCCCATTCCACAAGAAGGCTGAAGTCGGCGGCCGGCGCCGAATGCGTGAGCGCGCCGACGGAGATGAAATCGGCTCCGGCCCGCGCGTAGGAGGCCAGATTTTCGAGCGTTACGCCGCCGGAAAGCTCCACGCGGCAGCCGGGGCGCTCGCGCCGGACGATCGCGACCAGGCGCGCCGCCTCGGCGGGGGAAAGATTATCGAGCAGGACCTCGTCCGGGCCGTCGGCGAGCGCCTGGCGCAGCTCGTCTTCGTTGCACACCTCGATTTCGACGGCCAGGCCGCGCGCTGCGGCGGCTTCGCGCGCTCTGCGCATGGCCTGCGCGATGCCGCCCGCGGCCGCGATGTGGTTTTCCTTGATTAGCACGCCATCCGATAGCCCGAAGCGGTGATTCGTGCCGCCCCCGGCGCGCACGGCGTATTTTTCCAGGCGACGGAAGAGCGGCGTGGTCTTGCGCGTGTCGCGCAATTGCGTAGATGTGCCCGCGAGCGCTTCAGCGTAGCGGGCGGCGAGCGTGGCCACGCCGGAAAGATGCGCCAGGAAATTCAGCGCGGTGCGCTCGCCCGTGAGGATGGCGCGGGCGCGGCCCTCGAGTTCGGCAACCGTTGCGCCAACCGGAACGCGCGAGCCTTCGGCGAAATACGCCGCGCAGCCGATCGCGGGATCGAGCTGGCGGAAGACGCGCTCGAAGATCGGCAGCCCTGCCAGGACCATCTCCTGTTTGGCCACGAGCCGCGCCCGTGCGCGTGCCAATTCCGCGACGGTCGCCGTCGTGGTGACGTCTCCGGTGCCGACGTCTTCGTCGAGCGCCGCGCGCACCAGCGATGCGACCGCAGGCGCGTCCCAGTCGAAGCCGTTACCCTTTGTGGTTTCCGGGGACATTGGAGGGTAATCGTAGCAATTCCTCTTTCGCCGTACCAAGCCTGTCATGCTGAGCGAAGCGAAGCATCCCGAACGCGGTGAGGAGAGGCGAGACGGGTTGCGGGTGTGCTAGCCCTTCGCGCTTTCTAGCTGGGCCAGTCGCGCTCGCAGCTTTTCGGATTCGGCTTGCAGTTCGGCGATGGAAATTTCGAGCTGGCTGACCACGTGCTGGGGCGCGCGGGTGCGGAAAGCATCGTCGGCCAGGCGGTGCTGCTTCGACCCGAGAACCTGTGCGATCTCTTCGAGCCGCTTGCGCAGCTTGGCGATTTCGGCTTCGCGGTCGGCGGGCTCTTCGTGGCTGATGTGCAGATCGAAGCGAGCGGCGGAGTGAACCGTTCCCGCGCCGGAGCCGGGCGCGCCGTCGTGGAAGCGGAGCGCGGAAAGGCCGGCGAGGCGCGTGAGCGCGTCAAGATTCGTTTCCACCAGCCCGCGAACGGACGGGTCGGCGGCCGAAAAAACGGCCGGGAGCTTCTTTTTCGGATCGATTTTCTGTTCGGCGCGAAGCTTCCGTGCCGCTTCAACGATCTCCTGCAGCAAAGCCACGTCCTGCTCGGCCGCTTCGTCGAGCCAATCGGCGTGGCGCTCGGGGTACTTGTCGAGCGCGATCGAGCGCGCGCCGGCCGGCTGCGGCAGCCGCGACCAGAGTTCCTCGGTGAGGAACGGCATGAAGGGATGGAGCAGCCGCAGGGCGAGATCGAAAATGGCGAAGAGGTTCCGCCAGGCGGCCACGGCTTCTTCGCGGTCTGTGCTCGTGAGCAGCGGCTTCGCCCATTCGATGTACCAGTCGCAGAACTCGTGCCAGAAGAAGTGGTAGACGACGTGCGCCGCTTCGTGGAAACGGAACTCCTCGAGCGCTTCGTTGACTTCGCCCGCGACGCGCGCGAGGCGCGAATACATCCACCGCTCGACAAGCAGCAACTGGCCGTCCCGGCGGTGCGGCGCGGCGGCGCGAAGCTCGGGCGCGGCAAGGTCTTCCATCGTCACGCCCGCGGCCTCGATCTTTTCGAGATTTACGAAGAGGAAGCGGGCCGCGTTCCAGATCTTGTTGGCGAAGGCGCGATAGCCGAGGATGCGATCTTCGCTGAGCGCGATATCGGTGCCGGGCGCGGCGCCGATCGCCAGCGTGAAGCGCAGCGCGTCGGTGCCGTACTTTTCGATCACTTCGAGCGGATCGACCACGTTGCCGCGCGTCTTCGACATCTTCACGCCGTGCGGATCGCGCACCAGCGCGTGCAGATAGAGCGAACGGAAGGGGATGCGTTCCGCGAGACTCTTTCCGCCGGTGAGGTGCAGGCCCAGCATGATCATCCGTGCGTCCCAGAAGAACAGGATGTCGTACCCGCTGATCAGCAGGCTCGTCGGATAATATTTGCGCAGGTCGGGGGTATCGTCGGGCCAGCCGAGCGTCGAAAACGGCCACAGACCCGAGCTGAACCACGTATCGAGCACGTCCGGATCCTGCGTGAGGCGCGAGCCGCCGCATTTCGCGCAATTTTCCGGAGGGCTCGCGGCCTGTGCGCGCCCGTTCACGATTTCGACTCGCGAATCGCGCGCCGGGTTCATCTCGCCGCAATCGGCGCAGTGCCAGACGGGAATCCGGTGGCCCCACCAGAGCTGGCGCGAGATGCACCAGTCGCGGATGTTTTCCATCCACTCGAGATAAATCTTCTTCTGGTTCTCGGGAACGATCGGGATCAGCCCTTCGCGCACCACCTGAATCGCCGGCTCGGCGAGCGGCTTCATGCGGCAGAACCATTGCAGCGAAAGCCGTGGCTCGACATCCGTCTTGCAGCGATCGCAGACGCCGACCGCGTGGGTGTGATTCGTGATCTTTTCGAGCAGGTCTTGCGCCTGCAAGTCCGCGACGATCCGCTTGCGCGCCTCGAAGCGATCCAGTCCGGCGTAGGCGCCCGCGCGGTCGTTCATCCGGCCGTCGTCGGTCATCACGTCGATTTCGGCGAGGTTGTGGCGCTTGCCGATTTCGAAGTCGTTCGGATCGTGCGCCGGCGTGACTTTCACGGCGCCCGTGCCGAATTCGCGGTCGACGAACTCATCGGCGACGATCGGAATCTCCCGATTCATCAGCGGCAGGCGCGCCTTGCGCCCGATGAGCTTCTGGTAGCGCTCGTCCTCGGGATGAACGGCGACGGCCGTGTCGCCGAGCATCGTTTCCGGCCGCGTAGTGGCGACGACAAGGTACCCATCGCCATCGGCGAGCGGGTATCGGAAATGCCAGAGCTTTCCTGCCCGTTCCTGGTGCACCACTTCGAGGTCGCTCAGCGCGGTCTGGCAACGCGGGCACCAGTTCACCATGTAGCGCCCGCGATAGATCAGCCCTTCGTGATAGAGGCGCAAAAACGCTTCGAGCACCGCGCGATACAGCGGCGGATCGAGCGTGAATCGCTCGCGCGTCCAGTCGCAACTGTCGCCCAGGCGGATCATCTGCTCGCGAATGCGCCCGCCTGATTGCTGCTTCCATTCCCACACGCGCCGCTCGAATTCCTCGCGTCCCAGCTCCACGCGCTTCAGGCCCTGCTTCGCCAGCTCGCGCTCGACCACCACCTGCGTGGCGATGCCGGCGTGGTCGCACCCCGGCAGCCAGAGCGTGTTCGCGCCCTGCATGCGGCGCCAGCGCACCAGGATGTCGATCTGCGTGTGCTCGAGCATGTGCCCGATGTGGATCGACCCGGTGACGTTCGGCGGCGGAATCGCGATCGAAAACACCGGCCCGGAAGCGTCAGGGTCGGCCGTGAATAGTCCCTCGTCGACCCAGGCGCGCGAAAGGCGCTTCTCGATCTCCTGCGGTTCGTAAGCTTTGGGAATTTCGCGGGTCATGGCTTTGCTTTTGTCGGGGCTTCTCGTCGGCCTGAGCGCTTGATTGCGCGCGCAAATGCCGGCCGAATCGAATAACTATACGGGCTTGCCGGAAAACCCGTCAAACGGCGGCTTCGGTTCGATTCTCGATTCCGACTTCGCGAAAAAATACAAGAATTTGCACAAGATACGCATGCCCTCCGAGTAGAATCTGCCTGTTCGCAGGCGCGATCCTCACTCCGGGGAGGGGAATTGACGACACACACTGCCGATATCGTCGTTGCCGGTGCGGGGCACAACAGCCTGATCACGGCGTGCTATCTCGCCAAGGCGGGCTACGAGGTGCTCGCTCTCGACGCGCGCCCGATTCCCGGCGGCGGCGCGGCTACCGAGGAAATGCTGCTGCCCGGCTACTGGATCGATTCCTGCGCCACCGGACACACGCTGATCCAAACGAATCCGCTGCTGGTGAAGGACGAGCTCGGCCTGCTCGGCCGCTACGGGCTCAAGTACATCAACCCGGACCCGGTCGCCCACGTCACCTTTCCCGATGGGCGCTCGTTAACCACCTGGCTCGACGTCGAATGCACGTGCGAGGAAATCGCCCGCTACTCGAAGCCCGACGCGCAAGCCTACCGTCGCATGATTGCCGACTACGACGAAGTGAAACACCTCTTCGGCGCGACCCGCTTCCGGCCGGTGGGTTTCGGGCCGTCGCTCGAAGAGATGTTGTGGCAGCACCCGCGCGGGCACGTCTGGCTTCGCCGCCTCAAAATGTCGGCCTGGGACGTGATCCGCTCGGAATTCGAGAGCCGGCACGTTCAGGCCTACATGGCCTGGCAAGCGCTTCAAACCGCCGTGCCGCTCGACGAGCCCGGCTCGGGGCCGCTGGCCTATTCGATCGTTTACGGAAGGCAGCAGCGCGGCTGGACGCTGCCGGTGGGCGGGTCGGGCAAATTGGTCGAGGCGATCGTCCGCTGCTTGCGCGATTACGGAGGAGAAATCCACTGCGGCAAGCGCGTCGAACGGCTGCTGATCGAGGACGGCCGCTGCGTGGGCGTGGAAACAAAGGATGGAGACCGGTATGTGGGCCGCAAGGCGGTGGTTTCGACCATCCACGTGAAGCATCTGGTGGAGATGGCTCCGCGTGAACTGTGGGGCGAGGATTTCCTTTACGGAGTGAAAACGTACGATATCGGCATCGCCGGATTCGCCGTCTATCTGCTCACCACTGAGCCGCCGGTGTTCGAAACGCCTGACGGCCCGCGCACGGCTGTCTCGGCCGGTCTCGCCGGCTGGCCGGAGGAGTTGGTCGCGCTGGGCCGCGCGCTCAAGGACAACCGCTACGTCGAGGACCCGCCCTGGGTTCTGGTCGCCACGCCCACCGTCGCCGATCCCTCGCGCGCGCCGACTGGCCATCACACCGTGAAACTCCTGACTTCGCAAGCCTGGGCTCTGCCGCCAGGTGAGAAGAGCTGGGACGAGATCAAGCGCCGGCAAGCGTCACGGCAGATCGAACGCCTGCGCCAAGTAGCGCCGAATTTCACCGAGGACAAAATCCTGGCTCGCCTCGTGAAGTGCGGTGACGATTTCGAAAAGTCGAATCCGCACATGATTCACGGAACGTTTCACGGCGGCGCTCGCGGCCTTGCGCAAAGCGGCGCGCTGCGGCCCGTGCCCGGCTGGGCGCAGCACCGCATGCCGATTCCCGGCCTCTATCAGACCGGAGGCACCACGCATCCGGGCGGCTCGATCACCGGAGCGCCGGGAAGGAACGCGGCGATCGTTCTTCTGCGCGATCTCGGCCGCGAGTTGGAAGATGTGGTTGCCCGGCCGGAGCCTGAGCGGAAGCGGTAAACTTGCCGGCGGCGGGGCAAACGCTCACGCCGGGCGGTGCCCGACTTTTGCGGATTGGCGCTTTCCCGGCGGCAAAGGCACGCAACCAGCAATGACCGCGCTACGGAATTTCAAACGACGGAGGAGATGAGCAAATGGCACAGGGAACCGAAGGGCTTCCAGCGCAGCGAACGCTCGAGGAGTTGAAGGCCGAAGCGCAGGCGCGCGCCGATCGCAACGGTTATCCGCTGCTCGGAATCAAGCCGGAAGACGCGCGCGAGGCGCTCGGCAAGCTGACGAGCCTCGACCGCGACGAATGGGCGGCGGCGTGGAGCGCGATTGGCGATCGTTACGCCGCCGAAGCCGAATCGCTGGCCGCGACGGATCCCCGGCGCGCGGACGCCATCTACTTGCAGGCCTGGCGCGTCTACTCCTTCGCGCGCTGGCCCGTGCCGAATTCGCCGGGCAAGCAGCGTGCTTACGATCGCGCAATCGAAATGTTCGCGAGGCACGGCCAGATGCAGGATCCGCCGATCGAAACCTGGCGGATTCCCTTCGAGGGCTCCGAGATCATCACGTACCGCCAGCTTCCCAAGGGCAACGACACCGTGCCGCTGGTCCTCGCCATCAGCGGCGCCGACAGCCGCAAGGAAGATATGGCCGAGCGTTTCGCTCCGCTGCTCGACTACGGCATCGGCTACGTGGCCGTCGAATCGCCCGGCACCGGCCAGACGCCGATCAAGGCCACGCCCACGGCCGATCGCATGCACTCGGCGGTAATCGATGCCATCTACAAAATGCCGCGCGTGGATAAGAGCCGCGTGCTCCTCTATGGCGGCAGCTTCGGCGGATATTGGGCCGCGAAGCTCGCCGTAACCGAACGGAAGCGCCTGCGCGCCGCCGTGGTGCAGTCGCCGCCGGTCCACGTCATCTTCCAGGACGATTTCATCCGCAACCAAACGCTCGGCAATCGCGAATATCTCTTCGATCTCGGCCCCGCCCTGATGTTCATGGGCGAAAACATCCAGACCATCGACGAACTGTGCGTTCAATTTGGAAAACTGTCGCTCGTCGACCAGGGCATCATCGGCCAACCGACCGCTCCGATGCTGGTGATCCACGGCGTGCACGATACGCAGGTTCCCATGGCCGATATCGACATCCTGCTGCACACCGGCGACGTTCCCAAGGAAGCGTGGATCAATCCGAGCGGTGGTCACATGGGCCGCCAGCCGAAAGGCTGGACCGACGTCGCGATTTTCAAGAACGTCACCACGCCGTGGCTCGTGCGCAAGGCCACCGAGAGCGAGCCCAAGCTCTGAGGTGTGTTGATGCGGGGCCGGCGTGGCAGTTCCGGCCTTCGTAAGGGCACGGCTTCAGCTGTGCCGCAAGCCTCCACATCCATGCGGCTTTAGCCGCTGGGGGAGTTTTTGCCGGTCCACTCAGACTCTGAAGGGAGTCTTGGAATAAAGGAGGTGGCCCGCATGCCGGAAACGCCGCCAGTCGGCGCAACGCCAATTGTCTTTCCCGTGCCCGCGCATTCCGCGCCGATTCCCGAGCCGCTTCGAAGCAGGCTCGACGAGCCGCGAATGATCGGCTTCCGCGCCGATGTGCGCGCGCTCGCCGGGATGCAGAAAGAGGCCGTGGTATGGCCGCTCGGCGGCAGGCAACCGGGGTGGCGAATGTTTTCCGACGAAGGGCCTTATCTGAAGGGAACCGATCTGGCACCGTTTCCGCTGGGCTTTTTCGCCGCGGGACTTCAGTTCAGTTTTCTGGAGACTCTGGTGGAGCGGGCGCGGACGCAAGGGATCGAGATCGAGTCGCTCGATTCGGTGCAGGACACCTGGTACACGATGACCGGCTCGGCCATGCGCGGCGACATGACGGGAGGGGCGAAACCGGTCGACCTGCTGGTGAAGATTCGTGCGAAAGCCTCGGTCGGCGCGGTGGCGAACCTCGTTCGCGAAGCCGAACAGGCTTCTCCGGCGCATGCCGCGATGCGCGATGTGCTCTCGAACACATTTTCCTGCCGGCTGAACGCGGGCGAAGTGCCGGTGGCCGGAATTTCGCCCTCGAAAACCGAGACCATTGCCGATCCCGCCGATTCCTTCGAGCAGCTGCGCCCGCTTTCGGCGGCCGGGGTGCCGCAACCGATCATTTGCAAGATTGCCGAGGCGCAGAAAGTGTATGGAGTCGCCGGCGGCGTGGCGAGCAGCCTGCAGTCGGAGCAGAAGCGCACGTTGAATGTCCACGGCGAAGCGCGCCTGGGTCCTGACGGCTTGATGGAAACCCGGATTCAGTTGCGCTCGCCGGTCGGCAGCTCGTTCCGGTTTGTGGGCCAGGTCGAGCCGCCGGAGGGTGAGGCGTGCGTCGCGCCGTCCGGCCTGGCTTATCTTTCGGCCGGCGTCGCCTTCTGCTTCATGACCCAACTCGGGCGGTACGCGCACATCGTCAAATATCCGGTCAGCGCATACCGGCTGGTCCAGTTCAGCCTGTTCCGGCAAGCCGATTCCGGCGCGCAGCCGTCGGGCGCCGAACCGGTCGATACGCACCTGTTTCTCGAAGGCGACCTCGGTCCCGAGGCTGCGGCGCAAACGCTGCGCATGTCGGAGCAAACGTGCTTCCTGCACGCGGCAATGCGCGCAAGTTATCCTTCGCGAATCGCCGTCGAGCTGAACGGGGAGACGCTCTAGTCCGGATTTCTTGAGAACTCGCGGGAATGCGCAGGCGAGTGTCCGCGATTTGGGCCCGGCGGCTCGGGGTATACTTTTGTTTCGGGATGCGATGCTCGCGCACGGGGACGCGGCTCCCGGCAGCAAGTCCAATGCGCGACTGACCTCCGCGGCGTGCCCCTGAAAAACCGGACGGAAGCGGCGAGGCCGGATGGGGGCGCGACCTTTTCCGCAAATTGGAATCCAAGCGAAAGAAGGAGCCACTCACAATGCAATTGGGAATGATTGGTCTGGGCAGGATGGGCGCGAACATGGTTCGCCGGTTGCTGCGCGGCGGACACCAGTGCGTGGTTTTCGATCAGGACAAGGCAAACGTCGACCGGATGGTTTCGGAGGGCGCGGTTGGAGCGGCAACGCTCGGCGAATTGGTGAAGAAGCTCGCAGCGCCGCGCGCGATCTGGATGATGGTGCCGGCGGCGGTGGTCGACAGCGTGATCGCGGAACTCCTGCCGCACCTGAGCAAGGGTGACGCCCTGATCGACGGTGGCAACAGCTACTACATCGACGACATCCGCCGCGCCAAGGAACTGGAGCCGCATGGCATTCGCTACGTCGACGTCGGCACCAGCGGCGGCGTCTGGGGACTCGAGCGCGGCTATTGCGAGATGATCGGCGGCCCGGACGTGGTGGTGAAGCATCTCGATCCCATCTTCAAGACGCTGGCTCCCGGCCGTGGCAGCCTGCCGCGCACGTCGGGCCGAGAAAAGGGCGGTAACGGCACCGCGGAAGAGGGCTATTTGCATTGCGGCCCTTCCGGCGCGGGCCATTTCGTCAAGATGGTGCACAACGGCATCGAGTACGGACTCATGGCCGCTTACGCCGAAGGGTTCAACATCCTCCGCCACGCCAACGTCGGCAGCCGCGAGCATCTTTCCGACGCCGAAACCGCGCCGATGCGCAACCCCGAGCACTATCAGTACGATTTGAATCTAGCCGATGTCGCCGAGGTGTGGCGGCGCGGCAGTGTGATCGCTTCCTGGCTGCTCGACCTTTCCGCCATCGCACTGTTCGACCAGCCGAATCTCGAAACCTACGCTGGCCGCGTCTCCGATTCCGGCGAAGGCCGATGGACGATCCTGGCCGCGATCGAGGAATCGGCTCCCGCGCCGGTGTTGAGCGCGGCGCTCTACGAGCGTTTCAGCTCGCGCGGCGAGGGCGAATTCGCCGCCAAGATGCTGTCCGCCATGCGGTTCCAGTTCGGAGGACACGTCGAGCGAAAGGCGGGCGGCGAGGAGAAATAAACGCATCGGCCGGCCGGGAACGGGAGGGTTCTTTCGTCTCCGCGCCGGGCCGGAGGGTATTAGAGACCGCGGCTCTCGGTACTGGTTCTTGGCTGGCTAGCTATTGGTTCTTTTCCGACATGAGATTGACACTGGCTCTTCGAGTTCCGGTCCTTCTGCGTCATGCTGTGTGTGAGAAACGAAGGGGAGCTGGGAAGTTCCACCGCATTGTCGTGGGCGATGGCAAACCCTTCCATGGTACGCTTGGGGAAAGTGGCCATTACGGAGCCGTGCCTGAACTCGCTTCCTGCGGGCGAGCGGGGTTCGTGTTCCCCTCTTTCGGGGATGGCCTTTGATTCTTCCCGCGGCTTTCTCATCCCGTGAGTCGAGCAGAAATCACTCAGCGGGTATTCGGAAATCCGTGGCTCCTGCGGCGGCCTTTGCGTGGTTCGCCTGCCCGGTTCCTGAAGGTGGCCGGATGGCGCCGCGCCTGGCGCCGGAAAATCGAATCCCGAGCGACGAATGACGGGAGCGGCGGTCCGAAAAACGAGCGACGGCTGCCTGCGAAGTGGAGGGGAAGCGGAGGACCTGCGATGAAATGGCTGCACAACCCCGGCATCCAATTCCTGATTCTGATCCTTGTCCCCGGCATCGTGGGTTGTGCGGTGTGCGTGTGGGCATTCAACCGGCTGGCGCGGCGCTACGAGTGGCGCAGAAAAGTCCTGGGCCGCTGATCCGTGGCATGCGCCGGCGCAGCTGGCACAGGATTCCCGCCTGTGCGCTTTCCCCGATCGCAGCCGCAAGCAATGCGTACCGGCGGCAACGACTGTGCTCCGGGGCAGACCGGAGCATCCCGATCCCGAAGATAAAGCATCGAATCACGTGACGGCGGCCGGTGGTATTCTGTCGGCAGAAAGCGGCCGCCGGCGAACCAGGCAAGTGGGCAGCACGAAAAAGCAGTACGGGCCCAATCGAAGGGATCCGGGGTCGATTCCAGCAGCTCTTTTGGGAGAGTGACGTGAGAAAGCTGATCGCAACCACCTTGCTCTGTTTCTGTGGTCTGTTCCTGAGCCAAAGCACCGCTCACGCGCAGCAAATCGATGTCGATTTCGGTATGAACACCCTCACGGCCCCGCCGGCTTCGAGCGCTTCGGGCGACCACTTCCCTCAATCGCTGACCGGCGGTTTCTATCCGACGATCGGCGGCGACGTTCTTTTCTTCCATCATCTTGGCATCGGCGGTGAAGTCTCCTGGCGCGCCAGCCGGAGTTACTTTCAGGGCCTCTACAGCCAGCCGTATCGCCCGGTTTTCTACGATTTCAACGCCATCTACGCGCCGCCGATCACCCACCAGATTCAGCTCGAACTGCAGGCCGGGGTCGGCGCCGAGAGCATCCGCTTCTATCAGAATTTCACCGTTTGCAGCTATACCTCCTGCACCAACTACGTCAGCAGCAACCATTTCCTCGGCCATTTCGGCGCGGGCATCAAGTTCTATCCGTGGGGCAATTTCTTCATTCGGCCGGAAGTCGGTTTCTACCTCGTGAACAACAACCTGGAGTTCAGCTCCGCCCACGCCACGCGTTTCGGCATCGCCATCGGCTATACCCTTGGCTCGCACTAAGCCGGATTTTTCGCGGCGGCGGGAGAAACCGGAATCTGGATCGCAGCTCCCGCCGCTGGATGAACGACACCCCGGAACCCCGGCGCTGCCCAGCCGTCCCTTTGCTGCGTAATCCACATTGCCCGTGAAAAATTCTCCGCCATAGCCCGCCACGGTGAAATCCTGTCATCCTGAGCGAAGCGAAGGACCCCGAACGCGTATAGCCAGCGTGGCCCACGAAGACGCAGCGTAGCGGCGGGTGCCCCACGTGCCCTCGGCGAGTTCTCTACTTGTCTTGATCGGGAATATAGAAGGCCGGCGTGGCGGGGCGATAGGCGCGCAGAATCCATAGCGGCCGCCGCAGGCCGTCGGGCCCGGGCGCGGGGCGCGTCGACTCGAGCCATTGGCGGTACACCTCGTGGGCCTTGTTCGTGTCGACGAAGATGTCGCCGTAGCGATCGTCGGGTCCCGGCCGCGTCACGCGGACTTTCTGGTGCCAGCAGTGCTGCCCGCTGATCGGATCGGGCTGCACGGGGAACGTCAGGTTCTGGTGCACGCCGGCGTCTTCCCAGTGAATGCGCGAGGAATCCGGATCGTTGCTCTCGAACGGACGGATGCCGTGAATCTGGCGCATCTTCCACTGCCCGGGAGCGGTCTGCTCGAGTTTGACGAGCGCGGAGGACCAGCGTTCGCCGCCGGCATTTTCCTCCAGCCGCCAGCGGCCCAGGTGATGCGAGCAGGCCACCACGCCCGGCCGAATGGATTCGGTCAGCCACACGCGATCGATGAAATAGCCGATCGCGGTTTCCACTTTCACCAGATCGCCCGTCCCGACGCCCATCCGGTCCGCGTCCCGCGGGTGCAGCCAGACGGGATTCCGGTGCGAGATTTCGTAGAGCCATTTGGCGTTGCCCGACCGGCTGTGAATGAGCGTGGGCAGGCGGAACGTGGGCAAGAGGAGCATCTCGCCTTTGCCGAAATCGATGTTGTCGCGATGCACGTGGCTGCGGATGTAAGTGGGAATCGTGTATTCCGGCCACTTCCATTCTTTCAGCGTGCGCGAGTAGAACTCGAGCTTGCGTGAGGGCGTAGGGAAGCCCACGCATGCGCGGCCGTCGATTTCAACGCCGATCGGCTTGCCGGCTTTCGAGACGACGCGCGTCGTGGGATCGACGGTTGAGCCGGAGAGTTCCTCGGCGGCGATCGTTTTTTCCTGCGGCCGGTAGACGTTCTCCTCGACGAGGAACGCGCCGTATTTGCGCATATAGTCGAGCGGCGTGAGGCCCTCTTTCGCGGCTGCCGCGGGCAGGCCGGGCACGCTGTTCTCGAAAATCCAGCGATAGTATTCGTCGACGGTCAGCTTTTCGCCGGGCCGGTAGGGCGATTCGAAATATTTGCGGATGCCGAGCGAGCCGTCGGGATCGACCCGCCAGGAAAGCTCGATCCAGAACTCGTCTTCCTCCCACACTTCGCCGAGGCCGGCTTCGCTGTGCGCCTGCCACGTGTACTGGAATCGCTTGCCCTGCCGCTCGAGCGCCACGCGAAGCACCGGCTGGCGGAAACCGATCCAGCGCGCCGACTGCGTCTCCTGGCTCATCAGGTCGTGGCGTTCGGAGGCGAATCCCATCGGCAGCACGAAATCGGCGAAATTCGCGGTCTCGCTCCACATCGGCGTGAGCGAAACGTGCCGCTCCACCTTGCTTTCGTCGGTGAGGGCCTCGAGCCAGCTCATGCCGTCGGGATTGGTCCAGACGGGGTTGTAGACGCGGCTGAAATAGAGGGCGAGCTTGCCGCGGCCTTCGCGCAGGAAGTGCGGCAGCAGAAAGCTCATCTCGAAAAACGCCAGCGGGAATTCGCGCGGCCACATCATCTCGTTCCAGGCGTTGGGCGCGGGCGGCATCATGGGCGGCGCGGGAATGAACTTGTTCGCGGAGCTGGGGCTGGTGCCGCCGGGCGTGGCGACGGCGCCCATGAGCACGTTCAGAAACTCGAGCGCGCGCGCCACCTGCCAGCCGCCCAGGTTGCCGGCGGCGGCGTTGCGCCAGATATGCGTGGCCAGCGCCGTGCCGGCGCGGCCGATCTCGTGCGCCACCTCGACGATCGTCTTTGCGTCGACGCCCGATTCGGCGGCGGCGAATTCCGGCGTGTAAGCCGAGTAGAGCTGTTTCAGCACTTCGATGAAATGTTCGAAGGTCTGCGGCTCGCCGGCATGCTCCTCACGCAGATACTCTTCCCAGTTCACCCATTGACGCACGAAGTCGCGATTGAAGAGATTTTCCTCGAGCAGGATGCGGCACATCGCCAGCAGCACCGCCGCTTCCGTTCCCGGCCACGTGGAAAGCCAGTAGTCGGATTTCGAAGCGGTGTTCGAGAGGCGCGTATCGATCACGCAGATTTTCGCGCCGGCCATCTTGCCGTCGATGATGCGCTGGGCGTGGGGATTGAAATAGTGGCCGGCTTCCAGATGCGAGCTGCACAGCAGAATGAAGCGCGCGTTGGCGAAATCGGGCGAGGGGCGGTCGAACCCGTGCCAGAAGGCGTAGCCGGTGCGGCCGCCGGCCGAGCAGACGTTCGTGTGGCTGTTGTGCGCGTCGAGGCCCCAGGCGTGGAGGATGCGCTGGTTGTAGAGCAGTTCGTGGCCGGGCCGGCCCACGTGGTACATGATTTCGTTTCGGCGGCCCTCCTGGATGGCGCTGCGGATGCGCGGAGCCAGATCGTCGAGCACCTCGTCCCAGCTCACGCGTTCCCATTTTCCCTCGCCGCGTTTGCCCGTGCGTCGCAGGGGATAGAGGATCCGCTCGGGATCGTTCACCTGGTTGATCGTCGCCGGGCCCTTCGCGCAGTTGCGGCCGCGGCTGCCGGGATGCGCCGGATTGCCTTCGAACTTGCGAATGCGCGTCGTGTCCTTGTCGACGTAGGCCAGCAGGCCGCAGCCGGCTTCGCAGTTGAAGCAGATCGTGGGAATCAGTGAGTAGTGCCGCTCGACGCGCTCGGGCCACTGGGCGGGATCGTTCTCGGTCCAGTCGTTCCAGCGGTCGGCGGGCGGAAAATTCGTCAGCCCCTCGGCCGGGGCATCGAGGTCGAGCGCGGCGGGATGAAGTGGAAGTTGCTCTTTCATGAATGCCTCGTCAACTGAGCGGAACCGACTGGCCGGCCTCGACCCAGAGATGATCGAACCACCATACGCCGGCCAGTGCGAGCAGCGCGGCGAGAATTGCGGCGATGCCGCCCGTCCCCGACAGCAGAACCAGCGCCGCGAGCGCGATCGGGATCAGCGAGCCGGTGACGACCGCCAAGCCCCAGAAACGCCGGCTTAGCCGGCCGTGAAGCAGAACTTTGTGCGCGAGCTTGACGTCCTCGCTCACTGGAGGCAGCGCCGCTTCGAGCAGGATCATTGCCAGGCTCGCCGCCACCGAAACAAGCAGCAGGATCGCGGTGTGGCCGATGAATTCGCGCGCCGCGCCCGCTGCCACCGCCGCGAGCAAAATCACCGCTGAGCCGGCGACCCCCGCCTGCGCGAACAGGTGCCAGAGGAAGATCGGACTCTGCCACAGATCGCGTCCGCGGGCCTGCGCGAACAGGAACGCCGAATAACAGGCGCTCGCAACGCCCAGCGCCGCCGCCGCCCAGGCCAGCGCGCCGGGCACGCCGCCGGTAAAGAATCCCAGAACCAGCCACGCGAAAGCGAGCACGCCGTAGGCCATCAGGATCCAGGCGCCGATGACGAGCCAGGAACTGAAATTCGGCTTCGTCAGCAGGTAGAAAAAGCGCTCCGGCCGCTTCAGATCGAAAATGAGCAGCGCGCTGGTGACGGCCAGCGCCACCAGGGCAATCAGCGGGCTGACGACGTTCGTCAATGACGTGGATGCCGCCGCGCCGCCCCAGGCGGCGAGCACCGCCGCCACCAGCAACGCTCCCGCGGCAATCGATTTCGTCCACAAATAGGCCCCGATCATCGGGCCCCACGGCGCCGGATGCGCCACGTCGTAGACCTCGCGCGTCACGCTCGGATCGAATGCCGCTCCGCTCGCCGCCTGCGTGGCGACCGGAACCGCGCCTTTGCGCTGCTCGGACCAGAGGTAGCCGTCCTGGCGCGAGAGGCGCGTCGGTTGCAGCAGGTCGCCCTCGATGCCGACGTAGAAAAGCTTCGGCTGCGTGCCCTTCTGCGGCTTGCGGACGGAAACTTTTTCCGTGGCGACGATGCAGCTCACGCGGCTTGCGGGATCGTCCAGGTCGCCGGCAATGATCGCCTGCGTCGGGCAAACGATCACGCAGGCGGGTTCGATGTGGTTCTCGACGCGATGCGCGCAGAAATTGCATTTGGCCGCGGTGAGCGTGTTCGGATCGATGTAGAGCGCGTCGTAGGGGCAGGCCTGCATGCAGCTTTTGCAGCCGATGCAGAGCCGGTTGTCGAAATCGACGATGCCGTCGGGGCGATGGTGAAGAGCGCGTGTCGGGCAGATCTCGACGCAGGGCGCGTCGTCGCAATGATTGCAGCGCAGAACGCCGAAGTGGCGGCGCGTATTCGGGAATTCGCCCTTCTCGATGTACTTGACCCAGGTCCGGAACACGCCCACCGGTACCTGATGCTCTTCCTTGCACGCGACCGTGCAGGCGTGGCACCCGATACAACGGTCCTGATCGATGACAAAACCGTAGCGCATTGAGTGAACGGCTCCGGCGGGGAGCGGAAGCCAGAGTGAGCGGCTCCCCGAAGCGCGATTGTAGCGGCCCGTGCGCTGCCGCGCCAATCGGAAGAGAAATTGTTCGGTGAAAGCGTGTGTGGATGCGGCTTTCAGACGGGTCGCGACACGTCCAGATCCCACGTTTCGGCCACGAGTTCCCGGCCGAAACTGCGATGTGGCTCCTTGTGAACCAGGCGGAAACCCGCCTGCTCCATAAGGTATCTGGGGCGGGCTTTCAGGGAAACGCACAGGCAAGATTGACTTTGCCACCAACCCGGATTCCTCGCCGGGCGGATCTTGTGTAGCGCCGCCTTTCAGGGCGGCATCTTGCCGAGGCGCAGGACAGGTGGCGGGATGAGACCCGCCGCTACACACAGGTTCGCTTGTACCTTCTCCGATGCCCCGGGGAGAAATGTGGACTAATGCGCGGAAAAGTCCACGGCGGTGGTGTTGGCGCCGCTGAGAACCACGCCGACGCGTTCACCGGAGCCGGGAACGTAGGCGCTCGAAAGAAGCGCCGAGAGCGCCGCCACGCCGCCAGGCTCGGCGACCAGGCGAGCGGTGTCCCAGAGCGATTGCTGTGCGCGCCGAATCGCATCGTCGGTCACCAGCACCACGCGGCTGACGTGCGCCTGGGCGATGGGGAACATCAAGGCTCCCACCTGGCGTGGGGCCAGCGAATCGGCCGCGATGCTGCCGGCGGGCGCGTCGACGGGATGGCCGGCCTTGAGCGCTTCGAAGAGTGTAGGCGCGCCTTCGGGCTCGACCCCGATCACTTTCACCGCGCCAGCATACCAGGCGGCGATGCCGCCGATCAGACCGCCGCCGCCGACGGCGACGAGCAGTGTGTCGAGCCGCCGCGCCTGGTCCGTGAGTTCGAGCGCAACGGTTCCCTGGCCGAGCAGCGTTTCGCGCTGATCGTAGGCATGAATCGCGAGCGCGCCAGACTCGCGGGCCCAGACTTCGCTCGCCGCCAGCGCGTTGGCGTAGCGCTCGCCGGTGACGACGAGTTCGGCGCCGTAATCGCGGATGCGCTTGATCTTTGCCGGCGAGGAGACCGTGGGAACGAAAATCTTCGCCTTCACGCCGAGCCGCCGCGCGGCGTAGGCCACCGCGGCGCCATGATTGCCGCCCGAGGCCGCCACGACGCCGGCCTCGGGGATCTCGCGCAACAGAAGATTGGTGAAAGCGCCGCGCGTCTTGAATGAGCCGGCGTGCTGCAACTGCTCGAGCTTCAGCGTGAGCGGAAAACGCGCGAGGCCGAAATCCGAGCCGTCGATTTCGAGAATCGGCGTTTGGCGAATGTAGGGGCGAATGATGCTGTAAGCGGCCTGGATGTCTTCGCGATCGATGGCGCTCGAAATGGCCGGTCTCCTTTCGCTGCGCAAGCGTACGAGGATACGACAGATTTCGAATGGGGGTTCCGGAATTGGCTGGCCCGCATTTTTTACGGGAGCCGCATCGCCAGCCTGCCGCCTGAAATAACCCCTGTCATTCCGAGCGAAGCGCAGGATCCCGGCCGCGTCGAGGCAGGTGCAGATAAGAAAAGGATGTCAGCGCGGGGATTACGATTCGTGGAACAGGCACCAGCACCAGCGCGCTGCGTCCATGCCGTTCAGTTGCTTCCGTCGGGTCCTCCGTCAGTTAAACGGGCGCACCTCGACCGGCGCCCGACAGGCGACGGCGGCCTTGCGTCCCCATGCCAGCGCCTCGTTCAGGTCAGCGGCTTCCAGCACCCAAAAACCGCCCACGTGCTCCTTGGTCTCCAGGTACGGCCCGTCGGTGATGAGCACCTTACCATCGGGCTGCGCCCGCAGCGACTTCGCGTTACTTGCCGGGCGCAGGCCGCCAACGAAGATCCTGACGCCAGCAGCCGTCATCTCTTCGTTGAGCGTGTCGATATCGCGGTGCATCGCTTCGTCCTCGTGGGACGGGTCATAGTCGTCGGGGTGGTGAATCGCAACCAAATATTGCGTCATGGCTTCTCCTCCTCCTGGGTGGTAGCCAGCGGCACAGCCTTGCGCGCCGGATCGTTCATCCTATAGTCGTCGGGCGGGGGAAAAATCGACAGCAGAGCCGAACTATTTTTATTTCAATTCCTCGAGCCGCCTGGCGAGGAAACGGCGCTCGGGTTCCTTTTGCGCCAGGGCGAGCGCCTTCTCATACGAAGCACGGGCCTCCGGAATCCGCCCCAGTCTGCGACACAGATCCGCACGGGCAGAGTGCGCGAGGTGATAGTGGGAGAGGTGCTCGCGCGCCAGCAGATCATCGATGAGGCGGAGACCCTGCTCCGGACCTTCGCACATGGCAATGGCCACTGCGCGGTTCAGTTCGACAACCGGGGATGGCAGAATCCGAAGCAACTGGTCGTAGAGCAGCGTAATCTGGCGCCAGTCCGTGGATGCCGCGGACGAACTCTCGGCGTGAACGGCCGCAATGGCCGCCTGCAGGGTATAGGCGCCGTAACGGTGCGATGCAAGAGCACGCTCGGTGAGAGAGATACCTTCGGCGATCTGCTCCCTGTTCCACAACGACCGATCCTGCTGCTCCAGCAGGATCAAGTCTCCGTCGGGAGAGGTTCTGGCGGCGCGGCGAGATTCCTGCAGCAGCATGAGCCCCAACAGACCCATCACCTCGGGTTCCGGGAGCAGCTCGAGCAGGAGTCTGCCCAGACGGATCGCCTCGCGGCTGAGTTCGGCGCCTGTCGTTTCGGCCGAGTATCCCTCGTTGAAAATCAGATACACGACTAGGAGGACAGCTCCTAAGCGGTCCGATAATTCCTGGGAGCCTGGCACCTGGTACGGAATTGCTTTAGCGCGGATGACAGCCTTCGCGCGCACGATGCGTTGGGCAAGCGTTGCCGGCGTAACGAGAAATGCCCGGGCGATCTCCTCCGTGGTCAGGCCGCAGATTTCGCGCAGGGTGAGCGCAACCTGTCCTTCCGGAGGCAGAGCGGGATGGCAGCAGGTGAAGATCAGGCGGAGGCGATCGTCCTCGATCTCCTCCTCATCGAGGGGCGCTTCGTTGATGCGCGCCTCGATGTAGGCAGCAAGATCTCTCTGTGCTCCGTCGAAGCGCGCGCGCCGGCGCATCCCGTCGATGGCCTTGAAGCGTGCCGTTGAAATCAGCCAGGGACGCGGCTTGTCCGGAATGCCCGCCTGCGGCCAGGACTCCAGAGCAGCAGCGAACGCCTCGTGCATCGCCTCTTCGGCGAGATCCAGATTTCCGAGGAGGCGCACCAGCGTCGCCAATACCCGGCCGGATTCTGACCGGTAAAGAGTGTCAACGGTCAGGCGGATTTGTTCGGGCACAGGCGGCATTTACGCCAAACTAGCAAACGGAGGAGTTCGACACAACTGCGCTCGGGCTTCCTCTACCCACAATTCAGTGGCCCGCCACTGCGCTGATCAAGGGTTTTAAGTCCCGGGCAACGCGTGCGAAAAACCGGTAACAAAGTCTCTACCAGCCGACGAAACCAAGAGGGCCTACGCCTCGCGTCACAGGGATTCGCGGAGAAGGTGCCAGCATTCGCGAGCGATGGCCCAGTCTTCCTGGGCGTGGATCACCAGAACGCGCACGGCGGAATCGCTTGCGGCAATGTCGCCGTCGGCGGGCGAGCCGGCGTTTTTCGCAGCGTCGAGCCGCAAGCCGAGGAAGGCGAACAGATCGCACGCCGCGGCGCGCACCTCGGGCGAGTTCTCTCCGATTCCCGCGCTGAAGACGAGCGCATCGATGCCGCCGAGCGAGGCCATCATGGCGCCGATCAGGGCACGCAACCTGTGAATGAAAACGTCGAACGCCAGCCGGGCGCGGGCATTTCCGTGGCTCGCGGCGTCGAGCACATCGCGCATGTCGCTCGAAACGCCGGAGAGGCCGATGAGTCCCGATTCGCGATTCAAGATACGATCAAGATCATCGGCCGTGTAGCCGTGCTTGCGAACCAGGTGAATCAGGATGCCGGGATCGAGCGACCCGGAGCGGCTGCCCATCATCAACCCGTCGAGCGGAGTGAAGCCCATCGTCGTGTCGATGCTGCGGCCGCCGCGCACCGCGGCGAGCGAGCATCCGTTGCCAAGATGGCAGGTGACCAGGCGCAGCGATTCCGCGTCGCGCCCGAGCATCCGCGCGGCGCGCTCGGCGCAGTACCGATGATTGATGCCGTGGAAGCCGTAGCGCTCGATTCCTTCTTCGAGCCAGGCGTACGGGCCCGGATAGACGGCCGCTTCCCGCGGCAGGTCGCGATGAAACGCGGTGTCGAAAACGGCCACTTGCGCCACGTTCCCCAGCACCTGTTCCACCAGGCGAATGCCGCGCACCTCGGCGCGGTTGTGCAGCGGAGCGAATTCCGCATTGCGCGTGATTGCCGCGATCACTTCGGGCGCGATTCGCGCCGGCTGACGGAAATCCGGGCCGCCGTGAACGATCCGGTGCCCGACGACTTCGATTTCCTTCGGTCCGGAAACCGCGCGTGCGGTTCCTTCCCACAACCCGTGGAGCATCTGTTCGATGGCGGCTGCGCGGGAACCCGTGGGGAAACTCTCCTCGCGGGTTTCGCCGCGCGAGTTGCGGATGCGGAGCGTGGCCACATTGTCGGCGGCGCCCCATTCCATCCGCGCTTCCCAGAGCGGAGCCGGCGGATCGGCGGAAAGAGGCGCAGCGAGTTCGTAAAGGCAGCTTTTCTGGCTGCTCGATCCCGAGTTGAGGACGAGGACTTTCATGCGCTAGTAGGGCCATTTCCAGTTGCGGATTTCCGGCATGTCGTCGCCGTGTTCGTCGATGTACTGCTTGTGCTCGATCAGCCTGTCGCGCAGGAACTGTTTGAAATGGCGCGCCACGCGCTGCAGGCGCGGCACGCGATCGACCACATCCGAGGCCAGATGGAAGCGGTCGAGGTCGTTCAGCACCGTCATGTCGAACGGCGTGGTGGTCGTGCCCTCCTCCTTGTAGCCGCGCACGTGCAGGTTGTCGTGGTTCGTGCGGCGGTAGGTCAGGCGGTGAATCAGCCAGGGATAGCCGTGATAGGCGAAAATGATCGGCTTGTCGGTGGTGAAGATGGAATCGAATTCCGGGTCGGAAAGGCCGTGCGGATGCTCGGTCGAGGGCTGCAGCGTCATCAGGTCGACCACGTTGACGACGCGGATCCTGAGATCGGGAAAATGCTGGCGCAGCAGATCGACCGCGGCCAGCGTTTCGAGCGTCGGCACATCGCCGGCGCAGGCCATCACCACGTCGGGCTCCGCGCCCTGATCGTTGCTGGCCCAGTCCCAGATGCCGATGCCCGGCGGTGCAATGCTGGATGGCCGCATCCATATCGAGCCACTGCAGCGCGGGCTGCTTGCCGGCGACGATCACGTTGACGTAGTTGCCGGCTGCGCAGGCAATGATCGGCCACCGAGAGCAGCGTGTTCGCATCCGGCGGCAGATAGACGCGCACGACGTCGGCTTTCTTGTTCACCACGTGATCGATGAACCCGGGATCCTGGTGGGTGAAGCCGTTGTGATCCTGCCGCCAGACGTGCGAAGTCAGCAGGTAATTGAGCGAGGCGATGGGGCGCCGCCAGGGAATCTGGCGCGTGACCTTCAGCCATTTGGCGTGCTGGTTGAACATCGAATCGACGATGTGGATGAACGCTTCGTAGCAGGAAAAGAAGCCGTGCCGGCCGGTGAGCAGATAGCCTTCGAGCCAGCCCTGGCACATATGCTCGCTGAGCACTTCCATCACGCGGCCGTCGGGCGAAATATGCTCGTCGGTCGGAACGAAGGGCGCCAGTGAACATCTTGTCGGTGACTTCGAAGAGCGCGTTCAGGCGGTTGGAATCGGTTTCGTCCGGACCGAAGACGCGGAAAGTCGGGTCGGCATTGAGCTTCATCACGTCGCGCAGGAAATCGGCCCAGGACGCGCGTGGCTTCGGCGATCTCGTTCCCCGGCTTCGGCACATCGACTGCGTAATCGCGAAAATCCGGCATCTGCAGGTCCTGCAGCAGCAGGCCGCCGTTGGCGTGCGGATTCGCGCCCATCCGCCGCGTGCCTTTCGGAGCCAGTTCGGCCAGTTCGGGAACCAGCGTGCCGTCGGCGTCGAACAGTTCCTCGGGACGGTAGCTCTTCATCCATGTCTCGAGCATGGCTTCAGATGCTCGGGCTTCGTCGCGACTTCGGCGATCGGCACCTGGTGCGCGCGCCAGGTGCCCTCGACCGGCTTCCCGTCCACTACCTTCGGCCCGGTCCAGCCTTTCGGCGTGCGCAGGATGATCATCGGCCAGATCGGGCCGCTCGGCGAATCCATTGGCGCGGGCCTCGTTCTGGATCGCGTGAATCTCCTCGATCACCGCTTCCAGAGCGTGCGGCCATCAGCTGATGCATCGTTTCGGGCTCGTCGCCTTCGACGAAATACGGCTGATAGCCGTAGCCGGTGAAGAGATCGGTCAGCTCCTCGTCGCTCATGCGGCCGAGCACGGTGGGATTGGCGATCTTGTAGCCGTTCAGATGCAGGATCGGCAGCACCGCGCCGTCGCGCGCGGGATTGAGGAATTTATTCGAATGCCAGCTTGTGGCCAGCGGCCCGGTTTCCGCTTCGCCGTCGCCCACCACGCAGCAGACCAGCAGATCGGGATTGTCGAACACCGCGCCGTAGGCGTGCGCGATCGAATAGCCCAGTTCGCCGCCTTCGTGAATCGAGCCGGGAGTCTCCGGCGCGACGTGGCTCGGAATTCCGCCGGGAAATGAAAACTGTTTGAACAGCCGCTTCATGCCCTCGCTCGTTCTGCGGAATGTTCGGATAGAGTTCGCTGTAGGTGCCTTCGAGATACGTGTTCGCCACCATGCCCGGCCCGCCGTGGCCGGGACCGGCGATGTAGATCATGTTCAGATCGTACTTCCTGATCAGCCGGTTCAAGTGCACGTAGATGAAATTCAGGCCGGGCGTGGTGCCCCAGTGGCCGAGCAGGCGCGGCTTGATGTGGTCGGCCTTGAGCGGCTCGCGCAGCAGCGGATTTTCGTAGAGATAGATCTGGCCGACCGACAGGTAGTTCGCGGCGCGCCAGTAGGCGTTCATTTTCCGCAGTTCTTCCGCGGGAATCGGCGTGCCGGCGGCGGAAACCTGGTTGTTCGTGGTGGAATGTTTCGCCATCGTGATACCCCCTGGTGAAAATCGTGGCGTCCGTGCGCCGACTGCTAGGATCTGCGTGGCAACCCCGCTCTTCGTAAGGGCACGGTTTCAGCCGTGCCGCAAGCAGCGCCTTTTGAACGCGGCTTTAACCGCTGAGGGTTGGTTGCCGCGCAGACTCTGCAGGCCGGTCGCGGCGCTGGAAGAATTCCTCTTTGCTGCTTCCCGCGCGCTTACTTCGTCGCCGGCCGAAGCGCCGCGGCGTAGAACCGCTCGGCATACTCTTTCGCCATGCGCCGCGTGCTGAAAGCGGGTGCGACGCTGCGGATCGCCGCCTTCATCACCTGAACGTATTCGTGCGGCACTTCGTCGTCCGAGCGCTGGTAGTAGAGAGGGATGATCTTTTCTTCGAGCAGGCGATAGATCGCCTCGGCATCCGCTTTCGTGCGGTCCGCGTCGCCCGCTTCGTCGCCGCCCGTTTCGCCACCAAATGCCCAGCCGTTCTTGCCGTTGAAACCCTCGATCCACCAGCCGTCCAGGATCGAAAGATTGGGAACGCCGTTCACCGCGGCTTTCATGCCGCTCGTGCCGCTCGCCTCCAGCGGAGGCAGCGGATTGTTGAGCCACAGGTCGACCCCGCCGACCATCGCGAGCGCCAACTCCTGATCATAATCCTCGACGAAGGCCACTCGCGCCGCAAATTCGGAATCCTGCGCCATGCGGCAGATTTTCTGGATGAGCCGCTGGCCTTCGGCGTCGGAGGGATGCGCCTTGCCGGCGAAAATGATCTGCATCGGGTGCCAGGCGTCGAGCAGGAGACGCTTCAGCCGCTTGAGATCGTTCAGGATGAGATCGGGCCGCTTGTAGGCGGTGAAGCGGCGGGCGAAGCCGACGGTGAAAATCTCCCGGTCGAGCAGGCTGCCGAGCGCGACGACGTGCTCGGCGCGGACGCGCCCGGTTTGCCAGCGCCTGCGCGCCCGCTCGTTGATCTCGTCGAAGAGCGCCTCTTTCAACGCTTCATGCGCCCGCCACAATTCGCGGTCGGGAATCTTGTCGACCATCTCCCAGAACGCCGGGACGCTCCTGCGCCTCCTGCCACGCCGGGCCGAGGTAGCGGTCGAGCAACGGTTGCAGGCCGATCGGATCGATCCAGGTGGAAAGATGAACGCCGTTGGTGATGGAAATGATCGGAACGTCGTCGATTTTTTTCTCCGGCCAGAGCCCGGCCCACATCTTTCGCGCCACTTCGCCGTGGCGCCGGCTCACCGCGTTCGCCCAGCCCGCCATGCGCAGCGCGAAGACGGTCATGTTGAATCCGGCCCCGGGCTGGGAGGGATCGACGCCGAGCGCGAGCAGGCGGTCGCGATCGGCGGCCAGGGATTTCCAGGCGGCGCCGAAATATTTGTCCATCAGCGGGAACGGGAAAACATCGGTTCCCGCGGCCACCGGCGTGTGGGTGGTGAAGATCGAAGTGGCTCGGACGCGCGCGATGGTGTCTTCGAAACTCGCGCCCTGGGCGGCCATCTGGTGCATGCGCTCGAGAAACGCCAGCGCCGGATGCCCCTCGTTGATGTGCACCGCGGCCGGGTGGATGCCGAGCGCTTTGAGAACGAGCATGCCGCCGATGCCGAGCACGATCTCCTGCCGCAGCCGTTGCTCGGGATTCGTGGCGTAGAGATGGTGAGCGATGGAGCGGTCCCACGGCTGGTTGGCGTCAATGTCGGTGTCGAGCAGGTAGACGGGAATGCGGCCGACATCGGCTCGCCAAACGGTCACGTGCACGGGAGGGTCGAAGAGCGGGATGGCGACCACAAGCGGCGCGCCGTGTTCGTCAAGGACGGCGGTGATCGGGTCGTAGGTGCGGTCGAGTGTGCGCTCCTCGTCTTCCTGGCGGCCGTCGTCGCGAATGCGCTGCGAAAGATAGCCTCGCGAATAGATCAGCCCGACGGCCACGGTGGGCAGCGCGAGATCGCTCGATTCCTTGACGAAGTCCCCTGCGAGCACGCCCAGACCTCCGGCGTAGAGCGGCAGCGAAGCGTGAAAGGCATATTCGGCCGAAAAATAGGCGAGAGGTGAAGCGAGATCCGGATATTGTGCCGGGAACCAGCCGGCCTGCGAGGCGACGGCAGCGTCGAACAGAGCGAGCACTGAATCGTAGAGCTTGAGAAATCCCGCATCGGCCGCCGCGGCCGCCATCGCTTCCTGGGGAAGCGTCGCCAGCATTCGCACCGGATTCTCGTCGCTCTCGCGCCAGGATTGCTGGTCGAGCACGCGAAACATCTCCGATGCCTCCCGGTGCCAGGTCCACCAGAGGTTGTAGGCGAGCCGCTCGAGCCCCCGAAGCCGTTCCGGAAGATTGGGAAAGCGCGCCGTCTTCTTTTTGTTTGCGTCCATGGGCATCAGGCTCCCCGCCGGTAGGCCAGCAGAATCGCGCTCGACCGCGGGCCCAGATGGTAGAACTTCTGATTTTCAACGAGCGGCTCCGCGCCGGGCTCGGCCAGATCCCGCGGGGCCGGCTGAAACGTGTCGGCGGCAAGATGCCAGTCGGCTGAGTCCAGCGGCGCGGGCAGCGCGAACGACGCCGGCTCGGCTCCGGCGTTGAAGAGCAGGCAAAGGTCGGGCTCCTCGCGGCCGAAAATCAGGCAGGCGAGCGCGCTTTGCTCGGGATCGAGCCAGTCCGGCGTCGTGCCCTCGGGGTTGAACCAGCGCAGGTCGTCGTCTGTGTAGAAGACCTCGCGCCGCAGCACCGGATGCGCCCGCCGGAAGGCGATCATCCCTCGGGCGAATCGATGAATTTCCTGGTGGCGCTCGACGAGGCCCCAGTCGTACCAACTCGTCTCGTTGTCCTGGCAATAGGCGTTGTTGTTGCCGCCCTGTGTGCGGCGGAATTCGTCCCCGCCAAGCAGCATGGGAATGCCGCGGGAGACGCAGAGGGTGAGCAGGAAATTCTTGATCAGCCGCCGGCGGAGGGAATCGACGGCGGGATCGTCGGAGGGTCCCTCGACGCCGCAATTGTCGCTGTCGTTCGCGCCCATGCCGTCGCGATTGTCCTCGCCGTTGGCCTCGTTGTGTTTTTGCGCGTAGGTGACCAGGTCGTTCAGCGTGAAGCCGTCGTGCGCTGTGATGAAGTTCACGCTGCATGCGGGCGTCTTGCCCGATGCCTGATAGAGATCGGAACTGCCGCAAAGGCGGCTGGCGAAGGCGCCGACGCCCGTGTGCCGGCCCAGCCAGAAGCGGCGCACGTCGTCGCGGAAGCGTCCGTTCCATTCGCCCCAGCGGCGCTCGGAGAAATTGCCGACCTGATAGGCGCCGCCTTCATCCCATGCCTCGGCGATCAGTTTCACGTCGCGCAGGATCGGATCCTCGGCAATCGAATCGAGCAAGGGAGGGTTCGCGAGCAGGTGGCCGTCCTCGCCGCGGCCGAGCACCGAGGCCAGGTCGAAGCGGAAGCCATCGACGTGCATCACGGTGACCCAGTAGCGCAGCGCCGCCCGGATGAATTCCCGGACCACCGGATGATTGGCGTTCATCGTGTTGCCGGTGCCGGTGAAATCGCGGTAGAGCCTGCGGTCGTCTTCCTTGAGCATGTAGAAAATCGAATTATCGAAACCTCGCAGGCAGATCGTCGGCCCAAGCTGGTTCCCCTCGGCCGTATGGTTCAGCACGATGTCGAGGATCACCTCGATGCCTGCCTGGTGGAAGGCCTGCACCATTTGCTTGAATTCGCGGATCTGCTGGCCGGCGGCGCCGGCGCTCGAATAGGAGCCTTTCGTGGCGAAGAAGCTGACCGGGTTGTAGCCCCAGTAATTCCGCAGCCGTTCGCCGGTTTGCGGATTCAAGACGAGCAGTTCGTTCGCGTTGAATTCCTGCACCGGCATCAGCTCGACGGTGGTAACGCCGAGCTCGCGGAGGTAGGGGATGCGCTCGATGAGGCCGAGGTAGGTGCCCGGATGGGCCGCGCCGGAGCTGGGATGAATGGTGGCGCCGCGCACGTGCGTTTCGTAGATCACCATGTCCGCCGGCTCGTGCCCCGGCCGCCGGTCGCCGCCCCAATCGTAGTAGTCGTGGACGTAAACGCACCGGGGCATCGACGTGGAGTCGTCCTTGATCGAGGGGGCGCTGTCGGGCGGCGTCGCCTTCCGGTCGTCGCCGCGCGCCGGGCCGAAATCCCAATGGTCGGTGTCGACGATCGCGGTGGCAAAGGGATCGAGCAGCAGCTTGCGCGGGTTGAATCGGTGTCCTTCGCCGGGAGCCCAGGGTCCTTCCGCGCGATAGGCGTAAAGCTGGCCCGACTCGACGCCGCGAACCCAGAACGTGCCAAACGTCTCCCGTGCGATGACGCTCCGGATCGAGATCGAAGACGCGCGAAGGTTCCGGGTCGCCGGGCCGGCTGTAGAATTCCAAACGAACCCGGGTCGCGTTCCGGCTGAAGACGGAGAAGTTGACTCCGCCGGCGTGAGACTGTGCGCCCCAGGGCAGCGGTGTGCCGTCGCGAACTTCGTCGGTCGCGGCGTGCGGTTCAGGAGCGGCGGTACCGGTGTCTCGTAGTTGACGGTCGGTCATGGTCGTTTGCGCCGGCGCGAATCATGCGACCGGAGACGCGGCCGGGCCGGCGCGCCGCGCGGGGTTTTACAATCTCAGATTTGCGCTGCGTGGCCGCTGAAACTGTTGTAGAGCCAGGCGAAGAGAATGCCGGCCGTGGCGCCGTCGACAAGCCCGTCGACAGAGCCGATGATGACGTCGCCGAAGCTTCGCGAGGCGTGAAACCAGGGATACACCGAACTCATCATCCGCAGGAAATCCGTGCCGTAGGCCGGCATCGCCAGATTCAGCAGTCCGACGAACAGAATGCATCCGCCCCAGAGCAGCGCGGAGGCCACGGCCAATCCTTTCATGGAGAGTCGCATGCTTCCTCCTCTCATCGATAGTGGTCCCTGGTGCACTGCAAATCGAGGAATTTTTTCAGCGCCGCTCGCGCCACAGCGTCCGCCCGGAACCCGATTCCGCTCCCGCGAGCGATGCCGTCGCGCCGGTCGCGGGACGCCATGCGGTCGATTCGCCGGGATCGTTCAGCGCTTCGCCCGCAGGCGGACCACCTGCACGGAGCACGGCGCGTGATGCACCACCGCCTCGGAAACGCTTCCCATCAAAAAGCGATCGAGGCCGTGGCGCCCGTGAGATCCGAGGACGATCAGGTCGGCATGCCACTTCGCGGCGACGTCGACGATCTTGCTTCGCGGCTCGCCCTGCATCACCGATGAGGTGACCTTGAACCCCGCGTCGACGAGCCGTTTCGCGAATTGCTTCACCAGCTCTTCGCCATTGCTCCGCTGCGCCTCCCAGACCATCCGAAGATTGGCGCTGTAGCCGCCCATGCCGCGCGCCACCAGCACCGATGGCGGCTCGACCACGTGCAGCACGCGCACCTGAGTCCCCTTGGGTGGCGCCAATGTCAGTACGGTTTGCAGCGCGGCCTTGGAAAATTTTGAATCGTCGATGGCGAGCAGAATTTTCATCACAACCCCCTGCAAGTTCGCGAGCAAGCCGCGGGCCGTACCCGGAACTTTACTAAATGCCATGAAACCGCGCAGTTGAAGCCGCGGTGACGTGCCCCGTTCTCTCGCGGTATGGGAAATCACGCAGCCCGCGGCGGCAAATGTCTTCCAGCTAACCCTCCGGCTGCCCGTTGGAACACGGCTTGCCTCGCCAAATTGGCGGAACGAGGCGTGCTACGGCCGCCAAGGGGTTAGAATCCATTTTAGAATCAAAAATTCGAAGAGGGGTAAGAAACGTCGTGCCGATTCATCCCCAGGCCGGGCTGCCCGCCACTCCCGATATGCTGATCGATGTCGATCGTCTTTGCCGGGAATATTACGATCGCCGGCCCGATCTCGCCGACCCGAGCCAGCTCGTCAGTTTCGGAACCAGCGGCCATCGCGGCACGCCCGTCGATGGCACCTTCACCGAAGCGCACATCCTGGCCATCGCCCAGGCGATCTGCGATTATCGCCGCGCCCATGGGATCGCCGGGCCGCTCTTCATGGGGCAGGATACCCACGCGCTTTCGGGCCCGGCGCAGCAGACCGCGCTCGAGGTCCTGGCCGCCAACGCCGTCGAAACCCGCATTCAGCCGGGCGGCGGCGCGACGCCAATTCCCGCGGTCTCGCACGCCATCCTCGCGCACAATCTCTCCGGCGCGGCCAATCAGGCCGACGGCATCATCATCAGCCCTTCGCACAATCCGCCTGGCGACGGCGGCTTCAAGTACAACCCCCCGAACGGCGGCCCGGCCGACAACGAAGTGACCGGATGGATCGAGCGCCGCGCCAACGAATTGCTCGTCGCCGGGAACAAGGACGTGAAGCGCGTGGCGTACCGTGCCGCGCTCCAGACAACCACGACCCGTGAATTCGATTTCCTCACGCCTTACGTCGCCGCCCTCGGCCGCGCGATCGATATGGAAGCGATTCGCGGAGCGCGGCTGCGCCTGGGCGCCGATCCGCTCGGCGGCGCCTCGCTCGCCTACTGGGAGCCGATCAACGCGCTCTATCACGTCGATATCCAGGTGGTGAACACGCGGCTCGATCCCACGTTCAGCTTCATGACCGTGGACCACGATGGCAAGATTCGCATGGATTGCTCGAGTCCCTGGGCGATGGCCAAGCTCGTCGCGCTGAAGGATCGCTTCGACGTCGCCTTCGGCAACGATCCCGACGCCGATCGCCACGGCATCGTCACGCCATCGGCCGGACTCATGAATCCGAATCATTACCTCGCCGCCGCCATCGACTATCTGCTCGAACACCGCCCGGCGTGGCCGCGCGATGCCGCCGTCGGCAAGACGCTCGTCAGCAGCGGCATGATCGATCGCGTGGTCGAAGGAGCCGGGCGCCGGTTGTGCGAGGTCCCGGTAGGATTCAAATGGTTCGCCGGGGGCCTTTTCGATTCGAGCCTCTGCTTCGGCGGCGAGGAAAGCGCCGGCGCGAGTTTCCTGCAACAGGACGGCACGGTCTGGACCACCGACAAGGATGGTTTGCTGCTCGGCCTGCTCGCCGCGGAAATCACCGCCGCGACCGGCAACGATCCCGGCAAACGCTACGATGCGCTCACCGCCCGCTACGGCGCTCCCTGCTACCGGCGGATCGATTTGCCCGCGACACCCGAAGAGAAGCAGGCGCTCAAGCAGATCGAGCCGGAAGCGGTCGAAGCAAAAGAACTCGCCGGCGAGCCGATCGTGGCGAAACTGACGCGAGCGCCCGGAAACGGCGCGAGCATCGGCGGATTGAAAGTGACGGCGAAAAACGGCTGGTTCGCCGTGCGGCCCTCGGGCACCGAAAACATCTGCAAGATCTACGCCGAAAGCTTCATCGGCGAGGACCATCTCGAAGCCATCCTCGTGCAAGCACGCGAGATTCTGAGTCGCGCGTCCAGTGCGGGCGGATAGAAAAATCACCGAGCGCGGCCCAGCGAAAGCCTGTCATCCTGAGCGAAGCGAAGGATCCCGAATGCGCCGAGGTGCCCTAAGCTACGTAGTCGGAGCGGGCGTTGCCACCGGGAAGATGGGGACCTGCGCGGGGCTGGGGAAAGAGGAGGAACCAAATGAAGGCATGCCTGTTGCGCGCTCCAGCCGCGGTGGAAACGAACCCGCTCGAATTCACCGACGTCCCTGCGCCGCGCCCGGCCGCGGGCGAGGTGCTCGTACGGATCAACTGCTGCGGCGTTTGCCGCACCGATCTGCATGTCGTCGAAGGCGAGCTGGCTCCGCGAAAATCACCGGTAATTCCCGGCCACCAGATCGTCGGCACGGTGGAAGAATCGGGCGAAGGCGCAAGCCGATTCAAGGCCGGCGCGCGCGTCGGCATTGCCTGGCTGCACCACACCGACGGCTCCTGCCGCTATTGCCGAGCGGGCGCGGAGAACCTCTGCGACGACCCGTCGTTCACCGGCTGGACCGTTGACGGTGGCTACGCCGAATGGATCGTCGCGCCGGAGAATTTTGTCTATCCGATTCCCGGCAACTTCCGCGACGAGCAGGCCGCGCCGCTGCTCTGCGCCGGCATCATCGGTTTCCGCTCGCTTCGTCTTTCGGGCATCCAACCTGGCGGCCGGCTCGGCTTCTACGGTTTTGGCGCCGCGGCGCACGTCGCGATCCAGGTGGCGCGACATTGGAATGTCGAGGTCTACGCCTCGACGCGCGACGAACGCCACCGGCGCCTCGCCCGGGAACTCGGCGCCGTGTGGACGGGCGGCACGTTCGACGCTCCGCCCGAGCCGCTCGACGCCGCGATCGTCTTTGCTCCGGCGGGCGAGATCGTTCCCGCGGCGCTCGCCGCGTTGCGCAAGGGCGGAACGCTGGTGCTCGGCGGCATCCATATGAGCCCGATTCCATCTTTCAGCTACGATCTGCTCTACGGAGAGCGCGTCATTCGCAGCGTCGCCAACAACACGCGCGAGGATGGCGAGGATTTCCTGCGCCTCGCGGCTGAGATTCCCATCGAAACCCACGTCGAAATGTTTTCGCTCGCCGAGGCGAATCGCGCGCTGAACTCGCTCAAGAACGACGCGATCGAGGGTGCCGCGGTCCTGCGAATCCGCTGAAATCCGGAAGCGGAACCGCCTCTGTACTGCAAGACCGTAAATTCTTGTTTCTTGAGCAAGAATTTTCCCCGCAGGCTGCCCACGCGCGGCGCGGACCGTAGGGGCACGTTGCACGTGCCCTTGCCGGCCACGACCTCGGAGTTTTGGTTGCGGCCGGGAAACGCCTCCGCGCCCGGGTGTTTTTTTTACTCCGATCTTTTCAATTCCGCCTGGATGAGCGAGCATGGAATTCTTATTTGCGGATAGGCGTCGTCATCCATCTCATCCGTGCGGCGCGGAATGCCGGAATGTCTGCACCTTCCTTTCCGCCCGCGGCATCAAAAATGTTATGCGGTGAGCCGGCCGAGTTGCCGGCCCCGACCTCGAGACCGAAGCGCAAACAGGGAAAGCTGCTCCATGAGCACGATGGCAACGCGAGACCGCCTCTCGCGGGCCGGGATTTAGGCTTGAGGAAGTTTCCCCCGAGCGGCGCGGGCCAAAGCACCGAACCTCGGGAATTGCAGGAGGGAGAAAATGCCGGGCACGTCCACATCCGCCACGGAAGCTCCACTCGATCTTCGCGCCCGCCTCGCCGCCGCGCGCCGCCGTACCGACGATCTCTTCGGCGTAGTGAAAGATGCGTACCTCTACGAGCGCCCGATTCCCGAGCGGCATCGCATCATCTTCTACATCGGCCATCTCGAGGCGTTCGACTGGAACCTGCTGCGCGAAGCGGTGCCCACGCGCGCGCCGTGGAATCCCGATTTCGATCGCCTGTTCGCTTTCGGCATCGATCCGGTCGATGGCGGCCTCCCGTCGGATCAGCCCGCGGACTGGCCGGCGGTCGATGCGGTGCGCCGCTACAACGCCGAGATACGTGAGTCGCTGGATTCCGGCCTGGAGCTGGCGACCCGCGCGCCGAACGGCAACGGCAACGCGCCGCTCGATCATCTGCTCCACGTCGCCATCGAGCACCGGCTGATGCATGAAGAGACTCTTTCCTACATGTTTCATCGGCTCCCGCTCGACCAGAAGCACCGTCACGCACAGGCGCCGCCGCCCACGGCTCGCGCGTTTCGGCCGGAGATGATCGAGATTCCCGCCGGCCGCGCCACGCTCGGTCTCTCTCGCGGAGACACCTCGCGTTTCGGTTGGGACAACGAATTCGAGGAGCAGGAAGTTGAAGTGCCCGCCTTCCGCATCGATCGCTCGATGGTGACGAACGGCGAATTTCTCGCCTTTCTCGATGCGTCGGGCTACCAGCGCCCGGACCTGTGGACGGATGAAGACTGGCGCTGGAGATCGGAGCGCGACATCGGCCATCCCGCCTTCTGGAAACGCGATGGCGCGCAATGGCTCTGGCGCGGCATGTTCGACGATATTCCGCTCCCGCTCGATTGGCCCGTGTACGTCAGTCACGCCGAGGCTGCCGCCTACGCCCGCTGGGCCGGCAAATCTCTGCCGACGGAAACCCAATGGCATCGTGCCGCCTACGGCACGCAGGACGGCGGCGAGCGCCAATTCCCCTGGGGCGACGATCCTCCGTCGCCGCGTCGCGGCAATTTCGATTTCGAGCGTTGGGACCCGGTTCCGGTCAACGCCCATCCGGAAAGCCGCAGCGCGTTCGGCGTCGAGGGACTTCTCGGCAACGGGTGGGAGTGGACGGCGAGCGTCTTCGCGCCATTTTCCGGATTCCAGCCCTTTCCTTTTTATCCCGGCTATTCCGCGAATTTTTTCGACGGGAAACATTTCACGATGAAAGGCGGCTCTTCGCGCACGGCCGCCTGCATGTTGCGTCGCAGCTTCCGCAACTGGTTCCAGGCCCGCTATCAGTACGTTTACGCCGGCTTCCGTTGCGTTTCGGCGTGACGCCCGGTTTTCGAATTTCGAGGGGGAGTCGATGGCCACGCGTACCGCAATTGCCGATCCGGTAGCTGAATTTGCCGCCGACGTGCGCGACGGACTCAGCCGCAAGGGCCAGAAAGAGCTGCTCTCGAAATATCTCTACGACGCGGTCGGCTCGGCTCTCTTCGAGGTGATCAGTCTGCTGCCCGAATACGGCGTGACGCGCGCCGACGAACGCCTGCTGCGGCTGCATGCGGCCGAAATCGTGGCGATGCTGCCGCTGCCCGTCGCGGTCGCCGAACTCGGCAGCGGTACCGGCCGGAAAACGCGCTGGCTGCTGCAAGCCCTCTGCCGCCGCCAGCCCACTTCCTATTTCCCCATCGAGATTTCCCGCACCGCCCTCGCCGCCTGCCGCCGCCAGCTCAGCGACATCGATTCCATCCACATCGTCGGCTTCGAGCGCGAATATCTCGACGGCCTCGCCGAAGTCGCCGCCGCGCGAAACCCGGGCCGGCGAATCCTGGTGCTCTTCCTCGGCAGCACGATCGGCAATTTCGACCGCCCGGCCGGAACTCGTTTCCTGCGCGCAGTGCGCCGCATCCTGAGCCCGGGCGACGCTCTTCTGCTCGGCACCGATCTCGAAAAGCCGCTCACCGCAGTTGCTCGCAGCCTACGACGATCCTCTCGGCGTCACCGCCGCCTTCAACCGCAATCTGCTCGCCCGGATCAACCGCGAACTCGGCGCCGATTTCGATCTCGACGGCTACGACCACGTCGTCCGCTACGACCGCGCCGACCGCCGCATAGAAATGCACCTGCGCGCGCGGCGAACGCAGACCGTCTCCATAGCCAAAGCCGATCTCACCGTCACATTGCACGAAGGCGAAACCATCTGGACCGAAAGCAGCCACAAGTACGCTCCCGACGAGCCTTCCCGCATGGCCCAGGAATCCGGCTTCCGCGCCGTCGCCCAATGGATCGACAAGGAATGGCCCTTCGCCGAAAACCTCTGGCTCGCCGAATAGCATCGGCAACCCCGCCGGTAATTGTTCGCCTGAAGTATCCGCCTCGAAGAGTCTTTGTGCCGATCAGGGTTACCTACGTGGACCGGGCCTTGGTAGGGGCGACCTGCGGTCGCCCGGCGTTTCCAGATTTTCGTAAGCGCACGGTCAAATGACCGCAGCAATCGCACGTATCCTCGAAACGGCGTAGCGGGAATTTGCATCCAACCATGACGGGTGGGAATGCCCCGTTTTTCGGGACAAGATAAGCAGCGTTATCGATAGCCCAACAAGGAGACATCACGGTGACGTTAAAGCGTACGCTGATTTACTCCGCGGCGGCTCTCCTGTTCCTGCTCGGGATGCGCCTCGGAACGATGGCCCAGGACCGGCAGAAGCCCGCCGTTGCCAGCGCTTCCGTGCCGGCGTACCACGCCGCTCCGCCTCGCGGACGCCTGGCGCCCACGCTCCCGCCGCGCGATTTCCCGAAAAATCCGGTGGCGCAGCACGCCTATGCCGCCGCCGCGCACATCGAACTGATCCTCTATCAGTTGCCCTGCTACTGCCACTGCGATCGCGAACTTGGCCACACGAGCCTGCTGAGCTGCTACCAGACCCGCCACGCCTCCGAATGCGCCACCTGCATGATGGAAGAGTATTACGCCTACGAGCAGAGCCGGAAAGGGAAGTCGGCCAAACAGATTCGCCAAGGCATCATTCGCGGCGATTGGCAGCACGTGGATCTTTCGAAATGGGAGAAGCCAGCAGCCTCGCATCGAGCCGGACACGGGGCGGCCGCGAAATAGCTCCTCGCAAGGAATGCCAAGAGCGAAGCCGTGGGCCTGTGCTCACAATCGCCTCCCGAGCAGCCATCAACTGTGAACTCTAAACTCTCGATTATTCCTCCACAGGCGCCGGCGCGATAGCCGGAATCTTGCGCTTGCCCATCATCTTGTTGAGCGCCGGCAGGTCGCTCTTCAGCACCTCATTCCACTGCGCGTCGATTGCGGCCAGCTGTTTCTGGTAGATGCCGTACATTTCCACTTCCTGCGCGGTAGGCGCGGCGTTCTGAGCTGTCGACGGCATATTCGAGATAAGCCAGCTTCCCGCTCAGTTCCGTCGGGTAATTGATCAGGTCCTCGTCGATCTTTCCTTTCGGCTGGAAGAGTTCGTCCTCGATCCCGGTGATTTTCGTGTCGAGCGCTTTTGCTGCGGCCGCCACTTCCTGATTCTTCTCGTCATCGGCCACGCGCTCTGTGAGCGCATCGAGCTGCGTCCGGAGATCGCGGATCTCGAGCACGATCTGGTGGTCTTCGCCGCTCAGCCCGCGCAGCTTCAGCATCAAATCGAACTGCTTCTGCATATCGGCCAGCGTCGCCTTCTCGCGCGGATCGGCGAGCACCTCGATCGGCTGTGTATAGCTCTTTCCGTCGACGGTGAGCCGCGCCTGGTAATGCCCGGGCACAGCCAGCGGATCGGCCGGGCCGGGTTCGGAATATACCTCGCACGGGATGTTCACCGGTTTCTCGTACCGCAAATTCCACACGAATCGGTTCAGCCCCGCTTTCTTCGTCAAATGAACCGGATGTTTCGGTGAAAACGCCGGCACGGGACAAACGGGCGGCTTCTTCGCCTCGCTCGAGTATTTCCGTACCACATTCCCCTGACCGTCGAGGATGTCGAGCGTAATCGCGCCCTTGGCCGCAGCTTTCAACTCGTAATCGAGGATCACGCCGCTCGGCGGGTTCGTGCCCGCCGCGCCCCCGCGCATCCCGAAACCTCCGCCGCCGCGCAGCCGGTAGGCCGGCGCTGGGTGGAAGAAATGCACCGGCCCGTCAATATCCGCCACGGTCATCTGGCGCAGCGGATTGATGTCATCGAGAATCCAGAAAGAACGTCCATGCGTCGCAATCGCCAGATCGTCGTTTTTGATCACCAGGTCACGCACCGGCACCACCGGCAGGTTCAGGTTCAGCGATTGCCAATCGCCGCCGTCGTTGAACGAGACGTATACGCCTTTTTCCGTCGCCGCGAACAGCAGCCCCGGCCGCTTCGGATCTTCCCGCACCGCGCGCACGAACGCGCCATCCGGAATTCCCTTCGTGATCGAAGTCCACGTCTTGCCGTAATCGGTCGTCTTCCAGATGTACGGCCGCAGATCGTCGAGCTTGAAGCGGTTCACCGCCGCGTATGCCGTTCCCGGCTCTTCGGGCGAAGCCTCGATCAGGCTCACCTTGCTCCACGCCGGCAAATCCTTCGGCGTCACGTTTTCCCAATGCTGGCCATCGTTGCGCGTGATCCAGATCAGGCCGTCGTCGGTTCCCGCCCAGATCAATCCCTTCTGTTTCGGTGAATCGGCAATCGTGTAGATGACGTCGTAATATTCCGCGCTCGTTTGGTCCCACGTGATCGGCCCGCCGGAAATCCCCTGTTTCGACTTGTCGTTCCGCGTCAGGTCGGGACTGATCGCGGTCCAACTGTCTCCGCCATCGGTCGAGCGGAAAAGCACCTGGCTCGCGTAGTAGAGAACGTTCGGATCGCGCGGAGAAATGACGAACGGCGTCGTCCAGGTGAAGCGGTACTTCCAGTCCGAGGCCGGCAGACCGTCGACGCCTTCGGGCCACGGCGATATTTCGCGCGCCGTCTCGGTCCGCTTGTTGAACCGCGAAAGCATTCCCAGATAGCCGCCCGCGTACACGATGTTCGGGTCGGCGGGATCGGGCACCACGTATCCGCTTTCGCCGCCGCCAACGCTGTACCAATCCTTCCCAGTAATCGCGCCGTGCGAAGTGCGGCTCGCAATCGCTACGGTCGAATTGTCCTGCTGCGCCCCGTAGAGGTAATAGAAGAACCGGCTATCCGTCGCGACGTGATAGAACTGCGCGGTCGGCTGGTTGTCGACCGTGCTCCACGTCTTTCCCCAATCTTCCGAGACCGAAGCTCCGCCGTCGTTCCCGATGATCATCCGCCGCGGATTGGCCGGATCGATCCACAGGGCGTGATTGTCGCCGTGCGGGTCGTGGATCCACTCCCACCGGTGGCCGCCGTCGGTCGAGCGCCAGGTGCGGACGTTCAGCACGTAAATTGTTCCGGTGTTTTTCGGGTCGGCGAAAATCTGCATGAAGTACCACAGCCGCTGCATCAGCCGGTGGTCGCCGGAGACGAACTCCCAGCGCTCGCCGGCATCGTGGGAAACGTAAAGTCCGCCCTTCTTTGCTTCGATCAGCGCGTACACGGTGCTCGAATCGGCGCCCACGGCAAGTCCGATCCGCCCGAGAAGCCCTTCCGGCAGTCCGTGCCCCTTGAGTTCGGTCCACGTCGCACCTTCATCGGTCGATTTGTAGATTCCGCTGCCCGGCCCGCCGCTCGTGAAGCTCCACGGCGTGCGCAGCTCCTGATACAGCGCCGCATAAACGATTCGCGGATTGTGCGGATCGAACACCAGGTCCACCGCGCCCGTCTTGTCGTCCTTATACAGCACCTTTTGCCAGGTTTTCCCTCCGTCGGTCGAGCGGAACACGCCGCGCTCGGCGTTCGGCGCGAAAGCGTGTCCAATCGCGGCCACCAGCACCAGATTCGGGTCGCGCGGATCGAGCAGCACCTTGGCGATGTGGCGCGTATCCTCGAGGCCGATGTGGGTCCACGTCTTGCCGCCGTCGGTCGACTTCCACATACCGTTGCCGTAGGTGATGTCGCTCCGCAATCCCGGCTCGCCCGTGCCGGCGTAGATCACGTTCGCATCGGATGGCGCGACGGCGATCGCGCCGATGTTTTCCAGATGCGCCTTGTCGGAAATCGGCGTCCAGCTCACGCCGGCGTTCGTCGTCTTCCACACGCCTCCGGCCACCGCGCCCATGTAGAACACCTGGCTATTGCCCGGCACCCCGGCCACCGCCTCCACGCGCCCTCCGCGGAACGGCCCCACCAGCCGCCATTTCATTCCGGCCAGCGAATCTTTCCCGAGCGTTTGCGCCCGTCCGCCCACCGCGATGGTCGCGACAGTCAGCAACACCAGAAAGATTGCGCGGAAACTCCAGCGAGGCGATTGCTTCGTCGACATCCTTATTTCCTCCGGAACCGAAATGAAAGCGTGCACGGCGTGTGAAGCTGCTCTAGTTAGCAGATGCCGCCCCCAGCGTCAATCCAACTCTCGATGAACCCGTTCACTGTCCTGAGCGGGGCGAAGGACCCGCCTGCGGGCAGAATCCCTTCGGTGGGCGCAGGCCCGAACGCGCCAAGAGGAGGTTGCCTGCGGAGATGGGCTTGGCGATTTGTGATTTCCGCCGGGAAGAAGAGAGGCGCAGGTTCGGCGGCGGCGCTACAGGCGGGCGACCGGCTCACTTCTTCACGCGCCGCCGGTTCTCATTTTTCTGCCAACCCGGCCCGCCAGTTCGTCACCAGCGTAAGCAGCGTTCCCGATTCCTTTTCTCCGGGAACAGCCACTGGCAGCAGCAGGCGCTTTCCGTCCGACGAAAAACACCGCAATCCGGGGATCTTCACGCTCGCTTCCAGCCGGCGTCCGCCCAGCAGTTCCCGCGGCTCGCCCAATTTCAGCGTTTTCCCCTGCCCGCGCGCGTCGACAACGAACAGCCTGCCTTCTGGCGTCTCGTAGGCCAGTTTGGCCTGTCGTGGCACCCAACCGCCGGTCACCACGCCGGTGGTCGAAATCTGCGTCGCCGGGCCCCCGCCGGGGAAGGGAATCACGTACAGCTGCCTCTCGCCGGATTCGTCGGAAATGTAAGCGAACCAGCGGCCGTCGGCCGAGAAAGTGCCTTCGGTTTCGTTGAACGCGCTGTCCCTGAAGGGATAGGGCTTTCCCTTGCCTTTGACCGGCAGCAGCCAGATGTCCATTCCGTCTTCGCCCGCAACGTCTACGGCCAGCAGTCGCCCGTCGGGCGACCAGGCCGTGGGACTGGCCTCGCGGCCCGACCACAGTTTTTGCGCCGGCGCTTTGCCCGTTACGGCTTGCGCGTACAGATTGGTCTCGCCCTCGTCATAGGCGATCTGCCGCGCGTCGGGCGACCACACCGGGTCGGCGAAACTGCCGGTTGGCGGTGTGAGCAGGCGGCGGCCATCGCTCGCGAGCCCGTAGATCCAGATCGGTGAGCTTCCGCCGCCGTCCTCGATTCTCACCGCGGCCCAGCGCCCGTCAGGCGACAGCGTCATCGAGGCGAACTCCTCGGGGTTGCCGACGGTGGAGAGTTCCTTGCCGTCGAGCGAGAACAATGTCAGTTGCGTGCGAATGTGCCGGCTGTCGTTCTGGTAGAGCAGCGACCCGGTGCTCGAAAAGGAAAATTCCCCCGCTCCGCTGTCCGTGCCGCGCACGTTGTTGGCGACAGTGACGGGCTGGCCTCGGAGCTGCATGCGAGACCCGCTGAATCGCTGCACCATCAGATTGCCGTTCAGAAGGTAGGCCAGATAACCCGGCTCGACGTAGCGACCCTCGCTTTCCGCGTGCAGCAGTCGCTGAACCTGGCCCGTCCCGACGTCGAGCACGGAAATGCCGCTTCGCTCACCGGGCCCGCTGACTTTCGAGAAAAACAGAACGTGCTGTCCGTCCGGCAGGAACTGCGGAAGCCGGTGTGAAATCCGGGCGCTTCCCGGCACGCTCACCTGGATGGGAGTGCCGCCGGCAGCCGGAACGCGGTACAAGCCGCCGCTCGGCACCGGGGCGAAGACGATCGTTCCCTGCGGGTTCCAGCTTCCGCCGCGGCCGTCTGGCGCGGCGCAGATGGTGAGAATCATCCCGTTCGACAGGTCAATCCGCTTCAACATCTGGCCGGCGAAAAATGCGATGGAGCGGCCGTCCGGCGCCCAGAAGGGATAGCTGGCGCCCTCGGTCCCCGCCAGCGGCTTCCACACCGCTCCCTCCGAGGTTCGCAGCCAGAGCCGCGGCGCCTCGCCATCCTCCGATCCCACCACGGCCAGCCGTCTCCCGCCGGGGGAGAACGCAATCGATGAGCCGCGGGCGTCCAGCTCGAAATTGGCTGGAAGCTTGATCATGGCCTGCAGACTCGGTGCCGGGGTGTGCGCCGTCGGCCGCAGCGTGTAGGCAACGATCATGCCCACCGCGAGAACCAGCGCCCCGATCGCTGTCCACCACGCCAGGCGCTCCAGGCTTCGCCGCTGGCCGTGGTCAGACATCGGCGTGCCGGGTTCCGATACCCGGTCGCGGATCCACTTCAATTCTCCTTCCAGATTGTGCGCCGAATGCAATCGCTCGGCCGGGATCTTGGCCAGGCAGGTGCGAACGAGCCGGTCGAGCGCAGGCGGTGTATCCGGGCGCAACGAACTGATTGGCGGTGGCTCGCTTGCCAGCACGGACGTGATTACGCCGGAGGCGGATTTTCCCGCGAACGCCTGTCTCCCGGTCGCCATTTCGTAGAGAATTGCCCCGAACGCGAAGATGTCGCTCCGCGCGTCGGGTTCCTTCCCTTCGATCTGCTCAGGCGCCATGTAGCTGATCGGGGAGGCGCAGGTTTCATCGGAGGTCGGGGCATGGCTCCCGGCCGGCGAACCGGAAAGCTCCGGAACGGGTGCCCGCGCCATGGCTTGGCCGAAGTCGAGCAGTTTGACGTTGTCGCCGGTCAGCAGGACATTCGCCGTTTTCAAGCCGCCGTGAATCACGCCCTGCTCGTGGGCCGTGCCCAGCGCTTCGGCCATCTGAATGGCGACGCGCAGAGTGTCGCGGATCGAGAGCGGCCCTTTTTCGAGCCGGGCGGCGAGCGTTTCGCCCTCGAGGTATTCCATTACGAGGAAATCGGCGCCATTCCGGCGGTCCAGATCGTAGACCGCGCGGATATGAGGGTGCTCGAGCCGGATCGCCCCCCAGACTTCCCGTTCGAGCTTCTGGCGCCGTTCGCCGCTATCGCCGAGGCCCCGCGTGAGCACTTTGATCGCGACGTCGCGGCCCCGCTCCGTGTCGCGGGCACGGTATACCTTGCCCGTCGGTCCCGCCCCTAGCGGCGCGACGATTTCGTATGGTCCGAGTCTTGTACCGGCCGAAAGTTCCACGCTCTGCTGCCCCGTGCCGCGAGAAGAGTTGAAATCACCGCCCCACGTTTGAAGGATTGGCCTATGTTATGCCGGGCAGTTCAGACAAGTAAAGCGGGGAATGGCAGTCGGAGCGCTCCCGGGTTGGTCGCCCAGGGGCGTTGATCAGTGCAGGCTCTCGAGGTAGGCGATGAGGGCCTTCATCTGCGCATCGGTCAGGTTGAAGCTGGGCATCCCGGCTTTGGAAATGGCTGGGGGAGGGCTGTGGATGATCGCGGCCACCTTATCCGCGCCGCCAAACTTTTTCACCACGCCGATGAGCTTCGGAGCGATCGCCGTGCCCACCGCCCCTTCGCCGTGGCAGGTGCTGCAGCCCTGATCCTCGAAAACCTTCTTGCCCTGCGCCACTTGCGGATTCGCCGCCGGCGCTTTCGCCGGGATCGACCCGATCATTTCCACCTGGAACGGGGCGGCCATATAGCGCACGTCCATCTCCTGCTGCAGCGACAGTTCCTTGGCCACCGAAGGGTCCATCGCATCCTGCCGGTAACTCAATTCGCCCAGCCCCCCGACCAGCAGCAGTGTCAGCACCATCGCGGTGATCGCCGCCGGCCGCCGCCGCGGCGCCCGCTCCGGATTCCGGTCGAGGAACGGCCACAGGAAAAACACCGCCAGGCCGACGACCGGGATCACCATCACTCCGACGATTTCCATGCGCCCTTGCCAGAATTTCAGCCATTCGAAAAATGGCCGGTAATACCATTCCGGCCGCGGCAGGTATTGCGTATTCGCCGGGTCCGCCTTCGGACCGAGATCGGCCGGGCGATAGTAGGCCAGCAGGCCGATCGTCACGATCACCAGCGTGACGAACACGATGTCCTTCACCACCTGCCGCGGATAAAACCCTTCGGTCTTTTGCCGGATCTTCTCCGGATCGCCCTTGGCCGGCCCGGCCGCGCCCGCCTTGCGGAACAGGTAGATGTGCACCGCGACGAATCCGAAAATCGCCGCCGGCAGCAGGAAGACGTGAACCACGAAAAAGCGCGAGAGCGTCAGCGTGCCCATGCTGTCGCCGCCGAGCAGCGCTTCCTTGAGCTGCGGCCCGATCCACGGCACCAGGCCGATCAGGTTTGTGCCGACGGTCGTCGCAAAGTAGGCCCGTTGATCCCATGGCAGCAGGTAGCCGGTGAATGCCATCGAGAGCATCAGCAGAAACAGCACCGCGCCGGACATCCAGAGCAATTCCCGGCGCCGCTTGTAGGCGCCGTAGAAGAATACCTGCGACATGTGCAGCACCAGCAGGATCATCAGCGCGCTGGCGCCGTACACGTGGATGCTCCGGAGGAAGGAACCGCCGGTGACCACCTTCGTGATGTAGGCCACCGTCGTGTGCGCGTGATCGGCCGAGGGAACGTAGTACATCGCCAGAAACACACCGGTGATCACCTGCGACAGGAAAACGAAAAGCAGCGCCGATCCGAAAACGTACGCGTATTTGGCTCCGCCCGGAATCGGCTCGTCGAGCGCCTCGCGCAACAGGCCGTCGATCCCCGTTCGCCGGTCGAGCCAGCTGTAGAAGCGATCCGTCAGCCGCTTTCTTGGCTGCGGCGCGCCCGGCGCCGGCGATGCCGTGCTGTGCATGGAACCCGTTTTCTCCTCCTCAGCCCATCACTTCGCGATTCGCCACCAGTTCGCGGAAATATTCGTAGAGAACCATCAGCTTGCCGTTCTCGATCTTGTGCGGCAGCGGATCGAGCCCGCGCAGCGCCGGCCCGCGCACCAGCGATCCGTCGGCGGCGAAGATGCTGCCGTGGCAGGGGCACAGAAACTGCTTGTCCTTGCCGTCGTAATGCACCATGCAGCCCAGGTGCGGGCACACCGGCGAAAGCACTCGCACGCCGCCATTGTTGCCCTTCCGCCAGGGAATCACGAACACCGATTTCTGCGAGTAGATCTCGCGCCAGGCATCCGACTGCTCGACGTCCAGCGGCCGCTCGACCGGTGCCGTCAGCGAGGCGAAATCGCTCATCGGGCCCGCGTCGGCCCATTTCGTCTGCGTTGTAGTGCGGAACACAGGGAACAGCACGAAGCGGAACAGCGGTACCGAAAGCAGCGCCCCCACCACGACCGTTCCCACTCCCAGCAGCAAGGCGAGAAACGAGCGCCTGCCCGGAAACTCCGGCTTCCCGGGCTCGCCGGTCATCCGGGGCGGCGCAGGTTTATCCGGAGGCCAATCGACCATCGTTTTTCGATCCCTTTCTGGCGTGCGGTTCGCCGTTCGCCGAGGATTCCCCATCCCGCGAAAGGGCGGCGAGGCAATCGAACCGCTGAAGATGCTCGCGCTGGCGGGCGCCTGAGTGCCAGTACAAAACTTTCGCGACCGGCGAACATTGCCCGCGGCCGGCAGGCTACCACTTCATTACGATGCGCTGCTGCACTTGTTCGTGTGGTGAAGATGCAGGAAAAACGCCACGGCGGAAAATGCGTCATGCACGAGGCGATCGGCGAATGTCGCCGAGCCGCCTGGCATTCACCTCGCCCGCCTACCGCTTCCCCGTCGGCTGATGATCGGCTGCGTGCCGGATTTTCCGGAGTTCGGTTTGAGCCTGCTCGGCCGTTACCTGATCGCCGAGCGCGCGCGATGCCACGAGCAGGCCCGTCAGCGCTTCGGTCCGCCTCGGCGTGAGCAACAAAGCTTGCTGAAACGCCTGTTGTGCTTCCCGCGCATGGTGCTCGCGCAACAGAATCTCGCCCAGCAGTTCGAACGATGGCTTCTCGGGTTGCGGCGGCCCAAACGCGTAAGGCAGGCTCTTCTCCGCGGCCGCGGCTTTTTGCGCCAGAGCGATCGCCTGATCGCCATGGCCTTCGTGCGAGAGAATCACCGCTTCGATCTGGTCGCGTTCGATTCCCGGCACGGCGCGATAAGGATCTTCCGCCGTCATGCCCGCATGATCGAACAGGGCAGGGAGCTTCGGCGAAATCGCATCCATCGCCGCGAGCGATTTGCGCGCCGTCTCGAGGTCGCCCCGCTCGGCCGCGGCCAATCCCGTACCGTAGGCTTCATTGAACTCCGGCACGAGCGCCCCGCCCAGATCGATCGTCCATCGGCTCACCTCGCTGCTCCAATGGCCGGTATCCACCATGTACCTGATGCGCATCACGACGAACGACCCCGCGCTCGAATTGTCGGGATCGACTGTGCCACGCGCTCGCGCGGCCATCCCCGCCTCCTCGGCTTCGGCGCGGCAACCGGCCACCACACGCTTCGCCGCCTGAAACCGCCCCTGCTCCAGGTAGCCGTATTCGAGCCAGTAGTTGTAATGTCCGCAGCGCCTCGGCCCTTTTCCTGCCGCCGCCAGTTCGCGATTCACGATCCCGGTCGCCCGCTCGTTCGCGAGCACCACGTCGTCCCACATCCCGAGCGCCAGGAAGATGTGCGAAGTCATGTGCTGGGCATGCGCCGCGTCCGGCGCGATCTTCGAATAGGCCAGCGCCGCGGGCAGCGCAAGCACGGCGTGGATCGGGTCGTCGCACGAATGGATCAGGTAGTGGGCCACGCCGGGGTGGTGCGGATACTTGTAGAAGAGCGGCAGCAGAATCGCCGCCGCGCGCATGTAGATGCGCTCGTCGCGGCCGTTGTGCGCCGTTCCCAAAATCGACAGCGCGTAGAAGGCCGCCGCGTCCACGTCGTTCGGATATTTCGCGTGCAGTTGCGCCATCGCGTCGGCATAGCGGAAATCGCGCTCATTCTTCGGCCCGTCGCCGTAGAGAATTTCGACGGCGCGCAGATAGTCCTTCTCGCGTTCGGTGGGAGCCTTGGCGAGCCGCGCCTCGGGCGTCGGCCCCAGCCGCGCGAGCACCGCCCGCGCCGCCGCCCGGTCCTGCTCCATCCATACCGGATGGTTGTACGTCATCGCCTCGCCCCAGTACGCCATGGCGAAGTTCGGATCGATGGCCTCAGCCTTGCGAAAATCTTTCGCCGCGCGCGCGTACTCGAAATCGTGCAGCAGGGCCAGCCCGTGCAGGAACGCGGGCTGCGCCGCCGCCGCTCCGGAATTCGCGAACGACACCTGCCCCGCGCCGTTCTGCGAAAAAGCCGGCGCGGCCAGTGCCGCCGCGACGCCGCGCGCACTCGAAAGGATCTCATCAGGATTTCCCTCCTGTTATCATCCATGGCCGCTGTGAGTCTGTGTAGCGCCGCCTTTCAAGGCGGCATCTTGTCGCGCAAGAGTAGAAAAAAGATGGCGGGCTGAAGCCGGCCTCTACACAACCTTCCCTGCGCTTCACGCCGGTTCTTCGTGAGAAATACGGATTGATTCCTGATAGAGGAAGCTGGCCGGTCGCGCCACGCAAGATCGGAAGCGCGGCAGATACGATCAATTCAGGCGATGTTTGGGAACGGGAGGCGTCACCGGCGTTCGGATGCCGGTCTGCGTGGGAAGATCTCTCTGCTGTTCCTTCTGGTCGGCGCGGATCAACAGGATGTCCCGGATGCGCGTCGTCACCACGCGGTTCCCGAATTCGAGGAACAATCCCCGCGCCGCGACGATGTCCTGCTTGATCGCGCTCCCGCCCCACGTGCAGCCGTTGATCGTTACCACCTGCGCCGGGCCGCCGTGGCGATCGAACCAGCCACCGGAAACTTCGTAAAGCCCCTCGCCGAGCGCCCGGATCGCGTACACCGAGTTCTTCGTCAACACCAATACAGAATCCCCGCTGAACAGGTCGTTCTTACGGACCGCGTCCAAACGGTCGGCTTCCATCGTTCGGGCTTCAAGCGTCGGAAGTAAGTGGCTCATGCCCCACCACGGAGCAGTCTCTAGCATACCCGAAAATCGCGAACCCGAGTCTACCAGTTTCTCAGGCCGTCCTCTATCTTTAGACGCTCAAACCGTCCTTTGTGTCTCCCGAATTCCCTTCGACACCAGCCGAACAAAAAGCGAAGATAGCCACCTCCTCGCTTCCTGCCGTAACTTGCCTCACTGCTGTCCCCGCGCCGCCGCACGCAGCTCTCGAAACCAGTTCAGCACCACGTGGAGTCCCGGCGCAACAGTCGCGGTTGTCGGCCCCACGGGCTGAACCATCAGGAATCGCCGGCCGTCCGGCGAAACATCGTAATCGGGCGTCAGGCTGTTGATGGGACCGCCTCGGTGTGCGAAGTCGCCTTCGAACAGTTCCTGCGGTTTCGCGGCGGAAAACTTCGCTCCCGTCGTCACCGCCGCAACCATCATCTTGTCGCCGGCGCGGTAGAACAGCTCCCGCCCGCTGCGAGCCCACACCGGCTCCGCGCCTCCGCCCGAGGAAATCTGCCACTTCCCGCCCTGTCCGGAAGCCGCCGCGACATAGACTTCATTCTGCCCGGATTCGTCGGAGACGTAAGCGATCCAGCGTCCATCCGGAGAAAACGCCGCGGCCACTCGGTTTCCCGGCCCCGGCAGCAGTGGACGCGGCGTGTGGTTTCCGGCGAGCGGAAGCACCATGAGCACGCTTTGCGTGGCCGTGCCTTGCGTGTATGCCAACAGTTTCCCGTCGGGCGAAACCGAATCCGGGTCCTGGAGCATGGTTGTCGCCGTGAAATTCTGCTCGCTGCCGCTGCCATCCACGCGCCGCATCCAAAGTCCTTCGGAACCGTTCCGCACCGAATCGTAGATCACATTCTGCCCGTCCGCTGTCAGAATGGGTCCGCTGTTGCCACCCTCGGTCGCCAGCGGGCCGAGAGTGCCTCTGGTCACGTCGTAGAGCCAAACTCCCGGCGTCTTGTCGTCAATTCCAACTACGATCCGCTTCCCGTCGGGGGTAACCCGTGGGCTCGCGTAGGCGTGCGGTGTCGTGGTGATCGGCTGAACCGCGCCCTTGCGATCCACCCAAACCAACTGGCTCATTGGCGTTGGCCGGTTGCTCTTCGGCAGATACAGCAGCGTGCCGCTCTCGGAAAAGCTGAACTCTCCGCCACCTGAGTAGGGCTCTGTCTGTACCCCTTCGACGATCGTCACTGGCGGCCCGGTGACTCGCAAACTGGCCGCATCGAACGGCGCCGCCAGCATGTCCGTCCCCGCCACGTAGACGATGTACCCGCCCGGCACGTACCGCGGATAACTCCCGCCACGGATCAGGATTTGGTATTTCCCGGTAGACAGCGATACCACGGCGATGTCGGAGTGATCGAGAGGATTGCCCGCGTGATAGACAACGTTGAACAATGCCTGCTTTCCGCCCGGCAAGAACCACGGCCAGCGGTGCGAGCGGCTGTCGGTTTCAGGACCTTCGTTCAGCTTCGTCACCGGCTCTGGCGTTCCTCCGTTGGCCGACACGCGCTGGAGGGGGCTGTTGGGACTCGGCGTGAAAAGGATCGTATTGTCCGTGCCCCAATCACCGCCTCGCGCGTTTGCCGCATCGCAAAGCGTCACAGGCACACCGCCGGTCACCGCGACTTTCTTCAGTTTGCCGTCGGCGAAAAACGCCACCCACTTGCCGTCGGGAGAAAAGAACGGAGTACTCGCCCCTTCGGTTCCGGGCAGAGGGCTGGCTTGGGACTGATCCAGGTTGCGGACATAGAGTTGCGCCTCCTCTCCTTTTTGCAGAACGTAGGCCATGCGCGTGCCGTCCGGCGAGAGAACGGCAACCGCCCCCACATCTCTGGCGAACTCGCCGCCGGCCGGAGGCGCCAGCGTGAAGCGCATCACCGGAGCTGGAGCGTACGCCGTCCGGTAATGAATCAATGCGAAAGTACCGGCCATCATCGCCAGCGCCGCGACAATCCAAGGCATCGCCCGCCGCCAGCGCGGCGCGGGGATGGCCGCGGCAGCCGCGGGAGCGAGCGAAGATGAATCCGGCGCAGCGCCGCCGAGCGTTTCTTCAATCGTGATCCGGGCCTCGCCGATGGCCTGCAAGCGCCGCTTCGCGTCTTTCTGCATGCAGCGGCGAAGAAGGCTCCGGATCGCCGGCGGAGTGTTCGGTGGAAGTTGCGACCAATCCGGCTCTTCCTTCACCACCGACGCCAGAATATCGGTTATCGTCTCGCCGTCGAAAGGCTTGTGCCCGGTGAGCATTTCATACAGCACGCAGCCGAAAGCCCAAATATCCGCTCGCCGGTCGACTGGTCTGCCCTTCGCCTGCTCGGGCGACATATAGGCCGCCGTGCCGAGAATGATGCCCGCCTGCGTCGCCATCCGGCTCATCGTCGGCGAACTCGAAGGATCGCTCGCCGTTGCCCCGTCGCCTTCGAGCGCCTTCGCCAGCCCGAAATCCAGCAGCTTCACCGCCCCATCCGGCGTGATCTTCACATTCGCCGGTTTCAAATCCCGATGCACGATCCCCCGCTCGTGGGCGTATTCGAGCCCTTCGCAAATCTGCTTCGCAATGGGCAGAGCTTCGTCGATAGGAACGCCCCTAAGTGGCACGGGCACTCTTGCCCGTGCGCTTTTAGCCCCAGCTTCGGTGGTCGAAACACCCCTCGCATCCGTAGGGGCGGGTTTCAAACCTGCCCCCGCGCCATCTGCAATTCGTTCCGCCAGCGTCTGCCCTTCCACCAACTCCATCACCAGCGCATGCACGTCGCCCGAATCCTCAAATCCATAAATCGAAGCAATATTCGGATGATTGAGCGACGCGAGGACTTTCGCTTCGCGCTGGAAACGCCCGATGCGCTCGGCATCACCGGCCAGCGCCTCAGGCAGAACTTTCAGCGCGACGTCACGTCCCAGCTTCGTATCGCGCGCGCGGTACACCTCTCCCATCCCGCCCGCGCCAATCGCGCCGACAACCTCGTACGATCCGAGTTTCGTGCCTGCCGTCAGCGTCATCGCCGCTTCAATCCCTCCGTCCAGTTCGCCACCACGGTGATTGCCAGCTTTCTTTCGCTGGCCACCAATTGGTTGAGAAGGAACTTCTGACCTCCGGGGAATACCGAGTAGTCCGCGTTTAAATCGAGGTAATTTTCCGCAGGCCGGATCGAAAACAGCGGATGGGGCGGCTGAAATTGAAGAGTGCTTTCGGGAGTCACGCTCACCGCCATCAGAGTTGAGCCGGAAACGTAATAGAGTTCGTGGCCATCGTCGCTCCAGAACGGGCCAATAGCCGCCACTCGACGACACCTGCCATTTGCTCCCATTCGGAGGAAATGGCGCAACGTAAACTTCCAGGTCACCGGGGCTGTTTTGATCCGAGCGATACGCGACCCAGCGCCCATCGGGAGAAAACCGCGCATCCACTTCCCGCGCCGGCGTGCGCAGAAAAACTGCCGCCTTGCCGGAAGGCTGGAGTGGGAGGTACCAGATGTCGTCGCTCGTCTCCGGAGCCAGATCGGTGAACAGCAGGTAACGGCCGTCCCTCGAAATATCAAGGGGAGACTCGGTGTTGGGGGACTTCCGCACCAATTCCGCCGCGCCCGAACCGTCGGCGAGCTTGCGGTACATGTTGTAGACGCCGCTCGCGTTCGAGTTGAAATAGATCCAGCGCCCGTCCGGCGACCAGACCGGCTCCAAATTGTCGCTCTTGTCGAAGGTGAGCCGGGTCAGTGCGCCGCTCGCCACGTCGACGATCCACAGCGAACTCGCCCCGGGACTCTCCGGATCGGGCATCCCCACCGCGATTTTCTTCCCATCGGGCGAGAGGGAGGGATCTGAATAGCCGCGGACAGGTCCTATGGTGCTCAACGTTTTCCCGCTGCGGTCCACCAGCGTGAGTTGGGAAACCCGGGGAACGCTGTTACGGTAAGCCAGCAATCCCGTCGCCGAAGCCGAGATGGCGACGTAGCCAGTCGGTCCCACGATCCCGACCGGCGATACATCCGGCGCAATCGGTACCGCGCCACCCGTGATCTTCAGGTGATCGGTATCGAAGGGCTGGGCGACCAGCGAGCCGTCCTGTGAATAGAGCAGGTATCCCGCCGCGTAAGCGATGCTGGAATTCGAGGGAACAGCCAGGATCGGCCGCGCCTTTGTCGAGTCCAGTGACCCCACTTCGATTGTCGGCGCCACTCCTCCGCCTCTCTCCTCCAGAAAGAGAAAATGGCGACCATCGGGCAGGAAGAAAGGCCAGCGATCGCTTTGGTCCTGCCGTGAGGCGTCGAAAGCGGTGGCCGGAGACGGCGTTCCACCCACCGCCGCAATTTTCATCAGTGGCTTGGCGATGTCAGGCGCAAACAGGATCGTGCCATCGGCGCCCCAGCTTCCGCCGCGCGAATTCCCCGCCGACACGTCGCACAGGGTTTCGACCGAGCCAGTGCCCAGGTCAACCCGTTTCAGCTTGCTGTTCGCGAAGAAACCGATCGATTTGCCATCGGGCGACCAGAAGGGGAAATCGCCGCCCTCGGTTCCCGAGATCGGCTGCGCCTGAACCGAGTCGAGCGGCCGCAGCCAGAGCATCTGTTTGCCGTTCGCCGCGGCAGCGAACGCCAGCCGCGTGCCATCGGGAGAAAGCGCCAGCGAGTCTCCGAATTCGCCGCTTTCCGGCGGGGCAACGGCAAACCGCAGAATCCGGGGAGCCTCGGCCCTCTGCCCGAAATAGGCGGCGCCCAGCGCAAAGGCCAACGCCGAACACGCCACCAGAAGCATCCAAGGCAACGCCCGCCGCCAGCCATGCGCTCGAACCCTCGCCGCAGCCGGGGAAGAGAACGGCGCGGAGTCCTGCACGGCCCCGCTCAGCGCTTCTTCAATCGCAATCCGCGCGTCGCCGATCGCCTGCAAACGCTGTTTCGCCTCTTTCTTCAAAGACCGTTGCAACAGGTTTCGTATCGCCGCCGGCGTCTCGGCCGGCAGCAGCGCCCAATCCGGCTCGGCGCGAATCACCGCCGCAAGAATGTCGGACACCGTCTCGCCGTCGAACGCGTGCTTGCCCGTCAGCATTTCATACAGCACGCATCCGAACGCCCAAATATCCGCTCGACGATCGACCGCTTTGCCCTTGGCTTGTTCCGGCGACATGTACGCAGCCGTGCCCAGAATGATGCCCTCCTGCGTAGCCATCCGGCTCATCGTCGGCGAACTCGAGGGATCGCTTGCCGTCGCGCCATCGCCCTCGAGCGCCTTCGCCAGGCCGAAATCCAGAATCTTCACCGCCCCGTCCGGCGTGATTTTCACATTCGCCGGCTTCAAATCCCGATGCACGATCCCGCGCTCATGCGCGTATTCGAGCCCTTCGCAAATCTGCTTCGCAACGGGCAAAGCTTCATTGACGGGCATCGCCGCGTGCCGACCACCCCCTGTAGCGCCGGCCTTCAGGCCGGCACCTGCCGTGCCCGACCCTTTCGCGCCAGCTCCGCCGATGCGTTCGGCCAGCGTCTGCCCTTCCACCAACTCCATCACCAGCGCATGCACCCCACCTGAATCCTCGAATCCGTAAATGGAAGCAATATTCGGATGATTGAGCGAAGCCAGAACTTTCGCTTCCCGCTGGAAGCGCCCAATCCGCTCGGCATCACCGGCCAGCGCCTCAGGCAGAACTTTCAGTGCCACCTCACGCCCCAGCTTCGTATCCCGAGCGCGATACACCTCGCCCATGCCGCCCGCGCCGATCGCGCCGACAACCTCATACACGCCAAGTTTCGTGCCTGGATTCAGCAATGAGTCCCCGCCAGCCCCGTCATTTCGCTCCCACGCCCACGAATGGCAGTCAAAGGAGGGCCGAAAGCATCGCCAAGTTATAGGCTGCTTTTGGTAACGCGTCAACGCGCGAAGGATGTGCCCCAAAACAACAGGGCGGCTCGCCGAGTCCGGCCGGGCGAGCCGCCCCACTTCACTCCGTCTGCGGCGCCACGGCCCGGATTTCCTGCCGCGGCGCCTATGCCTCTGTGCGCCTATTCGTGCGTGGCGCGCGCCTTCAGCACGTTCGAGTCGAGGTAGTCCGGCACGTTCGGAATGCGCTCGAGATGCGGATACCGCGGCCCGCCGTTGTAGTTGATCGTAACGACTTTATAGTAGTTGTCGTTTTGGACGAGCAACTGCACCGGCGTCGTCGGGCTCTCCTGGATGGCTTCGTCGAGCCGCTCGGGAGTAAACGTCCGGCCGTTCACGCCGAGGATCTTCATGCCCGGCGTGACACCCGCCTTGAACGCCGGCCCGTCCCAGATCGAATCGAACACCTGGCCGTTGCCCGCCACGGTCAAGCCGATCGAATACGCCGCATTCACGGCGCCGCCGAACCGCTGCCGCACCGCGCGTCCCGGCTTGTCGTTGTAGATCACCTTCCACCCGCTCGCCTCCACGCCGCCCAGCGGCGCTTCGGCGGAGGTGGAATCGAGCCGCTCGTGGAAGAATTTCGCCCAGTCGTACGGCACCACCTGATTCAGCGCATCCACCAGTTGGTCGAATGTGTAGGGCTTCAGTTGGGGCCCGTCATTCGGCCCGCCGTAGAAGAGCTTGCAGAAGTCGTCGAACGATTTCTTGCCGTGGCTTTGCTGGTCGATGATCGTCGCCACCTGCAGCCAGAGCAGGTCGCCTTCCTGGTAGTAATCGGTTCCGCGCCGCCAGTTCATCCAGCCGCCGAAGCCGAACATGCCCGGCACGGCCGCCGCCGTATCGAGCAGTGGCCGCCACGTGCGCCCCGGACGCCCCGGTCCGAGCGAAGCCGAGATTCCGGCCAGGTAGCTGTGATAATCCTGATCGGTCCACATCCCGCTCCGCGTCGCCAGCACATTGCCGAGGAAATCGGTGAGCCCTTCGTAGACCCACAGCAGGTCGGTCTTCTCGGGCACTTCGTAATACGGCGTGCTCAGGTCCGCCGGCCGGCGGAATTTTCCGTTCCACGAGTGGGTGAATTCATGCGCCAGCAGCGCGCCCACCTCGATCGATGCGTTCGGCCCGAGCAGCGCCTGCTCGGGCAACCGGCTGTCATCGGACTCGTGATGCTCCAGGCCGAAGTGCGCCACGTAGTCGCTCAGCGTGAGCAGGAAGTGGTAGTCGCGATAATGCCGCGCGCCGAACAGTTTCCCCGTTTCCGCCACCAGGTTCGTCAGTCCCTTCTGCGTCGCCGCGTTCATGTCGAGCGCTTCCGGGCTGTCGGCCACCAGATCGATCTCGTGATGGATCGGTTCGCCCGGCGGCGTCAGGTTGATGGCCCGGAAATATTCGCCCGCGATCACCGGCGAATCCACCAGTCGGTTCAGCGCCGCGGGCTTGAAGTTGATTCGATCGCCGGATTGATTCTCCACCGGCAGCGCCGTCCCGAATTTCCAGCCGTTGGGCAGCACCAGCGTCGCGTCGAAGGTCTGCTCCTGCGCGCGAATCCCCGCCAGGTAGAGCAGGTTCTGGTTCCAGCTCACGTCCACCAGTTTGTCGGTGGCGGAAACGCCGGCGGTGTAGTGCCCGCCCATCCCGCTCGGCTCGAGGTACTGGAAGTCGGCGTCAAGCTCGCTCACTCCTGCCGGCACGTCCAGGTGGAACGTGTAGACGTCGAGCAGATCGCGCGTCCACGGAATCGTCTTTCCGTTGCCGCTGAATTTCAGTCCCGCGACGTTCGCGATCGGCCCGTCCGGTTGATGCTCGCCCGGAATCCATTTGGGGTAATAGAGAGTCAGCGGTCCCGGCTTCACCGGAATCACCATGTGCGTGCGAATGATTCTTTCCGGCGCCTGCGACGCGTCCACGGTCAGTTGGATCGTGGGCCCCGGCTGCGCCAGCACCGGCGTCACCCCCACCAGGAGCAGCGCCGCCAGATATATAGACAAGCTATACCGCAATCGCAACATTCGAATCCTCCTTGATTCGCCCGATCGAATGGCTTGTGGAGTTTCCTTACACAACCATGCCGCGGCGCAACGATGTTAGGCCCCGCCAAAACCCCAAGTCAACGCTCTCTCTGCAGCCCGCAATTCCCTCCGGTCCGCTCGCCCCGCGCCCCGGTGCGAGAACCCCCGGCCGCGCGTATCCGGCGAGACCTGTGGTCGCTGGGAGCTTGTGTAGCGCCGCCCTTCAGGGCGGCATCTTGTCCAGGCGATGTATGGTGCGCGCCGCGGTCGAGGAGCCGGCGAATTATTGCGTCTGCCGCGGCCGCATCCGCGCCGCCAAATCCTGCGCCCAGTCCAGCACCACCCGCAGTTCGGTAGGCGCGGACGCTTCCGTCAGGCTCTTGATAAAAAAGAAATGCTTCCCATCCGGAGTGGCATCGAAATCGTGCCCCGAATTGAAATAATCGGCCTGGAACAATGTCTGAGGAGTTCCCGCCGAAAAGCTGGGGCTGGTTTTCACCGGAACCGCCATCAACTTGTTTCCGTTGCGATAGAAAATTTCCGGATCGTTCCTCGGCCACACCGGACGCACCCCTCCGCCGCTCGATATCTGCCACTTCCCGCCCGTCGCCCCGGAAGATTGAACGTAAATTTCCGACTTGCCCGATTCGTTGGATTCATAGGCGAGCCAGCGCCCGTCCGGAGAGTATTGCGCGAACCACTCGGTGGACTGCGTTCGAAGAAAAACGCGCGGCTTGCCCGCCGGTTCGAGCGGCAGGAGCCAGATATCGGGCCCGGTAACCGGATCGTCCTGGATCAGCGCCATCGTGTGGTCGTCCGGCGAAAAGGAGGAGACGAAGGTCCAGTCGGCCGAGTGGAACACCTGTTGCTCCTGGCCGCTGCCGTCGCCCGGCTTCTCATATATTCCCCAGCGCCCATTCCGCAGCGAAGTGTAAGCCACGCTCTTACCGTCCGCCGACCAGATAGGATCGCGATTGTCGTTTTCAAAGGTGAGCCGGGCGAGCGTCTTCCCCGCCAGATTGTAGGTCCAGATGTTCCACAGCGCGCCCTCGACGGTGATCGCGAGGTGTTTGCCGTCAGGGGAAAGCGAAAGGTCCTCGTACGCCCGCGGAGACGTCGTCACCACCTGCGCGTTTCCGCTGCGATCCGTTTCGACGATCTCCCGCTCCGGCCGCGCCTCGCTTCCCGGCGCATACACCAACATTCCGCCTTCCGACACCGCAAACTGGTCGGATGTTCCGCCGTTGTTGTCGGCGATGCCGTTAACGAGAGGAGCCGAAGGCCCAGCCAGCGCGAGTTTTTGCAGATCGAACGGAACACCCCACAGCGCCCCCGAGCGACCAAAAACAAGATAGCCGGGCGCGAGGTAGGCAGGATTCGTTGCGTCTTGGAGCAAGGTTTTCAGCTTCAGCGTCTTCAGCGAGAGCAGAGCGACACTCGACTGTTGGCCCCCGAATCCATTTGCGACCGTGATCAACAGCGACTGTCCGTCCGGCAGCATCCACGGCTGCCCGAAACCGACGGAGCCGTTGCTTTCGTTCGGCGAAATCACCCGACGGCATTCGCCGCCGTACGCCGATACGCTCATCAATCCCCCGTAACCGCTGGAAAAATAGATGGTCCCATCGGAAGCCCACGTCGCGCTTGCGCCGGAGGCGCCGGAGCAAAGCACCTGCGGCACTCCGCCAGCGAGAAAGTCTTTTCAAGTTTGCCGCCGGCGAAAAATCCGAGCCACTGCCCGTCGGGAGAAAAAAACGGGGATTTGCCGCCCTCGGTACCCGGAACCGGCTTGACGGTGAAATCGCCGAGTTGTCTCACCCAGATCTGCGCCGGCCCGTCAGCGCTGCCGGCGACGAAAGCGATCTGGCGGCCATCAGGAGAGATGGCGATGCTCGTTCCGTCGTTTAACAGCGAGTGCGCCGCGGGCATCTCGATGCGCAGGTCAACGGGCGCGGCGGGCGTTATGGGTTTCCGCATGCTAAACCAGATCCCGCCAGCAATTGCCCCTCCAACGAGCAAGCCCGCCACGCCCCAGAGCAACGCATCGCGCCGCCTCGCGGGCGGCGACACGGTTTGCGTCGACGGCGCAACGGATGCCTCCGGTTCCGCTTCTCCGGCAAGCATCTCCTCGATCGCGATCCGTGCCTCCCCGACCGCCTGCAGCCGCTGCTTCGCGTCCTTTTTCAGGCAGCGCTCGAGGAGCTTCCGCATCGCCCGCGGCGTATTCTCGGGCAGCAATTCCCAATCCGGCTCGGCGCGAACCACCGCCGCCAGCACATCCGTCACCGTCTCCCCGTCGAAAGCGTGCGTGCCCGTCAGCATCTCGTACAGCACGCACCCAAACGCCCAGATGTCCGCCCGCCGGTCCACGCTCCTGCCCTTGGCCTGCTCGGGCGACATGTAAGCCGCCGTGCCCAGGATGATCCCCGCCTGCGTCGCCAGCCGGCTCATCGTAGGCGAGCGGGAAGGATCTCCCGTGGCAACTTCGCCCTCGAGCGCCTTCGCCAGCCCGAAATCGAGAATCTTCACCACGCCATCCGGCGTGATCTTCACGTTCGCCGGCTTCAAATCCCGATGCACGATCCCGCGGTCGTGCGCATACTCCAACCCTTCGCAAATCTGCCGCGCAATCCCCAGCGCCTCGTCCAGCGGCATGGACTTTCGCCTGCCAGCCCGTGTAGCGCTGGCCTTCAGGCCAGCACCTGCCGTGACGGATACCTGTCCTGCAAAACCACCGTCAATTTCTTCCGCCAGCGTCTGCCCTTCCACCAACTCCATCACCAGCGCCCGCACCGCTCCCGATTCTTCAAATCCATAAATCGAAGCAATGTTCGGATGATTCAGCGCAGCCAGCACTTTCGCTTCCCGCTCGAACCGCCCCATGCGCTCGGCATCCGAGGCGAAGGCTTCGGGCAGCACTTTCAGCGCAACGTCCCGCCCCAGCCGCGTGTCCCGCGCGCGATAAACCTCGCCCATGCCGCCCGCGCCAATAGCGCCGACAACCTCGTACGGCCCGAGTTTCGTGCCTGCTTCGAGCATCATTGGTTCTTCAGCAGCGAGGGCCAGTTGACGACGAGCGTCAGCGGCTCGCTGGTTTTGGGCGCGGCCTGTGTGTCCACGACGAACTTTTTTCCGTCGGCGCTGACATCGTAGGCTTGTCCGCCAATCACGGGATTCACTGGGAACAGCGGCGCGACCTTGCCAATCTCTAGGCTCCCACTTTGCTCGGAAATCTCCGCGGACATGATCTTATTGTCCGGCGAGAGGTAGAACAACTCCTTGCCGTCATGTCGCCACCGCGGCCAGGTCCCCCCACCAGTCGAAACCTCCCACTTCCCGCTGCCGTGAAGGAAAGGCACCACGTAAATTTCCCGCTGTCCCGATTCGGCCGACTCGTAGGCCAGCCACTTCCCGTCCGGAGAGAGAGCGGACATGCCCACATCAAATTGCGGATTCTGCACCACCACAAAGGGCTTCCGTCCACCGAACAGAGGCATCGCCCAGATCTCTTCGTGCGAACCTTTTTGCGCTGCGAAGCGTTCGTAAATGAGGTACCGGCCGTCAGAAGAAAATGACGGGAGGATTTCCCTGGCGTTATCGACAACAAGCGGCGACGTGCTTCCCGTGCCATCGGCCGCCTTCTCGTACAAATGAAGTTCTCCGCTCCGATTCGATGCGAACGCGATGGTCTTCCCGTCGGGCGACCAGGCGGGGACCCCGTCATTGGCCGAGGAAAACGTGAGGCGAGTCTTGATTCCCTCCGCGAGGTCGTAAATCCAAATGTTGTTCACGGTGCCCGCCCCCGGAGCTGTTACCCTGACGGCCAGCTTGCGGTCGTCGGGGGAAAGGCTCGGCGTGTACAAAGCGCCGGGTTCCCCTGTCTCCCCAATCTGTTTCCCGCTCCGGTCAAACCATAAAAGTTCCGCGTTCTGGCCGAGAGAGCCCCCGGCCTGGTATGCGAGGATGCCATTTTGCGAAACGGTGAAAACCCCTCGGTAAACATTCGAGTTCACCTCGGCGTGCTCGACGAGTGGCCCCGTCTGCCCGACCAGGCGCAGGCTCGCGGCATCGAATCGCTGCGCAATCAGCGTGCCTTGGCGAACGAAGAGCAGGTAACCGGGTGGAACATACACGGCGTTGGAATTGCCACGAACAATCAGCGTTGGAGCGCTGCTGTCGAGCGATGCAGCGTACATACCGCTTCGATCCGCCGCGTAGGAAGCACCATAGAAAAGGAAATGCTTCCCATCGGGCAGGAATTGCGGCCAGCGGTGGCCGCTCTCTTGTCGGGAGACGTTCAACTGCGTCACCTGCCGTGCCGCGCCGCCCGAAGCGGGCACGCGGAAAAGCGGGCTGCTGCTCGTCGGGGCAAAGAGAATCGTGCCATCCTGATTCCAGGTCCCGCCACGGCCATTGCCAGCGGCGGCGAGCGTGAGCGGAGGACCGCCGGAAGCGTCAATGCGATCCAGATTGCCATTCGCAAAAAATCCGATCGAGCGGTTGTCGGGCGACCAAAAGGGATAGCTCGCGCCGTCGGTCCCGGCCAGCGGCTGCGCCGTCGTGGCATCGAGCGGCCGGACCCAGAGCTCCTGCTTGCCGTCAGAGCCGGCAGCGACAAATGCCAGCCACTTGCCGTCGGGAGAAATCGCTGGCGCCCCCACGTCGTTTCCTCCGAAGACGTAGTTCGCATTTGGCGGCGGAGGGATTTGCGAAACGACGGCCGGCGCGCCTGGCGCGCCCCGCGCGAGCCATATCCATGCGCCGAGGCCAGCCGCGACAGTCGCCAGAACGGCGACAAGCGCCCAAGCCAGGTATTGGCGGCGGGAACGCTGCTCTGGAATGCTGACGGACGTTTCTTCCGGCACTGCCGTCCCGGAAAGAATCTCTTCCAGCGCGATTCGTGCGTCGCCGATGGCTTGCAATCGCTGCTTCGCGTCTTTTTTCAGACACCGTCGCAGCAGATTTCCGACCACCCCGGGCGTTGCGGCCGGCAGCAACGACCAATCCGGCTCGGCGCGAACCACCGCGGCGAGAACGTCGGTGATGGTTTCGCCATCGAACGGTTTCTTGCCGCTCAGCATCTCGAACAGGACGCAGCCGAACGCCCAAATGTCTGCTCTCCGATCGACCGGCCTGCCCTTCGCCTGCTCTGGCGACATATAGGCAGCGGTGCCGAGGATGATGCCTGCTTGCGTAGCCAGCCGGCTCAGCGTAGGCGAACTTGCCGGATCGCTCCCTGTCGCTCCGTCGCCTTCCAGCGCTTTCGCCAACCCGAAGTCGAGCAGCTTGACCATCCCATCCGGCGTGATCTTCACATTCGCCGGCTTCAAATCCCGATGCACGATTCCCCGCTCGTGCGCGTATTCCAGCCCCTCGGCAATCTGCCGCGCAATCGGCAGCGCTTCCTCAATCGGGATGGCATGGGTGCTTGTAGGGGCGGGTTTCAAACCCGCCCCTACACCACCTGCAATTCGTTCGGCCAGCGTCTGCCCTTCCACCAACTCCATCACCAGCGCATGCATGCCACCAGAATCCTCGAAGCCGTAAACGGAAGCAATATTCGGATGATTCAGCGAAGCGAGAACTTTTGCCTCCCGCTGAAAGCGTCCGATGCGCTCGGCATCGGCGGCCAGCGCCTCCGGCAGCACCTTCAGCGCCACCTCACGCCCCAATTTCGTATCCCGCGCCCGATACACCTCGCCCATCCCGCCCGCGCCAATCGCGCCGACGACCTCGTACGGCCCGAGTTTCGTTCCCGCAGCCAGGCTCATTTCACTCCCTCGACAAGGTACAGTTCCGACAGCGCGCGGTCATACGAGTATGCATAGGCTTTGCCGTCGGGCGTGATTCTCACAGGCGCGATGGCACTCAACCCCGCCGGATCCGAGGGAGCCAGTGTTTTCACGAGTTGTCGTTTCCCGGTCGAAAGGTCCAGGCGATACAGCTCGGCGTAGGTTTTTTTATCCTGGTAAACGTAAGCCGAGCGTCCATCCAGCGACCAGTTCGTCCAGATGTCGTCGGACGTTAGTCCGGAAATGGGCCGCGGTTTCCCTCCCGCCAGTGGATACAGCCATCCCTTGCCGCTCAAATCGCGCGCAAAAACTAATTTCCCATCGGGAGAAACCAGATCGGATTCCAAGTAGTCAGCCTTGACCGAGATCGGTGGCGTAACTGCGCGCGGTGCGCCGCCGGCAATTCCCTCGACGTACATTCTCCATTCGTGGCCGTCATTGCCGGCAAAGTAGATCGCTTTTCCGTCCGGCATCCAGCCGAGCGAGGTGGCTTCTTTCATCCCGTTAGCATCGAGTTCCTTGGTTTGTCCCACGCCCGTGGACAAGAGATCAAATTTGGAGAATGGGAAATTGCCCGCCAGTACCCATTTCCCGTCCGGGGAAAGTACCGGGTCGTTTTCCCGTCCCAGCTTCACGGGGTCGGAGCCGTCGGTCTTGCGCAGGTAGCCCTCGTATACCCCGCTGCGCGCCGCGGCTCCCGCCTCTTCAAATGTGAGATTCGCGCCATCCGGCGAAAGATCTGTGATGACGGTGGAGTCGAGCCAGGACAGGTCGCGTTCCTTGGAATCCCCCGGGCCGCGGAATTGCAGGCTAGCCGTCCACGACTCTTTTGAGAGAAGCACCCGGCCGTCGCGAGAAATATCCCAAAGCCGCAGAATTCCCGGTAGCCGAAGAAGGACGCGTTCCTTGCCGGAGAGACTGAGAGCGTGGATGGCATTCGCCCAAGCCTCGTTGCGCGTGGCTGAGAACCACACCTCCTTTCCCTTCGGTGCCCAGGCAACTCCCTCCACGCTGGGAAATACGGCCGATCGCGCAACCTCTTTCCCTGTGTTGTCGAGGATCACCACTCGCCCCACATCGCTCCCAGGCTCGAGATCCGCGAACGCAACCATGTCCCCATCCGGCGAGACGCGCAAAAAGTCGAGCCAGCCGATGCTCTGATAGATCACCCTTCCCAGTGGAAATTCCACCTGAAACTTTCCGGAGACCTCGCGAATCGCCGCCATCTGGCCATCGGGCGCCCAGTCCGCGGCTACCACATTGTCCGCAATTTCGCGCGGCGACCCGCCGGAAATCGGAACCTTGGCCAGCCTGCCCTCGCACTGAGCGACGAGCAATTCCTTGCATCCGAGAGAAACCGCCATTTCCCCGGAGGAAACCGCGAGCAATGTCGAATCGGTGAAATTCAGCGAGCGCGATTCCGGGCTATTCGGGTTTGTCGAATACACCCGGATAGGTTCGCCTCTCCAGCTGGCGCTGTAATAGATCGACTGGCCGTCGGGAGCAAACCGCGCCCCGTAAATCATTCCCCGGTCGAACGTCAGTTGGTGAAAACTGGGCTGAAGGGCCGGCGCCGATCCGCGTCCCGCATCATAGGCGCTCCAGCCGACGATGAGGAGGGCGAGCGTGCCAATCGTTGCGAAAACAATCCTTCTTCGCTGCCGTGCCGCCATCCCGGGCGAGGCGGGAGCGGTGCCGGTCGCCGAAGCGCCCGAGAGCGATTCCAGATGGAAGGCCAGATCGCGCGCTGATTGAAACCGCTCCCCGGGATTTTTTTCGAGGCAATGCCGCACGATGCGGTCAACGCCCGGTGGAATCTTTTTCCCTTCACCCGAAAGTTCCGGAGGCTCTTCCTTCAGAATCGCCGCCATGGTCTCGGCCGAAGTGTCTTTCTCGAACGCCCGCCGCCCCGAAAGCATTTCGTAGAGAATCGTGCCCAGCGCGAAAATGTCCGAGCGCGCATCGGCCGGCTTCCCCCGCACCTGCTCGGGCGACATGTAGCCTACAGTGCCGAGCACCACGCCCGGCTCGGTCGCGCCTCCAGCCGTAAGCGTCGCCCCCTGCGTTTCACCCGGACCCGGAGCCTGCTTTTCCGTCAGCTTCGCCAGCCCGAAATCGAGAATCTTCACGCGCCCGTCGGTTGTCAGGAAAATATTCGCGGGCTTCAGGTCGCGATGGATGATCCCTTTTTCGTGCGCCGCCGCCACGCCATGCGCTGCCTGCACGGCGATGTCAATCGCCTTGCGCACCGGCAGCGCCCCCTCCGCCAGCCGCTCGCGCAAAGTCTCGCCCTCGAGCAGTTCCGTAACAAGGAACGGCGCCCCATCGTGCGTGCCAATGTCGTATACGGCCAGAATGTTGGGGTGATTCAGCGCCGCAACTGCCCGCGCTTCCTGCTCGAATCGCCGCAGCCGCTCCGGATCGGAAGTAAAGGACGTGGGTAGAACTTTGACGGCCACATCGCGCCCCAGCCGCGCATCCCGCGCGCGATAAACCTCGCCCATCCCGCCCGCGCCAATGGGCACAGCAATTTCATACGGGCCGAGTTTGGTCCCTGCCGCAAGTGTCATTTCACACCTTCGACAACTGCAAGGCGAGACAGGATTCTCACGAACGAGTACGCGTAGGACTTCTCATGATCGGACATTGAGACGGCCCAGATATTCACGACTCCTGTGAGGTCCGTAGGCCCGATCACCTTGATCAGGGAGCGACGACCTGTGGAGAGGTCGACCCGCTCGACCCGCGTCGGTGCGTGAGCCTCCTGATACACCAGAACGGAGCTGCCATCGAGGCTCCAGCGAATCACCACGTCGCTCGTCGTGAGCCAAGGCACCGGTCGCGGCGATCCGCCTCGCAGCGGATAGATCAGGTATTGCCCTTCTGTGTTCTGGACCAAAATTTCGTTCCCGTCCGGCGAAACCGAGCCTCCACTGGTGCCTTCCGGCGTGACGGCCCGCGGCGGCCCTCCGGCGACCGCCTGCACGTAGCATCGTGTCGCGCGTCCGGGCTCGTTGCCACAAAAGAGTACCCGCTTCCCGTCAGGGAAGAACTGCGCCGATTCGTAACTCTTGATCTTGCCGCGTTCGAGCACTCGCTTCTCGCCGGCGCCCGTGGGGTAAACCACGAGTTGCATCGGAGAACTGGGAACGATTGAGAGAGCCCAATTCCCGTCACGGGAAAGATCTTCGGCGTTGCCGTCGCCCAGACGGACAACCGGCGAGCCATCCGTTTTCCGCAAACAAAGTCCGTACTCCTCCCCGACCGAGGCCTCTGTAAAGAGGAGCGTTTTCCCGTCGGGGGAGATTACGGGCATGTTTGAAAAATTGAGCCACGACAGATTACTTTCCGCGGCCGCTCCGGAAGGGAGCGCCATGATTTGCGAAACCTGCCCGTCCTCGGCGAGCAGCAAGTTCCCGTCGCGCGACACGTCGAGTACTCGAACGTCGCCCACGTCGCCAAGCACCTTGCGCACCTTGCCCGAAAGGTTCGCAGCGTAAACGGTGAGACTGAAGCCGTCCTGCGGGGCGGCGGAAAAAAAGAACTCGTTTCCGCTCCGTGCCCATGCCAGGCCCTCCAGCGTGACATAAACCGGCGACAGCACTCGCGCGTGGCCCTCGAGGTCAACCACGGCGATTCGGCCGCGGTCGTCGTAGCGCGAAGGGTGGTCGAAAAATGCGATCTCTTTCCCGTCGGGAGAAAATCTCAAACCGCTTACGTAGCCGGCCGTTTGGTAGAGCACGTTCCCGATGGGATATTCGAGCCGGCTCTCGCCATTCACCTCACGAATGATGGCGAGGCCGGAACCATCCGGCGACCAATCCGCATCCTGGACATTCCCCAATATCTCTCGAGGCGCTCCCCCTTCGAGCGGCATTTCCGCCAAAGTCCCCGCGAAGAACCAGTTCGAGTAATAGCGCGCTCCGGTAAGAACGGCCAACTCGCCTCTGGAAGAGACGGAAAGAAGCTGCGTGTCCGCGAGCCCCATGGGCTGCGCGGCGGGCGCATCGGGCCGCTTGATCAGGAGCTCTGGCTTGTTTCCTTCTACTGCCGCGCTGTAGACGACAGTGGCCCCGTCGGGCCCAAATCGCGCGTTGAAGATAGCTTCCGGCTGAAGATCCATTGGAAGATAGGAAATGTTGGCGGCGTTCGTCCCGGGACGGAGGAGCAACCCTTCGGTTGCTGCTCCCGCAGCCAGCGCGACAAGCACTGCAAGCAGCACCAACAGCCATTTCCGGGAGGCCCGCTTGCCGCTGGCAAGCGCGGGGGCGTTTGCCGTCGACGAGCCCGAAAGCGATTCAAGATGGAATGCAAGATCCCGCGCCGATTGGAACCGCTCAGCCGGATTCTTTTCCATGCAGTGCCGCACGATGCGGTCAACGCCCGGTGGAATCTTTTTCCCTTCGCCCGAAAGTTCCGGCGGGTCCTCCTTCAAAATCGCCGCCATGGTCTCGGCCGAAGTGTCTTTCTCGAACGCCCGCCGCCCCGAAAGCATTTCGTAGAGAATCGTGCCCAGCGCGAAAATGTCCGAGCGCGCATCCGCCGGCTTCCCCCGCACCTGCTCGGGCGACATGTAGCCTACAGTGCCGAGCACCACGCCCGGCTCGGTCGCGCCTCCAGCCGTAAGCGTCGCCCCCTGCGTTTCACCCTGAGCCGAAGCCTGTTTTTCCGTGAGCTTCGCCAGCCCGAAATCGAGAATCTTCACGCGCCCGTCGCTAGTCAGGAAAATATTCGCGGGCTTCAGGTCGCGATGGATGATCCCTTTTTCGTGCGCCGCCGCCACGCCATGCGCCGCTTGCACGGCGATGTCAATCGACTTGCGCACCGGCAGCGCCCCTTCCGCCAGCCGCTCGCGCAAAGTCTCACCTTCGAGAAGTTCGGTGACGAGATACGGCGCGCCATCGTGCGCGCCAATGTCGTAGACAGCCAGAATGTTCGGATGGTTCAGCGCCGCCACAGCCCGCGCTTCCTGCTCGAACCGCCGCAACCGCTCGGGATCGGAAGCAAAGGATGCCGGCAGCACCTTAACGGCAACATCGCGCCCCAGACGCGAATCCCGCGCGCGATACACCTCGCCCATCCCGCCCGCGCCAATCGCGCCGACAACCTCGTACGGGCCCAGCCGTGTCCCCGCAGCCAACGCCATGGTGGTGCGCATTATATCGGCCTCCATCCCCGCTTACCAGCACGCGCGCCCGCCATAGGGGAGCGTCCTTCTCCGCTGACCGCTGAACTGGAGCAAAAGTCCAAGCGTGAGTGGTTTGTCTGTACTCGGAGAAAGAGACAGGATCGTGCGGGGTTGGCCATGATCTTCGGCCTGAATGTCCTGGGCGGCCAGCTCTCCTCACGCTGATGGCACAAACATGCCGGCGCTTGGGGTGGAAACTTGGACGCACGTTGCCCGCGGCTGGCGATTGGGGCAGAATCCCCGCATGGCTCGCCAGTTCGCGACGTCCTATCTCACCGACGTGATCGCCCTGCTCCGCTACTACAAGAAACTCGGCGATCGCGCAATCGACCAAACCCCGGACGAGGCGCTCACCTCGGTCCTCGACCCCGAACCGAATTCCATCGCCATCATCGTCAAGCATCTGGCAGGGAACATGCGCTCCCGCTAGTCCGACTTTCTTTCGAGCGACGGCGAAAAGCCGGACCGCAATCGCGATACCGAATTTGAGGAGCCTCCCCGCTCGCGCGAGGAGTTGATGAAGATGTGGGAGAAGGGCTGGGGCTACGTCTTCGCCGCCGTCGATAGCCTCACCGACGCCGACCTCGCCCGCACCGTGACGATTCGCTCCGAGCCCCACTCCGTCACGCAGGCGATCAACCGCCAACTGGCCCACTACGCCTATCACGTCGGGCAGATCGTCTACCTCGCCCGCCACTTCGCCGGCGACCGATGGCAAACCCTGACGATCCCGCGCGGAGAATCCGCCGCATACACCGCGAAAATCGCCGCGCGTGAGGAATCTCCGTCATCCTGAGCGAAGCGAAGGACCCCGAAAAATCATAGGCAAAGTACCCCACGAAGACGTGCTGCCGGGAAGCATTCGCATGTGCTCGCCGGCTCCGTCGCCCCCATCCACGTAGAGCCTCCCGTTGTTTCGTGCATGTGGCGCCGGCTAAAATTGACCCGCAGGGTCCGTGGCGCCGATTTCCGCGGTTTTTCCAGGCCAATTTCCTCTCGCTAAAAAAGTCGTAAGCGTATCGATTTTAAAAATTCATCTCTCTGAAAAATCGCCACTTCCGCCCCAAAAAAATCGCACGCGTATCGATTTTTTTTCGCACCGCACTTCGCCATCCCCCCGCGCGTATCGGCCACCCCGTAGCACAGGCATTCCTGCCTGTGCGCCCTTTCTCTAACTCCCCTCACACGCCAACCGGCCTCGGTCCCTGTTTACGTAGATTCGACGCTGGCAGTGCGGGCACACCAATGGTGACAATGGGCGCGAGAAGAAATCCGCGAGAGGAATAGCGCGGCCGGGCCAATCCTCTCGAAGTTGAGGCGATTACTTTTGCTTGCGCATCCAGGGCGGCAGCGGCCGCTTCGGCGGCTGGCCGGGGACGGCGATCGATCGCGCGCCGTCTTTTCCCACCGCGCGGACGGCGAAGTAGTGATTGTCGGTCGAGACGTTCGTGAACACGTAGGAATCGCCCGACGTCACGTAGTCGTAGACGGACCAGCGGGGATTCGTCGTATCGCGCCAGAGCACCTCGAAGCCGGCGCGCTCGGGATCCGGTTCGGCTTTCCACGCGAGTTTCGCGCTGGGAGTCACGGCGCCGGTGAGGATCATGTCCGTTGGCGGTGCGGGCGCGAGCGCCAGTTCACGCAACGCCTCGGCGTTGTCGAGTGCGACGTTGCCCATGAACCGGAAATTCAGGAACTTCTCCTCGTCGCCGTAGAAAACGCCGTCTTCCGTGCGAGGCGTTTGGTGCTCGTGGTGATAGTTTTCGACCGGTTCGGTGAAGCGCACGGCCGGATCTCCGGCGCGGTAAAAGGGCATCTGGTCGCCGCCGCGGCCATAGCGATCCAGGCGAAAGATCAGCCGGATCGCGTGCACTCCGTCGATCTCCTCGATCAGGCGCGAAAGCTCGCGTGCCGGCCCGTCGCAGTCGTCAACCTCGCCGTTCCCGGAAAAAAGTCGCACGCGATGCGGCGCGCCCGGCGTGAAATCGGCGCCGACGATATCGTTGTCGAGCATGCCGCCGACAGTGTAGCCCTGCTCCTTTACCCATTTCTCCAGCCGGATGCCGCCGTAGAGGCCCTCCTCCTCGCCGGAAACGGTGGCGAAGAGCACCGTGGCGCGCAGCGGCTTGTGAATTACGTCGGCCAGCAGCCGCGCGCATTCGATCGATACCGCCGTCCCCGACCCGTCGTCATCGGCGCCCGGAGCGTCCGAGACCGCGTCCATCACGTTCGACGCGCGCGAATCGTAATGGCCCGAAACGATGAAGATTGTCTTCTTCAGCAAGGGATCGGTTCCCGGCAAAATCGCGTAGACGTTTTCGAGATGCATCGGTTTGCCGCCCGTGCGCGGCCCCGTCACGTCCCATTTGTCCACAACGATTTTCAGCTTTCCGCCGGAAGCTTTCGCGATCTGGTCAAAGCGGGCGACGATGTGGTCGCGCCCGCAGCCGATGCCGCGCTTCGGATCCGTCCAGGAAGAAAGCGAACTGCGCGTCCCGCACGCGACCAGTTGCGTGATGATGCTGCGCAGACCTTTTTCGCTCACATCGCTCCGCGGAATCGCTCCCGAAGGCCACGCGAGCAGCTTCGGCGTCGGCTTGCCGCTCGGCGGCTCGGCCGGATCCTGCGCGCGCGCAGGAATCAGGGTGACGAAGGAAAGAATGGCGGCTGCGGCCAGCGCGACGAGGGCCGACCGGCGCCGGAAGAATGCGTGATGGAGGGTCATCCGTGCTCCTGTTCTGCAACCGGGCGTGGAGCGCCCGGAACGGCGTATTCTACTGCCATTCCGACGCGGAGCCGAGCCGGTCTGCAACCGCAATTCCGGCCTTCTTCGCTCAGGAGCTTAGCGGCCTGCTATTATTTGGAGAAGCGCGTCAACTTCCCCCTACGCGAGGAGAGCCATGGTGAAGGCGAAGCAACCGAATTTCGGAGCGACATTTCTTCAGGAAGCTCAGTTCCGGCTGAAGAAGCATTTTCTGCCGCAGATCATCAAGTCCCTCGAATCGCTCCCCGACCAGGACATCTGGTGGCGTCCGAATCCCGCCTCGAACAGCGTCGGCAATCTGGTGCTGCATCTTTCGGGCAACGTGCGCCAATGGATCATCTCCGGCATCGGCGGCGCCGCCGACATCCGCACGCGCGACAAGGAGTTCTCCGAGCAGGGCCCCTTGCCACGCCAGGGCCTGGTCGCTCTGCTGCGCAGCACCGTCAACGATGCCTGCCGCGTGCTGGCGCGCACGCCGGCCGATTCGCTCACTCAGGCCTTCAGCCGCCAGGGGTTCCAGACGACCCGCCACGCCGCCGTCACGCGCGTCGTCGAGCATTTCGCCTATCACACCGGCCAGATCGTCTACGTCACGAAACTGAAAACGGCGCGCGATCTCCACTTCACCCACCTGCCAAAAGAGAAGCCGTCGCGGGCCGCCAAACCCGCGCCGCCCAAACGCCGCCGGTAGCGCCGCGCAACGATCCCTCCGCAATCAAAACGCCGAAGCCGGCCGCAACCAGCGCCGGCTCGAGTAACACAGGTGCTCCTGCCTGTGCGCCTTTCGTCCCGCCACAAGTGACAAATGGACACCAAACGAATGCCTGCGCCAACAGCCGGCGCACAGGTCCGACTCAAACGGGAATCTTCGGTGAAAGAAGGCTAAGCGGCGGAAACCTGGCCGGGGACCGTTCTTGTCTCGTCGCTGACGGCGAGGCGTCGCTCGCGATTCGCCTGCGATGCTCCGATGAACGCGCTGAACAACGGGTGCGGGGCCAGCGGCTTCGATTTGAATTCAGGGTGGAACTGGCAGCCGAGGAACCAGGGGTGATCGGGGATCTCGACGACTTCGACGTAGATCGAATCGGGCGTGCGGCCGCTGATACGCAGACCGGCGGCGGTGAGCGCCGGCTCGTAGTCGCGGTTGAATTCGTAGCGGTGACGGTGCCGTTCGTGGATTTCCTCGGCGCCGTAGGCCTGCTCGGCAAAAGAGCCGCGCTCGAGCCGGCACGGCCAGCTCCCCAGCCGCATCGTTCCGCCCATCTCCTCGATGCCGATCAGCTCGCGCAGCTTGTAGATCACGCGGTGCGGCGTGTGGGGATCGAACTCGGTGGAATTGGCGCCCTCGAGGCCCGCGACGTTGCGGGCAAACTCGATCACGGCGCACTGCATCCCGAGGCAGATGCCGAAATAGGGCACCTTGCGCTCGCGCGCGTAGCGAATCGCTTCGAGCATGCCGCTGATCCCGCGCTTGCCGAAGCCGCCTGGCACCAGAATTCCGTCCATGGCTGCGAGGCGCCGCTCGGCCGTTTGCGGCGAATCGAGTTCCTCGGCTTCCACCCATTCGATCCTCGTGCGCAGGTTGTGGGCAAGGCCGCCGTGCATCAGCGCCTCGCGCAGGCTCTTGTAGGCGTCCTCGAGCTGCACGTACTTGCCGACCACGCCGATGCGCACCTCGCCCTGGGGATGGTGGATGCGCTCCACCAGGTCGGTCCACGGGGCCGTGTTGCGCGGTCCGGCCTCGAGATGCAGCAGGCGGAGGATTCTGTTCGTCGACGCCTTCGCGGGCCAGCGTCAGCGGCACTTCGTAGATGGTGTCGACGTCGGGCGCGGAAATCACGCAGGATTCGGCCACGTTGCAGAAAAGCGCGATTTTCTTTTTCAGATCGTGCGGCAGACGGCGGTCGCTGCGGCACAGCAGGATATCGGGCTGCACGCCGATCGTCAGCATCTCCTTCACGCTGTGCTGCGTGGGCTTGGTCTTCAGCTCGCCGGCGCTCGGAATGAAAGGAACCAGGGTGACGTGGCAATAGACGGTGTTTTCGGGGCCGAGTTCGAGGCGCATCTGCCGGATCGCTTCGAGGAAGGGAAGCGATTCGATATCGCCCACGGTGCCGCCGATTTCGATGATGACCACGTCGACGCCCTCGGAGACGCCGCGGAAAGCGGCCTTGATCTCGTCGGTGACGTGGGGAATCACCTGCACGGTCTTGCCGAGGTAATCGCCGCGCCGCTCCTTTGCCAGGATCGATTCGTAGATGCGGCCGCTGGTCCAGTTATTTTCACGGGTCAGCCGCGCGTTGGTGAACCGTTCGTAGTGGCCGAGGTCGAGATCGGTCTCGGCGCCGTCCTCGGTAACGTACACCTCGCCATGCTGATAGGGCGACATCGTCCCGGGATCAACGTTCAGGTAGGGATCGCACTTCTGGAGGGTGACGCGGAGACCACGGCTTTCGAGCAGGCAGCCAATTGAAGAAGCGGCGACTCCTTTTCCCAGGGAGGAAACCACACCGCCGGTCACAAAAATATATTTCGCCGCCATCCGTTTGGTTCCGGACTACCTCCGCGCTGATTTTGCGCCGCTGGTTCTGATTTCTGCTGCGGCCATTCTACCGGAAGCGGCCCGGCCTCACAAGCCGCCGCTCAGCCGCGTTTTTGCTCGTCTTGCGCGATCCGCCCGAGCGCGCGCGCGACGTCCTCGGGCACATTGACGCTGATCGAGTCGTAGTCGGTAGGGGCGACGAGAATGCGGTAGCCGTTCTCGAGCCAGCGTAACTGCTCGAGCTGCTCGGCCCGCTCGAGTTCCCCCGGCGGCAGCGTGGGGAAGTCCAAGAGCGCCTCGCGCCGATAGACGTAGAGCCCGATGTGCTTGAAGTAGCGCGGCGTGTGCCCGGCGGCGGCGTCGCGCAGCCAGGGAATCGGCGCGCGGGAAAAATAAAGCGCGTGGGAATCGAAATCCATCACCACCTTCACCACGTTCGGGTCCATCAGCACGCCCGCCTCGCGGATCGGCGTCGCCAGCGTCGCCACCTGGATCTCCGGCTCGGCTTCGATCGTTTCCACCGCCAGATCGATTGCGGCGGGATCGATCACCGGCTCGTCGCCCTGCACGTTGACGAAAATCGGCTCCGGGCGATGCGCCGCAACCTCGGCCAGACGCTCGGTGCCCGAACGATGGTCGCTGCGCGTCATCACCACTTCGCCGCCAAACGCGCGCACCGCTTCGGCCACGCGCTCATCGTCAGTGGCCACGAGCACGCGGCTGATTTTCGCGGCGCGGCGCGTGCGCTCGACCACGCGCTCGATCATCGTCTTGCCGGCAAGGTCAGTGAGCACCTTTCCGGGGAAGCGTGTGGAAGCGTAGCGCGCGGGAATGACGGCCAGGGCCTGTGAATTGGAGGAGGAATCCGGCATTGGGTTGGCTCCGAGTGTCGATGGTAGCACGCGAATCGGGCGCGGACACCGCGCCCCCGCCTCGCGCCTCTCGCGCGCACAGGGGAGAGAACGCCGGAATCAATCTTTCGTGCGCGGTTCAGGCCAGCCGGGCAGCACGAACGTCACGCCGCGTGCGCAATTCACCGCGCCAGCGGACTCGAGGTTCAACGCGTTGCGGCCGTTCACCGCTGCTTGGCTTGTGTCTGCGGCTCGGGCTTTTGAGATTGGGGAACAAGGAAATTCACGCCCTTGTCCGAATTGGCGCTCATCGTGGCTTTGATATCCACCTGAGCGAATGGAATCTTTTCCGCCTGGCCGCTTGTCGTGACGTAGTGAAACATCCCGTTGGCGGTCAGTTGGTATTGCGTCGCCTGGATCTTCGTTCCGTCCGTCAGCACGAGCGTCACCGGCTGGTTCGTGGCGGAAGGGCTCGCGTAGGTGTATGCGGACGCTTCGCCGGTTGTCGCTGGCGCCGGTTCGGGAACGCCAGTCGTCGGCAAGAGTCCAGGCAGGTCTCCGTTCGAGATGCTGACCGATGATCCGAGCGTGGGCATGTACGGGTCGGGCGTGAGCGAATTGTACATGCCCAAAGTGAACGGGTCGTAACCGAACGACGAGCAGAGCAGGCAGTTCGGGCCGAGGAAGCTGGAGCCGAAGAGCAGGCTGGTGGAAGAAAAAGGTCCGAACCCAAAGTTGGCGAGAAACGGATCGTATCCGAACATCGGGTTGTAACCGTACATGTATGCGCCGGGGATGAAACACGCCGGGTCGCCATACAGCATCATCAGGCTGAACGGATCGCAGAAGTAGCCGTTGCCGATAAACAGCGGATTCCAGCCGAAGCCGCCCCAGCCATACCCGGCCCATCCGTAGGCGCCCCAGCCCCCGAATCCTTGCCCCGTATAAAGAAGCGATTTTGAATTTGCGAGGGTTCTTTCACCGGCCATCCATTGCTTGGCGGAGGTGGTCGGCGTGTAGGCGGGCCTTCGTCCGTTTTCCGGAGTAAACAACACGGAGGTGGGCGTTAGGTTGCTCGATCGCGTGTTTGTGTCGCGTGGTTGTGCCGGCGCAGGCCGGGGATTGCGAACCGCGGGCTGCGTTGGCTGCGGTTGCGGCGGGCGCATCGGAGGTGGCGCCGGCCGCGGCATCGGTGGTTCCGGCCGCGGCATCGGCTGGGGCCGCGACATGGGCGGCTCGGGCCGTGGCATGGACATCGGGGCCTGGCGCATCGGCGGCATCATCGGCGGCGGTGCCATGCGCCCTTGCGGCATGGGCATTGGCATGGAACGACCGCCACCACCGGGGCCCCGGCCGCGTTGTGCCCAAACGGGTGCCGCAAGAAGAATTGCAATGGAAAAAACGGTGCCCGCGCGCAGCCCCTTGTGGAAAAGGACCTCTCGAGCTGACTCTCTGCTCATGTCCCCCTCCTTTACGCCGCATCTACCAACACGATTGTTGGATGCGGCCTTTATCGCTACGGCGTCAACACCTTTCGTTCTGGCAGGTAATTGCTTGAGCGCCTGACAGCGAGTCGGGGGCTGACAAGTGCCGGGCGGATTCATTATAGTCCCCCTACCAGAGGCAGAGCACAACTTTATTTCCGCCTGACCATGGGAACGGGGGCGTTTCGCGAGCCTCTCTGGCACTCGGCGTGCTCTAGTCAGGCGGGCGAGTGGCGATGGCCGTCAGCCATTCGAGCGCCACGGACGCGCGCGGCCTTCGACTTTTTTACCAGGGGAGAGAATCATGCCTGAGACCTTGACATCGGTATCCGAGGTGACCGCGCTGCCGGCGCCCCATACGGTGCCCGACACCGGTATTCGCCGCAGTTTCCTCGAGGATCTGGCGCTGAAAACCCTGTTTGTTTCCGGGGAACTGTCGCTGCGGGAGCTTGGCGAGCGGATGCAGTTGAGCCTGCATGTGGTCGAGGAGCTGTTTACCTCGATGCGGAAGGAGCAGCTCTGCGAGGTGAAGGGCATGGTGGCCGGCATCCACCGGATCGCTGCGACGCAGGGCGGCAAGCGTCGCGCGATCGAGCTGCTCGACCTGAACCAATACGTCGGTCCGGCGCCTGTTGCGCTTGAAGACTATCTGAAAGTGGTGCGGTCCCAGACGGTGCAGAACGCCGACATCCATGCCGAAGATATCCACCGCGCCTTCGGGCATCTGGTGCTGAGCGACGACACGCTCGAACGTGTCGGCACCGCCATGGTTTCCGGCACCTCGATTTTCGTCTACGGCCCCACCGGCGGCGGAAAAACGTCGATCGCCGAGACGCTCCCGAATATTTATCCCGACAGCGTGTGGATTCCTTACGCCGTCGAGGTCGACAGCCAGATCATCGTCGTCTTCGACGCGACGACGCACCGCCCGCTGGAGCAGCAGCCCTCCTGGGGCGAGGGCGATACGCGCTGGGTGCGCTGCCGGCGCCCGCGCGTCTTCGTCGGCGGCGAACTCACGCAGGAGATGCTCGATCTGCAGATGAACCCGATCAGCAAGTTCTATTCGGCGCCGCTGCAGATGAAGGCCAATAACGGCGTTCTGATCATCGACGACTTCGGCCGCCAGCGCATCCGCCCCGAAGACCTGCTGAACCGCTGGATCGTTCCGCTCGACCGGCGCGTCGATTTCCTCACGCTGCGCGGCGGGAAAAAGTTCGAAGTTCCCTTCGACCTCTTCGTCGTCTTCGCCACCAACCTCAATCCGATGGAACTGGCCGACGAAGCCTTCATGCGCCGCATCCAGAACAAAATCCGACTCGGTTATCCTCCCGCGCCGCAATACAAGGAGATTTTTCGCCGCAACTGCGAAAAGTTCTCGCTCAAATACACCGAAGAGATGGTGAGCTACTTCCTCCAGCTTCTCGATGAGCGCTACCACCAGCCGCTGCGTCCCTGCTACCCGCTCGATATCGTCCACCAGATTGTCTGGACCGCCCGCTACGAGGGTCGCGATGCCGTTCTCGATCGTGAGTCCGTCGACCGCGCCTGCCGCAATTATTTCGTCAACCCGGAAGACATGGAGAAGGAGCGGGAATCGGCGGCCAAGGGAATCCGTTCGTTCTGAGCGGGATTTGTGCCTGGTGCCGGGAGCGGAGTCACTGCCCCGCAAATCAAACGCTGTCATCCCGGGCGAAAGCCTGCCCCGACGCGTCGCGGCGAGGAACCCCGAAAACGCTGAAGGAGCGTGGCCCGCGCAGCTATGCTGCCGGAGCGTTCGTACGACAGCCGGGGCAGTGCTTTGGAATGTGTGCGGGCGCCGCGATTAGCGCTGCACGCCGCCGAAGACGCGGATCGCGACCGTGGTCGGGTACGTTTCGTGCAGTTGGATCGCGAGCCGGTCGTTCTTTCCGGCGACGATATTGACGTCGCGCTCGGCGTGTTCCTGCCGTGGACCGAGCAGGCTCAGGTGATGCTTGCCCGCCGGCAGGGTCAGCGTGAGCGGCGCTTTTCCGACGAACTTTCCGTCAACCCAGATACTCGTTTGCGGCGGTGTCGCGTCGACGGTCAATTGCGCGCCTTTCTTGCCTGCCTGCTTGGCGAACCATTCCCGGTTGAGCTGATCGGGCGGTGTGCCGCTCGGCTTGGCGAGGAAGAGAGAGTTGTTCGGCTGGCTGGGTCCGCCGGGCCTGAAGAGCTGGGGCTTCGAGGAAACTGCGCCGGCGCTCACGCCGGTAGCGCCGCCGTACTCGGCCGCTGCCTGCGCGTGGGCCGGTGGGGCCGCGGCCAGGCACGCCGCGATGAGCAACGCCAGCGTTCCCATTGGAAGCCGCATGCGAATTCCCAAATCTCGAAGACGAGCAAGCCGCCGAGCCGCCATCCTGGCCTCCCAACCTCACCCTGTCTCGCGGCCCATGGGGCCGCCGGGGGATCAGTATAAACCCGGAAATGTCGCAATCGGTTTGCCAGAATCACGAAGTCTCGAAAAAGCCAATCTTCGGGCAGCCAGTTGCAAATGAATACAGTCAGGTAGTGCCTTGGGAGGCACCGAGGAGCCGAAAGTGTTTCCAAATTCGGCCCCGTGCTGGTGTGATGTGTCAACAATTGGAGACGGACTTTATCTTCGAATTAACTCCCTGGAGCACCTCGAACCGGCTTCGTGGTTGAAAATTCCCGGCTGGTGCGCTTATGGTGAATCGTGATAACGGCCAAGGTGATCCATTGAAATTTCTCGTTCGCCACGAGCCTCGCCTGCGCAGCCTTGCGGGCTCGATCCGCGTGGTGTTCAGTGGGCGGGCGCCCCGAATCGGCTGGTCGCGGTTTTTCGACCCGCATCCGATGCGGCTGACGCATCCGCAGCGGCCGCGAACAGTCTTTACATCCGCTTTACTCCACTTTGCCTTTTTCTTTTTCCTGCTGAGCGTGCCGTGGGCGGCCCTGTTTCCCGAGCACAACCATGCGATGCTCCCGGTAATCACGGCCGATTACCAGCTCATTTATCCGCTGCCGCCGCGCAAGGTCGAGATCCACTCGCAGCCGAAATCGGCCTCCAAGGGCGAGCACAAGGCAGCGAAGGCGTCTCCGAGCGCGGGAGCGAAACGAGCTTCGGGCGCGGGCGTGAAGACTCCGACGCCGGTGCCGAAATTCACCCTGGTGCTCAAGCCGCCTCACGCGGATAACAACGAGCAGACGATCATTCAGGCGGGCGCGCCGCCCGATCTGCGCATCAAGCACTATATTCTACTGCCGAACGTGCTGCTGGCCGGTCTGACGTCGAAGGACGATCCGAAGATGCCGACCACCGGAGCCGCTCCAAAGGCCGTCAGGAACCCGGCCACCGGAGCCCCGGCCATGAATGTTCCGACACCGGTGATTCCCGACATGGCTTTGGCGGTTCAGGTCCCGACCAAGAAGCCGCCGCTTCTGGCCAGCCCGGAAGTGGCGTTGCCGCTACCGGCGCAGGAGCAGGCGCTCGGCTCGATCTTCGCCACGCAGCGCAAGGGGTCGGCCTCGCAGACCACGCGTGGACTGCTGGTTCTCGGCGCCAATCCGAGCCCGCCCACCGATATGATGAGCGTCCCGCCGGGCAACCGTTACGGGCAATTCTCGGTCGCCCTGCTGGGGGGAAAAACCGGCGTGCCCAGTGGACCGGGCGGGCCAACGATGGGTGGCGGCGGGACGTCAGCGGCCGGAGCGGCCAATGCGAAGGGAAACGGATCGGGCAGCGCCGCGTCTGCGGTTTCGGGCGACGTCGGCAGCGCGGGCAACGGAGCATCGGCGGTCGCCGCTTTCGGCCCCTCGAGCGACGGTTCCGGCAACGAGCAGGGCATTCTGCCGCCGTGGATGATCGCCAATCTCGTCTATCCGGTGAACAGGGCCATGAAGCTGCCCGCGATCAACCTGATCGTCACGGCTGGTCCGATCGGCGGCGGCGGCCTGGGCATGTTTGGCGTGCTCAGCTGCTCGAATATCTACACGATTTACCTCCCGATGCCGGGCAAAGCCTGGGTTCTGCAATACTGCCAGCACCAAACCGCCGCACCGGTCGCGCCGGCGCCGAATGGCGGCGAGGTTCACATGGGCGCCGGAATCACTCCGCCATGGGCGCTCGACAGATTCGACTTTCACCGCCCGCCGGTCGCCGCTTACAAACGAGATCACATGATTGTGCTCAAAGGCGTTATCACCACGGATGGGGCGGTCAAGAACCTCAAGGTTTATCAGGGAGTTGGCTCGATCGCGGATCAGGCGGCGCTCGCCGCCTTTGGCAAATGGAAATTCCATCCGGCTGCCGACGCGAAGGGCAAACCCATCGCCGTCAATATGCTCGTCGGCATCCCGGCCACCGTGCCTCGGACCCAATAGAGGGGACCGAGCGCTCCGGATTTCGCGGCGAGGCACCGATCCGCGCTCTTCCGAAGAGGGGGTTTGTGCGCGGACGCCACGCGTTAGACATGGAACGGGCTGCGGAGGCCTTTCGGTTCAGGCCGCTCGGGGATCCTGGGCTAGTGGAACTGTATTTCCCTCCAATTGGGCAAAAGTTGGTACATAGTTTCCCACCAGGCATAGGTATCTGTTGAAGTTGTTTCAAACCGGTCAATGGCTGACAGGATAAACTCTTGCCTTCAGGGGTGTTAGTCTGCTAACTTTCCCGAACACGGCGGCGGGTTCCAGTTACTTTTATGGAAATAGAGTTGCCAAGTAAGGCAACAGATGGTAGTCTCCCGCGGTGCTGTTACCGCGAAGACTGGGCCTGTCCGAAGCTGGTAATCCGTTGAGCCTCTGTTGTTGGTGCGTGAAGGAGACACGACGCCGTGGCTGATCCAATCCACGTATTCTTTTTCGGCCTCGATTCCAACCTCGCGAAAACGATGGGCCGGGAGCTCGGCCCGGGGTTCGAATTCCGCCAGTGTGGCAACCTGGAGCTGCCGAGAGAACTCGAGGAATTGCTGGCCTGGTGGGACGTCATTCTTGTGGATTTGACCGATGTCGGCTGCGACGGGAATCTTGAGGCCGCCTTCGGCCTGATGGGGCAAGTGAACGGGCTCGAACAGCCGCCGCCGACGGTAGCGATTCTCGACGGTGAAGACCGGCGCATGATCGTCAAGGCGATCGAGCGCGGGGCCTTCGACACAATGACCGGCCCACCCGACCTGAATGAACTGCGGGTGGTGCTGCGCCGGGCGCAGAAATTCCGCCAGGCGGAACGCGAGCTGGCACGCCTGCGCACCGAGCAAACGGGGCCGCGTCAGGTATGCGACCTGATTGGCGCGTCGCAGCCGATGCAGGAAGTTTTCGGCATGGCCGAAAAAGTGGCGGGCTACGACATCAGCGTGCTCATCACCGGTGAAACGGGCACGGGAAAAGAACTGTTGGCGCGCGCCATTCACCGAATGAGTCCGCGACAGAGCTCGGCCTTCGTCGCTTTCAGTTGCGTGAACCTGCCGGAAACCCTGATCGAAGACGAACTTTTTGGACACGAGCGTGGCGCTTTCACCGGAGCGGTGGCCGCCCGCCGCGGGCGAGTCGAAGCGGCCGACGGCGGCACGCTCTTTCTCGACGAGATCGGCGATCTTGGCGTCGGGCTTCAGCCCAAACTCCTGCGCGTTTTGCAGGAGCGGACGTTCGAGCGCCTGGGCAGCAATCATTCGCAAACGGTCAATACCCGCGTCTTGAGCGCCACGAACCAGGACCTGTCGACTTTGGTGCGCCAGAATCGGTTCCGCGAGGATCTCTACTACCGGCTGAATGTGGTCGAAATCCATCTGCCGCCCTTGCGCGAGCGCAAGGACGACATCCAATACCTCGCCCAGCATTTTCTCGAGCGATTTGCCAAGCAGTTCAATAAAGAGGTGCGCCGATTCTCTCCCTGGGCGCTTCACGCGCTCGAGGAATACGATTGGCCTGGAAACGTGCGGGAACTCTCGAATACGGTCGAGCGCGCGGTCGCTCTCGCGCAAACGAGCACCATCGACGTCTGGCACCTGACCCGCTCGGCGCGAGACGTATCCCGCGCCGCCGTGCTCGCCCGCACCTACGAGGGCGAAGTTCGCGAGTTCAAGCGCCGGCTCATTCTTCGCACACTGCGCGAGTGCGGCTGGCGCAAGGCCGAGAGCGCCCGCATGCTGGGCGTGGCCCGCACCTACCTGCATCGCCTCATCAACCAACTCGAAATCCGGGAAGAGGGTGAGGGCCAAGGCGACCTGAACGAGCCTCCGACCCCGCCGCAGCATCTGGTCTAAGGGCGGCCCCGGGATGGGACTTCCCGTCACATTGCAGAACGTGTTGAAACCGACCGAGGACGCCGGCGAAGGATTCGCCGCCCGGATTTGCCTGCCCTTTCTGCACAAAGCCCGCAATGCGGACGGCGGATGGGGATACCGGCCCGGAACGTCGAGCGCGGTCGAGCCGACCGCCTGGTCCCTTCTCGCACTTGCCAAAACCGATCCGAAAAGCGAAGCCGTCGAGCGCGGGCTCGAATGGCTTCTCCGCGCCCAGAATGACGACGGCTCCTGGCCCACCCGGCCCGAAACGGCCGAGGGAAACTGGGTGACGCCGCTCGCGGCGCTGGCGGTCGTGGCCCTCAACGGCCCCGCGAAGGCGATCGCAGGCGCCGCGCAATGGCTTTGCCAGAGCCGCACGGGAGAAGGCAGCTTTCGCATGTGGTTCGGGCGGCTGGTGAGGATGGTCCGCAAGAGCGCTGTCGAACAGGATTTCTCCCTGCGGGGCTGGAGTTGGACCCCGGGCACCTCGAGTTGGGTCGAGCCGACGGCGTTGGCTCTCATATTTTTCCATCATGTTCCGCCCGCGCTGGCTTCCTCGACTGCCGACGAACGCCGCCGAGTGGGGGAAGCGCTGCTGTACGATCGCATGTGTCCTGTGGGAGGGTGGAATTCCGGAAATCCGATGGTCTACGGCGTGGGGGGGATTCCGCAGATTGGACCGACCGCGTGGGCGTTGCTCGCCCTTCAGGAACACGTCGAGAGGGAAGAAAATCGGCGGAGCCTCGATTGGCTCGCCGGGCGCTTCGATTCCATCTCGGGGTCGGCGTCAATCGCGTTGGCACATCTTGCGCTCGAAGTCTCCGGCCGGCCCGCTCCCGCGCTCGAGTCGAAGCTCGAGACCGGATTCCATTTGCAGGGATTCCTCGATTACGTTCTGGCCTTCGCGCAAGCGGCGTTCGCGCTAGGGCAGGGTCCGGATGTGCTCCGCTGGACAGCTAAAGTATTGAAACAATAGACCGAACGCGACACCATGGCCCTCTCCACCCATCCCCTGATCCCTCCTTCGAATCGGCCGCCATCGCGAGTGGCGATCCGAAAAGCCGAAGGCTACGGCGGAGATCTGGTGGAATTGATCCACGAGACGCTGCGCGAATTTCAGCTTCCGGTGGCCGGCAAGAGCGTTCTGCTGAAACCCAACCTCGTGCAGACCGATCCCGACTACGTCATCAACACCCATCCCGCCGTAATCGCCGCAGCGCGTGAGAGCTTTCTTCGCCTGGGCGCCGGGCGAGTCATTATCGCGGAGGGCCCTGGACACGAGCGCGATGTCGAGGGAATTCTGGAGGCGATCCGTCTGCGTGACTGGCTCGGACGTTTCGACGGCGGGTTCGTCGATCTGAACGTGGACGACGTGCGGCGCGTCGTGTTGCGAACGCGCGCCTCGAAACTGCGCCAGCTCTTCCTGCCCGCCGCGGTGCTCGAGGCCGATTTCCTCGTTTCCATGCCGAAAATGAAGACCCATCACTGGGCCGGCGTCACTCTCTCGTTGAAAAACCTGTTCGGCGTCGTTCCCGGTAGCTGCTACGGCTGGCCGAAAAACATCCTGCACTGGGCTGGAATCGAAAACTCCATTCTCGATCTTTCCACCACCGTGCGGCCCGACTTCGCCATTGTCGACGGCATCGTGGCGATGGAAGGCAACGGGCCGATTCAGGGAACGCCGAAGGCCGCTGGCGTATTGGTGATGGGAGATGACCCAGTGGCTGTGGATGCCACGGCGGCGCGGGTGATGGGTCTCGTTCCGGAACGAATCAGCTATCTCCAGAAGGCCGGCTACGTCCTTGGCCATTTGCAAGAGGCGAAGATCAAGCAAATCGGTGAGGAAGTGGCTCGCGTCCGAACCCCCTTCATGGTACTAGAACAGTTCCGTAGACTAGTTGAACACTAAGGCAACAGGAACCACTCGCTCTTGGTGACACATTAGTACATAACATGGCAATACCCGATGCACGACAGGTCGAAGATCAATGGGGAACGAAAAGTGACGTTCGGGAAAAATCGCGGTGAGCGTGGCGCCGATGTAGTCGAAGCGGCATTTGTGCTGCCGATTCTGCTGACGCTGGTATTCGCGCTGTACTCGTTTGGGCGCGGATGGGACATCTACCGAACGATGACGCGGGCGGCGCGCGAGGGCGTTCACGAGGCGGTGACGACGAGCTGCGCCATGTGCGGAAACAGCTATACGCCGGCGACCGGCACTGGAAGCATTCAAAGCGACATCGTTTTCCCCGCGCTCCAGGCCGCGGGAATTGACACGAGTAACTCCGTGTTGACGAGTAGCTATCATCAGGGCGTCGCCGTGCTCGCCCAGGATGGGTCCATGCCCGTGTGCGGCGTCTACGTCACGTTCAGCTATCCCTATAACGTGACGATACCGTTTCTGCCGTGGACGCTCGGTACGATCACGCTCACGACGAAAGTGCAGATGCGCTACGAGAATCCGCCGTCGACCTGCACTCCCAGTTGAGAGGAGCCATGAACACACCGAATCGAGTGCGAATGGGAAGACGCGAACGCGGTGCCGAGCTTTTCGAACTGGCAGTGATTTTGCCGTTTCTGCTGGTTCTGGTGGCCGGCGTCGCCGATTTTGCCCAGGGCTGGAACCTGAGGCAGGTCCTTGCCAATGCGGCGCGCGACGGCGCCCGGCTGGGATCGAACACGTCCTATCTCGATCTGACGTATTCGAGCCCCAACTCGATCCAGAGTATCTGCCAGGAGGTGGCCAATTATCTGATTCAGGCGAACGTGAATCCGTCCTTTATGGGGATCAACGGCACCTCGTCCTCGGCTGTCACGAACGGATGCTCGAGTCCCCGAACGACCGTGAACTCCGCGGGCGCGGTGACGGCCGCGACGTATTACTCGAGTGGAACCTATGGCCTGAAGATCGTACCGGAACTCCCGGTGCCCACGGGCTGCGGAACAGGGGTTAACTGCATTCCATCGACCAGCGTCACGCTGACTTATCCCTACAACTGGACTATGGGGACCAGTTTCTTCGGGAGCGGGGCGAACTCGACGATTCCCATTCAGGTTTATTCGGTGATGTCCAACAATTGAGGTGCGGGGATGAGCGACCAACAGGGTAAACGGCAAGCGAAGTCGCAACGCGGCATGAGTATTTTCCTGGTCGCCGTGGGATTGACGCTGTTGTTGGCGACTGCCGGTTTGTCTGTTGACCTGGCGAACCTCTACGTGGCGCGCAACGAAGCCCAGAGGGCCGCCGACGCCGCAGCCCTGGCCGGCGCCCAGCAGTTTGTCACTAATGGTGTTGCAACCGGACTCATCACGGTGACCCAGGCAGCGCCCTTGGCCGCGGCGCAGGCGTCTCAGGTCGGCAACCAGAACCTGATCATAGGCCGCAACCCGGATCTGGAAGCTTCGAACTTCAATTCCAGCTGCCCGCCTCCAAGTGGGGTTTCGGGTGGCTGCTTCGATTTTTCCATTTCCAACGATCCCCGGATCACCGTCGTCGTGCAGAAGAACATGCCGACGTATTTCATGAAGGCTCTCGGGATTTCCTCAATTCCGATTTCGGTGCAGGCTACCGCCGAAGCCTACACTCCCTCCGGCGGCGATGGCCCCACGACATCGGTTCAGTGCCTGAAGCCTTGGCTTCTGCCGAACTGCGATCCTTACCACACGGTTCCAGAAAGCAGTCCGGAAGGAAATTCGCTCTGTGGAACCGTCATGGTGGGCAGCACCCCTGAGTATTATGAATATTTCGTTGATCCGAACAATAACGACGCGGTCGTACTTCCCGGGTTGAGGCCGACCGGGGTAGTTGGCGAGCGGATCCAGATCAAGCCTGGGAGTCCGTCGCAGGCCACGGCGCCCAGCCAGTTCTGGCCGGTCTTCTTGCCGGCGACCGGCACGTTCGTTTGCCCGTCCTGTGCTTCGAAGGATCAGGCCAATGGGGGAGCCGACAGCGGCGCACTTTATCGCGAAAATATCGAGTGTTGCAGCACGACTCAAGTCACGTGCGGCGCGGCAACGGTCAATCCGATCAGCGGAAACATGGTCGGTCCCACCGGTCAAGGCGTTCAATGCCTGATCCATGAGGCGAACAACGGAACAGGACAGGACTACATCAGCCTGGACAGCAGCCTTTCGGTTCCCTTCATCATGTATGCCGGTTCGGCCAATCCCTATGGCTTCAGCACAGGAACCCAGATCACGACCAGCGATTCCCTCGTGACCCTGCCGATTTACGACGGAACTCCGCTTTGCCCCGGCAACTCCTGTCCTGCCAGCGTCCAGGTAAACGTACGAGGCTTTCTGCAGTTGTTCATCCAGGAAGTCGACAATCAGCAGAGCTCCGTTTGGGCCTACGTGCTCAACGTGAGCGGGTGCGGCGGTGGCACCACCCAAACGGGCGGTGGTGGCAACGGTGGCGTCGTGCCGGTCTTCACCGGCGCTCCGATTCCGGTCCGGCTGATTCACAACTGAGCGACGGATCGTGGGGCGCAGGGATCCGGCCACGGCCTCACGGCACAGGAAATTTTCGGAAGCAGCCCCTAGAAAAATGGAATTCAGGGAGTGAGCCGCAATTGCGCGGTTCCTCCCTGTCTGCTGTGAACTCGTGAACGGGCGAGCTTCGCCTCCTGTCATTTTCGTTGTTTTCCGCTAACTCCCACGCTGCGTGTGTGTGTTGCCATGCTGCTGGCGATCCCGTGCAGGGAAGGGAAACGGGAAATAATGCTGTGGACGACTTAGTTACGTTATGGTACCTGGATTGCATTGATATAGGCCGGAAAGGCCTGTCGTGTCTCTGCCTGTTGACTCCAGACACGCGGAAGATGCAATGACTATGGTGAGCACAAGTCACGTCATTTCGGAAGAAGCGCAATCGTCCGAGCATCGTCTTACAGCACTGCTGAAGAACGTCATTTCATTCCCCGTCTTTCTCGGTGTTCTGCTCGCCGCGGTCGCGGGTTACCAGGCGCATCTTCACCTGGCCGATCCTGACACGTGGTGGCATGCCAAGATCGGTCAGCTGATCCTGGCCACCCATCAATTGCCCACGCACGATATCTACTCCTACACGGTGCCGGGACAGCACTGGATAGCGTACGAGTGGCTTGGGGAAGTGCTGATGGGGTGGGCGGCGAAATGGGGTCCGCCGGGATTGCTGGCGCTGCTCTGCATATTCTCGGCCCTGCTCATGTTGCTGCTGTATGTCTACGGCAACGTCTGCACGGGCAATGTGAAGGCGTCGCTGGCGGCTTGCGCGATTCTGCTTCCGCTTGCGGCGGTGTTCTTCACCCTGCGCCCCCAGCTTCTGGCGTACTCCTATCTGGTGGTTCTGTTGATTCTCATGGAGTTATATCGACAGGGGCGAGAGAAGGTACTGTGGGCGATACCGCCCCTGTTTCTCATCTGGGTGAACACGCACGGCTCGTTTTTCATTGGGCTGGGCATTTTGGGTGTCTTCTGGTTCTGCGGCCTGTTTGAATTCGAATGGGGAGCCGTTGAAGCCAAGCGCTGGACTCCGAAGCAAAGCCGAAACCTTCTGCTGACCATACTCGCGTCGACGGCTGTGCTTCCGTTGACGCCTTATGGGACGCAGCTGGCCGCCTACCCCTTCGAGATGGCGCTGCTGCAGCCGCTGAACATCGCGAACATCCAGGAATGGCAGCCGGTGAGCTTCGGGGAAGCCTGGGGCAAGGCGTTTCTCGCCATTGTGCTGGTCCTGTTCCTTGTGCAGTTGAAGTGGAAACCGCGTTTTCGCTTCTTCGATCTGGTTCTTCTGATGGCGACGGTGCTTGAGGCCGCTTTGCACCTGCGCTTCCTCATCGTGCTGGTCTTCGCTTTTCTGCCGTGGCTCGCCAGCCTGCTTGGCCGCTGGCTTACGCCCTACGTTCGCAGCAAGGACCAATACGTATTGAACGTCGTCCTGATCGCCCTGATCATTTTCGGCTTCGTTCACTATTTCCCGTCCGAGAAGAAGATCGACGCGCGCCTGTCCAAGACGTACCCGATGACGGCCTTCGCGCTCATGAAGGCGAATCCGGCTTCGGTTCCCGAGCCGATGCTGAACGATTACGGCTGGGGAGGGTATCTGATCTGGACGTTTGGAAACTTGCACGGATCTTCGCGTCCGGTGTTTATCGATGGCCGCGCTGATATCTACGAATATGGGGGCGTGCTGCAGGACTATCTGGACGTTGCGCGTCTGAAGCGCGACACGCCCCTGGTGCTGGCGAAATACGGCATCCGCTCGGTATTCACCGCCGGCGACTCCTCCTTGGCGACCTATCTGAGGTCTGTGCCGGGTTGGAAGCTGGCATACGAGGGGAAACTCGCCGCCATTTTTGTGTATCAGGGAAGTTATCCGAAGGCGAAGCGGGCTGGGTCCTAAAACGTTGACAACTTGGCTCGGGGAAATGAGTTAGTGTCACCAAAACAAGACGTTTTCGGACCGGTAGAGATGGGGTTTCGGAAGGATTGGAAGAGGGAAGGAACGTAAGTGTTGATGGTTCTAGAACTAAGGGTTCAGGGGGGCCTGCAACTCCCCGCTGGTAAACTGCATGCAGAGTAACTACCGGCAAGGGTTCTCGGTTGTGTGTGTTGGAGCTTTAGACCAGTGCCGACGTATGGCTTTGAGATCCGACGCTTCAGGAGGATGGGGATTGGCTGTTCCGATACGTTTGGCGCGGGAATCCGAGTTGGTAGGCATTTGGCAGCGCAAGTGCTTATTTAGGCAGCGAACGGTGCAGCCCGGCTGTACCGACGACCGCTCTCCAAGGAGGGAAGTACATGAAGACCCTGTTCCGTCGTTTGTGGCAAGAAGAAGAAGGCCAGGACCTGGTCGAATACGCTTTGCTCGTGGTTCTCATCGCGTTGGGTGCTATCGCCGCGATGCACAGCCTGGCAAGCGCGATCAGCGACGCGTTCACGAACGCGACGCAGAACCTCACCACTGCTGCCAGCAGCTAGTTTCATCGACAAAAACCGTTCTCGGTTCGCTGGAGGGGTTTACCCCCCTCCAGTGTCCGAGTTCTTACCAGCAGGCATGGTGGCGGTCGGGAAAGCCGCGCAACGGGCGCATGTCAGTGAGGAGTTCCCGATCGATGCCTCTGATAGGCCAATGCGAAACACACCTTCGGGCCATCCCGGTATTGGTCGCGAGTGATTCTCCTCTTGATGGCCGCCGTTGCAGTCGGCGGGTGGCCGGGAATTCCGGCCAGGCACGCGCTTTCCGGCGCGAGCTGCAAATCGAATTTCCATTGATCCAGTGTCGCGGGCGTTTCCTCGATCGGAGGGGTGGGCGCAAACTCCTCCAGTGGTCAGAATGTAAACCTGCCATGCGAGAAAGGGCGCTCTCGAGGCAAGCTCCTGCTAACATGGCGGCCGGACAACGGGACGAAGGCTGATGAACGTGGATTTTTCCATTTTGCACTTGCCCTGGATTCTGGCGGTGATCCTGGCGATCATTGCCGGGCTGGGCGATTTGCGCACTCGCAAGATCCCGAATCGTCTCACCGTTCCCGCACTGCTCATCGGGATTGCGGTGAACGTTTTGCTGAGCGGCTGGCATGGGCTCGCGCTCAGTCTGGAAGGGGCGGGAATCGGATTGGGCCTTCTGTTGCCGGTTGTGCTCCTGCGCGGATTGGGCGCTGGAGACTGGAAGCTGATGGGAGCGCTCGGCGCGATGGTGGGTCCGCGCATGACGATCACGATTTTGATTGTTTCGGTGTGCCTGGCGGCCGGATGGGGTGTTGTGGAGATGTTCCGGCGGCGCCGAGTGAAGTCCACTTTGTTGAATTTGTGGGAGCTGGTGCATGGTTTTGTTGTATTTGGTTTGCAGCCCAATCCCAACATTTCGATCGATGCTCCGCCATTGATCAAGCTGCCGTTTGGCGCCGTGACGGCCGTGGCCACGGCCCTGGCGCTGTCGGCAGCCTGGCTAGGGTGGTAACGGAAAGGGGTACGGGGAGATGAACCGTAGGCGGCTACTGATCGGTTTGGTCGCGGCGGTGGTGCTGGCGGTGCTGGCAAGTTGGTTTGTGTACCGCCAGATTCGCCAAGTTCCCGTCGTGCAGCAACAGCAGGTGCCGGCAACGCAGATTGTTGTCGCGGCGATGCCCTTGGCACTGGGCACGCGGTTGGACCAACACGACCTGCGGATGGTTCCCTGGCCCGGGAACGAGCCCGTGCCGGGGATGTTCACCCGGATGCAGGACGCGGTTGGACGGGCATTGATCACGAACGTGGTGCAGAACGAGCCGATTCTGGAATCGAAACTGGCCCCGCGCGAAGCCGGCGCAGGCTTGCCGGCCACGATTCCCGAAGGCATGCGCGCGGTGTCGGTGGCGGTGAATGAAGTCATCGGCGTGGCCGGATTCGTTCAGCCGGGCACGATGGTGGACGTCATTGCCGTCGGCTCGCCTGGCGGCGGTGGCGGCGCCGAGACGCTCAGCAAGACCGTCTTGGAGAACGTGAAGGTGCTGGCCGCCGGCCAACAGATTACGCAGGACGCACAGGGCAAGCCGCACACGGTTCCGGTGGTGACGCTACTGGTGTCGCCCGAGGACGCCGACAAGCTGACTCTGGCCGCGACGCAGGCCCGGATTCAGCTAGCGCTGCGGAATACGATTGACACGAAGATCGTGCATCCTGCAGCCGTGCTCCAGGCAGAACTGATGAGTCCGACCGGCGCGGTTGCGCCGGCACGGCCCCGGCGGGGACCGGCGCGGCCACGCAGAGTCGTGCCGCAGGCGCCTCCGCCCTACGTTGTGGAAGTGATCAACGGAAACAAACGGGAAACGAAGACTTTCCCGCATCACTAAGGCCGGTGAGGGATATGGTCAACGCGAAGCGGAATGTATGTCTGGGCCTGTTGTTCGCGCTGGTACTTACGTTGAATCTGAGCGCGGGGCAGCAGCCGGCTGCGGCGGGGTCGTCGCTGCCGCAAACGCTGCACCTGCTTGTCAACCGATCCCTGGTGATCACCTCGCCGGTCCGGATTACCCGGCTCTCGGTCGCTAATCCGGACATTGCCGAAGCGATCGTCATCAGCCCCTACCAGGTGCTGGTGAACGGGAAAACGCCGGGCGCGGTCACGATGATTCTGTGGGGTGAAAACGGTGAAAGCCAGAACGTTCGACCTGTACGTCGACGTCGACGTGATGGCTCTCAGCCAGAAAATCCACGAAGTCTTTCCTTCCGAACATGTGCGCATCGAGGCATCGAAGAATGTGGTTATGCTGACGGGACAGGCGTCCTCGGCGGAAGTCGCCGACCGGATCTACCAACTGGTTTCGGCTGAAGTCCCCAAGGTCATCAGCCTCGTCCAGGTGCCCACGGCGCCCTCCGAGGGCCAGATTCTGCTCGCCGTCAAGTTCGCCGAGCTGGATCTGACCCACAGCAGGGAGTGGGGTTTCAACTTTTTCAGTTTGCCGGGCTCGACCACGCGCACTCTTGGCGTGATCCAGACCCAGCAGTTCGGACCCTTCGCCGTTTCGACGCTGCCTAGCTCTGCAAGCGGCCCGGTGAACACGAGCTTGACGACCAGCGATATCATGAACCTGTTTATCTTCCGGCCGGACATCAACATGGGCATCACGATGAAAGCCCTCGAGGACAATAGCCTGCTCCAGATTCTGGCCGAACCCAATCTGTTGACCGAGACGGGCAAGGAAGCCAGCTTCCTGGCCGGCGGCGAGTTTCCGTTCCCGGTGATCCAGGGCGGCGCGGCCGGATCGGTGCCGACGGTGACCATTCAGTTCAAACAGTTCGGTGTGCGCTTGAATTTCACTCCGACGTTGACGGCCGACGGGAAGATTGACCTGAAGGTGGCGCCGGAAGTGAGCACGCTCGATTACACCAACGCGGTACAGCTGCAGGGCTTTCTGATCCCGGCCATTTCCACCCGCCGCGTGTCGTCCGAGATGCTGCTCAAGGATGGAGAGACGTTTGCCATCGCAGGGTTGATGGACAACCGCGTGCAGAATGTGTTGAACAAGGTGCCGTGGATTGGAGACGTTCCGATCCTGGGCAAGCTCTTCCAGAGCTGGTCACATACCAAATCGCATTCCGAGTTGCTGGTACTCGTGACACCGCATATAGTGAACCCATACGGGCCGGGCCAAGCTCCGGCCGGACCAAAATTCCCCGTGCCGTTCATGACCTGGCCGCCACCGGCCTCCAAATCAGGACAGCCGAAGAAATAAGGGGGCTCGATCTGAGCGGGAACACGGATTGGTGAGACAGAAGAAGAGGCCATGCTGAGGGTTCTCATTGCAAGCGCTGACCTTCACAGCAGTCAGCAACTTCGGGCCTCGCTCGAGCAGACCGGGCTGGTCAGTGATGTGCTCGAGTGGAAGGTCTCGGGGGAGAATCTGCCCGAGCCCGGCGAGATTCTGGCCGATGTCATTCTTTTGGATTTAGGACGCGACCCGGATCCGTATTTCGCCCTGGCGAGGCACATTCGCGGGCTGCAGCCGGCGGTGCGCGTCATCGCCTGCTCCACGCAGCCGGAACCGGATCCGCAACTGCTGCTCGAAGCGATGCGGAGCGGAGTCCAGGAGTTCCTGGGCAAGCCGGTGTCTTCGGAAGCGCTCCGCGAGACGCTGGAACGCTTCGTCACGGAAACTGCCGTCCCCGAAAAGCGGGGCACGGAGCGCCTGATCGTGGTCATGGGAGCCAAGGGCGGGGTGGGCGCCACCACCGTCGCGGTGAACCTTGCCGTGCAGCTCTCCCACAAACTCAAGAAGCGAACCGCCCTGCTCGATTTCGGGCGGCCGCTGGGCCAGGCGCATCTGATGCTCAACCTTACGCCGCGCTTCAACGTACGCGACGCCGTCGAGAACCTGAATCGTCTGGACAGCCATTTCTTCACCGGCCTGCTCACCGAGCATCGGAGCGGACTCTCGTTGCTCGGCGGAGTGACGCAGCCCGAGGAATGGGAGCGGATCCCGCTGGCGGCGACCGGGCGCGTCATCAACGTTGCGCAGAGCACCTTCGACGCCGTCGTCGTCGATTACGGTACGCAGTTCTCGACCGAATGGGCTCCGGTCCTGCGCACGGCGCGGGCGGTGCTGGTGGTTGCGGAAACGAACGTGCCGGCGCTCTGGGCGCTCGAGCGGCAGTTGCTCGCCCTGCTGGGACTGGGTGTTGAAGCGAGCCGGCTGCAGATCGTCATCAATCGTTGGCGGCGCACCGACCAGGAGGCGCTGAAGACGGTGGAGAAGAACATCAAGCATCCGATTCATTCGGTGATCCCGAACGATTACAAACAGGTGAGTGATGCCATCAACATGGGCACGCCGCTCATGGGCAATCACAATAATCCTCTGGTTTCGAAATTCGCCCAGATCGCCGCGCAGCTGACCGGCGCGGAAACCTCCCACAAGGAGGAGAAATCGGGCGGCTTCAACCTGTTTCTCTTCTCGTCGAAGAAAGGTGGGTAAGCCATGCCCAGCACGCGCATGGATTTTTCCGCCGTAAAGGCGGCCATTCACCGCAAGCTGATTCAGAAGCTGGATCTCGAGCGGCTGACCGAGTCGGACAGGGAGCAGGTGAGGCGCGAGGTCACGCAGATCCTCGAGAACCTCGTGATGGGCGAATCCACTCCGATGACCCTGCAGGAGCGGGAACGCCTCTCGCAGGAGGTGCTGAACGAGGTCTTCGGTCTGGGTCCGCTCGAACCTCTGCTGAATGATTCCTCGATCTCCGACATCCTGGTCAACACCCATCGCCAGGTCTACATCGAGCGAAACGGCATCCTCGAGCCCACCCCCATCCAGTTCCGCGACGATCAGCACCTGATGACGATCATCGACCGGATCGTTTCCGCGGTCGGCCGCCGGGTCGACGAGTCCTCGCCGATGGTGGACGCCCGCCTGCCCGACGGCTCGCGCGTCAATGCGATTATTCCGCCGCTGTCGATCGACGGTCCGTCGCTCTCCATCCGGCGATTCGGGCGGGACCGGTTGAAGGCCGAAGATCTGGTGCGCAATCGGACGCTGACGAGCCAGATGCTGGACCTCTTGAAGGGCTGCATCCAGGCCAGGCTGAACATGGTGATTTCGGGAGGCACGGGCGCCGGCAAGACGACGCTGCTGAACATGCTCTCGCAGTTCATCTCCGATCGCGAGCGCATCATCACCATCGAAGACGCGGCCGAATTGCAGCTCCATCAGCGCCACGTCGTTCGCCTGGAAACCCGCCCGCCGAACATCGAAGGGCAGGGCGCCATCCGCCAGCGGCAACTGGTGATCAACGCCCTGCGTATGCGTCCCGATCGCATTCTGGTCGGTGAGGTTCGCGGCGAGGAAGCGCTCGACATGTTGCAGGCGATGAACACCGGCCACGATGGATCGCTCACCACGGTTCACGCCAACACGCCCCGCGACGCCTTGAGCCGGCTGGAAACCATGGTGGCCATGGCCAATCTCAACCTGCCCGAATCGGCGATCCGGCACCAGATCACGTCGGCCATCGACGTAATCGCCCAGGTGAGCCGGATGAGCGACGGCACCCGCAAGGTGATCAGCATCGCGGAAGTAACCGGCATGGAGGGCGAGGTCATCACCATGCAGGACATTTTCGTGTTCCAGAAGAAGGGCATTGGCCCGAACGGCCAGGTGCTCGGTGAGTTCATGCCGACCGGCATCCGCCCGAAGTTTGCTGAACGGTTGTTGGTCGCCGGCTTCCGCCTGCCGATCGACATGTTTGAGCGGAAGCACGCGGAGACCGCCTGAGAGGCTGAAATGGCACTACTGGTAGCGTTCTTCACGTTTTTGGCGGTGCTGGCCATCATCCTTCTGCTGTTCACGATGGGCAGCGGCACGCCGCACGAGGAGATCGTTCGCAAGCGCTTCGAAGCGGTGCAGCGCTCCGAGCGCCGCGGAGATTTGACCCTCGGGCTGCAGTTGGTCCGGGACGAACTGCTCAGCGACGTGCCGGCGCTCAACAAACTGCTGGTCCGGTGGCCGTGGGCCAATCACCTGCACGACTACATCGAGCAGTCGGGAGTGCGGAGCAAGCCGGGAAAGATCCTGCTGCTCAGTTTCGTGCTCGCCGTGGGCAGCTATCTGATCGTGGCGCAGATCTACCCCTACGTGCTGATCGCACTGGCCGCGGGAATCTTCGCCGGCATGATTCCAATCTGGGTGATCATGTTCAAGCGCAACCGCCGGTTCCGGGAATTCGAGAAGCACTTTCCCGAAGCGCTCGATCTGCTGGCCCGCGCGGTGCGCGCCGGTCACGCCATCACAACCGGCCTCGAGATGGTCAGCAAGGAGCTGCCCGACCCGGTTGCCGGTGAATTCCGGACAACCTTCGAGGAGCAGAACTTCGGGCTCCCTCTGCGGGACGCGCTCTTGAACTTCACCGAACGCATGCCCCTGCTCGACGTGCGGTTTTTCGTGACGGCGATGCTGATTCAGAAGGAGACCGGTGGCAACCTGGCGGAAATTCTGGATAACCTGTCGCGGGTCATTCGCGAGCGCTTCCGTATCCGCGGCGAGGTGAGAATCCGCACCGCGCAGGGACGGATGACCGCCGGCATCCTGATCGCCCTGCCGCCGATCATGATGTTCCTGCTGAACACGCTGAACCCGTCCTACATGAAGCCTCTGTTCAAGGAGTCGCTCGGGCACTGGTTGCTGCTCATCGCCGGAGTCCTTCAGGTCGTGGGGTCGATTCTTCTCTGGAAGATTGTGCATATTGAGGTATAAGGCTCGGAGGACGTGATGCCCTGGATCGTGGTGTTCACATTCCTGGCGACTTTGGGAGTCTGCGGAGCCGTAGTTTACGCTCTGGTTCAGGAGGGGAGCGGCGAGATCGCCGAGCGGCTCTCGCGCATGTGGCATTTCGGTTCGAAGCGGCCGGAGCAAAGCTTCCCGGACAAGCAAAGAGCGCGCGCGGAAAAGGCGCTGGCGAAGGTCGGCACCCTGCTTCCGCCTTCCACCCAGTCGGTGTCCCGAACGCAGCAGCTTCTCGTGCGCGCCGGTTACCGGAACCCTCAATCGGTCATGGTTCTGCGCGGGGTTCGCATCCTCCTCCCGATCGTTTTTCTGGCGATCGTGTATTTCACCGGCTTCTATCAGGAGAACCCAGCGATCGTTCTGATCATGGCGGCCATCGCCGGCTTCATGGCTCCGGAGTTCTACATCACCCAGGTTGTGCGCAAGCGGCAGCACCGGCTGCAGCTCTCCCTTCCCGACGCTCTGGATCTGATGGTGATCTGCATGGAGGCCGGCCTCGGCCTGGACCAGGCCATCCTGCGCGTTTCGCAGGAATTGAAGTTTGCGCATCCGGAGCTGAGCGAAGAATTACAGATGGTCAACATGGAAACGCAGTTGGGCAAGAACCGCCTCGATGCGCTTCGTGAACTTGCCACTCGCACCGGCGTGGATGATATCAAGGGCCTGGTGGCGATGTTGATCCAGACCGATCGTTTTGGGACCAGCCTGGCGCAGTCCCTGCGTGTGTTTTCCGACGAGTTGCGGTTGAAGCGCCGTCAGCGTGCCGAGGAGGCGGCGGCGAAGACCACCGTGAAAATGGTGCCGCCGCTGGTATTTTTCATCTTTCCGGCGTTGATGGTGGTGATCCTGGGACCGGGCATCATCGCGATCATGCAGACACTCATCCCGGCGATGACCGGTGGTGGATAGGGCCTGCGGGCTCCGGACGCGCCGGCGGGGAAGGCCAACGCAGGAAGTTCTGGACCGAAGAAGGACTCAGGGCAGGGTAGCACGACGATCAACAAGTACGACGAAGAACAAGGAGCGGAGGAACACCGATGAGCATGATGCAATTGACGGCCGACATTATGGGATTGAGCAACATCCAGCTTGCGGCCGGAGTTTTGTTCGTCATCGTGCTGTATATCATCATCCGCCGGCGCCGGAGCAAGGCCTCCCAATAGTTCGGGCTGGCCGTAGCAGTTTTTCGGCGGTTGGGCGGAGAGGGCGCATGGATCGTGCGTGAGAAGGACGGGGTGTATGTCTACAATCGAACGCGGCAAACGTTCGTCGCCACGGAAGTCGTGGTGGCCGATACGTATATGCGGCGCTTGATCGGGCTTCTGGGAAAGACGCGAAGGTGGGCGCGTCCAGGCCGCGGTCTGTGGATCATTCCGTCCTGTGGGGTGCACACCATCGGCATGCTCTTTCCTATCGACCTCGTTTTCATCGACAGGGACTGCCGCGTGGTGAGCACTCAGGAGTTCGTGCGCCCATTTCGCATCTCCCGGGTGTGTCTGAAAGCGACGAGCGTGCTCGAATTTCCCGCTTACACGATTCATCGTTCAGGCACGGAGATCGGCGACGCCCTCGAAATCGCCCCGGTGCACTGAGTTCCGGAGTTTTTCCTGGCGAGCTTTTCGCGCGTAATGAGGTTCGGCGCGCTCAAGAGTAGGTGTGTCCCTGCGCCCCAAGCCACGCCGAAAAGCGCGCGAATCCCCTCCGTTTGCGTTCGTCTCGTTTCCCGCGCCTGACGTCATCCACTTGGCTGGCTACCGCGCATCGTCCCATTCCTCGAGAAATCCTGGTTTGTCGGCCTGGCGTGGCCTCCGAGGGGTTGCGCGGCATCATGGAGTGGTCTAAGGTGGGCGCGCTTCGGGAGGCGATCGATGATTTCGATTGGGCGGCGACTTCTGCTCTTCGTTCTGTTGCTCGCGGTTGGTTTTGCAGGCCGGGTCTCGGCGCAGACGATCCCTCCCCGGCTCTATCAGGGCCTGCGTTGGCGCTTGATCGGTCCTTTCCGTGGCGGGCGCACCGTGGCCATCGCCGGCATTGCCGATCAACCGAACGTGTTTTACATCGGCGCGGTGAACGGCGGCGTGTGGAAGACGACCGATGCCGGGCACACCTGGAACTCGATTTTCGATAACGAGCCGACCGGATCGATCGGCGCGATCGCCATTGCTCCCTCCGATCCCGAGATGATCTACGTCGGGAGCGGCGAGGGTTTGCAGCGCCCGGACCTTTCGACCGGCGACGGCATCTACAAATCCACCGATGGCGGAAAGACCTGGGTTCACCTCGGCCTGCGGGAAGGGCAGCAGATACCGGCCATCATTGTCGATCCTCACGATCCGAATCGCCTTTTCGTCGCGGTGCTCGGGCACCCCTACGGCCCGAATCCCGAGCGTGGCGTGTTTCGCTCGACCGACGGCGGCCGGACCTGGCAAAAGGTCCTCTACAAGAACGAAAACACGGGCGCTATCGACGTCGCGTTTGATCCCGACAACTCGCAGATTGTCTATGCCGCGCTGTGGGCCGCGAGGCGTCCGCCGTGGTCGGTCGGCGGATCGTATCTCGAGCCTGGCAGCGGCCTCTACAAATCGACCGATGGCGGCAACACCTGGCATCCACTGACCGGCGGCTTGCCGAGCTGGGAACAGAAGGTGGGCCGGATCGGCATCGGGATCGCGCCGAGCAATCCGAGTCGCATCTACGCCTGGGTGGAAGCCGATCCCGCCGCGGGCGGAATCTACCGTTCCGACGACGCCGGCAAGACGTGGATTCGCGTCAATCACGAGCGCCGCGTCTGGGGCCGTGCTGACGATTTCGCCTGCCTGCGCGTCGATCCGCGCAATCCGGATGTGGTCTATGCGGCGAACACGTCCACCTACCGCTCTACCGATGGCGGCGTGCACTGGACGGCGATCAAGGGCGCGCCCGGCGGCGACGATTACCATACCGTTCTGGATCAATCCGAAAAATCCCGAAATTATCGCCCTGGCCGCCGATCAGGGCGCGACGATCAGCGTCAATGGCGGCAACACCTGGAGTTCCTGGTACAACCAGCCGACGGCGGAGTTCTATCACGTCATCACCGACAACCGGTTTCCCTATCGCGTCTACGGCGGCCAGCAGGAAAGCGGCTCGGCCGAGATAGCCAGTCGCAGCGATTACGGCGAAATCACCTTTCGTGACTGGCATCCGGTGGGCGCGGAGGAGTACGCGTACATCGCGCCCGATCCGCTGCATCCCGGCATCGTTTACGGCGGCAAGGTGACCCGTTACGACGAAGCCACGCATCAGATTTCCGACGTTTCTCCCGTCGTTCTGCGCACCGGGAAATATCGTTTCAATCGCACCGCTCCGCTGATCTTTTCGCAGGCCGATCCGCACGACCTGTATCTCGGCTCGAACGTGCTCTTCAAGACCAGCGACGGCGGACGCCACTGGAGCATCATCAGCCCCGATCTCTCACGCAAGGATCCCGGCGTGCCGGCGAGTTTCGGCGAATTCGCGGCCAACGATCCCGCGCACGGCCATCATCGCGGAGTCATCTACACCGTGGCTCCTTCTCCGCGCGATCCGAACCTGATCTGGGCCGGCACCGACGACGGCCTGATCTGGGTGACTCGCGACGGCGGCAAACACTGGCAGAACGTGACGCCGCCCGGATTGACGCCCTGGAGCAAGGTCTCGATCATCGACGCCTCTCATTTCGACGACCAGACTGCCTATGCGGCCGTGAACCGTTTCCGGCTGGACGACTGGCATCCGTACATCTACCGTACGCACGATGGCGGCAAGACTTGGCAGAAGATCACGAATGGAATTCCGGACGACGAACCGGTGAACACCGTGCGCGAGGATCCGGCGCGGCGTGGTCTGCTGTTCGCGGGCACCGAGCGCTCCGTCTACGTCTCCTTCGACGATGGCGATCGCTGGGAATCGCTTCAGCTCAACCTGCCGCACACCTCGATGCGAGACCTCTGGATTCACGGCAGCGATCTGGTCGTCGGCACGCACGGCCGTTCATTCTGGATCCTCGACGATTTTTCTCCGCTGCGCCAAATGACGGCGCAGGTTTCATCGTCGAGCGCCCACCTTTTCGAGCCGCGGCTCACCTATCGCGTTCGCCGCAGCACGAACACCGATACACCGCTCCCACCCGAAGTCGCTGCCGGGCAGAACCCGCCAGACGGCGCCATCCTGTATTACTGGCTCGGCGCGCGTGCTTCCGGCCCCGTCACGCTCGAAATCCTCGACGCCGGCGGGAAACTGGTTCGCCGGTACTCAAGCGCTGACCGGCCCGCGCCGGTGAATCCGGAGGATGTGAACGTCCCGATGTTCTGGGTTCGTCCGCCGCGCGTGCTGTCGGTCGACCCGGGCATGCACCGTTTCATCTGGGATTTGCGCACGGCGCCGCCGAAATCGGTGTTCCACAACTATCCCATCGCCGCAATTCCCCACGATACCCCGCGAGTTCCGCAAGGCGTGCTCGTGCTTCCCGGCCGCTACACCGCGCGACTGACTGTTGACGGTCGCAGCTACATGCAGTCGTTCGAAGTTCGGATGGATCCGCGAGTGACGACATCGGCCGCGGGGCTCGAAGCGCAATTCACGCTGGCGAGCAAGATCACCGCCGCCATGGACAGCAGCGACGATGCCCTGCGCGCGGCCCAGGCGCTCGCCGCAAAACTGGGCGAATTAAAAGCCAATCCCCACGCAGCCGCGGCTGCCTCGTCCATCGAATCGCTCGAGCGCAAACTGGCCGGCATTGCCGGCGGCGGGCCCGGAATGTCCTCCTACTTCGGCGTCTCCGGCGGACCGAACCTGTCCGGTGTCAACGTCGAACTGGCCATGCTGCTGATCGGCGGCGAACAAAACGGTGGCGTCGAGGGCGCCGACGTTGCGCCAACAGCGGCGCAGCAGCAGGCGTTCGACGAACTCAACGGTCAGCTCGATCGCCTGCTCGCCGCTTGGAAGGAAATCCGCACGAGCGACTTGCCGCGCCTGAACCGCCAACTCCGGCAAGCGGGTCTGCCGGAAGTGACCGGGAACTGATACCTCAGGAATGAACTCGATGGCGGTCTTTCGCTCGCGGGCAGTTCGCGAGCGGGGCCCAGGTCACGGTTCAGCTTGGCCGCGAATGGATGGTCGTGTTGTATACTCCGCGCCTGGAGTGGTGATGATGAGAGCAACGGGAAACTCGTTTTTCAAATGGTTCATACGTTCTCTTGGTGTGGCTTTGATTCTTACCGTCGGCTCCGCTGCCTGGGCGCAGCGCATCGATCCGAAGATGTACGCGGGGATGCGCTGGCGGTCGATCGGGCCGTATCGCGGCGGGCGGGCGCTTGCCGTCGCGGGCGTGCCGAGCGAGCCTGGCGTCTTCTATTTCGGCAGCGTCGATGGCGGCGTGTGGAAGACGGAGAACGCGGGGCTCACGTGGCAGCCGCTCTTCCAGCACGAGCCGGTAGCCTCCATCGGAGCGATTGCCATCGCGCCGTCCGATCCGAATGTGATTTACGTCGGAACCGGCGAGGCCGACATGCGCTCGGATATGTCGCTCGGCGGCGGCGTTTTCAAATCGACTGACGGCGGGCGCACCTGGAAGCACATGGGCCTCACCGATACGCAGCACATCGGCAGAATCCTCGTCGATCCCCACAACCCGAACCTGGTGCTCGTCGCGGCGCTCGGTCACGCCTATGACGGGAACGCCGAGCGGGGCGTCTTCCGTTCGACTGATGGCGGCCGCACCTGGCAAAAAGTCCTCTACAAGAACGAAAACACCGGCGCCATCGATCTGGCGGCCGACCCGACGAATCCTCGTATCGTCTACGCTGCGCTGTGGCAGGCGCGCCGGCCCACATGGAACCAGTATCCGCCGAACGGCGGGCCCGGCGGCGGGATCTACAAATCGACTGACGAGGGCCAGACCTGGCATCAACTCACCGGACACGGCCTGCCCACGGGCGAGCTGGGCCGCATCGGCCTCGCCGCGGGAACCGGTGACCGCGTCTACGCGCATCATCGATTGCAAGGAAGGCGGACTGTATCGTACCGATGACGGCGGCGCCACCTGGCAGCACGTCAGCAGCGATCCGCGCATCTTTGGACGCGGATGGTATTTCAGCCGCGTCACGGTGGACCCGAAAAACCCCGATATCGTCTGGGTGCCGAACGTGGCGCTTTATCGTTCGACCGACGGCGGCCGCCGTTTCGAGGCGGTCAAGGGCGCTCCCGGCGGCGACGATTACCACATTCTTTGGATCGATCCGCAAAACACGAAGCACCTGATCCTGGGCGTCGATCAGGGAACGGTGGTCAGCCTGGACGGCGGGCGCACGTGGAGTTCCTGGTACAACCAGCCAACCGCGCAGTTCTATCACGTCTCCACCGACAATCGCGTCCCCTACTGGATTTACGGCGCGCAGCAGGACAGCGGCACGGTGGGCATTCCGATGCGCAGCAATTACGGCGCGCTCACCTTCCGCGATTGGCATCCGGTGGGCGGAGGAGAGAGCGGCTACATCGTCCCCGATCCGACGAATCCCGATATCGTCTACGGCGGCGACACCGACGGCATTCTCCATAAATGGAACGCGATCACGACGCAAGCGGAAACGATTTCGCCGGCGCTGCTCGTGCCGTTTGGCGAGAACATCGCCCAGGAGAAATACCGCTTTACCTGGACTTCTCCGATCGTCTTCTCACCGCAGAATCCGCACCTGTTGTATTACGGATCGCAGTACCTGCTTGAAACCACCGATGGCGGGTCGAGCTGGCACAAAGGCAGTCCCGATCTCACCGTGCGGCCGGGCACCGAGGGGCAGCCGCAGCGCGGAGTGATCTACACCATCGCGCCGTCAGGGCTCAAGGCCGGAGAAATCTGGGTCGGCACCGATAACGGCCTGGTTCAGCTGACGCTCGACGGTGGAAAGACCTGGAAGAACGTCACGCCCGAGGGATTGACGGCGTGGAGCAAAATCAGTTTGATCGAAGCCTCGCATTTCGATCCCGCGACGGCCTTCGCCGCGGTCGATCGTCACCGGCTCGGAGATATTCATCCTTACATCTACGTGACGCACAACTACGGCGCCAGTTGGACGGAGATCGCCGACGGCATCGCTCCCGACACCTACGTCCACGCCGTGCGCGAAGATCCCGTGCGGCGCGGCTTGCTGTTCGCCGGAACGGAAACCGGCATCTACGTCTCGTTCGACGATGGCGCGCATTGGCAGTCGCTCCAGCTCAACCTGCCCACCGCCGCCGTGCGCGACATGGCGATCGAGCAGGGCGACCTGGTCGCCGCCACGCATGGCCGCGGCTTCTGGGTTCTCGACGACATTTCTCCGCTGCGCCAATTGACCGCGAAGGTCGAAGCATCGAGCGCGTATCTGTTCAAGCCGCGCCTCACCTACCGGTTCCGGCGCAGCACGAACACGGATACGCCCCTGCCGCCGGAAGAGCCGCAGGGCCAGAATCCACCGAGCGGCTCGATCATCTACTACTGGCTGAAATCGGCGCCCACAGGGCCGGTCACGCTCGAAGTGCTCGATTCGAGCGGCAAGGTTGTTCGGCGGTATTCAAGCGCCGAGCCTCCGGCGCCGCCGGACATGAACGATTACGCCGTGGCGCCCTACTGGGCGAAACGGCCGCAGGCGCTTTCGGCGCAGCCCGGCATGCACCGGTTCGTCTGGGATCTTCACTACGCCCGGCCGCGGGCGGTGGAGCACGACTTCCCGATCGCGGCGATTCCGCATGAAACTCCGCTCGGGCCGCGCGGACCTCTCGCCGTGCCTGGCCGCTACACGATACGCCTTACCGTCGACGGCGCCTCGCACTCGCAATCGTTCGACCTGCGCATGGATCCGAACGTGAAGGTCAGCCAGGCCGGTCTCGAAGCCCAACTCGCGCTCGGACTGAAAATCACCAGCGCGATGGACCGCAGCTTCGAGGCGCTCGACGGGGTAAAAGCGCTGCAGAAGAGTCTCCAGGCCGCTCGCAATCAGGCAAACCAGGGCGCCTCGGCAAAAACGCTCTTGGCCAAACTGGCCAAGCTGGCCGAAGGAAACGGCAGCCTCGAAAATGTGAACTCACAGCTCGGCACCCTGTTGGACGCTGTCGAAGGCTCCGATGTCGCGCCAACGATCAACGCCCAAGAGACCTGGACCGAAGTGGAAAAGCGCTTCGAGAGCGCGATGGCTGCCTGGAACCAGGTCCGCAAGAGCGAAGCCGTGGCCGGCAAATAGGCGAAGCGGATTACAACTGAACCGGCGGCGCGGTTTCGGCTAGCGCGGAAACCTGTGTGCGATGGCGCGCCCGAAGCGTGCCAACCATCAGGCACAGGTTCGTCAACACAATGGCCGCGAAGGCCAGGTCGAGCAGAAAATCCCACGAGCCGCCGAGCACGCGGGCGGCTTCGAGCGCCAGCACCGCGGTGATCAGCCCGCGCGGCAGCAACCAGAAGGCCATTTCGCGCTCCCAGTCCAGCGTGTCCCTCCAGGCGAGTCGGCTGGCCTGCACGGCCAGCCATCGTCCCAGCAGAATCGCTCCGAAGATCCCCACCACCGCGATCCATTGGGCCGAGAAGGCGGAAAAGCGCACCACCACGCCAATCAGCACGAAAAAGAACGTGCGCACCAGAAAGCTCAACTCGGCGTGGAAGGCGAGCAGGCTCACGTGCGGCTCGGCGAGTCCCGTAGCGGGACTTGGCGTCTTGAACGCGATTCGTTTGCGCACCTCGGGAATGTTCGTGAGCGTCAGCCCGAAGACCAGGACGGCGAAGAGCGAACCGCCTCCGGCAACGTCCGTCACCGCGTAGAGAACCAGAACCGCGCCGAACGTCAGCACCTGCCAGAAGCGCTGGTCGGATAGCGCGGGCAGCAGAAAAGACCAGCCGATGCCCGCCGCGACCCCGAACACGAGCGAGATCCCCAGTTCCGTGAAGAATCCGCCCACGAGGCCGGTGAAAACCGCCGCTCCGCTCTCCGGCAGGCTCAGCAGCACGGCCACCGCGAGTACCGACAAAATATCGGCCAGCGACGCTTCGATCATCAGCGTCGTTCGAATCTTCGGCCGAAGTTGCAGATGTTGGAGCACCGGCAGCGTCACCGAGCTGCTCACCCCGCCTAGCACCGCGCCCACGATCAGCGCCGAGCGCAACGGCAGCGAGAGCGTCTGCTGCGCCACGGCGGTGATCAACAGCATGCTGAACGCATAGCTCAGCACCGCGAGCAGGAAGCCGCCGGGGAAATGCCGCAGCGTCTGCCAGAGATCGAGTTCCAGCCCCGCTTCGAAGAGGATCAGAATCAGCGCAAGCGTGCCGAACCCGTGCGTCACGCCCGCAAATTTCGAGGGATCCACCAGATGGAATACCGGCCCAAGCGCCACACCCGTGGCCATCAGAACCAGAACGTCCGGCACGCCGGTTCGCCGCACCAGCCGATTGGCCACGAAGGCAAGAACCAACAAGCCGCCGAGAAGGCCGAAAAACAGCGTCAGGCTCATCAGGCACCCATGAACAGCGCGCGCAGACGGCCCGTTCCGACGGGCCCAATCACGCTGCCCCTTTGTATCCCATGGTAGCAGGAGTCGCCGCTGTTTCCGCGAGCAGCGGCCCGGCGTGCCGCGATGCGAGCAAGGGCTGGCGGCCGTCCGGTTGCCAAAGGTCTCGGGTTGAAAGTAGGCTATCTGACGGACCTATGACTTCGGTGCGAGAGTTCGAGATCGGGCCGGTGCGCATTGGCGGCCAGTCACCGCTCGTCGTGATCGCCGGCCCCTGCGTGATCGAGAGCGAGAAGCACGCCGGATTTGTCGCCGGCCGGCTGCGCGACTTGTCGCGCGAGCTGGGCCTGCCTCTGATCTTCAAGGCATCCTACGACAAGGCCAACCGTTCGTCGCTCGGCTCCTATCGCGGGCCGGGCCTGCGCGAAGGCCTTCGGATTCTGGCCGCAATCAAACAGTCGACCGGTTTGCCGCTGCTGACCGACGTCCACGACATTTCACAGGTCGAGTCCGCCGCCGAAGTTTGCGACGTGCTCCAGGTCCCGGCCTTCTTGTGCCGGCAGACGGATCTTCTGTTGGCGGTCGGGCGTTCGGGCCGCGCGGTCAACGTGAAGAAAGGGCAGTTCCTATCGCCGTGGGAGATGGCGAACGTTATTGAGAAGGTGGCCAGCACCGGAAACGAGCGGATTCTGGTCACCGAGCGCGGAACGATGTTCGGCTATCAGAACCTCGTCGTCGACATGCGCTCGCTCGCGATTCTCGCCGGGCTCGGCTATCCGGTGATCTTCGACGCGACGCACTCGGTGCAATTGCCCGGCGGCGAGCGCCATCGCAGCGGCGGGCAGCCGGAATTCATCGAGCCGTTGGCGCGCGCCGCGGCCGCCGTGGGCGTGGATGGCATTTTCGTCGAGGTCCACGAGAATCCCGCCGCCGCTCTTTCCGACGGCACGAACGCCTTGCCGCTTGGCCAATTCAGCGCGCTGGCTGAAAAATTGATGCGCCTGTCCACCCTGGTGCGCCCGTGGAGCGAGAAGTGAGCCTCGAAACGGCGCGGCGCGTTCTGCGCATCGAAGCCGAGGCGATTGCCGGCCTCGTCGATCGCATCGACCAGCGCTTCGAGCGCGCCGTCGAGCTCCTGTTCGCCTGCGGCGGGCGCGTCGTGGTCACCGGAATGGGCAAGTCCGGCCTCATCGGCCGGAAAATCGCGGCAACTCTATCGAGTACCGGCACGCCGGCGGTTTTTCTGCACCCGGCCGAGGCGATGCACGGCGATCTTGGCATGCTCGTGCGCGGAGACGTTCTCATCGCCATTTCCTACGGCGGAGACACGGAGGAGATCGTCGGCCTGCTCGACCGCACGAAACGCCTCGGCATTCCCCTGGTCACGCTGACCGGAAACCCGCGCTCGACGCTCGCCAATGCCAGCGACGTGGTGCTCGATATCTCGGTGAAGGAAGAGGCGTGCTCGCTGAACCTCGCTCCGACCGCGAGCACCGCCGCGGCGCTGGCCATGGGCGACGCGCTCGCCATCGCGCTGATTGACCGGCGCGGTTTTCGCGAGGAGGATTTCGCCGCCCTGCATCCCTCCGGCCGCCTCGGCAAGAAGCTGCTGCGCGTCGAAAGCCTGATGCACGCTGGCGACCGCCTCCCTTGCGTGCGGCAGAACTCGCCGATTCCCGATGTCATCTACGAGATGAGCCGGAAGGGACTTGGCATGACCGCCGTTATTGACGAAGCGGACCGGCTCGTAGGCGTCGTCACCGACGGCGACTTGCGCCGGCTGATGGAAAAGCGCCGCGCCGGCGCGCTCGACCTGACCGCTGCCGACTGCATGACGCGCCAGCCGGTGACGATCGGCCGGTCGGAATTCGCGGCGGCCGCGTTGCGCTTGATGGAAGAAAAGAAAATCACCTCGGTCGTTGTCGCCGATGGCGGCGGCCGCGTGGAGGGCGTGGTGCACCTGCACGATCTCTGGACGCTGGAGCTGTTCTGAAAACGCCGATGCCGCCTCGTTCCCGCAACCGCTCCTCATCCTTCGCCGATCGCGCCCGGCGCATTCGCCTGCTCCTGATGGACGTCGATGGCGTGCTCACCGACGGCCGCATCTATCTGCAGTCGCTGCCAGACGGCACCGCCGAGGAAATGAAGGTATTCCACGCGCACGACGGCGCCGGCCTGAAACTCGCGCGCGCCGCCGGCCTGCGAACCGGCGTGATCACCGGCCGCGATTCGGCCGCCACCAGCCGCCGCGCCCGCGAAGTGGGAATGGATTTCGTTTCCCAAAAACGCGCCGAGAAGCTCCCCGCCTACGAGCAGATCCTGCGTGACGCGTGCGTCCGCGACGCCGAGGTCGCCTACATCGGCGACGATTTGCCCGATCTGCCCGTCCTCGAGCGCGTCGGCCTGGCGATCGCCGTCGACAACGCGGCCCCGGAGGTCAAGCGGGCCGCCCATTTCGTCACCCGCCGCCGCGGCGGCGAAGGCGCGGTGCGGGAAGCGATTGAGGCAATCCTTCGCGCGCAGGGCACCTGGCACGATGTAATCGGCAAAGCGCGGGCGTGAAGCGTATGCGCGTAAGCGCGCAGCTTCGTCTCTGTTGCATCCCGTCTTCGCGCCCGCCGCGCCACCTCAGCCTCCTCTGCGATGAATCTTTTTCGCTTTCCACCCGCGCGGCGAGAGAATCTCCGCCGATTTAATCTCGTAATGCGACTATATCCCGTGTCTTCAGCGATTTGGTTGTGGTAAAATTCGCTCGTTCATTCTCGTGTTTATTCCTGTGTTTTCATCTCTGGCCTTCGCGCCGGAATCGTTTTCTTGGACGTCGCAGGTTTTTTGACCTCCGGCATTGCCGCAGTGTAATGCCGCGCCTTTGTCACAATTTCAGGAGGCTTGGTGCCGCACGAGACCGCAGAAACGCTCCGGAATCTGATCCGGACCCGTGTGCGCGGACACAAGTTCATCACGGTTTCGAATCGCGAGCCGTACCTGCACGTGTGGCGCAATGGGGAACTGGGATGGATCCGGCCGGCGAGCGGTCTGGTGGTGGCGCTCGACCCGGTCATGCGGGCAAGCCGCGGATTGTGGGTGGCCCACGGCGGCGGAGGATCGGCGGACGTGGCGGCGAGCGACGAGCGCGGCTTTGTCAATGTGCCGCCGGACGATCCGTCCTACCGGCTGAAGCGCGTTCTGGCTCTCCGAGGAGCAGGAAGAAAATTACTATTACGGCTTCGCGAACTCCGCGCTCTGGCCGCTTTGTCACGTGGCTTACCGCACGCCGGTTTTCCGCCAGGAGCATTGGCAGGCGTATCAGGAGGTGAACGAGAAGTTCGCCGAGTCCATTGCCGAGGAGATCGGCGGCGAGCAGGCGTTCGTCTTCATCCAGGATTATCATTTCGCGCTGCTGCCGCGGATGCTGCGGCAGCGCTGCCCGCGCGCGGTGATCGCCCACTTCTGGCACATCCCGTGGCCCAATCCCGAGGTGTTCCGCATCTGCCCGTGGAAACAGGACATCCTCCGCGGCATGCTCGGCAACGACATCCTTGGTTTTCACATCCGCTATTATGGCCATAATTTCATCGCTACCGTGGACCACGAACTCGAGGCGCGAATCGATCGCGAGCAATCGGCGATCATCTATCGCCGCCACATGACGAAAATTCGCGCGTTTCCCATCAGCATCGATTTCGAGGCCGTGGCCAAGCAGGCCTCTACTCCCGCTACCGACGAACTCATCGAGGACCTGCGCAAACGCTACAACCTCAGTGAAAATATCATTCTCGGCGTCGGCGCCGACCGCATCGACTACACCAAGGGCCTGCCCGAGCGCATCGAGGCTGTAAACCGTTTCCTCGAGCGATATCCGGAATACTGCGGCCGCTTCGTCTTCTTCCAGGCCGGCGTTCCCAGCCGCACGCACGTCGACGAATACCGCCGGTTGAACGAGGAAGTGGACGAAGCCGTGCGCCGCGTGAACCAGAAATACGGAACCGCGGACTGGTGCCCGATCATCTTCCGCCGCGAGCACCTGCCGCTTTCCGAATTGCTTGCCTGGTACCGGATGGCGCGTTTCGCCATCGTCAGCTCGCTGCACGACGGGATGAACCTGGTGGCGAAGGAATTCGTCGCCGCGCGTGCCGACCACGGCGGCGTTCTCCTGCTCAGCCGTTTCACCGGCGTGGCGCGCGAGTTCCGCACCGACGCCGTCCTGATCAATCCCTACGCCACCGACGACCTCGCCGCCGCCATCCACCGCGCGATCGTGATGGAGCCGGAGGAGGTGCGCCGGCGCATGACGCGCATGAGGGAACAGGTCAGGGAAAACAACGTTTACAAATGGGCAGGCGACATCGTCCGCAAACTCTCGAAAGTCGTGTGAACCCTCCTCTCCCACTCTCCTCCGATTGGCCGCGGCTGGCGCGGCAACTGCGCGCGGCGCCCTCCCGCGTTCTGCTCACCGATTTCGATGGCACGCTGGTCCGCATTCGCCGGCGGCCCGGCGACGTGCGCCTGTCGAAAGCGATGCGCCGGTTGCTCGTCGCGATCCGCGACGCGGGGAGCGTCGTCGGCGTCGTCAGCGGGCGTGGCCTCGAAGACCTCGTCTCGCTCGTCGCGCTTCCCGGCATCTGGTACGCGGGCAGCCACGGCTACCGGCTGCGCGACCCTCACGGCCGCGTGATCTCGCTGGCTAAGGCCGCCGAGCGCAGGCGCATTGAGCGCGCCGTGCGTTGGCTCAGGCCGCGCCTCGGCCCGATCCCCGGAATTCGGCTCGACGTGAAACACGCCAGCCTGGCCGTTCACTACCGCACCGCCTCGCCGCGGGCCGCCCGCAGGGCGGAAGAAATCGTTCACCGTCTCCTCGATCGTGATCCGGCGTTGCATCTGCTCTCGGGAAAGAAAGTGTGGGAACTGCTCCCGGGCGACGAGGTCGACAAGGGCACCGCCGTTCATCGACTGCTCGAGGAAATCCGCGCCACCAGCGACCGCTTTGTCGTGTATCTCGGCGACGATACCACCGACGAGAGCGTCTTTCGCAAACTGCGCGACGGCGTCACGATCGTCGTCGGCCGCCGCGAGAATACCGCCGCTCGTTACTACCTCCGCTCCATGGACGAGGTTCGCGAGTTCCTTCGCCAGTGGCTCGAAATCACGCGCGAGTCGCCGGGCAAGGGAAGCGCGCGAGCGAAGGCCTGACACTTGTCGTAGCGGATGGATTCATGGATCTGGAAACGACAGCGCTGCTCCGCGACCCGCTGACGAAAGAGCCGCTCGAACTCGTTCAAGAGGTTTACCGCCAGTTCCTGCTGAATCCGCGCTCGGGCCGGCGCTTTCTGATCCGCGACGGGATTCCGGTCTTTATCGAGCCCGGGGAGCTCGAAGGCCGGAACCGCCAGTTCCGCAAACTCTACGACCGTGTTGCGATCTTCTACGACGTGCAATCCCACATCTACGCGTTTCTCTCCGGCCAGAAACTGCGAGCGCTGCGGAGCGGATTCCTGGCCGAACTCGACTTCCGGCCAGGCGATCGCGTGCTCGAGGTTTCCGTTGGCACAGCATGGAATCTGCAGCTCCTGCCGCCGGAGATCGATTTCTTCGGCCTCGATCTTTCCTGGGGAATGCTGGAGAAGGCCCGCCGCAACCTGCGCCGATGGAAGCGCGAGGCCCATCTTTTCTGTGGGGAAGCGGAGAATCTGCCGTTCGCCGATAACTGTTTCGACGTGGTCTTTCAGCTCGGCGGACTGAACTTCTTCAACGACAAAGGGAAAGCGATTCGGGAAATGATCCGCGTCGCGAAACCCGGAACGCGTTCTGCTCATCTCCGACGAGAACGAAAAACAGATTCGCAACCTCTACCAGAAAATCCCCGTCCTCGGCCGCCGTCTCTGGCCCCGCCAAGAAGGCCTCGGCCCGCCGCTCGATCTGCTCCCGCCCTCAATCGAGCAGCCCACAGTGCGCGACCACGCCGAAGGCCGCTTCTACACGCTCACCTTCCGCAAACCATCTTGAGTTTCCCGCTGGAGGCGCCCGCTAAGCAGCTGAATTGACTGGAGCGGGAGAAGGGAATCGAACCCTCACTTTCGGCTTGGGAAGCCGACGTTCTACCACTGAACCACTCCCGCTTCGAAATGAGCCTACCATCTGACGTCGCCGTGCAGCAAGCCGTCGCTGCCCGTAGACATCGACCGGAGATGCCGGGGAACGACGAAAATTGGCGGCAAGGTATTTCGCCAGAGAATCTGGTCTACCCGTTGAAATATCGCTGGCGAAGGATCGCCACAGTCATGGGGCCTTGGCGAATCGTCAGCGCAACGGCGTTGCCGGACTCTTGCGCGTAGGTGACGTAGACGGTGTCGCCGGCGCGCATGTCGGTGAGCGGCAGGCGGCGGCCCTGCTTGTTTTCGAAGACCGTCTTGTCGTTCAGGAACATCACCTTCGTGATTTGCGTGGGCAACTCCAGCACCAATTGGTGCCGCTTCAAGCGCACCTCGGAGACGATGAAGAACTCGTTCCGAGTTTCCCTGGCAGACGCGGCTTTCCGAGCCGCCAGAGCGGCGGAGCCGGTTGAAAGGATCATGGCGACGAGCACGGCGAATAGAGCGGAAGAAAGCAGTTTTTTATTCATAGCGGAGCGTCTCGATGGGATCCAGTTGCGAGGCCTTTTGGGCCGGATAATAGCCGAAAAACACGCCAACCGCGGCGGAGAAACCCACGGCGACCACGACCGCCAGAATCGGAACCTGCGTCGGCCATCGCAGCATGCCGGAAACCACCGCCGAACCGATCACGCCGCCGACGATGCCGGTGGCTCCGCCGATCAGGCTGATGACGAGCGCCTCGCTCAGGAACTGCCAGCGGATATCGCGCCGCGTGGCGCCCACCGCTCGCCGCACGCCGATTTCGCGCCGGCGCTCGGTCACCGAAACCAGCATGATGTTCATGATCCCGATCCCGCCCACGAGCAGCGAAACCGAGGCGATGCTCGCGAGCAGCATGGTCATGATCTTCGAGGATTGCATCCGGGCCTGAATGAGTTCCTCGGGGCTGCGAATGATGAAGTCGTTTGGCTCGCTGGCCCGCAGCTTGTGCCGCTGCCGGAGCAGAGCGGTCATCTGCTGGATGGCGGGCTGAATGGCATCGCTGCTGATGGCCGAGGCCATCATGAAATGCACCCAGTAGATGCCGATCATTTTCTTCTGCACGGTCGTATAGGGCGCCATGATGATGTCGTCCTGATCCTGGCCCCAGGGGCTCAGGCCCTTGGCCTGCAATTCACCCTCGATCAGGAAGGGCAGGTTGCCGATACGGATGATTTTCCCGATCGGGTCGTCGGTCCCGAAAAGCTGATGGGCGACGGTCTGGCCGATTTCGCAAACATCGGCGGCGGTATCGACGTCCTGCTGCGAGAAAACGCTGCCGCGGGAGATGCCCCAATGCCGAATTTCGAAATAATCGGGGCTGACGCCCTGCACGCGAGTGAACCAATTCTCGCCTTCGTAGACCACCTGCGCGGGAGCCATCACCGAAGGACTCACCAGCTTGATCAGCGGCACTTCGCGCTTGATCGCTTCGCCGTCCTCGGCCGTCAGGGTCTTCGTTGCCTGAGCGCCCATGTGCACGCCGCCGCGATCGACGCTGCCTGCCTCGATGAAGATCATGTTCTCGCCCATGTTCCGGATCTGCGTCGCCACCTGCGCGGAAGCGCCTACGCCGATGGCCACCGTGCAGATCACCGCCGCCACGCCGATGATGATGCCCAGCATGGTCAGCGCGGTGCGCATCTTGTTGGCCGAGAGGGCTTGCAGCGAGGTTCGCATCACTTCGCGGCTGTTCATTGAGCTGATTCTCCTTCCCGGGCACTTTTGCGGCCGACGGGACGTCCATCCATACTCTTTTGCACCGGCACGTTCCGTTTTTCCCCGGACCGCGGAATTCACGCCTGAAGGGCGGCAGCGCCCGGCTCGAGCATCGCCCGGGGCTCCCACCTCGTAAGATGGCCCCCAGACTCCGGGCGTTTCAGTTTCGCGCCGAAGTCCGATACGGAAGTGCCTGGCCGGAACTGGCCGGGCGTGGCCGCCTCGTGGCCGCTCCGCAGCACGTCAGGTGTCTGGGATCGATCCCTTTACCCGCGGCAAGGGCAGTGCACTTCATCAGGGCGCGGCAAACTTCGCGGGCAAACCGCAACGGAAGGGTGTGAGCCTCAACCTGACCGATCTCGCCAAGCCGATTAGAGATCAAAAACCGGTTTGGCCGCGCTGGATGCCCGGGTGCCGGCGCCGGGTGGGATTTTGCTTCTGCGGTTGCGGCGTCGGTGAGGCTTTCGGCGGCGTGAGCGGAGGAGCAGGAATGGGCACGGCGTAGCCGCTCAGGTAGCGCTGGTGCAATTCCTTGACGGTCATCGGTCCGAGGCGGATTTTCAGCGCGCTTTCGCCTTCGCTGCCGGTGACGTAGGTGATGTACACGGTGTCGCCCGAACGCAGCTCAGCCACGTTCAGTTTCTGGCCGTTCTCGCCCACGATGACCGTCTTGCCGTCGACCGTCATCAGCATCGTGACTTCGGTCGGCAGCTTCAGCACCAGTTGATGCTTGGGCAGGTTCACCGACGAGATGATGAAAAACTCGTCCCGTGTCTCCGTCGAGGCGCCGTGGCCCGCCGCCCACGCGGGCATGGCCGCAAATGCGAACATCGCGACGAGGGATGCAAGTAGAGTGCGTTGAAGCAATCGTTTATTCATAGCGTAGAGTCTCTATCGGATCCAGTTGTGAGGCCTTTTGGGCCGGATAGTAGCCGAAAAACACACCGACCGCCGCCGAGAAGCCCACGGCGATCACTACCGCCTCGATCGGAATCTGCGTTGGCCATTGCAGCATGCTGGAAACCACGGCCGAGCCGATCACTCCGCCGACGATGCCGGTCGCTCCGCCGATCAGGCTGATGACGAGCGCCTCGCTCAGGAACTGCCAGCGGATATCGCGCCGCGTGGCGCCCACCGCTCGCCGCACGCCAATCTCGCGCCGGCGCTCCGTCACCGAAACCAGCATGATGTTCATGATCCCGATCCCGCCCACCAGCAGCGAAACCGAGGCGATGCTCGCCAGCAGCATGGTCATGATCCGTGCCGAGGACGTCGCCGCGTCGGCCAATTCCTGCGGGCTGCGAATCATGAAGTCGTCGGGTTCCTGCGAGCGCAGCTTGTGCCGCTGCCGGAGCAGCACGCTGATCTGCCGGATGGCCGGCTGAATGGATTGATCGGTGATCGCCGAGGCGTTGACGTAGTTCACCCAGTTGATTCCCGCCAGCTTCTTCATCACGGTCGTGACCGGGGCCATGATGACGTCGTCCTGGTCGTGCCCGAAAGTCGATTCGCCCTTCGAAGAGAGTTCGCCTGCCACCATGAAGGGCAGGTTGCCGATCCGGATGACCTTGCCGACCGGATCGTCGTTGCCGAAGAGCTGGCGCGCAACCGTTTGGCCGATGTCGCAGACGTTGTTGGCGACGTCGACGTCCCGCTGCGAGAACTGGCTGCCGCGCTCGACGTGCCATTTGCGGATCTCAAAATAATCGGGCCCCACTCCCTGCACCTGGGTGAACCAGTTTTGACCTTGATAAACCACCTGCGCCGCGTTCCAGACGCCGGGACTGACTTCCTTGATCAGCGGGACCTCCCGCTTGATGGCGATCGAGTCCTCCATGGTCAGCGTCTTGGTGGCCTGGGCGCCCATGTGCACGCCGCCGCGGTTCACGCTGCCGGCCATGATGAAAATCATGTTCTCGCCCATGCTCTGAATCTGTTGCTGCACCTGTTGCGAGGCGCCGACGCCGATCGCAACCGTGCAGATCACCGCAGCCACGCCGATGATGATCCCGAGCATGGTGAGCGCGGTCCTCATCTTGTTGGCGGAAAGGGCCTGGAGAGAGGTCCGCATGACCTCGCGACCGCTCATGGCTCCTCCTTCCCGGTCAGAACCGCGGTCCGGGCGGCCGGCGCTGATTGCCGCCCGCGCTGCCCGCCGAAGTCTGGCTGGTGATGATCGTATCGCCCTGTTTGAGATTGCTTTCGAGAACCTGTGTGTGGCTGAAGTCGCTGATGCCGGCGCGAATGGCCACCGGAATCAAGGCGTCGTTGGGTCCCAGCGTCCAGACGACCTGCCAGCCTCCCAGGTGGTTCGTAAAAGCTTCGCGCGGAACCTTGTGCTGACGGTAGAGTGCCTGGATCTGCGGAGGCGGCAGGCTCGGCGTGAAGATCAGAGCCGAATTCGGCACCTCGATCACGTCGCGCGCGTGGCCGGTGGGGATGGTGACGTAAGCGGTTTCGCCGGGCAACAGCTTCTCGTTCGGATTCTCGAAATCGATCACCACGCTGTAGGTCACCACGTTCTGCACGATCGTCGGGTTCAGCCGGATCGAATTCACTCGGCCGTGGAAAATGTCGTTGGGGAAGGCGTCCACCTGGAACGTGCAGGCCGTGCCCACCTGGATATTGCCGGTGTCGGATTCATCGACCTGGGCGTAGACCTGCATCCGCTTGAGGTCCTGCGCCACACTGAAAAGTGTTTGCGCCTGCAGCGAGGAGGCCACGGCCTGTCCGACCACGATATTGCGCGCGACCACGACGCCGTCGATGGGCGAAATGATCGTGGTGTAACGCAGGTTCGTTTCCGCTTGCTGCAAGTTTCCCGTTGCCGCTTCCACCTGCGCTTTGGCCTGCAGGATCTGCGCCTCCACCTGTTTGATCTGCGCTTCGGCCTGGTTCACTTGTGCCTTCGCCGCGACCAGCGACGCCTCGGCCTGGCCCAGCGTCGACTGAGTCATGTCGTTCTGATCGTGGGAGATGATGCCCTGTTTGTACAGGTCGTCGGTCCGTTTGGCGTTTACCTTCACGTATTGCAGGTCGGCCTGGGCCTTTTGCGCGTTCGCCGCATAGGTGGCTACCGACGCCCTCATCGCCAGCAGGCTGGCCTCGAGATTCAGCAGATTCGCCTTTGAACTGGCCAGGTTTCCCTGCGCGGTCATCACCTGCGCTTCATACATTGCCGGATCGATCTGCGCCAGCACCTGTCCGGCTTCGACGTGCGTGTTGAAGTCGGCGAAGATGTATTTCATGTTCCCCGAGACGTAGGAGCCGACCGGAGCCGTGGTCAGGGCATTGATCGTTCCGGTGGCCTGGACGATCGCGGTGATGTTGCCGCGGCCCAATTTGGCCGTCATGTAGGTGGGCTTGTCGCCCTTTCGCCCGAGCATCGTGCCCGTGAGGCCGACGACAATAATCACCAGCACCGCCGCGGCGGTCAGTTTCTTGTGCTGTTTCACGAATTCCGGTACCTGCATCCGCGTTCCTCGGGTGACCTCAAAAGAGGTAGTTGGATAACGTTCTACGTGTAGTATGACACGCGCTACGAGCCTTCGGTTGCGACCGGTCTTGGGCTTCTTCCGATAGTTTGTTCACGCCCAATCGCCATTGCCGGTGGTCCTTCGGGATCCGCTCAGGACTCCGTTCCGGACCCTCCTGTGTGACGCCCCGCCGGCCCTCCCGGTTCCCTCTGTTTCGCCTTTCCTGGTTCCTTCCTCGTCCAAACCAGGACTCGCTTTCGCCCCGAAGCCCGCCCCCGTGATAGAGTTCCTAACCGCGGGCCGAATTGGCGTGTAGCGCCGCAAAACCAGGCCCCGAAGCGAAAGGAAAGCGAGAGTGGCATACCGCAACCTGAGGGAATTCCTGTCGCGCCTGGAACGGGAAAACGAGCTGAAGCGCATCGCCGTCGAGGTCGATCCGGAACTGGAAATCACCGAGATCACCGACCGCGTCACCAAAGCCGGCGGTCCGGCGCTCCTCTTCGAGCACCCGAAGGGCTCGTCCGTGCCCGTCGTGATCAACCTGCTCGGCAGCCACCGGCGGCTCAATCTGGCGCTCGAGGTCGATCACGTCGACGAGGTCGCCGCGCGCATCCGCGCACTCATGGATCTGCCTCGTCCCCAGGGCATCATCGACAAAGTGAAACTGCTCGGCCGCCTCGGCGAACTCGACGCCACCTTCCCCCGCACGGTGAAGAGCGGTCCGTGCCAGGAAGTGGTGAAGCGCGACAATTTCTCGCTCTTCGATTTTCCCATCCTCAAATGCTGGCCCGCCGATGGCGGCCGCTACATTACCTGGCCGCTCGTCGTCACGCGCGACCCCTCCACCGGCCATCGCAACGTCGGCGTCTACCGCATGCAGGTCCTCGACGAGCGCACCACCGCCATGCACTGGCAGACGCAGAAGCACGGCGCCGAGCATTTCCGCCAGATGCGCGGCTCGAAGGACGGGCGCCTGGAAGTCGCCGTGGCCATCGGCGCCGATCCGGCCACGGCGCTCGCCGGCATCCTCCCGGCGCCGCCGGGAGTCGACGAAATGATGCTCGCCGGTTTCCTCCGCCGCGCCCCGGTCGAAATGGCTCGCTGCGTCACCGTCGATCTCGAAGTCCCCGCCGAATCGGAAATCGTGCTCGAAGGCTACGTCGACGTGTCCGACATGCGAACGGAAGGTCCCTTCGGCGACCACACCGGCTTCTATTCGCTCGAAGGACTCTATCCCGCCTTCCACGTCACCTGCGTCACCCATCGCCGCGATCCGCTCTACCTCACCACCATCGTCGGCCGCCCGCCGCAGGAAGACTATTTCATGGGCTACGCCGTCGAGCGCATCTTTCTACCGATGATGCAGATGGTGCATCCGGAAATCGTCGACGTCTCGATGCCCGTCGAAGGCATTTTCACGAACCTGATGATCGTCTCGATCCGCAAATCGTACGCGGGCCACGCGCGCAAGATCATGCACGCCATCTGGTCGATGGGCCAGGCGATGCTGACGAAGGTGGTGGTCGTGGTCGATCACGACGTCGACGTGCAGAACCCGGGCGAGGTGGTCTGGAAAGCCCTCTGCGCCATCGATCCGCAGCGCGACGTCGAGTTCGTGCTCGGCCCGCTCGATACGCTCGATCACGCCGCCAGAATGCAGGATTTCGGCTCGAAAATGGGAATCGACGGCACGCGAAAATGGCCCGAAGAGGGTTTCGCCCGCCCCTGGCCCGACGAAATCCGCATGAGCCCGGAAGTGAAAGCCCGCATAGACGCCCTATGGGGCAAGCTCGGCCTGAAATAACCTGAAGCCGGACGCTGATTTCGCGCTCAGGCCTTGAAAAAGGCCATCAGCGTCAGAACCAGCAGCACGAACCCGGTAAGGATCACCACCGACCCGACGATACGCGCCAAATTTTTCAGCCACAGCGGAGGGACAACCGCCGTCGTCTCGATCGGGCCTCGCTCCGCCAGTCGCTCGTGCTCCGCCGCCCGCTTCTTCAGGAACTCCTCCTCGGTTTCCTTTCCGGTGAAGATGACCATGTCCATCGGGAAGCTTTCCGGGCGCAGGTGCGTATTGAAGAAATGGATGGCGAAGATGAACCAGAACGGCGAGCAGCGCTTCCTCGCCGTGCAGCAGCAGGGCCACGTTCAGCCACGAGCCCGGGATGAATCTGGCGAAAAACGGCGCGAACCACATCACGTAGCCGGAAATGCCGATGATCGCCATGCCCCAGAAGACGGCCCAATAATCGAATTTCTCCCAATAGGAGAACCGGTCGAATTTCGGTCGCGGACCGAGCCACAGAAACCACCGGAAGTGCTCGTAGAGATCGGTGAAGTCCTTTAGCCGCGGAACGAGCGAGTTCGGGCCCCAGAAAACCCCTTTTTGGCGCTTCACCACGCCGCGATAAAGGACGTCGCCGAGATGGATGAGGAAAGCCGCGGTGAGCAGCACGGCGCAGAATTTGTGGAAGAAGAGGATCGCGGTAAATCCGCCGACGGTGTGGGCGAAACGTTCGGCCCGAGACGGAGTGGCTGAAGCGCAACGGCAGGCCGGTCAGCGCCAGCCCGATGAACGTGGTCATCAGAGTGGCATGAAGGTACCGCTGCCCCAGCGTGAATCGCACGTGGTAGCGGACTTCCGGATTTGCCTGCCCCATCACTTCTCCCGGCCCGGCTCCGGCGCTCATTGCCGCACCTCCTCACGCCCCGCGCCGCCCCGCCGCTGGCCGCCCACCGAGCGTATGAACCACAGAAGCGTGTGCAGGGCGAAAAAGCCCAGCACGCTCAAGAGCAGCAGATTCATGAAGTTCGCCGTGAACCACATCGCCGGATACGATTCCCGGTTGCGTGGATCGGCGTGCGGCTGATAGCTGACGAATCCGCGGTTCGCTCCCGGATGGCATTCCCCGCAGGTTTTCACGAGGTTTGCCGTGTTTACCGGTGATTTCGGATCCGAAGCCGGCAGAATGTCGTGGAAGCCGTGGCAGTTCCAGCAGTGCGCCGTCTCGATGTAGCCGAGCGCGGAAACCTGCGCGTGGAACGTGTCGAGGTAGGTGGCGAATCGCTCCTTGTGGCAATTCCCGCACGTCGCCGAAGTTTTCATCTGCCACGACGCCCGCTCCACCCGCGCGATCTGGTGCGCCGTGTGGCAGTCGGAGCAGACGGGCGCCTTTGGATTGCCCGCTTCCATCTGTTTGCCGTGAATACCGGCCAAATACTGCGCTTTCGGGCCGGCGTGGCAGTTGCCGCACGTGTTCGGGATATTCGTGCGGTAGGTGCGGCTCTGTGGGTTCGTGTGGCTCAGAATCTTGTGCGTCCCATGGCAGCTCGAACAGGTCGCCGCCACCAGCAGCCCGTCCTTGGTGAGCGCGAAGCCGTGGATCGAGTCCATGTACATCGCATAGACGTTCGGCAGCCCGTACTTCTTCGCCATCTCGGGATTCCCGTGACACGTGCCGCACGTCTTCGGCACGTTCAGTGGATAGACCGGCGAAGCCGCGTCCTTCACAGGCACGATCTCGTGCGGATTCCCGTGGCAGCCCAGGCAGGGCAGGGGGGCGTCCTTCGCGTGGACGCTTTCGGCCACATCGGACGCTTCGCTGCTGTGGCACATGCCGCAGTTCACCGGCTCGATTTTCGCCGGGTGCGGAAAGCCGGTGATCGACGTGTGGCAGGTCGTGCAGGTCAGGCCGGCGTGCACGCTCTTCTGGAAGTGGTCTTCGTCGACGTGCAGGTTCTTCCCGGAATCGCTCTTGAACCCCGGCTGTCCGTGGCACGCCAGGCAAGTCGCGTTGGCGGCATTGCCAGCACCATCGGCGCTGTTGGCATGCTGCTGAGGAGGCCCGCCCAGGGTCAGGAAGAAAACCGCGATCAGTGTCCAGCCCATCTCGAATCCCCGGTGCTTCCGCCCGGGCCGTCACCCGGGCCCCGCGCCACGAGCTATTTGATTCCAATCTCCGAGAGGATTTTCGGGTCGTGCTCGCTCATGGCCAAAATGTCGTGGCACGTGCTGCAATCGTTCGGGATCGTCTGCCCGTTCGCGGCTACGTGATTGCCGTCGTGGCAGCGGAAGCAGCCCGGCCAATTCATGTGCCCCAGGTTGTCGGGGTAGGTTCCCCACGTGACGTCCATCTGGGGAAACACGTTCTTCAAATAAATGTTCTGCACCGCGCGGATTGCCGCTTGCAGTTCCGCTTCTTTCCCGTTGACCACCTGCGGATACTGCGCCTTATAGAAATTCTGGAGCGATGCCGAGATCTGCGTCCGCGCCACGTCGCGGCTCGCGTATTTCGTCTTCAGAACCGCCAGCGCTTCCTTCTTGATATAGGGCAGATCGGTGGGGATCAGGTGTTCGGACATCGCATGGTCCAGCGCGTCGCCCGGCAACTGGAAGGTGTGCGTCGGCCGGTTGTGGCAATCCATGCAATCCATCAGCCGGTGCTCGCCATTGGCCAGTTGCTGCGGCGTCACTTTCGTGTCGGTGGAATGGAAGACGATGGTCTTGCCGCTGGCGTCGGTATAGGTCACTTCCGGAATCACCTGCCGCTGCCGGTCGATCGCGGTGTAGGTAATCTTGATTCCGGGAGCCAGATGGTGCCCGTGAATGCCCTCCGGCCCTCGCGCATTTTCCCCGCCCACTTTCATCAGCAGCACCGTCGTCTGCGAAGTGTTCGCCTCGTCCTGATCGTAGTGGTTGAGCACCAGCAGCAGATTGCCTTCGAAACGCTGCGGCCAATGGCACTGTTCGCAGGTCGCCCGTGCCGGGCGCAGGCTGGTGACCGGCGAAGGAATCGGGCGAGGATAATCGTCGAACGTGACGGCGAACACCTGCTTCACGCCGGAAAGTTTAGAGCGCACGAACCAGGAAGCTCCGGGACCGATGTGGCACTGCACGCACGCGACGCGCGAATGCGGGGAACCGAGGTAGGCGGTGTATTCCGGTTGCATCACGGTGTGGCAGGTGGTGCCGCAGAATTGCACCGAGTCCATGTACTGCGTGCCCTTGTAGGATGCCGTGGTGAAAATGACGATATTCACGAAAGTGGCGAAAAAAATCAGCGCCGCCGCCCGCCGCAACAGCGGCTGGCCAAAATCCACCTTCGGATAAAGCGCCGGCAGTTCTCCCCGCTTCAGCAGATGACGCCGCCGCAACAGGGCGCCCAGCGGCATCAACAAAAGGCCGAGAATGAAAACGGTGGGTAGAACCAGATAAAACAGGATGCCGGCGTAGGGATACCGGGATGCGCCGCCGCCAAGAACGATCTCGAAGAGCCAGAACGCGATGACGGTGAAGGCGGAGCTGGTTGTCAGCACCGCCCCGGTCAGCGAGATGGGGTTGCGTCCGAGATAAATGATCGGGCGAAGCCATCCGCCGACCTGATCCTTCACACTCATTTGCTTCTCCCTTTGCCCACGGCCAAAGCCGGAGCCAGTCCGGCCGTGCATCTGCATACAGCACCCGGCGCCGTGGAGTCAATGGGAAGCGGCGGCGCGAATACGTAGCCCGGAAAGCGGCTTCGGCGCTACTACTTGAGCGTGCGGACGAACGCGATCACATTGTCGATATCGGCAGCGCTCAGGCCCTTGATCGCAGTCATCTTGCCTTTGCCCTTCTCGATCACCTCGCGCATCTGCGCATCGGTCAACGCCTGCACCGGCTTCGAACTGAGGTCCGGGATCGTCGTCTTCAGCATCTTCGCCAAGGCGGCATTTCCGTGACCTTCCGGTCCGTGGCACATTTGGCAGTGCCCCTGAAATACGGCGTGTCCGGCTTTCGCGTCTCCCTTGCCTGCGGCCAGAACGGTCGCGGGCATCAATAGTGCGGCAATAAGAGGAACGAGTATTCGCATTTTCATTTCCTGGCCTCCTGTGTCTTCCCCGATTCCAGTTTCTTGATGAGCAAACCCAAAGCTACAACAACCAGCAGGATCACAAGCAGTGAAATCGCCAGCCCCTTCCGCCGGTAATCCCGCTCGGCGAGGGCGGCCAGGCCCGCCTGATAGGTCTTTTGTGAAACCGCCATTCCGGCCTGGATTTCCTTCTCCACCGGGGCCACCTGGAAATTGTGCACGGCCACGCGCGCTTTCATCAGGTCGTCCCGCGCGTCCGATAGTTGGAGCTTCGCCGCTGCAACTTCCATTCCCGAGCTTTCCGCCTTCGCCAGGATCTGGTCCGAGCGGTCGATCGACCCCGTAAGTTCGGTCAGGCCCTGGTGGATCTTCGCCGCGGCGGCGTAGCCGGGATCACCCTGCGAGTGGCAATTTGTGCAGACCGCGCCCTTGCCGGTGCCGATGAAAGCGTCGTTGGGATGGACGATGCGGTGATTGCTGTGGCAGACGACGCAGCCCGGCAGGTCCATCGCGGTGAACGCAGCCTTGTGCGGGCTCTTGTCGAAGAGCTGCGCCTGGAAAACGTGGCAGGTCGAGCAGACGTTGACCACCGAGGTCACGCCGGGCGGCGTGGCGCCGTGAGCGCCGTGGCAGGTGACGCAGGTTGGCGCGCTCAGGTCCCCGTTCTTCGTCAGATCCTCGTAGTGCACGCTCGCCGTATAGGAAGCGTATTGATCGGTGGGAATCTTGTACGGCTTCATGTACTCGGCATTCGCGTGGCAACGCGCGCAGGTCTCCGGGATGTTCAGCGGATAGACGCTCGAGCGCGGATCGTTCGGCGGGCGAATGTCGTGCACTCCGTGGCAATCGGTGCAGACGGCCACTTTCGTGTCGCCCTTGGCGAGTTGCTGGCCGTGCACGCTCGTCAAGTACTTGCTGTACTGGTCGGTGGCGAGCGATGGATCGAACCCGCGCATGTAGGCGGCGTTCGCGTGGCAGCTCGCGCAGAGCTTTGGTACCTGCTGGTGATCGATGTGGCCCTTGAAGCCGGCGGCCGGGTTCATCGCCTGCATCATGTCGTCGCTCGAGGCGTTGCCGCCGTGGCAGTTCACGCAGGTGAGGCCCTTCTCCGCGTGGATGCTGTGATTGAAATCATCGGGCTTCACTTGCAGCGGCGGATCGAGCTTGCTGTGGCAATCGAGACAGCTGTTCTTGCTGTTCGCGGCAGCGGGAGCCGGCGTCTGCGTTGTCGCCGGCGGCGGAACGGGCGCCTGGGCCCTGGCCGGCGCCGAAAGCGCCAGACAAAACGTAAGGGAAAGCAGGAATGTGATCGAGCCGGATGCCGCCGTTTGGTTGTGTCCCTCGCGTTTCATAGAAGTTCCCGTGTTCCTTTACTTCGCCATCACCATGTAGCCGTATATGGTGAACGCCACGATGTAGGCGAGCGCGAAAACCACCGCACCCGCCGCCCAACGGCCCGTGCGGCCTCGCGGGTCGCGATCGAAAAATGGCAGCAGAGTCCACAGCACCGCGGCGATGCCGAAAACGATGACGCCCAGCGCCTCGCCGGTAATGAATCCCACCTGTGCCGGAATGAGCTTCAACGTTTCGAACATGAACATGAAGTACCATTCCGGCCGGATCCCCGCCGGAGCCGAGGCGAACGGATTCGCCTTTGTTCCCAGACCCCACGGCTCGAGCGCCGCGAGCGTTCCCAGCGTGCCGAGCGCCAGATACCAGGCCATCAGCTCGCGCAGCAGGAAATTCGGAAAGAACTGAATTTCCCGCTTTTCCGGCGGTTTTGCTTGCCATTCGGCTTCCTGGCTCGGCGGCACGCTGATCCCGAACCGCTGGATCAGCACCACATGGAGCAGCAAAAACAGAGTTGCCATGCCCGGCAACAGCGCCACGTGAAAGGCGAAGAAGCGCCCCAGCGTCGCTCCGGTCACGTCGCTGCCTCCGCGCAGGAAGATCAGCAGCCAGTGCCCGATCAGCGGAACCTGCCCCATCAGGTTCGTGCCCACCGTCGTGGCGAAGAACGCCAGCGTGTTCCACGGCAGCAGGTAGCCGCTGAACCCGAAGCCCAGCACGAGGAACAGCAGCACCATCCCGCTCAGCCAGGTCAGCTCGCGCGGCTTCCGGTACGCCTTCAGGAATGCCACGCTGAACATGTGCGCGAACGCGGTGAAGATCATCAGGTTCGCGCCCCAGGAGTGGATCGACCGGATCAGCCATCCGAAGCGCACCTGCGTCATGATGTACTGCACGCTCTCGAACGCGTCGCTCGGCGTCGGCTTGTAATACAGCAGCAGCAGAATCCCGGTCACCACCTGCAGGCTGAAGAGAAACAGAGTGATCCCGCCCAGGTAATACCAGTAGGAATAGCGGTGCAGGGGAACGGTCTTGTGCTTGACGAACGCCATCAGCTCTTCCCAGCCGAAGCGCTCGTCCAGCCATCCGCGGATGTGTTCGGTTGGGCTCATCTCATGCCCCCGCCGTCCGGCTGACGTAAATGTCGTCGCCCTGCACGTGCACGTCGAACTCGGTGAGCGGCTTGGGCGGCGGCCCGCTGATGTTCCGCCCGTGCAGGTCGTACTTGCCGTTGTGGCAGGGGCACCAGATTTCGTGCGTATCGGGCTGATATTGAACGGTGCAGCCGAGATGCGTGCAGACGGCAGTAAAGGCGAGGTATTTGTCGCTCTGGGTCAGAATCAGCAGCGCCGGCTTGTCGCCGAACCGGAAAATTTTCCCCGAATTCACTTTCATGTCCCCGACCTTGGCCGCGAGCACGGTGCTGCTGCCGAGGTCGGTGCGGGGCGGTGGAATCAGGTAGCGGATGACGGGATAGAGAAACGAAATCAGGGAAGCGGTGACGCCGGTCCCGAGCAGAAATTCAAGGAAGCGTCTGCGTGCCGGCTTAGGTTCCTGGGTTTTGTTCGCGTCGCTCTGTGTCAATTCGGTCGTCTCGCAAGATAAAGGAGTACGTGCATAAATCCGTTTGTTTCTCGCGCGCTCTCGCCCGGTTGGCTCGTCCTCCGGCTCCCCGGAGACGATTGCTGCCCGCGCAAGTCAGAACCGAATTCCATTGGTCTCCTTTGATCTCGAGCCAATCTCGGGCGTTTCAGGCGGCCGATGCCGGCCGTTGCCGCCGCCGCGCCACCGCCAGCGTCAGCACCCGCTCCATCTCGGCCTTGTCCATCGGCAGCGGCACGCAATCGAACGCGCCGCGCCGCAGCGTTTCCAGGTAAAGATGCCGGTCGGCGTGGCAGAGCAGCGGAACCACCGGCGGCAGCCCCTTCCGGTCCAGGACGCTCATGAACTCCTGTCGGCTCGGGCAGACGTGCGCCAGCACCACGTCGATGTTTTCTTTCTTGAGCAGTTCGTCGAGATCCTCGACGCCCTCGGCAATGCGCACCACGCTGCCCATCTGTTCCAGCATCGCCGATATCGGCTCCAGTTCTTCCGGTTCCCGCGCGCAGAGCGCGATGGTCGCGCCCTTCAGTGGGTGTGTCAGCGGCCGTTCCGTGACCATTACCCACCTCCTCTTGCTCGTGGGGCGCCCGGTCGGAACATTCTCTCGCACGGTCCGGTGCTCTTTGTTTCCACCAGCGGCGGACGCGATTCCAGCGGCTAGCAGACTTTTCCGTTCCGGCCAGTGCGACGGTTGTTTCGCAACCGGGCGCCCACCCCCCGAAATGCAAGCCAGGGTCCAATGCGCGGCTTCCTTCACTCTTTACGAATCCCTTGTACAGGCGGGGTTTCCGCGTTGCTTCTTCGCCTCGCGTTCGCTCGCGCTCGATAGAGTCTGCGGGAATTCCAGCATCGAGCGCCGTCGAGGGTGGGGGAAATGACGCAAAACCGGAGCGGGGTGTGCGGGAACACGCGGCGGAAAATGGAATAGGGGACTTTTCTGGTCGCCTATTCTCCAATCATTTTCTCGTGCTGGAAGAGCCTGCCGCCGGTGGTTGCCACTTCGTTTTTTTCTTTCCTGTGGGGCCTGTTTTTTCTCATATTTCAGCGGTTTTCAAACATTTGCCGGAAACCCGCCGAAGCCGAACGTCTTTCCATCTCGCACCGCACGACTTTGCACACCCCGCAATTGGTCCGTCATTTGCTCAACGAGTGCGGAGGCGCGCTTATGCGGGTCCACTTTTTCGGATGGCGGGTATGGGTGGGAACGATTGCCCTGGTTTTCGGAGGGTTGATCGGGGCCAATCAGCTCCCCGCTCGCACGATCCAACATTCCCAGAACAAAACACAAGAGCAGAAAGCCGCCGCCCCGCCGTTGAAGCCTGCCGCGGCTTACGTTGGGACGGACACCTGTAAGACCTGTCACGCGGATCTTTTCAAAGATAATTTTGAAAACACGCCGCATTACAAAACGTTGCTCGATAAGGCGGCGGGACCGTCGAAGCAGGGATGCGAAGGCTGCCACGGTCCGGGTTCGCTGCACGTCGCTTCGGGCGGGCAAACACCCGTACCTTACGACTTCCCCAAGATGACGGCGCAGGCGATCGCCGAGCGCTGCATGACGTGCCATCAGAGCCGGCACGAAAACGAGCATTTTCTCAATTCGGTGCACTTCGAGAAGGGCGTCACCTGCACGGATTGTCATTCTCCGCACCATTCGACCGATATGAATTTCCTGCTGGTGAAGCAGCAGCCGCAGCTCTGCTTCAGCTGCCATCGCACCATTCAGCCTCTCTTCCACATGCCGTTCCATCACAAGGTGATCGAAGGCATGGTGCAGTGCACCGACTGCCACAATCCGCACGGCAGCACTACCGCTCTCGCGCTCAATCCCCTTGGCGAGAACAAGCAATTGCGCTCGGGTCCGGCCGGAGACGCGGTCTGCTTCAACTGCCACGTCGACAAGCAGGGACCATTCGTTTACGAGCATGAGCCGATCAAGACCGAGGGCTGCACGGCCTGCCACACGCCCCACGGCTCGCCGAATCCACATCTGCTGAAGTACGCGAACGTGAATCAGCTCTGCATGCAATGCCACACGCCGTCCAGCTTCAGTGGGGCTCCGGGAGTCCCGAGCTTCCACAACCAGAACGCAGAAATATCAAGCATGCACGCTCTGCCACACCCAGATTCACGGTTCCAACGTCAGCCCGATCTTCTTCCAGTGAGGCGGCCATGAATAGCCAGGAAACAAGAACGTTCAAACATGACCTGGGAAGCTGGCGAGTGGCGCGGTATCTCGTGATCGCGCTGGCGCTGGGTGGTTGGTTTGCCGGCTCGGCGTTCGCGCAGCAGGAGCAGGCGAGCGCCGCCGACACGCCGAAGCCCGTCTCCGCCGTGACGGGAAAGACCTCTTCTTCCACTTCGGCCGACGGCACCGTCAAACCGGTCTCTGTCGTGACTGACAGTTCGAAGTCCTCTTCTTCGTCCACGTCGGCCGCGGAAAAGTACTCTTCGGCCTCGAACGACCAGACGAGCGACGCAACGGCTCCGCCGCCCGGCATTACCCTGGGCAATTACAACATCCAGAGTTCGCTGGACCTCGGCTGGCGCTACAACGACATTACCGGCAGCCAGGCAAACTACGACACGATGGTCAATCTGCACCAGGGCGTGCGCCTGTTCGATTTCTCGTTCAATGCGCACTCGATCAACCACGATGGAGCGCTGTTCGACACGATGTCGCTCACCGGCTTCGGCTTCGGCGGCGACCCAGATGACGTCGTGCGCCTGCGCATGACGAAGAACAAGTGGTACAACTTCGACGCCAATTACCGCCGCGACAAGTATTTCTGGGATTACAACCTGCTCGCCAACCCGCTGAACCCGACGGGCACCGTTGTCCCCGCGGGCGTGGTCAATTTCTCTCCGCATGCACTCGATCTCAGCCGGAGGATGACCAGCCTCAACCTCACCCTGCTGCCGCAGTCGCACGTGACCGTGCGCCTCGGTTACGCTCACGAGCTGCTGCAAGGGCCTTCGCTCAGCAGCAACCACGTCGGCACCGAGGCCCTGCTCTACCAGGATTGGAAAAACACCACCGACATTTACCACGCCGGCCTGGATTTCCACGTACTGGCGAGGACAACGTTCAGCTACGATCAGTTCGTCCAGCATTTCAAGTCGGACACCTCCTACGCTGACGTTTTGCAGGTCCTGCCCACCGTTTATTTCGACGCAAACGGCTTCGTGTATCAGCTCGGCAACGGCGCTCCAGTCGACGTCGGACTCACTCCCAACGGCAGTGGGACTTCCTGCCTGACGAACACGACGACCACGCCGCCGACCTTCAGCCCCACTTGCAGTGGCTTTACGAACTACACCCGTGTCGGCCGCCCTCGCGCGACGATGCCAACCGAGCGGTTCAGTTTCCAGAGCACCTACATCCACAACTTCACGACTACCGGCCAGATCAGCTACAGCTCGGTCGATAACACGATGACCGATTACAACGAGCTGTTCACCGGCTATGAGAGCCGGACATTGGCTACCGGCAGCAACGTCCTTGGGAATACGAATGCGAAGCGTGTGCTTGTCAATGGCGACTGGAGCGGAATCTACCAGGTGAACAGCAAGTTCCGCATCATGGATACTTTCAACTACAACACCTGGCGGATCCCCGGCCAGTTCTCCTTCATGAACGAATATCTCTTCCCGCAAAAAGCGTCGAACGGAAACGCCGGAATGCTGGCGCCGACCGGCGTCTTCGATCCGACGAACTGCCCGCCGCCATTCACCGCGTCCACCTGCCCCCAGCACAATTCGAGCTCGGAAGCGGACGTGGCGATCGGAACTGACTACACCTACCTCGGCCAGGAAATCGGCAGCAATACGTTCATGCTCGCCTACGACTTCACTCCGAAAGTCGGTGCGAACGTCGGCTATCGCTATACCAAGCGCAAGATCTACGATTACGCATCGACCTTCATGGCGGCCGAGACGTACTATCCTGGCGGCACGGCCGGTGCTGCCGCGGCGGCGCGCGGTGATTGCGCTCTCCCTACGGGGGGGACTTTCCCGGCAAGTCTGCCTGACGGTTGCACGCTTCAGGCAAACGGTTCGGTCGTCTTCACCGGCGCTTCGGGTGACACAGCTCACAATCTGGCGGCCGATATCAACGGAAATTCCGCCCTGTTCGGCCTCTGGCTCCATCCGGCGAGCAATTTCCGCGCCGGTGTCAACGTGGAACTGTTCTCCGCCGATCAGGCCTACACGCGGATCACGCCGCGTCTGCTCCGTCACTACACGATCAACACCACCTACACGCCGGTCCGCTGGGCGGAAATCACCGGCGATGTGGATATCGTCGACAGCAGCGACAACGTGACCTACGTAAGCGACGTGGAGCACAACCGGAGCTACAGCATCGCGACCGTCTTCACGGCCAGCAGCCGGTTGTCCTTTGACCTCTCCTACAACTACAACGACATCTACACCCAGGCCTTCGACTGCTGGCCCCAGTCGGTCGCTTCCGTGAGTAGTGCCACGACCAACGCCTGCCCGGCCGCAATCGCCGTGTCGGCAACCGCCCCCTTCGGCGGGCTCTCCACTTACATGAGCAAGAGCAACTTCGCGTACGCCGACATGATGGTCAAGCCGGTCAAGCAAGTCACTTTTGATCTTGGTTACGCCGGCTCTTTCGTTCGCGGCACAACGTCCTGGACCAACCCGAGCACTCTCGCCTCGGTTGCGTTCCTGAATCCCCTCACGCCGTATGGCCCGTTGCGCTTCAACTACCAACTGCCCTACGTGCGTATGACCTGGAATGTTTACAACGGCTTGTCCTACGTCGCCACCTGGAACTACTACGGCTATAACAGCCGCGGAGACAACAGCCCGGTGGGATTGATCCCACTCGGCACCCAGGATTTCAACGGCAACAACATGACGATGTCCGCCAAATACTCCTTCTGAGGGTGGCAGACTCCCCTGTCTGTCCGCTCGAAAGAAAAGGGGCCATCCTCTCGGAGGATGGCCCCACAAATAGAAAAGTTTCCGCCGGGGCGGGGCCTTTCCCCCACGCCAACTCAGCCGCCCCGGCGGCCCCATTTTTGGCCAATGCTTCCATGCTCAGAGGGCTGCGGCGATTGGCCTTCCGCTTCGAGGGGCGCCTTCAAGGAACTCGCGAATCTGAAGAGGTGCGGCAGGCGCGCTCGTTGGCCAGCGTGGAAGCGAGCGGGAGGGATTTGTCCCAGACGAGGAAACGATTGTGGCCGTACGTGGCGGAGCCCGGCGCGCACCCGGCTTCTGCGCTTGCGCGCGGCAGGCCGCACGTTTCCTTACCGTCTGGCCGGCAATAGTTTTTTGCCGCGGGGAGGGAACTACGCTCCGCCGGCTCAAGAAAGTGGAATGGCGAAATCCTGCCGCCCCGAATCCGGCTTGGATAGAGGGGCAGTAAAGGTCAGGAGGGTTGCTGGCGCGGCGTCGTCTCTCTGGCGCATTCGTCTCGGGATGGGCCCGGAGCGTCGCCGCGCGGCGACCTCTTGCGAGCAGGGCTACTTCTTGGCCAGCGAACGGATGTACGCGATTACGTCGTCCACCTGTTTCTCGCTCAGGTTCTTGACGGCCGGCATTTTCCCGACGCCCTCGGTGATGTCCTTCTTGAGCTGGGCATCACTCTTGGCCTGCACTTCTTTCGAGCCGAGCGGCAGGATTTTCGCGTGCATCATCTTGGCCAGGGACTCGTTGCCCTCGCCATTCATTCCATGACAGCTCTTGCAACTGTGATCGTAAACGGCCTTGCCATCCTTGGCGTTGCCCGGAGGTGTGGCCCAGGCAAAGCTGGCGGCTCCGAGAATGAGCGCCGCCGTGTACAGCCACTTGATTCGCATGTGAAACCTCCCGTGATCGTGCAGCAGTTGGTGATTGTTGACCGCTCCCGGCTTGGTTTCCGGAAGCTTTCCTTCGTGAAGAAGGCGTATAAAGACCAATGCTCTCGCCTCCGCCGGCCTCCATGGCCAGGTGGGGAAGGTAAGGTTCCTTTGGGAGCGAAGGTTTCTTGTGCGATGATAGCATGAAAAGGCAATGAGATTTCATCCTGGATGGCGCCTGAAAGCAGTCCTGCCGGTGGCCATCGTGCTGCTGGCCGGCCTTGCCGTTTTTGAAGTCGTCACCCTCGAATTGGAAGCTCCCGAGCGCTTCCAACTGCTGGGTGTGGCGGCCGGCGGCGCGCTCGCGGTGTGCGCCGTGCTTCTGGTGGCGCTTGCGGCGCTCATTCAGCGGCCGCTCATCGAGCTGAGCAGAAAAATCGAACAGGTCAGCCAGGGAGATCTCTACGCCCGTGTTTCCTTCTCCGATCGCGACGACGACATCGGCCGCCTCGGCCGCAATTTCAACGACATGGTTCGCCAGCTCCGCGACGGCCGCGACGAACTGCAGCGCATTCACCAAACCCAGATGTCGCGCGCCGAGCACCTCGCCACGCTTGGCGAGTTGGCCGCCGGTCTCGCGCACGAGGTGCGCAATCCACTCGCCGGCATCGCCGGCGCCGTCGATATTCTCGCCCGCGACCTTCCCCCTTCGAGTCACAGCCGCGCGATCGTCGGCGAGGTGCAGCAGGAGGTGCGCCGCATCCAGGGAATTCTCAACGAGCTGCTCGACTACGCGCGTCCGAAACCGTTCGATATCCGGCCCGCCGATCTCAACGTCACCATCGAGCACACCGTGCAGCTCGCGCGCCAGCACATCGCTTCCCGTCCCATCGAGGTCCGCTTCGAGCCCTCCCCGATTCCGCCCGTCGCCCACGATCCACTCCAGGTGCAGCGTCTGATTTTGAATTTGTTGCTGAACGCCTTTCAGGCCATCAAGGACAAGGAGGGTCTGGTGACGGTGGATCTGGAGGCTGCCGACGGCTTCGCCCAGGTGAAGATCCGCGACAACGGCTGCGGCATCGCTCCCGATCACCTTCGCAACATCTTCCGCCCTTTCTTCACCACCAAACGCCAGGGCACCGGCCTCGGACTTTCCCTCTCGAGGCGCATCGTCGAACAGCACGGGGGAACCATCGACGTCCACAGCTCCCCGGGCAATGGAACCGAATTTGTCGTGCGGCTGCCATTTGCAGCCGCGGTACTCGAAACGGCTGGGGTCACCCAACATGGCAAAGATCAAAGTCCTGATCGTTGATGACGAACGGCTCGTTCGCTGGAGCCTGCGGCAAAAGTGCGAGGAGTGGGATTACACCGTTTTCGAGGCGGAGAACGGCGCGCAGGCGCTCTCGCTGACGCAGGCCGAGGCGCCGGATGTCGTGCTGCTCGACGTGCGCCTGCCCGATATCGGCGGGCTGGAAGTGCTCGACAAGATGAAGGCGGTCGCCGAGCCGAGCGTCGTGATCATGATGACGGGCGATCCCCAACTCGACGACGTCAAGGCCGCCATCCGCATGGGCGCCTACGATTTCATCGGCAAGCCGCTCGATTTCGACGAACTCGGCGTCACCATCCAGAACGCCCTCGAAGCCCACCGCCTCCGCGGCGAGGTGGAATCGCTGCGCGGCGAGGTCCGCCGACAGGCAGGCTCCTATGAGGTCGTCGGCGCATCGAAGAAGACCACCGAGCTGATGCGTTTCGTGCGCAAGGTTGCCGCCAGCGAGGCTTCGACCATCCTTGTCCAGGGCGAAAGCGGGACCGGCAAGGACCTCGTCGCCAAGGTGCTTCACTACGAAAGCTCACGCCGCGAAGGCCCCTTTGTCGCCATCAACTGCTCGGCGATTCCCGAAACGCTCATCGAAGCCGAGCTGTTCGGCCACGAGAAGGGCGCGTTCACCGACGCCAAAGCGATGAAGAAGGGACTGTTCGAAATCGCCGACAGTGGCACGCTGTTCCTCGACGAGATCGGCGAGCTATCCTCCTTCCTCCAGGCCAAGCTGCTGCGCGTCATGGAAGGCCAGGTCATTCGGCGCGTTGGCGGCGTTCGCGACATCCACGTCGACGTGCGCGTTGTCGCGGCCTCCAACCGCGATCTCGAGAAGGCGGTCCGCGAAGGCAATTTCCGCCAGGATCTCTACTACCGTCTTGCCGTCATCTCGATCTACATCCCGCCGTTGCGCGAGCGCAAAGAGGACGTCCTTCCGCTCGTCGACTATTTCATCCAGGATTACAACCGCAAGTTCCGAAAATCCGTCCGCGGCATCACCGACGAGACGCGCCGGCTGCTGATCGCCTACGACTGGCCGGGCAACGTGCGCGAGCTGCGCAACGCGATCGAGCGCGCGATGATCCTCGAGGACGAGCCGTTGCTGCGCCCCAGCTATTTGCCGTTCGCCGTCACCCAGCCGCACGCCGGCCTCACCGCCTTCGAGCGCGCCTCTTCGCCCGCGGTCGGCGAAATTCTGCCCGGCGGGCGCCGCCTGCCGCCCCTCTCGATTCCCGAGGGCGGCACCTCGCTCGAGGAGATCGAGCGCTCGATGGTCATGCTTGCGCTCGATCAGGCCCACGGCAATCAAACCCAGGCCTCGCGCCTGCTCGATATCAGCCGCGACGCGCTCCGCTACAAAATGAAAAAGTTCGGCCTCATCCACGGAGAGGAAGCCGAGGAAGCGGCCACCTCCGACTGATTCCGGCAGCCCGCGCCCGGCGCAATTCGCCAATGGATCCCCGCGTCGCCTATTTCTCGATGGAGATCGCCCTCGACCCGGCGCTGCCTACCTATTCCGGCGGCCTCGGCGTGCTGGCCGGCGATACGCTCTTGAGCGCGGCCGATCTCGGCCTGCCGATGGTCGGCGTTACGCTGCTCTATCGCCGTGGCTATTTCCGCCAGCAACTCGATTCGGCAGGCAATCAAAAGGAATTGCCCGAGGACTGGCACCCTGAGGATTTGCTCGCTCCGGTCGAACCGCAGGTGACGGTGGAGATCGAGGGCAGGGAAGTGCGCGTGCGCGCCTGGCGCTGGCAGATCCAGGGCATCGGCGGCCACGTCGTTCCCGTCTACTTCCTCGATACCGACCTCGAGCCGAACCTTCCCTCGGATCGCAGGCTCACCGACACGCTCTACGGCGGCGACGATCGCTACCGCCTCTGCCAGGAAGTCGTGCTCGGCATCGGCGGCGTGCGCCTGCTCGCCGCGCTCGGCTACAGTTCCATCGATACTTTCCACATGAACGAGGGCCACGCCGCCCTGCTCTCGGTCGCCCTGGTGGAGCAGCGCCTCGCCGGCCGCCCGCTCTCCGCGGCGACGCGCGACGATCTCGACGCCTTGCGCCGCCGCTGCGTCTTCACCACCCACACTCCCATCCCGGCCGGTCACGACCAGTTTTCCCGCGAGCTCTCCGAACGCGTGCTCGGCCGCGAGCGCGCTGAAGCACTCGAGCGTGCCGGCCGCTTCCACGACGGCCTGCTCAACATGACCAACCTCGCCCTCCACGCCTCCCACTACATCAACGGAGTCGGCATGCGCCACGGCGAGATTTCCCGCGGCATGTTCCCCAACTATCCGGTGCGCGCCATCACCAACGGCGTCCATGCCGCTCGCTGGACTTCACCCCCTTTCGCCGCCCTCTACGACCGCCACATCCCCGAATGGCGGCGCGACAATCTCTATCTCCGCTACGCCGTCGGCATCGAGACCCAGGAAGTCGCCGCCGCCCACGCCGTCGCCAAGGCCGCGATGCTCGAGGAAATCCGCGAGCATTCCGGCATCGCGCTCGACCCTTCCGTTTTCACGATCGGCTTCGCCCGCCGAGCCACGGGCTACAAGCGGCCAGAGCTGCTGCTCACCGACCTCGAGCGTTTGCGCTCTATCGCCACGCGCATCGGTCCCTTGCAGATCATCTATTCCGGCAAGGCCCATCCGCTCGATTCGAGCGGCCGCCAGGCGATTCGCAACATCTTCCAAGCCGCCGAGCGCTTGGCGGACCGCGTGCCGGTCGTCTACGTCGAAAATTACGACCTCCATCGCGCCCGCTTCCTCACCTCTGGCGTCGATCTGTGGCTGAACACGCCGCAGCGCCCCCAGGAAGCCTCCGGAACCAGCGGCATGAAGGCCGCTCTCAACGGTATCCCCAGCCTCAGCATTCTGGACGGCTGGTGGCTCGAAGGGCACATCGAAGGCGTCACCGGCTGGTCCATCGGCCACAACGAGAATGGCCCCGGCGATCCCGTTGCCGAAGCCGCGTCCCTCTACGAAAAACTCGAGAGCGTCATCGTCCCCATGTTCTACGGCCGTCCGGACGCCTATTGCGCGGTGATGGTCTCCGCCATCGCCTTCAACGGCTCGTTTTTCAACACCCAGCGCATGCTCCGCCAATACGCGCAAAACGCCTACGGCATAGAGTGCTGACCCCATTTCTCGCGAAGTGCGCCAGCCCGGAATTCATCGATACGTGAATTCCTCCGCGCCCTCTGCGTTAATGCTTTTCCCCACTGTTAAACTGGCGCCCAACGCGAACGCGCCGCGCCGATTTCCATCGCTTCCAAACAGCGTCCACGACAAGCATGGCGGGAATCGCCGCCACCGCCACCAGCGCGCCGGCGTGGTTGGGCGGCGCCTGCCCCAGAAGTCGCGCTACGGGTCCGGCGTACAGGAAGACGATCAGCAGAAGCAACTCCACCGCAATCGCCATGAGCAGCAGCCGGTTCGAAAACCACCCGAGCTGGCCCGGCCACGCCGTTGCGCTGCGGCATGCGAACGCATTCCCCACTTGTCCCAGAATCACCGCCGCAAACGCCGCCCCGGAAGCCACCGCTACAGCATGCCCCGCCGGAAACGCCTCGCCCCATCGCCACCCCATCGCCCAAAAGGATGCGACGAACGCGACCATCGACATAACAGATTCCGCCGGTCCGAGCACGCCGAACACCCGCGCCAGCACCGGCCAGTCCAGCAGGTGCCGGCCTTCGGGCCGTCTCGCGAGCGCGCGAGGACTGGGCGGTTCGGCGCCGAGCGCGAGCGCCGGAAGCGCGTCGGTGATCACGTCGAAGCACAGAATCTGAAGCACCCCGAGCGCCAGCGGGAAACGTCCGCCGGAAATGGCCCACAGAATGAACGGAGTGAGTTCGGCGACGTTTGACGTGAGGTGATAGGTGAGGAAGCGGCGGGTGTTGGCGAACGTGGTGCGCCCTTCGATCACCGCCGCGACGATCGTGCGGAAATTGTCGTCGAGCAGAACCGGGTCGGCGGCCTCGCGCGCAACGTCGGTGCCCGACTCTCCCATGGCGATGCCGATGGCCGCGGCGTGCAGGGCCGGGGCATCGTTGACGCCGTCTCCGGTCATCGCGACGACGTGCCCGCGCCGCTCCAAGGCGCGAGCGATGCGAAGTTTGTCCTCCGGACTGACGCGGCTGATCACCACGCCGTCGCGATCGACCAGCGCGCCAAGCATCGCGTCGTCACGAGGCAGCTGGCTGCCTTCGAGAACCAGCTCTTCAGCCCCGAGCAGCCCGACTTCGCTGGCGATGGCGCGCGCGGTCACCGGGTGGTCGCCGGTAACCATGGCGACCCGTATCCCCGCCTCGCGGCAAGAGGCAATCGATTCGCCCACTCCCGCCCGCGGCGGATCTTCGATTCCCACCAGCCCGAGCAGTCGAAGGTGGGTCTCCGCCGCGTCGGCAGAGCCGGAGAGATCGGCCTCAACCGCCGCGCGCCCGGCAACGGCCAGGACGCGCAGGCCGCGTGCGGCCATTTCGTGCAGCGCGGGGCGCGCTTCTTCGGGAACCAGGCTCACGCGTTCGAACACCGCTTCCGGAGCGCCCTTGACGAAAAGCTCGTCGCCGGCGATCACGGCCATGCGGCGCCGCTTCGGATCGAAAGGGAATCGCCGGCGGATGGGCTGTCGCCGATCCTCGGCCGCGGGTTCGATGCCGAGGCGGCGCGCGAAAGCGTCGAAAGCCGCCTCGAGCGGATTCCCCCGCGCCACCCAGCGCCCGTCTTCTTCGACCACCAATCCCGTCGATACGCGCGCCGCGGCTCGTCCCAGGTCGAGCAATGCGCCACGCGCCTCGGGCTCGACGTCGACCGTCGCCCGCGGTTCGTAGCCCCGGCCCCGAATGTGCGCCGTTCCGGCCGGCGTCCACGCCTCGATCACCGCCATCCGGTTTTCGGTCAGCGTCCCGGTCTTGTCGGTGCAGATGAAAGTGGTCGAGCCCAGCGTCTCGACCGACTCCAGTCGGCGGACCAACGCGCGCCCGCGCGCCATCCGCTGCGCTCCCATGGCCAGCGACAGCGTCACGGTCGGCAACAGCCCCTCCGGCACGAGCGCGACGGTCACGCCGATCGCAAAGAGAACGGCTTCGTTGAAATGGATGCCGACCAGCGCCGCGACCGTCAGGAACAACGTCCCCACGCCCACCGCAACCAACGCGATGATTCGCACCACCCGATCAAGTTCACGTGCCAGCGGGCTGCGCGGCCGGAAACTCTCTCGCGCGAGCGCGGCGATTTCGGCGAGGCGCGTCCTTTTCCCTGTGGCCAGAACCAGACCGCTGGCCGCTCCCTCGGTGACGAAACTGCCCGCGAACACGGTTTCGCCCTCTCGCGCATTCCACGGCAGGCTCTCTCCGGTGAGCGTCGAGCGATCGATCGAGAGCGAGTGCGTTTCGAGAAGACGAAGGTCGGCGGAAATGCGGTCTCCCGTTTCGAGCAGACCGATGTCGCCGGGAACCAGGTCCGCGGCGTCGATTTCCACGAGCGCGCCGTCGCGCCGCACGCGCGCCCGGCGTGGCAGCAGATCGCGCAACTTCTCGGCCGTCCGCTCGGCGCGGCGTTCCTGCAAGAAGGCGAAAATGCCGTTGAGAAGGATGACCAGGAATATGGCAACGCCGAGTTCCGACATCCCGGCCAGAATCGCCAAGCCGCCAGCCACCCACAGCATCAAGGCGAGCAGATGGACCATCTGCCCGCCCAGGAGCCTCCATGGCCCCGTCGGCCGCCAGGTGGGAAAGATGTTCGGCCCTTCCCGGTGCAAACGTGCCGCAGCCTCGGCGGAAGTCAGGCCAAGAGCTATCTCCGCCGGGGGAGCGACGAGCGGTTTTACATCGCCGGTCACGCGCTCGGGGGTGGGAAGGGAAGGACCTTGGCTGACTTGCCCCGGCGCTTGCCTTTTCCTGTCACCAGAAAGGGAGTTTTGGGCGCCGGTGCGGGATGAGCCGCATGCCATCCCTTGGCGGTGCGGCCACGCGGTTTTACCTGGGGAGTGTGTTTCATGGCGGGGTCTCCTTGCTGTTACGAGAGCATACCGCTTGCCAAATGGGCTGCCAGGCCTAACATTCCCCGGGGCAGGCGTTTGCTCCTTCCCGGCCGGGGTGCCCATGCCAAGCGCTGGAAAACACGCACGCGGGAAGCGTTGAAAGGCGCAGTCGCGGGTGGGGAATCCTTCCCAGCGGAGGGCGGAAAGTGCGTAAAACGATAACAATCTGTAACTTGTCTCAAACCAGTTTGTTTGGCAGGCGGCGTGCTCCCTAAACGAGGCAAGAGATGTGAGGGACCGGCCGGCAGGTAGTGATGGCTGAAAAGGCCAGTTGCAAGAAGTGAATGGGAAGGGAAGCGCCCATCACCATCGAACGACTGGCTTGTGCTTCGATCGGGAGCGAATCGAAGCGGCCGAACACTGCCAACGGACCCTCCGGGCGACGGCTGAGCGTGACTAAGAGAATGCGCCAGAAGTAAGGTGGCGCACCGGCCTTTCGGCCGGAAACCAGTCACGCCTCCAGCCGTCGCCCTTTTTTTTCGGACTTTCTCCCCAAGCATTCAGCTTTTTCAGGCGCGCGACGGCGCAGGCATTGCCGGCAGGAAAAGCGAGTGTGTGGCGGGGGCGCGCTTTGCGTTTGTGAGCCGATCACTCGCGCCAACTAGGCGGGAAGTCGTGGGAACCTGCTCACACCATGAGGGAAATTTCCTTGGTTTGCGAATAGCCGGGTGGATCAGCCGCGGCGCGGTGCCGTTTCCGGGCCCGTCTGCAAGTTCATGTGGAACATTCCAGGATCGGCATCGGCGACGAATCCTACCGCATGCGCCAAGGCTAGCATCGGCACGTTGTCGAGTTCGGTCATGCCCCACACGCGCCGAAGACCCGAACGCTGCCCCTCTTCCACCAGGCTGGTCAGCAACTGCCGGCCAATCCCCTGGCCCCGATAATCCTGGTGAACGAAAATAGCCACTTCACCGGTTCCATTTTCGGGGCACAGCACCGCGTGCCCCACCAGCTTCCCTTCAAGCAGCGCCAGGAAATTCACGGAAGACGCCACCCGGTCGAGCCATTCATCGATCTTCACCCGTGGCGGCAGCCCAAGCGATGCCGGCCTCGGCTCGAATGTCTGGTACATGGCGCGCAATGCTTCGCGATCCTCGGCCACCGCCAATCGAATGGCCGCAGCCACTACTGTGTTGGTCTCGGTCATGGCTTTCACGCTATATATCTCCCCAATTCCGCTTCTTCGCCGGCGGCGTGCCGCGCAATGCGCATCGCCAGCGCCTTGCACGTCAACCGGATCTGCGTCGCGGCTTCCTCCCTGTCGAGCGCCGCTTCGTACGCGTCGATATCGAGGAGCAGATCGCCCAGTTCGCGCTGCAGATCGGCATGCTCCATTTTCAGTTCGTAGCCAAAGGCGGCGATTTCAATGTCGCTGTCGGGCAGCTCGCGCCACTCGGCCAGCTCTTTCGGCGCAAGATGCCGCGCCAGATGCGCGCGCAATTGCTCGGTGGCCTCGCGCAGTTTCACGAGGCTTTCCTTCCTCCGCTCCGGTGTCCGCTGCCGAGTGACTTCATTCCCGGCCTGCTCGAACTCGCGCAGCCTCTCCAGCAACTGTTGTCTTGGATTCCCCCGTACCACTTCAGGCTCGTCCATTTTTCCCCCCTTTATCTATCTATTGCGAGCATTCCCGCTGCCACACCTCGGCGCCCGCCTCGACCCTCCCCATCTTGCGCTCCTGCAAGGCCTTGCCCGCTCCCAGCCGCTTGGCCGGGGAATCCCCTGACGCGAGTAGGTTTGTGCTGCCCGGCGCAGATCGTGCGCCAAGACGCGCAGCAAGAGGCCGGCCCAACATGAGGAAATCTGTAATTCCTTTCCGTGCAAGCTGTTAGTGCCAAAGGTTCTGGCAAGGGAAGTGCACGGGTATGTCCTGCAGGTAGTCCTTCCACGGGGGAGCGGAGACATGAGCGAACAAGAAAGACAGCCGATCGCGAGTTCCATGGAGGTGAGTCCGGTGGAGACACCAGGTCGCGTCGAGCTCAGCAATATTGTGGTGGCGACTGATTTTTCACCGGCGTCGGAACGGGCGCTGAGTTATGCGCTGGCCATCGCTCGCCGTTATGATTCGCACGTCTACGTCGCCCACGCCATCCGGCCGGACCTGTACACGCTGACGCCTCCGGAAGCTTCCCACGGCATGATCGATCTGGTGCGCCAGGCCGCCGAGCAGGAAATGGCGGCGCTGCTGATTTCCGGCCGCCTGCGCGAAGTGCCCCATCAGGCCGTGATCGAGGAAGGTGACGTGTGGACAGTGATCTCGGGCATCGCGTCCCGCTACGATGCCGATCTGCTCGTTCTCGGCACGCACGGGCGCACCGGCTTCGAAAAGATGTTCCTCGGCTCGGTTGCCGAGCGCGTGTTCCGTCTGTCGGCTCTTCCGGTTCTTACCGTCGGCCCGGGTGTGGCGAAGCAGCCGCCGACGGAAGTTGAGTTGAAGCACATCGTCTTCGCGACCGATTTCACCACGAACTCGCGAACCGCCTTGCCCTACGCTCTTTCACTGGCTCAGGAACATCAGGCATCGCTCACGCTGCTGCACGTGGTCGAAAACACCGAGGACCTTTCGACCGAGACGATCACTCACCTGCGGCAGTTCTTCACCGAGCGGCTTTCCGGCATGTTGCCACCCGGCTCGGACCTCTGGTGCTATCCCGAGTTCCTCGTCAGCTTCGGCCCGTCGGTCGATCGCATCCTCGAAGCCTGCCAATCGGTCGAAGCCGATCTGCTGGTGCTCGGCATTCGTGGCGGCGGCGCGGCGGTGGGCCATCTGCCTCACGCGAACGCTTATCGGATCGTTTGCCAGGCTGCCTGCCCGGTCCTCACCGTCCGCGGCTAGGCCCGATCTCGAGTCCAAAGTGCCCCACGCGTTTAGTTCACGCGTGGGGTTTGCCCGCTCCACTCCAGGCTTGCAGGAACCTTTTCAGGGTGTCACAGGCTTGCTTCAGGGTGTCACAGGCCATTTAGAGTGGCGGGAAGTGTTGTGTTTTCAATGAGCGGATACTGGTTCAGGGTGTCGCGCGCGGGCGTTAACCGGGACAGGTGGACGAGCTGAACGGTGTGGAAGTGGCTTTTTATCAGTGAGATGAATTTTTCAGGGTGTCACTCGTTGGTGTTCTTTGCGGGCAATTGCGTGGTAGGGCGCGGTTTGGGGTGCTGGGAGACTGCACGCGGGGTGCGCGTAGTTTAGCGGGCGGATGGGCGGATTGACAATGGGAGCGTCTGCGTGGACAGGGCGCGGCGACGCGATCTGAAAAGATCACGGGCGGACGTCGTTTCGATGCCGTTTCTGGCATCACCCCGTCACCTCACACCAGAGGCCGTGTGGCGGCTGGCAAATTCCACTACAGCGGCTAAAGCCGCGTTGATGATCCATGGCTCACGGCACGGCTGAAGCCGTGCCCTTCCGAAAAACCGGGTTGCGACACAGGCTCTCTAGCCTCTTGACCGCGGCGGCATGGCCCGGCGACACTCGGCTTGGCCTTTGGAGCGGCTTCGGGCTGAAAGGGACGAATGATCATCTCTCCTCGGCGGCAACGGCTGGCTCGGCTGCGCGAGCTCATGGAGCGGGGCGGGGTTGATGCCTTGCTCGTGAGCCATATTCCGAACGTTTTCTATTTGAGCGGGTTCACGGGCGATTCCGGGGCGCTGCTTGTGGAGCACACTCGCGCCACTCTGCTCACCGATTCCCGGTTTACGACCCAGGCGGGCGAGGAACTGGCGCCCACGCGCATCGGGCTGAAGATCGTCAAGGGCCCGCTCGCGGCGGCTGCGGGGGCTGAACTGGTGCGCCGGCGATTCCGGGGCCGCGCGGCATTCGAAGGAGCGCGGGTCACCGTGTCCGAAGCGGCCCGGCTACGGAAGGCATCGGGCGGCAAAATACGCTGGCGGCCGGTTGTGGGCTGGGTCGAACAGTTGCGCCGGGTGAAAGACGCGGACGAAATCGAGCGGATGCGGGAAGCGGCGCGACTCGGAAGCAAGGTGATCGTCGAGGCTCTCTCGCTGATACGGCCGGGGGTGCGCGAATGCGACCTGGCGGCCGACATCGAGTTCCGGATGCGGCGTGGCGGAGCGAGCGGCCCGGCCTTTGAAACCATCGTCGCCTCGGGCGCTCGCGGCGCGTTGCCACATGCCCGAGCCACCACCAAAGCTTTCCGTCCGAACGAGTTGGTGGTCATCGACATGGGTGCTATACTCCGCCATTACTGTTCGGACCTGACCCGGACGGTATACTTGGGTCGGGCGCCGGCGCGCGTGCGGCAGTGGTATCGCGCGGTAGCCGAAGCGCAAGCGGCGGCCTGCCAGGCCCTGAGGCCGGGCGCGCCATGCTCGGCTCCCGATTCGGCGGCCCGCGAGGTGCTGCGCGGCTATGGGCTGGAGAAGGCGTTTGTCCACAGTACCGGCCACGGTCTTGGGCTCGAAGTGCACGAGGAGCCGCGTCTCGGCCGGGGCCAGTCGATGCCGCTCGATGCCTCGAGCGTGGTAACAATCGAGCCGGGCGTTTACCTGGAAGGGGCCGGCGGCATCCGCGTCGAAGACGACGTCCTGGTGCTCCCCGGCGGTCCCGAACTATTGACCGACGCCCCGCGTGATTTTCTGGAGCTGTGAATGGCCGCAAAGAAAAAACCGACGCTTCCCGCAGCCTCCGAGCCCGATTGGGGCGGAGTTGAGCGGGCGCTCAAAATGATGGAGCGGCACGGCCTGGAGGAATTCGAGTATTCCGACGGCGCATTCCACGTCCGGCTGAAGAAGCCGGCGGCTGGAGGGCCTGTCGCCGCAGCCGCGCCCGCCGCGGTGCCCGTTGCCGCGGATGTCACCCCGGCGGCTGCCGCACCGGCCGCGCCGGCCGCGGCCCAACCCGCACCGCCCGCCGCGGAAGCCGAAGCCGCCGAAAAGGTCCACATTGTGAAATCTCCGATCGTCGGGACCTATTACGGCGCGCCCAGCCCCGGCGCACCGGCTTTCGTACGCGTGGGCGACCACGTGAATACCGGCCATGTGCTCTGCATCATCGAAGCGATGAAGCTGATGAACGAAATCGAGTCGGACGTGGCCGGCGAAATCGTCGCGCATCTTCGTCGAAAACGGCCAGCCGGTGGAATACGGCGAGCCGCTCTTCGCGATCCGGCCGAGCGGCCCGGCGCGACCGGCCTGCAGCGGCATGTTCCGAAAAATCCTTATCGCCAACCGCGGCGAAATCGCCCTGCGGATCATCCACGCCTGAAGGAACTGGGGCATCCGGACCGTCGCGGTCTATTCGGAGGCGGACCGGAACTCGCTGCACGTGCGGTTTGCCGACGAGGCGGTCTGCATCGGGCCGCCGCGCTCAGCTCCGACAGCTATCTGAACATTCCGGCCGTGATCAGCGCCGCGGAAATCACCAACGCCGACGCCATCCATCCCGGCTACGGCTTCCTCTCCGAAAACGCCAACTTCGCCGAGGTCTGCGAAGCCTCCCATATCACCTTCATCGGCCCGTCCCCGGACATGATCCGGCTGATGGGCGAAAAGGACCGCGCGCGCCAGAAGATGGCCGAGGTGGGCGTGCCGATCATTCCCGGCTCGGACGGCGTGGTCGGGCGATGAAGATGCCGCGCGAAGCATCGCCGAGGAAATCGGCTATCCGCTCATGATCAAGGCGGCCGAAGGCGGCGGCGGCCGGGGGATGCGCGTGGTCGCGGGTCCCGACGACCTGATCGCGGCTTTTCGCACGGCGCGCACCGAGGCCGAGCAGGCCTTTGGCGTCCCCGACGTCTACCTCGAGCAGTTCATCGCAGCATCCGCGGCACATCGAGTTCCAGGTGCTGGGCGATCAGCACGGCAACGTGGTCCATCTCGGCGAGCGCGAATGCACCATCCAGCGCCGCCACCAGAAGCTGATCGAGGAGTCGCCGTCGCCGGCGCTCGACGCCGAGACGCTGCGACGCGCGATCGGCGCCCAGGTGGTCGAGGCGCTCCAGGCAGATCGGCTACACCAATGCCGGCACGGTCGAGTTCCTCATGGACGAGAGCGGCCAGCTCTATTTCATCGAGATGAACACGCGCATCCAGGTGGAGCACCCGGTCACGGAGATGGTCACGGGCGTCGACCTGGTCAAAGCGCAGATCCGCTCGCCGCCGGCGACCGGCTCGACGAGGCCATCGATGCGGTCGAGTTCCGCGGGCACTCGCATCGAGTGCCGCATCAACGCGGAGGACCCGGAGACGTTCCGTCCCTCGCCGGGCACGATCACGGCCTTTCAGCGTTCCCGGCGGGCCCGGCGTGCGCGTCGATACGGCGGCCTACGCCGAGGCCGTCGATCCCTCCCTATTACGATTCGCTGATCGCCAAGCTCATCGCGCACGGCCGCGACCGCGACGAGGCGATCGCCCGGATGCGCCGCGCCCTGGAGATTTTCGTCATCGAGGGCGTTCAAACCACCATTCCGCTGCACCGGCAGATCCTGGCCGACCCCGATTTCATCGCCGGCCGCTTCGATACCGGTTTCCTCGATCGGCTGGTGAAGACGCCGGCGCCGAGTAGCCGCCGATGGCGCTTGCCTTTCCCTCGCTCTACGTCATTATGGACGCCGTTTTGACCGGTCCCTCGGCGGTCGATCTCGCCGAATGCGCTGGCCTCGGCAGGAGCGGAATTGATCCAGTACCGGGATAAACCGGGTTCCTCGCGCCGAGATTTACGAAACCTGCGCGAAGCCTCGTCCAACGCCTCGAAAAATTCCCCGTTCGCCTGATCGTCAACGACCGGCCCGATATCGCGGCGATTGTGGGCGCGGGCGGGGTGCACGTGGGCCAGGACGATTTGCCGGTGTCGGCGGCGCGAGCGATCGTTGGGCCGGATAGCTGGGTTGGGTTCTCGACGCACGACGCTCGATCAGGTGCGCGAGGCCGATGCCACTTCGGCCGATTATATCGCTTTTGGCCCGATTTTCTCCACCACAACCAAGGCAGGCGCCGATCCGACGGTGGGAGTCGAAGGGTTGCGCCGCGCCCGGGCGCTGCACGCGCAAGCCGCTGGTGGCCATCGGTGGCATCACGCCTGGAGCAGGCTGAAGAGGTTTGGCGTGCCGGGGCGGATTCGCTGGCCGTGGCGCGGGACATCGTCGCCGCAAGGGATCCGGCGGCGCGCGTCCGCGAATATCGGGAACTTGCCGGCAGGGTTTTCCGAAGTCCACGGTAAGGGGCCACGCCGGCGCGCGGGAGCCGCTCGGAGGGCTTCGGTGGCCGGCGATTTCCGGCGCGAGGGCGCGGGCGAGAGCCGCGCGGGCGCGCGAGGGAGGATCAGGGATGGGCAGCCAGCTACTGGCGACGAAGCCGATCAACGAACTCCTCGAAGGAGCAAAGGGAGAAAAGGGCGGGCTGCGGCGCACCCTGGGCCCGGTAAACCTGATCACGCTCGGTATCGGCGCGATCATCGGCGCCGGCATCTTCGTCCTCACAGGCCAGGCCGCCGCGCTTTACGCCGGGCCGGCCATCGTCATCTCCTTCATCATCTCCGGCATCGGCTGCGCGTTTGCCGGCCTCTGCTACGCGGAGTTCGCCTCGCTCATCCCGATTGCCGGCTCGGCCTACACCTACGCCTACGCCACGCTCGGCGAAATTTTCGCCTGGATCATCGGATGGGCGCTGATCCTGGAATATTCGTTTGGAGCGGCGACGGTGGCTTCGGGCTGGAGCGGATATCTTTCGGCTCTGCTGGCCAATTTCAATCTCCACCTCCCGCCGCAGTTCACCGCCGTTCCCGGCACCAAGCTGATTCTGTTTCAGGGTCAGTGGCAGATGCTGAGCAACGCCCTGCCGGCCATCCAGAAAGCCGGGATCAATCCGGCAACGCTGCCGCATGCGACCGGGGCATTCAACCTGGTGGCGCTGCTGGCGATTCTGGTGATCACGACGATTCTCGTGGTCGGGGTGAAGGAATCGGCGAACCTGAATTCGGCAATCGTGATGATCAAGGTCTCCGTCGTGCTGGTGTTCATCGCGCTGGCCGCGATTTTCGTCAGCAAGCATCCGGCGATCGCCGCCGCCAACTGGCACCCGTTCATTCCTCCGAATACGGGCCATTTCGGCCATTTCGGCTGGTCGGGCGTGCTGAGGGGGGCGAGCGTGATCTTCTTCGCGTATATCGGATTCGACGCCGTTTCCACCACGGCGCAGGAGGCACGCAATCCGCAGAAGGACATGCCGATCGGCATCATCGGCTCGCTGGTGATCTGCACGGTCCTCTATATCATCGTCGCCGGACTGCTGAACGCCGTGGTGCCCTACACGTCGCTGAACGTGGCCGACCCGGTGGCCGTCGGAGTGAACGCGACCGGCGTGCGCTGGGGCAGCATTCTGGTGAACATCGGAGCGGTGGCCGGCCTCGGCAGCGTGATGCTGGTGATGCTGCTTGGCCAGTCGCGCATCTTTTACACGATGTCGCAGGACGGCCTGTTGCCGGGCTGGGCCGGGCGAGTTCATCCGCGCTTCCGCACTCCCTGGATTTCCTCGATCGTCGTCGGGATTCCGGTGGCCATCGCCGCATCGTTTCTTCCGATTTCGGAGTTGGCGCAGCTGGTGAATATCGGCACGCTGTCGGCGTTCGTCATCGTTTGCCTGGGCGTTCTGGGTACTGCGGCGCAAGCAGCCGAACCTCGAGCGCCCGTTCCGCACACCCTGGGTGCCGCTCGTGCCGATTCTTGGCGCCCTCATTTCTCTTGCGCTGATGGCGGGATTGCCGGAAAACACCTGGCTGGCGTTCCTCACCTGGGCTGCCTTCGGGCTGATCCTGTATTTCTCGTACGGGCGGCGCCACAGCCAGTTGAACCGGGCCGCGCGCGGGTAAAATCAAAGTTGACATCGGCGAACCCGTGGCGCGACGGCGGGCGCCGCGAGCGGGATAGCGGAAATGGCGATGGGAAGAATCCTCCGAGCGCTTTGGCGCCGCGCGTCCGTGGTGGACCGCCTGGCGGTGCTGCTGATCGCGCTCTTCGTCATCGTCCAGGTGGCGCAGGTGCTCGGGTGGCAACCGGCACCGGGGGCGGTTTCGACGGCCACCGGTTTCCTGTGGCTTGCCTTCTTCGTGTCCATCGTTTTCCTGCTGGTGCGTTCGCGCCGCTGGATCGCCGGCCGGCTGCTCTGGAAGCTGCGCAACCGGCTGATTCTCGCCTACATTTTCATCGGGTTGGTGCCGGTGGTGCTGCTGTTCGCGATGGGCGGCATCCTGACGTACATGGCCGACATCGAAGTGGCCGCGCATCTGCTTCATGACGATTTCCACGACCGTATGCAGCAAGTGTCGGCGACGAGCCACGAAGCGCTCTCGCTGGCGCGGGTGATCGCCGTTCCCTCCGCTACGCCGGAATCGCTTGATCGTGCCGCGCCGATCCAGGTGCTGGTGCAATCGGTTCAGGATCGTTTGCCGGGCCTCTTGATCGAGTTTTCCCCGGCCGCGCACTCGACGGAAGGCACGGTTTCCTCCGCCGGCCCGGCGCAGATGGTGGAACGCGGCGGCAAGCTCTGGATCGAAGCGGATACGGTTGGGCAGTTGCCGGATTCGCGCTGGGTGGAGGCGCGCGCCCGGCTTCCGATTTCACCCCGCCTTCTGGACGCCCTGTCTCCGGAGCTTGGACCGATCACCCTCGGGTTCGGCGGATTGATGGGGCCGTCGGTTTCCACGCGAAATCGCGTTCTTGCCCCACCGCGAAACTGGCTCGACAGGCGCATCGTCGGAGCAACGACGTTCAAAGCCGTCGGAATTGCCCATCCGGGCGCGCAGCCTGTTTCGCTTCCTCTGGTTGCCACGTTTTCGCTGCGGTCCTCCAGCATGAGCGAACGGATCGCGGGATCGCTGGGCGAATTCGAATGGGTGGTTGTCGCCCTGCTGGTGATCGTTGCCGGGCTGTTCATCGTTCTGTGGCTGCTGGCCTTCATTGCCGGGATGGTGATCACGCGCACGATCACGCGCACGGTCAACAATCTCGACGAGGCCACCCACCACGTGAAAGCGGGCGATTTCTCGCATCGCATCTTGATCGAGCGCCGCGACCAGCTGGGAGCGCTGGCCGAATCGTTCAACTCGATGACGGCGTCGATCGAGGACCTGCTCGAGGAACAGCGCCAGCGGCAGCGCCTCGAAAACGAGCTGACGATCGCCCGCGAAGTGCAGACGCAGCTCTTCCCGCGTTCGCTGCCGGCGATGCCCGGTTTCGAACTCGGCGCCGTGTGCCGCGCGGCGCGGATCGTGAGCGGCGACTATTACGATTGCCTGCAGCTCGACGCGCATCGCGTGGCGATCGCCGTCGCCGATATCAGCGGGAAGGGGATCTCCGCGGCGCTGCTGATGGCCAGCCTGAATGCGGCATTGCGCAGCCTGGTGATTTCCGACGGCATGCCTGCCGTCGATCCCGCCGCGCTCGCTCTGCGCCTGAATCGCCACCTGCTGCTGAATACTTCCGACGACCGCTACGCCACGTTCTTTTTCGCGATATACGACAGCTCCACGCGCCGGCTCGACTACACGAACGCGGGGCATCTGCCGCCCTTTTTCATTAACGGCGATCGCATCGTCAAGCTCGATCGCGGCGGTCCCGTCATCGGGCTGCTCGACAACTGCGTCTACGAACGGGCATCGATCGAGGTCGAGCCGGGCAGCCTGCTGGTCGCTTATAGCGACGGAATGACGGAACCGGAAAACGCCTACGGCGAGGAATTCGGCCCCGATCGACTGGTGGCCGAAATCCTGCGGCATCGCGACCAACCGCCCGAGCGGCTGTGCGATGAACTGATCGAAGTGGTGAAGAACTGGTGCGCGCCGGAAGAGCCCTTCGACGACCAGACGGTGGTGGTTGCGCGGATGGGGTGAGGAGCCTGTGTGGCCGCTGGAAAATTCAGCCCTCAGCGGCTAAAGCCGCATTGACTTGCGGGTGGTTGCGGCACGGCTGAGCAGGTTGCGGAAAAAGGCCGCCTGAGAAGCTTCAGGGGCTGAAGCCCCTTTTGTTTTTGAGGGCTATATGTCGCGGCTAAAGCCGCGACCCCCGAAGTCCTGCCCATTTTTCGGCAAACTGTGAAGCCGTGCCCTTACGAAAGACCTGGCCGGCGTACCCTGCCGGTTCGGGATCACCGGTCACGAATCCTTCGCCTTTCGTTATACTGGCCAGCATGAAAGCGCTGACCGCCGCGCGCATGCGCGAAATCGACCGCCTCACCACCGAGCGCCATGGCGTCCCGAGCCTCGAGCTGATGGAGAATGCCGGGCGTGGCGTCGCCGACTACATCGCCGGGCGCCATCCGGACCTCGAACGCCGGCGTGTGGTGGTGCTGTGCGGGAAGGGAAACAATGGCGGCGACGGTTTCGTTGTCGCGCGCTATCTGGCCGCGCGCGGGGCCCGGCCTTCGGTGCGCCTGTTCGCTCTGCCCGAGGAAGTGACGGGCGACGCGGCGGAGAATCTGGAGCGCTGGCGCAAGCTGGGCTCGGTGAACGTCGTCAATTCCCCTGAAGCGCTCGAAGCTATCAGGCCCGAGCTGGCCGCGGCGGATATTGTGGTCGACGCGCTGCTCGGCACGGGGCTGACCGGGCCGGCGCGGGGACTTGTGGCGCAGGCCATCGACGACGTGAATCGACTTGCCTCCCATGCCGAGATCGTCGCCGTCGATATTCCCTCGGGAATGCCGTCGGATTCCTTCGAGTCGCCCGGAGCCACGATCCGCGCCGATACCACCATCACCTTCACCGCGCCGAAAATCGGACAACTGCTTCCGCCGAACGCCGAGCGCGTTGGGCGGCTCGTCGTGCACGAGATCGGCTCGCCACGCGAATTGTGGGAGGGAGACGAATCGCTGAAGCTGCACTGGCTGGAGCCGGGCGAATTTCGTTCGCTTCCCTTGCGGCGGGCGGCCAATACGCACAAGGGCACCTATGGTCATGCGCTGATCGTTGCCGGCTCTTACGGAAAATCCGGCGCGGCGGCGCTGGCGGGGATGGGCGCGCTGCGGTCGGGCGCGGGCTTGGTGACCGTGGCGACGCCGTCGCCGGTGCTGGCTATCGTGGCGCAATCGATGCCCGAGCTGATGACCGAGCCTCTCGAGGCCACGGAAAAGGGGACAGTGTCGTTCCGCACGATCGAATCCGGCCGCTGGCGTGAATTGCTCGAAGGGATGACGGCGGTGGCGATGGGACCCGGCCTGACGACGCATCCCGATACGAGGCGTTTCGTTCGCGCGGCGGTGGCGGATTGCCCGTTGCCGTTGATCCTCGACGCCGACGGCTTGAACGCGTTCGCGGGCGCCGCCGCGGAACTGAAGAATCGGAGCGGGCCGCTGGCGGTGACGCCGCATCCGGGCGAGATGGCGCGCCTCGTGAGCGCGAGCACGGCGCAGGTGCAGGCGCATCGGCTCGAAACCGCGCTCGATGCGGCGCGCGCGTGGAACGCGTTCGTGGTGCTCAAGGGCTTCCGGACGATCGTCGCCGCTCCCGACGGCCGCGCCTTCGTCAATTCCACGGGGAATCCCGGCATGGCCACCGGCGGCACGGGAGATGTGCTCACCGGAATGCTGGCCGGGCTCACGGCGTGGTTTGGCGCCGCGAATTGGGCCGCGGTGCTTGGCCTGGGCGTCTATTTGCACGGGCTGGCGGGCGATTTGGTGGCCGACCGGCGCGGCGAAATTTCTCTCGTGGCCACGGATCTGGTTCGCGCGCTTCCGCTCGCTTTCCGGCGCACGCTCGAGGCCCTCGGCCATGCCTGAGAACGAGTGGATGACAACTTCGGCGGAAGAGACCACCGAGCTTGGGCGCCGGCTTGCGAGGCGGCTGCGCGCGCCGGTGCTGGTTTTTCTGACCGGCGAGCTGGGCGCGGGGAAAACGACGCTGGCGAAGGGAATCGTCGGCGGGCTTGGCGCCGCGCGCGAGGAAGACGTCACCAGCCCGACCTTCACTCTGGTGCACGTTTTTCACAACCACCAGACGGTCTATCACGTGGACCTGTATCGAATTTCGAATTTTCACGATCTCGAAACGCTCGGCCTCGAGGACGTGTTCGATCGGCCGGCGATCGTCCTGGTGGAATGGGCGGAGAAATTCACGCTGCGGTCCGATTGGCCGATTGTGCGCATTCATCTCGAGCACGCCGGCGAAGACCGGCGGCGCGTTCGCGTGGAGGATGCGGCGGGCGTGCTCCGGGAATCGTGAACCTCGGCGCCGCGGGGGTGTGCGCCGCGCGAGTCATTCGCAGCCGCACAGGCAAGAGTGCCTGTGCTACTAAAACCGTGGCTCGGCGGTTTCCCGTGAACAAGGACCGGCGAGGAGGAATTGGATGCCAAAACAAGTGATTGAACAGCGGTCCCGCGGATTCATTTGCGTGAATGCGCATCCGGAGGGTTGCCGGCGAATCGTCGAGGATCAGATTGCTTTCGTGCGCGGTCTCTTCGAAACGCAAGGGGCGGGCATCGGGAATGCGCTCGTTATCGGCAGCTCGACCGGTTACGGGATGGCATCGCGCATCGTGGCCGCCTACGGTTTCGGCGCGCGGACGCTTGGTTTGGCGCTCGAGCGGCCGCCGGAGGGGAAGCGGACGGCTACGGCCGGCTTCTACAACACGGTGGCGTTTCATGAATTCGCGCGGCGCGACGGGCTCGAAGCGCACAGCCTGAACCTCGACGCGTTTTCCGACGAAGCCAAGCGGGAAGCGGTCGCGCGGCTTCGCGAGTCGATGGCGCCGGTCGATCTGGTCATCTACAGCCTGGCGGCGCCGCGGCGGGTGAACCCGCGCAACGGGGAGACGTATTCCTCGGTGCTGAAGCCGATTGGAAGGGCGTACACGAGCAAAACCGTGGATCTGGATCGCGGCCAGGTGGGCGAGGTGACGATCGAGCCCGCTACCGAGCAGGAGATCGCCGACACCGTGGCCGTGATGGGCGGCGAGGATTGGCAATGGTGGATCGAAGCGCTGCTCGCGGAAAACCTGCTGGCGAAGGGCGCGCGCACGCTCGCCTATTCCTACATCGGTCCGGAACTCACCTGGCCAGTCTACAAGGACGGAACGATCGGCCGCGCCAAGCAGCATCTGGAGCAGACGGCGTGCGCGATCGACAAGGCGCTCGCGGAACGCGTGGGCGGGCGCGCGTGGGTGTCGGTGAATCAGGCGGTGGTGACGCAGGCCGCGGCGGCGATACCGGTGGTGCCGCTCTATCTGAGCCTGCTGTTGCGCATCACCGCGGAGAAACAGATTGCCGAAGGCCCCATCGAGCAGATGACGCGTTTGTTCCGCGACCATCTTGCCGGAGGCAAGACGCCTGCCGTCGACGAGGGCGGACGGATTCGGATCGACGATCTCGAGATGCGCCCCGACGTGCAGAAGGAAATCCGCGATCTGTGGCCGCATATCACGACGGAAAATCTGCGCTCGGCGACGGATTTCGATATGTTCCAGAGGCAATTCCGCAATCTCTTCGGCTTCGGCGTCGATGGCGTGGATTACGCGCAGGCGGTTGAGACCGAATTCTCGCTGGACGGTTAACAGCAGATTTTTTGCGACCACAGGCCCACGGTCGGGAAAGAACCGACCGTGGCTACCAAAGCGCCACGCGCAACCAGTTCCCCCCCCAATAAAAAGGGGCTTCCCGTGGGAAGCCCCTGCGCGAAGCGGAGACCCGTTTTCTGGCGGGCCTGCGATTCCGGCTATTGTTCGAGGAAGGTGATGTTCGGGTTCGTGGTTCCCGCCGCGATGGGCATGTACACGGCCTTCGTCGGGGAGATGATGTACAGGATGTCCACGTTGGTTCCGAGCGTCGTGCGGCCGTTTGCCGAGACGCTGTAGGTGGTGCTGAACGACTGGCCTCCGGCGAGCGTGCCGTCGTTGTTCAAGTCGGAAATTCCGGAGAGCGTGCCGGCGCCATCGGCCGTCGCGACACCCGAACTCAGTGTCGTGCTGTTCAGCACCGGCGGTGCGTCGCCGAAACTGTAGTTGCCGGTCAGCGACGCGTTCGTGAACGGTCCGACCGCTTGCGGATCGATCGTGCCCGTCGCGACCGCGCTCGTCGTATCCACCAGGAAGCCTTCGTTCTGGGCGAAGAGATAATAGACGATCGACAGACTCGCTCCGTCGGTCAGCGTGACTCGCCCGTTCGAAGCGACCTTATAGGTGCCAGTTACGGTTGTTGAGCCGACGGTGCCGCCGTCATTCTTGTCGTAAGAAAAAGAGAAGTTGCCCGCGCCGTCGGCGTTCAGCAGGCCGAGTTGAACCTCGGAAGTTCCCGGCGCGGTGCCCAGGCCTTCGCCGGCTACGACGGCCGGGCCGCTAAGCGAACTCACCGAGAACGGCGTGCCCGTTTGCTGGCGCATGGTGCCGGCGAGCGGGGAGTTGACCGACTGCTCGTCGGTGCTCAGGAAGAACATTTTCCGGGCGGAGACGACGTAGAAGCTGACGTTGAGGGGCGTGGCGAGCGAGGAGAGCGTCATCGTGCCGCGGCCGTTCGTCGTGTCGGTCACGTTGTAGTTGCCGCTGAGGCTGGTGAGCGATTGCGGCGCTCCGCCTTCATTCAGGTCCATCATGCCGGAGGTGATGTTTCCGCCCGAAGCGGTGAATTGGCCCGCGATGCCGGCCTTGCCGCCGCCCGAGAGCGGGGTCGAGCCGCCGAAAGCGTAGCCGCCGCTGATCTGAGTGTTCGAGAACGCCGTCGGGTCCTGCTTCGCGATCACGCCGACCGTGTTCGTGCCGGAGGAGTCGAATTCGACGATGTGACCCTGCGCGGCGACGCCGGAGGCGATCGAGCCCAGCGCGAAGCGGAAAGTCTCGGTGCCTGCCGATGTGGCGATGGTCAGGCAGCCGCGATTGTCCGAACCCACCGAATAGGAGCTGCTCGCGGTTGTGAGCGGGAGATTGATTCCGACGCCGCTCGAGCGATTGATGTCCTCGACGCCGGCGGTGATCTTGCCGGTGCCGTCGGCGGTGAACGAGCCGGCGAGGCCCACCGGACCCTGGGCGTCGAAGCCCTGCAACAGGAATGCGTATTGACCGCTGAGCACCGATTCGTTGCCGGTGCCGCAGGCGGTGGTGGGCGTGTAGACGGTGATCGTGTAGCTCTTCTGGGTCGTAGCCGCAGGCGAAGCGGAATCCTGCGCGTCGACCAGAATCCCGCTGTAGGCGCCGGTCGTGCCTGGCGTGCCGGAAATCGTCGCCTGACTCGCACCGGGCGTGAACGTCAGGCCCGGCGGGAGCGGGTTCGATGCGGGATCGAGGCTGAAGGTGTAGGGAGCCGTGCCGCCGGTGGCCGTGATCGTTCGATTGTAGGCGAAGCCAACGGTCCCGGCGGGGAGCGAAGCCGGGCCGATGGTGAGCGTTTGCGTGGCCACGGTCAGGGAGAATGTTTGCTGAGCGGTCGCCGGCGTGGATGCCGAGTCCTTCACGTCCACAACGATGTTGTTGTAGGTCCCGAGGCTTGTCGGCGTGCCGGAAATCACTCCCTGATTGTTCACCGAGCTGAAGCTCAGACCCGGCGGGAGCGGCCCTGACGTCGCATCGAGAGTGAAGCTGTAGGGTCCGGTGCCGCCCTGCGCGGAAATGGTTCCGGTGTAGGCCGAATTGAGTGTGGCCTGCGGCAGGGAAGTGGTGGTTATCGAGAGCGGCAGCGCCGCGCCGATCGAGACCGTGTAGTCCTGCGTAGGGGATTGCGGCGGAATACTCGAATCGGTCACCTGGATGGCGAACGTTACGTTGCTTTGAATCGTGGTCGGTATGCCGCTGATAGTTGCGGTGGGGGAATTCGCTCCGGTCAGGCTCAGCCCGGCCGGCAGGCTTCCCGAAATCACGCTCCAGGTGTAGTTCGGGCCCAGGCCTCCGTTAACGGTCAGCGTTCGATAGTAGGGAGTTCCCACGTTGCCGCCGGGAAGCGTGGCGGGGGAGATCGTCGGAGCCGAGGCGAGGTTGACGGTGATGCTCAGGTTCCTGGTCGCCGTTCTGCGAACCTGCGAAGCTCGAGTCCGTGACGGCTACGGTGAAATTCGTCGTGCCGCTCGGGCCGGTCGGCAGCCCGGTGATGTGCCCGGTGGAATCCATGATCAAGCCGTTGGGAAGGCTGGTGCTGCCGACGAGCGAGAAGGTAAGTGTGCCGGTGCCTCCGGCCGCCGTGATCGTTTGGTCGTAAACGGCGCCTTCGGTGGCGGACGGGAGCGAGGTGGTCGTGATGCTGGGCAACAGCGCGACCTGAATGGTCAGCGAAGCGGTGACCGAGGTCGCCTGGGTAGCGGCGGCGGTGACGGTGGCCGTGGCGGCGGCTCCCGAACTGGGCGCGGTGTAGGTGACCTCGGTGGGCGTTTGATTGGAGAGAGTGCCGGGGCCGCTGAGGCTCCAGGACACGGCCTGACTCGCGGAGGAAGGAGTAAGTATCGCGTTCAAATTGATGCTTTGGCCTTCGTCGATCTGCTGCGTCGTGCTGGGGTTCATCGTGACCGCGGTCGGCTTCGGGCCGCTGCTAGTGCTGCTGCTGCTGCCTCCGCATCCAGCCGTGAAAATCAGCCCAACCAGAAGCACCACGAACGGGTTTCTCATACCATCCTTCTTTTTTTATTTCAGCGATTCGATGCCGAATCACTCTGCGGAGTTTGCCCGCGCCCACGCGCAGTTCCGCTCCCCGCAGACACAATTCCCAGGAGCGGAAACAACACACGTTACCGCAATTCAAATGAAAAGAGAATTCGTCTCCCCGCGGTTCGGGAGCATAGCATCCTGGGCGGCATCCGGAAAAGCCCGGGACCATGCATTCTATCTGGTTTTTCGGCCGCTGTCCGCTCGGACGCAAGGCCGCCGGCAGGCGTTCAATGGCGCCAATGGGAAAGCTCATCGAGGAAGGCTTCGATGATCGGCCAGAGAATCGCCGCGGCCACCAGCAGTGCCGCCAGACGCCGGAACCAGACCCCGGGACCGGGCACGACGGCGTCCAGCGAGTGAATAGCGCAGAAGCCGTCTTCGAGCGCCGGGCGGTCGCAGCGCTGGCCCCGAGGCCCGAGGTAGAGGCAGGGGCCGTGGGCGGCGCCGGCAGAGGGGTTCGCCGGATCGTCCGATTCCACGCGAACGCGATATCCGTGGAGCGGGCTCATCGGTCTCTCGAATTTTGCACGAGGGCCGGCGTGTTTTCCAAACCGTCGCGAGCGACTGACAGCCGCGCCACAGTTCCGTTATACTCAGGGCTCGACGGCGCGGTACCCAAGAGGCCCAAGGGGGAGGTCTGCAAAACCTCTATTCGTGGGTTCAAATCCCACCCGCGCCTCCATCAGTTCCCGGCAGAGCATTTTTAATCCGGGAACCACAAAACCATAAATTCCTGCTTATTGAGCGAGCGCTTTGCTTGGAGTGTGTCGACGGGCACTTATAGATAAGGGTTTTCTTCCTTGCTCACCCGACCGAAGTCAGCTCAGATGGCAGGGGCACGTTGCAACGTGCCCCTGCCATCCAAGCAGCGAGACCATCTCCGTATTTTAGTTGCGGTCGAATGGCCGCGCTGTGCGCTTCCGGTTCACTTCTGAGTTTTACTCTTGGTCTTTCCGGTTGCGGCCGGCTTCCCGGAGCTGACCGTGGATGCGCCGATGGGCGTGCCCGCGTTGTAGTTGGGATACGGCGGACGCGGAACCATGTGGTAGGGATGGGCCTTCAATTCGCGCAGGGCGATGTCTACGGCGGTTTGCAGTTGCGGGTCCTGTCCCTTGCGCCACAGGTTGGGACTCATTTCCACTTTCACGTTGGGATCCACGCCGTGATTCTCGACGTCCCACTTGCCATTGGGGAAATAGATCGCGCCTTGTGGCGCGGTCACCATGAGGCCGTTCATCAGTATGGGATATCGGCCGATGCCTACGAGGCCGCCCCAGGTGCGCGTGCCGACCAGCGTGCCGACATGCTCCTGCTTGAACGTGAACGGGAGATAGTCGCCGCCGGAGCCGGCGAAGTGGTTGGCGATCATCACCTTTGGCCCGAAGATGGCCGCGGGGGTGGTTGCAAGATGGCCGTGGCGAGCCGACCAATAGCTCAGCACCGGCTGCGCCAGCTTGTCGATCACGTAGTTGGCCAGCATGCCGCCGTGGTTGAACCGCTCGTCGACGATCACGCCCTTCTTGCCGATCTGCGAGTAGAAATAGCGGTTGAAATACGTCCAGCCGCCTTCGGCCGTGTCGGGCAGATAGACGTAGCCCAGTTGGCCATTGCTGAGCTTGGCCACCATCATGCGATTGTGATGAATCCAGTCGCGTTTGCGCAGGGCCAATTCGCTCGCCACGGGCACGACGGTCACCTGGCGGGCATTCGTGCCATCGGGATTGGGCCCGACCGTCAGCACGACTTGCTTGCCGGCGGTGTTCTCGAAGAAGGAATAGACGTTGTCGGTGCCATATACAGGGCGGCCGTTGACGTCGAGCAGATAATCGCCCACGTTCACGTTCACGCCGGGCTGGGTGAGCGGGGCGTGGAGGCCGGGATTCCAGTTTTCGCCGCTGAAGATGCGCGAGAAGCGATAGCGGTTGTGGTCGATGGTGTAATCGGCACCCAGCAGGCCCACCGACGTGGGCTTGGGGCCACCCATAGGCCCTTCCAGGAACAGGTGGGAAACGGTCAGATTTCCCAGCATGTCGTGGAACAGATATTTCAGATCGGAGTTGGTTTCCACGCCCGGGACGAAACGCGCGTAGTATTTTTCCGCCTTGGTCACGCTCAGGCCGTGCATCTGGGGCGAATAGAAGAAGTCTCGTTCGACTCGCCAGACTTCCTTGTACATCTGTTCCCACTCGCGCGGCGGGTCGACGTACACCTGCAGGTCGGCGGTGTGCAGCATGCCCGCGCCGGGCGGGATTTTGGCCGCCGCCGGTACGATGCGCCAGTTCGGACCCTGTTTGATCAGCATGTGCTTGCCGTCGGCCGACAGCTCGATGTCTTGAACGACGGGCAGCACCAGCTCCGCCTTGCGGTCCTTCAGCGTGAAGCGATAGAGCGCGAGCGCGGGATGATCGGGGCGGCTTTCACTGACCACCGGCCCGGCGGCGAGCCAGAGCACACCCGGCGCTGAAACTTCCAGACCTCTATAGGCGCGTGGCGGGATTGGCAAAGCGAGAATGCGCTGGCTCAATCCGGTGAAATCGATGGTCATCTTGGCCGGCGGTGCCGCCGCGGGTTTCTTGCTTCCCGGCTTGGATTCGGTTTTGGCCGGCGAGGCCTCTTCCTCGCCAGGGCGCGGAGCCAGAGGCGAAGGCACGTCGCGGCGCAACACCACGACATAGGCGCTGTACACGGTGGGATGATCGATCGCGGAGAGTTCGCCTACCTCGCCGCTTGTGTTCGGGTTTGTGCTGGCCAGGAAGTACAGATACTTGCCGCTGGGATCGAAACGCGAGTCCTCCGCGTCGCTCATCCCGTCGGTGATTTGGGTCGATTGGCCCGAGGACAGGGAATAAACAAAGATGGCGTGGAGTTCGTTGGGGAGAACGTTCGTATAGGTGAGCCACTGGCTGTCGGCAGACCAGCCGGGGAAGAACGGCCTGCCCGATTCGTCGTAGTAGCGCGTGGCTACCAGCGTCATCTTGCCCGTCTTGACGTCCACGATCCAGAGGTGCTGGGCGATATCGTTGAAGGCGATGTACTGGCCGTCGGGCGACCAGACCGGGTTGTAAAAGTAGGTGGGATGCTCGCCCAGGGCGATCTTGTGTATCGGGCCGATGCCGTCCTGCGGGCTGATGTACAGCTCGTACTCGCCCGAGGCGTCGGAAAAATAGGCAATCGATTTGCCGTCGGGCGACCAGACGGGGTAGCGCTCGCAAGCGCCGGTGGTGCGGGTGATGTCCTGCGCGTCGCCGTATTTCGAAGGGACGGTCAGGATGTCGCAATGGGCCTGGAACACGGCGCGCACGCCGTGAGGCGAGATGCCGGGGTTCGTCAACTCCGTGCCGACCTTATCCCAATGGGGCCGGGAGTCGGGGAAATTGGCGTGCAGGGCGACGGAGACCTGGCGGATCTTGCCCGACTTCACATCGAGCAGAAACAGCTTCCCCATTTCCGCGTAGACGATGGCCGGATGAGAAGTATCGAGCGCGCCGGCGGTGGCGGAGAGAATGTCGTGGCCGTCGTCGGGCGAGACCGCTTGCACCGTCTTCGATCCCACCTCGTAGCGATACAGGCGGAAATGGCCGCCAGTGCGGTCGGAGAGGAAATAGATATCCTTGCCGATCCACATCGGGTCCATATTGGCGCCGTCGCCGCGCGGCACGGAAGTAACCGTCGAGTCGCTTAGCATGGCGATGCGGATGCGCGGCTCCATTCCTCCGCGGTAGTGCTTCCAGGTCTCAAAGCGCGTGTGATTGCGGAACGGGACGTAGACCAGCCGCATGCCATGAGGGGAATAGGAGCCCTGCGTGGCCCAAGGCAGCGGCAGCGCGGTGGGCAAGCCGCCGGTGAGGGGCATGGTGAAGAGGCGGCTGTACAAAGGATCGACGCTGTAACGCGTCGAGCGGAACAGCACTTGCTTGCCGTCGTTTGTCCAACCGACGCTGATATCGGCGGCCGGATGCCAGGTGAGCCGTTGCGCCTTGCCTCCATCGGCCGGCATGACGTAGATATCGAGGTTGCCGTTGTTGTCTCCGGTGAAGGCGAGGAGCTTACCGTCGGGAGAAAAGACGGGCCTGCTGTCCTCGCGCGTGCCGGCCGTCAGCCGCTGCGCCACCCCTCCGTTCCGGCTGACCGACCACAGGCTGCCGGCATAGGAAAAGACGATGCTGTTCGCGTTGACGGTGGGATGCTGAAACAGGATTGGCGGCGCCTGCGCCTGGAGCGCGCTGAAACCGAGCAGCAGGCAAGCCGACAAAATCAGCCAGCGAACAAACGTGTTGCGCATAAACATTTCCTCCATGAGTGCGGAAAACGACCCGGCAGGCATACTATCACAAGCCTTCTGGGCTGAAATTCCCGATTGAATCTTTGCCGCCGATGGTCCCGGCCGGTCTCGAAGGCCGCGGGAGGGGGTGGTCCGTGCCAGGACTTGCCCGGCCGGCCGATAAGAATTTGGATAGAGCTTATTGCAGCCGACTGGGGTAGAATGCGGCCATTCGGGCTGGAAAGGACCGGAAGGCCATCGGCAAACCGGCCGACCACCCGAACGGATCATAGAGCAGGAAACTCAAAAGCGTTCGACAATCGCGGCTCATTCCAAACAACGCCGCACATCGAACGGTGCCGGAACCATACCGACATCCGGCACGCCAATATCAAGCTCGGACCACCGCCTGGTTTTCACGCAGGGATTTCCAGGAGGGGCCCGCGGCTCGCACTTTTCAGCCGCCTACCCTCCAGAACGAGGCCCACGAAGAGAGACAGGTCAACATCCAAGACTATCGAGGGGCAGCGACGGCATTGCATTCGCTCCGGCGCCGGCTCTCGACGGAGGAGGAGCGACCATGGCGACTCGACCGCAATTGGCCGGCAGGCCGCACGCGGCGCCGGTACTGGAACTCGAAGCACGTTTGAAAGCCATCGAAGACAAGCTTGTCGATCTGGAAGCACGCGTTCCCGAGGACCGGGTGTCGCTGGTGATCTTCTCGGGCGAGCTGGACCGCATCCTGGAAGCGTTCGTGATCGCGACGGGCGCGGCGGCGCTCGGGCAGCAGGTCTCCATGTTTTTCACTTTCTGGGGGCTGGCCGGACTCCGGCAGAAGAAAATGGTTTCCGGGAAGCGCGTGCGGGAGAAAATGATGACGATTCTCGCGCCGAAGAACACGACGCGGCTGCCGATGTCGCACATGAATTTCTTCGGCGCGGGCGCGCGGATGATGCGGCAGATGATGCGGGACAAGCACGTCGCCTCGCTCGAGGACCTGATGCGCGTGGCGCGGCGGATGGGCACGCGCATGGTCGCCTGCGAGACCTCGCGCGACGTGATGGGCATTCGCGACGAGGAACTGGTCGGCGACCTCGAATTCGGCGGCACCGCCAGTTTCCTGAGCGACGCGCTCCGCTCGCGAATGACGCTGTTCATCTGAGACCTGCCGCACGGTCCCGCTCCGCGGAATCGGCGAGCTTCGATTCCGGTGAGGAGCGGTGCGATAGAACCTCTCTGCCGCCCGGTGGAAACCACAAGCGCGCCCAAGCAACAGGCGCCAGAGTCCGTGTTGCAACATCGCTGGTCCTGAGGGCGCCTCCTCAGCCGTGCCAAAGGCAGCGCCTCGTCAATGCAACTTTGGCCGCTGAGGGACGCATTTCAGGGATTTCCCGACACAGGACGGACCCATGAGCGACGATCGCGGAAATATTCCTCCCGAACCGGCGCGGCGCACGCCGGGACATGAACAGGTAACCGAGCGGCTGGGCCGCGGCGTGACGCACATCGACCTCGAAGCGGAAATCGAGCTGCTGCGCGGCGAAGAGAGCTACCGCCGCGTGGGGCGCAACGCGAAGACGCTGGTGAAGCGGCCGGATTTCCGCGTGGTGCTTACGGCGATTCGCGGGGGCACGCGCGTGGCCGAACATGCCGCTCCCGGGCCGCTGACGGTGCAAGCCGTGCGCGGCCGCATCCGCATGCACGTGGCGGGCGGGGAAGTGGAGCTGGGCCCCGGACACCTGCTGACGATCGAGCGGAACGAGCGCCACGACGTGGAAGCCCTCGAGGACAGCGCTTTCCTGTTGACGATCGCCTGGCCGGAGGGCCACTAGCCGGATTCCGGCGCCGGCGTCTCGCGGCCAGGCCGCGTTGACGGCAGTACCTGTACCCCTTACGATGGGCCGGTGTCGGGTTTCGAGGGCCCCTGCGACAAATGGATTCGATCGCCGGAGAGACGATTTCCCATTATCACGTCATCGCCCGGTCAGGCGATCGTGAAGGTGTGTACAAGGCCGAGGACACAGTTTCGGGGCGGCTGGTACAACTGAAGTTTCTCCCGAAGGAAGCGATCGAGGATCAGAAGGCCTTCGCCCGATTCCAACAGGTCGCGCGCACCCTCTCCGCGCTGAATCATCCGCGCATTGCCGCCGTTTTCGACCTCGGGGAGTGGGAGGGCCGCCCGTTCCTCGTCACCGAATTCCCGGATGGCGAGACGCTCGCCCAACGCATCGCGCAAAAGCCGGCACGATTCTCCGATCTGCTCGACCTGTGCGAACAGGTGGCGGACGCGCTCGATGCGGCGCATTCGGCCGGGGTCATCCACGGCGGGCTCCATCCGGCCAACATTCTGCTGACGCGCAAGGGCGAGGCGCGCGTGGGCGATTTCGGGCTCGCGTCGCTGGTCGCCGCGGCGGCCGACGATCGCTCGACGCCGGCGCCCGTCTCCTGCCAGGCGCCCGAGCAGGTGCGCGGTGAAGAAATCGACACGCGAAGCGATCTTTTCGCGCTCGGCGTGATTTTGTACGAAATGGCGACCCTGCGGCCGCCTTTTTCCGGGCCGGATCCGGCGTCGGTTCGCCAGGCGATTCTGGAAGAGGAGCCTGCTCCGCCCTCGCGGGTGAATCCCGATCTTCCCGCAAGATTTGACGAGATCGTCACCAAGGCGATCGAGAAAGACCGGAACTTGCGGTATCAGGTCGCTGCGGAACTGCGCACCGACCTGCGCCGGCTGCGCCGGGATTGGGAGTCGGAACGAGTAGCCGCGGCGCGGGCAGCCATGGCCGAAACGGCCGCGCCCGAAGCGTCGAAAGGATCGGCCGCGTCGCTGCTCGGGAATGCGGGCGGCTTGTCCTCGCGCTCGAAACGGTCGACCGCCTTGATCATCGCGGCGGGACTGTTCCTGGCCGGAGCGGCCGGGGCCATTGCCTCCCGGCTGCTGCATCGATCCCCGCCGCCGCTGCCGATGATTCTGCATCCGCTCACCTTTGGCCGGGGCCGCATCGACTCGGCGCGCTTCGCTCCGGGCGGCCAGACGATTTTCTACACCGCGCAATGGGACAGCGACCCGCCGCAGGTCTTCTCGGTGAGCCCGGGCGCGTCGGAATCGGTCTCGCTGGGAATGCATGACGCGGAGATTCTGGCGGTTTCGCCCTCGAAGGAGCTGGCGATCCTGACCGGTGTGCACGTTTCGGCCGACGGAAGCGTCGAAGGGAATCTCGAAAACGTGGCGCTGGCCGGTGGCGCGGGGCAGCCGGTGCTCTCGAACGCGGAAGCGGCCGACTGGTCGCCGTCCGGGCGCGGCATCGCCGTCGTCCGGCGCGTCGACGGCATGGACCGGCTCGAATACCCGATCGGCAAGGTGCTCGCCGCGACGCACGGCTGGATCGGCGATCCCCGATTCTCGCCGGCGGGCGACCGGATCGCTTTCGTCGAGCATTCGCAGGCGGCTGACGAGGCCGGTTCGGTGAACGTGGTCGATCTGGCGGGAAAGCAGCAGAAGCTTACCGAAGAGTGGGCTAACATGCGCGGCCTGGCCTGGTCGCCGCAGGGAAACGAAATCTGGTTCACGGCGAGCCGCCGCGGCGGCCGCCAGCTTTACGCCGTCGACCTCACGGGGAAGACACGGCAGGTGTTCACGACGCCCGGCTCGCTCCATCTCGACGATATCGCTCCCGATGGCCGAGTGCTGCTCTCGCGCGACGACGCGCGGATCGAAATCGCCGAGGTGGCGGAGGGGCAGAAGAACGAAACCGATTTTTCCTGGCTCAACGGTTCCGATCTCCGCGATGTTTCCGCCGACGGCAAGACCCTCCTGTACGAGCAGGAAGGATCGGCCGCCAGCGCGGGGAATTCGATCTACGTGCGCCGGATCGGCGGGCCGGCCGCCAGGAGGCTTGGCACGGGACGCGCACTCGCGCTTTCTCCCGATGGAAAACTGGTGCTGGCGGAGACCGCCGGCGCGAATAGCCACCTTGTGATCCTGCCGGTGGGGGAAGGCGAGCCGGTGAATCTGCCGGCGGTCGATGTCACGCACCTCTGGGCCGCTTGGCTGCCTGACGGCAAACGTTTCGTCCTGCTGGGACGCGAGCCGGGCCACCGCTTGCGCCTGTTCGTCGAAGACGCGGCCGGCGGACCGCCGCGATCGATCAGCCCCGCCGGTGTCGGCTCTTCCGCGGCGCTCTCTCCCGACGGCCGGGAGGTAGCGGCGATGGGGCCGGGCGGCAAGGGATATCTCTATCCGACCGACGGCGGGCTTGTGCCCACTTTCCGTGGGCTGACGCCGGGCGACACGATCGTCGGCTGGAGCCGTTACAGTGCCGCACTCTACGTTGCCGAGGGAGCGCTGCCGGCGAGCATTTTCCGGCTCAGTCTGGTGAGCGGGGCGAAGACGCTCCTCTGGCGGATCGCGCCGGCAGATCCGGCCGGTGTGTCGCGCTTGCGGACGATCCGCGTCACGGCCGACGGGCTCTCCTGCCTCTTCTCCTATCGCCGTACCCTGTCGCAGCTCTACCTCGCCGACGGCCTCCAGTAGTCCTTGCATGGATAGGCGCTGCGCGCGCCAGCGTTACCAGTGCAGGCGGCTGAATCTTGGAAACACTTCGTCGAGAAAAATGTCGAAAATTCCGACCGCGCCAATATGGCTGCCGGTGAACGTATTGGCGGGAAGTTCGGCCGCCAGGCCTACTTGAAAATAATGTCCCACATAGTCCACGCCCGGCCGGTAGTAGCCGAACGCGCGCCGGCCGCCGTTATAGGGCAGCGACGCGAAATTGAATTCGACGAAGGGAAACAGATCCCCGGCGATCGCCCCGAGCGAGAATCCCTTGCGAAAGCCTCCGCCACCCACCGAATAGTCCGCGTTCGCGTGGCGCACGTAGGCGTTCAGGTAGGGAAAGCTGTATTCGACCACCAGATCGGCGTGAGGAACGTTGGCGCGATCCGGCGTCTTCGTTCCGCCGGCCGGGAAATCCAGCGTGAAATCACCCTGCACGGCGAATGGCCTCAGCCATTTCGCAGCTCCCGATGACGGCAAGTCGCCGAATCCCTTGGCGTAGAGCAAGCCAGGCGAGATCGTGGTGAAAGGCTCGGCGCCGGCGGCGACGTCTCCGGTGGGCGCCTCGACGTCGATGGACGAAGAGACGATGAACTCGTGGGCCGGGTTCTTGTAGATCGCGTATTTCGCGCCGAAGCCGACGTTGTCGAAGCCGGAAACGCGCGGCTGGCCGTTCGGAGTGAGCCAGTTGTAGCTGTTGTCGAAACTCACCGAAACGCGCGACGAGAGTTTCTTTTCGAGAGAATAATGGAAGGCGCTGAAGTGGCCGTCGGGAATATGAATCGATTCGAAAACGGGGAAATCCAGCTCCGTTTTCGGATTGGCGTCCTCGGTGAACAGGGGCTCGATGAACAGCCGCTTTCCCACGATGCCGTGCGCTCGCGCCGGAGCCGCCGGGCCGCACAGCAGCAGCAGGGCGGCGAGGCAGAATAAGGCTGCACGGTAGCGAAGCATGCGACCTCCCGCTGACAAACGAATTGCAGCGGTGCGAGACTGCACTCTTGACAGTTTATTCGCTATTTTCGCCCTTCGATGCCGGAACTTTTCAAGATCCTCCGCAACCCACTTGCTTTGCGCCGCCCGTTCGTGTATCGCTGAATCGATCCCGCCGGGCGGTCCCGGCGCAGATTTCCAAAAGGAGACGACGATGCGGGCATACGAACTGCGCGATTACGGCATCGAGCATCTGACGCTGGCCGAGCGGCCCGATTTGCAGCCGGGGCCGGGACAGGTGGTGGTGCGGGTGCGGGCGGTCTCGCTCAATTTCCGCGACACGCTGGTGGCGAAGGGGCTCTATAGCCGAAAGCTGCGCCTTCCGCTCGTTCCCTGCTCGGACGCCGCGGGGGAAGTGATCGCGGTGGGCGAGGGGGTGAAGCGCGTTCGCGCCGGCGATCGCGTCGCGGCGAATTTCATGACCGGGTGGATCGAAGGCGCGGTGAACGAGGAAAAAGCGCGGACGGCGCTCGGCGGGGCGATCGACGGCGTGCTCGCCGAGCAGGTGGCGTTCGATCAGCAGGCGCTCGTGCAGATTCCCGAGGCGCTGTCGTTCGAGGAAGCGGCCACGTTACCCTGCACCGGCGTCACGGCCTGGAACGCGCTGATGGTTGCGGGCGGGCTGCGCGCGGGGGAAACCGTGCTCGTGCTGGGCACCGGCGGCGTATCGATTTTCGCGCTGCAGATTGCGCGCATCGCCGGCGCGCTGGTGATCATCACTTCGAGCAGCGACGAAAAACTCGCGCGCGCCCGCGCTCTCGGCGCCGACGTCGGCATCAACTACAAGACGACGCCCGACTGGGAGGAAAAAGTTCGCGAACTGACCGCGGGGCGCGGCGTCGACCACATCGTCGAGGTCGGCGGAGCGGAGACGCTGCCGAAATCGGTGCGCGCCGCCCGCTTCGGCGGCCACATCGCGCTCGTCGGCAATCTCACCGGCCGGGGCGGAGTCGATATCGTGCCGATCTTCATGAAGGCGCTGCGCGTCAACGGCATCTTCGTCGGCTCGCGCGCCATGTTCGAGAATATGAACCGCGCCGTCGCGCATTCGGGCTTGCGGCCGGTGGTCGATCGCGCCTTCGCGTTCGAGGAAGCGCCCGATGCCTTGCGCTACATGGAAAGCGGCGCGCATTTCGGCAAAATCGTGATCCGCGTCGGCTGAAGCGCGCTTTCAGGAAAGTTCCCATCCCGCGGCGATGAATCGCCGGCACCGAAGGAGTTGAGGACAACCATGGCCCATCTTTTCGAACCGCTGAAGCTTCGTGGCGTGCAATTGGCGAATCGCATCGCCGTCTCGCCGATGTGCCAGTATTCTTGCGACGACGGGATGGCGAACGACTGGCATTTCGTTCACCTTGCGACACGCGCGGTCGGCGGCGCGGCGCTGGTTTTCACCGAAGCCACCGCCGTCACGCCGGAGGGCCGGATCAGCCAGCGAGACCTGGGGCTGTGGAGCGACCGTCACGCCGAGCCGCTCGAGCGGATCGTTCGCTTCGTTCACGAGCAGGGGAGCCTGGCCGGCATTCAACTGGCGCACGCGGGGCGCAAGGCCAGCACGCGCGTGCCGTGGGAGGGGCGCGGGCTGTTGCCCGAATCCGAGGGCGGATGGACGCGCGTGGCTGCGCCGAGCGCGATCGCCTTCAGCGAGGATTACCCGCAGCCGCAGGCGCTCACGGTGCCGGAAATTCAGGAGGTGGTGCGGGCGTTTGCCGGCGCCGCCCGCCGCGCAGCACAGGCCGGCTTCGACGTCGTGGAAATACATTCGGCGCACGGCTACCTGCTGCACGAATTCCTCTCGCCGCACGCCAATCATCGCGATGACGCCTACGGCGGCTCATTTGAAAATCGCACGCGGCTCGCGCGCGAGGTGGTGGAAGCGGTGCGACGGGCCTGGCCCGAAGCGCGACCCTTGTTCCTGAGAATATCCTCGACGGATTGGACCGCGGGCGGATGGGACGTTGAGCAATCGGTGGAACTGGCGCGCCAGACGCGCTTGCTCGGCGTCGATCTGGTCGATTGCTCTTCGGCGGGGATCGTGCCCGGCGAGAACATTCCGGTCGGTCCCGGCTATCAGACGGCTTTCGCCGAACGCATTCGGCGCGAGGCGGGAATCGCGACGGGCGCCGTCGGCATGATCATTGATCCCGTGCAGGCCGATCACGTGATTCGCAGCGGGCAGGCCGATCTGGTGCTTCTCGCGCGCGAAATGCTACGCGATCCCTACTGGGCGCTTCGCGCCGCTCGTGAGCTGGGGCAAACGGCAGCGTGGCCCGTGCAATATCTGCGCGCGGCTCCGGCCGGCTCACCGGCGCGCGCGGCGATTGATTCCGAGCCGCGCGAGACGCGGGTGGATGGGCACAAGGCGGTTTCCTCGGGAAGGTGATCCGGGCGGTTCGCGGCAAGCAACGGCTCGTGAACCTGTCTGCCGGCTCGCGAGCACAGGCCCACGGTCGGGAAGGCACCGACCGCGGCTACCACGGAATGGCGCGGGTGGTGCTCGCATTGGGGGAAACGCCCAGGCGCAACTCCGGCGCCTTGGGTACGCGGCTGTCTCTCTTGGGATGCGGGTGTTGACGCGTCAAGCTGAGATCCTTTCAACTGACGGCGACTACCGTGGCTAAGGGGCGGTCCTCGACTCGGAAGGGAACGCCATCGCGAAAGGAGATGAATTTGCCGGAGAGCACGGCGACCCGCTCGCCGGGGACGAGGATGCCGATCACGTTTAACGGATCGGCGGCCGCGACGGTGACCACCTCGTTCGCGCCGGGTTCCGATCGCAACGCGCGCAGCGATTCCACCGCCAGCGGCAGGGCGAACTGTTCGCCGAGGAATCCGTCAACGAATCTGCCGCCGCGCACCTCGCCGCGGTCCTCCAGCCGGCGCAGCGTGACGAGCAGCTCGCGCCAGGGCGGCAGCACGCTTTCCCGGTCCACCACTTCGCGGAACACCACGCCGTAACGCTCGAGCAGCATGGCGCAGGCGGATTCGAGCGCGGCGGTGCGGTCGGCCGCGCCGCCCAGCTCCACCACCGACCAGCGGCCCGAACTGTGGCGCGGGCGCAGCGTGCGGCCGCGTCCCTGGCCGGCGCGGCGCTTCGGATCAACCAGCGCGCGGAGATTGTCGAAATCGTCGGCGGTGACGCGCCCGGCGGCCACCAGTTCCCACAGCGCCGTTTCCACTTCGGCCTTCAACCGCCGCGTGCCGCGAACGATATCGGCGAAAAAGCTGGCTCCGCGCAGGCGCAGCCATTCGAGCACTTCGCGCGCCGCGGCGCTCAGGGCTTCGTCGTTTCGCTCGGCGCCCGGGGCCAGCGCCAGCCAGTCGGCCTCCTCGCGCAGGAAAAATGCGATTGGCGCGACGCTCGTCGGCACCACGCGCCGCTTTCCCGCCGAGGCTTCGAGCGTTGCCGGATGCGGCGTCAGCCTGCCCCAGCCGACTACGCCGCCGAGGCACAAGCGGTCGAGAAGTTTCGGATCGTAACCCGCTATGCGGCGGGCGAGAATCTGCGGCTCCCACGCGTTCGCCGGCGCTTCGAATCCCTGCAACTGGCGCAGCACCTCCATCGTGCCGCGCTCGCCGGCTTGTTGTGTGCCCGGAGCGACGTGCTGCCAGCGCAGCAGCCAGCGTAGAAATTGCGCCGCCGTCACCGGCTCGATTTCGCGCCGCAGACGCGTAAGCGTCTGGCGATGAATTCGCGCCAGGATGTGCCGCTCGCACCATTCGACGGCGCCGGCGGACGACGAAGCGCGATCGGTGAAATGGCCGCGGAGAATCGTCCCGGCGGCTTCGAGCCGCGCCAGCCCGCTTTGGACATCATCTGGAGCGAGGCCGGTCAGCGCGGCGAGTTCCGCGACAGTAAACGGACCGAGATGGCCGGCCCAGCCGGTGAGCAGCCGGCCAATCGCCTCTTCCTCCTTTGGCGCATCCGCCTCGATCGCGGGCGGTTCCGTTTCGAGCGATGCCGTGGGGAAGAGACGCGCGAACGTACGCGCTCGCTCGGCGGCGACCCACCACGTGCGCTCGCCATCCGATGCGCGGGAGACGCGGCGCTCGGCCACGAGCTTTTCGAAGAGCGGCGCCCACTTCTCCACGCTTTCCCGCCACATCGTTCGGAGACTTTCGCAGAGCGCATTCTCTGCCGGCAGCGATTCGGGGAACGCGACGAGCGTCGTCAGCGCGTCGTGCAACTCTTCGGCGCTGCGCACGTCGGGCCATGCCTGGTGCGCCACGTTCGCCACCGCTTCCGGATCGAGCCGGCCGATTTCGCCGAGCGCCTCCTCGGGCAGCATGCGGCGCAGCGAAACCGCGCGCGCCCGGCGCTCTTCGAGCGGAGCGTCGTCGAGGAAGGCGTACGGGTTGGCGTTCAGAATTTCGTGGGAGAAGGGCGACGCCGAAGCCGTGTCGATGGCGACGGCGCGAATCTCGCCAGCCGCCAGCCGCTCGAGCACGCGCTCTAGCCCGGCCAGGTCGAGGGCCTCGGTGAGCACGTCCTTCATCGTCTCGCGCACCAGCGGATGATCGGGAATCGGAATATCGGCGGGCAGATTTTCCTGGCAGGCAAGCGCTTCGGGGAATGCCGCGGCCAGGAGATCCTCGGCGCGCATTCGTTGCACGGCCACTGGAACCTTGCGGCCGCCGAGAAAGCGCGGGAGGGTGAGCGAGCGGGAGGCGTTCCAGCGCCAGCGCGAGGTGAAGAGGGGCGTCGGCAGGGCGGCCTGCTCGAGCAAATGACGCGCGGTCGCTTTCGAGAGGAAGCCGAAAACGTTTGCGAGCGGGAAGCTGTGCTGCTCGCCGAGCGAAAGGACCAGGCCGTTGTCGGTGGCCGCGGCCTGCAATTCAAAATTGAACGACCGGCAGAAACGTTTCCGCAGGGCGAGTCCCCAGGCCTTGTTGATGCGGCCGCCGAACGGCGCGTGGATCACGAGCTGCATCCCGCCGCTCTCGTCGAAGAAACGCTCGGCGACGACGGTCTCGCTGCCGGGAACGGCGCCGAGCGCCGCGCGGCCGGTGAAGATGTATTCGATGGCCTGTTCGGCGCCGTCATCGTCGAGGCCGCATTCCTCGCGCAGCCAGTCGATGGCCGCGCGCGCCTCGGCCGATTCGCGCGGATGCGCGCCGGGAGGCACGCGTTCAGCGATCTGCTTCCGCAGCGTCGAGACCTGCTCGGAGAGTTCGGCGGTGCGCGCGGGCGCTTCACCGCGCCAGAAGGGAACGTTTGGCGGCGCGCCGCCGGCGTCCTCGACCAGGACCCGTCCTTTTTCTATACGGCCAATGCGCCATGAACGGCTGCCGAGCAGAAAAATATCTCCGCGAAGGCTTTCGACGGCGAAATCCTCGTCCACGGTGCCGACCATCGCGCCCTCGGGCTGCGCGACCACTGGATACAACGCGGTTTCCGGAATGGCGCCGGCATTGGTGATTGCCGCCAGGCGCGCGCCGCGCCGGCCGCTCACGCGACCGTTCACGCGATCGCGATGCAGCCACGCGCCCAGTCTTCCGCGCCGCGCGGCGATGCCTTCCGACAGCATTTCGATGAGCGTGTCGAATTCCCGCCGCAGCAGGCCCCGGTAGGGATCGGCGCGCCGCACAAGCGCAAAAAGCTCGTCTTCGTCCCACGTCTCCGCGGCGCAGGCGGCGACGATTTGCTGGGCGAGCACGTCGAGCGGCGCTTCGGGCACTTCGATCGCGTCGAGTTCTCCCGAGCGCATCGAGCGCACGAGCGCCGCGCATTCGAGCAGATCGTCCCGCGTGGTGGCGAACAGCCGCCCCTTGGGCACGGCTCCGCGCCAATGCCCCGAGCGCCCGATGCGCTGAAGCGCGACGGCAATCGATCGCGGCGATCCGATCTGGCAGACCAGATCGATCGCGCCGATGTCGATGCCGAGTTCGAGCGAAGCCGTCGCCACCAGCGCGCGCAGCTCGCCGGCCTTCAGCCGCCGCTCGGCTTCGAGGCGCAGTTTGCGCGCCAGGCTGCCGTGATGCGCCGCCACGGCATCCTTGCCCATGCGTTCGGCCAGGTGAAACGCGACGCGCTCGGCCATCCGCCGGGTATTGACGAAAATCAGCGTGGAGCGGTGCCCGGCGGCCAGCTCGGCGATCCGGTTGTACACCTCCTCCCACATCTCGTTCGAGGCGACAGGCCCCAGTTCGCTTCTCGGCACTTCGACGGCGAGATCGAGGGCGCGCCGGCGGCCGATTTCGACGATCCGCGGAGCGGGGCGCCGCGCGCCGCCGAGAAATTCGGCCAGGCGCTCGATCGGCTTCTGCGTGGCGGAAAGCCCCACGCGGACGAGTTTCCGGCCGGCGAGCGATTCCAGCCGTTCGAGCGAAAGGGCGAGGTGCGCGCCGCGCTTGTCGTCGGCCACGGCGTGGATTTCGTCGACAATGACCGTGCGCGCGCTCGCGAGCATGTCGCCGGCTGCGTTCGGCGGTGAGCAGGATGTAGAGCGATTCGGGCGTCGTCACCAGGATGTGCGGCGGGCGCTCGATCATTTTCCGGCGCGCGGGCGCGAGCGTGTCGCCGGTGCGCACGGCGGTGCGGATGGGCGGCATGGCCAGTCCGCGCCGCTCGGCGAGGGCCAGGATTTCGGCCAAGGGCGATTGCAGGTTTTTTTCGATGTCGTTCGACAGCGCGCGAAGCGGCGAGACGTAGACGACTTCGGTCCGGTCCTCGAGCGTTCCGGCGAGCGCCTTGCGCACCAGCCGGTCGATCGCGGCGAGAAATGCGGCAAGAGTTTTCCCGGAGCCGGTTGGCGCCGAGATCAGCACCGTGCGGCCAGCCACGATGTGCGGCCAGCCGAGCATCTGCGGTTCGGTGGGAGAAACGAAACGTTCGAGAAACCAGTCGCGGACGATCGGGTGCGCCCAGTCGAGTCCGGCGGGGGGCGGAGAGGAAGCAAACAGGGTCATGCTCGTTCCATTATCGCATCGCGGCGCGTTGCGGCGCCTGGACGCCGCCGATCACTTCTTCTTCTTGTTCTTCTTCTTCGGACTTGTTTCCCGCTCGCCGCGGCGCACCACAGTCTTCGAATACATGGTCAGTTTGCCGCCGGCAACCACGCCCACGTAGCGGCCTTCGGAAAGGAATTGCATGACTTTGGCGCCCGAGCGGGCGATTTCGGCCCAGCGCGAACCCGTGCGGGGATTCTGTTCGAGGCCGCGCAGAGGCTGGCCGCGGAAGTCGAAGTCCACCTCACGCAGTTTCTTGCGCGGGGTCAGATGCACCGGGAAGCGCTTGCCGCCGAGTTCCACCGTATCGGCCGCGTCGACCATGGCCTGCCGCCAGACGGCGATCAGCGCTTCCTCGAGGGTCATTTTTCACCGACTTGGGCGGCTTGCGCGCGCTGCATCAGCTCGCGCATCGCCGCGATCGCGCCCGGCGCGCGGCGTTCCCGCCAGATTTCGTAGCGGACCGCGAGTTTCTCGAGGTTTTCCCAGACGTGCGGATCCTTCGTCATGTGGCGGACTTCGCTGGAAATCGGTTTCAAGCGGTCCCACACGATCCAGAATTCAGCGGTGTTTTCGAAGAACAGATCCTCGTCCACCAGGCCTCGTTTCACCAGGCCCGCCACCATCTCCCAGTAACTGGTCACCATGCGGACGCTGGCATCCTGTTCGGGTGTCAGCGACGATCGCTCGGAAAGCGATTGAGGGTGGAAGTTGCGGAAGAACCAGTCGCGCGCCTCGCGCAAGCGCGGCTCGCGCCGCAGCTCGTACAGCTTCAGCAGCATATCCGCCTGTTCGTGGCTCACCTGTCCCATGACCCCTCCTTGCCGGCAGGCTGGGGCTGCCCGGTCTTCGCGTGGGCATTCCCGCTCGGTTCGGCATAGAATAGTCGCTGTTCGGAAATTCGTCGAGGCGGCGCGTGGGGGAAATGGGACGTCGTCGCTGAAGGAGCGACCGCGATGAACCGAAGAGGCTTTGTAGGAGCATTGGTGGCAGCGCCGTTGCTGGCTTGGGCCGGGAACCTGCTGGCCAAGACTTTTCAATATCCTGGTTACCCGCCACCGGATCCCAATCAATTCCCGGTCCCGGGAAGCACGCCACCCGGGGCGCCAGGAGCGCCGGGGATTCCGCCGGCGCCGGCAATCGATCCCCACATGGTGCTGATCTATCAGCAGAAGCAGCTCAAAAAGGATGTGGACAACCTTTACGACCTGGCGCGGAAGCTTCGCACCCAGGTGTTCAAAACCGATTCCACCGAGGTGCTCTCCCTCGACATGCTGCATACCGCGCAAAAAATACAGAACCTTGCCAAGCATATTCAGGACCTAGCGCGCGGCTGACGCCGCCGGTCCCCTGTAGATGGATTCGCCGGCGGGCGCGGCGGCCGCGTCGCCACAGAGTTGATCGTTTGGCGAAAAGCGCGAGTGTGCTGCATGTTTCCGCGCTGCTTGTGCCGGTCATCAGGAGTGTCCCGCGCGAGTTTCCCCCGATTGTGATCCCGCTCTCGAGAGGATGGTGGAATGAAGCTTCTCGAATCGATGGTTGCCGATGACGGCGAACAGGTGATCGCGTTTCAGAATCGTGCCACCGGCCTGCGCGGTTTCCTGGCGATTCACGATACGACGCTCGGACCGGCGCTTGGCGGGATTCGCCTGTGGCGCTACGCGAGCGAAGACGCAGCGCTCGCGGACGTGCTGCGGCTGTCGCGCGCGATGACGCTCAAGGCCGCGCTCGCCGACCTGCCCGCGGGCGGAGGGAAGACGGTTCTGGTGGATCATCCTGACCTGCGGCGCGCGGAGGCGTTCGAGGCGCTGGGCTGCCTGATCGAAAGCCTTGGCGGGCGCTATTTCAGCGGGCCGGACGTTGGCGTCACCGGCGCCGATCTCGATGCCGTCGGCCGGCACACGCGCTACGTCGCGCTCGAGAGCGCGCCGGGCCTGGGCGATATCAGCGAGATGACGGCGATCGGCGTCTGGCACGGGCTGCGCGCCTGCCTCGATTTCGCCGGCATTCGCCGCGCGAGGGTGGCGATTCAGGGCGCGGGCAACGTCGGCCTCGCGCTCGGCCGCATCCTGCGCCGCGAAGGCATGGAGCTTGTCGTTGCCGATATCGATCGCGAGCGGGCTCGCGCCGCGGGCGAAGAACTTGCCGCGCGCGTCGTGGAGCCGGAGGAGATTCTCACCGTCGAAGCCGATGTGGTGGCGCCGTGCGCGCTCGGCGGAGTGATTGACGACAACGTCGCCGACCGCCTCAAAGCGAGCATCGTCTGCGGTTCGGCCAACAACGTTCTCGCGGCGCCCGATGTTGCCGACCGGCTCGCGCGGCGCGGCATCGTTTACGCGCCCGATTATCTGGTCAACGCCGGCGGCCTGATTCGCGGGGCGGAATATTATCTGCTCGGCCGCTCGGACAGCGGTCCGAGCCTCGCCCGCATCTACGACCGCATGCGCAACGTGCTGGGGATGGCGCGCGAGCGCGCCGTTTCCACCGCCGCCGTCGCCGAAGAACTCGCCCGCGCCCGGCTGACTGCTTCCAAAACATTTCCGCGACTCACCTGGCGCCATTCGGGCGGCGTGGCGCGCAGCTCGTAGGGGCGACCTGCGATCGCCCGTAGCGCGCACCGGAGCTAGAATACAGAGGTGGCCGCGGATGGAAGCGAAACGCTTTCTGTCCGTTGCGCCTCCTCGAGGAGAAAGAAAAGTGATTGTTTACCGTTGCGATGTTTGTGGTGAAGTGGCCGAGTGCGCCCAGAAGCAGATCGAAGGCCGCGAATACGATTTCTGCGCCCGCTGCTGGGGAGAACTCGAATCGAAACTGCAGGGCAAGGGCCGCCCGCTGGCAAAGCGCGAGATGGTTCTGTTGCCGCCCCGCATGGTTGAGCACGAGGAAGCGCCCGAGAAACCCGCGCCTGGCACTCCCCCAACGATTTGGGCGCACGGGTCATAGGGGGAAGGGGGGAAAGGCGGGCGACCGCAGGTCGCCCCTACGAAGAGCGCGCAGGGAGTGGTTGCCCGTTTCATCGGCCCTTTTGCGCCTTATGGCGTGGCGTGGGGTAGAATAGAAGGGCTTCACTGCGCGCCTGTAGCTCAGCTGGATAGAGCGCTGGTCTCCGGAACCAGAGGTCGGGCGTTCGAATCGCCCCAGGCGCACCATTCTTACCTCTTCAGTTTCAGGCAGTTTGCCCGATTTCCCGGTTAGCTCCTGAGCCCCCAAAATCGCTGAAAGCGTAATGGTTTCGTGCACGCGGTTTGGCCCGCGTCACCGTGATAACATTCCGTGCATGCCTCTCTGTGAATTCATGCGTGCGCTCTCGAAACACTGGTGTGCGCTGATGAGCACTGGTGTTTTCACTCTTCTCGGGAGGGGAGAGGAGGGTGATGCCGGATAAGCCCTCAAGCCTCGAAATCGCGCGGCAAGCGAAGCTCCGGCCGATTGCTGATGTTGCCTCAACGCTCGGCATCGAAAGCGCCGAACTCGAGCTTTACGGGCGCTACAAGGCGAAAGTTACCCTGGCGGTACTCGATCGCCTCCGGAATCGCCCGGAGGGAAAGCTCATCGCCGTGACCGCAATCACGCCCACTCCGCTCGGCGAGGGCAAATCGGTGACCGCCATCGGCCTCGGGCAGGCGCTCGCCAAGCTCGGCAAGTCAGTGGTGAACACCTGCCGCCAGCCATCTCTGGGCCCGACGCTTGGGATCAAAGGCGGAGCGGCCGGGGGAGGCTACGCGCAGATCGTCCCGATGGAGGATTTCAACCTGCACTTGACCGGCGACTTCCACGCCGTCACCGCCGCGCACAACCTGTGCGCGGCGATGCTGGATGCGAGCCTGCTGCATGGGAACAAACATGGCCTCGATTCCCAGAACATCCCGTGGCGCCGCGCGTTGGACATGAACGATCGGGGGCTGCGCGCGATCCTCACCGGGCTTGGCGGCCGGAAAAACGGCGCGCCTCGCGAGACCGGCTTCGATATCACCGCCGCAAGCGAAACGATGGCCATCCTTGCGCTCGCCACTTCGCTCAAGGACCTGCGGCGACGGTTGGGCCGCGCTGTTGTCGCTTTCACCACCGACGGCCGCGCGGTTACCGCCGAGGATCTCGGCGCAGCCGGCGCCATGACCGTTCTGCTGAAAGACGCGCTTCAGCCCAACCTGATGCAAACGATTGAAGGAAGCCCGGTGCTCGTGCACACGGGGCCTTTCGGAAACGTTGCCCACGGCAACAACTCCGTCGTCGCCGACCTCCTCGCTTTGGAGCTGGCGGAATATGTCATCACCGAGGCCGGGTTTGGCGCCGATTTGGGTTTTGAAAAGCTCGTGGACATTACTTGCCGGCAAAGCGGTCTTCGGCTGGCCGGCGCAGTCGTCGTCTGCACGCTGCGCGCGCTCAAGATGCACGGCGGAGTCGGTAAGATTTCTCCGGGAAAACCACTGCCGGCCGAATTGCTCCACGAAAACTTGCCCGCCCTCGAAAAGGGTCTTGCGGTGCTCGCTGCCGCCCTCAGCATCGTCGAGCGCATGGGAGTCAAGGCCGTCGTGGCCATCAACCGCTTCGAAGGCGACAGTGACCGCGAGCTTGCATTCGTTCTGAAACGCGCGCCGGAGCTCGGCGCAGCCGCTGCGGCCGTTTCCGATGCGTTTGCCCACGGCGGCGAAGGCAGCCGGGCGCTGGCCGAAGCCGTGGTCAAAACCTTCGACGGGGCCGGCGAGATGCGCCTGCTTTATCCCGACGAATTGCCCGTCAAGGAAAAGATCGAAATACTCGCCACGCAAATTTACCGAGCGGCTGGAGTCTCCTACTCGGACGAAGCGGAGCGCAAAATCAAGCTCTACACCGACCTGGGTTTCGCCCGGCTTCCCATTTGCATGGCGAAGACGCACCTCTCGCTCTCGCACGACCCGCATTGGAAAGGGGTGCCGAAGGGGTATGAATTTCCCATTCGCGACGTGCGCCTGGCGGCCGGCGCAGGGTTCCTCTACCCAATCGCGGGCGAGATGCAGACCATGCCGGGGCTGGGGTCGGACCCAGCCGCGGCGCACCTCGACATTGACGAGGAAGGTCAAATCCGTGGCCTATTCTGAGGCAGTCGCGCGGGGCGCTGGCCGAGGATTAGCGCGGCGCCGCTGCTGCCAGATTCATCTTGCGGAACTCAGTCCAGGCACGATGACGGATTTGCAGTCGAAGAAAGCTGATACTAGCTGCTGTTCGCCAAATTCGGAGGTTTACACAAATGATGAAATTCTTGTCTATCTTGGGAATCTTATTCTTCTTTTGCAGTCCAGCTTTTGGCCAGGAAGTACCCCGAGTGGAAATCTTCGGAGGATACTCCTACCTGAACTATGACCTCAAAGCGAACACAACTCCCACCAATGGCGATCTGAGCCGTGAAAGTTTCAACGGATGGGAGGCGTCGGCCACTGTCAATCTCAATCGGTGGTTTGGGCTGGAGGGGGACTTGAGCGGGCATTACAAAAGTCCAGGTAATGGTTTCGGTGCGTCCGGCCTGGTTTGCAAAGACTTCTCCTTCATGGGCGGGCCACGGTTTGCGTACCGAAAAGGGAAAGCCACCATCTTTACGCATGTGCTGTTTGGCGCCGATCATGGTTCGGGCACCGTGGTCTACCCCGGCGGTTCGTTCTCCCCGTCGGACACACCATTTGCGATGGCAGCGGGCGGCGGGTTCGATTACGCAGTCAGGAAACACATTTCAATTCGGATTGGGCAGGTTGATTACTTCATGACCCGGCATTTCCTGACAGAACTTGCGACTCAAAACAACTTCCGGGTTTCGGCCGGAGTGGTGTTCACCTTTGGGGGTAGACTTTAATCGACGGGAACCCTCAGGCACAAAGCCCGAGAGCGCTTCTCACTGGTGAATCGCCGTTAGTCTCTGTGAGAGGGCGTATTCCAATCCTTTATCGAAGGCTGCGGTGTTCAGGGATTCAGTCCCTTTCGGGACTGAGCCGGCGATGGATTTGCGGGCGGAGTCCGGGGTGACGAGGCCGGTCACGCCGGTCAGGAATCCCACCATCACCATATTCAGGATGAACTTGTGTCCCAATTCCTCGGCGAAATGTGTTGCCGGGATGCCGAAGGCCTGGATATCCAGGTGGGGCGGCTTGAAGTTCACCAAGTCCTGCTCGAAAAGCAGCATGCCGCGCGGCTTCAGTTCAGGGGCAAAGCGTGTGTACGCTTCTTCCGACATGGCGACCAGAATGTCCAAATCGGTAAGGTAAGGATAAAGGACGGGCTCGGGCGAAACGATCAAGCTGACGCTGGCGGCGCTGCCGCGGGCTTCCGGGCCGAAGCTCTGCGTCAGCGTGACGTGCATGCTCTCAAAAATAGTTGCGGCTCGCCCGATCACCATCCCCGCAAGGATCACGCCTTGGCCGCCGAAGCCGGCAATGCGAATTTCATGTCTTGCAGTCAAGGTTGTCTCCATCCGATGTAACGGTCTTTGAGGATTTCACGGTAGCGCTGATCCATGGTCTGCTGGAGGGTTGGCCGTTCGGTATCTACAAATTTACCGACAACGATCTCCTCCTGAAAGCCCACATCCAGGCCACGCGTGTCGGCGCCGTTTTTGATGACGCTGTGCTCCTTGTAATAACGCATCGCATCCATTCCGTCGCCGAGCTTGTTCCGCCTCTGGTAGAGCGTGGGACAAGGGGCAAGGATTTCGATGAAGGAGAAGCCCTTCTTCCGCAGCGCTTCCGCCATGGAATGCGCAATGTGTTGAACGTGGTAGGCCGTCCAGCGCGCCACATAGACGGCGCCGGAGGACTCGGCGAGAAAGGGAAGATTGAAAGGCTGCTCGAAGGCGCCATAGGGCGCCGTCGACGCCGTCGCGCCGATCGGAGTGGTCGGGGCTACCTGCCCACCCGTCATTCCGTAAATGAAATTGTTGACGCAGATCACCTTGATATCCACATTTCGCCGGGCGGCATGGATGAAATGGTTGCCGCCGATGGCGATCAAGTCGCCATCGCCGCTATAAACGGTGACGGTCAGGTCGGGATTGGCGAGTTTCAGTCCGGTCGCGAAAGGGATGGCGCGCCCGTGCGTAGTGTGAAAGGAATCAAAGTTGAGGTATCCCGCCACACGGCCCGTGCAGCCAATGCCTGAGACGACGGCCACTTTGTCGAGCGGCAACTTCGACCGCTCCAATGCCCTTGCAAAACAGTTTACCGTCGTCCCGATTCCGCAACCCGGACACCAGATGTGGGGCATGCGATCGCTTCGGAGCAGCGGTTCGACCGGATTGATGGCCGTTGTCACGCCCATCGCGCCACCTCTCGGATAACATCAAGAATAGCTTCTGGCCGGTGAACGGCTCCTCCGGCGTCGGGGACCAGCACCGTTCGCGCGCGCCCGGCTGCCGCGCGCTCCACTTCATTTACGATCTGCCCCTGGTTCATCTCGACGACGATAAATGCCTTGGCCTGCCCGGCCAGTTCCCGAATGCGTTTTTCCGGGAAGGGCCATACGACGACGGGGCGCACGAGTCCGGCGGGGATGTGTTCTTCGCGCGCCATCTGAACCGCTCGGAGCGCTACTCGAGAGGTGATTCCATAGGCCACGAGCACGATGCGAGCGTCCTCGACGAGGCGCTCCTCCGTGCGTGCAATCTTATCGGCGTTGTTCCGGATCTTGCCCAGCAACCGGCTCAAGAGTTCCTGCTGCGTCTCGGAGTTAATTGCAGGATAACCGCGCTGGTCGTGGGTAAGGCCTGTCACGTGGAAACGATATCCCTGGCCGACCGCTGCCATTTCGGGGATGCCATCCGAAGACGGCTTAAAGGGCAGATACTCTGAAGGAGGCAGGCAAGTGTTGCGGCGAGGAAAGAGATCGATCTTGTCGGCGGAGGGAATAACGACCTTTTCGGTCATGTGCCCAACGCTCTCGTCCATCATGAAAAGAACCGGATTGCGGTACTGCTCCGCCAGGTTGAAAGCATCAATCATCAGGTCAAAACACTCTTGCGGTGAGTTGGGGGAAAGTGCGATGACTTCATAATCGCCGTGCGAGCCCCAACGCGCCTGCATCATGTCGCCCTGGCCGGGAAGCGTTGGAAGTCCCGTGGAAGGGCCGCCGCGCTGAACGTTGACGAACACGGAGGGGGTCTCCGTCATGGCGGCAAAGCCGATGTGCTCCATCATCAGGGAAAAACCGGGGCCCGAAGTTACGGTGAACGCCTTCGCCCCGCCCCAGGCAGCGCCGAGAATCGCGATCGAGGACGCCAGTTCGTCTTCCATTTGCAGGAAAGTTGCGCCGACGAGCGGTGCGCGGGCAGCGAAGCGTTCGACAACTTCAGTCGAAGGCGTAATGGGATAGCCTGCCGCGAAACTCGCCCCCGCTGCTATGGCCCCTTCGCAGGCGGCATGATTGCCGTCCATGAAATGCGGTCCGTTCAGCACCGTCTTGGGATTTGCCTTGACCCAGTCCACGCTTCGGCCTCCTCCTCACCTCATCCGTGGTGTTCAGCCGGCTGCCCTGCGGTTTCTTGCAGAAGCGCTCGGATTCCGTATATCGCAAAGTCCGGGCAATAAAGACCGCACAAGTCACAACCGGTACAGCCCGCCTCGTTCACCAGGGCGGGGGGATGATACCCGTGGCTGTTGTATTTTTCCGAAGTGGCGAGGACCTTCGGAGGACAGAATTCAATGCAGAAGCCACATCCCTTACACCGATCCAAATTGATGAAAACTTCCCCTCGGAACTTCCTGGCTTTTGCTGTCGTCGCAACTGAAGGCATTGGAACCTCGAATCGGTTCTCTTGCTGCTCCCGTCCGTTTGGGGACGGCTACAGAGGATCAAGGCGCATCACGATTTTCCGTTACGGCTCGGAGCGTTCCCGGGTGAATCGCGTCACATGCCTGAGGTGAATCTTTGCGCATCTACTCTTGGGCATTTCTGGCGAGACCGCTGCCCTCCGGCTCGCCTCCAAGCCCCGTCATTGAGGTGCATTTGGCTTGCCACGATGAGGCTTCCTGTCCGCGCTTAAGTGCCTTGTTCCTCATTCATTTACATGGGAGGCTGCCCGCGCGCGGTGTTATTTGCTCAAATGGTGCGGCTTTTCCTCCACTCGCACCGGCCTTCAGTGGGCCATCTCGCGCACCCAGTGTCGGGTTATCGCGTCGCCGATGATTTTGGCAGCGACGGAACAGCCAACCGTGAAGCCGAAGAACGGACTGAAGTCTCGCGTAGCGGTGAGACCGGTTACATCCAGATTGGGCAGATTGGTCTGGAATTCCGGATCGAGCGCGGGGAAACCGTCCAACGTCGCTTCGTCGCGAGGCCATACGGACCTGCGCCGATGACAGGGAATTCAATGCGGTCCACCCGTGTTCACTCCCTTCGGGCTGGGCACATTCGCGGGGGCACGTAGCGCTGCTTCGGAAGCCGGTGGTGCGCCCTTCTTATCTCATCCCGTCGAGAATTGAGCCTACGATGCCGCCGACTACGCCTCCCTCCACGGCTTGATTATTCTGTGTGGGCATGTACTCCATGAGCTCATGCGCCAGTTTGGCAATGGGCAGCGTTTGCAGCCAGATTCTTCCCGGCCCGGTGAGGGATGCGAGAAAGAGTCCGTCACCGCCAAAAATCATGTTCTTGACTCCGGGCACGGTCGTGATCTGAAAGGAGACGCACGACTGAAAGGCGCCGACGTGTCCGGGATGCACCCGCAGAGTTTCGCCCGGCTGCAGATCCTTCACGACCAGCTCGCCCGAAAGCTCGAGCCATGCGGTCCCCGTTCCGCTGACCCGCTGTAGCAGGAAGCCGTCGCCGCCGAAAACTCCCGCCCCCAGCGATTGCTGGAAACCGACTCCGATCTGAATCTGCGGCGTGCCGCACAAGAATCCGTGCCGGTGAATCATATATTCGTTTCCAGAGCCGACTTCGACCGGAACGATATGCCCCGGCAGTTTTGTGGCGAAGGAAATCGTGCCCGGGGCGCCGATGGCCCGGTACTCCGTCATGAACAGCGATCCGCCACCGGCCACGCGCTTGATCACACCCATGATTCCTCCGCCCCCGCCATACTGGGTGTGTGTCGTCAACTGGATGGAACTCGTCATCCAGGAAAGTTGACCGGCTTCGGAAATGACGGAATCGTTGGGGTCAAGCGCGACTTCAAGTACCGGCATGGTGGTGCCGAGGATGTGACTCTGCAAGGCGGGACTCCTGGTTTGGATTTGGGCGCTGTCGACGAGGTTTGAGCCCGCCCTCAGCGTTCGCTTGAATCTATACCGTGAAATCACTGGAAGACAAGGGGACGCACCGAGTTCTGGAAACTCGAGTGGCCATTGCATCGCGGAAGGATCAGAACTATGCTAGCGCGGATCGCGAAGTCAAAATGGGAATTCCGGTGCATTTTGTGGTTCCGGACGTCAGCACGGAAATCTCTGTGACGAGAGCTGCGCACCGACCGCTGGAATTCGGAGCCCGGCTAGAGACAAGATTCGCGCGCAAGGAGGCGCATTCAGCATGTCGATTTCACACCGCGGCGCTTGCCGCTCCGGATCCCGGTTTTCATCGCCTGTGGCGATAGCCATTTTCCTGGCGTTTCTCTGTTCCACCTTTGCGTCTCCTGCCTATTCGCAGCAATCGGCCGGCCCCCAACCCGTCCCTTTTCCGCCCGCCGTGAAAGCGCCCGTGGACCAGCCCTATCCGGGCGCCATCGGCCTGGAGGTTTCCGCGAGAGACGTCACGCACCGTGTGCTCGACGTGCGGGAGACCGTTCCGGTTCAGCCGGGTGAACTGACGCTTCTCTATCCCCAATGGATTCCAGGAACTCATTCGCCGACGGGCCCGATTTCGGAATTCGCCGGCCTTGAAGTGACCGCGAACGGCAAGCGCATCCCCTGGGTGCGCGACCGTGTGAATGTGTACGCTTTCCATGTCGACGTTCCAGCCGGTGTGCGAACCCTTGGCGTGAAATTCGAATACCTGGCACCGCTTCGGCCGAACCAGGGCCGCATTTCCTTTTCGTCGAACATCCTCGATCTCTCCTGGAACACGGTCGTGCTCTATCCGGCGGGCTACTTCTCGCGCGACATCACCTTTGCGCCAAGCATCCTCCTGCCCAACGGCTGGCATTTTGCCACCGCGCTCGATGTTGAATCGCAAAAAGGCGATCTGGCTCAGTTCAAGGATGTCCCGCTGAACAAATTGGTTGATTCTCCGTTATATGCGGGCGTCAACTATCGGCGCGTGGACCTGTCCAGCGGTCCCGACAACCGCGTTTTTCTCGATGTTTTCGCCGACTCCGCGAAGGACCTCGCGATCACCCCACAAGAGCTCCAGCTCCATCGCGACCTGGTGGAGCAGGCGGCAAAACTCTTCGACTCCCATCATTACGACCATTACGACTTTTTGCTTTCGCTCAGCAATACCGTCGGGCGAGAGGGCCTCGAGCACCATCAATCCAGCGAAGACGGCACAACGGCGAACTACTTCACGGACTGGGCCGCCGGCGTTGCGGGCCGCGATCTGCTGGCTCACGAATACACGCATTCCTGGAACGGGAAGTTCCGCCGGCCCGCCGATCTGTGGACGCCGAACTTCAATGTTCCGATGCGAGACGATCTGTTGTGGGTTTACGAAGGATTGACCGAATACTTCGGCTACGTGTTGACGTCGCGCTCGGGCATGCGGACGCCCGCCGAGACGAGGGATATGATCGCCCGGATCGCCGCCAATTTCGAGGCGAGCCCCGGCAGAACCTGGCGCCCTCTGGTCGATACGACGAATCAGCCGAGCATCTCCCAACGCCGCCCGGTCACCTGGCCAAGTTGGCTGCGCGGTGAAGACTATTACATGGAAGGCCTTCTCGTCTGGCTCGATGCCGACACGAAAATCCGCGAGTTGAGTGGCGGCCGGAAGTCGCTCGACGATTTCGCCCGTCTGTTCTATGGAATCGACAACGGCAGCTACATCACCCGGACGTACACTTTCAACGATATCGTCGCGGCACTGAACGCCGTTCAGCCGTACGATTGGGCGGACTTCCTGCGAGAGCGCGTCTATAAGCTTCATCCGGCTACGCCGGTAGACGGCATCACGCGCGGAGGCTATCGCCTTGCGTACAGCGATACTCCTCCTGCCTGGCTGAAAGCCTCCGAACGTCCGAATTCCTCCGTCGATTTTTCAACTTCGCTCGGTTTCATGGTCAACGGCGCCGGAGAACTGGAAAATGTCTGGTGGGACAGCCCCGCCTTCAAGGCAGGCATGACGCCCGGTGCGCACATTGCCGCGGTAAACGGCGAGGCATTCAGCATCCACGCGCTTCGCGAGGCCATCATCGACGCGGAGAAGAGCATGTCTCCGCTGAAATTCCTGGTACAGCGCGGCAAACAGTTTCAGACGATTGAAATCAACTACCACGGAGGGTTGCGATACCCGACACTCTCGCGAGTCGAGGGAACGCCGGATCGGCTGGACCAGATCCTTGCGCCGAAGTGATTCCGCATCAGGATCAGGGGAACAACGGGCGGCGGCGCGCGGGCAAAGAAATGAGCGCTCCCACGCCGCTCGAACTTCGCTCCGAACTGAGTGGGCGAGTTTCGACGCCTGCGTGGGCAGGCCGCACAAGTTCTCATCGCGCAAATCAGCGGTGAGCGGGGCGGCAGCGGCGGCTTGACTTGCGCCTGGAATGACGCATCCGAACGCCTTTCAAACGCTGGCGCACCGTGGTATAAGGGATGCCGCAAGAACATGTTAGCGGTATACCTCGTCATGGACTGGACAACATGGTGGGTGGACTCACGGCGATCGGGCCGGCACCAGAGATTCTTGCGGACAACATCCCCATTCTCCCCGTTGCATGACCGGTAAAATTCGAACTCGGCACTGCTGGAAAGCGCAATTCAGCATGGTGATGTAGGATGCCGGCAAATCTGGCCGGCGGCTGTGGTGAGTTGCGCTCCCAAGCGCGATGGCCGCGTGGAGGAAATGGATGGATACCAGCTTTATCGGCATACCCCACGAATGGGATCCCCGCCGTGTCTACAGCCAAACCGGCGCGGACTGGCAGTACCGCGTCGATTTCGAGCGATTGCGGAAAGATCGCTTGGAGAAGATTCGCGAGCAAATGAACGCTCACGATCTTGGCGCGCTGGTACTGTTCGCCGGCGCGAATATTCGTTATGTAACGGCTTCTTACCAGGGAAACTGGAAGTACAACATCAACATCCGCTATGTGGTGCTCCCGAATGGCGGAGAGCCGGTGCTGTTTGAAACCGCCGGATCGGACCTGCAATGCGCCAAGATCGATTTGCCGTGGATGGAGGACCATATCCAGCCGGCGATCACCTGGCAGTGGGCGGAGGGCGCGGGCCCGGAAATGGCCAGCAGGATGGCGGCGAGCGTCGCCGAGGTCCTGGAAGCCAACGGCGTTCGAAACGAGCGCATTGGCATCGATAATCTGGACATGCCCGCGCTCCAGGCATTTCAGGATTTGAAGCTGAATATTGTGAATGGGTGGCCGGCGGTGTCGGCCGCGCGCGTGGTGAAGACCCGGGATGAGATCGAACTGCTGAAACAAGCGGCAAGCATTGGCGATGCCGCGATGTGGAAGATAAAGTATGAGTGGCTCAAGCCCGGGGTACGCGAGCGTGAAATCGAGGCCAAAGTTCACGAATTCATGCTCGAGCGGGGATGCGAAATCATATACGACATCATCGTGGCGTCGGGAGGAAACACAAGCCCGTATCGCCGTTGGGCGACGGACAAGATCGTCCGCCAGGGCGACCTGGTTATCGTTGATATCAATGCCGTGGGTCCCTCCGGATATTTCATCGACTTCGTCAGGTGCTTCAAATGCGCCGCAAAAATGACTCCGAAAGAGATTGACCTCTATCGTGAAGTGTATGACTCCATGTATGCCGGCCTGGAGAAACTGCGTCCCGGCAACACGACGGCTGACGTAGCGGCCGCCTTTCCGGTATACGATGACGACAAGTACAAGACGGTGACCTTGCAGCAGTTTGCTCATAGCATCGGCCTTACCCTGTACGAAGGCATGTGGATTTCCAGAGCTTATTCCTTGAAATATCCGGCTGAAATCAAGGAGAACATGTACTTTGCCATCGAGACGTTCGCCGGCCATCCCGGTCTTCAGCAAACGTGCAGGCTGGAGGAGAACGTGCTCGTGTCAGGCAAGGGACCGGTGGTCTTTACCTTGGTGGAACACATGGAAGAAGCGATGGCGCGTTAGACATACGGCAATTCTTGCTGATTGCAATGGAGAAAGAGGCAAAGAACGAGGCTCTTTGCCAATGACTGCGGGTGTCGATCATAGAGTGCGGCCTACACCGGCCGTGCCGGGGATGCGGGAAGTTATTTACCTGTTCGAACCGGAATTCGGATCGTAAGGCGCCGGTTCCGCTGAGCAGTCAAATTCAGGACAGTAAGGAGTGCGTCAGGGCGGGTATGAAGGCAATGGTATTAAGATCGCCCGGCAAGATGGCACTGGAGGAGGTTGACGCTCCACAGGCCGGCGGCGGAAATAGGGTTCTGATTCGGGTTACTCACACGGGTGTGTGTGGAACCGATCTGGAGATTTTCCGCGGCAGGATTCCCGCGCAGCATCCCTTGATTATGGGGCACGAGATTGCGGGTACGGTGGCCGACCCTGGCAGGCATGGTGATTTGCGCGCAGGAGACCGAGTCGTTGTCGATCCGATGATTTTCTGCGGAACCTGCTTTCACTGCCGAGTCGGTCAGACCAACCTCTGTACACATGGGACGTTACTCGGCCGCGATGCCAACGGCGGGTTCGCCGAATATATCGCGGTGCCTGCCGGCAATGTTTTTCACTTGCCTGAGAGCATCCCCAACTCCATTGCGCCCTTGATCCAGGTCACCGCGACGTGCGTGCATTCGCAGCATCTCGCGTCCATATTTCCTGGCGAGTCCGTGGCGGTCCTTGGCCTGGGCGTGACGGGACAACTGCAGGCGCAGTTGGCCAAGGCACGCGGGGCGAGTCCCGTGATCGGCATCAGTCGCGGCAGTTTCAAGAGAGAGCTGGCGAAACAACTCGGGACGGATATCACGTTGGAGGCTGGAGAAGGAGCTGTGGATAAAGTCCTGGCGGAGACGAAAGGACGCGGCGCTGACCTGGTAATCGAGTCTACTGGCAGAATCGATCTGCTAGCCGATGCCATAAGGATGACTCGAATCGGCGGCCGCCTCTTGCTCTTCGGAATCTATACGGCACAGGAAGGCCGGCTGCCATTTTATTCTCTCTATTTCAAGGAGCTGTCGCTATTCTGTGCGCGCGCCGCCCGAGGCGAGGATTTTGACAGTTCCATAGCTTTGGTAGAGCGCGGCGCGTTGAGACTTACTCCATTAGTGACACATGTGGTCCCTTTGGCTGAGGTAGAGCGCGCGATTGAGATGAATGGCACGTCGATGGATCGACGGCTCAAGGTTATCGTGGACCATGCGTCATGAAGTCATGGGGACAAAGGCAAATTCGTTGTACGGGCGAGCGGAAGAGGTGTATCGTGCGCAGGCCGGAGATCCAAATCAAAAAGTCCGGTGGACATCTCGTGCAGTAGAAGATTGGGGGAGACTTGGCAAAGCCGGAACCGGAATCTTTGGAGCGTCGAGATTTTTTGAAAGCAGCCACGGGCGGGGTTGCGGCTCTGGCGGCCGGCGGTGCGCTTGGAAGTATACCGGCTCTGAGCGCCCCCATGCCTGTTGAGCGCCTTTCCGGAGCGCCGGATAAGCTGCGAATCGACATCCACGGGCACATCTATCCCCTCAAATATCTCGACATGCTGGACCGGATGGGCGGCAGCGGCACCGGAACGCGCATCGCGCGAATCGCCTACGGCAGCGGAAACCCCGAAGACCTGGAGGCGCGTTTCCAGATGATGGACCGCGCCGGGGTGAAGATGCAGGTGGTTTCGGCCGCACCGCAATTTCCCTATTTCGCCAAAAAAGACGACGCGGTCACCGCGGCCAAGCTCATAAATGACTCTTACGCGGAGTACGTCCGCCGCTATCCCAACCGTTTTGCGGCGTACGTGGTCACCCCGTTGCCTCACGTGGATGAGTCCATCAAGGAGATGAATCGCGGCCTCGACGAACTGGGAATGGTGGGCGTTACCATGGGCACCTCCGTGCTCACGCAGTCGGTGGCCGACCCGATGTTCGACCCCTTCTGGGAGGAGATGAACCGGCGCGGCGTGATTCTGTTCTTCCACCCGTCCGGCCTGGGAGCTTGCTCGCCGCTGGTGCGGGAAAAGCACCTGACCTGGCCTATTGGGGCGTCGATCGAGGACACCATGGTGGCGGGGCACCTGATCGTCAACCAGATTCCGAAGCGGTATCCGAGGGTGCGAATCATCATCCCTCACCTCGGCGGTGACATCGGCATGTTGATGGCGCGATTGGACAGCCAGCGGAAGTTCTTCATGCCGAGTGACGCGGAGCCACCGAGCGTGACCGCCAGGCGGTTCTGGTATGACACCGTATCGCACGCTTACCCGGCGGCGCTGCGCCTGGCCTGCGAGTCCTACGGCGTGGAAAAGATGGTGCTCGGCAGCGATTATCCTTACGAAGTCAATGATCTCTACCAGCGCTGCGTGGACTACGTGGCCGATGCCGGCGTCGGTTTGACTTCCGACCAGGTGGAAATGATTCTCGACCGGAACGCGCAGGCACTTTTCCGTTTGGTTCCGAAGAAACCGGCTTGACGCTGAGCGGGACGGTTCTACCGTCCCGGCACAATCGGCAATAGAAGCTGGGCCGGATAGCCTTCGCCGCAATGCAGCGTCGTCTGGCCGCCGAAGACGCTGGGCGCGCGGTCGCGCGGATCGTCGTGCAAAAACGGGCCACATCCTTTGAGTTCGTTCTTGAAATTGGAAAGCCTGCCTCCGCTCGTCGCGTATTCGTAGTCCCGTCCACGCACGGTAAGCCCGATACGGTGTCCCGCCGGAACGACGATGCTGGTGGGCCAGATCTCGATATCCAGCTCCACCACCTCTCCCGGCCGCAGTAGCTGGATCTGGTCGTGCGTATGAAATGGGCGCCACGGCATGGACAGGGATGTATTCAGTTTGCGATGGGAAGCGCGGAGCCAGCCTTGGGCGACCGGCGTATGCGGGTCGATCGCTCCCTGGAAGACCACTTCGCGGAGGTCGGCTGTAAACACCCTAAGGACGACAAAGAAGTCGGCATCTTCGGTGGAGGAGGAGGCAAACAGCTTGACCGCCGATGGTCCGGTAATCTCGGTTTCGGACCGGAGCGGAGGCGAAAGAAAAGTGAGACCGTCGCCCAGGGCGTCGAAGGATCGGCCGGCATTCCGGGATGGCAGCTCGGCGGTCAGCGCGTCGTTGGCCGGATCGAGGTAAAGCTTGGTCCAGCGCGTGCGCTCGAGCGGCCATTCCTGCTCGGCCCGTTCCTCGAAGTGATCCACATGACGAACCTGGAGCAGGACCGCGGGTTGGCGTTCCCAGCCGTTGTCTTCCCCCTTGAGGAAGTAATCGAAGAACCGCTTTTGCATGCGCCGGCCGTAATCGGTGTAGAAGTGCGTCCAGTGCTCCAGGCCGTGGACCTCCAGCCATTTCTGAGCGGAGGCTGCGCGCAGGTACCCCTCGAAGTTGCCCCGCGGATGCAGGCCCTGCCCACCCCAGTTTGCAGCCGAAAGAAATGGCACCGTGATTTTTGACCAGTCGGCCGATCGCTCGCGGTGGTATGCGTCGTCGAGCGGATGGGCGAGGATGTCGCGGTCGAGGTCGGCGCGGTTTGCGGCGAGCTCTTCCTCGGAAAGTGTTTCGGGACCACAGGCCAGTTCGCCGGTCGCGCGGCTTCTGGGGCCTCGCTCGCCTAGTCCGTGCTGCACGGTCTTGACCTGCATGTCGTACCAGTTTTTCCAAAAGGTGCTGAGGATCCCGCCGTGGTGGGTCATGTCGCGGTAGAAGTCCGCCGCCCCTTCCCAGATGCACATGGCGGCAAGGTGCGGCGGCTCGAGGGAAGCCACCTGCCATTGGTTGATGCCGTAGTAGGAGATGCCGCTCAGGCCGATCTTCCCGTTGCTCCAGGGTTGTTCCGCTGCCCACTCGATGCAGGAATAGAAGTCGCGCGTCTCGCGAGGAGAGAAATGGTCAACGTGGCCGGGCGAACGCCCGCAGCCGCGGCTGTCGACGCGCACGCAGGCATATCCGTGCGGCACCCATTTCTCGGGATCCACAACTTCCCAGTTCTGGTACAGGTTGCTCGATCCCGCGGCAACATCGGGATGATCGTGAACCATGCGGCCCCACGCGCTGGGGTAGCCGTCCTGGAATGCCAATCCCTTCGCATAGGGCCCGTAGCTCAGCAGGACCGCAAAACGGCCCTGGCCGGCGGGGCGAAAGACATCGGCGCGCAGAACGATGCCGTCGTCCATCGGGATCGGCACATCCCAGTCGATTCTCATGTCGTTCCGAATTTCGCTTTTCGCATCCACCGATCTCGCGCTCATTTTGCCTCCCGGCAACCTCCGCTCAGTCCGGCAGCGGCTTGCCTTTGGTCTCTTCGCCGAAGGGCAACAGGAGCAGCCCCACGAGGAACGCCAGCGCCGTCAGCCCGACGGGAGTGCCGAGCGTTCTCATCCGGCGAATGCCAACGCCGACCAGAAACGTGAACCCGGCCGCCACGAACCGCCCGATGTTGGTCGTGAAGGCGAACGCGCTGGCCCGGCATTCGGTTGGGTACTGTTCGGGCAGCCAGAAAGAGTAGACGATGAAGTTGGCGCCACCCAGGCCGAGGAAGAAGGAGCAGATGATGAACAGCACCAGGGCTCCCGTGTGCATGTAGAACACGTGGCCGAAGGCCGTCCAGATGAACGCCAGCATCAGGGCGTAGAAGATCCCCAGCGTTATCCTGCGCCCCAGCCAATCCGCCAGGAACGGCACGATCAGGGCCCCGAGAACAGTTCCAATTCCCAGCAGGGCCGTCGAATAACTGGCGAGCCGCGCCGCGTCCTGCGCCGTCCGGCCGGCATTCGTGGCGATGTAGGTGATCGCCGCCGGAACGTACACGGACCCGGCCCAAAGCCCTACCAGCGATACGATCAAATACAACGAATTCAGTACGGTGCGCCGGCGATATTCCGGCTTGAACAGCTCCAGAAAGGAGTGGTGCATGCGCCATTTCGAGCCCAGTTTCTCGATCTTCTTTCCCCATCGCTCAGGCTCTTTTACGTTGCCGCGGATCCAGGCGATCAGCAAGGCCGGCACTCCGCCCACGACGAACATGTATCGCCAGCCGTAATGGCTGCCGATGAAGTAGTTCGCCGCAGCGGCCAACAGGAAGCCGAAGTAGTACCCCGTGTGCATCAATGCCGCACCCATCGTGCGCCGCTCTTCGGGCCAGTCCTCGGCCACCAGCGACGCGCCGATGGACCACTCCCCTCCGATTCCCACTCCGGCCAGAAATCGGTAGACCGCCAGGCTCCAGACGCCGGTGGAGAATGCGGCCAGCAACGTGAACACGGAAAACGCCAGGATGCTGAACATCATGGTGCGCACGCGCCCGAAACGGTCGGCGATCGGTCCCCAGATCAGCGCGCAGCCCCATCCGATCATGAACAGCGCGAAGAGCAGGCCGCCGTAAAACCCCACATTGGCGGTCGTTGGCGCAATGCCGGACTTGGGCAACAGCTCGCGCAGCGCGGGAACCAGTACGAGGGCATAGATGAACGAATCCATGCCGTCCATCGTCCATCCGCCCCAGGCGGCCCAGAAGCTGCGAACCTGATTGCGATTCAGACGGGGCTTTTTTCGCTTGAGATTTTGGCCGGCATCCTCGACCGCGACTGCATTTCGCCCTGCGCTGCTTGTGCGGTTCATCTCGATTCCCATAAGTTTGTTCCGCCCCTCGGCCGGCATGTCGCTTCTGGACTGTGAAACGGACGGCATTGTATATTAGCCCGCCTTATCGCAGGGTTTTCTTTTCTTGCCTGTTTGCGCGGTCACTTGTTTTGCCGCGGGCCGCGGGCGTGCGCTAAGCCGCCAGGGAGATTCCGAAATGTCCAATGCGGGTGTTGTGATCCTGACCGGGGCTGCCAGCGGCATTGGCCGCGCCACAGCGGAAGCTTTGGCGCGGAAGTCGCGCACGTTGGCGCTGGTGGATGTCAAAGCGGCAAGCCTCGACCAGGTGGTCGAGGCGTGCCGGAAGCAGGCGCCGCGCACCGCCGGTTTTCCCTGTGACGTCACCGACGCCTCCGCCGTCAGCGCCACTTACCAGAAAATCCGGGCGGACCTGGGCGTCGCTTCGGTGATGGTGAACTGTGCGGGGATTGGCCGGTTTGCGCCCTTTTTGGAAATCGAGCCGCAGGAATGGATGCGCATGTTCAGCGTCAACGTGATGGGTGCCGTGCATTTCACGCGGGCGGTGCTGGCCGACATGGTCTCCGCGGGTGACGGGTTGATTATCAATGTCGGCTCGCGCATGGCGCTCGATCCACATCCCACGACCACCGCCTACGCCGCAACGAAAGGCGCGCTGCACGGGTTCTCGAAAGCGCTGGCCATGGAAGTGAAAGGACACGGCGTCAAGGTGACCTATTTGGCTCCGGGTGGGGCCAACACGAACATCGGTACGCCGAAGCACGAGGGCTACCTCGATCCGGCGGCCATCGCCGACGCCATCGTCTACGTCACCGAGAACACCGGCAATGTCTGGGTGCGCGACCTCGTGGTATTGCCTCTGGGATTCTGAGCCAATGCAACAGCCTCATGCGCAAGGCGAGGCTTCCGCGCGGCGACCGTAAGGACCTGCGAGCGGTGGAGGCGGCTTCCTCACCGCCGTTTCCACCCACCAGGAGCCATCAACCTCAACACGCCTGCACACGAAGGAGCAATCAGAGGCAATCCGATCAAACTCAATTGAGCGTTACGAGCGCCTCTGAAAAAATAATCTTGCCCCGCCGAGAGAAAAAGGGATAACTGGGGCTGCGTATGTCGGCCGGTTTTGCGTTGACCACTGAGGAATGGCAGGGGGACACACACTCATGGCCACACTCTTACAAGACGTGCGTTATGCCCTTCGAATCCTTTCCAAATCGCCCGGATTCGCCGCGATCGCCATTGTTACCCTGGCGCTCGGCATCGGCGCGAACACGTCGCTCTTTTCCGTGGTGAATGGAGTGCTGCTCGATCCGCTGCCGTACCCGCAGCCCCGCCAACTCGTTGCGATCTACGGAACAACGCCGGGATCCAACCAGGGACCCATCACCTACCCGAATTTCCTCGACTGGCAGCGCGACACCCGAACGTTCTCGTCCATGGCGATATACCGCGGCCAGGATTACAACTTCCTTGGCACGGGCCCGGCAGAGCGCGTGAGCGGTTACATGATTTCCGCCGGCTTCTTTTCCACGCTCGGCGTAAAGCCGATTCTCGGCCGGACCTTTCTCTCCAGTGATGATCGGGTGGGCGCCGCGCCGGTCGTGATTCTCGGCGGAGGCTTCTGGACTCGCAAATTCGGTTCCTCGCCCGGCATCATCGGCAAATCCGTGATTTTGAGTGGCGCGTCCTACACGGTTGTGGGCGTGATTCCTCCCGGCTTCACGTTCTACGGCCAGCACCGCGATGTCTATACTCCCATCGGCCAGTGGAACGACCCGTCTTTTCGCGACCGCCGCATCGACGTGAGCGCGCATGCCTTTGGCCGCCGGAAAGCGGGCGTCACGCTCGCGCAAGCCCAAGCCGACATGGACATCGTCGCGCGCAATCTCGCCGCCACGTATCCGGAAGCCGATAAGGACGTCGGCATTCGTTCTGGTTTCGATGAAGGAAGACATGGTCGGCAACGTTCGGCCGTTCCTGCTGGTGCTTTTGGGCGCCGTCGGTTTCCTGCTGCTGATTGCCTGCGCGAACGTCGCCAATCTTCTGCTGGCGCGCTCGATGGGCAGGTCGCACGAGTTCGCCATTCGGACGGCACTGGGCGCAAGCCGAATGCGCGTCATTCGGCAGCTTCTCACGGAAAGCATCTTGCTGGGCGGCCTGGGCGGAGGGCTGGGACTTTTGCTGGCCTTCTGGGGCACAAAGGCCATGCTCGGTGCTTTGCCCGCCACATTACCGCGGGCCAGCGAAATCTCCCTCGACGGACGCGTATTGCTTTTCACCCTGGCGCTGTCAATCCTCGCCGCGGTTCTTTTCGGCCTCGCTCCCGCGCTGAAAACTTCCCGCGTGAATTTGCAGGAGATACTCAAGGAAAGCGGCCGCGGGTCCAGCGCGGTCCGCCACCGGCTTCAGGGAATTTTCGTGACCGTCGAAGTCGCGATGGCCCTGGTTTTACTTGTCGGCGCGGGCTTGATGGTTCGCACGCTCGCCGCGCTTTGGCGCGTCAATCCCGGATTCAATCCCAGCCACGCCATCACCTTCGATCTGTCGCTGCCGGCGGCAGCCAAGGCAACCGCCGCCGAAACGCGCGCCCGTCTCCGTCAATTCGACGCGAAGATGCGCTCCATCCCCGGCGTCGAAGCTGTTTCCGTCACGCTCGGCTCGCGCCCGATGATTCATGACTCCTCGCTGCCCTTCTGGATCGAGGGCCAGCCCAAGCCCGCCACGATCCAGGACATGCATCAGGCGATGTTCTATCTGGCCGAAGCCGGTTTCCAGCAAGCCATGGGAATCAAGCTCGAGCGCGGCCGTTTCATCACCTCGCAGGACAACGAGCACGCGCCAGTGGTCATCGACATTGACGACGTTTTCGCGCGCACCTATTTCCCTCACGAAAACCCCGTCGGCAAGTACGTCAATCTGGCGGGCTTCAACGTGCGAGCCGAAATCGTCGGCGTCATCGGGCATGTAAAGCAGTGGGGACTGGATGCCGATCCGAAATCGGCGATCGAAGCGCAGTTCTACTATCCCTTCATGCAGCTTCCGGCGAAGCTCATGCCCCTCGTGGCGGGAGCCGTCGCCGTCGTGCTTCGTACCGAGGGCGATCCTGCCGCCGTCATGGGCCGGGTTCGCCATGCAATCGAGGAACTCGATCCTCGCGAAGTGGTCTACGGCGTCGAAACGATGGACGAAGTCGTGTCCGACTCGTTTGCGGCGCGGCGATTCTCGATGATTCTTCTCGGCGTTTTCGCCGCGCTTGCCTTGCTGCTTTCCTGCGTCGGGATTTACGGCGTGGTTTCCTGCCTGGTCGGCCAGCGCACCCATGAAATCGGTGTGCGCGTGGCTCTCGGCGCGGAGCGGGGTGACGTGATGCGCCTCATGCTTGGACAGGGAGCCAAAATGGCGCTCATCGGCGTGGTCATCGGCATCGTCGCGGCGCTGGGATTGACGCGCCTCATGGCCAACGAGCTTTTCGGCGTCACAGCGCATGATCCCTTGACGTTCGCCGACGTCGTGATTGTGCTGACGTTCGTCGCGCTGCTCGCCTGCTATATCCCCGCGCGCCGCGCGATGCGCATCGAGCCCATCATCCCACTGAGGTATGAGTAATAGAGTTCCATCGAGACCAGAACGTTCTTGTCCTCAAGCCGGAGGCCGGGCGTGCGAATCGCCTCAGGCGCGCCATTTCAGCTTCTTTGGTTTCAAGCAGGCCGACTGGTTTGCACGTTTGCCGCAGAAACCCTAAAAACCGGCAAGCGTAATGAACGTGTAAGGGGCTCGTGCGCGCGATCCGCCCGGAAAGCACGGGAACCGGTTGGATCTCTGAGCGCACATGGCGACGCCTCGCGCTCTGCAATGGCCGTATTGGGCCGCGCTCGGCCGCCTGCTCATCGGAGAGACGCCAACTCCTCAATCATCTGGTCCGTCGTTCGTTGCCGGCAATAGCCCTGGTTGTTCGCAATCGAGGTGGCATGGCGCTCCTCGCTCAGCGTCGCGCAGGCATCGGTTACCAGCGTCACCAGATACCCGTAGTCGCACGCATCGCGCACCGTGGAATCGACGCACTGATCGGTCAGCACCCCGCTCACGATCAGATGCTTCACGCCGAGATTGCCCAGCACGTAATGGATGTTTGTCGAGATGAACACGGAAGACGATGTTTTCGGGATCACGATCTCGTCCCCCTCGGGCGCGATCGCATCGATCACGCGCGCGTCGCGCGATCCCTTCGGGCAGAACAGTCCGGAGATCTTGTAGTCGAGCCCCATGTCCCGCCCGTCCAGCGTCAAGGCTCTCGATCACCGTGTACATCACCTCGATCCCCGCCTCCCGGCAGGCGCGCTTGGAGCCTCCGCATATTCGGCACCGCCCGCTCCCGCATCTCGCGGAAAAAATATCCGTAGCGCGCCTCGATCGCCTGCGGCGCAAGCCCCGCATACTCGCCGCCGCCCTCCGCCGAATAGTTCTGCACATCGACGAAAAGCAGAGCCGTCGCTCCCCGTTTCACCGGCACATCGCGCGATAAACCGAAATCCTTCATGCGTCCCTCCAGCTCGCCGCTTCCACGCGCACCGCGCGCGCAGGCGCATTCCTGGTTCCGGAATCGCCCGCGATCAATAGACCGCGGCGTAGCGCGCGCAGATTTCCTCCGGCGTCACTCCCTCCAGCGCCTTGATCTCCGCCCGCTTGAACGCGAGGTAGGCCGACCTGGCGTCGGCGCTCCACCACGAAGCCGTCGCTTCGTCCGACTCCAGCGCGGCGAGCGCCTCGTCGAGCGAGCGCGGCAGCAAGGGGGCTTTCGCACCGGCCGCCGGCAGTGCGAGTCCGCGCGAAAGACCGTCGACTCCGGCCCACACGATCGCGCCCAGAGCGAGATAGGGGCAGTTCGACCCATCCGCCACGCGGAACTCCACGTTGAACTGCCGCGCCGGCTCCTCCGGCGACGTCGGGAAAACGGGCGCAACGCGCAGCGCCGCGCCACGGTCTTGCACGCCGAGATCGGCATGCACCGGCGCCCAGCGATTCGGCGTAAGGCGATAGTAGGAAGCAACCGAAGGCACGGAGAATGCGCAAATCGCCGGCAGATGCTCGAGCACGCCCGCGAAAAACGGCGCCGCGCGCTTCGAAATTCCGTAGGCCGCGCCGGCATCGTGCGTAACCGGCGCCTCGCCGTTCCACAGGCTCAGATGGATATGCGTGCCGTTGCCGATACCGGCCGGCTTCAGCATCGGCGCAAAGATCGCCCGCTGCCCGGTCCGCCAGGCGACGGCGCGCGCCAACTCGCGCAGAACCACGGCCGCATCCGCGGCGCGCACTCCTTCCTCGGCCGCGATCGTCGCCTCGTATTGGCGCGGCCCGTATTCGGGCAGGAAGCTGTCCGGCGTGAATTCCGCCGTTCTCAGAGCCGCGATCAGCGTTTCGCCGAAACGCCCCTGCCGCCGGAAGGAATCGAGCGCATAGGTCGCCCCCAGCCGGTCCTCCACGCCCGTCAGCACGAATTCCTGCTCGAAGCTCGCCATCACCCTGAGCCCGAACTTCGCCAGCGCCTCGAGCGCCCGCGCGAGAAACGTCCGCGGGCAGCAATCCCAGGCACTGCCGTCGGTGTTCACGATGTCGCCAAGATAGAACCGCTCGGCCGTCCCGTCCTCGAACGGCACTTCGATCCGCACCCGCGGATCGGGCCGGATGATCAGATCGCCTGACGTTCCGAACGGCGTCGTGTAAATCGGTCCGAAGGGGGACATCATGATGTTGGAGTGGGTCAGACCCACTCCCCTCTTCAGCCGCACGCCGGTATCCGCTTCGGGAAACGCCTTGCCACGCACGATACCGGCCCAGTCGCACACGCCCGCAAACACAAGAGGTTCCGTTTTCATGAATGCCTGTTCTCGCTGCGCTGATTTGGTTCTGAACGGTTCCAGGCCGGCGAATGCCGCCTCGCCTGTTCGAGCGCCGGCCGCATCGTGAGCAGGCCGAGTCCGGCGACGAGATAAACGATCACGGCATAAGGCCAGAGATTCCCCGGATAGGCCGGCACGGGATAAACCGAGTTGTAGAGCGGCCACAGCAGGATCATCGTTCCCATCACACCGAGCGCGGCCCACAGCAGCTTGCGTGCCCGCGCGGCATCCATCGCCTCGGCTATCGTAACACCCATATAAACAAGGATCAGCGCGAGCGTTCCGATCGTCCCCATGTAGCCGTAGTAGCTGGCCGCGCCGGTGAACGGCGCCCACAAAACCACGCCCGCAATCCCAATCGCCCCGACCGCCAAAACCGCGACTCCCGGCGTCCCATGCCGCTCGTGCACAACGCCCACCGCGGGCGCAAGCCCTGCACGCCCGAGCGCGAACAGCATGCGCGACGCCGCACTCACGCTCCCCAACACGCAGGAGAATGCCGAGATCGCGGCCGCAAGATCGAGCAGCGTCGCGAAATTCCGCGAACCGAATTTGAGCGCGAGCGTATTGAGCGGCGCGCTGTCGTGCGCCAGAGCCTTCATGTTGCCGAGCCCGAAGCCCACCACCTGCACATACGAGGCGAACACGTAGAACACGCCGGCCAGAATCACCGTCCCCAGCACCGCAATGGGAATCGCCCGGTTCGGATTGCCCGTCTCCTCGCCGAGCGTCGCCGCCCCTTCGAACCCCGCAAAGGAGAGCACCGCGAACACCATCGCGTATCCCACGCCGGACCAGCCGAACCCCGGATCCGGGACGAACGGCGCCGCGCTCAGCCCGCCCGTCTTCCCCACTGTATGCAGTACGATCACGCCGAGCACGACGATCGCGAATACCGAAATCGCCTCCAGCCCCAGCATCAGCCGTGCGGCCAGGCGCATATCCCGGTAGGCGAGTACGATCGCTACCGCGATCGCCGCGATACTGCTCGCGATCCACAAGCCGGGCGCCGCCATCCTGTAGTTCGCGAGTGCGGCGTCGATGAAGTTTCCCACGAGCACCGCTGTCCCAGTGCCATAAGCGAGATAGGTGAGCATCAGCGCCCATCCCGCCACAAACCCCGCGCGCAGCCCGAACTCCCTGGCGATATATGCGTAGGCTGATCCCGCATGCGCGACCCGCCGCGCGAAGGCCACGAACGAAAGTCCCACGATGGCAAGCGCCGCCGTCCCCACGGCGAAGGCGAGCGGCGCCGCCCGTCCCGCGACGCGCACCGCCAGCGTCACGTTGAATGCCATCGCCATGGTAGGCGCGATGATGGAGAGCGACAGGCCGACCGCTTCGATCAACCCGAGATTGCGGCGCAGTTGCGCCATCGACCCCTCCGAGCGGAACACATCCGATCCGACGGACATTCTTGTGCGAGCGTGATGGAGAGAGATTACTGTATTTGCGCGGCGTGATCTAGCGATGGCAGGGAGCGGGAAACCGTTCTATCCCGGGCGCCTCCCGGTGGCGAACTCCCTTGCCTCTGGGGGTGCCGGGGAAGCTCTATCAGTGATTCAGGACGGCGTCACGTTTCGCCTCGAGAAGTTTCATCACCTTCTCGGCGTTTTCAGGTATGACGCCGACTTCGTCAAGGGCTTCGCGAAAGTGTTTCAAGAACGCGTCGAAATTTGCTCCGGTCAGTCCCTTTGCCCGCACCTGTGCGTGCGCGGCGGCGATCTCTTTGCCCGTATAGACTACCTTCCCGCCGAGCAACATCGAAACAAACATGCTCTGCCCGGCGCGCAGGTGCGCCATGTCGGTGGAATCAAAAAAGGCGCGGAGAGTTTCGTCTTCCAACACTCTGCGATAAAAGGATTCGATCGCTGTCTGGACCGTCCGCCTGCCACCTATGGTTTCATAAAGGTCGTCGATCATATCGATCCTCCTGATGGCAGAGAAGCAGTCCGTGTTTCGCTCCGAAACGCGCCGATAACGCCCGTGGGTCTCTCGCCAAGTCATTCGAGAGAGATCGGAGCGACAAACCGGTGAGGCGGGTGACTTCGGACTCGCATACCACACGCGTTCCATCCCCGCGCCCCAGTTTCGCCATATTAGGCTGCGACCTGTGGCAAGTCAACGCGATGGGTTATGCCGATGGTCCGGGCCTACGGGACCATGACGTCAATCGGAGTTGAGAAACCATCCGTCAAATCTCCGGTACGGGCTAGAATGGGCCGCTTTCCGTTTTCAGATCGCGAGGAGGGGGAATGAGGAACTTCGTTCCGACTGCAATTTTGACCGGACTGATTGTGGCGGGCCTATGCGCCGGGCTACTGAGCGGACCCGCCACCGCTGCCGCGGATAATCAAGCGGTGCTCCAGACGGACCGTTCTTTCGTCAGCGCGCTTGCAAAGGGAGATAAGAACGCGGTTGGCGCGCTGCTGGATTCACACTTCGAATGGACGAACAGAGCAGGGAAGACGCGAAGCAAGACGGAGGCGCTCGATACGTTGGCGGAACTCGCGGCTGACAACCAGGGCGACACGGACGTCAAGGCGCACTTCTACAGCCAGCTCGCAGTCGTCTTCGGGCGTCACGACAAGTCTTGGTTTTCGAGAATATGGGTGAAGCGTCCATCAGGCTGGTGGCTGTTCGCGGATTTGGATACGCCGTTGCCGTCGGGAACCGGACCGGCCGCGCGGCGCAAAACGCCCGGGCCGATCGGAGACTGCGAGAATCCCTGCAGAACGATACCGTACAAACCGGCCACGGCGGCGGACAAAGCGGTCATAGCGGAATGGCAGAAGACCAAAGTCGACGAATGGCATCCCGACATCAAGGACTGGGCCACGCACGTCGCCCGTGAATTCGTGATCATCAACGATCATTACGGTGCGATCGACAAGCCGGAGAGGGTGGCTTTGGGCGTGAAGTGGCAAAAGGAGGGAATCGGCATGCCCGGCGCGCCCATCCTGTCCATGAAAATGTACGATTTCGGGAATACCGTGCTGACGATTTCCGATCACGTTCCCTATCAGGGAGGCAAGCCGTATTACAACGTGAGAGTGTTCGTGCACCGGAACGGCCATTGGCCGATCGCCTGGAGCCAGCAGACCACGATTCAATCCGCGGCCCCACTCCCCGCCGCATCATCGGGGAAATAGCCTTGCCCGGCGAGCAGGCGCCATCGGCAGTGGGATGAAATCGGGAGAAGGTCCGTCCGCCCGCGCGTACGCAAATAGGTGAAAGTGTAATAAAAGTGCAATGTTTTCGCGTGCATGGTTGCATGGCTGTAACCGTGGCGGCAGCCCACGGAAATGTAGACTTCTCTCCTCGATCAGTCTAGAATCCCGCCAACCCGTTCACTTGAAGGCGGCCCGGTGAGAACGCCGCCGGAAAGCTCGACATGTCTGAAACCGCGATCGCCGCGCTGCTGGATCAGTTGCGCACGGATCGCGCCCGCGAGGCATGGACCGAATTTCTGGCTGTCTACAGCGACCCGATATACAGAACTGCCCGATTGACAACGGCGGATCAGGAGACCGCGGCCGATTGCTATCTCTACATCTGTGAACAGTTGTGCCGCGGAAACTTCAAACGCCTACTGCAGTTTCGGCCCGATGGGCCCGCCAGGTTCGAGACCTGGTTGGCGGTGGTCGCTCGCAATCTTTGTCTCGATTGGCTGCGAAGCCGGTTTGGCCGCAACCGGACTTTCCGGTCGCTCGAACGCATGACACCGCTCGAGAACGAGGTTTTTCGACTCCACGTACAGCAGGGGTTGAGCCTGGACGCGACATTCGCTCAACTCAAGCCCCGAAACTCCGACTTGACTGTAGAAGCAGTCGAGGCCGCGGATGCGCGCATCCAGCAGGCGTTGTCGCCACGTCAGCGGTGGCTGCTGCGACAGCGATCGGCCGAGCGGGAGACAGTTTCGGTCGACACGTCGGGAGAGGAGGGAACTGTTGATGTCGAACCCGAAGACCCGCACCCTTCGCCGGAACTCGAATTCATTGCGGGGGAAGACCGGCGCCGGCTGGACAAGGCGTTAGCCAGGCTGGAGCCCGAGCAGCGCTTGCTGATTCGGTTGCGTTTCGAAGAAGAGCTTTCCCTGGCCGAGATTGCCCGGCTCACGGGAGCGGGCGATGCGCAGCGCGCCCACCACCGGTTGAATCTGGCGCTGAGCGAACTGCGCAAATTTTTGCGAAACCCGCCGTGGAAAATTGACGGTCCTGTCCGTGAAAGATGGTAGGGAGCGAAAGATCCTGTTGGTAGGAGTTGGCGATGGCGAGGTACGACGCCTCCACAAAAATACCTGAGCGCGGATGGCATTGCCCAACGGCGGAACAACTCGCGGCCTATATTGAGGGGCAGGCGAGCGAGAACCAGAGACGAACTCTGGAGCGCCATCTTGCGGATTGCGGCTACTGCCTGAAAACGGTCGCCGGTGCAATAACAGATACGAAGCACCCGGCGCCGGTAACACCGGTCTGGCTTCGGCAACAGGCGGAAGCGCAGGCCGGGAACGTGAAATCGAAGAATTGGAGATGGGCTTGGACGCTCGCGCCGGCGCTGGCCTGTCTTTTGGTTGCGGTGGTCCTGGTGAAATCTCCGAAACAAACAGGAAACGTGGTTTCGATGGGAACATTGACGCCGTCTCCTTCAGTTGCCACTTCGCCCGCCGGGCAAGCAAGCAACGCACTTCCCGGAACCACGCGCAGCCTGAACACCCAGACCGAACCACTGCAGTTGCTCGCTCCCGCAAGCGGCGCGCTGCTCGAAGGCGATCGGCTGAGGTTTCAGTGGAGCGCAACGCCGAATGCCGGCTCTTACCGGATTCGGATTACGACGCCGGATGGCGCCTTGGTGTGGGAAGCGCGATCCGAACAGCCTCGTGCCCAGGCACCTCCGAATCTGAAGATCGCGCCGGGAAGCTATTTTGCCTGGGTGACCGCCTACATTAACGACGGCCGTGAACTGCAATCGGCTCCGGTGCAATTCCGGGTCCAAGCGGCGCGATAGTTTTGCCTGCTTCAGGCAGCCTTGGGGTGTGGGGGATGCGGGCTATCCGTCCGTTATTTGTTGCCTTTGCGATGGCAGGGCTGTCGATGGCGGCGATGTGTCAGTCGCCGCCGTCGCGGTCTCCGTCACCGGTCAAAGCCGGCGACGCCATCGCCGCCGCCCGAAAAATCTACGACCAGCAGGGACCTCGCGCCGCTTTGCCGCAATTGGAGCGTCTTCTTTCTCGCTTCGAGCGTTCTGGGGACAGTCGTAGTGAGGGCGTCATCCTTGGGCTGCTCGCCGACTGCTATCGTAAGTTCAATAAGTTTCCGACAGCCCTTTCATTCGCGCGGCGCGAGCTGGCACTCGAGAAACAGCTGGGAGATCCGGCTGGGCAGGGCCTCGCCTACAACCAACTGGGGCTGATCTACTGGCAGTTGGCCGATTATCCACATGCTGAAGAGAACCTGCGGCGCGCTATCGAAATGGGTCGCGCGCTGAACGACCACCTTCTCGAAGCCAGAGCGCTGAACAATCTCGGTCTGGTGGAAGACGAGCAGGGCGACTACCGGGATTCCACCCAGCACTATCACCAAGCCTTGCAATTGGCCCGTGCGGCCGGCCTCAAGCGGGGAGAAAGCGACGTGCTGGGAAATCTGGGCGGAGTGAAGATGCTGCTGGGGCGTTTCAGCGAAGCTGTTCCTTTTTATCAGCAAGCGCTGAGGCTCGACGAGGAGGAGGGCCTGAAACCCGGAGAAAGCGCGGATTTGGGCAACCTGGCCGTTTGCTACAGCGCTTTGGGAAGAACAAGCGAGGCCCTCGCGACCTTCGATCGCGCCCTACGACTGGCCAAGGACGCCGGACTGGCGCGCGATCAGGCCGATTGGCATCGCGGCAAGGGCGATGCGCTCGAGCAATCGGGAAAATACCAGGCTGCGCTGGGTGAGTATGAGAAGGCGCAAGTCGTGTACGAAAAAGCGGGGCTCAAACGAGAATTAGTGGATACTCTCAACGGCAGCGGAAATCTTCATCTGTTGCTGGGAGACGTCGTCTCCGCAGAGCGAGACTTCCGGCGTGCATTTAGCCTGGCGCGATCCATCCACAACCAGCAAGGCATGATCCTCAACCTCGTCGCCCTCGGCGAGGTCGAACGGCAACAATCCCGCTTCTCCGAGGCCGTTCGGGATTTCAACCAGGCGCTGGACATGGCTCGCCAAGCCGGCGATCTGGCCAGCCAGCAGGAAGATCTCGTCCAACTGTCGCAGACAGCCAAGGAAGAAGGCCGCCTTAGTCGGGCGCAACAGGACGCGGCGCAATCACTCGAGGTAGCGCGTCAGATGCATAACCCGCCGGCTGTGGCTGAATCGCTCCTCACCTCCGGGGACGTACTGCGCGCGCAGCACCTCTGGGCCGACGCGATGAAGCAATACGATGCTGCCTCGGCAATCGAGAAGACCTTTGCCGATCCCGAACTGGGTTGGCGCCTCGGCTATGGCCGCGGCCAGGCGCTCGAAAAATTGGGCCGGCCGGAAGACGCCGTCAAAGAGTACGAGTCTGCCATTTCGCTGATCGAAGCTGTGCGTGCGGAGTTGGGGGAAGAGCGATACCGCGCGGGCTATCTTCAGGAGCGTTACCAGGTCTATGTCGCTCTCGTGAACTTGCTCTTGAAGCTCCATAGAACCAAGGAAGCGTTTCTCTACAGCGAACGGCTGCGCGCGCGCAGCTATCTGGACGAGCTCTCTGCCGGAGGCCCGGCGCCTGCTGGAGCCGAAACGCGACGGCAATTGGAATTGCGTGAGCGCATCCGCCAGCTCCGTCGTGCCATCGGGCGGGAATGGGCCGAGCCTCACCAGCAGCGTCAGCAGCGGGCGCTCGAAGCGTATTCAGCGGAATTGGCTGAGGCGGAGCGAGCCTACGAGGAATTGCTCGACCGCCCGGAGAATTCCGCGGCGCACGCGATGGCCGTGCCCAAAGTTGCCGACGTTCAGCAGGATCTCGAACCGTGTTCGGCCCTTCTGGAGTACGTTGTCGGCCAGGCGAACCTGGATATTCTTGTAGTCAGTCGCGATCGAATCCATGCGGTGACGGTGCCCATTGGCCGGCGCCAGCTCAAATCGAGAGTCGAGCTGCTGCGCTATTTCATCAGCCGTCCGGGGACCGAACAGTGGCGCCCACCGGCAGTTGGGCTGCGCCGTTCTGTTGGTCGACCCGGTCGAGCACGCGGGTTGGTTGCGCGGAGTGCGCAAGCTTTACATTTCGCCGGATGGCATTTTGAACTACGTGCCTTTCGCCGCGCTGTCTCGAAGCGATCGTCGCGGCAGCCGTTTTCTGATTCAGGATTACGTGCTGGCTTTCGTTCCCACTGCCGCTGCGTTGCGGCCGCAGCCAGAGGACCCGCGTGATGGCCCTGCACTGGCCATGGCTCCGGCGCTGGCCCATTTGCGCTGGTCCCAACCTGAAGCGCGCGAGGTTGCGCATTTCTTCCCTGGCGATTCGCGTTCGCTCACCGGCACTGCCGCAACGGAAACTTCTTTCAAACGACTGGCCGGGGAATACGACATTCTGCACTTGGCCACTCATGGCTATCTCAATCGCTATGCTCCGTTGCTTTCGTCGCTGCAACTCGAGCCCGACAGCAAGAACGACGGGCAACTGGAGGTCTACGAGATCCTCCGGCTCAAATTGCACGCAAGCCTGGTCACTTTGAGCGCTTGCGAGACGGCGCTGGGCAGCGGCTACTTCAGCGAAATTCCAGCGGGTGACGAATTTGTCGGTCTGACGCGGGCGTTTCTTTCCGCCGGTGCGCGTTCGGTGGTCGCTACCTTGTGGGCGGTCAACGACCGCTCCACTCTCGATTTCATGGAGCAGTTCTATCGCGACAGGGAAAAAGCCGGCAACGCCACGGCCCTGTCGTTGGCGCAGCGGGACATGGCGACGAAGCCGGGCCCGTATCGCCATCCGTATTACTGGGCCCCGTTCGTGCTAGTAGGGAAGTGAAGAATTTTTTGGAAAACACGCAAGCATGTCCGTGTAGAAGACCAAGAGCGTCGTGCTGGCTCTGAGGAGCGGGGGATGAAAGCGAATGGTTGGCTGCGGCTGGGAAGTTTACTGCTGTTGGTTGCTCTCGGGTCGTGGGCTGTGCCAGCATCGGCGCAGTCGCTGCAAGTCACCTCGGCAAACCCAAGTTCCGCTCCTCAGGGCAGCACGAATCTGATCGTCAAGATTGGCGGCAGCGGCTTCAAGAAGGGAGCGAACTCGGCATTCTATGTTTCCGGGACGACTAACCCCGGAGGCATCACTGTCAACTCGACGGCCTTCGTAAGCAATTCGGAAGTGGACGCGAACATAACGATCGCTTCGGACGCCACGCTTAGCAACTTCGATATCTACGTGACCTCCGGCGGACGCACGGGCAAGGGCTGGAACCTGTTCAGTGTGACTTCCAATTCCAACTCGGGCGGCGGATGCGTCACGCAGGGTACCCCTGCGGGCTGGACGCTCGTAGACGAACTGAATCCCACTGATAGCAGCGGTAACCCACGCTACACGGCAGGCAATCTGGGCACGGCAGTTCGAGTGCAACTGGTCAGCGAGCCTGACGCGAACGGAAACAGTGTCCCGCAGTTTTACGCCGGTCTGGCGGGCTCCGGCAGCGGCGAGCAGACGATTGCGTTTGTACTGAATCTCGACGGCACCATACGCCGTTCCTGGCTCGTACTCAGCAACTACGGTGCAAACGATATCGCGGTGAGTCATGTTAACAGTGACAACACTCTTGACTTTGTGATGGGAAGCCCCAGCCAGAACGCGGCCCATCTGTTCATCGGCCACGTGGTCCCTTCAGCCACTTACGGCTGGGACTTCAACATGGACCCCAATTCAGACGTCATTTCGCTGCCCGTGCCGGCGGGGCAACCCGGCGGCTTTGGTCAACGAGTGGCAATGGGCGATCTGAATGGGGACGGTCTCGATGAGATCGCGGTTTCGGCCATGCCCGGGAAGATGACCAAGCACTCGCCGTACGGGGAGGTTTACATCTACACCTACAGCAGCACATCCGGCTGGAGCGTGGCCAAACAAATCCCTGATCCTGGCGCGTCGCCGTCGGACCACTTTGGAAGCGGCCTGGCCATTGGTGAATTGACGACGGACAGCTCCGGCTCCAAGCTTCAAGGCGTGGCGGTTGCTGCGAGCAATGCCGGCGTCGTCTATGTCTTCCAGGACCCGTTGGGCTCGGTTTCTGGCTCCGGAGCATTGCCGACATTGTCTTATTCCGTGGGCGCCTCCAACACGATCGGCAGCCAGGCTGGAGTCGCTGACGTAAATGGGGATACCCTCCCTGACCTAATCGCAGTGGTCGGCAGCTCCAACGGAAACCCCAGCGCCCAGGTGTTTTCCGGTCCCCTCTACCCGTATGAACAACCGAGCCCCACTCTTGTCCCTGATTACAGCCTCGATGCCAGTTACGGAAACGGATTCGACGCAGCCGATATTGACGGCGATGACAAGGCGGATGTGATCGTCGGTGCGCCGAATGCTACGTACAGCTCTTCCTGCGGCAGCACGCTCACGGAGGGTGTTGTGTACGTATACCGCACCGGTTCGACCGCCTTCCCCGGCTATACCGACTTGTTCGAGATGCCCGTGGTGAATGCCGGGGGTGGCTTCGGCCACTCCGTGGCTGCCGCTCCCTACAGCGGTAGTACGTACGGCCCGATCATCCTCGTCGGGGCCAATCTTGCCAGCCCCGCCGGCCAAGTGTACGTATACCGCAAGACGCAGTAAGTCTCGTGAAAGGTTGATTCAAGAGGAGGGAAGCAAATTGGCTTTTCCGGAGGTTCGGAAAACAAGGCCGTGTAAAACAGGCAGAACGCGGCTGTGAGTTTTAGAGGAGCGGAGAATGAAAGCGAACACATGGCTGCTGGCGGGCAGCACACTGCTTTGGGCGATTCTGGGATCCTTGGCCGTTCCGGCGGCGGCACAGTCTCTGCAGGTCACTTCGGCCAATCCGAATACCGCTCCTCAAGGCAGCACGAATCTGATCGTGAAGATCGCTGGTAGCGGCTTCAAGAGGGGTCAGCAGGAATCGGCGTTTTATGTTTCCGGCACGACCAATCCCGGAGGCATCACCGTCAACTCGACTTCTTTCGTCAGCAGCACGGAAGTGGATGCCAACATTACGATCGCCTCGGACGCGACGCTCAGCGGTTTCGATATCTACGTGACCTCGGGCGGCCGCACGGGCAAGGGCTGGAACCTGTTCAGTGTCACCACCAACAACGGTGGGGGCTCTTGCACCAACCTTTCGCTGCAAGCGATCTTTGCTCCAGGGCGCATGAACGGAGGCACGGCCCTCCTGTACGGCGACAGCGATGGTGGCACTGGGGCCAACACGTATACCAATTCCAACGACCCGATGTTCAACGGCGGCAGCGTGTACACCGACGGCGTGGCCGGGGCGTACGTGGAGTTCCAGGTGTGCAACGGCTCGAATGACTTCGTCATGAATCTGGGCCAGAATCACAACAGCCGGTTCATCAATTTTGATTTCAGCGATCCGCTCACGCCACCCGACCCCCAAGCGGTAGACGTGACAGGGACAATCCACCAAGAAGGATTCCTGAACGCAAATGAGGTGGGGAACGAGTCTCTGTACGTAAATGGAGAACTGCAGACGTGCATGGGCAGTTCGCTATTCTCGATCATCAAGGCGGAAACGGCCCATGTGATGTTCGACGATCCTGAATTGGGACTGACTGCGTCGGGCAGCGGTACGCCGGGCTGCGGTGGCGGCGTAATTACGGACATCGCGGATAGCGACGGGCCCACGGCGATCATTCACGTGTCACACCCGGATGCTTGCACCTGGATCATCACGCCGGTGGCGGACTCGCAGGGCAACTACGTGGGCGGTCTGGTGGAGCAGCTGAAGAACCATTCCTACGTCTCCGGCGGGCAATACAGCATGCCATTCGCCATCAAACTGCTGAAGTTGAATTGTCCGTGAGGAACGGACCGATGAAATTGACGGTTGAAGCAACTCAGTCCGGAAACGGCCAGGTAACGCAGGCGCCGTGTGCCGCGAAGGAAGAATTGAACGGCGCCTGGCTAGTCTTCATCCACTATTGCCGCCAGCTGGGGTATGGGGAAATCGAGCGGCTCAGGATTCAGGATGGTGTGCCCGTCATGGCGGAGGTAACGACGAAAAAAGTGAAATTTGGGCTCTGAAATGGGGATGAAGGACCGGTTCTGCTAGCGCCAGCGTGGGGCGCGTAGCCGGCGCCGGAAGACGTTTCGGCTGACCGAAACACTCGGAGGCCGCTGCCAAGGGTCAATGACCCGCGGCAGCGGCCTCTTTTTTTTGAGAAAGAAGGAACAAGGCAGTGACAATCGGCACGGCGAGAGTCATCGCTCTGACATGCTTGCTCTTCTTTTCCAAGCCATTGTCGTCTCGAGCCCAGAAGCTTTCCGAGCGCGGGCCGGTTTGCGCTGCCAGACTATCTTTCCATCTGTCTCACGGCGCACTGATTGTCATACGCGGGAGCATTGGAGGTTTGCGCAATCTGAGATTCGTGTTGGACACGGGGACAACGCAGACTTTTGTCGACCGCCGAGTCCGCGATCAATTGCACCTGTCCTGCGGCCGGGGAAGGCCGCTAATGAGTTTCAACAGGAACGTCGACTTGGAGCAATGCACGCTCCCCGACCTCGAGATCGGTTCCTTTCACTTCAAAAACCTCACCGTCCATGTTGCCAGACTGACCCGACTCTCATCGCTTCTGGATGACGCGGATGTCCTGGTTGGTCTCGACGTCCTGGGTGCAAGCAAGTTCACCATCGACTACGCATCGGACGAGGTTGAATTCCAAAGCTTGAATCCCCCTCCGTCCCCGCCCACGCAGGACCCCGATGATCCGATTTGCATGACTGCAGTTATTCAAGTGCAGGGTCGTCCCGTTCGCCTGATCGTTGACACCGGAGTCCAGGGCGTAATTTTGTACGAAAACCGTTTGCGGAGCAGAGTGCCTCACTTGCGAATCGGGGTAAAGCCGGAGGAGGTAAGTATCGGCGGACGCATGCCTGCCGAGCGAGTCACCCTGCCGGGGGTGCGACTCGGGAACACCGAAACGAGCCTGGTGGTGCTTCTGATCTCATCACCACCGAAAAACGCACTTCCCGGCATTGACGGATACCTTGGCGTTTCAGAACTGGAAGCTCAGCGCATAACGTTCGATTTCGTAGGGAGAACTCTTACGTGGGAGCGCTGACGCTGCCGGGTGCGTCTCCCAATCCTTACGGGACGTGGTCGTCGCATTTGATCGCTGAAAGCGGCATCAACGACCGGCACCGGTACGGCAAGTCTAGGCCGCGCATTCGGGGCAAATAAGTATTTCGTTTCGGCTGACCGAAACACTCGGAGGCCGCTGCCAAGGGTCAATGACCCGCGGCGGCGGCCTCTTTTTTTTGACGGAAGAGAAGAGGAGAACACCTATGCCTGCTTACAGTGCGATTCGCCCCCGGCTACAAAACAGCGTGGGCGTCCGGGGGCTTACCGGCTCTGCGAACTTCCACGGTGGCTGCTGCTTCCCGTCCTCAATGGCGCGGGCCGCCGTCTGGAAAGCGCGGCTGGTTGCCTTCGTTGTAACGCTCCTTCTATCTGCTGGTATGCCGGCTCGTGGCGCCGCTGGTGGCGGCCAGGGGAAGGTCGCAGGGGGAACAAAAGTCACCGGAACCGTCAGCACGGGGGACGGGAACTTACCCTCCATGATCGCTCTGCAGCTCCGGACAACTCATGGCAGTGTCGTCCAATCCTCCTCTGCAGGAGCTTCGGGCGCCTTCTCGTTCGAACATGTTCCGCCGGCCAGCTATCTGATTGTGGTCTGCGTGCCCGGCTATGAACCAGTCACCTTGCCGGTGGAGGTCGGTCACACTCCGATTGCGGGACTGTCAATCATGCTGACGTTGCACGGCTACCCCCATGCGAACGGCGAGTTCCAGGCCAGCTTCGACACCGCCTCCGTGCGCCAGCCAGTCATTCCCAAGAGGGCTCTCAATGAATACGACAGAGCAGTCAGGAGCGAGGAGCGCGGCAAGATCGACGATGCTATCAAGCACTGGAAGAAATCGATCAAGTTTTTTCCGCCGTTCGCGGAAAGCTACATGCAACTGAGCGAAGTCTACGCCGACCGCAGCGATTTTACCCGGGCCACCGAAGCTGCTGATCACGCCATCGCCATCGACACCAAAAGCGCCGATCCCTATGAATTCCTCGGATTCGTGTATGCAAAGGAGAAGGATTTCCCGAAGGCGGAAGAAGCATTCGCCCAAGCTGTCCGGCTTTCCGATTCGCAGTGGCTCTCCCAGTTCTGGCTCGGAAAGTTGTTGTTGAATGAAAAGGACGCACAGGGCGCATACCCGCACCTTCTCCGCGCCTTCCTGCTCAACCCGCGGATCCCGGATGTCGATATAGCGCTCTATGACGACCTGTTGATGCTCGGGCGCCCGAAGGACGCGCTGGCGAAACTCGATGATTTCATCGCGCGCTTCCCGAACAGCCCGTTGGCCGCCAAAGCGCGAGCGCAGCGCGACCGCCTCGCGAAATCGCTCGGCCAGAAGGAACACTGAATCCCGGCCAGGCGACTCAGGGCCCTGAGAGAAATTCGAGGATGGCGTGGTAGAGGCGCGGGCCCTGGTCGGTCTTGAAAATGTTTTGTGCGTGAGCGGAGCCGGGGAGCACCAGCAGCTTTTTCGGGCCGGGAGCCTTTTCGTATTGCTCGCGCACCACGTTGAGGCGCGGCGTGCCGTTCCCCAGCATGTCGTGCTCGCTGACGATGAATAATTTTCGGCCCTGCATTTTTTGCGGGTCCTTGATCGCCACGGCGGCGAGCAGAATCAGGCGATCAATTTCGCCGGGCTTCGCTTCGGTCGCGGCCTGCGCGGATGCGCCGCCTCCCAGGCTCGCGCCGACGACAGAGACGTCCTTCGAGCCGGTTTCGTGCAGGTACCGGACAGCGGCCAGAACGTCGTAGGAGAGCCCCACGAGTCCGCGTGGAGTGCCCGGTCCGCCGCGCGACTTGCCGTGGCCGCGAAAATCGATCGCCAAAACGCGGAAGCCGGCCTTGGCCAGTGGCCGTGCCTGCGCCGCCCAACTTTCCTTATTGAACAGCGCGCCATGCGCCAGCACGACTCCGCGATCACCCTTGCCGTAGAGATCGGCGTAGACGCGGCCACCATCCTGGGTGGGAAAGGAAACGTGTTGCTGTGCGGCAGCCGGCGCCGCGAGCAGGAGACAGACCAGAGCTACTCGAAAAATTCGCATCGCGCGATTATACCGTTTCCGGAAGAGCCGGCCTTTTGTCCGTTCCAGGGCAAGAGGCTCCTGACGTGAAAAGGGAGCGGGGAAGACCGCGCTCCCGCTACAATCCAACCTTACGGTGGGCGCGAACGGCCGATTGGCGGCATTCTCTCTTGAACGGCTCGGGCGGTGTGGTGCGTGGCACGCCTGGCTGAGCGCGATTCTTTTGCTTTGCCTGGCCGCCGCGCCGCTGCTTGCGGCACAGAAGCCCTCCGCCGCGAAACCGAATCTTCAAGGGACGGTGCTTGATGAGAGCGGCGCCGCGGTTCCCGGCGCACGGGTCGGTTTGCGCTGCGGAACAGTTTCCGCCGAAACAGTTTCAGGGAGCGATGGGAAATTTTCGTTTGCCGCCCCGGCCGCGGTGTCCTGCACGGTTTCGGCGGAAGCGGCGGGCTTCAAAGCGGTTCAGCGTTCCGTCGCCGTCTCGCGCGGCCAAACCGCACGGATGACCCTGGTGCTTGTGCCGGCGACTCAGGCACGGCAGATTGTCGTCACCGCAACGCGGACGCCGACTCCGCTCTCCCAAACGCCGCTCGGCGAAACAAGAATCACCTCGACCGAACTTGCCAACACTCCCGCCCTATCGCTTGACGGCGCCCTGCGGCAGGTGCCCGGCTTCAGCCTGTTCCGCCGCACCGACAGCCGCGTGGCCAATCCGACGATACAGGGCGTTTCTCTCCGCGGCCTCGGCGCGAGCGGAGCGAGCCGCGCTCTGGTGCTCGAAGACGGCTTCCCGCTGAACGATCCTTTCGGCGGCTGGGTCTACTGGGGCCGCGTGCCGCGAGAATCGGTCGAGAGCGTGGAAGTTTTGCAGGAAGGAGCGTCGAGCCTTTACGGCAGCGGAGCGCTCGGCGGCGTGGTGCAGTTTCTGACGCGGCCTGCGGCGCCGGGCGAGCTTTCGCTCGAGACCTCTTACGGGAACGAGAACACGCCGGATTTTTCTTTCTGGATGGGCGGCAAAAAAGGCGCGTGGGAATCGAAACTCGGCGCCGGCCTCTTCCACACCGACGGCTACATCCTGGTTCCCGAGCCCTACCGGGGCCGCGTGGATACGGCGGCGGGATCGACGCATGAAACGCTGGATCTGACGATCGGGCGCCGCGTGGGCAGACAGGCGCGCATTTTCGGGCGCGGTTGGTATTACAACGAATCGCGGCGCAACGGCACTCCGCTCCAGAGAAACAGCACCAGCCTCGGCGAGGGAGCGCTCGGCGCCGACACGCCGCTCGGCAATTTCGGTTTCCTCTCGCTGCGGTTCTACGCGGAAGCCGAGGATTTCGCGCAGACGTTTTCCGCCGTCGCTCCCGACCGCATGAGCGAGCGTCTTACGAACAGCCAACTCGTTCCCTCACAGATGGTCGGCGGAAGCGCGTTGTGGACCCGCGGACTGGGCACGCGACAGACGCTCGTCGCGGGGCTGGACGCGAACGAAGTGCTCGGGGTGAGCAACGAGCAATTGTTTTCGCCGAGCGGCGTGACGACGGCGCTGACAGCGTCCGGCGGGCGGCAGCGATCGGCGGGAATTTTCGGTGAGGACCTGATCCGCTTGGGATCGCGTTGGCTGGTAACACTGAGCGGCCGCTGGGACCACTGGCGGAATTTCGACGGCTCTTCCACGCGCACGCCGCTTGCGCCGCCGGGTTCGCCGGCGACGACGCCCTTCGCCGATCGATCGGAAAACGCGTTCAGCCCGCGAATCACGCTGCTCGACCGGCTGGGCAAAGGTGTATGGTTCGGCGCGGCGGTGTATCAGGCGTTCCGGGCGCCAACGCTGAACGAGCTGTATCGGTCATTTCGCGTTGGCAACGTTGTGACGGGCCAGAACGCCGCGCTGCGCGCCGAGCGGCTCGCGGGCGGTGAAGCGGGACTGGGCTGGAATCTGGCCGGAGGGCGGGCGCAGATTCGCGGCAATTTTTTCTGGAACGTGGTTACCGATCCGATTGCCAACGTCACGCTCGCCATCGAGCCCACGGTGATTCTCCGGCAGCGGCAAAATCTGGGCCGCTTGCGGTCGGCCGGGCTGGAACTGGATTCGGTTTTGCGCCTCACGCGCCGGTGGCAGCTTTCGGCCGGCTATCAGTATGCCAGTGCCGTGGTCACGAGTTTTCCGGCCGATCCGGCGCTCGTCGGGCTGTGGGTGCCGCAGGTGCCGCGCAACGTTCTGACGTTCGAGAGCACCTACGCCTGGGGCGACAATTTCACGTTCGGGGTCGATGGGCGCTTCGTGGGGAAGCAATACGACGACGATCTGAACCTGTTTCCGCTCGGCCGGTTTTTCGTTCTGGACGCGACCGCGGCGCGCAGGATGGGCCACGGCGTCGAGCTGTTTTTCGCCGCCGAAAATCTTTCGAACGAGCAGTACGCCGTCGAGGCCACACCGGTGCCGGAAATCGGCCTCCCGTTTACCGCTCGCGCGGGAGTGCGTTACCACTTGCCGTTCCACTGATCTCCGGCTTCGTTTCCGATCGCCCCTTGCCCAGTCAAAACGAAAAAAAAGCCCCGCCCTCGCATGAGGGCGGGGCTCAACGATACGTCAATTCGTGGTTCAGGCTGCCTTCTCGGCGATTCGCACCTCGGCGATCTTGCGAAGCGCGCGGCGGGTCCTCTCCGCGAACGCAAGCTTGTCGGCGAGGCAGCTCTCGAGCAGCACGCCGACGCCGTAGTTGCCGGTCATGTCGGCTGCCGCGATCAGAGCCACATACTCGCCCACGCGCAGATGGAACAGATGGATCAGCTTTGCCAGGATGAAGAGGCGCTTTGCTTCGGGGGATTGAATCTCGTTGAATTCCTTGCGGAAGTCCTCGAGGAAAACCTCCTGCAGGCGGCTGGTGACCGGCACGGGCTTTTCACCGATCATCTTGAAAGCTTCGTCCAGGGTGCTCATGATCTTCTGGGACACGAAGTGGCGGGCTTCCAACGCTTCCTTGATCTCCGGATGCTGGGCGAGCTTGCTCATTTCGTCCAGGATCGTCGTCGTTTTCTCTTGGCCCTGCCGCACATTGCTCAGCAGGTACACAAAGGCTTCTTTCGGGTTCTTCACGGGCATTTACTTTCTCCTCTCGATTTTCATTCTTCCGCGTTGATGCGGGCGGCTACACTGTTTGCATTGAAGAAGTCGCAAGGCCCACAGGAACTCCCGGAGGGCTTCCTCGTTTGATGATCCAGCCTTGCGCTGTATTTTTTGTAACAGCATGCGGAAACGCCAGGTACTGTCAGAAATGACAGGTGTCGCAGCGGGAGGAGAGAAAAATCCTGCGGAGGCCGGAGATTTTCCTGTTTTGACTTCCGCGCCCTATTTAACGGCCCAGCGACGGCACGGCAGGAGGATTTCCGGATCAAAAGCCGGCGTGATAGAGGTAAGCCACGGCGCAGGCGGCAAACAGGCAGTAAACGCCGAAGATGTACCATCGCCCGGTCTCGAGCCAGCGGCTGAGCCATTTCAACGCGACGAGACCGGCCAGGAACGCGAAGAAGGCTCCGACGATGCTGGGCATCACAGCGGAAACCAGGCTGGCGCCATGCTGGATGTGCTGCATGCGAACGAGACGCCACACTTCGCGCGCGATCGCGGCGGGCGTGATCGCGACGGCCAGCGCGAAACTGAAATCCTCGGACCGCGCTTTCGGCACGCCGGAAAGCATGCCGGTGGAGATGGTCGCGCCGGAGCGCGAAAAACCGCGAAAAGGAAGACACAGGCCTTGCACCGCGCCAATCCAACTCGCCTGCTTCGTCGTCATTTCGGAGGATCCGGCGGTTTCCGGAGCGCGCGAGCGCTTTTCCCGCAAGCCGGCGACCAGAATCAGAATGCCCGCTGCGGCCAGCGCCGGGGCGATCAGGTTCAGATGGCCGAACAGCTGCTCGATCCAGGCGTGCGGCGCGTTCCGGAACCACAATTTTTCGATTCCTTCGATCAGCCCGCCGCCGACGATTCCCGTCAGGAACGTTGCCAGAATCAGCGCATAAGCGAATTTCTTGAATTCCGGGACGCTCTCGAAGAATGTCCGGCGCCATCGTTTCCAGAAATACACGATCACGGCAAACATGGTGCCCGTATGAAGCATCACCAGCAGCAAAGTCATCTGGGGCGCGGCAGGATTCATGCCCATGAGCTCTTCCGCTACAATCACGTGGGCCGAGCTCGACACAGGGAGCAATTCAGCCAAGCCCTGCACGATGGCAAGAATGACGACGTGGAAAAGGGTCATGAGTGCAATCCCGCTCCCTCATTCAGACTCTCTACGGCCGAGTCGTAGACTACGGGTGCTGCCCCGCTAAAGCAAGTGGGATGTCGCCCGGCATGGAGTGCCGGATATCCCTCCTACAGCGCCCGGGCAAACGGGAGACTCGCTGAGCCGGCTCAATCGGACGAACGGTGCCACGATCCCGTTCCTCTTGGTGACGCAGAGCCGATTAGGCTATCTTTAGGCCAACGGGTGAACCATGCGCCGTGAAAAAAGTAAGCGAAAGGCCGGCAAGCCGGCGAAAGGCGGCGGTCGCGGTTCGGCGACGCGCAGGTTTCCGATCGTGGGCGTTGGCGCCTCAGCCGGCGGGCTGGAAGCGTTCGAACGTTCTGCTGAAGAACCTGCCGAAAGACACCGGGATGGCGTTCGTGCTCGTGCAGCATCTCGATCCGACGCACGCGAGCCAGCTCACCGAAATTTTATCCCACGCCACCACGATGCCCGTCGCCGAGGCCGTGCAGGGCATGCAGGTGTTGCCGAATCACGTCTACGTCATCCCGCCCAACCGGAAAATGTTCATCAATGGCCGCGTGCTCCAACTCGAGCCCCGGCTGGCCCAGGACGTCCGGCACCTGCCGGTCGACTTCTTCTTTCGCTCGCTGGCGGCCGAGCACAAGAACCGAGCCATCGGCATCATCCTCTCGGGAACGGCGACCGACGGGGCCGCGGGAATGCGGGCGATCAAGGACGAGGGCGGAATCACCTTCGCCCAGGACCCGCACACGGCCAAATACTACGGAATGCCGCAGAGCGCCATCGCCGCCGGCGCGGTCGACTTTGTGCTCACTCCGGAGGAGATAGCCGCGCATCTGGCGCCGATCGGCGGTCATTCCTACATGGCTCTGCCCGAAACGGAAGGGGAGACCAGCGAAGCGGCGCCACCGGCCGCGACGGAAGGATCCGTTGCCGAACTGTTCCTCCTGCTGAAGAAATCGTATGGCGTCGATTTCCGCGCCTACAAGTTTTCGACGATCGGGCGCCGCATCAAGCGCCGGATGGCTTTCAAGGCGATCGAGAGCCTGCCCGAGTATGTCAAATACGCAAGGCGGGAGCCCGAGGAGCTTCTGGCCCTCTTCCACGACATGTTAATCGGCGTCACCGAATTCTTTCGCCAGCCGGGGATGTTCGAGCAGCTCAGGCGCATCGTGTTTCCGGCACTCATGAAGAACCGCCCTCCCGATGTTCCCATCCGCATCTGGGTGGTTGGCTGTTCCACCGGGGAAGAGGTCTATTCGATCGCCATCACCCTGCTCGAGTTCCTGGGAAACCGCGCCAGCGGCATCCCCATCCAGATCTTCGGGTCGGACGTCAACGAAGATGCGATCAAGCGGGCCCGTGCGGGGCGCTACGCCAGGGGCATCGCGGCAAACGTCGGCCCGGCGCGACTGCGGCGGTTTTTCACAAAGGTGGAGGACGGTTACCAGGTCAGGAAGATGGTGCGCGACCTGTGCGTCTTCGCCAAACACGATGTTCTGCGCGATGCGCCCTTCTCGCGGCTCGACGTGGTGAGCTGCCGCAATGTGCTCATCTACCTGAATCCCGCCGCGCATCTGAAGCTCATCCCGCTTTTCCACTACACCTTGAAACCCTCGGGCTTTCTCGTTCTGGGTTCGGCGGAAACCATCGGCGGGTTCTCCAATCTGTTTTCCCTGGAGAACCGCAAACACAAGATCTATGCGAGAAAGTCCGTGGCTGTCCGGCCGTCCCTGGAATTCTCACCCGAGCGCTTGCCCGACACCGCCGCGACCGAAACGCTCTCACGACGGCCGATCCCGCGAGGCGATTTCGATCAGTTGAAAGACGCCGCCGACCAATTGATCCTGAATCATTACGGCCCGCCCGCGGTGCTGGTCGGGGAAAACATGGAGATTCTCCATTTTCGCGGTCACACCGGCGCTTTTCTGGAGCCGGCTCCGGGCGTCGCCAGCCTGAACCTGCTGAAAATGGTTCGGGAAGGTCTGCTCCGGGGGCTGCAGAACGGCTTTGCAATCGGCTCGAAAATCGGATTCCGCGGCTCATCGCTCGGGTCTTCGCGTGGATTACGACGGCCGCGAGCGTATCGTCAATCTTCACGTCGTGCCCCTCCGGGCGCTTCGCCCGCGGGAACGGACGTTTCTGGTGGTGTTCGAGGACGCGACGCCCCGGGAGGTCGACGCGGAAAAGCTTTCTCCTTCCGGCCGGGCCGCCGGCCGGTCCGGCGGCGACGATCGAGCCGCCCAGCTCAAACAGGAGCTGGTGGCGACCAAATCTTATCTGCAGTCGGTGATCGAAGGTCAGGAGGCCGCCAACGAGGAGTTGCGCTCGCTCAACGAGGAGATCCAATCCACGAATGAGGAATTGCAGAGCACCGGCGAGGAACTCGAGACGGCCAATGAGGAATTGCAGTCGGCCAACGAGGAACTCAACACCCTGAACGACGAGCTGCAGCACCGCAATCAGGAGCTCAGCGTCGTCAACAACGACCTCCTGAATCTGCTCAATGGCCTGGATCTGATCGTCGTGATGCTCGATCGCAACCTGCACATCCGGCGGTTCACCCCGGCCGCGCAGAAAGCTCTGAACCTCATCCCCGGCGATGTCGGGCGCCCGCTTTCCGACATCCGCCTGCTGGCCGATTTCCCCCGTCTGGAGCCGTCCATTGGGGAGGTGATGGAGACGGCCCGTTCCCAGGAAAGGGACGTTCAGGACCGCCAGGGCCACTGGTTTTCCCTGCAGGTCCTGCCGTACATCACGACGGAGGAGAAGATCGATGGCGCGATCGTTGCGCTATACGACGTCGACGCGTTGAAGCGCCACGACGCCGAGCTCGCGGGAATGAACGATCGCCTGCAAGAGGAACTCACCCGGCGCCGGCGGGTGGAAGAGGAATTTCAGGCCATCGTTGAATCCGCGCCGGATGCGATGATTCTCACCGACGAGAGCGGCAGGATCGTGCTGATGAACGGGCAAGCCGAACTGCTCTTCGGCCAGCAACGCGCCGATCTCATCGGCCAGCCCGCCGAAGTTCTCCTGCCCGAACGCTTCCGCCAGAAGTACGCGTCCCATACGGCGTCCCACGTGCTCAGCCCCGACGCCCAGCCGATGGGCACCAGCCTAGAACTTTTCGGATTGCGCAAGGACGGCGACGAATTCCCCATCGAAATGAGGCTGAGCCCGCTGCGCGCCGCCGATACCACGCTGGTGTCCGCCATCGTTCGCGACGTATCCGAGCAGCGGGCGCAGGCGAAGGAAAATCAGCATGCGGCGGTGATGGACGAGCGCAATCGCATGGCGCGCGACGTTCACGATACGCTGGCGCAGGGATTCACCGGCGTCGTCGTCCAGTTGCAAGCCGCCGAGGCCGCCTACCAAAGCCGGCCCGAGGAGGCGCTTCGCCACGTCATCCGCGCCCGCGAGTTGGCCCAATCGAACCTGGAGGAAGCCCGGCGTTCGGTTCTCTCCCTTTCCGGCCGGCAGGTGGAGACCCAGGGCCTGGCCGAATCCCTCCAGGATCTGGTGAATCGGGTGCGAGCGGAGACGCCCATCCGGCTGCAATTTTCCCTGCTCGGGACGCCGCAGCGGATCGACGCCGCCATCGAAGAGAACCTGCTGCGCATCGCTCAGCAGGCCATCGCCAACGCGATGCAGCATTCGCTCGCCAGTGAGATTCGAGTCGGGCTGGAGTTCGAGACAACCCTGGTGCGTCTGGAGGTGTCCGACGATGGCCGCGGTTTCGTGCCTTCCTCGGCGCGCCGCGGATTCGGGCTCAAGAGCATGCGGGAACGCGCCAGGCAGTGCGGCGCCAAACTCGATCTCGTAAGCGATCCCGGGAAGGGCACTCGCGTCGCGGTCGCGATCCGCCTTCGCCGCCCGCCAAACGGGGAGAGCCCCGCGTGAAGAATGCCGGCGCGGCCCCCGCCAAGCCGATCCGCATCCTCATCGCCGACGATCATCCGGTCGTGCGCGAGGGGCTGGCCGCGCTGATTCGCTCCGATTCCGCCATGGCGCTGGTCGGCGAAGCCGCCAACGGGAAGCAGGCCGTTCAACGCTTTTTTCTCCATCGCCCCGATGTGCTCCTGCTGGATTTGCGCATGCCGGAAATGAACGGCATCGAGGTGATCCGCGCCGTTCTCGCGAAAGCGCCCCAGGCCAGAATCATCGTCCTCAGCACCTACGGCGGCGACGAAGACGTCTACCGCGCCTTGCAGGCCGGCGCCAAAGCCTACCTGCTGAAAGATGCTCCGCCCCCGCAGTTGCTCGGCTCGATTAAAGCCATTGTGGCAGGCAAGCCGTGGTTACCCGGCAAGGAAACGGCTGCCCTGTCTGCCAAACTCGAGACCGCCAGGTTCACCAAGCGCGAGATGGACATCCTGCGCCTGATGGCCGCCGGCAAATCGAACAAGGAAATCGGCGCGCAACTCAATACCGCCGAGAGCACCGTGAAAATCCACCTGAGCCACATCTTCAGAAAACTCGGCGTCCGCGGCCGCGCCGAGGCCATACGCCTTGTCCTCGAAGCCGGCATCGTCCATCTCCCTCCGCAGCAGGTGAGCTGAGCCCATCCTCAGCGCGGCGCGGGATCCCGAAAGCGTCGAAGCAAAGTAGCCCACGAAGCCCCAGCGTCAAGCCGTTTCGCTCCGCGGGTCCGCAGCCGCGCGCGGATGTTCGGATTCCACGCACCACGCGGACAGCGGCAGTCACCTGGTGAAAAATCGAGCCTCTGGGTAGAATTTACTCAAAGGAGTTGACTCCCCGAGCACTTGTCGATATGTTGACGCAGGCCGCGAGGGGAAACGTATCCCGTCTCCGTCCAGGGGTGTCAGTGCGAGACCATCCAAGCTGCCCCTGTTTTCCAAACCTTCGAATCATTTCTTCCTGTTTTCAATCGACGGGGGAACCAGCGTCGCCAAACGCCTTCGACGCAATCGCTGAAGCGCCGCGAAGCGCCCGGGAAGGGCCACGATGAGTCCAGACCGCGAAAACTCGCTTGGAGGGATTCCCCTCCGCGCGCTGATCGAGGCGGCACCGGAGTCCGTGCTGCTCGTCGACAAATCCGGGCGCATCCTTCTGGCCAACGCGTGGGCCGTCGGAGCGTTCGGCTATTCGAGAAGGGAACTGGCCGGCCGGAAGGCCGGGGATCTCATCGTTCCCAAGTTCCGGGGCAAGTACCGCCGCACTTTGCGCGGCTCCTTCGCCCGTGCGCGTCAGAGGCTCGAAAAGCACATCCCACTCTTCGGCCGGAGAAAGAACGGCAAGGAATTTCCGATCGAATTGAGCCTGGACGTGGTGAGCCTCGGTCGCGACACGCTGGGAATTCTGGTGATCTGCGACGTCACCGAACGCGCTCGCATGGAAGAAGAGCTGCGGAAAGCCCACGACAAACTGAGCGAGCGCGTCAGGGATCGCACCCGCGAACTCTCCCAGGCGAACCGGAAATTGCAACGGGAAGCCCTCGCACACCGTCGAAGAGACGAAGCCCTCCTGTTCATGAGAGACATCGTGCGATCGAGCGACGTCGCCATTATCGGACGCAAGCTGGATGGCACGGTGGTGAGCTGGAATCCCGCCGCGCGCCGCATGTTCGGCTACTCCGCAAAGGAAATGATCGGCCGGTCCATCCTGACGCTTGTTCCGCCGGAGCGCCTGGCGCAATCACGAAAGCTCATGGCCGCCGTCCGGCGGGGCCAGCGCCTCCAACACATCGAAGCGGAAGCCATGAGGAAGGATGGCACGCGGATCCCGTTCGTCGTGACGGTATCCCCGGTCCGGAACGAGGAAGGGAAGCTGGTCGGCGCTTCGGTGATCGCGCGCGACATTATTCAACGGAAACGGGCCGATGCGCGCATCCGCTACGAGCGCGACCGGGCCCAGCGGTACCTGGACATCGCCGAGGTCATCATTCTGGTCCTCGACCGCCGCGGCCGGATCGTTCTGCTGAATCGCAAAGGCTGCGAAGTGCTCGGATGGGGGCAAGACGAGTGCAGGCTTCTGCATCGGGATTGGTTCAGCAACTGCGTGCCCAGAGTGTACCGCCGGCAGGCACGGGAAAACTTCCGTCGACGCCTTTCCCAAGAACCGGCGGGACCCCGGCACTACGAATCCCCCGTCCTCACGCGATCCGGGCAAGAGCGGCTGATCGCCTGGCACAGCAGGGTTCTCCGGGACGAGGACGGCCGTGCGATCGGAAAGCTGATTTCCGGTGAAGACGTCACGGAGCGCCGCGCGGCCGAGGAAGCCTTGCGGCAGTTTCCCGGGCGTTTGTTGCAGGTGCGTGACGAGGAACGCCGCCGCATCGCCCGCGAACTGCACGATTCCACCGCGCAACGCCTCGCGTTCCTGATCACCCAGCTCGGCCGCGCCCAACGCCTGGGCGCGCAGGCGAATGGGAACGCCGCGCGTCTGCTGCGCGAGGCGCGTGCGGCGGCCGGCCAGGCTCTGCGCGAAGTCCGCTCGCTGGCCTATCTGCTCCATCCGCCGCTGCTCGAGGAGATGGGACTGGTTTCGGCCTTGCGCGTTTACATCGCCGGCCTGCAGAAGCACAACAAAATGCAGATCGACCTCGACATCGCGGCGCGTCTCGATCGCTTCCCGCGCAACATCGAACTCTGCGCTTTCCGTATCGTCCAGGAAGCCCTCTCCAACGCCCTGCGCCATTCCCGCAGTCGCAGCGCCCGCGTCCAGCTCGTGCGAGAGCCCGGTTCGCTGGTGGTGAAGGTCATCGATCGTGGCCGCGGCTTGCCTCGCGTCGACGGCGGCCAGTCCCAGGTCATGGGGCGCCGCGTCGGGCTGGGACTGGCCGGAATGCGCGAGCGAGTGAGTCTGGTGGATGGGCGGCTCGAAATCCGCTCGGGAAAATCGGGCACAACTGTCACGGCCGTTATCCCTGTTTCCGGAAAAATTCGTGAAGATGATACGCATACTCTTCGCCGACGACCACGCCGTTCTCCGGCGCGGCATTCGTAATCTCGTCGACGAACAACCGGACATGAAGGTCGTCGCCGAGGCGGCGAACGGCGAGGAGGCCGTGTACATGGCGCTCCGCGCGAAACCGGACATCGCCATCCTCGACATCAACATGCCGCGCATGAACGGTCTCGAAGCCGCCCGTCGCATCCTCGCCGAACTGCCGAAAACGGAAATTCTGATTCTGACCGTTCACCACTCCGACCAAATCGTCGACGAGGTCCTCGAATCGGGCGCCCACGGTTGCGTATTGAAATCGGAAGCGGAAGAGGAACTGGTCGACACCATCCGGTCCTTGAGCCGCCATAAAACCAGTTTTTCGCCTGATTTCGCCCGCGCGATCGCCGATACGCACCGCCGGCCGGCGGCCAGTGGCCACGTCAAGTCCCCGAAACGCCTGCTCACTCCACGCGAGCGCCAGGTCCTGCAACTGCTCGCGCAGGGGCGTTCCAATAAGGAAGTGGCCGACGTTCTAAATATCAGCAAAAAAACCGCCGAGGTTCACCGGACCAACATCATGCGCAAGGTCGAAGTCCACTCGCTCGCCGAGATGGTCCGCTACGCCATTCGCAATAAGCTGGTCGAGGCTTAGGCGCATTTCTCACGTCGATACAACGATGAGAGTCCGTTTTCCCGCTTCCGCAGTGGAAGTTCTACTCCTGTAGCGCCGGCGTCTCGCCGGCGATTTTCCGATGTCGATAAAAAGCCTGAATCGCCGGCAAGACACGGCAACGCCAGTGCAAATGTCTGTGTAAATCTCCGTGTAGAGGCGGGCTTCAGCCCGCCATCTCTTCATCCGCCATGCCCCCACCTTACGCCCCACCTTACGTCCGCTAAGAACTTCTCCTAATTGTCGCTTTCGCGGCCCTCGTCTAAAGTCTCTTCCACGCGAAGGATGAATCCCGCCGGCCGGCGGTGAAATTTGAGGGGTAGCTTGGGGGGCAACGGACGTGTTGAGCCTCGGCAAGCAACAAAAGCGGATTCGTGTAATGGCGGTGCACGTGGTGCCCGAGTTTCTTCAGATCATCCGCTCGGTGCTCGGGACCGAGAAGGGTGCATCGCTCGTGGGTACCGCCGCCGATGGCGCGGCCGCGTTGGGGAAAGTGGTGAAACTGCACCCGGATGTGCTCGTTACTTGCGTGGGGCTCGACCGCTTCTCCGATTTTGTCCGCCGCGCCCACGAAAGGGTTCCCGATATGCGGATTGTGCTGGTCAACGTTTACGGCGACGCGGAAGCTGACGAGATCCTGCGCTCGGGCGGTGTGGACGCTTTCGTCCCCGCCTACAAGTTGTCTCAGAATCTGGGCAAAACCATCCGGCAGCTTTGTCCGAAGTAAGTTCCCGGCACGGGGTGGGAGAGGGGCTTGAGGTGTCACGGGTGGAATTCATTTTGAGGAGGGTCGCCATGGCGGACAAAATAAGTCTCCTGCTTGCGTGCTCCGACCCGATGAGTCGCGAGTACCTGACCGACAGCCTGGATGACGCCGAATTCGAAACCATCCTCGCCTCCAACTGCGAGGAAAGCTCCGGCGTGCTGGCACAACAGCCTGTCTCGATGGTCTTCTGCGAGGACCGGCTTCCCGGCGGCGGGTTCCGGAGACTCTTGAACGAAGTGAAGCGTTCGGGAACGAGTACGCCGGTCGTTATTCTCTCGCGGACCGGCGATTGGGAAGAATATCTGGCGGCCCTGCGCCTGGGCGCCTTCGACATGGTGATCCCGCCGTATGAGCGGGTGGCGATTCACACCGTCGCCTATAACGCCCTGCACGAAAGTCGCGTTTCGCGCGGCGCCCGCGACGTCGAAGCCCTGCCCCACATAGCTCCCAAGAGCGCGCTCCGCGCGGCTGCGCACGCCGCTCACGCCGCCTATACCGGACAGGGCGGCGCGCTGCACGGCTCGCCAGAATACCGGTCCGGGCACGAACAGGCCGCCGGCGCTTTGCCCGGCACGGAAAGAGCCGGTGTCGGCGAAGAAAGCCTTTCCACGAACAATTCTCTCGCGAATCCCGATGGCGGAGTCCCAGCCGACGACGTGACTTCGCGTAACCAGGAGGCGGATGGTTCCGTCTCAAAAAGCAGTGGAGGATAGCCCCATGGCCACGCCCAGAATTCTCCTCGTTGGTGATAACGAGACAAGACCGTATTGGCTTTCCGAGCGCTTGATTGATTGGGGCGGGCAGTGTCAGTTCGCTTCTTGCCGCACCGACGTTGCCGTCTTGCTCCGAAGCCAACGCTTCGAACTGCTTCTCAGCCGCATGCGCCTGCCCGATGGAAATGCATTCGAGTTGATTCCTTTGGTGCAAGGCCGCTCCACCAGCCTGTTCTCCTACCTTCCCGCCAAGGACGGCTGTTGGTGGCTGCCGCTCGTGCAATCGGGCAAGGAATGTATCAGCGGCCCCGCGCTGCCAGAGCCCGATTTCATGGAGAAGCTCGAGGAGCTTGTAAGGAGAAGGACGCTTGTCTTGAGATCGGTGGCCCATGGCGCGCCCAGTCCTTGACCGGCGCCTTCCACCTGGGGCGGGTCGCCCCGGATTTTTTGTGCCTGGGGAGCTGTAGAAGTGGAAACGTTGCGTGGCAGGGAACGGATGAATGCTCCGTTTCCCTGCCGGCAGGAAAGGTTGCTAACCTCAGTTACCGCCGCATAAGAAATTCAGAGGTAAATCGATTTCCTGTCTTGTCCGACGGCAAACCCCGGCCAGACCTGGAATCCACCGCGAATGTGAGGCGAGAAGTTCCACGCCGGATCCCTCTGACCCGCACTTCTCACTGGATTGCTCGCCCCGCGCCCCACTGCCCGAAACTTTCTCCGCTCGCGACCTTGCCCGGTAGCACAGGCATTCCTGCCTGTGCGCATTTTCTCCGTTTTTCTCTTACACCAAGCCAGCGCTCCATGTAGCGCCGGCGTCTCGCCGGCGTTCTTGCCGTGCGTCAAAAAGCCACCCGCCAGTTGCACATGGGCGCACTCGCGCTCCGCACCTCCCGAGTAGAAACGTCGCCCCAGACTCCGCATCCACACACCGACGTGAGAACCGCGGATCATCGTACCTGAACCTTTGAGTGCTAGGAGATCGGTGCGTTCCTGAATTCTTGACCGTGAGGAGATTGGTGCGTAGGGACACGTTGCACGTGCGCTGCATTTCGTCAGTGAGGCATCCGCGCCGCGATCCGCGCCAGCGCTTCCACCAGCCAGAAACAGAACCACACGCTCAGACTCCCCACCACCAGCCACGACCAGAGCGAGATTCCCAGGCTTTCCAGCTCCTGCGACCGGCTGCGATATTGCCAGTCGGGCTCATCGTGCTTGACGGCTGGTGGTAATTCGATCGCGGGCTCGGGCGGCCTCATCGATGCGGCTCCCTTGGAGCAAACGGGTGCGCAAAGAGCGTCGTCGTATCTTTCCGCTCTCTGGCGGCCCGCTGTTCAGGTTGAAGTGCCGCGAAACGAGGACCTCGCCGGGTTGGCAGGTGAGGGAGGGCGTGTCCGGCGAGTTCCTCATCCGCTCGATTGGTGAAATTGCAGTTGAGTCGCCAACGGTGCGCAATCATCCTGTGGAAATTTCGCCGATGCGCCCCGCGCTTGGGATTGCACTATCCACCGCTACACGCAGGGTTTATCGTTTTGCCATTCGTGTTCAGCGGAGAAAAGCTTCCGGCACAAGCCTCGAGGAGAAATCGGTTCCCGATCAGGCGCTTCGCAATCCGGAACTCATTTTTCCCATTTGGGGAGAAAGGTTTCCCGTCGGTTCTGTAACCTTTCGGTTCTGTAACCTCCTTCCCCCGGAAGCAAGTGGTGATAGGATTGGCGGGACATTCAGGCCCGGGAGGCGGGATGAACGAACAGCCTGGCGGGACAAACCAGTCGGCGGATCAGGTGGTTGCGCGGCCTTCCACCTTGCGATTCATTTTCTTCAACCAACGCGAAGTGCGCGCCGGCTGGCGACTGCTGGTCTACGTCGTTCTGGCGGCACTGTTCCTTCTCGGGTTCCAGCTCGCCGCCCTCTGGCTGCACCTGCCCTTGCCCACCAATCAAATGAACGCCATCGGCATGCTGACCGGCGAGATTCTCTCGGTCGCAGCCGCCTTTGGCGCCGCCGCGCTTCTCGGAGTCTTCGAGCATCGCTCGATCGGCGTTTATGGCCTGCCGGCGCGCGAGGCGTTTCGCGGCCGTTTCTGGCAGGGCGTCGTTTGGGGATTGGTGATGATCACGGCGATCGTTCTGCTGATCCACGCCGGAGGCGGCTATTCGTTCGGGCGGATCGACCTCGATCGCGCCGCGATTCTCCATTACGCCGCGCTCTGGGGATTGGTCTTCCTCACGGTCGGCTTCTTTGAGGAGTTTCTCTTCCGCGGCTACACGCAGTTCACGCTGGCGAGCGGCGTGGGTTTCTGGCCCGCGGCGATCATTCTGTCGGCGGGGTTCGGCGGGGCGCACTTGATGAATCCGGGCGAAGGTCCGGTCGGCGCGCTCAGCGTGTTCACCATCGCCATGTTCTTCTGCCTCACGCTGCGGCGCACCGGCAGTCTGTGGTTCGCCGTCGGCCTGCACGCCGCATTCGACTGGGGCGAGACGTTTCTCTATTCCGTGCCCAACAGCGGCATTGTCGCGCCCGGCCACCTGTCGAACTCTTCGCTACACGGCGCCCGCTGGCTCACCGGCGGCAGCGTGGGACCCGAAGGCAGCGTAATGGCTTTCGCCGTCATGGGCGCCGCCTTCGTCGTCTTCGCGTCTCTGTACCGGAGCGCACCCGAGCCGCCCGTGCCCGCCGGTCCTTCTCAGCCGCCTGCGGCATAAGAGTCTGTATGGCGATCCCGTTTTTTGTAAGGGTACGGCTTCACAGTTTGCGGAAAAATGGGCGGGACTTCGGGGGTCGCGGCTTCAGCCGCGACATAACGCCCGCAAAATCAAGGGGGCTTTAGCCCCTGAAGCTGCCCAACAGGACTTTTTCCGCAACCTGTTCAGCCGTGCCGCGAGTGTCGGGGCGGCCACGCGGCTTTAACCGCTGAGGGCCGCGTTCGCAAGTTGCCACACACACTCTAAAAATGGAGGCAGGGTGCTCCGTGGTAGCCACGGTCGGCGTTCTTCCGACCGTGGGCCTGTCCGATCTACGGCTCGATCATTTTCTCCCGCACCGCATACCGCACCAAATCGCTCAGCGAACTGAACCCCATCTTGCGCATCAGATTGGCCCGGTGCGCTTCCACCGTCTTGACGCTGATGCCGAGCACCGCCGCCGTTTCCTTGTTGCTTTTGCCCTCGGCCAGCAGTTGCACGATTTCCCGCTCGCGCGGCGTCAATTCGTCTTGTTCGGGCTCGGCGCCCTTGCCCTTCAGAAATCCCTCGAGAACGACCTCGGACACTTTCTGGGTGAAAAACGGTTTGTGGTCGAGCAGCGCCTCGATCCCGGCGACCAGGTCCTTGCCGGCGTCCGATTTCAGGATGTAGCCGCGCGCGCCCGATTTCAGCACGTCCTGGATCAACTGTTTCGATTCGTGCATGGTCAGGATCAGCACTTCGGTGCGCGGCAGCTTGTCGACGATCCGCCGCGCCGCTTCGAGCCCGTTCATCCGCGGCATGGCGATATCCATCACGACGATGTCCGGCTTCGCCCGCACCGCCTCGGCCACCGCCTCGCGTCCGTCCGCCGCTTCGCAGCAGATGCTCCATTCGGGCCGGTCTTCGATCAGATTGCGCAGGCCGCGCCGCACGATTTCGTGATCGTCGGCCAGCAGAATGCGCGCTTTTTTCGTCATGTACGCTCCCGCAGGGGAATGCTCGCCTTCACCGTTGTCCCCGTCCGGCTCGACCGGAGTTCGAGTTTCCCGCCAAGCTCCCGCAGCCGCTCCTGCATTCCGGCGATGCCCACGCCGATGCGCGAGCCCGGCGGCATATCGTCGGAGAAGCCGGGCGGCATCCCGTGCCCCTCGTCGCTCACCTCGACCACGGCGTTCGCGTCCTCCCGCGCGATGCGAACGCGCGCCTTGCTGCTGCCCGAATGCCGCTGCACGTTCGTAAGCCCCTCCTGCACCACGCGGAACAGCGCGAGTTCCGCCTCGCGTCCCATTCGCCCGAGTTCCGCCTGAATTTCGAGGTCCACCTGTATGCTGCTGCGCTCGACGAATCCCTGCACGTACCAGCTCACCGTCGAAGCCAGACCCAACTCCTCGAGCAGCGGCGGGTGCAGCAGGTAGGAAAGGGTGCGAATCTCCTTCACGCTCTGTTCGATCAGCAAGCGGCTGTCGGAGAGAACGTCGCTCGCGCGCGGCGCCGCGCAGTTGCCCGAGCTTTCCAGCCAGGAAAGGTTCATCGCCAGCGCCGCGAGCCGCTGGCCAGTGCTGTCGTGCAGTTCGCGCGCGATTCTGCGCCGCTCGCTCTCCTGCGCCCGCATGAGCTGGCCGGAAAGCCTCCGCAAGGTTTCCTCGGCCTGCTTGCGCTCGCTGATGTCGCGGATGATGCCCAGGCCGCCGATGATCTCTCCCTTGCCGTCACGCAACGGCGCGTAGGAGCCTTCGAAATATCCGCCTTTCCCCGTTTCCGGAATCGTGAACGGCTGGTCGACCGCGGTCGCGTTTCTGCCCTCGAGCGCCTCGGCCATGTGCTCGTGCACGCCCGTCGCGATCAGGAACGGAAACGCATCGAGCGACGATTTGCCCAGCACCGCCTGCTTCGGCGCTCCCGAAAGCCGCTCCATCGCCGGATTCCACAGCGTGTAGCGGAACTCTCGGTCGTAGGCGAGAATCCCGTCCATGCTGCTTCCGATGAGGGCGTCGGAAAATTCCTTCTGCCGCCGCACCTCCTGCTCGGCGCGCTCGCGCTCGGCGATGTCGCGCCGGATCAGCACGAAGGAACCGGCCACCAGAAACAGCGCCAGGAAGGTCACCATTTCGCCGAGCAGCCGCGTCCGCCGCACGCCCGCCAGCGCCTTTTCCGACCGCGCCACCAGAATTCTCCGTTCGCGGTCCTGCATCTCTTTCAATACGGAGTTGACCTGCTCGAGCAGGTCGAGCGTGTGATCGCTCTCTTCCGCCGTTTCGGAGGCCTTCGCCGCTCGCGTGAACGGACGGCCTTGCAGCGCGGTCCATTCGGCGAGCAACCGGTCGAGCGTTGCCAGCGACTGAAGCTGTTCGGGATTGCTCTCGGTCAGATGCCGAAGCTCGCCGTCCGCTTCCCGGATTTCCGCCGTGGCCGCGGCGTACTGTTGCCGGTACGGTTCCTGGGGATTGCGCGCGTATTCTCTCGCCGCCTTTTCCGCTTCATCGAGACTGGCGCGGAGCCTGCCGATGCTCGAGAGCACGCTGTTCGTGTGGGCGATCCAGGCCGAGCTTTCGACCATCCGGCTGGCGCTGCGATAGGAAGCGAGCCCCAGCAGCCCGAGCAGGAGCAGGGCGAGTCCGAAACTCAGGGAAATTTTGGCGCGCAGGGGAATGTTCACGAGTCCTCGCGTTGTTTCGCGCACGGGCAGGCTTCCATGTCGATGCCCCGTTCTCTTTGATTCACAGTATCGTCGCTGTTTTGCCTCGTCAATTCCGCGCCTTTCTCGGCTCAAGAACGGGCTTCTGGCCACCAACTCGCCTTCAGCAGCACAGGCTTCAGCCTGTGCCAGCGTAGAGCATCAGCACCCTGTGTCGCGCGATAGCGGCACATGCGCCTCCTCGATCTCCGGCGAAAAGCCCGAAGAGACTGTCTGGCCGCCCCACGAAAGGCGGAATCTGTGCGCGGACTCCCTAGGCTCCCTTAAGGGTTTTCCCCCGCCCGACCGCGGGAACTTCCCGATATTCACTCTTTCCCTTTCGCAGGATCATGGGCACGGTCACATTCGCCTTCAGGCGCGATGGACCCGAGGATGATTAGATGCAAGACAGCGCAATTTTAATCAAGGACCAGGAGGCGGGCGCACAAGCCATCGAACCACCCGCTCCGGCCGAACTCCAGGATTTCGACCGAATCTACGAACTCTACGGAGCCAGGGTCTACCGTCTCTGCCTCCACATGGTCGGCAACCCCGCCGACGCCGAGGAACTGGCCCAGGACACTTTCCTTCAGGTCTTTCGCAAGCTCGACACCTACCGCGGCGAGTCCGCCTTCTCCACCTGGCTCCATCGCGTCGCGGTGAACGTGGTCTTGATGCGACTCCGCAAGAATCGCGGTCATTCGGAAACCCCGCTCGATCAGGTCTTCGAAACCGAAAATGGCGAGGAGTTCCAGGCCACCGAAGCCAGAGTCGACGATCCACGGCTGGCCGGCGCCATCGACCGGCTCAGCCTGCAGCGCGCCATCCTTCAGCTTTCCGTTCATCAGCGCCTCGCCTTCGTTCTCCACGACGTCGAAGGCTACACACACGAGGAGATCGCCGCGCTGCTCGGCTGCACCGTCGAAAGCTCCAAGTACCGCGCCCATGCCGCCCGGTTGAACATGCGCGTGTTGCTCAAGGAGTACGAGCGCGTGAAACGCGGCCGGGCGCGCCAGGCCGCCGCCGTCGAGGCGCCCGAAAAATCGCGAAACGGCGCCAGCCTTCTCGGACAGGCCGCTTCGGCGCCAATTGCCGTGGAAGGATGAAGCCGATCTCCCCGCGAGAGCCGCTCCACCGTTCGCGGAAAGGATGACCACGTGTCCCGGCCCCTGGAAGTTCTCGTCACCTGTTCGCGCTCGGAAGATCGCTACGCGCTCGCGCGCGTGCTGGTCCGCTGCGGATTGAAGCCGGTGCTCAGCTCGAGCGTCGAGAAATCTCGCGGCCTGCTCGCCCGGAGGCCGGTCCGGCTGGTCTTCTGCGACGACGAGCTTCCCGATGGCAGCGTCGGCCGGCTGCTCGAGGAAATCCGGAAAACCGCTTCACGCGTTCCGGTGGTCGTCATTTCGCGGCTGGAAAACTGGGATGAATATCTGCGCGCCATGCGCCTGGGCGCCTTCGACTACATCTCCTCGCCGATTCGCCGTGCCGAAGTCGAGCGCGTCGTCGCCAAAGCCATCGAGGAATCCCCCGCGCCGCCGTTGCCTCCTCCTTTCGATCCCGATGGAGACTCAGGATTCCCCGCGCCGGCCAGGGAGCAAATAAAAGAAGGATCCGATGGCGACAAGCGGGAATCCCGGCACGAGCGGGAGAAGCGGCGGCCGGGACCCAAAGGCGCTTCGCGGCGGCTCTGGCGCGCCGCGCGCGCCAGCTGCGGAATGAAAAACAGGGAAGCGCCGGAACGGCGTAGGCCTGTCATCCGGAGCCGAAGCGAAGGACCCCGAACGCGCAGAGACGAGGTTGCCCACGAACCCATGCTGCCTGGATGCGAGAAACCTTCTTATCCTCGCAACCCCTTCGCGCGCACCTGCTCGAAAACGGCTTCGAGAAACCGCTCGCACGCCGGCCACGGCGGCGGCTCCATGCCCAGCTTCGCCCCCAGAACGCCGGGCGATTTGCGCCGCCATGCCGCGCCGCACGCCCGTTTCGAGGCTGTCGCGCCGCTGCAGGAAAGCCTCGATGAGCTGGAATTCCTCGATCGAGACGCGCGAGGTATCGAGCGCGGCCGTCTCCGCGCCGGCGCCGGTTTCCGCGAATGGGCGCGCCGCCTCGAGCGCCTGTTCGTGTACCACCACCGTCCCGGCGACGTAGTCGCCCAGGCGCTTGCTCTGCTTGCTGAAGAGCATGACGATCACGCCGATGGCGTAGATGCCGGGGATCTGGTCGACGATGCGCAGCAAGTTCCGCGCGACCGCGTCGTAGACGCCGATCGGGCGCCCGTCGTCCTTCATCACCCGCAGCCGCGCGAAGCGCTTGCCCGGCGTCTGCCCGTTCCACACCGCCTCGAAAAAAGCGAAATAGCCTTCGTAGAGCAGGAAGGCGACAACGACCGCCGCCGCGAGCATCCATTGCGATGCCGAACCGACCAGCCGTGCCAGCGGATAAACCGTCTCCAATGCCGCCAGCAGCATCAGCGCCGCCGACAGCTGAATCACCGTATCCGCCGCGAGCGCCAAAAACCGGCTGCCAATCCCCGCGAGGCGAAATTCCAGCGCGGTCTGCTCGGGCGTTTCGATGGTAAGCTTGTCCGCTGAACTCATCGGGTATCTCTGTGATTTCCGCCTACTGGCTGGAAAAGCGCAAACCTTACTGGAGCCGCCTCGAGCAACTTGTCGCCTCGACGGGGCGCCGCAACATCCGCGCCCTCTCGCACCGCGAGATTCAGGAACTCGCCCTATTGTACCGGCAAGCCGCCTCGGACCTCTCGCGCGTCCGCGAGGACCCCACCGGCAATGAACTCGCCCGCTATCTCAATCAATTGCTCGGCCGCGCCCATAACCTTATTTACATGGGGCGCCGCGCCGGCCCGGCAGGCATTCTGCATTTCTACAGCGTCGAGTATCCACAGATTTTTCGCCGAACGTTTCCGTTCATCTTCGCCGCCTTCCTCCTTTTCGCCGTCGGCGGCCTGGCCGGCTTCCTGCTCAGCCTTTCGAATCCCGCCTTTTCGCGCTTCCTGCTCGGCGGAAAAATGATCGAAACGATCGAGCATCACCAGATGTGGACGCAGTCGATCGTCACGGTCAAGCCGCTCGCCTCGAGCGCGATCATGACGAACAACCTCACCGTCTGTTTCACCACCTTCGCCTTCGGCATCACCGCCGGCATCGGCACCGTCTGGATGCTGGTTTTGAACGGCTTGCTGCTCGGCGTCGTCGGCGCCGCCTGCTGGAACGCCGGCCTGCTTTTCTCTCTGGTGAGTTTCGTCGCCGCCCACGGCGTCCTCGAGCTGCCCGCGATTTTCATCGCCGGCGGCGCGGGCCTCGTGATCGCCCGCGGCCTTCTCTTTCCCGGAGAGTTGCCGCGCCGAGTCTCGCTCGCTCGCGCCGGCGCATTGGGCGTCCGCATGGTCCTTGGAACGATCCCGCTCCTCATCGTCGCCGGCTCGATGGAAGGCTTCGTCTCCCCGTCGAATCTCCCCGCCCCCGTAAAATTCGCCGTCTCCGCCATCCTCGGCACCGCCCTCGTGCTTTACCTCCGCAGCAACCGCTCGCCCGATCAGGCTGCTTCCGCCGGTGCTTCTTCCTAGTCGCTTGCGTTTGGCCAGTCGAATCTCCCGCTTGGTTTGAGAGCCGTGCGGGACTGCGATTTTCGTAAGGGCACGGCTTCAGCCGCTGAGGGCTTGTTTGCCGGAACTGGATCAAACCTTGTCATCCTGAGCGAACCGAAGGATCCCGCCTGCGGGCCGAAGCCCTTCGGCGGGCGTAGGCCCGAAAGCGTCAAGGCTGCGTCACCCACAAAGACGCGCTGTCGCCCGCCCTCCCACATGGATTCCGGCGTCCGCGATGTCCACGGCCATTTCCCGAGTGCCGCACCGACCACTGCCGTTCAGTGGTAGCCACGGTTGGTGCTTTCCCAACCGTGGGCCTTTCCTTATGAAAAAGACAAACGCAGGCGGGTGGAGTGCTGCTGAATTTTGGACTTTAACGCTGAAAACTGCCTACAGCAAACTGCGTTCCTTCGCTTCGAGGTATTGGTTCACCAGCGCCAGCGACAACCGCAGCGGCTCGATCTCCAGCGCCAGCGCCCCCTGTTGCCGCAGACCGCGCAGCAGCAGGTCCCGCCGCTGCACAATTTCTTCCGCCGCGGCGTAGCGATACATCTCCCGCGCCGTTTCCGGATTTTTCGCCAATAGTTCCCGCATTTCCGGCTGCCCAATCACGGCCAGGAACACCAGGTGTCGCCGCGCCATCCGCGCCGCGCTTTCCACAACTTCCGGCGTCGTCGCCGTTTCCGCCAGATCCGTCAGCCAAACCATCAGGCTCCGCTGTTTCTGCATTGTGAGCAGCGCTTCGGCCGCGCGCAAATGATTGGCTTCGACGGCCTCGCTCCGCACCTGCGCCAGTCCCTCGAGAAGCGCCCGCATGTGCTCGGGTCCGCGCCCCGGCGGAACGCGCTGCTGCAGCTTGCGCCCGTATGCGAGCAACCCCACCGTGTCGCCGGCGTAGAGAGCCACCTGCGCCAGGCTCAGCGCCGCCGCCGTCGCGTAATCCAGTTTGCTCTGCCCGCCCCAGCGCGCCCGCAACAGCCGCCCGGCGTCGAGCACCAGCCAGACCGTCTGGCTGCGCTCGATCCGGTAAATCTTGGAGATCGGCTTCGCGCGTCGCGCCGTCGCGGTCCAGCAGATGTCGCGCCATTCGTCGCCCTGGCGGTATTCGCGCAGGCTCTCGAACTCGCGTCCGCGTCCCCGCAGATGCTTCACGCGTTTTTCCATCACCGTTTGCCGGCTGCGGATCAGATACATCGTGCTCCGCTTGGCCTCTTCGAGGTTCGGATAAACGCGCACGGTCTGCGGAACGCGCGCCGCGGCCCATCGCTCGGCCAGTTGCCACAAGCTGCGGTAGCGCACGAAGACGCTGCCCATCCGCGCGTCGCCGCGCTCTTTCGGCCGCACATCGTATCCGGCGTGACCGCTGCCGCCGGCCGCCGCGGCAATTTCGACAATCGGCGCTTCGTCGCGAAGCGCCTCGGCCACATCATCGCGCAGCGATGCGAGCACGGCGATTCCGCCGCGATTCCGCAACGCGAGCGTCACGCGGCTATCGGTCCCGAGCGCTACCGGAGCTTCCCATCGCCGCTCGATTTCCAGTTCCCGCGGCCGCGGCATTCGCCGCAGGTCCCACGCCCACGCTGCCACTACGATCAGGTCCCACGCCGCCATACCCCACAAGTAGCGCGCATCCCACCACGCCGGCCCGATCCAAATCAGCCCAATCGCCAGCGCCAGAAAAAAACGCTTTCCGCAGGCAAACGGCACGCGCCCCGAGCGCGCGCACGCGGTGCTCGTCGAGGAGGGAACCAGATGCGCGGGAGATTTCATGCCTCTTATTGCGGAACTTCGACCGAGGCCACCACTTCGCGGACCACCTGCTCGGCCGTCACGCCTTCGAGATCGGCTTCCGGCTTCAGGATCAGCCGGTGCCGCAGCACAGGCGCCGCCGCCGCTTTCACGTCGTCGGGAACCACGAAATCGCGGCCCTCGATCGCCGCCATGGCCTTCGCGAACAGCATCAGGTTGATCGTCGCGCGCGGGCTGGCTCCCAGGCTCACCGACGGCCAGTTCCGCGTGCGAGCGACGATCGCGACGATGTACTGAAACAGCGTCGGCTCGACGCGCACCGCCGCGATCTCCGCCCGCGCCCCGCGCAGCGCCTCCGGCGGCAGCGGCACCAGGCCGGCCGTTTCGAGCGCGTGAGGATCGAAACCCTCCTGGAATTTCCGCAGAATCTCCGCTTCCTGGTCCGGCTCGGGATAGCCGATGCGAATCTTCACCAGGAACCGGTCGAGCTGCGCTTCGGGCAGCGGATAGGTGCCCTCGAATTCCACCGGGTTCTGCGTCGCAAACACGGAAAAGAAATCCGAAAGCGCCTCGGTGGTCCCGTCGATCGTCACCTGCCGCTCTTCCATCGCTTCGAGCATCGCCGATTGCGTGCGCGGCGGCGTGCGATTGATTTCGTCGACGAGCAGCAGATCGGTGAAGATCGGCCCGCGATGCAGCGTGAACGACCCGCTCGACAGATGAAACACGTTCGCCCCCAGCACGTCGGCCGGCATGAGGTCCGGCGTGCACTGCACGCGCTGGAAGCGGAGCTGGAAAATGTGCGCGAGCGCTTTCACCGCGAGCGTCTTCGCGAGCCCTGGCACGCCCTCCACCAGCCCGTGGCCGCTGGCCAGCAGCACCAGCAGCAATTCGTCGAGCGCCTCGCGCTGGCCGACGATCACTTTGCCGAATTCCTGGCGAACGTGCGCCGCCACTTCCGCCGCTTTTTGCGTCATCGAGTTTCCTTTCGGTTCGCCGAATCTCCGATTTGCAGTCGAGTGATACGGTCGTGAATTTCGCGCACCAGTTGCAATGCCTGTTCGTTGCCGAGTTCGAGGCTCCGCATCGCGCGCTCGGCGCGCCCCAGCAGATCGGCGAGCGCGGCTTCGTCCCAGCCCAGCCGCTCGCTCGCCCCGCGGCTGATCTCGCGCACGCCCGCGCTTGACGCCAGGCCCAGTTGCCGCGTCAACAGAAAATGCAGCCGCCCGTACGCTATCCCCACCGCGCCCGGTCCCGCCCCCGCCGTATAGTAAAGGTCGCCAAGCGTATCGACGAATTCGAGCGGCGCCAGGCGCGAGGGCGTCGCCGGCACTCGCGGCGGCCCCTGCCGTCGTGAAAAGGTGAAGACCAGGGCCAGAAACATCAGCCCGAACTGCGCCAGCGCCCACGGCACCGGCGTTCGGGCGAAAAACGACCAAAGCGACCCGCGCACGCCGTGGTAATACTCGTCCCACAAAACGCGTGTGCCCGCCGCCGGGCCCACCGAATTCAAAAACAGCGCCAGATTCCCCGCTTCGCGAATTCCGCCGTTCGTCATCGGCGTCGCCGCCGCCCACCAGATCACTTCACCCGCTCCGAATCCCCAGCTCACCACCGCGGCCGTCTTCTTGTTGCCGAACACCGTCACCTGTTCGAGCGAATTCGGATGCCAATCCGCCGGAGCCGGCAGGCTGATGTGCGTCACCCCGCGCGCCAGCGGCGAAGGCGCGACCGCCGCAAACTGTTCCGGTTGTTCCCAGATGACCCCGCCGGTGAACGGGGAAGCGCCGGGCAGAAACGCCGCCGCCGTGGGGCCGGTCGCCAGCACGCGTCCGCCGCTCTCGACGAATCGCCGGATCGCCGCGCGGTCTTCTCCATTCGGCGGCCTCAGCGGATCGGCCAGGATGAGCACCGTATCGCGGCCGGGCGCGCTCAGGTCCGCCGCCGGTTCCTCCCAGCGTTCGACGTGATAGCCCAGATTTCCCAGCAGCAGGTACGCGCCTTTCGCCCCGCCCCACGCGGGCGAATAGCTCGACGGCAGCGCCGCCGAGCCGGTCACCTGCGCCGGCCCCACCAGAGCGGCCATCACCACCAGCACGATCAGCACGACGCCCGCGCCGACCAGGAGTTGGCGGTCCCTGCGGTCGATCAGCCGAGGCATCCCATCCTCTCCAGTTGCGCTCTCATGCTTTCCCAGTCGTCCGCCGTAGGCGCCCGGTAGCCGTACCAAACCCGCTCAAACCGCGCCGTCAATTCGCGAAACGGCCCGCGTTCCCCGGCGCCTGGTTCCACCAGCCGTAAAAGTTCTCGCGGCGTGCGCGACGGGTCGCGCGGAATCGCGCCCAAAGTCTCCAGGTGCGCGACCGCTGCCCAGTATCCGCAATGAATCGCCTCGCGATATTCGCCGCGCTCGGCTGCGGCCAGCGCCTCGGCCAGCCATCTCCGCGCGTCGCGCACGGGCTCGGTCGGCTCGAGATCCAGTTCCATCTGCCGCGTGCGCCCGGCCAGGCTGCGCCACAGCCACAGCGCCAGCAGCACCAGCGCCACGCCGATCAGCACGTAGGCCACGAAGTTGCCGGTTCCCGCGCCCAGGTGCAGCCGCGCGAGCAGCCATTCGATCTTCTCTCCGATCCATCCGGTCACCCGGTGCCACCACCGCGCCAGCGGCCCAGGCCCGGCCATGCCGCGAAATTCGCCGCGCCGGAAAATCGTGTCGAGCCGCTCGCGCGCCGTGCCCGGCGCCGGCGTAGCGGCCGGCGCTTCGAGCGCCTCCGCCTGCGCCCGCAGGAAGTCGAGCCGTTGGCCGATCGCGCGCCAGGTCGGCGCGGCCTTCTCGGGATGCGCTTCGATTTCGCCCAGCGCGGCGCCGAGCCACGCCGTCGAAACCTCGAAGCTTTTCCCCTCCGCGCGAACGTCCCAGGCAGGGGGAAGGGATTTGCGGTAGGAGGCAATTTGCCCGGGATGCGCGCGCAGGCTCGTTATCTCCACGGCGCAACGGCTGAGCGCCGCGGCGTAGCCGTGCAGATCGAGTTCGCTTGGCGGCTGCTGCGAGCCGCGAGCGCGCGGCGCGGCCGCCAGTGCGGCCAGCAGGCACAAGAGGAACGGCAAAATCCCGCGTGGGCGCGGCGTCGTCATCGGCCCAAGGATAGCGGATTTATGCCACCGAAGGCGACGGCGGCGCTTCGCCGGTTTCGAGCGAAGCCATCATCTTCTCCAGATCGAACGCTTCCTTCCGCACCCGTTGGTTGTAATAAATCAGCGAAAACGCGATCGTGCCGATCGGTGCCACGATTACTCCGGAAATCCAACTCGCAAGTCCCTGCAGAATCCGCATACCGATCGGCAGCACATGCGGCTTCAGCGGAGAGCCCGCCGCCACGAGGAACGGAAACTGGAAGATGAAGGCCGAGAGGATTGTCAGGAAGAAAAGGAGCAGGTATACGGTGAAGATTTGCCCCGCGCTACCCTTGGTCAAACGGAAGCTCCGGGAGATCGCGGCAGCTGGTCCGATGCTCTCGAGCGCTGCCGCCGGCACCGCGACTGCTGTCCGGCTGAGCACCCAAGCCCCCAGTACTATCGCCGCTACCGCTATCAACATCCCCAGGGTGATCGGAGTCTGGAGTGATCGGGACCCTGCCCGGATCAGCGGCACCATCGTTGCACCCATTGCTACCACCACCCCTGTAAGCATCAGCACTATTAGAACCATCGCCAGCAGTACGGCCGGAATTCGTCCGCGAACCCGCACGAAAGACTTCGCAAGCCCGGGGCTCCGCCCCAGGTACAGATCGGAAACTGCAATCACCGTCGCCGCCTGAGCCGAGGCGAAAATGAGCAGCCCCACCAGCGCGAAGAGCACCACAGTCACCAGGAGCCCGCCAACCACCTGCATTGCCATGGCGGACGTCATCGATCCACCCGGCGCCACCGCAGGGACAAGTATCAACGAGGAATAGACCACGCTGAAGATCACCACGAGGAGATATGGAATTGCGAAAATTCCGGCAAACAGCAGGAAATTTTCCTTGTAGAGCGAGAACGTGCGGTCGAGGACCTCGCCGAGCGTCATCGGGCGCAAATCCATTGTGGCCATATCACCCTCCCGCAGCGCAGCTTGGAATGCGGCCGATATAAACATAAGGATCGCATCGCTGGCAAGCGCAATTCCTCCCCGCTTGGACCGGATCGGTCCGCTCTGGTCCAGACGCTCCCTTCAGCGTCCGTGTGAGAACGCCGCTTTTCGTAAGGGCACAGCTTCAGCCGTGCCGAAAGCGCCCGCACATTAACGCGGCTTCAGCCGCTGAGGGCTTCATTTGCAGATTTCCACACAGTCTCCCCAGCCACTCCATACGGAAGGACGACTCGCCGGGATTCCCCGAGCCCGCCGTGACCGTCCGCTCATCTAACCAGATGCGCCGCCGTCCCAGGCAGTGCCAAACGTTCGCATTCTGTCTCCGGAAAAGCCGGTCGGGAAAAGCTGAACGCGAAGCGCTTATTTCTGTACACTACCGCCCACGAGGTGCGGTGCGATGAAGACTTTCGCCGTTGTGGCGGGCCTGATCCTGATCGGGGTGGTTCTCTGGGACGCCTTCGAGGCGATTGTGCTGCCCCGGATGGTCACGCGCCCGTTCCGGCTCACGCGCCTGTTCTATCGCGTGACCTGGCGATCGTGGTCGGTGTTTGCGCGCCTGCTGCGCCCGCGGAGGCGCGAAGCGTTCATAAGCTACTTCGGCCCGCTCTCCCTGCTTTTGCTCCTGGCACTCTGGGCGGTGGGCCTGGTGTCGGGCTTCGGCCTGCTCGAATGGGTCGCCGGGGTGACGATCACGCCGGGCGAGATCCCCGGTGTCGGGCACGCGCTCTATTTCAGCGGCACGACTTTCTTCACGCTAGGCCTCGGCGACGTCGCTCCGCTTACCCATCTCGGCAAATTCATCACCGTCGCCGAAGCGGGCACCGGTTTTGGTTTCCTCGCCTTGGTGATCGGCTACGTCCCAGTCATCTACCAGGGATTTTCCCGCCGCGAAGTCGCCATCTCACTGCTCGATGCCCGCGCCGGCTCTCCCCCTTCGGCGGGCGAGCTGCTTCGCCGCCACGCCGATTCCTACGGCCAGCAGGAGCTGGGCCAGCTCCTGCGCGATTGGGAACGCTGGTCGGCCGAGCTTCTCGAAAGCCACCTGTCCTATCCCATCCTCGCGTACTTCCGCTCGCAGCACAGCAACCAGTCCTGGCTCGCCGCGCTTGCCGCCGTTCTCGATTCGAGCGCCATCGTCCGCGTCGGCCTCGAAGGCGCCTGCCAGCGCCAGGCGGAATTGACCTTCGCCATGGCGCGCCACGCCGTGGTCGATCTCGCTCAGGTGTTCAGCACGCCGCCGCGCAAACCCGCCGTCGATCGCCTGCCCTCCGAACAATTCGAAGCCCTCGCGCGTCATCTAGAAGCCTCCGGCCTGCGCCTGCGCGATCCCGAAACCGCCGAGCGCCGCCTCGCTGCCCTGCGCGCCCTTTACGAGCCCTATATCCATTCCCTCTCCGTCTATCTCCGCTTGCCGCTACCCGGCTGGACGCCTCAATCCAAGCGTGCCGACAACTGGCAAACCAGTGCCTGGGAGAAAAAGCCCGCGCCCGATTCCGCCCGCAAGCCAGCCCCCGCCACCGAGGACGACGACCACTTCTAAGCGGAGTCCGAAGCCTGAAATTTCCACCGAACCCTCCGTGCTCTCCGCGCCCCCTCCGTGTTCTCCGTGTTAATCTTCCCGCCTTTGCCTTTACTCCTGCTTCTGAGTGACCCGTTGACTTGCCCCGTTGCCCGGCCTAGCATACCCGCACCCGATCGAGTCTCACGTCCCTGGAGGAGAAGATGATAAAAGCGCTGACCATCCTCGCCGGATTCTGCTGCCTCTCGCTGTTCGTTGCCGTGCCCGCGCGCGCCCAAGCCGCCCCCCAGCCTACCGTCTACACCTACGTCTCCCTCTGGGCGTTCCGCGCGCCCACTGGGCCGACATGGCGAAATTCCAGGAGAGCGAACAGGCGGCCTTCGACAAGCTGGTCGACCAAGGCATCCTCACCGGCTACGGCACCTGCGTCTACGAAGTCCACGAAGCCCCCGGCTTCACGCATTGCGATTGGTTCCAAGCCACCAGCGTCGGCAATATCCTCCGCGCCCTGGCCGCATTGCAGTCCTCCGCCACCTCCGCGCCCGTCCTCGCCGACGCGAAACACATCGACGAATTTTTCCGTTCCACGATGTACGGCGCCCGCCCCGGCACCTTCCACAACGGCTACCTCTGGCTCGGCCATTTCACGCTCAAGCCCGAAGGAGGCGTCAGCGGTTGGACCGCCCTCTTCGGCAAATACATTCGCCCCGCGCTCGACAAGATGCTGAAGGACGGCGACGTCGTCGCCTACCAGCTCTTCACCCCGCTCATCCACACCCCCGGCTCCTCCAATACCCTCGACTATTCCTTCATCACCTCGTCACCCGACGGCATCGACAAATTCTTCGCCGCCGTCAGCGCCATCGAGGACCAAAATCCCGCCATCCCCGCCGCCATCGACCCGCTCGAAATCTCCGCCGGCCACTACGACGTAATCGCCAGCGTGCCGGTCGTGCGTGAAAAATAGCTTCTGCCGTGTGTGGCGTAGCCACGGTCAGCGTTTTTTGCTGACCGTGGGCCTTTCTCCTCGTGCATCCGCATCTATCCTCATGCGCCCATGGCGGCCGTTCTGGTTCCCGCAACCAGCCGCCCTGTGCCCCAGGACCAAAGCCGTGCGTGGTTTTCGTAGCACAGGCATTCCTGCCTGTGCGCAAGTGTGCAAACTGGGCGGACAGTGCAGAAGTCGAGCCGAGTACCCGCGCATTACTCCCCGAGGCCGAATCAGTGCGTGGTTTTGGTAGCACAGGCACTCCTGCCTGTGCGCCCGTGTCCCACTACCCCCTCGCCTCCAACCCCCTGCACCCTCGAACCACAAACAAAAATGCAAACTCTTCTTTTTGACGGTTGAACGTAGCCAGCGATTGCCGCATCCTTGGGCACTGGTTTTGTATCCTATCGATTTGCTGGCGCTGTGCGGACGTAACCTGCATGAACAAAAAGGAGGCCCGATGGGCTTGAGGGAAGATCTCGCGGCAATGCGCGCCGAGCGCGAAGCAAAACGCAATCCCGACTGGGTCCGCATCATGCATCAGGCCACCGACGACCTCGGCGACTCCGGCATCCGCGACCGCGTCCTGAAACCCGGCGCCGCCGCCCCGGAATTCGTTCTGGCAAACGCCCGCGGTGAAATGCGCAGTTCGCGCGAATGGCTCTCGCGCGGCCCGCTGGTCGTTCGCTTCTACCGTGGCGTTCGGTGACCCTACTGCAACCTGGAGCTGGTAGCTCTGGAAAAGGCAAGGCCGCAATTCGAGGCGCTGGGCGCCAACCTGGTCGCCATCTCTCCGCAAGTCTCGGAATATCTGCGCCTCAGCGTACAAAAGAATGATGTGCACTTCGAAGTCCTCGGCGATCCCGGCAACCAGGTCGCGCACCAATTCGGTCTCGTCTTTCAAATTCCCGAGGATTTGAAGCAGGTCTACGCCGGCTTGAAAATCGATCTGCTGCGCTGCAACGGCGACGATTCCTGGCAATTGCCGATGACCTCCCGCTTCATCATCGACCGCGCTGGCATCATCCGTAACGCCGAATTCCACCCCGACTACACCGTCCGCCCCGACCCCGAGGAAACCCTCGCGGCCCTTCGAGCCATGGCGGCATCTACGTAGGGGCGGGGTCTCCCCGCCCTGTTCTGGCGCGGCGGAGGCTGCGCCCGTGGGCAAAGATTTTCGGGAGTCCATCGCAGGGGCACGCTGTCACGTGCCCCTTTGAACAAGGCCAGGGCCCCCTGCCACGGAATCGCTCCGCCGAGCCGGACCGGCTTTCAAGCCCGCCCCAACCGGTCAGAAAGTCATCCCGAACCCAGCCGCGTTTTTTGCGGATGGCTGTGAGGGATCTGCTTCTCGCCCTCTGTTCCGGCGAATGAGCGTTCAGATCTGACGCCTTGGTCAGAAAAGTTATGACCCTCAGGTGCCGATCTTCTCGGCTTTGCTTGCGGGCAGTTTCCAATGGGGCCTGACGTAATGGCAGGTATATCCGTTTGGATACCGTTCCAGGTAGTCTTGATGCTCAGGCTCGGCTTCCCAAAAGTCGCCCGCGGGTTTCACCTCTGTGACCACGTTGCCCGGCCAGAGACCCGACGCATTTACGTCGGCGACGGTTTCTTCCGCAACCCGCTTCTGCTCGTCGTTCGTGTAAAAGATCGCCGACCGGTAACTGGCTCCGGCGTCATTCCCTTGCCGATTGAGCGTGGTCGGATCATGAATCTGGAAAAAATACTCGAGCAGTTTCCGGTAGCTCAGCTCGTGGGGATCGAAGATGATTTCGACCGCCTCGGCGTGGTTGCCATGGTTGCGGTAAGTCGCATGGGGAACGTCACCGCCGCTGTAGCCGACCCGCGTCGAGATTACGCCCGCGTGACGCCGAAAGAGATCCTGCATGCCCCAAAAACATCCCCCGGCAAGGACTGCTCGTTCTTGCGTTGATGTCATGCCCCTACTCCTGTTCCTTGTGCTCCTGCTCGAAAAGCCTCGCTTCCCACGTCCGCACTACAGGTGTTCCGAGCCTGTACAGATGCGCGCGGAAGCCATATCAGTTATGGGATGTTCCCGATTGGCAAAACGATCCCGCGAGGCCAGCCCGGAGGCTTCCTCGGCAAATCGATACCAACTACAGCAAACAGCGTTGTTGGCACATGCTTCCATCTTTCGCTCATCGGACGTTACGAACGCCTCTATCCTCCGTACCGGTCGAGATGTCATCCCGAACCCAGCCGCGCTTCTTGCGGATGGCGGTGAGGGATCTGCTTTTCCCCAACACCGCACCAAGCAACCGATTTTCACCCGCATTGCTTCGATTCACTCATCGTTCGCGAGGCGTTTGGCAGCAGCACCCCCCTAAGTCCGAGCGCGAATCTGTTGACCGGGTTGGGCGTGGATGAAATCGCTGGCATGCTGATGCCCGCCGACCCGAAGTCCATCCCAACTTTTCATCAGTGCAGGGGGGGCCGGTAAACACTGGCAGTCCGAGGTTGTGCATACCGGCCCACAGGAAACCCGTCGTCGCGGCCGCCTGCGGTACCCACCAGAGGCGGCGCAGCCAGCGGTGGCGACCCGTGGCCAGACGCATAGCCAGCCAATCGAGCCCCACGGGAGCAATTTGCATTGCCGGATAGATTGCCGCGGAATGGGCGAAAGGCCGGAGCAGCGGATCGAGTTCCCTATAGTGGCTCATGGCGTCACGGGTGGTGCGCGCATCGAAGAACGCCGCGCCGTGCTGCGCCAGGCCGAGCAGGAACCAAGCGCGGCGCTGGGAGCGCGACATACGCGGCGGACGCGGTGAGGGCTCGGGGATGATCCGTTCCGGCTGGAAATCAGGTTTTGGCAAGAGGCACACAGGAAACGGTTGGGAGGTAAAGAGCGCGAGGCCAGGATTCGGAGCGGCCTTTTCGAGCACCTGCGCCCGAGACCGTGGCACGACGGCACAGGTGAGGAAAGCGAGGGTCGCCAACCGCAGAAGCAGGCGGCACGCATTCAGTGATTTTTTGTGGTGGCTCATCGAGGCCACCGTAACAGGAGCTAGCCGGCCCAACCCATCCCACACTCGTACCCACCGTAGTGGCAAGCGGGTATCGGTACCTGATGCGAACTGTCCCAATAGCATTCCGCTGGACGCGGCTCGTGATATTTTGGAAAATCCTGATGCGGATACAAATGGGCCGTCAGCGTGAGTCTTCAAAATCCGGCCACGAACGGGTACAAACACCCCGGAGGCCGTTGGCCTAAACTCTAATTGCGCCGCGACATCGGCTGTCGGGGGAAAGGGCATGTCTGAAAATGATCAGGAGCGCATCGCTCGGCTCCTGAAAGAATTCGAGCGCGTCGCCGCAGAACACTTGGAGGCCATGGCGAAAATCCCTTCGACAGCCCCCGCCGAGGTGCGCGAATCGCATGCCAAGCGCGCCGAGATCCTGAAGCGGCGTATCCGCAGACTCAAGACCGAACTCAGTAGACGTCGCCGATCCTCGTCGGTGTAAGTGGTCGGACAGAGGATTCTATGGTCCTCGGCTGCGGCACCAGAGCGGTGGAGTTCCGACCCTATGTAGGCTTCGGGGGAGCGTGGCGCACCTCTAGGGCAACGCGAAAGCCCACCTCCTCTGCCTTGTCGCGAGGCAGAACTTCATCGTTGATGATGTCGTAAAACACATCGTCAAGCACGTCCAATGGGTTGAGATCGAAGCACTGGGAGACCTGCCCAACGTCCGTAAGAAACCAGTCACGGACGTTGGCTACGCCCTCGGCGTAGTCCTTGTCCGGCTTTGTGAGTGCGGGGGCGCGGATCGCCATGAGCTGAAACACATCCTTGACCAAGTCAGCGGCTTCAACCTTGTACACCTCCGCGTATTCCTCCATCTCCTCACACAAGGAAAAGATAATTCTATCCACGGTCGCGCTGTAGTCCCATCTCTTCCGAGTGGAGCGTCGTTTCTCTTCGCGGGCGGCGACTCGGCCTCCGAGCCTTGCGGGATCGCAAGATGAGCGGGTAACTCCGCTCCTTTCGTCTCCGCCCGACGGCGTTGGATCTTCGGGGAGGTTTGTGCTTTCCCCAGTGCTGCGCAAAGCATGAGCAGCGGGGCTGTCGGACACCCACCTGGCCCAGGCCGACGGATCGGGTCGCGGTTCAATTTCCGGTTCGGCCTGAGGAATGCACTTCCTACCCACCCACCCTGCCACTACGGTTAAAGTGTCACAAAGCACGCTCCTGTAGTCTTCGCTGAGTGACATTGCGACCGCCATCGCATCTTCCCAGATAAACCCAGCGAGAGCAGCAACAGACGCGGCCCGACGAGACCGTAAGCGCATCTCCTCCGACAGCCATCCGCTCGAGCTATTGTCTGGGGCTGGGACGGGCGCAGTAAGCGGGCCGTGAACAGGACCTGATTCCTCTCCATCGAGTCCTTCAGGGGCGCGCTCGGCCGCGGACCCGCGGCCTTCCTCAGCGTTCGTCAGCCGCGCTCTTTGCGTCCCGACATGAAGGGGTCTGGCGCTGCATGAACGGGTTACTCGTTCTGCGTATGAGATACGCGGCGTAGATCTATTTGAAAAGCCCCTGTGAGCGAACTTCGCTTTTGGCATCAAGTCCCTCCGCGTTGTAATTCGGAAGGGCGGTAGTAGCTTCTGTGTTCGATTCGATGACGAGGGCCAATGATCTGCTACCACCCTTACCGGCTCTCTCGACCGCGGCCACGATGACAATTTGAGGCTGGCTGAAACTACTTATTTCTGTCTGTTTTCTTAAGAGGTAACACCAGTACCAACATGAGGCAGTTCTAATCCAGGCTGGCTGTTCTGTTGCTTAAATAGCCCCTGCCCGGCACCCCTTCCTCCGGACAATTTCACTTTCTGGTTGGTGGAACCTTGCTGCGATTTCGCTTGAAATGTGTGCGTTGCCTATGCACAGCATTCTTCTTCCTCAGCCTAGCGTTGACATTTGGTTGTGGGCTCGCGGGCTCGAACAACTCGCCCCTTCCGAACGCTTTGCCACAAGACCCCAACGTAGTCTCGCTCAACCCGCAGAACTGGGACATCCTTTACAGCAGCGGGGTCGGTCCTCATCCCGTCAGCGATCCTACCGAAGGCGCTTGGGCGTTTGATTTTCCCGGAGATAACAACTTGGCGGCGGTCGGCCACGTAAATTACGTGCAGACGCCGTTTAATGCCACAAAGACGCCGCAGGCCGTAACCATTACTTTCAAAGTGGAAAGCACGAATCCGCAGTACGAGGTGTTTGGTGACTTGCTGCCCGCGACGTTCCGGTTGTTCTTCGAGCAGAAGAACGACAACCTCACGAGTGCGGACGGACGGTGGTGGACAAATATTGTCTACAATCTCGGGTCCGCAGATAACCAAGTCCACGTCTTCACCGTGTCCTTGACTCCAGGTCAGTGGGGCAACGTGTATGGAGTCAACGGAGCCAAGGATAGCTCAGGATTCACGGCTGCTCTGAAAAACGTCGGCTGGTTTGGCCTGACCTTTGGCGGCCAGTGGTTTGCCGGTCATGGCGCTGCGGTGACCAGCGGCAGCGCGAAGTTCGTCCTGATCAATTACGAGGTGAATTAAGAGTGTCGCAGAAGAGGTGCAATCTGCCAAATGCGAACGTCGCCTTGGCGAACGTGGAATTTGTCCTTGTTCCTTTAGACGCATGTGCCGCCCCGGTACAGCGTGCCAATATGGAATACTCCGCTGACAGTATTGAACGCCATACAGCACATTCATTAGAAATCTGCAACGTTTGCCATGGCCACTCCATTGCTTAGTTAAGACCGCCCGGCACCCCTTCCTCCGGACAAATTCATTTACCGGTGGTGGAATGTTGCTGCGATTTCGCCTGAAGTATCTCCGTTGCGTGTGTCTGACGTTCATCTTGCTCAGCGTGGCAGGGACATCTGGTTGTGGGTTCGCCGGGAGTTCAAACACGAACCTTCCACCTGACAACCCCACAACCCCAAATGTAATTTCTCTCAACCCGCAGAATTGGTACATCCTGTGGAGCAACGACGTTGGGCCTCATCCTTCGGTAGACCCCGAGGGCGCGTGGTCATTTCAAATTCCCACATGGGATCAAGCCACGGGGATGCAAGGGCACGTAAACTATGTGCAAACCTTGTTCGATGCCACAAAGACGCCGCAGGCCGTAACCATTACTTTCAAAGTTGAAAGCACAAACCCGCAATACGAAGTATTTGGTGACACGCTACCGGCAACATGCCGGCTGTTCTTCGAAGTGAAGAACGACGACTTGGTAAGCGCAGATGGCCGATGGTGGGCGGATTCCAGCATTTACAACCTTGGGTCGAAGGACGGCCAGGTTCAAGTATTCACCATACCCCTTACACCCGCTATCTGGACCAATGTGTACGGCAAGAGCGGCACCGATGATCCTCAGGGGTTTGCAGGGGCTCTGGCAAATGTCGGCTATTTTGGGCTGACCTTTGGCGGCCAAAGTTTCGCCGGTCACGGTGTTGCGCTTTCCGGCGGCAGCGCGAAGTTCATCCTGATTAACTACGAGGTGGTGGACTAAGAATGTTGCAGAAGAGGCGCGGAGCAAAACCAAACGGCGGCACTCGCGAATCCGGCAGTTCCTGGCGCAGCAGACGGCGGAATCTAGGAGCGGCTCTGGCAGTAAGTACCCTTCTTGCCATTTGCCTGCCCTACGCGGCACGGGCACAGAGCCAGGCGCGACAACCCACTCTGAATCTGAGCGGAGTGCAGGCCATCGGGTCGATCACGGTGTCGGTGAAAAGCGACCAGGGTACGCCGCTCACTGTTCCTCCCGTCGTTGCCATCAGAGCGGCCACACCGAATGGCCCGATGATGGGAGTTCAGAGCCAAAAGGAAGGTGAAGATTGGGTCTTCACAAATCTCGTGGCCGGAGCCCAGTACATCATCAGAGTGGAAGCACTGGGATTCCAAACGGCGGAGCAATTCGTGAATCTGCCAAACGTGGACGTCGCCTCGGCGAGCGTTCGATTTTTCCTTGTTCCATCAGAACGGGCGAAGCGGTCTTGAGACGCCGGCCGGGGGAGCGATCCTGGCGCCGCGTGCGCAGAGAGAGGTGCAGCAGGGTATCAAGGACCTTGCGGCGAACAAAATCGGTTCAGCGCAGATGCATCTCACGAAGGCGCTGGAAATGGCTCCGGGGAACCCGCTGGTGAATTACTTGATGGGAGAGTGCTGGCTGCGAGCGGGGAATATCAACGAAGCGACAAAGCGCTTCGAGAATGCGATCTCGTTGGACCCGAAACAGCCCCAAGCGCTGTTTGCGCTCGGAAGACTTCGTTACCAGCAGGGAGACATGGTGAAGGCGACTGAGTTCCTGAACCAGGAGGTTGTCTCGGAGCCGCAGTCATGGCAGGCGCATTGGCTGTTGGGAGCGGCGTTTTTGCGCGAAGGAGACTACCAGCAAGCCAGGGAGCAAGCAGAGAGTGCATTGAGGTACGGGAAGGAAAAGGCCGACCCGGCGAGGATCATTTTGGCTGTTGCGCTGGCGAAACTAGGCGAGCGTGACGAAGCGCTCAAGATACTCACCGATTATCTGAGGAAGCACCCCGACGATCCACACGTGCAGCAAATCCGCCGGATCGTAGACAAGCTTCAGCAGGCGCAACCAGCGCCACATTGATTAGCTAGGGATCGCTTGCTAGCAACTCCACTGTGGGCGCGGTTACTGGACTGACTAATCGTGCCGCAATTGCTCGACGAGAGCACCTAGGCGATTGCCGCGCCTTATGGGGCGCGGGAAGGGGAACGAGGATGAAAAGCAAGGCGGTGTGGTCATTGACGGCAGCGCTGGTGTTGGCGCTGTCTGCGGTTCCGGTGTTGCACGCCAGGATGCTCGACACGCAGGTGATCGGGCTGTTTCCGAAAGACGTCGGCGAGTTCGCTTATGCCGACATGAAAGCGGCGCAGCAACACAAATGGTTTCCCGAGTTGCAGCAGCAGATGTTGCCGGCCCGGTTCCGGCAGTTCGAGACGTTCCTGAAATCGGCGGGAATCGATCCGAACACGCAGGTGGAGGATCTGGCGTTCGCGGCGATTCCGGCGAACGACAAGCATCCGGAAGAGGTGCTGGGCGTGGCCGAGGGCGAATTCCAGCCGGACACGACCGAAGCGTACCTGAAACGACTGAAGCTGCCCACGCGGAAATCGCATGGTTACACGCTCTACGCGTTCGGTTCCGGCGCCAGCCCCTACGACATTTTCTTCTTCTTCCTCGATTCGAACACGGCGGTTTTCGGGCAGGGCGACGCGATCGACAAGTTGATCTCGGTTCGCATGAACGGCGATCCGAGCCTGCTGGCCAACGAAACGATTTTCCCGTTGATCAACCAGGTGAACGGGCAGGGCTCGATCTGGGCGGTGCTCGACCAGCACTACACCCGGCTGGGGCTGCAGCAATTGCTGCCGGAAGTGGCTTCGGCGCAGCAATCGTCGACGCTGTTCCAGAAAGTTCACGCGATGATCATCAGCGTCGATACTTCGACCGATATTCAGACGCAGTTCGAGGCGGTTTGCGCGACGCCGGACGACGCCAACAACCTGGCGGCGCTCTTGCAGGCGGGGATTCTGTATCGCCGCTACCAGGCCAGCCAGTCGAATCCGGAATTGGCGAAGATGCTCGATCAGGCGCAGGTGACGCCGCGAGGCGACCGACTCGATCTGAATTTCAGTCTGACGGAAAGCCGGATGGTGAAGTTGATCAAGCAGCGGACGTTCACGGTCGGGCCAACTTCAAGAGCGTTGCCCTAACGGGCAATCCAGCGTTGCGTTTCAAGAAAATGCCGGCCGCCGCGCGGGGCCCGCCAATCCAAAAACTCAATTCGCAGCATCGCTCTCGTGACGACAACCGCCGAACAGCTGCTGCCATCCAATCAAGAACTTGATCCAATCGTCAGCGCTTTCGCAATGTTTCGCGAACCGCACGGCTTCCTGCACCGATATGGCCATCTGGCCGCATACGGAACACTTCAGGAAGCCAGCAATCAAGTTCTCTTGGCTTGTGTCTTCCAAGTTGTGAAGGAAGGACTCTCGACCGTTCGGCGGCGTTTTGTCTAGCTCTCCCCTCCTACACTTCTCGGAGAGCCTGTGCGTCACCTTTGCGTCCACCCCTTCGTAAAATAGGGGACGGGCCGCATTTTCGGGATTCTCGCGGCCCCGCCCCATGAGCAGTATAGTTGGCGGCACGCTATGAAATTCCAAAGCTGATTCTCAAGATAATTCTTCGAGCGCGTCACAGACGCACAACGAGTCCGTTCCCAATCTTTGTTAGATCTCAGTTCTGGAACGGAGGCGTCAGCAAAGTCATACATGTATTTATTAGCTAAGCACTGTAGTAGTTAGGCAACATTGCCAAATCAGGCATTCCCCGCATAAGCAACCCAGTATACGCTGTCGTGCATGATACAAATTCGTGAGGGGGCATTAATGTTTGTTGAATCAAGCGAGTCCGATGAGAGAGGTGCTTCTCGGACTCAACGGGAATCCTGCGGCAGTGAAGAGAACTCGGAAGCGATCGACCTCTTGGCGATATGGATTCTGGAGGACATTAACGCGGTCGCCAAGTCATTCGGCGTAGAACCCATGGGCATACTTAAGCCCGTATTAGATCGCGTGCAGTCTGAGGCTCCGGTATTTGCGCACCGGAGCGCAAAAACCGCAAGGTGGCAAGCAAACTCTAGGCGGGGCTGAGAAAGCTCTATTGGCTCGTTGTTGTCCAGCCGGGTCACGGCCTCGGCTAGTATCCCTGCGCTGCAACCAGGCTCTCGCTGGTCGTCGCGGTCGGGTGCGGATCCGACTCGAGCCGTAGAAGAACGTTTAGCATCTCACCGAGCTTCTGTATGCGCCGCTCAAGGATTCGAGCACGTTTTTTCTGGAGTTCGCGCATCCAACGGTCGTGGGTCGAAGCCTGAAGACGAAGCTGCCTATTGTGTTGTGCTGATAGTTGTTCCATCTCCTGCCGGAGCCGGGCGATTTTCACTTCCAGGATTTCGTTTGACATGTCTGCCCCCAGATTCGGTTATTTGTCATTTCGGCGGCTCCAATGGCGGTTTGATCGGCTGCAAACCGAAAGAAGGAACGACTCTCACCACGCCCGTATCGAGACTGCCAGTCGGGAAGGGTGGCTGTCTGCGGTTGCCAACTGAAATGCCAGGGGATTTTCCTAAAGTGGCAACTCCTCGTCTAGAGCGCAGTGGGTCAAGATTTCCAAAGAGCTAATATCTTGCTGTGATCCACTTCCTGTAGTTTCTAACACGCTTGACCTGAATCATTCCCCGCGCGCTACCGCGCCGCATGCGTCGAACTGCAGTGCCCGCCCGTGGGCCAACAACACAAGCCTAGGTTACGCGTTCGAGTGCTTCGGTAATAGCATCCCAGATGCGATTCAGTTCATCCGGCGGCGTGACGTAGGGTGGGACGATGTACACAACATTCCCAAGTGGCCGCAGCAGGATCCCTTTGTCGAGAAAGAACCGGTAAAGCAACCTTTTGAGCGATGACGAATATCCCGCGTCGTCAGCAGCAATCTCGACCGCGGCAATCGCCCCCAACTGTCGCGCGTCGCCAACCTTCGGATGCGAGCGAATCGCTTCCATTCGCTCGCGATGAATCGCCTCAATCGCCGCGATCCGCTCGAACACCGGCTCCGTCTCGAAAATCTCCAGGCTCGCATTGGCCGCGGCGCAGGCCAGCGGATTCCCTGTAAAAGAATGACCGTGATAAAAAGTCCGGTCCGGATCCGCCCCAAGAAACGCCTCGTAGACCCGCTCGGTAGCCGCCGTCGCGCCGAGCGCCATCACGCCGCCGCTGATTCCTTTCGATAGGCACATCAGGTCCGGCTCAACCCCAGCATGCTGGCAGGCAAACATCCGCCCCGTGCGCCCGAAGCCGGTAAACACCTCATCCGCAATCAGCAAAACATTCCAGCGCGAGCACGCTTCACGCACTTTCTGCAAAAATTCCAGCGGGTGAACGATCATCCCGCCCGCGCCCTGCAGCAGCGGCTCGACAATCACCGCGGCAATCTCGTCATGGCCCTTCTCCAGAATCTCATTCAGGTGATCCGCGCAATCGATCCGGCAAGTCTCTCGTTTTTTGCCCACCGGGCAGCGATAGCAATAAGCGCTGTGCGCGCGCTCGACAGGGAAGAGCATCGAGCCAAACGCCTCGTTGAAGACCGAATCGTCGCCCACCGACATCGCGCCGACCGTATCACCGTGATATCCGTTTTCGAGCGCGACGATTCGGCGCTTTTCCGGCCGCCCGCTGTTCCGCCAGAACTGCACCGCCATCTTCAGCGCCACTTCAACGGCCGTCGAGCCGTCATCGGAAAAGAAAATCCGCGTGAGATTCGCCGGCAACACGCGCCCCAGCCCCGCTGCCAATTTCTCCACTGGCTCATGCGTGAATCCCGCCAGCAGGACGTGATCGAGCCGCCGCGTCTGTTCCGCAATCGCGCTCATGATGCGTGGGTGATTGTGCCCGTGCAGGTTCGTCCACCAGGACGAAATGCCGTCGACGAGCCGCCGCCCGTCGTCCGTGTAGAGATACGCGCCCTCGCCGCGCACGATGCGCAACGGCGCCGGATCCCGCGCCGGCTGATGGAACGGATACCAGAGTTCGAGTGGCGTCATACGAAAGCCCAGGGATCGAATCGCGCGCGAAACACCTCGAGCAGCGCTTCGCGGTTGAGCGGGTCCAGCGGCGGAATCGTGCCGACCACCGGCCGCGAGCCGTAGCGCTCGATCGCCGCGTGATTGTCTTTGTTCTCAGGGCCAATCAGCACCACGCCCGTAACCGCAATTCCGCAACGCTCGAGCTGCGCGAGCGTCAGCAGCGTGTGATTGATCGTGCCGAGCGTGCTCCGCGCCGCCACCATCACCGGCAGCCGCAAATGCCGCATCAGATCGATCATGAATTCCTTCTCGTTGATCGGCACCATCACCCCGCCCGCGCCCTCGGCCACCAGCCTCTTGCCCGGCTCGAGTTCCGGCCGCTGAATGTTCGCCAAATCGATTCGCACCCCCGCCCATTCGGCCGCCAGATGCGGCGAAACCGGAGGATCGAACCGGTAACTTTCCTCGCGCGTCTGCGAAGGCGGAATTCCGGCCAGCCGAACCACCGTTTCGCGATCGGAGCCTTCAGTCACGCCGGTTTGGATCGGTTTCCAATAGACGGCGTCAAGCGCCGCAACGAGCAGCGCCGAAAGCACCGTCTTGCCGACGTTCGTGTCTGTTCCGGTGACGAAAAATCCTTCAATGGCCATATGGCCCCATGTTTACGGTGAATCCGGTCCTGCGCGATGAGGGGAAGCCTGATATGCTGGCGCGGCCCGGCGTATCGCCGTTTTTTCCGCCAGTTCGCGCCACCCCTCCCGTTCCCTGCCCAGTGGCAAACGCAAAAATATTACCGATTTCAAAATTGCACTCATCTGAAGACACACGGCTTCCACGCCGAAAAAATCGCACGGCGTACCGATTCTCGCCCCCTCCCTGCGGGACACTTTCGAAGCCATCCGTTCGCGAAAAATCCCGGCTAAGGCATTGACGCTGACGCAGCCACGCACCGGCGGGCGCGAAGGCAGGCGCGCAGCAGGCGGTCGACATCCTCGCGGCTGAGGTTCGCGGTCAGTGAGAGACGCAAGCGCGCGGAGCCATCGGGCACGGTCGGCGGCCGAATCGCGCGCACGAAGAAGCCGTCCTCGCGCAGGCTCTCCGCCCAGCCGAGAGCGGCCTCGCTCGTTCCTGCGACGAGCGGCACAATCTGCGACGCGCTCGGCCCAACGTCGAATCCCTCCGCGCGCAACCCGTCTCGCAGCGTGCCGGCAATGGACCGCAGATGCGCCCGCTCGGCCTCCATCGCCCGCGCCATAGCAAGCGCCGCGCGAATCTGCTGTGCCAGGTAAGGCGGCGCGGCCGTGCTGAAAACAAAAGTGCGCGCGCGGTTCACCAGAAATTGCTTCACCTCGCGATTCGCGCAGACAAACGCTCCCGCGCTGCCCAGCGCCTTGCCGCAGGTGTGCACGACGGCCAGCACCTCACGGGCGATGCCCGCTTCGAAGGCGAGCCCGCGCCCTTCGGGCCCGAAAACGCCGACCGCATGTGCTTCGTCGATAATCAGCTCGGCGCCGTGCTTCCGCGCCAGCGCAAGCAAATCGGCCAGCGGCGCAAGGTCGCCCTCCATGCTGAACAGGCTCTCGGTGACGATCAGCTTCGCGCCCGGCTCGCGGCGATGGCGCCCGAGATCTTCTTCGAGACGCGCGAGGGCGCCGTGTGAATAGATGATTTTCCGCGCGCCGGAAAGCCGCATCCCGTCGATCAAGCTCGCGTGGTTCAGGCTGTCGGAGAAAACCAGATCTCCCGGCCGCGCGATTGCGGAAAGCAAGCCGACGTTGGCCGCGTAGCCGGAAGAAAAGTACAGCGCCGCTTCGGTTCCCGCGAACGCCGCGAATTCCTCTTCCGCCCGCTCCCAATCCTTCGAGTTTCCGGCGAGCAGGCGCGAGCCGGTCGATCCGACGCGCCCGCTCTCGCGAATCGCGCGGATGCTCTCGGCCGCGAGCCGCGGATCGCTCGCGAGTCCCAGATAGTCGTTCGAGGAAAGCGGTATGCCGGACGGATGGTCGAGCGTGCGGAAGAGCCGCTGGCGGCGCAGCTCGTCAAGTTCGGCGGCGATGCGCCCGCGCAACGGCCCTCGTTCAATGGGCATGGATTTTGCCGTCACGCGCGGTCACTTCGCTCGCGAAGGTTTCGAGCCCGAGTTCGCGGAAAAGCGTCTCGTCTTCATCGGGAAGGGGATTGGGCGTGGTCAGCAATTTCTCGCCGATGAAAAGGGAATTCGCTCCCGCCAGAAAGCACAGCGCCGCCGCCTCGCGCGACATCTGCTTGCGCCCCGCCGCCAGGCGCACCATCGATGCCGGCATCAGAATCCGCGCCGCGGCGATCGTTCGCACCATCGCCAGCGGATCGAGCGACGGCTCGCCGGCGAGCGGCGTGCCCTCGACGCGCACCAGCATGTTGATCGGCACGCTTTCCGGATGCGACCGCAGGCAGGCGAGCTGGTGCAGCAGCCCGATGCGATCCTCTTCGGTTTCGCCCATGCCCAGAATGCCGCCCGAGCAGACGGTGATCCCGGCGCGGCGCACGGAGGCGAGCGTGCGCAGCCGGTCTTCGTAGACGCGCGTCGAAATGATGTTGCCGTAGAACTCGGGCGAGGTGTCGAGATTGTGGTTGTAGGCGGTCAGCCCGGCGTCCTTCAGCCGCTCGGCTTGCGCGTCGGTGAGCATGCCGAGCGTGCAGCAGACCTCGAGATCGAGAGCCGCGACGCCGCGCACCATTTCGAGCACCGCGTCGAATTCCCGCCCTTCGGGCACCTGCCTCCACGCCGCGCCCATGCAGAAGCGCGTCGCCCCGCTCTCTTTCGCCCGCGTCGCCTGCGCGATTACCTCGCCCGGCTCCATCAAATCCTGGCGCGCGACGCCGGTCTTGTAATGGGCGCTCTGCGGGCAATAGCCGCAATCCTCCGGGCACGCGCCGGTCTTGATCGAGACGAGCCAGCACGTCTGCACGCGGTTCGGGGGATGATGCGCGCGATGCACCTGCTGCGCGCGAAAGACGAGTTCGAGCAGCGGCAGGCGATAGATTTCGCCGATTTCCGCTCGCGTCCAGTCGTGGCGGACGCCGCCATTTGCGCTCCGGGAGACCTGGGTAGACACGCTTCGTGAACCTCGTTTCGCTTCCTGTGTACGATGGCTAAGATATACAGCCCCCCGACGGCAGCACAAGTGGAATCGGCGCCGGAACGGTCCCGTTTCGCTCCGGGTCCGCAGTTCATGGTGCCGGCCGAGCGCCGTTGTGCTTTAATGGGCGGCTGCGACCGGCCGGTTTCAGGCTGAATTCGGCCGGAGCGAGGAGAACCCTGCCGATGGTCAACCGATCATGAGCCTCAACCTGTTTGCCAAAAAAGATCTGCGGTCACTCCTGCGCGAAGCCGAAGGCGAAACCGCCGGCCTGAAGCGAGCGCTCGGACCCTTCAACCTGATCACCCTGGGCATCGGAGCCATCATCGGCACCGGGATTTTCGTTCTTACGGGCCCGGTGGCAGCCGAAAATGCCGGTCCGGCGATCGTGCTTTCGTTCGTGGTCGCCGCGATCGCCTGCGCGTTTGCCGGCCTCTGCTATGCCGAGTTCGCCTCGCTGATTCCGATTGCCGGCAGCGCCTACAGCTACAGCTACACGACGCTCGGCGAGATCGTCGCCTGGATGATCGGATGGGCGCTCGTGCTCGAATACGCCTTCGGTGCGGCCACCGTGGCCGTCGGCTGGTCGGGCTACATCAACAGCTTTTTGCAGGACATGGGCATTCACCTCCCGCCGAGCGTGACCGCGGCGCCCGGCACGACGATCGTGCTCGACAATGGGCGTTGGGAGCGCCTCAGCTCGCTCTCCGGCGTCAATACGGCCACCATGCCGCACGTCGTTTCGCATTTCGACCTGATCGCCTTTCTCGGCATCGCGCTGGTGACCGCGGTTCTGGTCATCGGGATCAAGGAATCGGCGAACCTGAATACGGCGATCGTCGTCGTCAAGGTGTCGGTGCTGCTGATCTTCATCGGGCTCGGCATCGATTTTCTCAGCGTGTCGCATTGGGCGCCGCTGGCGACGAACTGGCATCCGTTCATCCCGCCCAACCTCGGCCATTTCGGCGAGTTCGGCTGGTCGGGCGTACTGCGCGGAGCGGGCATCATTTTCTTCGCCTACATCGGCTTCGACGCCGTTTCGACCGCCGCGCAGGAAGCCAGCAATCCGCAGCGCGACATGCCCATCGGCATTCTCGGCTCGCTCGTCATCTGCACGGTTCTCTATATCCTGGTCGGCGGCATCCTCACCGCTCTGGTTCCCTACCATCTCCTGAACGTGCCCGATCCGGTCGCTATCGGCGTGGACAAGACGGGCGTGGCGTGGGGGAGCTTCCTGGTCAAGATCGGGGCCATTGGCGGGCTGACCTCGACGATGCTGGTGATGCTGCTCGGGCAATCGCGTGTGTTCTTCACGATGGCGCACGACGGGCTGCTGTGGAAATGGGCGGGGAAGGTGCATGCGAAGTTTCACACGCCGTATCTCTCTTCCATCGTGATCGGGGTTTGCGTTGCCACGCTGGCCGCGACGCTGCCGATCACCACCCTCGACGAACTCACGAGCATCGGAACGCTGTTTGCGTTCACGATTGTTTGCGCGGGCGTTTGGATCCTGCGCGTGCGGGAGCCCGATCTGAAGCGGCCGTTCAAGACTCCCTGGGTGCCGTTCGTGCCGATCATGGGCATGCTGGTGTCGCTGGTGCTGATGCTTTCGCTCCACGCGCTCACCTGGGAAGTGTTCCTGATCTGGCTGGTCATCGGGTTGTTCGTTTATTCGATCTACAGCCGCAGGCACAGCAAAGTGCAGCAGGAACTGCGAGGGGCGGACGCGGATTAGTCCGAACTGCGGTAATCTGGCTGGAGCGGGAGCAATCGCGATGTTTTCCGGGAGGTGCCGATGGGCCGCCTGGTAGCGCGATGGGTGCTGACGGCGCTCTGCGTGCTACTGGTCGCGCACGTGGTGCCGGGTTTCGACGTTCACAGCTTCGGCACCGCGCTTTTCGCCGCGCTGGTGATCGGGCTGGCAAACGCGACGCTCGGCCTGTTCCTCAAGCTGATCACGTTCCCGCTGATCATCCTCTCCTTCGGCATCCTCCTGCTGCTCATCAACGCGATGCTGCTCGAACTCGCCTCCTGGTTCGTGCCCGGCTTTGAAGTGCACGGTTTCTGGCCCGCGTTCTGGGGCGCGCTGCTTTTGAGCCTCCTGAATATCGGGGTGAAATGGGTGGTGCGGGAAGATTGAGAGCGACGCGGGTCAGCGCATCACCCAGACCAGCAGGGCGAAGCCGGCGCTCAGACTGAGCAGGGCGACGCGGGCGACGGTGATCATCGCGGCGCGGCCCGCTCCACGCCGGCGAATGAGCGGGATGTGAATCAGCGCGCTGGCCGCGCAAGCCAGAATCGCCGCGGCCGCGCCAAGCTGCGGTGAAAGCCGGCCGTCGCCCGCCAGCACCGCCGCGGCGGCCGTCGTGCTCGCGCTCGATGCGAGCCCGCCGAGGAATCCAACCACCAGGAAGCCGTGTTCCCCCACATAGCGCGCGGCCAGTGCGGCCACGATCTCGATGAAAACGAAGAGCGCGCTGAGCGCCCCGACGCGCCGCAGCGAAACCGGCGACACGAGGCCGAGCCGCGTGGGCAAAGCCGGTGCGGAGTGGCTCCGGCGCCAGGCAAAGAAGAACGAAATGGCCGCCATCGTGAGCACCGGCGCCAGCGCGTAACGAAGCGTGCCCGGCGCGAAGATCCCCAGGATCACCAGATTCCTCACCAGCATCGCCCCGGTCGCGTAGAGCACAGAACTCGCGATCAGATCCGCTCCTCCGAACTCGAGATCGGTAAGCGTGCGCGACAACTGCGCCACCGTCGCCGTGCTGTTCACCAGGCCCCCGAGAATCGCCGAATAGTAGAGCCCGCGCCCGCTCCAGGCGCGCAGCAACACGTAGTTCAGAAAGCCCAGGCCCGCCAGGACCACCACCACCATCCACGCCTCCCGCGGATTCAGCAGGTTCCAACGATCCACGTAGTGGTCGGGCAGCATCGGGTAGATGACGAAGGCCAGCAGGCCCACCAGCACCGCGCCCCGAATCTCTTCCGGCTTCAGGTCGCCCGCCAGGCGCACCAGTTCGGCCTTCCACGCGAGCAGGCCCGTCATCATCAGCGCGGCGGCGACGGCGGTGAAGTAGTGCGCCTGCCCGATCAGGATGCCGAGCACCACCGTCACCAGCAGCGCCACCGAGGTCGTGATCTCGAGTTCCTGGTGAACCGAGAAGCTGTGCGCGTTCACAAAAGCGACGAGTACCAGCGCCCCCACCAGCGCCACCAGCGCCGTTCCCGGCGAGATCAGCCACGCCAGCATCCCCAGCAGCGAGGACAGAGCGAACGTTCGCACGCCCAGTTCCTTGTGCGCCCATTCCCGCTCCAGTCCCACCAGCAGACCGATAGCAAGCGAAACGGTGATCTTGGTGGCAGTTTCAACCAGAGGAAATGACGTGGCCATCGACGATTCGCTTCCAGGCGTGGCCTGGCATCGCCGCGCCTCATCTAAGACCACTGTACGAGCGCATGGCCGGCGTTTCCAGCATTTCCCGGCGGAGGTGTGTAGGGCGAGGGCGATTCCTCAGGCGATCGCCGCGGTGCAATGCGCGCAGCGCTTCGCGCCGATCGGAATCTCGCTCAGGCACTCCGGGCATTTGAACGTGGTGGGGTCGGCCGGAGGTTCCTTGTGAGAGCGCGCAACGAGCGCGTTCATCGGCACGACGACGAAGTAGTAGACGACGGCGGCGACGATCAGGAACGAAATGATGGCGTTGACGAAGTCGCCGTAGAGGAATTTGCTGTTGTGGATGGTGAAGAAAAAGCCGGAGAAATCCGGCTTCTGGAAGATCGCCGCGATGAACGGCGTCAGCAGGTCCTTGGTGAGCGCGCTGACCACCGTGGCGAAGGCCGCACCAACGACCACGCCCACCGCCATATCCACCACATTCCCGCGCAGCAGAAATTGTCTGAAGCCGCCAGCCATGTCCACTCTCCTTTCGGCGATGTTCCCAAGGGGTCCGCAAACGGAAAAATCTGCCCGGAGCCTAGGAGCGCACGGCCGCGAAGTCAAGCGGGAAGTCGCGCGGGTCCTCGACGTGATGCTGGACAAGCCGGAAGAACTCACCGAGACGCTGCTGGCAGTCTCTCCGTGAATCGCGGCGGGCGCCCGGGGCGGCGATTGGTGCGATAATACAGACAGCGGACGCGGAAAGGACGACCATGAACGCCTGGGTATGGTTTGCCGCTATCGTTGTGCTGGCGGTTTGGATTGGGGCCGCGTTTGTGATTCGCCGTTGGGGACCGGGGCGCTTCCGGCGCCGCGTTTTCTGTCCCGACCAGAAAATTCCGACACATGTGGTTGCGGTCGCGAGCGAGGCAGGGTATGGCGCCATTCGCACGACCGACATCGTGAAATGCGATTTGCTGGGACCGGGACCGGTGACTTGCGAGAAGCGCTGCCTGGTGCGTTTGTAATCGGGCTGTGTGAATTGGCGAGCGCCGCCGAGAAGGGCGCTTGCAGACGCTTTTCGTTCGTCTAGAGTTCGCTCGCGCGCAAATTCCGTCAGCAATTTACGCTCATGGCTTGTTCCATCTGCTTGGGCTGGCTCTTCGCGCCGCAGGTGCGCACCAATGGAGCGGAAACCATGCCAGGGTGGAGAATCCGGCTCCTTCGCGCCGCGAGGCAACGGGCCTGCCTGGGTCCGGCCATGGGCGCGGGATGCCGGGTCGTGCTCTATCCGGCATGATACGATGAGCGGACGCCTCCGGAATGCTCCGAGGCCGAAGGGAAGCTTGCTCGGTCCCGGTCGGCGAAAGCGGGGGCGAAGAGAGACCAACCGCAAGCAATGGGAACGTTGCTCAAAGTGCAGGACCTGACGGTCCGGTTTGGCGAGAGAACCGTGCTCGAAAAGCTCAGCTTCGAGCTGGGTGCGGGCGAGGTGTTGGCCGTTGTGGGCCCGAACGGGTCGGGGAAAACGGTGCTGCTCAAGGCGCTTTTGCGCCTGGTTCCTTCGACCGGAACCATTTCGTGGGCGCCGGGTACGCAGATCGGCTACGTGCCGCAGAAGATCGCTCCCGATCGCGGCCTGCCGCTGCGCGTGCGGGAAGCGCTCGAAGCAAAGGCGCGGATGCTGGGCCTCGATCGTTCCGAAGTCGAGAAAGTCGCCGAGACGGCCGGGCTGGGCCACGAGTTGCTGGACGCCGTTGCGGGCCTGCTTTCCGGAGGCCAGTTCCAGAAATTGCTGATCGCGTTCGCGCTGCTCGGCCAGCCGAACGTTCTGCTGTTCGACGAGCCGACGGCGAGCCTCGACGAGCTTTCCGAGGAACGCGTTTACGACCTGCTGCACCATCTGCAGACCGAGCGCGGAATGACGGTGATTCTCGTTTCGCACGATCTGAGCATCGTGTTTCGCTACGCGACGACCGTCTTGTGCCTGAGCCGCGGCTTCACCTGCGCCGGCCCGCCAAAGGAAGTGCTGACGCCGGAGGCGCTCGAATCGCTCTACGGCGCGCCACCGAAGTATTACGTGCATCACGGGGAGCCACCGCAGCGATGACGGCTGGCGACGCGTACGCGCTGGCCCTGGCGGTGCTGTTCGCCGTTGCCGCGGGCCTGGTGGGCAGCTTCGCGCTGAGCAAGCGCATGCTGCTCGCGAGCGACGTCCTTTCGCACCTCGCGCTGCCGGGCCTCGGCATCGCGATGCTGATCCACATCAATCCGCTCATCGGCGGCGCCACCACGCTCGTTCTCGGCACGCTGTTTGTCTGGCACCTCGAGCAGCGTACCGGCCTCGCGGCCGACGTGACGATTGGCGTCGTTTTCGCGACCGGTCTCGCGCTTGGCGCGCTCGTCACGCCGCACGAGCATTTGCTCGAGGCGCTCTTCGGCGAATTCCAGCCGCTTTCGCTGCCGAGCTTTCTGCTGGGCGCGTTCGCCGTCGGCTTGATCATCCTGTTCCTGTTCCGGTTCCGCGATGCGCTTGTGCTCAGCCTGCTTTCTCCGGAACTGGCTTCGTCGACCGGCGTGAATCTGAGCCGCCTGGAGCTGTACTTCCTGCTGATTTTCAGCCTGACCGTGCTGGTGGGATTGCGATTCATGGGCGCGTTGCTGGCCAGCGCGCTCGTGATTTTGCCGGCGGCCACCGGGCGGAGATTTTCCGACAGCCTCTCGCAGTTTCTGGTGGCATCGGCGGCGGCGAGCGTGGTGGCGGTGCTGATTGGGTTCTTCGTGGGACGGGACTTCTTCCCGAAGATCGGCCTCGGTCCGGTGATCGTGCTCGTTTCGGCGCTGCTTTTCCTCGTGAGCCTCGCGTTCGGCAGCAAGCAGCGCGCCGGCGCATAAGGCGCGCGGCTCGTCGCAGAACTCGCGGTTGAGTTGCGAGGAATCGGCTGGTTCCCGGCATGCCCATGAGCCATTTCACGCCGGGGTGGGTGTTTTCTCGGGTGAGGCCGGCGTGGTTTCGGCCGCGCATCTTCCCAAACATCAGACATTGTGGCACTTGAGTCTGCCACGGGTGTGGCAGCGGAAATGCCCGTGTCTTAGGCATCGTGACTGACCGGTCAGTCAGTCCAAGGACGGCGACACGATGCCCGGAACTTCCTCTCATCCCCGCTCCCCGCGCCGCCCGGCTCGCTCGACGCCGCCGGCTGCGGCGCGCCGGTCCGAGCAGATCGTCGCCGCGGCCTTTGAAGAGTTCTCCGCCCACGGCTTTGCCGCCACGCGGCTCGACGACGTCGCCCGGCGCGCCCGAATCGCCAAGGGAACGATCTATCTCCACTTCAAGAACAAGGAAATCCTCTTTCAAGCCGTGGTTCGCAGCCTGATTCGCCCGCTCTTCGAGGAATTCGGCGGTTTCGCCAGGGAGTTTGGCGGCTCGGCGGAGGACCTGCTCTGCCAGTTCCTATCGCGCCTTTACGCAGAGGTCGTGCGAAGCGAAAAGGCGCGCCGCATCCTGCGCCTGTTGATCGCCGAGAGCGGCAACTTCCCGCAAGTCGCCGAGATTTATCGGCGGGAAGTCATCGAGCCGGGCTTGGGCGCGATTCGCCTGGTTCTCGAGAGGGGATGCGTTTCCGGCGAATTTCAGCGCACCAAGGCCAGGGATTTCCCGCAAATTCTGCTGGCTCCGGCCATCAGCGCGGTGGTGTGGATGCTGGTGCTCGGCAAGCGAGCGCCGCTCGATCTCGACGCTTACTTCTCCGCTCACCTGGAGTTCGTGCTGCGCGGGCTGAAGTCGCCGCCGGGTTCGCCGGGAACGGCGGTTCCACGGAGTGATGAATCATGAGACGAATTGCCAATCGGGTCCTGCTTTGTACGGCGCTGCTCGCGGCCGGCGCCGCCGCGGCCGGGGCGCAGCAAACGCAGGCGCCGCTCCGGCTGAGCCTGCGCGAGGCGATCGAGCGCGGGCTGCGGGCGAACGTCGGCGTTTTGCTTGCCAGAGCGGACGTGCTGAATGCCGATGGCTCGCGAATCCGGCGCCGCGCGGCGCTGCTGCCGAAAGTGGACGGAGGCATCTCACCTGCGCTACAGAGCCGGAACCTGCACACTTTTGGCCTGAGCTTTCCCGGTGTGCCGGAAGTCGTCGGGCCGTACAGCACCTACGATTTCCGCACCTACTTCTCGCAGCCGGTGATCAACCTCGAGAGCTATCGCAACTGGAAATCGAGCGAGAAGCAGGAACAGGCGGCGCGCCTCGATTATCAGGACGTGCGCGACGGCGTTGTTCGCCAGGTGGCGGCGATCTACCTGAGCACCGAAGCGGCGGCGGCGCGAACGAAATCGGCCGAGTCGCGCGTGCGCACCGCGCAGGCGCTCTACGATCTGGCGCAGAAGCAGCACGACGCGGGAGTCGCGACCGGAGTCGACGTTCTGCGAGCGCGCGTGACGCTGGCGAATGAAGAGCAGGTGCTGCTCGAAGACCGCAACGCCACGCGCCAGGCGTTGCTCTCGCTCTCGCGGAGCATCGGCCTCGATCCGTCAACGCCCATCGAACTGAGCGAGGTTCTCGCGTTCCACCCGCTCACTCCGCCCGCGATCGGCACGGCCGTTTCCGGCGCGCTTTCGACTCGCGCCGATTACCTGGCGCTCTCGAAGCAGCGGCAGGCGCTCGTCGACGAGCAGCAGGCGAACGAAGCCCGTTATCTGCCCAGCCTGAGCATCGACGGCGACTACGGCGGCATCGGGCGAACGCTCGGCCAAGTCCGCCAGACCATGCTCGTCGCCGGCACGCTGCACATCACGCTATTCAACCAGGACCGCGGCGGCGAACGGGAGCAGATCGACAGCCGGATCGCGAGCATCGACGCGCGGATCGCCGATCTGCGGCGCGGTATCGAGGAGGAGATCCGTTCGGCGCTGCTGAACCTCGAAACCGCGGCGGAGGCGGTAGACGTTGCGCGGCAGGGCGAGGAACTGGCGCAGCGGGAACTTAAGCTGGCGCGAGACCGTTTCCGCTCCGGCGTCACCGACAACATCGAGGTGGTCACCGCGCAGGACGCGCTCGCCCGGGCACAGGAAAACTACATCTCCGCGCTCACGCAGCACGAGGACGCCAAAATTTCGCTCGCCCGCGCCCTCGGTGGAACCGAAAAAACCTACGAACGCTATTTGGGGATTCCATGACCCGGGCGGCGAAAGAAATGAAAGGAGAGGCGCGCCTGCAATGAAACGGCGGATCGTGATCCTGATCGTGCTGGCGGCAGCGGCCGCCGCCGGCTTCTATTTCTACCGGCATTCCACGCGGCCGAAGCCGCCGTCGAACCTGCTGAAGGTTTCCGGCAACATCGAGGCGCACGAAAGCCTGGTCGGCTTCAAAGTGCCCGGGAGAATCGTCGCGCTGCCGATCGAGGAGGGCCAATCGGTCGAACCCGGCGCGGTACTGGCGCGGCTCGACGACGCCGATTACCTGCAGCGCGTGAGGATCGACGAAGCGGCGCTGCGGGTGAAGCAAGACGAGCTGACGCTTTCGCTCGCCGGCACGCGGCACCAGGAAATCCAGGCCGCGCATCAGGCGGTGCTAGATGCCCAGGCGGATTTGCGGCTGAAGCAGGTGGATTATCAGCGCGCCGAATCGCTCTTTAAAGAGGACGCCCTTTCGGCGCAGTCGCGCGACATCGCCGCCACGGATCTCACCCGCGCGCGCGCCCGCTACGAGAGCGCGAAACAGACCTACGATCAGGCCGTCGAAGGAACCCGCAAGGAACAGATCGCCATCAATCGCGCGGGCGTCGGCCAGGCCGAGCAGAATCTGAAACTGGCGCGAATCGAACTGGGCTACACGGTGCTGCGCGCGCCGGAATCCGGCGTGATTCTGGTGCGGCAGGCGGAACTCGGGGAAGTGGTCGCGCCGGGAACACCGGTTGTCACCCTGGCCGATCTCGACCACGTGTGGCTGCGCGCGTATGTCAACGAGACCGATCTCGGCCGCGTGCGCTGGGGCCAGGCGGTCTCGGTGACCACCGACACCTATCCGGGCAAGGTCTATCGGGGCCGCATCTCGTTCATCTCCTCGAGCGCCGAATTCACGCCGAAAACCGTGCAGACCGAGCAGGAACGCGTGACGCTCGTCTACCGCATCAAGATCGATCTCGAAAATCCCCGCCACGAATTGAAACCCGGCATGCCCGCCGACGCCGTGATCGAACTTGGGCAGCCGGAGCCGAAAACGAAATGAACGAAGCCGCCAACGCGATCCAGATTTCCGGCCTCACCCGCCGTTTCCCCGGCGTCCTCGCCGTCGACAGTGTCAGCTTCGACGTAAGGGCCGGTGAAATTTTCGGCCTGGTGGGTCCCGACGGCGCGGGCAAGACGACGATGCTCCGCATGCTCGCCGGCCTGCTCGATCCGAGCGAGGGGAAGGCGTTGGTAGCGGGCGCGGACATATCCCGGCAACCGGCCGAAGTGCAGAAGCAGATGAGCTACATGCCGCAGCGATTCGGGCTCTACGAGGACCTGACCGTCGACGAGAACATTCGCTTCTACGCCGATCTTTTCGGCGTAACGCGTGCCCGGCGCGAAGAACGCGCCGCGCGGCTGCTGGCCGCTGCCGGCATGAGCCCGTTCCGCCGGCGCCTAGCCGGAAAACTTTCCGGCGGCATGAAGCAGAAACTGGGTCTGGTCTGCGCGCTCATCCACACGCCGCGCGTGCTGCTGCTCGACGAGCCGACGAACGGCGTCGATCCCGTTTCGCGGCGCGAATTCTGGGCGATTCTCTATTCGCTGCAGCTCGAGGGCGTGACAATTCTCATATCCACTTCGTATCTCGACGAGGCGGAGCGCTGCCATCGCGTCGGCCTGCTGCACCAGGGCCGGCTGCTGCTCTGCGACACGCCGGAAGCGTTGAAACGCGGCCTGCGCGGCGCGCTGATCGCGGTGATTTCGCCCGAACCGCGCGCGGCGCGCGACGCGGTCGAGCACACCGAAGGCGTTTCGACGGCCGTGCTCGTGGGCGACGGCGTGCATCTGGTCGTCGACGACGGCCCGCGCCGCATCGCGGAACTGCGGGCGCGGCTTGCCGCGGCGGGCGTGCCGGTCGACGAGATTACGCAAGCGGCGCCCAGTATCGAGGACCTGTTCGTCTCGGTTGTGGAAAGGGAAAGCGGCAGGGCGGCGTCATGAATGCGGAATCGTCAGTCGTCGTCGAAGGCATCGTGAAGCGATTCGGCGATTTCACCGCTGTGGACCATGTCAGCTTCGCGGCCCGGCGCGGCGAGATCTTCGGTTTCCTCGGTCCGAACGGCGCGGGGAAGTCGACGACGATCCGCATGCTGTGCGGCCTTCTGAAGCCGACCGCGGGCCGGGCGATGGTGGCGGGTTACGACGTGGCGCGACAGCCGGAAGCGGTGCGCCAGAACATCGGCTACATGTCCCAGAAATTTTCGCTCTACAACGATCTCCGCGTGATCGAAAATCTGCGCTTCTTCGCCGCGATGTACCAGGTCCCTCGCGCGGTTCTGGGCGAGCGCATGTCGTGGGCAATCGAAATGGCCGGCCTGCGCGGCCGCGAATCGTCTCTCACCGGAACCCTCCCGACCGGCTGGAAGCAGCGGCTGGCGCTCGGCTGCGCGGTGCTGCATCGGCCGGAGATTCTGTTTCTTGACGAACCGACCTCGGGCGTCGATCCGATCTCGCGGCGCCATTTCTGGGATCTGATTCACCAGATGGCCGCCGAGGGCGTCACCGTTTTCGTCACCACGCACTACATGGATGAGGCGGAATACTGCAACCGCCTTGTGCTCATCTACCGCGGCCGGATCGTCGCGCAGGGAACGCCGGCGGAATTGAAGCGCGGCACGATGAAGGGCGATCTGCTCGTGGCCGAATGCGAGCCGCTCGGCCCGGCGCTCGAACTGCTGCGGGAAGCGCCGGGCGTTCTGGACGTCGCTGTTTTCGGCAACACACTGCATTTGATAGTCGGCGAGGCGGCGACGCAGGCGCGGACGCTGCGTCCGTATCTCGCCGGGCAGGGAATTCGCGTCGGGCGGCTGGAGCCGATCCGGCCGTCGCTCGAGGACGTTTTCGTCGCCATCACCACGGGCCAGGACGAAGCGGGAAAGCCGGGGAACTGACCATGCGCTGGAACCGGATTGTGGCCATGATGCGCAAGGAGGCGATTCAGATCCGGCGCGATCCGCGCAGCCTGACGATCGTCGTCGCCATGCCGGTTCTGTTGATGCTGCTTTTCGGCTACGGCGTCAGCCTCGACACGAAACACATACCCACCTGCATCTTCGATCGCGACAACAGCCCCTCCAGCCGCGATCTGATCTCTCGCTTCCGCACCTCCCAGTATTTCAACGTCGTTCAGAAGGTGGACAATTATCGCGAGCTCACCACCGCGATCGACGAAAGCCGCGCGCGCCTCGCCATTGTCATCCCCACCGATTTCGAACGCCGGCTGAGCGACGGCGGCACGGTGGCCGTGCAGGCGATCGTCGACGCCACAGACGACAACACCGCCAACCTCGGCATCAGCTACAGCGAAGGCGTAATTCGAGCTTTTTCGGGGCAGGTGCAGCTCGACTGGCGCGAGCGCAACGGCCTGCCCGCCGCCGCGCCCGCGCTGCGCGTCGACGACCGGACGTGGTTCAACGAGGACCTGGTGAGCAGCGTGTTCATCGTTCCCGGCGTGATCGCCATCGTGATGGCGGTCGTCGGAACCTTTCTCACCTCGCTCACGATCGCCCGCGAGTGGGAACGCGGAACGATGGAGCAGCTGATTTCGACGCCGGTGACGCCGCTGGAAATCCTGATCGGGAAGCTGGTGCCGTATTTCGCGATCGGGATGGCGGATACGGCGCTGTGCGCCTGGATGGCGGTGACCTTTTTCCGCGTGCCGTTCCGCGGGAACTGGGGCGTGCTGTTTCTCAGCTCGGCGCTGTTTCTGGTCGCGGTGCTGATGCTCGGCTATTTCCTGTCGGTGGTGGCGAAGACGCAACTGGCGGCGAGCCAGCTGGCGCTGGTGGCGACGTTCATGCCGGCGTTTCTTCTCTCCGGTTTTCTCTATCCCATCGAGCAGATGCCGGAGCCGATCCGGTTGTTCACGCACATCATTCCGGCGCGCTACTACGTCACGCTGGTGAAGGCGCTGTTCCTGAAGGGCTCGCCGGCCGCCTGGCTGCGGCCGGAGCTTGCGGCGCTCGGGATTTTCGCGCTGGTTCTCGGCGCGGCGGCCACCACCGCGTTTCGCAAGCGACTCGACTGAGGGAAACAATGCTGCGGCGATTGTGGCAAATGCTGGTGAAGGAATTCCTCCAGGTCTTTCGCGACAAGCGCACCCGTTTCGTGCTGATCGGCCCGCCGATCATTCAGATGCTCGTGTTCGGTTACGCCGCCACGCTCGAGGTGAGCCACGTTCCGACCGCCGTCCTCGACCTCGACCACAGCCGCCAGAGCCGCGACCTGGTCGCGCGATTTTCCTCGAGTCCCTATTTCGACGTGGAGCGCTACGTGGCCAATCGCGACGAACTCGCCCGAGCGATCGACCGGGGCGACGCGTTGCTGGCCATCGAGATTCCCGCCGGTTTCTCGCGCAAGCTGCTGGCTGGGCGAACGGCGCCGGTGCAAGCGATCGTCGACGGCACCGACTCGAACACCGCTCTGGTCGCGCTCGGGTACGTGAACCGCGTCGCCGACAGCTTCTCCCGCGACGAACTCGACGAGCGCCTCGCCGCGCGCGCGCCGTTGCTGGTCTCCGCGATTCCTCGCGTCGATCTCGACAGCCGCCCCTGGTTCAATTCCAACCTCCAGAGCCGCTGGTTCTTCGTTCCCGGCGTGATTGGCAGCCTCATCCTGATCATGGTGGTTCTGTTGACGGCGTTCGCCGTGGTGCGCGAGCGGGAGATCGGCACGCTCGAGCAGATCATGGTGACGCCGATCCGCCGGACCGAATTCATCCTGGGGAAAACGATTCCGTTCTTCCTGATCGGGCTTGCCGACACGGCGCTGATCGCCGCGGTGGGAACCTTCTGGTTCCGGGTGCCATTCCGCGGCTCGTTTTTGATTCTCGGGCTCGGCGCCGTCATTTTCCTTCTTTGCATGCTGGGGACAGGGTTGCTGATCTCGACCGTATCGGCCAACCAGCAGCAGGCGATGGTCACCGCGTTCTTTTTCGACATTCCGGCGATCATTTTTTCCGGGTTCGGTTTTCCGATCAGCAGCATGCCGGAGGTGTTTCAAAAGCTTTCCTATCTCGATCCGTTGCGCTATTTCCTGGTGGTGATCCGCGGTGTGTATCTGAAAGGCGTGGGGCTCGAAACGCTGTGGCCGCAGATGGCGGCGATGGCGACATTCGCCACGGCGGCGCTGGCGATCAGCGTTCTGCGGTTCCGCAAATCCATGGAATAAATTTCCGCGATGCCCGTGCTTGAACGGCGCTTTCCTGAAAATTTTTCTTCCGGCTTGACATGCAATTAAAGCTCCACTAAATTTCCCGTGAATAGTCGCCAGGGTGTTTTCTGAGGGACGCCACGGGCAGCCGTTTCTCACACCCGGCTCGGGTGCTATAAGTCCAGGAGGTGAAAGGTGGGTGGGAAGCCGATCTATACCCGTGTAGTCCTTTTGTGCGCGGCACTTTTGTGGGCTGTTACGGCTTGGGGACAGGCGACGACCGCGCTTCGCGGCGTGGTGACCGACCCGTCCGGCGGGGCCGTGCCCGGAGCGAAAGTCACCCTCGTCAACCCCAGCACGAACATGACCCGTTCGGTCACAACGACGACCGATGGGACTTATAACTTTCCTGAATTGCTGCCTGGTACCTACACCCTCACGGTGCAAGCGACCGGTTTCGAGAAATACGAGCAAACCGGCTTGACTGTCCGCGTCGCACTTCCGGCGACGCAGAATGTTCGATTGAAAGTTGGCCAGGTCACCCAGGTCGTCTCTGTCAGCGGCGAAGCACCGCTTCTCAACACCACTAACGCTACCCTTGGCGAGACGATGGGCTCAACGCAGATTCAGCAGCTCCCGCTCGAGGCGCGCAACGTTCCGAACCTGCTGAGCCTGCAGCCTGGCGTGGTCTACACCGGCGATCGCACCGACCTCTATCAGTACGACACACGTGGCGGTGCGGTGAATGGTGAGCGCAGCGACCAGAACACCATCTCGCTCGACGGCGTGGTCGTGAACGACCAGTTCCAGAATGGGCCGTTCACCACGGTGCTGCCTGTCACACCGGATTCCGTTCAGGAATTCCGCGTGACGACATCGAACAATGGAGCGGAATCGGGCCGGTCGGCCGGCGCGCAGATCCAGATGGTCACCAAGGGCGGAACGAACCAGTTCCATGGCGGGCTTTACGAGTACAACCGCTCGGGCATCGGCGAAGCCAACGACTTCTTTATCAAAACCTCCCAAGCCCTCGCCGGCGAGCCCAATAAGCCCCCCCATCTGGTGCGCAACATCTTCGGCGGCTCGCTGGGCGGCCCCTTCATGAAGAACCGTTTCTTCTTCTTCTTCAACTATGAGGGACACCGCTTGTCCGAGGCCGTGAGCGCCGTTCGCACGGTTCCCTCGATGGCCTTGCGTGACGGGGTCATGGAGTATCAGTGCAGCGACGCCAGCAGTTGTCCGGGCGGTTCCGTCCAGGGCCTCAGCGGCAAGAGCTACACGATTGCGCCTGGCTACTACGGAATCAGTCCCAGCCAACTCACGGCAATGGACCCGTTGGGCCTGGGTCCCAGTCCGGCTTCGATCGCCTTCTTCAATCAATATCCCGTACCGAACGATACCACCGTGGGCGATCCTCCGAATTTCACGGGCTATCGTTTTGCCGCCCCGCAAAGCCAGCACAACAACTGGATGATCGGCCGGCTCGACTACAAGATCACCTCCAACGGGAATCACAGCCTGTTCATCCGCGGCAGTGGCGAGGACGACACCATCATCAATCAGCCTTACTTGCCCCCAGGGTACGTCCTTGGAGGCATTCCCGAGACTTCAGAGAAGAATCTGAGCAAGGGATTTGTGGCGGGATACACCGGCATCTTCGGCGCGCACTGGGTGAACAACTTCCGCTACGGTCTCACGCACCAGAGCGTCGGGATCGTCGGCAACTCGAATCAGCCCTGGAACTACATCCGTGACCTGACGAGTGGTGCTGGCCCCTTCATTAACCGCAACCGCAGTTTCACTGTTCCCACGCACAACATCATCGACGACGTGAGTTTCACTCACGGCTCGCACACATTCCAGTTCGGCGGCAGCATCTCGCTCATCCGTCGCAACAGCGTGAGCCAGGAGGCGTCGTTCAGCGACGGCTCAACCAATGCCGACTGGATCGACACGGCAGGCATCGCCGGCTCCGGGGACAGCCTCGATCCGGCGGCGGCTGGCCTTCCGGATGTCGCGAATACTCACTCGTACGACTTCCCGCTGGTCGGGTTGCTGGGAATGGTGACTGAAGTCGATGCCACCTACAACAACCGCGTGAACCCGAACCTCACCGGCAATCTGCTTCCGCAAGGCGCACCGATTCCACGCCACTATGCCTTGGACGAATACAATCTCTATTGGCAGGACGTTTGGCAGGCGAGGCCGAATCTCACCTTCACCTATGGTTTGAACTGGGGCATGCAGGGTGCGATTGGCGAGACAGCCGGACAGGAAGTGACGCCGACGTTCCCCCTGGGCCAGTGGTTCAACCAGCGCGCCCAGCGGATGCGCCAGGGCATTCCCGCGAACCAGGATCCGCTGGTTACTTTCGGTCCTGCCGGTCCCTCGTACGGCACGACCGGCTACTATCCCTCGCAAACCAGGAACTTCGCGCCGCGACTGGGCATCGCCTGGACTCCTCGTCCGAGCGGCGGCTGGCTGAAGAAGATCGTCGGCGACGGCGACAAGATGGTGATCCGCGCCGGGTTCGGCATGTATTACGATCACTTCGGTCCCGCGCTGGCCACGGCCTTCGACGCGAACGGTTCCTTCGGATTGACTACCGGCCTGACGAACTTCGCCGGGTGCGAAACGATCTCATCCTCGCCACGGTGGACGAGTGTGAACACCATCCCGGTGTATGACAACGGCGGCAGCTGCAACGGCGACGCTCCCACACAGATCTTCGTCCCGCCGCCGTTCGGCACCAATCCAACCTATCCTGTGACGTATCCGGTCAATGGACCGGCCGCCTTTGCCATCACCTGGGGCTTGGACAGCGGCCTGAGGACGCCCTACTCCTACGCGATCGCCTTCTCAGTGGACCGCCAACTTCCGGGCGGCATCGCGCTGAATCTTTCCTACGTCGGCCACCTCGCGCATCGCCTGCTGGTGCAAGAGGACTTGGCAACGCCGTACAACCTGGTGGATCCGAAGACCGGCATCAGCTACTTCCAAGCTGTGTCGCGCTTCTCCCAGATGGCCCGGCAGGGCGTCGATCCGACTACAGTCACGGCATCGATGATCGGTCCGACTGCTCAGTACTGGCCGGACATGATGCAAGCCCAGTCGTCCTATCCGTTCTGCACCACCGACGGTTCGACGTCGAGCCTTTACCAGGCGATGTACGACGTGTTCAACTGCACGGTGTACAACGAAACCACGGGTCTCTTCTTCGTAGACCTCTACGGTTTCCCGACGTATGCCAAGGGCGGCCCGTTCAGCTTCTACAACCAGCAGTACTCCTCGCTCTACGGCTGGCGCTCGATCGGCTACTCGAACTACAACGCGTTCCAGTTGGCACTGACCAAGCACATGTCCCACGGCCTGCTGTTCGATTTCAACTACACCTACTCGAAGTCGCTCGACATCGGTTCGGACGCGACCAGCGTGGGAGCGGGCGGTATCGGTGCGGGATTCAGCACGGTCATCAACGCCTGGTCTCCGTACCAACTCTATGGACCAAGTGATTTCGACTTGCGCCACCAGATCAATTTCAACTGGGTCTGGCAGCTTCCTCTTGGTCGTGGCCAGGCATTCGGCCGGAACATTGGCCGCGGGCTCGACGCAGTGATCGGCGGCTGGCAGCTTTCAGGTGTCGGTCGGTGGACCAGCGGCTTCCCAACCAACACCAGTTCCGGTTACAACTGGTCAACGGACTGGGAACTGAGCGGCAACGGCCAACTGACCGGCCAGCCGATCCCGCAGGGGTCGACCAGCCTCCCGTCGCAAAACTGTGGCGCCAACGGCACGACCAACGGCGGCTGGAACATGTTCACGAACGTGTGCCAGGCGTACAACGGTTTCACCTATGCCTACCCCGGCACGTCCGGCGTCCGCAACGCGATTCGCGGCAACGGATACGCCGGCCTCGATATGGGCTTGTCGAAAATCTGGCACATGCCTTACAACGAAAAGCATACCGTCCAATTCCGTTGGGACGTCTTCAACGTGGCGAACCTCAAGCGGTTCGACGTGGCCAGCGTCAACAACGAACTCGACTTGGGCGCCTCGGTTTTCGGCCAATATACCCGTTTGCTCACCAACCCACGCATCATGCAGTTCGCCCTGCGGTACGATTTCTAGCCTTCACGCAGGACAGACTTAACCCGAACGGCCCGGCGGCAAACCCGCCGGGCCGCTTCGGTTTTGAGGGCTTGTTTTCATGGGTTTAGGACAGATGGCGCGGTCGAGGTCAGAGGAGGGGGTGGGGTTGGCAGGGGTCCCATCAGGGGCCGGGCAACCGATTATGCTGGATGGGGCGTCTCATGATAGACTCACGCAGTCTGTATCTCTTTGCCGGAGGGGAACTAACCCATGCGTTTTCGTTTGATTGGTGCACTTGCAGCTCTGTTGATGATCGCGCCGGTTGCCGGCTTTGCCCGGACCTCGGCTCCGATCGCTCAGCCGACTTCACTCGCTTCTTCCGCCGCCAAGGCCTCGAAGAAGAAGAAGGCGGCCAAGAAGGAAAAGAAAGCCCCCAAGAAAAAGGGTGCGAAGAAGAGCAAGAAAACAGGACAGAAGGGCCGCCGCTAAGCTCACGCTTCAGCGGTCTTTTTTTTCTGAGGAACACCCCGCATTCTCCCCGTGAGAATGCGGGGTGTTCTGTTTTTGGGTGGCGCTGATTCGCGCGCCCGGCAGGAAATTCCCGCACACAATCCCCGCAGTCGGTTTTCTTTTTCGGACAGGCGCAAGGCCCTTGCATCAGCAGGGGTGACTCGACGGGCCGCCCCGCGCCGAAAATCCATCCTCCGTCAACTTCAATGGCTCGCGTGCGGCGCGACTCGTGGTAGAGTGCCCGCCGACGGAGGGAGTGGAATGAATCAGAAAACAGGAATCCTGCTGCTGGCGTCGGTCTTTTTGTTCTCTGTGAGCGCTGCGGCGCAGCCGGCTCGGCCGGCGCGCCAGGCCGAGAGCGCGCGGCAAGCCAAAATGCGGAAGCTCGAGGCCATCGTCGCCGGCCTGCATCCGGTGGAGGGGGATTACGTCGCGCACGATTTTCGCTTCAACACCGGCCAGACGATGCCCACGCTGCGGCTGCACTACACTACGCTCGGCCGTCCGCGGCGCAACGCCCAGGGCCGTGTGACCAACGCCGTGCTTTTCCTCCACGGCACCGGCGGCACCGGGCATCAGTTCCGCGGCCCGCAATTTGCCGGCGTGCTCTTCGGGCCGGGCGAGCTGCTCGACGCCAACCGCTACTACATCATTCTCCCCGACGACATCGGCCACGGCCGCTCGAGCAAACCGAGCGACGGCCTGCGTATGAAGTTTCCCAACTACGACTACGCCGACATGGTGCGCGCCGAGCATCTGGTGGTCACGCGCGCGCTCGACGTCAACCACCTGCGCCTGGTCGGCGGGACATCCATGGGCTGCATGCACACGTGGATGTGGGCCGAGGATTATCCCGATTTCATGGACGCCGCCTTGCCGCTAGCCTGCCTCCCGATACAAATCTCCGGCCGCAATCGCATCATTCGCCGGATGCTCATGGACGACATCCGCGACGATCCCGCCTGGAAAAACGGCAACTACACGAGCGAGCCCGAGTGCGGTTTGCGCGGCGCCATGGGCCTGCTCTTCTTCCTGATCAGCAGCCCCTTGCACGAACAGAAAATCTATCCCACGCGCGACGACGCCGACCGCTTCGCCGAAGAGTTCATGAAGAGGGAACTTGCCCACGCCGACGCCAACGACATGCTCTACCAATGGGATTCCTCGCGGAACTACGATCCTTCGTCCCGGCTGGGCCAGATCAAGACCTGGGTGATGTACATCAATTCCGCAGACGACCAGGTGAATCCGCCCGAACTCGGCATCGCCCAGCGCGAAATCCGCAAGGTGAAGCACGGCCGCTTCGTGCTGCTCCCGATCACCGACCAGACCCGCGGCCACGGCACGCACAGCCTGCCCGCCGTCTGGAAGCAATATCTGGCGCAGTTGCTCGAAGAGAGCCGGCACTGAGGCTTCGCGCATGAGGAAAGAGGGCGCGGCGGTTGCGTGTCGGGATTCTCCCCGCGAATCCGGGACTTCTTAAGGAGTCTTTCTATAAGGAAGAGGCGTGGTGTTCATAAAGCGACGTTGCGTTGACAACCTTCCGCCCGGCTCCTAGAATGCGCACCGGGTCATTGGGGTCCAGGCTTCATAGACTTCATTCCCCAGGCTCGCCTCCGAACCCGGAGTCCGTTGCAGGCCCTCTCTGTTTCGTCTTGCGCGGCGCGGAGTTCGATCAGGGCTAACATTCTCGCAGGGAGTGAAAAGCCATATGTATTTCCTAGTTGCCCTTTCCGTCTTGCTGGTTGCCGGTGGTTTGTTCGGGTTCATCCGTGCCAAGCGCACCGCTGCGAATGAAGGCAGCGCTTCGTACCGGCGCGCCGGCTTTTCCGGCCAATAGCGTTTGACAGCTTCAGGAAGCCCTTGCTTTCCTGATTCCTGATGGATTTTTTTCCGTCCTGTATGGCATCGCCGGCCTCTAAGCCGCCTCGGTGAGGCTGCGGTCGGGCGCGGAAGCGGTGTGCCCAGGTGCGTGGCGAGCCAGGATTCACTTTTTTGGTTTGCTCCGGCGAGGTGGCTGCAAGCTTCAATCTGGGCAGGTCCTTTCCGGGCTCCGGGCGGTTGTAACAATGCGCTGCGGCGGCGGGGATCTGTGTGCTCGCTGCAAACTGGCTCGCAGCCAGGGTTTAGGGGAAGGGCGATTGACTGATTCAGGACATGTCTAGTACCGCAGTCCTAAATTCCCGAGCAACCCCATCCCGTTTTGTCATACTCTCACCACGAGTAGCTCGCAGAATCAGGCTTCCACAGTTGCAGTGCTTCGTTCGAGCAGGATGTCGCTACTTCTTTCGTGAGGTGATCGGCTATGGGAGGACGTCACTTCCGTGGTAAAAGCATCGCGAATCTCGGAATTTTCGCTTTGCTCGTTTTGTCTACGTTTATCCTGATACGTTGCGGGGGTACTTCGAGTACGGCGGGCCTGGGTTCGGCGAACGTGACGATGAGCGATCCGCCATCGGGCTCGCAATTCAGCGACGTTTATGTGACCGTCGACGGCGTGAGCGCCAGCATCAGCGGCACTTCGGATTCCGGATGGCAAACTCTCGTTTCCGGGCTCAGTTCCACGGGCACAATCAAGGCGGTGCAACTCGATCTGATGAAACTGCCCGCGAACGGGCAGTGCCTGCTGGCGCAGTTGGGATCGACTTCCAGTCTGCCGGCCGGTGATTATCAGCAGATCCGGTTGCAGCTCGTGGCTAACAATGCCACCGGCGTAACCCTGCTTTCCCCGAGCGGCGAGAGCACCACGAACCAGTGCTCGACCGTCAGCGCGTGGAACTGCGCCTTGCCCAATGGCGGATCCCTGACGGCGCTCAATCTCTCCAGCCAGGCGCAGACCGGGCTGAAGATCCCTCCGGGGCAGATCATGGGCGGACCCATCAGCGTGGCCGCCGGCAAGAGCGTCGACATCAACCTCGATTTCAACGCCGGCCGCTCGATCGTCATGCAGGGGAACGGGCAATACCGGCTCGATCCCGTTCTGGTTGCCTATCAAACCAGCCAGAACCTGAGCGGCATCAGCGGACAGGTGGTGCAGGGCAACATCGTCACCAACGCGCTGCAGGCAACCACCACCCCGATTGCGGGTGCCAACGTGGCGTTGGAAATGGCCACGCCTCCAACCGACGGTTCGAACAGCGTGGACCTGATCGGCAATTATCTGAGGACGGCCGATACAAACGGTAACTTCGACTTCTGTCCGTTGCCGGCCGGCCCCTTCGACGTTGTCGCGAGCGCCGGCGCGTCCGGCACCACTACCGGCAACTACAACGCCACGATCGTCACCGGCGTGACGAACGGGACACAGGTGACCGTACCGCTGCTCGCGGAAACCGGTGGCCCGGCAGCGCTTACCGGCGACGTCACGGCAACCGCCTCCAGCAGCACGGCAACCTCCGTCACCGCCGACCTCTACGCCCTGCAGCAGGCGACCAGCAGCTTGGAATTCGCCGTGCCTTTGTTCACCGGATCGACGCCTGCGATTTCCCAGATCTCGCTGGCCTGCACGAACGGCAACTGCACCACCAGCACCAACACTCCCCCGGGCTACTCCCTTGTGGTCCCGGCAAGCAATCCGCTGGTCGGTGCCTTCTCGTCGGGCGGCATCACCTGGACGCTGCCATCCACAACGCTGACTCCCGGCTACAAGGTCGAGGCGACCTGCAGCACCAGCTCGGGCACGACTGGCGTCTTCAGCACGACGCAAACCGTGGCCGCGGCTACTTCCACAACCGTCAACCCCGCCCTGACCTCTCTAAGTAACTGCCAATAGCGGGATCGAGAGCTTCTTCCTCTCCACTCGATTCAAGCGGCGCCGGAAACATTCCGGCGCCGCTTTTTTTTTCGGGTTCAGTCTGGTTCCTGCGTGACGATGTGGACGTCGACGGCGGGCGCCTCGCGCAAGAAGCGATTGATGGCGTTCATGTAGGCGATCTTCCGCCAACCTTCGACGGCCGAGCGGCCGAAGATCACCTGCGTGATGTGCTTTTCGCGGACGAATTCGCGGCCACCGTCTTGGCCACGTCCTTTCCCTTCAGGCGGACCGCTTGTCGCGCCCAGACTCTCAGCGAATTGCATGTTCGCGGCGAGCGATCTTCTGCTCCTGGTCGGCGGCGTATCCTGCCCGGCGTCGACGTAAACCGCGTACAGCTCGGCGTCCATCCGCCGCGCCATCCGCGCCGCTCGCGCGATCAGATACTGCGCCCTTGGGATTCGCGCTGATGCACACGGCGATCCGCTCGCGCACCGGCCAGGTCGTCCTGAATATCCTTTTCCTCCATGTAGGATTCCAGGCTGCGGTCCACCTGTTCGGCCACCTGGCGCAGCGCCAGCTCGCGCAGCGCGATCAGGTTGCCGCGGCGGAAGAAATTCCTCAGCGCCTGCTCGACCTTCTCTCATGTGTAGACGTCGCCGCGCTTCATGCGGTTCTGCAGCGCTTCCGGCGTCAGGTCGACCATCACGGTTTCGTCGGCCGACCTGCAGCACCCAATCGGGCACGGTTTCGCGGACGTGTCACGCCCGTGATCGCGCGGACGGTCGGCGCGATGCTTTCGAGGTGCTGCATGTTGACGGTCGAGAGGACGTCGATTTTCGCCTCGACGCCAGCACTTCGAGCACGTCTTCGTAACGCTTGCGGTGTTTGCTGCCGGGAATGTTGGTGTGCGCCAGTTCGTCCACCAGCACGACGCGCGGGATTGCGCGCCAGAATGGCGTCCACGATCCATCTCCTCGAACAGTGTGCCCTTGTATTCGATCTTCCGCAGCGGGAACGTTTTCGAGTTGCGCGGCGAGTTCGGCGATGCCCTTGCGCCCGTGCGTTTCGACGATGCCGACGACGATATCCTCCCCGCGGCTGTGGCGCCGGATCGCCTCGCTCAGCATGCTGTAGGTCTTGCCCACGCCGGGCGCGTAGCCGAGAAACAGCTTCAGCGATGCCCTTGGTTTTCCTGGGCGGGGAGACGTCCGCGAGCCATTGTTCCGGCGTCTTGGGCATGAGGTCCGGTGCTCTCTACTACGGCGCCGGAAAGCTACGCTAGAATAAGCCGATGCGCGGATCGCTTTCCAGCCGCATCCCTCGGTTCGCGGCCGCTCTGGCGATCGTTGCCGGGATCACCTTTTTTTATTTCCGCATGCGTTCATGTGAACAACGCGACCGTCGCCCTTTACTCTGCCTCTTGGCGATTCTGGTCGTTTCCACCGTTTGGGGAATCGCGGTTTCGGTGTTCATGTCGGTGGCCGCGATGCTGGCGTTCAACTATTTTTTCCTGCCGCCGGTGGGCACGTCTCACGATCGCCGACCCGCAGAACTGGGTGGCGCTGTTCACGTTCCTGGTGACGTCGCTCCTCGCCAGCCATCTTTCGTCACCGCGCGCGGCAACCAGGCCGAGGAAGCCGACCAGCGGCGCCGGGAAGTCGAGCGCCTGTACGATTTCAGCCAGAGCCTGCTGAGCGCCGGAAACGCGATCGAGCTGCTCAATTCGCATCCCGCGCCAGATCGTGGATATCGTTCGAGGTCGGCGCCGCGGCGCTGTTTCTCGCCGACAAGCAGAAGATTTATCGTTCGGGCCTGGACATCGCCGCAACTCGACGCCGGACACCTGAAGGCCATCGTGGCGCGCGAGGAGATCAAGGTGGATCGAGGCGCGGAGCCTGTGCTTCGTCCCGGTGCGGATGGGAGTGCGGGTGATTCGGCAGCCTGGGGATTTCCGGCCGCATGCTTTCGCGGCCGTCGCTCGAGGCCCTCGGCACGCTGATCGCCGTGGCCATCGAACGCGCCCGCGCCATCGAGCAGTTGGGCAAGACCGAAGCGGCGCGCGAAGGCGAGCGCTTGAAATCCGCGCTGCTCGACTCCGATCACGCACGATTTCCGCACGCCGCTCACTTCGATCAAGGCCGTCGGTCACCAGCCTGCTCTCCGATTCCGCGCTCGACGCGCGCCAGCGCCGGCGAGCTGCTTACCATCATCAACGAAGAAAGCGACCGGCTGAACCGCCTCGTCGGCGAAGCCGCCGAAATGGCCCGGCTCGAGGCCGGGCGAAGTCGAGTTGGAACTCAAGCCGCATCCGATATGGACGCCGATCATCAGCGCGGCGCTCGAGCATACGAAAGACCGTTCTCGGCAGCCGGCCGGTCGAGGTTCGACGTGCCGAGAATCTGTCCGCCTGGTTCGCGCCGATCTGGCGCGCGCTCAGAGAAGCGCTCGTGCAACTTGCTCGAGAATGCGAACTCCTATTCCTCGCCCGGGCCAGCCGATCACGATCACCGCGGAAGAGAACGGCGATTTCGTTGTCACCAGCGTCGCCGATCGCGGCCCCGGCATCGACGAACCCGAACACGGCCTGATCTTCGACAAGTTCTACCGCGGCAGGATCAGCGCTACCGCGTGCAGGGCACGGGCATGGGCCTGCCGATCGCGAAAGCGATCGTCGAAGCGCATGGCGGAACGATCAGCGTGATCAGTCAGCTCGGTCACGGTTCCGTTTTTTCCTTCAGCCTGCCCGCCGTTCGCAGCCAGGGCCCGCGGCCATGAGCGCAGCCACCATTCTCGTCGTCGACGACGAGCCGCAGATTCGCCGCGTGATGCGCACCACGCTGTCCAGCCGCGGATACATCATGCTCGAGGCCAAGACGCGGCGAAGAAGCCGCTCGAAGCATTGCGCAACGAGCGCCCCGATCTGATTCTGCTCGACGTGAACATGCCCGGCATGGGCGGCCTGGACGCCTGCCGCGAAATCCGGGAGCAATCCGACGTCCCGATCATCATGCTGACCGTGCGGAACACCGAGCAGCGACAAGGTGCGGGCGCTCGATGCCGGCGCCGACGACTACGTCGTCAAAGCCCTTCGGCATCGAGGAATTGCTGGCTCGCATTCGCGCGGCCCTCCGGCGCGCCGCGCCCGACGCAGCCGGTCGGCCCATCGTACGTCCCGTGACCTCACGATCGATTTCGACGCAGCGCAAAGTGCTTCGTCGCAGGGAATCCGGTCCGGCTCGACGCCGAAGGAGTTCGACTTGCTGCGCCAGCTCGTCGCCGGCGCCGGGCAAGGCCGCTGCCGCACCGCCGCCTGCTGCAGGCGGTCTGGGGCCCCGATTACGGCGAGAAACCGAATACCTGCGCGTGTTCATCAACCAACTGCGCAAAAAAATCGAGCCGGATCCGCGCCACCCGCGCTACATCCACACCGATCCGTGGGTCGGATACCGTTTCGAACTTGCCGCCCGCGGAGCCGTCGCGCTCGCGCTCGGGCAAGGGAATAGCTCCCGGCGATGCAGGTTTTCCCGCGTGCAGGGGCGAACTGGCTGGTCGCCTGCCGTAGAGCTTGTCGAGAGCCAGATTCAGTTCCAGCACGTTCACGCGCGGTTCGCCGAGAAATCCGAACTGCCTGCCTCGCGTGTGCTTTCGCCACCAGCGCTCGCACTGCTGCTCGCTCATGCCGCGCTCGCTTGCCACGCGCGGCACCTGAAACTCCGCCGCGGCGGGGGAAATGTCGGGATCGAGGCCGGAGGCTGACGCGGTCACCAGGTCGACGGGAATGGGAGCTGCCGGGATTCTCCGCTCGCAGTTTCTGTCACCGCGGCCTCGACGCGGTCGACCAGCGCCTTATTCGTGGGCGCCAGATTCGACCCTCCGCGGCGAGCGGATCGTAACCGGAGCCGGCCGCGGACGGACGCGAATGAAAATATCCGGCCCTGAAGAAAACCTGTCCGATGAGCCGCGAACCCACGATTGTTCCGTTCTCTTCGATCAATTGGCCATTGGCCTGGCGGGGAAAAAACAGTTGCGCCAGGCCGGTCACCGCCAGCGGGTACACCAGCCCGAAGAGCACCGTCGTGACCAGCGTCAACCAGATGGAAATCAGCAGATTCTTCTTCACAAGTCCCTCTCAGATGATTCTGAGGTGCGTCAGCAGCAGATCGATCAGCTTGATGCCCATAAACGGCGCAATGACTCCGCCCAGGCCGTACACCAGCAAATTGCGCCGCAGCAGCGCCGCCGCGCCCAGCGGGCGGTATCGCACTCCGCGCAGCGCCAGCGGAACGAGCGCAATGATGATCAGCGCGTTGAAAATCACGGCCGAAAGCATGGCCGATTCCGGCGTCTCAGACGCATGACGTTCAGCACGCTCGAGCTGAGGGAAGCGCGCCCGCGAACATCGCCGGAATGATGGCGAAATATTTGGCCACGTCGTTGGCGACGGAAAAAGTGGTGAGCGCGCCGCGCGTGATCAGCAGTTGCTTGCCGATCTCGACGATCTCGATCAGCTTGGTGGGGTTCGAATCGAGATCCACCATGTTGCCGGCTTCCTTGGCCGCCTGCGTGCCGGTGTTCATGGCCACGCCGACGTCGGCCTGCGCCAGCGCCGGAGCGTCGTTGGTGCCGTCGCCGGTCATGGCGACGAGCTTTCCTTTCGCCTGTTCGCCGCGGATCAGCGCCATCTTGTCTTCCGGTTTCGCTTCGGCCAGGAAATCGTCGACGCCCGCCTGGCGCGCGATCGCAGCGGCGGTCAGCGGATTGTCGCCGGTGATCATCACGGTGCGAATTCCCATCGCGCGCAGTTGATCGAATCGCTCGCGCATGCCGCCCTTGACGATGTCTTTCAGAGAGACCACGCCGAGCACGCGGCCGTTTTCGGCGACCAGCAGCGGCGTGCCGCCGTCGCCGGCGATCTCCCGCACACGGCTCTGCGATCTCAGCGGGCACGCCATTGCCGCGCTCGCGCGACGTACCGGGCGATGGCGTCGGTCGCGCCCTTGCGGATTTCGCGCCCGTCGAGATCGACGCCGGACATGCGCGTTTGCGCGGAGAAGGGAATGAAGGTCGGATTGTGATGGGCGAGTTCGCGCCCGCGCAATGCCATACTTTTCCTTCGCCAGAACGACGATCGAGCGGCCTTCGGGCGTTTCATCGGCCAGCGAAGCGAGTTGCGCGGCTTCGGCCAGTTCGATCTCGCCGACGCCCGGCGCCGGGAAAAATCCGGTCGCCTGGCGATTGCCGAGCGTGATCGTGCCGGTTTTGTCGAGCAGCAGCATGTCCACGTCGCCGGCCGCTTCCACCGCGCGGCCCGACATCGCGATCACGTTGCGCTGAATCACCCGGTCCATCCCGGCGATCCCGATCGCCGAGAGCAGCCCGCCGATCGTCGTCGGAATCAGGCAAACCAGCAGCGGCAACGAGCACGAAGATGTTCTGCGGAGCGCCCGAATAGACCGCGAAGGGCTGCAGGGTGACCACGGCCAGCAGGAAAATAATCGTCAGGCCGGCGAGCAAAATATTCAGCGCGATTTCGTTCGGCGTCTTTTGCCGCGAGGCTCCTTCCACCAGTCTGATCATGCGGTCGAGAAACGTTTCGCCGGGATTCGAGGTGATGCGCACGTGGATTTCGTCGGATAGGACGCGCGTGCCGCCCGTGACGGCCGAGCGGTCGCCGCCGGATTCGCGGATGACCGGCGCGGATTCCCCGGTGATCGCCGATTCGTCCACCGACGCGACGCCTTCCACCACTTCGCCGTCGCCGGGGATGAACTCGCCGGCGGAAACCACCACCAGATCGCCGGCCCTCAGCGCCGTGCTCACCACGGTTTCGGTGCTGCCATCATCGCGCAAGCGCCGCGCCGGAGTTTCGGTCCGGGCGCTGACGCAGGGTTTCGGCCTGCGCCTTGCCGCGGCCTTCGGCCATGGCCTCGGCGAAATTGGCAAAGAGCACCGTGAACCACAGCCAGAGCGTGATTTGCAAACCGAAACCAATCTCTCCCGCCATGGTGAAGCGCGTTCCAGGCCAGTTGGATCGTCGTGAGCACCGCGCCGATCTCGACCACGAACATCACCGGATTTTTGATCATCGTTCGCGGGTCGAGCTTGCCAATGGAATCCAGAATCGCCCGCGAAACAATTTTCCGATCGGTGAGGGACTGTCTTCTGCTTCGAGCGGTTTTGTTCATGAGGGCCTCAGAAGCTCTTCCCCGCCTGCATCAACAGGTGCTCGAGAATCGGTCCCAGACTTAGCGCGGGAAAGAAGGTGAGCGCGCCAACGATCACGATCGTTGCCACCAGCAGCGTCGTGAACAAAGCGCCGGTCACCGGGAACGTGCCGGCAGATTCGGGAACGATCTTTTTGCGCGCCAGGTTTCCCGCGATGCCGAGCATCGGAATGATCATGAAGAATCGGCCCAGCAACTGGGCCACGGCGGTGCTGGTGTTGTACCAGGGCGTGTTGGCGTTGAGGCCGGCGAATGCCGAGCCGTTGTTGCCGGCCGAAGAGGTGTACGCGTAAAGAATCTGCGATAGGCCGTGCGGCCCCGGGTTGGAGACACTGGCGGTCCCGAATGGCTCGACCGCGGCGACGGCGGAAAAACCGAGGATGGTGACCGTCAGGATCAGAATGGCGAGCATCGCCATCTTCACGTCGTACGCTTCGATCTTTTTCCCCAGATATTCCGGCGTTCGGCCCACCATCAGCCCGGCAATGAACACCGCCAGAATCACGAACACCACAATGCCGTAGAGCCCCGCGCCCACCCCGCCGAAGACGACCTCGCCCAGCATGATGTTCATCGAGCGGAACCAGTCCCCCGAGCGGCGTGTAGGAATCGTGCATCGCAGTTCACCGCGCCGCAGCTGGCGTCCGTGGTGACCGTGGCGAAAAGCGCCGAATCGGCGATGCCGAAGCGGACCTCTTTGCCTTCCATGTTTCCGCCCGGCTGCATCGCGCTCGCCTGCTGATCCACGCCGTGGAGCAGCGGATTGCCGCGCGCCTCGGCCCAATAGGCCGTCGCCACGCCGACGAAGAACAAGAACGCCATCGCCGCCCATACGGCCCAGCCGTGGCGCCGCGAGCCGGTCATCCGGCCCAGCGTGTAGGTGAGTCCGGAAGGGATGGCGAAAATCAGCACCATCTCGAGGAAATTCGAGAGCGGCGTCGGGATTTTCGAACGGGTGAGCGCTGTTGGCGTTGAAAAATCCGCCGCCATTGGTGCCGAATTCCTTGATCGCCTCCTGCGATGCCACCGGTCCCTGCGGAATCACCTGCTCGCGTCACTTTCTCGGTGACAGTCTTCCCGTTTGCTCCGGCCACCTGTGCCGTCTGCGGCTCGATCAGTTGCGCCGTGGTATAAGGCTTCAGGTTTTGCACCACGCCCTGCGACACAAGCACCAGCGAGGCAACCAGGCAAACGGGCAAGAGAACCCACAGCAGGCAGCGCGTCATGTCCACCCAGAAATTTCCGAGATTTCCCGTTTCCCGGCGCGCGATCCCGCGAATCACCACGATCGCCAGCACGATGCCCACGGCCGCGGAAACGAAATTGTGATAGGCGAGCCCGGCCATCTGCGTGAGGTAGCTCATCGTGGTTTCGCCGCTGTAGGCCTGCCAGTTCGTATTCGTGGTGAACGAGGCCGCCGTGCCGAAGGCGAGGAATGGACCGACGTTCGGAAGTTTCTGCGGATTGAACGGCAGCCACCTCTGCGCGCGCTCGATCAGGTAGAGGAGCGTCATCGAGACGCCGCTGAAAAGCAGCATCGCGATGGCGTATTCCGTCCAGCGCATTTCCCGCTTTTCGTCCACGCCGGTGAGCCGGTAGATGAGCCTTTCCACCGGACGCAGCACCGGGTCGAGGAACGTCTTTTCGCGTTCGAAGACCCGCGCCAGGAAGATGCCCACGGGCTTCGTGACGAGGGAAATCACGAACAGGTAGAAGAGAATCTGAAACCAGCCGTCCGCCGTCATCGTCAGAAGTCCTCCGCCTTCAGCAAGGCGTAGAGCAGATACCCGAGCAGCAGAGCAGTGATGAGAAGCAGCGCCGCGTCACTTGCGCTCATGGGTTTTCTCCTGCCTCAGCCGCTCGCAGCCGTAAACGTAGAGAATCGCCGCGGCGAAGAAGGCGGCCGTTGCGGCGATGAAAAGGATGTCCACCATGCCCTCGTTTCCCTCCCGCCGGTGCGTGGCTCCCGGCCGGCTCACCACGATCCGCGCTTCTCTCCCCACCACCAGACCAGACCGAGCGTCGCGGTGTTCTGCTCTTTCTTCAAAACGCCAGGCGTGGATGTCAGGAAGAACGGCTGGTTCGAGAAATCGCGCCGCCATTCTCCCATCACCAGGAATCCGTCGAACCATTGGTATTCGGTGGTGAATGTTGTTTCCTTCAGCGCCTGGGTGACGCCGCTGAAGAGTCCGCTGCGATCGGAGAAATATTCCGCCCGTCCGGAGAACGAGAGCCTGGGTGTGAGTTGATAGCGGGCGTAAGCGGCGCCGGCGGTCGCGTGCCGGGGTGACGAGCCTGCGAACACGCGGTTGATCACGTAATCCGCCTCGCCCGCCAGCGTGAGCTTTGGCGAGGCATTCCACGTCGCGTATGTGTCGAAGATATGCTCTCGCCCGTTCGGGGCCGGCACGATCGGCGTCGTGGGCAGTCCCGGTTGCGTGGCTTCGGTTGGAAGGCCGGGATTCAGCACCGGCACGACGTCGGGCTGTTCCTGTCCGGAGTAATAGTTCACGTTCCAGGTGACCGCGCTCGCCGGCTTGAGGGTGAACAGGAACGCCTGCGATTTGAAGCCGTTGAAGTCTTCGGTCTGCTGCGCTCCGTTCACGAGCCAGTAGGCCACGTTCACTTTCGGCGTCAGGTTGTAACTGGCGCGCAGGCCCATGTGGTAGAAGGGCAGAAAGTCGAACAGGAAGGAGCGCGAGTAATTCATGGCGTCCTTCGTGTAATTGCTCTCGATGCCAAGCGCGCTCGCCCATTTCCCGAAATCGATCGTCAATCCGCCGCCGATCGGCGCGATGTAGGTTCCGTAGGCCTGAAATACCGCGCGATAGGCCTGCGGCCGGAGTTCGTTCGCGGCGCTACCCTGGAGGGTTTCGGTTGCCTGGCCGTATTGCAGGTCGAGGCGCGCGCCGAAGCGCCGGCCCTGGGCCAAGTCCGGCGCATGGTCGAAGATCAGCGTCGCCTGATTCAGGCTGAAACTGTTGCTGCTCACGTCGTACGCGCGGAGCAGGTTCACCCGTCCCACGGGGCTGTTGAAGTTGTATTCGTAATATCCGTCGAGCGTGAGGTTGACTGTCGTTCCCGCCAAAAGATTCATGGGGCCACGCTCGGGCGCATTCGCCGGCTGAACACTCGCCATCTGCCGGGAACCGTTCTCGGGCACGGGCACCGGCGCCGGGAGAATGTCTTCCACCTGCTGAGTTGGCTGCGCAAAAGCCCGCGGATTCGCGACAGCCGGGCCGGCCGAAGGACCCGGGCTGGGACCGTTCGCTTTTCGTTCCGCCTCGAGTGTCGCAACCCGGCTTGAGAGTTGCGCAACCACCAGGCGCAATTGCTCAATCTGCTTTTCCAGTGTTTCCCGGCTTGCGCGGGATGCCGGCGGAGGGTTTGGCGTTTGCGCGTATGCGGCGCAGGACCAGACGACCATCAGCATGAATACTCCGGGTCTGAATCTCCGCATTGCCATGACTCCGTTTCGGTGTGCATTTTGGAAGAATGCTTCCGCGCGGATTCCTTTGAACTCATGCGCGCCGGGCTTGCCTGTCGCCTGCCGCCAGATTCAGGGGGAACGCATGCGCCTACCGGCGGACTTCCGTTTCGCGTCACGCAAAAATCGAACAAGCGCGTACAGCATGAAAGCGAGGCCGAAACCGATCAGAGAGAGAGTCCACATGGCCCCGCAAACGCCCTCCTGAATCCGCGCCCGCATTGCTTCCGGAGGCGGATGCTTGCCGACGCACCTTTCGAAGTGTGGAACCGCCGAGCTAAGGAAGTCGCAAGGAGTTCGTAAGGATTTCCTAAGGACGTATCGATCCGGATGGCGAGCGGGCCGCTGTTCGGCCCCTGAAGATTGCGCAAGGCCGGCGTCGCCGGTCCTGTCCCGTTTCCTGCTTGCCCCCTATCGATAACGGGCCTAAGCTGTAGGCAAGAACCCATCCTTTCGATCGGCGCAAACGTGGAGAACCACCATGAGAGCCTACGTGCTGGTCACCGTCGGTCCAGGCAAAGCGCGCGAGGTCGCCCACAAAATCCAGACGTTGCCGGGAGTGAAAATGGCGAACGCCTGTTGGGGCGACCCCGATGTCTATGTTGTCGTTGAAGTGTCCTCGGGTGACGACCTGAATAAGCTGGTGATCGAGAAGATTCAGCACCTCGAAGGCGTCGCCCGCACGAGCACACACATCGCCATCGACTAGCGCCGATCCCTGCTGGAATTTCCCGGAGTGGTGTGTCGGCCCGAAAGGCGCGGCACATGGCTTGCCGGCTCGACGCGCGCGGCACGGAAATTCTCAGTAGCCCGCGAATTCCTCCGTGCGCACGTCGTCCGGATCCACGCCTGCTTTAGCCAGCATTTTCTGCATTGCGGCGACCATTCCCGGAGGGCCTGCGATGTAGAAGATCGGACCATGAAGGTTTTCGACGTGCCGGCGCACCATGGGCTCGTCGATGAATCCCGTTTCTCCGCTCCACGTCATTGCCGAGCGGCCCATGTCGGTCATCGTGGCAATCAGGCGAAATCGCGGATTGGCTTTTTCGAGCGCAGCGAGTGAATCGAGAAAACCCGAATCCTCCGGCCGGTAGTTCGAATAGAAGAGGTAGATGCGGTGCGGCAGCCGCTCGTGCGCGGCGTGGCGCGCGATGCTCAGGAACGGGGTGATGCCGATCCCGCCGGAAAGAAAAACCGCCGGTTTCGACGCATTCTGGTGCAGCGTGAAGGAGCCCATGGGTCCTTCGAGATACACTTCGGCTCCCGGCTCCAGTTTTCCCATCACGCGCTTGAACGCGCTATCCCGCATCCGCGTCGCGACCATCACCTGGTCCTCATGCGGGGCGCTGGCCAGCGTAAAGCTCCGCGTCGTGCCGGCAGCGTCGGTTTCCGGCGGGTCGATGAGCGTCAAATTGACGTACTGCCCGGCGCGGAAGTCGAAGCCCTTCGGCTTCTCAAGATGAAAAGCCATCGTTCCTTCGGCGACCCTCTCGCGGCGAATAAGCTTCGTGCGAAATGTATCCATCGCGGCTCCTTCCGGGATGCGGGCCCCATCGGCTTCACCCGCAATGATTGGCTGGTGATCCGGCGATCAAGGTGCGGGAAGGTCAAGCAATTCTCCGTCGATTATCGGACAGAAGGCTCGATTCGCGATACATTTTTCCTTTGCCCGGCGGAAAAGAAACCGTTGCGTCCTTTCCGGCGGCCGGAACATCTGCTAGGGAAGGGAACCGGGGAACAAGATTTGACTGGCTCCCGCGACTAAGAGAGGTCAAAAGATGAAATCGGATCCGTCGCCCAGAATCGACATGAAGCGCATCTCTCCGCGCGCCTACGAGGCTGTTGTCGGCCTGGAAAAATACATCCACACGGTCGGGCTTGACGAGCGGTTGATTGAGCTGGTCAAGCTGCGAGCCTCGCAGCTCAACGCATGCGCCTTTTGCGTCGATATGCACTCGCGCCGGCTGCGCGAACTCGGCGAACCCAACGAGCGCATTGACGCCGTGGCGGCCTGGAGCGAAGGCCCGTTCTTCGACGACCGCGAACGCGCCGCGCTCGCCTGGACCGAATCGGTCACGCTCTTGAGCCACGATCACGTTCCCGACGACGTATTTCACCTGGCGCGGGAGCAATTCGACGAGCCCGAACTCGTCAACCTGACGATCGTCATCGCTACGATCAACGTTCTGGAACCGCCTCGCCGTCCCGTTCCGCGCTGTTCCCGAGGGTTACAGGCGTTTGAAGGGCGCCTCCGTTTGATCGAGAGTCGGCGCCATGACCGGGGTCGAGCATGCCCTGGAGGGAAGAGACAGCCGGCGAGCCTGCCAGCGACCGAGGCCCGGATTCCGGACCGGAACAGTCGTCGTGGCGGGCCGTTTCCGACACATGTGAAAAAATCTTGCAGAAGAATTTGTCGAAAAGAGATTCGATGTATAATGGCCCGCTGCGTTGGCAGCAACCCTTCGCACGTCGGAAGGGAGGAAGCGGGACCTTCTCCAGTTTTTTTGCGGCTCGCCGTGGTGTGGCGAAGTCGGAACGCGCGGACGGGCGGCGTCGCTGCCCGATACCTGTGCCGGTTTCCAACAGGAGAAAAGGACGCCAGGGACGACCATGGAACTGTGGGCCTTCGCCCTCTACGCTGTTCTGGTGCTGATTATCGCCGGCTCGATGATCGTGCTTTCGGCCCTGCTCGGCGAGCGGCACAAGGAACGTTTCACCGATCAACCCTATGAAGGCGGCATTCTGTCGGAAGGCACGGCGCGTGTCCGCTTCCCCGTCAAGTTCTACATGATGGCGATGTTTTTCGTCGTGTTCGACCTGGAATCGGTCTTCCTGTACACCTGGGCCGTGGCCGCGCGCGATCTCGGCTGGCTGGGCTATGGGGAAGCGCTGATTTTCATCATTGTGCTGTTGGCCACGCTGGTCTACCTCTGGCGCTTGGGCGCTCTTGACTGGAGCCCGGACACCAGGCGGAAGACAAGGTAAGCGAGGACGGAGTCGGCAATGCGCTGGTGGACAAGTCAGGGAACCAAGGAATTGCCCGTGGTCCAGAAGGCCCCGAGCGAATATGACGAGCTTCGGCGCCAGATCCTGTTTGCCAAGCTCGAGGACCTGGTGGCCTGGGGACGGAAGAACTCGATGTGGCCGTTCATGTTCGGCCTGTCCTGCTGCTTCGTCGAGATGGCAACCAGCATCACCAGCAAATACGACATTTCCCGGTTCGGCGCCGAAGTGCTGCGCGGCACCCCGCGCGAAGCCGACCTGATGGTCATCGCCGGCACGCCTTTCCTGAAAATGGCGCCCATCATCCGCTGGCTCTACGAGCAGATGATGGCCCCGCGCTGGGTGATCTCGATGGGCTCCTGCGCCAATTCCGGCGGCATGTACGACATCTACAGCGTGGTGCAGGGCGTCGATAAGATTCTGCCCGTGGATGTTTACGTTCCCGGTTGTCCGCCGAGCCCGGTAGCTTTCATGGAAGGTTTGATGCTGCTGCGCGAGGCCGTCGGCAACGAAAACCGGCCGCTGAGCTGGGTGGTCGGGCCGGAAGGCATCGACAGGGGTTTTCGTCCCTCGATGCGTGATCTCAAACAGGAAGAGCGCGTGAAAGCCACAACTTTGCGCACGATCGACGAGGTTTGATGATGGCCGCGCCCGCAACGACGACTGTCACCATCCTCGATCAGCTCCAGCAGAAGTTTGGAGCCGATGCCGTCGTTTCGCAGCCGAGCCGCGACGGCATTCCCACCGCCTGGGTCGGCCGCGACAAGCTCCACGCGGCGATGCGCTATCTGAAAAGCGAAATCGACCGGCCCTACCGCATGCTCTACGACCTCACCGCGATCGACGAGCGCGTGCGCACGCACCGCGAAGGCCAGCCGCCCGCCGATTTCACCGTCGTCTACCACCTGTTTTCCTTCGATCGCAACGAATACCTCCGCGTCAAGGTCGCGCTCGCCGAGGACAAGGCTGCGGTCGATTCGATCTGCGACGTCTGGCCCAACGCCAACTGGTACGAGCGCGAATGCTGGGACCTGTTCGGCATCCGCTTCGAAAATCACCCGTTCCTCGAGCGCCTCCTCATGCCGCCGCAGCTGGGAGGGCCACCCGCTGCGCAAGGACCACCCAGCGCGCGCCACGGAAATGGGCCCGTTCCAGCTCCCTGAGGAAAAAGCCGAGGAAGAGGAAGCGCGCCTGCGTTTTCGCCCCGAGGAATGGGGCCTGCAGCGCGGCGAGCGACGACAGCGATTTCATTTTCCTGAACATCGGCCCGCAGCACCCCGGCACGCACGGCGTCCTGCGCGTCGTCCTCCAGCTCGACGGCGAAGTGATCCTCGACGCGATCCCGGACATCGGCTACCACCACCGCGGCGCCGAGAAGATGGGCGAGCGGCAGAGCTGGCATACCTACATTCCCTATACCGACCGCATCGATTACCTCGCCGGCGTGCTGAACAATCTCGCCTACCTCATCGCCGTCGAGACGCTGGCCGGCATCACGGTTCCCCCGCGCGCGCAGGTGATTCGCGTGATGACCTGCGAGCTGTTCCGCATCATCAGCCACCTGGTGTGGTACGGAACCTTCGCCCAGGACGTCGGCCAGATGTCGCCGGTCTTCTACATGTTCAACGACCGCGAGCGCGCCTTCGACATCGTCGAGGCCATCATGGGCGCCCGCATGCACCCCAGCTGGTTGCGCATCGGCGGCGTCGCCCACGACCTGCCCAAGGGCTGGGACAAGATGTTCCGCGAGTTCCTCGACTGGATGCCCAAGCGCATGCGCGAGTACGACAAGATCGTCATGCGCAACAGCCTCTTCAAGGCCCGCACCCAGGGCGTCGGCGCCATCACCACCGAACAGGCCATCGACTGGGGCGTCACCGGCCCGGTGCTTCGCGCGACCGGCTTCGACTGGGATTTCCGCAAGAAACGTCCCTACTGCGGCTACGAAAATTTCGAGTTCGACATCCCGACATCGCCCCACGGAGACTGCTACGACCGCGCCGTGGTCCACGTCGAGGAGATGCGCCAGAGCCTGCGCATCATCGAGCAGTGCGTGAAGAACATGCCCGAAGGCCCCTACAAAAGCGACCATCCGCTCGCCGTGCCACCGGTCAAGGACCGCACGATGCACGACATCGAAACCTTGATCAATCATTTCCTCGGCGTGACCTGGGGCCCGGTGATTCCGCCCGGCGAGGGCCTGGGCGCGATCGAGGCGACCAAGGGCAACAACGGCTATTACCTGGTTTCCGACGGCAGCACGATGAGCTACCGAACCCGCATCCGCACTCCTTCGTTCGCTCACATGCAGATGCTGCCGGAGATGACGCGAGGTCTGATGGTGCCCGATCTGCTCGCGATTCTCGGGAGCCTCGATTTCGTTCTGGCGGATATCGATCGCTAGGTGTGGAGAAGCATGCTGACGCCGGAAGAACAGCGTGAAATTGAAGTAGAAGCGGCCCACTACCCGGTGCGCCGCGCCGCTTGCATCGACGCCTGCGCGTCGTGCAGAAGCATCGCGGCTGGGTGTCGGACGAGGCCCTGCGCGACGTCGCCGAGTTTCTCGACACCTCGGCGGAAGACATCGACAGCGTCGCCACCTTCTACAACCTCATCTTCCGCAAGCCGGTGGGCCGCCACGTCATCATGGTTTGCGACAGCGTGAGTTGCTGGGTGATGGGCTACGACAAGATGCGCGAGCACCTGAAAACGCGGCTCGGCGTCGAGCTGGGCCAGACCACCGCGGACGGCCGCTTCACGCTGCTGCCGATCGTCTGCCTGGGCGCCTGCGACCAGGCGCCGACGATGATCGTCGACGGCCAGCTTCACGCCAATCTCGATCCGCCGAAGATCGACGAGATCCTCGAAAGGTACAAGTAGCGACCGATGGAGACGCCGCTCACCGCCAAAATCCGCCCCGACGGGGAAATGATCGATCTTGCCGGCTACGAGCGCGCCGGCGGTTACCAGGCGGCTCGCAAGGCCATGCAGATGGCGCCGGCCGAAATCATCGATCAGGTCAAGAAATCCGGCCTGCGCGGCCGCGGCGGCGCCGGTTTCCCCACCGGCATGAAGTGGAGCTTCGTTCCCACCGGCCCCGACGCGCCCCGGCCGAAATATCTCGTCGCCAACGCCGACGAGATGGAGCCGGGCACGTTCAAGGACCGCGTGCTGCTCGAGGGCGACCCGCACCAGCTCATCGAGGGCATGATCATCGCCGCCCGCGCCATCGGCGCCGAGCGCGGCTACGTCTTCCTCCGCGGCGAATATACCGACGCCGGCGAGCGCATCGAGCGCGCCCTCCACGAAGCCAATGCAAAGGGCTATCTCGGCAAGAATATCTTCGGCTCGGGCGCCGATTTCGATCTCCGCCTGCACATGAGCGGTGGCCGCTACATGTGCGGCGAGGAGACCGGCCTGCTCAACGCGCTCGAGGGCAAGCGCGCCAATCCCCGCGCCAAGCCGCCGTTCCCGCAGGTTTCCGGCCTGTTCGGCAAGCCGACGATCGTGCACAACGTCGAGACGCTCTGCAACCTTCCGCACATCGTCGAAAAGGGCCCCGAGTGGTTCAAGAAGCTCAGCCTGACCGGCGACGGCGGCACCAAGCTCTACGGCGCCAGCGGCAAGGTGAAAAAGCCCGGCTGCTGGGAGCTGCCGATGGGCACCACGATGCGCGAGCTGCTCGAAGAACACGCCGGCGGCATGCAGGACGGCCTCAAGTTCCGCGGCGCGCTTCCCGGCGGCGCCTCGACCGATTTCCTCACCGTCGAGCACCTCGACGTGCCGATGGATTTCACCGAGGTCGCCAAGGCCGGCAGCCGCCTGGGCACCGGCACGATGATCGTCCTCGACGACAAGACCTGCCCGGTCGGCATGGTCCACAACCTCGAGCATTTCTTCGCGCAGGAATCCTGCGGCTGGTGCACGCCCTGCTGGAGCGGGCTGCCCTGGGCGGAAGACATTCTCGCGGCCATCGAAGCCGGCCGCGGCTCGATGCGAGGATCTGGCCAAGCTCGAGCACATCTGCAAGATGGTCGGGCCCGGCAACACCTTCTGCGCGCTGGCGCCCGGAGCGGCCGAGCCGCTGCAGAGCGCGCTCAAATACTTCCGCGAGGATTTCGAGCGGCATATCCGTGAGAAGCGGTGTCCGTGGAGAGATGGGCGATGACCCGCATTTTCGTCGACAAGAAGCCCTACGAGTCAACCCGAAGCAGAACCTTCTCGAAGCCTGCCTCGGTCACGGCCTCGACCTGCCCTATTTCTGCTGGCATCCGGCGCTCGGCTCGGTCGGCGCGTGCCGCCAGTGCGCCGTGAAGGTCTATCGCGACGAAAAGGACACGCGCGGCCGCATCGTGATGGCCTGCATGACCGTCCCGACGCCCGACATGATCGTCTCGATCGAGCGATCCCGAGGTTCGCGACTTCCGCGCCGGCATCATCGAAGGCCTGATGATGAACCACCCGCACGACTGCCCGGTCTGCGACGAGGGCGGCGAGTGCCACCTGCAGGACATGACGGTGATGACCGGCCACAACTACCGCCATTACGAGTTCAAGAAGCGCACCTTCCGCAACCAGTACCTCGGCCCGCTGCTCAACCACGAGATGAACCGCTGCATCCAGTGCTACCGCTGCATGCGGTTCTACAATGAATACGCCGGCGGCGAGGATTTCGACGTCTCTCAGCTGCGCAATCTGGTCTATTTCGGCCGTGCCGAGGACGGCGTTCTCGAAAACGAGTTCAGCGGCAACCTCGTCGAGGTTTGCCCCACCGGCGTCTTCACCGACAAGACGCTCAAGCAGCACTACACGCGCAAGTGGGACCTGACGTTCGCGCCATCGGTCTGCGCCCACTGCGCGCTGGGCTGCAACACCATCGCCGCGCGAGCGCTACGGCACGCTGCGCCGCATCGTCAATCGCTACAACGGCGAGGTCAACGGCTACTTCCTCTGCGACCGCGGCCGCTTCGGCTACGAGTACGTCAACAGCGATGAGCGTATCCGCGCGCCGCGCGCCCGCCAGGATGGCAAGCTCGCCGAGATTCCCAAGGCCGACGCGCTCGACCGCTTCTCTTCTTTTGCCGCCGCCGGAAAGATGATCGGCATCGGCTCGCCGCGCGCCTCGCTCGAAGCGAATTTCGCGCTTCGCTCGCTCGTCGGCGCCGAGAATTTCTACGCCGGCATATCCGATGGCGAGTACGGTCTGCTTGGCGAAATGCTCGCGATCCTGCGTCAGGGCCCGGCGCCCGGCCACGCTTCACCAGCTCGAGCGCGCCGATGCGGCCCTCGTCCTCGGCGAGGACGTCACCAGCGTCGCGCCGCGCATGGCGCTCACTCTGCGCCAGACGGTGCGCCAGGTTTTCCTCGAGAAAGCCGAAAAGATGGGCGTGCCGCGCTGGCAGGACCACGCCATCCGCGAACTCGCCCAGAAAGATCACGGCCCGCTTTTCATCGCCAGCCCCTACGCCACGCGGCTCGACGATGTCGCCAGCGCAACCTATCGTGCCGCGCCGGACGATGTCGCCCGGCTCGGCTTCGCCGTCGCCCACATCCTCGACGCCTCTTCGCCCGACGTTCCCGGCCTTTCCGCCGATGTTCGCGCTCAGGCCGAGCGCATCGCCGCGACGCTCCAGGCCGCGGCGCGCCCGGCGGTCGTCAGCGGCGTAAGCACGGGAAACGCCGCCGTCATTCGCGCCGCCGCCGATGTGGCCCGCGCGCTGGCCAAGGCCGGCAAGCCCGTCTCGTTCCTGCTCGCGATGGAAGAGGCGAACAGCCTGGGCCTCGCGATGCTCGGCGCCGAAACCGCTTGGCCAGGCGCTCGAAGCCGCCAGGAACGGCCAGGTGCAGACCACCGTCGTTCTCGAAAACGATCTCTATCGCCGCGCTCCGGCCGCCGCCATCGACGCGTTCCTCGGCGCCGCGGGCCACGTGGTTGTCCTCGATTCGCTCGAGACGCGCACCACGGAAAAGGCCGAACTCGTCGTGCCCTCGACGCCGTTCGCCGAGGCCGACGGCACGCTGGTTTCGAGCGAAGGCCGCGCCCAGCGCTTCTTCAGTGTCTATCCCCCCGCCGGCGACGTGCAGGACGCTTGGCGCTGGCTGCGCGACGTTCTCGGCCTGCTCACCCGGCCCGAGGGGCTGAACTGGAAGGATCTCGACGACGTCGTCGAGGCGATAGCCCGCGCCTTTCCGGCGCTCGAACGCATTCGCGACGCCGCGCCCGGCTCCGGTTTCCGCATCGCGGGATCGAAGATTCCGCGCGCGCCGCACCGCTTCAGCGGCCGCACGTCAATGCTCGCCAATATTCAGTGTCAGCGAGCCGAAGCCGCCGGAGGATCCCGATTCGCCGCTCTCCTTCACCATGGAGGGCGCGCCGGTCGAGCCCCCCGCAGCCCTGCAGCCTTACTTCTGGACCGGCGGCTGGAATTCGATTCAGTCGCTCAACAAGTTCCAGGAAGAGATCGCCGGCCCGCTCCGCGGCGGCGATCCCGGCGTGCGGCTCATCGAGTCCGCTGCCGGCGCGGCGCCCGGCTATCTGAATACGGTTCCCGCGCCTTTCACGCCGCGGCAGAACGAATGGCTGGTCGTTCCGCTCCACCACATTTTCGGCTCGGAAGAGCTGAGCGCGCGCGCGCCGGCGATTGCCGAACTCTCGCCGAAGCCTTACGTCGCGCTCGGCGCCGAGGATGCCGCCGCGCTCGGCGTCGCCGAAGGCTCGCCGGTCGAAGTGAAGCTCGACGCCGCCACGGCGCGCCTGCCGCTTCGCATTGAGCCCGGCTTGCCGCGCGGCGTTGCCGCCCTGCCGGCCGGACTCGGGCCGCTCGACGGAATCACACTTCCCATCTGGGGACGGATCGAAGTGACGCGATGAACCCGGTGCTCTTAAAGATCATCGTTCTTGTCGGCATACTGCTGGTTGTCCTGACGCTTGCGTCGGGGCTGATCTGGCTCGAGCGGCGCCTGCTCGCCCTCTGGCAGGACCGCTACGGCCCGAACCGCGTGGGCCCGTTCGGCCTGCTGCAGGTGCTGGCGGACATGATCAAGATCTTCTTCAAGGAAGACTGGATCCCGCCATTCGCCGATAAGTGCGGTTTTCGTGATCGCGCCGTCGATCATCATGATCACCGTGCTGCTCACCTTCGCGGTGATCCCGTTCACGCCCACCATCGCAGTCGCCGATACGAACATCGGGCTGCTCTTCTTTCTCGGCATGTCTTCGCTCGGCGTCTACAGCGTCGTGCTCGCCGGCTGGGCCTCGAATAACAAGTACGCGCTGCTCGGCGGCATCCGCGCCGCGGCGCAGATGCTGAGCTACGAAGTGTTCATGGGCCTCTCGATGATGGGCACGGTGATGCTGGCCGGCTCGTTCAACCTGCGCGGCATCGTCGAGGCGCAGCGGCACATGTGGTTCGTCGTGCCGCAGTTCCTGGGCTTCGTGCTCTTCTTCATCGCCGGCATCGCCGAAACGCGCCGCCTGCCGTTCGACCTGCCCGAGGCGGAAAGCGAACTGGTGGCCGGGTTCCACTCGGAATATTCGGGCATGAAGTTCGGCATGTTCTTCGTCGGCGAGTATCTGGGCGTGATTCTGATTTCGGCGCTGATCGTCGGTGCTCTTCTTTGGCGGCTGGCTCGGTCCGGTGCTGCCGCCGATCGTCTGGTTCGTGCTGAAGACGATGTTTTTCATCTGTTTTTTTATTCTGCTGCGGGCGGGGTCGCCGCGGCCGCGGTTCGACCAGTTGATGGCCTGGGGCTGGAAGTGGATGCTGCCGCTCGCCTGGCGAACCTGGTGGTCACCGGCGCGCTCGTTCTCGCGATGCGAAGGTAACGAGCGATGTGGAGCGTTCTCAGATCTCTGTGGATGGTGTTCCTGCACATGTTCCAGCCGCGAATGACCGTCCAGTATCCGGAGGAGAAGCCGTACCTCGCCCCGCGCTATCGCGGCCGCATCATTCTTTCGCGCGATCCCGACGGCGAGGAGCGTTGCGTCGCCTGCTACCTTTGCGCCGTCGCCTGCCCGGTCGATTGCATCGCGCTGCAGGCCACCGAGGATGAGAACGGCCGCCGTTATCCGGACTTGTTCCGGATCAATTTCTCCCGCTGCATCTTCTGCGGCCTGTGCGAGGAGGCCTGCCCGACCTACGCCATCCAGCTCACCCCGGATTTCGAAATGGGCGAGTACAACCGGCAGAACCTCGTCTATGAGAAGGAAGATCTGCTGATCAACGGCACCGGCAAATATCCCGGCTACAACTTCTGGCGGGTCGCCGGCGTGAAGATCGAAGGACAAGGACAAGGGCCAGGCCGAAAACGAGGCGCCTCCGGCCGATCTTCACACCTTGTTGCCCTGAGGAAAATGATGGAAGCGCTCTTCTACATCGCGGCGATTGTGGCGATTCTGGCGACGGTGCTCATGCTTACGCGCCTGAACCCGGTTCACGCCCTGCTCTACCTCACCGTCTCTCTGCTCGCCGTGGCGGTCATCTTCTATACGCTCGGCGCCCCGTTCATGGCCGCTCTCGAGGTCATCATTTACGCCGGGGCCATCATGGTTTTGTTTGTCTTCGTCGTCATGCTGCTGAACCTGGGCGCGCACACGGTGGAAACCGAGCGCACCTGGGTTTCGCCGGGCATGTTCACCGGCCCGGCCATTCTGGCGGCCATTCTGGTGGGTGAAGTTTCCTATTTGCTGGCGCGCACGGGGTCGCTGACGCCCCCGGCCGCCAAGATCGAGCCTCATCAGGTCGCGATGTCGCTCTATGGACCGTACCTCATCGGGGTGGAATTGGCTTCGATTTTGCTCTTGGGCGCCCTGGTGGGCGCGTATCACGTGGGCTCGCGTCGAGCTCAAGGGAGGACCGGTGGCAGCGGTTCCGATCGAGCACGGGTTGCTTCTGGCAGGGATCTTGTTCGCACTGGGGCTGATCGGCCTTCTGGTGCGGCGTAACCTGCTGTTCATCCTGATGTCCATCGAAGTGATGTTGAATGCTTCGGGCCTGGCCTTTGTCGCCGCCGGTGCGCGGTGGGGCCAGGCGGACGGCCAGGTGATGTTCCTGTTCATTCTGACGGTCGCGGCGGCGGAAGTCGCGGTTGGGCTGGCGCTGGTCTTGCGCCTCAACCACCGCTTCAAGTCGCTCGACGTTGATGCTGCAAGCGAGATGAGAGGCTGATGTTCCACCTGCTCTGGCTGGTTCCGGCAATTCCGTTCGCCAGCGCGGCCATCTTGATGCTGTTCGGCCCGCGCATGGACCGTCGCACCGCCGCCTTCCTTGGCTGCGGTTCGATCGGCCTTTCGGCAATCATTTCCATTCTGATCACCTGGCGCTTCATCGCCCTGCCGCCCGCGGGAGGCAGCTACACCCAGCACCTCTGGACGTGGATGAGCGTCGCGGGCTTCCACCCCGGCATCAACCTCTATCTCGACGCGCTCTCGCTCATCATGATGCTGGTGGTGACCTTCGTCAGCTTCCTCATCCATGTCTACTCGGTCGAGTACATGAAAGGCGACGAAGGGTTCAGCCGCTTCTTCGCCTACATGAACCTGTTCGTCGCCTCGATGATCATGCTGCTCCTGGCCGACAATCTTCTGCTGCTCTACCTCGGCTGGGAAGGCGTGGGCGTTTGCAGTTACCTGCTGATCGGCTTCTGGTACACCGACCCGAAAAACGGCCTCGCCGCGCAGAAGGCCTTCATCGTCACCCGCGTCGGCGACACCGCCATGGCGCTCGGCCTGTTCCTGCTCTTCCAGCAACTCGGCACGCTGACCATCCAGCCGCTCATGCACGCCGCCCAGACGCAATGGCCCCACGGCTCGATCTACGCCACCGCCGCCGGCCTGCTCCTGCTCGGCGGCGCCTGCGGCAAATCGGCCCAGTTGCCCTTGCAGACCTGGCTGCCGGACGCGATGGCCGGCCCGACGCCGACCAGCGCGCTGATCCATGCGGCCACGATGGTCACCGCCGGCGTCTACCTGATCGCCCGCACTCACGTTCTCTATGCGCTCGCGCCCAAGGCCCAACTCGCCGTCGCGGTTGTTGGCGCGGTCACGCTGGTCGCTGCCGGCTTCGCCGCACTCGTCCAGGACGATATCAAGCGCATCCTCGCCTACTCCACCGTCAGCCAGATCGGCTACATGTTCCTCGGGCTCGGCGTCGGCGCCTGGACCGCGGCGATCTTCCACTTCATGACGCACGCTTTCTTCAAGGCTCTGCTCTTCCTCGCTTCGGGCATGGTCATCACCTCCATGCACCACGAGCAGAACATCTTCAAGATGGGCGGCCTGCGCAAGCATCTGCCGCTCGCCTACTGGGCGTTCGTCATCGGCGGCAGTTCGCTCGCCGGATTGCCGCTGATCACCGCCGGTTTCTACAGCAAGGGCCTGATTCTCTGGGGAGCGCTCAGCTCGCCGGTTGGCAGCACCACGCTCTGGTTCTTCGGCACCGTCGGCGTCTTCATGACCTCGCTCTACACGTTCCGGCTGATCTTCATCACTTTCCATGGCGAGTGCCATCATCCGCCCAGCCACAAGACCGGCTGGCTGATGGGGGTTCCGGTCGTCGTACTGTCGGCGCTCTCGATTGTCGGCGGCTTCGTCGAGCTGCCGTCCTATCTCGGCAACCATCCCTGGTTCACCAATTTCCTCCAGTCGGCGCTCCCGGCCACGGCCGAGGGTCACGCCGCCATGGGCGAAATGGGCGCCGAGGGCCTGGTCGTTCTCACGGTCTTCCTCGGCCTGGGCGCGGCTTGGTATTTCTTCCTCGTCCGCCGCGATATCTCCGAATCGCTCGCTTCGAAAGGTCTGGGCCGTCTGCTGCACCGTTGGTGGTACACCGACTGGGGCATGGACTGGCTCTACGACCGTCTGTTCGTCCGCCCGGTCAACTGGTTCAGCCGCACCAACAAGGCTGACGCCGTTGACCTGATTTACACGGGCACCGCCGCACTCACCCGCGCCGGCTGGGGTTCGCTCAGCCTGACGGAAACGGGCCGCGTACGCTGGTACGCCACGGCCCTCGTGCTCGGAACCGTGATCTTCGTCCTGATTGTGGCGCTGCTATGATCCTTGTCTGGCTGATCGTTATTCCTCTTGCGGCCGGCATCATTGCCGGCCTGGTGGCGCGCCGTAGCCATCTCGCCTCCCGCTGGATTTCCCTGCTGGCGATGATCGTGGGCTTCGCGCTCACGGTGCGGCTGTGGGTCGAGAACTATTCCCACTTCACGCTGCTCACGCAGGGGCGGTGGCTCGCGGAGTTCAATGTGCCGTGGATCGCCGGCTTCGGCATCCGCTTCCATCTGGCGATGGACGGCATGAGCGTGGTCCTGATTGCGCTGACGTTCCTGCTCGGCATCGCCAGCGTGATGATCTCCTGGCGCGAGATACACGACAACGTCGGCTTCTTTCACTTCAACCTGCTCTGGGTGATCGCCGGCATCGTCGGCGTCTTCCTGGCGATGGATCTGTTCCTCTTCTATTTCACCTGGGAACTGATGCTGATCCCGATGTATTTCCTGATCGCCATCTGGGGTCACGAGCGGCGTGTCTACGCCTCGGTGAAATTCTTCCTGTTCACACAAATGAGCGGCCTGCTGATGCTGCTGGCGATCCTGACGCTGTATTTCGCCCATCACGCCGCCACCGGCGTCTACACCTTCGAATACGGCGCGCTGATGGGGACGCCGCTCGCCCCGCACACGGCTATGCTCGTGATGCTCGGTTTCTTCGTCGCCTTCGCCGTCAAGCTGCCGATGTTCCCCTTCCACACGTGGCTGCCCGACGCCCACACCGAGGCGCCCACCGCCGGCAGCGTCGTGCTCGCCGGGCTTCTGCTGAAGACTGGCGCGTACGGCCTGCTGCGCTTCGTGTTGCCGCTCTTTCCGCACGCGGCGCACCGTTTCGCGCCGATCGCCACCGCGCTGGCCATCGTCGGCATTCTTTACGGCGCGCTGCTGGCCTACGGCCAGACCGATCTCAAGCGCCTGGTCGCCTACACCAGCGTCAGCCATATGGGTTTCGTCCTGCTGGGCATTTTCATCGGCACGCCGCTCGCCATCGAGGGCGCCTTCATCACGATCGTCGCCCACGGCATCAGCACCGGCGCCATGTTCATGCTCGTCGGCATGGTGCAGGAGCGCACCCACACGCGCGAAATGTCGCGCCTCGGCGGCCTCTGGCAGACGATTCCCCGATTGAGCGGAGCCGGCCTGTTCTTCGTGCTGGCATCGGTCGGCCTGCCCGGCCTCGGCGATTTCGTCGGCGAGTTCCTGGTGCTGCTCGGCACCTACCGATCGAGTCCCTTGCTCGCCGCGCTGGCCGCGATCGGCGTTCTCTTTTCCACGTTCTATGGCCTGAAATTCATTGCCCGCGCCTTCCACGGCTCGAATACGAACCAGTGGAAGCTGGCCGATCTCTCGGCCCGGGAAATCGCTCTCGTGGGCTCGATGATGGTGATCCTGCTCTGGCTCGGGCTTTATCCGCAGCCGGTGCTGAATACGTTCGCGCCCACCGCTCAGCGGCTCGAACAGGTCGTCAACGGCCCCACCGTGGCCTTCCGGAGGTAAGTGTTGAGTTCGGCTGATCTTGTTGCTCTGCTGCCGCTGATCGTTCTCGGCGCCACATCGGTGGTGGTGATGCTGGCGATTTCCCTGCGCCGCAGCCACGCCCTGACGGCCGGGCTGAGCCTGGCGGGTCTCGCCGTCGCCTTCTGGTCGCTCTGGCCGGCGGCGAGCGTCGTTCCGCTCCAGGTCACCCCGCTGCTCATCGTCGACCGTTTCGCCCTCTACTATTTCGGCCTGATCATCGCCGCCACCGTCGCCGTAGTTCTGATGGGCTATGGCTATTTCGAGCGCCACGACGTGCGCCGCGAAGAGTTCTACGTGCTGATCCTGGTGGCCGCGCTCGGCTCGGCCGTGCTCGTCGCCTCCGATCACTTCGTCTCGTTCTTCCTGGGCCTGGAAATCCTCAGCGTCACGCTCTATGCTCTCTCCGCCTATCTCGCCGACCGCGAGATCTCCCTCGAAGCCGGCATGAAATATCTGGTTCTCGCCGCCGCCTCGGCCGCTTTTCTGCTGTTCGGCATGGCCCTCGTCTACGCGCAGACGGGCACGATGGAATTTCCCGCCATCGCCCGCGACCTCGTTTCGGGCGGCGCGGCGCACATCTGGGTGCTCGCCGGCGTGGCCTTCATGGTCACCGGTTTCGGCTTCAAACTCGCCGTCGTCCCCTTCCATCTCTGGACCCCGGACGTCTATCAGGGCGCGCCCGCTCCGGTCACCGCTTTCATCGCCAGCGTTTCCAAGGGCGCGATGTTCGCCATTCTGCTCCGCTTCTTCTACCAGTCCGGTGCGCGCGATCTCCACGCGACGCTGCTCATCTTCTCCATCATTGCGATCGCATCGATGATCGCCGGCAACCTGCTCGCCCTGTTCCAGAACAATGTGAAGCGGATTCTCGCCTACTCCTCGATCGCCCACCTCGGCTACCTGCTCGTCGCGTTCGAAGCGGGCGGGCCGATCGGAGCCGCCGCCGGCACGTTCTACCTGACCGCCTACATGGTCACCACGCTCGGCGCTTTCGGCGTCATCTCCGCGCTTTCCACCTCCGAACGCGATGCCGAGGACATCAACGATTACCGCGGCCTCTTCTGGCGCCGCCCGGTGCTCGCCACCATCTTCACCGCCATGCTCTTCTCGCTCGCCGGCATCCCGCTCACCGCCGGCTTCCTCGGCAAGTTCTATACGATCGCCGCCGGCGCCAATTCCTCGATCTGGGTGCTGCTCTTCGTGCTGGTGATAACGAGCGTGATCGGATTGTTCTACTACCTGAGGGTGGTCGTGGCCCTGTTCGCCACCGAGAAGATTCCCACCGATGCGGAACACCCCCTCCCGGCCGTTCCGGCCATGGGCGGCGTTACGCTCGGCGTCCTGGCATTTGTCCTGGTCTGGATGGGCGTCTATCCCCACATCATCTTGAACGCCATCCGTACTGCCATGTCCGGCCTGTTCTAGACCGGCCCATCCTGCGGGGATTCCAACCTTGGCAGGAAGCCTCTATTGACTCGATAGGCCCGCAAGGTGTAGACACTTAGGCGTCGTGTAAACGCTTTCGCAGCCGGCGGGGTCGGCTGAGCGGGCGTTGACACGGGGTCCACGCGGGGAAACTTCGCTCGGAGCCGTCAATCGGCACAGCCACGGGTTCCGGAATCCCAAGCTTCGTTTCTCGGATCGCTGACGGTAAGAGTCAAATCGATCGGGAGCCGGAAGGAGGCAGAACGATGGGAATGTCCCTGGTTCAATTGGTGCTCGGCTTGATCGTCGCGGGGGTCGGCGTTGCGGTCCCTGTTATCTGCATCTTTTTGGGGTTCTCAGCCGTCCGGCTTCTCCGCGATATCCGCGACAGCCTTCGCGAACAACAACGCTCCGGCTGATTTCCCGCTATCGCTTATTAGCGCCTGGTCTGCCCAATCGGAGAGGGGAGGGGCGGGATGAATGTGCAACTGATCGCTGAAATCTGCATCGCCGTCATTGCTACCGTCGCCTGGAGACACCACAAGCGCGCAAAAGCTGAACACTCCTCGCGTGAGAATCGCCGCTCGTCCAAAGGACAACGGTCGGGCACACGGGCGTGCGGTGTCACCGGAATCAAAACCCTCCGCGGTATCCGCGATGCCCTTAGCGGAAAGCGCCGCTCCACCTGATTCCCGCCAGGGCCGGCGAACTACATGCGGGAGGGCGGAGCAGCGGGGGCTGACCCGCCCCGCAATTGGCTTAAAGCCCTAGGACATTTTCGGCTTGCAGCCCCTTCGGGCCCGTACGGACCTCGAATTCCACCGCCTGACCCTCGGACAGCGTCCGATAGCCATCCGCCTGGATCGCCGAAAAATGGACGAATACGTCCTCACCCGTCTCGCGGCGGATGAATCCATATCCCTTCGTGGCGTTAAACCATTTCACTACACCTTGCTCTCTCACTTCCACTTCCACCACCTCATCTTCAAAAAATTGTTCGCGACTCTCGCAAGCTCCCGCCCGCCGCCGCAACCCGATGCGGCCGGCCAGAACGCACCCCGGCGCCTGAGTCGCCAGCGGGTGGGGTCTTGAAGAGCGACAAACGGGGAAATCGTATCACGGGGCCTGTCCCGGTCAACTTCAAATTCCCCTGCCATGCCTTTCCGGGATGGGTACTTGCTGTCCTAAAATAAACGGCCATGAGCCAGTCACCAACCGCCGTCGAGACCCTTCGCCGCGTGCCCCTTTTCGCGAATCTCTCCGAGGTCGAACTCGACTTCATCGCCCGCCGCGCCGTGCCCCAGCGCCGCGACGCCGGTGAAATGATTTTCACCGAGGGCGAGCCCTGCCACGGCCTTTTCGTCATCCAGTCTGGCCAGGTGAAAATCTTCAAGACATCCCCGGACGGCCGCGAACAGGTGCTCTTGATCGCCGGGCCGGGCGGCACCGTGGCCGAGCTGCCGGTGTTCGACGGCGGCCCGTATCCCGCCTCGGCTGCGGCCGTCACCGAAGCGGCTCTGCTCGAGGTCCGCAAGGACGACGTGCGCCAGCTTTGCCTGGAGCATCCCGAAGTCGCGCTGAAGCTGCTGCGCGTGGTCGGCGCGCGGCTGCGGCGCCTGGTGGCGATGATCGAGGAGCTTTCCTTCACCACTGTCCGCCAGCGCCTGGCCGCGTTGCTCGTGCGCGAAGCCGAAGCGCGGGGCCGCAGCACGCCGCGCGGCGTAGAATTCGATCTCCCCTGGACGCACCAGGAACTCGCCGCGCAGATCGGCACCGTGCGCGAGCTGGTCTCCCGCAACCTCAGCCGCCTGCAGTCCACCGGCACCATCCACATCGAAGGCCGCAAGGTGCTGGTCACCGACAGGAAATCGCTCGAAGCCGAAGCCCAGTCCTCCCCATAGGGACGCGGCCCCAAGTGGCGCGGGCACTCCTGCCCGCGCGGTTTTCGAGCATTATCCCCGCGCACCCCATCGCGAGCTTCCCGCCAAAAATCCGCCCTCTCAGCGAGACGCCGAGCCTTCGTTGACCCCCTTCACAATCTCCGCCATCCGCACGTGCAAGCGTTCGTGCGTCCCCTTGCCCATCTTTTCCACTTCCATCTGTTCGAACTGAGCCGCCAGCGCCTCTTCCTCGGCCGGCGACAGCATCCCTTCGGCCATCGGGAAAAGCACGTTGTTTTCCTTCAGAATATGGTCGTGCAGCAGCTGCGTGTACCTCCGCGCCGTCGCCGCCCACTCGGTTCCCGCCGCCCGGTCGCCTTTCCCGTAAGCTTGTGCCAGTTCGCGCAGCCGCTGCGCCAGCGCCCGGCCTTCGTCATGCTCGTGCAGCATCACGCCGATCGGCCCGCCGTCGACCGGCATGCCCTTCTTCGCCAGCGCCGGAAAGAAAATCTCCTCTTCCTTCCCGTGATGGCATTTATCCAGGAACAGCGAGAAGAATTCGCTCATCCCGTCGAGCCATTCCGCCCGCACGGCCTCGTTCCGCTCGAGTCTTCCTGCCGTCAACTCGGCCGCTTCCAGCATCCGCGTGATCGCCTCGTGTTCCTTCCGCAAAATCGCCGTTGGTTGCGCCATTGCCGTTTCCTCCTCCGACTACTGTGCCTCGAAGCGTTCCCCCCGCCGATGACCTAGGTCACACCCCTCACCCATTCCGTATCGCGGCGCTCGCACCGCAGGGAGACCCTCCGCGTAGATCGGCCCTCCAGGCATCACCAATCCGCCTTGTAGAGCCGGCCTTCCATCCGGCATCCCAGCCCTCTATTGCTCGCGCAGCGCCGCCATGGGATCGATCCGCGCGGCGCGGCGCGCCGGCATGTAGCAGGCTGCCAGGCCCGCGGCCACCACCAGCGCCGCCACCGCGAGAAACGTCGGCGGATCGGCGGCGGAGACGCCGAAGAGCAGGCTTTCGAGCAATCGCGTCAGCGCGAGCGCACCGGCCACGCCCACAAATGCGCCGGCCAAGATCACGCGCAGGCCCTCGCCAGCGATCATCCGCACCACGTCGCCGGTCTGGGCGCCAAGCGCCATGCGAATCCCGATCTCCTTCGTGCGCTGGGAAACCAGATACGACACCACACCGTAGACGCCCATCAGGGCCACAACGAGCGCCGTCAGCGCAAACGCCGCGAGCAGCAGCAGATTGAATCGCCGGTCCACCACGGAGGACGAGAGGGCTTTTTCGATCGTGCCGAACTGCGCCGGCACATCCGGCCACAGCCCGCGCTCGATCGCCCGGATCGAAGGGACCAGCGCCGTTGCCGTCCGGCGCGTTTCCATGACCACCGTGAAATCGTGGATTCCGAGCGGCCGCTGGCGATAATCCACATAGACGGTGGGCCGCGGCTTGACGTCGAGGTTGCGGTCGCGAACGTCGTCGACTACGCCGACGATGGTGATGGGGCGCACGTCGCCATCGATGCCGCCGAAATCGATCGTGCGGCCGAGAGGGTTCTGTCCCGGCCATCGCTCTTGCGCGAGCGACTGGCTGATCAGCGCGACTTCGGGTGCGTCCGGCCCGTCCCCGTCGTCGAAAAGCCGTCCACGCAGCAGCGGTATTCCCATCGCCCGAAAATAGCCCGCGCTCGCGACGCAATAATCCGCCTGGCCCAGCCGGGAGTGGTCTCCCTGGAGCGCGTTCATCATTTTCACCAACTGGTCGAGGTTCGCGATTTTTTCATCGCCCTCGAGGACCAGATATTCGCCGTCGCTGCCGGGGCCGCTGAACGGTGGCGCGTTAATGGCTCCCACATGCGCGATGCCTGGAACCGCGCGCAGCCGCTCGAGAAGCTGTTGAAAGCTTTCCACCTGCCCCGCCAGCAGGGCCTTGTCGCCCGGCTTCGGATGAAGCGGGTCCACGTTCAACCCGATATCCGGGAGATTCATCGTGACAACGTGCCGCGTGCGGAAGCCGGGATCGATCGCGAGCAGGCGGAAGAAACTCCGCGCGAGAAGTCCGGCGCCGACGAGCAGCATCAGGGTGACGGCCACCTGTCCGCCCATCAGCACCATGCGCAAACGATGGCTGGACGCGCCGCCCGTCTGCGTCCGCTCGCCTCCTTTCAGGCTTTCCTGGATTTCACTGGCCGAGGCGCGCAGCGCCGTCCCGAGACCCAGCCCGACCGCCGTCGCCACCGCCAGCGCCGCGGCGAAACCGATCACGGCCGGGTGCACGCCAACATCCGCGGCCCGCGGCAACCGCCCCGGTTCGAGCGCCAGCAGCGCCTGCACGCCCCAGATCGCTACCGGCAATCCAACGACGCTGCCCGCAACCGACAGCAGCAGCGTTTCGGCAACGAACTGTCCGGCAAGACGTCCGCGGCTCGCCCCGAGCGCCACGCGCACGGCCAGTTCCCGCTGCCTGCCCGCCGCCTGCGCGAGCAGCAGGTTGGCCACATTCGCGCACGCCACCAGCAGCAGCAAACCTACCGCTCCCAGTAAAATCAGCAGCGCCGGCCGCGTGCTACCCACCATCTGTTCCTGCAACGGCACCAGCGCCGCGTCCGCCATGTCGCTTTGATTGCCGTACTTTTGCTTTAGCCGCCGCGCGATCGCCGTCGTTTCAGCCTGAGCGGATCGGGGCGCCACGCCATCCTTCAATTTTCCGATGACCTGCCAGTTGTGCCCGGTGCGGAAGGGATCGACAGGATATTGCTCGCGCGGCACCCAGATTTGCGCGTGGCCGGGAAACGTGAATCCCGGCGGCATCACGCCGACGATCGTAGCGAGGCGGTTGTCGATGGTCAGATGTTTCGAGGAAAAGTCGCGCGTCGCGCCGAGGTACTGTTGCCAGAAACCGTAGCTCACAATAGCCATCGGCGCGCCGCCCACGTGCAATTGATCCGTGGGAAACTCTCGCCCCGCGAATGGCTCGACGCCCATCACGCGAAAAAAATCCTGCGACACGACCGCGACCGGCGCGAGCGTCGGCTGCACGTCGCCGCTCACCGGCTCGAGGTCGTAACTGAATTCCGCCAGACCCGCGAAGCTGTGGTCCTGCCCGCGCAGGTCCTGGAAATCCGGATCGGAAAAAGCCATGTGACGGCCTTGCGCGCTCACTCCGAAGGCGCGGACGATCCGGCCGGCGTCGGGGTAGGGAAGCGGCCGCAAGAGAACACCGTAGACGACGCTGAAGATGGACGTCGAGCCGCCGATCCCGAGCGCCAGCGTCAGGATGGCAACCGCCGTGAAGCCGGGCTTGCGAGCGAGCAGCCGCGCGCCGTGCCGCAGATCGTGCCAGAAACGCTCCATGCTTTCGCCTCCTGCGAGCGAAATCCAATGCGCCGCTCCTCATCCGAAGCCGCTCACCAAGGATACGCAGCGGCGCGTCACCTGGTTCCCGGTCTCAACCGGAGATCTCAGCGGCGCGGGTTCGTAGCACAGGCATTCCTGCCTGTGCGGTTTTTAGGGAGGGGAGAAATGTTGGCGCGGTCGCTATCGCAGGATGGGCACAAGCGAGAGTGCGTGCGAGGAAGTGGCGCTCCCGGTAAAAAGCGCACAGGCAGGAATGCCCGTGCCACGCGGCCACCATTGTCCGCCGCGATGCGGTTGGCAGCACAGCCTTCAGAGTCTGTGTGACAGCCCCGCTTTTCCTAAGGGCACCGCTTCACCCGTGCCGTAAGCGGCTTCTTATCAAAGCGGCTTTGGCCGCTGAGGTATTATGGCTCGCGCAGCGCCGCCATGGGATCGACCTGCGCGGCGCGGCGCGCCGGTACGTAGCAGGCCGCCAGCCCCGCGGCAATCACCAGAGCCGCCACGGCGATGAACGTCAGCGGATCGGCCGCCGTGACGCCGAAGAGCAGGCCTTCGAGCACACGCGTCAATGCCAATGCGCCAACAATGCCTACCGCCGCGCCAACGAGAATCACGCGCAATCCCTCGCCCGTGATCATTCGCACCACGTCGCCCTTCTGCGCGCCGAGCGCCATGCGAATCCCGATCTCCTTCGTGCGCTGGGAAACCAGATAGGAGCCGACACCGTAAACTCCCATCAGCGCCACGATGAGCGCCGTCAGCGCGAAGATGCCGAGCAGGAGCGCGTTGAATTGCTCATCGGCGACCGACGCCGAAACGATCTGTCGAATCGTGCCAAAACGGACCGGCAGACTCGGTTCCATATCGTGCTCGATCTGCCGTGCGATAGGAACGATGTCCGCGGCAGGACGCATCGTCTGCATCACCACCGTAAAATTGTTGGCCGTGCGCTGCCGGTAGCAGGAATAGAGTGCCGGCAACACCGCCGAGTCCAGGCTCCGATCGCGAACATCGCCCACCACGCCGACAATCGTGAACGGCCGCAGGTCCAGGTCCATGTTTCCGAACTCGATCTTCCGGCCCAGCGCGTCCTGGCCCGGCCACTGCCTGTTCGCGAAGGATTGGCTGACCACCGCGACGTTCGGAGAATCGGGACCGTCGCTCGCCTCGAACAGCCGGCCCCGGAGCAGGGGAATGCCCATAGCCCGGAAATAACCTGCGCTGGCCACCCGGTATTCGGCGTGGCCGGTGCGTGACGGGTCGTGCGCCAGCCCCATGAACACCTGGGCCAACTCCCTCAAGTTTGAAAATGTCTCGTTCCCGCTCACAACCAAATAGCCGCCGTTCTGTCCCAGCCCCGTGAGCGGCAGTGCGCTGACCACCCCGACGTTTTCAATCCCCGGCACAGCGCCCAGCCGGTCCCCCAGCCCGCTGAGCACTTCAACCAGGTGCGTTTTGTCGGCGGGAGTTTCCGGCCACACGTCCAGCAGGTCCATCGTCACGATGTGGTTGGTGCGAAAACCGGCATGGACCGCGAGCAGGCGGAACAGGCTGCGCGCCAGGAGTCCTGCGCCGATGAGCAACACCAGCGTGACGGCAACCTGGGCGCCCATCAGCAACAGCCGCATCCGGTGGCTCGACGCTCCTCCGGTCTGCGTCCGCTCGCCGCCTTTCAAGCTTTCCTGAATGTCGCCGGTGAAGGCCCGCAGCGCAGTCACCAGTCCCAGCCCGAGCGCCGTCAGAATGGCGACGCCGGCGGCGAAGCCGATGACGCCGGGATGCACGCCTACTTCCGCGGCGCGCGGCAATTTCCCCGGCTCGAGCGCCAGCAGCGCCCGCACGGACCAGATCGCCAACGGGAACCCAAGCAGGCTCCCTGCCACGGACAAGAGCAGCGTCTCGGCGACGAACTGGCTGATCAATTGACTCCGGCTCGCGCCGAGCGCCACGCGCACCGCCAACTCCCTCCGGCGCCGTGCGGCTTGCGCGAGCAGAAGGTTGGCGACGTTGGCACAGGCCACCAGCAGCAGCAATCCCACCGCTCCGAGCAAAATGAGCAGCGCCGGCCGCATCCTGCCGACCATCTGCTCCTGCAGGCGCACCAGCGTCACGCCCTTCACATCGGTCATCTCGCCGTACTGCGACCGCAAACGCTCGGCAACGCTGGTCGCCTCCGCCTGCGCGGTGGCCAGCGAAACACCGTCTTTCAGAACGCCCGATGCCCAACCAGATGTGCCCGGTGGGGTACTGGCTCACCGAAGAGATTTCGCGCGGAAACCAGATTTCTGTGTCTTCCGGAAAGGAGAAGCCGGGCGGCATCACGCCCACGATCGTCACCAGGTGCCCGGAAACGCTCAAGTGCCGCGAGCCGAAATCCCGCGTGCCGCCCAGAAACCGCTGCCAGAAGCCGTAGCTCACCAGCACCACCGGCGTTCCGCCCTCATGCAGTTCGCTGGGCAGGAATTCCCTGCCGAGAATCGGCTCGACTCCCATCACCTTGAAAAAATCCTGCGAGACCGCGGCCACCGTCGCCAGCGTCGGCTCCGAGCCGCCGAGGATCGGTTCCAGATCGCTGTTGTATTCGGCCAGACCCGCGAGCGCGCTGACCTGTTGGCGATAAGCCTGGAAATCCGGGTCGGAAAGCCGGGCGTGACCGCCGTGGTCGGTCACCTCGAACACGCGAACGATCTGATCGGATTTGCGATAAGGAAGCGGACGCAGGAGCACGCTGTCGACCACGCTGAAGATAGCCGTCGATCCGCCGATCCCCAGCGCCAGCGTCACCACCGCAATGATCGTAAAGCCAGGGCTTCGCGCGAGCAGTTTTGCCCCGTGGCGCAGATCATGCCAGAACGTTCCCACTTCCGCCCTCCGTTCCCTGGCAAGCGGCGATTTGCGTGCCGCGCTGCCGGAACGTCCGCGCGATTCCTCCTGAAAATTCGCGCATTCCATTTCCGGCCCGCTTCGCGCGGCCGAGCCGCCTCATGATCTTTCTTTGCTGAATCCTGTTGTTGTTTCCCTCGCGTGCACCGGCAGAGCGACGAACCGACCCTGGCCGGCTGTTGCGGTCCCCCACCGCGATCCCAGCCCACATCCTTCTACCAAAAAGAAGGACGCGTTGCACCTAAGTCCTTCGCGGCGTGTCGCAAAGAGCACGTAGGCTGCCGGGCAGGCTCGACCGTGCGCCGGCCCTTAGCGACGCTTGTACCGGCCCATCAGGTCCGCCTGTGCGAGGATGTGGCCTTTCATTGCGCGATCCAGCTCGCCGCGGCTCGCGCCGGCGGCGAGGTGTGTCTTCTCATCCAGCGCGTAGAGCCGGAAAAAATACCGGTGCGCGTTGCCGGGAGGCGGGCACGGGCCTCCGTAGCCAGTTCGACCGAATCCATTTCGGCCCTGCAGCGCACCGTTCGGAAGTTGTCCTCGCTTGGGAACGTTTTCGGGCAGATCCCGCGTGTTCGCCGGCAGATCGTATAACAGCCAATGAACGAACGTGCCGCCGGGCGCATCGGGATCCTCGGCGATCAAGCAGAAACTCCCTGTTCCTTCCGGCCCGGCGCTCCACTCGAGAGGGAGAGAAATATCCTCACCGTCGCAAGTGAATTGCTTCGGAATATCGTCGCCCGGATTCAATCGCGAACTTTCCAGCACAAATCCCATGGCCGCTCCTTTCTTCAATCCAACGCTATCGAGCGCGGAGGATTTCGAGTTGAAATGGAAGAGAAGAATGCCCGCTGCCACGATCACGATTGCCGCCAGAACGATCACTCGAAGGAATAGGCGTTTTCGCACGGCCACTCCTCTCTTCGCCGCCGGGTAGCCACGGTCAGTGCGTTCCTGACCCTGGGCTTTTGAATCACCATTCCTCCACGGCAAGAAAACTACCCGCCGCGGCTGTCCGTCCCCTGGCTCCTACGAAGAAAAAATACGGAACGGCGGCAAGCGCCTGCCAAAGCCGGTCGCGAACGGATGTTCGCTGATCTGTCCTTCGAAACGTTCCGGCCATCGGCCCGCGACCGCCGTATCGCAGGAGGGGCAGCGGCCATTCGGGGTGAGGTGATAGCCGACGATGCGATATCCGTAACGCTCGATGAGCAGCTTCGCGCAGCCTGGGCAGCGCGTGTTTTCGAAGTCGCCCACGCTTCCCGGCAGATTCCCCGCGTAGACGTACCGCAGTCCCGCGCGCCGGCCGATTTCCGCCGCTTGCATGAGTGTTTCCGGGCGGGTGTCGTTCGGGCCGGTCATCTTGTAATCCTGGTGAAAGGCGGTGACGTGCCAGGGAATGTCCGCGGAAACGCCGGCGAGGAATTCGGCCATGCGCGTCAGTTCTTCCGGCGAATCGTTGAAGCCGGGAATCACCAGCGTCACGACCTCCAGCCAGAATCCCATCTCGTGGATCAGCCGGATGCCGTCGAGGATCGGCCCCAGCCGCCCGCCCAGTTGCCGGTAATGGCGGTCGTCGAAACTTTTCAAATCCACTTTGTAAAGATCGACCCACGGCCGCAGGTATTCGAGCACGCGCGGCGTGGCATTCCCGTTCGAAACGAAACCGGTCACGAGGCCCGCCTTATGCGCATGGCGAAACACGGCCACCGCCCATTCGCTCGTGATGAGCGGTTCGTTGTAGGTGCTCACCACCACGCGCGCGTTGCGCCGCAGCGCCTCCGCCACGATCGTCTCGGGTTCGATTCGCTCCGGCAGCGCCGCGGCGGCCGGGTCGCGCAGCACCTGCGACGTCAGCCAGTTCTGGCAATAGCCGCAATGCAGGTCGCAGCCGAGCATTCCAAAGCTGAAAGCCAGCGCTCCGGGGTAGGCGTGGTGGAACGGCTTCTTCTCGATCGGATCGCATTGCAGCCCGGCCACATAGCCCCATGGCACCCGCAACTGCCCGCCACGGTTGAACCGCACCTTGCACACTCCGGCCTGCCCCGGCGGGATCCGGCATTCGTGGCCGCAGGCGTAGCAGCGCACCCAGTCCCGGTCGAGCCGGTCGTACAGCTCGCCTTCCCGCGTCCGCTCGTCGAGGATGTCCTTCAGGGTGGGCATAGCGACCGCAACCAATCACCGTTAAGAGGTGTTTATAGTATGCCAGAGCCACAACCCGGCGTCAGGCGAGCGCATCTCATGTCCTGACTTGGCTACCTGGGGTGGACGGGGGGGGGGCTTGCTCGCCAGGCAAGCTCACGTTGGCAGGTGCAATCCACAGGTGGCATCACCATTTGGTTTTATCGTACGATTACAAGCTTTGGGCGCGGGTACACTGGCGTCCGGGGCGCTGCTGGTGCTCAGGAGGGTACAGTGAAGTTGCGGAACCTCGTGCTTGCCTCTTCCATCCTTGTCGCGGCCGGCCTGGTAGTCGCCGCTTACGCTCAAAAAACCGGGGACGTACGCTCTGCATCATCAAAGGTTACCAAGGGCGAGCGCGAGCCCGATGGCGCCCGCGTGATCCGCGCCCGAGCGAACTGGTTTTACCGCCAGCGCGCCTACCCGCTGAAGCACATCCCCGCCTTCGCCCGCCAGCGCGCCTGGCAAGCCTTCCGCCAGATGCAGCAGACCCAGCGCCAATACCTCCAGCAGAAATACGGCGTGAACTACAGCCGCCCGGCCGCAGCCGCCGCACTGGCAGCCGCCACGGTGAACACCGCCGCCAACTGGGTCTCGATCGGACCGAAGCCCACCAATGATTATTTCTTTCAGCCTTACGTTTCCGGCCGCGTCACAGCCCTCGTCGTCGATCCCTGCGATGCGACCGGCAACACGGTGTTCCTCGGCGGTGCGCAGGGCGGCCTCTGGAAGACCACCAATGGCGGAGTGAACTGGACCCCGCTCACCGATTCGGCTCCCTCGCTCGCCGTCGGCTCGCTCGCCGTTCCGCCCAGCCCCACCTGCGTCGGAACTCCATCGACGTCCAACACGGTTTACGTGGGCACTGGCGAGGAAAATTTCTCGATTGACAGCTATTACGGCGCCGGCGTCCTGAAATGCACCACCGCCGACGGCAACTCTTACACATGCACGCCCGACAATACCCTCGGCGCTTTCAATGCCAACGCGCCGCTCACGTCGGACAGCGGTGGCCCTTACATCGGGAGCCTGGCCATCGACCCCCAGAATCCTCAGGTCATGCTGGCCGCCGTGCAGGGTTACAGCTCGACGCTGCAATCGGGCATATGGTGCTCGGGCGACGCCGGAACGAACTGGACCCACGTGCTGCCCAACGTCACCCACGTCGTCGGCACCGGGGTGGCCTTCGATCAGGCCGGCTACGCCTACGCCGCGCTGGGCAATATCGATGGCGGCTCTTCGACCGGCACAACCACCGTCAACGGCGTCTACAAGTCCGGCTCCGCCCTCACGACGGCCTGCTCGCCAGGCTTCACCCAGATGAGCGCTCTCGGCAACCTGGCGAATGCCTCCACAATGGGCCGCGTCGCCATCTCGGTTTACTCCACGTCCACTACCTCTCCCTCGAGCGACATCATCTATGCCGCCATCGCCCGCGCGGCCGATATCTCGAGCACGCTCCTCGGCGTCTACAAGAGCACCAATGGCGGCGCCAACTGGACGCAGTTGTCCGGTCAGCTCGTCACCAATTCCTACGGTTTTTGCAACGATCAGTGCTTCTACGATCTGACCATCACCATCGATCCGCACAACTCCAACGTCGTCTACGCCGGCGGCTCGGCTCCCGGCAGCGGCTCGAACGGTGAGGGCAACACCATCATCGCCTCGACCAACGCCGGCAGCACCTGGACGGACATCTCCAATAACTCGTGCAGCACCTGCAACAACGGTGTTCACGTCGACGCTCACGCCATCGCCTTCGCCCCCGCCAGCGCGAGCGGCGCATCCACGAAGGTCTACGTCGGCACCGACGGTGGCTCGTGGAGCAACACAACGCCGGAGTCGCCCAGTTCGAGCCAGGTGTGGGCGGACCTCAATCAGACGCTCGCCCTCACCCAGTTCTACGCCGGCCTTTCGAACAATCCCGCCGGTTGGCAGTACCGCACCTTCGGCGGCGCCCAGGACAACGGCACGCAGGTTTTCGGCCAGCAGATCGCGAGCATTAATCCTCTCGCCTGGGACGACACGCTCTCCTGCGGCGATGGCGGCGTCACGCTCGTCGATCCGTCGACGCCGAGCACGGTCTATGGCGAGTGCGCCTACATTCCCAATTTCCTGCTGGGAATCGAAAAATCGGTCTTCAACGGCAGCGCCGACGACGTCAACGGCAACACGACTTTCTTCAATGCCACGAACGGCATCAACCCCGCCGATGACGGCAGCTTCATTCCGCCGATGGCGATCGACCCGACGACCACGCAGAACCTCTATTTCGGCACCTACCGCGTGTGGCAGTCGACCAACGGCGCGGGCAGCTGGAACTTTATCTCGCCCGACGTCACCGGCGCGTCTTCCATTTCCGCCTGCGCCAGCAATCCCGGCGCCTGCGTTCTGACTGGAATCGCCGTCGCCCCGTCGAACTCCAATGAAGTCGTCACGGGCAGCAGCATTGGCTTCGTCTACTTGAGCCAGAACGCGGGCCAGGGCTCGAACGCCACGTGGACCGACGTTACAACTTCGGCGCTGCCTCCCCGGGCAATCACGCACGTCGCCGTCGACCCGAGCACCGCCAATACCCTCTACGCCACCTTCTCCGGTTTTTCCGGCTTCAGCGGCGACAAAGCCGGCCACGTCTTCCTCGGCAACGTAACTTCCGGAACCACGCCATCGGTCTCCTGGACGGACATCAGTTCCGGCTCGGGCTGCTCCTCGCCGGCCGGCAATCTGCCGAATATCCCGGTGAACGACATAATTGTCGACCCCGATCAGGCCGGGCAGCTTTTCGTCGGCACCGACGTCGGCGTTTTCATGGGCACTTTGCAGGGCACCGCTCCGAACGTCACCGGCGCCTGCTGGCAGCCCCTCGGCTCCGGATTGCCCAACTCGGCTGTGCTGTCGCTCAGCCTGAATGACGCTTCGCGCACCCTCATCGCCGGCACGCACGGCCGCAGCGCCTGGGCGCTCGCTCTCGGCGACCAGCAGCCATTCCACCTGGAATCGCTCTCGGTGACTTCGGCGAACGCCGGCAGCGCGGCCCTGTCGCTGAACCTCGTGGGCCAGGGTTTTACCGCCGGTTCCACGGTGAACTGGACCGTGAACGGATCGACGCCGGCCGGTTGCACCGTGACGGTCAACAGCGAAGGCTCGACGACAACGATCACCGGCGAAACGGCCACGCAACTCAGCACCACCGTCGGCACGGCCTGCCTCGCCGGGAACGGAATCGCTCAGGTCAGCGTCTCCGATTCCACGCAGACGCCCAATACCACCAACTCGCTCCCGTTCACCATCACTACGCCGACGCCCACGCTCGCGAGCGTCACCCCAACCAGTTCCACCGCGCCCGCTTCTTCGAATCTCAATCTCGCCGTTACAGGAACCAATTTCAACGCGAGCACGGCCATCGGACTCGCCCAGCTCACCGCGTTTCCATCGAATTGCGTCGCCACCAGCGGCGTCAATTCCGCCGGTACCAGCGCCAGCGCCACCGTGCAGTCGAGCTGCCTGCAATACGGCGGCATCTTCTTCGTGACGGCCACCAATCCCGCTCCCGGCGGCGGCTCCTCGAATCCGAACCTGTATGCCTACGATCCCAACACGGGCAATCCGATCTGCTGCCTGCTCACGGTCAAGGCCCCGGCCCCGGCAAACGACAACTTCGGCTCGGCCACCACGATCAGCTCCAGCTCGTTCAATACGACCGAAGACACATCCGGGGCCACGCCTGACGGCACTCCGATCCCCTCCAGTTGCACGTCGGGCGAAGCCAACAACGGCGACGCCAACAGCGTTCTGGTTCAAGTACACGCCCTCCTCCAGCACCACCGCCGAAATCGACACCATCGGCAGCGCCTACGATACGATTCTCTCGGTCTGGACCGGTTCGTCGGCCGGCAGCTTGAATAACGTGGCCTGCAACGACGACATCGTCCTCGGCATCGATCGCGTATCCCAGATCAGCAATCTGAGCCTTACCGGCGGCACCACGTACTACATCATGGTGTCCTCCTACGGCCTCGGCCTGCCCACCAGCCCATCGAGCATCGTCGGCGACGGCGGCAAGCTCGTTCTGAATATGACTGCCGGGGCTGCGTCCAATCTCTCCTTCACTTCGAGCGCTAACACGCCGAGCCCGACTTCAGTCACCGCTGGCTCGTCCTCTTCCTTTACACTGACACTTACGCCGGCGTCGGGCAGTGCCTCGGGCACCGTCTCGGTGCAGCCTTGCACCACTTCCCCCTCCACTTCCACGATCACCTGCTCCTATTCGAACTCCAGCATCGCCCTCAACGGCTCGCCGGCGACGACCAACGTCACCATCAACACCGTCGCTCGCGGCGCGCTGCCTCCCGCGTTGCCGTTCCGCGCGCCTCCGCTCGGCTGGCTCGTCGCGTTCCTGGCTGCGGCGTCGCTGTTCGTTTTCTTCCTGCGGCGGCGTTCGTTCGGGCGCGGGCCGGTTCCGGTTCGCTCGGGAATCATTGCCGCTCTCGGCTTCGCTCTGCTTGCCGGCATGCTGCTGTTCGAGGGCGCCTGCGGCGGTGGAGGTTCATCGAGCAGCGGTGGTGGCACGACGGGCACGCCCGCCGGCACCTATACGGTCACCGTTCCCACGTCTCCCGCGGCAACCAACGGCAACGCGAGCGTGCAGCTCACAGTGAACTGATCCGCCGTAGAGTCTTGGAGCCTTCGTCTTCTTCGGCCGGGGCGGCCAATTGGCCGCCCCGGCCCGCTTTCCGCCCCACATTCCTCACCCGGCGCGCGCCTCTGCGCAACACCCTCCAGCGTCCGTGCGGAGACCCCGTTTTTCGTAAGGGCACGGCTTCAGCCGTGCTCTAAATGTCTCCACATCAACACGGCTTTAGCCGCTGAGGGCTGCTTTTGCAAGTTGCCACACACACCCAGGATTTGAGCATCACCGTGGCGCAGGCACTCCTGCCTGCGCGCTTTTCCTGCCACCTAAAGCCAATGCACATGTAGCTCCGGAGCCCCGCCGGCGTCCATCGCTGTGTCTCGCTGGTAGAATGATCAGGTCCGCCTCGCTCATGAACGCCATCCTCATCTCGACCTACGAACTCGGTCGCCAGCCGTTCGGCTTGGCTTCCCCTGCTGCCTGGCTGCGCAACAGGGGACACGCGGTGCGCTGCCTCGATCTCTCCCGCGAGCCGCTCGACGAGTCCGCCTTGCGCCAGGCGCATCTCGTCGCCTTTTACGTCCCCATGCACACGGCAACGCGCCTGGCCGTCGAATTGATCGAGCCGGTTCGCCGCCTGAATCCGCGCGCGAAACTCTGCTTCTACGGTCTCTACGCTCCGGTCAACGAATCCTGGCTCCGCCGTCTCGGCGTCGACGCCATTCTCGGCGGCGAATTCGAACAGGGCCTGGCGGACCTCGCCGATCGCATGGCAGCCGAAGCCGCAGCCCAGGCGGCGACTGGTAATCCTCGGGGGTCGGAGCTTCAGCTCCGACATTCGCAGCCATGCGAGACAGGGGCTTCAGCCCCTGAAGGAACTTGCCGCCAGACCGAGCCCGTCATCTCCCTTGATCGCCAGAAATTCCTGGTTCCCGATCGCTGCGGTCTGGTCCCGCTCGACCGCTACGCAAAGCTCAGCCTGCCCGGCGGCACGAGCGCCGTCGTCGGCTACACCGAAGCGAGCCGCGGCTGCAAGCATCGTTGCCGCCATTGCCCGATCGTCCCGGTCTACAACGGCGTTTTCCGCGTTGTGCCTCCCGGGATCGTCATCGAGGACATTCGCCAGCAGGTCCGCGCGGGCGCTCGCCACATCACCTTCGGCGATCCCGACTTTTTCAACGGCCCGCGCCACGCGCTCGCAATCGTCCGCGCGCTCCACAATGAATTTCCAAACGTCACCTACGACGCCACGATCAAGGTCGAGCATCTGCTCGCCCGCCGCGCCGACCTGGCCGTGCTCCGCTATACCGGTTGCCTCTTCGTCACCACCGCCGTCGAATCGCTCGATGACGCCGTCCTCGCGCGCCTCGAAAAGGGCCACACGCGCGCCGATTTCCTCGCGGTCGTGCGCCTGTTCGACGAGGCCGGTTTGGCGCTGCAGCCGACGTTCATCCCCTTCACGCCCTGGACCACGCTCGACGGCTACGCCGATTTCCTCGACACGCTCGCATCCCTTGGGCTCGCCGAAGGCGTCGCGCCCGTGCAGCTCGCCATCCGTTTGCTCGTTCCCGCCGGCTCGCGCCTGCTCGAACTCGAAGAGATGCGCGATGTCCTCGCGCCGTTCGATCCCGAGAGCCTCGTTTATCCCTGGCGACATCGGGACGCGCGCGTCGATCACTTGCAGCGGGAAATCGAGAAGATGGTGAAAGACAGCCAGTCGCAAAGCCTTTCTCGCGCCGAAACGTTTGCTCGCATCGAAAGCGCGGCCCGCGCCGCCGTCGCGGCCGGCCGGGATGCGGCACCGCCGCCCCCGCACGATCGCCCTCGCGTCGCCCGCGCCGCCATCCCGTATCTCACCGAGCCCTGGTATTGTTGAGCCGAACCGACCGGGGACCAGTTGGCCCCCATCCGCAAAGCCCGCGCAAAGCTCCACCATCCCGATTCTTTCGTCTAGCGCGCATGTCTCACAAGGAATCTGGCCGAAGCAGCGAGAGGGTTGTGTAGAGGCGGTCTTCAGCCCGCCAGCTCTTCTCCGCGGCTGGGAACGTGCCGCCCTGAAGTGTATGGTGCCAGGACATCCTTTACAGTGGTTGCCACGACATCCTTTACAGGTGGGATAGAGTTTCCGACCGAGGAGGTCGGGAGCGATGCCTTGGAGGAGCGTGGACGTGAGCGAGCAGCGGGTGCGGTTTGTGGTTCGGGCCGTCGATGGCCGGGAGCCGCTGGCGAAGTTATGCCGGGAGTTTGGGATTTCGCGGCCGACCGGGTATGTGTGGCGGCGCCGCTACGAGCAAGCCAGGACGGTGACGGCGTTGGTGGAGCGGAGCCGGCGACCGCATCGGACGCCGGCGCGCACGCCGGAGGGGACCGAGCAGCAGGTGGTGGCCCTGCGGGAGCAGACCGGCTGGGGAGCGAAGAAGTTGCACGTGGTGCTGCGCGATGAGCAGGGGATTCACGTGCCGGTCCGGACGATTCATCGGATTCTGGAGCGGCACGATCTGATCGCCAAGGACGTACACGGGCCAGCGCCAAAGACGTTTGAGCGGTCCGAGCCGAACCAGCTCTGGCAGATGGATACCAAGGGGAAGTACCCGCTCGAGGGCGGCGAGTGCCACCCGTTGACGATCGAGGACGATCACAGCCGCTACCTGGTCGGGCTGCACGCGTTGAGCGCGCTGACGGCGGAGTTGGCCTACGCGAGCTTGGTCGCGACGTTCCGGGAATACGGATTGCCAGAGGCGATGTTGATGGACCACGGCTCGCTCTGGTGGGCGACGACGAACGGGTGGGGGCTGACGTGGTTGTCGGTGCGGCTGATCGAGCAAGGGATCCGGTTGTACTACGGACAGGTGCGCCATCCGCAGACGCAGGGGAAGGTCGAGCGGCTACACCGGACGCTGGGGGAGGAGTTGCGGCGCCGCGGCGTTCCCGAGCGGATCGAGCAGTGGCCGGGTGTGCTGGAAGAGTTTCGGCAAAGCTACAACCATCGGCGGCCGCATGAAGCGCTGGGGATGCAGCGACCGGCTGATCGCTACCGGCCGAGTCGACGGGCCTATCAGGAGCGACCACGGGACTGGGAATACCCGGAGGGGAGCGAGGTGCGGCAGCTGAACACGCAAGGGAGTCTGGTCGAGGGTCGGCAACGGCTGTTTGTGTGCCAGGCGCTGGCGGAGCGACGGGTACGGGTCGAACGGTTCGACGGCAAGCTGCTGGTCAGCTACCGGCACATGTACATTCGCGAGATCGATCTGGCGAGCGGGCAAAGCCGCCCGCTGGTGATCGAGCACACGAGGGACGCGGCAATCGCCGCCGAGCAGGTCCCTCCGGTCGCCCTACGGGCTCCCTCCGGGACCTGCTCGGACCCAAACCCACACCCGGAAGAGCACAGCCAGGTGTAAAGGATGTCCTGGCAACCGGTGTAAAGGATGTCTTGGCAACGAACACTGAAGGCCGGCGCTACAGGACCTGCCGGCAGTCGCGAATTTCGCGACAAGCTCGCGGGGAAAGTGGGCTTTTGCGAGAAATCGGGATTCGTGCCGGTTCGGGCCGGTCGACCGCAGGTCGCCCCTACCGACGGGACTTCCCGCCAATTACGGTGCTTTGAGGCGTTCTCCCGCCGCGTGGTAGGCTGGAACCCGGCTTGCCATGTGCGCGTCCGTCCAACCAAAACGCATTCTCCTGCTCGCGAGCAAACTCGGGTATCAGACGAGCAGCTTCGCCGAAGCCGCCCGGCGCTTGGGCGTCGAAGTGGTTTTCGGCACCGATCGCTGCCATCAGCTCGATGATCCCTGGGGAGATGCCGCGCTCCCTTTGCGGTTCGAAAATCCCGAAGACGCCGCCGAAGCCATCGTTCGCCGTGCCGGCCAATCGCCGATCGATGCCGTGCTCGCCATCGGCGATCATCCGACGCTCGCCGCGGCCCACGCCGCGGCCCGGCTCGGCCTCGCGGGCAATCCGGTGGAGGCCGCGGAAAACTGCCGCACGAAACTTCGCCAGCGCCAGGTGCTCCGCGCCGCCGGTCTGCCGGTGCCCGGCTTTTTCGCGTTCTCCCTGGACGAGCCGCTCGCCGCGATTCTGCCGCGCGTTCACTTTCCCTGCGTGGTGAAGCCGCTCGTGCTCGCGGCGAGCCAGGGCGTGATTCGCGCCGACGACGCTGCCGGTTTTGAAGACGCCGTTCGCCGTATTCGCGCGCTCGTTGAGTCGCCGCCGCTGCAAGCCGGCCGCCGCGCCGATCTCGATCGCCTGCTCGTCGAAAGTTACATCCCGGGCAGGGAAGTGGCCGTCGAAGGATTGCTGTCGGCTGGGTGCCTGCGCGTCCTGGCGATTTTCGACAAGCCTGACCCGCTCGAAGGGCCATTTTTTGAGGAGACGATCTACGTCACGCCTTCGCGCCTGCCCATGGAAGTGCAAGCCGCGATTCGCGACAGCGCCGAACGATCGGTTGCCGCGCTCGGCCTCACTGAGGGCCCGCTCCACGCCGAATTCCGCATCCACGAAGGCCGCGCCTGGCCGCTCGAACTGCAACCGCGGCCGATTGGCGGCCTCTGCGCCCGCGCGCTCCGCTTCGGTCCCCGCCGCATCGGTCTCGAAGAACTACTGGTGCGCCACGCCCTGCGCCTCCCCGGTGTCGAGGATGAACGCGAGCCCGAAGCATCGGGAGTGATGATGATTCCCGTGCCGAAGAGCGGAATTTTCGAGAAGACGGAAGGAAGGGAAGAGGCGCTGGCCGTGCCGGCGATCACCGAAATCGAAATCACCGCGCGCGAGCACGATCCCGTCCTGGCCTGGCCGGAAGGATCGAGCTACCTCGGCTTCATTTTTGCGCGAGCCGCCAATCCCGCCCAGGTCGAGCACGCACTGCGCGAAGCCCACGCCAGGCTGAATTTTGTCTTTTCCTCGGAGTTGCCCGTCGAGCACCCCGCCGCCCGCCGCGCCCGGTAGCACAGCCAATCCTGGCTGTGTTGCTTTACTTCACTCTCCGCAAGCACTGTACCGTAAGAGTCTGTGTGGCAACTCCGTTTTTCGTAAAGGCACGGCTTCAGCCGTGCCGTAAGCGGCCCCTTTTCAATGCGGCTTCAGCCGCTGTGGGCGGGTCTTGCGGCGCCTCACACGGATACATTGCATGCAGGGGGTCTTCTGCGGATGAATCCAAGCCCGGAATGCACGCCTTGAAACTGAAAGCCTGCGAATCGGGAAATAGGGACAGCGGGTGACTTTCTCTTACGACTTCGCTTTCGGCGGAACGTACCCTTCCGGCAGCTTCGCGCCCTCGCCGAAAAAGAACTGTTCCATCTGCTCTTCGATGAATTTTTGCGAGTTCGGATCGAGCGGGTTCAGCCGGTATTCGTTCATCAGCATCTTCGAATACTCGATCCACATCCGCCACGCTTCCTTCGACACGTTCTCGTAAATCTTCTTGCCCAGTTCGCCCTTCCATGGCGGGCGGTCGAGCCCGGGCATCTCGCGCCCGAACTTCACGCAAACCACCGTTCGTTCGCCCGGCTTGGCGGGCTCGCCGGCGGGCTTTGCCGGATTCGCGCAGTTTTCCTCGGCCATCAAGTCCTCCGTTGGTTTCAGTTCAAGATACCTCAAGAGCCGGTGAATTCCTAGCCGGGTTCACGCCGGGCTCCTCGCCGCGCTTGCCAACGTCGCGCCTTTTGCGAAAAGATGGGGGCGGCCATTCCGGGAGCGAACTCAAATGATTCTTGGCGGCGATATCGGCGGAACGAAAAGCAATCTCGCGGCGTTCGATCGTGACGGCAAGCGCCTGCGCAAACGCTACCAGAAGATTTACCACAGCCGCGAAGTCGATTCGTTCGAGCATATGCTGCGCGTCTTCCTTGGCGAGATGGATTCCGGCGCGAAAATCGAGGCGGCATGTTTCGGCGTCGCCGGCCCCGTCATCGGCCACCAGGTCCATCCGACCAATCTCGCCTGGCCGGTCGACGCCATCGCCGCCGGCAAAATCCTCGGCACCGAGCACGTCCGCCTGGTGAACGACATGGGCGCCACATTCGCCGGCATCGACGCGCTCGAGCCCGGCGACCTCGTCACGCTCCAGCGCGGCACGGCCGAGCCCGGCGCCACCCAGGCTCTCATCGCCGCCGGCACCGGCCTCGGCGAATCCTTTCGCGTCCCCGTCGGCAACGGCGCCTACAGCGTGATTCCCAGCGAGGGCGGCCATTCCGATTTCGCCCCGCGCACCGCGCAGGAGATCGAACTGCTGCGCTTCCTCAAGCAAACCCGCACCTGGGTCGATGTCGAAAGCGTCGTTTCCGGCCGCGGCTTCCTCCCCATTCACCAGTTCCTCGGCCCCAGCGTCGACCATCCCGATTTCCACGACGACGGCGAAGATCCCGCCGCGGAAATCACTCACCGTGCTTTGCACGGCGCCTGCTCCATCTGCGTCGAGACGGTCGATCTCTGGGTGTGCCTCTACGGCGCCGAAGCCGGCAACCTCTCCCTGAAGACACTGGCTCGCGGAGGCGTATTCATCGCCGGCGGCATCGCCGGAAAAATTCTGCCGAAACTCACCTCCGGCCGTTTCGTTGAAGCCTTCTCGCAGAAAGCCGCGCTCAACGACGTACTCGCCGCCATCCCCATCACTGTCGTGCTCAATCCCGAGGCGCCCTTGATCGGCGCCGCCGCCACCGCCGCCGCTCTTCTCTAGTCCGAATTTCCCTCAAAGCGCATCACCATCGTCGCTGCGCGGCAAGAACTCCAGTCATCCTGAGCGAAGCGGTCCGATCCTGTCGATACGGACCGCCCCGTATCCGTGAAGGCATCGGGGCGAAGGACCCCGAACGCTCCGAGGCAGAGTGGCCCACGAAGACGGCTCGTCAAAGTGGCACCAGGATTGCACTCCTTGTCTTGCGTCAAGGCAAAGCCGGGCCGTTGGCGTTCTCGATTCCCAAAGCGGCCCGAAATCCATATTCGCGTCGCGCGAACCACCGAAGCTGTGCCGGGATGGTACGCGGACCGATCGCGACAAATGAGAGGTTCCTTAACTTGTCTTTCTTCAGGGCTTTTCTCAATGGGCTCAGGCGTCCGGCCCTGCCGGCGGGACGCAAGCGCATGTTTGCGCTCGCGGACCGGAATGACGGCGACATCTTTGTCCGCCGGGAAGAGATTCCCGTTCGGGAACCGGATATAGCGCCGAAGCCGCGGATGGGCGCGCCGATCTTCATTCAGGCGATGTGGAGAGCGAGCAGCACGTATATCTGGAAGAAGTTCCGCGACCAGCCGCGGTATCGGGCCTACTGCGAGCCTTTGCACGAGGTGTTGACCCATCCGCGCGAAGAGGTTCGGCAAAACAACGGCCCTGACATCTGGCAAAACCTGCGACACCCGGTGAACGACGAATTCTATTTTGCCGAATTCCCCTTCTCCCCCGCCGGGGGCGTCGAGTATTTCGAGAAATCCTTCAGCTTCGAGCGTTACTGTCTGGACGAGACGGAGCCGGACGAGCCGCTGCGCCGCTACATCGCCAATCTGATCGATTATGCCGAGTCACACGGGCAGAGGGCCGTGCTCCAGTTCAATCGCGGGCTGCTGCGCGCCGGCTGGCTGTCGCGCGAGTTCCGGCCGATCCAGATCCTGCTGTTGCGTCGCCCGCTGCAACTCTGGAAATCGTTTCTTTCACACCCGGGCCATCCCTTCGCGACGTATGTTTCGATGATTTTCGGGCAGAATCATGAAAAGGCGCCGTTGCGGCGCCTTCCGTCCTGGCTCGACTTCCCCCGGTTGGCGCGCCCCACCGTGAGCGAGGAATGGGAACATTATCAGGCGTTCACGGCGGCCAACGTCGCTCTGCTCTACCCTTCGTTTTTCGATCTCTCGGTGCTAACCAGCGTTCACTGCGCCCAATCCGCCGACTGCATCCTCGACATGGATGAAATCACGCGCAACCCCGATGTCCGGCGGGCGGCGACGGAACGGCTGCGGGAACTGGGCATCACGATCGACCTGGAAGATTGCGCGGTACCCACCTACGAACTCGAGGATGCCGACCGCGAGTGGCTGGCCTACGAGGAATTCAGCCGCACATTCCTCCGCGCCGCCCTTCCCGACGAAATTTCCATCTCCCGGGAGCGGATGAAGGCGCACGAGCCTTTGCTCGGCCCCTATTTCCGCGAGCTTTTAGCCGGCTTCGCCGGCCGGCGCCCGATTGCGGGGACGAGTCATGCCACGGAGAAATCGGCGGAGGCCATTCAACTGTTCGCCAGCCGGCTGTTCGAGCCCGCCGCCCGGCTTCTGGGTGAAGCGCTTGCCGGGCAGCCGACGAGCACTCTCTGGAACGATTGGGCAGTGGCGCAGGCTGCCTGTTCCCGGCCTCGCCTGGCGGAACTTGGTTTCGGCCAGTCTCTACGGTACGAGCCGGCCGACCGCGAAGCGGCGGGGAATCTGGGCGCGCTCCTGCTCTCGCAAGGGCGGACACGAGAGGCGTTGCCGCTGCTCGAGCGTGCCGAACTGGAAACGAATGATGCGACGCGGGACGTCGTCACAAATCTCGTCAACAAGGCCCGGCAAACGCTCGGTTTCACCGTGCCGGAGCAGGCCGGAGCGGCGCTCGATCTTCTGCGCGCCCAGAATGCCACGCTTCAGCAGGTCCTCCCAGCGCTCGCGAATATAGAACAGCGCGTCGGTGAACTTTTCGACGCCATGTCCCGCCTCGGCGCCGCGGCCCCGGCCGCGCCTGCCCCCGCGAGTGAAGCTCACGCCGCGGCTTCGAAACCGCAACGCCCGCGCCGAACCGGCGGCAAGGCTGGTCGTCCGGCGCGGTCCTCGTCCCCGGCGACCCGAAGGCCGCGCCAAACGGGCCGCAAGCAGCAGCGTTCCACTTGAATCCAGGCGGCGTTGCCCGGCCGCATTGCGAGCGAGAGCGAGGACCTGAGAAGCCAGGGCGCCGGTCAGACAGCCAACTCCCACAGGGACCTGCCCGCCTTCTGGCGAATCATTTCAGCGTTCAACTCGGCGCCAAGCAGCAGCGCCAGTGCCGTGACGTAAAACCAGATCAGCAGCGCGATGACGGCTCCCATCACGCCGTATGTCTCGCTGTAACTCGTGAAATGGATCAGGTAGAGATCGAGCAGAAGGGAAGCCCCGATCCAGACGGCAACCGCCAGGATGGCTCCGGGGCATTGTTCGCGGAAGGACTGCTCGCGATTCGGCCCCGCGAAGTACAGGATCTGAATGGCGAGCGCCAGAAAAAGCAGGATGACGGCCCAGCGCACGAAGTGCCACAGCGCGACCAGGGACGAATTCATGCCGGCCGACGCCGGCAGTCGAGAAAGAAAGAATGGCCCCACCAGACCGGCCACCAAAGCCGCGATGATCATCCCTCCGATCAGCACCGTCAACCCGAGCGACAGCAGCCGCTTCTTCCAATAGGGCCTCGACTGCCGCGCTTCGTACACGCGATCGAGGGCGTTGATCATCGCTTCGAATCCCGCCGAAGCGATCCAGATGCTGGCCACGATTCCAAACGATAGCAGGCCCGGGTCCTTCCGCAGAACTTCGGCCAAAACCGTCTCCACGCGTCCCATCGCCTCGGCCGGCACGATCGACGACATCACCTTCACGATTTCGTGGAAGAGGTCGGGAGCCGGGACGTAAGCGAGAGCCGTTGCCACAAAAATCAGAAGCGGGAACAGGGCGAGCAGGAAAAAGAACGCCAGCGCGCCCGCATAGGTGAGCGAGTCGTTCCGGTAGAAATTTTTCAGCGCGTTGGGAAAACAAGAGAGCGCGAAGCCGGGCGAAAAGCGCGGCGGTCGTTTGCGGACTCGCATGGACACAACCAAACGTGCAGCGGGAACAGCAGGAAAGACTAAATCTGGCTTCAGTGTAGACGATCGTGCAGCGCCACACCAGAAGGGACCGAACGCTCCCTGAAAACCGCGTTGATACCCATGTCTCCGGGTTGGACCTGAAGAAAATGGCGCGCCCGGCAGGATTCGAACCCGCGACCCTCTGCTTAGAAGGCAGACGCTCTATCCCCTGAGCTACGGGCGCCCCGTTTTTCTCCTTCTATCTTAACGACTTACGGGCTGGTTCGCAGCCTGTTTCTTTGCTTCTGGCCGAACGTAGTGAAAACGTAGTAGTTCGGGGTCCTGGTAGGCCCGTTCGTTCGCTCGTTCGATGCCCTCACGAACCTGGTCGACCATTCCGAGCTGATAGTGGCGTTTCGTCTCTGGACTGCTGTGCCGCATCGCCCGCTGCACCACCGCATCTGGAGCGACCCAGCTGAGCCGCGTGCAGAATACGTGGCGCAGATTGTAAATCGGGAAATACGGCACGGCCGCTTTCACCAAAGCCGTTCGCCACGCCCGCTTGACACTCCGAATTGGCTTGCCGGGACTGCGGGGACTCGGAAACACGTACTGGCTCTCCGGGTTTTGTTCCTTCTTCCACTCCTTGAGGACATCACAGGCCAATCGGCTGAGCGGTAGCGGCTGAGCCGAATCGGCAGTCTTGACGCTGCCGCCGAGGTGAAGGACGCCATGAACCAAATCCACTTGGTCCCACTTGAGCGACAGGCCCTCACTGTAGGTTCGACCACCGGTCTGAACTAGCAACACAATCGCTACCCGTAGGTGCGCGGGTGCCGCTTCGAGGATCCGATGTTCTTCTTCAACAGCGAGCATTCTCTTGGATGGCCTCTCGTGGCGCTCATCGAAATGTTTCACGCCGGAAACCGGATTCTCGCCGACGTATTTTCGCTTGAGCGCGAACTGGAAGATGCAATGTAGACAAGCCAACTCCCGATTGACCGTGGCTCCTTTCACCGTTCGCTGCGGGTCCCGCTTTAACGGCTGGCGGTGCCGGTAATTGCGATACTCCACAACGGCCCGCTCATCGATCTCCGTCAATTTGCGGTCCTCCAAATAACCTCGCAGGTTCTTTAAAAACATTTGATGGTTTTCCTGGCTCTTCGGAGAAAGCGTTGAACTGTGGATCGAAAAAACTCTTCGCACAGCTCTGCGAAGGTCATTCGATCCCCGGGCCAACCGACCTTGAATCGCCCCAGCACAATTTCGGCTTCGCGGTGTTTCCAGATTTTCTTTGCGAGCTCTTTGCTGAGTGTTTTGGTCGATTCGCACCGTTGCTCACCGTTCACCGTGTAGGCCATCCACCAGAACCGCGAGTCTTCCCTCTTGTAGAGTCCCACTGGCGCTCCTCTCACTTGCCGGAGCCGAGCGCCTCGGGGATTATACCCCGCCGCGGGAACCAGCGTTGAGCCGGGCGGATTTGCCGGTTCTTGAACTGGTCGAGAGTGGAACGACGATATTCGAGGCGGCCACCAAACTTTCGGCACTCGATCTTCTGCTGGCAAGCGTATTGGTAAAGGGTGCTTTTCGAGATGCCGAGATATGCGGCAGCCTCCGGGTGCTTGAGCCAGGGATCTTCGGGGTCTGTCCGCGGCTGAGGCGCCTTCGACACCATGGGAAGTGGCGGGGAATGTTCGGCAATCCCCGTCAATGCCTCGCGCAGGAGCTCGACGAGCTGTTCGGGATCCCGGGTTCGGAACACCACGCAGGCAACGAGGGTTGGCTTGTTTGCCCCCTCGTTCCCTGTTCGATCCGTGCTGTTGCCGATCCCGCCTAAAATTGCCTTCGTTGCCAGTGCCATGGATAACGGAATCCTAACCGACCCCCATAAACCTTCAAGTTTCTGGGCATCGCCACGCACAAATTGGAGCAGCCGCAATCCCTTGAGCAAAGGGGATTTGCTTCGTTGACCCATGGAGTGCTTCGCCGATACGCAAGCCCCTGTGCGCTTACAGGCTTCTGTGACTGATCGCGGACTTGATAACTACCGCCGCCAATCCGGGGTCCTGTGCATCTTCGCCTGACCATGGTCCAGCTCTCGTATGCGGCCTGGGTGAGAGGCGAGGTGTATGTGGCGTCTGTTCCGACCATTGAGGGAAGCGAACCGCTAGAGGGAGGAAAATCACATGTCGAATGTCGGAGTCAACCGGGTAATGCTCATTGGGAACGCCGGGCGGGATGCCGAAGTGAGATCCACCGCGTCTGGGAAGACAGTGGCCAATTTCTCGCTCGCCGTCAATGAATCTTTCCGGGACAAAAACAAAGGAAATCGGCAGAGGGTCGAATGGGTGCGCTGCGTCGCTTGGAACAAGCAGGCGGAGATCGCCGGCAAGCTGATCGCCAAAGGCAACCATGTGTTCGTCGAAGGACGCCTGCAAACGCGACAGTTCGAGGACCGGGAAGGCGTGACCAGGACCGTCATAGAGGTCGTTGTGACGTCTTTGCGCGTTCTTGGCCGCGGGGCGAACGGGAGCGCCGGCGGCCCTGGAAGCGACGCGACGCCCAGCGGCACCCAGGATGCCGGGACGAGACGATATTCCGTTCTGAATCCGGGCTCGCCACAATCCCTGCCAATCAGTCAATCAGAGGCTTCCGCATAATCCACAGTTTCTCCAAGGCGTGCCTTGAGTTCTTTCAGCCACAGCCGGGAATTGGTGCCGTGGATGAGACGGCCCAAGAAGGCGAGCTTTTCTGCCACGTTGGCGCGGTTGTGGCGAATGTCGTCCTTGGAGACACGGCTGTAGAGGGCCAAGAATTCGGTCATGTTGCCAGGCATCGAGAAGACGTACGTCGCGTGGCCCAGTTGGGGCGTCTCGACGATCACGTTTCTCTCAAGATCAAAGATGTACTCCGACCGAAAGAGAAAGAGCCGGCGGGCGCGCCTTGAGAGTTGCTTGTAATAGAAGGCGTCGTAGTCTGGCCTCCAAGTGATTAGAGAAACGTCGAAATCGCCCTGAAGGCCCAGGCTGGCACAGAGCTTTTGCAGATCGGCTCTCTCGACCGGGGCAGATTCGATGCGCAGGCGGATTTGATCGAGGGCCGCGGCGAACTGCCCGAAACGCTGGTGCGTTTTGCGGGCTTCGGCGACTTGCTCAGCCAGGTTTGCGGGCAGCGCGACTTCGATGCGGCTGGGAAGCGCGGTCTCCCACTTCACGAGATGCCATGCGCCGGCGCGTTCGAGATATTTGCCTCTCTGAACGAATGTCGCCTTGACCCCGATCTTGGCACCCATCAGGTGTTTCCATTGGTTCCAAGTCGAATCCCACAATAACGGCAGGGCGGCTTTGTCGAACAGAATCTCCAACTTGCGACGGGAGTCTCGATAGACGGCGCGATCGCCGTAAAACACGAATTTTCGCAATGGTGCTTGGAAGTGCTTCCATCGTTGCTCGGGCAAGAAGGACAGAATGCGAGAGACGTAGAAGGCCGTCCCATCGCGTGAGAGGTCTCCTGCAACGAGTAGAGAACCGAAGCCGCCATACGGGAAGAGCGCGGCGACTGAGGGATCAGCCAAGAGAGCGTTGTAACAGGTGCGCAGCTCTGGACGCGCGAGGATGTTGAAGGCACGCTCCAAGGTGGCGATGTCGCTTGGGCATGCTCGGGCTGTGCGGAGTTCCAGGCTGCGAAGTTTGAAGGCAAGACGCAACTCGGCTGGCGACACGTTGGGATTGACCCGCAGCAACTCGTAAAAGGAAGGCTGTCGGTCCCAGGCCCGGCGACGATTGCCGACATAGAAATAATCTCGCACCGTCTCGCAACGGAGATGGATCGCCGAGATCCCCAAATGGTCGCTGACCACTTCCGCGAATACGAAGGGACTATTTCGCTTGTCCTTGCGGGGTTGTGCCGCGTAGCCAATCGGCGCCTGAAAAATATCCCGCCTTCTCGTCTCTGGGTTTGTGTTGCGGACGTAAATCTCCGTGCCGGCGTTGACCGTTTCGAGCGCCAGAGGAAAGCGCAGTTCGTCTCCCGGTCGAATGAAGGATGCCAAGAAAGTTGAGACCAGGATGGAAGTGCCATCGGTGAAGGCGCACTCTGCCTTGGCACCGGTTAGATTCGTCCGCAGAACCCGCCGCTGGCCCACATCCAGCGGTCGCTCAGGGTTGGCTTGGAGTGCGACCCCCATAGCGGTGCGGACTCTAGCACCGGTCAGACGATCTGCCAAATAACCGGGCACTCTGCCGTAACGCCCTGTGCCGTCACAGCTTAGGAGCAGGATTGGAGAGCCACTTTGGGAGGTAGATTCGGTCAATTCCACCGTCAATTTCGCCCCCCAACATTCTTGCACTGAAAAAAGACAAGCAGAGGGAGGAAGCGATGCGTTTTGCAGGGCGTGAACGACTGGGGTTTTACCCACTTCCGATTCCAGAGGCCGAGCGAATCCGCAGGTTCCTGCGGTTTCCTGACCAACAGTGTTCCGCGCTCGACCCTTGCATCGGGGATGGGGTCGCTTTCGCCAAGATCACATCCGATGCAAAGCTGTTTCGCTGCGGAATCGAACTGGACGCCTACCGGGCGGAACAGGCGCGCTCGATTGCGAACGAGGTAACCCAGGGAAACTGTTTTGACGTGCAGTGTCCAGTCGATTCGTTCTCCATGATTTACCTGAACCCCCCCTACGATTTCGAACTCGGTGAGCAGAAATCGCAGCGCATGGAGCGTCTCTTCCTGGAGCATGTCTATCGCTGGCTGAAGCCCGGCGGGGTGCTGGTGTTCGTCATTCCTGGGGTGCGGATCGGGGAGTGCAGCGGGGTGCTCTCAGTCCACTTCCGCGATGTGGGCGTGTACCGGCTCACCGATCCGGAAAGCATCCGCTACAAGCAGGTTGTGGCATTTGGCGTGCGGCGCAGCCGGCATGAGAGGGAGCGCCTCCAGGACAACGACATTACCCGAGCCCGGCAATGGTATGCCTCGCTGGCGAGGGATCCAGAGCGGCTTTTGCCGCTGCCATCGGAACCCGATCGGCAATATCCAGCGCCGCCAAGCAACCCTGTGCGCATGGTCTACCGGGGGCTTCCGCTGGACGAGATTGAGGACTTGCTGGCGAGGTCGTCCGCTTATCGCCAGGCGACGCCGGTGCTTTTCGCGCAAGAAGCAGGCACCAGTGGCCGGCCGCTGACCCCGTTGCATGGTGGGCACGTCGGGTTGCTCTGCACGGCGGGAATGCTCAACGGAATCTTCGGTCAGGGAGACCTCCATCACATCGCCCACTGGCAGTCGATCAAGCTAGTGGACAAATCGCAAGAGGAGGAAGACGAGAAGACAGTCATTCGAGAGAAAGAGCGGTTCTCGAACGAGCTGACGCTGGTCTTCTGCACCGGAGAGATTGCCAGCCTGAAATAACTCGTCCGCGAGAGGAAGGAGGCAAAACTATGGGTGAGCGGTGCTACTCAACGCTCGTTTGCGCCGAGCGAGACAAGGATGTTTTCGAGACAATGGGTTATCGGCTCGAAGAATCGAAGGCATTGTCAGCGGATGGAAAAGAAATCCCGGGTGCGGTTGTGATGGTGGATGAGCAGGCCAACTACGGACACTATGACGAGCTGACCGGGTTGACGGGCCGCCCATTTTTGGTTTGTGGCGGCTCGTGTCCGGGTGCTTACGGCGATCACCTGATTGTTTCGGATGGCAACGAGTGGCATCACGCCGAGGCGCTTCATGAAAGCAACTATCCAGCCGTGAGGGTAGAACCGGATGGAGTGGTCCGGTGGTCGGAAGTGGAAGAGGCCAAGAAATACTGGAAGGTGTACGGAGCGGCTGTGGCCGCCATAAAGAGGGCTGCGCTGAGAAGGGCGCGCACGCCTTCAAGCCCCCGCGGGGGTTCGGAACGGGGTTCCCGCGGTGCCAAAGCGTGAATTAGGTTGGCTGGCCCAAGGTCTCTCAACCAATTTTCCCCGGTGGAGCGGGCCGGTGTGAAGCGGTGCTGAAGCGTGAACTTGCCGGTGCCTCCGGGTCGTCACCATTTTGGTTCACGCCATGAATACGACAGTCGTGCTGGCGTGGCTGGCTTTCGAGCAAGCGCAGAACGGATCACGTCCTTGTGAAACAGGGGTGCATGGCAGGAGGAGCAAGGGATGAAAAACGCTCACGAGCGCTTTGGAACGCTGGAGTTCACCAAGCGCGTGAAGGACACGACCACGCGGATTCGGGTTTACCTGGACCGCCTCGTCGCGGAACCGGCGAAGGAAGAGCGTGGGTCGGCGGGCGCTCACCTCCTCTCGGTGCTGGGGAGCGATGCTGAAATTGCTGCCTTGTGGGCAGCGGTGACTGAGGGAGCATTCTTCCAGATGCGAGTTCCGGGCGGCGCTCCGTTTGTGGCTTCTCTCGGTCCGGAGGCGCAATGCTTTCGCGGAAGCGTGGCGCTACAGGGCCGGAAACGTCCAGTCCGGCACCTGGTGGCATTGTCAGCGGAGATGCTGAAAACGAGGCCGGGGGCGGACCGCGAGGGGAATCGCACGGTCCTGTGCCACGACGACCCTGTGTTTGTGCTCTACCGCGTAGCGCGGCGCTTTGGCTTGCCAGTCGTGCCGCAGTGGACGCCTTGGTTCACGCGAGAGCTCGAGCGGCGAAAGGCGATCCGGCCGCTACTGGGGCTGGGATGCTCACCTGTGCTGGTAAAGGGGAACAAAGAAAAGTTTCTTGCCTGGATCGGCAATGCCTTGAAGGCAGGTTCGATCCGCATACCGGAAGAGAGCGGGCCGATCTCGTGGAAGTTGGCGAAGAATTTTCTTGAGCGGCCAGTATTGCAAACAGAGGAAGGTCCGCATGTGGCCGTGCAACGCCAGCGTGCGGAAGTGGAGTGAGGAGGGATTGTGCGGGTCATCCTGAAAGTGTGGAGCAACAACCCGGAAAACAACGGGGGATGCGACTTCGCGGTTGTGGATCTCACCCCGGAACTTGCGAAGCTCACCCTGCGCCTAATCGCTGTGCTCGGTGAGCAAAGGGGCGTCGATCCGGCCGTGTGTGAAACGAGCTACTGGGCCTCGGATGCCGAGTATTTCTCTCCCTGGCTTGGTCTCCCCGACCAATCGGACGAGGTCAGGGCGGCTCGCCTGAAATTGGAGGAGGAACTGGACAGCCTTCAAATTGACAGGCTTGAGATGGTTGCTGCCTCGGCACACTTTTCTGTTCCACAGAGTCAGATCGCCTGGGTGGAGTGCGCCCAGATGGTCGTGCGCGAGGAGGGCATCGCGTTCACTGCGATCCCAAAGCACACCGATATCCATTTAACGACTGCGGAGATCTCGAAACAAGTTCTTAAATCCGTGAGTAAAGAGTCGCCAATTTCCGGGCGGTCGACCATACCTCCAAGTGGGCGTCGACATCAGAGCAGGGACCGCAAGACGCGGGGATAATTTCCGAGTGGCCGACTATTTGCCCGCAATCGCCCAGGTCGTAGCGACCCAGGCTGAACGGCCGCCCGCCGTACCGACGGGACACGCAGCCGGCGCGCCAGGGGCCTCATCAAGCTGGCGGCGGAGGGCTAGTCATTGATGAACTCCTCCATACGGCGGGTGAAATCTGGGGCCGCCAGCTTGCGCCCCGAACCGAGATCTCTCTCAAGGCCGAGAAAGTAGGTGGCCTTCGAAGGATTCCAGTTCCTGCGATAATCGACGCCCGCCTGCCCGAGCGCGGCGATTGCACCTATGGCGGCAGAACTGCCTATGTTTACGCCGGTGTAGGGGTCGTGCGGCGCGCCAGCAGCGGCGAACACACCGAACGCGGCCGTGGCCATCGGGAGGGCAACCGATAGCAGCGTCGAGGAAAAATGGTCAGCGAATGCCCGGAGGCCTCTATCACGCGCCTCCCTTGCAAACTCAAAATTCTCAATTTCAACCAGGTCATTTACCAGGGTCGTCAGGCCGGATCGGAACTGGGCCCGCCCCTCCTCGTACTTCTTCCGGAATTCGAGGACCGTCTTCATGGGGGTCTCCTTTATTACCGAAGGGACGACTGTTTCCAGCGTCAGCGCCGACGCATACTCCGGTGCCTGCAGATCGTAAACGCAATCGCTGATGTCTCCGCCGCATGAATAAAACTGGATCACGGTGAAAACATCAGGGTCGTCGGCGAGCCGCGGGAGATTACGGCGCCGGGCGACCACCTCGGCAAGGAACAGCATATAACCATCCGCAATTCCCCCGGGGAGCTGCAGCCACTCGTCGGCGCTAACCTTCGCACACAAGCTTCGCATCAGCGGCCGCAGGCGCGCGTCGATTTTCTCCTCGTGAATTGTAGAGTCTTCGTGCGTAGGGCAAAGTCCGGCGGGGCGCCCCAAGAGGGAGTCGAGGAACTCGGTGAACTCCTCGCTGACCTGGGCCAAGTCCTCTTGGGTGAGTCGAAGATCGAGGACGAGTCCGGCATCGGCCGCCTCACGGACCTCATCGGGGTCCTGCGGGAGATAGGACGAGGGGACGATTCGGCAAACTCGATCCCATATGGTCAGAGCCCTCTTCAGCCACTCGACTGAGGAAAACTCTATATGCGGGTAATACAAAACGCTATCCGCTTCAAACGGGTTATCCGGTCGAGCTGCACGTTTGCCCATGCTACTCCTGTCCAAGGGGCAGCTTAGCGGGAGGACGAACTAAAGCCAAGTCGATCTGCGGAACGAACACGTGGCCCACCGGCACCATCTGGCGCCCGAAAATAGCTTCCCGGCAATCGCCGGGCGCTTACTGCGGACCCATGCGCACGCCCCGAGCGCCCGGGAGCGACGGCGCACGCGGCGACTGACCCGACGGCCGCCGACGCGGTGGCCGGCCCGTGGCCGGGGAGCGCCGCAGCCTCGCTCGTGCATAGTGGAGAGGGCCAGGGCCGAAACGCACACGCACTCGACCACCGCTTGTGCGTATTGACCTCCGTTGGTATCCTCCGGCTGGGAGCCGAAGCCAAATGGACGTCGGCGCACATTTCCACTGCTGCGACCTGCAGGTTCACAGCCCTCGTGACAACAGGTGGGTCGGCGAATGCCCCGTCACCGACGAGGAAAGACGATCATACGCAGCCGAGTTCATCTCAGCCTGCCGCCAAAGGGGACTTGCGGCGATCGCCATCACGGACCATCACGACCTCGCGATGTTTCCGTACCTTCGCCAGGCAGCGATGAGCGAGACGAGACGACGGCGGCCGGCGCATCCCGGGAGCAGCGCAGATCGTTGTATTCCCGGGGATGGAATTGACCCTTGCCGTCCCCTGCCAGGCGCTGGTGCTCTTTGACCCAGACGTGCGCGACGAGGACCTCGAATGGGCGATGGCAAACCTCGGCATAAACCAAGCATCCGCACGGGACGCCAAAGCGCAGAGCCCCGTGAACAGGCTGCCCATAGGCGCCCTAGACGAAATCTACCGGCGACTCGAACAACGCCCATCCATCAAAGACCGCTTCATCGTCCTGCCCAACGTAAACGACGGCGGGGACGACACCATACTGCGACCCGGCTTTTCCGAGAGATACAGAAACATGAAATGCGTCGGCGGGTACGTCGACGGCTCGTGCCTCGCCCACGGCAGACGCCTGATCGTCGATGGGAAGGAACCGGCGTGGGGAAACAAGCGAGTGGGGCTGATACAGACGTCGGATTCCCGGTCTCGGGACTTCTCGCGCCTCGGGGAGCACACAACGTGGATCAAATGGTCGATCCCCTCGACGGAGGGCCTCAGACAAGCCTGCCTAGCGCCCGAATCGAGACTCCGGTACTCCACGCCGACCCTACCAGATAATTACATCTCCAGAATCGAGGTGACCAACTCCAAGTACTTCGGGCCGTTTGCGGTCGAATTTAACTCCCAGTTCAATACGATCATCGGGGGGCGGGGAAGCGGTAAGTCTACGATCCTTGAATATGTGCGCTGGGCGCTCTGCGACCAACCCTACGTCCATCACGAGGATGAGGCCCCAGAGCTTCCAGACTTTGAGAGGCGACGACGGTCCCTAATCACGGCAACCCTCCGCCAGTGGGAGGGCGAGGTGCTTGTGCATTATATGCGGAACGGGGTGCCCCACCGAATTCGCAGAGAGGGATCCACGGGCAGGGTCTATCTGAAGGTCGCCGACCGGGAGGAAAGCGAAGCCAGCGAGGAAACAATCCAGAGCCTCGCTCAGATACAAGGGTACAGCCAAAAACAACTCTCCCACGTCAGTGTGAGGGCGCGGGAGCTCACGAGACTCCTGAGGAGCCCGATTGCCCAGGACCTGGCCACGAACAAATCCCAACTCGACGCCGCAACAAGCGACCTAAGACAGGCATTTGAGCGAAGTGAATCTCGCAGAAACCTCCTCGCTCAAGTGCAAGCACTCGGTCTGGAACTGACTTCGAAACGTGAACAAATCCGAGGCCTCACCGAAGAGGTTCGCGACCTGCCGGAGGAGCACAGGAAGGCGATAGATGCGCATCCGGAGTTCGCCCAGGGGCTGCGTCTAGCGGAAAATTACTCGGCGGCGACCACATCCGCAGCTGCGGCGATTCGGACGGCCAGTCAAGACCTTAGCAAAATCGTGAGCGAACTCCCGCAGGTGGGGCCCGCGCGGCCCGCCGGTCCCCTCGACACAATCCGGGAGAGCCTGGACCGACAGATTAGAGGCATACTCGCCGCACTACAGAACATCGTGGAGGCCATCGATCAGCTTGGCGCTGGCCTGGCGACGCCGTTCGCCGAAGCCAGGAACGAGTTCGAATCCCACCGGGCCCGGTATGAGGCAGCCGCATCCGAAAACGCCACGATCCAACAGCGACTCGAGTCGCTCCGGGCACTGTCCGACCAGACAACAACCATCGAAAACGAGAGAGCCCATTTGGAACAGAGATTATCGGAAACAGGGGATAGCGAGGCAAAGCTGGCTACCGCGAGGCAGCAATGGCGAGAGGCCGTCGAGCGAGAGGGCGCACTCCTAGAGGCACAGTCCGTGAAGCTGAGCGAAGGCAGCAACGGAGACCTTCGTGTCCGTATTGACCGCGGAAAGGGCACCGACGGACTCAAGACGGCGCTGGTGGATAGCACCCGGGGCGCCAGCATAACCACTCCTGAAAAGTTCGACAACGTAATCGCCGAGATCGAAAGATCGCCCGACCCGACACGAGCCTGGGTTGAAGCGGGAGAGGAACTCGTGCGTCTCGCTCGCGTCGGGCCGCACCTCGCGACAGGGGCGGAGCTCCCCGCTACGCCCAGACTGACTGCGGCCGGGTTTATACCCTCAGAGCTCCGACGAATTGCAGTCAGACTGACCCCTGCCACCGCTTTCCAACTCACGCTAACGTTCCCAGAAAGCGTGCCGGTGTTCGAATATAGGACTGCGGACGGTGCCTATATCCCGTTCGAGGAAGCGTCCCCAGGACAACAGGCGACGGCCCTCATCGGGCTGTTGCTCAACCAAACTGCTGGTCCGCTGGTCGTTGACCAGCCCGAAGACGATCTCGACATGTCGACCATCTTACGGGTCGCGGAACAATTGTGGAAGGCTAAGGAAAAACGCCAGGTCGTCTTCACCACGCACAATCCCAACCTCGTAGTGATCGGCGACGCGGAACTACTACTCAATTGCGCATACACCCACCCAGGGCAGACGGCCAAAGTGCATATCTCACACGAGGGCGCCATAGATAACCCGACAATCTGTGATGTCATAACGGAGGTTATGGAGGGCGGAGAGCAAGCCTTCCGGCTGCGCCAAGAGCGTTACGGATTCTGAGGCAAACCGCCGATGACCGGATAGCGAACGCGGACTCAGCCCCCGCAGCCGACGAAGAACTAAACCCTCGCCATCGACATGCGTCCACCCCGGCGATCATCCGGCATATTCGGGTTGTGATTGCGCCCGTATCACGGCGCACTCGGAAACAATCTGCTTGGCCGAGTAGCCGGAAACTGACCCGCGACCAACCCGTTCTGACCGCCGCTCTTGCTTGAGTATGCCCGCCTCTCTTTCTTTGTCACCGCGGCTCCTGGCTTCGCCTGAACAAACCATGAGGAAAAGATTATGCAACTACCGAAGGACATCAACGAGTATTTGCGCGCGTGGGCCCCCGAGCTGGGTGAGAGGATTGTTCAGACCTACCCGCCGCTACACTCCATCGAAGATTCACCTTCGCCGCTGGTTGGACAGCTTCTGCGGAGGCCTTTTCCCGCACAGACCCTGGCGATCATGGGGGTGGTGAAACGCTGGGACGAGGCCCTTGCCGCCGCGGTGATCGCGGAATGCGGCACGGGCAAGACGCTGATCTCCCTTGCGGCAGCGCACATTCACAGCGACGGGAGGCCGTTCACAGCCCTGGCGATGGTCCCGCCTCAATTGGTGGAAAAATGGGCGCGAGAGGCGTTTCGGACGCTGCCGCGGGTACGCGTGTTCTTCGTCGACGGTCTTCGCACCTGCACAAGGTCGACCGGTCACGCCGGCGTCAACGAGGTGAGGCTGCGAAATGGACGCATCGTTCGCGAAGGGCTGCGCACCACACTGACCGAGTTGCGGTTGCGCAGGACCGCCGACACGGCTCGTGCGCGTTGGGATTCCATCTGTCGGTCGCCAAGTCTCTTCATCGTCGGGCGCGATCGAGGAAAGCTGAGCTATTTCTGGCGACATTCTTACGGAGTCGCGGAGTGTGGGCGCTACCAAGGCAGCGTCATCAATCCAGATACCGGCTGCCCCATCTACCTGGGTGAGGACGGAGAGCGACTTCTGCGAGCGGACTTCAAGAAGGCCAAGCTGAGCGAGATTCTGGGCAGTCGGAACGGAGACGAGGCCGGCAAGTCTCGGCGGGCCCTGTACAGCGCGTTGTGGGAGGCCGATGGGACAAAAACCAGGCGTTTTGCCCCCGTGGATTTCATCGGGCGCTACATGGCGGACGATTTCTTCGATTACGCCATTGCCGACGAGGTGCATGAGCTCAAGGGCGACACGGCTCAGGGCAACGCGTTGGGCACCCTGGCCGCCTGTGCCCGGCGCACCGTGGTTCTAACCGGGACTTTGCTCGGAGGATATGCCGACGAGGTGTTCAACATCCTCTTCCGGCTCGAACCGGCCAAGATGGTCGCGGAAGGGTTCGAGTACGGCGAGGCAGGGGTGCGGGCCTTCACGGAGACATATGGCCTGCTGGAGAAGGTCACGGTGATCGAGCCCACAGACAACGCTTGCTCGGAGGCGCGCGTGACGAAACGTGTGCGCCGCCGTCCGGGTGCCTCACCGCTGCTCTTTGGCCGCTTCCTGATGAGCCTTGGGGCATTCATTTCGCTCGAGGACATCTCGGAGGCTCTGCCGCCTTACCGCGAAGAGGTCGTCAGTGTGGAGATGGACCCTGCGTTGAAGGAGGCCTACAAGAAACTCGAAGAAGACGTCAAGAGCGCCCTCAAGGAACACCGCGGGAGTCAGTCGGTGATGAGTGTGGCTCTGAATGCCCTCCTGCTTTATCCCGACCGGCCGTTCGGCCTGGGGAATCTGTACGGATGGGAATACGACCCAGAGACGCAGCGTCGAGAGAAATTCCTCATCGCGGCGACGGAAGACCTGAACGAGGAACGCGTCTACGCCAAGGAGCGCCGGCTGGTGGAGGAGGTCAAAGCGGAACTCGGGCGTGGCCGTCGCTGCCAGATCTATGCCGTGTACACACAGAAGCGCGACGTGACACGAAGACTGGAGCAAATTCTGACCGACGCGGGGATTCGGGTGGCGCTGCTCACGACGGAAGTGCCGCCGGAGGCGCGGGAGGCGTGGTATGAGCGCCAGCTCCGAGCCGGTGTGCAGGCGGTGATCTGTCATCCGAAGCTGGTGCAGACGGGTCTCGACCTGATCGAATTTCCGACAATCCTGTTTTACGAGACCGGCTACTCGATCTATGTCCTTCGGCAGGCAAGCCGGAGAAGCTGGCGGATCGGCCAGCGAGCGCCAGTCAAGGTGAAGTTTCTCCATTACGCCGAGACGATGCAGGAGACCTGCCTGCGCCTGATGGGAAAGAAGCTCCTGGTGTCACTGGCCATGGAAGGCAAGTTCTCTTCGGAAGGCTTGCAGGCCATCAACGACGACGATGACATCCTGATGGCGATGGCACGGGAGCTGGTTACTGAGAAAGGAATCGGTGAGTCGGCCGATGCCGCCTGGGCTGCTCTCCAGAAGAAACAGGAAGAAGTCTTCAGCGTGCATGCTTCGGAAGCCGGGGATCCGGACATGGAGCCAGCCAGGGATGTGGCACCCGTAGTGGAGCCAGCCAGGGATGTGGCACCCGTAGTGGAGGAGCTTACCATTGCTTACGATCAGCAGATCGCACTGGAGACAGGCCTGCAATCGGTTCGTCTAGAGAATCCACGGCGGAGCCCAACCATCACGCCTGAAGGGCAGCTCACCCTCTTTTGACCGGCATTGTATCTGTGGCGAAGAATTTCAGTTAACCACTTGCAAGGCAAGCAAACCACAAGCGGAAGGGGAAGACGCAATGGGCATTCTCGGATTGACCCATGATGAGAACGGTGCGGCCCTGGAGAAATTGCCAGTGAGGATCAAAGTTGCGATTGGCGAGGGGCCGGAACCGGGTAGCCAAAACGGTCATCCGCGCCGGCTCGACCACTTCGTTTTCAAGCGGAAAACGCTTCGCGGTCAAGACGTCGTTTGGGAACCGGCACCGGAGATCGCCAAGCTTTACGATGACAGGCCAACGGAACTGGAAATCATCTTCCTGAACGACGATCCAGCGCAGGCCCTCCGGACCGAATATGCTTTGTGGACCCCGGCGGGCTGCAAGTGCCATGGAGGCCTGACGCAAATCGCGAACGGGAACGGGCCGAGGTACGAGATGCGGGCGGTCCGGCGGACACACAAGCACCCCGAGGGCGAGCCCTGGCCGGGCAATTACAAATACGCGGACGGACCAAAGAAGGGACAACCGGTAGAGTCTTGCGGCGAGGGCTGCCCGGACCTGGAGCGCGGCGATTGCAAGCCTTCGGGCGACCTCTATTTCATCCTTGAGAAGTTTCCGACATTGGGAGCCGTGTGCCGCCTCCACACGAGCAGCTATCGCTCGATTCGGAATCTGTCGAACGGGTTGATGCAGATTCGGCGATTCAATGGCGGCCGTTTAGCCGGGATCAAAGCGTTGCTTAGGGCCACCCCGGAGAAGATTTCGTACAGTGATCGAAACGGTGCGAGACATTCATCGGTGGTTTACATCCTCAGTCTTGAAATGGGCGCAACGGGCATTCCCGAATTCACTGCGGGGACGGTCGTTCCGGCCGTGAGCGTGCGCCAGAGTCACGCTTCAACTGGGCCGAGTCCCGAAATGCAGTACGCTGTGCACGAACCAGATGCGGAACGGGCCGAGGAGATCGCTGGCGAGTTCTATGCGAACGGAGACTCGGGACTGAGTGAGCCGGCGGATTCACCGGACGTGCCAAGCGAGGAAGACGAACAGCTCGCGAGGATTTGCGACTTGGCACGCAGACTGGGATATAACGAGGCCAAGACCAAGATGAAGCTGGGCCAATGGGCGGGGAAGCTCGCCGCTCTCGAAGCTGAACTCTTGAGCGAACTGGACGGTCTGGCAGATCAGTCCGCGCGAGCCGGTCAAGTTGCGCAGCAAAACGGCGGAAATAGCGAGACCGGAAAAGGGCCGACCCGCGCACAGGCGCCGATTCCTCCCTGTGCGCCCACTCAACCCAAGGAACAGATCTCTGCCGAGGGCTTTCTTTTCTGAACCAGGGCTCAGGTGTTTGCGCTACCCACGCGGCACTCTGCCAGGCGAAAGATTGGTGCTCCAGCCGCTTCATAGTTCCGTTCGTGACATGTGAAGACGATGATTTGCGTTTTTTCGGCGGCCTTGCGCAGGATGTGCAGCATGCGTTTGAAGCGCTCATCGTCGGCGAAGACAATTGCGTCGTCGAGGAGGACGGCTGCCGGTTGTCCGTTTTCCCGCAATAAATCTGCGAATGCCAGCCGCGTGAGCACAGCAAGCTGTTCACGCGTGCCGAGACTTAGAGCTCCAAACTCCTCCTCCACTCCTGCGCGCCGAAGTCCAACGATGTCCATCTCCTCGCTGAGCAATAACTCCGTGCCCGGAAGGAGCAGCTTCAGATACGGCTGCACGCGATCTGTAACCGGCCGCAGGAATGTTTCCTTGGCATTTTTCTCCGCTCCGGTGAGAACACCGTAAAGGAGTTCGAGCGTGCTGGCCCGTCCCTCGAGTGCAGCGGCGACACCGTTAGCGGTTTGCAGGTCAGCCCCCAATTGCTGGCTGCGCTCGCCCAGGCCCTGAGCCCCAGCCTCTCGAAGTCCCGATTCTAGGCCGATGATCTGATCGCTCAGGTGACGCAAGTCCTTCTGAAGCTGATCAAGAGCCCCTTCCGCGGCCGCGAGTTCCAATCTGACCGCCTCCGGGTTTACGTTTTCCAGCATCCCACGCGCTGCGGAGGCTGTCTGTTCGGCCGTGTTTACCCTCTGCGCCGCCGCTACGACTGCCTTTTGGAGTTCACCGTCGGGCGTCGCTTTTCGGTCTGCTTGCAATCCCTCCTTCAAGTCATGCAGGTGGTGTTCCTCGGAGTCGTAGATCGCCTTGCATCTAGCGTCATCTGTCTTGGCAACCTGCAGTTCTTCGCGGGCTTGTCTTGCTCGTTTCTCGGCGGCTTTCCGAAGCTGCTCTGCGGAGTCGCGTTCACCTTGCGCCTCCTTCAGCGCGGCCCCCGCCTTCTTTAGGTCGGTCGGTTTATCGCCTGCTTTCTCGGTCAGGGCTTGTATCTCGCCGCGCAATTCGGAAGTGCTGGAAAGGAGCGCATCGAGGCCATCTGGGGCGTGCGCCTGGATCTGGTCCTGCCAGCTCTTTGCTTCGTTTAGGAGTCTTTGCCGGTTGTCTTGTTTGCTTTCTGCTTCCGCCAGATTGTCTACACCGAGTTCTTTCAGGGCACGCTGCAAATTATCCTCAGCGTTTTTCAACGCGGCGCGAGGGTTGGCAATGTCACCGCCAGGTACAACCGTGATCCTCGCGCAGTCTGTCACGTCGATGACCGTGGGCTCTGTTAGGCGGTGTTCAGCGCCAGAGACCGCTGTCGTACGGCCGATTCGGGCTCTCACCCCGGGCTGCAAATCAATGCGGACATTCGTGGCAAGCGCAGTCAGTTGCGCCCGGGCCGTGTTGACTTCGTCGTGCAGGCGTTTGAGCCGAACTATGTGCTTCTTTTCGATTCCGATGGCTGAAGCGGCTTTCAGGGCCGCATCCGCTCTGCTCTTGGCTTCCTTGGCCTCATGCTCGTGCCGGAGCAGGTTGTCGATGTTGGTCTGAACCTGAGCAAGTTGTTGGACCGCGGTCGCGGCGTCATGCGCCAAGGCTGCTTGCTCGAAGCGCTCTGTAGCTTCCGACAACTCCTTCTCTCTTCCTGTCGCTTGCTTGCTGGCCTCGGCGAGGATCTGTTGGCTTGAGGCCCACGCGGAATTGAGCTGCGAGACGTTGTTCTCACTCACGTCGAGTTCTTTGACGCGCTTGGCCCTCTGCTCTGATAGATTTGCGGCGAGAGTGTGCTCTGTGCGGACTCTTGCAAGTTCCGCTTCGGTGTGATCAACAGTGCGTCGTAGGGCCTCGACTTGCTTGGCTGTCTCCCCCGCTTTCTCTAGCCGATCCTGTGCGAACTCAAGAGTGCGCTCAATCCGGTATCGACTCTGGCGAGTGCGAGACCTTTCCAGGTCTTCCAATTTGCGTGCGTACTCTTGAAGGGATGCCTTGACTGCCCCCAATTCGCGCTCGATCTCTGGGACGCGCTCCTTAGCCTTGGCGTATGCTCCTGTCGGGCGTCCACCGGGGGTCAGCAACTCGCCGCGTAGCCTTCGGACCTCGTTCAAAATTCTCTGCCCGCGCCTGCCGCCCAGAACGTCTCCTACTTCGTGCTGGAGCGCTTGCTGGATGCTGTTGCGACCCTCCGGCGTGGGATTTACGCCGGTGAACGACTTTCCTTGTTCCACCCAGAACATGCCGAAGACGCCTTCGTGTTCGTGGCCGCCATCTTCTCGACGGGCGCGTTGCGGGGGCGTGAAGCGCAGTAGCCGCGCAAGTTCCTCCTCGGCTGCGGAATCCGCCAATCGGCCAGTGGGGGTAGCGAGTTCCGCTTGTGGCTTCAGGCAAAAAGCCTTGAATAGCTTGTAGGGTTGGCCGTTTATCTCGAAATCGACAAACACCTCTGGGCGCAACGTCGAGTTGTAGGGTTGGAAACTCTGTGCGCGCTGTCCCGTCATATTGTGCTTGTCGAAGAAACAGCTCCGAATCGCATTGAGTAAGGTTGATTTCCCCTCTTCGTTTTCGCCCACAAGGATGACAAGGCCGCTCGGGAGGTTGTTCATCACAATTGGCTCGATGAGTTTGCGAAAGCTTCGAACCTCAAGACGTCGAATGATCATTGTTGTTCGCCTTGTGTTGTGTGGATCTGGTAGAGCAAACGGAGTGCGCCAGCGGCAAGATCGTGGTTTGGATCGGCGAGGTTTGCTTGGATCGCACGCAGCCGCTCTGTGGCAGCACGCACGAAGCCAGCGGTGTCGATACGATCCAGATCGGCTTCCGTAGGCTGTGCTACGAGTTGCGAGCAGTCGTCGCCAACCCACGTGAAGCGCCCGCGCCATCTGCTCAAAAGGAGGTCGAACTGCTCCCGAGTTTTAAAGTCCACGGTTCCCTTGACTGTGAGCATTATGACGTGCTGGTCCGGGGGCCCGCCCAACTCGTTTAGTCGCGCGTCCAGCGGTTCAAGATCCTGAGCATCGGTAAGAACGGCTTCAATCTCTTTCCACAGGTAGTGAGCAACGCGCACCCGTTCGACCACGGGCTCCGCTCCAGGCGCGGTGATCGTCACGTGCAGCACATTGCCAGGGTCGTTATCTTTGAACCGGTCCGGTTCCGGCGTGCCTGAATACCAAGTGCGCTCTGAAATCCGGCACGTACCGTGCCAGTCGCCGAGTGCAAGGTAATCGAGGCAAGCTCGTGCGGCGCAGTCTGCGGCGACGGGATTGGTGGCCTCGGCCTCTCCTGGCAGAAGGCCTTCCACCGAGCCGTGCGCTAGCCCCACGCGCAACGCGCCGGCAGGCGTGTTGATCCTCTCCCAAGTCGCCGTCAAGTCTTCGAACTCGTGTTTGCGCTTCAGGACTGCTGGGAGAATCACCAGGCGGCCGCCGGCTAGTGGGATTGCTTGGGGCTCTAGCGTGATGAACACGTTCGCGCCGGAACCCAGAGTGCGCATTCGATGCCACACAGACTCTGCGAGCGAGGGATCGTGGTTTCCTGGGATCAAGACCCAGGGGCCCTTGAAACCTTCCATGGCGTGGATCAAGGCATGGACCGTTTCGTTGCTGACGAGGTTGTCCTCGAACACATCGCCCGCGACCAGCACCGCATCCACGCCGCGTTCGGTGGCGAGTTCCGCGATACGATGCACTGTTTTAACTCGCTGGGTCTTGAGTAGCACTGCCGCATCGGCGCCAATACTGCCGAACACCTTGCCAATCTGCCAATCCGCCGTGTGGATGAATGAGGCAGCCATCGAAACATCCCTCCTGGAAGTGTCGGCGGGCGTGATCGCCTTTGCACCAGATGCCGAAAACACGCTCTCAAGTCAGCGTACTATAGTGCCCTGCTTGGTTTTCGATCAATCTCTCTCCGTCGTCCTTACAGTGTGGCACTGGCTGCGAGAGTGCGCCCATCCCTTTCCCGCTGGGTATTACTGCGGGGAATCGCGGGAACCAGCCCAGGGGCGACCGAACAGGAGAGATCCCCATGACGCCAAAGGCCGAAAATGGGAGAAGTTCCCTTTTGCGAACTGTCCCTTCACTGAGCCAGTCGCGGCAGGGCGATATGGCTTGCGAAACTCTCTACGTTCGCAAGCATGTCCAAGCTGGCCGGTTGGCGGAATCGGGGGCCGCGGCACGAGGAATCGAGATCCACCGGATTCTGTCGGTTTACATCGACCACTTGGTACGGACAAGGCGCGCGACCGACCTCGAAATGTTCGATTCACTCCTGAAGAGCGCCGGCGCGGATGCGTGCGAGGTTCTGGAACGCTTTCGCGAGAGCCACGCCTTCGACCCTGAGAAGATTCTGGCCACGGAACTCCATATCGCGCTCGATGAGAACTTCCTTCCAATCGAGCGTCAGGACGAGGGTGGGCGAGCTGCCGAGTACGAAGGGACGCTTGACTTGGTGATGCTCCATTCTGTCACCGAGGCGGAGATCGGCGATTGGAAGAGCTACTACCAGGTGATCGATGCCGACACGTTCCAATCGAAGCTCTATCCCCTTCTGTTGATGTGCCTGAATCCGTCGCTGGATCGCGTGAAATTCGTTCTGGAGTTCATCCGCTACGGGGCGTCTCGCTGCGTCGAGTACTCGCGGAAGGACTTGCCGTGGCTCAAAGAACTGGCGCAGAGGGAGCGAGCCCGTCAAAAAGGGCTCCATGATCTGGCAGCCCTCGGCGAGCGGGCCTTGAAAGCCTCCCCGGGCCGGCACTGCACTTGGTGCCCGCTTCTTTTGAGCGGTTGCCCGGTGGCGGAGACCAATCCCTACGGCCAGATGTCTGCCGAGGAACGGCTCCGGTTCGCACTCTGGCTGCAGGAGGCCGAAAAGCACAACACCAGGGTGCTGAAGGATTTGATCGTTGAAGGCGGACCGATCCGCTACCGGGACGAAAACCAAAGCGAATACGTTGCCGGTTTCGCGCCCACGGAGAAGAAGTTCTTTCCGTACAACGGTGCCATTCCGATCCTTGACGAATGGTTCAAAGCGCATCCAGATGAGCGTGCCCTGCAGGACAAACTGACAGTTTCTGGCCTTTCTGCAGCACTCAAGGCGGAGAAGCGTGCCGAGCTTGCGCACCGGCTGGCAGGTGTCGTGGATGTGCGCGTGGAAACGGATCTCCGAATCGGGCGGGAAGGAAAGAACGGCAGGGAGGAGCGAGGCTCATGAGAATTCAGAACGCTGACTTTGAAAAACTTCCGATCGCACGAGGAAACCGTTCTCGATCTCGACCGGTTCAACTTCGTTCGCGGGCCGAACGCCTGTGGAAAGAGTTCCATCCAGATGGCTTTGGAATTTCTCTTTATGGGCCGCTGCGAAATGACGGATGCGGCAGGCCGCGGGGCCGAGACCCTGATCCGTACCGGGGCAAAGGAGTTGGAGGTCTCGGCAACTCTTGAAGACGGACAAACAATTTGTCGGCGGAGAACGGCGAGATCGCATGTTGTTGAGCTGAACGGCAGCCGTGTCCCGGTGGACGCTGCCGAGGTTTCTCTGCAAAAACGATTCGGGTCGGCGGACGTTTTGTCAGCCGTATTGAACGCGGGGCGTTTCATCGAGATGTCGGAGGCAGAGCAAAAGAGGCTCTTGGCCCAGGTGGCTGAAGCGGCAAAGCTCGATATCCCGGGCGAAATCGTCGAGGCGATTGGTGCCGTCGACGAAAAGCCGCCAACGTTGACGAGCGTCAGTGACATCGAGACCGCCTACGGGCAGTTTTACGACCTGCGCACGGAAGCCGGCCGGGCTCTGAAGGCGCTGGGGCAAATGGAGAAGCCCGATACCCCATCGGACCTGCCGAACGTGCAAGACGTGAAGAAGAAGCTCGACGACCTGCGTCAGCAGAAGGAGCGACTCATCGTCCAGAAGGCTGAGGAAGCCGCTTCCTGGGACAGCGTGCAGGCGCGATTGAAATGCGTGCAAACGGAAATCGAGGAGGTATCGGCCGACATCCTTACCCCGAGTCAAGAGCAAGAACTGCTTCAGCTTGCGTCTCAGCAAGGCCGTGCTGAGAAACTTCGCCAAGAGCTGGCGAATCTGATTGCCGAGCAGAAGGCGGCGGAAACATTGCTTGCCGCAGTGCGGGGATTGAAGGGCAAGTGTCCAAAGTGCCAGCAGCCGATCTCGGAGGAAGTGAAGCGCAGGGAAACCGAAGCGCTCCGCGAGCGCCTTGCCGACCTCGATGGAATGATTCAGGGAGCCAAGGAGGAATTGAGCGAATACGCAGAGATAGGCACGACTATCTCACGCCTCGAGCAGCACCGTAAAGCGCTCGCCCGGCGGTCGAAGCTGATGGAAGAGGAATTAGGGCTCCGGGCGGTGGAGAGGCCAAGTCCTGGAAATCTGGATAGCCGAATGACGATCCTTGTTGAGCGGATCAACAAGGGAGAACGGGTCCTCGAGAAAGCACGGCAACTTCAGACCGAAAAAGAGCATTGGGAGGCACACGTCAGGGAGAAGTCCAGTTTGGAGGCACGGATCAGTCAGCTGGAGAGATTGATCGAATTCTTCGGTCCGAATGGCGCCCTGATGGGTCGAGCCGGCGGCCGGATGCAATCATTCAGCCAGGCCTTGAATCGCCATCTGGGAGCATTCGGCTTCACATGCAACTTGGCACTCGATCCATTCGAGATTGGCGTCGTTCCCGCGGTCAGTGATTGCGGCTGGCCCTTGAGGCAACTTTCCGAGTCGGAGCAATTTCGGTTTGGCGTAGCGTTCCAGATTGCTCTGGCCATGGTAACGAGTGTGCGATTCGTCGTGATTGACCGCGCCGATGTCTTGGACAATGAACGGCGAAGGATGCTGACCAACCTGCTGGCGAAAAGCGGCCTCGATCAAGCGATCGTGCTCGCGACCAGCGAGGAGGCACCACCGGTCAGCGTGCCCGAAGGGGTGAAATTCCTCAGCCTCGCTACGCCGGTGACAGCGCACGAACCTCCGGTGGCAACAGCAGCGTGACCGCTCGCAGTTACGCCCGGATTCTCAGTACAGGCAATTGCCCCAGCAATCACTGCCATCACCAATTCCCGCCAATTAAGCGCATACCACACGCCGACCTGTAAATATGCAGCGCTGCTCCTCCCCCGGTAGCAGCTCCTGCGGCTGCGGACGGAGAAGGATCTGCCTGCCTACGGAAGGCCAAGCGATCAGTCAGCTGCCGAGGGTGGGCAGGAAAACCAAAGGCAATGCAGTGAAGCGCGCCCCGGTGAGCAGATACCGAGCGCAGCTCTTAGCTTCGCCTGTTGAGGAGGCAGTCATGGCTTCGAATATTTCATCGCCCCTCGGACCGCCCAAGCAACCCACACCAGCCCAACTGGCACGGTCGCTCGACCGGATCGTTGCGGAAGAAACGGGCTGCCCGGCCAGTTGGGCTCAGCATCCTCACCCAGTCACGGCCGGGGAACTTCGGCGCATTGCGTTGAAAATCTGCACCCTCCTCTGGGACATTCGCACGCGGTTGTGATGACGGCCTACCGGGGTCAGGTCAATTCGAATACTGCTCTAGCCTACCGAACGTCATTTATAACTTGGATGCTTATTTTATACGCGCCTCCAGTACGAATGAAAAGAACGAACCACGGCCAGTGTTCTGGCTGTGCTTCTCGGGGAGGTCAATTCGGTCGCTTTCGTATGATTGCGCTTTGAGAGACCAGCAAGTCGACCGGCAGCTTGAGACTGCCATCTAGAATGAGCGCCCCGCCGTCGAACTCAATCTGGTCTACCCGTGGTAGCGGAGTGGCTCCAGCGGAGGTGTGGACGCTGAGGAAGCTATCGGCGGGAGAAAACGACATTATGCCCTTCTGCATGTGCGGGCCCCACCACAGTCTCGTTCCGTCCCAAGCCAAGCAGGTAGCCCAGTTATACGACCAGTCAGAAGAATAAGCGACGAAATGCTGGTCCTTGTGTTTGTCGTACCCCATCACCGGGCCTTTGAAAAATGAAATCCAGGTCGTTGTGTCTGTTTCCAAGGTAGCGACGACAGTAGCTCCGTAGACTGGATAGCCTGCGTAAGCGTGAATCCTGACCGACCCTTCCTTCCGCCTCCCGTTTTCCTTATGCCAGCGTTCGACGGCGTGTTCTGCGTCTTCGAAATCAACTGCGCCGGGGAACTGAAGAAAACCGCGCTGCTTCGCGATGAGTTCGAGTAGCTCACGGATTTCGGCCTCAGGCTCAGGATCGAATTCGATAACCGGAGCCTTCGGCCCGGCCCGGTCCTGCCAGTTGCGGGACTCGCTGATCGTGAATAACTGTGTGCGTTGTGACGAGTAGATCATCAGCCTTTGCGTTCCGGCACCGGTTCCACCCGAGTAGTCTTCAAACACAACTTCGCGATAGCCGTCACTGTCCACATCGCAGACCTCAAGTTGAGAAGGCTTGAAGAACCATAACGGCCCGCTGTGAGCGCGAACCCTGAATGCATCTCCGACCTGCTTCAGTATGAAAACTTCTGAATCGATGTCCCGTTCTGAGCTTGTGCGCACACACGCAATATAAGTGCGTGGGGAATCCAAGTTGCGGAAGGAAATGGCCCGAACGATGTTTCCGGCAAGGACAGTATACGCGATTCGCTCAGCGTCAAGCTCGTGGATTGGCGTGGACTTCTTACTCCGTTCGAAGAGCCAGACTCTAATCCGGCGCAGCTTCCTTGAGACAGGGCGGTGAACAAACCCCCATATGGTTTTGAGGATTTCAGCTTCTTCGCCAATCATCAGATCAGGTACTCAGAACGTTGATTGGACATCCTTACTGTGCGCAGACAAGAGTAGCACGGCCTGAACTGGGATTTCCGATTTGGACTCCTACCTCGCGCATCCTAATGCCCTTCGACCCGCGACGCAAGAAATTTGGGATTAGAGCAACTCCCAGCGAGGCCGCGGCGTGCCGACGGTTTGTTTTTTGCCCGCCCGAAGCGCCCTGCTTACTGCCGCGTAATCGATTCTCAGACACTGCTCCGATCCTCCTCGCTCGGCCCCAGATTTTGCAACCGCAATCGGAGTGCTAACCCGATGGCGTCGGCAGCGCCGAGATCCGCCGCAGCATCTGGCCAAACAAACGCCGGTGCAGATGCCCCTCGGCCAGCAACAACCAGTAGTACCGGGCGTGCTTGACCAGGCGTCCGCCAGTCTTCACGAGCCGCTGCTGCAAGCTCGTCAGCGACCAGGCGTCAATTCTCTTCGGCAGCACCAGGCGGCGCCACAGGTTGCCCAGGTTGTAGGCCAGCAGGCTCAACTGTAAGCGTGCTTCATTGGCCCGGAACCGATGACACGATAGCCGGGTCCAATGCGTCGCCTGCTTGCCTTCCTTGATCCATTGCTCGGCTGTGCCCCGCTTATTATAGAAACGCACTACCGCCCGGCTGGGCAGGCTCAGGTTCGTGACGATAAAGCCGACTCGCGGGAACAGCTCCCCGAAGTGGAACTCCACCTTCGCCACCACTCGTCGCGCCGTCTTCCAACTGGCCGCTTGGTAGAGAAAGCCCTTGTACCGGACCACTGGCTTGTGGCTCGGCCTTCCCACGGGCCGCGTCAGCAACTCCGCAATGTCCCGCTCCAGGTTGTCGTTGGCCGGTATGCGGATCGCGTACTTCACGCCGCGCTCCTCCAGCGCTTCGTAGATCTCCGGTTTGGCAAAGGCCGCGTCCGCCCGGAAAGCAACTTGCTTGCCCTCCGCCTGTTGACGCTCGATCTCCGGCAACAGCAATTCATCCCAGTCTTCGGCGCTGTGCACGTTGCCCGGACGCAGCTTCGCCGCCAAGCAGTCCCCGTGACTATTGAACAGAAACAGCGGGTGGTAGCAGACCGACTCGAAGTGCCCGTTGTAGGCGCTGCCCTCCTGCTCACCATGAACCGGACTCTCGCTGGAGTCCATGTCGAGCACGACGCGGTCGGAGCTGTCCAGAGACTCTGCCTGCCCCAGCGTCTCCCGGTTCAACGCCATCAGCCCGATCAGATTCTCTTCCTTGGTCAGCAGCTCGGTCTCGAACCAGTGCAAGGTCGAGGTCAGCGCCGCGCCCCGGTCCCAGATCCTTCTGCGAACTGATCAATCGGAACGTCGGATCGGCTGCCAGTCGTTCGGCGTCGTTGAGGTCCTCGTAGCCCGCCAAGCGGCTGTAGACCGACTGCCGCAGCAGATCGGCCAGCGTGAACTGCTTGTTCAAGCCTTGTCGCGAGTCGCTCAAGTGTTCCTCGATGAGCTTCTCCAGACCCAGTCGCTCATCCAACTCGCGAACCAGAATCAGGCCGCCATCGGAAGTCACGCGCGATCCCTGGAAATCGACCTTGAGAGAGGCGTTGAAGGAGAGCTGAAAGGGCTGATTTTGTGTCTCACCCATTGGGTACCGACCTCCGGAGCGTCTTCATCGCGTTCACACCCGCATGAATATTGATGATGGCGACGATCCAAAGGTTCGGCGGAAGAGTTTCAAAATGGAAATGTGGGTTATAAATCCCCACAACAGCGGTTGCCTTCCAGTCCGAGCGAACATCTTCATCGCTCCCTTGAATTGACAGTCCACTCCGACTGACCCCTACGCCAGAGGATCTCGCTTACCCCCGAACTGGTGCCACGCCTGAAGGGTCACAAGCACCGCTCCTGCTTGTGGCGAGCGGTTTCCCCACAGTACCCCGTCCGCGATCGCGCCTACGGTGCCGATTGCTGGGGCCACAGGAGGTCTACGTTGAAACCAAGCGCATTAGTTTCCGAACCGAGCCGAAATTCAGTGCCGCGCCCGGAAGTTCGACAGGCAAGTGCTGCGATGCCGCGTGTGCTTGCGCTAGAGCATATCCGCAGAATGCGGGGCGGAGCGCAGCCACATCTAATGCGGTGTTCCGACGGCGGCTATTACGTCGTGAAATTCCTCGACAATCCGCAGCATCCGCGGGTACTGGCAAACGAATGGCTGGGAACCCAACTGGCCGCGCGGCTGGGCCTGCCGACCCCGCACGTGGCGGTAGTGGAGGTTCCAGAGGATTTGATCGGGCACTCCCATGATTTGGTGATCGATCTGGGGCGAAACCGGAAGAAAGTGCGGGCCGGCCAACAGTTTGGCTCGCGCTACCCAGGCGATCCGGCCGAAACACCCGTTTACGATTTCTTGCCCGACGAACTGCTCGCCGAAGTGGAAAACCTGAGCGATTTCGTGGGCATGCTGGTGTTCGACAAATGGACGTGCAACACCGATGGCCGGCAAGCGGTTTTCTATCGGCCGCAAGGTGGCTTGTGTTACCGAGCCTTGATGATCGACCAAGGGTTCTGTTTTAACGCCGGGGAATGGGACTTCCCGGACGCACCGCTGCGTGGGCTTTACGCCCGGACGAGGGTGTACCAAGCGGTGAACGGAATGGAGTCCTTCGAGCCTTGGCTCGAGCGGTTGGAAGAGGGGATAGGCGTGCGAATCCTCGACGAGATCGTGAGCGAAGTTCCGCCCGAATGGTACGAATTCGACAAGGACTCGCTCTATCGGTTGATTGAGAGACTCTGGGCTCGTCGGCGACGTGTGAGAGACCTGATCCTGTCAGCGAAGAACACCTATCGGCAGCCCTTTCCGAACTGGAAGTGAAGCCCCGCGAAATACGATCTGCCCAGGCCCGATCATTGAGACAAAGGCCCGGACCCACGTCTTGTCCAGGAAGGGCGCGTTCACGCCGGTGCTTGCGAAGCACACCAAGCACCTGAGCTTAAGGGATACGCTCTCAGTTGGAGTTGACCGCATGCAGCGGAACTTCGAACCGATGCGGAAGCAAGTTGAGGCGTGGAAAACCACGCGCCTTCCGGACGAAACCGCCAAGCTCATCATCTATCGGGGCTTCGTGGAGGGAGACTTAGATGTTCGCAAACATCTGGCCCGCCGCGTTCACGACGTGTATTTCAATCCGCAGATCGAGGAATTCGCTTCACGGACGACGTGGAGTCTTTCGAATGCGTTTACCAGTGCGTTCAAAGAACTCGATCCGATTCCCCAGTTCAAGGCAACCGCGAAACTGGCCTCGTTCCTCGAGCTGGCAACCTTTGGCTTGAACTGATCGCCCTTGCCGACGAGATCGGCCTCAGCTCGGATTAAGCTAGAAATGGGCAGGAGGCAGCCCGGTCAACTGCCTGCTCGTCCTTTTTTCACTTCGCTCAAACAAGTGGCCCTGACCGTTCTGTTGGGCCCACCTGAGGCGGAATGCGCTGATTCCGGCGTTACTTCCGGATGGCCCGTGACTCGGAAGCAGCCCAAGCTGTGTCGCCCGTTCTGGCAGTTACTTCGACGAGTAGCCAACTTTTCGGCTAATTTCGTTGGCCATGATTCTCGAATAACGGGCCACCAACACATTGCGTTACAGCTTCAGTTCAGCGCGTCGGGAGCAGAGGCTAAAACGTTAGCGACCGAATATGTGTGACGTGCACCGGAATTCGTTATCACTCCGCAGCGGACAGCGCAGCAAGCGGAGCCTGGGTTCAACAACCCACAGGAATAAAGGGAAGCGGAAGGCTCCATTTCGCCGTGAGGATTTAACGACTAAGGTGAGAGGGCGGTCCTTGATGGTGGCTTCTTTCCTCGCCATCGTGGTTCTGAACTAGGTGATCGTGGGGCAGGCGAAGAATCACAGTTCGGGCAGAAGATCGCGAGACTGTCTCTTTGAGCATCAGTCAGAGTCGCATTGGTCGCGTGTGCGCGAGCTTGGCCCCGAATGATCTGTGAAATTGTCTTGTTGAAATCATGTTTGGAGACTCTGTACATCCCGCCTCGGGCGCCTTCGAAAGAACAATTCCACATCGCGAGAGCTTGTCCATAGCGCAGGGCCTCCACGACCTCATCTTCCTCCAAGGCATGTAGCGCCGGGGCGCCGCCAGCGCCGATTTTCGAGAGGATTCCTCCTGTACACCAGTCGCCCGACCCAGAGGTGTCTTTCAATGATGAGTCATCGAATCCTTCCAGACGGCGCCAACCGGGGTAGGAGACTTCCGGTAAATTACATTTGTAACGCAATCCATCCTCTCCCAAAGTCTCGATCTGAAGGAGCGGAGAAGTTTTCGCGAGGAGATCCGAAAAACTGTATGCCCGCTGTTGCGAATACTTCAATATGTGCGTGTACTTCAGCGCCTCACGAAAGAGTTTGGGATTGTTCGTTCCCGACGGCTCAAAAACGATCAGTGAACCATTGTCAGCGTAGTGCCGAACGAGTCTGAGAATGCCAGGAGAAACACGATCAAAGAAGAACACCGCGCTTTTCTCTAGGCTAGGCAAAATCTCTTCGACTGCTTTTATGGTAACAGGGCGAAAGCTCGGAAAATAGGCGCCGCACCCCGGGCACGTCCACAGAAATCGGTGAATAGGAGCTCCGGATTTTGCTTTGGTAATTTCCTGCAAAAGAACGGGTGTTGGGCACCGTGGTTGCACTCGCGCAAGATGAACGTCGACATGCCAGCGTTTCAGATCATCCAGAACGTGGGCACCGGCTGCATCGTCAGACAGGCGGGCAATGGCGGACGACTTCCAGCCCAGGAAGCCGAGTATCGCTAACACGTTTCCGCAGGTACCGCCTGCCCAGAACCTGAGAGGCTGGGAGCGCAGCGCATCCATCACCACATCAAGGACGATGAAGCCTGTTCCAACTGCGGTGGGGACAGAGCGACGTTCAGACATAGCACTCTCCGGATAACCATAACCCAAACAAGCTACTGCGAGTAGCGATTTCTGGCAGGTCTTGCTCATCTTCGATGCGATACCCATGCGTTTCAATATGCGCGATACCCACGGGCAGCCTGAATTGCTTCAACTCGTAGGCTGCCAGCAAGGCGCCCGTTGAAAGAAGCTTCGTCGAGACAGACGAGACAACGGGATGGCACCCGCCTAGAGGCATCAGGGCCTTTTGGTAGTGGAGAACGGTTTTGCGAACCTGGTGGTACACTTCGAACGGGTTCCGTTCTGCGGCAAAGATAATGTTACGAGGTTCGACTCTCAGCCGATCGAACAACAGTTCTCGATATTCGATGATCATGTTGTCGCCGCGGCGCGGATCATGCGCTGGCGATGGCAAGACTGGGCACATTTCTTGCGGCGTAACGAGTTCGTAGAGTCGTTCCAATTGGATTCGCTGGCTCTCGCCGAGAATGGGGATCCAGATTTTGGGCTCGTCCGCCGAAGCGATGCGATCGGTTGAGCTCCGAAACAGATGTACATAGTCAGCCGATTCGTCGACACCCTCTTCGATGATCCTGCCGTCGAGTTCGGCATTCTCCGCGACGAGCACAAAGAGGTTAAGCGGATTTCCTTTTCGAGAATCCTTTTCTTGCAGATAGAGCAACTTCGCGAGCAACGGATAAAAGATACTGCGTGGCAAGGCACTGATATCCAAGACCACATCGGAAAAGTCAGCGAAGTCCTTGGGAGATGAAAACAAACTCGCAGCGGAACGTGAGCTAATGCGACGCCCGTCAGCGGCCCACATTTTCAGATTCTTCACGTCGATAGTGCACTTGTCCTTTGTGAGGTCTTCGAATTCCGCGAGATTCTGTTTCCCAAGGGCTTCGTAAGAGTGGGAAGGTGACGAAGAACCTTCGTCGAACTTGAGTCGGATGACGTGCCTACGCCCTGTTCCTCCGGCTTGGAGAACGGCGCGGAGGCCCATATTCATCCTGGGATCGAACCCCTCACCAAGAATCACGCAAACGTCGCGGTTCGCCGCGCCGCAATGGTCCGCAAGGAGACGATGCAGGTCGGTTCCCGAGGCCAGGACGTAGTTGGACCAACGCGGCGCAGGGTTCACAGGAGTGATTCCGTCTTGGTCTGTTTGTATCCATTGGATAGCCAGGAGGCCAGTTCGTCGAGTCGTTTCTCCTTAAAGCCCCCATATTGAAGCGGCAGCCAATATTTCGGACACAGCAATCGGTTTAAATTCAGCACCATCCACATGGTACCTTTGCATTTGTAGTCGAGAATGGGCTCGAGAAAATTATTGGCAATCGCCGCCGCCAGGACTTCGCCCAACCGCGCGTGCGTGGGGTGTGAAGCGATATAGTGCGGGTCTAGGAGATTGGCGCGATCGGCCATCGAAATCGCAATTCCCGTGACTCCGGGCTCGTACGGAGCATTCGGCAGAAATGTCATTTGCTGGCAAAACCTGCCAACAGAGTCCAAGAACTGGACAACGCTCTCGCCCAGGCGAGCGCGTCGCGGTATTTCTTTCCAGAGCTGGTCGGAAGCGCGACGAATAATGAAATCCTGCCTCGCGGGACTAAGCTGAAGAGGCACGTCGCGCACAACGGTTGCGGACACAAGCTCCTCAAATAGATCACCTGCTAGCCAAAGGTACTGCTCGATGTTGGACGAGGCTAGCTGGGCGAGTCGGGGCAGGCCGAAGTAGTACGGCGATTTGTAGTCTCGGGCGATGAATAGTTCAGCGGCCGAGCGGATTTGCGAATCCGTACGTTCCTCGAGATCGTCGGGAGGAAGGACGAAATCGAATGCTCCCTGAGACCGGCGGCGCTCGCGTTCCACGAGGATTTGGAGGATTTTCCAGCTTACCGCGCGGTCCCGTGTGGTTCCTTCGTTCAAGTCACCGTGCTTCAGCCAATCCTGAAACTTCGTGTCGCCAGCGGTTTGCTCGACTGCCTGCCTTTGCACATCTTCGAGTATCACCTTGGACTTGTCCTGCCATTCCGCTCCGTCGAGGGACGAAACAAGGTACGGTTCGAAGGAAGGAATTTCGACTTCCGTGGCCGCACGGGCGCGTCGGTTGGCGATATTTGCAGTCAAGTTTTCAAACTTCTTCCTCTGTCGCCTCCAGAATTGCTCGATTTGGATTACGTTGTAATCACGTCCTTCTTGGGTTCCGGAGGAGAGAAGTTCGCTGACGCTCAGGGCTTCAAAGCGTTCCGCGATCCATATCGCAACCCCGGATCGGAGTTGCGCGAACGTCCGGAACAGACTCTTCCTCTGTTGCAAGGTGAGAAGGTGGACGTCATCGAACATGAGGACAGTTTTGGGAGCGGCGGGTTTCCCATCAAGCAGCAGTGCGCCCGGCTTCAGAAGTTCCAAGCTCGAAACTGTTTCCTGTCCGGGGAGCAGATTTTGATCCGGGGGCTCGAAACTGTCGATCGCGTCGCAGACCGTTGCTTCATAGTCTGTGGCCCAACGGTGTAGGGCCGAGCCAGAAAGAGGCCCGGCCGAGCGGGAACCAGTGAGGAAATCCACCGACTCGTGTAGAGAAATGCGATCGAGGTGTTGGGGAAACGAGAGCGAATGGAGCAACAACGATGCACGGAGGGTCGAGAGGACAATCCGTGCGTTCAGTAATCCAAAAAAGAGGCGTGCCTTGCGGGCTGCATCGAAATCAAGGTCTTCGAGGTTCGCGTAGTTTCTGTTGCATGGTATCAAGACTCCGAGCGCCTGCGATCCATCTTCGTTGACGATGTCGAACTCGGACAATCTCTGGTAAAGCTCCTTGATGTCGTCGTGGCCCCGGTTCGCGTGTAGCGCGAGGAGGACACTTGGCGTAAACAATTTTAGCAATGAAGTCTTCCCGCCACCTGAAGCACTCCTCAGGATTTGTGGGCGCTCCCACATCTGTTGCATAGAGAGCAGTTCCAACATTCCGGGCCCAAACAAGCGGAGGAAGGACAAGTCAGATTCGATTTGCTCTGCGGCACGAAGTCGAAAAGGATTCCGTGGTTCTCTCATACACGGTCCTTATGCCGGGTAACCCTGGGGAAAAGAGCACGCATGTTGCTCCCTTCCGCCCAAAGCAGGCCAATGGAATTGTTTGGAGCGTTGTGACTCAGGGCAACGGGAAGTGCGCACCCGTTGAATCCGTACTTCAGATCTGTGCCGCCGAGTTTGGTGCTGTCGGTTTCATTATCAGAATCGTAGTATTTTTCGATGATGGCATCGAGAGCGAGATTATCCCCTTTGGACACTGCGACGTTGGCTGCCAAAGGATAGACGACCAGAACTCGAGACGCGACTCCTGCGGGTTCGCAGATTTTGGCCAAATGCGATTGAAGGTAGTTGAGCGCCTTTTCCGTCGCAATGTACAGGACGACCAGGATCTCTAGGTCCTTTGGATCGACCAGTTGAGCTAGAGGCTGTTCGGGCTTGAACAAGGCGGACAAAAAGCTTCCAACCTTGCCGTCATAAGCGCCTTTTTCTTCCCTGATGTAGCTTATTCCGCTCGCGGAAAAATCATCGAGAAGCACTATTGACCGGAAGCGACACGCACTCTCGGCCGGCTTGGTTCCGAGAATCTCGGACAGCCCCTTGCTCAGCTTTTCGAGTAGCTTGCCAACTCGCAACTCGGCAACTTCATGACTCTGGCGGACTTGCTCGTTTGTAAGGTCGTTTGGGTTCGCGCGGCGGAAAACGTCGGTGCGCGCACCGTCGCTCAGTCCCAAAAATAGAGTCCGGCGCTGGAGGGCTCGGAACTCTGAAGTTGCGGCGATCTTGCCGACGTGCCACGGATTAAGTCCAGCTTCTTTGCCGGCTCGAGCCAGCAGCACAGGACGAATGTGATCTGGATATGCGATCGACACAAGATGATTGATTTCGGGTGTGGAAAAGTAGACAAGTCGAGATTTGAAGAAGTCATACATTATCTGACGTTCTTCCGGAGTTTCGAACTGGTCGAGCCAGGACGCGAGACTCTCGAGAAATCGCATACCGGGCACGAACTGCTGGTAATCGTCGTACTTGTGGTCGGCGAGAGCGCGCAACACAGCCCGCTCCGCTGCGACGTCGGCTGGTTGCCAGCCCATGACTTTCGCAAGCAGCTGCTCCGCGAGGAGGTCTCTCATGGGCGTCGTGTCCCTGGCAAACTCAGTGAGAAACTGTCGGAGTGCGGGTTTACGTGAGCGAGATAGAACAGAGTGGCCGCTACGCCTCGACAGCCGGGCGGTGCCAAGTTCCATCCGGAGTTGGCGTCCGCCGAAACCTCGTCGACACTAAGCGCAAACGTATGCGACAACAGCTCGTAGTCGTTCCCGGGAAATCGCCCGCGATCGCCGATACATAGAATTTCGTCGAGCGAGCTGACGACGTGAGAATCGACGAGATGCTCGAGCAGGCTCATCTTCGAGATGCGTGGCGCAATGATATCCACAGAGTGGGTCGAGCTGACGGCCCGAACACCCAACGCGCCTGCGCTTTTGATATTTGAAAGAGCCAGCTCCAGTGTGGCGTGGACCGAGATGGCGTGACGCGGTCGCAAAGTGATTTGGGATCGTGACAATCTAAGGTCGATTACCGACCGTATAAATTCGTCGTTCTCTAACTGTGTTCTGATCGGTTTCAGTTCGTCTGAGAGTTCAAACTGCGACGGCGGAACTTTGTCATCATCGAGTCGGCCGATTTCGCCTCCGTTGTGATAACCAATCCAAAGGCGTTGCCAGTGTTTCTCCGCCAAGACACGCCTCAAGTCCCTCCGGACGGAATCTCCACGACCCGTAGCGATTCCGAGGGCCACGTTCGAGCTGAGCAGCCGAGACAGCTGTTCGGAGATTGGCTCGTCGGGTCCGTGAAATCTTTGGGCCGCCGCACAAACCGTTCCATCGTAGTCAAGCACCAATGCTTTGAAGTTTCGCGAGGTAATCCCGGAGATTTGTCTGTTCATCGCCGCAGACAAGCCGCGCAAAGTCGCAGCTGTCCTTGAGGAAAGACCAAGTGTGGCGAATTTCCGGCGCAGAGGAAATGCGTTTGATGCGTCGCGGACAGCTCGGTCTTTCCCGGGCCCTTTAATGTGATAAATGCGTTGCCCGAAGTCCGGTACACCAGGCCTTCCCGGATCGATGCCCCTAATCAGGCCGGCGGTACCCGCGACTGCCATTGCGTAAATGATCGCTGCGATGCTTCGATCCGGAAACGCCTGCGGAAAGTTGGCAATCGTGCGCGGGATGTTCTTCGGGAGCAAGCCCAATGTCTTTTTCGCCAACACCATATCGCCCGGAGAACAGAGCGCGAGTACCGCCGATTCGCGATTTCGTTTTGCGAGCCAATGATGCCTGCCGTGTCCGAAGTTTCGAAAATCAGAGAGCTGGATTCGGCCTAAGGCGGACTCGGTAAATTTCGATTCTAGGTCCACAGCCGCGGACTTTGTGTCCGCGCCATACAGAACGATCATGGTCTCGCGTTCAAGCACGGCTTCGAGATTTCCGTCTGTGGTAGTGCTCAGAAACTCCTGAAGGTCGGCGGTTCCCAGCAGGGCAGCAAAGGTTCGCGGAAGTGTCTCCGCACCGTCAGCACAAAATACTCGGCTTAATATGACAGCGAACGCCAAGAGCGAATTCACCGCCAGAAATCCATCTTTGCCGAATGGCGTCAGGAACTCCGCGACTCTCACAAACTCTTGTCCTTTGGCCATGCGTGCGAGGGGCGTCTTTGCAGCCCCACAAAGAACCGCGACCCGCGAGGTTTCGAACTCGATGCAGGTCTTCAAGGCGCTTAGGACGTCCGGATTTCGGCCGCCTGCGCTCAAGATCAACGCCGAATAAGGAGCGGAGAGATATGGCGCGGCCTCGCGAAATTCTAGAGGCGTAAGCGGACGCGCTATGTGACCGAATCGCCGCTCGTGTAAAGTCGCTGCGAGATGAGCAGCACTCAACGAACCTCCAGAGCCAATCACGACGAGAGGTTTTTCTGAAAGCGGTTCGAACGCCGAACGAACGGCTTCAAGGTCAAGTGCGCGCGCCCATCCGTATGTTTCACATAAGGCTTGCAGCTCATGTTGGTAGGGCTTACCCAATGTAGTTCGCCTTTTGTTCGCCCCACTATATCTTATCGCTCGGGCTCGGTCCACTGCTGACCGAAGGGCGGCTGAGTCATGTGGTAAACGGCGAAGCGCCCCACATTGACTATACCAAAACCGCGAAATCGCCAACTTCCGCTCGGCGGTCCTGAGTTCTTCTCCGAATCGCGCGTTTTTCAGCCAAGTGGATTACTTCCGAGTTGTCGGCAATACGGAAGTAATCGCGGAGCCACCGCCCCGAGAGGTGGTCATGCCCGCAGCCAAGGCGGGCATCTCGGAAGTCGGCAGTGGCTTCGATCCTGCACCGACAGATCTCCACGCCATTCGGAAATATGGGCACATTGTCACGGGCTCGTTCGCGCCCGTGCCCGCCAAGCACACCAAACACCTCATGCGCTCACGCGGGTATCGTGAAAAGACCAACTTGGCCCTCGAACTAAAGTATTCAGATTCATAGCGTTGGCCGGGCGGCCCCAAGGTGGACCGACCTGAAAAGAACAACTTGGTTTGGGCGCGAGTCCCTACCCTGCCGTCAGTTGGCCCCCTCCCCATCGAGTCCAGCCGCTCTCCCAGGAACAATCGCTTTGCATTATTGTTTGGCCTCCGAAAATCGCCCGGGGCCAACAGGGGAATTTTGCCAAGGGCGAAGTGCGAGCTCCAGTTCCCTTTCCTCTTCCTGCTGGCGCTCCTCTTTCAGTCTCCTCGATAATCCGGGAGCGACGACGGGATTCCCGGCAGGACTCGCTACCCTGTCGGCCTGAGTGACTGACAAGCCTCGGTGCCGCCTCAATTTTCTTTCTTGTTTCCCCAAATATCGCGGGCATCGACAAATTTTCAGCGGATTGTTCCTCCAAGACGCCGGGGTCAGGACCGTTCGGAATTTCCCATTCGCCAGCGTTCGGGCGCAACGGGCACAGATTCGTCCGTTGGTGTCGGGGCCCGCTCCAAGAGGGAGGGCCAAAAGATGCATTGTCCATTCTGCGGAAACTGGAGAACCGAACTCCTGACAACTTTCCATCGCGGGCGCAGCATGTACCGTTCGCGACGGCGCTGTTTCTGCAAGAAGCGCTTCAACACGCAAGAGCGGCCAGTGTCTTCGAATCACATGAACCGGAAGTGGCCAGGATCGGCTCCCTCCCGGAAACAGTGGCGAAAGCACCGGACTGCGGCATTGAGTGGACGTTGCGCGGTCGAGTCGTGCGGAGCGGATTTCAGCCAGGTCGGGACTCGGCGGCATGTGGACCATATCGTGCCCGCGAGGTTGATCCGGCGCTTGAGGGCTGGCAATCCAGACCGGTGCGTTTGACAAGCTGATTTGGCCCACCTTTGATACTTTCATTTGGCCCACCCCTGGGCCGTGAATTTTCCGTTCCCGCTCTGGTTCTGAGCCGGGATGGGGTGCAGGGGAAGGGGCGGCGTCTGAGCCCCTTCCCCTGCACCATCTCTGGAGAAGCCCAACTGTTCCTACGAGGCTTTTTTCTTCTGTCTTCCCTCCACGGTGCGACGGAAGCGGTACGATTCCGTCCCAGTCTCGATGATGTGCGCGCGGTCGGTGATGCGATCCAGCAGCGCCTTGCACAGCCGCGGATTCGGAAATACCTGCGTCCACTCCGAAAAGGGCAAGTTGGTCGTGACGATCAGCGTGGCCCGTTCGGCTCGCTCGGCGATCACCTGGAACAGGAACTCCGCTCCGATCTCCGCCAGCGGCACATAGCCCACCTCATCGAGAGCGATCACGTCGTAGCGCATCCAGCGCGCCAGCACCCGCCGCACGCCGTGATGTTGGCTGGCTTCCACCAGCTCGTTCACCAAGTTCGCCGCTGTGGTGAAGCGCACTCTCCGTTTCTGGCGGCACGCCGCGACGCACAGCCCCGTCGCCAGATGCGTCTTCCCCGTGCCGCACTCTCCGATCAGCACCACCGGCTCGGCCCGCGTGATGTAACCTCCTTCGGCCAGTTCGCGAATCTTCGCCGCCGGAATCTGCGGTGCTCGCGCGAACTCGAACTCCTCCAGCGTCTTCATCCGCGGCAGCTTGGCATCGTGCAGCCGGTGCGCGATGGCGTGCCGGTCGCGTTCCTCGCTCTCCATCGCCAGCAACGCTTCCAGGTAGCCGATGTGGCTGTGGTTCTCCTTCACCGCCTGCTCGGCCAAGCGCACGAAGTTCGCGGCAATCACGGGAACCTTCACCGCCTTGCAATACTGCCGGACCGATGCGTGCTCCAGAGCTTGCGCGGCCTGGCTCATGGCCTCACCGCCCCGAGCAGCCCGTCGTAATCGCTCAACACCGGCAGCGGCCGCTCGTAGCGTTCCAGCGAGCCGATCTCGCGGATCGCCGTTCCCCCGATGGGTCAGTTCGCCCGCTACCAGAAGATGCCGCACCGCCGCTGCGTCCGTGCATCCCAGGGTCAGTGCTTGCTCGACCGTTTTCTTCAGCGCCTCCCACCCGTGGCGCGGGCCCAGACGGAGCAGCTCGATCATCTCGTGTGTGCCCGCTTGCTTCCCGTGGCGCTCCCGCAAGCTCTGCCACAACCGGTCGAAACTCTCCGGCCAGCGCCCGCGTTCCCGCCACTGCTGCAAGGGCGTCGATCCGGCCAGCGCGCCCGGCTTCCGCTCCAGCACGTCCAGGTAATGCTCCAGATCGAGCACCGCGCTGATGACGACCGAAGCTGCGCTCGTGACGCGCTACACAGCTCTGCTCGTGCCAGACTTCCACGTACGCGGGCAGCAGCCGCACTTGCGTTCGGCTTCCCGCCCGCAGCGGAACCGAGTAGCGATTCGTCCGCACCTTCACGCAGCCTTGGCCATCGACCACCGGGAAACTGGTCTCCGCCAGCTCGAAGCCTTCGCTCACCAGCGGCAGCAGATGCTCGCGCTCGATGCCCATCGCTTCACCCACCGTGTGTGGCTTTCCGTGGATCCGCCGCTGCTCATCCTGCTGGCAGCACGCCCGCAAGTACGCGTTCAACTCGCCCAGATCTTTCACCTTCGGCACCGGCACCAGATGGTTCCGCCGGAAATAGCCCACTTCGCCTTCCACCCCGCCCTTCTCGTTCCCGCGCGCTGGGTTGCAAAACTCTGTCTCGAAGCCCCAGTGCGAGCGAAACGCGATCAGCCGGTCCGTCTCTTCCCGCTGGTAGCCTCGCAAAATCTTCTTCACCGCGCTCTTCAGGTTGTCGTAGCGCAGCAACCGGAACACTCCGCCGAAGTAGTGAAAGGCCCGCTCGTGGGCTTCCAAAAACGCCTGCTGCGTGGCGTGAAAGTACGCGGTATGAAATGCTCCGCCGCCGGCCATGCTGCGCATGGTGAAGAAGTGCGCGGTCTGGCGGCCCTCATCGAAGTCCACCGCCGCCTCGTACCAATCCACTTGCCCTTCGCCGCCCCAGTCATAGCTCTGCGGTACAAACGTCTCACGCGCCGCCAGCCCCAGTTCTTCCTTCCGTCGCTGCACGTAACGCCGCACCGTTGCTTCCGCTACCTGCGCTTCGGGATGCTCCTGGCGAATCCGCTCCCAAATCCGGTGTGCCGTGTGCCGTTGCTTGCGCGGAGCTTCCCGATCACTCTGCAAAATCTCGTCGATGAACGCTCTCACCGGCCCCAGCTTCGGACTGCTCCGCGCCGGAGTCTTGCGCACCGGCGGAATCGCGCTGCCCAGCGCCTGCCGCACCATCCTGCGGTGCGTCTTCAACTTCTTGGCCACGCCTTGGATCGTTCCCGCCCCGAACCGATACTCGCGCCGAATCTCCTCGAATAGTTCCACTTTGCGTCTCCTGTCCATCGGCCCCCCGTCGATACCGCCGACAGGTTAGGCCGTTCGTGATGTACAGGGGTGGGCCAAATCAAAAGCGCAAAGTGTGCCAGTTCAGAGTAGCGAAACCAACCGGAGGGAAACCCTTCAGTGCATCTGCGGAACCTGTCACGGCTGCAAGCTGCAGGCCGACCACAGGCTGTGTTTAGGCGACAAGCTTGGCTACCTCGAAATCCTTCGGACCCACCACTTCGATCTGGCCCGAGTCGAGCACGCGCTGGCATTATACGGGCTCTAGAAAAGGTCAACGTTCCGATGCCAGTGAAAGAGCCTCCCCAGGAGACAGGCATATCGAGAATCGTTACCGGCCGGAGCAGAGTGCTGCTTGTAGCTCCCGCACGTTGGGGTAGCGTGCATCGCGATCTTTCCTCAGGAGTCTCACGATAACGTCACAAAGGGGGCGCGGTAGCTCCGGGTTAAAGCGCTTCGGGTCAACACACTCAAAATGCAGGATGTTTTGGATAACGTCACCCAGAGGTGCTTCGTCGTTCATGAAAGGATGGTCTCCTGTGGCACATTCGTAGAGGACTATGCCAAGGGAAAAGAGATCCGACCTGACGTCCAGTTCCCTTTGGGGCAGTTGAAGCTGATCGGGGGAGAGGTACATTTTCGTTCCCACGACGGTACCGGGAACGGTTAGTGCCTCACCGTCCCGATCCAGCGCTAATCCCGCGTCGATCAGAACATATTCAGGCGCCGCTTTTTGAATGATGTTCATCGGTTTTACATCCCGGTGGACGTACCCTTGCGATGCAAGCACCCCCAGGGCCTCCGACACGCACAGCGCGAGAGCCACGACGTCCGCAGATGGCATAGGAGTGTGGACTGAGCTCAGCGGAATTCCGTCAATTTACTGCTCCACAAAGTAAAGAATTCTTTCTCCACTAGGCAGTTCGATCTGTTGCAAGGACAATGGCCCGAATTGAGGTAGGTACCGAGATTCGCAAACATGCATCACCTCAATCTCGCGGCGCACTCGACGGAGGGTGCGGTCGTTCCCCATCAAAGCCTTGAGTACATATGCCCTTTGTTGATAAGCACACTTCCATACGCGTTTTTGGCCACCGATCTTGAGCTGATCTCCGATGGCAAGGCCGGGACAGTGATTGGCGATCACTTGTGGGTCGAGCTGGCTCAGTTCCATTGGCGAGGTGTCCTTCCTCACAATCCCGGTTCGCCGATTTCGTCCAACGGGAAATGGGCGCAGGTGGCGGGTGCGTATTCGATGCGTGGGCTACGCGAGAGTTCATGTGTATTGCCGTCATAATGAAGATACTCACATGTCCCGTGGAAGCCCCTCCAGCCGGTGACTAGGTCTACCAGGATGCCGACAGCGACGGAAGCAAGCACGCCGTTGGTCCAGACAACCTGGGGGCGCTCACCTGCTGCACCATAACGTGTCGCCTCTTCTCGCAACTTCTCGTCGTTTAGAAAGCCAAGGCACTTCATGCACGGTCCGCCCGGTACGGAGAGAATGACCTGACCCATGATGTGCGGCTTATTCTCGACCAGGTGTACATCCATGCCGATGTCAACCAAGGGGATGAGAAAACGACGCGCGCTGACCTCAATATCCTGGCGTGCTGCGTACGAGTCCACACAGCTAACGATTACGTCAGCTTCCCTGATCGCCACCGCGGCAAGCTGCCATGGAGATGAAAACGTCTCCGTGCGTAACTCGGGATTGACGGCTCGAACCATGCGCTCCGCCACCTTAACCTTCGACTCGTGGAGCTGAGCGTCTTTGGCCGTGGCCCCGACAAGGCGATTTAAATTGCTGTTCTCCACTCGATCGGGATCGTACAACTGAATATGGCCAATGCCGACATGCGCCAACTGCTGGGCGATATGTGAACCGCCGCCCCCAACGCCGATGATCGCTATCTTTGAACTTCGCAGAAGATCAGCTGAACCGGGGCCCAGGAATGCCTGTCTTGAGTAGCGGTCGCTCATACGCCTCCCAAGAAGCGCAGAGGTGTCCCCACCGAGGTGATTTTCGACACCAGGACACCTTCGCCGGGTAGGCCAACCCCCCAAACTCGGGCTGCAGCAGCATCAGCGCTAAGAATCAGCGCCCCGTGTATAGACTCCGGACACAGGTTCACGAAACAAGGCATCAAAGCCTGCATTTCGAGCAGGTCGGTTTTGCTTACGCGGGGCCTACCGGCATGGTCATGAAGATGCACGTGCAGCGCTGAAGCGGCCTCATCCAGCGCAATCTGCATCGCCTCACGTATAGCGTAAGAATCAAATTTGGCACCAACGGTGTTGTCCTCAATGTATCGGTCGTCCCCGGTCGGCGCGTACATATAGGCAAGGAGCAACCAGCCTGACGGGATGCGGCTTTGCTTGCAGTAGACAAAACCGATACGCTCATACGCGAATTGATGGGGCCGACGAAGATCGGACAAGATCTGGTCGCGAAGCATCTCCGGGATTCGAAGCAAAATGTTCATCGGAGACCTTCCAGATGGCCGATCAAGGTCTCAATAGGGCGGAGTCCGCTTGGTACGCGCCAAGAGTAGGCGAACCAATTGCGTTCAAGAATCCTGATGTTTTGGCCATTCCAGTTGCGTTTCCGCGGGCTCTCAACGGGCTGTGCGAAAAACAGTCGGTTTTCGTACCCGCCCCGCGGCCCCAACGCCAGCAGGCAGTCAACGACACTGGGTTTACATCCTTCAGGCAGTTTCAGGGCGGGCAGCAGAACATAATCGATTCCGCCCTCCGCGGCTGGCCTTGCATCGGGAGACAAGGAGCGTAGCTCTTCGATGTCTTCTTCAGCGATCATTAGGATGCGGCACCAGCCCGCGGGTGACTGACGAACCGTTCGCCCCCTTTGATAACAACACGCTGGTCGTCGTTGAGGGGCACGAGTTTCCCATCGACGATTTCTTCAAGCTCATAAGCCGCAGGAATCCCCGCGAGTTGCTTGAGTGCCGCCACAGTGGTGTCGCCGCGGTGTATGGTGTAGCTCTTGTTGTCGATCGAGATGGTCACATCAGGGCCCGTTGGAGGGTGTGTTGGGTGGTCGATCTGTGTAGCCATTTCTATCTTCCTTTCGATCGGCACCGCAATACCGCCGATCCGCTGATAAGCGTACAACGGCGCAAATTTTTTTGCAAATCCTAAAAAAGGCTTCCTGAAAGCCCAGCTTCCGATAGTGTGCCCTGCCGAAGAAGCCGGACACGAGCGGCTTCGCGCGAGACGGCGTAAACGCCTGAAACTCTGGTAATTAGGGCTTGGGCCTGCGTCGAATTCACCTCGAACCGTGCGATGGAGATCTGGCGTTCCTCGATGAATTGCCTGACCGTGGCACGCAAAGCGGTCGCCGGCATGAGGAACGCACCACAGGCAAATCCCGCTTGCCATTCCATCCAGTCCCTTTCAGAGGCCTGCAATATGCTGTCTCGTTTGCACTTGTTCGAGACAACGGCTGCCACGGGGGTAAATAGCGTGCTTCCGGTCTGACTTTGAAACATGAGTGTATGGAACTTGACGTGTCCAAGCTCGTGGGTGAGCGTCGTCCGCAGCCGGTTGCTTAGGCGCGTATCGAGCGTTAGCCGTTTTGAAATCCTGACCTTCGGCGGCCGCTCTGGGAAAAAATCCGTGACGCCCTCAACTTCCCCATCCTCGTTCGAGAAGTCCGCATACAGGTCGAGGTCGTCTGTCAGGGTCTCAATGAGTACCGTGAGGTCGTCAGTGCTGACGGGGTAGGCGATTTTTCCGTACTGTTGTAGGAGGAAATCACCAATCAACTTCTCGCATTCAGCGTCGAATTCCTCCGAGAGATAATGTGGCCGAAATGCGAAACGCCCTGTCTGGTCCTTGACCCATTTCATTGATGTCATTTAATCTGCCGGCGGAAGGCTCGAAACGCTTGCTCAACGTCACCTGGGTCCGAATCGCTCAGTTTTTCCTTCACTTCCTTGGGCAGCGTCCCTGCCGCGAGGAGAAGGAAATCCTTGTTAAGCTTTAGTTCCTTTGAGAGCTGAGCGCTCAGATACTCGGAGGGTGGGTTTCTTCGATCGCGCTCTATATCATTTAGATATTGCGGTGAAATGGATTCCCCGTTTTCCTTCTTGATTCGCTCGGCAAGCTGCTTCTGACTGAGACCCAACTTTTTTCTGGCGCCAGAAATAATTTGTCCAAACGTCATAAGAGGCTTATCCGCTGATTAGCGTAGCACAGATTAAAGGCACCGCCAAGTGTGTGTTGTGTGTTTATGTCACACGAATGTAGGAGTCGATATTCAACGCTTCCAGAAACAAACCCAGTCTGTGAGAATTTCGGAAAGTCCTTCGCATAATGACCAGCACCACTGCGTTGAATGTCTACAGCGCTTGCTTCAAATGACCGTCCTCGACCATGGTGTCAATGAACCTCGTGAGGCGATGGGCAAGGACAGGTGATTGCAGAAGCAAACCCACCTCGATGTTCCTCTCCTGGCCTGCTTCCGTGAAATTCGCGGACGAGACAAAGAGATCGCGCGCATCGACAATTACGCACTTTGCGTGCAAAGAGGCACGCTTGTGAGGCTGGAGCCCCAGGGAGCGTGGGTCGTAGAAGATGGCCGGGAGCCGCATGCCGGCCGGCCAGTGGACGCGCCGGAAGCGACCGGTGAACCGCAAGACGACTTCGGAGGGAGCCGAAGTGTCGCCGGGCTCGCGCTGTATATCCAGGCACATGCGAACTTGCAGGCTCGGAAGTTCTGCCATACGGTTTGCAAGGGCTTGGAAAACGTGTTGCCCTTGGCGTACCGAATAGCCAATCACGACAACGGAGTCTTGGGCGTTGTTGAATAAATCGCGAACCACGACGCTCGTGTCCCGCGTAGTGGCGCTGGCGCCCGCGGGGCCAGTGGCCACGAGATCCACCAGTTCCTCGAGGGGCGGTCTCTCGGCCATCCCCTCGGCCAGGAGTTCCAGCATTCTGCTCAGTCCCTTCGGCGGGATGCCAAAACTGGTCAATTCCTGCAGACTCCGCGTAATCCCTTCGGCAGCCGACGCGCCTACGCATCTTTCAACGCTCATCACAGAAAAGGGAGGTCCCAAGCGACCGGAAGCGAGGGCTGTCGCGAGAACGCGCAGATCAGAACGGCGCTAGTGAGAGAAGCGGATCCTTCACCTAGAGTCTTCTCCGAGAAGAAATCAGCCCCGCAATTGTCCACGGTGCCGACGACCAGAGCGCGATCCAGAAAATCGTTCTGATATTCGCAACTCGTCTCTGAAATCAGCAGGCATCCATGACAGGCCGCCCCATGAAGGAATCGTTGTTCTTGATCGCTGGCGGGACTGTGTTGCGCGCACACGGGATCGTTCGAACAAAGAGCGCCAAGATCAAGAGCATCCCTTACGGATTCGTGGATCCTGCGTCCCACCTGCACCAGGCCTCCCAAGGTTCCCTCGGAATCGGACGATCCCGTGTACAGCAGGATTCCATAGCCGACATCCGGAATGGCGTAAATACGTTCACGGATGGAACTCGCTGGATAACCGCACTCCAGCGCAACCGCCGTGATCAGGAGGTGGGAAAATGAATGCAGCATTACGTAGGGAGGCCCTGGAAACTCCCATTTCGTGCCGCGATGCTCCTTGCTCCACTCCTTGAAGCCCAACATCAGATTCATTCCCCGGTTCTGAACAGCACTTGCGCCGAGCCACTTCTTAATCGCTTCGGTCTTAAATTGCAGGAAGACTCCCTCTCCTTTGTTCTCGAAGGCCGGCAGCCAGGTGATCTCCCGAGCCAGAGCCGCCCTGCGCACACCGATATCCAGTTCGCCCTGGATATCGGCTGCCGCCGCTTCGAACCGCGTGAACCCCACTTGAGCCACGACCTCACGCAGCCGATGTACGAGCACGACTCGCTCAATTGATTCCATCCACGGACGGTCCCATTCGGACTTCGGAAGCACTCGCGCGTAAAAGATCCCCTCGGGTCGATCCTCGCCGAGCTCCTCCTTCGTCGCGATGAGGGTTTCGAGCTCCGCCACTTTGATTGACTTTTCCGGCTTCGCGCCGCTCTTCCGAGCTCGAATATCTGCCAGGACTTCCTCGTTGCTTATGCCTTCGAGTGCAGTCCTGACCGTCGATTTCCTTCGTTCGTATTGCAGATCCTCTGAGCTTTCTACTGCTTCGAGGAAACTCCACACAGCATCGACGGCTCTGCGGACGACATCGTCTCGCTCCGGTAGCGAGATGACGCTCATCAGTTCGGCAAAATAAGCGTTGGACGCCGATCGGATCAACAAACGGCTCGGCTCACCGCACTGCTCTTTGGTGTACGGGCCAAGCCACGGGCGGGAGCCATCACAGTTGCCAAGGGCTCGATTCTGCAGTCGCGCTGCCTGTGCCAAGCTTCGCTCGGCTTCTCCACATTCGCATCGAACCCAAACCTCAGTAAGGTCGCCGCTCGTTCCACGTTCGTCTATGTAGAGCTGGCGCACCTGCTTAGCACATTCAGATGGGCCATTGTGAGCGAACGCGTACCAGTCGATATCCGCAATGTGTCCGGCACGGCAGGCTCGAACAAACCGCACCGGCACTACGGGGCGCTTTTTCTTATCCCTGTCGATGTACTTGCCTTTGGTGAGCGCTTTTCGATGAACCAGCAGCCTGGAGCGCCCGTCGGAACGTTGTTGCTCTTCCAAATCCTGCGTAACGAACCACTCGGGAAACTGAAAGCCCGCAATGCCCGTTTTCCCGGCTGCCGGATCGTCCTCGGCAGGCGGCGGGGTCCGCAGGTCCACGGAAGAGATTCCGAGCACGCGAGCCAGCTTCTTGCTCAGTCGTGGCTCAGAAATCGTTTGGCCGCCTGGAGACCAGAAATCCAGGCCTGCGATCAAAACGGAATGTCTCGGCAGGTCCACCATGGAGCCGGGCCCAAATGTCATCACCAGTTGGCTCTGGCGGATTTCGCCTTGCGGTTTCGTTTCCCGTTTCATGGATTATCTTCTTCCAGTTCCTGATCATCCAAGGTCCTGACCCATACGTTGACGTTGGGTTCCACATCCCGGAGAGACCTGTTAGCGCGGAATTTCATGCGCGGATTGGTTGGCGGCAGGTTCCGGAGCTCAGGGTCGAGGAAGTCGTAGAGCAGCTGTTTCGCACCCCCAGTCTCGACCGAGTTGTATTGGAGGCCCGTTGCGACCTCTTGGTAGCCCTGTGCAATCTTTGCCCACGCGTCGAGCAAGTCATTTGACCGCTCGCGCACTCGCTGCCGGATGCGCTCGGCTTCTTGCTGAGGCAAATCCGAGTGGCCATACGCCCGCTCCGCCAGTGCCTGAATCACAAACTCGAGCTGCATGCGTTCGTTCAGAATCTGCATCGCGCCAAGCGGGGGCGTCATCGGCTGATGCCCTTGCCGCGCAAGACCAACCAAGGTTGAGGCCAAGCCTTTATCGAGCGCCCGAGGCGAAAAGGGCGTCACGCTGGTGGCTTCGACGCTGCGGTAGAAGGATTCGTGATACGCGGCAAACCTCTCGTAGTGGGATCGGTCACGTGGCTTATGAATGTTGTAAATCGTGACGATCAAACCGGGCAGCAGTGGGTCGCGACCTACGCGGCTTGTCGCTTGGATATATTCGGCGCTGGTTTTCGGCTGGCCGAACACTACCATCAAGCCAAGACGCGTAATATCAATGCCTACGGAAATCATATTTGTCGCAATGGCAACATCGACCCGCTGTTTTTCTGCGTAGGACAAGCCAAGCCGACGCCTCGCCTCAGCCACCTCAGCTGTGGTTACGCGGCTTGTGAGTTCCACGGGTTCAAAGCCAATCTGGCGGTCATCAAATAGTCCTTCAGCCTCGCCAACGCGCTTGCGGCTCGAATATCCTGCCAAACGGTTGCGAACCTCATCCTCGATCACCCGCCGGGCACCGCCGAGTTCGCGAAGGCTGTTGAAATAGCCCACAAGGGTCATATAGGGATCGGCAGGATTGGGTTGCAGCTTGGCCGCGCGAAGCCGCGAATACCATTTCTGTCCGGCACCGAGTAACGCCAGATAAACGCGCAGCATCGCCACTTTTTGGCTGCGACCTTGAGCAGATATGCCAACGTAAAGGCGAGCGTTGCTTTCAGTCGTGGGAACCGTTCGAGCAAAGAAAGAATCGCGGCGGTCGGGCCCGGGAGGCGGGAAAATGTCTGTCAAGCGGCGGTTGAACAAGGCCCGGATCTGCTTTTCAGCGCGACGGACCGTGGCAGTGGACGCGACGACCTTTGGCCGAATCGCATGGCCATCTCGCTGCACGACACACAGCTCATCCAAAGCCGTTTCGTAGAGACCGGCCATGGTGCCGAGCGGTCCGGAAATCAGGTGCAATTCGTCCTGAACGATTAAATCAGGCGGATCCAAACGCCCTTCGGGAAGTTTTGAGCCTCGGCCCGGCTCGCAGGGGCCATAAAACCCGGCTTTGTCGAACCGCTGAACACGACCGAAAAAGCCTCCGACGGGTCCCGTCCACGGGAGGGCCGCAAACTTATCAACCGTCGCGATCAGAAAGCAGGGGAGCCTGCGATAGATCGGTTCGTCCACTGCGACGATGGGTAGGTTTACGCCCCGGCTGAACGGGCATTCCCTGTTTACGCAGGACACACGCAGGTCGGTCGGTTCATCTGAGTTTGGGGGGAGCAAGCGAAATGAGATGCCCTTGAACTTCGTGCCACACCAAGGGCACTCTTCGAGAGGGATCGGAGACGGTCGGCGATCGTCGTTCATGAACTGCAGGGTACGAAGCCGGGCGGAGTGCGGATCGTTGTCGCCCTTACGTCCCATGCGGTTCGGAGTGGCGCCGCGTCCGACCCAGAGGCCAATTTCAAACGGCCAGTCCCCCAGTTTCGCGGCGTCCTTTTGGCGCTCAAGTTCCAAGGCGCAGATGAGTGTCGAGGCGCGATTGAGCTGATCCAGGGTCAAGAGGCGCAGGGTATAACGCATCAGAACGCCCACGCCGGCTGAGCCAATGCCAGGATTCCTCAGGCGTCTGAGCAGTAGAGTGAATGCAGCCAGCCCCAGGTAGGCTTCCGTCTTTCCACCGCCGGTCGGGAAGAATAGGAGGTCGACGATGTCCCGTTCGTCATTTTGCGGCTGGGCGATGCCGGCCAGATTCGTGAGAATGAAAGCCAACTGGAACGGCCGCCACTCGGGCTCCACGCTCTCCGGAGACTTGCCTTGCATGACGCCCTGGCGACACCGAGCAAACGCGGCCATCACCTTGTTGGCGAGCCGGAAGGCCTCGAGGCAGGCCGGGTCTGCCAGCAGTTCGATGCCGCGCTGAATCCGGTCGGCAGCAATTCGGGCGCGTTGCAAGAGTTCTTGGCCCGTTTCCTGTCGCCTCTTCGGCTTGCCGGGAACCTTTGCACTCTGGGCCTCGATCCAGTTTCGGTATTCTTTAACGATTGGCGAGAGCTTGGCCGAGGCCTCGGAAAAATCAGCGAGGCTGCTGAGAGCATCCATGGACATCTCTGCGCCGGGGATATCCCTCCATGCCACGTATTCGACTTCTGCTTCGGGAATCCAGCGAGTCTCGACATGGCGGCACGTGCCATCCGTCACAAGCGCTTGAGTGGCGACGTTGTGCCCTACAGCGTACTCGCCGACATCGCGATACTGAATATCCGCGAGGCGGTCATCCCAATCACCGCTGGCCAAACCCCTCAAATTCGGACGAGGCAGGAAGCTCTCGCTCGTCAGTGCAAGCTGGACCTGGAAAGCAAAAGCTTCATCTTTCTTGTCGTCGGGCGCTGGCACGCGCCGATTCACCACAAAAACAGACACGACGTGCGCATCCGATGGCAACCCTGCGTCGGCCTCCAAATTGCCCACAGGCCGAGCGAGATAAACCACTTGCAGTCCACGGGTTTCCGGCACCTCGACGCCCTTAGCCTTCGCCGATGCCCTGGCGAGGTCAATGGACACCGATTCAGATCGCGGCGTGCGTTCCCAAGTCTCGCCCCCCTCAGTTTGAAGGCGGTAGTCCCCCCAGGAAACCCTGGCTGTCAACTGGCCCGTCTTGTCTGAAACCAGGACGCTCAAGCCGATTGAGGATGGCAGATAGCGCTGCCGCGCTGCCGCCGGCTCGGGCGTAACGTCGTCATCGAGACCGTCACCGTCGCCGGCCTGATCGACTTCATCCGTGCTCGATTCATCAACGCCCTGTGACTGTATGGCTTCGGCAGGAACCAGGAAACCTGTCAGATACCAGCGCGATGGGGCTTGAGGCAGGGATTCATTGGGATCTCCAAGATTTTCCGACGGACCAACCAGATCGAGCCGGAGGGCTTCGACAAGGCGGCTTCTCACCTCAACCGAAGTCATCTCTTCTGGCACCCCTTACGCCACTCCTTTCGGTTTTCCAAACAAGGCCGATTGCGACGCAATGGCTGGGCTAGACACGCGTTTCTGGTTTCGAGTTCTGGCCGCTTCGGTCCCATCGTCCGATTCCGCCGGGGCGGAGGCCTTGGCAGGCACTTGGCCCTCTTCGATTGCTCGTTGGCGGTTCAGGTCGAGCAAGCGCGCGAGAACTTCATCGCGGATTTCATCCGGCCAGCGGTAGCGCCATGGCCTCTTTCGGCGGCGGGGTCCGTTGTCCCCCTTATCCTCGTCTTCCTCATAGTCCAGCAGGAATTCACTGGTGGGCTGAATGTCACTCCATCCGTAGGAATCGAGAACCTTACGATCCAATTCCGCGTGACGCTCTCGAAGTCCTAGGATTACAAGATCGCACTCTTCCGGATCGTGAAAGCGGTTATACACCGCAGTCATTCCTTCGGAGCGCTCCTTCATGATTGTGCTGCGATCCATGTAATATCGAGGACCCTCATCACAAAGGCTCTGTGACTGTTCGTAGCCTTTGGGAAAGGGGAACGTCTCGAAGCAATCGCTCGGCGTATACCGTAGATCGTCTTTCATCGAAGAACCGAAGAAACGTGCCCACAGCTCGTGGACTCGTGATTGCAGAACAGCGAATGCAGCATAGCTGTCCAGCGCCAACAAAACGACCGCATGAGAGTAGACGACCTCGGTCGGAACTCGAGCTAGGCTTACCCAGGAATTAACCGCCGAGAGCGCCAGCATGTGAGACTTGCCGGCAATTGCATTCGCCAACTCACTTCTCGGTCTCCAGAATTGCCACCAAGGCCAGTCCGCGAGTTCGTTGCCCTTCATTATCCGTGCAGGACGTACCTTCGACTCTACAATCGCCAGTAGGTCGGGCCAGCGCCTGCATTCGTCCAGCGGGCGTTCCCCGAAATTAATTACCCACCGCTTTGGGGAGAACGTCGGCGATTCGTTAATCTCTTCCCCGCTCATGTAAGGACGGATGACCACGAGGTTGTCGGGACACCGCGAGACTAGCCGATGGTATTCTGCCGTGGGTGTTGCCTCCGGGTCCTCGTCGTCGAAAAGGAAGCCCTGTCCTTTGATGTCGCAGCCAATAAAAGACAGCCCAGAATTCTGAGAGAGTATAGCCGGATCGTGGTCGGCCCCTGCGTGAAAAAGAAATGCGGTTATTCGCTCAACAATTTTGCCATCCAGGTAGTAAATACCTGTGAAAGCACCTTTATAGATATGCACAATTGAGACGACTACCGCTGCCTCGCCAGGCCACTTATATCTCCTTACGCAGCGATATATGCTGCCACCGTTCTTGCGAATCCACAGAAGCCCGCCGCGGCGCGTGTCGCCCTGAGCGATGGTGTTTGTGGAAATGAGGCCCATCGCACCTTTGTTCTGGATCATGGAGTAGGCCCGTCGAAAGAAGCGCGCGGCTAGGTCCATATTGCCGCTGGTGCCCTCTTGTGTTGAGACGAGATAATCCTTGTATCTGTCCCCTAAAACAGTGCTGATCCTTTTTCCTCCCAAGAAGGGTGGGTTCCCGACGATGACATCGAAGCCACCTGTGACTTTGCCGTTGGCATCTGCGGTAAAGACCTCAGGGAACTCCAACTCCCAGTGGAACGGCGCGATGCCTTTCGGCCCTTGGCGCAGGGCGGCAACGGCATCCTCGATCGGCTGCGCGAGCTCAAATTTCCCTGGGTTCTTAAGTGCAGTCTCCAACCCATCCCGAAGCTTCCTACGAGACTGCTCGCGCGTCTTCGGCTTATCGGCCGAGAAAAAGGCTGCAACGGCTCCATCGCCCGCGAGCCGCATCCAGTAGAGAGCCTCGTCCGCCTGATCGAGCTTCTGTCGTAGGACGGGATACGGAGTGTCATCGGCAGCGGCAAGAATACGCTGGCGGATTTCGCTAACATGATCGATGCGCTTCCGAAGCTGCTCTTCGAGAAAGCTCTGTTGCTGAGCGGGGAGCCAATGAAATGCTGCGATTTGGTAGCGAGTGAGTCCAACCAGGGAATCACCAGCACGGAGCGCGTGATCGAGGAATGTGAAGGGGTGGTCCATGGCAAGGGTGGCAAGCCAGAGTGAGAGCTTCGCCAGATCGGCGGCCAGCGGATTCTTGTCCACGCCATAGAGGCATCGCTGAGCGACCCGGCGCCGAGCATGCAACACCTCGTCTTCATCCGGCGGGATTGGCGGCACAGAGTCGTGGAAATGCCAGGCCTTGACGAGGGCGTCACCCAATTGCCGGCAAGCCTCAACGAGAAAGGCGCCGGAGCCCATCGCAAGATCACACACCTTCATTTGCAGAATCTGTTCTGGCGTCGGATTTTCGCCCAATTGCCGGAGGACCGGGGCCAAGGCAGCCTCGACAATGGGAGCGGTTAGGGCACTTGGGGTGTAATGCGAGCCGCTGCGGCGGCGCTCATCGGAGGGCTGGAAGATCATCGCCCCTTCGGGAACGACGTTTGGCGTCACTTCCTTGGCGATTTTGCGGTCGAGGGCCGCGAGCAGTTCCTCGATGGTTTTGGCAACCTTCAAATCTTCAACGGCTTTGCCCGTAAATTTCTGATCTGTGTTGGCGACCAGCCATTTCAGCCGTTCGCAGGCCGGCGTGCTGAGAAGCTGTGCGAGGTTGATGGTCGTTGGGGCACCGTGCGCTTTTGCGGCTCTTAAGGCGATCGAAGGGCTATCAGCAACGCGCAATTCAAAGCCCATGATCGCCTGGTACACACTGCCGATCTGCTCGACCGCCAGGGTCCGGTAGCTCAGCCGTTCGCCATCGAGGACAAGCAATTTCGACAGGATTCGGAACACCACGCCGTCGGAAACGCGTGGGATATTTGGCGGATCGTTCCCCTCGCTACGACCTTCCAGGAAAAGGTAACGGTCGGGATCGAAAAGGTAGCCTTCACGCGCGGGGATTCGCATCGCGCCATGGCTGCCGCCCTCATAGACGAGCCGAAACAGCACCAGCAGTTGCGCCCAGGAGCCGTAGCGCAGGTCCATCGTGTCGTGATAGAGGCCGTCGTCGGCACGCAATCGCTGGTAAAGACCGTTCAACGAGTAATTGTTAGCGTAGACAGAATCTTCGGGAAGCAGGTTCCGGTCTTCGGCGTAGAGGATGAAGACCAGCCGTAGGAGTGTGGTGACCAAGCCGGCGTAAACGTGGTTCGTGCCTTTCGCCATTACGTCGCGCAGGAGCTCACCCTTCGTTTGATCGTTCGCGGCCTGGAAACCACGCAGCAATTCGTAGAGCGCTTCGAGAACCTGAGTGGCGAGTTTCGTCGAGACTTCGTTCTGAAATTTGCGACTGTTCTCGAGAATCGCCGGCAGGCGTTCCTTTTCGCCTACGCTGTAGAGGCGTTCCTAGGAGAGAAGCATCAACAGGGCTGCGACAATGGGTCGGCCCGCAACCTGCACCATGTCGGACAAGTTGAAAGTGATATAGCCGCTCGATTCCCCGCTCGGGGCGTAAACGAGCCGGATTTGGCGCCCGTTTACGAGCAGTCCGATAGGGATGCGGGTTTCCCGCAGAAGTCTCTCGAACCGGGCCTGCGGGCTGGCCCGCCATCGCCGCGCATCGGCTTCGGTTGCGACGGCGTCCAAATCCGTTCCTATCGGAAGCACGTTGACCAGCAGAATCCACTCATGCTCTGCGTCCTGAGGCTTGAATTCCCGAAGGGCGAACGTGGGCCGCAGCGTCTCGTTGTATTCGGGAAGCGGCGCCTCAAGCGAATTGGGCAGGGGAGGCGCACCAGACGCTCCATACAGGTCTTCAAGATTCCAGCCAAGCACTGATTGCGCGAATGCCACGAAATCGGGAATTTCTGGAACAGGTTCCCCATCGTGGTCGCTTGGCAGGGCGCTAATGAACTTCTGGTGGTCGGGCCCGAAGTTGCGGTTTATGTAGGCCTGCGCCGCCAGAAGCGCCGGGATTGACACCACCAGCCCGACCGGCTGAACGTAGCCGAGCCATTCCTGGTGGTTCAGAACTGCAGGGTCTTTTGCCATCGTCTATCCGGTCACGGGCCACAAGTAAACAAGCCCGACAGGCTCAATGCGCTGGGCTCTCACTTCATATAGTTTTCTGATTCGATCGGGCTCGGTCTGAATCTCGCCGTCAAGCGCACCCAGCCGCTTCGCCCAGTACCGTTGGTTCACCTCGAGCTGCCGCCGCTCCTCTTCCTTGAATTCGCGAAACTCGAGCTGTGCCTCGGGCCGTGCATATCGGGCGACGGTTTCTTGCAAGTGCTTCTTTTGCGTTTCCAGGATGTCCAACATCTTCTCGGCTTCATCGTCACCGCGGCCAGTCAGTTGCGCCTTTGCGTCCTCAATGTGGTCGCGGCCGAGAGCCTCAAGGTGTCGCAAAAGGTCGCGAATGTCGCCAGGTGCGGCCTCCTGCAACCGACGAACAACGACTTCAGGGATCTTCTCCTTGTTACCTGAAAGAAGCGATGTGTCGAGGAGCGAGAGAGTGCGGCTTTCCGCCTGGCGGCCATAAGGCGTAAGCGGCTCCTTCCGATCCCTCGGATCTATCCACCGGGCCGTAACCGACAACAATTCTTCGTGAAGACGTGCCCCTCCCTGGCCGTAAAGCGCCAGCCGGCCAACGAGGATTACTCGCGGGATGGAATCCGATGACTGCGCGAGACAGGCTCGCGAAAGGTCGTGATGGACAAAGCCCTGGGCAATGAAGCGCCCAAGGAGCCGCTGAACGACCCGCTGTTCGAGGTGGAGTTGCACCACTTCGTCTGTAACTACGCCGGGGTCGTGGAACACCACCGGACGTATCGGAGACGTGCGGCGCCAATCCCAGAACTTCTGTTCGCGCGTTCGAGGCGCCCGAAGGCTATCCATGGTGTCGGCCCAGGAAGGATCGGCGCCAGGGCGTTGATCGATGGCGGGGAATTTGTAGCGCGGAGGATCCGAGGATTCCTCTTCTCTCGCTTGGGCCAGCGGATCGGCGCCTAGAATTTGCAGTGCGCAGGAAACTGCCGAGCGAAAATGGTTTTCCGAAAAGCCAATTGCGTCCTGCGAACTTTCGAGCATGTCGCGCAAACGGTCGATCTGCTTGCGAAGCTCCGCTTGCCTTTCACGGCTGGCTTCGAGTTCGCTTTCGACAGCTTCGCGCTGCTCCTTCTCAAGGTCGGCTGATTCGATTTCCTGCTCGAGCGTGCCGATCTCCTTCCTGCGAATACCGCTTTTCATCAGCGTCTCAAGGCGGCTATCGACCACTTGTGTCAGGCTACCAAGCTCTTCGCGAATGGTCTTTGTCTTCCGCACCAAGGCAGCCAGGATACGGTCCTCAGGCCTTTGATTGTAGAAAAAGTAATAGCAGTACACCTCGGGATTTGGTTGGAGCTTGCGGTCAATGCGCCCGTTGCGCTGCTCCATCCGGCTGGGATTCCATGGCACATCGAAGTGGAAGAGATTCCAGCAATGTGCCTGGAGGTTCAAACCTTCCCGGGCGGCGTCGGTGGCAATCAGGATGCGCACGGGATTCTTAGCCGGGTCCGTATCGAAAGCCACCTTGATAGCCTCGCGGTCCTCAGGGGTCGTTGAACCGCTGTAGACTGCGATTCGATCGGGGGCGTGGTCGGTTCCGTCGATCGCAGCGTTTAATTGTTGCTGCAGATAACGCCTGGTGTCCTCGTACTCTGTGAAGATGATCACCCGCGTTGTATTCCACTCGGGCGGCCGCGCTGGGGCCTCGCCGGCGGCAGGGAGCCCAGGGCACAGGTTCTCCCGTATCCATTCGATGAGCCTTTTCACACGCGCATCGGGCAATGCACGAGCGGATTCGGCGATCTCGGTCATCTGGTTCAACAGTTTTTGCTCGCTCTCAAAGAGGTCGCGCGCGCTCGGTGTGTCTGATGGTCCAATCGTGGCTTCAGAAACGGCCGCGACCTGAGCGTCTTCTTCGGCCGCCTGCTCCTGTTCCGGAAGCGCGGCGCGATCATCATCAGGGCCGATGCCCCCGCCCAGCAGGTCTGTCTGAATCCTGCCAAGCGCAGGCTTCTTTTCGAGCTTTGCTGCATCCCAGTCTTTCCGCACTGTCCGCTGGTGAACGCGTAGGGTGCGGTTAAAAGCCTCGATTGAGGAAAACAGGCGCTGTTGCAGGCCGGAAATGAGGAGGCCCGATGCGGTCTGCACTCGACGGGATTCCGTCCCGAGGCGCTGCTCCCGGAGTTGCCGATATTCGTCCAATAGTGCGGTCAAGCGGAGTTCCGGTGCTTCTTCGGGAAGACCATCAATGACGACCGGCGGGACGTTACGATGGGGGAAGTCTTCGCCAATTTCCCGAAGGTCGTCCTTGAGTCGCCTGACCATAACGGCGTCGAGCGCTTTTTTTGTGACCTTGACCCCGCGGCAGAAACGCTGTGGGTCGAGGATCTCGAGGAGGGCCGAAAAGCTGTTGGAATGGCCATTGTGAGGGGTAGCCGACAAGAAAAGCCGGTGCTCGAACCGGGGAGACAGGTCACGAACGGCGCGAGTGATATGTGAGTCAATGGCATAGCGCTGCCCGCTGGAAGGCGCGGCATGATGCGCCTCGTCCAGGATCAGGAGGCTTCCAGGAAGGAAGGTGCCCAGCCAATCGCGCATGGACGCCGCGTAGGATTCGTCGATCAGGAGTCGGTGCGAGATGAGGAAACGCGGATGAGTTGTCCAGGGATTTATGCCAAATCCCCGTTCCTGGCGAACCTTCTGAACGTACTCTCTGTCGAGAATTTCAAAATGCAGTCCGAATCTGCTATCGAGTTCCTCCTGCCATTGCAACAGCATCGACGGCGGACACGCGACTACTATCTCACGCACTTTCTTGCGCAGCAGGAGCTCGCGAGCGATCAGGCCTGCCTCAATTGTCTTCCCGAGTCCGACATCGTCGGCAATGAACAGATTCACACGGGGAAGAAGCAACGCTTTGCGAAGCGGCTCGAGCTCGTATGGATCGAGGCGAATGCCCGCCCGGAAAGGCGACTGCAGGAGTTTGGGATCGGTCGAAGTGACGCAATTCCAACGAAGAGTGTTGAGATATGCCCCGAATCGACTGGGAGGGTCGAAGCCACGGGTTGCTATCGCGTCCCATGCTTCGCCCGAGAGGATTTGCTGATCGAGTTCCTTCTCCCAAAGCACCTCAAGGGTTTGCCCTTGGGCATCGTCATCCAGGCAGGCCAAACGGACGAGGGAGGAGTCGCCAGGCTTGAGCGGACCCACGGATTGCTCCACCAGGTAGAGCCGCTGGCGAACCGCCACGATTTGGCCGACGCTCGGAATGGGGATCTGAGTGCTCACTTGACAATGGGTGAAACTCTCTCAAGCGCCGGAGTATACCCCTTTTTGATCACGGACAACTCAGGGGAGAAATCGCAGTGTTAAGGAAGCGACATGCCCCGGAACGCTCGGATGAATGGGTTCGCCACGCTTCCGCTCTTCTCGTCGTTTGCCATGTGCCGGTTTCCCCTCCTCACGGGTATGGCCCAGACAAGAGGTTCACCGGTCACTAGACATCGGACGAGTGCTATACTGGCTGCCACCTGGACAGACCCGAATTCGAATTGCACTCACGCGCGCCTGACAGCGCCGGGCTGCTGTTAGGCGGCGCGGCTCATCGCCCCTGTCGAGCCCAACACAAACTCAGAGCGGTTACCCATGCGGGTCTCCAAACGCTGGCGAATAGTGCTGCTCTCGATTTTGGGGATTTTTGCGCTGCTTGGGTTTGTCTCCAGGAAATACATTTTCCTTTACCTCACACGGCCCGCACCGGTGCCGGTTCCTGCCAACCTGATGGCCAATCCGGCCGTTCTGGAACAATCCGAAAATCCTGCTTGCCGAAGCAAACCAACTGTCCTGGGTCTGGAATTGGCCAAAAGCGGAACCCCTTTACGCTCGAGCGGAAGAGCTTTTCAAGGCGGATGGCGATTCAAGAGGAGAGATTTATGCGCGTGTGGGTTTGATTCGTGCCCAATCTCAATCAGGATCAATACCCTGGCTTGACGTTTCGAAGGAAATCGAGCAGCAGCTCGACTCTCCCGTCGTGAAGATTCATCCCAGGTTGAGGCTGTGGTGCCTTGCAGCGAAAGGCTATACAGACCTCGAAATCAGCCCCGAAGCAGCGAAGCGAGACTGGACAGCGGCACTACGAATTGCGGAGAGCCTCGGCGAAGCCCAATGGGAGGCACGAGCGACGGGAGAATTGGGCTCAATCGCTTTCCTCGAGGGGCAAAACATTCGCGCGGGGAAAATGGTCGGCAGCGCCCTCTTGTCTGCAATGGCGAGCGGGGACATAGGAGAAGAAAGACGCGAGTTGGAGATGCTGGGAGACGGTTTTATTGAGGTCAAGCGCTATGCGGACGCTTTGGAATTTTGCGATCACGCTATTACGGTCGGCAACGAGACTCCGGATGGCGGATTCCCATTCATGGCCCTTGAATGCCAATCTCAGGCCCTGGCGGGCATGGGAAAGCTGGTGAAAGCTGAGAACGTGTTGAACCGGGCTTTGGAGGTCGCGAGGGCGAATCGCAATTGGGGGCACGAGACGGAGGTTCTCGTTCTGTCGGGGGAACTTGCACTTCGGATGGGTGACAGCGGCCTTGCAAGGCGGGATTGGAAGCAGGCCGGAGCCATTGGAACAAAACGCAATTTCTACCGGCCCGTTGAACAAGCCATGCTGCATCTTGCCGCTCTCTATCGTGATGACGGGAATCTGAAGGCCGCCGAGAAGTGCGCTTCCGTTGGGGTGGAAGCCGGTCGGAATGTTGGAGACCGCTTTCTGCTGCCCTGGGATCTCACTGTACTGGCCGACCTAAAGGCCAGCGCTGGGCAGGTCACTCAGGCGAACGCTCTGTATGAGCAAGCCGAAGACATCATTGACGGCATGCTGGTGGATCTCGATGAGCCGTACTGGAGCAGCTCGCTGGCGGGAGCGATGAGCAATACCTACCTACATCATTTCGAACTCCTCGCGCGAGCCGGGAACATACCCGAGGCCTTCGAAGTCTTGGAGCGAGTGCGAGGGAGGACCGCGGCCGCTTTGCTGGAGAACAGAGTTTCCTTCCAGAGCGACGAATCCCCGGAGGCACGGGCGCTCGACGCTGCTGTTTCGGAACTGCAGCTTCGGTTGATGCGTGCGACCGACTCAAGAGACCGGAAGCGATTTAAGCTCGAACTCTTTGAGTACGAGCGCCAATTGGCATGGACAGAAAGCGACCTCAGGGGTTCGGAGCACGAATGGCTTGAACAACCGGCGCAGTTGAAAGCCGTGCAGGCGATACTTCGCTCAGACGAATTGGTGCTTGAGTACGTTCTGGCCGAGCCGCGTGCGTATTGTCTCTGGATTACGCGGACCCGCACGGGTCTGACGAAGCTGCCGGCAGGCCGAAAAAAAATCGAAAATTTAACGCGCGCGTATATCCATTCGCTCCAGACAAAGCAAAATGATCCCGGCCTTGCGAAACAACTCTTTGCAGTTCTCGTCGCACCGGTGCCAGAAGAAGTAACCCACGATCGGCTGATTGTCGTACCTGACGGGTTGCTCTATTTCCTGCCGTTCGGGACGCTGCGAGATGCTAGCGGTGCGTTTCTCCTTGATACCCGAACGATCAGCTATGTCCCAGCAGCGACAGTTTTGCAAATCCTGAGGAGCGCAAGAGATATGAAGCAGGCGCCGCGTTCGCTTCTCGCCGTCGGCGATGTGCCCTATCAAGATCAGGGAGATGTGGCAGGGATGCTGCCAAAACCAAGAGGGATCGAAACCGAGGTTCTGCGGGGCCTTTCCGACCTCCTCGGGACTCCTTTCTCTGATCTGCCGCAAACGCGTGAGGAAGTGTTGGACATAGACAAAATTGTCGGAAACGACGGCGTTGTCCTCTTGGGGTCACGCGCCACGGAAGCCGCCTTCGAATCGGAGCCTTTGGCAGATTTCAAAATCGTGCACTTGGCCGTTCATGGGTTCGCCGACCCTCAGTTCCCCGAGCAATCGGCTCTTGTGCTCGGAGCGGGCCCGAATGCGCGTGATGACGGGCTGCTCGAGATCCCACAGATCATGCGGCTTCACTTCAACGCTGATTTGGTGACCCTTTCTGCCTGTGACACTGGCGTCGGCAAGGTGGAGGGAGAGGAGGGGATCACAAACTTGGCCGAGGCATTTCTCGTGAGCGGGGCGAAGGCCATCGTTGCGAGCCTGTGGAGCGTCGACGATACGTTCACCCGAGCGTTGATGGACCGCTTCTACACTCATATCGCAGAGGGCCAAGACACGGCCACAGCCTTGCGAGAAGCAAAACTCGACATGCTGGCAAAATACGGCAACCAAGTGCCGCCATTCTTTTGGGGAGCTTTTGTCTTGATCGGAGACGGGAGTTCTCCGATACCATTGGGGAGCCAATGAGCCTCGACCGACAAACCCGAGAGAAGATTTATTCGCGTGTCTGCCAGCTTGTGGCGAAGAAGCATTTCGACCCTGCGTGGGATGGGGTGAGTTGGCCGGAACTGGCCGAGGCCAAGAAAGCCCAAATCCTGCAGAGTGCCACAGATGAGGAATTCGAAAAGCAGATGCAGGAACTCCTGAGCGCGTTAAAGACCAGCCACACGGGCTTCCGGCACTCGAAAAGCCCGAATCTCCCGGCTCGTCACGCTATCAGCGCCACCTTCATGCGGTATGCGCTAAATGGCGAGGAGCGATGGATGTTCCAGGACGTGCACGAAGGAGGCCCAGCGCACGCTGCAGGATTGCGCCCAGGCGACATCCTGCTGCAGGTCCGAAATCGAGAATTGAAACCACCGGAGCCGCCGATTTTCCCCGTGGGTGACGACTCCCAATACACGGTTCAAAAACCAGACGGCAAGAGAATTACAGGAAAACTGCACGTGCCATCTCCGAAGTCGAAGAGCCACCCGGTGATCGTTCCAAAGGCCGTTCTGTGTTCACAGTTGCCAGGGGGCATCGGCTGGCTGAAGGTGACGATGTTCCCTGGAGCCATTGGAATCGATCTGGCGCACATGTTGGACGCGGCTTTTGCCCACCTGCGAGATTCTTCGCGCCTGATTGTGGATCTCCGGGGAAACACTGGAGGCGGCATCGGCGGATTGCGGCTGATGAGCTATTTGACCCCCGGCAAAACGGAGGTGGGGTACAGCCTCAGCCGCACCCGGAAAGAGAAGGGATACGCCAGAGAAAAATTGCCGCGATTCGGCCGGATACCGTCGCACAAGCCGACACTTCTCTGGCTGGTGCTGCGTTATGCTTTCGTGGACAAGTCGATTGTGGTCGTCACCGAGGGCCTTGGGCCGCAGCGATTCCACGGCCGCGTGGTCATTCTTGTGAACGAGCACACTTCAAGTGCAGGCGAGATGTTGGCCGCATTTGCAGAGGAGAACAAACTGGCAACGATTCTGGGAACGAAGACGCCGGGCCGGCTGCTTTCCGGGAGGACGTTTCGCGTGGGCTCGGGTTACATCCTCGGCCTGCCCACGGCAGCTTATGTCACGTGGCAAGGGAGAATGATCGAAGGCGAGGGCGTGTCCCCGGCCGTTCCAATTGAATTGTCGCCATCGCAGCTTCGCTTGGGTGAGGATACCCAAATGCAAAGGGCTTTGGCTTTGGCCCGGGAGATGTGACTGGAACGAGAGGCCGCCTGGCTTCTGGGACGACGAATTAGCGCAATCCAGGCAGGGAAGCGGCATCGCGCGTAAAAAGAGCTAAACATTCGGATGATCGAAGTCAAAAAATTGACAAGTTCCCAGTTGTAGTCGAATAATTATTCGACTATGACTGAATTCTCGAACGACTATTCGACCTGCCGCAAAGTGCTTCTTGATCGGCTTCAGGAGCCGGCACCGGGTCGCATACAACTTCTGACCGGCCCCCGCCAAGTCGGTAAGACCACGCTGCTCCTCGAGATTGCCGCCCAGTTTGGGGAGGCCGCCGTCTTCGCCGCTGGTGATGAGCCGGACGCCGCACTTCCCGGCTTCTGGGAGCGCCGCTGGGCGGAGGCCGAAGAACGCGCCCAGCACGGGACAGCGATCCTCCTGCTGGATGAAGCGCATCGCCTGCCGGATTGGGCAAACCGACTCAAAGGCCGCTGGGATCAGTTGCGTCGCAAACATACGCCCGTGCACGTCGTTGCGACCGGTTCGTTTGCACTGCGCGTAGCAACCGGATCGCGCGAGAGTTTGGCCGGACGCTTCGAGCGCATGACCCTGAGCCACTGGTCGGCGGCATCCCTCGCGAACGTTTTCCATGTCCCGCCGGCGGAAGCCGCTTTGGATGTGGTGTTGTTCGGCTCCTATCCGGGTGCGGTTGCCTTGCAGAATGACCCACATCGCTGGCGCGCTTACATCAAAGACGCGATCATCGAGCCGGCAATTGGCCGGGATGTTCTTGCGCTGGGTGCAGTTCGGCGTCCCGGCCTGCTCCGGCAGGTATTTGCGATAGCCGTGGCAAGCCCCGCGCAGATCGTCTCTCTGCAGAAACTGCAGGGGCAGCTTCAAGATAAGGGTGCTTTGGAAACGGTCGCGCATTATTTAGCGCTTCTTCAGGATGCCTATTTGGTAGCGCCCCTCGAAAGATTTTCGGAGAGGGCCCACCGCCGTCGCGCTGCTCCCCCAAAACTCGTGACTTTGAATAATGCCCTGTTGTCAGCCATGCATCCGGATGGACCTCCCGATCCCGCCCACGAGCCGGCGCGGGTTGGGTTGTGGGTGGAAAATGCCTGCATGGCGTTTGCGATCAACCAGGGTCAGCGAGTGACGTACTGGCGCGAAGAGCCACTCGAGGTCGATGCGGTCGTTGAGGGCGACTGGGGTGACTGGGCCGTGGAGGTGAAGACACAACGCTTCGATTCCCATGAACTCAAGGGTCTCTTGGAATTTTGTCGCCGAAATAGGAAGTTTCGTCCCTTGGTCATTACTGCTGCCGGTGACGAGCAAATCGCTCGCAATCACCACGTGCCAGCGATTAGCTGGCAGGAATTCCTGGTGTCTGGCCCGCCCCCACCAACGCATTAAGGGCGGGAGTTCCTGCAGCTCTCTGGCTGCACTGCAGAACCACGCGAGATCTATGAAGTTGTGGTCGATTAGCGCAGGAGAAGGGGGTAGGAATTCCACTCCAAACTGGCTTTCCGAATCTGCAGAACGTAGTTCCCGGGGGGTGCCGAGGAAAGGCCCACTGCGACTTGAAGTGACGTAATGTGATCCTTCAATTTCGCAATGCCGCTGGCAGTCAGAACCGGTACTCCGGAGGGCGTCACAATGCGGACGTCATAAGTACCCTCGCTGCTCCCGATCGGGAGATAGATTTCAAGGCTGGAGGCCGTTCGCCGAATTTCTAAAGGCGGTCCCACTGGCGAGGGCTGCACGCCACGGGGCAACGATCGGTTTCTCAGATTTAGCACTGCCATTTGAGCCGTTCGGGTTCCCCTGTACGTTTGAAACAGGGCCCAGCCGCCAATAGACGCGACCACCAGGATGCTGGCAGCAACCGCAATCAGAACACGCCTTCTATGGAGCCTGAAGGCTTGTTGGAACTGAGAAAAATCACGATAGCAGGGGCTGCAGGACGTAATGTGATCGAGCCATGGCTCCGCCTGAGCAAGCGGGATTCTGCGGGAGGCGATCCCTTTCAAAATCTCAGGGTCGGGGCAGCCGGTGCGGCTGGGATTCGGAAACTCATGCAGCAAGCCGCAGCCCAAGGTTTCAAGGATGTGCTTTTCATCCTTTTCCGAGAATGGCTTGTCGCTCAGGGTATCTAACCTCGCATGAGATTTTACGCCAAAGATTCCCTCTCCTAATTGGCGCTCATTCCTCTCCGGGCGGGCCTGGCTTTCGCCGCCTCAACCGCTCGATCAAGCGGTTACGCGTCTTTTCCAACCCGTACCGGAATCTCATTTTTGCTTGCGGCTCGCTCAGACCAAGATGCCTTGCAATCTCCTTCCAGGAATACCCATATTGTCGAGCAGCCCAGACCTTCCGAGTCCAGTCGTCCATGTGGGCGACGATTTCTTTGACAGTGATCACACGTTCGAGATCCGAAACCCATTGCGTATCCTGGGCGCCTGCCATCCTGTCCAAGGCCGCAGTCGTGGGCACGAATCGAATCGTCTTGAGTCGCCTGTACTCCGATTTGAGAACCCGATTGAAGCGATGACGGAACGCTGTCATGAGGTAGGCTTGAAGGTCCCGGATGGCTCCAGGGCCGGCACCCTTCCTCTTGAGTGCTTTGGAAACCGACCTCACCACTCTTTCCCACACTTCTGCTGCTACGGCGGTTCCATCTAGTCCAAAACCCTTTCCCGCCAGTTCACGTCGGGCATGAGCCAGCACGTGCGGCCAAGCCTCGCGCGCAGCATTCCGAACTGCTTCTTCCTCGGGGGACGAAGTCCTGTTCTGGTCAGGTTCATCTCCCCTGATGGCCCACTCTCCATACGGGTCGGGCTTGTCCATGAGGGCCTCGAAGCAATTTGTGGCCGTGCCGAAGTGAGCAGAGAAAGCGTGACACCCGCTCAGATGAGGTGTCAACGGTGAGCGCCAAGCGGTTTTCCCCCGCGTGAACCCCCTTGATTCTTACTTTTTCTTCTCGGCATGGCCCCTAGATAGAGAAGGGTAGTGATTTTCCTTCGTGGAGAGTGCCAGTGGCTCGGTTTCCCAGGATTGCCAATTCGATAGAACGCTCGTACGACATCTCGCTTTCTTGCGCTATTCGGGGCATTCGAAGATCTCGTGCCGCCTCGTGAACGGATGGCTTGCGATCAAGTCGATCGAGGTCGAGGGAGAAATCCCTAAGGGGGAACTGTTGTCACCGGTGCCTGCCCACAACGGGAACCAGTTCCATGGCTTGGCGTTGGGACAGCACGGCAGACGGAAACTCGTTCCGATTTTTCACTCCGGAACAGGTGGACCAGATCCTGCGCGACGGCATCAGGCATGGCCGAGCAGGCACCCATGCCGCAATCGAAAGGATTCTAAAGCACGAAACTGGATTGGAGCGAGCGCAGCTCTGGCAGCGCATACGGCAATTGAAGCATCCCCCGCGTGCAGTCCCGTATCGGCGGGCGGTCTGGAGCTCAGATGATGACCAACTCTTGCGCGAGGGATATGAGAGGGGGTGGTCAGCAAAGAAGGAAGCGGTCCACAAACTCCTAAAAAGGCATCCAGAATGGCAGCCTCACGTAATTTGGAAGCGGGCCGCCAGACTCGGGCTCGTCGAAAAGCGATTAAAGCGAGGACAAGAGCGCTCCCGGCAAGAGTGGTCCGAGCACGACGATCAGGTTCTCCTCAATTACACGGGATACAAGGACGTTGGGGTGATTGGCAAAATGCTGCGCCGGTCGCCGAATGCCGTTCGGTCACGCCTCAAAGTCTTGGGCAAGAGCAGCCGCGTACGAAAGGAAGGTTATTCCCGACGGGCTCTTGCTGAAGAACTGCATCTGGGTACCCGGACCATCCAGCGGCTGATTGTTGACGGTTTCCTGGAGGTCCGGGACCCGCGCATCACGAGAAGATCGCTCGATGACTTGCGCGAATCTGGCCGTTTGCGGAGCATGCTCGGAGATGGTGCTCCTGAAGTGGTAGCTCCATCGCCCGGATCGGAAGGCGCACGGGACAACACGCCTTGGGGCAAGGCTTCCCAGCCGCGCACCATTGGCAAGTCAGCAACGCCGGCCAAGCCCTCCCGTGCCAAACGCGTATGGGCTGAAGCCGCTGCGACGCTGAACGTGAGCGTCGAAGCGATCGAGAAGCTGATCGCCCAGGGAACGCTGAAACTGTACGACCCCAGGATCACGGAAAAATCTCTGATGAACTTCTGTCGGCGGTATGGGGCGCTGGTCAATTATGACTTCTTGAACAAGGAGACGCGCGCTTGGCTGGAGAGCTCAATGGACTTCGTCCCGCACTCGGGTGAGTCCGTGTCCATGCGTTGGGACGGGTATCGGAAGCAGGCGCGTGTCAGCAGGAGATGCAGAGCATGCGGCCGCGAGATCCGCGGCAACGTGTATTTCAGGCACGTCAAGGAGTGCCAAGGGCCGACGACTGATCCCGAGCGTATTGAATCGCCGGTGACCTGACCAAGCATGAATCCCTGGCGACGAGAGCTCCGGGCGGTCAGATCAATCCGCAATGTAGCTGTCTGTGGCGCGCCGCCACTCGCTGAAGGAGGGGTACGCGATCGCAGGATTTCGAGTCCAATTTATCTTCGCGCGCTTCCCGAATTCGACCATTCGCACGTAGTGGGGATCGTTCCGCCCTTGCTCAACGATCATGTCGAACCAGCCCTGTTCGTTCGCTTCTGCGAAGTTGTGATCCGCAATCCATCGCACGAAGTGCCGCCACGCCCTGGCTTTTTCCTGTTGGTTCTTGAGCGCAGCTGAGTTTTTGAATTCGGCAAAGCCCGGGCACCGGCGTTTCAATTCCGCAGCCACTTGATCTGGCACTTTCCGGTTGGCTTCCAGGAGCGGCCGAAGCCAATATGCGAATGCCCGCCATTCGACATACTTCTTGGCAGCATCAGCGATCCGCGCGACGGACACCTTCTTCCGGAGCTCGTATTTCTGCGCTTCCTGCCACCACTCCTCGAAAGTTGGATAGGGTCTTGGCCGCTTCCGCCGCCACTTCCTCTCGGAATGCACCCAGTAAGCCCAGGCTGCTTGCGACCGGAGATCCCGAACTCCAAAGAAGGTCAGTGCGTCGAGCCACCCCTCTTCCCTGGCTTGGCGGAAGATGCGCGTACGAATCCATTCGTGGAGGCGAAGATCTAAGATGCCCGGTTCATCCGCAAGCGCTTCATGCTCGGCAAAACCAGGGCAATGCTCCTTGGCAATTTCCACAAGCCATGAAGGAGCACAGCCTTCAGCCGTCAAAATCGCATGGGTCCAGAGCACAAAGGCCTCCCACTGTGGGTAGGCGAGATACGCCTTACGAAAGCGGTGCCACGAAACGCGCAGCAATTGCTTCGTCGCTCTGCGGCGGGCCATCCGCTCGATGCTTCGCTCAAGCTTTGTTGGCCGCCACTGTCTTCTCGTGTGTTTCTTCGGACCCACGGCGTACCCCACAAATCCACTACGTTCTCCGTCCAGTCAACAGAGCCTACCTGGATTCAGATCTCGGCTCAAGGGCCGATACTCTTCCATCCGGGCCCTCTGGTTGGTTGGAATCAACGATTTGGTGCGGAAAACGCCGGATATTCACGCGACCACCCTCTGCGGGGTCATGAGAAGAACCATACCTCTCCCTCCCGAAGAGTCACGCACAGAGAAAGGCATTGTGTCCGGCATCCCCGGGATCGAGGCAACGATTGAGCGACGCCTGGTTTGGATCCATGGGCAGCGCCATATCATGTCGGCCGCGCCGCCGGAAAGGGCTTGCTTGGCTGCACTGACCAAGCGCACGGCGGTGGTTCAGGGAACAAAGTGCCGTCGTTCTGCTTCATCGTCTTGAATACGCCTCGCCAGCAATCATCCGGGATTTTTCGGGTTGGCGTGCTTTTGCTCACTGGGGCGACCACTCTTCCAAGCGAGATGCCAGCGAGTCACGCAAGGCGCCAGGGCGAACGGTGGCTCAGCTCACCAGAGGCGAACAGAACATCCGTGAGGCGTACCTTTGGATGCTGCTTGCTCGACTCCATTCGACTGGTCGAGAATGGGCAACCGATGCTCACCGACCGCGGACCCCACAAACCGGCTCTGCTCGCCGACTTTCTCAAGAGCGACCAGAACAGAGTCCTCAACCTTCCGGAGAGCAAGCATATCGAGACGCCGGCCAAGCGGATCGAATCATGCCTCGACACGGGTGGGGTCAGTGCCGTTCGCCAGGCCTGCGGCGAACTTCTGAGCACCTTCACTGGGTTCTACAAAGTCGAAACGCCTACGACCCGTGTTCTCGCGGCTCGACCCATCCGGACCAGAGAAGGAAGATGGGCCACGGAGATCTTTGGCGATTACGATCCGAAAACCAGGCTGATTCGCGTGTGGATGAGGACTGCCGTCCGCAAACAAGTCACCTCTTTCGGAACTTTTTTGAGCACTCTCTGCCACGAGTTTTGCCATCACCTTGACTTTCAACTTTTCGGGTATGCCGACTCCTGGCACACGCGGGGGTTTTACGAGCGCACCGCAGCTCTATATCACCATGCGCGCGGAACGCCGCCGAAGCGGTTGTTTTGGATCAAGATGCCTGGCGGGCGCTGGCAGATTGATTGGCTGCGAACGAACCGGGGGTATTGACCGCGAAGCCCTGCGAAGACCTCTCGCTCTCAAACCGTCAAGTAGACAACCCGGCGTTGATGTCGGCGGGGGCGCAGCGGGCGGAACTGTCGAGACCGGTTCCACCGGCTATAGGGTGTGCCGCAGCCAGAAAAGAACTCCGGCCTCTGAGGGCCGGTGCAGAAAGGAAAACGTGCTGCTTGACACCTGCTGCTCATTTTCCTAGGCTGACGCGTTTGATGGATTCGAATTTCCTTACCCTGGTCCTTACCCCGCACGGTCGGCTCACCCTCCGCCCGGCTGAGGAGGGGCCGGGGTTGCAGCCTGGCGTTGCCTCGCGCCTCGTCGAGGCGTTTCGGCGCGGCGCGGGTCATGGTCTTCTCCAACTCGGGGCTGGCGAGGTCGAAACCGCACTGCCTGGCGTTTTTTCCTACTGGCGAGAGTTCAGCGTGCGGTACGTCACGGCCCTCTGCACGACGATTCCGGATGCCGCCGCAAGTTCCTCGAAAGCCCATATCCCCGCTCCTCCGTTCGGCGAGCTGGCTTCGCTGGCTCTGGCCGCCCCACCGATGACCGGCGGCGAGTATCTGACCGTGGAAGTCCTCGAAGGCCTTTGGCAGGAAATCGACCGGGCTTTTGCCCTCGAGCTCTCGGAATCGGGATGCTCGGTCCAGGAGTTCCTCAGGAGCCGCAATCCCGCCTGGAACCTGGTGGGACGGGTGCACTTCAATCTTGCCGAAAACCGCAAGGATGATCAGGCGCCCTTCGCATTTCTGGCCACCTATACGACGCGGCTTTCGGCACACGCCAAGGCGCAACATCTTCCGCTCAACCAGGCGCTCCGCGAATACGCGGGTGACAAGGACCGCCTGCTGTCGCTGCTGCTTCCGGTTCAGCGCGCGGCCGAGGGGTGTCCGTGGCTCGAAGCGATGGTCGATTCGGGCGGAATCTTCCATCCGTTGCGCTGGAGTCCGGACGATGCTTTCCGATTTCTCAAAGATGCGGCGCAGATAGAGAGCGCCGGTATCGTGGTCCGGATGCCGGTAGGATGGCGGTCCAGTCGTCCTTCGCGCCCGCAAGTCACGGCGAGGGTGGGTGAAAAAACGCCTTCCTCAGTGGGCGCGGATGCGCTTCTCGATTTCCGAGTCGAGATCACGCTCGATGGCGAGTCTTTGACCGCCGCGGAAATCCGGGAATTGCTTGCCAAGTCGGATGGTCTCTCGCTGATCCGGGGACGATGGATCGAAATCGATCGCGAGGGGCTCGGCCGGACGCTCGAACACTTCGAGAAGATCCAGCAAGCCGCCGCCAGGAACGGGCTGAGCTTTCGGGAGGCGATGCGGCTGCTGGCCGGCGCCGACATCGCGGCCGACAGCGATGCTGCCGATCGCGACTGGGCTCAGGTGGTCGCGGGATCCTGGCTACGCGACACGCTCAAGGGGTTGCGCAGCCCGGAGGGACTGGCCCGTGTGGAAGACGCCTTGCCGCTGAGCGGCACGCTGCGACCCTATCAGCAACTCGGTGTACGCTGGCTGTATTTTCTCTCCGAGCTTGGTCTGGGCGCTTGCCTTGCCGATGACATGGGTCTTGGCAAGACCATCCAGGTGCTGGCGCTGCTGCTTGCGCTCAAGCGCCAGAGGCCGCCGAACCCGCCAAGCCTTCTGCTAGCCCCAGCGTCGCTTCTCGCCAACTGGGCCGCGGAGCTGGACCGCTTTACGCCAAGCTTGAAAGCGCTGGTTGCGCATCCGTCAGCGACCCCGCCGTCCGAACTCAAGGCGCTCGGACCGGAACGTTTGAGCGGCGTGGACTTGGTCATCACCAGCTACGGCACGCTCCTGCGTCTCCCGTGGCTCACCGAAACCGGCTGGCGCTTGGTTGTGCTCGACGAAGCCCAAGCCATCAAGAACCCAGACGCCAAGCAAACCCGGATGGCCAAGAAGCTCAAGGCGCAAGTAAGATTCGTGCTCACGGGCACGCCGATCGAAAACCGACTGGGCGATCTGTGGTCCATCTTTGACTTCATCAATCCCGGCCTGCTCGGGTCGGCGAAGGAGTTCACAAACCTCGTCAAGAGTCTATCGGCGAGGGGGCATAACCCTTACGCTCCGCTCCGCGATCTCGTGCGGCCCTATATTTTGCGGCGACTCAAGACCGACAAGACGGTGATTGCCGACTTACCCGATAAGACCGAAGTCAAGGCGTTTTGCCAGCTCAGCCGCAAACAGGCGGCGCTTTACCAGCAGGCGGTGAAGGAACTGGCCGATGAACTCCAAGACGCGGACGGCATCCAGCGCAAGGGCGTCGTGCTGTCATTCCTGATCCGGTTCAAGCAGATTTGCAACCACCCGTCACAATGGCTGGGCGATGGTGCCTGGGGCGAACAAGACAGCGGGAAGTGGGCTCGCTTGCGGGAGATCGCCGAGGTGATTGCCGCGAAACAGGAGAAGGTGCTCGTCTTCACCCAGTTCCGAGAAGTGACCGCGCCGCTCGGGGCGTTCCTGGGATCGGTGTTCGGGCGTCCCGGGCTTGTGCTCCACGGCGAAACTCCGGTGCGGAGCCGCCAGGAATTGGTGCGGCGATTTCAGGAGGATGAGGCGGTGGGATTCTTCGTGCTTTCCCTGAAAGCGGGCGGTTTTGGCCTCAATCTCACCGCCGCTTCTCACGTGGTGCACTTTGATCGGTGGTGGAACCCCGCGGTGGAGAACCAAGCCACCGATCGCGCTTTCCGCATCGGCCAGAAGAAGAACGTGATGGTCCACAAGTTCGTCTGTCGCGGAACCGTGGAGGAGAAGATCGACCAACTGATCGAATCGAAGCGGCAGCTCTCGAAGGACCTGCTGGAAGGCGGTGCCGAGCTGCTGCTGACGGAGCTGAAGGATGAAGAGCTACTCAGGCTCGTCGCTCTCGACATCCATGCCGCGCTACAGGAGGCATGATTGAGCTACGACGGATGGGGATGGCGGCCCTATGTGTCCGCAGCGGAGCGGCGGCGGAAGGCCGCCCTGATGATCGCGAGGCTCAAGAAGGCGGGGAAACCCGTCTCGCCGGTGGTCATCGAAGGGCGCACCATTGCCAGAACCTTCTGGGGCAAGGCTTGGTGCGGCAATCTCGGGCGGTACAGCGACTTTGCGAACCGGTTGCCGCGCGGCCGGACCTACGTGCGGAACGGGTCGGTGATGGATCTCCAGATCAGCGGGGGCGAAGTCAAGGCCTTGGTCAGCGGCTCGGAGATTTACAAGGTGACCGTAAAGGTAAGGCCGGTTTCGAAGGCGCGCTGGCGGTCCATCTGCTCCGACTGCGCCGGCACGATTGACTCGGTCGTGGAGCTGCTTCAGGGGCGCTTCTCTCAGGGAGTGATGGAGCGCCTCTGCCGGCAAAAGACCGGACTCTTCCCGTCGCCGAGCGAGATCGAGCTGTCGTGCAGTTGTCCGGACTGGGCTCTGATGTGCAAGCATGTTGCGGCGGTGCTTTACGGCATCGGCGCTCGCCTCGACCATCAGCCGGAGCTTCTGTTTCGATTGCACAAGGTCGACGAAAAGGAGTTGATCGCTAAGACCGGCGGGGGTCTGGCGCTAGCCAGAAAAGCGCCTGCGATGGAGCAGACGCTTGCCGGCGAGGACCTCTCGGCGCTATTTGGCCTGGAGATGGCTCCTGCCGCAGATGCCGCTTCTTCTCCAGCCGTGGGGAAGAAGCCAGCGCGTGTGAGGAAGAGCAAGAAAAAAGCACGGGTGCGTGCGAACCAAGCGAGCACGGCCCGGCATGTCGCGGCCCGCGAGTCCCGTGCGGCGGAAGCAGCATCATCCCGTCACCGGCAGCCTCCCGAGGAGGAAGGCGAATCGTAAACTCTGCCCATATGGCACTCGGCCAATTGACCGCTAAATGTGCTCCCCCGGAGGATACCGTTTGCCCGCAAAGCTCGCATCGAGCAAACCCCGGACCGGATCACGCACAAGACGGTCGAAAGCACGGTGGATGTTTGACGCGGCCCAAACGCGTGTGCGGCCAGCCGGACGAGGGGCAAATCGCCGGAGCTTTAGAGGGCGCTGGTTTGAGTTCTCCCGGCATTTGCACGATCTCTGTAAGCGGACCATCCTCCGCGAGGGAAATAGGCCGGAATCTATCAATCCTCAGCTGATACATGGAAGGGCGAATACGCGGTCGATAGGGTGACGTCAACGATGACCGTGAAGGACCTGGGCTTTTCTCAGGTTCCTACCCACATCTGACTCTTTTAGCCACTAGAATCTTTGCCTCATTTCTCGCTCTTCCACGGGTCGCCCGGCAGACGTTCTATGAGCCGTGATGAAACCAGCGGAGCCGCCGTTTCGATGTCCCACGTGAATCCCGCCGCGAGCAGCGGGCCGATGTCAGCAGCAAACTCCGGATCGTCCAGCTTTGCCGCGATGTTCTTCTCGAACTGCGCGCGCGTCACCTTGTGGCCTTCCCTCTCCATATATTCGGAGAACGCCCCGACGATACGCTCAGGATTGACTTGGGACCGTTCCAGCGCATGCGCCAGATCAAAGATGTCGCGTCCCTGCTTGCGCTGATATAACGCCCGCATTTTGGTTGCGAGGAGTTCGTCCAATTCATAGCTGTGAATCTCGCAGCTCCCTTCGAACCAGCGCGACGGGACGCTGAACGGGATGCGCCTCAGACCGTAGACCGCGAAGTGCTCCCGCGTATTGATTTCGACCTTCAGCTTGAGAGGGATGGGTGGCGTCTCCTCGGACTCGAAACGATAGACGAACGTCACCCTTCCCTCCGTTTGTTTCCACTGCGGCTTGCCGAGCCAGGGATCAAGAATTTCGCGCAGCGCGTCAAGCGTCGGACCCGCCGCCTCCGCCCTCGTCTGGACAAGGTCGATATCATCGGAATAGCGGGCAGGGGGTTTGAGATGAAGCTTATAGAGTGCCGTGCCGCCCCGAAACGCAAGCGCATCGCGCAGGTGCCGATGTGAAAATATCTGGACAAGGGCGCGGCTGATGACGAGATCCTGCTCGACCTGGAAGTCCTGGACCCACGGCGCTGCCGCCCGCCATTCGGTAATATAGTCGCGCGGGATCAGAGCTCCGCCTCCACCTTTGCATTGACGTAAAGCTTCCAGCCCTTGTTGCGATGTGCGCGCTTGCGCCCCGCCTCAGGCAGGAGCGCGCTTGACTGCCTTGCGTGCTCGCGCACATATTCCTTGAGGGCAGGAACTTTTTCCGCGAAACCAAGATGTTCCAGCAGGAATCCGAGCCGTTGCGCCCAGGGGACGGGCGCCGTCCGGGCAGCCGCCGCCAATTTCTCCTGATCGAGCCGCTCCGCAAGTTCAGAGAGGACCGTCGCCACCTGATTGAGTCCGCCGGCATGACCCGCGTATCCCACAAGGTCGAGCGCCGTCGCTTCAGGCGTCGAAACGAGGAGCGTGCCCCTTGGCGTGTTGAATGGCTGAACCGGCACGTCCTTCAGGCGCTTGCGCGCGATGAAGACCACGCGCACGGCCCCGCAGCGGATCGGCCGCCGGTTCCTTGCAAGGAAGACCTGGAATTCCTGCGGGCGCTGATGGGCCGCACCGTGATACTGTGCGGCAGACAGAAGGCCCGTATAATACGAGAGGTCGAGACGCTTCATCAGCGCGGGGATAAACTGCTCGGCGGGAGGACAGCCGAGCGACCGATATTCCGGCGGGAGAATGACGTAGAAGCCGCGCGCCGGGGAAGCGATCAGCTTTTGTTTGGCCAGGCGGTTCAGCGCAAGCTTGGCGGCAGCGGCGGAAACCCCGAGCGCCGCCTGCGCTTCACGGGAGGTAAAGTCATACCGCCCGCTGGCGGCAAGCCCGCTGATATAACCCCGGGCATTCGAATGGTTAGATTCTGAATCCACACACGTAAGGTATCATTTTGTGATACTTTACGCTAGTGAAATATAGACATCCGGACCGTCTTTGAGGACAGTCGGGCAGGAAAACCACGTTGGGGAAAACCAATCGCGGCTGATAGTGCGATTTCTGCCAGGTGCATCGCACGACCTGTTGTTGCTGCAAGTCGAACGGCCTTCGGCGGACCTTGGCCGCCTCAAATCGCTGGGACTGACTCGACGTGAAGCGGAAGTGCTCGCTTGGGTGGCGCAGGGAAGAACGAACGCAGAAGTCGCCAAGATTCTCGCCATGAGTAGCCGCACCGTTCAAAAACACATGGAGCCCGTGATGGCGAAGCTTGGCGTGGAAAACCGGACCGGAGCTACTCGCGTGGCACTCCGAGCAGTCCCGGCGTCATAATGACGGCCGTACTCCTCCTCTCCTTCAGCGAGATGTTCCGTTGATCCGGTAAGGAGATCAACATGACCGAGATGGCTCTTGATCCGAAACGCACCGCAATCATCGTCATCGATCTTCAAAAGGGGATTGTCGCACGCAACGGTGCGCCGCACGCCACCGCAGACATCGTTAGGAATGTTCAGCGCCTGCTTCGGGCGGCGCGATCCATCGCCGTGCTGCCGATCCTGGTTCATGTGGGTGGGTCCGAGGACGGCTCCGACCGACTTGCGCCACCCGCGGATCAGGCGATGGGTGGTGGTGAGCTGCCGCCGGATTGGACCGAACTGATCCCGGAATTGGAACGGACGCCGCGCGATGTCGTCATCCTGAAACGGCAGTGGGGCGCGTTCTTCGGCACAGATCTCGATCTGCAATTGCGCCGTCGCAGGCTCGACACGATCATTCTCTGCGGCATCGCGACGGAATTTGGTGTCGAGAGTACGGCGCGCGACGCCTATGAACGCGGTTACGCGCAAGTTTTTGTCTCCGACGCGATGACTGGTCTCACGGCGGCAAGCCACGAAGATGCAGTGACCCGCATTTTCCCTCGGCTCGGACTGGTGCGGACCACCGACGAAGTTCTCAGACATCTCGAAAATCGGAAGTGAGAAGGATACCGGCTGAGGGGCTTTTCACGGCTGGTCCACTTCTTTGCGGACCTAGCGCGCGGTGGATAGTCCAGAAGCCTTTTTGAAGTCTCGGTGTGGATGAAGTACCCGCAATGCGTCCCCATAGATGAGGCATGCGTCTCCGTTCACGCCGATTGGAATCACGGCGTGTGCATCTCAGGTCGAGCTTCTCGAAGCCTGGTTCACACGCAAGAATTCGAACTCCGGCACGGTCTGAGCGGCGCTGTTTGGCAGGATCACGGGGTCCGCGATTTGATCGATCAGCTCAGCCGAAGAATTACCCAGAAACTGCGCGCCGACGCGGATGTGAACGATTTTGCCCGGGTCGAGGCCCATGAGCCTTGCACAGGTGGCATCCGCAGCGACAGGATCGGTGGCTAGGACGATTCGGTTGAGACGCCGCGGAGTTCCGTTCAAGGGGCCGTTCCCTTCCATGGCCACAATGGCATCGGCAATCACGAAGTGAACAGGAACGGTGGCGCAGATGTCGAGGATGCTTTCCTGGATTCCCGCCCAGTGGAGGATGTTCTTGGGCCAGCCGTATTTGGCCCCCGGCACCACGCCAAACATATTCTTCATGCTGAGCGTTACACCCGACCAGTGATGGGTCTTGACTTTGGGCATGGAAACGATGAAATCGGATTCGAGAATTTTGCGGGGCAACCACAGGGATCTCATACCGGTGTAGTGCGCGAGCAAGGGCGTCTCGACAAGTTCGTCACGGTTCAGATCAACAAAGGGAATTCTTTGCTGGCGGAACTGATCCGCAAAGCCACTTTCGAGCAAAACCAGTTCCGTATCGCGCTGGTGTCCTGGCCCCTCGCCGACGAGCACGGTCTTGGCGCCGAGACGACGGAAGCATTCTGCTGCGGCGGAAACAAGGAGTGGGTTTGTGTTGATGTGACTTCCCGGGACGTAGTCCACGAGGTTGGGTTTCAGGAGGACAGATTTTCCACGGACATCGAGGCAGAACAGTTTTAAGCCGTGCCACAGGATTTGCTCCAGGCTTTCGAAGTAAGATTCGGCCTTAAGGATGGCCACTCGGGAGCGTGGTCGCTTCCAGACGACACGGTGTTTGGGCTTGGCGAGAAGCCTGGTGATCGACGCCTCAGCGATGAGGCGGTGCGAACCCCGGAGAAGTATGTTTCGGCCGGCCCTCACGAACGGGCTCCGAATGCATTGAGCTTGTCGGCACATGCGAATGCGATGGAGGCTACAGCCAGCGTTGCGCAGTCGCCGACCTCGGTCGCCTGGGCAACGACGGCAAGATGGTTGATAAGGCGCTGAGGGGAACGGTGAAAGGCATTCAGGGCCAGGATTGCCCACGCCAAGCTCCAAGGCGCCGAGCAGGTTTCGGCACGTTGATCGAGCCAGTCGAGGCTTGTCGTGATGAACTCGCCTGGCGGCTCTCCCTGAAGAGCAAGCAAGGCGATGGCAGTTGCGTCCGGATGCGGGGCCATTGGGGATCCGTATACGACACCGTTGCCTGCATTCCAGCCTCCCTGGGGGCAAATCCGGTCGTAGAGCATCTCGATGCCATGTCGAATGCGAAGGCGCCTCTGCCGTGAAGGGTGGCTGCCGCTCTTCAATGCGAGCAGGGAATACGAAGTTGGAACGACCCAGCTCACGGTTTCGGGCATCCAGGGCCAGCCAGACTTGCTGGGATCGAAGCGAACGTGGCGATCAAAAGCCCGGAACTTCCATTTCCACAGCCAGTGTGATTCTCGCCCCCGAAAATTCAATAGCCAGTGAAACGCTCGGTCAGTGGCTGCCCCTTCGACGCCACAGCGATGGAGGGCATAGACAGCGAGCCCCGTGAAGCCGGACCCACTCTCGTCGTCTCCGGGAAATGCGGGCCAGCTCCCGTTTGGATTCTGGTTCCGGAGTAAGAAGCCGATGGCGGAGGACCGTTCCGGGACTGAGTCCGTGGGTAACGCCAGAAGGGCAAGCGCTGTGGATTCAACAGCGGGCTGGGCGGATCCACGGGTAAATGGCCACCCGCCGTTCGGCAACTGGGAGGCGACCAATTCCCCGATGCACAGTTTCCAGGCCCCTTGCGCTTCGTGCATGGGCCGCGTTGTACGGGAGTAACAAGGGATTGTCAAACCGACCGCCCGGAAAGGGAGGAATGCTCGTGAAAGTTAGCGATTAACCATGCGATCAGTCGTTCTGGATGATTGCTTCTCAAGCTTGCCGGGTGGAGATGCTCCCGGGTCGGTGAGCGTCATCCTACAGGTGAGCTTGGCTCCCCCGCGATGGTTAGTCATGAAGCGTGCAATCAGTGAAATTTTCTTTCTGAACCCTTGGGTTCTGCGGATCCTTGACGCTTGCCGCCGCTGTAGAGCCGGGCGAACGGTAGCGACGAAGTTTGCGAGCAGTGGAATTTGCTTTCTTGTGCACACCCCGTTTCCCGTGATTCTTGGTGTGAGGGTCGGTTCGTCGCCGGCCCCTCTTCCCCGCCGGTTGATGCCTCGACCCCCGATCAAAAGGTAGCGATGAAGGATGCGATCAGTGACAAATCGCAGGAACGAACGACATCCCGGTTGGCGAGTTCGCGTCGCGAAGGGTGCCCCGACCCGCCGCGCGCTTCTCATTCCACAGGGTTTGGACATGGAGCGGAGTCCAACGACTCACTCGAAGCCGAGCAAAAGGTGAACGTCTGGAGAGGACCTTTTCGTGACTCACCGCCGACATGCCCCCTGCCGTTCGTGTGCGCCTGAAAGAGTTCTGGAGTATTTTCCTGCCCGCGAAGGAGAACCGAAACACATGTTCGAGTCGGTCTGTGAACTCGCACAAGGTCTGCGCGATGCCCGATATGTCGTCGATCCGGTCACACTCCAGGTCGTCTATCTGGCCGCGCGGATGCGCAAGCCGCTCCTCGTAGAAGGTCCTCCGGGATGCGGGAAGACCGAGTTGGCGTACGCCGTGGCTGCTGCGGCCGGTACCGTCGTGGAGCGGCTCCAGTGCTACGAGGGCATCACGGAAGAGAAGGCGATCGGGAAATTCGATGAAGGATTGCAGAGGCTCTTCCTCGAAACCCAAAAGGAACGTTTGGGCGAGGCTTGGGACGCGATTCGGGAGCGCCTTCACTCCCTGGACTTCTTTGTCGAGGGCCCGCTTTTGCGTGCGTTGCGTTACCAGGAAAGGCCATGCGTTCTCCTGATAGACGAGCTCGACAAGGTGGATCACGCCTTTGAAGCAATGCTGCTGGAAATCTTGAGCGCCTGGCAAGTGACCGTGCCCAAGCTCGGCACAATCCGAGCGAAGACGGTTCCCTTCGTGGTTCTCAGCTCGAATGAGGAGCGCCGGCTGGGTGACCCGCTGCGCCGGCGGTGCCTGTATTTGCGCTTCGAATATCCCACGGTGGAAAGGGAAGTCGAGATCTTCACGGTTAAAGCCGCAAACCAAGAACCGACGCTGCTCGGCCAGATGGCTGGCTTGGCCCACGCACTTCGGGGCTGGAACATGGAGAAGCCTCCCTCCATAGCGGAGATGCTGGATTTGGGCGAGGCCCTCCGAATTCTCGGCGTTATGGAAATCCTGCCTGAGCAACGGGATCTGCTGTTGCCATTGCTCGCGAAAACCGAGGGCGACCGGGGAAGGCTGCTTCTTCGGGAAGGTTTTGAGGGCTTGATTGCCGATTCGAAGGTCTATCAGGAAAAGTTGCGCCGCACGAGCGAAGTGGCATGAAAGCAGGGGGGGATGAACAAGCTCGCACTTCTGCTGGTCTTGTTGGTCTTTTCCGCTGGCTCTGAGGCACGGGCGGCGGAGCCCACGAGCGTCCGAGACTTCTCGGCCCAGTGCGCCATGTACTACGCGCAGGTCTACCAAGTTCCGCCAGCGCTAGTCGATGCTGTCATTCAAGTCGAATCGAGTTGGAATCCCTACGCGGTCTCGACAAAAGGCGCGGCAGGCTTGATGCAGCTCATGCCTGCCACCGCAGCGCGGTTCGGTGTGCGAGACCGGTTCAATATCAGAGAGAACATTCGCGGCGGGGTTGCGTACCTCGCTTGGCTGATTCGGCTGTTCAGGGGCGACTTGCGCCTTGCCGTGGCGGCCTATTTCGTGGGCGAGGCCCCGATCCTTCTCCGGGGTCTGGCGTACTCATCGCACCAGGTCTTCGATTACGTGAGGCGCGTGGCGCGTGTCTACCGTTGGCTGCGACTCGAGGCGGCCCGGAGAGATGTGAGGCTCGCGGTTTCTGCTGGACCATGAGGTGAAGCATGTATCTGTTTCGGGGAGTCGGACTGGTTTTTTTCTTCGTAGGGACTGCTGTGGCGTTGGGGCAGGCTCCGCAAGTCGTGCCGCAGATCGTGACGAAGCCAGAGACGGAGGGCAGCGTTGCTGTCGTCCAGGTCGCGGCACGGTTTGTGACCACGATCCGGCTGCCGGAGGCGATTAGCTCGATTGTGGTGGGAGATCCTTCCGAGTTCCAGGTCGAGCACTCGGAGCGCGAACCCACACTGGTCTTCGTCAAACCGCTCACGACGAAGCCGGCGGAGACGAATCTCCTGATTTCGACGACGGACGGGCACGCAACCAGCCTGCTCTTGGTCAGCCGGGGAGACGAAGACAAAACAGGGCCGGCGAAGGTCGATTTCCTGGTGCAGTACCAACCTGCAAAGGGATTCCTCGTTGGACCATCGGCCTTCCCATTCGCGCTGGTTGGAGAAACCGTCGCTTTGACACAACCCAAAGTGGTGAACGGTTCGAACTCCAAAACTCAGGCAGCTGCGGCTCCCCCGGTAATTGTTGGGGATCCGCCGCGGAAGGCTGCCCGAAAGGCTGGACTCGACCAACTCCTCAAGCGACAGGAGCAAGCGCCGTTGCCCGTGCTTTACGGGACGCACCTCCACGTAGAAAACAACGGTGGAGATCAAATCCGCGCCGGAGTGAGCGGAGTCGTCGACGGCGGTCAGAACGTGATCGTGCTGTTCTCGGTGGTGAACCCCACAAAGCACGCGATCCTGTTGATGCCGCCTCAGGTGCAGCTTGCGGGACGGACGAAATCGGGAAAACTCATTCACCACTCGCACTGGTCGTCTTCGGAGCAATTGCCGGTGCTCGACTTTCGCTTGAGCAAGTGGCGGCTGGGGCCTGCGGAACGCGCCGATGGAGTGGCCCTGTTCGAGCGGCCACCGTACAAGATGTCTAACGAAACACTTTTGCTGCAAATGGCGGAAGCGGGAGCGGTGGATAGACCAGCGCTCGCGCCGATAGGTTTTGGAGTCAGCACACCGGGGGAGGGACCGAATGGCAGAGGAAAGTGAAAAGCGGGCTGGGGCGTCAGGAAACGGAAGCGCCGAAGAAGGATCCGTGGAACTTGGGGCCAAAGACAACGCTGCACGTCCCCAATGGCTCGACGTCTTTCGCCAAGCCTTCGAAAAGGCGCGGCGGGAACAGGGCCAAGCTCCTAGCCGGCGCGAACTCGGGCGCGACCGAAGCCGCACGCTGTTTCTCCTGGGCGGCGCGGCTATAGCGGTGCTGGTGCTCTTCCTGGTCGTATTCTCTTCGCCCGACACGGTCCAGAAGCGTCTGCTGGCGAGGGGGACGGGAACGCCCAGCTTGGGGCGCCGAGTGACGCCCGGACAACCGACATCCCCGCAGGCGGGGTCGGTCACGCCGCTGCTCAATGCAGCTCCCCAAACGGCAGCGGCGCAGGAAGGCCAGGCGATCACACCTGAAATTGTCGGCCAAACAGCTCGGCCTGGACAGCCGTTGTTTGGTGCGCCGCCGGCAACACCGTCGGCAAACAATGCAGCCTTGAAGAATTCCGAGCGATACGCCCTCGGAGGGATCAATTTCCCCGGTGAGGGTTCCTCGATGCCATCGGGTTGCGAGGTTCGACGCCAGCAACCTGCCGCTCTTGGGTCGCGAGAGGACATGGATGATTCAAAGAGCCTGCGGAAGCCGTCGCTGGTATTTGTCCGCAGTGCGCCACGGAGGACGGCGAGCACGGCTGCACGTGTGGTTCCAGCTAGATTTGACGAGAGCCCAATCATGACGGAGCTGCCCGCCGGCACGCGGCTGGTTGCGCGGCTCCAATCCGCCGTGAGCACGGCGGTTCAGGCGCCCGTGGTCGCGGCGATTGAGGACAACTACGAGCGGGATGGAGAAATCGTGGTTCCCGCGGGAGCCACTGCCTTGGGAAAACTAGCGCAGGCCGACCCCTCCGGCGACGTCACAATCGACTTCAATACTCTTCAAATGCCCGACGGCACAACGGAGAAGATCGATGCTACCGCGATGAGTCTGAACTATGGGCCCCTCAAGGGGCACGTCAGCGGGAAAGGGACAGCGAAGCGGTTCCTCGTGCGATCCCTGACTGGTATCGGCACGGTAGCGGCCTACTTGGTTGGCGCGGGCGGTGGCACCGGGTTCAATGGACCACTCTCTGAGAGCTCCCTTTTGCGGGACCGGATCGCTTCAAACATCGGCATGGCCGGCGACCAGGAACTGAACAGCATGGCATTCAACCAGCACATCGTTGTGACGATTCCCGGGAACACACGGTTTTTCATCGTGTTGGAGAAAGGAGCAGCGGCAAACGGGACTCAAAGACGGCCTACAACCCAGTTTTCTGAGTCACACGGCAGCGCTTTACCCACCCTCGGCGAGCTGCGGCAGCTCTTGCAGTTGCAGCAGGAATTGAGTGATATGGTTCAGCAGGCTGGAACGCAAAGCGCCGCTGCTGAGCCGCGGCAATAAGGGGGTTGTGATGGGGATAAAGCCAAACTGGAAACCGCTCGAGGACCGAGTGGGACCCAAGCGTTGCGTTGGATTCATGTACATGGGGTTTGCCAACGGCGTGCATCTGTTTAAGCACGGCATGGCGAGGATGTATCTCAATCTCGATGACCGGGGGGAGTGTTATGTCCTGCGCGGGACCCGCTACGAGCGAGCGGATTTTGACGTAGAACTCGGCAAGATCGAGCAGGCTCTTGCGGTGATCGACGAGACCCTCGAGAGCACCTACGATGACGACTATATCGCAAGGAGAGAAGCGGCTTTTCGCAAGGCTGGCATTCCGTCCCTGTACATCGAGTTCGAGCCGGAAGACCTGTCTATAAACTAGATCTCGGCTCTTCCCTTCCAGGATCGTCCTTGGAGTCCCTTGGTCGCTTTCTGCTGGTGAGGTAACCTGCGGCCGGGGATGAATCAATGCCTTTTCGGACTCGTCGCATCTTCTGGCTGAGCGTGCCTCGCTGGCCTATCAGGCGTCTTGTGCGTGCGCCGGCAGAATTCATTTACGCGACCATTCACTCTTTCCGCGGCGGTTTCCGGGCTGGGGCGACCGCTGCCGCTGCAGGCTGCGGCACGAGGCGAGCGAGGCCAAAACACCCGTTCTGGCTGACTCTGTTCCTGATCTGTTTTGCGGTTGCGGCAGCAGCTGAATTCTCGACCTTGCGGCCGTCTTTGCTTGTGGTCTTCGCAGCAACCCTCGGTCTTGCGATTCTACTCCGGAGCCGGTTCTCCCAACGTTGGTATGCACTGAGGAAGCTCGCGCGCATGGCAACCTCGGTGTGTCTGCTCTACGGTTTCTGGACCCTGCTGAACTGGCGACCGCTGTGGCGCACCGTGGGCCCTTTCGGGCTTACCCGCCGGGAAGCGGGATTCTGGCTAATCCTATCGGCCATTCTCATTTGGTGGGTGAGCGTCATCTGGATCGCTTTCTCACGCCCTTATAGGCGGCAGGGCGCCCGCAAGTCCCTGTCACCGTCCGCTCACCAGTTCGGTCGTGGGGGTCACGGAGACGCAGGCCCAGGCAGTTCCAATGGTCGGAACTGGCAAGTCACTGATCGCACGTTTGATCGCTACCTGAACTAGGCGGAGCTCGTACTCCATCGGCTCCGCCGATTCCCAGATCCAGAAGGTCAGGCCTCCATGAGGCAACAGGCAGGACTGCCTTCGTGTGGCAAGGCGGATACCGAAACCAACTCCAATGTAATCAGGCAAGTTGCTTTCACTTGGGCCGGGCAGGCGAGAAGCCCTGGCCTCTCAGTTCGACCGAGATGGGGAGGATGGTCGTTTGGGCGTGTAGCACGAGGTATCACGGAGACGTTAACTATCCTGGCGGTCCCGCCGTCGCTTTTCTTCCGCCTTCCGTGCACCTTGCCCACTTTTTTGACAATTCCGCGAACTCATCTTAGTTTGCCGATCACTTCGTTTGGTTTTCTCGGGCGCTCGCGCCCAGGAAAAAACGAATGAACGGGGAAAGGGGGTAAGTTCGATGAAGCTGAGATTGGGCGAAGGCTGGAAGAAAGCGCTGGCCGTATCCGCCATCTGTTTGGTCCTGGCAAGTGAATACGCCTGGGCGCAAAACCTTGGGAGCCAACCGCAGTTCAACGTAGCGGTGCAAGGGGAGACGGCTTCCCAGCCGGAAGGCGCATTCCTGAATTTCATCAACTGGATCGGCAATGTGATCGCCCCGATTGGAGCGGCCGGTGCCGTCGTGGCCGCCGTCGTTTCCTGGATGCATGGGCGAGGCGCTGCCCGGTGGCTCACGGCTGCCGCAGGCCTCTTGGCCGTCTCCGGGCTGACACGGCTCATCGAGTTCTGGATTACCAACGGTACCGGAGGCGTGACGTAAACCGCAGCGCCGCACGCTTGCCCCATGGAGGTGGCAGGCAGTCGAAGAAAGGAGTGAAGCCCGTCGGACTGCCTGCCAACCGCCACTCAACTCTCAAAGCGCTTTTGTTGCGAAGAGGAAGGAACGAGCAATGGCTATCCCGCAACTCTTGAACGACATCATTCAGGTCTTGATGGGTCTCGCGCCCGCAGCTGCCTTGGTGGCGCTGGTTCTGGCCGGGATCAGTTTGCGGCGAGAAGGGGGAACCACCTTCGCGATCGGCGGCGGGTTCACCAAATGGATGTTTTGGGCGGTGATTTTCGTGACGCTCGGTCCACTGTTTGGCTGGTTCAGTTCCTTCGGTGTGGGAGCGACGCTGCCGGCGGGCGGAATCGCCACATCGTGGCTCGGCGCATTCGAGTCGGACGTCACGACCTTCGTTTCAAGCTTTGTGGTCGGCCGGTTGGTACCGATCCTCGCGGCCTATTTTGTGTTGCGGGCCATCCTCGACACCGCTTCTGGCGGACATCCATTGCCGTCGATCCTTGCCGCGATGTTCCTGCTGGGGACGCAAGCGACCTACGCCTTGATCCAAGGCTTCAACACCGGCACCCCTTACGCCACCATTGACGTTCTGGACAGCCTTTGGACGTACCTCGCGGCAACGATCATGCCGATTGCGGCTGGGCTAGCAATCGTAGGCGCAATCATCAACTTCGCGACCCGACGCCCGGCGATGCGGCTCGTGGCGGCAGCGCTCGCAATGCTGTGCGTTTCGGGAATCTGGAGACTCGTTCTCGCGATGGCGAGATAGGAGCGGGAATGTCCTTCACGAACGGAATCCTGAACTTGGCGAATTGGGCGGGCAACGTGATTTTGCCCACGCTCGCCGGGCTTTTTTTTGCGATTGCGATTCTGCGCTTCTCTCGCCAGGAATCTTACGCCCATGCCATGTACGGCGGATTCGCGTGCCTGATGGCTTCCGGCCTGCTGCGCACGATGGAAACCTTCGCGTCGCAGCGTGCGTGGAACGATCCCGACGTCTATTGGGTGGCGCTGCTAAGCCTGGTGAATTGGATTGCAACGTGCTGCTACCCGTCTACGCCGGCTTGCAGGTGGCCGCTGGGGCACTGCGCATGGGAATTGTGACGCATGTCCATCCCACCGAAGGCTGGATGCGGCATTTCGTTACGGCGGCGCTGTGCCTGATGTTGTCGGGGCTTATCCGGCTCGGTGAGTTTTTTGTGCCGCAAGGCATGGGCGGAGTGACGTAGCTGGCAAGGAGGAAAGATGGGGCTTGAAATTACACCTGCATATCGCAACCTGCGAACGCGCGTGATGTTCTTCGGTCTCGAGGCGGAAGACCTTTTCGCGATCCTGGCGCTCGCCGTGATAGCGAACGTCCTGGGGCAATTCGTTCACCGGGAGATGTTCGGCCTCCCCATGAACATGGTGCTCCAGTACCTGGTTCCCGCTGCTCAGCGTGCCAGCCCTGATGCTCTTCAAGTATGGCAAGCAACGCAGCTACCTGCTCGACTGGGTGATGTTCCACGCAAAACCCCACGTTTACTCGGCGGTTGAACGGGACCGCGAACTGATCCGGGAATACCTTCGGGTGGAGAACGAGGGATGCCTATAACGCTGGAGCAGTATCACAAAGTCGCTGGGCGCGCCGCCGCTGTGCGAGCAATTAAGGATTCGAGACCTGCTGGATGACGTTGCGGTGCAGATTGACGGGTCGTTGGTCGCGGGATTCGAGGTCGCTGGCATTCAGTCCTACTACGCAAGCGACGAAGAGAGGAACCGCACGAAGGACTTGCTCGAAGCCCTGGTGCGGTCTCTGCCCGAACGGTCCATGCGGATGCAGGTGCGATTTGAAATCTCAGAAGGCGAGGGCGACCTCATCGATCGTTACCGGCGCGAACGCCGGAACGACAGCACCGTGCTCTATGCACTCGACGACCTTCGGGACGAAGCGTGGCGGAGCCGGGAAGCCTCGGGGTTTTATCTGCGGCATTTTCTCCACGCTTTATTTCATCTGGAACCCGAGAATCCATCACCAGTCGCCCGGACTTCGAGTGGAAGCGAAAGATGCGGCAAGGAAGCGGCGGCTGGAGCCTGTCGGCCACGAAGTGCATCGAGCGCACAAGGCGGGAACACGAAGATCTACTGGCCGAGTTCAACAGCCTGATGGCGGGCGTTGAGGCGACACTCGAAGCCACCGGCATGGCCATTCGGCGGATGACCCACGACGACATTTTCCTCGAAGTGAAGCGCGCGCTTCATCCCTTGGGCAATGACACGCTGCCCTACCGCCCAGCCGAGAATCTCTCTGGTACGAGAGCGCCCGCAGCCAGATGGCCAACGTCAACATCGAGGATGAGCAGCGACGACTACCTCAAAATCGGCGGCCTACTCTATTCCTGGATCACCCTCAAAGACCTTCCCGACGCCACTTTCCCCGGCATTCTGCGGGAACTCGTCGCTCATGGACTTTCCGCTGGTCGTCAACGCGGAGGTCGACGCTGCCCGACCAGGCGCAAGGCGATTAAGCAGTACAAGAGCCGCCTGCGGAAAATGATGGCCGCCCAGCAGGACTTCAACGGCGGCTTTCGGATCAACGTGGACGCTCAGGTAGCGGAGCGCCAGTTGAGTCGAGGTCCTCCAGGACCTGATCTCAAGCTCGCTGAAGTCCTGCCAGACGAGCCTGATCGTCGCGGTCCGCACTTCGAAGCCAGCGCGCAACCGGTTCGAGCGGGAAGAGGCGGAGCGCACCTTGCGGACCGCCGCCAGCGCGTGCTCCATGCGCATCGCCCGGATGAACGGAGCACGGGGGATTCCGGAGACGCTTGCTCAGAAGCGGCTGTTCTTCGGCGGCCTGCCGGCAATGGCGAGGTGAAAACAAGCGGGAACTCGACCTGCTGACGCTCAATGCCGCCGACCTGCTTGCCAGTCGAAATGCCCTGGCGCGGCACGCCCGCACTCGCCTCTCATGCTCTTCGAGACTCCCGATCGGCAACTCGTTCCCTTCTCGCCTTTCGACTCCAGCCTTGGCGACGCGAACATGCTGATCATGGCCAAAAGCGGCGGCGGAAAGACTTTCATGGCCCAACTGTTCCTGCTGATGATGGCGCGCGCGAACCCCCTGATCTCGATCATCGAGCGCGGGGATTCCTACCGGCCGCTGGTCGAGCTGATGGGCGGCCGCGTGATTGACGTGAATCTCGAAGGAAACGAAACGCTCAACCCCTGGGACTTGCCGCCGGGCGAAACGACGCCCAGCAAGGAAAGATCGCGTTCCTCAAAATCTCACCCGCCACATGATCGGCGACAGCCCCGGCTCAGACAGCTCCCTGCTCGACAACCTGTTGAGCGACGCCATCGCCCGTACCTACAAGCGCTGCGCCATCCGGTATTCGAATCCCATTCCGACGTTTAACGATCTTCGGGAGGAGCTTGCGCAATGGCGGGATGAGGAGCGGATGCAGCGGACGATGGATGAAGCGCAGCCTGGCCGCGATCAAGCTCCGGTCCTGGACGGGAGAGAAGGGCATCTACGCGAAACTGTTCGACGCACAGACCACCATGCGGCTCGACAGCAACTGGCTGTTCTTCAACGTCGAAGGGCTGAGCTCGGACCCGAGGCTCGAAACGGCCATGAGCATGCTGATTGCCAACGCGGTCGCAGCACGCGCCGGAGGCCGAACAGGGCAGCCGAGCATCACCGTGCTCGATGAGTGCTGGTCGCTACTCGACTCGCCGACCCTCGCGCCGGAGGTTGTGCAGCTCTTCCGCACTGCACGCAAGCGCAATGGCAGCGTCTGGGGAATCAGCCAGACGGTCGAAGATTTTGTGGGGACGGAGTTCCAGCCGCGAGAGCATGGTGCCGGGAATTCTGAAGAACGCGACCACGAAGATCATTGGGCAACAGCCCGGCGATACGACCGCTCTGGTAAACCACCTGTTCCTGAATCCGGTGGCCCTCGGCCAAGTGAAGCAGTTCAACGCCCCGCGGAAAGGCCAGAGCGCGGATAGCGCTTCTGGTGCTGGGGGAGAAGGCCGAAACGACCCAAACGATCCGGATCGTGCCGACGCCAGTCGATTACTGGATCTGCACCACGTTTCCGAGGGAGCGGAAATACCGTGCCTGGTTCCTGGCGACATTCAAAGATCGGCCGCGGCTCGAATGCTACCAGGAGCTCGCGCAGAAGTTCCCGCAGGGCTTGGCGGAGGTGCCTCCGCTACCAGAGGAACTCTCCGGTCGCGTGACGCGGGAGGTTGAGGCATGAACTTGCTGCTGATCGCGCTGTTTGCGTGTAGCTTTGGTCTCTTCGCTTACTTCATGGTGACGGCCCGAACTCGAAAGCAGGTGGTTGCCGTCGCCCTCGTCGGCGTCCTTGCGGTGACGCTCGTTTCCCCGCCGCGCGTCCAAGCTGCCACGCTTTGGGACGCAATTCAGGCCGTGCTGAACGTCATCAACGGCGCGATCGACACGGCACTGAACGCGATCAATTCGGTGCGAACGGCGATCAGTAATTTCTACCAGCAGGTGACCTGGCCCGTCTCCTTAATCGATCAAGCCAAGGCACAGGTAACCGCGATGATTGGTGAATACCGAGGCCTGATGCAGAGCATTCTGAATATCAACCTCAAAAGCGCGACCCTGCCCGCCCCGGCAGCCCTTGAGGAAGTAACGCGAGACCAGCAAACCGGCGACTTCGCAAGCCTGACGACCGACTACACGAACACTTACGGGAACGCTCCGACCACTACCGAGGCCAGCCCGGCGGATCGGAACCTGGCCGACATGGACGACGCCCTGGCACTCGACAACCTGAAGACACTCAAGGAAACCGATGCCGCCGGCAAGCTAACACTCCAGGTGGCGGATGAGATCGAGAACGGGGCCCGCCAGGCGGCGCCGGGATCGGCTCCCTACCTGACGGCGAACGCCGTGGTCGCCAGCATCGAGAGCCAGGCAGTGCTGCAGAAGATGCTCGCGGCGGAATTGCGCGAGGAAGCGGCGCAGCTCGCGCACCAAAATGCGCTTCGCAAGCGCGCGGCGACGCTGGCGGGCCAGGTCAACCAGCAGATCTTGAACCTGCTCAAGAGGAGATGAGCGATGAGGAAGATGATGTGTAGAGTCTTCCAAAGTGCCCGGCAGTGTTTCGGCTGGGTGCGGGGGCACAAACTTCGTGTCCTTGTTTTGCTCCTTGCCTTTGCGCTCATGGCTCCACAGCCAGCCAGGAGCCAATTCCTTCGATCCGTGCTGCGCCATTCTTGCCGCCGGGCTCGGAACGATCGCGAACACATTGAGCAGTGTCGTCGGGGGAGGACTTAACAGCATTCTTTCCGTCGAGCAGAACATCAAGAATTTCGAGCAAAGTGTCGTCTGGCCCGAAAATCTGATCAACGAAGCCAAGGCGCTCGTGGGGACCATCCAGGGAATCTTCAACCAGATGGAAGCAGTCACCCGGATTCGCGTCAATAGTGCGACTCTACCGGCAACCGAGCAGCTCGAGGGGAATCTGCTCTCCCAGAACCCAAACGAAATCGCGCAGACGAGTGCCCGGTACACGGCCGTTTATGGGCCAGTCCCCAGCGCATCGGCGGCCTCGCCCGAAGTCCGGGACATGATCGACATGACCGATGCCACCGCCGAGGCGGCCATGAAGCGATCGATCGAAATCGATGCGCTGGCGGACCTCGAACTGAAAGCCGCGAATCAGATTAACGAAAGCATCCAGACCGCTGCGCCTGGAAGCGCTCCCATCATCGAGGCACAGGCCGACGCCTGGCTTGTGCGGGCTAACGCCTACACCCAAGCTGCCACCGCTGATCTGATGCGCGTGCGAGCCATCGCCCTGGCCGACGCCGGCGAGAGGGTTAAAAGCGGCGCCACAAATGCCGCAAACGTCCAGCAGCAGATCTACAACCTTCTGAAGAGGCAGTAGACCGTGTTTTATTTTGAGCAACTCTTTCAAACCGCGCTGGCCGGGATCGACAGCACGAGCATCATGTCGACCGTGCTGGAAGTTGCGGGTGTCATCCTCATCATCAGTTTCCTCTTCAGTGCCTACCAGGCATTCACAGCAGGCGGTGACGTGCGCATGCTGGCGGTGTCGGCGGTCAAGTATCTGATCCTGGGGCTGGTGTTTGCCAGCTACGGCTCGGTTTTCCGCGACGTGAACGGAATGTTCAACACCCTCGCCGGTTACATCTACAAGTCCACTGGCGTGGGAGATGTCTTCAGTACATGGCTCGGCCAGCTCGCGCAATATTGGCAGGCGAACGGAAATGTCTCGATGTGGAATCTTGTGACTGGCCTCGCTTCCGGAGTCATCAGCTTGCTTCTGATCATGTGCGCGTTCGTCATCTTCCCGGTCTGCTATCTGATCTTCACGGTTTTATATGCGATGTACGGGTCGGTGCTCTACGTAACAGGTCCTTTCGTTTTGGCGCTACTGCCGATGCGCGGTTTGGGGCAGCTCTCGCGCACGTACTTGGTGAACCTCATTACTTTTGAGGCCTGGGGCCTGATCTACGCCATCCTGCAGGTGCTGATGTCGGCGGTGAATCTTTCGAGCATGAATTCCGTACTCAGTGCCAACGGAGTGTTGAACAGTTTTGTGGGATCGAGCCAAATGATGCTCCTGGCGCTTACGGCTATCCTGTTTTCGTTTTCAATTGCGCTGATCCCGTATATCGCCAGCCGAATCGTTCGCGGCGACGTCGGCGCGACGATGTTGGCGCTTATGGCCACCGCCACTGCAATGACAGGCCTGGCAGCCGCAAGTGCTATGGGGCTTGTGCAAGGTGCCGTAGCTGGCGCTGCCGGCACTTCGTCATCGGCCGCGGCGGCCGGCGGAGCCTCTTCTGGCGCGCCCCGACCACCAACGCCACTCGCTCCCGTTCCGGCGCTTGGAGGTGCAGGCGCAATGAGCGTCGGCTCTAGCGGAGCGACGGCCGCTGCCTCAAGTGCTCCATCGCCCCTGCCTAGCGCTCCTGGTCCTGGCTCAGGCAGTGTCGCTCCAACCGCTGGCGGTGCACCCGGTACAACCGAACCTGCGACGGATTTCACTACTCCGACCGCTTCCGCCCCCAGGAGCAGCTCGTCGAGACCTGGGGCCTATCGAAGCCCGAATCTCGCGCATGCGGTGGCTTGGTACACCGGCTACTCCGTGGGCTCGGCCTACCGGAAGTTGAAGGGGAGGGAGTAATAAATAATGAAGCGAGTTGCGCAGGGCCGGGGTCTACCGGAAATCGCAAATTACACAAAATACTACGAGCATGACGGCATGCTCCGCGCCTATGCCAATCGTTCCATGCTACTGGCCATGATTTTTGGCGTCCTGGCGCTTGGCTCCCTGGCTTTCGCCATTTACGTGCGGCTCCAGCCTCCGACGGTGATTCGCGTGGACAAGAACGGCGATGCGACCGTTGTGGGCGGCCCTGGGTCCGCAGCACGGGGGTTCAGCCTCTGGGCCGAACGAGCGTCGGCAGCGGCTCCAACCGACCTTGAAGGGAGAGCCGTGGTGCGGCAGTTTCTCCAAAACTACCTGGCCTACACGCCGGACTCGGTGGATCGGAACATGGCCGCAGCGCTCAACATGATGACGACGAATCTCCGGACCTACACCCTGAATCAGCTTCGCGACAAAAACACTATCGGCAAAATCAAAGACGATCACATCGTCTCGGAATTCGAGATCCGCTCGATTGAGCCAGTCCAGGGCTTGCCGTGGACCTACACCGTCTTCGGGGTCAAGGAAGTTCACCACGTCAAGCAGGGAACCGAACGGATCGATCAGATCGTTGGCCGTTACAACGTCCGCTTGGTGGAGACCGGGCGAACGGAATCGAATCCGAGCGGGCTCCTCGTGGCCCAGTACGGCGAGCAGGAAATGGTTGGCGACCGCGAAACCGGCCTGTTGCAGCAGGATGCCTTCGATAAGGACCAGAAATGAAGGAGTCGGGCGTGGAGGAGGAGTAGCGGATTGTGGGATGACTAGGCCACCGGCAAGGAGGGCCTCGAGATGACGGCAAACGTCGTTGAGACAGTTGTGGATGCAAAGGAATCGCAGCCGGCCCGTGGGGCGCGGCAAGCCCGAAAGCCGCGCACAGCACAGGGCAACGCGATCGAGGGACAGCGCTTTTTCCTCGCCAAACTTGGCGCGAGCGGCGCAGTCCCGGAGCTCGACAGGGAATTTCCGACAGAGCCGGAGGCCATTGTGGAGTCGCTCAAGACCGGCCGGACCTATTTCACCGTTTCCGAGTGGCGAGGCGTTGCCGATTTCTCCGGCCGAAAGCCGCAACTCAGAAGAGAGCCGGTGTCGAGAGCGGCTGAGAAGGGTTTTTCACAGGCTGAAGTTGGTCTCGTGAGAGCCGTCCACAAGCTCGAGTAATTGTGGATGAGTGCTTGGCTCGCTGCCCGTGTGCCCAAACGGACTCACGGAAGCGGGCGAGCAGACTCCTGGTTTGTCGTTGCCGGACAAACACGGGAGAACAACCCGCAGCAACGAAGAGGTGCAAGACGTTGAACTGCGCATAAACAACCAAGCCGAGTCCGGTTCTTCGCGAACCTGACCGGAAACCGTACCTCGTTTTCGGCCCAGGACAGCGAAGCAGCCGCCGGCAACGGCCTCCTTCTCTGTCCTTGCCGGATTAGAGAAGGAGGAGAAGATGCCAACTGAAACGATGAGCGGAATGCCCGTGGTAACGCTGGACATCAACGAAATGGGCCAGGTGAAGAAGCGGCTGCCGAGACTCGCCCAAGCGGAGCAGTTACAGAACACGCTCCTCGAAGAGCTTTATCCCGGCATTCGCGTCGCCCGGCTCAATATCCCGCCCGGGCGCCTGGAAGATTTCCAGGAGGCCCTGGTCGAGAACTCAATGAAGGCGGTCCTGTCCGATGGCGTACGGTACCGGCTCGTTGGAGCCAGCGCTTCGGCCAAAAGCGGCAAGTTCTACGCCGTGGACGAACGCTACGAACGGGCCATCGCCGATCGTTTCCGTCATTGGCCCCAAGCCGCCATTACCTACTTCGGGATTCTGGTCTCGCCCTGCAAACAGCGCGTCCAAATGCCCGATGCCAAGGTGATGGTCGTCAAAGACCGCACCCTGGGCACGAACGACTGCCGCGGCTGGATCTCAGAGTCGGTGTTCGGGCGATTTCAATTGCCCCGGCACCGGTTCTATCAGTTCCGGCTGGCATTCGAGAACACCCAGGCCAAGGGCGCGTGCAAGGTCATGCCGGACGATGTCGCCCAGAAACTCGGGGCCGACATCATCCTGCCCGAATCCTGTGTCAAACCCGAGTACAAACAACCCTCACGGTTTCTGGACTTCTTCCACTGGCGCCGGCCGAAGATCGAGGTCAGGACTTACCGCGGCCCGGTCGTGCTCGGCATCCGAGACGTTTCGCAAAGCCTTCAATTCCGGTCGAGCTACACGCTCATCGAGCACGCCCCGTGGGAGTCCATCCAACTCGAAATCCTGCCGTTCGCCATGGAACAAGCACACAAGCTGCGCGCCGCCTGCCAGGAGGGCAAGTACGACGAAGTGATCGAACTCCTCGGCAGTTCTCCCGCGCAAGCCTCCATCGAAGGGGAAACCATCGCCGGATTCACCTCTTTCGAGCGCACCGTAGTCGAAGCCGTGCTCAAGGTGGATTCGAGTGGCTACCTCATCAAACATCCCTATATCAACGCCGCACTCAGCCGCCTGTTGGCGAACTGGACGTTCAAGCTTTCGACAGCAGGCGGTTTCCGGATGCCCGGCTTCGCCCTGGCCGATGACGGCTTCCTCGCTCTCTACCAGGGGCAAGTCGTTGCGGCCTCCGACTGGCTCCCCCAAGACCAGGCCATCACTCCCGTTCCCTCGAAAAAGGGCTTGGTTGTCCGTTACCCAATCCGCATGTTCGAGGACTTGCTTCCTTACACGCGGGTGACCACCGAAGAGGCGGCGGCCCTCGTGACCGAGGCCATCCGCGAACAAAACGGCTGCCAAATCGATGCTCGGGCAGTCGTGGATCTCCTCGAGCGGCAGATCAAGCTCGAGGGAACGTTCACCCTGCACAGCGAGACGGCGGCAAAGAACGGAGGCGACTTCGATTTCGACCTCATCGCAGTGGTCGAAGGCGACCGTTTCCCGCGCTTTGTCGAAACCCGCTTCGCGCATACCGGCCGACACGAAAAGACCAAATCGAAGCCGGCCAAGAAACAAAGCCCATGGTGGAATCTCGCCCAAGTGGCCAGTCAGGCCAAAGGGAATCAGATCGGGTCCATCACCGACTTGAAAACCTCCTGCTACGCCGCCGGGCTTGCGGAAGATGCGTACCAACTCGTCGACGAACTGCAACATGCCCTCGATAGCCTGAAGCACGGCACTGAGGTCAACCAGCAGCTCGTCACCGAAATCCGCCGGAAGGCGCCACCGGCGCCCTGGCTCGCCCTGAAGGACAAGGAGCGGGTCAGCGACATGCCGGTGCATCTCGAGGTTCTGCCAACCGACAAGATCGGCTACCTGTACAACTTCGTTCGCAAGGAAGTCGAAGACTTCTTTGCGGCGAAGCTGCCAATCGGCGACTTCCATGGGCTGATCGACGGGGAGGAATTCACCCGCGAGATGTTCCAGGAATGCCGGCTGGTCAACAGGATCTACGCCGAGGAAGTCGGCAAACTCATCAAGGAAAAACAGGCCCTCGCCGAGGCCTTGGCAATTGCCGGGGCCGAGTTCGAAGCCAAGCGCCACGATCCCGCCGCGCGGAATGAAGCACGCGCACGGCGCAACGCCGCCCGAAGTGCGGTCCACGCATACAAGGAGCGATTCCGCGAGGAGTTCCAAGCTTTGCGGTCCATCGTTCGCGCCTGGGGAGACGGCAAGAAACAGAACCGCCGCGGCTGGTGCCTGGCCCTGCACAAGATCGTTTGTGGGGGGAAAGGCAACGGCTCGCTGCTGTTCCATGCCTTCCCCCAGGAAGTCATCGACAAGATCGCGGAAGCGACTGGCAGCACACCCGTCCAGGTCGCGGTTCCCGATCTCGTCGATGGCGAAATCGAGTTCGATGACCAAGGCCGAGTATTCCTCGTCGAGCAGTTTCCCAACGGCGATGGCAGCACCCACGAACGCAAAATCTTCCTGCTGCAAGTTTCAGCGGAAGGCCAAGTGCTCGTGGACGGGGCGATCACCGGTCGCGTGCAGCCATTCCCAACGCGATACGGGTCCGGCACGATCCGCGATGGCAGGCTGGTCTTGAACGACATCCGCCAGCGCGCCACCGTGCGCGGACTCAGACAAGACAACCAAGAACTCCTCACGGGGGACACGCAAGAAGGGGGCGTGAAATCCAATCCCCCGGCATAGAAGGAGAGGAACGGTCACGGGAGGCCCGGAAGTCGGGCCTCCCAGCCGTTTCAACAAAGCAATTGAGGAAGGATAAAGATGAGAAGACTCTGGATCATCAGTTTAATAGCCGCGATCTCGACATGCCCTGCCTGGGCACAAAAGGTGGAGGTTCAGAAACCGAGACAAGGACAAATCCTCCACATTCACACTGCTTTGAACCACCTCACCGTTCTCGAAATGAATGAGACGGTCAGCACCGTAGCTGTGGGCAGCCCGGTGTTCCGAGTCGAGTGGCGCCAAAACAAGGTTTTCATCGAACCGACCGAGCCGAATGTCGCGACGGATCTTTTCGTGTGGACGCTGGCAGGCCGCTTCAATTACGAACTTGACCCGGCGGGATCCGTCCCGAAAATGGATTTCGCCATCGATCAGCCCCCGCCCCAGCCAAGGCGAGTCGATCCTGAACGTGCCAAAGATGCAGCGCCAGTCGAGATGCGGCCTGCACAGGTGCTTCTCGAGACGACTCCTTGCCGGATCGAAGGATCCTGGCCCCGAAAGAGGCAGGTTATGGTCCTCTTCAATGCCCTCTTCGAGCATAACGGCCAGCTCTTCATCAGCTACACCATTCGGAACAACACCGGAACTTCCTACACGCCAGGGAAGCCGCAGGCAGTTGCTCTCAGTGCACCTCGCTATCACAAGTCGCTTTACGTACTCCGAAACACTGAACTGAGCCCGAAGGACGCAGCACGTCTGAAGAGCAAAGGGGAAACGCCCCTCAAGGTTACCAGCGCCACGATACGCTCCACGCGAATTGCACCGGGTAAGAGGACGACCGGAATTGTGACGGTCAGTCTCCCTGAGCAGCATAGCGGTCCAACAGTGCTTCGGTTGGTGTTCCCAGCCGCCTGGACGGGACCCGTCACCGCCACTTTGGTGCGGTGAGATGCCGAAGCGCGTATCACCGGAGGAGGCCCGGGCCTGGGCCGAGGAGCACCTGCGAGGGCGGCCAGAGCTTGGACTCTGCAAGGCCATCGCCAGTCTCGTTCTCGAACCTCGGAATCCGTTCAACCCGCGAGCGCGACGGAAACCCAGGAAAGGCTTCATGCTTGCGATAAGCCTGCTCGCTGCTGCCGTGGGCGCGTTTCTCTATTTCAACTTCCTGCGTTGAGGGAGATCAAGCATGCCATCTGGAAACGAGTCACAGCACCAACATGCGCCACTCCTCGAAGCTCAGGAGACCCTGATTGCCTTGGTGGTAGTCGGCGGCCTTGGGTTTGCTTTGTATCTCGCGCGTAGCCGGTACCACCTGACAACCCTGCAGATCGAGGAGTTTACCGTTTATCTCCTGATCGCTCTCCTTGCCATCTATGCGGCCGTCTACCGGGTGCTGACCGCGCGCTCCCGACGCGAAAACGAGTGGCCGCATCCGCCCCTCGTTATGTCGCCCAAAAGGGACGAGCGGGCGATCCGCCAGGCGCGGAGCCAGAATGCCGTTGTCCTCGGCTATGACGTCCATGGCAAGCCGTGGCTCTGGACTGACCGGGTTCGCGTGATGCAGGGGATCGTTATGGGGATGACCGGATCGGGCAAAACCACCCTACTGCGAAACATCATCACGCAGGACCTCTCTCGGACCGTTGGCCCTCCCGAAGACCCCCATCGCATTCCTATGGTCATTTTCGACGGCAAGGGGGACATGGAGTTCTTCTACAGCCTCCTTCCTCACATCCACCGCGCCGGCCGCCTCCATCAATTGCGCGTCCTCAATCCCGCCCGGCCGGACATCTCGGTGCGCTACAACCCCTTCCATTGCGGGGATGCAGACTACATGGCTGTCGTGAACATGGTGTTTGGCTCCTTCAATTTGCACGACGAGTTTTTCGCCAAGCATCAGCTCAATTATCTGGCAGACATCGTGCGCGTGCTCGTCTACACGGGGCTGAAATTCAACTTCTACGACGTGCTGGTGATGGCCATCGATGAGCAGGTCTTGCGGGAACAGGTGGCGAAGGCTTCAAAGCGGCTCGGCCGGGGCACCGGAATCACCACCCAGCGAAAACTCAATTTTGAGATGTCCGTGAAGAATCTCTATCAATCCTTCCAGGACCGGGAACGAGTGCCCAAGATTCAGGGCCTGCTGAACGAATGCATGACGTTCCTCGACGACGAGTTGAGCCTGATCACGGGTCCCTACGAAGACCTGCTTTCTCTCGACGATGTGATCGAGCAGGAACTCATTCTGTTTGTGACGTTGAACGTGAACAAGAATACGGAACCGGTGCGTGCGCTCGGCAAGATGCTCCTGCAAAATCTTCAACTTATTGTCGGCAAAAGGTACGAAAGCGCCGACCAGCTCGCGCGGGCCAACCGGCCCCTGTTCAGCGTCGTCTTGGACGAATTCGCTCCTTTCGGATACCGCAACTTCCCGCAAATCCTGCAAACGGCCCGAGGTACCAACACGGCGTTCCTCTTTTCGATGCAGAGCCTTCCGCAGCTCATGCACGTCGGTCGGGGATTCAAAGAAGACGTCGCATCGGCGCCAAACACCACCATGACCCTGCGCACACGCGATGAGGAGACGGCGCGTTACTTTCTGCGCGCCTCGGCCGAGCACCGTGTCACCCGGCGCAACAAATCCATCGAGCGGTGGAGGCTCCTGGGATACGAGAAGTACGAAGAGACAGGCAAAGGGGTCGATGTCGAAGCCCGGGAAACTCGCGCACTCGACGAGCATATCAAGAACCTGCCCAAGGGGCAGATGGAGATCCTGATGACCGACGATACGCGCGGCACGCTTCACGCCCACTTGCACGTCCGCGCGCCGGAGGACGTGACCGTTCCTCATTTCGTTCCCGAGCTCTATCCGCGGCTCATGCAATCGCGCGCAACCTCTGTTGGCGCCCACCTCCGATTCAAGACTCCTGAACTCAGGGAGGCCAGATTCCAACGGCGCATGCATGGAGGCGGAAGAGCATGAAAAAGGCAACCTGTCGTGGTTTGCTGGTAATCGTCCTTCTCGTGGCTCAGCCTCGCCTCCGAGCCCAAGGGCCTGCACAACCTCGTCTCTATCAAGACACCTGGTACGAATTCCTGCTCAGGCAATTCAACCCGACCGATTTTAATTACGGCGCGTGGCTCGAGCAGCGGCGCCAAGCCTTCCTCGAAGCCACGGCGGAGAACCAATACTTCTGGTTCGCTTTTTGGGTCACGGCAAATGCCGCTTTGCTTACGCTGGCCTACGCCAAACGGTGGATAGACGACGAGCGGAAGGCGCGGATCCAGGCGCAGATCATGGCCGACCTCTGCAACCACGACTTGCACTCGCGCGAGCAGGCCCGCGAAGCCGTCGAGCGTTACAACGCGCACATCGAGCACTGCAATCGCGCGATCGAAGCGGCGGAATCGGGAAACGCGCGGCCCGGATGGGGCGAGGCGGGCCAGGACAGCCTGAAGACAGAACTCGAACGAATGGCAGCCGAGCTCCAGGCAACTGCGCAGGACCGGAACAAGCTCCAGGAAGAGCTTCGTCAGAAGGCGCTTGTTGTTGCCGATCTCTCTACGAGGCTCGACGCTTTGTCGAAGAAACTGAACGGCCCAGACAAACCCGACTCCGCTACGCGCCAAAATGCTCCGAACGACTCGACGGGAGACGGCGCCAAGCTCGTCGGTCACATCAACCGCTTGCAAGAAGAGCTGTATGCCGAGCGGCAAAAGAACAAGCACTTAAAGGGCGCGTGACAGTCATGCTGGTTACCGTTACGGGTTTTGGCAGCGTTTGGCGCAAACGCTTTGGGAAGAACCCGAGCGATCGCAAACGGTTTGCGCGCGCAGCCTACTTCAACACGACCGGCGTTCCCGTGAACGGCAAAATCCGAACGCGGCCGAAGATCGTCGGCCACGTCCGGTTCAATGGTGTCGGCGGATTCGATCCGAATTGCCCGCTGCGGATGCTGAACGCCGTGTTCGAGTGCGCCGAGCCCTGCATCTGGCAGGGACAAAACAAGGTCCTTTTCAAGCGAATGCTCCGAACCCCCGAACGGCCTGACTACTTCTTGGTCGTAGTCAAATCGGGTGAAGTCGGCCATATCGAGGTGGGCTCGCCGGGATGGCGCTCCGAAGGGCCGCTCTTGATTTCCTTCAGCGAATGTCATGACCAGCAGGAGGCGATGCTGCTCATGCCGCCCGGCGGTTGGCTGCGCACGGATCTTGGCAGGTTCGTGCTCCGGCCATTCGTCACTTGGCCTTGGAGTGCGCGTCTCCAGCTCGATGCGTTGCAACGAAGGTGACGACCGATGCGATATGCAAAAGGGTCCATTCAATTGAACAAAGCCCGCGATCTTCCGCTCTTGCGCCAAATCCTGCGCTCTGAATTCGCCACTCACACGCAGCTCTTCGAGTTCATGCGGCTTGAGCACTACGAACGCAACCGGAAGTCTTTTGACTGGAGGTTGCGAAGATTGGCGGGTCGCGGACTCGTCGAGCGGAGGGCGCCAGTGGCCGGCATGGGCGAGGTTATGTATTCCATCGCGAGCAGCGGAGCAGAGCTGCTGCAGGGCATGGGCGAGAACTGCTTGTTTGGGCGTGACCGGTCGAACGGGAAGCACGCGGAGCGAAGCGTTCTTCACGCGATCGGCCTGAACGACATTCATCTCAGCGCGCTTCGCGCGGGAGTGCTCGTCCGCTGGATCGCGGCGCTCGAGATCCGCTCACAGAATGAGCTGACCGAGTTTGGTTTCGCGAAGGACTATGACGCCATCGTCACAGTCCGCACCGAGACCGGCGAACATCGTTTTGCACTCGAATATGAGCGCAGCCCGAAAACGATTGACCGCTATAGAGCGATTGCGGCAGCTCTCGGCCGGGAAGTGCGAGTGACCCAGGTCCTCTACTTGGTCACGAGCGATGATCTTTTGCGATTCGTCATGCGCCACGTCAGGAAAGCAGATTGTCCGGCGTTCTTCGGCCTCGTAAGGGACTGGCACACACAATTGCTGGACATGCCCGTCATCTCTTGTCTGCCCAAGACCCCTATCCGGTTTCGGGACGCCCTCGATTATGCTGCGGCACGCCCTGGCTCGGCCGCGGTTGCCCTCTGACAAACTCGTTTGCCCCGCCTTTGACCTTCCATAGAAGTGCAGTTTAGTTCACATGCACTTTTCCGGATAGTCCAGAAGGGCCTTCGGAAGCAGAGCTTGCGCACTTACTATGATCTCCACCGCCCATTGTTTAAGCCCAGAAATGACGTTTTGGTATTGGATGTCTTCGGAGGGTGTTGGGAAATAGTGCGCGCGGGATGTTGGCGCGCTGCGGCTCGGTGTATGCAGGGGCGGAGATGAATTTGGCGCATGGAGTGTGGCTCGCGGGAGATGGGTCTGCGGGCTTCAAGCAAACCTCGCCGCGTTGGTAATCTAGCCGTAGATCTCAGGGTTGAATCAGTAATGACTATCTGGTGAATACAAACAGATGCGAGACTAGCCCCACACGGACCCCGGTCACACCCCAAAGATCATCGTGCAGCCGTTTACGACCCGGTCCACGTCGTTGGCGATGCCGGCCAGTGTGGCCAGCCGCGTGGAAATCTCGGCGAGCTGATCCTTCAGCCCGCTCAGCGTCCGCAGCGGACCCTTCATCTCGGCTGTTGCCGCCTGCATCGCGCCGTCCCGCGACAGCAAGTCTTCCTGGTTGAGCTGGGTCAGCACGGCCCGGACAGCCTCCAGCGCGGCTGCCGCGGCCTGGCTGTCGGCCAGATTTGTAGGGTTGGCGTTCGCCAGCTTTTTTTCCAGTGCCTGAGCGGCAGCACGGATCTGCGGAAAATCAGAGGGAGTCGAAAATTCGGTGGGCATGGCTTCGCCTCCTTATTTGCTCGTCGTCTTGTAGACAGAACCGATCTGCTGGCCCTCCGCCACCAGCTCCGCCAGCAGCGCCCGGAACGCCGGTGCCCGCTTGCTATTCTTCGTCGTCGCCAGCGCATCATTTGTCGCGGCCAGCGTTTTCAGCGCCGCCTGCGTCTGGGCCAGCGTGGCGTCGTCCTGCTGTTCGGCCGTGACGAGCTGCGGCAGCTTCTCGATTTCGGTCCGCTCCTCGTCCGGGGTCATCTTCGCCTCGTTGGCGTAGATGTACTCCCGCTGCTCGGCGATCAGGCTGTCGTAATCGATCTTGAGCTGGTTGCGCAGCCCGCCGCCTTCCGGCGTGCCGATGTCGTCCTCGAGCAACTGGCAGATGCCGTCTACCGGCTTCTGCATCTGGGTCAGGATCACCGGCAGTTCTTTGGCAGTCTTATGTTCGATCAGTATCCGTCCCAGCGCGTCGACCGCTGTCGATGCGAGGCCGATGTCGGTGTTGGCGTTCTTTGCCACGCTGCTCAGCCCGGTGCTGGTGCTCAGCCTTTGGAGTGACTTACCCATCGCCTCAGACTGCATATCCAGGGCCGCGACCGACTGGTTGCCGCTGACCTCGGCCAGCACCGTGGCGTACTGTTGCAGCCCGGCGATCATTTGCGTGCGCGCCTGCATGGCGGCGCTGGGCATGAACGACTGGACTTGGGAGGGATTGAAGCCCTTCGTGTCGAAGTTGTTCACCAGGCTCGCCATCTGCGCGTCGGTGTAGGACTGCTCGACGAGTTGGTAGGCGTTCTGCACCTTGAGAGTGGCGGCGGTCGCCGCCGTGGAGAACGCCGTCGCCCGCTGCGACAGCGGCGCGATAGAACATCCGCTGAGCAGCAGAAGAAGAGAAAGAGCCGCACCGCATCGAACGTGCATAAGGGGCCTCTGCTGGAGTATGGCGACCATCCTACATTCATCTGCCTGCTATATAAAGGAATGCGGAATAAGAATGCCGTAAGCCAGAATTTCCATTACCGGCTCCGACTTGAGCGACAACATACACCTGACCGCCCCCGAACGCAATCGCGAGCCGGGTTTTGGATGTTCGGCGGCTCCAGCGGCCACCGAAGGCATCCTTGCTCGCCCTCCCGAAGGCCTAACCGTCCAGAGCTACTGCTCCTCCGACCGATTTAGCCCACGCATCCCGGTCCCCTGCCGGCGCGTGGCTTGGAATTCGCTTGGTCAGCGGCTCATCTAACCGGCTGGCAAGGGCAGCAAGTCGATCCGCCGTTCCATGGCCCCGAACAGGCGTCGGGGCAGCTGGCTCTCAGCCAGCGGCAACCATTAGTACCCCGCGCGTTTCACCAGCCGCCCGACCGTCTCCACCAACCGCTGCAGGCTCGTCAGCGCCCAGGCGCCTATTCTCTTCGGCAGCGCGAGGCGGCGCTACAGGTTGACAGGTTGTAGGCCAGCAGGCTCAACTGTAAGCGTGCTACATTGGCCCGGATCATCGCCAGCATTCAAAACATTACTTCGCCGGCGGTCTGTCGAAAGCGAGCCATAGATGGGGTCAATTGGACACGATTCTGTAGAGCGGGCACTCTGCCTTCGAGGAACACGATAGCCTCTTTCGCTAATCCGATAGCCGTGGACGCCTCGCTATACGTAAAGGTGTTTGCGCCAGCATGCACCGCCGAATTACGCTTGTCATAGAGATCGGTTTCCCACCGTCCATAAAGATCAGAGTCGACAAATGAGTTGTAAGGAACCCCAATCTCATTGCAGTAGCGCTGGGTCTGATCGTCCAATCGCCTAATCTTATTCTTGACGCCCCAAAAATCTCGCCCATTCTCGATTTGACTCATTGCTTGAGCCTTCGTCATACCTGATCTAACCAACAGTGCAACCAGGAGGTACGCGACGTGTACCTCACAGGCAGTTTCCGCATGAACGATGGCCAAACGGTATTCACGGAATTTCTGGAGGTATCGTAGGGATTCGAGAACCAAGTCATAGCTCAATGGCAACTCATAGGCTTCCTGAACAAATTGGTTGAAAATCTGCAGTCCATCGCCTTGTAATGGGTTTCTTGGGCCAAGCAGTTCGAAGCTGTTGGCCCTGAGGACGTTTGCAGCCCCATGACCTAATTCACGGAGGAAGTGCCGAGGTGTTTCCAGCCTGGCGAAAAGCTGTTGGTTCGGTAGGGCCAATTCTTCGTTCGTGAGCGGGCTTGTGTGACAAAATGCAAAATAGAAATTGCGCTCCAGTGAAATACCGCTTACGCGATAATCTTCGTTCAGGAGTCGATACTTGTCCAAAAATGGGTTCAGAATTTCGCAGGCCCGCGTCATGACCCAGCCTTCTCGGCCAATCGCGGCAAGGTCCCCGGCGAGAAATGTCACACAGATCTCTGAATAGTATTTGCACTCGGCATAGCCACCATCCTGGCCACCATGCACATTCAGCGTTGCCTTCGATTGGCCATCGTGTAGCTGCGACACCCCCACGTAGCTGCGATTCTCGCGGGGCCGATCCGCCTCCTGCCAAACCCCTCTTAATTGCTGAAATGAGGTCGGACCGATTATCGGACGGTTGCGAAAGAAAGCTCGGGAACCTTCACGCAGGGTTGCGGTGATTGCGGCGATTTCTGCCTGTGGGTCATGCACGAAATACGTACCATTGGGGATCGATATCGGGAAAGGTATGTCGAAGAAAACAGCAACGAATCCCCGACCTGCTACGGGTGGAACTGTCGTCGCCACCAGGGACCTCCTTTTGCGCAGGGCCCGCCATTGATCCTGCTTCCTGGGATTCTAGCTCTTAACGCCGAGGCGCTCGCTACACAGATTCTACAGTGCCCCATCCTCATACGAATACAAACCAGAGGCCGCAGCCGCAGTGGAATGTGACCATTTCATGTGTCGCTTCTGGGGATACCGGTTTAATCAGGGTGGCGAGCAACTGAGTGTTGCCGTGGATCTCTGACATTCGCGTTTACAGGAGGAAGCCAATGTTTGGAAAGATGAACGTTGTACCCATTCTCGATTTCCGGCAAACACCGGGTGAAGCCGGTGCCTCGCTCGACACGGCCGTTGCCAGGTTGCTCGACCTGACGGACGGCCCGACAATAGCGAAATGGGTTCAGTTTCCGAAGGCCTTGTTCGTGTTCCTAGTGGTTCCCGGTGACCAGGAATCGGGCGCCTTCTACGTCCTCGACCGCCGCAAGGAAGTCTGGTATTGGGTGGATTTCGAGGACGAAAAATTCGGAGGCTACACAGTCAGCGATTTCGATCAACTGGTCCGGGAATGCCGGTTCCTGGACATTGTGGAGCGTCCCGAAGCGTTCCAGACCCCGAACGGTTGGTTCGTGCAGCCGGGGAACCCTCCGTGCAAGGACTGCGCCGCTGCTGAAGGTGTGGCACTTTCCGAGTAGCCGACAACCTGGGGACCGACGCATTCCGCCTTACATTAGCAACGCGGCTGCGGGTCTGGCTCTGACAACCCGCCGTCGCCCAGATTCGTTGCGACCGTTGCCATAGCGATCATTTTTAGCCCTTCTCGGGATGAAGACTCCTCTTGGCTGCTCGGCTAGAATGAAAAAGTTCGGGGCCGGGAATCCCAATGACGATTTGTATCGACAATCGCAAATTGACATTGAAGCGCGAAATGGCGTCCATTTCCGGGCGCGATCGTCTTGCAGAGCAAGTTGTCCGGGCATGGGATCGATCGGGCATCTGCCACTGCTTTGAGAACGAGAAACTGTTCAGAAGAGCGGTCGAGAGGAACCAGAGAACCTTAGAGTCTCCCGACAAAATCGGACTGCTCTTCCACTCGAGTAAATATCTCTTCAGTACGAAGACGGAAGACCGGGAAGAAACGCTCTACTTCGCTAGCGGCGCCGCGACGGGCAGGCTGACGGGCAGGCTCAGGCAGCAGCATCGGAAGGGCCCGCTCGCGAAGATTGACGAGAGAGCCGTGGCACACCGTTTCGTTTCGGGGAAGAGGTTTGGGTCCCTGAAGGCATGGCACCACGAACACAGGTGCCGCGTCCCGCGTTTCTACCCTTACGAAGAGCGACCAGAAATAGGGAAGCGCCACATCGAATTTGCACGCGATGGCAGGACGCTGGCCAGGTGGCATGAGTCTCGCGGAATAGTGGACACGAGCAGACAGGGCATCGACCACCGCATACGCAAGGCCTTGAAAGGAATCCTTGGATGGACGCCCAAACGTTCAACGCCTGGCGGTTAAGCAAGGCCTGAGGGGCACCTCCCAGTCGGAGTCTCCTGAGGATATACTTCCTGCGGCGCTCAACTCGTGATTAACGGGCCACCCGGAAGCTGACCCGAGCTCCGGTGCTGGATTTGGAAGGAAATGCCACGCGCCCCATTCCACTCGGCACCCAACACCACGCAACTCCTTGCATCACAAAGACTTATGAGCAGAGGCCCACTTTTTTGACAAATCACCGGTCCGGGTTTACGTAGAGCGCGAGGCCGCATGGACGCGGCGGCTCTCGGAAGGGAGGGACGGTGGGAAACACGACCAAAGCCAGTCCCCAGGCCGTGAAGGATTACATGCGCCTGTTCGTCAACCGGCTGGCTTACACGCTGCAATCAATGCGGCCCCACCCCGAGAGCGGCCGACACTACTACTTTCGACCGAATGCCAGGGAAACGGGCAAAGCGCTGAGCCTGGCCCCAACGACCATCCGGCGTCACCTGGAAGGCGAAGTCACGATTGGGCTGTATGCCATCAATCCCTCGACACAGCGATCGAAGTGGCTTGCCATCGATGCGGATTACGACGGGGCGATGGAGGACCTCCTCAAGCTGCAGTACTCGCTCCAGCAGGACCGAGTGGAGGCGGCGCTGGAAATGAGTAAGCGTGGCGGCCACCTCTGGATTTTCATGGAGCGGCCTGCGCTCGCCCGCGAATGCCGAATCTACATCTACAACTTGGCCCTGCGGCTCGGCGTGCGAATAAAAGGCGGAGGGTTGGCCGAGGGCATCGAAATCTTCCCGAAGCACGACGAACTGCACGAGGGAGAGTTTGGAAACGCCATCCGTGGCCCGCTCGGGATCCACCGCGGCGCGAACCGGCGCTATTGGTTTTACGGGGCCGACTACGACCTCGAAAAACAGATGACATACCTGAACCGACTTCGGAAAGTGACCGAAGAACAGCTCCGTAGCTTTATCGCGGGCAAGATCCTGCCTCCTGAGTTTGAGAGGAAGTCCTCCTCGACGGGCCCGGGCGTTCGTTTCGCTCACAGTTCCGGCCGTGAATTTCGCATTCTCGATCACGTAGGCCAAGTCCGGAAGGTGGGGCGGAATTACGTAACCCGATGCCCGTCCTGCGCTGACGCTGGCCGGGATCGAAGCGGCGACAACCTGGCCATCTCGATTGAAGAGCCGTGGAAATACCTGTGCTGGGCTGGTTGTCCCAAGGAGATGATTCGCCGCGCTCTTGGTCATCCCATTCCGACACGGCGATCAGCTTGAGAGGGAGGCTTTGCGATGGAGACAAGACGAGATCTGCTGGCCCGCCGGGGGTTGATTTTCTCAAGACGAATCCGTCGGCGCCTGGAAGAAGTGGGGATCCGCGCTCAGCCCGACGTGAGCTTGGAGCACCAGCACTTGGCGAATCGCTACGTGGTTCGCGGCGTGGAGTCTGGCGGTGCCGTTGCCGAGATAGGCCGGTACGTTACGTTTGCTGGAGAAAATGGCGAGCGCTTAGCCTATTTGCAACCGATCGACAGCCTGGGAGTGAATGGCGTTCATGCCGTCGTTGTGGCTCAAGTCCTCGTCCGAATCGAATTGTTTCGAGCTGGCCGGACGTGTCAGCTTTTGATGACCAAACACGAGCCGGGCCAACGCGACAATGGCAGACGGCCGCCGCTGAAGAGCACGATCCTGTTTCGTGGGGTAAACGGATTTCTTGATCTCGAACCTTGGGCTCAAGATCGGGATTTGTCGGAGCTATCGCTGCCCCGATTCTGGTCGAAGAGCGGGGAAGCTGTTGAGGTTCCGGCTGAATTCCAGGCCGCAGTTCGCGAGGCCGCAAAAGGCGCCCGGTGTGTCGGCTGTACGCACGCGCACTATCTGGTCCCACCAACGGCAATGGAATGCAGCGGCGTCGGGTGACGTCGGCATCCGGGAGACAGTCGCCAACGAGGAGCAAAAATGGCCAACGAGAACCAGAGCACAATCTCCTTGGCGGAAGGTCCGCCCACTACTCACGAGGAGCGCGAACTGTTCGCCCGGGCCCAGCGGGAGAGGCTTCCGGCCGAGCGCTGCTCGATCACGCACAGGTTCGAAGTCGGCGGGCACGAAGGCTACATCATCGTTGGCATGTACGACGACGGCCGGCCCGGCGAAGTCTTCATCAAGATGGCCAAGGAAGGCTCGACCCTCTCGGGCGTGATGGATGGCTTGGCGCTTTCACTCTCGGTCGGCTTGCAATACGACGTGTCGTTCAAGGCTCTGGTCGACAAGCTGACGAACACGCGCTTTGAGCCTTCGGGCTTCACGCAGAACCCGCAGATCCGCTACGCCAGCTCGGTGCTCGACTACGTTTCAAGGTGGCTGGGCGGGAAATTCATCTCCTCCGACTACTTCAAGACTGGAACTCCGTCCAGCGAAAGGGAGACGCTCACACGGCGGGGCGGCACGCCAGCGGGCGACCAAGACAAGGCCCAACTGGCACTGGCAGCTAATCCCTCAGCGAGCGCCGGGGACGCGCCCTCATGTCCCACGTGCGGCATGCTGATGGTGCCGAACGGCAGTTGCTACAAGTGCGTCAACTGCGGGAGCACGAGCGGTTGTTCATAAAACGGCAGCACGAGGTACACGAAGAGTTCCATTGCCCAAATTGTAGGGATTCCTTTCACCGTCTACTCGACGGGCTCCTTCAAGAGCTCTCCGAAGTCGAAGTGACCTCGGCTACCGACCAAGTTCACAAGCTCATCGGCTCTTTGTCGTGCATCGGCGTTGCCCGATCTCCTTGCTGCCCTGATGACCTGCTTTGCCTTGTCCCTCCAGCCCAAAATGTTCCAGCCTTTGGTGTCGGCTTCGACCATCATGCCCAGGGCCTTGATAGATTCCAGCGGGAACGCTTTGGACACTTGCGCAAGCCGCTCGACCACCATGAAGTCCGGATCAATTCGCCCTACGACGTGAAGGGCTTCCAAGAGTTGGTTGATAGCCCATTCGTCTTCCAGTTTCCCCGAGCCAAACCACCAGCCGTACTCTTTCAGTTCCCGTGCGGCCGCCGCAGGCCCAAGCTTCGCTGTCTCCATCCTGTTAGCCCAGAACTCTTTGAGGCGCTCCGCCAGCTCGGCGGGGATCGTCTCCTTCATCTGGCACAAGCTCCTTCCAAAGTAATTGAGTACGTGTCCGCGCAGGCCGGTGCCGGCCGTGCGGTAAAAGGCATCCAGCAGGCCTTTGCCGTAGGGCAACTTGCCTCGCCAGTAGAAAGTCGCGAGGTGCAAGGCCAGGGAGATGTCCGGTGCTTCTGGTGTAGACCAAATGTGTTCATGCTTGCCAATCTGCTCGACGGCGAAGGCGTAATCCTCTCTGAGCCAGTCGAGCAGGTCGTCGTATGGACGGCAATAGCAAATGTAGGTGTCCCAGGCGGCGTGCCAGTATTCTGGCTCGCCTCTCGGAAGAATGCGCGGTCTGTTTTCCTCGGCCCACCGCCGGTCGAGCACCCGGAGCCAGGGAAGGCGTTGACCATAAATTGAGCGGATCGATAACGAAGGGTCTGCTGCTGTGTCTAGGTGTTGATCGAGGACTTTTCGTACCTCTGGAATCGCTTCGAAGCCTTGGGCCAGAAGCTTTTCGCGGTCCGGTTGGTTCTCGAAGTTCCTGCGGAGCCAGAGGGCGTATTGCACAATTGCTTCCATCGCCGTTCCCCGCACCGAATTGATGGCGCTGGCGAGTGGGTCTGGGCTGCGCACGTTCGCTCCCCACTTGCGGTACTGCTCTTGCACCCCGCCCTGCAGGTATTTCTGCTCATGCTCTGGTGCGGGGTCTGGGTCGCGTGTGACCGGCTCGATCGCCTGCCAGACCAATTCCCGCAGGTCAGGCGGGATCGGGTTGCTGTCTGAAACAAAGCCATTGATCAGGAGTCTCAGGATTGCCGTCCTCGTCCAGCCCCAGTGGGGATCCATGCCCGCAAAGGGTTCGTCGCTCCGGCCCGGGATGTCGCGCTGGCGCGTGACTGCCCAATTGCAGAACTCGATGGCCGGCCGCCATTCAAACTTGGTTCCATTTTTCAGAGCCCCGTCGAAGCCTTGGACGAGGGCATGGGCGTAGGTCGGTTCAGGAAACCGCTCGAACTCAACTATCCCTGCCGCGTATCTGCCGGGCTCCTCTGACACAAGGGCGGTGAGCTCCCTCGCGAGACCCTCCGGGCTGGCGCCATGGAACCGGTCGGCGGTGGGCTTCCAGGTCGCGAGGTAGTCGACGAGTTCCTTAGGGGACATCTTAGCGAGTTCTTCGCGACCGGTCGGGCTACTCGGACCCCAGGCGCCACCCGTATGGTACGACGTGAATTCGGGGTGCTGGGGAGGGCCCGCCTCTGCCGCCAGGTTCGCGTAGGCTTCCTTCCAGGCGGGACTAAGATGGTCCTCCAGGGGCTTCAGGCGGTCCCGCCTCCATCCCCGGATGTATGCGTCGCTCCACTCCTGCGTTGCAAGTTGGCCCGTGAACTCTTGCCAGGTTTTTCGTGCGGCATTGACGTCGGGGGGGCCCTTATCGATCCAACCGAGGATGGTGTTCCCTTCATCATCCATAAGCCGGCCGAAACAGTCCTTCTCCAAAAGAAAATATTCGTGTCTCACATCCGGCGAATCGAAGAGCGCGCGGTCTAGCAGCCGCTCACGGAGCAACTCGGGAGCTGCGTCGGGAAACACGCGCAACAAATGCAGCGCGATCCGACGAAACACAACCCACCCTTGTGCGCGTTCTTCAAGGAGTGCGACGAGTCGGTTGACCGACCTCGGGTCCTTCCGCGCCATTTGCTCCCCAGCATTCCGTATTGCGCTCACCAGAAGGTCCTTCACCCCTATGTTGAGGTTCTGCTGGTGGTCTTCGATTGCCGGGCGCCAGATTCGGGAGAGGTCCTCCGGCCGACGTTCCGCGCCCCGGCGGTCGGAAAGGAGGATCGCTCGATCGAGTAGGTCACAGAGAAGCCGGATTGTTTGCTCGCCTGCCGCATCGACGAGGTCGGGGACATTCTTGTTCAAAATCTGCTCGTACTCCCAGGGGTCGAAGCGAGCGGTTGGTTGTCGTAGGTCGCGAGAGCCGGATTCGTCCGCCTCCAACTCTTTGGAGCGGGGGTCCTCCTCGACGGCCAGTAGGGCTTGGGCTAGTGGCAGGGCCACGTCTGCTCTACCGCCCTTCGCGAGGTGGCTGACGAGGGCTCCGGCCGCACGCGGCAGGCCAAGGTGGTACGGTGACCGGAGCCACTCTGCTGCGAGCGGCGCCAGCATGGCGGCCAAGTCGGCGTCGAGCCCGAGCGCGGTTTCCACGAGGTCCAAATGTACCCTCACGTTGCTTGTCTCGGGGACTTCGATGGCGACAGTGACCATTGCCTCCTGGTCTTCCCGGGACTGGTGCTCGGCTGCAAGACGGGCAAGGAAGCGAGATTGTGGCCACGCTGGGAAGAGCATTCCGTTTCCCTCTGGCACAGGCCCGTATGGCGAGGAGAAGAAACCCTCCTTGGCAAGGAGGGGAACCCATTTTGGCGAACGAAGTCTGGAGAACACATATTCGACATCGGAGGCATTCTTTATCGCGTTTCGGAGTCGGCGCACGTCATCAATCGTCGGCATCGTGTTCTCCCATTTCCACTATTGCGTCGATGTCCGCATGTTTCTTAAAGGTCGTTGGGCTGATCAGGTCGAGCAGGATATCCTCCATGACAGATACGCGCCGGCTCACCTCCTCGGGCTCAACCGCGCTCCGGTGGTGCGATACCTCGACGAAGCTCTTCCGACACAGCGACCACTCCTGCAGTCTCTGATCCTCGATCATCGTGGGAAGCGGTAAGCCCATTGGGTCCAGCTTTCTGAACATTTCAGTCGCCCTTTTGTTGCGCTCCGGCCTGTCCGTCCGAAGCCAAGCGAAGAACTCCCCAACATCCTGGAGCCAGGCCCTCAAGTGCCCGTCTATCTCGCCGCCCCAATTTCCGTCGTTCAGGCAGACTGTGTTCTCCCGCATCTGTTCCCATCTCCGCTCTAGCGCACGCACCTTGTCGTCCATTCTCGGGAGTTGCTCGGGGGCGGGAACTGACGCATACCAGGCGGAAACTTTCTCCATCAATTCCCGCAGGCTGTGACAAGCCTGTGCTAAGGCGTCGGGGTTGCCGGAGCCCGCGAGCGCCGTGAGTGCGCCCAGATACATCGCCGCCAAACGAAGGTCCTTTTCTGACAGCGCTTCGGCCAGAACCCTCTGCCTGCCACTGAGTTCAAATGGGGCTTGGCCATCGCTCAGGGTTTTCCCGTTCACCGCTTTATCCATGAAGCCCGGCTGGCACCGAACAGCCTTCGAAACCGTAATCCTAACGCAAAAGCAATCAACCTGGCGCGCTGGTGCTTCGCGCGCTGCTCCGGAAAACACAAAGGAGGCATATCCAATGGATTTCTTCGTTGAAAAGTCCGACCTGATGAAGGAACTGAATTTTGTCCGTAGCGCAGTCGAAAAGCGAAACACAATTCCTGCACTTTCTCACATTCTCCTTGAAGCCGAGGGATCCGAACTGAGAATCAGCGCCACAGACCTGGAAATCGCTGCCCGGACGACTTGCCCGGCAAAAGTGAAGACCAAAGGGGAAGCAGTCATTCCCGGATTGCGCTTCCTGGAGATCGTCCGGTCCGCCCCAGATGGGGAGATTCGCTGCTGGGGCCTCGAAAACAATTGGGTGAACGTCACCTACCGGCGTTCGTCCTTCAAGCTTGTTGGCTTGCCAAAAGACGATTTTCCCAAATTGCTACGCGTTCCCGCGCCAATAGCGAAGGTGGACGCGGCAGTCCTCACCGACTGCGTGGACAAGGCCGCCTTTGCCATGTCCGCCGAGGAGAGCCGGTTTGTTCTCAACGGGGCACTGCTCAAGCTCCACCCCGATGGCGTGACGATGGTGGCCACCGACGGTCATCGGCTTGCCCTCGTCGAGCGAAAGCATCAATCGCCCGGGCTGGCGGAAGAAGTCTCGGTGCTGGTTCCGCGGAAAGCGCTCATTGCTCTTCGGCGTCTTGCGGACGAAGGCGGCGCGGGAACGTCGGCGGAGATGTCGAAAGACAAATCCCATGTCTTCTTTGCCCTGGGAACCCGGCTTCTCGCGGCACGGCTTTTGGAAGGCCAGTTTCCCAACTACCAATCCGTGCTGCCCAAGGAGAACGGGAAAGCCGTAGAACTGGACCGAGAGACGCTTGAGGGGATGATCAGGCGAGTGGCTCTGTTGGCTGACGGCCGGGTGCATGGGATTTGCTTGACGCTTGGGACGAACCGTCTCGAAGTCTCATCAAGCTCAGCGGATTACGGCGAAGCCAAAGAGGTGATCGACACGCCATATGCCCAGGGCGACTTCCAGATTGGCTTCAATGCCGAATACGTCCTCGACTTCCTTGGCGCTGTCAGAACAGCCGCCGTCATTCGGGCGGAACTGAAGGATGCCGAAAGCGCAGTCCAGTTTCGCGTGGCCGGAGATGGCTCCGATGGATACCGCTACGTGCTGATGCCCCTGCGTCTGTAGCCTGTGGTACTCCCCTCAGGAATCCGTCCGCTGTTCCACCCAAGTGCGTCCCATCCTTGCCAGTTCTCCTGCCTCTCGGAAGACGTGCCCTCTGTTCGGCACTGGAGCAGCTACTTGGTGAAATTTCCAGCGCCTTAAGAAAGTGCCGAAGGTCTGCGCATGCGAATGGCATTGCTGCGCGGACGTTCGAGTCCATCCATCAAATCGAAAGGAGAAACAACTGATATGGAGCAGTCTCAACTCTTGGCTCACTGCGGGAGCGCAAAGATCACCCGGGAAGAATTGAAGGTGATCCCGACGCCTCCAGGGAGCCCAACCCACCAACCGATTCCACACTCCGAAATCGTCGGGGCTCTGGTCGAAACCCTGAGCTTCCGCCAGATCTCCGTAGTGCGGGAAGAATACGCGGTTTCGGGCGATGGCATGAAGATGTTCGGTGTCCTCGACCTCGAAACCACCTTTGACGGGTGTCGTTTTGCCCTTGGCCTGAGAAACTCGAACGACAAATCCATGCGCCTCGCCCTCACGGTGGGCTACCGCGTTCTGGTCTGCGACAACATGGCATTCGCCGGCGATTTCACGCCCGTGCTCGCCAAGCACACCAAGAACCTCAGCCTCGTGGACATCCTCGCGGTCGGGGTAGACCGCATGCAGCGGAACTTCGACCCGATGAGGAAGCAGGTCGAAGCGTGGCAGGGAACGCGCCTTCCGGACGAAGCGGCGAAGTTAGTCATCTACCGCGCCTTCGTGGAGGGCGAGTTGGACGTTCCCAAACACCTGGCTCGCCGCGTCCACGATCTCTACTTCAATCCGCAGATCGAGGAATTCGCTCCGAGGACGACATGGAGTCTCTCCAATGCGTTCACGAGCGCATTCAAGGAACTCGACCCGATTCCGCAGTTCAAGGCAACGGCGAAGCTCGGACCATTCCTCGATCCGACGACTGGTGGCTTGAACTGACGGCGCAGGCCTGCGATCAGTTAGGCCCCACTGGACTGGAGGTAGGCAGGAGGCATGTGCCTCAACTGCTTCCTGCCTTCCTCCAACCCGAAGGTACGGTAGGCAACAGTGTATTCCCTCAGCCAGTAGGCGTGTCAACGCTCCATGCTCGCCTGCGCCAATGCGCGCAGGATGTTGCGCCTTGCGACTCAAAGAACAAACGGAGAAGAAGGCGGGGAAGCTGCCGGGGGTGCGATCACAGAGCAATTCGGAACAGGCCGGAACTGTGCGGGAGGCTCAGGGATAGCAGTGTTGGGATTGCCACTTGCTTGGAGTCGATGGCTGTGGAAGCCGCGCAACGCAAATTGCGCTTCGAGAGAGGCCGATTCCGAAGGGAGCATCTCGGCGGTGAACTCAGATAGGCGGAAACGTGCTCCGGTGTTTGAAGCGTAATCTATGATTGGCGGGCGTTCCATCGTTCTGCCGATTCACAATCCTGAGTTGAGGCACCATCTCACATTTTGAGAGAGAGGGCGAGGGGGAGCATGGCGCATCATACCGGTGCGGTTCATGACCCAAAGCATACTCGAGGCCACGACATTCATTCCGCCACCGGCGCCATAACGCGTAACACCGGATGGCCGCCCACATTCTGCAGGGGAAAGTACACGCGGTGTTGGCTATCGACCGCTACCGAGTGCGCCTCATGCGCAACAAAGCTTTCTCCCAGTTTGACAGCGGCATTCCCTTTCTCCTCGAATGCCGCGACCACGCCGCTCTCGCTGGCCACGTAGAGCCGCTCGATCCCCGGATCGAAGGCGAGTACGTCGGGGTATTTTCCAACCGAATGGATTCCCGTGACCCGCATTTGGCGAAGGTCAAAGGTGAGCAGTTTCGCGTTACCGTCACAAGCGATGAAAGCCACGCGGTGGGGCGCGTCAATATACAGCCCGTGGTCGTGTTCACAACCAGGCAGCGGATAGCTGGCCACGACACGTTTCGTTTTCGGGTCCATCGCGAGCAAGCGATTGATCGTTTGCGCATCCACGTACATTCGGTCGGAGACGGGATCGAATTGCGTATTCCCGGCTCCGCTGCCGAGCCGGATGGTTGCGATTCGCCGATTGGTATTCGTGTCGATCACTGTGTCGGTGCGCCCGGCTTCATCGGAAACGAACAGCTCGTGCTCGTCCGGATCGTAGGCCAGGCCGTCGGGATAATCGCCTCCGGGAATTCTTGCCAGGATGAGAGACGAATGCTCGTCAATTGCGAAGACCTCATTTCGGCCGGTGGCCGAGGCGTAGACGCGGCCAAGCGCCGGAACGGCGAGCACACCGTGCACCTCGGAAACACCGGGAACTTCCGCCACGAGTTTCTGTGCGCGCGTGTCGAAGACGAGAACCTGGCTGTCGCCCAGGTGCGCGATAAAGAGCAGGCCGGTCTCCGGGTCAAGGCTTTCATAGTCGAAACGCGTCGTGCGGCCCGGCAGCGGAACATCGCGCAGCGTTCTCAAAGGCAAAGGCTTGGCCGGAGCTGCTGCTCCGGAACAAGCCAGCAGCACCAGCGCCGCCAGAATGCCGAACAAAAAGTTGGCGCCTCTCGTCACAGCTTCCTCCTTTCTGGAATGGCTACGTTTGTGGAGGGAGCCGGGGTGGAACGTGGAGTTTGCCAACCAGGCAACTCCCACAAGCTTCGGCTCCCTCGAAGTTAAGCGCTGCGGCCCCGTTGCGCAACATCCGTCGCTCTACTTCCTCACTTCCTCGTCAGCACTACCAGTTCGCCGGACATCCACGGATGATGGTAGCGGCAGTGAAATGGGAAGACTCCCGCCTTGTTTGCTACGAAGGAGACGTTCACCACCCCCAGGGGAGGGATGGTTTTGTCGATTCCGAAAGCCGGCAGCGTGAAACTATGCGTATCGTCTCCGCCGGCCTGCAAATTGCGGATGGTGAGCTCGACGTGCTCGCCCTGCTTCACGGTAATCGTCGATGGCGAAAAGCCGTACACCTCGCCGTATTTCTTGACGGTTGCCGGCGGTCCCGCTTCCTTCGAGACCCACAGGACGGTCTGTAGATAAATATGCTGCGTCTCCGTCTTCGGCGCTGCATGCACGGAGAGATAAACCCCCGTCAAGGCGACGACAACGAGAGTTACAACCACGAAAAATGCTTTCCGCATGACAATTCTCCTTTCTTCCTTGGTTCATGAACCTTCAGGGACACGGATGATGCTGCGTCCTTGAACTTGCAGGTTTGGATTTCATCCATCACTCCAAACGCCCCCTTGAACGCGAAAGCTGGGAAACTGCGCTGGCTTCCCTCCAGGGTTCCTGACCTTTCTCGCTCGGCTTGCTGCGGCGCAGGGTAGTGTAAAGAAGTAAGTCGTAAACGACTTTCATGGCTCCGCCGAGAAACAGTGGCGCGGCCAAGCTCACGTTCTGCATCACGTAACCCGAAAGCGACGACGTGCACGCTCGCGAAATGTTGCGCGACAAATTCGTTGTCCCACTGGCAAAGACGCGGTCTTCCGGACATACCGCCGCCATCACATACGATTGCCGGGTGGGCACGTCCATCTGCACCAAGCCCTCGCGCGCCAGGAAGAAAGCGGTTGCCCACGGAAGGCTACGAGCGAAGGGCACTGCCATTAGCAGCAGGCTGGAGGGCAGGTGAGTGAACAGCATGGTGTTGAGCAATCCTATCCGTCGAGCGAGACGGGCCGCGGCCCAATACGAAACGGAATTCAGCAGCCGCGCCGCGAAGAAAATCGGCGCGAGGCCCGCCTCCGTCACGCCGAACCGCCGGAAAAACCAGTATGCGAGAATCGTCGTTGTCAGAAACCCTCCGCCGAGGCTGTCCATGCTGAAAAGCACCGCCAGGCGCGCCACAGTGCTTTTCGATTCTCCGGAAACCCGGGTTCTTGGGCTGGCCGACTTCCGTGTAAACTCAGCCTGGGGCGAAAGAAATAAGTAGCTCGCCGCGCTCAACAAGCCGAGCAAACCATAAAGACCGAAGGCACCGCGATAAGAGGCGAGCAGCTCCATACTGAATGCGGTGCGCAGCAGGAACGGAAGCCCAGCCGCCAGCGCTCCGAGCGCGTGGCCGGCGCCCAACACGATGTTGTATCGCGCTAGCGCCCCCGTGCGGCCAGCCGGGGAAACGCTCTCGGGAACGAGAACTTGTTCGATACTGCCGGCGGCGCCACGGTCGTGCCCCGCGGCATTCAACATGCCCGCGAACGCCAGCAGAACAAGCGCGAAAAAATTATCGGTGAGCGCCAAGCCCAGCCCCCCGATAGCCCCAAGCACGGATAGCAAAATGAGGGTGCGGCGGCGTCCGAAGTGCTCCGCGACTAAGCCGGTCAGTAGAGTGGAAACTGCGACCCCCGCCAGACCCGCCGAAGTCACGATGCCAATCCGGGTGGCAGAAAATCCGGCTCGAGAGAGATAAATCCCGAGAACGACGGCGACCATCCCGGCGCCCAGGGCGCGGAGAAATGCCGAAACATAAACCGGACGCAAGCCGCTGACCGTCTTCATCGTTCTCTACCGGTACTCCCGAAAATCAAGCCGGCGCGTACCGCGTTTCATCTGCGTTCCCCGGCGCCGATCAGGGCAGACCGGCGATAAGCTTTGCCGCTACCCGGGAACCGGGCGGGATTTCCTCTCCCCCGCGCAGCACGACCTCGTCGCCCGCTTCCAAGTGGCCGAACACCTCGACCAGCCGGCCTTCTGTTTCGCCTGTCTTCACCTCTACCCGCTCGGCTAGGCCGCGGCCAACGCGCAAAACGAACGTTCCCTGCGTCGTATTGGTCACGGCCGAGACGGGAACGAAAAGCGTGTGATAGGGCCGGCGCACCGGCCAATCCACCTGCGGGAACATTCCCGGGTAGAGCTCGTCTCTGCGGTTGACGACATTCAGTTCAACGGGCATGGTGCGAGTCTCCACGTGCAAGTAGCGGGAGATGCGGGCCACAGTGCCAATAAACGTCTTGGCCGGAAACGCCGGAACGGTGAAGCGAACCCGAGCCCCGGGAACCACGGCGCCGGTGTCGATTTCCGGCACAGGAACGACCAGCCGGAGCCGCGAGAGCATCTCGATGCGAAGCATGGGCGCGGTTGCTTTTGATCCTGCGCCACTTACGCCAGCCGGCCCGACCAGATCGCCGGGATGAGCGTTCCGCTCAGTGACAATGCCATCAAAGGGAGCGCGGATCTGCAAATAGTCCGTCAACTCCTTGGCCGCGCTGAGACGGTCGCGTGCCGCCGCCACGCGTTCACGCGCCGCGCGCACCTGAGCGTCATCCGCTTCCGCCCTTCTCTTCGCCACCTGAAGTTCATTTCCGGCGATTACCCCGGGCGTGGCCGCGGCCTTGCTCAAGCTTTGGTAAGTGCTTTCATCGGCGGCGAACTTAGCTTGGGCGGCGATCAGCGCAGCTTGCTCGCTCCGCAGCCGCGCTTCAGCGTTCCGCCGGTCCGCCTCGAGTTCCGGCGCTGTGAGCCGCGCCAGGAGCTCTCCCTTCTTCACCCGGGAGCCGCGGTCCACGCCGATCCACTGCAAAAACCCCGTCACTTTCGGATAGACGGCGACAACCTCATACGGCCGAATCTCGCCGGGCAGGCGAACGAGGATGTTCAACTTCTTCGCCACAACCCGTACTACGCCGGCGGAAACAACGCGAACAACCGAAGGGGCGGGCGTCGCGCTTCGCCCCGATTCGCACCCTGCCAGACCGCCAAGAGCCAGAACTAAGAAAATGACGCTGAGGATGTGACTTACCTTGCTCATGAGTTCCCCTCGGACCCTCCGGAAGCGCCCGCCGCATCGGAAACCCAGTGCGCGCTACCGGGATCGATCGGATCGAGCGATGGCGAGATGAGGCTCGAATGCCTCTGCAGCATGGCAAAAACGCCGGGCAGGATGAACAGCGTCGCGAAGGTCGCGGCCAAAAGTCCCCCTATAACCGCGCGCCCAAGCGGAGCCGTTCTGCGCCGCACCTGTGCCTAGGGCTAGCGCCAACGGTACCATCCCCGCAACCATGGCCATGCTCGTCATCAAGACGGGCCGCAGGCGCGTCCGTGCGCCGTCCACCGCCGCTGCATCGGCCGTCACGCCTGACCGGCGCGATTGTTCGGCGAAGGTGACTAGCAAAATGGCGTTGGCCACCGCTACGCCCATGGCCATGATCGCGCCCATGAACGACTGCATGTTGAGCGTCGTCCCGCTCGCAAGAAGCGCAATCAGTACGCCCGCGATGGCTGCGGGAACCGTTGAAATCACGGCGAGGGCCAGGCGCAAGGACTCGAAATTGGCCGCCAGCAGAAGGAAGATGACGATCACTGCCAGCAACAGGCCGATTCCCAACTCTCCCAGCGTCTGCTGCATCGGGGCGATCTGGCCGCCGACTTCCACCGTCACGCCGCGGGGTGGTTGTCCGGCTCGGCGGATGGCGGCACCCACCTGCCCTGCCGCCCGGCCCAGGTCCTCGCCAGCCAGATTCGCGGTGATCGTCACTTCGCGCTGCATATTGAAGCGGTCATATTCCGCTACGGTGGTGCCGTAGCTGACGTTCGCCACGTCGCCGAGCAGCGGATGCGACTTGTCGTCCCTCATGATGGGAATGTTCTCGATATCCTGGATCGAATTCATTCGTGCCTGGGGAACTTGCACCTGCACCTGATAGCCAACGCCCGTCTTCGGATCCGCCCAATACACGGGCGTGATGAAGCGTGTCGAGTAGGTGGCCGCCACGACCGCCCGCCCCACCTCGGCCATGGTCACCCCCAGTTGCCCGGCGCGTTCGCGGTTCACGTCCACGTTCACCGTCGGATACTCGAACGGTTCGCCGAACTGAAGATCGCGTAACCCGCTGATTTGTTTCATCTCGGCGAGAATTCGCGCCGCGAAGTTCCGGTCGGTGGATAAGTCCAGCCCGCGCACGGAGATTTCGACCGGAGTAGGCGCGCCAAAATTCATGATCTGACTGACGATGTCGCCGGCTTCGAACGAAAACCGGCACCCCGGGAACTCATCCGCCAGAACTCTTCGCAGTTTCTCTTCAAACGAGGCAAGAGGAATGTGCGCCGCGGGATTAAACGACACAAGCATCACCGACTCCTGCGTCCCGCTGGTCCACAGATAGATATTGTTGATCGGATACGTCGGAGGCTGGGCGCCGACAAAGCTCAGGGTGGTAGCTACACTGGCGTGGCCCGCGGTCTGCCGAATGACCCCAAGCACCTCCCGGGTCAGCTCCACCGTGCGCGCCAGCCGCGTCCCGGTCGGCGCCCGCATGCGAAGCTGGAACTGGCCCGTATCTACTTGCGGGAAAATTTCCCTGCCAACGCGAGGGCCGAGAAGAAAAATAACTGCGGCTGCTGCGGCCAGGTAAATGCCCAACACAGTTTTTCGACGACCAACCGCCTTCTCGACCCATCGGGAGTAACGCTCACGCAGCCGCTCGAATCCCTTGTGAGCTTGTCCGGCGGCATGCTCCGACCGCAGTATCCAGACTGAAAGAACCGGCACCAGCGAGCTCGAAAGAAAATACGAAGCAAGCATCGCAAATCCCACCGCGAGCGAGAGCGGTACGAAGAGCGACCGGCTGACGCCGGTCATAAAGAACGAAGGCACAAAAACGGCAAGGATTGCGATCAACGAGAGCAGCCTCGGCACAGCCACTTCCCGGCTGGCCCGGAAGACGGCCAACGCCGTCGCTTCCCCGCGCGCCAGATGGGTCTGGATGTTTTCGATCATCACCGTGGCTTCGTCCACCAGAATTCCCACCGCTAGCGCCAGGCCGCCAAGAGTCATGATGTTGATGGTCTGACCGGCGAGCCACAGCGACACCACGGCCGTCAGCAAGGCGAACGGGATCGTAATGACCACAATGAGCGAGCTGCGCCAGTCCCGCAGAAACAGCAGCACCATCAGGCCTGTCAGCAACACCCCCAGCAAACCCTCGCGAACCAGCGCCCCCAGTGCGTTCTTGACGTAAACGGATTGGTCGAATTCAAAGCTTACTTTCACGTCGGGAGGAAGGACTTCGCGGAAACGCGGAATCGCTGCCTTCACTTCGTTCACCACCGTTACCGTCGAAAAGCCGGAACGCTTCGTCACCGGCATATAAATCGTCTTGCGCCCATTGACGAGCGCGTAGCCGGTGGGCACGTCGCTGCTGTCCGCCACCGTCCCCACATCCCGCAGCAGAACAGGAGTTCCAGCGCCGGTTCGCAACGGGAGGTTGCGGAGGTCCTGGATGTTGGTCACCACCGAGTTCATGGTCACCATGCGGTTCAGCTTACCGATGCGGGCATTTCCGGCGGGGATGATTAGGTTGCCAGCCGCCACGGCCCGCGCTACGTCCTCGGGCGTCATGCGATAGGCGCGCAAACGGTCGGGATTGACTGTGATGACGATGGTGCGCTGGTTGCCGCCAAACGGTGGCGGCGCCGAAACACCGGGCAGCGTCGCGAAGAGCGGCCGCACCCGAAATAGCGCCAGATCTTGAATCTCGGCAACGCTGCGCGTTGGGCTCGAAAAAACCAGGTCGCCGACCGGCACCGTTCCCGCTCCGAACCGCAACACGAACGGCGGCACCGTGCCCGGCGGCATGAACGATTTCGCCCGATTCACATAGGAAACCGTCTCCGCCAGGGCCTGGCTCATGTTGGTGCCAGAGTGGAACGTAAGCTTCAGCAGGCCAACACTCTGGATGGATTTCGATTCGACGCTCTTGATTCCGTCAATGTAGAGGAAATGGAATTCGTAATAATTGACCAAATATCCTTCCATCTGAGCCGGGTCCATCCCGCCGTAGGGTTGTGCCACGTAGATTACTGGCAGGTTGAGTTTGGGGAAGATATCCGCGGGCATGCGGGTTAGCGCCAGCACGGAGCACAGAGCGATTGCGACCACGACGATAAGCACGCTGATGGGACGCCGCAGCGCTGCGCGGACGAGCCACATGGCTAATGCGCCCCTTTCGGTGTCTCTTCGAGGGTTTTCAGGAACGGTTCCAGATGGCCCCGGACTTGTGCGAGGCCGAGCAAGCTGCGCCAAACGCCCAGCCGCGCCAGCGCGTCTTCGGTTTGCGCCCGCACGAGCAAACTTTGCGATTCCGCCACATCCGAAATCGTTCCCAGCCCTGCTTCATACCGGGCGACGAATTGCTTTTCTGTCTGTCGTGACGCGGAGAGCTCGACCGGCGTGTTTTGTGCTACGGCAATCGAAGCCCTCCAAGCTGCCTCAGCCTGCTGCCACTGGGCCGTCAGTTCTTGAATGGTCTGGTCGTACAGTGCGGTCTGCTGGCGTTCGTTGGCAGCCGCGATCTGTTTTTGCGCATGCAGGGAGGCGAAGTCCATCAGCGGAAACGTCGCGGTGAGCCCGACTGCCCAATTGCCTCGGTCAAGTCCTAGGCCTTGAGTGCCGCTGGCGACCGTGCCGTCCGGATTGAACCCGCTCCCGCGCCCGGAAAACGCCGATTGAAGATACAAATGCGGAAAATAGGAACGGCCGAGGACATGTTCTTCAGCTTGAACCTGAGTGATTCGTGCGCGCTGCGCGACAGCCAGCGGGTTTGCGCCATACGCGGGAGCGACGGGCGGCCGGGCCGAGGGAAGCTGAAGGAGAGAATCGGACCGGATGTGAACTTCGCCGCCAGCGATGCCTAGCAGCTCTGCGAACTCTGCGCGCGCACTGGTCTCGGCCTCTTGCGCTTGAATCAATTCAATCCGCGCCGAGGCAAGCTCCGCATTGGCTCGCGAGGCATCCGCGCCAGGGCGTAACTGGCTCGCGGCAAGCTGGCGAACAACCATGTCGAAGACTTGGCGGCGGCGGACATTCGCCTCCGCCGCCTTTACCGTCTCCTTCGCCGCCGCCAGATTCATAAATGCCCGCGCCGCGGCAACCGCTACGTCCAGACGCGTGACCGATTCCTCCGCCGAAGCTAATCCCTCCGCGCTTTCTGCTTCCTCGACCTGTGCGTGCCGCAGCCCGAAATCCACCGCCTCCCACGAAACCAATAGCCCCGCCGCGCTCCCCCAGCCGGACTCGCCGCTCGGACTCGCCGAGACAGGACCGGAAATGGGCGGAACGATCGATTGCGGCAGCAGCGGGCCGGTGATGTTGTTGTCGGTGGCGCGATTGGTTTGCCAGAGCATGTCGGCCCGGGGCAAATAGCTCGTCCGAGCCAGACCCACCCCGGCGCGCGAGGCGTTCACCTGTTCCATCGCGGCTCGCACCGCCGGATACTTCTTCTCCGCAAACTGAACCGCGCTTTCGAGAGTGAACACCCTCTTCCCGGTCTTCTGCGTTTGCGCCTCCGCCCTTCGCGCGCGTGCCGCGCACAGCAGCAGAGCCAGACCCGCCAACCGGAAAATGCGTCCTGGATTCATCAGCACGGAATGTCTCCCCCGCCACTTTTGTGTCGCCCCGTGTTCGTGCTCGCTTCCCGGCCAATTCACCCTGCCCGGCAGGGTTCCTGCGCCCGCGCCCGGCTAGGGGAGTGAATGATAAAGTCCCTCAATCAACTGCATCCCCCGCGCCAAAAGCTCGTTATCGGCAATTCCCTGACGCGCCCACCCCTTCAGCACTTCGTCGATGCCGAAACCTTCCTTGCGGCCGAATTTCTCGTCCAGCAGGTCGGCGTCATGAATGATCTGCGCAATAACGGCGATCTTGCGGTTCCGGATTTGAAACGCCTTTTGCAGCGTTTCGAACGTGCAATCGTCGCCGCGATGGCCGAACCCGCCTCGAAACATGTCGAAGGGAACCGCTCCTTCCGGCACCCGGCTTTCCGGAGCGAAGCTAAATCGCGCTTTCCGATCGATGCATCGCCGGATCAGCCACGCCGAAGCCGACCGATCCACTCCGGGTCGCGGCCGCGTCACCCAAACCCTTCCGGCATATTCCCGCCGGTTTACTTTGGTGGCCTCCTTCGCGGGAGAAATTGACGGCGCCGCGTCGGCACGATCCAGCAACTCCTCGACGCGCTTCTGAAGCGAGCTGCCGAAAAAATCGATCGCCACAATCTCCTGAAACCGGGCTCTCAAACGGCTGAGACGAGCGGGTGATCGCGCCCGGAGCGGCAACGACGACCACTTTTTTAGCTCCTGGATCACTTCCTGGTACTCGCGCGTCCGGGCTTCGGCGAACCGGGCGACCAACTGCGGAGTCGAAAGGTTGTCGATGTCCTGTACCTGGACGACGGAGGCGTCCCCTCCGTACTTACGAATCGCCGTCGCCAGCCACTCAAGGCGCTCGCGATTCGCCGCGTCGTTCGGCAGCAGATAACCCGAATTGCCCAAGGGCACCGAGCCGTACCGCTGCAACTTTCGCCAGACTTCAACTCGCTGGCTGGCACGCTTGGTCGGTAGCGTGAAGGTGAGCATGAGCCAAGGGGGCTGGCTCCTTTTGTCTGTTATATCCATATCTGAAATATGTATATACCTAACTAAATATTGCTGTCAACTCCCGTTCAGCAAAGCAGGATGCCCGACGTTCTCGGACAGCGCCTCGATCCTCGGAAGTTCCCAGCGCAGATCGAGAAAGGATTTAAGAGGGCGGACATGAACTGTGTCACCTGTGGTCAAACGATCGAGGAAGGGCGTCAGCAAGGGCGGTCGCCAGTGCTCGCTAAGTATTGTCTGAAGTGCCGAGCAGAGCGCCGACGACAGGCAAAGGCCAAATACGTCTGGCCCCCGCAGGACGACGCCTATTTGAGGGCGCATTACCACGGGGGCCTGAATCGAAGATTCCAAGTGCTCAACCGAATGGTGCGAGAGACAGGTTTGCCGCGATGGTACATCAAGCGCCAAGCCGCCCGCCTGGGTCTGACGATGCGAATTGACCGAAGGCCATGGACGGCTGCCGAAATGGATCTCCTGGAAAGGCTGGTCGGCCGAGTCTCCACCACAACGATTGCCAAGCGTTTGCACCGGCCGGAGAGTTCAGTCGTCAACAAGCTCAAAAGGCTTGGCACCTCTCGGCGGGTGCGAGAGGGCTACACGATGCGGGACCTCGAGCTGTGCCTAGGAGAGGATCACCGCAAAATCCAGCGATGGATCGCCTGTGGTTGGCTGCGCGACCGTGTCCAGGGCACACGCCGGCACGACGGGAATGGCAACGACATCCAACGCGTCCGAGAAAAAGACGTTTTGAGTTTCATAAAGCGCCATCCCGAGGAAATCAACCTCGGCAAAGTGGACCAAACCTGGTTCCTGGATCTGGCACTGCTGAGAGGCCGGGAACTGCGTGAAGCGAGAGTGTGTCGCCGGGCCGAAATCGAGGGGGGTGGTGCACCGCCTGAACGCTTGGGCGAACAGACTGGAATGGGCGCGTTTGCCTCCAAAACCAATTCCCTGCGGCCGTAGTGAAAACGTAGTACAAGTTGCTGCAAATCGACCACAAATACGAAAAAACAGAGAACAAAAAGGAGAAAAACGGTTTGCCGTGTTTTGTGGCAATTTGCTGCTTCTGAGCGTGTTGGGTCGGCTCCGGCAAGATTCAGTAACTTCGGTCTCACGCTTAGAAGGCAGACGCTCTATCCCCTGAGCTACGGGCGCCCACCTGATTCTAAGAGATTTCGGGCTCCGACGACCATCCTTCGTTGCGAATGCGGTCAACCCCAACACTCACACGGCGGACTGTCAATATTGACAGTGGTGCGAAACGCCCGGTCGGTACAGCCTCCTTATAAGGGAGTGTGTCTCTTCCCGCACGCGGGAGATGGGTGTCTGCGCGCCGGCGGGTCCATGCTAGCCGCCCTCCCGCTCCGAAGAAGGGTAACCGATGAACCTCGCATCCTTCATCCTGCTCGTGCTGAAAATCAGCGTTGTGCTCCTTGTTTTCGGCATCGGGCTCAGCGCCAGCCGCAAAGACATTGTTTATCTATTCAGAAAGCCCGGACTGCTCGCGCGATCGTTTCTTTCCATGAACATCCTGATGCCGGTGCTGGCGGTGGCGATGGCACTCACATTCGAGCTTCGGCCACCGGTAAAGCTTGCTCTGATCGCGCTGGCGATTTCACCCGTGCCGCCGTTGCTTCCAAAGAGGCAGGCGAAGGCGGGAGCGCGAGGATCCTATGCAATCGGATTGCTGTTCGCGATGGCGTTGCTCGCGCTCGTATTCATGCCGCTTGCGATGGAAGTGCTCGACTGGATATTCCCCGCCGACCTGCATATGCCGTTTCTAGCCGTGGCGAAACTGGTGCTTCTGACGGTGCTCGTACCGCTGTCGGCGGGGACGCTCGTGAAGAGCCTGGCGCCCGGGTTCGCCGACCGGATTGCGAAGCCCGTGACACTCGTCGCTGCCGTCCTGCTTGTCGCCGGCCTGCTCCCCGTCCTCTTTAAATCGCTGCCTGCCATCATTTCGCTCATTGGCAACGGCACGATCGCTGTTTTCGCTGTTTTCGTCATTGTCGGTATCGTCGTCGGCCATTTTCTCGGCGGCCCCGTTTCGGCAGATCGCCCCGTGCTCGCGCTGGCGACCGCATCGCGTCATCCCGCGATCGCCGCGACCATTGCCATGGCAAATTTCCCCCAACAGAAGCTGGTCTTCCCCGCCATCCTGCTTTACCTGCTCATCAATGTTGTTCTTTGCCTCCCCTACATGGCCTGGCTGAGGCCCCGCACGGCACCGCACGCCGTAGCGCCCCCTCCTGATCTGGCCCCGCGTTAACCAATGCAAGCCAGACGCTGTCCATGGCGAGCGGCCGGTCTTGGTAGCGCAGCCACTCCTGGCTGCGGCCTTTCGGTCAACCGCAACTGTAAATTCCATCCCAGGAGAAAAGCCGCGCCCCCGGCTTTCAACTGAACTTTGCAGTGCGTTGGCGCCTGCGCAGCCGCGCCGCGTGCCACGCGTGTCATCTGTTCTTTGAACGAATCGCGAAATCTCGATTAGGCTATAGCCTGAAACCGTTGGGCCAGGCACGAATCAAATTTCCGAGGAGGGATACGATGAAGTCCATTCTAGTTCGTGAATTTGGCGGGCCCGAAGTCCTGAAGCTCGAGGAAGTTCCTACCCCGGGCCCCGGCGCGGGCCAAGTGCTAGTCCGCATCCACGCCGCGGGCGTGAATCCATACGACACGTACATGCGCTCCGGCAATTACGCCATCAAGCCGCCATTGCCTTACACGCCCGGCTCCGACGGCGCCGGCGTGATCGAAGGCGTCGGCGAGGGCGTGACTCGTGTGAAACGGGGCGACCGCGTCTATACCGCGAAGACGCTCACCGGAGCCTATGCCGAATACGCGCTGGCGCTCGAGAGCCAGGTGCATCCGCTTCCGGAAAAAATCAGCTTCGCGCAGGGCGCGGGCGTTTGGGTGCCCTACGGCACCGCCTACCACGCGCTGCATCAATGCGTCAGAGCCCGCGCCGGCGAAACGGTGCTGATTCACGGCGCGAGCGGCGGCGTCGGCTCCGCCGCCGTCCAGATGGCGCGCGCGATGGGTCTGACGGTCCTCGGCACGGCCGGCACGGACAAGGGTTTGGAACTCGTGAAGCGGGAAGGCGCGCATCACTCCTTCAACCACGCCAAGCGCGGTTATCAGGAGGAAATCCTGAAAGCGACCGGCGGCCAAGGCGTCGACCTCATCCTCGAAATGCTCGCCAATGTGAACCTCGGCCACGACCTGAAGCTGCTCGCCCGCGACGGCCGCGTCGTCGTCATCGGCAGCCGCGGCGAAGTCACGATCGCTCCACGCGACCTCATGAGCCGCCGCGGCTCGGTCCACGGGTTCACCTTGTGGGGCATCACCGAAGCCGAAGAAAAGGAAATTCACGCCGGCCTCATCGCCGGCCTCGAAAACGGCACGCTGCGCCCCATCGTCGGCAAGGAGCTGCCTCTGGCCGATGCAAGCCGCGCGCACAAGGAGATCCTCGAGCCCGGCGCCTTCGGCAAAATCGTTCTCGTTCCGTGACGGCTACTGCACTCCGATCAGACGGATCACCAACAAGGTGCCAAGACCAACGGCGAAGGCGGCAAAATGCTTGAGATTGTCGGCCACAGTCCGGGCTTTGTTCACCTCGGGCACCAGATCGGAAGCGCCGATATAGAGAAAATTCCCCGCGCCGAACGCAATCAGGAAATCGGTGTTTATATGCAAGTGCAGCGCCATGGTGTATGTCAACATCGCCCCGACCGGAAACATCAAGCCTGAAAGAAGATTCGCCAGAAGCGCCCGGCGTGGCGCCCAACCGCCGTGGACCAACGCACCGAAATCTCCCAGCTCCTGAGGGACTTCGTGCGCGGCGGCCGCCACCCAGGTCGTGATTCCCAGCCGGATATCCAGAAGAAATGTCCCTGCCACGGCGAGACCGCCGAGAAAATTGTGAAGGCCGTCGCCGATCAGAATCAGGTAGGTGAGCGGCTGCTTGCACTCAGCCGTCACGTGGTGGCAGTGATGATGATGGATAAACTGTTCAAGGGCAAAAAAGACGGTGAAGCCCGCGGCAGTCCATGCAAAAACGTCAAGTCCGGAGTCGCGCCTGGCGGCAAGCGACGCCGGAATCATGTGGAAGAGGGCCCCGCCAATCAGGCTGCCCGCCGCGAGTGCCACCAGCGGCAGAGTCAGCCGAGCAAGAGATTCCCGTTTCAAGAGAAGGGTGGCACTGCCAATGAGGGCAATGGCGCTCATTAGCAATCCGCTTCCCAGGATCCAGAGAAATGTGCTCATCAAGAATCACTTCGCCTTTTGAGTGTCTTCGGAAAATTCCATCCGGCATCTCCACTGGGTCGCGATCGCGGATTCCGGAGTTGAGCCATCAGAGCAACTGTTTCAACACCTCCACAAAGCGCAAGTTGTCTTCCGGTAAAGCCGTGGTCACGCGCATGAAGCCGGGCCCCAGTTCCGGGTCCTTGAGCGGCTTGATGAGGATGTCATGTTCTCGCAGTTTCTCCGCGACCGTGGCCGCATCGTGTGGCGCAAAGTCGGCAAGGAAAAAGTACGACTCGGTCGGAAACGTGCGAATGCCAAGTCGGCGAAGTTCCGCGGCCAGGTCGCGGGTCCACGCCCGGATCTCAGCGACACGCGCGCGGATCTTGTCTTCGTGCTGCAGCGTGGCGATGGCTGCCGCCTGGCTGGGTCGCGCTAATGGATACGCGTCGTTTTTCGTGTTCAGATCGTCGGCCAGGTTCTGTGGCAGGACCGCGTAGCCGACACGAAAGCCGGCAAGGCTGTGCGCCTTCGAAAGCGTGCGCGTCACCAGAAGATTGGGATAATCAGGCACCAGATGGGCGACCGATTCGCCGGCCATCCCGATGAACGCCTCGTCCACGAGAAAGCGAGTGTTCTTGTGCCGCTCGAGCAGATCGGGTAACGGGGCCATGTCGAAAGTGCCGCCATTCGGGTTGTTTGGATTGACGATCACAACCATTGTGGTTCCCGGCGGGATTTCCAACTGCGACAGATCGTAGGCGAATCCGTTTTCGGGCAGCAGCCGCGTCTCTGTGTAGCGCCGTGCGATTTCGGGAAACAGCACGTAGGTGGGAGTGAGCAGATGAACTTGCTGTCCCAGACGGTCAAACAGCTGGCGCAGGATGAGCTCGGAACCGGCGTTGATGTGGATCAGCCGCTCCGGGACGCCGATCCGTTCGCTGAGCAGGCGGCGGAGAGGTTCCGAATAAGGTTCGGTGTAGTAGTTGCTGTGGGGGAGTTCCGCCTGCGCGGCTTCTATAGCTTCTTCCAAAGGAGGGAGCGGGTTCTCGCAGAGCAGGAGCTTGATTCCCCGGAAGGTCCCTCCGCCTTTTTCCGAAATCGCGGTCATTTCAGCCAACCCTCCCGAGCGGAGAAGTTCGCAGATCTGAAACTGGACACTTGAACGGCCGGCACCGAATCCAATCGAAACGTCCAGCTAAGCTTGGAAAGCAGCTCGACAGCTCACACCTTGAGGCGAGGCGGGAGTCATCACAGGAAAGCTTTGCTCTTATTCTACGCCCGAGGCCTGGGAGGCCATAGCGATTGCGCGACTATGGCAGACTGCCGAAATTGCCGTCGGTGTACGTCACGCGTCCCTCGAGCAGCGTGGCGTGAACTTTGATCTGCAGGATTCTGGATTCTGGCACGGCTAGTGGATTGGCAGAGAGGATCGCGAGATTGGCTGGTCCGCCTGTCTGGAGCTCACCGGAAGACGGCGCACCCCCGTCGGGCGGATAGAGCTTCGTGAAGAGCATCAGGCTCGTCATGCGCGAAAGGCGCTGGTCCGGATGCCAACCTTTGGGCGGCAGACCTTCCGGATTTTCGCGCGTCACTGCGGCGCAGTAGTTCCAGAGCGGCGGCGACGGGTAGCTGAAATCGTCCGAGGAACCGGCGAGCCGCGCCCCGGCATTCGCCATCGTGACCCAGGCGTAGACGCGGTCGCTGTTTTTCGAGCCCACGCGTGATTCTTCCATCTGGTGCCCTTTCGCGTCCGGATAGACGAAGCCGGGTTGAATCACCAGCAGAATGCCCAGGCGCGCGGCACGCTGGAAATCCCCTGCCTGCGCGTAGGAAAAATGTTCGATGCGAAGACGGCCCGGCGCGACGCCGGGATGCGTTTGGAGCACTGACTGGTAGTCGTTCAGAACGTGATGAATTGCGCGGTCGCCAATGGCGTGCGTCGCGACGCCGAGGCCAGAGGCCAGCGCGCGCAGAACAAGCGCCCGGATTTGGGGTTCGGTCATGCGCAGGACGCCGCGCGTCGAGGGATCGTCCGCATAGGGATGGCTGAGCGCGGCGCCGCGGCTGCCCAACGCGCCGTCGGAGAAAAGCTTGATGTGCGTGACGCGCAGCCGCGGAGAGAGAACGCGGTCCTTCGGATTCCGCATCACCTCGTCGGCGAGCGATGTGGGCGCGGGAATCATCAGGTTCACGTGAATTGGCAAGGGATGCTGCTGATCAAGTTTCTTCAATAGATTGAAATAGCGTTCGAGCGGAACGTTCAGTCCCACAACGCCGGGATAAGCAAGAAATCCCGCATCGTAAACGGTGGTGATCCCGTGCGATGCGAGCGCCTCTGTGGCCAGCCGAAACGCCTCGGTGATCTCTTCATCGGTCGGCGTGGGCACCTTTTTCAAAACGAGTTCATTCGCGCGTTCGAGCAGAATCCCCGAAGGCGAACCATCCGGCAGGCGTCCGATTTTGCCGCCCGGCGGATCGGGCGTCGTCTTGGTTATGCCCGCTGCACGCAACGCGGCCGCATTCGCCCAGCCGCAGTGCCCATCGACGCGAATCAGGTAAACCGGATTATCGGGCGCCGCGCGATCGAGCAGCCGGCGCGTAGGCAATGTCTCCTGTCCCCACGCTTCCTGGCTCCATCCTGTGCCAAGGATCCACGCCCCCTTCGGCACGCGCGCGGCGCGCTCGGCCACCAGCCGGGCAATCTCCTGTTCGGACCGCGTCTTGGTGAGATCGAGAAAAAGCGCCTGGTGCCGCTCGTGATTGAGTAGGGTGAATCCGATGTTCAGCAAATGGACGTGATGATCGTTCAGGCTGGGCATCAGCGTGTTGCCGTGCAGGTCGATCACCTTCGTTTGCTTGCCGAGCGTCTTCTCGACGTCGCTCATCGAGCCCATCGCCAGAATTTTCCCGTCGCCGATGGCGAGCGCTTCAACGCGCGGATGCGCCGGGTCGAGAGTGAGAATCGTGCCGCCATGGAAGATGATGGCCGCCGTCGCCCTTTGCGGCCGGGGAGCGGCCGCCGCGGAGATGGAAAGGAGCGCCGCGACGAAACAGGCCACGGCCGCGGGGCTGGAAAAAGCTCTGGGGAACCGCTTCATGGTCAGCACCTCTCGCGTGCGATTGAAGGTTTGCTATTGTCGTGCACGAGAAGCGGCAGGCGCAATGGTCGCGACCTTTTTCCTCATGCCGCATCGGCCGCCGCATCGCTTCGCATTACAATCTATCGGCCGGAAAGAGGATCGCGTGTTCGCCAAACGCACCAACTGGAACCTCGAAGCCAATCGACTGAGCCAGGCCCTGGCCCGCCATCGCGAGGAAGGGAAGCGGCTGCTCGATCTGACCGTGTCGAATCCCACGGCCTGCGGATTCCATCACGACAGCGAAGCAATTCTGCATGCGCTCCAGCACCCCGCCGCCCTCACCTACCATCCCGATCCGCGCGGCCTCGAATCCGCGCGGCAAGCCGTGGCGGCCTATTACGCCGAGCGCGGCGTCGACGTGCCCGTAAAATCCATCCTTCTGACCACGGGCACGAGCGAAGCCTATTCCTTCATCCTGCGCCTGCTCTGCGAGCCCGCGGACGAAATCCTCGTCCCTGAGCCCAGCTATCCGCTTCTAGGATTCCTCGCCGATATCGAGGACGTGGCGCTCGTCCCATACCCGCTCGTCTACGACGATGGCTGGCGCATGGATTTTCGCGCCCTAGAGCAGGCGATCACTCCGCGTACCCGCGCAGCCGTTGTGATTCATCCGAATAATCCCACCGGCCATTACTGCAACAGAGAAGACGCGCAACGTCTCGCCCAACTGTGTGCCCAGCGCGGCATGGCGATCCTTTCGGACGAAGTGTTTCTGGATTTCGCGCTAGATGGCGCCCCGCCGCCAAGCTTCGCCTCGCGCCAGGAATGTCTCACGTTCACCCTCAGCGGCCTCTCGAAAATCGCCGGCCTGCCGCAGATGAAAGCAGCATGGATGGTCGTGACCGGGCCGGAGCCCGCGAAGCGGGAGGCGCTCGATCGCCTCGAAGTGATCGCCGATACGTTCCTCTCGATGAACGCGCCGATTCAGCTGGCGATTCCGGCCCTTCTCGATCTGCGCCAGGAATTTCAGCGCCAATTGCTGACCCGCGTCCGCGGCAACCTCGCCGAACTGGACCGCCAACTCGCCGGTCAGGCCTTCTGCCGCCGTTTGCGCGTAGAAGGCGGCTGGTACGCCGTGCTCCTCGTGGAATCCGATCGCACCGACGAGGACCTCACAATCGAACTGCTCGAGTCAAAAGACGTCTACGTTCACCCCGGCCATTTCTACGATTTCCCCGCCGAAGGCTACCTGGTAGTAAGCCTCATCTGCCCCGAATCCGACTTCGCCGAAGGCATCCGCCGCCTCCTCCTTCCTCGCTGATTCAATGCATGTTGAAGGAGATTGTCATCCTGAGCGCAGCGAAGGACCCCGTCAGCGTGGAGGTGATGTACTGCACAGAGCGCAGGGAAGTTCCGCCCACCACTCCGACTCGCTCGTTTTGTTTTCGCCCCAGTAGCACAGGCACTCCCGCCCTGAGTGCTTTTACAACATGAGGAAAGACCCCTGAATGTTTGTGGGTCGCGGCTTTAGCCGCGACGGAAAGCCTCTGGAATAATAAGGGGCTTCAGCCCCTGACTCCTCCGCCTACTGCAGCTTCGCGTATTCAGTTTTGGCCCGACGGAGGAGCGCAAGATCGGGATCGGCGTTGTGCCAGAGCGCGAGGAAATTCTGGTAGGACGTGCGAGCCGCGTTCGTGTCACCCGCCAGCGCCTGCGCGCGCGCCAACCCGAGTTGCGCAAGCGCACCAATGGGGAAATTCGCAACGGCGCCGCGATGATCGAGTACGTACTGAAATGCCGCCGCCGCTGCCTGGCCTTGCTTTGCTTCCAGCTGAGCCAAGCCGCGCAGATAGGTGGGATACAGGGTGCAATAGTTGCCAAAGGGCGAAGGCACCGCCAACTTGTAGGGAGCCGCGGGCTGGAGCGCCTGAAGCGCCTGTGCCGCATCGTGACCATCGAGCGCGATAGCAGCGCGAACCGACGGCAGCCAATAGGCATTGAGCAAGGTATCCTGGGGAAACTCTTTTGCCAGATGATCGACAACCGGTTGTGCGCTCGCAGTATCGCCGGCCCGGGCCAGCGCAAGAGCGGCGACAGCCTCGGTGTAGCGATCGAGTCCGGGTGTCTTCAGCAAACCGCCCGCGATTTGGCGGGCGCGAGCCGGATCACCGAGTTCAGCTTCTTGCAGTGCCGCATCGAGATTCCATTGCCATGCATTTTCGCCTAGTCCGTCGCGCAGCGCCGTTGCCACAGCCTGCTGCGCGAGGTTGCGAGCCTCAGCGAGCCGGCCGGAATACGCTGCTGTGTCCGATTCGAGCGACAAGAACAGATCTTCGGACCCAACCTTTCCCGCCGCCCACGCCGCCTGTTGCTTCATCGTTGCCGGGTCGTTTTGGCCGAAGGCGAGGAGATAGCGGAACACGTGCAGGAAATAATAGTCGAGATGACGGCTCTGGACTTGATCGAACGCGGACCGTGCCTCGTCAAACCGGCCCAGCGCCATATAGTCCTGGGCCAGGTTGGCGTACCCGATTGCCTCGTCGGGGTTGAGGCGAAGGGCGAGGAGTGTTTGATTTACGGCTTGATCGAACTGGCCGATTCCGCTCTCAAGTGAGCCCAAGTTGGTCGGGGCGATGAAATCGCGTGGATACGTCTGCTCCCATTCCTGGTAGGCTTGGCGAGCCTGGTCGACATCACCCGTGCCGCTAGCGTTGTACATGGCGGTGATGAGAAGCCGCTCACGCTCGGTGACGCGATTGCGGAGATCGTACGCCTTGTTCAGGTTTTCCGCCGCAAGACTGAATTCGCCCAAGTTGCTATAGGCGACGCCGAGGCCCTCATACGCCAGCGCAAAATTCGGGTCGAGCTGAATCGCCTGTTTAAAATAGGGAATCGCCTCGGCGTCGCCGTTCACGGTGTGAACTTGCTCGGCGGTGCTGTACGCCTTCAGCGCGGCAAGGGAGGATGTAGTCGCCTCGGCCAACGGGGTATTGAATTTCTGGATCGAGGCCAGCGATTCGCCAAGCCGCCCGCGAAGCTGCGTGACCGCGTTGCCGAGCGCGCCAAGCACATCCTCCGGCCGGCTCGCCGTCACCTGCTCCTGGGCCAGCGAATTACCGCTCTGGCAGTCCGCCGCGTTCAGCCCGATCACGTACTGGCTGCCCAGCATCGAAATCGAGCCGCTGATCGTAGCCGCGCTCGATGTTCGCTCGCAGATCTCCCGCGCCACTTCGCTCGTCACCGTTGCATCGGCCGAGCGGCCCATCAGGCGAAGTGTTTGCTCGACCTGTGCGCTAGGCAAAATGTTCAGAAACGGCGACTGGCTGAGCTGCACCTGGAGCGCCTGTTTCAGCGTCCCATCGAAGACCGCTTGCCCGGTTGTATTCGAGAAATCCGCCAGCACGATCGTATCTTTCGAAGTCAGCTTGGGCCCGCGATGCGAGTAGAACCATGCGCCAGCGCCGATCGCCGCAACCACCACTACCGCCGCGATCGCCATCCAGGGCCTGCGGCGGTTGCCCTCCGCGGGCGCGACCGGCGAGGCCGGCATTGTGCCCGATGCCGGCGTTGTGCCGGCGACAGGCGTTGTGCCCGCCGCTGGTGTCATCCCTGCAACTGGGGTCGTACCCGCCGCTGGCGTCGTGCCTGCCGCTGGAGTAACGCCTCCGGCCGAAAACAGCCCCGCGCTCGCGGTCTGTTGCGCGGTCGTGCGTCCCGATTCGGTGTCTCGCCTCAGCCGTTGCAAGTCGGCGCGTATGTCGCCAGCATGTTGGTAACGAAGTTCGCGATCCTTCTCGAGCGCCTTGAAAACAATCCTGCTCAGCTCAGGCGGCACGTCCAGGCCGGACCGGCCGAGCGGCGCCGGATTCTCCGCCAGGATCCTGTGGAAGATCACCGCCGTGGTTTCGCCGCCGAACGCCGGCCCTCCCCCGGCCATTTCGTAGAGCACAGCGCCGAAGCTGAAGAGATCGCTGCGGGCGTCGAGCGCCTCGCCCCGCGCCTGCTCAGGAGACATGTAAGCGACCGTGCCGAGGGCGGTGCCGGGGTTGGTGAGCTGAGCGGCTTCCACCGTGGCGTCCGCCTCGGGAGCAAGCGAAGCCGTGCGTTGAGCGTCGCGCTCCACCTGTTTGGCGAGCCCGAAATCGAGAATCTTGGCGTGGTTGCGCGTCGTAACGAAGATATTCGCCGGCTTGATATCGCGATGGATGATGCCCTTTTCATGCGCCGCTTCGAGCGCGTCGGCGATTTCAACGCCCAGGGAAAGCAGCAGCGCAAGCGAAAGCGGCCGGGTAGCGACGCGATGCTTGAGTGTCTGACCCTCCAGATACTCCATCGCGATGAAGTAGCGCCCGTCGTGCTGCGCAATGTCGTGAATCGTGCAGATGTTCGGATGGTTCAGCGCGGAGGCCGCGCGCGCTTCGCGCCGGAAGCGTTCGAGCGCGTGTGCATCGCGTTCGAGTTCCGGAGGCAGGAATTTCAGCGCAACGCGCCGGCCAAGGTTCAGATCCTCGGCCGCGTAGACAACACCCATCCCTCCGCCCCCCACTCGCTCGATAACGCGGTAGTGCGAGACGGTCTGGCCAATCAGCGAATCATTCTCAGGCATGAGCGCCCCATCTTAATCGCCCCTTTAACAGGAATCAATCCAGATAAGAAAAATGCCAGCGCCCCCGTAGCACAGGCATTCCTGCCTGTGCGCCTTGGTCACCCGCCTTGCCGCCGCAGCTATGCTCCATCTCCCAACCCCGACTCCCGCGCGCCGTTGCGGGTGCCCCACTCTTCGGGCGCTCTCCGCCCGAAGGGTGGGCCGGTCTTTGTAAAGTGTGGATGTAAAGCACACCTCTACTGATCAAAGAGACGCCACGAAAAGGTGTACCTGGAATCCGGCTATTGCAGTTTCGAGTATTCCGCGCGGGCCTGTTTGAGGATCGGGATATCGGGATCGGCGTTGCGCCAGAGCCCAAGGAAATCCTGGTAAGCGGTGCGGGCCGCGCTGGTGTTTCCTGCAAGCACTTCCGCCCGCGCGAGCCCCAGATGCGCCAGCGCCCCGATCGGCTCGTAGATCACGACGCCGCGGTGATCGATGATCTTCTGAAATTCCGCGGCCGCCTGCTGTCCCTGATGCAATTGCAGGTAAGCCTCGCCCCGCAGGTAAATCGGGTAGAGCAAGCCCAGAATTCCAAATGGCTCGGTGGCGCCGAGCTCGTAGGGCTGGGCTGCGCCGAGCGCATCCACGGCCTTCGACGGATTCTTCTGGCTGATGGCGACTGCGGCGTTGATCGAAGAAAGCCAATAGGAGTTCAGCAGTGTGTCCGAAGGGTACGTCTTCGCCAGCGAAGCAGCCATTTTCAATGTTCGCGCTGCATCGCCCGAGCGCGCGAAGACCGCTGCCGCCACGGCTTGCTCGTAACGTCCGGAAGCAAGTGCGAGTGCCGCCTCGGCGTCGTGCTGCGCCTCTGCGGAATTTCCGAATTCCACCTCTCGTAGCGCGGCATCGAGTTGCCAGCCAGCCGCCGTCTCCTTGTTCCCGCTAGCAACGGCCGATGCGATGGCCCGCTGCGAAAGCTCTCGGGCCTTCTTAAGCTCACCGCCATACGCATCCGTGTTCGCCTGCGCGTTGAACATCCAGTCTTCCTCGCCGGGCTTTCCCACAAGGGCCTCGATTTGCTTCTGCATCTCCGCGGCATTGCCCTGAAGGAAAGCGAGTTGGTAGGCCTGTACGGGAAACAGGAAGAACCCCAGGTTACGCTTGCTCACTTCGTTTAACTGGGCTTTCGCCTCGTCCAACCGGCCTAGGGCCATGTAGATCTGCAAGAGATTCGACCGGGAAGTCGCATCATTCGGTTCAATGGCAAGCGCGGCGAGGGTTAGCGTTGCGGCTTTTTCGTATTCGCCACGGAGAGCAAAGATCTGGGCCAGGTCGACGTTGGGAATGTAGTCGCGGGGATAGGTTTGCGCCCAGAGTTCGAGGGTTTGCTGCGCCTTGGGCAGGTCTCCGGTCGCTGCCAGGTAGTAGAGGGATTCGATGTGGAACTTTTCGAGGTCGCTTACACGGTTGCGCAGCTCGAATGCCTTGCTGAGATATTGTTCGGCAAGACCGTTCTCGTTGAGGTCGACATAGCCGGTGCCTAGCGCCTGATAAGCGAGCGCGAAGTTGGGATCGAGAGCGATCGCCTGCTGATAGAGAGGAATGGCGGCCACATTTCCCTGTTCTGTCGATTTTTGATCCGCTTGCGTGTAAATCTTCAGCGCCTCGAGCGACGATGTCGTCGCTGCCTCGACCGGCACGTCGAATTTCTGGATCGAGGCGAGTGACTCGCCGAGCTTGCCGCGAATCTGCGAAGCAAGCGAATTGAGCGTGTCGAGAACGTGGTTCTTGTCCGGCGCCACGGCCTCGACCGTCGCCAGCCGGTCGTCGGTCGCGCAATTCCTGGCCGTCAGGATCATGTCGTACTGGCTGCCGATCTGCGCGATCGAGCCTTCGAGCACGGCAACGCTCGATGTCCGCTGGCAGATCTGCTCGGCCACGCTTTGGGTTACACGCGCTGTGGGGGCCAGTGCCATGTAGCGCAACGTCTCCTGCATTTTCCGGTCGGAAAGAATATTCAGGAACGGCGATTGCGCGAGTTCCGCCGAAAGCGCCTGTCGCAATGTTCCGTCAAACACCGCATCGCCCGTCGTGTTCGTGAAATCGGCGAGGACGATCGTATCTTTCGATGTCAGTTTCGGCCCGCGGTGCAGGTAGAACCAAGCCCCCGCGCCAATCGCCGCAAGCACCACCACCGCCGCGACGGCCATCCAGGGCCCGCGTCGCTTTTCGCCGACGGCCACGGTAGCTGATGCCGGCGCTGTGCCCGATGCCGGCGTCGTCCCCGAAACTGGCGTTGTCCCCGCCGAAGGCGTCACACCCGCCGCGTAAGCCGTTGCCCCGCTGGACGCATCGGCGGCGGCCGCAAACTCCCGCGCGCTCGTGCGCCCGGTCTCGGCATCCCGCTTCAGCCGCTGCAAATCCGTGCGCATTTCCGAGGCGTGCTGGTATCGGAGGTCGCGATCCTTTTCGAGCGCCTTGTCGATGATCTCTTCGAGCTTGGCAGGAACTTCCGGATTCAGCCGCACCGGCGGGATCGGCTGCTTTTCCAGAATGCCATTGAAAATGACCGCGTTCGTGTCGCCGGGGAAGGGCAGCATGCGCGTCGCCATTTCGTAAAGCACCGCGCCGAAGCTGAAAAGATCGCTCCGTGCATCGAGCGTCTCTCCGCGCGCCTGCTCGGGCGACATGTACGCCACCGTCCCCAGCGTCGTCCCCGCGCTCGTCAAATGCGCGGTTTCGAGCGTGGCCTCGGCGTCCTGCGTGACGTCAGCCCCCGTCCGGCCCGCGTTGCGCTCGATCTGCTTCGCAAGACCAAAATCCAGAATCTTGGCATGCCCGCGCGTCGTAACGAAGATATTCGCCGGCTTGATATCGCGATGGATGATGCCTTTCTCGTGCGCCGCGTCGAGCGCGTCGGCGATTTCAACGCCCAGCAAGAGCATCAGCGCCAGCGAAAGTGGCTTCTCCGCGATGCGATGCTTGAGCGTCTGGCCCTCCAGAAACTCCATCGCGATGAAGTACCGCCCGTCGTGCTGCGCAATATCGTGAATCGTGCAGATGTTCGGATGATTCAGCGCGGAAGCTGCCCTCGCCTCGCGGCGAAACCGCTCGAGCGAGTGGGGATCGCGTTCGAGTTCCGGAGGCAGGAATTTCAGAGCAACCCGCCGGCCAAGATTCAGATCTTCAGCCGCGTAGACGACACCCATCCCCCCGCCACCGACTCGCTCGATGATGCGGTAATGGGAAACGGTCTGGCCGATCAGCGGATCGGTGTCTGGCATGGAGGGCCAATCATAAATGGCCCGGAATAGGAGGTCAATACGCCCGGAGCCGTGGCGCGGGCACTTTTGCCCGCGCGCCTTTCCGCCGTCCTGATCCCCCAAAGACGGACAGCGCAATGTGATTCCGCTTGACTGTCACGCCTGCGGATTGGAAAATCCGCGCCCGAGGAGATCGAAATGCTGAATCGACGCAATTTTCTGTCTGTTTGTTCCGGATTTGGCCTTGCCGGCACTCTGTTCCCGGGCGCGCTGTGGTCGATGGCGCAGGATAAGGGAAAGATCACCCCGCAAATGATCGACGAGGCGGCGGAAATCGCCGACGTGCCGATCCCTGCCGAAGACCGGCAAATGATGCTCCGGACGCTGAACGAGCAGGTGAAGGATTACGACCAGATCTACGCCCTGCACCTCGCCAACGGCGTGCAGCCCGCCTTCAATTTCGATCCCTACGTTGGCGCGGCGCCTTACGAAACGATTCGCCGCGAGATGCGCATCTCCGCAGCGCCCGCCATCGCCGAGCGCGGCGTGCCGAAAAATCTGGAAGAGATTGCCTTCTATTCGGTGCGCGAGCTGGCTGAGCTGGTCCGTCGGCGCAAAGTCTCCTCAACCGCGCTCACTGAGATGTATCTCGAGCGCCTGAAGCGCTACGATCCCACGCTGCATTTCGTCATCACGCTGACCGAATCCCGCGCGCTGGCCCAGGCCAAGGAAGCCGATCGCGACATCGCCGCCGGCAAGTATCGCGGCCCGCTGCACGGGCTGCCGTGGGGCGCGAAAGACTTGCTCGCCGCGAAAGGCTATCGCACCACCTGGGGCGCGATGCCCTACAAGGATCAGAACGATCGACGAGGACGCGACTGTGGTGAAGCGCCTGGACGCGGCGGGCGCCGTTCTTGTCGCCAAACTCACCCTCGGAGCTCTCGCCGAGGGAGACGTTCTGGTTCGGCGGCATCACGCGCAACCCGTGGAATCCGGCGCAGGGCTCGAGCGGCTCATCCGCCGGTCCGGCCTCGGCGACGGCGGCGGGCTGCGTCGCCTTTAGCATCGGCTCGGAAACGCTCGGTTCGATCTCCTCGCCCAGCACGCGCTGCGGCTGCACGGGCCTGCGGCCAACGTTCGGCCACGTGCCGCGCACCGGCGCGATGGCGCTTTCCTGGTCGATGGATAAATTGGGCCCGATCTGCCGCGCCGTGGAGGATTGCGCGCTGGTGCTCGAGTCGATCTACGGTCCCGATGGCGAGGACCGCACCGTCCAGAACGCCGCGTTCAACTGGAACGCCGATCTCGATTGGCGCAAGCTGCGCGTCGGCTATCTGAAATCGGATTTCGAATTCGATCCCGAAAAACTAGCAGCGCGCGTCAGCCGCTTCGGCACCATGACCGAGGAGGACAAGCAAACCTTCATCGCGCAGGCGAAATACGATCACCAATTCGACGCCGCCGCGCTGAAGAAACTGGACGAAATGGGCGTCCACATGACCCCGGTCGAGCTGCCGAAATATCCCTTCGACGCGATGCTGACCATCCTCGACGCCGAAGCCGCCGCCGCGTTCGACGAACTCACGCGCACCGGCCGCGACAAGCTCCTCGTCAGCCAGGGCCCCGGCGCCTGGCCGAACACCTTCCGCACCGCGCGCTTCATTCCCGCCGTCGAATACATCCAGGCCATGCGCGCCCGCTTCCTCGCCATGGAAGCGATGAACAAGGCCGTCGCCGAATTCGACGTGATCGTCGCGCCCACCGGCGGCGAACAGTTGATCGTCACCAACCTCACCGGCCATCCGGCCCTGATCATGCCCAACGGCTTCCGCGGCGAAGACGCCCCGCCCGCTCCCAAACCTGGCAAGTCTGGCGTCATCGATAGCAACTATGGCGGCCCGGGAACGCCCGTGAGCCTGACGTTCCTCGCGCCGCTCTATGGCGAAGCGAAGCTGCTGGCATTTGGCCGCGCGTATCAGGACGCGACCAAGTTCAACCTGCGACACCCGAGGATCTAGTGTCCTGGGTTGGAAATTCTGTTGCATAACCGAGCCAGTTTCAGGGGCTGAAGCCCCGCGACATTGCAGTCTTTAATGTCGGAGCTGAAGCTCCGACCCCCGGAAAACGGTACGACGGACTTCTGACGCGGGACACCGGGCGCGATTTCTCACCAACACAGGATTCCGACGAGAAGAACGCTTGCCTATTGCTGCCCGGAACAATCGCGAGTCGTTCACAGGTTTCAACGGCCCGTCTACGTGGGTGACTTTGCCTCGAAGCGTTCGGGGTCCTTCGCTTCGCTCAGGATGACAGGATTTTTGCCGCTGAGCAGCGCCTGGCTACGAGCCCCTTGTGAGAAATGCGGGCCAGGCGAGCTGCTAGAAAAGAGCGAAGGCCCGCCCACCAGGATGGCGGGTGTCCGCGCCAGCTTTTCGGCAGGCCACTGGCGGCACGAGGGCACGTGCAACGTGCCCCTACCATTGGCCAAAGTTCAGTGTTTCAGCAGGCCGTAGACTTCCAGCGAATTCTGCGTGCCGAAATAAACCATCCCGTGCGCCACTGTTGGCGTGGCGAATTTCACACCGGGTCCTCCCCTGGCCGTGCGGGCGTTGCTGTAGAGTTCGTGCGCCAGGTTCGTGGCGTCGTAGGCGCGGAGAATCGTCGGAGTTGCCGAGACGTAGCCGCCCGTGTCCAGTCCCCAGACGATGGCGTTCTTGTTCCCGTCGGAGGAAATCGCCGGCGTCGTGCCCGGATAGTCGAACGAATCCGGTGTTTGGGAAACCGGAGAAGCCGACAATCCGTTACCTGTCACGGCGAATGCCTTCAGTGGCTGGCTCGTCGATCCAATATAAAGATTGCCGTTCCAATAGGCCGGCGTGCTGAAGTTCGGAGCAATCTCCCCGCGAATCGCCTGCACGATTTGCCCATCTTCACCGGCGTTATATCGTCCCATGTGGTCGCGATCTACCACGTAGAGCACGGCGTTCTTCCCCGCGCCCACCACCAGATGCGGGTGCGGTCCCTTCTGATCCGGCACGAGCAGTGCGCCGCCGGAGCCGATGTCGAGATCCTGTTCGTCGAGCGTTTTCTGATCGTAAGGAGTGAAGAAATCGATCGGGCGCAGCGCGTTCCCGGCGGGCGCGAGCTTCACGAAACTATCGCCATAATCGGCGCCGCCTGAAGACGCATCGAACGTGCCATTGCCGGTGAGGAAGTATATGTCGCCCTTGGCGTCGACGGCCGGCGCGTTGCCGGTCTGCCAGATGGCGCCCTGCGAGCCGTTTGGCGTAACGCTGAAAGCCGCCCGAAAACGCAGATGCTCCGCTCCGTAGGCGATCACCCATCCGTGATAGTCGCCGAGATCGCAATGTGACCCGAAAGCGATGTAGAGCACTCCGTTCGACAGCGCAAGCCCCGGTCGATTCAGATGAAGGAACCCGTCGAAGGCAAGCTTTCCGCCTTTGCTCCCGGCGCCCTTGCCGGGGACCGAGCCAGCGATCGTCACCGGCCCGCCGAGTTTCTCCGCTCCGGTCGCGATGTCGAGCGCATGGAGCCGCTGCGCATAGGTCGTGTGGCCTGACGAGGTGTGCTGAACCATGGCGACGACGTAGAGAGTGCCGGTGGCACGATCGATGACCGGAGTGCCCGTGATCCCGACGCGGGGAACGATCTGCCCGCATGCGAAGGCCGTGCCCGGCACCGCCGACCCTCCTTCACGCAGGTTCGCCTGCCAGAGCGGCGGGCCGGCGCGGTCGGCGTCGAAGGCGTAGACGGTATCGTTTTCGGTGGCGACGTAGACGACGTTGTGCGTGCCCTTGCCCGGAATCGATACTCCGGCGACATAGAGCGGCTGCGCGTAAACGAAGCCGTCAACCGGGTCGCTGAACAGCTTCCCGAACGACGATGGGTTCACATTCGCGGGCGTGAGGATGGTCTCGTCCGGATCGAGTCCCGTGCGAGCCAGATCGTTGTGGTAGGTCAGAACGTCGTCGGCGGCCGTGGCGGGGACCGAGCGATATTTCGAAGAAGGCAGCGCTTTTCGCGGAGCGTTCAGATGATTTGCCGTCGCGGAGGAACTCGAACCCTGCGTGGTTTCCTCCGCAGCGGAGGGCCGGCTGCCGCAAGCGGCGAGTGTGACCAACGCGGCCAGCACCAGCATGAGGCCGGCGGCGGCCGGGGAGAAACGGATTTTTGTGTGCGCGCGTGAAGTCATGGTGCACCAAGAATCGCGCCTCTCCCCGTTACCCGTCAATCCCCATCCGCCGTTCGTCAACGGCCTCCGAATTGCAAAAAGGGAGTGGGTGCGAGCCGAATCGCGGGTACAATCTGGCGCTCCGTGGAATCGAGCGCGGAATAAGGGAGGGTTCGAGACGCCATGCGCAAGCTTTTGCTTCCGGCGATTCTGGTCGCCTGTCTTTTTGCGGTTCCGGCGCGCAGCCAGCAGAACGGTTCGGGCACGGGCCACGTCTACTCGCTCGAGCCGACGCCGAAAACGGTCGTTTGGGGCTATTACAGCGCGCACGTCCCGCCGGTGCTCCGGGTGAAATCGGGAGACGTTGTTCGGGTCCACACTCTCATCACCTCCAGTCCCACGGCGCTCGAGCGCGCCGGCGTTGCCCCGGCCGAGGTCGAGCCGTCGCTGCGCGCGATTTTCGATCAGGTGAAGGAGCGCGGCCCCGGCGGCCACATCCTCAACGGGCCGATCTACGTCGACGGCGCCGAGCCGGGCGACGTGCTCGAGGTCCGCATCCTGAAAATCCGCCTCGCGATTCCCTACGCCTACAACGCCTTCGTCCCCGGCAAGGGTTTTCTGCCTGACGATTTTCCCTATTACCACATGAAGATCATCCCGCTCGACGCGAAAGCGATGATCGGCCATTTTGCGCCCGGCATCGACATTCCGCTGCATCCCTTTTTCGGCAGCATGGGCGTTGCGCCGCCCGTCGCGATGGGCAAGATCAGCAGCAATCCGCCCTGGTTCCACGGCGGCAATATGGATGACAAGGAACTCGTCGCCGGAACCACGCTCTATCTCCCCGTGCAGGCGCCTGGCGCGCTTTTCTTCGTCGGCGACGGCCACGCCGGCCAGGGCGACGGCGAAGTCGACATCACCGCCATGGAAACCTCGCTCATCGGCACCTTCCAGTTCATCGTCCGCAAGCACATGCACCTGCTCTGGCCCGAAGCCGAGACGCCAACGCATTACATCTCGATGGGATTCAGCCCGAGCCTCGAGGAAGCGACGAAAATGTCGGTGCGCAACATGATCAATTTCCTGGTCACCGAAAAGCACCTGACGCGCAGCGAGGCCTACATGCTCACCAGCGTCGCCGGCGACGTCCGCATCAACGAGCTGGTCGACGGCAGCGTAGGCGTACACACGATGATCCCCAAATCGATTTTCGTCTCTTCAAAAAAGGGCCACGAGTAGTCAGGGTGTCGCGGCAACAGCCGGGCCGCCCGCTGCATCCACCTAAGTGGATTGGCTGGGCTGCGAGTTCGGTAGCACAGGCACTCTTGCCTGTGCGCTTTCGACTTCCGCGGCGAATGAACAGCGTGGCGAATCTTCCGGCCAGGTTTGCTATTGTCAGGAGCGCATAGCAAAGATTGGCTGTGCTACTAGTGATTCACGGCTGGCGGGAACGGCCGGTCAAGCTCGAGGCTCGAGGCATAAAAACGAGGGCACGTCGCAATTTTCCTATGGGAAGAAAACTCGCTGTCCTCTTTTCGCTCGCTCTCGGTCCGCTGTTCGTAACGCCGAGCGCCATCGCTAGCCAGAAAGCGCCGCCCACTTTCTATAAGGACGTTCTTCCCATCCTCCAGCAACGCTGCCAGAGCTGCCATCACGCCGGGGAGATCTCCATGCCGCTTGTCAGCTACGCCGAGACGCAGCCCTGGGCGAAATCCATCGCGAAAAGCGTCGACAAAAAATCAATGCCGCCGTGCTTTGCCGATCCCCGCTTCGGCCATTTCTCGAACAATCCCACGCTCACAAAGCGCCAGATCGACACTTTCATCGCCTGGGCCGCCGCCGGCGCGCCCGCCGGAAATCCCGCCGCCGCCCCGCCGCCGCGTCGCTGGGCCACGGGCTGGCGCATCCCTCAGCCAGACAAAGTCTTCAAAATGCCGGTGCCCGTGAAGATCCCGGCGAGCGGCATCGTGAAATACACTTACGAAATCGTCCCCACCGGCTTCACGAAAAACGAATGGGTGCAGATGGCCGAACTCCGCCCGTCCGAATGGCGCCTCGTCCACCACGCGGTCGTCTACATCCGCCCGCCGAATTCGAAATGGCTCCGGCACGCGCCGATTGGCGTGCCGTTCACCGCCTCGAGTTTGAAAGACCCGCAGGACCGCCGCGACGCCCGCTGGACCGACAGCCCGCTGCTGCTCGTCTACGCGCCGGGAAGCCCTCCCGACGAATGGCCCGACGGCCTCGCGAAATTCATTCCGCGCGGCTCGGACCTCGTCTTTCAGGTCCATTACATGCCCGACGGCCATCCGGCGACCGACCAGACCAGCGTCGGTCTGGTATTCGCGAAGAAGCCGCCGCGCCGTCGCGTGATCACGCTGCAACTGACCAACAGCAGTTTCCTGATTCCGCCCGAAGCGTCGAATTTCCCCGTCGAGGCGTGGGGCACGCTGCCGAATGACGCGACGTTGCTCGACATCTTTCCGCACATGCACCTGCGCGGAAAGAAATTCGAATTCAACATCGTGCACAAGAACGGCAAGGTAGAGACGCTGCTGCTCGTGAACTACGATTTCCGCTGGCAGTTGCACTACGAGTTGGCAAAGCCGCTGAAATTGAAGGCGGGAACAAAACTCCAGGTCATCGCCTGGTACGACAATTCCTGGAACAATCCCAACAATCCCGATCCGAACGTCGCGGTCCGCTGGGGCGATTACGATTTCGACGAGATGATGATCGGCTTCTTCGACATCGCCGTGCCGCTGAACGAGAACAAGTTCCAGTTCTTTGTCCGTCATCACGCCCCGTGAGTCATCACGGGCTCAGACGACGGTGACTTTGACCGTATCGTAGCCGGTGGCGCCATTGGGGAACTGGGAGGACTCTCCCGCTGTCTGGAGCGCTCCCCGGCCGTCGATGGCGCGGACCTTGAGCTTGTGCGTGCCGCGTGGGGGATTTTTCCACTCATATTTCCAAAGCGCCCAGACAATCGGCGACGGGTTGCTGAAAACGTCTGCCGGCTGCCACGAACGCCCGCCATCGGTCGAGAGTTCCACCTTGGAGATTCCCACTTCCGAAGCGAGCGCGTAGCCGCAAACGACGACTTTCGATCCGGAAACGCGTCCGCCATCGCGCGGCCAATCGATCGTCGACTGAATCTGCCGCTGGCAATCCTGCGACCATCCTTGCGCTTCCCAATAACCGGTGTAGTCGCGATCGACGAATTCGATCCGGGTCAGCCATTTCGGCTGTTTCATGCCGTACTTGCCGGGGAAAAAGACGCGCAGCGGAAATCCATGCTGCCGCGGCAGCGGCTCGCCATTCATTTCCCAGGCGAGAAAGTTCAGCGGCGAAAGAATCCGCTCGACCGGGATCGCGGTCGTGTAGCCCTCGGCGGCGTGGCTGATGGCGAATTTCGCGTTCGGGCGCAGGCCGGCACGCTCGAGCAATGGTTTCAGCCGCGTGCCGCCCCAGCGCGCGTTGCCCAGGTATTTCCCGCCCACCGGATTCGAGATGCATTCGAGCGTCATCACCGTCTCGTACTTCGGCTGCGCCAGCATTTCGCCGTAGTTGAATCGCAGCGGCCGTTCGACCAGCCCGTCGATCGCGAACGACCACTTTTTCGGATCGACGTCGGGCGTGTTGCGGGACGTCGTGACGTAAAAATCGCCATTCGGCGTGATTAGGTCGAGCGCGGCGTTCGGCCCGGCGTCGAGATAATCCCGCACGCCGACTTCCCGGGAATCCAGTCCGTCTTCGAGATAGCGGTAGAGAGAATAGGGAAGCGCGGTGCCGATGACCGCGGCGCCGAGAAATGCGATGAAGTGTCGTCGTTCCATAGCAAATTGGATGCGCCAGGCCGGCGCCGGGATCCTTGTGCCCGCGATTGTAACCTCGCGCCAAAGGCTCTAAAGTAGGCTTCGCGTGATGGCGCGTTTCGCGCGGCAGCGGTGTTGGCCCGCCGCCGCGGCGGAATTCGGGCGAATTCAGGAGACCCCAGAGGATGAGCGTGACCCAATTTGATTTCCTTGTCATTGGCAGCGGACCCGCCGGCCAGAAAGCCGCGATCAGCGCGGCGAAGCTCGGCAAGCGCGTGGCCGTGGTCGAGCGCGGCGGCATGCTGGGCGGCGTGTCGGTTCACACCGGCACGATTCCCAGCAAGACGTTTCGCGAGGCCGTCCTCTATCTCACCGGCTTTACGCAGCGGGCCTTCTACGGCCGCGGCTACCATCTGCGCGACCACATCACCATGCACGACCTCGTCTCGCGCGTGCAGACGATCGTCGAGCGCGAAACCGACATCGTGCGCGAGCAGTTCCTCCGCAATCACATCATGCAGCTTTACGGTAACGCCCGCTTCGCCGATCCGCACACGCTCGAGATTTCCGGCGAGAAGGGCTCGACCACCGTCAGCGCGGAAACGATCCTGATCGCGTGCGGCTCGCGCCCCGCGCGCGACGCGGCGATCCCGTTCGATGACGCGCGAGTGCTCGATACCGACGGCATCGCCAACATGGCCGAGCTTCCGCGCGACCTGATCATCGTCGGCGCGGGCGTCATCGGCCTCGAGTACACCGCGATCTTCGCCGCGCTCGATATTCCCGTGACGCTCATCGATCAGCGCCCGCGTATCCTCGAATTCGCCGACGCGGAGATCATCGAAGCGCTCTGCTACCACCTGCGCGAACTCGGGGTCACCTTCCGGTTGGGCGAAAAGGTCGTCTCGGTCGAAATCGAGGAGGAGCGCACGCGCGTCGCCGCCCGGCTCGAGAGCGGAAAAACGGTCCATGGGCAAGCGCTTCTTCATGCCGTCGGCCGCCAGGCGAACAGCGACCAGCTGAATCTGGCGGCCGCGGGCATCGAGTGCGACCCGCGCGGCCGCCTGAAGGTCAACGAGTTCTTCCAGACCTCCGCGCCGCACATCTACGCCGCCGGCGACGTGATCGGCTTTCCCGCGCTCGCCGCCACGTCGATGGAGCAGGGAAGGCTGGCGAGTTGCCACATGTGCGGCGTGCCGTTTCATCACACGCCCGAGCTTTTTCCCTTCGGCATCTACACGATTCCGGAAATCAGCATGGTGGGCCGCACCGAGGAGCAGCTCACCGCCGCGAAAATTCCCTACGAAACCGGCATCGCCCGGTACGAGGAACTCGCCAAGGCTCAAATGCTGGGCGATCGCACCGGCATGCTGAAGCTGCTATTCGATTCCCGCGACCTGAAACTGCTGGGCGTCCACGGCATCGGCCAGCGCTCGGCGGAAATCATCCACATCGGCCAGGCCGTCCTGACCTTCGGCGGCACAATCGAATATTTCCGCGATACCGTCTTCAATTACCCCACGCTCGCCGAAGCCTATCGCGTGGCCGCCCTGAACGGCCTGAACAAGCTCTGAGAACGGGCGTTGCTTGAGGGTGTCACAGGCCGTCACAACGAGCGACGGGCGCCGAGTTGCCTGATAACGGCGACGGCCATAACTCCCGCATTTCCTGCGAGTTGCTTCTGGTGCGACTTCGCTTAGAGGGTGTCACGCGGGTGAGGTAAACCGGGACACGCTGTCGGGCTGAAGGGACAATAAGAGTTGCATTTTCAATGAATTGACTTTTTTTAACCGGGACATTTTTGACCTTTTTCAGCCGGGGCCGGAAACGGGGCGGCCAAAAAGACGAAACGGGATGGATGGCCCGGCGCGTCAGCTTACCGCCTAAAAAGTGCGAGTGAAAGCGGACGGCATACGTGGAGTGCAACCGGCCCGGGTTCCTCTCCTCGGTCTCTTGTCGGAGAGCATCGCGCGAAATCCGTGGCCGGCATTTTGACGAAGCATTGGCACGACGGATAGAATCCACGGCGCAATGAAACCCATCCACTTTTGCGGGAGAACTGCATGAAAAAGCTCTTGTGCCTCACCGCCGCTCTGGCGCTCTGGGCTCTCGGCCAGCCACTGCGCGCCGCCGCCCAGCAGCCGCGCGAGCGGCACGAAGCCGCCGAAGCGAAAGCCAAAGCGGCCGAATCGCCTGCGCCGAAAGAGGTGACCGTCGTCACCGAGCACAGCATCCGCATCAACGGCCAGACGATTCCCTACAAAGCCACTGCCGGCTCCATCCTCATCAAGAATGACGAGGGCGAGCCGACCGCGCTGATCTATTACTGGGCCTACACGAAGGACAACGTCACCGATCTCAGCCAGCGCCCGATCTCGTTTCTCTACAACGGCGGGCCGGGCTCGTCGTCGATCTGGCTGCACATGGGCGCCTACGGCCCGCGCCGCGTGGTCACGACGAATGCCGCGCCCACCGGCGGCGCTCCCTATCAGCTCGTCGACAATCAGTACAGCCTGCTCGACAAGACCGACATGGTCTTCATCGATCCGGTCGGCACCGGTTTCAGCCACGCCGTGGGCAAGGCGAAGGACAAGGATTTCTGGGGCGTCGACGAGGACGTGCAGTCGCTCGCCAAGTTCGTCGTGAACTACATCACGCGCAACGATCGCTGGAATTCGCCGAAATATCTGATCGGTGAAAGCTACGGCACGTTCCGCTCGGTCGCGCTCGGCAATTACCTCCAGTCGCACGACAGCATGTACCTGAACGGCATCGTCCTGATGTCGTCCGTGCTCGACCTCGGCACGATCTCCTTCCATCCCGGAAACGATCTGCCCTACATCCTCTATCTGCCCAGCTACGCCGCCACCGCCTGGTATCACAAGGAACTGAATCCGCGGCCGGCGAACCTGCCGGCGTTCATTCAGCAGGTGACGCACTACGCGGAGACGACCTACGCGGACGCGCTGCTCGAGGGATCGAACATCACTCAGGCGGAAAAGGAAGCGGTGGCCAAGCAGCTCTCGCAATATACCGGGTTGAGCGTGAATTACCTGATGAGCGCCGATCTGCGCGTGAACCTGCCGCAGTTCATGGCCGAATTGCAGCGCGAGCGCGGACTCGTCACCGGCCGCCTGGACGCGCGCTTCTCCGGCGCCGCCTACGATCCGCTGTCGGAATTCGGCGCCTACGATCCGCAGAGCACCGCCATTTCCGGCGCATTCACCGCGGCCTTCCACGCCTACATCACGCAGGAACTCAAATTCAATCCCGATCGCCCCTACATGGTCGCCGCCAATGGCGCCGGCCGCTCCTGGGATTGGAAACACGCCGAGCGCGGCGGCTACGGCTTCCCCGGCGCGCCCAACGTCGAGCCGGACCTGAAGCAGGCGCTCATCACCAACCCGCATCTCTACGTTCAGGTGGAAAACGGCTACTACGATCTCGCGACGCCGTTTTTCGAGACCGAGTACACCATGGATCATCTCGGCCTGCCCGCGGATTTGCAGAGCCACGTCAGCCTGAAGTACTACGAGTCGGGCCACATGATGTACGTTCGCGTGCCCAGCCTGGCGGAGTTGAGCGCCAACGTAGGGGCCTTCATCACCGCGCACGAAAAGTAGTAGCCGCAATCGCAGTGGCAGCCATGGTCTGAGTAGTGTGCTGGAATCTGAAAGAAAGATGAGCCGCCTGTTTTCGAAGGCGGCTCTTCATTTTTGAGGAAGATTCACGACCGGAAAAGGCCCACGGTCAGGAAGGCACTGACCGTGGCTACCCGGGCCCCTCGGGGTCAGGAGGCAGAGTTCACTACGTGCAGCGTCGCCGAGACGCGAACCTGATGCCCGTCGACCGGATCGGTCGCGACCGTGGACTCGTCGGTTTGGCCATTGTGAAGGATCAGCGTCGTGGAAACACTGAATTGGCGAACGGCCGGTTCCTGACCCTTGACCTGCAAACCTGCGCCGGTTTTTTGGGTGCCCGCAAGGTAAACAGAGCTACGCCCGACAGTGATGTCCAGCTTGTATGCGCCGTTTGGCATGGCCCGTGCCGAACAGTCGATGTTCGTCCCCACGTCCTGGTATTGAAATTGGCCTTGCCCGGTTTGTATAGGGAGTCGAACGCCCAACCGTAGGTGCGTGCCCGGCCCTGGGCCGGTGTTCGCCGCGAGCGTATAGGGCAGGCTGCTGATTTTCTTTGCGCCGTCGTACTCGCTCAAAACAATCCCCACCTTCAACGGGATGATCCTGTTCGCCGGTTCCGCGGGCTTCGGCTTTTGTTGCGCCGCAGCCAGCCCGGCAAAAAGCAACACAGCCGCCGATATCATCACCACCCGGGCGAAATGTCTCATGGTGTTATCTCCTTGTTGGTGCCTGCTCCAGATCCGTCCGAACGCCCTGGACCAAACGATTGCCCCTGCCCGAAGCCGGAATCTCTTTCCACATCAATGGGAGGAACCTTGAGCGGCTGGATGCGCAACGGTTCAATGGCGCGGGAAATCGCGTGACTTTTACTTCGCTCTGGCCCGCCGCGGCGATTGCCGCTCGGCCGGCTTCGGCTTCGCGTCGTTCACGCCGCCGCGCAGCGCGCATGCGGTCAAGCGCCAGCCGCCACGTCACACGCACCAACCACGCCCGGAACCGCTCCGGGTCGCGTAACCGGCGGAAGTGACGGTGAGCGCGCAGCAGCGCTTCCTGGGCGATCTCCTCGGCGTCGGCGCGGTCACGGAGCACGCTCCAGGCGACGCGAAAGGCCAAGACCGAAGATTCGCCGGCCATGTCCGCAAATTCGCGCTCCGCGCAGCTTTCGCCGCTCACGATTGCGTCCGGACGGGCGGTCCATTCGGCATCCATCGCACGCTCACCAGGCTAGACGCCATGCTATCCCCAAAGGTTCAGTCGGCGGGAAGAGAAATGCGGACGCCACCCGCGGAGGGCAGCTTCAGGGGCTAAAGCTCCATTGGCTTTTCAGGCTTTATGTCGCGGCTCCCGACGGGTCGGGACAAGTTCCGCCGCAACCCCCGAAGTCCTGTCCATTTTTCCGTAGTCTGTGAAGCGGTGCCCTTACGAAGGGCTGAGCTGCCGCACAGGCTCTTCAGGCTGTGTGCGTTGGGGCGCACAGGGATTCAGCGTCTCCCGCCAGACTTCGCGACAAGGTGGCTTCATTGTCGCGTCCGGGACCTAGCCAGGGCGAAAGAGCACAGCCTGAAGGCTGTGCTACGGGGGCTCAATCGATAGGTGGCCTTCGTTTGTGCCAGTCGGTGTGTGACTGGAACAGGTTTGCCGCTTCGACCACGCGCTGGTCGTCTAGCGCGCGGGCCATGAATTGAATTCCCATCGGGAGATTGTCCTTGCTGAAGCCGCTGGGAACGGTGAGCGCGGGCAAGCCGCAGAGGCTCGAGATGGCGTCGGGCTGTTTGCTGTCCATTTTGCGGGAGGATTCGTGGGTCCTGTTTTTGGGGGCCGCTGGAGGGTTGAGCGGCTCGGCGGTCGTATCCTCGCCGGGAGCGGCGATGACGTCGAATTCGTCGAAGAGTTTGTCGATGCGCTGCTGCAGGAACGTGCGCACGCGCTGGATGTGCAGATAGTCGTGAGCGGAGAAGGCGCGGCTGGCATACCCGTTGATTCGTCCGAGCGGATCGTCGAGCTTGGCGCAACGTCCCGAGGTGATGAGTTCGGAAAAGGCGGAAGCCGCTTCGATCAGAATCACCAGCTCGGCCGCTTCTTCGAAGGGCCATCGGGAAGTTGGGCGTCGGAAACCTTGGCGCCCTGTTTTTCGAGAACCGCCAGGGCCTGGTCGACCGATGCGTGCATCTCCGGCTTGGCATGCTCGAAAACGTTGGTGAGGCGGCCGATGCGCAACGGTTTTCCGTTTCTTGCCGCGCGCCGATACGGAAACGACGAGAGGCGAGAGGGAAGGGAATCCTGATCGTGGGAATCGTGTCCGGCCATGGCCTCGAGCACCAGCCCGCAGCAATCGGCGGTGCGCGCCATCGGGCCGATTTTGTCCATCGACCATGCGATGGTCATCACGCCGTAGCGGCTCACGCGTCCGAAACTCGGGCGCATGCCCGAGATTCCGCACCAGGCGGAGGGGCAGATGATGGAGCCGCGCGTATCCGAGCCGAGCGCGAAAGTCGCGAGTCCCGCCGCGACAATCGCACCCGGACCGCTCGACGATCCGCAGGTCCAGTCGTTCGTGTTCCACGGATTGCGGCACGGCCCGGTGAGCGACGCATAGCCGTTTGTATATCCCAGCCCGCCGGCCAGCTCGATCATGGCCGCCTTGCCGATCAGCACCGCTCCCGCTCGATTCAAGCGCTCGATCGCCGTGGCGTCGAAATCGAACCGCTGATCGGCGTATGGCCGCGCGCCCCATGTGGTGGGATAGCCCTTCACCGCGAGCAGGTCCTTGGCGGCGTACGGGATTCCGTGGAGCGGGCCGCGGTAGTGGCCCGCGGCGATTTCCTTTTCGGCCGTTTTTGCCTGTTCGAGCGCCAATTCACGCGTGATGGTCGCATACGCGTTCAGCTTCGGGCCGATGCTCTCGCTGCGCTCGAGATACGTCTCGGCCAGTTTCACCGGAGAAAGTTTGCGCGTCCGCAGCAGTTCGCCGAGTTCTCGCACCGAAGAATAGACGATGTCTTCGTTTGTCATTCCGCCCCCTGTCTGCCGCGCCGGGAAGATTTCCCGGCTTTCGCGCGAGCGGTGCGTCCGCCCGGCCTCGCATCGCGATTTTCATTGCCAGTCACCAGCTTCAGCACGGTGGCCGGCGCGTCGGGATTGTGCAGCGGAAAGGCGCGCACGGATTCGAGCATCCGGACGTGATCGGAAACAATCCCCCGCATCCGCTTCTTCTGTTCTTCCGACAGGCGGTCCCCATACTCGGCGAAAATCGCTTTCACTTTCGCGTCGACCTCGGCCTGCGCGCGAGCTGACAGCGTTGCGGTTTCCCGGACCTGCCGATCCGGCTCGTGGCCGTCGCCGGCCCCGCCCGCGAGAAGCAATTCGGCCGGCATCAGTGCTCCGCCTGCCAGTCCCAGCACGGCGAGCTGTCCGAACCGGCGCCGCGAGAGCTTTCCCGGCGGCGTGGAGCGTTCGGTCTGGCGCGGTGCGCTTTTCTTCGCTTTCACGATGACCTCCTCTGTTTTTTTCGGGCCGGCCCAATGTTCCGGCAACCGATTCGAAACCACGGCTGACAAGCCGCGAAGCAGCTTCCTCTTTTACCACTTCGAGCGCAGCCTGCACGCCGGCTGTTTTTCGGGCCGCGGCGCGAGGCATGCCGCCGTTGTCTGCCTTTTCCGGACCCCGGTTCTGCCTCCGTCCGGAACGGGCGGCGGGCATTTCGGCGCTCCCGGAGATTTTCCTTGACAATTTGTATACCAAAGTACATACAAATGCGGTCAGTTTTTTGGCGTGGAGCCTTTCTGGATCCGCCGACGCTTTGCTTTTGGGGGCGCACCGACGGCCTTGAACGCGGCGAAGCCGGTCTTGTTTCCCGGCTTCCAGGGCAGCCGCCGTGCAAGGCCGAATCATTTTCCCCGGGGACTCGTCCGCGGTGATCCTGTACTTCCACGCGTATCTATCCGGTGCTGTGCCTGGCTGTACCGGGCCGAATGCTAATTCGCCCGACCCATCTTGTGCCTGCCTGCGGGGCGCTTGGGGCCGGTTATAGGAGATGCGGCTGTGACACAACGTCATTCTTTCGGAAGACTGTTTTTTCCTGTGCTCGCCTTGCTGCTTTTCTCTGTCGCCGCCATGCCGCTGGCCGCGCAGAACCACAAAGCAGAGCCGTACCAGGCGTTGCGTTTCCGCTTCGCCGGGCCGATGCACGGCAACCGGGCGAGCGCCGTCGTCGGCGTGCCGGGCGACCCGAACGTGGCGTACATCGGCGCGGCCTCGGGCGGTATCTGGAAAACGACGAATGGCGGCGGCAACTGGCGCCCGGTGTTCGACAAGGAGCCGGTGCAGTCGATTGGCGCGCTGGCGATCGATCCCTCGCAGCATGCGGTGGTCTGGGCCGGGACGGGCGAATCGTGGGTGATTCGCAACGGCATCACTCCTGGCGACGGCATCTACAAGTCGGATGACGCGGGCCGCAGCTGGACTCACATGGGACTCGGCGATACGGGCCTGATCTCCCGCATCGTGGTGAATCCTTACAATTCGCAGAACGTTTTCGTCTGCGCCATGGGCCTGGGCACGCATCCGCAGCACTCGCGCGGCGTGTGGCGCACCGAGGACGGCGGCAAGACGTGGCAGCAGGTGCTTTTCGTCAACGAAAACACCGGCTGCTCCGGCCTGGCGATGGACGCGCACGATCCGCACGTGCTGTTTGCCGGGATGTGGCAATGGCAGATTCGTCCGTGGGCGATGACGAGCGGCGGGCCGTCGAGCGGCGTCTACGTCTCGCGCGACGGCGGCAACACCTGGAGCGAGATCAAGGGCCACGGCCTGCCGACGGGTACGGTGGGCAAGATCGACGTGGCCGTCGCGCCCTCCGATTCCGATCGCGTCTACGCTCTGATTCAGACCGCCAAGCAGGGATCGCTCTGGCGCTCCGATGACGGCGGCAAGGAATGGCACGTAATCAATTACAGCCGCCTGCTGACCGAGCGCGCGGGCTATTTCATTCGCCTGGCGATTTCGCCCACCAACGAAGACAAGATCTACCTTTCCTGCAACGGCTTTTTCGTTTCGACCGACGGCGGGCGCACGTTCAAGCAGGTTCCCTGGGGCGGCGACAATCACGACATCTGGATCGATCCCACCAACGCGAATCGAATCATGATCAGCTTCGACGGCGGCGTCGATATGTCGATGACCGGCGGACGCGGCTGGCAGCGCGTCTCGCTGCCGATCGGCCAGATGTATCACGTTTCGACCGACGATCAGGTGCCCTACTGGGTCTACACGAACATGCAGGACGACGAATCCGAGCGCGGGCCGGCGTATCCGCTTCTCGACTCCCGACGCCCGCGGCCCCTACGGCGTGCGGAGCTTGCACTGGCAGGACGATCTGGGCGGCTGTGAATCCGGCTTTACCTACGCCGACCCGACCGATCCGCACATCATCTGGAGCACCTGTTACGGGGACGAAATCACGCGCCTCGACACGCGCGTCGGCTATCCGCGCGCGGTGAGTCCGTGGCCGAACCATCCGCTCGATTCGCCTCCGGAAGTCCGTGAAGTACCGCTGCCACTGGACCCCGCCGATGGCGATCGATCCGTTCGATCACAACACGGTGTATTACGGCTGCCAGGTCATCTTCAAGACGACGGACGGCGGCCAGAGCTGGAAGGCGATCAGCCCCGACCTCTCGACGAAAGATCCCAAATACCTCTGCCGTCGGGCGGTCCCTCACGGCGGCATCATCGGCGGCCGGACAACCTGGGCCAGTTTTACGGCGAGGTCGTGTTCGCGATCGCGCCTTCGCCGGTGCAGAAGGGACTGATCTGGGCGGGCACGAACGACGGGCAGGTCTGGCTGACGCGCGACGGCGGCGGGCACTGGACGAACGTCACCAAGAACATTCCGGATCTTCCGGCGCTGGGAAACCGTGGGCCGCATCGAGCCTTCGCATTTCGACGCCGGCACGGCTTATCTGGCGGTGGACCGCTCGCTGATGGGCGATTCGAAGCCGTACATCTACAAGACAACCGATTTCGGCGCAGCTGGACGTCATCGTCAACGGCATCCCGGTGAACCCGTTCGAGCAGCGTCAGCTCCGTCGCGAGGATCCGTACAGCAAGAACCTGCTCTTCGCCGGGACCGGCAACGCCTCTACGTGTCGCTGGATGACGGCGCGAATTGGCAGCCGCTGATTCGGGCTTGCCGCATGCTCCGGTTTCCTGGGAAACGGTGCAGAAGAGTTTCCACGACCTGGTGGTTGTCCACGTTCGGGCGCGGGATCTACATTCTCGAAGACATCTCCCGCTCGAGCAGATGGCGGAGAAGAAGTCGGACGCGGCGGTTCAATTTTTCCGGTCGCGGCCGAGCTACCGCTTCTTCCGCGGGGCGCACGCGCTGATCGACTTCTCGCTCGCGTCCGCGCCGAAGGGAAAAGTGAAGATCGAAGTGGTCGACGCGAAGGGCGGCGCGATTCGCGATCTGGAAGAGCCGGCGCATGCGGGCCTGAACCGCGTTTACTGGGACATGCGTTACGCCCCGCCGAAACTGATCCAGCTGCGCACGACTCCGGAAACCAACCCTCACGTTTGGGACGATCTCCGGTTCCTCGGCAAGAGCTGGCGCCCGATCACCCACTGGGGCATTCGCGAGGCCGAGGTTGGGCCCATCGTCGGGCCGGGAACCTACACGGTGAAACTGACCGTCGACGGCCAATCGTACAGCCAGCCACTCGAAGTCGTGGCCGATCCTCGCACGCCCGGCACGCCGGCGCAGACCGAGGCCACGGTGAAGATGCTGCTCCATATCCGCGACGCCATCACGAACGTTTCCGAGATGACGAATCAGATCGAATGGCTGCGGAAACAGCTCCAGACCGTCGAGGCGATGCTGAAGAGCGAGAAAAAGCCCGCGCAGGAAAAGACGCTCCAGGCCGTCGAGGGCATGGACAAGAAGATGCAGGCGGTCGAAGACCAGCTTTTCTCGCCGGCACTGGCCAATAGCGACGAGAAATCCTATCTCGACAAGTACAAGCTGTATCTCTCGCTGGTCTGGCTGAACGGCGAGGTTGGCACCGGAGGCGGCGACGTCGACGGCAACCCCGGCTATGCGCCGACCGACGCCTCAGTGGAAGTTTTCAACGTGCTGAGCAAGCGATTGGCGGCGGCCAAGGCGCAGTATCGCGATTTGATGCAGAAAGAGCTGCCGCAATTCAACCGCTCGCTTGCTGAACAGGGAGTGACTCCTTTGGTGTCGCAGTTGCCGCCGGCCCCGACGGCCGATACGGCTAGCAACGCCGAAATGAATTGATCTGGACCGCGGAATCCCTGTCGGCGGTTCTTGCCGGAGGGGAAGGCGCAAATGGCCGGGAAAGCGCACTGAGGAGGTGCCGCGATGTTGAATCGGTTTAGAAATGCAGTTTTTTGGCTGGTTGTCCTGGTACTTTTGCCCGTGGGTGCGCTGGCGCAGATCAGCAACACCGGCCAAATCACCGGCACGGTGCTCGACCCCTCCGGGAAAGTCATTCCCGGCGCCGAAATCACCGTAACAGACCCGGCGACCAACTTTACGCAAACGGTGAAGGCGAGCGCCACCGGCATGTACGTCTTTTCCGATCTCGAGCCCGGCACGTATGGGGTCGAGGCAACGGCGAAGGGCTTCTCGAAGGCTTTTTATACCCGCGTCATCGTGAATGTGGCCCAGACGACCAACCTCCAGATAAAAATGACGGTCGGCTCCACAACCCAGACGGTCACCGTATCCGCCGCGGCTCAGGTCCTGCAAACCACCGAAACCACCCTCTCCACCACGATCAGCCCAACCCTGATGGAGAACCTGCCGCTCAACGGCCGTGATGTGCTGGAATTCGCCGCGCTCGCCCCCGGGGGCGCGAACCCGGGCATCCACGGCAACAACTACACCACCTACAACGGTCTGCCCAACGCCGCGATCAATATCACCGTCGGCGGTACCGCTGACCAGTTCCAACGGTACAAAACCTTCTCGTCGAGCTTCTGGGACGTAGCGCCGGCCCGCGAAGGGGCGTTCCAGGAGGCGACGGTTTCGACGGCCGGGCTGGGCGCCGCCAACGGAGGCGCCGCGTCACAGCTCCAGTTCTCCGTCAAGAGCGGCACAAACAAGTTCCACGGCCGCGCCTTCTGGCAGGCGGAGAACAGCTTCTTCAATGCCAACAGCTGGTACAACAACGCTCGCGGAATCCCGATGCCGAAGACACGGAACAACTTTTTCGGAGGGAATCTCGGCGGCCCGCTCCTGCCGAAGAGACTCGTTGGTAACCACAACACCTACTTCTTCATCAACCTCGAGTACAACAGGGTTCCTAATTCGTTCGCGACGTCGAACAACACCCTGACCTCGGATGCCGCGAATGGCCTCTTCACCTACGAGGTAAGCGCCCCCCCATCCAGCTACGGGCCGGGGACCGCCTATCCCTGGATCACCGGCTGCGGCACGCCGGCTGGTACCTGCACTGCGAACCTGTACACGCTTGCCTCGTCCTACGGCTTCGGCGCCACCGAAAACTCGTCGGTCGCGAACATCCTGGGTGGTATCTCGTCGTACTACAAGAATGGCACCCTCCAGCCCCTCGGCCCGACGGCGACGGCGCTGCAGGCCGATAACGCTTACTACCTCCAGCAGCTGCTTTACACCATCAACCAGCCCACAACGGTGTGGTATCCGACCACGCGCTTGGACGTGGACATTACTTCCAAGATCCACTGGAGCGATTCGTGGGACCTCGAAGACAGCAAGACGCCGAGCTACGCCCCCTGGCCGGGGTCGCCATACGTTGGCAACTGGACCGGGTTCAATAACACCTACTACACATGGTCAAACAGCGTGCGGTGGACGATTTCGCCTACGATGATCAATACGGCCACCTTCGGGATACTGGGCACCGAGGAGGTATACACCCCCGGCGCCAATCCCGGAGGATTCAAGCTCTCCCCAGTTGACGGCATCCCATCCCAGATCGAAATGCCCTTCGGGGGCGCGATTCCCGATCTCGTTCCAGGTGTGGCCGAGGAAGTTCCCCGGGACAACCCGGTCTTCAACCCCTCCGACACGCTGCGCTGGACGCACGGGAACCACTCCTTCTACCTGGGAGGCGACCTGATGTACTCGAAGATGCGGGAACAGCAGTGGGTGTTCCCCGGCGTGCCGGACTACACGACCGGAATCGCGCCCGGGGATCCCGCCGCAGCCATGTTCGGATTGTCGAATTTTCCCGGCATCAACAACGCCAGCAGTTCCTACACCGGTCTCACCGCCCAGACAGCAGCGGAGAATCTCTATGCCTTCCTTACCGGCCGCGTCAGCAGCGTCGGGGGTGGCACAGAGGTGAATCCTGCCACGGGCCAGTTCCAGCCGGGGTACGGTTACACCGCCCGAGAGGCGAAGACCGAAGGCGCCATTTACTTCCAGGATTCCTGGCAGACGACGCAGCATCTCACCCTGAACTACGGCTTGCGGTGGCAGTTGACGGGCGCCATCCACAACACCAACAACGAATACTTCAGCGCCACCTACCAAAACCTGCTCGGCCCCTCCGGGAGCCTCTTCCAGCCCGGCACACTCAATGGCGTAAAGAACCCGTACATCACCGTGAACCAGAGCCCCTACCACGGCGATTTGGTCCAGCCGGCGCCGAACCTTGGCTTTGCCTGGAATCCGGACTTCTCGAATGGATTCCTGGGGAAGGTCTTTGGCGGCAGCCACACCGTAATTCGTGCGAGCTACTCGCTCAACCCCTACGATGAGGGCTGGGAAACCTTTGAAAACAACACGGTCTACAGCGGCGCGGGCTACGCTCAGTACCTCTACTATTCGTCCTCGGCCGGCATGTTCGCCCCGGGCTCGCTAACGCTCGACAGCTCGGGCCTCTACAACGCGGTCGAGTCGACGGCCACGCCGCCGAGCTACCAAAGTGCTCTGCCCGAGTCGACGTACGCCTTCTTCGGCTACCCCTACTTCGGCGGCGTCAATCCCAACCTCAAGCAGCCGTACGTCCAGCAATGGACCTTCGGCATTCAGAGGCAACTGCCAGGTAATTTCGTGGTCGAAGTCGACTACGTCGGCAATCATGGCGTGCACGAGTGGCAGACCTTCAACCTGAACGAGGTCAACACCCTGAACAATGGCTTCGCCACTCAGTTCAGGTCGGCGATGAGCAACTACTCCATCAACTCGGCGATGGGCGTTCAGTCGTTTGCCGACAACACGGGATACCCTGGTATCGTCTCGACGCCGATCTTCGACGCCGCGTTCAATGGCAACGGCCTCACCAGCGGCACTACCGATCCCGGCGGCTACGCCAACCCGAGCTACATCTACGACCTGTCCACCGGCCAGGCGGGAGCGATGGCGACCTCCATCGCCCAGAACTTTTCCACGTTCTGCAACATGGCGGGCGCGAACTTCGGTCCGTGCGGAAACAGCGGAGGGACATACCCCATCAACTTCTTCCAAGCCAATCCCTACGGGGCAGTCGGCGGGGCGTACTACCTTTCCGACCCAGCCGGTTCGACCTACAACGGCCTGCAAATCTCCGTCCGGCATCCCGTCGGCCACGGACTTGCCCTTGGCGGCAGTTACAGCTATTCCAAAAGCCTCACCAGTCGCTTCCTCGGAGGCTGGACGGACACTGCCGCGTTGGACTTCATCTCGCTGCGTAACACCGGCCTCAACAAGGGCCCGTCCGACTACGACATCCGCGACGTCTTCCACACCTACTTCGCCTACAATCTACCGGTGGGCAGGGGGCGGACATTCAAAGTCAGCAACCGGTTCCTCGACGGCGTTGTGGGAGGCTGGAACGTCGGATCGATCATCACGTGGCAGTCCGGAATGCCGTTCTGGGTCCAAGGCGGCTACCAGACTTTCAACAACCAGGATGGCGGGGTCGTTCTGAACGGCGTCACCGCCAAACAAATCCAGAGCAACATCGGCGTATACGTGACGGCCAACAGTCCCTACGCGCCGGAGTGGATCAATCCAAACTTCAATGCCGCGGGCAAGATCCTGCCCAACACGAACCCGGGCTCCATCGGCCAGCTCCTCTTCCTCCACGGTCCGGGCTTCTTCAATACAGACATATCGCTGAACAAGGTCTTCCCCATACATGAGAAGCTGTCGCTCAAGGTCCAGGCAGCCTTCTTGAACGCCTTCAACAATCCGAACTGGGCGGTGGGGACCAGCTTCAACGACCAGAACGCTCCGGGCGGCATCGTGTATGCCAACGCGACGCTTTACCAACCGACAGCGCACTACCAGGGCCGCCCGCGCGTCATTCAGTTCCGTACGGAGATCGACTTCTAACCGCGGAACTCAGCCGCAAAACCGGCTGGGGCTGTAGGGCTCCGGCCCGCAGGAAATGCGAGCGGGAGGGGATGAACCAAGTGTTCTCCCCTTCCGTTTCGCAGTACGGGCTTGGTGAACAGCTTTCGAAAGGGAACAGCCGTGGCTGCCGGAGCCTGTTGCTATCCCCGAGCTAGCCAGCGTCCCTCCAAAGAAGGCCCGGCAGAGACCGCCAGTTTCCAACTCCGTGCGGTCCATGGCGAACGCTGGGTGGCAGGACTCGTACGGCCCGGTTCGAGACGGAAGAGAACAGGAACGAGGGGGAACAACAATGGCTGCAATTCTTCGCCGGTGGATCGTGCCAGTTGTCTTATTTGCTCTTCTGCCCGTTTCCGCACTGGCGCAGGGCACGCTGGCCGATTATCAGAATGCCGAGCGGTTTCTGCCCGGGAATCTGCAGAAAACCTTGTCGATTGCCGACGTCTATTCGAACTGGATCGGACACGGTGGCCGATTCTGGTATCTCGCGATGGGTCCACAGGGGCGGCAATTCATCGTCGTCGATCCGGCCGCGAATACGAGCGGTCCCGCTTTCGATCAGGCGCGTCTTGCGGCGTCGCTTTCCAGCGCGGCGGGAAAGACGTACAAGGCGAACGAGCTGCCTTTCTACGATTTTGAGTTTGCGAAGGACGGCCAATCCATCCGGTTCGAGGCCGATGGCGCGGCGTGGACCTGCGCGCTGGAAAATTACGAATGCAAGAAAAAGCCGGAGACGGCGGCGTCCCGCTTCGAATCGCTTTCGCCGAACGGCCAATGGGCCGCCTTCGTGCGCGACTACAACTTGTACGTGCGCGACGTCACGACCGGAACCGTGGTGCAGCTCACCCGCGACGGCGTGGCCGGTGACGACTACGCCACGCCGCTTCCCGATCTGCGGACGCTCGTTGCCGAGGACGTCACGAACGGCGACAACGTCCAGGAGCGCCCCGCCGTTTTCTGGTCGCCGGATTCGACCAAACTCGTCACCTATCGCCTCGATTCGAGAAATGCGGGACGCTTCACCAGCCTCCAGTACGTTCCGCCGAATCAACTTCGCCCCATTGCGTATAACTACGTCTACCCGTTGCCGGGCGAAATCCTGCCGAAGGCCGAACCGGTTGTGTTCGACCTGGAATCGGGCAAGCGCATCGACGTGAAGACTCCCCCGCTCAAGATTCAATTCATCGGCGGTCCCGGTTTCCGCTGGCTTCCCGACAATCAGCACTTTTATTACCGGTATGACGGGCGTGGGGAGAAGTACATGGATCTGCGCGAAGTGGATGCGAATACCGGCGAACAGAGAATCATCCTGAGGGAAGAAGCCAATTCGTTTCCGTATGTCGATCCCGGCGAAACCATGTTCCGCTTCCTCGACCACGACAAGGATTTCCTGTGGGCGTCCGAGCGCAGCGGCTGGGACCAGCTCTACTTCTACAACACGGAAACCGGGAAATTGGTGGATCAGGTCACGCACGGAGACTGGGTGGTCCGCCAGATCGTCTCGGTTGACGACAAGGCGCGCCAGATTCTATTTCCTCGCCGGCGGAGTCCAGAAGAGCCTCGATCCCTACTACACGCAGCTCTACCGGATCAATTTCGACGGCACCGGCATGAAACTGCTCACGCCCGAGGACGCCGACCACACCGCGAGCGTCTCTCCCGACGGCAAATATTTCGTCGATAACTACTCGCGGCCGAATTTGCCCGGCGAATCCGTTTTGCGGCGCACGAGCGACGGATCGGTGGTGCGCGTGCTCGAGAAAACGGACGACAGCGCGCTGGTGAAAATGGGCTGGAAGCCGCCGATTCCGTTCGAGGGCAAGGCGGCCGACGGCAAAACCGATCTCTACGGCGTGATCGTGCGGCCCACGAATTTCGATCCCTCGAAGAAATATCCGATCCTCGAGGACATCTACACCGGGCCGCAGGGATTCTTCGTGCCCAAGACCTTCGGCGCCACGATGCGGCTCCAATCCATGGCGGAGCTGGGCTTCGTCGTGGTGATGGTCGACGGCCGCGGCACCACCGGACGCTCGCGCGCCTTTCACGATTTCTCCTATCACAACATGGGCAACGTGTTCATCGATCACGTGGATATGATCAAGCAGATGGCCGCCAAATATCCGTGGATGGATATCACGCGTGTCGGCATCTTCGGCACGTCGGCCGGCGGCTACGGCTCGGCCCACGCGTTCCTCCAGTTCCCCGGCTTCTACAAGGTCTGCGTTTCCACCTCCGGCGATCACGATCCGCGTCTCGACAAGGCCTGGTGGAACGAGCTGTATCAGGGCTGGCCGGAAGGCAAGGACTACGTTCAGCAGGCCAACGAAACCCTCGCCGGCCATATGGAGGGTCACCTGCTGTTGATTCACGGCGACATCGACGACAACGTGAATCCCACCGAAACGATGCACCTGGTCGACGCCCTGATGACGGCCAACAAGAGTTTCGACATGCTTTTCGTTCCCAACATGTATCACGGCGACAGCGGGCCGCACGCTCTCTACGTCACTCGGCGGCGCTGGGATTATTTCGTGCGGTATCTGCTTGGCGTCACGCCGCCGGAAAATTTCCAGATTCACGAAGCGCCTTTCCACTTCTTCCGGAGGCGGTAGTGCCTCCGGTTCGAGTTGGCGCGGAATCCGTGCCCCGGATTCCGCGACCGCACCCGCAGGGCGTGCACTCCTCCCGCCCCGTTCGCACGCCCTGCGGGGCCCCCCCATTCCTCGGCTTGATCGTCGGTGGCACCGCGCGACGCCGATTCCTGAAGACGGGAGATCATCGGGAGGGAGGAGTTTCCATGAATTGTTCCGCGGCCGGTTTCAGCTCAACCGGCGAAGAGAAAACCGTCTCGTCGACCCGAGGCCGGTTTTTTCCGGCGTTTCGGCTGGCCGGCGCTCTACCTTTGGTTCTCGGTTTTGCCGCGTTCTGCGCGGGCCAAACGCCTGCCCGGGCCAAGGTGTCTCCCGAACAGCTTCAGGGTCTGCATTGGCGCTCGATCGGGCCGGCGGTTTTTGGCGGGCGCGTGACGAGCGTTGCCGGCGTTCCCGGGGATCCGTACATTCTCTACGTGGGGCATTCGACCGGCGGGGTCTTCAAATCGACCGATGGCGGCGTCACCTTCCATTCCATTTTCAACCATGGCAACACGCTCTCGGTCGGCGCCATCGCGATTTCGCCCGATAATCCCGAGGTGATTTACGTGGGACCGGGGAAGGGAATCCGCGGAATAGCGCCTCGTTTGGCGACGGCATCTACAAATCTCTCGATGGCGGCAAAACCTGGAAACATCTCGGGCTCGAGGGTACGGAGCGCTTCTCGCGAATCATCGTCAACCCGCTCGATCCCCATATCGTTTATGCCGCGGCGATGGGACACGAGTGGGGGCCGAATTCCGAACGCGGGTTGTATCGCTCGACCGACGCCGGGCGCACCTGGAAGCGCGTCCTCTACGTCAACGCGACTACCGGGGCCAGCGACGTCTCGTTCGACCCGAAAAATCCCAACATCATTTACGCCGCCATGTACGACTATCTCCGCCGGCCCTGGCATCTCCGCAGCGGGGGCCCCAGCAGCGGCCTTTACCGCTCCTCCGACGGCGGCGAAACCTGGATCAAGCTCACCGATCCGGCGCTTCACAACGGCCTGCCCACCGATACGCTCGGCCGCATCGGCGTGCGGGTGAGCCGCAGCAATCCGAACGTCGTCTACGCGATCATTCAGTCGCGCCAGGGGCTGCTGTGGCGCTCGGACGACGCGGGCGCCCACTGGCGCATGGTGAATAACGACCGCAATATCGATTGGCGCCCCTTTTATTTCTCGAACATCCGCATCGATCCCACCGACGAGAATCGCGTCTACGCCCTCTCGCGCGCCTTGATGGTGTCGAGCGACGGCGGCAGAACGTTCCATCCCATTCCGTATTCGCACCTCTTTGGCGATTGCCACGCTCTCTGGATCGATCCGGCGAATCCGCGGCGGCTGGTGAGCGGGAGCGACGGCGGGTTGTTCGTCTCGAACGACCGCGGCCGCCATTGGGATTTCATGAACAATATCCCGATGGCACAGGTCTATCACCTGGCCGTCGACAACGCCGTGCCGTACCACGTCCTCGGCGGCTTCCAGGATCATGAAGTCTGGCGCGGCCCGAGCACGCGGTGGAACGAGGTGGGCGCCAAGGGCGGCGACTGGCGGCGCATCTGCCCGTTCGGCGACGGCAGTTTCGTCGCCGTCGATCCGCGCGATCCCGACATCATCTACTACGACACGCAGGACACGATCACCCGCGTCGACATGCGCAATCACGAGGAGCGCCGCATCGAGCCTTATCCGGTCGCGACGGCCGGTGCCAGCGCCGGCGCGATGAAATACCGATTCAATTGGACCGCTCCGTTGCTCATTTCGCCCACGAATCCGAATATGCTCTATTACGGCGGGAACGTCTTATTCAAGACCTCCGACGGCGGCACCACGTGGCAGGTCATCAGCCCCGACCTCACCACGAACAATCCGAAAGAGGAGAGCCTGAGCGGCGGCCCGGTCGACTACGACAACACGACGGCGGAATTTCACTGCACCATTACGACCATCGCGCAGAGCCCGCTCGATGCGAATGTTCTGTGGGTAGGAACCGACGACGGCAACGTGCAGATCACTCGCGATGGCGGAAAGACGTGGACCAACGTGGTGGGAAACATCGAGGGCCTGCCGTCCGGAAGCTGGGTTTCTTCGGTCAAGACTTCGCACTTCGCTCCCGGCACGGCCTTTGTGTCCTTCGACCGTCACCAGATGAACGATTTCGCCCCGTACGCCTACCTCACGCGCGACTACGGCAAGACGTGGACGGCGATTTCGAGCGGGCTGCACGGCTACGTCCACATCGTCTCGCAGGATCCGCGGCAGCCGAATCTGCTCTACGCCGGCACGGAGCTTGGAATTTTCGCGTCGTTCGATGGCGGGGAAAACTGGACCGATCTGCGGCTGGGCCTGCCTCCGCTGCCGGTGACCGATTTGAAGGTTCATCCGCGCGACAACGATCTGATCATCGCCACGCACGCCCGCGGCTTCTACATTCTTGACGACGCCACGCCGCTGCAGCATATCGCCGCGGCGACGGCCAACAAAGTGGCCCTTTTCAAACCCATGCCTGCCATCCGCTATATCCCGTGGAGCGATACGAGCACCGTCGGCGGACAGGTCTGGGTCGCCAAGAACAGACCCTATGGCTCGATTATTTCGTATTACCTCGAACAAGCGACGCCGAACGGTGAGAAGGTGAAGCTCACGATTCTCGATTCCGCCGGACATGTGCTGCGCGAACTCGATGGCCCGGGGACTCGCGGCATCAATCGCGTCGTTTGGAACCTGCGCGAGAATCCCCTCGTGGGCATCGTGCCGAATCCGCAAAAGGCCTGGCGCGCGCCGGGGCTTCCGGGAATGCTCGCGCTGCCGGGCGAATATACGGTCCGGCTGGACGCGCTCGGCGAAACCGTTTCTCGGAAGCTCGAAGTGGTCATGAATCCGCGGATCAGGATCAGCCCGGCGGATCTTGCCGCTTATCACGATGCCGTGGCTCGGCTGCTCGGGATGGACTACTCGATTGCCGAGTCGCTCGAACGGATCAAGCGAATCGACGGGCACTTGGCGGAACTGCAAACGGAAGTTTCCGATCCCGAAGCGCTGAAGCTCGCCGGCGAGATTCGCGATGAGCTTCGCCCGATTCGCGACGATCTCGAGCCTCCCGCGCTCTCTCCGGAGCATCTCGATCTGCGCTCGCGCGTCGGCCAGCTCACCGGGCAGGTCGAGGGCTACACCGGCCGGCCAACCGTGGCGCAGGAAAAATATATTGGCATCTTCGATGACCAGCTTGCGCAAGTGGGGAAGCGCCTCGACGCTGTCCTGTCGGGCAAGCTGGCGCAGCTCAACGCGCGGCTCGCTTCCGAGCACGTTCCCTACGTCTCTCCCGAACCGGAACTGGCGGCGAAACCCTGAAGCGGGCGTCGAGCGGCGAGCTAGGCGCCGGCCCGGCACGCCACGCCCCACGCTGGGATAGCCGGTAGCGGAGGCGCTTCTGCCTGTGTGCTTGACTGACAGTATCGCCAGCGCCAAAAGCGCACAGGCAGGGGTGCCTGTGCTACGGAAACCCCATTGCGCGGGCAGTCCTGGGTGTGCGCTGGCCGCCTCCTGTGGCCTGTATCTCACGTAACCGTTTTCCCCTCCGCTCCGTCCAAAGGACTGCGGGGATGGTTCGAGGTGTTTCCTGGTGAAGCACGGCAGCAAGGCCGCAACCGCATTCGCGGTCGTTTTTCTATTCCTGGCCTTTGTCAACCCACGGGCTCGCGCGCAAGATCGAGGGACGGCGCGACTTTCCGGCATGGTCAAGACCAGTCAGGGAATCCCGGTTCCCTCCGCCACGGTTCGCGCGGAGAATCTGGCTTCCCGGCGCGCCTGGATGAGTTGGACCGACGCCTCCGGTAAATTCGAATTCCCAACCCTTCCTGCCGGCCGGTATCAGGTGGAAGCGACGATGCTCGGCTTTTCGCCGGCATCGGGCCAGGTGAGCCTCACGGCCACCGGCGCAACCCTTGGCCTTACCATCCAGGTGGCCACTCTCGCGGAACTCGCCGCGCCCAGCCATGTGCCGGAAGCGGCTGGCGCTCGCGGCAGCGCCCCGGTCAGGCCCGGAGCAAGGCCTCCAGCCGGTTCGCGGCCAGCCGAGGCAAACGGCCGTCCCGGCCAGCAAGGTGCGCCCCGCGGCGCCATCCCCGCCGGTGTGCTGAACGCCATGCGCTCCGGCATGGGAGGTTTTCAGCAGGTCGATATCGGCGCCGGCGAGGGAACCAGTCCGAACGAGGGCCAGCAGTCCTCCGAACAGGTGACTGGCCAATCCGCCGCGCAGGCCACGGCCACGCTTTCCACCGAACCGCTCGGCACGGCCGCCTCTTCCGATTCTTTTCTAATGAGCGGATCGGTTGGCCGCGGGGTTGACACGCTGCCTGGCGCCAATCTGAATCTGGGTGGTTTCCGGCCCGGTGGTCCCGGTGGTCCGATGGGCGGTCCGATGGGTGGCCAGATGGGCGGCCCGGGAGGCATGGCCGGTGGTGGTCCCATGATGCGCGGCGGTCCGGGGCGTTTCCGCGGTGGTCCTGGCCGGCGCGGCGGGCCGGGAGCTGCCGCCGGCAGCGTTGCCGGCCTGTATGCGCGGCGGCGATTCCTGAGTCGATCGGTGAACCGCGTCCGGTTCAACTTTTTCAATCGCTACGAAAATTCCGTCTGGGATGCGCGCCCCTACGCGCTGAACGGGGTGACGCCGGCGAAAATCGGCCACTACAACGAGCATTTCGGCGGCAGCGTCGGCGGTCCGCTCTACCTGCCGCACATTTACGACGGGCGCGACCGCACCTTCTTTTTCGCCAATTACAACCTGGACCGCCAGGAGAGCCCGATCGACAGTTTTTCCACCGTTCCCACGTCCCCGGAACGCACCGGCAATTTCTGCGACCGCAACGCGCAGCTCTACGATCCCACTTCCAACCTCAGCGGGCCGCGCACCTCGCTCGGCTGCGAAATCCCCTCGGGCATGATCAATTCGGCGGCGCTCGGCCTGCTGAAGTACATTCCCGATCCAAACCTGCCCGGCTTCGTGCAGAATTTTCATTTGCAGGGCACGGTGCCGACGTCGAGCAATTTCGTCAACGTCCACGTGCTGCACACGATCTCTTCCCGCTACAGCCTGAACGGCGGCTACAACTTCGAATCTTCCAACGCCGACACGCTCACCAATTTCCCGGCGGTAGGCGGCAGCACGCTCACGCGGAATCAGAACGTCGATCTCTCGCTCGTGCAGAACTGGACGCCGCGCCTCATCAACGTGACGAGCCTGAATTTCAATCGCAGCCGCATCGAGGTGCTCAGCAACAATTCTTTCGTGAATAACATCGCCGGCGAGCTCGGCATCACCGGCGTCTCCCCGGCTCCGATGAACTACGGCATTCCGCAGATCGGGTTTACCAGCTTCACGGGGCTGAGCGATCCCGTGCCCGCGCTCAACCGCAACCAGACCTGGCGCTTCGACGACGGCATCACCTATACGCACGGCAAGCACACGCTCACCTCCGGCTTCGAGCTTCGCCGCATCGACTGGAACAAGCTCGGCGACCCGATCCCCCGCGGCTCGTTCACCTTCACCGGACTGATGACCAGCCAGCTCAATTCGCAGGGGCAGGCGGTTCCCGGCACCGGCCTCGATTTCGCCGATTTCCTGATTGGCCTGCCGCAATCCACGAACACGCGGTACGGCAGCGCGGCCAGCTACTTCCGCAGTTGGGGCTACGACGCTTACGTCCAGGACGACTGGCGGATTCGTCCGCGCTTCAGTTTCAGCTACGGTTTGCGTTACGACTACGTCACTCCGCCCATCGAGCTTTACAACGCCATCGCCAATCTCGACGTGAATCCCGGCCTTGGCCAGGTCGCCGTCGTCATTCCCGGCGAGGCGGGCCCGTTTTCGGGGCCGCTGCCGCGCTCGCTGGTTCGCGGCGACCCGAACAACTTCGCGCCGCGCGTCGGCTTCGCCTGGCAGCCGTTCCGCAACGATTCGACCATCGTGCGCGGCGGCTATTCGGTCTTCTACAACGAGTCGATCTACCAGCAACTGGCTTTCGACATGGCGAATCAGCCGCCCTTCGCCCAGGCGCAGACGCGGCTGACCAGCGCTTCCAGCATTCTCACGCTCGAAGACGGTTTCCCGCCCGCGCCACCGACGACGGCCCAGAACACCTATGCCATCGATCCCAACTATCGCGTCGGCTACGCGCAGATCTGGGATCTCTCGATCGAGCGGCAATTCCGCGACGGCTGGATGCTCGACGTCTACTACACCGGCACGAAAGGCACTCATCTCGATTTCCAAATCGCTCCCCACAACGCGCCGCCCGGCAGCCCGCTCACTCCCGACGGGCAGAGCCAGGTGGCCAGCGGCTTCATTTACGATACGTTTGGCGCCTCGTCGATTTACCACGCGGGACATCTGGTGGTGCGCAAGCGGCCGACGCACGGGCTGATGTTCGTCGGAGATTACGGCTTCGGGAAATCGATCGACGACGCCAGCACGTTCGGCGGCGGCACGGCCGCGGTCGTGCAGAACGACAATAATTTCCGCGCCGAACGCGGGCTTTCCTCCTTCGACATCCGCCAGCAGTTCCGCGGATTCACCTTCTACCAGCTCCCCTTCGGCACGCGCCAGCACTGGGCCCGCGGCGGCTGGGCCGAGCGCCTGTTCGGCAATTACCGCGTGAACGCCATCTTCATGATCAACAGCGGCACGCCCTACACCGCGCGTGTCCTCGGCGCATCCACCAACAACGCCGCCACGGGAGCCAGTTTCTCCCTGCGCGCCGATCAGGTCGCCAGCGGTTGCGCTGGTCCCGGTAATACGGGCGAATTTTTCAATACGGCCGCTTTTGTTCTTCCCCCCGCCGGGCAATACGGCGACGCCGCGCGCAATACGATCTGCGGGCCAAGCATGTTCAGCCTGAACATGGGGCTCGATCGCAGCTTCGTTTTCGGCCAGGACCGGCTGCGCCGCCTCGATGTGCGCTGGGAAGCGCAGAACCTGACGAACACGCCGCATTTCACCGGCCTCGACACCGTCGTCAATTCCGCCAGCTATGGCCGGGTGACCTCGGTCGGCAATATGCGCACGATGGATCTCACTGTACGGATGTCTTTCTAATGAAGACCGCGATTGCCATTCTGCTTGCCGCACAACTCGCCTTCGGCGCCCAGGCGCCCGGGCAGGCGCGACCGGCTTCACGGCAGGGACGCCGCCAGCCCTCGGTCCTGCGAACTACAGTCAACCTGGTCGTCGTCGACGTCGAAGTGACCGACTCCTCCGGCCGGCCGGTGAAGGGCTTGAAACCGAGCGATTTCACCGTGTTCGAGGACGGGAAACCGCAGAGGATTTCGTCGTTCGTCTACGCCGACGTCGAAGGTTTTGCCAGCGCCAGCGCCGGAGCGGGCGCGGGGCAACCGGTGGTGGTTCCGGTTGCCGGCTCGCCGTCGAAAAGCGATCTCGGGCCCGTGGTGCGCGACCGGCGATTGATCCTGCTGTTCTTCGATTTGACGTCGCTGCACACCGACGATCTGCTGCGGGCGCGCGAAGCGGCCATCCATTTCGTGAAGGACCAGATGAGCCCGGCCGACCTTGTGGGCGTGGTCGCGCTCGGCAATCGCCTGGGCCTGCTTTCCAATTTCACCAACGATAAAGAGACGCTTCTCGCCGCGCTCGACCGGCTCGAGCCCGGAGTCGACTCGAATCTTGCCGACCTGGCCTCGGCCGCGACGCAGGAGGGCGAAACCAGCGCCACCGAGGATACCGGCGCCGCCTGGACGCCCGACGATACCGAATTCAACGTCTTCAATACCGATCGCAAGCTCGAGGCGATGCAGGACCTCGCCCAGCTCCTCGCCGCCATCCCCGGCAAGAAGATCGTCATGCAGTTCACCGGCGGCATCACGCAGACGGGCGAGGAGAACCGCACCGCGGTCGAAGCGGCCACCGACGCCGCCAATCGGGCCGACGTTTCGTTCTATTCGGTTGACGCGCGCGGCCTGTTCGCCGAAATTCCCGGTGGCGACGCGAGCCACGCAGCCGCGGGCGGTACGGCGATGTTTTCCGGCGCATCCGTCGTCAGCCAGCAACAGATGCGAGAGAATTCGCGCGACACGCTCGAAACGCTCGCCGCCGACACCGGCGGACGCGCGTTTTTCGATCTCGGGAATCTCTCGAAGGCGTTCAGCCAGGTGCAGGCGGATACCGACGGGTATTACCTGCTTGGCTATACGCCGACCGACACCCGCCCGAACGGCCGCTGGCGCGAGATCAAGGTGAAGGTGAATCGCAAAGGCCTCCGCCTTCGCTACCGCACCGGCTACTACGGGCCGAAGGATTTCGCCCATTTCACGCAGGAAGATCGCGAGCAGCAGCTCTTCGATGCCCTTCGCTCCGAAAGCCCGATCCTCGAGCTTCCGATCGCTCTCGAAACCACCGTCTTCCGCCTGAACTCGCGCGAGGTGTTCGTTCCGATCGCGGCCAAGCTGCCCGCCAGCACGCTCCAATGGGCGCGGAAAAAGGGCAGCCACGAAGACCAGTTCGATTTCGCCGCCGAAGTACGTGACGCGAAAACAGGCCGCCCGGTCGCCGCGCTTCAGGACACGATCACCGTTCGCCTCGGCTCGGAGCATTACGAGCAGTACGCCCATCGCACGCTGCTCTATCAGGGCGGTGTCATCCTCACCCCCGGCTCCTATCGCTTGAAATTCGTTGCCCGCGAGAATGACACCGGGCGCATCGGGACGTTCCAGGAGCCGCTCGATATTCCGGCGCCGGTTTCGGGCCGGATGGGAGTGAGTTCGGTTCTGCTGTCGAGCCAGCTGGTTCCGGTGGGAAAGACCTCGGAAGTGAAAACCGAGGGCATGGCGATCGGCGGCTCGCTCGCTCACTCACCGCTCGAGGTTTCGGGCGAGCGGATCGTGCCCGAGCGTTACCAACGTTTTCACGCGCGACCAGACCCTCTACGTCTTTTTCCAGGCCTACCTGCCGTCGAAAGCCGACGCGCAAGCGTTGCGCGCCGGCCTGGTCTTCTTCCGCAACGGCGTGCAGGTCAGCCGTTCACCGCTGGTGGCTCCGGCGGCATACGATGCGGCCACGCGCACGGCGTCGTTCCGCATTCAGTTGCCGTTGGACCGGCTGGAACTCGGCCGGTACACGCTTCAGGCGGTGACGATCCTGGCCGGGACGCCTTACGCCGCCTTCTCGCGCGCCTTCCTGGCCGTGGTGCCGCCGCCCGCAACGACGCCAAACGCCGCGCCGGCGCCGGGCCGCTGAACTGAAGATCGGGTGCGCCTACTGCACCATCCGGAATGGCCAGGGAAGGGCGAGGAAGTACGTGAAGACGATCATCATCAGCGTTGCGCCCAACAGCGCGATGTTCTTCAGGAACTGAATCATTTCCATGGCCTTCTGATTGGGATCGCTTACCGACCAGAAATTGTGCATCAACGGCGTGGTGCCCAACAGAAACGCCACGATCAGCCACAATCCGATCTGTGGATACACCCCCAGAAGAATGCTCAGCCCGCCAGCGGTCAACAAAGCACCCGTGCCGAGCACAGCCACCATGGGCGCCGGAACTTTTTTCGAGGCCGCATATTGCGTGTACATCTGCCGTTTCGAGAGATGATTGAAGCCGCTCATCAGAAAAAAACCGCCGTACAGGATTCGTGCGAAGAGGAACAGGTAAGTCATCGCGTAACTCACAGAGCCTCCTAATCGAGTCTCGTCCGATTCAACTCGACCTCATTTATCCCGGGGGTCGCGCCGCTGGCCTGCCGGCGGCAGCGCCCGCGCCATTTTAGCCGGGCCTTCCCCATCAGATGCGGGCATGCGCCGTAAGCGTTACCGTCGGCGGGTATCCCGACGGGAAAGGGAGTGCTATGCTCGCACGAAACGAGGTGGCGTACCGATGAAATTGCGTGATTGGCTGCTTCCCGTCGAGGCCCCGCCCGCCGTGCTGCTGATCCGGCTGGCGACCGGCGGCGTCTTCCTTTCTGAAGGAATCCAGAAATTTCTCTTTCCGGCCACGCTCGGGGTCGGGCGTTTCATCCGGATCGGCATCCCGAATCCGCATTTCATGGCTCCGTTCGTCGGCGCGGTGGAAGTGATCTGCGGGGCAATGCTGCTCGCCGGACTGTTCACGCGCCTGGCCGCTCTGCCGCTCGTGATCGACATAGTCGTGGCCATGCTCGAGACTAAATTCCCGTACTGGCTCGAGCATGGTTTCTGGGCCGCGGCGCATGAATCGCGCACCGACGTGGCGATGCTGCTCGGCTCGCTTTTCCTGCTTGCCGTCGGTCCGGGCCCGCTTTCGCTCGACGCGCTCCTGATCGGCCGCGGGCAACCGGCCGCTGCCCCGCGGGCCTCGCGCGGCTGAACACCATCGTCCGCACAGGCCGCGAAACCGCGCGGCACCGTCATCCTGGGCAAAGCGAAGGACCCCGAAAGCGACAAGTCAGAGTGAGCCACGATGGCCCGTTGTTCGAGCCTTCCGCTACGTCCCGGCATTACAATATTCGTTCGCGCCCATGCCTCACCGTCCCAAACCGCCCTTCGCCCAGGCGCTTCGCACCGCCCGCGCCTGCGTGTGTCCGAACTGCGGTCAAGGCCCGCTCTTTGCCGGCTGGCTGAAACTGTTGCCGGCCTGCCCGCGCTGCCGGCTGACTTATTATCCGGAATCCGGTTACTACGTCGGGGCGATGTATCTGAATTTCATCGCGTCGGCGTTGCTCGTCGCGGTGCTCTATGCGGCGGCGTTGCCGATTCACCGGCTGTCGCAGGCGCCGGTCACCACGCAGATATTCGTGTGGGTTTCGATCGGGATTCTCGTTTGCCTTGGCCTCATGCGGTTCGCCTATAGCTTTTGGATTTCCGTCGATTTCTGGCTGACGCCATGGGAGCCCGGTGTGGAGTATCCACTCGGCTGAATCCGCCGGCCCGCCGCAGTGCATCCTATGAACAGGAGGGCCTGAACGTGAAACCCGCGAAAATCCTTGGCTTGTTGCTCCTTTTCCTGGCCGCCATGACGGCCTCCGCGGCGGCGCAAACGGCAAATCAGGCGCCCGACGTCATGACCGCGACCGTCACCGTTATCAATCACCGGACGGGCGCTCTGCCTCCCATCACCAAAGGAGACGTCGTTGTCCGCCAGGACGGCAAAGTTCGTCCGGTCCTTGCCTGGGAACCGCTTCGCGGCCCGAACAATGGAGTCGATCTCGCCGTGCTGATCGACGATTCGCTCGACCAGCAGGTCGCGCTGCAGTGGAAAGACGTCTCGAACTTCGTTCGCGAACTCCCGCCCGATTCGCGCGTCGCGATCGCGTATGCCAACTACGGCAGCGCCACCATGACTCAGCCCTTTACCGCCGATCGCGAACTGGCTCTCAAGGCGCTGCGGCTGCCCCTCGGCCGGATCGAGGAGTCCTCGAGCATCTATCTTGCCCTCGCCGATCTGATGAAGCGCTGGCCCGCCGACCATAACCGCCGCGTGGTTCTTCTGATTTCCGACGGCATCGACATTTTCTACGGCATCCGCGAATCGACCCCGGGCCTGAACATCAACCTTCAGCGCGCCATCGATGCAGCGCAGAAAAAGGGCGCGATCGTCGACTCGATCTTCGCAAGTGGCTCTTCCTTTTACAGCCGGAATCTCTACCTGGTGAACAACGGCCAGTCGTGCCTGGCGCGGCTCGCTCTCGAAACCGGCGGCAGAAACTACCAGGTCGGCAGCCGCACGCCGGTCAATTTCACTCCGTTTCTAAAGGAGATCACGGACTCTTTGGCGCAGCAGTTCCGTCTCACCTTCCGCGCCAAGCTCGGGCCGAAGCCGAATTTCGCGCGTTCTGCAACTGTCGGTCGAGCAGCGCGGGATCGAGTTGCTGGGACCGGCGCGAGTCTACGTGCCGGCTGCGCGCTGATTCTTACCGTTTGGGGACTTTCCTCACCGGGCTGTCCTTAAACATCTGCCCCTGGAAGCTATAGTCGGCGCTCTCCCGGCCGTGCGCCAGTGCCCATGAGAAGCCTGCCCGCATTTCTCAAGAGCATTTTTCCGCTGTAGGGCGCTACCCGAATCAGGTATCAGGACCGTCCTGCTCAACGGTATCGGTACGGTGATTACGGTGGGTACGAGTGTGTTATGGGTTTGGACCCGGAGCGCCTGTTACGGTGGCGTCGATGCGCCACTGGAAAAAATCATCGAAAGCGCTCCGCCTTTTTCTGGCGCTGGCGACCCTGGTTTTCATCACCTGCGCCGCGGCTCCTCGCGCGCGGGCACAGGTGCTGGAAAAGGCCACTCCTGACCTGCGCGCCACGCTCTTTCCCGCGCCGCCGTTTCCGGAACGCCTGTTGCCGAAACCGGATTTCCATCCGGAATGGATTCCCGAGCAGCGGCCACGCCCGCCCCGGATGTCACGCCCGCAGCGCCGCGCCTGGCTTCTGCTCGGTGTGGCGCAGCACGGCGCCGCCTTCTTCGACGCGCGCACCACACGCGAGGCAATGACACATTACCGCGAGCTGGACCCGCTGCTCCGACCCTTCGCCCATTCGGCGGCAATCTATCCGGCCATGCAGCTCGGCCCGGTTGGCCTCGATTGGCTGGCCACGCGCCTTGCCACCAGCCGTCACCGCTGGCTGCGGCGGCTCTGGTGGGTGCCGCAAGCCGCGGCGACCGCGGGTTTCCTGTGGTCCGGCATGCACAACCTCGAACTGCCGACCCCCACCGGCATTCCCGCGCACTGATCGTCCACGTCCCGCGGCCAGACGCCGACTCGGTCCTCGGCCTCTTCCGCTTTGCCGAAACCGGCTGTTCGCGGTAGCCTTCCGTCCCGAAGTCGATGCGCACCTTCCACGTCGATACCGAGCTTGCCTGGCGGGGCGGCCAGCGGCAGGTCCTTCTGCTGGTGGAAGGGCTGGTGCGGAGCGGCGTGAGCGCGACGCTGGCCGCGCCGGCAAAATCATCGCTTTACGATCGCGCGCGCCGCGCAGGGTTCGCTGTCGTGCCCCTGGCCGCCCGCAACGACGCCGATCCCTTCGCCATTCTGCGCCTGGCCAGCCTTCTTCGCCGGGAACACGTTGACATCCTTCACTGCCATACGGGCCGCGCGCACGGCATCGCTCTGCTCGCCCGGTCCTGCGTGCCGTTTTCCCGGCGACCCAAACTCGTCGTGTCGCGCCGGGTCGCTTTCGCTTCCGCGTCGTTTCTCACCCGGTGGAAGTTCGCCGGCGCCGATCGCGTGATCGCCGTTTCCGAGGCGGTGAAACAGGGCCTGATCGCCGCCGGCCTCGATCCGGGCAGGATCGCCGTGGTTCGCGACGGCATTCCGCTCGGCGCGACGGCTCCCGATGGCGCCGAGCGCGAGCGCGTCCGGCGCCTGTTTCATCTGACTCCGGCGGACAGGCTGATTCTCAACGTCGCCCATCTCGGCGCCGAAAAGGGCCAGTCGGACCTGATCGCCGCCGCGGACCGGATTCACGCCACGGCGCCCGACGCGAGAGTGGCGATCGTCGGTGGAGGGAAGCTGCGCGCGAAGCTCGAGCGGCAAGCCTCGAAAGCCGGAGGTGGCAGAATCCTTTTCGCCGGCTTCTGGCCGCCGGAGCGGATTTCCACGCTTCTCGCCGCGGCCGCCGTTTTCGTCCTGCCCAGCCGGCAGGAGGGCCTGGGCAGCGTTCTGCTCGAAGCGATGGCCGCCGGGGTTCCCGTCGTGGCCGCGTCGACCGGAGGCATTCCGGAAATCGTCCGCGATGGCTCAACCGGCCTGCTCGTCCCGCCTGGCAACCCCGCCGCGCTGGCGGACGCGGTGATCCGCCTGCTGAAAGATCCCGGGCTGGCAGGCCGGCTCGTTGCGGGCGGCCTGGAATTCGTGCGGAAAGAAGGCTCGGCCGATCGCATGGTCGAGGAGACCATCGGCGTCTATCGCGAATTGGCCGGCTCGCCCACTTTCTGACCCCCGCTCTTCCGCCTTTTTGCATCTTTTTAAGTGGGGGTCGTACATAGCGGCCTCCGCTCGGCATTGCCGGGCCGATTCAGGTATTCTCCGGGAGGTTCTCTCATGCGTCTTCGTGTGTCTTTACTGGTTTCGGCGGCCTGCCTTTTCGCGATGGCAGCGCCCGCTTTCGCCAAAACACTCTCCACCCATATCGATCTCGACCACGAGACAAAACTTCTCAACCTCGAACTCAAGCCCGGCCATTACCGCCTCATCGCCAACGAGGCGAACGGCCAGGTGAAAGTGATGCGGAACTACCAGTTGATCGGGCGAGTGAAGGGCAAATGGGTGAAGCTGAACAAAAAGTCCTACTACAGCGAGATCGTGATGACCCATCACGACATTCAGGAAGTTCGCTTCTCGGGAAAGAAAGAGGCCGTCAAGTTCGCATCGTAGTGCTCACGCGGGGTCGGTCGGAGCCGGCGTCCGATGCGCGCCGGCTCCGCGGTTCAACGGCGACCCGAGGAACAGAAACAACGCTCGGCAGGCTTGCCTCTCTCCGGATTGGAGGGAAGCCGCGCCAAATCAGCTGCCGTGCGCCGCGCCGCACGCAGGCTGAATGCCCCGCTCGCGCCGGCGAATCCGCATTCACAGCCCTTCCTGCGGCTGCAACGTAACCGAGGGGTAAGGCGTCAACCGCGTTCCCGCCTCCAGCGCGAGGCGGCATTTGCATTGCCGTATCCGTCAATCGACTCGCTCTTGCAGGTTGGCCCCAAGCGGGGTAGTCTGTTGTGTTGGACTACGACGGGGATCGCTCCCTCCCCGTTCACGAAAGCAGCGTAAGCCGGAACCCGGAAGCGAAATGCCCGGGGTTCGGCAACGGAGGCTCGGAATTTCTCCTACGCCCTGCGAGTGGAGCGAACGTGGCTGGCCGGTGGCCGGCCAATCCGCTTATTTCTCCTTGCTTTCATTTGCAGTTGTCGATTGTCTCTTTGGCAATACGGGTATACTCGGACCCTATCATTTCCCCGTTGAGGTGAGCTGATGGTCATCGGTGTTCCCAAAGAAATCTATCCAGGAGAACGGCGGGTTGCCCTGGTGCCGGGGGTAATCCCGAATCTGAAGAAAGCCGGTATGGAAGTTGTCATACAAACCGGAGCCGGCATCGAAGCCGGCTATCCCGATGCCGATTTTGAAGCCAAGGGTGCCAAGATTCTGCCCGACCGCGCCCAGGTGTTCGCCGCCGCAGATGTGATTCTGCAGGTGCTCTGCTACGGCGCCAACGACCGCAACGGCGCCGACGACCTGCCGCTCTTGCGGCCCGGCCAGGCATTGATCGGATTCCTGCGGCCGCTCGGCTCGGTGGACGTGGTGCGGCAGTTGGCGGGAGCGGGAGTCTCGGCGTTCTCGTTCGAATTGATGCCGCGGATCACCCGCGCGCAGAACATGGACGCCCTCTCGTCGATGGCCACCGTGTCGGGCTACAAGGCGGTGCTATTGGCCGCCGACCGGCTCCCGCGGATGTTTCCGATGATGACCACGGCCGCCGGCACCGTCACACCAGCGCGCGTGTTCGTCATCGGGGCCGGGGTGGCCGGCTTGCAGGCCATCGCCACGGCGCACCGGCTGGGCGCGATCACGTCGGGCTACGACGTGCGTCCGGCGGCGCGGGAACAGATCATGAGCCTCGGCGGCCGCGTGGTGGAGTTGCCGCTCGAAACCGCCGGGGCCGAAGACAAACGCGGGTACGCGAAGGCGCAGGACGAAGCCTTCTACGAGCGCCAGCGCGAACTGCTCGGGCGCGTGGTGGGGGAAAGCGACGTCGTGATCACCACTGCCACGGTTCCCGGCAAGCGGCCGCCGCTGCTCGTGACGGGCGATGCCGTCAGCCACATGATGCCGGGATCGGTGGTGATCGACATGGCCGCCGAACGCGGCGGCAATTGCGAGCTGACCCGCTCGGGTGAGATTGTCGTCGAGCACGGCGTCACCCTGGTCGGCTATTTCAATCTCGCCAGCACCGTGCCCTATCACGCCAGTTTCATGTACGCCCGAAACTCGCTGATGTTCCTGCTCCATCTGGTGAAGGATGGCCGGATCGATCTGGACCGCGACGACGAGATTCTCCGGGAAACCCTCCTCACCCGCGGCGGCGAAATCGTTCAGCCGCGCGTGCGTGAGTTCTTCAAGCTTTCAACGCCTCAAAAGGCCTGAACAAGGAAGGAGGAAGGCGAATGCCAGCGGATTTCATTATCAGCTTGTACGTGTTCGTGCTGGCGGGATTCGTCGGATTCGGTGTAATCCAGCGCGTCTCCCGCCTGCTTCACACGCCCTTGATGTCGCTCACAAACGCGCTCGACGCCGTCGTGGTGGTCGCAGCCATGATCATCGCCGGCCGGAAGGAAACAGAGCTGGCCGTAATTCTGGGAACGATCGCCGTGGCCGCCTCCTTCAGCAACGCCGTCGGTGGATTCATCATCACCGAGCGGATGCTGCGCATGTTCAAACTTGGCGGGTCGAAAAAGTCATGAGTCCAAACGCCGCGCACGTCATCACCGAGTTCGCCTACCTTGCCGCCTCCATCCTGTTCATCTTTTCGCTGAAATGGCTCAGCTCGCCGGAAACCGCGCGCCGCGGCGTGCGCGCCGGCGAGATCGGGATGGTGATCGCGATTCTCGCCACGCTGGCCGCCACGGGGATCATCGAATACAAGTGGATCCTGATCGGGCTCGCCATCGGCGGCGCCGTCGGCGTCCCGCTGGGCTTCGTCAAGACGACGGCCGTGCCGCAGCGAACCGCTCTCAGCCATTCCTTCGGCGCGCTGGCGGCCGCTCTGATCGGCATCTCCGAGTATTACGCCAACCCCGCGCACCTCACGAAGTTCGGGATGATCGAGATCGCGCTCGAAGTCATCATCGGGTCGCTGACTTTCACCGGGAGCCTGATCGCCGCGGGCAAGCTGCAGGAGATCCTGCCGCAGCGGCCGATCACCTACCGGGGACAGAACATCGTCAGCCTGGCGGTGCTGAGCGCGGCGGTGATCCTCGGCATCACGCTGATGTTCCGGCCGGGACTCACCGTCCTGTTTCCGATCATGGTCGGCGTTTCGCTGTTGTTCGGCGTGCTACTGGTGACGCCGATCGGCGGGGCCGACATGCCGACGGTGATCTCGCTCTTGAACTCCTACGCCGGCTTGGCCGACGCCCTGCTCGGTTTCGTCCTGAGCAGCAAGGTGCTGATCATCGCCGGCGCGCTCGACGGATCTTCGGGTTTCATCCTGTCGGTGATCATGTGCAAGGCGATGAACCGGTCGTTCTCGAATGTTCTGTTCGGCGCCTTCGGTCAGGTGCAGGCGGGTCCCGCCGCCGGAGCGGAGGAGCGCACGGTTCGCTCCGCCACGCCCGAGGATGCCGCCGACATTCTCAAAGCGGCGAGCAACGTCGTCATCGTGCCCGGCTACGGCATGGCGGTCGCCCAGGCGCAACACAAGGTCCGCGAACTGTACGACATCCTCACCCGACAGGGCATTAACGTCAGCTTCGGCGTTCACCCGGTTGCCGGCCGCATGCCCGGACACATGAACGTGCTGCTGGCCGAAGCCGACATCCCTTACGACAAACTGCTCGACATGGACCAGGTGAATTCGGACATGCCGCAAACCGACGTCGCGCTGGTAATCGGCGCGAACGACGTCACCAATCCCGCGGCGCGCACCGACCCATCGAGTCCCATCTACGGCATGCCGATCATCGACGTCGACAAGGCGCGCACGGTGATGGTGATCAAGCGGAGCCTCAGTCCCGGCTTCGCCGGCATCGACAACCCGCTCTATTACATGGACAAAACGCTCATGCTCTTCGGCGACGCCAAATCCTTCGTCGGCGAGATCGTGCGGGAACTCCAGGGCGGGCATCAGTTCTAAACGCCGCGAGAAATCAGAAGAGGAACGCGCCCGGCGGCGCTCGCCGCCGGGCGCGACCGAATCCCACTTGTAGCGGCGGGCAGGCCCGGATACCCTGATCGCAAGGTTGTACAGGGAGTTCGCTGGTGGACCACGCGCTGCCGATCGACCGACTGCAATTCGCCTTTACCGTCACCTTCCACTACATCTTTCCCCAGATGACGATGGGCCTCGCCCTGCTCATCCTGATTCTGAAGACGCAGGCGCTGCGCACGGGCGAGGAACGCTACAACAGCGCGGTGCGCTTCTGGCTGCGCGTTTTCGGGATCAGCTTCGCTCTCGGCGTCGTCACCGGCATCCCGATGGAATTCCAGTTCGGCACGAACTGGGCGGAGTTCTCGCGGTCGGCGGGCGGCGTGATCGGCCAGACGCTGGCGATGGAAGGCGTCTTCGCCTTCTTCCTCGAATCGAGTTTTCTGGGCCTGCTGCTCTTCGGCGAAAAACGGCTCAGCCCGCGCGCTCACTGGGCCGCGGCGCTGGCGCTGTTTTTCGGCTCCTGGCTCTCCGGCTATTTCATCATCGCGACGAACGCGTGGATGCAGCACCCGGTGGCCTATACGACCGGTCCGAACGGCCTGTTCGGGCTGGCGAGTTTCTTCGGGTTGCTTGGCAATCCGTGGGTCTGGTGGGAGTACGCGCACAACATGATGGGCGCGGTCGTCACCGCCTCCTTCCTCATGGCGTCGATCGGCGCGTTTTACCTGCTCTCGCACCGCCACGAGACGTACGGCCAGTTGTTCGTCCGCACCGGCGTCACCGTGGGCCTCATCGCCGCGCTGCTGATGGTTTTCCCCACCGGCGACGGCCAGAGCAAAATGGTCGCCAGCCACCAGCCGGCCACATTCGCCGCCATGGAAGGCCTGTTTCATTCGCAAGCCGGCGCTCCGATCGCCATTCTCGGCCAGCCCGACATGCAGAAGCGCCGGCTCGATAATCCGCTGACGATTCCGCGCGTGCTCAGTTTTCTCACCTACCGGCGCTGGGCGGCCGAGGTGAAGGGGCTCGACAGCATCCCCGAAAACGAATGGCCGGACGCGGTGCCGCTGGTCTATTACAGCTATCACATCATGGTGGGACTGGGGACGATCTTCGTCGCGGTGCTGCTCATCGCCGGGTTCCTGCTGTGGCGTGGGCGGCTGTTCTCGACGCGCGCGATGCTGTGGGCGCTGCTGCTGGCGCTGCCGTTTCCGTTCATCGCGAATACGGCCGGCTGGATCACCGCCGAAGCGGGCCGGCAGCCGTGGCTGATCTATTCGCTGATGCGCACGAACGCGGGCTATTCGACGCAGGTATCGTCGGGCAACGCGCTGTTCACCTTCGTAGGCTTCCTCGGCCTCTATGGGCTGCTGAGCCTGCTGTTCTTTTTCCTCATGTGGCGCGAAATCGAGCGCGGCCCGGAGGTGCTGTAGCCATGGCGACGGTCTGGTTCTGCCTGGTCAGTCTGATGCTCGCCGCCTACGTCGTTCTCGACGGCTTCGATCTGGGCGCCGGCATTGTCCATCTGTTCGTTGCGAGAACGCGGGAAGAGCGCCGCACCGTGATCGGATCGATCGGCCCGGTGTGGGACGGGAACGAAGTCTGGCTGCTTGCCGCCGGCGGAGTTCTTTACCTGGCCTTCCCGGTGCTCTACGCGTCGAGCTTCAGCGGGTTTTATCTGCCGCTGATCATGGTGCTGTGGCTGCTGGTGCTGCGCGGCACTTCGATCGAATTTCGCAGCAAGATCGACAGCCCGGTCTGGATTCCGTTCTGGGACGTCGTTTTCAGCCTTTCGAGCCTGCTGCTGGCGCTCTTCTTCGGCGCCGCGCTGGGCAACGTGGTTCGCGGCGTTCCCTTGAACGCCGGGCATTGGTTCTTCGAGCCGCTATGGACGAATTTCCGCGTCGGCGCCGTCACCGGGATTCTCGACTGGTACACGATTCTCGTGGGGCTGGCGGCCGTTGCGGCGCTTGCGATGCATGGCGCGCTATGGGTGGCGCTCAAGACCGAAGGCGCGGTGGAACAGCGGGCGGAATGGCTCGTGCGCCCGCTCTGGGCGCTTGTGGTGCTGCTGACCGTCGCGATCACCGTGGCTACGCTCTACGTGCAGCCGCAGGTCGGCATGAACCTGCGCCAGCATCCGTGGGGCTTTATCTTCCCGGTGCTGGCGATTTTCGGCCTGGTGTTCGTCCTGGTCTTTCTGCGACGCAGCCATCTGCGCGCTTTTCTGGCATCCTGCGCCTATCTGGTGGGGATGCTGACGAGCGCCGCGTTTGGCCTCTACCCCTACGTTCTTCCCGCGCGTACGAATCCCGATTTCGCGCTCACCGTCCAGAACGCGCATGCGCCCGCCTACGGCCTGCACGTCGCCATTGTCTGGTGGATCATCGGCATGATCTTCGTCACGGGCTACTTCATCTACAGCTACCGCCAGTTCGCCGGCAAAGTCCGCTCCGGCGAAGGCTACGGCCATTAGTTTGGGTTTTTCCTTCCGGCCTACGTGTTCGCGAGGGAGACCTTTCTGTGCCCGCCGGGCCCGCGGCTGGATGGGCGCAGGCTCCCCGGAGGCGTGCTCCGCAGCGGGCCCCAGCCCCAAGATCCCCAGGGCAGGCCACGGCTGTGGGCAGGGAAGCCTATGTGACGCTGGGGGCCGGACCTTCTCCAAATCCCAATCTCAGCTGGCCTCGGGGTGCCTGGGAAGCGGCCTGTTTTCCCCCTCCCTCGATAGCGGACTTCACGACTTGGATAAACCGGTGCGTGTCCAGGTAGTAGTTCGGGTAGGCTTGCTTTAGCGCCGTAAAGGAATCAACCGACACGAGCACTGCGTCCCTTCCGTGGGAGATGGCATTTCGTTCTACCGCCATGTAGTCGCTTGAGGCTTTCTCCAGTTCGTCGGCCTTGTAGCCGGTGATTTGCAGCCTCGTGGCAACTGGATCTAGTTCGAGCAAGAAGAACTTTGCGTCCTTCAGTTCGTCCGCCTCCTCCTGAATGCTCAGGGCCGCGGCATATATCTGTAGATGATTCACGACCCCCAAAAAGCTTTCATGCTCTCTGAGTTCTCCCCTGAGCTCGCTCCGGCTCACCGGAGTGTTGGGGACTAGGGCCGTGTTCTCTCTGAAGGCTATCTCCGTTCCCATCAGCTCGAAAAACCTGAGCCACTCTCGCTGTCCCTGGCTGGACTTCAAGGCTTGTTCGGTGAAGGAGCCGACAGTTTCGACCGCCGTGGCCCAAGCGTGCTGGAGGCGCGACCTCAGTTGAACTTCGACCTTCAGACCGTTGTATTTTTGATTTCTGTCGCTGAAGTACCTGTAGATCAGGTGAACGCTCCTATAGCCAGATTCCCGTGGTTCTGCGATGTAGTCATCCTTGTGCACCAGTCTGTGTTTGAGGTCGCTTCCCTCGTACTTCCTAACCAACTCGTGAACCTGCCCGACGGAGGAGACGATGGCCCTGCACCCGGCAATGTCCTGCATCGCCGAGAGCCTCATACCCGGGAACCTCCGCAACTTCAGCGTGATTGACGAAAGTCTTTTTAGGCGCTGGGCGACGAGGCTCTTTGAGTCGACGTGCTCGGCTTTGTCTAGCAACCACAGCTTGAACGTGTTCAACGGCCAGCTGTGGCAGGCGCGCCAATTACTTATCACGTCATAGACTTCATCCGGGACCGCCTCCGGCCCGTCCGCCCTGGCTAGCGTGCGTCCTGCCCTGTTGACCCGCTCCCGGGTGTATTTCAGGCTAGCCCACCGGCTCATTGCGACTCCGTACTCAAACCAGCCTTGCCTCCGCCCCGCTGAGGGGCGGCGATGGCTTGACCCATGTGCTTTGCTTATCGCCATCCCCCAAGCGTGTTGATGGTACCTCCCGCTGCTGCACCCTTCAAGGCGGCCAGATCGGGGCAATTCGTAAGAGGCCCGGCAAACCGCGCACGGCGCACGCAGCCGCCCACGAGGGTTCCACTTCCGGATGCGGCCTGGGGAGAACTCACTACTGGCCGCTCGTGTCCTGCGCGGAGCGGATCTTCCAGCCGTCGCCGAGTTTCAAGAGGAGCCAGGTGGAGATGCCGGGGCGGCCTTTGCGGGGCAGGCCCTTTTGATCGAGGTCGCCGTGGATGGCCCAGGTCAGGTGGACGATGGCGATATCGGGCTGGAGGAAGCGAATGGTCACTTCGTTGTTGGTCCAATGGCTGCCCAGGTACATCTGCCGGTGCTCGGTCGCGAACCAGTTTTCCATCTGGGCCCGCCCCTGCAGCAAGACGCCCTCATCGGTGATGTAATCGCAATCGGCGGAGAGGAGATTGGCGAGCGCCTTGTAGTTGTGATGGTTCCAATCGTCTTGCCAGTGAGCGGCGATGGCGCGAATCGCCCGCTCGTCCTTGCTCGGATTCTGCGCCCGCGCCGTGGCGCAGAGGAGCAGCACGGCGCACAGCGCCAATCCCAGTTGCTTCCGCATCGGAACCACCTCCGGCGACCCCCGCCGTGACCATCTTCTCCGCTTTGAGGCCGAAATTACAAGTCCGGCGGCGCCCGGGTCAATTCCGCTCCGCAAAGGTGTAGAATGCCCGCATTTCGGAAAGACAAACCCCGGGAGGACCATGAGTAACAACCAAAAAGAAGCATCGGTGCGAAGCCGGGCCCCGTTGAACCTCACGGGACAACGCGCGTGGGCGGTCGTGGGCCTGATCGTGGCGTTCGGCTGGAACTACGCGTTGACCGGACGGAACCACGATCTGGCGAATATCCATGACGATTTGCTGACGATTGCCGCCGAATGGAGCGTGGTCATCATCCTGGCGATCATCGCCTTTGGGTTCCAGAAGCGAAGCGCGCGCGATTTCGGCCTGCGGAGGGCCGGCTGGCGCGACGTGCTCGTGATGATTGGCGTGCTGGTTTGCTCTTACGTCGTCACCGCCATTGCCACCCGGTTCGTCACGATGCCGGCCTGGGCGACCTCTGCAGACGCCATGCGTCGTCTGCTCTCCGTGCCTTTTTCGGTGAAGCTGGGGCTGGTGCTGACGGCGGGCATCTGCGAAGAGTTCATGTACCGCGGCTTCGCCATCGAGGAACTGGGGGGATTGACGGGTTCGGTGTGGCTCGCGGGTTTCATTTCCTGGCTCGGTTTCAGTCTGGCGCACATGGGTTTGTACGGGTTCACGCCGGCGCTCGTCATTCCGGCGGCCCTCGGCGCGTTCCTCACCCTGCTCTACCTCTGGCGGCGCAACCTGCCGGTATGCATGTTGATGCACTGCATCCTCGACGGATTCTCCCTCCTGATTCTCCCCGCGCTCCTGGCGGGACACATGAAGTAGGCGCGCCGGCATCGGCGCCTGCAAAAGAAACGCGGCGGAAAGCAATGCTTTCCGCCGCGCCAGCATACGATCTGCCGCGTGAAAACGCCTCAGTGCTCGCTATGTTTCTGGAACCAGGCGAGCGTCTCCATGATTTTCGCGACCTGGTGGCTGGGATACCGCTCGAGGCCGTGCGGTTCGCCCGGCACCTGGATCAGCATCGTATCGATTTTCCGCAGCTTCAGCGCTTCGTAGAACTGCTCGGCCTCGCTGATCGGCGTGCGGTAGTCGTCGAGGCCGGTCATCAGCGCCGTCGGCGTCTCCACTTTTCCGACCATGTTGATCGGTGAGCGCTCCATGTACTGCTGCCAATATTCCCACGGCGGACCGGGGAACCAGTATTTCGAGCCGAGGATCGGGATGTCTGCGTCGAGCACCCAGCTATACCAGTTGATGACCGGATACATCGCCATCGCGGCGCGGAATCGCGTCGTGTGGTCGACCATCCAGCACGTCAGCACACCTCCGCCCGAGCCGCCCGCCACGTAGAGCTGGTTCGGATCGATGTAACCCTTGGCGATGACGGTGCTGACACCCGTATTCAGATCCTCGAAATCGTGACCGGGATAGGCGTGGTTGATCAGGTTGGCGAACGCCTCTCCGTAGCTCGTCGAACCGCGCGGGTTGACGTAGACCACCACGTATCCGGCCGCCGCCCAGACCTGCTTTTCGATGTCGAACCGGTCGCCCCAGTTGGCAAAAGGGCCGCCGTGGATGCTGAGGAAGAGCGGGTATTTGTGAGCCGGGTTGAAGTGCGGCGGCGTGATGATCCAGCCCTGGATTTCCTGCTGGTCATAGCTGGACTTGAAGGTGAACTCCTGCCCGCGGCCGAGCGTTTTGTGAGCCAGGAATTCGCGGTTGGGATTGTCGACGATCTTCACCTGGTCCGGTTGCGCCGCATTGCCGGCGGCAATCGAGCCGGGCAGATCGATCATCGTGTAGGCGACGGCGAAATGGCCGTCGCGCGCGATCGAGAATGTGCCGCCGGAGCTGTAGGACGTGTCGCGAGTGCCCATGTGCTGGGCCAGCAGTTTGCGCTGCCCGGTGGAGGGGACGAACGCGAACTTCGTATCGCCGCGATCGTCGTAGGTGACGTAGACGCCGCTGCCGTCGGGCGCCCAGCGCGGCCCTTCGATGTCGCGATCGAAATCGGCGGTGACGACGCGCGGGTCCGACCCATCGCGATTCATGATGTAGAGGTGCGTGGTCTGGTGGCCCAAGTATTTGTCGTCGTAACCGGTGTAGGCGATCTTCGTGCCGTCGGGCGAAATCGCCGGCGCATTGTCAGGCCCGAGGCGATTGGTCAGCGCCTTCCATTCCCCGGTCGCGACGGAAATCTGGTAGACCTCCGTATTGAACATTTCGTAGTCGGCGTGGGGACGCAGGTTGGCAGAGAAAACCAGGTCCTTGCCGTCCGGCGTCCAGTTCAACTCGTTCGCGCCGAACGAGCCGCTGAAGTTGTAATCGCCATGGGACACCTGATGCAGACCGCTGCCATCGGCCCCCACGACGAAAATCTGCGTGTGGCCGTTCTTAATCAGCCCGCGGCCGTTGAACCGCCAGATGAGCTTGTCGGCGAGGATCGGCGGCGGCTCCCACTTCGCGCCCGGAGGCGCGGTGGGCAGATGAGCCAGCACGGTGGGCGCAGTGGGAACGAAACTGGTGAAGGCGATCTGTTGTCCGTCGGGTGACCAGGAAATGCCGGCGGGCGGATGCGAAAGGTTCGTGATCTTGGCCGTCTGCCCGGTGTCGATCCAGCGGACGTAGATTTGCGGATGGCCGTCGCGATCGGAGATGTAGGCGATCCGGGTGCCGTCGGGCGACCAGCGGGGCGATTCGTCGCTGAAATTTCCGGTGGTCAACGGGCTGTCGCCGCTGCCGTCGAAATTCACGATCCAGAGATTCGAGCGCCAGTGATCGGCGAAGACGTCGGCGAAATGGCGTTCGTAGACGATCTTCGTGCCGTCGGGCGAGATTTGCGGATCGGCGTCGTACTGCATGTGGAACACGTCCATCGGCTGGAGCGTGTCCGAGGGGCCGGCTTTCGGTGGCTGCTGGGCCGAGGCGGGCAGCAGAAACAGCGTCAGCGCCAGCCAGCCCACCAGACCCGGAAGCCATCTCCGGATGGTCGACATCACGAGCCTCCTGTTTTTCCTTGTGTTTCCCTGGCGGCGAACGACCCGCGGGTCATTCGCCGCTCGGGGCATGCTGCTTGAGTATCTGGCCAAGCAGATCGGGTCTATCCGGGATGCGCCGCAGGTGGGGATAGCGCAGCCCGCCCTGATAGAGGACGGAATAATTGCGAACATCATCGTCGTTCTGTGCGGTAATGCGGATGGGGCCGGAAGCGATGGCGCTCGCGCGAATCGCGTCGCGCAAAGCGTCGGGCGACCACGGGCGTCCGTTGACGGCGAGGATGCGCATGTCCGGCGCGAGACCGGCTTCGTATGCGGGCAGGCCTCGCACGAAATCCTTGATCGTGCCGTCGTCAGCGACGGTCATGCCGATCGTGAAGGTGCAATCGATTTCATGATGGGCAATTTCCATCGTTTGCTGCCGGGCATTGGGATGGTCGTTGTAGACGAGCAGCCAGCCCGAGGCCATCAGGCCCTCGAGCGGTGCGCCCCCGCCGACCGCGTCGAGGCGCGTGCGCAACAGCTTCGCCCAATCGTAGGGCGCCACCTGGTTGAGCGCGGTGACGAGGTCGTTGAAATCGTAAGGCTTGAGCGCCGGCTCGCCGCCCGGACCGCCCTCGAAGAGTTGGAGAAAGTTGTCGATCGATTTCTGGTCGTGCGTTAGCTGGCGGATTTTCGTGTCGACTTCGAGCCAGATCAGCGCGCCCTCGTCGTAGAAATCGGTGGAGCGCCGCCAGTTGGACCATTCGGGGAGCGCGCCATAGAGGAAGGGCGCCGAGTCGGCGGTGTCCTGCAACGGGCGCCACTCGCGTCCGGAATGATGATTGAGCGAGGCGGCGGTGTAGGCCCACAGCTCGCGGCAGTTTTCCGGCCGGCACAGCCCGCTGCGAGCGGTGAGCACGAAGGAGAGATACTGCGTCAAACCTTCGTAGACCCACAGCAGATTGTCCTTCATCGGTTCCTGATAGTTTTTGTCCACCAGGCCGATCGGCCGGCGGTACTTGCCGTTCCAGGAATGCGTGAATTCGTGCGGCAGCAGCGTTTCGCTGGCGCGCGTCAGCACGGGATCGGTGAGCATGTGGCCGTAGGTGCGATCGTCGCTCGATTCGTGATGCTCCAAGCCGAAGTGGGCGACGTAGTCGCTGAGGGTGAGCAGGAAATGATAGTCGCGATAGTGGCGCGAGCCCCAAAGCGCGCCGGTTTCGGCCACCAGTTGCTTGTAATGCTGAACGAGCACCGGACTCATCGCCAGTTCCTCGGGCGTGTCGGCCGCGATATCGATTTCGTGAAGAGGATGTTCGGCGAGTGTGATGACGCGCGTGTATTCGCCCATCTGCACCGGCGAATCGATCAGCGTGTTGAGCGGCACCGGCGCGAAATGGACGAAGTTCGCGGGCGTGTTCATGTTCGCGCCGATCGGCAGGGCGGTGTGATATTGCCAGCCGACCGGTATGCGCAGCGTGACGTCATAGATGATCTTCCGGAAGTCGTAGCCCGCGGGATACAGCACCACCTGGTTCCAGTTGAGCACGGCCAGATGAGCCGCTGCCGAAGCTCCTGACGAGAAACCGTTTGGCGGAGCCGAGTTCGCGTAATCCAGCTCGGCGACGAGCGTGTGCACGCCGGCGGGGATGGTCAGATGAAACGTGTACATCTGGACCAGATCCCGCCGCCACGGAATCCGTTTGCCGTTGCCGGTGAATTCGATGCCCATCAGATCGGCGATCGGCCCGGTGGGCCCGTGCTCGCCGGGCAGCCATTCGGGGTAGTAAAGCTCCATGGGGCCGGGCTGAACCGGAAACTCCATCCGGGCGTGGAAGACTTTGCGGTCGGGCGCGTGCGTCGCGTCGACGAACAGCCTCACTGGACCTGGCGGCGCCTGCGCCGCAAGCGTTGCCGCGCAAACGAGCACAAGCATCGCGGCCAGCGGCGCGATCACCTTCAGCGCCCAAGGCGCGTTCTTGCTCTTCATGATTCTTCCTCCTCCGCCCTTGCCAATGCCGTGGCAGCCACGGTCAGTGCTTTCCTGATCGCGGTCCTTTAGACGGGCAACTTCCCACGGTCAGAAAACCACTGACCGTGGCTACCAAACCTGCGCGCCTTTGCGTTTCTACTCCACTCCCAGTTGCCAGAATAGGAAGCTGAGCATGTTCGTTTGCTCGGCGATCTGCTGGCCGACGGGCCGTCCGCCGGAATGCCCCGATTTCGTGTCGTAGAGCATCAGGATGGGTTTATCGGGCCCGTTCGCGGCTTCGGCTTGCAAACGCGCGGCCATTTTGCGGGCGTGGAGCGGAGCGACGCGCGTATCGCCGTCGCCGGTGATGAAAAGCACCGCCGGATACTCCGTGTCCGGATGGATGTTCTGATAGGGAGAATATTTCAGCAGGTATTCGAACTGTTCGGGATCGTCGGCCGAGCCGTATTCGGAAACCCACCACGGTCCGCCCATGAATTTCTGGTAACGGAGCATATCGAGCAACGGATACATGCAGACGACGGCGCGGAACAGATCGGGCCGCTGGGTGAGCGCGGCGCCCATCAGCAGGCCGCCGTTGCTCATGCCCTGGATGCCGAGTTTGGCGGGATTCGTGTAGTGGCTGTGAATCAGCCATTCCGCCGCGGCGTAGAAATCGTCGAAGACGTTCTGTTTGTTCCCGAACATCCCGGCGCGATGCCACGCTTCGCCGAATTCGCCGCCGCCGCGCATATTCGCGAGAGCGAACAGGCCGCCATGCTCGGCCCAAACGATGGCCTCCGCGCGAAAACTCGGCGTCGAGCTGATGTCGAAACCGCCGTAACCGGTGAGCAGGGTGGGGACCTGGCCGTTGGGCTCGAGCCCTTTCTTGTAGAAAAGGAACATCGGCACCCGCGTGCCGTCTTTCGAGTGATACCACACCTGCTTCGTCTCGAAATCGGCTGAATCGACCGGAACCTTCGGCCGGGCGAGAACCGTCAGCTTCCTCGTCGCCATGTCGTAGTGATAGATAGCCGGCGGAATGGCAAACGACTGGTAGGAGAACATCACGTCATCCGATTCCCAGCGCGACTGGACTCCGCGCACCGTGCCCATCTCCGGCAGTGGAATTTCGCCTTCGCGTTTGCCGTCCGCATCGAAAATCTCCACGTGATAGGAGGCGTCGACCAGATAGCGCACCAGCAGCTTGCCGCCGGCCAGCGAGAAGCCCTCGATCGGATTCGAGCTTTCGGGCACGGCGTCGTGCCAGGCGGAGGGCTCAACGTCGCCGGTGAGATCGACGGCGACGATGCGATGATCCGGTGCTTTCCAGTCGGTCATCATGTAGAGCGTGTTGCCGGCGATTTCGGGATGAAACGTGGCGGAGATGCCCTTGACGATGGGCCGAAGAGCCGGATGTTTCGCCAGCAGATCCTCGACGTAGATGGCAGTGCTGCCGCTGGTTCCCTCGCTGACGCGGACGAGCAGCCAGCGCCCGTTGTCGAATACCATGGGGGTGATCAGATATTGCCGGCTGTAGCCTTTGCCGAAAATTACCTTGTCCCGGCTCGACGGCGTGCCCATCTTGTGGAACATCACGCGCGGTCCGGCGCGGCCGGTGGTGCCGTAGTAGAGCCCCTTTTCGTCGCGCGTGAAGCCGAGGCCGAAATAATGGCGCCGCGCAAACACGTCGGGAAGATCGTGGCGCGTCTCGACGTTCATGATGTGCAGCGTCACCTGATCCTGTCCGCCCAGCCGAATGCCGTAGAGCATGTAGCGGCCGTCCTCGGATGCGCCAAGCAGCGTCGCGCTGGTCGAATGATCCTTGCTGAGCGGCCGGGGATCGAAGAGAAGTTCCGGGTTGCCCTCGACCCCCTGCCGCATGTAGATGAGGCTGAGGTCTTCGTCAGCCGCGCGCTTCATGTAGAAGAACCGGTTGTTGCGCTCGATCGGCACGCCGACATCCTCGATGCGCATCAGCTTGTCCAGTTCCGTTGAAATGTCCTTGCGGCCGGGCAGCGTGTCGAGAACGCCGGTGGTGCAGCGATCCTCCGCCTTGATCCACGCGCGCGTCGCGGGACTGTACTGAGCCTCGAGCCAGCGGTAGGGATCGGGAATGCGGACGCCGTCGAGGACGTCGACCACGTTGTCGGTGCGCGCTTTCGGCGGGCAACCGGCGGGCAGCTTTTGCGCGGCGGCGGGCAGCGCGGCGAACGCGGCCAGCAGAATCGCCACTCGCGCCACCAGGGATGGAACACGCCCTCGCGGAAATTCCGGCTGGCGGCTGGATTGCCGCTGCTGTGCGGACATTTGTTGCACGGACATTGGCTGACCTCCCTATGCCGGCTTGCGGACGTTTGGACGCAGGCAAACTCCCGTTGCGCGCGGCGGATACCTCTTCCGACCCCCGGTCGTCCGCAGGGGCGACCGGGCCGGTCGTTTCTACGCCCGCCAGGCTCGTGAAAGGTTGCGTGCCGGGCCGATTTCTATTTCACCGGGGTCGCGGTTTTTCTCGGCGGATTGAAGAAGGGAAGCGGTACGACCCGCGCGCCCACCCGGTACCGCACGGCTTCCACCGTGAATTCGAATTGGAGCAGGGTGCCCTTCCGCGCGTAGGCGGCTTCGACGCTCGCGAGCGCGATCATTTTCTTGAGCACCGGCGACCAGGCGGTCGTGGTAGCCTTGCCGACCTGCTCGCGGGCGCTGTAGATGGGCACTGGCACGCGCGAGGCCGTCGCCGGTGCCTGCGGAGGCAGGCCGACCCGCTCGTAGATTTTTTCCACGTCGTCCCAGTCGATCTCGATCCCGGCTAGGCGGCGGCCCGCCTGGCTGTTCGCCTCCTCGGCCAGCGCCGCGCGGCCGACGAAGCTCGCCTTTTTCAAATCAACCATGCGGCCGAAGCCCAGCTCGTAGGGCGAGAATTTCTGCGCGTCGATGAGCGCTTTGCGGGCGCTGGTGTAATCGACGTCGATCAGCAACAGCCCGGCCTCGACACGCGCCACGTCGAGCGCGAGCATTCCCGCCGCCTGCGCGGCCCAGGCCGTGCCGGCGTCGGCCACCGCGTCCCACACGCGCAACGCTTCGCCCCACGGAATCCAGATCTCGTAGCCGAGATCGCCGGTATAGCCGGTGCGTGAAATCTCGACGTCGACACCGGCAATGCGCGCGGGCATGATGCGGTAATAGCGCAGATTCCCCAGTTCCGGCCCGGCGAGGGACATGAGCAGCCGTCCGGACAGCGGCCCTTGCACTGCCAGCGCCGCCACGCGCTCGCTCACGTCCTCGATCGAAACGTTCATGCCCGTCGCGTTTTCGCGGAACCAACGCATGTTCGGCTCGGCCGCCGTCCAGCGATAGGCGGAATCGTCGAGGCGGGCGATCGTGCCGTCGTCGAGCACCTTGCCGCTCTCGTCGCACCAGCAGCAGTAGATCATCTGGCCGACGGCAACGCGGTCGATATCTCGTGTGATCACGCGCTGGATGAGTCGCGCGGCGTCCGGCCCGCGCAGCAGGTATTTATAGAGCGGCGAGACGTCGATCAGGGCAACGGCGTTGCGGATAGCGTTGTATTCGTGCTCGTGGTGCGTTTCGTAGGAGCTGGGAGCGTAGAAGCCCGACCAGTCCCGATAGCTCAGGCTGTCGCAAAGCCCGAGAGTCCGTTCGTGGAAAGCCGTCCCGACAGGCAAACTGGAGGCTCCTTTCCTCGGAGGCGCGGATTATACCCGTCGCCTTCATGGCCCTACAAGACCCAGTGTGGCAACGTGGCATCGTCGCAACGCCGGTGGAGCTCGGTGGTTTCCGTTTGGGAGAACCTTCGGGGAGAACGCAAAAAACGCTTGACAAATATGCACGGGGGGGGGGGTATGAATCCCGCACTTTATGTTAGCTAATGGGTGACCCGGAAACGGGTGCCCGCTCTCGGCCCAAGCCCAGGAGGCGCGATCTGTGAGATGCGCAGGCTAGGGCGCAAAGCTGGAGGTGTCTATGCATGGTCGTGCGGTGGTCGTGTGCATTCTCTTCTTCCCGTGTTGCCTCGGAGCTTCGGCCCAAACGGTTCCCCAACGCGATCCACAGGCCGTCCTCCTGCTGCAGAAATCGCTCTCTGCACTTTCGGGCAGCGTGCAGATTCAGGACGTCACGCTCAGCGGGGCCGTGCAGTCGACCGCTGGCTCCGACAGGGAATCGGGAACGGCCATCCTGGAGGGAACACTCTCCGGCCAAGGCAGGATTGATCTCGACCTTCCCTCCGGCCCGCGCAGCGAGGTGCGCGACCTCTCCCCCGGCAACTTTGCCGGCAGCTGGTCCGATCCCGTCGGAACGTGGCATCCCATCGCCGGCCACAACCTCTGGACCGACCCGACGTGGTTCTTCCCGGCATTTCTGATCCTTCGCACATTGTCGAACGCAAGCTATGGAATCTCCCCTCCGGACATGGAAACCCTGAATGGCACCAGCGTAGAGCATATCGCTGTATTCCAGGCCTACGGCGGCTCCCAGCAACCCACCGCCTCTCTCGGGGGCCTCGGCAAGATCGATATCTACCTGAACGCCCAGAGCCTGGTCCCTGCCGCAATCGAGTTCAACGTCCATCCCGATGACGATGCGCAAGTGAATATACCCGTCAGAGTCGAGTACTCGAACTACCAGCCCTCCGAGGGAGCGGTGGTTGCATACCGCATTCGGAAATATCTGCAGGATGGGCTCGTTCTGGACATTTCGCTCTCGTCAGTTCAGATCAATACCGGCCTCTCAAGTTCGACTTTCCAAGCGCAATGACGCCTGCTGCGTGGAGGGTGTCGTGACAAATTCCAGACTGCTCGTACTGCTCGCTTTTGCCGTGCTGGTTCCCGCCGCGTCCGCCCAAGTCACTACGGGCACACCTCCGCTCGGGACATTCGGGGGCGGGCCCGACGTGATTAACCTCGGGAATTTGAACTCGCATATCACGATTCCGGTTTTTAGCAAGGCAGGCCGAGGACTTCCGTTTAGCTTTTACCTGACCGAGGATTCTTCGGTTTGGTACCCCGTGACGTCGAACGGCACTACCTCCTGGCAGCCGGTAACGGGCTGGGGCTGGAACCAGTCGGAAACAAACATGGGATTCGTTACCTACCATGTGAGTTCGTCCGGAAGGGTAGAGAGGTGCGGGAGCCTGTACGCCCTCGTCACGACCTATACTTACTCCGGGTGGACCTACAATGACGGGTTCCACACCTCCCACCCGTTCCCCACCGCGGCCGACGGGGCGACCTACGACTCCTGCACGCAGACCTGGACGTATTATTCAGGCCAGGGCACGGCCAGCGACGATTCCGGTTACTACCTGAGCGTGACTGGAACTACGGTCAACCAACTGCTCGGGCCGGACGGCAGCGTCATCAATCCGTCGACGGGCGCGGGCAGCGTCAAAGACCGCAACGGCAACCTGATTAGCCTCAGCTCGAACGGCGTCATCACCGACACGCTCGGGCAGACCGCCCTGACCCTTGCTGGCTCCGGCACACCCAGCAGCCCAGTCACGCTCACATATGCGGCGCCGTCCGGAGCAAGCGCTGAGTACACGGAGAAATTCACCGGCTATACCGTCCAAACTAATTTTGGATGCAGCGGAATTAGCGAATTCGGACCCACGTCGGAGAACCTCCTCGCCGAAATCGACCTCCCCGACGTTGCTGTGGCCCCGAACGACAAATACGTGATCACGTACGAGGCCACGCCCGGCCATCCCGGAAACGTGACCGGCAGAATTGCCTCGATCTCACTGCCGACAGGGGGAACAATCACATATTCCTACAGCGGCGGGAGCAACGGGATTACCTGCGCTGACGGCAGCACGGCCACGCTAACTCGCGCCGTCAACCCCGGCGGCACCTGGACCTACGCGCACAGCGAGAACGGCACTGCGTGGACCACTGCCGTCACCGATCCGCAGGGCAACAAAACCGCCTACAGTTTTCAAGGGATTTATCAGACCGAACGAAAGGTCTACCAGGGATCCAGTACGCTGCTCGAAGACGATGTCACTTGCTACAACGGCAACACTTCGAGCTGCAACACAACAGCGATAACATCGCCCATCACAGAGAGGGTTGTCACCGACACTCTCGGCAGCCAACAGTGCAAGCATGCTTATTTCTATAACTCTTATGGACTCCTCACCGAGCGGGACGACTACGACTACGGGAACGGCGCGCCCGGGCCACTGCTTAGCAAGGAACTTATCACTTATGCGTCGTTGGGCAACAACATCGAAGACGCTCCATCGCAGATAACGATTGAAAACGGCGCCGGTTCAGTTGTCAGTCAAACCAACTATTCCTACGACCAAACGGCGGTTGTCGGCACGAGCGGAACTCCCCAACATGTCTCGGTATCTGGCTCACGGGGCAACCCCACCACGATCAGCTATCTGGTCTCGGGTTCCACCTACCTCACGAAAACGTTCACGTACTTCGACACGGGAAACGTGGACGTGGCCACGGACGTCAACAATGCCCAAACGCAATACACATATGGCGATTGCGGAAATTCGTTCCCCACGGGCGTCAGCGAGCCTCTCAATCTTTCCCGTTCCATGGCTTGGAATTGCACGGGCGGTGTCCAAACCTCGGCGACGGACGAGAGCGGCGCGACGACCTCCACGACATGGAATGACGCGTACTATTGGCGTCCCGCCTATTCTACCGACGCACTCGGAAACCGGACGAATTATTACTATCAGCCCAATGCTAACTACCAAAGTCCGCCAGAGATTGCTTCGTACATGAGCTTTGGTAGCTCCATAACAAGCGATTACAAGTATCTCGACGGCCTGGGCCGTACGTATGTGGACCAGCGTGTCGAGGCCCCAGGCTCGGGCAGCCTGGATTCGGTCTCTTACACCTACGATTCAAACGGTAGGCCGTATTCTTCCTCTGGGCCTTGCGTGATCGGCTGGACCGGAACATGTTCTGGCCCTACCACAACGCAAACGTATGATGCACTCAGCCGACCCCTTGTGACCACGGACGGCGGAGGGGGCACCGTCACCGTCTCGTATTCGGCAAACGACGCGTATGTCACCGCCGGCCCCGCTCCCTCGGGCGAGAATACCAAGCGCCGCCAGCTTCAGTACGACGGGCTCGGCAGGCTATCCTCGGTCTGCGAGATCACGGGGCTCACAGGGAGCGGAACGTGCGCCCAGACCTCCGCGCAGACTGGATACTGGACTGAATATTCTTACGATGCTCTCGGCGACCTGACCGGTGTGGTGGAGAATGCTCAGAGCGGAAGCACGCAAAGCCGCAGCTACTCCTTCGACGGACTCGGCCGAATGACGTCGGAAACCGAGGCGGAGTCAGGAAGGACAACCTACGCTTACGACTCGGACAGCTCCTGCGGGACCTCTCACGGGGATTTGGTTAAAACCGTGGACGCAGTCGGCAACGTCACCTGCTACTCCTACGATTCGCTGCACCGGCTGACGAGCGTTACCTACAGCGGCCCCTACGCCGGCAACACGCCAAATCGGTATTACGTCTACGACGCGGCCACTGTGGACGGCACGGCCATGGCGCATGCCGGCGGTCGCCTGGCCGAGGCGTACACGGCCACCTGTCGGACTTGCTCGAAAATCACCGACGTAGGCCTCAGCTACGATGCGCGGGGCGAGTTAAGCAACCTGTACGAGTCAACGCCCCACTCGAGCGGCTACTACCACACGGTTGCCACTTACTGGGCGAACGGCGTGCTGGACTCGTTGAACGTGCCGGGTGGTTACGGCAACTACTACAACGTCGACGGCGAAGGGCGCATCTATTCAGCCGCCAACGGGAACCTCACCAGCACTACCTACAACGCCGCCAGCCAGCCGCTCCAGGTAGACCTCGGCTCTGGTGACAGCGACACATTCACGTATGACCCAAACACTGGCCGCATGACGCGGTACGCCTACGACATCGGAAGTCAGTCGGTCGTGGGCAATCTGACCTGGAATCAGAACGGATCTCTGGCACAACTTGCCATCACCGACCCGTTCAACGGCGCGGACAACCAGACCTGCAACTACGCTTACGACGATCTGTCAAGGATCGCCAGCGCAAACTGTGGTTCGGCATGGTCGCAAACGTTCAGCTACGATCCCTTCGGCAACATCGAGAAGAGCGGAAGCATGTCCTTCATGCCCGCCTATTCGTCTTCGACGAACCGGATGACCAGCATCGGGAGCTTCACGCCGACCTACGACGCGAACGGCAACGTGACGAACGACGGCCTCAACAGCTTTGCCTGGGACGCCAACGGCCGGCCAACGACCACGGATGGGGTGACGGTCACCTACGACGCGCTTGGCCGCGTGGTAGAAAAGGGGCAGAATGGGACGAACACCGAGTTCGAGTACTCGCCAACCGGGTTCGTGATGCAGACAATGAACGGCCAGACGCCGCTAAACTCATACGTCCCGCTTCCGGGCGGTGACACGGCGGTGTGGGGCGCCTACTATTACGCACATTCCGACTGGCTCGGCAGTGCCAGGTTTGCTTCAACATGGAACACGCACCAGATGTACAACGACCTGGCCTACGGCCCCTTCGGCGAGCCTTATGCTGAGGCGGGGAACACCGGCGTCGGGAACACCACCTTCGCCGGAAACCCGCAGAACGTGGCGTCCAATCTCTACGATGCCCAGTACCGCGAATACGGCATCCAAGGCCGCTGGCCTTCGCCCGACCCCTTGGGCCCCGGCGCATTCAACCTGGCCGATCCGCAATCGCTCGACCTCTACGCCTACGTGAGAAATAACCCGACGGGCCTGATCGATCCGCTGGGGCTCGGGTGTCAAGACAATCAGGGCAACCCCATCCCATGCGACTCTCTCTGCCCCCCTGGCCAAAGCTGCGTCACAGCCCAGTTCCAGCCAATCCCGCCGCCAGCCCCGGAAGACCTGTTCCCCGAGCCGTACGGAACTCCCTGGCCCACCGGCCTTCCTCTGATCATCGGCCCCTCCTTCCAGATCCGGGGGTTCTGGAAACGCCTCTCGTCGACATTCACGCTGGGCGTCCGGCAGCCGGGCCAGAGCTTCAGTTCGTGCATGGCCACAAATTCGGGCAACTACAGCATCTCCGGTCTCTCCGATACCCGAAACGGCACCTTGCAATTCCTGTTGGGCAATGACGTCGCAAACATCCTCTTCGGGAACGCCAGCGAAGGCATCGGGAGCCTCTCAGCCTGGGAGGGGGGCACAAGGATCTTCGAGACGGGCATTGGCACACCCATGACCTTCGGCAGAAGGACAGCGTCGATAATATCCCTGAACCTCGAGGGCACAACGGGGCGCGCGCCTATGATCTTGGGCAAGACCGGTGCTGAGGAGATTGCGGGATGGCTCTCGGGCGCTGCCGAGCTCAAAGGCGCGATTGACGTAGGTCTCACGGCTGCAGAGGCGATTGGCTGTGCGATACCTCAGTAGAACTCCATATGAAGCGATCGGTTCGTAGCCAAGCCAAGAGCGGACTGCGCCTAGGAGTCGGCGCCGGTTTGTTTCTGGTTGGGTGGATGCTCCTGAGCGCCGGAATGGGGAGGGTTGCGTGGTCGGCGCCCCCGCAACATTACTTAGTGTGGTCCGATTGGGTGGGGTGGACGGAGCTTGCACTAGCGGCAGCGGCACTGCTGTCCTCAGCCGGAATCTGGTGGCAGGTGCTCGCCGGTTACATGGTTATCGGCTCGGTGAAAAGTGCCATAGTTGTTATTACGGGGAGGGATTTGTTTGCTCCCTATCAACCCTTTGCCCGTTCAGAAGCAGCTGCGCTCGGGTTTTTCGGAGTCGCAACGATCCTATTGACGTGGCGATTCACGAAGAGTCCGCCAGCGGTCTTGGACCGTATTGCGCTGACGGCATACCTGTTCTGCTTCGCGTGGCGAGCGGATTCCGCCAAATTTTCAGATTTTGACCTCGGTCTATTGGTCGGGCTGGGCGGTCTTCTTCTGGCTTGGACTTATGACCGGTTCCGGCGGCGCGGGCGCGTGGTGCACCATCGGGGCGGCTTCGCGCCGTGATTTTTCGGGTTCTCTAAAAGGGGAATGACCCTCACACTCCGAGCATCCAGTCCTTCGGCTTTGGGCGGCGGGGCAGTTGACCTACACCATCCCGTTGGCGCTCCGTCCGCGAAGGGTGCGTCTTTGGTCGCGGACTGGAGTATTATCGCCATGCGGATTGGCTCGGCAGCACGCCTTCTGCGTCCCGGGCGCTTCTACGGGACGCGGGCTTGACTTCGACGCCAAGCCGTGAGCGGGGACGCCCGGCGCGTTCAACCTGGCCGATCCGCAGTCACTCAATTTCTACGCCTACGTCAGAAACAACCCCACCACCCTCATTGACCCTTCTGGCGGGGTGGTCTCTCGGGGGACTGCTCGCGGTATCACCGCAGCCTGCGCCACCTTCAATTTACTGGTTCTGTTTCTGAGGGACTTTCGCCGTTCCCATTCCTGCGCCCAGCCCGCCGACAATATTCCCCGCTTGGCCTTGGGCCTGCTACCCGGTAGAATCAGCCCGCCTTGGCAGAGACCTACGATGTCGTCGTCATCGGGGGCGGGCACAATGGCCTGGTGCACGCCGCGTACCTGGCTCGCGCCGGGCGCAAGGTGCTTGTCGTTGAAAGCCGGCCCGTGCTCGGCGGCGCGGCTGTTACCGAAGAGATTGTTCCCGGTTTCCGCTTCTCCGTTTTTTCCTACGTAGTCTCCCTGCTCCGCCCGGAAATCATTCGCGAGCTGGACCTGGTGCGCCACGGCCTCGAAATTCTCCCGCTCGACGGCACGTTCACGCCGCTCGAAGGCAACTATCTGTGGCGGACGGACGACTCGATGCGCACGCGGCGGGAGATCGCGCGCTTTTCCGCCCTGGACGCCGAGGCGTACGAGGATTTCGGCCGCGCGATGGTGCGCATCTGCCGGTTCGTGCGGCCGATGCTGGCCGCGCCGGCGCCCGATCCCACGCGCTTTTCCCTGGGCGATTTCGAGCAGCTCATTTGGCTGGTGCGGCGCTGGCAGGGGATCGAGGCGGGCGACAAATTCCTGCTGGCGCAGCTCGGCACTTCGAGCGCCGTGGATTTCCTCGATCGCTGGTTCGAAACCGACCCGCTGAAAGCGACGATGTCCGCCTCGGGCATCATCGGCACTTTCCTCGGCGTTCGCTCGCCGGGCACCGCCTACGTCCTGCTGCACCATTACATGGGAGAAATCGACGGCACGTTCCGCGCCTGGGGATTCAGCCGCGACGGAACCGGCGGCATTTCCCGCTCGATCGCCGGCGCCGCCGCCGAGGCCGGCGCCGACGATCCGCACCGAGGCGCGCGTGGCGCGCATCCTCATGCGCAACGGCCGCGCCGAGGGCGTCGTGCTCGATTCCGGCGAGGAACTTCGCGCGAAAACTGTCTCCTCGAGCCTCGATCCGCGCCAGACGTTTCTCCGCCTGCTCGAGCCGCGCGATCTGCCCGCGGAGTTTGTCGAGGAAATCGGGCGCTACAAGTTCCGCGGCTCTTCCGGCAAGGTGAATCTGGCGCTCGACGCGCTGCCCGACTTCACCTGCCTGCCGGGCGTGGGCAGGCACCTGCGCGGCGCGATCTCGATTTCGCCGAGCGTCGAATACATGGAGCGCGCCTACGACGACGCGAAATATGGCCGCTTCTCGCGCCAGCCCTATGTCGACATGGTGATTCCGACGCTCACCGATCCGCAGCTCGCCCCGCCCGGCAAGCACGTGATGTGCTGCTTCGTCCAGTACGCGCCCTATCAACTGGCCGAGGGCGACTGGGACAGCCGGCGCGAGGAGTTCGGCGATACCGTCATCGACGCCATCGCCCGTTTCGCTCCCAATATTCGCAAGATCATCGTCGGGCGCCAGGTGCTCACGCCGCTCGATATCGAGCGCATTGTCGGCCTGAGCGAAGGCAACATTTTCCAAGGCGAACTTTCGCCTCGAGCAGCTTTTCTTCCAGCGGCCGGTGGGCGGCTGGGCGCGCTACCGCACGCCGATCAGCGGCCTCTATTTGTGCGGTTCGGCGGCGCATCCGGGCGGCGGCATCATGGGCGCGCCGGGGCGTCTCGCCGCGCTGGAAATTCTGCGCCAAAACGGTCGGCAAGGGGGTTTCCTGAGCGTGGCGGGCGAGCGCGAACGCGCGATCGTCGTCGGGGCCGGCGTGAACGGCCTGGTGGCGGCGTTCTATCTGGCCCGCGAAGGCCGCGCGCCGCTCGTCGTCGAGCGCGCGTCCACGGTGGGCGGCATCGCCTCGACCGGCGAAATTCTTCCCGGCTTCCGGGCGTCGATGGTCGCTCCGCTCGCCGGGCCGCTGACCCCGCGCGTTCTGGCGGATACGGGGCTCGCCGGGCACGGCCTCGAATGGCTGGAATCGCCGGTGCGCGTGTTTCTGCCGTCGGCGGAGGGCCGCGGGATCGCGCTCTTTTCCGACCCGGAAAAGTGCGCCGCGGAAATCAAGCCGGTTTCGCCGAAGGACGCGGATCGTTACCGTGAGGCGCGCGCCGCGCTCGAAGCGATGGCCCCATTTTTCGTGCGCGTGCTCGAGCTCACTCCGCCCGCCTCGAAAATCTCTCCGGCACGGAGCTTTTTCGCGCGGCGCGGCTCGGGCTCGCGTTTCGCCGCCTGGGCAAGAAGAAATGCTGCGCGTGCTGCGCTGGCTGCCGATGCCCGCGGCCGACCTCGCCGCGGAATGTTTCGAATCCGACCGCTGCGCGCCGCGATCGCCGCGCGCGGAATTTTCGCGGCGAAGCTTGGGCCGCGCTCGCCGGGCACCGCGGCGCGGCTGCTGTTTCAGGTGGCGCCGTGGGGCGATCCGTTTGCTCCAGTCGTCGCTCCGCGCGGTGGCATGGGCGCGCTCTTCGGAAGCGTTGGCGAAAGCGGCGCAGGACGCCGGTGCGGAAATCCGCACCGAAGTGGAGGTCCAGCGGATCCTGGTGAAGGACGGGCGCGTTGCCGGCGTCGCGCTCGCGGGTGGGGAAGAGATCGCGGGCCGCATGGTGATTTCCGGCGCCGATCCGGTTCGCACGCTGCTCGGGTTGATCGATCCGGCGCACCTGCCAACGGGCGTGATCAGAAGATCCGCCACTACCGGATCGACGGCAGCGCCGCGATGGTTCATCTCGCGCTCGACGGCCTGCCGCGCTTCCAAGGTCTCGACGGAGGCGGTTCCTCGGCGGCGCCCATGGCGCTCGCCGGCCGCATCCAGATCGGCGGCTCGGTGGACGCGCTCGAGCGCGCGTTCGACGACGGAAATATGGCCGGCTCTCGTCCGAGCCCTTCCTTGAAGTCATGATACCGACCGTGCTCGATCCCTCGCTCGCTCCGGAAGGCAAGCATGTGCTCTCCGCCTGGGTGCAGTTCGCGCCCTACGCGCTGCGGGAAGGGAACTGGACCGACCGGCGCGACGAACTGCTCCAGGCCACGCTGCGCTCGCTCGAAAAGTACGCGCCCGGCATTTCATCGCTCGTGCACGGTGCGCGCGTTCTCACCCCCGCCGACCTCGAGTTTTCCTACGCGCTCACCGGCGGCCATGTCTTTCACGGCGATCTCGCCATGGACCAGATGTACTCGATGCGCCCGATTTTCGCGCACGGCGGCTATCGCGGGCCGCTCCCGGGCCTCTACTTCTGCGGATCCGGCACGCATCCGGGCATCGGCGTCACCGGCGCCAGCGGCCTGAACGCCGCCCGAGAAATCCTCACCGACCTCCGCCGTGGCAGCAGTTAGCGCCTCGCCATCCCCTGCCGCACGGAAAAGCAGTGGTAGCCACGGTCAGTGGTTTTCTGACCGTGGGCCTTTTGCCGATTGGCAGGGGCAACTTCCCACGGTCAGGAAGGCGTTGAGCGTGGCTACCAAATCCGGGGCCCTACGAACAGGACCGTGGCTGCCGACGCGGGTGGCGAGTGGAACGCGTTTGGTATACAATTGGATTTCAACCGCAACGACCAACTGACAAGGAGACTGCATTTATGGGAACCGCGACGCATCCCAAGCGGGGCGAATTCCGCAACGAGGCCGTCCTCGACTTTTCCAAGCCCGAAAACCGCAAAGCGATGGAGCAGGCCCTCGAGAAGGTCAAAGGCGAGTTGGGCCGCGAATATCCGATCCTGATCGGCGGCGAGGAGATCCTCGTCGGCGAGACGATGACTTCCTCCAATCCCTCGCATCCCGGGCAGGTCGTCGGCCGCTTCCAGAAGGGCACGGCCGAGATTGCCCACCGCGCGATCGAAACGGCCCGCCGCGCGTTCGACAGCTGGAAGCGCGTGCCGGCCGAGCAGCGCGCCGAGTGCATCTTCCGCGCCGCCGACATCTTCCGCAAGCGCCGCTTCGAGATGGACGCCTGGCTCGTCTACGAAGTGGGCAAGACGTGGCCCGAGGCGGACGGCGACGTGGCCGAAGCCATCGATTTCCTCGAGTTCTATGGCCGCGAGATGCTTCGCCTGGCCGGCCCGCAGCCGGTGGTTCCCATGCCCGGCGAGAAGAACTATCTGGTTTACATCCCGCTCGGTGTGGGCGCGGTGATTCCGCCGTGGAATTTCCCCTCCGCAATCCCCACGGGCATGATGGCGGCGGCGCTTGTCACCGGCAACACCGTGGTTCTGAAACCCTCCGAGGAAGCCGAGACCATTGCCTGGCACGTGGTCCAGATTCTGTACGAAGCGGGAATCCCCAAGGACGCCCTTTCCTTCGTTACTGGCCCCGGCCCCGTCGTGGGCGAGGCGCTCGTTCGCGATCCGCACACGCGTTTCATCGCCTTCACCGGCTCGAAGCAGGTCGGGCTGCGCATCAGCGAACTCGCCGGGCAAAAGGCCGAGGGCCAGATCTGGATCAAGCGCGCGATCCTCGAAATGGGCGGCAAGGACGCGACCATCGTCGACGAGGAAGCCGACGTCGACGCGGCCGTCGAAGGCGTGCTTGCCGGCGCTTTCGGCTACCAGGGACAAAAGTGCTCGGCCTGTTCGCGGGCGATCGTGAGCGAAAAAATCTACAGTGAGTTCGTCGACAAGCTCCTCAAGCGCATCCCCTCGGTCAGCGTCGGTCCCGCAGAGAATCCGGAAAATTACATGGGCCCCCTGGTTCACCAGGAATCGCTCGACAAGGTGGAAGAGTACGTCCGGATTGGCCAGAAGGAAGGCAAGCTGGTGGCCGGCGGAAAACGGGCTCCGGGCGACGGCTATTTCTTCCCGCCCACTGTTTTCACCGACGTCAAGCCCAACTCCCGCATCGCTCAGGAAGAGATTTTCGGGCCCGTGCTGGCGGTGATCCCGGCGAAGGATTTCGACGACGCGCTCAAAATCGCGAACGGCACCGAATTCGGCCTCACCGGCGCGGTTTATTCGAAGAATCCGCAGAAAATAGCCCGCGCCGCCGAGGAGTTCCACGTCGGCAACCTCTACCTGAACCGCAAGTGCACCGGCGCCATGGTCGGCGCGCATCCCTTCGGCGGGTTCAACATGTCGGGCACCGACTCGAAGGGCGGCGGCCAGGATTACCTGTTGCTGTTCCTGCAAGGGAAATCGATCGCCGAAAAGGTCTAACGGAAGCGGCGCAACCGCTTCTCGATCGTTTCAAAGTTCCGGCCGCCGAAAGGGTCTGCCCCTTTCGGCGGCCGGTCGTGTTTTTGGCTTTTCCGCCGCCCGATTCCGGGCCTATTCTCACAAGCAGCGCTTTGCTTCGCATCGGGCGCTCCGGAGGAATCGGCCATGACCTTCCAAGGTAAAGTGGCGCTCGTCACCGGCGGAAACTCCGGCATCGGCCGCGCCGCCGCACTCGCCTTTGCTCGTGAGGGCGCTCGCGTGGTGATCGCGGCGCGCAACCGTGAGCGCGGCGACGCCGTCGTCCGCGAAATCCGCGAAAAGGGAGGGGAAGCCGTCTTTTTCCCGACCGATGTGTCGAAACCGGCCGAGATCGAAGCGCTCTTCCGTCGAACGGTCGAAACCTGGGGCCGCATCGATTGCGCTTTCAACAACGCTGCCAGCTACGCCGGCGCGTTTTCGCTGACAGCCGATTTCAGCGAGACAGAATTTGACGAGACGATCGCGGTCGACCTGAAGGGCGTTCTGGCTCTGCATGAAGCACGAAATCCGCCAAATGCTCGCTCAGAACCCGGCCGGCGGATGCATCGTGAACACGTCCTCGGTGAACGGCCTCGGCGGAATCGCCACCGGCTCGCTCTATGCGGCGGCGAAGGCGGGCGTGATCGCGCTCACGAAATCCGCGGCGCAGGAATACGCGCGGGCCGGCATTCGCATCAACGCGCTGGTACCCGGCGCTTTTCTCACGCCCATGCTCGAACACGGCATGGACCGCGCGTCAGGCGGCGACCCGCAGCGCCGCCGGCAGGCCGAAGAGCGCTACAAGATGTTTACGCCTGCCGGCCGCATCGCCGATCCAGCCGAGGCCGCCGAGGCCGTCCTGTGGATGTGCTCGCCGGGAGCGTCGTATCTGCACGGCCACTCGCTGATCGTCGATGGCGGCATGACGTCAATGTTTCGCTGACGCGTCGGGCGCCGAAGAGGGAGGGTCCGCCGGCGTTGCCGTTCTCGGTAGCCACGGTCAGTGATGTTCGGACCGTGGGCCTTTGAACTGCCAAGGACCCACGGTCGGAAAATCGCCGGCCGTGGCTTGTATCTACCAATTCCGACCTTATTCCGGGATGGGTTCTGTAGCAGTGGGCGGGGCGATCGGCGCGCTCGGAGCCAGATGGAACACCCAGCGGAAAATCGCGTAGGCCACCGGCCCTCCGGCGAGCAGCACCGGCGCCCAGCGGAAAACGTAAGGCTCGCTGCCGGCCACTTTCACCGCGCACAGCGCGATCACCGGGAGCACAACGTACGCCAATCCCAGACTGCCCCACGGAATGCGGAACCGGCGCGGAACGTGCGGCCATTTGCGCCGCAGGCGCCAGGCGGCGAGCACGGTGAGCATCGAGGTCGCGATCCGCGTCCAGATGTAGACGTTCACCAGGTTCACCACCGACCACCCCGCCAGCACGCAATAGACGATCGTCGAAACGACAATCGCGCGGGCCGGCGTGCCGAACCGCGGATGAATCCCCGAAAGCCAGCGCGGCAGGTAGCCGTCCTCGGCCATCGCGGCGGGGATGCGCGTGGTGTAGAGGATCGTGCTGTTGGAAAGCGACGCCACGCCGAGCATCGACGCCACCAGCATCGCCACGCCGAGCGCCGGCCCGCCCACGAGCTTCGACGCGGTGACGATGTAGCCCGTTTGCCAATCGCGCCAGTTTCCGAGTACGGCGATGGCGAGCGCGGCGGGCAGCGTGTAGGTGAGAATGTTGAGCGGGGTATTCCAGAAGAGGACGCGCAGAAAGTTTTTCTGCTGGTCCTTGATCTCCGCCGTGATCACCGAGAGTTGTTCGTAACCCGCGTAATTCCACATCGCAAGTCCCAGCCCGGCCCCGAAAACCGCGCCGAGCGGCTTGCCCGGCGGCACGAACGGCACCATCGGGTTGTAGTGCCAGTGCAGCAGCCCCACGACGCAAAGCCAGACCACCGGAATCAGAATCGCCGCCTGCAGCGCCGTGCCCACCCACCCCGCCACCTTGATGCCGCGAACGTTCAGCCAGGAGAACAGAATGAGTACCGCCGCCGCGCCCGCCCACGTCTCTCCGCGGCTCATCGGAATGTAGTTCGCGATGTAGTTCATCAGCAGCACGCCGTAGGTCGTGTTCAGCAGAAATGTGCCGGTCCAGTTCCACCAGCCGCACTGAAATCCCCAGAAATCGCCGAACGCCGCCCGCACCCAGCGATAAAAGCCGCCCTGCACCGGCAGCACGCTGTTCAATTCGGCCGAAGCGAACGAGATGGGAATGCTCCAGAAGAACGGCACGATCGAGAGGAACAGGATTGCCATGCCCGGCCCCGAGGAACGGAAAATCTCCTCGTAGCCGAACGGGCCGCCCGCGGTATAGGCGTAGAAAAGGGCCAGGAGTGGAAGAAGGCCAATCTGGCGCAGTTGGCCGTCGCTGGTTCCGGAGGCCGTCGCTGGCGCCTGGGAATCCATCGCGCCGATCAGCCGAGCGACGCGATGGCGGCGATGTGATCGGGCGTGGTGCCGCAACAGCCGCCCAGAATGCGCGCGCCGCGTTCTCGCCACCCCGCGAGCACCGTGCGGTAGCGCCCGGGCGGATATTCATTCGTGAAGAGCCATTCGGGCGGGTCGAACCGGCCGATGTGCGGATAGGCGCCGACGGGCAGGCTGGTGTGCGGCAACAGGCGGTCGAGGCCGGCGGCGATATCTTCGGGCGGGGCGCAATTCAGCAGAATGGCATCGACGCCGAGCGGTTCGAGCGTGCGCGCGGCCTCTTCGAGCGTCTCGCCGGTGAAAAGCGCGCCCTGTTCGTCGCAGACGAAGGCCACCCAGATGGGCAATCCGATCCGGCGCGCCTGTTCGGCGGCGATGCGCGCTTCAGTGATGCTGTTCACGGTTTCGAGCAGAACCAGATCGGCTCCGGCGCGCTGCACCGTCTCGAGAATCTCCGCATATTCCGCCGCGGCGCTATCGGCCACCGGCGCGAGATCGGGCCGGAAACACCATTCGAGCGTCGTTACCGCCGCGGCCACGGCCACGGGCCGCTTGCCGGCGACGCCGTCGCGAGCCTCGCGCGCCAACTCGACCGATGCAGCGAGCAGGCGATTGGGCCGCTCGTCGATGTCGCGGGGCCCGATGTGATGACGGTGGGCGGGATCGCGGAAATGGCTTTCGATCGCGCGGCGGCACAGTTGAAAACTGTTCGTGCTGATGACGTCCGCGCCGGCTCGGATGTAATCCGTGTGAATCGAGCGAACCAGCGCCGGCTGGCTGAGCAGTTGATGATCGGCCCACGTGACGTTGCGGCGCAGGATTTCGGTGCCGATCGCTCCGTCGAGCACCACCAGATGCCCGCGGTTCATCTTTTCGCGAATCGCCGCGTAGCTCATCATGCGCCTTTCCCGCCGCCGAAGGCGCCGGCGAGCGCGCGGATGTGGTCGGGGCCGGTGCCGCAGCAGCCGCCGAGGATCGTCGCGCCGGCCTCGCGCCAGCGCTGCGCCTGGGCCAGGTAGCGTTCCGGCGGCCATGTTTCCGTCTCGATGAATTGCGGATGGAATTCGAATTTCCAGCTCGGCGGCGAAAAGCGCCCGATGTGCGCGAAGCCGCCGAACGGCACGCGGCTGGCGCGAGCCAGGCGATCGATCGCGCCAGTAATGTCTTCGGGCGGCGCGCAATTCACCAGTACCGCTTCGGCCCCGCCGTCCTGCATCTCGCCGACGGCGCGATCGAGCGGCTCGCGCCCCAACAATTCGCCTTCGGGCCCCAGAACGAAGCTCACCCACACCGGCAGTCCCGCTTCGCGCCCGGCTTGAAGAACGGCGCGCGCCTCGGCAATCGTGTTCATGCTTTCGGCGAGCAGCAGATCGACGCCCTGCGCGGAGAAAAGCGCGGCCTGCGCTGCGTGCTCGCGGCGGGCCACGTCTTCAACGGGCGAAAGATCGGGCCGGTAGCAATGCTCAAGGGGAGAGAGAACGCCGGCAATCGGAATTTCATTTTCGCGCCCGGCCGTGCGGCGAGCTTGGCGGGCGAGTTCAACGCTCGTTTCGATGAGCCGCGGCACCAGCGTCTTAAGCCCTGGCGCGCCGATATGCCGCATGTGTTCCGGACTGCGGAAAACGTTCAGGTAAACGCGAGGATTCAGTTGAAAAGTATTGGTGCGCAGCACCTGCGCGCCGGCGGCGAGATATTCCTCATGCAGCTGCAAAACCGCGTCGGTATCGGTCAGCAGCCCGTGCTTGCGCCACCGCACCCCGCGCCGCACAAGCTCCGACCCCATCGGCCCGTCAAGCAGGACCGGCTCGCGGCGCTCCAGCCGCCCGCGGATCCTTTGGTACGCGGTTGTCATGCGCGCGCATCATACGAGATTCGCATACGCCCCCGCAAGCCCACTGTGCGGCCAACTGGGAAAGAAGCAGCTCCAACCGAACTTCCGACCTCCGCAACACAAGTCTGGGAACCACTTTCCTCATGCATATGCTTTTATACTGGAGGCGGAGAGATCAAAAATGCCCGCACCTAGGCCGAAGACACTCGAGGATTTTCCGCACTTTATCGTTTCCGTCGTACGCCGTGGGGAGAGTTCAGCCAATGGCTATACGAGGTTCGATCTCGATGGGAGATTTGACCGCTCCATTGATGATATTGATCCAAACTGGTTCTGGCTCCTGTCTGCTGATGGCGTGTGCCTCTGCGCAAGTTTGCTGTCAATGGACAAGGCCAGCCGGACGGCCGTCCTGACTTGCGACGAACAAGTTGAACCAAGAGTCGCCGGCGAAACGCTCGCTTATCTTAGCCCGTACTGGCAGGCATACCACGTTTGGATGGTGCTTGACCCCTCGTGGCGTTGGGCAAAAATGCAGTTTCACGGAACTGATGCGGTTGCCCAAGATTATGACGCAAAAGAAGTATCGGTGGTGGACGGCCGCGAGGTAAGGGTCTGGACCAAACTGGAAGCCCTCGATGGGGGGAGAGGCGTGAGCCGGCACTACCCGGCGATGGACCAGAGCCTGCCTCCGAACCCTGAACCGCGGATAGTTCCAGGCGGATGGGGTCATGAGCATTGTGAACTGTGCAGGACGCACATAAACGCGGACGAATTTGGGTACCGCGATCGTGGAGCACATTGGATGTGTGAGAGGTGTTACGAGCGGTATGTCATGCGGCGTGACCTCGCCTTCGTGGATGAACTCTAGCATGCGCGTTTATTGGGTCTTGGATCGTCATTGTGTGGCACCACGCCGAAACTGAATGAGCACCGAAAGGGGCTGGCAGCTCTTCAAACCGATAATGCACGAATAGCGGCGGAGGAGTTAGCTGCCGATTTCCAGCGTGCTCTTGATTCCGGAAACCTCGCGATTGAACCACTTGGCGAAATCGGTCCACGGCAGCCGTGTGGTGATGAGTTGGGCTAGCACGCCAGGCCATTTCTTCTGGGCCGCTTTCAGCGCGCGAATCGCCAGATGGTAATGCGTGGGGCTGGCGTTCACGCTGCCGAAGACGACGTTGTTGCGCAGCACCAGATCGCGATTGATTTCCGCCGCGTGCACGAGTTCCGTCTTGTCGCCGCCGGTCACGCTGAGCAGGCAGAGGATGCCGTCCGCGGCGAGCATCTGCATCGCCATGAAACCCACGGCCGAACTGCCGGTACATTCCATGATCAGGTCGGGCGCGGAAATCTGCTTGGCGAGTTGGTCGAGCGAAGTGCCGTCGATCGAAAAGTAGCGGCAGCCCATCGCCTTGGCGATCTGGGCGCGCGGATCGGTGTCGGCTTCCTTGCTGACGACCAGCGTATCGAGATCGCGGACGCGCAGCGCCGCCGCGGCAAGCAACCCGACCGGGCCGGCGCCGAATACGAGGGCGGTGCGAGGCTTCGAGGGCAGCCGCTTCTGGATCAGGAGGGCCTCGGAGGCGCCTTTTTCAACGATCGTCATCGGCTCGAGGAGCACGCCGATGTCCTTGATGGCCTTGTCAATCTTGAATAGAAATTCCGGCGATTCGGTGTAGTGCTCGGCCATGTAGCCGTGGCGGCCCTTGATGCCGCGCTCGGTGTAGTTTCCGCTGGTGCACAGATCGGCGCGACCGTGCTGGCAATTGAAGCATTCCGTGCAAGGACGGCGAACCGACGCGACAACGTAGTCGCCCGGCTTGATCCCTTTCACTTCAGCGCCCACCGATTCCACCACGCCGAAATTTTCGTGGCCGAGGATCAGATAATTGCTGCCGGCGGGCGCTTCGCCGTAGAGGCCGGAGTTGATCTCGGCATCCGTGCCGCACAGGCCGACGCGCAGCACGCGCACCAGAGCTTCGCCCGCCGCCGGCGTCGGATCGGGCGCGTCCTGCATATGAATGCTGTTCTGCTGGCTGGGAATGACGGCAATGGCTTTCATCGGTTTTTTCCTTTCCTTTGTGGATACGGTTGCGAAAATGTTTAGCGGTAGGCCCACGGTCAGGAAGACGCTGACCGCGGCTACCAAGGACTCATCTCTTACACGGCCGGGCGAATTTCAAAGATGTGCGCGCGGCCCGGCTCGAGGCGAATGTAGAGGCCCGTGGCCAGATCGTTGCCCGAGCGCGGATAGTCGACATCGTTCAACTGGTCGCTCAACAGGTACTCGGAGGCTCGATCGACGCCGTCGCCGAGCGCCACGCGTCCCTGTGCCGTGCCGCCGGTCGGATTCGCGGCCACCAGTTTCCACGTTTTTTCCGAGCGCCATTCATACATGATGAGATTTTCGTGGCTCGCGTCGCCTGCCGAGATCGTTTCGAGCAGCCGCCACTTGCCGTTGTGAAAAACGTCTTCATGGCTCAAGCGCAGAAGCCTTTCGTACAGCGCGCGCAGAACGAGATCGGCCGGCTCCTCGGCCGCGCGCGCGAGTTCGACCGGCGGATGAATTTTTCTGCCGTCCATTTGCCCGTGGCAATAGAAGCGCATTCCGGGGGCCGTCGCGAGCAGCGTGGCCGCGGCCTGGATGCGCTCGGGCGGAAAGACGGCGGCGGCGCGCTGCTCGTCGTGATTTTCGAGGAAGCGCGCCATGCGCTGCTCGAAGCCGAAATCCAGAGCCAGACGCCGGCGCAGATCGCCGGCCGAGCCCGCGCGCAGGAAATCGTAGAAGGGCTTGTCGTAAGTGAACCGGAAACCGAGCTGGTGCAGCCGTGTTTCGGTGTCCCAGTAGGCTTCGCCGAGCCAGAGAAGATCGGGAGCGGCCTCGATCATCTGCTGCCAGTATTCAGCCACGGGTGGAGCGGGCGCAAAACCTTGCCAGGTGCGCGCGAAAATATCGTTCAGCGCGAGCATCGACATGTCGCAGCGGAGCCCGTCGGCGTGTCGCGCGAGGGTGCGAACGAGTCCGGCGAATTCCTGCCGCAATCCGTCGTGGAACAGGTTCAACTGTGCGGTATCGGGCCAGGACGGGAAATAAGGATCGCGGCCGCGAGCCAGAAATCGCGGCGTGCCGGCCTTGTCTTCGAGCAAGGTGAATCGCGAAGGATCGTTCCGGAAATCCTGCTCGCTGCCTTCGATGTAATACTCGGGATGGCGATTGACCCAGGGATGATCGGGCGCCGTGTGGTTCGGAACGAGATCGAGGATCAGCCCGATGCCGCGCTCTCGCAGCTTGCGCCGCACGCGGTCGACATCTCCCCACGTGCCGATTCGCGGGTCGGGACGGTAATCGTACACGGCGTAGGGCGAGCCGGCGACATCGGTCAGCTTCCAGCCCGGCAACGCGCGATCGTAGTCGGGATAGCGTTTGGGATCGGACCGAAACACGTGCCGCGCGAACGGGCTTCTCTTCCAGATGCCCATCAGCCACACAAGATCGAATCCGAGATCGCGCAAGCGGTCCCATTCGGCGTCGGGTACCTTTGCAAGCGAAATGGGCCGGCCTTCGCGCAGCGAAAGTTCCTCGAGCCAAGCCCAGGCCGGAATTTCCACGAGGTGCGGATGCGGGCGAAGGGAAAGCGGCGGTAACGACGGTCGAACCGGCGGCACACGTACTCCTTTCAAGGGGTCTTCCCATGATAAAACAAAATCCACCGGCCGGGCGCCCGATCGCCCGAAAGAAAAAAGCAACGCAACGCCACCCTGGCGAATCTATAGTGGCAAGGTCGGTGGGGTCGCCTGTCGATCTGTCTCGTAAACGAAAAGACAATTTTCTCGGCCCGGGAGGGGATCATCACGATGTCTCGGGCTCGAACGGAGGGGGAAATGACGAAGCGGTTGCTGGCAGTAGCGATGGCAGTTGTGTTCTTTGCGGGGGTGAGCTTTGCCGCCGGAAACAAGGCGCAAAAGGCGAAGGTGGAAACCCTGACGGGAGTGATCACGGACACGCATTGCGGTTTGGGGCCTCACATGGGCCCGGCCGCACAATGTGTGAAGGGCTGCGTCGCGCACGGCGCCAAGTACGCGCTGGCGTCCGATAACAAGGTTTACATCATCGATCCTCAGGAAATGGCGGCCAAGCATCCCGGCGGTTCGCACGTTCGCGTGAAGGGCACGGTGGAGGGCGACACGATCCACGCCACGTCCATCGTTGCCGTAAAGTAGCGTCCGGAGCAGGCGGCGCAAAAAACCGCCCGGTCCACCGCGAATCCGGAAAATGAAAAGCGGGCCATTCGCTTCGGCGAACGGCCCACTTTTTTTGTTTCCACAAGAACCTGCCGGCACGGACTGCATGGGTAGCCCCGGTCAGTGAATTTCCGGCCGTGGGCTTTCCGTGTTTCGTCGCAACGGTTCCCGCAGGCGACTCCGGCGAAATCGCTCAGGTCGCCAGCGGTGCGAAGGCCAGTTCGAGAATCGCGCGCTGCTCGAGTTCGTGCGCCTTGCCGGAGCCGGTGGCGGGACTGGCGGCCGGCGAGCGCTTCACCGAGCGGACGACGACGCGTCCGGCCATGCGGCGCAGCCGCGGCAGCACGTGGTGGAGCGCGCCCATGTTCGCCGGCTCTTCCTGCACCCAGACGACCTCGCGAGCCGCGGGATGGGCGGCGAGAGCGGCGGCGAGATCGGCCTCGGGGAACGGATAGAGCTGGTCCAGGAAGAGGATCGCCGTCGATGCGTCCTTGCGACGGAGGCGTTCGGCGCGGAGTTCGTGACCGATCTTGCCGCTGGCGATGAGTACGCGCGACGCGCCGGAAACTTCCGCATCGGGAACCACCGTCAGGAACCTGTCGCGCGTGAAATCGGCGAGCGGGGAAAGCGCGTCGGGATGGCGCAGCATGCTCTTCGGCGTGAAGACGACGAGCGGCTTGCGCCAGACGCGCAGCGCCTGGCGGCGGAGCAGGTGAAAATACTGCGCGCCGTTCGATGGCTGGCAGATCTGGATATTGTCGTGGGCGGCCAGCTGGAGAAATCGCTCGATGCGCGCGCTCGAATGTTCGGGGCCCTGGCCCTCGTAGCCGTGCGGCAGCAGCATCACCAGGCCCGAAGGCAGGTCCCATTTGTCCTCGGCGGCGACGATGAACTGGTCGATCGTCACCTGGCCGCCATTGGCGAAATCGCCGAACTGCGCTTCCCACAGCACGAGCGCTTCGGGATAGTCGCGGCTGTAGCCGTATTCGAAACCGAGGCCGGCGGCTTCCGAGAGCGGCGAGTTGTAAATCTCGAAGCGGGCCTGGTCCGGCGAGAGGTGCGCGAGCGGGATGTAGGGCTCCTCGGTGCGGGTATCGAAGAGCACGGCGTGGCGCTGGTTGAAGGTGCCGCGGCGGCTGTCTTCGCCGGCCAGGCGCACCGCGGTGCCCTCGAGCAGCAGCGTGCCGAAAGCCAGGGCTTCGGCGGTGCCGTAGTCGATCGGCTGTTTGCCTTCGCCCATCGCCGCGCGCTGATCGAGCAAGCGCTTCACTTTCGGATGAATGGCGAAATCCTGCGGGTAAGACGATATCTTGCGCGCCACGTCGAGCAGCAGAGCGGGGTCGACACCGGTCTTGACCTCAACGTCCGGCGTCCAGCGCCCGCGCTTGTATTTCGACCAGTATTCGGGAAGTTCGTAGAGTACTGGAATGCGCTTGAGCTGAGCGGCCTGCCGCAGAGCCTCTTCCAGCTCCTCGCGCGCCTGCGCGATGATCGGCGCGGGATCGGCGCCGAGCCGACTGGCGTACAGCCGGCCGAGCGGCGGATGGTCCTTGATCTTGGCGTAGAGGACCGGCTGGGTGATCGTCGGATCGTCGATTTCGCTGTGCCCATGGCGGCGATAGCCGACCAGGTCGACGACCACGTCGGTCGAAAACGCGTGCCGGTACTCCTCGGCCATGCGAGCGACGCGCACGATCGCTTCGGGATCCTCGCCATTCACGTGGAAAATCGGAATCGGCAGTCGCCGCGCGACGTCGGAGGCGAACCGCGAAGAGTGCAATTCGGCCGGGCCGGTGGTGAAACCGATCAGGTTATTGACGATGACATGGAAGGTGCCGCCAACCGTATAACCCTCCAGATTCGCCATGTTCAGCGTTTCGGCCGTCACGCCCTGCCCGGCGAAAGCGGCGTCGCCATGCAGCACGATCGACAGCACGCGCTCGCGACCCTTCGCGCCCAGCCGCGTTTGCCGCGCGCGGGCGCGCCCCATCGCCACAGGATTCACCGCTTCCAGGTGGCTGGGATTCGAGACCATGTGCATCGCCAGGCGCCGGCCGCCGCGCGTTTGGTAGCTGCCCGTGGCGCCGCGGTGATATTTCACGTCGCCGCCGCCCAGCACGCTGCGCGGATCCACATCCTCGAAGCCCGCGACAATATTGACGGCGGGCCGGCCGACGACGTGCAGCATCAGGTTCAGCCGCCCGCGATGGCTCATGGCGAGCATCACGCGATCAGTGCCGTTGGCCGCGGCCGTGTCGAGCACTTCGTCGAGCAGCGGCAGCACGCCGCTGGTGCCTTCGAGCGAAAACCGCTTCGTGCCGATGTAATGCGCCTGCAGCACCTCTTCGAAGGCGTCGGCGCGCACCAACCGTTCGAGCACCCATTGCCGGTCAATTTCTTCCGGCATGGGCGCCTCCATGCGCTCCTCGATCCAGCGGCGCTGCTCGGGATCGGGAATGTGCATGAACTCGACGCCGATCGTTCCGCAATAGATCGCGCGCGCCTGTTCGGCTGTTTCACCGTCGACGGCCAGTTCCGGATGCGGCGCCGGGCGCAGAAAACCGAGCGGATCGAGATCGGCCTCGAGATAACCCCAGCGGCGAAAAACGTCGAAGATCAGATCTTTTTCTTCCAATAATGCCTTTGTATTTTTCATGATATGTGCCACGCATCCAGTATAGCGAATTTCCATGTGACCGGAAGGACGCGCGCCGCCGCTCCAACCGCGTTGTGAGCAAAGAAAAAAGAGAAAGGGCCGCCCTGTGCGGGACGGCCCTCGGAGGGAAAGGCAAGCTGATGCTAGTTACAGCCGGTGAACTTGAAACTCAGAATGTAAGTTCCCCAGTTCGTATAGCTGCCCGTGCTCTTCAGGTATTCATTCGCATACCAGAACGTGCAATCGTTCGAGGGATCGACGCTCATGCTCGAATAGTCGCCCCAGCGGTTGACCGATGTCTGCGACCCGGCGCCGATGGTCAGCGGAGTTTCCGGCTCGAGCGGGTCGTAGACGGTTCCGGAAGTAGAGGTGGCCGTGCCGTCCGATGGCGTCCGCCCCGTGAACGCGATGTCGGGATAGATCGACGAACTCGAAATGCTGTACCCGACGCCAAGATCGCCGTCCTTGTCCTGGGCGATGCTGCCCATCCAGCGATAGGTGCCGTCGTTCGGACCGAAAGTGCCCTGCTGGCCCAGGCCCCACCCGCTCGTGGACGTGTTCGAGGACCCGCTCGTCAGCTGATACCACCGGATGCCCGTTTGGTTGCTGGAGGAACTGTCTTGCACCGATTGTGTGACAACCATCGACTGCCCGGATGGCCCTCTACTGTTGTTCCCGTAGTTGCGATAAGACAAACGATACATCAACCGGTCGCCGAGCGAATCGAACTGCTCGTTTGTGCCTTGCTGCGGAACGCATGCGCCCCCGCCGCACGCCTCATGGAACGTCGCCGCAGTGATGTTCGCCGGCCCGCTGACGGCCGTACCGCCTCCGCCGAAGCCCGGATCGAACTGATACAGGCCCAGCGCATTGCTGCCGCTGAACTGCAAATAATATTCGGCGGTGCCCGCCGGCGCGGCGGATGTGCTGCCGGAGAGGCCAGGCACGCCCTCGACGTCCGCCGGCAGGAGGCTGTAGACGCTCGAACCGTTCTGTACGCACGAGAAGGTGATCCCCTTCGAAGGCGGCGCAGACACGTCGGAAAGCGGGAAAGCGCACATCTTGGCGCCGGCAAATTTGTTTCCGTGCGCGAAAATGTTCGCCGAAAAATAAACGCCCGCGTGGCTGCCCGATGAGGAGAGCGAGCCATCCGCCCAGATCCCCAGCTTCGGGTAATCGGGGAAATTGCTGCTGAAAGGAAAATCGTAGGCGTAATAGCTGCCGGTGGCGTCGCCGTTTTCCGAAATCGCCAGGCAGAAATGGTCGTTGTTCAAGCTGGAATTGTAGGCGAGCTGGCTGATGATCCAACGCTGGTCGATCTTGTCGTAGAGAACGATGGGATCGCCGCCATCGACCGAAGCGCAGAACGTCGCTGCCCCCGCCGTTCCCACCCAGAGCGGCGGAGAAAATGGTATGGATCGGCGCCGGCTTTTGCAGCGTGCCCCCGCTCGTGTCGTAGACGGCGTATTCGACGTTCACCGTCTCGACGATTTGAGCTGGATAGGTTTTCCCGGCCAAACCGACGGAGATATTCGTATCCGGGGGCACCACGCCGGGGCTGTTGCTGCCGCCGTCTATTCCGTCGATCGTCACCGCAGCCGTGGAGTAACTTCTCCCGAGCGAGGAACCCGTCTCGAGCACGGGATCCGTCCAACTCGTGCCGCCGCCTCCGCCGCCGGGCTTGCCTTTGCCATTGTTGGGCTTGCGCAGCGGAAACACGCGGAACGGCGGATTCGGTTTCTCATGGTGCGTCGCCACATACTCACGCATCGGCGGCGTCGCGCCCAGAAAGTGGCTCTGCAACAATTCCAGGCGGGGTGAGTCTTGTGCCGCGAGCGGCGCCGCCGCCAAGGCAAGACCTGCCACCAAGCCCAGAAACCTCCATATGGGATGGATTCTCATCTGCCCTCCATCAGGATTCGATAAGGCCGCCCCGCAGCGGACAAAACCGGCATGCCGTAAGGCTGTGCCGCAACTGACCTTGGAGAAAGTGCGCCATTGCGCTGGAGCAAGTGAGTGCTGCCTATTGTGGGCGGTTAGCGTTCGGATGATACCGCCGGCCCTGGGGAGAGTAAAGTACTGGACTGGGAGTGGTGGGATCAGCGGGTTTACAGCTCAGGGTACATCTCGAAAAACGCCTCGATCGACTGCCGCAGCACCCGCTCGATGTCTTCCTTGCCGCCTTCGATCAGGTGCATCGTGACCGAGGCGTTGCGCCCGCTCTTCAGCTTTACCGTCGCTTCCTGCACCGCATCGAGCTCTTCGGCGGGGAACAGCCGCATCCCGTAAACCAGCGCCAGTTGTGCCATCGTTCGATTCTCCCGGCTCCGGACGCTCGTCGAGCCGCCCGGGCGTGGTGCTGAGCGTATTGCGCCGGTAGTGGCAGAGTCAAATTTCCTGCCGCGGCGGCGCCGTATTGCGCGATAATCGGGGCATCCCTCTCGGCCGGTGGTACATCGCAACGGAGAGATTGCGAACGGAGGGAAGTGATGAACGTCCGGTTGTCTTTGCTGGTTCCCGCGCTTCTTGTATTGTCGAGCGCCGCGGCCGCCCAATCGAAGCCGCAGCCGAAACTGCAGCCGCGCCCTGTGCCTGCGCCGGCAACCGCCGCGAGCGGCGCCAGGACGGCCGCTAATGCGGCGAAACCCGCCATGATCGACGTGCCCGCCGGCACCAGGATTCCGCTCGTGCTCGAAAACGCCATCTCGACGCGTTCAGCTCACGTCGGCGACCCCGTCTATTTCGAGACGCTCTATCCGATCATCGTCGCCGGCCGCATCGTGATCCCGGCCGGTTCCTATATGAGCGGCGACCTGCTCTCGGTCAAACGCCCTGGCAGAATCAAGGGTCGCGGCGAGCTCTCGCTCAAGCTGACGCAGCTCATCCTGCCGAACGGCTACACCGCGAGTCTCGCCGGCACGCCGTCCGACGCCGGCACCGGCGGCGGCGAGCAGATGGGTAAAGAGGGTGAAGTGAAGGGTCCGACCAGCCGCGCGGCCGACGCCGGCACGATCATTCGCAGCACGGTTTACGGCGCCGCCATCGGCGCGGCTGCCAGCGGCAACGTTACCGGCGCGAGAACCGGCCTCGGCCTCGGCGCCGCAGCCGGCCTGCTCGGCGTCCTGCTGACGCGAGGGCCAGACGCCGTGATGCCCCGCGGCACGACGATGAACGTCGTGCTCGACCACCCCCTGCCGCTCCTCGCCTCACGCATCAACTTCAAAACACCCGGCCGCGCCCCCGATCTCGCCGGCCCACCCAACCGCGAGGCTCAGCGCCCGTCCGTTCCCTTCTGATTGGCGATTCTACAGCGAGGAAAACAAGGAATTCAGCGGGCGGCTTGCAACGCGAAGCGCGACGGCAGGAACGGCTCGAGCGGCAAATCGGTGGGCTGTCCCAGAATCCACTGGCGAGCCATGCGAGCGGTAATCGGCGCGAGCAGAATGCCGTTGCGGTGATGGCCCGTGGCGATCGAGAGGCCGTCGATATCGGTCGGGCCGAGAATCGGCAGGTGGTCGGGCGTATCGGGACGCAGCCCGGACCATGTTTCGATAATCGGCGCGTTTTCAAGAGCGGGGACCATTTCCACGGCCGCGGCGAGGATTCTGCGGATGCCGCCCGGGGTCTGACTCTTGTCGAAACCCGCATTTTCCATCGTGCTTCCGGCGATCAGGCGGCCGTCTTCACGCGGCACGAGGTAGCCCGCCAGGTGTCCCCCGCGATGGGAACGCAGCACGGTGCCCGGCAGCGCCATACCGGCGTCGAGGGCCAGCATCTGACCCCGCGCCGGAAGCGTTGGCGCATAGCGGGCCACATGCTCGATGCCGGCTGAATAACAGCCCGCCGCGATCACCACGTGCCCGGCTGAAATCCTCTCGCCTCCCGCAACCACGCCGCGGCAGCGCTTTCCCTCGAGGATCAGCCCTTGGACTTCGACCCCGGCCTGTAATTCGACGCCTTGCCGGCTCGCGGCCAGAGCAAGCGCCCGCCCGAGCGCCCGGTTGTCAACCGACGCTTCCTCGGCCATCCAGATCGCCGAGGCGACTTCCGGGTTCAGCCGCGGCTCGCGCCGCCGCGCTTCCTCTCCCGTCAGCGGTTCGCCGGCCATCCCGAACCTTGCGAGTTCGGCCAGATACTCGCCCTGTTCGTGGTTCCCGCCCGAGCCGAAGAACGTGATCAGCGCGCCTTGCCTCCGGAATCCGACGTGCATCCCGGAAGCCGCTTCAATGCCCTCCACGAAACCGGGATATAACGCCAGACTCTCTCTGCCCAGCGGCACTAGAGCTTCCAAACCCGGCCCTTCCGGCCCTGGTGCGAGCATTCCCGCGGCGGCCCAGGTGGCCTCGGCGGCCGGTTTCTGCCGGTCGAGCAGGCGAACCTTCCAGCCTGCGCCCGCCAGCTCGCAGGCCACCGCGCAGCCGATGATTCCCGCTCCAACGATGACGGCGTCCGTGCTCATCGACTCCATCTTAATACGAAAGCGGAAAGGCGCCAGGGGGTGCGTTCCGGTACCCTAGTAACAATAAGAAAACCTTCTAAAGATTGGTTTGACTGAGCTTGCAGTCCGAATTATTCTTCTAATCGTCCCACGGGGCCGATTGTAATCCTGCGAGCAGTCGGCTTAGGTCCGCGGAGTTGTAGTCCGAGCCGTTGCTCCACACTACGAGATTTAGTCAGGCCGTTCGCGGTTGCGGTAAGCGTGTGAACTGGCTCAGGTGCGGCGTTCATGGAGGGAGCATGCTGAGAGGTGGCAGTCGGGTTCTTATTCTTTTTCTCTTGAGTTTGCTTGCGGCGCCCGCGGTTTTCGCGGGTGGTCCCCCTTCGCCGAAAAAGGCTAAGGAAAAAGACAAAAAAGTAGCAAGCGCGAATGTGAAAGGCGCGAAGAGCGCAAAGGCGCAAACGCAGAAGCGGATCAGCCCCGAGGCCGAACGTGTCATGCGGGAAGGCGTTGGCAAGGGAGTCTCGGAATGGGTGCCGATGCCGAGCACGGACGGGACACCCGGTTTGTTTACCTTGGACACCGGCGATACCCTGCCGCGCGGCGCCTTCGACTTTACCGGTTTCGCCCACAGGTTCGGCCGTGCGCCGGGTTCGCTTTCCGTACTCAACGTTGGCTGGACTATCGGCTACGGCATCACCAACCGTTTGACAGTCTTTGGCGGATGGGACGCCTATCGGCATATCAACCTCGCCGATGCCGGCGCGCTCAGCGCCAATGCCATGCCCTACAAGCCGTTTTATCCGGGCACCGGCCTTCGGATTCCGTTCCTGCCGCAGAGCGACCGCCCCGTCTATTCCGAGTCGTATCCCTTTGCCTACCGGAATAACGGCGGCGTCGGCCCGGTAAGGATCGGCGCGAAATACAACATTCTCTCGGAGCTTCGCGGCGATTCGGTGAGCCTGGCCATTCGCGATGTGGCTTACATCCCCACCAAGGACCCGCAGCAGGAGATGACGACCAACTCCGGCGTGCAAACAGGCGCGTTCAACGACCTGATCGGTGTGACGGTGAGCAAGACGTTCGCCAACATCGTGACGGGGACGTTCGATTACGGCCACATGATCACGCGCGATCCGCGACAGGGCAATACGCACATCCTCACTCTCGCGGATCAGGAGCGGCTTGGCGCCGGCTTCCTCTTCTTCCCGCACAGCCGCTTGCAAGGCATCACCGAATACGACGCCGTGGTTTACGACGGCGCGGCCACGCCGGACATGACCTTTGGCCCGCGCGATCCGGTCGAAGGATTGTGGGGTTTCCGCGTCTATCCGTGGCACATGGTCGCGGTCAGTCTCGGCTACACCTACATGCTGAACTTGCGGCAAAACCAGGACCGCAGCGGATTTTTCGTCCAGATCAGCACCGAATACTGGCCCGGCAAGCCCGCGCCAGCCGACAACGTCACCGTTTCCTCCACGGCTGATCCGCACACCGTCCAGCAGGATTCCGGCCAGCGCGTCATGCTGAAGGCCACCGGTAGCGATACCCTCGGCCACAAGCTGACCTACACCTGGACCGCTCCCGCCGGCCAGATTCGCGGCACCGGCCCAGACGTCGAGTGGGATCCGTCCGGAGCCGATCCGGGCAACTACACGATGACCGTCCACGCCGAGGACGAATACGGCAACTTCGCCACCTCGACGCAGGAAATCAAGGTCACTCCGAAACCGATTCCGCCGCCGTCGATGACTTGCACGTCCGCTCGTCCGTCGATTCTGCCCGGCGAGCGCGTCGGCATCACCGCCAACGTCACAGATACCAGCGGCACGCCGCTTACCTACACCTGGCGCACCACCGGTGGCACGATCATCGGGTCCGGCCCGACGGTCGAGTTCGATTCGACTGGTCTCGCTCCGGGCACCTACACCGTCACCGGGCGCGTCGAGAACGGCAAGGGTCAGGCGGGCGACTGCTCGGCGCAGGTGACCGTGCAAGCGCCGCCGCCGCCGAAACCGGAGGCCAGCAAGATCGACCAGTGCCTGTTCCGTACCTACAGCACGCGCGTCGACAACGTTCTGCAAGCGCATCCTCGACAACGTCGCGCTGCGCCTGCAGAACGAAACCGGCGCCCACGTCGTCGTGATCGGCTACGCTTCGGCCGGCAAGACCAAGCGGTCGCAGCAACTGGCCGAACGCCGCGCGGCGGCTCGTGCCGAAAACACCAAGAAGTACCTGGTCTCGAAGGGCGTCTCCGCCGACCGGATCGAAACCCGGACCGGAACGGCGACCGCCGGTGCGAGCGTGAAGGATAACAATCGCATCGAGATCATCTGGGTCCCCGAAGGGGCAACCTACTAGGCAACCTCAACCGGACGGGCTCCGTGCCGCAACAGGCACGGAGCCCGTTCTGTCTTTCATTGCTCCCCACTCCGGGCTCTTGCTACTCTGACCGTGGAAGCTCCTTGATGAAGACGACTCGCCCCGGATTCCCCTCTGTTCGTTTTCTGGCAGCCGCCGCGCTCGCTATGGCGCTGGCCGTGCCCGGAACGGCGCGGGCGCAGGTTTGGCGGTCCATGGGTCCGCCCGGCGGCAACGTGCAGTCGCTCGTGGCCGATCCGCACAACCCGGGCGTGCTCTACCTCGGCACCACCGACGGCCACGTCTTCACCTCCCGCGACGACGGCGCCCACTGGATGCTCGACGGCCGCGTCGGCCACCGGCTCGACAGCGTGGTCGATTCGATCATCGTCGACCCGCGCAATTCCAGCCGCCTTTTTGCCGGCGCGTGGACCCTGAATCCGGCCGCCGGCGGCGGCGTATACGAAAGCGAGGACACCGGCCGCACCTGGCACGCGCTCGGGCTCGCCGGCAAGGCGGTGCGCGCGCTGGCTCAAGCTCCCTCCGATCCCAACATCCTGGTCGCGGGAACGCTCGGCGGCGTCTACCGCTCGAATGACGACGGGAAAACCTGGCAACGAATTTCACCGGCCGGCAGCGAGGAGATTCGCAATCTTGATTCCCTCGCCATCGATCCCCGCAATCCCGGAATCATCTACGCGGGCACGTATCATCTGCCGTGGAAAACGGTGGACGCCGGCAAGCGCTGGTTTCCGATTCACGCGGGGATGATCGACGATTCCGACGTCTTCAGCATCGTCATTGACAAAAAAGATCCCCAGCGCGTCTTTTCGAGCGCCTGTTCCGGCATCTATCGCAGCGACAATGCGGGCCTGCACTGGGTGAAAGTGCAGGGCATTCCCACCTCCGCCCGCCGCACGCAGGTGATTCGCCAGGATCCGCTCCATCCCGGCACGGTCTACGCCGGCACCACCGAAGGCCTCTGGAAGACGATCAATGGCGGCGCGAGTTGGCGCCGCATGACGCCCGCCAACTGGATCATCAACGCCATGGTCGTCGATCCGCGGCGTGAGGGCCGGCTCGTCATCGGCACCGAGCGCCTGGGCGTGCTCGTCTCGAACAACGGCGCTGATACCTTCGAGGTTTCGAACGACGGCTTCAATCACCGCCAGATCGCCGCCGTGGCGCTCGACCGCCAGAATCCCGGCCGCGTGCTGGCGATTCTTTCCGACGCGCCCGACCCGGTCGTCGTCACCGACGACGGCGGCGTCACCTGGCGCCCGCTCGGTCCCGGCCTGCGATGGGAATCGGTGCGCCGCGTGTACGCCTCGCCCGACGGCTGGTGGGCGGCGCTCACGCGCGGCGGCCTGATGAGCTACGACCGCCGGACGCGAAACTGGGTGAGGGCAGGGAATCTCGCGGGCGAGGCGGCCTGGACGTTCGAGCACGGCCGTTTGATGAAGCCAGAGCGCCGGCCATTCGATCTGCTGGTCGACGACATGGCGTTCAGCAGCGACGGATGGTACGCCGCCACGCGCTACGGCCTGCTTCGCTCCGACGATCGCGGCGCCACCTGGCGCGAAGTGCGTTTCGCTCCGCTGATCCTGCCGGTTCGCTCCGTGGCGACTTCGCCGGATGGCCGGCGGCTGTGGGTGGCAACCGAACACGGAATGGTGTTCTCGCAAGACGCCGGCCGCACCTGGAGCTGGCACAATTTGCCGGCCGAAGCCGGCAACGCGTTGCGGCTCGAAATCGCCGACCTGAATACGCTGCTCGCGCTGACGAACAAGGGACTCTTCATCTCCTACGACGGCGGCGCAGAGTGGCAGCACGCCGCCCACGGCCTTCCCGAAGTTCCCATTCGCGATGTCGCCGTTGCCGGAAAGACGTTGCTCGCTTCGGTCGGCGTCGGCGGCCTGTTCATCTCCCACGACCGCGGCCGTTCCTGGGACCCCGTCGCGGGCAGCCTCGCCGATGGCTTTTTCCCCGTGGTCGCCGCGCAGCCCGGCTCGAACCTGATCTACGCCGCCTCGGCCAGCGACGGCCTCTATGCCGTAGACCTCAACCCCGGAAGTTCGGGCACGTCCACAGCGGCGGGAAGCCGGCGCAGCGCCGAAAAGCAACCGCAGTAGCCAATCTGGAAATGTTTACTAAGTAATTAATTAGGCACTCTTGCCTACAAAGCCAACATATTCCCGGGCTCCCCGCATCTTAATGTTATTGTTGGCCGGCACTCGTACGCATTCCTGGAAACGATCCTCTATGGGAGGGAAGGCCATGAAACCGATCCGGAACGCTACTCTAGGCTTGGCGGTCGCCTTGTTCGCGACGGTCGGCTTCGTCGGTTGCTCCGGTTCCGCGCAGAACCAGCCGGGTTCGAATTTCGCGCAGGGTTCCGGCAGCACGCCGGCTTCTGCTTCTTCTTCGTCGTCCTCGGGCCGCGACTTTACCGGGGGTCGCTCATCGCGCCCCGCGTCGCAATCGGACTCGAGCTACGGCTCGCAGAGCGCCGGCGATTCCTCATCGCAGCCCGCTCCGCAGCCGGCCACGATCACGATTCCCCGAGGCACCGAATTGCGCGTCTCGGTGGACCGAGACGATTTCGAGCGCCAACGCGCAGTCGGGTGACACCTTCGACGCCACTCTGTTGAATCCGGTCCGCGTCGGCGGCCAGACGATCATTCCGAGCAACGCCCGCGTGAAAGGGCAGGTTGTCGAAGCGAAGGCTTCGGGCCGGCTGAGCGGCACCGCGCAACTCGCGGTGACGCTCGTTTCGGTGGAAATCAACCACCAGAGATACAACATTCGGACCGACACGCTCGCTCGCTCCGGTGCGACGCACAAGAAACGCGACATCATCGCCATCGGCGGCGGCTCGGCCCTCGGCGCGATCATCGGCGGCATCGCCGGCGGCGGCAAGGGCGCCGCGATCGGCGCGGCCGCGGGCGCAGGCGCCGGTACTGCCGGTGCAGCCGTGACCGGCAAGAAAAATGTCGCGCTGCCAGCCGAAACCGCGCTCATCTTCCGCCTGTCAGCCCCGCTCCGAGTCCAGCAGTAGCACCAGCTTTTCGCAGTTCCCAGCGGCCCCGGTTCATTCGGACCGGGGCCGCTAATTTTTTCCCTAGTCGCACCGGCCTTTGGTAGCACAGGCATTCTTGCCTGTGCGGTCCTGGAGTGAATTCTGGACTCCTCGCCCAAGTTCTACCTCCATCCAGCAGGAAGGGTCTTTACGCCCGCGCGGCGGCGCCGGTTTTCTTCTTGCCGAAAACACTGTTGCGTGATTAGACTTCGCGCTGTGTCGCGGGGCAGCCAGGCGACTGGTGCTTAACTCGAAGCTTAACGAATCAGTTCCGTTCCGATGCTCGCACCCGGCCACCACGAGGAGATCGTGCCCGAAACTACGGCCCCTCTACCGATTCCTGAAGCAACCTCATTCCTGTCGCTGCTCGTTGCCTCGGACGAAGAATCCGTGCGCGAAATGGTGCGGACCGAGGCCGCACGCGCCGGCTTGCGCGTGAAGGCGGCGCCAAGCGCTTCGCAGGCGCTCGCTACGCTCGACCGCCAGCCGGTCGACCTGCTGGTGGTCGATCTGGCGACGCCGTCGTTCGGGGGCGTGGCGTTCGTGAAGCGGCTCCGCGAGGAGCATCCGGAAACGACCATCGTCGTGCTCACCGAGTTCGGCGAATCGGAAACGGCGCGCGAAGCGCTCGCCGCTGGCGCGGCCGAGGCGGTGACGCGGCCCTTCGAGGAAACCGAACTGCGGTCGAAACTCGAGCGCCTGGCGCGCGCCATGGCGCTCGATCGCGAAAACCGTGTGCTGCGCGAGCAATTGGGATCGCGCCCGGGCTTCGGCATCATGGTAGGCGTCTCGCCAAGGATGCAGCAGGTGTACCGTCTGATCGAGAAAGTCGGCCGCAGCCAGACCCCGGTCCTCATCCTGGGCGAAACGGGCACCGGCAAGGAACTGGTCGCCCGCTCGATCCACTTTCACGGCCCCAGAAAACACGGGCCATTCGTTCCCGTCGATTGCACCGGCCTCGTCTCGACGCTCGTCGAATCGGAACTGTTCGGTTACGTGAAGGGCGCATTCACCGGCGCCTCGCAGCCCAAGCGCGGCTTGATCGAAGCCGCCTCGGGAGGCACGCTCTTTCTCGACGAGATCGGCGAATTGCCGATGGAGATGCAGGCCAAGCTCCTGCGCGTGCTCCAGGAACGTGAAGTGCGCCCGGTCGGTGCCACGTCCACCATCCCCGTCGACGTGCGCGTGGTGGCCGCGACGAACCGCGATCTTCAGAAGGAAGTCGACCGCGGCGGCTTTCGCCAGGATCTTTTCTATCGCCTGAGCGTCGTGCCGATTCGCATGCCTCCCCTGCGCGATCGCAAGAGCGACATTCCGCTGATCGTGAACCATTTCCTCGAGCGCTACGCCGTCGACGGCCGCCCAACCGCCGTCTTTTCCGAGGATGCCGTGACGCGCCTGGTCTCCTACGACTGGCCCGGGAACGTGCGCGAACTCGAAAACGCCATTTCTCGCGCCCTGGCCCTCAATTCCGGCCCGCTGCTCCACATCGGCGATTTGCCCACGAATCTCCAGTCGCCCGCTCCCGCCCGCCTGCCGCTCGACGACGAGCAGATCACTCTCGCCGAACTCGAACGCCGCGCCATCTTCCGCGCCCTCCAGAAAACCCGCGGCGACAAACTGGCCGCCGCCCGCCTGCTAGGCATAGGCAAAACCACCCTCTACCGCAAACTCAAGCAGTACGAGGACGGAGTGACCGAACCCGAGGCCGAGCCCGAAGAAACGGCCGATTGATCCCGCCAGAGCCCGTAGCACAGGCATCCAAGCCCCGGTAGCCACGGTCAGCGCCTTCCTGACCGTGGGCCTTTGTCGGATATCATCCCCGATTCCGCCTTAAATCACCGCCATCCTCCTCCTTGCATTTTCCCTTCGTTCGTCATAGTGTTCCCGCCGAAAGGTGCTTTGATTTTGCGTGTCCAAGGGGTGAGTCAAATGAGTTCCTTCCATGTCCGTTCCCTCCGTTTTGCAACGCTGTGTCTGTCGCTCGCTTCAGCCGCGCTGATTTTCTGTTTCACGCCGAAAGCCGCGGCTCAGCAAGCCGCCGCCGCGACCCCGACGATCGAATCGGCCACCGCGCATCTGAAAATGCGCGCCATCGGCCCAGCGATCATGATGGGTCGCATCGACGATCTCGCTGTCGTCGAAAGCGATCCGAAAGTCATCTATCTCGGAGCAGCTACCGGCGGCGTCTGGAAAACGACCGACGCGGGGATGACGTGGAAGCCCCTTTTCGACAAAGAGCCGAACGCGTCGATTGGCGCGCTGGCGATTGCGCCGTCCGATCCCTCGATCGTTTGGGTTGGCACGGGCGAAGCCAATAACCGCCAGAGTTCTTCCTGGGGCGATGGCGTCTACAAATCCACCGACGGCGGCCACACCTGGTCGCACATGGGTCTCGACGATACGCAGGCCATCGGCCGCATCGTCATCGATCCCACGAATCCCGAGGTCGTCTACGTGGCCGCGCTCGGCCACCTGTGGGGACCGAACGACGAACGCGGCCTTTTCAAGAGCACCGACGGCGGCAAAACCTGGCAGAAAGTCCTCTTCATCAACGACGATACCGGCGTCTCCGACGTCGCGATCGACCCGCAAAGCCCGAACATCCTTTACGCCGCCGCCTATGAGCGCCGTCGCACCGTCTGGGGATTCAACGGCGGCGGGCCCGGCAGCGGCATCTACAAGACGACCGACGCCGGGGCCACCTGGAAAAAGCTGACCGTCGGCCTGCCGGACGACGGCGACGTCGGCCGCATCGGCCTCTCCGTCTACCGCAAGGACCCGAATATCGTCTACGCCGAGGTGCAAGCCGCCAAGGGAGGAATCTTCCGCAGCGACGACAAGGGCCTCACTTGGAAGAAAATGGGTTCCACCGATCCCCGCCCGTCCTATTTCAGCCAGATTCGCGTCGATCCCAATAACGATCTCCGCATCTGGCTGGGCGGCGTCGATCTTTTTTACTCGGAGGATGGCGGCAAGACGTTCAGCAACGAGCGCAGCCGCGAAGTCCACAGCGACTTCCACGCCATCTGGATCGATCCGAACAATTCGAATTACATGGTGGTCGGCTGCGATGGTGGCGTCTACGTCAGCCGCGATGCCGGCAAGGATTGGGACCATCTCAACGTGGTCCCGCTCGGCCAGATCTACGAAGTCGGCTACGACAACCAGCAACCCTACCACGTTTGCGCCGGTTTCCAGGACAACGCCGAGTGGTGCGGCCCCAGCCGCACCTGGTTCCTGCGCGGCATCGTCAATAGCGACTGGCACATGGTTGGCGGCGGCGACGGTTTCTACGTCAAGCCCGATCCCGCCGATCCCGAAACCGTCTACACCGAATCGCAGGACGGCGGCCTGATTCGGCGCAATCTCCGCACGAACGAAGCGCGCAGCATTCGTCCCGATCCGCCCTCCAGCACCGATCCGCCCTACCGCTTCAACTGGAATTCGCCGCTCATCATCTCCTCGCGCGACCACAACACGATCTATTACGGCGGAAATTACCTTTTCAAATCCACCGACCGCGGCGACACGTGGACCCGGCTCGGCCCCGATCTCACGAACAACGTGGACCGCAACACGCTTCCGATCCTCGGCAAGCTGCCCACGAAAGATACGCTTGCGCTCAACGATGGCGTGGAATGGTGGCCGACGATCACCGCGATTTCCGAATCCCCGCTCAACGCCGAAGTCCTCTGGGCGGGCACCGACGATGGCAACCTGCAGGTGACGCGCGACGGCGGCCGCCACTGGTCGAACGTCGCCTCGCGCGTGCCCGGCGTTCCCAAGGGCACCTACGTCAGCCGCATCGTCGCGTCGAAATACGCCGCCGGCACCGCCTTCGCCGCCTTTGACGGCCACCGTTCGAACGACTTCCACGTCTATCTCTTCAAAACCACCGACTACGGCCAAACGTGGCACTCGATCGCGAGCGGCCTGCCCGAAAGCGGCGGCACCATCCACGTCATCCGCCAGCATCCCTCCGATCCGAACCTGCTTTTCGTTGGCGCCGAGTTCGGCGCTTACTTTTCCATCGACGGCGGCGAGCACTGGAACCGGCTCGGGATGGGTTTGCCTAACGTCCGCGTCGACGACATCGAAATTCAGCCTCGCGAAAATGATCTGATCCTGGGCACCCACGGCCGCTCGATCTACATCCTCGACGATCTCACCTCCATCGAGCAGTTGAGCCCGAAGGTGCTCGACGAGGATCTCCACTTCTTCCCGATTCGCCCCGCGATTTCCTGGCGCATGTATCAGAACGGCTGGTTCACCGGCCAGCAGGTTTTCGCCGGCCCGAATCCGCCCTACGGCGCCCTGATCGATTTCTATCTGAAGTCCAAACCGGCGAAGGACGCGAAGGTGAAAATCACCGTGCTCGATTCCGCCGGAAAAGTGGTGCGCGAAATTGACGACGCGAAAGCCGAAGCCGGCATCAACCGCACGAATTGGGATCTCCGCTACAACCCGCCGGTGAAGCCCACCGCGGAACAGCTCGAAGCGCAGGAGCAGGGATTTTTCTTCGGCGGTCCGCGCGGTCCCATGGTCGAGCCGGGTACCTACACGGTGAAGGTTTCCCTCGGCGACAATTCGCAAACGCAAACGGTGAAGGTGGAGGAGGATCCGCGCATTGAGATTGCCGCCGCGGCCCGCACCGCCCGCTACGACGCCATCATGCGTCTCTACGATCTCTACAAGACCGCCGATCACGGCCAGAAAACGATCGTGGGACTCAAGAAATCCCTCGACGACGCCCTCGCCGCCTGGAAGAAGCCGGGCGCGCCGCAAATTCCCGAGGCGATCCGGAAACAGGCCGAAGATCTCTCCAGGAAGGTCGATGCCTTGCGCGGGAAATTCGTCTTCGAACGCGGCTTTGGTGCCGGCGGACCGCTCCACTACACCCCGCCGCCGCTGCCCCTGCAGATCGGCCGCCTGATGTTCCAGCTGGAAGGCTACACCGGCGCGCCCACCACGTCCGAGAATGCGCGGATCGCCGACGTATCGAAACAACTCACGGCCGCGACCGCGGCGTTGAACCAGCTCGTCTCCACCGATCTCGCGCGCCTGAACAAGGCGCTCAACGACGCCGGCGTCCCCCACATCACCGCCGTGCCAACATCTCCGCAACCCCGGCGGCCGGAATGATGCCGCGCCAGGGTCGCTGATCGCGCCGCCGCAACTCCCGCGCTACCCGGGCATCCGACAGAGATGCCCCGGTAGCGCAGGCATTCCTGCCTGTGCGCTTTTTACCCTTGAGGCTAAAGATACAAACAACGAGGGAATCATTTCTTCGCTTGAGGTTTGCATCTCGCCTCGCAGTGAGAGCGTGACAGACACAAAAGCGCACAGGCAGGAATGCCTGTGCTACGAGGCGGCGCAATCGACTCCTTTCCGGTACAATCTCGCTGGCAGCTGCGACCTGAAAAGGGCCAGCGTATAAAACAGTGTGCCAACGAGAGTGTTACACCGCATTCGCTTGACCGCCCGTACCAAGGGAAAGGACCTCAGGAAAAAATGAAATTACACCGCACGCGCCCGATCATTTATCTCCCGATTCTTCTCCTGGCATACTTTGCGCCCGCCCTGCACGCCGCGCAGTCCAATCCGCCGCACAGCCGTGACGTTGTTACTCAGGGAAGCGTAACGATCGGCGGAACGGCCATTCCCTATACCGCTCACGCCGGAACGCTCATCCTGCGAAATGCGCAGCAGCAGCCGATCGCCAGCGTCTTCTACGCCGCCTATTGGAAGAACGGCGTCCAAAACGAAGACAACCGCCCAATCACTTTCGCCTACAACGGCGGTCCCGGCTCCTCCACCGTCTGGCTGCACCTGGGCGGCATCGGCCCGCGCCGCCTCGAGGTACCCTCCGACGCGAAGAGCGTCCCGCCGCCGCCCTATCGCCTCGCCAACAATCCCTACAGCATCCTCGACGCATCCGACGTGGTCTTCATCGACGCCATCGGCACCGGCTACAGCCACGCGCTCGGCCAAGCCAGCGGAAAACAGTTCTGGGGAGTGGACGAGGACGTCCACGCCTTCGGCCAGTTCATCCACGACTACCTCACGAAATTTCACCGCTGGAACTCGCCGAAATTCCTTCTGGGAGAAAGCTACGGAACGTTCCGCACCGCCGCGCTCATCAACTACGTGCAGAACCAGGGCATGCAATTCAACGGCGTGATCCTGCTTTCGTCGGTGCTGAACTTCGAGGCATCGTCCTTCCAGCCCGGCAACGATCTGCCCTACATTCTCTTCCTGCCCTCCTACGCGGCCATCGCCTGGTATCACCACGTTCTTTCGCCCGAGCCCGCCAGCCTGCCCGCGTTTCTCGATAAGGTAGAGCAATTCGCCACGCACGAATATTCATCGGACTTGCTCGCCGGAGACCGTCTCGATCCGGCGGAGAAGACGAAGGTCGCGGCGCAGCTCGCGGCGTACACCGGCCTGAGCGCCGACTTCTGGCTGAAAGCGAATCTGCGCGTGAACGCGAATGAGTTCGAGAAGGAGCTTCTCGCCGCCCGGGGCCTCTCGATCGGCCGGCTCGACGCGCGGTACGCCAACTACGCCATCAATCCCGTGATGCCGCTGCGCCAGTACACGGTCATGTCCAGCGCCATTCGCGGTGCCTTCACCGCCGCAATCAATCAGTATCTCGAGGCCGATCTCCACTACGACAGCCGCCGCCCCTACCTCGTTCAAAATGGCGTCGTCAGCCGCAATTGGGATTGGAAACACGAATCTCCGTTTCAGAATTTCGGCGCGCGCCCCGGCTTCACCAACGTCGTTCCCGACCTCCGCCGCGCGATGATCACGAACCCCGATCTCCAGCTCATGGTCAACGAAGGCTACTACGACCTCGGCACCCCATTCTTCGCCACCGAATATACAATCGGCGAACTCGAACTGCCCAAGGCCCTCCGCGCCCACGTTCAAATCGATCACTACACCGTAGGCCACATGCTCTACCTGAACACGCCGGCGCTCGTGGCGCTCCACCGCAACCTCGACCAGTTCATCCGCATGGCCGCAACGAAGTCCGCTCCCTGACCGGGCTGATTCCGCTCCGCGAAGCCCGGCCCGCATTCGCGCGGGCCGGGTGCCGCGGCCGGTGAGGCTGCCCGGCGCGCATCCACCCTCGTCGCGCTTTTTCCGCGCCAAGCCACGTTTCCGCTCCACTCCTCGGCTGACTTGCATTTCCCGCAACCCCGTCTTACTGTGCATCTGTAGGCGCACCGAACAGGCCAAATGAAGACCATCGCTCACTCCTTTTCCGCCGGGTCTTTCGTCTTGCTCGTTCTGATTTTCTCGCTCCCATCCCTTGCCCGCGCGCAAAAGCCCACCCAGGCGACTTGCTGCCGCAGCTCGCTCGAGTTCACATCGAGCCGCAGTGTCCAGTTGCTTGCGACCGCGCCGAACGGCTTCGAGACCGGATTTGATCCCGCCGTCTTCGGTCACGGCGTCAACCAGATTCCGTCGAGCAACTACTCTCTGGGCTTTGCCGGCAACGCCTCGGCTGCCGACGCCGACGCGAGCGTCGAAAGGAAACTCGAAATCGGCACGCCGGCCGCCGGTCGCTACCTCGTGCAGGCCATCGGCGGGTTCAGCGGCAAGTTCACCGTAAACTTCAAGGCCACCGACGAGCGCGGCGCAATCAGCACTCGCCAGTTTCACGGCGCCACCTGGCCTGGCCGCACGTTCGTCTACTTCGTCCAGTACTCTCCCGCTCCCGGCGCGAAGTTCAGCGTGATCCCGCTCACGCCCTTTTCCGATTTCTCCGCCAGCGTGAATGTCGCCGCCGTCGTCTCGCCACCCTCCTTCCGCGTCAGCGCGACAATCGGCCTCGGTCCGGCGTCCTCCTTCCATCCGATCGCCCAGCCGGTCACGTTTCAACTGGGCAACTACGCCGTGACGCTCCCTCCCGGCTCGTTCGCCAGGAACGGTCAGGGGAACTACAATTTCGATGGCACGATCGAGGGCATCACCCTCGACGCGCGGATCCTGCCGGCGGCGGGAAACAAGTTCGCTTTCAAGCTCAAGGTCCAGGGCATCAACCTCAGTGAGGCGATCAACCCGGTTCGCATCCTCCTCATCCTCGGCGACAACGCCGGCGCAGTAAGCGTCAACGCCGTCTCCCCATAAACCAAGCAGATGCCGCCTGGTCATCCCCCTCGCGTGCAAACGCGAGGTGCGCGGAACCAGCGCCTGTGGCTTATACTGCAAGTTTCGTGGGGAATCGAATTCAAGAGGGAAGCGAGCCCACTGTGATACAAATTCGCCGCAATCTTCCATCCTTTTTCGCCATCCTGTTTCTGTTTCTGTCGGGAATCTCGCTCGCGCCGCCCGCCGTCGCGCAGCAGATTGATCCGGGCTTCTACGCCGGTATGCGCTGGCGCCTGATCGGTCCCTACCGCGCCGGCCGCGTCACGGCCGTCGCCGGCATTCCCGGCAATCCCGCCGTCTATTACATGGGCACGCCGGGCGGAGGAGTCTGGGAGACAAGCGATGGAGGAACGGTCTGGAAGCCGATCTTCGACGCCGAGCATGTCGCTCCCATCGGCGCACTGGCGCTCGCGCCATCCGATCCGAATGTGATCTACGTCGGGACGGGCGACCTGCCAAATCAGGCCGAGGGCCAGGGCGTCTTCAAATCCACCGACGGCGGCCAAACGTGGACGCACATCGGTCTTGCCGACACGCTCATCATTAACGCCATCGTCGTCGATCCCCGGAATCCCGACATCGTTCTGGTGGGCGCGATGGGCGGCCAAAAGCCAAGCGAGGCCCGCGGCGTCTACCGCACCACCGACGGCGGCAAGACCTGGCAGCGCGTCCTCTTCAGGGACGACCAGACCGGCGTCGCCGATCTCGCGCTCGATCCGAACAATCCCAGCGTGGCCTATGCGGCCCTCTGGCGCGCCGTTTTCGGTCCCGGGCGCAAGCCCGAGCCGGGCCCCAACGCCTGGATTTACAAAACGACCGACGGCGGCAAGACCTGGCATCAAATTCCGGGCCGCGGCCTTCCCGAGGGCCGTTGGGGAAGAACGGGAATCGCCGTAGCGCCGGGGAGCGGCGGCCGCCGGCTCTACGCGATCCTGTCGCAAGGCCTCTTCCGCTCGGACGACGCGGGCGAAACGTGGCGGCAAATCACGCACGATCCACGCGTCGTCGGCAACGGCTATTTCAGCCGCGTGTTCGTCGATCCGAAAAATGCCGACATCGTCTACGTGATGCAGACTTCGGTCTATCGCTCGACCGACGGCGGTCAACATTTCATCGCGCTCAAGGGCTCGCCCGGCGGAGACGATTACCACACCATGTGGATCGATCCGCAAAATCCGAATCGCATGATCCTGGGCGTCGATCAGGGAGCGACGATCAGCGTCGACGGCGGCAAGAGCTGGACGCCGTGGTACAACCAGCCCACCGGCCAGTTCTATCACGTCACCACCGGCGGCGGTTTTCCCTACTACGTCTACGGCCAGCAGCAGGACAGCGGCTCGGCCGCCGTTCCCAGCCGCAGCGACTTCGGCGAAATCCGTTACCGCGACTGGTTTTCCCCCGGCGGCTACGAGTTCGGCTACATCGCCGCCGACCCGCTTCATCCGGACATCAATTACGCCGGCGGCGAGGGAGGCAGCGTCGTCCGCTACGACCGCCGCACCGGCCAGGTCACCTATCTCCTGCTCCACGGCCGCGACGTCCGCACGTCGGGCAACGCGCCGATGGAATTTGCTCCGCTCGATCCGAACGCGCTCTATTTCGGCGCGCAGTACGTTTTGAAATCCACCGACGGCGCCATCCACTGGCAGAAAATCAGTCCCGACCTCACCGAGCGCCCCGGCGCGAAGCCGGTTCCCGGAGGCCGCGGTCGCGGCGACGTCATCACCACGCTCTCGCTCTCGCCGGCAGCGAAGGGCGAAATCTGGGTGGGTACGGGCGACGGGTTGATTCAATTGAGTCGCGACGACGGCGCAAGCTGGCAGAACGTCTCCCCGCCCGATCTCGGCCCGCGCGACGAGGTCAGCATCCTCGAAGCTTCGCATTTCAACGCCGCCACGGCCTACGCTGCCGTCGACCGGTTCGAGGATTCCCGCCCGTACTTTTACCGCACGCAGGATTTCGGCAAAACATGGCAGCAGATCGACAACGGCCTGCCCGCGTTCGGCATCGCCCGCGTCGTGCGCGAGGATCCGGTGAGCCGCGGCCTGCTCTACGCCGGAACCGAAACCGGCGTCTTCGTCTCGTTCAATGACGGCGCCGACTGGCAATCGCTTCAGCTCAACCTGCCCGCCGCCTCGGTGCGCGATCTTGCCGTGCACGGCAACGACCTCGTGGCAGCGACCTTCGGCCGCGCGCTCTGGATCCTCGACGATGTCACTCCTCTCCGCCAGATCGACGCCGCGCGCAAGAGCCAAGACGCTTATCTCTATCGCCCCGAAACCGCCATGCGCATCCGCTGGGACCGCAACAACGACACGCCCCTGCCGCCCGAAGTTCCCGCCGGCGAAAATCCGCCCGACGGCGCCATCATCGACTACTACCTGAAATCCGCGCCCACCGGCCCCGTTACCCTCGCCATCTACGACGACACCGGAAAACTCGTTCGCCGCTTCTCGATCGTTGCCACGCCGCCCGATACGACGCCCGCCAACGTTCCCAGCTACTGGTTCGCCCCGCCTGCAGCCCTGACGGTGCACGACGGCATGAATCGTTTCGCTTGGAACATGCGCTACGAGCATCCCGATACGCTGCCTTCGGAGCTTTCCCGCACGCGCGGCAACTACATCGTCTATTCGGACGTGAACCACGCCATCCTCGGTAAAACGCCTCGGCATTATCCTTTCGGCCCGCAGATCGTGCCGGGAACGTATGAAATCGCCCTCACCGTCAATGGGAAAACGTATCGCCAGCCGCTCGTCGTGAGAATGGACCCTCGCATCACGGTTTCCCAATCCGATCTCGTGGCCCAACTCACCCTCGAACAGAAAGTCGCCCGTGGCATGGCCGCCAGCGCCGACGCCTATCACCAGGTAATCGCCCTCCACGACGCGCTAGCCGACCGCCAGAAAACCCTGGCCACGCATCCGGCCGCGAAAAAGACGGGCGAAGCCGCCGACGAGTTCTCCAAAAAAACTCTACGCGCTCGAGGAGGGGACTTTCCACGAACCCGGTTTCGCCGGCGTAAACCAGGAACTCGCCGAATGGATCGATCTGATAGAAACCGGCGACAGCCGCCCCACGCCCTCGGTCTACGATGTCGTCACCGAAACCTGCAAAACGCTCGACACCAACCATGCCGCTTGGCGCAAACTGATCGCCCAGGATCTCCCGGCACTCAATCGCCAATTGGAAAAAGCCGGCGTCGCCAAACTCCCCGAGCCAGCCGCCGCCGCTTCCACCAGTTGTGGCCCATAGCGCCGGCCCGAATTTCTGTGTTGCACTGGGTGCCCAAGCCGCCGGACTTGCGCCTGGGGATTTTCGCCAACCAGCCACCGTTGTCGCTTTTGGTAGATACAAGCCACGGTCGATGCTCTTTTCGATCGTCGGCCTTTTCCGTGGGAAAGAAGGAACCTGCGCTGCTCCCGCAAGCACCGAACAGGCCGCGCATGAATTGCTCTCCGGTCCTGCTCTGAAACACCCAGTCCCGCTCTGAAACACGGCAGCCCAAAACCCCCTCCAGCCCACCCATTCATGTCATTGACTAAACAGGACTTATGAAGAGCCGGATTGGACCCTCCGATGCTACAGCCAGGGCGGAGAAAACCATGAACTACACCTATCCCAGAAGCGTGCGCGTCTTCCGGATCAGCCGGGGGATGCAGATCATGTTGGAAGTGGCGTTGGCAATGAGTTCGGCTCTGTTCATGAGCTACTTGATTCTGCACGGAATGCTCTAGGGCTGGCGCGCTGGCCAGCAAATAGGCGGGACGCGAAAGTGAGGTCTGCCAGCACGAAAGGTGCAGGTGTCGCCTCCGAACCGGCTGAGTCCGAACTCGAAGTCATTCTGGACATCACCGAGAACGCTTACATCGTCTACGACGGCGCAGGCGGCGTTCGGCTGACAAGCAAACGGCTGCGACAACTGCTGGATCTCGACGATGGCGAATGGGGAGCGTTGCGCGATTTCTCCTCCGTCGCCAGAGTCGTGGTGTTGCGCCTCGCCAACCGCCGCCACAGCCTCAGACCTCCCTGGGTCCTCTGGCAGCCCGGAAACGGCGCCGGCTGCGAACAACTGGAAATGGCCGACCCCGGCCGAATCCTCGAAAGAATCGCCCGCCCCGTAATCGACGAATCCGGCCGAAACGACCGGATGGGTGGAACGCTACCGCGACTACAGCTTCGATCGCGACCTGCCCGCCCGCCTCCTGCAAACCGACAAGCTCGCCGCGTTGGGCCAGATGGTCGCCGGCATCGCCCACGAACTGAATAACCCGCTCACCACGATCATGGGCTACGGCCATCTCTTGCTCGAGCGGCAGCTCGATGCCAAGGCGCTCGCCGAAGCGCATCGCATCTGCCAGGAAGCAGAACGCGCCGCGCGCGTGGTGCGCAGCCTGTTGATGCTCGCCCGCGAATCGAAGCTCGAGCGCACCGTGGTCCATCTGAACGAGATCGTCGAGCGCACCCTCCGGCTCTGCTCCTACGATCTCCAGCGTTCCGGCATCAGCGTCGACCTCGATCTCGATCCCCAACTCCCGCCGACGCTCGCCAATCCCGTGCAAATGCAGCAGGTCGTGCTGAATCTGGTGGTCAACAGCCAGCAGGCCATCGGCGAATCGGGCAATCCCGGCCGCATCGTCCTGCGCACGCGCCACGGGGCCGAGCGCATCTTTCTCCACGTCGAGGACAACGGTCCCGGCATCCCGCCCGATCTTCACGAGCGCATCTTCGATCCGTTCTTCACCACGAAACCGGTCGGCGTCGGTACCGGCCTCGGCCTTTCGATCGTCAACGGCATCCTGCGCCAGCACGGCGGCGAAATTCAGGTATCCAGCATGCCCGGCGCCGGCGCGAGCTTCACCGCGTCGTTTCCGCTCTCGAACGGCCGCAGCGAACTGGCGCATCGAAAGTCCGGACCGAACGATCGCGCCCCATCCTCCCGGATTCTCGTGGCCGAAGACGAGCCCGGCGTTGCGCAGTTGATTCTGGACGTGCTCAACGGCGAGGGTCACCAGGTGGACCTGGCCACCGACGGCGAGGAGGCTCTCGAACGGGTGAAAGCTGCCCAATACGATCTGGTGATCTGCGACTGGCGCATGCGGAACCTCGACGGGCCGGAACTCTATCGTTCGCTCGGCAATGGCAATGGCAACGGCCACGCCCGCGAACGTCTCCTGCTGATCACCTCCGATCCCACGATCTGCTCCTCGTCGGAATTCCTTCGCGAAACGCGGCCCGCGTGTCTCACGAAGCCGTTCCTGCTGCCCGAACTCAAATCCTCCGTCGCCGCGCTGCTCCTGAAACGAAAACCGGGAAACGGCGCGCGCCCCGCTCCAGCGGATGACGAGAAAGCGTGAGGCGGCGCTGATGGCGGGCTGGCTGCTTCTGATATCGCGCGATACGGGCCTCACGCGGGCGCTTGGCTGCGCGCTGGTGCGCGTCCGCGGCGGCTGCCAGCTATGGGCCGTCGAATCGCCCGAACAAGCGCGCCGCTGTCTCGCCCGCCGCGACACCCTGCCCGTGGCCATCGTCATCGACGAGCTGTTCCTCGAAAGTGAAGCGCTCGAGGATATCGCCGAAGAATTCTCCTGGTACGCCCCGGTGATCGCCATCGGCCGTGCCGGCCGCCAGCCGCGCATGGCCCCGCTCGTGGCCGAGGGCAAAGTCGATTTCCTCTCCCGCGACGATCATTTCATTCCCCTCGCCGCCGCCATGGTCGAAAGAGCCCTGCGCTGGGAGCAGGAAGTAGACGAACACATTCGCCAAGCCGCCGCAAACCCGCAGCAAGCCGCAACGCGAACCGAACCGTCTCCCGACCCCGAAGGTTTCCCCGCCGAAGCCCTCCGCCTGCTAGGCGCAATCCTCGACAACTTGGAAACAGTCCTCGCCGACCGCGGCCATCTGCCCACCGCCTCCGTCCGCCGCCTCGGCCGCGCCGCCGACCTCGCCTTCGACCTGAAAACCGGCCTCCGCCTCCTCGCCGGCCAGCCAGCCCCTCAAGCCGAAACCGCCGAATTCCCCAACCTGTAGGGGCCACCCGGGGGTCGCCTGAACCGCTCCCACAACCCATGCCTCCACGCCCCTTGCATAGAGCACTCCTATACCGGCAGCGGCCGCCAGCCCAACCATCCGGCCCCGAGACCGCACCGCGCACCGTCCACAGAGTTTACAGAGCGCCCCGCTTCGCCTAAGATTAGCCAGCCGGGCGGCCAGCGAGCCGCGGGTCAAAGGGGGCCGGCATCCTTTGCCGATGACGCGCAATCCGAAATTGATCGTGGTGGAACCGGGCGGCGTGCGCCGCAACGCGGAACTGACTGCGTCTCCTTTCAAGATCGGCCGCCAGGCCGATTGCGACCTCGTTCTGCGCGACGGGCGCATCAGCCGCCAGCACGCGCAGATCGTCGAGGAAACGGGCCAGTTCTTCCTGGAAGATCTCGGCAGCCGGCACGGCACGTTCGTCAACCAGAAGAAGGTGGACAACCGGCAGGAGCTCCACCCGAACGACACGATCGAATTCGGCTTTGCCAATTCCTTCCAACTGATTTTCGCGGGCGAAGAGCGGCGCATCGAGGACCTGCTCGAGCGCGTGGATTCGCCGCCGCCCTCCTCGGCCAGTTCGCGCGAGTTGTACCACCTCGGCGTGTTGCTTGAAGCGGCCGGCGCGATCTACGGCCACATGCTGCTCGAGGACATGCTCGCGGCGGTGGTCGACGCGGCGATCCGCGTGACCGGCGCCGATCGCGGCGTGCTGCTGCTGGCCGATGAAACCAACGAATTGAAGGCGACCGTGGCGCGCGAATCGGGCCAGCGCACGTTGCCGCACAGCGAAGTGCGAGTTTCGACCTCGGTGTTGAAACAGGTGGCCGACACCCGCCGCGAGCTGATCGTCGCCGACATCGGCGAGGAGCAGGCGCTGCGCGATCAGGCCAGCATCGTCGGCGAAGCGCTGCGCACGCTGCTGGCGATTCCGCTCGAACGCCAGCCGACGATCCGGTCGGTGGACTCGACGGTGGTGGCTTCGCGACCCGGCCTTCTCGGCGTGTTGTATCTCGACAGCCGCAGGCCGCTCACCGCGTTTTCCGAACTCGATCGCCAGGTGTTGCGCTCGCTCGCTGCCGAAGCGGCCACGGTAGTCGAAAACGCGCGCCTCTTCGCCGAGGGACGCGAACGCGAGCGGCTCGAGCGCGAACTCGAAATCGCAAGCGACATTCAGCAGCAGCTTCTGCCGAAAACTCTGCCGAAGGAGCAGCATCTGGCTGCCGTCGGCCGAACGATCGCCTGCCGCGCCGTGGGAGGAGACTGTTACGACGTGGTCGATCTCCCCGATGGCGCCCGCGGATTCGTGGTCGCCGATGTGGCGGGCAAGGGAATGCCGGCCGCGCTGCTGGCCTCGATGCTGATGGGCTCGTTCTGCGCGACGGCTTCGGGCAGTTTGCCACTGGCAGAACTCGCGAAACGGGTGAACCACCGCGTGTGCGATCGCACCGACGAATCGAGCTACGCGACGCTCTTCTACGCGATCGTGCAGTCGAATGGCGCGGTGGAATATTTCAACGCCGGACACGTTCCGGCGTTCGTGCGCAAGCAGTCTGGCGATCTCGTGGCGCTCGAAGCCCAGAACTTCCCGATCGGCATGTTCGATTTCGCCGAATACACCTCGGGCACCACGCAGCTCGATCCGGGCGATTTCCTCGTGATGTATTCGGACGGAGTGACCGAAGCGGCGAATCCCGAGCAGGAGCTTTTCGGAGACGATCGCCTGCGCGACGTGCTGAAGAATTTCAGGGGAGAGAACGCGCAGCAGCTTCTCGATTCCGTGCTGGCGGCCGTGCGCGCCTTCACCGCCGGCTACGCCCAGGCCGACGATATCACCGTCGTCACCCTCCAATACCACGGCCAGAAGCCCGCCTGAGCCTCATCCAGGAGAGAGCCTGTCCTTCCACCACAATGGCTGCAACCAGGCGAAGCATGCCGGTTCGGAGCATGATCCCTCCAGAGACGCGGCCGGTAGAGTAGCTGCAACTGCCTGTTTCGGCAATCGCTGCCGCTCTTACAATTGGCGTTTGAAAAGCAGAATTCCCGCGAGGAGGAACCCGAACGACATGCCGATCAGAATGAGCAGGTCGTGATAGATCCCGGCGATGCCCACGCCCTTGAGCAGGATATTCCGCAGAGCGTGAACGGTGTAATAGAAAGGATCGACGATGGCGATCAGCTGCATCCATTTCGGGAAGCCCTGAATCGGGTAGATCGCGCCGGAGGGGAAAAAGAGCAGGGTATTGAGCACGCCGAAAACCGCGCGCGGAACCATCGGGTCGTCAACCCTGACCATCGTGACGAACATGAACGAGATCATCGTCAGCGACGCCACCGCACAGACCAGGGTGAGATAGAAAAGGCGGAAAGGATTCCATAGTCCGCCGACGCCGGCGATCAGGGCGCCGACAATCGTGATCACCATGCCGGCCATCACTCCCTTGATCGTCCCCGCCAGATTCAGTCCCAACACCAGTTCGGCGCCTTCGATCGGCGTGACCAGATAACCTTCGTGCAGCCCGCGCGATTTGTCGTCGATGAAGGTGATCCCGCCGCCAATCATGGCGACGACGAAAATGGCCATCGCGATCGAGCCCGGCAGCAGGTATTTGATGTACTCGATGTAGGGATACACCTCGACAACATTCAACGCGATTTGCGGGTCGAGCGGCGAACTGACCGCGGGCGTGTCGAGTTGTTGCACCACCCCTTGCATCGCGGCTTGCAGCGCGCTCGACAAGGACTGGTCGGTATTGTCCTCGACGAAAACCAGCCGCGGCTGGTCCCGATGCTCGACCCGCTCGGAGAAATCGTAGGGAACCATCACGACGCCGCGGACGAGGCCGATGCGCAAATCGCGAACGGCCGCCGTCTCCGTGGAATAATCGACCAGGTAGAAAGTGCGGGGTCCGGCGGTGACCGCCTGGAGCATCTCGCGCACTTTCACCGCCTCCGCGCCGCGGTCGTTGTCCACAAACGCGACGCGAACTCCCTTGATCTTTCCGCCGAACGCATAACCCAGGACGATGAGCTGCACCAGCGGAAAAATCATCGAGACCATCATCAAGGTGGGGCTGCGGAAGAATTTCCGCATGTCGCGCTCGATCAAGGCCCCGATGCGGTAAAGCTTCATGCGCGCGCTCGTCCCTCAGCGGTACAGATGACTGATGTCACTGCGGCCCTCCCCGACCTCGTCGCGCAGCCCGCGGCCCGTGTAGTGCAGGAACACGTCGTCGAGCGTCGTGCTGGCGACGCTGACGCGCCGAACCAACACGCCGCGCGCGCGCGCCAGCTCCATCAGCGCGCCAATCGTCCGCGGCCCCTCGGTCGAGGATAGCCGCACGGTTCCGTTGCGCATCTGCACGTCCTCGACGGCGTCGAGTTTCCGTAGCTGGTCGGGCCAGTCTTCCGGCGCTTCGCCGAACTCGGCCTCGACCACGTCGTTGCCCGGAACCGATTCCTTCAGCCGGCCCGGCGAATCGAGCGCTTTGAGCCGGCCGTGATCCACAATGGCGATGCGGTCGCACAGTTTGTCGGCCTCGTCCATGTAATGCGTGGTGAGCAGGATCGTGAGTTTTTCGTCGTCGCGCAGGCGCTCGATCATTGTCCAGACGTGTGTGCGGGAGACCGGATCGAGGCCCGTCGTAGGCTCGTCGAGGAACAGGATCTTCGGCGAATGCATCAGTCCGCGGGCGATCTCGAGGCGCCGCCGCATGCCTCCGGAAAAGGTGCGCACAAGTTGATGGCGGAATTTGTCGAGTTCCACCGAGGCGAGCAGACGGTCGATCAGCTCCTCACGTTTCGCCGCCGCGACGCCGTACAGCTTGCTGTGAATTGCCAGGTTCTCCTCGGCGGTCAGCTCGGGATCCGACGTCAGCGCCTGCGGAATCACGCCCATCGATTGCCGCACGCCGTTCTGCTCGTGGACGATGTCGAAGCCGGCGACACGGGCACTGCCCGAAGTCGGCGGCGTGAGCGTCGTCAGCATGCGGATCAGGGTGGTCTTTCCGGCGCCGTTCGGGCCCAGCAGACCGAAGATTTCGTTCTGCGGAACGACAAATGACACGGCGTCGACCGCGATGAAGTCGCCGAACTTCTTTGTCAGGTGATCGACTTCGATCGCATTCATCGTCGTTCCCTCAGAGGCCGTGGATCAGCCGTTCGAACCAGCTCAACCGCTCGCTGGCCGGACGGGGAAGCAGAACGTAAGCGGTCATGCCGGTGAAGAGGCGATGCCGGGGATTCGGGATCGAGACCTTGATGGCGAAGGTTTTGATGTCGCGCTTGGTCCGGCTGACGTCGCGCTGGGTGGCGAATTCGCCTTCGACGCCCTTGAAAAAAACGGTCCCCGTGAGTTCGTCGCCGGACGGCAGCACCACTTTCAGTTTCTGTCCGAAATGAATCGAATCGATGTAGGTTTCCTCGACGTCGGCGCGGACCCAGAGATTGTTGACGTCGACAATCACCACGATCGGAGATCCCTCGGCGACCACCTCTCCTTGCTTGGCGACGCGAACCGAGACGATGCCGTCGAGCGGCGAGAAGATACGCGAGTAGCCGAGTTGCGTGGCGGCTTGGTCGCGCATGGCGCGCGCCTGCGCGAGTTGCGCGGTAGCGGCGGCGATCTGGCTGTGGATCACGGTCAACTGCAGCCGATTGGCCTTCGCCAGGGCGAACGCCGCCTTTTGCGCCTTCACCTGGTCTTCGAGCGCCTTCACCGCGGCGCGATCGGCGCGAACGGTGGCAAGCGAATTGTCCTGGTCCTGTGCCGTCTCGATGCCGCTGTGGAACAGCTCCACCATGCGTTTGTAATTCTGCTCATCGCGCCAAAGGTTCGCCTGGGCTTGCGCGAGTTGAGATTCCGTCGAGGTCATGTTGGCCTGGGCCTCGTCGAGTTGCGCCCCGGTCTGCGCGTTGGTGAGCGCCAGATTGCGCTCGGATGCCACCCGATTGGCGGAAATTGTGCGGATGTTGGCGGTCTGCGAAGCCACGACGGTCTCGAGTTCGGCGGGATCGAACTCGGCGATCAGCTGGCCCTTTTTCACCACCGAACCCTCGTCAACCAGGAGCCTGGTCATCCGGCCGGTGATCTGCGGGCTGACGACCACGTCGTTGCCATCGACAATGCCCACCAGGCGAATCGCGTTGCCGCGCGGCGTGGTGGCGAAGTAGACGCCCAGCGCGATCGCGAAAACCAGTCCCAGCACGACCAGAAACCGCCGCCCGCTCACGACGTCCTCCCTTCGCGCCGGAACATTCCGTAGCAGAGGAAATCGATCAGCGCGCGCCTCCGCGCCTCGAGCGCCGCCGGGCGCAGAAGGTCGCGTCCCAAAAAGCGGGCCCAGAGCGGCGCGGCGAAATAGCTGGTCGTCGCGCCCATCAGCGTCAGCGATGCCTGTTGAGGATCCACACGGCGGAAATCACCCTGCCGGATCCCGGCTTCGATCAGTTCCACCACCCCGCTCAGCACCGGCCGGTAGTAATCGTTCAGGATCCAGTCGAGTTCGCCTTTGGATTGCATCACCTCGCGATGCACGAGCCGCGGAAAGTTGGGATGCGAGGCGAGGAAGTTGAAATAGCTGTTGACGAAGGCGATCAGGCGCTCGCGCGGCGGCTTGAGCGGGGAATCGGCCGGGCTGATGGTCTGGCGGAACTCCTCGAGCAGCTGGCGAAGCACGGCGCGGTAGAGGTTTCGTTTGCTGCCGAAATAGTAGTACAGCAGCCCCTTGTTCACGCCGGCGCGGGCGGCGATGCGCTCGGTGCGCGCGCCGGCCAGGCCGTGGGCGGCGAAGCTTTCTTCGGCGGCGGCGAGGATGCGGCCGGCGGTTTCCGGCCGGTGTCGTGTGGCGCGCGCTGGCGTCACGTTACCCTCCTGACTAACCGTTTAGTCAAACAGTTTAGCCAAATGGGTAATATTGTCAAGCAAGCGGCGGCGCGCCTCCGCCCAGGACCCGCTTGACAGCCGCGCACGGGTGCCCTAGCGTGGCGCCGGAGCGGAGGCAATACATGGTTCGCGAAAATCGATCGGGCGCGCCCGGCGTTTCGGTTCGCCGGGCGGTCCACGAATGGCTGCGCCGGCGGGGAATGAGCACCGTCTTCGGCAATCCCGGCTCGACCGAGCTTGGGTTCCTCGAGGACTGGCCGGCGGATTTCCGCTACGTGCTCGGGCTGAACGAAGCGGCGGTGGTCGCGATGGCCGACGGCTATGCGCAGGCGACGCGCTCGGCCGCTTTTGTGAACCTGCACAGCGCCGGCGGCCTGGGCCACGCGCTCACCAGCGTGCTGACCGCTTATTGGAACCAGACCCCGCTCGTCCTCGTCGCGGGGCAGCGAGACGCGCGCGCTGCTCACCGCCATGCCCTATCTCTACGCCGCCGACGCGACCGTGTTTCCGCGGCCGTACGTGAAATGGGCGGTCGAGCCCGCGCGTGCCGCGGACGTTCCCGCAGCGCTCGAACGCGCCCGCCACGTCGCGCTCGAGCGGCCGATGGGGCCGGTTTTCGTATCCGTGCCGCAGGACGATTGGAACGCCGAAGCCGAGCCGGCCGAGCTGCGCGAGGTCGCGACGGAATTCGGCCCCGATCCGGCGATGTTGCGGCAGGTGGCGGAGGCCTTGAATTCGAGCCGGAAACCGGCGCTTGTCGTGGGTCCGGCCGTCGACCGCGATGGCGCCTGGGACCTGATCGTGGAATTGGCGGAGCGAACGCGCGCCGCCGTTTGGGTGAGTCCGTATTCGAGCCGGTGCAGCTTTCCCGAGGATCATCGATTGTTCGCCGGTTTTCTGCCGCCGGCGCGCGAGGCGCTTTCGCGCAAGCTGGCCGGGCACGACGTGATCGTGGTGCTGGGGGCGCCGGTGTTCACCTATCACGTGCAAACGGGCGGCGAAGTGATTCCAGCCGGAGCGCGGCTCTATCAATTGATCGACGATCCGCAAATGGCCGCCGCATCGCTGGCGGGGACGAGCCTGCTCACCACAATGCGCCCGGCAATCGCCGAGTTGATTCGTCAGACCGTCGCGCCGGGGCGGCCCGAACCCGAGCCGCGGCCGAGGCCAGACACCCCGCGTGCCGGCGAGCCGATCCCGACGGCCTTCCTCTTCCACACGCTCGCGCGCGTGATGCCGCCCGGCGCGATCGTCGTCGAGGAAACAGCCACGGCGCGGCCGGTAATGCACGACTATCTTCCCATCCGGATGAGTGGAGGATTCTACGCGGGAGCGAGTGGCGCGCTGGGCTGGGCGCTGCCGGCAGCGGTTGGCGTGGCGCTAGGGCGGCCCTCGCAGCGAGTGATCTGCGTGGTGGGCGATGGCGCGAGCCACTACACGATCCAGGCTCTCTGGACCGCGGCGCAGCACCGGCTGCCAATCACCGTCGTGATCTTCAACAACGGCGGCTACGCGGCCATGGAAAAGTTCGGTCAGCATTTCGGCGGCGCGAAAACGTATCCGGACTTCACGCTGCCGGGAATCGATTACGTAGACTTGGCCGCGGGATACAAGGTGAAGGGAAGGCGAGTCGAGCGCGCCAGTGACCTGGCTACGGCGCTCGAAGAATCCTTCGCGACAAACGCGCCAATGCTCCTCGACGTGCCCATCGACCCGGCCGTCCCGCCGCTGTTTTAGCCTGCCCGCTTCGTCTCTCAACTCCATGTGGCAGGTTCGCGTTCCCCCAAAAGCGCACAGGCAAGAATGCCTGTGCTACCAAAGACCGTGTGCGATTTTCCCTTGGTTGCAGGGCTGTGCGTTGATGAATTCAGAAGGGTGCAGAACACTGCGCTACCGCGACGAGAATGAGCGATGGGTTTCGGTAGCACAGGCATTCTTGCCTGTGCGCTTTTCGTGGCAGGTGCGCCGGGCTTCAGCTTATCCCGAAAGCACGCCGCCGCCTGGCGGGGGATTGAACGAGAATCGTGTCCGCTGCTTTTCGCGATGCTGCTCGAGCGCCAGTCGAATGATGCGGTCGATCAGCTCGGCGTAAGGGACGCCGGAGGCTTCCCAGAGCCGCGGGTACATGCTGATCGAGGTAAATCCGGGAATCGTATTGATCTCGTTGATGTAGAGACGCCCGGTGTGCCGCTCGAGGAAGAAATCGACGCGAGCCATGCCCCGCCCGTCGATCGACTGAAAAGCGCGAACGGCGTACTCCTGCACTTTCGCGGTCTGGCGCGGCTTCAGCGGCGCGGGGACGATGAGCTGGGTGCCTTCCTCGGTGTATTTCGCCTCGTAATCGTAGAACTCCCGGTGAGGAATGATTTCGCCGGGAACCGAGGCGCGCGGGTCTTCATTGCCGAGAATGGCGACCTCGATTTCCCGCCCGTCGACCGAGCGCTCGATCAGCAGTTTCTGCGCGAATTGCGCGGCGAGATCGAGGCCGGCGGCAAGCTCGGCGGGATTGTGCGCCTTCGTCATGCCGACCGAGGAGCCGAGCGTCGCCGGTTTCAGGAAGACCGGGAAATGGAATCGCCGCTGGATATCGGTCAGGGTCCCCTCGGGGTCGGTTTCCCAGTGCGAGCGCGGCACAGCCTGATATTTCACCACCGGCAGGCCCGCCTGCTCGAAGAGTTTCTTCTGTACGACCTTGTCCATGCCGACCGACGAGGCGAGCACGCCGCAGCCCACGTAGGGAAGATTGGCCAGTTCGAGCAGTCCCTGCAGTGTGCCGTCCTCGCCATAGGTGCCGTGGAGAACGGGGAAAACCACGTCGATGCCGACCGGCGCGCCGGATCCCTGCTCGTCGCGAACGAGCAGTTTCTGCGAGCCGGGTTCGGGGGCGAGCGTGACGCGGCGGCCCTTGCGCAGCGTATCGGCGAGCATTTTCTGCGCGCCGCCGCCGACGAGCCACCGTCCGTCCTTGCTGATGCCGATCGGAACGACGTCGTATTTCGCCGGATCGAGCGCGCGAATCACCGACGTGGCCGAGGCGATCGAAACTTCATGTTCGGCGGAGCGTCCGCCGAAAAGCACCGCGACACGAAGACGCTTCTTTTCCGTCATGACGACCTTTTGCTGACGCAGGACCCGGGACCGGTGTTGCAGCTTCTTGCGGATTGTCTCGCTGCCGGTGCGGCGTGTCGGGACAGGCGCGCCATCAGAGAATTTTCTTTCCCATTCCGGAGAGAACCAGTTCGACGCCCAGATTGCCGGTCTTGTTGTGCAGATCGATCACCGGATTGATTTCGACCACCTCGAGCGAAACCATCGCGCGGGAATCGGCGATCATCTCCATGGCGAGGTGCGCTTCGCGATAGGTGACGCCGCCGCGGACGGGCGTGCCGACGCCGGGAGCCTCGCCGGGATCGAGGAAATCCATGTCAAGGCTGACGGCGACGCCGGCGGTGTCGTCGGTGGCGAAGCGGAGCGCGTCGCTCATCACGTCGCGCATTCCGCGCTCGTCGATATCGCGCATCGTGAACACGTGCACGCCCGACTGCTTCATCAGCCGCTGTTCCTTGCTGTCGAGATCGCGAATGCCGACCAGGACAACGTTGCGCGGCTCGATGATCGGCCGGAAGCCCACGAGATCGACCAGTTCCGGCGGTCCGTACCCGATGAGCGAGGCGAGCGGCATGCCGTGGATATTGCCCGACGGGCTGGATTCGGGCGTGTTCATGTCGCCGTGCGCGTCGAGCCACAGCAGGCCGATGCGGCGCCCCTGCTTGTGGAAGCTCGCGGAGGCGCCGGCGATCGAGCCGACGGCGAGCGAATGGTCGCCGCCGAGAACCAGCGGCAGGCAGCCGTCGGCGATGGCCTGCTCGACGATCGCCTCCAGTCCTTTGCAGGTTTCGGCGATTTCCTTCAGGTATTTGGCGTGCTTGTCGCCGTAGTGCTGCTCTTCGGCCTGTTTCACGGCGACGTTGCCGACGTCTTCCACCTGGTGGCCCAGCTGCTTGATGCGCGACTGCAACCCGGCGACGCGCATCGCGGATGGCCCCATATCGACTCCGCGGCGGCTGGCGCCTAGGTCCATGGGTACGCCGATGATGCGGACTTTGTATGCCATGTGTCTGTGCGGTTCGTCCGTCCGTATTTTCCCGCAGTTAAGGATATATGCGATAGATGGTGCGCGGGAAGGGAATCACTTCGCGAATGTGCTCAGCCCCGGTGATCCAGGCGATCGTGCGTTCGATGCCCAGGCCGAAGCCCGCATGCGGCACGCTGCCGAACCGCCGCAGGTCCAGATACCAGCGGAACGGTTCTTCGGGCAGCTCGTTCTGGCGCAGCCGTTCCATCAGCAGTTCGTAGCTCGAGATACGCTCGCCCCCGCCGACGATTTCGCCGTAGCCCTCCGGCGCCAGGATATCGAAGCCCAACGCCAGCTCCGGCCGCTCGGGATCGGGCTGCATGTAGAAGGCCTTGATGGCCGTGGGGAAGCGGTGAACGATCACCGGGCGGTCGTACTCGCTCGAGAGAATCGTCTCCTCGTCGCCGCCGAAATCCTCGCCCCACGCCGTCGCATTGCCGTGCTTATGCAGGACCTCGATGGCCTCGTCGTAGCTGATGCGCGGAAACGGCGGGCGCACCGTTTCCAGGCGCTTGACGTCGCGCTTGAGCGTCTCCAGCTCCTTCGGGCAGTGCTCGACGGCGCTTTGAATGATGTGCGTGATCAGGTCCTCGGCCAGCGCCATCATGTCGTCCATGTGGGCGAACGCCGCCTCGGGCTCGAGCATCCAGAATTCGGTCAGGTGGCGCCGCGTTTTCGACCGCTCGGCGCGAAAGGCGGGGCCAAAGCAGTAGACCTTGCCCAGCGCCGCGGCGGTGGCCTCGACGTAAAGCTGGCCCGATTGCGTGAGGTACGCCTTGCGGTCGTCCATGTAGTCGACTTCGAAGAGGTTCGTCGTGCCCTCGCACGAGGAAGGCGTGAAGATCGGCGAATCGGTGAGCACGTAGCCCTGCCGGTGCATGTACTCGCGCGCGGCGAAAATGGCCTCGTCGCGGATGCGCAGAATCGCCGCCTGCCGCGGCGTGCGAATCCACAGATGCCGGTTCTCGAGCAGGAAATCGACGCCGTGCTCCTTGAGCTGAATCGGATAGGGTTCCGTGATTTTCTGGATGATGGTGACGGCCGTCACCTGCATTTCGTATCCGCCCGGCGCGCGGGCATCGGCGCGCACAAGCCCGGTAACTTCCAGGCTCGATTCCTGCGGCAGGCCGGAGAGCGCCTCGAAAGCCTCGGGATTCTCCTTGAGCGAAACCACGCCCTGGATGACGCCGGTGCCGTCGCGGAACTGCGGGAAGAGCAGCTTGCCCGACTCGCGAAGATTGTAGAGCCAGCCGCGCAGGGTGATTTCCTTGTCCACGTGGCTTGCTATCTGATCGATGCTGACGACGGGCATGGGTCTCCTCAGTCCTTGTCCGCGGCGGAGCCCTGCTCCGCCGCCAGTTTTTCCAGCCGTTCGAACGCGGCGGCGGCGCGTTCGAGCACCGCGTGCCAGCCGCCGTTCGCCGGTTCCTTCAACTCGAGCACCAGCGGCAGCTCGACCGGGGCCGAGCGCAGCGCGCGCATGGCCGCCGGCCAGTCGATCGTGCCTTCGAACGGAACCAGATGATCGTCGAATTCGCCGCGATTGTCGTGGACGTGCGTCGTCACCACGCGCTCGCGCATGAAATCGAAACTCGTCGCGATCCCTTCGCCGAGCTGCGCGTGCCCGACGTCGAAGCACAGCTTCAACTCATGGAGCCGCGTCTGGCGCAGGAAATTGGCCAGCGCTTCCGGCGCGGCCAGCTCGCCCGGCGTGTTTTCGATCGCGATGGTCAGCCCGCGCGCCTTGGCGAAAACGACCAGATATTCGAGCGAATTGAACGCGGCGTCCTGATGGCGCTCGTCGAGCGGCTCGCGCCCGGTGCCCATGTGCACGATGAAATAGCGGAACGGAACGTCCCCGGCCAGCTCCATCGCCCACTTCATCTCGTCGACCGCTTCGATGCGCCGCAATTTATCCGGCTCGGCAATCGAAATCGGCGCTCCGCCTTCGCGGCCGCGGCCATTGCTGCGATCGATCGGCGAGTGGACGGAATGCAGCCTGACGCCGGTTGATTCGAGCCAATGCGTGAATTCGCGAATCTGTTCCGCCGAGCGGAAATTGAAATGGCCGCTGGCCGCGAAAAGCTCGATGTTGTGGATGCCGGCTCGCGCGATCGCGGCAAGCGGTTCCTTGCCGAGCGGCTGGCTGGAGAAGAGATATGTCGAGAGGACGCGTTCCATGGCGATGTTCCGATCTTCAGTACCCGGTTGCGACTCCCTTGCGGCGCGGATCGGCCACGCCGAGCCGTTCGCCGGTTTTAGGGTCGATGCCCACAACATTCACCTGTCCGATCCAGCCGCGCGCGTCGATATGGTAGCCCATCCGCTGGAGCAGGCGCATGGTGTCGAGCGGCATCGTCGGCTCGACGTAGAGAACGTCCGGCATCCATTGATGGTGGAATCGCGGCGCGTTGATCGCCTGCTGCGCGCTCATCCCCATCCGCATCCAGTTCAGAGCGCTCAGCAGCGTGGCGCTGATGATCTCAGGCCCGCCCGGCGAGCCGGTGACGAAGCTCAGCTTGCCGTCGCGCAGCACCATCGTCGGCACCATAGAGCTGAGTGGCCGCTTGTCCGGGGCCACGTTGTTCGCCTGCGCTTGCAGCAGGTGAAAGAGGACGTTCGGATGGCCGGGATCGGTGTTGAAATCGTCCATTTCGTCGTTCAGCAGGAAGCCCGACGGCGTCGTTACGCCGGAGCCGAAGAAATCGTTGATCGTGTACGTGTTCGAAACGGCGTTGCCCTCGGCGTCCACCACCGAGAAGTGCGTCGTGTGGGTTCGCGTCGCCGTCCATTCCGAAAACGCGGCCGCCGTCGCGCGGTCGTACGGATTCGGATCGCCCGCCTTCACTTCGCTGCTGGGTGTGGCCTTGTTCGGCAGGATCGTTGCGCGCAGCTTCGCGGCGTAGGCCATGCTCGTCAGGCCGCGCACCGGCACGTGAGTGAAATCGGGATCGGCCAGCCACGCGGCGCGATCGGCAAACGCGCGGCGCATCGCCTCGGCAACGTAGTGAACGTTTTCGGGATTGTTCCATGCCGAAACCGGCCGATCGGGCACCGGCACGAGTGGCAGCCCCTGCAAAATGTTCAGCGTTTCGATGATCGCCACGCCGCCCGAACTCGGCGGCGGCGAGGTGATCACCGTCCACGCATGCCCGCCGTAATGATAGGTGGCTTCGAGCGGCGTGCGGATCTTGGCACGGTAGCCGGCCAGGTCCGCGAGCGTGATGATCCCGCCGTGCCGCGCCATCTCGCTCGCCAGAACGCGAGCCGTCTCGCCGCGATAGAAACCCGCGGGCCCATCCTTGGCGATGCGCTCGAGCGTGGCCGCGAGTTCCGGCTGGCGGAAAATCTCGCCCGGCTTGTAGAGCTTGCCGTCGCGCAGGAAAATGCGCCGGCTGACGGGGAACTGGCCGAGGCGTTTGCTCCCGGCCTCGAGATCCTTCGCCAGCCGTTCGCTCACCGGAAACCCGTCCTTGGCCAGCCGAATCGCCGGTGCCATCACGTCGGCCAGCTTCATCGTGCCGTATTTCTGGAGCGCCAGCGTCATGCCGGCAACGGTTCCCGGCACGCCGACGGAAAGGTAGCCGATGGTCGAAGCGCCGGGAATGCGCTTGCCGTTCGGGTAGAGATACATCTTCGCCGTGGCCTTTTGGGGTGCCACTTCGCGGTAATCCACGAACGCCGATTTCCCGTCGTGCTGGCGCACCAGCATGAATCCGCCGCCGCCGATGTTCCCCGCCTCGGGATAGACCACCGCCAGCGCAAAGGCCACCGCGACCGAGGCATCGACCGCGTTCCCGCCCTTCTTCAGAATCTCCTCGCCCACCTTCGAAGCGATCGGGTCGTCGGTGACGACCATCCCGTGCGGATCACGCACGGCGTGGAGCGGCCAGTTGACCGCCGCGCTACGGGCCGCCTTCGCATATTGCGAATACTCGATGGAAGGCTCGCGCGCCGCCGGAGCCTTCTGCGGTGTCCGTTGCGTAGCCGCCGGCTTCGCCTGCGCCGAGCGCGAATATCCCTCGGCGCAGAAGATCCCGCCCGCCAAAACGAGCGTCGCCACCAGCCCCAACAACGAAGATGTATGCCGAAAAGCCAAATGCTTCGATCGCATTGGGAAGATTGACTCTATGCAATCAGTTGGCGGGCGTCAAGCAGAACGCATCCCGGGCGCTCGGGGATCGGCAATGAGCCCACTGCAGGGAGTTACGTCACTGGTCTGGAGTTTTCACGCGGGTAGCGATGGCCGGGGAGAGTCGCAGGAAATCCTTTGTGTTCCACGTGTAGATTGCTTCGGCATCCGCCTTCAGCGCGCTTTGCCCCAGGATGGCGTCGTAGACTGCGCCACCCACGAGATTTCCCGCCGCGGAAGCTGCCACGAGCTGAAAATATTCCTGCTCGTCCAGCGCGACCAGCGTCAGGTTGTCGCGGATGTCGCCGAGGAACAGGAGCGCCTCGTGGCCGCTTACGCGGCGCGGCGCCGGCATGCTGGTGAGAGTAGCGTAGACTTCGGCCAGGCTGTGCGCGCCGCAGCAGGCATTTGCTTTCCCAAAGCGGAGGAAGAGATCGATGCTCGGCGAATGATGCTCGTGATCGGCATAAAACGTGGCGACCAGCACGGAGGTGTCAAGAAACGCCTTCATCGGTTCTCGCCCGCGTTCTGCTCTGTGCGCCGCGCGCGAACCTTCTGGATCACCTCCTCGACGTCTGCTGTCGTCAACGGCTCGCCAGTCCGCAGCACCCAGATGCCGCGCTCCTTTTCGAGAGGAGTGGCCGCGCGCCTGGGCCGCAAAGTGACCTCGTCATCTTCGACCGTGACTTCCAGAACATCGCCGGCGGAAAGATGCAATTCATCTCGGACTCTCTTGGGAAGGACCAGGCGGCCAGCTTGGTCGATTGTGACCTTATCGCTCATGATGCCATTATGGAATGGTATAAACCGTTTGCCAAATGGTATTTAAGAATGCCGGTAACTCGATGCCTCCATGACTTTCTGTGGCCACAATGACGAGTACCCAAGCTGACGCAAGGGTTTCCGGTGCAACTTCCACCTCATCTGGTTCGGATGGGTCGTGCAGGCTTTGCGGCTGAGACCGTCAGTTTCGGAAGGCTTTTGCCGCGTCGACGCAGAGGCGCAGCTTGTCGATGGCTTCCTCGACGGTGCGTGTTTTCAGGCCGCAGTCGGGATCGACCCAGATCTGCTCTTTCGGCAGGATGGTGAGGGCCTGTTCTACGCGCTGGCGCACGGCGGCGGGTTCTTCGGAGACGTGCGAATGCACGTCGACAACGCCGAAGCTGATGTCCTTGGTGAAGCGGTTGCGGCGGAACAGTTCGAGCAGATCGAGATCGGAATTGGACATTTCGAGATCGAAATTATCGACCGGGAGATCGAGCATGCCGGGGTAGATGTGCTCAAAGGCGCCGTAGCAGGCGTGGGTAATGAAGTAGGCGTCGAGGCCGTCGGTCACCCGGTGCATCGCTTCGATGGCGACCGGCAGTTCTTCGGGGCGCACGGACAGCGCCGGCTCGTCGACCTGGACGATTTTGCAGCCGGCTTCGATGAGCGCTTCGACTTCGCTGCGAATCACGCCGGCGAGCGCCATGCACGTGGCTTTGCGGTCGGCGTAATACTCGTTGAAGCTCCAGTCCATGATCGTGTAGGGCCCGGTGAGCATGCCCTTGACCGGTTTTTTCGTCAGGCTCTGCGCGTAGCGCCACCAGTCGACGGTGAGCGGGCCGGTCCATTTCACTTCGCCGGTGACGATCGGCTTGTGGTAATAGCGGTTGCCGTAGCTGCGGACCAGGCCGCCCTGCGTGAAACCGGGCAACTGCTCGGCGAAATAGGCGACCATGTCGCCGCGGTATTGCTCGCCGTCGACCAGAACGTCGATGCCCAGCTCCTCCTGCTTCGAAATCCAGAAGGCGGTCGCCTGGCGCTCGATTTCGTTCAGTTGTTCGGCGGAGATTTTGCCGCGGCGGAATTCGCCGCGCGCCGCAACCACGGCATCGGTTTTCGGAAAGCTGCCCACCGAAGTGACCGGGAACAGCGGCAGTTTCAGGCCCAGTTTTTCGAGTTTTTCGCGCATTGTGTGTTCGGCCTTCCCGGAATTTTCTAGCGGCCTTCGACCGCCGAGCGAATCTCTTTGAGCAGCGCCAGTTTCGCCTGTGCCCGGTCGCGCGGCAGGTATTCGAGGCCGCAAGAGGGCCCAAGCCACGCCCGCTCGCCGGCAATGCGCGGCAGCAGGCGGGTAACCACGGCAGCGACATCCGCGGGCCGTTCGAGCTTCGTATTGCGGCCGTCGACCAGGCCGAGCGCCAGCGGAATGGGCGAGCCGGCCTCGGCCACCAGGTCGGCCAGCATCGGATTGTAGCTGAAATCGAGCCCCAGGCCGTCGACCGGCAGGGTGATGAGCTTCCCGTAAAGCGGGGCGCAATCGTGGAAATAGACGCAGAGAACCAGATCGATCTTGCGGCCGCGCTTGCGAGCGTTGTCGCTGGCGCTGGTGAGCTTGGCGAGCGCCTGGGTGAAGAGCTTCCAGTCGCCGGGATTCAGCAGAATCGAAGGCTCATCGATCTGCACGATCTCGGCGCCGGCATCGGCCAGCGCGCCGATCTCCGCGGCGAGCGCTTCGGCATAGGCCATCGCCCGCGGCTCGAGCGCGGTCATCTCCGCAGCTTCGACGAGCGAGAGCCGGGCGAGCGTGTAGGGTCCGGTCAGCACCGGCTTCACCTTGCGCGCGCCGCCGCCGTGCCCATTTGCGGTTGCGCCGAGCGTCTCGCTGGCGAAGCGGAAATCATCCACCGTCAAAGCGCCCTGGCGCTCGGGCCGCGCTTCGACGACCGGCTGCCGGAAATAGGAATTCGTGTCGAACAGGCGCAGCAGCCCGTTCACCCGCACGCCGTTCAGCTTCCCGGCCAGATAGGAGACGGGATCGTTCCAGCGAATCAGGCCGTCGGTCACCACTTCGACGCCGGCCGCGGTTTGCTCCTCGATCGCGCGGCGAGTCATCTGGTTTTCGGCTTCGGCCAGGTCGGCGAGGGTGCGTTCGCCGCGATCGAAGCCGGCGATTGCGCGACGCAGCACCTGCAAATCGGCGGAATCGCCGATGCGCGGATAGCTTCCGGTATGGGCGAGGGTCAAAGTCATGCGGCCTCTTCCTCGATCAGGAATTCGGGCTCGACGGGGCCGGGAATCAGGCCCGCGGCGGCGCCGCGGCTCAGCAACTCGCGAACGGCGCGCCGGCCGGCTTCGCCGTAGCTGAGCGTCCATTTGTTGACATACATGCCGACGAACCGGTCGGCGAGTTCCGGCTCCATGTCGTGCGCGAACTGGAGCGCGTAATTGAGCGCCTCTTCGCGGTGTTCGAGCGCGTACTCGATGCTGCGGCGAATCGCGCGGGTCGATTCCAGGGCGATCTTGCGCGGCAGGCTGCGCCGGATCACGTTGCCCCCGAGCGGCAGCGGCAACTGCGTCTGCTGCTGCCACCACACGCCCAGATCGATCACCCGGTGCAGGCCCATCTGGCCGTAGGTCAGCTGGCCTTCGTGGATGATCAGGCCGGCGTCGGCCGCGCCTTCCTTCACCGCGCCCAGAATCTTGTCGAACGGCATGGTGACGGTCTGCACCTCGGGCGCAAAAAGCTTCAGCACCAGATAGGAGGTGGTCATCGGGCCGGGAACGGCCACCCGGTAGCCGAGCAGGTCTTTCGGCTGCATCGGACGCGCGGCAACCACCAGCGGACCGTAGCCATCGCCAAAACTGGCCCCGCAATCCATCAGCACGTACTTGTCCATCACGCGGGGATAGGCCGAGAGGCTGATGGCGGTGATGTCGTAGGTTTCGCGCTGCGCTTCCTGGTTCAGCGTCTCGATGTCGGAAAGAATATGGGTGAACTTCAGCCCCGGCGCCTGCACTTTGCGCGTGGCGAGGGCATAGAACATGAAGGCGTCGTCCGCGTCGGGCGAATGCGCCAGTCGAATATCCGCAACTTCACTCAAGACGGGTCTATCACTCCTCTTTGGATCAACGGTTGGAATTGTCCGAGGGAGCGATACAAATTGCCGCTTCCCAAGTTCAGCGTTTGAGCGTAGCACAGCCGCCGCCCGCCGCAAAGCGCATGGCAGGGAACGGTGCTCGTGGAGTACCCATCGGCGCCTCGGCGGGCCGGAAAGGTTTTGTCGTGCTATTCCTGTCCGCGCCGCCGCAAACTGGAAAATTGCGGCGGCCCCGCCAATTCGGTTCAGCCTGTGCCGTTGTGTATCCCTTGTGAGCCGGCGCGGCCGTCCGAGCGCGAAGTTCTGGCGCGGTCCCGCGCGCACCCCTCAAGAGCCCCCTTCAGCGCCGAATCAGCGGTGATGCACCAGCAACATCGCCGCCAGCGGCAGCGCCAGGATGGCGGCCAGAATCAGCCAGGAGATCCAGTGTCCGAGATTCAGCGTGTAGCCCAATCCGAACCGTCTCTCCACCAGCAGCGCCGGATCGTTCCGGTTGATATAAAGCACACCGGCTTTCCAGTAGCGGTCCTCGGTGCGATCGCCAACCGTTGCCGTGCCTTCGGCCGGCATCGGCTCCTGCGGCCGGTGCGCCACGAAAAGCACCAGCAAAACCATCAGCAGAATGGCCAGCAGGCCGAGCGGCACGGCCGCCGAGGGAGAATTTCCCGGCTGCGGCCGCAGAGGCAGCAGCGCGGTCCAGGAGGTGATCAGCGCGACGACGAATTCCGTGGCCACCAGCACCAGCAGGTAGCGCCGCTCGCGAACCAGTTCCGCCGCGGCCGCCGCTCCGCTCGCATGCAGCCGCCGCGTCCATCGCACGATTCCCCAAGTCAGCAGAAGCACCAGGGCCACGCACACGGTTCCCAGCCACAGCGGCCCATAAACGCCGGCCGTCGTGCGCACGCTCCAGCCGTTCGCCTGGCCGTCGAGCGCCCAGTGCACCGGAAACCGCTCGGGAATCCGTTGCCAGCTCGCATGCAGCACAACCGCCGTGGCCCCGAGTATCACAAAAGGAGCGAACTGGACCGGCCAGCCGCCCGGCACGCCCATTTTTCGCGGCTCGAGATGCGCTTCGCGAACCGTGCTCGGCGCGACGGCGTGGCCGAGCGTTCTGGCCCGCGCGCCAAGAAAAGCCCAGAAGCAGCCGGCGATCTGCACGAGCAGCGCCAAAAGCGCCAGCCACAATCTCATCGTCACAGCGCCCCAAACGACCAGCGCCGCCACCGCGAGCGTCACCAGAATGACCCGGCCGCCGTAGGCGCGAAGGATTGCCTGGCCCTCCCCGCTCTCGGCGAAATCGGCCCGTACCGTCACCGCGAAGAACAGTTCGCGGTGCGAGAGGCGCGGCAGCCAGAAAAACAGTCCGCCGAGAAACGCCACGAGAACGACAAAGAACGTTCCGATGGTTTCTCCCACGTTCAGTGCCTCCCTGCCGTGCTCCGGACCCAGGCGGCGATGGCTTCGATCACTTTTTCATCGACGTGGCCGGGCTTCATGTACTCGCCTGGAGTGGAGGGTCCCGTGCCCGCTTCGAAGAGATGATTCAACGGGGGGAAAAGTTCGAAAGTCACGTTCTTGTGGCCGGCGAGCGCTTTCTTCCAGAGTTCCATTTCGGTTGGCGGGACCTGATAATCGCGGCCGCCTTGCAGGAACAGCATCGGAATGCGCAGCTCTGCCGCGGCTCGGGCGGGATGATAGTTGCGCAGGTCGAGCCAATAGGACGAGGGAGTGGGCGCGCCGAGGAAATTGATGGTCGTGCCGGGCTTGAGCGAGGGGCTTTCGATCTGTTTCACCGCCGCTTCTACTGTGGCGACCTGTTTTTGTTCGGTTTGCTCCGGTACGTTCTCGCGAGCGTCGATTGTGCGGATTTGCTGAAGGGCCAATTGCTCCATCGGCGTCACCGCCCCGGCCATCAATATGAGACCGGCCACGGACGGGTCGCCAGCGGCGATTCGCGGCGCCATCGTCGCGCCCAGGCTGTGCCCGAGCAGGAAGATGCGGTGCGGATCGATTTGCGGCCAATGCGCGGCGAGAGCGACGGCGGAGCGCGCGTCATCGACCGTTTCGTCGTTGACGGTGAATGTGGCGGGATTGGCGATGCTGGCAGCGCCGTACTCTTTTGTGCGTTTGGTATAGCGCAATACGGCGATACCGCGATTCGCCAGACCCCAGGCCAGATCCTTGAATGGTTTGTTCGGGCCGATTGTTTCGTCTGCGTCCTGCGGGCCGGAACCTTGGACCAGAATGACAGCGGGGAACGGTCCCGTTCCTTTGGGAAGTGTGAGCGTTCCGGGCAGGTGCCACTGGCCCGTGGTCACCGTCACCGGTGCTTCGACGAAATTTTCCGGCTGCGCGTAGGCGGGCGGTTTCCACGTTGCCGTTTCGCTCGGACGGAAGAAGAGGCCGGCGACGCGTCCGCTCTGATCGAAGGTGATAAGCGCGTCGAGATCGGCGCGCTCGAAATGGCAGACGAGCGTGACCGTTGTCATCGGCCGGCCGGAAACCACGACGCCACGGACTTGCTGGAATTTTCCCACCTGCGCTTCGAGCGACGTCCACACCGCCGCGAGTTTTTCCGCAGGCAGCGCTGCGCGCATCCGATCGTCGAACCGCGCCGCCACTTTCGCGAAATCATGCGAAGCCAATTCCTCGATCACCGACCTCGCGGCCTCGACCGACATCTTGTACGGAGCTTGTCCCGCCGCGCCAAGCGCCCCCAGAGCGAGGAAAGCCGGAAGGATCAGCAATCTGCTCATGATTTCTTTCCTTTCCACAATTTGCGTGCCAGGGCCTCGAATTCCCGTGCCACCGCCTGCGGGCTCAGTCCATCGGCGGCGGCTTTCGCCACCAACGCCTCGAGCCTCCGCGAAAATTCCGTTTTCACTTGCGAACTCGCCCGCCGCTCGCGCCGCTCGACAACCACCGCGCCGCGCCCACGCCGCAGATCGAGCCAGCCCTCGTCGGCGAGCGTTCGGTAGGCCAATGCGACGGTGTTGTGGTGCACGCCCAGATCGAGCGCCAGTTGCCGCACCGGCGCGAGGCGCCGGCCGGGCGCCAATTCGCCCGAAACGAGCAGCGCGCGAAGCTGCGCGGCAATCTGCGCATAGGCGGGAACCGCGGTGGCAAGATCGATGCGAACGATAGGCGGCTCACTCATGGCGGCTGGAGGGAGATGTACAAAGTCTATGTACAATAGTCAAGCTCTCCGGTGGGGCGCGCCGGAGGCTTATGCCCCTGCTTGGCCGGGCGAAGCTTCCCGGGGGGATGCTACCGTTTAGAAGGAGGGTTGCGTGTTGTCGCCGACCGCGGCGCTGACATCGCCTGCAGCTTTGACTCCAGTGCCCTGACGAGGGAGTCCACGGCGGAGCGCTTGTGGTCCTCAAGGGCAACAAGGGGCGCCGCCGCGACGAACTCCGAAATGGCCCGCTTGACTCCGAGTTCGCGCCCAACATCCCATGCCTTTCCGTGCCTCACGAACACGTCACGCATCCTCTCCGACCACTTCTTGGCCGATTTAAACGCGGGCGTGTCCAGTGTGACGCCATACTCCTGCGCAACCCACTCGGCATATATTTCCCTCCTGTACAAATCCTCGATTTCAGAATCCTGCATCCCCTGACAAGCGGCGAACGTAACCTCTGCGTCTGATACGAGGCCTTCTTGACGAGCGCGGTCGAACGCTCGCCGGCCGCAGTCGTCGTGGTCTAGGAAGCAATACGGTTCGTAGAGGGCGTCTCGAAGGAGCGAGAGCTTGTAGGGCAAATTCGACCCTCCGACCAGAGAATCGACGGCGAGGGTGTGTGTCTCCAGGGCAGCCCTCAACGAGGGCGACAAGGCACTCAGGAGCGCCGTGAGGGCCGTCCTATCCTCTTCCCCTTCTACAACCAGCACCAACTCGGCGCCGCGAAGGTTGTCGGAGGCCCGAACGCCAAGTATTTCGCGAATCTGTTCGGTCGTATTTGCCGCGGCAGCGCGATTGCCCGTGACGAGGATGTTTGAAGCAACATCCCTGCGATTGATAAAGAGCGGGCAATGCGTGGTCACAATCACCTGACGCTTCGACGAGATTTCCTGGAGGACGGCCTTTAGAAGATGTATGGCCCGCGGGTGTAGATGGGACTCGGGCTCTTCGATTGCTAGCACAAGACTCTTGCCGCGCGCCTCGCTTTCGGACAGGTAGCGCAGCATCGCGAGCGCTGCGAGGCTCTGCACGCCATCCCCCTTCAGGCGAAGGCTCGTGGGGGTGCCGTCGTCAACGACAATATCTACCGAGCGCTGCATAGCATGGAACGTGGCCTCCTCGGACATCTTCACGGCGGCATTCTCAATGTTCGGGAGGAAACCCTGCAAGGTATTGGTGATCGTCTCGGAGAGCTTGTTCAGAATGGGGGCGTAGTGGCGCCAGAGGGCCTCGCGAGCGGAGCGGAAGGCCGGGTCGTCTTCGATGCGCCTTAGCTCCCGGTCCACCATCTCCCGAATAATCTTCTCCGCGTCCTCCGCGGTGCGGATGGCGGGGATGTATTGGAATTCGAATCTGTCGCCGATGAAGCGAGCTATGCTCTGGGCCTTCTTCGAGAGAACCCTGGCGCCGGGGCCCCTTTTCCTAATTTTAAACCCCGGCTCTTTCTTTCCCACCGTGATCTGTATGGGTAGGAAGCCGTCAAGGCTGCTCCCTACCTCCGCCCGAAACTCGTCGACTTCGTCGTCCGTTAGCTGGAAGTCGAGGTTAAAGATGGACTCTCCCTCTGGGTGCGGGGCCTGGAGTGACACCGGGAAATCTCTTGTCCAGTCGTACCCCGGCCTCATTAACTGCCCAAGGGAAGTCCGTAACCAGCGGAATGACCGCAGCCGTCCCCGGTAAATGCTAGTGCTAGAGAGGCCGGCCACGATGTCGAGAGCCGTAACCAGGGCACGGAGGAGATTGGACTTCCCCTCGTTGTTCGGCCCGATAAGAATGGTCATGTCTTTGATAGACAGCTTTCCCGCTCTGGTGATGCTCCTGTATTTGTCTACGGAGAATGAGATCAGTTTCATGTCGTCCGCGGTGATAACCACGACACGGATTCTTGGGCTGGCCGTACCCAAGGAGGTGGGGTCCAGCAGGACGCCAGCCCCGCTTCCCCGCAGGCATTTCCCCGCACATAAGTTAACACTTTAGCCGTCCAGACGCCCAGACCCCGACGCGCGGGCGGTGAACCCGCGTTTCGGCGGTGGCCGCCTCCGGGCCAAGCGGAAGGCAGGCGCGCTTACAGCGCGCCGACGAGGTTCTCGATCGCGGATTCCATGTCGATTTTATTGTTCAGGTAGGGCTGCCAGTAGACATCGAGCAGCACTTCGTAGTGCTGCCAGCGGCGCTCGGCGACGTACTCGCGCTGGCCGGCGAGGAAGGACGTGGGAGCGGCTCCGGGCGCGCTGCCGGAGATGGTTTCGCCGGCAAAGACGCGTGCGAAGACCCGCGCGGTGGTGTAGAAGGCGAGCGCGTGCCACAGATCGCGCGGCGTCGGCTTGGTCAGCTTGCGGCACTGTTCGGCGATGGCCTGCCCGATCGGTTCGGCCAGCGCGTGCGACGATTCACGGAAAACCACCTCGAGCGCTTCGGGCGCCTGATTGCGCGGATCGATGCTCGAGATCGAGATGTGCAGTGGCTCGAGCGTTGTGTAGGCGCCGTAAGTGCCGGCGTACTGCGTGACGTCGATCGGGATCGGATCGGGCGGCCAGGTGTTATCGAAGACAGCGGCCAGCATCGCGGCCGGCTTGCCGCCATATTGGCGAATCAGATTCGAAGCAAGCGCGATCCATGCCTCGTTGGCGCGCTGCTGCTCGGGCCACCAGTGCGCGCGATAGACGGGCGCGGCTTCCTCGAGCACTTTCGTGAGGTGCGGATCGATGCCGGCGTCGCAGGCGGAGTTGGTTTTCCCGGTGATGTCCGGGCAGGAGGTCATCTCGCTGAGTCGGTCGTCGATGCGAACGAGGAAGCTGTCGTAAGGCAGATCGTAATTGGCGAAATGAGCGGCATAATATCCGACCGCATTCTGCCACGCCTGCCGCTGGGCGGGCGTGAGATGCGAGAGATCGGCCGCGGCCAGGCCCGCCTGCGGTTGTCCGCCATTGACGATCGTCAGTCCGCGCTCGAGTCGCGCCTGCAGGTACAGGAAATGTTGGAGGTTCACCCAGAACCCATTTCGGAATTGAAACACGGGCAGCCAGACGCGCTGGTTGTCGGCTGCTTGCTGAGCTGGTGTGACGGAAGAGCCGATCAGCGGCTTGGGGCTCTGCGCGCGGACGCGCAGCCCACTGGTTGCCAGCAGTAACAGGAGCGTGGGCAGGCAACGCAGGGTCTTGACCCACCCTGGGGCTGGCGCGGCTGTGGGCCGGCTCTCCGCGTCGTGATCGGATGGCATCAGCATGTCAGAGACGAGATTTTACCGCGTGGGCGGCGCGGTGTGGGGCAGCCCGATCCCGCGCCGTTACTGCGAAGAGGATTCGGGCTGCGGGGTGAAGATCGGGTCGTCAACGGTTGCCGGGGCGCCTTCCTTATCGGCGGCGTGCAATTGTCCCTTGATGTCGAGAAAGAAGGACCGGCGGCCGGTTGTCCCGTAGGTTTCAGGGACGGCGCCAAGCTCGAAGCCCTCGATCTCGCCATTTGTGCCGGTGACGATCCGGTAGCGGAAACGGTAGCCATCGGTCGTGCCCGAAGCCAGACGTGCGGAGAGGATTCTGGGCGCGCTCGGGTGAAACCTCGTTTGGCGGCGCGGGGCCGAGCTGTTCGAGCGCTTCCGGCCAGCGGCCGAAGGATTCATGGTAGCTCTTGATGGCCTGTTCGATGAAGACCAGGTCCGCAACGGTGGCGCGCTCGTTGGCTTCGAGTTCGGCCTCCTCCCACTGCTTCACCAGCGCCGGGACGTTGATGACGAGCAGGCCAAGCGAGAACAGATGCCAGCCGCCCGGTTGCCGCACCATGCCGAAATCGGTCTTCTCGCCGCCGGAGACGGTCACAGGAATGAACGCGACGTTCTGATCCATCTCGACCGGATCAAGACGGTAAGTAACCGTTTCGGCCGGAGTGGAGCAACGGACCACCGTTCGCCCCTCGGTATCGAGGAACGGCTGCGCGTGGCCGGGCATGGAAGTCATGGAAAAGCGTTTGAGCAAGGCTTTCTGCCGGGCCTCGGGCAGGGCGTTGAAGGCGTGCTGGCTGGCCGCGAGCAGGTAGCGCGAGAATTGTTGCGCGTTCTGGCTGCAGGCGGCCGAAAGCGCGGCGATGATCGCCTGTCGCGGCGCGGCGTCCCGCTGAGGCTGCGCCGGCGCGGGAGTCGGCGCCTTCTTTTGCCGCGCGGCATCGGCCGGCCGGGCTCCCAGAGGCCCGAACACCAGCGCCATCGCCAGCGCCAGCCACGCCGCCCGGCGCCACAGCGCGGCGTGCATCGCCACGAAAATTCGATCTGAGGTCCGGATCATGGACTCTTCTTCTCGAATTTCCCCCGCGCCCGCGCCAGAATCATCGGCAGCTCCTGTGTGAATTTTCCCTGCGGCATCACCTGCGAGCAACCGGCCTCGGCCGCTTCCCCGGCCAACTCGGTCTGCACGTGGGCCAGATAGCCGATGATCAGGGCCGGAGTTTCCGAGCCACGCAACCGGCGCACGGCGTCGAGCGCGCCTGACTTCGCATTCAAGTCCACGATCACCAGCGCCGGTGGATTCGCCAGCGCTTCGGTCACCAGATCCTCTGCGGTTGCCGCTATCCTCACCTCGACTCCAATCTGTTTCGCCACCGCCTGAATCCTGACTTGAAAAAACAAATTGTCCACCAACGCCAGCACATGGCTCATTGTCGCACCTCTGTTCCCCTGGACTTGTTGGTATCATGGCTGGGGCTGGCGCACAAGCGCGGTGAGCAGTTTTCGGCGCCCGCCGCGGGGGGAATCCGATGATGATCGAGACCACGCTGTCGCCGCAGGTGCTCTCCACTTTACGGCAGACACCCGAGATGCTCGAAAAAATGCTCGAACTGGCCACCGAGGAGGCCATGCTCTGGAAGCCCGCGCCCGATCGCTGGTCGATCTCCGAAGTGCTGGGGCATCTGAATCACGTCGAACGCGAAATCTATCGCAGCCGCTTGCAGCGCTTCCTCGACGAAGAGGACTACCCGCTCTTCGAGGCTTACGATACCGACGCCAATTACGCGCAAGGTTTGTATTCGGGCGAGCCCGGCCGCGCGCAACTCAAGCGCTTCTCCGGCGAACGCTGGCATTCGCTCGCCATGCTCTATCAGCTTCCCGCCGGCGCCGAGCAGCGCCCGGCGCGCCACACGCGCTTCGGCCGCATCACGCTCGATACGCTGCTGCACGAGTGGGCGTATCACGATCTCGGACACGTTCGCCAGATCGCTGAACTGTACCGCACCGTGGCGTTCTATCCCTCGATGGGCACGTACCGCGAAGTCTATAAACCGCAGCCCTGAGCCGCGCCCGAGCGACGATGGACGAAACGGCCCTCCAGATTCTCAGAGCGTTTGATCGTCTCGGTCTCAGTTGCCTGCGCGAGGACGATCTGCTCGCCGCGCCCGCGGACGCGGCTGAGGCGCGAGCCGCGCTGGCGGACCTCGTCGACTCGGGCGCCTTGCGCGAGAACGCCGGCCAGTACGAGCGCACCGAATTCGGGCGCCTCGAAGCCGCCGGCCCTCTCGAATTGACCTTGCTCACCCGCGCCGGTTGCCACCTGTGCGATCAGGCCCTGCGCCAGATTGAACCGCTCGTGTCCAAGCTCGGTGCACACCTGCGCCTCGTCGATGTCGATTCAGACCGCGTCCTGCGCGAGGACTACGGCCTGGAGGTCCCCGTCCTGTTCCTCGGCAACAGGGAAGTCGCCCGCCATCGATTCGACCCGGCAAGCATTCGCTCTGCGCTCTCGAGTGCGAGAGAATAGCTGGAGAGCGCAAACTCTACCATCGATAGGGCCTTTCTGATAGACTCGTACCCGTTCAGGGAAAACCTAGTTGAACCCCGGTGGCTACCTGGAGCATCTAGGTAGGGGAGAACCGGACCTTAACGGTCGCACATTCTCAAGGGAAGTAGAGTGAGCAGACCATGAGTGCAGCGCAAAGCAGACCGCTTCTGCCGCGGTCGCCGCAATCGGTGCAATTGGCCGGCTCCGTGCTGGACCGGATCGGATGGACGCCTTTGCTGCGGCTCGAACGCGTCGGAAGGGAATTTCCGAACGTCGAGTTTCTGGCGAAGGCGGAATGGTTCAATCCGGGCGGGTCGGTGAAGGATCGCGCCGCGCTCGCGATGATTCTGGAGGGGGAGCGCAGCGGGCAACTGGCGCCGGGAAAGACGATTCTCGACGCGACGAGCGGCAACACCGGCATCGCTTACGCGATGATCGGAGCGGTGAAGGGTTATCCGGTGAAACTGTGCATCCCGGAAAGCGCCTCGGCCGAACGCAAGCGCATCCTGGCCGCCTACGGCGCCGAACTCGTCTGGACGCCGGCCGGCGATGGTTCCGACGGGGCGATCCGGCGGGTGCGCGAGATTTACGCCGCCGATCCCAATCGTTATTTTTATCCCGACCAGTACAACAATCCGGCGAACTGGCGGGCGCACTATTGCTCGACCGGCGTTGAAATCTGGCAGCAGTCGCGCGGCCATCTGACGCATTTCGTCGCCGGGCTGGGAACCACCGGCACGTTCATGGGCACGGCGCGTCGCCTCGAGGAATTCGATCCGTCGATTCAATTGATCAGCTTTCAGCCGGCGACGGCGTTCCATGGCCTTGAAGGGCTGAAGCACCTGCCCTCGGCCATTGTCCCGGGCATTTACGATCAGGCCGTGGCTGACGAAAATCTCTGGATCGAAACCGAGAACGCGCACGAACAGGTGCGGCGGCTGGCGCGAGAAGAAGGATTGCTGGTCGGCCTGAGTTCCGGCGCGGCGCTGGCGGCCTGCCTCGAAGTGGCCCGGAAGATTCCGGCGGGCGAGCGGGCGCGGATCGTAACCGTGTTTCCGGACTCCGGCGAGCGCTATCTGGGCGACCGGTTCTGGGAAGAGAGTTGATGGATGCTGAACCTGAACCAGGATTTGACCGAGCGTATCCGGGCGCACGCGGCGCAGAGCTATCCCTACGAATGCTGCGGGGCGCTTCTCGGCGCCGAAAACGGCGACGGGCGCACGGTTCAGGATCTGGTCATGCTCGATAACCACAGGGACGATTCGCCCCGAAACCGGTTTCTGGTGTATCCGGAAGACGTTCTGCGAGTGGAAAAAGCGGCGCGGGAGCGTGGCCTCGACGTGCTCGGCTGGTATCATTCGCATCCCGACGCGCCGGCGCGGCCGAGCGAATTCGATCGCCAGCACGCCTGGCCGTGGTACAGCTACGTGATCGTGAGCGTGGAAGCGGGCGAGCCGCGCCGCATGTCGTCCTGGCGGCTCACCGACGACCGCGAGCGTTTCGACGCAGAGGACATCGCCTCTCAACTCGGAATGCCCGGCTAGCCGGCCGGGCCTTCAGCGCGCCCGTTCTTTTTCTTCAAGGAGACTGTGGATGGCAGTTAAAGTTATGATTCCGACTCCGCTTCGGCCCTTCGCCGGCCGCCAGGCGACCATCGACGTTGAAGGCCACACGGTCGGCGAGGCGCTCGACGCCCTCACCAATCAGTACGGCGATTTGCGGCGCCACCTCTACGGCGAGGGCGGGCGGCTGCGCAGTTTCGTCAACGTCTACGTGAACGAAGAGGATATTCGCGACCTCCAGAAAGACCAGACGCCGCTGCGGGATGGCGATACCATCACCATCGTCCCGTCGATTGCCGGCGGATCACACCGTTAGGAGAGATTTGATGTCCAGTTCAAACCAATCTACGCAACCCGGTACGGCGGCGGAAACCCTCGCGTCGCTCTCCAAGGAAGAGGTGCTGCGCTACAGCCGTCATCTGATCATGCCCGAGGTCGGCATGGAAGGTCAGCTCAAGCTGAAGCAGGCGAAAGTGCTGCTGGTCGGCTCGGGAGGGCTTGGCGCGCCGCTCGCGCTCTATCTGGCCGCGGCGGGTGTCGGCCGGCTGGGCCTGGTGGATTTCGATAAAGTCGACTTCACAAATTTGCAGCGGCAGGTGCTTTTCGGCACCTCCGATGTCGGGGTGCCGAAACTCACGGCGGCGAAGCGCCGGCTCACCGATCTCAATCCTGAAATCCGGATCGATACCTACGAGACGCAGCTCACCAGCGAAAACGCGCTCGAGATCTCTTCGCCCCTACGACATCGTCGTCGACGGCACCGACAATTTCCCCACACGCTATCTGGTGAACGACGCTTCCGTGTTGCTTGGCAAGCCGAACGTCTACGGCTCGATTTTCCGGTTCGAAGGCCAGCTCAGCGTCTTCGGCCTGCCCGACGGTCCGTGCTACCGCTGCCTCTATCCCGAACCGCCTCCGCCGGGCCTTGTGCCGTCGTGCGCCGAGGGCGGCGTGCTCGGCGTATTGCCGGGGATCGTCGGGTCGCTGCAGGCGATGGAAGTACTGAAGCTGATTCTGGGCAGCGGAAACTCGATGGCCGGGCGTTTGCTGCTCTTCGACGCGCTCGATATGAGTTTCCGCGAATTGAAGCTGCGCAAGAACCGCGACTGCCCGCTCTGCGGCGAAAACCGCACCATCCACCGGCTGATCGACTATTACCAGTTCTGCGGCGTTCGCGGTGAGGAGGCCCCGCCACCGGCCGTGGAAGTGCCCGAGATGACTCCCGTTGAGCTGCGCGACCGGCAGAACCGCGGCGAGAAGATTTTCCTCGTCGACGTGCGCGAGCCGCACGAATACCAGATCTGCAATCTCAGCGGCTACCTGATCCCGCTGGGCGATCTGCCGCGCCGCGTGCAGGAGATTGACGCTTCCGGCACGGTCGTCGTTCACTGCCGCAGCGGCAAGCGCTCGGCCGAAGCGGTCGATTTCCTCCGCAAGGCCGGTTTCGCCCGCGTGTGGAATCTCAAGGGTGGTATTCTGGCGTGGTCGGACGAGGTCGATCCTTCGATCCCGAAATACTGAGCGCCGCTTGGACCCCCGGGCGCCGATTTCATTCGCACGATTCCAATTCACGGAGGGAACACGATGGCAGCCACGCGAATCACTGTCCGCCCGAACGGGCCTTACCGCGTCGAGGGCGAAATCGAACTGGTTGACGCGCAAGGCAAGGCGTTCGGTCTCGGCGGACGCACGGCGATTTCCCTGTGCCGTTGCGGCCATTCGAACAACAAGCCGTTTTGCGACGGCAGCCACTCCAAGGTCGGCTTCGTCGACAGCGGCGAGGCACGCGACCTGCCGCCGAAGGCATGAACTTCCGCCGCCGGCCCCGTTGACGGGCCTCCGGCACGTCCATAAGATAGGTTTCAAGAGATACGGTCCATACTCCCTTTATTCCCTATCTTTCATCAAGTGTTGGACCGTTTCGCAGCATGGGCAAGGATTCCGGGTCGCTCCTTCGCATCCGGCCTCATAGAGGCGTTGAAATTCCGGAGGAGAGCCCGATGAACTCCAAGCTCATTGACGAATTGCGCGCCCGGTTTCGCGGAGAGATTCTCGAACCTGGCGATCCAAGTTACGACTCGGCCCGCCGCGTCTATAACGCGATGATCGACAGGCGTCCGCGCTGGATCGCGCGGTGCTCGGACGTTGCCGATGTCATCGCGGCTGTGCGCTTTGGCGCCGGCAAGGACATGCCGGTCAGCGTGCGCGGCGGCGGCCACAACGGCGCCGGCCTGGGCATTTGCGACGATGGCCTGGCCATCGACCTCGCGCCCTTAAAGGACCGCCGCGTGGACCTCAAAACGCGCACCGTGCGCGTCGGCGGCGGTTGCGTCTGGGGCGAGGTCGATCACACCACGCACGCCTTCGGGATGGCCACGCCTTGCGGCTTCATTTCCACCACCGGCGTCGGCGGGCTCACGCTCGGCGGCGGCATCGGTTACCTGAGCCGCAAGTACGGTCTCACGATCGATAGCCTGCTCGAAGCGGACGTCGTTCTGGCCGATGGCCGCATGGTGACCGCCAGCTCCGAGGAACATCCCGATCTCTTCTGGGCGCTGCGGGGAGGCGGAGGCAATTTCGGCATCGTCACCTCCTTCCTGTTCCGCATGCATCCGGTGGATACGGTGTTTGCGGGCCCCACCTTCTGGCCGATGGAGCAGAGCGCGGCCGTCCTGAAGGCCTATCAGCAGTTCATCGCCAATGCCCCGGAAGACGTGAACGGATTCTTCGCTTTTCTTGTGGTGCCTCCCGCGCCGATGTTCCCGGCCGAGCTGCACGGCCGGAAAATGTGCGGGGTGGTCTGGTGCTACACGGGGCCGATGGAAAAGGCGGAAGCGGCGCTCAAGCCGATGCGGCAGTTCGGCAAGCCGGCGTTCGATCATGTGGGCCCGGTTCCGTTTCCGGCGCTGCAGACTATTTTCGATCCGCTCTATCCGCCCGGCTTGCAATGGTACTGGAAGGCCGATTTCTACAACGCGCTCGGCGACGACGCCATCGCTCTGGCCGTCGAACACGCCTCCCGCATTCCCACGGGTCATTCCACCATGCATCTCTATCCGGTGAATGGCGCGGTGCACCGCGTGGGAAAAGACGATACCGCGTTCGCGTTCCGCAACTGCCTGCTGTCGGGCGTGATTGTCGGCGTCGATCCCGATCCCGCCAATCAGGGGAAAATCACGGATTGGACCCGCGACTTCTGGGACGCGCTGCACCCGTTTTCGGCCGGCGGCACCTACGTCAACTTCATGATGGATGAGGGGCTCGAGCGCGTGCGCTCGATGTACGGGGACAATTATGATCGGCTGGCCGCGATCAAGAAGAAGTACGATCCGGCGAATTTCTTCCGCGTGAACCAGAACATCCGGCCTGCGGCATAAGGCGGAAAACAAAGTGGAGGCGGGCTTCGGTCCGCCGCCGTCTCCCGGCATGCGAACAGTGCGCCGTGTAGCGCCGGGCTTCAGCCCGGCATCTTATCTCCCGACTCAGGAAGGCGCCGCCCTGAAGGGCGGCACTGCACAACATGCGGTCGGCGCGCGGGTTCGGCCTATTGCACGAAGCCGACGCTCGGCGTTGGCGTTGGCACCGGCGTCTCGGGAATCGGGCCGAACTGTGCCTCGTAGCGGCTGATGTTTTCGCCAAGCGCGTGCATCAGCCGCTTCGCGTGCGCCGGACTGACGATCATGCTGCTTACCAGCTTGCCTTGCGGCACGTTCGGAAACACGTAAATGAAATTCAGCGTGAACTCTTCGCCGGTGTGATGGATCAGCACAAGATTGGCGTACTGCCCGAGCAGTTCCTTTTCGTCCGCCTTGATCTGCAGTTGCGGCTGCCCCGGCACTTGCTGTTCGCTCATCGTTCCCTCCGGGCATCAGGCTAACACAAAGGCGGCCCGGCGCCCCCTCCAGGCCCCAGTTTGCCCCCCTCGCTCGTTGTCCACCGTGTTCGAATGCTTCCTGCGCCGTCCTGCGCACGGAAATTTGAAGGCCGTTGAAAAACCGGCTTTCTCGCTGCTTAATCCTGCTTTACAATCTGTATTAACCTCGGTGAAGCGATTCACCAGGTCTCATCCCATGAGCGAATTGCTCTCGAACGCATCCGTCACCGAACCCGCGCCGGCACCGAACGGCGGAGGGCGCCACGCGCTCGGCCCGGCCGGCGCGTGGTGGTACTTCGGCCCTGCCTTCGTCGCCTCGGTCGCCTACATGGATCCCGGCAACTTCGCCACCAACATCGAGGCCGGCAGCCGCTTCGGTTACGACCTGCTCTGGGTGCTGCTCTGGTCGAACGCGATGGCGATCCTCGTCCAGTATCTTTCCGCCAAGCTCGGCATCGCCACCGGCCGCACGCTGCCCGAATGCTGCCGCGAGCGTTTCCCGCGCCCGGTGACGATCGGGCTGTGGATTGCGGCGGAAATCGCGGCGATGGCCACCGATCTGGCCGAGTTCCTGGGAGCCGCGCTCGGCTTCTATCTCCTGTTCCACATGCCGCTGCTCGCCGCCGCGCTGGTTACCGGCGTTTGCGTGTTCCTGATTCTGCTGGTCGAGCAGTACGGCTTCCGGAACCTGGAGCTGGTGATCATGGGCATGGTCGGGATCATCGGTATCGCCTACGCGATCGAGGTGTTTCTGGTTCACCCGGACTGGGGCGCGATTGGGCGGGGAGTCGTCGTGCCGGTGGTCAATTCCTCATCGATCTACGTCGCGGTGGGAATGCTGGGTGCGACGGTGATGCCGCACGTCATCTACCTGCATTCGGCGCTGGTGCAGCCCCGTCGCGAAGTGACCGACCACGCCCACATCTGGCATCGCAAGATGGAACTGATCGACGTGCTCGTCGCCATGAACGGCGCCTGGCTGGTGAATTCGGCGATGGTGGTGATGGCGGCCGCGGCGTTCTTCGGTCACGGCCTCACGGTTGAATCCATCCGCCAGGCGCACAGCACGCTCGAGCCATTGCTCGGCAAACTGGCCGCGGCCGCTTTTGCCGTCGCTCTGCTTGCTTCGGGCCTTTCCTCATCGACCGTCGGCACGATGGCGGGGCAGGTGATCATCGAGGGCTTTTTGAAAGTACGGTTCAGCATCTTTCTGCGGCGGCTGCTGACGATGATTCCGGCGATCGTGGTGATCGCGCTTGGCCTCGACCCCTTGAAGATCCTCATTCTCAGCCAGGTGATGCTCAGCTTTTGCCTGCCCTTCGCGCTCATCCCTCTGCTGTTGCTCACCCGCCGGCGCGACGTGATGGGCATCCACGTCAACAATCGATGGACGAACCTGCTCGCCTGGTCCACCACCGGAGTGATCCTCGCGCTGAACGCGCTGCTCATCGCCCAAGCCTTCGGCGCCAGTTTCTAACGAGGGTTTCCCGCGCGAAACAAGAGCACGGTCGTGTAGCGGCGGGCTTCAGTGTTCGTTGCCAAGACATCCTTTACACCGGTTGCCAGGACATCCTTTACACCTGGCTGTGCTCTTCCGGGTGTGGGTTTGGGTCCGAGCAGGTCCCGGAGGGAGCCCGTAGGGCGACCGGAGGGACCTGCTCGGCGGCGATTGCCGCGTCCCTCGTGTGCTCGATCACCAGCGGGCGGCTTTGCCCGCTCGCCAGATCGATCTCGCGAATGTACATGTGCCGGTAGCTGACCAGCAGCTTGCCGTCGAACCGTTCGACCCGTACCCGTCGCTCCGCCAGCGCCTGGCACACAAACAGCCGTTGCCGACCCTCGACCAGACTCCCTTGCGTGTTCAGCTGCCGCACCTCGCTCCCCTCCGGGTATTCCCAGTCCCGTGGTCGCTCCTGATAGGCCCGTCGACTCGGCCGGTAGCGATCAGCCGGTCGCTGCATCCCCAGCGCTTCATGCGGCCGCCGATGGTTGTAGCTTTGCCGAAACTCTTCCAGCACACCCGGCCACTGCTCGATCCGCTCGGGAACGCCGCGGCGCCGCAACTCCTCCCCCAGCGTCCGGTGTAGCCGCTCGACCTTCCCCTGCGCCTGCGGATGGCGCACCTGTCCGTAGTACAACCGGATCCCTTGCTCGATCAGCCGCACCGACAACCACGTCAGCCCCCACCCGTTCGTCGTCGCCCACCAGAGCGAGCCGTGGTCCATCAACATCGCCTCTGGCAATCCGTATTCCCGGAACGTCGCGACCAAGCTCGCGTAGGCCAACTCCGCCGTCAGCGCGCTCAACGCGTGCAGCCCGACCAGGTAGCGGCTGTGATCGTCCTCGATCGTCAACGGGTGGCACTCGCCGCCCTCGAGCGGGTACTTCCCCTTGGTATCCATCTGCCAGAGCTGGTTCGGCTCGGACCGCTCAAACGTCTTTGGCGCTGGCCCGTGTACGTCCTTGGCGATCAGATCGTGCCGCTCCAGAATCCGATGAATCGTCCGGACCGGCACGTGAATCCCCTGCTCATCGCGCAGCACCACGTGCAACTTCTTCGCTCCCCAGCCGGTCTGCTCCCGCAGGGCCACCACCTGCTGCTCGGTCCCCTCCGGCGTGCGCGCCGGCGTCCGATGCGGTCGCCGGCTCCGCTCCACCAACGCCGTCACCGTCCTGGCTTGCTCGTAGCGGCGCCGCCACACATACCCGGTCGGCCGCGAAATCCCAAACTCCCGGCATAACTTCGCCAGCGGCTCCCGGCCATCGACGGCCCGAACCACAAACCGCACCCGCTGCTCGCTCACGTCCACGCTCCTCCAAGGCATCGCTCCCGACCTCCTCGGTCGGAAACTCTATCCCACCTGTAAAGGATGTCGTGGCAACCACTGTAAAGGATGTCCTGGCACCATACACTTCAGCCCGCCAGCTTTTCTGCTCCGTCTCGACGATGTGCCGCCCTGAAGGGCGGCTCTACACCACTTCCACGCGGCCTCTGGTCAATACCTTTCGCAAGAAAAGGAAAGGGCGCGGAAGGTGTGACCCATCTCGCGCCCTGAGAATCGTTCTTCGCCCGCGCCGAAACAGTCGCAAGCGTGTGTGTCACGCGTTCAGCCGAGCTTGGCGATGGCCTCGGCCACTTCGGCGACGTCAGGGACCTGGAGAATTTCGTACTGCTTGAACCAGGCGAGGTTGCCGGTCTTGTCGACGACCGCGATCGCGCGCGCGGTGATGCCCTTGTCGGCCAGGTAGACGCCGAACTTCTCGGCCACCGAGCCGCGCGGGTGGAAGTCGGCCAGCAGCGGGTACTCGATGCCCATCTTGTCGGCGTACGCCTTGTGCGACCAGACGCTATCGACGCTGAGGCCGAGGATCTGGGCATTCAGGCTCTGGAATTTCTTCATATCGTTGACGAAGCAGGCGTGCTCGTTGGTGCAGACCGGGCTCCAATCGAGCGGATAAAAGACGATAACAACGTTTTTCCCGCGAAAATCGCCGAGCCGGACGTCCTTCTGGTTCTGATCTTTGAGGGTGAACTCCGGCGCAGGTTGGCCGACGGCAATCGACATGGACGAACCTCCTTCGAGTTGTGCGTATTCCGATTGGTGAACGTCTTGCGGCGTGTTTATGCTACCGCAGCCAGTCTCCGCTGCCAAACTTTTGGGCTATTCTCCATCGACATCTTTCTCAGTTCTCTTTTTTTTTCGCGCCCGCTCGCCGGCCGCGCCGCAGGTTGACCTGGAGCGATGAATAGGATCAAAATCGTGTCAATGTGGTTCGGGTCGTGGGGCATTTTTCTTTCCTAGAGGACTGACAATCAGGGGCAGCCTTGCATCACACCTGAGAGTGTTTCTCGGTGAGAGGCTTTTGCATGCCTGTAAAGTCAGTCCGGGCCGTATGGTTGCCGTTCGCTGACGGGTCATATTCCATAACACTACTTGTGCATTCATCCACATCCCCCTGGAGAGCCAGCGCTCCGGTCCGTGCCGGGGCAGCCGGCCTGGAAGGCGCAGGGTTCTCCCGGTCCGAAAGCGGGCTGCAAACGCCACTCCAAACATCTCACCGGCAGCCGGTCATCCAGCCGGCGACATACCTCAGTGTTTCGTTTTGCCCTTGGGCATCCCCCAAGGGGCATTCACAAAACGCAGTTTTATTCCCATTTTTCCAAACGAAGCCGGTCCTCCGGACCGCTTCGTCCAAGGAGTCGTCTTCATATCGGGGCAGCGGAGGGCTCAACGGGATGAGGCGGGACCAGGCAAGACTTCATATCAGTCCAATTTATAAAGGAGCCAATTTTTATGGGCAAGAGCGTGAAACGATGGTTATTCCTGGGGCTCAGTTTGTTCCTGGCCTGTGCGTTCAGTCCGGGGCGGCTTTTCGCCCAGACCACGACCACCGGTGCCGTGAGCGGAACGGTCACCGACCCGACTGGCGCCGTCATACCGAACGCGGAAGTGACTCTGACGAGCAACAGCAAGGGCACCGTTTCCAAAGCGAAGACGAATGCTTCCGGAGTCTACGAGTTCGACCTTCTGGAACCGGGCGCCTACACCCTGAAGGTGGCGGCGACGGGCTTCCAGACCTCATCCTCACCGGTCAACGTGAATCTGTCGCAGAACGGCAACGCTGAACATCAAGATGTCGGTGGCAACCGCATCGCAAACCGTCACCGTGACCGAAGCGCCGCCGCTTCTGCAAACGCAGAACGGCAACACTTCGGCGACGCTCAGCGAGCAGCAGATTTCCCAGCTCCCGAATCCGGGAAACGACCTGACCGCGCCGGCGCAGCTTGCGCCCGGCTCGGTGATGAACACGCAGGCCGGCTACGGCAATTTTTCGAGCAACGGCATCGGCGGCACGGCCAATTACTTCACCCTGAACGGCATGGCCGACGTCGATCCCTTTCTGAACCTCGGCAATTCCGGCGCCACGAACCTTCTGCTGGGCTCCAATGAGATTCAGCAAGTCACCGTCGTCACGAACGGCTATTCCGGCCAGTACGGCACGATGGCCGGCGCCACAGTCAACTACATCACCAAGTCCGGCGGCAATCAGTTCCACGGCAACGCCGTTTACTACTGGAACGGCCGCGCCCTGAACGCCAACAGCTGGCTCAACAACGCCACCGGCACCCCGCGTCCCTTCGACAACGTGAATCAGTGGGCCGCTTCGATCGGCGGGCCAATCAAGAAGAACAAGCTGTTCTTCTTCTTCAACACCGAAGGCCTGCGGGTTCTCCTGCCCACCAGCCAGTTGACCGTGATCCCCAGCCCGCAATTCGAGCAGGCCACGCTGAACAACCTGGCGAACCTCGGGCTGAGCCAATCGATCCCGTTCTATCAGAAGATTTTCAACCTCTATAACAGCGCTCCCGGCGCATCGCGGGCGGTCGTCGGCAACGGCAATCCCTCCACCGATCCGCTCGGTTGCAACGGCTTCAGTGACGCGAACAGCGGTCTGGGAGTCACGCAGCCCTGCGCCCTCAACTTCCGCTCGACGGCTGGGAACTTCACGCACGAATGGCTTCTCTCGACCCGCATCGACTACAACCTCGGCCAGAACGACCGGCTGTGGGGTCGCTATCAGTATGACAACGGCGTGCAGGCCACCTTCACCGATCCGATCAATCCGGTCTTCAATGCGGTCAGCACGCAGCCCGAGGACCAGGGCCAGATCGAGGAGACCCACGTCTTCGGGCCCACCGCTTCCAACCAACTCGTGCTTGCCGGACAGTGGTATTCGGCCATTTTCTCGACGGCGAACCTGCAGCAGACTCTCGCCACGTTCCCGACGACGTTGGAATTTGGCGACGGCACGTTCACGACCCTCGGCGGCCTGAACGACATCTGGCCGCAGGGCCGAAACGTCACCCAGGCGCAGATCTCCGACGACGCAACCAAAATCTGGGGCAATCACACGTTCAAATTCGGCGGCGAATTCCGCCGCCTGGACGTAACCGACCACGATTATGGAGTCCTGTCGAGTGGTCTGCTGATCCCGCTCTCGGCTTCCGACTTCTTCAACGGCGGGTCGACGGGAGACCTCCTGATCCAGAATTTCCCGTCGTCGCTCACGCAGCCGATCGCCTATTACACGATGGGTTTCTACGGACAGGACACCTGGCGTGCGAAGAGCAATCTCACGCTCACCTTCGCCATGCGAGCCGAGCACAATTCCAACCCCATCTGCCGGCATCTTTGCTTCGCGCGCCTGACGGGTCCCTTCAACGCCGTCTCGCACAACGTGAACCAGCCCTACAATCATGCCGTGCTTACGAACCAGTTCCAGGCCCTGCAGGGACTCGACAACATCCTGTGGGCGCCGCGGTTTGGCTTTGCCTGGCAACCGTTCGGAGCGGGACACAACTGGGTGGTTCGCGGAGGCGTAGGAATTTTCTACAATCTCCTCCCTGCCATCGTCGCGGACAATTTTTCTTCGAATCCGCCGCTTCTGAATTCCTTCACTGTCTTCAACAACAATCTTGCTCCTACCCAGCCCAGCAACCTATTTGCGGACGCCGCCAACTCGAACCAGGCGTTCGTGAACGGTTTCCTGAGCGGCCAGACGCTGGCGCAACTGCAACAGTCGGTTCCCGGCTTCGCACCGCCGGGCATTTCGACATCGGATACGTTGTCGCACACCCCTCAGTACCAGAAGTGGAATCTCGAGATTCAACACACGTTCGGGCTGAACACATCGATCAGCGTCAACTACACCGGCAACCACGGCATTTACGAGACCATCGACAACAACTCCGCGAATGCCTTTGGTTTCGGGTCTCTGCCGGCCACGGCGACCGACCAGCGGTTTGGCGAGGTTCAAGCCATTACGAGCGCCGGTGTGTCCAACTACAACGGCGTCACGCTCTCGTTCTCTCACAACGTTCGGGGCTTCGGCGAGGGCGTCATCCAGGCGAACTACACCTACAGCCACGCCTTCGATAACGTCTCGAACGGCGGTCTGTTGCCCTTCAACCTTGGCGAGTCCACCAGCCCGCAAAACCCGCAGAACCCGTTCAACTTCCAGAACTTCTACGGCCCGTCCGACTACGACGTCCGCCACTACTTCAACATGAACTACGTGTGGCAGGTGCCGATCCGCCGGATGATGTTCGGACATGGCTGGGCGCCACTGGTCAATGGCTGGCAAATCTCGGGCACGATCTTTGCCCGCAGCGGCCTGCCTTATTCGGTCGTGGATGGCGCTCTCAGTTCGGCGTTGAACGCAAACAACTACTTTGCCTCCGTCCTCCCGACCTTTCTCGGCGGCAGTATCGGCTCGTGCGGCGAAGCGGCCGCGGGACCGAACGCCACGACTCCCTGCCTGAAGTCCACGCAGTTCCCGACTGCGGGCACGGAAACGGCCTTCGGCTTGAACGGGCAGCGCAACTTTTACCGTGGTCCCAGCTACTTTGACACGGACTTCTCGGTGATGAAGAGCACCGCACTGCCCGGCTGGGAAGAGGGCAAGCTGGCGGTTGGACTGCAATTCTACAACCTGTTCAACCATCCGAACTTCGATCTGCCGATCAACGATATCTCCAACCCCGGCTTCGGCACGATTCAGAACATGGTGAGCACGCCGACCAGCATCCTGGGCTCTTTCCTGGGAGGCGATGCTTCGCCACGGCTGATCCAGATCAAGGCTGAACTCAGCTTCTAACCCATCACAACGGCCGCGCGCTGATTCCGAATCGCGCGGCCAAAACCGGGGCGGCCCTGAGCAATCAGGGCCGCCCTTCTTGTTCGACCGCGTCCCCGGCGACAGGGCGCATCACGATCTTGCGCCGGGCCCGGAGGCGGGGTATGCTCATGCCGCAAAGGGGGAAACTCATGAAGAAAAACATTTCCGTTCTGGCAATTGCACTGGTATTCGGCTTGGCGCCGCTGGCTGCGCGGGCCCAACAGAATCCTACTTCTACCGCCGTGCGGGCAGCGGTGGCTGGGCATGCCAAGATTTTGGTTGCCGGCGCCGAAGAGATGCCGGCCGACAAATACAATTTCGCGCCGACGCCGGAGCAGATGACCTTCGGTCATCTGGTGCTGCACGTCGCCGAGTCGAACATGTTCCTCTGCTCGCGGATCACGGGCGACAAGGCGCCGGAGCTGCCCAAGCTGACCGAACACAGCCCGAAGCCGCAGTTGATCGCGGCGATGAAATCGTCCTTTGCGTTCTGCGACCAGGCGCTGGCCAAGGTGAACGACAGCGAATTGACGCAAGAGGTGCCGTTCTTTGGCGGCCGCAACGTCTCCAAGGCGATGGCCATGATCGCCCTGTCGAACGATCTGGCCGATCACTATTCGCAGGAAGCGATGTATCTGCGGCTGAACGGCCACCTGCCTCCGACCGCACAGCATCGCAAGATGTAGCGGAACTTTCCGGAAACAGAATCCAGAAACAAGAAGCCCGGAACGCGAGATCTGAGTCTCGCGTTCCGGGCTCGATTTTTGTGGCGGCGGGTTTCAGCCCGCCATTTTTTTTAGCGGCTGGCGACGCTGGCGTGATGCAGCCGTTTTGCCGCCTGCTCCACTTCCTCGTGAAGTTCCCGCGGCAAACGGTCGCCGAACTTGGCGAAGAACTCCTTCACGCCGTCCAGTTCCGCCGTCCAGTCTCCCGCATCGACGCGCAGCAGGCCCTCGACCTGTTCCCGGGAAATTTTCAGCCCGTCGAGCGTGAGCGACTGCGCCGTCGGCACGAGGCCGATCGGCGTTTCCTGCGCCTCGGCGGTGCCGTCGATGCGGTCGAGCATCCACTTCAGCACGCGGACGTTTTCGCCGAAGCCGGGCCAGAGGAACTTGCCGTCGTCGTCGCGACGGAACCAGTTCACGTGGAAGATGCGCGGGGGGTGGGTGAGGCGCTTGCCCATCTGGAGCCAGTAGCCGAAGTAGTCGGCCATGTTGTAGCCGCAGAAGGGCAGCATCGCCATCGGATCGCGGCGGAGCACGCCGACGGCGCCGGTGGCCGCCGCGGTCGTCTCCGAAGCGAGCGTCGCGCCCGAGTACACGCCGTGCTGCCAGCTCAGCGCTTCATAGACGAGCGGCTCGAGCTTTGCCCGGCGCCCGCCGAAAATGAACGCCGAAATCGGCACGCCGGCCGGATCTTCCCAGCGCGGAGAGATCGAGGGAGATTGCCGCGCCGGAACCGTGTAGCGGGAGTTGGGATGCGCGGCCGGGCCGTTCTTTGGCGACCACGCATTGCCTTTCCAGTCGGTCATCCCTTGCGGCGGAGGATCGCTCAGGCCTTCCCACCACGGCTCCTGCTGGGGAGTCATCGCGACGTTGGTGAAGATCGTGTTCTGGTGCAGGGCCGACATCACGTTGGCGTTCGTTTTCTCGTTCGTTCCCGGCGCAACGCCGAAGAATCCGGCTTCGGGATTCACGGCATAGAGGTAGCCGTCGGGACCTGGATGGAGCCAGGCGATGTCGTCGCCGACGGTCCAAACGCGGTAGCCTTCGTCCTCGAGAGCGGAAACCATCATCGCGAGATTCGTCTTGCCGCAGGCGCTGGGGAACGCGGCGGCCATGTAGGTGACGCGCCCGCCCGGATCCTCGAGTCCGAGGATCAGCATATGTTCGGCCATCCAGCCCTGCTGGCGCGCCATCCAGCTGGCGATGCGCAGCGCGAAGCATTTCTTGCCCAGGAGCGCGTTGCCGCCGTAGCCCGAACCCACGCTCCAGATCAGCTTTTCCTCGGGGAAATGCATGATGTAGCGATGGTCGGGATCGAGATCGCCGAGCGAATGCAGTCCGGGCACGAAATCATCGGAGCGGCCCAGCCGGTCAAGCGCGACGCGGCCCATGCGCGTCATCACGTTCATGCTGGCGGCGACGTAGGCGCTGTCGGTGACTTCGACGCCCACGCGCGAAAACGGGGATTCGGCCGGGCCCATCAGGTAGGGCACGACGTACATCGTCCGGCCTTTCATCGAGCCGCTGAAGAGTGGCCGCACCTGCTCCTTGCCGTCCTCGGGCGACAGCCAGTTGTTGTTCGGCCCGGCGTCTTCCTTGTTGCGGGTGCAGATGAAGGTGACTTTCTCGGTGCGCGCGACGTCTCTCGGGTCGCTGCGATGCAGGTAACAATTGGGATAGGTCTTCGAATTCAAGGCGAGCAGGGTGCTGTCGCGGAGCATGCCTTCGATCAGGCGATTTTGTTCGGCCGCAGACCCGTCACACCATTCGACGCGTTCCGGTCGGGTCAGTCCGGCAACCTCTTCGACCCAGTTTTCCAGTGGGGTTGGCACAATTCCTCCGGCGAGAAGAAACTCATCGACTACGTTTGCTTGCGATTTCTTGCGTGCGTCCGCAAGAAAAAGTCTAGTCCCCGACTGCGCGAAATGCAAGGAAGACGCCCGCGGAAGTGAGAACGCCGCTGCTATAATCGCAACGCGAGGGAATTTTCGAGGGAAATTTTTTGTACGCTCGCCGGTTCCAGATCGACGTAGTGTCGGGCGGTCAACGCCGCCCCTGCCCGCTCGATTGGCTCGACCAGTTCGCCATGCGCAACTTCACCGGCTCGGCCGAATTCGACGACACGCTTCCGGTTGCCGACGGATTGCTCGAAGCGGGGTTCCGCGTCGAGCCGGAGCGGCTTTCCGCAGCGCTGGCCGAATGGCTGACGCGACGCGGCAAAGGCGAAGGCCAGCCGATGACGGTGGAGATTCGCGAAGCCTCCCGCCAGCGGCCCCGGTAGCACAGCCGCTCCTCTGCCAGGTTCCAAGACATGGTTGGCACTTCCGAGTCCGTGGGAGGAGTGCGTTCGGGCCCGCGTTCTGAGGCTCGGGCAGGTTCGTGGAAGGTGTCACAGGGTGTCACAGGGTGTCACCAGGAGTTACGGGCGGCGAGAGGCTGGGGAACGGTTGGACCGGAACTCTTGCGTTTTGTGCGAGATCCTGGTTGTGCGGCTTGGCGCGGAGGGTGTCACTTGGGGGCGGTTAAGCGGGACACTGTTCGATCAAAAATCGCGGTAAGAGTTGTTTTTTCAGGGAGTTGACTTTTTTTAAGCGGGACATTTTTGACCTTATTTCGGCCGCGGAGAGGAAAAGAGGGAATCGGGATGTATGCTCGGGCGCGTCAGCATACCGCGGAAACGGTGCGTGGAGGAAATGGGCGGTCTACGTGGACTTTGGGTGGGGCGGCGGACGGGTTTCGTGGAGGGGAAGGAGGGCGCACAGCCTGGAGAGTCTGTGGGGCAACTTCCATATACAGCCTTCAGCGGCTAAAGCCGCATTGACACGCGAGCAGTTGCGGCACGGCTGAACAGGTTGCGGAAAAGGTCCTGTTGGGCAGCTTCAGGGGCTAAAGCCCCCTTGATTATGCGGGCGTTATGTCGCGGCTCCCGACTCTGTCGGGACAGGTTCCGCCGCGACCCACGAAGTCCTGCCCATTTTTCCGCAAACTGTGAAGCCGTGCCCTTACGAAAAGCGGGGTTGCCACACAGTCACGAAGGCTGTGCTAGCAAAACTGCCTGTCCATTTGGCGGAAGCAAGGGCCATTTCGTCATGGGCGCCCGCGGTCACGAGTGCCGGGCGCAACGCTGCGCGGGCGTCACTTCTGTGCGGGGCATGGGCTGGCGTGGAGATTTCGCTCGAAGAAAAAGAGCGCGGGCAGGAGTGCCCGCGCCACCGGGGGTTCGGGCCACGAGACGTTCTCAGGAATCGGAATGGCCGTCGGGCTGTACGGCTCTCTTTTGCGGTCGCAGCGCTTCGAGAATTTGCGGCAGCGCTTCGCGCGTTGCGCGCTCGCCCGCGGCGATCAGGTCCGGGGTGCGCGCAAAATCGTCCCAGCGGAAATCAATCACGTCCGGCTCGATCACCACATCGGCCAGCGGGCGCCATGAGGCTTCGGCGTAGCGCATCAGGATGGAAAACGACCGGCTGATGATCTCGAAAAGGTTCGTCGCGCGCTCGCCCGGCACGATGCCGCCCAGATTCACTCCAATCACGAAATCGGCTCCCAACCTGCGCACCCCCTCGGTGGGCACCGGGGCGGACAGGAAACCATCCACCAGAAGACGCCCGTCCTGCTCCACCGGGCGGAACAGGCCCGGATAGGCGCAAGAGGCACAGAGCGCCGGGCCGATCTCCCCTGAAGTGAAGAAAGCGGTTTCGGCGGTGATGAGGTCCGTTGCGGCGATCGACAGGGGAATCCGCAAATCCTCGAAGCGGCGCACCGGCGTCAGCCGTCGCAGGTAGCGTTGCAGGCGCGTATCGGACGCCAGCCCCTTCCAGGAAATCGTCCATTCGGCGAAATCCTTGAAGCGGGTGAGGAGCCCGATCTGCTCCATCTCCGCCAGCGTCGAACCACCGGCATAGGCCGCGGCGATCAGCGCGCCGACGCTGGTTCCGGCGATGAAGTCGATGGGGATTTTGTTTTCTTCGAAGACGCGAAGCACGCCGATGTGGGCGATGCCGCGGGCGAAGCCGCCGCCAAGGGCGAGTCCGATTCTGGGTTGTGCGGGAGCGCTCTCGGGCCGCGGCGCGTAGGCGAACGCGCGAACGCGTTTGACTGTCTGGTCCAGCCAGTTATCCGCCCCGGACATTCCACCTACCCGTATTCACTATAGTTTCGATGCGTGCCCGCCGCAATGGGATTGACCGGGGTGTGACCGGTTCAGTACGCTCGGAGCGGGGCCGGCGCGGCGTCCGGCTCGCCGGAGACCCAAATCATGAGAAAAAGGATCGAACAGATTGCCGTACTGGGCGCGGGAACCATGGGCGCGCGCATCGCGGCCCATTTCGCCAATGCCGGTGTTCGCTGTTCACTGCTCGACATTCCCGGCGCGGACGCTTCGCCCGCCGAGCGCAACCGGCCCGCGAGCGCGGGTCTGGCCGCCGCGCTGTCCGCGCGTCCGGCGGCGTTTTTCACTCCGGAAACCGCGCGGCTGGTGCGCACCGGAAATTTTGACGACAACCTCGGCTGGTGCGCCGAGGCCGACTGGATCCTCGAAGCGGTGGTGGAAAATCTGGAGATCAAGCGGCGGCTCTTCGAACGAGTCGAACAGCATCGCCGGCCCGGCACGATTGTCACGACGAACACGAGCGGATTGCCCGTGGCCCGCATTGCCGAGGGACGCTCGGCCGATTTCCTCGAACATTGGGCGGGAACGCATTTCTTCAATCCGCCGCGCTATCTGAAACTCGTTGAAATCATTCCCGGGCCGGCGACGCGGCCGGAAGTGCTCGCGGCGCTCGCGCGGTTTTCGGACGAGCGGCTGGGCAAGGGCGTGGTCTTCGCGAAGGACACTCCGAATTTCATCGCGAATCGCGTCGGCACGTTTGCCATGCTCACCGTGCTCGGCCTGATGGCCGAGCTCGGCATGACCGTCGAGGAAGTCGACGCGCTCACCGGGCCCGCGCTGGGCCGGCCGCGCTCGGCCACGTTTCGCACGGCCGACATCGTAGGCATCGACGTGCTCGCGCACGTGGTGCGCAATCTCCACGAGAACCTTTCCGGCGACGAATCCCGCGAATTGTTCCGCGTGCCGAAAGTTATTGAGGATCTCGCCGGACGGGGCTGGCTCGGCGAAAAAACCGGAAAAGGTTTCTACCGGAAAGCAGGGCAGAAGGGCGAGAGCGAAATCCTGACGCTCGACTGGCGCACGATGGACTACCGCCCGCGCCAGCGCCCGAAACTTCCCGCGCTCGATGCCGCCGCGCTGCTGACCGACACCGGCGAGCGCCTCCGCGCGCTCGTTGCACCGGCGCTCGAAGGCAAAGCAACCGACAAGACCACACAATTTTTATGGGGCGCGATCAGCCGGCCCTGCCTCTACGCGGCGCGCCGCGTGCCGGAAATCGCCGATACGCTGGTAGACGTCGATCGCGCGATGCGCTGGGGATTCGGCTGGGAACTCGGTCCGTTCGAAACCTGGGACGCGGTGGGGCTCGAGCCAATGGCGCGCGCGCTCGAGCGGGAAGGGAACGCGCTGCCGCCGCTCGTCGAAAAGGCGCTTAGCGCGGGACGCCGCTCGTTCTACGAATCGGCCGAGGGCAGGCGCAGCTATTTCGATCTTGGCGCCGGGGCGATGAAGGCGGTGCCCGAGCCCGAAGGCATCCTCGTCCTGAAATCGCTCAAGGAGCGGTCGAAAGTTGTCGAGCGCAACTCCGGGGCGAGCCTCGTCGATCTGGGCGACGGCGTTGTCTGCTGCGAGTTCCATTCGAAGATGAACGCGCTCGGCGGCGACATCTTTGCCATGCTCGAAGCCGGGGTGCGGCGCCTGGAAAGCGATTTCGACGCGATGATTGTCGCCAACCAGGGCGAGCATTTTTCGGCCGGCGCCAATCTGATGCTTCTGCTCGTGGCCGCGCAGGAGCAGGACTGGGACGAAATCGACCTGGCGGTTCGCCAATTCCAGCGCGTGACGCAGGCGATCCGTTACGCCCCGAAGCCGGTGGTGGTCGCGCCGCACGGGATGACGCTCGGCGGCGGCTGCGAAATATCTCTTCACGCGGCGCGCCGCCATGCCGCGGCGGAGACCTATATGGGCCTGGTGGAAACCGGCGTCGGCCTGATTCCGGCGGGCGGTGGGTGCAAGGAGATGCTCTCGCGCGCCACGGCGGCAGCGGCCGGCGGCGATCTCGACCTGTTCCAGCACCTGCGGCCGATTTTTGAAAATATCGCCATGGCCAAGGTCTCGACTTCGGCCGAGGAGGCGCGCAAGCTCGGTTACCTCAGCGCGTCCGATCCCATCGCGATGAATGGCGACCGCCTCGTCGCCCAGGCCAAACAAACCGCGCTGGCTCTCGCGCGCTCCGGCTACCGCCCGCCCGCGCCGCCGGCAATTCGCGTGCTCGGAGAGGAGTTCCTGACCGCGGGCAAACTCGCCATCCACATGATGCTTCGCGCCGAATACATCACCGAATATGACGCCGTGGTCGCGCGCAAACTGGCCCACATACTTGCCGGCGGGGCGCTCAGCTCGCCGCAAACGGTTTCTGAAAGCTACATTCTCGATCTCGAGCGCGAAGCGTTTGTCAGCCTGACCGGCGAGCGGAAAACACAGGAACGAATCGCTCACACGCTGAAAACCGGCAAGCCGCTCCGGAATTAGCTGGCCGCTATTGTGAAATTTCGCGCACCCTGCTTCTGGCCGGAGTGCGCGATTTTGCGTAGGAGAAGAAAAGGCGGTTCCCCAGCCGTCCCCATCTTCAAAAGCTGCAAGGACTTGATTCTCCTTCCACCGCCCCAGGCAATGGCCTCCAACTTGCCTGTTTCCATGTAGCGAGCGATGCCGCGGGTGTCCGCGGCAGGCGCCCTGGGGGATGTTTCGATGAAAACAAAACTTACGAACCGGGCCCTGGTGATCTGGCTTGTGGAACTGCTGGCCTTTTTGCCGGTGTACGGGAGCGGGCCGCGGCGCGCGTCGCCGCCCGCGCAGGCCCAGACGACGCAGGCCGTCCAGACGGAGCAATCGCTTCGCGCCTATCTGCGGAAATCGTATTTCGATCTGTTTCAACTGGCGCCGAGCCTGCACTTCTCCACTTCCCAGATCGAAGGCGAGCGCAACGCGCTCAAGAGCGGTGAAGATCGCTGCGTGAACCGTTTCAAGAGCCATGCGAAGCAGTACGAGAACCAGATCAAAGGGGCGCGGGAGCAGCTGAAGAAGTCGAGCGCGAGCCTCAACGCGGCGCAGCGCAACGCGATTCACTGCCGCATCCAGAATCTCGAGTTGCTGAGAAGCGAATCCGAGGTGCTATACCGTCACGCGATTCCGACCGCCTACGATAACCTTCAGGCCAAGCTCGACCTGATCGAAAAATGGCCGGCGGAATATCGCCAGACCGAACAGGAGCTGAAGAGCGGAGCCTATCTGAACCGGCACTGGGGCGACGTGAAGGATATCGGTTTCCGCCAGATCGCCGCGGATCAGCAGGACGACATCAAGACCGGGCAGAGGGCCATCGAGGAGATGAAACGCTCCGGCCTGCTCCCGCCGCCGATCAAGGAAAAGGACATCCAGGACTACGTGAATACGGTGGCGCAGAACATAGCGCGGCATTCCGACCTGAAAGTGCCTTTGCAGGTCACCGTGCTGCAATCGCGTGAAATCAATGCTTTCGCGCTGCCCGGCGGCTACCTGTTCGTCCAGCGCGGGTTGCTCGAAGCGGCGGACAATGAATCGGAGCTGGCCGGCGTGCTGGCGCACGAGATCGCCCACGATGCCGCCAGACACGGACACAAGCTGATGAAGCGGGCCACGATCGCCTCGATATTCTTTCAGGCGGCGCAGATCGCCGCCATCGTGCTCACCGGGGGCGTGGCGGGCATCGGCACCTACTATGCGCTGCAGTACGGCTTCTACGGGCTGGGCCTCGTCCTCAACCTGCAACTGCTCGGCGTCAGCCGCGATTACGAACTCCAGGCCGACCAACTCGGCGCGCAATACGCGTGGAACACCGGCTACGATCCGGCGGGCTTCATCAAGTTTTTCGACAAGATGGCGACGCAGAAAGGCTACGTGAATGGGGTCAGCTGGTTTCGCACGCATCCGCCTTTCTACCAGAGGATGGTGGACGCCGAGCGCGAAATCATGTTCCTCCCTCCGAAGCCCGATCTGATCGTGCAAACGGCTGCCTTCGAGCGGATGAAAGCGGAACTGAAACCGGTGACCGCGGCGGCGGAAAAGGAGGCGGCGGAAAAGCCCAGCCTGCTGATCACTCGCGCCGAAGGCTGCGAGCCGCCGGCGAAGATCGAATACACGCCCGGCCAGCCGATCGAAGATCTGTGCGCCATGCCGATGCGCGAGGTACCGGCGGCTAAACCGCAGAACTAGGGTTCCTCGCGACTCCGTCGCACTCGAAAGTGGCGCGGGCTGCTCCTGCTGGCGTGCCTTTCGTCAGTTCGCGATCGCGGCCCGAACAACGCGATGAGGTGAGGCAGGGCACGTAGGCGTAGGGACGGGGTCCTTCGCTTCGCTCAGGATGACAGCGCAGAGGGATTGCGCTTGGCCTGGGCTACTTCACTTCGCGATCGCAGCCCGAACAATGCGATGAGGTGAGATAGGGCACGTAGGCGTAGGGACGGGGTCCTTCGCTTCGCTCAGGATGACAGCGCAGAGGGATTGCGCTTCGCCTGGGTTACTTCACTTCGCCCCATCACGTTGTTCGGGCCGGGACGAGGCCCCGAAACGTGCATCGAAACGGCTGCGAAATCATCTATAGTTAGGTATTCGCCCATCCTTTGGAACCATGAGCCCGACCTCCACGAACGCTTGGCCGCTTCTCCCACTTGCGGAGTGGAAGGACACTCGCGACACGCTGCACATGTGGACGCAGATCGTGGGCAAGGTGCGGATGGCGCTCAGCCCGCCGCAGAATCACTGGTGGCACGTCACGCTCTACGTTTCGCCGCGGGGGCTCACAACTTCGTCGATTCCATCGCCGAGCGGAATCTTCGAGATGCGGTTTGATTTCCTCGATCATCAGCTTGTCATCGAAACCAGCGACGGCGCGGTGAAGCGGCTGCCGCTCGCTCCACGCACCGTGGCGGATTTTTACGGCGAATTGATGGCCACGCTCGGATCGCTTGGGATCGAGGCGAAATTCCACCCGACGCCCGACGAAGTGCCGGACCCGATTCCGTTTGCCGAGGACCAGGTGCACAAATCCTACGACCGCGAACAGGCGACGCGCTTCTGGCACGCGCTCGTCTCGATCGCGCCGGTTTTTCAGGAATTCCGCGCCCGGTTCATCGGCAAGTGCAGCCCGGTACATTTTTTCTGGGGCGCTTTCGATCTGGCGGTCACCCGGTTTTCCGGCCGCCGCGCGCCCGAACGGGTTGGCGCCGATGCCGTCCAGCGCGAGGGTTACTCGCACGAGGTTTCGAGCGCCGGCTTCTGGACCGGCGGCGCGTCGGGCGTGGACGAAGCGATGTTTTACTCCTACATGGCGCCCGAACCGCCCGGTTTTCGCGAAGTCCGCGTTGCTCCGGGAGCGGCGTTCTATCATTCCGGGTTCGGAGAATTCTTTTTGAGTTACGAAGAGGTGCGCGAGTCCCGCTCGCCGCACGATACGCTGCTTTCCTTCATGGAAAGCACCTACGAAGCGGGCGCGAACCTCGCAAAATGGGACCGCGCGGCTCTCGAACGCGAAGCGGGAAACCACTAAAACGGAAGGGATTTCCATGGCGAACAAATGCGCGCATACCGACCAAGCCAAAATCCTCGAAACCGACAAGCGCGTGTGCGAAGACTGCGTGAAGACCGGCGACACGTGGGTGCACCTGCGCCTGTGCCTCACCTGCGGCCACGTGGGCTGCTGCGATTCCTCGAAAAACAAACACGCCACGCGCCATCACCACGAAACGGCTCATCCGCTGGCCCGCTCGATCGAGCCGGGCGAGAACTGGGTCTGGTGCTACGTCGACGAAGACCTTGCCGGTTCGGTCGTGAGGGGCCGGCTGGTTCCGGCCTGAGAAGTGGACGCGGCCGGAGCCGCGCCGCCCGGTTGCTTTTTACCTGCCGCAGTCGTCCAATAGTGAAAACAGAAGAATCGAGGAGCAGCCATGCGTGACGCGGTGATTGTCAGTTCCGTGCGTACGCCGGTGGGCAAGGCGTTCAAGGGCGCGCTGCGGGCCACGCGGCCCGACGACCTGGCCGCCGTCGTGTTGAAAGATGCGGCGCGGCGCGCGCCCGGGCTCGACCTGAAAGAAATTGACGATGTGATTTTGGGCTGCGCGATGCCGGAAGGCGAGCAGGGAATGAACGTGGCGCGCATCGCCATGTTGCGCGCCGGATGGCCGGTGGAAATTTCGGCGATGACGATCAATCGCTTCTGCTCGTCGGGGCTGCAATCGATCGCGCTCGCCGCCGAACGCATCGCCGCCGGCCATGCCGAGGCGATCGTCGCCGGCGGCACCGAATCGATGAGCCTGGTGCCGATGGGCGGCAACAAGATTTCGCCGAATCCGTGGCTGGTGGACCAATATCCCGACGCCTACCTGAACATGGGCCTGACGGCGGAAAACCTCGCTCGCAAATATTCGATCACGCGCGAACAGTCCGACGAGTTTTCGCTGGCCAGCCACCGGAAAGCGCTGGCCGCGATCGCCGCGGGAAATTTTCGCGACGAGATCGTTCCAGTCGAAATCCGCACCACGACGCTTGGCAACGGGCGGCCGAAAACCGAGCAGATCAACTTCGATACCGACGAAGGGCCGCGCGCGGATACTTCCATGGAGCTGCTTGCCAAGCTGAAACCCGCATTCCACGCCCATGGCGTCGTCACCGCGGGGAACAGCTCGCAGATGAGCGACGGCGCCGCGGCGGCGGTCGTCATGAGCGGCGAACGCGCCGCGGCGCTGGGCCTTAAACCGCTGGCGCGCCTGGTGGCTTATGCGACGGCCGGCTGCCCGCCCGAGCTGATGGGCGTCGGCCCCGTCTTCGCGATTCCGAAGGCGCTGAAGATGGCCGGGCTGACTTTGGATCAGATTGAAGTGATCGAGCTGAATGAGGCGTTCGCGGCGCAATCGCTCGCCGTGATTCAGCTCGCCGGGCTCGATCCTGCGCGCGTGAATCCGAATGGCGGCGCGATCGCGCTCGGGCATCCGCTTGGCTGCACCGGCGCGAAACTTACGGCGACGATTCTTGGCGAGATGGAACGGCGCAAAGCGCGGTACGGCATGGTGACGATGTGCGTCGGTGGCGGCATGGGCGCGGCGGGGATTTTCGAGCGCTTGGCGTGAGTGCACCCCGAGGTTGACCGCAGGTCGCCCCTGCCAACCGGCCTCGGCGCGCGTTCGTCGGTGAAATCGATGGTTTTCGGTGGCGTTGGCACCCGCGACCATGACATTTGTAGTGGCTACCCGCGGTTGCCCTGCCTTCGCGCGCAAGACGATCGATTCAGGTGCCTTGGGGTTTGTGTGGCGGATTCCAAATTCAGCCCTCAGCGGCTAAAGCCGCATTGACACTTGGGCGCTTGCGGCACGGCTGAAGCCGTGCCCTTCCCAAAAACGGAGTTGCCGCACGGACTCTTTAGCCCTCTTTGCTTGTACGGTGGGTCTGATTTCCTCTCGGCTCGAGCCGGCACCGCGCCGCGACGATTGCTCCTGACGCGAGTTCCGGCTAACATATGCCTTCCGCCGTTCCGGAAAACGATGCCCGCATACGTTTGGTACTTCGCATACGGTGACAACATGAACCGCGCGCAAATCCACTCGCGCGCCGGCGAGATTGCCGAAGAGCAAGTGGGCAAGCTCGAGAACTACGAAATCATCTTCAATAAAAAGGCGCGCGGCGGCTCGGCAACCGCGAACATCCACCCCGCCCAAGGCAAGAACGTTTACGGAGTGCTCTACCGGTTTGCCGAGACGGCGCTGAGATCGCTCGACCGTTTCCAGGGAGCGCCGATGCACTACCGCCGCATCGAAGTCAACGTTACTGCGAGCGACGGCAACAAAATCGCGGCCCAGGCGTACATCGCCACGAAAGTGGAGAAGGGACTGCGCCCGGCCGCGCATTACCTCCAGTCGATCCTCCAAGCCGCCGAAGAGCGGCAACTGCCCGCCGAATATGTCGAGGAATTGAAAGCGACAGCCGGCGGGGCGTAGCCTGGCGCTGTTCCCCCGCCGTTCAACATCACTAGGACCACGCCGCCACACAGTGCGTCAGGCTCTCCTCTTTCTACGAAGGGGGAAGCAACTCCAGGCCGTACTTGGAAGCAGCCGCGATCAGTCGCGCTCTGAATTCTTCCGTGACGGTGGTCGGAGGTTCAGCACCCTCGACGGCCGGGTAGAAAGCTTCCGCAAAGAAGTTTTCGAGGCCGGCCGGTGTGGCCAGCACGAGTATTTTCGCGGCGCCGTTCCCCGTGTTCTTGAAAGAATGCACGATGCCGCGAGGGATGTGTACAACATCCCCGGGGGCCGCATTCACGGTCTTTCCGCCCACTTGAAGGGTCAGCGTCCCTTCCTGCATATAGAACGTCTCGTCTTCCCGGCTGTGGACGTGAGGTGGCGGACCGCCTCCTGGCTGCACCGAAACCAGCGCCATGAAAAATGCTCCGCCCGTCTCTTCGCCGGTAAGCAGGAACGTCATCTGATCTCCGGGTCCCCAATAAACGGGGCCTGTTCCTTCCGGCACATGCATGAGCACATTGAGTAGATTCTGAATCGCCATGATGTTGACGCCTCCCGGTCGTCCAGCACAAAATACAGCTAGCCGAAAGGGCGCGTTCCTAAATGATCCTTAGGAGATCCTTAAATCTTTCCTAAAAGCGCTCTTTGTGCCGTCCCGTTTCGCGATCGCCTGACCCAAGCATGAACGCTCCCGAGCATCCGGTTTCAATCGACAAGCAGTTGAAGGCTTTTCTCGAAAGCGGCGTGTCAGTGCTCGTGGGGACGCGCGATTCGGGATTGAGCCCCGAGATCACGCGAGCCTGGGGACCCCGGGTTTCGAAGGACGGCAACAGCGTCAGCTTGTGCGTGCCGCTCGGGACGAGCCGCAAGACGCTCGAAAACCTTGAAGAAAACGGGCTGATCGCGGTTTCCTTTTCGCTTCCCACCACCTACAAGACGATCCAACTCAAGGGCCGCTGCATCGAGACAGGAGAGCCGAGCGCAGCCGACTTGCGCGCGGTCGAGCGGCATCGGGAGGCGTTCAGCAGCTTGAACGAAGGGATCGGAGTGCCGCGGCAATTGCTCGATTCCTTCTGGAGCAGAGAACTCGAAACCTCGCCGGCCGTGGTCGCGATCCGTTTTCACCCGGAAGAAGTGTTCGATCAGACTCCCGGGCCGCAGGCGGGTTCACGTTTATGAGCGCGCCAACGGCACTGACGGTTCCGCTCGAAACCATTTCCTCGTGCTTTGAGGGGATTCTCCCCGCGTCGATCTGCTCCTGCTCCGCGGATGGAACGTCAAACCTCACGTTTCTCTCGATCGTGCATCGCGTCGATCGCGACCACGTCGGTCTCTCCTATCAATTTTTTAACAAGACGCGAAAGAACGTGATGGAAAACCCGCTCGCGCAGGTGGTTGTGGTTTCGCCCGAGAACGGCGCACAGTACCGGCTGGACCTGCGCTACGAGCGAACCGAAACGCAGGGCCCGATTTTCGATCGCATGAACACGAGGCTGGACGCGGTGGCTTCGCAGACCGGCATGAGCCAGGTTTTCAAGTTGCGCGGCGTCGATATCTACCGGGTCCTCCATTGCCGGCCTTTCGGTTCGGAGGTACGCGCCGAAGCCGTTCTGCCCACCGATCATCTGCCGGGAATTGAACGGTTCACCGAACAGCTTGCCGGCTGCGCTGATCTCGAATCCCTGATCGACACTGCGCTCGCCGCCCTGTCCGATCTTTTCGGCTACGACCACTCCTTTCTGATGGTGCCGGACGAGGACGGAAGGCGTCTCTATACGCTGGCGAGCCGTGGGTTCGACGCCTCCGGCGTCGGCTCGGAAGTGTGGATGGGCGAGGGAATTCTCGGCGTGGCCGCCGAGCGCCGGATGTTGGTGCGGTCCACGAACCTGACTCGCGACATGTTGTACTCGAGGGCCGTACGATCCACCGTCGAGCGCCGCGGCGAGGAAGGCAAACTGGAAAGGGAGATCGCACTGCCTGGACTGCCGGATGTCCAAAGTCAGTTGGTGGCGCCGCTGTTGGCTCACAACGAACTCTTGGGAGTCCTCTGCCTGCAAAGCGCGACAGCCGGTCGGTTCCTTCCCGACGACGAACGTGTGATGCAAATCGCCGCGCGCCATCTGGCCGCTTCGATCGCCATGCTCCGGCGCCCCGATGCTGTCGAGCAACAGGAAACCTCGAGTCGCCGCCAGCCGGTCCGCTCGGCAATCAGCTCCGTCGTCAAACACTATGCCGCGGATGACAGTATCTTTATCGACGACGCGTACCTGATCAAAGGCGTGGCCGGCCGCATCTTCTGGAGACTTCTGCAGGCCCACCTCGAATCCGGCCGCCAGGATTTCACCAATAAGGAGCTTCGCCTCGATGCCAGCCTCCAGCTGCCAGACATCAAGGACAATCTCGAAGCGCGATTGATCCTGCTGCGCCGCCGCCTGGAAGACCGCTGCGACTTTGTGAGACAGACCCAGGTGGGACGAGGACAATTCCACATCGAGGTAAAGCGCGATCTCACATTGGAAGAGCATTAGGAAGAGATCTGCGGCCCCGCGGAATCTGCCTCCGGGCAGGACAACCGATTCCTTGCGTTAGAGTCGGGCACTCGGATGACCAGAAGGCGCGTTTTCGGGGAGTTGCTGGCAACGCCGATGCTGACCGGCCACAGCCGTGCTCCATCGATGACGCCTAACCGTCGTAGAATGAAACCCGGGAACGTTTCCCGCAGCCGGTGGATCGAGCTTTGCGCTCGGCGCCGGGGAAAGCGAGGGTCGTCGTGGCCTCACCGACCGTGAACCAGCGCGTGATGAAAGGCGGCGAATTTCTGCTCGAAAGCTGCCGGCCGGAGGAGGTGTTCACTCCGGCGCAGCTTACCGACGATCAGAAACTGATTGGGCAGACGGCGGAAGAGTTCGTGGAAAAAGAGGTGCTGCCGGTCGTCGCCGATCTCGAGCAGCACAAAGAAGGACTGATGCCGCAACTGCTGAAGAGGGCGGGCGAGATTGGCCTGCTTGGCGGCGGCATCCCGGAAGAGTACGGCGGGTCGGGTCTCGACAAGATTTCCTCAGCGCTGCTTTCGGAAAAGGTGGCGGCCTACGCCTCATTCGCGGTCACGCACGGCGGGCATGTGGGCATCGGCACGCTGCCGCTCGTCTATTTCGGCACCGAAGAGCAGAAGCGCAAATATCTGCCGAAACTCTCGACCGGCGAGCTCATCGCCTGCTATTGCCTCTCCGAGCCGCAAGCCGGCTCGGATGCCCTGGCCTCGCGCACGCGCGCCGATCTCTCGCCCGACGGCAAGCACTGGATCCTGAACGGGCAGAAGATGTGGATCACGAACGGCGGCTTTGCCGATCTGTTCACCGTCTTCGCGAAGGTGGACGGCGAAAAATTTTCCTGCTTCCTCGTCGAGCGGGGAACGCCGGGATTTTCCGTGGGCGGGGAAGAGAAGAAGATGGGCATCAAGGGCAGCTCCACCGCGCCGATCTTTTTCGAGAACGCCAAAATCCCCAAGGAAAACCTGCTGCACGAAATCGGCCGCGGTCACATCGTGGCGTTCAACATTCTCAACGTGGGCCGATTCTCGCTGGGCGCCTACTGCCTGGGCGGCGCGAAGAAAACCATCGAAGCCGCCACGCGCTACGCGAAAGAGCGCACAGCTTTCGGCAAGCCGATCGCGGAGTTCGGCCTGATCCGCGAGAAGCTCGGCGAAATGGTGGCTCGCACCTACACCATTGAATCGATCCTGTTCCGCACGGCGGGCATGATCGAAGGGGCCACCGAATCGGCAGAGAGCGGCGCCGACCGCACCGCGCGGATCATGAAGGTGCTCGAGGAATACGCGATCGAGTGCTCGATCAGCAAGGTGTATTCGAGCGAAGTGGTGGATTTCGTCGTCGACGAAGCGGTGCAGATTTTCGGTGGCTACGGCTACCATGAAGACTATCCGGTGGCCCGCGCCTACCGCGACAGCCGCGTGAACCGCATCTTCGAGGGCACGAACGAAATCAACCGGATGCTCATCATCCAGATGCTGATGAAGCGCGCGATGGGCGGCGCGCTGCCGCTGGTGCCCGCCGCGATGCGCCTCGCGGACGAAGTGCTCTCCGCTCCGGCCGTCGAGGAGCCGCCGGAGGGGCCGCTGGGCGCCGAATTGAGGACCGTGGCCCGCGCGAAGAAGGCGTTTCTGCTTGCGGCCGGCACGGCGGTGCAGCGATTCCGCGAGAAGCTGGCGGACGAGCAGGAGATCGTCGCCGCGCTGGCGAACGTGGTGATGGAAATCTACGCGATGGAATCGGCGACGCTGCGCGCCGCTCAGGCCCTCGCGCGTCAGGACAGCGCCGCACCGGCCATGGCCGACGCCGCGCGCCTGGTCGTCTACGACGGAATGGACCAGATCGAAAAGCAGGCGCGCACCGCGCTCGAAGCCACCGCCGAGGGCGACACGCTGCGCACGCAGCTTGCCGTGCTCAAACGATTCTCCAAGCGCGAAGCGGTCGATACGATCGGCTTGCGGCGCAACGTCGCAGCCGCCGTTCTGGCGGCGGAAAGGTATCCATTTGAAGGCCGCTGAGGCTCGCTCGATCGAGAACGAAATCCGCGCCATCGGCTGGATTCGCGACCTGGCGCGGCCCTATCTGAAGGGTTTTGAACCGGCGCTCGAATCGTCAGGGCCGCTGCGCGGCTACCGCTTTTCGCGCGCGCTCGGACGTGGGAAAAGGACGCGCGCCGGTTTCTTCGCCGGCTTCCTGATGGCAAGCCGCGGTTTCGAGTCCTTCGAGCCCGCTCCGCCCGAATGCGTCCTCTTCGCCTTCGTGGATCCTCAGGGCAGCGCGGCGCACGAGCGGTTGGTCGCCCGGCCCGAAAGCCTGTTCCGCTCGACCCACGAATACATCTCCTGGCTCACGCATCACCCGCCGCGATTCCAGTTTTCCAGGAGTGCGCCGGCGGGACTTGTGCGCCATCTGCCGGTTTCTTGCTGGCCCGAAGGCCGGCGCGCGCACTACGCCAACAATTTTCTGATCGAGGGCCTGGCGTGGCTGGCTCGCAGCGGGCTGGTGCGCCGGCTCGCCGCGGAATCGGCAGAAAGCGACGCCGGCACGCTTCGCGGCGGAAAGCGACCCTTACGGGAATCGGCTCGTATCGCGGCGCGGCGCCGTTAGCCTGGATATATCACAAAAAATCTGGCCGGAGCGTCCGAGTATCGGGGAGGGGCCGTGTGGCGGCTGGTCTCTGCCCGCCAGCCTTTTTCGGCGATGGGGCAAGGTGCGGCCCTGAAATCCGCGACGGGCCACGGATCTCGCCCGATGCTTGACGGCGGGAGGCCTTTGTGAGAAATCGCGGCTAGTCGTCCGGCGCGGAGGGCACTTTGGCGGCGCGGCGAAAAGCGGGCCGGTGGCGCTCGGGCACCTCGGCGATCTCCGCCATGCGCCAGTTCGGGTCGTAGGGGACCACGGCGACGATTTCGTATGGCGGGCCGGCGATTTCAACCAGCCGGTTGCCGTCGACGTCGTTCAGCAGCAGATGGCCATTCGAGAGCCGCGTCGCGTCCTGAATCCAGCCTCCATCGTAGGGAATGCGCTCGGCGATCCGAAGATCGGCGTCGAGCAGCAGCAATTCTTTTCCCAATGTGTTGCAGCAGAGCCAGCCGTCGTCGAGCTTCTCGATCGTGTGCGGGCGGGCCAGGCCTTCGAGGAGCACCTGCGCGTCCTGCCGGGCCTCGGGGAGGTCCCGGTCGATCTGAATCAACTGTCCCTGATGAAAGAGCAGTGCGAGAACGCGGCGTTCGGTGTCGTCGCGCATCGCCGCCGTGTTGACGTGCGTCGATTGATACATGGTGTGGTAATAGCGGTCGCGGTGCTCGAGTCCCCGGCCGGATTCGCGCTGCTGGCCCGAAGGCGTATCGCGATAACCGTGCTCGGCCGCCCACCACTCCCACAGCAGATTTCCGTCCAGATCCAGCTCCACGAGGGCATCGTTCCCGCTGCAACTGACCAGCAGCCCGCGGCGGGTGCGTTCGAGACTGTGCAGGTCGTTCAGATACGGATGGGAAATCCGTTTGAGCAGCCGCCCCGGCTCGCGATCCACATCCACCAGGAAAATGTTCGCTCCTTCCAGGTCGTTCAGGTAAAGGGCGCCGTCGGCAAAACAGAAACCGCTGGGCGTGAGCACGCGGTCGCCCCAGTTCGATCGCCAGACGATCTGCTTCGTTTCCCAGTCGTAGACGACCATCAGGCCGCTGTAATCGGTGTCCGCCGTCGCTACCGGCCCGATCTCGCCCTCCGGTAGCAGAACGTAATCCTCTTTCCGCCAAGTGAGCCGGAGGTCGGGTCGCGGCCCGGCCTTGGCGCGAACTAAAGCGTGATCAACCCGCTGGCCGGCTACCCGGGGAAGCCCTCCTTCGAGCTTCCATCGCTCGGTCAGCCGGCGCCTTTGCTTTGTGAACACAGTCGCCGCAATCACCGGAACATCCCCTTACATGTTAACGTCTAATGATAGGGTCTGGCGGGAATGGGTTGGAGTCCATGTTTCTGCCGGCAATGAAGCTGAGAGAAGATCAACCTGCCTGCTCGAGGGAAAACGATGGAGCCGGTTGAACCGGGGCAAGAAATCGCGCTTGCCGCCAGCTGCGACGAAAACAATGCGGGGATCCCCGTGACCGCATCCGCGTGGGCGGCGGCGATGCCGACGTCAACGCCGAATTGCGAAGCCGCGTCCACCAATCATTCCTTTCAGAAACGCCACAGGCTTACCCATCTCGACGCCCTGGAAGCCGAAAGCATCCATATTCTCCGGGAGACCGCTGCGGAATTCTGCCGTCCCGTGATGCTGTATTCTATCGGAAAAGACTCTTCGGTGATGTTGCGGCTGGCGCAAAAGGCCTTTGCGCCGGGGAAAATCCCTTTTCCGATGCTGCATGTGGACACGACCTACAAATTCCCCGAGATGATCGAATTCCGCGACCGCATTTGCCGCCAGCTCGGCGTCGAATTGCGCGTCTCCACCAATCGCGAGGCGGTCGATGACGGGGCGAACCCGTTCCGGCTGGGCGTCGCGCGCTGCTGCTCGCTGCTCAAGACCAAGGCGCTGCTCGACGCGCTGCGAGAGCATCGATTCGACGCCGCCATCGGAGGGGCGCGGCGGGAAGAGGAGATGTCGCGCGCCAAGGAGCGGGTCTTTTCCCTGCGGGACGCTTTCGGGCAATGGGATCCGAAAAACCAGCGGCCGGAATTGTGGAATCTGTTCAACTGCAGGATCGACCCGGACCAGAGCGTGCGCGTCTTTCCGCTTTCGAACTGGACCGAGCTCGACGTGTGGCAATACATCGCCCGGGAGAACATTCCGGTGGTTCCGCTCTATTTCGCGCGGGAGCGCGAAGTGCTGGTGCGCGGCGAAGTGCTCGTTCCGGTTGAGCATGTCGGCGAGGCGCGGCCTGGCGAGGCGCGGCAACGGGTGATGTGCCGTTTCCGCTCTCTCGGGTGCACGCCCTGCACCGGGGCAATCCGTTCCACGGCCGACACGGTCGAGAAGATCGTCGATGAGTTGAAGGCGATTCGCCGCTCCGAGCGTGAGAACCGCCTCATCGACCACGATCGCGAGGGCTCGATGGAACTGAAGAAGCGCGAGGGCTATTTCTAGTGGCGTTGGGCAAGGACAAGGACCTGCTTCGTTTCCTCGCGGTGGGCAGCGTCGACGACGGTAAATCGACCCTGATCGGCCGGCTCCTCCACGATTCCGGCGCGCTTCCCGAAGATCATCTTGCGCCGCTGCGCCGGGCTTCGGCCCGCCGCAACGAGGCTATCGATTTTTCCCTGATCACCGACGGCCTGCGAGCCGAGCGGGAACAGGCCATCACACTCGACGTCGCTTATCGGTATTTTTCCACCCAACGCCGCAAGTTCGTCGTCGCCGACGTCCCCGGCCACGACCAGTACACACGCAACATGATCACCGGCGCCTCCAACGCCGATCTCGCCGTCGTGCTCCTCGACGCCCGCAAGGGCATGCTCGAGCAGACGCGCCGCCACATCTACATCTGCTGGCTCTTCGGCATCCGCCGCATCGTGGCAGCCGTGAACAAAATGGACATGGTGGATTTTGACCGCGAAGCGTTCGATGCGATCGAGAGCCAGTGGGCGCAATTCGCCCAGGCCCTCCCCGGCGCGCAGCAGCACCTGATCCCGACCAGCGCCTTGATGGGTGAAAACATCGTGCGCCGGACGGACCGCATGCCCTGGTACCGCGGCCCTTCGCTGCTGGACCTTCTCGAGAGCATTTCGGTCGAAGATGGCCGCAACCTCAGCGATTTCCGTTTCCCGGTGCAAAGCGTTATCCGTCCGCATCAGGATTTTCGCGCCTACGCGGGCCAGATCGCCTCGGGAATCGTCCGGCCCGGCCAGGAAGTCGTCGCTCTGCCTTCCGGCCGGCGAACGCGGGTCGAACAGGTGCTGCTCTCCGATCGAAGCCTGGACGCGGCGTTCGCGCCGCAGTCCGTCGCGCTCTCGCTTGCCGATCATCTGGACGTGGGCCGCGGCGACATGCTTGCCGACCCGGCGCGCATGCCCTCGATCACGAGGAAGCTGAAGGCGCACCTGATCTGGATGTCGCGGTCGCCGCTGCGCCTGGATTCGCCCTATCTGCTCAAGCACACGACGTCGACGGTCTGCGCCAGCGTGACTCGCCTTCACCACCGGATCGATATCCTCGACGGCCAGCCGTCCCCGGCGGCGAGCCTGGAACTCAATGAGATCGGCATGGCGGAAATCGAAACCCACCGTCCGCTCTTCTGCGATCCGTATCTCGACAATCGCGCCACCGGCAGTTTTATCCTCATCGATCCGCTGAGCAACGACACCGTGGCAGCCGGCATGATTCTGGAGGCGAAAACCGAAAGCGGCGCCGGGAGCGCCCCGGCCGATGCCGTGAAAGCGGTCGCTTCCGCCGGCAAGGAAAAGGGCCTCACCGTTTGGTTCACCGGATTGAGCGGTGCGGGGAAATCGACCATCTGCCGTTCGGTGGAAACCGAACTGCTGGCGCTCGGATACCGCGTGGAGGTGCTCGACGGAGACGCGCTGCGGAAGCAGCTGAACAGCGACCTCGGATTCAGCAAGGAGGACCGCGACGAAAATATCCGCCGCATCGGATTCGTCGCGCGGCTTCTGAGCCGCAACGGCGTCGTCGTGCTCGTTGCGGCCATCTCTCCCTATCGCGCCATTCGCGAAGAGGTGCGCAGCTTGATCGGCGACTTCATCGAAGTCCACGTGAACGCTCCGCTCGGCGTTTGCGAGTCGCGGGATCCGAAAGGACTCTACAAGAAAGCGCGCGCCGGCGAGATCCCGAGATTTACGGGCATCGACGATCCCTACGAGCCACCGCTTGCCCCGGAAGTCCGCTGCGATACCGATCGAGAGAGCCTGAAGGAATGCGCCGGCAAAGTGGTTGCCGCCGTCGTTGGCTCGCTCGGGCTCGAAGGCGTTCTGAACAGGCGCAAGCCGGGCGCGCGCCTGGCTGTAACCCACGAAATCCAAGTGGGTTACGTCCTCCCCAAAAGTTGCACCCTTGGCCGGAGTACCGGCATATAATGAGTTTAATAGTCGGGGAGCATGGCGTTGGACAAACAAGGTTTGCTGAACCCTCGTGGTTTGTGGAACAAGCGTGGCGCATGGCTCGGCGGAGTTGTCGCTGGGGGCGCTCTGGTCGGTTTCAATTACTTTTACTTCGAAGAGATGCTGGCGGCGTTGGTGCTTTTCATCGCCGTCTGGCTCCCTCTGCTGCTGGCGGCGTTTCTGCTCGCGACGTTCGAACTGGCCGGCGAAGTGGGTTTCCTCCGTTCTGACGGAAGCGGTCAGCGTACTGCCGCGCGCCGCACGGCGCCGGCTCGCACCGGCGCGGTGGGCCGTCCTGCGGCAGAGATTGTCGGAGGCTTTTCTTCCCAGGACCAGCGGCGTGAGATTGGCGGAAGCCCGCACGGTGAGCCGGATCGATCAAGCACGGCGAAGGCTCGAACGTGCCTGCGGCCCAGCTCATCGCCGCGCCGCGTAAAGTTGCCCTCGCAAAGCCTCATCGTTCGGTCGGCGGATGGGGCGAGGCGACCTCGCCCCTACGGTAGCTTTGGGTCGGGCGGCGAACTGTTGGTGGAGCGCGGACGGACCGAAGCCGCACGCCCGAGCACGTCCCTGTTTCTCTCCCTGCCCGCCCTTCCGGGAAAATAAACGGAAATTAATCGGAATTTAAGCCAGCCTCCGGGGTCCCGGTGTAGCATGACGGCGATCCAGGCACTAGGATGGGAGCGGCAAGTCGGCCCGGCGCACAGCCGCGGCGTTTGCCGCTGATGCGCATCCCCGGGCGGGAAAGGCGCGCCTCGGGGATTCGAATAGAGGGGGCGAGACACAATGAAAAGTGAGCGGAAAGAAGCGGGTGCGGCCAGCGCCGCGGCGCTCTTCGCGGCGGCGCTGATCGTAGCAATGATTCTGTTCATACCCGGAGCGGCGCGCTTGCGTGCCGCGAACCGTCCGGCGGCCCAGGCCGGCGCCGGCTACCACCTGGTTCATACCTACAAAATCGGGGGCGATGGTTTCTGGGACTACATGCTGGTCGACCCGGAACATCGTCATCTATTTGTTTCGCACAGCACGCACGTCGTCGTGTTGAACGTGGACACCGGCAAGATCGTCGGCGATATTCCGAACACGGAAGGCGTGCACGGCATCGCCATCGCGCCGAAGCTGAATCGCGGCTTCATCAGCGACGGCGACGCCAACCAGGTCACCATCTTCAATCTGACGACGCTCAAGACGATCGGCACGGTGAAGGTGACCGGCAAGGATCCAGACTGCATCATCTACGATCCGGCGACCGAGCGCGTTTTTACATTCAACGGAGACAGCCAGAGCTCGACCGCGATCGACGCCAAAACCGGCAAGGTGCTGGGCACGATCGAACTCGGCGGCGATCCCGAATACGCCGTCGCGGACGGCCGCGGCCACGTCTACAACAATATCGAGAGCAAGAGCGAGCAGGTGGAGATCGACAGCCGCACGCTCAAGATCACCAAGCGCTGGCCGCTCGCTCCCTGCGAGCACCCTTCCGGCCTGGCGATGGATCTGGCGCATCGCCGCCTGTTCGCCGGCTGCCGCAATGAAGTGATGGCCGTGACGAATCCGGACACCGGCAAGGTGGTCACCACGTTCAAGATCGGTTCGATGGTCGACGCCTGCCGCTTCGATCCGGGCACGCAGCTTGCCTTCTGCTCGAGCGGAGGGGGCACCGGCACGGTCGCCGTCGTGCGCGAGGAATCGCCCGACAAATACACGCTGCTGGGCCATGTGAAAACGGAAGCCTATGCGCGGACGATGGCGCTCGACACGAAAACGCACCATCTGTTCCTGGTGACGGCGACGCTCGGACCGAGGCCGCCGAAGGCCACGCCGCAGAATCCGCATCGTCACGGAAAGATGGCGCCGGGAAGCTTCCGCGTCATCGAACTCGCGCAATAGGGAGGGTGCGGCGCGTGTAGCGCTGCATGTTCTCGGGCGGCAGAGAGGTTCACGGCGGGATGTATGCAAGGAGCGCCGTGAACCTCGCCGTGTCATTATTCCGTGGCTGGCCGGCGATTCGGGCCAAGCCGCTTTCCTCATTGTTGAACTCTTCAAATGGAGTGTTCTGTTCGCCGAAGGCAAAAAAGCAGATTCCCAGGCGGGATCGGGATGACCGCTTGGGACATTACTTGAGCAGACATTGATGGCACAGGCCCACGGTCGGGAAGGCGCCGGCCGTGGCTACCAGAGCGGCGCGTTCGTGGCGCACCGAAGATGCGCCGGCGGCTCATCCCCTGATCTGGCCATTAGTAAGATTTTCTTCCTCGGCCGGGGCTACGTGTGGGCCGGAACGATTTCTCGCAGGGCCGCGACGAACGCATCCATCTCCGCCGGTTTCCCGATCGAGATGCGCAGCCATTCCGCCATCGACGGGAATCTCCTCCCCACCAGAATCCCGCGTTTGCGGAACTCCTCGACCACCGGCCCTACGTCGCGCCCCAGATGAATCATCACGAAGTTGGCTTCGGAAGGAATCACCCTCCGGCCATCCTTTTCCATTTCGCGAACCAGCCGGCGGCGCGTGTCGTTCAAGAGCCGGCGATTGCGCGGAACCACGTCGGGGTCCTTGAGGCTGGCGAGGCCCGCGGCGAGGACCACGCTATTGGCCGAAGCGAAGGAGATTCGCTTGCGCAGCGGCGCGATCAGGCTTTTCTGGCCGACGGCGTAGCCCAAGCGCATGCCGGCCATTCCGTACACCTTCGAAAACGTGCGAGTGACCAGCAGATTCGGGTACCGGCCAATCCATCCGGCGACGCTGGCGTAGCGCGGGTCCTCGACGAAATGGAAATAGGCTTCGTCGACTAGCACCACCGTGCTGGTTGGCACGCGCGGCAGAAAGCTCTCGAGTTCGTTCTTGTAAAGGATCGTCCCGGTCGGATTGTTCGGGTTGCAGATGTAGACCATGCCCGTCGTCGTGTCGCAGGCCGCCGCCATCTTGCCGAGGTCGTGGCGAAAGTCGGCGGTGAGCGGGACTTTGACGGCGCGGGCATGCAGGTTGCGGCTGTAACTGAGCACCGCTTCGAAGGTCGGCTCGGCGACCACCAGCTTCCGGTCCGGCGCAAGGAACGCCAAATCGGACAGGTCCAGGATCTGCGTGGAACCACAACCTAGGGCCACATTCTCCGGCTCGACGCCGTGCAGGCGCGCGACCGCTTCCATCATCGTCCTCTGTGAGCCGTCGGGATAGCGGCAGGCGACCGGCTCCGAATTCTTGATCGCGGTTAGCGCCGCCGGAGAGGGGCCATAGGGATTTTCGTTGGCGTTGAGCTGAATGGTGGATTCGGGCATGCCTTCGGGAAGCATGGCCCCGGCGGCGGAGGCCGTCGTCAGGCGCGGCACGACAAGGGCGGCGGCAGCCGTGGCGGCCAGGGTTTGGGTAAACTTCCGGCGGGAAAACTCCTCGGTTCCCATGGGCTCCTCCGGGACAGAACGCTGGGGCCGATTATCCGCCGGTAATACCCCAATAGCAAGTATTTCAGGGGTTTAGCGGACAACGCAGGCAGGATTTTTCGTCTTTCGCCCACAAGCTTCTAGCCCCTCGGCCATGATTCCGGTATCATGAACGCTCTAAAGGGGGAACAGCGCCTCCATGAACCTGACCGAAACAGGTACCGATCGGCCGGCCGGGACAAACGGCACGAACGGCCAGAAGACGCTGATCCGCGTGCGGCCGAGAGGTTTCTGCGCCGGCGTGGTCCGGGCGGTTGATATCGTCGAGCTGGCGATCGAGGCGTACGGCCCGCCCGTCTACGTTCACCACGAAATTGTGCACAATCGGCACGTCGTCGAGCAGTTGCGGCGGCGCGGCGCGATTTTTGTCGAAAGCCTGAGCGAGGTTCCCGACGGGGCGGTGCTCATTTTCAGCGCCCACGGCGTTCCGCCGCGCTTGCGCGAGGAGGCGGACGCGCGGAAGCTGCGGGTGATTGACGCCACCTGCCCGCTGGTCACCAAGGTCCATCTGGAAGCGCAGAAATTCGCTCGCGAAGAACGCACGATCGTACTCATCGGGCATCGCGACCATCAGGAGATCGTCGGCACATCGGGCGAAGCGCCCTCGCGCACGATGGTCGTCGGCAGCGTCGAGGAAGTGGACAGCCTCGAAGTGCCGGACCCGGCGCGCCTTGCGTATCTGACGCAAACGACCTTGAGCCTTTACGATACCCAGGAGATCGTCGCGCGGCTGAAACAGCGCTTCCCGGCGATCGCCGGACCGCGTTCCTCCGACATTTGTTACGCCACGCAGAACCGCCAGGAAGCGGTCGAGCAGGTGGCCCGGGCGGTGGATCTGATTCTTGTGGTCGGCTCGGCCAACAGTTCCAATTCGAACCGTTTGGTCGAGGTCGCACAGCGTCGCGGTGTTCCGGCGCGGCTGATCGAAGACGAACACGACCTTCGCCCGGAGTGGTTTGAGGGGATTCACCGGGTGGGACTCACGGCCGGAGCCTCGGCTCCCGAGGTTCTGGTGCAGCAGGTAAGCGAGCGGCTGGCTCAGCTAGGTTACACCGACCAGCGCGATCTGGATCTGATCCGGGAGGACGTGCGGTTCACGCTCCCGGCGGAATTGGTAGCATTAGGCTGATCGGCCACGAGTGGGCCGCTCCACGGGAGTGGACGGCGCCACAAGCTGCTCGGGCGTTGCGGGATCCCCGGGCGGCTATTCCCCGAAGACAGGCAAGACAAAGGAAGGACTGGCATTGACTGCCAAGCTGATCCGACATTCCGACCAGCTTGCCCTGGTGGGCGCTCCGACAAGCGCGGGTGCGGCTGCCAAGGGTGTCGAAAATGGTCCGGAGGTTTTGCGCGCGGCCGGAATCGTGGAACGGCTTCGCGAAGTCGGCTACCAGGTGACCGATAGCGGCGATCTTCCGGTACAGCTCCCTCAATCCGATCCCGAAAATCCCCGCGCGCGAAATCTGAAGGGCATTCTGGCCCTGCTCGACCCACTGCGAGCGCGCATCGAGCAATCGGCCAAGGCACACGCGTTTCCGCTGGTGCTCGGCGGCGACGTAACGGTTGCCGTGGCTCTGCTGGCGGCACTGCGCCGGCAGGCGCCCACGCTCGGCCTGATCCATATCGGGCGGCATGCCGATCTCCACACGCCCATGCACACCGACGACGGCGTCGTGGCCCCGATGACGGTTTCCCACCTGATCGGGCAGGGCGCCGCGGAGCTGGTGCGCTTCTGGAAGGAACCACCGCTCGTGCGCGAACCCGACCTGGCGCTGTTCGGCCTCGCCGAGCCGGACGCGATCGACCGGGAACGGCTGGGAAGGCTGGCCGTGCGCCGTTTCCCGATCGACGAGGTACGCCGCGACGGCGCCCAGGTGGCCGCCGAAGCCGCGCTCGATCGTCTGCGCGCGAGCAAACGCGATTTCGTTGTGCTTCTCCTCGCGGACGTTTTCTCGCCTGAAGAAGTTCCCGGCGGCGCGCGAGCCACGGCGGGCGGACTGAGCGTGGCTGAAGTGGGCGAAGCGCTCAACTGTTTCGCCGCGCGGCCGACCTTCGCGGGACTCGCCATCTGCGGATACGATCCCGCTCTCGATTCCGAGCGCCGGGGCGCACAGGCGATCGTTCGCCTGGTGACCGAGGCGATGGCCGCCCGCCACGCCGCCCTGGTCCAGCCGCAGGTCGAGCCGGAAACCGAAGCTCACGACGGCGAACCCTCCGCGCCCGCCAAAGAGAAGGCCAAACGCGAGAAGGCCGCGCCGCCGGTGGAAGCTGAGCCGGAGCCGGAAGCCGGTGTGGAAGAGGAACCGAAGCCCGAACCGGAAGCCGATCTCGCGGCAGAAGCCGAAACCGCCGCTCCGCCATCGCCCGCCGAAGAGGCCGAAGAAATTTGCAAGGAAGCCGCCGGCGCAACTGCCGCCGGTTCCCCTGCCGCGCCCGGCTCGGACGAGCCCGAATCCGGCAACGCCTAGCCGATCTTGCGCCGAAAGCAGCGCGGAAAATAATTGCAACCCATTTCCCCCGGACATACCATCAAACACACTGGAAGGGAGTCTGCCATCCAAGGAGAACCGAGATGATCCGCCGACATTCATGGCATGTTTTGATTTTCACGGCAGCGCTGGCTCTCGTTGCCGGCTCGTCCGCTTTCGCGCAGACCAAAAAGCATCCGAGCCGGGCACGCACGGCTCCGGCCGCCAAAGAGATGAGTTCCCAGCAGATGGCGAGTCTGGGATTCGGCGTCCCGGAATCGATGTCCGGCACCATCCAGATGGTCGTCGCCGATCAGAATCTGCTCGTTGTCAGCGGGCCGAACGGCGTCCCGTACGATCTGAAGATCACGCCCAAGACGGTGATCGTCGTCGGCGACAAGGCCGGCACACTCGAAACACTCTCCGGCCAGACCGGCAAGCAGGTTTCGGTCGGTTTCGTTCCCCAGCGCGACGGCAACTTCGCCACACGCGTCGAAGTGGCCGGCTGAAGTGCGTGCAGCAATTCCGCTGCGAGGAATCTGCTTTTAGCGGGAGCGGGCGCTCCGCCGGCGAGGCTGGATTCGTTGCGCGCCTTCTGTCAAACTATCGCCGCCATGGACAGCACGCCCCGCGGCTTTTTCTTCCGGAACCGTCGCTGGTTTCTCCTCGTTCTCGCCGTCGTCGTCTTCCTCGGCTTTCGACCGTCGTTCTCTCATCCGACTGCCGAGCAGTCGGCGCGCCTCCTCGAAACCTACGCCGGTGGTCCAGTCCTCGCCTTCTGGCGCCACGCCGTCTATGGCCTCGCCGCCGTGCTCATCGGCCTCGGCGCTCTGTGGAGGACCTGGGGCTCGGCTTATCTGGGAACGAACGTCGTGCAGGACAGGCGGATGCACACGGATCGCCTGGTGGGCGACGGTCCTTACCGGCGCACGCGCAATCCGCTCTATTTCGGGAACATGCTCATGGTGCTGGGCCTCGGCTTGTTGCTCAGTCCGCTGCCGTACGCCATCTTCGTCGTCGGTATGTGGATTCTGGTGCGGCTTTTCATTCGCGACGAGGAAGCGGGGCTGGAAGCGAGCGGCGGCGAATCCTATCGCGCCTACCGCGCGGCCGTTCCACGAATGTTGCCTTCCTGGCGACCGAGAATCCCGGCTGCGGGAGCGCAGCCGCGCTGGCTGCAGGGATTTTGCGGGGAAGCGTTGCTGTGGATGCTGGCGATCATAGTCGCCGGGATGGCAATTTCGCTCGACCCTGCGTGGCTGCGCGCGCATCTGCTCTGGGGCCTGGTGATCGCGTTTCCGCTTTTCTTCTGGGCTCGCCGCAGCTCGAAGAAACAAGCCGCGGCCGCGGGCCCTGCCTAGGCCGGAATTCTCATTAGCAGTCCTTCGTTCATGGGCTTCGGGCAAGGGCCTTGGCCATTCGGGCTGGCGTAGAGCCGCCGTTCATGGGGCAGCTTGCCTACACGGCGGAGAGAAGCTGGCGGGCTGAAGCCCGTCTCTACACGACCTTCTTGCATGCTTCGCCCAGATTCCTCGCGGGAAAATCAGGCTAAGCTCCGAGGCGCTCTTTCAAGAAGGCCTGGCAGAGCGCCCAGGCCTGGGCTGCCGACGCGGGATGATAGCTGGGCCGCGCGTCGCAGAAAAAGCCGTGGTCGGCGTCGGAGAATTCCACGTTGATGTACGTCTTCTCCGCGGCGCGCAGCGCGTCGGAAACGGCGCGGGTCTGCTCGCTTCCGATGTGCTTGTCGCGCCCGCCCCAGAACAGCAGGATCGGCGCGTGCAAATCCTTCGCGCGGCCCAGGAGTCCGGGCCCCATCTGGCTGGGCGCGATTCCGCCGCCATAAAACGAGATTGACGCGCGAAGGGGCAGCACCGAGTCGGCAAGAAACGAGACGCGCCCGCCCATGCAGAATCCGATCGATACGATGCGGCCGGGGTCAACGGAGGAATCGCCGGCGAGCGCCTGGTGAGCGGCGCGCACGTCGGCTTCGAGCCCTGCGTCGGTGAGGGCGCGGGCGTGCGGGAGGACGGCCGGGAAGTCATCATAGCGGCCCTCGAATCCAGGGGCGGTGCGATGGTAGAGTTCCGGCGCCAGCGCGACGAATCCCTCGGCCGCCATGCGCCGGCAGATGTCGCGAATGTGCCCGTTCACGCCGAAGGCCTCCTGAAAAACGAGCATGCCCGGATGTTTTCCCTCGGCGGAGGGCCGTGCGAGAAAGGCGTTCATGCTGGTGCCGTCGGAAACACTCAGCGGAATCGTTTGCGTTGCGATTTGCGCCATGCCAGTCGTCCTTTCCTGTGCTGTCATTCCGAGTGAAGCGAGGAATCCGCTTTTCTCCATCGCGCGATCTGCGCCGGCCGTTCCGCCGGTCGCTGAATTCGCGAACAGGCCGGCTGGCGGGCTTCTGGCATAAAATACGCCCTCCCGGCGCGCTCCCGCCAGAGCGCGCCGCGAGAAAGTCTCGAAAAGGGGAAATCGCCGATGCGCGCGTGCCGATTCCAGTTCCTGGTGTTGCTCGTGGCCTTCGTGGCTTCGGCGCCGCTGCAGGCTCAAATGAAACGAAAAGTCATCATCGACGAAGACGCCGCCGGGCCGGCGACCACGAACCAGCAGGCGATTCTCTCGCTCATCCAGTCGCCCGAAACCGATGTGCTCGGGATCACCGTGGTCAGCGGCGACCAGTGGCGCGACGAAGAGGTCGCGCACACGCTCCGCATGCTCGAACTCATCGGCCGCACCGACATCCCGGTCGTTCCCGGCGCCGTCTTTCCCATCGACAATCGCCCGGAATTCATCGCTCGATGGGAAACGCGGTACGGCAAGGTGGTCTATCAGGGCGCGTGGAATTGGGGGCACGTGCACGGGCCGTGGGTCGTGCCGCCGCTCGTCGAAGGAGAGCCGGCGACGAAACCCGCGAAGGAAGACGCCGCCCATTTTTTGATTCGCATGGTGCACAAGTATCCGAATCAGGTCACGATTGTCGCCGCGGGCCCGCTCACCGATATTGCCCTGGCGGTGACGATCGATCCTCATTTCGCCGCGATGACCCAGGGACTGGTCATGATGGGCGGAAGCATCGATCCGAAAACCGACGATCCCGAATTCCGCGACCATCCCCGCCGCGAATTCAATTTCTGGATGGATCCGGAAGCCGCGCACGCCGTCTTGCACGCCGACTGGCCCAGCATCGTCAATACCCCGGTCGATATTTCCATCAAGGCCCGCATGACGAAAGAGATGATCGCCCGCATCGGCCAATCGAAAACGCCCGTCGCGCAATACATCGCCCGCTACGCCAAGCCGGCGTACATGTGGGACGAACTGGCGGTCGTCTCCTGGCTCGATCCCGCCGTCATCACGGGCACCGAAAAGCTCTATCTCGACGTATCGACCGATCCTGGCGAGAGCTACGGCGATACGCTGGTCTGGCCGCCACAGGAGAACCCCGGCATCGGCGAACGCCTGGTCACGATCAACACCAATCTCGACACGGCCAGGTTCTACGAGGATTTCATCCGCCTGATGACCGCCCCCACACCCGGTGCCCATTTCCCCAAGGCGGCCTCTTTGCGTCGTCGCAGATAACCGCTAGTGGGCAACGCCGAAATAATCCGTAGCTTCACTCCGGCCGCAGGCCATTTCATTTCGTAGCGCCGGCTTCCAGCCGGCCTTGCACAGCCAACTTCGTCAGGAATAGAATCCCCGCGCCGGAACGGACGAGCCAAACCCGGCCGGCTGGAAGCCGGCGCTACAAAATGGGAAACGGAGGCAGCCAAATCAGCGGTTCGGTTCGCTCGCGAGGGTACCTGCCACACCTGGAAACCCAACACCCGGTTTATTTTGTAACCTTTCGCCTGGCCGACTCGCTCCCCCAGCAATTGCTCGCTCGACTTCGCGCACAGCGCGAGGCCATGCAACATGCCACCCTGGCCGGCGATGATCATGCCCCGGACCCTGCCCGCCTCCGCAAGTTGCAAGCGATCCTTCGCATGACCGAACGATGCCTGGACCGCGGATTGGGTGCCTGTTACATGCGCGACTCCAGAATCACCCGGGTCGTGACGGCCGCTGTCCGGCACTATCAAGGGATACGCTACGAGCTTTCCGCATGGTGCGTGATGCCCAATCACGTGCACGTAGTATTTTCACCGCGAGAAGGGTATCGGTTGCAGGCCATCCTGCATTCCTGGAAATCCTTTTCCGCCCAAGCGGCAAATCGTATCCTGGGACGCAATGGCGCTTTCTGGCAGCGGGAATATTTCGATCACCTGATTCGCAATGAAGCGTCCCTATGGAAAATCATCCGCTACGTCAGCGAGAATCCCCGAAAAGCGGGCCTGAGAGACTGGCCTTGGGTAGGCGTGGAGAGATCGAATCTCTCGTAGCGACCTCTGCCAGCCGGAACGACCATCGAGCCGCCAAGGATGGCCGCGCTACAAAATGATCCACGCCATTTCGTAGCGCCGGCTTCCAGCCGGCCCGAAGCCAGACAAACGTTCATTTCGAGCGGCTCCAGCCGCCCGAATCCAGGCCGAACGCCCAGTCCTCCACTCCTTTTCCTCTTGACACTTCCGCCATAGCCACCTATAAGCAGCGCGGACTGCTGGCTTCGGAAAGGACGCGCGTTTCATGTTCACGCCGCAGCACTTTTCCACCGCACTCTTCATGATTGTGCTCAGCACGATCTGCTGGGGCTCCTGGGCAAACACATTCAAGGGAGTGGGGAATTACCGCTTCGAGCTTTTCTACTGGGACTATGCGGTCGGCATCTTCGTGATCTCGCTGATCCTCGCCTTCACCATGGGCAGCGTTCATCAGAATGCCTCGAGCTTCCTTGCCAATGTGCGCGTGGCCGGCGACGGCAACATCGTATCCGCGCTCCTGGGCGGCGCGGTGTTCAACCTGGCGAACCTGCTGCTGGTGGCCGGGATTGAGATGGCCGGACTGGCGGTCGCGTTTCCCGTTTCGATCGGCTTGGCGCTGATCGTCGGCGTCGTGCTCAGCTACCTGCTTCAGCCGAAAGGCAATCCTGTGCTGCTCGCGATTGGCGTGGTGCTGGCGGTGGTGGCCGTGATCCTCGACGGCAAAGCGTACGCCGCGCTCCGGAAACCCGGCGCGAGCGTCTCGCGCAAAAGCCTGTGGATCTGCGCCGTCTCCGGCGTGCTGATGGGTTTGTGGGCGCCGTTCGTCACCCGCGCGCTCACCGCCGGCCGGCCACTCGGCCCTTACAGTACGGCGGTTTTCTTCACACTCGGAGCGCTGCTTTCCTGCTTCGTCTTCAACACTTATTTGATGAAGAAGCCGCTTTCCGGCGAGCCGGTGGCCGCGCGCGGATTTTTCCGCGCCGCACCCAGCGCGCATCTGCTTGGCCTCGCCGGAGGGTTCATCTGGGGCATCGGAACCGTTTTCAATCTGGTAGCGGCGAATTTCACTGGCGTCGCCATTTCCTACGCCATCGGCCAGGCCTCGCCGATGGTCGCCGCGCTGTGGGGCGTTTTCGCGTGGCGCGAATTTCGCGGAGCCGGCACGCGCGCGAAGACGTATCTTGCGCTGATGTTCCTCTTCTACTTGCTTGCCATCGTCACGGTGGCCGGCGCGAACCGAGCCAGCGGCTAAACAGGCTGCCGAGAAAGGGCTGACGCGAACCTTCAGGGGTTGAAGCCCCTCTGATTCCATGGACTTTTTGTCGCGGCTTAAGCCGCGACCCACAAGGTCCGAGGCATTTGCCTCAACCTGTGAAGCGTACCCTTACGACATACGAAGCTGCTTTGGCCCTTTTGCACGCCCTCGCGTCCCTGGGCAAGGCCGGCTGGTGCGATTTCGCCCATGCTTGCTGTTTTTCACACGTTTTGACCTCATTTGTCGTTTCGTCCTGACATAAAACACCTTTATTTGCAATGACATAGATGCATGGCGACCGGGCCGGCAGGTGGCCCCGCGCGTGCTACCCAGACTAAAGGGGAGTTGTGTGCGCAAATGTTCGGGCGGGCACAAAACAGAGCGGTGAACCACGCTGAAGCAGACGACCCCGGCCGCGACCGGGTCTTCCACGTTCACCAGGTTTCGAAAATCTACCGCATGGGCGAAGTCGAGGTGCACGCGCTGCGCGGCGTCGATTTCGATCTCTATCCGGGAGAATTCGTCGTATTGCTGGGCCCATCGGGCAGCGGAAAATCGACGCTGCTCAATATCCTTGGCGCGCTCGACGTTCCCACTAGCGGCGAAGTGATTTTCTACGACCACAACCTCAGCGCGGCCGACGACCGCGAGCGCACCCGCTACCGCCGAGAGCACGTCGGGTTCGTCTTTCAGTTTTACAACCTGATTCCGAGCCTCACCGCGCGCGAAAACGTCGCGCTGGTCGCCGAACTGGCTGAAAATCCGATGCGGCCCGAGGACGCGCTCGCGATGGTCGGGCTTTCCGAACGCCTGGACCATTTCCCTTCGCAGATGTCGGGCGGCGAGCAGCAACGAGTGGCGATCGCGCGGGCGATCGTGAAGCGGCCGGAAATGCTGCTCTGCGACGAGCCGACCGGCGCGCTCGATTACGAGACGGGGAAGATGGTGCTCGAGGCGCTGGCCCGGGTGAACCGCGAACTGGGAGCGATGGTTGCGGTGATCACGCACAACAGCGCGATTGCCGCGATGGCGGATCGCGTGATCCGGCTGCGCAGCGGAGAAATCGTGGAGATCCGGCGGAACGAGCGGAAAGCCACGCCGGAAGAGGTGATCTGGTAGGCCATGCTCTCGACGCTCGATCGCAAACTCGTACGCGACCTCGTTCACGCGCGCGGCCAGCTGCTGGCGGTGGCCGCAGTCGCCGCCTGCGCGGTCACCGCGTTCGTCGCGCTCGGCAGCACTTACCGTTCGTTGCTCGCTTCTCAGCGGCTGTACTACGCGCAGTATCGCTTCGCGGACGTCTTCGCCCAGCTCGTGCGCGCGCCCGATTCCCTCGCCGCGCGCATCGCCTCGATCCCCGGCGTCGCGCACGTCGAAACGCGCGTCGTGAAGGATGTCACGCTTGACGTTCCCGGCCTCGAGGAGCCCGCCACGGGACGCCTGGTCTCCATTCCCGCGCGCGGGCGTCCGGCGTTAAACGATCTGGCATTGCGCGGCGGACGCTACGTTTCGTCCGGCCGCACGAACGAGGTGATCGCGAGCGAGGCCTTTGTGGAGGCCAATCACCTCGAGGTTGGCAGCACGATTGGCGCGATCATCAACGGCCGCTGGGAAAAGCTGGAAATCGTGGGCGTGGCGCTCTCGCCCGAATACGTCTACGAAGTCAAAGGCGGCGGCACGATCTTTCCCGACAATCGCCGTTTCGGGGTGCTCTGGGCCAGCCGCGATATGCTCGGGCCGGCGTTCGGCATGCAAGGCGCCTTCAACGACGTTTCGCTTTCACTCGCTCCGGGCGCGAGCGAGCCGGAGGTGATCGCGCGGCTCGATCAGCTTCTCGACCGCTACGGCGGCCTCGGCGCCTACGGCCGCGACGACCAGATCTCCTACCGCTTCCTCACCGACGAAATCGCGCAGAACCGCGCCACAGCCACGATCGTGCCCGCGATTTTTCTCGCCGCCGCCGCGTTCCTGCTCTACACGGTTCTCTCCCGACTCATCACCACGCAGCGAGCCCAGCTGGGAACGCTCAAGGCCTTCGGCTACACGAACGCCGCCATCGGCTGGCACTACCTGAAAATGGCGCTCGCGGCCGTCGGCGTGGGTCTCGTGGCGGGAATTGCCGCGGGAGCCTACGCGGGATACCGGCTGACCGAGGCCTACACGCTCTTCTACCGCTTCCCGCTGCTCCACTACGAAGTGGGAGCGGGGCTGATCGTTCTGGCGGGCGCGATCAGTTTTGCCGCGGCGGCGCTCGGTGCGATCGCGGCGGTGCGCAAGGCGGTCGAGTTGCAGCCGGCGGAAGCGATGCGCCCCGCCGCGCCGGCGCGTTATCAGGCCGGCCTGCTCGAGCGTTTGGGAATCGACCGCCGGGTGCCCCTGGTGGGCCGCATGATCGTGAGGGACATGGAGCGGCGGCCGTGGCGCGCGGCTTTCACGGCGCTGGGCATCGCGATGTCGGTGGCGATACTCGTGGTTGGCTTCTATTTTTTCGACGCGATCCACTATCTGATGCACCTGCAATTCCAGATGGCGCAGCGCGAGGATGTCGCCGTCACTTTTGCCGACCCGCGTTCGGCCGGTTCGCGCTACAACCTGGCGACGCTGCCCGGCGTGCTGCGCGTCGAGCCGTTCCGCACCGTCGCCGCGCGGTTGGTCCACGGGCATCGCTCGCGGCGGGTCGTCGTGCTGGGCCAGGAGCCGACGGGAACACTGCGGCCGCTCGTCGATCAGGATTTCCGCATTCATCCGCTGCCGCCCGAGGGAATCGTTCTGACTTCGCATCTGGCGCATCTGCTCGGCGTACGAGCCGGCGGTGTGGTGACGATGGAGGTGCTCGAGGGAGCGCGGCCGGTGCGGCAAGTGCCGGTGAGCGCGCTGGTCGACGAGCCGATCGGACTTTCCACCTGGATGAATATCGACGCGCTCAACAGCCTGCTGCGCGAGGGCGGCACCACGTCCGGGGCGTTCCTGCGCGTCGATCCGAAGCAGACCTCGCGTCTCTACGCGCTCCTGAAACGGACCCCGGCGGTGAGCAGCATCGCCGTGCGCCAGGCCACGCTCAAAAGTTTTCAGGACACCATCGCCGCGAGCATGGCAATCTCGACCACGGTGATGCTCGTGCTCGCCTGCACGCTGGCCTTCGGGATGGTTTACAACGGCATGCGCATCGCGCTTTCGGAGCGGGCCAGGGAACTGGCCAGCCTGCGCGTGCTCGGCTTCGGGCGCGGTGAGGTGCGCATGATTCTGCTCGGCAAGGAGGGACTGCTGACGCTCGCGGCGATCCCGGCGGGCTGGGCGCTCGGCGCGGGAATGTGCGCGCTGATCGTGCGGGCGATTGCCTCGGACCTGTTCCGGCTGCCGCTCGTCGTCACCTTGCAAACGCTCGCCATCTCCGCGGGCGTCGTGGCCGGCGCGTCGCTGGTCACCGCGCTGGCCGTCGCGCGGCTGCTTGGCCGGTTCGATCTGGTGGAGACGCTCAAAACGGGAGAATGAGACGGGAATGAAGCGCCCGAATCGCAAATGGATCTGGCTCGTCGTCGTGGTGCTGGCCGCCGTGGAAGGATATTTTCTGCTGCGACCGAAGCCGGTTCCGGTGGAAGTGGCGAAGGTGACGCGCGGGCCGATGATGGTGACCGTCGAGGAGGAGGGTGAAACGCGCATCCACGACCATTTCATCATCTCGGCGCCAGTCGCCGGGCGCCTGCTCCGCATCGACCTTCAAGCCGGGGACAGCGTTCAGGTGGGCCAGGTCGTCGCCCGCATCCTTCCTGCTCCCATCGAGCCGCGCCAGCGCGCTGAACTCACCGCCCAGTTCAACGCCGCGCAGGCGGCCACGCGCGAGGCGCAAGCGCAAGTCGACCGCGCGCAAAGCGAATACGCGCAGGCGAGCCGCGACCGTTCGCGCTCGGAGCAACTTGCCGCTTCCGGCGTGATCTCGCGCGAAGCGTTAGAGCAGTCCCAAACCAAGGAAACCTCGGGCCGCAAGGTGCTTGACGCCGCGCGCGAACGTTCTGGAGGCAGCCAAGGCGCAGGAAGCCGCGGCGAAAGCGCGACTGCTCGAAAGCGAGCATGGCGGCGCATCGGACGCGGTCGTGTCGGTAAAGTCGCCGCTCAAGGGCAAGGTGCTGCGCCTGCTCCAGCAGAGCGAGCGCGTGGTCACGCCGGGCACGCCGCTGCTCGATCTCGGCTATTCGCCCCAGCTGGAGGTCGTCACCGATGTTCTTTCGACCGAAGCGGTGAAAGTCGAGCCGGGCGATCCGGTGCTGCTCGAAGGCTGGGGCGGCGCGAAGGCGATTCGCGCCCGCGTGCGCCTGGTTGAGCCTTCCGGCTTCACGAAAATCTCCGCACTGGGCATCGAGGAGCAGCGCGTGAACGTCATCATCGATTTCGTCGATCCGCCCGGCCCGCTGGGCGACGCTTACCGCGTGGAAGCCCGCATCATCGTTCTGGCAGAAGGACAGCGTGGTGAAATTGCCGGTAAGCGCGCTGTTTCGCCACGGCGATTCCTGGGCCGTGTTTACCATGGAAAATGGCCGGGCCACTTTGCGCGAAGTGCAGATCGGCCACCGCAACGCCTCCGAAGCCGAGGTTCTCGGAGGTATCGCCGTCGGCCAGCCCCTGATCCTCCATCCCACGAATGAGATTCGGGAAGGGACTCGCGTCGAGCCGCGGTAAGCGCCGTCCTGCGCCTCGAAAGAATCGTGAACTTCCCCGGCGGTCGCATCGTATGAGAGGTTGAGGCGGCGCGGTCGGGCGCCCGTCGGCCCGCTTGGCGGGGGAATGTGAGGCGCCGCGCGAGAGGGAAGGGAATCGTGCTCCAGGATCTTCGTTACGGCTTGCGCATTCTTGCCAAATCACCGGGCTTCGCCGTGGTAGCCATTCTTACGCTCGCGCTCGGCATCGGCGCGAACACCGCTCTCTTCTCGATCGTCAACGGCGTTCTGCTCAATCCGCTGCCGTTCTCGCAGCCGGATCGCCTGGTTGCGATCTATTCGCGGCCGCCGCAGTTTGAGAAAGCTTCGATCTCCTACCCGAATTTCCTCGATTGGCAGCGCGACAATCGCAGTTTTTCCCAGTTGGCCGCGTTCCGCCAGGATGATTTCAACCTGACCGGAATGGGAACGCCACAGCGGGTGAAAGTGGAAATGGTTTCCGCTTCATTTTTCCCGCTGCTCGGCGTGAAACCCACGATCGGCCGCACGTTCCTGCCGCAGGAGGATCAGGTGGGCGGGCGCCCGGTGGCGCTGCTCAGCGACGGTTTCTGGCACAGCAAATTCGGCGGCTCTCACGACGTGCTCGGCCGCTCGATCACGCTCAATGACACCGACTACACCATCGTTGGCGTGCTTCCACCCGGCTTCCGCTACCAGAGCGGCAACTTCCACACGGATACGCAGGTCTTCGTCCCCATCGGCCAGTGGAACAACCTGCTCTTCCGCGATCGCCGCACCGGAATGGGCATGGACGCCGTCGGGCGCCTGGAACCGGGCGTCACGCTGGCGCAGGCGCGGGCCGATATGGACGCCGTGGCTCAGCACCTTGCCGAGCGGTTTCCCGATGCCGACAAGAACGTAGGAATCACCCTGATTCCGCTGAAAGACGACATCGTCGGCAACATTCGCCCCTTCCTGCTCATGCTGCTCGCCGCCGTCGGTTTCGTGCTGCTGATCGCCTGCGCCAATGTCGCCAATCTGCTGCTCGCGCGGTCGACCGGGCGGACGCGGGAATTCGCCATTCGCGCCGCGCTCGGCGCGGGCCAGGGCCGCGTGGTGCGCCAGTTGCTTACCGAGAGCATCCTGCTCTCGCTCGCGGGCGGCGCTCTGGGGCTGGGGCTGGCGGCCTGGGGCACGCAGGCTGCGCTGCGCGTGCTGCCGGAGGCTTTGCCGCGCGCGGGCGACGTTCACCTCGACGCTCGCGTGCTCCTGTTCACTTTGGCCGCTTCGCTCCTTGCCGGCATCCTCTTTGGACTCGCGCCTGCGCTCAAGACCACCCGCACCGATATCCACGAGACGCTCAAGGAAGGCGGGCGCGGCGGTAGTGGCGTGCGGCATCGCACGCAGCGCACGTTCGTCGCCGTGGAGATGGCGATGGCGGTGGTGCTGCTCATCGGCGCCGGGCTGATGATTCGCAGCCTGGTGAATCTCTGGAGCGTCAATCCCGGTTTCGATCCGCACAACCTGCTCACCTTCGCCCTCTCGTTTCCGAAGGACAGCGCCGCCACTCCCGATTCCCTTCGCGTCTCTTTCCAGCAGGTACGCGACCGACTGGAATCTCTTCCCGGCGTCGAATCCGCATCGTTTCTCGCCGGAGCCATGCCCATGTCCGGCGATTCCGAGGTTCCGTTCTGGATCGACGGCCAGCCCAAACCGGCCACCGAATCCGACATGCCGACGGCCCTCTTCTACGCCGTGCAGCCGGAGTACCTGAAAGCCATGCGCATCCCGCTGGTACGTGGCCGATTCCTCAACAGCCAGGACAACGCGCAATCACCGGCCGTGATTGTCATCGACCAGCAGTTCGCGCGCCTCTATTTCCACGGCCAGAATCCGATCGGCCAGCCCGTCCATTTCGAACTGCTCGGCACCACGCCGGAAATTGTGGGCATCGTGGGACACGTGAAGCAGTGGGGCCTCGACAGCGACGCGACCGCGAAGGTACAAGCCCAATTCTATTTCCCCATCTCGCAGGTCCCCGATAGCCTGATGCCGCTCCTCGCTCGAGGGTCCGCCGTCGTGGTGCGCACGGCCACTTCGCCGCAGGCCGCGGTGGCGCCGATTCGCGGCGCCATCGAGAGCTACAACAGCCGGATGGTGATGTTCGAGACGCAAACGATGGATGGCATCATTGCCGATTCGCTCGCTTCGCGGCGCTTCTCGATGATTCTGCTTGGCGCGTTTGCCGGGCTGGCGCTGCTGCTCTCCTGCATCGGGATCTACGGAGTGATTTCCTACCTGGTGGGCCAGCGCGTTCACGAGATCGGCATTCGGCTGGCGCTCGGCGCGCAGCAGCGCGACGTGCTGCGCATGATTCTGGGCGAAGGCGCGCGCATGGCGCTCCTGGGGGTGGGAATCGGCCTGGCAGCGGCGCTTGCCCTCACGCGCCTGATGGAACGGATGCTCTTCGGCGTGAGCGCGCACGATCCGCTCACGTTTTTGGCCGTCGCCGCGCTTCTGTTCCTGGTCGCGCTCGCCGCCTGCTACACGCCGGCTCTGCGCGCCACTCGCGTCGACCCTTCGCGCTCACTCCGTTTCGAGTGACGGCCTCCGCTCGCACAACCCCCTGTTGCGAGGCGTGGTCGGTTAGCCTAAAGTTACCCGCACGGGCCCGGGTGGCGGAATGGCAGACGCAGGGGACTTAAAATCCTCGGTTGCGGAAGCAACATGCGAGTTCGACTCTCGCCCCGGGCACCAAGGTTTTGGCGGCGCCGAGGCCAAGGCGGGAGCGGGGGCCGGTTCGCTACGGCGCGGTCGCGCGCGAGCTTCGAGAGGCGCACTTGGGCTGCGATGGGGGATTCAAAGCACGCAGCCAGGGGAGTCTGCGTGGCAACTTGCAAATTCAACCCTCAGCGGCTGGAGAGGTTCCGGAAAATTCCCCAGGCTTGGAACCGAAGCCGGGGACACCCAACGGCGGGACCGACAGACTCTTTGAGCCGCGACGTCTCACAAGGAATTTGGCGGCAGCGGCCGGGCTGCGGTGCCTTTCAGCGCTTGATCATGTGGATTTCGGTGCCGCCGCGCTCGTAGCGGACTTCGTCCATGAGCTGGTTGATGAGGAAGATGCCGCGGCCGTGCGACTCGAATATGTTTTGGCCGACGACCGGGCTCGGAATCATGGCCGGATCGAACCCGGTGCCGGGATCGCGAATGACGATCAGCAGGCCGCGCGATTCGTCGCAGGCCACGCAACACTCGATCTTCTTTTCGGGATCGCCCTTGCAGCCGTGAACTACCGCGTTGGCCAGCGCCTCGCGCAGCGCCATTTCGACTTCCATTTCCTTGCCTTCGGCGCAGCCCATTCCGCGGACGATATTCATTACCCCTTCGACCAGCGGGGAGACGGCGCCCGGATGGCCGTCGACCACCGTATCGAGTTTCAGGATGAGTTTTTGCGCGTCAAACTCGCAGTGCGGCACCGGGTCGGGCATCGGTTGCGCTCCTCGGCCTCCGCGAGTTTTTGCTTCGCGAAGGGTCTCTTCAGTATCTTATGCTATTCTATCGCGTCGACCGCGAACTCGCGCGGTGGGCGGAATGTGCTTCCGGTGCATCCCCGGCCGGCGGCGGCAGGCGTGCCGGTTCACTTGCAACGATTGCCGGCGCCATTTCATCACAGTAACTGGAGGGGGCGGATTTTCGGGAACTTCTCTTACGTCATGAATTTCTTCCTCCGTCCCTTCGAAGGAAACAGATGACCGAACAAACCAAAGGCGATACTCCACGGACGGCGTCAGCGCAGCCGGCGCCCGAAGCGGCGAAAAGCGGCAACGGGCAGAACAAGGAGGTCATCAATCAAGGCAGGCGGCGCCTGGTTCTTGCCTGCGTGTGGGGCTACCTCGGCGTCAATTTCCTGATGTTCCTCCGCTATTTCTTCCCGCGGACGCTCTTTCAACCGAATACGCAGTTCAACATCGGCTACCCTTCCGATTTCGAAGTCGGCGTGAACCAGCAGTTCCTGCAGAGCCATCGGATCTGGGTGCGGAAGGATCCCGGCATCCTGTTCGTGATCCATGCCAAGTGCACTCACCTCGGATGCACGCCGGACTGGGAACCGACCCAGCACATCTTCCATTGCCCCTGCCACGGCAGCGAGTACGACATCGACGGAATCAATTTCGCCGGCCCGGCTCCGCGGCCCATGGATCGTTGCTGGATTGCCAAGCAGCCCGATGGCACCATCCAGGTGAACAAGGCGGTCCTTTTCCTGGACGAGCCATACGCCGGCATCAACCAGTTCAACGATCCCCACGCTGTTTTGTCGATCTAGGGCGGGTTCTGCCGAGTGTAGTTGCCGCGAAGGTTCCACGCGGGACGTAAAGAGGGGTAGAGTGCCTCGGCCCCGATCCTGCAGCGTTCAGCGCCGGCTGTCGCCGGTCCATCGCGCCTCGCGCACGACGGGCGCCATTCGCAGCCGGTCGAGCAGCGCTTCGGGCTCGGCGGCGGCCACCACCAGCGCACGGAACGCCGGAGGGACAAATCCCTCCCTCGCCGCGTCGTCGAACCAGCCGAGCAGCCGGTCGTAATACCCGTTCACGTTCAGCACGCCGCACGGCTTGTGGGAAAGCCCGAGTTGCGCCCAGGTAAGCGCCTCGGTGAATTCGTCCAGGCTGCCGTAGCCGCCGGGCAATAGCACGAAGGCGTCGGAAAGCTCCGCCATTTTTTCCTTCCGCTCGAACATCGAATTGACCACGTGCAGCCCCGTCAGCCCGGTGTGTGCGATCTCCCGTTCGACCAGCATCCGTGGAATCACGCCAATCGCCTCGCCCCCCGCGCCGAGCGCCGCGTCCGCCACCACTCCCATCAGTCCCACGCGCCCGCCGCCGAAAACCAGCGCCATTCCTTCCCGCGCCAGCAGCCGCCCGAACTCCCGCGCCGCTTCCCGATAAGCGGAATCGTTGCCCTCCGCGGCGCCGCAGAAAACGCAGACGGAGCGCAGCCGGCGCCCGGGCTGCGGTGTGGAAGGCGGAATTGGAGTGGCGTTCATGAGTTCCGGTGCGGCTACATTCTATCGGCTGCCTTGACGGCCAGCTACCAAAAGAGGGCCGGGGAACGTGCATCTCGCCCTCTGGGTTTTGCCGCGTGCATAAGCTGTATACACAGGAAATACAGAATCCATGCAAAATAATTATTGACAAGGTTTGCGTTATTCTGTAAAAGCCTGCATGGCAGAGCGTGGTGGGACCTCTTTTGACCTTGGTGGGAGCTTAGGGCAACAGGGTGGACTTGTATTCCCTTTCTGCCGGTCTTCAGTTTTAAGCCAAATCGCTGTCGTTTTGCACGGTAGCCGGTCGCGATGAAGCGTACCGGTCTACGTGTTTTTATTTTTTTTGGATGGTGTCTGAAAGCAAGCCGGGAGGGCTAGAGAAGATGAAGAGGTGGGCGGAGGCAGTTGCTTGTGTCTTGTTATTCAGTCTCGTGGTCTGGGTGGGACGCGCAGGCGCTCAGACGGCGACCACGGCCACCGTGCTGGGAACGATCACCGATCCCAGCGGCGCGGTCATCGGCGGCGCAACGGTAACTCTCACGAATACGGGAACGGAAATCTCGCGATCCACGACCGCCAATTCGGCGGGCCAATACACGTTCCCCTCGGTCAGGCCGGGGACTTACTCCATCAAGGCGACCATGACCGGGTTCCAGACGGCCACCGTTCCCAGCCTGGTCGTCAACGTCTCCAAGAGCTATCAGGTCAACTTCAAGATGATCCTCGGTCAGGTATCGAAGACCGTCGTTGTGCAGGCCACTGCGGCCGTGCAATTGCAGACCACCAGCGCTCAGGTCGGCAACGCCGTCGGCGGCAACGAAATGATGCGCCTGCCCACTCTCCAGCACAACGCCACCGAATTGATTTCCCTCCAGCCCGGCGTCCAGCCCGGCAGCGGCGCTTTCCCAAGTCCTGACGTTCGCTCCGCCGGCGCCATGGACGACCAGAACACGTACACGCTCGACGGCATCGACATCAGCGACAACCTTGTTGGCGACGGCACCTGGCTGCCCGTGCCGCTCGACAGCGTCCAGGAATTCGATATCGGCGTCGCCGATCCGAACTCGACCTTCGGCCGCAGCTCCGGCGCGCAGGTTTCCATGGTGGCCCGCCACGGCACGAACCATTATCACGGCGCCGTCTACTGGTATCACCAGAACGACCAGCTCAACGCGAACCCGTGGGAAAACAACCGCGCGGGCATTCCGCGCACCGAACTGAAGGACAACCGCGGCGGCTTCCGCCTCGGCGGCCCCATCTGGAAGGGCAAGACGTTCTTCTTCGTCAACTACGAGCTGCGCCGCTTCCCGCAGTCGCAGAACATCCTGCGCATCGTTCCTTCGAACGCCCTGCGCAACGGCATCCTTCAATTCCGCGATGCCTCCGGCAACGTGGTTAAGTATCCGCTGGCCACTTCGATGCTTTGCGGCCCGGCGGGGAATCAGGCTTGCGATCCGCGCGGCATCGGTATCAGCCCGTCGGTGCAGGCTTTCTGGAATCTGATGCCTCCGGGCAATGACACCACCCAGGGCGACGGCCTGAACTACGTCGGCTACCGCGGCGTCGTGTCCACTCCGATTCAGGATGATTACGGCGTATTCCGGCTCGATCATGCCTTCAACCAGAAGTGGCGCTTCTCGAGCAGCTACACCTACTACCGCGATCTCACCAACGGCACGCAGGTCAGCATCCTGAACGGAAACGTGACCTCGGTGAACCCGCGGCCGAACCGCACCACCATGGTCACCGCGCAGTTGACCACCCAGATCCGGCCGAATCTCATCAATACCTTCAACTTCGGCTGGATCCGCAACTGGAACGGCAACAACGCCCTCAGCCCCACCGCTTCGGCCACTCTGCTGAAAATCCCGGGCACGAACACGCCCGACGGACCTGTCGCCATCAACCCGGCGGAAAGCCTGCTCGGAGCGCCGATCGACAACACATCGTCGAACGCGCGCTTCCAGGACTATTTCCAGAAGAACGTGCAGTTCAACGATAGCGTCGACTGGATCAAGGGCAATCACACCTTTGAATTCGGCGGCACGATTCTCAAGCTGCCGTTGCTGACCGACCGCGCCGATAAGGTGGTCAACGGAATCACGTCGCTGGTCGCCGTATTGAACGCCGACGCCGGCGCCACGTTCCTCACCAGCCTCCCGAATAGTGATCGGCCGCCCACCTGTTCCGGCTCGATCACGACCAACTGCCTGTCATCATCCTCCGCTACCACGTGGGATGAGCTTTACGCCGGCACGCTTGGCCTGCTCGACAACATCTCGGTGCTCTCGGTCCGCGACGGCAATTTGAAGCCTCTGCCGTTCGGCACGCCGCTTTCCAACAACACTGTGCAGTACGCCACCTTCTTCTACGGTCAGGACACCTTTCGCATCACGAACGCCCTGACCATGACCTATGGCCTTTCCTACGGCTGGCAAACACCGCCTTCCGATACGCTCGGCCGCCAGACCATCCTGATCAACAACTCCAACGGTCAGGCCATCATCGCGCCGCAGTACATGGGCGACAAGATGGGCGCAGCGCTGGCCGGTCAGATCTACAATCCGCAACTCGCCTACGATCCTGTCAAATCGGCCGGGAAGCCCGTCTTCAACACGGATTACGGCGATCTGGCGCCGCGCATCTCGCTGGCGTGGAACCCGTCGTTCTCGGGCGGAGTCCTCGGCAAGTTCTTTGGCGACCGCAAGACGGTGCTGCGTGGCGGCTATTCGATGGTCTACGCGCGCTCGTCGACCATCGAAAGCGTGGTCATCCCGATGCTGGGCGTCGGCTTCGGCCAGACGATCAGCGTTGGCGTGCCCAATTGCAACGTCACCAACGGCAGCAGCCCCAGTTGCAATGCCGGCTCTACGGATCCCGCCGCATCGCTCTTCCGCGTGGGCGTTGATGGCACGATCCCGACGCCGACCGTTCCCACGATCAGCTCACCGGTCGTGCCGTCCTCTCCGTTCGGAGAGCTGCTCTCCTTCCAGGACGACCCGAATATGAAGGTGGGCCGCAGCCAGAACTTCGACTTCACCGTGCAGCGCGAGCTGCCGGGCAGCATGCTTCTCGAAGTCGGCTGGATCGGGAACTGGGCTTCGCGGCTGCCCACTTCGCTCAACCTTGCCAACAACCCGTATTTCTTCACCGACAAGGCCTCCGGCCAGAGCTTTGCGAAGGCTTTCGATACCGTGGCCACCGAGCTTCGCAACGGCCAGCCTGTGACTCCACAGCCCTGGTTCGAGGATCAGTTGCCCGGTCTGAACACGATGACCGGCAGCTTTGCCTGCCACGGCGAAACCAGCGTCACGTCCTGCATGGCCAACAAGTTCGCACCGGACTTTGTCCAGGGCCTGGTGTCGAGCCTCTTCGAGCAAATGGACCTTACCCGCACGATCCGGCTCGGCCTGCCGGCGTACGACAACCTGCAGTCCTTGCTCAACGAGGTCCGCACCTACATCGGCACGTCCAATTACAACGCGATGATCGTCACGCTCCACAAGCAGACTTCGCACGGTCTCGCCTTCGACCTCAACTACACCTTGTCGAGGGCGCTGGACGATGGCCTCATCAACCAGGACAACGCCGGCTTCTACTCGAACGGCTTCACGCCCAACGTCAGCTGGGGACCCTCGACCTACGACCGCACGCACACTTTCTCCGGCTTCTACGTCTACAGTCTCCCGGCCGGCCACGGTCACCTCTTCCATTTCAACAATCCAGCGCTCGACAAGTTCATCAGCGGCTGGTACACCTCCGGCGTTTTCACCGCCTACTCCGGCCTTCCGCTCACTGTTAACGAGAGCGGCCAGGTCTGGGGGAACGGCCTGCTCATCAACGGAAGCGTCGGCGAGGTTCCGACGGGCAGCATTCCGAGTGGCGGCGTCAATTCCAACGTCACTTACGCGAATAACGTCGCTTCGTCGGGGCAAGGGCCTTCGTCCTCCTGTCCCACTTGCCAAGGCACGGGCCTGAACCTGTTCGCGAATCCGTCGCAAGCGCTCGCTTCATTCCGTCCGGTGCTGATTTCGAGCGACGTGACGGACGGGCGCGCCAATCCAATTCGCGGGCTGGGCTTCTGGAATCTCGATGCGTCGCTCGGCAAAACCACGACCATCCACGAGAATCTCCGGCTTGATTTCTCCGCTCAGTTCCTCAACATCTTCAACCACGTCAACTTCAACAATCCGAGCCTGAGCTCAACCAGCCCCTCGAGCTTCGGAGTACTCTCTTCCGAACTCGTTCCCGCGAACCGCACCGCCGGCTCGCGCTGGATCGAACTCGGTCTTCGCATCGAGTTCTAACGACAACCGGAGCGGCGCTCCCTTCAAGAGCGCCGCTCCTCGAAAAACACAGGGCCTGGCGCGCTTCCGCCCATAGCGGAAGCAAGCCAGGCCCTTTCCTTTTGGAGGATTGTTCGTCATGCGGGGATGGCGCGCCGACGCTTCCGGTAGTGTGCCCAGCCCGTCAGTGGTAGCCACGGTCAGCTTTTTCCTGACCGTGGGTCTTTACTTGTAAAAACTGCCGGCTAACTTTTGGGCTCCGGAATCGGCAATCCGGTGAATCGCAGCCCCACCGCGCGCACCTTGTACCGGATATTGATCGAAATCAGCAGCGCGGTGAGTTGTTCCGAAAGGCGCGCGATTTCGAGCGGCCCGCCGTTGACGGCGCGCACGCCCGGGATTCGCGCCGCCAGATCCATGGTCACTTGCCGCGCGTTTTCGTCGTTCGAGCACACGACCACATCGCAATTCACGGGTTCATCGCCTCGAAGCAATTCCGCGGAAAGAGCGTGAAAGGCTGCCGCCACCGCTACGCCTTTCGGAACGAACTCCGCCGCCTGTTCCGCCGCCGAGCCTTGCCAGACGCCGAGCGTGCGCGTGGCCTTCCCGCCGACGGTGGCGGCCAGCGGCACTGTTGTATCGATCAGCACCGCGCCCGGCCGAAAAGCCGGTTTGATCTGCCGCAACGTTTCCGCGTGAGCGGAAAAGGGGACGGTCAGCACCACAACATCGGCATCCGCTACAGCCGCGGCGTTTTCGCGGCCCTCGATGCGCGCGTTCTGGTACCCGACGCGCGATCTCCGCCGCTCGTTCGGCGGCGCGCGCGGCGTCGCGCGAGCCAATGATTACCGTCTCGCCCGCCCGCGCCCAGCGCCACGCCAAACCGGAGCCTTCGGCGCCCGTCCCTCCGACAATCGCAATCGTTCGCTTCACGGAAACCTCGCCCGCGGAAGTTGCAATCTCTCCCGCAAAATAAAAGCGTTCATTGTTGGCCGGGAACCCGTCACCGCGCAAGCCGGCGAAAGCCGCGTCGATGAAGCAGTCCTTGCGGCACGGCTGAACAAGTGGCGGAAAAAGTCCGGTCGAGCGGCCTCAGGGGCTAAAGCCCCTTTGATTTTGCGGTCCTTATGTCGCGGCCGAAGCCGCGATCCACAAGGATTGAGGCATTTTTTCGCAACCTGTGAAACCGTGCCCTTACGAAAAACGAAGTTTCGACGCAGGCTTCCGCCGCTGAAGCCGGTCAGCGAAACAGATCCAGCTCGGAAGGGCGCACCATCTCCCGGCCCGATCCTTCACCCTCGAACGAAAATCCCTGCAACACGGCTACCGGCATCTGCCGATTTTTCCCCATCACCAGCTCCGCGGCGCCCGCCACCTCGTCCGCGACGGCGATCACCGTTACTTGCAGCGTCCTTCCAAAACTGTCTTTCTGGCCGCGGCAATCGACCAGCGCCTCGATTCCCGCCACGCCCAAGGCGACGTTCGTCAGCCCTTCGCGCCAAGGCCGCCCGAAACTGTCGGAGATAACCACGCCCAGGCGCGCGCCAAACGCCGCTTCGAGCCGCTCCCGCAGCGCCTGCGCCGACCGGTCGGGATCGAGGGGCAACAAAACCACCGTGCCCGGCGGCGCGTTCGAGCTGTCCACGCCGGAGTTGGCGCAAACGAAGCCGTGATGGGTTTCCGTGATCAGAACCGCGCGATCCATCCGCACCACGCGCCGCGATTCCCGCAGCACCACCTCCACTACGCGCGCATCCTTGCCGTGTTCCTCGGCCCACTGGCGAGCCATCGGCGAGGGCTTGATCGTCTCGAGCCGCACGATGCGCCCTTCGGCTTTCGAAACCACCTTTTGCGCGATGACGAAAATATCGCCCGCGCCGACCGTCAATCCCGCCGCGCGCACCGCCGCGATCATCTGTCCCGCCAGATCGTCGCCCGGCTGGATCTCGCCGAGGCCGGGAATGCCGAACATGCGAATGGGTTCCACGAAATGGTTCCTCGCTCAGTGAGCTCCCGTCGAAAGCGATTCCGCCGCCGCGGCCGCGCGCTCGCGCCGCGGCTCGAGCAGGCCGGAAAGCTGGCCGTAAGCGCGCGGCACGAACAGCAGCCCGAATCCCGCCCGCGCCAGTACGAAAGCCAGATGCGCCGCCAGGCTGAAGGCCAGCAGTTTCGACGCCGGCGCATAACTTTGAAAGAAGAAGATCCACGCCGCCTGCGTCGTGCCCAAATGCGCCACAGTTACCGGCAGGGCCGAAAGCATGAAAACGATCGGCAGAAACGCCAGCAGCGTCAGAAACGGGATGTGAAAGCCAAACGCCCGCGCCGCCCAATAGTGAATCAGCAGCGAAAAGAAAAACATCGGCGACTTCAGCAGAATCACCAGTCCGTATTGCCGCAGATTCGCCTGCCGAAACGTATGAAAAATCGGCCAGTCCCGCACCGGCCCGCGCCGCTTCAGTCCCAATTTTCGCGCGATCGCCTCGATCGCCGGCCGCCAAGGCGCCCAGTTCCGTCGCGCGTAAAGTAGGAACAACGTCCAGAAGACGACAAATCCTGCCGGCACCAGAAACAAATCCCGCGGCAGTCCCGAGGGCAGCGCCAGCATCCCCATCGTCGCCCATGCGGAAAGGTGCGTCAGCTCGAGCCAGCTCAGGAACACCACCGTGCCGACGATCTGCCAGAACGGCGCGCCCGACTGCCGCGTCAGATACAGCGCCGTCGCCCCTTCGGCCAGGTCCGGATTCACCAGCGTCACCACGTACGCCACCGCCCGCACCGGCAACAAATCCCGGTAGCGGACCGGCCCGTGGAACCAGCGCATTACAACCGCCAGCACCAGCGTGTCCCAGGCGAAATACAGCAGCGCGTTCGGAATCATCAGCGCAAGGAACAGCCGGTAATCGGCGCCGGCGATCGCGTCCGCAAACCGGTGGAAAGAGACATGGCGGAAGATCAGATAGAAAATCGCCGCCGTCACCGCCGCCGGCGCCATTTGCCGCGCCAGCCGCTTCGCTCTTCGCCTGGAAATGGGCTCCGGAATGCGCAGGGCACGGCTCCTTGGCTGAGTGCTTTGCTCCGGCCGCCGCACCGGGCAGCGCGGCTGGGAGGGCCGAAAACCGCATCATAGCGAAGCTCGGCGTCACGAGCGAGCCTTCTTCCTCCAACCGGCCGGCCGGCTGCCAGCGACCCTCCTGTTCCGGCGAATCGCCGCGTCTCGCCTCGCAGGGGCGGGGTCCCCCCGCCCTCCGCGGTCGAACGACCCGCCCGGCGCCGCCGCAGGGGCGGCAGGTTGAGGGTAACTCGCGCTTTCGGTATGATGAACGGCTTCCGGAGCAGGGGAGTTTAAGGAAAATGTGGACGCGCTGGGTGGGAGAAGGCGGCCGCTGGCTGCTGGTGCGGATCGTGAAGCCGCTCGGCGCCGCCGGCGTGAATCCGAACGTTCTCACCTTTCTCGGTTTTGTTGTTACGCTGCTGGCGGCGCTCGGCTTTGCCGTGGGCTGGTTCGTCTGGGCCGCGGCGGGCATCTTTCTCTCCGGCTTCCTCGACATGCTGGATGGCCAGGTGGCGCGCCGCTCGAACCGCGTGACGCCCTTCGGCGCTTTCCTCGATTCCACGCTCGACCGCTATTCGGACATCATGCTGTATCTCGGCCTGGTCGCTCACTACGCGATCATCGGGCGCTTCTTCTACGTGGTGCTGGGATCGATCGCGATGTCCAGCTCCTTCATGGTGAGTTACACGCGTGCCCGCGCCGAAGCGCTGATTCCCACCTGCAAGGTCGGTTTCATGGAGCGACCCGAACGGCTCGTGCTTCTGATCCTGGGCGGCGCGTTTAACCGCATGGCGCCCGCGCTCTGGGTGATCGCCGCCATGGCCACGGCCACCGTCATCCATCGCATGGTTTACACCTGGAAAGAAATCCGCGCAGGCCGCACCCTCCCCGGCGTCACCCTCAGCGCCTGATCGCAATCCCCCGGAACCCTGTCATCCTGGCGAAGCCCTCCGAGGCGGGACTTCGGGTGTACGGGCGCGGGCGGTTTGCGGGTATAATGCCGCTACCCTTATGGGAAGGAGAAACGGATGAAGCTTCGGCTCGCCTTCCTGCTTTCTTGCGCGCTTCTGCTCGCTCCGCTCGCCGCGAGCGCGCAACAGCCGGCAATCGCGATCACAAACCTGAAAGTGGAGGAAATGGCCCCCGATTTCACTCTGCTGGACAATCACTGGCATCCGGTGAAGCTGAGCAGTTTCCGCGGGAAGAAGACCGTAGTGCTTGCCTTCTACGTTCTGGCGTTCACCAGCGGTTGAAAGCAGGAACTTCAGGCATATCAGGCTGATATGCCCAAACTCGAAGCAAACGACACGGTTGTTGTCGGCATCAGCAAAGACAGCCCGGCGGCCAACAACGCCTTTGCCCAGCAGCTCGGCGTTACCTTCCCGCTTCTGAGCGACATGAACGGGACGGTGATGGAACAGTACGGAATCCTGCAGAAAAACAAAGTGCAGGGGCAGGAATTCGAATGGGCGCGGCGGACCACGTTCGTCGTCGATAAACAGGGAATCATTCGCCACATCCAACAAGGCACGACCGCCATCAATCCGAATAGCGCGGTGGCCATCTGTCTGGACTTGCACGGGCAGAAGGAGAACAAGAAGTAGGGCACGCGCGCATTTTTCGGGATGAATTGGCCCCCGCTGAAACGAAGCGGGGGCCTTCTATTTTGCAGCGATTCGTTTCGATGGCTGGATGGCTTGCTTTTCTCAGGGGCACGGGCCCACATGCGGGAAAGCACGCCTTGGAAGCAGCTAGCCTTTCCCCGCAGTGTACGAAGAGGTTTCCGGTCCCGAAGACGCTCGGGTGAGCCGGCTGGCGCTGGTCTTTTCCAACTCCGCCAAACGGAACGCCCCAGCCGGGCTCTGCCTGTATTTCATCCAGGTCTCGTGTGGAATCGAGAAGAAGACCTCGACGACTTTCGGATCGAATTGCGTGCCCGAATGCCGGCGGATCTCCTCGAGCGCCTGCTCGATCGCCATCGCCTTGCGGTACGGACGGTCGGAGATCATCGCGTCGAGCGCGTCGGCTACCGCGAAAATCCGCGCCCCCAATGGAATTTCCTCGCCGCGCAGACCCTTCGGATAGCCGCTGCCGTCGTAGTGTTCCTGGTGGGAGACCACGATTTCGGCCGCCTGTTTCAGAAACGGGATATTGCGCAGCGCCTGATAGCCGATTTCGCAATGCCGCCGCATCACCTGTCGTTCCTCGTCGGTCAGGGGGCCCGGTTTGCGCAGGATGCCGTCCGGGATGCCCATCTTGCCGATGTCGTGGAGGAATGCGCCGCGGGCGATGTGCCGCAGAGCGGCGGGCTCGGTGCCCATCGCGCGCGCAATCAGAATCGTGTAGGAGGTGACGCGCTGGCAGTGGCCCTCGGTCTCGGCGTCCTTCAGGTCGAGCGCGCCGCCGAAGGCCTCGAGCGTGTAGTCGTAGGATTGCTCGAGCTCGCGCAGCGTTTCGGAAAGCTGCGAGGTGCGCTCGGCCACCAGCCGCTCGAGCCCTTCCTGGTAATTCCGGTTCTCCATCACCAGGCGCCGGTGTTCCAGTGCCCGGCGCACGCTGAAATAGAGCTGGTCCTTGTCGAATGGCTTCAGCAGATAGTCGTACGCCCCGGTCCGCAGCGCCCCGATCGCGGCCGAGATGTCGTTCATCGCCGTCACCATGACCACGGGCAAATCCGGCTCGCGCCCGTGAATCTTCTTGAGCAACTCGAGGCCGTCCATCACCGGCATCAGAATGTCGCTCAATACCAGGTCGAATCTGGCCCCGTCAAGACACTTGAGAGCTTCAGCGCCGTTGGTTGCCGTCGTGGGTTCGTAACCGCCGGCCTCGAGCAGGCTCGCCAGCACTTCGCGGATGGGTTCTTCGTCGTCGACGATCAGGATTCGTCCGGTGCTCAATGGGTCACCCAGGTCCTAGAACCATCTTACGGATGCCGCCCGCCGCCGGGCCATGCTCTCTAGCAGCTTTGTGACCGGAGCGGCAACGCCCTTCCGAACCTGTGCTGCCTGTATCTTAAGAGGAGTCTTAGTCCCTGAAGGTTCGCAGCCGGCCGTCCCGACCTGCTATCCTAACCGGCAGAATGACCAGAACGACTCGCCTTCCTCACGCTCTTCTGCGTGCTGCTCGCTCCGGCGCTGGCCGTCGCCCAGCAGAAAAGCACCGCCCCACCGCCCGCCGCCACCGGGGCCACGCAATCGCAGGAGGAGTTCCTTCAAGCCGCCGATCAGGTCCTCGCCCAGATGAGCCGCCTGATCGATCTGCCCATCCTCCACCCGCTCAAGAAGAGCCTGCGATCGAAGGCGCAAATCCGCGCCTACCTCGTCGAGGAAGATAAAGAAGACAAGCACCCCGCCAAGCGCTACGCGGACAAGAAAGCGCTCGAAGCCTTCGGCCTGATCCCCCAGGGCTTCGATCTCGACGGCTTCATGCTCAACCTGCTCACCGAGCAGATCGCCGGCTATTACGATCCGAAAGCGCAGGAGTTCTACATCGCCGACTGGATTCCGCTTTCCGATCAGCGCATGGTAATGGCGCACGAGCTGACCCACGCCCTGCAGGACCAGCATTTCCATATCGACCCGTGGATCCAGGCCGCCAAGCCCAACGACGACGCTCAGGCCGCGCGCCAGGCGGTGCTCGAGGGCTCGGCCGTTGTCGCCATGCTCGACTACGAAATGCGCGGCCTCGGCTCCAGCATCCGCGACATGCCCGATATCGGCCCGCTCACCCAGGCCATGATCGGCGACGCGTCGAGCTCGCCGGATTTCGCCAAGGCGCCGCCCTATATCCGCGATTCGCTCCTGTTCCCCTATCTCAACGGCGCCGTTTTCACGCAGCGCCTGCTCAAAGCGGGCAATGGCTGGCCCGATTTTTACAAGGTGTTTTCCCGCCCGCCCGTTTCCACGCAGCAGGTCATGCAGCCGTCGCTCTACTTGGCTGATAAAGCCCCGCCGCCGGTTACGCTGCCCAACCTCGGCCACCTGCTCGGCAAACACTGGAAGCTGCTGGACGAAAACATCGTCGGGGAATTTGGACTTCAGGAAATCCTGAAGCAGTACCTCGACGCGGCGCAGGCCAAGGAGTTCACTCCCGACTGGTGGGGCGACCGCTACGCCATCCTGGAGAATAAAACTTCGAAATCGTCGCTGCTCGTCTTCCGCCTCCGCCTCGATTCCGCCGCGCACGCCGCCCAGTTCTTCACCACCTACACCAAGCTGCTCCGCAAAAAGCACGCCGGCGCCAGCCAGGTCTTCACCGCGCCGGAATTCCTCCAATTCGATACCGCCTCCGAAGGCGGCGTGTTCCTCGAATGCCAGGCCGCCGAATGCCTCTCGATGGAAGGCTCGGACCGCCAGGAGTTCGACAAGGTGACGAAGGCCATGCACTGGCCGAAGGCCCCGCAAGCGAAATTCGCCGCTCGCAGTGGCACGGACACTCCTGCCCGTGCGCTCTTGGTCCCGACCCGCCTCCCCACTTCCCCATCCGCACAGTCGCATTCGGCGCCGCGCCTCTAGCAAGCGCAACTGGCGGGCCGTATCAAGGAACACGGGATTGTTGCAGCGAGATGGTTGTGGTAGCGCAGCCACTCGTGGCTGCGTGCTTTTAATCCCGGAGCAGACTTCACACTTCACGCGCGCAGAGGCAATCCGTTCGGCCGCTCCTTGCTCTCCAACCTTTCGAGTCGCCGTGCCAGCCGTTCGTTCCATCGCTCGCGAAATTTCCGATCGGCCCCGTCGGCATCGTGCAGCAGTTCGGCCGCATGGCGCGTCCAGCGGATGGCCTCTTCTTCGATCGCGGTCGCGGTGCTCGTAGTGGATGGCGAGCTGTTCGCACGCTTCGAGGATGGTTTCGAGCGTTTGCTTGCGCTCGGCCGGCTCGTCGGCGAAGCCCGAATCATCACTCTCGGCCGCGAGTTCCTGCCACAGCGAATGCGCCACGCCGAGTTCACCGTCGCGCCGTGCCAGTCGCGCGAGGCGTCGCCGCGCCGCGAGGCCAAGTAGCCGGGGCAAGCCGGCTTCGATCGCCATTTCGTAGACGCGCCGCGCTCGCGTGCGTTCCCCGCGCCGCTCCAAAAGCCGCGACAGGCCGTACTGCTCGAGCGGCTCTGCTTGCTCGGGCGCCTCGACGAGCCGGGCCACGTGCCGTGTGAGCGCCGCGAGGCCCGCCAAATCCCCCTGGTTGTGATGGAACATTGGTACGAGCGGCTCCGGGCTGCCGCCGCGCAGATAATCGAAATACATCTGGGGAATCAGGTCGGAAAGAATGTCCGGCCCGCGCTCGATGCCCAGGACCAGCCGCTCAATCTCCGCGAGGCGCGCCGTGCCGAGTTGCAATCGCCACAACTGCCGCGCCGGGTGCAGCAGGTCCATGTGCGCGCGCGGCGGCTCGGCCTCGATCTGGCGTGTCAGGCGGAAACGCGTTTCAAGCAGCGGCCAGTCGAAGCTCTTCCCGTTATAGGTCACGAGCACCCGCCGCTCTTCCATGCGTTCGGCGAGGGCCAACAGCACGGCATGCTCTTCGTCGTAATCACGCAGAAAAAGCTGCTCGATCGCGAGCCCGCCCCGCTCCCACCACGCCAGGCCCACGAGAAACGCGCAGGTCCCCGTGCCGCCTGCGAGGCCCGTGGTTTCGGTGTCAAGAAACAGCCAGCGCTCGGGATCAGCAAGATCGCCCGTCTCCGGTGGCGGCCGCAGCACGAGTCCCAGCGCCTGGGGATTCTCGCAAGGCTCCGGCTCCGGCAGCCATCGCCGCACGCGCAAAAATTTGCCGAACCGGTTGCGCTCGATCGTGGCGCCAACCATCTCCGCCAGCCGGTCGCGCGTTCTGGTCTGAATCTGTGGCGATGGTTTCCTGCGGAGCCGGGGCGCGCACGCGCCGCAGCGCGCTAACCGCCGTGAGCCGGTCTTTCTTCAACCACCGCAAATTGTCCCTTTCTTTCACCCGAGTTCTCGCCCCAGCAACGCCGCTGGCACCGCGTCACGTAAGAAAGCCTTCAGGCTGTGCCACCGTCTCGCCCACTACCTGTCATCCTGAGCGAAGCGAAGAATCCCGTCCCTACGTCTCCCTGTCCCCACCTCATCTCACCGCGAACGGGATGCTTCGCTTCGCTCAGCATGACAGGCATAGAGTCGCGTCCTCACAACACATCCAAGCCTCCCGCCCAGCCCGGCCGCTGGCGTCGCTTTATCTGCATAGATGCTCCAAAATCGCCAGAGCCACTTCCTTGGTCTGCATGCCACTCTCAGCCGGTCCCACGCAGGACGGGCAGCCGTTCTCGCAAGCGCAAGCGCGAATCAGCTCGCGCGTCCGCGCAAGCAATTCGTCGGAAAGCTGGAACAGCGGCTCGCTGAACCCGATTCCGCCCGGGTAAGCGTCGTAGAGATACAGGTTCGGCTCGAAAAATTCCTTCCCTTCGCCCGTAGCCGGCCCTTCCGCGGCAGCGGCAGCGGCAGCGGCCGGCGAGCCAAGTTCGCGCGGGCGTTCGCCAATCGCGGTGCCCAGGTCGCGCGGATCGCACATGAGCAGCAGCGTCGCCACAGCTTCGAGCGCGTGCAGCAGCCCGTACATCCCCGCCTGCCGCTCGGAAACAGGGTAGGCGAGCGCGGCGACCAGGGCGCGTTCGAGCGTGATCCAGAACGAGGTGGTGTGCATCTCGTTTTCCGGCAGTTGCAGCTCGCCCGCGCCCACGTTTTCGTTCGTGAAAAATTTGATTTTCTTGAAGCCCACCACCTGAGAGCGAACGAGCACGTCGCCGTGCTCGGCTAGCGCCGGTGCGCTGCCGATTCGCTTCCGCGCGGCCTCTTCGAGGATGCGCACCTCGGTGTAGCGAATCGCGTCGGTGTAATAATCGGAACGCACCTCGCGCACGTACGCCTTCCGGTCGTCGAAATCCAGCCGCTCGACCGAATAGAGCACGCCGTCGTGCAGGTAGATGGCTTTCGGATGCACGGTCGTCAGCGCGCTCGTGAAATCCACCTCGCCAATCACTTCCGGCTCGCCTTCGGTCGTGTCCATGATCACGAAATTGTCGGAAGTCACCCGGCGCAGGCTGATCGCATCGGCCGGATACGCTTCGTCGGTCCAATGCCAGGCTTCACCGCTCCGGTGCAGGAATCCGGCCTCTTCAAGTGCGTCGGCGGGCCCGTCGATCTCGATCGTGCCGAACCGCTCGCCCGCCTGGAGTGGCAACTCGAACGCGGCGCATTTCAGATGGTTCAGCAGGATTTCCGGATTATCGGGCTGGATGAAGGCGTGCTCGGGCGATTGGCCGAAGAAATATTCCGGGTGCGTGACGATGAATTGATCGAGCGGCGCCGAAGACGCCACCAGCACCGCGCAGGCGTGCCCGCTGCGCCGCCCCGCGCGCCCGGCCCGCTGCCACGTGGAGGCGATCGTGCCGGGATAGCCGGCCATCACCACCGCGTCGAGCGAGCCGATGTCCACGCCCAGCTCCAGCGCGTTTGTCGCCACCACGCCGCGAATGCGTCCTTCGCGCAGGCCGCGCTCGATTTCGCGCCGCTCGCCGGGCAAATAGCCGCCGCGGTAGCCGCGAATCGATTCCGCGCTGCCCGGCGCCGGTGGATTCGCTTCGAGCAGATAGGTGAGCAACAGTTCGGTGTTCAGCCGCGAATTGGCGAAGACGAGCGTCTGCAATCCCCGCTTCAGGAATTCCTGCGACACGCGGCGGCTCTCGTTGATGTAGCTGCGCCGGATACCCAGGCGCCGGTTCACCACGGGCGGGTTGTAGAAGACGAACGTCTTTCGCGCCGCGGGCGCGCCGTTCTCCTCCACCAGATCGAAACTCCGCTCGCCGAGCCGCTCGGCCAGTTCGCGCGGATTCGCGATCGTCGCCGAGGAGCAGATGAATTGCGGATCGGAGCCGTAGAATTGCGCGATGCGCCGCAAGCGCCGCAGCACACTCGCCACATGGCTCCCGAAAACGCCGCGGCAGGTGTGCAGCTCGTCGATCACGATGAAACGCAGGTTTTCGAACAGCCGCATCCAGCGGGTGTGGTGCGGCAGAATCCCCGCGTGCAGCATGTCCGGATTCGAGAGCACGATGTGGCCGCGTTCGCGAATCGCCCGCCTCGCGTCCTGCGGCGTATCGCCGTCGTAGGTGAAGACGGCAAAGGCGTCGCCCAGCCGCTCCTCGAGATCGTGCAATTCGGCGAGCTGATCCTGCGCGAGCGCCTTCGTAGGGAACAAATATAGCGCGCGCGAATCGGAATTTTCGAGTATCGCGTTCAGCACCGGCAGGTTGTAGCAGAGCGTCTTGCCTGAGGCTGTCGGCGTCACGACTACCACGTTCCGTCCCGCGCGGACGGTTTCGGCCGCCGCGGACTGATGGCTGTAGAGCCGCTCGATCCCTTTCGACGCGTAAGCCGCGGCCAGCTCCGGCCGCACCCAATCCGGCATCGGCGCCCACACCGGCGCGCGTTCCGGCATCTCGTGCACGGCGGTGATGATCGACGCGGAGGGGTCGGTCTCGGCGCGAGCGGGCTGGCGGCCGACGAGCGCGTCGACGGCGTCGCCCAGCGAGGCCAGGGTATCGGTGCCGGTGCGGCGAACGGGAAGGGAAGCCAAGTTCACTCCTTCGCTTTTTGTTCGCTAGAGCGTAGCACCCGGTTTATCTCCCCGCAATCGCTTTTTGCGCCCCTGTTCCGATGGCGCCGGAGATAGATGCCGCAGCCGGGGATGGCTGCGCTACGGGAGCCGTTCTTGTGTCCCTCGCCAGCCCCGGCCACCAGCACTACAATATTCGCCGTTCCCAACGGCGAGGGGGTTCGCCGCAAACCGCCCGCTTCGTCACGGGCTGATGACTCCTGCGGAAGCGTTCGCACGGGCTTTCTCTTTTTCCGGCAGGGAGAGAGATGCATGAAACTCGACGACCATCATCAGCGCCGCCTCGAAGCCACCGTCCAATTGCTCGAGGAATCCATCGCCCGCTGCCGCCGCTGGCTCACCGGCGCGGGCGAAGGCATCCTGCGGGTGGTTCACACGTCGATCGATCCCGCCGAGCGCGAACGCCTGCTCCGCGAAGTCGATCTGTTCCACGCTGCGCTCCACCGTTTTGCCGCCGAATTCGAACTCGAGCCGCGCCCCATGAATCTCGCCCAGCTCCTGAACGCCGAATTTTCCACCGCCTGGGTCATGCTGGAGAACTGCCGGCCAAAACGGATGAAGGGTTACGGCGTGACGTTCGATCCCGCCACAGCCTCGACGCTCAACGCCGAAGTCGACCGCCTGCTCGACCGCGTCGAAATACTTCGCAAGGAGATCGTCCGCTCAACCGGCGAGGAATAATCGGCTGTAGTTCAGAGCTTAGAGTCCAGAGATTAGAGTCCAGAGTTTAGAGTCAAACCGACAGCGCGGGGAGGGACGTGTTCGTGACTCGGGACCTTCCATTCGCCTCGGTGTGCTTCGGCGCAGCCGGGAGTGGCTGACAATCTCCAGATTCAAAACTGCCGTCGGCTGTGATGGTACACTGAACCCCGTCAAGCCCGGCCGGCCGAACACAACGCCGCGGCCCGCACGATTGCCGCGCGAGCCATGGCCGGCTGCGAGGAAGAGTCATGCCACAAACGTTTCTTGTTTTCGATTTCGGTACCAGCGAAGAAGCCGCCCAGCAGGCCCGCCATCGCCTGGAAGGCTGGAAACAGGCGTTCCGCCTGGGCGATAAGCTGAAATTCAAGTTCGAGCGCAAGCCGTCCGAGCCGGCCGCGGAAGCTGCCGAACCCGCCGCCGAAGCGCCGAAGAAAAAATCCAAGAAAAAGAAGGGAGAGCCTGCCGCCCAGCCTGTCGCGGCACAGCCCACCGACCGCCTCCGCGTACTCGTGCGGCTGGAATTCTCCGAACACGAGAAGCTCTCCTACCAGAGATGGCTGGACCGCATCCCCGGCGAGGCCCCGTTCCAGTCCGCGGAGAAGCAGATCGTGCGCCGGGGCCAGGAAGCGTTTGAAGAAGTGTCAAAAGTGTTCGACGATTTGGTGTGAGGGGGGAAGTTCAGGGTGAAGAGTCCAGCGTGAAAAATACGGCCCAGAGCGGCTGTGCGCCCGACTCTGAACTCTTGACTCCAACTCTCGACTGCCTTTCTATTCTTCTTTTTTCGGCGTTCCGAAAAACTCCACACTCACAAACCGCATCGGTTGCGAGCTGAGGTTCTGGATCTTGTGCGGACCGGGCGAAAGCCACTGGTACCAGCCCTCGGGAAGCCGGATCTCCAGATTTCTCGGCTCATGGATGGTGGAGTCCAGAATGTCGAACGGCGTGACGGCCACCAGAAACCGCGTTGTCCGCGTGCTCGTATTGTCGTAGGTCGCCCCGGGCGCGAGCGTCACGCCCTCGAGCTCCACTTGCCCGATCCTCCGGGACCAATTCGCCCCCAGCGGCGGCGCGTTCGGGCATGAGCAGATGGCATCGGCCGTCCCGCCATTGCACGAGCACCCACGCGCGGTGAGCTTCTGGTTCAGGAACACGATCGTAAGCGCGTGGAACTCCTGGTTGCCGTTGTTCGTCAGCGTGAAGGTGGATCCCGCCTCGCCAAAGCGGACGGCGCCGTCGGGCAGCGAGAGCTGCAGCGGCGGCTGGCCGGGATTCTGCGAGGTGACGGTGCTCTGGCCGAAATTCACGGACAGGTAGTTGTTGTCGTACTCGTCGAGCAGCGTCGATTGGTGCGGGGGAACGACCAGGTCGAGAATCTGCATGTCGTCGTCCTGGTACATCAGGCGAAAATGCGGATCCTGCGCGAGCGGCACGCCCTGGCCCGGATTCTGGTTCTGCGGTTTTGTCTGCGCCTGGCCCGGTGTCAACGCCAGCGCCAGCGCGATGAACGAAACGGTCGCGGCGAACTTCATCGTCGCGATTATACCCCGTCGGGCGGAATCTCCCGTGCCGCCCTCGCCTTCAGGTTTCCACGCGGTTCCTCCCTTTCCACCGGCCGGCCGCTTCGGCACATTCTCTGATACAATCCACCGAGTCACTAGGGATTTGCTTGAAACTGGATGGAACGACTTCCACTTTGGCTTCGCGCGCTGGTAGGCTCGCTGGGCGGGCTCAGCCTCTTCATCATCGGTTTTTTTGACTCCTCGGTTCTTTCTTTTCCTTTCGTGAACGACCTGCTTCTGGTCCGCTTCACGATTCACTCGCCGCGGTTGATGCCGTATTACGTTCTGATGGCCACGCTCGGCTCGCTCGCCGGCTGTTTCTGGCTCTATTTCATCGCGAAAAAGGGCGGGGAAGCGATGTACCGCCGCAGCGCCGGCGGCCGCGCCGAGCGCATCCACGGCTGGGTGCAGCGGTACAAGTTCCTGAGCGTCGCCGTCCCGGCCATCCTTCCGCCCCCGTTGCCCTTCAAGCCGTTCGTTCTGGCGGCCGGCGTCTTCCAGGTTCCCGTGGACACCTTCGCCCTGGCGCTGGTCGTGGGGCGCGGCCTTCGCTATTCGATCGAAGGTTTCCTCGCGATGCGCTACGGCGAGCAGGCTACCCGCTATTTCGTCGAAAACAAGCTGGAATTCGCGCTATTCGTCATCCTGACCATAGGCATTACGTATGGCACCTGGTGGTGGCTCTTCGGCCGCAGGGCACGCCAAAGCTAGCCCAACCAGCTGCGTCGCCGGTCTGTTCTAAGGCTCCTTCCGCACGAAAATGCCGCCCTGCTGCATCGCGAGGACGATGCGCATCGTATCGCCCTCGATAATGAAATCCGCCTCCGCCTTGCCCGGTTTCCGGCCGCTCGGGTCCGGGCCCTCGACGTTCGCTCCGAAATAGACTTCCCAGCAATCGGGAATCTGCGGCCGCTGGTATTTGCAGTCGACGGCATTCGCCGTGGCCACCCATTGTGGCTGGCCGATCGGATGCATCGCCAGCAATTTCGAGGACGGCGCGAAATGTTCCTGGACCAGCGCGATCATCGCCGGGCCGCGCTGGCGCTCGGTCGCCGCCGTACGCGCCGAAACACGTCCGAAATGCGCGGCGAACAGCAGCGCGATCGCCACGGCAATGAACAGCGGTCTCCCTTCGAGATGAATCCGCGCCCCCGCTTGATCCGCCGGCGGTCCGGAAACGGCCAGCAGCACGTCGTCCTCGCGCAGGCAGTAGAGCGCGAAACAGGCCGCCCACATCGGCACCGATCCAAGAAACAGGATCACGTGCCCGCTGTAGGGATGCAGATACTGCGCCCAGGGCGCGAGTACGCCTGGCGTGTCCAGCAGCAGTATCAGTCCGTAGCTCAGGCGTTTGGCCGCGCCCATGAGAAACGCCAGAATGACCGCGGCCTGCAAAATGCCGATTCCGTAAGCCGAAAGAAAATTCACTCCTTTGACGGCGTAGAAATGCGCCAGAATCCGCGAAGTCTGCGTGGGGTTGATGAACTTCCCCGCGCACCACATCCCCAGAGCAATCGCCACCGAAACGCGCAGCAGCAGGAGCGCCAGCGGCAACCGCTCCCGCCGAATCGACTGCGCCTCGGCCTCGCCCACCGTGCTTCCCGCCGACCACTTCACGTCCAGGTCGCGCAGATAGTAGAGCGCGAAGCAGCCCGCCAGCATCGTCCAGAAAGCGAAGAACAGCAGGATGTGGTCCATGTAAGGATGCAAGTAAAGAGCCGCTGGGGCCATGACGGTGGTCGCGACCATCGCCATCACCACCGCGCGCACGGCCCGCTTCCACAACCCCGCCACGAACGCCAGGACCACCACCAGCTCCGCCACGCCTAGTGCGTACACCGCCGTTCGGCTCAGCCGAAAGCCGTAATAGCTCCCGTAAATGCTGATTGCCTGCGCCGGATGAATGAACTTCCCCAGCATCCAGACTATCAGCACCAGAAAAATGCCGAGCCGGAGCACCAGCAGCGCCGGCGGCAATCGATCTTTTTTCGTGTTCAAAGCGGCCCTCGCGTGGATGGAAGTCGTGCGTCGCTCGTTGTCGCGGCCTTCCGTAACCGGCGGAGAATATCATCGCAGCCCGATCCCACGCGAGACTAAACAGAACGGCCGGGCTGACAACAACGGAATGTGGCCGATTCGGCGCGGCGCAAAGGCGCACAGGCAAGAATGCCTGTGCTACCGAAGGCTTCAGAACGCACGGTCAGGAGGGCAGTGACTGCGGCGACCCGGTAAGTTTGCTCTTCCGTCACCAAATCGTGAGGAAAAATATCGGGAAGGGAGTATCCTGAAGTCCGGCCGAGGCGCACCGCGCGCGATTCGAAGCCACGGCTGTTCCGGCACCACGCCGAATTTCTCTCAAGCGTGAATGAAACGACTCCGACTTTGGCTCCTGGCGCTGGTTGGCCCGCTCGGCGGGCTGAGCCTCTTCGTCATCGGTTTTTTTGATTCCTCGATCGTTCCGCTCCCCTTCGTCAACGATCTGCTGCTCGTCCGTTTCACGATTCACGAGCCGCGCCTGATGCCGTATTACGTTCTGATGGCGACGCTCGGCTCGCTCGCCGGCTGTTTCTGGCTCTATTTCCTGGCGAAAAAGGGCGGGGAAGCGATGTTCCGCCGCAGCGCCGGCGGCCGCGCCGAGCGCATTCGCAACTGGGTGCTGCGCTACAAGTTCCTGGGTGTCGCCGTCCCGGCCATCCTGCCGCCTCCGTTGCCCTTCAAGCCTTTCGTCCTGGCGGCCGGCGTCTTTCAGGTTCCGATGGACACGTTCGCCCTGGCGCTGGTCGTGGGCCGCGGCCTGCGCTACTCGCTCGAAGGCATCCTCGCTCTGTACTACGGGGAGCAGGCGATCCATTATCTCCAGCAAAACAAGCTGCACTTCACCCTGATCGTCATCCTGACGATCGTCGTCATCTATTCCATCGGGCGGTTCTTCGCCCGGAAGCATCGCTCCAACCCATAGCACCGCAAGGCCGGACGCGGCGGTCCACACTCGCGATCGGAGGGGACTTCGTGATCCTTGACTTTTCCTGCTTCCGGAGCGAGGCTACGTAACCAGAAACGGGCCAAGCACATCGGTTTTCTTATGCAACCCGGCAAAGGCTCTCCCCAATACGCGGGCTTCGATCTCCTTTCGTACTCCGTTGTGAGACGGAGCGATCCGATTTTTGCCCGGGAATGTTCGCTCGCAGGGAATGGTCAGCGGGCGCCGGTGAGCAGGGTAGCTGTCTTTCCTGAGTTGGGGTAAATCCAGATGGTCTAACGACCGAGAGGAGGTCGCAATGAGTGCTCCATTGATCGGAATGTCTTTCCCTTCTTTTCTGGTCCTGCTGATCCTCAGCGGGTTTGCCGCCGCCGTAGTGCACTGGGCCGTTCGGTATCGCCTGTTCAAGGGGTTCGATGGGTTTATCGCCCAGTGGATCGTCGCCTGGCTCGGCGCGTGGCTCGGCCCTGCCGTGCTTGGCCACTGGTTTGCCTCCGTCATGGTCGCGAACATCTATATTCTTCCGGCCCTCCTCGGGGCGTTTGCCGGCGCCTTCGCCGGCACGATAAACGCCAGAGTGCTGGCAGCAATGGGCACACAAAAGGGACCGTCCTCCTCGGCGGGATCCGCGGGCTGATTCCGTGCGAGCGGCAGGAAGGTACCAACTGCTGAATTACCTGTTCGCGGGCAAACCGGAAAGCGAAGCGGTCGCGACGCGCGTTCACTTCGACGCCAGTCCTGAAACGGTCTGGAATCGCATCCTCTTCTACGAGGAAGTGCCCGCGCGCGCGCCGCTGCTTCTCCGCACCTTGTTGCCCCGCCCCGTGCGAACCGAAGGCAACAAGACAGACGTCGGAGCCACAGTCCGCTGCGTCTACCGCGCAGGCGAAGTCGTGAAGCGCATCACCGCCGTCGAGCCGCCCCATCTCATCGAGTTCGAAGTCATCGAGCAGCGTCTCGGGATCGAAACCTGCGCCCGCACGCTAGGCGGTTCCTACCAGCTCTTGCCCTGCGGTGCCGGGACCGATGTGGAACTCGTCACAAATTACCGTGCGTACCTGCGCCCGCGCCCCATATGGCGCCCTCTGGAAACGCTCCTCGTGCGCCAGCTTCACCGCCATATCCTCCAAGGCATCGGCGCCGCGATCCCTGCCGCCAATCCAGCCATACGCCCGGGTGTCCCGAAATCTCTCACACCACAGTGCGCTCCTCCAGGGGGTCTTGCGTGCACGATATCCGAATCGCGTTCCCACCGTTAGCCGTCATCCGCATCAGCGTCGCCGCCGTCTGGTTGTATGAAGGTCTTTGGTGCAAGATCCTCGGGCGCGTGCAATCGCAGGTGCAGGTGGTTAAGGCGGTGCCGCGGCTGGGCCCGCTGTTCGGTGCGCCATTCCTCAAGGCGCTCGGTGTCGCGGAGGTCGCGCTGGCCGTTTGGGTGATGTCGGGCATCGCTCCGGGCACGTGCGCGATCGTGGAGACGGCGCTGCTCGTCGTGCTCAATGCGAACGGACTCCTCTGGGCGCGCCATCTCATCCACGAACCTGCCGGCATGATCGTCAAGAACATCGCCTTCCTCGTATTGGTGTGGGTTTGCGGGGCAATTCCCTGGGTTCGATGGTGAAGCAGGAAACGGCATGGAAGGCGGGACGCTTGCACTCGTCGAGCGGACCGCACCGCCTGCTCTTCGGGCGCATGTACGAAGACGCGGAGATCGAGCGGCAGGCGTTCCAGGGCAGGGGCCGCGTGTTTTGCATCGCGTCCGCCGGCGACACCGCCTTCCGGCTCGCCGATCGCCACGAAGTTGTCGCTTGCGACATCAATCCCGCCCAGCTTTCCTACGCCGAGCGGCGCGCCGGCGGCGCCGCCACCGAGATCGGTGATGCCGAGCGCGCGATGAAGTTCGCCCGCGCTTTCCTGCCGCTCGTGGGCTGGCGCGCGGGAGTTCTCCGCTCCTTCCTCGCGCTCTCCGACGTCAATGAACAGATCGCCTTCTGGCGTGAGCATCTCGACACGCGCCGCTTCCGCGCAAGCTTCGACGCGCTGATGTCTCCGGCTATCCTGCGCGCCGTCTACGCGCCCCAATTCCTTTCTTTCCTGCCCGCAAGATTCGGTTCCGTGCTTCGGAAACGGCTGGAAAGGGGATTCGCCCGGCATCCAAACGCCTCGAATCCCTACGCGCGGGCGCTCCTGCTCGGCGAAACCAGCGACGAGCCCCGGCCGGGAACGATGAATATCAGGTTCGTGTTGGGAGACGCAGCGTCGGTGCTGGAATCCTGCGCTCCCGGGAACTTCGACGGCTTGTCGCTGTCGAACATCCTGGATGGCGCGGAGCCGTCCTACCGCTCGCGACTCTCGCGCGCCGTCCGTCGCGCGGCTACCGAGGAGGCCGTCATCGTCCTGCGAAGCTTTGCGGAACCGCCTCCCGGGCTTGACACCAACCATGCCGAGTGCGACCGCTCGATGCTTTGGGGAGTCGTGGATATTCGCAAGGCACACACGTTTTAGGGGAACTCGCGACCGTTCCAGGCAAGCCCGCCGCAGCGAGAAACACCGGCGATTCGAGCGACGTGAGGAAGCGCCGGACGCGTCGCTCTCGCGGGCCGAACTGGCGCTTACGTTCGCTTACGTTGATCGTCCCCTTGCGCGGCGCCTTGGTCTCAGGCTACCCTACGCGCACTCCGCGTGCAGCCCCATTTCCTCCATTTCGGGAGCCCCTGCACCCCATCTCCGTCACACCGAGTGCGACAAGTGACACCCTGAAAAATGCATTTCGTTGAAAAAACGCCACTTCGCGCTCCTTCAGCTTGACACGAGTGACACCCTGAAGCGCGCGCGTGACATCCTGTGTCCGGCAAACGTTAGCCTCACGTCCTGCCCTAAGTCCTGCAATCCCAACGCGGCTCAAGCCGCTGAAGACCAAAACCGGCAAGCCACACCCAAATCCCCCCGCAGCCAGTGACACCCTGGAGTGTGGTCCTGACTTGGTATCACTGCGTATTACTGTGGGACGCCAAAGCGCCAGCGGACGCTTGTGACCTGGTCCAATTTATTGAGACGGACAGTCACGGTGGGGTTCAGCCAGAACTGGCCGGCATCGCCGTAGCGCAGATCGCGGAAGAAGACTTCGTGGCCGGTTTCCGTGCGCGTGATTTCGGCGATGGGGAAGCGGGCGAAGTTGCGCCAGGTGGCGAGGCCGGGAGCGTTCTCGGCTGCCCTCAGAACGGGCGTGCTCTGCGGCTTGTAGTGGGTGAGCGCCATGTCGGGCTCGAAGGAAGCGTTTGGGCCGAGTTGCATCTGCACGATGTCGATGGAGTTGTAGGTATCGATCACGCCGCGCCAGTCGAAGGGCGACATCGCGCTGGGATAGGCCTCGACGGCGAGCGCCTGCGCGCCGTGATAGGTGTTCGAATAGAGTTTCACCAGGGCGTCGGAATGCATGCGCGCGCGCCAGCCGCAGTAGCCGGCCACGAGCAGGAGCGCCACGATCCCGGAAACCGACACTCCGCGCTTCTGGCGCGCTCCCATCTCCTCGCCCACCACCGCCAACAGCCAGGGCACTCCCAGCACCACCGCCAGCAGCAGCAACAGCCAGGGATCGAGCTGCGGCCACAGGTTCCACGCATACCATTTCTGGCTGAACGGCCAGAACAGCTTCTCTCCGTAGTTGTCGCCCAGGTCGAGCAGTAGGTGCCCGGCCACGCCGCACGCCGCGGCGGCGAGCAAGCCAAGGAAACGCGCAGGTTCCGGCTCCCATTTCCGGCCGATCCGCCACAGCACCCACGCCACCAGCAGCGCCAGGACCGCGCCGCCCAGGATCGAATGCGTCACCGTGCGGTGCAGCATCAGATAGGCGCGCGGACCGCCAACGACGCTGACGAAATCGATATCCGGTATCAGGCCGGCGAGAATTACCGCCGTCGTCGCCAGCGTCGAGAATCGTCGCACGCCGGCGCGCGCCATCGTCGCCGAAACAGCCAACTGCGTGACCGGTTCCAAAAGGTCCTTTCTTCCTACCTGCGCGAGGTCGCAAAACGGTGCCGCTGCGGGCGGTGTCGGCCCGTACGCGAAGCACCCAAACCAGCCCTCAGCGGCTAAAGCCGCGTTGAAATGTCCGCGCTTTCGGCACGGCTGAAGCCGTGCCCTTCCGAAACACCAGGCTCCGAAGCAAGTACTAATGACGCGCGCGGCGCCCAGCTTTGAATGGACGCCGCGGGAGGGCTATTGCGTTTCGTTTTCCGGCATCACGAGCGTCAGCGCGTCGGGCACGATGCGGAATTCCGCGGGCAGGCGGCCTGCCGGCTCGCCGTCGAGTTCGACGTAGATCTTGTCGCCCGATCCGGCTTCGCAGCGCACGCAGCGCGTGTCGACGAAATGCACGTCGCCCTGCCGTTCGAGCCGGGAGAGCCAAACCGCGATCATGTGCGCCGGATAGCGGAACCGGCTGGTGGTGGTGAAGACGGCGGCCTGGAAGCGGTCGCTGAGCAGATCGGCTCCGGGGGTGATTTGGAACGGGCCGCCGTAATGTTTCGTCCGCCCGACGATCACCTGTGCCGCGTGGAAGGACTGCCCGTCCGCCGCCACGCGAAACGGGATCAGCGGGTAGGTGAAAAAATGGCCCACGCCCGCCAGCCAGTAGGCGAGCGTGCCGGTCGCCTGCTTCAGCCGCGAATTGACGCTGTAGACCATCGAGCCGTCAACGCCGGCGCCCGCAATGCAGATGAAATAACGCTCCGGCCCCTGCGGCATGTCGATACGCGCCAGACCCAACGCGATGCGCTCGAGGCGCCCGGTGGGAATCAACCGCGCGGCGGCGGGAATGTTCCAGGGCAGGCCGAGTTCCTTGCCCAGCACGTTGGCCGTGCCGGCCGGAAGGACCGCCAGCGGGACGCGGCTGCCCGCCAGCCCGTTTACGATCTCGTTGATCGTGCCGTCGCCGCCGCACCCGATCACCATGCCGCGTCCGGAGCGCGCCGCCTCTCGAGCCAGAATTGTTCCCTCGCCGGCGCGGGAAGTGGCGGCGAGTTCCACGCGGATGCCGGCATCGCCGAGGATGCGGCAAGCGGCATCGAGGTCGCTGGCGCGGCGGTTGCGGCGGCGCCCGGCGGCGGGGTTATGGATCAGCAGCGCGTCGTGGATACCGTTCAACATTGCCCGAGGTCCGGGAAACGCATTGTATAATCCCACAGCGGTTGCGTGCACATTTCGTTCGAGGCCGGGGGACCGGTGCGAAAGTTCTTCATTGAGATGGGCAGGGCATCATGGCGGATGGCGACTTCAGCGTCTGCACTTCGGCCCTCTACTCGTGCGTCTTGATCACCGGATATAACGAGGAGAGCTTCGCCGGCGCCTTTCATTACCCGGCGAAACGCATAGAAGATAATGCTGTGCTAGCGGACATGAATGCGTGGGCACACGAATTGGAGCCGACCTCCGTCGTTCTGATCTTCGCTCCTGATTCTGCCGGTAACGGCTTTTGGGAACGAAGGGCGAGGACAGGGAGGCCCTCGAGGAATGGGTCAGGCACCGGTGCGGAGTTAATCCGCAAACTCGGGAGGCAGTCGACGCCGTGATGTCGATGGTCGGAGGAAGGTTCCTCGCCGGGAGCACTAGAGACGTTGCGGACCATGGTACTGGCCGATCCCACGCGGTCGACGTCAGCCGGCACCACAAAGGGATACACCTGACCGACGACGGTTTCGTTCTGTTCGGCCAGCGCCGCTAGTCAATAAGCCGGCTCGCGGGCCGGGCATGCCGCGGCGGGTCGATTGACATGAACTCAGAGACAGTAGCCAGTTCTCTCCCAAGGAATCTTCGATGGCGGTAGCCAAGGCCGTGGCGGAAAAAGTCGAGCGACTGCGCCGCGAAATCCGCGAGCACGAATACCGCTATTACGTGCTCGACCAGCCGACGATTTCCGATCGCCAGTTCGATCGCCTGATGGACGATCTGAAGGCGCTCGAAGCGAAGCATCCCGGGCTGGTGACGCCGGACTCGCCCACGCAGCGCGTGGGCGGCGAGACGCGCGAAGGCTTCCGCTCGGTGCGCCATCCCTCTCCGATGCTCAGCCTCGACAACACCTACAGCTACGACGAACTGCGCGATTTCGACCGGCGGGCGCGGGAGCGCGCCGAGCGCGAGCAGATGGAATACGCCGCCGAAAACAAATTCGACGGGCTGAGCCTTTCGCTGGTCTACGAAGACGGTGCGCTGGTGCGCGGCGTAACGCGCGGCGATGGAACCACCGGCGAGGATGTGACCCCGAACATCCGCACCATCCGTACGATTCCGCTGCGCGTCGACCCGGCCGCGCTCAAAAAGCACGGCCTGCCGCGGGATTTCGAAGTGCGCGGGGAAGCGGTGATGACGCGCCAGGCGTTCGAGGACCTCAACCGCCAGCAGGACGAAACGGGCGGGAAGCGCTTCGCCAATCCGCGCAACGCCGCCGCGGGATCGGTGCGCGTGCTCGATCCTTCGATCACCGCGTCGCGCAATCTCGATTTCTTCGCCTATTTCCTCTACGTCGACGGGCGCGTGCCGCTCAAGACCCATTGGGAAACGCTCGAGGCGCTCGACGCGTTGCGCTTCCGCAGCTCGCGCCGCCATGCCGCCCTTTGCGATTCGATCGACAAGGTGATCGAATACTGCGAGCGCTGGGAATCGAAGCGCGACGAGCTGCCGTACGAAATCGACGGCATCGTCGTCAAAGTGAACTCCATCGCGCTGCAACGTGAACTCGGGTTCACCGCCAAGGCGCCGCGCTGGGCCGTCGCCTACAAATATCCCGCGCGTCAGGAAACCACCGTCGTCAAGGACGTCATCTGGCAGGTGGGCCGCACGGGAGCGCTCACGCCGGTCGCGATGCTCGAACCGGTCGAAGTGGGCGGCGTGACGGTGAGCCGCTCGACGCTGCACAACATGGACGAAATCGAGCGGCTGGGGCTGCACATCGGCGATACGATCGTGATCGAGCGCGCCGGCGAGGTGATTCCGCACGTCATCAAGGTGACGAGGCACGGTCACGGAAAAAAGCCCGAGCCGCCCAAACACTGCCCCGTGTGCGGCCGCCCGATCCACAAATCTCCGGACGAGGTCGCCTATCGCTGCGTCAACGCCTCCTGCCCGGCGAAATTCCGCGAGTCGCTGCTCCATTTCGCCTCGCGACACGCGATGGATATCGACGGCCTCGGCGACAAGCTGGTCGACCAGCTTGTCGAAAAGAAACTGGTGAAGGATCTGGCGGATCTCTACGATCTGAAGCTCAACGATCTCGAGGCGCTCGAGCGAATGGGCAGGAAATCAGCCGAAAACCTGCTCGAGGAAATCGAGAAAAGCAAGCAGGCGGGCCTCGCGCGGCTGGTCTACGCGCTGGGCATCCGGTTCGTCGGCGAACGCACCGGCGAGCTGCTGGCCGATCATTTCGGCTCGCTCGACGATCTGGCGAAAGCCTCCGCCGAGGAGCTGACGGAGGTGACCGAGGTCGGCCCGAAAGTTGCCGAAAGCATTGTCGAGTTCTTCTCCGAGAAGGCCAACCAGGAGCTTCTGCGAAAGCTGAAAAAGGCCGGGTTGCGCTTCGAGGAAGAACGCAGGAAGCCGCGCGACACCAGCATGGCCGGGAAAACATTCGTTTTCACCGGCACGCTGCCGCACCTCACCCGCGAGGAGGCCGGCGACATGGTGACCAGCCGCGGCGGAAAGGTTTCCTCCTCGGTGAGCAAGAAAACCAGCTACGTCGTTGTGGGGGCCGAGCCCGGCTCGAAATACGACACGGCGCGGGAACTCGGCGTCGAAATCCTCGACGAGGACCAGTTCAAGAGATTGGTCGGCGCCTGAAGAGTCCGCGCGGTCCGCGGCAACTGCTCTCCTCAGCGGCTAAAGCCGCCTTGCCGTGCGAGCGTTGCCACAAAAATTCCGGGGGACCGGGACCCCGGTTCCCAGACGCCGTACCGTGTCGCGCCGCCTGCCTCAGGAAATCATCAGCAGGGTGGTCTCGGGCAGATGCTGATGGAGGAGACTTCCGTTTTCGAGGCCGCCGCCGTTCCACCTTTCGGCACCAACGAGATTTGCAGGGCCACCGACTTCCAGCCGCCCTGTCTGGCTTTCCCTTTCACGACTCCACTCACGTAGGCATTGAGAAAGCCCTGCAATTCCGAATCGGTGGAGAAATCCGGCCAGTTTGCCGAGTTCAGGTCGACATGAAACTTGTTCCCCGGTTTTGATGCTTTCCCGGTCTTCTTTTTCGTCGCCATTGTCAGCTCCTTGTACCGCTGTGATTCGGGCGAAGGCCCGGGCCCCGGTCCCGGCTGCTCGAAGAGGACGAAACGAGTTGCTTGCGCTCGGCTCGTGCCTCGCCAAGCGCCTTGAGTCCGGCGTCGGCGCCAGCCCAGATTTTGAGAAATGCGTCGTAGGCCGCGGCGGCCTGCGCTGTCTTGCCGGCGCGCGCGAGAGCGCGCGCGTAATCGAGATGAGCGAGCACCCACGCCAGCGGCGACTCGTAATTGAAGATATCCCCGGCGCTGTTCAGGTAATCTCGATACGTGGCGGCGGCCTTGTCCCATTGTTTCAGCGCGGCGTAAGCTTGGCCTTCCACCCTCAGAGCGTCCGGAAGCGGGGCATACGCGTAGGCTTGCTGTTCGGTTTCGACGGCTTCGGCTGGGCGATCCTGTTCCAACTGGATGGCACCGAGCAGGTAATTGTAGAAAGCGGCGGCGTAGGTGGAGTTTGGTTGAGCCGACCTCAGGTTCTTGATCCTGGCCAGGGCGCTCGCGGCCAGTTTGCGCTGCCCGGTCTCGAGCGCCAGGATGCCGGCGAAGGCGTAGGAATCGGCCAGGTTCACTTTCGCGGCTGCCGCCAAAAGCTCTCGAGCATCCTCGCGCGCTTCGTTCGTTTTGCCCTGCGCCAGCAGCGCTTCGCCGAGCAGCAAGCGGCGCAGGGGCGTCCACGATGCGCTGCCAAGCTTGATGTCGAGCACCAGCCCAGAGCGCAAATCGTCCACCGCGTGCGAAAGCCTGCCCTCGTATAGGAGCAGGTCCGCCTGGAAGATCGAAGCGAGAGTCTGACCGTAGAGATCGCCCGACTGGCCGCAAAGCGCAAATTGCTTCCGTGCCGATTCCACGTTTCCCAGAACCATGTAGGCGATGCCCGCGCCCCGATGCAATTGCGGATTGCCGATGCCGCGCTTCTCGGCCGTGCGGTAAACCGCCAGCGCCTCGCTCGGACGTTCGGCCTCGTTGAGCATTCGTACCAGGCGGCCATAGTCGCTTCCGCTGTCGGGACTGATTTCGAGGACGTGGCGTTCGGCGTCGATGGCCGGTTCGAACAGGTTGGCATATTCGGCCGCTTCCCCCAATCCCTTCCAGGCGTCGATGTCGTGGGGGTAGAGTTCCGTCAGGAGGCGGAACTGGGAGACGGCCTTGTCGTAGTCGCCCTGCTCCTCGGCGTTGATGGCGAGGATGAAACTCCGCTCGCGGCCGGAAACGTGGCTGATTCCGGCGACCGCTTTCGCCATCTCCGCTTTCTCCGAATCGATGTTGCCCATGGTGTCGTAAAGCTGCGCGGCATAGAGATGGGCCATGGCGAAATTGGGATCGGCGGCGATGGCGCTCTGAAACAGCGCCAGCGCCTCGGGGTAACGGCCCTCCGCGCTCAGCTGAAGTCCCCGCGTGTACCGTTGCAGGGCTTCGAGCGACGGCGTTGTCACATGCGCCAGCGGCGCGCTGGTATTTTGGATTTCGGTCAGTGACTCGCCCAGTTTCTCGCGCAGCCGCCGCGCCAGGCGATCAACGGCAGGGTAAAGCCGCGCGGGCTCGCGAAATGTGGCCTGATCGGTATAGACGGGCGTGGCGCTGTTGGGATCTTCGAGCGTGACGCTGACGACGTAATCCGGCGGCAGCGAGCGGATTTCGCCGGTCAGCAGCCCGCGGTAACCTTCGCGCTGGCAGATCTGGCGACCGAGCGCGGGATCGATCTTCGTGACGTCGGTTCGTCCCATGAGCTGGGCCGCGGCGACCATCTGCGAGCGCGGTACCAAGCGCACCCGCCGTGATTGTTGAAGAGCGTCGCGCAACGCCTGACCGACGGTATCGTCGAAAATGGGCTGGCCGGTCCGGTTCGCGAAGTCGGTCATCAGGATCCAGTCTTGCGTTGTGACCACCGGCCGCGTCAGGCTGCGGTAAAGCCAAAAACTTCCCGCGCCCAGCACCACGGCCGCAATCACGGCCACGGCCGCGCGTTTCCACCGGCGCGGTCTTCGCGCCCATGCCCCGATCGGCGGCGCGACGCCGCTGCCGCCCGCCGCGGCTTTCAGATCGGCGCCGAGCTGCGCCGCGCTCACGTAGCGCGCCACCGGATCCTTCTCGAGCAGGCGCATCACGATCGCTTCGACCTGCGGCGTCGCCCTGGAATTGAGCGCGCCGATCGGCTTGGGCGTGGTGCCGAGCACGCGGTTCACCGTGGTGATGAAGCTGTCGCCGCGCACCATGAACGGATGGCGGCCGGCGAGCATTTCGTAGAAGACGACGCCAAGCGAGAAGAGATCGGCGCGGGCATCGACCTCTTTTTCGAGCAAGGCTTCGGGCGCCATGTAGCCGGGCGTGCCCTTGAGGCCCGGTTCGGTGAGGGCGAGCGTCGAATCGGTGCTGCGCGGCAGCTCCTTGGCGAGGCCGAAATCGAGAATTTTCACCTGGCCGTCGCGCGTGATCAGGATGTTTTCCGGTTTCAGGTCGCGGTGCAGCACGCCGCGCTCGTGCGCGACGGCGAGAGCGGAAGCGCACTGTCGCGCAATCTCCAGAAATTCGTCGACGGGAATCGGATCACCGCTGAGCCGCGTGCGGAGGGTTGCGCCTTCGACGTATTCCATGACGAGGAAGGATTCACCCTCGTACTCGAAGACGTCGTAGACCGCGGCGATGTGCGGGTGCGAGAGGCGCGAGGCCAGTTCCACTTCCCGGCGGAAACGCTCGGCCAGCCGCGCGTCGGCGCGCCACTGCGGCGCCATCCGTTTCAGCGCTACTTGCCGCTTCAGCCGCGTGTCCTCGGCCAGGTAGACCTCGCCCATGCCGCCTTCGCCCAGCCGGGACTTCACGTGGAAGCGGCCGAGCGTGCGCCCGGTCAGATCTTCACCCTTCGAAGGATTCTGCTGCCCCGAATTGTGCGGATCACCCATGCGGGCCGTGGAATCGACCCCTCGACTCCCTCGCGCTCATCGGCCGACATGCCGGAGGGAGCCAACGCCCGCCGGTATCTTACTGTGGGGATTGCCGAAGGTGCAATGATTGACGCCGGCGCGTCCGGGGTGAGAAAAGAAAGAGCGGAGCGGGAAGCCTTGAACGGAAACTCCCGCGCTCCGCGGAGTTGTGAACGGCGCAGCGCCGGCCTATTTGTGCCCTTGGCTCGCCTGTTCGAGTTTTTGGAGCGCCGCTTCGAACATGGCCCGGTGCTTCATTTCGTCCTGGCGGATCTCCTCGAATCGCTCGGCGGCGGCGTGGTCCTCTACGCTCGTGGCTTGCTCGGCGAATTCGCGGTACATCGTTGTGGATTCGTACGATTCGCCCTTGATGGCCGTGCGCAGGTTTTCCTCATTCGTGCCGACGAGGCCGGCCAGTTCGGCTTCCTCGGCGAAATGCTCGAATCGCTCGGTTTTGGCGGCATTCTCGAACAGCTCGGCGATTTCCGGATGTCCCGTTTTGCGCGCCTGTTCGGCGTAGAGCATGTAGCTGGCGTAGGCGAACGCTTCGCCCTTCATCGCCGTGTGAAGGTTCTCCATGGTCTTCTGATTCAGTTGCTGCGTCCGCGCCACAGCCAGTCCCGCGACGAACGCGGCCAGCGCCACAGCGGTCAGTATCATCCACGATTTTCTCCACATCGCTTTTTCTCCTTGAAACCTTTTCGCTTGCGGTCTTCGCGGCCGGCGCCGCCACCAGGCGGGTTTCACGCCTTGCCGGATATTTTCGCGAGTGCCGCGCGTCCGGCTTCGGCGGCGACGTAAATTCCGTCCGTCTCCTCCGCGAGGCCCGATTCCACCAGTTCCCGCGCGGCGCTGCGCACCTGATACAAGGCAAGGCCCGTCTTCTGCGCCACTTCGTTGAGCGGCACGGCCGTGCTCATGGCGGCCAGAATCTTTCCGGCCGTCGTTGTCAACTCACCGCTGCTGTCGATGCAGGGCATCACATCCTCCTCGAAAACGCGTGTCGGCGGTGGTGGGGCACGTTGCAACGTGCCCCTGCGAGCCTGGGCGGCATGGCAAATGAGACTGTGAGGCCATGCCCTGGCGTAAAACGGCTCTTACACGGCCTTCTTGCTGAAATACCAGTCCTTCGTCTCGAAGCCGGCCTTCATGCGCTCTTCGGCGGCCTCTGTCGTGGCGGGCGGCGGAACGATGACCTTGTCGCCGGACTTCCAGTTCGCCGGCGTCGCCACGCCGTGCTTGTCGGTCATCTGTAGCGCGTCGATGAGGCGCAGGATTTCGTTCATGTTGCGCCCGGTGGTGAGCGGGTAATAGATCATGGCGCGCAGGATGCCGTTCGGATCGATCACGAAAACGCACCGGCTGGTTTCCGTCTTGCTCTCGCCGGGCATGATCATTCCGTAGAGCGTCGCCACTTCCTTGTTCAGATCCGCAATCACGGGGAAGGGAACCTTGATGCCGAAATTCTTCTCGATGTTCCGCACCCAGGCGATGTGCGAATAGGTGCTGTCGATGCTCAACCCGCACAGTTCGACGTTGCGCTTCTTGAATTCCGGAGCCATCTCGCTGAAGGCGACGAATTCGGTGGTGCAGACCGGGGTGAAATCGGCCGGGTGAGAGAAGAGAATCAGCCAACTCCCCTTGAAATCCTCCAGGCGAATCGTTCCGTGCGTGGTTTGTGCCTCGAAAGCCGGGGCGGGCTGCCCCAGGCGCGGGAATCCGCCGTTTCCGTGAGTTGTCACTTCCATTTTGCTGCCTCCTGAGAGTTCGGGGAAAAATCCGAAAATTCTCGTTTCTTGCGGGCGTGATGCTCACCGAGCCGCTGTCCCCGCACCGTTGAGCGCCCCGCGAATGCTTCCCCCCATCTCGTCCGGTTCCGCGGCGGAGGGTGGGCAGCAGGGCTCCGGGCATACGCCACCTTTTGAGCCTGACCATGCACGAGCCTCGCCAACCCGCTTCGATCGGGGCTGTCGCGCCGCGGCTCTGGGGCCGGTTCGTCCAACTGCTTCGCTGGGAAAGGATTGCGGCGGTTGGCCGCTGAGGGTCGCCAGCCACGCACGGGAGCGCGGCAATCCCGCGAGGGTCATTTCCCCCAGCACGGTGGGTTTTCTGGGCTACCGGTTATAATGAAGATTGGCGGGCAGATCGGGTGATCGCGTGTCGGCCTCTTTCGGGAGGCTGGCTCGAGGAAAGTCCGGACTCCGCAGGGCAGCGCGCCTGGTAACGCCAGGGGGTCGGATTCGCGAGAATCCGGCCACGGAAAGTGCCACAGAAACCAGACCGCCCGCGCTCGCTGGCCTCCATGACAGGCCCGAGGCAAAACCTTCGGGTTCGTCGAGATCGGCCAGGGAGCGCGAGCAAGGGTGAAACGGTGGGGTAAGAGCCCACCGCGTCCCGAGCAATCGGGGCGGCATGGAAAACCCCGCGTGGAGCAAGGCCAAATAGGAGGGAAGGGCTGGCCCGGCCCGTTAAACCCTCGGGTAGGTCGCTTGAGCCCGGCAGCGATGCCGGGCCCAGAGGAATGATCGCCCCGGAGCGCAGGCCGCAATTTGGGACGCGCTTCGGACAGAATCCGGCTTACAGATCTGCCCGCCACAACTCTTGCTGGCTCAATTCGGTTGCCTCTCTCTCGGAGGCGACTGTCCGCGATTTTCTCCAAGCCTTCGCCATTTTCCATGAGGTCCCGTACCCGCTCCCGCAGCGCGGGAACAAACGGTGCATGGTGTCGCTCGACGGTGGCCCGGCTTCCAGGCGTATTTCGCAAGGCTGGGATTGCCCTTCGGATTGTCTTTAGCCACTACTCACCGGGGCGCCCAAGAAGCCGCAGCAAATTGTCCTTGCCTAGAGTCTCCTCTTATTAAAATGGCGGCGGAGGGCCGCTTGGTCTATTTCGTGTCGCGCTAGAAGTCTTCAGGGTGTCGAAAAATGAAGGATGGTGTGGAAGAGGCGCGGGCCCTGGTCGGTAGCGAAAATGGACCGGGCGTGGCCACCGCTGGAAAGGTTCAGCAGCTTTTGGGGACCTGGGGGCCTTTTCATATTGTTCGCGAACCACAGCGAGGCGCGGTGCGCTATTGGCCAGCATGTCGTTGTGACTAACGATGAACAAGTAGTGGCCTTGCATTCGTTAGGGCTCTTTGACCGCCACGGCTGCGATACTGATATTCAGATAATGCAGGTTTGCCTCATCGGACAATCTGATGCGCCCGGACGATAAATCTTTTAGGTGCGGGGCCCAACAAAATAGAACGGGTAACAGGTCACCAGGGTCAGAATTGCGCCCGGGGAATCGTCCAGCACTTCCGTGTCCTGGGGCCCGACGACTTCGGTAGAATCCACGCGATAGCGGTACGATCCGCGTAACGTCGTCAAGGTGATTTCATCACCCTTATGGATATTGCGGAGCGGTCTGAAAAACGTATCGCGGTGTCCTGCGATCACGACGTTCCCTTGCTGGCCCGGCAGCGCGGTTCCCGGAACGTGGCCAACCGCCCGTCGCAAAATCCCTCCGTTGTCGCCTTCCTCGATCATCGCCGTAAGGCCGATGCTGCTGGATCTCGATTTGCCCCAGGGGGAATCCTTCTGGGGCAGCACTCTCAACCCTGGCGCGGCCCGCTTCGGCCGGGGCTGGAAGAGGCGGCGGAGTGAACCTGTTCAACGCTGCCGATAGCCGGCTTCACGCTTTCCAAGGCCCGCTCAAACCGCCAGGTTTGGTAGGCCTGATAGAGCCTCGCGTCGACCATCGCATACCCGACGTAACTCAGCGCCAGGATGCCGACGGCAAAAAAGAGGTATCGGCTCCAACGGAGGACCAATCGGGTTCGCCGCTGATGAAGCATGCGCTTCTGGGATTTGAATCTCATGGCCGGTCGCTTGGGTTACCGGAAATGGTTTGAGGTTTCGAGGGTGCGGTGTAACCGGTACGGGTGCGGACGAACAAGCGTCCACGACCCGGCGCCGCGGCCTTCACTTGGATGGCCCGATAGGTTCCGTCCTGCTTTCGGTTCGTGGGAACATACGCGATGGTGTACTGGTTGCGAATGTCGCGGGCGATCTGCTCGCAAATCGGGACAAGGTCGCTTAATGAATGCGGCCGGAAGGCTTCGCCGCCTGTGTCCTTGGCAAGTTGCTTGAGAATGCGAGGGTTGTTGTCGGGATCATTCTGGTCCGAGATGTCCAGGGTGTAGATGATGGCGTCGGACCGTCTCGCCGCGGCAATGACCTGGGCAAGCGTGTGATGGCTCGCGTTGTCTCCCCCATCGCTGATCACGATCAGCACTTTTTTGTCCCGATCGCCGCTCTTCAAGTGTTCCAGCGCGGCGGCAATCGCGTCGTAGAGCGCGGTCTCCCCGTCTGCTTTGATGCGGGATAGCGCAACATTCAGTTGACTTGGCTGGTCCGTGAACGGTGTGTTGTCGGGAAGGGCAAACCGAACATGCTCGTTGAAATTGACCACGAACATCTGGTCTTGCGGGTTGCTGGATCGAGCAAAGGCCAGACCAGCGACAATCACTTCCGACCGCTTGGGCCCCATGCTGCCACTGTTGTCAATAACCAGGCCGACTGTAACCGGGATATCTTTGCCGCTGAAGTAGGTAATCTGTTGCAAGACTCCATTCTCGTAAACGTGGAAATCGCCCTGGTCGAGACCCGAAACAATATCGCCCCTATGGTTCTGCACGGTTGCGTGCAGGACCACAAGGCCAACTGCTTACCCTGATTGTGCCAGGTTCGCTCTGGCGGCGGTCGGAGGGCGGACCTGCTTGCGGGCGGGCAACGCTGGGCAGAACGATCAGGAAGAAAAGCCCCACGAGGAGTCGATGGGTGGTGGCCCATGACTTCCCGTTGCGTACTCCCGCGTTGAATAGCCTCGCGGCGCGCACACTCTACCTCCCCGCCAAGGGCCGGCGCGGCCAGCAGCGCTCGCGAGGCTCAGCCGTTCTCCAGCTTCCGAGCAACGGAATGTCGCCGTTCGCGAGCGACTTCTTCACCTTCCTTGCCGCGACTCTGCATCCTTCTTCGAGTACGAGGAAGATCAGGCAAACCGTAAACACCGGCGCCGTAACGGCCAGAAGCACCAGCAGAACAGTGGCGTACTCGGTGATGATATATATAAACATGGACACCCCAAGACCGGTCATGAACATCCGTTCGTCAGCTCTCTGACGGAAGGCTCAAAGAAGCGGCGGCTGCTCTCTCACGGTGTGCTGATGTTGGATGCTCTCTCATCATCCTGCTCCGTTAGCGGACTTTTAGCGCCTTAGCGCCAGCCGAAGGCCAGGCGCTCTGGTTGCGACAACTCTTTAGTTCATGAAGGAGGGGATGACACTCGCATGTCACCCCCTCCAGCACCAATCCGGCGCCTGGATCAGTTGGCCCGGGCCAAGCTATCAGCACTTGAAGCGTTTCCATGAATGAAACCCCTTGCGTGCGATGTTGGTTTGTTCTTCGCGCAAAGCGTCTACTTTCTGGTTTAGGCAGCTTGTTTCAATGCCAACGTCACCGCAAGGCCTGCGCCCAGGGATATCAGCCCAAGCAGTCCCAAAAGCGGTATGTCGCTTGCAGTTTTTGGCATGGTGGTAGGTTCGGCAGCAGCCACTTCTGTAGACTTTGCCTGTGCCGGCGGGGCTTCGACCACTTGATCTGCCGGGACCTCTGCTCCTGCGGGAGTAATGGCTTCGACTGGAACGGTCTTCAACGCTGCTGGTTGAGTCGGCGTCTCAGTTGTCGCGAGAATAGGCTCTCCGGTCAGCTTCGCCAGTACAATAGCCTTGTCCTTGGGATAAACAAATTCCTGGCCCCATTGCGCCCCCGGATAAAACCATGCCTCGATGGCTTCCGGTTGACCTTCCGGCCTCTCGCTGAACGTCATTACCGTTTTGTCGGTTGGCTTCAGGCGGTAATTGGGGATGGCAAGAATGGTTGTATACACATGGTCTCCGGCTTCGTTGAAGATCTGGACGATATTTCGGTCAGAGGGTGAATCCATCAGCTCGAAGACATACGTGCCTGCCGGCAATACCTGAGCGCCCACGCCCGGAACTTCGACCGGGGCGCTGAACGTTACGACGGTCTTCTTGTTCCACTCGTCTGCCTTCGCACTGGGCACAGTCGCCAGAGCCGCCAGGGACAAGCATAAGATCATCGCTACTACTCTGAATCGATTCTTCGTTTTCATTTACCGTTCCTTTTGGGGCGTTCTTTTCTGCCCCGTCACAATAAAAGCCGCCTGCCAGACAGGTGAATCTATGTGGTGCCATACCCATACAGTCCGGAACGCTTACGAGGCATTGTCACGTGCTGGCAGAGATTCTCACCTGCTTATAACCCAAGGAAAACTCCCCGTCAGTTCAGAATCGCTCGGGCTTCTGGTCACAATTGCTCAATCCTGCGCCACTTGTCATGTGTAATAGGGAGAAAGGCTCCAACAGGAAGGGCCTGTTCTTTGTCATCTTCCCGGGCGCAGCTGGCGGCGAGCAGACCCACATGGGATAAGGCGGCTCCGGGGATGTCGAAGTCTAATTCACTTTGCGACAGTACGTTATGAGTGCCGTAGCTTCCTTGATTCTCTGTTTATAAAAGTGCGGACCAAGAAGAACTGCCTTCTCACCTATCCGGAGGTGTTCCTTGATGTTCTTCTTCGCCAGAAACAAGGAAAGCGCTTGGTACGTCTTGATTTCTTTCTCGAGAAATGTGATTACACGTCGTTTGAACTCATCCATTGCTGGCCTCCGTCCGCATAGCGGCGATCTGCTTCATGCACTCTCGGCTCGAACTGACAGACATTCGCCGGCCAGCTGGGCGCGGTCCACGCGCACGGACCCGGTGGCGAAACATCTAAAGACGACCGAGAAGCACCAGAACCACGACAACGACGAGAATCAGACCTAACCCTCCCGTCGGCGCATATCCCCACCGGCGGCTGTGCGACCATCGCGGCAACGCACCGACGAGCGCCAGGATCAGAAGAACTATCAATATCGTTCCAAGCATTGTGGGCTCCTTTTAAGCGCCAACCGCTGGCGAACCGAACCCTCAGCCCCGAACCCGTGCGCCCTGGCCTCACTGCTGCCTAGTGGCGTATCTGCATGTCCAGGATTGATCCCAGGATGGCGCCCAAGATCGTGTATCTGCCGCCCGAATAGCGGCCATATCGATAGCGGCTGTCGTAGCCATCTTCATAGCCGCGGCGGAAACCCTGACGAAAATAGTAGTTGTAGTCAGCCTGGCTTACATAATAGCCATCATAGCCGTAGTTCGCGTCCTGGTAGGCATACGAGCCGTGGTAGTTGGAACCCCAGTGATCCTGCCGGTCTGCCTGTCCGCAAAGGAAGCCTTCCTGATATCCATTGTTCACGGCCTCGCGAAGCATATTGGCCCCGTATCGGTTGGTTTCGTAGTACTGGCCGCCACGGGTGTAACGATAGTTAAAGGCGGTGTAGAAGTATGGATTGGTGTTGTAATTGAGGCGGTCGCTCTGGAAATCCATCTGCTGCTGCTGTTCCTGCTGGAAGTACTGCTGCTGGAAGCGGTACTGCGCTATGCGGTGTTGTTGCTGAAGCTGTGCGGCACGTTGTCGTTCGACAGGTTGCCGCTGGTTTAGATTCTGACGGTACTGGCTCAGACGCTGCTGCTGGACCCGAATCAGGTTCTGCCGACCCTGCTGCGATAGACGGACTTGCTGCTGATTCTGGTTTGGTCGCTGTTGCTGAACGCGCTGTTGCCAGTTCTGGGCCGGGCGCCATTGCTGCTGGGCGCGCTGCTGCGCCTGCCGATTCTGGTTCTGCTGCTGGGCGCGCTGCTGCCCCTGCCGATTCTGGTTCTGCTGCTGGGCGCGCTGCTGCGCCTGCCGATTCTGGTTCTGCTGCTGGGCGCGCTGCTGCGCCTGCCGATTCTGGTTCTGCTGCTGGGCGCGCTGCTGCGCCTGCCGATTCTGGTTCTGCTGCTGGTTCCGCTGCTGCCCCTGTTTTTGTCTTCGGGACTGTTTTTTACCCTTTTGTGCCTGCTGATGTTGCTGCTGCTGTTGCTTGGCAATGGCGGGGACGCCTGCCAACAGCACCGCTGTCACTATCGTTGCCACCCTTATCCGGCCTAAGAAATTAACTTTCACAGCTCACCCCTTGGTCGTTCGGTCTATTTCTTCGACGAGTTCCCATAAAACAAAAATGAACGAGGAGCGCAACGAGCGGCACGAGAATCAAAGCGAATCGTTCACGAAGTTGTGCTCCCAACAGATCCTGGCCTCTAACTTCCGGCTCATCGTTTATATCCCCTATGCCAGTTGCCTGGCAGCACCGTATGGCTCACGCGTGTGAGCACAATTGCTCAGGCCAATGGATAAGAAGGGAAGTCCAGTGTTGAGCTAGCTGAAACCGCCGAAGGAACAGAAAGGGAAAACTATTCGTGCAAGACCACGCTCAGGAGGCTGCTGTTCACCGTCAGTGCGCCGTTGCCAGTGTAATCGATGAAGCCAAGCGCCCTGAACTTGTTCATGAAATGGCTGATCCGCGACCGGGTGGTGCCGACCATTTGCGCCAAGTGTTCCTGATTGATTCCGGGATGCACGGTTTCGGTTCTGCTTTCCTTACCGAAATGAGCGAGAAGTAAGAGAATCCGAGCCAGTCGCTTCTCGCTGGAGTTGAAAAGCTGGTCGACGAGATCCGCTTCGAATCGAATGTTGCGTGAAAGCAGATGGACGACGAACAGTTCCGAGATTTCGTGCCGCTCGTGCAATATCCGCGTCATCAGCGACTTTTCAATCCTGGCAAGAGTGCAATCCGTCACCGCGATAGCAGTTGCGATGCGCAACGGCTGACCTGCGAGGCATCCCTCGCCGAAGAACTCGTTGGCGTCCAAAACGGAAACGATCGCTTCCTTGCCCTGTTGCGAAGTGACCGAGAGCTTCACCTTGCCTTGTCGGAGATAAAACACGGAATCCGCGGGATCGCCCTGGCGAAAGATATTGCGGTCCGCTGTACATTCGATAATCGTCTTGCCGTGGGAAAAGCTGGCGAGGAAAGCATTCCAATCGACAGCCGGCTGTTTCTTAATTGACATAAGGCCTCCATCTACTTGTAAGCGGGGGGAGTCGAACCCCGCAAGCCAGACTGGGATTCCATTTTTCTTCTCGCGGCCGGAAGTTCCCGGCGAGGATACCCCGGAATTTCCGTGACGGACCGCCCTCCAGAATCCGGCGGAGCGAGTCACCGGCATCGAAGAGCGCGAACTTGATACTCGACGAGCCGCCGTTGATCGTCAGGATACGAGCGTTAGCCGGTTTCATGGATGAATCCTTCGTCATTTTGTAGTTTTAGAAAGGGTGCGCATCATATCCGCTTTGCCATGCCTTCATAATGCCCGTGCAGGCTTTCCCGACCGCCAGTGCTCTTCAATTTGCTCCAGAGTCTTTCCTTTGGTTTCCGGCACCAGCAGATAAAAAAAGATCCAGGCACCGACCGCGATTACGCCGTATAACCAGAAAGTACCCGCGTGTCCTAGAACCCCGACCAGGGTCAGGAAGGTTACGGCCACCACCAGGTTCAAGGCCCAGTTGGTAACCGTCACGGCGCTCATGGCCGCGCCCCGGATCTTCAAAGGATAGATCTCGGAAATCAGCAGCCAGAAGATCGGCCCGAGTCCAAAAGCGAAGCAAGCGACATAGATCACCAAGCCGCCAATAGCGACATAACTCTTGACACTGGCCAACTGCTGGAATTGAAAAGCTGCACCCAAAATCGCCAGGCCGACAATCTGACCGGCCACTCCGATCAACAACAAAGGCCTCCGGCCAACGCGGTCCAGCAGAAAGATGGCCAGCACATGAAAAAGCCACATGACCATGGTCAACCCCGCTCCGGCCAGGATCGCGGGACCCACAGCGGCTATGCCGGCGAACTTGAAAATAGTCGGGGCGTAATAGATGACTGTGTTAATGCCGGTTATCTGCTGAAATACGGCCAGCCCCAAGCCGACAATCATAGGCACCCTGAGTGAAGGCTGGAACAGTCCTTCCATCCCGCCGGCACCTTGTTGTTTCAAGCTCTTCTGGATGTCCGTGATTTCCGGACTTACGTTTGATGCCGTCCGTGCGCGCTGTAGAATCCGCCTCGCCTCTTCCACCCTTGACTTGCTGATCAACCAGCGCGGGCTGTCGGGCAAGCGCCACATTCCAATGATCAGGGCGATGGATGGTATTGCCGCCAGGCCAAACATATATCGCCATCCGTGAATCCCGGAAAACGCATAGTCCACCAGGTAAGCAACGACGATGCCGGTGGTAATCGCCAGCATGTTGACCGCCACCAATGAACCGCGGACCTTTGATGGCACCAGTTCGGCGATATACATCGGGGAGATAAATGAAGCGATGCCGATGGCGATTCCGCTCACCACCCTGGCCGCAATCATCCAGCTAACCGTTGGTGCCAGAGCCGTGCCGATGGCGCTGACCGTAAAGATAACGCCCGCCAGTATGATCATTGTGCGGCGGCCAAAGCGGCCAGTCAGAACACCGCCGATAGTCGCGCCGACAACGGCACCCACTAAAACGGAACTGACGACAATTTCCTCCATGGTGGCCGACAGGGAAAACTGATTTGTAATGAACAATATGGCCCCGGAAATAACGCCCGTATCATAGCCAAAGAGCAGGCCGCCGAGAGCAGCGACCCCCACAGCGAAGTAAACAAATCCGTTCACTTCCGATCTAGCCTTATCTCCCATTGGTCTCATTACTTTCAGCCGAGACAAGGTCCCCTCTGCGCCAAGCAGCAATGCGAACCATGAAGTCGTTGCCTTCCCAATGACTGGCGCCCGGCCAATAGAACGTGAATTTGATCTGCTTTCCTCGTGGAAGCGATTGGGTCGGAAGATCGGCCAGATGAATCTTCAGCCCGGCATCGTGAGTCTCCAAGTCTTCGCAGGTTTTCCAATCATCGGCAGTCCAGTGAATGACCGCCGGAGCCATCAACTCGATGCGCAGGATTTTTCCGGGCGGCAGCGAGCGCAGCTTGTGGTTGAACCGCCAGGTCAGGCGCGGAGAAACGGTTTTTTCCTTCAGATAGCGTTGCACGGTTTGCGGCGGCAGGTCGAAGACCCGGCTGTCGCGCAGCGAGCGGCGCAGCTTCAGATACTCGGCGTGTGCCCAGACCAGCGGCATGGCAGAGCCGGACGGCCTGCCAAAATGCAGTTCACGTTCCGGTATGTCCGGAGAGTCCCAGACTTGTTCCGATATCAGGCCTCCCGCGTTGGCAAAGGATTCCAATGCGGCCAGAAGTCGTTTTGCATTTTCGACCCCGCCTGCCGCCAGTTCGTAATGGGCTCGCTCGCCGGTGAGCAGCGGCCAGCCACGACCGATTCCCGTTCCGTCAAACGGCGAACCATCCTCATGCTCCCCGTAGCCGTCGTCGTTGTAGCGATGCCAGGTGGAACCTGTCGGGGTTTCCACCTTGAGCAAGGCGTCGATGACTTTGGCGGTGTCGCGGATGCGCTGGTCATCGGCAGCGCGCAACCCAAAACGCACCAGTGCCAGCGCGTCGGGACTTATCAGATGACTGGCCCGGCGCGTGTCCTCGGCGGCCGAAACGTTCTTGACATGCACATTGTTCTGGAAACGCGACACGCCGGTGCCGGTCTCCTTCGGGGCGATTCGGACGTAATATCCTTCGACGTTGAACTTCCGGCACCAATCCGTACCGCTAACGTACATCCAGCGTTCGATGGATGTGTTCCACACATCGGCGATTTCGCGGAGGTAGGTTGCGATGGATGCCTCGTGATTCGAATCGGCCAGATCCGCCGCCGCCAGGAGCGCGGCGATTTCCGCCCCGACCGTGAACGGCGAATAGCCGGGATCCTCCTCCCAGCGATCCTGCGGGCTCACCGGGCCGTTGCGGACCAAATAGCCCGCGGCCTTTCGCACCATCGGCCAGAACCGGGCCACATCGGTCTCGGACAATGCCTTTTCGCGATGGGCCAGATCCACAAGGAGAATCGGCAAGGCCGTCTCGTCCAGTTGGATTCCGTCCCAATAGGGTGAGCCATCCAGCCACATGTTCTGCGACCAGTGCCCATCCGGCCGTTGAGTTGCCTGCAAATAAACGAGCACGCGGCGCACATCCTCGTGCGCGCCGCCAGCGAGCAAGCCACCTGCCGCTTCCACCATGTCGCGCGACCAGACGAGATGGTAACCGCCCAAATCATTGTCGCCCTTGCTGAATCCCCACGGGATGGAGAGACTGGCGATCAGGCCGCCGGGGGCGGTTTTGGACTCGTGGGTGCGCAGTACGGCGAGGCTGATCCGGGAAAGATCGCCTTCAGGAAGTTTGCTTCCCTTCGGGAATGGGTGCGTTTTTATCCACTCCTGCCAGCCGGCGATATAGTCGTGCTTTGCTTTTTCAAAACCGTCATGCAGGCTGGCAATGGCATTCTGGGCCGCTTCTTTCGGGTTGTTGCCAAACCCGAGCGCTACCACGAAGTCTCCCTGCGACTTGAAGAGATCGATCTCGGCAGTCAGAGCCACATTGCCGTTCTCAGCCCGCGTGTATTCCCAGGTCATCAGTTTGTGCGCCTTCAGGTCCTGCCAGCCGTCAGACGAACCGACGTAGCCAACAGAGCGCTTCGACCACGGAGCCGAGCATGCCAGCGCCAAAGCGCTGTCTTTCCGCTGCGCAAACAGCAGCGGCGTGCCCTCAAGTTCGTCTACCCATGCGGTATTGCCACTGCCCTGGTTTCCCAGGTGCGGCGCGAGCAGCAGATGAAGGTGATAACTGGACATTGCGCCTTGCTGCGCGATAAACCGGACCTTCTGTAACACCGTGCTCCGATGTGGATCGCTCACAATCTGCTTTTCGATGCGGTAGCGGCCATCACGGCAGGTATTGACCAACCGGAATGCCGGCACGCCGCCAGCCAGCCATTCCACTGTGTGTTCCGCATTGCGTTTCTCTTCAGAAAAGAAAGTCGTTCCGTTCGTGACTATCATTCCCATGTCGCGGATGCAGGCTTGGTCAATGCGGGGGTAATAGATCTCGTTGAAAATTCCATGGCTCAGCGTGAACCAGACCTGGCTCTTGTTGCCGAGGGCCGTGCCAACGCCGGTTTTCGCGCTGGAAGTCCATCGCGCTGGACTTCCGGGCCCGTTCTGGTGCGGAACGATGTGGTGTAGGCATACTATCTCCTTCTTTTTGTGAGTTAACCTCACTCGATAGTCTCCAGCCCAAGTGCGGATAGTTGTGCGCACGTAGACTTGTAATCCGCGTGAAGAATGCTGCGAATCCCCGCACTTTGCACTATCTGGACGAACATCGGGGTGTCTTCGATGTAGACTTCCTGCCGGTCTGCCGTTCTGGGTAATCTTCTTCGCCGCCCGTTTGCTGATATGATGATTCCACCCGTCGGTCAATACAACACCGCCGATGTCCATAAACAGCGCCGAGATCGGTGCCGCTCTTTTCATTTGGCCCCCTTAAGCGCAAGCGTGCCGCCTAAAGTGGTGCTCAACAAACACTTCGCACGTTGGTGTGTCGGTTCTCCCGTACTCTTCATCGGAGATGCCATGAGAGGGTTCCAGAGCCTTCTTCGACTGGCCGGATGGCGCGCGCTTTGTCGACGCTATCTTTTCGACGACGCTGCTCGCGCCTTGACGATCGGCTTTTTAGCCGCCGTGACAACTGGCGGACTGCCGGCTGGTTCGATCCCGGCTTGCACGGAAGTATCGCCTTCTGCGGACAACGTTGGCTTCGTCTCCACTCGAGAGCTTTTTGCGGGAGCCACCTTTGGCATCACGATTTCGAGCCTACCGCCCGTGAACGTCGCCTTGGCTTTTGAAGGATCGACCTCGGCGGGCAGCTCGGCCACATGAAAAATCTGCTTCGCGGGCAGGAGGGAATGCTCCAGAGAATACATAACGGTTTCGCCGTCGTTACGTTTTTCGGAAGTTTCCGTCCGGCCTCCTATTTTCAGCCGCCGAGGCTCGATGCTGACCTTGATCTCGTGCGGAAGAAATCCGGGAATCTCCGCGTGCGCGATGAGATGGCCGTCGGATTCTACGACCTGGACTTTCACCGGCCTCAACAGCTCGGATTCCGCGAGAAACCAGTCCTCCCGGTCGTGTCCGTGCACGTGTCCGCGGCTTTCGAAAATCTCAAATGCGCGCCGAGCCACCATATCGACCATGCCTTGCGTGTGCTCGAAAAGTTCGCGGGCCGATACGGGATTCAAATCACTGCTAGTGGATTGTGACGGTTTACGTGAAGAATCGTGTGTCATTGCTTTTTCCTTTCTCGATTGGACTACGGGGCAGCCGATCCCGGCCTCTGGAGTGGTTAGTTGGCTTGCGGCACGGCGGCTACACACCGGACCATTTCTACGAGTGTGCTGGCAAACTCAGAAGGCCGGAGCGCCGGCAATAATCCCAAGCATTCATTTCCACCATCGATGGCGGGCAGCCAAAAGCAGCTATTTTCGACCGGTAAACAAAGGAACACGGTAACCGGAAGACCGGCCAAAGCCACCAGGAAACCAAATCCAGTTCCATCGCGGAGATGTATATTGCTGAGCACCAAATCAAACGGACGTGAACCAAGCAGATCAAGGGCCGCCCGCATGCTATTGGCACGGTGGCATGTGAATCCCCATCGGTGCAGCCGTTCCGTCAAAGTATGGGCCCCATGGAGATTCTGACCGACCAAGAGTACATCCATCCCTGTAAGTGTCATTTCTCGCCCCTGTTGAGTGCTGCAAAAGAATGTGACCCTCGGGGCTCTGAAAGGCTCGTTTTCCGCGGTCAGGCGGCCTGCCCGATGTCACGATGTCATGCAACACCTCGTCTATGCTGACGCTTCATTTCGAAACCCCAGCAGGTGACCCGAAACGATATCGTAGGCACTCGGGAAAAGCGTGTCTGTTCAAAAGAAGACACATGGCAATGGGAGTGGACGAGCGGCAACGTCACAAGGTGGTTGGCTCCCCATTTTCTGGCACACAGCACAGGGTTAAGTACCCGCGGAAGTTTTTACCTTGGGATGGCGATTGCCGTACAGCGCAAGCATTTCTTTGTTGAGCAAATAGCGGGTATTCTAAAGCAGGCTGAGATGAGCGTGCTCGTCGTGACAGTCTGTCGGCAGGCGGGGATCACCGAGCAGACATCCTAACGGTCGAAGAAGCAACACCTGAGCTTGGCGATCGGCCAGGTACGGCATCTCAAGCAACTCCAGGAAGAGAACGGCTGCCTGACAAGGTTGGCGGCCGACCTGAGTGTGAAAAAGACGATATTGCAGGATGTGCTCTCAAAAGAAATCTAGCCCCTTGTGGCGCCGTCCACTGATCGAATCTCTGGACGGCGTGTTCTGTGCGAGTCCGCGCCGCGCCCGCTGTCTGGCCCGCATGGCGAACTCGACGTTTCGGGCCAGAGCACGCAGGAGCCGCGAACCGCGCTGCGGTTGCGACTCTGAGGGTTCGCGCAAGCGCGGGTCTGTTACGGGTGCCGCAATAACCGCACGCTGCTCAACCGCGGGGTCGGAAAGGTGAGAATGTCCGGTTTCATCGGCGGCGAGAGTGCCGATAGAATCGGAGCGCTGAAGCTGGGGATTGAATGGATCACCGCGCAAATTCCGCAGGTGATGGGGCGGATTGAGCGGTCCTTCGCCACTCTGCAGGTTCAGCTGGTGAAGGAACTGCGGCTGGCCATGACACTGCGTATATATTGCATTGTTCGTGGAACGACCTTAACACGCCCCGTGGCCGCCAGGGAGGTTGCCTGCCAGGATAGGTGCAGAGTGATAATTAAAATTGTCTTAAATCGAATTCTTACTCATCCTGCGAAAACATTACCACCGTGTATGGCCCGATATTGATTTTTCCGGAGCAGGGCAGCCCATCGATGTTTTCCTCATGGGCTTCGACATCAGGGGCGGGATGATTGGCAAACTTTGGGCCGTAGTTATATGAGTCACTGTTAAATCGCGTTTTCCACAATCCGGCTCGCGGAAAACCGATGACATAACCATCGCGGTTTTGATTCCTCATATTCACCACCACAACGACGCTGTCGGTTGGGCCTTGTTTGTCCCAGCGATGAAAAGCGATGATCTTGGCCCCATCGTTGAAATGATAGAGATGCACATTTTGACCGCACAACCCCCGCGTCACACCCGACAGATTGCGCCGTAGGGCGATCAGATCCCGGTACATTCCGAGAATACCGTGTTCGTCCTCAACTCGGGACCAGTCGATCGGGACTTTGTCCTGGAACCAGCGATCTTCCAGCAACTCCTGCCCTTCAAAAATCATCGGGATACCGGGCGAAGTAAGAACAAGAGCACCGCCCAACGTGGAGCGTTTCTTGGAAAACCAGCTGTCCACCTTGCCTGGCCAGATCTCCTCGGGCACGCGGGCTCGGCCATTGGCGACCTCGTCGTGCGACTCGGTAAAAATGACCCGCCGGAAGACATCCAAATCGTAGCGATACTCAATCGCTTTGCAGACTGCCCCCAGATCGCGGGAGGCATCATCCCGAGCAATAACGGCTTGGCGAACGGGGTGAACAAATTCGGCATCCCATTGCGCATTGAAGCCAGCGCCGCCCGCTCCGACATCTTTGGTGACCCAGAGATTATCCCTGCATACTTTCGGCGATGCTGATTTTGCCGGGAAACAGTTGCTGGATTTCCACATTGATCCACTGCATCACGCTCCAGCCATCCGGAATGTCATTGGCCGGATTTCCTGTATCGCCGTCAATGCTCTTGATAAAGACAATCATGTCCCAACGTAAGCCGTCGACGTGGTACTCCTCGAACCACATCAGGGCGTTATTTCGCAGATATTGGCGAACTTCACCCCGGCCATAATCCGGGCGCGTCTCGCCCCAGGGTGTTTGCGAGCGATGATCGTTGTAAAAGTAAATTCCCCCCTTCTCATTTTCGCTCCAACCGTCAAACCGCCACAAATCAAGATCGCCAGGACCAAAGTGGTTGTATACGACATCTACGATGACAGCGATACCGTGCTCGTGGGCCGCTTTCACAAAGAGCTTAAAGGCGTCCGGTCCGCCGTAAATGCTCTCGACGGCAAAGGGATGAGCCGGATTGTAACCCCATGAAAACTCGCCGGAAAACTCCATGATCGGCATCACTTCGATGGCATTGATACCCAGTTCCTTAAGGTACGGAAACTTTTCAATCGCGCTCTCAAAAGTGCCCGCGTGCCCCTCTTCCTTAACGTTGAACGTGCCGACGTGCATCTCGTAAATTACGAGCTGATTCCACGTGGCCATGGTGAAGCTGTCACGACCCCAATCAAACGCTCTCGGGTCGTAGATAATTCCGTTACCCTTCGAGTTCGTTACCTTTCTGGCATACGGATCAATACGAGAGAGAGGAGGGATCTTCGAATCGGCAGGACAGTGAATCAAATATCTGTACTCGATCCCCCGTCTTTGCCTCTGGCACGGCAACTGACCAGTACCCGTTCTCCTCCTTGAACAGTGGCGTTGATGTCCTGACTCCAGTCGATTGAAGGTTCCGGTCACGTATACCTTGGCGGCATGGGGCGCCCATACCCGAAAGGTTACTCCGTTTGCGCCAGGGATAGCGCCCATGCCCGGCTGATTCGTCGCAGCCTTAGTTCTCTCTGACATTCTTCTCTCCCAGTCCCGCGCTTCCCAAAGCCTCCCCGACCCCAAGGTCGGGTGCGGGGTACACTTTTGGTAATGAATCAATTGACGTACTTCATGTTATGAGCATCGCGCGTTCAGTCATCGCTGCCACAGGATTCGCGAGTCTTCCAGCGGGATCGCAACGCCGGCGCAGTGCGGTATGATGCGCGGCACATAGTCCGTTACGGGGCGGACCGCCGAGACCGATGCACGATAGACGCCCTCTGGCGATCCTCCAGTCGACGGCCGGACAAGCGCCATCTCCTGTCGGATTGGGCTGCTGCCATGGATCCCATCAGCATACACCTCGACGTGTACGGCGTTCGGATCGAGGCCGTTGAGATACACTTCCACCTCAAATATGTGCATGGTCGCGTTTGTCTGTACCTTCACCTCACCAAAGCGTAGCGCGCCCCATTTCTCTTTCAGGGTATGTTCCCAAGTGACGATGTTCCGGCCCACTACGCCTTTATCGGAAGCGCGTTCACGGTAGGCGGCGGCGGCCGGAAGGTAATGTTGCTCGGTGTATTCGCGCACCGCGCGGTTGGCAGAGAACTGCGGTGTCAAGCGCGCCATGCTTTCCCGCATCCGCCTGACCCATGCGGTGGGAATGCCATTTTCGTCTCGGGCATAAAACTCCGGGATCACCTCGCGCTCGAGCAGTCCGTAGAGGGCCTCCGCTTCGGCTGCGTCCCAGGCCGGATCGTCACCATGTTCCTGACCGTCTCCCAACGCCCACCCCACCTCGGGGATGTACGCCTCCGCCCACCAGCCATCCAACTCCGACAGATTGATGCCGCCATTGACGAGCACTTTCATACCGCTCGTGCCGCAAGCCTCCCAAGGCCGGCGTGGCGTGTTGATCCAGACGTCCACGCCCTGCACCAATTGCTCGGTCAAATGCATGTCATAGTCATTGAGGAAGATCGCATGGGGACGTGCCTCGGGCCGCCGGATGAAATGAATCCATTCCTGGATCAGAGCCTGCCCCGCCTGATCCGCCGGATGTGCCTTTCCAGCGATGATGAGTTGCACGGGGCGCTGGGAATTGCTCAATAGACGAAGCAGTCGCTGCGGGTCGTGCAGCAGCAGGTTGGGTCTCTTGTAGGTTGCGAATCGCCGCGCAAAGCCCAGTGTCAACACATTGGGATCAAATAGATGTTTCGCCTCGGCAATCGCCTCGGGCAACGCTCCGGAGGCAGCTAGTTGTCCGGACAATCGTTCGCGAGCGTATTCAACAAGAGATTTGCTGGCGGCGCAACGAAATTGCCAGAGCGTGGCATCGGAGAGGCGGCGAATATGCTGTTCCAGGTTTTCCGTCGGCCCCAGCCAGCGGTTTTTTCCACAGGCTCCTGTCCAGAGATCGTCGGCTGCCGCCGAGTCCCAGGTTGGCATGTGAACTCCGTTGGTTACGTGTCCGACGGGCACTTCGTCCGCTGGCCAGTGGGGAAAAAGAGGTTCAAACAGGTGCCGGCTGACTCTCCCATGCAAGCGGCTCACGCCATTCACCGCCCCGCTCCCCCGGATTGCCAGATAGGCCATGTTGAAACTCTCCAACAAGTCGTCGGGATTCTCGCGGCCCAGGGCCAGCAAATCGTGGAGTGTTATGCCGAGTTTCTCCTCAGCATACCCTCTGAGGTATTGGTCGATGAGAGCCGGAGTGAAACGATCAAAACCGGCGGCCACTGCGGTGTGGGTGGTGAAGAGGTTTCCCGCCCGCGTGACGGCCAGCGCGACTTCGAAAGGCTGCCCGGTTTCTTCCATGAAGCTCCGGGCACGCTCCAGAATCGCGAAGGCCGCATGCCCTTCATTCAAGTGACAGATTTCCGGCTTGATGCCCAGCGCGCTGAGCAATCGCCAGCCGCCAATCCCGAGAAGCAATTCTTGTTTGAGGCGCAACTCCGGCCCGCCACCGTACAACTCGCTGGTGATCCCTCGGTGAGCGGGGACGTTCGCCGCATCATTGCTATCCAGAAGGTAGAGCTTGACTCGACCGGCCTGGACCTGCCAGGCGCGCAGCCAAACCGAGTAACCAGGTAAGGCGATCTCCAGCCGCAACCACTCGCCGTTCGGCTGGCGCAACGGCGTAATCGGCAACTGTCCGGGGTCGTTGTACGGATAAACGGCCTGTTGCGCTCCGTCCTTGTCAATCAGCTGGCGAAAATAGCCTTGTTGGTAGAGCAGCCCCACTCCGACCACCGGCACCCCCAAATCGCTGGCAGCTTTGAGCTGATCGCCAGCCACATTGCCAAGTCCTCCCGAATATATCGGGAGCGCTTCGCTCAACATGAATTCCATGCTGAAATAGGCAACGCAGGTGAAGGGAGCCTGCGGATGCTTTTGCTGAAACCATGCGGGCCTCTCCGCCGCCTGACGCTTGGCTTGCAGATGCTCTTTAATGTTTTTACGAAAAGCTGGATCGGCCAACACGCGCTCGAGTTGGTCTCGCGAAACCGTCTGCAGGACCACCCAAGGACTTTGCGTGAGCTCCCACAGTACGGGATCAAGCGTGCGCCACACTCCGTCGGTGGCATGGTTCCACGACCAGCGCATGTCCAGGGCAAGCTCTGCCAGGGAATCGAACCCTTCGACTTCCGTGGGTAGAATGCCGTATATCGGGTGGCTGACACGTTTTTGTGTGCTCATGATTTCTGCTCCGAAACTGCTCGAGAGCGAATCTTCGAATGCCCTTTTGTTACGCAACTCCTTCTTTGCCCCCCCTCCGGCACCAGCACCGCGGCTAATGCATCGCTGACAATCGTTTGGGCTTCCCCCTGGATGCGACGCAGATGATTCGCTCCCCGAAAGCTCTCCGCATAAATCTTGTAGATATTCTCGGTACCCGACGGACGCGCCGCGAACCATCCGCTCTTCGCCACCACTTTCAATCCGCCGATGGGAGCGCCGTTGCCCGGCGCATGAGTCAGGACAGTCTGTATTTGTTCGCCTGCCAGTTCGGTGAGCTTGACCTGCTCGGGTGAGAGTTTTGCCAATCGTTCTTTCTGATCTGGAGTGGCCGGCGCCTCAACGCGGTCATAGACAGGCTTACCGTACTCGCGCGTCAGTTCGTCGTAGATTTCGCCGGGGTCGCGGCCCATCCGCGCTGTGATCTCCGCGGCTAGCAAAGCTGGGACAATTCCATCTTTGTCCGTTGTCCACACGGTGCCATCCAGTCGAGCAAAGGAGGACCCTGCGCTCTCCTCGCCACCGAAGCCGAGCGAACCGTCGAGCAAGCCATCCACGAACCACTTGAAGCCCACCGGCACCTCGTAGAGCTTCCGGCCGAGCTTCGCGGTGACGCGATCGATCATTTGGCTGCTCACCACTGTTTTGCCGACCCCCGCTTCCTTGCGCCACTTCGGCCGGTGCTGGAAAAGGTAGAAAATGGCGACGGAGAGGTAATGGTTGGGCGGCAGCAATCCTTCGCTTTTGGTCACAATACCGTGCCGGTCATGGTCGGTGTCGCAGGCGAAAGAAAGGTCAAAGCGATCCTTCATCCCTATCAATCGCTGCATCGCATAGACCGAGGAAGGATCCATCCGTATCTGGCCGTCCCAATCCACGGTCATGAAACTGAAGGTAGGATCGACGGCCTCATTGACAACCGTGAGGTTCAACCCGTATCGCTCGGCAATCGGCCCCCAGTAATGGACGCCGGCACCCCCAAGGGGATCAACACCCATGCGGAGCTTCGCTCCGCGAATGGCCTCCATGTCCAGGATGTTCGCTAGATCAGTAATGTAGCTATTGAGGTAGTCGTGCCGATGCGTCGTAGAGGTGCGAAGAGCCTTGTCGAAAGGAATCCGCTTCACGCCCCGCAGCCCGGCTTCGAGGAATTCGTTCGCTTTCACCTCAATCCAATCCGTGACGACTCCCTCCGCCGGCCCACCGTTTGGGGAATTGTATTTGAACCCGCCATCATGCGGCGGATTATGCGACGGTGTGATGACAACGCCGTCGGCGAGTCCGGTCTTGCGCCCGCAGTTGTAAGTGAGAATCGCATGGGAAACGGCGGGCGTAGGAGTATATTCGTCCCCTTCCGCGATCATGACTTCCACGCCGTTGGCCGCCAACACCTCAAGCGCGCTCGCCAGCGCCGGCACAGAGAGTGCATGCGTGTCCATCCCAAGAAACAATGGGCCATCTATCTTGTGCTGCTTTCGGTGGAGGCAAATCGCCTGACTGATGGCGAGGATATGCCTCTCATTGTAGGCCTTTTCGAATGCGGAACCCCGATGTCCAGAGGTGCCGAAGGCAACCCTTTGTTCCGGCACGGAAGGGTCAGGCACCTCCGTATAATAGGCCGTCACGAGTCTGGGCACGTTCACCAGCATCGAGGCTTCGGCTGGCTTTCCCGCGTAAGGGCTTACCTTCATGACGTTCTCGTCAAATGCTGTGGTGACCTATGCGCCAAGGTCTCCATCAGCTTGTCGAACGGCTCGTTGAATTTCTCGACTCCTTCGTCCTCAAGTTGCCGTGTCACGTGGTCGATGTTGATTCCCAGTTCCGGCAGCCGCTCGAGCACCCATCGGGCTTCCTCGACATCTTGTTCGAGCCTGGATCTCGGCTCTCCGTGATCGCGGTAGGCGTCTAGGGTTTCCAGAGGGGCCGTGTTGACAGTGTCGGGTCCAATGAGGGCCTCGACGTATTTCACGTCACTGTAGTTAGGGTTCTTGGTGCTGGTGCTGGCCCACAGCAGCCGCTGGGCACGAGCGCCCTGAGCGCTCAGCTTCTTAAACCGGTCGCTGCCGAAGATCTCTTTGTAGATTTGATAGGCCATCTTCGAACTGGCGATGGCAACTTGTCCGTGCACCTTCCTAGCCAGCTCTGCCTCCTTGCCGCCCTGTGCACTGAGTGTTTCCACCAGCGGATCCACCAGCGCGTCAATTCGGCTCACAAAGAAGCTGGCCACTGAGGCTATATGTTTCACCGGCTTCCCTTTGGCCGCGCGTGCTTCGATGCCGGCAATGTAAGCCTCCGCCACCTGCCGATAGCGAGGCAGCCCAAAGAGCAGTGTCACGTTAACGCTGATCCCTTCGCTGATAAGTTGCTGGATGGCGGGCAGCCCACTCGCCGTGGCGGGGACCTTGATGAGCACGTTGGGCCGGTTCAGCGCGGTCCACAACCGACGAGCTTCCGCTATCGTCCCGTTGGTGTCGTGCGCAAGGTGCGGATTGACCTCCAGGCTGACATATCCGTCTCTGCCATCAGTCCGGTCGTAGACAGGCCGGAACTCGTCGGCGGCGCTCTGCACGTCGTGCTGGCTGAGCGCTTCATAAATTGCTTCGGTGTCTTTTCCCTCATGGACCATAGCCCGAATGTCCTCGTCGTAATCGTGGCTCTCGACAATCGCCTTCTCAAAGATGGATGGATTCGAGGTCATTCCCCGCACTCCATCCTCCTCGATCAGACGCCGAAGCTTGCCGCTCGTGATCAAATCGCGCCGTATGTAATCCAGCCAGATGGACTGGCCCAGCGTTCCCAGTTGTTTCAAGGGATTGTTTTTCATGTTCTCGCCTCCTGGTTTTCCAGTCCCGCGACTTTGGTCAAACGATGCTGGTGACGCTCGGCGCCGTTAAATCATGCTTGGAGAAAGACCCTGCCCAACTTCCAAGCGAACGTATTCGCGTATCAGCTCCGGTTCGGGTGCCGCAGTAGCAGAATTGTCGAGGTCAATCACGTCGTGCCACACACGGATGTAGCGATGCCACTCCGAGTCGCGCCCGCTTCCACCGCGAGCCGTGCCCGGGCGGCGGAGGAGGGATGCTGCGGGGCTCACAAAACAGCGGATTATCGAGGAGATGGACTTGGCCGACGCCGAGATAATTCGCTTTGGACCAATAACGATACATCGTGCCTAACCGCCTGGCCGAAGGCGGCCCATTCGGGGCTTCACGCGCAACAACATCGGTGAATCGAGCGGCGCACATATCGTGACAAATTGAGACACATTGAGACAGCATTGCCCACGTACTCGCGGGAATGCTAAACGGCTGCCGCTGTCACCGCTCCGCCTGAGTGCACTGAGAGTTCGGCGGGGTGCGTAGTTTCGATGATCTCCTTCGCCTTCGCCACCTCTGCAGCCGTTCCGTGGGCGATCAGAAGAAACTGATCTGACTTGAGTGCCGTTTCGTATTTCACAATGCTGTCCTTGGGAATTCCCATGCTGTAGAGACCTGCTCCAAGCGCGCTCACCCCTCCCACCACCACCGCGCTTTCCAATGCTCCCACGATCCATGCAACTATCGGTCCCGCCGCCAGGATCGGGCCGAGACCCGGGATCATGAAAAGAGCCGAGCCGAACAAGAGTCCCCAAAAGCCTCCCCAGAACGCACCGATTTTGCCCCAATACTTCATGCGGTCGCCGGTGTTGTAGTAGCCCACCACATGCTCGTCTGTGTGGTAGCCCTTGCCAACAATCGACAACTTGTGCATGTCAACTCCGCCGCCTTGGAGTTCCTTCACTGCCTGGTCCGCTTCCATATGGGTGCGATACACCGCAACGACTGAATTCTGTACGGGCATGCCATAATCTCCTCAGGTACTGGCGGTCGATCTCAGGCCATCACGCCAAGCCCCAACGCGTACTGTGACACCTCGTTGCCACGGAAACTGTCCCTTAATGGACAGTACGCGTTGAGAATCCACGCCGCTACCCTTTTAGCTGTGGTCACAATTGGAATGTGTTCCTTTTTGCACAGACACGCATTTCCAAAGTGCATAGAATGACCCCTTCTTTCACTGGCTTGTGATCGGACGCCAGAGAAACAACATGCTGACTGCGAACGGCAACAACGAAGCGGCCCCTGCGAAAGCCGGGAAGTGCGCACACCCTGTTCACAACACATCCGCAGTAAGTCAACTGACAATGTGGAGACCCGGCCAATGAAACTCCGTGTCATTGGGGTTCGGAGGTTTCTCCAGGCGTCGAGCGTCTTGATTATTGTGGGCCTACTCCTGGAAATTGTGAGCGTCCTGTGGTTTCATCCCCTCGCATTTGTGCTCTTTGTCTTCGTTAGCGCAACCTTAACAGGACTGGGAATTGCGGTGTTTCTATTGTCGCTGGTCTTCGCCGTTTACCCGGCTGCCGGGAGTCGCGGATGAAATGCGAGGACGGAAAACTATCCTCGGATTCCGCTGGCGCCCCGGTCGGGAGTCAAGCCGCGCGGGAACCACCGTCGAATGCCTTTCACGGCCACACATCAGTGGCAAGAAACCCACGAGGCCCGTTTTCGCGACGTCTGAAGCGCAGACGGAAACAGGGGAGAGACAGTTCGAAGTCCCCACGAGGGGCAAGAACAAATTGCCAAGCCACGAAATGACATTGGAAGAGGCTCGGATCAAACGGGTCGCCGCCCATATCCGCTAGCTAGGCCACAAGAAGTAAGGATGTGGCGGCACATGCGCCGGCGTTATTCTGCTGATTCCAGCGAACGAGTGGCAAGGGGGAGTTGTGTTTGGGTCAACCGGAATCCTCATCGCATTGATCGTAGTGACGATCGCTTTGGTCGCGGTGTTTCTCGTGCGTTCCTCGATCACTGCGGGAGCCACGGGCAAGATTCTCGCCTTTGTAAGTCTATGCGCTCTTCCGGCCCTGTGCATTGGCACGGGCATGTCCTTTCAAAACCAACGTTCCCAGCAAACGCGATTCTGCATTTCGTGCCACGAATTGCAGGGGGCAAGTCTCCACTTGCTGAATCCGAATTACATCCCTGCGCACCATTTTCAGGACCACCTTGTTCCGCCCGACAAAGCCTGTTATACCTGCCACACTGACTACGCTATCTACGGCCCTTTCAAAGATAAGCTCAGAGGCCTATGGAACATTTCCATTCAGTACATGAGTACGCCACCCAAAACAATCCATATATCGGGAGGGTATAACAACCTAGAATGTCTACAATGCCACGCGGGCAGCCGCGACTTTGAGGAAAATCTCAAGAGCATGGCGCCTATCGCCTTGCTCAAGACGAATAAGGTATCGTGCATTTCGTGCCACAATCTGATTCACAATGTCTCCGAAGTAAGTCACATGAAAATGTGGACTGGAGGCGCTGTGTCAACGTCGGTCGCTTCCGGGTCATCTTCACCTGCGCCCACCAAGGCGAAACCGGGTGCAAAAGCGGGAGCGTCGAAAGCACCAAAGGGAAATGCGGCAGGCACTGCAACGGCCGCCGGTGGAAAGGGCATTTTCGATTCTCACGGCTGCAGTGGATGTCACGGGGCGAGCGGAGGCGGTGGTGTTGGGCCAGCGCTGACTCATATTTCCAGTCAGTATCCGCCCGCGAAATTAACGGCACTTCTGAAAGCACCGACTGCCAGGATGAAAGCTGCCGGCATGGTCCCTTTGACCTTGAATGCTGCCGACATGAAGGCCCTGGTTTCCTACATAACCAGCCTTGGGGGTGCGTCGCCCCCCTCCGCAGCGGCCCCATCCACTTCCGGGGCGTCCTCACCTGCGCCAGCTAATGCGCAAGCAGGGGCAAAGCCGGGGGCCTCGACAGCACGGCTGAACAAACTCGAAGCCAAAGGGAAGGTTATCTTCCAAGTACACGGATGCGCTGGCTGTCACGGGGCCGGTGGTGCCGGCGGTACAGCAGGAGGAGCCCCTGCGCTTGCGGGCACGGATCTCGCACCTACGGTCCTAACCGCAATGCTGAAGCATCCCACCGCCCGCATGCAACAAGGTGGAATGCCACATGTATCCGTGAACGGCCTCGAATTGAAGGCGCTCGTAGCGTATGTAAGTGCCATTTCTGCCTCGAAACGCTATCCGAACTAAACCATAACGCAATGTACGCGTGAGGGCCTCCAACCACTACGGGATTATCGGCACGAGTCCGCGAAAACGTACGGCAATGGGCAAGGCCGTCGAGGCAGCCTTGCCCATATAACCCTCCGGAAAGATGAACGGCTGCCGCTCGTGCCACTATCAGGAGCGTGATGGACACTTCGCGTGATTGTGTTTGCTTGCGGAGGCTCTATGGATATGCTGGCACGCACGGACGGACGTAAAAAGGAACGTACCACGGAGGTTTGGGGGAAGGAGGCCGGTTTCAGCAGTGGGCACCTACCATGTCCACGTAAATGGATGCACGGAGGGAGAGCCAGCGCTATGGCGGCTGGGGATCGGCGGGTGTTGGAGCGCGGCTGCGCGGGGATTGTCAGCGGCCACAGGCGGATGGGTTCCGCCTCGTTTCCCCCTCCGCGTCCAATCTACGGTTTTCTTCAGCATTGACGAGAACGGAGGGCTGGGCCGCTTCGCCCAGCCCTCCGTTCGGGAAATGAACCCATTTCATCTACTTGAACGATTCTCCGCCCTTCGGTGAGTATTTCGTCAGCGTTCTATCGAGCCTGCGAGCCCCGCGAGGCGTGCGCACGGTACCCTCAATCAGAATCTGCTTAGCGGTGACCTTGCGCCCATAGAGGTTTTGGTTGTCAGTCTCATCTTGCTTCACAACGGCGCCGTTGAGCGACACACCGGCGAACAGACCCTGGCTCCGCGAGTAGCTGAGAATCTCAGCGTGGAGCTGAACGTCAGTTGCTCCGGTTGCGGAACGACCCACCGGTCCGGCCGCTGCGGATACTTCCCCGCCCAACTTGACGCTGTCCTGGACCAGTTTCCTTGCGCCGTCGGGGTTCATCACAATGAAAACAACGTCAGTGGATTTGCCGCCGATCTGAAATCCAAAGCTGCCGCCGCCCACGGTGAACATCGAAGGCGCGCCCCACACACCATTGCCGTCTCGGCGGCACACCAGAACACCGCGCCCGTAACTTCCCCCGATTCCGAAGGCGAGCGTCATCTTCGCGGGAATGATGCCCACGCATACGGCGTTCTCCAGCAACTCGCCTGGAATGCCCTTGTCAGGCGTCCCCATGACCTCGTTGAGAACGCTATTAGCCTTTCGCAGTTGATTGGCATTGTCCTTGCTCTCGCCGGCGGCAAACGCCGACGCACCCATCGTCAGGAATAGAAACACTACCGCAAGCCTTTTCATTCTGCGCTCCCCTTTCGTACTCGTTCTGACCGGCGTGTCCAATAGCTCTCGCGAGACCTACAGGACATCGTCAACCCCGATTTACGTCACTTACATCTGTCTCCTCGCGACATGACCCATGACGCGAAAACGCTGATGCCACGTCCGAGTGCCGCAAAGGAATGCAACCTTGCCAGGTGCGGCGCTCGGACGTGTCTTGCTAGCACAGTGTTACGTGGTTCCAAATGATTTACTTGTCGTGATGCTCGCTCCCAGGCTGCTGGCCCCCACGCGGGGCCCCACCCTTTTGGGACCCGCCCTCGTGCTGGCCTCCCGCCTTCTGACCGCTGTTTGGTACCTGAGGTTCTTGCGCTGCGCCGCTCGCCGGGCTTCCGCCCTTTTGGCCGCCACTTGGTGAACCGGGTTCGTGCTCACGAAGCTGTTCAGGAGTCTTGTTTTTTTCTTCAATCATGTCTTATTCCCCTTTTCGGTTTTATTTAGTCTTCTGTGCTGTTTCACTCGCCGAAATGCACGGGCGAACATCCGTTTGCCACGCGTGAAATCGAGGCTACTCGAGCCCGGGATCCGCGGCTGGCTACTCCCCTAGCGCCTTCTGGACTTTTCCGACCACCTTTTGCACCTTGCCGGCCGCCTCTTCGACTCCGCCCTCGGCTTTCATGCCAGGGTCATCCGCCAGTCGCCCTGCTCTCGTCTTGATCTCGCCCTTTATTTCGTGAAACTTGCCTTTGAGCTGATTGCCGGTGCTTCGCTTCATCACAGTTGCTCCTTTTCGGGGACCACCTGGCGCGGCTACGCCCCATCGCCGGCCCTGGCGGCCTTGCGTCCCCGCGCTTTACTTCACCTGTGTTCATGCTTGTGCTGAACTCTATCTGTGCCAGCGGGAGTACCCCCACCCACCGCCACCAACCAAGAACACCACCAGAAGAATGATCAATAGGAGTTCCATGTTTCACCTCATTCCCTCGAGTTAAAGCAACCGCAACCTGCTGAAGCGTGACTTGGGAGCGTCTCGCCCGTGTGACTACGCCTTATTCCCGCTCTCGGCCTCATGCGCCGGCGGCCTGGCGGCTTTCACATAGTTGGCGCCAGCCTCACCGGTTGACGAGATGTCTTGCGCTCCCGTGTGCTCCATGATCTCCTTGGCGCGAGTGGTCCACTCCGCATTGTCGGAATGCACCGAAAGCAGGATTCGGCCTTCCTTTACCAGGACCTCGTAGCGCTTGGCCTCGTGCTCGGAGATCCCCATGCCAATCAGGCCGCCCGCGATTCCGCCCACCGTACCGCCCACGCCCACCCCAGCCAGTGCGGCCATCAGAGGACCGGCAACGATAAACATACCCAAACCCGGTATCGCCAAGGCGCCAATACCCACTAACCACCCCAGCGTGCCGCCCACGATCGCGCCGGTTCCCGCTCCTGCCGCAGCACCCTCTGGAGCCTTGGTGCCTTTCTCGCGGGCGAAACTCTCGGAACCTGCCTTTTTCGGAAAGAGCACGGAAATATCCGTGTTCCGGAATCCAGCATCCTTGAAGGCGTCCACAGCGACCTCCACCTTGGAGTAATCGGCGTATACACCCAACACTGCTATTTTTTCCGCTGACATGGTTGTATTCTCCTTTTTCGTTCTGCCGGACGCTCTTTCAGAGGAAAGGTAATGCCGGCGACCGTGTGGCTCTCGCTGCTAACGTCTCGGTACTCTATTCTTGTACCCTAAGCCCGATTCCGTTTCAGTTCACTTGCGCACACGTATCTGGCGTGGCGCGGCATCCCCTCGTCGAGTATCGCAAGCGCGGTTGTATCACTTTGCTTCTGACTGGCAGCCCATCTGGGCGGCCGCTCTTCTGGAACTGGTGGATGCCTGTACATGTGGGGGAGAGCCTGCTCAAGTGCGAGTGTAGTCAAAACACAAGCACACGTTTGTACCGTATTGCACACGCTCTCGCGATTGCGCTACCGCGGGTGGAGGTCCATCAGGATCGGGGTAACTGGAGCTCTGGCATGGGACGGCCACTAAAGAGATGACGGCACGGCTTTGCAATCCAGCGCGCCCAGCGCGCCGACCGGTTGACCCGTGCGCTGTCCGTAGCTATTCCGGTATTCGCATACATCTGGCGGTAGAGCTTTGAAATCAAGACAAACGCCAGGCGTCCGCGCTCTGACTTCATAAAGCGGGATCGTTGCCAGATTCCCCGTAGGCTGTAGAAACGGTCCCATACAGCCTGGGTGCGCTGCCGAATTTCATCCGCTCGCATCGTCGGGTGAGGACAATATAGCTTAGGGCGAAGACCCTGCGGGATGAGCCAATGCCGCGTCAGGGGAACGCCTGCGATACGTGTGGAATCCAATTCCATCGTCCTTTCCCATTTGGCGAAATCCACCGTTCCCGGGAATGGCGTGAGCATCACGAATTGGGCGAACGTCACTCCGGCCCGCTGCGCCACGGCGACGGTGGCGTTAAAAGTCTCTGGCCGGTCGCTCGGCAGCCCAAAGATGAAGGATCCAAGGACGTGGATGCCATGGCGGCGAAACGTTTGCAATCGCTCCACCAAGTCCTCACCCGCCAGATTGAAATCCTTATACACGTCTTTCAATCCCTCTGGCGTCACCGACTCGACGCCGACAAGCGCGCCTTTGATGTGGGCGCGGCGCATGGCATCGAGAAAAGCGGCGTCCTCGGCGGCTTCCATCGTGATCTGGGTGAAAAATACCGTGTCCTCAGGAAGAAGCGCCAGACGCTCCATCAGCGCGAATCGCTCGGCGCGCAAGGCGCTGAGCTCCTCGACTCGTTTTGTATTGCCCTGCCGTGCAGCCAACCGAAGATCCGTCAGCGTCACCGGATAAAAATTGTCATCTGCCAGCGCGATGAATCGAAAGCCGAGGCGGCGCAACTGGACGATTTCTTCGGTCACGACGTCGGTGGCGCGCTGGCGCGGGCGCTGGCCATCCGTCCGCCACACCGAGCAGAACGAGCAATGTTTCGGGCAACCACGAACCGTTTGCACCGATGCCCACATGTAACGGCCCCGCGGAACCAGCTCCCAGCGCGCCGGCAGGAAATCCGCGGCCTCCACGCGGCCGCCGAAATAGATGGGCTGGAGAGCCCCTTGCGAGCAGTCCGCAAGCACGGTCGCCCAGACCAGGTCCCCGTCGCCTTTCACCACCGCGTGGGCGCCGCCAAGCTTGTGCGCTTCTTCCGAATAGAGAGTGGCGTGAATGCCCCCGAAGATCACATAGGCGCCACGCTCACGCGCAGCCTTGCCAATCTCGTAGCCGCGCAGCGCGTTTCCCGTATGGATGCTGATGCCGGCCACGTCGCCCGGCCGGATTTGCTTCGGGTCGAACGGGCTGAGCGTTTCATCCACAAGAACCGGGTCGCCGTAGCGAGCCGGCGTTGCCGCCGCAATCACGAACAGCCAGCGCGGCGTAATGACTGCGGTGCCGAAAGATATGTGGCTCGGATTGACCAGAAACACCCTCATCTCTTGCCCCCTGGCGTTATTGGGAAGAAAGGTTCATCGAAGAAAGTTTTTTTAGGTCGTGCGCAGTTGAGCGGAACTTGGTCCGGTGCGAGTGGTTCTTGGCTGTTTGCGCTTCGTTCTGACATGCAACCCCCGGGCCGGCATGGAAGCGGTTGGCGTTGCCCGCGCACCGCCCAACGCGCGGCTTCGAAACCACTCCTTTCCCGCTCACGATATGACGGCAAGAAAACGCAGTCTGTTCACTTTTGAACATGGCCAATCCGGCGAAACGACGCGGAGGGGGAGAGCCTGGCGCGGAGGAAGCGGGCATTGAGGGATATGGAGGCGCAATCTGCCGGCTTCTCGGAGAACAATTTTGGCCAAAAGGGACGGCGCGTTTGCGACGCCACAATATATCCGGAAAATTCTGGAGAGGAGCGACGAGGTGGCGGGGTTGAGTGTGGACAGTATGTGTCCATTGCCGGAGGGGCAGGTAATCCGGCAGTTGCGTCTGACCTCTGTGTACCTCGTCGCTCCCTCTCTTTATTCCGGCCACCGGATGCGGCATGCTTTCTCTTTCCCGTCTTCCAGTCTTGCCGGAGGCGCTGCGTTGCGCCCTTTTTAACAAACTCTGTATGTGAAGTCTGTACAAAATTGAACACCTGCGGCAAACCGGTGTGGAAAAGTTGTTATAGCGAGTGAATGGAGTTCCCCGTTGTAGCTTTCAATCCCAATCGTTAGCGCATCCATCGGCACTCTTCATGGTTACTGCGGGCATTCGTGAGAAAACGAGGGTGTATTCGCTCGTGAAGACCTACGGATGGTGGTTGCCCGTCGCGGCGAAAAAATGCAGTCCCTACTCCACATGCTCGCAGACGTTGCGAGCTTCCGCGTTGCCTGACGCCTGGGCGGCCTTCTCCTCATTCCCATTGTCTTCCGTGAGCGAACTTGCCAGGCCATCTCGAAAGTCTTCCCGCAGGCGCGTCGGGCGCGGCTCGTATTCCCTCTCTGCGGCCGGGAACATCTGAATCAACAGCCAATCCGATTTCGGCAGCCGGCGCACCCGCGCCGGAATCAGGCCGACCGCGCCGCGGCACTCGACGGCGAAGCTGCTGGCGCCTGCGTCGAGGGCGCGCAGAACGCTTTCCAGTTCCGTGCTGAGTATCTCGCCAACGAAAGTCGACTGCGCCGGCTTCCCCTGTCCATCCTCCCACAGCAGGTCTTGCGCCTCCGGATTGGCGTAGAGCAGCCGCCCAGCGCGATCGGTTACGAGAAGCGGGCGTTCGATTTCGTCGAAGACAACCGCCAACGCCGGCAAGAGGGGGGAAACTTCGCTTGGCATCTGCTCGAGCATTACAGTTCCTCATTTCCGGAGTTATCCGGGCACAAGGTCGATCCCCCGGCAGTGGCCCCGGGAAACAAGCCGCGCGAGCGTGCATCTGGGGTGATCGCAGGCAGGTGAAACAGCGAACGCACACCTGGAAATGAAAAGATGTTCTTGATCATTCTGTTCCTCCCCGTGTTCTCCCGAATTCACTGGTCCGCAGATTCAGTCCCTATTCCGAGCAGGTGGCATTCTAAAGGCGGGAAAGTCGATACGTCTGTTCCCTTTTGAACACCCCTTTTTTGGATCGCCCATCCAAGCCCATCATAACCATCGCGGGGTCATTAACTTCCGTGGGGGGGGGGTGCAGCGCTCTTAATTTGATTGTATAATTGCGCTAACTTCTATGAACAATTAGGAGGAGTTGTGCCAAATCTGTCCAAGAAAAACAAAAAGAGCACTTTCAACGCCCAGGCGTTTCTCGACTCCGCCGGTGTAGCGCGAAGAATTCGGGAATTTCGCAGAACCGAGAAGGTCTTCTCTCAGGGCGACCCCGCTGACAGCGTTCTGTACATTCAGAAAGGTGGCGTGAAGCTCTCGGTGATCAACGAAACCGGCAAAGAGGCGGTCATCGCGATGCTGGGGCCAGGCGAATTCTTTGGCGAGGGGTGCTTGGCAGGTTACCCGCTTCGTATGGGGATGGCCACCACGATTACTCGCACCACTCTGCTCGTTATCGAAAAGAACGAGATGCTTCGCGTGCTCCACCAAGAACGGGAGCTCTCCGACCGTTTCATGACCCATCTGCTTTCGCGGAAAGTCCGGATCGAACAGGATTTAGTCGATCAGCTCTTCAACTCCACCGAGAAACGGCTTGCCCGCACCCTTTTGTTGCTTGCCCGCTATGGCCAGCAGAACCATCTCGAATCGGAGATTCCCAAAGTATCGCAAGAGACGTTGGCGGAGATGGTTGGCACGACGCGCTCGCGGGTGAATTTTTTCATGAATAAATTCAGGAAACTGGGCTTCATCAAGTACAACGGCGGCCTCCAGGTCCACAGTTCCCTGCTGGGTGTTGTCCTGCACGAATAGCCCGCAACTCTCACGGGCGGGGCGCAGTTCGGTCGATCGAGACCGGCCAGGGAGTGCGAGCAAGGGTGAGACGGTGGAGTAAGAGCCCACCGCGTCCCGAGCAATCGGGGCGGCATGGAAAACCCCGCGTGGAGCAAGGCCAAATAGGAGGGAAGGGCCGGCCCGGCCCGTTAAACCCTCGGGTAGGTCGCTTGAGCCCGGCAGCGATGCCGGGCCCAGAGGAATGATCGCCCCGGAGCGCAGGCCGCAATTTGGGACGCGCTTCGGACAGAATCCGGCTTACAGATCTGCCCGCCAATTTTCTTCTTCCAACGCCCTCAGCGGCTAAAGCCGGAATTCCTTTTGGTGTTTATGGCACGGATGAAGCCGTGCCCTTACGAAAGGCGCTGGGGTTCGCCGCAACCCCGTTTCCCCGCTTCAACAGCTCCAATCCTTCGGAATCGAATAGGAGTGCCGGCGCCAGCGATAGTTGAGTGGACGCAGCTCGCCCGGGTGCGCGGTGTAGAGGAACTCGAATGCGTCGTGGAGGATGGTGAGTTGCTGGGCTACATTTCCTGGCTCGCCCAGGGGATGGCCGAAGGGCCAGCGTAAATAGAGCGCGCGCGGTGGGCGCACCTTTTCGGTTATTTCGCGCAGGATCGAGATAGATACCGTGGGAATGCCTGACGCTTCGATCGCTCTTTGGACCAGTCCGACGGACCGGTTGCAGAGGCCTCAGGTGGGAGTGAGAAAAACGAAGTCGGGGGATTCCGCGCGAAGGCGGGCGATGAGCTGCGGCAGAATTTCGCGTTCGAGTGTTGCTACGTGGGGTCCGTCGATGTGGCCCATGAAGGAATAGTGCGTGGGAGCGAGGCCGGCCAGATGGCCCGCCGCCACAAGTTCGCGGATGCGATCGAGGGGCATCACGATGTTGAAATCGCGATCGGCGTCGGCGTGGTCGTAGTAATCGTGGGTGATTGTCAGATCGTCGCGCTTCGCCGCGGCGGGGATCGCTCGGAAGCTGGGATCGCCGTTGGGATCTTCCATATCGAACGGCGCATCGGATTTCAGGTGCAGGCCGCCGGTGGTGATCAGGCAGATGCGGGAAGATGACAGCGGCTTGCGCATCGGCGTCCACGGCATGCCCGTGCTCTCGGCGATGGGAGCGGTGCGGGCCCAGAGACGGCCTAGCAGCGGTATCCGGCTGAAGAGCGTGGTCATCACGGCTTTCCGCGAGAATTTCATTCGGACCTCTGGCGCCGGGCGCCGGCTACCCTCCTAGCTTACGGTTTCCAATGCGGAGGAGGCGAGCGATCACGCGCCGCCGGGCCGGCGCTTTGGCAAGAAGAGCCGAACGGGTCTCCGCGAGGCGCCGCGCGCGTGTAATCTATGCCAAAGTGTGAATTGACGCGACGACGGGTAACATCTTCTGTGTGCCGGCGGTTTCGGCCTTGACGAGGCGCCGATGGCCGGGCGCGCGAGGGAGTTGTCCCCTCGGGTGAATGAGGTGCTGATTGGCGCGGAGTAAGGGACGAGTGCTGTTGTTTGTCGCGGGGCTGGTGTGCCTCGCGATTCTGTGGATGGTGCTGCCGGTCAGCCGCTGGGTGCTGGAGCTGGTCGATTGGTTTCGCAGCGCGGGGACGCCGGGGCTGGTGGTCTACACGGTGGTGTACATCCTGGGCGCGATCGCGCTTTTCCCGGAATCGCTGCTGACGATCGCGGCGGGATTCGTCTACGGGCCGGTGTGGGGGACGATTCTGGTTTCGCCGGTGTCTGTCGCGGCGGCGACGGCCGCTTTTCTCACAGGGCGCTTCGTTGCCCGCGACTGGATCGCCGGGAAAATCGCGGCGAATCCGAAATTCACGGCGATCGACGGCGCGGTCGGCTCGCGCGGTTTCTACATCGTGTTCCTGCTGCGGCTGTCGCCGGTGTTTCCGTTCAACCTGCTGAACTACGCGCTCGGATTGACGCGCGTGCGCCTGAGGGATTACGTGCTGGCGTCGTTCATCGGCATGCTGCCGGGCACGTTTCTCTACACCTATCTGGGCTCGCTGATCACGAACGCCGCGCAGATCACGACGGGCGCCGCGAAGGGCGGAGCGGCGGGGCACGCGCTTTTCTACGGGGGCCTCGTGGCGACGATGATCGTGACGGTGCTGATCGTGCGCATTTCGCGCAATGCGTTGAAGGCCGCGCTCGAGGATGCGTCGCGAACGGGAGATTCGAAACTGGGAGCGACGGCTGTATGACGAATCCGGTCGATACGGGCGAGCCGCTCGTCACTCCTGACGACGCTTTCAATCGAAAGCTGGTCGAGAACGTTCACCCGGCAGGATGGCGCAATCCGCGGCCGCGGGGCCGGTACAACCTGGTGGTGGTGGGCGCGGGGACGGCGGGACTCGTGACGGCGGCTGGCGCGGCGTCGCTGGGCGCGCGCGTGGCGCTTGTCGAGCGGCACCTGATGGGAGGCGATTGCCTGAATTACGGTTGCGTCCCTTCGAAAGCGGTGATTCGCGCGTCGCGCGCGGCGCATGAAGCGCGGCATGCCGGCGGATTTGGCATCGAAGGCGGCAGTGCTGTCGCCGTGAATTTCTCGCGGGCGATGGAACGGATGCGGCAGTTGCGGGCCGGAATCAGCGAGCATGATTCGGCCGAGCGAATGGCGGGGCTCGGCGTCGATGTCTTCCTCGGTTCGGCGCGATTTACCGGGAAGGACAGCGTGGAAGTCGCCGGGGAAACGCTGCGTTTTTCGCGCGCGGCGATTGCGACTGGGGCGCGCGCGGCGGTGCTCGATACGCCGGGCCTTTCCGAAGCAGGTTTCCTCACCAACGAAAGTGTTTTCTCATTGACGGAAGCGCCGCGGAGGCTGCTGGTCGTTGGCGGAGGGCCAATCGGGTGTGAACTGGCGCAAGCGTTCCGGCGACTGGGCAGCGAGGTGACGCTGTTGACCGACGTGGAGTGTTTGTTGCCGCGAGACGAGCCGGAGGTTGCGGAGGTTCTCGACAGGCGCTTCGCCGAAGAGGGCATTGACGTGGTGACGTCGGCCCGGCTCCGGCAGGTGGAACTTGCCGGCGGCGAGAGAGTGGTTAGCTACGAGCGTCAGGGAACTTCTGCCGGGCGTGTCGCGGCAAACGAAATTCTGCTTTGCGTTGGGCGCGCGGCGAACGTCGAAGGGCTGGGGCTCGAAGCGGCCGGTGTGCGCTACGGCCCAAACGGCGTCGAGGTGGATGACCGGCTGCGCACGAGCAATCCGCGCATCTACGCGGCCGGCGACGTGTGCTCGCCTTATAAGTTCACTCACGCGGCCGATGCCATGGCTCGCATCGTCATTCAAAACGCGTTGTTTTTCGGCCGCAGAAAAGCAAGTGCCCTCGTGATTCCCTGGTGCACCTACACGGACCCGGAGATCGCTCGCGTCGGTCTCGATCCGGAGGAAGCGCGCGAGCGAGGGCACGACGTGGTGACGCTGGCCGTGCCGCTTTCCGACGTGGATCGCGCGGTGCTCGACGGCCAGACGGAAGGATTCGCGCGGGTGCACATCGAGAAAAAGGGCGGACGGATCCTGGGCGCGACGCTGGTTTCGGCGCACGCCGGCGAGACGATCGGCGAAGTGGTGCTGGCGATGACGCACGGGCTGGGCATCGGTGCGTTGCGCGAGACGATTCATCCGTATCCCACGCAGGCCGAGGCGCTCAAACGCGCCGCCGATCTTTCGCTGCGTTCGCGACTCACGCCGGGGCGGAAGGCACTGCTGGCGCGCTTTCTCAGCTGGAGGCGATGACGTGCGCGGCCGTACCGATTCGCCTGCTTCCTCGCATACATCGCCGCAAGAGCCGATCGGCCCGTCGAGCGCAAGGCACCAGACGAATGGATTTCCCATGACGACTGCGGACATCGAACCCGCTCCCACGATTTCCGTCGTGATCCCGGCGCTCAACGAAGCCGGCCAGTTACCGGCGACGATCGAGAGGTTGCGCGAAGCGGGCCTGGACGGCGAGATCGTCGTGGCTGACGGCGGAAGCGTGGATGGAACGCGCGAATGGCTCGCTTCGCAACCAGCGGTGCGCGTGGTGGACGCGGGGCGAGGCCGAGGGGTGCAACAGAACGCCGGCGCCGCGGCGAGCAGCGGAGACGTACTGTTGTTCCTGCACGCCGATTGCTGGTTGCCGCCGGACGCCGGAGCGAAAATCGCGCTGGTGATGCGGCGGGCGGAGATCGCCGGGGGAGCGTTTCCGATACGCTTTGCCGAAACCGGGCGTCGAGCGCTGCGGGCCGTCGCTTGGGGCATCAACTGGCGCACGCGCTGGTTCCACAGCGTGACCGGCGACCAGGCCATTTTCGTGCGCCGGCCGGTTTTCGAGGTGATGGGCGGATTCCGCGACTGGCCACTGTTCGAGGATATTGACTTCGTGGGGCGCATGAAGCGGGCGGGACGGTTCGTCATCCTTTCCTCGCCGGTGACGATATCGGCGCGACGATATCTGACGTTCGGGATCGGGAGCACGATACTGCTGTGCTACTTCTTGCGCGTGGGCTACTGGCTGGGAATTTCGCCGCGGCGGCTGAAGGGGTGGTTCCGCGATCTTGGGCCTGCTTCCTGTTCGGCGGCTGGGGTGCGCCGCGAAGAATGAGGGTGAACGCGACGACAGAATGTCTTCGTAGCCCGCTCTGCCTCTACGCGTTCGGTTCCTTCGCTTCGCTCAGGATGACAAACGGACGGGATCGCAGTGCGAGAGAAGATGCGGTGCGTCAGAAGCGGCCGCGGGCGCGTTCCTTGTGCGGGAGGATTTCGAGGCAGGTGGTCCACCAGCCGGTGACGATGGTTTCGATGAATTCGGCAGGCAGGCGCTCGGCGCGCATGTCGGCGGCTAGCGCGAGGTGGTCGTAGACGACGGGCACGAACTCGACCGCAACCGATGAGCGGGAAACGGTGAGCAGGGTGTACCAGACTCGTGTCGAGCCATCGTTTTCCGGGCGGCCGAGCACGCCTACGTTGACGACGTGGCGATTGCCGGCGAGCGGGCGGTGCCATTTGATTCCGGTGTGGGTGACGCAGAGAACGTCGGCTTGCGCTCCGTCGAGCAGGTAATTCAGGAACGGGTCGGGGCTGGTGGATTGCCACAAAAATTCATTCATTTTGCGCGGCGAACCGTGCGCGAGCAGCAAGCGCACGCCTTCGATTTCCAGGCGGAGCGTCGAGGGCAGCGTGCCCAGCCAGGATTTGTTTTCCTCCGAGGTGTTGCGGAAGGTGTAGTCGTAGCTGAGGCGGGCGAAATAGTTGTCGCGCGGGTCGGTGTAGCCGCACTGGCAATCGGGCAGGCCGAGCGCGAGGGAATTGTCGTAATTGCCCTGGATGGTCTGGACGCCGGCGCGACGGAGCAATGGAAAGACGCGGTCGGGATGCGGGCCGAAAGCGCCCAGATCGCCGAGGCAATAGATGGCGTCGACGCCGCGGCGCCTGGCGTCGTCGAGCGCGACCGTTAGCGCGAGGTCGTTGCTGTAAATTCCTCCGAAGAGAGCGATCCGTTGCATCTTCAGGCCTCGTTGCGCTCGCCGGGAGAGGCGAGCGCTCCCGCGCCCTCGATTCCGGCATTCACGTTCGAACAAAACGTTCCGTACTGATAGCACGTGAAACAGGCGCGGTGCGCGAGTTCGTAGCCGGGCGCGGCGTCGTCGAGATGATCGCCCAGGCGCGCATCCGGCTTTTCAACCAGCAGCGGGCAGACCCAAACGCCGCGGTCGGTGACGATGCGGGAATTCGAGCACATCAGCAGCTCGGGATCGAAGCCGCGCATCATCTCTTCGGTGACCCAAGGCTCATCGTGCGCGCCGGGGAGCCGCACGAGTTCGCGGCCCAGCGGCAGCGCCGGCAGGATTTTGATGCGCGGGCGGTCGTAGCCAGCGTCGCGCAGAATGCGCACGAAGCCGGGAAGGATCTCCTGCTCCTCGGCGTCGCTCCAGGTGCGCACGACGGTGACGAGTGGCAAGAGGCCGCGCCGGCTGAGCCGCGCTACCGTTGCCATCACGCGCTGAAAAACGCCCGCGCCGCGAATGGCGTCGTTCGTCCGCTCGTCGAACGAATCGAGGCTGACGCGGATTTCGAGCGAATAGCGCGAGCCGCGCTCGATCCCGGCCAGGCGATCGGCCATGCGGTCGTTGATCAGAGTGGCGTTGGTGAGAACCGTCGTGGGGGCAGATTCGAGCGACGCTTCGAGCATTTCCGCCAGCACGGGGTGCAGGAACGGCTCGCCACCGGTGAAAAAGACGTCGCGCACGCCGCGCCGGGCTCCTTCTTCGAGTTCACGGCGCACGTCTTCGAGCGAGAGGAAGCCGAACGTTCTGACATCGGGACCGCTGTTGTTGAAGCAATGCGTGCAGGCGAGATTGCAGAGCGTGCCGGTGACCTGAAACCACAGGTTGTCGAGGTGAGCCAGCTCGATGCGAGGGTGCTTCATGAACTTTTTTCTCCGGCCAGAACCTCGAGCGGGCAGCCGCGGCCTTCCGGGCCCCAGATCCACCACGGAATCATGGTCGCTGCACCCATGCCGTAAAATCCAGCGAGAACCGCGAAGGCGGTCATCGGCGAAACTTTCTGGCTGAGGAAGACGAGGAGCGGCGGCGCGAGGGCCGCGCCGATGCGGCCGAAGGCGACCGAGGCACCGATGCCCGTGGAGCGCAGGGAGGTGGGGAAGATTTCCGAGAACGTGGGATAAGCGGAGATCCAGCTGCCGGTGGCGCAGAAATTGACCACGATGAAGGACCACAACACGCCGCGCGCGTTGCCGCCCATTGTGGCCGCGCCCATGCCCAGCATCGAGAGCGCGGCGAGCACGTAAAACGAGGTGACCGTCGCCTTCCGCCCGACTTTGTCGAGAAACGCCGCGGCCAGGATTCCTCCCGCGACCGCTCCGATATTGCCGATCAGGAAGAAGATCGGCACCTGGCGTTGCCCGATGCCGACGTGCGGCAGAACCACGAGCGGCAGAAACGCGAAGATGCCGTAGTAACCGGCGGCTTCGGTGAAATCGAGCGCGCAGCCGAGCGCCAGGCGGCCCGGATAGTCGCGCACCAGGCGAAGGAATTGCGCCCAGAAACCGGGCGAGCCGAGTTGAGCGCCGTCGCGCAGGGCAGCCGCTTCGCTTGCAGGAAAGCGGGCGGCGCCCTCCTCGAGTCCATCGAGAATGGCGCCGGCCTCGGCATCGCGGCCTTTCTGAACGAGCCAGCGCGGCGATTCGGGCAGCACGCGGCGCACCCAGAGCGTGAAAAGCGCGATGATCGCGCCCAGCGCGAAGGCGAATCGCCAGCCGACCGACGGCGGGAACAGGTTGATGAAATAGAGAGTAATCGCGGCGGCGAGGATCGTGCCGAGCGGCCAGAAATTCATCACCGTGGCGTTTGCGCGGCCGCGGTAGCGCGCGGGAATCAGCTCGCCGATGGCGGCGTTGATGGCCGAATATTCCGCGCCGACGCCGACCGCGGTCAGGAAGCGGAAAACGAGAAAGAACCAATAGCCAGGCGAGAGCGCCGAGATCACCGTCGCGGCGGAATAGATCAGCAGCGTGAGTAAAAAAAGTTTCCGGCGGCCGAATCGGTCGGCCAGGTAGCCGAAGAAGAGCGCGCCGATCATCAGCCCGACCAGCCACACCGAGACGATCGCGCTCGCCTGGGAATCGCTCAGGTGCCACAAATCGCGCAGGACGCCGAGCACGTTGCCGACGACGTTCACTTCGAAGGCGTCGAGCAGCCAGCCGATTCCGAGCGCCATGGTGATCCAGGTGTGGATCGGCTTCCACGCCAGTTGGTCGAGGCGCGCGCCCACGGCGTCTGATGATGTGCCATTCGGCATCGAGGGTCTTTCGGTTCCTCGCCTATTCTAGCCCGGCCTCTCGCGAACACCGGTTTGCAGGGCGGACCTATTTTGCGGGGGCCAGCGACGTTGGTCATACGGATCTTCTCTTATGCTCTATCCGCCGCCCCGGCGCGCCATTCGGCAGCAGCCAGAATTGGCCGAATCGCGAACTTTTCTGGATCATCCAACTTGGCGTTCGGAACACGCGGATTCTGGGGCTCGCTCAAATCCATTCCGATCGCGAGATCCGGCAGTTCGTCAATTCTGTTCGCAGCCTCGGCCGGTTGAAATCCAAATCCGGGCCGAAAGGATGATCAAGTAATGCGAGAGAGCCGTTCCCGGGCCAGGGGTTCGATTCTTCTGGTCTTTTTCGCCGCCGTTCTGGCAGCTCTGCCTTCGTTTGCCGACTCGGGGCTGGCACGACAACGCCGGTTTACGTTCACCTACCTGGTGCGCGTGCCGGCGGTGCACGGACACCGGCTTCGCCTCTGGGTCCCGCTGCCTCGCCAGGACCGGTATCAGTCGATTTCCGGGCTGCGGATCGAGAGCCCGGTGCCCTACACGATCGAGCGCTCGCAATGGGGGAACCGGGAAGCCTATTTCGTGCTGGCGGGCGCGCGGCTGAAGCAGCCGGCCGAGATTCGCATTCATTTCACCGCGCTGCGGCTCGAACACCGCGTGGAGCTCCGCGATCCTTCAACGGGGCAGGCGCCGCGGCCCGTTCTTGCCGCCTATCTGCAGCCGGACCGCATGATTCCGCTCGACGGCGTGATCGGGGAAATTTCCCGGGAAGAGACGCGTGGCTTGACCGATCCGCTGGCGAAGGCGCGAAAGCTTTACGACTACGTGCTCGCGCACATGCGCTACGACAAATCGGGCACGGGCTGGGGGCACGGCGACGCCGTTTGGGCGTGCAGCTCGCATCGCGGCAACTGCACCGATTTCCATTCGCTGTTCATCGGGCTGGCGCGGGCGGCGGGGATTCCGGCGCGGTTCCGGATCGGTTTTCCTTTGCCGGAGGGGCAGCACTCCGGCCGCATTCCCGGCTATCACTGCTGGGCGGAGTTTTATCTGCAGGGAAAGGGTTGGGTGCCGATCGACGCGGCTGAGGCCTGGCTCAATCCCGAGCGGCGCAATTTTTATTTTGGCGCACTCGATGCCGACCGCGTTCTCTTCACCGCGGGCCGGGATCTCCGGCTGAACCCGCCGCAAAACGGGGAGTTGCTGAACTACTTCATCTACCCCTATGCGGAAATCGACGGGAAAACTTTCCGCGGTGTGAAGTCGGAATTTTTCTTCCGCGATTTAACGGATAGTTCGCAATTTGCGGGGACGGGCCCACGGTCAAAAAGAAACTGACCGTGGCTACCAAAACAGGCGGCCGGTGGACGCCGGGCGTGGCGTGGTCCGAGGGGCTGGTTGTCTCAGACGGTGCTGGAAGGGGCCAGGGGTTTGGCGGCTCGAGACGGCTCCGGTTCCCGCAGGCAATCTTCCCGCACCTGCTTCAGGTGAGCGCGCATCGCTTCGCGGGCGGCCTCGGAATCGCGGCGCTCGATCGCCTCGAGAATCGCCTTGTGATGAACCTGTCCGCGCTCTGGCCCGCCGTCGACCTGGAAGATGCGCATGCGCTGCTCGCGCAGCAAACCAACGATGGAATCGATCAGCGAGAGGATAATCGGGTTCCCAGTGGCCTCAGCCAGCAGGAGATGGAAATCGAGATCGGCTTCGATGAAGGACTCCGGATCCCGGCGCGAGCGTTCCATCGTGGCGTAGGCCTCGCGTATGCCGGCCAGATGCTGTTCCTCGGCCTGCGTCGCGGCGATCGCGGCGATTTCCGGCTCGAAGATTTCTCGAATTTCCACCAGATGCTCGAGGCCGTGGGGCTGGCCAATCCGGCTCGCCAGGTTGATCGACTGGCGCACGGCGTCGGCGCTGCCGCTCGTGACGAAGGTTCCCTTGCCGGCGCGCGCCTCGACCAGTCCCTTTTCCTGAAGAACCTTGACGGCTTCGCGGATGGCCGTGCGGCTGACGCCGAACTGGGATGCGAGGTCGCGCTCGGCCGGCAACTGGTCGCCGGGATGGAGCGTACCTTTCAGGATGGATTCTTCGATTTGCTGGACGATTTGCTCGTAGAGCCGGAACTTGCCAACGGCGTTGTACACGCAGGCCTCCCCTGGCAGCAGGTGGGGTTTACCGAGCATGGTTCCCAACCCGGGATGCCCGGGCTTGCTCATTTGAAAGAAGGGCTCGCGCGGGGCGATGTTTATGAGCAGTTCGCCCATGGGGGGCGTGGACTGCCAATCAGCAAGTTTTCTCTCGAGAGAATGATCCCCGCGGTGGAATCACGTGCTCACGCTGCCCACTCACCATACCACAGGGGATGGTAGGGGTAAAGTAATGGGAACTTTAGGCTTGACATCGTAAGGAAAGCCGATGGTAAAGTTACCGGACCAGAAGGGGGGACGAATGTTCGTTCCGCTCATGTCCCGGTCTGGACGCGTTTCCCGGGGAGCCATGTCAGGATGAATCACGGCGCTCGGGTCGCTCCAGACAATACCCTGCTGGCGCTCTATCCCGCGGCAAGGCCGTTTCGGGCTTGTCCGTCCCACCTCGCGGCCATAGTTCCTTCCATTCTATTGAACTCGGCAGGTGTTATGAGGGAGCCGTGTGCTCCGGCGCGTGACGTCGTCCTCGGGGGCCGAAAGCGGGAAGCGATGCTTCTGTTGCATTGACCGTGAAAGGGAGGTGTGCGCAACGGCGCCGCTTCCTTGAATGCGTGGCGGATTTCACAGTGTGGTGAATGGCTTCGAGCCGCAGGGGCGGAAGATCGATCTGCAGGATGCACCAGGCTGGCGGGCCGATTTCCAGTCTTGACGCGGGAACGATTGCCGTCGGTCGCGCTTCCGTGGCCGGAGTGCTGGTGTGAGCGTGCCGGATCCGAGGGCGTTGCGAGCCGGCTCGGCGCAATCGACGGCCGGCGCATGGAGAGAGAACCGAGAGGAGTTGGTGAATTCATGAGTCCAGTTACTTCCCGCGGAAGCGGGTCAAAACGCAAGGGCGCCCGACGGCGCGCGCCTGCCGCGAAACCTCCGGCGCCGGAGATCGCGCCGCATGGGTACACGATAAAGAAGCCGGTTCGGGGATCGAAAATTCCCGCCGACTATACCTTCGTTCTGACGCGCGACGAAATCTACGTGCCCATCGCCGTGCGCAAGCCGGAGGGCGCGGGTCCGTTTCCGGTGATCACGATGGCTTCGGGCAACGGGCGAGGGGCCATGCCGCACGTCGAGCAGTTCGTCGACGATCTGGCGCCGATGCAGGACCGGATGATCGCGCGGGGCTTTGTGGTGGCGAGCATCAACTACCGCAACGAGATTCCGCACCTCTACGAGACCTTGGACGAACGGGCGCACAATCTTCCCGACAGCGTCAGCGGGGACAGGCGCACGCTGAAATCGAGTCCGACGCTGGATCACGAGGATTTCATCGCCATCGTCCGCTACCTCAAAACACTTCCTTACGTGGATCCCAAGGGAATCGGGGGGATCGGCGTGAGCCACAGCGGCGAAATCATTCTGAAGGCGTCGAGCGAGTTTCCGCTGGGCGCGGGCGTGTGCATCGAACCGGCGGCACACGAATTTCTGACCGTCGAAACGGGCGCCGCGGCGCCGCGCAAGGGCACCGAAATCCAGTACAACGACGTGAACGTCGTCCGGAAGAACGCCCGCAAAGCCGCGGCGATGAAGCGCATCCGGACGATCCGCACGCCGATTCTGTTCCTCGGGCGCGACAAGGATCACCTGCAAGGCATCTTTCGCCTGGCGTACGAATGGATGCGCGAGGCCGGCAAGAACGCCACCTGGCTCAGCTTCGACCATCCGGTTCACGGTTACCCGTTCGTCTATCGGGAGCCGGATGGCTCCGAGCGGCCGGACGCGATCCAGGCGGAGTCCTTCGAGATTTTCATGAAGTTTTTCGAGCGGCACCTGAAGCGCCGGCACGCGCCGGCGCGGAGATGATATCGGCTCCAGGCGATCGCCGGACACAAAGGGGGCGGCAAGGAAGTGAGACTCTCACATCTGGGAATTGGCGCGATACTTTTCGTCGCCGGTACGGCGCTCCTGGCGCAGCCGCCGGCTCTAAAACCACTTCGTTTGATCTGCATTCCGAGCCTCCCTCTGCCGGTGGCCGTGGCGCAGTCGCACGGTTTCTTCGCCAAGCAGGGACTGGACGTCCAGGCCGAGGTGGTGCATTCCTCGACGGTGCTGCGCAACAGCCTGGCCAGCGGGAAGTTCGACGTCGCCTACGCCGCGGTGGACAACGCGGTGGCGATGAACGGGCCTGGGAAGCCGAGCGTCGTGGTGGTGCTGGGCGGAGAGCGGTCACTGAACGAGCTTATCGCGCAGCCGGGCATCCGTTCGATTTCCGATCTGCGCGGAAAAATTTTGATCGGGGACGCCCCGACCACCGCCTACGCTCTGCAACTGATCGAGATTCTGCGCAAGGGCGGGCTGCGCAAAGGCGATTACACGCTCAAGGACACGGGAACCACCCCGCTTCGCTTGAAACAGATGCGGGTGAACAAAAGCTACGCGGGGACGATGCTCGGACCGCCGTGGTCGATCAAGGCGCGGAGGGAAGGGTTCGTGAGCCTGGGAACGACGGCGAAGCTGCTGGGGCCGTATCAAGCGTTGGGCTCCTTCACGCGGCGAGAGTGGGCAGCCAAGAACGCCGATACGCTCGAACGGTACATCGCGGCGTACGTCGAGGCGCAACGCTGGCTGCTGGCGCCAGCCCACAAGGCGCAGGTGATCCAACTGCTCATCGAACACTTTCACCTTACCACTGCGGTTGCGGACGAAACCTATGCTCTGCTGAGCGCGAAAAATCACGAATGGTACGAGGAAGACGCGCGCTTCGATCCCGAGGGTTTCAAGACGGTGCTCCGGCTGCGCGCGGAAATCGAGGGGCAGTGGGGTGGCGTGCCTCCGGCCGTGGACACCTATTACGACTCCAGTTATTACGACCGGGCGCTTCAGATGCTCGATCGGGCGAAATAAGTTTCGCGCGCCGCCGTCGGAACAAAGGCGGCGCGGAGAGGATGGGCGATGGCAAAGAGAACCGGGAATTTCGTGCGCATTCATCGGCAGTGGAAACACCCTCGAGTTCACGCAAGAGCGGGATCGATCCTCGTGCAACTCGGAGCCATTCTGTTCCTCGCGTTCGCCGGAAGTCCGGCTCATGCGCAGGCGACGCCGAACGGCGCCGTTGACGGCCTGGTTCCCAAGTTCATCGATGCGGGCGGAGTTCGCACGCGCTACTACGAGATGGGCCATGGCGAGCCGGTGGTGCTGATTCACGGCGGCGGCGGCAACTCGCCGAACAACGCGAATATCTGGTCGAAAAACATCCGGCCGCTCGCCGAGCATTTCCGCGTGATCGCTCCCGACCGGCTCGGCTGCGGGATGACCGCGGGAACGTACGATCAGTCCCAGAACTATCAGGATCAGGCGGACTGGCTCTACAACTTTCTGAACGCCATGCATCTCAAACAAGTGAATCTGGTGGGCCACTCGGCCGGCGGAGCGGTGGTTTTCTTCTTTGCCGTCGAGCATCCGGAAATGATCAAGACGCTTGCGGTCATGTCCGCCGGCCCGGAAACGCCCGGCCTGCGCACGCGGCCTTCGAGAATGACGGGAGTGTTGATGAAGACCTGCCCGACAAAGCCTCTCTTCGCCGCGCAAAAGTGCCGGATCGCTTTGCTGTCCTACGATCCGCAGCGCGCTTTCGACGCGCAATTCTGGGCGGCGCAGGAGTACATGAAGCAATGGCGCGACAGCCATTACAAGAACGACTATGCCAGCCCGCTCAGCCTGGGAAATCCCTCGACGCACTACCTCGATCTGCTGCACTCGGCCTGGGCCCGGGCGCGCAACGGCGTCCTCGACCACAAGCCCGTGCTGATCTTTTATGGCAAGCAGGATCCCTTCGACTGGGCCGCGAACGCCAAGACGGCGGACCTGAAAGGCGCCATGGGCATGTTCGACATCCTCGGCGCGAAGGATCCGAACGTCCAGATGTACGTCCTCAACGATGCCGGACACTTCGTCTTTCGCGATCAACCGCAAGAGTTCGACTCGGATTTGACGAACTTCATCGACTATTGGAACCAACACACGGCCCAGTGAGGCCGCGGCAGCGCAGGAAGGAAACGCACCAAACGTATCCGAAGTAATGACGGATGGGCCATCATCCCGCCGGCACTTCGCGAGCGATGGCCCGGCGAACCAAATCGATGGAACTCAGGAGGGAACCGTTACGCCCCTCCGGGGATCTCAAGGAGCGAGGTGAGCGATGGGGACCGACCCAAATAAGAAGAAAAGGAAAAAGGGCAAGGAGACGCTCGAAAGCAAGGCGCAGGAGCCGGCGGAAAAACAGGGCGGAATCTCCCGCAGAGCGCTACTGAAGGGAACGGCGGCGGCCGCGGCCCTGCAAACGCTGCTTCAGGGCACCGGCGCCGCGGTGCTGGCAACCGCCGGAGCGAGCCTGGTGGCCCCGGAGAAGGCGCATGCGCAGGAGGCGGGACTCATGCCCGAAGGCGGCACGGTTCCGTTCCGGCTGCCAATGGGCGCCCTGAATTATCTCGACCGGAAAGAATACATCCACAACATGAAGATCATCTCCTACACCCCCGGCGTCATGGCCGCGACAGCCGAGCCCTTGCTGAACATGTGGGCCAAGGGCGCGCAGCGAGTGCTGCCCATCGCCGGCGGAGGTTTCCTGGACGTCAGCAATCCGAAGAAGCCGGAGGTGATCGCCAAGCATTCCTATAATGGCTTCTTGACGCTGGTGGTCTATAACACGAAACTCAAAAAGTGGATCCTCATGAGCGCCGCATCGGCGCCGATCACCTCGGCCACGCCCGAGTATCCGCACGGGCAGTACGATCTGGCGTTCCGCAGGAAATCCGATCGACTACAAAGGCCTGCGCGGCATCCGCACTTACGACATCACCGACTCGAGAAGCCCAAATTGCTCCAGGAGTTCAGCACCGGCGCCACCGGCAACGGCACGCACATGAACTTCTACGACGGCGGCCAGTACGCCTTCCTCGATTGCGGCTGGGACGACCAGTTGCGCATGGAGAACGCGCAGCGCCCCTTCAGCAACGGGCTCATGATTGTCGACATGTCCGACCCATCGAACGTCAAGGAGGTTTCGCGCTGGTGGGTCCCCGGCCAGCGGTACGGAGAGGAAGCAGAATACAAGAAATGGATCTTCGCGAACGATCAGAGCTCCTGGACCTCCGCGCACGGGGCGCCGGTGGTTCCGAAGCGGATCGAGGATGGCGGAACGATCGGCTACGGCGGCTTTGGCGCCTTTGGCATGTTCGTGTTCGACTTCAGCGACATCAAGCACCCGAAGGCGATACGGCCGCGGGTATTGGGAATTCGAACCGATGAGCGACATTCCCTACCACTCGCTCTATCCCGTCATCACCGACGAAGCGCATCCCAAACTGAAGAACATCATCTTTTCAACGGTCGAATGCCTCTATGCCGACGGCCGCGCTCCCTACCATACGCCGCATGTGATCGACGTCAGCGACCCGCGGAATCCGAAGATCATCGGTTTGTTCCCGCGGCCGAAGGCGCCGGAAGGTGCTCCCTACACCGACTTCGCTTCGCCCGGGGCCGTTTTGGCTCGCACAACCCGCAGGCATGGGTGGCGCCCGGCCGCATGCGGCCGGAAATCGCCGGCATGGCGTTCTTTAACGCGGGATGCCGGCTGTTTGATATCTCGGAGCCGACGGCTCCGAGGGAAGTCGCGTGGTACGTGCCTCCTCACTCGGGCGAAATGGACAACTACGAAAGCTGGTGGCGCGGAACCGCCGAGACGATCTTCATCGAATGGGATCGCAATTTGATCTGGCTTGGATGTCATGCCGGAACCTATTGCCTCTCCTCGCCCGTGCTCGGTGAGCCTGTGCTCGAAGCGCGCAAAATCGAGAGATGGACCGTTCCTCACATCAACCTTGGCTGGGACGGCTAGATCGCAGAAGGATACCTTCTCGAATACCGGCGGTAAACGAATGGGAGGGCCCGAGCGATCGGGCCCTCCGGTTCGCCCAAGTTTGTGAGCGGTTTTTCGATCCCCTTGCCTTTTGACTCCCGCCTTGCACCTACATGAGGCCCGGCGTTCGGCTTTCGGCGTTGGGGCCGGAATACTGTATCCTCGCCAGAGGAGCGGAACATAGGGTGCCATGAGCGAGCAGCGGGAACCTTCCGATCGAAAACCAAACGCGCGAGCGGCGCTACGTTTCGTGCTGCTGCTGGGCGTTGTCAGTTTTTTCGCTGATTTCGTCTACGAAGGCGCACGCAGCGTCACCGGGCCTTTCCTGGCCGTGCTCGGGGCGAGCGGCGCGGTGGTTGGCGTGGTCGCCGGCCTCGGCGAGTTGCTGGGCTACGGCTTGCGGCTGGTTTCCGGGCCGCTGAGCGAGCGCACGCAGAAATTCTGGCCAATCACGATTCTCGGCTATTGCATCCAGATGACCGCGGTGCCGCTGCTTGCGCTGGCCGGCAGTTGGCAGACGGCGGCGCTATTGATTATCAGCGAGCGCATCGGCAAAGCGATTCGCAATCCGCCGCGCGATGTGATGCTGTCCCACGCCTCGCAGGAGATCGGACTCGGGCTGGGATTCGGTCTGCACGAGGCGCTCGACCAGACTGGGGCTTTGGTGGGCCCGCTGGCCGTTGCCGCGATTTTGTTCTGGCGCGGCCAGTATCACTATGCGTTCGCCATGCTGCTGGTTCCGGCGGTCATCACGCTGGCTGTCGTGGTGGCGGCGCGGATGCTTTATCCCAAGCCGGAGCATTTCGAAGTCAAGACGCCGGACGTTCACGTGGGCGGGTTTTCGCGGACGTTCTGGGTGTATCTCGGCGGAGCGTCGCTTGTGGCGGCGGGGTTTGCGGATTTCCAGCTCATCGCCTTTCATTTCGAAAAAGCCAATGCCGTGCCGAATCTCTGGATTCCGGTGGCCTATTCGGTGGCGATGGCGGTGAGCGGGGCCGGGTCGCTGGTTTTCGGGAAGCTCTTCGACCGGTTCGGGATTCGGGTCCTCTTGCCGCTGACGCTCGTCTCGGCCCTGTTTGCTCCACTCGCCTTTCTGGGCGGGTTCTGGTCGGCGTTTGCCGGCGCGGCGCTATGGGGACTCGGGATGGGCGTGCACGAATCGATCATGCCGGCGGCGGTGGCGACGATGGTTCCGGCGCGACGGCGCCCTTCGGCTTACGGCCTGTTCACGGCCGCCTACGGCATTGCCTGGTTCCTGGGCAGCGCGGCGATGGGATTCCTGTACGATTTTTCCATTCCCGCCGTCGTGATTTTCTCTGTGGTTCTGGAGCTTCTGGCGATCCCCGTGTTTGCGCTCGTGGCGAGGCTTTCCCGGCCGGAAATCATCGGTTGAGGAACGGATATACGGGAAATTGCGGGGCAGAATCAGCCGCGATAGAGCTCTCCACGCGGGAGTGAACGGGGGCAGCTACCTGCCTGAATTGTGCCCGAATTCGGTTCCCGCAAACCCCGCGTAATTTCAGGGAACTTCGCGGATACGCGTGGAGCGCACAACCGGGGATTTCTTCTGCCGTTCGGCGAACTTTTCCGCGCGTTTGCGATCGATATAGATCCTGGCGAATTTCTGCCCGTCGTAGTAGTAGATCGTGACTTTCCAGTGGCGATGTCTCCGCCTGGCGTCACCGGGAATGCGAGCTGTTTTGCGCATTGGTCTTCCTTTCCTCGCCGAGATCTACTCCTTCATCTGCGGGACCTGCCGTTTCGTTCTCGCACGCCTTCGGCCGGTCGTGCCTTGCCGGGATTCGGAGACTCGCCCGTTTCCAGCAGGAGGGTGAACATCGCCGTTTGCTCCATGGCGGCGAGCGCCTGGAGGGCCTCGCGAAAGGCGAGAACGATCCGGAAGACGTAGGCCGCATTGTCTTCAGGCGATGAATTCTGGTCGGAAGGCTGGCGCATCCAATGCGCTCCGCAGTTGGGACAAGATTCCGGTGAGCTTGCCCAGCGAATTCGCGGCAGGCGCACCACCGTCCGGCACAGGCCGCAACGAAACGCGATCGCGAGGATCTCTTCGAGCCCGAAGCTCGAACTGCCATTTCCTTGCGTCTTGCCGGTATGCGTCGGTTTCGATTCCCGCGCCGGTTGCTCGGGGGGCGCTACGGACTTCTCCGGCGGCGGTTCGGTGGATACGGCTCGTGCGTCGGGCCGGTGTGCAGGGAAGCTGTTCTCCCGCAGGGGCGGTATCGGCGAGTCATGGGACTTTGTTAGTTTCCGGCCCGTAGAATCGGCCTGTGAATGCGTTAGCATGATTCAATGCTCCTGCAATTGACAGTCCTAGAACGATGAGACCATCCTTCGAGAGCCGCAACCTGTAACGCAAACAAATGAAAGGCATTAACCGCTGGCCGGAGGTGACTTGGGCCGGTTTGGAATTTTCCACAGTGCAATCGGTTTCACCTTTCGCGGCGAACGGCTAAAAAGATTGCTCGGCGCCGCTAAACGAGTTTCGGAGCCGTCAACCTACCTTCTTTCGACGCGACGACGGGAGTTGACGCAAAACCGGCGGATTCGTGGCGAATTCCTCCCACGAGCGCTTCCAGGTGATCGATCAACGGGGCAAAGTTTCCGGGAGCCAGAAAGCGGTCGAGCCTTCCCTCCATCTGGCCAAGATGGAAATAGTGCCGGAAGACGGACTTGATTCTTCCCTTGAGGCGAGGTTGCCGGGGATCGATCTCCCAGGGATGGAAATAGACTACCAGGGACCTGCCTTCCCGGTGGGCGTTTCGAACCGCCCAGCGCGTGTACCACTCGGGAAGAATTCGCAAATAGCCTCCGCCCGCGGCGGGAAGGTTCCATCGACCCAGACGCACGGTTGTTGGCGGAATTTCGTAGAGTTGATGGCCGTTCTGGCTCGCCCAGCGAAAAGGGAATGGAGGAGCGTTCGGGATGCCGTAGACGTCGTGATGAATCGGAAAGACGCTCGAATCGTAAACGAAACCTTCCTCGGCGAGGATGTCGATCGCCCACAGGGACCGTTCGACGATCGAGAAGCTGGGAGCGCGGTAACCAAGCACCGCTTGTCCGCCGGCGTCTTCGATCGCGGCGCGAGCGCGGCGCGTATCGGCGCGAAATTCCTCGGGCGAGAGGCGCCAGATGCAGCGGTGCCAGTAACTGTGGCAGCCAACTTCATGGCCTGCCGCCAGGATTTCGCGGACGATGCGCGGGTGCCGTTCGGCCACCCATCCAAGAACGAAGAAGGTGGCTCTGGCTCCGTGACGGCTCAGAAGTTCCAGAACGCGGCGGGTGTTCGCGACCACCCGGGACTGGTACAGCGGCCACGTGTCCGGTTGGATGCGATCGCGGAACGCCTCTACGTGGTAGTAGTCTTCGACGTCCACGCTGAGGGCGTCAGGAGCGGGTGGGCCGCCGACCTTACGGCAGAGGCGGGCATCGATGAAGGGAGAAGCGGGGTCTCCCGGGATGCGGATGGAGATTTCAGCCAAAGCTGCTTCGCCTCCAACCATCTCCGGGCCGATGCGCGGCGGCTGCCCCGCCTGTTGCGCCCGGTCGTGCAAATTCAACCCGGCACCGAAAGCGCTATTCTTGCCGGGGCAAATCGGTCAGGTATCTTCCCGGACGGTGCCGACGCGGCGCGCCAAGAAGGCGATCAAGAGGAGACCGGTGCCGAACAGCGCCAAGGTGAAAGGTTCGGGCGTCGGGTCAAGCGGAGCCGAACTGTCATTCCCGAGACTGGAACCGGAATAGCCGGAATCCCAAGAACCGTGATAGCGGAACCATCCGTCTGCCGACGGATGCCGAAACCAGCCATCCGGTGCGGAGCCGAAGATGCTGGAAGCCATGCCGTAGGCTCCGCCACCCTCGCCTTCGCTTCCGATGCCTTGCCGACCCGGTGCCGAAGGCAATCGTGAACCGGCGGCCTCAACGAGACTGGACACGCCCGCGAATTTGCCGGTGAAAGTCGCGTTGAAGCTGAACATCTCCATGCCCAGCAGCGGCGCAATTCCACGGCCATCCCGATTCACGGCAAAGAACGGGGACCCGCTGACGCCGGTAATCGTGGAGGGAGAGATAGCGCAGTATCCGCTCTCCGCCGGCGCGTTCGCAGGACATATGCTGCCTGCTCGTGCCGAAGCCACCGGAAGAAGAATCAACATCCCGAGCACAAATACCAATGCTGCTTTTTGCATAACATTCTCCCCCTACAAATAGGCTTTTGAAAACTGCCCAGAGCCTCTTGGCGGGCTCAGGCTGTCTTGCGCATCCGGCGACGAACCATCATCGCGATGCCGAGCAGCCCGGTGCCGAAAAGGCTCAAACTCATCGGTTCAGGAACAGTCGTTTCCAAGCCCTGAGTCAGTGGGGTGTTGTAGATGATCGTCCCAGTCCCATTGTCGCCGAGGGCCAGGAAAATGGTTCCCACTGGGAAGCCTCCGTTGGAAATGTTCGAGAACGTGACGACCACATACCCGCCAGCACCAGCTTGGCCAGCCAACCCGATGGTTGTCTGAAGCAGGTAGGGGGTGAACCCGGTATTGCCGCCGAGCCCTTCAACACCATTGATCGAATTGAAATGATAATCCTGCCCATTCGCGACAGTCAGGCCCATGTAGCTGCTCAAGAGGTAGGCGTTGTTGCCGCCGCCGAAATTGGCCGTGAAGGGAGTGGAGCTAAAGGCCGTGGCATTTACAACCACGGGCGCCCCGACGGCTTGGCCACTGCTGTTGTACGCCTGAAACGTCGCCGTGAACGTCAGGTTGGTGACCCCGCTGGCGGTCGGGATCAGAACCACCAGGTCAGTGCTCGAGGTCGAGCCCGTACCATTCACCGCGATCGTGAACGTTGGATTGCTGCTGGCCGTCAGGCCGATATCCAGCGTGTTTGAGCTTCCGCAATTGCTGAGCGGAACCCAGCCTGCACAGATGCCCATATTCTGGGCCTGCGCCTTTGGGGCAAAAACAAAACCGATCAACCCCAGGATCAACCCCACCCGCAGTAGCTTGGCCACAGTATCCTCCATCAACAAGCCATTTCCAGCCTGCCCTGACAATGGCATGCCATGGGCCAAAGTTGAGGCAGTCTTCGGGTTTCTAATCGCTTGATAGGAAGGAAGTTAAGAAAATACGCTTCCGGCACCGGGCGGGCCAGATGCAGGCATTTGCAATATTTGCGCCGCTCGTTTGCAACTGCTTCGCGAATCAACGAGTTTTGGATGAACTGGACAGAGAGGCCAAGGTCTGGTCCGCTTGCTGTGCATCGCTTGCGCTAAGCCCCATTTTGCGAGCGTCAAGCAGTGTGCGCCGCGCCTCCGCCTTTTCGCCCGCGGCCGAATAGGCCATGCCGAGGTGGAAGCGGAAGTTCGCCTCTCCGGGCATTTTCTCGACGGCTTGTTTCAGCAGAGGAATAGCGAGTTGAGGCAAGCTCTTCCTGACGTAAACCCAGCCAAGATCGTCGGCCACGATCGGATCCGACGGGGCCGTGGCACGCGCCTGCTGGGCGAGGCCGAGCGCCACGTTGGGGTCTTCACCGAGTTCGATCATGGCCCGCGCGAGGCCCGCTTGCGCCCGTGCCAGTCCCGGCGACTGCTGCAGGGCGCGCTGGTAATATTTCTGGGCATCGGACCAGTTTTTCAATTTCAGGGAGAGATCGCCTGCGAGAAGATCGGGCAGGGAATCACTCGGATAAAGTTCGGCGGAACGGGCATAGTTCTGGACGGCCGCGCTGTCGTTGCCTTGCAATTCCGCGACGCGGCCAAGGTAGAAATATGCGCGAGCGTTTTGTCCGTTCAGATGCAACGCATTCTGGCAATCGGTGCTCGCCGCAGACAGGTTGTTTTGCAGGATGTGCAGCTGGGCAAGAAGAACGTAGAGTTCCGAGTTCGCCCCAGGCCCGCTCGCATAAGAGCTGATCTCCTGAATGGCTTTCCCGGTCTGCCCCTGCTGCACGTAAATCTGGGCCAGTCCGGCCAGAATCGGCGTGGGATCTTTTACTTGCGCGAGCGCGCTCTGGTATTCCTTTTCGGCCTTCGCGTAATTTTTCCGCAGCCCGTCCAGGATCGCCTGGCGCACCTGGATGGCCGGCGAACCGGGTGAGATTTGATTGGCGAGCAGGAGCGCGTTCTCCCCTCGCGCGGTGTCGTTGCTGAGGACGGCCGCGTCGGCGGCCGCCAGGTACCCGTCGAGCATCGTGGGACTTAGCTGCATCACTTCGCGCGCGTATTGCGTGGCTCCGGCGGCATCCTTGTTTCGCAGGCTGAGCTGTGCCAGACGCAGGAAGGCGAAGGAAAACGTAGGGTCCGTCTTCAGGCAGTTGAAGAATTCGGATTTCGCCTCGTCGTTTTGTCCCATCGCCATGAAGGCCATTCCCAGGTAGTAGTGGCCGAAGACGGACTGGGAATCGTTCTGGAGGGCTTGCCTCAATTGCTCGGCCGCGGTGGAATTGTTGCCTCGCAGTTGTTCGATCGCTCCGGCGAACAACAGGCCTTGATGATCTTTCGGATTGGCCTGAAGAATTTCCTGGTTCCAGCGCTGGGCCTCGGCGACGTTGTTCATGGTGATGTACACGTTGACGAATTTCTTCTTGAGCACGAGCGAGGGGGTCAGGGCGTAGGCGGCCTGATATTCGTCGAGCGCGGGTTTCAGTTCGTTATGCGCCACCCAGAAATCGCCGATCTCCGAGTACAAATCGACCGTTGGTTTCACGGTCTTCTTGAGGGTAGCCATGGTGGTCTGGGCATCGCCCAGACGCCCCCAGCGGCAGTAGAGATCGGCAAGAGAGAAATACAAATCCTGCGCATTCCCGGTCGCCTTTAGCCCTTGTTGTAGCGTTCTGCGCAGCGGGCTCTGGACGTCCCATCTTCTGATACAGATTCGCCAGATCGCGGTAAGGCTCGGAAGAAGTGGGTTCCAGTTCGATGGCTTTCTGGAAATTCGCCTCGGCTCCGCTGGTATCCCCATTGCCCAGTTGCGCGATGCCGATCGAGAGGTAGATCGGTGCGTCCTTGGGCCGCATGGCCTTGAGTTTGTCGAATTCCTTCAAGGCTTCGGTGTAGTTCTTCGCTCCCAGGTAGCTTTGGGCCACGATCAACAGTGCTGAAAAGTTCCGGGGTTCGCGGGTGAGGATGTCGCCGGCGAGCTGCCGGGCCTGCGTCGGTTGGTTTGCCATCAAGTAGAGATTGGCCAGTTCGAGCGCACCTGGAGTTTGCTTCGGATCCACCTCCATTTCCTTGCTAAATGCCTGGAAGGCCGACTGCAACTCTCCGCGATCTTTCTGCGTGAGCCCGAGATAGTAATAGCCCTGCGCGAACTTGGGATCGATCTTGACCGCGTTCTGGAACTCGATCGCAGCGTCGGCGTACTTCTTGTCCTGAAAGTACTTCTTGCCCCGTTGGAAGTAGGCATCGCGCCGCTGGACGGGATTCCGGCTGCAGCCGGCCGCGAAGGCAATCAACAAAGCGAGTGCCAGCAGACCAAGAAGCGTGTGTGAAACTGTCCGCCGCGGTTGAATCCATGAGTGCATATTGAAACTCCTCTTCCGCTTCTCGCGAACCACTTTGCCGGCCCCGCTTTCCCCGACCGAGCAGCCAGCCGGCGCGGCGGCTTGCCGGGAATTGCTCTCCGGAACGAGCAATTGGGGTTCCACGAAATTCAGCGCAGGAACGCGCCTCCGGGCAAGGGCAAGCGGGTGTTAGACATGAGCGAGGATGGAGGGGCGTGGGCCATCTGCAATGAGTACGCCAGAAAACGGAAAACTCTTTCCACTTTGTATGCCTGCTTTCGCCAATGGGAGCAATCGGGCGGTAGAGCGCGGGCTAGGCGCATTCGGCGATTCAGAATTGAAATGTCGACGCTCAGCGAGGGATGTAGGAAGGCAGAAGAGGCAGGATGTGTTCGGTGAATTCGACGGCTCTCTTCTCCGCGCTCACGAGGCTTTCTCCGGGAGCGAGCGGCGTTGCGACGCGGATCAGGGCGCCGTCGGTGCGATTTTCACGAATTGCATCTGTCACCAGATACGCCTTGGCCCAGTACTCGCTCGCAACTGCCCGACCCTGCTCCTCGAACCAGTAGAGCACGAGCATCCGGTCGAGACCCTTGCCGATCAGGTAGCGGTTTACCACGAGAGGTTTTCCGCCAGGGCCGGTTAGCGACATATGATTTGCGGAAATGGGAACCCAGCCTCCGCCGGGCAGGCAATTCTTCGGCGAGTGCATCGTGTCTCCGGTTCGCTGGCTGGGAAAATAAGCGAGGAAGAGATCGACCGGGGCGATTACATCTTTGCGGCTGTAGAGGCGCTCGACGAATTCACCAGGCCCGAGTACCGCGCGGATGTCCGGCGCGATGGGTATCGTTCTACTTTCCCAACCCTGAACCTGTTTGGGGAAGTTTACTAGTGGCATGCGCTCTGGCGGATCTTCACCGGCCGAGCGGACTTGCAGGAAGACGCCGCAAGCCACAAGCAGGGCCGCTGTAAGCGAGAAGCGGAGCCAGAATCGCGATTGATCCCGCGATGTTTCTTCAGGCATGGGAGACACGCACACCTCTGAATCGCAAAACCTTGTGGAAAGCAAAAAGCAGGAACAACGCCATGACGAATATCAGCCAGCCGGAAAAGGCGTGAAAGAAACCGGTTCCCATCTCCGGGCTCCAGTATTCGACCAGCAGTCCCGTGCCCATGATTCGCAGCGCGTTGGCAATCACGGCAATCGGCACGGCAGCCACCACAAGAACCACGCGCCGCCAGAGCGAGGGTTCCAGAAGATAGCCGTAGATGATTGCCAATGCGATCAGTGATATCAGAGAGCGGATTCCGCTGCATGCTTCGGCGACCTCAAGCGTCATCGCGGGAAGGCGGATGATGTTCCCCTCACGCAGCACCGGAACGCCGACCACCGTCAGAAGCGAACTGGCGACATGTGAAGCGAAAAACTGCAACGGAAGGCTGATCTGGTCGTAGATGATAGCGGGGATCGGAATCATCAGGAACAGGAAGGCCAGCGGAAAAAGCAGGGCACGCAACCACCGCCAGCCAAAAAAATACAGCACCACGCCCCCCAGAAGCAGGACGAAAGAGGAGCGCGTCAGGAACAGTTCCGCTCCCAATCTTCCGACGACGAGCAGAGCCAGCGATCCGGCGATCGCCGGCAGTCCCCACCAGGAGGGTTTTACCGGCAGCCGGCTCAGCGCGTGGCGATTGCGCCAGACGAGAAATGCGGAAAACAGCGGAACCAGAAAGCCGTGAGAATAGTTGGGATCGTGCAGCCAGTCCTCGGCAAGCCGGACAAGAACGCCGGCGTAGATGACTCCGGTCATCACCGCCAGGATTCCAAGCGGCCACCAGCGGAGTGAGAATCGAGCGGTGGGTTGCGCCGGAAATGAAGCCGGCCCGCTCGGAGAAAGACTCACAAAGCCCCCCCTGGATGGCGCTCGCTGGCTCGCCGTTTGTCCAGGAAGCAATCCGCCAACCACAGGCCGCTGGGCGGGCGGGGCTGTTCCCGCTCCAGCGCAAAAATCTGCCGGCAATGCTTAACCCGCAAAAAATCAATGGTTTTCAGCCATTTCGTCCCGCGGAGCAAAGCCGGCGCGGACTCCGGCTTCCCAATGTGACAGTAGAAGCAAGAGGCAAACTTAGGAAAACGGTTGCCACTTTACTGAATCTGACTGGGATTTTTCTTCACACCGGTTTGAAGCCCGCGCGCCCGCGCTTCTCGAATCCAACTGGTTGAGACAGTAGCCCTAAGAGATGCACGCCGTGCGGCGTTCGGCGATGGCAGCGTTCGTGCACAACTGCCGGAAGCGTACTCGTGGAACGCTCATGAAAGAAGAAAATCCGCTTTTCGCCGTCCATATCCCTGTTCCGCCCGTGCCGGCGAGTTCGTTGCCTCTGCCGTCGCGCAGCCAGACGATGCGCGAGTTAGAGCACGCCATCACCGACATCGGCCGCGCCGATCTGCCGGTTTTGCTGGTCGGAGAGAAGGGAACGGGCAAGGAAATCATCGCTCGCCAGATACACCAGCACAGGGATGGGGCCGAAGCGCCGTTTCTGAAGGTTACCTGTTCCCAAAACAATCCGCGCTTGATCAAGGGCCTTTTCGAGGACACGGCTCGCGCGGTGCGCGGGAAACCGGGATATTCGGCGACGGTATTCCTCGACGAGGTCGGTGATCTGAATCTCGCGTGCCAGGCGGCGCTCGTCGAAGCGATGGTTAACGGCGACGGCCAGCCGCAGATCGAGCATCTGGGCGCGCGGCTGATCTCCGCCACCAGCCGGAACCTGGAGGAAGAGATCCGAAAGGAGCGCTTCCGGGAAGATCTCTATTACCGGCTCAATGGCATATGTCTAAGTGTGCCTCCGCTGCGTCATCGGAAGGAAGACATTCCGGCGTTGATGGAATTCTTCCTGAAAGTGCATGCCGAAAATCTCGGCTGCTCGCCGGCAGTGCTGCAGGCGACGACACTGCAGGCTTTGTTGCAGCATTCCTGGCCAGGCAACGTACGCGAGCTGGAAGAGGTGGCGAAAAAGATCCTTCTCTCGGACGAGCGCACCGCGCTAGCCGGGCTGAATGCGGGAGCGGCTGGCCTGGCGACGGCCGGAGGTTTTTCCGCGGTGCTGTCGCTCAAGGAAGCGGCGCGAAATGCCTCGCGGCAGGTGGAGCGGGAACTGATTCTGAAGACGCTGGCGCGGACGCGCTGGAACCGGAAGCGCGCGGCTCGGGAGCTCGGCATCAGCTACAAAGCGCTCCTGTACAAACTGAAGCAGATCGCTTTTGACGACCCCACGGGAATTTAAGAGGGAGGGAGAAGAAGATGAGAGCTACCGCAGGCAAAGGCGTGGTTGTTCCGCTTCTCCTGATCCTGCTCGCGCTGCCGGCGATGGGACAGAAGAAGGCCAAAAATCAGCCTAGTGATGCGGGCAAATCGTCCACCCAGGCGGCGTCGGCGGCTGCGACCACCGATCCCAAATACGTCATTGGGCCCCAAGACGTCATCGATATCAACGTGTGGAAAGAGCCGACCATCTCGCGCACGGTTCCCGTGCGTCCGGATGGAAAGATCTCCCTGCCGCTGCTCAACGACGTTCAGGCGGCGGGCCTGACGCCGCAGAAGCTGGGCCAGGAGATCACCGGCGAACTGCGAAAGTATCTGGAAAATCCGCAGGTGACGGTCATCGTAACCGCCATCAACAGCCAGCGCTTTTCCATCCTCGGAGAGATCAACCGTCCCGGCACGTTTCAGATGTTGCCAAACATGACGGTCCTGCAAGCGCTTTCCGACGCGGGTGGTTTCACGCCGTTCGCGAAGCGGAAGGACATCTATATTCTCCGCACGGTGAACGGCCGGCAGGAAAAGTTCCCGTTCAATTACAAGGACGTGCTCAAGGGAGAGAAGGCGCAGGAGAACATTCTGCTGCTGCCCGGCGACACGATCGTCGTTCCCTAGGAGGTGGACCATGGGAAGGTTTGCACACCGCTTCTCGACGCTGGGGATTGTTGTTCTGCTCGGGGTGTCGTCAGCCTGGGCACAGCAGCAACAGCAGGGGCAGACCCAACAGTCAGGACAGCAGACGTCGCAGCAGCCGAACGGTCAGAACGCTTCTTCTCCGCAAGCGCCCTTGCCGCCTCTGTCGCAAAGCCAGAGCGGTAACCAGCCGCAGTCGGAACAACAAGGGCAGAGCCAAGCCGCAAGTGTGCCGTCGAGTGCTCCTCCGCTCACCGGCGCCGAACAGTACATGCTGAGCCGAATGGGAGCAGGACGGAGCTACTTCATTCCTTCCATCCAGTTCGCGCAGAGCGTCAGCACGAGCGGAACAGGCGCTTTCGGAACCGCCAGCGTGGACGCCGTCAGCACCATCAGTGGGCTCTTTGCCTTCCACCACCTCTGGAGGCGGTATGAACTCACCGCCGAGTACACAGGAACTGGCTTTCTCTATAATCAGCAGTCCTCGCTCAACTCATCAGCGCATGGGTTTCTCCTTTCTCAACAAATCAGGGGCAGACGTTCCTCCTTCTTGCTGGCCGATGCGGTGAGCTACCTGCCCGAAGCGTCCTTCGGGTATGCCCGCTTCAGCGGCGTCAACGGAGTGGGAGCGCCGGGATACGGCTATGGCGGCGGGCTCTACGGGGTAAATGGTGGAAACCTGGATACGACGTTCCTGCCAAGTCAATCGATCCTGACTGGCCCATCCTCGCGAGTTAGCAACTCAGTGGTAGGGGAGTATGACTACTTGACGAGTCCACGGTCCTCGTTAACGTTCACCGGTTCATACGCACTGCTTGAATTTCCCGGCTCTGGCTACATTAACAACAGCGATGCCGTTTTGCGGTTCGGCTACAATCGCACCATTACTCGGAAAGACACCGTGGCGTTGTCTTATCAGGCCGGCATTTTCCGTTATGGCCAAGGCACCGGAGATTTCACTAATCACGTTGTCGCTTTCACCTATGGCCACGTCATAACTGACCGTTCTGAGCCTTCAGCTTGGTGCCGGGCCCTCATTTGCCTTCGACAATAGCGTTCCGGGGGGGAGCTCACAGGTCAGTTGGAACGTGTCATCGTCGCTGGAATACCAGTTTCGTCGTTTCGCGCTCAACACATCGTATCAGCATTACACGAGCGGTGGATCGGGTGTGTATCGAGGGGCGAACACAGATTTCGCTCAAGTGTACATCTCCACCGCTCTCACTCGCATGTGGTCGACTAATTGGGATCTCGGGTATGCCCACAACACGAGTCTGCAAAGCGTGAACGCGCCGGGAATCGGCAACTCATACAATTCCTGGTACGGAAGCGTTAACTTCCAGCGGGTTGTGAATCGGTGGATGAGCCTGTTTCTCGGCTACAACCTGCAGCAGCAGCTTTCCGGCGTGCCATCCTGCATAGGGAGCACGTGTGGAAACTTTTACACGCAGCAGTATTTCTCTGTCGGACTGAATTGGCATCCCAGCCGATTGGGCAGCGAACGCAGCGCATCTATGCCGTAGGGACGGGGAGACATCTATGCTGGGACATCGCGAACTTACTATTGACGATTATCTGGAGATCCTCCGGCGGCGTTACTGGATTCTGCTTTTGACGGCGATCCTCGGCTCGGTGGGCGCTTATCTGTTCTCGAGAACCCTTCCCAACGAGTATGAGTCGCACACCCTTGTGCTGGTGCAGCAGCCGAAGGTGAATCAAAGATTCGTAACGCCGATAGTGAGCGAGCAGCTCAACGAGCGACTCGAGATCATGCGCGAACAGATCCTCAGTAAGGCGCAGCTCGAGCCGGTGGTCGAGCAGTTCCACCTTTTCGAGAAGGCGATGCCCGCCAGTTCCCTCGATTCCCGGGTGCGCACGCTGCGTAATTCCGTGTCCGTGACGCCGGTGCAGCCACTCGTGCAGTCCCCCTGGGCGGGTATTCCGGGTTTCACCGTCAATGTTGTCTTGAACGATCCGCGGCTGGCCCAGCAGGTGTGCTCGCAAATCACTTCGATGTTTCTCGATGAGAACGCGCGCTGGCGAGCGCAAGCGGCCCAAGACACGACCGATTTTCTATCCAAGCAGATTGACGACGCGAAGCATGCGCTCGATGAACAGGACGCGAAACTCACGGCCTTTAAGCTGCGTTACTTGGGAAAGCTGCCTGACGAAGCAGCGACCAACATGAACCTCCTGGCATCGTACAGCGGGCAACTCGGCGCGATAGCGGACTCGATCAATCGGACGCAGCAGGACAAGGTATATCTCGAGTCGCAACTGTCGCAGCAGTTGGAGGCATGGAAAGCAACCCGTTCCGGAAACAATCTGTTGTCGCTGGAGGAACAGCTTGCGGGTATGCGGAACAAGCTGTTGCTGATGCAGGCCCGCTACACCAACGACTATCCCGACGTCATCAAGCTCAAGAGTGACATCGCTCACATGGAGGCAAAGGTCAAGGCCGCCAAGGCGGAGAGCGCCGACGGGTCGACCACAAGCAGTTCCGACACACCCGCCTATGCCGAGCCGCCACAAATACAACAGTTGCGGCGACAGTTGCGTCAATACGACGAGATGATTAAGGAGAAGACCAAGGAGCAGGCTGCTCTTCAGAGGCGGATCGGAGACTACCAGTCGCGCGTGCAACTGAGTCCTCTGGTCCAACAGAAATTCACGGAACTGACCCGCGACTATCAGACCGCGCTGGAATTTTACAGAAATCTGCTGACGAAGAAGGCGCAAGCCGACATGGGCGCGGATCTTCAGCGCCGGCAGCAGTCCGAGGACTTTCGGGTGATCGATCCCGCCAGCTTCTCCGCGACTCCCTCGGCTCCGAAACGTCCTCTCTATGCCGGGGGCGGCGCGGCCGTTGGATTGTTGCTGGGAATGGGGATCGCCCTCTGGCTCGAGTTGCGTGACAAGCTCATCCGTACCGAGCGGGATGTCGAATTCTACCTGCAGGCCCCGACGCTCGCCCTCGTGCCAGTGGTGGAAAAGAAAGGCGGGCTTCGAAAGAAGTTCCTTCCCGCGAATCTGGCCGGGGAGGGGAATGGCAAAGTCACGAGTGTGGGCGGCTAGGTCAAAATCCGATGTATCAGAACTTCTTCAATCTGAGAGGGAGTCCGTTCGGCGCGAATCCGGATCCTCGCTATCTGTATCTGACGCGCGACGCCCAGGAGGCGCTTGCCTGCCTGACCTATGGCATTCAGGCGCGCAAGGGTTTCATCGTGCTGAGCGGCGAGGTGGGCACGGGGAAGACGACACTGCTCAACAAGCTGCTCACATGGCTCCGCGGGTACCGGGCGGCGACGGCCTTTGTCTTCAATTCCTCGCTGACGGTGGGCGAATTTCTCGATTTCATGATGGCCGATTTCGGCATCTCGTGCGATTCGACGATGAAGAGCCAGGTACTGCTGCGGCTCAATCGCTGGCTGCTCGAGCGCTACCGCACGGGCGAGGCGGTGGTGCTGATCGTCGACGAGGCGCAAAACCTGTCGCCCCAGGTCCTTGAGGAGATCCGGTTGCTGACGAACCTGGAAACGTCTTCGGAAAAGCTCATACAGATCGTCTTGTCGGGCCAGCCGGAACTCGAAGAAAAACTGAAGCTGCCGCAACTCCGCCAGCTCCGCCAGCGGATCAATCTGCGCGCCAGACTTCATCCGCTCACCATCGAAGAGGCGCGCGGATACGTTGCGGAGCGGCTGCGCATCGCCGGGGCCGACGGCCAGGAGATTTTCAGCAGGGAAGCGATCGGGCGTTTGCACGAATTTTCGGACGGTATCCCGCGGCTGATCAACCTGCTCTGCGAGCACGCCCTGATCAGCGCCTTCGCCGATCAGGAAAAGATCATCACCGCGGAGCGGATCGAGCGCACAGCCTCCGATCTGGAACTGGATCAGAGGAGCATCGGAACGGTCGGGGAATCTCACAGGGAGCCGGACCATACGGCCGACGATGAGGAACTGCTGCGGCAGCTGGCGATAGCCGTTCAGAGAATTCGCAGGGAGGCTTGAGCGGGCAGGTCCCGCGAAAGGAAGCCATGAGTCGAATCCATGAAGCACTGAAACGAGCCGAGCAGGAGCGGGCCTCCCGGGAGCAGAGCGCGGCCCCGGTCGAGCAGCCTCAACCTGAGATCGTGCTCCAACCGGTATCGGAGCCGGTCAAAGAATCGGGTCCTGCAAGAGAGGCGGAGCCCTTCGTTCCTTCCTTCTCGATCAGGAACTACGACGCCGAGCCGGAGAGCTTCGAAGCGATATTGGGGCGTTGCCCGCAGCCGGAGTGGAAGCCCGACGGGAAGACGGTGCTCTTCACCCGCGAAGAGAATCATCAGTACAAGACCGAGGTGTTTCGCACCCTGCGGTCGCGGCTCTACCGGCTTCGCGACCAGATGTCCCTGCGAAGGCTGCTCATTACCAGCACGCTTCCCGCCGAGGGCAAATCGTTCATCGCCGCGAATCTAGCGCAGGCCATCGCGCAGCAGCATGGGCGCCGGGCGCTGGTTATCGACGCCGATCTTCGCGTGCCGCGTCTTCATACGCTGCTTGGCGCCCCACAGTCCCCAGGGCTCTCCAACTATCTCCGCGGAGAGGTAGACGAAATCTCCGCGATCCAGCGCGGGCCGCGCGACGGGTTTTACTTCCTTCCGTGCGGCGACGTCGTGCCAAACCCCGTTGAGCTGATCGGCAGCGGGAAGATGAAGGACTTACTCGATCGGCTGAGCGCGATGTTCGACTGGATAATCCTGGATTCGCCGCCGATGGCTCCCGTTTCCGACGCCAGTCTGCTGGCCGACGTGTGCGACGGGGCACTGCTCGTTGTGAAGGCGGCGGCAACGCCGTTTGACCTGGCGCAGAAAGCCTGCGCCGAATTCAAGAACACGCCGCTCGTTGGCGTTGTGCTGAACCGAATTGATCGGAATGCGAACTATGGCAGCTATTACTACAGCTACTACGGTTCGGAGACCGAAAAGCCCAAAGGATAAGTTTCCCAATCGTGGTTCGACTCTTCCATGTCTACTATCCAACACGCACCCTGGTCCTGCTGGGTGGAGAGGTCTTTCTCGTCCTGGGATCTTTCCTTCTGGCGACACTGATCTGCTTCGGCACTGGCCGGTTCTATGCGGTACTCTCGAGCGACAGCGGCTTCTATAAGATACTGGCGATCACTTGCCTGACCATCCTGTGCCTCTACTATTTCGACCTTTACGATTTCCACCGTGTCCTGGTTCCCGGCGAAGCGTATTTCCGCCTGTTCGCCGGACTGGGAACACTGTCCTTCCTGCTGGCCGGATTCGGGTTTCTGTTTCCCGATTTCATGCTCGGCCGCCAGGCGTACGTCGCAGGCCTGCTCATTCTGACGCTTTACCTCGTGTCTTGGCGGGCGATCTACTCGTGGTTGATTGGCAAGCGATACCTGAGCGAGCGCATCTATGTGCTCGGAACCGGACCTCGAGCAAGCCACCTGGTGGAAACACTGCGGAGCCGCAGCGGCCTCGGGATGGAAGTGGTGGGGTGGTCGGGGGCGATCGGAAACGGATCGCGGACACGCGAGGCGCTTGCCGAGAGCCTGGAAGGTGTGAGGAACGCGGGGTCGGTGGACCGGGTCGTTGTGGCCCTTCCCGATCGCCGCAACGTGATGCCGGTGCGGGAACTGCTTGATCTGCGCCTGAGCGGTGTCCGTGTGGACGAAGCGACGGCTTTACAGGAAGAACTGACCGGAAGAATCGAAGTCGATCACTTGAATCCGAGTTGGCTGATCTTCTCCGACGGTTTCCGCCTGAAGACCGGCGTACTGATGACCGAGCGCATTCTCTCGGTGGCCGTGTCGCTCTCTTCGTTGTTGCTCACACTTCCTCTTATTCCCTTGATCGCGCTGGCGGTTAAGCTCTCTTCCCCTGGCCCGGTGTTCTACCGGCAGAAGCGCGTGGGCCGCAACGGAATGGTCTTCGATTGCTACAAGTTCCGCACGATGTGTGCCGACGCGGAAGCGGACACCGGCCCCACATGGGCAGGAGATGAAGATCCTCGCATTTCACGGGTGGGCCGTTACCTGCGGAAGATGCGGCTCGACGAGATTCCGCAGCTCTGGAACGTTCTTCGCGGCGACATGAGTTTCGTCGGCCCTCGTCCCGAGCGTCCGGAATTCGTCGAATGGCTCAGCCGGGAGATCCCCTATTACAACCTTCGTCACCTTGTGCAGCCCGGCATCACGGGATGGGCACAAGTCAACTATCCCTACGGAGCCTCTCTCGAGGAATCGAAGGAGAAGCTCTGTTACGACCTCTACTACGTCAAGAACATGTCGGTCGCTTTCGACCTGTTGATCATGTTTCAGACGTTGAAGATCGTATTCCTGGGAAGGGGAAGCCGCTAGTGAACGCCGTTGGAATGCCGAGAGCGGTAAAGCGGCCTCTTGCCACCATTCTCCCAGTCGCTGCCGAGCCCCGATGGGACCTGGCCTACTTCGCCGCGCTGGGTCTTTTGGTCTTTCAATACTCCCGCATTCAACAGATGTATCCGATCCTGGAACCCATACCGCTCGGCAAGATCCTGTACCTGCTCGCACTGGCCGGGATCTTGATTGCCCGGCGCTTGCCTCGCGTCAAGTCGTTGGCATCGTCAGCAATTGACGTCCTCATCGTGCTCTTCGTGCTGGAACATTTCTTTTCGGCGATCTTCGCGAACTATCGGTCGTTGGCGCTCAACGGTTGCGTGGATGCGGCGAGCTGGCTTCTCACGTATTTTGTGATTTCACGAGCACTGAACAGCACCTGGCGCTTGCGCATATTTGTAATTGTGCTCTTGCTTCTCAATCTAAAACTCGCCCAGTTTTCCGTCCGCAGCTACTTTCAGCAAGTGAGTTTCCGCGGTGCGGAATTCATGAGCGTTCATGGCGTGGGAGCGGGCAGTACGGACTTTTTCGGGAATGCCGGCGATTTCGGCGTGGCGATGTGCGTTGTCTGGCCGTTGGCCGGAACCTTGCTGTTTGGCGAGAAGAGGAAGCTGGCCAAGGTGTTTTGGGTGATCTGTTTTCTCTTCTTCTTTGCGGCGATCCTGGTGTGTGGCTCCCGAGGAGCGCTGGTAGGCGCGGCAGCAGTGGCACTGGCGGCGTGGGCTTCGAAACCACAGAAGATCGGCGGACTGGTGATGATTGCCGTCCTGCTCCTGGGCTTCTTCTTTGCATTGCCTCAGGCGAACAAAGACCGTTCTGGAATCTGCGCTCCACTGGCAATCGGACGTAACGGCGCGCTTGCGGATCGACTTTTGGGAGGCCGGACTGCGAATGTTCGAGGATCACCCTCTGTTGGGCGTGGGGCCACGGAACTTTGCGCCGGAATACAATTTCTCATACGCAACGACGCCGGTGGATCCAGCCACGGGAAATAACACGAACTGGTGGGATCCATCCAGCATTTACATCCAGGCGCTGTCTGAATTGGGTGCCTTGGGAACCATCCCGTTTCTGCTGATCCTCCTGCTCTACTTCGGGCTGAACGCTCGAACGCGGCGACAATTGAAATATCTTGGGCTCAATAACAAGAAATGTTTCGAGTTTCGCCTTTCCCGGGGGCTCGACTTAGCTATGGTCGGTTTCATGGTGAGTGGCGCTTTTCTCACTGTCCTCTACTATCCTCATCTCTGGTTTCTTCTTGGAATGAATGTTGGGTTGCATCGATGCTGCATGCGCAAGCAGAAGCAAGGGGATGAAGTGGAGGTTATGCGCCCCGTCGCGTGGAAGGCCACACCGACCGTTGCACTGTCGGCGCGAGGAGGATGAATCCTGATGTTCCGCTTCGTGCCTCCGGCTGGGACGCCGATCAAAGCCGGCCAAGTATTGGCGGCGTTCCGCGATGTCATGTCCTCGAACGGGCATGAGAAACAATCCCTCGCTCCGCTTGCCTCATATCTCGGTGTGCGTTACGCCTTCGGCGCGTCGTCCGGGCGAGCCGCGCTGTGCACGATCCTCCGGGGCCTGCGCCGGATCCGGCCACAGGCGGATGTGGTTGCATTGCCGGCCTATACCTGCTTTTCGGTAGCTGCCGCGGTAGTTCGCGCGGGTCTCAAAATCCACTTGTTGGACGTAAATCCCGAAACGTTGGATTTCGATGTTTCGGGAGCGAACGGCTTGCCAGCGGAGAGTCTTCTGTGCATTGTGACCGCGAATCTCTTCGGATACGTGAACGACGTTCGCTCGTTGCGCGACCTTGCCCGCGCGAGGAGCGCTTTTCTGGTAGACGATGCGGCCCAGGCCCTGGGCGCCGTACGCGATGGCCAGCCAGCGGGAGCGCGCGGCGACGTAGGCTTGTTCAGCCTGGGCCGAGGCAAGGCTTTGTCGGCGATGGAGGGTGGGCTGATCGTGACCAGTTCCGAGGATATCGCGCACGCCGTCGAGCAGGAACTGGCGCACTTTCCACCGCCGTCGTCGCTTCATGGTGCTTGGCTTGCGGTTCAGCTTCTTGCTTATTCCGCTTTGCTCCGACCCGGGCTTTATCGAATTCCTCGTTCGATGCCATTCCTCAAGCTCGGCGTGACAGAGTTTGACCCCGGCTTTGCCGTTGCCGGTCTCCACCCGCTGTCACGCTCGCTGTTCCTCTCGCTGCTCAATCAGCTTCAGTCGATGAACGAAGTCCGTCGGGAGAATGCGGAGTGGATCATCTCGGCGCTGCAGGGCCATCTCAAGTTGTCCGTTCCCAGGCTGGGCGCGGACACGCAGCCGACGATGGTTCGGTTGCCGGTGATTGCCAGCGACGAAGATACGCGTGCGCTTGTGCTGAAGCGGCTACGGCAGGCCGGGATTGACGCGAGCGCGTTCTACCCCAGCTCGATCTGTGACATCGATGGGATTGGAGCCCACATGGCGGTGCCGAGATTTCACCGGACCAAGGCAGAACATCTTTCGCGAACGCTCTTTACGCTGCCGGTCCATCCGCTGGTTGAGCGCCAGGATCTGGAGCGAACGGTGGATGTTCTCTATTCCCAGTAAGTGCGGGAAGGCATAGATGACCAAAGAAGGCACACCAGCGGTTTCCGTCATAATCCCCGCCTATAACGCGGGGTCACAGCTCCGCGACGCGATCGAGAGCGCCTCGAGGCAGACCTATGGCGACCGTGAAGTGATCGTGGTAGATGACGGATCGACGGACCAAACCGAGTCGCTGGTGAGTTTCTATGGGGATAGGATCCGTTACTACAAGCAGGCCAACCGTGGGGTTGCCGCGGCCAGAAATCTGGGGATTGCCAAGGCGAAAGGAAAATACATCGCATTCCTCGATGCCGATGATCTTTGGCTGCCAACGAAACTGGCCGAGCAAGTCCCCTTGCTCGAGGCCGATCCGAGCCTGGGGTTGGTGTACACCGATTGGGCAATTGTTTCCGACCAAGGGGAGATCACTCGCTCGTTTTTACGAGACAGGCCGGCCGCCAGTGGCGACGCCTTCGAAGCCATCGTGCGTTGCGGCTTCATTTTGACGTCGGGCACCGTGGTTCGGAGGGCATGTCTCGACGCCGTTGGCAGCTTCGATGAGTCGCGGGTCGTAGCCGAGGACTACGACCTGTGGCTGCGCGTCTGCTATCGCTGGAAGATTGCCTTGGTCGATAAACCGCTCGTCGTCAAGAGAAGCCGCCATACGGGCCTCTCTTCGAATTCACGGCGAACGGCGATCGAGAAGGTGGCGCTTTTCGAGAAGGCACTGAAAACGTACCCCGATCTGTCGCGTAAACACCGCCATCTGATGAGACACCAGCTTATGCAGAGCTATTGGGATATCGGCTATGACGATTTCGATAATGGGGCATTCGGTTCTGCCCGACACAACTTCTTGTGCTCCCTCAAAGCCGAGTGGACCAGCCGCAAGGCATTCGTCTACCTGCTGGCCAGCTGCCTGCCTGTGAGCATCGTGTCCGCCATCCGGAAGCTGAAGAAATCGGCGGGCAGTCGCGGGCGTTCACCTGTGACGCCGTCAGAGACTCCGATTCGTCGAATGGACATGGAGAGTCTCCTGGATCTCCTGGTAGACGAATCGAACCGCACTGAACGGCACATGCCAGAGGATGACCATTCACTTGGCGCTCCGGATCGCCAGATGCAGGGGCAGCCATGACCGCGTCGCTCCGTAGAGTGCTGATCGTCTCCTTCGATTTTCCGCCGAGACGCACCAGTGCGGTCTACCGGATGACGGGTCTTACCCGGTCCTTGCCGAAGCTCGGATGGCAACCCACTGTTCTCACCATCCGCCATCGCGGAGGAGTCGAAGAGCCGGGCTTACTGGAAAAACTGCCCGAGGGGACCCATGTGGTCCGGACTCACTATTTGGACTTCATGCGTTGGGAAGATAGCTTGGCGAAATGGATGAACCGGCCTGCCGGAAATACGGGCGGTAGAAACGGCTCCGCGGGCAATGGTCATCAGGCTGAATCCTCCGGTTACCTTCATCGTGCCGCGGAACTGTTCCGCTCCGCAGTCTATTTTCCCGATTATACGATTGGCTGGGTGCCGTTTGGGCTAACGCAAGCTTTGCGGTTGTATCGCCAGGAGCATTGGGATCTTGTCTACACGACCAATCCTCCCCGCGCGGCGCCGGTGATCGGTCTGTTGCTGAAAGAGCTCTGTGGCGTGCCTTGGGTGTTGGAGTTCATGGATCCCTGGTATCCACCGCCTGGACGGTTACGCAGGCGAGCGGAAGACAGGGCGCACGCGCTCCTGTTGCGGAAAGCGGATCGAGTCGTCGTGATGACGGGAGGTCATGCGCAAGAACTCGAGCAAACCTTCCAGCTTCCTTCATGGAAACTGAAGATCGTTCGCAACGGCTTCTTCGAAGAGGATTTTGCGCTTTCAGGCCCGGACGGACCGCCGGCGTTTGACCCGGAGTATTTGCATTTTTGCCATTTCGGGACAATTTACCCCGGCAACGACGGTCTATTTTTCCCCGCTCTAGCGGAACTGCTGACGGAAAATCCCGCGTGGAGAAAGCGTCTTCGCCTGCATCTCATCGGCGCTGCTTCCGAGAGCGCCGTTCAACAAGCCAGGCAGAGCGGACTGGAAGACATTCTGCAAGTGCATGGCTTCGTGCAGGAAAGATCTCGCATTTTGCAGATGATGCGGGATAGCCACTGTCTCTTACTGTTCTGGGGACGGCCCGATTTCTCGCGCCTGGCCATCGCGGGGAAAACCTACGACTACCTTCGTGCCGGCCCGCCGATTCTCGCCGTCACGCACGAGGGGGGCGTGCAGCAACTGATTGATGGCGGGCGCGCGGGGTGGGTGGCGCGGCCGGATGATGCATGCGCCATCAAACGAGCCTTGCGGGCCGCGATCGAAGGCCGGAGCGCAACGGATTCCGGGATTGCCCGATCGGAATTCGTGGCGCAATTCCGATGGGATCGACAGGCGGAAATCCTTGCCGAGGCATTTTGCGAGGCGGCTGATCATGCCGGCTAGCATTAGACGAACAGCGCGCTTCATCGTGGCCGGAACGCTGCACTACGGCGGAGTTCTCGGCTTGTGGCGAGTCTTCCGCCGAAAAGTGCTGCGCAGAAGGGAAGTGTGCGTTCTCGGCCTGCACCGTGTGCTGACGAGTGAAGAACAGTCGCGATCGAATTCGCTGCCCGCCATGGTGGTGAGCGATGCGACGTTCGAACGATTACTCGAATACCTGCAACGTCGTTTTCGGCTGATCTCGGTCGAGACCTTCTTGCGTTGCTCGGACAACGATAAGAGCCAAACGAAGCCCGCGTGCATGATCACCTTCGACGACGGTTGGCGTGACACGTTCTCGACCGCCTATCCCATGCTGGAACGGTTGGGTGTGCCCGCCACTGTCCTTGTCACAACCGGTGTCGTGGGCCAGAGCGGGGGATTCTGGGTGGAACGATTGCGGAGGTGTGGGATTTCGAGCGCACCGAGAGCGTTGAAGCCGCCCGAGTGTGAAACGGAACCTTCCTTGGAAACGTTTGTGGAGTGGCTTAAGCGCATGCCAGGCGAAAGCCGCGAGCGGATTTTGAGCCAAATCCTTCGACAGGAAGAGCCGTGCGAGACGACTGAAGGAACCGACCCCATGCTGACATGGGATCAAGTGGTTGAGATGAGCCGCGACGGGGTGGAGATCGGGGCGCACACGGTTAACCATCCGCTCCTCAGCTACGAAGACGACGCGACCGTGGAGCGCGAACTGTTGGAAAGCAAGCGAACACTCGAGGACAAGATAGGCAAACCCGTGCGCGTCTTCGCCTATCCGAATGGCGATTGGGACGATCGCGTGCGCCGTCGCGTGCAAAGTGCCGGCTATAGTTGCGCTTTTACCACCCGGCCGGAATGGTTTCGCCCCGGAACCGACGTCTACGCCGTCCCCAGGATCCTATTGCATGAAAGCAACATCACGGGCCCGAAAGGAAAGTTTTCGCCAGCCATGCTTGAGCTGACCTTGACCGGCTGGCGGTAGGCACAAATTAGCAATGGAAGTCTTTGTCACCGACGGGGAACAGAGATCCACCCTTGCTGTCGTGAGGGCTTTGGGCGGCGTTGGCATCCCAGTGACCGTAGCAGGCACGGAGGCCGTGAGTCTGGCCGGTGCGTCCCGCTACTGTGCTGCCCGCGCACGCTATCCGTCTCCCCGGACCGATCCGGAGGGTTTTCAAGCATTCCTCCGAGCCGAAATGGAGAAGCGGCAATCAGTTTTCCTTCTGCCGATGTCGGACATCACGGTGCGGCTCACTTCGCGAATGCGGGCATCCCTGCCTCCCAGGGTCCTGATCCCGTTTCCCTGCGAGCGGCAAATCGAATGCGTGCAGGACAAGCGGCGCATTCTCTTGCTGGCGCGGCAGGTCGGGATCGCGACTCCGGATACCTACATGTTGCAACCCGAGGAACTCCTGGGAGATGTGGCGCGGCGGCTGCATTATCCAGTGGTCATCAAGCCGCGATTCTCGCGTTATCTCCACGAAGGAAAATGGGTGGACGGCGAAGTGGTTTATGCCCGTGACCCGGAAGAGCTGAAAGCAAGCTATCAAGCGTCTCATGCGAACGTTCCCTTTCCTCTGGTTCAGGAGAAGATCAGAGGCGAGGGGCGCGGAGTCTTTTTGCTTCTTTGGAATGGGCAAGTGAAGGCCGCGTTCTGCCATCGTCGTTTGCGCGAGAAACCGCCCTGGGGCGGTCCGAGCGTCTACCGGGAGAGCATCCCTTTGGATGAATCGCTGGTCCGCAAGTCGACGGCGCTTCTCCGGGCAATCGGCTGGCAAGGCCCCGCGATGGTGGAATTCAAAGTCGATCGCCGGACCGGCGAGCCAAACCTGATGGAAGTGAACGGGCGGTTCTGGGGCTCGTTGCAACTGGCGAATGACGCGGGAATGAATTTCCCGCTGCTTCTCTACCGGTTGGCGACGGGCGAGGACGTGCCGGCGCAGTTCGACTATAAGGCGGGAGTGAAAAGCCGCTGGCTGCTCGGCGATCTGGATCAACTGCTGATTCGACTGACGCACCGGCCCGGACGGAACGGCCTGGAGAACGACGGCGTTTCCCGGCTGCGCGCCTGCCTGGATTTCGTGAAGCTGCACGAACACGACAGGCGTTACGAGGTATTCCGTTGGCGGGATCGCGGCCCCGGTTGGCACGAATTCAAATCCTACATCCGGCAGCTTGGGAAGGCAGTGGGCGGACGGAAGGAGTCCAGTCGTGCACATTAGGGGCGCCATCCATATGCATTCGGCATTTTCCCATGACGGCACGCTGACCGTTGCCGGGTTGGCAACATGGTATCGGCGGAAGAACTACCAGTTCATCGCGATCACTGAACATGCCGAAGATCTCGACGACGGAAAAATGCAAGAACTTCGGGAGCAATGCGACGCGAATTCGGGCGACCAGTTTTGCATCATTCCTGGCGCCGAGTTCAGTTTCAGTACGTTTCATATTCTGGGAATCGGCGCCGCCGTCGCACCTGGGGAAGCCGACGCGCTGCCGGCTATAGAGAGGATCCACCGATGCGGAGGCATGGCGGTCTTGGCGCACCCGAAGCGGTTTGGCTGGACGTGCCCGGCCGACATTCTCCAGGCGCTGGATGCGGTAGAGATCTGGAACGTCGGATACGACGGTAAATATCTGCCATCCGAGCAAGCGGGAACAGGCTATGCGGCGCTGAAGAGAATCAATCCTTCGCTGCTGGCGGTCGCGGGCCACGACTTGCATCGGCTGGAGTCGTTCTACGACGTCGCGCTGGAGATGGAAGTAGCAAACCTGTCATCCCTCGAGATTCTGGAGAATCTGCGCCATGGCCTTTACGCGATCAAGAGCCGGTTCTTCCGTGCCGGCTCCGATGGGCAGATCTGGAAGCCGCGAAAGGAATTTCTTCCCCTGCTGGCCGGTTCCTTGAGCAGCATGCGCCGAGTCCGGTCGTCGTTACTGGAGTTTCTGCCGTGAACCGGTTCACGATTTTGCACACGATCGAGACCGGTGGACCCGGCGGAGCGGAGACCATCCTGGTGGCGCTGGCCTCGGGACTGGACCCCACTCGCTTTCGATCTCTGGCTCTGGTTCCACGCGAGGGGTGGCTTTCCGCGGCGTTGCGAAGCTGCGGCGTTCCCGTTCACGTGGCGCGATCCCGGAGCCCTTTCGATCCGACTTTGCTCCTTGAAATGCGCCGGCTTGTCAGGGAGGAAAAGGTCGATCTGATCCATTCGCATCTTCCGGATCAGAACTTCTACAGTTGCGTTGCCGGACGGCTGACCGGCACGCCGGTGGTCGCCACCTACCACGGCATGACCCCCGGCCCGCGATCTCTCGGCGCGAAGGCGCGGTTCAAGCTTTGGTGCGTTGGTCATTCCGCCTCGGCCGCGGTAGCGGTCTCCGATCATCTGCGGCGGTCCATGGCCGCACAGGGATTCCCGGCTCGCCGTTCTGGTCCGCATTCACAACGGGATCGAGGTCGAGCGATTCGCCGTTCCTCCCAGCGGCCGCCTTCGCCGGGAACTCGGCCGCAACGGCGAAACGAAGTTGATCGGCATGGTGGCCAATGTTCGTGAAGCCAAGGGCTATGAATATTTCCTCCAGGCCGCCAGCCAGGTTTCCCAGAACATGCCGCAGGCGCTGTTTCTGGCCATTGGAGAGGGGAAAAACGGAAGAGCCGAGAAATTGCGGGATCGAGTTCGTGAGCTGTCACTGGAAGATCGATTCCTATTTCTGGGATTTCGCCAGGACATTCCGGAGATTCTCAGCGATCTCGATCTTTTCGTGCTTTCCTCCGTGCAAGAGGGCTTCTCCCTGGCCACGGTCGAGGCCATGGCCGCGGGGAAACCGGTGGTCGCCACGCGTTCCGGAGGGCCTGAGGAAATCGTTGAAGACGGTCGCACGGGCATGCTCGTGCCGCCCGGAGACGCTGACGGCCTGGCGGCGGGAATTTGCGAATTGCTCTCCAACCCCGTCCGTGCCGGCGCGATGGGCCGCGAGGGAAGGGAAAAGGCATTTCGGGATTTCAGTCTCGTTGCGATGATCCGGCAATACGAAGAGCAGTACGCGCGGGTTTCGAGCGGGTCGGTCTGATATGGAATATCTCTTCTGGGCATCGGCGATCTTCCTCGCCTACGTCTTCGTGGGCTACCCAGCGCTGCTGTTTCTTCTTGCGCGATTTCGCGGCCGTCCACACCGCCGTCGGCCGATCGAGCCGTTCGTTTCAATGTTGATTGCCGCCCACAACGAGGCTCGTCTTATCCGCCGGAAAATCCTCAACTGCCTGGCGCTCGATTATCCAGGTGACCGGTTGGAAATCGTGGTTGCATCGGATGGTTCGAACGATGAAACGGCCGAGATCGTGCGCTCGTTCCAGCCGCAAGGCGTCCAGCTCGTAGAGTCTGCAGAGCGCCGAGGCAAGCAACACGCCCAGTGGCTCGCCTTGAAAGCCTCGCACGGCGAAATTATCGTTTTCACAGATGTGGGAACCGAACTCGAGCCCGACGGCCTGCGGCGAATTGTGGCCAATTTCGCCGATCCATCTGTCGGGTCCGTCAGCAGCGAAGACTGCCTTTCAGGCCGCGCGCACGGCGGCGAGCGGTCCTACGTGAACCTGGAGATGTGGCTGCGCCGGCTCGAATCCCGGGTGAATTCGGTGGTCAGCGTCAGCGGTTCCTTTTTTGCCGCTCGGCGCGCCACCTGCGACGTCTGGCACACCGACCAGACGAGTGATTTCTTCGTGCCTTTGAATGCGGTTACGATGGGGATGCGCTCGGTGGTGGATCCCGAGGCGGTGGGCCGATTCGACGCTGCCGGGACGGAAAGCGCCGAACTCAAGCGGAAGGTCCGGACGATCGTCAATGGGCTGCACGTCTTCTTCTCGCATCTTTACCTGCTGAATCCCCGGACATACCGCTTCTTCTCCTGGCAGTTGGTCAGCCACAAGCTTTTCCGCTGGCTCACCCCGTTCGCCTTTCTGGCGCTCTTTATTGCCAGCCTGTTCCTGGCCCGCACCAGCCACTTCTATTCCGCTGTATTCATCCTGCAAGCGGTTCTTTACGGTGCGGGAGCGCTCGCGCTGGCCACCGCGCGCATTCGCCGGTGGAAACCGATCAAGCTGGCCGGCTATTTCCTGCTCGTGAATGTAGCGACGCTCCTGGCCTGGTTTTCCTATCTTGGAGGAGAGAGGTTCGTCACTTGGCAACCGACCGAGCGCAATTGATCCCTCGCTCGCCTTCGAGTCTCCCGGAAAAGGGAGCGGCGCGCCGGTTCTCCGTGTGCCATGTCATTTCGGGCGATTTGTGGGCCGGCGCCGAGGCGCAAGCGGCGGCCTTGCTGAAAGCTCTGGCCCGGCGGCCGGAACTCGATCTGCGCGCGATTCTCCTGAACGAAGGAGAACTTGCGCGCAGGCTGCGCGACTCTGGAATCGAGGTCCGCGTGATTCCGGAATCCGGGCATGGCTTTTTCCAGATCCTCAACGAAGCGGCCGAATTCCTCCGCGCCCGGCCAGTCGAAATTCTCCACTCGCATCGATATAAGGAGAATGTGCTGGCGGCCCTGCTGGCCAGGCGATGCGGGATACCGCACCTCGTCTGCACGCGCCACGGCGCTCCGGAACCTTTCCAGGGCTGGCGCCATCTGAAGCACGGCGCCGTGCAGGTCCTGGACCGGCTCACGGCGCGGTTTGCCGCCGACCGCATCATCAGCGTCAGCCAGGAGCTAAGAGACCGCTTGATACGCCATCTCCCCGCCGAGAAGGTCGTCACCATCACGAACGGCATCGATACCGACCAGGTTGTTTCGAGTCTCAGCAAATCCGAGGCCAAACGCCGACTGGGGTTGCACGAAGCGGTCAAGGTCGTTGGCTACGTCGGACGCCTCGTGCCCGTGAAGCGCCTGGACATTTTCCTGCGTGCCGCAAAACAGCTGGCAGCGGCCGATCCCACGGTTCGCTTCGTGATTGCGGGCGACGGACCGGAAGAAGAGCGGCTGCTGGCCCTCACTCACGAATTGGATCTGGACGATCGAGTGCGGTTTCTCGGCTACCGCGCGCGCGTGTACGATGTGATGCTCGCCTTCGACGTCTTCATTCTCTGCTCGGACCACGAAGGTCTCCCGATTTCCTTGCTGGAGGCCATGTATCTGGGCGTCCCCGTCATTGCGCGTCTCGTAGGCGGCATTCCCGAAGTCGTTCAGAACGGGGTGACCGGCATTCTCCTGAACGCGCCTGATCCCGCCTGTCTGGCCGATGCATGCCGGAGCTTGCTGGCGCAAGATGGATTCGGCGAACAAGTGGCGGTCGCCGGGACTCGAGCGGTCCGAGAACGGTTTTCGATGGAAAGGTCTGCGAGAGAGACGGCGAACCTTTACGGCGAACTGGGTGGTCTTTGATGCGAGTGCTTTGGCTTTCCCATTTCATTCCATTTCCCCCGCGCGGGGGTAACGTACAGCGGAGCTTCAACCTGCTACGGCAGGCGTCCCGCTTCAGCGAAGTGTCGCTTGTTGCTCTGAATCTTCAGGGAGAGCCGCCGGAGTTGGTGGCGGAACACAAAAAGGCCCTCGAAAACTATTGCGCCGATGTCGATATCTGGGATCTCCCGTATCCGTGGAAGGGAATGCGCTGGTGGACGGAGGCGCTTCGCTCTCCACTGTACGGCCCAACTTTTTCGTCCAAAGCTCTCTTTTCGCCCGCGCTGCTCGATCGCTGGAAACGGAAACTGGCCGGCTACAGCGAGGTCCTGGTTCACGTTGATTCGATCGATCTTGCTCTGTATTGCGCCGCGATCGGCGGATTCCCGAAAGTGCTGAACCATCACAACTGCGAGTCGGCTTTGGCCCTGCGTCGCGCCGCGCAGGAAACCAACCCGCTCAAAAGGGCATTTCTCCGGTTGGAAGCGCGAAAGCTGGCACGCCTGGAGAGTTCCCTCTGTCGGAGTTTCGGAGTGAATACTGTTGTCTGCGAAGGAGACCGCCAACGGCTTCTGGCCGCCGATCCCGCCGCCCACTTCCACGTTGTCGAGAATGGTGTCGACACGGACTATTTCCAGCCGGCGAGCGGGCAGGAGGAACCGCACACCGCCATTTTCACTGGCACCCTGGATTGGCAGCCGAATCTTTCCGCCGCACGGTACCTCGTAAAAGAAATCTGGCCGAAAGTGAAAAAGGAATGTCCCGACGCCAGACTTTATCTAGCCGGGAAAAACCCTCCCGAGATGCTGTTCCGTTTGGCCAAAGCCGAAGCAGGTGTCGAGATTTTTCCGAACCCTGACGATATGCGGCCACTTCTGGCGCGTGCGTCAGTTTTCGTGTGCTCATTGCTCGAAGGAGGAGGGACTCGTTTGAAAATCCTCGACGCGATGGCCATGGCCAGACCAGTAGTTAGCACCGCGATCGGCTGCGAAGGTTTGAGGGTGACGCGCGGACAGAACATTCTGGTTGCGGATAGTTGCGAGGAATTCGCTACAGCGGTTCTGCGTTTGTTTCGCGATGAGCAAGACCGAAAGAGAGTCGGTCGCTTGGGCCGAGCCACCGTAGAAAGCGAGTACGCCTGGTCCCGGATTTCCAGACAGATCGAGGGTGCCTACCAATGTGCGAAAAATGCAGCACGGCTGCCGCGGGCCGCGATGGAACATTGCCCTGTATCTGCTTGAAAGCCAGATGCTAGGCGCACTAAATGTCGGGCTTAGGTTTTGTCGTTGGGCGCCGAAAGGTGAGGCAATACTGTTCTTCATTTCTGCCAACGGTGTCGACGACTGTTGCCCTCGCGCAGGAGACGGTGCCTATTTCTTCAAGACGATGATGTCATCAAAGTAGCGCTTGAAGATTGGCACGTATCCATTGGCGGGACACTGGTTCATGCAAGGGCACGGCTTACTGAAGTCGGTGACGCGCGGGCCACTATCAGTTCCTTGTCCGATATAACTCGTGCAAGAACCCGGCGGGGAGAAGCTGCCTCGTCCATTCCACCACGTCAGCTTAGTGTAGACGCCGCCGATTTCAATGGCCTGTCTGGTCATGTCGATCTTGCCGTTGAAATTCCCGTTCGTCCACTGATCGATGAGCTGCCCATTCTCGTAGACTTCGGCTTGTCCATTCGATCTGCCGGGATCGTTGGCCTTCCAGTGGACCTCCCACTGCGTCCAACTACCCCAGTGTGGAGTGCCGCCTTTTTTCCAAGAAACACTCGTCGCCCCCACACCCTGAGGCTCCAGAACCATTGCCGCATCGGTAGAGTTGAAGCCGCTATGGCTTGAAGCGCCCCAACCGAACCAGTCGAAGATTACTTCTTGGAGCAGATGTCCTGAGGAATCTCCGATAAAGGGACGCATCAGGAACATCTCGTCGTTGAATCGGCCCTGGCTTTCGTCATACTCCCACCAAGAGACATACACTTCTCGGCTGTTTGCGGCCCCGGCGGGCAGATACCAATCAACTTGCTGACCGTCGCCCGCGTAGGTGCCGCCTAACGCGTAGTTGCCCGTATGAGCGAAGCCGCTAGCAACCGTACCGTTAATGACCTGAGAAGAGGTTCCGCTCTCGAAACCCTGCGCGGTCACGAGTGTCCAGCCGGATGGCACCGTACAATTTGAAGATAGAGTATTTGTTGCCGTCACAGTGCACCCTGTCAGCAAACCGTGTGGAGACGCGGCGGTGAGCCCCGAGGACAGCGTTGCTGACGCCGCCATGGTTCCCAAGAACACAAGCGCCCTAGCAAAGAAGCTGGTGCCCCTGATCTTCACGGCGGCTCCTCCTTCCCTTGGTCCCCTATAGAGACCAATGGCTGAAACAGATTGGCAGCACTTCCATGGCCAAATTCGGGGGTGAGCGTCGCCGACTTTCTGCATGGGCTGATGGTAGTCACGTCGACCGAACTGGAGGCATGCGGAGGCCTAACTGCCGTCATCTGGTGTGAACTGACTACGTTTACTGTGATCCCCGTCACTCCGCTCAAGGTAAACGCAGCACCAGACTGAAAAGTTTTGCCGCTAATGGTCACGGAAGTTCCGCCGTTGCTGCTACAGGTATTCCGCGAAATGCCGGATTATGCCGCCGACTGCTTCGTGGAATCCGTAACCTGAGTTGGAAAGTATAGCTGACGGACTTGGCCGGAGTGTTGGCGATCTGGGCATCGTTCGCCCGCAGAATTCTAACCCACGGGCCGCAGTCTTCTCCGACACGGCCAGCGGGCCGGACAATGGCCGGCCCGCTAGACCCTTGGCTCAGAGACCTACCCTACTTTTTCAAAACGATGATATCGTCAAAATATCTCTTGAAGACGGGCACGTACCCACTTGCAGGACACTGATTCGCACAGGGACAAGGCTTGCTGAAATCGGTGACGCGCGGGCCGCTGTCGGTGCCGTCCCCGATGAAGTTGCCGCAGGTCGTGCCGCTGCTGTACCAGGTCAGTTTCGTGTAGACGCCGCCGATCTCGATTTCCTGGCCCGTCATGTCGACCGTGCCGTTAAAATTCCCGTTCGTCCACTGATCAACGAGCTGCCCATTCTCGTAGACTTCGGCTTCCCCATTCGAGCTGCCGGGATCGTTGGCCTTCCAGTGGACCTCCCACTGCGTCCAACTACCCCAGTTTGGAGTGCCGCCATTTTGCCAGGAAACACTCGTTGCGCCCGCGCCTTGAGGCTCCAGAACCATTGCCGCATCGGTAGAGTTGAAGCCGCTATGGCTTGAGGTTCCGTAGCCGAACCAATCGAAAATGTCCTCCTGCAGCAGGTTTCCTGATGAATCTCCGATAAAGGGACGCATCAGGAACATCTCGTCGTTGAATCGGCCCTGGCTTTCGTCATACTCCCACCAAGAGACATAAGCTTCTCGGCTGTTCACGGCCCCGGCGGGCAGATACCAAGCGACTTCCTGACCGTCGCCCGCGTAGGTGCCGCCTAGCGCGTAGTTGCCCGTATGAGCGAAACCGCTAGCAACCGTACCGTTGATCACCTGAGAGGAGGTTCCGCTCTCGAAACCCTGCGCGGCCACGAGTGTCCAGCCGGATGGCACCGTACAATTTGAAGATAGAGTATTTGTTGCCGTCACAGTGCAACCTGTCAGCAACCCTTGCGGAGAAGCCACAGTGAGTCCAGACGACAATGTTGCTGAGAGACCGTTCGAATTCGTCACCGTGACGTCGTAGGTGCCTGGAGCAACGCTCGGCACTGTGACGGTCAACTGAGTTGAACTGATGAACTGGATGTTCGACGCGGCAGTGCTCCCGATGTTCACGGTCGCTCCCGATGCGAAATTCGTCCCAACTACGGCGACATTTGTTCCGGGGCTAGTGGTACTGGGCGAGACACTGGACACGGTTGGGGAAGAGCTGGAGGGTGGATCGGTATAAGTGAACCCATTCGTCAAAGTGCCGGACTGACCGTCGGGATTCTGAACCACGACACTGACGGCGGCGGCGGTCGAGACGGAAGGCGTAGTAGCCTGGATCTGCGTCGAACTGTTGACCGAGACCCCGCTGGCTTCCACGGTTCCAAGGAATACAATCGCTCCAGCGGCGAAATTGGTGCCACTGATGGTCACGTTCGTTCCACCCGCTGTTGATCCCGTATTGGGGGTTATTCCGGAAATGCTGAGGGTTGTACTTGAACTTGTACTTGTATAAGTGAATCCGCCGGTCAGTGACGCCGATTTTCCGCCCGGATTGATGACCGTGACGTTCACCGAACCCGCCGCATGTGGAGGCGTAACAGCCGTCATCTGGCTTGAATTGACCACGTTTACTGAGGTTCCGGCAACGCCGCCGAAGGTGACCGTGGCTCCGGACTGCAAATTTTTGCCGCTGATGGTCACGCTTGTTCCACCTGAAGCGCTGCCCGAGGTGGGCGAAATGCTGGAGATGCTCGGAGGGGGACCGGTAACCTTCATGCTGAAATTCGTGGAAGTGGACTTCGATGTGGAATCCGTGACCTGGGTCTGGAAACTGTAGCTGCCCGTCGTGGTCGGGGTCCCGGAGATCTGGCCCGAGGTGCTCATGCTCAGTCCTGTCGGTAACGATCCGCTGGTTACGCTCCATGTGTAAGGCGTTGTGCCTCCGCTCGCTTGTAATGTGTCGGAGTACGTTTGGCTGATGGTTCCGTCCGGAAGTGAGCCTGTTGTTATAGCGAAACCGCCCGACTTGCCGGAGGTCGTGGAAGAAGATGACCCTGCCACACCGCAACCGAAAAGCAACGCGACACTTGAGAGAAGCGCAACAGCTGAAATCCACCGAGAAATCTTCACCAGGACCCTCCTGCCCGAGAGTTCCCCCTCCAGATGGGGATACCAGAATGTTTACTCTGAATACACCAATACCTGATAGAACAGTGACGTTCTAGTAACTGGTATTAGCCCGAAGGTTACTGGAGACAGACAGACGCATACTGAAGTGGACTAGACAGAATCCAAGCGTCAGCCGGAACTCATGCCAGCGCTTACACTTACATCTGATACTGGTACCGCTGAGTGGAAGTCCCAAGACCTACGGACTTCCGGGACCTCTTGTAACACAGAACGGAAGAAGTGTTCTAGTACTTTTGTGAAATAGTTTTGTAACGTACATAAGATGTCAATAGATGTTGGCGTGTGGAAGATGGTTGTCCTGGAAACGATTTTTTTTTCTCGGGGGGCGGCAGGTGCAATTTCGGAATGGCTCGGGCATCGTGGGACAGCATGCAGAAGGCGCGTTTCACCATCCGAGCCAGGTGTGAAGCCGCGGGTCAGAACGGCGCGGCGATGCGAAACAACCTACGGATTCGATTGGTTTCAAGAGGGGCGAACGTCATTTAGTGAGGTATTTCCGGATCGGGGCGCCGAGCAGGGGAGTGAGGCGCAAGGGAACTGAGGCCCGCCAGATCCGCGATAACGTCGTCATCCATCGCGCTGAGCTATCCACGCTCGGAATCACGGAATGTTCACGGGCGCCATTCCGCTCGATCAGATAGCAGGCGTACTCCTTGAAACCCACACCCCATTTCTTCTTGAACTGGATCTGCCCGGCATAACGAGCTGAGCCGAAGTCGAAGACCCGCAGTTTTTGAAGCGTCGCCCAGCGAATGAGGTCCCAATGCGCGAGATCGTTTGGCCGCACCGACCAGTAATTCCCGTCCGAGGCCGTGATCCAGATCTGGACGCGATTCCCGCTCATCACACCCAGCAGCACCGATGCAGGTTGAGAGCCGGAAAAGACCCAGGCTGCTACTACCCGGCCGTCGAGCGCCCTCGAGAGGTTCTGGAACAGGCGGGCAGGATGCGGCGGGACGCCAAGACGTTTCATGGAACGCAGATAAAGACTGTAGAAGGGCTCGGCGACAGCCTCGCTTCCACGGCGGATCTCGGTCCGCAGGCCGGCCTTTCGCGCCTGGTTCACTCCCTTACGCGCCTCATGGGTCAGCGAACCATGCCAGAGCTTTTCGGGGTCCTCGAGAGTAAGTTCCGCGTACCGATGAAGCGGCCTTTTTGCCCACAACTCCGAGTGTTCCGCGCCTTCGCAGCCAGGTCCGCCTCGTATTTCAATGCATTCGCATCCGGCATTTCGCGCGGCCGGCAATAGCAATTCCCCGAGCTGGGTGTAAGCATCGGGCGTCAAGGGATTCTCCAGCAGAGGTCCTCCGTATTCATTGAAAGGCTGCGACACCAGCCGCGGCCGCCCGCCCTTGGCAACAATCGAAGGGAAGAGCCCGATCGTCCGGCCATCCGCGTGGATGTTCAGATAGACGCAGCGATAGCCGTAGGTTGCCTCGAGCGCCTGCCGAAAACCCCATAGGTGGCAGAATCTGCCTTCCGGGTGGGTCTCGACGAATGCATCCCACTGCGGCGCATCCACGGCTTGTGCCTCGCTCACTGTGAGCGGCATACGATTCACAGTCTCCTGTGTTTTTCCCACTGCGCCTGTTCTCTCCTGCCCTTCAGCGGCCTCAATGAAGATGGCCACGTCCCATGAGGAAATCAAGGATGTGCGTGGCCCAAACAAATTCACGAAATTCGACAGCCAATTGAAGAATCCACACAAACAAGACTGTCTCTCCGGCGATGCCTAACCACCGGGCGCCATGAAAGCGGTTTGACAGGCCGGCCATCCAGCGGGGGATTCGTGGTTCGATCCAGCTTCTTGCCGCGAAATACCCCACAAGTCCCAGCGCGGCTCCTACGACGACGTCACTCGCATAGTGGCCACCCACATACATGCGGGGAAGACCAACCGCTCCGAACACGAGGACCCAGAGAGCCACGCCTGCCGGCCGGCAGAGGGAGAACACGCCGGCGGCAATGCTGCCATAGAGTGCCGTGGATGCACTGGGAAAGGAATTCTCGTTGGCGTTCGACAATATATAAGCGGGGAAATAGTGGACCAGTGATGGGTTGCGGTTCGGTGGGGCCCAGCGCAGAAACTGACCACAGATCAAGACGAGAGCAACGGCCAGAAGGCTTCCGGCCAGTATGGTCCAGATGCGCTGGCGTGCCTGGGGTACTGCCAGGTTCTCCTTCTGCGTCCAGAGCACGAAAACCACACCCGCGAACCAATAACCGCCGAGCACTTCGTGAGCGATCGAACTCTGGACGCCAAGATCAAAAAGCGGGTGTCGGCCCATCAGGCTTCCCAGTCGGCCGACAATCCAGAGATCGAAGCGATCAGGCTGCATTACGTAAACAAACGGAATGGCCAGAGCGACGAGGGAGAGGCAATGCGCCCCGCGATAGCGGAATCTCCCGGGTCCTTCCTTGAAGATGCTATCGACCTCTACCGTCGGCTTCACAAATCTCCCGCATTGGCGCATTCGATGCATGTGTTCGCCGAGCCTTTACTGCTATGCCGAGTTGCCTCCGACTCGACATCCAATATCCAAGACCATTCTCCAAGACAACGTGAGAAAGGCATGCGTGGGATTGGTACCGTGCACGCCGCTGCCCATTCCGTGGAGCGCTTGCAAACAAATAGGAAAAGCCCGGGCGAGAGAGGAATCGAGGGCGTTCCAGGCGGATAAAGTTGAAAAAATTTTCCGAAATTGTGGCATGGAATACTCACTTCGGAGGGTCAAGTGGTTGATCCGGCTATAGTTAACCGGGCCCAAGCAAGCGATTTTTTGGAACACCACGTGCTCGCTCCCTTGGCAGGCATTTCCCCGCAGGAGGCCTGCAATACTGATGCGAATTACGGTGATCATCTGCACGCGGAACCGGGCTGAAATGCTGCCGAGAACGCTTAACTCCCTGCTCAGCCCCGCCAACACCGAATGGTTCGATTGGGAGCTTCTCGTTGTCGACAATGGGTCGACCGACCAGAACGCCCGCCGTGTGCAGGGATTTTCAAGAGAGGTTTCCGAAGCACTTCCGCTCCCTCATAGAGACGAGGGCGGGGAAAAGCAATGCACTGAACACGGGCATTGCTGCTGCCAGCGGCGATGTTCTGGCGTTCACGGACGACGATGTGATTTGCGAGTCCGGCTTTCTCCCGGAGACCAGGGCCTTGCTTGCACAGAATTCCGCCGATGCCGTTCAAGGGCGAGTGTTCCTCGACTGCGAGGGTGGACAGCCGGAATGGCTCGATAGCCATCTGGCCCTCACCGCCGGTTTCCGAGATTGCGGGGAGGAGGTCATCGACCTCGATGGAACTCTTTTCGGCCTGAACATGATCGTGAGGTCGGAGGTTTTCCGGAAGATCGGTGGATTTTCACCGTGTCTCGGCCCTGGACAATTGGGACTGTCCGAAGATACGGAGCTGACGTTCCGCATGCGAGGAGCAGGCATGCGGCTGATTTATGCTCCCCGGATTATCGTGTACCACCGGCTGTCACGCCGTCGGCTCACCAAGGATTTTCTTCGTAACCGATTCTTCCAGGAGGGCCGGTCCTCTGCCTACCGCAACGAGCTTCCGGTATCCCTTTTCCGGTTCGGCCTCTACGTCATGAAAGAGGGGCTTTCCCGCGAATTCGAAGCGATGCGGCATCGGCGTGCGGGCCACGCGGCCCTCGCCCTGCGAGAGGAATGTGAAGCGTATCGCCAGGCCGGATTCTTCTGGCAGCACGTCTGTTTCCGGCTAGGTGCTCCGGCACGGCTGTCCGCAAACATTGTCGCACCTCCCACGCAATGAGAGTTTGCGATGCCGGAGAGCGGCGGGTGGTGGAGTTCAAGGGACGGGAACGCCGTACTTCGGCAATGCTTGTTCGGAAATCACCGACTGATATGCCCGGTAAGAGAGAGCCGGGATAACGCGGCATCATCCTGAATTACTGCGAACGAACATGTACCTCGATCGCTCTCCCGGAAATCTTGCCGAACCACTGACGGGCCGGGTGTGGGACCGGCGGACGATCACGGACCAGGTAGCAGGCCGGATCGATCGCTACCGTAGCCGCGGCATGAGCTGTGGCGACCGGGTCCTGTTCCTTCACGGAAATACCATAGAGTTCTTCGTGGACCTACTGGCGGTCTGGTCTCTCGGCGGGTGCGTGATTCCCATCGACTCGCGGTTGACGGCCTATGAAGTGGATACGCTGGTGTGCGCGGCTGTGCCGCGATTTGCGCTCGCGAAAGAGACACTCGACGGAACCATCGCCGCAAGTCTGGCCAAAGGAAATGTCGAGGTCCTGGAGAGCTCCGGCAAGACCGAGCGGTCCGGAACGCCGACGGCGTCTCTTTCCGGTAATCTGTTGTCGCTCGATCATCCGGCTTTGATCCTGTTCACCTCGGGTACCACCGGCCAGCCCAAAGGAGTCGTCCACACCCATCGATCCCTGCGCGCCCGCTGGATGAGCCTGCGGCAATGCCTGGGCGTAGAAAAATTTCGCCGCACGCTGTGCCTGCTCCCCACCCATTTCGGACACGGGTTGATCTGCAATTGCCTGTTCCCTTGGCTCTCCGGACAGGATCTTTTCCTGCTGCCTCCGTTCAAACCAAACCTGCTGATGCAACTTGGCTCGATCCTGGACGAACAGCGAATCACTTTTTTCTCGTCGGTTCCAACCGTCTGGCGATTGGTGTTGAAAACGGCGAAGCCGCCGCGGTCAGCAAGCGTCGAGAGGGTGTTTTGCGGCTCGGCCCCGCTTTCCGCCACGCTCTGGCGCGGAATTCAGGAGTGGACGGGAACCAGAGAGGTGTTCAATGCCTACGGCATCACCGAAACGGGGAGCTGGGTGGCAGGGACGTCGATGCCGGACTTCGCGGTGGAAGACGGTCTGATCGGCGAGCCGTGGGGCGCAGTCATCAGAGTCCTGAAGACCGCGGATACGGACCTCTCGCCCGCCTGCGGGGAAGCTGCGGCTGCGGGTGAAGCTGGATTCCTGTGGATCAACACACCGGCGCTGATGCGGGGGTACTTCGAGCGGGAGGACCTCACGAGGAAGGTGGTGACGCAGGGCTGGTTTCTCACGGGGGATATTGGTCTGGCAGATGAGCGAGGTTACCTGTACCTTCGCGGCCGGCAACGGGAGGAAATCAACAAAGGAGGCGCGAAGGTGTTCCCGGGTGACGTCAATGCTGTGGCGGAACAGTTTGATGGGACGCTCGACGTCTGCAGTTTTGGATACGAGGATTCCCTCTACGGCGAGAACATCGGGGTCGCGCTGGTACTGAAGGAACCGCGCGTCGTGAGGTTTCGGGCGCTCCACGAATGGATGCGTTCGCGGCTGGCGAAGCATCAGATGCCCCAGCGCTGGTACCTGCTCGAAGAAATTCCGCGAACTTCACGCGGCAAGGTCAACCGGGAACAGGTTGCCGCCGAGTGCGGCAGGCAGAAATCGATCGATTTGCGGGCCGTCCTTGCGGGCCCTTCCGATGGATGATCCTGACGCTCGTCGCAGCCTGAAGGGAGAACCCTTGGATTTGCGTGGCCGTTTGATCGCCTTTCTTAGAGAGCAAGACGTCATGATTGCCGGGAGCGATCCGATGGAGGAAACATCCCTGATTCGCTCCGGACTGCTTGACTCTCTTGCGCTCTTCAATTTGGCCCTCTGGGTGGAGCGGGAAGCCGGCCAGCCCTTCGATTTGACCTCCCTCGATCTTTCGCGAGAGTGGGATACGGTGGCCGGTATCGTCGAATTCGTGGAGACCTTGAAAGGGGAGCGGGCACGCCCGAATGGCGGAGCGAATCAGCCCGAGCGATCGAATCCCGAATGGGATACGAAATTGTAAGATACCAGCCGGAGTTCAAAGAGGGCGTGCTGAAGCTCCTCGAATTGTTGTGGAGTTCCAACCCCGCCGTGAACGCCGCCTGCTTCGAATGGAAGCACGAACGCAACCCCTACCAGAGGGATCCACTGCTCTATCTGGCTCTTGACGGCGGGCGCGTTGTCGGCATGCGAGGAATGTGCGGCGCGAAATGGGAGGCCGGCGTTCCGCGAAGTGAATTCGATATACCGTGTGCCTGCGATCTTGTCGTCGCTGCCGATCACCGCAATCGCGGGCTCATCTCCCGGATCATGCGTTTTGCTCTGGACGACCTGAAGCGGGCGGGAATGGAATACGTCTTCAGCCTGAGTGCCGGTCCGATAACGTTCATGAATGCCCTTGCCACTGGCTGGCGCAGCATTGGCCCCTTGCAGACAGTCAGCCGGAAGATCACTCGGGAAACACGCGCCGCAAGGCTAAAGAAAATCCTTGGCCGATGGCCACCTGTTTTGAATCTTGCCAGATCTTTCAAAAATCTGCACTTCGCCCGGGGCTGTGCCCAAGCGATCGCGTTCGCTTCCGCGGCGGACGCGGAAGCTCCATTTTCGCGTTTGGACAGGAATTTTCGTTCGGGCGATGCGCGAAGCAGTCAGCGGTTGTTCCTCGAGGAATCCCCGCGGCCGGAAGCGATGGCGGACCTCATCCGGCGCATTGAGAGTGACGGGCGGATTCGCCATGTCAGAGACCAACGCTACTTCGGGTGGCGTTTTCAGGACCCATTGTGCCAATTCCGCTTCTTGTACTGGGGGCCGTCGAGGTTGGAAGGATACCTCATTCTGGAAACCACGGGGCCTTCCCTCCATGGAATCCACTCGAGGATCAAGATTTCAGATTGGGAAGCTACTAACGTCCAGGTCTTTGAGGATTTGCTGGAGGCGGCTATTCGGCTCGGGGAATTTGACGAAATTTCCACCTGGGGACGGGCCGTGCCAGGGCCGGCAAGGAATGTGCTCGATCAGGCGGGTTTTCAGCCGCTGAAGGTAACGGACGGGGAGTCACAATACGGTCCCACCGTCCTGGTGAGGCCAACTGTAGACGAGCGGAATCCAGCACAGTGGAGCCTTGCCGGCGGTCGATTGCTCGACGCCGCATGCTGGGACGTTCGGCCCATTTATGCCCTCTAGTTGGCGGACGTTTCTTTTTTTTACCAGCATATGCTGGCTCCGCTCGGCATGCCTCATGAGTCCTCGACGTATCGAAGCCCGCGGGAACGCCATCCCAGTTGATGCCCGAGTATGGCATTGGGCTGCGGCCCGACAAAGAAGGGACCGACACACCTCATCTGTTGGCGGAGTAAAGCAATTCCCGCAGGCAGGCTGGAAAACGAGACCCCCAGCCCGCCAAGCCGACCGCTTTCTCATTGCCGAAGTAGTCGCGCAAGTAAATCAGCACCCTGCGCTATGGCGGTGTTCCTGGCCTTGACTTGAAAACGCAACCGCTTTTCCGCTTCGAGGTTCAGCCGTTTCTTCTGAGAAATCTCTACTCGAACGGTCCGGCTAGGGTCCGCCAAGCTGTCAATCGCCTCAAGAGCAGCCTGAAAGCCGGAAAAGAAATAATGTCGTACCGGATCTCGTGGTCTCCGCTGCTCCTCTGTGACCGGGTCGGAGACAGATGGTCGAACGATCGCCGGGTTCGTATTGATCTCCCAAACCTGCGGCTTACCATCCTTCAATCCGTAATCGATACGACCATAGCGTATCTTGGCCAGACCAAAAGTCTCTCTCAACCACTTGGCGTGAGGGTTGCTCTGCACATACGCGAGTTCTTCGCGTGCCGTGCCGACGTCGATTAGACGCCCGTGCGACTTGGTGATCCAGTTGGTGCTGTGCATCAAGGTGTGCGGTAGGATCCGGTCGCCGACGATGAATGCGGAGTATTTCCGAAAAATCCCCGATCGATCGACGGTGTCGCAGTAATCGACGACAATCAAATCACGAAGACGATAGCCTCTGCACAAGCTCCTGGCGACGGCCTCGGCCAGCTCTCGCCGGGTACACAGCAATCCAGTGAGACTGCCATTGTGATCAAGATCGCCCCGCAAGAAGACCGGAAACTTTCGACAGAGAGGAAATGCGAAGGCACGACGAACGCAAAAATCGTTTCGCTTGCGAGCGAAGGACGCTTTCAGCAAGTCGTACCGCAAGAGGACCTCGGAAGGATGGTTGATCAGGGTCGTTTCTGGACAAGCTCGGGACAGCGCCTGACAGCATTCTGCCGCTATCTCTTTCTCTGTGCGGGTCAGTTGGTCGAGGGCTACAAAGATGTAAGTTCCGAGATGCACCTCTTGCCGATCCACAATCTCGTCATAAGTTAGAAGTGCTACTCGGCTCATCCGCGCCAAATTCTGCCAACGCATTTCCCCAAGAACTGAGCAACAACGAAGGTGTCGAAGTTGCGGTGAACACCTTCCCTCTGTCTCCTGAATCAGGATTCTTGTTCGCTTACAAGACGGCGCGCTTCACTGATTTCCCCGAGGCAAAGAAGGAGGTGCAGTTTTCGGCGGAAGCGGAGCGTCGGATCCAAAGTGAGGATCCATTGGCCGAAGCTGGAAATGGCGTCGCGGAACAGGTAACGCGGAACGCCAAAATATCGGATGGCGCCCGCGGGGAAGTGGGCGACGAGCGCCATGGACCGTCCGTAGTTAAAATACCAGCGCTCGAAGTATTTCTTGGTTGTTCGCTCCTTATCCACGGGATGATAGACGACGGCGTGCGGTGAATAGGCCAGTCGTTCACCCTGCGCGAGCAGTCGGTTACCAAACTCGGTGTCTTCGCCGGTCATGGGTTTTGTGCCGACCTTTCCGAGATCGGTCCGAAACAAACCGTATTTCTCAAATGCCATGCGGCGGAAAGCCATGTTGGCCCCGAAAGGCGCAATTTTCATTTGGCATGGCTCCGGCCCGAGTTCGAAGCCAAGGATCGCACTCATTAGGCTGCCGGGTCCTTCGGTGACGAGCCAGGATGGGGGCTTCAGGAAGTTCCACACCTGGACGATTCTGCCCCCGACGCCGAGGCAGTCAAATCGGTCGAATGTCTGCTTCAACTCTCGTAGCCATCCGGAATCGATCGTAACGTCGTCGTCGGTAAAGGCGAGGATTTCTCCTCGCGCCTCGGCAATGCCCGAATTCCTTGCATGAGAGAGACCGGTCTTGCGCTCGAAGACGTAGCGAACCTCAAAGGGAGCCGAAGCGGCGAAGCTCTGAATGACTTGTGCGGTATCGTCGGCGGAATTATTGTCGACGACGATCAGCTCCCAGCTTTCGCCGGAGGGAGGCAATATCCGAGAAACGCTTGCGAGAGTCGTGGCCAGGCTGCGCGACCGATTGTGGGTGCAAAGGATGACGCTTAGCATGGTTCCAGCTAAAGACCTCCGTCCGAGATGTGCAGAACTGCTCCGGGCCGGCTCGTGGCGCACTGGTTCGAGGCTCAGAACGCTGCGCGCACTGGTAATCATGCAAGCGCGCTGCCATCCGTCGCCATGAGCAGGGCGCGGCTAGGTCCAAGGAACTCAAGGGGAAGCGAGAGAAACCGAGGCTCTGATCGCTGCACTGAGAAACAGATTGCCACTTCTGGTAAACAAATTACCAACCGGTATATGCAAAAGGCCGCCGCAGCGGGCGGGAGTGATCGGTAACTCCAATGCCTGGAGGGGGATGGTAGTCCTGCGATGAATCCGTCAAGGAAGTCCGTTTGCACTGATAGCTCGCAAGGGCCGGAGTGCGTGGAACGAGGAAAAATGGATTTGGTTTGCCACATTAACGACGACCAGGACCTGCTCGACGCTTGGCTCGCCTACTACCGGTCATTGGGAGTCCATGCCTTTCACCTGATCGTGCACGGGCCGGCGGCTGAAAATCGCAGACTCTTCGAATTGCGCCATGAGCATCCGATCCGGATTCACGATGTCTATGAGGGCGAATTCAGGAGCGAGGAAAAGCAGATACGGATCAATAGAATCTTGTCGATGTTTCGCGGGAGGTGGGTTCTGCTGGTGGACAGCGACGAGTTCGTGGAGTTTCCTTACCGCACGCTGCCACAAATGGTCCGGATTCTCGAAGTGTTGGGAGCGGACACGCTCTATGCCCCGATGCTGCAGAGGCTGACGGCCGACGGACACCTGGACACTCCAGAAACCATCAAAGACCCCTTTCGCGAGTTCCCGCTGTGCTCGGTCGATCTCTGCAGAAAAATGGGCGTCGGAGCGTATCTCTCCAAATATCCGCTCTTCCGCTGCGGGAAAGCTACCGCTCTACTCGAAGGCGGCAACCATCATTCGCCCAACGGCCTGGCCAGCCACTTATCCCCGCTCCTGGGTGTGACTCACCACTTCAAGTGGCGGAGGACGATTTCGAAGCGATTGGAGGCGCGAGCCAACAGCGGCCACACCTGGCGTCATCAATCGAAAGGCTTCCAGGAGTATCTGGAGAAGGCTGAGGGTCGCGTTCCGCTCGATGACGCCTTCCCCTATTCACGCGCGGAGCTCTTCCGTCGCGGCCTGCTGCAAAAAGCGGACTGGAAAGCAGCGGTACCGTGCGCGCTGAGAAACCATGCTGATGTGCTGCCTCCACCTGTGCGAAGCGTCGTGCGTGGTTGTTACCGGGCCTGCAAGCACACGCCTATGCTGAGATGGCGATCGCGCGGTTCGGGTTGAACGAAAACAGTCAAGCCGTGAAAATCGCGAGTAACAGTGGGTCTAAGAATGAGAAGCTGTGGTGCGTGGTGGAGGACCTGTCCATATTGACTTGTGTTGGAATCCAAGGAGAGTCAGGAGGATCGATGGTTGTTGGATCCTCCGAGAAGTCGACTGACCCTCCACATCCACTCCTCGAGACTTAAAGAGGTTTTGATCGCCCGTACAGCGTAGGAACGAACGAGCCGACTCCGGCTGAACGGGTATCCCAGCTCTTGCATGCCATTTCTATGGAAATCCCAGAAACCCTTCTCCATTCGCCCCAGCGTCTTGCTGGCGAGAAAGGAGTAGTACTCCTTCATCGTTGCCTTATGAAGCTGTTGGTACTCCTCGACGCTCAAGTAAACAGGACCGTATATCTTCAAAAGTCTCAATTGTAGAAGTAGGTAGGTATTCCATCTCTGTGATCGCGACGACCCTGCTTCTGGATGCCGCCTCGTGAAGGTTAGGACTTGATGGACAAAACCAAAATCCCAGTCTCGCAGGACGTCGTAGCATGACTCGGTATCCGCATGGGGACTGGTCTCCGGAAAGAATGTACTTCGCTGACGGATGAGATCGGACCGGATCAGCAGAGAGGTGGGAGAGCCGAACACGTAATACTCTCCCAACAGGCTTTGCCGACACACTTGGTGGCCAGGAACAAGCGTGCTGGGGTAGGGGAGGCCCTGCAGGGTCACTTGTGCGCCATCCAGCCGGTAGGCGCTCACGATGCCCACCGAGGGATGTTCCTCGGCGACCTGCACCATTTGACGAATGCAGTCAGGGAACAACCAGTCATCGGCATGCACCGGTTTGCAGTATCGGCTGTCCGGAGAAATTCGACGAAAGGCGATATTGTGGTTCTGATTGACCCCCACGAATTGCTCATTGCGAATGACACGAATGCGGGCGTCGCTCCGCGCGTAATGAGCCGCGATGTCGGCCGTACGATCGGTGCTGCAATTGTCGACAATGATGTATTCCCACTGAGTGTACGTCTGCCGCAATACGCTTTCGATGCACTGGTCAAGGAACTTTTCCCCGTTGTGTACTGGAGTGACTACGCTGACCAGGGGCTGGTTATCGGATGTCATCTTCGAGAGGCTGCCCTCCAAAAATCTGAATGTTCGCCAATTGCCCGTACATCATCTGCAGCTCCTCTAAGATTAACTCAATCGGCATGATGGCGTTGAGCTGTTACTGCGCGAGAGGAGCCTGACCTCAGATTGAACATCGTGAACATCGACTTCGACGCGCCGTGTCCGGTTAAACCCAGAGAGTTCACTGCACGCTGATCTCCGCCAAACCAATGTTTGTTCCCACCGCGCTGGTCACCTGGAACTGCACCCAGGTCACCGTCCGCGCCGGAAACGTCACCGTCAGCCCGGCGCCGTTGTTCGGCAAGGCTCCCACCGATACCGTGCTGCCGTCGCTGAAACTCAGCGTCCCCGCCAATATGTTGTCGTCCAGGTTGGGCCGGTCGTACAAAACTATTTGCGAGACCTGTTGCGAACTGGCCCAGGTCAAGCGGATCCACGCCCCGGCCAACTGCTTGATCGTTGCCCACTCCTTCGTGTAATCGCCCGGATAGCCGTCCACGATGCCGTCAATGGCCTTGATGCCCAATTGGCCGGTGACGGTGTTCTCGGAGGAGACAGTGACGCTGGCGCTGGTCGCGAGGTTTGCGGCTACCGCTAGTTCGACATTGAGCGAGGCGGTCTTGGTCACACCGCCATAGCTGGCCGAGATGGTGGCTGGTGAGGGAGCGGTCACGGAGGCCGCAGTCACGGTAAAGGTGGTGCTGGTCGATCCGGCGGGCACGGTCACGCTGGACGGCACTGTGGCGAGGGAGGTACTGCTGCTCGATAGCGTCACCACCGCTCCGCCCGACGGCGCAGCGCCGCTCAGCGTCACCGTCCCCTGCGATGTGCCACCGCCCACTACATCCGTTGGGTTCAGGGTCAACCCGCTGGCAGCGACGCCGCTCGGTCCTGTCACGCTGATCTCCGCAAGACCAATGTTTGATCCCACGGCATTGGTCACCTGGAATTGCACCCAGGTTACCGTTCGCGCCGGAAACGTCACCGTCAGTCCGGCACCGTTGTTCGGCAGGGCTCCCACCGACACCGTACTGCCGTCGCTGAAGCTCAGCGTCCCTGCCAATACGTTGTCGTCCAGGTTGGGTCGGTCGTAGAGAACCACCTGCGAGACCTGTTGCGAACTGGCCCAGGTCAGACGGATCCACGCTCCTACCGATTGCCCGGTCGTCGCCCACTCCTTCGTGTAATCGCCTGGATAGCCGTCCACAATGCCGTCAATGGCCTTGATGCCCAATTGGCCGGTCACGGTGTTTTGGGAAGAGACGGTGACGCTGGCGCTGGTGGCCAAATTGGCGGCCACGGCCAGTTCGACGTTCACTGTAGCGGTCTTGGTCAGACCGCCATAGGTGGCCGAGATGGTGACGGGCGAGGGAGCTGTCACGGAGACCGCGGTCACGGTAAAGGTAGCGCTGGTCGATCCGGCGGGCACGGTCACACTAGCAGGCACGGTGGCGGCCGAGGTGTTGCTGCTCGAGAGTGTCACCACTGTCCCGCCCGTCGGCGCAGCACCGTCTAGCGTCACGGTTCCCTGCGAGGTGCCGCCGCCCACGACATCGCTGGGGGTCACAGTTAACGACATCATTGCGACCGATCCCGGCACAAGGGCCTGTTCCCACATCGCCGCCATGGACTGGTAGCCAGTTCCATTGGGATGGACGTTATCCCAGTACTGAGTCGAATAATTGTATTCGAAATATGTATAGAAATCGGGAGGAACAACGGTAATCTTGTTGGCCGGATCGCTCACTAACTCGTCAATCACGGTATTGTATTGCTGGATCAAGAGACTGCGAGCACCCGTGTTTGGGTCCGGATAGGGCGCGCAGTAACCCGGGTCGGACGGATCCGCGTCCGCGCAGTCCGCCAAGGCAATGTTGACCTTCGCCAGCACGACCGATTTCCCCGATTGATTGATCGCGTTGATGATCTGTTGCATGTGATCTTTGTATGATCCCGCATAACCAGGATCCCCAGGGTTCAATCCCTCCCCGCTCGGCACCGGGGCCCAGGGCGCAGCATCGTTCATGCCGTACATAACCAGATAAGTCTGCGCCTGGGGGAACTCCTGCAGCAGGGTCGGGACCAGAGCGAGACCATCCGCGGATGTGGATCCCCCCACTCCCTCGTTCATGATCGCTTGAGGATATCCCTTCGTTTTCGTCAATAAATTGTCCAAGATGGGTTCATACCCGCCGCCATAAACTCGACCGTCGGTTGAGACGTTGTCAGCCGGTAGAAAATCTCCTACACCAAAAGTGATGCTGTCGCCCATGGTCACGTAGAAGTCCCCGATACCGACGTGAACTACCTGGTCATGCGTGCCCGTTCCGGAAACAATGTTTCCCTGATTATCGATAATATAGGCATTGACGGTGTGTTCCCCGCGCTTTACGTTCGTAAACGTTCCCTGGAATGGCAGTGTATGCACATCGAATTGCTGGCCCCCGGCGGCAGTCCCACCGTCCAGTTCGAACCGAACCCCCCATCCCGGTTCCGTATTGCTATTCAGACAGGCCTGGGCGGAAGCCGTGAGCGTGGAAGATGTCTGCAGCGAATAGTTTTGGGGCTGGGCCAGGCGGACAGAGGGAACCGTGGAGCAATTCATCTCCAGGACGTTGAGTTCGGCTACCGACGTCCATGGATGTCCATTGACCTCACTATCGGCATCCAACCGGATGTAATGCGCCACCGTCGCGGTAAAGGAGACCTGATTTTGCGTGGAAGCCGATGAGAATGTCCCGCGGGCAACCGGCGTTCCCCAATGTACTCCGTCAGTGCTCACGAAGAACTGGTATTGCCCGATGGACCCGGCGGTGCTTCCATCCTGGCGCGGCAAGTAGGTGAAACCCGTCAAGATGTAGGACGCTCCCAGATTGATCTTGATCTGGTGCGGGGTAGGGGGCGGAAAATTCACGTTGCATTGCTGCGTCTCCCAAATCGTGCTGGGATTGCCGTCGAAAGCGTTGACTGCAGCGCCATTCATGCAACTGGTTTCCTGGCTGTCCACATATTCCAATGTCCAGTTCGTTCTGGGGAACCACATTACTGGCGGCCGTGCTCAAAACGGTCAGCGATGCCGATTGGGTCGCACCTCCTGACGTGGCCGAGATCGACAGGATGGTCGATGGCGCCGAACTGCTCGCTGTCACGGTGAAGTTGGTGGACGTCGTGCCCGCTGGGACCGTCACACTGGCTGGGACGGTGGCCGCAGAGGTGTTGCTGCTGGCGAGGGTCACCAACGTCCCGCCGCTCGGGGCCGGACCACCTAGCGTTACCGTCCCCTGCGAAATGCTGCCGCCGAGGACAGTACTCGGATTTAGCGTTACCGATGAGGCTCCAGTGAGAGGGAAGACTGTGAGTGAAGTCGTTGTGGTCACGCCTCCAAAGCCGGCGGAAATCGTGACTGGTGTCGACGTTGTTACGGCGCTCGTTGTAACCGTGAATGTGGCGCTGGTCGATCCGGCAGGCACAATGACGCTGGCCGGGACGGTGGCGGCCGAGGTGTTGCTGCTCGATAGCGTCACCGCTGCCCCGCCCGACGGCGCCGCGCCGCTCAGAGTCACTGTCCCCTGCGACGTGCCGCCTCCCACCACACTGCTCGGGCTCAACGTTAGCCCGCTGGCAACAACCACGCCCGGTCCCAGCACGCTGATCTCCGCCAAACCAATGTTTGTTCCCACCGCGTTGGTCACCTGGAACTGCACCCAGGTCACCGTCCGCGCCGGAAACGTCACCGTCAGCCCGGCGCCGTTGTTCGGCAAGGCTCCCACCGATACCGTGCTGCCGTCGCTGAAACTCAGCGTCCCCGCCAATATGTTGTCGTCCAGGTTGGGCCGGTCGTACAAAACTATTTGCGAGACCTGTTGCGAACTGGCCCAGGTCAAGCGGATCCACGCCCCGGCCAACTGCTTGATCGTTGCCCACTCCTTCGTGTAATCGCCCGGATAGCCGTCCACGATGCCGTCAATGGCCTTGATGCCCAATTGGCCGGTGACGGTGTTCTCGGAGGAGACGGTGACGCTGGCGCTGGTCGCGAGGTTTGCGGCTACCGCTAGTTCGACATTGAGCGAGGCGGTCTTGGTCACACCGCCATAGCTGGCCGAGATGGTGGCTGGTGAGGGAGCGGTCACGGAGGCCGCAGTCACGGTAAAGGTGGCGCTGGTCGATCCGGCGGGCACGGTCACGCTGGACGGCACTGTGGCGAGGGAGGTACTGCTGCTCGATAGCGTCACCACCGCTCCGCCCGACGGCGCAGCGCTGCTCAGCGTCACCGTTCCCTGCGATGTGCTGCCGGAGAATACAGTCGTGGGGTTCAACCCCAGCGAGGAGAGCTGGCCTAAGGGACTCACTGTAAGTTGAGCGGTTACGTTCACGCCATTGTAGTTAGCCGAAATCGTAATCGAGGTAGACGTTGTAACTACGCTGGTCGACGCAGTGAACGTGGCACTGGTAGCTCCTGCCGGGATTGTCACGCTGGTCGGTAGTGTGGCAACTGCCACGTTGCTGCTCGAAAGTGCTACCACCGCTCCACCCGTCGGCGCCGCACTATTTAGTGTCACGGTCCCTTGCGATGTGCTCCCTCCCGATACACTGATCGGGTTCAGCAACAGGGAGGAGATGAGCGTAGGAGAGACAGTGAGTGAGGCTGTTTTTGTCACTCCACCATAGCTGGCTGAAATTGTGACCGGTGTGGACGCCGATACGGCGCTGGTAGTAATCGCAAACGTGGCGCTGGTCACTCCGCCCGGGACAATGACGCTGGAAGGCATGCTAACGACAGCGGCGTTGCTGCTCGACAGACTCACCGTGGCTCCGCCGCTTGGGGCTGGGTTGGTGAGTATCACGGTGGCGTTTGAAACACCTCCACCGGAGACGGTTGCCGGATACAGGCTGATGGAAGAGAGCGCAACAGTCGCGGTGCCACTGGGTACCACGGTGATGAACTGGCTGTTTTGAGCCGTGCCTCCACGCCCATCGCTCACCGTGACCGTGACAGTGAAAGTGGCTTGCGTGGAAAGTGTCGGCGGAGTGAAAACAGCGCTTGGACCTGACGCGCTCAGCGTTCCACCATCGGAAGTCCAGGTGTACTGCAGGGGATCGCCATCGACATCGAAGGCGCTGACGCTGAGAGTGCTGGTTTGGCTGTCACTGATTATATTCGGCGTGGCGACCGGGCCTTGAAAGATTTGCGGAGGGTTATCCGCTGTGGAAGATGCCGGTGTTCCATACACCTCAATCTCCGAGAGCCCGATGTTGGTTCCTACGGCATTGGTCACTTGGAACTGCACCCAAGTTACCGTCTTGGGTGCAAAATTCACAGCCAACCCGGCGCCATTGTTCGGTAGCGCTCCAACGGCCACAGTGCTGCCGTCACTGAAACTCAGCGTTCCGGCCAATATGTTGTCGGTCAGGTTGGGCCGGTCATGCAGAACCACTTGGGATACCTTCTCCGAATTCGGCCAAGTCAAACGGATCCACGCTCCAGCCAGCTGTTTGACGGTTGCCCACTCCTTCGTGTAGTCACCGGGGTAACCATCCACGATTCCATCAATCGCTTTGCTCCCCAATTGTCCGGTCGTGGTGTTCTCCGAAGAAACCGAGACCGTTGCCGTGACAGCGAGGTTGGTCGCAAAATTCCTGACCCAGAAGAATTCATCCTTCTTGACGAAAGAAAAAAGCCAATTCGTTGAAGAGTTGAGCGTTTGCGACGGATAGCTGGAGATGACCTGGTCCTTCAAATTCGTTCCCTGGTTGGGGTCTTGCATCGAAGCAGGAACGGGAACGTTCTCAGTCTGATTCCACTGGAGGGGGGTGGAACTCAGGGTCGGCGGTTGCGGAAAGGGCACGCCGGGGGTGAACACGGGATAGGGCCAGTGGTAGTTGGGATTACAAAGTTCACAGGGCGCATGGACGATCATCTCATGAATGTTTGTGGACAGCGACATTCCACTGCGCTTCAGATCGATGAGGGCTTCGGTGAGAAATCCATCGGTGCCCTCATGGTCGGGGTGATCGTCATAATAACTTGTGGTGTAGACATCGCTGGGCGCGAAGTTCTTGAGAACGGCTTCGAAGTCCCCAAGAATGGTCTGGCGATTGTAGGCTCCGGGGCTGCCGTACAGGTAGGTGTGGTAGTCGACCCCTCCCAAGCCACGATCCGCATACGTTTGCGTTTGGCCAGCCGCGGAAGTTATGACGGTCGTAGGTGACGTGCTCTGGTAAAGGTTCAGAATCGTGCGGTTGCCATATCCAAGGAAGATGATATCTTGCTCGCTCACTCCCAAAAGAGACATCGCAGCAACTGTCTCATTTTCACGCAGATAGCCCATGCTGGTCCCATCCGCGTCCCCGTTGGTTACGACGACGACCTTCACCGTGTAGCCTTGCGCCTTTGCGGCAGCGATAATTCCCGAACCGATCAATGCCTCGTCGTCCGGGTGCGGAGCCAGGATTAGAATGGTCTTGTTTTGGGCGAAAACGTTTGCCGCTGCGAAGAGGAGCAGACACACTACTACACTCGACCACCATATGCGATGTGTGAACACGCCAGCCTCCCCCGACGATTCCGCAATTTAAGTACCAAACATTTCCTTGGTTGGTAGGCTAAGTATTCACCGTTTAATGACTTGCATCGTCCGGGAGGCTCATGCCTCTAATCCCAAGAAGAACTTTGCATCTTTTGCGCAAATCCGAGCACGCGAAAAAGCCCTTTTATCGGTCAGCCGTGGGTTGTTCAATGGAAGATGGGAGAGATGCAGGTATTCTTCCCTCGTTCTCTCCGTCCCGTCCGTCAATAATCGCATCAACGAATTTCGCGTACTCGTCGGCAAACCTCTCTCGAGTGTGCATGGCTCTGGCAAACTCCCAGGCCTCGCGGGACATCCTTTCCAACTCCGCAACTGGGAGACCCGCCACTCTCTTGACGGATTCCTTGATCTCTTCGACGGAACAGTCTCTCAGGGACACGCCCCGACTTTCTTCGATGTCGACACTGCTTTCTCGGGAAACGATTGGGATCAGTCCGGCGTGCATGCAAGTGATTACGCCCCCACCCCCACCCTCCGAACACGAGGGAAAGATCAGAGCGGCGCATCGCCTGGTAAGCTCAAGAAACTCGGGGCTTGCCACATCGATCCAGTCCAACGTGTGAATATTTGCGGTCTGGTAAAGTTCCTGAAAGTAAGCTCTTTCAAAGTCGTGTTCCTCATGGATTTGGCCGCAGACCGTCAGGTGGTATTCCGGCATTTGGGCGAAGGCATCCAACACCAAGTCCAGGCCTTTGTGCACCAGTCCCCGACCGCCGAACCACAAAAAGTGAGCCCGACAGTCATCCCATTTCTTCTCTTTCGGCCAGGGAAAGGTCACCGGGCTGGAGATCGGGATGCGATGGAGGGGCTTGTGAGCATAACGGTAAGTACTGGCGGTAAAGTCGTTGCCTAATATCGTTGCGCGGTCAGCGAACTCGATTCCCAGATTGGGGCCGAGAAGGCGCGAGGGAACCAGCGAGATGCCTCTCCTTTCCTTCAGGTTCTGATATCTCTGGTATTGGGCAGAGTTATGAAACAGCCAGTGAGCCCATACAATGTGAAAAATCTTCATGCAACTCCTGGGCAAGACCGGAGCAAGACGTTCCATATTGGCGAGTTCATCGATAAAAAAGGAGTAGTCCTTGGCGGGAGTGAAGACACGGTCACGATAGTAGATGACGTCAATTGAGTAACCGCGGTCTAAAAAAGCCTGACCAATCTGCCAACACTCCCAACTTGAGGAATGGCTGACTCGGAAGCGACCGTCGCCAACGAACGGATGGGTGGCATAAGATAGGAGAACATTTCCTCGGATCGCGTGTTTCGGGTTAAGCGTGACGCAAGTGCTCTTGGTTGTTTCGGCACGCCGAATCTCGACCCCAAATCTCTTCGCTACTCCTTTAACCGCCTGCTTCAACATGTCAACATCACCTTGTCAGTGCCAGATCGGAGCGCATCTTGATGACGCGAGCGGGAAGTCCGGCGGCTATGGCCCCAGCCGGGATATCGTCTTTAACCACTGAGCCGGCTCCCACAACCGCTCCTTTGCCGATTCGTACCCCGGAGAGCACGATCACACCAAAACCCAGCCAAGCGTCGTCTTCCACGACGATTTCCCCCTTCGTGTGCAGTGGCTGAAGGTGGATAGGTTGACCGGGCAGGAAGCCATGGTCATATGGATAGAATGCGCAATGTGGAGCAATTTGCACTCTTCGGCCGATTCGGATCGGAGCTTCAAAGGCTGTGAACTGGCATCGTGGCTGTATGTGGGTGCCCTCGCCAATCTTCACGCAGCCCCGCGGGCCGGTCTCGATGATGGTTTCCTGATACAAGTGGACGCCGTCTCCGAGTTCCACTGGCCCGCCATCCGCATGCTGGAAAATCACGACATGATCGTCAATAAAGACATTTGAGCCTAGGTGCAATTCCGAATGCTGGATTCGTGCCCTGGGAGCAACGTACCCGTTGGGGTTTAACGTCGCCAAAAAGCGGCTGCCTTTGTACATTGGCGCCATCCACGACGCAAAACGGTTGGCTAGGCGTCCGGACCAGTCGAGTCCGGCATACCGCATCCAGAAACGAACCCAGACTCCTGGGAAACCCTTCGCATTCCAGGTGTCTTTCCAAGAACGAAACGTCGAAACCATCAGTGCACCTGCCAAGAAGCGGGATCCACTTTCGAAAAGGGAAGCGTGCCCCGTCTTGCACCTTCTCTGTTCTGCAATCACCTTCTAAGGGGCAAGGACGCGATACTTCAGGCAGCCCCAGAGACGGCCGACGCGCCAGGAGAGCGCCCAAACCAACCCTGCACGCGCCCCCTTGTCCAAGTGTGAAAATCGGGATAGTCTTCGCGCCAGATCGATCCATGCTCGCGCCCCGGCCCTCCAGGAAAGCTTTGGCATGCCAAACTGTCTGTACTTCTTGTAGATCCGGACGTTGTAGATACCCCAGTTGCGTGCTTGTACGAACATCTTTCGGAAGCTATTGCGACAACGGACGTGAACAACGGCATCCGGCACGAAGTGAATCTGGGTGCCCGCGAGTTGGATCCGCCAGCAGTAGTCGGTATCCATCAGCATCGTCCAGGATTCATCAAAGCCACCAACGGCATCGTGCAAGCTGCGCTTCACGCCTATGGTGCCTCCACCGGCGTGAGGAAGATAAGGAGGATACCGATAGGGCTGTGGGCCATCTTTTTGCGGCCCTCCCCGGCTCTTGACCACCCATGGCGGATTCAGCTTTTCGATGTCAATCCGGCAAGCGACGAAGTCGTGTTGCTCGAGCGCGCTCGCCATGGCTGAAAGCCATCCCTCGCCGACCACATCATCGGCATCGCAGAAGAGCAGCGTGTCGCCCGTCAATTCCTCCACTCCCTTGTTCATCGCGTAGGGCTGCCCGCTCCGGGCGGACGCATTGACGATGCGGAAATTTGGCAGTCGGTTTCGGAATGCTTCAGCGACCTGAACCGAATTGTCGGTCGACCCGTTGTCAGCCACAAGAACTTCCCAGGAACCCTCCCACCTCTGTTGGGCGAGAGCCTCCAGTTCCTCACCGAGTGTGTCTGCGGCGTTGAAGCAGGGAATGATCACGCTGATGATCATGGGTGGTCCGGCCTGCCTTTCTGCTTCATCACACGCTCGAAGCGTATCGCCATGGTTTACCGTCCGCTTCTCGGAGTTGTCGCAGCGATTCCTTGCGAGGCGCCTGGCGCCAGTTCTCCAAATGAGGACGAGCTTGTTCGAAGAGCTGAGGGATCGTGACGAAACAGAAGCGGTCTTTCATTCTTTGGAGCAACAGTTCGACAGCCTGAAGCGTCGCGCTTCGATCCGCGTAGCTCTGCTGGAAAATCGTGTAGAGACTGTCATGGAAAAGAATGATGCTGCCTGGCTCGATCTGGCTTTCTACGCGGTCGGCTAACCAGACACCATCGTGGTCGAGCCAATCCATGGCTATGACGCTCCAAGTGACAACTTGGTAGCCCAATCGCCACGCATCCAGGCGAGACTTCCGGTCTTGATGCCCAAACGGAGGTCGAAAAATACGCTGGGCGTGCGGGCCGATAGCGCCCTCGCACGCGCGAATCTGCCGACGGCGCTCCAGGCTGCTGGCCAGGGGGAAAGAGGGATGATCCCATGAATGATTGCCTATGGCATGCCCGGCCTCTTTCACCTGCCGCACAATTTCCGGATAGCGTGCGGCGGCCTCTCCCACCATGAAGAAAGTCGCCCGCGCCTGATATCTTTCCAGGACCTCGAGAAAGAGTGGAGTGAATTCGGGGTGCGGGCCATCATCGAACGTAAGTGCGGCTATTGGTTCCTGAGTCATGAAGCACGTCACAGTGCCCAAGGTCCGCTGCTCTGCAGCGTCCAACAAACCCTTCAGCCGGCTCTGCACGCCCCTCATGATCATGGCTCCGTATCTCGAACGAGGGAATGCGCCGATTGACTGCGCGGAAGCTGTCTCTCGAGATGGTTCTCATACCAGTTCGCCGTTCGTTTCAGGCCGTCGTCCAAACGAACGCGCGGCGCCCACCCCGTCGTTCTCTTCGTCCGAGAGATGTCAGCTTTTCTGATTCGCTCGTGCGGCCGGTCTCCGAGAGCACCAAAAAGGGGCTTCACCGACGGTTGGATCAAGTCCGAGAGACGGCTGGCCACCTCTCGAACCGTAACCAATTTCCCTGAGCCGATGTCGATAGTCCTCCCTTCAACACCGGGAGCCTGAGCCGCTGCCAGCAAGCCCTCCACCACATCTTCCACGTATATCCAGTCCACCAATCGCTGCCCGCTGCTAAGTTTCGGAGGTTCTCCCTTCAACAGCGAGAGGATCACGTAAGGAACCAGTTTCCGGAGATCACTTTGCCCCGGTCCATACACCATGAACACGCGCAAAAGTACGACCGGGAGCCCGTACAGTGCGTGGAACATCCTCCCATACGAACTCGCTGCCCACTTTGCGGCAGCATAGGGAGAACAGGGGACTGGCTCCCCGTCCTGCGGGTCCGGCTCTTCAAGCGACCCGGTTAGCAGAATTCGACGGCAGCCGGTTTCCGCGGCCGCCGTGAGCAGATTGACCGTGCTTGCGAGGTTGTTGCGAAACGTGGGATTCACGCGGTCGAGGTTCCGGGATCCCTCGACGTGACTGGCCAGGTGGAAAATCACGTCTGGACGGATGGCCGCCAGAGTCTCGCGTACCGCTGCCGTCTCGGCGAGATCCACTGTCCACGGGTGAACACCGCTGCCCGCGGCAGAACCGGCATGTCTGGACATAGAATGAACGCTGCAGTTCAAATTGCCCAGCGCGCGGCACAGGTGAGCGCCCAGGAATCCGCTTCCTCCTGTGACGACAACGCTTTGGCCTGACAGTCGATTGGACATATGATCCTTCCGAAGCGTGCATCCCTATCCCACGGTCTAATAAAAATCGCTTGGCGCCGCAATGTCCGAAGAAATGCCGCTCCGCGCGCAGGCTGTCGTCGCCCTAGCTCTCTCTTCCGCCTCTCATGGCCGGCCGAAGGATCGTCATCAAGCCGAGCCTGCACTTTGCGTTCCGAGCTGCCTTGCATGACTCTTACCAGCAGCGTGTTCAGCGATCTCGATGCCGAGTTGCCGGAAGGCGCGGCCGACGGCAGAATGCACATCGCATTGTGATTGAGCCGCACGGCGCGCCTTTTCCCCCATTTGCTCCCGCTCTGCATGATTCAGTTTCAGAGCTCTCTGCAATCCGAAGAGGACTCCCTCATCGGTCCTGTCAACCAGAAACCCCGTCTCTCCATCGGAGATGATTTCCCGCGACCCCCCGACCATAGTGCTGACACAAACGAGACCCGTGGCCATGGCTTCGATCAGACCAATGCTGAAACCCTCGCTGTCGCTCGGAAGAATAAATATATCGCTGGCTTGTAGGAGAGGACGCACATCTTCGACCTGACCCAGCATTTTGATTCTTCGGCCTTGTGCGCTGCCAGATACCAGACTATCGATGTCCGGCCGCAAAGCTCCATCACCGGCCAGGAGTAGCCACGGACTGCCCGACTCGTTGCCGAGACGGTTGAAGGCCCGAAGCAATCGGTCGACTCCTTTTTCGCGACTCAAGCGCGCCGTGCTGACAATCACGAGAGCATCATCGGGAACGCCCCACGCTCGGCGCAACTCTTGTCTGTTCCCTTGCGCGGGGCGGAATCTGTCCGGGTCCACCCCGTGCTGAATCAAGCCGACTTTCTCCGGCGGATACCCGTAGAATCTGACAATCATGTTGCGAATAGCCGTACCCGCTACCAAGGTGTTGCGACACAGGCGTGCCTGCAGGCGGGCCGGCCACGTTTTCAGCCAAACTCTTCTGTACCACCAGAGTCCAATCCCGGGCACAAAACCCAAGTGCAATTTAGACTTCTTCTCAGGGAGTTCTTCAAGTTTGCCCATACTATGTATGGTCATGTGCAGATGTCCCCGGCTGGCCAGGAAAGCCGCCAGTACACAGGGGGGAGGGTAGCTGAACACGTGCCCAGCCATTAGAACGATTGAATCGGGACGAATCCGGAAAAGGAGCCGTATCCAATTCAAAAAGGGCGACCAAAATCCTGACGCGGCAAGTTCGTCTCTTCCGATCTTCATGTCGTAGTGTCCGAAGATACGGATGATCTCTTCCTCGGGGAGATGCAAACATTGTGCCGGAATCCTTCTCGCTTCCACCTTCCGAGCGATGTCGTCGGTCGGACTCAAGACAAGGACTTGGGTCTTCGAATAGTCCACATGCGCGAGCCAATCCAACAGCCGAACCTGAACCCCTCCCCAGCCGTAGCCCCTCCAGAACGATCAGGACTTTTCTCATCTCTCACTCCGAAGAAGCATTTGTTCTCCGGCTGCAAGGCTTTCGCGCCATGTGTGTGCCAGCACCATTTTGCCTTCCCAGGGCGGGTCGCCGGTTCCGTAGAAATCGGAGGGCATGACGGTGAAGCGCAGGGCATCCTCGACCACGTCTACGTCCCCTGTCTCCAGCGCCATGGCCACGCGGATCCTGTATTCTCCGCCCGTAAACGTAACGCTGGGTATTTCGCAAACATACACATGGTTTCCCGCGCGCAGGTGCTTGGACATGCGCGGTTGGAACCGTGTGTGGGCCGTGAACAATCGTTCCCCTCGAAGAGTTTCAAACGCCAGACCCATCTGAAACGTGGTGGTGTCGTAGTCCAGGTGAAAGTGGACCTGCACCGTCAAGGGATCACCGATGCGCAGGCCGCCAGGCAGCGGATTGCCGTCGGCAGTGTAAAGCGCCATTCGCTTCAGATGTGGACGGAATCTTGCGGGCCGGCCTGGAGCCGTGGTCAGATCCACGAACGAACGGTGACGCGGAGTGTCCGTGCCAGATGTTCTGGAACTCCGGAGGTAATACTCGACGCAATCCTTTGGCGAGCCCGCAAAGGTGGTTCGACCCTTCTCCAATACGATTGCGCGGGTACACAGATTCTCGACCGCGGTCAGATTATGAGAGACGAAAAATATGGTGCGGCCAGCGTGGCTGAATTCATCCATCTTTCCGAGACACTTCTTCTGGAAGTTGGCGTCACCGACCGACAGAACTTCATCGACGATCAGAATCTCCGGTTCCAGATGCGCCGCCACGGAAAATGCCAGGCGAACGTACATCCCGCTCGAATAATGCTTCACCGGCGTATCCAGGAACTGTTCCACGCCGGAAAAGGCAACAATTTCATCGAAACGCCGGTCGATGTCCGACCGTGTCATCCCCAGAATCACTCCGTTCAGGTAGATGTTCTCCCGTCCAGTCAACTCCGGATGAAATCCAGTGCCGACCTCGAGTAAGGATCCCGCGCGCCCGTGAAGCTCGGCAAAGCCCACCGTCGGCTCGGTGATACGGGAGAGAATCTTGAGCAAGGTGCTCTTGCCCGCACCGTTGCGCCCAATGACCCCCAGGATCTCGCCTTGCCTGATTTCAAAAGAGATGTCTCGTAGTGCCCAGATGGTTTCCTCCAACTCACGTGCGCTATGTGCCTGGCCGCGTAGAAGCTGGCCTGCCCGGCGAAAGGGAGCGACGAACGCGTCGGACATCACTTCGGTAAGGGTCTTGTTTGTTTCCCGCTTCCGGCCGATGTGGTATTCCTTTCCCAGACCTTCCACGTGTGCGACCGTGTTGCTCATCGCGCGCTCCTAAAGTACGTCCGCAAAGTTCTTTTCCATTCGTCGGAACCAGAATGCTCCGCTCACAAGCAAGCCTACGGACACAAGACAAGACACTGCCAGCATGGGACCAGGGGCACACGCTTTCGCGTCGAGCAGGCACCAGCGAAATCCGTCCACGACGCCGACCATTGGGTTGAGCCCGTACAATACTCGCCACTGTTTGGGTACCAGGCTGCTCGGATATGCGATCGGGGTAGCGAACAGCCAGATCTGCGTCATGAATGGGATCAGGTACTGTACATCGCGGAACTGCACGTTCGCCGCAGAAAGCCACAGTGCGACCCCCAGAGCGGTCACCATGGCGAGTAGCACGAATACGGGTAGCCAAATCATGTTCGCGCTTGGGTGAATCCCGTAGAAGAGGATCATGCCTAGCAGAAGAATGAGCGCCAACCCAAAGTCCACCAGCCCGGAAACCACTTTCGCGATGGGCAGGAGCAGGCGCGGGAAGTAGATCTTCTTGATCATGCTGGAGTTGCCCACCAGACTGTTTGCCGCTTGGTTTAGCCCGTGAGAGAAAAGGGCCCAAGGCACCAATCCCGCAAGAGAGAAAAGGGGATAGGGAATCCCGTCCGAAGGGATTTTAGCCAGATGACCGAAGAAGAGGGTGAAAGTGAGCATCGTGAAAACCGGCTGAATGAGCGCCCAGGTTGCACCCAGGATGGTTTGGCGATACCGAACCTTCAGGTCGCGCCATACGAGGAAGTAGAGCAGTTCGCGGTATTCCCACAGTCCCCGCGCCTGGATAGAAACCCAGCCCGTGGAGGGTGCAATACGGATGACCGGCCCCTCCTTCGCTAACGGGCGAGGGAAGACGCTCACGTTTTGTTCGCCGGCATTTGGGACGCTCGTTTGACTGAGTGACATGGGCATTGTGTCGGTTCAGTGAGGTGGAAAACTTCTTGCGGCTGGGTCGCTGTCGACCGCGGCCCGTTCGGCCAATGGCTTGGTACCAAGAGGAAACGCTCGCCTCTGGATGCCATCGGCCCATTTCAGTTCTTTTGTCAGGTAGCCACGATTACACATATCGTTCAGTACCTTCAGCCGAACGAAATGTGAGTCGCGGAAATTGGAATCGCGAAAATTCATCGCCTCGAGCCCCTCTCGCAGTTCGACAATTGTTGTCCGCAGATTCTGTCCTGGTTGGTGTCGGGGCGCCAGTTCACGGAACAAGCCGAAGTCGACGCGGTAGGAGCGCCTGTCCGGCTGCGCAGCCCGATTGATGGAAAGCTCGGTCCCAGGAATCGCCTCTACAACTGCCTCCGCGAGATCTTTGACCTGATAATTCCACAGGTCTGAGCCGGCATTCGAAACGAGAAAAGGGCCACCTGCCGAGGAATCCCGGGTAATCGCCCAGTCGATGGCGCGAGCCATGTCCTTCACGTGGATCAGGGGCCGCCAGGGGGATCCGTCGCTGAGGACGGTGATGCGCCGGTTGGCGACAGCGCACGCAACGAAATCGTTCAAGACAAGATCCAGGCGCAATCGTGGGCTCATTCCGCAAGCGGTGCCAAAACGCAGGCAGGTGACCTGGAATCGGTTGTCCGATTCGGCTGCCAGCGAGTGTTCGGCCAAGGCTTTTGATCGCGCATAAGCCGTGAGCGGGGCGACTTCCGATCTTTCGGTGCGCGGGCCGCTTTCGGCCTGGCCGTATACGCTGCAGCTCGAGGCGAAAACAAACGAGCGGGCTCCAGCATGCTTCGCTGCTTGGGCTAGTTTTACCGCCGCAAGATAATTGACGTCCAGGGTAACCTCTTCGTATTTCTGGCCCATGGGGTCGTTCGAAATCGCGGCAAGGTAAACAACGGCGTCAACTCCGACCATGTCTGGCTCGACCAAGTCGCGTACGTCAGTGAAATACTGGACGTCCAGTCGACATTCGGGTAAGACGGCTGCGTTCGTTAGACAATGGGCAAAGTAGCCGGTATCGAGGCCGATGAGCACGGCCTCGGGATGAGAATTGCGAAGCTGCCGTACCACCCAAGGTCCTACATAACCCATGTTCCCCGTAATCAGGATCTTCATTCCGTGGCTTCCTCTTCTCTCCGGGAATTGTCTGGAACCGATGTGACCAGAGGTTCCTCGAAAGTCGATCGGGAAGCGGACGACCGTATCTTCCAGGGGGCCTCGCCGGTAGACCACAACTCCTCGAGCATGTTTTTCTCTTTCAGTGTGTCCATGCAGGACCAGAATCCGTAGTGGCGGAAAGCGGAGAGTTGACCGTCGCGAGCAAGTCGCTCGACCGGGTCACGTTCCCAGACCGTATCGTCGCCGTCGATGTAGTCGAGGACCTTTCGGTCCAGCACGAAATAGCCGCCGTTAATCCATCCTTCGCTCGATTCCGGCTTCTCGTAAAACTCGGTCACCCTGTCGCCATCGGTGGCGATCCGGCCGAAACGAGCGGGCGAGCGGACAGTTGTGACGGTCGCCAATCGGTTGTGGGAAAAATGAAAATCGATCAGCGCTCTTACGTTTAAATCTGTCACCCCGTCTCCGTAGGTGAAAAGGAAAGTGTCGTCCTCGCCAAGCCAATCGCGTAGACGTTTCAGTCGCCCTCCGGTCTGCGTGTGCAGGCCCGTATCGACCAGATGAACTCTCCAATCCGGCGGGTGGTCGTTTCGGATAACCGTGCGACCGGAGGAAAGATCTACGGAAACATCGCTGTTCAACGCGTAAAAGTTCAGGAAGTAGGTTTTGACGACTTCGGCCTTGTAACCGAGGGCGATCACGAACTCACGAATGCCGTGGGCAGAGAAAATATTCATGATGTGCAAGAGCATCGGCTTACCGCCGATTTCCACCATCGGCTTCGGCCTCAGGGAGGTCTCCTCGCTGAGCCGACTGCCAAATCCACCAGCCAGAATGACTGCTTTCATCACACTTTTCTCCCCAGGAGTCTCTCTCGCCAAGCCTCTTTATTTCGCGTAAAACCCTTCTCGTGCAGGTGAGCCATCGGCTACTGCTACCTCAGCATCCGGTTTGCCAAAGTGGCCGGTACCGGAATTCGCAATCTCTTGGAAACACAAGCACTAAGAGATAACGTCCATTCGAAGGCGGTCGAAGGTGTTCTTTCAAAGAGAAAAACATTTGCCACATTGTGAACCCTGGGTTCCTTCGCGGATGGGTCAGCGGAGCCGGGTCCGCCAGGGAGTCGTGCTTCCGCCACTCGTTGCCGTTCGGCAATCGGTCTGCATTACCACCGACGTGAGCGAGAACGTTGATCCCAGCGGAATAGTCCAGCTTTGGAGGGACGTCGAGCAGCCATGCATGGGTGCTTGTGCCGGTTTTGAAAAATGCACGCCTGGGATGGTTTCTCTCGAAAAAGCCACAAATTCTCCTCATTTTAAATCATATAGATAGGCTGCCGCCCCCGGAGCCTGAAAAGACGCGTCCTGCTTTCCCATCTGGTTCAGCAGGTATAGAAATAAAGCCTCTTCGTTCACCCCTCCTGTCGAGCGAACATGGGAGAAGAGAATCCACACCCTTCGGTGGCCGCGCAATCGCGAAAGGTCTGCCGCATCTGCGTTCCAGTTGCTGGTCGAGTCCTGTCCCAGCACGACCGTAAGTCCTTTGAGCGCGTCGCGTTCGTTGTAATATTGAAATGCAAAGGAACTGGGATTGTAGAGATACAAGAGATCGCCAGGCTCGTCATGTGCCCTGATGTAGTTAATGGCCGGCTTGATTTCTTCGTGAGTGTCCGGTCGGATGAAATGGTAAAACGCAGAAAAGGTGGGGGTGAAGAAGAGGGCCGCCAGGAGAGCAATCTGAACTAAGGAGGAAGAACAGAATTTCAATAAGTAACAGGCGCCCTCGGAAACCAGAAGAATCAGGGCGGGTGTGAGGAAGAGAATCAGCCGCCCGGTGAAAGGGTATCTGTGAATCGCAGATGCGGCGAGCGCCAGAGCAATCGGTGTCACCAGGAAAAAGAAACGTGTTGTTCGGCGAAGGTAAAGCGATCTACAACCAATAAAGAACAGAGCAACCGCTAAACCGGTCGCCGCAATGCCTGCAGGATAGGCAAAAACGTCGAACAAGGTATTCGTGTACCATGTGACATCATGGAACGACACCGGAGGGAAGGGCATGAACGCTTGGCGCCAATAGTTAACAAAGTCTGTGTTGTGTTCCCAATGTCGAATCAACAGCCAGTAGTACACGCCGAAGATTGCAGCCCATAGGAGAAAGGGAGGGAACAGGAAGCGGACCGCCGACCAGTCTTTACGATAGAGACTCAGAAATGCAAGAGTCAGTCCAATGCCGCCGAGAATAAAAACCGTGGTATACGAAAACCATATGCACAGGGCTCCCACAATACCGATCCAGAAGAGCCTCTTCCTGTTCCAGTTCAGATCGTCCATCGGCATGGCGATCGCGTACAGGGCGACAGCCACCAGGACGTCGAGTGAGTAGGGCTTCGTTTCCGTGCTGTAATAGATCAAAGGCCTTGAGATCGCGAACAGGCCGAGAGCAACCGGAACAACCGAAGAACTCACCGACGCCTTCGCCACCTGATAGAAGAGAAAAAGTGCTGCCACACCCGCGAGCAGGGGAACGAGTCGGAAGGTATATTCGCTATTCCCAAGGGATACGATCACCGCTTTTTCGATGAATAAAAAACCAGCCGGAGCGGCTTGGCCGTGCTGCAAAGGCCTCCAAAGCCGGTGGAATGTGTCATGGGTGATGTCCAGAGCGAGAAACGCCTCGTCGAGCCATAAGGAACGATCGAAAAGATACTGCCGCAACCGGAGAAGAGTCCCGAGGGCGATCAGAATCCAGGGCAGCCATTCCACATATCTCGTCCGAGCTAATTTCAAGGTCTGACTGAACAACGACTTCCTTTCGCTCGCATCGCTTGGGAGACAACGACCGTCTGCGTCTGAGCGATCCAGCCGTGCATCCGAGAGCCTGCGGCCAGATGCACCGGCCACGCCAAACAATTTGGTTGGCATCCCTTCTCGTCCCTAAGGGTTGGCCTCCGGCAGCGAGAAATCGAACGTGATGCGCGTGACGAATTCGATCGGCTGGCCATTCCGATAGAAAGGCCGATACCGCCAGAGCTTGACGGCGGACACAACCGCTTGCGCCAGCTTGGAAGAGGGAGTGTTGACGAGCCGCACGTTTTGCACGCCTCCGTCCTTGCCGATCACGGCTTCCACCACGATCGGTTTCGAATCCAGCGTCTGCCCATCCAGATTCAACGGAGCGAAAGTGGGGCTGACCGCCCCCTCTTCCACCAACCCTCCGTCGACGCGCAAATTCCTCAGTTGTGCCGGAGGTTGCAGGCTGGCCTCCGTCGTCGGTGCCGAGGCTTGTGGATCCGCCGCGACCGGGGCGCCGTTGCCGCCGGGAAGGGAAGTCGAATCGGGCGCGGCAGCCGGCGTGGCGGAAGGTGCGTCATTGGGAACCAGTCTTCGGCCGGAAGCGCTCGCCAGCCAGCGACGATCCGAGGAATCGGTCGCCGTCACCGAGAAAGCCGTCGAATTATCGCGAGGAGCATCGAAGACGGCGCTGTCTCGGACCGGGTGGCTTCCGCGCTGCGGCCCCTTGGCGACGAAAATCGGCCGCCTGGCCACTCTTCGCCTGATCCTTCGCGTGGGCCTGGCAGGTTCTGCCGGTGTGGTGGAGGTGTCCGCCGATGGCGCGGTCAGCGACGTCGTCAGTGACGCCGTGAATTGACGCAACTCGGAAAAGCGTTTCGGGTACGCGACGATTGACGCAGCGCACCCCGCAAGTAGTGCGAAGCAGACCGTCAAGACGATCACGGTCTTCTTGAAACGGCGTCCTTCGGGGCTGGTCTCTTCGTCTCGCTCGGGCTGGGAGATGATCGCCGAACGGAATGACTCGACCCTCTCACCTTCGCTTTCCGTTCCCGTCCTCTCCGGGTGCCAGGTGTAATCCCCCGGCTGCGAAGCGAGTTCGTCGTAAATCTCGTCGGCCGCCGGCCTCTTCGGCAGGAAGAAAAGCGGCGTTTGCGGTACGGAGCGTCTTTCGCCGGCTTCGGAAGCGATTGAGGCGTCGGCCGGTGTTTCGGTCTCGGGTTGCGCCGAGACCTGTCCGCCGAACGCCGGTGCAGTTGCCGCCGCGGCGTTCCTGGCGGCGGCCGGAGGCACGGCAGCCGCAACCGCCGTCGGTTCCGTGTTCTTCGTCAGCCCGCCCGTCCCCGCCAGCCATTGCCGAATGCGCATACGTGACTCGTTCGGAAAATACGAAAACTGCACGCCGGCGCTTCTGCCGGATTCCGAGAGCCAGGAGACTTTTCCGGCGCCCTGGACCGGCTGGCCCTCGTCGAGCCTCAGTGCGAAGCGAATCTCGCTGGATACGGCCAAAGGGTTGGCCACGCTGATGCACATTCCGCTTTCGCTCAGGTCGAGAAGAACTCCGCCATTGTCCCCGCCGATATTGACGTAAACGATGGAATCCACTTTCCGGCGGCGGCCGTGTCGGCGTTCCTGAGTCAGGGAAAGGCTGTACGGCGAATCGATGAGTTTCATCTTGCGATCACCCTTGCTGCCGTTTCTTCCCGCTTCGTTTCCGCCGACCGCGGCCTAAAACCGCTATTAGTCCCCTGGCGGCTCGGCCGGCATTCGCTTCGCCCCGATGCCCGCCTCTTTGATCTTGTACAGGAGCGCGCGGTAGCTGATGTTCAGCGCCCTGGCCGCGCGCTTGCGATTCCACCCGTTGGCTTCGAGCGTCCGACGGATGACTCTCCGCTCGAGCGCGAGAGTCGCCTGGCGCGTCATGGCCTTAAGGGAGGTCGGGCCCTCGGTCGGCATGTCGAAATCGCCGTCACTGGGCGTACTCGTCATCGCTTCCGCAATCACGGAGGCGTCCGAATCGAGGATTACGTATCGCCTCACCACGTTTTCCAACTCGCGAATGTTTCCCGGCCAGGGGTACTGCTTCATCTTCTGCACGACCGTCGCGGAAACCGGCCGCGCCGCCACGCCATAGCTCTCCCGGCATTGCTCGAGGAAATAGTCGACCAGCGCCGGAATGTCCTCGCTGCGTTCCCGCAGAGACGGCAGGGGAATATTCAGCACGTTGATGCGATAGAAGAGGTCCTGGCGGAACGCGCCGTTTTCGATCTCTTCGGCCAGGTTGCGATTGGTCGCGCAAACGATGCGCACCTCGATGTGCCGGTCCTGCTGCGCGCCGATGCGGCAGAATTGCGAGTCCTGCAGCAGCTGTAGCAGCTTGGCCTGCAGCAGCGGATCCATCTCCCCGATCTCGTCGAGGAAAAGGGTCCCGCGATTGGCCATCTCCACGCGCCCAGGCTTCGATCCATAGGCTCCCGTGAACGCGCCTTTCTCGTAGCCGAATAGCTCGCTTTCGAGCAGCGTGCCGGGTATCGCCGGGCAGCTCACTTTCACGAACGGCCCCGCCGACCACCCCGACTGGGAATGAATCAGCCGCGCGATCACGTCCTTCCCCGTTCCGCTCTCTCCCTCGAGCAGAACCGGGACGTTGGCCACGGCAGCCTTGCCAACTTTGTTTCGTACCGCCCGCATCGCCGCCGATTGGCCGAAAATCACCGATTCAGGCGGCAACACCGACGCCGCAGGAAAACGTGCGCTTGAGAGGGCGTTCACCCAAAATCTCCTTTTGACTCGTCCGGGAGGAATCTGTCTCATGGATAAGCACGCCGCATGCCAGGATTTTGGAGGCCTGCCTGAGGTGGCTCCGGCGCGCGCCAAAGCGGGGCTCCGCTAAAGCCCGGAAACGCAAGACCTTTCCTATTTCACGCACTGGCGCACGCAAGCCTCTTGTTCTCCGCTTCATGGAAGTGCAAAAATCTGCGGAAATCACTTGCGCATCTGCGCACAAGTTTTTCCCGGTAGTTTGCCGAGTCAGGAAAATAGTTCTAGAACTGCGGAAGTTGTGACGAAGGTGGATTCTTTCCGGCGGAGAGTACGGCAAACTCTCCGGTCCCGGGCGAGGGCCGACGCCGCTATCGGCGCGAGATTGGCAGGGTCAAGTCTCTCTTTCTGTTGTCCAGCGCCGGCGACCATGTGGAAGCCGGCGCCGCTTCACATCAACTCCGTGTGCGGCAGTTCGGAGGACGAAGGAGTGAATCCGAATTGCCGCATTTTGTACAGCAGGGCTTTGTAACTGATGCCCAGAATCCGCGCCGCATCCTTGCGCCGCCAGTTCGTTTGGCGCAGCGCTTCGGCGATCGCTTTCGCTTCGGCTTCTTCCTTCAGCCCGCGCACCAGGCTTTTCAGATTTTGCGACCGGTGCCCGTTCCCGTTGCCGTTCACATGCCCATTGCCGTTGCCGTTCGAATGCGTTTCGGTCTCCGGTGGCGCGGCGGCGCCGGCCAGCAGTTCCCGAAGGCTTTCGTCCTCATCGCCAAGGATCACATAGCGTTTGACGAAGTTTTCGAGTTCCCGAATGTTTCCCGGCCACGGATACCGCATCGCCGCGTCCATCAAGTAAGTCGACGGCTCCGGCGTGTTCTTCCCGAACTCCTTGCGGTACCGGTCGAGGAAAAGCGCGAACAGCAAAGGGATCTCCTCGGGCCGCTCCCGCAGCGGCGGCAGATGGCACGGCACCACGTTCAGCCGGTAGTAGAGATCCTCGCGGAACTTCCCCTGCCGGATGGCTTCCTGCACGTCCACGTTCGTCGCCGCGATCACCCGCACGTCCACTTGCGTCATGTGCCGCGATCCCAGCCGTGAAAACTGCCCGTCCTGCAGGATGTGCAGCAGCTTGCTCTGCAGGTGCGTGCTCATCTCGGCGATCTCGTCGAGGAAAATCGTTCCGTGATTGGCCATCTCGAACTTGCCCGGCTTGGGGCGCACCGCCCCGGTGAAAGCCCCCTGCTCGTAGCCGAACAACTCCGACTCCAGCAATTCGGCCGGCAGCGCCGCGCAATTCACTTTCACGAACGGCCCGCTCCGGCTCTTGCAATTCAAGTGGATCATCCGCGCCATTACTTCCTTCCCCGATCCACTCTCCCCGGAGATCAGCACCGGCACGTTCACCGAAGCGATCTGGTGCACCTGCCTCCGCATTTTTTTCATCACCGGGCTCGCGGCAAGAAAATACAATCCTTCCCCCACCTGCTCGCGCACCACCTGGTCTTCCTCGCCGCCCATCTCGCCCGCGGCTGCGACCGTCTCGCGCTCCTCATCGATCCAGCTCGAGATTCCTCGGGACGATTCTTCGGTCTCCGGCGCCGGTCGTTCCTCGCCGGCCGATTCCCCCGTCGGGTACATCTGAATCAGCAGCCAATCCGATTTCGGCAGCCAGCGCACGCGCGCCGGAATCTCGCCGGAAGCGCAATGGCATTCCACCCGAACGCTGCTGGTCCCTTCCTCGAGACCGCGCAGAATCTCTTCCAGCTCCACGTCGAGCACCTCGCCGACGAAAGTCGAAGCCGCCGTTCGCCGCTGCTCTTCGGCCCACAACAATTGGCGCGCTTCCGGGTTGGCGTACAGGAGCCGGCCGGCGCGGTCGGCGACCAGAAGAGGATGATCGATCTCATCGAAGACACTTGCTAACGCTGGAAGAAGCGAAGACACCCCGCTTGCCATCGACATTTTCGTTCTCCGTGTCGGAAGTTCTAGTTCGTCCCCAGACTGCTTGTGCTCTCGAAACGCGTTAGGAAGCTTGGGGCCATGCTGCGCTGATGAATCCTCGTTGTCAAGACGTGCCCAAATAGTTACTTGACAATGCTGTTATCTTGCCCCGCGGAAACCTCGCTCCCTGCGACTCTCGGCGGCCGCGCCTGTTTTCCCGCTTGGCTCGGACTTGAGCCGCGCGCTTCGCGAGAAAACCCAGGTTTTTAGCGGGGATCGCGAAGACTGGAAGATCGCGCTTCTGTGAGGTTCCTGGCGCGAAGGGTTCGTTGCGGTGGGCTTCCGCCGGCGAGCTTTCGCCGGGAGGATTCTCTGATGTGGAAATTGGGGGAGCGGGTAACCGGCCCGGACGGAGTTTCAGGAGGACTGGGAACCGGCCTGCTTGGCGGCGGCCTCTTCGGCTTCGCCTGATTCGCCCGTCTCGAATCCAATCGTGAACGCAATCGTGCGCGAGACGCTGATGAGTGCCTGCAGTGCGTCGCGAAATGCCTTCACCGCTTTGAACGCTCGCGCGACGTTCTCTTCCGGGAAGCCGAATTCAGACGTGGGCTCTTTCATCCATGCCGCTCCGCAATTCGGACAACGTTCGGGAAGATTGGCCCACCGGATTCTCGGAAAGCTGACAGCCGTCTTGCATGCGTTGCAGCGGAAGAATACGGCTCGTATTTCGTCGAGGTCGAAATTCATGTCATGGAATCCATTTCGCACAGCTTCCCGCTCCTCCAACGCATCTTCCACACTCCGAGGTGGTGCGGGCCCTGCATCAGGATCGACCTGGCCGAGTTTGCGTGTGGTAGGCCACATTCTGCGCTGACAGCAAACAGAGCGTTGCGATGCTACCGGCAGCGGCGCCCTCTCTTCTTCGCCGCCCTGCCCCAGGGAAACGGCGAAAGCGGCGCCGAATAGCTCGTCTCGCAATTCACAGTCCTAAAACTATGCCCAGGCTCTCCGCAGTCCCTCGTTTCTATTTCCCCGTGTTGCAAGAGGTTAGCTAATGTCCCAAATCTGCGCCTCATGCGTGCCTGCCATTCGGCTGCAATGAATTTCATGTTTTGTGTCTCTACTTGGGTACTTTCACAACGCAACCCCGGCGCTCCGGTCGCGATTTCCCGGCCATTTTTCATCGATTTCGTCTCCTCCGCACTCCGCCCGCGCCGCAAAAGGAGAAATCTATTTCCTACTATCTGAATGGAATTGGTGCAGCAACCAAACTCGCCCCGCCGCAACCTGCGCTCCTTATTGCAACTCAAGGAGATACGCGAACCACGAGCCCGTTTCGTTGGAGCGTAAATTGCTCCTATGTCCGCAAACCGGACACGTGGGCTCTCGCGCGCGGTCTGGGATCGCTGCCGCCAGATGCGTTGCCAGCGCGGCAGCAATTGGAGCGACCTTCGAGGGGCAACCCCGAATCTCGACACGCGGGGATTTGAACCCGATCCCCTTCCTCAGGGCCCCTCTTGTGGCCGGGAATCGTAGACCCGCAGGACTACGATTCCCGGCCACTTCCTATATTGAAAATCGGGCCATTCATGGCTGTGTTGGTTACCGTCGAGCGTGTTCCTCTCGCGGGCTCCAGCCGCGAACTGGACCGGACGAACGGCCCAGCCGCGACGCTTCTCCGGCAAACTGTTTCAATGTTGTAATGTCGCCGCGGCTGCCCCGTCTTCCTCCAATGCCTTCCTCGGCTCGTCCTGTAACCGGAGTCCTGGCAAGTGCGAAATGGCCCAAGCTGTGCGTGCCAATCCCCACAGCTTTCCCGCAGTCAAGGCCGGAGCGCTGCTTCTGCGCCACTTAGCGGACCGCCAATTGTTCGGCTTTGGCTATCGGTGTGCTTTGTTTCGAGATAGGTAAACGGCTCCTATGAAAAATCAGTCAACTTGGAGAGGCGAGCATGGCGCCGAGCAGGTCGAGTTCGCGTTTGTTGCGGTCCTGCTGTTCACGTTGATATTCGGGATTTTCTGGTTTGCTCGCGCCTACAACGTTCATCAGACAATGACTCGCGCCGCGCGCGAAGGCGCCCGCATGGCGGTCCTGCCCAGTTCCTTCGCCGCGGGCAACAGCTTCCTCGACGCGCCGAACGTGACGAAATCCGAGAGCGTCGTTTTCACCAGTCACATTGCCCCTGTGCTGCTTTCCGCCAACCTCGATCCAGTCCAGGTGACCGGCTATTCCCAACAGGTGCGCTGGCTCAACCCCGGCGATACCGACCAGCAATGCGGTGTCGTCATCGCCTTCTCTTACCCTTTCACGTTTCACATTCCCTTTACTTCTTTGAATCTCGCGACCATCCACCTGAACACCCAGGTGCAGATGCGCCGTGAAAACCAGCCGTCAACGGGTTCCTGCCCATGAAAAGCGCCACGGAGGTGAACCGCATGAATGGCGGAAGATGGTGCCCGAAACTGGCGTCCGGCCGGGCCGCTGGTTCCGCGGCAGGAGTCGAACTGGTCGAATTCGCCTTGGTGTTCCCGCTGCTGCTTCTGCTGATCGCCGGCGTGTGGGATTTCGGCTCGGCGTTTCTGCTCAAGGACAAGATGACGAACGCCGCGCGGGAAGGCGCGCGCATCGCCGTTTCGACGCCTCTCAACAGCGCCGATTGCTCCAGCTCCACTCCCTGTTCCATCGTTGCCGCGGCCAACGCGGTGAGGCAGTACATGAGTGGCGCCGGCAACGACGCCGGCTGCATCGTTCCCGAACAGCCGGCCTCCTTCGCCGCGCCCGATCGGGCGAACTATCTCTGCGAAGGCGGCATCGCTCTCGAGATCGACCGCGGCGCCGTGATCGAAACCGAAACGGGAAGCATTCCCGCCACGCGCGTGACGCTGATCTTCCCGGTCCGCTGGATGTTGATCGGACGTCTTCTGTCGAGCGTGCTCCCGCAAACCGTTTCGACAACGGTGACGATGCAGAACCTGACGTGACGCCAACGGGGGATTGCTGATGAACAACGTGCGCGAAACGAAACAATCCGGCTCCAGTCGCGGCGCCTCGCTGGTGCTGGTCGCCATGGGCATGGTGATGCTGATGGGCGCCCTGGCTCTGGCCATCGACCTCGGCATGCTCTACGTCGCGCGCAACGAAGCCCAGCGCGCCGCCGATGCCGCCGCCCTCGCCGGCGCCTACGCCTTCGTCACTTCCGGTTGCACTTCCGCCGGCGACTGCATGAACGGAGGCCCGCAGGAAGCCGCCGCGCGCCGTCAGGCCGCCGGCGTCGCCACCCAGAATTCCGTTCTCGGCCAGGCGGCGGCGATCGAGGACGCCGACATCCGCTTCAGCTATCCCAGCCCGCGGGAGCCGCAGATCAGCGTCACCGTTCAGCGCACCAGGGAGCGGGGAAATCCGATTCCAACGATTTTCGCGAAGATGGTCGACGTTTTTCAGGCGGATATCTCGGCGACGGCCACCGCCGAGGCTTACAACGGCGGCGTCGCCAACACCTGCATCGCGCCCTTCCTGATTCCCAACTGCGATCCGCTGCACACCAGCCCATCGAACAGCGTTTTCTGTGGCAGCGACGTCGCCGCGGGTCCCTTTGTCGATACGGGCACCGGCGACCTGATTCACGGAACTCGATACCCTGACGGCGTAGTCGGCGAGCGGTGGCAGTTGCACTTCGGCACCGGTCCGAGCGATAGCGCTGTTGCCAGCCAGTGGTACCTGCTCGCGCTCGCGGGCAATTCCAGCGGTTCGGACTTGCGCGACTTCATCAGCCGCTGCTATCCGAAACCGATCGCCTGCGGCGATTCACTCGATACCTACAACGGCAAGAGCATTGGCCCGGTGAATCAGGGCGTAATCGCGCGAATCGGCGCCGACGGCCTGGGCATGAATCAGGGACAGGACGCGATCGACACGATGAAAGATCCCTCCGCCTGGATCACCGGCGGCTACAACAACGCCGACTTCAACGGGAAAACCATCACTGGAGTCAGCCGGTCGGTCGTCACCGTGCCGATTTACGACGGCCATGCCCTCGTCCCCGGCGGCGAAACCGTGAAAGTCGTCGGCTTCATGCAGATGTTTCTCGAGGATGTCGAGCACAGAACCTATGGAGGGAAGGGCAGCTACGACGTGACCAACGCCGTCATTCTCAACATCAGCGGCTGCGACCCGAAAGGCGCTGTCGGCGACACCACCACCGCCGGCAGTCCCATTGCCGTCCGTCTCATTCGCCCCTGAGGCTTTCGCCCACGCGAATGCGCCAGCCGGCGCATGCCGAATCCGGCTCGTCCGTCAACTGATCGAGCCGCCGGTGTCCATACCTTATATGGATGTTGAGATCTGCCGGCTTCCTTCTAGCAGGCCAGATTCACCTGCCGGCTCCCCGGCGTCTGCCAGAGCAGTGTCGAGAGCATCTCCGAAAACGCCGGCGGCCGCAGTGCGTTCGAGCGGAACTGATGCCGGCCACGCAGCACGACTGGCAGCAGACAGCCCGAGCGCTCCATCGGTACCCAGAAGAACAGGCTGGAACGGGTGCCCAGAAGCATGCGAATCAAGGAATACGCCGCGCCTCCCGGTAACTGACTGTCGACCAGGATCACGTCAAACGGCCCGCGGTCAATCGCCCGGCGCGCGTCCTCGGCGGTTTCGACGAATTCCCAGTCGCACCCCCGGGCCTCGAGCCTTTCCACCAGGGAGGCAATGGCTTTCAGTTTCTGTCCTACAAGAAGTAGCCGTGGAGCAGGGGATAACATGGCAGGTTCCTCCATAATGAAGACACACTTCCGAATCGTTCTTGAAAAAGTGGTAGGGGAACGGCCGAGCTTGTTTGCCGAGGATGATCAAGAGGCGAACGCGAACGCCTCGCTTGACTGGGGTTGGTTGGATGAGTCTGAAGGAATGCCTTGCATTGTCCTCGGCTACCGTTCCCCTCCCGTACAGTGGTAGGCGCAGACTAGCGGACCCGCGAATTGAATACAATTCGTCGGATGGGGAAACGCCCGGTAGATACAATTGCGGAAAAGAAAAAGCGAAGATGGAAACGCCCCGAAGCGCCGCCCATCGAGGCCGGCCGCGCTATTCGATGCGAATCAGTCCCAGCCGGAAACCCAGCGCCGCCGCCTCGGTCCGTCCCCGCACATCGAGTTTTTTCAGGATGTGGTCGACGTGCGCCTTCACCGTGCTTTCGGCGATGGACAATTCGGCGGCGATTTGCTTGTTGCTTTTTCCGGCGGCCACGCAAGTGAGCACGTCGCGCTCGCGTGGCGAGAGTTCATTCCGGCTCAGCCGGTTGGCCAGCTTGGCCGAGATAGTGGCCGGGATCCACGGCATTCCCGCCGTCACGCGGTGGATGCACGCCACGATATCTTCGAGCGTCGATTCCTTCAGCAGATAACCTCGCGCGCCGTGCGCGAAGGCGCGGTAAACATCTTCCTCGTCGTCGTAGCTGGTCAGCACGACGATGCACGCCCCCGGATGGCTCAGCCGGATGGCGGTCATGGCCTGAATGCCGTCGGCTTCCGGCATGCGCAGATCGAGCAGCGCCACGTCCGGATGATGCGCCTGGAACTGGCTGATGGCTTCCCGCCCGTTCGATGCCTGCGCGACGACGCGCATTCCCCGGATTCGATTCAGCAGAATCGCCAGACCTTCGCGAACCGCGGGATGGTCGTCGGCCAGCAGGATCCGGATCGGCGTGTCCTTGTTCATCGCGAAAGGGGTCCGTTAGCCGCATCGCGATGACCGGCCCTGCCTCGCGCGGGGAGTGGCGCGTGGATTGGAAGGGAATGGGCTGCCGGAAGAAACGGGAATGTGGGGGAGCGCAACAGGCGCAGTTCATCGCCGCCGAGCGCCAGCCGAATCCGCCGGCCGAAAGCGCCCGCGTTCTTATCCCCGTTCCGAAGACGACGTCCCGAAGCGAATAGGCCGCACCACACCAACCAGCCGCCGGGAACCGATTCCCTCTGGCTGGCCTTTACCTCGGAACTGTGTCCTGGGCGAAGAGTGCTTTGCCCCGTACCTAAATCCGCAGGAATCGACACGTCAGGGCCCGCTACTTGAATCCCAGCCGCATGGTTCGCGGCCGCTCGCGGGTCGGCCGTCATTATAGCCTTTCATTGTCTGCGAAGGGATTAACTAATCGGGAATTTCGGAAGGAACCTTCGGAAGTCATTTCCGCGGCAGCCTGCCGCAGCCAAACCTCCGGCCGTCCGCGCCGGATTGACAATTCGGCGAGCCAAGGATATAAGTGCAGTCAATCGATCGCGTCGTGAAACGCGTCGAGAGTAACGCCAAACCAACATGCTCTTCACTCCTCGAAAGCGACTCAGCAAGGCGGCCCCGCCGCCGACACGATAGTCTTTTCCAGCTTCGCCTGTTTACAACCGATCGAAATTGCCATCCCAGCCCGGCTCGCGCATGGCCGGCCAGCTCCCAGCCGCCCGGGGAAACTCCGGCACCGGAAAGGAAACCGTGCAGGAACTGTTCGAACTGCTTCGTGGACTGGTGGACATACCATCGGTTACCGGAACCGAAGGCCGATGCGCTGAATTCCTCGCCCAGCGCCTGCGCGCGCGCGATTTCGCCGTCGAAATGCAGGCGGTGACTCCCGGCCGCGCGAACCTGTTTGCCGTGCGTGGCCGCCCGGAAATTGTCTTGAGCACGCACATGGATACCGTGGCGCCCCATTTCCCATCGAGCGAAGACGCCGAGTGGATTCACGGCCGGGGCGCCTGCGACGCCAAGGGCAGCCTGGCCTGCCAGGTGATCGCCGCCGAACAGCTCGCCCATGAGGGCGTGAACGATTTCGCCCTGCTGTTCGTCGTCGGCGAGGAGACCACGAGCGACGGCGCCCGCGCCGCCAACGAGCGCCCCCGCGGCTCTCGCTATCTCATCGTCGGAGAGCCTACCGAAAACCGCCTGGTAGCGGCCACAAAGGGCGTCCTGCAACTGCGCCTGCGCGCGCGAGGCCGCGCCGCCCATTCCGCCTATCCCGAACTCGGCGAATCGGCCATCGAAAAGCTCCTCGATCTGCTGGCCGCGCTGCGCTCGATGCCCTTGCCAACCGATCCCGAACTTGGCCCGGCCACGATGAATATCGGCCGCATTTCCGGCGGCGTAGGGGCCAATGTGATTCCCGCCGAGGCCGAAGCGACGATTCTCTTCCGCACCGTTAGCGATGCCGCCGATTTGATCCGTTCGATCGAGCAACGCGTCGGCGGCCGCGCTGAATGCGACTTCTTCCGCTCGGTCGCTCCCACGCGCCTCGAGCGCATGCCCGGCTTCGAAGCCGACGTCGTCGCCTTCACCACCGACGTGCCGAACCTCGATCGCTGGGGCCGCCCGCTGCTCATTGGGCCGGGCTCGATCCTCGCCGCCCACACCGCCGAGGAGCGCGTCAGCAAGAAGGAACTCGTGCGCGCGGTCGAGTTGTACCGGCGTTTGGTGAAGGACCTGAAATCTCGGGACGAGACGGGAGGGACGCAGTCATGACGCGGAATCCGGAAAAACCGATTCGTCTCCTGCTTCTCGGCCACGGACGCATGGGCCGCGCCATCGAGCAACTGGCCCCGGCGCGCGGATTCGTCATTGCCGGAACGCTCACCGCGCAATCGAATCCCGGCGGCGCGGGGCTCGTGCCGGAAACGCTCGCCGCCGCCGACGTCGTTATCGATTTCACGCGTCCCGATGCCGCCCTGGAAAACATCCGCCGCGTCGCCGCGGCCGGCGGCCGTATGGTTGTCGGCACCACCGGCTGGTACGAGCATCTCGACGCGGCGCGCCAGGCCGTCGAGCGGCACAACGCCGGCCTCGTCTACGCCGCCAATTTCTCCCTCGGCGTGCAATTGTTCTACCGCCTGGCCCGCGAAGCGGCGCGCCTGATGGCCCGGTGGCCGCAGTACGAGCCCTTCATCGTCGAAACGCATCATCGCTTCAAGCTCGACGCCCCTTCCGGCACCGCGCAGGAGCTGGCCCGTCAGATCGAACCGCATCTCGGCGCGCGGCTCCCGGCGATTCAGAGCGTGCGCGCGGGCTACGTCCCCGGAACGCACGAACTGGGTTTCGACACCGAGGGCGAAACATTGCTGCTCCGCCACGCCGCGCGCACCCGCCAGGCCTTCGCCGAAGGCGCGCTGGTGGCCGCCCGTTGGGTGGCAGGGGAAACGGGCATTCATCACTTTTCGGAAATTCTGGACATGGAGGAATCAAGATGACCGGGGAACTTGCAGGCTGCGGTACTGCACTGGTGACGCCGTTTCGCCGTGACGGCTCGCTCGACGTAGAGGCGCTCGCGCGTCTCGGTGCGTTTTCAACTCGATGGTGGAGTGGATTTCCTGGTGCCCTGCGGTACCACCGGAGAAACGCCCACGCTCACTCACGAGGAATATCTGTCGGTCATCCGGCGCGTCGTCGAACTAGCCGCTGGGCGCGTGCCGGTGGTCGCGGGCGTCGGCGGCAACAACACCACCCACGTCATCGAACTGGCCCGCGCGGTGCGCCCGCTCGGCGTCGACGCCATCCTCTCCGTCGCTCCGTATTACAACCGGCCGACGCAGGAGGGCCTCTTCCAGCATTTCCAGGCGCTCGCCCAGGCCACCGATCTCCCCGTCATCCTTTACAACGTTCCCAGCCGCACCGGCTCCAACATCGAGCCGGCAACCGTCGTGCGCCTCGCGGCGATTCCGAACATCGTTGGCATCAAGGAAGCCTCGGGAAATCTCGAACAGCAGATGGAACTGCTGCGAACCGTGCCGCCCGATTTCCACGTCCTCTCGGGCGACGATTCCTGGACGTTCCCGCTGATGTCGCTGGGCGCGGTCGGCGTCATTTCCGTCGTATCGAACGAGGCCCCCGACCGCGTTGCCAGGCTCACGCATCTCATGCGCGAAGGCCGCATCGCCGAGGCCCGCAAGCTGCATTTCGATCTGCTGCCGCTCTTCAAGGCCAATTTCTACGAAACGAATCCCATCCCGGTGAAGGCGGCGCTCGCCATGCTCGGCGTGATCGAGGAGGTCTATCGCCTGCCGATGGTTCCCATGCGTCCCGAAAACCGCCAGCGCCTCGAACAGGTCCTCCGTGCCCAGGGACTCGTCGCCGGCACGGCGCCCGCGGGTGGTGCTCGATGAGCGATCTGCCCGAGCGTATCGAGCGCCTCTTCGACAGCGCCGTCGGGGCTCCAGGCGAAGACCATTTCCGCGCCGTCGACGAGTTGCGCCTGGCGCTCAACGAAGGCCGCGCCCGCGCCGCCGAACCCTCCGCCAACGGCGAATGGCGCGTCAACGCCTGGGTGAAGAAGGGAATCCTTCTCGCCTTCCGCATCGGCCGCATCGTTGAAAGCGCGGCCGGCGTGCTCCAGTTCGCCGACAAGAACACGCTTCCTCCGCGTCCCGCTCCGGCCGGCGTCCGCGTCGTCCCCGGCGGCAGCTCCCTGCGCGATGGCTGCTACGTCGGCAGCGGAGTGATCGTGATGCCTCCGGCGTTCGTGAATATCGGCGCCTGGGTCGACGACGACAGCCTTGTCGATTCCCACGCGTTGGTCGGTTCCTGCGCGCAGATCGGCAAGCACGTTCATCTCAGCGCCGGCGCGCAGATCGGCGGCGTCCTCGAACCGGTTGGCGGGTTGCCCGTCATCGTCGAGGACGACGCGCTCGTCGGCGGCAATTGCGGCGTCTACGAAGGCGCGATCGTCGGCCGCGGCGCCGTCCTCGCCGCCGGGACCATCCTCACCGGCGGCACGCCCGTCTACGATCTCGTGCGCGGAGAAATCTATCGCCGCGAGGGCGATCGCCCGCTGCGCATTCCGCCCGGCGCAGTCGTCGTTCCCGGCGCGCGCGCCATTCCGGAAGGGAAGGGAAAGGAGTGGGGAATTTCGTTGTACACGCCGGTCGTCGTGAAGTATCGCGACGAGAAAACGGGCAAGTCGGTCCAGCTCGAGGACCTGCTGCGTCCCTCCGGCGCAAATCCCGATTGATCCACCACCGCCCGCGGCAAAAGAGCGCCGCCGTATTCCGCGCCAAAGCCGCCGCCGGCAAAAACTCCTGTCATCCTGAGCGAAGCGAAGGACCCCGAACGCTTCGAGGCGGAGTAGTCCACGAAGATTGGTTGTCGAACCACGCGCCACGGCCGCGGGTTCCGATTCCCGCGACGGCGCCCTCTCCCGCCTTCCGGTGCCCGTGACAAATCCGAATTCGTCGCATGTGACCGTATTCTCCGGTTACCATACTGCCTCAGCCCCCCAGCGGAGGAATCGATGAGTGAACAGCAGCCCCCGGCCAGCGTTCCCCAAATGCAGCCGCTCGTCTTCGAGCGCCTGCCCGCCGAGGAGCAGATCCGCCGCGCCCGCGCATTCTACGAGCACATACGCCTGCGGCGAACCGTGCGCGAATTTTCCGCCCAGCCGGTGCCGTTCGAAATCATCGAGATGGCCATCCGCGCCGCCGCAACCGCTCCTTCGGGAGCGAATCAGCAGCCTTGGCGCTTCGTCGTCGTTTCCAATCCGGAAACGAAACGCAAAATTCGCGCCGCCGCTGAAGCCGAGGAGAAGGAATTCTACGAGCACCGCGCTCCGAAGGAATGGCTCGAAGCGCTGGCACCGCTCGGCACCGAGTGGCACAAGCCGTTCCTCGAAACCGCCCCGTACCTGATCGTCATCTTTCGCCTCAACTACGAACTCCGGCGCGACGAGACGGGCGGGGAAGTCCGCGCGAAAAATTATTACGCGCAGGAATCGGTGGGCATCGCCGTCGGCGTTTTGCTCACCGCGCTCCATTTTTCGGGCCTCGCCACGCTCACGCACACGCCCAGCCCCATGGGTTTTCTCGGCGAGCTGCTCGGCCGCCCGAAAAACGAGCGTGCGTTCATGATCGTCCCCGTCGGCTATCCCGCCGAAGACGCCAAGGTTCCGCGCATTACAAAAAAAGAACTCAGCGAAGTGATGATTGTGCAAAGCTGAGGGGGGGCAGCCGTTCGCCCGGTCGCCGGCTGCGGGAAGAATCGAGCAAGGAGGCGAAAATGACGGACGGTTCCCGCACTATTACGCCCTATATTGCCGTTCGCGAAGCGCCCGAACTCATCGATTTCGTCAAGCGCGCGTTCGGAGCCGAGGGTCAGGTTCTCGGCACGGGTTCCGAGGGCGGGATTCACGCCGAAATGAAAATCGGCGATTCGATGCTGATGATCGGCGGCGGCGCCGCGTGGAAAGGCAGTCCCATGCCGACGGCTCTTCATTATTACGCTCCCGACGTCGACACCGCCTATCGCCGCGCCCTCGAAGCCGGCGCCCAGTCGCTCTCCGAGCCCGCCGAGAAACCCTACGGCGATCGCGAAGCCGCGATCAAGGACGTGGCCGGGGACAATTGGTACATCGCCACGCACCAGGGCGCCCACTATGTCCCCGAAGGCCTGCACTCGCTTCAGGTGTATTTGCACCCGCACGATGCCGCCGCGCTCATCGGGTTCCTCTCTCGTGCGCTCGGCGCCGAGGAACTCGCGCGCCACCTCGCGCCCGATGGCACAGTGGCCCATGCCAGGCTCCGCATCGGCGATTCCGTCCTCGAACTGGGCGAAGCCCACGGCCCTTGGCAGCCCATGCCCACCATATTCAATCTCCACGTTCCCGACGCTGATGCGGACTACCGCCGCGCCATCGAAGCCGGGGCCGAATCGCTAGCCGAGCCCGCCGACCAGCCCTACGGCGACCGCACCGCGGCCGTCAATGACTCGGCCGGCAACCAGTGGTACTTCGCCACGCCGAAAAAACAGCCTTCGCAATAAGCGTCACACGGATTGCCGCGCCGTGCCGCACATCGCCAAGCCGAATTGCGTCATCCTGACGGCATCCAACTAGACCGCTGATGGATTTCGAGGTGAAGCGTCGGCACGGGATCTGGGTCACCATCGCCGATGTCTAAGCAACTTCGTAGAACAAAGGCGCTGGTGCTCACGCGCATATCCGGAGCCGGAGCTGGTCTGAAACAGGAATAATGATGCAGCGACTGCACTGATCCCCTGGGCCGGCCAAGTCCTTCATCCGGACGGCGTATCCCATTGGAAAAGACGGCGAATGCTGTCTGTATAACTGGATCGTTCAAGGATGGATCGACAATATGCGCTGGGGCCGCGAACGCGTCCAGCACCTGAAGATTTGGAGCGCCGGGACGCGCTCTGGAAGCCGGCCGTGGGGGCAGCGTGGGAAATCTGCTTTTAGGCGCGCTCCGGTTTGCGGGCATCCACGTACAGGGATCCTATCTTGCGAGATTCCGAGTCCAAACCGGGGTTGAATGAACGCCTCGCGATGGATACAAATCCAACCTCGCCAAGAATGCGCGCCAGAGTTTCAAAATCGTAGGCGTACTTGTGTTCCGTGCCCTGGCGAAAATGGTAGTTCACATGGTGCATGCGCGTATCGCACCACTTCGGATGTAACCGTTCCCTTGCGAGCCGAAAGTAATCGTCGTCACCGTCTACGTAAGCTTTCAGCGGCCATTCCGTGTCGGGTACCGCCGCGCTGAAGATGCCGCCCGGCGCCAATACTCTCCACGATTCCCTGAGGAATTTCATCGCCTCCCCGGGATACTCCAGATGTTCAAAAAAGTGCTCGCTATATACGACGGACGCTGACTCGTCGGGAAATGGAAGATCCTCGCGCAGATCAAGCTGGAGGTCCGCTGCTTCGGAAAAGAGGTCAATGTTGATCCATCCAGTCTTGGCGTTCGGACCGCAACCGATATTCAGTTTCAGATTAGATCCCGGCGAAATTCGATTGGCCCGCTTGAGAGAAGAGTGGTGGCGACGTTGTATGGCAAGTTCGTCGAGGACGTCGCGGACGGCCCTCTTGAGCCCTGCCGACATTTGAGTCTTGATTATCTCCCGAATGCTCATGGTGCGGCCCCCCGGTTTTGTCTTAGCGGATTCCACGGGAATTTCCGTTATAAACTTTCCCTTACCGATAACATATGCCTCAACGCCGCCGAGCACAACAGTTGGTCGGATTTGCGGCGCCAGGTGCTTCCATAGCCTGCGGAACGGCTCGGTTTTGTCCCTCGCACTCTTCCCACCCGATCCTACGCACCGAGACCTGGCCTGACCCCTCCCTCCGACGGCCGGGCAAGCTAGGGCCGCGTCTCACGAAGAAACGACAACCGGAGCTGTCAGAGCCCGATACGTGTTAGCTAACCGTTTGTCGAAGTAGCCGCGTGCAAATCAATTGACGAAATCTGAACACGCTCTACCTTTTTACTGGAAGATTGGTTGTGAGGGTGGTCCCGCCGTATGAAGCCGAGATTTGACTGGAGTCGTCTTGGTCACCGGATTGGTCGAGACGGTGAAGGTAGCGCTGGTCGAGCCGGCGGGAACGGTCACGCTGGCGGGGAGGGTAGCGACGGCGGTGTTATTGCTCGAGAGTGTGACCACCGCGCCGCCAGCCGGGGCCGCGCCGCTCAGGGTCACCGTGCCCTGCGAGGATGCGCCGCCGGTGACGGTGGCCGGGTTCAGGGTGAGCGAGGAAGCGGAGATCGCCGGAACGACGGTGAGCGTAGCGTTCTGCGTCGCGCCGCCGTAGGAGGCGGAGAGGGTGACCGAGGTCGAAGTGGTCACCGCGTTGGTGGAGACGGTGAAGGTAGCGCTGGTCGAGCCGGCGGGAACGGTGACGCTGGCGGGGAGGGTGGCGACGGCGGTGTTATTGCTCGAGAGTGTGACCAGCGCGCCGCCGGCCGGGGCCGCGCCGCTGAGGGTCACCGTGCCCTGCGAGGATGCGCCGCCGGTGACGGTGGCCGGGTTCAGGGTGAGCGAGGAAGCGGAGATCGCCGGAACGACGGTGAGCGTAGCGTTCTGCGTCGCGCCGCCGTAGGAGGCCGAGAGGGTGACCGAGGTGGACGTGGCCACCGCACTGGTGGAGACGGTGAAGGTAGCGCTGGTCGAGCCGGCGGGAACGGTGACGCTGGCGGGGAGGGTGGCGACGGCGGTGTTATTGCTCGAGAGTGTGACCAGCGCGCCACCGGCCGGGGCCGCGCCGCTCAGGGTCACCGTGCCCTGCGAGGATGCGCCGCCGGTGACGGTGGCCGGGTTCAGGGTGAGCGAGGAAGCGGAGATCGCCGGAACGACGGTGAGCGTAGCGTTCTGCGTCGCGCCGCCGTAGGAGGCGGAGAGGGTGACCGAGGTCGAAGTGGTCACCGCGTTGGTGGAGACGGTGAAGGTAGCGCTGGTCGAGCCGGCGGGAACGGTGACGCTGGCGGGGAGGGTGGCGACGGCGGTGTTATTGCTCGAGAGCGTGACCAGCGCGCCGCCGGCCGGGGCCGCGCCGCTCAGGGTCACCGTGCCCTGCGAGGATGCGCCGCCGGTGACGGTGGCCGGGTTCAGGGTGAGCGAGGAAGCGGAGATCGCCGGAACGACGGTGAGCGTAGCGTTCTGCGTCGCGCCGCCGTAGGAGGCGGAGAGGGTGACCGAGGTCGAAGTGGTCACCGCGTTGGTGGAGACGGTGAAGGTAGCGCTGGTCGAGCCGGCGGGAACGGTGACGCTGGCGGGGAGGGTGGCGACGGCGGTGTTATTGCTCGAGAGCGTGACCAGCGCGCCGCCGGCCGGGGCCGCGCCGCTCAGGGTCACCGTGCCCTGCGAGGATGCGCCGCCGGTGACGGTGGCCGGGTTCAGGGTGAGCGAGGAAGCGGAGATCGCCGGAACGACGGTGAGCGTAGCGTTCTGCGTCGCGCCGCCGTAGGAGGCCGAGAGGGTGACCGAGGTCGAAGTGGCCACCGCGTTGGTGGAGACGGTGAAGGTGGCGCTGGTCGAGCCGGCGGGAACGGTGACGCTGGCGGGGAGGGTGGCGACGGCGGTGTTATTGCTCGAGAGTGTGACCAGCGCGCCGCCCGCCGGGGCCGCGCCGCTCAGGGTCACCGTGCCCTGCGAGGATGCGCCGCCGGTGACGGTGGCCGGGTTCAGGGTGAGCGAGGCAGCGGAGATCGCCGGAACGACGGTGAGCGTAGCGTTCTGCGTCGCGCCGCCGTAGGAGGCGGAGAGGGTGACCGAGGTCGAAGTGGTCACCGCGTTGGTGGAGACGGTGAAGGTAGCGCTGGTCGAGCCGGCGGGAACGGTGACGCTGGCGGGGAGGGTGGCGACGGCGGTGTTATTGCTCGAGAGCGTGACCAGCGCGCCGCCGGCCGGGGCCGCGCCGCTGAGGGTCACCGTGCCCTGCGAGGATGCGCCGCCGGTGACGGTGGCCGGGTTCAGGGTGAGCGAGGAAGCGGAGATCGCCGGAACGACGGTGAGCGTAGCGTTCTGCGTCGCGCCGCCGTAGGAGGCCGAGAGGGTGACCGAGGTCGAAGTGGCCACCGCGTTGGTGGAGACGGTGAAGGTGGCGCTGGTCGAGCCGGCGGGAACGGTGACGCTGGCGGGGAGGGTGGCGACGGCGGTGTTATTGCTCGAGAGTGTGACCACCGCGCCGCCAGCCGGGGCCGCGCCGCTCAGGGTCACCGTGCCCTGCGAGGATGCGCCGCCGGTGACGGTGGCCGGGTTCAGGGTGAGCGAGGAAGCGGAGATCGCCGGAACGACGGTGAGCGTAGCGTTCTGCGTCGCGCCGCCGTAGGAGGCGGAGAGGGTGACCGAGGTCGAAGTGGTCACCGCGTTGGTGGAGACGGTGAAGGTAGCGCTGGTCGAGCCGGCGGGAACGGTGACGCTGGCGGGGAGGGTGGCGACGGCGGTGTTATTGCTCGAGAGTGTGACCAGCGCGCCGCCGGCCGGGGCCGCGCCGCTGAGGGTCACCGTGCCCTGCGAGGATGCGCCGCCGGTGACGGTGGCCGGGTTCAGGGTGAGCGAGGAAGCGGAGATCGCCGGAACGACGGTGAGCGTAGCGTTCTGCGTCGCGCCGCCGTAGGAGGCCGAGAGGGTGACCGAGGTGGACGTGGCCACCGCACTGGTGGAGACGGTGAAGGTAGCGCTGGTCGAGCCGGCGGGAACGGTGACGCTGGCGGGGAGGGTGGCGACGGCGGTGTTATTGCTCGAGAGTGTGACCAGCGCGCCACCGGCCGGGGCCGCGCCGCTCAGGGTCACCGTGCCCTGCGAGGATGCGCCGCCGGTGACGGTGGCCGGGTTCAGGGTGAGCGAGGCAGCGGTGATTGCCGGAACGACGGTGAGCGTAGCGTTCTGCGTCGCGCCGCCGTAGGAGGCCGAGAGGGTGACCGAGGTGGACGTGGCCACCGCACTGGTGGAGACGGTGAAGGTAGCGCTGGTCGAGCCGGCGGGAACGGTGACGCTGGCGGGGAGGGTGGCGACGGCGGTGTTATTGCTGGAGAGTGTGACCAGCGCGCCACCCGCCGGGGCCGCGCCGCTGAGGGTCACCGTGCCCTGCGAGGAGTTGCCGCCGGTCACGCTCGTTGGACTCAGCGAGAGACTGCTGGTGGTAACCCCACTCGGCCCCAGAACGCTGATCTCAGCCAGTCCGATGTTCAGCCCGACGGCACTGTTAACCAGGAACTGCACCCAGGTCACCGACCGCGACGCAAACGCAACCGTCAGCCCGTCGCCGTTGTTCGGCAGTGTTCCCACCGGGACTGTGCTTCCGTCACTGAAACTTAAGGTTCCGGACAGAACGTTGTCGACCAGGTTAGGTCGGTCAAACAATACGACCTGAGATACCTGAACCGTACTGGACCAAGTCAATCGGATCCACGCCCCGGCCAACTGCCCCGTGGTCGCCCACTCCTTCGTAGAGTCGTTCGGGTAGCCGTTGACAATGCCGTCAATCGCTTTGATACCCAGCTGCCCAGTCGAGGTGTTCTCGGAGGAAACCGTGACGGCGGCGCTTGTAGCCAGGTTCGGTGCCACCGCCAGTTGCACGTTGAGCGAAGCGGTTTTCGTCACGCCACCGTAGCTGGCCGAGATGGTGACTGATGTGGCCAAGGCGACGGTGTTGATCGTGACCGTGAATGTGGCACTGGTCGACCCCGAAGGAACCGTCACGTTTGCTGGTACGCTGGCTATGGAAGTGTTGCTGCTTGAAAGGTTCACCACCAAGCCTCCGGCCGGCGCCGCGCTGCTCAACGTCACGGTTCCCTGCGATGTGCTTCCCAAGAAGGTGGTGGATGGATTGAGCGTCAGTGAAGAGATGCTGATCCCAGATGTGACCGTGAGAAGAGCCGTGACCGTGTCACCCTGGTAGCTGGCCGAGATCGTGACCGGCGTTGCGGCGGTGACTGGATTGGTCGTGATATTGAAAGTGGCGCTGGTTGCGCCGGCCGAAACCGTCACACTGGCCGGAACGGTCGCCACCGCCGTATTGCTGCTGGAGAGGGTCACCACGGCGCCGCCCGCCGGAGCCGCGGCATTCAGCGTCACGATTCCTTGCGAACTGCTCCCTCCCACTACACTCTGCGGATTCAAGGTGAGCGACGAGAGAAAAGTGGAACCGACGGTGAGCGTGGCGGTTTTCGTGACGCCGCCATAGGTGGCCGAGATCGTGACCGGTGTCGGTCCAGTCACCGTAGTGGTCGTCACGGTAAAGGTGGCACTGCTCACCCCCTCGGGGACAGTCACGCTGGACGGCACGCTGGCCACCGACGGGTTGCCGCTCGACAAGCTCACGGAAACCCCGCCACTTGGCGCCGGGCTCGTGAGGGTCACCGTCCCGGTCGAAGTTCCGCCGCCGACCACGGCGCTGGGATCCACGCTCAGCGATGACAGCGCCACGATTGGTTCGCCCCCCGGTGCAACGGTGATGAACTGACTGTTTGTGGCGGTACCGCCTCGGCCGTCGCTGATGGTGACGGTGACGGTGAAAACCGTTTCCGTTGCGACCCCGGGAGGAACGAAAACGCCATTCGCTCCCGAACTGCTTACCGTCCCGCCGTCGGCGGTCCAGTCGTAATGAAGCGCATCGCCATCCACATCAAACGCGCTCACGCTCAGGTTGCTTGTCTGTGTGTCGGTAATAGCGGAGGGCGTGGCGACTGGCCCCTCATAGATTTGCGGGGGAGAATCGTACGTGGCGTTTGCCGGCGTCCCATAAACCTCAATCTCGGAAAGGCCGATGTTCGATCCCACCGCGTTGGTCACCTGGAATTGCACCCAACTCACCGTCCTCGGTGTAAACGTAACCGGCAGTCCGGACCCGTTGTTCGGAAGCGCTCCGACTGGGACCGTGCTGCCGTCGCTGAAACTCAAGGTTCCCGCCAACACGTTGTCGTTCAGGTTGGGCCGGTCATGCAGAACCACCTGAGACACCTTGTACGCAGCTGGCCAAGTCAGTCGAATCCACGCTCCTGCCAGTTCCCCCGTCGTGGCCCACTCCTTCGTATAGTCACCGGGGTAGCCATCCACGATCCCGTCAATCGCCTTGCTTCCCAACTGACCGGTCGACGCGTTCTCGGAAGAATCCGTAACGGCGGCGGTGACGGCGATGTTCGTCGCATAGTTTCTAATCCAGAAAAATTCGTCCTTTCTGACGAAGGAGTACAGCCAGTTTTCCGAATAATTGTCCGTTTGCGAGGGATATTGCGAGATGGTCACGTACTTCAAGTTCGTTCCCTGATTGGGATCTTGCATGGAGGCCGGGACGGGGACCCTCTCTATTTGATTCCATTGATAAGGGGTGGAATCGAGAGTCGGCGGCTGGGGAAAAGGTTGACCTGGCTGAAACACGGGCTCAGGCCAACGGTAATTAGGATCGCAGCCTTCGCAGGGAGCATGCACGAACGTCTCGTGAATTTTCGTCGACAGGTTGATTCCGTCTCTCTTGAGGTCAAGCAGAGCTTCGGTGAGGAAAGCGTCGGTGGCCATGTGATCGGGATGATTATCGTAGTAGATCGTGGTGTAAACATCGTCGGGATGGAAATTGGTCAGTAGCGCCTGGAAGTCCTCGAGAACGGTTTGACGGTTGTAGCTTCCTGGAACTCCGTAAAGGTAGTTGTGGTAGGAAACTCCCCCCAAGCCGCGATCGGCATACGTTCTGCGTCTGTCCGGCCGCCGAAGTGTAAATGGCCGTAGGAGACGAACTCTGATACAGAGGCAGCAGTGACTGGTCCCCATATCCCAGAAAGATGACATCCTGCTCACTGAGGCCCAGTTCGGCCATCCCGGCCATGGTTTCGTTTTCGCGCAGGTAGCCAACGCTGACCCCATCGAGGTCGCCGTTGGTCACCACTACCACCTTCACCGTATCGCCACGGGCTTTCGCCGCATAGATGATTCCCGAACTCATCAACGCTTCGTCGTCAGGATGAGGAGCCACGACGAGGATGGTCTTCGGTCCGGACTGCGCAAAGACTTTAGGGCCAGCGGCGACCAGAAGGCAGCAAAATACAACGATTGTAGATGCCCATATCTGGCGATTTAAGGACACAGCCCCAATCCTTGTCCCTCCGACGTGCAATTCCAGGCCCATTTCAAGTCGTGGGGGCGGCTTTCAATGAATTGCGTTGCAGGGGGTTATTCGAGCCCGACAATTCTCGGCTTATGCGCGGCCAGGGAATTGCGATTTTTCGCACGGACTTTGTCCCAAGCTTTGCGCTTCTTCTTGACGAGCACGCTCACTCCCGGCCAACTTCGCTTCGGTGGCCTGTGCACCCAGCGCACAAAACAGCTACCAAGTTGCACGTGTATTGCGATCGAAACAGCATCGGGGAACGCGGCCAATTTCAGGCACATCACGAGGGGGTGTTTCGGAGATTTTTCTGGAGTTGGCTTCATTGCGTTGTGAGGAACCATGGGTTCAGAGTCTCACGCAGAAATTTCCTATGCTGCCGCAGGCGAAGCGCCTCAGCGCTCCCCAAGAACGGCCGGAGAAGCTCTTGGCCTGTGAGAAACGGAAATTCGGGGCGGATGATCGCAGCGGCTTCGTGGAAAGATGCTACCCGAGCGGCGACCGGCCGGAGATTCGTTTAGCCTGTCTGGGAGCAAGCGTGACGAGGAGTGGATAAGGGAGAGCGAGGAGATGCAGGAGTGCATTGAACCGCGAGCCTGGATACCACAGTGATTTGAGATAGGACTGTCCAGACAACAATGGTTGCCTCTTCCAGAAATAGTGGTGGCCGATTCTCGCGTACTGCCGGCCAACGAGTGCCCGAACAGCCCTTCTATGCCTCCAGGAGTCCTTGTCCTTTGCCAGAATCAATAACGCCTTCAGTTGCAACTGGAGATTTTCCAGCCCGGGTTGGTGGTTGTTGCTTCCGTGGCGCCGGACTTCGGTCAGAACTTCCGGAATATATGCCACTCGGGTCCGCTGATACAGCCTCATAGCGAAATAAACGTCCTCGCACGTCCGAAGACTCTGCGGAAACTCGAGGCCGCTCAATACCGATCTTCGCAGAAGCATCGCTTCAAGGCTGACGGGCCATTCCTCGAGCGTGGTCAGTTCACCGAACGCGTCTCCCAGGATCACATGGCCCCGGCCGTTCGACGAAGGGCGGGTCTTAATGGAGGACAACCCTCGATAAAACGAGAATTGGTTGGGTAGAAGCTCCTTCTCCGTAAAGCGAACGAAATCGCTGAACACTGCCCCAACGGCGGGTTCAGACAGCAGAACGGACAGTTCTTTTTGCAGCTTGTCAGGCCGCCATCGGTCATCAGAATCGAGAAATGCGACGTACTCTCCTGAAGCCTCCCGAAGCGCTCGATTCCTCGCGTTTGCGATGCCGCCGTGAGGAATTCTGAACACCTTCACTCGCGGGTCGGACACGGAACGCAGGATCTCCGCAGTGTCGTCGGTTGAGCCGTCATCGATAACGATCACTTCCAGATTGGTCTCGGTTTGCGATAACACGCTCCCGAGAGATTCCCGGAGGAATCTTCCATAATTGAAAGTCGGAATCAGCACCGAAATCCGAACGACCCCGCTGCCGCTCATACGCGTCCTCGACATGCCTGCCGCAATTCGGAATCGAACCTCAAGGCAGGCCGGGCAACTTTGATCGCGAAGCAGCGCATCATCGAGTCACGGCTGCGGATCCATCCCCAGCCGCTTCAGGACCACGGCGCGCAAGCGCCGCCGTTGATTCTCCCAATTGAGTTCTTTTTCGCAACGTTCTCGTCCGCGCCGCCCGTACTCCGCCGCCAGCTCTGGCTGGTTAAGCAGTGTCTCTATGCAGCTGGCCAGTTCTTCCGCGTTCCCCGGTTCAAACAGCATGCCTGTCTGTCGGTCCAGGACTGATTCAGGGAGTCCGTGCAAGCGAGCTGCAATCACAGGCAAGCCTGAGGCGGCCATCTCGAGTGGGCTGCGAGGGAACGAGTCCCAGCCGCTGGTTGGGGCCACCCCGCAAAAGCAGCTTGGGAAGATCTTTGCAAGGTCTGGCCGATACCCGCCAAACCGGATCAGGCCGTTGAGGCCCAAACCGGCATACATTTGTTCGTACGGTTTACTCTCATCCCTTTTGTTCCCACAGATGAGGAAGCAAACGTCCTGGCGCTTCCGGCGATGGAGCACCTCGATTGCTGCTTCGACGAGGGTTTGAACCCCTTTCCTTCCCTCCATATGCCCCGAATAGACGATTACCTTCCGGTCCCGCGGCAGTCCCAAAGCTTCATAAACATAATCCGAATGTGCCGGCTGAAAAACTGAAATGTCCGGTCCGGAGTAAACGACATCGACCATTTCCGGGGGCACCCCGCGTCCGTAAATCGCGAGATCGGCCATCGCCTTCGATTGGAATATCAACCCATCGACCTTCGATCGTGAAGTGACGACTTGCAGCCTTTTTAGCGCTAGCTTCCATAGCGGCATCCGGCTGGAGATCGGGGCTCCCCAGTAGGACAGGATCGCCCGGACTCCACTCCTGTGCAGACTTCTGAACAGCGGATCCACAGGCTGGATATCGTAAATCATCACAAGCCGGATCTGATTCTGCTTCGCATAATCCGCCAGTCGCCGAATGTTGCGCGGATCTCGATTGAAATAGTCGTACGCAATCAGGTTCCTGAAGCCGTTTGGGAGACCGCGAGGGGGCCCTCCGGTAAGAGTCCGAAAGCCGAAGTGGACGCGTGACGGGTCCCCCCCGCCCATTTCCAAGCCCAACTCGTAAAATAAAGCCTCGGCGCGTTCAATCGCGTATCCCTCGCTGGAGTCAGTGTGGAACAGAAAAAGGGATGTGGTCACTGCGGTGCCCCTCACGGAACTCAAATACACCGCCGGGCGCTTTGTTCCCTGTGCGATGAAAAAGCGAATGCCCATACGATAACGTACCCGGACTCGATCGTTCAAGAAGTTCCAATCACGGTTTGCCACATTTAGCCTTACCCCTCGTGCCGGGCTTTCCGTTGGATCAAGTCCCTGCCAGAGGCTTCAGCCATCGCGAAGGCAAACGGTGGCCGGGGGTGACGGAGTCACGTTCGGTCGCGCACGCTCTCGCGGACTTGATCATCTCATTGCCGTCAGGCGGCCCCAAGATTACTGGTTGATCAGAAACTCATTACGCAACTTTCTTGGGGGCCTCTCAACGCCCGGATTCCCTGGATAGTTGCTCGGTCGGCTGGCAGGAATCGAGGCGGCTTCAGCCGGTCGCATTTGGGTATATAGTTGTTTCCACTCGGGAAGACAAAGCTGACAATTCCGGCTGACACTCACAATGGGGAAGACCATGACCGCAGGCTCGTCGCTTTAATTCGCACGGCAGTGTGAAAGAGCAAAGTGCTAACGGTGACTCCTGCCGACAGGTGATCGATCATGGATAAGATCCGCGTGATGTACGTCGTGAGCGAGTTTCCCCAGATCTCTCAAACGTACATCAGAACCGAGATCGAGGCGATTAGAGGCGAATGCGATGTCCTGGTGATCGGTCTGGGAAAACCAAATCTCGCCTACCGGAACCCAGCTCCCCACCGTATCCTCACCAAACGGCACTTGATCCTCGATGCCATTGAGGAGTTCCGCCCGCATGTCCTGCATTCCCACTATCTCTACAATCTTGGGATTCTTTCCTACATCGCCAGGAAGACGGGTATCCCTTATACCGTGCGCGCACACTCGTTCGACGTCCTGCCTGAACCGGCGAAACAGATCAGGGACGCGGTCCCATTGCTTAACGACGAGTTGTGTCTTGGCGTGCTTACCTTCCCATTTACCCGGCCGGCTCTTGAGAGAATTGGGTCTCACAGCGATAAATTGCATGATTGCTTCCCCGTAGTGCACTACAAGCGATTTTACGATCCCTCGCCTAACGGAGAAGCGGTCATGAATGTTGGTGCTTGCCTTCCCAAAAAGAAGATGGAGGATTTTCTTCAGCTTGCCGCCCAGCTTCCGGGCGTGAAATGGAATCTGTATGCGTTGGGATATAACGTGGGTGAGGTAGCGGCCGTGAACCAGAGGATGGGGAGTCCGGCAAATATCATTCCCCCCGTTGACCCTGAGGACATGCCGGCGGAATACAAAAAGCACAGGTGGCCGGTTTATACCGCCTCTAAGAAGTTGAGTTCCGTGGGGTGGCCAATGGCAATCGCCGAGGCGCAGGCTTCCGGGGTTGGAGTGTGTATGGCGAACTTGCGCCCAGACCTGCGCGAATATGTCGGAGACGCCGGGTTCTTGTATGATTCGCTAAGCGACGTAAAAGAAATTATCTCCAAACCTTTTCCCGAGGAACTGCGGCGGAAGGGTTTCGAGCTCGCCCGGAGATCGGATATATCTGTCCACAAGACGATATTAATCGACCTGTGGCGGAAGGCGCACAGGCCGGAAGTAGCAGACGCTAAAAGGCGGCGTGTATTTCCCTTGCGGATTCTCTTGAAGAACAAGTTCTTCAGGTAGAGAACAGCCGGATGGCGTGTGCTCGTCGGTGTCTCCGATGACGCCATTCCAGAGGAGTTCCTTGTCGTCCCATACATTCCCGCCACGGTCATCCTCGAGAATTATCGGGCCGAGCAGCAGTCGGGTTCCATCTCACTGGCTGTAACTCAGAGCCAAGCTGCTCGGAGCAGCAGACAGCCGCGTGAGCGAGGAGTGGCTAAGCCGAGGTGTAGTCTTTTAGCCGGAAATTTCCGGAAGTCCCCAGAGATTCGCAGCGTCGATCTGGAAAACAAAACCGCCCTTCCGGCCCGATTGAGCCGAAAGGGCGGGTGTCGAGCGGATGTTGGTGAAGCGTCAGTGGGCCAGGATGGAAATGCCCTGGACGATCTCGAGAATCGCGAAGGTCTTCGGGTTGACGACCATCACATTGCCTCCCACCCAGCAGCGGCGATAGCCGTACGGCACCGGTCCCAATTGCCGGTCAAGGTCTCGGGGAAACCGAGACGACCTGCCTCTCGAGTCCGGGCGGCAGATGGCCGTTCACGCGCAATTGCCTTTGGAGTCCTGGCGGCAGATATTCGCGCTTGGCGAGTCCGGGCGGAAGGCCCCGTGGATGTTCGCGGTAATAGCTCACGACGATTCCGCGATCGCGATCTCCGCCCCAGTAGCGGTACCGGCCACCGTCGCGGCGATCATCGCGGCGATACGCTTCGTGGCCACCTCCGTGGTCGCGCTCGCTCACATAAGCCTGCCCGTGGTCGCGTCCATGGTCGCGCTCGTTGCCGCGCCCGTGGTTCTCGTGGCCGCGTCCATGATCGCGATGATCCGCCTCTTTTTCCTGATGCTTTTCCTGACCCCAGCCGCGGCCTTGCGCGAAAACGGGCGTGACGGAAATCGCCAGCGCGCCGGAGAGCAGCAGCACAGTGCCAAAAAGTCGGTTTCGCATGGCATTCCTCCCTGGAAGCCTTCGATGCAGTATAGAGGGAAGGAGTGGTTTGGATGGACCACGGGCGCCTGGATTCGTGCCCTATCGCTACACCGCTTATCGCTTTAGCCACACCGCTCGTTTGCGTCTCTTTACTGCCGGCCTCGGGATTCAGGCCGAATTCTTAGGAGAAGTTCCGGTCAGCTGGAAGCACTGCAAAATCCGCGGCCGCCCGGCGATTGTGTGGCGCCGCCCTTCAAGGCGGCATCTTGCCAAGCCGCGGAAAAAAGGAAACGCGCACCTCTCTATACGCTGCCTGCTGAGTCCCTTTATTTGCGAGAGCCCGGATCAGCTCCCGTGCGTGTCGCCTCGCCCGCGAAAGCCTCGGCCGTCACCCGATGCCGCCACTCGAACAGCCGTTCGATTTTCCGCCGAACGTATTTCCCCGCGACAAGCTGCCCGAGCCGCCCGAACGGAAGCTCGTAGCTGATCTCGTCGAGGAGAAAGCACGCATCGGGCCCGTCGGCCAGGAAACGGTGCACGTGTTCCCATCGCCGAAAAGGCCCGCGAATCTGTACGTCACGAAACTGTCGCCCGGGAATGTTGTCGCGATGTTCGGCGACCCACAGCAGCCCCAGCGGCCCGACGCGAAACGTCACACGCGCGCCATCCTCGATCCCGCCCGTCCGCGAAACCACTCTCATCCGCTCACCCGGCGGAGTCAGCCGCTCGAGCGCGCCCGGCTCGGCATGCCAGCGGTAAACGGCTGCGGCGGAAGCGGGGATACGCGAGCGCTTGCTGAAAGTCACGGGCGTCATGATCTTCGCGTGTCATTTTCGCATCGCCCGCCGCCTGCCGCCAGAACTGGGGCCTCCTGCTCGCGTTGACTTGGCCTCGGGCACGACTTAAGATGCCGAACCATGCCCGGAAATGATCCTCTCATTGGCCGCGAAATTTCCCATTACCGCATTTTGGAAAAACTGGGCGGCGGCGGAATGGGTGTGGTGTACAAGGCCGAGGACACGGCGCTCAACCGTTTCGTCGCGCTGAAGTTCCTGCCGGCCGGAGCGGCGCAGGATCCCGCCGCGGTCGAGCGATTCCGGCGCGAGGCGCGGGCGGCATCCGCCCTGGACCATCCGAATATCTGCACCATTTACGAAATTGGCCAGCACGAAGGCGAACTGTTTCTGTCCATGCAGTATCTCGAGGGCCAGACGCTGCGCACCCGGGCCGGCGGCCGCGCGTTGCCGCCCGACCTGGTGCTCGCTCTGGGGATGGAGATTGCCGACGCCCTCGAAGCGGCGCACGCCAAGGGCATCGTTCACCGCGACATCAAGCCGGCCAACATTTTCGTCACCGAGCGCGGCCACGCCAAAATCCTCGATTTCGGCCTGGCGAAGCTGACCGCGCCCGAGGGTTCTCCGAACAATCCCGCCACCGCCGACTCGCGCACGCTCGACGCGCGCGAGGCGATGCTCACGAGCCCAGGCACCGCGCTTGGCACGGTGGCTTACATGTCGCCCGAGCAGGTGCGCGGCGAGGAACTCGACGCGCGCAGCGATCTTTTTTCCTTCGGCCTGGTGCTCTACGAAATGGCAACCGGCCGCCAGCCGTTTCCCGGCAGCACATCCGGCGTGATTCAGGAAGCGATCCTGAATCGCGATCCGATCCCGGCCTCGCGGATGAATCCGGAGATTCCGTCGAGGCTCGAAGAGATCATCGCCAAGGCCCTCGAAAAGGACCGCAATCTGCGCTATCAGGACGCCGGAGACATGCGCGCCGATCTGGAGCGCCTGAAGCGTGACAGCGACTCCGGCCGGTCGGCCAGCCGCGTGTCTGTAGCGTCCGTCCCAGCCGGTACGACGTCCGCCGCTGCCGTGCCGCCCACGGCGAATGCCTCGTCGGCCAGCGCAGGCGCGGCCCAGCCGCAAATGGTCCAGGCGACCGGCAAGCGCCGAAAGTTTTACATTGCCACCACCGTCGTCCTTATCATTGCCGCCGCCGGCGCGGCCTATTTGTTCCTCCATCGCACACCGCCGCTCACCGGAAGGGATTCGGTGGTGGTCGCCGATTTCGTGAACACGACCGGCGACGCGGTGTTCGACGGCTCGCTTCGCTCCGCGCTCGAGGCGAAGCTGGCCGAATCGCCCCATTTCTACGTCGTTTCCGACGCTTCCATCCGCAAAACGCTCCGGTTGATGGAACAGCCCCCCAATGCGCCCCTGGCGCCGGAGCTGACGCGGCGAATTTGCGAGCGGGACGGCAGCCAGGTGGCGCTGGACGGTACGATTTCCGGCATCGGCGATCAATATGCGCTGACGCTCGACGCCGTGGATTGCGCCTCCGGCTCCTCGCTCGCTCGCGTCGAGGCCGATGCCGCGGGCAAGAACCAGGTGCTGCCCGCTCTCGGCACGCTGGCGGCGTCGATGCGGTCGAAACTGGGGGAATCGCTCAGTTCGATCCAGAAATTCAACACGCCGATCGAGCAGGCGACCACGACTTCGCTCGAGGCGCTCAAGGCGTATTCGCTGGCGCGCCAGGACCTCGAGCAGAAGGCCGACTACGCCGCCTGCGTGCCGCTTCTCGAACAGGCCACTTCTCTCGATCCGAATTTCGCGATGGCCTACGCCACGCTCGCCACCGTTTATTCGGATCTGCCGGGGAACCATGACGCGCAGATTCGTGAGAACATGGACAAGGCGTTTGCCCTGCGGAATCGCGTGAGCGAGCCGGAGAAGCTCTATATCAGTTCCCACTACTATCAATTCGACACCGGCGACCTCCTCAAAGCCGCGCAGGTGTATCAACTCTGGGAACAAACCTATCCGCGGGATACGGTCCCCTGGATCGACCTCGCCTTCACTTACAACAACCTCGGCCAGATTCAAAACGCCATGGGGCAGTTGGAATCCCTCCTTCGCCGCGAGCCGGACAACTTGCTGGCGTTGGGAAACCTGGCATCTGACTATGCGAACGAGGGCCGCTTCGCCGAAGCGAAAGCCCTGATGCAGAAGGCCCTGGTCAAGGTGCCGAATAGTGCTCCGGGCCACTCCTTCCTGTACATGCTGGCGTTCGTCGACGGAGATCGCGCGGCGATGACGCGCGAGATGCAAGCGCTTTCCAGCCAAGGGGATAACCTCGTGGTCCTGAACCTGGAATGGTCGGTGGCTTCCTACAATGGCGAACTCGCCCAATTGCGAAAACTCACCGGCCAGATCGCGGGCGCCGCTCAAGTTCAGCAGTCGAAAGCTACCGCCGCAACTATGTTCGCTCAGCAAGCGGTAGCGGAGGTGATGTTCGGCGAATTCGATTCCGCACGCGCCGATGCAACGCGCGCGATCCGGCTGGAGCCCGGCGATGTCAACGTCGATGTGATAGCGGGCTACGCACTGGCGCTTTCGGGCGGCGGCGCGACGGCCGCGCAGCTCTTCGACGAGGCCGCCAAGCAGCGTCCCGAAGATACCGTTCTGAACTCCATCCAATTGCCTGAGGGCCGCGCCATGCTGGCCCTCGCCGGGCACCATCCCCAACAAGCGCTCAATCTTCTTGGCCCCGTTGCTCCCTACCGGCTTGCCTCAGGTACCTACGCGTACGTCTTGGGCCTCGCCCACCTTGAGGCCCGCCAGGGTGCCGAGGCAGCGGCCGATTTTCAGTGGATCCTCGATCACCGCGGCGATTACATGGTGGACCCGACATATCCGCTGGCCGAACTCGGCCTAGCCCAGGCGGATGTCCTCAAGGGCGACAAAGCCGGCGCTCGCACTGCCTATCAGAACTTCCTCGCCATGTGGAAAGACGCCGACACCACACTGCCCGTGCTTCAACAGGCCAAAGCCGGATACGCCAAGCTCGAATCTTCACGCTGATAGCTGAGAGTGTGTGACAACTTGAGCATCGCCCTCAGCGGCTAAAGCCGCGTCAATGTGCCGACACCTACGGCACGGCTGAAGCCGTGCCCTTACGAAAAGCCGAGTTGTCACCAGACTCTTGAGGGTGTCACTCGGCGTCACTGCCTGGAATGAGCGACGGCGGGGGGTGGGAACCTGGCTGGGCATAAGTCTTGCGATTTCCTTGAGTTGGGTGCGGAGGCGGGCGCGGGCCCAGGGTGTCGCCGGGACGGCTTTAAGCGGGACACGTTGTCGACCTGAAGGCGCGATAAGAGCTGTATTTTCTATGGGTTCACTTTTTTTAAGCGGGACATTTTTGACCTTTTTCGGCTGAGAATCGGGATGGGAGCCCACAAGGCGCAATCGCGAGGGATGCTCTGGCGCGTCAGCATAGACCGAAAGGCCTCCGCATGAAAACAGGAGGGTCTACGTGGGGACTTCTTGTGGCGGGCTGGAAGCTGCTCACAGGCAGCGAGGCCTCCGGGCGACGGTACGGTGTGGATCGTGAAAAGCGCGCGGGCCCGCCCAGCAGGATGGCGGGTGCCCGCGCCACAAACTTCGGCTCCCCACGATTTCACCTGGAATGGCGTTTGTGACTTGCTGGGGAAACTCTGTACCATCCTCTGACGAGCCGGATGGGAAGGCGCTTCGACGTAGAGGTGGGAAAATGCCAAATGTGCGGGTAGCAGCGGTGCAAGCGGCGCCGGTGTATCTGGATCCCGGTCGTTCGCTGGAACTGGCCGCGCAGTTCGCCGCTGACGCGGCGGGCCGCGGCGCCCGGCTTGTCGCTTTTGGCGAGACGTGGCTTCCGGGCTACCCGATGTGGCTTGACTCGTGCCGCGACGTCGCCGTCTGGGACCACCCCGCCGTGAAAGAGGTTTACGCGCGGCTCGTCGCGAATAGCGTCTGCGTGCCCGGCCCGGCCACCGACGCACTTGGCGAAATCGCCCGGCGCCACGGGATCGCGCTGGTCATGGGCGTCCACGAACGCGTCGCGGAAGGCGCGGGCCGCGGCACGCTCTACAATTCCTTGCTCGTCTTCGACGCCGACGGGCGCCTCGCCCATCGGCACCGCAAGCTCATGCCCACCTACACCGAACGCATGATCTGGGGCCAGGGCGATGGCGCGGGCCTTGGCGTTGCCGCTACTGTTGCCGGCCGCGTGGGCGGACTCATCTGCTGGGAACACTGGATGCCGCTCGCGCGGCAGGCCATGCACGTGGCCGGAGAAGATATTCACGTTGCGGCGTGGCCGCGGGTACGCGAAATGCACCTCATCGCGAGCCGGCATTACGCTTTCGAAGGCAGAACATTCGTGCTCGCCGTCGGCTCGCTGGGCCGGGTGCGAGATCTGCCGCCGGAACTCGAGGTCATCCCTGAATTGCGCGAATCGCCCGATCGCTTGCTGCTGCGCGGCGGCAGCGCCATCATCGCGCCCGATGGCCGGCTGCTCGCCGGCCCGGTCCTTGACGAAGAGGCGATTCTCACCGCCGATCTCGATTTTGGCGAGATCACGAAGGAGAGCCTCACACTGGACGTCACCGGGCACTATGCCCGCCCGGACGTTTTCGACTTCCGTGTGAAACGGTAATTTCTTTCGTTCGCGCGTATCCTCGCGAACTCTCGAATCATCCATTCCTACTAGAAGCTGCCGCAAATGGCGTTTTCGAAGGACAGGGTTCAGAGTCTGTGTGGCAGCTCGTAAACCTGGCCCTCAGCGGCTAAAGCCGCTTTTACGTCCTGTGGCCTCGGCACGGCTGAACAGGTTGCGGAAAAAGTCCTATTGGGCAGCTTCAGGGGCTAAAGCCCCCTTGATTTTGCGGGCGTTATGTCGCGGCTGAAGCCGCGACCCCCGAGGTCCCGCCCATTTTTCCGCAAACTGTGAAGCCGTGCCCTTACGGAAACTGTGTTGCCACATAGACTCTGAAGCCCTGACGGAAAGCAGCGCATCAAGATTTCGGCCCCCGAGGCTTCCGTTGAAACGCTTCGCTCCAGCTTCGAGGCGCAGCGGCGCCCGCACCAACTTCATGCACGGAGGACTTCACGATGAAACGCACGGGATCGGCAGTCTGGAACGGCGGGTTGAAAGATGGCAAGGGCAAGCTCTCGACGCAGAGTGGAACGCTGAAGGATACGGCCTACGGTTTCAGCTCGCGATTCGAAAACGGCGCCGGCACGAATCCCGAGGAACTGATCGCCGCCGCGCATGCGGGCTGCTTCGCGATGGCCTTCTCCGCGCAACTCGGCGGCGCGAACATCACGCCGGCCAGCATCGAAGCCTCCGCCGAAGTCTCTCTCGAAAAACTCGATGCGGGCTGGACGATCACCGCCAGCCACCTGCGCGTGAAAGCCAAAGCGCCCGGCGCCGATCGCGCCGCTGTGGAGAAGGCGGCCGGGGAAGCGAAAGCCAATTGCCCCGTCTCGCGCCTGCTCAATGCGAAAATCACGATGGATTTGGCGGTAGAGACGTAAACCGCAGAGGAACGCTGGTTAAGGTTGCGTGGCCCGGATCAGCACGACGTCCGAAGTGGTGTGGCTGCGGAGCACGGCGAGCTTTTTGCCGTCGGGTGACCACGAGAATCCGTTTGTCTGGCCGCTGGTGAAATGAGTGAGCTGACGGCCGGCGGAGCCGGTGATCGGCTGGAGCCAAATATTATCCACTCCCTTTTCGCGGATGGAATAGGCGACCGCTTTCCCGTCGGGGGTAAACACGGGACCATGGTTGGAGAAGTTTTGGTTCATCATAATCAGGTGCGGAGGTTGTGCCGAGCCGAGATTGGCAAGGGCAAGCTCCTGGGAGACGGTTCTCGTGGCGGGATCACTTATGGAAACAATGGACGCGATCTGTTTCCCGTCAGGAGAAAGTGCAATCTCGGTAGACGACAGGAAGGCGTTCGGCACGTCGGCCCCCGGGACGGCGGTGGCTTCACCCCCGCTTTCGAATGGCACTCTCTCAATCACAGCGTTGCCGTTCGCGTTCTCGGTGAAATACACCCACTTTGCGTCGGAAGAGCAGAACGGGCCACAAGTCTTGCTTTCCATGTGTCAACTGCACGGGATTGGACCCATCGGCGCCGGCGCGCCAAACGTTGATCGCCCTGCTGCCAGCGTGGTTGAACCAACTGAAAACGATGGAGCGCCCTCCCTCACAGAGAGCGGGAAAACCGATGAGGGAATTGGGGTCCTGAATCAGGGTGGTGCGCGAGCGGCCGTCCGTTGAAATGCGCAGCAGGGCTCCTCGTTCGGCAAGCAAGAAAGCGTCGTTGGTATCCCAGGTCATCCATCCGATGTTCTGTTCCCCCGGCATCGGCGAGGAGGAACCGGGCGTCTCCGCGCCGTTTGCGCCCAGGAGAGCGAGTTGTCTGGTTGTCTTTGACTGAACGGCGGCAATCATTTTGCCGTTTGCGGCCAGCGAGAATGACGGATAGGTATTGGTATCGCGGGTGACGGTCGTGAATTTTGCGCCGGGATAAGAGAGAAACCCGATCTGCATCGGGGACCCGGGACCGGGACTGTACTGGAGGAGCAACCCGCTCCCATCGGGCATCCAAGCTAGACTCCCCGGCCTCTTGTCATTCAACGTCGCAAACGCGTGGACCTGCCCCGACTTGAAATCAAAGACCTCGATCGCGTTGCTCTTGGCGGACGCGGCCGGCCAGGCGATTCCCTTGCCGTCGGGAGACCACGTCAGGTTGCGAAGGGTGGCGTCGCTTATGGGGCCCTTGAAAAGTATCTTTTCATCGCTGCCGTCGAGCGCGGCGGAGAGCAGGCGAAATTGGCCAATTTCAGGGTCATTTCCCCGCATGTAGGCCATTCGCTTGCCGTCAGGCGAAAATGTGATGTCGCTGTCGACGTCCTTCACGATGAGTTGCGGCGTGCCGCCGAGGACAGTGGCGCGGAAGAGGTAGTACTCGGTGGCGGAAGCCAACCGCTTGAAGTAGATGTAATTCCCGTCGGGCGAAAACGCCAGGTCCGCGTATTGCACCGGCGCCGGAGCGATGATCTGCGTATCGCTCGCCGTTGGGACGTTGCGCAGCCAGAGGCTTTCGAGGCCGGCCTCGTTCTTCACGCTCAGGATGAATTTTCCGTCCGGAGAGATGGCCGCTTCGGTCGCATCACCGGAAGTGGTGATCTGGCTGATCGTAAAATTCTGGAAGGGGACCTGCGCTGCCGGAGCCGGACGCGCGAAGAAGGAATACACGCCCCATGCCGCCGCGCCCAGGATTGCCAGAGCGACAATCACACCGGCCGCCAAACTCCATTTGTGCCGCTTGGCGGCGGCGACGACGGCGGAACTGTCGGACGCGCGGGCGGGCGCCGCGGGCGTACCGATCGGCGTGCCGCCGGAAGGCGTGTGGGCGGGAATTTGGCCGCTGGCGCCGGGCGCCGGCGCGGATGCGGCCATGGTGACGGCCGAGCGGCCGGAATCGGTGTCGCGTTTCAGGCGTTCGAGATCGGCGCGCACTTCATCGGCGTGCTGATATCGGAGTTTCGGGTCTTTTTCGAGCGACTTGGTGATGATTCGCTCGAGTTCGGGCGGAATCTGCGGGTTCAGCCGCACCGGCGCCACTGGCGCGCGGTTCAGAATGGCCTCGAAAATCTCCGCCGAGGTCGCACCGGGGAAGGCTTGGCGCCCCGTCGCCATTTCGTAGAGCACGACGCCGAACGAGAAGATGTCGCTGCGGGCGTCAACCACGCGCCCGCGCGCCTGCTCGGGTGACATGTAAGCAATCGTCCCGAGAGCGACGCCGGGGCTGGTGAGATTCGCCTCGGCGATCGTCGGTGCGCCACCCGCGGCAGTGGCCGTTTCCCCGCCGGCGGGTGTCACGACTTTCGCTAGGCCGAAATCGAGGACCTTGGCCTGCCCGCGCTCGGTGACGAAGATGTTCGCCGGCTTGATGTCGCGATGAATGATGCCTTCGGTGTGGGCGGCGTCAAGGGCGTCGGCGACGCCGATGGCGAGTTCGAGCAGGGTATCGAGGGGCAGCGGACCGAGCGAGATGCGGTGCTTCAGCGTGACGCCCTTCAGCAGTTCCATCGCGATGAAGGGCCGGCCTTCATGCTCGTCGATATCGTGAATCGTGCAGATGTTCGGATGATTGAGGGAGCTGGCGGCCTGGGCCTCGCGCTGGAACCGCTCGAGCGCGGCGTGGTCACGAGCGACGTTGTCGGGAAGGAATTTCAGCGCCACCGAGCGCCGCAGTCGGGTGTCTTCGGCCTTGTAGACGACCCCCATCCCGCCGCCGCCCAGCCTCTCGACGACGCGATAGTGCGATATGGTTTTGCCGATCAGAGAATCCGCATCCGCCATTGGCTTGGCATATTAGGTGGCTTGGACGGGCAAGTCAATCGGCGCTTGTAAACGAGAGAAGCCAGGAAGCAGGCAAGTCCCGGCCCTCGAAGACGGAGGGAGCGGCGGGACGCGCTCAGGGATTTGCGGCGCGTAGAAGGACGACGTTGGAGCTGGTGTGGCCGCGGAGCACGGCCAGACTCTTCCCATCGGGCGACCAGGCGAATTCCTCAATCTGCTCGCTGGTGAAATTGGTAAGCTCGTGGCCGGCGGAGCCGTCGAGCGGCTGAATCCAGATGTTGTCCACTCCCTTTTCTCTTATCTTGTACGAAAGCGATTTTCCGTCGGGAGTGAAGATCGGCCCGTCGGCGATGCGTGGGTCGGGATCGAGCAGGCGCGCCGGTTTCCCTGAGTCGATGTCGAGCAGACCAATCTTCTGCGAGGCGACTTTGGTCGCGGGGTCAATCACCGAAGCCAGGAACGCCAATTCCTTTCCATCGGGAGAGAGGCTGAAGATCGGAACGGCGAGGATCCCGTTGGGAACGGCGGTGCCGGGGACCGGCCCGCCAGAAGCACCGTTGGCAAGAGACACCCTCATCAGCTGACCGTTGGCTTGGTTCGTGTAATAGACCCACTTCCCATCGGGAGAGCAAACCGGGGCGAAATCGAGTTGCCCGTGCGTCAATTGCACCGGGTTCGTGCCATCGGCGCCGGCGCGCCAGAGCGTTACATTGGGACTGCCTGCAAACGAGCTGTACACAATCGAATGGGCGGCCGGGCAGGCGGCTACAAACATGACGAGCGCGTTGGGATCGTGGATCAGAGTGGTCGAGGACTGCCCGTCGCGGGGGATAAGAACGATTTCGGCGCCTTTGTTCAGGAGCAAGTTGTCGCCGTCCCAGGCGAACGAGTCGATGTTCTGCGTCTCGGCGAGAGCCGCGGGAGCGGCACTGATCCCGGCGCCCGTCGAAGAGAACAGAGCCAGATGGAAATTCGGGACTTGCTGCACCGTGGCGATGGTGTTGCCGTCGCCGGAAAGGGAGAAAGACGGATAGTTGTTGGTATCGCGGGTCAGGGAGGTGAATTTGCCAGCGGGGTAAGAGACGAAGCCGAGTTGTGTGCGTCCGCCGGTCTGCAACGTTCTGATCAGCGACCACCAGGCCGCTGGCGTCGGGCGTCCACGCCAGCCGGGTGATTCGCGCATTGAGGGCTACGAAGGTGCGCACCTTTTTCGAGGTCAAATCGAACAGCCCGATACCTCCCATGGCGTTCTCCGGATGGTTCTGAGGCCAGGCAAGGAGATTTGTTTCGGGCGACCAGGCGACAGCGAAGACCGAACTCTCGCTCAACGGGCCGCTGTAGAGCACCGTCTCGTTGCTGCCGTCGGGCGTGGCGGTGAGCACGCGGAACTTGCCGACTTCGGGGTCGTTGGCGCGGAGGTAGGCCATGGTTTTGCCGTCGGGCGAAAAGGTGACGTTGCTGTCGACGTCGCGAGCGACGACCTGGGGCGTGCCGCCGAGCACCGGAGCGCGAAAGAGATCGAAGGTGGTGCTGATGTTGGACGTCATCCGCTTGAAGTAGATGTAGTTCCCGTCGGGCGAAAAGGCCAGATCGCTGTACTGCGTCGCTGCGGGCGCGACGACCTGGGTGTCGCTTCCCGTCGGAACGTTGCGGAGCCAGAGGCTCTCCTGGCCGGCGTCGGTCTTCACGCTCAATATATATTTGCCATCGGGCGAGATGGCCGCCGCCGTCGCGTCGCCCGAGCTGGTCACCTGGCTGATAGTGAAATTCTGGAAGGGCACCGCTTTTGGACGGGAGAAGAACGAATACACGCCCCATGCCGCGGCCGCCAGGATGGCAAGCGCGATGACCGCTCCCACCATGACGCCCCATTTATGGCGCCGCGCCGCCGCGACAACGGCTGAGCTGTCGGATGCGGACACGGCCGCGGACGATGGGGCGGTGCCGATGGGCGTGCCGCCCGATGGCGCAGGCGAAGGGGTCTCACCGGCGACGCCGGGCGTCGCCGCGGGTGCGGCCATGGTGACGGCCGAGCGGCCGGAATCGGTGTCGCGTTTCAGGCGCTCGAGATCGGAGCGGAGATCGTCGGCGTGCTGGTAACGCAGTTTCGCGTCCTTTTCGAGTGAGCGGTTGATGATCCGCTCGAGTTCGGGGGGGATCTGCGGGTTCAGCCGCACCGGCGTCACCGGCGCTCGATTCAAAATCGCGTTGAAAATTTCGGCTGACGTCGCTCCGGCGAATGCCTGGTGGCCCGTCGCCATCTCGTAGAGGACCACGCCGAAGGAAAAAATATCGCTGCGGGCGTCGACCACCCGGCCGAGCGCCTGCTCGGGCGACATGTATGCGACCGTGCCCAGCGCCGTGCCTGGGCTGGTGAGATTCGCTTCGGCCACCGTCGGGGCGCCGCCGACCGTCGCGGTTTCGCCTCCAGCGGGCGTCACGACTTTCGCGAGGCCGAAATCGAGGACCTTGGCCTGGCCGCGATCGGTGATGAAGATGTTTGCCGGCTTGATGTCGCGATGGATGATGCCTTCGCGGTGGGCGGCGTCGAGGGCGTCGGCCACGCCGATCGCCAGGTCGAGCAAAGTATCGATCGGGAGCGGGCCCATGGCGATGCGGTGCTTCAAGGTGACGCCCTTCAGAAGCTCCATCGCGATAAAGGGCCGGCCGTCGTGCTCGTCGATGTCGTAAATCGTGCAGATGTTCGGGTGGTTGAGCGAACTGGCGGCGCGGGCCTCGCGCTGGAAGCGCTCGAGAGCCGCATGGTCGGCGGCGACGTTGTCGGGCAGGAATTTCAGCGCGACGGAGCGGCCGAGCTTGGTGTCCTCGGCCTTGTAAACGACGCCCATCCCGCCGCCGCCGAGCCTTTCGGCAACGCGGTAATGGGATATGGTTTTACCGACGAGAGAATCGTTTGCGGACATTGGGAAGGCATGTTAGGCGGGTCGGCAAGGCATGTCAATCACAGCCTGGAGAGCCTTGTGTGGCAAGTTGCGGACCCGGCCCCCAGCGGCTGAAGCCGCGTGGAGTTGGCGACAGTTACGGCACGGCTGAAGCCGTGCCCTTAGGAAAAACCAGGTTGCCACGCAAACTCTGGAGGCGGGAATCACGCGCCTGAAGTGCCGGGAAGATCGCTCAGGGATTTGCGGCGCGAAGCAGCACGATATCGGACTTATAGTCCATGCGGAGGATGGCGAGCTGTTTGCCGTCGGACGACCACGAGAGCGCGAAGATTTCCTGCGCCGCAAAGTTGGTGATCTGACGGCCGGGCGAGCCGTCGAGCGGCTGAATCCAGAACGTTGTCCACTCCTTTTTCCCGAACCGGATACGCAACCGCCTTTCCGTCCGGCGTGAAGACCGGGCCACGCGAGAGGCGCGGATTGGCGCTGAGCACGCGCGGCGGGCGTCCGGAAGCGATATTGACGAGCGCGAGTTTCTGCGTGGCGTTCTTCGTCGCCGGATCGACGACCGACGCCACGTAGGCCAATTGCTTTCCGTCCGGAGACAAACCGAAACCGTGCGCGCCCATGAAGCTGTTCGGCACCGCGCTCCCGGGGATTTCTTCCCCCGCGCCGCCGTTCTCGAAAGACACCCTTTGCAGCGACGGCTGTCCGCTCGAAAGCGTCATGAAATAGACCCACTTCCCATCAGCGGAACAAACGGGCGCGAAAGCATTCATGCCCTTCGTCAACTGCAAGGGATTGGATCCGTCGGCGCCGGCCCGCCACAGATCAAAGGTATTGGACCCGCGGCGGCCAATCCAACTGAAGACGATGGAGCGCCCGCCCTGGCAAGCCGAGGCGGAATCGACGCTCGAATCGGGGTCGTGGATGAGCGTTGTTTGCGACAGGCCGTCAGGCGAGACGCGAAGCAGCTTTCCGGCCTCGGTCAGAAGCAAATTGCCGCTGCCGTCCCAGTGGAAGGAGTTGATGTTCTGCTCCTCGGAAAACGCGGAAGGCGGATCGGCCGTTTTGGCGCCGGCGGCGGGCAGCAGATTGAGCCGCGAACTCTCCTTGGCCTGCACCGAGGCGATCACTTTCCCGTCGGCGGAAACACTGAAGGACGTATAGCTGTTGGTGTCGCGAGTTACGGCCCGGAATTTTGCCTCGGGATAGGAAAGAACGCCGATCTGCATGTGACCTACCGTCTCCATGCTCCGATACCCGATGAGCAGACCGCTACCGTCCGGCAGCCAGGCCAGACTCGCGACCCCCTTGTCATCGAATGTGGCGAACGGGAGAGCTTTTCCGGATGCGACGTCGAACATGACGATGCCGCCGAGCGCTTTCCCGGCCGCGGAAATCGACCATGCGATGCGCTTTCCGTCGGGAGACCATGTCACGTAGCGGCTGAGCGCCAGGGTGACCGGTCCGCTGAAGAGCGTCTTCTCGTCGCTGCCGTCCATGGCGGCCGAGAGCAGACGCGATTGATCCACGACGGGATCGTTGGCCCGGATATAGGCGATGCGCTTGTCGTCAGGCGAAAAGGTGATGTTGCTGTCGACGTCCTTGACGATCAGTTGCGGCGTGCCGCCGAGCACGGTGGCGCGATACAGGTTGTGCTGCGTGGCGGAAGCGATTTGCTTGAAGTAGATGTAATCCCCGTCGGGCGAGAAAGCCAGGCTGGTGTATTGCACCGCGTCGGGAGCGATGATCTGCGTGTCGCTCGACGTCGGGACGTTGTGCAACCAGAGGCTTTCGAGGCCCGCATTCCTCTTCGCGCTGAGGATGTATTTTCCGTCCGGAGAAAGGGCCGCCTCGGCCACCTCGCCCGAGGTTGTCACCTGGCTGATCGTGAAGTTCTGAAAGGGAGCCGGCTGCGCGGGAGCCGGCCGCGCCAGATAGCTGTAAACGCCCCATCCCGCGACGGCCAGGACGGCCAGCAAAACCAGCGCTCCGGCGATGACGGCCGAGGTGTTCCGCCGAGCGGCCGCGGCCACGGCCACGGCCGAACTGCCCGAAGCGATACGGGGCACCGCGACGGTACTGACGGTCGGTGCGTCGGGAGGCGCGGCAACGACAGCTTCACCGGCGGGCACGGCCGCCTCGGGAATCGCCATGCGTCCCGAATCGGCGTCGCGTTTCATCCGTTCGAGGTCGGAACGCAGGTCGGCTGCGTGCTGGTAGCGAAGCTTCGAATCCTTCTCTAGCGACTTGTCGATGATTCGCTCGAGTTCGGCCGGAACCTGCGGATTCAGCCGCACCGGGGCCACCGGCGCGCGATTCAGAATCGCATCGAAAACATTCGCCGACGTCGCTCCGGGGAACGCCTGCCGCCCGGTCGCCATTTCGTAGAGAACCGCGCCAAAGGAGAAGATGTCGCTGCGCGCATCGACCTCGCGGCCGCGCGCCTGTTCGGGCGACATATAGGCGACGGTGCCCAGCGTCATGCCGGGACTGGTCAGATTTCCCTCGTTCGTCGTCTGCGCGCCGGCAGCCGTGGTCTGGTCGCCCGTCGCCAGAATCACTTTCGCCAGGCCGAAATCGAGCACCTTCGCCTGGCCGCGCTCGGTGATGAAAATGTTTGCCGGCTTGATGTCGCGATGAATGATGCCTTCGGTGTGGGCGGCGTCGAGCGCGTCGGCCACGCCGATCCCGAGATCGAGCAGAGTGTCGAGCGACAGCGGGCCCGCGGCGAGGCGGTGCTTGAGCGTTTCGCCCTTCAGCAGCTCCATTGCGATGAAGGGCCGGCCTTCATACTCGTCGACGTCGTGAATTGTGCAGATGTTCGGATGGTTCAGGGAGCTGGCGGCACGCGCCTCGCGCTGGAAGCGCTCGAGCGCCGCCGGGTCGTGCGAGACATCCTCGGGCAGAAATTTCAGCGCCACCGCGCGGCCGAGCTTCGTGTCCTCGGCCTTGTAGACCACACCCATGCCGCCGCCACCGAGTCTTTCGACAATCCGGTAGTGGGAGATGGTTTTGCCGATCAGGAAATCGTTTTGGGACACCTTAAGAAAATGGTAGGTGGCGCGGAAGGGCAAGTCAATCCGGCATCACAAATCGCCTTTTCCCGGCGGGGACAAGCCCACGGTCAGGGTAGGCACTGACCGTGGCTACCCAACCCAAAGCCTGCCCAGTTGCGCTGGAGCGCTTGGTGAGGCTACCTTGATTCGCTGCGCCCGGCGCCGTGGCCGGCGGCGCCATTTCGCACATATGAAAATCATCGCCAATCGGAAATGGATGGTTCGGGACCCGGCTCAGAGCGCACGGATCAAGTCCTGGCTCATCGAGCAGGGGGCCGTCGAGGAAAAGGTGACCGGCGCGTACGAGACGTGGCGCGTGCGCCACAGCGACGCGAAGTGGACCTACTACACGACCGGAACGCTCTACGTTACCGATTCCGACGATCCGGCGCTGCTGGAAGCTCAGCGGCACGTCGATCAGCTTCTCGGCGGCCGATTCGTTGCGCCAACGAGGGATTTCCTCATCGGCCTCGACGAAACGGGCAAGGGCGAAATTTTCGGCGCCGCCGTGCTGGCCGCTGTCGTGGTTCCCCGCCCGCTTTTCCAGCAGCTGGAAGAGATCATCGGCGTCGCCGATACGAAAGCGGCTCACTCGCCGCGGTATTGGGAAGAACTGTTTGGCCGCATCGATTTCTACCGGCCGCAGGGGCTGGATTGGGCCATCGCGCAAATCACGCCCGAGGAGTTCGACCGGGTCTCCATCAATCGGCTGCTCGACCGCGACTACGAGCGCCTGCTCGGCGAAACGATGCGCCGCATCGATCCGAAGCGGGCGCGGGTGGTGCTCGACGACTATGGCGCCGGGCCCGCGCTGGAACGGCATTTCAAGCAGCTGAGGGAGTCGGGCGCGGAGGTGGTGCGCACGACGAAAGCCGACGACCGTTACCTCGAATGCCGGCTCGCCTCGCTCGTCGCGAAACGCGAGCAGCAACGGGCGCTCGACGCCATTCGCCACGACAAACGCTACGCTCTCGAGGGCCAGGAACTCGGCAGCGGCAACCCCGGCGACCCGAAAACGCTCGGGTGGCTTCGCGCCTGGCACCGCACCGGCCGGCCCTGGCCGCCGTTTCTCAAACGCTCTTTCCGCACGATTGAAGAGATCGACGGTACGCCGGCGCCGCCCAAGCGGCGAACGGTGGAGTGAATCGTCCCGTGCCTGCTGCTGAGCGGCGAACACGGCTTCCGCAATTCCCCGCGTAGGGAATGCAATGTCTGAAGACGACACGCACGCCGCGAGAATCGCCGCAAGCAAGAGGCGGATTGGCCCGCGTCTGCCAGCGATGTTCCGCTCGTTCGCCTTCCGCAATTTCCGTCTGTTTTTCGGCGGCCAGATCATCTCGCTGACCGGGACCTGGATGCAAACGATCGCGCAGGCCTGGCTCGTTTACCGCATGACCGGCTCTTCGCTGTTGCTGGGTACGGTCGGCTTCGCGGGGCAAATTCCGGTGTTCCTGCTGGCGCCGGTGGGCGGGATCGTGGCCGACCGTTCGAATCGTCAGCGGATCGTGATCGCGACGCAGGCCTCGATGATGGTGGAAGCGGCTCTGCTCGCGTGGCTGACGCTCTCGGGCCGGATTCGCGTCTGGGAGATCATCGTGCTGGCGACGGCGCTGGGCGTTTCGAACGCGTTCGATATTCCGGCGCGCCAGGCGTTCCTGATCGAGATGGTCGACCGCGAAACGCTGATGAACGCCATCGCGCTGAACTCTTCGATGTTCAACGCGGCGCGCGTCGTGGGGCCGGCGGTCGCCGGGATCCTGGTCGCGGCGATCGGCGAGGGGTGGTGTTTTTTCGCGAACGCCGTCAGTTACATCGCGGTGATCGCCGGCCTGATGATGATGCGGATCGAGGGCCGGTTCGAGCGGCAGGAGCGCGGCTCGGCGGTCGAAAATGTGATCGAAGGTTTCCGGTTCGCGCGGCGAAGCGCGCCGATCTGGGCGCTGCTCTTGCTCGTGGGGGTGGTGAGCCTGGTGGCGATGCCTTACACGGTGCTGATGCCGATCTTTGCCGATCGCGTGCTGCACGGCGGCGCGCGCGGGCTGGGTTTGCTGATGGGCGCGACCGGCATCGGAGCGCTTGCCGGGGCGCTGGTTCTGGCGGCGCGGACGCGGCTCGAGGGACTGGGACGTTGGGTTGCGGTTTCCGCGGTGGCTTTCGGCGTGACGCTCGTCGTCTTCGCGTTTTCGCGCTGGTTCTGGATCTCCTTCCTGGTGCTTGTCCCTTCCGGTTTCGCAATGATGCTCGAAATGGCGTGCACGAACACGCTGCTGCAGGCGATGTCTCCAGACCGGCTGCGCGGGCGCGTGATGGCCCTTTACTCGATGATGTTCATGGGGCTGGCACCGTTCGGTTCGCTGTTTGCCGGCGGCGTGGCCGACACGATCGGTGTCGCGTGGACGGTGGCGATTGGAGGAATCGTTTGCATCGCATCGGCGGCGTGGTTTGCGAAGCGGATTCCGAGCATGCGCGCCGAGGCGCGCCAATTGATCGTCGCGCAGCAACTCGTTGGCGGAGAGCCGGCCGGAGCAACCGCCGCGCCGCGCGCGACGCCCTAAGCCCAAACAGCGCGGCTTGTGCCGTCTCGCGCCAGTGCGGACGTGTCACAAGCAATTTGGGCAATACGCGGGGCCGGCCGTGTAGAGGCGGGCTTCAGCCCGCCATCCTTATTTTCGTTCGACAAGTGCCGCCCTCCCGACCCGTCGGGATAAATTCCGGGCGGCTCTACACAAGCTCTGAGCCCGCTTCCATTCCCGGCAGCAACGGCTCGCCTGGGTAGGTGATTCGTTCGCCTTCGACTCGCGCGAAGTCGGTGAGGTGATGGGGTTCGGCGCGTTTCGCGCTGAGGATGTGCTCGACGGCGATGCCGCGCGCTAGGAGGGCGTCGGCGATCATCGACCGATGGCAGCGCCAGGGAACCGCTTCGGCGCACATCACCGCCGTGCGTTTTTCGGCGGCCAGCTCGATCAAACGGTCGAGCGCCGCGGCAAATTCGGGTTCGAGCATGTAATCGGCGTAGCCGCGGAAGCTGGCGTTTCGCCAGGCGGTGTTGGGCGAATCGCGTCGCGCGTGGCGCAGTCCGCCGAGCGCCTTCATGTGCCGGTAGCCGATGCGCGCTTTTCGCAGCGCCGCGGGGAGCGTCTCGCGGTTGAATTGCGGATTCCGGCGCGAGCGGGGAATCGTGCGCACGTCGACGAGGCGTTCGACGCGGTGCGCATCGAGCAGCTCGATCAATGCCTCGAGCGTGCGGGTCGAGTGCCCGATCGTGAGGACGACTTTCGGCCGTTTCTTCGGCGCCATCGACAGTACCTTTCCGCCGATTCTATCCCCGGCCGGGGCGGGCGGGAAGGGGCGGAAAATGCGGCAAATCCCTCGTTGTGCGACCCATTGAGCCTATTTTTGGCCGCCGGCTCGCCCGGGTGCATAATAGAAAACTGCCTGTACTTCGCTTTCGATCGGCCAGAGACTTTGGCGTGCTGTGGGGGAGTGGCGGATGAAGATTGCGCTGGGTTCCGATCACGCCGGCTTCGACTTGAAGCAGGATCTGTTGGCGTACATGCAAAGCCTCGGCCACACGGTTCTCGACCTTGGCGTCTACAACGATGAACCCGCCGACTATCCTGACTACGCGGAAGCCGTTGGTCTGGGTGTGATCGAGAAGCGCGCCGACCGAGGCATCGTGATCTGCGGGAGCGGAGTGGGCGCGTCGGTTGCCGCCAACAAGATTCCCGGGATCCGCGCCGGTATCTGCCACGACTCGTATTCCGCGCACCAGGGCGTCGAGCACGACGACATGAACGTGCTGGTTCTCGGCGCGCGGATCATCGGCAACTACCTGGCTCGCGAGTTGGTGCAAACTTTTCTTAACGCCCAGTTCTCCGGGGAAGAAAGACACCGGCGGCGGCTCGAAAAGACGCTCGAACTCGAAAGGCGTTACCTTGAAGGCAAACGGCGGCCTTCGAAAGCCCGCCGCAAGGGCAAGCCATAACCGCGGACTCCGTCTCCGCCCGGCTTGGCATTTTGATCGCCGCTGCTCCGTTGGGAAATTCGCGGGGAAAGTGGCGCCACCCGGCGCCATGACGAAGTTTTGTGCTCCCGGCGGGCTGGCTCCGGCATCCATATCACGAAGGGGGAATCATGAATCCGCAGACAGGTACCGGTTCGAAGACGACGCAAGCGAACCCGGTGGCGGAATTGCGCCAGCAGGGCCAGTCGATCTGGCTGGATTACATCCGGCGCAGCCTCATCGAGAGTGGCGAACTGAAACGCCTGATGGAAGAAAAAGGCGTCACCGGGATGACCAGCAATCCCACGATTTTCGATAAAGCCATCGGCGGGTCGAGCGACTACGACGAAGCTCTCGCCGCGATGTTGAAGAGGGACGCGATGGCCGAGCCCGAATCCCTCTTCGAGCAACTCGCCATCGAGGACATTCGCATGGCCACCGACGCGATGCGCCCGGTTTGGGAGCGCACGAAGGGCGCGGACGGCTACGTGAGCCTCGAGGTTTCGCCCAAGCTGGCCCACGAAACGCAGAAGAGCATCGACGAGGCGCGACGGCTCTGGAAATCGGTTGACCGCCCCAACCTGATGATCAAGATCCCTTCGACGCCGGAAGGCATTCCGGCGGTCGAAGTTCTGCTCGGCGAGGGCATCAACGTCAACATCACGCTGATGTTTTCCCTGGCGCACTACAATGCGGTCACGCGCGCCTTCCTGAACGGACTGGCCCGCTGCGCCAAGCCGGAGCGTATCGCGTCGGTCGCGTCCTTTTTCGTCAGCCGCGTCGACACCACCGTCGACAACGCGCTCGAGAAGGCCGGCACGCCGGAAGCGCTCGCCCTGCGCGGAAAGATCGGCATCGCCAACAGCCGGCGCGTTTATCAGCGTTTTCGCGAGATTTTCCAGGGAGACGCGTTCGCCGAATGGCGCCGGCGCGGCGTTCGTCCGCAGCGCGTCCTGTGGGCGAGCACCAGCACCAAGAATCCCGCTTATCGCGACGTTCTCTACGTCGAGGAAATGATCGGCCCCGACACCGTCAACACCATGCCGCCCCAGACGCTCGACGCTTTCGCCGATCACGGCCAGGTGCGCGGCGCGACGATCGACCAGGATCCCGAGCAGGCCGTGGCCGATCTCGCCGCCCTCGAAAAGTTCGGCATCTCTCTCGACGCCATCACCGAGCAGCTCCAGGTGGAAGGCGTCGCCTCTTTCGCCAAATCGTACGAGGACCTGATGGCGACCCTAGACCAGAAGCGCAAAAAGATTCTCGCCGGCGGCCTCGATCCGCAGTCGATCCATGCCGGAGCGCTCGCGCCGAACGTCGAGAAGCGCCTCGCCGAATGGGATCAGAACGGATTCTCCCGGCGTTTCTGGGAGAAGGATTACACGCTCTGGTCGCCCACGCCCGTGCCGGAAATCACCGACCGCATGGGCTGGCTCGATCTTCCCGAGAAAATGCACGAAGCGGTCGCAGACCTCATCGAATTCCGCGAGCGGGTGCGCAAGGACGGATTCACCCACGCGGTGCTGCTCGGCATGGGCGGTTCGAGTCTGGCGCCCGAGGTTTTCCAGACCACGTTCGACAATGCTCCCGGCTGCCCCGAACTGCTCGCGCTCGACAGCACGCATCCGGCCGCCGTCCGCGCGGTCGAGAAGCGGATCGACCTGAAGCACACGCTCTTCATCGTCTCGAGCAAATCCGGCACCACCACTGAAACACTCTCCTTCTTCCGCTATTTCTGGAGCCGGCTCAGCGGCGGCGACCGCGGCTCGCAATTCGTCGCGATCACCGATCCCGAAACGCCGCTCGAAAAACTCGGCTCGGAACGCGGCTTCCGCCGCGTCTTCCGCGCCACGGCCGACGTCGGCGGGCGCTACTCCGCGCTCACCCATTTCGGCCTCGTGCCCGCGGCGGTGATCGGCGTCGATCTCACCCATCTGCTCGGCCGCGCCTGGGTGATGAGACAGGCGTGCGCGCCCGGCGTTCCCGTGCGCGAAAATCCGGGCGTCACGCTCGGCGCCCTGCTCGGCGAAGCCGCGCGCGCCGGCCGCGACAAGCTCACCTTCTGCTCCGGCTCGGCGATGGCCGCGCTGCCCGTTCTGGCTCGAGCAACTGGTCGCCGAAAGCACCGGCAAGAGCGGCCGCGGCATTCTGCCGGTCGCCGGCGAACCGCTCGGCGATCCCTCCGTTTATGGCACCGATCGTGTTTTCGCGGATTTGCGTTTCGGCAAGGAAGCGGAAGGCAACGGGCAGCTTGGCGCGCTCGAAGCCGCCGGCCATCCGGTGGTCCGGATTCATCTGGGCGACTCTCTCGATATCGCGCAGGAATTCTTCCGCTGGGAAGTTGCCGTGCCCGCCGCCGGCTCCGTGCTCGGCATCCATCCGTTCACCCAGCCCGACGTTCAACTGGCGAAAGATCTGGCGCGGCAGGCGATGAAGGAAGGCGGCGGGAAACAGGCGCCGGCCGGCTCGGAACCGGTTCGCGCCGAGGACCAGGCCGGGCTGCAAAAAGCCTTTGCCGCATGGCTAGGCCAGGCGCACGCGGGCGACTACATTGCCTTGCAGGCCTATCTCGATCCGCGCAAGGAAACCACCGCGGCGCTCGAAGCGATTCGCGTGGCGTTGCGCGACCGCGTGAAAGTCGCCACCACCGTCGGCTACGGCCCCCGCTTTTTGCATTCCACGGGCCAGTTTCACAAGGGAGGGCCGAACACCGGCCTCTTCCTGCAACTCGTCGACGACGCCGCGCCCGATCTCGACGTGCCGGAAACCGATTACACTTTCGGCGCGCTGATTCGCGCGCAGGCGCTCGGCGACTGGCAGGCGCTCACCCAGCGCGGGCGCCGCGTGCTTCGCGTTCATCTCGGCGGCGACGTCGCTGCCGCCCTCAAACGACTGGAGGCAATTGCCCGTGGCTGAACCCACAGCTCTATTCTTCGATATCGGCGGCGTGATCCTGAGCAATGGCTGGGACCGCGGCGCGCGCCACCGCGCCATCGAAAAATTCGGCCTGGATGCGGAGGAGTTCGCCAGCCGTCACGAAATGGTGGTCGACGCTTTTGAAATGGGGCAGATCACGCTCGATGAGTATCTGCGGCGCACGGTCTTCTATCGCCGCCGCCCGTTCACGCGCGACGAGTTCGAATCGTTCCTCTACAGCCAGTCGCACGAGCATCCCGATGCCCTGGCCGTCGTCAGGCGTCTCAGCGCCGCGAAGCGCTGGCTGGTGGCCACGCTCAACAACGAATCGTGCGAGCTGAACGAATACCGCATCAAGAAATTCAAGCTGCGGGAGCTGTTCTCGATTTTTTTCACATCCTGCTTCCTCGGCGTGCGCAAGCCGGACGAAAAGATCTACCATCTGGCGCTCAGCATCACCCAGCGCTCGCCCGCCGAATCGGTTTTCATCGACGATCGCGACATCAACATCGAAGCCGCGGCGCGCGTCGGCATGCGCGTTGTCCACTACAAGAATCCGGAGCAATTAACGGCCGATCTCGCCCGCCTGGGCGTGCATCTGGACCGCAAAAAGGAAAAGGACTGAGGAAAGGAAACGCCGTGAATCAGTGGGTCAATTGACGCGATTTATTCGTAATTGTGGGCGCATCCGGGGATCTGGCCAGCCGCAAGCTCCTGCCCGCTCTCTACCGGTTGTCGCATGACGTTCCCGCCGAAAAACGCTTCCGCATCCTTGGCGTCGCCACCGACTCGGAACGGAACGACGAGGCGTTTCGTCAGAAAATCCTGAAGGAGGCCGACGAACTGGCGGGCGTGAAGATCGATCCGCAATGGGTCGAGGAGACGCTTTTCTACCAGACCATCGGCCATGGCGGACCGGAGGATTACCGCGCGCTCGCCGAGCGCGTCGCCGCGCTCGAAAAATCCGAGCAGCTCAGCGGCAACCGCGTTTTCTACCTGGCGCTGCCGCCCACCGTCTTTCCGCTGTCGATCACGCGGCTGGGCGAAGCGGGACTGAACCAGAGCCAGGGCTGGACGCGGCTGGTGATTGAAAAGCCGTTCGGGCGCGACGCCGACTCGGCCGAATCGCTGAACCGCCTCGTGCACAAATATTTCGAGGAGAAGCAGGTCTACCGCATCGATCACTACCTCGGCAAGGAGACCGTGCAGAACCTATTGGTCTTCCGCTTCGCGAATTCTCTTTTCGAGCCGCTCTGGAATCGCGACCGCGTCGAATCGGTCGAGATCGTCGTCGCCGAATCGCTCGGCATCGAGCACCGCGGCCGCTATTACGACACCGCCGGCGCTCTTCGCGACATGATTCAGAATCACCTCACCCAGCTCCTCACTCTCACCGCCATGGAGCCGCCCGCCAGTTTCGATGCCGACGCGATCCAGCACGAGAAGGTGAAGGTGCTGAAATCGATCCGGCCGATCGGGCCCGGGGACGTGGTTTTAGGCCAGTACGCGCGCGGCGAAATTGACGGCAAGCCGGTGGCCGGTTATCGCCAGGAGCCGGACGTTGCGCCCGATTCGCGCACGGAGACGTTCGTCGCCATGCGCCTGCGCATCTCCAACTGGCGCTGGCAGGGCGTGCCGTTCTATCTGCGCACGGGCAAGCGATTGCCGAGCCGCGCGAGCCGCATTGTGGTGAATTTCCGCTGCCCTCCCGTCTCGCTTTTCCAGCCGTTCGCCTGCTCCTCGCTGCACCCGAATGCGCTCATGATCACGATCCAGCCCGACGAAGGTTTCGACGTGCAATTCGAGGTGAAAACGCCGGGCCTGCCGTTCCGCGTGGTCACGCAGAACCTGCATTTCCGCTACAGCGAGGCGTTCGAGCCCTCGCCCGAAGCGTATGAAACGCTGCTGCTCGACGTGCTGCTCGGCGACGCGACGCAGTTCGTTCGCGACGACTGGGTGGAAGCTTCCTGGCGGCTCTATACGCCGATTCTCGAAACGCCGCCGCCCATCGCACTCTATCCGGCCGGGAGCTGGGGACCGAAGGAAGCCGAACGGCTCAGCGCCTCGCCCCTGCTCGGGAGCGCCGCGGCGTCATGAGCTGGCAGACGAGCGTTTGGGAAGACCGCGAGGCGCTCAGCCACGCCGCCGCAGCCGAACTGGCGCAGTCCGCGGCGAACGCTCTTGAGGCACGCGGGCGGTTCGATCTCGCTCTTGCCGGCGGGAGCACGCCGCGCCGCCTGTACGAAATTCTCGCTTCGGAATATCGCGAGCGCATCGACTGGAGCCGCACGCACCTGTTCTGGGGCGACGAACGCTATGTTCCCCACAGCGATCCGCTGAGCAATTGCCGGATGGCGCGCAAGGCGCTCATCGATCCGCTGGGGATCGCGCCGGCAAACGTCCACCCGATGCCCACCTCCTTCGCCGATCCCGAGCATGCCGCCGAAGCCTACGAGCGGACGCTGCGCACCCATTTCGGCGACAGCGTGCCGCAGTTCGACCTGGTGCTTCTGGGAATGGGGCCGGAGGGGCACACGGCATCGATCTTTCCGGGCTCTGCGGCGCTCGAGGAAGAGAAGCGGTGGGTGATGCCCGTTCGCGTGGCAGCCGAGCCACCGCTGCGGCTCACGCTCACGCTCGCGGTGCTGAACGCGGCGCGCGAAGTTTTCTTCCTGGTCTCCGGGCCGGACAAGGGCGCGATCGTGCGCAAGATCCTCAGTTTGTCTCCGGAGGAAATCGCGCCTTATCCCGCCGCGCGCGTGCGTCCGCAGGGCCGCGTGATTCTGTTCCTCGACCAAGCCGCTCAAGGCTGAAGCATCTTCTCGCAGGGGCGGGGCAACCCCGCCCTGCGGTTTCCATCCGAAGAGTCTCACTCCTAAGTAGTGGTTGCCGAGGCCGCGCCTGGGCCTCCCGGCGCGCCACCGCCCGGATCACCCAATGTGAAGACGACTGTGATCGTTGTTTCCACCGACACGGGTCGCCCGTTCAGCAGCGTGGGTGCGTAGCGCCACTGGCGTACCGCATCCAAAGCGGCCTGAACGAGAAGCGGCGGACCGGAAACGTAGTGCAGCATCTCGACCCTGCCGTCTTCCCCGATGATCGCCGTCAGCACCACCGTCCCCTGGATGCGAGCCTGGCGCGCGATCGACGGATAGATGGGCCGAACCATGCGGATGAGCTTGGCGGCCTCCACATCTCCGCCAAGTTTCACGCGCGAAGGTCCGGTGGTTGAGGCTGGAGGCGGCGCCGGGCCGGTTGACGGGAGAATGGAGGTCCAGCGGCCGTTGCTGCCCGTGCCCGGAATTGTGCCTGGAATGGGGACGTTCCCCGAGCCTGGAGCGGCTGAGGTCGCGAAGGAATCGTGAACGATGACGGGATGGGGCGGAATGAATGCCGGCATTGCGAGCATGGTGGCGCCCCGCGGCGGGGCTTGGGATGTGGCTCGCGCCATCGTTGGCGGCGCGGTGGGTGGTAGCGGCGGCAGAAGCATCGTTTCGTGCCAGCCGAAGGGAAGCCCTTGAACGTAGATGAGCGGGATGAGGAGCAGAACGGCGAGTACGGTCAGCTCTCCGCCGAGCGAGAGCAGGAAGGTCCAGCGGGTTTGCGTAGGACGACGTTTGGGGCCCGAGAGTGGCAGTTCGTTGAACATCGTATCCTCCTTCCGGCTGTCGCCTTCCAGCTTCGTCCCCTGGCGGCTGCCGGAACCGGATAACTGCCTGATGCCCGAGTTTTCCCATAGTTTACACCCGGGAAGGGAAGAGGGATCCCCCCGGATTCGTCCATGTCCCCGGCGAATGGATTCTTCGATGCACGGAGAAAAACGCCGGCGGGACGCCGGCGCTACATGGGGCGCTGGTCCGGCACGCGGGGGAAAAAAAGCAAAAGCGCACAGGCAGGAATGCCTGTGCTACGGGGATGGTCGAGCGCAGGGGGCGCAGAGTTCAGCGATGCGTGGAAAGTCCGGAGAAAAATGGGCGCTAGAAAGTTTTACAACGCGCGGCGAGCAGGCCCGTGGCGGCGGAGAGGTCGATATCCGTTACGAGCAATCCTTCTTTACCGTATGGCTGGTAGCCGAGCAGCGTCCCGTCGGGGCGCACCACCGCAGAACGTAGTCGGCGAACCGGGACTCGCGCAGTTCACGCTGGCGAAATAGCAGGTGTTCTCGGCGGCGCGGCACAAGATGGCTTTCTCGTGAAATGAGTTTGCGGGATCGGCGAAACTCGTGGGCACGTAACCGCCGGGCTCGGCTTCGTGGAAATGAGGGTGGAACACAATCTGCGCGCCGCGCCGCGCGGCCCAGCGGACCGTTTCCGGATAGCGCCAACCCTCATGGCAGATCGAGATGCCAAAGGTCAGCGGCCCGGTCTGGAAGACGCGCCTTCCCGAGCCGGGGGAATATGTAACTTCCTCGGAGGGATCGATCTGGACTTTGTCCTGGAAGCCGGCGATTGTTCCGTCCGCGTTGATGACCAGCGCGGTGGCGAACAAGGCGCCATCGACCACGCGTTCGGTGCCGAGAACAACAGCGACGTTTGCCTTCGCCGCGGCCTCTGCGATGGCGGACCATGCGCGTTCAAGGAACGCGGGGTCCGGTGGCGGTACCGGCTTCCCCATTGCCCGGTAACCGGGAACGTAGCATTCGGGAAAGCAGATGATGCCGGCGCGCTCGATGGACGCCCGAGCGATGGCTTGTTCGGCCAAAGCGACTGATTCGTTGGGAGTCGCCGGAAAGCGGATGTTGGCGAGTGCGATTCGGAACGTGTTCATCCGCCTGAGCCGGTGTCCTTGGCTGGGCCTTGGGCGGCCGGATGCTTGCCTCGTTTGGGAGGTACCAATCTGAAAATCACCGTGATCGTGGTCTCCACTTCCATCGGCTGGCCGTTCAGGAGTGTCGGCCGGTAACGCCACTGGCTCACGGCCTCTTCGACGGCCGGGACGAGCGACGCCGGACCATTAACATAGCGCAGCGCCACCACCGTTCCGTCCCTGGCGATCCTCGCGGCAAGGATCACCGTTCCCTGGACGTGCGCCTTGCGGGCGTCCAGCGGATACTCCGGCCGGACCATGTGAATCAACTTTGCCGATTGCACTTCGCCGCCGATGCTGAGAATCGGAGCCAGGCCGGGCGGCTCGGGACCACCCTGCGAGAGAATCGAGGTCCACGGGTCGTTGCCGCCAACGCCGGGAATCGCTCCGGGAAATTGCAGCGGCCCTGTGCCGCCTGCGATCGTCGCCGGCGTCGGATCGTGGATGATTTTTGCGTGAGGGGGAGCGAACGGAGCAACGGTCATTACGTGGTGGGCCGGCGGCTGGTTGTTGCTCGCGACGTGCGTTAGTTGCGGAGCCGCGCTGGGCGCCGGCGGCGGCAGCAAACTCATTTCGTGCCAGCCGAACGGCAGCGCCTGAATGCGGATCGTCGGGATTACCAGCAGAACGCCGAGAGCGCTCAACTCCCCGGCCAGGGAAACCAGGAACGTCCAGCGAGTGTGCGTAGGGCGGCGTTTGGCGCCGGAGATGACCAGCTCGTCGAACATCGCCCCTTCCTTCCAGCCCGCCGCTTCCCGCGTTCTGTCCCCACGACCGTCGTAGCGAGATGCCGGACTTTTGTCTACAGTTTACACCTCCAGAAGAGAACGAAGACCCTCTTGTAAGTCGTGACAGCGCGGCCCCGGAGTCTGTGTGGTAAGCGGCAAATGCCGGAAGCGCGGTCCATGCTGGAGAGTCTGCGGGGAAAGCCCGGCCAGCGGCCTCAGGGGCTAAAGAGTCTGTGTGGCAACCAGAAAATGTAGCCCTCAGCGGCTGAAGCCGCGTTGACGTGCGGGCACTTGCGGCACGGCTGAAGCCGTGCCCTTACGAAAAACGAAGTTGACACACAGGGGCTAAAGCCCTTTGGATCTGCGGGTCTTATGCCGCCGCCAAAGCCGCGACCAACAAAGGCACGAGGTGCGCCCGGAGCGCTAGGGTGTGGTGCGGCCGTGGGTGTAGATGAAGTTGCGGGCTGATTCGTCGTAATCGGCGATTTTGGGGACGTGGATGTCGGCGTGGTCGCGGCAGCCGCGGTTGTAGTGGGCGGCGAACTCGTCGGGGAAGGCGTTGACGGTGCTGGGCACGATGTTCGCGAGCTCGCTCGGCAGGAAGCAGCGGGTGCCACTGGGGGCTTTCACGGCCGCTTGCAGCGCCGCGGCCACGTCGATGGAGGTTCCGGTTCCTTCCACCAGTTTGCGCAGGTGAATTGTGGCTGTGTGGCCGCCGTCCTTGCACGAGGCGCACTGGCCGCAGGATTCGAGGTAGAGAAATTCCGCGTAGCGGTGCGCCACGCGCACCATGCAGGTCGAGTCGTCGTAGATGATGTAGCCGCCCGAGCCCAGGCCGGCGCCGATCTTCCGCATCGATCCGAAATCGAGCGGCGTATCCAGGCTGTCGGCCGTGATCACCGGATTCGTCACGCCCGAGTAGATGGCTTTCACTTTCCGGCCCGGCTTCGTGCCGCCGCCCCAAACCTCGATCAATTCGCGCAACGACGTTCCCATCGGCAGCTCGACGACGCAAGGCGTTTGAACATCGCCGCAAATCGTGAAGACCATCGTCCCCGGCGTATCGGCCGTGCCCATCGAGCGGAACCAGTCGGCGCCTTCGCGGAGGATGTGGCCGACGTTCGAAAGCGTTTCGGCGTTGTTCACGTCGGTGGGATTCGGCTCGTAGACGTCGAACATGGTGCGGGTGAACAGGCCGATCTGATAGGGCGGGTTATCGGCCTCGCGCGGCATGGCTTCCTTGCCCTCGATCACCTCGAGCATCGCGCGTTCCTCGCCGAGCAGATAGTCTTCCGGCCCGCGCACGATCTGGACCGGGGTGTGGATCATGCCGCGGGCGGTCATCTCCTCGATGGCGCCGGAGAGTCTCCGGTACTCGCGCTCGAAGCTGGTCTTCATCCCGATGAAGCATCTCTTGGCTGTGATGACGTGGGCGACGATCTGAATTCCTTCGAGCAGCTGATAGGGATTCCGCCGGATCATGGTCCGGTCCTTGAACGTGCCCGGCTCGCCCTCGGCCGCGTTGCACACCAGGTAGCGCGTGGGGCAGGGGCTGTGGGCGATCGTGCTCCACTTGATCGCGGTCGGAAAGCCCGCGCCGCCGCGTCCGCGCAGGTTGGCCTTCCTGACCTCGGCCATGACCTCGGCGGGGGTCATCTTCAGCGCCTTTTTGAGACCCTCTCCGCCGCCGGTGGCGATGTAGGCGTCGAGCGATTCGATTATGTGGTCGGGCAACAGGAATTTCGTTGGTGCAGCCAAAGTCATCTCCTCGAACAAGATCAGCCGGTCGAACGAAGAACAAAGATGTTAGCACAGCAGCGGCGCGGAGTTGACCCCATCCGCGACACCGGTAACAATATTGTGGAGACGGGAGATCCGCTTTCCCTCCGTTTTTCGTTCCGGCCGGGCGGGCCGGGAGCGAGGGAAATGAGCCCGTGAACGTGGCTTGCTCGCCTCCGGAAAGGTAAAGATTCGAAACCGCCGGGGCGAATGCGGCGTCCAAAGATGAGGTGGTAAACCCATTCGGAAATGAGCAAAAGCATGCGGAGTAGACTGCTTGTAGCCGCCGGACTGGCGGTTGTTGCCGGTATGGCGGCAGGCTGTTCGCAGGCCAAAAAAGTGGAATCGGCGGCGCCGCCTCCGGCGGTACCGGTGCGAGTAGCCCAGGCGGTGCGCAAAAACCTGCCAAACGTCGTCGAGGCCATCGGGACGGGCGAGGCGTATTCGAATGTCCAGGTCGAGTCCCTGGTGACCGGTGAGCTGACCGGCGTATTCTTCAAGCAGGGAGATTTCGTTCGCAAGGGTCAATTGCTCTTCACGATCGATCCGCAGCCGTTTCAGGCGACCCTCGATCAGGCCGAGAGCAATCTCGCCAGGGACACCGCCCAGGCGAAAATCGCCGCCATCACCGCCGAACGCTATAAATCGCTGCTCGGTGAAGGGATCATTCCCCAGCAGCAGTACGACCAGTACAAGTCGACGGCCGATTCCGCCAATGCCACCGTCGCGGCCGATCGCGCGGCCGTGGAATCGGCCAGGTTGCAGCTTTCCTATTGCAAGATTTACTCGCCGATGGATGGGAAGACGGGCGGATTGGGCGTGTTCGCGGGCAATCTGGTGAAAGCGAACACCGCCCCGGTGTTCGTCACGATCAACCAGATCAATCCGATCTACATCGATTTCTCGGTTCCGGAGGACCTGCTCTCGCAGCTTCGCGATGCGCTGGCGGCGCGCGCTCCCGTTCAAGCTCTTACGCAGAGCGACACCGAGCATCCGGAGGCCGGCTATTTGAGTTTTGTCGACAACAACGTCAATGCCACCACGGGCACCATCAAGCTGAAAGCGACGTTCCCCAACGCCGATCATCGCCTCTGGCCCGGCGAATTCGTCACGGTGAATTTGCGGCTGGGCGAGGAGGCGAACGCCGTCGTGGTTCCCTCGCTGGCACTGCAGACTAGCCAGCAGGGCTCGTATGTGTGGGTGGTGGGCAAGGACAACACGGTGCAAATGAAGACGGTGACCGTGAAGCGCCAGCAGCAGGGCGAAGCCGTGATCGCCAGCGGCTTGTCGCCGGGCGATACCGTCGTCACCGAGGGCCAGCTGCGGCTGATCCCGGGCGCCCGCGTGGATATTCGTTCGACTCCCTAGCCGGGAGCTACAGGACCAAAGCCATGAGCATTGCCGAACTGTTCATCAAGCGGCCGGTCATGACGACGCTGGCCATGTTCGCCATTCTGCTGTTCGGCATCATGGGCTATCTCGCGCTGCCGGTCAGCGACCTGCCCAGCGTCGATTACCCCACGATCAACGTGAACGCCGGACTGCCCGGCGCCAGCCCGGAAACGATGGCTTCGTCGGTGGCGCTGCCGCTCGAGAAGCAGTTCTCGACGATCGCGGGCCTCGACTCGATGAATTCGCAGAGTTCGCTCGGCTCGACGTCGATCACCCTGCAGTTCTCCCTGAGCCGCAATATCGACGCCGCGGCCCAGGACGTGCAAGCGGCCATCGCCAGCGCCTCCCGCCAGCTCCCGCCGAACATGCCGAGTCCGCCCACCTATTCCAAGCAGAATCCGGCCGACCAGCCGGTGCTCTACCTGGCGATCAGCTCGTCGACGCTGCCGATCTATCAGGTGGACGGGTACGCGGAGAGCCTGTTGGGCCAGCACATCTCGATGGTGAGCGGCGTGGCGGAGGTGAACGTCTACGGCTCGGCGCAGTACGCGGTGCGCATCCAGTTGAACCCGATGAAACTGGCCGCCCGGCAAATCGGGCTGAACGACGTGATCGCCGCGGTGCAGAATGCCAACGCCAACCTGCCCACCGGCACGCTGTGGGGCCAGAACACGGCCTATACGGTGCAGGCCACCGGCCAGCTCAATGACGCCGCCGCTTATCGTCCGATCATCGTCGCCTACCGCAACGGTTCGCCGGTCCGGCTCGATGAGCTGGGCAATGTTCTCGACAGCATCCAGAACGACAAGACCATCAGCTGGTTCAACACGGCGAAATACAGCAACCAGCGGGCGGTGATTCTGGCGATCCAGCGGCAGCCGGGCACGAACACGGTGGAAGTGGTCGACGGCATCCGGAAAGTTCTGCCGCAACTGGAAACGCAGATTCCGCCGTCGGTGCACATCGATACGCTCTACGATCGCTCGCAGGACATCCGGGAATCGGTGAGCGACGTCAAGTTCACGTTGTGGCTGGCGGTCTGCCTCGTCGTGCTGGTGATTTTCCTGTTCCTGCGAAACGTCTCGGCGACGCTCATTCCCAGCCTGGCGCTGCCGATGTCGATCGTCGGCACGTTCGCGGTGATGTACGAGCTGGGCTATACGCTCGACAATTTATCGCTGATGGCGCTGACGCTGTCGGTGGGCTTCGTCGTCGACGACGCCATCGTCATGCTCGAAAACATCGTGCGCCACATGGAGATGGGCGAGCGGCCGATGGAAGCGGCGCTGCGCGGCTCGCGCGAAATCGGCTTCACCATCGTCTCGATGACGATGTCGCTCGCGGCCGTCTTCCTTCCCGTCCTTTTCATGGGAGGGATTCTTGGGCGCCTGCTGCACGAATTTTCTGTGGTGATCATGATGGCGGTGGTGGTGTCGGGCTTCGTCTCGCTGACACTGACTCCGATGCTCTGCAGCCGTTTCCTGCGCGCGGAATCGGAAGCCAAGGCCCACGGCCGCTTCTATCAGGTCACGCAGCGCGGATTCGACGCGATGGTTGGCGGGTACTCGCGCAGCCTGCGCTGGTTCCTCGAGCACCGCCTGCTCACCATCTCGCTCGCCGGCGTCATGCTGGCCGTCACCGCCTGGCAGTTCATCACCATCCCGAAGGGTTTTCTGCCCAGCGGCGACAGCGGCGAAATCATGGTCTACGACGAGGCGGTGCAGGGCGTCTCGTTCCGCGCGCTCGAACAGTATCAGAGGGCGCTCAACAACATCGTCATCGCCAATCCCAACGTCGGGCAGTTTTTTTCGACCGCGGGCGGCGGTTTCATGGGCGCCAACAACACCGGCCACCTGTTCGCCCACCTGAAGCCGCTCTCGGAACGCCAGTGGACTCCATCGCCCGCGTACGAATCGCTGAAGGCTCGCGCTGCCGGACACCCCACGCTCGAACGGCTGGTCGAAGACCTGCACCCGCTCTTCGCTCATCATTTGACCACCGACGAGATCATGGCTCAGATGCGGCCGAAGGTCGACACCGTGCCCGGCATCCGCGTCTTCCTCCAGAATCCGCCGCCGATCAATATCGGCGGGCACATGACGAAGAGCCAGTATCAGTATGCGCTCTCGAGCCCGGACACCACCGAGCTATACCAGTACGCGCCCCTGCTCGAAGCGCAGATGAAGAAGCTTCCCGGGATCATCGAGGTCGCGAGCGATCTCCAGCTCAAGAATCCGCAGGTGAACGTCGTCATCGACCGCAACAAGGCTTCCGTCCTCGGACTGAGCGCGGAGCAGATCGAGGATGCGCTGTTCACCGCCTACGGCAGCCGCCAGATTTCCACCATCTACGCGCCCAACAACGAATACTGGGTCGAGACGGAGCTCGAGCCGAAATATCAGGACGATCCGCAGACGCTTTCGCTGCTCTACATCCGTTCGAGCGGCGGCCAACTGGTCCCGCTGAACACCGTGGCCCACATGGAGCGCACCTACGGCCCGCTCACGGTCAACCACATCGGCCAGTCGCCGGCCGTCACGCTTTCCTTCAACCTCGCGCCCGGGTTCTCGCTGGGACAAGCGGTCACCGAGGTCGAGCGCCTGGCGCGGCAGGTGCTGCCGGCGAACATTACCGGCAGTTTTCAGGGCACTGCGCAGGCGTTCCAGGGCTCGCTGAAGACCCTGGGCATCCTGCTGATCGTCACCGTGCTGGTCATCTACATTATTCTGGGCATCCTGTACGAAAGCTTTATTCATCCGCTCACGATTCTCTCCGGGCTGCCGGCGGCCGCCTTCGGCGGATTGCTCACGCTGATGGTCACCGGCAATCAGCTCGACCTGTATGGTTTCGTCGGCCTGATCATGCTGATCGGCATCGTGAAGAAGAACGCGATCATGATGATCGACTTCGCGCTGGCCGCGCAGCGGAACGAGAACAAAACGCCGTTCGAAGCGATTTATCAGGGCGCGGTGATCCGCTTCCGCCCGATCATGATGACGACGATGGCCGCGATCATGGGCACGCTGCCGATCGCGCTCGGCTGGGGCGCCGGCGCAAGTTCCCGCCGGCCGCTGGGCCTGGTCGTTGTGGGCGGGCTGATTCTCGCGCAGATGGTCACGCTCTACCTGACGCCGGTGTTTTACCTCTACATGGAATCCTTCACCGCGCTCGTGCGGCGCCTGCGGCACGCGCCGGTCCCGGAGCTGGTTCCCGTGCACGCCGGGGGAAATGGCGGCAACGGCGGCGAGGCCGTGATGGTGCCGGGCGGCGAAGGCTCCGGACGCGAGCGCTAGCGCGCAGTTTTGCCCCCGGGCTCGTGGCTCCTTCTGAAGACGGTTCTTCCGAAAATAGAGACGTTAGAGATTTCGACCGTGGGCGTGGCGAGGTGTGCCAGGTGGACGTAGTTTCGGGATCCTTCGCTCAGGATGACAGGTTTTTCCGCTTCGCACGGGTGACAGTTTTCGCGGACGGACGGCGGACTCGCGCGTGCGGCCCAGGCGCCGACGCCTTCTTACGATTCCATTTTGCTGCATCCCGTTTAGAGTGGAAGCGGGCCGATTTCAGCGATGGTCGAAGAATTTGCCGAGGTCTACGTTGCCGCCGGAGAGGATTACGCCTACTCGCTGCCCGGAAAGGTCGATTTTGCCGAAGAGGGCGGCGGCTACTGTTACCGCGGAAGACGGCTCGATGATGAGTTTCATTCGTTCCCAGACGAGGCGCATGGCATCGAGGATTTCGTCTTCGCGGATCAGAACGATCTGGTCGATGCGTTCGCGGAGAATGGCGAAGGTACGCTCGGAAAGCGACGCGCGCAGGCCGTCGGCGATGGTGTCGACTTTCACGTTCTTTTCGATCTGACCGGAGCGCAGCGAGCGCCAGGCGTCGTCGGCGCCGGCGGGCTCGCAGCCGATCACGCGAATCCCCGGCTGCAACGATTGCGCCGCGATGGCGGTGCCCGAGAGCAGGCCTCCGCCCGAGACCGGGGCGAGCATCACATCCATCTGGCCGGCGTCTTCGAGGAGTTCGACGGTTGCGGTGCCCTGCGCCGCGATGATGGCGTCGTTGTCGTAGGGATGGACCATCGTGGCGCCGGTGCGCTCGAGAATTTCGCGCGCGGCGGCATCTCGCGCTTCCATCGTCGGCTCGCAGGTGACCACCTCGCCGCCGAAATCGGCGATCGCCCGCCGCTTCACTTCCGGCGAGTTCCGCGGCACAACGATCCAGGCGGGAATTCCGCGCAGCCGGGACGCGTAGGCCGTCGCCGCGCCGTGATTGCCGGAAGAATGCGTGACGACGCCGCGCGGCGCCACGTCCTCGGCGAGCGAGAAAACCACGTTCGCCGCGCCGCGGAGCTTGAACGATCCGGTTTTCTGCAGGTTCTCGCACTTGAAGAAGAGCTGCGCTCCGGCCCGCTCGTCGAGCGAGCGGCAGCGGAAGACGGGCGTGCGATGGATATGGGGCGCGATCCGGGCGTGCGCCTCCCGGATTGCCTCGAAACTGGGGCCTGCGGGCATGGTTCTGGTTTTCTCCTCGGGCCGGGCGGCCGGCGGCTTCAGCGGCGCGCCGGCTTGGGCGTAGTGACGGTGAACGTGATTTTGGCGATGCCGGAATTCTCGTAGAGATCGAACACGCGCACGCTGATCGTGTGTTCGCCCGGGCTCAGGTTCTTGAGCTGAATGCGGTAGCTTTCGCTCGGGGCGTCGCTCAACTGGCCGACGGGGCGCACGAGCGTCCACGTACCGGCGTCGATGCTGTATTCGGCGCGGGCGAGCGGGCTCGAGGGATCCTTCGCCGAAAACTCGATCACGGCGTCATCGGTTGCGGTTCGCGCGACAAGTCCGGTGATCGCCGGAGGGGTGTTGTCGACCACGAAGCGGGGCCCGATGCGCGTGTCTTCGAGCGCCTGCGCGAGCGGGTTCGATGGAGCGTCGGAAGCGACGATCTTCAGGTAGTACGCGCCGTCTGGCATCGTCGTGGTGTCCCACGAGTAGTACGGCTCCCGCAGATCCTTCTTCAGAAGCTTCCAGGTGCTCTCTTTTTCGCCGCGGTAATAGACGGAATATTCGAGCTGGTCGCCGTTCTCGTCGTGCGCGCTCCACAGGACGCTCTGCCAGCCCCGCTCGCGGAATCCCTGCGGAGGCGGCACGAATTGCGCCGTGCCGGCCGGCGTTCCTTGCGGAGCCACCAGGCGGTTCGGGCCGGTCTCTCCGGCCTGCGGCATCCGGAGCTGAACCGGGCGCATCATTTCGTTGCCCGTCACTTGCGGGATCTGGAGCATGCGAACGCGGATGCCGGGATCTTCCATGACCACGTCGTCGATCGCCGGCGCCACGTTTTTCGGCAGGTAGGCAAGGCTCACCCACGACAAGCTGGGCACATCGCCCGCCTTGGGATGGAACTCCACCTTCCACTGCACGAAACGCGCCGGCGGACAGCCCACCGGCTCGGCCTGCGGCGCGGTGTAGGGGCCGAACCACCGGCTCCAGTTTTTGTCGGGATTCGAAGTGTTGCCCGAACGCGCGTAAAAAGTGACCTGTCCGGCGGACGCGCCCTCACCCCACCAGTTCAGACGTCCCCAGCGCGAGAAAATTCGGGCGTCGAACGGCGCCGATGTGAACGTCCCTTCCTGTGAGATGCCCGGCCCGAGCGTGAACACCTTGCCCGGATTCGCCGTGCAGAGAAACACGCGGCCGTCCGGCCCGGTGGCGAAGCCGGTCACCTGTCCGGAGGCCGTTTCCGCGACTTTCGAGAAGATCTCGTCGCCTTCGAGCTCGATGACTTCGCCGCTGTTTCCGGTGCCGAGGAGCAGCTTGCCGCCTGGCGAAAATCCGAGCGAATAGACCAGGTCGCTGCGCGATTCCCAGAGCAGTTTCGGCGAGCCGTCGGGCGCGATGCGGTAAACGTGGCTGCCGCCCGGCGTGGCCGTGAGCGGCGTAAAGGGAGTGGGCTGCGGGGTGGTGCCCTGCGCCGCCGCGGCGGCTGCCTGCGCCGCAGTCGCCGTTCCGGCCGGCCCGGCCGAGAAGACGAACGTGGTTCCGGTCGTTTCGGAAACCGTGCCGGTTTCCTGCCCGTGTTTCGCTCCGATCGAGGCGGCGTAGAGACCGCCGTGGGGCCCGAAGTCGAGCGCGGTGATTTCCTGTCCGGCGGTTTCGTAGATGACGAAAGCCTCGCCGGCGGTGGGCGGCTCGCCGCCAGCGGCGCGATGGATGGCGATGCGAATCACCAGGCCGCTGGGGTCGGTGCCGGCGATCAGGTCGCCCTTGCCGTCGAGCGCGAGGGCGCGGACGTGCCGCTCGTCGCTTTTGTAGAAGAGCGCGCTCTTGCCGGAGGGCGTAACGGCGTAGATTTCGCCCTTGTCTCCGGTGCCGACGTAGACGACGCCGTCGCGATCGATGGCGAGCGACCAGATGTATTTCGTTTTCGGATCGAAAAAGACGCTCGAATGGCCGTCCGGGGTGACCTTGTAGACCTTGCCGTCGGGCGATGTGCCGACGTAGAGATTGTCGTGAGCGTCGAAGGCGATGGCCTGCGCGGTCAGTTCGGTCGACTGGAACACCGTTGTCGGATGTCCCTGCTTATCGAAGCGGAAGACGCGGGCGTTCGATCCGCCGCTGGCGTAGAGCTGGCCTTTCGAATCGGTGCGAAGCGCCCACAGGTAGGCGAGGTTGGGGTCGGCGAAATGGCCGAATGCGGCCGCCGGCACCAGCTTCCCGTCGCTCCAGAGCGCGACGCCCTTCGGTGTTCCGCGCTCGAAATCGGAGTAATTGGTCGTTCGCCAGAAGCGCGTATGTTCGGCCAGCGCGGGCAGGGAAACGAGAGCCGCAATCAGACACACCGCTGAAATCCGCCACGAGCGTCGCATCCCGGTTTTCTCCTTGGGGGAAGCTATTTCACCGTGATCGTCAGGAACTGATGGCCGGTGATGACCTCGTGCATCGGCACCGATCGCTCCCCCAGCTCCGATTGCCACAGCACGGTCGTGCGGCCGGGGTTGCGTTGCCCGAGCACATTGATTTCCGAAAGAGGAACGTTCGGCAGCCGCTTGTCCTCGACCAGCAGCGTCGGACTCGATTGCAGCAGCGCCACGTACAGCCGGTCGTTTCGCCGCTCCTGATTCAGTAACCGGATCAGCTCCTCGAGTCCGCCCAGCCGGCCGCGCGGGCCGAACGGGAAATACTGTTCGATGCGGTCAAGCGTGCCCGCGTCGCTCACGAGCAGATGGAGTGTGCCGGGCGATGCCTGCGCGGGAATCGTGATCGGAACCTCGCGCAGGAAGGGCGCGCCGCGATAGGGCCGCAGCGCCACCTTCACCGTCACCGTTTCGCCCGGATGCACTTCCTTCTTGTCGCTCCAGGCGCTGTCGATGGTGGCCCAGCGGGCGTTGGGCATGCTGCGGACGGTCAGATGAATTCCGGTGATATGCGGCTGCTCGTATGGATTGTGAAAGATCTGATCGAAGATGCCCTGCACCTGCGCGGCGATCGGGAAAGCGTCCGGCACGGGCTGGTCGCTCGGGACGAACATGTTCTCGAGATGCACGGTGCTGTGGCCGGCGATGTCGATCGAGCCTTCGAGCTGGAACGTGGCACCTTCGTTGTAGCTCAGGTTGGAATGGACACCGTTGAGCGTGGCCATCGAAACCAGCAACGGCGTCAGCTTCGAATTCTCCATGACGTCGAAATGGAGCTGTTTTGCCGCGCCATTGGTTTCCACCGACAACTCCACCGGAATCATCGACGGCGCCGGGCCGATGCGGCCCATCACGCCGGTCACGCGGTCCTCGGTGATCGAGCCGATCAGGCCGCCGGTGTTCATGATCTTGGTCGAACTCATCGAGGACGCCAGCGTGGCCACGACGTGCGCGCGCGCCATCGGGATGTGAATCTTGCCGAATCCGAAAAGCGGATGGCCGCACATATAGACCTGGTTTCCAACGACCGCCGTCACCGTGCAGCCGGCGGAAACATTCAGATCGCCGCGCACGAGCACCATGCCCGCCATGTCTCCGGGCTTCAATTCGGCGTCGGCCGGGCTCGCGGGCACCGATCCGCCCGCGGTGGCCATCATGCCGAGTTTTTCCAGTTGGCCCGTGTAACGGCTCACGACCGACGGGATGAAACCCGAGAACACCAGCGGCGCGGCAATCGGTTCGAGATACGCCCCGGCGCCTACGCCCGCTTGCTGCGCCCAGGAGTCGGGCACGGCGTATTGCGCGCTCTCGTTTGCCTCTCCGGCGGCGGCTTCCGCGACCTTCGCGCCCGTGGCGCCCACCGCCAGTTCGTCCTCGATCGGCGTCATCCCGGCGATGGCTTCGGTGGTGAACATCCCGAATTTATAGGCAATCGCTCCGGCGAGCTTGCCGTCGATGTAGACGGGGCTGCCGCTCATGCCCTCCACCACGCCGCTCTTGGCGATTTCCGGGCTGTCCAGCCGAACGAGCACAACGTCCTGCTTCGGCCCGATCAGGTTCGGCAGGACCCCGATCACCTCGACGTTGAACGGTTGAATTTTTCCGCCGGAGAAGATCGTATAGCCCACACCCTTCATGCCGGGCTTGATCTGTTTGAGCGGAATGATTTCCGGTCCGGCCGCTGCGGCCGGAAGGGAGCAAACGAAGAGAAGAGCGGCCAGGGCCGCAAACAGGCGAAGCGAGAGCCAGCGCATAGACGTACCCCCATGATATTCCCTCGTTCTCCGCCGATCAAATCCCAATCCGTCCTCCTGGCGCCTGGCAGGCACTGCCCGGTGCTCCATCGGCAGCCGGCTCGCCGCTGACGCGCCTTTCCCTATCTTGGATGTTCGAGAAGGGAAACGGATAGGGGCAATCGGCGGGTTGCTCGCAGGACGGGCAACCCGCCGATTCGGGGCAGGATGCGGGCCGCATCCCGGTGGGCAGAGGAGGGTCCCAGGGGGAGGGACCGGAGATGCGGGCCAGCATCACAGTGTTGCCGGGCTGCCGTGCCAGTTCCTGCCGGATTCGCGGCGCGCCCGGGATTTCAGCCGGATTCGGGACGGTTCCGTTCAGGCGGCCTTCGGCTCGATTCTGATCTTCCTGGCCGTGATGCTCTTCGGCATCCTGAGTTCGAGGATGCCGTCCTTCAACGTGGCGGTCACCTTTTCGGGGATGATCTCGTTTGGCAATTCCAGGCAGCGGAAGAGCTGATTCGTGCGCCTCTCCGAGAACAGAACCTTCTCTTTCTGTTCTTCCTTGGTCCATTCGCGCTTGCCGGCCAGGGTCAGACGGTTCGGCTCGACGCTGATTTCCAGATCCTTGGACTCGAAGCCGGGGACTTCGGCCTTCAACGTCAACAGATCATCGGATTCGCGGATCTCGACGTTGACCTGGTGCAACAGTTCCCGCTCGGCGCGGAACCAGTCCTCCACATCGCGGCCAAACTGCTTGCCATTTGTCTCGAAAATTTCATAGGCGCGACGAGCGATCGAATCGAATGACTCCCTCATGTCCTGGAAGATTTCGTCCATGCTCGCGAGTCTCAGGGGTCCCAACTCCCTCTTGCGAAGCTCGGTACCTTGTTCTCTCATGGTCTTTCACCTCAATCGGATTCGGATATTGTTCCACCGGGAGCCCGTCCAGCCTCGTCGATTTGAATTGGGTGAGCCTGTTCCCCCGCACATTACTCGCCGGTTCGTTTTACTCTCTGGGAGAGCAAGTTTGGTGCCAGCGGCCGGGACCCCGCGTCGCGCACCAACGGTCTTGGAATCTGACAGTTAAGCTTCGAGACGCGGCACCGCGGTCGAACTCGTTTTGGGCAAATCACACCCTGCCCAGCGTGAAATTGCCCAAACGACCGCGGCGGCTACCCCCCGTCAAGGCTCGCTTTCGCCGGCTTCCACGGGAATTCGTTCCCACTCGTCCTCATTCCGCATGGCCGGTGCGTGAACCCGTTCGCGCAGAACGAGAATCCCGAAGGCTGCCGCCATCACAATCATCGGATCGATCACGTACCGATACCGCATGTCGGCATCGGTGAGGTAGTACACCACCGGGTAGAGCGCGAGAATCGACACCATGAGACCCGCTCCCTCGATCCTCCGTCGGAACGCCTGCCCGAGCCCGATCACCAGCAGCAGCGTCAGCGGCGTCAGGAGCAGCATGTTGTAAGCGTCGTACGGGTTTTCGGCCACGTAGGCGGGCTCGAAACTCCAATAGCCGGTCCAGGTAAAGACGAATCGGCGGAAGCTCATCCAGAGATACTCACCCGGATGCGCTTCAATGTACGCGAGTGCCTCTTTCTGCTTGAAAGCCATGTAGCGGGTTTCGCCGAGCGTATCGTACTGGCGAAGTTCGATGGCGCTGCCCGAGGGGTGGTCGTGGCCCACCCAGCGAAGCGCTGAATCGCCGTTGTTATCGACCCAGACTTCGAGCCAGAAATTGTCGCGCAGCGGCACCCACTGATGGAACGCGCAGTAATTGCGGATTTCCCACGGCGCCAGCGCCGCCAGCACCACGGCCAGCGTCACCACCGCCGGGGCGCGCCAGGCGAAACCGTCGCGCCGCCGTCTCCACAGCGCCCAGCCAGCCGCCAGCGGCAGCACCGTGAGCACCGAGGGGTTCACCAGCGCCGTCGCGCCCCAGAGCAGGCCGTAGCCGGCCCAGGCCCACAGGCTGCGCCGGCGGTCCATGTCCAGCGTCAGCCACACGAGCGTCGTCAGCAGCAGCGCGGTCAAACAGTTTTCCCAGACGAAATCGGAGGCGAGAAACACGCCGTAGGGGAACAGCGCCCAGATCCAGGCCGACCATTGCGCCACCGGTTCGCCAAACCAGCGCCGGGCGATGAGGAAGATGGGGATGCAGGTGAGCGCGGCAAAGAGTCCCTGCAAGGCCAGAATCGCCAGCGCCGAAGCGGTCGTATAGACGCCGAAGAGCTTGAAGACGCCGGCGAGCAGATAGGGATAGCCGGGCGTCATCCAGGCGGTAGGACCGGTCTGGGAGAAGAGCGGATTGGCGTAGCCGTGGCCGGTGGCGATGGAGGCGGCGATGCGGCCGGTTTCGTAGCCGAACGGCCAGTGATTCCGCTCGGGATTCATGATGCCGGTGTAGCAGAAGGAGGCGACGATCAGGCGTATGGCCAGCGCGGCCAGAATGGCCAGCAGCAGCGGCCGGCTCAGGCGGTCGAGCCGCCGCATATTTCCCATGCGATTTAGCAATCGAATGGATTCTTTCAAAAAGTAAACCTTTTGCCGGAATACGGGGTAAGCGGCGGCTTTGGCAGAGGCAAACGCCGACTTCTCCCCGCAATCAGGGGTTAACGGAACACCGAGAGGCGGGGTGCGACCCCATCCTCATCCTGACATCAGTTTTGTTCACGCCATTGGTGAAGATCGGGACTGCGGACCGTTTGATTTCCCTTGCAGCTCCCGACCGGGCGAGTCGACTCCCCCGCGTCTTCAAATCCCGGGTTCGATTGTTTTCGAACGGAAGCATGTTTGGTGCCAGCGCGGAAGCAATCATCGCCGATTCCGGCAACTGTGTGTGGAATCTTTCGGATAGGCGGAGGGCGTGGTGGCGCTGGGGAATTCCTCTCGGGCATATGGCGCTCCTGCCAGCGTCAAATTGCCCAACCGGTGATCGCGATCGGAGCCGTCCTGGAAATTCGACCCAGCGCCCGTGAAGCACCCTGCTACAACAGGGTTTTCATCTGGCGTGCAGCCGGGAGTCTTGGGCGAGCAGGGTAGCTTTCAGCAGGCGAGCCGTCGCTCTCAAGGCTCGGCGACTTCCGCCGGAATCTCTTCCCATTCCGGCTCTTCCGCTTTGGCCGGCACCTGAACCCGTTCGCGGAGGGCCACAACCCCGAAGGCCGTCAGCATCACGATCAACGGATCGACCACGTGCCGATAGCGCATGCTGGCATGCGAGATGTAATAGACGGCCGGGTAGAGCACCAGAATTGACGCCAGGAGCCCCGCGCCTTCTCGCCTGCGCTGGAAGGCCTCGATCAGGCCGAAGAGCATCAGCAGCGTCATGGGTGTTACGAGCAGAATGTCGTAGGAATCGTAAGGATTCTGGGCCTCGTAGGTTGACTGAAAACTCCAATAGCCGGTCCAGGTGTAGACAAACCGCCGCACGGTCAGCCAGAGATATTCCTGCGGGTGGTGCTCGATGTACGCGAGCGCCTCTTTCTGCTTGAACGCCATGTAGCGGGTTTCGCCGAGCGTATCGTACTGGCGAAGTTCGATGGCGCTGCCCGAGGGGTGGTCGTGGCCCACCCAGCGAAGCGCTGAATCGCCGTTGTTATCGACCCAGACTTCGAGCCAGAAATTGTCGCGCAGCGGCACCCACTGATGGAACGCGCGGTAATTGCGGATTTCCCACGGCGCCAGCGCCGCCAGCACCACGGCCAGCATCACCACCGCCGGGGCGCGCCAGGCGAAACCGTCGCGCCGCCGTCTCCACAGCGCCCAGCCGGCCGCCAGCGGCAGCACCGTGAGCACCGAGGGGTTCACCAGCGCCGTCGCGCCCCAGAGCAGGCCGTAGCCGGCCCAGGCCCACAGGCTGCGCCGGCGGTCCATGTCCAGCGTCAGCCACACGAGCGTCGTCAGCAGCAGCGCGGTCAAACAGTTTTCCCAGACGAAATCGGAGGCGAGAAACACGCCGTAGGGGAACAGCGCCCAGATCCAGGCCGACCATTGCGCCACCGGTTCGCCAAACCAGCGCCGGGCGATGAGGAAGATGGGGATGCAGGTGAGCGCGGCAAAGAGTCCCTGCAAGGCCAGAATCGCCAGCGCCGAAGCGGTCGTATAGACGCCGAAGAGCTTGAAGACGCCGGCGAGCAGATAGGGATAGCCGGGCGTCATCCAGGCGGTAGGACCGGTCTGGGAGAAGAGCGGGTTGGCGTAGCCGTGGCCGGTGGCGATGGAGGCGGCGATGCGGCCAGTTTCGTAGCCGAACGGCCAGTGATTCCGCTCGGGATTCATGATGCCGGTGTAGCAGAAGGAGGCGACGATCAGGCGTATGGCCAGCGCGGCCAGAATGGCCAGCAGCAGCGGCCGGCTCAAGCGGTCGAGCTGTCGCGAGGTTCCTTGCGTTTGTACCGCCGAGTCGTCGAATTGCGTCAAAGAAGAGCTCCCGTAGGGGACATCTCGTAAACCGCAAATTGTCGGTTAGCGGGAAGCGTCCTGTACACCCGGGCGAACCGAGGGTAGAAGCACGACGCGCTTCCATCCTTCCGGGAGCCACAGCTTTTCCAGAAGGGGAAAAAGGTGTCTAAAATTTCCAATAGCGGTGTAACGGCCATCGCCCGCCGCGGCGACCGTTCTCCTTGTCTTCGATCCCTCTGGAGGGCCAAAGGTTGCGTAAAAATTTGCGAGACCGCCGAGCCTGGCCGCGGCGCCCTGTGACGCGAGCGACGGTGGAGATGCACCAACTCTTCACGCATCCCTGCCAATAGATCACTCCTGGCGCAACCGAAAGGGGTTGGGTCCACCGCCTGGCCGATCCGCCGAGGAGTTTGAGGAATTGCCGTCGGCGTGTTCTGGCCGCTTCCTGGTCGCGTGCTAGAATCCGCGCATGACCGATCGGAAAATCGCTCCTGGCGGCGCGTTGCGCGGTGAATCGGCGCTGCCGGGCGACAAATCCATTTCCCATCGTTACGCGCTTCTGGCGGCGCTCGCCAGCGGCACGAGCAAAATCGAAAACTACTCTTTCGCGGCCGATTGCGCCAGCACGCTTGCCTGTCTCGATGCCTTAGGCGTCACCATCCGCCGCAACGGCGCCTCGGTCACCGTCGATGGCTCGGGCCTTCACGGTTTCCAGCCGCCCGCCGCTCCGCTCGATGCCGGCAATTCCGGCACCACGCTGCGCCTGCTCGCGGGGGTGCTCGCCGGGCAGGAATTTGAATCCATTCTCACCGGAGACGATTCGCTCCGCCGGCGCCCGATGCGCCGCGTCATCGAGCCGCTCACGCGCATGGGCGCGGCGATTGTGTCCGAAGAGGGAGGATTTCCGCCGCTGCGGATTCGCGGCGGCGCGCTCGAATCCATCCGCTACGAAATGCCGATTCCGAGCGCGCAGGTGAAATCCTGCGTTCTGCTGGCGGGGCTCTTCGCCAAGGGTTCCACGACGGTCATCGAGTCGGTGGCGACGCGTGACCATACCGAGCTGGCTCTGGCCGAATTCGGCGCCCGCATTGCCACCACCGCCGGAATGGCCACCATCGCGGGCGGCTCGCCGCTTTCAGCTTGCTCGCTCGATGTGCCTGGGGACCTGTCCTCGGCGGTGTTCCTCATCGTTGCCGCGCTGCTGCTTCCCGGCTCCGAGTTGCGGCTCACCGGCGTTGGGCTGAATCCGACACGCACTGCCGTCCTCGACTTTCTCGTCGCGATCGGCGCGCCCATCCACATTACCGGGCGGCGGACGCTCGCCGGCGAGCCGCGTGGCGATATCGAAGTGCGTTACGCGCCGCTCTCGGGCGGCGTGGTAAGCGGCGGGATGTCCGCTCGCATGATCGACGAACTGCCCATGCTCGCCGCCCTCGGACCGTTTACTGAGCGGGGCATCACCATCCTCGACGCGCGCGAGCTTCGCGTGAAAGAAACGGACCGCATCGCCGCCCTGGTCGAAAATCTGCGCCGCATGGGCGCGCGCGCCGAATCGTTTCCCGACGGGCTCACCGTCGCAGGCCGTGACGCCGGCCCGCTGCACGGCGCCGAAATCGATCCCCACGGCGATCATCGCATCGCGATGGCCATGGCCGTCGCGGGCCTTGCCGCCGAGGGCGAAACCACGATTCACGAAGCGGAATGCGCCGCCGTCTCTTTCCCCGCCTTTTTCGATACCCTCGATCGCCTGCGAGGTAAGTGAATCGCCCTCGGATCAGGCGAGAATGGCGTAAACAGGCAGCGAATGCGGTTTGCGGGAGCCCCAGGCGCCGGAGTTGCGCCTGGGGATTTTGTTTTTTTGCGTGCCGCGTGCTTTCGCTTGCATTTTGCAAGTAACACGGATATCGTTTCGCCAGTGCGTAGGAAGTCCAAGTCAGAACACCGGTCCGGCTGCCCGGTGAGTATTTCGCTCGAGGTGTTTGGGGATCGCTGGTCTCTGCTGATCATTCGCGACTTGATGGTTCGCGGATACCGGACGTTCAAGCAGTTCCAGCAATCGGGCGAGGGGATTGCGACGAACATCCTTTCGGACCGGCTGCGGAAACTCGAAGCGGCGGGGATCATCACCGCCGAGGCCGAGGATGGGGATCGAAGACGCGTGAGCTACCGGTTGACGGAGAAGGGAATCGATCTGGCGCCGGTGCTTCTGGAATTGCTGATCTGGGGCGCGCGGCACGAGGAGACGGGCGCGCCGTGTGGCGTGATCGAGGAGATGGCAAGGAATCGCGAGGCCGTTCTCGCCGAGGTCCGACGGCGTTGGCGAGAGCGGGACCCGGAGCCGTTTCTGCCGAAGTTTGGCGGGGAGAGCGACAGCCCCGATCCGTCCAAAATCCGGCGACGAAAGTGACGGGACAAAGTTGCTTCATGCGGGATCGGAAGGAGAGATGCGATGCGGTTCATGGTGCTTGTGAAAGCCAACAAATACAGCGAGGCCGGCGTCATGCCCAGCGGGGCATGGCCGCGATGGGCAAATACAACGAGGAACTCGTCAAGGCCGGCGTGATGCTCGCGGCCGAGGGATTGCATCCGAGCGCGAAGGGTGTGCGCGTGAAATTCTCCGGAGAAGAGAGAACGGTGATCCCGGGGCCGTTCCCTGAAACGGACCAGTTGACCGCGGGTTTCTGGCTTTGGCAGGCAGAGTCGATGGAAAAGGCGATCGAGTGGTTGAAGCGCGCTCCTTTTGGCGGCGGCGTCGAGATCGAGCTTCGTCCGATATTCGAGTTGGAAGATTATGCCGCGGAGATGACTCCCGAATTAAGGCAAAAGGCGGAGCGGGTGCGCGCGCAAGCCGGGCATGTGGCGAAATCCGGCGGGCGGCAGGCACAGGGATGATGGAGTTGGCTGCACGGACGCAGACATCAAGAAGGAGAAGAGGATGAGCAACGTACGCGTACTCGTGGGGACACGCAAGGGGGCGTTCATCCTGACGTCGGATGGGAAACGGCAGAAGTGGGACGTCAGCGGGCCGCACTTTGCTGGCTGGGAGATTTACCACATGAAAGGATCGCCGGTCGATCCGAACCGGATCTATGCTTCGCAGACGAGTGGATGGTTCGGGCAGGTGCTGCAGCGTTCCGACGACGGCGGCAAGACGTGGCAGACGCCGGGAGGCGAGGAGCTGCCCAAGCCGGGCGAATTCCCCAAGGGCTTGAGCAACAAGTTTGTGTACGACACTTCGGCGGAAACCGGAAAGCCGCTTACCACGCATCAGTGGTACGACGGCACGCAACATCCTTGGGAGTTCAAGCGCGTGTGGCACCTCGAGCCATCACTCACCGATCCCGATACCGTTTATGCAGGTATCGAAGATGCCGCCATCTTCCGCACGACAGACGGCGCCAAGAGCTGGCACGAACTTCCCGGCCTGCGGGGACACGGCACCGGGCCCAAATGGCAGCCGGGCGCGGGCGGGATGTGCCTGCACACGATCCTGCTCTCGCCGAGCGACCCCGGACGGATCTACATCGCGATTTCCGCCGCGGGCGCGTTCCGCACCGACGACGGCGGAAAAACGTGGAAGCCGATCAATCAAGGGCTGCGGTCGAACTACATCCCCGACCCCAAGGCCGAAATCGGGCACTGCGTTCATCACGTCGCGTTGCACCCGTCGCGCCCGAACGTGCTCTTCATGCAGAAGCATTGGGACGTGATGCGGAGCGACAATGCCGGCGATCTGTGGCACGAAGTGAGCGGGAATCTGCCCACCGATTTCGGTTTCGTGATCGACGTTCACGCGCACGAGCCGGAAACCATTTACGTGGTTCCGATCAAGAGCGATTCCGAGCATTTTCCGCCGGAAGGGAAGCTGCGCGTCTATCGCAGCCGCACCGGCGGGAACGAGTGGGAACCGCTCACAAAGGGCCTGCCGCAAAGCAACTGCTACGTGAACGTGCTGCGCGACGCCATGGCCGTCGACAAGCTCGATTCCTGCGGCATCTATTTCGGCACTACCGGCGGGCAGGTGTACGCATCGGCGGATGCGGGAGACAGTTGGATGCCGATCGTGCACGATCTGCCGGCGGTGCTTTCCGTCGAGGTGCAGACGCTGCCATGATCCGCGTGGTGCTTCCGGCGCATCTGCGGAAGCTGGCGCAGGTGGGTAGCGAGGTGCAACTCGAGATCGCAGGCGAGGTCACGCAGCGCTCTGTGCTGGACGCGCTCGAGGCACGCTATCCGATGCTTTGCGGGACGGTTCGCGACCACGTCACCGGGCAGCGGCGGCCGTTCCTGCGGTTTTTCGCTTGCCAGGAGGATTGGTCGCATGAATCGCCGGATGCTCCGCTGCCCGAAGCGGTCGCGTCGGGCGCGGAGCCGCTGTACATCATCGGCGCAATTGCTGGAGGATAGGGCTTCTTGCGGGACCAACGTGCGTGGGCCCGCGCCTACTTCCTCCCTGCAGGTGACGACGGGGCGTGGGCAGATGGCCCGACAGGATGTCTTTGTGGCCAGGATTCCTCTGCGCGTTCGGGATCCTTCCCGACACACACTGCGTCGGGACTCACTTCGTTCGTCGCCAGGGGCTTCGCTCAGGTTGACAGGGGTTATTCCTGGGGCAGTGGCGCCGGCGCTTGAAGCCGCTGCGAGTGGCTCGAGTGTGGCGTGGCGAAGGCGCACAGGCAGGAGTGCCTGTGCTACAGAAAACACGTGCCTGATCTCGCACCCGCAGCGCAGCCGCTTTTGACTTTGTGCCCATCCGATGACAACAGTGCGCGAGCTTTTTACTCCGCACTCCGAATCGCACAGGCAGGAATGCCTGTGCTACTGAAGACGGGCATTCGATCTCGGGCTTGGTAGCACAGCCAATCCTGGCTGTGCGCCTTTGGCCGATGCCACCGCGCAGCCGCTTCATCCCCGACTCAAAAGCGCGCGGGCAAGAGTGCCTGTGCCAGCAAAACCTGCGGGCGACGGGCGGGATGTGGGGCGCATGGAAGAAAGACGCCCGGGCGGAATCCCGACTTCGACGGAACTGGGCGGGCCACTGGAGGCCGGGTCAGCGAGGTTTTGAACTGGGCAGCTTGGGCGTGGGATGGGGCGTGGGCGCGGGTGTGGGGGGCGTGGGAGAAGGAACGGGTGGAGCGACAGCGGCGCGGCGGATGTGGATGGTGCCGTAGCTGGTGTTCAGGATGATTTTCGGGCCGCCGGAGCCGACGGTGCCTTCGAGTTGGGCGTTCGGGGAGGTTTCGATGACGCGCAAGGCGGGCGTCTCGAAATCGTTCGAGATATCGCCCGAGCGGGCGACGGCGGTCATGGAAAATGACGAGCGGTCGGGCAGCACCAGGCTGATGTCGCCGGAGCGGTTGGTGATGGTGATGTTGTTTGTGGGCGGCAGGCTGTAGCGGATGTCGATGTTGCCGTTGCGGTCGGTGATGGCGACGTTGCCCTGGACGTTCTCGAACCGAACGTCTTTGTCGCGCGTATCGAGCGAAACGTTGCCAGGCGTGTCGGAAAGCACCAGATCGCCCGACTCCATGTCGAGGCGGCCGAGCGCGGCGCTGACGCTGAGCGCGGTGCGCGAGGAATTGAACTGGACGGCCTTGCCGATGCGGCGGACGTGAATTGGCCCGTAGAATTCGCCGTTGATCGACGCCTGGCCCGAGATTTCGCCGAGATCGAGCTGCTGGCCGCGGCCGTTGATGGTGACGTTGCCGGCGACCGAATGCACGCGGGCGTCGCCGCGGTGGATGTCGAGCGTGGTGTTCGAGCCGGTTTGCTGGACGTCCACGTGGCCCGAAGCGCTGAGCGACACTTCTCCATCGATTCCGTTGACGTGAATCTCGCCGCGGCCGGTGGAGGCGGTCAGCGAGGTTTTCGGGAAGACGCTCACGTCGTAGCTGACCCGTTCGTTATCACCGCCGGAGGGAATTTTCGGCTCGAGGTGTACGACCTGCGGCGTTTGCTGCACGGAAACGCTGGTCGCGTCGGCCACCTTCTGCGCCTGCGCCTGGTCGGAGGCGCGAACCGTCTTCGTGACCACGACGCTCAGGCTCTTTTCCTCCTGCGGCCTGACGGTGATATCCCCGCGCGGCGTCCACAGATCGATGCGCGTCGATGGATCGACGGCGGCCGGGGGCAGCGTGGTTGTGAAGGTGTACGGATTTCCGAACAGGTCGAGGCCACCCTCCCAGCCGATGTTGCGGTGCAGCCGGTTGTAGGCCACGAGCGCTACAACGCCCACGAGCACGAGCAGCACCACCAGCAGATCGCCCCCACTCACCGTTCGTGGCGGCGCCTGGCCCCGTCGCGTGGCGGCGAAATGGTCCCACAGTCGCGCCAGTCCCCACAGAATCAGCAGCACCGGCCAGTAGCGCACGAGCTGGCCTATGTGCAGCAGGCCTGGAGCAAGAGAATGGATCAGGAACAACGTCCCGATCACAATCAGCACCAGCCCGCCGAATATCGAGCCGCGCCTCCGAGCGTAATAAACCTGGTTCATTCCTCTTTCACCAGCCCACGTGCCCTTCGCTCGACGCCAGCGACTCGGCCACCTTCACCGCGCCCGCGGCAATCAGGATGACTGGCCACAACTGGCCGAACGAGTACATGCTGTACTGCCCGACGAGAAACAACACGCCGATGGTGACGAGCATGACGGGACCCATCAGCGCGTGCGTCCGGCACTGCCCGCAGTTGCACCGTCTCCACTGGTTCATGGCTTCTGGCCGCCTGTGCCCGCCGGCTCGTGGAACCGCTTCCAGAACAGCCACACGCCAGCGCCGATCAGAATCAGCGGCCACCAGTGGCCCAGCCAATCGCCTCGCAGAAGGCCCATGTTCGCGAGCAGAATCAACACACCGATCACGATCAGCACTACCGCGCCCGTCATCGAGCTGCGGTAAGGTCCCTGTTGAACCTGCACCTGCGGTGCGGCCGCCGGGGCGGCCGTGTAGGGCGCTTCGGCCGGGCCGGTGAAGGCAACGGTACCGGCCGGCACGCCCGGCGCAGCGGCGGGCGGCGCCGGGTAAGCTCCATAGGCGATCGCCCGTTTCAGCTTGGCCGTGCGATACGCCTCGATCGGCATGTAGAAATAAAAGCAACCCAGCCCGATCCCGAAGAATACCTGCAGGCTGTCCGAGATCTGCGCGTTCAGCATCGCGATGATTCCGGCGAAGACGGCGATGTGGATCAGTCCCTTCATGTATTCGCCGTTATAGATCGCTCCCAGCCCCGGTATGAAACCAAGGGCCGCCGCCAGCGCTGGATTCGGCGTATCCACGCCCGGGGCAACCGCCGGTGCTCCCACGGGCGCCCCGCTCAGCATGGCAGCGAGGCAGCCTTCGCAGTAGAGGGCGCCTCGCACGTCGCGCGTGCAATCAGGACACAGCGGTTTGCCACAGGTGCGGCAATATCCGGTCGCGTCCCGGTCAGGATGGGTAGCGCATTGCATGCTGGTCTCCCTGAACATGAGTTACGGCCGGCCCGAGTCGGCTTTCCAGGCGATCGTAGAAGAGCTGCTCGAGCTGGTCCGTGCTTTTTTTCTCCGGGGTGGCGGAAGGCTCCCCGGTGTTCTGTGGCTGGAAACGAGACTGAATTTCGTACACGACGCGCAGATCGCTGAAAAATTTCACTCCACGCGCATAGACCAGATGTGCCCGCCGGTCCGCCTGGCGGTAGAACTCCAGCGGATTCACCGATGCCAGAGCCGCAGGCGCGCCGCCCGAGAGCGCGCGGAACACGATCGAAAAGGTGATCAGCACCGCGACCAGTCCCATGGCAAACCGCGGCTGGGTCATGAAATCCAGCCACGACAGCTTGCGCCGGCGGCGCACCGGTTTCGTTCCGCTGGTCCGCTCGATGATTTTCGGCACGAGCCAGGGCGCCGGTTCCACCGCTTCCATCTGATGGAGCGACTCGACCGTTCTGGCGAACGCCCGCGACCAGCGCGAGGCAGCGCGCGCACGCGGCCGTGTGCTGTTCCATTTCTCCGCTTTCGGCGGCGCCGAGCGTCCCATCGAGCGCGTCGAGCAACCGGTCTTCGGTCTGTTCGCAGTTCCAAGCCATGTTCTACTCCGGTCTTATTCCCATACGTTGCAAAGTGCGTGCCAGTTCAATCCTTCCGCGATTGATCCGGGATTTCACCGTTCCTTCCGGCACTCCGAGGATCTGCTGGATCTCGCGGTATTCGAGCTGCTGAAGGTCGCGCAGGATCACCGCCTCGCGCAGCTCGGGCCGCAGCTCGAGCAGGGCCTGCTCGACGTGCCAGCTCAGCTCGCTCTGCCGGGCCACGCGTTCCGGGTCGGGCCGCGGTGTGGGGCGCTCGGTCACGCCGGAGGTTTCGTCGTCGAGCGAGCTGGTTTGCCGGTCGTGGCGCGCCCGCCGGTAGTGATCGATCAACAGGTTGCGGCCGACGCTGGTCACCCAGGTTTTGAAACTGCCCTCGGCCGGCCGGTAACTCCGGAGCGTCTGATAGACGCGCAGAAACACGTCCTGCGTCAAGTCCTCGGTTTCCTGGCGATTGCCGGTGAAACGGTAGAAGAGCTGGTACAGCCGGCTGGAGTGTCGTCGAAGCAATTCTTCCCAGGCCGACTGGTCGCCGCTCAGGCAATGGTCCACCAGTTGCGCATCCGATTCCAAACTGAATCAGCCTCTCGGGTCGCACTGTTCTTCCTCACTAATAAAGAACGCAGAGCGGCCAGGGAAAGTTCCCCCATCTTACCGGCGCTGCCGAGTGACCGGCAAGCCGCGGCCCGGTACTGCCGGGTCCCCGGCACGGTGGCCGGACCCGGCGAAGGTGTTCCGTTCCTTGACACTTCCGCGGGCTTGCTGTTACGTTGCGGCTTCGGATGAAAAGAATTGTCAGGAACCTGCTTCTTCTCGCCGTCACCGTAATCGTCCTTGGGGCGCTCTTGTACCATTCGCGGGGCGCCTTCGCCAAGGAGGGTTTCAGCTGGTCGGCGCTGGAGCGATCGCTACAACAGACACGCCTCAGCCTGGTGCTGCTTGCGGCGCTGGCGATCTACGTCTGCTACGCCATCCGTGCGCAGCGCTGGGTGGCCTTTTCCCGCTATCTTGGCAAGGCGCATTTCTGGAACGTTTTCGAATCCACGCTGATGGGTTTCGCCTCGGTCTTCCTTCTCGGGCGGGCGGGCGAGCCGGTTCGCCCGCTGCTGATCGCTCGCAAGGACAAGCTCTCGATATCGGGCACGTTCGGGATCTACGTACTCGAGCGCCTGTTCGACGTGGCGGCGACGCTCTGCCTGTTCGGCCTCGGCCTGTTGCTCGCCACCAGCCGCACGGAAACCGGCGGAGGTGATTCAGCCATCATCGCCGCGCGCACTGTGGGCCTGGCGATGCTCGGCCTGCTCCTCTTGATGGTGGTTTTCCTCGTCTATTTCCGGCTGCACGGCGCCGGGCTGCTCGAGCGGCGCCTCGATGCGTGGCGCACGGCCCGTGGCTGGCGGCACAAGGTGGCGCAGATGTTCGCCGGATTCAGCGAGGGATTGCAGGCCATCCGGACCTGGAGGGATCTCGGCAAAGCGGTCTTCTATTCTATTGCCCACTGGGCGCTGGTCGCGCTGGCTTTCCTCTGGGTTTGCGAGGGATTCGGAGGCGGGCTGCGGCACCTCGGCTACGCCGACCAGATGTTGCTCCTGGGCGTCACGATGCTTGGCGCCATGGTCCAGCTCCCTGCGGTCGGCGGCGGCGCGCAGGCGGCCAGCTTTTTCGCGCTCACCGCCTTTTTCGGCATTAAGCAGGAACCGGCCGCCGCCGCGGCCATCATTCTGTGGCTCGTAACGTTCGCCGCCGTTCTCGTCGTTGGCGTTCCGCTCTTCATTCGCCAGGGGCTTTCGATGCACCAGTTGTGGCAGCTCGCCTCGGAATCGAAGCGCGAAGAACAGCTCGCCGAAGAGAGGGAGCTGAAGGAGCGAGCCGAGAAGGTGCGCCGGTGAGGTGTCCGTTCTGCTCCTCGGTGGAGGATCGCGTGGTCGATTCTCGCGAGAGCGGAGGCGGGGAACTGATTCGCCGGCGCCGCGAGTGCAATCGCTGCCGCCGCCGCTTCACCACCTACGAGCGCATTGACGAAATCCCTTACATGGTGGTCAAAAAGGACGGCCGGCGCGAACGATTCGACCGGCAGAAGGTGCTTCAGGGCCTGCTCAAGGCCTGCGAAAAACGGCCCGTGCCCACCGTCAAGCTGGAAGCCCTGGTCGACGAGGTCGAGCGTTACGTCCTCGAATCGCCCAACCGCGAGCGCACCACCAACGAAATCGGCGCCCTGCTGATGTCGCACCTCAAGAAACTCGACAAGGTCGCCTACGTTCGTTTCGCCTCCGTGTATCTGGATTTCAAGGATGTTCGTGAATTCATGGGCGAACTCAAGGGACTGCTGCGCGAGCGCACCCGCAAGGGCAACTGACCGCAGGTGGTGTCACCCTGAGCGATGTGAAGGGCGCCGACAGCGTCGAGAAGAATTACGACAGGAAGACGTAGTTTCGGGATCCTTCGCTACGCTCAGGATGGCATCGGCGGGAGCCCTGATCGGGATCCGACCAGCCGAAATATCGAAAGCGTCACGCGCCTCAGCCCTTCCACACCCCTGCCGAGAAGCGGCGGATCGTTCGGAATCCCATTCGTTCGTATAGCCCGACTGCGGGCTGGTTGGCCGAAGTGACGGTGAGCGACAGCGCGGTATAGTCCATGCGCTCGAGCGCGGCGACAGAGGCCTCGAGCATCCGCCGGCCCAGACCCTGTCCCTGATAGCCGGGAAGGACGCAGATCTGCGTCGTGTGCGCCACGCCCGGCGCCACCGCCGACGTGAGCACCAGGCCGGCCGGCACGTCGCTTTGGGGGCTCGAAAGCACGAAGGAAGCCTGCGACAGGAATTCGCCGCAGCCGCGCAAGAATACGATGTTCCGCAAAAACCGGTTCGCGCCCGCCTCGCTGCGGTATTGGTCGTTGATCTCGCCGTCGATGTGATTTTCGTACGCCAGGCGGATCAGCCGGCCGGCCGGCGCCATCCAGCGGTCGCTCCAGGGCTCGAGCTTCAGCCCCGAGATCGGTTTCGCTCCGTCCTCTTTGTGATGGCCGAGCGCGAGCAACATGAATTGGCGATGATAGAGGCGGAAATTCTCGCCGGCGAGCACGTCGTCAAGTTCGGTGCCGCTTGGCATGAGCTGAGCTTCCACGCGCTCGATGTGCGGCGTGTGCCGGAGGGTCGCGAGGATTTCGCGCAGCAGCAGCCGCGCCACTTCGGCCTGCGGGAACTTGGCGGAAACGTAAAGGCCGCCGATCAGCCCTTTATGGTCCTCGAGGACGTAGAAACCGTAGCCGGCCGGCTCGCCGTTCTGCCAGGCGGCGAAGCCGAGCAGCGAGTGGGAGTCGATGAAATTGCGGATCAGATCGAGGGAGGGGGAATAATCCCAGCGCAGCTGTTCGAGCCAGCAGCGCGCTTCCTCTTCGAGCAGTGGTTGGAGTTTGCGCGAATTAACGCGGCGCAGATCCGTCAATTCCACGCGAGTGCGCAAGAGAGACAAAGTCGGCTCTGGGCATTATACCGTCACCATCGGAGAGCGCGAAACCAAAGCCGGGGCCGCCGGCGGTCGCGCTCCGGGACTTGAACCCCCGTCGCGGGTCAGATCGCCAGCCGGTTTCCTCCTCCCGCCGGGGAGATTTGCACCAGCGCCAGTTCCTGCGGATGGCGGCGACGCACGTTTTCGAGGCGCAGCACGCCGCGCGGGCACACCTCGGCGCAGAGGCCGCAGCCGACGCACGAGGCCCGCGTGAAGCTTTGGTTTGCCTGCGCGTAGCTGCGCACGTCGATTCCCATCTCGCAATACTTGTTGCACAGGCCGCAGGAGATGCACATGTTCTCCTTCACGGTGATCCGGAAGCGGCCGAATTTCTGCACCAGGCCCAGCATCGCCGCCATCGGGCAGAAGTTCCGGCACCGAACGCGCGTGCCGCCGAGCGGGTAGAGGCCCGCGCCCACCACCCCGCTCAGCATTGCCACCACCAGGAACGCATAGAAGGTCTGGAAACTGTTCGTGAATTGGGCGAGCGCCGGCGCGCGGGCGCCCACGCCCCAGGTGATGAAGAGGAGGGCCGTCAGCGCGATGCAGGCAACGAGCACCGTGTGAATCGCGATTCTCTCGAATTTCCATGCCGCGCTCGATTTGCTGGTCAGGTGACGCAGCGGATCGCCAGCCGTGTTCGCCAGGCCTCCGCAGCCGCAGACCCACGAGCAATACCAGCGCTTGCCGAAGAAAACCCCCAGCAGCGGCACCAGCAGCAGCGAGCCGAGAAAGCTGTAGAGGATGTAAACGAGCGGGAGATGGAAAATCGTGCCGGGCACGAAATCATCGAGCTTCAGCGGCCAGAAATAGCTGAAGTAATACTCCGGCTGGTGGAAAAACGTCAGGAATTGCGGAATCGAGAATGCGAACACCACCTGCACGAACATCACGACGGACGTGCGCACCACCTGATAGCGGTTGTGCCGGTATTTGCGCAGGACGTGGATGCCGCCGGCGAGGATCGCCGTAGTGTAAATGAGGCCGTAGAGAGTCCACTTGCTGTCGAGGCCGATGGCGCGGGCGGCGCCGGTGAAAAGCTCGGTGTAGTAGAGCACCAGGTAGAAGGCGACGAGCAGCGCCGTCAGCAGCCACGCGGTTATGCCGCGGTGCGTCAGGTCGTGCGCGAGCCATGCGGCTTTGCCCTGTCTGACCATCGCCTACGTTGTCACCTCCCGCATCTCCGTTCGCGTCTGACTCCGGTGCGTTTCGCGCCGGAGGGCCGATGAGCGCGCTGCGGTGAAGCGTTTGTCATCCTGAGCGTAGCGAAGGATCCCGACGCTACGTCTCCCGGTCTCTACTTTGCCTCGACGCTTTCGGGGTCCTTCGCTACGCTCAGGATGACACTCCGCGCCTCCATTCCCGGTAGCTCGCATTGACTGTGGCCAACTCGACACGGCCGAATTCCACGTCGAATTGCGCCTCGCGCAAATGCTCCACGACGTAATCCATGCTGCGGCGCTCGGCGATCCAGCGCTCGAAGAGCGTGTGGTCCCAGCGCGCGCCGAGCATGTTCACGCCGATCACGGCGCCGTGCTGCGCGACGATGCGCACGCTGGCTTCCTTGACTGGGATGCGGCAGAAAAACGTGCGTGACCCTTCGGGCGGGTTGCCGATGCTGCCGGTCGAGGTGTATTCGATCTCGAAAAATTTCGCGCTGTTGTAGAAGATCGGCGGCTCGTACCGCACGCGGTCGCCGAGCATCGCCCGCGCCGCGAGTTCCCCTTGCCGCTTGGCCGAATACCAGATCTGCTCGACCGTCCACTCGCCGTCCTGCGCAAACTCGGCGCAATCGCCAGCCGCCCATACGCCGGGAAGGGAAGTCTCGAAACTCGGCGATACGCGGATGCCGCGCTCGATTTTCGGCGGCGTCTTCACCGCCCGCAGCCAATCGACTGCCGGGCTCACGCCGATGGCGATGCCGAGCATCTGGCAGCCAAATTCGGCGCCCGATTTCGTTCGCACGGCGCTCACGCGGCCGTCCGCGCCTGACAAGACCTGGGAGACCTCTTCGGTTCCGTGCAGGTCCACGCCGTGGCGGCGGATGTGCTCGGTGACGATTTCGGATTCCTCTTTCGCGAGCGCCCCGGGCCAATACCACGGCGAGCGCACCAGATACGTCACCTTCTTCCTATGGAAGACGAGGCATTCGACCAGTTCGACGCCGATCAGTCCGCCGCCGACCACCACCGCCTCGCGCGTCGACGGCGTCACGCGCTCGCATTGGGCAAGATCGTCGAGCGTGACGAAGTGCGCCACGCCTTCGCGCGCGCCGGCGAGCCCCGGCCAGTCCGGCCGCGTGCCGAGCGAGCCTGTGGCCAGCAGCAGCCGGTCGTATTCGAGCGCGCGGCCGGATTTCAATTGCAGGATTCTTTGCGTGGCATCGAGATCGACGACCCATTCGCGCACGAGCCCGATGCGCTGCTTCGCGTAGACCTTTCGCTCGTGCGGTTCGAGGTCGCGGAGTGTCATGCGGTCCATGTAGGCGTACATCAGGGCGGTGCGCGAGAAAAAGTAGTCGCTCTCGCCGCTGATCATGGTGATTTCGGCTTCCGGCTCGCGCGCGCGCAGGGTGAGCGCCGCGGTGGTTCCCGCCACGCCGTTGCCGATGATCACGTAGCGCATATGGTTTCTTCGGTTCGAGATGGTGCGAGGGAGCGTTGCGATTCAGGGCGCCGCGCTGTCCCCGGAGCGCCGGGGGATGGTAACACGATGGGTGGCGCCCTGCATGGAGAAGGCGCGCGCGCAGTGATTCGTGGCTTCAGGGGCTGAAGCCCTTTTGGTTTGGCGAAGCTTTTGTCGCGGCTGAAGCCGCGACCCACAAGACGCGGGGACTTCTACCGCAAGCTGTGAAGTCGTGTCCTTTGAACCTGCATCTGTCGCGCGGACTCTTCAGAGGGCGCGATGAATTCTATGGTCGATGTCCGGCCAGAACTCCGCCGCCAAATTGTAGAGGGCCGTGTTGCCCAGATCGATCGCGATGCGGGACATCGTGTGGCTCATGCCGACGTCTTGCGAGGGATAGTAGAAATTCGAGAGGCCGGCGGCGATGACGGTTCCCGACAGCGCCGATGAGTAGAAAACCGTGCGCCCCGAGTCGTTATAGGTAACGAAAACGCGGGAAACCGCCCACCAGACCCGCTTGCCGAAGGAGCCTTTGCCCAGCCGGAAGTAGCGCGGATCCTGGTGCAGCACCACGGGAAGGACGAAATCGCCGATGAAGCTGGAATCGGTGGCGTCGAGTTCGAGCGAGCCGAAGCACTCGCCGTAGCCGCGCATGCCCATTCCGTAGCCGCAAAAACCGTCTGTGGACGAATATTCCAGCGTCCCCGCCTCAAACGCCCCCACCGTCAGGCCCATCGGGTCGTAGGACGACTGCGCCCATTCGTGGAATTTTTCTTTCGGAGTCAGCGGCTCGAATTCCTTCGCGTAATCCACTTTGAAGGCGGGAATCACCCAGAAGATGTGGCCGGGCGAGCCGGCGTCGGCGGAGGGATTGTGCGCGGTTTTCTTGTCCTGTCCTTCTTCCGGCTTCTGTTCGTCCTGTGGCCACAGGCTCAGGCCCGGTGGTTCCACAAAGCGAGACATCGGGGAGAACAATTGATCTTCAACGGGCGCCTCGGACGCGGAGAGCTGCGCTCGGAGATCCGAATCCCAAACGCCTGTGCCTTTGTCCGGGAAGAGGGAAGAGGACGAGAGCGATGAAACTTGGCCGTTGAGAGCCGTATCGAGACTCGCTTGATGCAGGCCCGCATCGCAAACGTTGCAGGCAAAGAGATTGAAGCCGCCGATCGAATGCCGGTTCGGCGGTTGCGAGTAAAGCCGTCCGGTCAAGGAAGCGACGATGAGGACGAGCCAGAAGACGCGGCTTGAGAATTGGGCGAGCGAACGGTTGCGGCTGAATGTGTTTTTGGTCAGTGAACCCATGCGAGACTCCGTGCGCTCGGGCGAGGGAGTGAATGCATCGTTGATCCGCACGGTTAGTGTGATGCCGATGCGACGGGAGAAGGTTAACCTCGAGGCAAAATAACAAGTGGCGGATCGAGTTGTTACCGCTGCCGCTCGCTAACGCCTGGACCGCCAGAATGTCCTTGCGAGTGAGGGGATGCGTTTTATACTTCTTTCGCGCGAGACGGCAAAACGGGAATCCTATTTCACTACGCGGGAGGTACAGGCCCAGTAACACACCCGAATGCGTTGGGCACCCACCCATGAGTGCAGCAGATTATCTGGAAACAAAAGACGGCGCCAAAATCTACTACGAGGATCATGGAGAGGGCCGCCCGATCCTGCTCGTTCACGGTTGGACGTGCTCATCCAGGTTCTGGCAGAAGAATGTCGCTGAGCTTGCCAACGAATTCAGGGTCGTGACCATCGACCTGCGAGGCCACGGGAACTCCTCCAAGACGCTGACTGGCCACACCATCGCACAGTACGCGCGCGACGTGCGGCAGGTCATGGAGCACCTGAAGCTGCATGACGCTGTCCTGTTGGGCTGGTCCCTCGGCGGCCCGGTAGTTCTTTCCTATTGCCAACAGTACGGCGGAGATAGCCGCCTCAAGGCGTTAGGATTGGTCGATGCCACTCCATTCCCATTCAGCCCGGCGGACTGGAACAGCCACGCCCTCAGGAACTATAACTACGACGGCATGCATGCGATGTTCGCCGTTTACGCAGCGGATCCCAGGAAGTTTGCCTGCTCCTTCACCGCCAGAATGTTCAAGCAAAAGCCTTCGGATGAAGAGGCGGATTGGGTTGTAGCGGAACTGACGAAGACGCCAATTTGGATCGCGGAGGCCATTTACTCAGATTACGTGATGAGCGATTTCTCCAAGACACTGCCTTCGGTAAAAATACCCGTCATCGTTTTTGGCGCCAATTCGGACATTTTCAGCAACGGAATCGCGATGGGGGAAGCCATTGCCGGCCAGGCGCCGCACGCGACTTTCATCCCTTTCGAGGATGCCGGCCACATGCTCTTTTACGAACAGCCGAGCAAGTTCAATGCCGCCTTGGCTTCTTTTGTAAAGGCGCTGTAGGCACTGGCCGTCCCGCAGGGCAACTACGAATCCACCTTACACGTTCAATTGCTGGAGGACGCGGAGGTAATCGACCACGTCGTCGCGGGAGAGCATGCCGACCATGTTGCCGTCGTCGACGACCGGGAGCTGATTCACGCCGCTGCGGCCCATTTTTTCGAGCGCGGTCCACAGCTCGGCTCCCGCCTGAATCGTCATCACTTTCGCGAACGGGATCATCGCCTGCTCGGCCGTCGTTGTCGCCCAATGGTCGCGCGGCACTTCGCGGATGCTCGCGAGCGTCAGCAGTCCGGCCGGGCGGCCCGACTGGCTCACGACGAACGATCGCCGGCCGCCGGCGAGCACGTGCTTTTCGACGACTTCCGCCAGCGGCGTTTCGCCGGGCAGGCTCGCGAAATCGCGGTTCATCACCTCCGACACCTTGTGGCCGACGAGCAGGCCCTTCACCATCGTCTGCTGAATCTGCGAAGCGGCGGCGCTTTCGAGGAACCAGCCAATGAACGCGATCCAGATGCCGTTGAACACGGAACCGCTCAGCAGCATCCACAGGCCCAGGAAAATCATCGCGTAGCCGAAAAAGCGGCCGGTGTTCGCCGCGACCATCGTCGCCTGGCGGAAATTCTTCGTTGCGCCCCAAATGGCCGCCCGCAGCACTCGCCCGCCGTCGAGCGGAAAGCCCGGCAACAGGTTGAAGATCGCGAGAACGAAATTCAGCAGCGCCAGATATTCCGCCAGCGCCAGAATCGGCGCGTAGCCCACCGCGAAAAATCGGGCCTGGTAAAAGAGCAGGGCCAGCAGCAGGCTCACCACCGGTCCCGCGATCGCGATCCAGAATTCGGCCGCGGCGCTGGGCGGCTCCGCGGTGATTTCGGAAACGCCGCCGAAAATGAAGAGCGTGATGCGGCCGACGGAAACCTTGTAGCGCATCGCGACGAGCGAATGCCCCAACTCGTGCAGCAGAACGCAGACAAACAGCATCGCCGCCGAAATCGCGCCGATCACCCAGTATTCGGCCGGGCTCCAGCCCTTGAATTTCACGGGAAAGTAGCCAACCGCCAGCATCCAGGTGAGCAGGCCGAAGATCAGGAACCAGGAGTAGTCGAGGTCGACGGGAATGCCGAAAGCCCGTCCCAGTGAGATCGTGTGTTTGGTCATCGCCACGCCGCCTCCTCGGGGCGCGTCCGGTATCGCGGGAAAAGACGCTCGGTGACGTCGCGGCTTTTGTGGCCGCCCGTTCCGGGCGGAGCGAGAGATCCTTTGTCTTGACCATACGCCGGCCGAACGCGGGTTTCAAGTAACCGCGCAGGCATTGCCCTGCCGACGAATTTACGCACGTCGAAAAACACCGGCGCTACAGGTGGCGCGGCCTGGAATGCGAGATGGGGCTGGAAGCGGCGGCGCGGGCAAAGGCGCACAGGCAGGAATGGTTGTGCTACCGGATGTTCAACCTCGCGCCAATGCGTAGTACAGGCATTCCTGTGTCAGGTTCCAGGACATGCTTTACAGAGTGTTATCAGGACATCCTTTACACTTCCGCCTGTGTGTCCGTTTCCAGGTGCGGGAGTCAACTTCGCGGACGGCCAACTCACTGCTCTGCGGTTCGTGGCAGCCACGGCCGGTGGTCTCCCGACCGTGGGCCTTTGCTGGCAGAAAAGAAATCGGGACTATCGCTTGGGAGGGGAAACGCGGGCGAGTACCATCTGCCCGCGCAGCGGCATCACCACGTCGATGACGCTGTTGCTCTTCTCGATCGTGGCGAGGCCTTTCCACGTGGTGTAGACGCTCGCCGTTTCGGAATCGGCCGTCGACCACTCCGGAAGTTCGTGGCCGAAGTAGAAGTTGAGCCCATAGGCCCAGTCGCGTTGCAGCTTGTATTGTTCGACCCGCATGTGCGGCCGGCCCACGTACACGACGGCCTCCGCTATGCCGCGCGACGAAATGAAGGGATCGAGCCGCGGCAGCACTTTCACGCTCACTCCCGCCACGAGAATTCCCATCCACAAAGCTGACAGCGCCACTGCCACTCGCGGCCGTTGCAGGGCAGCCAGCACCGCCATCGCCAGTCCGGCCAGCGCCGTCACGCCGAGCAGGATGATGATTTCCGGATGATGTTTCGCGTCCCAGCTCGGCGGCAGCCGTCGCAGCCAATGACCCGCCGTAACCGCCAGCGCCGTCCAAGTGATTCCCACAAGTCCCACCGCAGCGAGACCCAACGGATCCGTTAGCGCTGGTGTCTCGCCCGACTCGTCGGGTTTCGCGGCAGCCGCCGATCGCCGGCTCGGGATGCCGCCGATCGTTCGCGCGATCAGCAGGATGAGCGGCGGAATCGCCGGCAGGATGTAGCCCGGCAATTTCGATTTCGAAAGGCTGAAAAACAGAAGCGGGAAGATGGCCCAGCACGCGACGAACAATCCTTCCGATTCCGCCGCGCGCCCGGAACGGAAAACGCGCCAGCCGTCGCGCGCCATCGCGAGGAGCACCGGCGTCCACGGCACGAGGCCGAGCGCGAGGATTGGGAAGAAGAACCACCACGGCTGGATGTGCTCGAAAACCGGCGTCAGAAATCGCTGCACGTTCTGGTGCCAGAGAAACGAATGCGCGAAATCGGGATTCGCCAGCGAGCAGGCGATGTACCACGGCAGCGCGACTACGGAGAAGGCGGCGATCGGTTCCCACCGCAGGAAACGGAGCGCGTCACGCCAGCGCCGCGTCAAAGCGGCCCACAGCACCACGCTGCCGCCGGCAAGGATGACGGCCACCGGCCCCTTCGCCAGCGTGCCGAGGCCGATGCATGCGCCCACGAGCGCCAGCCGCCATCGCGGCCCGAGCCCAAATCCATGCCTATGCCAAGAGCGTTCCCGTGGCCGGTGCGGCAGCGCGAAAATCGCCGCCACCATCGCCGCTTCCACCGATACGGTGAGCAGCATGTCCATCGTCGCCGCCCGCGCGAACGCGAAAATGCCAATGGATGTCGGAAAGATGACCAGCGCCAGGCGTGCCGCGCGCCCGCCCCACAGCCGCCACGCGGCGAGCGCCAGCAGCAACGCGCCGGCCAGCGCCGCCAAAGCATTCGGCAACCGCGCCGCCCACTCGCTCACGCCGAACAGCTTGAAGGAAGCCGCCGCCGCCCAGTAATAGAGAATCGGTTTTTCAAACCACGGATGGCCCCAAAGCCGCGGCGTAACCCAGTCGCCCGTCTGTGCCATCGTTCGCGCGATCGAAGCGTACCGCGGCTCGTCCGGCCCCACAAGTCCAATCGCGCCCAGCCCGAGGAACAGGCACACGATCAGCAGAAAACCTGCCAGTGCCGCCCACAGCCGATGATTGAGTCGTCGGTCCACGCCAAGCCGAGTCTACTACGGGCCGCCCGAGTCCCGCGGGTCCCAGACCCCCGTCGAGCCGATGCGCAGCTGCTTCGTCATGATGAGAGATGAAAAAGCCCCACGCTCACAAACGAGCAGGGGGCGTCCGCAGTGTCATATGCTCGATGAGGCCAAGATGCTATCATGCCGCGTGACCTTGTGTTGCGCCGCGCCGATGGAGAATAGGGCCCGGGCCACCCGCCGACAGGCGACGGCGCCAGTGTACTTCTCCGTCCTATTCCTGCTCGTGTCGGCGGCGCCGCTGTGGGCGCAGGGAAAGAAGACCCAATCCTTCGTGCTGAACCCTGCCAAGCCTTACGCCTACATTGTGTTTGACCATGCCGGGAAGCGGCCGCCACTGGGTCCCGGCGAAAGCAAGTATGGGTACTGGCTCAGACTTGTAAATAATTCCCGGCTCCCGATCGAGGTCACAGTCTTCGCGACGAACTACCCGAAGCCGGGAGCGGGAGACGTGCTCTTCGACGAGGTGGTACCAATCCCTCGAGGGCTCATTTCCGGCTTCCGTCTCCCCCCACCCCCCATTAAGCCTCGGACAGGATGTCCCATCCCAAACGCGAAGCCCCCGGAGGGCTATGATGCGGAAACCGCCTCACTGATGGACATTGAGCCAGGAAAGAGTCTTCTGTTCAGCATACCGTCGAACCAGCTGAGTCCCGATTGGTATATTCAGGTCAAGTTCAACCTCGTCGTCAGTCCGGACAGCACAGTCGTGCAACCTGACAGCCATGTATACTTCGACTGGTGGCGCCTTCCTAAGGCAGTGCGGCGCCTTTGCAAATGATCGCGTAAAGCGTGCGACCCACAAGGGCCAGCCTTTCCTTCCCCAGTTGACCTCACCCTGACATCTTGAAAGGCTGACCTCGCCCGGCGGAGCGGGGGGAGCGGAGCCGGGCGAAGTCAGCGCGAGCCGCGCAAACTCCGCCGGCGTCCGGTGCCCCAGAGCGCTGTGCGGCCGCTCCTCGTTGTACTCCTCCCGCCACGCCGCGATCTTTCGCCGTTCCTCGAACAGGTCCCGGAATCGGCTCACCTCTCCGCGGCCGTTCACGGGAAGCTGGAGGCACTTCGCACCACACTTGATGGATAATGGGCGGCTGATGCGGGAGTGGATCGAATATATTGCGGCGCGAGCCGTGCTCGGCTTTCTGGGGATTCTGCCGCGGCCGGTGGCTCGCTTTGCCGGGGTGCAGGCGGTGCGGGTGCTGTATTGGCTGCGGCCGCCGCTTTGGCGCGCGGCGCATTGGAACCTGAAACTTGCCTTTCCGGAATGGAGCGCGGCGGAGCGGCGGCGCGTGATTCGCGGCGTCATCAAGCAAGTGGGCTGGATGGCGGGCGAATTTGCGCATTTTCCGGATTACACGCGGGAGAATATCGACCGCGTGGTGCTGCTCGACGGGTTCGAAAATTTCGCCGCGGCGCGCGAGCGCGGCAAGGGCGTGCTGTTCCTCACCGGGCATTTCAGCGCGTGGGAACTGGCGCCGTTCGCGCAGGCGCTTTTCGGCCATCCGTTGCATTTTCTGGCGCGGCCCATCGCGAATGACCGCGTGAACGCGCTCGTCAACCGCTACCGCTGCCTTTCCGGGAATCAGCCGATCGACAAGAACCGGTCGGCGCGCGCGGTGTTGTCGCTGCTCCGCCAGGGCGGGACGGTCGGCGTGCTCGCCGACCACAACAGCTCTCGCGAAGAGGGCGTCTTCGTCGATTTCTTCGGGATTCCGGCGTGCACAACGTCCGGCCTCGCGCGGATGGCCTTGCGTACGGGCGCTGCCGTAGTTCCCGGCTTTCTGCTGTGGGACCCGTCGCTGCGCAAATACCGGCTGCGGTTCGATCCGGCGGTGGAACTGGCGCGCACGGGCGACGACGAGCGCGACGTCCGCGAGAACACCGCCCGCTTCACCCGCGTCGTCGAGGATTTCGTTCGCCGCTTTCCCGACCAGTGGATCTGGGTCCACAAACGCTGGAATACGCGGCCGCCCGGCGAGCCGCCGATCTATCCCTTCTGATTCGACTGCGAGGTTGCCATGATGCGCACCGCTCGTGATCTTGCCGAATTTCTCGGAGCCCAACTCGAGGGCGACCCGGACCGGCCGGTCCGCGGCCTCGCCGCGCCGGAACAGGCCGGGCCGGACGACCTGATCTATTGCGAAAGCGCGCGCCACGTGGAGCGCGCGGAGGCGTCTCGCGCGGGGACGGCGCTCGTGCCTCCCGGCGTCGCGCTCACCGGCAAGACGGTGCTCCAGGTTCCAAAGCCGAAGCTGGCGTTTGCCCGCGCGGCCACGCTTATCGTCGAGCCGGAGCCGCTGGCGCGCGGGATACATCCGACGGCCGTCATTGCGCCCAGCGCGCGGCTGGCGCCGAAAGTCGCCATCGGTCCCTATGCGGTGATCGAGGACAACGTCGAAATCGGCGAGGGAAGCGAAATCGCCGCGTATTGCTTCCTGGGGCGGGGAGCGATGGTCGGGGAACGCTGCCGGCTCTATCCCCGCGTCACGCTGTATCCCGGCGCGAAGCTTGGCGATCGCGTCATTCTCCACGCCGGCGTTGTGATCGGCAGCGACGGCTTCGGCTACGTTCGCGGCCCGGACCGCCAATGGAAATTTCCTCAAATCGGCGGCGTGGAAATTGCCGCTGATGTCGAAATCGGCGCAAACACCACAATTGATCGCGGCTCCCTGGGCGTTACCCGCATCCAACAGGGTGTGAAAATCGACAATCTTGTCCAAGTCGCTCACAACGTCGAGATCGGCGAGCGCACGGTGATCGCCTCGCAAACCGGAATTTCCGGCAGCAGCACCATTGGCGCGGACGCGATGATCGGCGGGCAAGTGGGCGTGGGCGACCATGCCGTGATCGAGTCGGGCGCCATCTGCGGCGGCCAGTCGGGCATTCTCGACGGCAAACGCATTCGCAGCGGACAAGTCGTTCTGGGGCACGCCGGCGCGCCCGCTCGACCAGTTCAAGCGCCAGTTCGCCTGGCAGAGCCGTTTGCCCGAACTCGCGGCACGGCTCACACGGCTCGAGGAGAAGCTCGGCGTTAAATGACGGGATCGGAGCAGGGAAGCGATGGGAGCGGAAACCGGCCCGGGAAAGATCGGAGCGCGGCTGCTCGTCGTCGGCGGCCAGAGCCGCAACGTCGGCAAGACGGCGCTCGCCGTCGACCTGATCCGTGCGTTTCCCGAGGCCGCCTGGACGGCGGTGAAAATCACACAGTACGGCCACGGCGTTCTGCGCGTTGAACGGGGAATCCTGCGCATGCGCCCCGCGGGAGCACGCCATCGCCCTCGATGTCGAAACCGATCCCCGCGGCCGCAGCGATACATCACGGATGCTGGCCGCCGGCGCGCGGCGAGTGCTCTGGCTGCGTACCAAACAGGGACACTTGGCCGAGGGACTGCCCCTTTTGCGCCAGGAACTGGGCCGGGACCCCGAAGCCGCCTCGCCGCATCTCATAGTCGAGAGCAACAGCCTGCTCGGGTTCCTTTCGCCCCGGCTGTATCTGGTTGTTCTCGACCCGGCCGTGGCCGATTTCAAGGAATCGGCTCGCCGGTATATCGATCGCGCGGATGCTTTCGTGGTTAGCCGGCCGCTCGATGGCGATTGGCCGGCGCTGCCAGCCCGGCGGCTTTCGGGACGACCGGCTTACCGGCAGGAGATGGGCCAGCCGCTCCCGCCCGGACTCGAAGCGATGGTCCGGGAAAGATTCTTCGGCGAGCAATAGACGGCAAATGGTTGAAGGGGGTGAGTTTCCAGTTGACCCCCGGGCTAAAAGCCGACGATAATCTTGGGGGTTTACTAGAACCACCGGATATTGTTGGGGGGTCCGGAAAGCCTGGCCTGGGCGGGAACCTTGCAGGCCAGCAATGCCCCGCGCTTTTGCCGCCAGGCAGGCCTGCACCGGAGGATGAGGACGGTGCTGAACTGCGCGAGGGAAACCGGAGCCGGTTCAAGAGCCGGCAATCGTGCGATAGGGGTTTGTGTGTTTGCAGTCCATATTCTCGGAGGCTGACGTAGACCGCGCATGGGCGATGCCGTAGGTATAGGAATCCAGCCGGAGCTTGAGCCACCCCAGCCGGGCGCTGATCGCGAATTTGCGGCGCGGCTGCGGCGGGCGGTTTCGCTCGGCCGCGACTATCTGCTCTCGTTGCAGGAGAAGCAGGGTTACTGGTGCGCCGAACTCGAGGCCGATACCACCCTCGAATCCGATTACATCTTCTACCTTCATATGCTTGGCCGCGCCGAACCCGATCGCGTCCGCAAACTGGCCAATTACATTCGCCCGCGCCAGCTTCCCAACGGCGGCTGGAACACCTACATTGGCGGTCCCGCCGAATTGAACGCCACGGTAAAGGCGTGGGTGGCGCTGCGGCTGGCCGGCGACGCCGCCGACGCTCCGCACATGGTTCGCGCCGCCGAGCGCGTTCGCATGCTGGGCGGCCTCGAAGAGACGAATTCGTTCACCCGTTTTTATCTGGCGCTGGCCGGGGCGATCGGCTGGGACATGGTCCCGGCAATCGTGCCCGAGCTGATGCTGCTGCCCTCCTGGTTCCCGATCAACCTGTACGAGGCGTCGTCATGGACGCGCGGGATCGTGGTGCCGCTGATGGTTCTCTGGGCGCGAAAGCCGGCCTGGAAGCTGCCGATCGATCTGGGAATCGAGCGGCTGTGGCAGAATCCGTCGCGGCAGCATGCGGCGTTCGCCTGGCGCTTGAATCTGTTCAGTTGGCGAGACCTGTTCCTTGGCGTCGATAGCGTTCTGAAACTGATGGAGCGCGTGCCGTGGAAACTGCTTCGCCCCCGCGCGCTCGCCGCGGCCGAAGAGTGGATGCTCGAGCACCTGGAGCGTTCCGACGGCCTGGCGGCCATCTACCCGGCGATGATGAACTCGATTTTCGCGCTGATGGCCATGGGGCATCCGCCGGACGATCCGCTGACGGCGCGTGAGATCGCGCAACTGTCGGCTCTCGAAATCGAGGAAGGCGACACGATTCGCCTCCAGCCCTGCGTTTCGCCCCTTTGGGACACCTGCATCGCCATGGTCTCGCTCGAAGAGGCCGGCCTGGCCCCGGATCATCCCTCCCTGCTCAAAGCCACGGACTGGCTGCTCGAAAAACAGGTGCTCGGGCCGGGCGACTGGCAGAAAAAGGCTACCGGGTCGCCGGGCGGCTGGGCATTTGAATTCCGCAACGATTTTTATCCCGATGTGGACGACACGGCGTTCGTGCTGATGGCGCTGCGCCGCGTGGCCTATCCCGACCGCGTGCGCCTCGAACAGTCCATCCGCCGTGGCGTCGCCTGGCTGCTGTGCATGCAGAATCGGGACGGCGGCTGGGGCGCGTTCGACAAGGACAACAACCGCCACATCCTCACGCAAACGCCTTTCGCCGATCACAACGCCATGCTCGATCCTTCGACGGCCGACGTTACCGCGCGCGTGGTCGAATGCCTCGGCCTGCTCGGCTGGCCGGAATCGAATCCGGCGATCCGGCGCGCCTACCGCTTCCTGCTTCACGATCAAACGGAGGAAGGCGCGTGGTACGGGCGCTGGGGCGTGAACTACATCTATGGGTCGAGCGGTGTCTTGCGCGCGCTCGAAGCCGTCGGGCTTGCCGGGAAAAATCCCGCGCGGCGGGCGGCCGAATGGCTGCGCTCGGTGCAGAAAGACGACGGCAGCTTCGGCGAATCGATCGCCAGCTACGACGATCCGTCGCTGAAGGGCCAGGGCGAAACGACCCCTTCGCAGACGGCCTGGGCGCTGATCGGCCTGCTGGCCGCCGCCGGCCCCGGCGATCCCGCCGCGCGCCGCGCCGCCGAACGCCTGCTCGAAATGCAGAATCCCGATGGTTCCTGGGATGAAGCACTCTTCACGGGAACCGGATTCCCACGGGTCTTCTATCTGGGTTACCATCTGTATCGCAATTCTTTTCCGCTGTACGCCCTGGCCCGCTTCCGGAACCAGATGGAAGGCAGGGACCAGGCGGAGGGCATGCGGCTTTTGCCGGACCAACTCAAGACGAACGGAGCCTGAGCACCATGCGATTCCCGATGACGCTGACGCGTCGCCTGACCGGCTACATCCTGAAGAATAAAATGTCCGGGAACGGCAAGTTTCCGCTCGTGATGATGCTCGAGCCGCTGCATGCCTGCAATCTCACCTGCACCGGTTGCGGCCGCATCCGCGAGTACAAGACGACGATCAACGAGATGCTCAGCGTCGAGGAGTGCCTGGCCGCGTCGGAGGAGTGCGGAGCCCCGGTCGTTTCGATCTGCGGGGGCGAGCCGCTCATCTATCCCGAAATCGGCCGGCTGACGAAGGAACTGCTCGATCGCAAGCGGCACATCTACCTGTGCACGAACGGCATGTTCATCCGCAAGAGGCTTCACGAATTTCAGCCCACCTCGAGCTTCTTCTTCAACGTCCATCTGGACGGGCTCGAGAAGACGCACGACATGTGCGTCGAGCGCGACGGCGTTTTCCGCGAGGCGGTCGAGGGCATCAAGGCCGCCAAGGCCGCCGGCTTCCTCGTCTGCTCGAATACGACGATCTACAAGGAAACCGATCTCGACGAGATCGCCGAACTGTACGACTTCCTCACCGGGCTGGGCGTCGACGGCTTCATGCTCTCGCCCGCCTACTCCTACGCCGCCGTGCAGACCAAGGACATCTTCATGTCGCGCGACGAGATTCAGGAAAAGTTTCGCCTGGCCACCGCCCTGCTCGAGCGCTACAACCTGATGATGTCGCCCATCTACCTCGAATACCTGCGCGGCGAGCGCGAGCTGCAGTGCACCGCCTGGGGCAATCCCACCTTCAATCCACGCGGGTGGAAGGGTCCCTGCTACCTGATGACCGATTCGCACTCGAATAGCTACAAGGAGTTCGTCGAGAAAACGCCGTGGGAGAAGTACGGCTATGGCCGTGATCCCCGCTGCCAGGACTGCATGGTCCACGTCGGCTACGAGCCCTCCGCCGTTCTCGGCGGAAACCACCGCCTGGGCGACGGGTGGAAAATGCTGAAATGGCAGATGGTCCCCGGCACGCGCAAACCGCTTCGCCCGGCCCGTATCCATCCGTCGAACGGCGACGGCAACGGCAATGGCCATGGAGCCGGCCCCGCCGGAGTGGCTTCGGGAACGGAAGCCGACCGCGGGGTGCTGCCCATTCTCCAATGACCGCAACAACACTGGTCACCGGTGCAACAGGCTTCGTCGGGAGCCACGTGGTGCGGCATCTCGTCGAACGAGGTGAATCGGTGCGCGCCCTCGCGCGCCCGTCGAGCCGGCGCGACCTGCTCGCGGGACTCCCGGTCGAATTCGCCGATGGCGATTTGCGCGACCCGGCATCACTCGAACGCGCCTGCCACGGCGTCCGCCGCGTCTATCACGTGGCCGCCGATTACCGCCTGTGGGCCGCCGACCCGCGCGAGATTTACGAAAGCAACGTGACCGGCACGCGTAACCTGCTCGAAGCCGCTCGCCGCTCGGGCGTCGAGCGTTTCGTCTATACGAGCACGGTGGCCACGATTGCCGTCCCGCGGCCCGGCGCGCTGCCCGACGAATCCACCGCGGCGACCGTCGACGAAATGATCGGCCACTACAAGCGCTCGAAATTCCTCGCCGAACAGGAAGCCTTCGCTGCCGCCGAGCGCGGCTTGCCCGTCGTCATCGTCAATCCCACCGCGCCGGTAGGTCCCGGCGACGCGAAGCCGACGCCCACCGGGCGCATCATTGTCGATTTTCTGCGCGGCCGCATGCCCGCCTACGTCGATACCGGCGTGAACGTGGTGGCCGTCGAGGATGTCGCTTCGGGACACCTGCTGGCCGCCGAGCGCGGCCGGCCCGGCCGGCGCTACATCCTCGGCAATCGCAACATGACGCTCAAGGAGATCCTGGACGTGCTCGCGCGCATCACCGGCCGCGCCGCGCCGCGCGTGCGACTGCCGCACGCCGTCGCCTACATGGCGGGCCTGGCCGATGAATGGCTGGCGCGAGTCACCGGGCGCGAACCGCAGATCCCGCTCGAGGGAGTGCGGATGGCGCGCCACAAGATGTTTGTGGACAGCTCGCTGGCGGTGCGGGAATTGGGTTTTGCGCCGGAGCCGGTCGAAGCCGCGCTCGAGCGCGCCGTCCGCTGGTATTGGGATCGTGGTTACGCCGCGCCGGGCCCCGCCCTGGCGGGCATGGCCGCCTGAAGATCGTGCGCGTGCTGGTGACGTTCGCTTTGACGGAGGAATTTGCGCCCTGGCGCAAACTGGGCGGATTCCAGTCCGTGGGGCGTGAAGGCGCGGAGGCATACAGCAAGCGGCGCGGCGACATCGAACTTGTAGCCCTCGTCACCGGCGCCGGACCCGAGAATGCCGCCCGTGAGGCGGCCCGGGCGCTTGGCGAGGAGCGATACGATCTGGTGATTTCGTCGGGTGTGGCGGGCGGACTTCGGCCCGAACACCGGCCGGGAGCGGTGCTGGCCGCACGGAGGGTGCGGCGGCTCGCCGACGGCAGGGAACTGCAGCCGGCGGCGGAATGGACCGAACGCGCCGTCGAGCAGGGAGCGCGCGAAGCCGTGTTCGTGACGGCGGCGCACGTGGCAGGCACGGCCGGCGAAAAGCGGCGGCTGGGAGAAACGGCCGACGCGATCGAAATGGAATCGTTCGCGGTGCTCGAAGCGGCGGCGGCGCGCGGCGTGCCGGCGGCCGCGATCCGCGCGGTGAGCGATCCGGTGGAGGCTGAATTGCCGCTCGACTTCAATCGCGTGTTCGATGCGCGGGGCCGGGTGCGCGGTGTGGCGCTCGCCGGAGCCCTGGCGCGAAGGCCGGCGGCGCTCGCCGGTTTGGTGCGCCTGGGGCGCGAGACGCGCCGTGCGGCGGCGATTCTGGCCGAGTTTCTGGAACGTTACACTCGATCCGCGGCTGAGGTGGCGGCGGCAAGGACATAGGGAACCTGATACGATGAGTTCATTGGGAGTCCAAGTGGAAGGCGAAGCGATGGGGCCGGCGGCCCGAACGATGCGGGCGGCCGTCTATCGCGGCCAGGGTCGCGTGCTGGTCGAGCAGGTGCCGGTGCCGGAAATCGGCGCGGGCGAGGTGCTGGTGCGCGTCGCCGCCTGCGGCATCTGCGGCACAGACATCAAGAAGATCGAGCATGGCTTCCTCGATCCCCCGCTGATTCTGGGCCACGAGGTCGCCGGCACGGTTGTCGCGGTGGGCGATGGCGTCTCGCGCTGGAAGCCGGGCGACCGGGTCGTCAGCTTCCATCACGTTCCGTGTGGAACCTGCTTCTATTGCGAGCGGCGGCTGTTCTCGCAATGCGAAAAATACAAGCAGGTGGGATTGACCGCCGGCTTCCGGCCGAGCGGCGGCGGTTTCGCAGAATACGTGCGCGCCATGCCGTGGATCGCCGAGCGTGGCATGGTGGCGATTCCGCCGGATGTGAGTTTCGAGGAAGCCACGTTCATCGAGCCGCTGAACACCTGCATCAAGGCGGTCGAGAAGGCTCGCGTGGCCGAGGGTGAGCAAGTGGCCGTGCTCGGCCAGGGACCGATTGGGATGCTGCTGATGATGCTGGCCGTACGCCTGGGCGCGGAAGCGGTGACCACCGATCCGTTGCCGGCGCGACGAAACGCCAGCACGCGCCTTGGCGCCGCCGCGTCGTTCGAGCCGGCCGCGCGGGAACTCGATGCCGAAATCCGACGCCGCACCGCCGGCCGCGGCGCCGACGCCGTGCTGGTCGCCGCCGCGCATCCCTCGCTCGTCGAGCAGGCGCTTTCCCTCGCGCGCCCCGGCGGCCGGGTCCTCCTGTTCGCCCACAACGATCCGGTGCTCCGGATCGAAATGCCCGCGGCCGCGATCGGCATCGAGGAGAAGGAAATCCTCGGCAGCTACAGCGCCGCGGTGGATCGCCAGGAAATGGCGGCGCGGCTGGTTTTTGAAAGACATGTGCCGGTTCGGGAGCTGATCTCCCACCGGATGCCCCTCGACGAGATGCCCGAGGCTTTGGAATTGGCCGCTCGGCCGCGGGGCGAATCCATGAAAGTGATGGTCATACCTTAATGCGAACTGCCATTCTCAACGGTCACATGAGCGCCGCCGTGCTCTATGGCGCCGAAGATCTGAAAGTGGAACAGGTGGCGATTCCCACGCTGGGCGAGGATGAGGTCCTGCTCGAAGTCAAGGTCGCGCTCACCTGCGGCACCGACCTCAAGGTTTGGAAACAGGGTTCTCATCCCCGCATGATTGTTCCTCCGGCCGTCTTCGGCCACGAACTGGCGGGGGTGGTCAGGGAAGTGGGCAGCGAAGTCCCGGACTGGGTTCGCGTCGGGATGGCGGTGGTTCCATCGAATTCGGCTCCCTGTAACGCCTGCTTCTTCTGCCTCCGTGGCCGGCAGAACCTCTGCGAAGATCTTCTGTTCAACAACGGCGCCTACGCCCAGTTCATGCGGATTCCCGGCCGCATCGTCCGCGAGAACATGCTCGAAATTCCCGGCCACGTTTCTTTCACGGACGCGGCGCTGGTCGAGCCGCTGGCCTGCGTGCTGCGCGGAGTCGACGAAGTGGGCGCGCTGCCCGGCGATACGACCGTTGTGATCGGGTGCGGACCGATCGGTCTGATGTTCATCCGGATGCTGGCGGTGCGCGGTGTGCGCGTGGTCGCCATCGGCAAGCGCAAGAGTCAGATGAAGGCGGCCGAGAACATGGGCGCCTGGGCCACCTTCGACGTGAACGAGCATCCGAATCCCGTTCCGCGGGTCCGGCAACTGACCGAATGCGGCCGCGGAGCCGACGCGGTGGTGGAAGCGGTCGGCTCGCCGCTCACCTGGCAATGGGCGGTGCAGATGGCCCGCCGCGGCGCCACGGTGAACCTGTTCGGCGGTTGCCCGCAGGCCTGCGAAGTGCGCCTCGATCCGGCCGCGCTGCACTATTCCGAAATCACGCTGAAATCGACGTTCCACCACACGCCACGCTTCATCCGCGAGGCCCTCGACGCCGTGGCCCGCGGGGAGATCTCGGCCGCGGATTTTGTCACCGGCCAGATCCCGCTCGCCGATTTGCCCCAGGTGTTCGAGCACATGAAGCACCGCAACGGCGAATTGAAAACGGCGGTGATTCCCTAGGAGTGACCACCGGGAGGGAATTCGTGCCCTCGACCGCCGGCCGCCAGAGCCTGGCCCGCGTTCGCGACCTGGACGTCGCCAAACGCCTGCCCGCCGACGGCTGTTCGCTGGCCGAAGCCCGCGAATACACGCGTTGGCTCGCCCGGCGCCACTACGAAAACTTCATGGTCGTCTCCTGGCTGCTGCCGCGCCGGCTGCACCAGGCCTTCTTCGACGTCTATTGTTACTGCCGCTGGGCCGACGATCTGGGCGATGAAGTTGGCGATCCGGTCACCGCGCTCGAACTGCTCGACTGGTGGGAAGAGGAACTGGACCTGGCCATCGCCGGGCGACCGCGAAATCCGGTTCTGGTCGCGTTGACGCGAACGATCGCCGAGTTTTCCCTGCCGGCCCAGCCGTTTCGCGATCTCCTCCACGCTTTCCGCCAGGATCAGACGGTCGATCGCTATCCCGATTGGCAAAGCGTTCTCGAATACAGTAGCTACTCCGCAAATCCCGTGGGGCGGCTGGTGCTGGCGCTGGCCGGCTATCACGACGAGCACCGGCAGCGGCTTGCCGATTTCACGTCCACCGGGCTGCAACTCGCGAATTTCTGGCAGGACGTCTCGCTCGACCGGAGCAAGGGGCGCGTTTACATCCCGCTTGAATGCCTGGCGGCGCATGGCCTCGGCGAGGAGGATATTCTCGCCGGCCGTTTCGACGATCGCTATCGCGCGCTCATGAAGGATCTGGTCGAGAGGACGCGCCGCGTCTTCGACCAGGGTGTTCCGCTCATCGCCCTGGTCTCGCCCGAGCTGCGGGTGGACGTCGAGCTGTTCAATCGCGGCGGCCGGGCGGTGCTCGACGCCATCGAAGCCACCGGCTATAACACCCTCGAATTCCGCCCTGTTGTTCGCCGGTCCACGCAAATGCGCCTGCTCGGGCGGGCGCTCGTGCGGCGCTGGCTCGGCGCCGGCCCCGGCTCGGCCGAGCGGGCGGCGTGAGCGATGGCTGTGTCGGTCGAAGCTTCCTATGCCTGGTGCGAACGTGTGGCGCGGCGCGCGGCGCGGAATTTTTACTACGGGTTTCTGCTGCTGCCGCGGCCCAAGCGCCTCGCCCTGTGCGCGCTCTACGCCTACATGCGCCGCGTGGACGATCTGGCCGATACGCCGGGCGACCTCGAAACCAAGCGGCGCCTGCTCGCCGAGTGGCGCGACCGGACAGGAAAGGCGCTCGCCGGCGACCGGGAAGGCGAACCGCTCTGGCCCGCGCTGGCCGATACGCTCGAGCGGTACCGCATCCCGCCGCAATATCTGCTGGATGTCGTCGCCGGAGCGGAGATGGATCTCGAAGGGTGCGTCTATCGCACGTTCGACGATCTGCGCCGCTATTGCTACCATGTCGCCGGAGCCGTCGGTCTGGTTTGCGTCTACGTTTTCGGTTTCAGCGATCCGCGCGCGCCCGAGCTGGCCGAGCAGATGGGCATCGCGTTCCAGCTCACGAATATTCTGCGCGACCTCGGCCAGGATTACCGGATGGGCCGCGTCTACCTGCCCGAAGAGGATTTCGAGCGTTTCGCCTGCCGGCCCGAGGACCTCGGTCGCGAATCGGCGCCCGATGGCGCGCTCGCCGAACTGATGCGCTTCGAGGCCCGGCGCGCGTGGGAATTCTACGAGCGGGCCTGGACGCTGGTGCCGCTGGTCAGCGAAGATAGCCGCCGCGCCCTCTGGGCCCTCGCCCGCATCTACAGTGGCGTGCTCGAGGAGATCGAGCGGCGCCGCTTCGACGTGTTTTCGGCGCGAGCGCGCCTTTCGACCGCGGAAAAAATCGCGATACTTCTTTGGGCGCGTCTCGGCCCGGTGGGAGCCTATGAGTTTCGACAGCGTGATCGTAGTTGGAGGGGGCTTGGCTGGGCTCTCCTCCGCCATCGCGCTCGCTGAAGCCGGCTGCCGCGTACGCCTGTTCGAGAAACGCCCGCATCTGGGCGGCCGTGCCGCTTCCTATTCGCTTCCTGACGGCACCGAAATCGACAACTGCCAGCACGTCACCATGGCGTGCTGCACGAACCTCGACGATTTCTACGGCCGCGTCGGCGCCCGCGAAAAAATCCGGTTCTTCGATCATCTGGCATTCGCCGACCGCGAGGGCCGCGTCTCGCGCTTCGGCGCCTCGCCGCTGCCCGTGCCGCTGCATCTCGCGCCCTCCTTCGTTCGCTTTCGCAGCCTCGGTGCGGCCGATAAATTCGGCATCGCGCGCGCCCTGGGAGAGATCGTCCGCAGCGGCGGCCGTCCCGCCGGCGCCTCCGGAACGACCATGCTCGAATGGCTCCGCCGCCGGCGCCAGACGCCCGCGGCGATCGACTTCTTCTGGCGCCTGGTGCTGGTCAGCGCCCTCGACGAGGAACTCGACCGCGCCGACGCGCAATACGGCATTGACGTTTTCTGGAAGGCGTTCCTCTCGAACCGGGGCGGCTTCCGCATCGGCGTGCCCGTCGTACCGCTTGGCGACCTCTACGCCGGATGCCGCGACGCACTCGCCCGCCGCGGCGGCGAAATCCGCACGCGCGCGCGAGCCGCGCGTTTCCGCATCGAAGATGGCCGCGTTGCCGGGCTCGTCTTCGACGATGGAAGCGAGGAAACGGCCGACGCCTTTGTCGCCGCCGTGCCGCCCTCCGCGCTTCTCGAGATGCTCCCGGCCGAGATTGCCGACCGCGAACCGGTTTTCGCCGATCTGCGCCAGTTCCATACTTCGCCGATCACCGGCATCCATCTCTGGTACGACCGTCCGGTGATGCGCGAGCCATTCCTGGCGCTGGTCGGCCTCGAGTCCCAGTGGATTTTCAACAAGTCCCAGCTGCTCGGAGAAAGGCTTGCGGCAGCCGACCGCGTGCCGGCAGTCACCGCAAACTCGCCGGCCGGAGCGGGGCAGTACCTGCAAGTGGTGATCAGCGCTTCCTACGATCTGGTGCCGCGCTCGCGGCAGGAAATCATCGACCGGGTTCGCAAGGAGGTCGAAATGGTGCTGCCCGCGGCGCGCACGGCCGAACTGGTCAAAGCCACCGTGGTCAAGGAGACCGCGGCGACGTTCTCGCCCGAGCCCGGCGTCGACCGTTTCCGCCCCGAGGCCCATAGCCCGATACGACAACTTTTCCTCGCTGGGGACTGGACGCGGACAGGCTGGCCTGCCACAATGGAGAGTGCTGTTCGGAGCGGATATTTGGCCGCTCAGGCTGTCCTGAGTCTCGCGGGTCAGCACCGCACTTTCCTCCAGCCCGATCTGCCGCCAGAAGGATTCGTCCATTTGTTGGCCCGGTCGTAGGCGGAGGAGCACTGGAATTCATACAGGAATCCGGCAACTGGGGAGCCGGATGGAATCGCCCGGGTGGGACCACCCGCTAGCAGTCCACGTAAATACAGGGCCGTTCCTGCAACACCTCATTCGCTATGATGAGTTGTCCCCCGGAGGAAAAAGATGGACCGGAAGTATAAGCACAGGGGTTACATGAGCAACGATCGCGAGGAAACGCCGCGAGAGCAGCGGCCGCCCGAGCCTCGTCCCGCTCGCATGGACCGCCTAGGCCCCAAAACCCCGCGCATGGTCGGCACGGTCGTTCGCGGCCGTTGCTCGAATTGCGGAGCCGTCCTCGCGCCCGGTTTCGATCCGAACGGGCAGTGCCCGCGGTGTCAGACGGAACTCCACTGCTGCAAGCAGTGCGTTCACTTCGACACCGCCACTCGTTTCGAATGCACGCAGCCGATTCTCGAACGCATCTCGAAAAAGGACGCGCGCAACGAGTGCACGTTCTTCGAGTTCCGCATGACCGTCGAGAAGGACACTTCGCCGGTCGTTACGCCGGCCGCGCCGACGACGATCAACAGCTCGCCGCGCCCGACCGACGCCCGGAAAGCGTTCGAGGACCTGTTCAAGAAGTAAAGCAAGCCCGGCGCCGCTAGCAGGCGCCTTCGCTGCCGCTTCAGCGCCGCCCGGCCTCTCTCCAAATTGGCCGGCGCACCCCTGTCCCCCTCGATATTCCGCCAGCAGCTGCCCGTCGGTTTCGACGAAGGCATTGGAGCGAAGAAACCCGACGGTGTAACCGCGGTGTTGCCTGTGAGCGGCTCACGATGAGTGGTCGAAGCGATACTAAGGTTCTGCTTTCCAGTTGGTCCGCCCTCGTGTAGGATGCCGTCGCGTGTGGGGCGGTAAAATGGGAAATGCCGCACAGGGAAGGCATCTGGAATGCGTATCGCGGATGAATCGACGGATGGGTTTTTGAAGCTGGAAAACCGCCGCACGGGAGAGAGCCTGAGGTTGCGCCGGCTGCGCGAGGCCCGGGGCGAAACCGTTCTGGCCATTGACGGCTCGTTGCCTCCAGGAATGGCCGGCCCACCGCTTCATGCGCATTTGTGCGAACGTGAAGAAGGCAGCGTGAAAGCCGGTACGCTCGGTGCCCGGATTGGAAATGAGAAAATCATTGTGCCAACCGGAGGGACCGCGGTCTTTCCGGCCGGGATCGTTCATAACTGGTGGAACGCCGGGGACGATCTCCTGGAGATCAGCGGCCGCGCAATTCCCGCGGTTGACCTGGATCGTTTCCTCCAGGCGATTTTTGCGGTTGTCAACGCCGGCCCGACGGGCAGGCCGTCAATTTTCTATCTGGCCCATGTCGTATGGCGGCATCGTCACACGCAAACGCTTGCAGCCCCGCCGCGAATCGTCCAGTTTGTCGTTTTCCCTCTCGTTCTGCTTGTCGGCCGCCTTCTGGGCAAATATCGCGGAGAGAGTTGGCCCGGTTCGCCCACGTCGTGCAAGGGTGCGCCGACCGTAGAAGTCTCCACCGTCTAGCTTGGCTTACGCCCGCCCGTAGGGGCGACCCGCTGGGTCGCCCGGCCCCGCCCGCGTTGTTCAAACTCCCGGAAACAGCGTAGGTTCCCGCTCCGGCTCGCTCGCGATCTTGTTCAATTCGGGGTAATGATGCCGCAGCGGCTCAGGCACATCGACCTTGGCATTGGTCAGCAAGTGAATCAGTTCGAGCGCGTTCACCACCGCCTTCCCCTGAAAATGATTGTTGGTGATGACGAACGTCGACCGCGTGTGCGCGGCCACGTGTTTCGTGCGCTCGGCCCAAGGCTCGAGTTCCTGCACGGAATAAAGATAGTTGTAGCGCTCCTCGGGCGGAGCCTTGGGATCGTCGGTGAACCAAGTGTCGTATCGCCGCCCGTGCAGCCGGATGTACCCCACCGGCGCCGTCGCGCGCTCGGTCGGTTTCATCGACCGCCCGATCACCGGCTGATCGATATTGCAAAATCCCACGCCGCGCTCATGCAGCATGTGAAAAAAATCGCGGTCGTTCCAGGTGGAATGCCGCACCTCGACCACCAGCGGATAAGCCCCGAAATCCCGAATCAGCTTTTCGAGCCGCGCGCGATTTTCGGGCGTGTTGTGGAACGAAAAAGGAAACTGCATGAGCAACGCGCCCAGCCGCCCGCCCTCGGCCAGCGGATCGATCCCCGCGCGAAACGCGCGTTCGTCCTCCGCCGTGGCGCCGGTTTCATGCGTGAACCGCTGCCAAAGTTTCGCCGTAAAAAGAAAATTCGGATTGAACTCGACCCGCTCGATCCACCGCCGCCCCATCTCCGGCCGCAGGGGCTGATAGAAGGAAGTGTTGATCTCGATCGTATCGAAATAATGCGCCAGATAAGCCGCTTCATGAAACCCCGACTTGCGGTGCGTCGGATACACCACTCCGCCCCAATCGGCATAAGACCATCCGGCAGGCCCCACCCGAATCCGCCCTTCTTTATGCGCCTGTTCCTGTTTTCCACCCATGGCAATTGTGAAGAGGCTAAGCCGCCCTGCCGCCACTGTCAAACCATCCAAGGGACGATCCGCTTTCGATTCGTGGCATTCCCCGAAAATGCCTCGTAAGTGGCACTTCGCAAAAATCATCTCGTTGAAAACAGACCAGTTTCGCGCCGTTTCTTTTGGCGCTTATGACTCATCATGCTACCCCTTTTGCCATTTCCCTCCGCATGGCCCATTGATTCGCCCCCGCCGCGGCGCTATGCTGATGGTGCCGGTCAAAGTCCACCATCATGCAAATGCCGGTCCACGCAATTCGTCCTCAGAGTTTCCTACCGAAAGGAGTTCGCGATGAACCTGATTGTTCAGTACAAGTGCGACGACTTTCGTCCTCAGATGGAGCAGGATATCACCCGTCATATGGCCAAAATGGAGCGCTGGCTCGAGCGCTTTGATCCAGACCTTATTTCGCTGCACGCCTGCTACGAAAAGCATTCCCGCAAGAAGATCTACACGGTCACTCTGAATCTGAACCTCGGTTCGGCCACGCTGCACGCCTCGGCCAGCAACGGCGAAGCCCGCTTCGCTCTTCGCCATGCCTTCGACGAGATGGAAATGCAGGTGAGCAAGCACCAGCGCCTGGCGCGCAAAGATTACGAATGGAAGCGCAAGCGCCTGCGCCGCCCCGCTTCGGCCGAAGCCTGAAGCACTAATAAACGCAGTCGCCTCAGCCCCCCTGCGTCTCTGCGCTGAGTGTGTGTTCTGTTTTGCGTGAAACTTGTCACAAAACTACCTGAAACGGAGTTTAAGGCGAGCCCGGGCGACCGCAGGTCGCCCCTACGACCCCTGTCCCTGGCCCCGACCGCATCCCTTTTCATTCGGTGGGTAGGGGGCGACCCGCGGTCGCCCGCTTTTTGCAACGGCGAAGTAGTGCTGCAGCCTAAGGTGGCTGGCGGCGAGCCGCTTGTGTCTGGCGATCGGCGCGCTGAAGGATTGTCCGCGCCTGGTCTCTCGCCGTAGAATGGCCGCAACCGGAGGTCATCCCGATGAACCGCTTCGTTCGCTCGCTACCCCTTGCTCTTGCAGCTCTGCTGATTTCGAGCGCCGCGCTCGCGGCGCAAACGGGCGACACTCAAACGCCCGCGACGCAGGATCCGGCCATGGCGCTGGTGAAACAGGGCCGCGACCTGAACCGGGAAGGGAAGCACGCCGAGGCTCTCGATCGCTACCGCCAGGCGATCAAAATGTCGCCGAAACTCTTCGAAGCGCGCGCCGGCGCCGGCGCCACGCTCGACTTGATGGGCGAATACAAGCAAGCGCGCGAGGAGTTGGCCAAGGCGATCCAGGACGCGCCGGCCAAATCGCGGCCGCAGGCGCTCAAGACGATGGCCATCTCCTACGCCTTCACCTGCCAGCCGCGCGAATCGGAGAAATACGAAAAGCAGGCGTTCGATCTGCAATTGGCCGCGAAGGATTTCTACGCCGCGGGCGAAACCGCCGACGAACTGGCCAGAATCTACCTCGAATGCGGCGATACGAACTCCGCCGAGAAGTGGTACAAGACCGGCCACGACACCGGCCTCGAAAAGCCCAACATCACCGAAGCCGAAAAGGCACTCTGGGATTTCCGGCTCGAACACGCGCTCGCCCGTATCGCCGCGCGTCGCGGCCAGCGCGCCGAAGCGGAAAAGCACGTCGCCTCGGCCAAAGCGGTTCTCGATAAAAATTACGATTGGTACAAACAGCAGGCGCCGTATTTCCCCTACCTCACCGGCTACATCGCGTTCTATCTGGGCGATTACAAAACGGCCCTCGCCGATTTCCAGAAGTCCAATTTGCATGATCCCTTCATCCTCAGCCTGATCGCGCAGACCTACGCAAAACTCGGCGACAAAACGCAGTCGCTCGAATATTTCCGCAAGGTGCTCGAATCAAGCGCTCACAATCCCAATAACGCCTTCGCTCGCCCCTTGGCCCGGAAAATGGTGGGAATGCCCGCCGCTGGCCAGTAGATTTTTGTGAGGCACGCACCGCGAGGCCCGCAATGGCTCCATCGCGTGACGCGCGCGTGCTGGTGCCAGTGACCGATACCGATTTCGGTTGACCATCCGGGAATGAGCGGCCTACAATTTTTTTAATGAAGGTCGTGGCCGTTATCGTTCTGGTAGCGGTGCTCTTTGTTCTGATCTCACCGGTGGTGGATCTGGGCTCCGCAGCACGACTCGTGCGCACCGGCCATGCGTTGCGGAACCTTGTGGCATTCTTGTCTCCGGCCAACCTTCGCAATATTCCGCTTGTCGGCAGCCGGCAATTCCAAAGCATCGGCTTCTCCGTCAAAGAATCGTTGCCTGTTGTCCCGATCTTCACACTCGATTGCGCTTTTCTGTTCTAGTCGCCAGCGCTTGCTGATTCAGTCGATCTCATCAAACCAAACCGATAACCGAAACTGACGCAGTTCCGCCCTCAGGTTAAGGCGGAGTTGCAGGCTTTCTTTTTTCACATTGCACAAAGAGCCGGCCCTTATCTTTTCGCAGCAACAAGGAGGAAGACATGACTCTGCTGAGGCCAGATCCCACGTTTTATCCGTCGCCGAAAATGGCGATCGAGGCGCCGCCGGAGAAGCTCGCCTACGTGGCGCTGTTGAGTCCACCGCCCGAAGGGCGTCCCGATGCCCTGGGCGTCGTCGACGTCAATCCCGTCTCGCCCCAATACGGCAAGCTCATTCACCAGTTGGAGATGCCCAACATCGGCGATGAGCTGCACCATTTCGGCTGGAACGCGTGCAGCGCTTGCCTTTCGCCTTACGCGCCCCACGCGCATCAGGAGCGGCGCTATCTGATCGTCCCCGGGATCCGTTCTTCCCGCATCTATGTCATCGACACGAAGCCGGATCCCACGCGCCCGAAAATCGTCAAGATCGTCGAGCCCGAAGAACTCGCGAAGCGCGCCGGCTACAGCCGTCCGCACACCGTCCACTGCGGCCCCGAGGGCATCTACGTCAGCGCGCTCGGTTCACCCAGCGGCGACGCGCCCGGCGGAGTTTTCCTGATGGATCAGGACACGTTCGAAGTCCTCGGTCCGTGGGAACTCGACCGGGGTCCGCAAAAACTGTCCTACGACTTCTGGTGGCATCTCGGCTACGACACGCTGGTCACCAGCGAATGGGGCACGCCGAAAACATTCGAAAACGGCCTGCAACCCGACGTTCTGCTCAACAGCGGCTACGGCCACGCCATCCACATCTGGGACCTGCGCCACCGTCGCCATCAACAGGTGCTCGATCTCGGCAAGGAATATCAGCTCGTGTTCGAGCTTCGTCCGGCGCACGATCCTTCGCGCGCCTACGGGTTCGTGGGCGTAGTGGCATCGCTCAAGGACCTTTCGTCCTCCATCTGGATGTGGCACCAGGAAAGCGGCAACGACAACGGGAAAGGGAAATGGGCCATCGAAAAGGTGATCGATATTCCCGCCGAGCCGGCCGATCCGGAACTCCTGCCGCCATTTCTGAAGGGGTTCAAGGCCGTCCCGCCGTTCGTCACCGACATCAACCTCTCGGTCGACGATCGTTTTCTCTACGCTTCCTGCTGGGGCACCGGCGAGTTCATCCAGTACGACGTCTCCGACCCCTTCCATCCGAAGAAAACCGGCTCGCTGCATCTGGGCGGCGTCGTTCGTCGCGCCTCTCACCCACAGAAACCCAACCAGCAGCTCAACGGCGGCCCGCAAATGGTGGAACTGAGCCGCGACTGCCGGCGAGCCTACTTCACCAATTCGCTCTATTCCGCCGTCGACGAGCAGGTCTATCCGGACGGAATCAAGGGCTGGATGGCGAAAGCGAACCTGAACCCGAACGGCGGCATGGACCTCGAGAAGGAGTTTTTCGTCCAGTTCGAGGGCATGCGCAGTCATCAGGTTCACCTCGAAGGAGGAGACGCGTCGTCGGATTCCTACTGCTTCTCGTGAGGTGCGGCGGTGCACGGCGGCGTACTCTGGCAGTGGGTGGTGCTGTTTGCCCTGGGAGCTTTCCACGGGATCAATCCCGGCATGGGATGGCTCTTCGCGGTGGCGCTCGGCATGCAGGAAGCCCGTCGTCACGGAGTCTTCCGTGCGCTCGCGCCTTTGGCGTTGGGGCACGTGCTTTCGGTCGGCGCGATTGTGCTCGCGGCCATCGCGCTCGGCGTGGTCGTGCCCCTGCGCTACGTGGAATGGCTGGCGGTTGTGGTGCTGCTCGGCTTCGGAATCGCGAAGCTCGTTCGCAGCCGCCATCCGCGCTGGGTGGGAATGCGCGTGGGGATGAAGGATTTGACGTTGTGGTCGTTTCTGATGGCTACGGCGCACGGCGCGGGATTGATGGTGTTGCCGGTTGTCTTCAGCATGAGCCACGTCGCGCACGCGGCAGGCGAACATGCGGGCCACGCGCCGCGGATGGTCGGCCCTTGGACGGCCATTCTGGCGACGCTCGTTCACGGTATCGGCTACCTGACCGTCACCGCGCTCGTGGCGCTGCTCGTTTTCGAGAAGTTCGGCCTGAGCATGTTGCGGAAAACATGGTTCAACCTGGACCTGATCTGGGCCGTGGCGCTGATCGTCACCGCCGGCGCAATTCTGCTCATTTAGCCGGGCGAGAGGATCTGATTCGCCGTTAGTGCGTTCGCCCATTTCCATGTAACATGGGTGGGTTCCCAGCAAGTTCAGGGGCGTAGCTCAGTGGTAGAGCAGCGGCCTTTTAAGCCGAAGGTCGTGGGTTCGATCCCCACCGCCCCTACCAAACCTCACGGAAACAAAGGCTTTCAAGCCGCTGAGTCAGCAATTCGAGCCCCAGTCAGCAATTGAGCACTAAGCTTCGCCGCCAGTTGGCCCACCGCCTTGCGTTGGGACTTGGGAATGACGTGCCCATAGAGCCCGAGTGTGATGCTTGGAGCACTGTGGCGAAGCTGGGCCTGTACCACGGTGATTGGCGCTCCCGCGTCAATCAGTTCTGTAGCGACCGCATGACGGAACGCATGGAACCCGGCCAGCGGAATGTCCAGCTTTGTGAGCAGCGGGCGCAGTTTTTTCTCCCGAAGCTTGTTCGCTGAATAGGGACGGCCCCGGCGATTCACAAACAACAGGCCGAGGTCGTTCTTCCGGTAGTACCGGGATGCTAGGAACGCCTTGAGCCGCCGTTCGAGCGCCACGGGCATCGGCAAATCAGCGATGCTCGCTTTGCTCTTGGGCGTGCCCAACTGTCCCGCATAAACCGAACGGCGCACCCTGACAACCTTGCTGGCGAAGTCCAGATCGTCGGTGCCGAGGGCAAGGGCTTCTCCGATCCGCATTCCCGTAACGGACATGAGAAAGCAGATTGTCCCAAGCGGCTCGTCAGCGAAGCGGACGATTCGACGCACTTGGTTGAGCGTGAAACACCGACCGGGTTTGGATGTGTCCTCTGGCAGCTTCAGGTCGGAAAGGGAAACCTTCGGTATGGCGTTGCCCCACTTCCGTCCTTCAGCCAGAATAGACGAGAGCGTGAGCAGTATGTTCTCGATTGTCTTGCGCGTCCGCTTTCCGGCTGCAAGAGAAGTGGCGAAAGCCTGGAGCCGCTTGGTCGTCAGCTCGGCCAGCGCACATTCACCCAGCGTGGGCAGTATATGCGCCCGCAGATGGGACTCAGCGGCCTTGCGACTACTCGGCTTCATCATCACCCCGACTTCCTTCTTCCACTCCGCCACGAGGTTTCGCAGCGTTGCAGTATTGGCAGGAACCGGCGGCGTTGCCCCGCTTGCAGCATTCACACGGTCGAGGATGGGCTGGAACGCGGCACGGGCGGCTTGCTCGGAAAGACCAACGAATGTCTTGCTGCGCTGTTCCCGTCGAATCGTTCCGTCCGGTTGCAGAACGTCAACGCGCCACATACCCACCCAGTTCTTTCCTCGCTTTACAAATGTCCCTGTCTGAAACCGTCTCTTGGGCACAATGCCTCGCTTGCCCGTAGCAGACGGCGTTGCGTCGCCAACTATAACATGTGCGCACACGGGGGAAGGATCTCCGGTTAAAACGCAGCCCGGCCCGCGGCGCGAAGTGGGGAGGACTCCATGATTTTTCTCCCGTTTCGGAAGCGCATCGACCCTTGAGGGTCAACCACCGTGGAGATTCGTTGCGAACCCCTCGGTTGGCGAGCAGTCTGTTCGACTGCTACTCGCGATGCTGCGAGTACCTTATCACAAGACTTTGCATTCTCCGGATGGACATGATCCTCATGGTGCTAGCGTTGCAACACCTTTCGATCGCAGTTCTTGAATTCGGAGGTGACAAGGCGCATACTCCACCACGCATTAAGAGCGCCCGGCGTATGCCGGGACAGCAACCGAGTCAGCCGTCAAGCAGAGACTGGCCACGGTGCTCAGCCTTATAGGCGATGCGACGAACCCGAAGTTAGGGGGGTTTCGTAAACCTCACCTTCCGGCAGTCCACCCCATAAGGCGTCTCTCACAGGAGGCGCAACAATGTCTACACATGATGCAAACAGCCGTACCACGGGCGAAGGGTTTTCAGATTCGAAAGGCATCGTTCCGGAGTTGGCAACGGCCGATTCCTTGGTGGAAGTCGAGGAACCGCGGACCGGCAAAGTACCAAGAAAGTCCAAAATCGATAGGGAGAATCACCTCCAGCAGCAAAGGTTCGCGTACATCAGAACACTGCTTGAGGAATGGGAGCCACAGGGAGATGACGATCCAGATGACGATCCAGCACTCAAATTTCTCCTGACGTTCAAAACCGCAATCGCAGAGGGAGACGCAACGCGACTGGCAGAGTGTTTCGAGTTCATAGGTCTGGGTCCAGGGGATGCGCGCGAAGCGGCCGAGATGGTCCTTAATGGGGTCACAGAAGACGTGAACGAGTCGGCTAGACGGGAAGAGCGTCCTGTCATTCTGCTGCAGCCCGGTCGGTCTCCCGAGATCCTCGCTGAAATGGAAACGATCTTGGTGCCCCGCGCGGCAGAGTTCGAAGTGTTTCAGCGGGTGACAGAGCTTGTTCGCGTCGTGAAGATCCAACAAGCGGTGGGTTCGAACGGTCTGCGCCGCGAGGCCGGCACCATCATGCTCGCGCCCATGACGCGGGAGTGCCTGGCTAAGATGTTGGAAATTGTTGTTGAATGGCAAAAGTCGGGAAAGAACGGACCCCGGGAGGTCGATTGTCCCGATCGCATCTGTCGTATGTATTTGGCGAGTGTGGGTGAGTGGCGTTTGCCCGTTTTGGCGGGCATCATTTCCGCCCCAATCGTCCGGTGGGACGGGACAGTCCTCTATCAGAAGGGTTACGATCCACAAACCTGTTTGTACCTGACCGAAGCTTGGGATCAGCCACCCGAATGCCCGAGCATGGAAGACGCCCTGAAGGCCCTTGCGACGCTTCGGGCTCCGTTTTCTGAATTCCCATTTGTAGAGCCAGTCGATGAGAGCGTCTTCCTCTGCGGCATTCTCACGGCCATTCAGCGTCGACTCTTGCCCACCGCACCCGGCTTCGGTTTCACGGCCCCGAGCCCTCGGACGGGAAAATCCAAACTTGCCGAATGCTTGGCACTCATCGCGACCGGCCGGCAGGCGGCCGCGATGGCAGTGGCACGGGAACAGGAGGAAATTCGCAAAGCGGTAGTCGCGGCGTTGCGGGAGGGGCATGCCATCGTCAACTTGGATAACGTCGAGCACGTGTTGGCGTCCCCAGACTTGAGTCGGGCGATCACCCAGACAGAGTATGCCGACCGGCTTCTCGGCGAGACACGTATTCTCCGCGTCCCTACGAACTTGCTCTGGACTGCCACCGGTAACAACCTGACGTTTCAGGGGGATCTTGCCACCAGGTTCCTCCTCTGCCGTTTGGACGCGTGCTTGGAGCGGCCTGAAAACCGGACATTCAAGATTTGCAACCTCGAAGAATACATCTATCGGAACCGCCGCACGTTGGTGCAGGCAGCCCTGACAATACTGGCTGCTTATAACGCGGCCGGCAGTCCGAGTCAGCAGCTGACCGAGTACGGCGGGTTTGAGGAATGGAGCCGGAAGGTTCGGTCCCCGCTCGTGTGGCTTGGACTCCCGGACCCATGCCTCTCACGCGACAATGTGCTCGCCAACGATCCCGGTAGGGAAGGGGCGTTGACCTTGCTGCAGGCTTGGTACGCTACCGTCCCTGACAGCGCAATCTCGCTGAACCAGTTGATCCGGGTGTCCTCAACGCACGGACCCCTTCACGAGGTTCTGACAGCCGTCGCCCCGCTCGAGGCACGTAACCTGCAAGGAGTTGACGTGAAGAAGTTGGCCTATTGGTGCCGGCAATGGAAGGGCCGGGTCGTCGGCGAATTCCGGTTGCGGTCGGAGAATCGCCACAAGGATGGAATGCATTGGTACGTTGAGAAACTCGAAAGCCGGCGGTGAAGTGACGATAGTGACGATAGATACGGTGATAATGAAAAAGAATTGGGGATTTGTATTTATATTCTGCGCGGCGGCGCCAGAATCATCGTCACCATCCTCACCTTGGCGGGTGGGCGTGCGCGCATCGGCTCCCGCGCGCCGGTTGCCACGCAATGCCGAGGGCCCGGCCGTGGAGGCCGGGCGGCCGTCGACGAAACACCCCCGCCGGCCCGAGCATGCTGGCAGAAAGACGGAAACCATGAGCACTGAAACGACAACCCAAACCCAGTGGCTGCGCGCTGCCGAAGACGTGGTTAAAGGTAGCCTTGACCGTGCACGGCTTACGCGCGACCCGGTATTGGTCGAGAAAGTCGCCCGGCTTGCTGCGGTGGCCGCGGCAACGGGCGGCAACAGAGATGAGCTGACCTCCGCTATCGACGACTTGGCGTGTGGCCGCACCGACCCTCCGGCCTATGCGCAGATGCTGGTCGGTTTCGTGCGGTACAGCCTGGGCGATACTCCTCCTGCGCCCGAAGATCCGGATCGGCGCAAGGTCAAGGAGTTGATCCTGTCGAGGCTGGCGGAACGGCTGGGCACGTATCGGGAGACTGCGAAGCGCCTACATGCTGAGCGGCTGCCGGGTGGATTTCCGCTGTTCCGGCAGGTATGGCAGCACCTCGCCGAAACCGGGGCGATGACCTCGAGGCATGCCGGGCGCCGCACCATCTTTGAACTGTCCCCAGCGTGCGGGCAGTTCAGATGTGGACCCCGCATAGGTATTGCTACGCAAGTGCACAAGTTCGCCGCAAACTCGACGTGAATTCATCAGCGAAAACGGGCGTTCGTCAAGTATCTCCTTTATTTACAGTATGTAGGAGAAATTTAACCGTTGATTAGAGGCCGATTTTGGCCCCATTTTACCCGCCTTCAGAGGGCCGTCAGAGAGCCGTCAAGAGGTCATCAAAGAGCCCTGATGTCGCAGTTTGCTTTTCTCCCGTGAGCCGGCCGGCGCTCGATCCTGCCGTCGGAGACCTCGTCAAGAGGTCCGAATCCTGGATTTTGACGCCTTCATACGGCGCTCCCGCCGGGCAGAAAACGAAGAGCCGCCGGTCAACTGCTCCGGCGGCTGGCGGGTCCACAAAGTGGATGAGGTTAGCTCGCGACTGCTTTCTGCAGCGTGCCGCGGGCAATCCCCAGTTGTCGAGAAATCGCCGCCCACGATGCGCCGCCTTCGCGAAGAGCCCGAACCACCGTCCGGTCAACCTGCACTGCCGGACGGCCGAGCCGTTTGCCCTCGCGCCGGACGCGAGCCAGGCCAGCGCGAGTGCGCTCCGAAAGCCGGACGCGCTCCTGCCGTGCGACCACGGCGAGGATTGAGATTACGGCATCCTTGAAGATGCCGGTCGAGTCGAGGTATTGCTCGGTGAAACTGCGCCAGCCTACCCCGTATCCAGTCAGCCGATTCAAATAGTTCAGGGTGGCGAAGGCGCCTTCGCGCGACAGCCGATCAAGCGACCAGAACAAGACGACGTCGAACCTCCGACGGCTAGCGTCCGCGAACATGCGCTGAAACTGTGCCCGGTCGCTCTTCGCGCCGGATTCGAAGTCAACATGCTCCGAAACGATATCCCAGCCCTGCTTCGAGGCGAATTCGCGGAGTTGGCTGAGCTGATTCTCGGGATCTTGTCCTTTGCCGGTTGTAGAAACACGACTGTAAATCGCGACTCTCATTTGCGCTCCTTCTTCGGCCTGCCGCCCTTGCGGCCATTGGTGCGAGCCGCGCGAGTCTTGGCCGCTGACTTCGACTTGCCACCTTGCCGGCCAATCGTTACCAGCCAGTCGCGCGCTGCCCGTGGAATACGTTTCACCGTTGCATTTTAACCCAAGCTGCTTGGGTTTTAAAGAGGTATTCTTGGCGGTTAGGCGCCTGCCAAAAAAGGTCCTCGATTTTGTCTGGGATTCGGCACACAGAATCAACCACTTGCGCGACGGTCGAAACCTGCCAATAGTCGGTCCTTTAATGGCAGCCAATTCGGAGACGGGCCGCCCCTGATCTGTTACCAGGGCGGTTACCCACGGGCTCGGCGACATCCCTCAACTGGTTGACATCTGGGAAACGGGTCTCCGCGCGGTTCCTGGATCAAATGTGGCCGCTGGCGAGCCATCCTAGCAGGCTGCTGAAAAATTAGGTTTGGGAAGCTTTTCTTCCTGTTTTCGAGGCGATTTCGGACGCTGAGCGAGTTTTGCCGCGATCTTTTTACGCTGCCGTGATCCCGAACTGGCTTGGCAGCGGCGTTCCCAGACACGACGACCTTGGACCTACCCCGTCATAACTGTAGCCGCCAGCAGATTGCGCATGCGCACCAGGTCGTAAGCCGCGCAGGCGAAGGTGAAAATCCAGTCCACTTTCAACGTTCCCCGATGACGCAGCTTCCGCAACAGCGCGACCGTCTTCAACCAGCCGAAGCATTCCTCGATCCGCTTCCTCTTCTTCTGGCTGGTGGCATATCCGGCTTGGTGCGTCGTGCGCCGGTCGATCGCACTCCCGCCGCGGCGTCCCAGGTTCTGCGCCACGTGCGGCGTGACGTGCAGGTTCCGGCACTCGGCCACGAACTCGGCCGTGTCGAAGCCCTTGTCGCCAGCCACCGTCACTCGCCCCGTTCCCGGCACCTGCTCCAGCATCGCCAGCGCCGCCAGCCGCTCGGCCGTGCCCGTCGCTTCCCATACCGTGCTCTGGACGATCAGCCCGTTGCGATTCTCCACCAGCAGGTTTCCGCTGTAACTCAACTTCGCCTCCTTGCCCTCGCCCTTGCGCGCCAGCAGCGCGTCGGGATCCGTCTTCGACTCGTGCGTTTGGTTCGAGCGCTTCTCGCCATGGAAATCCACCGTGGGGTTGCCCGGGTCGTCCGGCGGAGGCGACGGCTTCTTCTCCTTGGGCTGAAAACTCTTCGCGCTGGCCCAGGCCTCCAGCAAAGTGCCGTCCACGCTGAAGTGCTCGTCCGAGGTCAGCCCCCGGGCCCGCGCCTGCGCTACCACCTGCGCCAGAAACTCCTTGGCGACCTCGGCCTCCAGCAACCGGTCCCGGTTCTTGGTGAAGACCGTCGGGTCCCATACCGGGTCATCCGCATTCAGACCGACGAACCAGCGGAACAGCAGGTTGTAGTCGATCTCCTCCATGAGCAGCCGCTCGCTGCGCACCGAGTAGAGCATCTGCAGAAGCTGCGCCCGCAGCAGTTGCTCGGGAGGGATCGACGGGCGGCCGACCTTGGCGTACATCGTGTCGAATCGGGGCAAGAGCTGTTTCAGGACCTTGTCCACCATCGCCCGAATCGCGCGCAGCGGATGATCTTTCCGCACCCGCTGCTCCGGCGACAGATAACTGAACATGTGATTTTGCTGCGGATCGTTTCCTCGCATGTGCTACGGGACGCACTGCTTGGTGATCCGTTACAGAAAATCTGAGTTTTTCAGCAGCCTGCTAGGGCCATCAAAGCATGACCGGCAAGACTGGGGACGGACAAATCGGGAGCTACTGCCTGCAGATGATCCGTGCGGACTTCCTAGGAGACGTCGCATCCCGCTAGCTGGCTCTCTCGCTCCCGGGCCTCATCTAGCTTCTGCCGCCTGAGCGATTGCTGCGGGTGCGCCGGCCATCTGTTTCCGACGCGCTGAACTGACGCGACGCATCGAGTTGCTCTGAACGATGCTCAACTAACAAATTACTAGATGGGACCCAAAGGTGGTCCCGGGTGGGGGAGGTCCGGCACTGCCCCGCGGCTATCGCGAAAGCGCTGAGCAAAAGGGAACCGCCAAGAATAGAGTTTCCGAGCAGGGGCCCAACTGACCGGAGCGGATACCAACCTTACTCCGCGTTTCCATGTTGAGGTGAGCTTCCGAATCTTCGAACCGTCGTTTAGGCCAATACCCAATGGGTGAGATAAGTGATCAGCGCTTCATCTCTTTAAAGTGTAAGAAACGGAAGGAAACGCGGCGAAGTTCCGTGCCAAGTGATTCCCCCACGCCTTCCTTTGCACCATTCCGTCTTCGTTTGCGGTGCCGGGGGAGGTTGTGGTTCGCGGTGCTAGTGGTGGTGCTGGTGCCGCTTATGAATGATGCCGGTGATGATCAAGTTGATGGTCATGGCTGCATGAACCAGGGTGACAGTGATTTCGCTGGAACAGGAAGCGTGCGTCGCGGTGCTATGAGCTTGCGGAGGGAGTGGTCAAGGCCCGTCTTTGCGGGGTGCGGGGCTGCACTTTCCGCGCCGTGGGGGACGCGGACGGGCTGCGAGGATGGGCGATGGCAGTTGAGGCCGAGGGACGGCCGGAAAGTGCGGGCGTAAAGCGGACTTTAAAGCGGACGCAGATTAGGACATATTAGGTATTGAATTTAATGTATGTTAATGATATACATGAGTTTATAATGAAACACAAAGCGGACATAGAAACGGACATACAAGCGGCTGAAGATCGGGGCGAAGTGGTTTCGCTCATGGAGCCTTTGGTTCTTCGAGAGGGCTCTCGCCATCGGGGTGCGCTGACGGACCTTGCGCTCGAGCTGGCGCAGAAGTCTGCGGGGTTTCGGCGGAGCTTGCCTGGGAGCCTGCTCTCGTCGCTTGCCGATCTGGTGCGCGCGATGAATTGCTACTACAGCAATCTCATCGAGGGGCACGACACACACCCGGTGGATATCGAGCGGGCCCTCAAGAACGACTACAGCAAGGACGCCCACAAGCGCGACCTGCAGCTCGAAGCGAGGGCGCATATTGCTGTCCAGAAGTGGATCGATGATGGGGGGCTCGGGGGACGTGCCGTTACAAATGAAGGCATCTGCGAAATTCACCGCCGTTTCTGCGAAGAATTGCCCAAGGATCTGCTGTGGGTCGATGACCCGACAACAAAGGAGCGCGTGCGCGTCGTCCCGGGTGAACTGCGGAAAAGAGATGTCGCGGTCGGCAATCACGTTGCGGTCAGCCCCGGCGCGGTCCCGCGCTTCATGGCCCGTTTTGAAGAGGTCTATGGGCACCTGAACAAGACGGAGTCGATCCTGGGCGCGGCAGCAGCGCATCACCGCCTTGTCTGGATACACCCCTTCGTCGACGGCAACGGCCGGGTTGCGCGTTCTGATGTCGCATGCGACGTTGCTCGGCGCGCTTGATACGGGCGCTGTCTGGTCGGTAGCGCGCGGTCTTGGGCGCAATGTAGATGATTACAAGCGCCACCTTGCGGCCTGCGACGCGGTGCGCCGCAATGATCTAGACGGGAGAGGTCATTTGAGCGAGGAAGCACTCGCGGCATTCACGGAATTCTTCCTTAAGACATGCCTTGACCAAGTCTTGTTCATGGAGGGTCTGATGCAACCCGACGGGCTGCGCGTGCGCATCCTGCTGTGGGCGGAAGAGGAGGTGCGGCTCGGCAAGCTACTGCCGAAGTCAGGGAATATCCTCGAAGCGGTGCTCTATCGCGGCGAACTGCCGCGCGCCGACGCCGCCGCCGTAGTAGGCGCAGGCGAACGCCATGCACGCCGAATCGTTTCTGCACTGATGGAGCTCGGCGTGCTGACGGCCGCCAGCGCGCGCGCGCCGCTGCGTCTCGTTTTCCCGGCGGCACTGACCTCGCGCTGGATGCCTGGGCTGTTTCCGGAAAGAACAGGCTAGAGCGGAGCACGTACCGTTACGAAGGGGGACGTCGGCACCTTGCGTCCGCTTGCCAAAAGACAGAGGTGTCGACTTCCGCGCCATGCAGGACATCAGACGGGCTGCGAGGACGCGGAGGGAGGCAATCCCAGGTCACCAGCGGGCCCTAGTTTCACGCTCGGAGGGAGGGCCGAGGAGAGAACAGACGGGAAATATCTTGCTGGCGATGCGGAAGCATATGAGTCTATTCTCATCCGCACGAACCGATATCAGCGATGGGTGGTACCAGGAGGCGGTAGTCGAACGGTGACGGGGAGGTTTGAAACTGGTTCCGGAAGATTGGCCGCCGGATCGTCGGTCATAGAGCTGAAATCCCGCCGCAGCCTGCCGGAAATTCCTGCCTGGAGGGAGGTGTGGGAAAAACTAAGCAGGGAGGTTGTTAGACATTGATGTAACCCCTGCGAATGCGCCAAGTTTCAAATGGGATTCAGGAATCTGCTGAAAGTTCGGGTGAGGCAGGGGTCTTTCAAATACCCAGTCTGCAGCAGTGTATTGGGAACCAAACAAGGACGAGCGCGGGAGGGCGCACATGAATGTTTTCGAGCTGCGGGATCGTCTTGTTGGCGATTATGCAAGTTACACGCGCAGCTTCATCAAAATTGCCGATCGGAATATCTCGGAAAAGGTTGACGCCGCCCTTAACGAGGGGCTGTTCTGGCCGGAGCCCCTCCTGCAGCTTAATCCGACCTTTCTTCCCGGCGGCACGATTGACGAACTTGTGGCTGATGGAACACTCCACCCTGAGTGCGGGAAGATCTTCCGCATCGACAAGTCGGACAGCGATCATAATGGCAAGCCTCTGCAGCTTCATACGCACCAGTTCGAGGCGATTAGGAAGGCGAAGAACGAACACAAATCCTACGTCCTGACAAGCGGCACAGGCTCGGGCAAGAGCTTGACGTATATTGTGCCAATCGTCGATCACGTTTTGCGCAACGGACCGGGCCGGGGCATTCAGGCAATTGTGGTTTACCCAATGAACGCTCTGGCGAACAGCCAGGACGAAGAACTTGGGAAGTTCCTGAAGAAAGGTTATCCGGAGGGGAAATCGCCCGTCAGGTTTGCCCGCTACACGGGACAGGAAAAGGGTCCTGAGCGGGAGGCTATTCGAAGCAATCCCCCAGACATTCTTCTTACGAACTACATGATGCTGGAACTTATGCTGACCCGCAGCGAGGACAGGGAGTTGGTGCGCGCAGCACAGGGATTGCATTTTCTCGTCTTCGACGAGCTTCATACCTATCGTGGAAGACAGGGAGCGGATGTAGCGCTGCTCATCCGGCGGTGCCGTCTGGCCTTCGGGGCGCATGACATCATTTGTATCGGCACCTCGGCAACGATGGCCAGCGGAGGAACCACCGAGGATCAGAAGCGGGATGTAGCGAAAGTCGCCCAGACGCTCTTCGGGATGCCGTTCGACGGAACGCAAATCATTGGAGAGACTTTGGAGCGCGCGACGCCTGAGATAGATTTCGGCGATGAAAAAGTGATCGAAGCGATGCGCGCGGCGATTCAAGCGAATGCAACTCCCCCGGAAAACTACGAGGAGTTTCGCGTTCACCCGCTCGCGTCGTGGATTGAGTCCACATTTGGTTTGCGTGCTGAGGAGGGAACGGGACGACTAGTCAGGCAGGTACCGAAACGGATGCGGGGAAAGGACAGTGCGGTCGAAGACCTTGCACGTCTTGCGTCGACCGAACCGGCGCAGTGTCTAGCTGTACTACGCAGTTTCTTGCTCAAGGGTTCGGAACTGCGGCGGAGTGAGTCGAGCCGTTTTCCGATCTTCGCCTTCCGACTCCACCAGTTCTTCACGCGTGGTGATACCGTGTGGGCAACAATCGAGCGCGAGGAGGAGCGGCATCTGGAGATGTCGAAGAAGGGGGCCAAGCCGGGCGATATCAGCAAACCCCTGTTCCCGCTAGTCTTCTGTCGGCAATGCGGAGCAGCGTATTACCGGGTGAAGGTGGACGAGGATGGAAATGCGCTGCTCCCGCGAGAAGACCGCCGTGAGGAAAACGACGACGGAACCGGCGATGCCTACCTCTATGTATCCGAATCTACTCCATGGCCAAGAACGGGCGGACCCGGATTGCTTGAGCGCCTGCCTCCTTCAATGAAGGAAATCACTTCGCAAGGGGTTGAGCGAGTTCGGCCCGATGCGCGCGGTGATCTTCCTGCAGCGGTATTCGTCGATGCCGGCGGACACATCGTATCGGAGGGCCAGGGTATTCCGGCGGCGCTGATCCGGCGGAATTTTCTGTTTTGCCTCGAACCATCCTGCGGGATCGCCTACACAAAGAGCCAGCGCTCAGAGCGCGGAAAGCTGGCGACGCTCGGCGTGGACAATCGCAGCACTGCTACCACCATCCTTGCGGTCCGTTCTTTGATTGAGCTACAGCGGGATACCGACCTCAGAGCGGAGGCGCGCAAGCTGTTGAGCTTTACAGACAACCGGCAAGATGCCTCGCTTCAGGCCGGGCATTTCAACGACTTCGCGCAGGTGGCATTGCTCCGCTCAGCCTTGCATAAGGCGACTCACGAGAAAGGCTCTAAAGGTCTGACGCACGGAGAGCTTTCACACGGTGTCTTCGATGCAATGCAACTCCGGTTCAACGAATACGCAGCGGACCCGGAGGTGCGGGGACCAGCGAGGAATGCCACGAACGACGCGCTCCGCAGGGTCATAAACTACCACCTCTATCGCGACTTGGAGAGAGGCTGGCGGGTGACGGCCCCGAACCTTGAAGATTGCGGGTTGCTTATTTTCGATTACGAAGGACTGAACGGCGAAGATAGCCTGCTGAGCGAGGCAGCGGTTTGGGACACTGGATTCTCTATCGGTAGGGACGGAAACAACGAGGAATTCATAGAGACACCGGTGGCCCTACGTTCCTGTCCTACGGAGTTACGCGAGGAGCTGCTGCGGACATTGCTCGACGTTATGCGGAGGAAACTGGCCGTTAAGGTGGATGTGCTCGATCCGCAGAAGCAACTCGACCTTGTGGAACAGACAAGCCCGCGCTTGCTGGAGGAAACTGTCTGGTATTTAGAAGACGCACGCGATCTCGAAAAATCAGTGGTTGCCTACCCGGGGGCGAAACCACAGCGCGACTGGACCGGGTTTTCGGTCTCATCTTATAGCGGATATGGCCGTTACGTGAAACGCAGCCTGCTCCTCCATATCCCGCGAGAGCAGCCGCTCGGTCGTACGGAAATCGATGGGATCATCCGCTTTCTGTTTCTAGCTCTAAAGCGTTACGGTATCGTTGAACAGGTTCGGAACGGCGAGGCTCCTGGCTATCAGATTAACGTCGATGCGCTGCGTTGGCTGCCAGCGGAAGGAGAGATTCGCCCGGTGGACCGCACGCGGCTCCTGGACGCAGGTGAGATTCCGCCCAAGGTTAACGAGTACTTTGTCGAATGCTACCGTCGCTTCGTGGATTTGAAGTGCGTGCTTGAAGCGCGGGAGCATACTGCTCAAGTGACATCCGAGGACCGCGAGGAGCGCGAAGAGAGGTTCCGCACCGGCGACTTGCCACTGCTATTTTGTTCGCCGACGATGGAACTGGGGGTCGATATTGCCCAGTTGAACCTCGTTAACTTGCGTAATGTTCCGCCGACACCGGCAAATTACGCGCAGCGGAGTGGTCGCGCTGGCCGGGGCGGTCAGCCGGCGCTAGTTTATACCTATTGCGCAGGGCGCAGCCCGCACGATCAGTATTATTTCCGTGAGCCTAACCAGATGGTGGCCGGGTCCGTGACGCCTCCGCGCATTGATATCCGCAATTGCGACCTGGTACGCTCGCACGTCCACGCTGTGTGGATGGAAATGGCCAAGCCGGATCTCGGCAAGACGCTCACGACCGTCCTTGATCTCTCGCCCGCCGATGGAAAGTTTCCGCTGCCGGTGAAGGCAGCTTTGGTAGACGAACTCAGGAGCCCGGTGCACCGGGCTAACACCTTAAGAAGAGCAAGCCAGCTTGTTGCGAGTATTGGCGAGGAACTCGCGACAGCCACATGGTTCCATGAGAACTGGACCAAGGAAACACTTGATCAAATCGAGCGGGCGTTCGACGCTTCCTGCCAACGCTGGCGCAGCCTGTATCGCTCGGCGGTGCGGCAACGCGAGCTGCATCACAAGATTATCGGTGATCACGGGCGGCCCGAACAGGAGCGGAATCACTCCCGCCGCTTGCGTGCGCAGGCGGAAAGTCAAATTCGCCTGCTTACCGAAGCGGAAGGAATGTATGAAGGGGATTTCTATTCCTACCGTTACTTCGCGGCGGAGGGGTTCCTGCCTGGGTACAACTTTCCGCGGCTTCCGCTTTCGGCGTATGTGCCGGGGCGACGCCAGCGCAAGGGGCGTGACGAATTTATTTCGCGTCCGCGCTTTCTGGCGATTTCCGAGTTCGGTCCCCGTGCCCTTATCTACCACGAGGGGGCACGTTACCGGGTTTACAAAGTCAATCTCGATTTTGGTTCGGAAGACATCGAAGCGACCCACACACTTTCAACGGCCACGATGAAGCGGTGTCCAAAATGCGGGTACGCGCATCTGGAGGAGGGAAAGAATCTGGCAGAGGTCTGCGACCGGTGCGGAGCAGGTCTCGACGCTCAGGCCAGGATTGAAAGCCTGGTTCAGTTGCAGAACGTAAGCCTTAAAGTCGCGCAGCGGATTACCTGCGACGAGGAAGAGCGGCAGAGGTTCGGTTACAGGATGGTAAGCTCGTACCGGTTTCCGGAGGTAGGCGGCAGGCTCGACCGGAAAGACGCAGAGGTGTATATCGCTGACACGCTGGTGATGAGACTCAGTTACGGTGATGCCACGGACCTTTATCGGATCAATCTGGGTTGGGCGCATCAACGTGGAGGACAACCGCCTGGTTTCATTCTCGATTTGGAACGCGGCTACTGGTCGAGTAACCCGATGGATGTCCAGGACAATGACGATGCGACGGCACAGGGCCGCCTCCAACGCGTTGTGCCGTATGTAAGGGACACGAAGAATGCACTCGTGATCCGCTTGGAGCCGCCGAGATCGGGCCCGGAGATGGCAGGCCTGCAGGCTGCACTTAAGGAAGCCATTCAGAAGCAGTTTCAGCTCGAATCGCGCGAACTATCCACCGAGCCGATGCCTGCCGCTCATGACCGTCGGGAAATCCTCTTCTACGAAGCGTCAGAGGGGGGCGCCGGTGTGCTACGGCAGATCGTTGAGGATCCGTCGGTGTTGCCGCTGCTTGCGATGCGCGCACTGGAAGTTTGTCACTTCAATCCGGACACACTGGAAGACAACGGGGCGCAGATTTGCGGCAAGGCCTGCTATGAGTGCCTCCTCGATTATGGCAACCAGCCGGACCACAAAGATTTAGACCGCTACCTGATTCGGGATCTGCTTGCTGACTTGTCTCGGTCGGTGTGCCGCCCGGCAGGCGGGATGGGGTCTCGGGCCGAGCGGATGGCGGCGTTGCGCAAGCGCTGCGACAGCCAGCTTGAAAAGCGTTGGCTCGACCTCGTGGAGAAACTCGTCATGCGGCCACCGAGCGATGCTCAGTATCTGATAGAGGCCTGTTCAACACGTCCTGATTTCTATTATGGCGAGCATAACGCCGCGATCTATATCGATGGACCACCCCATGATGAGCCGGACCAGATCAGGGATGACGAAGCCATTACGCAGCGGTTAATGGAGATGGGCTACATCGTCATCCGTTTTCACCACAAGGCGGATTGGGAAGAAATCGTTTACAGACACCCTGATATTTTTGGAGTTTCAAGGAAATGAGCCCGACAACTTTGTCCAGTCCTGGAACTCTCGTCCATGCGAGAGGTCGCGACTGGGTGGTATTGCCCGAGTCGACGGAAGAACTGCTGATGGCGCGGCCGGTGGGTGGCCTTGATGAGGAGGTCACAGGCATTCTGCCGGCGGTGGAGCCGGTCGAGTCGACCGCGTTCCGTCTCCCAACTCGGGACGATCTCGGGGATTTTGCCTCGGGGCAGCTTCTGCGCGATGCCGGACGTTTGTCCACTCGCGCTGCTGCTGGCCCGTTCCGCAGCTTCGGACGAATTGCCGTCGAGCCGCGGCCTTACCAGCTCGTTCCGCTGATGATGGCTCTTAAGCTTGATCCCGTCCGGTTGCTGATTGCCGACGATGTCGGCATTGGCAAGACCATCGAGGCGGCGGTCATCGCGCGTGAATTGCTTGATCGTGGGGAGATCAAACGGCTGTCTGTGCTGTGCCCTCCGCACCTTGCGGAGCAGTGGCAGCAGGAGCTGGCCCAGAAATTCCATATTGAAGGCGAGCTGGTCCTGAGCAGCACGATACAGCGGCTGGAGCGCGACTTGCCGGTGGGCGTGTCTGTCTTCGACCGGCACCGGTTTACGATCGTATCCACGGATTTCATCAAGAGCTCGCGGCGCGCCGAAGATTTTCTCCTGAAATGCCCCGAATTCGTTATTGTCGACGAGGCTCATGGGTGCACTCTCGCCGGAGGCGTGGGCAGGGGACGGCAGCAGAGGTTCGAACTGCTGCGGCGGGTGGCGGAAGACAAGTCCCGACACCTGTTGCTCGTAACCGCTACACCTCACAGCGGGAACGAGGATGCCTTCCGTTCTCTCCTGAGCCTGCTTGAGGAAGACTTCGCTGATTTGCCTTCGGACCTCGACCGGGCGGAAAGGGAGGGAATTCGCCGAAAGCTTGCACGGCACCTTGTTCAGCGTAGACGGGCTGATATCCGCCATTACCTAGAAACCGACACTGCTTTCCCCGACAGGAAAGACAAAGAAGCGACGTACAATTTCAGCAAAGATTACCGTGATCTGTTCGGTGACATTCTTGCCTTTGCCCGCGAATATGTTTCGGGGAATCAGGGTGAACATAAGCGGAGGGTCAAGTATTGGTCAGCGTTGGCTATGCTGCGTTGCGTATCGTCCAGCCCGGCCGCTGCCGCCGCCACGCTGCGCAACCGGGCCGCCGTTGACGAGGCCGCCGATGAAGAAGTTGACGAGATAGGCCGGCGCACCGTGTTTGACCAGGACGATGCCGACGACGTGGTCTCGCTCGACTTCAGTCCCGGCTCTGAAGTGGAAGGCAGCGCCGAGAATACGCGTCGTAGACTTCTCGAATTTGCCCGGCGCGCTGAGGACCTTTCCGCAGATGCAGATTACAAACTCCAGGGGGCGCTGAGCGAGATCAGGGATTTGCTCAGAGATGGATTTCGACCGGTCGTCTTTTGCCGCTTCGTGGACACCGCCGACTACGTTGCCCGCCATCTTCGCGAAGCGCTGCGCGGCAAGGTGCGGGTCGAGTCAGTGACGGGCCTGCTCCCCCCTGCAGAGCGAGAAGCCCGGATTGAAGCTTTGGTCGCAGATCCCGGTGAATACGTGCTGGTGTGCACGGATTGCCTCTCCGAAGGCATTAACCTCCAAAAGAATTTCAACGCTGTGCTGCACTACGACCTGGCATGGAATCCAACCCGCCACGAGCAGAGGGAAGGACGGGTGGACCGGTTCGGGCAGGATAAGCCCGAGGTGCGTGTTGTCACTTACTTTGGCACAGAAAATCCGATCGACGGGGTGATCCTGGATGTCCTCATCCGGAAGCACAAGAGCATCAAAAGCGATCTTGGCGTCACAGTTGCCGTGCCGGGGTCAAGCGAGCAGATCGTGGAAGCTCTTTTTGAAGGTGCACTGTTTCGGCATAAGGCAAAATCCGAGCTAAGCCAGATGACGTTGAATTTCATCGACGACCTCGGACCGAGGAAGCAGGCAATCCATTCTGCGTGGGAAGACGCCCGCGACCGCGAAAAGGCCAGTCGTTCGCGTTTCGCCCAACTTACTCTGAATCCTGAAGCTGTCGCGGCTGAACTGCAGAGCGTGCGCGCAGCCATTGGCCGCAGTGAGGATGTCGCACGCTTTTTCCAGACGGTGATGCAGGTAGCGAATGTGCCAATCCGGAAGACTGGGAAAGCAGTTACTGTTCACCTAAGCAATGAAGTTCCTCGCGGACTGCGACAGGCAATTGGCCGCGACGAGCCATTTACGGGTCGGTTTGATTTGCCCCTGGACGAGGGCGAAATTTATCTCGGTCGAACCAGCCCGGTGGTCGAAGGGCTTGCAAGTTGGACGCTTGATCAGGCGCTTGACCCCGGTAATCGAGAGACCCGTCCTGTGGCCTCTCGTTGCGGCGTGATTTCAACGTCATCGGTAAACACGAGAACAACGCTGTTGGTGGCGCGCTTCCGGTACCACTTGCTTGCTAGTGGTGCCGATGGAGGGACGATTCTGGTTGAGGAGATTGTGCCGCTCGCCTGCACGGGACCGGCACACGCGCCTCAATGGGCATCGCGCGAAGAAGGCGAGCGTCTGCTAACAGCGAAACCGGAGCGCAACCTTATTGCGACTGCCATAGATCAGCAGATTGGAATCTTGTTACAAGCGTTGCCGAAATTTCAGCAATCGCTTGAACCGGTCGCGGTTGAGCGCGCTGCAGAGCAGCTCGCTGCACACGAGCGTGTTCGCGAGGCCTCTCGCCGTAGGGGTCGCATCACGATCAAGCCTGTGCTGCCTGTGGACATTCTGGGGGCCTATGTGCTTCTTCCAAAGTTGGATTAGTTATGGGAGAACTCACTAATTTTATTGACGTTTTTGTGGGGTCGGTTGCCTCGGGGGCTGTTGAGGTTTACAACGAGATCAGCCTGCAGCACGAACTCGGCGTATTCCTCCGGGACCGGCTCCCTGGCTACAAGGTCCAGTTTGAACGCAATGTAACCTTCTTTTTTGAGTCGAAAGCCCCATTTACGAAGAGAGAGATCGACATCTCGGTTTTCTCGCCGGAACGAAATGAACTCAAGTACGCTATTGAACTGAAATTCCCGCGCAACGGTCAGCACCCGGAACAGATGTTCAGCTTCTGTAAGGATATTTCATTTGCAGAGGAACTAAATGGCGCAGGTTTCTCTACGGCCTGTCTCGTGATCTTTGCCGACGATCACTTGTTTTACGAAGGGTCGGGAGAGGGTATCTACGGCTACTTCCGAGGCGGGCGGCCAATCCATGGCCGAATACAAAAACCCACAGGAAGTAAGGCTGGCGAAGTGATGATTCGCGGGTCGTATCCTGTTCGTTGGCGGCCGGTTTCAAGTTCGCTTATGTATGCCGTGGTTGAGGTAGAAGGGATTGGCGGAACGCAGATCAAGCGAGCAGCAGAAATGTCCGGCGGCCAGGGGAAGACTGGGGCGTCGGGTTGACATGGCACGAACACTGACCGAATTCCAGACCATTCGCTCCGAAGGCGGCTTGCTCCCGCAAGACCTTCTTCGCCGCGTGCTTGATCCGAAGGAGGCGCTCGATGGTACCCGCCCTGAAGATTATGGTTTGCCACAGAGCGAGCGGCTTAACGAGGTTATCACTCAGTCCTGGAATCGCCTGCGCAAGCATTGGGTGGAGTTTCGGGCCGATGCGGCGAACCTGCCAGAAAACGAAACGGGCACGGGTGTCACCAAGGACAAATGGAGCCTTCCCCTGCTACGCGAACTGGGCTTCGGCTTACTGCCCTCCAGTCCTTCACCAGAGATCGGGGGCCGCACGTACGCGATCAGCAGGTTCTTTGGTGGGGTGCCGATTCATCTCATTGGCTGCGGACTGAGCCTTGACCACCGTGCGCCAGGCGTTCGGGGAGCCGCTGCCGCGAACCCTCACGGGTTAGTGCAGGAGTTCCTGAACAGAAGCGGATCCAGCCATCTATGGGGCATCGTATCGAATGGTCTGCGTTTGCGGGTGCTTCGGGATAACCAAGCTTTGTCACGGCAGTCGTTCCTCGAATTTGATCTTGAGGCCATGTTCAACGGTGAGGTGTATTCCGACTTCGCCTTGCTCTGGCTTGTGGCCCACGCCACGCGATTCGCCGCACTGGAGGACAATCGGGCAGAAAGCTGTTGGCTGGAAAAGTGGACCAGGATTGCAAATGAGCAGGGGACGCGCGCATTGCGCGAGCTGCGCGGGGGCGTTGAGCGTGCCCTGCAAATCCTTGGTGAGGGGTTTACGAGTCATCCGAAAAATGCTGCCCTCCGGGATGCCCTTCGCACGGGACAGGTTCCGCTGTCCGACTTCCATGGCCAGCTCCTCCGGGTCGTATATCGTTTGATTTTCTTGTTCGTAGCAGAGGATCGGACGATTGACGGGCTTCCACTTTTGCACCCGCTTGACGGTTCAGATGCCGCACAGATTGCGCGCGAGCGTTATACCAGGTACTACAGCACGACCCGCCTGCGCGATATGGCTGCACAGATTAAAGGCAGCCGTCATGGTGACCTTTGGCGGCAGTTTAATCTTCTCGTCGGTGCGCTTTCCGGACAGGAGAATTTCGCAGTCATTCGCGAGCGTCTCGCGCTGCCGGTGCTGGGCAGCTTCCTATGGGACACTGGCGCAACCGCTGTGTTAAATGATGCCGAGCTGACCAACCACGACTTCCTTGAAGCTCTGCGGGACCTTGCTTTCACACGACAGGACAGGGTGTTGCGGCCGGTGGACTACAAGAATCTAGGTGCCGAGGAATTGGGAGGCGTGTACGAAAGCCTGTTGGCGCTTACCCCGCAAATTAGTGCGAACGGCGCCCGTTTCACCTTTGCGGAATTTGCGGGCAATGAACGGAAACTTTCGGGTAGCTATTACACACCAGATTCCCTCGTACAGTGTCTGCTCGATTCTGCGCTTGATCCAGTTGTAGATGAGGCTATCAAGGCCAAAAGTGGGCCCGAGGCCGAGAAAGCTATCCTCGGGCTGAAAATCTGCGACCCTGCGGTGGGGTCCGGACACTTCCTTGTCGGCGCTGCGCATCGACTGGCCCGGCACCTGGCGCGGGTCCGCGCGCTGGCACAGGGCGAGAGTGAGCCCTCGCCGTTACTATATCAGCATGCACTGCGTGATGTGATTGGGCGCTGTCTCTACGGGGTGGACTTGAATCCGATGGCGGCAGAGCTTTGCCGTGTAGGCCTATGGTTGGAGGCCCTCGACCCGGGAAAACCACTGTCATTTCTCGACCATCACATTCGAGTCGGGAATAGTCTGCTGGGCACGACACCAGAACTTATCGCAGGAGGACTCCCTGACGGGGCATTCACTGCCATCGAGGGAGACGACAAGAAAGCATGTTCGGTATTGAGGAAAAGAAATAAGGGTCAACGCACTGGGCCCGGGCCGCTGTTGGTCCAACAGGATGTTGAGGCCCAGGCCCGGCTGGAACAGGCCGCTGCAGCACTGGAGGGTCTGCCAGATGATCGCCCGGAGGAGATCCGCGCCAAAGAACTAGCCTTCCGCCGTCACGAACACACCGAGGAGTATCGGCGGAAGAAGGAACTTGCCGACGCGTGGTGTGCTGCCTTCGTAATCCGGAAGTGGTTCCGTGAGCCAGGACGTGAGAGCAGTGCCAGCGGAATCACACAAGGTGATCTGAACGGTTTGGCCGACGGTCAGGCGCTGCCCGTAGAAATTAGTACAGAGGTTGAATGCTTATCGGGCCAATACCAGTTTTTCCATTGGCATTTGGTGTTCCCGGAGGTTTTTGCACGTGGAGGCTTCGATTGCGTGCTGGGGAATCCGCCGTGGGAGCGAGTAAAGCTGCAGGAGAAGGAATGGTTTGCCGAGAGAAGCCCCGAGATCGCCAGCGCGACGACTGCTGCGGCCCGTAAGCGGCTAATCGAGGCGCTTAAAGCTGATGATCCAGCACTCTATAAGTCGTTTCTTGACGACTTGCGGAAGGCCGAAGGCGAAAGTCACCTCATGCGCAATAGCGGGGGTTACCCGCTCTGCGGTCGCGGAGACATTAACACTTATGCTGTCTTTGCCGAATTGATGCGGCAGTTGCTTAACGAGCAAGGTCGCACTGGTTGTGTCCTGCCTACAGGTATTGCGACAGACGACACAACCAAGTTTTTCTTTCAGGACGTGATACGGCAGAAATCGCTGGTAAGTTTCTTTGATTTTGAAAATAAGGAGGGATTATTCCCGGAGGTCCATCGTGAGCAGAGGTTCTGCCTGTTCACTAGTGGGAAAGGGACGACCCAATTAACTCAGGCAGCCGAATTCGTATTTTTCGCCAGCTCCACATCTGAAGTCGAAGACCTTAATCGTCGTTTCAGTCTTTCAGCTGAAGACATCGGACTCCTTAATCCCAACACTCGAACTTGCCCCATATTTCGCTCTCGTCATGAGGCAGAGCTGGTGACGGCCATTTATCGTCGTGTACCGGTTCTTATACGAGAGGCGCAGAACAGCGAGCCGGAAGAGAATCCTTGGAGCCTGGCATTTAACACGATGTTTCACATGACTAACGACTCCCATCTCTTCCGGACGAAAGGGCAAATGGAGGAAGATGGCTGGCGGCTGCAAGGCAACATATTTCGTAAGGAAGCCGAAGCATACCTTCCGCTTTATGAAGGGAAGCTTACGTATCTTCACGATCATCGGGCTGGCACGTTTGAAGGTGTGTCCGAGAATGACATTGCAAACGGCAACGAGCGGCAGAGTACGGATAACGAAAAGACGGATGCCGATTTTCTATCGATTCCAAGATCTTGGGTGGCAGCTTCAGAGATTGCTTCGGGGAGCAAGTGCAGAGAGGCAGCATTCTGGCTATCCTTTCACGACATTGCAAATCCAAATAACGAGCGCACTTTTATAAGTACAATCATCCCAGGGGTTGCCGTGGGGAATACGCTGCCTACTTGTGAATGTGGTTCAGAAGTAACAGGTGCTCTTAGAGCGGCCCTTTCGTCAAACCTGAATGCGATAGTGTTTGACTACGTAGCTCGGTTGAAAATTAGCAGCAGGCACTTCAATTTTTTCATCGTGAAACAGCTCCCGGTCCTTCCTCCCACAACCTATGGACGGGAAGCTCCGTGGTCTGGCGGAACGGAGATGCTACGGGACTGGTTATTGCCACGGGTGTTGGAACTGGCTTACACGGCCTGGGACCTCCAGCTATTTGGTCAAGCCTGCGGGTGGAGTGGTCCTCCTCTCCGTTGGAACGTGGGGCGGCGTTTCCTGCTGGGTTGCGAGCTAGACGCTGCCTTCTTTCACCTCTACCTCGGATCGGAGTCCGAGTGGCAACAGCAGCCGGAAGCTCTTAAGAAGGAGTTTCCAGCACCCCGCGATGCCGTCTCCTACATCATGGATACTTTCCCTATAATCAGAACGGAAAGATGAAGAACGGTTCAATGGCGACTACCGCACCAAGCGCGTAATCCTCGAAATTTATGACTCGATGGCGGAGGCCATCCGGACTGGCAAACCATACCAAACCCGTCTGGACCCACCACCCGCAGATCCGAGCTGCTGCCACCCCAAATTGAATATCGGCATTCTCGCCTTTGGCTCGTTGGTCAATGATCCAGGAAAAGAACTGCAATCCAAAATCACGCTTCGTATTAAGACCCACACTCCGTTCCCAGTTGAATACGGTAGATACAGCGGTGTGACGCGTGGTGGCGCCCCGACCTTGGTTCCCCATCACAGAGGTTCTCCGGTATCAGCCGAAATTTTGGTGTTGAATGACTCTGTCTCTCTAGATGAAGCAAAGGATATGCTTTGGCGGCGCGTAGCCCGAAAAGTAGGAGGAGGTGAACGTTACGCAGAAGGCACCTCATGCAATAGCGTATTAGTCCGCGAAATAAACAAATCTCCGTATGTCAGCACTTTGCTCTACACGGACTTTCGGCCAGAGGGAAAAGTCGATAATCCAACGGCCGCCGAACTGGCAAATCGGGCGATCCAAAGTGTCGGAACGGCTGAAGTAGGCAAGGACGGCATAAGTTATTTGATGGGCGCCATTGCCTGCGGAATTAAAACTCCGCTTACTGCAGTTTACAGGGATGAAATACTGCAACGGACAAAGGCAAGATCGCTTGAAGATGCACTCTTGGTGGCAAGTCAATCTAGTTGACGACAAAAACCAAGGGCGGTCTAGACCTGGATCATGTGATGAGGACCGGATGGTGTGCTAGATAGCGATGCATAAGACGTTGGTCGTACATAATCGGCATGCGTGGCGGAGCTACCGGACCAAGGTGGCTCTCGAAGGGGCGCAAGGTATCCTGCTGTTTACGATCGAACAATTGACCGCGCGCCTCGCAGGCGGTTTCCTCCAATCCGTTGACCCGGATGACTTCAAGGCTGCAGTCGTGGCTGCTCTTGAACAGCCGCTCGGAGCGCTTGATGTCATTAAGAAGTTGCCGGGCTTTCCTCGTGCGGTCGCAAAAACTTTGAGCAAGGCGTGGTCAGCCGAGTTGGATTTAAACGAAGAATCCGAGCGCGCTCGGGAGGACACAGCCAGAGAACGGCTTATTTCGCTTGCCACCCTGGAAAGGGAGGTGCTTGCGCGGCTCCCAAAGAATCAGCTCCGGCCGCGAGATCTTGTCGCGGCCGCGGCTAAACGCGTTAAGCATGCGAAGGAGATTTTCGGCCGAATAGAGATTCACGGTCGCACGGAAATGTCGCCGGTTTGGCGACCGCTACTATCGACAGTAGCCCGACAAACGGAGGTGGTATGGATAGCCGAGGCCAGACGTGTGCCCGATTGGCTTTCGGCATTTGGGATCGCAGTGGATACCAGTGAAAGAACAAAACCGCAAATTAGCGCGGTGTCATGTGCGAGTCCCCGACACGAGATTCTGGAGGCGTTGCGATGGGCTCGTCAGCACTTGGCACAGGGAGCCTCTCCCCAAGAAATCGCAATTGCTACGACGTCGCCCGATGCCTGGGACGACCACATGACGGCACTGGTTGAATGCAGCAATCTTCCGATTCATTTCGTTCACGGGCGTGCTGCGCTTTCGACATCCGAAGGTCAGCTCGCGGCGGCACTTGCAGAGATCCTCTTGCGAGGCTTCTCGCGAGTGCGCCTCGTGCGGTTCATTGCGCTTTTGCGGTTTCAGTCAAGACGCTTCGCTTCGCTGCCAGGTGACTGGTGGCTTGCCTTGCCTGAAGACGCTCCCTTACTTGATTCAGCTCGCTGGGGTCGCGCAATTTCGCCACTGAGTGCAGAGGCATTTTCAGACAAGGTTGACCATCGACCTGAACTCCAAGAAATAGTGGACACGATCCGCAGAGGGATCGCTTCAGCCGTAGAGATTGGCGAAGCCCTGCTTGAGGGGAAAGCCCTTGCCATCTGGCGGAAGGCACTGACGGAAGGGCCACCGGCGGCTCTTGACGTCACGCTCGCCGGTCTGCGCCTTGATGACGGAATCGAGCCAGACAGTGCTATAGCCTGGGCCCCTGCTTCGGCCCTTGCGTCAGTCCCTCGTCCTTTGACTTGGCTTGTTGGCTTGACTTCTCGATCTTGGCCGCGGCGGGCAAGCGAAGACGCCATACTTCCAGACCACATAATCGCTACATCTCGCCTTGATCCCCTGCCGGTTCATCAGGCTGACCGACGTGATTTCTCCACTATTCGGGATATGACAAAGCGTGAGCTTGTCTGTTCACGGGCGCGGCGAGACAGCGAGGGAAGGCTTAACGGTATATCTCCCCTATACCCCCGCGATGTAGAGGAAGTATATCTCGCCCAAAGCCGAGAACCCAACCACGCTGCAAGTGAAAGCGACCGCTTATTTGCGCGTCCTGAGGAGTTCGCCCATCTGCCGCTTGCGGAGTCAGCGATCCACACGTGGCTGGACTGGCATCGGAATAAGATCACGGGACACGATGGCTTAGTGAGGGCGAATCATCCCTTGTTGATCAAAGCGCTGGATCGTCAACAGTCGGCGACCTCTCTGGTGAGGTTACTGCGGGACCCATTGGGGTATCTGTGGACCTATGGTTTCCAGTGGCGTGCTCCTGAGGAAACAGATGAGCCGCTGACCCTGGATGGCCTTGCGTTTGGAATTCTTTTGCACGAGATTCTTGAGGAGGCAGTAACGCAACTCGAAGCAAGGGGGATGGGTGGTCTTGCTGGAGCCACGCCTCACGGGGTCAGGCAGAGCGTCGAAACAGCAGCGGAAAGGGTTGCATCGCGATGGGAGGAGGACAAGCCCGTGCCACCTCCCGCTATTTGGAGGCGTAAACAAAGCGAGGCAGTTGAGTTAGCCTTGGTCGCTTTGTCTGACAATGAAGATCCGCTGCCGGGGCAGCGTAGCTGGGCCGAAATTCCGTTCGGCGGGGATTCGAGAGCTGGCGCACTTAGCGAAGAAGCTCGGGCGAGTCTCCCGTGGGACCCGCTCCTACCGATTGCTATCCCTGGCACAGACATCCGCATAAGTGGCTCGATTGACCGCCTTGACCTTGCTCACGACGAAAGCCTCGCGCGCGTTACAGACTACAAATCAGGCAAACTCCGTGGAGCTCCTCCTCAACTGAAGGGGGGTGCGGAGCTGCAGCGCTGCCTTTACGCCTATGCTGTCACAGCACTCATCGAGCGACGCCCGCTCGTCGAGGCACAACTGGTGTATCCACGTAGAGGCAGGAAGGGGTTGCCGCTGCAGAATCCCGGGGAAACTCTCGAAAAGCTTGCACGATATTTAGTCGCTGCGAAAGATTCGTTCGCCCGAGGTAAGGCACTTCCCGGTCCCTCAGCCGACGAGGACTGGTATGGCTTGGCGTTTGCACTGCCCGGCGGCGCTAAAGAGGGCTACGTTGCAGTAAAACTGCCGCTGGTGGCGCTAGAACTTGCTGCCGTCAACCCACTTTGGAGAGAACCCTGAGATGCAGGAAAAAGACGCCTATCAGGAACTCCCTGATGCTTCAGCGCGACTAGCTGCGATGGCGGAGCATGGGCGATCGCTTCTCGTTGAAGCCGGCGCAGGCAGCGGCAAGACTGCATTGATGGCGGGGAGAGTTGCCCTTCTCATCTCTGAAGGGGTTCATCCGAAGGACATCGTCGCGATAACCTTCACCGAGGCAGCGGCCTCTGAACTTCTCGAACGAATTACTGGTTTTATTGAGGCTCTTCTCGGTGGAAACATTCCCCAGGAACTTTCGGTTGTCTTGCCTGAGGGGGTTTCTAACGTTCAAAGAGAAAATCTTCTAAATGGAGCGAATTTCTTAGACGAGATCACCTGCACCACAATTCACGGGTTTTGCCAGCAGTTGATAAAACCGTATGCAGTTGAGACGGGTATTGATCCGGGCGCAGCAATCAGTGATCCGGCCGCAGCCGAGCTCGCGTATCAGGATTTAATGGAAGCTTGGCTCTCAGCGCGTTTTGGGCGTGACCGCAGCACTGAGGGTCTGGGGCGAATTCCTCCAATACCACACGCGGTCGGCGAAGATGATTTCTTTGCTGAATTGCTTTTCAAAGCACCAGACGAAACTCTCGGGCTTATTAGGAATACCGCTCAGTTTCTCAAGCTTCATCGGACGGCTCGCGCGCCGGCGGCGATATTCAATCCCGCGCCTTTTACAGAGTTTGCCGATGCAGTTGCTAGATTCGCGGATTGGTATAACGGATGCGGTGTTGCAGAGGTCACCACGGCGGAGCTTGTCGAAGACCTCACGAGAGTGGCGACTCTGGCCCGCGAAGCCGCAGAACAGCCATTGACCGGACATCGTATCGCTGACCTTCTGTTCCACCCGCCACCGGAAGCGTGTAAGAAGGCGGAACCCGTGTTCAAGCAGTGGGGTCGCAAGGGCAAGTGGAAAGCGGCAGGGAAAGCAGCGGGACGTAGCGCCGCTCAGGGCGAACAACTGAGTAACGCGGGCGAAGCTCATTATTGGGCTTGTAGCGATGGGTACGAGGCTTTTCGCGGTGGCTTGGGTGCGGTTGCATTCCAACGCCTTGTCACGGAATTTAGTGTCCTCCGAGACCTGTATTGCGAGTACAAGCGGAACGCCGCGCTCCTGGATTTTGATGACCTGCTTCATCACGCTAGAGACCTTCTTAAGAACCACGAGACTGTGCGTCAGGCGCTAGCCAAGCGCTACACGAAGATTCTGGTGGACGAGTTTCAGGATACCGATCCGTTACAGGCAGAAATCCTGTGGTGGTTGGCTGGAGAAGGTGATGCAGCTTTGCCGTGGTACGAGCGTACTATCAGGCCGGGTGCGCTCTTTGTAGTTGGCGATCCCAAACAAGCCATTTACCGTTTTCGAGGCGCTGATTTAGAGACTTACCTCGACGCCAAGCGGGCGTTGTCAGGTTCTGATCCGAAGGCGATCCTGGAAGTGTTCTCTAATTTTCGTGCGCAGCCCCCGATATTAGAGTACCTAAACGGGCATTTCGCAACGCTACTGGACGCGACGCAAGGGCAGCCTGGCTTTATCCCTCTTACGCCCGTCCGTGCAAATGGTAAGGACCCAAGCGTAGCCTGTTTCCAGATCGCTGTAGGCGAAGGGCATAGGAATTCGCGGGGCAACCTTGTGGTTGACTTGGTGCGGCGTGAGGAGGCCTTGGTCGTTGCCAACATCGTGCAGCAGCTTATCGGCTGGTATCCCGTGTGGGACAAGCATGAGGAGCAATACCGACCGGCTCGCGCTGGTGATATCGCCCTGCTGGCACCCACGGGTACAAACCTATGGATTTATGAGAACGCCTTGGAAGACCGTGAGATCCCAGTTGCCACTCAGGCCGGAAAGGGTTTCTTTCGCCGCCAAGAAGTACAGGACCTGATTGCGATCGCGAGGACCTGCGCGGATCGGCGCGACACGTTAGCCTTGGGCGCTCTCATCCGGGGACCACTGGTTGGGCTCACAGAAGAGGAAATCGCCGACGAGGTCGAGGTTGTTCAAGCCAAGACTGGACGGCACCTTAATGTCTGGACGGATCCGGCTTTGGTCGGTAATGGTTTACTGAGACAGACTCTAATTGCGCTGCAAAATGTTGCACGCAAAGCGCGGCAAAGAACCCCCTATCAGCTCCTTGCAGAAGCCGTGGAAGAGCTTCATGTCCGGTCTATTCTCAAAGCTCGCCACCCACGGGGTTCGGAACGAGCTCTAGCTAATGTTGAACTGGTTCTGGAGATGGCGCGTGCTTATGCCGGGCGCGGTATCGGCGAATTTGCTCGTGCGCTTTGGGTGCGTTGGGATGATGGGGACGCTCAGGCCGAAGGCAGGCCAGATGCTGAGGCAGATGCGGTATCTATCATCACTATTCATTCAGCTAAGGGTTTGGAATGGCCGATCGTAATCCCGATCAATTCAACGACTTCTCTGCGCACGGATATGAGGTTCCTATATCGGCGGCGCGACGATAGTGTTCACTTTCGCGTTTTCGACTTTCCGAGCCTGGATTACGAGATCGTCGCGCAGGAGGAAAAAGAGTCGTTACGACGCGAGCGCGTTCGTCTTTGGTACGTAGCCCTGACGCGTGCTCGGGACTTGCTTCTTCTGCCGAACCAGAGCGAGCGAATCCCGGACGATTGGTTTAGCCTCGTCAGTCTTGATGTTGGTGTTCTTCCGGTCTTCGACCTTGGTCGAGATCGAGGTCTCGCAGCGCAACCTTTACCCAATAGCAGCAATACCCAGGACATCGGTACATGGCAGCGCGAGGCGGCCCGGATAGCAGCGGTACAGCGGGTGATTTCTTGGCATCAACCAAGCCGCCATGAGGAACCTTCGGATTGGACGGAAGCGCCGGACGCGGTGTTCGTCGGGACTGAGGACATCGTAGAAAGCGTGCCAACAACAAACGAGACGACGGTTGTCCAGGGCGGCCGCGAGCGCGGCTTGGTACTGCACAAGCTCTTGGAAGAAGTCCTTACGGGTGAGACGGCGGACGAGGCAGACGCGCTGCGAGGACGAGCCTCTGACCTCCTTGGGCAAATGGAAATCCGTGATGAGGAAGATCCCGCAAATGGCCCGTCAAGTCATGAGATGGGGTCGGTCGTGGAACGCACTCTTCGACTGCCCGAGATCGCTGAGTTGCGTCCCAAGCTGTTGCCGGAGTTTCGGGTTTACGGCGGTACTGTCGACGGTCAGAATGCTTCATTCACCGCAGGAATCGCAGATGCAGTGGCAGTCGAGAAAGGCAGGATTGAGGCAGTAATTGACTGGAAGAGCGACATAAATCCCAGTGTGTCCGATCTTGAGGCCTATCGTGGTCAGATACGAGATTATCTGCGGACAACCGGGACTGAGTGTGGGCTGATTGTGTTTCTTACGTCGGGTCGGATTGAGCGTGTGCCATTGGCTGATTAGGTTTGAAACACCGAGACTTTGTGTGATGTTTCAAAAGCGAAACACATGGTCCAAGTGCATGACAGAATCTACGTTGGAAACGAAGCCAGTTCCTGAGAAGGATCGCATGAATTGGTTGTTGCGCATGCTTGTAACTTCCCAGAAGGGGACATGTAGACAATCATGTATAACCTCGCTATGCGTGAGGCGGTTTCCACACCGACAGATCGACGCGGAGCCGTTGGACCATGTCTGTTGGCAGATCGACAACTCCAGTCTCATCAAACTCCTCACCTAGATCCTCGTCGTCTGTTCCGATGCCTAGTTTCTCTCGTCGCCGATGCTCTTCCGCCAGGCGGTCCGCCTCGATTCGACCCTCCACGCGCATCTCGCCTCCGAGTGTGACTTCAAATAGCTGGGCGCGGCGATAGAGCTCCTCGAACATGCGCTCATCGTAGGTTGCGGCAAGGTATGGGACGGCGATCTCCAGTGTCGGCCCCTTTCCGTCCCGGAGTCCCATACGTTCGCGTTCGACCTTGCTTCCGATCCGATCCACGCGCCCTGTGCGTTGCTCAATCGTCGCGGGATTCCAACACAGGTCGTGGTGGAGAACATGCCGGCACTCCCGGTGCAGGTCGATTCCTTCCTGTCCAACGGAGGTAGAGACCAGAATTTCCGGGCGGTATGGCGTGTTAAATCCGAGGAAATAGCGGTCGCGGTTCTGTGTGTCGCCTTTGACAAGTTGCACGACATTGCGGTTCTCAGCGCCTGCGTGGTATCCCGACAACAAGGCAGCATTCTTCTTGGCCCGGACGAGCGTTTCCAAGTAGGCGTGCACACGATCGCGCAGAGACTCACGTTGACCGTTGAGCGGCTTGATGTATCGATCCGACAGATAGTCGGCCCATCGCTCCGTCTGGTCTTTTTCAACATCGGCAAGATATCGCAAAAGAAACTCTTCGGCCATCAAGATGCGGCGGAATACTTGGCCGGCGACAGCGCGGGTATCTAGGTCTAACTCGGTCAGGAGCGCACGATGGTGCATCGCTAGCAACGGAGTTTTGCGAGAGGCAGCGATCAGACCGCTGCGAAAGTACGGAGCGACAATCTCCCCAATTGCATCCTCGCGAAGCCGCCTTACCCAAGACTCAACCGCGTTTTCCATTGAGCCGCCACCCGATCCAGTCTCGGCATCTGCGGCGGATTCTTCAGCTTCGAGCGGATCGTTCGCATGCGCTCCTGCCTCGGGGTCGGAGGCCCGTCTGGCGCGCGATGCGCGTTCGCTCCGCGACAATGGCTCCCGGGCCTCCAGCCAGCGTGGATCAGCCATCTTCTCTTCAAGTTCTGGGCAATTCCGAAGGACCTCTCTTACCCAGCTGCAGCCTTCGGAACGGCCGCACCACCATTTCACGGCGACGTGTTCAGTGGCCGCGATTAGGAGGCGCCGGTCAGGCTTCTCCGATTCAGGATACTCGCCCTGTTCCAGGAGCAGCGCCGCTATCTGCCGGAGATGCTCAACGCCGAGAGCAATTTCCTGCCTGACCCCGGCGCGGCCTCCGCGAAGCTCTCCGAGCAAAGGATGGTCTTGAATCAGCGAAAAAAGCGCCTCGCGACGATTGAAAAAACGCCTGCGGAAATTCTCCAAGGCCGTTGCATCGCCAAAAACGCCGTCACGAATCGCGCCTAGGTGTGCGTCGATCGCCAGTTGAAGCTGGTCGCGGATGCTCTCGGCGGTCTTGGTATAAACACAGAATACTAATGACTTCTGTCCTCGCTTGAAAAACTCTAGCGCCCTATGCACGGTTGCCTGGACCTTGGGGTGTTCGGTGTCCGGATCGCGCTCCCCGGTACGTTCCCCAATCATGTATTCGAGAACGGTTCGATAGCCGCGGAGAAGCGGATTGTCGGTTTGCGCTAGCTTCTTCCATATGGCAGCCGTTTCGACAAGGTGTCGGTAGCTGCCTGTCAACTCGGCCCCAAGACTGGGCAACCCGCGTTCCTCCTTGGCAAGTGCGACAGCGCGCATCATGAGGTACTGTGCGAGTTCGTTGTTCCCTCGCGCTTCCATGCCAGGAGACCACCAAAAAGCCGGATTCCCATGGCAACCGCTCAGCGTGGCGCGGTTGCCAACAAAGTGCTCCCGATAACCTCGAGGGTGTTGGTGACGGATGACGAAGGGATGCAGATGGAGCCGGAGTTCGGCATTCCGGTGTTCGAGATCGAGGGCGGCCGTTAGAGCGTGTGCTATTCGTGGCGGACGGATCTGAGAGGCGAGCGCTTGGCGGTCTGACTCCTTCGCTTTCGTCACTGCCCTCCAGGCATCTTCGACGTCCTTCTGATCGACAGGCCGCAGGCCCATCCATCGCTTGCGGAAAACTTCACCCGAATCGCGAGCAGCCTTCATGCTGTTACCAAGACGGGAGACGGCGCGATCCAGCGCCTCGCTGCGATCTCCGGGCAGGGCCAGGACATGACGCAAGTTCAGCAAGCTCAGGAGCTCATCGTGCCGGAGCTGAAAGGGCGTCGCCGACAAACCGAGCACGCGGCAGACCCGCCCGGTCCCGAACTTTTCAAAATTGCGCCGGGATTGCACATATTCGTTCTTGAGCCCGTGTATCTCGTCGATGATCACCAGCGGGAACTGGGGCCAGTCTGTAGCCAGCGCGTACCTTGTCAGCCTGTCTAGAAAGTCTGAGAGCGCAGCCTCATCGTTTCCATTGAGTACCTCCGCACACGAATTGGTGAAATCGGGATCGTCGCGCAGTACCCGACCAAAAGCATGCTCCAAGTCCGGTGAAATCGGATCGTCCCAGAGAGGCCGCGAACGACGCAGATCTAGCAACTCATCGAGCTCGGAAATTCCAAAGTCATCGAACAGCTTGCCTCTTCTGCACCAGTATCGGCGCGTCTCAGCGGGCGTTCGGAAATAACCAAACAAAGCTGCCAAGCCCCGTCTCCGCCACAAGTCGCGAGAATGCAAAGCAGCGCCGAAGACTCCCTCTTTGGCGATGAGCAGCATAGGCTGGCTGCGCGTGGCATCTCGGATCCGGGTGGAAAGGTCAATGACGTTTCCGGACTTGCTGCTGTTATCAAGCGGAGAATGGATCTGGAGCCATTCAAGGCCGCCGTCGTTGCGGGCGCAGTCCATCTTGAAGGCTTCAGCCTCGCGCATCCACTTGTTGTACAGAGCGTCGTTGGTTGGAGTCAGGACCAGAACAACTGGCTTGTTCGATGGGAGGCCGTCCGGAGCTTCTCCACGCCGGATTGCGTCAAGAACCGAAGCAGCCACGGCAAGCGCAACATAGGTTTTGCCCAGACCGACCTCATCGGCAAGGATCATCAGCTCTCGCCGTTCGCGTTCGCTCGCGCCGAAGAAGCGGCGCAGAATAACACGAGCTGTTTCGGACTGGCGTTCACAGTCCTGCTCGATCTGCGCGGCGAAGCCCGGCTTGTTGCCAAAAACCTGGCACAACGAGCGGTGGAGGTCGATATCTGGGGAGAGCCTCATTGGGTTTCTCCCAGAATGTGTGCCCGGTAGAGATGGAATCCTGCAGTTTGCAGCTCTGAGTGCTGAGAGGACAGATTATGCAGCAACTCCTGGCACCGGGCGATGACAGGATCAAAGCATGACTGCAAATCCGGATCGCTGGTAGCCGACCGGCACCTTTTCAAGGCCGCGAGGATCTCCACCAGCTGGAACCCGACAGCGGTTGAGGTCTTCTGCGGTTCGTCGGAAGTTTGAGGGCGTGAAAGACTGTTGAAAGCGCGTTCGGCCAATTCCAGCGGGCTCGTCGGACCTCGCAAAGCTGAATCCAGCGCTGCGCGTGAGTAGGAGGCGCGCCGAATTTCAGCCTCGATCCCGGGAATCGCCTGAACGAAGCGGCGGACGAAATACGCAAGAATTCGTTCTGGTATCAACTGGGGCGTCCGCTTCCGATGCGCCCAATTCGTGGCCTAATGGATCCGTTGCATCCTTCCATTCGTCCGGCTCTTTGCCGAACAGGAAGTAATCAATCAGTTCGCCCTCGGTCGGCTTGCGACCAAGGAGCAGCAGCGGGAGTCGCGCTTTGTCGTCAAACCTGACGGGGAAGATCGCCGAATGGCCCTCCCAGCGCACCTCGACAAATATGTGTGGAAGAATTGGCTGGCCGGTGGTAGGTGCTTTCAAGGGGATCAAGCTCTCGTCGCATCGCAGGCAGGACACGAGGTCTGCGGTGACAGTCTGGGCCGGGGCTTGGCTCTGACCGTTTCCCTGGTAAAGAAGCCAATACTCTGCATCGCTCGCTTTCGCAGGAATCGGCATAAGCACAATGGCATCGCTGGGAATGGTCTTGTGAAAACGAATCGTAACCACTGTCCCGGACGCGACTACTTCCGCCAGAAAAACTGGGGTGGGTGTTGCTTCTTCGGTCAGAGGCTGAATCGTGAGAGGCAGGCTATCGGAGCAAACCTCGGAGGCTGGTCCTGCGAACGCGACCAGTCCGCTGATTTGTCGGCGCTGACGAGGGGTGAGCCGAAAAATAAACCCCGCTTCGGAATTCAGCGGCCCCCCGAGGCCCAGTCCTCGCCGCGTGCAATTGGAAGAACCTGCATACAGAACGCTTCCCGCGGTCCCGTCTACCAGAATCATTTTGGCGTGCAGAGCACGCTCCGTTTCGAGCGCAGTGTGGTTTTGCATCCCAAGACGCTCAGCCAATTCTTTTTCTTCCTGCTCATCGCCAGCATCGTCTGGCAGTGTGCCAGACTCAATACCTGCATTCGGTAGTGCCGCTCGGAGGAAAAGGCGGCCAGGGAGAAGGCGCTTCAGATCGAAGGCAATGCGACTATCGAAGACGGGCAACCAGGTTTCTCCATCCGCCGCCCTCTCTCCGCGGCACACGAGTTCGAGATTGTCGGGAGTGCCAATCTCTTGGAAGAGCTGAAAGATCGCTTTGTGGGCTCTAGCCCCCTCGGTCCAGAACGGCGAAACAACCGTCACGGTTTCCGGGGCCTTGCTCGACACTGTTGCCCAGGCGTCGCGGATACCCGCCAGCACCTCCTCGGCGCCGACCAGTGCTAGTGGGGAATCCTGCGCGGGGGACTCGTCTCCAAGGAGGGCTGCCTGCCTTGAAAATGCCACAAGCTGGCGTGAAAGCTGCGGGGTCTCCAGTTCCGCTGCAATCTCCCTAACCAGCTCGATTGCCTTTGTTAGGAAAGTTTGTGGAGGCCCGCTTCTGCCGCCGAAGTCCAGTGACACAATGCACTCATAGTTATGCCGAAAACCCTGACGGGTCAGATTCGCCGATCCGACGATCAGACGCATCCGTCTTTCGGGTGGCGCACCACTGCCGTTGTTGTCGCGAATCCACATCAGCAGCGAGATTTTGGCGTGGAGCTTGCGGGTGCTGACTGGAATGACGTCAATGCGCGGGGATAGACGGGACAACCGTTCACATCCGCCGAGGTCGTACAACACGGACACTTCGGTTTTCTGGAGCCTTCGCTCCAGCTCCGAGCGGAACGGTTTCAACCGGCTGACGGGTGAACGCACTCCGAGCGCGGCGGGCAAGAGTTCCTCTTCAAGGAATTCGAAGTCGATCTGGTAGGTTGTGGCCACTAGCGATTCAAGGACGAACCCCTCGGCAGGCGGCAGGTAATGATCGATGAGTCGACGGGTTCTTTCCATGTCTGTTCGGCGCCTTCTATCAGTTGTCTGGCAGCATGCGGTTTTCGTGGAGCATGTAGACGAAGGGCTCCAACCGGTACGGATGGGTTAGAGACGCGCCTTTTGCAGAGCCTGGCCGTTCCCTACGTTGGAAGCGCGGCGAAGGCCGCAAGAGAACAGTTCCGTCCCAACCGATCCAGTCGGGCTTAGGCATCCCGCCATCCAATTTCCCTGACTGGACTCTGTGGTGACGCTCCAACACTTGGCCCACAAGTTCGCGCTCTGACTGGCAACGTTCCACTTGAAAACAAAATCCAATCAAACCCTCGATAGCATCTCGCACGTCGGGGCGGTCGCATCTGTCGCGGAATTCTCGAAGGGATTGCGCAGTTTTGCGGCAGCGGAGGAGTGCCGAGCGAAATTCGGCGTCAACAACCAGATCGGCGACGGTCTTGCCGGCGTTCATGGTTCCCCACCAGAGAAGCGTCTCAAATACTGCCAGCAGGGCCTCGTGGAACTGTTCCACAGCATCGATCGCCTCGACTGCAACAGCCAAGCCGAGTTCGGCCGCGCGGGGAATGGTTTTCAATGCTTTACCCAATCGCCTAAGATGTGTATTCTTCCAAACCTCAGGTATCTCGTCACTCATCATTGCAAGCGCACGTGCAACGCATTCCCGGCGATCATCAGCAGTAAGGGCCTCTGCCAGTTGTTTGCGCTCTTGTTGACCGGCCGCCTGCAAGTGGCACTTCTTGCTCCACACCACCAAGTCCTCAAGGGCGAGCGAAACGCGGTGAGCGGCGTCGGGATCTGATAACTTCGCAAGATCCTTGCCTTCTAGCGGCGGTCCGGGAAATTGCCCGGCGAGTTCCTGACCTTCGACGGCCAAAGCTCCAGTGTCGCCGTGAACCAGTTGAGCACCGACCAAGGTCGTCCAATATGTCCCAACGGCGCCGGTGCGGGCCTGAAACTTCAGGAGCCGGAAGTCACAGTTCACCTTCTTGCCAGCCGCAGCAAACTGACGATAGACCTTTTCGACATACGAGATGCCTCGCAACCCGTCCGCTGCGCCGTCTTGCCCGGCCTCGCGTGCCGCGACGCATGCCAGCGCCCACAAGCGCTCAAATGGCTCCACAGCCTTTCTGCGTTGAGCGAGGCCCGATGAGCCCGGAAGAAGCAGGCGATGTTTTTCCACGTTGGCAATGGCGGCGCACATCATGGAGAGGTAGCGGGAGCGAGTGGTGATAGTTGTCACGCCAGGCAATAGTAGGTCTGCCAGCGTGACATAGGTCTGAAGCGCTCCAAGCGGGTCGATGCTTCCTGGACTGCCGCCGAGCGGATCGTAAGCTGTCAAAAACGGCAGCATGGCACACAAACTCCCCGCACTATGACGCTCTGCTCACTGATCTGCATGATCGGCCCGTCTTCCCAGCTGGAGCCGCAGAGCTTCAGGAGCACGTGCGTCCGGCAAGCGTCCACTTCCTTGACGGGCCGACCTTCCGATCTCGCGTTTTCGTGGATTGCCCGGAGACCGAAATCCTCACAAAATGAATGCCTCCCGCAACTGAGACTCCGTTGGCCGTTTACCGGCGACAATTCCCTTGGCAAGATAGTCCAGTTCTCGCAACCACGATTTCAAAACAGTCTCATCCCTCTGTCCCACATGTGCCGCTTGAAGCCTCATCAGGGACCTGAAAACTTGTTCGCAGACCTCACCGAGCTGATCCAGGGCCGAGTTGTCCGTGATCTCGGCGCCCGAGTGGACATACCGACTGCGCAATGCGTAAATCCACTCAACCCAGTCGCATTGCTTTTTATACGACTTACCGTTCTCACGGAAAGTGATTAGAGCCACGCGTTCTGACACGCTCCTTTGAATTGCCTGTGAGTCGCCAAAAACCAGCTCGAGCGCAATCACATAGTGCAGTAACGCCTCATTCAGACGTCCGTCAATTTCATGGCGTCGGCCACGAGCTAGGAAATCCGAGAACAACTTTAACGTCCTATGTAGGGGCGACTGATCGAAACCATGAAAATCATATAAGTCAGTAAGTTCCTTGATCGCCTTCGGAATTCTTTTATGGCTATTTGCAAGATCGACCTTCACTGGTCCGGAGCCAGCCGGAGCCACGTAACCTTGCCCATCAGACCCAAGATTCAAAAATACTGCAACCTGTTGGTGACTCACCCCTTCTGCTCTACTGCTTGGCCTAGAGCTCAGCTGTTTAAGCCCGGCACACATGTGCTACGAAGTGCGTTGTTTGCGTATTTTCCATATGTTCAGCTACACAGCCCTCTCATACCACACTCCGAGGCGCAGCAACCACTGGTTTACCAGGGGTGATCACCTCGTTACGCCGGAATTGAAGTGGCGAATCAGCAGCGATCAATCCGACGCTTGTGAGAAATGATCGCGCAATTCGGCGCGAGTTTACGGGCCTCGGGCCCGAGTTCTCCAAATCGCTCAACACTTCTTCTCCATCGACGGTCTTACGTCCCCGTAGCCAAGAACCAGACAGTCTTGAATCCGAACAGGCCAAGGATGTCGTTCTCTGTCGCGGAACCTGTACTGCTCTGGCAGACAACAAAGTGAGCCGGGGTGGTAGTTCACACTGACGATTGTGCCCGCATACTCGTTGGCTACGTTTGCCGGGACCTGCTGTGAGACCAACGTAGCAAAATCAGGTAATTGAATCACACGCCGACGCCAATCGTGTGGAAGTCTCCAAACCGTTCCATTCGGGCTCTGCCAAAAGACCTTGGCAGGCTGGCCGGGCGAAAGATGTACCTCGATTGTCGCCACACGCGCTCGGCGGTAGGCTTTTTCAGCCTCGTCCGGAGGGATGTTTGCTTCCCGCAGGTCCCAGTTCGTGGGAAGATGGAGAACCTCCTGAAATGAGGCCTCTTGCAAAGCCCCATCGGAAGGCTCTAGGAAAGGCTCAAGGTTGGTCTGGAATTCCGGTAACCACCGGCGAGGCAGGTTCCAGACTCGTCCCTCTGCATCTGTGTAAAGCACGCGGACAGGCCGCCAATCGTTCCAGCAGTTCCCGTCCTTGTCGACTATGATTGGATAGTCGTAGGGCGGTTCTACCCGCCGAGTCCCAGCCTCCTCCTCAAGAAGAATTTGCACGGTGACCGTTCGGCCCGCCAGCGACTGGGCAAGACCGGAGGGCAGGTTAATTTCTTCCAGTCGGAATCTTTCTTTCGGCAACCTCAAATCACGCAGTTCAGACAAATTTACCTCCCCCAAAACCCTAGCACGGTGACAGTTGGTTCGAGATCTCTCGGCCTTGCAATGTACTCATAGAGTAGAGACCCCGGTTCGCGGGCCCCGGTCGGTGATTCTTGGCCATGTGCAACAATCCGCTGGTGCCGGATTCGCGAGCGCCGTAGCCGAGTCGCGACAGATCCACTTTGTGGAGGAGCCTATCCAGCAGGTCGGGGCGTGTCGGCGCGGGAAGGCGTCGGCGCGGGCCGCTTTCATTTTAATAACGATCATTGCTTGGGATTGGCCAGTCTGGCGAACTTGGGGCTCCTCTGGTGACGATAACAGAGGGGATGGGTCGTGGCCCTCTGACACCCGGGCACACGGCATCGAGAAGCCTTATAGCTGGCCAACGCCGTCGTCGCAGGCGCCTCAGGTGCAACCATGCCGACAGTTGTCTCGCGGTTCGGCGTATCTGGCCGACGCCTTGTTGAGCGTTCGGGTGCGGGACTCTGAGAACTCGCACTGGGCCGACCGCCTCTTTTCTCCGGGCTACTCCGTGTGGTCCTGACGGACGGAGCCACGCTTTTGGGAAGCCGCTCCAGTTCTTTCCGCATGGTTTCGCGGCTGGGCCATTCCGCTGATCGCATGCACGCACGGCCTGAACTTCCAGCAAGGGGGGCAGTGCAAACCATGCTGAATGTCCCGCGTTCGCTGGAAGTTGTCGCCTCACTTAGCTCATGCCGTGGGTGGACAGGACAGAACAAGCGTTTGCCGTCATGCGCGAGTTGTTGTATTTCACGAGTCGGCATCTGTCCTCCCCGTATTTCAGTTTGGTCAAGGCAAACCTCAGTCGGCAGGATACCAAACGGTCTGGCGTTTACTTGGTGGATGACTCTGACCGTTTCCAGGTGGTGAACCCCTGCGCACGTGGTTTGCGTTAGGGCACGGCTTCTGCCGTTCTATCGTCCGCTCGTTGCCGATACAAATCAGATCCCGAAAGGCGGGGCATAAACTACCGACCCGGGGATTCCATGGAGAGCGCCCGCCACAAGCTCCAGTGCCATGAACGCCTCTCGCGGAAATGGGCTTTCCAGTGCCCTAGCCTTGTCGGTAGAGAAGCCGAATCTTGCATTGTAGTGGGGGTGCCCGACGACAATGACGATAGATTCTCCTCTGTCTCGCAACAATTTCAGCCCATGCCGGATCAGAAGGCTTCCAATTCCTTGGCGCTGACATTCAGGGAGAACAGCCACAGGCGCTTATGCCACTGCGGGAACCAATCTCGATGGCACGTTAATCGACATGCGGCTGAACATGACGTGACCGACGATGGCACCGTCGAGTTCCGCTACGAGTGAGATGAGGGCTTGCTTACCTGCGCGCAACTGATCCACCAGATCAGCTTCCTCAGAACGTCCGAAGGCTGCTGTGTTGACGGCCCGAACGGAGGCTCGTTCACGGAGATTGGCGGCATTTTCCGTTCGGACGCACACTGCATAACCCGCTGATGGCTTCATCAGAGTCATAACCTCGCCTTGTCGGCCTCCCTGTATTCTGCGATCACCTCGCTCCCTGCTTCACGCGCGGCCTGCAGGAACTGATCGAGCGTTGGAAAGTACAGTTCAGCACGAGACATTAATGACCGCCGTTGGGGTCAAAAAATCCGTTATGATGGATGGCAACCGAGGTGGCAAGTGATTTGCCCGCACTGCGGAGCAACCCACGAGAACGTGCAGGGCAAATGTCCGCACTGTGGTTCGGACTTTCATGGACACGTCCCTGAGAAACATGTAGTCGAGCCGCGCGAGCTTGGGCCCAAATCTCGCTGCGCACACGGTATCTATCTTCATTGGCCATGCCCGAAATGCGAACGTTCAGCCAAAGACTGCGAGGTTTATCGGCGAGCCGTTCTGGCGCACCTTAGAAAGGTCGTCATCTTTTTGGGTGCGAGCGAGTCTCAAGCTGAGGAGGCCGCCAAGGTGCTGCTCGCTGCTATTGACGCAAAGGAGGCTCAACCGAATACGTAGCACTCGGGCGCGGGCCAGCGGCCCAGTTCGGTCGAAAAGTTGTCCGCTCTTCGCGAACACGGACAGAGACAGTTGCTTCGGCTGCTGCCGGGTTCGCGGCGACATGGTTCTGGGGTACGCTTCTTACCAGCCATTGCTGAAGCCTAGATTAGCGATGGTCAGGGTGCGGCCGTGCGGGAAGGCACCGGCGCGGTCCGCCACGTCAAATCTCTGGGCACCTGAGAAAGAAAATCCCCCCGGCACCGCGAGGTGTCGAGGTTTTGTGCGTCCAGATCTCGGCGACAAGCTGGTAGACTTGGCTCATTTCTTGACAGGCTGAAGGAGGCAGATCTGATGCTCACAACGACCAGACGATGTTGTTCTGTTCTCTTCCTTCTCGCCACGTGCTGTTCCAGTCTCGGGGCTCAGTCAGCGCAACCAACGGTCGACATTTTGTTCCGTACACTGATGATCAAGTATAAGCACGAGGCAGGAACCATGTTCTCTGTCGATGTCGACAACCGCGAATACTGGCTGACAGCGAAGCACATCCTTACTGGCCGCACATCGGGGCCTGCGGGCGTGGTGAACCAAAAGGAGGTGACGCTGGAGGTCCTCGACCCAATTGGGGATGCGATAAGGTGGAATCCGGTCCGGTTCACTGTCATAGATCCCGGAAAAGATATTGACATTGTTGTGCTGGTGCCTGAAACGAAAATACGAGTTGTGGATATTCCAAGCCTGAAAGCTGCTTCGGGAAATTTTGGCATGGGATCGGAATGCTCGTTTCTAGGTTTTCCTTATGCGAGCACCTCGACGGCTGACTGGCAAACTTCGCAAGGCACGGTTGCCTACAAGATGCCATTCATAAAACACTGCTACATCTCGGGAATGATCAGCAAGCCCATCCCAATACTCGTGCTCGATGGAATCAACAATCCGGGATTTTCAGGTGGTCCGGTCCTATACAACACCGGCCCAAATCAAGTAGTGATAGGCGTGATCTCTGGATATCATGTCGAACCCACGGAGGTACATACGATTGAGGTACCCAACATATCAACAGAGGCCACAGCACCCAAAGTAGGGAAGATCAATCCAAACGGCGAAAAAAAAGAGGAAGTGGTTGACATCAACTCAGGAATTATCCTTGCCTACCCGATAAGTGAGGCTGTCAGTGCCATTAAGAAGAATCCTATAGGTCGCCCCATCTTATCGAAATAGCCATTTGTCTCGCGTTTTCGGTCCCGAGCTGGTCGAATTCAAGGCCCGGAACAGTGCTGTGGTTTCCGCCACAGCGCGGGCTCTCTCTGCTTTACTGAATCCGTTTCACGCGACGCGGCGTAATACGCTCCCGAGGTTTGTCACCCCGTGCTGCGTCGATCTTGTCGAGCACGTCCTCGAGGACGCGGTGAAATTCCTCGAACGTCGGCAGCGTGCCGGAGCGTTTCATTTTTTCCATGCGGGCCCGGCACTCAGCTTCAGTCAGAATTCGACACGGTTCCGGCTCTGCCGGCCGAATGTGCGACATGATCTCCTCGACCTCGGAGTCACGGCGCACTTCAGTAAAGCGACCGCGAACGTCTCGCACAAAGCGTCTCATGCCCGCGCCTCCAGTCCATCGGATTTCAAGCCATCGAGAATCGGGCCGAGGTATCGCTGCTCGACCGCCGCGGCACCGCCGAAAAACTGCGCGTCCGGTTCGAGACGCGCGTGCAGCCATTCATCCGCTCGCACGCTAACCGGCCGGAGCAGAATGGTCGATCCGTGATTTTCAAGAAGGACGTCCATGGCTTTTGCTCCTCTCGAAGCCGCATCGGTTCTTGTGAACCCAACCAACGTGGAGATTCTGGAGAAGAACCCCTCGTTCTGGTGGCCAGTAATTCACTGGCACTCGTGATGCTTTCATCCGGATTGAGGACCCTCATGCGGCGGGGGTCAATAACCCCAGATCCGTGTTCGGGCCGCCTATGGCGAGCTTCTATCGCGCATTCTCCCGCGATCAGCAGAATCAGCATTTGCCTTTTCCGGTGAGGTTGCAACGCCGTCAATCTACGGGACTTGTAGAATTAGGGGTCGTGTTCGATCCCCACCGCCCCTACCAAAACCCTCGGAATCATAACCAGTTAAGCGGGGCTCGCTGTACCAATTGGCATATTTACGCCAATTGAGACGGCTGGCAGGCCGTTTCGCTGCGCCTCGGGCCTCGCTCGGTCGGCCAAGCACTTTTCTGCGACACAGTCGTGGCTATTTTCATCCTCCACGGAATGGGGTGTTCAGGTAAGACGAATTGAGTTCGGCAATCGAGGGGCACCCGAGCAGCGCCAGCGTGCGTGCTACGCCGTCACGCAGGATTTCGAGTGCTCGTGATACGCCGGCTTCGCCGGACGCGGACAATCCGTACGCGTAAGCGCGCCCCACGAGGACCGCGCGCGCTCCCAGGCAAATGGCCTTTACGATATCGCTGCCTCGTCGAATTCCTCCATCCATCAGCACTTCGGCTTGACCGCGCACGGCGGCCACAACCTCCGGCAATGCCCGCAGCGTAGCGGAAACAGAATCCATCTGGCGTCCGCCGTGATTGGAAACGACGACGGCTGCCGCTCCTTCGTCCACCGCGCGCTTGGCATCTTCGGCAGTCAGCACGCCTTTAACGACAATTGGTCCTGGCCAAAGCTCGCGCAGCCATCGGAAATCCTGCCAAGTCACCACGGAGCTGGACAGGGCTGCAGTCACGTCTATCAACGGCATCGGTCCGCTGCCCGGTATTACGATGTTCTCCAGCTTCGGAACTCCCCCATCGAGCAGGAACCTGGCAACCCACCGGGGCCGGCCGAGAAACTGCGCCAGAAAGGGAATCTTGGCAAACGGACGGCTGCCCAAAAGCTCTTTCATGCCGTTGCGGATATCGCGTTCCCGCATTCCGGCAACGGGTGTGTCGACCGTAATCACCAGGGCAGAAAAACCGGCTTGCCTGGCTCGCGCAATCGCCGCTTCGGCGGCGGCGCGTCCGCCCACCAGATACAACTGATACCAAACAGGCCCGGACGAAGCTTCCTTGACTGCCTCCAACCTGTGCCCGGAAATCGTCGAGAGGATATACGCCGTGCCCGCGGCGCCCGCCGCCCTTGCTGCCGCCACCTCGCCCAGGGGATGCATCAATCGGCTGTATCCCACCGGCGCCAACAGCGCGGGGAAGGAAAGGTCGGCTCCCAGCACGCGCACGCTCAAATCGTAATGGGGAATTGCCACGGCTTGCCGCGGCCGGAAGGTGACGTCCTCAAAAGCGCGGCAATTCTCTCGCAGAGTCAGCTCCTCTTCGGCGCCGCCGTCGAGGTAATCGAACACCACTCTGGGAAGCCGCCGCTTCGCCAGACGCCGCAAATCTTCGATGTTTGCCACCCGTCGAGATAGCTCAGCGTTCGGCACTCGAGTCATCCTTCCGCTCCCAAAAAATGACAGCCGGCCGCGGCCCGCTGCGCGCGCCCACTCTACCACTCGCCGGCGCCGGAGTCCCTGCCCGATCTCCCCGTTGAATCGCTCTGTCAAATTGACAGCCTGGAGAGGCGCCGCCTTACTCTGCGCCCAACATTTCTTGGGGAGTTCACCTATGAGCGGGGCAGACGGTTACGTCTCGCAAAGGCGTGCGGTCTGACTACTCCAATGTCGTTACGGTTCCGGTAGCGATGTCGTAATATGCAGCGACAACCCTCAGCTTGTTTTCCTTCACCAAACCGGAAATGACGGTCGATGATTCGCGCAGGAGCGCTGCCTGGATTTTCGCATTTGCCTTGATCGCCGCTTCCAGGTTTGGCCCGGCCTGATCCACCGCGGGCTGAATATGCGGATAGAGCGCGCTGATCTGCCCGGGAACTTCTTTGGCTTGAATCGTGGCCTTGACCGCGCCGCAACCGCCGTGTCCCATCACCAGGATCACCTTCGTTCCCAACACCGCCGCGCCATATTCCAGACTCGCGATGATTTCCGAGGTGGCGATATTGCCTGCGACGCGCGTAACAAAGATATGACCGATACTTTGATCGAAAACCAATTCAACGGGCACGCGGGAATCGGCGCAGGACAACACCGCCGCGAACGGTTCCTGTTTCTTCATCGTATGCTGTTTCAAAACAGCCAGGTCGTGCTCAAAGGATGTCAGGCGTTCGGCTGTGAAGCGCCGATTGCCATCCATCAACTCTCGCAGCGCGGCATCGGGGCTGAGCGTTGTTTGCGCCAGCACCGGGCGCGGCGCCGTCAACTCCACGCCCGTCGCCGTCACCAATCCCGCTACCGTTCCTCCCACGGTCATCTGGAGGAACCTCCGCCGTGAGGCGCTTGCGTTTGGCACATCGGGATGCGGACTGCTCATCGCGGAGGAAGGTTCAAAATCTGACCTATCTCCATTGCGTTTCGTAGCGTCGTCTTTTGGATGGAGTGAAGAGATCATGAGCGAAAGCCTCCCCCCGGATCTCCTGCTTGGAGGTCCTGATCGCAGCAGGGATACGTTATGGCTCAGACTAGCACCGCCAGGGGAGTACACGAAGAGCGTTCTCTCAGAGAGGGTCTGGTGGTTGGTATTAGAGCGAAGCCCCGATCAAGGGCAGCGACCCTGCCAGGGCTTACTCCTTGCCGGAATGATCGCCGGAATCGGCTCCTGTCTCAGCGGCTTCCGGTTCGAAGACTTCCTTCAAACCTTGGTGCAGAGTGCTTAGTGTGCTGCGGGCCGCGCCGTTGATCTGCTTGCTGGTGGCGGCGAGGAGATCCTGACACAAGATCTGGAGCCGTTCATCGAGTTGCTGGGAGGATTGCGCCACGACGCGCTCGACCAGATTTCCCAGCTCTTCGGCCGCTTTGCGATGGAATCCGGCCATCGAAGCTTCGAGCAGGCCCTGCTGCTCGCCCATCAGCGCGTCGAGCCGCGATTCGATTTCCTGGCGTGCCGTGCCCAGCCGGCCAACGACTTCCTGACCGGCCCGGTTGAGGGAGTCGGCAACGGATTCCGCTTCGACGCCGGCATTTTTGATGCGCTCGAGAGCCGGCTCGACCACCACTTGCGTCGCTTTCTCAATCTCGCCAGTGGCCTTTTCGACGAGGCCGCCCGAGAGGATGCGGCGTTCGACCTCGGTGGCCAGATTCTCCAGTCCGGCGCGAACGCGGCTCGTCGCCTCTTCGGCTCCGGCGTTCAGGCGTTCGAGGGATTGGTCGGCTAATTGGCCGAGAACATCGCAAGCGGCTCCCGCTTCCCGCTGGAACTTTTCAATTTCCTCTCGCAAGCGCAGTTCGTCCTGGTGACGTTCGTTCACCAGATCCTGCAAAGTTGCCGTTTGCGCCTTGATCTCCCGCGACAACGCCTCGCGGGAACCTTGCAGCTGCTCGGCGACGGCCGCCGATGCGGACTGGACCTGGCTCGAGACCTCCTGTCTGGCAACGGAAAGCGACCGGAGAACCTCTTCCGCTCGCGGAAGCGCCTCATCGAGTTTCTCTTTCCATTGCAGCGCCTGTTGCGTGGCGCGGTCGAGCGATCCCACACGTTCCTGGATTTCCTTGCCGAACTCGTCGCGGAAGGAGCGCAGCTCACCGGCGACGGCGTTGAGCATCACCCGCGCCTGCCCCTGCACCTCGCGCAGGATATGGTCCGCGGCCTGCCGCGTTCTCTGCTCGAGCTGCTCGGAGACGCTTTCGGGAAGCGCCGGGGATGACAGGCGGCGTTCGTACTGGGCGAGGGCGCCATTGACGTGCTCGCGAACTTCGGCTTCGAATTGCTGTCTTGCCGATTGCAAATCGGCCAGCGTCTCGCGGACTGACGCCAGCGCAGTTTCCCCGTTTTTCTCGGCCCGATTGACGGCTTCCTTCAACTGCTCCAACAATTGCGGGTCAAACCCCTGGGACGCGGGCCCGACCGGAGACCCTTCCTGGCGAACCGTCGCGGATGGATCGCGAGTCTCCTGACTCTCTCGGACGCGATCCCCGGTTTCTTGCGTCTCCGGTTTGCTGCCCCATCTGGGCGCGCGAAACACCTTTCTGCCCGTGCCGGAGGGGGGATTCGCCGCGTTCTGCGGACCATCCGAAAAAGCCGCAGCCAACCTGTCCGCCGGGCTCTCGGTCTCCGCGACCGTCGCGACGGAGGTTCGCCGCCCTTTCGCGGCGAAGGCAGGCTCTTCTTGTTCCTGAATTTCCGTATCACTCCCGGAGAAGACCGCGTTCCGGCCGGCGCCATCGGCGGAATTGACGTCGCTTGCCTCTTCCGTTTGGCCTGCTTGTGGATCGAGAGCCGCGAGATCCTCCGAAGACTCGGCCACCACTTGCGAATCTTCCTCGGTCGCAACAGTCACGGGCGAATCCTGCGCGCCAGCGGACGAAGGAGCAGCTTGGGCCGACTTGCCCGAGCTGTTTTCGGGCGGGTCGGACTGGTTCTCTCCGGAAAGCTGTTTCAGCCTTTCCGACAGGGAAAGCCCTGGATCCGACGAAGCCGGTTCCCGTGACCAGATTCGGTGCACGATATCCATGGGGACCAAACCTCCTTACAAATGCCGTCTGCGCGGTCCGCACGTACCGCCCGCTGAAGGCAAATGGTGCGCCCGGCGTCGCGGTCGCCCAACTTGGGTAACCATCCTGGACCGGAGCGTTACAACATCCCCAAGGGTGAGACTGACGATTGGAAGACCGTTTCCCGTTCGCCAAATCTGCAGCCCGTGAATCTGCGCGCACGACGCACGCCCGCTGGTGAACAGGGCGCGGCTGCTACGGGAGCGAATCAGGCTCCGCGTTCTCAGTCGATTTAAGGACCACGCTATCAGCATCGGAATCTGCCCCTTTGGGGCGCACGACCATGTCTTGCAGGTTAAACTCGTTTAACCGCGATGAGGAATGTTTGCCAATACCATTTCGCCAATCGATTATTCCCTCTTGAGTACAGGTCTAGCACTTAGTACTCAAGTCGAATCGCGGTCCATCCATCTACGGGCAAGAGTCGCGTCGGGGCCGCAGAAAAGGGCCGCCAATGCGGGCGTCCGCATGGTTTTCGTTGAATTTTGCGCTTGAGTCTGGCGTCAGCGCGGCGGTTCGCGCCGATACTGGAACCGGTACGTGTTGCCGGCGGGACCGGCGACGGGGCGAGTGTTGTATTCGAGCTGGTAGCGGACGTGTTGCGCGTCTTCGGGATAGCCGATGCCGGGGCGATAGGGGTAGGGCATCAGTGTGTGGAAGGGCATGGGCGCGACCGTGCCGCCGTACTCGGCATAGAAGTCCATGTCCTTGTCGAAACCGTTGGCGTAGAAAAAGTAGTCGCGCTTCCATCCGCGCGGGACGGGCGGCAGCGATGAAGCATTGAATTCCAGCGCGACCTCGTCGCCGGAGCCGAAAATCACATCCTCTTCATCGGCCCGCGTGACGAGCGGCAGCACGTTGCCGTAGCGAGTGTAATTGCCCACCTGCCGCGCGTAGGGGCCGGTGGGGCTGACGTCGTCGTAGTCGTAGCGAAGATCGGCCGCGGGATGCCCCTCGATCGCGCGTGGGTAGCCGCGGAATTCGAGCCGCGCGCCCGCGAGCGGTACCGGCGTCACGCGGAAGGGAATATCGCGCGGGGCGTTGTCGACGAGGATTCGGTCCCAATAGACCTTGAGGTTCGTGACGATGCGGATGCGCCGCGTGCCCGCCGGCAACCGGCCGGTGAGATCGGCGACCATGGTCCGCTCGAGTCCCGCGGGGAAGCCCATATCGGCAACCACGCGCTTCCAGTGCCCATCCGGTTCGAGCGCTTCGACGTACGGCGCGACCGGCTTCACGTGCGCCTGCCAGGCGCCGTAGAGCGAGTTCGCGCTGAAATAATCGGTGAACCCGGTCAGCAGCAGTCGCAGCGGTCGATGTGGATTCCACGCGCCGAGGTCGAGTTCCAGGCTGTGCATCGCCGCGATTCCCGCGAAAGGCGTGCCGGCAAATCCCTCGACGAAGCGATGATCGCGTTTCAGGAGTTCCGGCAGCACGTTGTGGCCGTCACCATCCCACGCTCCGACGGGCGGATGCGCCCCGCGGCTGACGATCACCTTGAATCGCGGGAACGGCGGTTCCATCGAGAATCGCGCGTTGGGATAGACGTCGACGCCGGCCGGATGGTCGATCGCCAGCAAGCGCACCTGGTCGAGGTAATCGAGCTCTTCCATCGGCTCGAGCAGGCGGAAGCTGAGCCGGCCGTCGCGCGGACGGACCATCGCGCCATCGAGTTTCAGGTACTCGACCGGATCGGGAGTGTTGCGCGTTCCCGGAGCGATCCAGTGGCCGACGATGCCGGGCCCGAGGACGTCGGAGACGAAATGGTATTTGTGACCATCCCAGGCGAAGAGCAACGGGCAACTGCTGCCGCGACGATCGATTTCGTTGATGAGATGCGGCGCGCCGGCGGTGATGTGGATTTCGTCCTGCAAAACGCCGGTGGGCCAGAGCATGCGCACGACATCGGCTTCGGTTCGCGAGCCGAGTCCGGCCGTGAGCGTCGCCGGTCCCTGGCCGAGGTAGCCGGAAGCGCCGGCGATTTCCCACTTCTGATGCAGCGTGCCGGAGAAGACTTGCACTTTCGTGCCGAGCGCGCTGCGGTTGTCGTTCGTTCCCTCGAACTTGAGCGCGAGCGAGTGATTGCGATTTCCGCCGACGTTGCGGAGCAGAACCGGAGGGCCATCGTTCTGCGTGATGAGCAGATCGGTCGAGCCATCGCCGAGGAAATCGGCGGCGATCACCGACCGCGGATGGCGCAGGCGAATCTTGTCGAGCCCCACCTGGCGCGTGACGTCGCGGAATCCCGCCGGGCCCTCGTTCCGGAAGAGCGCGACGTGGCTGGCGCCATGCGCATCGGAGCCGACGGCGGCGAGGTCGACCCAGCCGTCGTTGTCGTAATCGAGCGCGGTGAGGCCCCAGCCTCGAGTCCAATCGAGATGAGGCAGGACAACGCGAACGAATTTCTTCCCTTCGACGTTGCGCCAGAGGCTCAGTCCCGGCGCGGAGGCCGTGGGTGAACGCGAGATCCATCCAGCCGTCTTTATTGAAATCGAGCGACGTGACGCCGAGCGTAGGCGCGGAAAAGGCTGATGCCCAAGGCTCGATGCGGCGGAACGCGCCCTCGCGTGGATTCAGGTAGATGGACGGCGCGCCCAACATCGGTGAGCGACGAGATCGATGGCGCGGTCGTTGTTGATGTCACTCACCGTGGCCGCGACGTTGAGTCCCGAGCCCCTGGAGGCCGGTGTCAGCGGTGACGTTCGGTGAATTTTCCATTGCCATTGTTGCGCCACAGGACTTCGTTGTCAGCGGCACGCCCGGCGGCATCACCATCTGGCCCGTCGCGCGGTGAAAGGGAAAATTGGGGAAGCGCACGACGTAGAGATCGAGATCGCCGTCGTGGTCGTAATCGACGAAAGTGATGCCGAGCGCCAGGCCGGTCGTGTAATCCCCGCCTGCCTGGTGACGTTCAGAAATTTTCCGTTGCCCTGATTTTCGAAAAGCGCGATGCCGCTGTCGTAGCTGATGGCGAGATCGGGACGGCCATCATTGTTGTAATCGCCGACGGTGCAGCCGATTCCGGGGCCGGGAATCGAAATGCCCGATTCTTGCGTCACGTTCGAAAATGGCCATCGCCCGCGTTGTGGTAGAGAGCGGGAGCCCTGCCATCGACATTCAGCAAAAAATGTCGGGCTTGCCGTCGCCGTCGTAATCGAAGACGCAGGCGCCGGAGCCGAGATAACCTGCCGCGGTCGATGTCGGGCCGGCGGGCGAGGGGCGAGCGGTCGTGGGAAGGCCGGAGTCCTTGGTCACATTGACGAATCGCACCGGAATCGCGGGCGGCACGGACTCGATTCCGCCCGGCGCGATCGACTCGACCTGCGAATATTTTCCCTGCTCGCCGTAGACGAGCGTCATCGGCTCGCCGAGCTTCGCGGCGGTGAGGTGCTGGAAGCGGGCCAGATGCTCGCGCACCTTGGCCTGATCGCCCGAGCGCATGTAGGCCTGGGCCGAAGCGAATGCGGCGGAAACGTGGAAGGGATCGATGCTCAGCGCGCTCTCGAAAGCGGCAATCGCCTGCCGTATATGCTGCGAAGCTGCCGATTCAGCCTGACCGAGAAAATATCTGGTGTCGGCGTCTTCGGGATCGATGCGCGCCACACGCCCGAAGATCACGATGGCCGCTTCCGGCTTGTTCGTATCCATTCTCGAGCAGGCCGAGGTTGAACCAGGCATGAGGTATTCTGCGGATCCCGCTGCACGCTCTCGTTCAGAAGATGGCTCGCGCCTCTGGTACTTTTGCGTGTTCAGCAGGGCGATGGCTTGTTCAGCCGGGCATGGTAGAGTTTCGGATCGAGCTCGTAGGCCTGCTGGAATTAGCCGAGCGCCTTCGATCGCTTCCCGGTTCATGTAGGCGACGCCCAGGTTGTTCTTGACCGCGCGGCTTCGCGCTGCGGGGACTGGGAGCTGGTTCGCCCGCGCACGAGCGGCGTTCAGCGGAAGAGAATGCCGGGTAGCCGCGAGCAGGGCGCACGCGCACGAGCGCCAGCGCCAGGATTCCGTCGAGGAGAAATGTCTCGTTCGGTCCTTGCCACCAAGTCACGCTTTTTCGTAGCGGTTTCCTTGCAACGATTCCGGCGCCTTCCTTTACGGTGATGGTCTGGCCGGCTGCCACATTTTTCGATGTGGTCTCGCTTGGCCGCTGGGCCAGTCGATCTCCACCGCATCGGCCTTTTTGTCGGGGCCGAGGCCGAATGTGAGCACGAGTTCGCTCGAGGAAAGATAGCTCGAACCGCTGCTAAGCATCTCCGATCTGCGTCATGCCGCCGGCCCGCACGTCGGCGACGGCGCCGATGCCGTCCCGATTGGATTTTATGCCGACGAGCTTGATGCGCAGGCTGTGATTTGTTTCGCCCTCGTTCAGGAAGAGCGCCGCCGGGCCGTTGTTGGTGGAGATCGAGGATGTCGAGTGTGCCGTCGTTGTTCACGTCGCCGTAGGCCGCGCCGCGCGCCACGCGCGGAAGATTGAATGCCGCGCCCATCTGCGAGGTGACGTTGGCAAATTGTCCGTTGCCGAGATTGCGGAAGAGCAGCGGCGGCTCGGCGTAGTGGACCTGCTGCTGGATGGCTTTATATCGGGATCGATGTGCCCGTTGGCGGCGTACATGTCCGGCCAGCCGTCGAGGTTGTAGTCGAACAAGAAACAGCCGAAGCCGAGGGTGAGCAGGCTGGCGCGGCCGATCTCGGAATGGGGAGATTCGTCCATGAACAGGCCGTTCCCTTCGTTGTGATAAAGGGCGAGCATCTCGTTGGAGAAGTTGGTGATGATGAGGCTTTCGAAGCCGGAATGATCGTAATCGGCGGCGGCGATTCCCATGCCGCCGCGGGCGACGCCGTCTGCCGCTGTAGGCGATGCCGGAGGTGACGCCCTCGTTGGTGAAGGTACCGTTGTGGTTGTTGATGTAGAGCTTGTTGGGCTCGGTATCGTTGCTGACGAAAATATCCGGCCAGCCGTCGTTGATTTGCAGTCGAGCGATGGTGATGCCGAGGCTCTTGGAGGTGGGATCCTAGAGTCCGGCTTTTTTGGTGACGTCGCTGAAGGTGCCGTTGCCGTTGTTGTGCCAGAGGCGCAGCGATTCGCCCTTGTATTCCTCGGGCGTGCAGTAGGATTTCGTTTTTCCGTCAATCGTGCAGTAGAGATCGGTTTTCGGCGACCACTTCACGTAGTTGGCGACCACCAGATCGAGTTGCCCGTCGCGGTCGTAGTCCACCCACGCCGCGCTCGTGCTGAATTCCTCGGGTCCCCACAGGCCGGCCTGGCGGGTAACGTCGGTAAAAGTGCCGTTGCAGTTGTTGCGGAACAGGTGGTTCTGCCCGACGGCGGTGACGAAAATATCATCGCAGCCGTCGTTGTTGTAATCGCCGATGGCGACGCCCATGCCGTACATCGGCACGTTCAGATGTGCCTGCCGCGTGACGTTGGTGAAAGTGCCGTTGCCGTTGTTGCGCCACAGTTCCATCGTGGTCGGGCCGTGGTGAACATGGCCCGGCCAGTCCTCGCCGTTGATGAGCAGGATGCTCTGGCGGCCGCTGTTGTTGTAGTCGATGAAGGTGACGCCGGAGCCCAGCGTTTCCGGCAGATACTTTTTCCCGAACGCTCCGTTGTTGTGGGTGAAGTTGATTCCGGCCGAGCGCGTGATGTCGACGAAATGGGGATGCGGAGCGGGCGGAGGATTCTTCGCGCGCGCGGTGACCAGGGCCGCGGCCACGGCCAGAAACGGCAAACAACGAATCAGGTTTCGAAAAGTCATCAGTGAAAGATGCTCCGGGGAAACGGGGGGTCGTACTCGCCCGTCTTCGTGATGTATTTCAGAGGCACCGTCAGGTGCTCGTGCACCGGCTGGCGCTCGTTGTTGGCGTTCGGATGCTCGCGCACGTAGGGACCGATCAGTGATTGCGACGCCTCGTCGGCCTTGAAGCGCAGATAGCGGACCTCGAACTGGTGGGCCAGCCTGGGCTTTCCGAGTCCGGTGTAGCTGAGCATGAGGTTGTAATTCGCCGAGAGATTTTCCGGATCGATCTCGAGCGCCTTCCGGAATTCGCGGATGGCATCCGGGTAGCGCCGCTGGAGGAAATAGTCGCGGCCCAGCTGGTCGCGCACCACGCGGTCGTCGGGATATTGGCGCAGTGCCTCCTCGTATTCGCGGACGGCCTGCTGGTATTGACCCTGATCGCGCAGTACCTGCGCGATGAAGTAATGCGCGCTCGCGAGCGTCGGATCGACCTCGAGCGCGTGCCGGAACATTTCGGCCGCCTGCTTCAGGTTTCCTTCCTGCAGCGCCACGCGTCCCATGTTGTTCCATCCGTCGGGGCGGTTCGGGACGACTTTGGCGACCTCGGCGAAGGCTTCCTGTGCGGCCTTCAAATCGCCCTGCAGCAGCAGGCCGATGCCGTAATCGTTCCAGTGCTGCCAATCGGCGGGATCGAGCACGATTTGCGGTTTCGGCGGCGGAGATTTTCGCGGCACCACGTTCAGATTCACCTGGTCGCTGGCCATCACCACGATCGGGAGATCGGGAATGCCCTTGCGCTTGCCGGCGTCGCCGGCGGTGGAACCGGTGAAGACGTAGCGCGTGTCGTCGTAACCGGGCGCGACCGCCGGTTTCGGGTTCTGGCGCGGATCGGGGACGCCGGCGAAGGCGAACTGAGTGAACCACCAGTCGAATTTCCGGTAGTTCAACTTCGCGGTCAGCCGGATGGGGCCGGCGACGTCCTTGGGCACCTGGATCAGGTAGTGCACCGTGTCCGCCGCACCGGGCGGGATCAGGTGGACGTAGATCGTGGCGCGCTCGGCCCAGGCATTTCTCTTGTCGATCGGGTGATCGTGAGCGTCGACCTGGAGCGAGCGGTAGAAATGGGCGCTCGGATCGACCGGGCCGTTGCCGCCATCCTCCGGAGCGCCGCTCCAGAAAAGGATGTGTCCTTTCGCGTCGACGGCCTTCAATTCGAGCCACAGATCGAAGGCATCCACCGTGCCGCCGGGGAAAAAATGGCCGACGCCGAGCGTGCGTACCACCACGTCGACGCGTACCGTTTCACCCGGCTGCACCTCGCCGGGAACGCTGTGCAGGGGAGCGGTCAACTGGGAGAAACTCGAGGCAATCGACGCCCCGGTTTGCGGCGCATGGAATCGTTCCTCTTGGCCGACGGCAAACGTCGTCGAAATGCCCGGCGCCTCCGGCGCGACGTGTTCGTGCGTCTTGAGCAGTTTCGCTTCCGGGGCCATGGCGAAGATCGTCACGCTCACCTTGCCGTCCTCGAGGAAATGGATGGTGTCCTCGAGCTGCTTCTTCAAGCGGTTATCGTAGGCCAGTGCCGTGTTGGCGGCGATGAAGCGGTGAGAGGGGATGAAGCCGTTCACGTTGCCGAATTCGTGGGAAGGACCGAGCGGCATGTGACAGTCGGTGCAAACGAGGGGGTGGGGCGGATAGTAGAAAGAGCGGGCGCCGAGGCCGGAAACGCCGCTCGCCTGCCAGTGGTCGAAGTCGTCGAAGCCGCGCACCCAGCGGTAATGATTCACCGGCACGTCCAGGTGCACCTTGTGGCAGACCGAGCAGAATTCGGCCACCTCCTTCGGGTTGTGCATGAAGGGTTTCATGAAGGTGCGCTTGTGCGGTTCCGGATTGAGCTCGATCAGGAAATCGGCCAGCTTGTGGACCATCGGGTTCTTGCTCACCGCCATGCTCGCCAGCGGCGGATACTCGAGGACGTAACCGCCCTGTCCCATCGTGCTCGGAATCTTGACGATCGAGTGGCAAACCAGGCAGCCGATGCCGGCGTTCGCCGCCGGCGAATTCTCGATCTCTCTCGCCGGTTTGTCGAAGTTCCCGCTGAAGAGCAGCGGCTCGTCGTGACAGCCGGCGCACCACTTCGACGGCTTCACGCCAACCGTGTTTTGCATGTAGAGGACCGCTTGGCGGTACCACTGGTCATTGAAGGAGGAAAAGTGGTGGGCCGAGCTGTACCACTGGCGGTAGGTCTTGGCGTGGCACTCTTTGCAGGTTTTCGATTGCAGGAAATAGGATTCCGGAATCTTGTTTCGGTTCGAAATCGTGGCGGAACTCGGGAAGAACGGACTCTGGGCGCCTCCGCCTTCCTGATTCATGCTCGCCGGCGCCTCCGCCGGGTTCTTGATCTCGCCGGCCTCCTGCCACGGTACCGTTCGCTGCCACCATGCGCCGTAGGCAATTCCCCCCGCGACCAGCGCGATCAGCGCGAACCGCAGGGCCGCCCGGCTCCGGGCGCCCGCCAGCCAGTTTCGCTGTCCGAGCCAATCGCCCAGCAGCAGGCAGACGCCGGCCACGCACAGACCGATGTGCGTGTAGAAGTAGCCCGTATCGTTGGCGAGGTCGCCGGTATGGATCAGGACCACGCCAAAAGCGGCGCCCGCCAGCAGAAAACCCCATCCGAGGCGCGCGGGCAGCGAGCGGTTGCGGAACAGGCCGGGGAGAACGGGCAACAACAGCAGAATCAGCAGAACGCCGGAAATTAGGTGTACGAGCACCGCTCCCTCATACGTGAGCGAGGGCGCAGGCCATCCGTATTCATAAACCGCTGTGAGGAAAAGTGCGGCGAGGAGAGCTGTCCGAAACTTATCCGCAAAACCTTTCAAGCCCGCCAATCTCTTTCCGTTCCTTTCTCCCCGGGCTGTGAAAACGCTTTCCGACGTTATCAGATTGAGGTGCGGACCACAACTCCGCGGGCCGAAGCCGACGCCGCGAGCCGGGTGCTAGACTGAAAGGAATTCCATGTGTTTCAAGCGGAGACGGACACGATGGGCGAATTGACTTCACTTTCAGCCGTGCAGATGGCGGCGGGAATCCGGCGCCGGAAATTTTCTCCGGTGGAACTGGTGGAGGCGCACCTCGAGCGAATCGAGCGGCTCAATCCGCGGCTGAATGCGTTTGTAACCGTCGACGCGGACGGGGCGCGAAAAGCGGCGAAGGACGCCGAAGCGGCGCTCGCTCGCGGCGAGGCGCTTGGCGCGCTGCACGGCGTTCCGCTCACGATCAAGAGCAGCATCGACGTCGCCGGCTACCGCTGCGAGGCGGGAACGCCGCTCCGCGCCGGCAATATTCCCGCGACGGATGCGCCGGTGGTGCGCCGTTTGCGCGCCGCGGGAGCGATTCTGCTCGGCAATACGAACGCGCCGGAATTCCTGATGGCCTACGAGACCGATAACCCGCTCTACGGACGCACGAACAACCCGTGGGATCTCGAACGGACGCCCGGCGGTTCGAGCGGAGGCGAAGCGGCGGCCATTGCCGCGCGCTGTTCGGCCGGAGGGATGGGAAGCGACGGCGGCGGCTCGATCCGGATTCCCGCCCACTTCAGCGGCATTTGCGGGCTGAAGCCCACGCCCGGCCGCATTCCCGCCACGGGCCATTTCCCGCCTTCGGCCGGTCCGTTTTCCGTGCTCGGGGTGGTGGGCCCGATGGCGCGTACGATCGATGATCTCGCTTTGTTATTCGATGTTCTGGCCGGGCCCGACTCGGGTGACGCGAATGCCGCTCCGGTGCCCGTGCGCTGGCCCGGCGAGGCCGAATTGCACCGGTTCAACATCGGCTATTTCGAGGACGACGGCCGCGTGCCGGTCACTCCCGAGACGCGCGCGGCGGTTCGCGCGGCCGCCGCGGCGCTCGAAGAGCAGGAATTCGAAGTCGACGCCTTCCGTCCCTCCGGACTCGAAGATGCCCGCCGCCTCTGGTGGACGCTTTTCGGCCCCGCGGGTGGCCTTGTGCTCGGTCCGCTGCTGGCGGGGCATGAGAACCATGAACACGAAGTGGGCCCGATTCTGCGGGACTTCATGAGCATCGTGGCGGCCGAGCCGCCGCTGACGCTCGAAAGTTTCATGGGCACGCTGCTCACGCGCGATGAGGTGCGCGCACGTTTCCTGGCACAAATGGATGTGTACCCGGTGCTGCTCTGTCCCGTGTGCGCCGTTCCGGCCTTCCGTCACCGCGAGCGCTCCTGGACCGTCGACGATCAAACCGTGAAATATCTGGATGCGATGAGCTACACGCAGTGGTTCAATCTGCTTGGAAATCCCGCCGTCGTCGTCCCGGTCAGCCGCTCGCCGGAAGGGCTGCCGATCGGAGTGCAGGTCGTGGGCCGCCCGCACGAAGAGGAAGTGGTTCTGGCCATCGCCGCGAAAATCGAGCAGGCCTGCGGCGACCGTCGCGAGCCGTCGCTGTGACCGCGCCGTCCTAGAGGATTCGGACCGCCCGCGCGGAAGAGCGCGAGGTCGTAATCCTGGCGCCGCCATGCAAGGGGCCGGTTGACATCCCGCGGAAACCGGCGGTAGTCTGCGGCCCGCCTCTTGAAAACGTTTTCCAATCCCCGCGCCACCCGTTGGCGCGCGCAAAGGACCGGCAGCATGACTGACCCGCTTTCCCGTCGTGATCTCCTGAAACTCGGCCTCGCAGCCGGCGCGTCCTCGATTCTGCCGCCGGAAGTGTCTGCCGTTTCCGGGGCCACGCCGCCGCCGGTACGGGCGGCGATTCCGGCTGGCGAGATTCTTCCGCTGAACTCGACTTCGGACGTCTACATCCCGCCGCGCGGCCGGAGCTTCGAGAAATTCAGCTACGACTTTCCCGAGCCGTCCGTGGCCTTCGAGAATCTGCTGCTCTCGTTTCGGCTCTACACGTTCGAAAACACCTACGGGCTCGATCGCGAACGGATGACGGTGGAAAACATTCCCGGCGGAATCGAAATCCGCTGCGCCGGACTCGTCTGGGCGGGCGGCCAGGAAAAAGTGCCCGGATCGCTTGTGGCGCGTGTGCGGAAAGACGGCGACGCGGTGGAATGGACCGCTTCGGCCCAGATGGACCGGCCCATCAAATCCATCGCGTCGATCGTGCGCGGAATCCCGCGAGGCCAGATGTCGGTTTCCACGAATGAGTTTTTCGATCCGAAGGACAACGAGCTTCTTTTCGGACACCCCACGCTGGGCGCCGGGATGACGACGCCGCTCGTCGTCATCAAGACCGGCGACCAGGATTTCTACTATCTTTCCGCGCGAATCGACCAGGTGCGGGCCACGCGTTTCTATTTCCAGCCGGGCCCGCAAGGCTATCGCACCGAACTCGTCTACGAACAAGCCGGCTGGGAACGCAGCCCGCGGATCGAAACGTGCGCCTGGCGCGCGGGACCGGTGAAAAGTTACGCCGATGCGGCGCGGCCGCACTTCGCCCATCTCGAAAAAGCCTTCCACATCCCCGATTGGGATACGCGCGAGGACGTTCCGGCCTGGTGCCGCGACGTTGCGCTGGTGGTCGCGCTGCACGGGATGCACTGGACCGGATACGTCTTCAACGATTTCGCGAAAATGCAGCGTACGCTCGAATGGGTCGCGACGAAAATCCCCGCCGGCCGCGTGCTCGTCTTCCTGCCCGCCTGGGATGGCCGCTATTACTGGGATTACCCGATCTACGACGTCAGCCGGCGCCTTGGCGGCGATGAAGGTTTCCGCGCGCTGATCGAGAGCGCTCACCGCCTGGGTTTTCACATGATGCCGATGTTCGGCGCCAACTCGGCTAACCGCGGGCTTCCCGTCTACCCGAAATTCGCCGACGGCGCGACGGATCGTATCGACGGCAACAGTTTCGATCTCACCTGGACCGACTGGGACAACGACCGCGAGGGCGAAGGCTGGGGCGCCTTCATGAACCTGGGCGTCGATTCCTGGCGCGAGTGGATGTTCGACCGCGTCTCGCGGATCATCGACCGGTTCGGCGTGGATGCCTACTTCCTCGACATCGCCGGCGGTTGGGTGGACAACACGAAGGCGGACATGTACGAGGGAACGGTCCGGCTGACCGGGGATCTACGCAAGAAATATCCGCACATTCTGGCCGTTGGCGAGATGCACTACGACGCGCTGATGTCTTGCATCCCCATGTATCAGGTCACCACTTCGCGCGCCTGGCCCGAGGCCTTCAGCAAATATTGCCGGTCGTTCTTCCACCTCAGCACGCCCGCGCCGGGCCGCGGCAGCACCGGCGTCCACGAAGCCGGCTTCGGCCAGTTTCACCTGCGCGCCGCCAGGGATCAGTTCACGATTCCGACGATCACCGTGGTGGACGACACCTTCGCGAAATATCGAAATGTGATGGAGCAGATTATCGATGGGGCCAAGGTCAGGGCGGGCATTCTCTGAGGGCGGCAGCAACGGCGGCCGGGCCCGGATCCGGCTTCCGGGGCCGGTTTGGCCGGGTGGTTGCGGCGTGCTAGATTATCCCGCGATGCGGAAAGTTCCGAGTGCGATGTTTGCGATCGTGCTCGCGTGCGGTCCCCTGGCGGTCTTCGGCTCGGCTCAGGCTTCTCGGACCGCGGCGGAGACCGCTGTTTCCCGCGCCGAGCAGGGCGTCGAACTGGCCCAACGCGGTGCGTGCGCGCGCGCGCTGCCCCTGCTCGCCGGCGCCCTGCCGCATCTGGCCGACAAGCAACTTCAATACGCCGCGGCGATGGCGAGGGCCCGCTGCGGCATGAGCCTTCATCGGATGACGGACGCCGTCGAAGCCCTCGCGCTGCTGAACCGGGAATTCCCCAACAACCCGCAAGTCCTCTATTTCACCACCCACAGTTTCTCCGAGCTCTCCGACCTCGCCGCGCGCAAGCTGGTGATGACGGATCCTGATTCGGCGCAGGCCATGGAATTGCAAGCCGAGGTCATGGAATCGCACGGGAAAGTGCAGGAAGCGATCCAGATGTATCACCAGATCCTCGCGAAACATCCCGATACGCCCGGCATTCATTACCGCCTCGGCCGCCTGCTGCTCGAAGGCGCCAAGACCGATGCCGCCCGGCAGGCGGCCCAGAAGGAATTCGAGGAGGAACTCAAGATAGTTCCTCACTCGGCGGCAACGGAATTCATGCTCGGCGATCTCGCCTGGGATGCGCAGAACCTGCCGGAAGCGATCAAGCACTTCTCTCTGGCAACGCAGGACGACGTCGGATTCTCGGAATCGTTTCTCGGGCTGGGCGTAGCGCTGAACGCGGCAGGGAAGTACGCGCAGGCCATCCCTCCTCTTGAGAAGTACGTGAAGTCCGAGCCCGCCGACCCGGCCGGACATTATCAGTTGGCGATCGCCTACGCGCGCACCGGAAGAAAGAAAGACGCCGACCAGCAAATGGCGCTTCAGCGGCAGCTCGACCAGAAAGAACAACAGCAGAAATATCGAACCAAGGACCCCAACTAGCCCAACTCCTGTCGGCCGGCATCGGGCGAGATCGGCGGCCGAGTGCCGGTTGTGTAGCGCCGTCCTTCAGGGCGGCATCTTGCTCAGCCGCCGCAAAAGACTGGTGGGGCCTCAACAAACAGTTCTACTTCCACTTGCCTTCGCCCTCGACGATCGTGATGTAACGGTCGACAGGCAGGTTCGTGAACCGCTCGGTCGTGCCGCCCGGCTGCGGCCATTTCACCTCCAGCCAATCCATCTTCGTCTGCTGGCCGAGGCCGAGCACCATGCGCGGATCGTGCGAGGAAAGGTAGCTGCCACCGCCCACCTTGAAGCGGTGTCGCACGAGGTTGCCGGCCTGATACCGCAGCGTGGCGCCGATCGCGTCGATATTGGATTTTCGGCCAATGAGGCGCACGCCGAGCCAGTGGTTGCGCCGCCCGGCGTTGTTGCGCAGCAGGATCGGCGCGGCGTTGTTGACGGCCACGAGGACATCGACCGAGCCGTCGTTGTCGAAATCGCCGATCGCCATGCCGCGTCCGGCGATGCGGCGCGAAAAAATCGGCCCGCTCTTCAGGCTGACGTTTTCAAAGCCGTGTCCGTTCTGATAGCCGTGGCCGGTATTCCGAAACAGCAGCATCGGCTCGCGATAGGTCACGTTCGGGGAGATTTCCCGGATTTCAATGTCGGGGTGGCCGTTGCACATCATCAGATCGATGTCGCCGTCGTTGTCGTAGTCGAAGAATTTCACGCCCCAGCCGCTCATCAGCCGCGTGGTCGCGCCGATGCCGTCGCCCAGCGCCGCGTCGGTGAAGGTTTCGTCGTGATGATTGTGGTAGAGCGAGTACATCTCGTGGTCCACGTTGTCGACGAAGAGGTCGACCCATCCGTCCTGATCGTAATCGGCCGCGTCGACGCCCATCCCCGAGCGCGCGCGCCCGAATGTGTTGTAGCCCACGCCGGCCAGCAGGCCGATCTCATCGAATTTTCCCTTGCCCTGGTTGGCGAAGAGGAAATTGGCCACCGTGTCGTTGCTGACGAAGAGGTCCATCCAGCCGTCGTTGTTGATGTCGGCCGCCACCACACCCCACGCCTTGGCGAGCGAGCCGGCGATGCCACTCTGCTTGCTGACATCGGTGAATGTGCCGTCGCCGTTGTTGTGGAACAGCCAGCAGGGCATCGGCTCGTAGATGTTCGGCTTGCAGTAGAGGGCCTGGTGGGTGAGCACGTTGCCGCAGAACTTGTTCTTTTCCTTGTCGAAGTCGATGAAATGGCAGACGAAAAGGTCCAGCCGGCCGTCGTTGTCGTAATCGAACCAGACGGCGCTGGTGGCCCAGCCGGGCGTCGAGATGCCGGCTTTTTCGGTGACGTCGGTGAACGTGCCGTCGCCGTTGTTGTGGTAAAGAATACTGCGCGGATACTGCGTGACGAACATGTCCGGGAATCCGTCGCGGTCGTAATCGCCCACCGCGACGCCCATGCCGTAGGCGTTGCCGGCCACGCCGGCTTTTTCGGTGACATCGGTGAATGTGCCGTCGCGATTGTTACGGTAGAGCGCGTTGCGCAACGGCGTTTTCGGCGTGTAGAAATCGCACGCCCCGCTGTTCACCAGGTAGATGTCCATCCAGCCGTCGTTGTCGTAATCGAGGAAGGCGCAGCCCGCGCCCACCGTCTCCGGCTCGTATCGCGCTTCGGAAATCCCGGCATCATGAACCCACGTAATGCCGCTCGACGACGCCGGTATCTCCTGGAAATCGGGCAGGGAAGCGGGCGCGAGAAGGGAAGAAGCGAACGCCGGCAGCACGTTCATTCGGCCAAACGCGCCGGCCAGCCCCGACAAACCCAACATTCGAAGGAAGCGGCGGCGACTCGCCAACTCCCGCCTCTGCTTAGGGGGCCTGGACATCCATCGAACCTCCTGATCCCTGGCCTGGTTGCCCGCGTCGGCGTGGTCGGCTGCGCGGCGGGTGAAACGGGTTTCCCTGAATCGCATATCGAAAAAGAGTACCAGCCAAGCCCGCGTTTTCGAAACGGGGCGCGTTTCCTAATCGCGACGCGCCGTGGCGACGGCGGCGCGTTCGCCGGCCGGCGCTCGAATTACGGGCGCGCAATGATTCCCGTTCCTTCCCGAATGGTCAGAATCTGATTCACTGGAACGTTCTCGAACTTCTGCGCATCGGGCGGTTGGATCGGCCATTCGACTCGCAGCCAATCCGCCTTCTTCGCCTTCCCCAATCCGAAATGCAGCCGAAACTCGCTCTGCGAAACGTAGCTGCCGCCGCTGCGTACCTCCCGCACCTGCAAATGCCCGCCGGCGCTCAGCGTGACGCGAGCGCCAATCGCGTCGCGATTCGCTTTCGTTCCGATGAGTTTCACCAGCAGCCAGTTTCCGTGTTCGCCGTAATTTTTGAGCAGACTTGGCGGACCGTCGGCGTTGTTCACGAGCAGCTCCACCGATCCGTCGTTGTCGATGTCGGCGGCGGCCAGGCCGTGGCTGTTCGAGGGCGTCGTCACGCCGGGCCCGGCGTCGAGCGACACATCGGCGAATTTCCCGTCATGCTCGTTCCAGAAGAGCTGTTTTCGCTCGAGATAATGCGTGTCCAGCCCGCGCCCCCGCATTTCCGGATAGACGTGTCCGTTCACCAGGAAAATGTCCGGCCAGCCGTCGTTATCGACGTCGACGAACAGCGCGCCCCATCCGAGAAACTGCGTGTTCGCGCCGAGCCCCGCCTCGAACGTGCGATCGCTGAAGGTGCCGTCGCCGTTGTTGTGATAGAGCGTCGGCGTGTCCTGGGAAAAGTTCGTCTTGATGATGTCGAGCCGGCCGTCGCCGTCGTAATCGCCCGCATCGACGCCCATGCCGGCCTGCAAGCGCCCGTCTCCGTTGAACGCGACACCGGCGTCGAGGCCCGTCTCGGTGAACGTGCCGTTGCGATTGTTGTGGAAGAACAGGTTGGGCGAGGAATCGCAGGCCACGTAGATGTCCGGCCAGCCGTCGCCCGAGAAATCGGCCGTGAGCGGCGTGAAGCAGTGGCCCGGCGCCGGTTTGGACACGCCGGAGGATTCGCTCACGTTCGTGAACGTGCCGTCGCCGTTGTTGTGAAACAGCTCGTTGCGTGTCCCTTCAAGCCCCATCGGCCCGCAGAAGACTTTCACTCCCATCCAGTCGCAGGCCGAGGCCAGCGCGGGATCGTGCAGCTCGGCCGGCTGGAAATTGACGTACTGCGAGACGAACAGGTCCAGGCGGCCGTCCTCGTCGTAGTCGACGAAGGAGCAGCCGGTGCTCCAATGCACGCCGGGCTGCCACAGGCCGGCTTTTTTGGTGACGTCGGTAAAGGTGCCGTTGCCGTTGTTGTGGAGCAGGACGTTGTGGCCCCAGAAGGTGACGAAAAGGTCGGTGTAGCCGTCGTTGTCGTAATCCCCGGCGCAGACGCCCTGGCCCCATCCGGTCAGCGCCACGCCCGCCTGCTGCGTAACGTCGGTGAACGTCCCGTCGTGATTGTTGTGATAGAGATGGGCCGTCGGTTCCTTGCCTTTGGGGAATCCGGCGAGCGTCGTTCCGTTCACCAGCAAAATGTCGGGCCAGCCATCGTTGTCGTAATCGATGAAGGCCACGCCGCTGCCGGTGCTCTCGAGGATGTACTTTTTCGTTTTCTGGCCGCCATATTCGAGCTTCGCGGTCAGGCCGGCCTGCCGCGCGATGTCGACAAAGCGAATCTTCGGGGGAACGGGAGCCGCGGCCGCCGCCGATTTCCTCGCCGCCGCTTTTCCAAACGGCAGGAACGCTGCCAGCAAGCACAGCAGCATGGCGGCGAGCAAGGGAACCGGTTTGGGCCTGGGCCTCAGGGATCGAACTCCGGTCGCAAATCTTACAGGTCAGCCGCGTGAAAAGAAAATGTGCTCGCGCGGAACTTCATCGCTGCTGTAAGCTACCGCTTTCGCATCCGCAGCGGGGCCTGGTCTCGGACTTTCGGTGAGAAGCCGCTCGAATCCTTCCAGAAGAGAACTCCTGAAATTGATGGGAGCTACCCTTGTGGCCGCGCCCTGCGCCTGGGCCATTGGTCCGGCGGCGGCTTCCCCGATCGTGCCTGTCACATTCCGCGACATCGTGCCCACTTCGGGGATCACCTTCAAGCACGACAATGCCGCCTCTTCGCAAAAATATCTGATCGAAACGATGGGCTCCGGCTGCGGCTGGATCGATTACGACCAGGACGGCCTGCTCGATTTGTATCTCGCCAACGGCGCGGCCACGCGCGTCTATAAGCCCACGCACCCCTTGCGCGGCGCGCTCTATCACAACAATGGCGACGGCAGCTTCACCGACGTCACCGAAAAAGCCGGCGTCGGCGCCGAAGGGCTCTTCGGCATGGGCGTGGCCGTCGGCGATTACGACAACGACGGCTATCCGGATCTGCTCGTCCTCGGTTACGGCCGCTCGATTCTCTATCACAACAACGGCAACGGCACCTTCACCGACGTCACCGCAAAAGCCGGCGTCGCCAACCTCGGCCGCTGGGCCTCTAGCGCCGCCTGGTTCGACTACGACAACGATGGCCGTCTCGATCTCGTCATCGCCAATTACGTCGACTGGTCTCCCGATCGCAACTTCTGGTGCGGGAGTCACGGCCCCGGCATGCGCAGCTATTGCTATCCGGACGATTACAACGGGGCGCCTCCCACGCTCTACCACAACAACGGCGACGGTACCTTCACCGACGTCAGCCAGCGCTCCGGCGTCGGCAAAAAACCCGGCAACGGCCTGGGCATTGTCACATTCGATTACGACAACGACGGCTGGCAGGACATCTTCATCGCCAACGATTCCGTGGCGAATTTCCTCTTCCACAACAATCGCGACGGCACATTCACCGAGGTCGGCTACCTGGCCGGCGTCGCCGTCAATATGGACGGCAAGCCCGAAGCTGGCATGGGCACCGACGCCGCCGATACCACCGGCGACGGCCGCATGGACCTGATCGTTACTCATCTCGATATGCAACTGGCGCGGCTCTATCGGAACCTGGGGAAGGGAATGTTCGACGACGAAACGCTCAGCTCGAAAATCGGCTATGCCACCTATCATTCGAGTGGTTTCGGCGCCCGCTTCATGGACTACGACAACGACGGCGCTCCTGACCTCTTCATCGCCAACGGCCACGTCCTCGACAACATCCAGCTTTACGAGCCCGATGTGCGCTACGCCGAGCCCAAATTCATGTTTCGCAACACCGGCCGCGGCATCTTCGAGAACGTCAGCGATCGTCTTGGCGGGGATTTCGCGCGCCCGCGCGTCAGCCGCGGCGCCGCCATCGGCGATTTCGACAACGACGGCGATCTCGACATTCTCGTGAACAACAACGGCGAGCGTCCGCAACTGCTCCGCAACGACGGCGGCAACGCCAATCACTGGCTCGAAATACTGCTGATAGGCACGCGCTCGAATCGCGACGGCGTCGGCGCCCGCGTAACTCTCACTGCGGGCGATCTGAAGATTTACGAGCAGAGAAAAGGTGGAATGAGCTATCAGGCCGCTCAGGACCCGCGCCTGCATTTCGGCTTGGGAAACCGCACGAAGGTGGACTCGCTCGAAATCCTCTGGCCCAGCGGCGCCGTCACCCGCCTGTCCAACCCTCCCGCCGACCGCATCCTCGCGATCAAGGAAGGTGAGGGAATTGTGGATCGCCCGTTTCCGCGCGTTGTTTTCCGGTAGAGGATGCGTGGGCTAGCGGTGAGGAATATCCGGCGGCGCCTGCGCCATTCCCGAGGAGACGTAGCTCTTGTGCCGTCCGGATGGGCTGTTTCGGTAGCTTTCCGCGTTCTGCTGGTTCAGCCGCGCGAGGATCGCCAGCATCTCGCGCGCTTTCGAGAGATTTCCCTGCCTCCGGTAGGCAGCCGCCAGATGCGCGTAAACCGCTGTATTCTTCGGATCGATCTCGCGAGCTTTCTCGAGATGCGCAATCGCCTTGTCCGTCTTCCCGGCCATCAAGTAAAGCTTGCCCAGGGTCACTTCTGAACCGGCGTGGTTCGGCTGCTCGGCCACCGCCTTTTCCATCGCTCTCAGGGCTTCGGTAAATTCCGGCTGCCCGGGGCTCGCTCCGGTGCGCACCAGCGCGTTGCCGAGAATCGCGAGCAGGATGTAATTGTCCGCGTTCTTTTTCAACGCTTCGCGTGCGACGGCGATGGCGGCAGGCATGTTTCCATTCAGAAATGCGGCCTGCGCCGAGCCCATATAGCCGATCTCCGTCCCCGCACCGTATTTCGTGGCCAGGTGAAATTCCCGGATGGCCAGGTCTGATCGCTCGAGTTGCGCGAGGAAAACGCCTCGCTCGTAATGCAGCCGGGCCGAATTCGGCAGCGAGTGGAGCCCGAGATCGACCACCTTGAGACCGAGCGCGTAGGCGCGGCCCTCGGTGCACGCGTCGGCCACGAGTACGTACAGCGCCTCATTGCGCGGATCGATCGCCGCGGCCTTCCGCAGAGCGTCGTAGGCCTTGTCCGGCTGCTGGACGCCGATATACGCCTGCGCCAGCAGATCGTTCACATTCGCCGCTTTGGGCTCTCGCTTCTGTAGCGCCGTCAGGATCGGGATCGCCTTCTCGAACTGCCTCGTGCCCACATAGCAGATCGAGAGATCGAAATCGGCGGCAAATTCCTCCGCCGCGGCCACGTGCCCGCGCGCCGCGAGAAGATACGGAATCGCATCGCCGAAACGTCCACGCTGGGTGAGCTGAATGCCCGTTTGCAGGCTGGCTTCCGGATCCGGGGAAAGGCTCCCGGCGTTCTGCCCCTCGAACGGTGGCGCCATCCCTGCCGGCGCATCTCTCTCCGGCCCCGTCGTCCTTTGCTGCCCCGCCTGAGCGAGCAGCGGACCGGCGAAGAGGAACGCCAGCAGCATGGGCAGCCAATATGCCGCCGTGAATAGATAGCGTTTTCTTCCCGTCATGGTCACCAAACGGTTAAACATGCCGCCTAAGGACTCTGTTTGTGTTCGAACCGGCGCTCCCTTGCCCGCTTTCCCGATATCACGCGAGCCAGCTCCGGTCAATGCGATCATGCCACGGATCCCTGGAGTGGCATAGCTCCGCCCGGCCCTGCGTGTCAATCCCCTGATTTCAAGCGATTTTACGCCACCCGGGTCCACCGCGGGGCAAACCCGCCCGGCATCGCAGTGTCGGCGACGGCTCGCGCGGGCAGGAGTGGAAGATGCCTTCGGCCAGTCGAAAAATTCCCAGCCGCAGCGACGAAAAGTTAGAGTAAATTGAAATTTCGGTGAAATTTGCCTTGACAGGGAATGGCATAGGGCGATAGAAACACGGACCGCTGATGTTTTAGGTCGAGAAGCGAGTAAACGTTTACTCGTTTCCGAGAGAACCGAAGACGGTTTCCGGCCGGTTCTCAGCGCGGCGTGGTCTTGGTCTTTGAGAGTTTTACAAATTTTTGTCCGAGGGCTTCCGTTCTATTGGGTGATCACGGATGGCATGCACAGTGACGCCGGAGGGCTCGGGGGAGTGGAATTTGAATCGGATCCCTGTGGGAGGTGTGGAAATGCCGCGAAGTTTTTCTCGCGCATGGTTGATTAGTTTTGTGGCGATCTGCCTGGTGTTTTTCTCTGGATTGAGCGTGCGGCCTGCCTATGGCCAGGCGGGCAGCCGGGGAACGGTGACCATAACCGTCCTCGACCCGAGCGGTAGCGTTGTCCCCGGGGCGACGCTGGAGCTGACGGACTTGGCCACCAACAGTGTCCGAAAGGCTGTAACGTCCGGGGCTGGCACCTACAACTTCGTGGGCTTGCCAATCGGAGTCTACCGCCTGACGACCTCCAAGACCGGCTTCAATGCCCAGGAAAACAACAACGTCAGTGTGCAGGCCGGGCAGACCACCGACCTCAGGGTTACATTGAAGGTGGGAACGGGCACAACGAAAGTGGTGGTCAGTGCCAGCGCCGTGCCGCTGCTTCAGACGACGAGCAGCACCATCGGCACCACCATCAACGTGAAACAGTTGCAGGATCTGCCTTTGAGCGGCCGCAACGTTTCCACACTTGCCTTCCTGACTCCCGGCTACGTCGCCACGCCGGGTATGTCCAGCGGCAGTTGGAACGGCCTGCCGTCGATCGCCCAAGGCAACAACATCGATGGCGTCATCTCTTCCACTAGCCGGATGAAGTTTGCCGGCAACGCGAGCCCGGGCCCTCAGGCGCGTCTCGATTCGATTTCCGAGATGACGGTTCAGACCGGCCAGCTCAATGTGAATGAGGGCTTCGGCCAGGCGGCGATGCAGACCACCTTCGTCACCACGCGCGGATCGAACTCCTTTCATGGCCGTGTCTATGAGGATTTCCGCAACTCCTATCTGAACGCCAATAGCTGGTTCAACGATGCCGTTGGCGCGCGGAAAAACCATCTGATCCTCAACGATTTCGGCGGCGATGTCGGCGGCCCGATCCTCAAGAACAAACTCTTCTTCTTCGGCGCTTTCGCCATGGCGAAGCAGCCAGGCGGTTATACGACAACAGCGAACGTGCTCACGCCGCTCGCCCAGCAGGGAATCTTCACCCAAACCGACGGGACGCAGGTGAACCTGTTTAGCCAGGTCGCTCAGCCCAACGGTTTGCCCACTGCGGTGAATTCCGACATCGCTTCGCAATTGTCGGCAATCAACGGGACGCTATCGTCCGGCAAAGTTGCGCCAACGAGCGATCCGAACGTCGAGCAGCTCAGTTGGTTTGTCCCGGCGCCGCAGACCTACTACTTCCCGACGCTGCGCTTCGACTACAACGTTTCCCAGAAGGTCCGCATGGATCTCGCCTGGAACGAAACGAAATACAACCAGCCCGGCGCCTCAGCTCCCTTCTTCCCCGGCTCCTTGTCGAATACGGGCGCGTTGAACAAAAATAACAACTACACGACGTCGCTCGGTATCGATTGGACCATTTCCCCGACGCTGATCAACCAGTTCCGCGGCGGCTACTTCTACAACGCCTACTGGTACGCCTACGGCGCGACGAACGCCTACCTCACCAATCCGATCGTCAACTTTGCGGGAAACATCGCGACGTCGGCGCAGCAATACAACCTGCCCATCACCACCTACTATCCGATCGTGAACTTCAGCGATGGCATGACCTGGCAGAAGGGTTCGCACACGGTCAACTACGGGATCTCGTTCTGGCGTGAGCAGGACCACTACTGGAACCCGCCGGACGGCATCATCAACTACAATTTGGGATTGGCCACCGGCGATCCGGCTCTCAATGCGTTCGAGAGTTATTTCGCGAACGCCTCGAGCTTCGATCGCACCGACGCGGAAAATCTGTACGCGACTCTGGTCGGCAGGATCAGCCGCGTCACCCCGAGCGGCAGCGGTTTCCCGCTCAACTTGAAAACCGGCCAGTACAGCACCACCGTCGGCGCGTACAACCTCGACGAACTGTCGTCGTCTTGGGGTCTTTATGTCCACGATTCCTGGCGAATGAGGCCGACGCTGACCGTGAACTACGGGTTGCGCTGGGACCTGGTCAACGCGAATCACGACCTCACCGGAGCCTATCACAGCGCCGATCTGGCCAATGTTTACGGTCCGACTGCGGTTGGGCAGATCTTCCAGCCCGGCAAGCTGAATGGCATTCAGGATCCGCAACTGACGGCGCGGGAGTATGCTTACCAGAACTACCACGTCACTCCGCAGCCGCAGCTCGGTTTTGCCTGGAATCCGCGTAACTCCGGTGGTCTGCTGGGCAAGCTGACGGGTGACGGAAACACGGTCATCCGCGCCGGCTTCAATCTCCGTCGCTTCACCGAGCCGCAGCAGTATTACTGGAACGCCGCTTCAAACTACGGCTTCGCTTTCTATCAGTATTTCTCGCTGAATGCGTCCAGCAGCGGCGGGACCGGCACTTTCGCCCCGGGCAGCCTGTCTCTTGGTGACAGTCTCCCGCCTTTCTATTACAACATCACTCAGTATCAGAAATCCTTCCCTCAGTCCGGGCAAACGTGGTTTGGCGCCGGCGTGAACGGATTCAACTACAACATCCGCCAGCCGTATTTGGAGGAATGGAACGTCGAAATCCAACGGCAGCTTGGCCGGAACAACGTGCTGGCCGTCCGTTACATGGGCCATCACGCACTGCACGAATGGATTGCGCAGAACCCGAACGAAGCGAACATCTTCGAAAACGGGTTCTTGACTCAATTCAAAGCGGCGCAGACCAACATGCAGATTAACGCCCAGAACGGTATGCCGGGCACGTTTGCCTACAACGGCTTTGCGGGCCAGCAGCCGCTTCCGATCTTCGAAGCGGCGTTCTCCAGCGAGCAGACATCGCCCTACACGGCCGCCGATTACAGCAACGGCCAATTCATCAACTACCTGCAGCAGGGTAACGTCGGCGCGATGGTAGGAACGATCGACTCGATCTTCGGCAACGCTCCCTACTTCTGCAATATGGTCGGCGCCAGCTTCGCTCCTTGCGCCAGCCAGCTCGGCTACACCGGAGCAGGAGCCGGATATCCAATCAACTTCTTCCAGGCGAACCCGTACGCTTCCGGCAGCTCGACCGGCCTCATGAGCGATGCCGGTTACGGAAACTACAACGCTCTGCAGATCGACTTCCGGCAAAACAACTGGCACGGCATGCAGTTCGACGCGAACTACACCTGGAGCCACACGCTCGGAGTCGAGCCGAACAACAACTGGACCGGATCCACCAGCCAGTTCACCATGCGCAACCTGCGGCTCAACTACGGACCGTCGCTCTTTGACATCCGCCAGGTGCTCCACGTCAGCGGCACGTACGATCTGCCTCTCGGCAACGGCAAGCGGTTCCTGAACACTGCCAACCCCATCGTTGACAGGGTCGTCGGTGGATGGACCATCGGCACGATCGTTACCTACCAGACCGGCACGCCCTTCGCGCTGTACGGCGGCTACAACACGTTCAACGATTTCGCCGACGGCGGCTTGGTCTACAACGGGCTTACGAATACCCAGTTGCAGAATTCGGTAGGCGTCTACCATCTGAACGCTCCGTACGCCAACGGCATCAACCCGCAGTATCTGCAAGGCGGCGGAGCGAACCCGCAGTACATCACTCCGAACAGCGCTGCGGGCACCTTCGGGTTGCACCCCTGGCTGTACGGACCGCACTTCTCGAATACGGACATCGCTATCACCAAGTCGACTCCGATTCACGAGAACCTGCGATTCGTCTTCCAGGCGGAGTTCCTGAACGCCTTCAACCATCCGAACTGGGCGATTTACAACTATTATCCGTACGACAATATCCTGTCCTCGGGTTTCGGTCAGGCCAGGGTAATCAATAACTCGACCATCGGCGCACGCCAGATCCAGCTGCGCGCGAGCATCGACTTCTAATGGTTTGAGAACCTCTGGTGATGCATTCACTGGATGCGGGGCAGCATCAGCATCCAGTGAATGCATCGCTTCTTTTTCGCCTCAGAACCCGGTTTGCTTCGCCCAGCCGTACGCTCCACAGATTTCCCGCCCGGGGATTCAAAGGAAGGAGAGCCGAACGGCAAACCATGAATAGGCTTCGCCCCTTTCTCATCGGCCTGTTTTTCTGCGCAATCTTCGCCTGTCCCTCTTTCGCCCAGAAGCCCGACGTCGCCCCCACACCGCCCATGGGCTGGAACAGCTGGAATCATTTCAAGGGCCGCATCGATGACCAGATCGTCCGCGAGCAAGCCAAGGCGATGGTTACGAGCGGAATGAAAAAGGCCGGCTATCAGTACATCATCATCGACGACACCTGGGCCGGCGATCGCGACGCCCAGGGTTTCATTCAGCCCAATAAGAAATTTCCGGACATGAAGGCGCTTGGCGATTACATCCACAGCCTCGGCCTGAAATTCGGCATCTACTCTTCACCCGCGGCGAAGACCTGCGCCGGCTATACCGGCAGCCTCGATCACGTTCAGCAGGACGCTGAAACCTACGCCAAATGGGGCGTCGATTACCTGAAATACGATTGGTGCCAGCGCCCGGGCGATCCGGACCGGATGAAGGCCGCCTACGAGGAGATGCATCAGGCGCTGCTCAAGACCGGCCGGCCGATTGTGTTGAGCCTTTGCCAGTATGGCTGGTTCGAGGTGTGGAAGTGGGGCGCATCGGTCGGTGGAAACCTCTGGCGCACCACCGGCGACGTCTCCGACAACTACTGGGCGATGTCCAATATCGGCTTCAGCCAGAACGGCCTCCAGAAATTCGCCGGCCCCGGCCATTGGAACGATCCCGATATGCTCGAGGTCGGCAACGGCGGCATGAGTGAGGATGGTTATCGCACGCAGATGAGCCTCTGGGCGATCCTCGCCGCTCCGCTCATCGCCGGCAACGACCTCACCAAGATGACTCCCTACACCGTCCAGCTTCTCACCAACCCGGAAGTCATCGCCGTTGACCAGGACCCGCTCGGCAAGCAGGGATATCGCGTGGCGCAGGAAGGCCCGCTCGAAGTCTGGATGAAGCCGATGGCTGACGGCAGCAAGGTGGTGGGCCTGTTCAATCGCCAGAGCACCACCGATCCCATGACGGTGAATTTCGACCAGATCGGCATCCAGGGTGAAGCGACTGTCCGCGACCTTTGGCTGAAGAAAGATTTGGGAACGTTCAAGGACAAGTACAGCACGTACGTCCCCGGGCAAGGCGTTGTGCTCGTCAGGATCAAGGAGAAATAGCTCGGGAGCGGGCAAAGGGCCCCGGCCACTGCGCCCGCCTCCTGAAGAAAGATGAACCGGTTATCCAACGACGAGCGCCTGGCGCTTCCGGTAATCGGCAGCGAGAGTGTTCGGCTTTCTGGCGCCCACCGAATGGCGGGCGCGACCCGCTGCGATGCCCGCGTTCGCCTGTTTCCACCGCAATCGCCTGGCCCGTGCCACGAGCGGTGGAAATTGAAGCTGAATGTTTCCCTCACGGCGCGGCACATGTATGATGTGCGGGTGTTTTCAAAAGCTGTGGCGCTTTTCTGTCATTCGCGACGAGAAATTGAGCAGGCAAAACTTGCCGGAGCGCCCTCTGTCCTGTCCGGGCGCCTGCTGACCGAGCGACGGAGGCTCAACCGGGCATGATCCCACTTCTGGCCGCAGCCGTCCCCCAGCAATTGGTCAGGCTCTCCCCCATTGACATCGTCATCGTCGTCTTCTATTTCGTGCTCGTCCTCGGAATCGGCTTCTACCTGAAAGGACGGTCGAAGACCGGCGAGGATTTCTTCATGGCCGGGCGCGAGATGACGGCCTGGATCGCCGGCATCAGTTTCATGTCCGCCAATCTCGGCGCGCTGGAATTGATGGGCTGGTCGGCCGCGGCCTACGAATACGGCATCCTGGCCACGCACGCCTACTGGATCGCCGCGATTCCCGCCATGCTCTTCCTGGGCATCGTGATGATGCCCTTCTATTACATCTGCAGGACGCATTCGGTTCCCGGCTACCTGAAGCTGCGCTACAACGAGCCCAGCCGCGCGCTCTCGGCGATCTCCTTCGCCTTCATGACCGTACTGATGAGCGGCATCAACATGTACGCGATGGCGCTGCTGCTCGATGTCGTGCTCGGCTGGAACATGGATTTCAGCATCTGGGTTTCCGCCATCACCGTCGCCATCTACGTCGCGCTCGGCGGCTTGCGGTCGGCGATCTTCAACGAAGTGCTGCAATTCGTGCTGATCTGGGCCGGCGCGCTGCTGATCCCGATTCTCGGGCTGGTCGAAGCCGGCGGCTGGGAGAAACTGAAAGCCCAGATCATCCACAACACCTCGGTCCAATACGTCCACCTCTGGCAGAACTCTCGGCTCGTTCCACAACCCGATGGGCGTCAACTGGGTTGGCGTGGTCTTCGGACAGGGCCTGGTTCTTTCCTTCGCCTACTGGACCACCGATTTCCTCGAGGTGCAGCGCGTTCTTGCGGCCAAGGATCTGCGCTCGGCGAAAATGGCGCCCATCATCGGCGCCGCGTTCAAGATGTTCGTTCCGTTCATCGTCATTTTGCCGGGCCTGCTTGGCCTCGTCGTGCTGCCGAAGCTGACCGGTGCCAGCCTCGCCACCGGCGGCGCCCACAGTTACAACGCGGTGCTGCCCCTGATGCTCATCCGCTACTGCGGCCCGGGCCTGCTCGGGCTGGGCGTCACGGCGCTGATCGCCGGATTCATGTCCGGCATGGCCGGCAACGTCAGCGCGTTCGCCACCGTGTGGACCTACGACATCTACCGCGCCCTGATCAATAAGGACGCGACCGACCAGCATTACGTGAAGATGGGCCGCTGGTGCACGGTTCTCGGCGTCCTGATCAGCATCGGCACCGCCTATTTCGTGATGCAGTTCCTCAGCATCATGGACTACGTCCAGGCGCTCTTCAGCATCTTCATCGCGCCGCTGTTCGGCACGGTCATCCTCGGCATGCTGTGGAAGCGCACCACCGGCAAGGGCGGGTTCTGGGGATTGCTAGTCGGCACCGTCTCCGCCGCCGGAATGTTCGCCTGGCAGGAAATCAACCCTTCGGCCGTGCGCTACCTGGCGCTTTCGATCAATGCCAAGCCGCTCGCCGCCGATATCTATCGCGCATTGTGGTCCTGGCTCATCTGCGTCGTGGTCACGGTGGTCGTGAGCCTGATGACGCAGCCCAAGCCGGCGGCGGAACTGGCCGGCCTCGTCTATGGCGCGATGGAAATTCCGGACGAAGAGCCGGTATCGCTGATTCACCGGCCCATGTTCTGGGCCGTGATTGTGGGAATCGCGTTCGTGATTCTCAATCTCATTTTCTGGTGATGCCAATGGATCCGGAAAGCTCGATATCGATCTGGTTTTTCATCGGGCTCTGCCTGCTGGTAGACGGCCTGCTCATCTTCGGGGCCGGTCTGTACCAACTCGGGCATCCGCCGGCCCATCCGGTCGTGCTCTATTCGCTGCATGCCAACATCTGGTGGGGAGCCTTCCTCGCCGGCGCGGGGCTTCTGTTCGGCTACACATCCGCTCCCTGGCGACACGGGAAGAAAAATGGCCGGTGACGCTTCCGATAGTTCTTCCGAAAGGCTTCGCCAGGTGTTGCTGCGCCGTGTCACCGCCTCTGCCGGCGATCCCGCTCCCGCGATTGACAAGTCGGCCGGCCGCTCTCACAATTTGAAGCACGGCTCCGAAGTAAAGGTTTCCTCGGGGAATGCTTCCGTGGCGGAACGCCATCAACCGGGCCGCTTCTCGGGAGAAGGCTCCTTGAGCATTCACGAAGTTGCGCAGCGGGCGAAGGTTTCGATCGCCACCGTGTCTCGCACGATCAACGGCGTGCCGACCGTCACTCCCGAACTGTCCCGGCGTGTCTGGAAAGCGATCGAGGAGGTTGGGTACTACCCCAATACCCACGCACGCTCGCTGGTTTCCGGCCGCAGCCGCATCTTCGGCCTCATCGTCTCGGAAATCACGAATCCCTTCTTCCCCGAAATCGTCCAGGGCTTCGAGGACGTCTCCGTCCATCACAACTACGAAATCCTCACCACCTCCGTCGGGCACGATCCCCGGCGCCTGGCGCTGTCGGTTCGCCGCATGATCGAGCGCCGCGTCGAAGGCGTCGCCATCGTCACGTTCGGCCTGGAAGAGGCGCTGTTCGACGAATTGAAATCCCGCAATATTCCGCTCGTCTTCATCGACGTCGGTCCGCCGCTGCCGCGTGTCAGCAACATCAAGATCGACTATGTGAACGGAATTCGTCAGGCCGTGCAGCACCTGGCCGCGCTGCGCCACTCGCGCATCGCTTTCATTTCCGGGCCGCTTTCGTTGAAATCGGCTGTCGCCCGGCAGCGGGCCTTCACCGAATCCATGGAAGAGATCGGCTTGCCGGTGAATCCCAAATACCTGATCGAGGGCAATCACACGATGGAAGGCGGCATGGCCGCCCTCAAGCAGATTCTGGCGCTGCGGAACCGGCCCACCGCCGTTCTCTGCTCGAACGACATGACGGCGTTCGGCGTCATTCGGCAAAGCTACGAGGAAGGCATCCAGATCCCGCGCGACCTCTCGCTCATCGGCTTCGACGATATTCGCCTCGCCCAGTTCATGATCCCTCCCTTGACCACGGTCAAAATGTCGCAAACCGAGATCGCGCAACTGGCCTTCAATGCGCTGCTGGCCGAGGTTCAGCGGGAGACTCCCTCGCCGAACGGCACCGAATATGTGCTCCGCACCAGCCTGGTGCTGCGGGATTCAACGGCCCTGGTGGCGAATTCGCCCGCGGGGAAACGGACGAAGCGCTCGGGGCAGGGGAATACGGGACCGGCGCGCTGACCGCGGGAAAAGAACGGGAAAAGAGGATTGACAAGCGCTGGCCCGTTCAGTAGCTTTTAGCGGCCAAGAAAACGTTTGCTTGCTGGAAAAACTGCAAAAAGACACCGGAAGGACCATGCTGCTCGATCGCTTGCGAGAAGAGGTTCTGGAAGCCAACCTGGAGTTGGTGCGCCGAGGCCTGGTGCTCTATACCTTCGGCAACGCCAGCGGCATCGATCGCGAGCGCGGCCTGGTCGCGATCAAGCCGAGCGGCGTCGCCTACGAAAAGCTCACCCCGGCCGATATGGTCGTCACCGATCTCGCCGGGATCCATCGTCGAAGGGTCGCTGCGGCCCTCCTCCGATCTTCCCACCCATCTCGCGCTGTACCGGAATTTCCCCGGCATTGGAGCGGTGGCGCACACCCATTCCGAATTCGCCACAGCCTGGGCACAGGCCGCCCGCCCGCTGCCTTGTCTCGGAACCACGCACGCCGACTATTTCCACGGGCCGGTGCCGGTGACCGAGCATCTCTCGCCAGGCGAAATTGCCGCCGGCTACGAGGAGCAGACCGGCGCCGTCATCTGCCGTGCTTTTGAAAATCTCGATCCCAATGAAATTCCCGCCGTTCTGGTGCGCGGCCACGGGCCGTTCTGCTGGGGGCGTGACCCGGCCGCGGCCGCCCACAACGCGGTGATTCTGGAGGCGGTCGCCCGGATGGCCTATTACACGGTCACCCTGGCGCATGACGTCCAGCCGCTGCCATCGGCTCTGCATGAGAAACATTTTTTGCGCAAGCATGGATCCACTGCCTACTACGGGCAGGTGTCGGACAAGAAATAAGCGAGGTTGTTCCTCGCGTACGGGGCGGCTCTCGGTTCCTCGCCGGCAAGCGGAGGATGCCCCTGACGCATCGGAAACCCGCAAGAAACGATCATCGGAGCGGATGCGTCTTTCGCGTGCGAGGGGATGAATGACACAAAAGAAGAAAATGACCCTGGGTGTGATTGTCGGAAACCGCGGCTTTTTTCCCGGCCATCTGGCCGAATCCGGCCGCAAGGAAATACTCGATTCGCTGGCCAAGGCCGGCATCGAGGCTGTGGCGCTCGAGCCGTCCGAGAGCCGCTACGGCGCCGTCGAAACCTACGAGGAGGCGAAGCGCTGCGCCGAGCTGTTCCGCGCGAACAGCGAGCGCATCGACGGCGTGATCGTGACGCTCCCGAATTTCGGCGACGAGCGCGCCGTGGCCGATACGCTGCGGATGTCCCGGCTCTCGGTGCCCATTCTCGTGCAGGCCACGCCGGATACGCCGTCGAAAATGTCGATTTCGCACCGCCGCGACAGCTTCTGCGGCAAGATGTCCGTCTGCAATAACTTGAAGCAATACGGCATTCCCTATTCGCTCACCGCTTCCCACACCGTGAGTCCCGAATCCGAGGCGTTTGATAAGGATCTGGCCTGGTTCGCCGGCGTGTGCCGCGTGGCGAACGGCCTGCGCAGTCTCCGCATCGGCAGCATCGGCGCGCGCCCGGCCGCCTTCCAGACCGTGCGCTATAGCGAAAAGATATTGGAGTCGCAGGGCATCTCGGTCGAAACGCTCGACCTGTCGGAAATCCTCGCGCGGATCGACCGCCGCAAGGACGACGATCCTGCGGTCGAGGCGAAGCTCGGCGAAATCGGCAAATATGTTCCCGCCGAAAACGTGCCGAAGGCCGCGCTCCTCAAAATGGCCAAGCTCGGCGTGGTGGTCGATGAGTGGATGGAGCGCTCGGACCTGACGATCAGCGCTATCCAGTGCTGGACGGCGATCGAGGAGCAGCTCGGCGTCGTGCCCTGCACGGTGATGAGCATGATGAGCAACGATCTCCACTCGAGCGCCTGCGAAGTGGACATCTGCGGCGCCGTCGCCATGCACGCGCTGCGCCTCGCCTCGGAAACCCCCAGCGCCCTGCTCGACTGGAACAACAATTACGACGACAATCCCGACAAGGCCGTCTGCTTCCATTGCAGCAACCTGCCCAAGCATTTCCTTCGCAGCGTCACGATGGATTACCAGGCGATCATCGCCGGCACCGTCGGCAAGGAGAACACCTACGGCACCTGCGTCGGCATCGTGAAGGCCGGGCCGATGACCTTCGCCCGTTTCAGCACCGACGATCGGGCCGGCCGCATGCGCGGCTACGTCGGCAGCGGCGCCTTCACCGACGATCCGCTCAATACCTTCGGCGGCGCCGGCGTAGTCGAGATTCCGAAGCTGCAGCGGCTGCTCCATTACATCTGCGAAAACGGCTTCGAGCATCACGTCGCCGCGAATCTTTCCTCGGTCGCCGGCGCGGTCCACGAAGCCGCAACGCGTTACCTCGGCTGGGATATGCACTGGCACGAGCCGGGAGCCGGCGCTTAGGACCGATGTCCTGAGCGAGAAGTCCGCGCCACGTTTTTTCGGGGGTCGGAGCTTCAGCTCCAACAACAAACCTCGCAATGTCGCGGGGCTTCAGCCCCTGAAACAGGCTTGGCTATGTAGCAGAATTTCTAACTCAGGACAACTAGCGATGGCTATCGTGGCGGGGGTGGATTTCGGGACTTTGAGCGTTCGCGTCTCGGTGGTGGACAGCGAGAAGGGGATGCTCGCTTCGGCGGTGTCTGAATTTCCGCTGCACCGCCGGCGCGAAGACCCCGAATACGCCACCCAGTCCCACGAAGACCACATGCGCGCCCTGGCCGCCGCCACGCGCGAAGCGGTCCGGCAAGCGGGCATCACGGGCGATAAAGTGGAAGCCATCGCGCTCGATACCACCGGCTCCTCGGTGATTCCCGTCGGCGCCGGGATGGTTCCGCTGGGGGAGTATTATCTCTGGTGCGATCACCGCGCCAAGGCCGAAGCGGCGGAAATCACCGAGCTCGCCCACCGCGAAAATCTCGAGGCGATCGAATGGTGCGGCGGCGTCTATTCCACCGAATGGGGTTTCTCGAAACTTCTCCACTGGCTGCGCCACAATCCCGATAAACGAGACCAGCTCGCCAGCGCCTTCGAGCACTGCGATATGGTCGCCGCAACGCTCTGCGGCATCACCGACCCGTCGAAAGTCATTCGCAGCGTCTGCGCGATGGGCCACAAATGGATGTGGCATCCGGACCTCGGCGGCCTGCCGCCCGAAAAATTCCTCACGCAGGTCGATCCGCTTCTGGCCGGCGTGCGCGCGAAACTCGAAGGAACGTACGCCACGTCCGACAAGATCGCCGGACATCTGTCGCCTTTCTGGGCGAAAAAGCTCGGCCTGCGTCCCGGCATTCCGATTCCCGTCGGCGCGTTCGACGCGCACTGGGACGCCGTTGGCGCCGGCCTGCGCGAAAACGACATCGTCAACGTCATCGGCACGTCCACCTGCATCATCGGCATCTCGCGCCAAACGCAGTTGATTCCCGGCGTTTGCGGCGTGGTGAAGGGAAGCGTCCACCCGGAATACACCGGCATCGAAGCCGGTCTTTCGGCCACCGGCGACATCTTCGACGCCATCGCGCGCCGCGCGCGCACTTCCGTTTCCGAATTGAGCCAGGGCCTCGAAAAGTATCAGGCGGGAAGCACAGGCCTCCTGCGGCTCAGCTGGGACAACGGCGACCGCACCGTGCTCGTGAACGCCAGCCTGCGCGGCATGACGCTCGGCTGGAACCTCCAGCACACCGCCCAGGACGAACTGTTCGCCGCCATCGAAGGCACCGCTTTCCACACCCGCGTGATTCTCGAGCGGATGGCCGAGCACGGCACGGTGATCGAACGAGTGATCAACGCCGGCGGCATCCCGCAGACCAACACGGTGCTGAATCAGGTCTACGCTAACGTGCTCGGCCGCCCGGTACTCGTGCCGAGCAAAAAGGTGACGAGCCTGGGCTCGGCCATCTTCGCCTTCCTCGCCGCCGGCACTTTCCCGTCGATCGAGGAAGCGCAGCAGCGCATCTGCCCTCCGCACATCGTCTACCAGCCGAACGCGGAAGCCCGGCGCGTGTACGACAAACTCTATCCCCTCTACAAACGCCTCTATTTCGATTTCGGCAGGCCCGAGGCGGACACTGCCTTCGGCGACGTTCTCCCCGCGCTCATGCGCATCGCCAGTCAGCAGGCAAACGGAGGACGGGAAGAGCCGTCCGAATTGCCTTCAGGTTCACTCGAAGCCTAGCCGGACGCTTCCAGCTTCATGCGATCTCCAGCTGCCGTCCCCGCGAGAGAGGAAAACATTCACCCGCACGGGTCGCGCATCAGCGAAGGCTGTCATGCTGAAGGCATCCGGCCAGGATGCCCGAGGGATCTCGATGCAACGCTTCGCCGCCGCGCATTACCACGGCCCCGGAACACCTCCGGAGACGAATTTGCAGTCGGCACTTTCTTACGGTAATTGTGGAGATACCAGATCAGGAGTGAACGTGCCAGAGCGGCCTACAACGCGGATACTTTGCAGCGCGCTTCTGTTCGACATGGATGGTGTTCTGATCGATTCGACGCCCGCCGTCGCGCGGGTGTGGCGCCAGTGGGCGATTGAACGCGGATTCGATCCGGAAGAGGTGGTGCACAAGGCCCACGGCCGGCCGAGTCTCTCCACCGTGCGCGACTATCTGCCCGATGCCGACCATCGGGCGGAGAATCGCGAGATCGAGCGGCGCGAGATGGAAGACCTCGATGGCGTCGTTCCCTGGCCGGGCGCGCTCGAGTTGCTGGACTCCCTGCCGAAGGATCGCTGGGCGATCGTGACTTCCTGCACGCGGCCGCTGGCCGAGCTGCGCCTTCGCGTAGCGGGATTGCCCCGGCCCGACTGCTTCATCACCTCCGACGACATCATTCACGGCAAGCCCGCGCCCGATCCCTACCGCAGGGGAGCCGAGATGCTCGGCTTCGCGCCGGAGGAATGCATTGTGGTGGAGGACGTACCGGCCGGCGTACTCTCGGGCAAGGCCGCCGGAACGCGCGTCGCCGCCCTGTGCACCACGATGGCCGAGGACGAACTCCGCGAAGCGGGAGCCGACTGGGTGCTCGACAACTGCGCCGACATTTCGCTGATTCAGCCGGAACTCGCAAATGGGCATCTAGCGCTTCTGCTGCGGCCACGAGCCGCGCTGGCCCGGCCACTCATCAAGTAGCGCGGCTGGCGATGCGCCTCTAGTAGCCAGCCACTCTTGGCTGCGGCCTTTCCGCCGCAACCCTCACGCCTGCTCGAGCAGCAGCACCTGGAGCGAATGCGCCGGGCAGTTGTGCCTGAATTTCCGCCCTGCGCCCGAGAGGCCGCTACGCGCCGTCTTCACGTTGTGTGGCGAGGCGAACGTATTCGTCGCATCGAGGTTCGGCCCGTTCACCTCGTACGCCACGCCCGACGCGCGCGGCTGGAACCCTTCGATCTCGATGTCGACGGCGATGTCGGCCGTCGGATGCCGATTCACGATGGCCAGCGTGAGCTTCCGGTTGTTGTCGTCCGTCGTTGCCGAAACGTCGATATACGGAACCTCCGGCATCTTGGGAAACGTGTCGGAGCGCACGAGCGCGTCGAGAGCCACGTTGCCGGAATGCTCGGCGTAGAGCTGGAACGGGAAATAGGTGGTCTGCAGCACGAGCCCGGTCTTGTTCGTCATGATTGGCGCGATCACGTTGACCAGCTGCGCCAGATTCGCCAGCTTCACCGAGCGGCACATCCGGTGAAAAATGTTCAGCGCCGATGCTACCCACAGCGCGTCGCGCAGGTTATACACCTCTTCGAGCTTGTGCGGATCGCCGCGCTTGAACCACGACCGGAACCAGATGTTCCATTCGTCGGCGGCTATGGCCAGGCGCTCTTTTTTTCTGCTGTTGGCCATCACGGCGGTGATCAGGCCATCCATCGCCTGAAGCTGCCGCTCGAAAAAATACGCGTCCAGCATTTCCTTGGCCGTATCGAGGCTGCCGCCGTAGTGATGCACCGAAACGTAGTCGATGATCTCGACCAGCTTCTCGAGCACCGGCACGTTCCAATCGACGCTGTTGTCGCACACGGCCACCAGCTTGATCGTCGGGTCCACCCATCGCATCATTTTCGCGAATTCCAGCGCGTCGGCCGCGTACTGCTTCGCGTCCTTGTGCCCCGCCTGCCAGCTTCCGTAGACCTCGTTCCCGAGTCCCCAGAATTTCACGTTGTACGGCTCGGGATGCCCGTTCTTGCGGCGCTCGTTCGCCCATTGGGTGTCGGTGGTGGCGTTGCAGTATTCCACCCAATCGGCCGCCTCCTGCATCGTTCCGGTGCCCATGTTTACGGTGATGTAGGGGGCGATTTTCAGTTTCTCGCAGTAGCGCAGAAATTCGTCGGTGCCGAACTGGTTCGGGTCCGCTTCCTGCCATGCCGTGTCCCATCGCCGCGGGCGCTTGTCCTTCGGCCCGATACCGTCTTTCCAGTTGTAGCCGGAAGCGAAATTGCCGCCCGGCCAGCGCAGCACGGTGACGTGGAGATCTTCGATCGCCTGGATCACGTCCTTGCGGTAGCCGTCGCTGTCGGCAAGCGGCGAGCCCGGTTCGTAGACGCCGCCGTAAATGCAGCGTCCCAGCTCCTCGATGAAGCTGCCGTAAATGTTGCGGTCGATTTCACCGATCCTGCGATCGAAGTCCAGCTTGACGAGCGCCGCGCCGGCGCTTTTCCCGGAAACCTCCTGCTCCAGTTCGAGCAGATTGGAATCGGCCCAGCCCCGCGCGGGAGAAATCAGTGGAATCGCCGCGGCTCCCAGCGCTGCCGTCACGCCGTTTTTCAGAAAACCACGCCTTCCGGGATTTTTGAGCGCCATCCCTGGGCCTCTCTTTCGTGTGATCGGGTGAAAATGGTGCCCGGTCGCGAATCATTCGACAAACGCTGACCTATTTATGCTAAAAACGTTTACTCGTCAACGCCTGAATCGCGCTTTTTCGCCCTGGCGCCCGGGGATGTGCGGCCCGTCGAGGCCATGATGCTTCTTCGCCTCGCAAAAGGGCTGGACGCAAGTGAAGGGAATATCTGGAAGTGAAGTGCTGTGAAGGGTAAACGTTTTCCAAAACAGAGGTTTTGCCTGCCATGAACAAGGTTTCGAATCGGTGCCACACTCCTGGGGCTGACGCCCCCAGCCGCGACCTCGCGCCCGGTAGCACAGCCATTCCTGGCTGTGCGCCTTTCCGATCTCCCGAGCTCGCCGCTGAGCCTCGCCAACAGGGCACAGCCAGGATTGGCTTTGCCGCCAAATGCTCCCTCGCCGAGCACGCCCCGATGGTGCGCCATCCGCGTGCCCGCGGGCCATGGCTGTCGCTACCGGCGTTGGCATTCTTCCTGCTCGCTTCCACGCCGCTTCTGGCCGCGCCGCAGCACCATCTCTCCGATCCCCAGTTCCAGATTTCCTATTCGGCTTCCGGCATCACCGGCATTCGCCGCGTCAACGACAAATACGACACGAACTACATCGCCCGAGGTGCCGCCCTCGGCGACGTCCTTCTCCGCTATCGAACGCCCGGTTCCGCGCAATGGAAAGAAGCTTCGGGAGCCGAGATCGACCGCACCGCCGCCAGTAGCCCGTCCGAAGTCAGCTACACAATCGGAGTCGCCGTTCCCACCATCGCCCGCGGCAGCCGGCCTTCGGCTTCGGTTCGTTCGATGGGTCTCTTCGCGCTCGGCGATGGCATGGTGCCATCGAGTTCCAGCGCGACCGATATTCCGCGCTTCGAGTGGTTCGGCCGGAAAGGGACGCGCGAATGGGTTGAATACGATTTTCCGAAGCGGGAAAAAGTGTGGTCGACGGAAGTATATTGGGTTGAGCAAAAAGGCCGGCGCGTGCCCTGCGAGCTGCCCCAAAACTGGCGCGTCCTCTATCGCAGCGGCGGCAAGTGGCTTCCGGTCGACGCGACCAGTCCCTATCCCATTTTTTCGAATCGCTTCAATCGCGTGACCTTTGATCCGGTGACGACATCGAGCCTGCGCATCGAAGTGCAGCTCGCCGAAAACGCCACCGCCGGCCTTTTCCAATGGCGCGTCAACGATCAGGCGTCCCGGACCGTCACTCCCATCCACGACCTCAACGTCAGCGAGCGTTTCCATCTCCAGGGCGGCGCGATGCGATGGACGCTCACGCTGCGGAACGAAACGGATCACAAACTGGTTGTGGGCGATCTGGGCCTGCCGTTGCCCTTCAACGATCGTTACGTCGGCAACAAAACAGTGACGTACACGAAGCGGGTGATCCGGCATAGTTTTATCGGCGGCAACGGCTCGTTCATCTACTGGATGCGCACCGACGCCGAGGGCCCGTTCCTCGTGATGACCCCGCTCGACGGCACTTCGCTCGAATATTTCAATTTGCAGCCGTTCCGCGGCTACGCCGTCTACATCCATTCCGCGGCCAGCGCGACGGCGCTGCGCGCGAAGGGAGGCAACTGGCGCCTGCCCAACACCCGCCTGCTTCTCGCGCCCAAAGGCAAGCGCGGCGATTCCGCCACCTACGGCATCCGCTTAGCCTGGGCGCCGGATTACGCCGGCGTGCGCCAGGTGCTCTACGAGCAGCATCTGTTCGACGTGAATGTCGTCCCCGGCATGACCGTTCCCACCGATCTTGACACGATGTTCTCGCTCCGCACGCTCGACCACATCCGCGCCATCGTGCCCGAATATCCCAAGAGCACACGGATCGAGCCGCTCGGCGAGCGCGGCAGGAACGTGCATCTCTACCGCGTGCGGTTCTCCCGCCTCGGCGAGAACATGCTGAAGGTCGATTACGGCCACGGCCGCTATCTCTCGCTCGAATTTTTCGTCACCCAGCCGCTCGAAACGCTCTACAAGAAACGCGCCGCGTTCATCGTCTCCCACGAACAGCACCGCAACCCGGCAAAGTGGTACAACGGCCTGTTTTCGCAATGGGACATGAAGCACCAGGTGCTCCGCGGACCCGATAATCTCGACGGCCTGCGTCCCTACATGGTCGCCTGCGACGATACGATCCTCGGCAAGGCGATGTTCGTCGCCGCCAAGAACGTCTTCTACCCCGATCCGACGGAGATCGCCGCGGTCGAATACTACATTCGCCACTACGTCTGGGGCGGCCTGCAGGAAACAACGAAAGAAAAGTTTCCCTACGCCGTCTACGGAATCCCGAACTGGAAAGTGAATCGCGACAGCCCCGACAAGGGCCCGCGCGGCCAGGAGCACGTCTGGCGAATCTACGATTACCCGCACGTCTTCGCGATGTACTACTACATGTATCGCGTCGCGAAACTCTACCCGAAACTGACCCATTATCTTGACGCCAACGGCTACCTCGAACGCGCGTTCGGCACCGCGAAGGACTTCTTCACCGTGCCCTACCAGCTGATTCATTGGTCGGCCGACGAAACAGGCACCTACGACGAGCTGGTGATTCCCGGGATCGTCCATGCGCTCCGCGAAAATGGCCATCCAAAACAGGCGGATTGGCTCGAGGCCCAGTGGCAAAAGAAAGTCGAGTACTTCGTCAACGACCACCCCGACCTCTTCCAGTCCGAATATCCCTTCGATTCCACCGCCTTCGAATCCACCGAAGCGCTGGCGAAATACGCCATGGAAAATGCCCGCCGTCCCGGCGAAGCCGCTTCGGCTTCCCCCCTGGTCGACGGCTTCCAACAACAGGTCAGCTATCAGGAAGCCGCGAATTTTCTGCACGAGCAGATCCGCTTGAACATCGGCGACCGCGGCTGGCTCGAGCCCGCCTATTACGACCTGGGCAGCGACTATCGAGGCGCCGGCAATGCCGGCTATACCCTGAGCTACATGTCGCAAATGGGCGGCTGGGCCGTGCTGGATTACGCGCTGCATTTCGCGTGCAATCCGCAGCCCGACTTGCGGCTGGGTTACGCCTCGTATCTCAGCTCCTGGGCTCTGCTCAATGCCGGAACCAAAGCCTCCGATTACGGCTACTGGTATCCCGGCAAGAACAACGACGGCGGCGCCAGCGGCGGTTTCGAGCCGCGGCCCTGGGGACGCGCCTGGTTCGGCAATAAACTGATGGGCCGCGGACCGTGGTGGTATTCGGGCGAAATCGATCTCGGCTTCACCGGCGCCTTGCGCTCGGCGGCGACGATCGTTGTCGATGACCCGATCTTCGGCCTCTACGCCTACGGCGGAAAACTCGAGCGAAGCAAATCCCTGATCGAGGTCTTTCCGAGGGACGGCCTGCGCGCCCGGTTCCACATTTTCCTCGGTGCCCAGCGCCTGCACATTCTGCTCGCCCGCGACGGCTTCAAGAAAGGATTGCCGGTCGTCTTCAATCGTTCGCTAAGCCGTATCGCGTTCACCCTGGAAAATCGCGCTGCGACCAGCCATCAAACCACGATCCGCATCGCCGGCCTGCCGCCCGCCGTCTACCAGGTGGATCTCGCCGGCCGCCCCTTCGAGCGCTTCGCGAGCAATCCAGGGGAAGGGAACGAAATCGTCGTCCCGATGACAGGAGAGGCCGTTTCGGTTGAACTGACGCACGTGAACGCCGCCCGACGACGGCGGTAGGGGCACGTTGCACGTGCCCTCGGAAGCTATTCAACTGGCGGCCTTGCAAACCGCAAAAGGGCTTGCCTGTGTTGAAACGGCGGTATATCGTGTTGCCATTCCACGGCCCTTGCGGCTGGGGAGTGGCTCCGGTAAATGTAAACGTTTTCCGGAAGCGACGAGACAAAACGCGGCAGGGAGGAATTCCTCATGACGATCTGGAAAGATGGAGTGTCGCGAAGAAAGTTCCTGCTGGGGACGATGGCCGCCACGGGAATGGAATTGCTCCCGAAGCCCCTCTTCGCGCTATCGAAAGCCGGCGCCACCAGCGCCGCGCTGCCTCCTCAGCGCCGCCGTCCCGGCTTTCTGCACACCGTCACTCCGAAGACCTCGCCGTTTCCGATGAAGCAGGTGCGCCTGGCCGCCGGTCCTTTCAAGGACCAGATGGAGATCAATCGCCAGTACCTGCATTCGGTGCCCTCCGATCGCCTGCTCCACATGTTTCGTGTCACCGCCGGCCTGCCATCCTCCGCTGAGCCCCTCGGCGGCTGGGAGCGGCCCAACTGCGAATTGCGCGGCCATTTCGCCGGCGGCCATTACCTTTCCGCCTGCGCGCAGATGTACGCCAGCACCGGCGACGAAGAACTGAAGAAGAAAGCCGACGACATGGTCGCTCAGCTCGCCCTCTGCCAGAAGGCCCTCAAGAACGGCTACCTTAGCGCCTTCCCCGTGGAGGAATTCGACCGCCTGCGCGAGGGCCGGCCCGTTTGGGCGCCGTTCTACACCCTGCACAAGATCATGGCCGGCCACTTCGACATGTATCAATACACCGGCAACCAGCAGGCGCTCGAAACCCTCGAGCAGATGGCACGCTGGGTCGGCAGTTGGGTCTACCCGCTCAGCGAAGACCACATGCAGCGCGTTCTTGAAGTCGAGCAGGGCGGCATGTTCGAAGTCCTCTGCAACCTGGCCGCGGCGACCGGCAAATGGCAGTACCTCGGCATCGCCCGCCGCTTCGAGCACAAGGATGTTTTCGATCCGCTGGCCGCGTTCAAGGATGAGCTGACCGGCCTCCACACGAATACGAACATTCCGAAAGTGATCGGCGCAGCCCGCTTTTACGAGATCACCGGCGACCAGCGCTACTACGATATCTCCACTTTCTTCTGGGACACGGTCACCTCGCACCGCTCCTACTGCACCGGCAATACCAGCGACGGCGAGCATTGGACCACGCCCGCCGGGGATCTCTCCGGAACGCTGAATGAATGGACCGAGGAGTGTTGCTGCGGCTACAACATGCTCAAGCTCACCCGCCATCTCTTCGGCTGGTCCGCCGATCCGCGCCTGATGGATTATTACGAGCGCGCGCTCTACAACAGCCGCCTCGGCACGCAGGACGACGAGGGAATGAAAGGCTACTTCTACCCGCTCGGCACCGGCTACTGGAAGTATTACAACTCCCGCTACGATTCCTTCTGGTGCTGCACCGGAACCGGCGCCGAAGAATTCTCCAAGTTCACGAACACCATCTACTATCACGACGACCACGGCATCTACGTCAATCTCTACATCCCCTCGGAAGTGAATTGGCCCGAGAAGGGCGTCCGCCTGCGCCAGGAAACCCGCTTTCCCGAGCAGGAGGGTTCCGCCTTCGTCGTCGAGGCCGATCATCCGGTCGAGATGGCCCTCAATCTCCGCATTCCCTACTGGGCCACCAAGGGCGGCAGCGTGAAGCTCAACGGCGAAACGCTTCCCATCTTCTCGAATCCGAGCAGCTACCTCACGCTCAACCGCACGTGGAAAAACGGCGATCGCGTGGAAATCGACCTCCCGATGAGCCTCCGCACCGAGGAACTCGCGGGCGACCCGAGCCACCAGGCCGTCATGTACGGCCCACTGGTGCTCGCCGGCCGATTGGGGAGCAACGGACTCACCAAGGAAATGATGCAGGCCGGTTACGACACCGCCCCGCGCGGGAAACCGGCCCAGGTCCCGGATCTCACCGTCGCAAACCCTGAAAAGCTCGATTGGGTCGAGCCCGGTAATCAGCCACTAACTTTCCATCTGGTCGGCCAGAGCGCTCCGACCGAGCTGATCCCGTTCTATCAGGTCCACGACGAAAAATACGTGGTCTACTGGAAGACGAACGTTCCCAAGCCGCCCAGGCCCATTTAGCCGCGTGAGTAGCGCAGCCACTGCCGGCCGCGCCAAAGGCAACTGAGCCGGATCGAAAACGCCCAAGGCATGAGATGCAGTTCGTCTGCCCGGTTCATACCCGCCCCTCCCGTTGGCGGCCCGTTGCCGCCAACCTCGGTCATTCCCGGTTTTCCCGCCAGATGTGGAAAGCTCTTCATCAATCACCTGAAAAAGAGTATGTTTTCGCGACGAAAGGGAGGGGTGAACCGGTCATGAGGCGCGCTTTGTGTTTCGATCGATCTTTTCCTGGAAGAAATTCGGGAAAGCGGCGAAGGTTGGCCGCGCTCTCGACGGCAATCCTGCTGCTTTGGGTGACGGCGTGGGGCGCGGAGGCGATGCGCGCTCAATCGCCGGGGAGACTACCCGCGCCGGAAATCGCGCGAATCGACAGCGTGTTCCAAAAGTTCGCGGGCCCCTCGTCGCCCGGCTGCGCGCTGGGCGTGGAGCGCGACAACCGGCTGGTCTACGAGCACGGCTACGGAATGGCGAGCATGGAACTGCACGTTCCCATCACGCCTCGAACCGTGTTTGATCTCGGATCGGTTTCGAAGCAATTCACCGCCGCCAGCATTTTCCTGCTCGCACAACAGGGAAAGCTTTCGATCAATGACGATATCCACAAATACTTGCCGGAACTGCCGAATTACGGCCACCCGGTCACCATCCGCCAGTTGCTGCATCACACCAGCGGCATCCGCGACTACATCGATCTGCTGTCCATGGCCGGGGTGCAGGAAGAAGAGGTGGCGACAAACGCCGACGCCCTGGCGATCATTGCGCGCCAGAAGGCGCTGAATTTCACGCCCGGACAGCGATTCCTCTACAGCAATTCCGGCTACTTCCTGCTCTCCCAGATCGTGAAGCGAGTGGCCGGCGTGCCGCTTCGGGAGTTCGCAGCCGAGCACATCTTCCGGCCACTCGGCATGACGAGCACCCAAATCCTCGACGACCATACGAAAATCATCCCCTTCCGGGCCGTCTCCTACGCTCCGCGCAAGGGCGGCGGTTACCGGCTCGAAATCGCCAATTGGGAGCAGACCGGCGACGGCGCCGTGCAAACTACGGTTGGTGACCTGGCGCGCTGGGACAGCAATTTCTACCATCCCGTGGTCGGCGGAAAGCGGCTGATCGACGATCTGGAAACGACCGGCGTGCTGAACGACGGCCGGAAAATTCCCTACGCCGCCGGCCTGATCGTGGATCGCTATCGCGGATTGCGGCGCGTGGAGCATTCAGGAGTGTGGGCGGGCTTTCGCGCGAATTTTCTGCAATTCCCGGACCAGCGTGTTTCGGTCTTCACGCTCTGTAACGTGGCGAACGGCGATCCCGGCGCGAAGGGCCAGGCGGTGGCCGATATCCTTTTGGCCGGGGAGTTCGTGCCGGCCTCAAAACCGGCCACGGCGCCCCAGCCGGGAGAAACCGAACTTCGGCGTTATGAAGGCCTGTACTGGTCGGCCCAAAGTCAGCAGGTTGTCGAGGTGGAACGGAAGGATGGCAAGCCGGAGTTCCAGTCGAATGGCTCGGAAGAAACCGTGGAGCTGGTACCGCAAGCCGGTGGCGGATTTCTGGCAACGGGCGGAGGGGGGACGCTCCTGCGATTCGATCCGTCGGGGGATCGATGGCAACTGGAAGTGCGCGAAATGACGGGAGAGGAAGAACGGTTCGCTCGTGCGCCTCGCGCGCGGCCCACTCCCCGGCAACTCGAAGCGCTTGTCGGCCGCTACCACTCGCCCGAATTGCAGGTGACGTGGAGCGTAGTGATGCGTGACGGCAAACTGGTACTGCGCGAGGCGCCCGCGGACCCGAACCTTGCTCCAGAGACGACGAACGACGTGCTGCGGCCCGCGGTGGCCGATGTGTTTACTGCCGAGGGATTGGTGATCTCGTTCGAGCGCCGCGGCGCCGCTGTCACCGGTTTCACGGCATCGGCTCCACGCAGCTGGCGAATTCAGTTCGAACGAGTGCGCTGAGGGTGCGGAGAAGTGAAATCGCACCGCGGGCGCGAAGCCGGATGCCCGGCCTCGCGCCGCAGTGCATGGAACGGTTTCCCTAACGAGTGGAGAACTTGAAAACGGTCGTCTGGCGATACACCTGCCCCGGTTTCAGAACCGTGGAAGGGAAGTTCGGCTGGTTCGGGGAATCGGGGTAGTGCTGCGTTTCAAGCGTGAAGCCGTAGCGGTACTTGTAGACCTTGTCGCCCTTGCCCACCAAGGTCCCACGATTCCGCCCGCGTCGGACCCTTTCGGCGCCGCAGGTCCAGTTCCACCTGCGTTGCCGTTGTATTTCACGCCATCTCCATTCCTAATCTTTCCCCTTGTGTTATTGGCCTGGCTATACTCACCATCGGCGATCATGACGCCATCGGCGTGGTGGCTGACAGGTGTTCCTGATCCGGCCGTAACTGTTTGTTGAGAGGTACAGCATCGGCCGCGCGCAACCCGTTCTCCTCCCGGTCCCGCTAAAGGACAGAAGGTGGCGGAGTGTGCCCTCAGCGTATCCGCTTTGGGCCGAACAGTCAGGCGCTTTCGCGAGAAGGAAGGTTCGTCAACCATGTCTCACAAGCGTGGACCATGGGCTGTGGCGTTCTTCGTTGTCGTAGTCATGTTCGGCCCCCAAGCTGGGGGCCGCGGTGCCGGCATCAGGCAAGCGCTAGGCAGACGTTCGGCCGTGCCGGCGATTCAGCGCCTGGCTGCGTCGCAGCCGGCATTCTCCCTTCCTGCATCGCTTACTCCGCCTTCCATGCTGCAAGATACGAAGACCATTCCGTACACGGTAAAGCCCGGGGAAAGCGTCGATTCCATTGCCTGGCGCATGCTCCCCGAAACCGCCTACATGACGCAGAGCGAGTTGACCTCGGCGATCCGCGCCGCCAACGGCCTGACGAACCGTCCGCTGCATCCCGGACAAGCCCTTCGCATCCCCGGCGTGCTCATCCATCCGTTCCAGGACAAGCCGCAACTGGCTCCGAAAGGCTTTGACGCCCGTGCGATTTACCTGACGGGATGGACGGCGGGAAGCCTGTACGGGTTGAAGCTAATCAAGCAGTGGAAGGATGTCGGCGGAAACGCCGTGGTCTTCGACATCAAGGATTTCGACGGCCAGGTTCGCGTTCCCTTTAGCCATCCCTATGCTTCCGGGCGATGGGTCACGATTCGCAACCTGCCGAAATTCATCCATTGGATGCACGCGCTCCATATGCACGTCATCGCGCGGATCGCCTTGTTTCGCGACGAATACCTCGCGCAAACCTACCCGCAGTTCGACGTGCGCTCACGCAAAACCGGCAAGCCCTGGCTCGAGAACGGGAAGTTGGACTGGGTGGACCCGTCGCTCCCCGTCGTCCAGCAGTACAACCTCGACCTCGCCCGGATGGCGGCCGAAGCTGGCGCGGATGAAATCCAGTTCGATTACGTCCGTTTCCCCGCCGAGGGCGACCAGCCCGATGCGGTCTTCGCGTTTCAGAAAGCCCATCCGAACATGCCGCGCACGCAGGTCATTACGGATTTCGTCGCCCGCGCGTACCAATCGCTGCACCCTTTGCACGTACGGATGTCGCTGGACGTCTTTGGAGTCATGGCCTGGGCGCGTCAAGCCGACCTCGACCACACCGGCCAGGACATTCCCCAGCTCGCGCGCCATTGCGACATCCTCTCGCCCATGATCTATCCTTCGCACTTTTTCCACTTCGATGGCTATGCGGACCCCGGTGACGCTCCCGAGCATTTCATTTCCGAATCCATGAAGCGGTTCGAGGAAAGCACAAAAGGATCTGGCGTCGTCATTCGCCCGTGGCTTCAGGCCTTCGCCTGGCGCACCAAGAGCTACTCCGTCAATTACCTGTTGACGGAAATGCAGGTGGCAAAACAGGAGGGTGGTATCGGGTTCCTGTTCTGGAACGCGGACAATCAATACCCCAAGCCCATGGAAGCCATGACCGAAATCCACGCCAGCGGAGGCCACACGCCCGCCCGCCCCTCCGCGCAAAAGGCGGGTAGCGCCGGGGGCGGTTAGGCGTGCGGCCTCGCGCCCGCTGATTGCCCTGAATCGCTGTATCTACCGCGTCGAGAACTTGAACACGGTCGTTTGCCGGTACACCTGCCCCGGCTTCAGAACCGTCGACGGGAAATTCGGATGGTTCGGCGCATCCGGATAGTGCTGGGTTTCGAGCGTGAATCCGTAACGGTATTTGTAGACCTTGCCGCCTTTTCCCACCAGTGTGCCGTCCAGGAAATTCCCGCTGTAAAACTGTATCCCCGGCTCGGTCGTGTAGACGGTGAGCACGCGCCCGCTCTTCGGCGAATAGGCGCGAGCGGCGAGCACCAGCCCGGTCTTGTGATCGCGGCTCAGGATCCAGTTCTGGTCGTAGCCGCCGGCGAGCTTCAGTTGCGGATTGTTCTCGTTGATGCGCGCTCCGATCGGCGTCGGCTTCAGGAAATCGAATGGCGTGCCCTTGACGCTGTCGATTTTCCCGGTCGGAATCTGGGTCTTGTCGGTCGGCGTGTACTCATCGGCGTTGATCATCAGCACCGTATCGAGAATGTTGCCGTTGCCCTGTCCGTCGAGGTTGAAATAGGAGTGGTTCGTGAGGTTGATGATGGTGGGTTTGTCCGTCGTGGCCCAATACTGGATGCGCAGGGCGTTCTGCTCGGTCAGCGTGTAAACGACGCGCACGTGCATCGTGCCGGGATAGCCCTCATCGCCGTTCGGGCTGGTCAGCGTCAGCTCGATCGCCGGATCCTTCGACTTCGTCAATTCCTTCGCCTGCCACACCAGGTTCTCGAATCCCTTCGGTCCGCCGTGCAGGCTGTTCACGCCGTTGTTGATTGGCAGCTTGTAGGTGACGCCGTCGAGCTTGAAGCGTCCCTTGGCGATCCGGTTCGCGTAGCGCCCCACGATCGCCCCGAAATACGCCGTGTCCTTCTCGTACCCCGCCACCGAGCTGTAGCCCAGAACCACGTCGCCCAGCTTCCCGTTCTTGTCGGGAACCTTCAGCGTAACCAGGCGCGCGCCGAAATTCGTGATCGCGGCCTGCATCCCGTTTTTGTTGGTCAGAACGTACAAGTGGATCGGAGTTCCGTCAGCCAGTTTGCCAAAGGGCAGCTTCTTGATTTTTGGACCCGCGTCGGCCCGCAAACGCGGCGTCGCGAATGTGACGGCCGCCGCCACGGCGGCCAGCAGTGTGAATCCGGTTCGCAATGTGAATCCCATGTCTCGTTTTTCTCCGCGTGCTCGAGGCCGCCGGGCCTGCGACGATCGCCAGCGACCCGCCCTTTCTATCACGTTTTCGGCCCAAAGAAAACGATTTCACGGGGTTCTGCACCAATTTTGCCTGGCGCGAGCCAGGAAACCCTACTCCGGCGCCGGGACAGGCCTCCGCCGTCGCTTTTGAACGGGAAATCGGGAATTCGAGCGCCGCCATGCCCAACCCGTGGCGTCACTTCTGGACCAGGTTCGCGGCTCCGGCCTTCGATTTTTCTTCGGCAATCGAGGCGAGCATCGTCTCATTGTCGGCGAACTTGAACGATGGCACGCCGCGCTCGCGCGCCTGCTTCTCCTCGGCCCGCGCCAGATAGGCAAGGTCGTCCTTGGGCACCGCTTCGAGGCCCTTGCCTTCGAACTGGCGCAGAATCTCCGCGGCGCAGGCGGCGGGCGTTTCCACCGCGCTTTCGAGGTATTTCAGCACATGCGTCGCGCCCTGCTCGGCGTCATAGCGAGCCACGCCGACCAGTCCCTCGCTCGCCTTCCGCGCCCAGCCGACCACGTACGTGCCTTCGATCACGTTGCCCGTTTGCGAATCGAACACCTCATACGCCGCCCGCTTCGGATCGCCGCCGTCCGGGTTCGTCACGTACCCGCCCGAAGCGTATGGCAGGCCGAAGCTGGGATCCGCCACGTCGCCGATGGCAAAGATCATCGTGTCCACATCCAGTTCCGCCGTGCGGTCGGTCGCCTTGGCCGATGTCCCGCCGTTGCGCGCCACCAGCAGGTTCTCCGTCAGCGTCAGCCGGTCGATGCGTCCGCTCGCGTCGGCATGGATGGCCTGCGGGGAAGTGAGGAAGGAAAACCTCAGCCGCGGCCCCGGCGTTTCCTGCGCGGGCTTGTTCAGCACGGGAAACGTCGCTTCGCTCAGTTTCGAGATGTCCTGCCCCACGCTCGTCACGTTTTCCTTCACGCGGTTGAGTTCGTCCTCGAACGCTTTCCGGTCCAGGAACATCTCGATGTGATCGAACTCCTTGTGATCGAACTTCGCCTCGAACGGGCCGCGGCGTGCCACAACGATCACTTCTTCCGTCGTCCTGTCCGGATCATCCAGCAGCAGCCAGCGCGCGATGTCCACCATCACGTTGCCCATGCCGACGATCGCAATTCGCTTCCCGGTCGAGAAATTCTGCGAGGAAAATGGCGGCAGCTGGTTGTAGTGGTAGACGAAATCCTTGGCCGAATAGACGCCGAGCGAATCCTCGCCCTCGAGGCCCAGCTTCTTCGTTCCCTGCGCGCCCACCGCGCACACGAGCGCCGTCGGAGCCAGTTCCCGCAGCGCGTCGAGCGTCACCGCCCGTTCGCCGCCCACCGCGACGTTGCCGATATAGTGCAGGTTCGGCTGGCTGAGCATCTTGCCGAACTGCTTGCGCAACCCCGACTTCATCTTTTCCTTCACCGGGTAAATCCCGTATTCCGCGAGCCCACCCGGCTTGATGTCGCGGTTGAACAGCACCACCTCGTGTCCGGCCTGAGCCAGTTTGTTCGCGCCATACAGTCCCGCCGGTCCTGCGCCCACTACGAAGACAGTTTTCACGTTTCCTCGCTCCCGGTGATTTGTATACACCCATTCCCGCACGAAGCGCAGCAACTAGCTTACCGTTTTCCCGGTCGTCCGTGCAGAGGATGCTAATCCATTCACCGTAAAGGCGATAGATCCATGTCCGCCCCGTCAACCAGCGAGCGCTTCCAGCGCCTCGCCGCGAATCTTCGCGCACCAGGGCCCGCATGCCTGCTTGTTTCTCCGCCAATTTGCGATATCGTGGGCAGCTCTCGTCGGCTGGTTGTACCCGAGTCGCCTTTACAGCGCCGCCTTCGGGCTCTGTGGCAGCCCTGGTTTTTCCTAAGGGCACGGCTTTAGCCGTGCCGTTGCCGCAGCCATATCAAAGCGGCTTCAGCCGCTGAGGGCATAGTTCCGAATGGCCACACGGGCTCATCATGTTTCGTGACTTTTCGCTCGAGGATGGAGTGAACAAATGATGCGTCGCCTGAACATAGTTTTCGCGCTCGTCCTGCTGCTCGCCGCCGCAACTGCCGCTCGCGCCCAGCAGAAGTCCGACTGGTCTTCGCTCGACCATTTCATTCGTTCGTCGATGAAATCGTGGAAGGTGCCGGGCGCGGCCGTGGCCATCGTTCACGGCCAATCGGTCGTCTACATGAAAGGCTTTGGCGTCCGCGACATTCGCACCGGCGAGCCCGTGACGCCCGACACGCTCTTCGACATCGGCTCCTGCACAAAGGCTTTCACCTCGGCGGCGATTGCCATGCTCGTCGACGAGGGCAAGATGCGCTGGGACGCCCGCGTCCGCGACTACGTCCCCTTCTTCCATCTCTACGATCCGCTCGCCGACGAGTACGTCACCATCCGCGACCTGCTCACCCATCGCACCGGCGTCCCCGGCACCGATCTGCTCTGGTACGGCGCGCCCTACACCCGCGAAGAAATCGTCCGCCGCATGAGATACGCCAAGCCCGACGCCGGCTTCCGCACCCGTTTCCAATATCAAAACGTCATGTTCGTAGTAGCCGGTTACGCCGTTGGCCAAGTCACCGGTGGCACCTGGGACCAGTTCGTCGAGCGTCGCATTTTCGATCCGCTCGGCATGACCGAATCCGATACCAGCGCCATCCAGGCCCAGCGCTCGCCCAATTTCGCCACGCCGCACTTCCAGAAACCCGACGGCTCCGTGACCGCAATCCCCTGGCGGAATATCGACGACGCCGGCCCGGCCGGCTCGATCAATTCCAGCGTGCGCGACATGGCCAAGTGGATCACCTTCCAGTTGAATGACGGCGTTTACGACGGCAAGCGCCTGATCTCCGCGAAAAACATGCAGGAAATGCACACGCCGCAGATGGTCATCGGCCCCGGCGGCGAGCTTCCGCAGATCTTTTTCCCCGATTCGAAGCTCCTCACCTACGGCCTCGGCTGGTTCATCGAGGACTATCGCGGCCACGAATTGATCCTTCATCCCGGCGACATTGACGGTTTCTCCGCGATGGTCGTCCTGATCCCCGATCTCGACACCGGCTACGTCGTGCTCGTCAATCTGGGAAACATGTACCGCCAGGTGCTCAGCTACCACATCGCTGACGAGCTTCTGGGCCTGCCCGAAGTCGATTGGAGCGCCCGCTACCGCAAGCTCCGCGCACAACTCGAAACCGAAAGCCAGAAACGAATCGCGTCCTGGGATGCAAAGCGCAAGCCCGGCACGCACCCCACGCTGCCCCTCGCCGCTTACGCCGGCACGTACGACAATCAACTCTATGGCCACGCCGAGATCGCTCTCGACGCCGGCAAGCTCGTTCTCCATTTCCACGGCGCCTCAGCGCCTCTGGAGCACTATCAATACAACACGTTCATCGCCGACCTCAGCCTCACGGGCAGAAATCGCCTCACTTTCGCGGTCGATGCTGACGGAAACGCCGCTCAATTCACCATCGCCGGAATCAAGTTCCGCCGCGCCGAAGGGCCGTCCGACGCACCTCGCTGAACCTCAAATCCCGTCATCCTGAGCGAAGCGAAGGACCCCGGAAGAGTTGCAAACAAGCCGCCCACGAAGACCCGGTCCGGACTGCCTCCTTTCCGGACTGCCTCCCTCCCGGAAAAACCACCCCGCGCGCAGCCGCTACTCCTGCTAAAATGGGCTCAACGAGGTCGTGGCTCCCCACGAACTCCGCTTCCCGATGTTCCGGCACCTGCGCGTTTGTGCTTGCACGCGCGCAAGGCCGCGACCTTCGCTCCGGAAAGTGAGTTCGGACCATGCGAAAAGCGCTGGCCTTTGCCATGGCCTGCTGCCTGGCCGCCGCGCCGCTGGCCGTAGCCGGCCCCACGCCCGCGCCACGCCCTGCTCCCCCACAAGAGCAGGAGCCTCAGGCCGAGTACGTGCCCTATACGGCCGAGCAGTTGGACAATCTGCTCGCCCCGATTGCGCTGTATCCCGATCCGCTGCTCGCGCAGGTTCTCGTGGCGGCCACCTTCGTCGACCAGATTGACGTGGCCGCGCGCTGGGTGCGCGCCTACGACCAGAACGGCATTGACGACCAGCCCTGGGACGTGAGCGTGAAAGCCGTCGCACACTATCCCACGGTTCTCTCGATGATGGCCGACAACCTCGATTGGACCGCGGCCGTCGGCCAGGCCTACGTCAATCAGTCGACCGACGTGATGACTTCGATCCAGCGGCTGCGCGCGATGGCCAGCGCCCAGGGCAATCTGGTGACCACGCCCCAGCAGGAGGTAATCGTCCAGCCGGGATACATCAGCATCGTCCCCGCCGGCCCGCTATACATCTACGTTCCGGTCTACGATCCGGCGGTCATCTTTTTCCAGCCTGTCTACGCGCCGGGTTTCTACACCACGTGGATATCGTTTGGGACAGGCTTCCTGATCGGCGCCTGGCTGAATCTTGACTTCAACTGGGGCTACCGCAACATCTACTACACCGGCTGGGCGGGCGGCGGCTGGATCGCGCGGTCCCGGCCGCACGTGCGGATGAGCCCGTACTACGTCAACAACCGTTACCGCACAATCGCGTTGAACCGGAACGTGGTCCGCTATCCGGTGAACTACTACAGCCTCGATCGCTACCACAGTGTCCACCGCAGCGTCACCTACGAGAACCGCATGCGCGGGCCTGCTCCGGGTCAGCGCCCACCGGCCGCCGGTGCCACCAACAAGGTTGTCGATCGCAACATCAATAGATACGATCCGAACCTGAACCAATTTCGCGGTCGCAGAACTCCCGAACCCGCCGCCCGCCCCGTCCCGCAACCCACAAGGCCGGGACAGCCAACCGCGCGCCCGACGCAGCCAACCGCGCGCCCGACGCAGCCAACCGCTCGCCCGACGCAGCCAACCGCTCGTCCAACACAACCGACCGCGCGCCCGGCGCAGCCTCCAAAGGCCCCCGCAGCGCGAGCTCCAGCGCGTCCCGCTCCCGCTCAGCGCGCGCCGGCAGCGCGGCCGCCGGCCACGCGTACTCCGCCGAACACATTCGGTGGCGGCAGCACGGTTTTCAACCCTCGAACCGCCAGCCAGCGCGGTCAGGCGAGCCGCACCCAGCAACAGGCGCGGCCTCCATCTTCGCGGCCCGCGCCGAAGCACCAGCCTCAGCAGCAAAGGAGGCAGCCGTGAGCCAGCAACGAACTCCGCGATCTCTGGAAAGTTTCCGGCCGTGGGCTCTGCTCGCTGGGTTTTTCCTGGCGATTGTTCCCCTCACGATCGCTGCCGCCCCTGGCCCTGCCGCCGGCCGATCCCAGAATTCTGCGCCCGCCCAAGCGGCGGCTCAGACAACCTACCCCACTCCGGACGCCGCTCTCGCCGCGCTGGTCACCGCCGTCGAGGCGAAAGACCGTCCCGCTCTGGACAAGCTCTTCGGTCCGGAAGCCACCGAGCTCTTCTCCGGCGATCCGGTTGAGGACAACAAGGACCTCGATCATTTCGCCGCCAGCCTGCGCAGCTCCGCAACGCTGCAAAAGGACGCGCATGGCGGCTACACGATCCTGGTCGGCAAAAAGGCTGGCCGTTTCCGATCCCCATCGTGCGGCAAACGCTCGCTGGCTGTTCGACACCAAAGCCGGCCTCGACGAGATCCTGAATCGCAGAATCGGCGAAGACGAACTCTCGGCCATCGCCACCTGCCGCGCCTACGCCGTCGCGCAGTGGGAGTATTACACCGCGAGTGGCGCCGATCACCGACGGACTTGGCCGTTTACGCGCAACAGCTTCATCAGCTCGCCCGGACACCACGATGGTCTCTACTGGGAACCGGCTCGGATGAGAAGCCCAGCCCGCTGGGCGAACTGGTTGCCGACGCCCGCGTCGAAGGCTACGGCCCGCGGACCCGCGTCCGCCCAGGCCGGCGCCGCAGCAATCCAGCCGCGTCCCTTCACGGCTACTATCTTCAACATCCTCACCGCGCCAGGGCCCCAGCGCACCCGGCGGAAAATTCAGCTACATCATCAACGGCAACATGATCGCCGGCTATGCGCTCGTCGCTTATCCCGCCAAATGGGGCAATTCCGGCGTGATGACGTTCATCGTCAATCAGCAGGGCCGCGTCTATCAGAAAAACCTCGGCCCCGACACGGCGAAGATCGCCGCCGCCATGACCGAGTACGACCCTGACACGACCTGGCAATTGGTGGAACCGTAGCGCGCCGGCTCGGATAAGGTGCGACACTTGGCGGAACGCCGGCGGTTCCGCTGCAGTTCTCGCGTGCTCGTGCGCCCCAGCGTAAAAATAAGTCTTTTCCCAAATCGGGAATCTTCGCTAGAATAGGGGGAGCGTTAGCGGTTTTCTTCCATTCAAAAAGAGTTTTTCTTCTTCAGATAGACGGACCCTCGGAAGCGCCGCAGGAGAAAGACACCCTTCATTCGTACCCCCTGAACGATGGTGAAAAACACTGGAAAACCCGCATTGTCAGCGTTGTTTACCCTACTCGCGGTCTTCGTGGTTCTGTCCGTGCCTCGGCCGACCGCGAACGCCACCACTCCCCACCGATTGAAAAAGAAGAAGGATTCCGAACAAGCTTACGAACTGCGCCTCTTTGAGACGCACCGCGACAAGACTATCGACATCGTCTATCGCGAGGGAGACACCTACATCCCTTCAGCCCTCAACAAGCTTGATTATTTCCTGCGCGACCACCTGAACAACGACACCTACGACATGGATCCCCACGTCTTCGATCTGCTTCACGCGCTCACCGTCAAGCTTGGCAAGCCCGATGCCGTCATCGACATCATCTGCGGCTACCGGTCACCTTCGACGAACGCCTACCTGCGCTCGCACTCGGACGGCGTTGCACAGCACAGCCTGCACATGAAGGGCGAGGCCATCGACATTCGCATTCCCGGCGTCCCGCTCTCGAAACTGCGACAGGCGGCGCTGTCTCTGCATGACGGCGGAGTCGGGTTTTACCCCGGTTCCGATTTCGTCCATGTGGATGTCGGCCGCGTTCGCCAGTGGGTACTGAGATAACTCAACGCCGCGAGCCGGACTTCGCCTCAGGCCGCGGGTACGGCCGTGCTCGGGCAAGCTCCTGCTCGAGTTGGGCGTCGAGCCGGTAGACATCGCGGAAAAAATACACCCTGCCGCTATCGGCGACGAGGGCGGTGCCATAAACGATCAGGACGGGGATGGGCTTTCGGAGTTCCTCCCGGAAAGTCTGGTCCCCGTTCATCCCTTCCAGCACGCGATCGGCCGTCCAGCCGCCGGGATTGTCGCGCAGCACCCACACCGCCAGCGCCACCGGATCCTCCACGCGAATGCAGCCGTGGCTGAAATCGCGCCGCGACTTCGAAAATAGCGACGTCACCGGCGTCGCGTGCATGTAAACGTCGTATTGATTCGGCATGTCGAACTTGATGAGGCCCAGCGAGTTCTTCGGGCCCGGCCGTTGCCGCACATGCACCTCTCCCTCCCTGATCTCGTCGAGTAGCCCGGCGTTCACCGCGCCGTCACTCACCACCTGCCGCCGGTCGTCCACCACCTGGTAGTTGTGCCTGATCAGATAGTCGGAATTCTTCCGGATGTCGGGCACAATCTCCTTCCGCTGAATCGAGTACGGCACGTTCCAGTAGGGCCGGAAGAGCACCGAATCCATCTCGGTCGCGAAGACCGGCGTCTTGTGTCCGTAGGCCTTGCCGACCACCACCTTCATCGTGAGCACCTGCCGGTGGTCCTCGGCAATCGCGTGCAGCCGGAACTCGGGAATGTTCACGATGATCGGCGGCCGTGCGAATTGATGCGGCAGCCAGCGCCAGCGCTCGAGCGTCAGTTCGATCTGCTCCACGCGTTCGCTGAGCGGTGTGTTCAGTTCGTTGAACGTCTCCCGGCCCAGCGCCCCGTCGGGATCGAGGCCATGGCGAACCTGAAATTCCTCCACGGCGTCGATCAGTGGCTGCGCGTAGATGTCCCCGCTGGGAACCGGCGCTTCCGGAGGCAGATCGCCCAGCAGGCGAAGCAGATGCGCCAGTTGCGGCAAAGCGCTGTAGCTGCCGCCGGGTTTGACGCTCTTCTTCGGCACCGGCAGCGGTTCGCCTTTGTATTCCGCCGCCAGTTTCCGATATTTCGCGAGCGCTTCGAGAGTGCGCTGGTAAGTGGGAAACAGCGGCTCGATCTCCGCGAGCGCCGGCTGGATGTCCGGCGCGCGCGCGATTCGCTCGAGCAGGAAACGGGCACGGTCGTATTTGTCGCGCTCCACGTCGAAGCGTGTGTGATAGATTCCGGGATCGACGCGTCCCAGGTGCAGGTCGGAGATGTATCGCATCGACGAGACGGTCAGCGCCACGTCGAAGTGGATCAACTCGGATTCCGAAGGCGGACTCGGTCGCTTGAATTCCTCGATGCGGCCGGGCCATTGCGGACCGTCGTAATCCGCCGGTTCGAGCCCCTTCGTCTCCGCGTTTTCGAACACGCGAATCATGGCGAGGGCCTGCGGCGTCGGCCGTGAAAGCCCGATCCAAACGAGCCGGTCGCCATTTTCGGCGTAAAGCTCGTCCACGCGCGTTTTGTATGGAGAAAAATCCGGCCAGCGCAGCCCGTCGAGTTTCCCTGCGCTAAGGATGGAATGCAGTTCGGCCACGCCCGCGGCCGAAAGTTGTTGCTCCGGCGCGGGCGCTGCTTGGCTCTCTTGCGCGGCACCGCTCGCGAGCGGCGCCTGGCTCGCGCTGCTGCACGAGAGCAGAAGCGCGAGCGCGAGAATCCCCGCTGTCGCCGTTACTCGTGCCGCGCTCATCGGAATGCGTTCCACACAATGAGCCAGCAACATCGGGGCCATTTCGCCGCTTCCACGGCCGGTGCGCACCATCCCCGCCGCGGGGACCACATGCGCATTCTGTTAGCGATCAATCAGTTGCGGGACCGTTGTCCTGGCGCCAGACACTATTCCCATTTGACGCAATGACGCCCCAGAGCCCTGCGCCAATTCACGCAGACAGCCTTCTTTTCGGCGCTGCCTAAAGCTGTCATGCAGAGCGAAGCATCCCGAAAGCGGTGAGGAGCAGTAGATCCCGTGAGAGAGTCGATATCTTCGGCTCCTCAGAATGCTGATTCGCTCCGCCCTCCCTCCGCTGGCTCCCACTATCCCGCCACCATGCTCTTCTTTTCGACTGGCGCTTTCTTCCGCAATATGGCCACGAACTCGCGCATCCAGGACGGGTGGTCAGGCCACGCCCGCGCCGACACCATCACGCCGTCGACCACCGCCGCCGAATTCGACGTACTCGGCTCCCGCCGCCCGTACGTCGGGTTCGAGCGCGGGATAAGCCGCCGTGCGCCGTCCTTTCAACACGCCCGCCGGGATCAGCGCCAGCGACGCGTGGCAGAGATGCGCCACCGGTTTTTCCTGCTCGAAGAAATGCCGGATGATTTTCTGGCAATCGGCGTTGTTGCGAATATATTCGGGCGCCCGGCCGCCGGGAATCACCATCGCCACGTAGTCCTCGGGGTGAACGTCGGAAAAGGCGACGTCCGCCTCCCAGCTATAGCCGGGTTTTTCGGTGTAGGTGTCGTAGCCCGGCTCGAAGTCGTGCACGACGAAGTGGAGTTTTTTCCGGCTGGGCGCGGCAATGTGGACGTCGTAGCCCTCCTCGCGCAGCCGCTGATAGGGATACATCACCTCGAGCGATTCCGCCGCGTCGCCGGTCAGAATCAGAATTTTCGGGTTCGCCATGCTGTCCTCCTGAAGAAAAACTCGTATTCCCAACCTACCACGAAACCTCACCCGACGCCTTGGCCGCCGTGTCTGCGCCCATGATTTTCTCCCCATCGTCACACGTGTCCCTGTTTGGTAGCCACGGTCAGCGCTTTTCTGACCGTGGGCTTGTCCGCTCGCGCCCTGTACTCATGAAAAGTCCGGCGAAAATGCCGCAATTCCCATCTTGGCGCGGGACATGGGCCTTGCTAAAATGAACGTAACTGGCTGGAATCTTTCGCCCCTGTTTCCGCTTCCCAACGCGTCCGGCAAGTCTGCGCGCGCCTCGAGTCCCGCTGGCGATGCCGTGACGCTCGCTCCGGAAAGTGAGTTGCGTCCACGCAACAGCCGCTGGCTTTCCCGCTCTCTCTCCGCCATGACGCCGCGCGAGTCGGCGCTCGAAGCGATTTTTCTTTACAGCCCTCTTCGCCCCATCCACTGAGAGCCGCGCCGCCGGCCGCCCATGTTCCGGGCCGCGAATTCCCGTCTGAACAAAAGTTGATTCCGAAAGGGAGAAACGAATATGGAAGACGATGATGCCTTGACGATTACCGACGAACGCACCGACTCCTCCTACGACTTGCCGCTCGTCAATGGCGCGCTGCGCGCCATGGACCTGCGGAAAATCAAAACCCGTCCCGACGATTTCGGGCTCATGAGTTACGACCCGGCCTTCATGAACACGGCGTCGTGCCGCAGCGCCATCACTTTCATCGACGGCGACAAGGGAATCCTGCGCTATCGCGGCTATCCCATCGAGGATCTCGCCGAGCGGTGCACGTTCCTCGAAGTCGCCTACCTCATCCTGTTCGGCGAATTGCCCACCGCGCGGGAACTCGACGCGTGGGTCGGCGACATCACCCACCACACCATGCTCCACGAAACCACCAAGAAATTCCTCGAGGGTTTCAGCTTCAACGCGCATCCCATGGGCATGTTCATCAGTACCGTCGCGGCGCTCTCCACGATTTACCCCGATGCCAGAAACGTGCTGAATCCGGAATCGCGCCAGCTGCAAATCCGCCGCCTGATCGGCAAGGTGCCGACCATCGCCGCCTACACCTATCGCCACAGCCTCGGCTATCCCTACGTGTATCCGGACAACGAACTGGGCTATGCCGCGAATTTCATGAACATGTTGTGGAAGATGGTCGAGCCGAGATACCAGGCCAATCCCGTGCTGGCCCGCGCGCTCGATATCCTGTTCATCCTCCACGCCGACCATGAACAGAATTGCAGCGCCAACACCATGCGCGCCGTCGGCAGCTCGCAGGCCGATCCCTTCGTTTGCACCACCGCCGCCGCGGCAGCGCTCTCCGGTCCCTTGCACGGTGGCGCGAATGAACAGGTCCTGAAGATGCTGGACGAGATCGGATCGAAAGACCGCGTGCCCGCCTATGTCGATAAGGTCAAGACCGGCCACGGAAAGCTCATGGGATTCGGCCACCGCGTCTACAAGAACTACGATCCTCGCGCCAGAATCATCAAGCGGACGGCCGACAGCGTTTTCGAGATCACCGGCGGAAATCCCAAGCTCGAAATCGCGCTGGAACTCGAACGCGTCGCCCTCCAGGACGAATACTTCGTCAGCCGGAAGCTCTATCCCAACGTGGATTTCTACTCCGGCATCATTTACCAGGCCATGGGCATCCCCACCGAAATGTTCACCGTGCTGTTTGCCATTCCTCGCACGGTGGGCTGGCTGGCCCAGTGGCAGGAGATGATCGAGGATCCGGAACAAAAGATCGCGCGCCCGCGCCAGATTTACGTCGGCCACGACAAGCGCGACTTCGTTCCGATCGAACAACGTTCCGGCCACGCCATGGCAGCGTAGCGGAATCCATCGCCACGGTCTTTGTGAGACTTTTCTCTCCGTGGAGTGTTCAGCGTGGCGCGGGCAAGGTCCCGACAGACAACGCCGGGAATCAGCGCCCGCGGCACTCGACCGATTTGAACGGTCTGTGTGGCGCGCCGAGGCTTGTAAGGGCACGGCTTCAGCCGTGCCGAAAGCGGCAGACCTCATCGCGGCTTTAGCCGCTGAGGGCTATCCTCGCGGCTGGTCACACATACCTTTAACAGTGGAAAGCGGGAGGTGTGTGTGCTTATTTCCAAAAAGGATGCGCTCGATTATCACAGCAAAGGCCGTCACGGCAAGATCGAAGTCGTTGCCACGAAGCCTTGCCGCACGCAATGGGATTTGAGCCTGGCCTACACGCCCGGCGTCGCCGAGCCTTGTCTCGAGATTGCCCGTTCGCCCGAACTCGCCTTCGAATTCACCGCGCGAGGAAACCTGGTCGCTGTCGTCACGAACGGCACGGCCGTGCTGGGTTTGGGAAATATCGGCCCTTTGGCCGCCAAACCGGTCATGGAGGGCAAAGGAGTCCTCTTCAAGCGTTTCGCCGACATTGACGTTTTCGATTGCGAAGTCAATTCCGAAAATCCGGAAGACGTCATCAAGTTCTGCCAGCTCCTCGAGCCCACCGTCGGCGGCATCAATCTCGAGGACATCAAGGCGCCCGAGTGCTTCCACATCGAGGAAGTCCTTCGCGAAACGCTATCGATTCCCGTCATGCACGACGACCAGCACGGCACCGCCATCATTTCCGGCGCCGCGCTGCTGAACGCGCTGGAGCTGGCCGGCAAGGACGCGGACAAAGTACGCGTCGTCGTGAATGGCGCCGGCGCGTCGGGAATCGCCTGCTCGGAGCACTACATCCGGTTGGGAGTGAAGCGCGAGAACGTCATCATGTGCGACACAAAGGGCGTCATCTACCAGGGCCGCGCCGAAGGCATGAATCCCTACAAGGCGCGCCTGGCGGCAAAAACTGACGCCCGCACGCTGGCTGATGCTTTCAAAGGAGCCGACGTCTTCGTGGGGTTGTCCGGGCCGGACTGCGTCACGCCGGACATGGTCCGCTCGATGGCCGACCGGCCCATCGTTTTCGCCATGGCGAATCCCGATCCCGAAATCGGCTATGAAGACGCGAAGGCCGCGCGTCCCGACGCCATCGTCGCCACCGGCCGGTCCGATTTTCCGAACCAGGTCAATAACGTGCTGGGTTTCCCGTTTGTTTTTCGCGGCGCGCTCGACGTTCGCGCGCGCGCCATCAACGACGAAATGAAAATCGCCGCCACGCATGCGCTGGCGGCCCTGGCCAAGGAAGACGTCCCCGACGCCGTCCTCCGCGCCTACGGCGTCGGCAGCCTGCAATTCGGGCCCGAGTACATTATTCCCAAGCCGTTTGATTCGCGCGTCCTCATCTGGGAGCCCGTGGCCGTGGCCAAAGCGGCCATACGCACCGGCGTGGCCCAGATCCAGATCGATCCCGAGACCTACACCGAGGAACTCTCTCGCCGGCTGGGCCGCACCTACGAGGTGATGCAGGGCGTTCGTCATCGGGCAAGGGCGGCGACCAAGCACATCGTGTTTTCCGAAGGCGAGCACGAAAGAATCATCCGCGCCGGCTTTCACCTGGTCGAAGAGCGAATCGCACACCCGATCCTTATCGGCCGTCGAGAGGTCATCCGGGCGAAGCTGGCCGAAATGGGCTTGCACAGCCTCGACGCAACGATTGTGCAACCCGCCGTTTCCCCGCGATTGCCCGATTACGTGGAGGAGTATTACCGCCTCCGCCAGCGTCGCGGCATCACCCGCAGCGAGGCCGCTGACCAGATGCTCAACCCCAACTATTTCGGAGCGATGATGGTCCATATGGGAGACGCCGACGGATTCATCGCCGGCGTATCGCAGCATTATCCCGAGACGATCCGCCCGGCCCTCCAGATCATCAAAATCCGCGAAAACGTGCATCGCGTCTCCGGCCTGTACGTGATTTTGACGAAGCAAAGGGTCTACTTCTTCGCCGATACCACGGTGAACGTCGAACCCACAGCCGAGGATCTGGCGGAGATCGCGCTGCTTGCCGCCGAGGTCGCCCGCGATTTCGATTTCACGCCTCGCATGGCCATGCTCTCGTTCTCGAATTTCGGCAGCACCCGCCATCCCCTGGCCGAAAAAATGCGAAAAGCCGCGGAGTTGGTGAAGCAAAAGCGTCCCGGCATCGAGATCGACGGGGAAGTGATGGCCGATACCGCACTCGATCCTGAAGTCCTCGAGAAGGAATATCCCTTCTCGTCGTTGCGCGGCGGCGCCAACGTTCTCATCTTTCCCGATCTCGGATCTGCCAACATTGCCTACAAGCTGATGCTGCGCATCGGCGGCGCCGAAGGACTCGGCCCCATCCTGATGGGCCTCTCGAAGCCCGTTCACGTCCTGCAACGCGGCGCCAGCGTGGAGGAGATCGTCAACATGGCAGCCATCGCCGCCGCCCACGCCCAAATTTCCCGCTGAGCTCGCGATACCAAAGCGAAGTGGTGCGGTGCGGGTTGTTTGCTGGGTTGTTCGTTGGTGTTGTTCGTTGGTGTTGCTCGTTGGTGTTGCTCTTTGGTGTTTTTGCGACCACTCGTACGGCGCTCTGGGCGCCCAAGGCTTTTCTTGGTAGCCACGGTCAGCGCTTTTCTGACCGTGGGTCTTTGCTCGTGACCCATCCGGTATCCCTCCGCGCCGCCGCCTTGCCCAGCGCGACCCCACCCGAAACTCCGAGCGCAAGGCTGTGGCGAGCGGTAGAGTAGTGGGGCTTGTTCCCGGAGGATAAGCGTGCCCGATCCTCAAACCGAATACGCCGGCCGTCTCGAAGCCCGCCTCCAGGCGGTCGACCGACAGGAGCGACGCCACATCCGCGTCGGCAATGCCAAGCTGGCAGTGCTCGTTGCCGGTCTCGTGCTCGCCTGGATTTCGCTCTCCAGGCACGCGGTTTCTCCCTATTGGCTTTTCGCGCCGGCAGCGCTCTACGCCGCCCTCGCCGTTCTGGCATGAAAGAATTCTCCGTGCGCGCACGCAGGCCGAGCGCGCCGTCGTCTTCTACCGCCAGGGCATTGCGCGGATCGAAGACCGCTGGGCGGGGCAGGGAACTCCCGGCGATCGCTTCCGCGACGAGAAGCACGTCTACGCGGAAGACCTCGACCTGTTCGGCCGCGGCAGCCTTTTCGAACTGCTCTCCACCGCGCGCACGCCGATGGGCGAAGCGCGCCTGGCGCAGTGGCTGCTCGCCGCCTCGCCCGTACCCGCCATCCTCGAGCGGCACGAGATGGTCGCCGAGCTGCGCGAGAAGCTCGATTTGCGCGAGGATCTCGCTCTTGCCGGGGAAGACCTGCGCGCCAGCTTCAGTCCGGAAGCGCTCGCGAAGTGGGCGGAATCGCCGCGCGTTCTTCCGTCCTCCTTCTGGCGCGTTGTGGCCTCGGCGCTCGCGCTGCTGGCCATCGGCACGCTCGCCTGGGGAGCCCGCACGTTCGACTATTTGCCGCTCGTCATCGTGCTTGCGGTCGAGGCGCTGTTCCGCTACGTCTTGAGATCGCGCGTCCAGGCCGTCATCACCACGACGAATTCGGACGCGCAGGGACTCGCTCTGTTCGCGGCCACGCTCCAGCGTCTCGAACGCGAATCGTTCTCCTCGCCGCGCCTCCGCGCGTTTGCCGACGATCTGAAAAAGGGCCCCGCTCCGGCGTCGTCCGCGATCGCCAGTCTGGCGCGCATCGCCTATTGGATCGAATCGCACGACAGCTTCATGGTCCGCCTGCTCGATATCCCGCTCCTGATCACCGTCCAGGTCGGCTACGCGGCCGAGGGCTGGCGCGGACGCTGGGGTCGCCACGTTCGCTCGTGGATCGACGCCGTCGGCGAAATGGAAGCGCTCGTCTCGCTCGCCGCCTATTCCTACGAGCATCCCCGCGACCGCTTCCCGGAATTCGTCGAAAACTCCGGCGGTCCGCTCCTCGACGGCCAGGAGCTCGGCCATCCACTCATCGAGCAGTCCCGCTGCATTCCGAACAACGTTCGCCTGGACCGCGAAAATCGCATCCTGATGGTCAGCGGCTCGAACATGTCGGGGAAGAGCACCTATCTGCGCGTCGTCGGTGTCAATGCGGTGCTGGCGATGGCCGGAGCGCCGGTCCGGGGAAAATCGCTGCGCCTTTCCCCGCTCGTCATCGGCACGCGCCTCAGAACCACTGATTCGCTTCAGGAAAGCCGATCAGGTTTCTACACGGAAATTCTGCGCATTCGCCAGGTCTTCGATCTCACCAGCGGCGAAATCCCGGTGCTCTTCCTCTTCGACGAGCTTCTCGAAGGCACGAATTCGAAGGACCGCAGAATCGGCGCCGAGGGCCTGCTCCGGGCTTTCGTCGAGCGCGCCGCCATCGGCATCGTCACCACGCACGATCTGGCGCTCACCGAAATCACGAGCGAGCTGGGCGCCGCCGTCTCCAACGCCCATCTGCAGGATTACGTGGAGGAGGGCCGCATGCGCTTCGACTACAAACTCCGGCCCGGAGTAGTAGCCCGCAGCAACGCCCTCGAATTGATGCGCCTGGTAGGCCTTAAAGTGTAGCGGCGGGCTTCAGCCCGCCAGCCTTTCTCGTCTCGCTCGAAACCGCACCGTTTTAAACGCAGCGAACGGTTTTCAGTAGCACAGGCACTCCTGCCTGTGCGCCTTTGGCCTGACGCGCAATTGACGGACAAATTGCGCCATCACCGAAGCCAACACCAATCATCGTCATCCTGAGCGAAGCGAAGGACCCCGACACGACGTGCACCCGCGCTTTTCTGCCGCAGATGGAGGACGAGCCGAGCGAGGAATCCCGCTTTTCGCGCCGCTCAATAAGATACTTTGCCGCGGCAATGCCCCAGCCGCCTAAGCGGTCACCGCGATGTCGTCTCGTAAAACGCCCCCGACCCGGAATGCAGGTCCCGCCCGTAGGACACCAGCACGACGATATCTCCGAAGATGCGGAATTTGCATTGCAGCCCCGGATCCCACAACCACGTTGTCGAGCCGAAAACGCCCGAAGGATCGGTGATACGGCCGATATCGACGAACGGCCCGATCTGGATCGTGAAAAACGGATTCTTGTACACGGTCTTGTCCGTTTCCCAGTTCCACAGCACGAACTCGCGTCCCAGCGGTGCGTTCCCTTTGAACCCCTCGCGCGTGCCGGAAATCCCGCGCACCCACAGGTCGTTGTCGCGCTCGATGCCCAATTGGTACAGCTCGTCGAGCGTGGCGGCCCCGAAGGCGCGCCCGGCGCGAAAGCTCAGCGAAGTCTGGTAATCGTCGCCGGACGGCTGCGGAAACCATCGCAGGTCCAGTGCTCCTTCGATCGCGCCAAACCCGCCGAGTCCCGCCGCGAAATTCGTCCCGAAACTGCCTCGGCCCCAGGAAATCAGGGTGACGCGCCGGTCGGGGATGTCGACCAGCGTGTAATCGGTTCGCATGCGGTATTCCAGCGATCCGGTGTCGGTGAAAAAATAGGCATACGCCGGTGAAACGTCATGCACGTTGCGGAACCGGCGATAGGCGTAGAGCAGATGCGCCTGCCACGACCACCGCCCGTTGACTACCGATCGCAATTGCGGCCCGAATTCGATTCGCTCCATATTCAAGTCCGAAAGCGGCACGCTCGCGCCGCGGAATGTCCGGCTCAGGTCCCAGTTCTCATTGCGCGCGTCGGCGTACAACCTGAACCGCAATCCGGGGTTCTGCTCGACGGGCATCGAAACCGACGCCCAAACGCGGCGTTTGTTCTGATCCCAGCGGAAATAGGAGAGCAGGTTGATTCCCTTGCCGCCCAGGTTGTAATACTCGGGATCAACCGCGATCGGGAGATCCCGGAAGATCGACGCAAGCGCCTCGAGCTTGTTCGATCCGAACCCGTTGCGTTCGACGGAAACGAAATTGACGGAATAGGAGCCCGTGTTGTCGGGCAAAAGATCGAAGTGGTACATCGGAAACAAGTTCAGGTTGTCGAGCCGGGCCTCGGTGGTGCGAAGCTGGGAAAGGCGGAGCGTGCTGAGCGGAGAGAATGCGAACGCGCGCTGGAGGATGGTATTGCGGAGCCGGGGCTGCGGCTCCATCGTGATGCCGGTGACGCGCGGCTCGCCAATTTTGTTCCAATTTTCGAGAGCGGCATCGAGATTTTGGGTGAGCAGGTAAATCGTCGCCAGAAAATTGCGCGCGTACGTGTCGTCCGGCTTCAGCGCGAGCGCATGGAGCAACTCGGTTTTGGCCGCGTCGTAATGCTTGGTCTCGTAATCGACTCCGGCGAGCTCCACCAGGAAACGCTCGTTCCGGGGATCCTTCGCGCGTCCCGCTTCCAAAGCGGATCGGGCTTCCGGCCAGCGTTCCAGCTTTGCCAGCGCCAGCCCGCGATAGAGATCGACTTCGGGGGGATTTGCCGGGGAAGCGGGAACCAGCGTGACCAGTTCCTTGTAGCGTCCTTCTTCGTAGAGTTGCCGGACTTGCGCGGTCGCAGGCGGCTTCGCGCTGGCTTGCGCGGGAAGATGGACTGGAAGAGCCAGTAAAAACAGCAGCGGCAAAATCACATGGGTTCTTTCGGCACCGCCAGCAAGGTCCAGTCGCCCGTTACGCGCCACTCCGCCATGAACCGCTCGCGGGTTATACGAAACAGCTTACGCTGGGCCGGGTCGTTCACGAAAACAAAATCGTGCTCCCAATCGACTCCCACCACCAGAAGATAGTGCAGCGGCCCCTTGTCTCCCCACGGCCCCACCCCGACGATGAGCGGCCGGCCCTTCAGCAGATTCTTGCTCAAGTCCTGCCAATGCCCAGTGAAGGCGAAGACGCGAAAGCCGGAATCGCGAAGGTAGGAGGCCATGTCGGTATTCTCGATGCCGATGTCGCGCGGATCGAGTTTCTGGTCGATGGATTCCTGGTCCGCGGAGGCGGAGACCGGCTCGTGCATCTGCTTTTCCCAGTATTGCAGCACCATCGCCAGCACAGCCGCGCCGCAGGAGTTGTTCTTCTGCTGCTGGAAAAAGGGCACGTCAAGCTGGACGCCCGGCGCACCATTGCGGACCGGCCCCGCCATCGCGCGCGGCACGGCCAGCGCCAAAGCCAGCCCAACAACCAGCGCCCATTCCATCGCGAATCGCTTCCGCATGCCCGCTTCCTCCTTCAAGCCTTGACGATGAGGATAACCACGACCGCCGTGGCAAGGGCGATGATGATGTACGTCAGTTGCTGATTCGTCAACGCTCCCGCTGCAAATTCCCGCTGAGCCTTGTCGGCGCGGGCGGCAAGACTGGCCAGCTCTTCCTGCGAAAGCTGCGGAACTGCGCGCTGCACCACCTGGTAATTCATGCCGACTTTCCTCAACTCCTGTCGGGCGCGAGGGGTGGAGAGGAAGGCTTCCACTTTCGCTTCATTGGCCTGCCGCGCCGCCGCCGCGGCGGCCACGTCTTTCCGGAGATCGGCGCTGGAAACGATGTGCTGCTCGGACTGGCCCTTGGGCGTCTGGGCCGTCGCCGACGGCGAAAACGCCGGAGCGAGAATCATCAGAGTGGCCATCAGGGAAGTGAGGAAGGACTTGCCGGTCGAAATCATGGGGCCTCCTTACGGTGTCGGTTGAACATCTGCTGCGCGTGTCCGCGCACATTGCAGAGAAGATGCCGGGACACGGGAGAAATGTTGTTCCAGTGTTTCCGGTTGAGTAAACGCCCTTCGCCCGCCAGGCTGAGAAGTGTTACGCAAGCTCGGGCCGCGGCGCGGAAACGGGCGGCGCGGCTGCCAGCGCCTTGCCGTCGAGAAGCATGTCAAAGGCGGCGCGATACAGGCGCAGACGCAGCTCTTCGCGTTCGTCGGCCCGCGCGATATAGCGCACCACCACGTTCAGCCCCGTATCGGTCGGGCGAACGGTAATCACCGGCGCCGCCGAAAACGCGCCCATCCCCGAGGCGGCCATCACCCGCTTCCAATCCTGTTCGGCGTGTTTCGCGGTCTCCGCCGTCTCCTTCGTCGCCACTTTTTGCAGCGCGTCGAGCACCGGATGCGGATCGACGCCCACCGGCAGCCCGATCTGCACCTCGTCCCACAGCCATTGGCCGGTGGTGGTGAAATTGAAATAGTGGCCCTCGATCGCAAAGCCGTTGATGAACGTGACTCTTCGTCCGGTCGGGTGCCCGGCGTCGGTCCAGTTCCCCGTTTCAAGGATCACCGTGAAGAGCAATCCCACTTCCAGCACCTTGCCCTGAACGCCGTTGATTTCCACCCAGTCCCCCGGCCGCATCCCGTTTCGCCCCATCAGCACGAACCAGCCGAGAAACCCCACGATGAAATCCTTGAGCGCCACGGTGAGGCCGGCGCCGGCCAGGGCGATGATCGTCCCCAGTTGCCGCGGCGGGCCGAAAATCACGATCAGAATCAGCACGGTGGCGATGGCGCGGGTGGTGAAATGCAGGACCGACCGGACCGTGTGCAGGCGCTTGCGGTCGAGAGAGAGCCCGGAGAACAGGCGCGAGATGAGCAGGTCCGCCACCACCGCCAGAAACAGGAACAGCAGCACCCAGAAAATCGAACGAATCAGGCGATGCAGCTTCGCCTGCGCGTCCACCTGCGCCGCCGCCAGCCATCGCCCGTAGACGTCGGCCAGCTCCTGCGCGGTTTCGATCCGTCGATCGAACGAGGCGAGATCCTGCTGGTCGCGGCTCAGTTGCTCGACCGAAGTGAGCGCCGAGGCGGTGACTGCGGCCCCTTCGTTCGCCGCGCTCGCGGCCGGCGTACCGGCCTGCTCGGCCTGCACTTTGCGTTCGAGGGAATTATGCGTGCGCGAAAGCGCGTCCGCTTTTGCCGTCGCGGCGGCGCGGGCGGCCGCAAGCATCCGTTCCTCGTTGCGCGCTGCTTCCCATGCCCCCAGCCGCGCCAGCAGGCTGCGTGGATTCTCCGCCGGGCTCGGACCGCCGGCCGTGCCGCTGTTTGCGCTTGCTCCCGCCGCGGCCCCGGAACTGGCGTCGCTCTCGCTCTCGTGCGTCTGCGATTTTTCGTGCTCGTTCAGCAGTTGCTGAAGCTGGGCTTCCTCGTCGCCTCCTGAGCGCATCAGATCCCGATGCGCGTCGGCCAATTCGTCCTGATCGAGCGAAAGCTGCGCCTTGGCCAGCTCGACTTGCGACTGATTGCGTGCCTGCGCCGCTCCCCGAGCCTGCTTCGAGAGCCGCGTCAGCCGCGCGATGGCGGCCTGGTCGGCGTCCACGCGCGCCTGCGCGGTCTTCACGCGGTGCTCCATCTGGTCCGCGGACGCCGTTTCCGGCGGCGGCGCGTTGGCCGCATCGCGCAGCGCCTGCGCGAATTCCAGATCGACTTCGTGATCGGCCAGCCGCAGCGCTTCGGCCGCAAGCGATTGTTCCCGATCCGTCGTGGCGAATGGGGCGAGGTTGCGCGCCCGCGTGAGCGGAGTTTCGTCCACGGGACTGGCGGAAGCCGCGGATTTGCCCGCGTGGCGTTTTGTTCCGAGCAGGGAAGAGCCCGTGGAGCCGCGAGTGAGGACCAAGGCCACGAGCGTCAGCGCGACCAGCCCGAGCAGGAGAACGGCGACCGCCCATCGAATCGTTCGGCGCATGTGTACCGTCAGATGATGCCTCGCGTCCAGAAGGCTGCCCGGCTCCTCGCGAATGCCGAGGTCTCGCGTCGCTTTTCCGTCAACTTACTTTTTCCGCGGCATGTATTTCGCCGGCACAAGCTGTCCCGGCGTTCTGGTTTTTCCAGGTGACGGCGATGATCCACCACCGCGTGCCGTCCCAGGTCAGCGTGATGCTGTTGATTCCGTACCCGGCAGGTTTCGGTTCGCCGACCTTGCCGTATTTGTTCGTGCTCCACACCTGCACCAAGTTGCCATACGTCTCGGTGCGCCGCGCGATTTCGCGCTCGTAGCGCCCAGGCCCGGTCGCCGGAAGCTTAGAAACCGCGTCGACGAACTCCTGAATCGTGCGCACCACCATCGCCGGCTTCCCGTTCCGGTAGCTGACGTCGATGAGCCGCGCTTCGGGCGTGAAGAGCGATTGGAACCGTTTGAGATCCGGTCCGTGACTGCTGGTGCTCGATATGGCGTCGTAGGTCGCTAGAACGACGGAGTTGACCGTGCGAACGTCCGCCGGCCGCGCCTTCGGCCAAGCCGTATTCTGCTGCGCCGCCCCGCTCGCCGCGAGGCCGAGCGCGCCCGCGAAAACCAGCATCCGTGCCCATCCAGTCCACGGTGCCCGCCTGCGATTCCCCATCGATCGCCCCCAATTCGCCATGAAATCCTCCTCCGCCCTGGCCGAGCGCACGCCGCAAACCAGCCCCGGCGCGAGCGGGCATCTTAGGCCCCAGCGCCAACCTCGTCAACCGGCGCAGCAGCCATGCGTCGTGTCTCTCGCCGGCAGCGCCGAAGTTGCTTCGTGTGCCGGTTGCGACTTGTCGAGTCGCTCCGCGTAAACCCCATGTTTTCGGTGGTAAGCGCGACCTGGGGTCGCTCGTCTTTCCGCTTCCATCGCGCATCCGTAAGTCATAGAATTCAACGCATCAAGGGTCGTGAAAGCAGGCGCTTGGTTGGTATGAAATCTGCATCCGAGAACGATGCGACGCGGGCAGGAAACCCGGCCGTCCGGGCGCTGCCGAATCTCTGCCGCCGGATGTCCCTCCGTCACGGGGAATCGGGTTTTTCCACGGCCGGCTTCGTGGCGCTTGTTTTCGTCCTGCTCTCCACGGCATTCCTCTTCTATGTCCTCGGCAGCCCGGCGCGTTCTGTTTCCGGGCAAGAAAACGTTTCCACCGTCACTGCCCACCGCGAAAATTTCCTTCGCGTCCTCCGCCTAAACGGCACCACCGAGGCCCTCCAGTCGATTTCGATTCTCGCGCCCCGGCTCGCCGGCGCGCAGCTCGGCTCGATGGTGATCACCGCGATCGCCACCGCCGGAACGCACGTGAAGAAAGGCGATTTGCTTGTGGAATTCGATCGCCAGCAGCAATACCAGGATTTCCTCGACAAGCAGGCAAGCTATCTCGCCCTGGCCGGCAAGGTCGCCCAGGGTGTGGCGGCCGAACAGGCTGCCCGCGCCCAGGACGATGCCGCGCTGCAAGAGGCCGTGGATGCTCTCGCCACCGCGCGGCTCGAAGTGAAGAAAAACGAGATCCTCTCCCGCATCGACGCCGAGATCAACGACGAGAAGCTTCAGGAAGCCCAGGCCACGCTCCGGCAGCTCCGGCGCACGTACGCCCTCAAGCGCCAGGCCGCCGCCGCCGGCATTCGCAGCCTCGAGATCCAGCAGGCGCGCGCCCGCGAAACCATGCTCTACGCGCGGGCCAACGCCGAAAAAATGGTGATCCGTTCCCCGATGGATGGCATTGTCGTGCTGAACGACATCTGGCTCAACGGCAGAATGGGCCACGTGCAGGAGGGCACCGAGGTCCGGCCGGGCGTGGCATTCATGCGCGTCGTCGATACCTCCCGGATGGACGTGCGCGCGAAAATCAATCAGGAAGACCTGCCGTTCCTGCGGGTGGGACAGACGGCCGCTGTTCACCTCGACGCCTATCCCGGATTGTCGTTTCCCGGCACGCTCGGGCAACTCGCCCCGCTCGGCGATTCCGGCGAGTTCTCCAGCAAGGTCAGGACGTTCGACGGAATTTTCTCCATCCAGGGCAGCGATCCGAGGCTGATGCCCGATCTTTCCGCCGCGGTCGACGTCCAACTGGACCGCGAGAAGAACGCGCTCGTCGTGCCCGTCGAGAGCGTCGCGGCGGGAAAGAACGGCCCTTACGTTCTGGCTGAGGAGCGGCAGCGGTTTCGTGAAGCAGCCGGTGCGCACCGGCGAGGAAAACGATCTGGACATCGTCATCGAATCCGGCCTCTCGCCCGGCGCGAACATCCGTAAATACGCCGGCGAATCCGAAGGTGCTTCCTCCGGACCATGAGCGAACGCGAAAACAAACGACGGCGCAAGCGCGTCACCATCGCGGCCATTGCGTTGGTGCTGGCAGCCTCGGCCGGCTTCTGGGGGCTGCGCTTGGCGCATTCCGCCCCCTCGATTCCCACCGCCGTGGTGCGCCGCGCGAGCTTTGTGGACTGGCTCGATCTGCGCGGCCAGATCGTGGCGCGTCAATCGGTCATCGTCTCGGCCCCATACCGAATCGACAATATGCGGATTTTGAAGCTGCTGCCCAACGGCACGCGGGTGAAAAAGGGCGAGATGCTCGTCGAGTTCGACTCCACCCAACTCCGGCGCGACCTGGCGCAGAATCGCGTCGAATTGAAGTCGGCCCAGGCAGACGTGGAACAGCAGCGCGCCAAGGGCCGGCTGACGGAAGAAAAGGACCTGACCGATGTCATGAAGGCGCGCTACGACGTTCAGTCCGCCGAACTCGACGCGAGCAAGGCGGAAATCCTCTCCGAGATCGAGGGAGCTGAAGCGAAACTGAAGCTCACCGATGCGCGCCAGAAACTGGCCGCCGCCGAAGCCAGGCTCAAGGCCGATCGCTCTTCCGATGCCGCAGCGGTCAAGGACAAGGAACAGGTGCGCGACAAGTCCCTCTATCAGGTGCGGCAAGACGAGCGCAGCCTCACCCAACTCACCCTGCACGCCCCCACTGACGGTATGTTCAGTCTTCTGGACACGTTTTGGCGCTCGCCTACCAGCGGGCCCCAGGCGTTTCGCCCCGGCGATCAGGTCTGGCCCGGCGCCGCGATCGCCGAATTGCCGGATCTCTCCACGCTCGAAGTCACCGCGCGAGTCGACGAGGTCGAGCGAGGACGCCTGCAAGTGGGGCAAAAAACGGACCTGCGCTTCAGCGCCATTCCGGACCGCGCATTCACGGGCCACATCAAGTCGATCAGCACGCTTGCCAGCGTGGATTTTTCCGAAGGCTGGCCGCCTCCGCGGGATTTCACCGTGCACATCGCGCTCGACCAGGGCGACGAGCGGCTGCGGCCCAGCATGAGCGGTACGGTGCGTGTCGCCGTCGATCGCGTCGCGAGCGGCATTCTGATTCCCGCCGAGGCGCTTTTCCGCAAAAACGGCGAGACCGTGGCCTATGTTCTCGACGGTTCGAAATTCGAAGCGCGCAAGATCGCCGTCGCGCAGCAGAGCGGCGGTCAGGTTCTGGTGGCGAAAGGATTGCAAGTGGGAGAGCGGGTGGCGTTGAAAGATCCCGAACCTTCTCCCGTAGAAACCGGCGATGCAAACACGGACACGCGGAAGATCGAAGGCGAAATCGGCGATCGCTTTGCTGCATGTGGCAAGTGGCCTGATGGGGACGGCGCTGCTGGCCGCGAGTCTGGCCGGCTGTTCGCTTCGCGGCGCCGTCCAGCCGGGTGACGCGCCCATCCCCGTCGCCCAGGTCAAGCGCGGCGATTTCCGGCTCGAGGTGCGCGCCACCGGCGAGTTGCGTTCCACGCATATGATTCCACTCACCGCGCCTCCCATCGGCGGCGGCGCGCTGCAAATCATTCGCCTGCTTCCGACGGGTTCGGCGGTCAAGGCCGGCGACATCGTCGTCGCTTTCGACCCGAGCGAGCAGGAGTACAACCTGGCCCAGAGCCAGTCCGATCTCAACGGGGCCCAGCAGGAGATCACCAAGGCCAAGGACGATGCCGCGGTCCAGTCCGCCGAAGATCAGACCGCTCTGCTGACCGACCAGTTCGCCGTTCGTCAGGCCGAACTCCAGGTGAGCAAGAATGAACTGCTGAGCGCGATTGACGCCAAGAAGAATATCCTCGCGCTGGACGAGGCGAAACGCGCCCTCGCCCAGCTCCAGCAGGATATGCAGTCGCACCTCGCTTCGAACCAGGCCGCCATCACCCTTGCCCGGCAGAAGCTCGACAAAGCGCGCCTTTCGATCAGCGAGGCCCGGAAAAATATCGCCAGCATGCAGGTTCGCGCCGCCATCGACGGCCTTGTGGTCGTGAACCAAAACTGGGGAGCGAGCGGCGGCATCTACTTTTCCGGAATGACTCTGCCGCAATACCAGGTTGGCGACCAGGTTGGGCCGGGTTCCCAGGTGGCGGACGTGATCGACATCGGTCGCCTCGAAATCGCCGGCCAGGTCGCGCAGGCCGACCGGACGAATATTCAGCAGGGAGACCCGGTCGAAATTCGTGTCGATGCGATTCCCGGCGCCACATTCACCGGCAAGGTGTCCAGCGTGGCCGGCATCGCGGCGGGCGGTTTTTTCGGTGCTGGGGTGAACGCCGAGGTGCATATCACCGTTCGCTTCGACCACCCGGACCCTCGGCTGCGGCCCGGATTCTCCGCGCAGCTCGTGATCCTTGGCAAGCAGCTCCAAAATGTTCTTACCGTGCCGCGCGAGGCGGTCTTCGATCTCGGCGGGACGCCGAAGGTGTACGTGAGGAGCGGAAGCGGCTTCGAGTCGCGCAACGTGAAGATTCGCTATCTCACCGATGCCACCGCCGTCATCGACGGCATGGCGGCGCGAACCGAGGTCGCGCTGGTCAATCCCGAGCAGCAGAACGCGGGACCGGTAAAGCCGGCCGCCCCGGCTCCCGTGCTCGGGCAGGGAGAACGTTGATCGTGAGCTCCCGGTCACTCTCGGCGGATTCGCGTTCCCTCCGCCGCACCCTCGCGCGGTGGCAGCCCGATCTGCGGCTCGGGTTCGATAACCTCCTGCTTCACAAGCTCCGCTCTCTGCTCACGATGCTCGGCATGATTTTCGGCGTTGCCGCCGTAGTTTCCATGCTCTCGATCGGAGCGGGCGCGCAGCAGAAAGCGATGGCATTCATCGAGCAGCTCGGCGTGCGCAACCTCATCGTGGAGGCCCAGGAGGCGAAGGACGGCCAGGCCCTCCAGAAGGTGCGGCGCATCTCGCCCGGCCTCACGCTCGAGGACTACCGCGTTCTCGGCGAGGACGTCTCTGGAATCGTCGCCTCGTCTCCCCGCAAGCGTTTCACACCCGCCAAACTCATTCCGAAGCCGCAAGGGGCGGCGCCGGTTGTGTACGGCGTCAATCCGAGCTATCCGGAAATCGAGGGCCTGCGCGCGGTCGAGGGCCGCTTCTTCGATTCCGCCGAGAACGCGCGCGGCGCGCCGGTCTGCGTTCTCGGCTCCGGCGCCAAGGCCGCGCTTTTCGGCGCGGAGGATGCCGTGGGCCGTTACGTCAAGGTCGACGACCAGTGGTTCCACGTGATCGGCGTCGCCGCGCCGCAGCTCTCCGTCGAGGGCGGCGTCGAAGGCGTGCCCCAGCAAGATCTCAACAATCTCATCTACGCGCCGGTGAACTCGGTGTTGTTCCGCCTCCAGGATTCGCAGAGCGGGTTGCACGACGAAATCGACGGCATCTATCTCCGCCTGGCGTCGGCCGCGCAAAGCCCCGAGGTCGCCGCCGTCGTCCGCGGCGTCCTCAATACCTCCCATCACCACGCCGGCGATTTCGACGTGATCGTGCCCGCCGAACTGCTCGCCCAGCAGCAGCGCACCGAGCGCCTGTTCAACACCATCATGGTCGCCATCGCCTCGATCTCGCTGCTCGTCGGCGGCATCGGGATCATGAACATCATGCTGGCGAGCATCCTGGAACGCACGCGCGAAATCGGCGTGCGGCGCGCCGTGGGCGCGCGCCAGAGCGACATCGTTCGCCAATTCGTGATCGAAGCGGTGTTGATCTCGTTTGCCGGCGGCGTGCTCGGCATCTTTTTCGGCTTTGGAATGTCGCGTCTGATCGCCTGGGTCGCCGGCTGGTCGACGATCGTCACGGTCAGCTCGATCCTGCTCGCCTTTCTCGTCTCGATCTCGGTGGGCGTGATTTTCGGGGCCTATCCGGCGGTGAAGGCCTCGCGTCTCGATCCGGTGGAAGCCATCCGTTACGAATAATCGTCTGTGAGGCGGCCGAAGCGCCGCCTCGGGAGGGGGACAGATGAAGTTTGCGCGCGCTTGGCTTGCCTGCGCCATTTTGCTCGTGCTCGCGGCGCCGTCGCTTTGGGCTCAGAGCGCTTTCCCGCTGTTGCATCACATGCCCGGCCAACTGGCGCTCCGCCGGCACTCGCAGGCGAGCCTGCCGGCGCCGCAGGGATTCCGCGGCTACATCGTCGACGGCAAGCTGCGCCTTTCGGTCGAGGACGCGATCCGTCTCGCGCTCGCCAACAATACCGATGTCCAGCTCGATCGCGCTCCCATCGGCACCGCGAAAGACGAGATCCAGCGCTCCCATTCTCCCTTCGATCCCGGGGTCACCACCGGCTTCACCGCCACGCGCGCCAATTCGCCCTCCTACAGCCAGCTCCAGGGCGCTCCGACGCTCAGCACCCTGACCCAGCAGGCCGCGCTCGGCTACTCCCAGAACGTTCGAAACCGGCACGAACGTTCAACTCGGCCTCTCGGCCGACAAGCTCTCGACGAACAGCACTTTCAATTTCTTCAACCCCTCCGTCAACGGCAATTTTTCCTTCTCCTTTTCCCAGCCGCTCTTGCGCAACCGCGGAATCTTTCCCAATCGCGCCCCCATCGTCATCGCCCAGCGCAATCTGTCGCAGGCTCGCGACAATTTCGAGGCCGAGGTCAACAACATCATCCAGTCGGTGGTTGCGCTCTACTGGAACGTGGTGCAGGCGCGTGAAAATCTTGCTGTGCAGAAAAAATCGCTGGCCCAGGCGCGGCAGAGCTACGCCCACGACAAGCGCGCGCTCGATCTTGGCGCCCTTTCGCCGCTCGATATCTACAGCTCGCAGTCGCAGATGGCCCTGCGCCGCGTCACCGTCATTCAGGCCCAATATGCCTTGGTGCAGGCCGAAGACAATTTCCGCAACGTCATCGGCGCCGATGTCGATCCCCATATTCGCGCCCTCGCTCTCGATCTCACCGATTCGCCCCGGCCGTCCGGCGCGCTCTTCTCCACCGATATTTCCACCGCGCTCGCCAAGGCGCTGACGAACCGGCCGGAAATCGAGTCGGTGCGCGAGCAGCTCCTGAACGACGAGACCGGCGTTCGCCTCGCGCGCAATCAGCTCGAACCCAATCTCTCGCTCACCGGCACGTTCCAGAGCAACGGCCTCGGCGGCGACGAAATCAACAGCGCCGTAACTCCGCCGGTCATCATTTCGCCCGGCGGCTTCGGCGACGCATTGCATCAGGTCTTCGGCTTCGGCTATCCCGTCTACGGCGCCGGCTTCACCCTTACTTTCCCGATCAAGAACCGCGCCGCCCAGGCCAATCTCGGCGACGCGCTCGTCGCCCGGCGCCACGATCTTTATTCCGAGCGCCAGATCCGGCAGGTCATCACCCTCGACGTCACCAACGCCGTCCACCAGCTCGAGGAGTCGAAGCTCTCGACCGAAGCCGCGAAAATCTCCTACGACCTCGCCCAGAAAAATCTCCAGGCCGAGCAGCGCAAATACGAACTCGGCGCCGGGCAGATTCAATTCGTCCTGCAGGCACAGACCGATCTTGCGCAGGCCGAACAGAGTCTCGTCAACGCGCAGGTCGGCTATCAGCTCGCCGTCACCGCCGTCGAGCATGCCACCGGCGGCCTGCTCGGCCGCTTCCACGTCGAAATTGGAAACCTAACCCGCTGATCGGGAAAACAGGAGTACAATCCGGGAAATCATCCTGTAACTGACGAGGCGCAAGAGCCTGCGTGGCAACTTTTATTTTCGTAAGGGCACGGCTTTAGCCGTGCCGTAATCGAGGCCTTTTCAATGCGGTTTTAGCCGCTGAGGGCTCACGCAGACCCCGGAAGCGTCCCGGCATCTTATCGCCGCTCAAGAACAAGGAGGAAAGCCCCATGCGTTGCATCATCAAAGTGAATTTCCCCGTGGAAACAAGCAACGAAGCGATCAAATCCGGAAAGCTGCAGAAAACCATCAAGTCCGTGCTGGAAGAGTTGAAACCGGAGGCCGCCTATTTCACCGCCGAGCGCGGCCAGCGCGGCGGCATCTTCGTCGTCGATCTGAAGGACCCGTCCCAGATCCCAATGGTCGCCGAACCGTTTTTCCTCGCCTTCAACGCCAGCGTGGAAATCCTCCCGGCCATGACCATCGAAGATCTGATGAAGGCCGGCCCGCACATCGAAAAAGCCATCAAGAACTACGCCTGAGAAAGCGCCACCACGGCCCGACCGGCCGCCTGTGCCAACGACCTCCGGGCCGAACCGCCGGCGCGCCCTTCGAAACTTTTCCGCGTATTTGCCACGAACCACTGTAGGGGCGACCCGATGGGTCGCCCCGCCTTTGGCACTATGTAAATATTCGCAGGCAGTGAGGGCCGGGAAGCAGGCGCCCGAGCGCCCTATTCCCCCGGCGCCGCGTGCGGCTCCGTCCCCGCCACGTGCGCGCCGGTCAACGCAGCCACGATCTTCTTGCCGTGAAACCGCCCGTTCTCGATGAAGATTTCGCCGGTGCGCTCGCCGCCGATCAACACGCCCGCCAGATGAATTCCCGGAACGTTGGTTTCGAGCGACTCGGGATCGGTGCGCGGCCGCCGCGCTTCGGGAGCCAGCTCGACGCCGAGCTGAAGCAGGAAGTGAAAATCCGGCTGGTAGCCGGTCATCGCGAACACCTGTTCGGCCGGGAGCACGCGCTCGGCGCCGTTCGATTGCACACGCACCTGACCGGGCTCGATTTGCGTGACGCGGGAATCGAAATGCGCCTTGATCTCGCCGGCATGAATGCGGTTCTCGATATCCGGCCGCACCCAGTATTTCAGCGAAGCCCCAAGCGCCGGCCCGCGATGCACCAGCGTCACCCGCGCTCCGCCGCGGAACAGATCGAGGGCCGCTTCCGCTGCGGAATTTTTCGCGCCGATCACGACCACGTCGCGGTTCCAGAAAGGATGCGCTTCACGGAAGTAGTGCGAGACGTGCGGCAAATCCTCGCCCGGCACTCCCATCAGGTTCGGCTGATCGTAGTAGCCGGTGGCGACCACGATTTTCCTCGTCTGGTAACGGCTCTCGGCGCCCGATTTTGTCCGCGTCACCACGGTAAAGTTTCCGTCGTGCCCGTCGACCGCGGTCACGCTCTCGTAGAGCCGCAGCTCCAGCGCGTAGTGCTCGGCCGCGCGCCGGTAATATTTCAGCGCCTCTTGTCGCGTAGGCTTTCCCGCGCTGGCGATCATCGGCAAATCGCCGATCTCCATCCGCTCGGGCGTGGTGAAGAACATCATGTTCGTCGGGTAATAGAAAAGGGAATTGCACAGGCAGCCCTTGTCGATGACAAGCGGCCGCAGCCCCGCGCGCCGCGCTTCAATGGCGGTCGCAAGGCCGGTCGGGCCCGCGCCAATGCATATCAGGTCGTAGTTCATGAACTCAGTGTGCCGGGAGCCGCACGGGAATTCAAATCCGGGATGTGCCGGCTGCTGCTTGTGTAGCGCCGCCCTTCAGGGCGGCACCTGCCCGCGGTGATCGAATCCCTCGCGCGGTAACGCCGTGTTTGGCCAGAGCTTTAATCGGGGGTCAGGGCATCAGCCCTGACAAAAAGCGCCACAATATCGGGGGCTTCAGCCACTGGAGCTGGTGCTCACAGTCCGTTGACGTACTGAATTTCCTCTTCCAGTTGCACGCCGAAGCGGTCCAGGATCGTTTGCTTCGCCTCGGCCACCAGCGCGCGCACGTCGCCCGAACTGGCGTGATCGATATTCACGATGAAATTCGGGTGCTTGGGCGAAATCATCGCCCCGCCGCGGCGCAGCCCCTTCAGTCCCGCGTCGGACAGCAGGAACGCCGTAGGAATTACCGGGAACGGATCCACCTTGATCACGTGCGCGCACAATTCCCGCACGGCCTCGGGCACGCGCTTCAAATCCACGTTCTTGAAGATGCTGCCGATGTTGGGATATTCGAGCGGATGCCGGCGCCGGCGGTACTCCTTGCGTTCCTCGATCACGCGGGCGATTTCCGCGGGGTCGCCCTCGCGCAGGGCGAAGGTCGTCGTGAGAATGATTTCTCCCGGGCGCTGCTTGAAGACGCTGTTGCGATAGCCGAAGCCGCATTCGGCGTTCGCGCGGGAGGTCACCTCGAGCGTCTCGGTGTTCAGGCTGACCACCTCTATGGCGACGTCCTTGATCTCGCCGCCGAACGCGCCGGCGTTGCCGCGCACCGCTCCGCCCACCGTGCCCGGCAATCCGCCCGCCCATTCGAGTCCCGCCAGGCTGCGCTTCACAAGGAATTCCAGCAGTTCGGCCACCAGAACGCCGGCGCCAACCTTGACCTGCGTTCCTTCGGCCTCGAGCACGCGGAGATTCGGCCGCAGCACGAGTCCGTCGAAGCCGTGGTCGTCGATCAGCAAGTTCGTGCCCCCGCCGAGGATGAACAGCCGCCAGCCGCGGCGCCGTGCCTCGGCCACCGCCTCGCGAACCGCCTCGACGCTCTTCGCTTCGCAATACACCCGTGCCGGGCCGCCGATCCGGTAGCTCGAAAACTGCGCGAGTGGCACGTTTTCCTGATATTGCGGCTGATTCGACACTTCTATTTCCACGAACCTTCCAAGGACACGCTCTGCCTATTCTATGCGCCCGCCGCCAGGCAACACGCAGGAAGCGAATGGCCGGTTACAAAATCAGCAGCCTCGCCGGCTCGGGCGCCATTTCAAAATAACACCCGGCTCGCGCCCCTGGCCAATGACGACCGCCTGTCTGTGCGGCAACTTACGGGCGCAGCCCTCAGCGGCTAAAGCCGCATTGATACGGAGGGCCTTATGGCACGGCTGAAGCCGTGCTCTTACGAAAGAGTGTGTTGCCGCACAAACTCTTCAGGGTGTCACTGGAGTTTTCAGGGTGTCGCCGGGGTGCGTTTCGGCGGGATGCATTGACGGGCGAGGATGGGAGGTAAGCCATGGAGAAACAATGGAATGGGAGTTGGAGGGAGAGATTGCTGGAGGGTGTCACCGAAACCCCTCTAACCGGGACACGTGTCGAGCTGAACGGGGTGGAAGTCGTGGAGAATCAAGGAAATGAAATTTTTTAAGCGGGACATTTTGAGGCTTTTTTCGGGGGGAACCGGAAAAGGCGCTGAATTTCGCGGTGCGGGCTAAACGCCTGACGGCGCCAGCATAGCAGGAATTCCAAGCGCGGCGCGGACGGGCTTTACCGTAAGGACTGTGAGGCGAATTCGGGCAGCGGTGAGGATTCCTGCTCAAGCAACGTTCCAGGCTGTCATTCCGAGCGAAGCGAGGAATCTGCTTTTCTCTCGGCGAGGCGCGAGTCCCGGAGAACGCGCTACACTTTCCCCTCTACGGAGGTGCTCGCCAATGAGCGAGGAACGCTTCGTCCTGGGCGTGGATCTCGACGGCACGGTGGCCGATTTTTACGGAGGGCTGCGCCCGATTGCGGCCGAATGGCTGGGCAAGCCGGTCGATACGCTTCCGCGCGAAGTAAGCTACGGCCTGCCGGAGTGGGGAATCGGCGCCAACGAATATGACGAGCTGCACCGCTTCGCCGTCACGCAGCGGGACCTGTTCCGTACGCTGGCGCCGGTTGACGGCGCCGGCCCGGCGCTGCGGCGCCTCGCCTACGACCACGACGTCCGCATTCGCGTGATCACGCATCGCCTGTACATCAAATACGCACACCAGCTCGCCGTCCGCCAAACGATCGAGTGGCTCGACCGGAACGGCATCCCCTATTGGGACCTCTGCTTCCTGCGCGACAAGGGCGCCGTCGGCGCCGATCTCTACATCGAAGACGGTCCGCCCTATCTCGACGCGCTGATGAAAGAGCATCGCCGCGTCATCATCTTCTCCAATTCCACCAACCGGACGATTCCCGGACCGCGCGCCGAAACCTGGGAGCAGGCCGAAACGGCAGTGGTGGCCGCCCTGGCCGAATGGCGAGCGCGCGACCGGTGACTCTTAGGATTGACCGGCGAAGGGGTGAGGGTTTTGCTCCGGCGTGTTGCTGGTAGAATGAAGCCAGAATGATGCCCGCGCCGCCCGCCATTTTGCTGGATGCTCCGATGGTTCTCTACCTTGGGTGGGTAGCGGTCACTCTGGCGTTGTTTGTTGTCGGGATCGTGTGGATGTTCCGGCCCGCGATCGGCGCACAGCCGCTCAAGAGTCTGGGAATCGGCTGGGCGGTGATCACGGTGGCGGTGATCGTGGTCAGCGTGCACGTTTTCCGAGCCCGCCCGGCGAGCGTCACCGTTTTCCCTCGCGCGCCCGATTTCGCGCTGCGCACCGTCGACGGCCAGTCGTATTCCCGCGACGACCTGCACGGAAAGTACGTTCTGCTGGAATTCTGGGCGTCGTGGTGCGGCCCTTGCCGCGAGGCGCTGCCGGAAATGTTCCGCCTGCACCGGGAGTTTCGCGATCCGCGCTTCGTGATGATCGGCGTCAGCGAGGATGAGGACCAGAGCAAGTTCGAAGCCTTCGTCGCGCAGCAGGGAATTCGCTGGCCGCAGGATTGGGACCCGCAGGGCAAGCTGCTCGACCGTTTCTCTTCCGATGCCATTCCTTCCTACGTGTTGATCGGTCCCGACGGGCGGATACGGTTCTTGCAAAAGGGGTATACCCCGGATACCTACCTCCGCCTCCGCCAGGTGATCAGTGACGCGCTGCACACCAGCGTTGCTTCGCTGAAACCCTAGAGTGTCCTATTGGGAAGCTTCAAGGGCTAAAACCCCTTTGATTTTGCGGGCGTTATGTCGCGGCTCCCGACCCTGTCGGGACAGGTTCCGCCGCGACCCCCGAAGTCCTGCCCATTTTTCCCGCAAACGGTGAAGCCGTGCCCCTTACTGGTTGCGCCAGAATCAGATGCCAGCACACCAACGCGGCTTTAGTCGCTGAAGGCTGCATCCGACATCGTTTCAATCTCGGCTTTGTGCAGACTGCGCCGCGCGCCTCTCAGAAAGTGAAGCGGGCGCCGAACTGCATTTGGCGCGCGCCGTAGAGCGACGTGCTCGTACTTTCCGGCGCCAGAAATGCCGTCGACGGCCGCACGCAGCCGCCGTAGATTCCTCCCGGCGCTGTCGTGATCGTCCTCGGGCAGCCGGAGCTTCCCGGGCTCGAGAAGTTGTAAGCGACGTCGTTCACGCTGAAGACATTCGTGAAATTGAACAGGTTGAAGGCTTCCCAGATGAACTCGAACGAGGTGTTTTCGGAGATGCGGAACTTGCGGTTCACGCGGAAATCCACCAGGTAGACCGACGGGGTGGTGACCTGCCCGTTGCGCGTCAGGAACGGCACGCGGCCGTTGGTGAATCCGGCGAAGCCGCTGATGGCGCCGCAGGTGAGGCTGTAATCGGTGCCTCTTGGGCAGAACGGCGAGCTGCCCATGAACTCGGTGACCGGGTAGCCGGTCTGCGCGCGGACGATGCCGGAGAATTGCCATCCGCCGGCCAGGCGTTTTGCCGCTTCGCTCCGCACCCAGTTGCCAAAGGGAGCGGCCCAGTAGAAGTTGGAGACGAATCGCTGCGGCATGTTCATGTCGGAGGGACCGTATTCGGCCTTGAGGTCGTAGGGATTGAGTGGGCTGACAGTGCCGAAGAAGGTGCCGCCTCCGCCGTCCACCTGTCCGTTGTCGATCGCTTTCGACCAGGTGTAGTTCGCGCTGAAGAGAAATCCCTGGCTGAATTGCCGGCGCAGTTGCAGCACCAGGCCGTTGTACCAGGAGTTCACCACGCTCTTGATTTCCGGCAGAGCGCCGAGCGTGGATCGTGGGCGCGGTACCTTGCCGGAAAAGTACGGCACGGTGAATTGGGGCGGCCCGGCGAGCTGGCCGTTGGCTTTGTAGAGCAGGTAGGTCGCGGTGGTATCCGGCGGAGGCAGGTTCGCGTCGACGACGATGGGCAGATGCAGGCCACGCGAGCCGATGTAGTCGACGGTGAACGCGAAATGGGCGGGCAGTTCCAGTTCGTAGGCGACGTCGTATTCGTGGATCAGCGGATTCACGTAGGTCGGATCGACAATGTAGATCGTTGAGCTGGCGCCCGCGGATGGACAGCCGGCTTCGAACGCGGCGAGATTCGCGTATTGCGCCGAAGGCGTGGGACCGGAAGCGAAGATTGGCCCGAAAGCGGGCGCGGTATTCGGCTGCGGGAACAGGAGGTTCGGCACCCGCGGGGCGCAACCGGGTCCCAGCGCCGGAGTGACGGTGAAGCTCTGCTGGTAAATTCCGTTCTGGAACATCGCGTCGAAGATCGTGCTGTTCTGCGTCAGACCGTAATACATTCCGTAGCCCGCGCGCACCACTTGCCGCTGGCGCCCTCCGATATCCCAGGCCAGGCCGATGCGCGGACCGAAATTGTTCGAGTCGGTGTTGATGCGTGAGGTTTCCGGCACGGCGGGATTCGGCTTGGGCGGGGTGGGCATGACCTGGATTTCGTAGCGGAGGCCGAGGTTAACGGTGAAATTCGGGGTCCAGCGGAACGCGTCCTGGACGTAGAAGTCGTAGTCATTGGTCGAGAAGAGGCCGGAGCCGTTGCCGGTGATCGGGTCGATGGCCTGGATGAAGTTGCGGTAGATGCGAGTGCCGTTGGTGATGTCGCTCACGAAATCGCGGAGCGCCGTCGAGCCGCTGTAGCTGTAGACGCCGCCGCCGTTGAAGAGGTTCTGGATGTTGTCGTTGACGTGGTTGATGTCGACGCCGGTCTTGATCTGGTGGCGTCCGCGCATCCAACTCAGGTTGTCGATCCATTCGTAGCGGTTTTCGTCGGGGAACAGGCCGCGCGGCAGATAGTTCGGCATGCCGAAGCTGGCTCCGCCGATCGATCCGGTGGAGAAGCCGAAGTTCGGGCCGGACTGATTGGCGTTTTCGAACTCGAGATCCTCGCCCCACTGGAAGCGGACTTCGTTGACCACGTTCGGCGTGAGCACGGAATTCCAGTGCGCGTTCACGAACTGATCGTGGACGAAATCGCCGCCGTTTGCCGATTCGGCGACGTTCAGCACCGGCTGCGTTTGGATGCCGTTGGGCGAATCCCAGCGCAGGATGTTCACCTCGCCGCTCAGGCGATTATTCTGGGTGATTTGCCAGTCGAGCTTTCCGAGGCCGATGTAATTGTCGCCCGTGCGCGGAACGGTGGTGTTGAATTCGGCATTGAGCGCTCCGGCGACCTGCTGGCAGGCGCTCGCCAGGCTGGCGTCGGCAAGGCACGTGGCGATTTGCTGGTTCCAGACGGAGGGAACCGACGGGGTGACGATGGCCGGGAAGTTGCGTTTCTGTTCGTCGTAATTGGCGAAAAAGAAGAGTTTGTTTTTCGCGATGGGCCCGCCCACCGATCCGCCAAATTGCTGCCGGCGTTCGGGAGGCTGGGGCTGGCCGCTGGCGTTGGCGATCGGGTCCTGGGCGAGCCAGGAGCTGTCGCGGATGTAGTAGAAGGCGTCGCCGTGGAAATCGTTGGTGCCGCTTTTGGTGACGGCGTTGATGATGCCGCCGGCAGCGCGCCCGTATTCGGCCGAATAGGCCGAGTTCACCACCTGAAATTCCTTGATGGCATCGAGGCTGTAGCCGTAGGGCAGGCGGGTGCGGCCGCGCGCTTCGCTGAAGAATGCCTGGTTGTTATCGGCGCCGTCGACCATGTTGTTGTTGTAGAGCCCGCTGATGCCGCGGTAGCTCACGAGGCCGTAGGCGCCGTCCTCGCTCACGCCCGGCGTCAAGAGCAGCAGATCACTCCAGCGGCGGCCGTTGAGCGGCAGATTTTGCACCTGCACGCTCGAAATCACCTGGCTCACGTCGGTCTTCTGCGTATCGATGAGCGGGGCCGCGCCGGTCACCGTCACCGTTTGTTGCGCGGTGCGCAGGGGCAACTGGATATCCACGTTGAGCGTCTGCCCCACTTGCAGCACCAGGCCCTTCCGCACGACTTCGGCGAAGCCGGGCTTGTTTACGCGGATTTCGTAGGTGCCCGATTGCAGATATGGGGCCGAGTACAGGCCCTCCTGGCTCGTTTTCAATTCGCGCACGGCGCCCGTGTCCACGTTCCTCACCGTCACTTGCGCTTCCGGCACCACCGCTCCGGAAACGTCTTTCACCGTGCCGGTGATCGAGCCGGTGCCCGCCGCCTGGCCAAGCGCCGGGATTGGCCCGCCGAGGATCAGCGCCAGCGCTCCCACCCCGAGCGCCAGCAGAGTAATTCTTGTTTTCCCTCGCATCGAACCCCTCCTGCTGCCCCTGTTTTGCATTCACCCCTGAATTTGGACGAGATCGTACACGTCCCGGTATGCACGACTCCGAGACGCAAGGTTTTTCACGGGATCAGGCATCACGAATGCGCTCTTGGGAAGCGGTGGCCTGTTCTGATGCTTATTAAGGCGACTTGTCGGTCATGTCAAGAGCAAACCGGGCGGAACAAAAATGCTGCATTCGACTAGAGATTTACTGTACTTGGGAAAATTGGGCGTCGAAATCGGGACCGCCGTAGCCCGCAAGAAGGGCGGCGCGATCGCCGGTTCTGCTCAATTCTGGTTGGGAGTGGGAGCCGGCTCGACAGTGAATTTCACTGGTGGGGCGGCGAGCGGGCCGGGGACGATCAGGACCGGCAGCATGCCGACGTATCCTTGCAGCACGTCGATCGGCTGGGCGAGATCGTAGATGGCCTGGACGGTGTAGGTTCCCGGTTGGCGAATGTCGAAACCCTGGGCGATTGTTCCGTAGAGATTCAATGGAGTGATTGGATACGAGGCTTCGATTGCGCTGCCGGCGTTGATGGTGCTGAGCAGGGGTTGGCCGCTCTGCGGCCGGCCGGTCGGCGCGACTTGCTTGCCGCTCGCGTCGGTGACGCGCAGTTGCACCGCGCCTTTGAGCGGAAGATCGTAGGCGGCCAGCACGCCCTGGCTGCCCGTGTTTTGCAGGCGGAAATTGAAGGTGATCGGATCGCCGACGTGGAAAACGGGTTGCGCCGGCTGGGCCGTGAAGCGAAGCGCAGGCGCCGTCACATGCACTTCGAACGGCGCGGCCGCGATGTTGTGGTCAAGAGCCGCGGCCTGCGGAAAGCTTACCCGCTCGGCCGGCGTGAGACTCGATGGCGTGTATTCGAGGCGCACCGTGTAGGTCGCCGGATCGGCGAACGGATAGGCGAAGGGATCGCGCGAACTGCAATTCAGGCAGATGACTCGTGTGATCTGATTGCCGGGCTGGATCGTCTGAAAGCCGGGTACGCCCGCATCGAAAGATGCCGCCCAGTCGACCGTTTTGTCCTGCGGACCGGAGACGCTCACCTGGACGGTGCGGCCGAGCGCGAAACGGGAATCGGCGATGATGGTTTGCGTGCCCGTATTCTTCAGGCCCAGCAGCAGGAGGATGGCTTCGCCCTCGCCAAAGCTGCTTTTCACGGGAGCTGCGGTGAAGATTGCGGCCGGCGCGGCCTGCTGTCGCGCCTTTTGCGCCGCCGACGCGCGCGGCGCCATCGAGGAGCACGCGAACAGGATTGCCAACAAACCGAAAACAGCCCGCTTCATTGCCATTTTGCTCTTATCGTGATTTCCGTTTGAGGGCATCGTGATCCCTGCCATTCGGGGCGCGGCGCGGATCGCCGTGCCTGTTCGCTGCGAACAGGCAAACCGTTCGTCATTTCGTGCGATCTCCGTTCGTGAAGACACGGAACGGAGGAAATCGGCGACGATTCGCGCCCGCCCCGACTGCCGATGAACTGGCCTACCGAGTTGCGCCCGGAGCGGGTTCGGCGCCCTTGGCCGGCGGTTCGAATTCAGCGCTGTTGACCGGCACGTTTGTCTTCACCGATGTCACCGTTTCGGTGAATCCGCGGCCGCCCGCCCACCAGTCCGTCTTGTAGGGGATGGCCACGCCGTCCTGTTTGCGGTAATTGCTGTAATCGGCCTGGAAGAGCAGCGGGCCGAAGATGGTGCGGTAGACGATCATGCGGCGCACGAGCAGGCCGCTCTTGGTGTCGAAGAACAGCCGTTCGGCCGTGCCGTCGGGCGCGAGGCCGGTGACCACCCAGGCTTGCTGGTCGCCGATCTGCGCCATGGCCACGAGGCGCATTTCCTTGTACTGTGCGAGCGAGGCCACCGGATTGAGTTGCGCCTCGCGCGGGGGCATGAGCGCCTCCATGCCGTAGAGAGACCGCGCGCCGCGCGGCGTGCCTTCCCACACCTCGGTGCCGTTGTAGCCGGTGCGGAAGGTGCGCTGGCCAAAGTGCGTGACGATCAGGAGCTTGTTCGGCGCGCCTTCGTAGATTTCCTGCGAGATCGGCGGCCGGTTTTGTTCCTCACCGCTGCGCTCCACGTCGATGACTCGCGACGTCGCCGCATCGAGCGCCTGTTTGCCGCCGAGCGCCTCGGCGTAATTCGCCAGAATTTCGTTGAGCGTGGGAACTTTCGTTCCGGCCGGCGGCTGCATCGGTTTCGCGCGCGCCATCAGAATCGCGGGAGCGGTGGCGGTTTCGGCGGCTTCGGCCGGGAGCGGCGCGCCGATCGGCTTTTCGTGTCCCTGATGGCAGGTGTAGCAGGAGACTTCGGTGCGGCCGTTGAAATTGTCCTTGTCGATGGCGAAGAGCATCGTCATCATTTTCCGCGCCGCGCGCTTCGGCCGTTTCTGGTCGGAGGCCATGTTGCCCTCCTGGTGGCAGAATTCGCAGCGGACGCCGAGCGCGGCGGTGATGTACTGCATGCCGTCGTGCAGCTTATCCGCGGGAATGTTTGTGAGCACCTTGATGTTCTTGTAGAACTGGCCCGCGGTTTTGCCGGCCTGTTCCGCTTCGGTCGGCGGACCTTGCCGCTCGGCTTGTTTCGCCGGAGCCGCCTGGCCGTTTTGCCGGCCGGCCCACGCCGGCGTCCCCATCATTGCCACCGCGACGAGCGTCGCCGCGATCGTAAAAATTCTCACCGGTGCTGAGTGCACCCGCATGCGTTCTCCTCCTCGACTGAACTGCCGTCCGCCTGTATGACAGGAATTCGAGCGGCCGGGTTTCGTTCCGCGCGGCGGCCGCCGGTCCGCGCTTACCTCGGCGCCGGGCACTCCCCACGCGGTCCCCAGCATCCCGCACCTCGCGGCCTAAATGCAAGCCGCACGGAAGCGTTCGAGTTCCGCGGCCCCGCGCCCTTGCAAGCCCCGGAACGCTACAGTAAAGTTGGTGGCTTCGCAGGCGGGATTCGAACCGTGACTCCATCGCATCGTTTGAAAGTTCTGGTTCCACGCGCCGAGATTCGGCGCAAGGTGCGCGAGATTGCCAAGCGCATCACGCGCGATTTTCGCGGGGAGCACGTGCATCTGGTGGGCGTGCTGAAGGGCGCGTGCATCTTCCTCTCCGATTTGATTCGCGAGATCGATCTGGAAGTCTCGGTGGATTTCATGGCCGTGGCGAGCTACGGGCGCGAGAGCAACAGCTCGGGCCAGGTGAAGCTGATCAAGGACCTCGATTCGAGCATCGAGGGGCTGAACGTGATTCTGGTCGAGGACATACTCGATACCGGGCTCACGCTCGACTACCTGCGGCGCATACTGGAGGAGCGGCGGCCGAAAACGCTGCGCATCGCGGCGCTGCTGGATAAGCCCTCGCGGCGCATCGTGCCGGACATTCGCGGCGATTACGTCGGCATCGCGATCCCGAATCAGTTCGTCGTCGGTTACGGACTCGATTTCGGCGAGCGGTATCGGAATCTGAAGGACATCTGCGCGCTCGTGCCGGCGCCGGAGCTGAACGAGCACGGCCACCCGAAACGCACGCCATGACCGAAGCCGAGCTTGTCCGCCTGATCGACCACACGCTGCTGAAGCCGGAAGCGGCGCCGGACGACGTTCGCCGCCTCTGCGCCGAAGCGCGCGAATTCGGCTTCACTTCGGCTTGCGTGAATCCGGCCTACGTTCCGCTGGCGGCTTCGTTGCTGGCCGGGAGCGGGGTGAAGGTTTGCGCCGTTGCCGGTTTCCCGCTGGGCGCGAATTTGACTCGCACGAAGCTTTTCGAGGCGGAGAGCGCGATTCGCGTGGGCGCGGCGGAAATCGACATGGTGATCCACGTGGGCGCGTTGTGCGCGGGCGACGACGGCGGCGTTGAAAACGAGATCCGGCAGCTGGCGCGGCTTTGTCACGCGCGCGGCGCGCTGCTCAAGGTGATCCTGGAGACGGCGCTGCTCACGCGGGAGGAAAAAGTTCGCGCGGCGACGGCGGCGATGAATGCCGGGGCTGATTTCGTGAAGACTTCCACCGGATTCGGGCCGGGCGGAGCGACTGTGGAAGATGTTGCGCTGCTGCGCTCGGTGGTTGGCTCGCGGCTTGGCGTCAAGGCTTCGGGGGGAATCCGGTCGCTTGCCGATCTCGAGCGGATGGTCGCGGCGGGAGCTTCGCGCATCGGCACCAGTTCCGGCGCGAAAATCGTTCAAGAATTTCGGTCGCGATAAGCCGCCAAATACCTGCGCGCTTTTACTCCGGCAGGGGGCGGGTTTCAAACCCGCCCCTACAGATGCGGGCGACGTACGGAGCGCCCGCACCGCATGGAGTCATGTTCCACACTCGCAACGGGGGTCTGCGGGGATGGCGCGCTTGAACAGTTATAATGGCATGTCGCTGGGGGATGGACCCGCCGGTTGTCGTCTATCCCGACTCCACTTGCATGACTGAACAAAAAACAAACGGTGTAAATGTGGTCGGCGCCGAGGCGCTGAGCCTGATCGCGGAGGTCGGGCAGGAGATCAACGCCTCGCTCGATCTGGACGAGGTGCTGGCGAAAATCGCCGCGTTCGTCAAGCGGGTGATCGATTACGAAATTTTCGCCATTTTGCTGGTCGACGAAACCCACGGCGATCTCTATTTCCGTTTCGCGATCGGGCACCGGCCGGAGGTGGTGAAGAGCTGGCGCGTGCCGCTCGGCCAGGGCATCACCGGCTCGGCGGCGGCCGCGCGCAAGGCCATTCGCCTGGCCGACGTCAGCGCCGATTCCCGCTACATCAACGCGCTCGACAGCGTGCGCTCCGAGCTGGCCGTTCCGCTGCTTTTCAAGGGCAAGGCCATCGGCGTGCTCGACATTCAGAGCCGCGAGCTCGACGCCTTCACTCGCGAGGAGCAAACGCTGCTCTCGCTGCTCGCTTCGCGCCTCGCTTTGGCGATCGAAAACGCGCGACTGTTCGAGCGCACGCGGCGCCAGGCCGACACGCTGCTTCTGCTCCACGAAGTGACTCGGCAGGCGAGCGAGCTGCTCGATACGCAGGAGGTGCTGCAGCGCGCGGCCGAGCTGGTGAAGCGCGTGATCGATTACCAGATCTTCAGCATCCTGCTCTTCGATCCCGATCAGCAGGTGTTTCGCCATTCGGTCAGCGTGAAATATGGCCGCAGCGTTCAGGAGCATCTCGTGGTGCGCAGCGGGCAGGGCATCATCGGGATGGCCGCCCAGGAGCGGCATCCGATCGTGGTGCCCGACGTTTCCGCCAATTCGCATTACATCGCGGTGAACCCGGAGACGCGGTCGGAGCTGGCGGTGCCGCTGGTGGTGAAGAACCGCGTGATCGGCGTGATCGATCTGCAGAGCCCTCAGCTCGATTACTTCACCGGCGACCACGCGCAGGCGCTTTCGATTCTGGCGGCGCATCTGGCCGTGGCGATCGAGAACGCGCGGCTCTACGAGCGAGTGTCGCGGCAGGAGGCGCGGATGGAGCGGGAGCTGCAGGCGGCGCGCGTGATTCAGAGCGCCTTGCTGCCGGAAATTCCGCGCGAGGATTACGGTCTCGAGATCGCCACCCGCTACGTCTCGGCGCGCGAACTCGGCGGCGACGTCTACGATTTCCGCCGCTACGGCCCGCAGGTACTCGCCATCGCCGTCGGCGACGTCAGCGGCAAGGGAACCGCCGCGGCGCTCTATGGTTCGGCGGCCATCGGCATCCTGCGCAGCCTGGTTCCGGCGAAGCTTTCGCCCGCCGGCATGCTCGGCACGATGAACCGGCTGCTGGGCGAGCGGCAGATCGAAGGCCGCTTCATGACGCTCTGCTTCGCCACCTGGCATCGCGGCCGGCGCCGGTTGCGCATCGCCAACGCGGGGCAGTCGCAGCCGCTGCTCGTTCGCGACGGCCACGCCCGCCGATTGCATCTGGTCGGCTTCCCGCTCGGCTTGGGCTTCGACGCCGAGCCTTACGAGGAGGAGTCGCTGCAGCTGGCGCCGGGCGATCTGCTTGTGTTCTATTCCGACGGCATCGTCGAAACCATGCGCGCCGACGGGCAGGAGTACGGCACCGTGCGATTCGAGCATCTGCTGCGGGAAACCTGTCATCTCCCGGTCGAGGAGCTTGCCGACCGGATTCTGAAGGAAGTCGACGCCTTCGCCGGCGGCGAGCCGCCGGGCGACGACCGCACGCTGGTCATTTTGCGGGTGAAGGAGTGAAACCCGGCCGCGTGCGTCCGCTCGATCCCACACTCTACACGCCGTTTTTCCGGTATCGCGACGGGCGGCTGCACGCCGAAGACGTCGCGCTCGACCGCATCGCCGCGCGCGCCGGCACGCCGGTTTACGTTTACAGCCGCGCGGCGATCGAATCCGCCTGGAAGCGCTTCGACCGCGCCTTCGCCTCGGCTCCGCATCTGGTGTGTTATTCGGTGAAGGCGAATTCCAATCTGTCGATTCTCCGCGCGCTCGGCAAGCTGGGCAGCGGATTCGACATCGTCTCGGCGGGCGAGCTCGACCGGCTGCGCCGCGCCGGGGTGCCCGGACGACGCATCGTTTTCTCCGGCGTGGGCAAGACGCGCGAGGAGATTCGCGAAGCTCTGCGCGCGGGCATTCTGCTGTTCAATGTGGAATCGGAAGCTGAGCTGGAAGTGCTGGCCGAGGAGGCGTCACGGCGCGGCGTGGCCGCGCCCGCGGCGCTGCGCGTCAATCCCGACGTCGGCGCCGGCGCGCACCCGCACATCGCCACCGGTCATCGCGCCCACAAATTCGGCGTCGACTGGGGCCGCGCCGTCGCCGTTTATCGCGCCGGGCTCGGCATGCGGTCGATCGAGTGGCGCGGCGTCACGGCGCACATCGGCTCGCAGATTCTCTCGCTCGATCCGTTCCGCCGGGCGCTCGCGCGGCTCTCGACTCTGGTCGGTGAGCTGCGCCGCATGGGAGTGGGGATCGAGTATCTCGATTTTGGCGGCGGACTCGGCGTGCGTTACGGCGAGGAGCGGCCTCCCGATATCCGCGATTACGGCAAGCTGGTGGCCAGCGCGGCGCGCAAGCTGGGATGCCGGCTGCTGCTCGAGCCCGGCCGCGCGATTGTCGGCCCGGCAGGCGTGCTGCTCACGCGCGCCGTCTACCGGAAGGAAAATCGCGGAAAGAAATTCCTGGTGATCGACGCGGCCATGAACGATCTGATGCGGCCGGCGCTTTATGGCGCGGTGCATCCGGCGACCACCGTGCGCCGCCCAACGGCGCGCGAGCGCTGGACCGTTGCGGATATCGTCGGCCCGGTCTGCGAGACCGGCGACAGTTTCCTGGCCGATTGGCCGGTGCCCGAAGTTGAAGCGGGAGAGCTGCTCGTCCTTTGGGGCGCTGGCGCTTACGGCTTCGTGCTTTCGTCGAACTACAATTCGCGACGGCGGCCGGCGGAAGTGCTGGTCGAAGGCAGCCGCTTCCGCGTGATTCGCCGGCGGCAGACTTACGCCGACCTGGTTCGCGGCGAATGAACGAATAACGCCAAGGAAGCCGTTTCCCTCCCGCCGCTCCGTTCACTCCGGAGTCAAACTCCCGAGAGCTTTTGCGGGTGCCCCGCTCTTCGGGCGACTTTTGTCCGAAGGGTGGGGCGGTGCAGGAACAGAGACCCGGCGCGGAAAAGCGCGCGGGCAAGAGTGCCCGCGCCACTTAAGTCCAGACGCGAGTTATCTTACTGTTCTCCCCAGCGCAGCTTGTTGCGCAACACTTCGAAGTAGGTCCGTTGCGGCGGGCGCAGCAGGCGCAGGTGCTTGGCCGATTTTCGGACTCGCACGGAATCGTGATGGCGGAGTTCGGCGGCGATCTGGCCGTCGACGGTGAGGTAGGCGGGCTCGTCGCCGCCGGTGAACTGGGCGGCGAGGCGGGCCGTGGACGGGAGCACGAGCGGGCGATTGGTGAGCATGTGCGGGCAGATCGGCGTGACGACGAACGCCTCGATCAGCGGCGAGACGATCGGGCCGCCGGCGGAAAGCGAATAGGCGGTCGAGCCGGTGGGAGTCGAAAAGATGATGCCGTCGGCGCGGAAGCTGCAGACGAAGACGTCGTCGACCAGCAGCTCGAAATCGATCATGTGCGCGGGCAGTCCCTTGGTGAGCACGGCGTCGTTCAGTGCGCGGCGTTGCTCGATCGGGCGGCCGTCGCGCGAGACCTCGACCTCGAGCATCATGTGTTTCCACGTCTCGCTTTCGCCGGCGAGCACCTGCTCGAGCGTCGGATACAGCTCGTCGAGCGCGACGGTGGCGAGAAAGCCGAGGTTGCCGAAATTCACGGGCAGGATCGGCACGTCGCGCTCGGAAGCGGCATGGGCCGCGGTCAGCAGCGTGCCGTCGCCGCCCAGCACGACCAGCAATTCGATCCGCGCCATCAGCTCGTCCTGGGTGAGCCCGGGCACGCCGCCGCCGGCGAATTCGGCGGCGAAGCGGTCGCAGAACACCTCGATCCCCTGGCCGCGCAGCCAGCGGACCAGCTCGGGCATCTTCGCCCCGATTCGCTCCCGATGCGGTTTTGCGAATATCCCGACTGAACGGATCATCCGTCCTCCCGGCACCCTCACAAGATGGCCGCCATTGTACTGCACCACGATGCGGCGCCAAGGCCTATCCGGCAGGCTTTCGCGCGTGCAGGAAATACTCCTGATTGCCTTCGGCGCCGGTGATGCGGCTTGCGTGGACGCCGAGGATTTCGAGGCCCAGCCCCTCGGCCGCGGCGCGAACCTTTTCGACGGCGCGTTCGCGCAGCGCCGGCTCGCGCACGATTCCGCCGCGGCCCACCTGGCCGCGCTCCAGCTCGAATTGTGGCTTCACGAGGATCAGGAAATCTGCTCCCGGTCGGGCCAGCGGCACGAGCGCCGGCAGCACCTTCGTCACCGAGATAAAGGACAGATCGACCGTGACAACATCGACCGGCTCGCCGATATCCTCCGGGCGCAGCTCGCGGGCGTTGCGGCCGACGGGGGTGACGCGCTCGTCGCGCCGCAGTTTCCAATCGAGCTGCTCGGGCGTGACGTCGACGGCCCAAACGTGCCGCACGCCGCGCTGGAGCAGGCAATCGGTGAAACCTCCGGTCGAGGAGCCGGCGTCGAGCGCGGAGCGGCCCGTGATATCCAAGGCGGAATCCTCGAGCGCTCCCTCGAGCTTCAGCCCGCCGCGGCTTGCGTATTTCAGTCCTTCGCCGGCGATCTCGACGCGCGCGTCGGCTTTAATCATCGTACCGGCCTTGTCCACGCGCTGGCCGTCGACACGTGCCGCGCCGGCGAGAATCAGCGCCTGAGCCCGCTGGCGCGTTTCGGCGAGGCCAAGCTCGACGAGCAGTTGATCGAGCCGTTTGCGTCCCGGTTTGGATGGGGCGTTCATGGGAGATTTCGCGGAGCAGGCAAGCGGCAGGTCGGAATTCCCGCGGGAAGCTCTACGCCGCGCCCGCCACCGTGTGAAAGTCTGTCATCCTGAGCGTAGCGAAGGACCCCGAACGCGTCGAGGCACTGTGGCCACGAAGGCTCGAGCCTAGGCGCGGCGCGCCGTGAGGAATTGCGCCAGCTCGCGGATCTTTGCGGCGCGTTCGCCATAGGGCGCCAGCTCTTCCATCGCTTCGGCGCAGAGGCGGTCGGCGGTTTCGCGGGATTTTTCCAGGCCGTAGAGGGCTGGATAAGTGGCTTTTTGCTGTTTCTCGTCTTTTCCCGCGGTTTTGCCTAGCGCGGCCGAGGATTCCTCGACGTCGAGAATATCGTCGACGACCTGGAACGCCCAGCCGATTTTTTCGCCGAAGCGGCTGATGCGGGCGACGTCGTCTTCCGATGCGTTGCCGGCGAGCGCGCCCGCGGTGGCGGAGGCGCAAATCAGCGCGGCGGTTTTCGAGCGGTGAATGTATTCGAGCGTGGCCGCGTCCACCCGTTTGCCTTCGGCTTCGACGTCGGCCACCTGCCCGCCGACCATTCCTTTCACCGTTCCCGCGCCCGTCGAAATTTCCCGGATCACGCGCACGAGTCGCTCGGCAGGTATTGGCGCTTTCGAAAGCGTTTCGAAGGCGAGCGTCAGCAGGCCGTCGCCGGCGAGGATCGCCATCGCCTCTCCGAACTGTTTGTGGCAGGTAGGCTTGCCGCGGCGCAGGTCGTCGTTATCGAGCGCGGGCAGATCGTCATGGATCAGCGAATACGTGTGGATGAATTCGATCGCGCAGCCGATTTCGACGGCCGCGCGGCGGTCGGCGTCGAACAGGCGCGCGGTTTCCACGCACAGCGCCGGGCGGATGCGCTTGCCGCCCGCCATCACGCTGTAGCGCATGGCGCGGTGAATCGTTTCGGGCGTGGTCGATTCCGGCGGCAACAGACGGTCGAGCGCCTGGTCGACTTCGTTGCGGTCTTCCTCGAGAAAGGCGGGCAGTTTCATGGCCGAGGGCGCTCCGCGGATCGGTTCAGGATGATTCCTCCGTCTCGAAAGGCTCGGCGACGAATTTGCCGTCGGCCTTTTTCATCAGGATTTCGACGCGGGCTTCGGCTTCCTCGAGCTGTTTCTGGCATTCGCGCGAGAGTTTCACGCCCTCCTCGAAGAGCTTCATCGCGTCGTCGAGCGAAAGCTCCGGGCTTTCCAGCCGCTTCACCACCTGCTCGAGGCGGGTGAGGGAGCGCTCGAAGTCGACTTTCGTTTCCTTCTCCGGATTGCTCTTCGGCGGTTGGGTCATCGCTCACCTCTTGGGGGCACGTTGCCGCGTGCCTCTACTCGGTTTCGTTTGGCAGCCGGGGCAGTAGTATGTGGATTTTCCGCCCTGCGGCACGCGCCGGATCGCGGTTCCGCAGCGCGGGCATCGCTTTCCTTCGCGATCGTACACGCGAATCGCGCGGTCGCCGCCCTCGAACCACCAGTCCGGATCGCGGAAGTTCGGCGCGGGATCGAGGCAGGATTCTAACGCACGCCGCAGGACGCCAACAACCGTCCCTGCCAGCCGCCGCGTTTCCGGTTCGGTCAGCCGGTCGGCTCGACGCCGCGGATCGATTCGGGCGCGCCAGAGCGATTCGCTCGTCCAGATGTTCCCCAGCCCGGCGATTTTCTCCTGATCCATCAGAACCAGTTTCACCGGTCGGCGGCTTTCGCGCAAAATCTGGCCCAACCGCTTGGGCGTGAATTCGGGCGAAAGGGGATCGACGCCCATCCGCGCGATGCCTGGAATCTCCTCGGGCCTTTCGATCCAGCGCACGCGGCCCAGATGCCGCCGGTCGACGAAACCCAACGTGCCGCGCGCGAAATCGAGCGCGACGTCGACGTGTTTGGGCGCCCGCCGCCGCTCGAACCAGAGGAATTGACCGCTGAGACGGAAATGAAAGGCGAGCCAGCCGCGATCGAGCGCCAGCAGCAGATATTTGCCTCGCCGCTCGACGCGAACGACCTTGCGCCCTTTCGCTTGCCGGAGCGCTTGCGGATTGCCTCCGGTGACGACGGCATGGATCACGCGGCAATCGAGAATCCTGCGGCCTTCGACCAGCGGCCGCAGGGTCCGCGCCATGGCTTCGATTTCAGGCAGTTCGGGCATGGCAGAAATGCACGGTGATGGCTTCCCCGGTTGAAAGTGGAGTCTTCAGAGGCGAAAGCGGACCTTCAGTCCTCCGTGGCCCTCCGTGCCCCCTCCGCGGATCTCCGCGTCATGTTCTAAGGTTTTGCCCCGGCTTCGAGGATCAATTCGTGTTTCCGCGCCTTGGCTTCGGCCTCGGGGCTGAATGGCGCGTGGATGCCGTGCCCGGTGACCCAGCGCTCGAATTCATTGCGGTAATACGGGCTGCCGTATTGGCCGGATTCGCCGGGGGTGATTTCCATGAGCGAATCGTCGAAATTTCCGAGGTCGGCGACGAAGCGCATCGCGGGACCGAAACCGCCGCGCGTGGCGTTGACGGTGTAGGACGAGCCGTCGTGGCCCACCGGGCCGACGTTCAGCAGCCAGCGCAGCGGCCCGCGGAGCGCCAGCGGGTGCTGCAATTCGAGACTGTTCACGCGGCCCCAGCGCCAATCGTCCTCGCGCGGACCCCAGACGTCGCGCATCCGCGCAACGCTCTGATCGGCCGCGGCGGCGAGCAAGGCGTCGTAGTTGGCGTAATTGTGCGGCAGCCAGCGCGCCGGGCGTTCGCGCAGCACGTTGTTGACGAACACAACATCGCGCCACCAGTCGTATTTGTTCGTTCGGTTGCCCAGATACGGTTTCAGCAGATCTTCGAGCAGCGCCCGGCGCGCGTAATGCACGAATGACGTTTCGACCGAATCGGCGACCGCGCGGCCGTCCCAGCCTTGCAGATGATTCACCAGTTGCCGTGCTTCGGGATCAGAAGGTGGATGCTTGGCGGCGGCGAGCATCTGCTGCGCGAGAAAGCGATCGGGCAGGCTCACGACATCGGCCTGAATGGCGTCGAAATCCGCCGGCCGCAGATCCTTGCGCCCCTGGAGCAGTTGATAAATCCGCGCGGTGCGATAGGGCGGCGCCCAGCGGTCGGTGAACCAATATTTGTAGCCGGGGCCGACGATGCGGCCGTTGGCGGTGGCGATGATTCCGCCGGGCGGATTGAAGAGTTGAGGAAGCTGATCGAACGGGATGTATCCGGTCCAGCCGTAGGCGTCGGTATCGCCGGGCACGGGAACTGCTCCGTCTCCCTTTTTGCGAATCGGGATGCGGCCGGCGACGACGAAGCCGATGTTGCCGTCGACGTCGGCGTAGACGGTGTTCTGCGCCGGGCCGCGGATCTGCCGCATCACGTCGAGAAACTGCGGCCAGTTCTGCGCCCTCCCGATCAGCGGAAAGGCGAATCCCATGCCGCCGGGCTGGAGCGCCGTCCACTGGAGTGCGTAGCCGGTGTTGCCCTGGCGGTAGACCACGGGGCCGTGGCGCGTGACGTCGACCTCCACGGAAACGGCGCGATGGCCGTGGACGGGAATCGTTTCGTGTCGCACCGTCGCGGGCACCCATTTGCCGTCGTAGAGATATTCGTGTGGGCTCTTGGGATTGAACGTCTCTATATACAGGTCTTGTACGTCGGCGAGGTCGTCGGTAAAGCCCCAGGCGATGTGGTCGTTGTGGCCGATGATTACGAGCGGCACGCCGGGAATCGAGAAGCCTTCGACGTTCCAGCCCGGCGCCGTGAGGTGGTCGATGTACCAGATGCAAGGGACGCTCAGCGGCAGGTGGGTGTCGTTGGCGAGCAGGGGTTTGCCGGAAGCGGTGAGGCTGCCGGAAACGACGAAATTGTTGCTTCCAAGCACCGCGCCGATCTGGGAGGGCAGCGCGCCGAGGAGGGCTTGGGCGTCAAGCCAGGCGGAACGCTTTCCCAGGTCAGGAGCCAGATCGGTGGGGAAGAAGGCGAGTTCGGCTGGGCCTTTAGCGGCGCTTCGGGCGCTGGGCGCCGGGTCCGCCTCCGCGGAGGTGGATGCGGGCGAAGCGGTTGCGCCGGCCAGAATGTGATCGTAAGGGGAATCAACGGTGAAGAGGTCCTCGGCGCGATTGGGTCCCACGCGGCTCGTCACCCACGCCCGGTCCAACTCCTCTTTCCACGTGGAGGTGAGCATCTCGTACATGTAGGCGGTGACGAGCATGGTGTCGGTGGCCGTCCATGGCTTGGGCCGGTAGCGCAGGAGGCGGAATTCGAGCGGGAGGTTCCACCGGTGGGTTTCGATATAGAGGTTTACGCCGCGGGCGTAATCGTCGATGATCGCCCGATTCTCGGGGCTGAGCGCAGCCGCAGCGGCCTGAGCCGCCTGGCGCAGGCCCAGGGTTCGGCGCTCGCGGTCCTGCGCAAGCGCCACTCGGCCAAAGATTTCCGCGAGGTCGCCGGCCGCCGCCCGCCGCAGCAGGTCCATCTGCCAGAGGCGGTCGGAGGCGGTCACGTAGCCTTGGGACACGAGCATGTCGTGGACCGAGGAGGCGCGGATCCAGGGAACGCCCCAGCGGTCGCGATCCACCACGGTGGCCGCTTTCAACCCATCCAGCGGGACATAGCCATCGAGTTTGGCGAGCGGCCGTCGCACCAGCCACCACCAGCCGCCTATGAGGATGCCGGCGACGAGGACCAAGACCAGCCCGAGCCACCCTGCCCAACGGCGCTTTGTCCCTGTTTCCGCCAAGGTTCGCTGACTTTAGCCCAGCTTCGCGGTTACCGCAACCGGGCAGGGGTGGGGCCACGGGAACGTTGCAACGTCCCCCTGCCGTGCAATGGGGCCTTCCTTGGGCCTGGGGCACGTGCAACGTGCCCTGCCAAGCTGTCTTTTGTTTCCGGGACGCGCTCAGGCGGCTGGCTACCTGGGCCTGCAAAAGTGGGGCCGGGGCCGAACCCGTCTTGGAACCGGGGCGGGCGGAGGGTACAATCTTGGGCTGTGGTTCCGGCCTGTACGGGTGGGGTCGGCCTCGCCTTATGCTGGTCCTGAGACTCTTAGTCGTTCTCCTGCTGATAGCCCTGAACGCTTTCTTCGCGGCTACGGAGTTCTCCCTGGTTGCCGTCCGGCCCACACGCATCCGCCTGCTCGTTGACCAGGGCAGCACCCGAGCCAAAATCGTCGCCGAACTGCTTTCCGAGCTGAGCCGTGTGATTTCCGGGGTGCAGGTGGGGGTGACGCTGGCGAGCCTGGCGCTGGGCTTCATCGGCGTGGTGACGCTGGCCTCGATCATCTTTCCTCTTTTTAAATGGCTGCCGGGCGCCTGGGGCCTGGCGACGGCGAATACGACCGCGCTGGTGTTGGGATTCATTCTGCTCACGATCCTGCAGATCGTGCTGGGCGAACTGGTGCCGAAGTCGATCGGGCTGGCCCGCGCCGAGCGGGTGGCGCTGACGGTGGCGCGGCCGTTCCGGTGGTTTCTGACGACGTGCAGCTGGGGGATCACGCTGCTTGACGGCTTCGCCGGCCGCGCAGTCCGCATCCTGGGGCTTGGGCGGCCGCTGCCGCACGGTCTGGTGCGGACGGCCGAGGAACTGCAAGTGCTGATCCAGCAGGCGGGCGAGCGGGGGATCCTGCCGGCGCGCGAGGAGCGGTTCATCAAGGGCGCGATGGAGCTGAACCAGGTGGAGGTGCGGGCGGTGATGGTGCCGCGGCCCGACGTCCACGCGTTGCCGGTGACGGCGACGCTCGAGGACGTCATTCACCTGTTCGCGAAAACGCAGCGCTCGCGCGTGCCCGTCTTTCAGGGCTCGCTCGACCACGTGCTCGGTTTCGTTCACGTGAAGGACCTGATCTGGGTGCTCGCCGAGCGCACGCGCGCTCTCGAATCCGGACGCAAGCCGGTCGAGTTCGATCTGCGGCAGATGCTGCGTGAAGTGCTCATCGTTCCGGAATCGAAATCCTCGGCCGAGCTGCTGTTCGAGTTTCGTGCGAAACGCGCGGGGCTGGCCATGGTGGTCGACGAGTTCGGCAGCATTCAGGGGCTCGTGACGCTCGAGGACATCCTCGAACAGATGGTCGGCGAGATTCACGACGAGTTCGATATCGAGCGGCGACCGCTGAGACTCGCCGACGGCGCGATGGTTTTCGACGGCGCCGTGAACGTGCGCGACCTTTCGAGCCAGTACAACATCGTGCTTCCCGAAGACACGGCCTACGAAACGCTCGGCGGCTTCGTGCTCAGCCAGCTCGGCTTCCTGCCGCGCGGCGGCGAAAGCTTCGAATCGGACGGCTACCGCTTTACCGTGCTCGAAATGAACCGGCGCCGCGTCGCGCGCGTGAAGATCACGCCGATTCGCCAGGTCCCGGCCGTAACGGCCAGGGCCGCCGAATGACGCGCCGGCTGCTTCGGCGCCTGCTGTGGGCGCTTCCTGCCTTGTGGCTGATCTTCACGATGGTGTTCCTGCTGATTCACATCGTGCCGGGCGATCCCGTGGTGCAGATGCTCGGCGAGGGCGCGAGCGCGCAGGACATCCAGCAGTTGCGCCATTCGCTCGGGCTCGATCTGCCGCTCGACGTGCAATACGTGCATTATCTCGACGGCGTCGTGCACGGCGACCTGGGCACATCGTTGCGGTACCGGGAGCCGGTGCTGAAGATCGTTCTCGAGCGCTATCCGGCGACGCTCGAGCTGGCTTTCGTCGCGCTGCTCGTTTGCATCGCGCTGGCCGTGCCGGCCGGAGTGATTGCCGCGGCGCGGCAGGGGCGCGCGGCCGATCATGCGATCGGCGTGGTGTCGCTGCTGGGGCTCTCGGTACCGAATTTCGCGCTGGGCCCGCTGCTGATCTTATTGTTTTCGATCGAGATTGGATGGCTGCCGGTCTCCGGGCGCGGGGGGTGGGAGCATCTGGTGTTGCCGGCGGTGACGCTGGGCGCGGCGCTGGCCGCGATTCTCACGCGGATGGTGCGCACGGCGATGCTCGAGGAGCTTTTCTCGGATTACGTGCGCACGGCGCGCGCCAAGGGGCTTTCCGAGCGGCGGGTGCTGCTGCGGCACGCGCTGCCGAACGCGCTTTTCCCCGTGGTGACGATTATCGGGCTGCAGTTCGGCACGCTGCTCGCCGGAACGATCGTCACGGAGATGATCTTCTCCTGGCCGGGGATCGGGCGGCTGGCCGTCAGCGCGATTGAGGCGCGGGATTATCCGCTGCTGCAAGGGTGCATTCTGGTGATTGCCGTCTCCTACGTGCTGGTAAATCTGCTCACTGACGTCGTTTATGCGCTTGTCGATCCGCGGGTGAGGTTCTCGTGAATTCGGTGCGCGAATTCGTCATGCACAGCCGGCTGGGCCGCATCGGGCTGGGGCTCAGCGTGCTGCTGATCTTCGTCGCGCTCGCGGCACCATGGCTCGCTCCCTACAACCCGGCGGCGCAGAACCTGCCGCAGCGGCTGGAGCCGCCGAGCCGCGCGCACTGGTTCGGCACGGATCAGCTTGGGCGCGACGTTCTCTCGCGCGTGCTGTATGGCGCGCGGGTATCGGTTTCGGTTGGCGTTTCGGTGGTGTTCGGCGCGGGATTTGTCGGGCTGCTCATCGGCGCGACGGCGGGATTTCTTGGCGGGTGGGTCGATCTGCTGGTGAACGTCATCCTAATCAACGCGTTTCTCGCGTTTCCCGGCATCCTGCTGGCCATCGCGTTTACCGCGTTTCTGGGGCCCGGGCTCGACAACGTGATTTTCGCGCTCGTCGTCACGGGCTGGGCTGGGTACGCGCGGCTCGCGCGGGCGCAGGCGCTGAAGGTGAGGGAACTCGACTACGTGGCCGCGGCGCGCACGCTCGGAGCATCCGACATCTGGATTTTCTTCCGCCACATCCTGCCCAATATCCTGCAGCCGGTTCTCGTGCAGGCGATGATCGGGATGGCCGGCGCGATTCTGGCTGAATCGACGCTGAGTTTTCTCGGCCTTGGCGTGCTCGCGCCGACGGCGAGCTGGGGCGCGATGCTCAACGACGCGCGCAGCCATCTCTTCGACGCTCCCTATTTGGTTGTGTTTCCCGCGCTCGGGCTGATGTGGGCGGTGATGGCGTTCAACCTGCTTGGCGACGCATTGCGCGACTGGCTTGATCCGCGCACTCGCTCACAACTTGTCGCCATGTATTTGGCCCGTTAGCCGCGTTTCACTCGATCATCGCGCGGCTTTCGCCCGTTCCCGCAACCCAACGAAAGGCAGTATTCGGTACTGGTTCGTGGACGCGCTCCACTCGGAATCGTGGTTGACAGTCTTCGCTTGAAGTGATATCGATTGGCCCGCTTTCACGCGAAAGACACAAAACGCTGTTCGGACGGGGTCGAATGGATCGTCGCCGGGGCGGGCGCTTTCCTCAAACACGAGCGTCACTGATTCACACAAAATCTTTTCCTTCCTTCCATCGTTGGCCACTCTCTCTGATCGCGGCCGCGACTTTCTTCTTGCTATGGGCGGGCGCCGCGCCGGCGTTGGGCGCCGGTCCGCAACGAGTAGTGCGCCAGACGGCAGGCACGACCAGGCAAGTTCATGTGCGCATGGTGGCGCAGGCGTGGTCGGCAACCGCGACTGCGGCGCCGCAGGTGCCGAAAGGGCCGAGGCAGCCGCGGTTCATCGGCCATTTCCCCGGCTATGCGGCCGCGAAAGACGCGGCGAACGCGCGGCTGAGAAAATTGTTGCAGTCGGCGGCAAAGGAAACTCCGTCAACGGCCGCCGCAACGGCCGCTGCGGCGGCGTCGAGCGCGATGACGGTTTTCGACGGGCCGAACGAGACCGACACGCCTTACATCCCGCCCGATCCGCAGGTGGCCGCCGGGCCAAATGATGTGGTGGTGGCGATCAATACGCTGCTGGCGATTTACGACAAAACCGGCGCGCAACAGGGCAGCTTTCAGAATCTGAGCACGTTCTTCAGCAGCCTGGGCGTCATCGGCAGCCTCACCGATCCTCGCCTGGTCTACGACCAGGCCGACGGCCGCTTCCTTCTTTCCATCGATGAAGTGGATTTCAAGAATTTCACGAACGGGCACGTGCTGCTGGCCGTCTCGGCCACGTCGGATCCGACCGGCGTTCTGGTACAAATACGCAATCGATTTCATGGGCCGGAACGCGGCGAATACGGAGAATACGTTTCCGGATTTTCCAGGCTTGGGTTTGAGTCCGACGGCCGTCTACCTCACCTCCAACCAGTTCACGGCCAGTTCCCAGTGCATCTCGGACGGTACCTGCACGTTTTCGGATGCATGGATCAAGGCGATCGGCTTGGCGGAACTGCTCGCCGGCAACTCCACGCTGAACATCACCACGTTCGAGAACGTACAGACCGCCGGCGGCCATGAAGCTTTCGGTATTCAGCCCGCGGTAAGCTACGGCACGCCGAGCGCCGAATTCCTCGTTGCGGCGGATTTTTCGGCGAATCCGGGCACCCTGCTCAATCTTTTCTTCGATCACCACGTCGGGAACTCCGACGCTGACGTCGGCTGACTTGACCGTGCCTTCGTTTTCGATTCCGCCCGATGCGCCGCAGCCGGGAGGCAACAGCCAGATCATTACCGACGATTTCCGCACGCTCAACGCGGTATGGAGTAACGGCTCGCTCTGGTGCGGACAGAACGTCACGGGCAGCAACGGACAGTCGGTGGCGCGGTGGTACCAGATTGCCCTCGCCGATTTGACTTCGCCGACCCTGACGCAGTCGGGCGACGTGACCGGAGTGGGCTCTGCCTATTACCCGGCGCTCGGCGTCGAGGCCGGCGGAGCGGCCACCATGTCGTTCACCACGTCGAGTGGGCTGGTCGCGGCTTCGGCGGCATATACCGGGCGCCAACCCGCCGACGCTCCCGGAACGATGCGGGGTTACGCAATCGTCAAGCAGGGATTGGGGCCATACGACGAGTCGGCCGGGGACCGTTGGGGCGACTACAGCGGCATCTCGCTCGATCCGAGCGGAACCAGTTTCTGGGGTATCGCCGAATATGCCGGCGCACCCGATCCCCAATTCGGGACGGAAATCGTGGAGATCAGCGGAGAGCCGTCACTCGAAATTACGCCGAGCGAGGCGGAGTTCACCGGAGTCCTCATAGGGCAAACGTCGGCGGCGCAATCCTTCACCGTGACGAATGCGAGCAGCAACGCCGTAGCCCTGGGGACAGCGAGCGTGGGCGGGGTCAACGGAGCGGATTTCGGCGTGAGCACCGACCAGTGCTCGGGAGCAACGCTGGTGGCGGGGGGGACGTGCACCGTCTCGGTGACCTTCTTGCCCACCCTGCAGACTTGGGAATTCGCCTACCTTTCTCTTGGTGACCAGAATGGCACGATCGTGGCCGGCCTCGCCGGCTTCGGAACGTTTGAGGCTATCCTGAACGGTTCGCCCTCGCCGGTGAATTTTCCGGACACGGTGCAGCAAATGGTGAGCGCTCCCCTCACGGTCACCATGACGAACAACGGCAACCTGACGGCCGACATCAGCCGTATCGTGATTTCGGGGCCGTTCACCCAGACCAACAACTGTGGGACATCGCTGGCCGTGGGCGCGAGCTGCCAGTTTCAGGTGACGTTCTATCCGACCGGAGCCTTCGCGTTCGGCGGCACATTGCAGGTGCAATCGAATCAGGCCTCGACTCTGTCCGTTGCGCTCAACGGCACGGGCATCACGGCCCCGGCGGCGGTGCCGTGTCCGGCCGCGCTGAATTTCGGGAATCAGGTGCAGGGGACAACGAGCGCTCCACAGACGGTGACTCTGACGAACACCGGAAGCGCGGCGCTGGCAATCAGCGCCGTCACGACCAGCGGCGACTTTGCCGCCACGAACAATTGCCCCTCCAGCCTGAACCCGCGGACGAGTTGTTCGATCGGCGTCAGCTTCACGCCCACGACGCTGGGAACCGAGAGCGGGACGCTCTCGATCAGCGATAACGCAACCGGTGGCACGCAAGTCGTGACGCTATCCGGCGCCGGTGTGAGCAGCACAGCCGCGGCCCGCCTGCCGCCTGGTGTAGCGGCGGCAGTGGCAGGGACCGTAGCGCGGGCGAAGGCGCGCACTGCCGCCCGGCTGGTTCGCGCCGAGCGGCCGCTGGATTTCGAGCCGAATCTCGGCCAGTTCCGGCCGGGGCTGCGGTATGTGGCGCATGTGACCGGCTACGCGCTAGGTGTGACTCGTACGGGATTGGAACTCGAAATGTCCCCCAAGGCGCATTCGGGCACGAATTCGCGGGTGAATGAAGAGCGAGGTTCGGGACCGGTCCGCCTCGAAATGCGGTTCGCCGGGGCAAACCCGAACGCGCCCGCCTCGGGCGTGGAAGAGTTGCCCGGCAAAGCGAACTACTTCTTCGGGCGCAATCCGCGCTCGTGGCGCACCAACGTGCCGACCTACGCCAAGGTGAGGACGCGAGGCGTCTATCCCGGCATCGACCTCGTCTACTACGGAAATCAGCCGCGTCTCGAATACGACTTCGTCGTCCGGCCGCGCGCCAATCCGGGCCGCATCCGGCTGGCATTCGAGGGTGCTTCTGGGCTGCGCATCGACCGGAAGGGAGATCTGCTGGTAGAAACGGCGGCCGGGGCGGTTCGCCTGCACAAACCGGCGGTGTATCAGGTGCTCCTTGGCGGCCGGCAGGCCGGCCAGCGCGTTTACCGGCGCGGCGGCTGGCAGGCGTTGACGAAGCAAACCGCGGAATTCCGGTTGGGACGCTACGACCACAGCCGGGAACTGGTGATCGATCCGGTGCTGAGTTTTTCGACATATCTCGGTGGCTCCGGTGGTGACACGGCGAACACGATCGCGGTGGACGCGCAGGGGAATGCTTACGTCGCCGGCGAAACGGCGTCGACGGATTTCCCCGTGACAGCGAACGCGTTCCAGAAGACCTGCGGCACCTCGCAATCGCCTTGCCGGACCATGGGCTTCGTCGCGAAGCTGAGCGCGGACGGGTCGACGCTGTTGTATGCGACCTATCTGGGCGGCTCGCAGTACACGCAGGTAAGCGCCTTGGCCGTTGACTCCGCAGGCGACGCGTACTTGACGGGATATACCAATGCCGCCGACTTCCCGACAACGTCGGGCGCATTCCAGACAACCTGCAATCCGAGCGATCCGACGGCACAGTATTGCGCGGCGCCGTTCGTGACGAAGCTCGATCCCTCCGGCTCGTCGCTGCTTTACTCCACATACCTCGGCGAAACCGGCTCCTTGACGTTGGGTTCCTTCGGCCCGGCTATCCAGGGAAATGGCATTGCATTGGACTCGGCGGGTGACGCCTATGTGGGCGGGGGCACAACCCTGACGAATTTCCCCACGACAGCCGGCGCCTTCGAGGCACAGGATCCCATGCCCGGAGTCGAACATGGATTTTTGAGCGAATTGAATCCCGCGGGCACTGCGCTGGTGTTTTCGACCTATCTGGGCGGGACAGGCCAGGACCAAGTGAACGCAGTGACAGTGAGCGGCTCGCAGGCCGTCTACGCGACCGGAGAGACGGTGTCTCTGGATTTTCCGACCTCATCTGGGGCGTTTCAGCGCGGATTGTATAGCGGCCCGAACGTCCTGGGTCCGAACGCGTTCGTCGTCAAATTCAGCCTATCGGGCTCGCTGGACTATTCGACGCTGCTCGGAGGAACCGGCCAGAGCGGGGGCCAAGCGATTGCCGTCGATTCGGCCGGCGCCGCGTACATCACCGGAGATAGCAATTATGGGGATTTTCCAACAACCCCGGACGGGTTCGAGACCACCTCCGCGAGCGGCCCGGCTTATGTGGCCAAAGTGCATCCGGACGGCTGCGCTCTCGAGTACGCCACGTACCTCGGTCCGCAGCAGTCCGGCTTCACGACCTTGCGGCCGAGCGCCATCGCCCTCGACGCCTCCGGAGACATGTACGTGGCGGGCCAGCTTTACCAAAGCGACCTGTCTTCGACTGTTTCTTCATCGCTTAACCTGCCGATGGTGAACCCTCTTCAGCCAACTCTGTCGTATAACAGCGGCTTTGTGGGCGAACTGAACGCCACCGGTTCGGCGCTTCTCTTTTCCTCGCCGTTTGGCGGCAGCGACGTGACGCAGGTTAACGCAATGGCGCTCGATTCGCAGGGAGATATTTACGTGACCGGCGAGACCCGAGACACGGACCTGCCCGTGGCGAACGCGCTCGAGTCTACCTGCAGCAGTTGCACCTCTTCTGCTTTTTCGAACACCTCTTTCGTGGCCAAAATCTCTCCCACAGCGGCGAGTGGGGTGTCGCTGACGCGTTCATCGCTGACCTTCGCGCCGATACCGGCCCAGTCCAGCTCACCCCTCACGGAAAGTGTGGGGCTGATGAACAATCAGTCGGTTGCCCTGAATATCCAGAGCGTTGCGGTGAGCGGGGCGGGCTATACGCTGCCCACTTCGGCAAATCCATGCGGCGGGAGCATCGCGCCGGGCGCCGGATGCATTGTCACCGTGCAATTCGATCCGACAGCGGAGGGAACGCAAACCGGCACTGTGACGATTACAGACGACGGCCCCGGCAGCCCCCGCCAGATCGCCTTGACAGGAACCGGGCTTGCGGACTTCAGCCTCTTCGTTGGGGGTCCTCAGCCAAATCCGCTGTTCGCCGGGACCAGTTCGGCCACCTATTCCGTCACCGTGCTTGGGGTCGGGGGAACGACTACGCCAACCGGCGACGTTGCCTTGACCTGCACGAACGTTGCCCCGGCGACGTGCACGTTCAATCCCGCGACTCTGTCCAGCGCCCCCGGTCAGTATTCAACCCTGACGGTGGGCAATCTTTCCGCAATTGGAGACAAGCCTCTGTCGTTCGGTGTCACCGGAACACTCGATTCGCAAACGGCGACGACCAACGAACAGATCGCCATCCTGGATTTTTCGCTTTCGGCATTGACGAATTCCGCGACGGTGACGGCAGGGTCGAATGCCAGCTATTCGATAAGCGTGGCTCCCATCAACGGCTTCAATGACGACGTGTCGTTCCGCTGTTCGGGCTTGCCTGCCAATTCCGCATGCTTGTTTTCGCCGACTTATGCGGCCATGAACGGTACGACGACGATCACCGAGACGCTCACAATCAGCACTACCGCGAGATCGGGCGCGTTGCCGCTCGCTTCGCCCGAGTCCTGGCCCCGCGCGCCGCTGGCACCTTCGGCCTGGTGGGCGCTTGCTTGCGCAATTCTTCTGCTGTTGACTTTCTGGTCGGGAGCGTTGCGGCGGAGGAAAGTTTTCTTGCCTGTGTTGCTCCTGCTTCTGCTGGCATCGAGTGTCTCCTGCGGCGGTGGAGGTGGCAGCACCGCCAGCACCGGTACCGGTTCCTCTGGCGGAAGCGTGACCGGTACTCCGGCCGGTACGTACACTGTTACGGTGACCGGCACGACGGCTGACCAGAGCCAAACCCCGAGCCACAGCACGCAGCTTTCGCTGACCGTGCAGTGACGCCGCCCCCGAATCCAAAATGCGTCCATTTCCCGGCCGCCAACAATGGCGGAACTTCCAGCCCTCGGGAGCCGTAAAGTAGAAGTGACGATGGCACCGACGATCGAACTGAGCGGGCTCGAAGTTCAACTGGGCGGGCGCAAAATCCTCCACGGGCTCGACGGGACGCTGAAATCGCGCGCCATCGGGCTGCTGGGGCCGAACGGGGCGGGGAAATCGACACTGATTCTCACGCTGCTCGGTTTCCACCGGCCTTCGAGCGGCACTGCCCGCGTCCTTGGCCTCGACATTGGGTCGGATGCCGCGCGGCTGCGGTCGCTTGTCGGCTACATGCCGGAAAACGACGCGTTCATCGCGCGGATGGCCGGCATCCGCTTCGTTCGTTACAAGGCGGAGATTTCGGGGCTGCCGCCCGATCTGGCGCTCGAGCGGGCGCATCAGGCGTTCGTCTACGTCGGGCTGGGCGAGGCGCGCTATCGCGCGCTAGGCACCTATTCGCTAGGCATGAAGCAGCTGGCGAAGCTGGCGCAGGCGATCGCGCACGGCCCGCGCCTGCTGATTCTCGACGAGCCGACGAACGGGCTCGATCCGCCGGGCCGCAAACGGCTGATCGGCCTGATTCGCGAAATCCGCCAGACGCCGGATACCCATCTGCTCCTTTCTTCGCACCTGCTGCACGACGTGGAGGAGACCTGCGACGAAGTGCTGATCCTGCGCGATGGCCGCATCGCCGCGGTGTGCAATCTGGAGGAGGAGCGCAAAGCGGACCGGCGATTCCTGGAGATGGAAGCGGCCGGCGCCGAATCGGCATTCCCGGCGGCGCTCGAAGCGCTGGGCTGCGAGTGCTCCGCGTTTGCCGGCAACCGCTTCAAAGTGGTCCTGCCGAAGGGCGTCGAAATTCGCGACGTCTACCGCGTGGCTGGCGAGCACGGCGTACGGATCGAACGGCTGAATCACCGGCGCGATTCCTTGGAAGACATTTTCCTGAACGCGATGCAGCAGGCGGGAGGGCCGAATGGCCGTCTATAAGCGAGCCTACGAGCCCTATCTCGGGCCGCGCGAAAAGCGGTGGTCGCGCTGCTTCGTGCTGACGCGCTACGCGCTGCGCGACCTCTTCGCGTCGCGCTTCTTTCTGGGCGCTTTCATCTTCTGCCTGATTCCGGTGCTGCTGTTTGGCGGTTACGTGTTCGTCGCGAACAGCGACCTGGTGCGAACGGTGTTTTCGCTCGTTTCGCGCTCGTTCAATCTGCCGGTCGAACCGCGCTTTTTCGCTGTTTTCCTGGACATCCAGTCCTCGCTCGTCTTTCTGCTCACCTGCTGGGCGGGTCCGACGCTCGTCGCCGGCGATTTGACGAACGGGGCGCTGCCGCTCTTTCTGAGCCGGCCGTTCAGCCGCGCCGAATACGTCATCGGCAAATTCGCGGTGCTGGCGATTCTGCTCTCCTTTCTCATGTGGGTTCCCGCGCTCCTGCTGCTCTTTCTCGAGGCCGGGCTGGGGCCGAAGAACTGGCTGGGGGCGCATCTGTGGATGATCGGGCCGATGGTCTGGCTTTCGGCGGTGTGGATCGCGCTGCTTTCGCTGATCGCTCTCGCCACTTCCGCCTGGGTGAAGTGGCGCATCGTCGCGATCGGAGCGATCTTCGGTGTCTTCGTGCTCCCCGCCGGTCTGGGTGTCGTCATGGACGCGGTTCTTGGAACACACTGGGGCCGCCTGCTGGACCTCTCGTATCTCTTCGGCGAACTCCTCTTCACCGGACTCCACACCACGTTCCTCCGTGGCGGGCAAGGGGTCGTGCCACGCTCGGCGGCCTGGGCGATGCTGCTCGCGGCCTGCGCGGTATCGCTGTGGCTGCTGCATGCGCGGCTGCGCGCGTGCGAGGTGGTGCGCGGATGACGCCGGCGAACGACAGGGTCGTTTTCGAGAACGTCTCGAAATTCTATGGGGAGATCCTCGGCGTGAACCGCGTCAGCTTCTCCCTGGCGCCGGGCATCACCGCCCTGGTCGGTCCCAACGGTTCGGGCAAGACCACGCTGATGAACCTGATGACCGGATTGATCCGGCCGACCACGGGAAATATCCTCGTGCGCGGCCTTTCGCCCGGCGATCCGCGGAAAATTTTTCGCGAGGTCGGCTACTGCACCCAGTTCGATTCCTTTCCCCGGGGAGTGACCGGCAACGAATTCATCCATGAGCCGCTGCGGCTGGCCGGTTTCCTGCATCAGGATGCCGCCAGGCTCACGAGCGAGGCCATCGAGCGCGTGGGCATGCAAGACGCCGCGGGCCGGCGCGTGGCGGGCTACAGCAAGGGAATGCGGCAGCGGATACGGCTCGCGCAGGCGATCGCGCATCGGCCTTCGGTGCTGGTTCTCGACGAGCCGCTGAACGGGCTCGATCCGATGGCGCGGGCCGAGACGCTGGCCTTGTTCCAGGAACTGGGCCGGCAGGGGCTGCACCTCATTATCTCCAGTCACATTCTCGAGGAGGTCGACCGCATCTCCGATCGCGTGGTGCTGATGAGCAGCGGCTACGTTGTGGCCGAGGGGCGGATTCACGAAGTGCGGCGCGAAGTGCGCGATCAGCCGATGCAGATTCTGGTGCGCTGCTCGAATGCGAACCGGCTAGCGGCGGAAGCGTTTTCGCTCGACGGCGTCGTCGAGGCGAAGCTGCAGAAAGATGGTCGAGGCCTTCTGGTGCGCACCGCCGACGCGGAAAATTTCTACTTGCTGCTCAACCGCGTGGTTGCCGAGGGAATCATCGAGGTCGACGCGGTGGCGCCGGCCGACGACGATGTGGATTCGATCTACCAGTATCTGATCGGATCGGACGGGAACCTGACATGAACTCCGGCGAAATGGCGGCGCGGCCGCAATCCGGAACCGGCGAGCCGGCCTGGCGCCTGTGGGCGCGGCAGATCGGGATTCTCGTGCGGCAGGAATTGCGCGGCAGCCTGTTCACTCGCCGGCGATTGTGGGTGTACCTGATGGCTTTTGCGCCGGTTCTGATTCTGGCCCTCCACCGGTTTCTTCACTCCGCGCGGCCCGCCGACGCGGAGATGCTGGATCAGAATACGCAGATTTTCGCCGGGATCATGGAGTTTTACTACGTGCGGCTGGCGCTGTTTTTTGCGTGCATGAGCGTTTTCACGTGGCTGTTTCGCGGCGAGATGGTCGAGCGCACGCTGCACTATCCGTTTCTCACGGCGGTGAGAAGGGAAGTGCTGGTCATCGGGAAATTCCTGGGCGGCGCGGCGGTGGTGATCTGCGTTTTCGAGACGGCTGTGCTGGCGTGTTTCTATTTTCTCTACAGCCGGTTTGGCGCGGCGGGCACGGCATACGTGTTTCACGGGCCTGGCTTGCGGCAATTGGGAGCTTATCTTCTGATTGTGGCGCTGGGCGCGCTCGGTTACGGCGCCGTTTTTCTCGGATTGAGTCTCGTGCTGAAGAATCCCATCGTCGCCGGCGCGCTGTTTTTTGGCTGGGAAACGGCGACGCCGGTGCTGCCGGGCTGGTTGCAAATGTTGAGCGTTACGTTCTACCTCAAGCACCTGTTTCCGGTCAGCCTTCCCGCCACGCATTCGATCGTGCTGGCGCTGCTCACCGTGACCACCGGACCCATTTCCACCTACACCGCCGTCGCGGGACTGCTGTGTTTCACCGCCGCCGTGCTGGCGTTCGCCTGCTACAAAATCCGCAAGACGGAAATCACCTACACGACCGACTGAGCACTCCTTTCCTTCTTATCTCCAAGGGCAAAGCCGGGAAGATTAAAACGGAGTTCCACGGAGGAGCACGGAGCGCACGGAGGCTTCGGTGCCTGGGCGCACGGCTATGAAGAGAGCCTGGAAGAGGAGAGAACAGGGAGCCATCGATGGGGCCCTCCGTGGAACTCCTTGTTTCTGTTCCCGACTTTGACTTTGGTTTTGTGCGAGGATTCGTCAGGGGAATTCGATGAGGAAAGGAGAGCGCGCGGCCGCGCCTGTAATCGCCGCGGCGCTGGCGCGGTTCGCCGCGATCTCGAAGTAGCCGCTCGAGCCGACGAGAAGGCAGGGCTCGCCCTGCGCGGCTTCGCCGAAGGTTGTGACCATGTGGGTGATTTCGGCGTTGCCGGTTTTCAGGCGAAAGCCAGCGCCGCGAGCGAGCTGGGGTGCGTCTTCCGGCCGCAGATTCGTGAGCAGGTTGCCGAAATGGTCGGCGCGCAGAATCACGCCGCGAATGGTGGATGCCGAGATTTCCGGTTTCGGCAGCGCGAAACGTTCGTAGTCGGTGACTTCCGGGCCGAAACTTTCCGGCGTGCCGTTGCGGGCGAGCCAGGCGGCCGATGGCGCGAAGATGTCGCGTCCATGGAAGGTGCGGCTGACGGGGTGGACGAAATATTGTTCGGCGGTGATGTGCCAGGCGCGGACATCGGTTTCGCGATCGAGGACGAGCGAAAGGACGCCGTTGTCGGGCGCGATGAAATACTGGCCGCCGGCGCTCACGAGCAGCGGCCGCCGCGCGGTGCCGACGCCGGGATCGACCACGACGACGTGGATCGTGCCGGCGGGCCAATAGCGGTAGCCGCTCACGACGGTCAGCGCGCCGTCGAGCAGGTCGAACGGCGTGACGTGGTGGGTGATGTCGTGGATGCGCGCTTCGGGAAGAATCGAGGCGATCACGCCTTTCATCGCTCCCACCAGATGGTCGCCGTTCCCGTAGTCGGTGGTGAGCGTGATCAGCGGCGCGCTCAATGCTTTTCCTTCTCCTGCGGCCCGGGCTCCTGCGGGGCCGGATAGAGCTTGCGCAGGTGATCGGCGAAGTCCTTCAACTTGCCATCGGAGGCCTGCTTGAGTTTCATCAGCGCGTAGACGTAGGCATCGACAACAGGGACATCGATGTCGCCGGGCTGGAGGTAGAAATTGTCGATCTGCAGGACCAACTGGTTGAAGGTGAAGCCGCCGACGGTGAGCCGCGTGGCGGTTTTTACCATCTCCGCCTGCGATTCTTTTGGCACGGCGTTCCAGTTTTCGCGGACCGACAGGATGATTCCCTGTTCGAGGCCGGCCACCATGGCGACTTTGGCGCCGTCGTTGAGCGACATCCACGCCCGGCCGTTGGTCCAGCGGTAGACGGTATCGCCGACCTTCCCCTGCGTTTGCATGTTGGCCGGTGGCGGGGGCGGGTTGAGCGCCTGAACCTGCTGCGCGGCCGCGGGCGGCGGACCGCCGAGCGCGGCAAGAGAGACGCATCCCGCCAGCAAGGCGGGCATTGCGGAACGCCAGAACTTCATCGGTGCCTCCCCTGTTCGGTTCCCGATCAGAAACCTTCGTCGATCAACCGCTCGATCGTCAGGCGCGAGGCGGGCGTCTCCGAGGGCTTTTCGAGCAGCCGCTCGAGATAGCGCGCCAGCACGTCGGCCTCGACGTTCACCGGATCGCCTTCGGCTTTCTCGCGCAGATTCGTATGCGCGAAGGTATACGGGATGACGGCGAATTCGGCAAGCCCGCCTTCGCATCCGGCGATGGTCAGGCTGATCCCGTCGATGGCGAGCGATCCTTTCATCGCCACGTAGCGCTCCAGCTCCGCGCCGAGCCGCACCCCAAGCCATCCATTTTCGCCCTCACGGCTCAATCTCTCAATCCGTCCGACGCCATTGACGTGTCCCAAGACGAAATGACCGCCCAGTTCCGCGCCGGCGGTCAGAGGCCGCTCGAGATTCACAAGCGAGCCGGTTTCGAGCCGGCCGAAGGTGGTGCGGCGAATGGTTTCGGGCGAAAGATCGGCGGCGAAGCCGTCGCTCGACGGCTCGACGACGGTGAGGCAGCAGCCGTTCACCGCGATGCTCGCTCCGGCGACCAGCGGCCGCTTCCTGTTCGGCGCGGAGGATTCAAAGCCGATCTCGATCCGGCCGCCGCCGGCCGAGCGGTCGAAACGCCTGATCCTGCCGACCGACTCAATGATCCCGGTAAACATCGCGCAGATATCCCTCCACGAGGAAGTCGGGGCCGGACGATTCCAGCTGAATGCGCGTGAGCGCGGCCAGCGGATTGGCGGCGCCGGAAGCCATGCGCGCGAGCGGCACCGTCTCGCGGCCCAGGACACGGGGAGCGTAAAACAGCATCAGCTTATCGACAAGGCCACGCGAAAACATCGCACCGTTGATTTTCGCGCCGGCTTCGACGAGCACGCTGAGAATTCCTTGCCGGGCGAGTTGCGCGAGCGCCGCGGCGGGATCGATGTGCCCTCCACGCCCGGAGACGCGCATCACGCGGACGCCGCGCCCGGCGAGTTGGCGCGCGGCGAGGCTCTCGGGCGAGCGGAGCGTGAAGACGACAACGTCGTCTTCGGCCGTGCGCACGATCCGGGAATCGAGCGGCAGGCGTAACCGCGAATCGAGCACGACGCGCAGCAGGCGCCGGCGCCGCGGCAGGCCGCTGCGGTCGGTGAGCAGGGGATCGTCCGCGAGGATCGTGCCGATGCCGGTGAGGACGGCGTCGGAGGCGTGACGCAGGATTTGCACGCGGGCGCGAGAAGTTTCAGAGCTGATCCACCGTTGCCCGGGCCGCGCACGTGTCTTTTCGCGAGGCCTTCTGAGCGAAAGCTGACCGTCGAGCGTGGCCGCGGCTTTCAATGTGACGAACGGGCGGCGGCCGCGAATCCACATGGCAAACGCCTCGTTCAGCCGCAGCGCTTCGCCGGCGCCAGGTCCGACGACGACTTCGACGCCGGCGCGCCGCAGCCGGCGAAAGCCCTTGCCGGAAACGAGCGGATTGGGATCGGGCATCGACGCGACGACGCGGCGGATGCCCGCGGCGATGATGGCCTCGGTGCAAGGACCGGTGCGGCCGGCGTGGCAGCAGGGTTCGAGATTCAGAAAGAGGGTTGAGCCGCGGGCGCGGCTTCCGGCTTGCTCGATGGCGAGAATTTCGGCGTGGCGGAGGCCGTCGTAGGTGTGGAACCCCTCGCCGATCGCGCGGCCGTCACGCACCACTACGGCGCCGACCATCGGATTCGGATGCGCCAGCGCTTCACCGTGCCGCGCCAGCGCCAGCGCCTTTTCCATCCAGCGCTCGTCGGACGGCTTGGCGGATTTCATCGGCAGGCTCAATCGAACAGCGAATCGACGAAGGTGGTTGCGTCGAACGGGACCAGGTCCTCGGCCTGCTCTCCGGTGCCGACGTAGCGGACCGGCAGCCCGAGTTCGTGAGCGATGGCGACGACGATGCCACCCTTGGCGGTGCCGTCGAGTTTCGTGAGGACGATACCGGTGACGCCGGCGTGCGCTGTGAATTCGCGCGCCTGCACCAGGCCGTTTTGGCCGGTGGTGGCGTCGAGCACGAGCAGAACTTCGTGCGGGGCGCCGGGCACGAGCTTCGCGGCCGTGCGCTTCATTTTTTCGAGTTCGGCCATCAGATTGTGCTTGGTATGCAGGCGGCCGGCGGTATCGACGATCACCACTTCGGTAGAACCCTTGATCGCAGCCGCCAGCCCGTCGTAGACAACCGCGGCGGGATCGGCGCCGGTTTTCTGGCGCACGATTTCGACACCGGTGCGCCGCGCCCAGACCTCGAGTTGCTCGATCGCGGCGGCGCGGAAGGTGTCGGCGGCGCAAACGAGCGTCGAGCGGCCCTCCTTATGGAGCCGGCAGGAAAGCTTGCCGATCGTCGTGGTTTTGCCGGTGCCGTTGACGCCGACGACGAAGATCACCTGCGGACGGGTCCCGTTAGCGCTGGGCGCGGCGGGCGGGCGAAGCAGCTCGACGAGGCGGTTCTTCAATGCGGTTTTGAGCTGGGCGGCGTCCTGCAGATTGCCGCGCGCCGCTTCCTCGCGCAGGCCGGCGATCAACTCCTTCGTGGTGCGGACGCCGAGGTCGGCGCCGAGCAGCGATGCTTCGAGTTCGGTGAAAAGCTGCGGATCGACGGCGCGGCCGACCGAAAGCAGCGGGCCCAGGCGCGCGCCCAATTGCTCGCGCGTCTTCGACACCGACTGCTTCAGCCGGTCGAGAAGCGTGGGCTCGGGTTTGCCAAACAGTGTCAGCATGAAACGGGAGTGAGAAATCCTGCCAGAAGAGCATTGTAAAGAACCGCGACAAAGGAAGCAAAACGTGGCGCGAGCGTCCTGTCCCGACTCGTTCTGCCGGGATCTTGCCCCCGCGGCTTTGGGTATTTTCGAGCTTCGGGGCTCGATCCCGCCTTTTTCATGAACACAGGCCCACGGGCGGGAAATCACCGACCGTGGCTACCGGGAAGGCGCGACTGGTAGCGATATTTGGGGAAAACCCCCAGGCGCAAATACGGCGCCTGGAGCACCCGAAACCTGCTTGATGCAGGCATGCTGACTACGGAACAGATGCGGTATTGGAAAACGGCGGGTGGCCCGTCCTTCGGTTTTTAGGGCGGGGATTTTGCCTTTCTTTGGCGAGCTTGGGGTCACTCTTCTTTCAATTTGCGCTGCATCAATTCGCGGATGGCGTCGCGGGGGGCGCGGCCCTGATAGAGGACGGCGTGCATCTGTTCGGTGATGGGGATTTCGACGCCGGCGCGCCGCGCAAGCTCGACAGCCGCGGCCGTGGTGCCGATGCCCTCGGCCACCATGCGCATGGATTGGAGGATGTCGACGAGCGATCGGCCACGGCCCAGCTCGATGCCGACGGCGCGGTTGCGGCTGAGCGGGCCGGTCGCTGTGAGGACCAGGTCGCCGATGCCGGAAAGGCCGGCGAGGGTGCGCGGCTCGGCGCCCAGGGCGCAGGCGAGCCGGGTCATTTCGGCGGCGCCGCGGGTGATGAGCGTGGCGATGGTGCTGTGGCCGAGGCCGATGCCGGTGCAAAGCCCGGCGGCGATGGCGATGATGTTCTTCACCGCGCCGCCCAGTTCCACGCCCACCACATCCTCGCTGGTGTAGACGCGGAAGGTGGACCCGGAGAATATTTCCTGGACTTGCTGTGCGAGCGAGCGGTCGCGCGACGCCGCGACGACGGCCACCGGATCGCCTCGCGCGACCTCGAGCGCGAACGATGGCCCGGAAAGGACGGTTGTGCGCGCCGGGCGGGAGAATCTCGCCGCGGCGACTTCCTCGATCACCTGGCTCATCCGGGCGAGCGTTCCGGTTTCGATGCCCTTTGTGGCGCTGACGAAGGCCGGAGGCTGGTCGAGGCCGGCGACCGCGGCGGTGTAGACCTCGCGGGCGTGCGCCGAGGGCATCACACCCACGAGCAGCGTCGCTCCGGCCACGGCTTCGGCCAGATTGCCGGTGATGCGAATCGTTGCCGGCAATTTGAAGCCCGGCAGATAGATTTCGTTTTCGCGGCGCTCGCTCATCGTGCGCGCCAGCTCCGGATCGTGCACCCAGAGGGAAATCGGCAGCGTGGGATGGTTGCGCGAGAGCAGGAGCGCGAGCGCCGTGCCCCAGCTTCCTCCTCCGAGAATCGCTATCGTTTCCATGATGACTTCAGGGGCCAGAGCCCCGTTCCCTGTTCGAGCCATATGTCGCGACTGAAGCCGCGACCCACAATACCGAGCTTTCCTCGCGTGCCGCGCTCTTCCGCGGGCGCGGCCCGCGTTTTTCCCGCACTGCGTTCAGCGGTGCAAGGTGAATCGCGGCTCGTTGCCCTCGATCAGGCGGCGCAGATTCTCGCGATGCCGCCAGATGATGAGCAGCGCCACAATCACCGTCCCCAGCGAAACCTCCATCGGCGGATGAAGTCCGGGAGCGTAGAGCCAGTACATCGCGAGGGGCAACGCCGCCGCCCAGAGGATCGAGCTGAGCGAAGCGTAACGCCAGATGGCCATTGCGGCCATCCACAGCACCAGGTCGGCCAACACCGCCATCCAGCCGACCACCAGAAACGCGCCAATCGCCGTCGCCACACCGCGCCCGCCGCGGAATCCGAGCCAGACCGGGAACATGTGCCCGAGCACGGCGGCGAGGCCGGCGAAGATGAGGGGCGCGGCCGCTCCATGGCCGAATCGTCCCGCCAGCCATACGGCCAGCGCGCCCTTGCCGCCGTCGAGCAGGAGCGTGACGATGCCGGCGCCAAAACCCAGCGCGCGGGAGACGTTCGTCGCGCCGATATTGCCGCTGCCGGTGCGGCGGATGTCGCCGGCGCCGGCGAGGCGCGCGATCAGATAGCCGAAAGGGATCGAGCCGAGAAGATAACCGATGGCGGCGGCAGTGAGGATGTTCATGGCGTTTCCGGAGCGAATGTGAAGGTTGCGAGCCGCGTGTAGCGTGCTCCGTCCGGCTTCGAACGGCTTTCGTACAGATGAAATTCCCGCGCGACGGCGCGCCCGAATTCCCGCTCGCCGTTCTCGGCCAGCGCCCGCGCCAGTTCGCCGCTTTCGCGCGGGGTCTCGAAGCGGGCGAGCGTCAGATGAGCGTTGAACGGGCGCGATTCGCGAGCCATGCCGAGCGGCTCGAGCCGCCGCTCGATGTCGGCCGCAAGTTCGGCGAGCGCCGGCGTCGAGTGAATTCCCACCCAGAATACGCGCGGCCGCTTGTCGTCGGGGAAAAAACCGGCGCCGCGGAATTCCATCTCCACCGGCGCCGCGGTCCGCACCGGCTCGAGCGCGTGGCGGATCGCCTCGGCTTTCTCGGGGGCGGTCTCGCCGATGAATTTCAGCGTGATATGAACGCCGTCGAGGCGCACCCAGCGGGCCCGCGGGGCGCGCTCGCGCATCTCCGCGGCGAAAGCGGCAACGCGCTGCCGCACTTCGTCAGGCACGTCGATGGCGACGAAAAGGCGCACGCTCAGTTTCCTCCCTGTCGTGCGCGCACCAGATGACGGCGGAGCATTTCGAGCGCGGATTGCGACGCCAGCCGGCGCACGCGGTCGCGCTCGCCGCCGAAGCGGAACGGCCGCTCGCGTGTGCCCTGGCCGGAGGCCAGCGCGATGTGCACGGTGCCGACGGGCTTTTCCACCGACCCGCCGCCGGGCCCGGCGATGCCGGTGATGGAGAGCCCGAGCGCCGCGCCGGTGGAGCGTCGCGCGCCCTCGGCCATGGCGATCGCGACTTCGGCCGAAACCGCGCCGTAGCGCTCGATGAGCGAGGCGGGCACGCCGACCCAGGCCGTCTTCATCTCGTTGCTGTAGGAAACCACTCCGCCGCGAAAGAAAATCGAGCTGCCCGGCACGTTCGTGAGCCGCGAGGAAACCAGCCCGCCGGTGCAGCTCTCGGCGACGGCGATCGTCGCGCCCGCCAGCGTCAGTTCCCGCGCCACCACTTCGTCGAGCGTCTCGCCGTTGATCGAAAAAACCGACTCGCCCAGCGCCTCGGCAATCCGTGCGGCCAATTCGTCGACGCGGCGGGCGGCCGCGGCAGCGTCTTCGCTCCAGAGGGTGAGGTGAATCTCGATGCCTTCGGGCGTGGCGAGGATCGTGGTTTCGACGTCGGCGCAGGTCTTGTAGATCGCGGCGATCCGGTGATCGAGATCGGATTCGGGCATGCCGGCGACGCGGACCAGGCGATGGGTCATGCGGCGCGCGCTGGTCCGCTGCTCGAGGAGCGGGCGGACGTGCTCGGTGAAAATGTGGCGCAGCTCGCCCGGCGGTCCCGGGAGCAGCACGATGGCGCGGCCGCCGGCTTCGATCCACAATCCCGGCGCGGTGCCGAGCGCGTTGGGTAAAACCTGCGCGCCTTCGGGGACGAGCGCCTGGCGCTCGTTGTTTGGCGCCATCACGCGGCCCATGCGCGCGAAACGCTCGCGGATGTGGCCGAGCACCTGCTCGTTCGGCACGAGCCGGCGGCCGAGCGCGTCCGAGAGCGCTTCGCGCGTCAGATCGTCTTCGGTCGGGCCCAGGCCGCCGGTCGCGATCACGAGATCGGCGCGCTCGAGCGCCTCTAGGAACGCTTCGCGCAGCAGCGCGCGATCGTCGCCCACGATGCTCTTGCGGATCACCGCGACGCCAAGCCGGTTCAGCTCCTCGGTGAGGAACAGGGAATTGGTGTCGAGCCGGAAAGGCGTGAGCATCTCCGAGCCGACGGCGATGATTTCCGCGTGCTTCATTCAGGTAGCGATCCGGCCGCGCTCAGCGCTCCGCGCTCTCGGCGGGAGGAGCCAGGCGCAGCGCGGCGGAATTGATGCAGAAGCGCTTGCCGGTCGGCGGCGGCCCATCGGGAAACAGATGTCCGAGATGGGCGTCGCAGCGGGCGCACTTCACTTCCACCCGCTGCATTCCGTGGGAGTGGTCCTCGACGAGCTTCAGATTTTCCGCGTCGAGCGGGTTCCAGAAGCTCGGCCAGCCGCTCCCGGAATCGAATTTCGTGCCGGCGCTGAAAAGCGGCGCTCCGCAGCAGACGCAGCGGTAGGTGCCGTCGTCGTGGCAGTTCCAGTAGCGGCCGGTGAAGGGCGGTTCGGTGGCCGACCGGCGGGTGACGGCGTATTCCTCCGGGCTGAGCTCGGAACGCCACTCGGCGTCGGTCTTCTTGATTTTTTCCGGCATGGAAAACTCAGCCGCCGAGCGGCATTCCCTCGACGTCCCAGTCGATCGAAAAGATGGCGCTGTTGGTGGCCAGAATCGCGCGGCGGTTGAGCAGCGCAAGGCCCACCAGGCCCATGCCGCTCAGCGCGAGGCCGGCTTCGCCATCCGGCGTGACGCGCACCACGCCGCGGCGCCCGCCGAGCGAAGCCGCCACCAGCAGATTCCCGGCGCGGTCGAATGCCATGCCCTGCGGCCTGCCCAGCCCGCGATAGAAGACGCTCACCTGGCCGGCGTGATTGATGCGGTAGATGCGGTCGAAGCTCGATGTGGTCGGGCCGCTGACATAGAGGTCGCCGGCGGGACTGAAGGCGAGGTGATAGGCGGAGATCGAAGGCTCGAGCGTGGCGAAAACCAGAATTTCTCGCTCGGGCGAAATCTTGAAGATCGTTCCGCTGCGGTCGCCGACGTAGAGGTTCGATTCCTGGTCGAAGGCGATGCCGGTGGCGATGCCCATGCCTTCCACCCATTTCTGCAGGCGGCCGTCGGAGGCCAGCCGGTGAATGGTGCCGTCGTTGCGGCAGGAAATGAAGAGCGCGCCCGAATGATCGATCGCCAGGCCGGTGGGATTGGTCATCTGCAGGGCGAGCGGCTTGACGGCCAGATCGGGAGTGATCTTGTAAAGGGGGACGGAGACCTTTTGGCCGCGCTGGCCGCTGAAGGTGACGTAAATATTGCCTTCGGGGTCGATCGCCGGATTGGCCACCGGATGGAGGTTGTCGGCGATCAGATGCCCGAGAGCCAGCGGAAACGCGCCGCTTTTGCCGCCCCGGGTTTCGACGGTGATGTCCGACGACGCGCCCTCGGGGACGCGCGCCACCAGCAGATTCTCGCTCCAGAGCACAAGGCTGCCTTCGGTCTCGCCGAATCGCACCACCGGCCGCGTTCCGTTGTGCGCCTGGAAGCCGCTGCCGCGAATGAAAATGTCGCCGCCGGGTATCGCCGCGCCGGGCGAGACGTTTTCGATCCGCGGTTGGCCTTCTTGGTTGACCACTCGTTTACCCCGATCAGTGAACCAGAACGATGAATCATCCACAACGCAATCGCGGCGTAGACCCCTGCGATCCAATCGTCCGCCATCACACCCCAGCCTCCGGGCAGCCATTCGGCGCGCCGCGCGGGGAACGGCTTCAGAACATCGAAACCGCGGAAAAGTATAAAACCCAGTACCAAAGATTTCCAGTTAAGCGCCGCCAGCCCGCCCAGAAATCCGGCGAAGGTGATCATCTGTCCCGAGACTTCGTCGATTACCACCGACGACGGGTCCTTGTGGCGCAGCCAGGTAGACGTGCGCGAGGCCGCCCAGACGCCCACGGCGGCCAGAACGAGATTGATCACGAGGTAGGCAACGAGAAAGGCGTGGGGAAGCGCGCTGCCTGCCGCGTAGTGGGCAGCGGCAGTCCGGGCTAGCAGCCAGCCGACGCCGACGCCGACCATTGAGCCGAACGTGCCCGGGACCAGCGGCAGCCGGCCGGTGCCGAAGACCGTGGCCAGAGCGACCGCGAGGCGCGGCTTGGCGGGAGCGCTTTCAGCGTTCGTCTTCATCCTCCTCTTGCGGCGGGATTTCGGGCGCTTCGAGATCGAGCGCCGGATCCGAAATCTTGTATTGGCCCGTGGCCCACGCGCCCAGGTCGCTCACCCGGCAGCGTTCGCTGCAGAACGGAAACTCGCGATCGGTCGCCGAATCCGTCGGCTTGCGGCAGATGGGACAACGCCACTTCATCGCCCGCCGGTCCTCTAGCCGAGCACCCGGAGCACGCCGCCGGCGGAAACCGGCTGCGGGTCGGCGGTTGGCGCGTCCAGGAACTCCTCGACGCGGGCCACCAGATCGTATTCGGTCGAGCGGGTGATGCGCACGCGCGCCAAACGGCCCGGACGCGGCTCGGCGTCCTCGGGAAATTCGGTGATGTAAACCTTGCCGTCGATATCCGGGGCCATGCCTTCGAGCCGGCCCTCCCAGAGCCATTCGGTGTCGCGCGCGGGTCCATCGAGCAGGAGCACGGCCTCGTCGCCGGCGCGGGCGCGGAGCTTGCGGGCGCTGATCTTGCGTTGAATCGCCATCAGCTTCTGCCGCCGGTGCTCGATCGTTTCGGGATCCACTTTCCCGTCGAGCGCGTGGCTTGCCGCGGTCTCCTCGTCGGAATAGGAGAAGACGCCGAGCCAGTCGAATTCGGCGACGCGAACGAAATCGCACAATTCGCGGAAATCGGTTTCCGTTTCTCCGGGGAAACCGACGATGAACGTGGTGCGCAGCGAGACGCCGGGAATCGCGCGCCGGATGCGCTCGATGAGTTTCAGGAACGCGCCGCCGTGCGAGCCGCGCTTCATCCGCGCGAGCACGTTGCGGCTGGCGTGCTGCAGCGGCATATCGAGATAGCGAACCAGCTTGCCGCCGCTCGCGATCGTATCGAGCAGGCGCGAGGTGACGCGATTCGGATAGCAGTAGAGGAAGCGGACCCAGGCCAGCTCGTCGATTGCCCCGAGCCGCTCGAGCAGACCCGGCAAGCCATCCGCCACTCCCAGGTCGACGCCATACGCCGTCGTGTCCTGCCCGACGAGCGTTACTTCGCGCGTCCCTTGCCGCGCGAGCTCTTCCGCCTCCCGGACCACCGATTCCGGCCGCCGGCTGCGAAACTTTCCACGCAGCTGCGGGATGATGCAAAACGAGCAGGGGTGGTCGCAGCCCTCGTTGATCTTGATGTAGGCCGAATGGCGGGGCGTCGCGAGCAGGCGCGGCGTGCGGTCGTGATAGAGGTATTCGGGCAGCCGGGCGGTGCCTTCCGGGGCGGGCTCGAGTTCGCCGCGCACGGCTTCGAGAATGCGCTCCACTTCTCCCGTACCGACGACGGCGTCGATTTCGGGAATCTGCTGGCGAATCTCGTCGCGATACCGTTCCACCAGGCAGCCGGCGACGATCAGCCGTTGCGCGCGGCCCGTCTTTTTCAGCTCGGCCATTTCGAGGATGGTCGAGACCGATTCCTCCTGCGCCGGCGCGATGAAGCTGCACGTGTTGACGACGAGGACGTCGGCATCCTCGGCGCGCGCGGTGATTTCGTATCCCTGGGCGCGCAAAATGCCCAGCATCACCTCGCTGTCGACGAGGTTTTTCGGGCACCCCAGGCTGATCAATCCAACTTTCGGCATCGGAATCGGTGTGAACGAACGCGGCCAGCGGCCGCACAGCAAGCGCCACTCGCGGCGGCGACTGCGGCAACTGTAACGCCGCCCAGAATTTATCCCGACTTGGCGGGAGAGCGGCACTTCTTCCGCGGTCTTAATCCGTTGCCTAGTATAGCAGCCGCGGCCCCGCGGCCGGCCTCTTGTAGCGCGAGCAGGCCGGTGCGAGAATGGGGTAACGATTTTTTCCTGCATTGCCGGGTGATGCCATGAAGCGTTTCGCGCCGGTCCCTGCACTTTTGTCGATCGTTCTGGTTGCCATCGGCGTCTATGCGGCCTGCAACAAGACGGCGGTCTATTTCAGCACCGGCCAGTTTCCGCCGGGCGGCTCGAACATCATCATCACCGTCAGCGATCCGGCCGTCTGCGCCCCTCCCGGCGGCAATTTCGCCCACATCTACATCACCATCACCGATATCCAAGCCGGAAAGGAATCAACCGCCGAGGCCAACTCCTCGAGCCTGGTCGATTTGACGCCGCATCTGGCCGCGCAGCCCGTGCAGGTGGATCTGCTTGGCCAGCCGGACAGCCGCTGCACGCTCGGCATGATCGCCCACGGCTTCGCCAAACCGGGAACCTACAAGATGCTGCGCGTGCATCTGCTCGAAACGCCGGCCGCGCCGAATGGATCGTCCGCTCTTCCTCCGATCGCCGGCGGCAATCAGTGCAGTGTGGCTCCCACGCCCACGGCGAATTGCGTAATCCAAACGAACGGCGCGGTGATGCCGCTCGGCGTCATGCCCGTCTCCTATTTCGACATCGGACCCGACGCCATGCCGGGAGGAGAGCTTGTGGTCGGACCGAGCGGAGTCACGAATTTGAATATCAACCTCGATGGCTGCGATTCGTTGGTCCCGGTGGTTTCCTCGGACTCGTGGGGCAGCTATGCCTTTTCGGCCTCGGCGCGCGCCGCGGTCCTCGATCAGGCGTCGGCGATCAGCGGCCGCGTGGCCGATGCCGCCACGGGCGGGCCCATCGACGGCCGCGTGATCGTCGCCATCGAGCAGAAGGACACAACCGGCATCGATCGCATCGTCATGGAAACCACGCCGGACGCCGATGGCGCTTTCGTGCTGTGCCCGGTGCCGGCGGGCGACTACGATCTGGTGGCTGTCGCCGTGAAGCGGGCGCAAACGGCGTATGTGCCGGCGGCCTTGTTGGGCGTGCCGGCCGGCGCCACCACGGGCGCCATCGCCCTGCTGCGCGCCGGAACCACAACCACGAGCACCGAACCGGCCACGTTGGTCGGCCAGGTCTCCCTGCTCGCCGGCACGGCCAAGGGCTTCGGCCAGGTGCGTGTTTCGGTGCTGGCACAGGCGGGGCCGGGCGAATCGGCGGTGACGCTCACGATTCCGCTGCCGCAGAGCACCGCGGGCACGATCTCCATTGCCGGCCCGAGCGCGATTCCTTATTCCTTCCGCGTGCCGGCGGCGAATCCCCGTGTCGCCTTCTATTCCAGCGGGCGAATGAATTTCACGCAGGACACCGGCCGCCGCCCTGCGTTCAGCGTCCAGGCGCAAGGCTGCGGATCGACCAAGACGACCGCCCAGCCCGTCCCCGTCACCGCCGGCGGCACAGCTTCCGCCCCCATCCTCACCATCACCACCTGCAATCCGGCCTGAGTGGCGCGGACACTCTTGTCCGCGCGCTCGTGTGGCAGCCTCATGCCCTGCAAAACCATTGGCGTGATCTGAAACGGGCGAGAGCTTTACGCTGGATGGGTTTTGGCCCTTGCAAGCCGCGTTTCTGGGCTATAGGGGCTGCCAGCCTGCCGCGGTTCACAAAGGCGCACGGACAAGAGTGTCCGTGCCACCGAGGGCCGCAAGCGCTGCGGTGGCGATCTTTCGCGACGCGCTGGAAACGGCCATATGCGGGACGCGGTCGAGCGACACCACGTGGCCGCTCTCCCGTGGAATCGAATCGACCAGCACGAGCCACGGCTCGATCGTGATTTCGCGAAAGGTGACGGTGTGGCGGATCCTCGGGAGCAACTGCCACCGCGCGCCATCGATTCCGAATTCGACGGCAACGTGGCGCTCGAGTTCGCCGCGCGAATCGGCGCTAGTGGCCAGGGCGGGGAAATGCCACATCCGCGAAAAAATCGGCCCGAGATCAGCGGCTGGTTCCGATTCGCGGATGTCCCCGGGAGTGCGTGAACGGATGAGCAGCGTCCGGCCGCGCTCGTCGAGCAAAACGGCGGCGGCGATGCGCACGCGAACCGTCGAGGGCTTCACGCGCCGCTCGGGCAAACTGTCGGCCAGGCCCAGGCGGAAGGCGCGGCAGCCGTCGCGCACCGGGCACGCGCCGCAGCGGGGCTGGCGCGGCGTGCAAACGGTCGCGCCAAGCTCCATCATCGCCTGGTTCCAATCGCCTGGAGCATCGGCGGCGAGCCAGCGGTCGGCGATGGCTTGCAGCTTTTTCCATCGCGCCGGCGCGCGCAAATCGCCTTCGATGGCCTCGCGCCGCGCGATGACCCGCGCCACGTTGCCGTCGAGCACGGCAAGCGGCGCGCCGTAGGCGATGCTCAGCACTGCCCGCGCCGTGTAATCGCCCACGCCCGGAAGCGCAAGCGCGGCATCGAGCGCGGCCGGGAATCGCCCGCCATGCTCGCGAACGACGATCCGCGCCGCGCGATGCAGATTTCGCGCCCGACTGTAATAGCCGAGCCCGGCCCAGGCCCGCAGAACTTGATCGCCACGCGCGCGAGCCAGCGCGCCAAGCGACGGAAACGCGCGAAAGAATCGCCGGTAGTAGGGAACCACGGCCGCGGTCCGTGTCTGCTGCAGCATGATTTCGGAGATCCAGACGCGGTACGCTTTGCGGGTGCGCCGCCACGGCAGATCGCGCCGGTTGGCCCGAAACCAGTCGAGCAGGCGCCGTTGGAATTCCGCCGGATTGTCGCCGCCTCGCTTCGTCGCCATGACGCGCCATTCGACCATACCGCGCCAGCGCCAGCAAGCTACCCATCGGGCCGAAGGGATCGGGCGGACGCAAGGCGGGCGACCGCAGGTCGCCCCTACGGTCTGCGAAGGCGCCCCCACCAGTCCAACTTGGCGCTCTTCAGCGTACAACGAGATGAGTCCCCAGCCCCGAGACGACGTTCCCGGAAGCCTTCCTCGTAGGGGCGACCTGCGGTCGCCCGCCTTCCCCACATCCGGCAGCAATCGCGCATCTCTTCCTTTCCTGTGGATTTCTTTGTAGCTCTGGCGTCTCGCCGGCGACGTTAACTTCCCGGCCTGAACCCACGCGGAACGAACCTTGAAGACAGCTTTTCTCCCGCGTATAGTTTTGTAATGAGGCATTTTCGGCTGTTCTCGGCCGTCATTGCGACTGCCGCAGGCAGTCTGCTCATTTGGTGCGCGGTTCCCGCTCTTGCCCAGAAGGTGCCGAAGCGATGCCTGCCGCATCCGGCGGCGACGCACCCTCCCAAGGTTTTCATCGACCAGGTGACATTCGACAGAACGGATCTTCCGGACGGAGTGGACCAGGCGCAGCTCGTTGCGTCGCTCAAGGAGCGCGCGCTGGACGCGGGCTCCGAATGGCAGCCGACGGCGAGGAGAACAGTGAAAGAAGCCTGGCAGGACGCCGGCTATTTCCAGGCAGTGCCGACCCTGAAGCCCCACGTCACCGGCGGAGGCCCGGGCGGCCGGCACGTCGCGCTCACCATCCACGTCGATCCCGGCCCGCAGTACCGGCTGTCGCGCATCCGGATTCAAACCACGAATCCCGGCGGCCAGCTGCTGTTTTCCGAGGAAACGTTGCGCAAGATGATTCCCCTGAACTACGGGGAAATTCTGGACGTGGGCAAGATTCGCGAGGGGCTCGATGCGATCCGGGAATTTTACGCAACCAGGGGATACATCGACATGACGGCCACGCCGGGCTTCCACGTCCACAGCAAGATCGATCGGGTCTCGTTCTACGTGTTTCTGCATCAGGGAAGGCAATACCGCGTGGGCCAAATGACGATCCTGGGGCTGAACTCCTCGATGGAGTCGCTGCTGAAATCGAAACTTGCTCCGGGCGATATTTTCGACTGGAACCGCGTGCTCGATTTCTACCAGTCGCAGCAACCGGTGCTGCCGCCGCACGCTTCGCCCAAGGACGACGAAGTCTACCGCGTCCCGAAAACCGGCAAGGTCGACGTCTGGCTGGATTTCCGCGCCTGCCCGGCGCGGGCGCAGGCGAACCCCGCGGCGTCCGCCGGCCTCCATTGATAATTGGGCCTCCGGCTGTTATAAACTGGAGTCTCGACGGGCGATTAGCTCAGTGGTTAGAGCGCTCCCCTCACACGGGAGAGGTCCAAGGTTCAAGTCCTTGATCGCCCACCATGTCTTTTTCCCGCGTCTTCCCCCGCCAGCACGAACGGCGCGAAACAGGATGGAGAGCCGATGAATACATTCCTGCGCTATCTGCAATTTCTTTCGCTGACGATCTGGGTGGGAGGGATCATCTACCTGAGTTTCGTCGTGGCTCCGGTGCTTTTCACGAAATTGCCGAGCATCGATCAGGCGGGCGCGGTGGTTAACGTCATCCTGCCGAGGCTGCACTGGCTGGGCGTTGCTTGCGGCGTTGTGTACCTGGCTTCGGCGCTGGCGCTCGCACACTCGTTCCGCGCGTTTGGCCGCGCGGGGGCGCTCGCGGTGCTCGCCATGTTGGTGCTTACGCTGGTCGCGCAGATGGGCATCATCCCGCGCATGGACAGACTCGGCACGGAAATGGGCTCGATCGAACGCACGCCGGCAACCAGCCCGCTGCGCAAGCAGTTCGATCACCTGCATGTCGTCTCGGTGCGGCTCGAGGGCGGCGTCCTGCTGCTGGGCCTCGCGGCAATTTTCCTGACGGTCCACGAACTGCCGCATTAGGGCTTTCGCGAAATCACGCTCCTACTCGAAATGTCGAGGGAAGCTCGAATGTGCCGTCGACCGTTTCGAGAAATGTTCTCTCTTCGCGCAGGATGACGCGCTTGATCTCCGCGGCCTGGAAATTCGCGCGCGCCTCCGCGTCCGTTCTCAAGCGGGCGCGGTAATTTTCGTAGGAGGCCAGGCTGTCGAAGGCAACCAGGCCCCAGGCCACGTCGTTCGTTCCTTCCCGGGGCAGAAAATAGCCCACCAGGTGTCCGCCCAGCCGGGGAATGATTTGGCCCCAGCGCTCCGCGTATTTTTTGAACTCGTCCCGCTGAAAGGGATCGATCTGATAGCGAATGAAGCAGGTGATCGTCATGATTCTTCTCCCGGTCGAGTGTCGGGCCGCGGGTCGGTTCCATCGGAAGGCGCCGCCGGTCCGATCCCCGCGAGTGTGCCCGTTGCTGGGAGGCAACAATTCGTCTAGCATCGAAATGTGAATGTCGGCGATCCAAACGCGGCCGTCTCCTCGATTGCCGCGGCCATCGGCGAGCCGGCCCGCGCACGCATGCTCTACTGCCTGTCGGACGGCCGCGCCCGCACGAGCACCGAACTTGCCGTGCTCGCCGAGGTCAGCCCGTCAACCGCCAGTGCGCACCTGTCCCGCCTCCGGTCCGCGCGTCTGGTGAAGGTGTTCGCTCAGGGCAAGCATCGCTACTACAGTCTGGATGGTCCGACCGTGGCCGCCGCGCTCGAGGCGCTCAGCGTGGTTGCCGGCGCGCCTCGTCCCGCGTTTGTTCCTTCCACGCCAAGCCGCTTGCGCGCCGGGCGCACTTGCTACGACCACATCGCCGGCAGCCTGGGCGTTTCGCTCCACGATCGCTTCCAGACGCTGGGGTGGTTGTCGCGGCCCTCGGCGGACGACCACGCCTACAACCTCACGCCGGCCGGGGCGAAGACCTTGGAATCTCTTGGCGTGAATGTCGACGAGATGCGCGCGTTGCGCCGCCGCTTCGCCTTCGCCTGCGTCGATTGGAGCGAGCGGCGTCCGCACATCGGCGGAGCGCTTGGCGCCGCGCTGCTGAAACTCGCGCTGAAAAGGAAATGGGTGGTTCAGGATCTCGACAGCCGGGCTCTCGAAGTCACCGGCCGCGGCCGCCACGAGCTGCTGGCCCGGTTCGGCGTCCGCGTTTGATCTCTTCCGTCTACGGCTTGCGCCGCCGGCTCGCCGCGCGGCCGCGCTTTTTGCGAGTCGTTTTCTTCTTTCCCGAGTTCTTGTTGATTTTGAGCGCGTCCTTTCCTGCAAGCTGCACGGCGCGCCACATGTACCAGCTGGCGACGGTGCGATAGGGGCGCCAGCGCTCGCCGTATTTGGCGAGTTCGCGCGGCGTGGGGATTTTTCTCTTGCCGTAGGTGAGGGCGAAGCCCTTCAGAACGCCGTAATCATGGATGGGCAAAACGTCGGGCCGGCCGAGGCGGAAAATCAGGAACATCTCGACGGTCCACACGCCGACGCCGCGCACCGAAACCAGCCGCTCCACCAGCTCCCGATCCGACATGCCATGCGCCTCGTCGAGTGTCGGCACGACGCCTTCGATCATCTTTCGCGCGAGGTCCTTGACGGCGTCGGCTTTCGCGCCGGAAAGACCGGCGCGGCGTAGCGCCGGTTTCCGAATGCGAAGGATCTCCTCGGGCGAAGGGCTGCGCCCGTTCGCCGAGAGCGCCTTTACGCGCTCAAAAATCGTCTTCGCCGCCTTGCCGGAGATGCTCTGGTAGACGATGGCTTCGAGCAGAGCGTCGTAGGGCGACTGCAACGGGTCCATCTCGAACTCGAATTCGATCGAGCGCGCGATCAATTCCCCCAGTTGCGGGTCGGCCTCGGTAAGGAAGCGAATCGCTTCGCGGGGATCAAAGGGCAGTGATGTCAATGGTGTCATCGCCTCCGTGTCCGCCTTTTTTCGTGGATAGATTTACCCCGCGGCCGGTTTTCCCTTTGCTGGATGCGAGACGGCGGGTCGCCCGGCCTCGCGTAGTTTAGGGCAAATTGGCCTGCAAACGGTAGCCGGCCCGGGCGCGGCTGGCATCGGCGTGTTACCATTTTCCGCTTATGCGAACAGGAATCATTGGACTGGCGGGATCGGGAAAGACGACGCTGTTTCGGATCCTCACGCGTGGACACGCGCCGCAGGGAGCCAAGCACGGCGCGGTGCACGTCGGCGTGGCGCAGGTGCCGGACGCGAGGGTCCTCAAGCTCGCCGAGCTGTACAAGCCGAAAAAGATCACCTACGCGTCGATGGAATACCTGGACGTGGCGGCGCTGGCGGGCGAGAGCGGGCGCGATTCGGCGTTCCTCGTGCAATTGCGTGAAGTCGACGCGCTCGTGCACGTCGTGCGCGCCTTCGAGGACCCATCGAATCCGCCACCGGGCGGAAAGCTCGATCCGGCGCACGATATCGAAACGCTCGATCTCGATCTGGTGCTCTACGACCTCGAACAGGTGAGCCGGCGGGCCGAGCGTGTGGAGAAGGATTCGAAAAAGAAGAAAGACCCGAAGCTCGACCAGGAGCTGGCGCTGCTCAAGCGTTGCCGCGAGGCGCTCGAGGGCGAGCACGGGTTGCGCGAAATCGAATTTTCCACCGAAGAAGAAAAAATGCTCACCGGCTTCCAGTTCCTCTCGCGGCGGCCGATGATCTACGCGCTGAACCTGAACGACAGCGACGCCGCCGATCTCGACGCGGCGGTGGCGCGTCACGGGCTCGGGGCGCGCGCCGGCAAACCGGGAACGGCGCTCGTGCCGATTTGCGGGAAAGTGGAAGCGGAGCTGGCCGAGCTTCCCGAAGCCGAAGCGGCCGAAATGATGCAAGCCTACGGCCTGAAGGAATCCGGCCGCGACCGCCTGATTCGCACCACCTACGATCTTCTCGGCTGGTTTTCGTTCCTCACCGCGGGCGAGCCGGAATGCCGGGCGTGGACCATCCGCCGCGGCATGACGGCGTTCGAGGCGGCGGGCGCGATTCACAGCGACATCCAGCGCGGATTCATCAAGGCGGAAGTGGTCAACTGGGAAGACCTGCTCGCGACCGGCAGCTTTGCCGCGGCGCGCGAGGCGGGGAAGCTGCGCCTCGAAGGCCGCGACTACGTCGTCCAGGACGGCGACGTGATCCTGTTCCGGCACAGCGGCTGACGATGTATCCTGCCGCCGAAACATTTCGGATCTCACCGGGCCCCGCCTCTGCCTTTCGTAACCCGTAAGCGGGGCGGGCGTTTACGGGCGCCTGCAGGACAGGGTCCGGTCAGACACGAAGCTGCTCCGGCGACGTTGCAACTCCCTCCGTCGCTTCTCTCCTGTGTTGCACCACCAGAATCGCCAGATCGTCTTGCGGCGTGCGATCGCCGCCGAAATCCTCGACGGCGCCCAGGATCGAAAACAGCATGGCCCGCGCGCCGGCTTCGCGGCAGCGCGAGGCCGCGGCGATGAGCCGGTCGACCCCGAACTCGGTTCCGTGCATGTCGGCGCGCTCGGCGATGCCGTCGGAATATCCGACGAGTGTCTCGCCCTGGCGGAGGGTGAGCGTGGCGCTCGTGAACTTCGCGCCGGCCACGGCGCCAAGCAGCGGACCGCCTTCGTCGAGCCGGCTCGGCCGGCCGCTCGCGTCGAACAGCAGCGCCGGCGGATGGCCGGCGTTCGAATAGACGAGCGTGCCGGTGTACGGATCGAGTCGCGCGAGAAACATGCTCGTCAGCGCCGATTCCATCTGGAAACCGGCCAGTTCGCCGTTGATCGCGTTGAGGACGGCGGCCGGATCCTCGTGCAGGCCGGCGAGCAGGCGGATCATGCCGACGACATGCGTGAACCACAGGCCCGCGCCGAGGCCCTTGCCGGAAATATCGCCGATCGCCAGCACCAGGCTGTCCTCCTGGCCGAACACCGAAAGGAAATCGCCGGAGATCAGCTCGACCGGGAAAATTTCGCCGGCAATCTCGAACGGGCCGCAGCAGAGGCGATGCGGGCCGCAGAGCCGGCGCTGCATCTGGGCGGCGTCGTAGAGCGCGCGCTGCAGCTCGTCGTGCTCGTGGCGCAGGCGCGCGAGCTTTTCCTCGAGCATCTGCGAGCGCCGGAGCAGTTCGGCCGCCGCGCCGGAGGGTACTTTCGTCCGCTGTCCGAGAGTCAGAGCCTTGTCCACGGCACACCTCGCGAATTTTTCACTCTCAGCCAACGAACTTGTAGCCCAGCCCGTGCACGGTGAGGATGTAGCGCGGCTCCTCCGGCCGTGGCTCGAGCTTCTGGCGCAGCCGCACGATGTGCGCGTCGACGGTGCGCGTGGTCGGGTAACGGTCGTATCCCCAGACATCGCTCAGCAGGCGGTCGCGGCTGAGCGTCTCGCCCGGATGGCAGACAAAATATTTCAGCAGCTCGAATTCCTTCGCCGAAATATCGATCGCCTGCCCGCCGCGGCTCACCTGGCAGCCGCGCAGGTTCACCTCGACGTCGCCGAACCGGTACGTTTCCTCCTCGCGCGGCAGGGCGCGGGCGCGGCGCATCACCGCCTTGCAGCGGGCCAGCAGTTCGCGGATGGAGAAGGGCTTGGTGACGTAATCGTCGGCGCCGATCTCGAGGCCGACCACCTTGTCGATTTCCTGTCCCCGCGCGGTGAGCATGATGATGGGAATCGAGGGACGAAGCGCCTTGATCTGCTTGCAAACGTCGAGGCCGCTCATGCGCGGCATCATCACGTCGAGCAGAACGAGATCGGGCGAGTCGTTGAGGGCGCGCGCGAGGCCTTCGGCGCCGTCGGGAGCGGTCATCACGTGGTAGCCCTCGTATTCGAAATTGTCGCGCAGGCCGGCCACCATGTTCGGCTCGTCCTCGACGATCAGGATCCTGCCCAGGGCGGCCTTCCCGGCGATCTCGCCGTGGCTGCTGCCGTTCGTTCCTGGCGTTCGTTTGGTCCGTTCCATGTTCGCCTCAGGCCGCCTGGCCGCCGTTCGGCGCGGGTGGCTGGATGGGGAGGGTGATGACGAAGCGGCTGCCCTGGCCGGGCGCGCTTTCGACGCGAATCTCTCCCTGATGGGCCTCGACGATGTGGCGGACCAGCGAAAGGCCCAGCCCGCTGCCCTTGGTGTTGTGAACCAGCGGATCGCCGGCCCGGTAGAACTTCTCGAAAATCTTGCGCTGTTCGCCGCGGGGGATGCCGATGCCGTGATCGATCACCTCGAGTTTCACCGAGCCGTTCTCGCGGTACAGGCTGACGCGCAGGAACTTGTCGTCGGAGGAATATTTCAGGGAGTTGTTGACCAGGTTGAGCAGCGAGCGCGCGATCGCTTCCCGGTCGACGCGCAGCCGGGGCAGATCGTCGGCGATATCCTGCTCGAAGCAGAAGCCGTGCTGTTCGATCTGGTAACGGTAGGAATCGAGCGTGTTGCGCACCAGCTCGGTGATATTGGTCTCGCGGAAGTCGTATTCCTTGCGGCCGGCTTCGATCCGGGAAAAGTCGAGAATGTTGTTGATCATGGCGGAAAGGCGCTCGCTTTCCTTGCGAATGATCCGGAAATATTCCTGGCGCTTCTCGTCGGCGTTCACCCGGCCCAGCTCGAGCGTTTCGGCGTACAGGCGGATCAGCGAAAGCGGCGTGCGCAGCTCGTGGGAGACGTTCGAGACGAAATCGGATTTCAGCCGGGCCAGCTCCATCTGCCGCGAAACGTTGCGGAAGGTGAGCCAGATGCCGCCCGAGAGCAGCAGCGAGAGCGCGCCGAGCACCAGGAAGCTGCTGATCATGAAATGCCGGCCGAGCGCCTCCATGGTGGTGCCCCGGAGCTTGATGCCGAGCGTGAGGCCCGGGAAGACCGATTCCAGGTTGTGCTCGACTTCCGGCGCGCCGCCGTCCCAATCGGCCGAGGCGGCCAGCGGATAGGATTCGCCGCGCGGAAGCAGGATCAGCACGGCGTGATTCTTGTCGGTCTGCGTTTCGGGCGAACTGTGGACCAGAACGGTGTCGAGCACGTCGGGAAAGAAGCGGTCGCGGAGAAACTCCGCGTCGAAAGCGATGCCGCCAATGGCCGTTCTCCCGCTGGCCGGATTGTGCTGCAGGAAGAGCGCCACCGACTGGTAGGCGTGTTTATCGCCGCGCGGCGCCCAGTTGGCGAAGACGAAGTAAGGCATGCCCTTCTTTTCGAGTTTGCCCATCTTCTCGATCAGCGTCGCGTAGTCCAGCTTCATCCAGTCGTCCATCATCTTTCCGAGGTCCGCCGATTCGGCGCGGAAATCGGATTCGCGCAGGCGCAACGGGCGCGAGCGGAACACCATGCCGGTCTGCGGATCGTAGAGGAAGGCGTGGGCGGCGTAGGGATGCGAAGCGAGCAGCGTGTCGAGCGTGACGCTGCATGCCTCGCCCGGCGCCGGAAAGCGGAGCCGCATTTCGTCGAGCAGTTCGTAGGCCTGCTGGTTCATCTTCTTCTCGCCGATGGCGAGCACCTGATTGAAGTCGCGCTCGATGGCCGCCTCGACCGCCCGATCCTGGTGAATCGACCGCAGGTGCAGAACGCTCACCAGAATCAGCGTCGCCGCCGGCAGAATGATGGCCAGCTCCAGGGGCAGCATGAGCCGCGACCGTTCATTCCCTTTTCGTTTCCAGTTCATTGCCGTCACCGGCTGGGCACCCGCAGGGGGGAAGGCCGTTGGAACCATAGTCAAACGCGGGAAGGAATGTGTCAATTCGACGCAAAAAGTTGTAAAAAGTTGCAAAATCGGCCGCAAGGGGTGACCTGCGGCAAGCCAGGAAGTCGTGTCGCGGGAGCAACTTTCCCGCCGCCGGGGTGTTTCTCTGGTGTGGGGGTGTACGGGACACACCGATGAGCGATCTGCAACTTTCGGCGGCGACTGGGGTTCTGTACAATTTGGACTCCATGGCCACGACCGACGTCGAATTGATGCTCGGCGTCAAGGCGGGCGACGAAGCCTGCTTTGAGCGGCTGCTGGCGAAATATCGCGCTCCCCTGGTCAGCTTCCTTTACCGGATGGTCCGAAACCAGGCCACGGCCGAGGACCTCGCCCAAGAGGCCTTTCTGCGGGTCTTCCGCGCCCGGAAGGACTACGTTCCCGGAGCCAAATTCACCACCTGGCTCTTCCGCATCGCCACCAATCTCGCGCTGAATTCGCTGCGCGACAGCCGGCGCCACCTGCGGGACCTTTCGGTCGACCAGACGGCCGAAGACCAGGGCCCGGGATTGGACGTGATCGATCCCGCCGTCGAGATCGAACAGACGCTCGTCGAACGGGAACGCGCGAAACGGATCTGGACGGCGGTCGAATCGCTGCCGGAAAAGCAGCGCGTGGCCGTGCTGCTGCACAAATATCAGGACCTGGGCTACGACGAAATTGCCCGTATCCTCGGCTGCTCGGAGAGCGCGCTGAAATCTCTGCTCTTCCGCGCTTACGAAACCCTGCGGGTTCGCCTCGCCCCGCTCGCGCCGGACGCGACCGGAGCAGGGAAGGGGAAATGACGATGGACTGCGAACGGATCGAAGCTTCGCTGCTGGCGGTGGTGGATGGCCGCGCCGCGAACGAGGAACGCGAACGGGTGGAGAGCCACGTGGCCGCCTGCGGCGCCTGCGCGCGCCGGATGGAAGAGATGCGCGCGATGTGGACCGAACTCGACAGCCTGCCGGCGATCGAGCCGTCGCCCGCTTTCGATGCGCGGCTGCGGGCGCGGCTTGCCGGACAGCCGGCGCGGCCGCGGCTCTTCGGATGGATGGCGGGAAACATGCGCCTGGTGGCCGTCGTGGCGGCGCTGGCCGCCGTGGCCGTTCGGTTTTCCTTGCGTCCATCGGTCCCTCGGCCGATGCCGGAAGCCGTCCAAAGTCAGCAGGATTTCGCGGTGGTGAAGAATCTGCCCGTACTCGAAAACTACGACGTCGTCTCGAATCTCGACGTGCTCTCGGACCTGCCCGGCGCCGAGCAAACCGCCGCGCAGCCGCAGCCGATGAATAAGGAGAAATGAAGCGCCGCTGGCTCATCTTCGCTCTGGCATCCATCCTCGTCTCCCCGCTCGCCTGGCCGCTGGCCGCGCGGGGACAGGGACGCTTGCGCCCAGCCGTGCGCGCCGCGCAGATGCGCCGCATGGAGCGCCGACAGCAAAGAGCACAGGCCCGCATGGAGCGGCGCCAGATGCCGCAGAAGTGGATGACGAAGCTCCAGCAGATGTCTCCCGCCGAACAGGAACGGTTCCTCGAAAACAATCGGAGGTTTCAGAACCTGCCCGCCTGGCGGCAAACCGAGATTCGAGCGCGCCTGAAACAGTGGAACAGTCTCACACCGGAACAGAAACAGACCTTGATCCGCCGCGCTCAAATCCTCGAACGCATGTCGCCTGCCGAGCGCCGCGAAATTCGGCAGGTGATTTTGCCTGAATGGCGGCAGCTCACGCCCGGCCGGCGGCAGGTACTGAAACAGAAGCTTCAGCAGCTACAGGGACTGAACGATTCCGAACGGGAAAAACGGCTGAAAGATCCGAGTTTCGAGCAGGGACTTTCGCCCAAAGAGCAGAATTTGCTCCGGCAATTGTCCAAACTGAAGGTGGGATCGGGCGCGGGAAACGACTGATTCTCCTTTTCTTCGTTAACTGATAGAAAACAATCCCGGCGCGTCCTCGCGCGATGGCGGTACGAGCACGCAATTCATAGTTGGGCCACTGCCGCGAAGGCCCAATTTGTTGTGGTCAGGCAGAGCCGCTGAGTTATCCACAGGTACTTCCGGTCTAACAAAGATTTTTTCTCAAAGTTGAGTCGGTTTTGTCTTGACTTCATTTCAGGTGTCCTTACAATGGGGGACCAAAGTGGGTGGAAGTGGATGTTAGTGGAGGGGAAGGGAACGAGGGCCCCCTTCCCCAGCCACACTTTGCCACACTTTAGCTAGCGCAGGAACGGGGAAAGCGAGACGGGATGCTTCGCGGCAACCATCCGGCCACAGTCGATGCCAAGGGACGGCTGAAAATTCCGGCAGCCTTTCTCCCCGAACTGAGCAAGCTGGGCGAGGACTATTACGTAACCAGTGAAGACGGGGTCGCCGCCAAGCTTTACCCGATCCGGGAGTGGGAAAAGATCGAGGCCAAACTGAACGCCGTGCCCTTGCACGATCCGACCAGGAAAAAGTTCCTGGCGAAGACGAGCTACTACGGTCAGACGGCGACGGCGGATGGGCAGGGAAGAGTTCTGATCCCGGCAGTGCTGCGGGAGTCGGCGCAACTGCTGGGCGAGGAAGTGGTGGTGCTGGGCAGCCAGACGCACCTGGAAATCTGGAATCGTTCGCGGTTCGTCGAGAAGGAAGTCCGCGGAAATGCGTGGACTGCTGAAGACGACAAGAAACTGAGCGAGCTGGGCATCTGAGCTTGACGGTATGGCATAAGCCCGTACTGGCCGGAGAAGTGGTCGAGTGGTTGAGGATCCGGCCCGACGGGATGTACGTGGACGCGACGGTGGGAACGGGCGGCCATGCGCTGGAGATAGCGCAACGGCTTACCACCGGGCGTCTGGTAGGGCTGGACCGCGACGAGCAGGCACTCGCCGCGGCACGGGAACGACTGAAAGATTACGAGCGGCAGGTCACTCTGGTGCAAACGAGTTTTTCGCGGATCGAGGAAGTGGCGCGGGAGCTTGGGCTCCCGCCGGTCGACGGGCTCGTGGCGGATCTGGGCGTTTCGACGCTCCAGCTCGACACGGCCGAGCGCGGCTTCGCGTTCCGCCATCGCGCGCCGCTCGATATGCGCATGGATCAGAGCTCGCCGCTGACCGCGGAAATGATCGTGAATGAATGGCGCGAGCCGGATCTGGCTGATCTGCTCTTCCACTACGGGGAAGAGTACGATGCGCGAAGGATTGCCAGGGCGATTGTTCGGGCGCGGCCCATCCGCGACACCGAACACCTGGCGACGGTTGTGGCAGGGGCCCGGAAAGCCAAGGGAAGGCAGAGACTGCATCCCGCGACAAAAACGTTTCTGGCGCTGCGGATAGCGGTGAATCGAGAGATGGAGGAACTCGAGCAGTTTCTTTTGCGGGCCCCGGCCACTTTGGCTCAGCAAGGGCGGTGGGTGATTTTGAGCTACCACTCGCTCGAGGACCGGCAGGTGAAGCAGACGTTCCGGCGTTTGGCCGCGGCCGGGGAGATGAAAGTTTTGACGAAGAAGCCGATCATGCCGACAGCCGAAGAGATCGAGGCGAATCCGCGGGCGCGGAGCGCGCGGATGCGGGTGGCGGAGAAGATCGGCGCGGCGGGGCCGCAGGAGTAAGACCGTGGTCGAATTCTATACGGTGAAGCGGATCGATAATTCCAGGTTGGTGCGGCGCCGCCAGGGCGGTTTTGCGCGGGCCTGCGGGCGCCAGTTGCTGATCGCCGGAGTGGTGGCGACGGCACTGCTTGCCTACACCTGGCAGCGTTACAAGTGTTTGCAGTACAGCTATCAGTACGAGCAGGCCAAGCAGTCCGAAAGCCAGGCTGCCGAGCTGAATCGCGAGCTGCGGGTCGAGCTGGCGACGCTACGGTCGCCGGCGCGAATCGATCTGCTGGCGCGGGACCGGCTGGGGATGACGGTGCCGCAACCGGCACAGATCATCCTGACCGAACCCCGGGCGACGGGTGAAATGGCGGACGCGGGCACGACAACGAATCCTGCAAGTTTTCGGTAATCTCGTAACACTTTGAAACTGGACGGGCTAGCGGCCCGCTGAACGAAATTCTCAGGGCTTACGGTGAGGTGGGGTGTGCCCGCACGGATCGTGACACAGGCGGAGCCACACGGGCGGCCCGGGCTGTCCGGCTGGAGCTCCCGTTTGCTGTTGCTGGTCCTGGCCGGCGGATTGTGGTCGGGAGCGGTGGCGGGTCGGTTGGGCTACCTGGCGATCGTCCGGCACCACCAATACGACGAGATGGCGCTGCGGCAGCAGCAGCGGGCGATCGAGATCACGCCCGAACGCGGCACCATCTACGATCGCAACGGCCACGAACTCGCGGTCAGTCTCCCGGTCGAATCCTGTTTCGCGGTGCCTCCGGAAATTGGCGATCCCGGTCTGGCGGCTCACCTGTTGGCGCCCATCCTCGACATTCCGGCGAAGGACCTGAAAGAGCGGCTGCGGGGCAATCACCGGTTCGTGTGGGTCGAGCGGCGGCTGGCTCCGGAGGTCGTTCAACGGATTCAGGCATTGAACCTGCGCGGAATCTACTTCGAGCGAGAGATGGAACGTTTCTATCCGAAACGGCAACTGGCGGCCCAGGTGCTTGGCTTCGTCGACATCGACGGCCACGGGCAGGCGGGTGTCGAGTACTCGCTGGACAAGGAGATCAGCGGGCGGCCAGGGGAAATCTTCGTGCTCGCCGACGGACATCGGCGCTACTACCAGCGGCGCGAGCAACCGCCGGTGCCCGGCGCCAACGTCGAGCTGACCATCGATGAAAACATCCAGTACATCGCCGAAAAAGAGCTCGCGCAGGCGATCGAGGACACCGACTCGAAGGCCGGAAGCATCCTGGTGATGAATCCATCGACCGGCGCCTTGCTGGCGATGGCCAACTGGCCCACGTTCGATCCGAATCTGCCCGCGGGCAGCAGCCCGGAATCGCGCCAGAACCGCGCGATCAGCGACATCTACGAGCCCGGCTCGACCTTCAAGACGATCACCCTTTCCTCGGCGATCGACGCCGGCGCGGTGACGCCGGACGAAGTTTTCAATTGCCAGATGGGCCACATCCTGCTCGCCGGCCGCCTGATTCATGACTGGCATCCCTTCGGGATGCTGACCGTCGGCGAGGTGCTGATGCATTCGAGCGACGTCGGCGCGATCAAGATCGCGCTCAAAGAGGGCGACGCGAATTTTTATCGCTATATGCGCGCGTATGGCTTCGGACGGAAGACGGGGATCGATCTTCCGTGGGAAAGCCCCGGCCTGCTGCGGCCGCCGAGATTGTGGAGGCCGTCGACGATCGGTTCGCTGGCGATGGGGCAGGCCGTCGGCGTCACCACGCTGCAATTGATTCGCGCGGTATCGGCGATCGCCAACGGCGGTCTGCTCTACCAGCCGCGGATCGTGCGCAGCATCACGATCGGCGGAAAGCAGGTCAGGCCGCAGGTCGCGCCGCCGACGCGAGTGATCAGCCCCACCACCGCGGCCACCATGCGCCACCTGATGGAAGGCGTGGTGCTCGGAGGCACCGGGCGCAAGGCGCAGCTCGACGGCTACACGACCGCCGGCAAAACCGGCACGGCGCAGAAGATCGATCCGGAAACTCATCGCTATTCTCGCCGCAACTACATGGCGTCGTTCATCGGCTATGCGCCGATCAACAACCCGGCGGTGGTCACGCTCGTCGTTCTCGATTCGCCGCACAAGGGAAGCCACGAAGGCGGCTGGGCCGCGGCTCCGGTGTTCAAGCGCGTGATGGAGCAGGTGCTGAATTACCTGGGCGTGCCGCGCGATCTGCCCGTTCAGCCGTCGACGGAAACCGCGGCGCTCCGCGCGCACGCGCGCGGACAAATTTACGCTTCGCCGAGGCCGGTCGTGTGGACGAGACCCGTGCGGCTGACGGCGACTGGACCGGTGACCGTCGAAACCTTGCCGCATGGAATGTTGGCAATGCCCTCGCTCGTGGGCGAGACGGCGCGCCAGGCGAACGAACAATGCCTGCGTCTGGGCTTGCGGCCGCGGTTCGAGGGCGACGGCGTCGCCGTCGAGCAGAAACCCGAGCCGGGAACGCCGGTTCGCGCCGGCACTCATGTGGTGGTGCGGTTCGCGCTGCGGCCGGCGCTGATGGCGGCCGACGCCCGGAGCGGCGATGCGCCTTGATGCGGAAGCGATTTTGGGGGTACCGGTACTGGACTCTATACTGGTGTCGAAACGTATGACCCTCGGTGAGCTGCTGAACGGGCTCGAGGTGGTTCAGCTCACTCCGGCCACGAACGACCCGAACACGTTGCAGATTTCCTCGCTGGAATACGACAGCCGGCGGGTCGCTGGAGGCTGCGCCTTTTTTGCCCTGCCCGGAGTCAAAACCGACGGGAACCGATTCGTACCGGAGGCGGTCGCGCGTGGCGCCGTCGCGATAGGGAGCGAAGCTCTGCGGCCGGCGGATCTGCCCGCGACGGTTGCCTGGGTTCAGGTGCCGTTGGCGCGCCGGGCGCTGGCGCTTGCCGGCGCGAATTTTTACGGCCGGCCCGCCGAGGCACTCGAACTGGTCGGCGTCACCGGAACGAACGGCAAGACAACCACTACCTTCCTGATCGACTCTATTCTAAGAGCGGCCGGCCGCCGCACCGGCCTCTTCGGCACCGTCCTCTATCGGACGCCCAAACGCGCGGCCATCGCGTCAAACACGACGCCGGAGTCGCTCGAACTCACCCGGCTGCTTGCCGAGCTTCGTGAGGAGGGCGGCACCTCCGCCGTTCTCGAAGTCAGTTCGCACGCCCTCGCCATGGACCGTGTCTGGGGCTGCCGTTTCGCCGCCGCCGTGTTCACCAACCTCACCCGTGACCACCTCGATTTCCACCAGACGATGGAGAACTATTTCGCCGCCAAGCGCCGCCTGTTCGAAGGCACCGGCGCAGGCGCTCCGGCCGCGGGCATCGTGAATCTCGACGACCCGCACGGGCGGGAACTGATCGGACTGGCCGAGCGGACGCTGACCTACGGCTTCGCCGGGGACGCCGATGTTTCGACCTCGGACTATCGCCTTTCGACCGCCGGGCTCGAATTCACGCTGCGCACGCCAGCCGGGCCGATTCCATTGCAGTCGAGGCTCGTCGGCCGCGTGAACGTTTCGAACATTTTGGCGGCCGCAGCCACGGCGCTGGGGCTCGGAGTCGAGCCGGAAGCGATCGCGCAAGGCATCGCTCGCGTCGAGAACATTCCGGGGCGGTTCGAGCGAGTCGAGCAAGGACAGGCGTTTCCGGTGGTGGTCGACTACGCGCACACCGACGACGCGCTCAAGAGGCTGATCGAAACCGCGCGCGAACTGAAACTGCCTGGCCGCGTGCTGGTGCTCTTCGGCGCCGGAGGCGACCGCGATCGCGCGAAGCGCCCGCTCATGGGCGAAGCCGCCGGCCGCGGCGCGGACTTGGTCGTGGTGACGAGCGACAATCCGCGCAGCGAGGACCCGCAGGCCATCGTCAACGACATCCTGCCCGGCGTCGAGCGCACGGGCACGAAATTCCTGGTGGAAATCGACCGCGCCCGCGCGATCGAAAAGATTCTGGCAGAGGCCGTCCCGGGCGACATCGTTCTCATCGCGGGCAAGGGACACGAGGCGTATCAGGTTCTCGGCGACCGCACGATCCCCTTTGACGACCGCCAGGTGGCCCGGCAGGCGCTGCGGGCGCTGGGTTACCGCGGAGCGCGGCTCGATGGGGAAAGCGGAGCCGCCGAGTGAAGACCGCCAGTCTGGAACGGAGAAGCGAACGAGGCGAAATGCGCTGGTCACTCGAACAGATCGCGCGAGCGTTGGCGCTCGAACCGCCGGCGGGCATGCCCGTGCATGAGGGCGTCGCGGGCGTCTCGATCGATTCGCGCACGATCCAGCCGGGCGAGCTGTATTTCGCGATTCGCGGCCAGCGGCACGATGGCCACGATTTCGTTCGCGCCGCTCTGGCTGCCGGCACCGCTGCGGCGGTTGTCGAGCGCGGCCGCTTGCCCAACTTCGGGCCGGACCTACAAAACCGGCTCCTGGGCGTGGAAGACACGTTGAAGGCTCTCGGCGGATTCAGCCGCGAGGTGCGCCGCGCCTGGGGCGCAAAGCCAGGCCGGCAACTGGCCGCCGTCACCGGCTCGAGCGGCAAGACGACGACGAAGGAGATTCTGGCGGCGCTCGTCGAGTCGCGAATGCCGGTGCTGCGCTCGGAAGGGAACCTGAACAATCTCTACGGCCTGCCGCTCACCTTGTGCCGGCTCGAGGAAAGCCACGGCGCCGCCGTGGTGGAGCTGGGCATGTCGCGCCGGGGCGAGCTCACCGAGTTGGCCCGGATCGCCGAGCCGGAGATTGGCGTCGTGACGAACGTCGCGCCGGCGCACTTGGAATTTTTCGCTTCCGTCGACGAGATCGCCCTCGCCAAGCGCGAGCTGATCGAAAACCTGGCCGGCGCGGAGCCGCTCGCGGTGCTGAACGCCGACGACCCGCGCGTGGCGCGGTTTGCCGCCGTGGCGCGCGGGCGCGTCGTGACGTTCGGCCGCAACGAGGGAGCCGATTTCCGCGCCTCCTCGATCGAGGATCGCGGCGTCGAGGGAAGCGCGTTCGATTTCAGGTGGAAGGGCGGGCATGCGCGGCTGACCCTCCCGCTCGTCGGCACGCACAACGTGATGAACGCGCTGGCCGCGCTGGCCGCGGCGAGCGCGTGGGGCATCGGCGCCGAGGAAGCGCGGACCGTTTTCCCGCGTCTCGCTCCGACCGGCCATCGCGGCCGCGTGCTGCGTTTTCGCGAGGGATTCACCGTTCTCGACGACTGCTACAACTCGAATCCCGCCGCGCTCGCCGCGATGATCGAGTGGCTTGCCGGCGTGGGCGGTTTCGAGCGGCGCATCCTGGCCGCCGGCGAGATGCTCGAACTCGGGCCGGCGTCGGCTTCGCTGCACCGGGAAGCGGGCCGCTGGGCCGCGGGACGCGTCGACTGGATTCTGGGCGTGCAGGGCGACGCCGAGGAGATCGTGCGCGGCGCGATCGAGGCGGGCCATCCCGCCGAGCGGACGCGATTTTTCGCCGACGCCGCCGAAGCGGCGGTATTTCTCAACGCGCTGCTGCGGGCCGGAGACATGGCCGTGTTGAAGGGCTCGCGCGGCGTGCGGATGGAGCGGATTCTCGATTTGCTGACCGAGCGCTACCAGCAGGCCGAAGCGCACGCGGCGGGAAAGCGGGAGAGGCGCTAGCATGCTCTTCTACCTCTTCTACTATCTCCTGCACCCGTATTGGAGTCCGCTCAACGTTTTCCGCTACATCACCGTTCGCACCGCGCTCGCCAGCCTGACGGCGCTCTTTCTTTCCATGGTGCTCGGGCCGTGGGTGATTCGCCGGCTGCGCGCCATGCAGATCGGCCAGTACATCCGCGAGGAGGGGCCGAAGAGTCACCAAACGAAGGCGGGAACGCCGACGATGGGCGGCGTTCTGATCGTCACCGCGATCGTCGTCCCCACGCTGCTCTGGGCCGACCTGCGGAACGGCTACGTCTGGATCGCGCTGGTTTCGACGCTCTGCTTCGCCGCCATCGGTTTCACCGACGACTACCGCAAGGTGGTGGGCAAACGAAACCTGGGACTGACCGGGCGGACGAAGCTCCTGCTGCAGACGCTCACCGCGCTGGGCGCCGGCGTGGCGCTGCTCTACATGAAGTCGGCCGGGCAGTACTCGACCGAGCTGATCGTGCCGTTCTTCAAGCGGATTCATCCGGACCTGGTGATTCAGAGCCTTCTGGGACAGGGGCACCTGTGGATGCTGGCCTACGTGCCGTTTCTGGTGTTCGTGGCGCTGGTGGTGGTGGGTTCGTCGAACGCGGTGAATCTCACCGACGGACTGGACGGCCTGGCGATCGGCTGCGTGGTGATCGCGGCCGGGGCGCTGACGGCGCTCACCTACGTCACCAGCCACGCCCGCTTCGCCGAATACCTCGACATCCAGAAGCTGCCGCTCGTCGGGGAACTGACGATTTTCTGCGGCTCGGTGGTGGGCGCGGCGCTCGGCTTTCTCTGGTACAACGCGCATCCGGCCGAGATGTTCATGGGCGACGTCGGCTCGCTCGCGCTGGGCGGGGCGATCGGCGTGGTTTCCGTGCTGATCATGCAGGAGATTCTGCTGCTCTTCATCGGCGGAATCTTCGTGGTCGAAGCGGGGTCGGTGATCCTGCAGGTGGCCAGTTTCAAGCTCACCGGGCGCCGATTATTCAAGATGGCGCCGATCCACCACCATTTCGAGCTGATCGGCTGGAGCGAATCGAAAATCATCGTTCGCTTCTGGATCGTGGCGCTGGTGTTCGCGCTGTTCAGCCTGACGACTTTGAAGTTGAGGTAAACGCCGAGTGGATTTGAAAGACAAACGCGTGCTCGTGGTCGGCCTGGAACGAACCGGGCTGGCGACGGCGCTTTTCTGCCGCGCCCGCGGCGCTCGCGTCACCGCGAGCGAGCACCGGCCGGAAGAAGCCGTCGCCGGTGCCGCTCGCGAATTGCGCGCGGCCGGCGTCAGCCTCGAGCTGGGCGGGCATCGAACCGCGACGTTCCTCGACGCGGACCTGATCGTGCCCAGCCCCGGCGTTCCGCTCGAAATCGAGCCGCTCGCCGCGGCGCGCGCCAGCGGCATTCCGATCTGGAGCGAGATTGAGCTGGCATCGCGCTTCCTGCGCGGCAAGCTGGTCGCGATCACCGGCTCGAACGGCAAGACCACCACCACGCTGCTCGCGGGCCACATCCTGCGCGAAGCCGGCCGCCGCGTGCTGGTCGGCGGAAACGTGGGCACGCCGCTCGTTTCGCTGGTGGATCAATCCGGGGACGACACGATCACCGTGGCCGAGGTTTCCAGCTTTCAGCTCGAGGCCATCGCCGATCATTTCCGTCCCGACATTGCCGCGCTGCTCAACCTGACGCCCGATCACCTCGACCGTCACCCCACGCTCGAAGCCTACGCCCGGGCGAAAGAGAGAATTTTCGAGAATCAGCGCGCCGAAGATGCGGCCGTGGTGAACGCCGACGATCCCGCCGCCGCTCGCCTGGCGCCGAAACGGCCTCGCCGTTTCTGGTTCAGCCGGAGCGAGCCGGTCGACGAGGGTGCGTGCCTCGAGGGCGGCCGGATCGTTTTTCGCTCGGCGGACCACGGCGTGGGCCTCTTGCACCGGGCCGATATTCCGCTGCGTGGCGAACACAACGTCGAAAACGTTCTCGCCGCCGCCTGCATCGCCGTGCTCTCGGGCGTCGCGCCGGATGCGATTCGGGAAGCGGTGCGCAGTTTTCCCGGCGTCGAGCACCGGCTGGAATTCGTCGCGGAGATTTCCGGCGTCGCCTTCTACAACGATTCGAAAGCGACGAACGTCGATGCCGCGCTCAAGGCCATCGACGCTTTTCCGGGGAACCTGCTGGTGATTCTGGGCGGCAAGGACAAGGGCGGCGATTTCACGGCGCTCGCCGCGCCGCTCGGCGCGCGGGCGCGCCTGGTTCTGCTCGTGGGCGCGGCAGCCGGCAAGATCGCCGCGCAACTGGGCGACGCTGTTCCGCTCGAGCAGGCCGAAACGCATCGAGCGCGCCGTCGAGCGCGCGTTCGAGTTCGCGCGGCCCGGCGATACCGTGCTGCTCGCGCCCGCCTGCGCCAGTTTCGATCAGTTCCGGAATTACGAGCATCGCGGCGAGGTCTTCAAGCACCTGGTTCATCGGATCGAAAGCCGCGTGGCGGCCGGAGGGTAGGGAAGGATGCCAAGAAGCGTCGAGCCGGATCGCTGGCTGTTCGGAGCCACGGTGGGCCTGTGCCTGATCGGGACGGTGATGATTTTCAGCGCCTCCGCGATCACCGCGCGCACGCTTTACGGAAGCCCCTACACGTTTCTGATCCGGCAGGCGGTGTGGCTGGTGCTCGGGTTTGTGGGGATGCTGGTGCTGGCGCGCGTGGATTACCGGTTCCTGCGGCGGCCGCTGGTCGCTTACGCCGGCATGGCGATGTCGCTGATTCTGCTCGTCGCGGTTTTCGCGCTCGACAAATCGCATTCGACGCATCGCTGGATCCGCCTGGGTCCGGTGGGATTCCAGCCGGCGGAATTCGCGAAGCTGGCGGTGATTTTCTACCTGGCCTGGTTCCTCGAAATGCGGATGAATCCGCAAGGCATCGGCGTGAACGATCCGCTGCGGACGCTGCTGCCCGGTTTCGGGCCGGTGCTGCTCGTCGCCGCGCTCGTTCTGCTCGAACCGGACATGGGAACGTCGGCCGAGCTGTTCCTGATCGCGCTGGTGATGTTTTTCGTCGCCGGGCTCTCCTGGCGCTACGTGCTGGCCGCGGTGGGCGTGGCGATTCCGGCTCTGTGGCTGCTGATCGTGAGCGCGCCGTACCGCTACGAGCGGATGATGGCGTTCCTGCATCCCTCGAACGATCCGCAGGGGCACAGCTTTCAACTGCTCCAGTCGCTGATCGCGGTGGGCTCGGGAGGAGTTTTCGGTTTCGGGCTGATGGAGGGCCGGCAAAAGCTGTTCTACCTGCCCGAAGCGCACACCGATTTCATTTTCGCGGTGATCACCGAGGAACTGGGAGTGATCGGCGCGGTGGTGGTGCTGCTGTTGCTGGCGGTCTACGCCTGGCGCGGCATCCGCGTGGTGTGGAATTCGCCCGACGGTTTCGGCCGGATGGCGGCGCTCGGCATCACGGCGATGGTGGCCGGGCAGGCGCTGATCAACCTGAGCGTGGTGCTGGGGATGGTGCCGACCAAGGGCATTCCGCTGCCGTTTGTCAGCTACGGCGGATCGAGCCTGGTGGTGATGCTGCTCGCGACCGGCGTGCTGCTCAACATCAGCCAGCAGGCGAGCCCCGCCGGGGGGATGGCGTCGAGGCTCGGGAAGTGAAGCTGCTCGTCGCCGGAGGCGGCACGGGCGGCCATGTATTCCCGGCAGTGGCCGTGGCGAAGGAATGGCTGAAACGTGAGGAAGGAAGGGAAGTGGTGATCGTGGGAACGGCAAGAGGATTCGAGGCGAGGCTGGTCCCGGCGGCGGGTTTGCCGTTCGAGACGCTGCGCGTGCGCGGCCTGAAGGGTATCGGCGGCTCGCGCTTCGTGCGCAATCTGGCGGTTCTGCCGCTCGGCCTCTGGGACGCGCTCGGCGTGTTGCGCCGGCACCGGTTCGCCGCGGCGCTCGGCGTCGGCGGCTACGCGTCCGGACCGATGATGCTGGCCGCGATTCTGCGCGGCGTGCCGTCGGTGCTGTTCGAGCCGAACGTGCAGCCGGGATTCACCAACGGCGTGCTGGGCCGCCTGGCGCGGCGCGTGGCCGTGGCCCACGAGGAGACGGCCCTGCGCTGGGCGAAGAAAGCCGTCGTAACCGGCTGCCCGGTCCGCGCCGAATTTTTCGAAGCAGCGGAACGCGCCTACGAGCCGCCGCTGCGCGTGCTCGTCACCGGCGGCAGCCAGGGCTCGCGGTTGATCAACCGGGCCATGACCGGCGCGCTCGATCCTCTGGCGGCGAGAAAGGGCGAGCTTTCCGTGGTTCATCAGACCGGCGAGCGGGATTTCGACGAAGTGCGCCATGGATACGAACGGCGCGGATTCCCCGCCGATGTGCGCCCCTTCCTCGACGACATGCCCGCCCGTTTCGCCGAAGCCGACCTGATCGTCTGCCGCTCCGGCGCGATCACCGTCGCCGAAGTCGCCGCCGCGGGCCGTACCGCCATCTTCGTTCCGTTCGGCGCGGCCACCGATTCCCATCAGTTGCGCAACGCGCAGGCGATGGAGCGGGCCGGGGCAGGGCGCGTGGTGGTGGAAACCGAACTCTCGCCGGAACGCCTGGCCGCGGAGATTCTGCAATTCGCCGACCAGCCGCAACGGCTCGCCGAAATGGGCAAGCGGGCGCGCGCGCTCGGCCGGCCGCGGGCCACCGCGGCGATCGTCGATCTGCTCGAGGAGGTGGCGCGCCGATGAATGCGATCTTCCAGAGTTTCCAGCGCGTCCATCTGGTCGGCATCGGCGGGACGGGCATGAGCGGAATCGCCGAGGTGCTGCTGACGCAGGGCTTCAGCGTCACCGGCTCGGACCAGAAGCTGACGCCGGTCACCGAGCGCCTCGAGCGCCTGGGCGCGACGATTTTCCTCGGCCATCGCGCCGAGAACGTCGAAGGCGCGAACGTCGTCGTGATCTCCTCGGCGATTCAGCCGGACAACGAGGAAGTCATTGAAGCGCAACGGCTGAAAATTCCGGTGATCCCGCGCGCGGAGATGCTCGCCGAGCTGATGCGCCTGAAATACGGAATCGCCGTCGGCGGAGCGCACGGCAAGACGACCACCACCTCGATGATCGCCTCGGTGCTCGCCGCCGCGGCCCTTGACCCGACCTTCGTGGTTGGCGGGCGGGTGAAGCAGGCGGGCGCGAACGCGCGCGTCGGCCAGGGACAGTACATGGTGGTCGAAGCCGACGAGAGCGACGGATCGCTGCTGCATCTCTCGCCGGTCGTGACGGTTGTCACGACAATCGATCGCGAGCACCTCGATCATTACGGCTCGCTCGAAGCCATCGAGGAGACCTTCGCCGAGTTCGTCAATCGCGTGCCGTTCTACGGCACCGGCATCCTCTCGCTCGACGACGAAAACGTGCGCTCGATCCTGCCGCTCGTGAAACGGCCGGTCTTGACCTACGGCACGTCGCCGCAGGCCGACCTGGTGATCTCAAACGTCGAGATGCGCGGCCTGGGCAGTGAGTTCGATCTCAACTATCGCGGCGAGCCGCTCGGCCGCTTCCGGCTGCCCGCGCCCCCGGGCCTGCACAACGTGCGGAACGCCGCCGCGGCGGTCGCGGTGGGCCTCTACCTGAACATTCCGGTCGAGCTGATCCGCCAGGGCCTCGAGCGTTTCGAGGGCGTGGCGCGGCGATTCGAGATCAAGAGCACGGCCGACGGCGTCGCGCTGGTCGACGATTACGGCCATCACCCGACCGAGATTCGCTCGACGCTCGAAGCGGCGCGCGGCTGCGGCTACAAGCGCCTGCTCGTCTGCTTCCAGCCGCACCGCTACTCGCGAACGAAACTGCTGTGGCAGGAATTTACCCGCGCTTTCGACCAGGCCGACCGGCTCATCGTGCTCGAGGTTTATCCGGCCGGAGAGGCGGAAATCGAAGGCGTCAGCGGACGCGCGCTCGCCGAGGCGATCGCCGCCGCCGGGCATCGCAACGTGGAATTCCGAGCGACCGCGGCCGAAGCGGCCGAGGCGCTCGCCGCCGACGCGAAGCCGGGCGACGCGATTCTGGCGATCGGAGCGGGCAGCGTCGGCCAGGTACTCGATCGTGTGGGAGAAATCCGCGGCACAAAGGACACAAAACATGCTCATCACTGATCCCAAACTTCTCGGCGCCCTGCGCGAACTCGACGTCGAGCGCCGGCCCGGCGTGCGCCTGGCGAGCTGGACCTCGCTCGGCATCGGCGGCTCGACCGATCTGCTGATCGTGCGCGAACGGCGCCATCTGCCCGATCTGCTGCACCTGCTCCGCGGGCAAGGCATTCGCCATCGCCTGCTCGGCGGCGGCTCGAACCTGCTGGTGGCCGATGGCGAGCTGCCCTGGGTGGCGCTGCGGCTGGCCAAGATCGAGCCGACGGTGCGGATCGAGGGGCGCAGCGTTCTGGGTCGACGCGGCCGAAGAGCTGGGCCGCGCCATCACCACCTGCGCCAAGGCGAATCTGGGCGGACTCGAGGGGCTGGTCGGCGTGCCGGGCACGGTGGGCGGCGCGCTGCGGATGAACGCCGGCGCCTACGACGCCGAAATCGGCAAGCTGGTTCGCGAAATCGTCGTCTATCGCGCGGTGTGCGGCAGGATCGATACGCTGCGCGCGGGCCAGGTGCGCTTTGAATACCGCCGCGCCTCGTTCACGCCCTGCGACATCCTGCTCGGCGCGCGGCTCGAGCTGATCGAGCGCCCCTTCCGCGAGGTCGTCGACCGGATTCACGTTCTGCAATTTCAACCGCCGCTCCAGCCAGCCGCTCGCCGAGCGCAGCGCCGGCTGCGTCTTCAAGAACCCGCCAGGCAGTTCGGCGGGAAAGCTGATCGACGAAATCGGCCTGAAGGGGTTCCGCATCGGCGGCGCGATGGTCAGCGACCGGCACGCGAATTTCTTCATCAATCGCGGCCGGGCCACCTGCGACGACATGCACCGGCTGATCGAGCAGGTGCGCGGGCGCGTCTGGTCGGCATTCAAGATCGAGCTCGAGGAAGAAATCGTGGTTTGGGTGAACTGAGCGATGGTCCCTGAGGAGACACTGGAGCGCGCGGCGGTCGACGACGTCTCGCCGCGCTACCTGCGCAGGCAGAAACCGGCCGAGGTGAAACGCCGCCGCAGCGAGCCGCTCGGCTCGAGGCTGCGCCGCGGAGCGCTGGCTTTCGCGCTGGTGGTCGGCGTGAGCGGCATCGGCGGCTGGTGCGCCTATCTTCTGTATTTCTCGCCGGCGACGCGGCTGCTTCCGCGGGGCGTCGAGATCGGCGGCGAGCACTACGTGACTCGCGGCGCCCTGATGAACGTCTTCGCGGCCGACATGGGCCGCAGCGTTCTGCGCGTGCCGCTCGACCGACGGCTCGCGCAGATCGACGCGATCCCGTGGGTCCGCCAGGCCACCGTCGAGCGCGTGCTGCCCGATCGCCTCATGGTGCAGGTGGTCGAGCGGAAACCGGTGGCGTTCCTGAGCACCGGCGCGGGCATGAAACTGATCGACGCCGACGGCGTGATTCTCAACCAGCCCGCGGGCGCGAGCTTCAACCTGCCCGTCGTGAGCGGCCTGAACGGGCAAACCCCGGTGGACGAGCGCGCCCGCCGCGTCGCGCTCTTTTCGGAGTTTTTGAAACAGATCCAGACGGTGCGGCCGGATGCCGCCGGCGCGGTGAGCCAGGCGAATCTCGCCAGTTCGGACGACCTGCAGGTGACGCTGGCGAATGCGCCGGTGCTGGCCGGGCAGGGGCCGGTGATCGTGCATTTCGGCAACGCCGATTTCGCCAACCGTTACCGCCTGTTTCTCGAGAATTTCCCGTCGTGGGAGGCGAAGGCCGGAAACGTGGAAGCCGTCGACCTGCGCTACGACGGACAGGCGCTGGTGACGCCGGGTGCGCCGCTCCCGAAGGGAACGAATGCCGCTGGAGCGGCAAAGGGAACGGCAAACCCGGGTCCGCAAGCCGCCGCGCAGCAAGCCTTGCCGGCCGGCGCGCCGCAGAGATCCATGGCAGCAGCAGAGAGCATGCGAAAGGGGATCCAACGGAAGTGAAGAACGAACGATACGTTGTGGCGCTCGATGTGGGAAGCGCGAAGACCTCGGCGATCGTTGCCGAAACCGTTGGCGAAGGCGACGTCCGTTGCCTCGCCCTCGGCGTCGCTGAAACCAAAGGCCTGCGCAAGGGCCAGGTGTCGAATCTCGAGATGGCCTCGGGATCCATCCGGCAGGCGCTCGAAGAGGCCGAACAACAGACGGGCATCCCGATCGAGTCGGCGATTCTGGGCGTCGGCGGCGGCTACATCGCCGGGCTCAATTCGCGCGGCGGGCTCGGGCTCGGTAATCGTCCGCGGGACGTTACCCGCGATGATGTTCGGCGCGCGGTCGACGCGGCGCGGCAGGTGCGCCTGCCGGAAGGGGCCGAGGTTCTGCATGTGCTGCCGCAGGGCTTCTGGCTCGACGCGCAGAACGGCATCCGCGACCCGATCGGCATGGTGGGCCGGCAACTGGACGTGAACGTGCACCTGGTGACGTCGCCGGCCGTGCTCGCGCAGAACATGGTCGCCGCGGTGAACCGCGCCGGCGTGCTCGTCTCCGATCTGGTGCTCGAACCGCTGGCCGCGGCCGAATGCGTGCTCAGCCAGGACGAGCGCGAGCTGGGCGCCTGTCTGGTCGATATCGGCGCCGGAACCACCGAGCTGATCGTCTACGCCGGCGGCTCGGTGCGCCATACGGCCGCGATCGCCATCGGCGGCGACCATTTCACCAACGATCTCGCCGTCGGCATCCGCACGCTGATCGGCGAGGCCGACCGCATCAAGCGCGAGGAGGTCTGGTCGTCGAGCGAGCTGGGCGAGCAGGAGCGCTCGATCAAGATTCCCTGCGTCGGCGACCGCCCGCCGCGGAGCGTGCTGGCGCGGCAGGTGGCCGAAATCCTCGATGCGCGCGCGCAGGAGTTGCTTTCGCTCTTGCGCCGGGAACTTGAACGCGCGGCGCTGCTGAGCGCCATTCCCGCCGGCCTCGTCTTCGTCGGCGGCGGTGCGCGGCTGCAAGGGCTGCTGGACATGGCCGAGAAGACGTTCGCCCTTCCGGCGCGGGTGGGCCGTCCGCGCGGGCTGGCCGGACTCGCCGAAGAGGCCATCGCGCCGGAATACGCCGCGATCGTCGGTCTGGCGCTCTACGGCGGGCGGGCGCAGCAGGTGATCGAGGAACGGCCAACGTTTTCTTCGCGGTTGAAGGGTTTGTTCTTGGGATGAAATCGGTTGGGGACGAAATTCGAGGAGGGTTCAAACGCATGGACTTGCCGGGAGGAACGATGAAAGGTAAGGACGCACCGATTCGCATGACGTTCGGCGAAACGCCGAAGGACGGCGCACGCATCAAGGTGATGGGTGTGGGCGGCGGCGGCTGCAACGCGGTGAACCGCATGATCCGCGCCAAGGTGGAAGGCGTCGAATTCATCGCCGCCAACACCGATTTGCAGGCGCTGCATCTCTCGCAGGCGCCGCTCAAGCTGCAACTCGGCGCGAAACTGACCAAGGGCCTCGGCGCCGGCGCCAATCCCGAGGTTGGCCGCAAGGCCGCGCTCGAAGACACCGACAAGATCATCGAGGCCATCGACGGCGCCGACATGGTCTTCGTCACGTCCGGCCTGGGCGGCGGCACCGGATCGGGCGCCGCGCCGGTCGTCGCGAGCCTCGCCAGCGAAATGGGCGCGCTGACCGTCGCCGTCGTCACGAAACCCTTCACCTTCGAAGGCCGCCGCCGCATGGCGCAGGCCGAGCAGGCGCTCGCCGAGCTGGTCGGCTCGGTCGACACCGTCATCGTGATTCCCAACGAGCGGCTGCTCGAATGCGTCGAGCGCGGCACCAGCTTCTTCGAGGCGTTCCGCATCGCCGACGATATTCTCCGGCAGGCGGTGCAGGGCATCAGCGACATCATCACCGTGCCCGGCATCATCAACCGCGACTTCGCCGACGTGAAGACGATCATGCGCGGCCAGGGCTACGGCGTAATGGGCACGGCCGTCGCTTCGGGCACCAACCGCGCCATCGACGCCGCCAACCGCGCCATCAACAGCCCGCTGCTCGAGGAAAATTCGATCCAGGGCGCCCAGGGCATCCTGATCAACGTCAGCGGATCGAACTCGCTCGCGCTGCACGAAATCCACGAGGCCGCCTCCATCATCCAGAAGGCCGCCCACGAGAACGCGAACATCATCTTCGGCGCCGTGATGGACGAGTCGCTGAAGGAGCAGGTGAAGATCACCGTCATCGCCGCCGGCTTCCGCCAGGTGCCCGAGCGCCTGCCGCGGCACAGCTACCTGCCGAAGGAGTTTAAGGGAGAACTGGAAATCGAGGATCGCATCGCCGAGCCGGTGGCCGAGCAGCAGCCGTCGATCATGCCCACCGCTCCGGCCGACGATCTGGATATCCCGGCCTTCATGCGCCGGTCACAAACCAAGGTCTAGCCCTCGTCGCCGAAGGCGGCGAGGAGCATTTGTGCGGAAACCGCGGGCCAGACGGAAGCGGAGCTTCCCGCGACCGGCAATTCCGGCTCCGCGGTTTCATCGCTCGAACGAAAGAAGGAGCATAGCCATGGCCACATTTCCGAAGCCGCTGTGCGAGTTGAGAATCCTCTGGGGCGAGCGCGAGTCGCCCCCTCGGCCAACAAGCCGCCAGGCCGAGCCGCGAAAGCCGATCGCAACCGCTCTGCCGCGCCAGGCTTTTCCCAAAGCGGAGGAGGGTGCCAAAAACCGCGAAGGCGAATAGCGCGAAGCGTGTGTTTGGTAGCCACGGTCGGGCCCTCCCGACCGTGGGCCTTTGTTCGTGCGAAATTCGTCTTGGAGAAAACCCGCCCAGACGGATAGCCGATGCCCGCCCCCATCCGCATTCGCCGCGAAGTTCTCGCTCGCCTGCTGGAAGAAGCGCGCCGCGACCTGTCAATCGAGTGCTGCGGCCTGCTGGCCGGAAAGGGTCGAGTCATCACCGACTTGCTCCCCGCCCGCAACGCGCTCGCAAGCGCAACCGCCTACGAAATCGCGCCCGAAGAACTGTTCCGCCTCTTCCGCAAAATGCGCGAGCGCGGCCTCGAACATCTCGGCATCTACCATTCCCACCCCGCAACCGACAACGCCCCTTCGCCCACCGACATCGACCGCGCTTACTATCCCGAAACGGCTTATTTCATCGTCTCGCCGCGGGCTGATGCCGAGCGCCCGGTCCGCGTATTCGAAATTCGCGACGGGGCGGCGAGCGAACTGGGAGTTATTGAGGAAACGGCTTAAAAGGGTGTTACGCCGCTGTAAGGAGTATGGGCGCGCCGTTGGTCACGACCAGGGTGTGCTCGAAATGCCCGGCCAGGCTGCCATTGACGGTACGCAAGGTCCAACCGTCGGCGGCCGTCGCCACATGTCCGACCCCGGCGGCAACGATGGGCTCGATAGTCAGAACCAGCCCCGGTGTCAGCGCAACGCGCGCGAAGGGATCGGCGAAATTCGGGACCGACGGCGGCTCGTGAATGGTGCGGCCGATTCCATGGCCGCCAAGTTCGCGGATCACCTCGAAGCCGCTCCGCCGTGCCTCGCGCTCCACAGCCCGGCCGATTTCACGCGTGCGGTTTCCAGGTCGAGCCATTTCGAGACCTTTTGCGAAGGCGCGCTCGACGCAGCGGGTGAGCTTCCGGGCGCAATCGGAGACGGGCGGGACGGCGACCGTAATAGCGGCGTCGGTGTGGAAACCATCCTTCTCGGCCGTCAGGTCCAGCTTGACCAAATCGCCGGGCGCAATCACCCGGTCGCCAGGGACGCCGTGCACCACCTCATCGTTCACGCTGATGCACACTTCTCCGGGGAATCGGTAAACCATCGGAGGTGAAGAGCGGGCGCCATGCTTGGCGAGCATCCGCCCGCCAAATTCGGAGAGTTCCGCGGTGGTGACTCCGGGCCGGACTTGCTTCGCCAAAGCGCGGAGCGTTCGCGCGACGATGACGCCGCAGGCGCACAGCTTCCGGAATTCTTCCTCCGTGGTGATCGACATGTTTCCTCCCCCAACCGCAACGCCCCGGTTCTCGCGCGAAAGGGCGGCTATCTGGCCAGGCGACTTTGGTAAAGAGGGAATTTGCCTGTCAATTCCAGCACCTGCTGCCGCACGCCTTGCTCGACGCTCGCGTCGCCCAGATGTTCGAGCACATCGGCGATCCAGCCCGCAATTTGCTCCATCTGCGGTTCGCCCATGCCGCGCGTAGTGACGGCGGGCGAGCCGACGCGGATGCCGCCGGCCTTGTAGGGCGGATTCGGGTCGAAAGGAATCGCGTTGCGGTTGACGGTGATGCCCGCGCGTTCGAGCGCAAGCTGCGCGTCGAGCCCGGTGATGTTGCGTTTCACCAGGTTCACCAGGAAAAGGTGCGTATCGGTTCCTCCGCTCACGATGCGGAAACCGCGCCGTTCCATCGCCGCGGCCAGCGCCTTCGCGTTGCGCAGCACCTGTTTCTGATATTCGGTGAATTCCGGCTCCAGCGCTTCCTTCAGGCAAACCGCTTTCGCCGCGATCACGTGCTCGAGCGGCCCTCCCTGGTTTCCCGGGAACACCACCCGGTCCAGCTCCTTCGCCCACTTCTCACGGCAAAGGACCATCCCGCCGCGCGGCCCGCGCAGCGTCTTGTGCGTGGTGGTGGAAACGAAATCGGCGTGCGGCACCGGGCTCGAATGCACGCCCGCGGCGACGAGCCCCGCGATGTGCGCCATGTCGACAAAAAGCAGCGCGCCCACCGACTGCGCGATCTCGGCAAACCGCGGGAAATCGAGCGTGCGCGGATACGCGCTCGCTCCCGCGACGATCATCTTCGGCTTGTGCTCGCCCGCCAATTCCGCCAGCGCGTCGTAGTCGATCGTCTCCGTTTCCTTCGATACGCCGTAGGGCACGAACTTGTAGAACTTGCCCGAAAAATTCAGCGGATGCCCGTGCGTCAGATGGCCGCCGTGCGCCAGATTCATGCCGAGGACGGTGTCGCCCGGCTGGAGGGCGGTCATGTAGACGGCCGTATTCGCCTGCGCGCCGGCGTGCGGCTGCACGTTGACGTGCTCGGCGCCGAAAAGCTGCTTGGCGCGGTCGATCGCCATTTGCTCGATCCGGTCGACGTTCTCGCACCCGCCGTAGTAGCGCTTGCCGGGATAGCCCTCGGCGTATTTGTTCGTCAGCACCGATCCCAGCGCCTCGAGCACCGCTTCGGAAACGAAATTCTCCGACGCGATCAGCTCGAGTCCCTGCGCTTCGCGGCGCACTTCGTCATCGATCGCGCGCGCGACATCGGGATCTACCTCCGCCAGCGAACGATTCATCGCGGAAGCGGTACGGGAAGAACTTGGCGTTGTCATGGCTTCGAGGCTCCTCGACCGCGCCGGATGCAAAACCTCTCGCCGCAAGCAGCGGAAATACGGCCAGAAATTCCACAAGCGCAATCTGGCGTCATTCTAATGAACCCGGGAGCCCATTTCAATTTGTGCCGGAACGCAAGCTCCTCGAAGCGCATCCGTGATGGCCCATCTCGCCCCAATAGTCAATTCCGCTGCAAATGAATGACCGGGCTCGGGTGGCACGGGCACTCTTGCCCGTGCGCTTTTCTGCCCATACCACGCGAATCGCAATTCAGGCCGCCAGAGTCACTCGCAACGAGCGCTCACGCTCCGAGCCGCAAACGGGAAAAACCGCACGGGCAAGAGTGCCCGCGCCACCACGAGCGCCGCGCAGGTCGCACTTGTTCGCCGCGAAGCCAGCCGGTAAGATGGCGAGGCCCGCGCAACGGGCCCTGCGATGAACGAAACCGTCTCTCACTATCGCGTCCTCGAAAAACTCGGCGGTGGCGGCATGGGCGTCGTCTACAAGGCCGAAGACCTCCGCCTGGGCCGTCACGTCGCCCTGAAATTCCTTCCCGAAGACCTTTCCGCCGACCGCCAGGCGCTCGAGCGCTTCCAGCGCGAGGCCCGCGCCGCTTCGGCACTGAACCACCCCAACATCTGCACCATCTACGACGTCGACGAGCACGACGGCAAGCCTTTCATCGCGATGGAATTGCTCGAAGGCCAGACGTTCAAGCACCGCATCGCCCAAGGTCCCATCGATATTGACGAAATTCTCGCCTGGGCCATTCAGGTGGCCGACGCCCTCGACGCCGCCCATTCCAAGCGCATCGTTCACCGCGATATCAAGCCGGCGAATCTGTTCCTCACCGCGCGCGGCCAGGCCAAAATCCTCGATTTCGGCCTCGCCAAACTCGGCGGGAAACGCCAGGCTGCGGGCGAAGCGATGGAGGCCAGCGTGGCCCGCACCGCCGGCCTCAGCGAGGAAAATCTCACCAGCCCCGGCACTGCGCTCGGCACCGTTGCCTACATGTCGCCCGAGCAGGCTCGCGGCGAGGAAGTCGATTATCGCAGCGATCTCTTCAGCTTTGGTGCCGTCCTTTACGAAATGGCGACCCTTCGCCCGGCCTTCACCGGCGGCACATCAGCCGTCATCTTCGAGGCGATTCTGAATCGCGTTCCTGCCGCGCCCAGCCGCCTGATCCCGAAACTTCCCGCCGAACTCGACCGCATCATCTTGAAAGCACTCGAAAAGAATCCCGCCAACCGCTATTCTTCCGCCGCAAGCCTCCGCGCCGATCTCGAACGCCTGAAGCGGCAGCTCGATTCGGGCCGGGAGAGCGCCGCGGCCATGAGTGACTCGGGCGATCGATCGGTTGCCGTCCTCTATTTCGAGAATCTGGCCGCCTCCAAGGAAGACGAATACTTCCGCGACGGCATCACCGAGGATGTAATCACCGAGCTGGCGAAGATCAAAACTCTTCAAGTGTTTCCCCGCGCCGCCGTCTACGCCTATCGCGATAAGCAGGTCACCGGCCCGCAGGTCGGAAAGGAACTCGGCGCCGCCAATGTGCTCGCCGGTAGCATTCGCCGCGCCGGCAACCGCCTCCGCATCACCGTCCAGCTCGTCGAAACGCGCACCGGCCATACGGCCTGGGCCGAGCGCTACGACCGCCAGATGGAAGACGTCTTCGAGATTCAGGACGAAATCGCGCAGAGCATCGCTCGCGCGCTCAAAGTGGTGCTCACCGAAGAAGAGAAGCAGGCGATTCAGAAGGCGCCCACGGCCGACGTGCAGGCCTACGACTACTATTTGCGTGGCCGGCAGTTCCTCAATCAGCTTCGCGGCAAAACGCTCGAATACGCGCGCCAGATGTTCGCCCGCGCCACCATCATCGATCCGAATTACGCCCGCGCCTACGCCGGCGTCGCCGATTGCTGCTCGTTCCTCTACCAGCTCTACGAGGCCAGCGAAGCCAATTTGAAGGAAGCCGAAGCCGCCAGCCGCAAGGCGCTCGAACTCGATCCGGATCTCGCCGAGGCCCACGCCTCGCGCGGCATGATCCTGGCGATGCGCAAGCAGTTCGACGAAGCGAAGCAGGAGTTTGAAACGGCTATCCGGCTCGACCCCAAATTATTCGACGCCTATTACTTCTACGGCCGGGCGCTGCTCTCGCAGGGCAAGCCCGCGGAAGCGGCGCGCATGCTCGAACAGGCCTCGCGCATCAATCCCGACGACTATCAGGCGCCGAACCTCTGCGCCATGTGCTACGAATCTCTCGGCCAGCCTGCGGAAGGCGAGCAGATGCGCCGCCGCGCGCTCTGGATCGCCGAACGCTACCTCGAGCTTCATCCAGACGACGCGCGCGCCTTGTATCTGGGCGCCAACGCTCACGCCCGGCTCGGTCATCGCGAACGCGCCCTCGAGTGGATCGACCGCGTCCTAAAAATGGACTCCACCGATCCCGCCATTCTCTACAACGTCGCCTGCACCTACGCCCTGCTCGGTGAAAACGATTCGGCCATGGAAACTCTCGAGAAGGCCGTCGATTGCGGCTTCGGCTTCAAGGCCTGGATCGAGCACGACACCGATTTCACGGCGATCCGCGAACTCCCGCGCTTCCAGGCCCTCCTCGCCCGCCTCTAACCTGCATCTTTGACATTCTGTCATCCTGAGCGAAGCGAAAGATCCCGAACGCGTCGAGCTAACGTGAGGCAAGAAGACGAACTCTCGCACTCTCCTTTTGCACCGTCCCGCGTTGACAAGCCCGGAAGCCTTGGCTACGCTGGCTGTTTTCCTGATTTCTTCACAGACGGGACCCATGGCCGATAAACCGACCGAACGCAAGCTGCCTTCGCGGCAGGAAGATTTCTCCGAGTGGTACAACCAGATCGTGCTCCGCGCCGAGCTGGCCGATTACGCGCCGGTGCGCGGCTGCATGATCGTGCGCCCCTACGGCTGGGGTATCTGGGAAAACATCCAACAGGCGCTCGATCGCCGCTTCAAGGCCACCGGCCACGTGAACGCGGCATTCCCCATGCTGATCCCGCGCAGCTTCATTGAAAAAGAGAGCAAGCACGTCGCCGGCTTCGCGCCGGAGCTGGCCGTCGTAACGATCGGCGGCGGCGAGGAACTCGAAGAGCCGCTGGTGCTGCGCCCGACCTCGGAAACGATCATCGGCCACGCCTACGCGCGCTGGGTGCAGTCGTATCGCGATCTGCCGATCCTGATCAATTTGTGGAACAACGTGGTGCGCTGGGAGCTGCGCACGAAGCTCTTCCTGCGCACGCTCGAGTTCTACTGGCAGGAAGGCCATACCGCCCACGCCACCGCGCAGGAAGCCGAGGAAGAGACGCGGCGCATGCTCGACGTCTACACCGATTTCGCCGTGAACGAAGCGGCGGTTCCGGTGATTCCCGGCCGCAAATCGGAAGCCGAGCGCTTCGCCGGCGCCGACCAGACTTTTTCGATCGAAGCGATGATGGGCGACGGCAAAGCGCTGCAAGCCGCCACCAGCCACAACCTGGGCCAGAATTTCGCCAAGGCCTTCGAGATCCGCTATCTCGACAAGGAAGGCCAGCTCCAATTCTGCTGGACGACCTCCTGGGGCCTTTCGACGCGCTTCATCGGCGCCATCATCATGGTCCACGGCGACGATCAGGGCCTGATTCTGCCGCCGCGCCTTGCTCCGCTGCAGGCGGTGATCGTTCCCATCTTCAAAACCGAAGCGGAAAAGGAACTGACGATCGAAGCCGGCAAGAAAGTGCGCGACGAACTCGTCCGCGCCGGCATTCGCACGCGGCTCGACGAACGCGACGGCATCAGCCCCGGCTTCAAATTCAACGACTGGGAAATGCGCGGCGTTCCGCTCCGCATCGAGATCGGCCCGCGCGACGTTGCCGCGGGATCGGTGGTGCTCGCGCGCCGCGAGAAGCCCGGCAGGGAAGGCAAGAGCCCGGCGAAAATGGAAGGCATCGCCGAAACCGTCGCCCAGACGCTCGAGAGCATCCAGAAAGCGCTGTACGATCGCGCGCTCGCTTTTCGCGAGTCGCGCACGCGCACGGTCGCGAACTACGACGAATTCAAGGCCGCCGTCGAAGGCGGCTTCGCGATGGCGTGGTGGTGCGGCGAAGGCGATTGCGAAGCGCGCATCAAGGAAGAGACAAAAGCGACGATGCGCTGCATTCCGCTCGAACAACCCGGCGGCTCGGGCGCCTGCGTTCTGTGCGGCAAACCGGCCAGTTCGCAAGCCCTCTTCGCCCGCGCCTATTGATTCAACCTTCGAGCCATGCGGCACGCGGCGTTTGCGCCGCAACGTGGACAGCTTCGCTCCAGGTCCTCGTAGCGCGGCCCTCCAGTAGCGCAGCCACTCTTGATGTCATAACGGAGCCGGCTCCTTGCGACCGAGTAGACTTGGCGGTGAAGGCCGACCAAGGCTCGGAGGAAAGGAGCCGGGCAATGTGGATTATAGGCTGCGATTTGCACACGCGGTATCAGCAGGTGGCGGTTTTGAACACGGCGACCGGGGAGACGATCGAGCGACGGCTCGATCACGAAGGCGAGCAGGTGCGGAGCTTCTACGCCGCGCTGGAGTCTCCGGTGCGAGTCGGGATCGAAGCGACCGGTGCGGCCGGTTGGTTCGAGCAGTTGTTGGGTGAGTTGGGCCACGAGTTGTGGGTCGGCAACGCGGGCGCGATTCGGGCGGCCGAGCCGCGACGGCAGAAGACCGACGTGCGCGACGCGCGTCTGCTGCTGCGGTTGTTGACCGAGGATCGCTTTCCGCGGATCTGGCTTCCGTCGCTCGAAGAGCGGGACGTGCGGCAGCTGCTGACGCATCGCTCGAAGCTGGTCGGCATGCGGACGGCGCTACGCAACCAGCTGCAGGCGCTGGCGCTGGGCCAGGGGCTGCGGCTGGGCCAGCGGTTGTGGGGCCCGGCGGGCCGGAGCGCGCTCGAGCAACTGGCGCTCGGCGAACGAGCCGCCGCGCGGCGTCACGATCTGCTCGAACTGCTCCGCTCGCTCGATGCGCGGATCAAGCAACTCGACGCCGCGGTGGAAGTCGAAGCCCGGCGCCGGCCCGACGCCGTGCGGTTGATGGAACAGCCGGGCGTGGGTCCGGTGACAGCGCTCGCCTTCGTGCTGATCGTCGGCCCGGTCAGCCGGTTCCGGTCGAGCCGACAGTTGATCAGTTACCTGGGACTGATCCCGAGCGAGGATTCCTCGGGCGGCCGCCAGCGCCTGGGACACATCAGCAAGCAGGGCAATGTGATGTTGCGCTGGCTGCTGGTCGAAGCCGGGCACACGGCCGCGCGGCACGATCCGGAACTGCATCGTTGCTACACCCGTTTGAAGCACCGCCGCGGCGCCAACATCGCCAAGGTCGCCGTGGCCCGCAAGCTGGCGGTGCGGTTGTATTGGATTCTGCGCTCGTCCCAACAGACCAGCGTGGAAGGTGACCGGCAGGGCAGCCCGGCCACAGCCATGGTGGGGGCAACCCCATCGCACTCTTGATTGGGCGCCCTGCCTCTCCCGAGCGATCGGGAGAGTTCGCAGAAGAGATCATGGTCGGTAGTCGGTGACCGAATAGATGGCTGGTGGCACCAACCAGTGGCCACCGCAGGATCGAAAGCGACGAGCCTTGGTCGGACGAGCAAAAGATCCTGGTAAGAAAAAAAACAAGAGCCACCGCCGCTCTCCGCTACAGGTGTCTCTTGACAGAGCCGGCTCCGTTATAGATGGCTGCGGCCCTTTCTTTCCGCCCCGTATTCTCAATTCGCCCCGCAGCCATGCACGTCTCCGGTAGCGTTGGTGTCCCGCCGGCGTTTTACCGTTTGCGATAAGATCAGCGAATTCGCCCGCCAGACTCCGGCGCCGTGAAAGGCCTAATCTCCGCTCCAAGGGCCGCACCCGCGGTCCCGCCCCGCAGCATCGTCGAAAAGCCCCGCCAAATCAGGCGCACCCGGCCGCCCGCCAACCGCCCCCGAGTAATTCTTGTTTGTTCGCAACCCCTTGGCTGGTACACTGCTTGTAAGACGTACATCCCCTGGGTAGACTCGCAGTTAACGCGACACGGGCCGAACATGATGCGTGATCCACTTCACGAATTGCGTGGAAATCGCGGGTAAAAGATCACGTCCATTTTTTCTTCGGTCATGTATCTACAGCTGCGAGGCAACCCCGGGCATGCCGTCGCCTTCTAGAAGTAGAGATGAGGCTAAGGAGGCGCGAAAGTGGCTACGAAGAAATTCCTACTGGCTAGTGTGCTGGTTCTCGGTCCCATGTTCACGGCGGGTTGCGCCACCAAAGGCTACGTCCGCTCGACAGTGCAACCGGTCAGCACGAAGCTGGATCAAGTCGAGAAGTCGACCAACGATAAGATCGCTGAAACAAACCAGAAAGTAGATCAAACCAACCAGAAGGTCGATCAAAACACGCAGGCAATTGCGACGGTCAAAGAGACTGCTGATTCGGCCGACAAGCGCTCGACAGATGCGATGAATCTGGGCCAGCAGCACACCGGCCAGATCAACGATCTGAACAACGTCGTCGGCAACATCGATCAGTACAAGAAAACCGATCAGGCCGTCGTTCTCTTTGGCCTCAATCGGCACAACCTCACCGACGACGCCAAGGCGCAACTCGATAAAGTGGCCAACGACGTTCAGGGCATGCAGCGTTACCTGATCACCGTCCAGGGCTACACCGATCAGACCGGCTCGGCGAACTACAACGACACGCTGAGCCGCCTGCGCGCCGAAAGCGTCATTCGCTACCTCGTCGCCGACCACAACATCCCCGTCTTCCGCATCCACATGATCGGACTCGGCGAGCGCGACCTGGTCAATAACGGGAAGACACGCGACGATCGCAAGCAGAGCCGTCGCGTCGAAGTGGGAGTCTACGTGGCCCCGACGCTCACCAAGTCCAGCTCGCAGTAAGGAGCGGAGACTTAGGAAGCGCCGGTACCCGCGGTCGCCCGTGATGCTGCATTCGGCCGTCCGCCGCGGAATGCTGTCGCTTTTCGCGAGCACTCCACGACGAGCGGTGCGAGAAAGATTCGCAAAAGAGATCTCTTTCTCGCACCGCTCGATGCCGGCCGGCGCAAGCCGCGCTATGCGGTTACGGTTCCCGTCTCCGAAGTTCCGGATCGGGCGACGTGGACACTCGCCGCCTTCCCCGCACCCTTTCGCGGGCCTCGGCCGCGCCACGGCGGCGACCGCGGATTGATCCGGCCGTTCGGGAAGGGAAATCGACGCGGCGCGAATTCAGGCCCTGCCCTCTTCCCGGCTATCTTCCGCTGCCAGTTTCGCTTGCGCGTTCATGCCACTGCCGGCCGCAACTCCATCTGACGGAATCGCCCCGGAGAAGTACAATAAACGGGCCGACCTATGCGCCGACCGGGTAAATCGCATCCCAATATAAAGAAGAAGGAGGCAGGTAAGGGCCGCTTGCGCGTACGCATCCATTTCGACCGTAACTTCTGGCGCAGTCGCCAGTTCTGGACCTCGTGGACGGGCCTGACCATCGCCGGGACCTTCGCGGTGGTGCTCCTTGTCGGTACAGGCGTCTTACTCCACTACTGGTTCAGCTTCGAGCGGATGATGGATATGCGCCTGAGCGGCCAGGTGTTCGGGCAGGCCGCCGAGGTGCTGAGCGCTCCCGGACAGATCGAGGTCGGTCAGCCGCTCGGGCCGCAGCAACTGGTGGATTACCTCCAGCGCGCCGGCTACACCGAGCAGGCGGACAATTTCTCGCCGGGCTGGTATCAGGCCACCGGTTCCTTCGTCGAGATTCATCCTTCCAAGAGTTCCTATTTCGAGGGCGCCAACGCGCTCCGCGTCGACTTCGCCGGCGGAAAGATCGCCGCGATCCGCCAACTCGACGGCGGGCAAACGACGACCGCGGCGCAGATCGAGCCCGTCGTGATCACGACGCTGTTCGGCAGTTCGCGGGTGAAGCGCCGCGTGGTGCATTACGACGAATTGCCGCCGACGCTGATCCATGCGGTGATGGCCGCCGAGGACAAGCGCTTCTTCGAGGAGCCCGGCTTCGACCTGCGGCGCATCATTGCCGCCGCGCTGGTGGATCTGCGCCTCGGGCGCAAGGCCCAGGGCGCCAGCACGATCACCATGCAGGTGGCGCGCAGCTTCTTCTTCACCCAGGCCCGTACCTTCCACCGGAAATTCGAAGAAGCCCTGATGGCGCTCGAACTCGAGCACCATTTCACCAAGCAGCAGATTTTCGATCTCTACGCCAACCAGGTCTACCTCGGCAATCGCGGCAGCTTCGCCATCCACGGCTTCGGCGAAGCTGCACAGTCCTATTTCGGCAAGGACATCCGCGACCTGGACCTGGCCCAGGACGCCTTCCTGGCCGGCATCATCCGCGCGCCGAACCACTACGCCACCAGCGATCAGCACCCCGACCGCGCCATCGACGCGCGCGACCGCGTCCTCAACTCGATGGTCGAGGACGGCTTCATCAACGCGGCCCAGGAAGCGGCGGCCAAACAGGAACCATTGGCGGTGCGGCCCGCGGCGATCTCCACCAGCAGCGCGCCCTATTTCGTGGATCTGGTGCGCAGCCAGTTGCTCAACCATTTCTCGGAAACCGATCTGACGACGCAAGGCTTCCACGTCTATACGACGCTCGATCCCGAACTGCAGCGCGTGGCGGCGCAGGCGGTCGATGACGGCATGAAGCTGGTGGACCAGCGGCTGGCCTGGCGCTACGCCCGGTGGAAGAAGGAAGGCAAGCCGGTACCGCATTCGCAGGTGGCGCTGGTCGCGCTCGATCCGCAAACGGGCAAGGTGCGCGCGCTCGTCGGCGGACGCGACTATGCCGCGAGCCAGTACGACCACGTGATGGCGCGCCGGCAACCCGGCTCCTCGTTCAAGCCCTTCGTCTACGCGGCCGCGTTCCTCAACGGTGTGGATGGCCGCCAGCCGGTCGTGACGCCGGTGACGACGGTCATCGACGAGCCCACCACGTTCGATTTCGACGGCACTCAGTACACGCCCGATAACTACGAGCAGCGCTTCTTCGGCGTCGTCACCGCCAAGGAGGCGCTCACCCATTCGCTCAACGTCGCCACGGTCAAAATCGCAAGGATGGTCGGCTACGACTGGATCCTCCAGGTCGCAAAACAGATGAAGCTCGACGACCAGATCCAGGCCACGCCCGCCATGGCCCTCGGCGCCTACGACATGACCCCGCTCGAAGTCGCCGCCGGCTATACCGCGCTCGAAAACGGCGGCGTCCGCGCCGAGCCCATGTTCATCCGCAGCGTCGTGAATAAGGACGGCACCGTCGTCGATCAGAACCGGCCGCAAATCTCTCCGGTACTCGACCCGCGCGTCTCCTTCCTCGTCACCACCCTGATGGAAAACGTCCTCGACCACGGCACCGGCGTCGTCGCGCGCCAGATGGGTTTCGACGCGCCCGCCGCCGCCAAAACCGGCACGTCCCACGACGGCTGGTTCGCCGGCTACACCTCGAAGCTCATTTGCATCGTCTGGGTGGGTTTCGATGACAACCGCCAACTGGACCTGGCCGGCGCGGAATCGGCCGGCCCGATCTGGGCGGAATTCATGAAAGGCGCGCTCCAGATTCCCGGCTACGACAACCCGCAGCCGTTCGATCCTCCATCCGGGGTGATCGAGGCGCCAATCGATCCCGAATCGCTCGACCTGGCCACGGCCAAGTGCCCCAACCCGCAGGATGATTACTTCATCGCGGGTACCCAGCCGAGCGAATATTGCCCGCTGCACGGCGGCGCCATGGCCCATCTGCCCCCACCGGCCTCCTGGGTGGCCCATCTTTTCGGCGCAAACCAGAATCCGGCGCCGCCCCGCAACTCGCCGGGCCCCGTAGCCACTCCGGCCGTGCCCTCGCGCCTCCAGTCGTCTGCCGCGAAACCGGCCGCCCAGCCGGCCCAGGCGGCGAAGCCGGAGAAAAAAGGTTTTCTTCAGCGATTTTTTGGTATCTTTGGAGGGAGTAAGAAGGCGTCGAAACAGCCGCCTTCGACATAGTGGGGGGCCGTCACCGATGAAATACCGCACGGTGATCGGAATAGGATTTTCGCTTCTGGCCGTTTGTGCCTTTGTCGTTCCTTCTTTCGCCATTCCCCGTCAGCAGGCAACGTTTCAGCAGAAAAAGCAGCAAGCGCCGCCCGCCGCGCAGTCCGCGGTCGCCGCGCAGGAGAGGGAAGCTTCCGACGTCTCCTCCACGCCTCCGGCCAATCCTCAGCCGCCGCTTACGCCCGAGCAGAAAGAGGAAATGCGCGCCGACCTCCTGATGGTGCGCAAGATGTATCAGCAGGCCATCGATACCTACCAGGATCTGCTGCGCCAGAAACCGAAGAATCCCGACCTGCTGAACAAGATCGGCATCAACTATCAGGAACTCGGAGATCTGAAAGAGGCCGAGCGCTATTACAAATTCGCGGTGAAAGCCAACAAGCACTTCGCCAGCCCGCAAAACAATCTCGGGACCGTCGACTTCGGCCGCCGGAAATACAAGGGCGCCATCAAGCATTTCAAGAAGGCGATCAAGATCGATCCGACCATGGCCGCCGCCTTCAGCAACATGGGCTACGCTTATCTGGCGCGGAAGAAGTACAAGGACGCGATCCTCTCGTTCCGCCAGGCCATCCTGATCGATCCGACCATCTTCGCCAATCGCAGCTCGGCCGGCGCCGTGGTCGAGCAGCAGGGTAACGAGCCTCCCGGCCTCTTCTATTACATGCTCGCCAAGACGTTCGCCATCCTCGGCAATGCCCAGAGCTGCGCCCACTACCTGAAGATGTCCCGCGACGAGGGCTACAAGAAATACGTCGACGCCGTGAAGGACCCGGCTTTCAAGACCGTGCTCAAGGATCCGCGCGTGCAGGCCATCCTGTTCCCGCAGCCCCCGACGCCAAGCACCGCAACCACCGTCACCAAAACCGACTAGCTGCCCGACTCGCTCTTCGCGCGAAGCGAAGGATCTCGAACGAGTAGAGGCGCTGTTGTTCAAGCCGCCGCCTTGTCCTTCCGCGCGCCCCAAGCATCGTCGTTGATCATTCCCACAACAATGCGCGCCCGTTCCCCCGTAGTACTTTGGTTCGATTGACGCTTTTCCTCCGCACATTTAAACGTGGAGTAGAACCTGCGGAACCACGCCGGAGACCGGGCGGCGAAGAAAAATCCGCCGCATCGGCCGCCCGAACCAAAGGGCGGGCGAAACTTCCCGAGCTGTTCCGGAACGAAACAGACAGTCGCCGTGTGCGCGTTGGGCTCGTGCGGAAGCGGGCCGAAGCGGGCGCGAGGCCGAATTCGAGGAGTCGTGGGGAAAGAATCGAGAGGGCGAAACAGGGGACGGCACCACGGCGAGCGCGGCACCGAAATGCTGGAGTTCGCGTTCGTCGTGACGATGCTGATGATGCTGCTGCTCGGCATCGTCACGTTCGCGCGCGCCTACAACATTTATCAGTCCATCACACGGGCCGCGCGGGAAGGCGCACGGATGGCCGTGCTGCCGAACTGTGCCACTTGCGGAAACATCTATATCGATCCGTCGTCCGGGGTGACGCAGGCGAACAGCCAGGTCTTCGCCGACGCCGTCTCGCCCGCTCTCCAGGCGGCGAATCTGAATCCGGCGGACGTGCTGAACTATTCCGAGACGGTCGGCTGGCTCGATGCCGGCGACACCGAACAGCAGTGCGGCGTCACGATCAGTTTCCAGTATCCCTACCAGTTGGATTTGCCCTTTACCGCGATGAATCTGACGACGATCGATCTCCCCGTGCACGTCCAGATGCGCCGCGAAAACCAGCCGAGCGGAGGATCCTGTCCATGAGATTCCCCACCACCGCCCGGTTCGCAAGATGTTTTCCAGTGGCACAGTCTTCAGGCTGTGGCCGTGGGCTTTCCGCCGGCGATCCCGAGCATGCCGGGATTCGAGCGAACGCCAACGACAGCATGCGCCAGGGGAAGGGAACGCCCGTCGAGCGCGGCATCGAGCTGCTGGAATTTGCACTCGTGCTTCCGTTGCTCCTGGTGCTGATCCTCGGCATCTTCGATTTCGGCGCCGCGTTCGCCTTGCGCCAGAAGATGACCAATGCCGCGCGCGAAGGAGCGCGCATCGTCGTCTCCTCATCCCTCACCGACCAGAGCTGCTCGAGCAGCACGCCATGCTCGATCGTGGCCGCGGCGAACGCGGTGGTGCAGTACATGGCCGACGCCGGCGCAAGCCTCTCCTGTGTGCAGCCTTCTTCGCCGACCTCGAGCGGGGCGCTCGAGTGGACCTACACCTGTTCGAACGGCGCGCAGCTCGTGATCAATCGCGCCTACACGATCGCCGCGCAGGGCGGCAGCTTGCTGCCCGCCACGCAGGTGACGCTGATCTATCCCATCACGTGGCGTCTTGCGCCGTTCCTGCCCGGCTACTCGAATGGCGCGAAGCTCGCGACGAAGGTCACGATGGCAAACCTGGTGGATTGAGGAGGAGGAAAAGTGGCGAGGCCAACGCGGCGGAACAAACAATCTGGCGAGCGCGGCGTATCGCTCGTGCTGGTGGCGCTCGCGCTCGTGGCGATGCTGACCGCGGCCTCGCTCGCCATCGATCTCGGCCTCTTGTACGTGGCCAGAAGCGAAGCGCAGCGCGCGGCCGACGCCGCCGCACTGGCCGGAGCCTCGGCCTTCGTCGATTCCGGCTGCACCTCGATGACCGGTGGTTGCGTCGCCGGTGGCACGCAGGAAACGCTCGCGCGTCAGCAGGCGGAAACCGTCGGCGCGCAGGATGGGGTGATGGGCCAGGCGGCGAACATCGAGGATAGCGACATCAGCTTCAACTATCCCACTCCCATGGAGCCGCAAATCTCCGTCACCGTCCAGCGAACCGCCGCGCGCGGAAACGCCATCCCGCTTCTCTTTGCGCGTTTCTTCGGCGTCACTCTCGGCAGCGTCTCGGCGACGGCCACCGCCGAAGCCTTCGATCCCAGCGGCTCGAACGTCCCGGTCGGCTACGGCTGCGTTGCGCCGTTCCTCGTGCCGAATTGCGATCCGGATCCGGCGCACGAGAATCCGATCAACCCGAGTTGCAACAACGGCACGGGCGGCGCCGGCTATTTCATCGACCAATCGACCGGCAAACCCGAAAATCCCGGCCTCTATCCGGCCGGCGTCGTCGGCGAGCCGTGGCAACTGCACAGTTACGCCGCCCCCAGCCAGTGGTATCTGGTCGCCTACAACAGCGCTCTCGGCACTCAAATTTCCAGCTTGAGCGGCAACGGGGGCACGGGCAATGGCAACGGCCAAAGCGCATCGCTCCTCCGCCAATACATCTCCGAATGCGCTCCCTCCCAGCTCTCTTGCGGCCAAACGATCACCACCGACAACGGCAACGTCGTCGGCCCCACCGATCAGGGAGTGGATTTGCGGATCTACGCCAGCGCCGACGGCCCGAACAACGGTCAGGACACCATCGACACCTCCGTCGGTCCGCCCTTCCCGATCACCGGCGGGGCGAACAATCCGAATCCCGCCCTCGTCGGCCAGACTTATTACGGCCCCAGCCCCTCGGAGGTTCTGGTTCCCGTCTACGGCGGCCAGAACGCTCAATCCCGGCGGCGACACAACAACGATCGTCGGCTTCATGCAGATCTTCCTTCAGTACGCAACGCACAGCGGAACCAGCGATCTGATCACCGTCGTCGTCCTGAAAGTGATGGGTTGCGCCAGCGACGATGGCTCCGACGGGAACACGCCCTCCCTCACCGCTGCCGGAGGCGCCCCCGTTCCCATCCGGCTGATCCGCACGCAATAGATTTCCCCCCTCGCGAAAGGGGGCTCGTCTCCCCGTTTCGTGGAGCCAATCGCCGCGAAAATCCGCGAGGCCTGCTTCAGGATGACTATTAGCTAGTTATGTAATAACGCAGATACGAGTTCCATTACGGTACTCCACTGTTTCCTCCTTCCGGGCTCTACGGTCGGCCTTACCGGCCTGTCTGCTATCGAATCCGGCAAGTGCGGGGTACTCTGACGACCCCTGAATTCGGCTCAATATTTCCTCACTTGTTAATGATGCAAAGAACAACGAAATGCCTCGCAAGTTTTTGTCCCCCAACAACTTCCCTCTGGACATCCAACCCAACACGAGTAGAATTTCATTACGCAAGCGTGCCTGAAAAGGAGCAAGGCGGGGAAGGGGAATTGACTCTCAATCGCAAGGCCGCGGCGGTGGCCCCACATTTGCTCCGGGCGCTTGGCATGCGTAACGACTTTGTACCCGGTCGGAACGCGCCAGATCGGTAAACACTCGGTGCCGCAGGCGCAAGGCTTGAAATTCAACAAGAAGTTGCATGGAGGTCGCAATGATACGCAAGACCGAGTCAGGCCAGTCATTGGTGCTCACGGCCACAGCGCTGGTCGCCCTGCTTGCTGTGATGGGCCTGGCAATCGACATGGGCGTGCTGCGCTACGACAAGCGCCTGCAGCAATCCGCGGCCGATGCCGCAGCGCTGGCGGGAGCCACGAACCTTCACAATTCTTCGGACATGACCTCGGCGGGGGTGGGGGGACCAGGAGTGGTGACCGGGGCGATCGCCGCGGCGAAAGTGAATGGGTTTGCAGACACCAGCACTTATTGCAGCGGCAATTGTCCGAGCAATGGCGGCGTGGGGTACGTGACAGTGACAGTGAACAATCCACCGGCTAACGGGCCGCACGCGGGCGACGACCACTACGTCGAGGCGCTTGTCTACGACGTCCAGCCAACCTATTTTTCGAAGATTCTGGGCGTGGACAGCGTGAATGTGGTGGCACGGGCGGTAGCGAGTGCGCCGCCGGGCTACGACCTGGGGAACGGATGCCTGACCACGACCCAGCCTCCGGGGGCGAGCATCGAAGGCGTGAATATCAATGGCAATCCCACCCTGAACGCGCCGACCTGCGGGATTGCGGACAACGGGAACTTCAACACGAAGGGAAATGCGCTGACCGTCAGCGCTGGCACGTTCGGAGTAGCCGGGGACTGGGTGAACAAGGGGACGAAACCGACCGATATCACTTGTGGCCCGACGCAGCCCACATGCCCGGAATACCCCACGGCGGGATATAGCGACCCGCTGGCCAGCTCGTTCAACTCGACCACAGCGCCGACGGCCGACAGCAACCCCCAGAACGTGCACGATCAGCGGCAGCGGCGATACCAGCACCGGGAGCAACCTCTGCACCTACTTAAACGGCACCTACTACATTCAGCCGGGGACTTTCTGCTCGATCACGATCCAGGGAGTTGCGACGGATAACGTGGTTTTCGAGCCGGGAACGTACATCATCGAAGGCACCAACGGCGGCTGCTCGACCCAGTCGCTGAATATTCCCGGCAACTCGACGATCAGCGGGACAGGAGTCTTCTTTTATTTCACCGGGTCTTCGACCGTTAACATTACCGGGACACCCACGATGAATCTTGTGGCTCCGTCGTCGGGAACGTATGCGGGGCTCTTGATGTGGCAAGACTCCAGCGATACGAACACGAACGGCCCGCAACTGGGCGGGAACGACGGAAGCAATTACAAAGGGATCCTCTATTTTCCGAACGACCAACTTACCTTTTTCGGGAACGCGTGCAGCGGGTGCGGGACGCCAGGGTACGACGTAGGGTACATCGTCACTGGATCGATCGCCCTGAGCGGCAACCCGACGGTCAACATCGATGGTTCACAAGATATGCCGGCGGGCGTGAGCACGAACGCGGTGCCGACACTGGTGGAGTAAGAAGCAAGAGCGAAAGGCTGGAGTGGGGAAGGTGGGCAAGGTGCTAAGAAGCGTCCGAGTTGGAAAGACCCGGCGGGAACAAGCGGGGCAGAGCTTGGTGGAAGTGGCTTTGCTGACGCCATTGCTCCTGGCGATGGTGCTGGGATCGATCGAGCTGGGCCGATACGCATATCTCAGCATTCTCGTTGGAAATGCGGCGCACTCCGGGGCGCTCTACGGCGCGCAAAACAACCTCAGCGCGGCGAACGCCGCAGGGATCTGCCAGGCCGCAGAGAACGATTATCAGAGCGGCGAGGTGCCGGCGACGTGCACCAACGCGGGGACGTCGCCCGCCACGACGGTGACAATTTGTCCATCCGGGAGCACATGCACGGCTAGTAATCTTAGCGTGTCGTCGACCGACGGCTGTGGGTGCGACGTCGCAGGCACGTATGCGCAGCAGGGGTCGACGACTTTGGCTTGCAGCACGGCGAATATCGATCCCACGACCGCGTGTACGAACCAGTCGGAGTGGGTAGTGACGGTCTCGGTGACGGCGACGGCGACTTTCCGTTCGCTGTTCAATTATCCATGGATTCCCAGCACGCTTACCGTTTCGAGGACAGCGACCATGCGGGTGGAGACGGATTGAACGTGGGGTTGGGAAAGGAACGGGGAATGGCGCGGAAGAGCGGTAAGCGGGAGCGCGGGGCCACGCTGGTAGAGTTCGGCTTGTCGATCATGGTGCTCGTGACGCTGATGCTGAGCGTGGTGGAATTCGGCCGGGCGCTGTACGCTTATCATTTCACTTCGTACACCGCGCGGAGCGCGGCGCGCTGGGCGGCGGTGAACGGCTCGACGTGTTACGACGATAAAAGCTGCAACGGCTCCTACGGCATGAACACCGGCTATGCCACCGCCGCGGACATCGAGAACTATGCGAAGAACCAGGCGCCGATGGGCATGAATCCCAGCGATCTGACGGTCACGGCGTGCTGGCCGTCCGCGCAGTCGCAGTCATTGGCTTGCGCGTCGTCTTTGATTTCTGAGCCAAGCAGCTGCATCACCAATTCGGCGAGGCCGGGCTGCAACTGTTACAGCGGCAGCGTCGGGAGCGACGACACCGACGCGAACTCGCCGGGCTGCACCGTCGAAGTCACAGTGAATTACAATTTCAATTTCATCTTCCCCTTTGTCCACACCGGCGCGCTGACGCTTTCGAGCACCTCCCAATCGATCATCACGCATTAGAGCGTGCCGAGGCCCCCTCCGGAGTCTCCTAAGTCACGCCGTGTGACGATGGGCATCGATCCAAGCCAGGTTTCGGTCGTCTCAACGTGGCCCGTGGAGCCGGGCACTCCCGCGTACTGCGACCCCACCATCCCGGCTGTACCGTCCGGGTTCAAGTGAGCTACCAGTTCAACTTCATCTTTCCCCTCGTCCACAACTGCTCCCTAACGCTATCCAGCACGTCCCAGATGGTCATCGTTCACTGGCAGGCCGGTGCCGCCGCGCCGGCTTATTGGGCCGGGGATGAACCGGACCACAGCGTCATCCGCCGAGCGTGCGCTCGCGCAATGGGGACTGGAACCGTTCCCCACGACTTACTTGTGTTGCGGCGCGTACACGCACCGATTCCCTCCGTTAACGAAAGCTGCTCACACCGGCTTCCGGATCAGATCCCGAAGCGGATCTTGGTGCGTTGTCCCAGGAAAACTATTAGCTAGCGATGCAATAACGCCGGCCCACGGTCCTATAACGACGGTCCAATCAGTCCCCCTTTTTGAGGCGCCGCGGCGCATTTTAGTGCTCTATCTGCAAGGGAATCCGGGGGGTCGTGAAGGTACTCTGCCCACTACCTAAAATCATCTGCTATTTCCTCACTCGTCAATGCCGCGGAAAACAACGAACCGCCCCGGAAGTTTGTGTGCCCCAATAACTTCCCTCTAGACTTCTGCTGCAAGATCGGTAAAATCTCTTTACAAAAGAACCGGGGGAAAATTCACAGTGGGGAAGGGGAAAGTGGCTCTCATTCGATCATTGTATTTGGGGGGAGTGTCTCGCCGCCTTCGGCTACATAAGGGAGCCTCGGTCGTGCCGAACTCTGTCCGCAATACCCAATCAACAGTCCCGGCAAAGGCAAGATCGACTCGCTCCGGCGAAAAGGGCGCCGAGATGGTCGAGTTCGCGCTCGTCTTCTCAGCCTTGATGGCCTTGATGTTGGGCATCGTCGTCTTCGCGCGCGCCTACAATGTCTACGAGACGATTACGCGGGCGGCTCGCGAGGGCGCGCGAATGGCTGCACTGCCCACCTCTGTTTACGACGGAAACAGCTTTGTTGACGGCAGCACCTCCGGCGTGACCCAAGCGACCAACAGCCAGATTTTCTCCCAATACATCGCCCCGGCTCTAAGTGCATCGAGCCTGAACCCGAATAATGTGATCAATTACAGCGAAACGATCAACTGGCTGGACCCGGCCGACACCGATAAGCAATGCGGCGTCATCATCAGCTTCCAATACCCCTATCAGATGACCGTGCCCTTCCTGGGAAGCGGCTTGGGGACCATCAATATTGGCACTAGCGTGCAGATGCGCCGGGAAGACCAGCCGGCGCCCGGGAGCACGACCTGCCCATGAGCGCGGGACGCGGAGGCAATGCCATGAGGACGAAACAATTGCAACGTGAAAGAGGCAGCCAACTCCTGGAATTTGCGTTAACGGTGCCGATTTTGCTCCTGCTGGTCGTCGGGGCCTGGGATTTTGGCTCGGCCTTCGTCCTCAAGGAGAAACTGACCAACGCAGCTCGCGAAGGCGCGCGGATTGTGGTTTCGAATTCGCTCGTATCGTCACCCACCTGCGCGGGCAATAGCATCCCTTGCCCGATCACCTCCGCGGAGAACGCCGTCGTTCAATATCTAAACAACGCCGGCCTGAATGCCTCCTGTCTTGGCTCCGCTACAGTCACGACCACGTATTCCCCCGGACCGCCCCCAGCCGGGTTAGCTGCCTGGACGTGGTCATGCAATGGGATAACGCTGGCCATCAATCGTTGGGATGCCGCGGGCCTGGACACATCGGTTTCCCTGACGTACCCGGTCCAATGGAGCATCTCCAACTTCTTTGGAGTTACGGTAATTCCAAGCCAGATCACTACTCAGGTGGCGATGCCGAATCTGACGTATTGAACTTTCCGGAGGGTATGCACGAGATGAGAGACGAAATGGGAAGTTCGCGGACCACGGCCCAGCGGGGAGTAACGCTGGTCTTTGTGGCCCTTGCTCTCGTGGGTTTACTGGGCGTTATGGCACTGGCCATCGACCTGGGAATCCTCTACGTGGCCCGTAGCGAGGCGCAGCGCGCGGCCGATGCCGCCGCTCTGGCCGGCGCCGAGGTCTTCTACACGGAGGGCTGCACATCGGCAAGCGGCGGATGCTACGCTAGCGGCCCTCAGGAATCTCCCGCTGCCGCACAGGCCATCGCCGTAGCCGGGAGGAACTACGTCATCGGCCAGCCGGGCTATATTAATTGCCCGGAGTACACCAATCCCTCCGGCGGTAGCACGAGCTGCCCGGGCATCGCTTTTAACTACCCGATAGGGCCGGGGCTGTCTTATTCCGAAGAACCACAAATCACCGTCCAGGTGATTCGATCCAACATTCCCACGATTTTCGCCAAGGTCTTCGGACCCAGCTTCGAAACCGTGAGCGCGACCGCTGTGGCCGAAGCTTACAACCCAACCGGTGGCTCGGCTTCAACCGAGGTAGCTTGTGTCGCGCCGTTCCTGGTCCCCAATTGTGACCCCACGAACACAAGCAACGGCGTAAACCCGGGCTGCCCGTCCGAGCCGACCCAGTCGTCCGGCTATTTCATTAACCCCGGCTCGAATCCACCCTCGACAGCCACGGTAGAGCCCAACGTCACTGGCGAGCAATGGGCACTTCACTTCGGGAGCGGTACCACCAGCACTGCGGCCACGCCGAGCGAGTGGTTCCTTGACGCGATCTGGCCTAGCGGCACTCCGAGCAAGGCCCAGCTGAGGTCGGCCATCCAGGAATGTGTCCCGGTATCTTGCGGACAGGGGGTCCCAGCGGTTCCCGGGAAAGCTGTGGGGCCGGTCGACCAGGGAGTTGAAGCCAAAATAGGCGCGAGCGGGTCGTCGTTTGGATGCCCGAATAACTGCAACTTTAATCAAGGACAGGACACAATTCAGGCAGTGTCAGGGGGAAACCCTCCGTACCAGATTTACGCTGGGTCTAACAATCCTCTGGTGCTTGCGGGCCAAGTGCAAGCGGGAGCGGCCATCAGTCCCCAGCAGAGCCCCTCGGTTGTTACGGTGGCTGTTTACGACGGCGCAGTTTGCGGCACCACCGAGGCCGACGGGACGGTGCTCACTACTTCGAACTCGGACTGCTTGGGCTCGGGCAGCAATCAATCCAACGGACCTAAACAAGTCGTTCTTGGCTGGATGACGATCTTCATCGAGGGATACACCCATGGCGGCACCTACGATGGCGTCCAGTCCATGATCCTGAGTACGTCGACCTGTGGCAGCAGCGGTTCGTCGACCCCGCCGGTGGTCACCGCCGGCAGCTCGCCTATCCCGATCCGCTTGATCCAACACGCCGACTGAGCGCCGCGGTTGTTGCGTCTCCGACGGCCGCGATCTGAATGGGCAGGAGCGTTGGCCTCCTGCCCCAGTTCGGATTGAGAGGACCGCAAAGGGGCTCTCTTCTTCACCCTGTGTCCCCAGCGCAAGTATGATCTGATGTCGCTCGCCCGTCTCGCGAGTCTCCTGCGTTCACATTTCAGTCCTGGAACCCTCTCACGCGGAAGCCGTTCGTCGCGTGTCGGGAGGGCGGCACTTCGAGCTGCCTCTCGTCTTCACGCGACACGCAGTCCTTGAAAATTTCACGGGACCCTGTCCGCTTGAAGGGGTTGGCGCTTTCTCCATTCACAGTACCGAATTTTTTCTCAAATACCCCAGTCCTGTACCCCTCTTTGGAGAACCGCCTGCAATACCCATGCCGCGAGAGGGCAGGAAATGACGAAGAAACGTTACCGATTGATGACTCACGATTCGCGCGAAAGTCGCGAGACGTTCTTTTTGCTGACGCAGGCGGCGCGTGGCGAACGAATCGGCGAGCGACGAGCCGCGGAAAAAGGCGCCGAGGTACTGGAATTCGCTTTTGTGCTGACCACTCTTCTGTGTCTGCTCTTCGGCATTTTTACGATGGCGCGCGCCTACAACGTCTATCAAACGATCACCCGCGCCGCCCGCGAAGGCGCGCGCGAAGCGGTGCTGCCGAGCTCGGTCGCCGATGGCAATCAATACATGGATGCCTCCGGCGTCTCGGAAGCGAACAGCACCGTCTTCCAGAATTACATCGCCCCCGCGCTCCGTGCCTCCAGTCTCGATCCGAACCAGGTGGCCAATTACAGCGAGCAGGTGACCTGGCTCGACAGCGGCGATACCAACGCCCAGTGCGGCGTCGTGATCAGCTTCCAATATCCCTACACACTCTTTTTGCCGATGCTCGGTTCCAACCTGGCCACGATCAATATTCCCACGCAAGTGCAGATGCGCCAGGAAAATCAGCCTTCCGACGGGACATGCCCATGAAACCGAATCAAGCGAAGAACGAACAAGGAAGGTATCGCAGGTCCGCGCGCGCCGAACGCGGCTCGCAGCTGCTCGAATTCAGCCTTGCCCTGCCGATTCTGATGGTGCTCACGGTCGGCATCCTGGATTTCGGTGCGACATTCGCCCTGAAGGCGAAGCTGACGAACGCGGCTCGCGAAGGGGCGCGCATCGTCGTCTCGACGCCGCTGACCAATCTCAATTGCACCAGCTCGGTGCCCTGTCCCATCCAGGCCGCGGTGAATGCCGTCAAGGACTATCTGACCAACGCCGGCGTAAACGCCTCGTGCTTCGACGCGACCTCGGCTTCGAGTTCGACAGCGATTTCCTGGACGTTCACCTGCTCGAACGGCGCGTCGCTCGAGATCAACCGCGGCGCCGTGGTGACGACGTCTGCCAGCATGGCCGTTCCGTCGACCCAGGTGGTCCTGACGTGGCCGGTGAAGTGGAAGCTGGCCGGGTTCCTGCCCGCGTCCTCGTTTCCGAGCACGGTGAATGCGATCGCGACGATGGCAAATCTGACGGGAAGTTCCTGAGGGGGAATCGGAGATGAGAGGGACAAGAGGGAATCGTTCGGCCGGCCGGGAGCGCGGAGCGACGCTCGTGCTGGTGGCCGTTTCGCTGGTCGTGCTGCTTTCGGTCTCCGCCCTGGCCATCGATCTCGGCATGCTCTACGTCGCCAGGAATGAAGCCCAGCGCGCCGCCGACGCCGCCGCGCTCGCCGGGGCCTATACGTTCATCACCTCCGGCTGCACATCCACCGGGGGCTGTATCGCCGGCGGTCCCCAGGAGACCATGGCGCTGCAGCAGGCCGAAGCCGTCGGCGCGCAGAATGCCATCGTCGGACAGGCGGCCCAGATCCAGAACAGCGATATCAGCTTCACCTATCCCACGCCCGAGGAGCCGCAAATCACCGTCACCGTCGAACGCAATGCGGCGCGCGGCGACGCCATCCCCACCATCTTTGCGAAGATGTTTGGCACCACGTCGGCCGGCGTTTCGGCGACGGCCACCGCCGAGGCCTACAATCCCGAGGGCGCTGCACCGGGCTCGCCTCAGGTTGGCGACAACTGCGTGGCGCCGTTCCTCGTGCCCAATTGCGACGCGAATCACTACAATTCGCCCACGGGCAACGAGAACAAGTCGTGCGCCTCCGGCTATCCCGGCGGCTATTTCATCGATCCCACTACCGGGGGGATCGTCAACGACTCGCCGGTTTCCCAGGGCGGCGTGATTGGTCAGCCCTGGCAACTCCACTACGGCAACACCGGTCCCAGCAACGGTGCCGCTCCCAGCCAGTGGTACCTCGTGGCCTACGGCAACAGCCAGAGCGGTTCCAACCTGCGCCAATACATCTCCCAATGCACCCCGATGACGATCAACTGCGGCGATACCCTGCAAACCTACAACGGCAAGAGCAACGGCCCGGTCGATCAGGGCGTCGAGGACCGCATCCACGCCAGCGGCCTGGGGATGAATCAGGGCCAGGACACGATTAACACGTCCACCGGCCTGCCTTTTCCCATCACCGGCGGATTGAACAACCCAACAAGTGGTCTCGTGGGAAAGGTCTATTACGGCCCCAGCGATTCGGTGGTGACAGTGCCCGTCTACGACGGCCACGCCCTGAGCGCCGGTGGCAGCACGGTCACGGTGGTCGGCTTCATGCAACTGTTCCTGCAGGACGCCAATCACTCGGGTACCGATGACTACATCGATGCAGTCATCATGAACGTCTCCGGCTGCGGCAGCGGCGGCGCCGGCGCAGGCGGCGCCGGAGCCGGTCCCGCGGCGCCCGAGGTCGTCACCACCGGCGGCGCGCCCATCCCGATCCGCCTCATCCATCAGTAGCGTTCCCCCAGCCGGCGGGCGGTCCATGCCCCGGATCGTCCGCCGGAACACGCACGGAACCGCGCGAACGCTGGTATAATCCGCGATGAGATGAAGCGGCCAGTCCTTGTGTTGCTGGCTCTGGGAGTTCTCTCGCTTTTCTTTCCACGGGCGAGCGCCCAACAGCCCTCTCCTCCCGAAACCGTCCTACGCATCAGCATCGACGGCGAAATCGAGCCCGTCCTGGCCGAATACGTCATCAACGGCCTCGCCCGCGCCGCGCAAGAAAACGCGAGCCTCGTGCTGATCCGCATGGACACGCCCGGTGGCCTCGGCGAATCGATGCGCCAGATCATTCAGGCGATCCTTCGCTCGAAAGTCCCGGTCTGCGTCTACGTCGAGCCGGATGGCGCCCGCGCCGCGTCGGCGGGATTCTTCATTCTGGAATCGGCCGACGTCGCGGCCATGTCGCCGGGAACAGAAATGGGCGCGGCATCGCCGTTGCTGGCCGTCGGCGGCTATCCGGTGCAAGTCGATCCGACGCTGCGAAAGAAAATCGTGCAGGATACGCTGGCCTTCCTGCGCAGCTTCGTCGGCCAGCGCGGCCGCGACGTGGCGATGGCCGAAACGGCCGTCACCGACGCCAAGGCCTTCAGCGCGCAGGAAGCGCTCAAGGGCAAGCTTGTCGACCTGATCGCCGGATCGGAAGCCGATCTGCTCACCCAGCTCAACGGCAAGACGATCACCCGTTTCAACGGCAGCCAGAACGACGCTGCATCTGGGCCATCCGGTGATCGTCAATTACGGAATGTCAGCGCGGGAGCGTTTCCTCTCGCGAATCGTTCAGCCGGACGTTTTCTTCATTCTGCTGATCGTCGGCGTTCTCGGCCTCTACGCCGAGTTCACGCATCCCGGGATGGTGGCGCCGGGCGTGATTGGCGGCATCTGTCTGGTGCTGGCGCTCTTCGCGATGCACCTGCTGCCGGTAAGCTTGACCGGTCTGCTGCTGATCCTGCTCGCAATCGCCTTATTCGTGCTCGAGGCGAAGTATGCCGGCCATGGGATTCTGGGAATTGGCGGCGCGATTGCCATGATCCTGGGTGCCGTGATGCTGGTGCGCTCGCCGCTGACGACCGGCGGCGTGGGTCTGGGCGTGGCGTTCGGCGTGGCGCTGCCGTTTGCCGTATTCTTCATCGTGCTGGCGCGGCTGATGTTCCGTTCCTTCCGCTGGAAGCCGGCCACGGGAAGCGAAAGCCTGGTGGGAACGGTCGGAAACGTCACCGAACCCGTCGAGCAGCGCAAGGGAATGATATTCGTGAATGGCGAATTGTGGCGCGCCGTGCGCGCCGGCGCCGATGGCAGCGCCGCGCCGATTCCGAAAGGTGCCAGAGTTCGTGTGGTAAAAGTGGAGGGCCTGACGCTTCACGTCGAGCCAGCAGAAGTCTCCAGCGGCCGGCCCGACGGAGCCTGAAGCATCGGTATCTTGTGTTTCGCGGTGTCAACTCCGTCTTTTGTAAGGGCACGGCTTCCGCGTCTGTTGCGTCCCGACGTTCTTGGTCGGGAAGCCGTGCCGCAAGCTCTTGCCCATCAACGCGGCTTTAGCCGATGAGGGCTGCATCGCATGCTGGCAGACAAACTCTTTTGCCCCTGAGCGTTCGGGGTGGGTGCCCCAGGCTTCGGTTTTAAGCCTGGGGATTTTTCCGTAACGTGTTCAGTCGTCCCGCAAGTGCCTGCACCTCGGCCGGGCTCGGAGGCCCACACTTGCCAGTTGCCAGACACCCTGAAGTGAGAGGAGGAGTCGAATGGGGTTCGGCGAAACGGTAGTTTCGATAGCGGTTATTCTGTTCCTGATCTGGCTGTTCAATTCCGTCTACGTGGTGAAGGAGTGGGAGCGCGGCGTGATCCTGCGGATGGGCCGGATGTCGCCGGACATCAAGGGCGCCGGGCTGAGAATCGTGGTGTGGCCAATCGACAGGTTCTACCGGCTCTCGCTCCGGATCGATACGATCGAGATTCCGCCGCAGGACATCATCACGCGCGACAACGTCTCGGTGAAGATCAACGCCGTCTGCTATTTCCGTGTGGTCGATCCGAAGCTGGCCCTCTCGGCGGTGCAGAACTACCTCTACGCCACCACCCAGCTCGCCCAGACCACCCTCCGCAGTGTCGTCGGCCAGTTCGAACTGGACGGAATCCTCTCGGAGCGCGAAAAAGTAAACGCAAAAGTGCAACTAATCCTTGACCAGGATACCGAGCCTTGGGGTATCAAGGTATCCAAGGTCGAAGTCAAGCAAGTGGACATTCCCGACAACATGCAGCGGGCCATCGCCCGGCAGGCCGAAGCGGAACGGGAACGCCGCGCCAAGGTCATCGCCGCCGAAGGCGAGTTCCAGGCCTCGGCAAAGCTCGCGGAAGCCGCCGAAGTTCTCTCCAAAAACCCGGTCTCGGTCCAGCTGCGTTACCTGCAAACGCTCATCGACATCGGCATCGACAAGAACACGACGATCGTCTTCCCGCTGCCGCTCGACATGGTTTCTTTCCTGCGTGGAATGGGCGCGCCGACGACTTTGCCTTCCGCTCCTCCGGCGATTACGGAGGGAAAACCATAGAGCGTGCTGCAAAACTCCGGAGCCAGGAGTCAGCTTGGCAGCTTCGGTCCTCGTAAGGGCACGGCTTCAGCCGTGCCGTAAACGGTGGCTCATCAAAGCGGCTTTAGCCGCTGAGGGCCGTGTTTCCCCTGCCGGAAGGACTAGTCAGGGGTTCAGGCGGCGGGACTTTGGCCCTGACAAACAGCCGGATAGAATCAGGGGCGGCATCCCGGCGAAGTCGGGAGCCCCTCAAGTTTGGCAAGCGGGTGCCTCAGGCTTCGGCCCGATGCCTCCCCGGATGCGGGACGGTCCGCATTGTCAGAATCGGACCGTATCGTCAAGATTGGGCCGGTTTTAGGTCTGGGGACTTTTTGCGCGGCCTGTTCAGCCGCCGGGATTTTGCGACAGGTTCTGGAAACCTGGAAGGAAGAAAGCGATGGCAAGCGGCCGCAAAGGGCAGAGTGACATTACCCTGGGAGGCGGTCACGTCGCCGGGATTTTCCTGGGCGTCGTGCTGCTTTGTGGCATCTTCTTCACCCTCGGCTACGTGATGGGCCGCAACAGGAACTCAAACCTGTTGTCCGCCGCCACGAACTCGAAAAATCCCGCGGTCAACGCAAACGGGGAACTGTCGACGAAGCAGGGAGCGCCCGCCTCCACCGGCTGGGACTTCTACCCGAAAAAATCTCCGTCCGGCAAAACCTCGGTGCCGACTCCCGGCCTCACGCCCGAAGCCGCCGCCAGGCCCGCCCCCGTCGAAACCACCCTCGCACCCCCGGCTCCTCCCGGTGGCCCCATCTCGATGAAGGCCAAGCCCGCCCATCTCGAAATCGTGCGCAAACCGCCCGCTCTGAGGAACGGCCACGAAGGCATCTCGCTCCAGGTAGCCGCGCTCAAAGATCGAGCCGACGCCCTGTCCCTCGCCGGCTTCCTCAAACAAAGAGGCTATCCCGCCTTCGCCTGGGGCCCCGGCGCCGACCGCCTCTTCCGAGTCCAGGTCGGCCCCTATAAGACTCCCAAAGCCGCCGAATCCGCCAAACAAAAACTCGAACACGAAGGTTTCAAAAGCATCCTGAAAAAGTAAGCAGATGGGCGGGTGGCCTGGGCTTCGCCGTTGATCCCAAGGGCGCCCATGCTCGGTTTTAGCGCGCAATCCGCGAAATCCGCGGCACGCGCGTCCCGTCTTACGTAGGACCACCCCATGCGCTTTACGAAATGTTCGGCTAAAATTGCCCCACAGGGTCCGTCGCGCCAACGCTCGGTAATGCCTCTCAAGGAATTCGCATAAAAGCCAAAAGCGTATCGATTTTAAAAACGCATCTCCATGGAAAACAAACACTTCCACCCCGAAAAAATCGCACGCGTATCGATTTTTTTTGCCAGCGTGACTCTTGGTTCAGGACAGGGAAATCGCCTTCGGCTTCTCATAAGGGCGGGTGCCACAGCGCAAAGGCCGTGCCCGGTCCGAAGCGGCTCCGGTCTAAGTGGACATCCAATACTGCATTCGCCTATACACTAGGCGTATGCGACCGCATCTTTCGCGCCAAGCTCAAACACGTGCTACAACTCCCGCCCGTTTCTGCCCTCACCCAAACATCAGGAACGGGCACGACTGATGCTCAAGCGATTTGTGCTGGCCGCTGGCTCGGGCGTTTTGCTGGCTTTGTCCTTTCCCGAGCCGCATTGGGGCTGGCTCGCGTGGGTCGCGCTGGTGCCGCTGGTCCTCGTTGCGCTCGAAGCGAAACCTGTGGCGGCTTTCGGCTGGGGTTTCCTTCAGGGCCTGGTCTTCTATTCCATCACTCTTGAATGGCTCTTCGGATTTTTCCGGTCCTACGGGCAGATGACGATCCCGGCCTCGGTGGGCGTGCTGGGGTCGCTGGTCGTAATGTTGTCGCTCTATACGGGAGCGTACGCGCTGGGGGTGCGGGCGATGCGGCGCTCGGGAGTGGGATGGGCGCTGGCGGTTTCGCCCTTCTTGTGGGTGGGGCTGGAATTGCTCCGGACACGCATGCCCGTGCTCGGCTTCCCGTGGAATCTCTTGGGCTACGCGGTCTCGAACAATCTCGGGCTCGTGCAGCTGACGGCGCTCACGGGAATTTACGGCCTGTCCTTCGTCGTCGCCGGCTACAACGCGCTCGCGCTCTGGGCCTGGCGCGAGCGTCGCGGCAACCCGATGGGAATCTGGGCGGTCGCCACGATCGCGCTGATCGTCGCGATCATCGCCGGCCCTTGGCTCGTGCCGATGCCCCAGGGCCGCTACACGGCGCACCTCGTCCAACTGGATTTGCAGCCCGAAGTGAGCTTTCCCGCGAATTGGGAACAGCTCCACGCCGCCCAACTCGACGCTTTCGAAAAACTCAGCATCGACGCCGGCCGCTCCGATCCGGGCCTCGTCGTCTGGCCCGAAGCGCCGGCGCCATTCAGCATGCAGGACCCCAGTTTCGCCGCGCGAGCGAAAAGGATTGCCAGCCAAAGCCAAAGCGATTTTCTGGTCGGCGTGGACCGCTGGCGTTTCCCGCCGGGCAAGGCCGCCGAGGCTTCAAACAGCGCCGTGATGATCGACCCGTCCGGGCAAACGGTCTTTCACTACGACAAAATCCATCTCGTTCCCTTCGGCGAATACGTTCCCTGGCGCAAATACCTGACCTTCGCGCACAACCTGATCGGCGGCATCGGCGATTTCACGCCGGGAAAAGTGCGAACGGTAGGGCAGTTGCCGGGTGGCAAATTTTCGACATTCATCTGCTACGAAGCCATTTTCCCGGATGAAATCCGGCGGTTTGCCGACCATGGAGCCCAGTTGCTGATCAATATTTCCGACGACGGCTGGTACGGCCGCACCGAAGCGCTCGAGCAGCACCTGAACATGGCCCGCGTGCGCGCCGTCGAAAACCGCCGCTGGCTGCTGCGCGATACGAACACCGGCATCACCGCCGCGATCGATCCCTACGGCCGCATCCGCGCCATCCTTCCCTCCGAAACCCGCGCCGTGCTGACCGTCCGCTACGATTTCCGCTCCGGTCGCACGCTCTACACGCGCTGGGGCGACTGGTGGGCGATGCTGGCCGTTCTCGTCTCCGTCGTCGCGCTCGCGTGGAATTTCGCTAGGCGGCGGCCGCGTCTTCGAGTAGGCTAAATAAAAGCAGGCTGAAATTCATGGGGCGGTACGAATTCCCGATTTCCTCCCCGAGACAGAAAGAGACGCTATGAGCATGATGTTGGAAGATCTGCGGCGCCGCTTCGACGAGCTTCACCAGCGCGTGAATGTGGTGCGGAGCTTTCTTTGACGTCGCCGAAAATCGCGCGCGACTGAATACCCTCGAAAAAAAACTCAGCGAACCCGGCTTCTGGGACAATCCCGACGAAGCGCAGAAGGTCCTGCAGGAGCGCAAGCAGGCCGACGACCGCGTGCAGGCCGATAGCAAACTCGAGCACTGGATCGGCGATCTCGAAACCTACCTGACTCTCGCCGCCGAGGAAACCGATGCCGCGCAGCAACAGCAGTTGCTCGCGGAACTCACCGGGGAATTGGCCCAGGCGGAAAAATTCGTCGACGACCTCGAGACCCGCACGTTGCTCTCCGGAGAAAACGACCGCCTGAACGCCATCGTCACCATCAAGCCCGGAGCCGGCGGCACCGAGTCGCAGGACTGGGCCGAAATGCTACTGCGCCTCTACCTGAAATGGGCCGAGCACAGCGGTTTCCGCGCGACCATTCTCGAGATCACCCCCGGTGAAGAGGCCGGCGTGAAATCGGTGACCATCCGCGTCGAGGGCGAAAACGCCTACGGTTTGCTTTCGGGCGAAAGCGGCGTGCATCGCCTGGTCCGCATCTCGCCCTTCGATCAGGCCGCGCGCCGGCACACCTCATTCGCTTCCATCTTCGTGATTCCCGAGGTCGACGACCGCATCGAGGTCGTCATCAAACCCGACGATTTGCGCATCGATACGTTCCGCTCGAGCGGCGCCGGCGGGCAGCACGTCAACGTCACCGACTCGGCCGTCCGCCTCACCCACCTGCCCACCGGCATCGTCGTCTCGTGCCAGAACGAGCGCAGCCAGATCAAGAATCGCGAAATGGCGATGAAGGTCCTGCGCTCACGCATCTACGAGTTCGAGCTGGAAAAGCGGCGGGAAGAGGCGCGCAAGCTGGAGGACTTGAAACCGGAAATCAGTTTCGGCAGCCAGATCCGATCCTACGTGATGCAGCCCTACCAGTTGGTCAAGGACCACCGCACGAAACTCGAAATCGGCGACGTCCAGTCCGTCCTTGACGGCAAAATCGATCCGTTCATCCACGCCTGGCTGGTGAGCCGCCGCGCCCCCGCCGCCGCAACAGTCTCCGAGGAAGGGAAGAAGACCTAGCCCACACCGGCGAAGCCGAGCGAAGGTTTGGTAGCCACGGTCGGCGCCTTGCCGACCGTGGGCCTGTACTCCCCCGGAAATCCTGAACAGCGGCCCTGAAATATCAGTAGGGTTAAGCGCCCCTCACCCCTTGGCCTGGTCCACGATCGCGACCACGATCTTTTGCACATCGGCCGACAGCGCCTCAATCCCCGCTTCCGGATAGAAGCTGGCAATCACCTCCGGCAGCAGCGTGCTCATATACGTCTTCCCGTGATCGACGTACACGGTGATGGGGCAGGGCAGCATGAGAGCCGTCCTCACGTCCTTTTGCAGAACTTCGCTGGCGAAGCGGGCGTTGCAAACCTCGATGATCTTGATCGGCTCGCGCGCGTATCCTTTTTCCGCGAGCGTGGCGGCGACATCATGAACGTGCAGCACACGGAAGCCATGCTGCGCCGACGCCTCTTCGACGGCCCGCACGGCCTCGTCGAACGGCTTCTTCGTCTCCACCGTGTATTCAATCGGCTTGTTTTGCACTTGCGCTTTCGCTTGTGCCATCTCAGAATCTCCTTACCGTAAGGCTGGCAAGCCGATGGCCAACCGCGAGCTGCCAGGCGGCCGCGTAATCCCTTGCTGTGTAAGATGTTGTGGAAGCGATCGAAGACTCATGCGGCGGAAAAGGAGATTTCCCGATGCCGCAAGGGGGAATTTCGCCCGTCTCCGCGCCAAATTGCCCAGAATCCCCGCCGCCTCCTTCTGCCCGGCGGAGGGGTGACCTGCGGTCGTCCGCCTTTCAGTAGCGCAGCCAACTTTGCGTGCTCTTCTCCCCTCCGGCCCCGTACTCGTTCCCCGCGCCGACCATTGCCCTGCCTGCGTAACCCTTCGTGCCCTCCGTACCCCTCCGTGTCCTCTGTGTGTTACGTCTTTTGACTTTGTTCCCGCCCGCGCCACTTCTCTCCTTTCGCCCCTCGATTTTCCCCATTCAATTCGCATGCAAGGGGTTCTGCCGCAATGCGTTGACACTGGCGGAAGCCGTGTGCTAGCTTCGACAATTCAAGCGTTGCGGGCGCTGGTCGCGTTGGTGTGGTCCCCGGAATCTGCCTGGAAAACGAAGGAGGATGCGTTGGCTCCCAGCCCGAAGAACTATCTCTTTACGTCGGAATCGGTGACCGAAGGCCACCCCGACAAGATTGCCGACCAGATTTCCGACGGCGTGCTCGACGCCGTCATGGCGGAAGATCCGACCGGTCGCGTGGCCTGCGAGACGCTGGTGACGACGGGCCTGGTGGTGGTCGCGGGCGAGATCACGACCTCCGCTCATCTGGACTACACCGAGATCGCGCGCCAGGTGATTCGCGACGTCGGCTACACCCGCGCCAAGTTCGGCTTCGACGCCGATACCTGCGCCGTCATCTCCACGGTGAAGCGCCAATCGCCCGACATCGCCATGGGCGTCGATACCGGCGGCGCCGGCGACCAGGGCCTGATGTTCGGCTACGCCTGCGACGAGACCGAGGAACTGATGCCGATGCCGATCATGCTGGCGCACCGGCTCACGCGCCGCCTCTCGGAAGTGCGGCGCAAGGGCGTTGTCGGCTTCCTCCGGCCCGACGGCAAATCCCAGGTCACCGTGCGAATACGTCGACGGCCGCCCCGCCCGCGTCGATTGCGTGGTCGTTTCCACCCAGCACTCCGACAACGTCTCGAATCGCGACCTCCACGACGCCATCCTCGATGAAGTGATCCGGCCGATCATTCCCGAAGCCATGATCGACGACCACACCAAGTTCCACATCAACCCCACCGGCCGCTTCGTCATCGGCGGCCCGATGGGCGACGCCGGCCTCACCGGCCGCAAGATCATCGTCGACACCTACGGCGGCTACGGCCGCACGGCGGCGGCGCGCTTTCCGGCAAGGATCCGACCAAAGTGGATCGCTCGGCCTGCTACATGGCGCGCTACGTCGCGAAGAACCTCGTGGCCGCGGGCCTTGGCCGTAAAGCCGAAGTCCAGCTGGCCTACGCGATCGGCGTGGCCGAGCCGGTCTCGGTCATGGTCGATACCTTCGGCACCGGCGTGATCCCCGACGAGCAGATCACGGATCTCGTCCGCGCGCTCTTTTCGCTCACGCCGCGCGGCATCATCGAGACTCTCGACCTGCGCCGCCCGATCTATCGCCAGACGGCTGCCTTCGGCCATTTCGGCCGCACCGAGCCCGAATTCACCTGGGAGCGCACCGACAAGGCCGAACAGATTCGCAAAGAGGCAGGTCTCCCGGCATCCACCGGGGCCGGGATCGGCGCCCGCTAGGCGCGGGAACGACCCACAGGAGAAATTTTCATGGCAACCGCTCGAAAACTGGCGGCGATGTGAAAGATCTCGGCCTTGCCGATCTCGGCAAGCGAAGAATCGAATGGGCCAACCAGCAGATGCCCGTCCTGCAGTCGATCCGCAAGCGATTCATCAAGGAGCAGCCGCTCAAGGGCCTGCGCCTCTCCGCGTGCCTGCACGTCACCAGCGAAACCGCGAATCTCGCCATCACGCTGCGCGATGGCGGCGCCGAAGTGGCGCTCTGCGCCTCGAATCCGCTCTCCACGCAGGACGAAGTGGCCGCCTGCCTGGTGAAGGACTACCAGCATCCCCATCTTCGCCATCAAGGGCGAGGACAACGACACCTACTACGCGCACATCAACGCCGCCCTCGACCATCAAGCCACAGATCACCATGGACGACGGCGCCGACCTGGTCACCATGCTGCTCACCAAGCGCAAGGAGCTGCTCGGCGAAGTCATCGGCGGCACCGAGGAGACCACCACCGGCGTCATCCGCCTGCGCGCCATGGCCAAGGACGGTCGCTGCAAGTACCCGATCATCGCCGTCAACGACGCCGCTCACCAAGCACCTCTTCGACAATCGCTACGGCACCGGGCAATCCACGATCGACGGCATCCTCCGCGCCACCAATCTGCTGCTTGCCGGCCTGAACTTCGTCGTCGCCGGCTACGGCTGGTGCGGCCGCGGCGTGGCGCATGCGCGCGCAAGGGCCTGGGCGCCGACGTGATCGTCACCGAAATCAATCCGGTGCGCGCGCTCGAAGCGGTCATGGATGGCTTCCGCGTGATGCCCATGGCCGAAGCGGCGCAAGCATCGGCGACATCTTCGTCACCGTCACCGGCAATAAGTCCGTGCTCGCCGCCGAGCATTTCGAAAGTATGAAGGACGGCGCGGTGGTCTGCAATTCCGGCCACTTCAACGTCGAGATCGACATCCCGGCGCTCGAGAAGCATGGCCAGCTCGCATCGCGAGGTGCGCCCGTTCGTGGAGGAATACTCGTGAACGACGGCCGGCGCATCTACCTGCTCGGCGAAGGCCGCCTGATCAATCTGGCCGCGGCCGAAGGCCATCCGGCCGCGGTGATGGATATGAGCTTCGCCAATCAGGCGCTCTCGGCCGAGTACATGGTGCAAGCAACGCCGCGAGCTCGAAGCGCAAGGTCTACGCCGTGCCCGAGGACATCGACCACAGATCGCCAGCTCAAGCTCGAATCCATGGGCATCGCGATCGACAAGCTCACGCCCGAGCAGGAGCAGTACCTGGCCTCCTGGTCCGAAGGCACCTAGACTCGCGAGCGGCATCGGTGCCGCCGCTCGGTTACCTGATGCAACGGCAGCTGGTGCGCGAATCGTGGCGCTCGACACCGCGGCCGCGCGCGGCGCCACCTACGCCGACGCGCGCGTCATGGACATCCGCCAGCGCGATCTCTCCACCAAAAACGGCCAAGTTGGCACGCTCGTCCGAATCCGAATCGCTCGGCCTGGGCATGCGCGTCATCGCGGACGGCAGCCTGGGGTTTCGCCTCCACCGACCGGCTCACGCGGCGAAGGCGTCGCAAGCCTGCGCCGCCGAAGCCGTGGCCATCGCCCGCGCTTCCGCGCTCGCCAAGCTGCACGACGTGGTCATGGTGCCCGAGCAGGCCTACGTCGACACCTGGCAGAATCGCCGTTCATCAACGACCCTTTCCGCATTCCCGCTCGAGCGCCAGCTCGACCTGCTGCTCGCCGCCGACGCGGAAATGCGCAGCGTCAAGGGCGTGACGCTCGCCGAAACCGTCCATGGCAGTTCCGCCGCATCGAGCAGTTGTTCGCCTCCACGCATCGGCTCGCGGATTCATCAGATGAAGATGCAATCCGGCGCGGGCATCGTGGCCACCAGCTTTCGCCAGCGACGAAATTCAGAAGCGCTCCTATCCCGAACAGTTTCGGCGGCCAGCACCAGCTGCGCGGCTACGAGCTGGTCGAGTCGCTCGACCTGGTCGGCAACGCGCGCGCGCGTGGCCGAAGAAGCCGTCGCGCTGCACAAGGCCGCCGCAATGCCCCGAAGGCGAGCGCACGATCATTCTCGACAGCTCGCAGCTGGGCCTGCAGATTCACGAATCCATCGGCCATCCCATCGAGCTCGATCGCGTGCTGGGCATGGAAGCGAATTTCGCCGGCATGAGTTTCCTCACGCTCGATAAGCTCGAACAAGCTGCGCTACGCCTCCGACATCGTCAACGTGGTCGCCGACGCGCGGCTCGAACACGGCCCCGGCCTCGGCACCTTCGGCTACGACGACGAAGGCGTGCCCGCGCAATGCACCGACATCATCACGCGACGGCCGCTTCACCGGCTATCTCATCCAGCCGCGAAACGGCCCGCCATCGGCCTGAACGCGCTCCGAGCGGCACCATGCGCGCCGAAAGCTGGAACCGCCTGCCGCATCATCCGCATGACCAACATCAGCATTCTGCCCGGCACCTGGAAGCTCGACGACCTGATCGCCGACACCGACGACGGCATCTACATGGAGACCAACCGCTCCTGGTCCATCGACGACCGCCGCTACCATTTCCAGTTCTGCACCGAAATCGGCTGGGAGATCAAGGGCGGCAAGAAAACGCGCATGCTGAAAAATCCCAGCTACAGCGGCATCACCACCGAATTCTGGAACAGTTGCGACGCCATCTGCTCGCGCGACCATTGGACGCTGTGGGGCACGCCCAATTGCGGCAAGGGCCAGCCGATGCAGACCATGGGCACCGGCCACGGCGCCTCGCCGGCGCGCTTCCGCAACATTCGCGTCGGCATCGCCTTTTCGCGCTGAGGAGAGCGCCCGGGAAACCCATCATGGCCGCCAGAAAAGCGACAAAAAAGACGGCGAAGAAAGCCGCGGCGAAGAAACCGGCCACAAAGCCGGCGCGGAAAGCCCCGCCACGGAAAGCGAAACCCGCGCCGAAGGCAGCCGTGCGCGTCGCGCGCGCCGCCTCCGCCGCGCGCTATCTCGTGCCGCGCGCGGAGTTCGAGCGCATCGTCGAGCGCGTCCTGAAATTCAGCCGGGCGGATGAAACCGAAGTCGTCGTCGACGCCACCACCGACGCGCTCACGCGCTTCGCCAATAACACCATCCATCAGAACGTCGCCGAGCAGGGAATCGCCGTCTCCGTGCGCGCCGTCGTCGACGGCCGCACCGCCCGCGCTTCCACCAACAAGACCGACGACGAATCGCTCGCCCGAGTGGCGCGCGCCGCCGCGGATCTGGCCCTCCTGCAGCCGCCGAGCAAAACCTGCTGCCCATGCCCGGCCGTCAGAAATACGAGCCGGTCCGGAGATTCTTTCCCGCAACCGGCGCCGCGACGCCCGAGGACCGCGCGCGGGCGGTGAAGCGCGTGGTCGATCTGGCCGCGGGCAAGAACCAGACCGCCGCCGGCATCTACACGACCGGAGTTTCGCAATCCTCGCTCGCCAATTCCCGCGGCCTCTTTGCCTATCACGAGCAGACGCGCGCCGAATTTTCCGTCACCTTTCTGGAGGGCGATTCCTCCGGCTGGGCCAAGGCGAATTTCGGCGATATCTCCCTTATCGATCCCGGAGCGCTCGCCGAAAGCGCCAGCCAAAGGCCCGCGAATCGCGCCAGCCGCGCGAAATTCCCGCCGGCCGCTAGACCGTGATTCTCGAACCGGCCGCCGTGCTCGATCTGGTCGGCTTCCTTTTCTACGATTTCGCCGCGACGGCCGTCGAGGACCAGCGCTCCTGCTTCAACAACCGCATGGGAAAGAAGATTTTCGGCGACAACATCACGATCTGCGACGACGTCTACCACCCGCTGCAGTCCGGCGCGCCCTTCGACGGCGAAGGTGTGCCGCGGCAAAAGGTTCTGCTGGTCGATCGCGGCGTGCCGAAAAATCTGGTCTACGCGCGCGCCACCGCGAAGAGCATGAAGGCCAAACCCACCGGCCATGGCTTGCCACTGCCGAACGAATGGGGCGAAGCGCCGCTGAACCTCGTTTTCGCCGGCGGAACCACGTCCACCGAAGAGATGATCGCGTCGACCGAGAGGGGGATCCTGGTGACGCGCCTCTGGTACATCCGCGAAGTCGATCCGTACGAAAAAATCCTCACCGGCATGACGCGCGACGGCACATTCCTCGTCGAAAACGGCAAGGTTTCCGGCGCCGTGAAAAATTTCCGCTTCAATCAGAGCATTATCGAAATGCTCGCGTCGGTTGAGCGCTGGGCCCGGCCGTGCGCGCCGCCGGCGAAGAATCGTTCGAAATGGTCGTGCCCGCGATGAAGGTCCGCAATTTCCACTTCAGCGAAGTAACGAAGTTCTGACGCCGTCGAAGTCAAATAAAACCGTCACCCTGCCAACCCCGTCATCCCGCCAATTCCTGTCATCCTGAGCGAAGCGAAGGATCCCGAACGCGGAGAGGCAAAGTAAGCTAAAAGGTATCCTGGCCGCTGCCTTTCAGTGCGTCTTGAGAGCCCCCCGCTGCCGGCCGCGGTCCACTGGCGGGTGGGACCGCGGCCGGCTCGCTCTCTGGTGGGAATTCTGAAGATCAGCTTGTTGCCGAGCCGTTCTTGTTCTTCGCCATGGCCATCTCGACTCTCGAGTGGGGATAGACGAATCGCAGCCCGTAGTTATTGCCGGGATAGAACCATTTGTGAATCGCCAGCGGAGAGCCCACGGGCCTTTCCGAGAAAGTGACCACGGTTTTGCTGGTTGGATGCATGCGGTATGCCGCCTGGGCTATGACGATGTCGTAAAGTCTGGTTTGGTCTTTGTTGAAGATCAGGACGATGTTCCGGTCCGACGAGCTGTTTGCAAGTTGGAAATCGTAAGTTCCCGCGGGAAGAGCGCGTCCAGGTACTTCGACCGCCTGGCTGAAGGTTATCCAGGTCCGCTCGTTCCATTCACCCGCACGGGCCCTGGGAGTGAGCACAAAACAGAAAAGCACTGCCGAGAGAGCAATCGTAAGACTGCGGAGAATCCCATTCCGAGTAATCATGATGAGAAACCCTCCTGAATTGCCGTGGAGGGATCGCGATCTCTCACTCACTTCGTTAGATGCAAGGTGAGGGTTTTGGGGTGAGTCGGGGAATCATGCTTTGGGTGCGCGGTTTTTTCGAATATGGTCGCCGTTCGTCCCACTCTTTGGTAGCCACGGTCGGTGCCTTCCCGACCGTGGGCCTGTCCCGTGAGAAACCCCGGCGGGGTGTTGTCGTCCGGCCAGGAGACTCGGCCGAACGACGAAAATCTTATCTGTCGCCGGAAGTTTCCTTCTGTTCCTCGATCAGCAACCGCCGATACGCTTCGCGCTTCGGCAACCCTCGCTCCCGCGCAGCCTGTTTGAGCGCCGCTTTCCGGTCGAGCCCTTCGCGTTCGAGCTCGGCGACGCGCCCGGCCAGCGAGACAGTCCCTTCAGCAGCGGCGCCAGCCTGCGCGTCGGCAGGAGCGATGAGCAGCGTGATTTCCCCGCGCGGCTCGCCGCTTTCGAAATGCGCGGCGAGTTCCGAGAGGCGGCCGCGGCGAAATTCCTCATGAATCTTCGTCAGCTCTCGCGCCACAACGGCCTGCCGGTCTCCCAGGATTTCGAGCGCGGCGCGCAGCGTCGCCGCCAGCCGGTGCGGCGCTTCGTAGAACACCATCGTCCGCGGTTCGGCGGCCAGCTCGCGCAGCTTCCGCGCCCGCTCGCCCGCTCGCGCCGGCAAAAAGCCCGCGAACAGAAACTCACCGGTATCGAGGCCGGACGCCGCCAACGCCGCAACGAATGCCGAAGGCCCGGGAATCGGGATGACGGGAATCTGGCGTTCGAGGCACATCTGGACCAGATGCCGGCCCGGATCGGAGACGAGCGGCATGCCCGCGTCGCTCACGAGCGCCACCGTCGCGCCCCGCTCGATCTTCTCGACGAGTTCGGGCGCCCGTTCGTGTTCGTTGTGTTCGTGATAGCTGATGAGGGGGCGATCGATTCCGTGGCGATCGAAAAGCTTGCGCGTCTGCCGGGTGTCCTCGCAGGCCACCAGGTCGGCTTCGCCGAGCACGCGCAGCGCCCGCAGCGTGATGTCTTCGAGATTGCCGATGGGCGTCGCGACCAGGTAGAGACGCCCGCGCAGGGTTGTGGTTTCCTCGGCCATGGCGTCCCGGGCCGAGTCTAGCACAGCACGGCGCGCGTTTGCCGGCCTGCCGCGGGCTGGCCGCCGTGGTACCATGAAGAGTCCTTGGGGCAACTCCGGTTTATTCGGAAGGGCACGACTTCAGCCGCTGAGGGCCGTATCGGCCGGGTGCCACACAGGTTCAGCAAGCCGGTCCGCAAGAGCGGGCCACCAGGAGAATCGATTTGCCGCTGTACGAGTACGAATGTTCCAGTTGCCATCATCGCTTTGAGAAAATCGAATCTTTTTCCGCGTCGGAGAAAAAGGAATGCCCGAAGTGCGGCAAAGTCGCGAAGCGGCTGCTGGCAGCCCCGGCGATTCAGTTCAAGGGCTCCGGCTGGTACGTCACCGACTACGCTCGCAAGGGTTCCAGCCCAGCCTCCACGGCCACCAGTAGCGCGGAAAAAGCCACCACCACCAGCACAGAAAAGAAATCTTCGGAAAAGGTAAGCTCGGATAAGAAGGACTGATTCTCCGCCGCGCGCGGGATTCCCGCGCGGGACGTCCCCGCTTTAACGCTCGTTGGTAACCACGGCCGGTGTCTTGCCGACCGTGGGATTGTGCCCGTGAGCGGTCCCGATCAGATCTGGAGGCCGCGCAGCCAGGCGCGAAACGCCTCGCCGAACTCCGGATTTTCCATCGCGAGTTCTACCGTCGCCTGCAGGAATCCGAGCTTGTCCCCCGCGTCGTACGATTTCCCCTCGCAAACGACGGCCCACAATCCCCGCTCTTTCGCCAGCAGACGCAGCGCGTCGGTGAGCTGGATTTCGCCGCCGCGGCCCGGCCCGGTGCGTTCCAGGCAGTCGAAAATTTCACCCGGCAGCACGTAGCGTCCCACGACCGCCAGCGTCGACGGCGCTTCCTCGGGCGAAGGCTTTTCGACCAGGTCGCGAATGCGGTAAATCTGCCGTCCGTCGCGCTCGATCGGCGGATCGGTCGCGACGATTCCATAGAGCGAAACCTGCTCGCGCGCCACCGGCACAACGGCAATCACTCCTTCGCCGGTGGATTCATACACGTCGATGAGTTGCCGTGTGGCGGGCTGCGGCCCGGTCATGATCACGTCGCCGAGCAGAACGGCGAACGGTTCGTCGCCCACCATGTCGCGCGCTTCGAGCACCGCGTGGCCGAGGCCCAGCGGCTCCTTCTGCCGCGTGTAGCTGAACCGCACCAGATTGCCGATCTGCCGGACCAGTTCCACCTGGTCCTTGCGGCCCTTGCGTTCGAGAAAACTCTCGAGTTCGGGCGAGGCGTCGAAATGGTCCTCGATGGCGTTCTTGCCGCGCCCGGTGACGATGATGATGTTCTCGATTCCGGAAGCGACGCATTCCTCGACGGCATATTGAATGAGTGGCTTGTCGACGACCGGCAGCATCTCCTTCGGCTGCGCCTTGGTGGCCGGCAAGAAACGCGTGCCAAGGCCCGCGGCCGGCAGTACCGCTTTTCTCACTCGTTTGCGTTTGGCGTCTCGATCCACGTGTTCGTCCCCCGGGAAATCGAAACCATAGCGATTCCCGCCGCGCGAGTCAATCCCGGGCTGAGTTCCACCCCTGTGCTACCATAACCGCTCGGAGCGCAATTTTGCCTCGCGAAGCGCGCATTCTCGGCATCGAATCGTCCTGTGACGAAACCGCCGCCGCGGTGGTGTCGAGCGGCCGCACGATCCTTTCCAACGTTGTTGCCTCGCAGATCGACATTCACCGCAAGTACGGCGGCGTGGTGCCGGAGCTGGCCTCGCGCGAGCATCTGCGCCGAATTGTTCCGGTGGTGCGCGAAGCGCTCGAGCGCGCCGGGCTCGGCCTGGGCGACGTCGACGCCATCGCGGTGACGAGCGGCCCGGGCCTGATCGGTGCATTGCTGGTCGGCGTGACATACGGCAAGGCGCTGGCGCAGGCGGCGGCGAAACCGCTCGTCGCGGTGAACCATCTCGAAGGCCATGTCCGCGCGGTGATCCTCGAAGCGCTCGGCGCCGGCCGCGCGCCGGAATTGCCGGCGATCTGCCTGATCGTCTCCGGCGGCCACACGGTCCTCTATTCGCTGGAAGCCGCCAAAGCGGGACCGATCGAGGCGGTGCCGTTCCGCTACACGCGCCGCGGGCAGACCCGCGACGACGCCGCCGGCGAAGCCTATGACAAAGTGGCCAAAATGCTCGCGCTCGGCTATCCGGGCGGTCCGGTGATCGATCAACTGGCGAAGCACGGCGACGCCGCCGCGATCCGTTTTGGCGAGCCGAAAATGAAGGGCAACGCCTACGATTTCAGCTTCAGCGGCATCAAGACAGCGGTGCTTTATCACCTGCGCGCGCACCCGGAACTCGAGCCGGAAATCCGCGCGCGCCAGCTGGCCCTCGAACAGGGAAAGCGGCGCGCGGCGGAACTCTTGCCGCTTTGCGGCCAGCACACTCTGGATCTGGTGGCGAGTTTCCAGCGGGCCGTGGTTTCCGATCTCGTCTCGAGAACGCTGCTGGCGGCCGAGCAGTGGGACGCGCGCTCAGTGCTGGTTTCCGGCGGAGTAGCCGCGAACCGCGAGCTGCGAGAGACGTTTGGATCCGAAGCACAGCGCCGTGGCCTTGAGGTCTTCTTTCCGAGCCTGGCGCTTTCCACCGACAACGCCGCAATGATTGCCGCCGCCGCCTATCCGCGCCTGCTCGCCGGCCAAGAGACCGGAGACGATCTGAACGCCGAAGCCGTTCTTCCCCTCGCCTGATCGCGCGCGCTTCTTCCCCAACCAAACCGCACGCCCAGCCGATCCCCGCATCTCGCAGGATCCCCGAAGCAGAGTCGCCCACGAAGGCACTCGCGCTGATTCGGCTGCCAGGCCGTGCGTTTGCCAGGGGAAGGAAAGTGAGAAGTGTACCGTTTTGAAACCGATCGGCTCGGAAATTCGATTGTGGTGCGCGCAGGACATCCTGCGACACCCGTGCGGCAGACTGCCTCGGCGGCACCTCTGCGGCCAGGCGGGAGACTTGCTATTCGACTGCTGCGGCGATACTGATTTCGGGGAACTGCAGTTTGGCTTTCGCCAAGGCCCGAACCACGTCTGTTTCCACCTTGATTTCGCTCGAGCGCTGAGCGGTCGCCAGCTCGCTCACCAGCAGGAATTTCGCGCGCTCCAGCATTTTCTTCTCGCGAAACGAGAGCGGCTTGCTCCGGCTCAGGGCCAGCAGGCTCTTGAGCACGGCAGCGACGTCGAGCAGCGAGCCGGTGCGCATCCGCTCCGAATTTTCCTTGAAGCGGTGCTTCCAGTCGCTGTGGCAGTTATTGACATGGTGGTTGGCCTCGAGGAAGCCGATGATTTTCCTGGCTTCTGTCGAGGTGATGACACGGCGCAAGCCGACGGTCTGCGCATTGATCTCCGGTACCATCACGCGAAGACCGCTAGCGAATATGCGCAACATGTAACAACGCTCGGAACGACCGTTCAGGTAACTGAAGCTGACTTGCTCGATGATGCCAACGCCGTGGTTCGGATAAACGACCTTGTCCCCGATCTTATAGTCGATCATGGGTGCCCCTGCCCTACGTAAACAATTCTAAGGACAAGGGTTGCATGCGTCAAGATTTGTATGGAAAAATCAGGCGAAGATACGTCGTAACCCCGCCCCGACCGTTTCGTATCGCCTTCAGCGGGTATACCATTGATGTACAAGCTCTTGGCAACTCCCGCTCGCCCCGGCGCGCGCCGCAATCCCCCTGGCCGCGAATGTTTTTCACAGGCCCAGCCCCGTACGACAGGCATTTTTGCCTGTCCGCCCCTCTTTCCACCCCCTGTTTCCGCGCTCTCGGGTGTCCAAACACGCCTCCTGTAGCGCCGGGGTCCCGCCGGCGTTTTTGCCTTCCTGGATCCGCAAAACTCCCGTCACACAGGCGCAGCCGTTCGGATACGTTACAATCTCCGCGATGCTTTCCCTGTCCGTCGACACGAGCACGCAATCCGGAAGCCTGGCCGTTCTCCGCGAGGAGCGACTGCTGGGCATGCTCGGCACGTCGACTGAGGAGACCTATTCCTCGCGGTTATTTCGCCATCTGCGATTTTTGCTTGAAGAATTGCACCTCGGCATCGAGCAGTTCGATCTGTTCTCGGTTGCGGCCGGCCCGGGATCGTTTACCGGCCTGCGAGTCGGCCTGGCGGCGGTGAAAGGCTGGGCCGAGGCATTCGGGAAGCCCGTCGCCGCGGTGAGCGTCCTCGAAGCCGTGGCGGCGCAGGCGACAACGCCGTTTCCATTGCTTGCTTCCATGGTCGATGCCCGGCGCGGGCAGCTGTTCGCCGCCGTTTACGAGCGGCGGGGTGCCGATCTGGCACTGCGCGGGGAAGAGGTCGTGATGGCGCCGCAGGAATTTTTCCACTCGCTGTCCGGCCTTGTCGGCGAGGAGCCCATCGCGCTGGTGACCCCTACGCCCGGCGTAATCGCCGGAGCGCTGGAGGGCTCGCCATTTCGCGGGTGCCCGGTCGAGTGCGTTTCACCGCTGCTGGCCGGTGTGATCGGGCGTTCTGGGCTATCGACGCGCCGCGCGCGGGGAAGCGAGCGACGCGCTCGCCCTCGACGCCAACTACATTCGCCGGCCCGACGCGGAAGTAAAGTGGAAGGGCTGACGATCCGGCCGCTCGATGCGGCCGATGCCGAAGCCGTCGAACGGATCACCCGTCTCTCGCCCGAGGCCGCGGACTGGCCGGCGGAAAGCTATCAGGGCCTGCCCTCGTGGGTGGCCGAAAGCGAAGGGCGCGTCGTCGGCCTGCTCGTGGCCAGGATCGCCGCCGACGAGATGGAGATCCTGAATCTGGCCGTCGAGCCGTCGAGCCGCCGGCGCGGCGCCGGAACCGCGCTGCTCGGCGCGGCGCTTGAACACGGCCGGCGCACAGGCGCGGCCCGCGTTTTTCTGGAAGTGAGAGAATCGAATCTCGGGGCGCGGCGATTCTACGAGCACAGCGGTTTTTCTCTCGCAGGCCGGCGATTGCGCTATTATCGCCAGCCGGAAGAGGACGCCCTGCTGATGGCGCGAGAAGTCGCACCCGCGCCCGCGCCTTGAACCGTATTCCGCTTGGCGGTCAAGAGACGCTATGCTAGCTTCAGACAGGCAAGCACGAAGGTCGCGCGGCAGCGCGGCCGAACCCGGCCAGGCCGTTCAGGCTGGCACGCAAAGACCCGGAGAAGAATGGCCTTTCGGGAAGGTTTGAAGTTTGGAGTCCCGCCGCTGTTGTTGGGTATTCTGGCAGGCTGGGTGGGATGGACGTGGCTGGCGGTGATTCTGCTGGTGCTGGCAGCTTTCGTCTTTTACTTTTTCCGCGATCCGGAACGGGCGCTGCCGTCGAGCCCCACGGCAGTGGTTTCACCCGCCGACGGGCGCGTGCTCGAAGTCATCGACGAGCCGCTCGATGGCAGGCCGGGAAGAAAGATCAGCATCTTTCTTTCCGTCTTCAACGTGCATGTGAACCGGGCCCCGGTGGCCTCGCGAATCGAAAACGTGGATTACCGGCCGGGTAAATTTTTCGCGGCGATGAAGGCCCGCGCTTCGACCGAGAACGAGCAGAACGTGATTCGCCTCGATACCGGCCGCGGCCCGGTGATCGTCAAGCAGATCGCCGGTTGGGTGGCGCGCCGCGTCCTCCTGTGGAAGCCGGTGGGCGCCTCGCTGGCGCGCGGGGAGCGTTTCGGAATGATTCGATTTGGTTCGCGCGTCGAGCTCTGGTTGCCGAGCGATGCGCGCGTGACAGTGCGTCCCGGCGACAATGTCCGGGGCGGAGCCAGCGTAGTGGCGGAGTGGCCGTGAGCGAATTGGACGAAATCGGCGCCGAAAACGTAACACCCGATGTGCGCGAGGCGGAGGATGTCCCTCGCCGGCGCCGCCGCGGCATCTATCTCTTGCCGAGCTTCTTCACTGTCGGCAACCTGCTGTGCGGCTACTACGCGATCTGGACCACCTTCAAGGGCACGATGCCCGATCTCGATAACGCCGCCAAGGCGATCGGGCTCGCCATCGTCTTCGACATGCTCGACGGCCGTATTGCCCGCGCCACGCACACGAGCAGCGAGCTGGGCAAGCAGTTCGATTCGCTCGCCGACGTGATCAGCTTCGGCATTGCGCCGGCCCTGCTGGCCTTTGCCTGGGGCGTGCGCGGACTGCTGGTGACCTCCGAGCCTCAGGCATTGCAGGTCTACCGCTTGGGCTGGCTGGTTGGTTTCACCTTCCTGCTCTGCTGCGCGTGGCGCCTGGCGCGCTTCAACATTCAGGGGATGGCTCCCGAGCGGTCGCGCTATTTCATGGGGCTGCCGACGCCGGCGGCGGCGGGAATGATCGCGGCGATGGTGCATGCGGTGAAATACCCGCTCGACACCTGGTGGGTCTCGCTGCTATGGCTCGGTCTGGTGTTCACGCTGGGGGTTTTGATGGCGAGTTCGGTGCGCTACGTGGGTTTCAAGGAAATCCAGTGGCAGAAGCGCCATTCCTCGCTTACTTTCATCCTGATCGGGCTGCTGATCGCCGCGATCGTGCTTTATTCGGAAGAGGTGCTGCTGGCCATCGCGGCCCTTTACGTTCTCTCGGGCGTCTCCGGCCGGCTGATTCGCCAGATGCGCCACCGTTTCGCTTCACATCCGACAAATGCCAATTCCTGACCGCAGTTTCCGCATAACGATCGTCGGCGCGAACTCCCCGCGGGGCAAGGAGCTGCGGGACGTGCTCGAGGAGCGCAGCTTTTCCTCCGCCAGGTTTCGCCTTTTCGATGAGGATATCGCCGTTGGCACGCTCACCCGCGCCGGTGACGAGCCGGCGATCATCGAGGCCGTCGATGAGGAGAGCTTCGCCGGTGCGAATCTGGTCTTCTTCGCCGGCCGCGCCGAAATGGCCGCGCGCCACGCGCAGCAGGCGCTCGGAGCGGGTGCGACGGTGATCGATTTGAGCGAGGACCCGGGACTCGAAGATGCCGTTCCCTGGATTCCCGCGCTCGACGTTCTCGTCGGCCGCCCGCAAGGGACGGAACGCGGCCTGCTGCGTTCGCCTTCGGCAGCGGCCATCGTCGCGGCATCCGTCGCCGCGGCGTTCGAGCGCCTCCGGCCGTCGCGTCTCGTGATGGTTTTCCTGCGGCCGGTTTCCGAGCGCGGCCAGGAGGGCATCGACGAGCTGGAACAGCAAACGGTGAAGCTGCTCTCCTTCCAGCCGGTTTCCGAGGGCGTGTTCGGGGCGCAGGTGGCGTTCAATCTGCTCGACGCCTACGGACCCGAAGGCGAGCCTTCCCTCGATGCGGTGCGGCGCACCGTGGCGCGAGACGTGGGCCGCATCCTCGCCGGCAAAGTCGCACTGCCCGCGATGCAGGTCTTGCAGGCTCCGGTCTTCTTTTCTTCCGCTTTCACCGTCTACGCCGATCTGGACCCTGCCGTGGAACCCGAGGAAATCGAGGCTGCGCTGGCCTCGGCGGGTCTCGGCGTCGCCGCCGCCGGGGAGCCGCGGCCGACGAGCATGAGCGTGATGGGCAGACCGGAAGCGGTGCTCGGGCAGGCCGAGCGCGCCGCGGGGCAGGCAGGCGGGTTCTGGCTTTGGGGCGCGGCGGACAACGTGCGACTGGTGGCGGCGAATGCGGTGGCGATGGCCGAAGGCTGTGTTTGATCGGCGCGGGCGCGCGCTGCCGGCGGCCCTGCTGGCCGCGGCGCTCGGGCTGATGCTGGCCGGCGCGGGCTGCGGCTATCATGTCGCCGGCCGTGGCGCCAACCTGCCGAAAACCTGGCACACGATTTCCGTTCCCGTTTTCGTCAACCACACACTCCACTACCGGCTCGATCAGCTTTTCACCGAAGCCGTGGTCCGCGAACTCGAGGCGCGCACCACCTATCGCATCGTTCCCGATCCAAAAGCCGCCGACGCCGAACTGCTCGGGCAGATGACGTCGATCGAGGCCGTTCCGGTGCTCTTCGACGCGTCTACCGGCCGCGCGACGACGATGCTGGTCACCGTGCGCGCGAGAGTCCGCCTCGAGGACGTCGCGACGAAAAAGATCATCTACCGCGACGACAATCTCGTGTTCCGCGACGAATACGAGCTTTCGAGCGATCCGAAAACCTTTTTCGACGAAGAGAGTCCGGCGCTCGACCGCATGGCGCGCAGTTTCGCCTCCCAGGTCGTCTCGGGAATCCTGGAGAATTTCTGATGCCCGCGGCAGCGGCGAAAGCCCTGTTCGAGCGGCTGGCGAAGGGCCAGGCTCCCGCCGTCGTGCTCCTGCTCGGTTCCGATCCCTACTGGCGCGATCTGTGCCGGCGCAAAATCGAGGAAGCGCTGGTGCCGGAGTCGGCCAAAGAGTGGGCGCTCGGGCGGGTTTCCGCCGAGGATGCCGACGCCGCCGAGGTGGTGGCCCGGGCGCAGATGCGGCCGATGCTGGCGCCGCGGCAGGTGCTCTTCGTCGGTGACGTTGAGGCGTGGGCGGGGAGCGCCGACGAAGACAAAGTGGCGAAGAAGGGAGACGAAGACAAGCTCAAGAAGAAACTCGCCGCTCTCACCGCTTATTTCGAGAGCCCCGCGCCATTCACCGTTCTGGTGCTCGAAGCGGAAAAGCTCGATCAGCGCACCCGGTTCGCCAAGCTGCTCGGCGAGCACGCGCTCGTCGTCGAACTCGACGCCGCCGGCGCCGACCCCGCCGCGCTCGCCGGGGAAATGGCCCGCGGCTTGGGTGTCGAACTCGATCCGGCCGCGGCGCTCGCTCTGGTCGAAGCGACGGCTGGACGCGCGGCCCGCATGGCCGTCGAACTTGAAAAACTCGCCTGCTACGCCGGCGAAAGCCGCCGGATCAGCGCCGCCGATGTGCGCAGCCTCGTCGTCGCCGAGGGGACGGCCGAGGTGTGGGAGCTGGCGGATCTGCTCGCGTCCGGCGAGCGCGGCCGCGCGCTCGAACTCGTCGACGACTTGCTGGGCAGGGGCGAAACGGCGCCGGGACTTGTCGGCGCGCTCGCCTGGATGTTTCGAAAGCTGGTAGCGGCATCGGAATTGCCCGCCGGCACGAACCAGTTTCAGGCCGCCCGGCAACTCGGCATGCGGCCTGCATCGGCGCAAACGGCGATCCTGCATGCGCACCGGCTGTCGCGGGCGCAATTGCGAGATTCGCTGGTGGCGCTGGCCGAAGCCGACGACAAGCTGAAGTCGGCGAGCAAGGACGAACGTGGGGTGATGCAATTTCTCGTCGCGCGCCTGAGCCGGCCGCCCACCCGCAGCCAAGGCAGGAGGGTGCGATGAAACCCGCGGTCCGGTTTTGGTAACACAGCCTTCAGAGTCTGTGTGGCAACCAGAAAATGCAGCCTTCAGCGGCTGAATTGCGGCGGGCGGGGAGCCTGAAAAGTCTGTGCGACGATACCGCTATTCGTAAGGGCACGGCTTCAGCCGTGGCGCAAGCGCCGGGGTGTAAACGCGGCTTTAGCCGCTGAGGCCCTGCTGGAGAGTTGCTGTGCGGACTCGTTATGCTAGGCGGATTTTTGCGCGGCGGCCTGGGCGGCGTTGATCGCCAGGGCCAAGCGGGACTTGTAGCGATTGGCGGTGTTTTCGTAGAGCACGCGCTGCTGAATGGCGCGATCGAGCGCCTTATAGGTTTCCGGAATCAGCTGGCGTGCTTCGTCGATCTTGCCGGCGGCGAGGAGGCCGCGGAGTTTCTTGACGGCGTTACGGACCGCGGTACGATTGGCGCGGTTGATCACGGTGCGCCGCTCGGTCTGGCGGATATTTTTCAGTACTGATTTCTTCTTTTTCTTCTGCTTGACGGGGGCGCCTGCCGGCATCCGAAACTCCTTAAGGAATTGCGCCGCATGGAAATATGCGGCAATGAGGTAGAGTAAGGGAGCCGGTCGAGTTTGTCAATTTGCCCGGCCACGGCCCGGCTGCCGCGAAGCGAGCACCGGCCCGTAGAACGAGGGGCCACGGACGGGTGCCCCAGGCTTCGGTTTTAAGCCTGGGGATTTTTACGTACTCTGTTCGGCGGCGCGGACAGCGGGCTTTTGTAAGGGTACGGCTTCACAGGTTGCGGAAAAAGTCCTATTGGGCAACTTCAGGGGCTAAAGCCCCCTTGATTTTGCGGGCGTTATGTCGCGGCTGAAGCCGCGACCCCCGAAGTCCTGCCCATTTTTCCGCAAACTGTTCAGCCGTGCCGCAAGCGCTTGAACCGCAATGCGGCTTCAGCCGTGCCGCTGCCTTCACGGATACGGGGCGGTGCGTATCGTCAAGATCGGACCGCTGAGGAACGGATTTGCCTGATATGAGGAAAATGGTGAAGCGAGGAATCGAGAGAACGATCCTGCTGGTTGCGCTGCTCGCGGTGTGCCTCGGAGCGCGGGCCGAGAAGGTCAACCAGCTCCGGCCGAAAGGCTACGTCAGCGATTTCGCCGGGGTCATCGATGCGGGAACGCAGCAAAAGCTGACGGCGCTCTGTCAGGAAGTGAACCAGAAGGCCAAGGCGCAGATCGCCGTCGTGACCGTCCGCACCACCGCGGGCGTTCCGCTCGACGAATTTTCGATCAATCTGGCCGAGCGATGGGGCGTCGGGCCGAAAACGAACGACCGCGGCGTGATGATTCTGCTCGTGGTGAACGACCATCGCTACCGGATCGAGGTGGGCTACGGCCTCGAAGGCGTGCTGCCGGACGGGAAAGTGGGGCGAATCGGCCGCGAGGCGGTGCCGTTGCTGCGGGAAGGGAATTACAGCGGCGCGATCCTGCTGATGACCAAGCGCGTGGCCGATGCCATCGCCGCCGGCCGCGGCATCACGCTCACCAGCGTGCCGCCGATTCCCGAGGGCGGCGCATCTGAACCTTCTGGCGGCATTCCGCTCGGCTCGATTCTTTTCCTGGTTTTCTTTTTTGGCCTGCCGGCGCTCGGCTGGCTGCTGCCGCTGCTGCTTTCTGGCGCGCTGACGAACCCGCGCCGGCGCGGCTATGCCGGCCGCCGTCCCTGGATTGCCGGCGGCTACTGGCCCGGCACGTGGTCGGGCGGAGGGTTCGGCGGCGGCGGTTCGGGCTGGGGTGGCGGCGGAGGTTTTGGCGGTTTTGGCGGCGGCTCTTTCGGAGGCGGAGGAGCCAGCGGAAGCTGGTAGGCTTGGATGAAATGAAGAACAGCCTCTGCGCCAGGACGAGCTATCCTAACGGCACGGCTTCAGCCGTGCCGGAGGCGCGTCGATGCTAACGCGGCTTTAGCCGCTGAGGGATTGCATTTGCCGGTTGCCGTGCAGGCTCGGAGGAGCGGCAAGCGGGGGACGACGTGAAAAGGAATCGCATGGAGAAACTCCTGAACGAACTGGTTGAGCGGCTCAAGCATGCGGCGGGATCGAATCTTCGCAGCGTGGTGCTCTACGGCTCCGCGGCGGCGAGCCAGTATCATCCCAAACATTCCGATTTGAACGTGCTCGTGGTGTTGAACTCGCTCGACTCCGCCGCGCTCGACGCGCTCGCCCCGGTATCGCGCTGGTGGCAGAGCCGCGGCCAGCCCGGGCCGATGATGTTCACCGAGGACGAATTGCGGCGCTCGGCCGACATGTTCGCGGTCGAATTGCTCGACATCAAGACCACCGGCCGCGTCCTGTGGGGCGAAGATGTGCTGGCGGAGATCGACGTTCCGATGCAGCTGCATCGCATCCAGGTGGAAAGGGAACTGGCGCAGGCGCTCGTGCGGTTTCGCCAGCATTACATGGCGGCCGGCGGCTCGCGCCGCGCGGAGCGAAAACTTCTCCTGGCATCGGTGAGCACGTTTTCCGTGCTCTTCCGCCACGCGCTGCTCGCCCTGGGCGAGCCGATGGCCCGTGACCGTCGCCAGGCGATCGACCGCGTCGCCGCGGTCGTCGGCTTCGACGCGGGACCCTTCCACGCGCTGCTCGACGTGCGCGAGGGCAAGCGCAAGGCTGGCGAACTCGACTGGCCGGGCACGTTTTCGGGATACCTGAAAGCGATCGAGCGCGTGGCCCAGGAAGTGGATCGCCGCCTGGCGGAAACGGCAAAGCCCGCGGTGAATTGAGAAGAGTAGCGCAGCCACTCTTGGCTGCGGCATTTCCTCCGCGCCCAGGCCGCAGCGTGGAGACGGAGGATGTGAGGAGAAACAGAAACCATGAAGAAATCGACGATTTGGCTGATCGCGCTGGGCGCCATCGTGGTGATCGCGATCGGCATGTACGTGAGCATGCGCAACTCGATGGTGCAGAAAAACGAAGCGGTGAAGGAACGCTGGTCGGAAGTGGACGTGCAGATGCAGCGCCGCGCTGACCTGATTCCGAACCTGGTGGCGACGGTGAAGGGCTACGCGCAGCACGAAGAGACCGTTTTCGACAACGTCGCGAAGGCGCGCGAGGCCCTGCTCAACGCCCACTCCCCCTCCGACCGTATCGCCGCCAACGGCCAGCTCGACGGCGCGCTCGGCCGCCTGCTCGCCATCGTCGAGAATTATCCGCAGCTCAAGGCGAACGAGAACTTCCTGAGCTTGCAGGACGAACTGGCCGGAACGGAGAACCGCATCGCCGTCGCGCGCCGGCGCTACAACCTCGCCTTGCAAGACTACAACGCCTACATCGGCCTGTTCCCCAACAACATCGTCGCCGGATGGTCCGGCTTCCAGCGCAACAACGCCTATTTCGCGGCATCGCCCGAATCGCAAAAGGTGCCGCAGGTGAATTTCCAGACACCCGCGCCGCAACCGAACACGCAGCCGGCCGCCCCAAAGCAGTAGCGGACGGCGATGATTCGTTCTCGGCGTGAGTGAGCGAATCGTAGCCGGTGTGTTTCCGTAGCACAGGCACTTCTGCCTGTGCGCTTTTCTCCCTCCTCTCATCGGCACTGAGGCGCCCACCCGGAGCGGCGCAAGCTTCGACGGTCATGTCGTGAGTTACTCCCGATCTGGAACAGGCAAAGGCGCACAGGCAGGAATGCCTGTGCTAGTGGCGGCGAGGCGGCTCAGGGTGTCACTCACGGTGACGGGGCGGACTCGAGACATGACGGCCTGGCTGGGGATGTTGTTGGGGTAGTGGGAGTTGAGGGTTGCGGCTGCCCGATGCTACAGGGTGTCAAAAGGCAGGCTTACCCGGGACACTTCCTCGATCAAACTGGCTTGTAAGTGGCGATTTTCCCTGCCATTACATTTTTTAAACCGGGACATTTTGCGGTGTTTTTCGGGGTTGGGCCGGGAGGGACTCGGGTGCGGACGGTTTGGGGTGCTCGCCTGCTGGCGCGAGGTTAGCACGGCGGGGTGGGGCGGGCGAGGACTGGATCTACGTAAAGGCGAGCAGGGCGGCGTGGGCATTGTTTACGTAGGCGGTCGAGTGGAGTCGGGCGGGGAATCCTGCCAGGATCGCGGCGGGAGGTTCCGATGACTAAGGAGAAAGATGGGAACGAGGCGGCGGCGCGCCGGGAAGAGAAATCCGCGGAGCTTAGTTTGACTCGACATGAGGCGCGGTGCAGGGTTTGCCGGCATCCGCAACGGCAAGAGATGGAGCGCGAGTTTCTCGACTGGATCAGCCCGCGGGAGATCGCGGAGGAGTACAAGGTCTCGAAAACGACAATCTATCGCCACGCGGAGGCTACGGGTTTGCTCGAGCAACGGCGCCGGAACATGAGGCTGGCGCTCGATCACGTGATCGAGCGGTCGAGAGATGTGGAAGTGACGGCGTCGGCGGTGATTTCGGCGATTCGGCTGCTGCTGGAGATGGAGGCCCGCGAGGCAGGGTGAGCGGTGCGTCACTGAAATTCGTTGCGAGCGGCCAAGAGTCACACAGAGGGCACAGAGAAGGGCATGGAGTTCACGGAGGACGCCTGCTCCGTGGATCTCCGTGTCCTCCGTGGTGAAATCGGTTTGGAGTGAATTTCGCGGGCGGGAATCGGGAATTGATTCCCGGCTGGCGGCACAGTATTGTCATTGGCGGCTGGAACGTCATCCAAGGAAATGGCCGCCGAACATGACTCGTGAAAAAATTGGGAATGCCGATCGTTTTGCCGACCTGAAATTTTTCGTCCTTCTACTTTTTGTCATGGTCTCCGTTGTCCTGCTGGCTCCGCGGCGCGCGGCGGCGCAGCAGGTGAAACCGGGCGCTTACGCGGAGATGCGCTGGCGGTCGATCGGGCCGTACCGGTCGGGGAACGTGTTTGCGGTCGCGGGCGTTCCGGGCAATCCGGCCGTCTATTACATCGGGCTGCCCGAGGGCGGCGTTTGGAAGACGACCGACGGCGGGACGGTGTGGAAACCGATTTTCGACGCCGAGCATGTGCCTTCGATCGGCGCGGTAGCGGTTTCGCCTTCGAATCCCGATGTCGTGTACGTGGGCACGGGCGATGCCTCGTTCTGGTCGTTCACGCCGGGGCGCGGCATGTACAAATCGACCGACGGCGGGAAGACGTGGACGCATATCGGGCTCGACAAGACGATGTACATCAATGCGGTGCTCGTCGATCCTCGGAATCCGAATATCGTGCTGGCGGGCGCGCTGGGCTCGCGGGGGTTCGGCGGCGTGAGCGCGAACACGGCACGGGGCGTTTATCGGTCGACGGACGGCGGGCGGACGTGGAAGCAGGTTCTGTACAAGGACGCTTACACCGGCGTGGCCGATATGACGTGGGACGATGCCGATCCCCGCGTCGTCTACGCCAGTTTCGAGCGTTCCATCTTCGGGCTGTCGGCGGCCGAACGCAAGAAGCTGCCGGCGCTGGGCGCGATCCTCTACAAATCCACGAACGAGGGCGCGAGTTGGAAGCCGCTCAGCGGCGAAGGGCTGCCGAAGAATGCGACCACGTTTGACATCGCCGTGGCATCGGGCACGCGCGGCGGCCGCGTCTACGCCGAGGCGCAGGGATTCGGCCGCGACGCGCAGGGCGTCTACCGCTCCGACAACGGCGGCAAGAGCTGGTATCTCGGGACGAAGGAGATTGGCAGCGCGGGCGGGCACATCTACGTGGATCCGAAGAATCCGGACGTCGTTTATCTGATGGGCACGTCAATGTACCGCTCCGAGGATGGGGCGCACAGTTTCGTTTCCTACAAGGGCGCGCCGGGCGGCGACGACGACCGCGACCTGTGGATCGATCCGCGCAATCCGCAGCGCATGCTGATGGGCGTCGACCAGGGACCGGCGATCACCGTCGACGGCGGCAAGACGTGGACGCCGTGGTACAACCTGCCGAACGGGCAGTTCTACAACGTTTTCACCGACAACCATTTTCCCTATCGCGTCTGCGGGGCGCAGCAGGACAGCGGCACGGCCTGCGTGCTGAGCCGCAGCGATTACGGCGAGATTCGCGAGAGCGATTGGTATCCGGTGGGCGGATTCGAGAACGGCTACATCGTTACGGACCCGCTGAATCCGCGCTACGTTTTCACGCAGGGGTGGTATCACGTGCTGCGCAGGTACGACCGGCGCACGGGGCAAGTCGCCGTGCTGTTTTCGCCCGGGCCGAAGGATCGTTTCACCGGCGCGCCGCCGATGGCATTTTCTCCGCAGGACCCGCACGTGCTGTACATGGGCGCGCAATATCTGATGGAGTCGAGCGACGGCGGGCGCGATTGGCGGCACATCAGCCCCGATCTGACGGCGCGGCCGAAGCCCAAGAAGCCCGGCAGCGAATCGATGCCGTTTTTTGCCAGGCGCGGGGCGGCGATCGAGTCGCTTGCGCCTTCGCCGGTGAGCGCTGGTGAAATCTGGACAGGAACGAGCAACGGGCTCGTTCAACTCACGCGTGACGGTGGGAACACATGGAAGAACGTCACGCCACCCGGTTTGCCCGAGCGCGGCGGAGTGACTTTCATCGACGCTTCGCACCATGAGGCCGGGACCGCCTATGCGGCCGTGAACGTGTTTGGGAACGATCAGCCCTACCTTTACCGCACGAGCGATTACGGCCAGAGCTGGCAGAAGATCGTGAATGGGTTGCCGGATGACGTGCCGGCGCGCGTGGTGCGCGAAGACCCGGCGGATGCGAATCTGCTCTACGCGGGCACGGAGATAGGCGCGTACGTTTCCTTCGACCGCGGAGACCATTGGCAGTCGCTGCAGTTGAACCTGCCGAACACGGTGGTGAGCGATATTGACGTGCACGGCGACGACCTGGTGATCTCGACCTACGGGCGGGGGCTGTGGATTTTGGACGACGTGACGGCGCTGCGGCAGGCGCAAGCGGCGGAAGCGGCGAACGCGGAGGTGTATCTCTACAAGCCGGAGACGGCCTATCGCGTGCGCTGGGACAACGATCAGGATACGCCGCTGCCGCCGGAAGTGCCGGCGGGGCAGAATCCGCCCGAAGGCGCGATCGTCGACTACTACCTGAAAACGCCGGCCAAGGGCACGGTCACGTTGTCGTTCTACGACGCGCGAGGAAACCTGGTGCGGGAATATTCGAGCGTCGCGCCGAAACCGGAAACGTCGATGCCGAACGTGCCGATGTATTGGTTCAAGCCGCCGGTGGTGTTGCCGACGACGGCGGGGATGCATCGCATCGCCTGGGACCTGCGCTATCCCACGCCGCCCGCGCTCACTTACAGCTACTTCGGAAATCTGCTCGATTACACGGAATTCACGCTGACCTGGCACGCGATCAAGGGCGAGACGCCGCGCGAACAGCCGGTGGGTCCGATCGTCGTGCCGGGAACATATCAGGTGCACCTGAGCGTGGACGGGAAAACGTATACGCGGGAACTGACGATCAAGAACGATCCGCGGATGTCCGTCTCGCAGGCTGCGCTCGAGGCGCAACTCGAATTCGAGCGGCGAATGATGGCCGGCATGACGGTGAGCTACGACAGCTTTGAGCAGATCGATCACCTGCTCGCCGCATTGGCCGCGGACGAGGCGAAAGTGAAAGGGAAACCGGACGCGGCGAAAGTGATTGCCGCCGCCGACGCGGTGAAAAAGAAGGCGTCGGAACTGGCTAACGGGAGAGAGCACAGCTTCGGACTGGCGAACCGCGATCTGGCGCGGCATCTCGAAGACATGGAGTTCGGCGATCTGCGGCCCACGCCGAGCGATCTGGCGGCCGGCGACGCCGACTGCGGCGATATCGATAGTGCCCTCGCCGCCTTCACGCAACTGCGGAACAAAGATCTGCCGGCATTGAATGCGGAACTGGCACAGGCACATCTCGATCCGGTGCAAGTGTCTGCGCTGCCGGGCGATCCCGCTTGCGGTGCGGGCGGGGGCTGGGGCTCCGGCCGCTGACTTCGTGGAGGGAGAAAGGCGCACAGGCAGGAATGCCTGTGCTACAGGGCGATCGGGAGGGTTTTGGCAGCACAGCCAGGATTGGCTGTGAAACTGGCGGGGTAACTTTCGCTTTCGTTCCGCGGTATTTGTGGTAGGATGCACGGCATGATCGGCACGCACCAGATGGCTATGTGTTGTCCCTGCCAAGCCGCGGTGTGCGCTGATCTCTCCTCCTAAGTAGAAATCCCAACTTTTCAGGATCGATCGGCTCCCACCGGGGAAACCTCGGTGTTGCAGGCGTATTTGTTTGCGGGCACGGTCGCCAGGGGGAGAAACACACGCACAAGGAGGAACGGATGGGCACCGTAAAGAATGTGGCCAAAACGCATCATCGAATCCTGATTCTGGGCGGAGGCACCGGAGGCATTATCACCGCGAATCTGCTCCGGCGCGCCGGGCAGACAGACGTTGCCATCGTCGAGCCCTCGGACCGGCATTTCTATCAGCCGCTCTGGACATTGGTGGGCGCGGGCGCGGTGGACCGAGAGACGACGGCGCGCAGCGAGGCGCGGTACGTGCCGGAAGGAGTGCGCTGGATTCGCGACCGCGTGGCGGAAATCTCTCCCGACCAGCGGCGGGTGCGGACGCTTACAGGATTGGAGATCGGGTACGACTTCCTGGTGGTCGCGGTGGGGGCGCAGTTGAACTGGAACGCGATTCCCGGCCTCGAGGAGGGGATACGCAAGGGCAACGTTTCGAGCAACTACGATTACGATCTGGCGCCGCGGACCTGGGAATTGCTGCGAAACTTCCGGGGCGGCACGGCCCTGTTCCACATGCCGGGATCGCCGATCAAGTGCCCGGGAGCGCCGCAGAAGATCATGTATCTGGCGGCCGACTATTTCCGGCGGACGGGGATTGCCGGGAAGACGCGAATCATCTACGGCTCGGGCGGGGCGTCGATCTATGGGGCGCGGGAATACGCGGCGGTGCTCGAGCGCGTGGTGGAGCGGTATGGAATCGACGCGCGGTTCCAGCATGAGCTGGTGGAAATTCGCGCGGAGAAAAACGAAGCGGTCTTTCAGGTGAAAAGCGATCCGGCGAAGGCGACGGTGACCATCCCCTACGACATCCTGCACGCCGTGCCGCCGCAGAGCGCTCCCGATTTCGTCCGGCAGAGTTCGCTGGCCGATCCGGCGAAACCGGCGGAGGGATGGGTGAAGGTGGACAAGTTCACGATGCGGCACGCGGCGTATCCCGAGGTGTTTGCGGTGGGGGATGTGGCCGGGTCGCCGAACGCGAAGACGGGAGCGGCGGCGTCGCGGCAGGCGCCGGTGGTGGCGGCGAACTTGCTGGCGGCGATCGAGGGCAAACCGGCGCAAAGCGCCTACGACGGTTACATCGCCTGCCCGATCATCACCGGCTACGGGCGGATGCTGCTGTGCGAACTCGACTACAGCGGGAAGCCCTCGCCGCGGATTCCGGGGATCGATACGTTTCGGGAACGGTACGACATGTGGCTGCTGAAAAAATACGGGCTGCCGTGGCTCTATTGGAACGTGCTGTTGCGCGGGCGGAAAGCGCCATTTCTCGGGCGGGGGCAGGCTTTCCAGCCGGAGCAGCCACCGGAGCCATTGGCGGCGCGGTAGGGAGCGGGCGTGGGGGATTTGGGCGCTTCCTCAATTCTGCGGGGCGAGCGCCGCAACGCAGGGGCGGGTTTGAAACCCGCCCCTACGCGATCGGGAGGGACGAAACGCGCCTCCAGGGGGTGAATTCGGCGCAGCGGCGTCTTGACCCTGGGGGCGGGGCGAGGGTAGGCTGAATAGAGATGACACCCCTCATCGGCGGCGGAATCCCACCCCAATGAAACAGAGTGTTGCCCTGGCGGGCGGTATCGAACAACTCTTCGGCACGCGTGACGAAAACCTGAAGCTGATGGAATCGGTGCTGGGCGTCACGACGATGCTGCGCGACAATCAATTGGAAATCGAAGGCGAACCCGACGCCGTCGAACGCGCGGCGCGGATCATCGACAGCTACAACGAGATGATTCGCGAAGGGCGCGCGTTCGAGCAGGCCGAGGTGAAATCGGCGCTGCGGCTGGCGCTGGCCGAGGCGGACGTGACGCTGCGGAGCGTGCTGGCGCCGTCGCGGCCGCGGGTGTTCGGAAAGAAAACGGTGACGCCGCGCAGCCCGAACCAGCGGCGATACATGGAGCTGATGGAGAAGTACGACATGGTCTTCGCCATCGGACCGGGCGGCACGGGGAAGACGTACCTGGCGGTGGCGATGGCCGTTTCGGCGCTGCTGACCAAGCAGGTGAACCGGATCATCCTGGTGCGGCCGGCGGTGGAAGCGGGCGAGCGGCTGGGTTTTTTGCCGGGCACGATCCAGGAAAAAGTCGATCCCTACATGCGGCCGCTGTACGACGCGCTGTACGACATGCTGGACGCCGACAAGCTGGAGCGATACCTCGAGCGGGGCATCATCGAGGTGGCGCCGCTGGCGTTCATGCGCGGGCGCACTTTGAACGATTCCTTCGTGATTCTGGACGAGGCGCAGAACTCGACCAGCGAACAGATGAAGATGTTCCTCACGCGGCTGGGCTTCAATTCGAAAGCGGTGATCACCGGCGACATCACGCAGATCGATCTGCCGAGCGAGCGGCGCTCGGGGCTGGTGGACGCGATCGAGGTGGTGGGGAAGGTGGAAGGCATCGCGAGCGTCTATTTCACCGAGCGCGACGTGGTGCGGCACAGCCTGGTCCAGCGCATCATTCGCGCCTACGAGGAATTCGAAGCCAGACAAACTCCGCCCGCATCGGCCCAGGTTTCCCGGCGGGTGACGGGGACCCAGGCCGGCGGGTAAACAAGGCGACACGGTGATCCTGAATCGCCAGCGCGGAGTACCCGTTTCTCTCGCCTCGCTCGAGCGTTTCTGGGTGCAGGTGCTCGAGACGCTGCGCCTTCCCGAAGATTCCATGACGATTTGCCTGGTTTCCGAAGCGGAAATCGCGCGCTGGAACCGCGCGTACCGGTCGAAGACCGGGCCGACCGACGTGCTCTCGTTTCCCGCCGGGGAGGATGCCGCGGGGGCCTCGTCGGGCCGGCTGGAAGCCGGCGCTACAAAATCCGAGCCGCGTCCGCGCTCGGCTGGCGGCCGGCATTTCGTAGCGCCGCCATCCCTGGCGGCCCCCGAAGGCGGGGCGGCGTCGAATGGCTCGGGCCTGGCACGCAAGATGAGCCGCGGTTCGAAGGCGAAGCGATTGCCGAGCGAGAGCGAAGCGGCGGGCTATCTGGGCGACATCGCGATCGCGCCGGCGGTGGCGCGGCGGAACGCGCGGCGGCTGGGGCGCAGCTTGGGCAGCGAACTGCGGATTCTGATGCTGCACGGAGCGCTGCATCTGCTCGGATACGATCACGAGCGCGATCACGGAGAAATGGAGCGGCTGGAGCGGCGGCTGCGGCGCCGGCTCGGCCTCGGAGAGAAATGAGCGCGTTGCTCTGGACTCTTGGCGTGCTGGCACTGACGGTGATTGTGTCGGTCTTCGCCTACCTCGATCGCGTGTATCGCGAACTCGATCGCGTGCCCACGGGACGGCTGCGGGAGCGCCTGGAGGCTTTCGAGGAGACGATCGAGCCGCGGCTGAAGTTCGACCGGCGCACGGCGGCGTCGCTGGCGAGCCTGGTGACGCACCTGTGGCTGGCGGCGCTTCTGGCGGTGACGCTGACGGCGGTGCTGCGGCGCGAGCCGGTGATGTGGCACGCGGTGCTGGAGCTGATTTTCGTCATCGGCACGGAGATCGTCGTCGGGCTGCACTTCGTGCCGTCGGTGCTGCTGGCGCGGTCGGGAACGCGTTGGCTCGAGCCGATCGTGCCGTTGATTCGCGCCTGCTTCGTGGTGGCGAGCCCGCTTGAGACGGCGGTATCGCTGGGGAAACTGCTGGCCGAATTGAAAGAGGAGCACGAGCCGGGAATCGGCGCGGAACAGGATCACGCGATCGGGGCGCTGGTGGAAGCGGCGCGCGAGGAGGGCCTGCTCGAAAAGGACGAAGCGCGGCTGATCGAGCAGGTGGTGGAGTTTGGCGACAAAAGGGTGAAGGACGTGATGACGCCGCGGCCGGACATCGTCGCCATTTCGGCGAGCGCGACGGTGGAGGATTTGCGGCGGCTGATGGTGGAATCGAAATTGTCGCGTCTGCCCGTCTACGAGAACACGCTCGACGACGTCGTCGGAATCGTCTACGGCCGGGACGTGATGGCGATTCCCGACCGCGAGGCGCCGCGGCGCATCGTGCGCGAGCTGATGCGTCCGGTGCTGATGGTGCCGGAAACGAAAATGGGCTCCGAACTGCTGCGCGAGATGCAGTTGAAGCATCAGCAGATGGCGATCGTGATCGATGAATACGGGCTGGTGGCTGGATTGGCGACGGTTGAGGACCTAGTCGAGGAGATCGTCGGCGAAATCGGCGAAGAGGACAGACGGCCGGTGCCGGACGTGATCCGCGAAGCGCCGGATACGCTGGTGTTGCGCGGCAGCGTGGCGATCGAGAAACTCGAGGAGATGCTCGGCGTGGAACTCGACCGCGAGCGCACCGGCGACGCGACGACGATCGCCGGATTGCTGAATCATCTGGCCGGGCACGTGCCGCGGCCGGGCGAGATCGTCGACACCGATGGGCTGCGTTTCGAGATTCTCGAAGCAAATCAGCGCAAGGTGCTGCGGCTGCGCGCGCGGCGCGTTGCGCTGGGATCGGCGCAAGCGGTGCAGGGCGACTGAGCGTCCAGGTTTCCACGGCTGCGGCCCCACGATCGCGGCCTCCTTCTTCCCCGGGTTCCTCACAAACGCAGCCTTGATTCGGATTCTCCGCGAAACGGGACCCCTGCGGCACCAGCCGTGCAGGCGGGGCGGGCCGTATCGTGAACATAGACGCTCTGGTGGCCGCTTTTTCCAAGTTGCCAGACTGGCTCTGAAGCCGGCCGAGAGCAAACCGGGCGCGGTTCCGCTACACTGATTACGTGCCGACACGACGAGTGAAGAAGGAAACGAGTACGAAGAAGCGGAAGAAGGGCGCGGGCAAGGGTGTGCCCGCTGCCGAGCGGGCGCCGGCTGAGTTGGAGCCGGTTGAGGTTTTGGCGGACGAGCCTGAGCCTGCGCTCGAAGAACTGCTCGAACCAGAGCTCGAAACTGAGTCTCCTTCGAAGCGCGAGACCCCTTTCAAATCCGGGTTCGTGGCCATTGTCGGATTGCCGAATGCGGGGAAATCGACTTTGGTGAACGCGCTGGTGGGGCGGAAGGTGGCGATCGTTTCCGCCAAGCCGCAGACGACGCGCAACCGGATTGTCGGGATCGTGCATCGGCCGGGCGCGCAGATCGTTCTGGTGGATACGCCGGGGCTGCACCGGCCCACGACGGCGCTCGACCGGCAGATGGCCGAGGAGATCGAGAAAGGAATCGAAGGCGTCGATCTGCTGGCGGTGATCGTGGATGCTACGCGCGAATTCAGCCGCGAAGATCAGTTCCCGATCGAGCGGGCGCGACGATTTTCCGGGCCGTCGTTTCTGCTGCTGAACAAGATCGACCGTGTGGAGAAGCCGAAGCTGCTGCCGCTGATCGACCGGTACCGGCAGGAGCACGCGTGGTCGGAAGTGATTCCGATTTCGGCGCTCAAGCGGGACGGGCTGGCGGCGCTCGTCACGGAACTGGTTCGCTATTTGCCGGAAGGCGCGCCGCTTTTTCCCGAGGATCAGTTTACCGACCAGCCGGAGCGGTTCCTGGCGGCGGAACTGGTGCGGGAAAAGGCGCTCGGGCTGACGCAGCAGGAAGTGCCTTACAGCCTCGGCGTCGCAATCGAAAAATTCGAGGAATCGGAGCGGCTGATCAAGATTTACGCGACGATCTTCGTCGAGCGGGAAGGGCAGCGCGGCATTCTGATCGGCAAGGGCGGCTCGATGATCAAGAAGATCGGGACGCAGGCGCGGATGGATCTCGAACGGCTGCTCGAAACGAAGATTTATCTGGAGCTGTTCGTCAAGGTGCAGCCGGGCTGGCGCGACAATGCTTCGATCGTGGGGCAGCTCGACTGGCGGCGGGAATTCGAGCGGATGAGCGAGGAAGAGTAAACCTCACCCGGGCCGCGCCGGACAACTTGCCGCGAGCGAATCGAATCCAATGGCAACGAGGGCCCGGGGAGTGGTTTGGCCGGGCCGCGTAGTTTGCCGCATGCCGCGGTGGGCCGTATGCGCCGGCGGTTACGCCGGTGCGGTCGTGGCGTGGAGGGCGACCGCAGGTCGCCCCTACGACGGCCGATCGACTTTCGGTGTGCGATCGGGGCGTCTCGAAAAGCCTCCTGGTTGTTGGTTTGATGTTACGGGCGCGGGCGGTTCGAGCGGGGACGCGCGGCGGCATGGGCCGGCGGGCGGACTAACTTCTTCCACGGGATTCGCGGAATGCGGACGGGTGTTCTGCTGTTCCTATCGGTGATTTTCAGCGTAACGGCGTTGTTGGCCAGCGGCGTGAAGACCTGTCCGGCCGGCGCGGCAGTGGGCAAGTTCGGCATTCTGGTTGCGCCGCCGAAATCGGGGCCGGCGCTGCCGATCGAATCGGTGAATGCGATCGGCGCCGGTGACCGGCTGGAATACGCTCCTGCTCCAATCCTCTCCAAAGCAGGCAAGAAAGGGCGCGTGGCGGTGGTGCTGATTCCGGCGGCCGGCATCGCGGGCGCGCACATGACGGTGCTGAAAGTGGCGCCGACGGAATCGAAGGCGGAATGGAAGGTGCCGTTCCCGGTGTCGGTTGTGGGGCTGGTGCTGGGGCCCAGCGGGCTGAGCGTGAAGAAAGTCAACTCGTTCGTGAAGAAGAATCCGGACCTGATGCCGCAATTCGCCGATTACGCCCAGCGGACAACGACGATCGATGCGCTGGTCCACACGCTCTCCGAATACGAGCAGTCGAAGCCCGGCTCGACCAGCCTGCAATCGGCGCTCGATGGATTTTCCTCGAAATACGGCGTGACGCTGCCGTCGCTCAATTCCAGCCAATCGACCACGGCGCAGGCGAGCGCGCTGCTGCATGCCTTGCTTCCGGCGGTTTCCTCGACGGCGCCACTGACCTCCGGCGAGACGCTGCTCAAGGGATCGACGGGGCTTGCCGCCTCGGTCGCGACGATGTTTTTCGGCTCGCCGGTGGGGCTGGCGGCGGGCGGGGCAACGCTTTTCGAAAGCTTGCGGACATCGCTCTTTCCGCGCACCGATTTCCGCGCGGCGTTCGTCGAGCCTTCCGACTCGAAGGAATTGACGCTTTGCAGCAACAGCCCTAAGGCCAAGGCGGGGACGCGGCTGGCGTATCTGTGGGTCGAGCGCGTTCCGGATACGAGCGCGCCGGTAGTATCGCTGGCCGGCGCGGCGAACCGGCTGCCGCTCGGATGGATATCGACGGTGAAGGTTTCGACGGCGAGCGTGGCGCAGCTGAAACTGCTTTCGCGCGCGCGGGATTGGGAGCTGGTATCGGGGAAGCAGGCCGTTCCCGTGCCGGCCACGGTGAAGGTGGAATCGGCTGACGATCAGCTCACGCTCGATCTGCGCCACGTGAAGCTCGCTGCGGGGAAATACCGCCTGGCGGCGAAATGGGATTGGACGCCGCTCGCGGTCGCGGGGACGCTGGACCTGGTGCCGTTTCCCGATCTTTCCAAGGCCGCGCTCACGCCCGATTCCGAGGACCGGCTGATCCAAGGCAGCGGCGCGCCGGAAGTGCGGGTGACCGGAGCCGATTTCGAATTCGTCGACTGGGCGGGAATCGTGAGCGCGGCCGAGCCTGCGGCTTCGCCCACTCAGCTTACGTTTCAATTGATCGGGACGGTGGGTGCGCCGAACAGCCTGACGATGAAGGTGGATTGCGATTTGTGGAAGGCGGGGAAGTATTTGCTGCGTTTGCGTCAGCGCAACGGGGCGACGCGCGACGTGGCGCTCGAGATTCATCCGCCGGATCCTGTGCTGAGCGGGCTGCCGTTGCGGGTGAATCTGGGAACGCGCGGCGAGCATGTTGTGCTCGAAGGGACGGGGCTCGATCGCATCGAGCGGATTACGAGCGCGGACGCGACTTGGACGCTGGCCTCGGCTTCGGCGGGAAAGAAAGAACCCGCCAAGAGGGACGCCACGATCTCACTCGGCGCGAAGGCACGCGAAGGTGAGCCCATCGCGGCGAGCATGTATGTCGCCGGGCTGCACAAGCCGATCGAAGTTCCCGACGCGATCGAGGTGATCGGGCCGTTGCCGGAGATCGTGAGCGTGAGGAAATCGGGAAACGCGACGGACGGCGCCGAGTTGATGAAGGGAGAGATTCCGGCGGATGAGGCGGTGAGTTTCCTGATCGCGGTGAAGCATGCAGGGTCGCAGCCCTCGCTGGCGCTTGGCTGCGGCGAGGATTCGGGCGCAGAGCCGAAGTTGGTGCTCGAGCCGGGCGCGCGGAAGGCATCGGCGGAATTCGACGTGGCGGGACAGGACTCCTTTTTCCTGTCGCTCGATCCGGGGAAGGTGAGCGCTTCGGGCTGCCTGCTGACGGTCGCGGTGGAAAATCCGGACACGGGCACATCGGCGGCATTTCCGCTGGGGCGAATCGTTCTGTTGCCGCAGATCGAAGAAATTCACTCTGAGCGACAGAAAAGCGGGACGGGATCTCTACGTCGGCACGTTGACCGGACGAAATCTGCAGCGGATTGCGAAAACGGGGTGGAACGCGAAGGATGGTTTTGAAGTGCTCGGGATTCCGACGCCGGTCGCGGGAAATCCCGAAGAGCAGACGCTCGAAATTGCCATGCCCTGGCCGCCGCCTTCGCCGCAGGCTCCGCTCTACATCTGGCTCGAAGGCGAAAGCGAAGGGCGGCGCACGCCGGCCACGTATGGTGAGGCCGGGAACCCTTGAAGGCAGAATAGTTTTGGCAACCCCCACTATCGTGGGATTGGTTCTTGGTCCGCAGCCGTGGCGCCTGACGTTTCGGAATCGATTAACCAAGTGTTAAGCTTTAGCGACCATCGGTTCCCCCATGTCCGGCGCTTTCTCATTCCTGTCTCGATTTCTCAGGCCCGGTGGGGCCGCAAAGGACTATTCACTGGCGGAGAATTACGCCGTGTTGCGGGACGCGGTGTTTTCGATGAAACGCGACGCGCTGGGCGTGGTCGATGCGGCGAACCCGGACGGCATTTGGGGCGTGGTGATGGAGACGGGCTACCCGGGCGTGGTTGCAACGCTGGTCGCGATCGCGGACGGCTCCGTGAGCCTCTATTTCAGCAATGGCGGCGGCATCATTGGCCTGGGCGCGCAGGAGGGGCTGCAGCGGGCTTCGCGCGCGCTGCTCGATGCGGCGCCGCAGTTCCGGAACGCGTTCGAAGCGACGACGAAATATCCTCTGCCTCGCGAAGCGCACGTGCGCTTCTATCTGCTTACGCAGGATGCCGCGCTCACCTCTGAAGCGAAGGAAGAAGAGTTGGGCGGCGGCGCGCACGCGTTGTCTCCGCTCTTTCAAAAAGCCCACGAATTGATCACGGAGATTCGGATTGTCGATGAGAAGCGGCAGGCCGAGGCGGCACAGAATTCGGACCGGGCTTAGGGGCTGAGCCTCTTGGGCTGGCGCAGATTCCATGTTTCCCTTTAGCGGCGTGAACTTCCACATCTAATTTCCTGCGCCGGACCCACTCTTTCGGCAAACTGCGCCGGAAGAGTGGAGCACCGGCCTTCGGGTCGGGACCCCTCGGCGGGCGTAGGCCCAGAACTGCGCGCGGGATTTGGGGATCGAGGAGAGGGTGGAGTTCGTGGCGATAGCTGGGGTAGAAAAGGCCGCAGCCAGGAGTGGCTGCGCTACTGGGGTCAGGCAGGGTCGGCGGCGATGCCCAGGGTTTTCATTTTGCGGTAGAGGTGGCTGCGCTCTAGGCCCAACGCGGCGGCTGTGCGCGTCATGTTCCACTGGTTTTCTTCTAGTTTTCGCAGGATGAATTCTCGCTCGTAGGCGGAACGCGCTTCTTGTAGCGTGGCGGCGACGGATTGGGGTTCTTTGGGGGCGCCTCGGAAGAGTTCGGGTGGGAGGTGGTGCGGGTCGATGGTTTCTTGCGGGCACATGATTACCAGGCGCTCGATTACGTTTTTCAGTTCGCGGACGTTTCCGGGCCAGGGGTAGCGCAAGAGAACGGCTACGGCGGCGGGAGACAATTCTTTGGGGCGGCGGCCGTAGGAGGCGCTGTATTCCTGCAAAAAGTGGGCGGCGAGGACGGGGATGTCTTCGATGCGCTCGCGCAGGGGCGGGACGGAGACGGGGATGACGTTCAGGCGATAGAAGAGATCTTCGCGGAATGCGCCTCTTGAGATTTCCTCTTCGAGGCGCTTGTTTGTGGCGGCGATCACTCTGACATCTACGCGCACCGGTTCGTTCGAACCTACCGGCTCGACGCGCTGCTCTTCCAGAACACGCAACACTTTTGCCTGGGTTTTCAGGCTCATATCGCCTACTTCGTCGAGGAAGAGCGTGCCGCCGTCGGCTTTCTGGAATTTGCCTACCTTGTTTTCCGTGGCGCCGGTGAAGCTGCCCTTGGCGTGGCCGAAAAGTTCGGATTCGATGAGTTCCTCGGGAATGGCGGCGCAATTCACCTCGACGAAGGCACGGGAGGAGCGCGGGCTTTGGGCGTGGAGCGCGCGAGCGACTAATTCCTTGCCGGTGCCGCTTTCGCCGTAGATGAGGACTCGGCTATTCGTGGGCGCGGTCAACGCGATTAGCTGGCGCAGGGCCTTCATCGGGACGCTGTCGCCCAGGATGTGGTAGCTGCGTTCGAGTTCGGCGCGCAGGCGGCGGTTTTCCTCCTCGAGGCGAAGATGCTCGAGGGCGTTTTTGACGGCTAGCATCGTTTTTTCGAGAGCGAGCGGCTTTTCGATGAAATCGAAGGCGCCGAGTTTCGTGGCGCGGACGGCGGTTTCGATGCTGGCGTGGCCGGAAATCATGATGACCATCGGCGTCGAATCCAGATCGAGAAGGCGCTCGATCGTCGCGAGGCCATCCATTTTCGGCAGCCAGACGTCGAGCAGGATGAGATCGAAATGGCCGTTGCGGACCGCTTCGACGCACTCCTCGCCGGAAGCTACAGCTTCGACGCGGTAGCCCTCCTCGCGCAGGATCGAGCCGAGCGAAGAGCGGATGCCGGGCTCGTCGTCGACGATGAGGATGGAGCGGGTCACGAGCGCGGCTCCTCGACGCGGACGGCGGCGGCCGGCAGGCGAATGAGGAAGCGCGTGCCGAAGGGCTGATTGTCCTCTACGCGGATGGCGCCGTGATGCTCGGCGACGATGCGATTGGCGATGGCGAGGCCGAGGCCGGTGCCACGGTTGCGCGTGGAGAAATGCGGGAGGAAGAGGCGGTCCTTGTCCTCGGGCGAGATGCCGTGGCCGGTGTCGGCGACGACGACCTCGACGGTGTCGGCGGCCGGCTGGAGGCGGGTCTCGACGAGCAACTCGCGCAGAGGGGCGCCTTCCATGGCTTCGGCGGCGTTGTCGATCAGGTTTACCAGCACGCGGCGCAAGAGTTCGCTATCGGCCTGCACCATCAGGCGGCCGGGGGCGAGGTTGGCTTCGAGACGCACGCCATCGAGGCGATTGTGAAAAACTTCGATGGCGCCGCGGGCGATCTCGTTCATATCGGCGAGCGCGAGACGCGCGGCGGGGAAGCGGGCGAACTGGGAGAATTCGTCGACGAGCGACTTGAGCGATTCGACTTCCTGGCCGATCAGGCGGGCGCATTCGGTGACGACGGCGGTGAATTCGGTTTCGCCGCCGGTCGTTTCGGCGCGGCGCTGGGTGTGGCGGAGCAGGCGTTCGGCCGAAAGGCGAATGGGCGTGAGCGGGTTCTTGATTTCGTGAGCGATGCGCTGGGCGACTTCCTGCCATGCGGCGGCTTTTTGCGCGCGGAGGAGTTCGGTGAGGTCGTCGATGACGACGACGAAGCCGCGATCGGAGCGCGGCGGGCCGAGCGGGCTGACGGTGACGGCGGTGTGGAGCAGGCGGCCGCCGGCGCCGATTTCGAGTTCCTCGGAGATGGCGCCGATGCGGCGCGAGCGATGGGCGAGGCGCATCACGCGGCGCGCGGCCTCCTCGCCGAGCATGTCGCCGAGGGTGCGGGCCGAGCGGGCGATCGGACCGAAGATGCGGACGACGGCGGGATTGGTCTGGGCGATTTTGGAATCGGTATCGAGCAGGAGGACGCCGGTGGGCACGCTTTCGAGCAGGGTGGTCATCAGATGGCGGCGGCGTTCGATCTCTTCGAGAGCGCGCTCGAGGTTGCGGTTCGAGGCCTCGATCTGGCGGCGACTTTCGCCGAGTTGCGCGGTCATCTGATTGAAGGAATTGACCAGCACGCCGAGTTCGTCCTGCGCCTGCACGGTGACGCGATGGTCGAAATTTCCGCGGGAGATTTCGCCGGTGGCTTCGGCGAGGGCCTGGATGGGCACGGTGACGGTTTTCGAAAGGAAAAGCGCGACCCAGGTGACGGAGAAGAGCACCAGCACGGTGAACAGGCCCAGTGCGAGAAGGATCTGACGCTTGTACTGCCGCAGGCCCTGCTGCTGCTGCCAGTAACTCTGCGTTTCGGCGTCGATACCATCCATGCGCGCGAGGAAATCGGGCGGCGCGCGACGGCCGACCATCAGCACGGCTCCCTGGAGCGGCGCGCTGCCGGCGTAATAGGTGTCGCGGCCGGCTTGCCAGATGTCGACGCCGCCTTCGAGATGGCGCGCCAAATGGAGAGCCGGTGCCGGAGAGCGTGATGGTTTCGCCGCGAGAACCGTGGAGACTTCACCCTGGCGAACGATCCAGGCGAGATCGGCGCCGGCGCTGACGGAACGCGTAAGCGCGGTCTGCTCGACGGGCGCCTGAGCCGCCCATTGGGCCAGGCGGTCGAGTTCGCGGGAGGAATTGAGGGCCTGATCGTCCAGCAGCTTTTTGCTCTGCTCGGTGGCGATTTCGAGCGGGCGGGGAAACCATTTGTTGAGGGTGCGGTTCATCAACGCGTAGCTGATGAAGAAAAGGAAGACGACGGGAAGCAACGAGATGCCCATCGCGCCGGCCACCATGCGCGTTTTGAAGCGCGAGCCGAGCTGCCGCGCCCGGCGCTCCGACCAAAGCCGCACAACGCTACGCACCAGCACCAGGGTGAAAACGAGGAACGCGGAGACGACGAACATCGTAACGGCGAAGAGGACGGCGCCCGACGGATGGAACGGCGTATTGAGCGAGCCGAGCGTGAACACGGCGGCAGCGAGCAGCGCCACAAGCAGGCCGCCGAGAGCCAGCCAGATGCGCCGCGCTTTGCGTCCGCTCATCGCGCGCGCTCCAGGAAGCGGCCGAGCGGGCATTCGTCGCAGCGCGCCTCGCGGGCGCGGCACCAGCGCTTGCCTGTTTCTACCAGCAGCGCGTGGTATTGATTGAAGAGCGGGGCTTCGCGCGGCAGGTGGTGATGGAAGAGCGCCTGGGCGTCGTCGTAGCTCACGCGGGCGTCGGCGAGGGAGTGGCGCGCGAGGACGCGGCGCGCGTAGGCGTCGATGACGAAGACCGCGTGGTTGCCGGCGTAGAGCAGGATCGAGTCGGCGGTTTCCGGGCCGATGCCGTGCACGGAGAGAAGTTTTTCGCGCAGCGCGGCGGTGGGCATGGCGAACATGCGGTCGAGCGAGCCGCCGAACTCGGCGTCGAGGAAGCGGAGGAAGGCTTTGAGCTTGCGCGCTTTCTGGCGGTAGTAGCCGGAGGGACGCACGAGGCGCTCGAGTCGCGGGAGGCGGACGCGGGCGAGGCGCGCGGGATCGAGCAGGCCCGCGTCGCGCAGATTCGCGATCGCCCGTTCGACGTTCTTCCACGTGGTGTTCTGGGTGAGGATCGCGCCGACGATCACCTCGAATGGCGTCTCCGCGGGCCACCATTTTTGGGGGCCGAGGCTGCGATGGAGGGCGTCGTAGAAACCGGTGATGGCGCGGCTGGCGTCGCGCGGCGGGACGCGCGAGGCGGCGCCGGATGGGGCGCGAACGGCTGGCGAGGCGAGGGGCATCTTCGCTGGCAAGATAGCGGTCGTTTCCCGGCCGCGTCAAGCCGTGTCGCGGTGAGGAAGCGGCCGGCGGGAGCGGGAGAAACTCCAATAAGCCTTTCTAGAGTAGCAGACCGGGCGTTCGCTCGCTTGCGGCGTGGGCGTCAAAAGGCCACGGTTGGAGATGCCCCGAACGTGGTTGCCGGAGCGGCGGGGTGCGCGTGATTTGCAGGGAAAATCCCCAGGCGCAAACACGGCGCCTTGGGCACCCGACGTACCTTGACACCATAGGGGGACGACGGCGCTGGTTGCTTTGCAGCCTGTCGGGGCGGGTTTGAAACCCGCCCCTACGGATCATGGTTGCGGCGGGCGGGTTGTTGGTGGCTCGGGAGGGGGCGTTATTGATCGGGAGGCAGGGGTGTGCTGGGGCGGAACATCATTGGCGGAAATGAGTTATCATGTGCTTTGTATTCGAGTTGAAACGCTTTATTTGAGGGAGTGGAGATGAAGGCTAGGCGCGGAAATCGTGGGTTCACACTGCTTGAACTCCTGATCGTTGTCGCCATCATCCTGATTATTGCGGCTATCGCCATCCCGAACCTGATGCGTTCGCGGATGCTCGCCGATGAAGCCGCGGCGATCGGTTCGTTGCGCACCATCAACACTGCCGCGACGACCTATTCGGCCACTTACAGCAACGGTTTTCCGCCGAGCCTGGCCGCGCTCGGGCCGCCGCCTGGCGGAGGGAACAACGCCACCTGCGACAACTCGAACCTGATCGACAGCGTTCTGGCCGGCGGGCAAAAGACGGGCTACAAATACACGTACACCGGCTCGAATCCCGTTTCCGCTCCCGCGCAGGGGTGCGCGAATCCAGGTTACAACAGCTACACCATCAACGCCGATCCGATCACGCGCGGCGAGACGGGCCAGCGCAGTTTCTTCAGTGATCCTTCCGGAACGGTCCGCTACAACACGACGCAGCCTGCCACGGCTAGCGATCCGCCCATTGGCGGGTGATTCCGACAGGGTGTTCGTAGCGCCGGCGTCTCGACGACGAAATTTTCCTACAGGCACGACGAAAAACGCTGGCGGGACGCCGGCGCTACAGGTGGCGTCGCGTCGGTGGGTTTGTCGGCGGGCGGAGTACACGGTTCCATGACAACCTTTTGACGCGATCCGCCGATTCTGGTTTCGGCGCGGGGGCCTGCTAGACTGGAAAGATGCGGAAACTGGTGCTGATTGTGGTGACGGCATTGGCGGCGGCTGGGGCCGCGACGGCGGGTGCGCGTCCGGCGGAGCGGCGGAGCGCGAAGGCCGTGGCCAAGGCGATCGAGGAGCATTACCACGACGCTAGAACGCTGAAGGCGGTCTTCCTCGAAACCTATCGCGGGGGCGGGGACGATCTCCGCGTGGAATCGGGAGTGGTCTATTTCCGGCGGCCGGGACTGATGCGCTGGGATTACCAATCGCCGCAGAAGAAACTGTTCCTGACCGACGGCCATCACGCCTGGTTTTACATTCCCGCGAACCATGCCGCGAGCCGCACGTCGATGCGCAAGAGCGCCGACTGGCGCACGCCGTTCGCGCTGCTCACCGGGAAGGCGAAGCTCGGAGAAATCTGCAGCAAAGTGAGCATCGTGCCTAATCAAGGCGGGCCGGGCGCGCCGCCGGAGGGCCATACGGTGCTCGACTGCAAGCCGAAGGACCGGGCAGGATTTCTCGATGCCGAGATCGAGGTCGACCGCGAGGCGCGCGTGGTGAGCGTGCTGGTGAAGCAGCCGGGCGACGTTTCGACCGAGGTGCGGTTCGGCGCCTGGCAGGAAAATATTCCACTGCCGAAATCGCTGTTCGTGTTCGAGCCGCCGAAGGGCGTCTCGGTGATGGACGAGAGCGCGATCGCCGGAACTGAGCACTGATGATTTGGCTAATGGGCGCCCGCAAGCGCTCTTTATTTTTTGTTCGCGGGCTAATGAAATAGCAACAAGCCGCGGCCCTGCTTCTTGGCGGGTGCGGGAAGGCGCACAGCCTGAAGGCTGTGCCACGAAAACCATCCATTGACGGATATCGGCGCGAGTCGAAACGCGGCGCTGGCAAGATCCAATTTTCCCCTGCGGCGGCACAGGCATGAATGGGGCCGGCTGCTGTAGCACAGCCTTCAGGCTGTGCGTCCACCTTTCCACCGAGGACTTCCGTATCACTTCGAGGCTGGTCCATGCGGCGCCGGCGCACGTGCAACGTGCCCCCTACGCTCCCCGGACCTACTCACGTGGTGTGTACGGGGAAATGTGCGCACAAAAAACGCGCGGCCCGACGACGAATCGCCGGGCCGCGCGGAAGAGGTTAACGGGCGCGATCAGAAGGCGTAGACCATGCTGAATTCCATCACGCGCGGGTTGGTCAGGGTGCTGTTGTAGTTCCCGAAGGTGAGGGTGTCCCACTCGAGGTTCGCGCCCTGGATATCGAAGCGGTTGGTGTTGAGCACGTTGTAGACGTTCCAACGGATCTGCACCGACTGATTCTCCAGGCGGGGAAGCGCCCAGGTTTTCGCGAGGCTCATGTCGAGGCCGAAGTATCCATCGCCACGGACCACGTTCCGCGCGCCGCTCTGGCCGGGGTAGGCGTAGTCGAATCCCGCCGAGGCCTGGGTCGGATTCTGGAACACGTTGGGAGCAGACCCCACGTTCGGTGTGTTGACGATTGAGGTTCCGGTCGCAATGGGCTGGCCGGTGAGATTCGCCTGGCCCATTTCCTCCCAGTTCGTCGGCCAGACGTAACCCATGAAGACGCTGGCCGGGAAGCCGGAAGTCCAGCGGCCCGTGCCGGAAAGCTGCCAGCCGCCGATGATCGTGTTGGCCCAATTGGCGACGTTTGCGCCGACGAGCTTTCCGCGGCCGAAGGGAAGCTGCGCAACCCAGTAGTAGTTGATCTGGTGGCGCAAATCGAAATCGCTGGGGCCGTAGAGCTGATAGGGCGACCACGGGTTGATGATGACGGCCGAGTTGTGCCGTGGGCCGCGTTCGGCCATCGATTCGATGTCGTTCGACTTGGAATAGGTGTAGTTGAAGCCGAACAGCAGGCCGTGGCTCATCTGCTTGTGCAGGCTCAATTGGAAGGCGTTGTAGTTGGAATAGCCAATTGAGCGCCAAACGTAGAGCGACGAGTACTGGCTGTTGTAGAAGCTGTTCGGACCGGTCGCGAATTGGGGAAGCGAGTAGTGAACATATTTCGGGAGGTCCATGAGCCAGAGGCCCGTCGTCTCGTTATAGAGCGAGCAGTTTGAACCGAACATGTCGTAAACGGCCTGCAGCATGTCGGTTTGGGTGCCACCCGGCGTCATGGTCCAGCTGGAGCAGTACCGATAGTTGCTCAGGGGCTTGACCATGTCCTCCCAATATTGCGCCGTCGGGCCGATGGTGGAGGCGGTGATGGCGCTGTCCGGGGTGTTCTGCCGGGCCAGCTGCGAGAGGCGATCGACCGCGGAGAAATAGTCGATACCGCTCTTCGGGTCCTTGAGATCGAGCGGCGTGGCGATGTCGTCGTAGACGAGCAGCCGGTGCGCGAAGTGGCCGACGTACGCCATATCGAGCGTCATGCCGCCCGGAAGTTGCCGCTGGATCGAGAGGTCGAGGGCATAGGAATAGGGAGACTTGAGCGAAGGATCAATGCCGCGCGCGATTGCTTCGGCGCCCACCGGATACGTAACCGGGAAAGCGGACGAAGGGGCTTGCGGCATGATCGTGTTGCCGCTGGTATCGGTGGTGGGGAGGGTGTTCATGCTGGTGATCCGCGGAGCCTGGGCAACCGTAAGCGAGGCGGCGGGATTCTCGAGCAGAGTGGCCAGCCCGAATTCACCCACCGCGTTGTAGGTCATCGCCAGTTCCGGCCCGAAATTGTCGTAGTACATGCCGAAGCCGGCGCGCACGGCCGTCTTGTCGTCTCCCACGATTTTCTTGAGCCAACCCCACTTGGGCCGCGGCGTCCACGCCAAGCCGAGGCGTGGGGCGAAATCCCTGGTTTGCGAAGAATACATGCCGGGCTTGCCCCAAGCGGAGCCTGACGGAGCAAAGGAGATCAACGCGTCCTGGTTCGAAGGGATGCCCTGCATCATGTTGATGCTGCGCTGGTTGAACCACGTACCCATGTTCACGTTCGGTGCGACTTGCTGCCCGGCCGTTTCGGTCACCGGAGTCATCAACTGATAGTTCAGGCCGTAGGTGACCGAGAGGTTGCGGCGAGCCTGCCAGGTATCCTCAAAGAACAGGTTGTAGGTGTCGGTGGCCCAGTGGCGCGCGACCGAGGCGCCCTGGCCAAGAGGCGTTCCCTGCGTGAGGCTGGCGACACGGTAGTTGTACCGCGCGTCGAGTTCGGTCGCCATTCCCATCATGGCCGCGAGCGGAAAGTCGTAGGCCAGATTGAAATGCGAGTCGACGGCCGGGAAACCACCCGAGGGCGGATTCAGAGGAGAACCGGATTTGTTGGCAAAGCCGGACGTATTCACCCAGTCGGAGTTGGTCATCGCGTCGCTATAGGAATTGGCGTCAGTCGTGCCGAGCGAGCGAACCAGAAGGAAGTTCGCGCCGAACTGGAAGTTGTGCGCGCCGTGGATGTAGCTGACGGTATCGACCAGGTTGTGCACGGGCGAAACCCACGTGCTCGAGCGGGTGATGCCCTGGTCGAGGCCGCGCATGATGACCCACGGCTGGTTGGAATTGCCGATGTTGCCGTAGCTGGCACGCGTGAGACCGTAACGGAAGCTGTTGACCCAATGCGGGCCGAAAACGCCGGTGTAGCCGAGAACGAATCCCTTGCTCAGATCGACGTTGGAGTTTTCGGGCACCGAGCCGGGCAGGAACGGCGCGCCAATCGAGCGGTCATCGACGCCCGTGCCGCGGAAGAAAAGCGTGTGGTTGCCGTTCTGCGTCAGCTTGTAATCGAGGCGGGCGATGTACCAGTTGTACGACTCCTTGGTCGGCGCGGCGAAGGTATAAGCGCCGTAGTTGGGAGCGTAGTTTGTGTTCAAGCTGGTGGGCATCGGGTAAGAATTGAAATACTTGAGGGCGACCGAACTCGGGCCGACGCCCAGCGGATCGAGCTGCGCGAGCTGCGTGGGACCGAGAGCGTAGTAGCCCGGCTGCACGGCGTAGCTCTTGCCGCTCACGCCGGTCACGTTGCCGCCGGCGCAAGAACTCGAAGCCGAGCACTTGTACTCGATGATGCCGTCGCGGAGCGTGGCGCTTGGAATGGCTCGCGTGGCGCTGCCGGCGAGCGACTGGCGGCGTCCCTCATAGTTGAAGAAGAAAAAGAAGCGGTTCTTCATGAACGGGCCGCCGATCGTGCCGCCGAAGATGTTGCGGACGAGGTGCTCGGGGACATTGGGCTGGCCGGTGGCCGCTTGCGAGGACTTCAGGAAATAGTCGTTGGCCTCGCCTACCGTATTCCGGTTGAACTCGTAGAGCGATCCGTGGAACTGGTTGGTGCCGCTCTTGGTCACCATCGAAATCTGGGCGCCGGCGGTGTGGCCTTCGGTCGCTCCATAGTTGGAGGTCGTGACGCGGAACTCCTGGACGGAAAAGGGCGTCGTCGGCAGAACGCCATTGAAGGCGTAGCCGTTGAATTCGTCATTGTCGCTCACGCCGTCGAGGGTGATGTTGTTCTGGTCGCTGCGTTCTCCGTTCACCGAGCCGGCGCGGGTGTCCGTGCTGTCGGTGAGGAGCTTCTCGCCATTGAAGACGACGCCGGGCTGGAAGCTGAGCAGCAAGACCGTGTTTTCGGCCTTGATGGGCAGGTTCTCGATCGCGCTGGTGCCCATCACCTGTCCGATGCTGGCGTTGGTGGTATTGAGCGCCGGAGCCTGGCCGGTGACGTTCACGACCTGAGTGACCGCGCCACCTGCAGCCGCACGTCCACCGTGGAGGGGAGGCTCACGAGCAGCTGGACACCGGACTGGGCGTAGGCGCGGAATCCCTGGGCCTCGACGGTCAACTTGTAAGTGCCAGGGAGGACGGACGCGAAGCTGTAGGCGCCGGTGGTCGTCGAGATCGTATGGCGGGACACGTTGGTGTCCTGGTTGGTGATGGTTACCTTGGCGTGGGGAATCGCCGCGCCGGAAGGATCGGTAATCACACCGCGCAACGATGTTGTTGCCTGGCCCCAGGCGGAGAGGCTCATGGCCAGCGCCGCCATTACAACAACAAAACTGAAGAATTTACCGGCCTTCATACCGAGTCACCTCCCGGCGGACGAGTGAACGGAAGGGGCTGTTCGCAGGAGGAGGTCCGGGCATGCGGACGCTCGGAAGTGAAGCGAGAAAACGAGCGGTCTGTTTGAAGGAGTGCTGCCCACACCTCCAAGCTCGCGACTACCCCTCCATTTGCCCGATGCCCCTCTAACAATGCCGAGGCGGATGCACCGGTTGGACATCCCCACCCTTAAAACTCGGAAGAAATATCCGGTTTGGTCTCCTGTGTCAAGCACATTCAGGCATGTGGCCGATTGTTTCCTATCGCCGAAGCAGCGGCGCGCGGCGGGTGGTGAGACTTCAGGTGTTCAGGAGGAGACGCGTTCGATGTTTGCGCCGAGGGCGCGGAGCTTTTCCTCGATGCGTTCGTAGCCGCGGTCAATGTGGTAGACGCGGTCGACGATGGTGGTGCCTTGTGCCGCCAGGCCGGCGAGCACGAGCGAAGCGCTGGCGCGGAGATCGGAGGCGATGACGGCGGCGCCGGTGAGCGGCGTAGGGCCGCGCACGATGGCCTGATTGCCGCGGATCGAGATATCGGCGCCCATGCGCAGCATTTCACTCGCATGCAGGAAGCGGTTCTCGAAAATCGTTTCGGTGACGATGCTGGTGCCCTTGGCCTGCGTCATGAGCGCCATGTATTGCGCCTGCATGTCGGTGGGGAAGCCGGGATATTCCTCGGTGGCGACGTCGGCGGCATGGATGGGGCCGTTGCCGGTGACGCGCAGGCCGCCGGATTCCTTGCGGACTTCGATGCCGCATTCGGCCAGCTTGTCGATCACGGCGAGCAGATGGCGGGGGTCGGCGCCCTCGAGCAGAAGGTCGCCGCCGGTGATGGCGCCGGCGATGAGGAACGTGCCGGTGGCGATGCGGTCGGGGATGACGTCGTGCTCGGCGCCGTGGAGCGAAGGAACTCCCTGGATGTGGATCGTCGACGTGCCGGCGCCCTCGATGCGCGCGCCCATGGCGGAGAGCAGGTGGGCGAGATCGGGGATTTCCGGCTCGCGCGCGGCGTTTTCGAGAATGGTTTCGCCTTCGGCCAGCGCCGCGGCCATCATCACGTTTTCCGTGCCGGTGACGGTGATGCGGTCGAAGACGACGCGGCCGCCGCGCAGGCGCTTGGCGCGGGCTTCGACGTAGCCATGCTCGCTCGTGATTTCAGCGCCGAGCCGCTCGAGAGCTTTCAGGTGCAGATCGATGGGCCGGGCGCCGATGGCGCAGCCGCCGGGCATCGAAACGCGGGCGTAGCCGGTGCGCGCGAGGAGCGGGCCGAGGACGAGAACCGAAGCGCGCATGGTTTTCACGAGATCGTAGGGCGCTTCGGCGTGGGAGATTTCGGCGGCGGCGAGGCGCACGCGGCCGGTTCCGCCCTCGCCCTCGGGACCTTCCACGGTGACGCTCATGTGGGCGAGCAGGCGGGCCATCGTTCTGGATGTCGCGCACGCGTGGCAGATTGCGGAGTTCGACCGGCTGAGCGGTGAGCAGGCAGGCGGCCATTTCGGGGAGCGCGGCGTTTTTGGCGCCGCTGACGCGCACGGTTCCCTTGAGCTTGTTGCCGCCTTCTATGCGGAATTTATCCACGGGGCTTCGTCCTCCGGGTTTCTTTCTTGCCGCGGCTTGAGGCGACAGGCGGCTCGGATGCGGATTCGATGGCGCGGCGCACGTGTCCTTTGGCGTGGGCGAGGCGGTGTTGCGCTTCCTTAAAGTTTACGCCGGTTTTCAGCATGACGAGCGCGGCGGGCAGATTGCCTTGCGCGCGGGCGAGCGCACGGCGCGCGATGGGCTCGGCTACGCCGGCAGTTTCCGCGAGCAGGCGGAGGCCGCGGCGGCGCAGCTTGCTGTTCGTCAGCGCGACGTAGACCATGCGATTGTCGTAGACGCGGCCGAGGCGCGCCATCGCCGCCGTCGTGAGCATATTCAGCACGAGTTTCTGCGCAGTGCCGGATTTCAGGCGCGTGGAACCGGCGAGGGCTTCGGGGCCGACGTCGGCGACGATGACGATTTGGGCGAGGCGGGCGAGCGGCGGGCGGGGATTCGTAGTGACGAGGACGGTGGTGGCGCCGCTACGGCGGGCGTGGCGGAGCGCTCCGGCTACGTAGGGCGTGGTGCCGCTGGCGGCGAGGCCGACGACTACGTCTTTCGGGCCGAGGCGCAGCGCGGCGAGGTCGCGGGCGCCTTGCGGGGCGGAATCCTCGGCGCCTTCGACGGCGTGATCGAGCGCACGGCGGCCTCCGGCTAAAACGGCGCGCACCTGTGAAGGAGAAACGCCGAAAGTCGGCGGGCATTCGGCGGCGTCTAGCGCGCCGAGGCGGCCGCTGGTGCCGGCGCCGGCGTAGATCAGGCGGCCGCCGCTTTCGAATGTGTGGACGATGGCGTCAACGGCGCGGGCGATCGCGGGGATGGCGCGGGCAACGGCTGCGGGGACGCGGCGATCTTCGCGATTCAGCAGGCGCAGCAGCGCGAGCGTGCTCTTGCGGTCGAGGCCGCGGCTGCGGCGATTGGGCTGCTCGGTTTGGGGCTGGTTCGGCACGAAACGCGATTATAGCGTGCCTTCGGCGGCGGTTTCGGCTGGTAGAGAGACGCGGCGCTTTTTTCGCATCGCGTAATTGAAACGAAGCAGCGTGGCGATGAGGACTACGAGCAGGCAGGCTTCTACGAAGAGCTTTTCGCCATCGAGAAGGTCGACGGGAGCGCCGTTGAGATGCGGCTCGGTGAGCAGGCTGTGAACGAAGACCAGGCCGGCGAGGAGGTAGGTGGTGAAATGGAGTTTCTTCCACGTGCGGCGGCCGATTTCGACGCGATAGTGCGAGGTGACGAGAACGAAGGCGAGGGTATAAATGGCCGCGGTGCCGAAGAGATTGACGACGGGCTGGCGCGGCGCCCATGCGGGGAACACCACGTCGAGCCAATGGAAACCGGCGGTCGCGGAAAAGAGCAGAATCACCGGATGCAGAACGGAAACGGCCAGGGCGGCGAGGCCGGTCTGGTTGTGAACCCAGAAGATGTTCACGCGGCGGTGCGGCCAGTAGCGCCAGGGGCTGTAGCGGACCGAAATCAGCAGGCCGAGCAGGATATTCAGCGTTAGGAGGGAGAGCGCGAAAAGTCCGACGTCACCCGAGAGATCAATCGCTGTCAATCCGCGCTCCTGTTCGGCCCGCCTTGTTCGTGGTCTCTCGCTTTGACGCGGCTTACCGTCGCCGGGGTTTCCGCCGATCGTAAAACGTTGTTTCCCGCTGTGGCGCCGACATTCTTTCTCCCTTAACCGGGATTTCTCACCAATACGGGATTCCGATGAGGAGAACGCTCGCCTATTGCTGCCCGCAACAATCGCGCGTCGTTCACAGGTTTCAACGGCCCGTCTACGTGGGTGACTTTGCCTCGAAGCGTTCGGGATCCTTCGCTTCGCTCAGGATGACAGGGTTTCTGCCGCTGGGCAGAGCTGGCTACGAGCTCCTTGTGAGAAATGCGGGTTAACTCGACAAGGTGCCGCCCTGAAGGGCGGCTCTACACAAGCGCCGAATGGCCGCGGAACTTGCCGAATTTCCTAAAAATATCCCGGCTAATTCTTGGGTGTCAGGCCGAGGGAGTGGGCTACGGCGTCGTGGAGGGCGGGGCGGAGCTGGCGGATCTGGATGTTCTCGGTGGAGGGATGGACTCGGTTGGTGAGGAGAACGACGAAGAGGTGCTTTTCGGGATCGATCCAGATGGACGTGCCGGTGAAGCCGGTGTGGCCGAAACTTTTGGGGGAGAAGAATTGGCCGCTCGATGAGGGATGTGTCGGCACGTCCCAGCCCAGGGCGCGCGAAGAATTCGACGATCGTTTGGCGCGCGGTGAAATTGTCGATGGTGGCTCGCGAGAAAAGGCGGCGGTGCGCGTAGATGCCGCCGTTCAAAAGCATCTGGCAGAAGACGGCCAGATCGCCGGCGGTCGAAAAGAGGCCGGCGTGGCCGGCTACGCCGCCCATGGCGCACGCATTCTGGTCGTGCACTTCGCCCCACACCTGGCGTTTGCGCCAACTGGTGTCGTTCTCGGTGGGCGCGATGCGGGGACGCAGGCGGCGCGAGGGACGGAACAGGGAATCGGTCATGCCTAGCGGCTGGAAAATTTCACGGCTCGCGATGCGGTCCAGCGATTCGCCGGTCACCTGGCGAATGATTTCGCCGAGGAGCATGAAGTCGAGATCGGAGTAGAGGATTTTTGTGCCGGGCTCGTATTCGAGCGGCTCGGCCAGGGCACGGGCGACGATGGCGGCGTGGCCCTTGGCTTCGCGGTAGAACTCGCGGTGCGCGGCGAATCCGGCGCTGTGGCGGAGCAGGTCGGCGAGGGTCGCTTTTTCGCGCCAGGTGGATTGCGGGCCTGCGGCCCAGGCGGGCAGGTAGCTAGCGACGGGTGCGTCGAGGCGGAGGACGGCGGTTTCGACCAGACGCATCGCGGCGGTGGTGGTGACGACGACTTTGGTGAGCGAGGCGGCGTCGTAAATCGTGTCGCGCTTCACGACGGGGGATTTTGCGTTGTAGGTGAAGCGGCCGAAGGGATGGAGGACCAGGCGATTGTTGTGGCCTACGGCCAGCACGCCGCCGGGAGTCACCCCATCCACTACCGCTCTGTCGAGCAGGCGGAAGGCGGGTTTCATCGCGGCGGACATCGATTCCGGCGCGGGTTCGAGCGTCATGGGATTGGCGGCTACTCGCTCGCCGGCGCCGATGGACGCAACGCCGGGGACGCTTACGGGAAGACGGCCGGCGATTGGCGTTTGGCCGAAGATGGCGCGGGCGACGGCTTGCTCGGCCACGGTGGTGGTGCTGAAAGCGGCGAGCCAGGTGCGGGCGGCGGGGAAACGGGAGATGAGATAGGGGCTGCCGAAGCAAGCGACGATGGCGGGCTTGCCGGCCGCCAGCACGCGGTCGGCGAGCCTGGCGAGGTCCGCGGGCAGGGCGACGGTGCCTTTGCGGTCGGCTACGCGGACGTAGAGAGCGACGATGGCGACGTCGTAGGAATCGGGCGGCGGCAATTCCACCGATCCGCTGGGGAAGTAACGCGTGTCGGCTCGGCGGACTTCGAGCGAATCCACTCGCGAGCGGATTTCGCTTTCGAGATCGTCGCCCGGGAGCGAATCGGGATCGGCGGAAAGGGCGAGGAGCAGGGCGCGCGTGGGGCGGGTGGAATCGAGCGGCAAGAGGCGATCGCCGTCGCGCAGGAGGGTGACGCCGCGCGCGGCGATATCGAGCGAATGGCGCGCGAATTCGGGTTTGGCGAAGGTTTCGGGGAGGCGATTCAGATCGACCTCGGGATTTCGGGCGAGCCCGAGCCGCGCCTTGGCTTCAAGGATGCGGGCGACGGCGGCGTCTATTTTCTCGATGGCGAGGCGGCCTTCGCGGACGGCTTCGCGGAGAGATTCGAGCGCGGCTTCCGGGCTGGGCGGAATGAGGAGAACGTCGGCGCCGGCTGCGATGGAGAGGACGGCGGTGCGGTTCGGCGGATAGAAGAGGGCGATGCCGGCCATGTCGAGCGAATCGGTGACGACGAGGCCCTTGAAACCCATTTCGCGGCGCAGCAGCTCGCCGATGATCCTGGGTGAAAGCGTGGCCGGAAGCGAGGAATCGGGTTCGAGAGCAGGAACGAGCAGATGGCCGGTCATCATGGAAGCGACACCGGCGCGGATGGCAGAGCGGAAGGGAACCAGTTCGGCGCGATCAAGACGCTCGCGGCCGGCCGGGATGACGGGCAGGCCGACGTGGGAATTGACGTCGGTATCGCCGTGGCCGGGGAAATGTTTTGCCGTGGCGAGAACGCCATTCGCCTGCGCGCCGCGAATGAATTCCGCGACGAGATTGGCCACGTTTTCCGGATTTTCGCCGAACGAGCGGATATTGATGATGGGATTCGCCGGATTGTTATTCAGGTCGGCGACGGGAGCGAAGATCCAGTTGACGCCGGCGGCGCGGGCTTCGATGGCGGTGATTTTGCCGGCGGCGCGGGCGTCGCGCGGGTCGCCGGTGGCGGCGATGGCCATCAGGTGCGGCAGGCGGGTGCCTTCGGCGAGGCGCATCGCGGTGCCCGTCTCGAAATCGGCGGCGACGAGCAGGGGAATTCTGGACTGGCTTTGCAGTTGGTTGAGCAGTGCCGCGGTCGGGTAGACTTGGTCGATTTCGATGCCGCGTGGCGTGCGTTGCGCCTGGAGCAGCAGGCCGCCGACCTTGCCTTCGGCCACCCACGCGGCCAGTTGCCGGAAGCCGGGATCCTCGGCAGCAGTGAAGCGGCCCCAGACGTAGACCATGAGCAACTGGCCGAGCTTCTGGTCGAGCGTCATGCGGGCGAGCGCCTGGCGGATCGCGGGCGCGGCGGCGCGCGATTGGGGGCGAGAGGAAGTTTTTTTCTTTCGTTTCACCGGCGAAGCCATTAGAGTCGGCACGCATCCTGAACGAGCGAAGGGATGAAAACACAAAAAACGGCGCGGCTACGGAAGATGGATTGACGCGGCCGGGCCGGGATTTGTATATAGCACAGGCTTGATGATGAAGAAATCACATACATGGTCGAAGTTTCCGGTTCTGCTCTTTTTGCTGGCGGCGGGGCTCGCGGGCTCGGTGATGGCCGCGGTGCCAGGACCGCCGAAACTATCCGACGTCGACGCGGTGATCGAGCACGCCATCGCGAAAAACGAACTGCCGGGCGCGGTGCTGCTGGTGGGGCACCGCGGGCGAATCGTCTACCGGAAGGCGTACGGAGATCGCGCGCTCGTGCCGCGGCGCGAGCGGATGACGACGGGGACGATTTTCGATCTGGCGTCGCTGACGAAGGTTTTCGCCACGGCGCCTTCGGTGATGCTGCTCCTTCAGCAAGGGAAGATACGGCTCGACGATCCGGTGGCGCGCTACCTGCCGCAATTTGGCGCGAACGGCAAGGACCAGATCACGGTGCGGATGCTGCTGACGCATTTTTCGGGCTTGCGGCCGGATCCGATCATTCCGCCGGGCGTCACCGGCTACAACGCGGTGCTGCGCATCATCTATGCCGACCGGCCGGTGCTGCCGCCGGGGATGCGGTTCCTCTACAGCGATTGCAATTTCATCGTGCTGGCCGAGCTGGTGCACAAGATTTCCGGTCTGCCGCTCAACGTTTTCGCCGAGCGGAATATCTACCAGCCGCTCGGGATGAGCCACACGCGATTTCTGCCGCCGAAGAGCTGGATTCCGCGCATCGCGCCGACCGAAGAGATCGATCTGCCGCCGGGCGCGAGGCCGGGATCGGGCAAGGGGCGCATGCTGCGCGGCGTGGTGGACGATCCGACGGCGCGGGCGATGGGCGGCGTGACGGGCGACGCGGGCCTGTTCTCGGACGCGGACGATCTGGCGGTGTTCTGCCAGATGATGCTCGAAGACGGGCGGATACCGCGCGGGCGATACCGCGGGCGGCAATTGCTGGACGCAGCCACGATTCACAAGATGACTTCGGTGCAATCGCCGCCGTGGAGTCCCGTGCTCGAAGGGCTCGGCTGGGAGATCGACAGCCACTACTCGTCGAATCGCGGGGAACTGTTTCCGCTGGGCTCTTACGGGCACACGGGATTCACGGGGACTTCGGTCTGGATCGATCCGGCGAGCCAAACGTTTGTGCTTCTGCTGGCGAACAGCATTCATCCTTACCGGCGGCCGCCGCTCATCAGCCTGCGGGCGCGCGTGGCGACGCTGGTGGCCGCGGCGCTCGCCGCCGGAGACACGACCGGGCCGACTTCGCCGATCGAGCGCAGCATTGGAGCCGACCGGCACTACAACCTTACCGGGACCACGGGATGGAATGAGCAGACTTTCACGGGGGTCGACATCCTCGAACAGGAAAATTTCGCGCCGCTCCAGGGCAAGCGCGTCGGCCTGATCACGAACCAGACGGGCATGGATCGCGAGGGGCGGCGCACGATCGACGTTTTGCATAACGCGCCGGGTGTGAAGCTGGTCGCGATTTTCACACCCGAGCACGGACTGTTCGGGAAACTCGACCAGCGCATCGGCAACAGCAAGGACCCGGCGACCGGGCTGCCAGTCTACAGCCTGTACGGCCAAACGCTGCGACCCACCGACAGCGAATTGCGCGGCGTCGACGCGCTCGTCTACGACATTCAAGATGCCGGCGTGCGCTTCTATACGTTCACCAGCACCATGATGTATTGCATGGAGGCGGCGGCGAAGGCTCATATTCCGTTCTACGTCCTCGACCGGCCCGATCCACTTGGCGGCGAGATGATCGAAGGGCCGATGCTCGATCGCGACCGGTTGTCATTCACCGGACCATTTCCGGAGCCGGTGATTTACGGCATGACGATCGGGGAACTGGCGAAGATGTTCAACTCCGAAAACCATATCGGCGCCGATCTGACCGTGGTGCCGATGCAGAACTGGCACCGGGAAGACACATTTGACCAGAACGGGGCTCGTGTGGATTCCGCCCTCGCCCAATTTGCGGACGGTGAGCCAGACGATGCTGTATCCGGGCATCGAAATTCTGCAAAACGGCGGGGTTTCGGTGGGCCGGGGGACGGACACACCGTTCCAGATTCTCGGCGCGCCCTATATCAACGGGCGCGAGCTGGCCGAGATGCTGAATCACCAGTTCATTCCCGGCGTGCGATTCGTGCCGACGTTTTTCTCGCCGACGAGCGGGATTTTCAAGGGAGAGAGCTGCCAGGGAGTTGAGCTGCTCGTCACGGACCGGTCATCGCTTTCGCCGATGCTGACGGGGATCGAGATCGCGGCCACGCTGCACAAGCTCTACCCGGACCAATTCCAACTGGGCAGGATCATCGAGCTGGTTGGATCGCGCTCGACGCTCGAGCAGCTCGAAAACGGGGATGCGCCTTCGCGGATCGTGGTGGGATGGCAGGCGGAGATTGAGAAGTTTCGCGAGATGCGGAAGAAGTATTTGATCTATTCGAAGTAGCGCGAGGGTTCCGCGCCGGGGCGGGGCTGAGTTCACAGTCTTGCTGTGAATTGGGGAAAGACGCCGGCAGGATGCCGGCGCTACAAAATGGGGCGTGATTCGGGTTGGTCGGAAGAGGGCGACCCAACGGGTCGCCCCTACGCTTTCAGCTTCAGATCGGAGGAATGGCGTGAGTGCATCGCGGGCTAAGGCCTGGCTTTCCTGGAGCAGCGGGAAGGATAGCGCCTGGGCGCTGCAGGTGGTGCGCGAGCGCGGCGAAGTGGACATTGTCGCGTTGCTGACCACGGTGAATTTCGCTTTCGGGCGGGTGGCGATGCATGGGGTGCGCGAGGCGCTGGTCGATGCACAGGCGGAGCGGGCGGGGCTGCCGCTTGTGAAAGTGCCGATTCCGTATCCTTGCCCGAATGAGGCTTACGAGCGCGCGATGGCCGCGGCCATGGAGCGGGCGCGCCGGGAGGGTGTTACGCACGTTGTTTTCGGCGATCTGTTTCTCGAGGACATACGGCAGTATCGGGAGCAGCAGCTTGCTCGCTGCGGGATGACGCCGGTGTTTCCGCTCTGGGGGCTCGATACGAGCGAATTGGCGCGGCAGATGGTGGCCGGCGGTCTCGAGGCGTGGCTGGCGTGTATCGATCCGCGGAAACTCGATCGCGGATTTGCCGGACGGAAATTCGACGCGCGGCTACTCGATGAGTTGCCGGCGGGGATCGATTGCTGCGGGGAATACGGGGAGTTTCACACGTTTGCGAGTGCGGGGCCGATGTTTCGATCGGCGATTGCCGTCGAGACGGGGGAGATCGTGGAGCGGGAGGGGTTCGTTTACACGGACCTGTTGGCAGGTGGTGGGGAGAAAGAAGGTCGAGCGTCGGCGCCGAGATTGACGTGAGAGGGCGACCGCAGGTCGCCCCTACAAAACACTGCCTTCGTTCCCGATCTCGCGAGTTTCTTGCCTGCCGTGCATTTGTTCTTCTTTAACTGATTCTGCATCGCTCGAAGGCTTCCGACCCGGACGTGAATTCAATACGTCTCCAATTTTGGTAGGGACGACCTGCGGTCGGCCTTTGGGGATGGGCGGGCTGTGTGGCTGAAGACTGGGGCATTTGTGGGACACGGGCCCACGGTCGGAAGGGCACCGACCGTGGCTACCGGGGCACGTAGCGTGGGTGTTGAGGCTAATGGCCGGTGGGTTGTTGCGAACCGAAGCCTATGGTCATCGGGGTGTCCTTGGCGAGGATTACGTCGCGACCGTGGGAGATGAAGTGGTCGTAGACGGACCAGCCGGCGCCGTAGATGCCGAGAACCTGGCCAACCGTGCGCGACTGGACGGCGACGCCGAGGATCAGGCCGACCATGCGGAAGCCGGAGCCACCGGCGAGTCCGCGATTGCTCACATCGCCGCCATGCGCCCCCGCGGCGCGGCCGGCGTCGGAATCGAAAGTGGAAGTGGCGATGGCGAGGGAAAGCGCGGTGTCCAGATAGCGTTTCTTGTTCTGGGGGACGCTGGCGCCGCCTTCGGAATCGAGCGCGATACCGGATTTGCGGCTGACATCGAGTCCCTGGATGCTGGCGTCGACGGGCGTGGCGATGCCCGAGGGCAATTCCATCTTGCGGATGGCGATGCGAAGCAGGCCGTTGCGATGCATGTCGCGTGCCGGGTGGACCTGAACGACCTCTCCCACGAGCCGTGTGCCTTCGGGCAGCAGGAGGTGTTTCGAGGGAGAGAAGAGCGGCTTGGTCATGACCGCCTCGACCTTCGTGCCCTTGTGCGCGGTGGCGGAACTGAGCGCGGTGAGCAGGCGCGCGTGGACCACGCTGTTGGGCGGCGGCGGATCGCCGTAATCGGCCAGTGCGCCGGGAGCGATCGTCTCCTTGCCGCAATCGAGCGGGTGAAGGAGTTCGGCTTCGTAGACGGTGCCGGCATCGAGATACTGGCGGTGATAGGGCAGCTCGCTGAGGGCGGTTTTTTTCAGCCAGTGGAGGCTGGCGACCGTCTTCACTTCATGGATCGCGCCGTGCCATTGCTGGTCGACCGCGCGTTCGGCTTCGTGCACCAATCCCGGTTTCCTGGGCGCGTCCTGTTTGGTGACCAGGCGAATGACGTCCTGGATGCCGGGCGAGACGCTGGTTTCGATCGGCATGCGGGTGCCGTCCTCGAGGATCAGGGTGTCGAATTCGACTTTGGCGGTTTTGAGCGGGGTGAAATCGCCGTTGAGCATCGCCTCGGTGCGGCGGAATTTCGATGCGGGAATGATTTTGGAGACCTTTCCGGTCACCTTGGTGCCGGCGGGAATCACGACGTGGTCGAAGGAGTAGACCGGCTCGGTCACTTGCGCGACGACCGGGTCGCCCACCTTGCCGATTTTCACTTTTTGGAGAAGCGAAACGCGAAGGGGAGTGCCCGCCGGCACTACGAGGTCGATCTTGCCTGCGGGAGCGGCTGCCTTGGCGGCCGCGGCGTGCGCGTGCCGCACCGCGGGGAGCCGGGAGAGGACGGGCTGGGCAGCTTGTGCGGGCGTGGGGGATTTGGCGGCGGATTGGGCGAAGGCGGCCGTGGCGCAGATAGACAGCGTGCCGCCGAGGGCGAGCGCGAGGCAGATTCCGATATCTCGAGTGGAATGGAGTATTCCCGGGGCTTTCGATGCCATCGCCTTACCCTCCGCCGGCCGCATTGACTTGGATTCTAACAGATACCGAGGGGTGGTCTCGCCAGGTGCCACGGAGAACATGTGGATTTGCGTGGCAACTGGGGAAATGGCGCCCTCAGCGGCTAAAGCCGCATTGAGAAAAAAGTGCTTTCGGCACGACCGAGGCCGTGCCCTTACGAAAAGCGGGGTTGCCGCATAGGCTTTATACTGGTCTTTCGATCCGATGCGCATCTGCTCTCTGCTTCCGGCGGCCACCGAAATCCTGTTCGCTCTCGGGCTGGGCGACGACGTGGTTGGCGTCACTCACGAATGCGACTTCCCGCCCGAGGCGGCGAGCCGTGCGGTGCTGGTGCGGCCGCGAATCGATCCCAAGGCGCCGGCGGGAGAGATCGACCGGCAGGTGCGCGAGTGCGTGGAGCGGGGAGAGAGCGTGTACGTGATCGATGGCGAGCGACTTCGCGCGCTGGCGCCGGACCTCATCATAACCCAGGAACTGTGCCAGGTGTGCGCGGCTTCGCCGGACGATTTGGCGGCGGCCCTGGGGCGGCTCGAAAAGCAGCCGCGGGTCGTTTTGCTCGCTCCGCGAGGGCTGGCCGACGTCTGGCGCGACATTCGCATGCTGGGCGAAGTGACCGGGCGCAGCGCGATGGCCGAAGATATGGCCGCGCGGCTCGAAGACCGGGTGCGGGCCGTGGAATCGAGGATGCGATCGGCGCCGCGGCCGCGGGTGCTGTGCCTCGAATGGCTCGATCCGCCTTTTTCGGCCGGGCATTGGGTGCCGGAAATGGTGGAAGTGGCGGGCGGGATTCCGCTCCTGGCGAGTGCGGGCGAGCCGGCTGTTCAGCTGGATTGGAAGGACGTCGTCGAGAGCGGGCCGGAAGCGATTGTGCTGATGCCCTGTGGCTACGACCTCGAACGAACGCTTGCGGAATACGCGCAGGCGAAGCTGCCGGAGGGTTGGTGGGATTTGCCGGCGGTGCGCGGAGGGCGCGTTTCGGCGGTCGATGCCAATAGCTATTTTTCGCGCTCCGGGCCGCGGCTGGCGGCGGGAGTGGAAATTCTGGCGCGGATCCTGCATCCGGACCTCGCGGTCGATCCGATTCCGCCGGGAGCGCTGGCGCCGGCCGAGCGGGCGCGGTGAGCGAAGGGGTGATTGCACCTGACCGGCAAGGCTAGGCGCAAACCACCTAGCCTTGGTGGAAGGCGCAGGGATGGGGTACCCGAAAGAGCGCTCGGGATTTGAACTGTTCCTTGATTCCCGATTTCATCGCGTCGCGGGAATTCAGCGTCTTCGATTTCCAACTCACGTATGGTGTTCGGAGTGCTTGCTCTTCGTCGGTTTTTGCCGGAAGGGTGCGTTGTGTGCGGCGGTCAGGCGTCGCCGGCGGGGGCTTGCTGGTCGCGCCAGTAGCGGTAGAAGAAGAGGCCGATGAGGATGACGACGAGGCCGAGGCCGGCGCGAAGCGGGCGCGCGATGAGCACGCTGAGCGTGACGGCGACCGAGCCGAGAATGAACAGGATCGGCACGACCGGATAGCCCCAAGTGCGATAGGGGCGGGCGAGTTCCGGTTCCTTGCGGCGGAGGCGGAGGATCGCGACGGTCGCCAGGCCGTAGAAAATCCATTGGGCGAAGATGTAGAGGGAGAAGAGGTCCTGGAAAGTGCCGGTGAGGGCGAGGATGGCGGCGAGGCAGCCCTGGAAGATGAGCGCGTTGGCCGGCGTGCGGAAGCGGGGATGGATGCCGCGAGCGACGCGGAAGAAGCGGCCGTCGCGAGCCATGGCGTAATCGACGCGGGCGCCGGTGAGGATCGAGGAATTGAGCGTGCCGAGGGCGCAAATGATCATGGCGACCGTCAACCAGGAAGCCACGTGCGAGCCGGCGACGCGCGCGATGACGTCGGAAACGACGTGCGGCGAGGCGGCGGCCTGGGCGAAGGGAAGCACGTGGAAGCAGGCGCCGCTTGTGAGAATGTAGAGGACGGCCACCAGGGAAACGCCGGCGACGAGCGCCAGCGGAATGTTGCGCGAGGGGTTCTGGACTTCCGAGCCGACCAAGCCGATATTGTCCCAGCCGTCGTAAGCCCAAAGCGCGGCGACGAGCGCGGCGAAGAATCCGCCGACCGTGGCGCTGCCGGCCAGATGTGACGCGCCCCGCGGCGCGGCCGTGGCGGCGGCCGGATGCGCGCTCAGGAAGAAACCGGCGAAGATCACCGCGGCAATCACCGCGATCTTGATCACCGTGAGCGTTACCTGCACCTGCCCGCCGAGCTTCACGCCGAGATAGTTGACGAACGTGACGGCGGCAATCGCGGCGACGGCGAGCGGCATCGCCAGGGTGAAAACGAACGTGTAGTGCGCGGCGCTCCAGGGCAGGGAATAGTGGATCGTGGCGAGCGGCCTCAGCACCCGCGGATCGAGAAATCCCCAGAAGAGCAGCAGCCCGGCGGCAATCGACGCAATCGACGAGGACCGCCCGACGATCGAGTGCATCCAGCCGAACAGAAATCCCCACACCGGGCCCAGGCCGCGGCCGATGTAGGCGTATTCGCCGCCGGCTTCGGGAATCGCGGCGCCGAGTTCGGCGTAGCCGAACGTGCCGAACAGCGTGAGAATGCCGCCGGCGATCCAAACGGCGAAGACCAGGCCGGGCGATTTCACCGTCCGCGCCATATCGGCCGGGACGATGAAGATGCCGGTGCCGATCATCGTGCCGACGACGATCGCGGCCGCCGCCCAGGCGCCGAGTCCCTGCACCAGATCGAGTTTTCGCTCGGCGCTCATCGCACCTCCGCCGGGCCCGAAGGGCCGGGAGCGAGCCGGCTCACCAGCCAGCCCGTCGAGAATGTGACGATCGTGCCCAGGAGCACGTACCAGGTCCAGGCGATCGTCGCATGCAATTCGATGCCGAAAAGCGCCAGCAGCGGCCGCGCGTACTGAACGCCGATCATCACCGCGAGGCCGGTGAACAGGCCGCTGAGCGCGCCGCGCGGCGTGGCGCGGCGGCTGACAATGGCGAGCAGGAACAGGCCCAAGAGACCTCCGTAGGTGATCGAGGCGATGGTGAGGCCCGCGACGAGCACCACGCCCCAGTGCACCAGGCCCAGCAAGCCGAGCACGAGCCCCCAGCCAACCGTCACCCAGCGTGAGAGGCGCACGAGGCTGACATCGTCGAGCGCCGCGCCGCCGCGCAGGCGCTTGAAATCCACGATGCTGGACGACGCCAGCGAGTTGAGCGAGCCGCTGGCGTTCGACATCGCCACGGCGAAAATCGATGCGAGCACGAGGCCGGCAAGTCCCCTCGGCAGATCGGACACGACGAACTCGGGAAACAGGCGGTCGGTATCGCCGCCGGTCGCGAGCAGCCCGGTGTGCCGGGCGAAAACATACAACATTACGCCGATGACGAGGAAGAGGGAGAATTGAACGAAAATGACGACGCCGCTGGCGAGCAGGGCCTTCTTGCTGTCGCGCTCGTTGCGGGCGGCGAGCAGGCGCTGCACCATCGTCTGATCCGTGCCGTGGCTGGCCATGGTGAGGAACGTGCCGCCGATGACGCCGGACCAGAACGTGTAACTCTGGGTGAGGCTGAAATTGAAATGGAAGATTCGCAGTTTGTGGCCGGAGGCGGCGGCGACGCGCGTCACGTGGCTCCAGCCGCCGGGAATCTTGTGGAGCAGCACGAAGAAGGCGACGGCCGAGCCGCCGATGTAGAGGACCACCTGCACCATGTCGGTCCAGATGACGGCGCGCATGCCGCCCTCGAACGTATAGAAAATCGTGAGCGCGGTCATGATGGCGACCGAGACGCGCTCGCCGGTGCCGAACGCCACGCTGACCACCTTGCCGATCGCGTTGATGCGCACGCCTTCGGCCAGGGCGCGGGTGATCAGGAAGACCGAGGCGGCGGCCGATTTCACCCGTTCGCCGAAGCGCTTCCCGATGAGCTGGTAGGCCGTGTAGAATTCGCCACGAAAATACTGGGGAATGAAGAGCAGGCAAAGGACGACGCGGGCAACCAGGTAGCCGATCACCAGTTGCAGGAAGCCGAGATCGCCGGCGTAGGCGATGCCCGGGGTGCTGATGATGGTGAGCGTCGAAGTTTCGGTGGCGACGATCGAGCCGGCGAGCGCCCACCACGGCGCCGCATTGCTGCTGAGGAAATATTCGCGCAGGCTCGTTCGGCGGCGGCGAAAGCGCAGGCCGAACAGCGTAACGCCGGCCAGATAGGCGACGACAATGCCGAAATCGATTCCGCTGATGCGCATCGCGCGAAGGGGCGCGATGGTAGCGAGTGGGCGGCGGGCGCGTCAAGCTCGATGCGCCGATCGGGTTTCCTTTCGCGCGGCGAGGAGATCCTGTGCGGAGACCGGGCGGTCCGACCCTCAGCGGCGGAAGCCGCATTGCGTGGAGCGCGGTTTACGGCACGGCTGAAGCCGTGCCGTTACGAAATCCCGAGTTGCCGGAGAGACTGAAGGAGACGGGATGAACGGAACTGAGGCGCTGGCGGGCGGCGCGACGCACTCGCGCTGGGCGAGCGGGCCGGCGATTGTGGCGTATATCGCGCTGGCCGATTTTCTGCTGCATCTCTACACCGCGGGCCACTACGGCTATTTTCGCGATGAGCTGTACTACCTGATCTGCGCGCGGCATCTCGCGTGGGGATACGTCGATCAGCCGCCGCTCATCGCGCTCATCGCCAAGGTGAGCGTGGCGCTGTTCGGATCCTCGCTTCGCGCCATTCGGCTGCTGCCGGCGGCGGCGGGCGCGGCGACGATTCTGCTGGCCGGCCAGGTGGCGCGGGAGCTGGGCGGGCGGCGATTCGCGCAGGCGCTCGGGGCGCTGGCGGTATTCGCGGCGCCGGGTTTATTGGGCATCGACAATTTGCTCACGATGAACGCGTTCGAGCCGCTTTTCTGGACCGGATGCGCGTGGGTGCTCGTGCGCATGATACGGACCGGGGACACGCGGCTGTGGCTCGTCTACGGGCTGCTGGCGGGGATGGGGCTCGAGAACAAGCACTCGATGCTGTTTTTCGGATTCGCGACGGTCGTCGGCCTGTTCCTTGTGCCCGAGCGGCGGTTGATGGCGAGCCGGTGGTTCTGGCTGGCCGGCGTTTTGGCGTTCCTGATTTTCCTTCCGAACCTGGCCTGGGAGATGGCGCACGGATTTCCCACGCTCGTGCTGTTGCGGAACGTGGCGGCGAGCGGGCGAAACGTTTCGCTTTCGGCGATCGGTTTTCTGGCACAGCAGATTTTTCTGATGAATCCGGTGGGGCTGGCGGTCTGGCTCGGCGGGATGGTGTGGTGTTTCAGCCGGGGAGGGAAGCGGTATCGCGTGCTGGCGTGGATCTACCTGGTGATTCTTGGCTGCATGCTGGCGCTGAACGGGCGCATCTACTACCTGTTCCCGGCTTACCCGATGCTGTTCGGGGCGGGCGGCGTCGGGTTGGAGAGTTGGTTTGCGGGACGCAGGCGGGCGTGGCTGCGGCCGGCGTACGTCGCGGCGCTTTTGTTCGTTGGCGCGCTGCTGGCGCCGATCTTGCTGCCGGTGCTGCCGGTCGAAACCTACATTCATTATTCGAAAACTTTGCACCTGGCTCCGCCGCGGCTCGAAGTGCATAAGCGCGGGCCGCTGCCGCAGATTTACGCGGACATGTTCGGCTGGCGCAACATGGCGGCAACCGTCGCCCGGCTCTACAACTCGATTCCGCCGGGGATGCGGGCTGGAACTGCCATCTTCTGTGCGAATTACGGCGAGGCCTCCGCGATCGACTTTTTCGGCGCGAGGCTCGGGCTGCCCCCGGCCATCAGCCCGCATCAAAACTTCTACGAGTGGGGCCCCGGCACGGCAACGAGGAACAGCGTCATTGCCGTCGGGTTCAGCCGGAAGGACCTGGAGAAGTATTTCACCTGGGTCGAGCCGGCGGCCATGCTCGATAGCCCGTACGCGATACCTTACGAGAACGGGCCGATCTTTTATTGTCGCGGGCCGAACGTTCCGTTCAGCCGTTCGTGGGCCAAGATGAAGAGATGGGATTGAAGCGGAGGTTCGGTGCGGGTTTCCGCGGGCGGGAGCGGAAATGAATTTTTATCTGGGTGTAGACGGCGGGGGAACGAAAACGGAGGCGGCGCTCATCGACGAGACGGGCCGCCTGGTTGCCGAGTCGCTGGGCAAAGCGTCGAATCCGCTGCGCTCGAGTTTCGCTCATGCGTTCACGGCGATCGACGACGCAGTCGCGCGCGCACTCGCCGCGGCCGGGGTCGAAGCCATGGACGTGCGCGGCGTTTCGGCCGGACTCGCCGGCGCGGGGCAGCCGCGCGTGGCCAAGCGCGTGGCCGCGTTTCTTGCCACGCGGTTTCGCGATGCGGAGATCGAGGCGCTCACGGACCTCGAAATCGCGCTCGAGGTGATTTCCAGCGAGGGACCCGCGGTGGTGCTCATCGCGGGCACGGGCTCGGCTGCTTTCGGCCGCGACGGGGCGGGGCGCACGGCGCGAGCCGGCGGCTGGGGGCCGTGGTTCAGTGATGAAGGAAGCGCGTTCGATATCGGCCGCTCCGCGCTCGCCGCGATTGCCCGGGCGCACGACGCATCCACGCCGCCCGGCACGTTCGAGCATGCCGTCGCCGCTTCGCTCGGAGCCGACGATTGGGAGCAGGTCGTCGATCACGTATGCCGCCGTCCGCTCGATCGCCTGCCGACCGTCTTCCCGGCTGTGGCCGGCGCGGCCGATGCCGGCAGCGAGACCGCGCGAGCGGTTCTCGACCAGGCGGTGGAGAATCTGGCTCGGCTGGCCGGCATCGTGATCCGGCGCCTGGGGCTGGAGCGGGCCGAGTTCGCGCTGGGGCGCGTGGGGGGGATCTTCGGGCGTTCGACGTATCTCGACGGGCGAATCGAAGAGCGGCTGGCGGGGCTGGCAGCCGGGGCTCGGCTGACTCCTGCGCGGTTTTCGCCGGCGGTGGCTGCCGCGCAGCGGGCTTTGCGGCGGGGCGTGTCCGCGGACTGAACGGGATTTTTTCTTCGCGGTCAAAGGCCCACGGCCGGAAAGATACCGACCGTGGCTACCCAAGAACGGCAAAGGCGCCCCGGGATGGACTTTGGGAATTGCCGGGTGAGCGGGCGGGCTTCACGACGAACGAGGCTTTGCAATTTCGCCTGTATTCGGCCAAGATGATTCCACATGAGCACGAAAATAAAGCTGGCGATCGCCTTCTTCATCGTTGTTTTTCTGGCGGTGATCGGGTTTTCCTCCTTTCAGGCTACGCGCACGCGCTATCGCGTTTGCATGAGCATCGGCGGGCGCTCCCACTGCGCCGTGGCGGAGGGGAAGACGGCGAAAGAGGCGATTCAGAGCGCCATGCAGATCGATTGCGGCCTGATCTCCGCCAATCGCGACGAGCTGATGGTGTGCACCACCAAGCAGCCGGACTCGGTTGTAGAACTTCGCCACTGACAGAGAAGAGCAGATTCCCCGCTGCGCTCGGAATGACAGCGTGGTGGCGCAAGGGGCGGCCTGCCTGCGAGGGAACTCACCTGCACACCACGATGGTTCGTTGAACGGATACCGCGGCGGCATGTCTTCGCAGGAAGCCCCGCCTCAGGTCGTTCGGGATCCTTCGCCCCGATGTCTTCACGAATACGGGGCGGTCCGCATCGACAAGATCGGACCGCTTCGCTCAGGATGACAGTGTTTCATTTACCGGGCAGCGGTGCCGCGTTGACTTCGTAATTTTCAGCCACGATTGACATTTCTTGCGTGGGGTGTCTAGCATCGCAGCAGCATGTTCCGTTCCGGCGCAGAGCGCTGCCTGAATTGCGATACCGTGATTACCGGAGCGGTCTGCGAAGGCTGCGACCTGACGCCTGCAGCCGCGAGCCTGGTGCTTCGCCGCAGGCTGATTCTTCGCACGGGGCTGTTTCTGCTGGGTTCGATGGCGTTCGTGGCGGCGACCTACCGTTTCCCTCCGCTTGAAATCGACGGGATGCTGGTGTTTTGCGGCGTGGTGTTTTTTGTGGGGTTGGGGCTGGCGGTGTGGGTGGAGCGCGGCGCGCTGCGCGGGGACCAGATTGCTATCCGGAAGCGGCTGTTCATGACGCTGGTACCGGTGCCGTGGTTGCTGGCCGCGTTGCTGGTGGTGAATGCGAAGCTGGATACGGGGCCGGTGCACGATTACCGGACGCGAGTGGTGGGGAAATTTTCGATGGCGGCGATGGTGCCGACACGGCGGTTGGTGGTGGTGTCGTGGCGCGAAGGGCACCGGTTCGAGCGCGTGCCGGTGAGCCGGGAAGAGTACTCGCGCTTCGAGGTGGGCCAGAAGGTGGTGGTGGAGATTCATCCGGGAATCGGGATTCCGTGGGTGGGCGGGGTGGTCCCGCCGTTTCCGAACCAGAGTGGAATCGCGGGGAGCGGCGGCGATCCTTGAGCGGTACCGAGCTGCGGTTGTTTGCTGCAGCGTAGCGGCCCTCCCTCCTGTCATGCTGAGCGAAGCGAAGCATCCCGTTCGATGTGGGGACAAGTGCGAGGATGTAGGGACGGGGTCCTTCGCTGCGCTCAGGATGACAAGCATCCGGGACAACGTGAGGGTTGGAAATGTTCGCCGCTAGGTACCGCCGTGCGTTTGGCGGCGGAGGAATTGGCCGCGGCCGGGGCGCCCTGAGAAATTTCCCTTATCGAGGATTACGTCGCCGCGGCTGAGGACGGTGCGGGCGACGCCTTTCACACGAATTCCCTCGAACATCGAATAATCGACGCGCATATGGTGCGTGCGGACGCTGAGCACCTCCTCGGCCCCGGGGTCGAAGAGGACGACGTCGGCGTCGGAGCCGACGGCGATGGTGCCCTTGCGCGGATAGAGGCCGAACAGTTTCGCCGGGGCGGTCGAGACGAGCTGGACGAAGCGGTTCGGCGAGAAGTGATGTCCGTGGACACCGCCGCTGTAAACGAGGCTGAGGCGATGCTCGACGCCGGGACCGCCGTTCGGGATCTTGGTGAAATCGTCGCGGCCCAGCTCCTTTTGTTCCTTGAAGCAGAAGGGGCAGTGGTCGGTGGAGACGACCTGGAGTTGGTCCTGGGCGAGCCCCTTCCAGAGTTTTTCCTGATGATGTTTTTCGCGGAGCGGGGGCGTGAAGACGTATTTCGCGCCTTCGAAGCCGGGCACGTCGAAATTTTCGATGGAGAGGAAAAGGTACTGCGGGCAGGTTTCGGCGTAGACGGGCAGGCCGCGCTCGCGGGCTTCGCGGACGCGTTCGAGCGCTTCGGCGCAGGAGAGATGAACGATGTAGACGGGCGCGCCTGCCATTTCGGCGAGCGCGATGGCGCGGCCGGTGGCTTCGGCTTCGGCGGCGGTGGGACGCGTGAGCGCGTGGTATTTCGGCGCGCGCTTGCCTTCGGCGAGGGCGCGCTGGACGATCACGTCGATCGCGCCGCCGTTTTCGGCGTGCATGCAGATGAAGGCGCCGGCATCGGCGGCGACCGACATGGCGCGGAAGATGGATGCGTCGTCGAGCATGAAGACGCCGGGATAGGCCATGAAGAGCTTGAAGCTCGAGACGCCCTCGGCGACGAGCTGTTTCATCTCGCGGGCGCGCTCGTCGTCGAACTCGGTGATGATGCAGTGGAAGGCGTAGTCGATTGTCGCTTTGCCGTCGGCCTTTTTCATCCACGTGTCGAACGCCTGATGCAGGCTCTGGCCGTGATACTGGATGGCGAAATCGATGAGCGTCGTCGTGCCGCCCCAGGCGGCGGCGCGCGTGCCGGTTTCGAAATCGTCGGCGCTGGTGGTGCCGCCGAAAGGCATGTCGAGATGCGTGTGGACGTCGATGCCGCCGGGCATGACGAAGAGGCCCGCGGCGTCGATCACTTGGCGGGCGCTTTCGGGCGGGAGGTCGCGGCCGATGGCAGTGATTTTTCCGCCGGCGATGGCCAGATCGGCGGCGTAAGTGTCAGTCGCAGTGACGATGGTGCCGTTGCGGACGAGCGTGTCGAAGGACATGAGCGGCCTCCCGTGCTATCAGGAAAAATGGGGCAGGACGTCGCGCGCGTAGGCGTCGAGCGTCGCTTCCTCGTCGCCGGACATCAGGTAGATGTTGAATTGGGTGACGCCGGCGCGGGCGAGCGCCTCGAGTTTGCGGCGATGCTCGTCGGCGGCGCCGAGGATGGCGAATCGGTCGATCACCTCGTCGGAGACGAAGTCGGCATTGCTGCTCTCGACCTCGCAGTGGTGCTGGTAATCGTAGCCCTCGCGATTGCGGACGTAGCCGGTCAGCTCGTGCGGCAATTCCTCCGGCTTGTAGCGCGAGATGAGATCGACCACATGGTTCGAGACGAGAGCGGGGAACCAGCGGACGCGGTCGCGGCCGAGCGCGCGGTCGGCGGAGACCCAGACGGCCGCGGCCGACATCACCTCGATCGCGGAGGGATCGCGGCCGGCCTCTTTCGCTCCTTTGCGGACGAAGCCGAGACACCAATCGATCAGATACGGATCGGCGAACTGGAGAATGATGCCGTCGGCAACGCGGCCAGCCATTTCGAGAACCTTCGGGCCGTAGCCGGCCACCCAGACGGGTGTTCGGCCCCTGGCCCAGGGCATGCGCACGGAAGTGCCGTCGTAGGCGGTTTCGCGGCCGGCGGTGAGATCGCGGAAGATGCGGACGGTTTCCTCCAGTTGGGCGAGCGTGGTGGGGCGCTTGCCCATCACGCGGCGCGAGCTGTCGCCGCGGCCGATGCCGAGGTCCATGCGGCCGCCGGAAATTTCGTTGAGAGTGGCGTAGAGGCTGGCGGTGACGGTTACGTCGCGCACGGCGGGATTCGTCACGCAGGTTCCCAGGCGCATGCGGCGCGTGCCGTTGGCCATCAGCGTCAGGAGGGGATAGGGGTCTTTCCACAATACGTGGGAATCGAACAGCCAGCCGTAGTTGAAACCGGCATTCTCGGCCAGCTGCGTGAGACGCAGCATGCGGTCGATCGAGACGTCGGGTTTGAGCGTGATCCCGAAATTCATCGATCCCCCTTTCGAGGCTTGCACGAACCTCTCATCGACGGCGGAAAAACGCCGGCGAGACGCCGGCGCTACAGTGGCACGGGCACTGCTGCCCGTGCTCTTTTGACGCTTCTCGCTGCGTCGTGAATCTTGCCGCCAGGATCCTCACATTCGCACCGCGCTCAGTAGACGACGAGGGGATGGGGCAGCTCGATGGCCAGCACGTCGCCGCTTTCGGCGAAACGGATGGTGATCTGCTGCGCCGGTCCGATATCGTGCGAATCCCAGCCGTTGGTCTTGACGGCCGGCGTGTGCTTATCCGGCTCCGGGCCGGCGAGATTTTCGCCGCGGGTTTCGAAGTTCTTTCGCTCGACCTTGTAGGCTCGCTTCTCCTTGAGATTGAGGATGTACCAGTCGCGGAGCACCTGGACGAGGACGAGATTTTTGTTCTTGTCAGGCTGAAGGACGTCCCAGGTTTTCACGGGGTGGTTGTTGAGCTTGAGCAGGGCCTGATTGACGGGTTTCCAGATGAGTTTTTTATCGCGAGCGCCGGCCGGCGCGGCCGCCGCGAGAAGCAGAACGGCCACGAGGGCCGCTGATGCCAGAATGCCAAATCCGGGTCGATTCATGGAAACTCCATGGCCTTTCAGTAGGAGCGGGATTCGCGTTTGCCGCCCGTGTAATCGATATAGACGGTTTTCACTTCCGTATAAAAATCGACGGCGACGTGGCCCATTTCGCGCAGGCCGACGCCGGTCGCTTTCATGCCCCCGAAAGGTAGATGCGCTTCGCCGCCCACTGTGGGTGAGTTAATGTGCGTGATGCCGGTTTCGATGCGGTCGATGAAGGCGAAGATGCGGGCGGCGTCGTTCGAGTAGAGGGAACTCGAAAGGCCGTAGCGAACCGAATTCGCCGCATCGATGGCCTCGTCGAAATCGCGGACGCGCACGATCGAGAGCACCGGGCCGAAGATTTCGTCCTGGGCGAGCGGGCTATCCGGCGCGACGCGATCGAAGATCGTTGGCGCGACGAAATTGCCGCGGTCGTAATCGGGGCCGGTGAGGCGCTCGCCGCCGAGCACGAGACGGGCATGCTGCCTGCCCAGTTCGATGTAGCGAAGATCGGTTTCGAGCTGCTGCTCGTTCACCGCCGGGCCCATGTCGACCTCGGGATCGAGGCCGTTGCCGATTTTCCACGTGGCGGCGCGGCTCGCGACCATTTCGACGAAGCGGTCGGCGATGTCCTCCTCGATCACGACGCGGCTGGTGGCCGTGCAGCGCTGGCCGGTGGAGGCGAAAGCGCCGAAGAGCGCGGCGTCGGCGGCGAGGTCGAGATCGGCGTCGCGCAGCACGACGAGCGGATTCTTGCCGCCCATCTCGCACTGGCATTTTTTCATGCGCTCGGCGCCGGCGCTGTAGATGCCCGCGCCGACCGCGTTCGAGCCGGTGAAGGAAATGGCGCGGACGTCGGGATGCTGGATGAGCGCGCCGCCCGCTTCGCGGCCCGAGCCAAGAATCATGTTGACGACGCCCGCGGGAAGGCCGGCTTCGGCGAAAAGTTCGAGCACGGCGGCGGCGGTGAGCGAAGTGAACGTCGAGGGCTTCAGCACGACGGTGTTGCCGGCGACGATCGCCGGAGCGATCTTCCAGACGGGGATGGATACCGGAAAATTCCACGGCGTGATCGCGCCCACCACGCCCATCGGCTGCTTGATCGTGTAGACGAAATTCTTCGGCAGGTCGCTTGGCAGCGTGTCGCCGCCGAGGCGCGTGCCTTCGCCGGCCATGTATTCGAGGACGCGGACCGACTTGATCACCTCGCCGAGCGAATCCTTGAGCGTCTTGCCTTCCTCGCGGGTAAGCAGGCGCGCGAGTTTGTCTTTTTGCTGCTCCATCAATTGCGCGGCGCGGGCGAGGATGCGGCCGCGGGCGGGAGCGGGCGTGTCGCGCCAGCCGGGAAAGGCGGCGCGGGCGGAGGCGACGGCGTCGCGAGCCTCTTCGGCGGAGGAGAGCGGGACGACGGCTACGATTTCGTCGCGATCGGCGGGATTGCGGCGCTCGACCGAGCGCAGCGAACGCGAGGGGACCCATTCGCCGTTGATGAAATTGCGGCAGGTTTGTCCCGGGGCGGCAGCGGTTGCCATTGCTTGCACCTCCAAGTCTGCCCTGCAATATTTCGAGGACGGCTTCAGGGGCTAAAGCCCCTGAAGCCATCTGGCTTTTTGTCAGGGCTGAAGCCCTGACCCCCGAACCCGAGACGCTTTGGATCAGGGCCTGGCCCTGGCTCTTACAAGGACCTCTTGTCCCCGCGTTTCGCGAAGTTTGTGACCATTTGCCAGTCGTGTAGCGCCGCCCTTCAGGGCGGCATCTTGCCCACTCGGTGAGAAAAGCTGGCGGGCTGAAGCCCGCCGCTACACCAGACTGGTGCGGGCTACGCCCGCACCTCACTGAACGATTTGTCGAGCAGGCGGAGCGCTTCGTCGACGTCCGCCTTGGAGATGTTGAGCGCAGGCGAGAGGCGGACGCAGTTGCCGTAGAGGCCGCCCTTGCCGATCAGCAGGCCGTTTTCCCGCGCCCGCTCGAGCAGGCGATTGGTTTCCTGCGGCGCGGGCTCCTTCGTTTTGCGGTCGCGGACCAGTTCGAGGCCCAGCATCAGGCCCATGCCGCGCACGTCCCCGATGAGCGCGTGCTTCCGCTGCAACTCGTCGAGCCCGGCGCGGAAATGGGCGCCGGAGGCGGCGCAATTCTCGAGCAGGTTTTCCTCTTCGATGACGTCGATTGTGGCGCGGGCCGCGACCGAGCTGACCGGATTGCCGCCGAAAGTGGAAATCGTGAGGCCCTGGAATTTGTCGGCCAGTTCGGCGGTGGCGACGGTGGCGCCCATGGGCGCGCCGTTGGCGATGCCCTTGGCGCAGCTGATGATGTCGGGCTCGACTTCCCATTGCTCGATGCCGAACCACTTCTTGCCGGTGCGGCCGAAGCCGGTTTGCACTTCGTCGGAGATGAACAGTCCGCCATAATCCTTCACCGCGCGGAAAACGATCTTGAAATATTCCGGCGGCGGAGTGATGAAGCCGCCGACGCCCTGAATGGGCTCGGCGATGAAGGCGGCCGGCGCGCCGTTGGTCGCCGTTTCGATCAAGTTGCGAACGTCGTTGGCGCAGGCGACGTTGCAATCGGGGTAGCGGAGGCCGAGCGGGCAGCGGTAGCAGTAGGGATTGATGGCGTGCTCGATGCCGACGCTCACCACGCCCCCGCGGCGCCAGGCGGCCTGCGCCGTCAGCGACTTGCCGAGTTGCGAGGAGCCGGAATAGGCATGGCGCAGCGCGATGACGTCGTAGCGGCCCGTGGCCATGCGCGCCAGCAACACGGCGGCTTCGTTCGCCTCGGTGCCGGAACTGGTGAAAAAGGTTTTCGTGAGCTTGCCCGGGGTGATCTGGGCGAGCTTTTCGGCCAGGCCGACGATCTGCTCGTTCGGATAGAGCGTCGAAAGGTGCTGCAGGCGGCCCACCTGCTCCTGCACGCGGGACGTGACCTTCGGATTGCAGTGGCCGACGGAAATGGTGAGGATGCCGCCGAAGAAATCGAGATAGCGGCGTCCCTCGACGTCCCAGACGTATTGCATCGAGGCGCGATCGGCGACGAGCGGATGCTCGTAGAAAGTCGTGACGGCGGGCCAGAGAAATTCGCGATGCTTGCGAATGGCCTCGGCGCTGCGATTGGTCTTCTCTTGAACGGGTGTGGTCATGAGTCCTCTCTCGAAGGATATGTTGCGCGGCCGGCGGCCGCCTCGCGCCGCGGTGGTCAGTCGGCGGCTTCGGCGGCGCCTGCGGCGCGGGTTTCGGTGATGGGCCGGTAACTTTCCGGCCGGCGATCGCGATAGAACTGCCAGACGGTGCGCACCTCGCGGATTTCGTCGAAGTTCAGGTCGGCGCTGAGCATTTCGTCCTTGTCGCGCGAGGCCTGGGCGACAATTTTGCCACGAGGATTGCAGAAATAGCTCTTACCGTAAAATTCGCCGATATTCCAGGGCGCCTCGGTGCCGACGCGATTGATCGCGGCGACGAAGTAGGCGTTGGCGACGGCGTGCGCGGGCTGCTCGAGTTCCCAGAGGTATTCGCTGAGCCCGGCGACGGTGGCCGAGGGATTGAAGACGATCTCGGCGCCGTTGAGGCCCAGAATGCGCGCTCCCTCGGGGAAATGGCGGTCGTAGCAGATGTAGACGCCGACGCGCGCGTAGCGGGTCGAGAAAACCGGATAGCCGGTGTTGCCCGGGGTGAAATAGAACTTTTCCCAGAAACCGGGATGGCAGTGGGGAATGTGATGCTTGCGGTAGCGGCCCAGGTAGCTGCCGTCGGCGTCGATGACGGCGGCGGTGTTGTAGATAGACGCCGGGCATCTCCGCTTCGTAGACCGGGACGACCATCACCATCCGGTGGCGCTTGGCGAGCTTCCGCATGCGCTCGAGCGTGGGGCCGTTCGGAACGGGCTCGGTGAGGTCGTACCAACGGGTCTGCTGCTCGGCGGGGAAATAGGGGCCGTAGAAGATTTCTTCGAGGCCGAGAACCTTGACGCCGCGTTTGGCGGCCTGGGCGATGAGGCGCTCGTGCTTGCGGATCATCCGCTCCTTGATTTCCGAGAGGGAAAACTTGTCCGGGGACCACTCGCAGCGTGCCTGGATCAGGCCGCATCGGACCACCCGTGCCATGGCGCTCCTCCAAGCTCGAAAGCTTACCGGCTATTCTACTCCCGCGCGACGCCGCGCAAGGCAGCGGTTTGCAAGGCGGTTGAACGCCGGCGTCTCGCCGGTGTTTGGCCGTGCGGCGCCCGCTAACGACGCAGGGAACGACGCACCATGCCTGTCGCGAGGTGGGTAGCGCGGCCGGGCAGTTGTCATTCTGAAGGTACCCTGGCTGATCGACGGGCGCGAAAAGCCGAAAAACAGGGCATATCCGGTTATAATCCTGCCGAGTGATGCGAGAATTCTGGGCTCATCTCCGCCGCGCGATTTTTCGCGTTGTTCCGGCCGCTCTCACGCAGGCCCAGGCGATCGCTTTTGTCATGTTCCTTTCGTTTTTCCCGGTGATGCTGCTTTCGCTCGGGCTGTTGAGCCTTTCCGGCTGGAGCGCCGACCCGGCCCGCGAGTTGCCGGCAAGTTTCCAGCTGGTGTTGCCGGCCGGCAGCATCCGGATGATCAGCGAGTTCCTCGAGCGGATGCCGGGCTCGCCGTGGAAGCTGATCTCGCTCGGGCTGTTCGGCACGTTTCTGTTCGTGACGCAGGCGATGGCGAATTACGTTGACGGCTTCGCGATCGTTTGGAAGGACAAGGAGAAGCCGAGTTACTGGGGCCGCTACGGCCGAGCGTTCAAGATGGTCTGCCTGACCATCGTTCCCTGGCTCCTGACCGGAATTCTGACGGTGTTCGGCCGCGAGTTGCGGGCATTCCTGGCGCTCTTTTTCGGCGGCGGATTGCTGATGCGGATCGTCTGGGTGGTGGTCTACGACGGCGCGGCGCTGGCGACGGCGTTCCTGGCGCTGATCGTGATGTACCACGTGGCGCGGCCGCACCGCCGCTGGAACGACCAGATGCCCGGCGCGCTGCTCGCGACGATTTTCTGGTGGCTGCTTACCGCCGGGTTCAGCCTCTACGTGCGCAACATGCATTACAACCTGATCTACGGCAGCATGGCCGCCGTCATCGGGTTGATGATCTGGATGTATTTTGTGGCGCTGGTGGTGATGGTGGGCGCGGCGTATAACGCCGTGGCCGCGGCGGACGGGGCGGCGGGAGACGCCTCGGGCGACGGCCCGGCGGGCGAGACCGCGAGTCGCGCCGTGGCCGCGGCCCAGCGCTGAACGGCCGGGTTCCGGCCCGGCCGCGCGTGCGACCCCACCGGAGCGTAACCTCGTACTCCAGCTTCCTGCCGATTTCGCTTTTTCCTCGTCGTAGCGCTCCGGAAAACTCTCTTGCGTGGCCAGGCTCGCCTTTCCGCCCGCTTGCGGCGTACCATGAATGTATGAGTTCCATCCAGGTGCAATGCTACGCGGGCCACCGCGCCGACCAGCGGCCGACGCGGTTCACGATTCGCGGCCGGGAATTTCAGGTCGTCGCCGTCGAGGACCAGTGGTACGACCCGGACGCCATCTACTTTCGCATTCGCGCCGACGACGGGAATCTCTACATCCTGCGCCACGACGAAATCCAGGACGTGTGGACGCTCGACGCTTTCCGCGCCGCCGCCGCGGCGGAATAGCTGCCGGGTGGCGCGGGCACTCTTGCCCTCGCGCTTTTTGCCTCTGCGCTCAACTCCGGGATCTTCCGGAGCTTTCCCGCTCATCAGCAATCGAGGCACAACATCCGTGCTCCCATCCGGACTTTCTGCAAGGCGATCATCCGAGGTCTCAGGTTGCCACGAGCGCGCGGGCAGGAGTGCCCGCGCCACTTCGGGGCTTTCCCTTGTGCGTTTTATCCTTCATTCTTGATTTTTCTGGAGGGGGATCGATGGCCAGAATCGCTTTCCTTGGCTTGGGAGTGATCGGGCGGCCGATGGCGGAGCGGCTGATCGAATCGGGGCACGAGCTCGTGGTATGGAACCGCACGGCCGCGAAGGCGCGGCCGGTTGTCGAGCTTGGAGCGCGGCTCGCGGCTACGCCACGGGCGGCGGCCGAGGCGGCCGAAATCGTGGTCACGATGCTCACCGACGGGCCGGCGGTCGTTGAAACCGTTGAGCGGTCCGACGGCCTGCTGGCAGGACTTGGGCCCGGCAAGGTGCACTGCGACATGAGCACGATCGACATCGCCAGCTCGCGCCGCCTGGCGGAACTCTATCGTTCGCACTCGATCGGGTTCGTTCGCGCGCCGGTGCTCGGCAATCGGCATGCGGCACGCGAGGGACGGCTGCTGATTTTCGCCGGAGGGCCGGCGGATGCGCTTGGCCGCGCCGAGCCCGTGTTTGCCTCGCTCGGCGAGCGGGTGTGGCGCTGGGACGCGGCCGAGCAGGCGACGGCGATGAAACTCGCCGGTAATCTGCTGCTTGGCGGCATGATGGAAATTTTTGCGGAGACGCTGGTCTTCGCCGCGAGCGCCGGCATCGCGCCGCGCACGGTGCTCGAGGTGATTGCAGCTTCGGCACTGGCCGCGCCGATGTATCAGTCGAAAGGGCGGATGATTCTCGAGGGTGGCACGCCGAATTTTTACGTGCGCAACATGCGGAAGGACCTGGACCTGATCCTCGCGAGCGGGCGTGAACTGCATGCGCCGCTGCCGGGCACCCAGGCGGTGCAGGCGGCTTTTGCGGCGGCAGAGCCGGGCCGCGCCGATCGCGACTATTCCGCCATCGTCGAATGGCTCGAAGAGCAGGCGGGTGTTCGCATCAGCGGCACCGGCGGCGGCTCGGCCGCGGGACAGGGAGAGGGGAAGCATTCCTCCTGAAGGCTTGCGGTCTGAATCGACTTTTCACAAGGGGCAAACGATTCATCGGATTCGATCGAGTGAGCGGCTCTGGCTCCCGTCCGGTTTCCCCGGCGTCGAGATGTGCCAGCTGCACGGCGGCGATCAGGGCGGCGGTTCCGTGCTGATGCGGTTCGAAGCGGGCGCGAGTTTTCCGGCGCACGAGCATCCTGGAGGCGAGGAACTTCTCGTGCTCACCGGCAGCATTCGGCTGGGCGATGCGGTGCTGGAACAGGGCGATTATCAGTGGACGCCGCCCGGTGAAATTCACGACGTGCAATCGGAAACGGGCGCGCTGCTGCTCATCCGGTCCGCATCAGGCATCCGGGTCATTGAGTGACGGAGTGCCGTGCCACGGCTTTCTTTGCGCCTCAGTGCACTGGCAGAGCGGGGGTAGGAGAGAGCTTCTAGTGGCGTCTGAAGGAGAAGATGCTTTCGGCGACGAGTGAGCGCAGGACGAAAAGCGTGTTGGCGGGGCGCTCGACGAGCCGGCGCATGAAATACGGGAACCATTCGGTGCCGAACGGGACGTAGATGCGCAGGGGATGGTCTTCGGCGCGCAGATTGTTCTGCAAATCGCGCCGGATGCCGAAAAGCATCTGAAATTCGTAGCGGTCGGGCGCGCGTTTCAGCTCGCGGATGCGGCGTTCGGCGTAATCCACCAGGTGTGGATCGTGCGTGGCGATGGCGGGGAAAAACGGGCCTGCGAACAGGATGTCGAGCAGGCGAGCGTAGTTCCGGTCGACCTCGGCCTTTTCCTGAAAGGCGACGTTGGGCGGCTCGCGATAGGCGCCTTTCACCAGGCGAATTTTCGGCGCGAGGGGCTCGAGGCGCTTCAGATCGTCTTCGCTGCGACGCAGGTAGCACTGGATGGCGAGGCCGATGTTATCGAACTTGCGGCGGACGGCCTCGAAGACGTCGATCGTGACCGAGGTGTATTCGGAGCTTTCCATGTCGATCTCGACGCCGAGCCCCAGTTCGCGCGCCTGCCCGGCGATGCCAGTGGCGAGTTCGATGGCCAGGTCGCGGCCGAGATCGAGTCCCAGGTGGGTGAGCTTGATGGCGATATTGCCGTCGATCGAGCGCGCGCGGATCTGACGCAGCATCTCGACGTAGGATTCGGCCGCTTCCCGCGCTTGCGCTTCGTTCTCGACGTTTTCGCCGAGATGATTCAGGCAGATGCGCCGGCCGGCGGCGGCCAGGCGCTGGCTGGCGGCGAGGGCTTCCTCGATCGTTTCCCCGGCGACGAATCGATGCGCGAATCCCGAACGCATTCCGGTGCGCGACAGGGTGCGGCTGACCGCCGGTTTGGAGAGAACCCGGTAAACGAGATCCTGAAAACTCATCGGGATGTTTGGAAACCCCCGACACGACCGGCCCCTCATCGGCGCGGAACCGCCGAAGAAGGGTCCGCGCCCTTTATACGGCAGGAGGGGATAACGGTCAATGCGGGCTTTCCCCTCGCGAACGCGTGAGATAACGCCATGAGGAGCGGCGTCCGTGCCTCGCCGCGGCGCCGCCGCGTGTTCCGGCGGAAAAGGTAGCAACCGGGAGGCTGGAACCGGGTTATATAGGACAAGGGTCGCCCGGGTAACGGCGACATGCGGGAGCGAGCGATGCCGATGAAGGGAAAGACGAAGATGAGGCGCTCGCCGCCGGCAGCGGCCTGGGCGCCGCTGGGCGGGCTTGCGCTCGGGGTGTTCGCGCTCTGGTTTGCCGCTGTCGGGCCCATTCCCGGCTTTGCGGCCGGGGCTACGCCCGGCCCGCCCGCTGCGGGGGCAACCGCCGAGCCGGTGAAAACGTACCATCTGCCGAAATCGTTCAAGGGCAAGCTGCCCATCACCGAACTCACCGAGGACGAAGCCGCAGTTCACGCGCTGAACCGGCTGGCTTTCGGGCCGCGGCCGGGCGACGTGGAGCGGATCAAGCAAATGGGGCTCGAGAAATGGGTCGACCAGCAACTCGATCCGGCTTCGATCAACGATTCGGCGGTCGATCAGCGCCTGGCGGATTTTTCGACGCTCCACATGAGCACCACGCAACTTCTCGAGCGGTTCCAGCCTTTGCAGCAGGTGGCGAAGCGCGACGGAATACCGCTTGAACAGTTGCAGGAGCAGCGGAAAGAGCAGGTGCAGGAACAGATCGCGGCGCTGCGGCGCTCGGGCGAGTTCAATCCGGCCGCGGCGCAGATGATTCGCGTCGACGGCACGCCGCAGCAGATATTGGCCGAGCTGTCGATGGCCAAGCTCGTGCGCGCCGTCTACAGCCCGCGCCAGCTCGACGAGCGAATGGCGGATTTCTGGTTCAACCATTTCAACGTCTACGCGCGCAAGGGCCCCGATCTGTGGTTTCTGCCGGCCTACGAGCGCGACACGATCCGGCCGAACGCCATGGGTAAATTCGGCGATCTGCTGCTCGCGACGGCGAAGAGCCCGGCGATGCTCTTCTATCTCGACAACTGGTTGAGCGTCGATCCGGCCGCCTTCCAGCACTACCAGAAGGAAATGGCGGCGCGGCGGCAGCAGGCAATGGGGATCGGCGCGTGCGGCATGCTCGGACCTTTCGCGAATCCGATCCAGATCGCGCGCTGCCAGGCGCGGATGGAACGCCGGGCCCAGCGGGAGCAGCAGCGCCAGGCGCGGACCCGCGCGCCGAAAAAGAAAGCGCAGGAGCGCGGCCTGAACGAGAACTACGGCCGCGAAATGATGGAACTGCACACCATCGGCGTCCACTACACGCAGGCCGACGTTATCGCGATGGCCCAAATCTTCACCGGCTGGACGATTCGCCGGCCGCGCCTCGATCCCGAATTCACGTTCGACGCGCGGCTTCACACACCCGGCCCGAAGACCGTTCTCGGATACAAGATCAAGGCCGGGGGCATGAAGGACGGCGAGGAGATCATCCACAAACTCGCCGGCGATCCGCGCACGGCGCAGTTCATTTCGTATGAGCTGGCGCGGCATTTCGTGATGGATCAGCCGCCCGATTCGCTGGTCAACCGGATGGCGAAGGAGTTCGTGAAATCGCACGGCGATATCCGGCAGGTGATGCGGACGATGATCTATTCGCCGGAATTCTGGTCGCGCGCGGCATACGGGGCGAAAGTGAAGACGCCGTTCGATCTGGTGGCGAGCGCGTTGCGGGCGACCGGGGCGAACATCGAGCAGGCGCTGCCGCTCGTCGAATGGGTCGGACGCATGGGCCAGCAACTCTATCTGTGCGAGCCGCCGGACGGCTATCCCGATACGGCGCAGAACTGGGTTTCGACCGGCGGATTGCTCGACCGGATGAATTTCGCGATTGTGCTCTCGACGAACCACATGGCGGGCACGCGCGTCGATCTTGACGGGTTGTTTTCGCCCGGCGCGGCGGGGGATGCGCAGCGGGCGCTCAATGAAGCGTTCGCGACCGTTCTCGACAACGAGGTGACGCCCGAGACGCGCGACACGCTCGAAAAGCAGCTCGCCGATCCGCAGATTCGCGAGGCGAAGCTCGACGACCCGGTGCGGCGTGTGAATGACGGGCTGATTTTGGGATTGGTGCTCGGCTCGCCGGAATTTCAGCGGCAGTGAGCGAGGCGGAGGAGACGATGCGAGGAATCACACGGCGCGTATTCCTGAAAAACACGGGCATCGCCATGTTCGGCATGGCGGCGATGCCCACGTTCCTGCGCAACGCGGTGGCCACGTCGACGGGGACGGGAAGGAAAGTGCTGGTGGTGCTGTTCCAGCGCGGGGCCGTGGACGGGTTGAACGTCGTCGTCCCGCACGGCGAATCCAGCTATTACGAATATCGGCCGACGATCGGCATTCCACGGCCCGGACGCGGCGGGAGCGACGGCACGCGCGGCGCCGTGATCGATCTCGACGGGTTCTTCGGGCTGCATCCGAATCTCGCACCGCTCGAGCCGCTTTACCGCCAGGGTCTGCTCGCCGCGGTCCACGCCACCGGCTCGCCCGATCCCTCCCGCTCGCATTTCGACGCGCAGGACTACATGGAATCGGGGACGCCGGGCGTGAAATCGACCGATGACGGCTGGCTGAATCGCGCTTTGCAGCAGCAGCCGGAAACGAAAGCGCCGCTGCGCGCGATTGCCGTCAGTCCGGATCTGCCGCTCACGCTGCGCGGGGCGGCGCCGGCAATTGCCGTGCCCGATCTGCGCCAATTCAAGATTTTCGGGCCGCCACGCCTGGTGGAAGCGAATTTCGAGGCGATGTACGGCGATGCGGTCGATAGCGTGATGCGCGGCGTGGGCCGGGAAACGTTCGAAGCGGTCAACACGCTGAAGCAGCTCGATCCGGGAAACTATCAGCCGGCAAACGGAGCCGAATATCCGCGCGGCCATTTCGGCCAGGCGCTTCGCGAGATTGCCCAGCTCATCAAGGCGGACGCGGGAATGGAAGTCGCGTTCCTCGACAGCGGCGGCTGGGACCATCACGTCAACGAAGGCTCGGTCCACGGACGGCTCGGCAATCTGCTGCTCGAACTGGGGCAGGGACTCGCCGCGTTTGCGACGGACATGGGCCCGCGCATGCAGGATGTTGTGTTCGTGAGCATGTCGGAATTCGGGCGCACGGCGCGCGAAAATGGAGACCGCGGGACCGATCACGGCCACGGCAACTACATGTTCGTGATGGGCGGCGGGATAAAGGGCCGAAAGGTTTACGGACAGTGGCCCGGCCTCGCGCCCGACCGGCTGAACCAGGACCGCGACCTGAAAGTGACGATGGATTACCGGACGGTGCTTTGCGAAATTCTGCGCCGGCATCTGGGAATCGCGAATTTCTCCAACGTGTTCCCCGATTTCAACGGCGATCGCGCCGGTGATTTCCTGAACCTGCTGCGCACCTGAAGTGAAATTCGCCACGGGTCCGCACGAATCGCCCGGTGGTCGCACGCCTGTAGCGGGGCCTGAACGGGGCGCGGAAATTATATGGGGCGTGCGACGCCAAGCTAACGACACCCGGGAAGACCTGTCATGCCGAGCGCAGCGAAACATCGCGTTCGCGGTGAGGGAGCGTGGGCCTACGTAGTGACGGGATCCTTCGCTCAGGATGACAGGGTTTCAGCTTGGCGAGCTGCGGAGGAAAGTTTTCGCGAGAGATGGGCCATGCCTCTCAGGACGGACCGCTCTTGTAGCGCCGGCGTCTCGCCGGCGTTTTTTTCAATGTCGATGCGAAAAGCAGATCGCCGGCGAAACGCCGGCGCTACAGAAGCCCGAATTTCCGCTCCGTGAGTGGTGGCCGCGGTTCCGCGTGGAATGCCGCGTCAAGGGAAGGAACTGCGGCCCATCAGATATTCGTCGATGGCGCGGGCGGCTTTGCGGCCTTCGGAAATGGCCCAGACGACCAGCGACTGGCCGCGGCGCATGTCTCCGGCGGCAAAAACGCCGGGAACGGAGCGTCATGTAATCGGCGTCCGTGGCGATGTTGCCGCGCGGATCGAGCTTCCACGCCGAATTGCTCGATCATGCCCTTGCTTCGACCGGACCGGTGAAGCCCAGGGCCAGCAGGACCAGATCCACGTCCATCGGAAATTCCGGTGCCGGGCATGGGCTCGAACTTCGGCGGCGGGCCGACGCGAATGGCGTGCAGCTGCTTCACGTTGCCGTGCTGCATCGCCGGTAAATCTCGCGGTGTTGCAGCGCCCAATCGCGCATGCCGCCTTCTTCGTGCGCGCTTTCGGTGCGCAGCTGCAGCGGCCAGAGCGGCCACGGCGTGCTCGGGGAGCGCTCGCTCGGGCGGCATGGGCATGATTTCGAACTGGTGCACGGACTTCGGCCTTCTGCCGATGGCAGGTGCCCAGGCAATCGGCGCCGGTATCGCCGCCGCCGATAATCACCACGCGCTTGCCGGTGGCGAGAATCTGATCGGAGACGGTATCGCCGGCGATGCGCTTGTTCTGCTGCGGCAGAAACTCCATGGCGAAATGGATGCCCTTCAGCTCGCGCCCGGGAACGTTCAGGTCGCGCGGATTTTCCGCGCCGCCGGCCAGCAGCATGGCGTCGAAATTCCTTGCGCAGATCCTCGACCGGGACGTTCGCCGCCGACGTGGGCGTCGGTCTGAAACTCCACGCCTTCGGCCATCATCTGCTCGAGGCGCCGGTCGAGGACGTGCTTTTCCAGCTTGAAATCGGGAATGCCGTAGCGCAGCAGGCCGCCGATGCGGTCCGCTTTCTCAAACACGGTCACGGAGTGCCCGGCGCGATTGAGTTGCTGCGCGGCGGCGAGGCCCGGCCGGGCCCGAGCCGACCACGGCGACGCGCTTGCCGGTGCGCGTTCTGCGGCAGGCTCGGGCTGGATCCAGCCCTCTTGCCAGGCGCGCTCGACGATCGTTTTTTCGATCAGCTTGATGGTGACGGGCGGCTCGTTGATGCCCAGCACGCAGGCGGCTTCGCAGGGCGCGGGGCAGATGCGCCCGGTGAATTCCGGGAAATTATTGGTGGAATGCAGCACGCGGATGGCTTCTTTCCAGTGATCGCGGTAGACCAGGTCATTCCAATCCGGAATGATGTTGTTGACCGGGCAGCCGGTGTGGCAGAACGGAATGCCGCAATCCATGCAGCGCGCCGCCTGCACGCGCACTTTCTCTTCGGGAAACGGCTGATAGACCTCGAGAGTAATCGTTGACGCGCTCCTCGACCGGGCGGCGCGCGGGCATCTCGCGCGTGATATTCCTTGAAGCCGGTGACCTTACCCACGAATCACCTGCCTCTGCGCCGGCTGAACTTGGCGGATCTGCGCGGCCAGCGACGCCGGCGGGAACGCGCGGAATGCCCAGCACGCGCTTGTACTCGTGCGGGAAGACCTTGATGAACTTGCGGCAGCGTGGCTTCCCAATTTTCAAGAATCCACTTGGCCTGCGGGCTGTCGGTGAGTTCGCGCGTGGCGCGTGATCAGCCGGTGCAGCAGTTCGATGTCCTTCGCGTCGGTCACCGGCTCCAGGTCCACGTCGGCGCGGTTGCAGCGCACGGTGGCGAAATCGCCGGCCTGATCCAGAACGTAGGCGATGCCGCCGGTCATGCCGGCGGCGAAGTTGCGCCCGGTCTTGCCGAGCACGACGACCAGGCCCTTGGTCATGTATTCGCAGCCGTGGTCGCCGACGCCTTCCACGACGGCCGTGGCGCCGGAATTGCGCACGGCGAAGCGCTCGCCCGCCATGCCGTTGAAGAAAGCCTCGCCGCTGGTGGCGCCGTAGAGGCAGACGTTGCCGACCAGAATATTTTCCTCCGGCACGAATTCGGAATTGCGCGGCGGGTAGATGATCAGCTTGCCGCCGGAAAGTCCCTTGCCGACGTAATCGTTGGCCTCGCCTTCGAGCGTCAGCGTAACGCCCTTGGCCAGAAACGCGCCGAAGCTTTGCCCGGCGCAGCCGGTGAAACTGAATGCGAATCGTGTCGTCCGGCAAGCCCGCGGAGCCGTAACGCCGCGCGATTTCGCCGCTGAGCATGGCGCCCACGGTGCGGTGCATGTTGCGAATGGGCAGGCTGAGCGAAACCGGAGTGCGATTCTCGATGCGCCTCCTGCGTCATGCTCGATCAGCTTGCCGTCGAGCGCGTCGTCGAGGCCGTGATCCTGCGCCTGCGTGCAGCGGCGGCCCACGTGGCTCGGCATCGGCGGATTGTAGAGCACGGCGGAAAGATCGATGCCGCTTGGCCTTCCAGTGCGTCGATGTCCTTGCGCTGCGCCAGGCAATCCACGCGGCCGACCATTTCGTCGACGTTGCGGAAGCCGAGCTCGGCCATGATCCGGCGCAGATCTTCGGCGACGTAAGAAGAAGAAATTGATGACGTGCTCCGGCTGGCCCTGGAATTTCTTGCGCAGTTCCGGGTCCTGCGTGGCCACGCCCACCGGGCAGGTGTTCAGATGGCATTTGCGCATCATGATGCAGCCCATGGCGATCAGCGGCGCGGTGGCGAAGCCGAACTCCTCCGCGCCCAGCAGCGCGGCAATGGCGACGTCGCGGCCGGTTTGCAGCTTGCCGTCCACCTGCAGGCGCACGCGGCTGCGCAGATCGTTCATCACCAGCACCTGCTGCGTTTCGGAGAGGCCCAGCTCCCAGGGAATGCCGGCGTGGCGAATCGAACTGATGGGCGAAGCGCCGGTGCCGCCGTCGTAGCCGCTGATCAGGATGACGTCGGCATGCGCCTTGGCCACGCCCGCCGCCACGGTGCCCACGCCCGACTTCGGCGACCAGCTTCACGGAAATGCGCGCGCTGCGGATTCGACGTTCTTCAGGTCGTAGATGAGCTGCGCCAGGTCCTCGATCGAATAAATATCGTGGTGCGGCGGCGGAGAGATCAGCCCCACGCCGGGAATCGAATGGCGCACGCGGGCGATGACTTCGTCCACCTTGTGGCCGGGCAGCTGGCCGCCTTCGCCGGGCTTGGCGCCCTGCGCGATCTTGATCTGCAGGTCGTCGGCGTTGACCAGATAATTGGTGGTGACGCCGAAGCGCGCCGAAGCCACCTGCTTGATGGCGCTGCGGCGCAAGTCGCCGTTGGCATCGGGCTTGAAGCGCGCTTCGTCCTCGCCGCCTTCGCCGGTGTTGGATTTCCCGCCGATGCGGTTCATGGCGATGGCCAGCGTTTCGTGCGCTTCCTTGCTGATCGAGCCGAAGGACATGGCGCCGGTGGCGAAGCGCTTCACGATTTCCGCGGCGGGCTCGACCTCCTCGAGCGGCACGGCGGGACCCGCGGGCTTGAAATCGAACATGCCGCGCAGCATCTAGCAGGTCGCGGTTCTGCTGGTTCGACGATGCCGGCGAATTCCTGGAAGGTCTCGAAGCTCGACTGCCGCACCGCGTGCTGCAGCTTGCTGACCGTGGTCGGATTCAGCAGGTGGCGTCTCGCCGCGCACGCGGTATTGGTATTCGCCGCCGACGCGCAGCTCGGTGTCGGATTCGGCCGGCGGCTGCATGGCGAACTCGTGCTGCATCAGCGCTTCGCGGGCCAGCACCTCGATGCCCACGCCTTCGATGCGCGAGGAGGTGCCGGTGAAATATCGGTCCACCAGCGACCTGTTCAGCCCGATGGCCTCGAAAATCTGCGCGCCCTGATAACTTTGCAGCGTGGAAATGCCCATCTTGGAGAAGGTCTTCAGCAGGCCCTTGTCGATGGCCTTCATGTAGTCTCTTCAAAACCTTGTCCCAGGTGTATTCCGGCGGGAAATGGCCGTCGCGGTGCAGGTCCTCGAGCGTTTCGATGGCGAGATAGGGATTGACGGCGCTCGCGCCGTAGCCGAGCAGCAGGGCGAAGTGCATCACCTCGCGCGGCTCGCCCGATTCGACGATCAGCGCCACCTGGTTGCGCGTCTTCTCGCGAATCAGATGATTGTGGACGGCGGAAAGCGCCAGCAGGCTCGGGAATCGGCGCGTATTCTTCGTCCACGCCGCGGTCGGAAAGAATCAGCAGCGTGTAGCCGGACTTGATGGCCAGCGAAGCGCGGCGGCACAGCGTTTCGACGGCCTTCTCGAGCTGCTTCTCGCCGCCCTCCACGCGGAACAGCATGGGCAGCGTGGTGGCGAGGAAATCTCCCCAGCTCACGCGGCGCAGTTTTTCCAGGCGCCAGTTGGAAATGATCGGGATGGCGCAGCTTCAGCGTGTGGCAGTTCTTCGGCGTCTCTGTCGAGGATGTTGCCTTCGCTGCCGATGTAGCAGTTGAGCGACATCACCAGGCTCCTCGCGGATCGGATCGATCGCGGGATTGGTGACCTGCGCGAAAGTCTGCTTGAAATAGCTGAAGAGCAGTTGCGGCTTGTCGGAAAGGCAGGCCAGCGGCGTGTCGATTCCCATCGAGCCGACCGGCTCCTCGCCCTTCAGCGCCGAAGGCGAGAGAATCGTCTTCAGGTCCTCGTCCGTGTAGCCGAAGGCGCGCTGCCGCATGCAGGATCGTGTCGTGATTGGTCGGCATGACGCGCGGCGGGCTGCGGCAGATGATCGAGCGTGATCTGATTTTCCTTCAGCCATTGCGCGTAGGGCTGGCGCGCGGCCAGCTGCTTTTTGATTTCCTCGTCGGAGATCAGGCGCTTTTGCTCGGTATCGACCAGGAGCATGCGGCCGGGCGCCAGCCGGCCCTTCATGCGCACGTCTCCCGGCTTGACGGGCAGCACGCCGGCTTCCGAAGCCATGATCGACCAGGCCGTCGCTGGTGACGAGGTAGCGGCCGGGGCGCAAGCCGTTGCGGTCGAGCTTGGCGCCGATGATGCGCCCGTCGGTGAAGGCCACGGCCGCGGGGCCGTCCCACGGCTCCATCAGCGAGGCGTGATATTCGTAGAAGGCCTTGACGTCGTCGGGCATGGTGGCATCGTTGTCCCAGGCCTCGGGAATCAGCATCGCCATCACGTGCGGCAGGCTGCGCCCGGCGAGCGTCAGCAGCTCGACGGCGTTGTCGAGCATGGCGGAATCGCTGCCGCCCGGCGTGATGATGGGAAGCAGCTTTCTCATGTCCTCGCCGAACAGCGGGGAAGCCAGCACGGACTGCCGCGCGTGCATCCAGTTCACGTTGCCGCGCAGCGTGTTGATTTCGCCGTTGTGGCAGATGTAGCGGTAGGGGTGCGCGAGCTGCCAGCTCGGAAACGTGTTGGTGGAAAAGCGCTGGTGAACCAGGCAGAGCGCGCTCGCGACTTCGGGATCGGGCAGTTCCTTGTAGAAATCGGCGATCTGCGGAGCGAGCAGCAGGCCCTTGTAAACGATCGTGCGCGAGGAAAGCGACGGAAGATAGAAAAATCCCTTCTCTCGCAGGTCCGATTCGGCCACCGCCGCTTCGGCCCGCTTGCGCACCACGTAGAGCTTGCGTTCGAGCGCGTCCTGCTCCATTCCCGGGGCGCGGCGCATGAAAATCTGCTCGATGTAAGGCTGCGAATTGCGCGCCAGGCGGCCGATCGCGTTGCCGTTCATCGGCGTGTCGCGCCAGCCGAGCACGGTGAGACCTTCTTCGCGCGCGATCTTCTCGAGAATTCCTTCGCAGAGCATGCGTTCGTTGCGGTCGACGGGCAGGAAAACCATCCCTACGCCGTATTCGCCGGGCGGCGGCAACGTGAAACCGATCCGCGCGCATTCGCGCTCGAAAAAGGCGTGCGGAATCTGGATCAGGATGCCGGCGCCGTCGCCGGTTTGCGGATCGCAGCCGCAGGCGCCGCGATGCGCCAGGTTAATCAGGATCTGCATGCCCTTGAGCACGATGTCGTGCGACTTGCGGCCCTCGATGCTGGCGACGAAACCGATGCCGCAGCCGTCGTGCTCGAGTCTGGGATGGTACAGTCCCTGCGCCGCCGGCATGCCCGGCCGAGAATCGCTGCCCCTCATTTCCTTGTGCCCTCCGGTGGGGACACTACTATTAGCACGACAGCCGCTGAATTGTTTCCCCCGTCGTGCTTATAGCCGGATAAGCAATGGCCGGGCTGTTTGCCGCCAGTCGCGCGCGAGCCGAGGCTCCCACTCTTTGCGGCGGGCGGCTGCGGTAGAATGGCCGGCTCCGGAACGGCGGGACGAAGAATAAAGAAGACGAAGATGCGAATTCCGAGGTGCGCATGCAAAAACGCGGATTGATTCACGGGCTGGCGGCTTTCCTTGCACTCTTGCTCCTTGCAGTCGTGCCTTGCTTGGCGGCCGGGAATGGGCCGGCGAAGAAAGCGGCCGCGCCGCTCTACAAGGTCTATGCGATTCGCTACGGAACCGTGAAGAATTACCCCGTGGCCGATCTGGTGAAGGGCGTCCCGAAAACCGAGCGCAGCGACATCGCCATGATGTTCTGGATGCTTCAGGGCGGCGGGCGCAACATTCTGGTGGACGCCGGCTTTTTCCACGAGCGGTTCATCAAGAGTTGGAAGCCGGTGGATTACGTGCGGCCCTCGGTGGCGATCGGCCGGCTGGGATTGAAGCCGGAAGACATCACCGACATCATCGTGAGCCACGCCCACTGGGACCACATGGACGGCGTCGCGCTTTTTCCTCGCGCGCGCGTGTGGATTCAGAAGGCGGAATTCGACTATTACTCCATCCCCGCGCACCAGAAAAACACCGGCGTTTTCCCCATCGACATGGCCGAACTCGACCGGCTGAAAGCCGAGCATCGCCTGGAACTGGTGGATGGCGATAACCGCGAGATCCTGCCGGGCATCCGCGTCTACACGGGCGGACGGCACACCTACGCCTCGCAGTACGTCGGCGTCCAGACGAGGAAGGGAACCGTCATCGTCGCCTCCGACAACGTCTATCTCTACGAGAATCTCGAGAAGAACCTCCCGATCGCCGAGACGTTCGACGCCGCGGCGAATCTATGCGCGCAGCACAGGATGGAAAAGCTGGCTTCCAGCCCGAACCTGATCATTCCGGGCCACGATCCGAAGGTGTTCATCAAATTCCCGAAACCGGGGGATGGTGTGGCGCGAATCGCGTGAGGGCTGCCGAAGGATCCGAGGCTCAAGGCGAACAAATACAGAAAGAGGGATAAACCTACCAAAAATGGAATTGGTTTGTCCCCAGATCGGGAAACTAGCTCATAACTCCTATAATCACAATGTGTTGATTTGCTCCTAGTTTGGCCCTTCAATCGCTTTAGAAATCGTGGGCGGATATTAACCGGGTGCTTTGGGGTAGGGCGATCAAGCACCCGGTGCCGTAACTTGGGACCGTTTCCTCGGCCTAGTTGCCAGGTGTTGTGTGCGATGGCACCTGTCGGCTGAGGCTTCCGCGAAAGAGCGGGGAGTTTGACGGCAAGTTCGGCCACGATTTTCCCCGAGGTCCTGAAAGGCTTTGGGGCGGATAGGGAGCGCCGTGTTACCGACTCGGCTGCCCCGGTCGGGAACGCGGCGCTTTCCTGTTATTTACGGGCAGATCTTTGCTTCTGACTTCTCCTTGAAGGGTTCGGCAAGTTGCGGTAGCGGAGCGTAGTGATTTACTCCCTTCAGTGTTTGCCGCATCAGTTTTTTTTCTTGGGCTACATCCTGAGCTTCGCTTTCGGGCGAAATCTTTGGAAAACACCTGTCGAAATATGGTGAATGATAGAGCCATACCATTTTTGGAAGGTATTTCCATATACGACAAGTAGGATATCAATCTAAAGCCTTTAAAATATTTTACTTAACATTAGTCGATGTTTGGAACGAAAGTCGCTAGATCATTTGCGGCGGAGATGGACTGTCCAGCATCACCCTTCAGATAGACCGATAGGGATGCAACTGTCCACTGAAGTATGAGTGAACTTCAAGGGAGGCAATTCCGATGAGTAGCTTGAATCAGCGTGCCGGATGGGTGTATCGGTGCGTGCTGATGTGCCTTCTAGCTCTCGTGTTCGCCGTGGGGGGAAAAGCACAGGCCAACGCAGTTCTGCAAGGCACGGTGACTGACCCCTCGGGTGCGGCTGTACCGAATGCTCAGATCATGGTTCGGAACGAAGCCACGGGGGTTCAATGGAAGTCACAGACGAACAGCGCCGGCATCTATCTCCTGGCCGGCCTGCCCGCGGGTCTTTATCACGTCGAAGTGACCCGAACGGGTTTCTCGACCTACGTCGCTACCGGACTAAAACTGGATGTAGGAACGACCACGGTTCGGAACATCCAACTGAAGGTGGGGCAAGTGTCGCAACAGGTTGTGGTCACTGGTGGCGCCCCGGTGCTTCAGACCGGCTCGATCAGTGTGGGGCAAGTCATCAACCAGAACACCGTGCAGAACATTCCGCTGAACGGCCGGCACTTCGTCGACCTGACCCTGTTGATTCCCGGTTCGGTGACTCCGCCGGCGAACGGCTTTCTCACCTTCCCGCTTCGCGGTCAGGGCTCGTTCGGAGCGAACACCGGCGGCGGCCGCGAGGACACGGTCAACTGGATGGTGAATGGCATCAACCTCTCCGATGAGGTGCAGAACCAGATCACCTTCCAGCCGTCGATCAACACCGTCAGCGAATTCAAAGTGGACAACTCCACCTTCAGCGCCGAGTACGGGCGCAACTCGGGGGCGATCGTCGACATCGGCACGCGCTCGGGCACGAACGAATTCCACGGCCAGGTCTATGAATACCTGCGCAACAGCGCCATGGACGCCCGCAACTTCTTCAATCCGGTCGGCACCACGCAAAGCCCGTTCATCCGCAACCAGTTCGGCGCTTCCGGCGGCGGCCCGATCATGAAGAACAAGGCGTTCTTCTTCGTCAGCTACGAGGGATTGCGCCAGCGGCAGGGCCTTACCCTCAACCAGCCGGTGCTCACCTCTGCCGAGCGCGCTCAGGCGCAAGCCAGCGGCGACTCAACCATTCAGAAGTTGCTGCCCTTGATCCCAGCGGCCTCGCCGGGTCAGACGAACCTCTTTCTCGGTTCGGTCTCGGCTCCGGTCAACATCGATCAGGGCACGGGCGACTTGCTGTTCAACCTCGGCCAGAACGACCATCTGCACGCCTACTACGCGCTGCAGTACGACCTGCGGCAGGAGCCAACGCTACAGGGGGACAACATCCCCGGGTTCGGCGACACCCGCACCGGCCATCGGCAGATCATGACGCTTGAAGAGACGCACATCTTCAGCCCGACACTGATCAACGAGGCCCGGCTGGGGTACAACCGGATCTACATCACGTTCGTGCCGTTCTTCCAGGCGAACCCGACCGATTACGGGATCGACAGCGGCATTACCACTCCCCTCGGCATTCCGTTCATCAGCATCCAGAGCATCGGGCTGAACTTCGGCGGTCCGAACGGGTTCCCGCAAGGCCGGGGCGACACCACTGTGGCTTTCGACGATACGGTGCGCTGGCTCAAGGGCAAGCATCAGCTCTCGATGGGCTTGGATGTCCGTCGCTTCTATAACAACAATTTCGGTGAGAACGTCGGGAGCTTCACGTTCTCTAACGTCCAGAACTTCATTAGCGATCTGGGCAACCGGTTCACCGGGCAAGTAGGCAACGGCGCCAGCCGCATTCTCCAGCCCGCCTGGGGCATTTTCATCCAGGATGGCTACAAGATGAAGCCCAACTTCACCTGGGAACTCGGCCTGCGCTACGACTGGAACGGGACGCCGTCGGAGGCTTTGGGCCGCTTCGTGGTCTTCAATCCGGCTAACGCTACCCTGAACCAGACCAGCCAGCCCTATCACACGAACAACAAGAATATCCAGCCGCGGCTGGGCTTCGTGTGGTCGCCGGGCACGAGCGGAAAGACGGCCATTCGCGCGGCCTACGCGATCCTCACCGATCAGCCGGTCACGAACGCGGTGACCGGATTGACGATCAACCCGCCGTTCAACACCCCGATCGTCTACAACGGCGCGGTCACCCTCCAGAACGCCTTCACGGTGGCGCAGACGGGGAACGCGGCCGGCCTCGCTCCAGCGACGATCAACTACCTCTTCGACAACGCCTACGTTCAGTCCTACAACCTGAACATCCAGCAGGAGCTGACCCCGACGATGGGTTTGATGGTCGGCTACTTCGGGTCGAAGGGAACGCATCTGCGCCTGTCGCGCAACCTCAATCAGCCGATCATCCAGGCCGACGGCAGCCTGGTGAAGCCGTACACGAACATCTCGGCCACCAGCCCGATCGATCCCGGCAAGGCGGTCGGCAACATCAGCGAAGTGGATAGCGGAGGCAATTCGGAGTACAACGCCCTGTGGGTCAGCCTGAACAAGCATTTCTCACACGGCTTCCAGTTCAATACCTCCTACACATGGTCGAAGTCGATCGACTACAACTCGATCAGCTCCTCCGGTGTCACCCTTCAGAACAGCTACGACGCCGTGAACAACCGCGGGCTGTCGGATTTCAACACGCCGAACCGGTTCGTCTTCAACGGCATCTACGATTTGCCGTTCAAGGGTAACCGGCTGGTCAACGGCTGGCAGATCAGCACGATCATCCAGGCGCAGTCGGGGAACCCGCTGACCGCTTACGTTCCGGTCAGCTCGGTCACCGGCAACTTCACGCTGCGTCCGGACGTCATCGGCAATGTGCAGACGATCGGCGATCCGAGCCAGTGGTTCACCAATACGGTTTGCAATCCGGCCGCCGGACCCTGCGCGTCGAACGCGGTTTTCGCGATTCCCGTCAACAGCTCTGGCGTCTACCACTACGGCAATCTCGGCCGCAACTCGCTCCGCGGACCCGCTTTCGCCGACATGGATTTTGGCCTGATGAAGACGACCAAGATCAATGACCGGTTCGGCACCGAGTTCCGCGCCGATATCTTCGACCTGTTCAACCATCCCAACTTCGGGAACCCGGGCCTGTATGCCGGCACGTCGACATTCGGAAAGATTTTCAGCACGCGCTTCCCGACCGGCGACTTCGGCAGTTCCCGGCAGATCCAGCTCTCTCTGAAGCTCACCTTCTAAACGGGCGGCTTCCGAGAAAAGAAAGTAAAGCGCCGCGTTTCCCGGCCGGTTTGAGCCGGCCGGGAGCGCGGCGTTTCATTCTCGGCCCCTGTGCAGCGCCGCCCTTCAGGACGGCATCCTGTAGCACAGTCATTCCTGCCTGTGCGATTTTGTATCGCCTCCCCAACGAAACCCGCACAGGCAGGAATGACTGTGCTACGAAATCGGTCCTTGAAAGACGTTCCGCGTTCTTGCCCCCTGCGGCTCGCAGCTCTTGGGGCCGGATGCTAGCATTGTTTTCCGGTTTTGCGTCCGGGCGCGGGTGTTGCGCATCGAAGACACGGTGGGGGCATTATGCCGGCCGCCGCGGCGGCGATTCTCCGCTCCGGCCGGAAATCACACATGGGTAGCCGATCGTTTTCCAACGGGTCCAATAGCGAAATTCCACTGGTGAATCCGTGGATCGTCGCGACGGCGGTGATGTTCGCGACGTTCATGGAGGTGCTCGACACGACGGTCGTCAACGTCTCGCTGCCGCACATTGCCGGCAGCCTTTCGGCGAGCGTCGACGAAGCCACCTGGACGCTGACCGCCTATCTGGTGGCGAACGCCATCGTCCTGCCGATCACCGGCTGGTTGGCGAATTATTTCGGCCGCAAACGGCTGCTGATCGCGGCGGTGATCGGGTTCACGGCGGCATCGTTTCTTTGCGGTCTGGCGCCGAGCCTGACGGTGCTGGTCATCTTCCGGATTATCCAGGGCGCGACGGGCGGCGTCTTGCAGCCGATTTCGCAGGCGGTGCTGCTCGAAGCGTTTCCGCCAGAGGATCGCGGGAAAGCGATGGCGTTCTGGGGCCTGGGCATCGTTGTCGCACCGATGCTGGGGCCGGTGATCGGCGGCTGGCTCACCGACAATTACAGCTGGCGCTGGGTGTTTTACATCAACATCCCGGTGGGGATTATCTCGGTGGTGATGTCGAGCCTGTACCTGTTCGATCCGCCCTACATCCGCCGCCGCATCGGAGAAACCATCGATTATTGGGGCCTGGGGATGCTCGCCGTGGGCATCGGAACCCTCCAGGTGGTTCTCGACAAGGGACAGGAGGCGGATTGGTTCGGGTCGCCATGGGTGGTCTACTTCGTGTTCATTGCGACGTTTGCGCTGGCGGCCTTCCTGATTCGGGAACTGATCGCGAAACACCCGGTGGTGAATCTGCGTGCGCTGAAACAGCCGACCTATGCGACGGGCGTCTTTCTGATGACGATGCTCGGCTTCGGTCTTTACGGCGCGATGGTCCTGCTGCCGATTCTCCTGCAAACCCTGCTCGGTTATCCGGCCGTCGACGCCGGCATCGCGATGTTTCCCCGCGGGCTCGGTTCGTTTCTGATGATGCCGCTGGTTGGCATCATGATGTCGAAGGTGGACGCGCGAAAGCTGCTTTTATTGGGCTGTTTCGGCACGGCGGTCAGCATGTACATGCTCTCGGTTCTGAACCTGAATCTGGGGTATTGGGATATTTTCTGGCCGCAATTCCTGCAAGGGATTTCGATGGCGCTCGTCTTCGTGCCCCTCACCACGATCACCATGGATCCGATACCGCTCGAGGGCATGGGCAACGCCACCAGCATCTTCAACCTGATGCGCAATATCGGCGGCAGCATCGGCATCGCCACGGCCATCACCATGGTCGCCCGCGCCACGCAGCGCCACACCAGCCTGCTCGGCGCGAACGTAACTCCGTTCAGCGCCCGCGCCCAGCAGATGATCGAGCAACTCCGCGCCGCCTTCATCTCGCAAGGTTTCGATCCGGTGGCGGCCACACGCAAGGCCTACGCCGCTCTGTTCGGCATGGTGCAGCAGCAGTCTTCGATGCTCTCGTTCAACTACGCCTTCGGATTCATGACGCTGATATTCCTCGGCATGATTCCGCTGATCTTCATCCTCCGCCGCCCGCAGCGAAAGGGACCGGTCTCCGGACACTGATGCGCTTCGGGCTCGCCACCCGTCACTCGCCACCAGCCACTCGATCCCCAGCGATTCCCGCGGCCTCGGCCGATTCCAGCGTGAACGCGGACCACTCCCAATCGCCACGGCCCTTGTTTACCGATGCCAGCGCGCGGTCGCGCAGCAAGCCTGCGAGCGGCATCGGCACCGATACCGAGCGCGCGGCAGACATGGCCAGTTCGATGTCCTTCAGGCCGAGCACCAGCCGGAAGCCGGCGGGCAGGAACTGGCGTTGCGCGATCTGTTTGCCATAACCCCGATAGGGCGGGCAGGCGAACAAGGTTTGCCCGAGCATGTCGAGCACCGGGCCGGCGCCGACGCCGCTCTTTTCGGCAAACGCGGCCACTTCGCCCATGGCTTCAATGGCCGCGGCGATCACGAAGTTTCCGCAGAGTTTTGACACGTTGGCCGCGCCGGGATCGTCGCCGAATTCGAATGTGGTGCGGCCCATCGCCGCGAGAAGCGGCGCCGCGCGGCGCCGGGCGGGTTCCGGTCCCGAAACGAGGATCCACAGATTGCCGGTGGCCGCCGCTTCCGGCCGGCCGAAAACCGGGGCGGCGATGCAGGTGGCGCCCACGTTTTCGTGTTCCCGCGCCAGGCGGCGCGAAGTATCCGGATGGATCGTGCTCATCGAGATGTGCAGGCCGCCCGCGCCGAGCCGCGAGAGCAGCGGTCCGCCGGGCGCGAAAAGCTCGCTCACCACGCGATCGTCCGAGAGCATGCTGACCACGATGCCACCGGGCTCGACGGCGTCTTCCGGCCGCCCGGCAAGCGTCGCGCCGCGCGCGACGAGCGGCTCGGCTTTCCCGGCAGAGCGGTTCCAGACGCGGAGATCGTATCCCTTCTCGACCAGGCTCAGCGCCATCCCTTGCCCCATATTCCCCAAACCAAGGAAGCCCACCCTCTCGCTCATCATTTCCCCCATGGCATGCAGCGGCATGCGAACGAACAGTGTACAGTTTTCAGTGATCGCCGGAAGTGATTGCCCGGACCTGTTTCCGCGGCGGGGGTCCGTATCCGTGAATGCATCGGAGCGGCCAACCCCGCCTGACAAGGCAATGTTCACGGCACGGGATTGATTTTCCGCGCGATGGGTTACGCCGTGGCGACGGGAGTAGCCGTCGGCATCATTCGCCAGATCCGCTCGATTCTATGGGCTGGAATTGGTTTCCTGGCGTTGTCAATGCCGGGATTTGAAGTGGCGCGATCGGCTGGGAAGAAATCTCGTGTTACGACGTACACGACCGTTTTGGTCGTCTTGGGCGCCAGGGATAAGCGATCACTCCGCACGCAACAAATTGCATCCTCATCAAATTCCAGATGTTGTAGAAAAACTCCACCGATCATAGGACCGCGCAGAGGCCTCCGACTTTTGAAAGAAGGTAACCCACAGGATTTCCAGCGGATATGTCCCCGGCTGATTGTGGTCCCCGAGTTGCACATTATTCGGCATACCTTCCTTTGGCTATGCGGTTGCGCAGGGCATTTAGCTTGCGCACAAGGGGCGTAGCGCCAACGCAGGGTGGGGCAGCACACAACAAACTACACCCATGTCGCATTGAGGATCACTAGCTCAGGGGTGAGCTGGAGGAGGACTGAATGCATCGGAGAGTTAAACTCTTCGCTATTGCTGTAGCTGCAGCGTTGTTCCTTTTTGCACCCAAGCCCGTTTCTGCCCAAGTTTCCAGCGGGTCGATTTCGGGCACCGTCGTTGACCCTGCCGGAGCCGTAGTTCCGGGAGCGGAAATCACCGCCACCAACATTCAAACGCAAGCCAAAGCAAAAGCCACGACTGACACCTCAGGGCTGTTCAAAGTGCCCCTGTTGCCCGTGGGGAGTTATGTGATCGAAGTGGCGAAAACCGGCTTCCAGAACGCTCGTCGTCACCGAGATTCAGGTCTCGGCCGGAGCGGACCACGGCTTGGGCAAGCTGGCCCTGCAAGTGGGACAAGTCGCAACCACGGTGCAGGTCACCGCGGCAACCCCGCTGCTTCAAACGACCCAGGCCCAGGTCACCAACACCATGGGGACGCAAACACTCACCAATTTCCCCGGAATTCAGGAAAACCAGGGCATGGACTACCTGGCGCTGAGTCTGCCGGGTGTGGTGAGCCCTCGTGACTCCAGCTTCTCGAACAGCAACGGCACGGACTTTTCGGTAAATGGAATCCGCAGCCGGAACAACGATCAGCAGATCGACGGTCAGAACAATAATGACAACTCGGTCGCCGGTCCCGCCGTGTTCCTCTCCAACCCCGACTTCGTGAACGAGTATCAGATCACCACGAATCAGTTCGGCGCGGAATATGGCCGCAACTCCGGTTCGGTCGTCAACATCATCACCAAGTCCGGAAGCAATAACTGGCACGGAACCGTCTCGGCCACAGAAGGCAACTCCGCGCTCAACAGCCTGAGCAACACGCAGAAATTCTTCGATGGACTCACCAAGCCGCCGCGCTTCAACAGCATATTCCCGAGCGCGACGATTGGCGGGCCACTCTGGAAAGACCACATTTTCATGTTCGGCGGATTCGACACGCAGATCGTTTCCTCGAATGGCGTATACTCCACCGGAAGCTTGACACCTACCCCCAACGGCATCGCGGCAATGGCCAGTTGCTACCCCGGAAGCGTCACCGTAGCGGCCTTGAACACCTTCGGGCCCTTCGCCATCGGCGGGGGTAGCCCGACCATTAACGGGACTCCGAAGACCGTGACCCTTACGGGAGCAGCCACGGCCGACGGGACTTGCCCTGTGCAAATGTCCGGTATTCAGCGGACCTTGTCGAACAGCACTCACGAGTATGACTGGGTCTACCGCGTCGACGTGACGGTGAGCAACAACGACCGGTTCTACGGTCGCTATCTCTACCAGAAGCTAACCAACTTCAACTCAGAACGCTTTCGGAACCGGCGCCGCCGGATACCCGGCCAATGTGCCCTCCCTCGGCCAGGACATCGGCCTGAGCTGGACGCACGTCATCAACAGCCGGATGGTGAACGAGGCACGGTTCAGCTACGGCCGGACCAACGTCGAATTCGGCGGAAACAGCATCGGCAACACCATTCCTAACCAGCAGAATCTGGCCAACGCGCTGACGCACATCGCCCTTCCGAGCGGCTATTTGTCCTTCGGACCGGCCACCAACGCCCCGCAGGGCCGAATCGTGAACACCTACCAGATCCAGGACAACTGGAGCTATCTGCGGGGCAAGCACCAGATCAAGGCCGGCGTGAACTACACTCGGCAGCGTTCGCCAAATGTTTTCCTGCCGAACTACAACGGCAACTACAGTTACTCCAGCATGAGCGCTTTCGCTCAAAACGTTCCCCATACTATCTCGATTGCCGACGGCAGCCCGAAGCTTAACTTCATCGAGAACGACACGTTCCTCTACGTGGCCGACGATTACAGGGTCACTCCGAACCTGACGTTGAACCTTGGCCTCACCTGGTCGTACTACGGCCAGCCGGCCAATCTCTTCAACGACATCTCCACCACGCGCGAATCCAATCCGAACACCGCGTTTTGGAACACCTCGCTGCCGCTTTCGGTTCGCACCTTCCCCAGCATTCCCTCGGTGAAGAACTCCTTCGGTCCCGGCATCGGCTTCGCCTATACGCCTTCATGGGGCGGCTGGCTGACCGGCAACGGGAAGACAGTGATTCGCGGCGGGTACCGGCTCGCATATGACCCGCCCTTCTACAACATCTACCTGAACATCGCCAGCGCCGCACCGATGGTACTGCTGCAAACACTCCGCGGCGCCGATGCGGCCAATAACCCGCTGCCCCTGAACCCGGTCGGTACCACCGTCCGGAGCCAGTTGGCACCCTACCTGCAATTCGGCGTGGCCGATCCGCGGACGTACGCCGAAACGACGATCACTCCCAATTTCGGCCCCGATCGGGTCCACGAATGGTCGTTCGGCATCCAGAGGGAATTGATGAAGAACGCCGTGTTCGAAGCTCGCTACGTCGGCAACCATGGCTATGATCAGTTCCAGTCGATCAATTCCAACCCGTACGTTGCGGGTCTCGCCGCCGAATTCCCCAACATGCTGCCTTCCGGCGTCACTCCGTGCACGGACTCAACCGCGCCCGGATTCGGTAGGATGAATTGCTCCAATTATCTTGTCAGGACGCGCACCAACACCGGGTACTCCGACTACAACGCGCTGCAGCTCCAGTTCCGCACCACCAATCTCTATAACCAATTGACCATGCTCACGAGCTACACCTTCAGCAAAACCACCGATAACACGAGTGAGATTTTCAGCACCGCCGCAGGCGGCAACACACTTGCCTTCGCGCAGAACCCATTCAACTACACCGGGGGCGAGCACGGCTTGTCCGGGCTGGATATCCCGAACGCCTTCACGCTGTCTTTTGTGGAGAATCTCCCCTTCTTCCGCGCCCAGCATGGCGTGATAGGCCATATCCTCGGCGGATGGGGAGTCGCGTCCACCTACCTCCTGTCCTCGGGCCAGACATACACGCCGGTTCAGTTCTACACGAGCTACGCCACGGGAGGGGTGGGCCAGGACACTGCGTTTGCCAACACCTTCATCGGAACTTACGAAACATTGCGGCCGTTTATCGGCAACCCGAATGCGGCTGCCAGCAGCGTCGGGATGTTCGCCGGCGATGCTTGCAACTACTTCGGTTCGGGCTGCTCCCTTGCTCCCGACACCCTCCTCAGCTTCAATGGCTTGAACACAACTGGCGCCGTTAACACGGTGACCAAGAGCCAGGTTCGGTTCATTGCCAATGGCGCCGAGGCGCAGACGGTGTTCGGCACTCCCTACGGGAATGCGGCACGCAACAGCTTGCGGGATGCAAAGACCAACAGCGCCAACCTCACCATCTTCAAGAACTTCAAGTTCTGGGAGAGGGCGACGTTGGAGTGGCACATGAGCATGATCAACGCGTTCAACCATCCAAACTTCAGCTCGGTTGACCCGTTCATCGAAGACACCGGTGACAACCGCTTGGAAGACGGCTTTGCCGATCCTAGTCTCTTCCCCGGCGGCAATCGCAGCATCCTCTTCGGGTTGAAGGTCATCTTCTAACCCGATCCAAATCAGAGGTGCAACAACAGCGGCCCAGGCCAGCAATGACCTGGGCCGCTTTATTTTGGGGCGAGGACTTTCGTGAGGGTGTAACCATCATTTGGGGAAGAGACAGTCGAGTTCCTGGCCTGCATCACCTTGGCGCGTTTGGGGTCCTTGCCGACACACTTCGTCGGGACTCACTGCGTTCGTCGCCGAAGGCTTAGGGTTGTGTAGCGCCGGGCTTCAGCCCGGCATTTTTACCGCGTCGGCCACAATGTGCCGCCCTGAAGTGTATGGTGCCAGGACATCCTTTACAGTGGTTGCCACGACATCCTTTACAGGTGGGATAGAGTTTCCGACCGAGGAGGTCGGGAGCGATGCCTTGGAGGAGCGTGGACGTGAGCGAGCAGCGGGTGCGGTTTGTGGTTCGGGCCGTCGATGGCCGGGAGCCGCTGGCGAAGTTATGCCGGGAGTTTGGGATTTCGCGGCCGACCGGGTATGTGTGGCGGCGCCGCTACGAGCAAGCCAGGACGGTGACGGCGTTGGTGGAGCGGAGCCGGCGACCGCATCGGACGCCGGCGCGCACGCCGGAGGGGACCGAGCAGCAGGTGGTGGCCCTGCGGGAGCAGACCGGCTGGGGAGCGAAGAAGTTGCACGTGGTGCTGCGCGATGAGCAGGGGATTCACGTGCCGGTCCGGACGATTCATCGGATTCTGGAGCGGCACGATCTGATCGCCAAGGACGTACACGGGCCAGCGCCAAAGACGTTTGAGCGGTCCGAGCCGAACCAGCTCTGGCAGATGGATACCAAGGGGAAGTACCCGCTCGAGGGCGGCGAGTGCCACCCGTTGACGATCGAGGACGATCACAGCCGCTACCTGGTCGGGCTGCACGCGTTGAGCGCGCTGACGGCGGAGTTGGCCTACGCGAGCTTGGTCGCGACGTTCCGGGAATACGGATTGCCAGAGGCGATGTTGATGGACCACGGCTCGCTCTGGTGGGCGACGACGAACGGGTGGGGGCTGACGTGGTTGTCGGTGCGGCTGATCGAGCAAGGGATCCGGTTGTACTACGGACAGGTGCGCCATCCGCAGGCGCAGGGGAAGGTCGAGCGGCTACACCGGACGCTGGGGGAGGAGTTGCGGCGCCGCGGCGTTCCCGAGCGGATCGAGCAGTGGCCGGGTGTGCTGGAAGAGTTTCGGCAAAGCTACAACCATCGGCGGCCGCATGAAGCGCTGGGGATGCAGCGACCGGCTGATCGCTACCGGCCGAGTCGACGGGCCTATCAGGAGCGACCACGGGACTGGGAATACCCGGAGGGGAGCGAGGTGCGGCAGCTGAACACGCAAGGGAGTCTGGTCGAGGGTCGGCAACGGCTGTTTGTGTGCCAGGCGCTGGCGGAGCGACGGGTACGGGTCGAACGGTTCGACGGCAAGCTGCTGGTCAGCTACCGGCACATGTACATTCGCGAGATCGATCTGGCGAGCGGGCAAAGCCGCCCGCTGGTGATCGAGCACACGAGGGACGCGGCAATCGCCGCCGAGCAGGTCCCTCCGGTCGCCCTACGGGCTCCCTCCGGGACCTGCTCGGACCCAAACCCACACCCGGAAGAGCACAGCCAGGTGTAAAGGATGTCCTGGCAACCGGTGTAAAGGATGTCTTGGCAACGAACACTGAAGGGCGGCGCTACACAGGCATCGGGATCACACGCGCTGGCGGGGCGTGTCCCTTTCCGTTTGAGTTACTCGCGGACGCGCGGGCGGGTGAAGAAGCGGGCGAGCAGCCAGTGCGTGGGGAGATAGACGAGCAGAATCATTCCGGCAAACATCACCAGCAGATGCACCGGCGCCGGGCCCCATGCCCAATGAAAGATCGGATCGTGGTAGGCGAAATTGATGTTGTCCTTTTGTCCCCAGATGCGGCCGGCGACGAGCGCCGCGGCCCCGATCCACACCTGTAGTTTCAGCCCGCGCCGGTTGTAGCCGAGCCGCGCGACCGCCCGAACGAGCAGCACCGGCAGCACGAAATGGTAGAGAGACATCAGCCGCAGCCAGAGCGGATACTGATGGTCCCACATGTATTCGGTGCCGCCGATCAGGTGATGGCCCAAAATCACGGTCCACAGCACGTCCACGCACCAGAGCGTCTCGCCAATAAGCACGGAAACCGCCTGGCTCGAAATGAGCAGGCTGCTAGACGTCCACAGGCCGACCACCGTCAGCGCGATGGCGATGTCGCTCAGGTGGAGAAAGTTTGCAATGGGGTAGTAGCTGAAATAGATGGGAAGCCACGCCGCGGCCCAGGCCGTGACGGTTATTTTCACCCAGAGCGGAATTGCCGTAGCGGGCGCGAAGGTTCGCTCGGCGGCTGCCGTTTGCGCGTTGCTGGGTGTTCCGTTCACAGGTGCGGACCTCTCAGGAGATCGGCGGGCGGCGCTTGTGCCATTCCGTGTGCTGCTGGTAGAGCGCCGCGGCGGCGAGCACGGCGGTTTCGCCAAGCGCCGGGCCCATGAATTGCAACCCGATCGGCAAACCCTCCTTGCTGCTGAACCCGCAGGGAACGGCGACGGCGGGCAGGCCGCACAAATTGCCCACCGTGGTCGGGCTCGAGCGGCCGGGCGGGCGCTCGGTGAACGAGCGCCGACGCCGGTTTTCCTCTTCCGGATGCGGATGGAGTGGCGGCGCGGTGCCGCCGGTGCCCGGCGCGGCAATCACATCGAATTGGCGGTACAGGTCGCGCATCTTGCGTTCGAGAATGCGGCGCACGCGCTGGGCGCGCAGGTAATCGGAAGCGCGTACCTCCTCGCGCACGTAGCCGCCAATGCGATCGTTTGGATCGGCCAGTTCCGCGACTTTGCCCGAGCGGATCAGGTTCTCGAACGAAGTGGACGCTTCGGCTTCGACCGTCACGCTGCCGGTTTGTTCCCACGGGCCGGAGGGCAGGTCGGTTTCCTCGACCGTCGCGCCGTTCTTGCGCATCACGTCCATTGCCTTGGAAATTGCCGCTGCGACTTCGGGCGTGCTCGATCGCCACGGCTGCGAGAGCCAGCCGATCCGCAGCGGTTTGCGCAAACGAGTTGCCACCGAAGACGCGACGAAGCGCGCCTGCGCCTGTGGCAGGGAAGTCGGGTCGTTCGGATCGTGCCCCGCGACGGTGGCCATGACGAGCGCCAGGTCGTCAGCACTGCGCGCCAGCGGACCGAGCTTGTCCATCGTGTAGGCAAGCGCCATCGCGCCGTGCCGGCTCACGCGGCCGTAGGTGGGCCGCAAACCGGCCACGCCGCAGGAAGAAGACGGGCAGAGAATCGAGCCGTTCGTTTCCGAGCCGATGGCGAAAGCGGCCATCGCTGCGGCGACGATCGCACCCGGTCCCGAGGATGAGCCGCAGGTCCAGTAATTCTTGTTCCACGGATTGATGGCCGCGCCGGTGAACGACGCCGCGGGCGTGCGGTAGCCGAGCCCTCCGGCGAGTTCGATCATCGCCGCCTTGCCGACCAGCACGGCGCCGGCATTTTCGAGCCGGTCGATGATCGTCGCGGTGGAATCGATCACGCGATTCGCGTAAGGTTTCGCGCCCCACGTGGTCGGATAACCGGGAACGGCGACCAGGTCTTTCGCGGCGTATGGAATGCCGTGCAGCGGGCCGCGGTCGTGCCCTGCGCGCAATTCTTCGTCGGCGCGCTTCGCCTGCTCGAGCGCCAGCTTGTCGGTGATCGTGACGTAAGCCCGAAGCTCGGGGCCGAGCCGATGGCTGCGGTCGAGATAGCTTTCGGCGAGCGCGACGGAGGTGAGCTGTCCCGAGCGGAGGCGTTCGCCAAGTTCGCGAACGGTGAGGTAGAGCACGTCGGCGCCAAGCATCGTCATTCCTCCGATTCCGCGCCGGCGCCCGAAGGCAGCGGGCCGAACATCGTTCCCGGCTCGTCGCCGTTTTCGAGCGGGAAAGACCGGAGCGGTTCGAGCCCGCGCTGCATGAATTCGAGCGCCTGCCGCGCCTGGTTCTTCTGCTCGTCGGTGAGCCGCGAACCGTAGCGGGCGATCATGGCGTCGTATTTCGCGTCGGCCTCGGCCTGCTCCACCGGCGGCAGCGGAGGCGGTCCTTCGCGCGTCGCCGCAGCCGCAGGCGTGGCGTGTGCCGCGCCTTTTTGCTCCGGCTCGGCAACAAGCGCCGCCGGCGCGGCCACCACCGCCGCGGCAATCGTCGCCACCTGCAGCGCAAAATCGCGCCGCGAAAGCGCCGTTCTCCGATCGCGTGTTTCCTGCGATGCCATTTTCACCTCACCCGTGGAAGCAGCAGAATGGTGCCCAAGCTCCTGCGAACAAAGCCAGCGTGAGACTACTCAATGCGGCGCCAGAGAGTCAATAAAGACAGTCGCAGCGAGCAAGTTCCCCTGCCCGCAGCGGTGCCCCATTCCATCAGCACAGCCTGAAGGCTGTGCTACGACTGGGGTTGGGTAGCAAAGGCTTCAGCCTGTGCCAGAGTCCAGCATCGCCACGCCGCCCCGCGCGATAGCGGTACGTCTTCGCTTTAGATTAACCACGGCACAGCCTGAAGGCTGTGCTACTTGTCAGCAGCGGCTTGGCGCAACCTCATGTTTGCGCTCGACCATGGCCAGTCTTCGGGTCGTCGAACCAGCCCCGCGCTTACTGGGTTCCATTCAATGTATGTGCGAATGCGGTCGAACTGAGCGGCATTTCGCACCCAGTGATCGAAGCACTCATCCTGCCAGAAGGGCTTGCCCACGCGGCCGAGTATCCGGTTGGCTTGCCGGGCCGTCGCGCCTTTCCATTGATTGGTAATCCGCGCCAAATCCGCCTTAGGTGTTAGTAGGACGTGAACGTGGTTGGGCATCACAGCGAAGGCGTGAAGAAAGTATCGGCTGGAATGGCTTTCTCCGGCATGCAGCTCCTGCATGATGGCCTCCGCTATTCGGCTGTCGGACAACCATCGCGGTCCCGAGGCAGCGTGATCCAGTTCCTTGTCCGCATCACGGAACCGGCGGCCTGGATCGCGTTGTTTCTGCTCCTTCAATCGCAAAAGAAAAGCCTTTGGAAGAGAGCCGTAGAGCCGCCACGTGACGAAAATCGCCCGTCCCTCCGGATGCCAGTGCGGCAGATTGCGCTCGTAGTATGCCATTTCGCTCGTGATGCAAACTCAAGCCTGTGCGCTTTTCATGCCCTTCATCGTAGGAGTGCCGTCGCGCCCGCCCCCTGCACAGACTGAAGGCTGTGCTACGACTGGGGTTTGGGTAGCACAGGCTTCAGCCTGTGCCAGCGTCCAGCACCCGCCATCTGTGCCGCGCCATAGCGGCAAATCCTCGCCCCCGATCTCCGGCAACACAGCCTGAAGGCTGTGCTACCGCAACCTGCCTCAACTCAGTGGCGGCCGCTTCTTCTGCCAATCCGTGTGCTGCTGGTATAGCGTGGCGCCGGCGAGCACATTCGCATCGTCCAGCACGCGCCCGAGGAATTCGAGGCCCACCGGCAGGCCGTTTTTCGCGAACCCGCAAGGCACACTGACGGCCGGCAGGCCGCACAGATTGCCGATGACGCCGATTGGGTCGGAGAATGTAAGTTCGGTTTCGAGATTGGCGGCGAGCGGCGTGGCCGTCACCGGCTGGCAAGCGGCGACCAGCACGTCGTAGCGCTCGTAGAGCGCGGCGATCTTTTCCTGCAGCAGGCGGCGAACGCGCTGCGCGCGGTGATAGTCGTTCGCGCCGATGGTGAGATTGGAGTAGCCGGCCACCTGCCCGAGCGGATCGGTGAGCTGGGCAACGCGGCCGGATGAGATCAGCGGATAGAAGGCGGAAGCGCCTTCGACGGCCACGGTGATATTGCCGATTTCATCCCACGGGCCTTCGGGGAAGGCGGCATCCTCGACGTGTGCGCCGTTCGCGGCAAGGACGTGCACGGCGGCTTCGGCCGCGGTGGCGACATCGGGCATGGGCTTTGCCCACATTTTTGCCAGGTAGCCGACGCGCAGCGGTCGCGCCCGGTGCGCGGCAACACTCGAAGCGTGGAACGACGCTTCAGCCGCGGGCAGCGAGCCGGCGTCTTTCGGATCGTGCGCGGCGAGCACTTGAAGGATCGTGCCGAGGTCTTCGGCGCTGCGCGCCAGTGGGCCGATCTTGTCCATGGAATAGGCAAGCGCCATGGCTCCGTAACGGCTCACGCGGCCATAAGTGGGCCGCAAACCGGAAATGCCGCAGAACGACGACGGGCACAGAATCGATCCCCAAGTCTCCGTGCCGAGCGCGAAAGCGGAAAGCGCGCCGGCAACGATCGCGCCCGAGCCGGAACTCGAGCCGCAGGTCCAATACTCGGTATTCCATGGATTTTTCGCGGCGCCGGTGATTGATGCGGAAGCGAAGCGGTAATTCATGCCGCCGGCGAGTTCGATCATCGCCGCCTTGCCGATGAGCACCGCGCCGGCCTGCTCCAGCCGGCGAATCACCGTCGCGTCGTAATCAAAATGTTGGTTCGCGTAAGGACGCGCGCCCCACGTGGTCGGATAGCCGCGCACGGCGAGCAGATCTTTCGCGGCATAAGGAATGCCGTGCAGCGGGCCGCGGCTGTGCCCGGCCTGAAGTTCCGCGTCGGCCCGCCGGGCCTGTTCGAGCGCGAGCTTTTCGGTGATGGTGACGTAAGCATTGAGCCCGGGGCCGAGCCGGCGGCTGCGGTCGAGATAGCTTTCGGTCAGTTCGAGAGAAGTGATCTTGCGTGCATGGATGCGCCGGCTGAGTTCGGTGACGTCGAGGAAGAGAATATCTTCGCCAAGCATCGTCAGCTCCTCTCCTTGCGATACGGCTCGAAGACTGTCGCCGGCGCGTCGCCGTTTTCGAGTTTGTAGCTGCGGATGTTTTCGAGCTGCGACTGCATCTGCACGGTCAGGTGTCGCACTTCGGCCTTCTGCGCGTCGGTGAGGCGCGAACCGTACTGGCCGAGAATGATTTCGCTCTTGAGGTCCGCTTCCTCCCTGGCGGCGGGCGCGAGCGGCACCTCGTGAGGAATCGACTGCGCCCGGGCGGGCAGGGAGTCGACCAGCGACGCGGGCAGCGCGGCAGCGGCGGCGCCAACGAGGGCGAGACGCGCGAAATCGCGGCGCGAAAGTCCGTCGGCGGACGATTCGGGCTCCGTCGTGGATTCCGGTGCGGCGTGGGAGGAGGAACGGTCAGTTTCCATGGAATTGTGCTCCTTCGGGCTGAAAAATTCTCCGGCGCCTGAGCGTATCCGCCACAGCCCGCCGAGTCAACGCCCCAGTGGCCCTGGCGCCCCGTCCCGGCTTCTTCCGTCGGGATCTTGCCCGCGCGCCTTTTCCCAACCCTTGTCTCCCGCTTCCCGCGACTAAAATCCTTGACCAATCGCCTCGGCCAGCACTGTAATAGAGGCGTATAAAGCTGAAGGCCGAGCTTGCCGGCCTCGGTGGGGTTCGCCCCACCGACTCGCTCACCGGCAACCGGCTGCCAGTGCGGATCACTCAGTGCGCTTTCTTCTCTGGGCGCTTCCCGGGAAGGCGCACAGCAGGAGCGGCTGTGCTACCTGTCTTCTCACGCGGGAGAGTGTTCAGCGCGCAAGACACCCGAAACACAGCCTTCCTCCCATCAGCGCGAAAATTCTTTCCTTTTGGGCGCCATCCCGGCGCCAGTTCACCGGAAGCGAATGCATCGGGCGCCGATTTGCGCCCATGGAGGCTGAGCAATGGGTTTCACTGAGCGTTTCGCGGGGGGTTCCACCGGTTCCACGCAGTTCGGTCGCGAGCAGCGCGGTCCGCGCCTCGGCCTCGATGAACTGCGACGTGCGGCGCAGGAGATGCGGGCTATCGCCATCACCGATATTTTCGCCGCCGGCTCCGGGCATCCGGGAGGCTCGCTTTCGGTGATGGACGTTGCCGCGGCGCTCTACCTTAACGTGCTCAACCACGATCCCTCGAATCCGGCCTGGTCCGATCGCGACCGCGTGTTCTGGTCGGCGGGCCACAAGGCGCCGGCGCTTTACGTGGCGCTCGGCCGCGCGGGCTATTTCCCGCTGGAAGACACGGTTCTGCTGCGGCAACTCGGCTCGGGATTCGAGGGCCACCCGAACCGGCTGAAACTGCCCGGCGTCGAGATTTCGAGCGGGTCGCTGGGCCAGGGGCTGAGCGTCGCGGTCGGCAGCGCGCTCGCGGCGCGCCAGCGCGGGCAGTCGTATCGCGTCTACTGCATCACAGGCGACGGCGAACACCAGGAAGGCAGCCTCTGGGAAGCGATCATGGCCGCCGGGCATTATCACCTCGATCGCCTTTGCGCGATCGTCGACGTGAACCGCCTCCAGATCGACGGCCGCGTGGAAGACGTCATGAACGTCCAGCCGCTCGGCGCGAAATACGCCGCGTTCGGCTGGAATGTGGTGGAGATCGACGGGCACGACATGGAGCAGATTCTGGACGCCTTCGGCGAGGCGGCCAGTTGCGAGGGCCGGCCGACGGTCATTTTGGCGCAAACGGTGAAAGGGAAGGGCGTCTCGTTCATGGAAGATCAGGCTTCCTGGCACGGCACGGCGCCGAAGCGCGAACAGTTCGAGCAAGCCATTGCGGAACTCGCGACGCCGGCGGTGCCGCGCGAGCGGATCGACCGCATGCTCGCCCACGCGGAAGAGAACTCGCGCCGCGTGGCCGACCGCGCGCGAAGGCTGGCGCGCCTGGCGTCGAGCGATTACTGGTGGAACGCGCGCGACACGATGAAAGTGGAGATGGACCCGACTCGCATGGGATTCGGCCGCGGCCTCGAAGCGGCCGGCGAGGACGAGCGCGTGTGCACGATTCACGCCGATATTTCCGGCTCGATCCGCATCTCCGATTTCGAGGCGAAGCATCCCGACCGCGCCCCCCGCGCCATCAGCGTCGGCATCGCCGAGCAAAACATGATGGGCGTGGCGGCCGGCCTCGCGAAGGAGGGCCTGATCCCGGTCACCGGGACCTACGGCGTCTTCGCTTCGGGCCGCGCCTGGGACCAGTTGCGCACCACCGTCTGCTACAACAACCTGAACGTGAAAATCGCCGGCGCCCACGGCGGCATCTCGGTGGGGCCGGATGGAGCGACACACCAATCGCTCGAGGAGATTGCGCTGATGAGCGTTCTCCCGAACATGCGCGTCGAGGTGCCGTGCGATGCGGTGGAAACGGAGAAGGCGACGCTCGCCTCGCTGCTCGAGATCGAAGGGCCGGTGTATCTGCGTTTCGCGCGCGAGGCGACGCCGGTTGTGACGTCGGCGGAAACGCCCTATGGTTTCGGCGTGGCGAACGTCATCCGCTATCGCGGCGCGCGGCAGAAATTCGCCGATGCCTTCGAGACTCGCCTTTCCTCCGATTACGAAAATGAAAACGAGAACGCGACCATCGTCGCCTGCGGCCCGATGGTGCCCGAGGCGATGCGCGCCGCCTGGCTGCTCAAGGAGGAGTTCGGAATCGAGACGCGCGTCATCAATCTTCACACAGTGAAACCGCTCGATACGGCCGCGCTCGTGCACGCTGCCGACGAAACGCAGGTGGTGGTGACCGCCGAGGAGCACCAGAAAGGCGGCTTTGGCAATCTGATCGCCGGAGCGATCCTGCGCGAGCGGAAGCGCTTCGACCGTCCGCTGCTCTTGGACATGATCGGCGTCGAAGACCGTTTCGGCCTCTCCGGCAAGCCGTGGGAGCTGATGCAGACGTTCGGCCTGACCGCCGAGCGCATGGCCGAACGCGTGCTCGATCTCGATGCGAAAAGGCGGGGCAAACACCTGCCCGGCGAGGGACTCGACGTTTCAATGGCGGTGGTCGAATGCGCGCGCTGCCACACGCTCGTGCCGTTCTACGAGTACCTGGCGGAATGCCCGGTGCCGTCCGACGGCATCTGCGCCGATTGCGAGCGGCGCTCGGAGGAGAACTGCGCCGCCTGCCAGCTCGCCTGGATGCGCTCGAACCCGAACTTCCGGCACCTGTGCCGTGATTGCCGCGAGGTGGTAGTTTCCTGCTGACCTGGCGGCGCCGCGAGAAACGGTTCCCGTACGCGCTCGGTTCCTGATTTCGCCACGGAGGATGGAACAAAGGCCGCGGCCAAGAATGGCTGCGTACTAAAAGCGGCCTGCTCCGGGCTCGCGCTTATTGCTTCGTTTTCCTGACCTTGATCAGAATCTCCCCCAATCGCGCACGTTTGGGGTAGCGCAGCCACTCTTGATGTCATAACGGAGCCGGCTCCTTGCGACCGAGTAGACTTGGCGGTGAAGGCCGACCAAGGCTCGGAGGAAAGGAGCCGGGCAATGTGGATTATAGGCTGCGATTTGCACACGCGGTATCAGCAGGTGGCGGTTTTGAACACGGCGACCGGGGAGACGATCGAGCGACGGCTCGATCACGAAGGCGAGCAGGTGCGGAGCTTCTACGCCGCGCTGGAGTCTCCGGTGCGAGTCGGGATCGAAGCGACCGGTGCGGCCGGTTGGTTCGAGCAGTTGTTGGGTGAGTTGGGCCACGAGTTGTGGGTCGGCAACGCGGGCGCGATTCGGGCGGCCGAGCCGCGACGGCAGAAGACCGACGTGCGCGACGCGCGTTTGCTGCTGCGGTTGTTGACCGAGGATCGCTTTCCGCGGATCTGGCTTCCGTCGCTCGAAGAGCGGGACGTGCGGCAGCTGCTGACGCATCGCTCGAAGCTGGTCGGCATGCGGACGGCGCTACGCAACCAGCTGCAGGCGCTGGCGCTGGGCCAGGGGCTGCGGCTGGGCCAGCGGTTGTGGGGCCCGGCGGGCCGGAGCGCGCTCGAGCAACTGGCGCTCGGCGAACGAGCCGCCGCGCGGCGTCACGATCTGCTCGAACTGCTCCGCTCGCTCGATGCGCGGATCAAGCAACTCGACGCCGCGGTGGAAGTCGAAGCCCGGCGCCGGCCCGACGCCGTGCGGTTGATGGAACAGCCGGGCGTGGGTCCGGTGACAGCGCTCGCCTTCGTGCTGATCGTCGGCCCGGTCAGCCGGTTCCGGTCGAGCCGACAGTTGATCAGTTACCTGGGACTGATCCCGAGCGAGGATTCCTCGGGCGGCCGCCAGCGCCTGGGACACATCAGCAAGCAGGGCAATGTGATGTTGCGCTGGCTGCTGGTCGAAGCCGGGCACACGGCCGCGCGGCACGATCCGGAACTGCATCGTTGCTACACCCGTTTGAAGCACCGCCGCGGCGCCAACATCGCCAAGGTCGCCGTGGCCCGCAAGCTGGCGGTGCGGTTGTATTGGATTCTGCGCTCGTCCCAACAGACCAGCGTGGAAGGTGACCGGCAGGGCAGCCCGGCCACAGCCATGGTGGGGGCAACCCCATCGCACTCTTGATTGGGCGCCCTGCCTCTCCCGAGCGATCGGGAGAGTTCGCAGAAGAGATCATGGTCGGTAGTCGGTGACCGAATAGATGGCTGGTGGCACCAACCAGTGGCCACCGCAGGATCGAAAGCGACGAGCCTTGGTCGGACGAGCAAAAGATCCTGGTAAGAAAAAAACAAGAGCCACCGCCGCTCTCCGCTACAGGTGTCTCTTGACAGAGCCGGCTCCGTTATAGATGGCTGCGGCCTTTTGCTCGGATGTATGGGATGAATTCCGTCTAGCGGGTGGGGCGCGCGGGGGAAGTGGCCGCGGCTTTGGCGGGCGTCGCGCCCTGGCGGGCGATCTCGTCGACGATCTTCTGCGCCACCGCCTTCGAAACCGGGCAAGCGGAATCGAGCACGCGGCATTGGGCCACGGTGTAGTCGCAGCCGCAGGTGCAGTGCATCTCGTTCATCTTGCGCAAAGCGACTTTGCGCTCGGCCGGCGTCAGCTTCGACATATCGACGCCGGGAATCGTCTTGGCGTTCTTGACGTTGGAGGGGAAAACCTGTCCCTCGTCGACGAAGGTCTGGACATCCGCGTCGACTTTTTTGCCCGCCAGATAGCTGATTTCCATCGCGTAGTATTCCTGGGGCACCAGCCCGACGTGTTTCTGAACCACGCGGCCCTGGCGGTCGATCACGAACGAGGTGGGAAGGGCGAGGATGCCGCCGAAACGGTTCTGCAACTGGTCGCTGGCAATGGCCACCGGGTAGGTGATCCCCATGCGTGTGGCGAACTGCTTCACCTCCGCCGGCGGAGCCTCGTCCACCGACAGGCCGATCACCTGCAGCGAGTTGGGAAATTGCTTCTGCAACGCCATCAGTTCCGGAATTTCATACCGGCACGGCCCGCACCAGGTAGCCCAGAAGTTCAGGATCAACACTTTCCCGCGCCATTCGGCGGGATTGAGCGTTCTGGCCGCTGAAGGATTGCAGGTTGAAGCTGGGCACCGGCTCGGGATTCTTGACGAATTTCAGGACGAAATGCTGCTGCTGCGGCGACGCTTGCGCCAGGTTCGATGCGCGGGGAGCGGCCATGGCGGTCGACGAAAAGAGCTTCGGCACGCGCTTGGCCACCAGCACTCCGATGCCGAGCGCCACCAGCGCAGCCGCCGAACCGAAAAGCACCGTCGAACGCTTCATTCCTTTTCTCTCCTCAATTTGTCATTATGCCGGGAATGGCGGCTGCCTACAAGAAGCCAGCTTCAGGTGCTTCCGCCGGCGGAAACTGGCGCGGGCGGCGTCAAGGGGACGTCTGTCTCCGACGGCTGTGCGACGAGTTCCACGGGATATCCCAGTGCCCGCCAGGCGTGCAGCCCTCCGGCCAGCGGCCGGACGCGGTCAAAGCCTTTCTGCTTGAGCCTGAGCGCCGCACGGGCGCTCGTCGCCTCGTTTGGTCAAGTACAGTACAGGATGATTTCGCGGTCCCGCGGAATCTCCTGCTGCCGGCTGTCGAGTTCGCCGGGGTCGAGATGCGTGGCGCCGGGGATGACAAAGGGATGCAGCCGGAAATCCATGTTGTGGCGCAGGTCGACCACCGCCAGCGGATCGCCATCCTCGATCAGGCGGCGCAACTCGGCGGACTCGATGCGCTCGGTCCAGATGCCGCGCAGCAGCTTGCGGCGCGCCAGGTATTTCCGCGTGATATAGACGGCCAGCAGCGCCAGCAGCAGCGCCAGCACCGCGCCGCCGAATCCGCGAACGTAGTAAGCAAGCAGGTCCAGTTGCCGGCTGAAAATGCGCCCCAGCCCCATGAACGCCCCCGCCCAAAGCAGGGCTGACAAGCTGTCGAGCGCCAGGTACTCGGGCAAGCTCATGCCGGTGACGCCCGCCAGAGGGGGCGCCGCCGCGTTCAGGCCGGGAACGAATTTCGACGCCAGGATCGCCAGCCGGCCGTGACGCGCCACGGCCTCCTTCGTGCGCCGGACGCAGGTGTCCGGCTCGAGCGAAATCCGGCACACCACCCGCAGCACGCCCGCCCCGCGCCACCGACCCCACAGGAACCACGCCGTGTCAGCCGTCATGGCCGCCAGCATCACCAGCCCGATCGTCTCGGTGAATCCCATCTTCCCGGCGCCGGCCAGCGCCCCCGCAACGAATAGCAGGGGTGAAGAAGGCATCGGCAGGCCCGCCTGTTCCAGGAAAACCCAGGCAAAAAGCACCGGATAACCGTGCTGGAGCAGGAAATGGAGGATGCCGGCCATGGGGGAAGACAACACCTGGACAAGCATCAGCGCGTGAAGGGCCAAAGGCACCGCAGGGACGGAATTTGCATGCGGAATCATAACTATAGATTGGACGCTGCGAACTAGGAAAGAGGTGCACGCCGTAACAGAACGGGAAGCGCAATTTCATTTCGGGCCATTGGCGGGATGGGTTGTAGAAGCGCAGCGCGAAGGCATTTCCAACCTCTTGCAAGCAAAGAACGTAGAGGCAGGCGAGCCCGCCGCGCTTGGCAGGCTGTGTGCTTTTTGAGGAGTCGAGGTGCTCGACCTCGTCACGCCGATTCTGGAAGCATGAGAGGGAAGGGGCTCTTGCTACCGGAACCGGCGTGACATCCTCCGCCTGCTCCTGCGAGGGAAGCCAGTGAAAGTGTCTGCTTTCGGGTTCCGTGCGCCTCGCTGACGTCCGCAATTTTTAGATCTTGCGGCCCCATTTCTCACTCCTTCCGCTGCCTGCGAGCTTCGGGGGCTGTTCCACCACGCCGCAGCGAAGGAAGGGAACATGACGAGCCGCAAACTCCCCCTGAACCCCAACCAGCTTCAACCGAAGAGATCCATCCGAATGGAGGAAGAGATGAGAAAGGCGATAGTTCTGCTGGCGGCTTTATTCGTCTGCGTTCCGGCGCATGCCGCCCCGAAATGGCATTGGTTCAAGGATAAGAAGCTCTGGATGAGCTTCGCGCTGATTGGCGGCTCGATCGTCGCCGACGTGGAAACGACGCAAATGGCTCGGGGCCGCGGCGCGCAAGAGGGCAATCCCTTGTTTGGTTCGCAGCCCAGCCGGCTTCGTTCGTATGCCACGAGCATCGCGCTCGACGCGCCTTTGCTGGTCGGCGTCTATCTGTCCAGAAAATGGGAACACAATCGCTACTGGATTCCGTTCACCGCCATGGGCGCGGGCCCGCACATCGGCGCGGCCCTCTGGAACACACGCGTATGCCAGCCGAGCTGCAAATGATCCGCTTCAATTCTTGTGAACGAGCGAAAAGAGAAGGGAAGTCGTTGGACACGACAGTCGCACGTCCGCAACCCGAAAAAGGGGCGCAATCTGTAGCGGAACGGGAAGCGCAAATTCATTTCGGGCCAGTGCCGAAAGAGGACCGTAGGCGGCGCGCCGAGCGAATTTATAACAACAGGATTGTAAAAGACTTAGCAGGATCGAAAATGGCTTCATTGGAAAGGCGCGTGCTTTATGGCAGGTCGAGGTGCACGGCGACCGTCACCTCGCTTCTGGAAGCATGAGACGGAAGGGGCTCATGTAACCGGAAATGGGGTGACTTCTCCCACCTGCCTCTGAGAGGAAAGCTAGGATGGATGACCCCGACGCCCGGCTGGCCTTAGCCGGGCAAGCCGTGCATCTCGATGGGGGCTTCCGGAGCCCATAACCGGGAGCCTCCAGTTCAAGCCCCTCACCCTGTCTTCTCCCACCAAGCGGCTCGCCCACCCAGAGGGCGAGCCGCGTCTTTCCAAGCCCAACTGAGGAACCGGGAAGGCAGGCAGCGAGGGGGTTGGCGGACGCCTACTGTTTCGGCGAAGAGGTGAGGCGGCGGAGTTCATTCGCCCAGTTCAGCACAACGTTGATTTGCGTTCGTCCCTGGTCGTTGCCGGAAGGGGCGATCATCAGGAACCGTTTCCCGTCGAGCGAAACGTCGTAGCCGGTGAAGGGGAAGTTGGACTGCTCGAATCCTCCATGGAAAAGTTCGTGGGGAGTTCCGGCGGAGAAGGTTGGCTGGGTCTGAATGTCGACGGCCATCATCTTGTCGCCGCTGATATAGAAAAGCTCGCGCCCATCCTTTCGCCAGACCGGAGCGCTTCCGCCGCCGGCCGAGATCTGCCACATGCCGCCCGGGCCGGGAAACGCCCGGACGTAGACTTCATCGTGTCCCGATTCATCGGAGACGTAGGCGAGCCAGTGGCCGTCCAGCGAAATCTGGGGATCGTATTCGTTGGCGGAGGTGGCGAGGATAGGCTGCGATGTCTTGATACCAGGTGTCCACAGCAGAATGTCCCCGCGGGTCGCCGTGCCTTGCTCGTCGACGATCAACGCCTTGTCTCCCGGTGTCCACGAGGAGGGAATCATGGTGACTTGTCCACCGGTGGCCCAAAGCAGTTGCGCGGCCCCACTCCCGTCCGCGGGCTTGGAGTAGATGCCGTTCGACCCGCCGCCTTGGCGCGCGTAGGTCACCTGTTTCCCATCCCTCGTCCATACCGCGAGGAATCTGCCACCGCCGAAGGTGAGCCGATTGAATGTCTTGCGAGCGAAATCGTAGATCCCTACGTCGTTCGCCTGGCTGCCCAGCCCCGGGCCTACCGTCAACGCCATCTCTTTGCCATCAGGTGAAAGCCGGGGCATCGAATAGGCGTTGGGTGGAAGAGGTACCGGCGTAACGGTTCCCTGGCGGTCGATCCACACGACATTTGTCTGGGCCGAAACGTTCGAGCCGGGAGCGTACGCCAAGGTTCCGTTCGCCGCCACGGCAAAGAAGGCTGCCCCGCTCCCGGAATTGCCGCTCACTTGATCCACCACGGGCACCGGCGTACCGGTCACGCGCAGGCTCGCCGGATCGAACGGCACGGCATAAAGCACGCTGTCGTGCGCGTAGACCAGTTCGCCAGGCGCGACGTAGCGGGCCATGCTCGCGCCTTTGAGCACCACCTGCCGCTTGCCCGTGGCGAGCGAGACCGCGTCAATGGTTGCGTCCCCGTAGTAACCCGGGTTGTTCATCGTGCCGACTGTGAAGAGAACGTGCTTGCCGTCCGGAAGCCCCTGCGGCCAGCGAAAGCTCCGTTCGCCCTTTTGGTTGTCGGGTGTGGCCACGGGTACCGGCGTGCCCCCGGTTGCGCTCACTCGCATCAAGCCGGAAGAGAAGTCGGGAGAGTAAATGATGTTTCCGTCCGACGACCAGGTCCCGCCACGCTCGACTGTCGGGTCAGCGTCCGCGAGCGCGATCGCGGCGCCGCCGTCGACGGAGATTTTCTTCAATTTCCCGTCGGCAAAAAAGCCGATCCACTGGCCGTCGGGGGAGAAGAACGGCCCGGTTGCCCCGCGCGTGTTTGGCAGCAGTTTCACGTCAAGGCTTCCCATCCGCCGCACGTACAGCCCCGTGCTGTTCCCATCGACGCCCACGTAGGCCAGCGTCCTGCCGTCAGGTGAAATCGCGACAGTGAGGCTGTCCACATCGGCGAGAGCCTGATTGGCCGGCAATGTCACCGCGAACCGAGTGACTGGCTCAGCGGGCGCCTTCTGGCCGACCGTAAAGTACACAATTGCGCCTGCCAACAGAGCCGCCAGGGCGGCGGCTACGGCCCAGGGCCGCGCCCGCCGCCACGCTGGAACCGACGCGGGCGGGGGCAGGATCACCGCCGAACCGCTCACCAGCTCCGTTTCACCCTTTTCGACTTTCTGAATTGCAATGCGCGCCTCGCCGATCGCCTGCAGGCGCTCGCGGGCATCCTTTGTCAGGCACCGGCGCAGCAGCCGCACAATAGCCGGAGGCGTGCCAGCCGGAAACGCTCTCCAGTCCGGCCCTTTCATCACCACAGCCGCCAGAATGTCGGTGACGGTTTCCCCATCGAAGGGCTTGTGGCCCGTCAGCATCTCGTACAGAACGCAACCGAACGCCCAGATATCGGCGCGGCGATCCACCGCTTTACCCTTGGCTTGTTCGGGCGACATGTAGGAGGCAGTGCCGAGGATGATGCCAGCCTGCGTTGCCAGCCGGCTCATCGTTGGCGAACTCGAAGGATCGCCCGCCGCCGCGCCCTCGCCTTCGAGCGCCTTTGCCAGGCCGAAATCGAGAATCTTCACGATGCCATCCGGGGTGACCTTTACATTGGCCGGTTTCAGGTCGCGATGAACGATCCCGCGCTCGTGTGCGTATTCGAGGCCGTCGGCAATCTGCTTCGCGATGGGCAGCGCCTCGTCGAGAGGCATCACCCTGCCGGGCGTCCCCGTGCTCGTCATGAGCAGCTCGGCCAGCGTTTGACCGGGGACCAACTCCATGACCAGTGCACGCACGTCGCCCGATTCTTCCATGCCATGGATGGTTGCGATGTTCGGATGGTTCAGCGACGCGAGGACTTTGGCCTCGCGCTCGAAGCGGGCCATGCGCTCGGCGTCGGCGGCGAACTCCTGGGGCAAGACCTTCAGGGCGACTTCGCGGCCCAGTTTCGTGTCGCGGGCGCGATACACCTCGCCCATGCCGCCCGCGCCGAGCGCGCCGACGATCTCATACGGCCCGAGTTTGATTCCCGGTGTAAGTGTCATCGAGCCCCTTGTGGAGAGGTCAGGCCAAGTTCTTCAAGCCGATTCGGCACACGTTCAGTTTGAGAGGCTGGCCCGGAATCGACTCCCCCCGGAATTCTCACACCCTGTGATTCCCAGTTTTCAAGCGACCGATAACATACCCCGCGCCGCCCGGGAATACAATCGCACTCGACCGGGTTTGTCCCTGCCGAAACGTCACCGTAGGGGCGCGGTCCCCGCGCCCTCGCGTGCCATCGCTTCTGTCCCGAAGGGAAGAACTAAAACTTTGTGGGGGTCTGGCCTTTGGCGATCGCGGTGAGGTAGGCGAGCATCTGGGGGCTGCTCCAGTCCTGTTCGCCGATGAGCTTGCGCTCGATCTTTCCGTCGCGGCTGATGATGTACGTTTCCGGGTACATCGCGGTGCCGTAGGAAATGGGGATTTTCTTGTTCGCGTCGCGATAGGTGGGGAAGGTGATGCCGTGATCGACGAGGAATTTCTGGTACGCGGACGCGTCGTCATCGACGCTCACGCCGAGCACGGTGACGCCGAGCGGCTTCAGGTCCGTGTACATGCGCTCGAGCGACGGCGTCTCGTCGACGCAAGGCGGGCACCAGGTGGCCCAGAAGTTCAGTACGACGACCTTGCCGTGCAACGCGGTGAGATTCGTGGGCTGGCCGTCGAGCGTGAAAGAAAAATTCTGCGCGGTGCGGCCGGCGATGCTCGGCTTGCCTTCGTCGTAGCTGGGAATGGAAAACGCGATGAGCAGGGCCGCAGCCCCGGCGAGCGCAAGATAGGAGAGTATTCGCCTCATCCACATGGCATACCTATAATAAAACGACTGCGACCGGCGTGGCGAGTGGGCATCGAAGAATGTGAGATTGCGGGAAACTGCGGCCGCCGGGGGCCAGAAAGCCGGGGCCAAAGCCTTTGAAAGCTGAGTGGCGGCACTGGCGGGGGGACGGTGTGAGCACTGGCGTCTCGCCGGCGATTCTGGCTCCAGCAGGGTGCCCGTCCAGTCCGGTCAACCGGCAGAGAAGACGACCGCCGTCGAGCTTCATCGACTGCATTGGCGGCTGAGATTTTGAGGAGAACAGCGTGAGTGACAAAAGCGATTCCGCGGTGAATTGTCCGCCTGCGCCGGGCACGATCGCGCAGCTCGTCCGACAAATGCTGGAAGCCATCGGAGAAGACCCGAACCGGGAAGGCCTGCGAAAGACGCCGGAGCGATTCGAGAAGGCGTTCTGCTACCTGACGAGCGGGTACCGGCAGGACCCAGGCAAGTTATTGGGTGGCGCGATGTTCCAGGTGGCCTACGACCAGATGGTGGTGGTGCGGGACATCGAGCTTTACAGCCTGTGCGAGCATCATCTGCTGCCATTTTTCGGCCGCTGCCACGTCGGCTACATCCCGCGCAAGCGGGTGATCGGGCTGAGCAAGGTGGCGCGACTCGTGAACCTATACGCGCGGCGGCTGCAATTGCAAGAGCGGCTGACGCGCCAGATCGCCGAGGCGCTCATGGAGCAGACCGATCCGGAAGGCGTGGGCGTGGTGATCGAGGCGCAGCACCTGTGCATGGTGATGCGGGGCGTCGAAAAGCAGAACTCGCGCGCGGTCACCAGCGCCATGCTGGGCGCGTTCCGCGAGCACGTGCAGACGCGCGAGGAGTTCCTCTCCCTGATCCGCGACGGCGCCCGGGCACCGCGCTGAGCCGGGACGGGCCAGGGTTTCCGAGGAATGAGTTGCCCGAAACCCGCGGGTTTGGTACTATCTCCGATTGAAAAAGAGATGAACAGCGAAGGAGCGGACGCGCGACACCAAATGGCATCCAGCAGCCGACTTGACGGAATGAAGGCGATGTTGATTGAGCAGTACCGGCAGAGCTCGAAGGACGTGGGCTCTCCGGAGGTCCAGATCGCTCTTTTGAGCGAGAGGATCAGATACCTGACCGAACACCTGAAACTCCATCGCAAAGACTTCGCCTCCCGCCGCGGGCTGATCATGATGGTCAACAAGCGGCGCCGCCTGTTGGACTACCTGAATCGTCGCGCCCCGGAACGGTACCGCGAGATTGTGGAACGTCTTAGCTTGCGCAAGTAACGTCCCGGGTACCCGGGAATTTGCCTGCCTCTCTCCGGCTGCGGCCGGGGTTTCCCCGACAATCGAGCGAACCTCCGCGCGGAACCGGCGCTCGCGTTGAGCTGCATCTCCAAACGCCTTCCTCCCTTTTTCCCAATTCCGTCCCGCGGGGGCGGAGCTGGACACGCTGAATGCAAAAGGAAAAAACAATGTCGAATGAAGTTCGAGTAGAGATCGGCGGACGGGACCTGGTGCTCGAAACAGGACGCGTGGCGCGGCAGGCCGATGGGTCGGTGCTGGCGCGCTACGGCGATACGGTACTACTGGCTACGGCCTGCATGGACCGAAGGCCAACGGAGAAGGATTTCATCCCGTTGACGGTGGATTATCGCGAATACACCTATTCGGCCGGGAAAATCCCCGGCGGTTTTTTTAAGCGCGAAGGACGGCCGTCCGAGCGCGAAGTGCTGGTTTCCCGGTTGACCGACCGGCCGATCCGGCCGCTGCTCCCTCCGGGATGGTCGCACGAGACGCAGGTCATGACGATGGTGCTCTCGGCCGACAGCGAGAACGATCCTGACGTGATCGGCCTGGTGGGCGCTTCGGCGGCAATTTCGATTTCGCCGATTCCGTTCAATGGTCCGATCGGCGCGGTGCGGGTGGGGCTGCTCGAAGGGCGGCTGGTAGCGAACCCGACCGTGGCCGAGCAGAAGACCAGCCGGCTGAACATCGTGGTCGCCGGAACCGAGCAGGGCATCGTGATGGTCGAGGCCGGCTCGATCGAGGTGTCCGAGGACACGATCATCGACGCGCTCGAGTTCGGGCACGCGGAGATCCGCAAGATCGTCGCGGCGATCAAGGAACTGCAAGCGAAGGTGGGCGTCCAGAAACTGCCTCCGCCGGTGGTGCCGTTCGACGAGGAACTCTACAAGCAGGTGAGCGGCGAATACCGCGCCAAGCTCGAGGATTACCTCAACACGGCGAAATACCCCAAGCGCGAAAGCTACGTACAGGTCGACGCGCTCAAGAATGAATGGCTCGCCACCATTCCCGACACCGAGACCGAAAAGCGCAAGCTGGCCGCTCGCGCGTTCGAGACCCTCCGCGAGGACATCTTCCGCGACGACGTGCTGGTGCGCCGCCAGCGCCCCGACCGCCGCGCGTTCGACCAGGTTCGCCCGATCACCTGCGAAGTGGGCTTCCTGCCGCGCGTGCACGGCTCGGCGCTCTTCACCCGCGGCGAGACGCAGGCGCTCGCGACCGCGACGCTCGGAACGAAAGAGGACATGCAGCGGCTCGACCTGCTCTTCGAAGAAGATGCGTTCAAGCGGTTCATGCTCCACTACAACTTCCCGCCGTTCAGCGTCGGCGAGGTGAAACCGCTGCGTAGCGCGGGCCGCCGCGAGGTTGGCCACGGAGCGCTCGCCGAGCGCGCGCTGCTGAACCTGCTGCCGGCCGAGGCGGATTTCCCCTACGCGATTCGCGTCGTTTCCGACATTCTCGAATCGAACGGCTCTTCCTCGATGGCGACCGTATGTGGTGGGTCGCTGGCGTTGATGGACGCCGGCGTGCCGATCCGCTCGGCGTGCGCCGGAATCGCCATGGGCCTGGTGACCGGCGAGGACGACCGCTACTTGATCCTCACCGACATCGCCGGCGCCGAGGACCACTACGGCGACATGGACTTCAAGGTGGCCGGAACGCGCGAGGGAATCACCTCGCTCCAGATGGACATCAAGGTGACCAACGTGAGCATTCCGATGATGCGCGAGGCGCTCGATCAGGCCAAGCGCGCCCGGATGCACATTCTCGACATCATGGAAAAGGCGCTCTCCGAGCCGCGCAAGGAAGTCTCCCAGTACGCCCCGCGGCTGATCACCCTGAAAATCCCCACCGACAAGATCCGCGACCTCATCGGACCCGGCGGCAAGAAAATCCGCTCGATCACCGAATCGACCGGGGCGAAGATTGACGTCATGGACGACGGCACCGTTCACATCTATTCGACCGACGCCACCTCCGGCGAAGCCGCTTTCCGGATGGTCAGCGACGTGACGGCCACCCCCGAAACGGGCAAGACCTACCTCGGGAAAGTGGTTCGCCTGGCCGAATTCGGCGCCTTCGTCGAGCTGTTCCCCGGCACCGATGGTCTGCTGCATATCAGCGAAGTCGCCGAACACCGCATCAAGAACGTTCGCGACGAGCTGAAGGAAGGCGACCAGATCCTGGTGAAGGTGCTCTCAATCGAAGGCAACCGCATCCGCCTCTCGCGCAAAGCCGTGCTGCGCGAGCAGCGCGACAAGCAGCACGGACAACAGCCGCAGGAAGCGGAGCCGTCGGCCCAGTCATAAGCCGGCCGGCGGAAATTCCTCCCGCTGATTTCGTTTTCACCACGGGGCGGCCTTTGGCCGCCCCGTTTTCGTTTCCCTCTTGATCCTCTGTCATCCTGAAGGCTGGTGCCGGCTCCGGGACCGGAAACGCCTGGTTATTCGAGCCGGCAGGTGTCGCCGCGACGGATGACACCGCCGCGCAGCACGCGGGCGAAAACGCCGACGCAGGGATATTTACGGCCGCGCTGGGGGATGAGCACGTTATTGTGTTCAACGATCCCGCGCAAGATGCCGGGGTCGGCGGGCATATCGCCTTGCGCGAGGGTGGTCATGACGCAACGCGGCGCGGGAACCAGGATCGCGAGGCGGACTTCGTCGCCGATGATGAGCGTGCGTTCCGGCCAAACGTTTTCGACGAAACCCTCCTCGCCGGGCGGGGAAGCGATCACGAGATTGGGGCGAAATCGCCGGGCTTCGAAGCGGCCCTGGGGATACGCGCGGCGCAGGGTGTCGAGCGTCGCAGTGGTGACCACGTGCACGGCGGAGTAATCGAAAAACGTGCCGGGCGGCGCGGCGGAGGCGATGGATTGCTCCGCGACTTCGTCGCGGCGCGAGAGGCCGTCGATGTCCGGCCAGTATTCTTCGAGCGTGGGCGGGGCGCCGGGGGCGGTGCGGAGGGAGACTTCGCGGCCGAATACGCGCGAGAGGGCCGCGCTGAGTTGAGGATCATCGCTGGTGGCAATCTCGCCGGTCGGCAGCGTGATTCGGACGGCAGGTAAGGCCGTGCCGGGGTCTGGAGTAGCGACAAGAGCGGCGCGGCAATCGAAGAGTCTCGCCCATTTGAGAGGATTTTTCGCGCTCGCCAAGTGACCGCTGGCGGTGTCGACAAGCGCGTAGGCGCGATCGCCGGCGAGACCTCGCCCGGTGACGTGAGTGGCGTTCAGTTCCTCGCCCATCATGGACTTGACCGGATAGCGCCACAAAGCGGCGAGATGGCCAACGATGGAACTGTCCGCGGACAGGGCAACCCTCCCTGGTGGATCGGAAAGAGGAATTTTGGCACCCGCGCTTTGCGCGGTCAACGGTGGGACAATTACATTCCCTTAACCGAGGATTGCGGATGGTCGCCCAATACACTGATATCTCTCGAAGTGCGGGAGGCCGTCGGGTGCCCCGGCCTTCGGTGTTAAGGCCGGGGTTTTGATCTTCCTCGAACGGGCGGAAGTTAGATAGGCGCCTTGCTCCGGCAATTGACTGGAAAGCTTGGGACTTATCGTCTGGCGACTGGGCCGGTTCGGGCGCGATCGGGGTACGTTACCAACCCGGCGCAGGGGTCTGGGGCAAACTTTCCCTTATGTTCCCCAGATGTTAAACTTTTACGAGTTCTTTCGCGGAGGCAACCGCGGGGTGGCATGGGCGAATTCGTTTGCAAGGTAGCCGATCCCGCTGGTCACGTATTCGAGCAGGTCGAAACCGCTCAATCGGAAGAAGAAGCTCGAAATAAGCTGACCGATCGCGGGCTCTTCATCTACGGTGTGCGGCGCCGGCGAGCGCTGAGTCTCGAAGGCGTGTTCCAGAGACGGGACCGCGCGGTCCGCGGTAACGACTTCCTGATCTTCAATCAGCAATTCAACACCCTGATCAAGGCCGGACTGCCGATCCTGAAGGCACTCGATCTGCTCGCCGATCGCACCGCGGCGCCGCGGCTGCGGCCGGTGCTCTCCGACGTGCGGCAGCAGGTGCGTGACGGTGCGCTGCTTTCCGAGGCGATCGAGGCGCAAGGAATCTTCCCGCCGGTGTATACGAGCACGGTCCTGGCGGGCGAGAAGAGCGGCAACCTGCCGGGTGTGCTCGACCAGTACATTGTCTACCAGAAGACGTCGAGCGGACTGCGAAAAAAGCTGACGGGAGTGCTGGTCTACCCGATCATACTGGTGGTCGTGGCGACGGGGATTCTGTCCTACCTGGTCACCTACGTGATCCCGCGATTCGCGATGCTGTACAAGGACATGAACGTACCGCTGCCGGGGCCGACGCAGTTTCTGATCGAACTGGTCACCGGATTCAGGGGTTACGTGCTCGGGACGCTGATCGCGATAGTGGTGATGGCGCTGACCGCGTTTTTCTACTCGCGCACCGAGAAGGGTGCGGTCGCCAAGGACCGGCTGAAGCTGAAAATGCCGGTGGCGGGCGATATTTGGGTGAAATTCCAGGTGGCCCAGTTCGCGCGCACGCTTTCGACGCTGCTCACCGGCGGCACGCCGCTCGTACCGGCGCTGGAAACGGCGGGAGGCGCGCTGCGGAGCCGGCTGGTCGCCGGGGCACTGGGCCGGGCGGCGCAGCGCGTGCGGGAGGGTCAATCGCTTTCCTTGAGCCTGGCCGAGACGAAGCTGGTGCCCAACCTGGCCATCGACATGATCCAGGTGGGAGAGGAATCGGGCGCGCTCGCGGCGATGCTGGCGAGCGTGGCGGAATTCTTCGAGGAAGAGGTCAACGCGAGGCTGACGACCCTGATTTCGATCGTGGAACCCTCGATTTTGGTGCTCATGGGGTGTGTGATAGCCTTTATCTTGATCGCCCTCTATTTGCCCCTGTTCAGCTTCAGCGTGGGAAATTTGGGAGGCTAGGCGTTTATGGCCACAGAACGCGACATCGTGCGCGAAGGGCGTCCCGACGAGCAGCAGGAGCGGGAACGCGCGCAAAAGCTGGCCGAACGCTACCGCTGTCCGTTCGTCGACTTGCGGGAACAGCGGATCGATCCCGAGCTGTTTCGCCGGATTCCCGCCGAATTGATGTTCCGCTGGAGTTTCGTTCCGCTGGAATCGCGGAACGGATCGCTGGTGGTGGCCGTTTCCGATCCGAGCCAGTTGGTGCAGAGCGACGAACTGTCGCTGCTGCTGGGCTACAAGCTCGTGCTGAAAGTCGCGACCGCTTCGCAGATCAGCGACCTGCTGAAGCGCACCGAGCAGTCGCAGCGCGTGCTCGAGCAGGCGACCGAGGGATTCACCACCCTCCAGGTGGTGGCCGACGAAGAGGGCGACGAGAACATCTCGATCGACCGGCTGACCGAGGACACCGCCGTCAATCCGGTGGTGCGCCTGGTGGATACGGTGATCTTCACCGCGCTCGAGCGGCGCGCGAGCGACATCCACATCGAGAGCCGCGACAACGAGGTCGCGGTGAAATACCGCATCGACGGCGTGCTCCAGGAGGCGATGACCCCGCTCGCCCGCGAATGGCATTCGACGATCCTCAGCCGCATCAAGGTGATGAGCGAGCTCGACATCGCCGAGCGGCGTATTCCGCAGGACGGCCGCTTCCGCGTCCGCTACAAGGGCCGTTTCATCGATTTCCGCGTCTCGATCATGCCTTCCATCTACGGAGAGGACGCCGTGCTACGCGTGCTCGACAAGGAGAGCCTGAGCGAGAAATTCCGCAACCTGAACCTGGACGTCGTCGGCTTCGCCGATCGCGACCTGAAGCGCCTGCGCCGATACATCCGCGAGCCCTACGGCATGATGCTCGTCACCGGGCCCACAGGTTCCGGCAAGACGACCACGCTCTACGCCTGCGTCAACGAGATCAAGTCCGACGAGGACAAGATCATCACCATCGAAGACCCGGTCGAATACCAGATCCGGGGCATCACGCAGATCCCGGTGAACGAGAAGAAGGGACTCACCTTCGCCCGCGGCCTGCGGTCGATTCTGCGGCACGACCCGGACAAGATCATGGTGGGCGAGATCCGGGACATCGAGACGGCGCAGATCGCCATCGCCGCCGCGCTCACCGGACACCTCGTCTTCACCACCGTCCACGCCAACAACGTCTTCGACGTGATCGGCCGGTTCATCAACATGGGCGTCGAGCCCTACAACTTCGTAGCGGCGCTGAACTGCATTCTGGCGCAACGGCTGGTGCGCGTGGTCTGCGAGAGCTGCAAGCGCGAAGTCCGCTACACGAAACAGGAACTCGAGGAGGCCGGACTCGATCCGCGCGAGTGGAGCGACCATCCGTTCTACGACGCGATCGGTTGCCTGGAATGCTCCGGGAGCGGGTTCCGCGGGCGCACGGCCATCGCCGAAATTCTTGATCTCACCGACCGCATCCGCGACATGATCATCAACCGCCGGCCCACCAGCGAGATCAAGCACGCTGCCCGCGAGGAAGGAATGACGTTCCTGCGGGATTCGGGCCTGGACAAGGTGCGCGACGGCCTCACCACGCTGCGCGAGATCAACAAGGTCACCTTCATTGAATAGTCTCACCACCCGTCGCGCCGCACGCGAGAGCGCCGGCCCTCTCCGGCGTTTCAGCCGCTGGCTCGGCGCGCAGCCGCATCCCGACCTGGTCTGCCAGATCGGCGCCGAGCGCGTTGCCATGGCGCGCTGGGGGCTGCACCGGCTGGAGGCGTTCGCCGAGGAGGCGCTGCCGCCCGGGGCGTTGCGCCCGTCGCCTTCGCAGCCGAACCTGGCCGATGCCGAAGCGGTGACCCAGGCGGTCGGTCGGGCGGTGGAACGCGTGCGCGGGGCGCGGCACGAGGCGGTGGTGCTGCTGCCGGACCCGATCGTCCGCATTTTCCTGCTGGGCTTCGAGAGTTTCCCGCGAAAGGCGTCCGACGCGGCGCCGCTCCTGCGCTGGCGGCTGCGAAAAAGCGTTCCGTTCCCGGTGGAAGAGACGCTGCTTTCCTGGAGCGAGCAGCGGTCGGCGGACGGAAATCTGGAAGTGGTGACGGCAGTGGCGCGGGAATCGGTGATTCGGGAATACGAAGAGCTGCTGCGCAAGGCCGGCCTCGAGCCGGGCGTGGTGCTCGGCGAGACGCTATCGGCGCTGCCGCTGGTCGAGGACGGACCAGCGGTGCTGCTGGTGCGGCTTGGCGGCGTGGGCCTGACAACGGCCATCGTCGACGCCGGGCGCCTGGCGCTCTACCGCTGCACCGAACTCGGCGTGCAGCCCGACCCACAGGCCCTGCTCGATGAGATTTTCCCCGCCGTGGCGTTTTTCCAGGACCGGGCGCAGCGCAACGTGGAGAGCGTGCGGTTGTCCGGAATGGAGAGCTACGGCAGCGAACTGAGGCGGCGGCTCGAGAAGGAACTGGGCTGCCCGGTCGGTTTGCTGGGCGAGAACGGGCCGGAAAGCGACCGGTTGCCAGAAGGAGCGGCCGATCTGCTCTCGCGGCAACTGGCGCCGCTTGTCGGCTGGCACCTGAACCGGGGCGCATGAGATGAAAGTACGGCTCAACGTCGCCACCCAGCCGCTCGAAAGTCACCGGCGCTTCATTGCCGGAGCGACGGCGCTGGGCGTCGTCGGGCTGGTGGCCCTGGTGCTGCTCTCGACGAGCGTCTATCACACCTGGCGCCACAACCGGGGCGAGCGCGAGACGATTTCCCATTACCAGAATCAGCTGGTGGCCATGAGCGCCGAACGGCAGGAACTGGCGGGCTATTTCAATTCCGCGAAAACGAAGACGGTGATGGACCGGGCGGCGTTTCTGAACTCGCTGATCGATCAGCGCAGCTTCCCGTGGACGAAAATCTTCACCGATCTCGAGAAGGTGCTGCCACCCGGCGTGCGCGTGGTGAGCATCGCGCCGAAAATGCAGAACGGCCAAGTGGACGTGAAGCTGGTGGTGGGCGCATCGAGCGATAAAGGCAAGATCGATTTTCTCGATGCGCTGCAGGCCTCGCCCGCGTTTTCCCATGTCCGGGTGAACTCGGAAACGCGCGCGACGGAAAGCGAAGGCACCGACCAGGTGGACGTAGATCTGGACGCGGTCTATTCGGGCGCCACGGCCCCGGAAGGCGCGACGACGTCCGAGCACACGGCCGCCCCGGAACGCGCCGCGGAGGACCCATGATCCGGCGCTTCGGTTGGAAGCGATGGGTGCAGGTGGCGCTGGCGTTATTGCTCGCGTTAGACGCCGGGCTCGCCATCGAACGCTGGCGGATGAACGTGACGGCTTCCGAGCAGCAGCTGCAACTAAGCGCCGTGCGCCTGCGGGCCGAAGTGGCCGCGCTGCGGTCGAATCTCAACCGGGCGCAGTCGGTCCAGCGGGGCATTCCGGAAATCGCCGGGGAGTGCGACCGGTTCTACGACGAGCAGTTGCTCGGCCCGTCGCAGGGCTACGCCGCGCTGGTCGCCGACCTTGGCGACATCGCCCAGAAGGCCGGCCTGCAAACGAGTGGCGTGCGGTTCACGCAGAAGGACGCGGCCGAGCACGGCGTCACCGAAGTCGATGCGAGCGCCATCATCGAAGGCAACTATGACGCGCTGATCCGCTTCATTAATGGATTGGAGCGGTCGAAGAATTTCTACGTTCTCGACAGCCTGCAATTGGCATCGAGCACCAAGGGCCAGGTGAAGTTGAACATCCGGCTCCATACCTATTTCCGGACCTGAACCGTGTCGAGAGCAACCGAGCTCAAAATTCTGACGGCGCTGGTGGTGGTTCTGGCAGCGGTGCTCTACTGGAATTTCCGGCCGGGCGCCATGGCCGGATCCGACGCGCCGGAGGCGGTTTCGGTCCAGCCGCTGCGGGTGCCGGACCCGGCGCTGCACCTGGACCGGCTCGCGCGCATCCGCGAGATGGAATACAGCGGCACGCATCGGAATATCTTCAGCGCCACGCCGCCGCCGCCCCCGCCTTCGAAGGTCGCCCAGTTGAAGAAAACGCAGGTGGTGCAACCGGCGGGCCCGCCGGTGCCTCCGCCGCTGCAGGTGCCGCTCACGTTCTACGGCATGGCAGTCGACCCGAAGACGGGGAAAAAGCTGGCGTTCTTTACCAGCGGCGACCACGTTTACATTGCCTCGCAGGGCGAGACGCTGCTCGGGCGATTCCGCTTGATGCAAATCGGCAACAACACGGCCGAGTTCCAGGAAGTCTCAAGCGGCCTCACCGCCGTGCTGACGATGACGCCTCCGGTGACGCAATGAGCGCGATTCGAAACAAGGCGAGCGTGAGCGCTCGCGGCGCGGCCGGCAAGCGGGACGGCGAACAGGGCTACACGCTGCTGATGGCCATCTTCATTGCCGCGTTGATGATCATCGCGGCGAGCGCCGCCGTGCCGAACCTGATCCTCCAGAGCCGGCGGCAGAAGGAAAAACTGATGATCTGGCGCGGCGAGCAGTACGAGCGCGCCATCGGCCTCTTCTACCGCAAGACCGGCCACTACCCGCACGATCTGAGAGAGCTGGCCAAGGGCATCGATGGCATTCATTTCCTCCGCCAGAGATACAAGGACCCGATCAATACGCAGGATGGCTCCTGGCGGCTGATCTATCTCGGCCCGGGCGGGCAATTGATCGGGAGCCTTCGCTGGCACACCCTCGCCGAATATCAGGCGGCGCAACTGGGCATGGCGCTGCCGGGAACGCCCGGCGCCGGAGCGACACCCGGTGCGACGGGAACCGCGCCCGCCGGCGCGCCGGCCGGGACTCCGGCGAAAGGCGCGTCGAGTTTTTCCCAACCGCACACGCAGATCATCAATGAAGGCCAGATGATGGGTGGGAACCTGATCGGCGTGGCGAGCAAGGTGAACGCGAAATCGGTCAAGGTTTACATGGGTGCCGGCAATTATCGTGAATGGGAATTCATCTGGAACCCGCTCCAGGGACAGCAGGCCGCCGTGCCAACCGGAACCCCTGCGACCGGACAGACGCCGCAATCGGGACTTCCGAAACCTCCGACCGGCGTGCTGCCACCAACTCCCCAGCCTCCGCAGCAACCGCCCCAGCAGCCCCAGCCCTGACCTTCGTCTGCCACACTTGGCCGTCAGTAGCACAGCCTTCAGTGTCAAGTTCCAGGACATCCTTTACAGAGTGTTATCAGGACATTCTTTACACTTGCGGGTCAGTGTCGCTCAGCCAGCGGTCCACCGCGGTGGACCGCTGGCTGAGCGGGTCGAGCTCGCGGACCAGGCTGCGGCAGTAGTAGACCAGGATCCGTCCTTCGACCCGGATCAGTTCCACCCATTCGCCGGCCAGGGCCCGGCTGATGTCCCAGCGGCGGCCCTCGAGGCAGAGCTGACCCTCAGCCTGCAACTTGCGCACCTCGGCTCCCGCGTCGTATTCCCAGGCCGGCGGATTCGGCTGATACCGTTTCGTGCTCTTGCTCCACACCGAAGCCGGGGTCCGCATGCCCAGCGCTTCATGGGGACGCACGTGGTTGTATTCCTGCCGGAACGCGTCCAGCCACACCTGGCGCTGCTCGCCGACCGGCACGCCGCGCCGCCGCATCGCCGCTTCCAGCGTTCCATGGAAACGCTCCACCTTCCCTTGCGTTTGCGGATGCCGATAGCCGCTGAAGTGCATCCGAATGCCCTGCTTCATCAGCCACACCGTCAGCCAGGTCCAACCCGTCGCCGCCCGCATGTTCCACCACGGCGTGCCGTGATCCATCAGCATCGCCTCCGGCACGCCGGACTGCGTGAACACCGCTTCCAGACACTCGCGCACCGCATCGGCTCGCGTCGACCAGGTCCCGGTGAGCGTCACGGCGTAGCGGCTGTGATCGTCGAGCAGCGAGAGCGGGCCGACCGGCGCGTCCCAGCCCACCGGGCTCTTGAAATCCATCTGCCAGAGCTGGTTCGGCGCGCCGCGCTCGAACCGCTTCGTCGCCGCGCGATGCCGGTCCTGCGGCCGCACCAGATCATGGCGATGCAGAATCCGCTGCACCGTGATCACCGGCAGGTCCACGCCCTCGCCCGCCAACAGATGCCGCAGCTTGCGCGCTCCCCAGTCGGGCCGCTGCTCGCGCAGTTCGACAACGCGCTGCTCGATCCCCACCGGCGTCCGCGCCGGACTGTGGCGCGGACGCCGGCTCCGCTCGGCCATGGCGACCAGCCCGCCCTCCTGATAGCGCCGCAGCCGAGACGTAGCCGGTTGGCCGCGAGATCTCGAACTCCCGGCACAGTGCCTGCATCGTCTTCTCGCGCCGGCTGGCGCAAACCACAAACCGCATCCGCTGCTCGTCTACGTCCACGGTCCCCCAAGCCATCCTCGCCCCCGTCCGAGGGCGGTCACCGCCCTCGTCACAAACCGGGGCGAGTGTAAAGGATGTCCTGATAACACCGTGTAAAGGATGTCATGAGTCTGAACACTTCAGGCTGTGCGCTTATCTGCACGCCCCGACACAACGCTCCATCCCGCCTCGTCCGCCAGAACCGAGCCGGGACGAGGCTTCGCTGAGCTGGATAGGGCTCTTTCAGGATTCGACAGCTATGGCAGCGGGAGACGTGACGCTTCGGCTGTACTCGGCGATTCCTCGCGGCAGCGAGGCTCGAACGGCGAGCAGATCATTTTGACGAGGCCGGAGCCGGAATTCGATCCGGTTTTCTTTTTCATGTCGCGGTGAATGCGCGCGATGTAATCGCGGGTTTCGCGGAACGGTGGAACACCGCCGTAGAGGCTGACGTTGCCGGGCCCGGCGTTGTAGGCGGCGAGCGCGAGATTCAGATTGCCGAATTTCCCGAGCAGGTCTTTCAGGTACCGTGCCCCTCCCTCTACGTTGTCGGCTGGATCGAACGGATTCCGCACGGCGAGGCTGCGCGCCGTCGCGGGCATGAGCTGCATCAGGCCGAGCGCGCCTTTGGGCGAAACGGCGCGCGGATGGAAATCGGATTCGGCGCGGATGACGCTCGAGAGCAGATTGCGGTCGAGGCCGTTCTGGCTCGCGGCCTTGGCGACGATCGCGCCGTAGCGGCCTTGAGCCGGAGCGGGTTTGGCGGCGGGGAAGATGTCCTCGGGCTCGAAGCGGAGCACGGCGGAGGCGGGCAGTGTCGCCTTCCCGCCGGCGAGCTGCAAGACGATCTCGGAGCCGTGCCGCTCGTAGCCGGTGACGTGGAGGCGCTGTCCGTTCCGCAGCACCGCCCAATCGGCACGCGCGGCCGGGACGGCGGCAACGAACGCCGCTGCGACGAGAAACGCGCTCCAGAGTGCGCTTCGGCTCATGAATGGCTGTCCGCCAGAACGTACTGCTCGATGGCGGCGGCGACCCCGCCATCGTCATTCGATAGCGTAACCGGCCAGCCGAGCGTTTTCAACTCTTCCGACGCGTTGCCCATGACGACGGCGAGGCCGGCGAAGTCGAGCATTTCGCGGTCGTTGAGGTTGTCGCCAATGGCGAGGATTTCCTCGCGGCGAACGCCGAGGTGCGCCGCCCACCGGCTGAGCGCGCTGCCTTTCGAGCAGCTATGCTCGATCACGTCGACAATCGTGAAATCGCGCGCCTCGTATTCGGCCACGGCAATCGAGAAATCGCCGGCGAACGGAAGCGAGCGCAGCGTCGCGACAAGCCGCCGCATCTCCGCCACCGGGCCCGTGTACATCACCTGGATCGGGTCCTCGGTGAGGCTGTCCTCGAGCGGACAGATTTCCTTCAGAAACTGGCGGTTGCGCTCGAAATAGCCGCGGCGGCCGGGATCGTTCCAGTCGATGCTCTCGAAAACGATCTGGCTGTCCTCGGGCCGGTCGAAGACCAAGGCCGTGCTCGGCCGGTAGTCGCGCGTGGCCGCGATCACCGCGAGAGCGACTTCGCGCGGCAGCAGGCGGCGCAGCAGCGTGGCTCCTTCGGGAGATTTGATGAGTGCGCCGTTGTTGACGATCAGTGCGATATTGTCGTGCAGTTGCTCGGTGACCGAGCGAGTGAAGGAGAAGCGCCGGCCCGTAACGAGCACGATGTGAATGCCGCGCTCGATGGCCCGCTCGAGGGCGCGGCGATTCGCCTCGGGCACCTGCCAGCGGCTGTCGAGCAGTGTTCCGTCGAGATCGATGGCGATCAGGCGAATCATCGAAACGTGTTCAGTGCTCCTTCTCCGTTTTGCGCTTCCCGTTCCCGCCCGTTGATGCGATTGTCGCGGCCGTAAGAAACAGTGTCTCAAATTTGGCCCAGCCGGCAAAAGCCGCCCCGGGGCCTGGCGCAGAAGCGGCAACCGGCTGCCCCTCGGACTGAAAAATCGCCGGCAAGATGCTACATTGGGCGGCGGCGATCGCGGCCTTTCGCGCGCCGGACAGGGCAACTCACTGGATGTGAAATTCACCATGACCGAAAGACTCTATTACACCGATTCAATTTTGCGGGAATTCGACGCCAAGGTCGTTTCGTGCGAGGAGCGTGACGGGCGCTTCGAAGTGCTGCTCGACCGGACGGCGTTCTATCCGACCTCTGGCGGACAGCCGAACGACACCGGCCGCCTCGGCGAAGCAGCCGTCGTCGACGTCTACGACCGTGAGGACGACCACGAAATCGTCCACGTCACCGACAGGCCCGTTCTTCCCGGCGCGGTGCACGGCGCGATCGATTGGGAGCGACGCTTCGACCATATTCAGCAACACACGGGGCAGCATCTGCTCTCGGCCGCGTTTCTGAAATTGTTCCATTTCCCGACGGTCTCGTTTCACCTGGGCCGCGAGATTTGCACGATCGATCTCGATGCGCCGAGCGTCGTGCCGCGTCACCTGGCGGAGGCCGAGCGGTTGGCGAACGGCGTGATTTTCGATGACCGTCCCATCTCGATAAGTTTTCGGGAAAAGGAAGAACTGGAGGGTCTGGGTGTTCGCAAGAAAGTGGAACGCGAAGGAACGCTGCGGATTCTCGAGATTGAAGGTTTCGACATCCAGCCTTGTGGTGGAACGCATGCGGCGCGCACCGGGCAGGTGGGGCTGATTCTGGTGCGCAAGCTCGAGCGCGTGAAGCAATTCTGGCGCGTGGAATTCGTTTGCGGCGGGCGCGCGCTCGCGGCCGCGCGCGGGGATTTCGAGACGCTGGGAGCGGCGGCGCGCGAAATCGGCTGCGGCATGGCCGAAGTGCCGTCCATGGTGACGAAGATGATCGAGGAGCGCAAGACGGCGCATCGCGAGCGGGGCCAATTGGCCGAGCGTTCTGGCGGAACTCGAGGCCGGGGCGCTGCTCGCGACGGGCGAGCATACGATCGTTCATGCGTTCGACGAGGGAGATGCGGCGTTTCTGCGGCAAGTTGCCGCACGGCTTGCCGCCGCGCCGGCTGTGCGCGCCGTCGTCGCCAGCCGCGCCGCGCGTCAGTTCGTCTTCGCGCAGGCGAAAGGAGTGGCAGGCGACATGAACCGCATGCTGCGCGACGTGCTCGGCCCGGCGGGCGGGAAGGGCGGTGGAGCGAAGGAGTTCGCGCAGGGGACTGTGCCGGAAGCGGCAAACATCGATGAACTGTTGGAGAAGGCTCGGGAGATGCTTGGGAGTGGGGATAGTTGAGGAACAAGGCCGGATGCCGGCTTGGGGAAAGGCCCACGGTCAGAACGGCACTGACCGTGGCTACCAAAGCGGACCTGGCCTTCGGCCGTGGACGACTTCTGGTACCTGCCATGGAAATGGTTGACGCTTGACGGCGTGGCGGATATATTGCGCGCGGTCGGGCGGGGCGGGCGTTGCGGGGCCGGTGCACGTTTGGACAGGGAGGCGCGGGGTGAATCTCAAGCGCAATTGGGCGGCAGCCGCGATTGTGGCGGCAATTCTCGTGGTGCTGGCGGGCTGCGGCGGCGCGCCGCGGCAGCGATTCGAAATTTCGTTCCCCGCTTCGGTGCATGGGCAGCCGATTACGGGGCGCGTCTTCGTGGTGGTCACGCGCAAGGACACGCCGGAGCCGCGCTTGCAGATTGGATCGTGGACCGAGCGCTCGCCGTTTTTTGGCGCTGATGTCAGCCAGTTGAAACCGGGCCAGGCCACGGTGATCGATCAGTCGACGCCCGGTTATCCGCTCAAGAGCCTCTCGGACATTCCCTCCGGTGATTACTACGTTCAAGCGGTGATGAACATCTACACCGAATGCCATCGCTCCGACGGGCACACGGTCTGGGTGCACCTGGACCAATGGGAGGGGCAGCAGTTCAACAAGTCGCCAGGCAATATCTACAGCGCGGTCGAAAAAGTTCACCTCGATCCGAAGGCCGGCTACGACGTCAAACTGTCGCTCGACAAGGTGATTCCTCCGGTCCAAGTGCCGGCCGACACCGAATGGGTGAAACACATCAAGATTCAGAGCGCGATGCTGACGAAATTCTGGGGCCAGCCGATCTACCTGGGCGCAACCGTGCTGCTGCCGAAGGGTTACGACACGCATCCGAAGGTGGATTACCCGGTCATTTACGAACAAGGGCATTTTTCGCTGCGGCCGCCGCTCGGTTTCTCGACCACGGCGCCCACGCCCGAGGAATTGAAACGCGCCGGCATCTACGCCGGGTTTCTCACGCGCGGATACGATCTGTACAAGAACTGGACCTCGGACAATTTCCCGCGGATGATCGTCGTCACCTTCCAGCATCCGACGCCATATTTCGACGATTCCTACGCGGTGAATTCCGTCAACAACGGGCCGTACGGCGACGCGATCATGCAGGAGCTGATTCCGTACGTCGAAACGCACTTCCGCATCATTCGCAAACCGTATGCCCGCGTGCTCTCCGGTGGATCGACCGGCGGCTGGGAATCGCTGGCCCTCGAAGTGTTCCATCCCGACTTCTTCGACGGAACGTGGACGTTCTATCCCGATCCGGTGGATTTCCGGCACTACCAGATGGTGAATGCGTACAAGGATCCGAACGCCTTCACCGTGCCCGGTTATGAATGGCTGATTCCCGAGCGTCCGCTCGAGCGGTCGCCCGAAGGGCAGGTGCTGGTGACCGAGCGAGAGATGAGCCAGATGGAATCGGTGCTCGGCTCGCACGGGCGGTCGGGGCAGCAGCTCGAAATCTGGGAAGCGGCGTATGGGCCGGTGGGGAAGGATGGCTATCCGGTGCCGCTGTGGAACAAGCACACCGGCGTGATCGACCATTCCGTCGCGCTCTACATGCGCGACCACGGCTACGACCTCAGCTACTACATGAAGACGCACTGGGCGCAGTACGGCAAGGATTGGACGGGGAAGATCCATGTCTGGGTGGGCGACATGGACAGTTACTATTTAAACCTTGCGGTATACGACCTGGAAGATGTACTAAATGGTATGCAAAATCCGCCAGCCAACGCCACGTTTGTGTACGGGCGGCCGGAAAAGCCGCATGGCTGGCAACCGATGTCGAACGCCGACCTTGTTCGGATGATGGCCGAATTCATCACCAAACATGCGCCGGCGGGCGAAAACACAAGGGCCTGGAAATACAGATAAGCAATATTTGGGTACCGCCGTCATAGACCTCAAATTGGGCGGATCAGAGCGCGGCCGGGTTGTGTAGCCCGGCCGCGTTTTTCTTTTAAGGACCTGATCCGCGCCTCACGGGGAAACCTCGTCAGGCAGTGCAAGTCCCGTAAGCGAGACGGCGCAGAAATCTGGCGGGCTGAGGCTCACCGCTACACTTTTGTGGCCGGGAAACCGTCGCGCCATTCGGATGCCGGCGGGGAGGAGCAGTGTTCCGGATTTACTTGAGGACGCGGAAGAGGCTGCTGTAATCGTCGGTCCAGAGCTGACTGCGGCGCGGCCGGCGGATCGTATGGCCGGCGGCTTCGATCTGCTTCTCTGCTTTGAAGCTGTGCGGTGCGCCAACCAGAACCCAGGAGGAATCGAAGATACCGTTCGCGTGATCGTCGGGATTGCTGATCTCGATGGCTTCCTTGCCCAGGGTCACTGCAGCCGCGGCGACGACGGGTGCGAGATTCAAATAGCGATTGGAGATATGGACGGCAAGGACGCCCTGAGGCACGAGGTTGCGGAAATAGAGGCGGAAGGCCTCGATGGTGAGCAGGTGCACGGGAATCGAGTCGCCCGTGAAGGCGTCGACGGCCAGCACATCGTATTGCTGCGGCGGTTCGTGCTCGAGCGAGAGGCGGGCGTCGCCGGGCACAATGTTGATCTGCGCGCGGGAATCGCGCAGGAAAGTGAACTCGCTTTTGGCCACGAGCACGTCGAGCGGATTGATTTCGTAGAAAGTGTAGTGATCGCCGGAACGGCCGTAGGTGGCGATGGTGCCCGCGCCCAAGCCGATGATTCCGACGCGCAAGGGTCTTGTGCCCTCGATCGCGCGGAGCGTGACGCCGATGCCCGAGTCCGGGCCGTAATACGAAGTGGGCAGATCGCGGCGGTCGGCGGCGAGAAATTGCAGGCCGTGGTCGATCGTGCCGTTGACCAGCACGCGGTAGCGGCCGTCCTCGCCTGTGACCGGGGCTGAGTCTCCCTGGGCCACGACCACGTCCGGGCCCTGATCTTTCACCCGCAGAACGCCGTAAAAATTCCGCACCGAGACGAGCGTCTGCTCTTCCTGTTCCCGGACGACGATGACGAGCGCGACGAGGAAAGCCGCAACGATCGCGGCGAACGCGAACCGAACGACAGGGGAGCGAGCCCGGGGAGGCGGCCCGGTGGGATGGCTGTAGTAAACCACGTGGACGAGGACCATGCAGCCGCCGAGCGCCACCGCGAGTTCGTAGTCTCCGGAAAAGATGCGAGGGGCGACGAGCGCAACGAAGGCCGCTCCGAGCGCACCGCCAAACGCAAGCATCACGTAGAACAGCGTGAGATGCGTGGGATCGGGCTTCAGCCGCGCCAACTCGCCGTGGCAGAACATGCAGCAGACGAACAGGCCGAAACAAAACAGTGGCAGCAGAACGATGAGCGGCAGGCCGCTATAGGCCGGGGAGTACGCGTAGGCCATTCCTCCGAGCGCCACGACCAGCAGGCGCAGGTAGAGACTGCGCTGATACCAGATCCGGCCCTCGAAACAGAGGATGAAGCTGAGCAGGTAGAGGCTGAGCGGCAGCACCCAGAGAAACGGGACCGAAGCGACGTTCTGCGTGATGTGATTGGTGATGGCGAGCAGGAGAGCCGAGCCGCAGGCCGCAAGCGCGACCCACAAGGCTTGGAGCTTCCAGGCGGGGCGCGGCGTGGCGGGCAACGCGGCTGCCGCGGGGGCTTCGCCGGCGGATTGGGGGGGTCGGCGCAAGGCCAGGATTCCGTAGAGGGCAGCGATCGCGACGTAGGCGGCCGACCACCCGATCGCCTGATGAGAGCTGGATATTTTCGGCTCGACGAGGACCGGATAGACCAGCAAGGCGAGCAGCGAGGCTACGTTCGAGAGCGCGTAAAAGCGGTAGGGAGAAACGCCGGGGCGCCATTGCTCGTACCAGGCTTGCAGCAGCGGACTTGTCGACGAGAGAAGGAAAAAGGGCAGGCCGATCGTCAGCGTCAGCAGCCAAAGGATGTAGAGCGCCGGATCTTCATGGCCCGTGGGCTGCCAGGAACTCCTGGGGAGAATCGGCAAGACGAGCAGGCTGGCCGCGAGCATCGTGGCGTGGATTCGGCCCTGCACGCGGCGCGGGAACTTGCGCGTGAGCAAGTGAGCGTAAAGGTACCCAAGCAGCAAGACCGTTTGAAAGAAAACCAGGCAAACCGCCCAGACCGCGGCCACGCCACCAAACCACGGCAAGATGAGCTTGGCGATCAACGGCTGCACTTCGAACAGCAGGAAGGCGCTCGAAAAGATGACGAGGCCGTAGACGAATTTCGATTCCCAGCCGCCAGGGCCGGGGCCGATGGCCGGCTCGGCGGGCGCCTCGACGCTCGGAAACAGGTGTGGGCCGCTCGACACACCGGTACTTTACCTGTGCTCGGCCTTCGTCGCCAGCGGTCAGACGGTTCCCCGGCGGCCGCGGCCACTCGGGCTGCCCGTTCCGCCGAAAAGAATGGTAAAACGGGCTATGGACGCGCGAGGGAGTTTTCACATCGTTCTCCTGTACGACGTGGCCGAATCGATCGATCTGGAGATGGTGCGGGGCCTGCTGGGGCCGCGGGCGGAAGCGGTGAAGCCGGTGTTTCCCCGCGGCACGCCGCAATACGTCAGGTTCGAGCGGCCGCCGATCGTCGAGCCGGGCGACCCGATCACGCTCGGAACCGGCGAGCAGGTGAGCAGCTCGATCAAGTACTACGGGTTCGCGGCGGTGGTGGTGGAAGTGGAGGCCCCGTTTGCTTGCGAGTGGAGCAAGCTGCCCGCGGAAGCGGCGCGGCGGATGGATACCTCCAAGCTGGAACCGCGCGCCAGGGAAATGGTACGCCGGCATCTGGAACGGATCGCGCCTGCGGTGGCGCGGCCGACCCACGAATGGCTCGAAGAGGAATATTTCGTGATCGAGTTGAACTGCGTGGATGGAGACGCGGGCCGGCCGGTGAACGCGGCGGAGCTCGTCGAGGCGCACCGCGGGGAGATCGCGCAACTGGTGCGCGGGGAATCGACGCCGCTCGCCTCGCGTGTCTCGGAGGAAGTGCTGCAGAGCGGCCTTTCCTATTATCCGACGGACCTGGTGGTGGTCGGCTCGTCGGCGGGACTGGTCTGCGACCGTCCCGAGGACGTGGCGGCGACGATGCAGGTGCTCGAATACGCCCGGATGCAGCTGCTCGAGTTCCGCTATTACGACGCGGTGATGACGCAGGTGCTCTCGGACGTCTACGCCGCGCTCGAGCGGAAGCGGAACGTGCTGCTCTCCCGCTGGACGCTCTCACGCAACGCGAAGCGCCTGAACACGATTCGCCTCGATGTGATGGAACTGACCGAGCGCATCGACAACGCCATCAAGTTCGTGAGCGAAGTCTATTACGCGCGGGTCTACGAATTGGCGGCCAAGCGCATGGGCGTGACCGAGTACCGGAATCTGGTCGAAGCCAAACTGCGAACGGCCGGCGAACTCTACGACTTCATGATGGACCAGTTCAATGAAGCTCGCTCGTTCGTGCTGGAGGCCGCCATCGTGATGCTCTTCGTGGTCGACATCATCCTGCTGCTCAGCGGGATGTAGCTGGCGCGCCGCTCGGCCACTCCTTGGCCCGCCTCCGGCCGGCAACGGCGCCGGCCCTGGAGGCGCGGTCAGCGGAGCGGCGCGTCAGGCGCGGGCGTCTCAGTTATTCGTCGAGATTTTTTCTCCCTTGATGAGCACGCGAACGAAGAAATCGGCCGTTGCGGTGTAGGCGCGCATCCAGGATTTCCACATCAGGAAGCCGTGGATTTCGTCGGGGAAGACGAGCGTCTCGAACGGGACGTGGTGCTGGCGCAGGCGCTCGACCAGGTCGACGGACTGGTTGAAGGGAACGTTGCGGTCGTCGTCGCCCTGGATGAGCAGGACGGGTGATTTCCACTTGTCGACCGAGGAATCGGGCGAGGATTCCCAGGCGAGCTTCATCGCCTCGGCCATGTCCGGCGGCGTGCCGCCGCCACCACCGCCGAAAAAACTCATCCAGTGGCTGAGGAACATCGACCAGTCGTGCACGCCGTGCATGTCGACGCCCGCCTTGAAAATGTCGGAATTGCGCGCCAGGCCGAGCGCGGTCAGGTAGCCGCCGTAGCTGCCGCCCCACAGCCCGATGCGATTCGCATCGACGTAGGGAAGCGCTTGCAGATATTTCGCCCCGGCGACGATGTCCTGGTATTCGGAGGCGCCGCGCCATCCGCCGTTCGCGGGCTCGCGGAACGCGCGGCCGTACATGATGCCGGTGCGGTAGTTCACCGAGAAGACGACGAAACCGAGACTGACGAGATACTGATTTTCGGCGTAGGCGTAATGGTAGTAGTCCATGTAGTGGAAGCCGAGCATCATCTGCCGCATTGACCCGCCGTGTATGTAGACGAGAGCGGGTGCGTGCTCGACGTGGCCTCGCGGAACGAAAAGCTGCCCGTGAATTTCAAGTCCGTCGAGGCTCTTGAAAATCACCTGCTTCGGCGTGACGAGTTCGGATGAGGGATAGTCGCCGATCAGCCGGCCCGCGATGATCCGGCGCCCGGGGGGCGTGATCAGGTACGGCATCGCCGGCCTCGTGGCGGAGGAACCCAGGCACAGATCGTACTTCCCGTCGCCGGTTTCGACCGGGAACCATTCGATTGTCGCGCCCTGCGTCAGCGCCTGCGGCGCGCCGCCGACGACGCTCACGCGCCAGATGTGGCGGCGATCCACGTCGTTTTCGTTCGAGGAATAGAGGACCGATTCGCGGTTGGGCGCTACGGTGACGTCCTTCACTTCATACTGGCCGGTGGTGAGGCGAACCGGCTGGCCTCCCTTGGCGGAAATCGAGTAGAGGTGATTCCAGCCGTCCATCTCGCCGGCGAAGAGGATGCGATCGCCGGCGACGAACTGGAACGAAATATTTTCCCGCATCCGATCGTAGGAATCATTCATCGTGTCGCCGCTTTGCCAGATGCGATGGGCGTCGCCAGTGCGCGGATTGCCCACCCAGATCGACCAGGGCTCGGGCCGCATGGGAATGATCGGCTGCTTGTTTTCGGCGCCGGGCAGGCGGACGAAAGCGATCTGGCGTCCGTCGGGCGACCAGCGCGGCAGGATGTCGCGATCGAAGGCCGGGTGCATGTAGCGGATTGTGCGGCTCGCGAAATCGTAGATGACGATGAAGCCGTGATCGCCGCGATTGCTCTCGAAAGCGATCTCCTGGCTATCCGGCGACCAGCGCGGCTGGGAATTCTCGCCGCGCACGTAGCCGATCGATTGCGCCGGGTAGCCGCCGGAAATCGGCGCAACCCATATCTGGCCGCGCGCCGCCCAGGCGGCCATGCGTCCGTCGGGTGAAATCTCCATGTCCTCGCAGCCTTCCTCCCGGCAATCGAGCGTGCCGAGCAGGCGAGGCTCGCCGCCCGAATCGACGTCGACGGCCCAGACCTGCTGCTCGGGCTGGATGACGAGGCTGTTCGGATCGGCCACCTGGCCGCGATCGTTCAATTCGCTGCCGCGCGCGTAGACCACGGTACGGCCGTCGGGCGTCAGGCGCAGGCTGGCGATCGGCCGGCCGTCGTCTTCGTCGTAGCGGGTGACGGCGCGGGCGTCGGAGAAATCGGGGCCGTCGGCGACCCAGACGTTGCGCACGCCCTTGATGTTGAACACCCACGCGACGCGCTCGCAATGCGCGGCGGCGGTGATTTCGTCCGGGAAGGCGAACGTCATCAGTTGTTGGAGCGTGAGGCGCTGTTGGGCGAGGGCGCGTGGCGCGAGCGCCGTGGCCAGAAACACGATGATCGCCGCGGTTGCCGTGCACAGGGGGCGGCGGGCGGATGTTGATTGACTCATTAGCTCCTCTCCATCCGGCGTGGATTTTCGCGGCGCATCATACGACGAAAAGAGGGGAATACAACAGGTCTCGATGCAGGTGGACGTGAGCGGCCTTTGGTAGCACAGCCATTCCTGGCTGAGCCAGAGGAAACTGTCGTGAGCGCCGCGGGCCGCATTCTTTTGCGCGTGCCCATGCGCGGGACCTCCTGTTTAAATTCTGAGCAAAGAAGCAAAGTGTTCACCATGGCGAGAAAAGGCGCACAGGCAGGAGTGCCTGTGTCACTAAAACCTCAGGATTTTCTCGGCGTCCTCTGCGCCTCCGCGGTGAGGCTTTGTTCGGGACTTTTCCGGAAGGTTTCAGTGGCACAGGCACTCCTGCCTGTGCGCCTTCATTCATGCCGGGCAATCAACGCTCAGGCAAGAGTGCCTGTATGACCGGGCGAAACCAGGGCTCTGGACCACCTAAAGTGCGGCGACCGAACCGTCGGCGATGGCGGCTTCGATTTCTTCGGGAGTGAGGTCTAGTTCGGCGAGGATCTGGCGCGTGTGCTCGCCGAGGGCGGGCGGCGCGAGCCGATACGTCGGCGGCGTGGCGGCCAGGCGCGCGGGATTGGCGATGCTGCGGGCGCGACCGATGCGCGAGTGTTCGAGGTCGATCACCAGGCGGCGCGCCTCGGTTTGCGGATCGGCGAAAGCTTCCTCGACAGTCTGCACAAGGCCGGCGGGAACGTCCGCGCTGCGGAGCTGTTCGAGCCAGTGTGCCGCCGGGTGCGTGGCGAAGATGTTTTCGAGCTGCGGAATCAATTTGTCGCGGTGCGCCACGCGATCTGCGTTCGTGGCGAAACGGGAATCGCGCGCGAGCGTATCTTCGATTCCGAGCACGCGGCAGAAACGTTCCCAGAGAGCCTCGGTGCCGACGGTGACGACGAAATGGCGGCCATCGCTCGCGCGAAACATCTGGTAGGGCACGATGTTCGGATGCTCGTTGCCCCAGCGGCGGGGATGGCCCCCTGCGTTTAGATAACCGCTCCCGACGTTGGCGAGCCATGCCATTTGGGAATCGAAAAGAGAAACTTCGAGGAACTGGCCGCGGCCGGTGCGTTCGCGTGCGAGGAGCGCGGCGAGGACGCCCACCGCGGCGTTGAAGCCCGTGGTGACATCCGCAATGGCAATCGGGTAGCGCATTGGCTCGCCGTCGGGCTCGCCGGTCAGGCTCATCGTTCCGGCCTCGGCCTGTGCGATCAGGTCGTAGCCGGGCCGCTCCGCACGCGGGCCGCTCCAGCCGTAGCCGCTGATCGAGCCGTAAATGAGCCGCGGATGCCGAGCGGAAAGCGATTCGTAATCGAGTCCGCGGCGCACCAGCGAATCGCGGCGCGGAAGATTCGTGAGGAAAACGTCGGCGGTGGCGATGAGGCGATGGAGGAACTCGAGTCCCTTCGGTTGGTTGAAATCGATAGCGATCGATCGCTTGTTGCGATTGTTGGAGAGGAAATAGGCCGATTCCGCGTCGATGAACGGAGGGCCCCAGCCGCGCGCCTGGTCGCCAGCGCCGGGGCGCTCCACTTTGACGACGTCGGCGCCGAAATCGCCCAGCAGCATGCCGCACCAGGGCCCAGCCATCGCCTCGGTCATGTCGACAACGCGAACGCCTTCGAGCGCAGCCGTCATAAGCCGCCGATTGTACCGCTTTGGGGTGGTGAAGTGTCATGCGGGTGGACATGAAAATTCAATGTAACCCGTGGCTGCCCGCGCGGTTTACACAGAGCGCTTGAAGTGATCGGAAGCACCCGAGGTCCTGAGGTGCAGTTGGGTGGTTTGTCCCTGATTCGTTTACTTTTAGCAGCGGTCTGCCCGTGCGGTCTCCTTGACGCGACGAAGGCGCGCGTGCCGCGTCAGAGAAGGACAAATGTGCGTTGCGTGTTCGTGGGGTGCTGAACAAACCAAAATTCGTCGAGTGGGACACGTGTTCCCGGAACAGGAGAGGGGAAATGCGGCGTAAACGGTCTCTGTGGCGAAGCTCCGTGCTGGGCCTGTTCGTTCTGGGCGTTGTAGCAATGATGGCGCCGACTTTGCGGGCGCAGGATACGAATTTCGCTCGCGATCCCAATCAGCCGATCGACCAGGCGTACACAAAGAAGATCCGGAAATACACCACCGAGCCATACTTCACCTCGCCGCTGGTCGATTACCTGCCGGCATCGAAGACCGTGCCGACCCCGGAAGCTGTGCTCGGGGACGTGGCCGGCGCGCCGAAGATTCTGCCGTATGCGGAACAGGTCTACGAATACATGCACATGCTGGCGAAGGCGAGCCCGCGCGTGCGCGTCTACACGATCGGGCACACGGAAGAAGGACGCGAGATGATCGCCGTCGCGGTCTCTTCGGCGGCGAACCTCGAACATCTGGAACAGAACCGCGCCCTGCTCGCGAAACTGGCCGATCCGCGCACGATCGGCCTGAACGATCGGGAGGCCGATCAGATTGCGGGCGAGGCCGTTCCCGTCTACTACCTCACCGGCACAATTCATTCCCCGGAGACCGGGGCGCCGACGGCTCTGATGGAACTCGCTTACCGGTTGGCGGTCGACGACAGCCCCTACATCCGCGAGATTCGCGATCATGTGATCACGCTCATCACGCCGGTCGTGGAAGTGGACGGGCGCGACCGGATGGTCGATATCTACAGATGGCACCTCGCGCACCCGGGGGAAAACGTTCCGCCGCTCATCTACTGGGGCCACTATGTGGCGCACGACAACAACCGCGATGCGATGGCGGCCACGCTCGATCTGACCCGGAACGTGGTGAAAACTTTCATCAGCTGGAAAGCGCAGGTGCTGCACGACCTGCACGAATCGGTGCCGTATCTCTACGACAACACCGCCGGCGACGGGCCGTTCAACGCCTGGGTCGATCCCATCCTGGCGAACGAATGGGAGATCCTCGGCTGGCGGAATGTGCAGGACATGACGAAATTCGGCATGCCGGGCGTCTTTACGCACGGGCAGTTCGACACGTGGTCGCCGGGCTACCTGATGTTCATCGGCGCGATGCACAACGGCATCAGCCGGCTCTACGAAACCTTCGGCAACGGAGGCGCGGACACCGTCGAACGCACGCTCCAGCCGGACGAATATTCGCGCACGTGGTATCGCCAGAATCCGCCGCTGCCGAAAGTGCTATGGTCCCAGCGCGACAACAACAATTACGAGGAAACCGGCCTGCTCACCTCGCTCCACTTTTTCTCCACTTCCCGGCGCACGTTCCTCCATAACTTCTACCTGAAGGCGAAGCGCTTGATCGAAAAGCCGCATCTCGAAGGGCCCGCCGCCTACGTGTTGCCGGGGAACGATCCGCGGCCGGAGTTGCAGACGGAACTGCTGCGCGTGTTGCAGCTGCAAGGGGTGGAGATTTCCCGCGCCACGTCCGCTTTTTCCGTCACGATGCCGGCGCCGAAAACCGCCGAGCGGCCGGGGGCAGGGAAGGAACAGCCGCAGGCAAAGACGCCGGAGACGCGCACCGTGTCGTTCCCGGCCGGCAGCTACATCGTCCGCATGGATCAGCCGTATTCGCGCATCGCCGACGCCTTGCTCGACCACCAATACTGGAGCCCGAGCGATCCGCAGAAAACGCCGTATGACGACACCGGCTGGACATTCGGAGAACTCTTCAACGCGGAAGTGGATCGGGTGACCGACCTGAAGGTGCTCGACGCGCCGATGGAGCGGGTGAGCGATATCCAGCCGCCGAGCGGCGTGCACGGCAGCGGAACGATCTATGCGATCAACGACACGGCGGAAACGTCGCTCGCGACGTTGCGCTACCGGCTGAAGGACGCCTCGATCGAGGCATCCGAGGAGCCGTTCGAGGCCGAGAGCCGCAAGTTCGATCGCGGCACGTTCCTCATCCGGAACGTGGACCGGGCCGCGCTCGGGCACGCCCTCGACGGCCTGGCGCTCGATGCGTACGCGCTCGACGCTGCGCCGTCGGTCGCAACGCATCCGGTACGCGCCGCGCGGGTGGCGCTGATGCACACGTGGCTGAGCACGCAGACCGAAGGCTGGTGGCGCGGGGCGCTCGACGAAATGCACATCCCGTATTCCTACATCAACACGCAGGAAGTGAGCCGGGAAAGCGATCTGCGCGCGAAATACGACGTGATCCTGTTCGCGCCGGTCGGCCGGTTCGCGAGCGAAAGCGCCATCATCAACGGCCTGCCGGCCGGATGGGGCAATCCGTTGCCGTGGGAAACCACCAAGCTCACTCCAAACCTCGGCAAAATCGATTCGACGGCCGACATGCGACCGGGCCTCGGCTGGTCCGGCGTGGCGCACCTCGAGGAATTCGTGAAGCAGGGCGGAACGCTGATCACCGTGATGGATACGGCGAATCTGGCCGTTGCGCTCGGCCTCACTCCTGGCGTTTCGGTCGCCCGTCCGCAGCGGCTGAAGATCATCGGCAGCGTAGTGCGCGGCGTGTTGGTCGATCCGTCGAGCCCGATCGCCTACGGCTACGGCAAGGAGCTTTCCCTCTATTTCAATCAGGGGCCGATCTTCGATCTCAGCAACATCGCCGGTCGCCGGGGCTTCCGAATGTTGGGACCGGAACAGATCGGGCGGCCGACGGGGCGTGGAACGAAGGACGACCACGATTTCGTCGTCGGTCGGCCGCCGGAAACCTATCCGCGGAAGACGAAGGTCGAACCGTGGCAAGCTCCGCCGGTGACCGCCGAGGAGCGGCGCAACCCGATCAGCGTCATCCCGCCACAGTTCCGCCCGCGAGTGATTTTCCGCTACTCCGATGCTGGACATCTGCTCATCTCGGGGCTCGACGAGGGAGGGAATGAGGTGGCCGAGCACGCCGCGGTGATCGACGTGCCGGTGGGCACGGGACACGTCGTTCTGTTTTCGAATAATCCCATCTATCGCGGCGAGACGCGCGGCAGCTATTCGCTGGTGCTCAACGCGATTCTGAATTTCGATCATCTGAATGCGGGGCGGAAGCCGGCGACGAACTGAGCAAGATCGATCCCAAGCTTGCGCTGGTAGGGGCACGTTGCACGTGCCCCCCGCGAGCCACTTCCATCATGTGGCAGAACTTGCCGGTTCCCACCGCGTCCCCACGGCCGTTTTCCCTGCCCAATGCCCGTGGTGTAATCTTCGCAGTTTGGGAGGCCAATTCATGATTCATTCACGAAGTCTGCAATCATCCGAAATGCGTGTGCCCGCGCGGGCAGGGAACCACCGGCGCGGCAATGCTCCGGCGCGCCTGCTTGTCGCTTTAGCGGCGCTCCTCGTGGCGGGCCTTTGCGCCGCGCCGGCCGTCCGGGCGCAGCAGTACGATCCCAATCTCTATGCCGGGATGCGCTGGCGGCAGATCGGGCCGTTTCGCGCCGGCCGCGTCACCGCAGTCGCCGGCGTCATCGGCAATCCGGCCGTCTACTACATTGGAACAGCCGGTGGCGGAATCTGGGAAACGAAAAACGCCGGCCTCACCTGGCACCCGATTTTCGACGAGGAGCACGTCGCGTCGATTGGCGCGATGGAAGCGGCGCCGTCCGACCCGAAAATCATCTACGTCGGAACGGGCGATGTCAGCGACGTCGGCCAGGCGGCGAATCAGGGCCAGGGGATGTACAAGTCGACCGACGGCGGAAAGACGTGGGAGAACATCGGACTCACTGACACGCGGCACATCGGCGATATTTGGGTCGATCCGCACGATCCGAACATCGTGCTCGTGGCGGCGCTCGGCCACACCTACGCGAAGAACCCCGATCGCGGCGTCTTCAAAACGACCGACGGCGGGAAGACGTGGACCAAGGTCCTTTATAAGGACGACGTGACCGGTGCGATCAATCTGGCGTTCGATCCCGTCAATCCGCAGGTGGGATTCGCGGCGCTCTGGAAACATTATGTCCCTCTCGGCAATTCCCTCGAGGCGATCATTGGCAACTCCGACGGCGGGTCCATCTACAAGACAACTGACGGCGGAAACACCTGGACGCCGGCGAGCACGACCGGTTTGCCGAGCAAGAATGTGGGGCGCATCGGCCTGGCCGTAGCGCCGGGCGGCAAGCGCGTCTACGCGATCGTCGCGGCGCGGCCGGGCGGCGGGCTCTACCGCTCGGATGACGGCGGGAAAACGTGGAAGAAGATCACCGACGACTCCCGCATTCAGGGCAACGGCTATTTCGGCCGCGTCTACCTTGATCCCACGAATCCAAACATCGTCTACGTAATGCAGACCTCGATGTATCGCTCGACCGACGCCGGCCGCAAGTTCATTTCCTTCAAAGGCGCGCCGGGCGGCGACGACAACCACGTCTTGTGGATCGATCCGGCGAATACGAACTGGATGGTCATGGGCTCGGATCAGGGCGGAACGGTGAGTCTCGACGGCGGCAAATCGTGGAGTTCCTGGTACAACCAGCCCACCGGCCAGATCTACCACCTCTCGGTCGACAACCGCTGGCCGTTCTGGGTCTACGGAACGCAGCAGGACAGCGGGTCGATCGGCGGGCTGAGCCGCGGCGATTACGGCGCGATCACGATGCTCGATTGGGACCCGGTGGCCGGATACGAATTCGGCTACATCGTGCCCGATCCCCTCGATCCGAACATGGTTTACGCCGGCGGGCCGGGGCGCAGCGTGGTGCGCATCGATCGCACGAACCGGCAGGTGCGGACGGTTTCGGTGAACGTGAGCCACGACGGCGACTACCGCACGGCGGAAAATCCTCCGCTCGTCTTTTCGCCGCAGGATCCGCACGTGCTCTACGAGGCCACGCAGTTCGTTCTGGAGACGAAGGACGGCGGAATGACGTGGCGGACGATCAGTCCCGATCTCACGAAAAAGCCCGGAGAGGCGAAGCCGAAAGACGGGAAGAAGAAGACGCCGGACCGCGAGGCAATCAACACGCTGGCGCTTTCGCCGGTGCGCGCCGGAGTGATCTGGGCGGGCACGACGAACGGTATCATCCAGCTCACGCGGGACGGCGGGAAAACGTGGAAAGATGTTTCGCCGGCAGGCCTCGGCGCGGGCAATCTGATCAACATCATCGAAGCTTCTCCATTCGACGCCGGAACCGCCTACGCGGCCGTCGACCGCTACGAACTGAACGATTTCAATCCGCATGTTTACCGAACCGAGGACTACGGTCGAACGTGGAAGGAAATCGACGCGGGACTTCCGGAAGGTAGCTTCGTGCGCGTGGTGCGCGAGGATCCGGTGCGCAAGGGACTTCTCTACGCCGGCACGGAATCGGGCGCTTTCATTTCGTTCGACAACGGCGACCATTGGCAGTCGCTGCAGTTGAATCTGCCGACGGTCTCTGTGCGCGACATGGTGGTCCACGACGGCGACCTGGTCGCCGCGACCTACGGCCGCGCATTCTGGATCCTCGACGATCTCACGCCGTTGCGGCAGATCGACAACCGCACCGCATCGTCGCAGGCGTTTTTGTTTCGCCCGAAAAATGCAATTCGCGTGCGCCGCGACATGAACGGCGATACGCCGTTCCCGCCGGAAATGCCGGCCGGCAAGAACCCTCCCGATGGCGCTGTGCTCGACTATTACCTGAAATCGGCGCCGTCGGGGAACATCACGCTGGCGATCTACACGACGAAGGGGCAGCTCGTGCGCGAGTTTTCGAGCTCGCCGCTGGCGCCGCGCCACTGGCCGGCTCCGCCGGTGCCCAGCTACTGGCTGCTCGATCCAAAACCGCTTCCTGCGCAAACGGGAACGAACCGATTCGTCTGGGACCTGCGCTACACGTCGCCCGAATCGATCCAGCATGAATATCCGATCTCGGCCGTCGTGCACGATACGCCGGCGGATCCGCGCGGTCCGCTCGTCGTGCCGGGGAAATACGAAGTGCGGCTGACGGTCGACGGGCGCACCTACAAACAGCCGCTCGAGGTCACGCTCGACCCGCGCGTCAGCACGGCGCAGGCGGAACTGCAAAACCAGCTGAAGCTCGGCCAGTCACTTGTGAAGCTGATGGCCGCGGCCTATCAGGGCCACGATCAGGCGGCGGCGATGCGCAAGACGATTGACAGTCGAGAGAACAGCCTGAAAGGGAAGGACGACGCCAAGGCTGCGCTCGCCGCGCTGAAATCGCTCGACCAGAAGGCGGAGAAACTCGAAGGCGGCAGCAGTGGGCGATTCTTCGGCGCACCGCGTCCCAAGCCGAGCTTCGGCCTGCTGAATAACGAACTCGGCAGCCTGCTCACCGTTCTCGAGGGCGCCGATATGCCGCCAACCGAGGGCATGCGGATCGCCTACACCGACTATTGCAAGGACCTCAACAAAGTCGGCGGCGAGTGGAACACGCTCGAAACCCACGATCTCGCCGCAGTCAACACGCAACTCGCCGGCTTGCACCTCGAGCCGGTGAACGCGCCGGCAGGCCCGGCTATCGACCCGTCCTGCGGGAAATAAATTAAGCAGGATGGCAAGCGGGCCCGGTGCTGTCTTCCGGAAAGTCAAAGGGGCAGAGCCCGAAGGCTGTGCTCCTGGCGCCTGGGACGGTTTTGGTAGCAGAGCCTTCAGGCTGTGTGCGGGGGACTGAGACAAGCAGGCGTCGGGAAGCCCGGTAAATCGCCGGAGCAAGGTTTCGCGCGCCAATTTCGCGGCGAGGCGATCACCACTCCGGCTGTGCCATGGCGCGGAGGCTTCTCCGCTTGACCCCCGGCTCGTCATCGGGGAGCATCATAAGGAGTTGGGATACGACTTCCGAAGGGGAAAACGCCGAAATGAAGAAGAATTTCGAGGGCTCAGTGAACGTGCGGTCTGGCGCGAAGCCGGTCGTGATGGTGCTGCTCGCGGTGGCGATGGCGTGCGCGGGCGGATTGGCGGCCGGAGCGGCCTTACGGCGTTCGGCGGCGCGCGCCTCGGCCATTGACGTTGCGCCGAACAAGAACGTGCTTCGCGCCACGCTGAAGAACGGCCTGCGCGTGGTGGTGGTGCGCGACACGCTGGCGCCGGTGGTGACGACGGTTGTGAACTACCGCGTCGGCTCGAACGAAGCGCCGGAGGGTTTCCCCGGCATGGCCCACGCGCAGGAACACATGCTGTTCCGCGGCAGCCCGGGCCTCGACGCCAATCAGCTGGCCGACATCTCGGCGGCGATGGGCGGCGAATTTGACGCCGATACGCAGCAGACCGTCACCCAATATTTTTTCACCGTGCCCGCCGAGGACCTCGACGTTGCGCTGCACATCGAATCGATTCGCATGAGCGGCGCGGACAACAGCGACAAGGAGTGGAACCAGGAACGCGGCGCGATCGAGCAGGAAGTGGCGCAGGACCTCTCGAATCCCGAATACGTCTTCTATACCAAGCTGCTCTCGGCCATGTTCCGCGGCACCCCTTACGCCCACGACGCGCTCGGCACGCGACCCTCCTTCAACAAAACCACCGGTCCCATGCTCCAAAAGTTCTACAACACATGGTACGCGCCGAATAACGCGATTCTCGTGATCGCCGGCGACGTCGAGCCACAGGCCGTGCTCGGCAAGGTGAAGCAGCTCTTTGGCGAAATCCCCTCCAAGAAACTCCCCGAGCGCCCGGCGATCAAGCTGCAACCGGTGGCCGCGCGCACGCTCCAGCTTCCCACCGATCTCCCCTACGGACTCGCGCTAGTTTCCTTCCGCATGCCCGGCTACGGCGACAAGGATTTTGCCGCGGCCGAGGTTCTCTCCGACGTCTTGAGCAGCCAGCGCGGCAGCCTGTATGCCCTCGTGCCCGAAGGCAAGGCGCTCTTCGCCGGCTTCTCGCTCGAAGGAATGCCCGGCGCGGGGCTGGGTTACGCGATCGCCGCGTTCCCCAAAGGCGCCGACACCGCGACGCTGGTCAAGCAGGTGAACGAGATTCTTGCCGATGACGTGAAGAACGGGGTGCCGTCGGATCTGGTGGAGGCGGCCAAGCGCCGCGAAGCGGCGGAAGCGGAATTCAACCGCAACTCGATTTCCGGCCTGGCGATGGCCTGGTCGAATGCCCTCGCGATCGAAGGACTCAATTCGCCGGAAGAGGACGTCGCGGCGATCATGAAGGTCACGCCGGAAGATGTGAATCGCGTCGCCCGCCAGTATCTCTCCTTCGATCACGCCATCACCGCCGTGCTCACGCCGCAGCCTTCCGGCAAGCCGATTTCGAGCAAGTCTTTCGGGGGCAGGGAATCCTTCGCGCCCAGCGAAACCAAGGCCGTCGAACTGCCCGCCTGGGCGAAGACGGCGCTCGCGCGTCTCGCCGTTCCCGAATCGACGGTTCATCCGGTGGTCACGAAGCTGCCGAACGGGCTGAAACTGATCGTTCAGCCGGAATCGGTGAGCGACACGGTGAGCGTCTACGGCAGCGTGCGCAATAATCCCGATCTCGAAACTCCGCTGCATCAGGAGGGAGTTGACAGCGTTCTCTCGGAGCTGTTTTCCTACGGCACCCAGTCGCTCGATCGCGTCGCGTACCAGAAGGCGCTCGACGACATCGCCGCCGACGAATCGGCCGGCACGCGCTTCTCCGTTTCCGTCCTAGCCGACCGTTTCAATCGCGGCGTCGAATTGCTTGCCGACAACGTGCTGCATCCGGCGCTGCCCCAAAAGGCATTCGTCTCGGTGCAGCGGCAGACGGCGGGGGCCGTCGCCGGACAGCTCGAGAGCCCGGATTTTCTGACTTCCCTCGCGATCGACGCGTCGCTGTTCCCGGCGCACGATCCGACGTTGCGCGAAGCGACGCCGAAAACGGTGATGTCGCTGACGCTCGGCGACGTCCGCAACTATTACGCCCACGTGTTCCGGCCCGACCTCACCACGATCGTCGTCATCGGCAAGGTGACCCCGCAAGAGGCGCGGACAGTGATCGAGAAATATTTCGGCTCGTGGACCGCGACCGGCCCCGCGCCGAAAACGGATCTTCCTCCGGTTCCCGAGAACAAAAGCTCGGCCACCAATGTCCCCGACAAGAGCCGCGTGCAGGACCAGGTGACGCTCTCGGAGACCGTGAAGATGACCCGCTTCTCGCCCGAGTACTACGCGCTCGAACTGGGCGATCACGTTCTCGGCGGCGGCTTCTACGCGACGCGGCTCTATCGCGACCTGCGCGAAAAGCACGGGCTCGTTTACTATGTCGGCGTCTCGCTCGATGCCGGACGCACGCGCACCATCTATTCGGTGAACTACGCCTGCGATCCGCCGAACGTGTCGAAGGCGCGCGCCATCGTCGTTCGCGATCTCAACCAGATGAAGTCCGCTCCGGTGGGGCCGGCCGAGCTGCGGCAGGCGAAGGCTCTGCTGCTGCGGGAGATTCCGCTTGGCGAATCGAGCACCGGCCGCATCGCCGGCGGATTGCTCGGGCGGGCGAGTATCGGACTCCCGCTCGACGAGCCGACCATCGCGGCGCACCGCTATATGGCGCTCACCGCGGCCGAGGTCAAGGCGGCCTTCACGAAATGGATTCGTCCGGGCGACTTCACGCAGGTGGTCGAAGGACCGAAACCGCAATAGGCGAGGGATTTCCTCGCGTGCGGAACAAGGGGGTCCGAACCCCTCGCACTCCGGTCGGAGGGGGCCGTACCGGAGCGCGAGAGGCGTCGGTTGTTCGCGCCCAAGCTACTGCTGGGCCGAAGCCTGGGTCACGGTAACAGGCTGTTGCAGTATGAAGTCCAGCAGGGTCTCCGATGGCACTTTCACCTGCTGTCCCCGCGTGGCCAATTGGACGCCGGCTCCGACGCCCGCTCCGGCCCCCGCTCCAATGGCCGCACCCTTTCCGCCACCGGCAATCGCGCCGATCACGGCGCCGGCAGCAGCGCCGATGCCCACTTTCTTGGCCGTGTCTTTGCCGCGCGATTTGCCCTTCGCCGTGTACGAATTGCTCACCAGCGGATAGCTTTTTCCGCTGGTCACCATCTTCACCAGTTGCAGTTCCAGTTCGCTCGATCCGGTCATTTTGCCCGCTGATTTCGCTTGCGCCAGAACGTACCGTGACGTCGGCGCCTTTCGGAACCACCGTCTCGCCGCCGATGACGATCCCCTCGTCGAGCGAGGCGCGAAACACCTGCCCCGTCTTGTTTTTCGACGAATCGACGGAATCGATCATTCGCACGGTGATATGGGTGCCTGCGGGAATGGTGACGGGCTTGGGTTCCGGAGCAGGAGCCGGCTCGGGCTGTGCGGGAGCGGGCTCTTCAACCGGGGCTGTCGCGGCCGCCTGCGTGGGAGCGGGTTCGCCAAGTACGGGTGTTGACTCGGGAGCTTGTGCCTGAGTCTGACGGACCCCGGCGCGCTCGGGCTGCCGCAGCGGTGGCGCGCGCTTCGGCGTTCTCTTCTGCGTCACCGCTGGCTCGGGAGCCGGCGCAGGCTGCTCCTGCGCCGAAGTCGCGGCGACCACGGCAATGCGATCTTCCACGCCGGCGACGCCCGAGGTCGCCTTCGCCACTTGCTCGGCGCGATCCTTCAATTCTTGTGAGGGAACTTCTCCGGCCAGCATCACCTGGCCTTTCGTCACCACGACCTGGAGGTTTGTGGATTTCAGAGCCGGGTCGGCGTAATACTTGGCTTCAATACCGCTCTTGATTGCCGCGTCGTTCGCTGCCTTCGTGCAGCCCGCGAACGTGAAAACAGTCGCGAACAGCGCCAGCAGGATCGCCGGTGCGGCTGCCCTTCGCGCCAGAATCCTTGCCGTTCCTCTCATGGCCTCTCCTTCGCCGCTCCCTGGACACACAAGCGGCACGCCCCTTTTGTCCCCGGTCGTGCAATCTCCTTGCCAGGCCCGAAGATTAACGCTGGCTCTATCTCGCTGGAATCAAAGGAAATAGTTCAGGTTGTGGTGCGGCCGTCGGCGCAGGCCGTGTGAGCCGTCGCCAACGGTGCGCCATTTCACTCGGCGCATGTGTTTGTCTCCCCGATAAAAATCTCGGCGTGTATCGCCGGACGCGTTCACCGAGGCAAGCAAACCACGCACGCATTTCTCCGTGGCCTTCGGTGCCTCTCCGCAGCCCTCCATGTTCATGTTCCCGCATTGCCTTACCACGCCGCCCCGACCTGCAGCCCCGTTGCGCACTCGCCTTTCACTCAGCATTGTCCCGGCGAGCAAGCGGACGTATATTGCAAGTAAGGATCGATCCTCAGGAGATGACCATGGCTCGCTACAAGAACGAGAGACTCACATCGGCCGCGGTAAGAATCGGCACAGCTGTAGGAAGAGCCGACCGCCGCGTGCGGGAAGCTGCCAGTGCGGCTCAATCGGTGCGGAAACAACTCCGCGACGAATTGGAAGGTCTGACGAAAACCGCCGACCGTCTGGCGCGTGATCTGAAGAAGACGAGGAAGCGTCTGCAGCGGGCTCTTCGCTAGCACAGGGGGCTTTTACCATTGTTCCCGTGTTATCGACCTGCGCGTCCGCCGGACGCGACGGGAGGATGACATGTTTGCCCGCTTGCTGGAAATGAAGGCGAAGAAGGGCCAGGCCCGTGAACTCTGCAACGTGATCGAAGCGAAGGGCCTGCCCATCCTCAAGAAATACCCCGGTTTCCTGGATATTCTCGCCCTGGTTCCGCAGGAAACGCCCGACACCGTTGTCGCAATGAGCTTCTGGACGAACCGGGAATCTGCGGAGAAGTATCGGACCGAAAGCTACCGTACGATTACCGAACTCTACCAGCCCTTCCTCGAAGAGACAATTCAGGTGCGAGGTGGCGACGTCCCGGTCGGCATGGCCTCCCTCGTCACCAAGGCGAAAGCAGCCAAGCTGTAACCGCTGAGAGATAGTTGCCAGCTTGCGCGGGATGTGGGAAAACGGCCGCGCCATGCCGTGGGCGGCGCGGCTGTACCTTGCGCAGAGAAAGTGCTTTCGCGAGAGATCGCGGCGAATTCGCGTGCAGCAGTCTTGCGTACTCGGCTCTGGCCTGCGTCAGGATGGGGATACCAGGGTCGGCATCTTTCCACACCGCAAAAAAGCCCGCATACTCATTCTTTGCGTTCGCAGTCTCCCCCATCATCTGGTAGGCCCGCGCCAGCTGAAGCTGTGCCAAGGGACAGGTGAGCCTGGCGAAAGCAGGGCAGCGTACGATGAGCTTCGCGAATTCGTGGCTCGTTTGGGCGCCGTTCCTCAAAGCCAGAAACGCCATCCCGCGCAGATAGAGAGGAACGAAGTGGTAGCCGATGTTGCCCAATTCGTAGGGCGTGGCGGGAGCGAGCGCCTGAATGGCCTTTTGGGGGTGGCCGCCGCGAAGCGCGATTGCCGCCCGAATAGAGGGCACGAAATTCCGTTGCACGTCGGTTGCGTCGGGGTATTCAGTGGAAAGCTGGTCCGCCATGCGCGAAGCCTCTTTCCCATTTCCGGCCAGTGCGAGGGCAATCGCCGCACCGGCACGAACTTCCCTGCCGGCATCTTCCCCCAAGGCAGCTTGTGCAAACTCCTTCGCATGCGGATACTCGCCAACCAGGGCTTCGTTGACTGCCAACCGCGCTTCTTCCAGCGGGCCCGCTTCCGGCCGGCCGACACGCCGAAACCCGTCCATCGCGGCGCGAGTCAGCGCACGCGACTTCGCCATCTGGCCCGCGTACGCGTCCATCACAGCGTCTTCCTCCATCGCCCATTGCGCGAGCGCGGGATCATTTGCCACCGGAGCCAGCCATTTATCCCGTTCAGCCAGTTTCCCTTCGGACCACGGAATCCATGCCACCACCAGGTGCACTTCCGGGGAATCCATCCCCCGCTCTTGCGCCTCCCGCGCGAGCGCAAACGCCTCGCTGTAGCGATGCAGCCACACCATGCTCACTTCCAGATTGCCGTAGTTCAATCCGATGCTGGGATCGAGCTTCAGCGCGGTCCGCCGCTCCGCCAGCGAGCGCTCGAACTCGCCCAAATCCACATAAATATTGCCCAGTGCCGCGTGTGGCAGGTAGTCGGCCGGATAGGTCCGCGCCCAAAGCTGGAAAATCCTCTCCGCTGCCTCCAGATTGCCCTTGGCGATGAATTGGTAGTACGCCTCGATGAAGAACCTTTCCGCCGCGCTGGCATGCTTCAGCAGATGGTAGGCCTTTGTGAAGCTCTCGGTCCCGAGTCCTTCTTCCTGGTCCGATTGGTAGCTCTTGCCCAGCATCGCGTAAGCCATCGCGAAGTTCGGGTCCAGTCGCACCGCTCGCTGGAAAAACGGAATGGCGGGATGGGAATTGTTCTTCACCATCAGAATGTGGTAGCCGATACTGTACGCCTGCAAGGCTTCGAGCGACGTCGTCGTAACGTCTTCGAGCGGCGCGCTGTATTTCCGGATCGATGCGAGCGATTCCCCGAGCTTCCGGCGCAATCGTCTCGACGCCTTGTAGAGCGTTGCAAGAACCTGCTGTTTGCCGTCGGCGGTCACCTGCTCATCGGCCAGCACATTGCCATCCTGGCAATCCACGGCCGTGAGGCCGATCACGTACTGATCGCCCATGGACGAAATCGAACCTCCGATGGCGGCCGCGCCGGCGTTTCGCTGGCAAACCTCGCGCGCAACGTCTGGCGAGAGAAACGTGTTCGACGGCCGCTCCATCAGCGCCAACGTCTGGCCGATTCGAGTGTTCGAAAGCAGATTCAGGTATGGCGATTGCTCCAGCTGCGACCACAGCCCCTGTCGCAGCGTGTTGTCGAAAACCGGGTCTCCCGTTGAGTTCTGGAAACCGCCGAGGACGATCCTGTACGTTTGTCCCGGTTTGGCTTTGCTTCCTGGCCAAGACGCGAGCAATACGAGAAGCGCAATCACTGCCGCGCCGCCCACAGCGGCCCCGACCCAAAAGGTTCGGTGTGCCGCCGGGGGAAAGCCGCGCTTCGCTATCACAGGTTTTCTTGGCTGAGCGCTCTCGGCGGGAAGGGACCTGTCCTCAGGAAGCGGCGTCGCTGCAGATCCGTGCTCTACGACCTCGACGGGCGCGAGGAAGCGGTAGCCGCGGCGGGGAATCGTCTCGATGTAGCGGGGCGAATCGGCCGAATCGCCCAGTACAGCGCGCAGCTTGTTGATGGCTGTGGCCAGGTTCTTGTCGAAGTCGACGAAGACGTCGTCGCGCCAGAGGGCCTTCCGCAATTCCTCGCGGGAGACGATTTCACCCGGCTTGCTGACGAGAAGTTGAAGTATGGCGAGCGGCTTCGCCTGAATCTTGAGCCGATGGCCGCGCTTGAGCAGTACGCCCTCTCCAAAGACGACCTCATAGGGCCCGAACCGTACTGTCGGGTAAAGTGTGTCGCTGTCCACGCGCCGAAATTCAACCTCAGGGAGAGTGTCGGGAGTTTAGCACAGCAATATCGATGTGGATAGAAGGCTTTGGTGGGATGGGGCAGTCCTTGTAATCTCCTGTGGATAAAGTACTTGGGAAGCAAATCGAAATTTATATCCAATTTATTTGCAGTCGGTTGATTCATTTTTTGGATTCTGCGATATACGCGCGCAAACGCCCGGGCCATGGTCGGCAATTGGAGCAGGCGGGCGAGGACTTTCGGCGGGGGCCGCGAGCCGTAAGGGAGGTCCGGCATGCGAACGCTATCGATTACGCGGTCAATCGTAGTACACGGCACCCTGGCGGCAGTGATGGCTCTGCTGGCAGTGGCCGGCTTGCGCGCGCAGTCTTCGTGTGCTGCTGGGCAGTACTGTACTGTGACGTTTAACGACGAAACCTACACCGTTTGGGCGCCATACACAGGGGGGACGTGTGATCTTTCAAGCGAAAGCAGTCTTCTTTCAAGCGTAAGCAGCGGGCAGGGATGCACACTCATCGATAAGAGTCCCATTGTATACCTAAGTCAATTAGTTCAATTAGGGGGCGGCTCCTGCAACTTTTCCAATTCGTCCCTATGTAATGCGCTCCCCATCGTGCAGGATCCTTTTGCCCCCACGCAGAATCTCGAGCAGGAAGCCAAAACGGATGTTGCGTCCTTCCGCGGCATCTCGAACGATACGCTCAACGATTTTTGGTCTCGCGGCGAAATTCTGGCCTACATGTATCTGAGGATTCTGGGAATGGCAAATTCGACGACCACGCTGTCGTCCCAGGATCAACAGGTAGTCGATTACTACACGAGAGCGGTCAACACCGAGCGCACCCGCGTCGCGACGACGGCGATCGGTTTGTACAATCTCTGGGATGCGAACAGGTGCGGATTCAAGGTGCCTGTCGGGGACCCAAACTCGTACATTGCTGAGCAGACGGGCACCATTCTTAATCCCGGCCCGTGCGGGCTTCCTCCCAACAGCCCCGCGTGTTTGACAGGGGGGTGCATCCCGCCGCCGCCTTCATCAGCTCAATTCACGGACTGGGCGACAGGCGTCGTCCATCAGGACGATATCGATGTCTGGGGACAATTGCTCTATAGCGAGAGCGCTTTCGACTTTCCGACCAACAATCCCACGCAGACCCCGCTTCAACTCGCGCAGGACTCGGCTGCTTTCGAGTATGACACGGCGTTCGGCGGACTCGCGGAAGGAGCCGAGTACCTGACGGCCAAACACGCCAAAATCGCGAATATACCATCTAGCGCGCAGACACAGGTCGAGTCCGACTTCCAAGAGGCCTGGCTCGAGGGCCTGGGGGATTTTGCCGGCGATCAGTTCAGGGATGTTGTCAAGAACGGGTTGCAGAGTGTCTTCCAAGCGGCAGCTGAGTCCGATGAGGGTACCCTGGCTCAAACGTTCGGAGTTGAAACCCCGTTCACTCAGGTTGAGGAAGAGCTCGCGCTTGTGGCCGAGGAAGACACTGCTGGTCTGGTCGCGGAGAGTTGGGACACTTTCATCGGCCCCGCGATCGCGGCAGTCGCGGTTATCTCCGTCGAGACGTGGCAACAGGTCAACAATGCGCAAGTGTTAACCCAGTTGCAGACCTCGCTTTGCCAGGCGACGGGAGGGCAGCAGTATCCGTCGGCGTGCACCCCCAGCCAGGATTCACTGCACGACTACGCGCAGGATTCCAACGGGCGTGCGCTGATCCTCGATGCGTTCATCAAATCGACCATACCGGATTTCAGTGTTTCGCGCCTGGCCAGTTCTTATGGCTCGGCTCCGAGCGCGGGTCCGGTTTCGTTGACGGATCCCAGCTTCCTGGAGGGCAGTGCGACCACGGCATCGGGGATATTTTCGTCGCAGGACTGGGACGGAACGTTTGATACGACATCCGTTGCGAACGGCTGGTTCGTTCAGTCGGCGTCAACAACTGATGGCCCATCGCAGCTTGCCCATATCCCAAGCGTTTCCTATCTAACGCCGAGCCTACAGTGTACGACCTCGGGCTGTACGCCAATCAATGTCGAGGGGTGGCGGGCTTGGCTCGACGGCAACCAATTCCTTGCGCAGAGGGAGTTTGTCGACATCGGCAACGGCCTGGTCCAGGATGCGGTGAACGGCGATTGTCCCCCGATCATATCGCCGTCAGGGAGTAACATTGACGCAGGTCCCATCTGCGTAATGCCGGAAAGCAATTTCTCGCTTTCGATCCAGCAAGGCGACGAAGTTTCGATTGAGGGGCAGGTGCGGAAGGTCAATAGCGTCACCACGGACAGCTCCGGAAACATAACGGGGTTCGAGACGACCGAGCCGTTTGGCAACGATAGCTCCGGCAACCTGCCAACGAATCAAGAAGTCCATGTTCTGACAAATCCGGACGGCAACTGCTTCACGTCAAGTTCGCTGGGCTCGCGCGTGAGCGGGCCTGACTGCACGGAAGGCTTGACCATTTCGACCGGCCGGGGTGTCGTCAAGCTGGTACCGCCGGCCACGGTCAGCTTCAGCCTCGCCACGCTTAGCGCAAAGACCTACGGCGATCCGCCGTTCAGCGTTGCTAGCGACGCCACCTCGAACAGCAGCGGCGCTTTTACGTTCAGTGCGGCGTCGGGAAGCGTGGGCTGCGGCGTCGATTCGTCGGGGAAGGTGACGATCATAGGCGTCGGGACTTGCGTCGTCAACGTTTCGCAGGCTGCAGCGGGAGATTATGGCGTCTCGCCGGTAAACACGGCCTCGTTTAACATCGCCCAGGCTCCGCTGACCGTTACTGCCTCAAGCCCGACGCTCACCTATGGCACCGGGGCGACCATCCAGCCGTTGTACAGTGGATTCGTCAACGGTGACACGTCCAGCGTCATCGACACTGCTCCAACCTGCGGGGTCGATAATGTTGACGACTACACTGCGGGGCTCCCCGACCCGACCCCGGGGATTAAATTGCCCGCGGGGACGTATACCACCTCCTGCATCTCGCTTAGCGCCGTTTGCACCGACAGCACTTGCTTGAGCACTATGAGCGCGAACTATTACCCCAAGTACGTCAACGGCATGCTGACAATTAAGCCAGCCACTATTACGGTTTCTCCGAACCTCCCCCCGCCCACTGCGCGGCAGGACCCCTTTTCCATATCTGTCCCAATGGAGCTGGTCCAGATGTTCTATGGTGATCCGCCGCCTACAATCACTCCGACGTATAGCGGATTCGTTAACGGAGAGACCGAGGCAGTTTTCACCACTGGCGCGACTTGCTCAACCACCGCGACATCCACATCAACCGTCGGAGAGTATCCGGCGACCTGCAGTGGCGCTAAGGCGCCGAACTATAGCTTTGACTACAAAACGGCGACCCTCATCGTCAGCCGATCCTGGTTGCAGATCACCGCGAACAATTTCACCAAGACTTATGGGCAGGCGCTGACGTTGCCCGGAACAGCTTTCACAACCACAGTTTCCACAACCAGCACAACCAAAGGCCTCCTCAACAGCGACTCCATATCAAGCGTTACGCTGACCAGCGCCGGGACTGCGGCGTCGGCAAGTGTCCAGGCGGAGCCTTATCCTGTTGTGCCCAGCGCCCCGGTCGGCACAGGATTGTCGAACTACATCATCACGTATGCCGATGGAGATCTGACGGTGATTCCGGCAACGCCGACTTCGGTGACAATCACGAACCTCCCGACTGGAGCGATCGCCGTCGGCAGCTTCACGCCGTCCGTCACGGTCACGGTCGCGTACGGCGCTGACAACGGCGCAACCTCGGTCGCTGTGAACGCCTCCGATGCGGGCATCTGCACCATCAGCAGCACGGGGGTGGTGAGCTTCGTTGGCGCGGGTACGTGCTACCTGATGGCGTCTGTAGTCTCAACCACGAACTACAAGTCCTTCTCCGGGACGCAGAGCTTCACCATCTTGTCGCCGCAGATGGCGACCGGGAACATCATCAACGGCGTGAACACGCTTTACACGGCGGGAGTACTGACATCCGGGCAGCAAAACTCGATGGTCAAGGATCTGCAACAAGCGATCGCCATGATGAACAAGGGGAAGATCAGTGGCGCCATCCAAAACCTCCAATACTTTATCAGCGAGGTGAACGATCTCTACAGCTCCGGAGTCCTGAACCAAACGGAAGCAGGCACGTTGATCACCGGGGCCAACAACGTGATCAACGCACTCGAATAGGAAACCACAGGTAGTGGAAGCGGTCGGGCTGCTTCGGCAGCCCTGCCGTCTTTTTGCCGCAGCTCCGGCACAACCCATTTCCCACATAAGGCGCGGTGGCCTCGATGTGAGGTCCGGCCATCTGGCCGGCATCGATCTGTCGCTTCACCTCGAAGTCGGTAAAGCCTTCGATGTTTCCCGTGGTGCGCGTTGTGGTCAGGCACCCGGCAATTCCGGCAGCCTTCGCAATCGCCCGCCACGCCGTCCGCCAACCCTTCATCGGTTTCGAAGGATCAGCGGTCGAGCAGACGATCATGGGTATCGCGGGGCACGTCTCACGGAAGATGCTCGAACATTATTCCCACCTCCGGATGAACGCCAAGCGCAGGGCACTAGACGCGCCGGTGAAAAAACTGAGGGACCATGCCCGGCAGGGTTACGTCACAAAACACGGCACAACGTCACAAAAACCGGGAAGGAAAGCTCCGCAACTGATTGAGGGGATTGGTGGACCGCATGGGATTCGAACCCACGACCTCCTCGTTGCGAACGAGGCGCTCTCCCAGCTGAGCTAGCGGCCCACTCCGAGTGATTGTAAGCGGACCTCTGGCGCGCGAGCAAGACGCGGGAGGGTCCGGTATGAGAGAAATTCGCCGCCGTCAGGGCTTGACCGGCGCGTTTTCGGCCGATCGCTCGGCCAGGATCTTGCGAACATTGGCGTACAGCTGCTTCGCCTGCGGGAAGAGCGTGATCGCCTTTTGCAGCTGCTCGTCGTGGTCCAGGTCCACCTGGTAACCGGCATCCAGGCCGAACACCGACGTGAAGATTTCGCGCTTGATCTTCCACTTCAGCCAGTCGAGATTCTGCTGGATGTCCTGCGGCGTGTAGCTGATTTTCTGCCGCGTGAGGAACTTTTCGAAATCGTTGATCACGGTCTGATCGACGGTGAAATCGCGTGTGATATTCGGCCGCTGGCCCAGGTAGTAGCGGGTGAAATCACCGACGCCGATCTCGAGCGGCGAGCCGATCGGCGGGAAGAAGACGCCGTCCTGGATCAGCTTGCGCTGGAAGGGATCGAGCGCGGGCGCGGGGATTTTCACGTCCGGCGTGATACCGCCGCCGCCGTAGACCGGCCGTCCGCTATCCGTGAGCCGGACTTCGGGCTTCTTGGCTGGCTGGGGATCGAAGCGATATTCCCAATAGGAGATGTTCTGGTAGGGGCGCTGAATCAGCCGGCCGCTCGGCGTGTAGTAGCGGGCGGTGGTGAGTGCCAGGCCGGCGCCGTAGCTGAGCGGAGTGAGCGTCTGCACCAGGCCCTTGCCGAACGTGGTGGTCCCGGCGATCAGCGCGCGATCGTGATCCTGCAGCGCGCCCGAGACGATTTCGGAAGCCGAAGCGGTGCCGCCGTTCACCAGCACGACGATCGGCACGTGGTCGCCGCCATTGCCATGAACCGCGTAGTAGCGGCGCTCGGGTGAGGAGCGCCCGTGGTGGCTGACGATCAGTTGGCCCTTGTCCAGCAGCATGTCGCCAATCTGAACGGCCTGGTTCAGCAACCCGCCTGGATTGCCGCGCAGGTCGAGGATGAGGCCCTTGAGGTGCGGCGCGTCGAGCTTCTGCATCGCCTGCGCCAGTTCGTCGGCCGTCTCTTCGCTTTCGAACGTGGAAATGTGGACGTAGCCGATGCCGGGGCCGATCATCGTGTAGTAATCGACCGCGTTGTGCGGAATTTCCCCGCGCGTGATGGTGAAATCGAGCGGCTCTTTCCAGCCCTCGCGGCCCGCGGTGACGTGGACGACGGTACCGCGCGGTCCCTTCAGCAGATTCGCCACCTGATCGGTGGTCAGGCCCTTGCACGACTTGTCGTCAACTTTCAGGATGACGTCGCCCGGACGAATCCCCGCCTTGTAGGCGGGCGAGCCGGGGAAGGGGGCGATCACGACGGTGCGCCCGCTTTCCGGGCCGATCTGCATCCCGACGCCGAAGTACCGGCCGTGCTGATCCTCTCGGAGCAGGGAGAACGCTTTGCGATCGAAGAAAGTCGAGTGCGGGTCGAGGACGGAAAGCATGCCGGGGATGGCGCCGTTGTAAACCGTTCTGGTCCACCTTCACCGGCTTCGCGTAATCGTGTTCGACGATGGCGAGTACCTGAGTAAAGGTCTTGACCGACTGCTCCATGTCGTTCGCGCCCGAAGCGGTCGCGTCGACCGAAGGTCCGTAGAATCCGCCGAGGATGGCGGAAACCGCCAGGATGCCAAAGAAAACAAGAATGCCGCGTTTGCCCCGAACCATGATTTCCGCCTATCTCCTTAACTCCCGCCAGTATAGCATAGGGCCGGTTTGACACCCATCCGGCGCTTTTCTATCATTCACGCGAGGGCTGCGGCGCGATTCGATGTTAAGCATTTCCCACCTGATCATCATCTTCCTCGTAGCGCTGATCGTGTTTGGGCCGGAGAAACTGCCCGAACTCGCCCGCACATTGTCGAAAGCCATGCTCGAATTCAACCGCGCCACCGGCGGCCTGAAGCAGACGCTCCAGGACGAGATGCGCCAGCTCGAGCGCGAGATCGAGGAGCAACGCACCACCAGGCCTCCCGCGCCGCCCGCTTCCCATCCGTCGCCGGCCGAGCCGCAAGATTCCCCCGAAGCCGCCGCCCCAGCCGAGCCCGTTCCCGATAACCCTTCTCAAACCGCCAAACCCGTTCCCAACTCGACGACCGAATCCCCGTCCGCGCCGCCTTCGGGCGACGACAGTCCGGCGTCGGAGTCCGTTCCCGGAAACCCCAGCGATGGCCACCCCACCGCCGCCTGAACTCCCTGCCGGAGGCGCCGCCAGCGGCGAGCCGGAAGGGCGGATGTCGTTCTTCGAGCATCTCACCGAGCTGCGCAAGCGCCTGGTCTATTCGCTCGTGGCAATCGGAATCGGCGCGCTGGTGGGCTTCTCGGTCGCCGAGAAGATGCTGGCGATTATTTCCCGGCCGATGCAGGAGGCGCTGCGGACCGCTCACCTCGCCGACAAGCTGATCTACACGAGCCCGACCGGCGTCATCGCCCTGATCATTCATCTGGGTTTCTATCTGGGCCTTGTACTCGCCTCGCCGTTCGTTTTCTACCAGGTCTGGCTGTTCGTCGCGCCAGGCCTCTACAAGCACGAACGGCGCGCGGTGGTCACCTTCGTTGTGTCGTCGGTTGGCCTGTTCCTGGGTGGAATCGCGTTCGGCTATTTCATTCTGCTGCCCATCGTATTACGCTTCCTAATCAGTTTTCAGGGCCCCTTCCGGCCGCTGATCAGCATCAACGAATATTTCGATCTGACGCTGCTGGTGCTGATCGGTCTGGGTCTGATCTTCGAATTGCCGGTGCTGATCTTCTTCCTGTCGCTGATCGGCGTGGTGACGCCGAAATTTCTGTGGAAGAACATGCGCTACGCGATTCTGGTGATCACGATCATTGCCGCCGTGGTCACGCCCAGCCCGGACGCAACGACGATGTTGATCTTCATGGCCCCGATGGTCATCCTCTACGTGGCGGGTATCGGCGTCAGCTACATGGTGGTGCGCAGCAAACGCAAGGCGGCCATGGCCGGCGCGGCCGGCCAGGAAAGGCCCTGAGATGAATGTTCATCAAAAACGTGAGGGCAGTTTAAGACGTGAGGGCAGTTTAAGAGCTTCGCTCCGCACCGCGCCGGTTGCGCTCGGCGCCGTGCTGCTGTGCGCCGCTGCGCTTGCCTGCGGCGGCTCGCATTCCCGCGGCGCGTCGCAGGCGGCCAAGACCGCCCCGCCCGCTCCCGCGCCACCCGCTTCGCAAACCGGCGGGTTCGACGGCGCCCGCGCCTGGAAGTATCTCGAAAAGATCGTCTCGTTCGGCCCGCGCCCGCCCGCTACGGCCAACATTCATCGTGAGCAGGCCTATCTGATCTCCCAGCTCCAGTCCTTCGGCTGCCAGGTGTCCGAGGACAATTTCCAGGCGCAAACCGGCGTCGGCAAGCTAGCGATGGAGAACATCATCGCGAAAATTCCCGGCCGCGATCCCGGCATCGTGCTCCTTCTCTCGCATTACGACACGGTCCGGCTGCCGGGTTTCGTCGGCGCCGACGACGGCGGCTCTTCCACCGCTCTTCTGCTCGAAGTCGCCCACGACCTCTGCGGCAAACCGCAACCGCTCACCGTTTGGATCGCCTTCCTCGACGGCGAAGAAGAACAGACCAACTTCCAGACCGAGCAGCAGGCCCAGACCACCTGGACCAGCGACAACAACACGTTCGGCAGCCGCGAACTGGCCGCCAGCATGGACCTCTCGGGTGATCTGAAGAAGGTGAAGGCGCTGCTGCTGGCCGATATGATCGGCGACGCGAATCTCGATATCACCCGAGAATCGAATTCCACGCCCTGGCTTGAGGATCTGGTCTGGTCTGTGGCAAAGCGCCTGGGCTACAGCCAATATTTCCTTTCCACGTACATGTCGGTGACCGACGATCACACGCCGTTTCTCAGTCGCCACATTCCCTCCGCCGACATCATCGATTTCGACTATCCCTACTGGCACACCACCGAAGACACGCTCGACAAATGCAGCCCCCATTCGCTCGCTGTGGTCGGTCACGTGTTCCTCGAAAGCATCAAAGCACTCGACCAGAAATTCGCGCCAGCAGACCACTCCAAATCCTGAAATATTCGTGAAGCCCATTTCCTTCATGCGCGCCTATTCCGCCGCATGCAGCACCTCTCTCTCATCCTGAGCGAAGCGAAGGATCCCGACGCTACGTCCGCCTAAGTTGCCTCACCGCGAACGGGCCGATGCCGAGTGGGGATGGGCTTTCTCAAGCAAGTGCCTGATCAGCACACTTACCGGACATCTCTCGGCCGGCAGGGAATTTCTTACAAGGAATTCAGCAAGGAACAGCGGGTGGGACGCCTACTCGAACCGCACCGGCCCTTCGCGCGTGACAACGGAATGGCGGGCGAACTTTTCGTCGTCGTGGTAGGGAAAATCGGACCGGTAATGGCTCCCGCGGCTTTCCTCGCGAGCCAGCGCGCTGCGCGCCACCACCCGCGCCAGCGTCCACATGTTGTAGATCTCCCATGCGCGCCGCCCGGGCTTGCCGGGTGCCGGCAATTCCATCGCGTCAAGTTTCTGGATGGCCTGCGTGAGTTCTTTCCCATCGCGCAGGATGCCGACCCGGGACCCAAGAATTTCGCGGATCTGGTCGAGCGTGGGCTCGGGCTGCTCGTCAGCAGCGTGCGCCGCGCGAGCCGAACCGGCGGGAGCCGGTCCGTTTGACGGACCGGAGGAGGAGGTTTGGTGTTTCTGCTTCGCGTTGGCTTTCTGCCCGTGAGCGCCCTGTTTTTTTGCGCCGTGCGGCGCCGGCGAATCCTCGATCATCGCCTTGCCGGCGCGCGCGCCGAAGACGAGCCCTTCGAGCAGCGAGTTGCTCGCCAGCCGGTTCGCCCCGTGAACGCCCGTCGCGGCCACTTCGCCCGCGGCGTAGAGCCCGGCGAGCGTCGTCCGTCCCAACAGATCGGTTTTCAATCCGCCCATGGCGTAGTGGGCCGCCGGGCGTACCGGGATCATGTCGGTCGTGATGTCGATGCCGTAGGTGAGGCAGGTGGAATAGATGCGCGGAAACCGCTTCTTCACGTACTCCTCGGCGAGGCCGGTGAGGTCGAGATAGACGTGCGCGCTGCGGGTCCGCTTGATCTCGGAAACGATCGCCCGGCTGACCACGTCGCGCGGCGCGAGTTCCGCGCCCTCGTGATAGGCCGGCATGAAGCGTTCGAGCATTGCGTTGCGCAGCACGCCGCCCTCGCCGCGGAGCGCCTCCGACAGGAGGAATGGCGGCGCTTTCGGCGCGGCGAGCGCCGTCGGATGAAACTGGATGAACTCCATATCGGAGAGCGCCGCTCCGGCGCGGAATCCCACGGCCATGCCGTCACCCGTGGCCGAGGGTGGATTGGTCGTCTCGGGATACATTTGTCCCAGGCCGCCGGTGGCGAGCAGCGCCGCTCGGCATTCCACCCGCGCCTCCCGTCCGCTTTTTTCGTCGAGGCAGCGCAGGACGACGCCCCCGGATTCCGGCGACGCTTCGATCTCTATCGTGAACGATTGCGGGCGCAACTCGATCTCGTTGAGCGTAGCCGCCTTGGCCACGAGGGCGCGGCTGATTTCCCAGCCGGTGGAATCGCCGTGCGCGTGCAGAATGCGCGAGCGGCTGTGCGCTCCTTCTCGCGTGAACGCCAGGCGCGTGCCGCTGCGGTCGAACTGCGTGCCCCAGCCGATCAGTTCCTGAATGTAGTGCGGGCCCTCCTCGACGAGCACGTGCACCGCCTCCGGATTGCACAGCCCGTCGCCGGCGCGGATCGTGTCCTGTTCGTGAAGGCTGATTTCGTCTTCGTCGCTGAGCGCCGCGGCGATGCCACCCTGCGCCACGGCCGTCGCGCTTTCGCCGACGTTCCCCTTCGCCAGCACGAGCACGCGCCCGCCGCGCGCCAGTTCGATGGCCGCGCGCAGCCCGGCCACTCCGGCGCCGACAACGGCGTAATCCACGCGGATTCGTTCAGGTTCCTGCATGACGACAGGTTCGCCTTGCAATGTGCGTCTATGGTATCACGAAGCCGCGGACGGGAAGTTGCCCTGCCGGTGTGATACAGTTTCCGCTTCGATGAAACGCTTCGTCATCCATTCTTCGGCCGGCGACTATCCGCTCTTGTGCGGCCGCGGACTCGTCGGCCGGCGCGGATGGCTCGCCAGACAGCTCCCGGCCGAGCGAACCGGCGTGTTTCTGCTCTCCTCGCCGCGCGTCTGGCGCTCGTGCGGAAACGCGCTCACGGCGGCGCTCGCGCCCGCACATCCGCAGCGCATCCTTTTCGACGATCGCGAGACGGCCAAAAACCTGCACACGGTCGAAAAAATCGAGCGAGCGCTCGTGCGCGCCGGCGCCGACCGCGGCGCGGCCATCGTGGCCGCGGGCGGCGGAGTCGTTGGCGACGTCGCCGGCTTCGCCGCGTCGAGCTACATGCGCGGCGTGTGGCTGGCTCACGTGCCCACGACGCTCGTCGCGCAGGTCGACAGCTCGATCGGCGGAAAAACCGGCGTCAACCTGAAGGAAGGGAAGAACCTGGTCGGCGCGTTCTACCCGCCGCAGCTCATCGTCACCGATCCCGATTTGCTCAAAACGCTCGATGCCCGCCAGTACCGCTCCGGCCTCTACGAAGTGGTGAAGTACGCCGTGATCTCGGATCCGCTCCTCTTCGATGTGCTCGAGCGCACGCTCGACCGCGTCGTAGCGCGCGACGCCGAGGTGCTCGACTGGATGGTGGCGCGCTGCGCCCGCATCAAGGCGGAGATTGTCGCCCAGGACGAGCGCGAGGCGGGCCTGCGCCAGGTTCTCAATTTCGGCCACACGATCGGCCACGCCATCGAAGCCGCCACCGGTTACCGCAGCGTCCTGCACGGCGAAGCGGTCGGCTGGGGCATGCTCGCCGCCGTCGAGATCGCCCGCCAGCGAGGCCTCATTCGTCCGGTCGACGCCGATCGCATCGCCGCGCTCGTCGCCGGCCTCGGCCATCTGCCGCGATTGCCCGGCCGCCGCGAATCGATCGCCGCGCGTCTCGGCTCAGACAAAAAAGCCCGCGCGGGCTGGCTCCGCTGGGTGCTGCCGCGCCGCATCGGCGAGGTGGAAATCACCGAGGACGTGCCCGAAACGCTCCTGCGCGACGTGCTCGGGCGCCTGCCGCAACTGCTTCCAAAACGCGCCGGAAAAACGGCGCGCAAGTCCGCGCCGCTGGAGACGCGCTGATCCGCGCGGGGCCGCCGATGAAGCCGAAGACCGATGTGCCAGCCGCCGGTACGCGGCCCGAAGGTGTCCAGGACGAAACCGAGGCCGCCCGGCGCGTTCGCGAGCTGTTCGGCGCCATCGCGCCGCGCTACGACTTCCTCAATCATCTGCTCTCGCTTTCCTCCGACCGCTGGTGGCGCTGGCGCACCGTCCGCCGCGTGCGCCACAAGTTGCGCCCCGGCGCGCGTGTCCTCGACATCTGCTGCGGAACCGGCGATCTGACGTTCGCGATCGAGCGCGAGGCGCGCAAAGCGGCCGGCGACCGCGTGGAAATCTACGGCGGCGATTTCGTCCACGGAATGCTGGTACGCGCCGGGGAAAAGGCCTCGCGCCGCGCGAGCCATGCAAGCTTTCTGGCCGTCGATGCGCTGCGGCTGCCGTTTGCGGTGGGGACGTTCGATCTCATCGCCGTCGCTTTCGGCTTCCGCAATCTGGCCAACTACGCCGCGGGTATCGACGAGTTCCTGCGCGTGCTGCGTCCCGGCGGCGTTCTGGCGATTCTAGAATTTTCCGAGCCGCCGGGCCGCGCCTTCGGCCGTTTGTACCGTTTTTATTTCGAAAAAATTCTTCCGGCGATTGGCGGCTTCATTTCCGGCAGCCGCCAGGCTTACGGCTACCTGCCCTCTTCGGTCGCCCGTTTCCCCGCGCCGGGAGATCTCGCTTCCCGCCTCCGCGCCGCCGGTTTCGAAAACGTACGCTTCGAGCGCTGGATGGGCGGCATCGTCGCTCTGCACCTCGCCGAGCGCCCCTCGCAAGACCGTCCCTGATCGACTTCAGAAGTAAGCGCCGCCCGGGCAGTGTCCGCGCCCCTCCGCGTTCTCTGCGTTCCTGTTCTAGTTTGTGTTCGAATGGCAGCCGCCAGTGTGTCGACTTCAGCGCGCCAACCCGGAGGCAGTCAGGTACCAGTGCAGCAGCGGCCCGCCCGCGAAAATCAGGAACAGCGCGGCGATGCCCAGGAAACTCCCGAAAGGCAATTCGTAGTCGCGTCCCTTGCCGAATCCCCAGATCGCAATCGCGCCCACCACGCTTCCGAGGATCGACCCGACCAGCATCATCAGGATCGCCTGGCGCACGCCGAGAAATGCTCCCGCCATCGCCATCATTTTCACGTCGCCCAGTCCCATGCCCTCGCGCCCGCGCAGCCGGAAGTAGCCTTCGGCGAAAAGCCATAGCAATCCGCCGGCAATAATCGCTCCCAGCGCCGAATCGGCAAATCGCACCACCCATTCCGGCGCGCCGAGCGCGAACTGCCCGTTCAGCAGCCACCGCGCCAGCCCGTCCACGGCAGGTGTAAATGGGCTTAGAACCAGTCCGGCGCCCAGGCCGAAATAGTTCACCCGGTTCGGCAGTAGCCGCTCGTGGAAATCGGTGAAGACGAGCACCAGCATCATCGCGGAAAAAAGCGTCCATTTCGCGCCGGCCAGCGTCACGCCGAACTGCCAGTAGCAGCCGAGGAACAGCAGCCCGGTGAGCAGCTCGACCAGTGGATATTCGGGAGAGATCCGTTCGCGGCACGCGCGGCAGCGCCCGCCGAGCAGTACATAGCTGATGACGGGAATATTGTCGCGAGCGCGAATCGGCGCCTCGCAGAGCGGGCAGTGCGAGCCCGGCTTCACCAGCGATTCGTGTTGCGGCAGCCGGCGAATGCAAACGTTCAGGAAGCTGCCGAACACCAGCCCGAAAATGAAAACCAGCGCGTCGATCACCGGTTGACTCTGCCACAAGCCGGCGAGTGCCTCAAGCCGCTGTCATCCGGAAGTTTCCTGCAAGCGACCATGCGAAGAATAAAAGAACGAAGGAGAACAGAACCACGGAGTCCCGCGAATCCCCGCTTTCTCCGTGCCCTCCGTCCGTCGCCCTCCGTGTCCTCAGTGCTGAAATCTTTTCCGCACCCACCTGAGCGACAACGAAAGCGCTGGCCCCTTCGATACCGGAACAAGGGTTCGCCCCCCGGAACGCGGAAACCTTGTGTTATCATGCGCGTTCGCGAGTCCAAGCAGCAGGGAGAGCCTTCATGCATTCAAAAATCGGGATTCGAATTCTGGCCGTCGCGGCCACGCTCGGCATGGCCGGTCTGTGCCTGGCGCAATCGGGAGCAAACGCCACGCCGCCCGGCCCCGCCGCCGATGGCACGCTGCCCGCTCTCACGGCCATCGCCGGCGAAGCGATGATGCGTTCCCAGGCAAGCCCTGACCTCGAATATCTGAGCGACTACATCGGTGCCCGTGTCACCGGCAGTCCGCAGGCCGCCGAGGCCGTCAAGTGGGCCGAATCGCGGATGCAAGAGATGGGCCTGCAGAACGTTCACGCGGAAAATTATTCGATCTGGCGCGGCTGGAAGCGGATTTCGGCGTCGGCGGAAATCGTCTCTCCGGTGCACATGCACCTGATGGTCGATTCGATGGGCTGGGTCGGCTCGACGCCGCGGGGCGGTGTCGAAGCCGAAGTCGTCCCGGTGAACCTCTTTCAGATCGATGAAGAGATGAAGAACAACTCGGCGAACTGGGCCGGGAAGATTCTGATCACCGTCACCAAGGGCCCGCGCCCGCGTAACGGCGGCCTCGCCTTGTTCGTGAAATACGGCGAGTTCCTCAAGAAAGCCTGGGCCGTGCACGCCCTCGCGGTGATCGGTGGCCAGGGCGGCTCGCCCGCGGCCGGCATGAATCTGGCGCACACCGGCATCCTCGGCTTCGCCAAGTATTACGACATCCCCGTAGTCAGCATGGCCGTCGAGGGCCAGGACGAAATCGAGCGCCTGCTCGACCAGGGCAAAACGGTCCGGCTGAAAATGGACGTGCAGAACGAGGCGACCAAGGGCCCGGTCGAGGCCGCGAATGCCGTGGGCGAGATCGTCGGCACCAGATTCCCGAAGCAGATCGTCGTCGTCGGCGCCCATCTCGACGCGTGGGATCTCTCGCAGGGCACCACCGACAACGGTTTCGGATCGGTCTGCGTCCTCGAAGCGGCGCGCGCCATCATGGAGAGCCACTATAAGCCGCTCCGCACCATCCGCTTCGTTCTCTTCACCGGAGAAGAGCAGGGCTTGCTCGGCTCCTTCGCCTACGTGAAGCAGCACCAGGCCAACATGGCCGATCACGTCGCGATGATGACCGTCGACAACGGCCAGGGACCGATCACGAGTCTCGAAATGGGCGGACACGCCGATCTGATTCCCGCCGTCGAGCAGTTCACCAAATCGATCCAGGCGTTCGGCGATCTGAGCGTCAACGACAATGCCGTGTTCGATACCGACACCGGCCCGTTCATCCTCGGCGGCATTCCCGGCATCAACATGGGCCAGGATTCGCCCGAGTACCGCTACACGCACCACTCGAACGTCGATTCCTTCGACAAGGTGAAAACCGAAACGCTCGATCAGGACGCGACGGTCATGGCGCTCACCGCTTTCTGGATCGCCGATCGCCCCGACCGCCTGGGCAACACCTGGCCGCCCGAGCAGACCGCGCGCATGCTCGTCGAGCAGCACCAGGACGCGCTGCTGAAGGCCTTCGGCCTGTGGCCCTTCGGCAACATGGGCGAGGAGCCGGCCCAGCCCAACCAGTAGGCTTTTCGCGGAGTTCCACCGGGCAGCGGATTTTTCCAGTGGATTTTCGTGTGCTCGTTCGAGAACATGATCGAATCGCGGGAACGCGCTGGCGTGCGTTCTTGCGCTTCTCGTTCGACAATGTGATCAATCGTAGGGGCGCGTTGCACGTGCCCCCGCCAGGGAGCGATACGGTACCGGAATGCTGGCAATCGAATTGAAATCGGGAATGGCGATTCGCTCCGAGGGCCGTGCCTATAAGGTGCTCGAGGCCGAAATCAAGATGCGAGCCGGCCAGATTCACAACGTCGTCAAGATCAAGTTGCGCGATCTCGACACTGGCCGCGTCAGCGAACTGCACGTGCGTCCCGAGACGCGCTTCGAGGATCTGGAACTCGACCGTCAGACCATGGAATTCCTCTATGGCGACGCCGAGTCCTGCACCTTCATGCATCCGGAAAATTTCGAGCAGATTGAAATTCAGCGTTCGACAATCGGCCCCGCCGCCCAGTTTCTCCAGGAAGGCATGAAGCTGCCCGTCGAACTGTTCGAAGGCCGCGCCGTGAGCATCCTTTTGCCGCAAACGGTCGATTTGGTGGTGACCGAGACGGCCCCCGCGGTGCATTCGCAGCAGGACAGCACGCTAAAGGAAGCGACTCTCGAAAACGGCGTGGTCGTAAAGGTCCCTCTCTTCATCGACACCGGCGAAACCGTCCGCGTAGAAGTCGAAACCGTCCGCTACATCGAGCGAGTCCGCGCCGACCGCAAACGCGGCGCTTGAAATCCCGTCCTCTCCAATTCGCACTTCTCACAAGAAGTGCACCGCCAGCCCTGCCGCTCTCCCAATGAACCACTGTCATCCTGAGCGAAGGGAAGGATCCGGAAAGCGCTGAGGCAGCGTGGTCGACGAAGACATCCTGCCGGGGCGCTCGCCGCACGCGCCGTTGCTACGCCGTTTCACCCGCCCAATCGCGAGGCCGGAGCGCTTCGATCATCTCGGCTTCTGGCGTTCCCGCCGCAGGCATTTCCGCGTAGCCCCAGCGCACCGCTGGCGGCATACTCATCAGAATCGATTCCGTGCGCCCGCCGGTTTTGAGGCCGAACATCGTCCCGCGATCGTAGAGCAGATTGAATTCGACGTACCGCCCGCGCCGCGTGAGCTGCCAGCGCCGCTCGGCTTCGCCGTAAGGCTCGTCAATGCGCCGCTCGACAATGGGCGAATAGGCGGCAAGGAAATGATCGCCCGCGTCCTGTACGAAGGAGAAAACTTCCTCGTGCCGCTCCTTCAGGTAATCGAAAAAGATGCCGCCCACTCCGCGCGCCTCTTTGCGATGCGGCAGATAGAAATATTCGTCGCACCAGCGCTTGAACCGCGTGTAATCCGCCACCGGATGCCGCTCGCACGCCGCTTTCCACACGCGGTGGAAATGCACCACGTCCTCGCGCCGGAAATAATACGGAGTCAGATCGGACCCGCCGCCAAACCATCCCGCCTGCCCCGGCCCGCTGCCCTTAGTGATGAACCGGAAATTGGCGTGAACGGTGGGCACGCGCGGGCTGCGCGGATGGATGACGAGCGAAATTCCGGTGGCTTGGAACGCCGCGCCCTCACCCGGCATCGACGCCGCCAGTTCCGGCGAGAACTCGCCGCGCACCAGCGAAAAATTCACCCCGGCTTTTTCGAACACCGCGCCGTCGACGAGCACTCGCGTGCGTCCGCCCCCGCCGGTCGCGTGCTCCCATTGGTCCTCGCGGAAGCGTTCGCCGTTCACGCGACGCTCGAAAGTTTCAAGCGCGGCGCAGATGCGCCCTTGCAAGCCGAGAAAATACGCGGCCGCGTCTTCCGCCATCTGATTGAGGTCGCTCATCGCTTCGCCACCGGCATCACCGGTTCCGGCCCGGCGCGATTAGCGTAGCGGATTCGGCCGCCATTCGCACGTCTCGGGTGCGCGCGCAAGTCTGCAAGCCGCCAAGCCGGCAAGGCGGCGTACATTCGCGCCGTTGAACGGCTCCCTCCAGGCGCTTTAACCAGAATTTCACTCCGCTCTCACAAAGTCATCATTTTCGACGCGCACAGTCGCCCCGTTCCTCGATGACCGGACGCGCCTATTCTCGAAGAGCCGGGAGAGCGAAACGCTCCCTGCAACCGAAGCTTGCAGCCGCGCGGAATTTCGCGCTAAATGGAATCAGGACAACCATGAACTGGGGTACGCCTCCCTGGATCATCGATTTTGTGCCCGAGCCGCGGCCGCTGCCGGCCGAGGCCGATTGCGTTGTGGTTGGCGGCGGATTTTCCGGCTTGGCCGCGGCAGGATGGCTGCGCCACATCGCGCCCGAGCGCAGCGTCGTGTTGCTCGAAGTGGCCGGTGTCGGCGCGGGCGCCAGCGGCCGCACCGGTGGTCTCGTCCTGGCGGAAACCGCCGCCGGCGTGCTCGACGGAGCAGGCGACGTGCTTTCCGCCTATCTCGAAACCCTGGCGAAACTCGGCGCCGATGGCGATTTGGAGCTGCCCGGCGTCTACGAAATCGGGCGCGAGGGTGGACGCCGCGATTCCCCCATCGTTTGGGACGATTCAGGCACTCTGCGTGTCATCAACGAGGTGCCCGGAGGAACTGTCGATCCCGGGAAAATTGTCAGCGGCCTGGCCCGCGCCGCCGAGCGCCTGGGAGCCGTCGTGCTCGAAAACACGCGCGTCGAAGCGCTCGAATTCGGCTCGCCGCTCGTCCTTCGCACCTCGGTTGGACCGATTCGCGCCGGAAGCGTGTTCTTGGCGACCAACGCTCAATCCGCCAATCTTTCCGCCGTATCCGAGCTTACGCGCGCGAAATTCACGCTCGCCGTGCTCACCGAGCCGCTCTCCGACGCCGATCTCGTCGCGCTCGGCCTTTCCTCCGGCAAAGGGTTTTACACGGCCGATCTGCCGTATCTCTGGGGACGGCCCATGCCGGATGGAGAGGTGATGTTCGGCTCCGGCCTCGTGGATATCGCGGACGATGCCGATCTCGCCACGCTCGACATCGGCCAGGGAGTGGCTGCCGGCCTGTTCGCAAGCCTCGAACGCCGCGTGCGCGGCCTGCATTCCGCACTCGCCGCCGTGAAATTCGCCCGCCGCTGGGGCGGCCCGATCCGCTTCGGCAGCACCTGGCAACTCTTCTTCGATCGTCACCCGCGCTCGCGCGACGTCATCGTTCTGAACGGCCTGGGCGGTGACGGCGTCAGTTACTCGGTCCACCTCGGCCGCTGGGCCGCCGAAGTGATTGCCGGCCACCGCGATTTGCCCAACTGGGGCAAAATCCCCTCATTGAGCTAAACCCGGCCCTCGTGGCCGTCCACCCCGCCTGGCCCGTTGCGCGCCGACCCGTAAGTAATCCCTGTCATTCTGAATACTCCCTGTCACCTGAGTACTCCCCGTCACCCGAGTACTCCCTGTCACCTGAGTACTCCCTGTCACCTGAGTACTCCCTGTCATCCTGAGCGAAGCGAAGGATCCCGAACGCGCCGAGGCAGCGTTTCCCACGAAGACGTGCCGTCCTGCGGCCCGCCTCTCGCCCTTCATTCCCGCTGCGGGTTTTCCTCGCGGAAACGCTCTTTGTGCTGCCGTCGGGGAGACATCCGGGCAGAGCAGCGGAGGGACCGTATTTCTACGAGTTACGGTACTGCGGGTATTAGGTTCCAGGCCACAACCGGCTTGACATCCTCACGACTTTCCTAGGCATCCGAATTAAAATGGGCGTCTCGGCCACCATTCGAACTGAGGCTCATGCGCAGAACTCGCCCTCCGCGGGCTTTTGACCTCCCGTGGCAGGGCAAATAGCCTGAAAGAAATCGGCCCGGTAGGGCCACGTAGGGAGGAGCAGCGATGAAGCTCGGAAAAAATATGATCGTCTTCGTAGCGGCAGCATCCTTCGGTCTCGGCATGTCCGCCATGGCACAGGGTCGGCCGAGCAGCCACCCGGGAGGCGGTCCCGGCATGGGTGGTCCTGCAATGGGTGGTCCCGGCATGGGAGGACCCGGCATGGGCGGCCCTGGCATGGGTGGGGCCTCGGATCGGATGGGTCAACCGGGTTCAATGGGCCGCACGGGTCAGATGGGACAGAACGGCCAAATGAGCACGCAATCCGGCCGCAAGTCAGTCTCGCAATTGCTCACCCAGAATACGAAGCTCTCATCCAATCTCCAGTCGATCCTTGGTTCCGGCGTCAATCTTCAGGACGCGTCGAGTGGGTTCAAGAATCTCGGCCTATTTGTCGCGGCGGTCCACGTCTCGAAGAACCTGAACATCCCCTTCGATCAGCTCAAGACCACGATGGGATCAGACGGAGGAAACCTGGGCAAGGCCATCCACACGTTGCAACCGAACCTGAGCAAGAAGCAGGTGAAACAAGCCGTGAAGACGGCCAAGAACCAGTCGAAGGCTGATATCAAGCAGTCCAAATCCTGACAAGGACCATTCGCGAGGAGCCCTGCGGCGACCTGCTGCTCGCCAGGGCAAGTCAGCTATCATCAGCTCGAAGCAATGAATCGCCGGGCGCCGAAGGTCGGTTACCTTCGAGCGCCCGGCTTTTTTACGGGCAGGGAAGCTGGCATTCGCGACGCTTCTTACCGGGTAATAATCGTCGCTTCCACATTCATGCCCGGGCGAAGAACGGCCTTTCCGGCAGGAATCGGATCGAGCAGTATCTTCACCGGAATCCGCTGCACCACTTTGACGAAGTTGCCCGGTGGCGTTCTCCGGAGGCAGCAGGCTCATGCGCGACCCGGTGGCGCCGGCAATCGAATCGACGTGCCCGGGAAACGATTCCCCGTACATGTCGACGTGAATTTCGACGCGTCTGCCCCGGCCGCACCTTGGCGAGCTGCGTCTCCTTGAAGTTCGCCCGTCACCCAGACGGTCGACAGCGGAATGATGGCGAACAGCGCCTGCCCGGGCTGCACGATCTGTCCCGGCTCGACGGTCTTGTTCGTGACCACGCCCTCGGTCGGCGCGGTGATCGTCGTGTAGCTGAGCTGGAGCTTCGCCGCATCCAGATTGGCCTTGGCCGCCTCGACGTTCGCGTCGGCCGAATGCGAGTCGGCTGTGCGCATCGGCACCTGCCCCGTATTGGCATGCGCCTCGGCCAGATGAGCCTTGGCCACGCCGACCTGGGCCTGGGCCGCGAGCATCGCCGATTGGTCGATTCCCACCTGGTGCTGGGCCTCGGCCAGTTTCTCCTGCGCCGCTTTCAAATCGCTTTCCGCGCTGGCCGCCGCGGAAACGTAGGAATCGTACTGCTGTCGTGAAATCTCCGCTTTCGCCACGAGCGGCTTCATCCGGTTCAGATTGGCCTGTGCCAGCTCGTTCTGCGCCTGCCGTTTGCTCACTTGGGCGCGCGCGTAGGAAAGCCCGGCCGTCGAAGCGGTCTCGTAGGCGAGCCGCGAGCGCTCGTATTCCGCCTGCGCGGCGGTGATTTCCGCGCTCGCGGCCGCGATGGCGCTCCGGGTTGTGCCCTGCGTGAGCGGCACGCCGACGCGCGCGGCCTCGGCCTGCGCTTCGGCGAGGGAAAGAGCCGCCTCGGCCTGCGCCACTTTCGCCTGATAATCGCGCGGGTCGATCCGCAGAAGCACCTGCCCGGCCTTGACGTGCTCATTGTCTAGGACCAGCACATCGATAACGTTGCCGTAAACCTGCGATGCGACCGGCGTGATGTGGCCGTCGACCTGCGCATCGTCGGTGGTCACGCGGCCGCTGTAGTAATACCAGGCTCCCGCCACGCCCACCAGAACCAGTGCGGCCGCTCCAATCACGGCGCGGCGAAAGCCGGGCTGCGACCAGCGTCCCGCACGCTTCCGCTGCTGTTCGGGAGGCGTGCGATCTACTTCGGGTTCAATCACTTTGGTGCCCATCGGTGTTTCCTCTCATCATTTCGCGTATAAATTCTCGATTTGGCCGGTGGCGCGTGCCAGGTCGGCGCGAGCCTGGTTGTAGCTGTAGAGTGCGCCGATCTGATTGTTGTTGGCGCGGGCCAGCGCATCTTGCGCGCTGACCACCTCGATGTTGTTCGCCACGCCCGCTTGAAAGCGGTCACGCGACTGCGAAACCTCCTCGCGCGCCAGACCGACGCCGAGATCCGCCACTTTCACTTCGTTCCGCGCGGCTTCGAGTTCGGCCACCGCGGTTTTCACCTGCAGCGCGATCTGGTTCACCAGTTCCTGCTTCTGCTGCGCCAGTTTCGCCAGATCCAGGTCGGCATTCGCTTCCTCGGCGCGGATTCGTCCGCCGGTGAAGAGCGGCACCTCGACGTGTGCCTCGTAGACGTAAGTCGGAATGATGGTCGTGGCCGAAACGCCTTGCTGCAAATACTGCCCCGCGAAGCTGAGCGTCGGCAGTTTCTGCTCGCGAGCCGCCTTGCGGTCCGATTCCAGGCGCAGCTCGCTCGCGTCGATCGCCTTCATCTCCGGCCGCGTGGAAACCGCCACGTCGATGCTCTGCGCCGCGTTGAAGGGCGGCGTTTGATAGAAACTCATCTGATCGTTCAATGCGATCCGCGTGCGCGGATCCACGTTCAGAAGCCGCGCCAGCCCGTAGAGCGACGTCTTTTCGTTGGTTTCGGCCTGAATCAGGTTCTGCTCCTCGTTCTGCAACTCGACGTTGGCCCGCAGCGTATCGAGTCCAGTGGCGACGCCGTGCGCCTGCAGATCGCTCGCCTGATCGTAGAGCGCCTGCGCCAGTTGCACCCGCGAGTGCGCCGCCCGCACGTTGGCCATCGCTCGCAGACTCGCCAGGTATTGCGAGACCACCAGCAGCGTCATCTGCTCCCGCACGCTTATGCGGTCGGCGTCGGTTTGTTCCACGTGATGCCGCGCCGCCTGCCACCGCCGCCACAGGCTGAGGTCGAAGATCGGCATCGAGAAAAGCGGCCCCGTCTCGAACACCTGAAACGGCCCGATATGTTGCGGAAAGCCTGCAAACGGTTTCCCGAAAGCCTCCTCGATGTTCGACCGCACCGCGCGATCGTTCACCTCGAGCGAGGCCTGCGGCAGCAGCGCCGAAAGCGCGATCTTCCGGTTCTCCTGGCTTTGCGCCAGATCGATCGCGCTGATCTGCACCTGCGGGTTCTGCCGCAGCGCCATCACCACCGCTTCGTGCAGCGTCAGTGTCACGGGAGCCGTGGCCCGAACAGTGGCCTTCTGATCCGGCAGTTTCTGCGCCGCCAGCCGCCCCGGCAACAAAAGACCCGCCGCCAGCAGACAAATCAACCCTTTCGCGCCCCAGTTCCCGCGCTTCGTCCCGGGTTTCCCTTCCACCTCTTCGACAATGGCTCGCGCCAGGCACCCGGCCGCCGCCAGCCGCGTCCCCGCACGGGACATCTTCGCCAGCAGTTGCCGCCCTGCCTCATCGACGAAGCTCACGCCGACAAGTTCCACCCGCACGGCCCTCGGCCCATGAGCTGTCGAGGCTTCGTTCCAGCTCTGCTCCAGCTCCCCAACCCAGGGACCAGCCAACCGCCCTTCGACTTTGATCGTGATCTGTTCGCCTTGCTGTAACTGAGTTGCCTTCATCATGATGTCTGTTCTCGGGAATGCATTCAGAGATAAAGGCAAATTAAGTTCCTTCCTGCCAGATTATCGGCATGCAAGTTCAAACAATTGTATCTGATGTGGTTAGGAGAGATTAGGTCGCAAGATGTATCGGGGTTTCTACAGAGCGCCTCGCCCTTATTTCGGCACTAATGCCGATATGTCGGCATGAAGACTGGCAATCTCCTGGCGCGTCATCAAATAATTGAGCTCTGTCATCCTAGCAAAGCGAAGGATCCCGCCTGCGGGCCGAAGCCCTTCGGCGGGCGTAGGCCCGAACGCGCGTAGGCAAAGTCGCCTGCGAAGACACGCTGCACCAGACGAACTTCTCCGGGCCGCTCGCACCCTCACGGCCGCCGTATGCCCAGCTTCTGCATCCTCGATTGCAACGTTGTACGTTTCATGCCCAGCCGCGCCGCCGCGCCGGAAGGCCCGGAGATGCGCCAGTTCGTTTCCTCGAGGATCCGAAGAATGTGCTGCCGCTCGACATCGGCAAGGGAGTTGGCCTGATCGGTGAGAGCAACGGGCAATTCCAGCTCGCCGAGCGGAACATGGAGGGTGGTTCCTGTGGTGAGGATCACGGCTCGTTCAATCAGGTTTTCGAGTTCGCGCACATTTCCAGGCCAGGGATACCGCGTCATGGCCTCGATCGCCTCGGCGGGAATCGATTCGATGTGCTTGTTGGCGAGCGGAGCATGTTTCTGCGCGAAGTACCGCGCGAGCAGCGGAATATCTTCCACGCGCTCTCGCAGCGGCGGAACGCGGATGGGGAAGATGTTGAGTCGATAGTAGAGATCGCTGCGAAACTGGCCGGAGGCGACCATCGCCGTCAGGTCGCGATTGGTCGCCGCCACAAGGCGCACATCCACGCGCACGGTTTCCGTCGCGCCCAGCCGCTCGAATTCCCGCTCCTGGAGCACGCGCAGCAGTTTCGGCTGCAGTTCGAGCGGTATATCCCCGATCTCGTCGAGGAACAGCGTGCCCTGATCGGCCAGTTCGAAGCGGCCCACGCGCCGCGAGATCGCCCCGGTGAACGCGCCTTTTTCGTGGCCGAACAGTTCCGATTCGAGCAGGCCGGTGGGGATGGCCGAGCAGTTGAGCTTGACGAACGTGCGCGACCGGCGCGAGCTCAATTGGTGAGTGAGGCGCGCAAGCAGCTCCTTGCCCGTCCCGGTTTCTCCGAGCAGCAGCACCGTCGATTCGGTTGGCGCGACGCGCCGCACCTGTTCGATGGCCGCGCGCCAGGCCGGGCTGTCGCCGACGATCTCGTCGAGCCCGTATTCGGCGCGGATTTCGTCCTCGAGATACAGCTTCTGTTCGGCCAGACGGTCCTTCTGCTCCTCGATCTGCCGGAAGGCGAGGGCGTTTTCGACGGCGATGGCGATCTGGTCGGCCACGCGGCGCAGGAAATCGACGTCTTCCTGGTTGAAAGCGCTCTCGCGCAGGCTCGCCAGGTTCAGCGTGCCGAGCGGCCGCGTTCGCCCGACCAGCGGCAGGCAGAGCGCCGAGCGCAGGTCCTCCGCCTCGGCTGAAGCGAGCGGATAGCGTTGCAGCTCGGCCCGTCCCAGCAGCAGCGGCTGCCGGCTCCGAAAAGCCTGGCCCGAGGGCGCGGCATCGACCGGCGTGCGCATTTCCTCGCGAATCAGTCCCTTGCCGGCGGGGAAATCGAGCGCCTGAATGCGCATATGCTTCGTTTCCGGCTCGTAGAGCGCCAGGCTTGCATATTCGCAATCGAAAAGCTGGCGCAGACTCGTTGCTATGGCGTTGAACAGTTCGCGGAGATCGAGACGCGAAACCACGGCGTTTGTAAGCTCGAGCAGCGTGCGCAGCCGGTCGCGCTCGCGTGCCAGTTGCCGCTGGTAGGAGCGAGCCTCCTCGTGGTGGAGCGTGTTGTCGACTGCGACGGCCACTTCGCGCGCCACGCTCGCCAGAAATTCCAGATCGCATTCCTCCCGCGCTGTTTCGCTCGTCGAGCCTAAAACCATCGCGCCCAGCCTGCGCTGCGCCGTCGTCAGCGGAAACACGCAAAAAAACCGGATCCCTTGCTCCCGCCAGTAGGGAATCAGGGCGGGGAAGCGGTTTTCAGCTTCGAGATTCTCGATGATCAGCGGCTGCTGTGTCTGCCAGACGACGCCTGCCGGCGATTCCTCGACCGGTAATCCCTCCGGCAGCGGCGGCGGGGGCAGCGTGCTGCGCAGCACGTGCAGGCGCATGCGGTCGCTCGCGGGATCGTGCAGGATCAGACTGACAACGTCGAACGGAGCCACTGGCCGCAGCCGCAACGCAAGGTCTTCGAGCAGTTCGGGCAGGTCGCGATGCAGCAGGATCGCCTGCGAAATTTCGGCAAGCGCTCGCAGGCGATTGTTCGCGGAGCCTTCCGGAACCGGCTCGCTCATCTTCGATCCGTCTCCTCCGCCACGCCGCCGCCCGGCAGCTTCACGGCTCAGGAAAAAATACGTCGCGACTCGCTGGTCATCTCGCGGCCTCTCATTCGGCGGAAAATGCCACGAACCTTGCGGACAGTGCCATCAGATCGTGCCGAAAACTCGCCGCGACCCTTGTGGGTCGCGGCTTCAGCCGCGACATAAGAACCGCCAAAAGGGAAGAGGCTTTAGCCCCTGAAGCCTCGCCGCCGCCCGCTCATCCCCCACGCGTATGCATCTCGAGGTGGGGATCGCGTCGCAGGCTTTCGATCGGAACCAGCGGCCCGCGCGAGCGCGCCTCCTGGCGCATCTCGGCTCCGCGATCCGCGCGCTTGGCCCACACCTCGCCCAGCAGCCGTATCAATTCTTCCCGGCTCGCGCCGCGGCGCAGCGGCCCGCGCAGATCGGTGCCGCGCTGCGCGTAGAGGCACAGGTACCACATCCCGTCGGCCGTCAGCCGGCTGCGATCGCAGGTGCGACAGAAGGGCGCGGTGACCGAAGCAATGATCCCGAACGTCGTGCCGTCGGCAAGCGCGAAGCGCTCGGCCGGAGCCGCGTCCTCCGCCGCCAGCGGCTCAATAGCGCCGAAGCGGCGCTCGATCCCGGCAAGCATCTCGGCGCGCGAAACCACCTTCCCCGGTGCCCACATCGTCGCCCCGCCAACGTCCATGTATTCGATAAAGCGAACCTCGGCCCCAACCTCGCGGCCGAATTCGAGGATGTCCAGAATCTCGTCGTCGTTCGTGCCGCGAATCACCACCGTATCGATTTTCAGTTTCCGGAAACCCGCCCGGGCCGCGGCGCGAATCCCCTCGAGCACGCGGTCGTGCATGTTCTGGCGAGTGAGCGCGAGAAACCGGTCCGGGCGAAGCGTGTCGAGGCTCACGGTGACGCGTCCCAGCCCGGCGCCGCGCAGCGCCTCGGCCGATTCGGCAAGCAGAATTCCGTTTGTGGTCAGTGCGGTATCGCGCAGCCGCTCGTTCGCGGCGAGCAGCCGGACCAGCCGGTCCAGATCGCGGCGCAGCAACGGTTCGCCACCGGTCAGCCGCACCTTGTCCACGCCCACCTCGGCGAATGTGGCGGCGAGTTCGCCGATCTCCTCGTAGCTCAGCAGGTCTTCGCGCGGCAGCCAGTGATACTCCTCTTCCGGCATGCAATAGTGGCAGCGCAGGTTGCAGCGGTCGGTGACCGAAATCCGCAGTTGGCCGAGGGGCCGGCCGAGGATGTCGAGGAGCGGCGCGGGATGGAACGGAATGGGCATCGCAAGCGGTCTCGCGAGTTGATGGTAGAGGTCCCCGCCAGCCGAAGTCAAACCGCCGCCCGACCCACCCGCGCGCGGTTTTCGTTGACAGCGACAAAGAAACCCGCAAAGATTCCGCCGGTCTGTGCGCCGGTTTTCGTATCGCACCGATCCCGGCCGTGCAGCTTTTGGAATTTACTGAGGAGCCTGTGTGGCACTCCGCTTCTCGTAAGGGCACGGCTTCAGTCGTGCCGCAGTTGCCGGCACATCAGCGCGGCTTTAGCCGCTGTGGCCTGCGCTTGCAAGTTGGCACACGGACTCTGCGGGGAGTGCGCCGGTTTTGGTAGCACAGCCATTCCTGGCTGTGCGCTTTTCAGATCGGGAGGAGACCTCACGCGGAGGTACCGATGAAGAAACAAGACATCGAGGCTCGACTCACTCGCCCATCCATTCCTTTCGGCGCGCTCCTGCTAGCCGTGCTGCTCCCGCTGGCCTGTCTCGCTCGCGGAGATCAGAAGCCGGCTCCGAAGGCCCCGCCACAAGTCGCGGCCCAGGCTCCTACCGCGCCCCAGGCCCCGGCCGAATCCGTCGCGCCGCAGATGACCACCCCCGACATGACCGCCTTCATCGATGGCATCGTGCCGCTGCAACTCGCCAGGGACGACATCGCCGGAGCGGTAGTCGTCGTGGTCAAGGACGGCCAGATCGTCTTCGAAAAGGGCTACGGTTATGCCGACGTGGAAACGAAAAAACCGGTATCGCCGTCGGCCACGCTCTTCCGCGTCGGATCGATCTCGAAGCTCTTCACCTGGACCGCGGTCATGCAGCTCGTCGAGCAGGGAAAGCTCAATCTCGATCGCGACGTGAACGATTACCTCGACTTCCGCATCCCCTCCACTTATCCGCAGCCCATCACCCTCCGCGATCTGATGACGCACACGCCCGGATTCGAGGAGGCGGTGAACGATCTCTTCGTGCCGAAAGCCGCGAATCTGGTCCCGCTCGCGACCTACGCGAAAGCCCATCTGCCCGCCCGTATCTATCCGCCGGGAACCATTCCCGCCTACTCGAATTACGGCGCCGCGCTCGCCGGCTACATCGTTCAGCGTGTTTCCGGAATGCCGTTCGACGATTACATCGAGCGGAATATCTTCCAGCCGCTCGGCATGACGCATTCGAGCTTCCGTCAGCCGTTGCCGCGTTCCCTCGCGCCAATGATGTCGCGCGGCTATTTCCTCGCCTCCGCGCCGCCCGGCGAATACGAGATCGTGCAGGCGTTCCCGGCCGGAAGCCTCGCGACAACCGGCGACGACATCGCGCATTTCATGATCGCGCAGCTCAACAACGGACAATATGGCGACGCGCGCATCCTCTCCGCGCAGACGGCCGCGGAGATGCACTCGCGCCAATTCGGCCTGGTGCAGTCGATGAACGGCATGGACCTCGGCTTCTATCAGGAATCGCGCAACGGCCTGATGATCTTCGGCCACGGTGGCGACACCGTTTTCTTCCACAGCGACCTGCACCTCGTGCCCGGCGCCAACCTGGGATTCTTCGTCTCCTACAACAGCGCCGGCCGCGACGAATCCGCCGGCACCGCTCGCTCCTATCTTTGGGACCAGTTCCTCGACCGCTATTTCCCCTACAAGCCGCCCGCGGCCGCGCCGCCCGCCAACACCGCCGCCGATGCCGCCGCCGTCGCCGGCAACTACCTGGCGAGCCGCGGCTGGCAAACCAGCTTCATGAAGCTCGCCTCGGTGCTCAGCGAGGCCCGCGTGACCGCCGACTCCGACGGCACGCTCGAGGTCGACGCGTTCAAGGGACTGAACGGGAAGGTGAAACAGTGGCATGAGATCTCGCCGATGATCTGGCGAAACGCCGACGGGCAAAGCCGCCTGGCCTTCCGTCATGATGCCGCCGGCCGGCGGGAGATGGTGGTCGATTTCCCGGCGATCGTCTACATGCAGGCGCCGCTCCTCGAAAACGGCCGGCTGGTCGAGACGGTGCTCGTCGTAATCGCCGTGGTTTTCCTGCTGGCGCTGGTGTTGTGGCCCGTGGCGGCACTGGTGCGCCGGCGCTACGGGTTGACGCTCGAGCTTGGTCCGGCGGACGGCCGCATGCGGCGCCTCGTGAAACTGGCCTGCGCCATCAATCTCGCGGTTTTGCTCGGCTGGACGATCTTTTTCAGCGTCGCCGGCCGCCAGCCGGGCAATCTCAGCGACGAGCTGCGCCCCGCGCTCGATCTCCTGATGGGCATGGAAATCCTGGGTGTCGCCGGCTCGCTGGTGGTGATCTACAACGGCCTGCGTTCCTGGCGCCGCCGCGAGCGCTGGTGGTGGACGCGCGTAACGAATCTTTCCATCGCGCTAGCCGGCATCGGCTACCTCTGGCTGGTCTTCAGCATGAACCTCCTGAAAATCGGAAGGTTCTAGCGAAGGTTGTCCGCCGAGCCCAAGCTCTGTCATCCTGAGCGCAGCGAAGGACCCCGAACGCGTCCAGGCAAAGTAACCCACGAAGACCTGGAGTCGCTCACTCGTAAACTCTCCGCGCCCCTCCGTGGATCTCCGCGTTACTCTTCCCGCCTTCGCCGTTCTTGCGTCAGTTCAACCCCACGCGATTAAGGCAAGCCTGGATCAGCTTCGCCGAGTCATACCCGATCCCGTTCTTGAAAACGATCTCGACCTTCTCAATGTCGTTGATGTTCTGCGCCGGATCGCCGTGAATCACCACCAGGTCGGCGTCCTTGCCCGGAGCGAGCGTCCCGATCGTCTTGTCCATTCGCAGGAATTTCGCGCCGTTCTCGGTGGCGATGTGAATGGCCTGGACCGGCGTGAATCCCGCCTCCACCAGCAGTTCCACTTCCCGCTGGTCGCCGAATCCCGGCACCACGCCGCCGTACCCTGTCGGATCGGGCCCGGCAAGCAGCAGCCCGCCCGCCTCGGCGAACTCATGTTCGAACTGCTCTTCCTTCGGAAACAGTTTCGTATAGGGATCGTTCGGCATCTCGGCAATCAGCGCGCGCCGCGTCAGATACGAGATGCGCGCCTGGGGCGTCATGACGTCGAGCACGCGCTGCTCGAGCGGCGGGCGATCGGGCGCGAACGTTTCGAAGACAGGAAGCGTGGAAGTGACGGCAACGTGGTGCGCGACGAGCGTCGCGATCGTTTTCTTCACCTCCGGCCCGTTCACGTCGAGCGAGAGAAGCGTTTGCGTGGTCAGCTTCTGCGGCGGGCACACGTCGGGCTGCTTGCCGGGATCGAATTCCGTGTCGACGACGAGCCCGTGCTCCAGATTATCGATGCCCAGTTCGGCGGCTTCCCGGAAACCGATCGAGCAGAGATGGCCGGTGATGGTCATGTGATGTTCGTGCGCCGCGGCGATGGCGGCGGAAAGCTCCGCGCGCGTGATGTGCATGTATGCCTTGAACGTTGTCGCGCCCTCTTCGGCCCAGTAATCGACGGTGCGCCGCGCGTCAGCGGCGTCCGTGAGCTGATGCATCTGCGGCGTGAATGCCCCCTTGCCCTCGAGATACGGCCCGGTGATCACCATGTCCGGCCCCGGCAGCTTCCCGGTATCGATCAGCTTCTTCAGCTCAATGTCGGTGTATGGCTCGAGACTGCCCGTGGTTCGCAACGTCGTGACCCCGCCCGCCAGATACAGCCGCGGCGCGCTATAACCCAGTTCGCTGTAGAGAATCGGAAATCCGCTAGCGCCGTCCGGATAAAAGAAATGGTCGTGCATGCCGACAAGCCCCGGAATCACCGTGTACCCGGTGAGATCGAGCACCTTCGCGCCCGCCGGAGCCGCGGTCGACGCCGCTGGCCCCATCGCCTGAATCTTCCCGCCCGAGAGGATCACCGTTTGGTCGGCCCGCGCCGCCGCCCCCGTCCCGTCGATCACCGTCACATGCTCGAGCGCCACAACCGGTGCATCGACTTCAATATATTTCTGCACCAACGGAGTGAATTGCGTCTGCGCCTGCGCAAACGCCTGCCCCCCAAACAGCAGCGAGGCCATGAAAACCGCAAAAAGTGACAAACGCCGCATCCGCATCATCCACCTCCGTGTGGAGACTCCGGCCCGTCCAAAGCGCGCCATTGTGAACGGTCGAGGCGCGTGTTGTAAATGGAGTTTTTCGGACGGCAGGCCACTTCGGCTCAGGCGACAGCCGAGCTCTGTGTAGCGCCGCCCTTCAGGGCGGGAGCCTGTGGTGTGAAGGGAGAAAGAACCAGGCGCGCAGAAGATGATGCGCCCTAACGCGCGCTCCCGGCCGGCTGATACAGCTTGTCGATTTTCGCGCCCAGGATGAAATCGCTCTCGGTGAGCCCATCGATCTTGTGTGTCCAGATCGTGATCTCCACCTTGCCCCACGCGAGAAAAATGTCCGGATGGTGGCCCTGCTCCTCGGCCAGCGCTCCCACCTTGTCCACGAAGTCGAGCGCCGTGCGGAAATCGGGAAATTTGAAGCCGCGAGCGATGTGATGCTCGTTCACGATTTTCCAGTCGGGCAGTTCCCGCCCCAGTTTCTCGAGTTCCGCGCCCTTGAGCGGAGGCACCCCTCCCTTGCAAGGTACGCAAGTCTTTGCTGCCAGATCCGCCATAGCGCACTCCTTTCCGCCGGACCCCCGCGGCTTCGATTCAATAAGGCCTTTGCTCGTAGGGGCACGTTGCACGTGCCCCCATCGTCATCCCGCCGCGACTCAATCGGCCAGCATCCAACGCCCGTCTCGTTGGCAGGTTGTTAGATGACCGCGATGCGAGGCGGATGCCGCAACGCCGAAGAAATTGTCGCCGTGTGCCGTCCCATGTTTTTTCTCTTTGCGATAGGAGGCCATTTCAAAAGCGTAAGATTACCGGCGGTATTGCTCGTCACTCACTTGTTCCATCCAGTCGACAACCCTGCCGTCGAGCTTCTCCTGGATGGCGATGTGCGTCATGGCCGTCGTCGGCGTGGCCCCATGCCAGTGTTTCTCGCCGGGCGAGAAACAGACCACGTCACCCGGCCGGATCTCCTCGATCGGTCCGCCTTCGCGCTGGACCCAGCCGCAGCCAGCCATGACGATGAGGGTTTGACCAAGCGGATGCGTATGCCATGCAGTCCGCGCGCCCGGCTCGAAAGTTACGCTCGCACCTTGAACAAGTGCCGGATCGGGTGCCTGAAATAGCGGATCGATCCGTACCGTGCCCGTGAACCACTCTGACGGACCCTTGACGGAAGGTTGCGAGCCGATTCTTCTGATCTCCATATCTTGTATTCCCTCAAACGGAAATGTGGCTCAGGCCGTCGCCTGATGTCGTTCCGGCTCCAGACCCAGCGATTTGGCGACATGGCTGGCGAATAGCTCCAGGAGCTTGCGCGTCACGGGCCCAGGCGCCGCGGGAACCTTGTGTCCGGCAATTTCGCCGATGGCCAGAAGCGCGCGGTTGGTGGACGAAATGAAAACCTCATCGGCCGCGTAAAGATCCTCAGGCACCAGCACCGCTTCACGCATGGGCACGCCCGCCTTGGGCGCGATTTCGAGCAGCACCTCGCGCGTGATGCCGGCCAGGCAGCCCGAGTTGAGCGGCGGCGTCAGCACTTCCCCCGCCCGCACCGCAAAAACGTTCGCCGCCGTGCATTCGGCAACTTCCCCCCGCTCGTTCAGCAGCACAACCTCGTCGAACCCGTGCTGTTTCGCCTCGCGCGCGTGCCACACATTGTTGAGCCACGAAATCACTTTTACTCCGGCCAGCGGCGATGCGGCGTGCCGCCCGTGCTCGCGCAGGTCGAGCCGCGCCACCTCCGGGTAGTTCGGGAGCCTGGCCGAGGTGATCACGATATCGACTTCCGAAAACGTCTCGTCGCTGTGCCAGATCCCGGTCCGGTTCCAGACGATGTAAATGCGCACCGCGCCCTCGCGCACCTGGTTGCCGCGAATCACTTCGAGCACATCCGCGTGCACCTTCTGCGGATCGAGAGAGAAGGGAACCCGCGTGCGTTCGGCGTCCCGGCTCAGCCGCCGCCAGTGCCGCTCGAAAGCAAACGGCCGCCCCTCGAAAACGCGCAGCGTGGTGAACAGCCCCCACCCGTTGATCAGCCCTTCCTGCCCCGGAGAAAGCCGCGCCTGGTCAACCGGCAAAAGCCGGCCATTGTGAGAAATGAGTTTGTGGATCATGCGAAAACCTCGCGCCGGGCGGTCGCCCAAAATCGATGTGCCGATGTCAGCCACATCATATATCAGCCTTCGAAAGGGTGGAACAGCGAGGGCCGCAATCACCGCGTTCGCGCAGCGCCATTGTAGCGCCGGCGTCCCGCCGGCGTCTTTCGCACTGCCAAGCGCAACAGCTTGCCGACACTCCGGCCGCGTGTTCAGTTCCCCTCTCGATAAACAGGCCCGGCCCGTTCGTGAGCGCAGGCCCCGCCCCCCTGTCATCCTGAGCGAAGCGAAGGATCCCGAATACGCTGAGGCGATGTCAGCCACGACGACGCCCCCCCCCATGATTCTCGCGAACGGTGCCTTGCCTGCCATGACACCGTGAAAGTTTTACGATAAGAAGCGGGTGCTAAGTGGACTTGATGCGATCTGCGGGAACTTCAACTTGACTCACGCCACGGAACGAGAAGAGCAGCCGAACAAGGTACTGCGGTGGATCTTCCGAAGTCTGCCGCACGATCGTGCCGACGGCGTCGGTAACGGCGGCGTGAAACGTGACGCCCTGCACCTGCATCCCCGCCAGGTTCACGCGAACGGTTTGGCCACTCTGAAACATTACGCCTATTCTCTCCGCCCCAGCCAAGTGAAGCAACATTCCGTTCGACGTTCGGCCGGCATTCCGCGCAAGGACCACATCGCCAACCTCTGTCATCCTGAGCGTAGCTCTTGGCGACGAATGCAGTGGGTCCCGACGCAGTGTGTCGGGAAGGATCCCGATAGAGCCGGGGCAGGGTGATCTACGAAGCCCTCGTCTTATGCATCCTTAGGCGCCGCCAGCGTTTTCCGTATCGCGTCAAGCACGGCATTGATGAAGCCGACCGCGTCCGGCTCGGAATATTTCTTGGCCAGCTCGAGCGCCTCGTTGATGACGACTTTTTCCGGCGCCTCGCCGCGGCGCAGTTCGTGCACCGAGAGCCGCAGGATGTTCCGATCGATGGCCGCCAGCCTCTCGAATCGCCAGTTTTCCGAGTGGCGGGCGATCAACTCGTCGGTGACGGGCGCATCGGCAGCCGCGCCTTCGAAGAGTTTGTTGGCCAGAAACCGCTGCTCCGAGCTGCCGCGAGTCGTTTTCCAGAACGTCGACTCGATGCGGTTGGGCTCGGCGTGTGCCAGGTCCCATTGGTAGAGCATCTGGAGCGCGCATTCGCGCGCCTTGCGAAGGAAACCCATGTCAGCGGCGCCGCCGGCCGGCGCGAGGCCGAGGCCGCGGGGAAGGCGTTGTCAGTTTTTTCGAGAGATTGGCCATTTCGAGCGCCGCGAGCCCGGCTTCGGCTCCCTTGTTTCCGCTCTTGAGCCCGGCGCGGTCGATCGCCTGCTCGAGCGTATCGCAGGTGAGCACGCAGAAGATCATCGGCACGCCCGTATCGAGCTGCGCGAGCTGCACGCCGCGCGCCGCCTCTGTGGAGATGTACTCGAAATGCTGCGTCTCCCCGCGCAGAATGCACCCGATGCAGATGACGGCGTTGTACCGGCCCGAAGCCCCCATCTTTTTCGCGGCAATCGGAATCTCGAAGGAGCCCGGTACGCGCACAACGTCGATCTGGTCGTCGCCGGCCCCGGCCCCCGCGAGCGAATCGAGCGCGCCCGAGAGCAGGCGCTCCGTGATGAAGCTGTTGAAGCGGCTGACCACGACGCCGAAGCGAAATCCTTCGGCGCTCCAGCCGCCGCGAATCTCGGCGTGTTGCGGATGGTCGGGCATTGTTGGCTTGGGCGCGCGGGCTACGTCGTCTCCGCGCGAGTGTCGCTCGTCTCCTTCGGGGAAAGTCCCCGCGATTCTACCTGCTCTTGAACTGAGCGGCACGTTTTTCGAGGAAAGCGCGTGTGCCCTCTCGCATGTCTTCGGTGGCGCACAGCAGCCCGAAGAGCGTCGCTTCGAGGTACAGGCCCTCCTCCTGCGGCATCTCGAGCCCGCGGTCGATGGCTTCCATCGAATATTTCACCGCGAGCGGCGCGTTCGCGATGATCTTTTTCGCAATCGCTTCGGCCGTAGCCATCAGCTCGCCCGGCTCGACCACCTGATTCACCAGCCCGATCCGCAGCGCTTCCTCCGCCGAAATCATCTCGCCCGTCAGCACCAGTTGCTGCGCCACGCCGCGCCCGCAAAGCCGCGCCAGCCGCTGCGTTCCGCCATAACCGGGTAGGATGCCGAGCTTCACTTCCGGCTGGCCGAGCCGCGCCGTGCGGCTGGCGATGCGCAGCGTGCACGCCATCGCCAATTCGCAGCCGCCGCCCAGCGCGAAACCGTTGATCGCCGCGATCGACGGCTTGCCGGCGGTTTCGAGCCGCCGCAGCACGCCCTGGCCGAACAGCGTGGCCTCTTTCCCGCCCACCGGCGTGTGCCGCGCCAGCTCGTTGATATCGGCGCCGGCAACGAAGGCCTTTTCGCCCGCCCCGGTCAGGATGAGGGCGCGCACGCCGTCGTCGCCGCGCGCCTCGCCGATGCAGGCGTCCAGCTCTTCCATCGTTTTCTCGTTCAGCGCGTTCAGAACCTTCGGCCGGTTAAACGTGATGTACGCGACCGCATCCTTCACTTCGTAGAGCAGGTTTTCGTAGGCCATCGCAGACGCTCCGATTCTGCCCGCTCAGAAAACCAGCGGCACGGGCTTGGGGTTTTTGGGATCGGCATAGTCGTAGAAGCCGCGCCCGCTCTTGCGTCCGTTCCACCCGGCCAGCACCATGCGCTTCAGCAGCGCCGGCGGAGCGAACCGCGCTTCGCGAAACTCATCGAACATCACGTTGGCGATGTAATACGTCGTGTCGAGCCCGACGAAATCGAGCAGCGTGAGCGGCCCCATCGGATAGCCGCAGCCAAGCTTCATCGAATTGTCGATATCGACGATCGACGCCAGCCCGTCCTGCAGCACGCGAATCGCGTCGAGAAGGTAGGGAACCAGCAGCCGGTTCACGATGAACCCGGTGCGGTCGCCCGTGCGCACGGGCGTCTTGCCCAGCCTCTCCGCGAACGCCACCGCTTCCTCGTACGCCGCCTGATCCGTCGCGATCGTCCGCACCACCTCCACCAGCTTCATGATCGGCACCGGATTGAAGAAGTGCAGGCCGATGAAGCGGTCGGGCCGCCCGGTCGCAGTCCCCATCTCGGTGATCGAAAGCGAAGAGGTGTTGCTCGCGAAGATCGTGGTTTTCGGGCAGATCTTGTCGAGCTGGGCGTAGATCTCCTTCTTCGGTTCCAGCTGCTCGATGATCGCCTCGATCACGATATCGCAATCCTTCAGGTCTTCCACCTTCGTCGTGCCCTTCAGCCGGCCCTTCACCTTGTCGCGGTCTTCCGCGCTGAGCGTGCCCTTTTCCACCAGCCGGTTCAGATTCTTCTCGATCGAGCCCAGCCCCTTCTTCAGCAGATCGTCGGTCACTTCGCGCACGACGACGCTGAATCCCGCCTGAGCCGCCGTTTGCGCGATGCCCGATCCCATCAGCCCGCAGCCGACCACACCGACTTTTTGAATAGCCATTCCTCCTCCTTCGGGAAGCGTATGAACCGCAGACTTGCCGTTTACGCGAGCGATTCGACGATCATGGCGATGCCCTGGCCGCCGCCGATGCACGCGGTCGCCAGGCCGTAACGCAGGTTCTTCCGCCGCAGCTCGAGCAACAGCGTGAGCACGAGCCGCGTTCCGGTAGCGCCCAGCGGATGCCCGAGAGCGATGGCCCCGCCGTTCACGTTGGTCTTGTCGCGATTGAGTTTCAGGCCCTTTTCGACTCCCAGGTACTGCGCGGCGAACGCCTCGTTCACTTCGATCCGGTCGATCTGTTCGAGCTTCATGCCCGCTTTCGCCAGCGCCTTCTCGGTCGCCGGAATCGGCCCGAGCCCCATCAATTTCGGCTCGACGCCCGCCACGGCCCATGAAACGATCCGCCCCAGCGGTTTCCAGCCCTTGTCCTTCGCGTACTTCTCGTGCGTGACCACCACCGCCGCGCCGCCGTCGACGATCCCGCTCGCGTTCCCCGCCGTCACCAGCCCGTCCTTCTGGAAAGCGGCCGGCAGCTTTTCGAGCGTCTCCATCGTCGTTTCCGGCCGCCGGTGGTCGTCTTCAGTGGCCATCACGCTCTTGCGTCCCTGCTTCACCTCCACCGGCACGATTTCTTCCTTCAGGTAGCCCGCCTTGAACGCGGCGTCGGCCGCCTGCTGGCTGCGCAGCGCGTATTCGTCGCACTCGCGCCGCGTGATCCCGTATTCCACGGCCACGTTTTCCGCCGTCCCCGCCATCGTGAATCCGCAGTAGGTGTCGAGCAGCGCCGACATCAGCGAATCTTCCAGCGCGCCTTCCCCCAGCCGAAATCCCGTCCGCGCCCCGCGCACCACGTGCGGTGCCTGCGTCATGTTTTCCATTCCGCCGGCCAGCACCAGCTTCGCTTCTCCCAGCAGAATCCGGTGCGCCGATTGAATGATCGATTCGATCCCCGATCCGCAGATCCGGTTCACCGTCACCGCCGGCACTTCCTTCGGCAGCCCAGCCTTCAAAGCCACGTGTCGCGCGCCATAAAGAGCATCCGCGCTCGTCTGCTCCGCATTGCCGAAAATCGCGTGCTCGAATTCCGCCGGATCGGCCCCGGCGCGCTTGATGGCCTCGCGCGAGGCGTGCGCGGCCAAATCGATGGCCGACGTGTCCTTGAACAAGCCAACGTACCGTGCCATGGGCGTGCGTGCGCCCGCAACAATCACAACTTCCTTGGCATCCATATCGTTCTGCCTCCGGATCCGGGCGCCTGGCCAGCCTGCGGCGTGCCCGGCTCGTGCATGTTTTCGGGGCGGGGGGAGCGTCCTGCCCGGTTGGGTGGCGCCGGAAAACGGCTCCGTCGCCGAGAGAGAAAACTATATACCCCCGGCGCGCCATCACTCAAATCCATTTTCCGCTACCCGGGCCGGGTGGCCGCGCGGCGCGATTTGTGGCACACTTTGGTTTCCGACAGCCGAACAGATTATGGACCCGCAGTTCATCCGCAACTTCTCTATCATCGCGCACATCGACCACGGGAAGTCGACCCTGGCCGATCGCCTGCTGGAACTTACCGGCACGCTGACCGAGCGCGAAATGACCGCCCAGGTGCTCGACTCGATGGACCTCGAGCGCGAACGCGGCATCACGATCAAGGCGAAAACGGTGCGCCTCGCCTACAAGGCAAAAGACGGTAACCTCTACCGGCTCAACCTGATCGATACCCCCGGCCACGTCGATTTCTCCTACGAGGTTTCCCGCGCCCTTCAGGCCTGCGAAGGCGCCTTGCTTGTGGTCGACGCCAGCCAGGGCATTGAGGCACAGACCGTCGCCAACGCCTTTCTCGCCTCCCAGCACGGCCTCACCATCGTTCCGGTGATCAATAAAGTCGATCTGCCCGCCGCGCAGCCCGAGCAGGTCAAGCTGCAATTGGAATCGGTCCTGGCGATCCCGGGCGAAGAGGCGCTCCCCATCAGCGCGAAAACCGGCCTCGGTGTGCCGGAAGTGCTCGAAGCCATCGTCCACCGGATTCCCCCTCCCAAGGGCTCCTCCGACGCCCCGCTTCAAGCCCTGATTTTCGATTCCTGGTTCGACCCCTACCGCGGCGCGATCGTGCTGGTGCGGGTGAAGCAGGGCCAGCTACGGCGCGGGATGAAAATCCTGCTATGCGGCGTGGGGATGGAAACGGAAGTCGAAGAGCTCGGAACGCTGGTGCCGAAACCCGTGGCGCTCGACGAACTGAGCGCCGGGGACGTCGGCTACATCATCGCCAACATCAAGCGGGTGGCCGACGCGCGCGTGGGAGACACGATCGTCGCCGCCGACCATCCAGCCCCGCCGCTCGCGGGCTTCGAGCCGATCAAGCCGATGGTGTTCGCCGGCCTGTTCCCGGTGAACGCGAGCGACTACGAAAACCTGCGCGACGCGCTCGGCAAGCTCCAGCTCAACGACGCCGCGCTCTTCTACGAGCCGGAAAACTCCACCGCGCTCGGCTTCGGCTTCCGTTGCGGATTCCTCGGCCTGCTGCACATGGATATCGTGCAGGAACGCCTCGAGCGCGAATTCAATCTCGACCTCATCACCACCGCCCCGAGCGTTCGTTACCGCATCGGCCGCCGCGGCGGCGATATGGTCGAAGTCGACAACCCGACGAAATTCCCCCCTCCCGCCGAAATCGATCGGATCGAGGAGCCGGTCCTCCGCGCCGTAATCATCACCTCGGATGAATCGCTAGGTCCGGTCATCCAGCTCTGCGAGGAAAAGCGCGGTGTCCAGAAGAACATCGAATATCTTTCGCCCACGCGCGTCATGCTCACCTACGAGCTGCCGCTCAACGAAATCGTTCTCGATTTCTACGACCGCCTGAAAAGCGTTTCCCGCGGCTACGCCTCGCTCGATTACCACCTCGCCGGCTATCGCGAAGCCGATCTCGTGAAGATGGATATCCTCGTCGGCGGCGAGCCGGTCGACGCGCTCACCATGGTCTGCCATCGCGATCAGTCCTTCGAGCGTGGCCGCGAACTTGTCAGCCGCCTCCGAAAACTGATTCCCCGCCAGATGTTCGAAGTCCCGCTCCAGGCCGCCATCGGCAGCCGAGTGATCGCTCGAGAAAATATCGCCGCCATGCGCAAGAACGTCCTGGCCAAATGCTACGGCGGCGACATCACCCGCAAACGCAAGCTCCTCGAAAAGCAGAAGGAAGGCAAAAAACGCATGAAGCGCGTAGGCCGAGTAGATATCCCCCAGGAAGCCTTCCTGGCCGTCCTCCGAGTAGGCGCCGGCGAGGAATAACCCGCCTCCCCCTCGCACCGCCGCCATTCCTCACAAGAGCTGCATCACCAGCGTCGCCGCCCCGTAATTAACCCCTGTCATCCTGAGCGAAGCGAAGGATCCCGCCGCTACATGCAAAAGGGTTTTCACGCTGCCAACATGCTGCATCCCTGCGGAGTTTGTGTAGCGCCGCCCTTCAGTGTTCGTTGCCAAGACATCCTTTACACCGGTTGCCAGGACATCCTTTACACCTGGCTGTGCTCTTCCGGGTGTGGGTTTGGGTCCGAGCAGGTCCCGGAGGGAGCCCGTAGGGCGACCGGAGGGACCTGCTCGGCGGCGATTGCCGCGTCCCTCGTGTGCTCGATCACCAGCGGGCGGCTTTGCCCGCTCGCCAGATCGATCTCGCGAATGTACATGTGCCGGTAGCTGACCAGCAGCTTGCCGTCGAACCGTTCGACCCGTACCCGTCGCTCCGCCAGCGCCTGGCACACAAACAGCCGTTGCCGACCCTCGACCAGACTCCCTTGCGTGTTCAGCTGCCGCACCTCGCTCCCCTCCGGGTATTCCCAGTCCCGTGGTCGCTCCTGATAGGCCCGTCGACTCGGCCGGTAGCGATCAGCCGGTCGCTGCATCCCCAGCGCTTCATGCGGCCGCCGATGGTTGTAGCTTTGCCGAAACTCTTCCAGCACACCCGGCCACTGCTCGATCCGCTCGGGAACGCCGCGGCGCCGCAACTCCTCCCCCAGCGTCCGGTGTAGCCGCTCGACCTTCCCCTGCGTCTGCGGATGGCGCACCTGTCCGTAGTACAACCGGATCCCTTGCTCGATCAGCCGCACCGACAACCACGTCAGCCCCCACCCGTTCGTCGTCGCCCACCAGAGCGAGCCGTGGTCCATCAACATCGCCTCTGGCAATCCGTATTCCCGGAACGTCGCGACCAAGCTCGCGTAGGCCAACTCCGCCGTCAGCGCGCTCAACGCGTGCAGCCCGACCAGGTAGCGGCTGTGATCGTCCTCGATCGTCAACGGGTGGCACTCGCCGCCCTCGAGCGGGTACTTCCCCTTGGTATCCATCTGCCAGAGCTGGTTCGGCTCGGACCGCTCAAACGTCTTTGGCGCTGGCCCGTGTACGTCCTTGGCGATCAGATCGTGCCGCTCCAGAATCCGATGAATCGTCCGGACCGGCACGTGAATCCCCTGCTCATCGCGCAGCACCACGTGCAACTTCTTCGCTCCCCAGCCGGTCTGCTCCCGCAGGGCCACCACCTGCTGCTCGGTCCCCTCCGGCGTGCGCGCCGGCGTCCGATGCGGTCGCCGGCTCCGCTCCACCAACGCCGTCACCGTCCTGGCTTGCTCGTAGCGGCGCCGCCACACATACCCGGTCGGCCGCGAAATCCCAAACTCCCGGCATAACTTCGCCAGCGGCTCCCGGCCATCGACGGCCCGAACCACAAACCGCACCCGCTGCTCGCTCACGTCCACGCTCCTCCAAGGCATCGCTCCCGACCTCCTCGGTCGGAAACTCTATCCCACCTGTAAAGGATGTCGTGGCAACCACTGTAAAGGATGTCCTGGCACCATACACTGAAGGGCGGCATCTTCTGGAGGAAATGTAAAACTCCCGCAAGCCGTTCCGCGTGCCCCACCCTTGCGCCCCGTGCAAGTGTGGGACGGTGTCAGCAAAACGGCTCGGGCGATTTTCAATCGTGGAGATTTCAACCACGCAGCCGCGAAGCGACCTCAACCCACCGCTCCCCCGCAACAATCGCCTCAAGTTCCCGGCTCCGCTCCGCCCCCAGCGAATCGCACCGAATCACATTCTTGAAATGCGGAGCCGCAGCCGCCGTGTGCGCCACGGCAATGGCAATGTTCCCGTCGGGACACCGCAACGCATAAGCCTCCGCATTTTCCCCGCCCGCGTCCCAATCGCGAAAAGGAACAAGCTCCCCAGGCAGTTTCTGCTCGACCGCAAGCAGAAACCGTTCAATGCGGCGCCGATTGCGCGCGCTGAGGACAGTCGTGGCCACCAGCGCGTAGCGGTGCCCGCCAAATTCCGCCCCGCAGATCGGGCATCCGCGCAATTGTTGCCAGATGAGTTCCAGAGTTCCCGGATCCGCGGCCTGGTAGCCAGCCGCTCCTCCTGCGCCCTCGCCCGATTTTTTCCCCAGCAGCCTGTCCAGAATTCCCACAATCCCTCGCCCCGCCGACTACGCTTCCTTTTTGTTCACCACCGCGCCCAGCCGCCCCCGCGCAAGCTGCACCGCAATCTCGTCGCCAACCGATACGTCCTCCACACCGCGCAGCAGCCGCCCCGAAGCGTCGTAGCAGATCGCGTACCCGCGCTCGAGCAAACGCAACGGGCTTCGCTCTTCCAGTTGCACCGCGAGAGCATCGAGCCGATGCCGCCGCGCCGTGAAAAACCGCTCGGCCGCGTTGCCCAGCCGCTCGCGCCCCTGTTCGATCCGCAACCGTAGCGCCGCAAGGCGTATCCGCAAATCGATTCCCGCCAGCCGCCGCTCGAGCAAGCGCACCTTGTCGGCCGTGGTTTTGAGCCGCCGCCGCAGCAGTTCGGCCTGCGCGAGCGCCAGCTCGTCCACGCGTTGCCGCCGCTGCCGCACCAGATCGGGCAGCCGCCGAAAAGCGCGATGCCCGATGAGTTGCTGAACCTGATGCCGCCGCTCCAGCAGCACGTACCGGAGCCGCTCCACGAGGCGCCGATCCAGCTCGCCGATGTGCCGGTCGAACTCCTCCCGCGAACGAACCACGATCTCCGCGGCGGCCGAGGGCGTCGCCGCGCGAACGTCGGCGGCAAAATCGGCAATCGTGAAATCGGTCTCATGCCCCACGCCGCAGATGATCGGTATCTGCGATGCCGCCACCGCGCGCGCCACGATCTCTTCGTTGAACGCCCACAGGTCCTCGATCGATCCGCCACCGCGCGCCAGAATCAGTACGTCCGCCAGCCGCTTCCGGTTGAAATACCGCAGCGCTTCGACGATTTCCTGCGCCGCGCCTTCGCCCTGCACGCGAACGGGGAACAGCACCACGTGCGCGTTCGGGAATCGCCGCCGCAGCACGCGCAGAATATCGCGCACCGCCGCGCCCGAAGGCGAGGTCACGATCCCGATGCGCCGCGGCAGCATCGGCAGCGGCTTTTTCCGCTCCGCCGCGAAAAGCCCTTCCGCCTCCAGCCGCTGCTTCAACTGCTCGAATGCGAGTTGCAGCGCCCCCAGCCCCACCGGCTCGATGTGCTGCACGTAAATCTGGTATTCGCCGCGCGCCTCGTAAACGCTCAGCGCCCCGCGCACCGTGATCCGCAGCCCATCCTCCGGCCGGAATTTCAGCATCCGCGCCTCGTTGCGGAAACAAACGCAGCGCACCTGCGCGCGTTCGTCCTTCAAAGTGAAATAGAGATGTCCCGATTGCGCCTGCCGGAAATTCGACACCTCGCCTTCCACCCACAAATCGGGGAATTCGCCCTCGATCAGAACGCGAATCCGCGCAGTCAGCTCGGTGACGCTCAGAATGTGCCGAGTAGGTTGCAGATTGAACGAAAATTGCGACATAACCTGGCTCGCTCCCCGGCAAGAAATGCCGGCAGCGCCTCCCGTAGCACAGGCACTCTTGCCTGTGCGCCTTTCCCGGACTCTCAACTCACCACAATCGCAACGATTCGCCGAGGCGCCAACGCCTTCCAAAAAATCCGCGAAGCCCGTCCTACCGCCGCAGCGCGCCAACCAGCCACAAAATCAGCGTAAGTCCCACACTCAGCAAAATCGAGGTAACGATAGGAAAATAGATCGTAGTGTGACGCCCCTGATAAACGATGTCCCCCGGCAGCCGCCCCAGCCGCAGCGGCAACCGCCCGCCCACCATCAGCAGCCCGCCAACGGCAACCAGCAGTATCCCCAGAAATACCAGCCACCGCCCCGTCTCGCGAATCGGCTCCATCGCCGAAACATTGTAACCCGCCACACGTCCGGCGACTCCCGAGCCTGTGTAGCGCCGCCCTTCAGGGCGGCACACCGTGTAGCCCAAGCCCCCGTCAACGCAGGGCATCAAACAAACGAAATTATCGCGCGTGAACCGTAGGGGCGATCCGCTGGGTAGCACTGCCCTTGAAGAGAAACCGAAAACTCATCCGCGGCGTAATCCGCCCGAGAGAGCCTAAAGATGCGGAAAATCCGTTTGGCAATCGTTCCCGAACGTGAACGAATCCACCATCAGCCCTGTCGCGCTAGGGTAAAGCGTCACCTCATGCTCGCCAAACCGTGGATTCGCCACCAGGTAATACATCCGCGGCTCGGCGATCTCGATGTACGACCGCCCCTGCGCATCGATCTTCACGTCCACGCCCTTGTTCGCATTCGTCAGCCAGTGCCCATCCTGCTGGATGTACAGCCGGGAAGGTTTCCCGTGCGTAACGTTGATCACCGAATAGAGCTCGCGCGCGTGGTAGCGCATCTGCAATTGCGCCGCTTTCGGCCCAGGTTCCTGCTCCTTGCCCTCGTAGATCATTCCGCTCGGGTCGGTCTGCCAGCGCCCGCCGATGATCGCGCGCCCATCGGCCACTTTCGACGGCAGTTTGTAATCCATCGTCCGGCCGGGCTTGTATCCCTGCGGATTCGCCAGTGAGCCGCGCCCATACATCGGCCCAATGTACATCTCGTCGGTCACCACGCCGCAGCTCGGCGCAAATTCGTCGCGTTCGGGAGGAATCTTGTAGCTTGCCGGGAATTTCAGGCCGGGATGCGCTTCCTTCAGCAGCCGCTGGATCGCGTGCTCGAGCGCGCTGTCGCCGCCCTCGCCGATGCGCACGTAGCGGATGTATCCATTCGCGTCCACCAGGTACCGCGCCGGCCAGCTATCGTTGTGATACGACTTCCAGATGTAAAACCAGTCGTCGGCGACGATAGGGTAGGGAAGTCCTAACCGCTTCACCGCCGCGCGCACGTTGTCCACGTTGTACGCGAACGAAAATTCCGGCGCGTGCACCCCGATGATCTCGAACCCGTCCTTGTGGTACCGTGCGTACCACAGCTTGTTCGTCGCAAACGTGCGGATGCAGTTGATGCAGGTGTATTCCCAGAAATCGATCATCACCACTTTGTCGTGCAGGTCGGCCCAGGTAAGCGGTGGCGAATCGATCCAAACGGTTCCGGAAACCTGATAACCCGGCTGGGGAAACTGCGGCGCGCGAACATGTTCCGCCTGAAGTTCGGATTGCCCGCCGCCGCCGGCGACGCGCCGCGCTCCAAGCCCCAGCGCGAGCACAGCCACCGCCAAGAGAACCGAAGCCTTGAATTCGCCGCGCATCGATCCCCCTCCGTAGCGCCGGGCTTCAGCCCGGCACCGGCATCACGTCAGGCCCCGCCTTCACGGGCTGCGGAAATCGGTATTCACCTTCGGGGGTCGCGGCGGAACTTGTCCCGACAAAGTCGGGAGCCGCGACATAAATCCAGCGAATGGAAAGGGGCTTTAGCCCCTGAAGCTTCGCAGCCGTCTCTTTTCCGCAATCAGCCGTGCCCCAGGCCCCGGAAATTCAACGCCACTCCATATTCCGTATGCCAACTCGCCGAGCCCCCAAGCCTGTCATCCTGAGCGCAGCGAAGGACCCCGTAGCTACGTGCAAGTGCGCTCTCTCAAGGCGAACCGCATGTTCTCTGTGCCAACACAGCTTTAAGTAAGGGAACGTCTTGAGTCGTGCCACGAACTCTCGAAAATCAATGTGGCTTTAGCCGCTGATGGCCGGGACCCCGCCTAAATCAGCTGCCGCCCGCTGAAAAAATACCCCAGCTCGAACGCCGCCGTCTCCGGCGCATCCGAGCCGTGCGTGCAATTGTTCTGAATGCTCGTGCCAAAGAGCTGCCGCAGCGTCCCCGGCGCAGCCTTGGCCGGGTCGGTCGCGCCCATCAGCTCGCGCCAGCGAGCGATCGCCCCGTCGGCTTCGAGCGCCAGAACCACCACCTTGCCCGAACTCATGAACGTGGTGAGCTCCCCGAAAAACGGCCGCTCCTTGTGCACCGCGTAAAATCCTTCGGCTTCCTCTTTCGTCAGCCGCCGCGACTCGATCGCCACGATCGTGAAGCCGGCCTGATGAATCCGCGAGAGTATCTCGCCCTGCAGCCCGCGCGAAACCGCGTCGGGTTTGATGATGGCAAGCGTGCGTTCCTTGGCCAAGTGTCGATGCTCCTGTCGGGAAATTTGCGACGAAGCGCCGGTGTGTGCGCGCTTCTCGTTCAATCTCTATTTTGCCGCGCTTTTCTGCAGCAAGCCGGCCATCGTGTGGCCGATTTCGGCCGGGCTCTGGACCGTGTGAATTCCGGCGGCTTCCATCGCTTTGTATTTTTCCTTCGCCGTTCCCTGCCCGCCGCTGATGATGGCGCCGGCATGGCCCATGCGGCGGCCCGGCGGCGCGGTTTGCCCGGCGATGAATCCCACCACGGGCTTCTTCACGTTCGCGCATGAATTCCGCCGCCACCTCTTCGGCGTTGCCGCCGATTTCGCCGATCATCACGATGGCGTGCGTCTCGGGATCGTCGTTGAACAGCCGAATCGCGTCCAGAAAATTCGTGCCGATGATCGGATCGCCGCCAATGCCGATGCAGGTGGATTGGCCGATGCCGAGCTGAGTGAGCTGATGCACGGCCTCGTACGTCAGCGTGCCGCTGCGGCTCACCACGCCCATGTTGCCCTGCTTGTGGATGCGTCCCGGCATGATTCCCATCTTGCATTTTCCCGGGCGAGATCATTCCGGGGCAGTTCGGGCCGATCAGGCGCGTCCGGCCGCCTGCGAGCGCCGCGTTCACGCGCACCATGTCGAGCGTCGGAATGCCTTCGGTGATGCAGACCACCAGCGGCAGCCCGGCATCCACCGCTTCGAGCACCGCGTCGGCGGCAAACGGCGGCGGAACGAAAATCATGCGACGCGTTCGCGCCCGTCTCGCGCACCGCTTCGGCCCACCGTGTTGAACACCGGCACGCTCCAGATGCTTCGTGCCGCCCTTGCCCGGCGTCACGCCGCGCCACCACCTTGGTGCCGTACTCGATCATCTGCTGGGCGTGGAAGCTGCCTTCGCGCCCGGTGAAGCCCTGCACGACGACGCGCGTTTGTTTATCGATAAGAATGCTCATGACCTTCCGCGCAACCGGTCAGGCCTGCCCAGCCGTACCACTTTCTCCGCTCCATCCTTCATTCCCTGGCGACGGTGAAATTCAACCCCGACTCTGCGCAAGATCTCCTGGCCCTTCTCCACGTTCGTTCCTTCCATCCGGACGACCACCGGCATCTTGAGCGTCAGTTCCTTGCGCGGCGTTCACCACGCCGGTTGCCAGCACGTCGCAGCGCAGGATGCCGCCGAAAATGTTGATGAACACGCCCTCACGTTCGGGTCGCTGATCAGAATCCTGAACGCGTTCTTCACCTGCTCGGCCGATGCGCCGCCGCCCACGTCGAGGAAATTCGCCGGGGAGCCGCCCGAGAGCTTGATGATGTCCATCGTGCCCATCGCCAGGCCCGCGCCGTTCACCATGCAGCCCACGTTGCCGTCCAGCTTGATGTAATTCAGCTTGTAGTTCGAGGCCTCGACTTCGAGCGGATCTTCCTCGTCCAAATCGCGCAGCTCGGCGATTTCCTTATGCCGGTAGAGCGCGTTGTCGTCGAAATTCATCTTCGCGTCCAGCGCCACCAGCTTGCCGTCGCCCGTCACGATGCACGGATTGATTTCCGACCAGCGACGCGTCGGTATCGAGGAACGTCCGGTAAAGTGCCGTGCAGGAAGGTTCACCGCCTGTCCCACCAGTTCCGGCGCCAGTCCCAGCCCGAACGCCAGCTTGCGCGCGTGGTAGGGCTGCGAGCCCGTCGCCGGACGGAATCGTCTCGCGCAGAATCGCTTCCGGATTCTCCTGCGCCACTTCCTCGATTTCCATTCCGCCCGCCGTGCTCGCCATGATCACCGGCGCCGCCGCGGCGCGATCGACCAGAATGCCCCAGATAGAGTTCGCGCTTGATGTCGAGCCCTTCCTCGACCAGCAGCTCGCTGCACGATGCGCCCTTCGGGCCCGGTCTGCGGCGTGACCAGCTTCTTGCCCAGCATGTTCGTTCGCCAGCGTTCGGCGTCTTCGCGGCGATTTCGCCAGCTTCACGCCGCCGGCCTTGCCGCGGCCTCCGGCATGAATCTGCGCTTTGACGACGACGATCTTTGTGCCGAGCCGTTCGGCCACGCTGCGCGCCTGTTCGGGCGTGGTGACCATCTCGCCCCGCGGAGTCGGCACGCCGAATCGCCGGAAGAATTTCCTTTGCTTGATATTCGTGGATCTTCATGATGTCTTTGTCGATGCTACAATTTCAGTTTCACTAGGAAAGGCGCCAGTTTAACTCGCAATGCGACGAATCAGCAAGGCGGCATCGCCACGGCCATGATGAACGACGCGCTGGATACGCTCGTCCGCGGCGGCCATCTCGACGCTGCGCAGTCCGAAGCCGCAATGGAGCAGATCCTCGAAGGCCGGGCGAGTGACGCGCAGATCGCCGGCCTGCTCGTCGCTCTGCGCATGAACGGTGAAACCGTCGAGGAACTCGTCGGCTTCGCCCGCGCCATGCGCCGCCATGCCCGTCCGCTCTTTCCTCCCGGCCATCATCCCGCGCCCGGCGTGATCGTCGATACCTGCGGCACCGGCGGCGACGCCGCCGGCACATTCAACATCTCGACCGCGGCCGCCTTCGTCGTCGCCGGCGCCGGCCTGCGCGTTGCCAAGCACGGCAATCGCTCGATCAGCTCGCGCTGCGGCTCCGCCGACGTCCTCGCCGAGCTCGGCGTCGATCCCGAGCACGAACTCGAGCTCGCCGGCCGCGCCATCGACGAGGTCGGCATCGGCTTTCTCTTCGCTCCGTCCGTGCATCCGGCCATGAAACACGCCATGCGCGCCCGCCGCGAACTCCGCCTGCGCACCGCCTTCAACCTGCTCGGCCCGCTCACGAATCCCGCCGGCGCGTCGGTCCAGGTCGCCGGCGTTTTTTCCGCCGAATACGCCGAACGCGTCGCTTATGCGCTGGGCGAGTTGGGCGTCGAGCGCGCCTTCGTTGTCCACGGCCGCGACGGTCTCGACGAAATCTCGATTTCCGGCCCCACCTTCGTAGCCGAACTCATGGACAGGAAAGTCCGCACGCGCGAAATCACCCCGGAAGATTTCGGCGTCACTCCCGCTCCGCTCTCCGCCCTCGCCGGAGGCGATGCCGGCGAGAACGCCGGCATAATCCGCCGAGTGCTCGGAGGCGAACGTGGCCCGCAACGCGACTCCGTCCTCGTAAACGCCGCCGCTGCCCTGGTAGCCGCCGGCCGCGGCATGGATTTCCGCGAAGGATTCTCCGAAGCCGCCAAGTCCATAGACTCCGGCGCCGCCTTGGCCAAACTCGAAGCTCTCGCCCGCTTCGTAGGGAAGCGAGTGTAGCGGCGGGCTTCAGCCCGCCACCGGCCCACTACCTGCTCCGCAAGGTCCTTCACCGCCGCAAGCACGCCCCGGCGCCTCTGAAATCTCAAATTTCAAATCTGAAATCCGCCTGATCGCCTTTCACGCCACCATCTGTTTCCCCCAACTCGTGCACACAGCCGGCGCGCCGGTCTGGTAGTCACGGTCGGCGCCTTCCCGGCCGTGGGCCTGTCCCCACAAAATAGGCAAACTCGATCATTCCGCAAACTCCGCCCCAGCCGCCTTTCTCGCATTGCGGAAGGCGCCAAAATCGAACACAATGCGCGCCTGAAAAGTGGTGGGAAAAGGGTAACGGCGCCCGGCGCGGCCGTCGCCCGTGCCCGGCACAGCCGGAAAGTCGCTTAACGGAGGGCGATGATGAGGTGCATCGTCGTAGCTTCTCTATTCGTGGTAGCAGCAGTCTCCCCGGCCATCGCACGAACGCCATTGCCGCCGCGGACCGCGAATCCCGCTCATGTGGACCGGGCGCAAACGCCGTCGTCGAAGACCGCGTCGCCCGTCGTCGTCGCCGTCCGTTCCTGGCGCCTGGCCCACGAGCACGCCATCATGAAGGAACTCGTCGCCTGGCTCTCGATTCCCAACGTCGCGAACGACACCGCCAACATCGGCCGCAACGCCGTGATGCTCGTCTCGATGCTTCACCAGCGCGGCTTCGAAACGCACGTCCTCCCGATTCCCGGCCGTGGCCCGGTCGTCATCGGCTCGCTCAAGGTTCCCGGCGCCACGCGCACCGTAATTTTCTACGCCCACTACGACGGCCAACCCGTCAATCCCGCCAAATGGCACGGCACCAAGCCTTTCGTTCCCGCCCTCCGCACGAACACTATCGACGCCGGCGGCCGCCTGATCCCGTTTCCGCCGCCCGGCACGCCCTACCAGGACGATTGGCGCCTCTACGCCCGCTCCTCGGCCGACGACAAATCTCCGATCATCGCCCTGCTCTCCGCGATCGACGCCCTCCGCGCGAAAAAGATTCCGCTAGCCGTCAACGTCAAATTGATTTCGGAAGGCGAAGAGGAAGCCGGCTCGACCCATCTCGAACAAGACGATCATGCCCCACCGCGATCTTCTCCGCGGGGATTTCCTCATCTCCGCCGATGGCCCCGTGGATCAGAGCGGGAAACCGCTCGTCTATTTCGGCAACCGCGGCGTGATGAGCGTGGGCATCACCGTCTACGGCCCGCTCCATCCCCTGCACAGCGGCCACTACGGCAACTGGGCCCCGAATCCCGCCATGCACCTCGCCCAGCTCCTCGCCTCGATGGAAGACAAAAACGGCCATGTCCTCATCGCTCATTTCTACGATGGCCGCGTCCCGCCCGATCCCGCGGAAATTAAGGCGATCGCCGAAGCGCCCGATAACGACGCCCGCCTGATGAAGGATTTCGGCCTCGCCTCGACCGATGGCAACGGCCGCAAGCTGCTCGATCTGCTCACCGAACCGTCGCTCAATATCAACGGGCTTCAAAGCGGCTGGACCGGCGCGCAATCGAAAACGATCATCCCCGCGAGCGCCACCGCCTCGCTCGATCTGCGCCTGGTGAAAAACATCACCCCGGACATGCAATTCGCCCGCATCGTCGCCCACGTCCGCAACCAGGGTTACTACGTCATCGACCGCGAACCGACGATGGCCGAACGCCTCCGCTATCCGCTCATCGCCAAGGTCACCGATGGCGGCGGCTATCCCGCCGCCGGTACGCCCATGAATCTCCCTGTCTCCCAGGCGCTCATTCGCGTGGTAAACGAATCCGCCGCCCAGCCCGCCGTCGTCCTCCCGATTCTGGGCGGCAGCGTTCCTATGTACATCTTCGAAAATATCGGCTTGCCCGTGGTAGGCGTCCCCATCGTCAACTTCGACGACAACCAGCACAGCCCCGACGAAAATCTCCGCCTCGGCCACTTCTGGCGAGGCATGGAAATCTACGCCGGAATCCTCTCCTCACTGAAGTGGTGATAGAAAAGAAAAACTCGCCGAATCTGTGTTTCAGGAACCGGGTGCTCCAGGCGCCGTAGTTGCGCCTGGGGATTTTCCTCAAATCCAGCACGCTAAAATCTGTCATCCTGAGCGAAGCGAAGGACCCCGAAAGCATCGAGGCACCGTAATCCACGCGGACGACATGCGCGACTGCGACGTCCGTGCCCCATCGAGATGTGTAGCGCCGCCCTTCAGGGCGGCACCTTGCCAAGTCGGAATTCCCACTACGGCTGCTTCTGCGGCGTCTTTTTCTTCTTGAACAGGTTGTTGAGTATCCCGCCAATCACCCCGCCCGGCTGCTGCTGTTGCTGCTGCCCCTGTGGCTGCGCGAGCTTCTGGATGATTCCGGCCACGCCCTGGATCTCGGGAATGATCTGCGGGTGTGAAGTCGTCCCTTGAATGCGGAAGGGAAGCCCGCCGCCGGTCTTCTGACTCAACAAAGGAAGATTGACCAACTGGGCCAGCGGACTCGTCCCCGCCAGCTTCGCCACCATGCGGAAGTTCAGGTTGTTGTTTGCCCCGACCGTCCCCGACCCGGTGAGCGTTCCCAGCGTCGGAATGATGATGTTCATATTGTCGGCGCGCAACCCATCCGCCGCGTAGTGAAGATCGGAACTGGCCCTTTGGATCAGCGTATCGTTTCCGGTGCCGGAGCCCGCCGTGCCCAGCGCCCGCGCCAGTTCGCCGGCGAGGCTGAATCCGGCCAATCGCACGTTCGAGAGCTGCACCGGACCCGAGGTCACGAATCGCTGGAATGGCCCGTGCAGCGTCATGTTTGCCTTGATCGTTCCGCCCTTGAGCGTCAATCCAGCCGGTAAGTTGTAGCCGAGCACGGCGAGCAGATCCTGCACGTCCTCGGCCGGAACACCGTCGACCGCCAACTGGCCCTCGAACGGCAGCCTCGCCGCTTCAACGTCCTCGATCGGCCCGACGTTCGCCTTCAGGTTCAGCTTCCCGCCGCCCGGCGTGCGCGCATCGAAGGTGAGCGGGAAGGCGCGCGTGCCGGAAATATCGCTGGCGGTGATGTTCACGTTCTCGTAGGCGAGGCGCGTGGGCTGGCCGGCGCGGCCGAAGGCGATCGTGCCATTGCTGATCGCCATGCGGTCGATCGTGAAGCTCGCGAGCGCCGGATTCGCCGGGCCGCTCGAAGGAGCGGCGCTCGCGCCGCTGCCGCCGATCGAATCGAAATTCCAGTCGCCCTTGGGCGTGCGCAGCAACTCGACGTGCGGCGAAACGAAGGTGAACGAATGCACCTTCAGCTGCCGCGAGCGGATCAGCGGCCATAGCGCAACGCCCACCGAAAGCGACTTCGCCATAAGAAACGGCTGCTGGCTGAACGCCGGATCGTCGCCGATGGAAATGCTGTTCGCCACCAGGCTCCCGCTCAAGAGCGATACCCGCAGGTGCCCGATCTCCACCTTGCGATGCAGAATCTCGCCAAGCTCCTGCTCGATCTCCGGACGGAAGGTATCGGCATTGATGAAGAACGGCGTGACGACCAGAATGAGCACCAGCACCGCAAGGACTACCCCGATGATGACAAGCCCCTTCTTCCGTTTCGCCATGAACGACCTCGCAAAAGTCCGACGTGGTTCCCCGGTTCCTCTCCACCCTGACTGCATCTTAGATCCGCCGCCGCGCCCCCGCAACCACATCGCGACCTTCGCCACCAGGGCGCATCTGTGACGACGAAAAACCTGAGACCCGAGCCGCCGGTCAGTCGAATATCACCAGCATTCGATGCCGTCAGTCGCACAATTTGTAGCGGCGACCCCGGCGGGTCGCCCGTTTATGGAATGGCAAGAACCTGACGAACCAGGATTTCTCACGAAGAAGTTGCGCGAGACTCGAGTGCGCTTGTGTAGCGGCGGGCTTCAGTGTTCGTTGCCAAGACATCCTTTACACCGGTTGCCAGGACATCCTTTACACCTGGCTGTGCTCTTCCGGGTGTGGGTTTGGGTCCGAGCAGGTCCCGGAGGGAGCCCGTAGGGCGACCGGAGGGACCTGCTCGGCGGCGATTGCCGCGTCCCTCGTGTGCTCGATCACCAGCGGGCGGCTTTGCCCGCTCGCCAGATCGATCTCGCGAATGTACATGTGCCGGTAGCTGACCAGCAGCTTGCCGTCGAACCGTTCGACCCGTACCCGTCGCTCCGCCAGCGCCTGGCACACAAACAGCCGTTGCCGACCCTCGACCAGACTCCCTTGCGTGTTCAGCTGCCGCACCTCGCTCCCCTCCGGGTATTCCCAGTCCCGTGGTCGCTCCTGATAGGCCCGTCGACTCGGCCGGTAGCGATCAGCCGGTCGCTGCATCCCCAGCGCTTCATGCGGCCGCCGATGGTTGTAGCTTTGCCGAAACTCTTCCAGCACACCCGGCCACTGCTCGATCCGCTCGGGAACGCCGCGGCGCCGCAACTCCTCCCCCAGCGTCCGGTGTAGCCGCTCGACCTTCCCCTGCGTCTGCGGATGGCGCACCTGTCCGTAGTACAACCGGATCCCTTGCTCGATCAGCCGCACCGACAACCACGTCAGCCCCCACCCGTTCGTCGTCGCCCACCAGAGCGAGCCGTGGTCCATCAACATCGCCTCTGGCAATCCGTATTCCCGGAACGTCGCGACCAAGCTCGCGTAGGCCAACTCCGCCGTCAGCGCGCTCAACGCGTGCAGCCCGACCAGGTAGCGGCTGTGATCGTCCTCGATCGTCAACGGGTGGCACTCGCCGCCCTCGAGCGGGTACTTCCCCTTGGTATCCATCTGCCAGAGCTGGTTCGGCTCGGACCGCTCAAACGTCTTTGGCGCTGGCCCGTGTACGTCCTTGGCGATCAGATCGTGCCGCTCCAGAATCCGATGAATCGTCCGGACCGGCACGTGAATCCCCTGCTCATCGCGCAGCACCACGTGCAACTTCTTCGCTCCCCAGCCGGTCTGCTCCCGCAGGGCCACCACCTGCTGCTCGGTCCCCTCCGGCGTGCGCGCCGGCGTCCGATGCGGTCGCCGGCTCCGCTCCACCAACGCCGTCACCGTCCTGGCTTGCTCGTAGCGGCGCCGCCACACATACCCGGTCGGCCGCGAAATCCCAAACTCCCGGCATAACTTCGCCAGCGGCTCCCGGCCATCGACGGCCCGAACCACAAACCGCACCCGCTGCTCGCTCACGTCCACGCTCCTCCAAGGCATCGCTCCCGACCTCCTCGGTCGGAAACTCTATCCCACCTGTAAAGGATGTCGTGGCAACCACTGTAAAGGATGTCCTGGCACCATACACTTCAGCCCGCCATCATTCCATTGCCGGCTCCGCAAGAAGCCGTCCTGAATGACACGCTACAAAAGCTCCGAACGACCGCGGGCACGCCCAACGGCGAAGGACTCACCCTCGTTCGTGAGAAATCTCATCTGGCAGGTTGCGGAAAAATGTCTCTGGCTTTGTGGGTCGCGGCGGAACTTGTCCCGACAAAGTCGGGAGCCGCGACAGAAAGACCGCGAAATCAATGGGGCTTTAGCCCCTGAAGCTTTCATGCCCGGCTTTTTCCGCAACCTGCTAGAGGCTCAGAAAATTCCGCAGCAGCTGCAATCCCACTTCCGTCAGCACCGATTCCGGATGAAACTGCACGCCCTCGACTTTCATCTTCCGGTGCCGCAGCCCCATGATCGTCCCGTCATCGGTCTCGGCGGAAATTTCCAGCACCCGCGGCAGGCTCTTCCGCTCGACGATCAGCGAATGGTACCGCGTGGCGGAGAACCCCTGAGGCAGTCCGCGGAAAATCGTCTTGCCGTCATGCTGAATCGCGCTGATCTTGCCGTGCATGATCTGCGGCGCGCGAATCACCCGCCCGCCAAACGCCTCGCCGATCGCCTGGTGCCCCAGGCAAACGCCGAGTATCGGAATCCGCCCGGCGAACTCCCGCACCACCGGAATCGTAATCCCCGCCCGCCGCGGAGTTCCCGGTCCGGGCGAGATGACGATCCTCTCCGGCGCCAGCCGCCCAATCTCTTCGAGCGAAATCTGGTCGTTGCGGCGAACTTCGAGCGTTTCGCCCAGCTGGCCGAGATACTGCGCCAGGTTATAGGTGAACGAATCGTAGTTGTCGATCAGCAGAATCATTCGAGCCCTTTAGTCCGCCTCTTTGAATGCGTATGGCAACTCTGTTTTTCGTAAGCGCACGGCTTCAGCCGCTGAGGGCCGCCCTTTCAAGCTGCCGCGCAAACCCTCTTCGCCAGCTTCCGTAGCGCAGCCACTCCTGGCTGCGGCCTTTTCCCGCGGGGGCGGACATGTCTCGCCCTATCCGGCCGCCTCTCATTCACCTGGATGCTCGGCCATCTCCAGCGCCGCAACCAGCGCCCGAGCCTTGTTCAACGTCTCCAGATATTCGAGCCGAGGAACCGAATCCGCCACCACCCCGCACCCCGCCTGGAAATAAGCCACTCCGTTCTGAATCACGAACGTCCGAATCGCAATGCAGGAATCGAGATTGCCCGAAAAATCCAGATACAGCACCGCGCCCGAATACACCGATCGCCGCGTCGGCTCGAGTTCCCGGATGATCTCCATCGCCCGCACTTTCGGTGCCCCGCTCAGCGTCCCCGCCGGGAAACACGCCATCAGCGCGTCCAGGCAATCGACATCGGCCCGCAGCCGCCCTTTCAGCCGCGATACCAGATGCATCACCTGCGAAAACCGCTCGACGAACATCAGCTCTTCCACCTTCACGCTGCCGTATTCCGAAACGCGCCCCAGGTCGTTGCGTCCCAGATCGACCAGCATGATGTGCTCGGCGCGCTCCTTCGGATCGCCCTGCATTTCCGCCGCCATGCGCTGGTCTTCGGCTTCGTCGCGCCCGCGCCACCGCGTTCCCGCGATCGGACGGTAGAAAGCGTCGCGTCCCTGCACCTTCACGAGCATCTCGGGCGAGCTGCCCGCAATCGCCGTTTGTCCAAGTTTCAGGAAGAAGAGATAAGGAGACGGATTCGCCACGCGCAATGAGCGGTAAATGTCGAACGGATCGGCGTCGGTGGGCGCGGCGAATCGCTGGCTCGGTACGACCTGGAAAATATCCCCGGCGCGGATGTAGCGTTTCGCCCTGTTCACCGCGGCCAGAAAATCCTCCTTCGCCATATTCGAATAGACGCGCGGTGCGCGCGCTTCGCGCCGCCCGGGCAAATCCGCCGCGCGATGCACCGTGCCGAAATCGACCGGAAATCGCCGGTCGACGCGTGCCGCGGGAACGCGACCGCCGCGTCGCGCGCCGCCATCGCCGCGCAGCGGCGCTTCGAGCCGCCGCCGAATCCGCCGCACTTCGACGGCCGCTTCGTTGTACAGCCGCCGCAAATTTCCGCCGCCTTCGGTGTAGACGTTCCGAATGATCCACACCCGGTGCTTCACGTGGTCGAAGACCACAAGCCCCCGATAGAACATCAGCACCGCGTCGTCGAGCCCCAGATCGTCGTTCTCGGAAAGTGGCACGCGCTCGACCAGCCGCACCATCTCGTAACCGAAATACCCGATCGCCCCGCCCACCATCGGCGGCAATTCCGGCAGCCGCACCGCCCGGTAGCGCTTCAGCAGCCCGCGCATCCATTCCACCGGGTTCTCGGTAACGCGCCGCGCGCGCCCGCCCTCCTCGACCGTCCCGACCCCGTCCTTGTAACGGAATATAGCCGCCGGATCGAATCCCAGAAATGTGTAGCGAGCGATCTTCTCCGCGCCCTCGACGCTCTCGAGCAGGCACGCGTACCGCGACTTTCGCGCAAGGCGCAGATACGCGCCCACCGGTGTCAGCAAATCGGCGCGAAACACTTCGCACACCGGAACCAGATTGCCCTCGCCGGCCAGCCGTCGAAACGTCTCGAAATCGGGTGTCAGCATCCTAGGTTTTGTCCTCGCCGCGGCCGAGGGCTTCGAGCGCCGCCCGCCGCATCAGCCGCACCGGCGCCCGCCGGCCGGTCCACAAACTCCACTGCGCCACACCCTGCGCCACCAGCATCTCGACGCCGGAAATCGTTTTCGCCCCGCGCCGCGCCGCCAAACGCAAGAGCGGCGTTTCGAGCGGCCGGTACACCATGTCGAAAACCGCCCCCGCCTCGATCTCTCCGGCTGACAGCGGCGAAGACGTGTCAGGAGCCATGCCCGCCGGCGTCGCGTTCACGATCAGGTCGAACGACCGCCGCCGCAATTCCTCCCGCGCCACGGTTTCGCCTCCTGCCGCGCGCGCCAGTTCTCGTCCGCGCTCCGCCCGCCGCGCCAGAACGAACACCCGCGCCCCGGAATCCGCCAGCGCGAACGCCGCTGCCCGCCCCGCCCCGCCCGCGCCCAATAGCAGCGCACGGCAGCCACTGAGCCGCACGCGCCCTCGCAGAGCCGCCAGCACGCCAGCGTAGTCCGTATTGTAGCCGTAGAGCCGCCCGCCGCGGACCGCCACCGTGTTCACCGCGCCCAGCCGCCGCGCCAGTCGGTCGCAATGATCCAGGCGCGCCAGGATCGCCTGCTTGTGCGGAATCGTCACGCTGAAGCCGCGAATCCCAAACGGCTCGATGACCGCCACGAAATCCTCCAGCTTCTCGACCGGGAAGGGGAGATATACCGCATTGATGCCGCTCGCCGCGAACGCCGCGTTGTGCATCGCCGGCGATATCGAATGCCCCGTCTTGTTCCCGATGATCCCGTAAACGCGCGTCCGCCGGTCCATGCGCCCCGCGCGGTATTCGCGAACCATCGTTTCGAGCGTAGGCTGCCCCGGCGCTGTGCTCTCGCTAACGGCCGCGTAGGTGAGCACGCTGCCGTGCCCCAGCGCCAGAACGCGAGCCGGTTGCGCCGCGAGTCCCATCGGCACCACGATCATCCCCGATGCGCGCGTAGGCCGTTCCGCCAGGCGCACGAGCCGCAGCGCCTCCCGCAGCCCGCCGCACTCCATCGCAAGCTTCCAAATCGCCCCGGGCGCCACGCGAAACCTGCGCAGCAGCCCCCGTGGATCGCGCACCGCCCGGTCGAACTGGTGCAGCGAAACGATAGCCCGTGCCCGGTCCGGGGCAATCGGCTCGAACCCGCCGGTCTCTTCGATGCTCTCGATCTCGATGTCGTACCACCCGCATCCGGCGTCCACCGCCGCTTCGAGCACCCGCCGCTCGGCCGCAATGTCGCCCGCAAATCTGCCTCCGGCCTCGCGCCTCCGGCACGTCGCAATCAACGAAGCCGCCGGCCGGTGCAGCCGCAGCCACGCAAACAGCCGCCTCCGTTCCCGCTCGTCCCGCAGCCAATCGATCCGCAGCTCCACGGTGCGCGTCAGCCGCAGCGCCTGGCGCAGTTGTGCCGCCATCTCGCGCGCCCCAGCAGCGGCGACAACGGCGCAAACGGGTTCGAGGCCGGTTTTTCGCTTCACGCGACTTTTCCCACCGAATAAAAGGTCATGCTATTAACACGCGCACGGACAACTGTAAAGCACGCCCTCCGACCACTCCCAGTTCCGCACCCGCACATTCGCCGCTTGATCCTTGTGGGTCGCGGCAGAACTTGTCCCGACCCAGTCGGGAGCCGCGACATAAAGCAGCAAATGGAAAGAGGCTTTAGAGTCTGTACGGTAACTCCGTTTTTTGTAAGGGCACGGCTTCAGCCGTGCCGTAAGCGGCGTCTTATCAACGCGGCTTTAGCCGCCGAGGGCCGCATTTACCAGTTGCCGCACAGACTCCTTAGCCCCTGAAGCTCCTCGGTTTCCTTCTTTCCGCATTCCGCTCTGCCGCCAAGCACCGCATTTCCAGTTGCCAGGCAGACTCTTGCCGCCAGTCGAAACGTGCGACCACTCCGGTCCGGAAAGGCCCCGGCCATCTCACTGCCGCCCAAGAAATTAGCCCCCAGCCCACCCCAGGAACCTCCCGCTCACGAAAAGGAAACCTTTCCGCCTCTGGACGCAACCAATCATTCAAGAGCAAAACACCTGTGTCCACAACTGGAACCGAATTCCCCACAACCCAATCAAGGCCGTCCGACCAATCCGTAGCCCAGGAAAAGACGTTCCGCGACCCCTGGTACTGGCTGGTCTATGGCAGCATTCTCGGCGGCATCGTTCTGCTCATCCACGCGCATCTGCACGGCCTCTTTCTCTCGCCGCTGACGAACGCCGCCGAATCGCATCACTGGATCCGCGTGCTCATCTACCCGAGCATGCTCTGGGTGACCATGGGCACCCTGCTGCTCATCTTCCGGACGGTCATCTGGATGATGTATCGTCCCTTCCCCTCGGCCACGCCCGAGACGGCGCCCTCGCTCACCGTCATCATCCCCGCCTACAACGAAGGCCCGATGGTCCTGAAATCGATCGAGTCGGTCGTGCACGCCCGCTATCCGCACGACCGCCTGGAAATCTACGTCGTCGACGATGGCAGCCGCGACGATACCTGGACCTACATTGAGCAGGCCGCCGCGATCTGGCCCGGCGTCGTCCGCCCGATCCGTTTCCCGAAAAATCGCGGCAAGCGCGCCGCCCTCGCCGCCGGTTTCGAGGCCGCCAAGGGCGAAATCGTCGTGACGATAGATTCCGACAGCGCCCTTGAGCCCGAATCGCTCCTCGCCATCACCGGCCCCTTCCGCGACCCGAAAGTCGGAGCCGTGGCGGGCAAGGTAGGCGCCTATAACCGCGATGAAGGCTGGCTCCCGCGCATGCTCCACGTTCGCTACATCCTCTCGTTCGACGTTCTGCGCGCCGTCGAGTCTTCCTACGGCACCGTCTACTGCTGCCCCGGCGCCCTCACCGCCTATCGCACCAGCGTCGTCCGCCACGTCCTGAAAGACTGGATGAAGCAGAAGTTTCTCGGCGCCCAATGCACCTTCGGCGAGGACCGCGCCCTGACGAACTGGATTCTCTCGCTCGGCTATCACACCGTCTATCAGCGCTCGGCCGCCGTCGCCACGGTCGTGCCCACCCGCTACATGCAGCTCTGCAAGATGTTCCTCCGCTGGGATCGCAGTTACGTCCGCGAAGAGATCCGCTTCATGAAGATTGTCTGGAAACGTCCGCCGGTCTACGCCTCGGTCGCGCTCTGGGACCGCCTGGTCACGAACCTGCGCTATCCGGTGAGCTATTTGAGCCTCGCGCTGCTGGCGGTCATGGTGTGGGACCATCCGTTAATGCTCGCCCGCTTTTTCCTGTCGGTGGGAGTGGTGTCGTTCTTCTACGCGCTGTATTTCCTCCGCAGCGAACGCTCGCCCCACTTCCTCTACGGCATCGCCTATTCCTACTTCAGCCTCTTCCTGCTCTCCTGGATCTTCCCCTACGCCTTCTTCACCGTCCGAGCCCGCTCCTGGCTCACCCGCTAGCCCACATTTCCAGCAAGAGGCTCATCATCAGCCCGATATCCCCATAACTCGACCAGCGTAAAGTCTGTCATCCTGAGCAAAGCGAAGGACCCCGAAAGTGTCGGGACAATGCAGCCCACGAAGCCGCGTCTCAAGTCTTTCTACTTCGAGGTCAAAACTGCAAGGTTCACCGGTAGCGCCGGCGTCCCTCCGCAGTTCTTCGTTCTCCACGAAGCAATCCGGGGCCGTTGCCAGAACGTGACGCACCACTAGCGCCGTCCTAGGTAGCCACGGTCGGTGCTTCACCGACCGTGGGCTAGTGTGCGTGGAAAAAGGGATTTCGCATTCGGAGATGCAGGAGAAAAGTGCTAACCGAAAAGTCTGGCGTAAGGAGGCAGCCGAGCCTCAGATCCCAGCCGAGCTACGGCCCAAAAGAGCCGCAAGATCCCTCTCGCTGAAAACTTCAGCTGTAAACGCCTCAATGCGAGTATCCGCCTGCTTCCAGGCGTAAGGATCCAGCCCCGCCTTGATGCACGTCTCCTCGAGGAACCGTTCCACCGGCCAATAGTGTTCGTCGGCCACCTGCGGCAACAGCAGCCCGCGCTGGTTTCCCCGCGTCGCGATCAGTCCGTGCCGCCCGATCTCGATCTCCTCGAACCGCGCCGGTGAAGGAGCCGACAGAATCGAAAGCTCGATCTCCAGCTCGGGAACCTCCAGCGCCAGAACCGGCGGAAATCGCGGATCCTCGGTTGCCGCCGCCATCGCACAATGCGCCACCACGCGCACCAGCGGATCGGTCGGCTCGATATTTCCGATGCATCCGCGCAGGTTTCCGTGCCGGGTCAGCGTCACGAATGCGCCTTGCGGCTGCGCGAACTCGGGCCGTTCGGGAAGGGAATCGAGTGGTCGGCGAATGACGGCGGATTCAATGGCCTGGCGGGCGACGCGCAGCAGAATGGCGCGCGATTCAGGGACGAGCTGCTGCATCTTCGGTTTTCTTCTCCTGTTCCACAATCATCATGTTGCGCTGCCGTTGTTTGATCCGTCCGTCCACCTGGCTCCAGAAAACCATGAAGTAGTGCGCCGCCGATACCACCGCGCTGATCACCACCAGCCACAGCAGCCCCGTCCCCACCAGCTTGAACATGGGATGCTTCGCCGCCAGAATCAGCAGGCAAACCGTCACCACCTCCAGCACCATCTTCGTCTTGCCCAGCGCCGAGGCTGGAATCGTCAGCCCCTCCGACGCCGCGATGTTCCTCAATCCCATCACCGTGAAATCCCGCCCGATGACGATCACCACCATCCATGCCGGCGCCAGCCCCATCTCCACCAGCGAAATGAAGGCCGCCGAAATCAGCAGCTTGTCCGCGATCGGATCGAGCAGGATCCCCAGCGTCGTCACCTCGCGCCGCTTCCGCGCCAGGTACCCGTCCGCCATGTCCGTGCTCGCCGCCATCAGCAGGATCAGCACGCCCCACATCTCGAAATGGAAGGGAAGCCCGAAAAGCGTCAGGTTCGGCTCGCGGGTCAATAGCACCACGACCAGCAACGGCACAAAGAAGATGCGCAGAATCGTCAGCCCGTTCGGAAGGTTTAGTTCAGCCAAGTCGCGCCCGCAGTAGCCAGAAATTCAAGGTAAACTCACTATAGTCCCGCCCCAAATACCAGTCAACTTCACCCAATGCGCAAAAAGCCAAGCCCTCGGTGGCATGGGCATTCAATCCATACCCACACCGAGGCCCCACGTTCACTACAGCGTCCGGCCCGGTGGCACGGGCACTCTTGCCCGTGCACTTTTCGCCACGCGCATTCTCACCCCGTGCCCGATCGCCCAAGCTGCCAACCGCCTCCGGCTCCGCGATCTCACTGAAGCGTCCTGTGAAAGAAGGCCACCATCCGCTTCCACGCATCCGCCGAAGCCTCTGGCCGGTACCGGTTCTTGTCCGTCGAAGTCTCGAACGCGTGCCCGGCTCCGGCGTAAATCTTCACGTCGATCGGTTTCCCCGCCTTCTTCATCGCCGCTTCGAATGCCCGCACCTTCGCCGGCGGTATCACCTGATCCTCGGCGCCGAAATTCCCCAGCACCGGGCACCGGATTGCCTCGATCGCCGCCGCGTCGGTCGTCAGTTCGCCATAATTGATCGCGCAGGCCGCCAGCCGCGGTTCGTGCGTCGCCAGTCGCAGCGCCCAACCGCCGCCAAAGCACCACCCGACCGTGCCGATCTTACTCGCTTCCACGTCCCTCCGCGACACCAGATAATCGAATGCCGCCTCGAGGTCCCGCATCGCGCGATCGGGCGGAAGCGATCTCGCCATCTCGCGTGCCACTTTCGGATCGTCGGTCGTCTTGCCCCGGTAGAGGTCCACGGCGAGCGCTACGTAGCCCTCCGCGGCGAATTTCCTCGCCTGATCCTTCACCCACGGCGTCAGTCCCCACCATTCGTGGATCAGGATGAGCGCCGGATGCCTGCCCGGCGTCGACGGTATGGCAAGATAGCCGCTCACCGTCTCGCCGCCGCTCTTATAGGTGACCGTCTGCGTTTTAACGGCCGCGTTGAGGCGCGTACCGCCCGCCAGCAGCGCCGCCAGGAGCCCGAGGATCGCTAATCTCGCTCGCATCGCCAACCCTCCCCAGCCCAAATTGCGTGCGCCATTTTACTCGGGAATAGTGCGAGGGGAACCCATAACCCTGTGCAAAACTGTCGGTTAAGCGATTCGTGAGGAATTTCAACGCAATCGGGCGCGAATCTGCGGCGAAAGCGGTACAAGTTATTTATAATTAATTGTTTACAGGTGTATCGCAGAGCGGTGCGCCCTCAGGTCTGGTATCGAAGTCCCGCGTTTTTACGGCCCCGAATTATGTTTTCCACAAATTTTGCACATCCCGCCATGCCCCGCATTTCCGCCGAAACTGACACCGCTTTCAGGATTTAGCTGCCGCTTCACTCCGGCTTACCTCGCCCGCCCCGATCCTCCGCGCCACCGATTCCGGCAACTCCGCATCAATCCACATCTCCGAATCGTGCACCTCGCTTCCAATCACCCGCCCGCCGGCGCGAATCGCCGCCAGGCGCCGTCCGTCGGAAATCGGGATGCGCAGATGCAGTCGCACCACCGGATCGAAGGGGAGCCGGCGATCGATGTCCGCGATCAGATCGTCGAGACCGATGCCTTTGAGCGCGGAAACCAGCACGCCGCCATTGCCGGCGCGAATCGCCGCCTGTTCGTCCTCGCTCAGCCGGTCGATCTTGTTCAGCACGCGCAGCCGCGGCCGGTCTTCGAGCCCGAGTTCTTTCAGCACCTTCTCGACTTCGGCTTCCTGTTCCGTCGAATGCGGGCTCGATACGTCGATGACGTGCAGAATCAGCGACGCCTCTTCCAGTTCCTCGAGCGTGGCGCGGAACGCGGCAATCAGGCCCGGCGGCAGCTCGCGAATGAATCCCACCGTATCGGAAAGCAGAACGCGCCGCTTCGACGGCAATCGCAGCGTGCGCACCGTCGGGTCCAGCGTGGCGAACATGCGCGACGACGCGACGACCTCCGATCGCGTCAGCGCATTAAACAGCGTGGATTTCCCCGCGTTCGTATACCCCACCAGCGCCACCGTGCCCATCGGCACGCCGCTCCGTGCCTGTCGCCGCATCTGCCGCTCGCGCCGCACCGCGTCGAGCGATTTCTCGATCCGCGCGATCCGCTGCCGGATGCGCCGCCGATCGGTTTCGAGTTTCTGCTCGCCGGGCCCGCGCGTTCCGATCCCGCCGCCCAGGCGCGATAGCTGCGGGCTTTGCCCGGCAAGTCGCGGCAGCAGGTAATTCAACTGCGCCAGTTCCACCTGCAGCTGGCCCTCGCGGCTGCGCGCGTGCTTCGCGAAAATATCCAGGATGAGCTGCACGCGATCGATCACCCGCAGCCCCGTCGCCTTCTCGATATTGCGATGCTGGCCCGGACTCAGGCTCGCGTCGACGATCACCAGCGAAACGCCCAGCCCCTCCGCCTCGCGCTCGATCTCCTCGACCTTTCCCTCGCCGAAGAGCGTCGCCGGATCGGCCGAGTCGCGAATCTGCATTATCGTCCCCGCAACTTCCCCGCCGGCCCCGCGCGCCAGCTCCGCCAATTCCTCGAGCGATTCGCGAACGATCGAATCCGTGTCGATGCCCGGTACCGGCGCCCGCCGCCGTTTCAGCCCGAAGCCGACCAGCAGAACTTTTTCCCGATGCAATGTCGCTTGCGTGGTTTTCATTCGTTCAGGCGAAACATTCCTCTCGCTGATTTCAGTGCCATTCGGACTATCGGAGGGAAAGTTAAGGAGGATCCGCCGATTCGGAGAATCACCATCTGCAAACATTATAGCTTGTCGCGCCGCCCCAGGTCACGCACCGCCCCCGCGCCCTCCATCCCCGCCGTTCCTGAGTCATCGCGACGTCAAGATCGCGCCAGCCCCACTCCCTCGACACCTCGCAGCCGCCAAGCGTGCTCCTGTAGCGCCGGCGTCCCGCCGGCGTTTTTCGTCAAGCGTGACGCGGAACATTTCGCCAACGCGAGCATTGGGGCACAAGCCCCCGCCGCCTGGCCTAACTGTTCCCTTGATCGGTAGTGCATGCAGTTGAAGCCCCAGCCTTCTCCGTGGCGTTCACGATCGCCGCTAGCGCCGCCGCCGCAATCGCCGGATCATCTCCAAATCCTTCGAGCCAGTGCACCCCGGTTTCCCGCCGAAACCAGGTGATCTGCCGCTTCGCGTACCGCCGCGTCGCCAGCCGGATGCGTTCGAACGCTTCTTCTTTCCCGATCTTTCCCTCGATATACTCCCGCCATTCCTGATAGCCGATGAACTGAAACGGTTTTGCCGTCGCCGGCACGCCCCTATCGATCAGCCGCCGCACTTCCTCGATCCAGCCTGCGGCAACCATCCCCTCCGCGCGCCGGTGAATGCGCTCGTAAAGCGCGGCTCGCGCCGGCATCAGCCCGATCTTGATCGCGCGATACCCCTCGAGCGGCTCCCGTCCCTCGCGATGCAGCGCCGAAATCGGCCGCCCGGAAATCAAACGCACCTCGATCGCGCGAATCATTTTGGGTTCATCGCGCGCCCCGATCCGCCGCGCCGCTTCCGGATCGAGTCGTTCCAGAATCCGCCGAAGGTATGCGGGTCCGCGATCCGCCGCGCGACGTCGGAGCCGTTCGCGCAGCTCCTCCGATCGCGAAGGCGCCGGGCACAAGCCCTCGAGCAGCGCTCTCAGGTAAAGCCCGGTGCCGACCGTCAGAATCGGCAGCTTCCCGCCCCGCGCCAGATCGTCCAGAACGCCGAGCGCCCGCAGCCGATATTCCCCTGCATGGAAAATCTCGCCGGGATCGACCACATCCACCAGGTGATGCGGAATCCCATGCCGCTCTTCGGCTGTGGGCTTCGCCGTCCCGATGTCGAACCCGCGGTAAACCTGCGTCGAATCGCAAGCCAGGATTTCACCGCCGAGCCGTTCGGCCAGCCACACCCCGAGCGCCGATTTGCCCGCTGCCGTCGGGCCGACGATCGCCACCAGCCGAAGCGATTCCTTCATCGCAGCACGGCCCAGTAGCGCAGCAGCAAATACAGAATCGCCGCCAGGGCCAACAGCAACGCCCCAGCCACTTGTGCGCGAACGGGTTTCACTGGGAATTCAGCGGGATATTGTACAGGAAGACGAATCGCAACTCGATGTACGGCCGCGTGTAGGCCGTCGGCAGCGGATCGAACGGGTTCGACGCGGTGATCGCCGCCTCCGCCGCGCGGTCGAGCGGCCGTTTCCCGGAGGTGATCTCGAGAATCGGCTCGTTCCCCGGCAAGCTGCCGTCACGCATGATCCGAAAGCGCAGCATCACCCGGCCCCGGTCGCCCAGCTTTGCCGATTCCGGCATCACCGCGTACCAGTTCCGTTTCACGATCGCCAGCAGCCGCGCGATGTAGCTCGTGAAATCCACGCCGTCGGTCGGCGTCAGGATCTGAATGCTGCCGGAAAGATAGCCGGGTCCGGGCCCGCCTTCCTGGCCGGGACCGCCAGGCATCGCCGGCGGCGCCGGAATCCGGTCGCTGAAACCGATACTGGGTTCCCGGGCCTGCTGCGCCGCCGCGCGCAGCGATTGCTGGATGGCGCGGCCGGGCGACATGTCCGGGGCCGCGATGATCGGATGGTCCCTGTTGGGCGTTATGGGTTCCAGGCGCGGCTCCGGTTTCGGCGGAGGCGGCGGCTCGGGCTTCGGCTGAGGAGCCGCTTCCGCCATCTGCGGCGGCTGTGGCGGCGTCACGTGCGGCGTTGGCTGCGGCGAGGGGCCTTGTTGCCGCGATACCTCGGGCTTCGGCGGCGCGATCTTGTTCAACTCGCCGACGTCGATCTTCATCTTGTCGCTGGGCTTTTCGCGCGGCTCCGGTTGCCGCTTCGGAATCTTTTCCAGATCCCTCGGCAGGTACACGTAGCCCAGGTTCTGCTGGTTCATCGCCTCTTGGGGATTCGTCTGATAGCGCCCGACGAGGCCCGGCAGCGTCAGAAAGAGCACGATCAGCAGAATGTGAAAGGCGACCGAAAATGCCGGGCCCAGAAAATCCCAATTGATCCGCCGGCTTTTCTCCGGCAGCAGTCGGGCCTCGCCGCCCACCAGCAGGTCGCTTTCCACCAGGTCCTGCAGCACCTCCGCGGAAAACGGCTCGGCCTCTACCGTCGACTGGAGATGCGCCGACTGCGGCACCACCACCCGCCCATCCAGATCGGTCAGTGTCGGCTCGGATGCCGCCAGCTCCGGCGGGAAGGGAACGAAGGGCATATCGCGGGCGATCAGCACGCGATTGTCGAGCACCTCCAGCGGAACGTGCGAGGGAATGCTCGACGCCAGGTCCTCGAACGGAACCACCGGCATCTCCTGCGGAATCACCGTGCGGGAGTCCAGCCACGTCTTCAGCCGCTTCGCCGGCCGGGCCGGCGGGCCGGTGGGAGCGGGACAATTTTCCGGAACGAGCGTGCGCGGAACCCTCATAGGGCCGCCTGCGGTGTTTCCGCCGGCAAGCGGACGTTCCGCGCATGGTCGCCAATCGCGGCCATCACCCGGTCGGCAAGCTCGAGCGCGTTGCGCCCCGCAACGCCGTCAACGGCCGGCGTCCTGCGCGTCCGCACCGATCCCAGAAACGCGCGCAACTCGCCGTGCAGCGGTTCCTCGGTTTCGACGGCCAGCTTGTCGAATTCAAATCGCGGCTCGGGCCCGGGCTGCGTGACGCGTATGCGCAACGCATCGCGCCGCGCGTAGTCGATCGAGACGTATTCGTGCCGCTGGAAGAAGCGCAGCTTCCGCACCCGCTCGGTCGAGATGCGGCTGGCGGTCACGTTGGCGACTGCCCCGGTCCCGAACTCCAGCCGCGCATGCGCGATATCCACCTTGTCGGTCACCACCGGAATGCCCACCGCCTTCACTTCCGTCACCGGTCCGGCGAGCGCCAGCAGAATATCCAGATCGTGAATCATCACGTCGTACACCACGTCCACGTCCAGGCTGCGCGCCGAAAAAACGCCCAATCGATGTACCTCGAAAAACAGCGGCTGCTCGACCACCCCCAGCGCGGCCACCACCGCCGGGTTAAATCGCTCTACATGGCCGATTTGTAGGATGCGTCCGCCGCGCTCGGCGGCTCCGATCAGTTCGTCCGCTTCGGCCAGACTCCGCGCCATTGGCTTTTCCACCAGCACGTCCAGCCCTTGCTCCAGCAGCCTGGTGCCCACCCGCGCGTGCTCCACCGTCGGCACGGCAACGCTAGCCGCCTGCGCCCGCTCCGCCACCGCTTCGAGACTTTCCAGCGCCACCGTGCCATATTCGCTCGCCACGGCCTCTGCCGCGGCCCCGGTCAGCGTCGAATACCCCAACCAGCTCAGCCTCTTCCAGCCCGGCGTAGACACGCGCATGATTCCGGCCGAAATCGCCCACTCCCACCACCGCAACGCGTATCCGCTCGCTCACTGGCCGTCACCCCCCTCGGGCTCAGCCGGTGCGGCCTCGATCGCGATGCCGACGGCATCGGCCATCTCCATAAACGCGTTGCCGGTCGAAAATCAGCGTGCGCCCCGCATCGATGGCCAGCGCCGTCGCTTTCGCACGCTTCATCACTTCGATCGTCCGCAGGCCGACCACCGGCACATCGAAACGCATGTCCTGCTTGGGTTTGCTGACTTTCACCACCACCAGCGGCTTCCCCTGGCCAGCCGCGCCGCCCGCTCAATGGTTTCGTCGGTTCCTTCCATCGCTTCGACGGCCACGCACGCGCGCTCGGCCACATCACCACTGTCTGCCCCAGATCGAGCTCCCGCAATCCGCTGCGCGATTTGCCGCCCGTAGGCGATGTCCGCCGCTTCTGCGTCGTCGGGAGCGCGCGCGTCAGCACTCCGGGCTCGGGAAGCAAAGGCCCAGGAAAAGCGGTCGAGTCCACCAGTTCGAATGCCTTCCTCTTCGAGCAACGCTGGCCACCGCGCCGATCAGCGAATCCGTATTTTTGCGTGGCCAGTCGTACAGAGCAGCTTCGCCAGCTTCCAGTCGGCCGGTATATCGCTGAAAATCTTGCTGTGCTTCACCTGCCCGGCCATCACTGCCTGCTTCACCCCTTCCTGATGAAGCAGTTCGATGGCGCGGCTCAGTTCGCCGAGACTCACCCAGTGAATGCGCCGCGCCACGCGGTCCAGTTCCGGAGAGGCCTCTTCGCGAATCGCGATCACGGCCATCTCGATCCCGCGGCGCCGCGCGCCTTCCAGCACCAGGAACGGAAATTCTCCGTTGCCGGCGATCAGTCCCCAACCCTCGGTATGCAACTTCGCCCATGAAGCCCGATGCCAGCCGTTCCCCGCCGCCCACTACTTTGTTATACCGCGCTCGGCCGCTTCGATGAACATCGAATCAACTCGGCGACGTCTGCCGAGCCTTTCAGAGTCTCGCTTCATCTTCGCCATCGCCTGCGTGGTATTCAGTTTCGAACGCAGCAGCAGCCGGTAAGCCTGCTCGATCGCCTCGATGCGCTCCTGGCTGAAATCCGTGCCGCTCGAGCCCGATCGCATTCACCCCGTAGCACCGCACCTCCCGCGGCGGCACCACCTTGGCGAATGGCGGCACGTCCTGCGTCATCACCGTGTGCGCCGCGATGTAGGCGTACCGGCCGATCGCGGCAGAACTGGTGCACCGGGCAGAACGCGCCCACGTCGCGTGATCCTCCATCGTCACGTGCCCGGCCGAGCGTCGCGCGTTGACGAAAATCGTATGGTTGCCCACCTGGCAATCGTGCGCCACGTGCGCTTAGGCCATCAGCAGATTGTGGCTGCCGATCCGCGTGACGCCGCCGCCCTTTGTCGTGCCCCGGCTGACCGTGCAGAATTCGCGGAACTCGTTTGCGTCGCCCGCTTCGAGCCGCGTCGGCTCGCCGTGATATTTCAGGTCCTGCGGCGCCGCCGCCAACCGCGCAGAAAGGAAAAAAACGTTGCCGCGCCCGAATCGCGATGGCCCGGTGATGACGGCATGCGGTTGAACGATCGCATTCTTCGCCCAGTTCGACTTCGTCGCCGACCACGGCAAACGCGCCCATGCGAACGTCCCGTCGCCAGCTTTGCGCGCTGGCGATACCGCCGCCCGCGGTCGATTTCGCTCATGGGTCGCGATCCACCATTTTGCACATCAGCGTCGCCTCGGCCGCCAGTTGCCCTCGACGCTCGCTTTCCCCTGCCAGCTTGCAGAAATTCGAGCGCCAGCTCAGCACGTTCACTTCGACGCGCAACTGATCGCCGGGAACCACCGGCCGCCGGAAACGCGCGTCGTCGATGGCCACGAAATACAGCAGCTTCTTGTCGCGCTCGGGCACTTCCTGCAGCAGCAACAAGCCGCCCGTCTGCGCCATCGATTCGATGATCAGCACGCCCGGCATCACCGGCTTGCCCGGAAAATGACCGGCGAAAAAGTCCTCGTTGATCGTGACGTTCTTGATCCCGACGATCCGCTTCAGCCGCTCCATCTCGAGCACGGCGTCCACCATCAGAAACGGGTAGCGGTGGGGCAGTATCTTTTGAATCTCGTTGATGTCCAGGATCATGAAGTCTGCCTCGATGCGTCGGTGTGGCAACTCCGTATTCGTAAGATTACGGGCGTTCGTAAGGGCACGGCTTCAGCCGTGCCGCAAACCGCGCTTGACGAACGCGGCTTTAGCCGCTGAGGGGCTGCCTTCTGGTTGCCACACAGACTCTTCGCCTTCCGCCCGTGCGGCCTGGTGCCCCAGGCTTCGGTTTTAAGCCTGGGGATGTTTTGGCGATTCGCCCAAAGCGTCGAATGATTATACGTAAAAATCGCGGCCGCCCGAAACGCCCTTCAGTCAGCTCACCCAGCCCAGCGCTGCCCTCCAGTGGCGCGGGCACTCTTGCCCGCGCGCTCGTGTGTCCCACAACCCCAATCACAATTCTCTCCGGCATCCGCCGAGCCGAAGCCATACCCTCGGAAAAACGCCCCGCAAACGTCGAATATTTTGCGCCGCACGTCCCCCTGTCCTATGCTACCCGCTTCGACAGACCACAAAGGACAACCACGCAATGCCCAAATCTCCCCATCCGCCCTCCGTCGACCGCCCAGCTGCCCGCCGCATCTTGAGAGAACTCGCCCGCCGCCGCCAAACTCTCCTCGATCGCCTCGAACGCTTCGTCCGCCTCGAATCCCCCAGCACCGACAAACCCGCGCTCGACCGTTTCTCCCGCCTGCTAGCCGCCGAATGCCGCCGCGCCGGCGCGAAAGTCGAACTATTCCCGCAAAAACACGCCGGCGATCACATCCTCGCCCGTTTCCCCGCCCCCGCCCGCGGCCGCCCCATCCTGATCCTCGGCCACTACGACACCGTCTACCCGCTCGGCGCGCTCGAGCGCATGCCGTTCCGCGTCCGCGCCGGCCGCGTCTCCGGCCCGGGAACGCTCGATATGAAATCCGGCCTCGCCATCGCCCTCGCCGCCGTCGAATCGCTAGCCGCCGCCCGTGTCCCCCTCGCCGGCCCCGTCGAGTGCCTCTTCACCTCCGACGAGGAGATCGGCAGCCACACTTCCCGCAAACTCATCGAACGCCTCGCGCGCCACTCCCGCGCCGTCCTCGTCCTCGAACCCGCCGCCGGCCTCGAAGGCAAATTGAAAACGGCGCGCAAAGGCACCGGCGAAATCGAACTCACGGTGCACGGCAAATCCGCCCACGCCGGCCTGAATCCCGAAGAAGGCGTGAACGCGATTCACGAACTGGCCCTCCAAATCGACCGCATCCGCGCGTTCAACGACCCCGCTACAGGCGCGACGGTAAGCGCCGGCATCATCGAAGGCGGCACGCGCACCAATGTGGTTCCCGAGCGCGCCCGCGCCGTCTTCGATCTTCGCGTCACCCGCATCGAGGACGCCGCGACCGTCGAACGCCGCTTCGCCGCCCTGCGCCCCGTGCTCCCCGGAGCCAAACTCGAAATCCACGGCGGATTCAGCCGCCCGCCCATGGAACGCACGCCCGCCGTAGCCGCTCTCTTCCACCACGCAAAATCTCTCGGCGATCTCCTCGGCCTGCGCCTCGCGGAAACCGCCGTAGGCGGCGCCTCCGACGGCAATTTCACCGCCGCCCTGGGCATCGCCACTCTGGACGGCCTCGGCGGCGTGGGCGCCGGCGCCCACACCCCCGCAGAATTCGTTTCCATCCGCTCCCTGAGCGACCGCGCCGCCCTCGTAGCCCTCCTCCTCGCCACCATCCCCGATAAGCTCTCCAGCGACTAACCCTCCGCCGCACCCCATCCCCTCCATGCCGACACGCAAACAACGCGATCGTAGGCGCACGTTGCACGTGCACGTCTTCCCAGGAACAACACCAAAGCCTGTCATCCTGAGCGAAGCGAAGGATCCCGAAAATCCCAAGGTGATCGATCCAACGCCACACCCCAACCCGCCTCCGTTGGGGCACTTCATGAAGCACCACCTCGATCCCCCCAATCCCGCGCGCATTTCCGGGTGCCGCCGGGTGCCCACTCTTCCGGCGCCTCTCGCCGGAAGGGTGGGGCCGCCGTCAACTACATCCCCACACCTGAAATCCCTCCGCAATCCCCGCCCACGAAAGCCCCCGTCGAAGCGACGCGCGTCACGACTCCGCTTCCGTCGCGCCGCCGTCTCCGCTATGATCGAGGCACCACATCACTATCTTTGAGGGGAGAATTCCGTGGCCAAAGGCTATAAGGGCATGGCGGCCGACGCCCGCGCGCTCGCCGCTTACGTGAAGCTGCTCCGGGCCGGCGAAAGTGTCTCGCGCGAAACCACGCGCCCGCTCGCGCTCTACGATCTCACTCCCAGCCAGTTCGGAGTCCTCGAAGCGCTCTACGACGCCGGCCCGCAATGCCTCTCCGATCTCGCGCGCCGCATCCTCAAAACCAGCGGCAACCTCACCGTCGTCGTCGAGAATCTCGAAAAGCGTCGCCTCGTTCGCCGCAAGGCCGGCGGCCGCGACCGCCGCTTCATCACCGTCGCGCTGACGCCCAAGGGCCGCAACCTCGTCCGTTCGCTCGCCCCCGGCCACGCCGCCGCCATCGTCGCCATCATGGCCCGCCTCACCGCCACCGAACAGGAAACCCTAGGCAAGCTCTGCGCCAAGCTAGGCGGAACAAACGGCTCATCCAAACCCCGCGAACCGAAAAGCCTGTCATCCTGAGAGGCTGTGACTTTTTTTGCTTTTCGACGATTTTCCCGCGATGAAGTTCTCTGTTCTCAATACGGGTTGTTGCGAAAAGACAAAAAAGTCAGAGCCACCGAGCGAAGCGAAGGATCCCCAAGACATCGCATCCAACCCCGACATCGGTAATACCAGTTCTCCGCGTAACCAGAGCCCCCGTAGGGGCACGTTGCACGTGCCCCTTTTGGCGTGCGGCAAGACCACCCTCGCCCCCACGGAGCAGGCCTCGATCCTCGTGGGTCGTGGCGGAACTTGTCCCGACAAAGTCGGGAGCCGCGACATAAAGCCTGCAAAATTAAAAGGGCTTTAGCCCCTGAAGCCTTCCTTCGATGCCTGTTCATCGCCGATGTGAAACCATTTCAACCTTGAAGCATCAAAGAGGGCACGGAATGACAGGGAAACCGTCGCAGTATCTTGATTCTTCGCCTGCCGGTTTTCGTAAGGGCACGGTTTCACAGTTTGCGGAAAAATGGGCAGGACTTCGGGGGTCGCGGCTTCAGCCGCGACATAACGCCCGCAAAATCAGGGGGCTTTAGCCCCTGAAGGTGCCCAACAGGACTTTTTCCGCAACCTGTTCATCGGTGCCGCAAACGGAAAGGTATCAAAGCGGCTTTAGCCGCTGAGGACTGCATTCGAGGGAGGCACAACTCATGACAAACGAACCCGAAATCATTCGCACAGTCGCCCGCATCGTCGACGGCACGGAGATGCTCGAAGGCGAAGGTTTCCTCGTTCATCGCCCGTTCCCCTCGCGCGCGCTCGCGCAATTCGATCCCTTCCTCCTGCTCGACGAAATGGGCCCGAAAGAATACGGCCCCGGCGAAGCCAAGGGCGCTCCCGACCATCCGCATCGCGGCTTCGAAACTGTCACCTACATGCTCGAGGGCGCTTTCGAGCACAAGGATTCCCACGGCCATCAGGGCCGCATCGGTCCCGGCGATGTCCAATGGATGACCGCCGGCTCGGGAGTAGTCCATTCCGAAATGCCCGAGCGCCAATTCCGCCAGGCCGGCGGCAAACTCCACGGCCTGCAACTCTGGGTGAATTTGCCGAAGGCTGAAAAGATGATGGCCCCGCGCTACCAGGAAGTCCCATCCGACCGCATCCCGGTAGCCAAGTCGCCCGACGGCAAGGTCTCAGTGCGGGTGATCGCCGGGGAAGCGCTGGGCGTGAGCGCGGTCATCGAAACCCGCATCCCCATCCTCTATCTGCATTTCAAGCTGGAACCCGGCGCCGAAATCACCCAGCCCGTCCCCGAAACCGAAAACGCCTTCGCCTACGTCCTCGCCGGCGAAGGAGCCTTCGGCCCGGAAGCCGCGCGCGCAGGCGCGAGCCAGATGGTCATGTTCCGCAAGGATGGTGACCGCGTGGTAGCAAAAAATCCGGCCGCGGCGCCCCTCGAATTCCTGCTGCTGGCCGGAAAACCGCTAAACGAGCCGGTAGCCCGCTACGGCCCCTTCGTAATGAACACCATGGAAGAAATCCAGCAAGCCTTCACCGACTACCGCGAAGGCCGCTTCGGCCACATCGCCCCTTGATGTGGCCCTCAGTAGCACAGGCACTCTTGCCTGTGCTCCCTGGCCCACCACCCGCGTAAGGTCGCGTTCGGCGAAGGCTCCCAGAAGCACAGGCATTCTTGCCTGTGCGCATCTGCCCCCGCGCCCGAATCCAAATTTCTCACAGTAGTCCGCAACGCACGCCGCGCCTGCGTGTGCCTGGGTAGCCACGGTCGGTGCTTTCCCGACCTTGGGCCTGTGCGTGGCAAGAAAATCGAGCCAGGGCAGGGAACGCATTCTCCAACCTGCAGCGTCGGCGTTCCGCCCCCGCCTTGCGACCGATCGCAGCCAACTCCACACTCTCGCCACATCGCTGTCGTCAGTTTCGCCACCACGTAAGCGTTTGTCATCCCGAGGGCATCCGACCAGGATGCCCGAAGGATCTCGGCGTGAAGCACCGACACGGTGCGTCACCATGACCTCGCCCCACCCCGCCGGGAATTTCCGCCTATTCCTCCATCCCTGCCGCCTTCAACGAAGCGACCCGGGCCGCGCGAAACTCCGAATCCGAATTCCAGGTCGGCATCTTGTCCGCGTTGGCGAGATCGTACCCCACCAGGAAAAACAATTCGCAATCGTCCACCAGCCCCTTCAAGTTCCAATCCGGCTTAATCACATCGGTCGGCTTGTGATAATCGTTCGCCGTATATTCCGCGTGAATCTTCGCGCCCCAGCCCGCCGGCTTGCCGATGTAATCGACGCCCGAATCGGGATCGAATGCCGGCACGCCGTGCATGACGAAATTGAAATGGTCGGAGCGGAAGAAGTAGCCCTTTCCCGGCTCGGGATCGGGATGCACGGTGCGCCCGAGCGCCTGTGCGGCCGCCGCAATGGTCTTGTCGATCGTTGACTCGCCCATGCCGATGCTCACGATGTCGCGCGTCGGCCCCCAAACGTTCAGCGCGTCCATATTGATATCGGCCGCCGTCCGCGCCAGCGGATAGAGCGGATGCTCGGTGTAATATTCCGACCCCAGCAGCCCCTGTTCCTCCGCCGTCACCGACATGAACAGCATCGTGCGCCGCGGCGCCTTCGGCAGCGCCTTGAACGCGCGCGCCAGTTCGATCAGCGCGGAGACGCCCGAGCCGTTGTCATCGGCGCCGTGGAAGATCTGTCCGTTGTGCTTGCCCAGGTGGTCCCAGTGCGCGGTGTAGATGACGTATTCGTTCCGCAGTTTCGGGTCTGAACCCGCGATCTTGCCGATCACGTTGTGCGAATCCACCTCGCGCAGCGCGTTATGGATCGTCATGCTCGCCGTCACGCCGAGCGGCACCGGCCGGAAATCGCGTTTCTGCGCCGCCGCTTCGAGCGTCGCCAGATTTTTCCCCGCCATCTGGAAAAGTCTTTCCGCCGTCTCGTGCGTGATCCAGCCCTCGAACGGCGCGCGGTTCATGTTCTTGTTCGGATTTGCCAGCGTGAACTGCTCGCCAGTCCAGCTCCCATGCACCACTGCCCACGGATAGCCCGCCGGTCCCGTCTCATGGATGATCAGGCATCCGGCCGCGCCAAGCTTCGCCGCTTCCGCGTACTTGTAGGTCCACCGTCCGTATAAAGTCATCGCCTTCTTGCCGTCCACATACTTGAACGGCGGATTGTTCACCAGCACCACCAGAATCTTGCCCTTCAAATTCGCGCCCTTGAAATCATTCCAATGGAACGTAGGTGCGTCGATGCCGTAGCCGGCGAAAACCAGCTCGCCCTCGGATTTCACCTCCGGCACGATGCGTTTGGTCCACGCGACATAGTCGTCGCCGAATCGCGGCGCCAGCGACTTCCCGTGATCGCTGAAGGCGAGCTGCATGGTGGAGGGATCGGCAGTGATTCCTTCGAGCGGCACTTTCTGCAGGTAGCTGCCGTCGGGATTCCCCGGCGCCAGCCCGACGTTCTTGAATTGGCTCTGAATGTATTGGATCGACAGCGTCTCGCCCACCGTTCCCGGCCCGCGCCCTTCAAACTTGTCCGAAGACAACACGCGAATATGATCGAGCAGCCGCGTGGTGGAGAATGTGGCAAACGCCGTCTTCACCCCAGCCGGAATCGCCGCTGTCTGCTGCGCCGCCACCACCCCCGCTGCGACAAGCAAAGTCCCCAAAGCGAGCGCGGCATTTCTCACAGAAGCATGCATGTATCCGTCCCTCCCGGTACCGTTTTTAGCAACTCGAGCCTAGCCTGATTCACCACGACAACGTGAGTTCGGGGCACGAATGGCCGCGCTCCCAATCTCTGCCATCCTGAGCGAAGCGAAGGATCCCGTCCCTACGTTCACCGGCGCCACCCACCCCCGATGGAGTGCATCGTGGCGCAACCCTGCTCCTCAATATGCCCCTCGAAAACCCGTCCCGCCGCCCCGCCCAGTGGCACGGGCACTCCTGCCCGTGCGCTCGTCCCCCATTCCCACCGGCAACGATCGAACCTCTCCGCAGTAAGCCCGCGCCACCGGACTCCTCTTCCAATTTCGTCGTTTGAAATCCCGGCGTCACCATCGGCCCGCGCTCCGGCTGCCGCGACGCCCGCCGGCTATTCCTCGATATGCCCTTCGAAAACCCGCACCGCCGCTCCGCTCACCCGTGGCACCAGCCGCGCGCCCATCCGCGAAACGTTCACGTAAATCTCGCTCGGCCGCCCCATCTCCACGCCCTGCACGATGCGCAGCAGCTGACCCGTCGCGAGCTGCCCATGCCGCACCAAATACGCTCCCAGCGATCCCGCCGCCGAACCCGTCGCCGGATCTTCCGCGATTCCCCAGGGCAGCATTCCCCGCGCGCGCACCTGTTGTCCGCGCACGAAGAAGCAATAGGCCATCACCCGCTGCTTCCCCAGAAGTTTCCGCAGCGCCGGAAGGTTCAACTCGATCCGCGATAGCGCGCTCAGCCTCGCAAGCGGCACCATCAGATTGAAAATCCCCGTTGAAACCGTTTCCACCGGCATTTTCGCGTGCACATCCCCCGGCCGCAGGCCGAGCGCCTCCGCCAGCTTTCCCCGGTCGATTTGCGCGGCGCGAAAGCGCGCCGGCTTCTGCGTCATCGTCACCAGCTGCGGCTTCCCGTGTTCGAAGAAAATTTCCACCGGCAGCAGCCCCGCGTTCGTCTGTTGCTGCACGCGCACCGCGCCCTCCTGCGCCGGCACCACGCCCAGTTCGGCCAGCAGGAACCACGTCCCGATCACCGGATGCCCGGCCAGCGGAAGCTCGGTCGTGGTGGTGAAGATGCGAAGCCGGGCGAGCGCCCGGTTCGTCGTCGGCTTCTGCACGAACACCGTCTCGGAAAGATTCATTTCGCGCGCGATGTCCTGCATCCGCGCCGGCCGAAGTCCGTCGGCGTCGGTGACAACCGCCAGCGGATTGCCTTGGTAGCGAAACCGGGTGAAAACGTCGAGCTGATAGAAGCGTCTTTTCATGATTGAGCTTGCTCCGCGGCGGCGATCCGCTTGGCGATGGAGGGATGCCCGTGAAAGAGGAACTCCACCGCTCGGTTCGGTTGCGTCTCCGCCAGATTCTGTTCGGCCAGTTTCCTCATGGCGCTGATGAACGCTTCCGGGTTGTGCGTGAGGCGCAGGGCGAAACGGTCGGCGCGCCGCTCGCGCCAGCGCGAGTACCCGTTCACCAGCGGCAGCGCCACCAGCGATACCGCCGTCACCACCAGCATCACCAGCGGCAGGTTCGCGAAATCGGCCAGCCCGCGAAAACCCGCGAGCGGCGTGGCCCACACCAGCACCTCGTTCACCGCCCACAGCGAAACGAGCGTCAGCGCCGATTCCATCACGATCGCCAGCGGAATGTCGCGATGCACGTAATGCCCCAGCTCATGCGCCACGATCGTCTCGATCTCTTCCGGCGTGTGATGCTCGAGCAGCGTATCGGCCAGCAACACGCGCCGCGTCGCCCCCCATCCGGTCAGCGCCGCGTTCGCCTTGCTCGTCTTCTCCCCAAGCTTCCATTCGAGCACGGTCGAAACGCGCGCCCCCGCGCGCGCCGCCAGCCCGCGCACGCGCTCGATCAGCTCCTCGTCTTCGATCGGCCGGAACTTGAAGAAAATCGGGAACAGCAGCACCGGCGCCAGTTGCGCCAGCAACACCGCGAACAAAATCAGCGCCCCGGCCACCCACAGCCACCACGTCCCCGGATGCCGCTCGAGCGCCCAATAAAACAGCTCGCCGATCCCCGCGCCCAGCACCGCCCCGATCCCCAGCCCCTTCAGCCGGTCCTTCACCCATCCGCCCAGCGTCATCCGCGAAAGCCCGAATCGCCGCTCGACCACATATCCCGAATAAAACTCGAGCGGGAACCCGGCAACTTCAAAAATCGCCGCCACCATCGCCAGATACACCAGCAGCGCCAGCGCCCGCTCGCCCGACACGCCATAAGCCGCATCGCGCAGCGTCATCGTGAACCCGGTAGCGAGCAGCAGGACCAGCAGCAATGCATCCACCAGCCATCCCGCCAGCCCCACGCGCCGGTTGATCCGCGCATACTGTTTCGCCTTCGCCTCGCGCCCCGCGTCCTCAGCCGTAGTCGTAATCTCCGCTCCCATCAATCTCTCTCGAGTCCCTGAATCCATCATCCGCGAAGGATTCGTCCCGAAGGGCCGACCGGGCCGGTCGCCCTGTTCTTTAGATTCGCAATCCCCGCCCCCGGATTTTCGTCAGCACCAGTTCTTTCCGTTGTAGCGCCGAGCTTCAGCCCGGCATGCATCGAAGCAGGCGCAAGCCCACATCGCCCCCACCTCTCGCCCGCCAGGTCGATCCGGGTACCCCAAACGCCGTACTTGCGCCTGGGGGTTTTCCCCACTCCATCCGCGATCGCACCCACCACTCAGCACCCGTGCTTGCAAATAAAAAATCCCACCTGAAGTGCCATCACCTTCGTCGGGTGCCCCAGGCGCCGTACTTGCGCCTGGGGACTGTCCCTCAATTCATCCGCGATCGCAGCGACCACACAGTGCCCGCTCGAAAAAGACCGCCTACAGCGCCCGCACTTTCGCGACCGCCGCGCCGAGCACCCGCCGCGTAGTCTCCGCTCTGTTAGTCTCCGCGTAAACCCGCAGCATCGGCTCGGTCCCTGAAGCCCGCACCATCACCCATCCAATATCGCCCAGGTAAATCTTGATCCCGTCGAGATCTTCCCGCGCCGTCACCGGCCATTCGAAAATCTTCGCCACGCGGTCGCTCTGGAAAAGCTCGATCGCCTTTTCCTTCTGTCCCGGTTTCAGCTCCAGGTCGATTCGCCCGTAATGGTGCTCGCCGAATTCCTCCTCGAGCATCGTGATGATCTCCCCGAGCCGCTTTCCATGCCACGCCATCACCTCGGCCATCAGCAGGGCGCACACCGTCGCGTCGCGCTCGGGCAAATGAAAACGGAAACCGATGCCGCCGCTTTCCTCGCCGCCCATCAGCAGGTCCTGTTCGAGCATCAGCGAACAGATGTATTTGAACCCGATCGGCGTCTCGAAAAGCCTCCGGCCGAATTTCGCCGCGATCTTGTCGACCAGTTTCGTCACCGAAAACGTCTTCGCGACGTCGCCCGGAAGCTGCCGCGTCCCCGCCAGGTGCCACAGCAGAATCGCGAAGCACTGATGCGCGTTAATGAAGTATCCGCCGGGGTCCATCGCGCCCGAGCGGTCCCCGTCGCCGTCGGCAAGGAACGCGGCGTCGAAGCGGCTGTCGCGCATGGCGTGTCGCAGCGGTTCGACGTTCGGCCCTTCGATCGGCTCCGGATTGCGCCCGCCAAACAGCGGATCGCGCCGCCCGCGAATCTCCTCGCACGAGATGCCGTGCCGCTGGAACAGCGCCGGCAACAGGCCCATCGCCGATCCGTGCATCGGGTCGAAAAGGAAGCGCAGCCCACTCTCGCGAATGCGGTCCCAATCCACCAGTTTTTCAAGCGTATCGAGATAAGGCGTGCGCACGTCCAGCGGGCGCACGGCCCCGCCACGTGCCGGCAACATATGCGTCCCATCGGCGTACACGCGGTTGAGTTCCTCTTCGATGGCCGCCACAATCGCCGGCGAAGCCGAACTCCCGTAGCTCGCCTTGAATTTCACTCCATTCCACCGGTACGGATTGTGGCTGGCCGTGATCATCAGTCCGCCCGCCGCCTCGCGCTGCCGCACCAGCAGCGAAAGCGCCGGCGTCGGGCACGCCGCGTCGGCCAGCCAGACAGGTATCCCGGCCGCCGCCACCGTTTCCGCCGCCGCCTGCGCAAACCGCTCCGAGCCGAACCGGTTGTCGTAGCCGACCAGCACGCCCGCATCGGGCCGCTCGGCGCGAGCCACGTAGCGTGCGAAGGCCAGCGCCGCCCGGCGCACGTTTTCCACCGTGAAATCCTCGGCGATCACGCCGCGCCAGCCGTCGGTACCGAAGTGGATTCGTTGCATCGAGCCAGCAGTATACGGCACGCGCCGGGCGTGTTGTAGACCTGGCGCCGAAATCGCGCTCTCCCGTCCCGGCCGAATGATCCGGATTGCCAGGTTCCGGTATTGACTCCGGCTCAAACAAAGCGTACAAATCTTTACCGAAGAGTAAATGCAGATGGGAGAGCTTGGATCGGGCGGCCCGGATCTCCTCTTTGGTGACGAACCATGTGTTCAGAAACCCCCGCTCCTCCCGCCTCCGAACCTGACTTGGCGAGGCTGGTGAACGAAACCGAGTGCGGCATCGCTGGCGAGCCGCGGAGCCGCGAGTCCGCCTTGCCGCTGCCACAGCCCGTTGGCCGCGCCGTTGTGGGTGATCTCGGACCCTATCTGCGGGACGCGGCTGCCGCGATCGCCCGCGAGTTCTCTGCCGACGCCGCGTCCATCTGGCTCCGAGAATCGAACGACGCTGTTCGCTGCGTTTTCCACGATCCGGGCCGGCTTCCTCCGAGCCAGTCCTCGGCCGCCTTCAAGGACGAATATCGGGTCGCGGAGATTTCTTCCCTGTATTGCCTGGCGCAGACCGCCCGCCCGGTTGCCCTGCGCGACTGCGCGAGAAATCCGCTGTTGCGGCAAGCCTGGGAATGGTTTTCGGCCAGGCGCGTGGAAACCACTCTGGTCATTCCCATCCCCGGGCCCAGCCCCGAGGATGCGGAAACCTCCGGCTGGTGCCTCCTGTTCCATCAAGAGAACAGGGAATATCCATCCGCCGATCTCGATCGCGCCGCCATGCGCGGACAGCAACTGAGCCTGGCCATCACTATGGCGCTCGCGGCGGCGGAGGAGAAGGGAACCGCCATCGCCGCCGAACGCAAACGGATCGCTCGCGAGCTGCACGATACCCTGGCCCAGGGTTTCACCGCGATCCTCCTCCAGATAGAGAACACGAAGGCTTTGCTGTCCGGGCAGGAAAAAGCAGCGCTAGCCACGCTCGATCGGGCGCGAGACCTGGCGCGCGAGAGCCTGTCCGAGGCTCGCCGCGCCGTCTGGACCATGCGACCGCGCGCCCTCGAGGGAAGCGATCTCCCGACGGCGCTCGAATGGCTGCTGCGCCAAATGGCCGCCGGCTCCGGTGTCACGACCGAATTCACCACCCGCGGCGCCACCCGGGCGCTCACGGTCGAGATCGAGACGAACCTGCTCCGCATCATTCAGGAAGCCGTCACCAACGCCTTGCACCACGCCCGCGCCCGCACCATCCGCGTCCATCTGGCCTTCGCCGACGAACTCGTGAACGTCTCGGTCGAGGATGACGGCCGCGGCTTCAGCCAGCGCGATACCCGCAACGGCGACGGCTTCGGTCTCATCAGCATGCGCGAGCGCGCCGAAAGCCTCTCCGGCAAACTCCTGATCTCCAGCCATCCCGCCCGCGGCACCCGCATCCTCGTAAAGATTCCCGTAGCGAAGCTATAGCCGGGATCTCCTGCAGCCCGAGCGCGGAGTTTCACAGGGGAACCTGTTCTTCCCGATCCGCATCCGTCAGCAGGTCCCCCGCCAAGCGTCCCACGCCGAGCTGCCGTCGCGCCTTGAGCCCCTGAGCGCAACTTTCCGTTTCCCTCGCGCGCATTCCGGCGTATAACTTTCCGCGTCAGGGCAGCAGGAGGCAAACAAAAATGAACGCGGCAAATTCCGCGGTTCCTCAAACAAGTGCGCGGCAAGCAAGTGCGATTTCAACAATCCTCTGGATCGGCCTCGTCGCCGGCACGCTCGATATCAGCTACAACCTCATCTACAACGCCTTTCGCCACATCACTCCATCGATGGTTTTCCGCTTCATCGCCAGCGGCCTCGTCGGCGTGCCCAGTGTCGAACACATGAGCGCCGCCGCCGGCGTCGCTCTGGGCGTCATCCTCCACTATTGCATTGCGATGAGTTGGACCGTCATCTTCTACGCCGCCAGCCGCAAAATCGCGTTTCTCTGGCGCCGGCCGGTGGTCAGTGGCCTGCTTTACGGTTGCGTCGTCTTTCTGGTGATGAATTTCGTGGTGATCCCGCTTTCAAACGTGCCGCATCCGAAGCATCACCTGACGATGTTCGTGTGGGTGGTCAACGTGATCGTGCCCTTGCTCTTTTGCATCGGCCTCACGATTTCGCTTCTCATGAGAAAGTACGCACCGCCGCCGCAGGTCCGGCAAGGGTAGCCACGGTCAGCGCCTTCCTGACCGCGATCCCCGTGTCATCCTGAGCGGAGCGAAGGATCCCGAACGATCCGAGGCAGAGTCGCCCACGCAGGCAGGTCGTCGAAGCAGTTGAACCACACGCCATTGCTGCGGCCCGCAACCCGGCAAGCGTTCTGCAAGTCGGGTTCATGTGTTGGGGAGAAATCCTGCTCAAGCTTGGGAATATTCTCCGCGAGCCAACAAGACATCGCGCCGGCAGACCTAAAGCAACCCGCGCCGCTTCGCCCGTTCGAGTTCCTTGACGATCCGCCCCACATCTTGGGCCCGCTAGCGAGGGCAAATCAGCAACGCATCCGGCGTTTCCACGACGACCAAGTCCCGCACCCCAACCGCCGCCACCGCCAGCAAGAATGGTAGATGGTTGGGTAGCCACGGTCAGCGCTTTTCTGACCGTGGGCCTTTCGCCCCGCGCTACTACAGTAGTTCCCCCCGCTTCGCCCGCTCGAGCTCCTTGACGATCCGCCCCACGTCCTGAGCCCGTTCGCGGGAACAGATCAGCAGCGCATCCGGTGTTTCCACGACCACCAAGTCCCGCACCCCAATCGCCGCCACCAGCTTTCCGGGAGCCCAGAAATAATTTCCCTCGGCGTCGATCGAAACAACCGCCCCGGCGGAAATCGTGTCTCCGCGCCGCCCCGCCTGCAGCTCGTAAACCGCCGCCCACGACCCGATATCGCTCCAGCCGACGCTCGCCGGCAGCACGTACACACTCGCTCCGCTGCCGCGCCGGCTCGCCGGTTCGAGGACGGCGTAATCCACCGATATATTTTCCAGCTTCCGGTAAGCGCCCCGCAGCTTCCCCAAATACCGCGCCGTGCCGATCGCTCCTTCGAGCGCGCCCAGCTCCCGCGCCGTCTCCGGCAGAAATCGTGAAAGCTGATCGAGAAACGTCGATGTGCGCCAGAAGAACATCCCCGCGTTCCACGAGTAGCGCCCCGAAGCCACGTACCGCCGCGCCAAGGTGAGTGGCGGCTTCTCGGTGAACCGCCGCACGTGGTAAGCGCGCGCGTCCCCCTTCGCCGCCGAAGCGACGGCGCCGCCGCGTTCGATGTACCCGTACCCGGTTTCCGGCCGAGCCGGGTTGATCCCCAGCACCACCAGCGAACCGGGAGCATCCGCCAGCCGCAGCGCCGCGCGCACCAGCCGCCGGTACCGCGCCTGCTGCGCGATCACGTGATCGGCGGGCAGCACCGCCATCAGCGCGTCCCCGCATTCCCGCCGCAGATGCACCGCGGCAAGCCCGATGGCCGCGGCCGTGTTCCGTCCTTCCGGCTCGACCAGCACATGCGACCGCGGCAGTTTCGGCAACACCCGCCGCACCGCCTCCGCCTGTTCCGCCTGCGTCACCACCCACAATCGCGAAGCAGGGAAGAGCGGCGTGATCCGCTCCACCGTCTGCTCGATCATGGTGTCGTTGCCGACGATATTCAGGAGCTGTTTCGGAGTGCGCGTCCGGCTGCGCGGCCAGAATCGCGTGCCTCGCCCTCCGGCCAGGATCACCGCGTGCGCTTCGCGTTTCATCGGAAGAGGAACCCGGCCATTTGCTCGCGCGTCACGCCTTCGCGCACGAGGCTCCGCGCCAGCGTATCGATATCGGGCACGTAGCTCCGCAGCAGCGTCACGTCCGTCGCCGGCTCCAGCCGAAATCCCGGAAATTCGGCCGGCACGAACCACGCCTCGCCGTGCTGGAATTCCCGCCGGCTCTCCCCCACAACCACTTCGCCACGGCCCGCCAGAATGATCAGCAGATCGAAATGCTCCATCGACGAGGCCAGCTCGATCGGCTCGCGAAATCGCCATCGCTCGGTCGAAAAGTAGCGGCAAGCGGCCAGATAGCTCAGCTCGATCGGCCCGACGTTCTGCGTGAGCGGCCGTGTCTTCCCCGCTCCCGGCTGGTCGAAGCGGATCACCTCGAGCGCCTTCTCGATGTGCAATTCGCGCCGGTTTCCCTGCGCGTCGGTGCGGTTGTAATCGAACAGCCGGTAGGTGAGATCGGAATATTCCTGGATTTCGCAGAAGATCTGGCCCGGCCCGATGGCATGCACCGTGCCCGCCGGCACGTAGATCGTATCCTCGGCGGCGACGGTCAGCCGCCGCAGGCACGTTTCAATCGAGTCGTCGACGATCGACCGGCGAACGGTTTTTTCATCCACGCCCGGGTTGAATCCCACCAGCACCTCGGCCCCGGCTTCCGCCGCCACCGCGTACCACATCTCCGTCTTGCCGTGGCCGCCGGACCCGGCTTCGTGCCGCGCCGCGTACTCGTCGTCCGGGTGCACCTGGATCGAAAGCGCCAGATCGGGAAACAGAAACTTCGCAAGCAGCGGAAACCCCGCTTCCCCTGCGAGCCGCGACCCTTTCCATTCCCTGGGCATCTCCCGCCACGCCTGCCCGAGCACCTGCCCGGCGAATGGACCGTCGGCGAACCGGCAATTCTCCCCGGTCAGCCATACCTCGCCGACCGGATCGGCCAGTTCCTGGCTGGCGGCATACAGCGGATCCAGCCAAAGCCGGCCCCAGATGCGGCGGACCAGCAGCGGCTCGATCCGGCACGGAATGGGCTGCGCCTTCATGACGAAAGAAACTGTTTCATCCTCCCGATCCCTTCGCGCACGCGCTCGATATCGGCCGCGTAGGAGATGCGCAGATAGCCGGGCGCGCCGAAAGCTTCGCCCGCAACCGTTCCCACGCGCGCCTCGGCCAGCAGATCGACCGCGATGCGCGCCGTATCGGCCGGCTCCTTCTTTTCTCGCAGTGCGCGCACGCGCGGCGTGTTCTCGACGTTGGGGAACGCGTAAAACGCCCCTTCCGGCGGCGCGCAGGTGACGCCCGGAATTTTCGCCAGCTCTTCCAGCACGGCGTCGCGGCGCCGCGCGTATTGCGCCAGCATCGCCTCGACCGAATCCATCGGCCCGGAAAGCGCCGCCAGCGCCGCATGCTGCGAAATCGACGTCGGATTCGATGTCGACTGGCTCTGCACCTTGATCATCGCGTCGATCACCGGCTTCGGCCCCAGCGCGAATCCCACCCGCCAGCCCGTCATCGAAAACGTCTTCGAAAGCGACCCGGCGACGATCACGTGCGATTTCGCGTCCGGAAGCCCCGCCGCCGAAAACGGCTTGTGCCCGCCAAAGAGGAAATGCGAATAGCATTCGTCGGTGAGCATCCAGATGTTGTTCCGCCGGCACAGCTCCAAGAGCCGCGCAAATTCGTCGTTCGGAATCACCGCCCCGGTCGGATTGTTCGGCGAATTCACCAGCAGCACGCGCGTTTTCGGCCCGATGAGCGGCTCGACCTGCGCCGCCCTCAGCCGGAACCCGTCGGCCGCGTCGGTCTCGACGAATCGCGGCTTGGCTCCGACGTACCGCACCATGTCCGGATAGCTCACCCAGTACGGCGCCGGAACCAGCACCTCCTCGCCTTCGTTCACCAGCGCGCCCAGCGCGTTGAAGAGCGCCTGCTTCCCGCCCACCGTGATCACCGATTCGGCCGTCTCGTAGTCCGTGCCGAATTCGCGCCGGTGCCACTGGCACAGCGCTTCGCGCAGCGGCGCGATCCCCGGCGTCGCCGTGTACTTGGTGAAATTCTGCTCCATGGCCCGCACGGCCGCCTGCTTGATATGGTCGGGAGTGGGAAAGTCCGGTTCGCCGACGCCAAAATTCACCACGTCGATGCCGCGCGCGCGCAGGCGCTCGGCTTCGATCAATACCGCGCCGGTCGGCGAAAGAGAGATCCGTTCAACACGATCGGCAAGCTGCGGAATCATTTTTGAAGCAGGCTGCAATTGACCCTCCCCTGTCCCTGGAAAAAAGTTTCGTCGGTCATTGTAAATCAACACGCCAAGAGCGAGCGTGTGTAGGGGCGCCCCGGCGGGTCGCCCGCCTTTCGATGCTTATAAGCCCTCTACGGAACCTTCGCCTTCAGCCGTTCCTCGACGAACGGCGGCACCAGTCCCCGCACTGATCCCCCCAGCCGCGCAATCTCCTTCACCAGGCTCGAGCTAAGGAAACTGAACGCTTCGGCCGGCAGCATGAACACCGTCTCGATCTGCGGCTCCATCTTCCGGTTCATCAGCGCCATCTGCAGTTCGTATTCGTAGTCGGAAACGGCCCGGATGCCGCGCACCACCACCCGTGCCCCTTTCTTGCGCGCGAAATCCACCAGCAGCCCCTCGAAAACGTCGATCTCCACGTTCTCCAGATGACGCGTCGCTTCCTTTAGCATCTCCACGCGCTCAGCCAGGCCGAACAGCGGCTCCTTCTGGATGTTCCGGAGCACCGCCACGACCAGCCGGTCGAATACCCGCGCTCCCCGCTCGATCAAATCGATGTGGCCAAACGTTACCGGATCGTAGGACCCCGGGCAAACGGCGATGACAGGTTTCATCTTCGGTTCATCTCCCGCGTCATTCTAACGAATCGAATTGTCTCCGGCATCACGTTTCCGCCAAGATTTCCGCAGATTGCCGGGAGCACATGGCGATCTGTCCCTGCGCCTTCTTCCTTTTCGGCCCGCCTGCCTCGGCCCTTGTAGGGGCGACCTGCGGTCGCCCGCCGTTTCCCAATTCTCGGCTTGCTGCGTCCCATTCACGCCCCGTCCGCTCCCACTCAGGCCCCATTTTCGCTCCTTCATTTGTTCCCTGTTGCGCCCGGGGACCAATCCGGTCTCAGATAAGCTTTATTCACCACCCCGCCTTCGACGGTTTCGCCCGGCCCTCTTGACACCGTTGGGGTTGGGGGTTACGATTGCAATCGGAGACCAAATCAGTCCCATATCCCTATGCTTCGCTTGTCGCGCAAAGCCGATTACGCCCTGATTGCGCTGAAACACCTGGCGCAACACGGACTCACGGATTCATTGAGCGCGGCGGATATTGCCGCCGCCTACGGGATTTCAACGCCCTTGCTGGCCAAGGTGCTCCAGCGCCTGGCAAAGAAGGGTTTGGTGGTTGCGCGGCACGGCTCGAGCGGCGGCTACACGCTGGCGCGGGACCCGGCTTCGATCACCGCCCTCGATGTGGTGGAGGCCATTGACGGACCGATGTCGATCACCTCATGCATGACCCGGCGCGGCGAATGCGATCATCTGACGAATTGCACGGTGCGCGATCCGTTGCAGCGCGTGAATGAGACGGTCTTGCAGGTTCTCCATCAAGTGACCCTTTCGCAGTTGGCCGACGAGGAGCCCGCACCGCCCGTCGTCGGACTCAGGCCTTAGGAGAGAAGAAGCGTATGGCACCGAAACTGCCGATTTACATGGATAATCACGCCACCACGCCGGTGGATCCGCGCGTGGTCGAAGCGATGCTGCCGTATTTCACGAGAAGTTCGGCAACGCCGCCAGCCGCAACCACTCCTTCGGCTGGGCGGCCGAAGAAGCGGTGGAAAACGCGCGCGCGCAGATCGCCCGCCTGATCAACGCCACGCCGAAGGAGATCATCTTCACCAGCGGCGCCACCGAATCGAACAACCTGGCGATCAAGGGCGTCGCGGAGATGTACCGCGAGAAGGGCAACCACATCATCACGCAGGTGACCGAGCACAAGGCCGTGCTCGACACCTGCAAGCGCCTGGAAAAGTACGGCTACGAAGTCACCTACCTGCCCGTGGACAAGGACGGCCGCATCGATCTCGACGACCTGCGCCGCGCCATCACGCCGAAAACGATCCTGATCTCCATCATGTACGCCAACAACGAAATCGGCGTGATCCAGCCCGATCGCGGAAATCGGCAAGATCGCCAAGGAAAAGGGCGTTTTCTTCCACACCGACGGCGTGCAGGCCGTCGGCAAGATTCCCGTCGACGTGCAGAAAGACAACATCGACCTGATGTCGCATCACCGCGCACAAGCTCTACGGCCCCAAGGGCGTGCGGCGCGCTCTACGTGCGCCGCCGCAATCCGCGCGTGCAGCTCGCGGCGCATGATCGACGGCGGCGGCCACGAGCGCGGCATGCGCTCGGGCACGCTGAACGTTCCGGGCATCGTGGGCTTCGGCAAGGCCTGCCGAGCTCTGCCAGCAGGAAATGGCCGAAGGAAAGCGGCGCGCCTGCGCGGCCTGCGCGACCGCTTGAAGGACGGCCATCATTCGCGCAAGCTCGACGAGGTCTATATCAACGGCTCGATGACGCACCGCCTGCCGCACAACATCAATATCAGCTTCGCCTTCGTCGAAGGCGAATCGCTGCTGATGGGCATCAACGACGTCGCCGTTTCGAGCGGTTCGGCCTGCACCTCGGCCACGCTCGAACCCAGCTACGTGCTGAAGGCGCTGGGCGTCGGCGAAGACCTGGCGCACACCTCGATCCGCTTCGGCCTGGGCCGCTTCAACACCGCAGGAAGAAGTCGATTACGTCGCCGAGCCGCGTGGTCGAAATCGTCAGCGCGCCTGCGCGAGCTTTCGCCGCTCTACGAAATGGCGAAAGAAGGCGTCGACCTGAGCAAGATGAACTGGAAGACGGCGACTACACTGGAAACGCGGATGTCAGCGAGTTTCAAATTCGGAGGGAGAACGGCATATGGCTTATTCCGATAAGGTAGTCGATCACTACAAGCAACCCGCGCAACGTCGGCAGCCTGCCGAAGAACGATCCCGAACGTCGGCACCGGCCTGGTGGGCGCGCCCGAGTGCGGCGACGTCATGAGGCTGCAGATGAAGATCAATCCCGAGACGCAGGTCATCGAGGAAGCCAAGTTCAAGACGTTCGGCTGCGGCTCGGCGATCGCCAGTTCGTCGCTCGCCACCGAATGGGTCAAGGGCAAGACGGTCGAAGAGGCGCTGGCGATCAAGAACACGGACATCGTCCGCGAGCTTTCGCCTGCCGCCGGTGAAGATCCACTGCTCGGTGCTGGCCGAGGACGCCATCAAGGCGGCCATCGGCGACTGGAAGAAGAAGGCACGGCGCCGACGAGGCGCAACCGGAGGCTTCGGCCGCCACGCCGAAGGCGGAATAATTCAGCGCAGGAGAAATGCGCCGGCCCGCCGTCCATGGCGCGACGGGCGTTCGGCCACGGGTGAACGATGATTCACGTAACGGAAAAAGCGGCGGCAAAGATTCGCGAGCTGCTCGCCAAGGAAGGCGTCCCGGCCGAAACGCGGCGGGCTGCGCGTGGGCGTGCAGGGCGGCGGCTGCTCGGGCCTGTCCTACGCGATGCGCCTCGAAACGCAGGCGCGCGACCGCGACAAAGTCTTCGAGGAAAACGGCGCGCGGGTCTTCGTGGACCCGAAGAGCTTCTCTATCTGAACGACACCACGCTCGATTATCGCGAGGACCTGATGCGCCGCGGCTTCGTCTTCCAGAATCCGCAGGCCTCCCGCAGCTGCGGCTGCGGCAGTTCGTTCACCGCCTGACGCGTCCGCCCGAAGTCCCGAGTTCCCGTATCGAGTCCGCGCGAAATCTCGGCGTTCTCGCAAGGGCACGGCTTTCATCAGTGCGGCCTGGATGCTTGTCGAAGAAACATCGAAGGCTGTCATTCCGAGCGGAGCGAGGAACCTGCTTCCGGCCCGCCCGCTAGTACATTTTGAGCGGCCAACTGAGGACCTTGTTTTCCCGACGGCCCCGGAATCGAACAAGTTCCATGCAAGCATCGCCGGCCCCATCCTCGACCTGCTGGAGCTGCGGCGCCGCCGCCGCCGGCGTCGCACTTCTGCCCGGCCTGCGGAAAAATTCAGCCGCTGCCGCGCGGCACCGATTATTTCGCCTTCTTCGGCCTGCCCGGAAAAGCTTACGATCGATGCCGACGATCTCGAGCAGCGTTTCCATCGGCCTCAGCTGGAAGCTGCACCCGGATAATTTCGTGCGCGCCGCCGAAGACGAGCGGCAATCTTTCGCTCGACCGCTCGTCGCAATTGAACGACGCCTACCGCACGCTGCGCGATCCGGTCGCCCGCGTCGAATACCTGCTGGCTGCGCCGGCATGCGCAAGGAAGGCCAGACGAAGCAGCAGGCCCCGCCCGAGCTGCTCGAAGAAGTCTTCGAGCTGAATGAATCGCTCGACGAACTGCGCGAATGGCCCGCGAATCCGGCGGCGACGGCACGAAATGAAAGCCCTCCGCGACCGCCTCGAGTCGGCAGCGCAAGAGCTTCGAAGAGAAACTGGCCGAGGTCGACGCAGAACTGGCCGCCGCTTGCGCCGCATGGGACGCCGCCCTGGAAGCCAATGCCGACGATAAGGCGCGCAGCGCCCTGATGGAGCGCATGAACGAAATCCTGAACCGCCGCTCCTACATCCGGAATCTGGTGGCAACGTAACCCGAGAATTGCAGGAGCGCGAAGAAAAGTGAGCAAGGGGTCCTGGGGTCGCACCGCTAGTAAGGAAAGCACGAAAAACTTGTCATCCTGAGCGAAGCGAAGGACCCCGAAAGCGGTGAGGCGAGGTAAGCCAACGTGCTACCCCCCAACCGCGAAAACAGAATCCAAGGATTAAGCCTATGAGCAAAACAGTCGGAATCGACCTCGGCACCACCTTCAGCCTGATCGCCTACAGGTAAACCCCGAAACAGGCAAGCCGGAGTGTATTCCCGGGCCCCTACGGCGCCGCCGCTCTGCCCGTCGGTCGTAAGCGTCGACGCAGACGGCCGCATAGTCGCCGGCGAAGCCGCCCGGCGCCGCCTGCTGACGCAGCCCGAACGCACGATCTATTCCGTAAAGCGCCTGATGGGCCGCGGCGTCGCAGACGTTCAGGACGAGCTGAAAATTTTCCCCTTCCGCATCGATCCCGAAAGCCGCAACGTGATCCGCGTGCGCCTCGGCGACCGCTTCTTCACCCCGCCCGAAATCTCCGCCTTCATTCTCCGCGAAGCTGAAGATCTGGGCCGAGGAATTTTTCCGCGAGCCGGTAGACGCGAGCCGTGATCACCGTCCCCGCCTATTTCAACGACGCGCAGCGCCAGGCCACGAAAGACGCCGGTCGCCTCGCCGGCCTCGAAGTCCTGCGCCTGGTCAATGAACCAACCGCCGCGGCGCTCGCCTATGGCCTGCACCGAGAGCAGCGCGGCCGCGTAGCCGTCTACGATTTCGGCGGCGGCACGTTCGACATTTCGATCCTGAAACTCATCGCCACCGGCGAAGGCGACATCTATCAGGTGCTCTCCACCAACGGCGATACGCATCTCGGCGGCGACGACATCGACAACGCGCTGCTCGAAATCGCCCGCGAGGAAATCCGTCGCGACCTCGGCGTCGATCTCGAATCGCATCCGGAAACCGTGCAGGAATCTCCGCAAGGCACTGATCGCCGCCAAGCACGAGCTTTCCCACTCCCTCGAATCGAACGTCCGCTTCCTCTTGCCCGAAGGCATGGCCTATGTCCGCCGAATTCACCCGCGCGGAATTCGAATCGCTCATCGCCCCGATCGTCGAGCGCACGCTCGGCCCGGTGCGCCAGGCGCTCGCCGACGCGAAGCTGAAACCCGCCGAGATCGAGGAAGTGGTGCTGGTCGGCGGCTCGACGCGCATGCCGCTGGTGCGCACCACGGTCGAACAGTTCTTCGGCCGCCCGCCGCACGTCGAGCTCAATCCCGACGAAGTCGTGGCGCTAGGCGCGGCCGTGCAGGCGGATATTCTGACGACCGGCGTGCAGGATATGCTGCTGCTCGACGTCACTCCGCTTTCGCTCGGCATCGAAACGATGGGCGGCGTGGTGGCAAAATTCATTCCGCGCAACTCGACGATTCCCGCGAGCGCCGCAGGAGCTGTTCACCACCGGCGTCGAAAACCAGACCGCCATCGACCTGCACGTCCTGCAGGGCGAACGCGAGCTCGCGCACGATTGCCGTTCGCTCGCGCGTTCGCAACTGCACGTTCCGCCCGGCTCCGGCGGGCCTCGCGCGCATCGAAGTGCACTTCCTGATCGACGCAAGCGGCATCCTGCAGGTGCGCGCCCGCGATCTGCGCACCGGCAAGGAGCAGTCGATCGAGGTGCAGCCCAGCTACGGCCTGAACGATGCAGGAAATCGAGCGCATGCTCGATGAATCGATCGAATTCGCCGAGCAGGATTTCGCCGAGCGCCAGCTGATCGAGGCGCGCAACGAGGCCGAGACCATCCTGCACGCCACCGAAAAATCGCTAGCGGACGAGCAAAGTTCCGAGATCGATCCGGAGGAGCGCGCAAGAATCGACGCGTCGGTCGCCGCGCTTCGCGAATCCATGGCCGGCACGGATTACAAACTGGTCCGCACCCGCATCGACGAATTGAACGAAGCGACAACGCACCTGGCCGAGCTGCTCATGAATCGCGCGATCGCGACAGCTCTCGAAGGCAAGAAACTGGCCGAAATCTGAGAACATGCGGCTGAATTGTGAAATGAATGGAAACGAACATAGGCAAACGCGCAGCATAGCCTGTCATCCTGAGCGAAGCGAAGGATCCCGTTGCTACGTAGACCGGCGCTCCTTCGCTCCCCGGGGATGCACTACGGCGCGCTAAAGTAACGCGGCCCCGGCGCTGCAAAGGACAACACGATGTCTGTGAAAATTACCTGGCTTCCGCAGAACAAGACGATCGAAGTCGATCTCGACTCGATGCCCTACAAGGAACACGGCAAGCCGCACTCGTTCCTCGACGTCGCCAAGAACTGCGGCGTCCATCTCGAGCACGCCTGCGGCGGCAATTGCGCCTGCACCACCTGCCACGTCGTCATCAAGAAGGGCGAAGAGCTGCTCAGCGAAATGCTGGACGACGAAGCCGACCGCCTCGACATGGCCGCCGACCTAACCCTCCACTCGCGCCTCGGCTGCCAGGTAGTCATCGAGAAAAACGAAGGCGAAATCGTCGTCGAAATCCCGGCCTGGAATCGCAACTACGTAAGCGAAGGCGGCGAAGGAGCCTTCGCCGGCGCCGAAAAGAAAACCGACTAAGGAGGAATCGCGCCCCCGTAGCACAGGCTTCAGCCTGTGCCACCGTAAAAACCGGCAAGCAGCCAGGCGCGACAGCGGCAAAGATACCCGCGCTCCATCGCGATTTGCGGGTCGCGGCTTCAGCCGCGACATAAGGCCCGTGGAAAGAAAGGGCCTTCAGCCCCCGAGGGTTTAGGTTTGCGTGCCCCAGGCTTCGTTTTTAAGCCTGGGGATTTTGTGCGTAATCAGTTCGAAGGAGACGACGATGCCCGATAAACTCGATTGGGACAACGCCGAAGACATCGCCATCCAACTCACCGATAAGTTTCCGGATACGGACCCACTCACCGTCCGTTTCACGGATCTCCGTAAGTGGGTCACCGAACTCGAAGCCTTCGGCGGCGATCCCGCGGCCTCGAACGAAGGCAAACTCGAAGCCATCCAGATGGCCTGGCACGAGGAATATCAGGACCGTCAGGAAGGCTAGGGCGCATCTCCGGCTGCCGATGGCAGGGGCCCCCACGCCGGAGCGGCTCGAAGTCCATATTCCCGTTGCTCAATCCGTTTGGAGGAGACGACGATGCCCGCCAATCTCGACTGGGGTGATACGGAAAACATCGCTATCCTGCTCGCCAACCGATACCCCGAGATCGATCCGCTAGGCGCTAGCCTTGCCCAGCTCCAGGAGTGGGTTACCGGGCTCGAAGAGTTCGGTGGCAGCCCACAGGGCTCGAACGAAGCACAACTCGAGGACATCCGGATGGCATGGCACGACGAGTACAACACGCGGCACTTGGACGCCGGTCCGAATCCCATCTTCCCCTTTTAATGCCGGCACTCGCCCGTGTTACTGATGTGCGCCGCCGACTTGTCAACCGCGCCGCTCTCCCGTAAGCTGTTCATCAGCCGTACTGTGGCGCCATAGTGCAACGGTTAGCACGGCAGGCTTTCAATCTGCAAATCCGGGTTCGATTCCCGGTGGCGCTACCAAACCTCACCGGAGTTCATTCCGTCTTTCAAACCGCCGCTCTGTATCCGAGGCCCCCTGCGCGCAGCTCGAGTTCGCCGTCGCACGGGTAGCCACGGTCAGTGCATTCCTGACCGTGGGATTTTGCCGTTCGTCAGAGCGATTCAAAAGGTCCATCCCGAGTCCGGGAGGCGCCCATGCCGAAAGCGAAATCGCGAAAGGGAACCAGGAAGACCCCGCAAGCCGGCCTGCCGCGCGTCCCCGCCCTTTACGGCCTGAAACCGCGCACCCAATATCTCCCCTGGCGCCACGCGGAACAGCGCCTCGAACGCTCGCGCAACTACTGGATTTGCACCACGCGCCCCGACGGCCGCCCCCACGCCATGCCGGTGTGGGGTGCCTGGCTCGACGGCGCTTTCTATTTCGGCACCGCCCTCTCGTCTCGCAAGGGCCGGAATCTGGCGCGCCAACCCGCCGTTTCGGTTCACCTCGAATCGGGCGACGACGTAGTGATCCTCGAAGGCGAAGCGGTAGAGGTCGCCGACAACAAAACCATCGCGAAAATCGACGCCGCCTATCGCAAGAAGTACCAGACGCCGCTCCTGACGATCCCCGGCGAAACCGCCCTCTACCGCGTCCGCCCCCGCGCAGCCCTCGCCTGGACCGAAAAGAATTTCCCCAACGACGCCACGCGCTGGCAATTTCCCGCTATCCCCAATCGATAGCGGCCCGCCTTGCCGCCACTGTGCCCGTGGAGGATACTCGGGTAGCCACGGTCAGCGCCGTTCTGACCGTGGGTTTTTCCACCGCGATACTCCCATGCCGATGGGCACAGCCGAAAATCGCGCGACACCCCTCCCGCCCACCGCCCGTGCCCACCTCGTGCGCCGCGGCCTCCGCCTCGAATACCTGACCCTGGGCTGGAACCTGCTCGAAGCGGCAGTAGCCGTAGCCGCCGGCATCCTCGCCGGCAGCATCGCCCTGATCGGCTTCGGCATAGATTCCGTGATCGAGATGTTTTCAGGAGCGATCCTGCTCTGGCGCCTCGCCTCGGATCGTGAAGAAGGATCGCGCGAGCGAATCGAAGCTCGAGCGGTGAAGTTGGTGGGCGCGAGCCTGCTAGCCCTGGCCGCCTACGTAGCCATCGAAGCGGCGAAAACGCTCATCGAACGCGAAGCGCCAAGCGTCAGCTACGTCGGCATGGCCCTCGCCCTCGCCTCGCTAATCGTGATGCCCCTTCTGGCGCGAGCCAAGCGCCGCGTAGCGGCCGCCATCGCCAGCCGCGCCCTCGTAGTCGATTCCCGCCAAACCGACATCTGCGCCTGGCTCTCGGCCATCCTCCTCGCCGGCCTCGTCCTGAACGCGTGGCTGGGTTGGTGGTGGAGCGATCCCGTAGCGGGCCTCCTGATGGTCCCCCTCATCGCCAAAGAAGGAGCAGAAGCCCTCCAAGGCGAGCATCCCTCCTCCTGCTAGCGACGGCCCGAAGGCCCGGGGCCCTGTAGGGGCGACCTGCGGTCGCCCTCCGTTGCGTCTCACGTCTTGTGGTTCGCAGTTTCAGTCGCGACCGACCTTGGCAAACGCACTCGACGTTATCGAGCGCGCCTATCCTCATTCTTGCCATCCCGAGCGAAGCGAAGGATCCCGATGCCACATCTACCGCGCGCCCCGAAGCCCCCAGTGGCACGGGCACTCCTGCCCGTGCGCTTGTGTGCAATTTCCGCAGCCAAAGGACCCCCCTCCCAGGCGTAACGCACAGGGAACCCCATCCGTGTCGACGGTGGCTCTGGTACCGCTGAACCATCCACGCTAATCGCACCAAGGTTTTGTAGGGGCGACCCGGCGGGTCGCCCGGCCCGTGCACGAATCCAAGTCTGCTTCATGCTGTCGAATGCAGCGCTGCAAGCCGTCCGTCGCCTACCCCGAAGGCCGCACATGCGCAACAAAATCCGTATTCACCGGAGGCACCGTGCAAGGCGTCGAATTCGAAGTCGAGCACAAATTCAGCCCGTTCCCCCCGATATCGGCCGGCGTGAACGCCCCATCGAGCGGCTCGATGTAAAGGTTGTAGGTTCTCCCCAGCGGCAGCCGTCCGATCGTGTAAGTCCCGTCGAACACCGGCGCCGAACTCGCCGACGAGCATGACCACCCTGCCAGCGCCCCCGCCACCACCTGCCCCGTATTGGCGTCAACAGCCACCACGTTCGCCCCGAAAATCCCCGTCACGTACTCGCCCGCCGCCGTTGCCGGAAGCCCGGCCAGCGAAAGCGGATTCGCCGGAACCACGCGGCCGGTGATCACGCCAACATCGGTCGCATCGTTCGGATCGGGATAGAGGACGCGCAGCCCCGTCCGGTCGTCATCGCTGAGCGGCGCATCGGGCGTGGTCGCCGTGGGCCGCGGACCCCAGCAGGTGCCCGGAGGCGGTGCGGAAGGCGTCATCACCGCGCGCCAGATCGGCGAATGCTCGAGCCCGAAGAAATGCCCCAGCTCGTGTGTGAGAATCGATTCCAGATCGTAGGAACTGGGATTCGCCGCCAGCGCCCCGGGCGTCGCGAACGTGACCTGCCCGTCGTTGCGGAACAGAATGTCGGCCTCGAGAATCTGCCCGGTGAAGCTCGATGTCGTCGCGCCGATGGTCTGGCCGGGCGCCGTGGCCGCGAAGACGCGCGTGAACGCCAGAACGCCGGGCGTGAACGCGGCGCTCGACTGATTGAAGCAAATCGTGTCCTCGCCGGTCAGATTGGTGCTCTGATCGTTGGCGCAGGCGTTTTGCGTCGAGGTTTCCCCAAGCGGGCCGAGCGCGCTCGGGAACGTCGTCGCGTTCACCGTTGTGCCGGTAACGCCGGTCCAAACGGAGAAGGCGTCAAGAATCGTTTGCTGAATTTCGGTGATTTGCGCGCTGGACCCGGCCGTCGCAACGGTGAAAATCGTCTGCGGCGATGACGAGAGCGACATGCTCCACGGCCGAGGAATCGGCGTCGCCGTCGAAAAGCGCGTCGCCACCGGGCACCCTCCGCTCGAAGGCACCGCGTAGTTCAGCGTGTAGCCCGCCGCGGCGGTAACGGCCAGCATCGCGCAAAACGGAAGCAGAAGTAAAACCCCGCGCGGCGAATCCCGTTTCATCGCTTGCCTCCGGGCGAACCCGCGCCCGGCCGCGCCGGCCCCGAAACCGGTGCGCGCCCCGTGATGTCGCGGATTTTTCGCCGAAACGCCGAGAGCGGCATCCGCCGAATGTTTTCGTTGCGAAACCGCCGCTTGGCGCGGTCGTAAACCTCCTCGGCCGCCATGTCCTGCGTGACCAGCGCGTGCCCGGCCGCGTCGCGCGTCACGCGAAACGTTCCTTCTTCCCACGCCGTCACCGAATCCCCGCCCCCGGCCGCCGGAGCGAGAAACAGAATCACCTCCTCGCCCGGAAAAAACCGCGGCACACCCGCGACGATCGACTCGATCCCGCCCGCCTGTCCTCCAATCAGTTGCACGGTGAATTCGCCAGGCGGCGACCCTTTGAACGCCTCGAGCGTATCGAAGCGGCTGAACGTCCAGATTTCTCCCCCCTCCCACCGGCTGTTGTTCCCCAGGCATCGCGCGCGAACCACCGCGCGCGAGGCAGCCGCCAGTTGCCGCAGATTCATCCGGGCAATCGTGGTCGCTCCGGCCGTCGCGGCCAGTGCCGCCACGCACAGCGCGAAAATCGCTTTTCGTAGCATCCGCTTACTCCACGTCGATCGCTCCGCTCAATACGGCGCGATCGTTGTTGGGATCGGTGACGATGAGCGTCCGCGGGCCCGCCGCCGTCGAGGAAACCGTCACCGTGATCTCGACCAGCGACCCGGCAAACGATTGCGGATTCGAGATCGTCACATCCGCCGATTGCGACCCCGCAATCGCGTACGCGTAGGACGGGTCGAGCCCGTTGCCCGCCAGGCAAATCGAGTACGCCGTCGAGCCGGAAGACGGAGCGGCGAGCGTAATCGGCGATTCCGTAACGTTGCAGGTGTTCGTGCTCGTATCGATGAGCCCGAAAAGCAGCACCGTCATCGGCCCGCTCGTAGTTCCGTCGGTCGTCGGCTGGACCGCGGTAACGTTCTCCATCCCGCCCACCGGCTCGCTGGCGGAAAGCGATACCAGGCTCGCCGGCCCGTCCGCCGGCACAACAACGAGCGGCAGCGTGTTCGAAAGCGTTCCGTCCGGGTTCTGCGCCTCGATGGTCGCGGTGCCGGCGGCGGCGACGTCCGTGGCACTGATCGTCACCGAGCACGCGGACGAACTGGCGCACGTCGTCGTGCGCGATGACCCGTTCACCAGAATCGTTGTGCCCGGCCCCGGGCTCGTCGGCACGAAGTCATACCCGCTGACGGCCAGCGTGAAGCCGTTCGCCGCCCCGGCCGTGGCGCTCGCCGGTGAAATCCCGCTCACGGCTACCGCCGACGTCAGCGCCACGTTTGCCGACGCCGACTGCGTCGAATCGTCCTGGCTCGTGGCCGTAATGGTGATGGCGTTTGGCGTGGGCGCGGCAGCCGGAGCCGTGTAGACGCCGCTCGAAGTGATCGTGCCGCACGCGCTGCTCGCGCAGGAGACTTGCCAGGTGACGCTCGTATTCGTGGTCGCGGAGACGGTTGCCGCGAATTCCACCGTGCCCGAAGGCGCCACCACCGAATTCGCCGGCGAAAGCTCGACGCTCGGGTGCGCGACAACGCCGATCTCTCCCGTCGCGCTGCGTGACGTGTCCGCGGCCGCCGTCGCCGTTACGTACACGCCCGCCGGACTCGGCACCGTCGCCGGAGCGAGATAGTCCACCGCCCCCGCCACCGCCCCGCTCGGCGGCGTGCAGGGACTCGATCCTGCAAGACAAATCTCCCCCAGCGTCGTATTGCCATTCGTGACGCCGCCCACCGCCCACGTCACCGCCTGGTTTGTCGTCAATTCGACGCTGGCCGAAAGATTGACGCGCCGGTTCACCGCGACTTCCGCCGAGACCGGGCTCAGCGCGACCGCGACCGCGCTCACCACGTCGATCGACGCCGAAGCCGACTTCGTCGAATCGGCCAGACTCGTCGCGACCACCGTCACCGGATTCGCGGGCGGCAGGGAAGCCGGCGCGGTGTAGGTCGCCGTATTCGCTCCCGTGCTCGAAACCGTGCCGCAATTCCCCCCGCTGCACCCCGAGCCCGTGACGGTCCAATTCACCGATTGATTCGTCGTAAAGCAGACCGAAGCCGTGAACGATTGTTGCCCGCCGAGCGCCACGGTTGCCGCCGTCGGCGAAATGGTGATCGCCTGCCCGCACGCAGACGTGATCGTGATCGACGCCGAAGCCGATTGCGTGGAATCAGCCGCGCTGGTAGCGACGAGCGTCACCGGGTTTGAAGGCGGCAACGAAGCCGGCGCCGTGTAAGTCGCCGTGTTCGCCCCGGTACTCGAAACCGTGCCGCAATTCCCGCCGCTGCACCCCGAGCCCGTAACGCTCCAAGTCACATTCTGATTCGTGCTGAAGCAGACATTCGCCGTGAAACTCTGCAACGCGCCCACCGCAACGCTCGCCGATGCCGGCGAAACGGAAATCGCCGGCGTACAAGTCTGGGAAGCGGTGATCGTAACGGTCGCCGTGGCCGATTTCGATGGGTCGGCGACGCTCGTCGCCACGACCGAGATCGTGGGCGAGCTGGGCACGGCCGAGGGCGCCGTAAACGTCGCCGTGTTCCCATTTGTCGCGAGCGTCCCGCAACCGGAACCGCACGCGCTCCCGGTCAGGCTCCAGTTGACAGCCGTAGTCGGGCTTCCCGTTCCCGTCACCTGCGCCGTGAAGGTCTCGGTCCCGCCGGTCGCCACCGAAGCCGTCGCGGGCGAAATCGTTACTTGAATGTTGCTCTCGATCGTCACGCTGGCCGTTCCGCTCGCCGAGCTATCCGCCTGGCTCGTCGCCGCGATCGTGATGGATGGCGAGGATGGCAGCATCGAGGGCGCCGTGTAGAGACCGCCGCCGGTAATCGTTCCCAGCGTGGAATTTCCGCCGCCCACGCCGTTCACCGACCACGTGACGTTGGTATTCGAGTTGCCCGTGACCGTCGCCGCAAACTGCTGCGTTTGCCCCAGGAAAATCGCCGCCGTTCCCGGCGACACGGAAACCGTTGTCGTCGGTGTCGGTGGCGGCGAAGTCCCGCCCGAGGATGGCGAACCGCCCGCCCTGCCGCATCCGGCCAGCGTCAACGCCGCCAGCAAGCCAAAAATCAGCGCGCAGGCGGCGCGCGTCAGGTTTTTTCGTCGAAGCTTCTCCCGCCGCATGTCCCGTGTTCCCGACCTGGTTCAGGCCGTGAGGGGAACGTCGGGAGCACAGAACGGTACCGTTACCGACTAGAACTCAACCGGATACGCGCAGGTTTCCCAATACGAACATCGATCCTAACTTCCCACAATAGTGTCAATTACAGGTGCTTCTGTGGGCGCGAAGGGCTGTTGGCGACCGCTGCTTCCCAATTCCGTCCGCAGCCACTAAATAGAGGTAGTCCCAGTACGGCCCTCGCGCGTTCCATTAAGGGAGGTTCTGACGGAGTTAAAGAGCCTGCGTGGCAACCCAGTCCCTTGCAAGGGCACGGCTTCAGCCGTGCCGTAAGTGCCAGCGCTTCAATGCGGCTTCAGCCGCTGAGGGCTGTGTTTGCAAGTTGCCACGCGCTCTCTCAAAGGGGAGACTCCCTGAAATAAAAAAGCCGTCCCGCCGAAGCGGGACGGCCGGGAATTCACTTTCGAGGGCGATCTATTGCGGGATGACCTGGCTGACGACGGCGCAGCCGGGTCCATTGCCAGCCGTGCATTCGGACATGCCATAGGCGAGGGCCAGGCCAGTGACGGTGCCGATCAGGGCGCCGCCGATCCAAATCACGGCCATCTTCTTCCGGTGCTTTTTCTTCTGTGCCTGCTCGGGGGTCTCGCCCTGATTCTGGTCCTGATTCTGGGCGGTGACCATCCCTTCGATCTTCTCCCCATGGCGCAGAACCATGTTGTGGCCGTCATGGGCGGTGGTGAGTAGCCAATCGCCCTTGTCGGCGTAGAAGACCGGGTGGGTGGGATCCTTGAAAATGACGTAGCCGATCGCGCCCTGCGCGGGATTCTCCGGACGGAACGTGACGTCGGCGACGCGGCCAACCACCAGCGACTTGGCCGAGGAAGTGAACGCCATGCCGCCGCGCATCAATTCCAGCGCGAGCGCGGAGCCATCGCGCATCACGCGCGCTTCGCTGTTCGGGGACATGTTGACCCGGGAGCCGCCGGCAAGAAGGAGCGACGCTTTTCCATCGGGCTGCACCGCGAGCGTATCGCCGTTGTAGAGCGAACTACCGGTGGCTGCCGCGGCGCCCGCGACCGTCACCTTACTGCCCAGGGCGATCGTCCCTACCGGGCTTGCAATCGCCCACAGGGGCAAGCTCAGCAGTAAAGACATAGTTACAGCCATGGCCCTTCTGAGCATCCGCAGCCTCCTCCTACATCTGGACCTGAGGGTTTCGATGAATCTCGACAAATCTCGACGCAACGCTTGCATCCTAACAGATGCCTCGCGATTGTCAAGATTCAGCAATGGCAGATGTTAGCTCTGAGTGATGGCCTCGCGCAGTGCCAGTTCTAGTCCCGAGTACGAGTACGAATAGCCCGTTTGGCCCACTCGTTTGGGTTCCACTCGCTGGCTCGCCAGCAACATGTCGTCGGCCATCTCCCCGAAAACCGTCCGCAGCGCCACCGGCGGCACAGGGAAAATCGTCGGCCGGTGCAGCACACGCCCCAGCGCCTTCGTGAATTCCGCGTTCGTCACCGGTTCCGGAGCCACGCAGTTGTAGGCGCCGCGCCACTCGTCATTCTCGATCGCCTCCCGAATCATTCCGACGACGTCGGCCATCGCCACCCACGCCATCCACTGGCGTCCCGAGCCCGAACGCCCGCCAACGCCGAGCTTGAACAGCCCGAGCATCTGGGCGAGTGCGCCGCCTTTCCCCGAAAGGATCACGCCAAACCTCAACAGTACCGTTCGAATGCCGAACTCTTCGGCGCGCATGGCCTCGGCTTCCCAATCGGCGGCCAATTTGGCGAGAAATCCTTCGCCGGGCGCGCTGTCCTCGTCGAGTTGTTCGTCGCCGCGGTTGCCGTAGTAGCCCACCGCGGAAGCCGAAACCAGCACGCGCGGCCGCGGCTCGAGTTTCGCGAGCGCGTCGACCAGCGCGCGCGTCGCGTCGATGCGGCTCGTGCGCAGCACGCGCTTGCGTTCCTCCGACCACCGGCTCCCTGCAATCGACGCGCCGGCAAGATTCACCACCGCCTCGGCGCCCGCGGCCGCTTCGAGGTCCATCTCGCCGGTCTCCGGATTCCATCCAACCTGTTTCTCGCCGGCGATCTGTGGCGGGCGAATGAGCGGGAAAACGACGTGGCCGGCGGCGCTCAGGGAGGGGAACAGCGCGTTGCCGACGAGCCCCGACGAGCCGGCGATCAGGATCTTCATGCGTTTGTCCTCGGAACGAAACGATCCTAAACCAAACCTACGCTCGCCGCCAAGCGAACGTCAAGCATGGCCGCGCCCGCTCCGACAGGCGACGCTTCCCGCAACCCAGCTAATCCTGCCTGCGCAGCCGCCGCCCGCCGTAGGGGCACGTTGCACGTGCCCCGTCCCTGCGCGCCCGGCCGAATCGCATCGCCGTGAACCTCAATCAGGCAGCCGGGCGCGAGCATCGGCGGCGAGTGCTAAAATGTCTGACGTGCGTGTGCGCGTGCTCTTTTTCGGGCGGCTAAGGGAGATCGTCGGCCGCGAAGCCGACGAAACCGAACTCGAAGCCGGTGCGCGCGTCGAAGACCTCTTCGCGCGCTACAGCGGCCGTTTCCCGCAACTCGCCGACCTGCGCGCGTCCATCGCCCCCTCCGTCAACCAGGAGTTCGCCGATTGGAAAGCGACGCTTTCTTCCGACGATGAAGTCGGTTTCCTGCCGCCGGTGAGTGGCGGCTCGGGCGCCGCGACCACCACCGGCGAGGAAATTTGCGAGCTGATTCGCGCGCCGCTCCTGCGCGACGATTGGCTCGCCTCGCTCGCCGCGCCCTCCGACGGAGCGATGGTCGTCTTCGAAGGCATGGCGCGGAATCATTCGCGCGGCCGCGGCGTTCTCCGGCTCGAATACGAAGCCTACGAGCCGATGGCGAAGAGCAAGATGCGCCAGCTCGCGAGCGAACTCCGCCGCGAGTTTCATGTGAGCCGCGTCGTGCTCGTGCACCGCCTGGGGCGAATCGAAATCGGCGAAGCCAGCATCCTGATCGGCGTAAGTTCGCCGCACCGGCAAGCCTCTTTCGACGCGTGCCGCTATGCCATTGACGCCTTCAAACGCACCGTGCCCATCTGGAAGAAGGAATTCTTCGAAGATGGTTCAGCCTGGGCCGAAGGCGAACCACTCCCGCCTGGCAAGTCCGCGGTCCGGTGAGCCTGCCTTGACCGATACCGCCGACCGCCCGCCTCAACGATTCCAATTCCGCGCAGGGAAGGGAGCCTTCAACGCGGTTCCGTCCCCGGTAAGCGCGAGGCTTCGGCAGGTTCACGAAAAGTGTAGCGCCGCCCTTCAGGGCGGCAAGATTTCCCGCCGCTCGCTCGCCAGGCGGCCAAACGCACCGTGCCGTTTGTGGTCCGCCGCCCTCTGGCGAGCCTCTCCTCTGGTTCAGGCCCTCGTAAGGGCACGGCTTCAGCAGTGCCGAAAGGCCCGCAAATTCAAGGCGGCTTTAGCCGCTGAGGGCCGAGTCTCACGATCGCCAAACCGCCCGCAATCGCCGCTCGGCTTCGCGGCCGTTTGCCTCGCGCTAGTGGCGGCTTTCATCGCAATCCCCGCCCGCGCGCAGGTTCGCCCCGGCCAGCAACCGCCGCAGCGCGGCCAGATGAAGGTCCGCGTAGACCTCGTGAGCGTTCTCACCAGCGTCCTCGACGCCGCGGGCAAGCCCGTCACTAATCTCCCGCGCCAGGACTTCCATCTCTACCAGGATGGCAAGGAGCAGCAGATCGATCTTTTCCAGCGGCAGACGAACATGCCGCTCGATCTGGCGCTGATGATCGATACGAGCCTCAGCGCGGTCGGCGACATGAAATTCGAGGTCGAAGCCGCCCAGCGTTTCATCCAGCAGGTGCTGCGGCCCGGCGACCAGCTCGCCGTCTTCACTTTCGCCTACAACGTGACGCAGCTCTCGCCCTTCACCGGCCGCGTCGATACGCTCGACGCGGCGCTCAGGCGCGTGCGGGCCGGCACCGGCACGTCGCTTTTCGACGCCGTATACCTCGGCGCCCACGCGCTCGACCAGCGCCCGCCGGACCGCCGCCGCGTGTTGCTGCTCGTCACCGACGCCGGCGAAACCACCAGCCGCATCACCTACGACGGCGCCCGCGACGCCGCCATCCGCTCCGGCGCGATGCTCTACACCATTCTGATCCGCGTGGTGAAATCGGAAAGCGGCCGCAATACCGCCGGCGAGCACGCCATCGACACGATCATCGACGCGACCGGCGGCGCCATGTACCCGGTCGAATCGCCCGGCCAGTTCGCCCCCACCTTCGATCGCATCAATGAAGAGCTGCGCACCGAATATCTGCTCGGTTTCTATCCGAAGCCCGAGCCGCCGCCGGGATCGCATCATACGATTGTGGTGCGCCTCGCGACGCCGGGTTCGGCGCCGGGCGCGTCTTACGTTTTGCGCTACAGAAAAGAATATTTCTCACCGGAAGCGAGCCAGTGAAACCAGAAAAGCCAGCGAAGACTGCAAGGAAAGACGTTCTCGATCTCGATCGCGCCGTGGCCGTCGCCGTCGAAACGGCGCGCGAAGCCGGCGCCCTGCTCATCGAGGAATTCCGCCGCCCCCAGGAGATTCGCTACAAGGGCGAAGTGGACCTGGTGACCCAGGCCGATGTGCGCTCGGAGCGCGCGGTCACTTCGCGCCTGCGCCGCGAATTCCCGAATCACCTGATCGTCGGCGAAGAGCTCGGCGAGCAGAAAGCGCAAAGCGGCGAGGCGCGCTATCGCTGGTACGTCGATCCGCTCGACGGCACGACGAACTTCGCGCACGGCTTTCCCGTCTTCGCCGTCTCGCTCGGCCTGCTCGATGGCGACCAGCCCGTCGCCGGCGTCGTCTACAACCCGATTCTCGACGAGATGTTCACCGCGATTCGCGGCCACGGCGCGCAAATGAACGGCGAGCCGATTCACGTCTCGCCGGTGCGCCGATTGTCGGAGAGCCTGCTCGGCACCGGCTTCCCCACGCGCAAGCGCATGTCGAACCCCAATATCCGCTACTACTGGGAATACACGCTGCGCTCGCACGGCGTGCGCCGCGCCGGAGCCGCCGCGCTCGATCTCTGCTCGGTGGCCTGCGGCCGCTTCGAAGCGTTCTGGGAATTCGGCCTCAAGCCCTGGGACACCGCCGCGGGCATGCTGCTCGTCGAGGAAGCCGGCGGCCGCGTCAGCGATTTCCGAGAGAAGCCCTACCACCCCGGCGACCGCGAAATCGTCGCCTCCAACGGCCTCATCCACGACGAGCTGTGCCGCGTAGGCCGCGAAATCGCCGCCCTGAGACGCGCCACCGGCGCCCGCGGCTGGGAATCCAAGCCCCGTGGAAGAGTCAAAGGTTAAGAGTTCCCGGTAGGGGCGACCTGCGGTCGCCCGGCCACAAGCACACCCCCGTTTACGGAATCCCCCCCTGCCGAACAAGGCCGGGCCGCCTGTGCCGGCTCACTCTCGATTCTCAGCGCACCTCTGCGGCTCTGCGGTGAACCGGTCCCTCATCCAACTCTGAACTCCCAGCTCTCCACTCGGACGTGATAGACTTCCGTCATTGTTTTTGTGCCTGCTTGTGCTCGGCGCTGGGGGGGATGCCTTGCACATCGATTCGACCTTCGCCACTGGTTCCCGGAAATGTGTTCGCTGAATCGGGCACGCGTATCGCTATCGACAAATGCTGGACGGACCACCTCTTTTCGTCAGGAAGGAGAACGGAGTGAAAGCAACGACGGTGACTCTTCTCGCAATTCTCGTGCTTTGCCCCAGCCTGTTTGCCGACCAGATCACCCTGAAAAACGGCGACCGGCTGACCGGCACGATTGAAAAATCGGATGCGAAAACTCTGGTGATCGACACGAAGTATGAAGGCCAGGTGACCGTCCAGTGGGCCGCGGTCGCCTCCATCCATTCCGACGAGCCGCTCCACGTCGGTCTCGCGGATGGCCAGATGCTTGTCGGCCCCGTTTCCACCAGCGACGGCGAAGTCAGCGTCGCCACAAAAGACGCCGGAACCGTAGCCACCAAACTGGATGCGATCCACCTGATCCGCTCGAAAGCCGAAGAGGCCGCCTATGAAGCGAAGATGCAGCGCCTGCTCCATCCGCGCCTCACCGATCTCTGGGGCGGCTTCCTCGACACCGGCGTGAGCGTGACGCGCGGCAACTCCCAAACCCTCAACTTCGTTTTGAGCGGCAAGGCCGTCCGCACCTCGTCCCGCGACACCATCACCGTCTACGCCAATTCCGTTTTCTCCAACAACAGCACCACCGGCGTCACGCTCACCACCGCCAACGCCATCAATGGCGGCATCCGCGTGGATATGGACGTCGACACCAAGCTGTTCATGTTCGGCTTTACCGACTTTCAACACGATGAATTCCAGCAACTCGACCTGCGCAACATCCTCGGCGGAGGCTTGGGCTACCACGTAATCAAGAATGCAGCGACAACGTTCGACGTCTACGGTGGCGGCGGCTACGATCAGGCGTTCTATTCGACGCCGCTGACGGTCCGCTCAGGTGTGCTGAACGCCGGCGAATCCTTCTCCCACTCAGTCTCCAAACGAACCAGCTTCAGTGAACGCCTCGATTTCTACCCGAACCTGAGCCAAACCGGCGAATACCGCTTCCTCTTCAATACAAGCGCCACCACCGCCCTGAATTCCTGGCTAGGCTGGCAAGTCACCTTCAACGACGGCTACGTCTCGAATCCCCCGCCGCTCATCAAGAGCAACGACATGCTCTTCAGCACCGGCCTCCGCCTGACCTTCGGCCACGGTGCGCATTAGGGACCATGGATTCGGGAGGGAAACGATCTACTGGTTTTGCCGGGCTTTTCGTAAGGGCACGGCTTCAGCCGTGCCGCAAGCAACGGCTTCTCAACGCGGCTTCAGCCGCCCCGATGCCTTCACGGATGCGGGGCGGTCCGCATTGTCGGAATCGGACCGCTGAGGCAAGGCTCGCAAGTTTTACCGAGACTCAAACGCCGGTTCAGGAGGAAACAAAAACAGGTGGAGTGGCGAACCGGGAAGTGGGGCCCTGAAACAAGCAGCAAGGAACGGAAAGGAGATGGACAATGATTCGAAAGCAGATTCTGAGAGCAGCGTCGCTCGTGGCCTTTGCCGTGGTGTTCTGCGCCACGGCAGGCATCGCGAAATCACCGTCTTCCACCAAGGCGATGCATAGGGCCGCGCCCGCCACCGCACAGAAAACGAAGGCCGAGAAAGCCCCGCTAGTCGATTTGAACACGGCTACCAAGAAAGAACTCGAAGCGCTGCCCGGCATCGGCGAAGCCTACGCCCAAAAAATCATCGACGGCCGCCCCTACAAGGCGAAATCAGACCTCGTGCACAAGAAAATCATCCCCGAAGCCACCTACAAAAAGATCGCGCACCTGGTGATCGCCAAGCAGCCCAAGATGTGAGGAACCAGTCAGGGATTGAAAGCCAGGCCGAGGGTTGAGAGTTCCAGAGCCAGGAGCCAAGCGGCCCCCGACACTCGACGCTCAACCCTCAACTGGCCTCTCGCATCGACATATTCCGGCGCCCGGATGCGGATTCGTCATTCCGAGCGAAAGGAATCTGCTTGATCGAATTGCCAGAAAGCAGATGCCTCGTCACCTTCAGCTTTTCCGAATGACACGGCCCACTTTATCCGTGGCCTAAGCGAAAGCGGCGCGGGACAAACGCTTTCGCGCCGTCCCGCGCCGCTCCGGATCACCGATTTTTTGCGGCTGCTATTTCCCGAAGACCTTCGACGCCGCTTCGCCTGCGGCAGCATCCTCGATCACCGGATGCACTTCCAGTTCGAGTGTGTCTCCCCACGAAGCAACATGCTCGGCGAGGGCCGTCAAATCGTCGCCTTCGATCAGATGCCAGCCGAGCAACGAGCCCGGAACATGCCAGCGGCCTACCGTCTTCATTCCGTTGGGCGGATGACCGCCCGTCTTGAGGAACTGTTGAACCGCCGTCTTGAAAGTGCCGGGCTTGCCTCTCCAGGTGACCATGAATTTCATCGGGGTCTTCTCCTCTGCTGGATTTCTCTCTGCTTCACGAGAGCGTATGAATGCGCCATTGGCGCGGAAGCCGCGGCACGGCAGAACAACAGCAGCACGCTGGCCACGCGTTGGAAGCCGGATATGCTGTTTTTGCTCTTGAGTCAGGACTTACGTGTTGCCGTCCAGGGTCTAACTGAGGATACGCTCAACTGTCCCGGTTGCAACCAGAATTCTCGCCGTGCCCGGCGCTCAGCCGCGGGCGCACTTCGCCGGGCCTGGTAGCCGTCCTCATCCTGAAACCGGCCGGCCTCGCCAGCGTCCGCGGCGCGCGAAGGGGCTGCTTCCTCTCGCCCATGGCCACGCCATGCCCGCTACCTGCGGTGGGCCGTCGGGTTCGCGTCGCGTGCCGGGTTCAGGCGCGACGGGAGCGGGGGCGGGCGAAGGATTGGCCGGAGCGGGCGGCTTCGGCGGCTTGGTTTCGGCGGGAGCAACTGGGCTTGGCGGCTCGGTCTTGGCAGGAGCTTCTTTGGGAGCGTTTGTCATGGGCGCAGCGTTGCGTTCGGTTTTTTCGGGTCCGAGAACGGCCGGAGGGGCCGCGGGTGCTTGCGCCGGCGCGGCCGTCGGCGGCGGAGTCAGCGCACGACGGAGTTGCGGCGAAGCATTCGCCCACAGCCTGCTATAGGCGTCCTCATCGTCATCACCAGCGGCACCAGCAGCGTCGCCACTTTTGGCCGCGCGCTTTACGGATTTTTGTTCCGTGCCTTCCCGCAGGATCTCGAGTTGAAACTGATTCTCATACGAGTTGAGTTCCAGCATCAGCCGGATCGCGGAGACGACCGACGCAGCGGTTATTTTCGCTTCTCCGGACCGTTCGAGGACATTGTCGAGCACGCGCTCGACGTAACCGCGGCGCACGTGGAACAGGTCGAGCGCATTCGCGTGCCGGTAGACGGTGCGGTGGCTGCCGAGCTTGTACTCCTCGGCGATCTCGCGCGCGCTCGTCCAATCGAGAAATTCCCGCTCGATCTCTTCCCGCTGCGGGTGCCGGCAGATGCGGCACTGCGCGCGATGCCGCGCGAGCTCGGCCGCGGGCCCGGTTGCCACTTGGCGCTGCCGGCGAGCTTGCTTGTTCGTTGGATTTTTGCTTTTCATCGCGATTCCCTCACGCAGCAGTTTCCCGCGCCCATGCCTGCGTCGCCACAGGTGCGTCTACGTAGACATTGTTGGGACCCGGGGGCTCACCGCAGAGGCGCAGAGGACGCAGAGGAAGCGCAGAGGAGGTCGGAAACCGGCTTTGGCGATGGTTGTCCCGGTGGTGCTTCAAGGTGTCACTTGGGACGAGCTGAACGGGGCGGAAGTGGCGGGGGATCAGCGGGTTCCATTTTTCAGGGTGTCACTATGGGGGACAGTTCGGAGTCAAGAGTTCAGGGTTGAGAGTGAAGAGTCGCAGCTTGCTGCTCCTGCGGTCGGGGAGACCTCGGGGGCGGCGGCGCGGGGGTGCGGAAAAAAAGAGCCGGGAGGCGCGCTGCGCGCGAGCGTAACGCGAGACGGGACGGAATGCCAGGACCAGGTCTACGTGGAGGGGAAAGGCCCACGCTCAGGACGGCACTGACCGTGGCTACCACGGCTCTCAATTCTATGCGTCCCTCCGGGTTCTCTTCGCCTCCGCGTTGAGCTTGGCTTGTGTCGCGACCAGGAGTGGCTGCGTTGCCGGTGGAATTCGCCACCATTGCTCTGAACTTTCAACTTTGGGCTGTTAACCGAAACGCCGAATTGCTAGGGAGTTCACCCCGATGCCCTCGATCGGGGAAGCTAGCCCGGGGAGCCAAATTTCCGAACTCGCCAAGCGAAAGTCCTTTGTCGGACTCCGCCATCTCCCTGGGGCTTGGTCTGTCGAACAAATGGTTGTATCGCGTGCAGCAGAAGCATACGATCAACGAGGCCGGACCTCAATTTGGACCGAGGGAAGGAACTGCCGTGTCGACAGAAGACAAAAGAGTTGAAGAAGAAATCCGCCGGCTAAATGCGGAAGAGGTGGACGCCTTCCTGCATAAAGACCCGACAACCATGGCGCAGCTCTGGTCGGACGACTTCGTAGTCACGAACCCTCTGAACAAGTTCGTGACTAAACAGCAGGTTCTCGGCATGGTCGAGTCTGGCTTCCTGGTGATCACCGTGTTTGACCGGCAGATCGAGTACATGCGCGTCTATGGCGACACTGTGATTGTCGCTGGCAGCGAGACCGTCACGTGGGGCGGAAAGATGCCCAACGCTGGAAAGACGGAACATCTGCGCATTACCGCTGTCTGGATGAAACAGCAAGGACGTTGGCAGCAGGTCGCCCGCCACGCCAACATCGTGCCCCAACCATGACGCGGTGGCTCCAACTGAGTGATCCCCTTGTCTGCTTCGCGGATTACGGACAACTGAGGAAGGTTTGGAAGGCTCCCTTGGGCCGTAAGCGACGCCAAAGAAAGCACTTGGATTTTAACCTCAAAATCTGTTAACCGAAGGGTTGCTAGTTCGAATCTAGCCCGGGGAGCCAAATTCTGCTGTAAAAGTCATCATTTTCGAGAGTGCAGTATTGGCGGGGTGCAAGACCGGGCCGCTTGGGGCCGCCTTCGAGTCGGACCACTGCGTCGCTGGCGGGCAAGCGCAAGGGAGCAACAACGGAAGATTGTCCGTTCGGGAACTTCTCCAGCATCTTGGAATGAGAGTTGTCGTTCAACCTTTTTTTCTGAATCAGTACAGTACAGAAGGCAGATATGCCCCAACGGGCTCATTGTATAGTCCAATCGTCATGAGCGTCATTGGATGGACAACTCGCAGTCCACTCTTCAGGCACCAGCGAAACAGTTCCGAATTGCGTGTGGGGACGATGATGCCGGGCCAACCAAAACCATCCGCCGCTGCGATCAGCGCTTGCAAGTCCAGGTTTGACTCGCCCACTGCGTGTCCGAGGTAACCGAACGCGGAAGCGTAACCTGTAATCCTGCCATGGCGCTCCACGACAAGCGCCGTCCCCTGACCGATTCCGTCACGCAGCTCCCCCGACCGGCTGTGGCCGTGCACCCTGTGGCAAACAAGGTTTGCCGCATCGAGGTCATTTTCCGTCGCCGCGCGCACAGCGCAGCCTTCGACAGTCTGTTTCAAAGGAGCCCCCTGCATGACGGACATCGGCTCCCGGGCGTCAAATCCCAATTTCGTGTACAGCGACAGCGACCGGTTGTGATAGGCAGCCTGCAGCAGTCGAACACCTGGGAAGGCCCGATCCCGCGCCCGATCGATCACGGCTTGCATCAGAATCCGTCCAATGCTCAGGTTCTGAACATCCGGCGCAACCGTGACCGGCCCAACGCCGGGAATCGCAGAGCGCTCATCCAGGCAATTGCTGCCGACGATACGCCCCTCGGATTCCGCGACTACGCAATAGAAGCCCGGGTGGGAAAAGAGCGCCCCGAGAAGGCCCACGGCGGCTTGAGGTGCTGGAAGCTCGGGAGTGAAATTGTGCTGGCTACTGATCGCAGCGAATGCTTCGTAGCAGATGCGGCCACAAATATCGGCGTCCTCGGGCGTGGCGCGGCGAAGCTTGACTGAGGAAGAGAGCGCCGGACTTGGCATCGGCAAGGCCCCAACACGGGCGGCGGCTTCTTGATTCACGTTCATTTGCGTCTCCTTGTCGGTGGCGGATGGTCTTGGAGGTCAATATCCGCGTTCGATACTCGGAAGTGTCACCAGCAGCTTATCCGTTACAGAAATACGCAAATGATCGACGACCTACTCCGTGCCGATCACGCTTCACCCGGTCCGGTATCGATGCTACCGAGTGTCGGCGGAAGGCCCGCAAATCCCCGGGACCCTCTTGACCATTCAGGAGTTCCACTATTGAATCGGACTGTTCGACGAGAGGAAAAGATATGGTGCCTGTCCGAAGCGCGCGCCACAAGTTCGGTTCTGAAGATGCAAAGCGGTTTTATGATCGGATTGGAGCATGGCAAGACGCGCAGATCTATGAACGGAGCGCACTCGAACACCTCGTGGCACACTCCGATTTTGAGCATGCCTCGTCGGTTTTCGAGCTAGGCTGCGGAACCGGCAGACTTGCCGAATGTTTGTTCAAGAAGCATTTTGCGGGCGAAGAAATCGCGGTTCGCGCCGTTATGACCCCGGGGCTGTACGCGTGTGGCTGTTGGCCGGGCGTAGGTTCGGTCCATTCGCTCGAAACGCTTCAGTGGCTGGGTGCGCCGGGCGCGGGGCGTCCTTCCTCGTGTGCGGTCACGACGTTTAAGGCTTCTCCGGTCGGTTTCAGGATGGTTATCCCGGATCCGGCGCGGTCCTGAGCATAAATATAGCCACGGTCATCGACCTCGGCGACGTCCATGTAGGCGACTTTGCGACATACGTTTGGACCCTGGGCCGTGCCGCAGGACTGCTTGGTGTTCGCATTCGGCGCCTGAATGAAGTAGGCGACCTCTCTCGGATTCAGCGGATCGCGAATGTCAAAAACTCGCAGGCCCGCGTTGAACCACGTGATGAAGGCGAGCTTGCCGTAATACGGGGCATAAATTTCCCAGTTGGCGTGATGGTCGCCAAAACGCGCGCCCTTATCGCAGAAATCGCCAGGGAACTGGGGGACATTCAGAGTCGCAATTGGCCAAGGCGTTTGCTCATTCGTGATGTCGAGCAGCGTTGCGTTGTGGTCGTAGGTACCGGAAACGCAACTGGGTGGACCGTACGCTTCACTGGTGCTGACAGCAATATCCCAATGTTGCGGTCCCGTCGTCTTGGAGAGCGGGGAGACGGAAAATCCATACTGATCTTCTGGAATCGGAACGTTAAAGACCGGAGTAGCGTTATGCGCGCCAATATAGGGTGGTTCCGCGATGTACCCTATCTGCGCATAAAGCAGGTCCGCTTGCGTCGGGCTGGTAGCGCAGTGTGCGGAAGCCGATGGATTGAAGGCTGGATTGCAGCCGTTCAGCAATTTGGTCCGGTCGACAATCTGGATAACACCGTGACGAGTAATCCCGGCGGGGAAGATCACGATGCTTTTTTTGCCCGTCGCGGTCATGACGCCCGTCGAAGTGGAGTACGCCTCATGAATAGCCGGAGGCGGATTTATTGTTCCTTCGTAACAATTGGGTCCGGGGCTGTTGACGCAAGCCTTCTGGGTTGCGATGTCGGCACCTGGCTGTCCGCCCGGAATCCCCCACTCGCGAATCAACCGGGGCTTTGCCGGATTACTGAGGTTGTAGATGTAGGCGTGCTGCTTCTCATGCCACCCATCGCCCTTTTTGCCCGCGATCAGGTAAGCGACGCCGGTATCACATTCCCACCAGCTTTTGTGATACGCCCTGAGTCCACTGAGTACCGTGGTGAGCAACGTTGGCACCGACGGATTGGTGACATTCCAAATCTCCATGCGGCCATGCGCCGTCGCGGCAGGCCCGGCATGCGTAAGCAGGTAATAATCTCCCTTCACCGCATTTGGCAAAGTGTCGCCGCCGCACACAAAGACGTGCGGGCGGCCGCCCCCCGCGGAGTCTCCAGGGATGTTGTACAGGAACACAGGGTGGGCCGGATCGGTCACGTCATAAATTTGCACGCCACAGGCTTCATCGCGATGCGTTAGCGGATTCAGAACGGTACCGGCGCCAGAGCCGGCATACAGGATCTCGCGGTTTCCCTGGTGCTCGATCCATTCCTGATCGCTCCCTATGCAGCCAAGGTCATTCGCGAACCCAACCACCTGCATGTTCCAGATCGACTCTTTATCGAAGCCGTTGGGTGGAGGTGGCGTAAGAGGGGGGAGGCCGAGCTCGCCGGCTGGGCCTTCGTTGAGCTTAATAGTTGGAACCCGCGCTGCATCGGGCAAATAGCGTGTCTGGGCCCAAGCTACGCCGCTCAACCCGAAAAGCGGAGTGATCAGCCCAAGGAGCAGGGACGGCACGAGGCTTCGGACCCTTCGACGCAGATCGGTCATAGTGACTCCTCCCGAGTTTTGGCATGAATCGGAATTTCCTTTTTCGATCCTCGGCCGGGCGAAAGCATACGACTAACCACTTCCCGGTGCAACGGCATATGACGTTTGCTTATCCTACGTATTGGGCGATGCCGCCGGCACTGAGGGCGCGGTGACAAAATTCCGCGTCGCCGGGGACTGTTGAATGGGCGCGACACGATTGGGGCGGAATGAGCAAGGCCGCAGCCAGGAGTGGCTGCGCTACGGGCACTCCGATCTCCGATGTCAACTCCGGTCTACTGACTCTCAGCTCTCCGCTTTCCTCTGCGGGTTCTCTGCGCTTCCGCGGTGAGCGGGCCCTGGTGTCTCTCCATTGACGTGACGCGGGCCGGCTGTTAGCCTGCCGGGTTCATCAGAACGGGGATTCGGGCACATGCGAGCGGTTGACCTGATACGCAAAAAACGGGATGGCGGCGAGCTTACGGCGGACGAGATTCGCTATCTGATTTTCGGCTATACCGGCGAGGAAATTCCCGATTACCAGATGGCGGCATGGCTGATGGCCGTCGTTCTGGCGCGGGATGACGCGGCGGGAACTGGCCTTTCTGGTCGAGACGATGCTGCATTCCTGGCGGACGCTCGACCTTTCGCATCTCGCGGCGCGGAAAGTGGACAAGCATTCGACGGGCGGCGTGGGCGACAAGACTTCGCTCGTCATCGCGCCGATTGCGGCGGCGGCGGGCGTCATCGTGCCGATGGTGAGCGGGCGGGCGCTCGGGCACACGGGCGGGACGCTGGACAAGCTGGAATCGATTCCGGGATTCAATGTGCGGCTCACGCTCGACGAATTCCGCGACGTGCTGGGAGAAATCGGCTGCTGCCTGATCGGGCAGACCGAGGAGATTGCGCCGGCGGACCGCAAGCTTTACGCGCTGCGCGACGCGACGGCGACCGTCGAAAGCCCGTACCTGATCTGCGCTTCGATCATGAGCAAGAAGCTTTCCGAATCGATCGACGCGCTGGTGCTCGACGTGAAAACGGGATCGGGCGCGTTCATGAAGACGGAAGAGGATTCGGCGTATCTGGCCGGGTTGATGGTGGAGACGGGGCGCGCGGTGGGCAAGAAGATGGTGGCGCTGGTGACGGGGATGGACGAGCCGCTCGGGCACGCGGTGGGGAATTCGCTCGAAGTGATCGAGTCGGTGGAAGTGCTGCGCGGGGAAGGGCCGGCCGATCTGCGCGAGTTGTGCCTGGAATTGGCGGCCTGGATGCTGTTTTTCGGGGAACGGGCCGCGTCGGTGGCGGAGGGGCGGCGGCTGGCGGCGGAAATTCTGGATAGCGGGCGCGCGCTCGAAAAATTCAAGGAGATCGTGCGGCGGCAGGGCGGAGACGCCGCGGCGCTCGACGATTTTTCCCGGCTGCCACAGGCGGCGCATCGGCGGGATGTTGCATCTCCGGCGGGCGGGTTCGTGGCGGAGATCGATTGCGAGAAGATCGGGCTGGCGTCGGTTTGGCTCGGCGCGGGGCGCGAGAAGAAAGAGGATGCGGTCGATCCCGCGGTGGGGCTGATCGTCCACAAGAAGCTGGGCGATGCGGTGCGCGAGGGTGAGCCGCTGATGACTTTGCATTACAATGCGGCGGCGCGCGTCGATGCGGCGGTGGCGCTGGTTGCTGAAAGTTACCGGATTGCGGATTCGGCGCCGGAAAAGCGGGGGCTCGTGCGGCGGGTGATTGGGGCTTAGAGATACGGGTTAAGGCAAAAGCGGAGGCTGGGGCAAAGACCAAGGGCGGAACATTAACACGGAGGTCCACGGAGGGGGCACGGAGATCCACGGAGGGGAACGGAGGGAACGGAGGGGGCACGGAGGGCGCGGAGAGAGGGTGCGGGGGACGGGAGATTGGGGGCTGTTTGAGGCTGGGCGTGAAATAGCGTTCACAAATTTGGATGGGCGGGCGGTCGCGGGTGGTTGAAACCCGGGCGCTCGGGAGGCGAATCCAGTGGGGCGATTCACGGGAATTTTGGGGATGCTGGCGATCCTCGGCGCCTGCTATCTGTTTTCCACCAACCGGCGGGCCATCAAACTGAAAATCGTTCTGTGGGGGCTTGGCCTGCAGATCCTGTTCGCGTTTTTCGTGCTCGATACGGGAGCGGGACGCGGGCTTTTCGCCGACCTCGGCGACGGCGTGAACCGGGTGCTGGCGTTCTCCTACTACGGTTCGCAATTCGTTTTCGGGGAATTGGGGGCGAGGCATTCGTCGTTCGGCGTGCTGTTCGCGTTTCAGATTCTGCCGACGATCATTTTCATTTCGGCGCTGACGGCGCTCTTCTATCACTGGGGCATTCTGCCGTACATCGTGAAGAAAGCCGCGAAGGCGATGTCGTGGCTGCTCGGGATCAGCGGCGCGGAGGCGGTGGACGTGGCGTCGAGCATTTTCCTCGACCAGTCGACGGCGCCGCTCACCATCCGGCCGTTCCTGCAGGAAGCCACCTATTCCGAGCTGATGACGATCATGACGGCCGGGATGGCGCACGTTTCGGGCGGGATTCTGGCGGCGTATATCGCCTTCGGGATTTCGGCCAAGCACCTGATCACGGCGGTGATCATGACGGCGCCGGGAACGCTGGTGATGGCGAAAATGCTGGTGCCGGAAATCGAGCGGCCGCGAACGATGGGCCGCGTGGAAATGGTGGCGCTCGAGGAGGACGCGAATTCGCTGGCGGCGCTCTCGCGCGGCACGATGGACGGCTTGAGCATCGCGCTGAGCGTGGCGGCGATGCTGATCGCGTTCATCGCGGTGATCTATCTGTGCGACGGAATCATGGGCGGCGTCCATGGCGTGCTGGCCGGGCACGGGTTCCCCTATTTCCCGTCGAGCCTCGAGCAGGTTTTTGGATGGGCGTTTGCGCCGGTGGCGTGGCTGATCGGCGTGCCGTGGCACGACGCGGGGAAGATCGGCGATCTGCTGGGCACGCGCATGGTGCTGAACGAGCTGATCGCATTCAAATATCTGGGCACGATGAAGGCGACACTCGATCCGCGATCGTTCACGATCGCCACCTACGCGCTGTGCGGTTTCGCCAATTTCACTTCCATCGGGATTCAGCTTGGCGCGATCGGGGCCATCGCTCCGGGGAAGAAATCGGAGCTGGCGAGGCTGGGCATGCGCGCCATGCTGGCCGGAACGATGGCCAACCTGATGTCGGCTTGTATTGCGGGGATCATGCTGCGATGAGCCCGCGCCGCTCGCGTTCGACCGCCGATGAATTCGCTCGCGCGACGCGCGCGGCGAAATTCGTTCTGGCGAAAACGCGGCTGCGTCCTCGCGTGGCCGTGGTGCTGGGTTCGGGCCTGGGCGATTTCGCCGACGGGCTCGAGGGCGCCGTTCGTATTCCTTACTCGAAAATTCCGCATTTCCCGCGTTCGAGCGTTGTGGGGCACGCGGGACGGTTGGTGATGGGCCGCGCCGGCGAGGTTTCCGTGGCGGCGATGCAGGGGCGGGTGCATTTCTACGAGGGCTACGGCGCGCGGGAGGTGGTGTTTCCGGTGCGCGTGCTCGCGCGGATGGGGGTGCGGGCCATCGTGTTCACGAATGCGGCCGGCGGCATCAATCTTGACTACGGGCAGGGGGCGCTCGTGGTGCTGCGCGATCATATCAACATGCAGGGAACGAATCCGCTGATTGGCGCGAATGACGAGCGGTTCGGGCCGCGGTTTCCGGACATGACGGAGGCGTATACGAAAAGTTTTCGCGCGTCGGCGCTCGAAGAGGCGCGGCGGCTCGGCATCGGCGTTCACGAAGGCGTTTATGCCGCGATGCACGGGCCCAGCTACGAGACTCCGGCGGAAATTCGCGCGCTGCGCACGCTGGGCGCCGATCTGGTGGGCATGTCGACGGTGCCGGAGGTGATCGCGGCGCGGCAGATGGGACTGCGGGTGCTCGCGATTTCCTGCGTGACGAACATGGCGGCGGGAATTCTGGACCGGCCGATCGAGCATGAGGAGGTGCTGCGCGTGGGGGAACAGGTGAAGGGCGATTTCGTCGCGCTGCTGCGCGCGGTGTTGCCGCGTATTGAGGAGGGAGTGAAGAACGACGGAAAACATTAACACGGAGGTCCACGGAGGGGGCACGGAGAGCGCGGAGGGACGGCATGGTGAGGAGTTGAGATGGCGGACTATCGGGAATTGATCGAGGCGGCGCGGGCGGCGCGGGAGAACGCTTATGCGCCGTTTTCGCATTTTCAGGTGGGGGCGGCGGTGCGGACGCGGGCGGGACGCTTGATTGGCGGATGCAACGTCGAGAACGCGAGCTATGGGCTGACGGTTTGCGCCGAGCGCGTGGCGATTTTCAAGGCGATTTCGGAGGGGGAGCGGGAATTCGACGCGATTGCCGTCGTGACGGACGCGGACCGGCCGACTCCGCCTTGCGGTGCTTGCCGGCAGATTATTTGGGAGATGTGCGGCAACGTGGAAGTGGTGCTGGCGAATCTCAAGGGGCAGATGGAGATTCATCGGATGAAGGATTTACTGCCGCTGCCGTTTGACAAGTCGTCGTTTTAGGCTGACTGGCGAAGCGATACGCCAAGATTCTTCGGGCATCCTGGTCGGATGCCCTCAGAATGACAGGATTTTGTATTGTGAGCAGGAGCAGGGTCTTGTTGCTCTCATGGGGTTCGGGAAAAGAAAAAAGATGCTGAAGATGAGCAAACGCGCTTGGGTTGGACGGATGTCGGCGGGGCTGGTCGCGATCGTGGCGCTGGCCAGTTGGTTGGGGGCGCGGGCCGAAAGGCCCACGGTCGGGAAGGCGCCGACCGTGGCTACCAAAGATGGTGGCGCGCGCGCGGCGGGGATGGAGCCGGTGGATTGGCTGATTACGGGGCCGATTGTGGTGACTATGGACCCGGCGCGGCGCGTGATTCACGACGGGGGCGTGGCGATTCGCGGCGATACGATCGTCGCGGTGGGCACGGCGGCGGCGCTCGCGGCGAAATACAAGCCGGTGCATCCGCTCGCGCTGCGGGACGGCGTGCTGCTGCCCGGACTGATCAACGGGCACACGCACGCGGCGATGACTTTGTTTCGCGGGCTGGGCGACGACGAGAATCTGCAGGATTGGCTGCAGAAATACATTTTTCCGGCCGAGGCGCGGAACGTGAGCCCGGCGTTCGTGCGCGCGGGGACGCGCCTGGCGCTCATCGAGATGATCGAGAGCGGGACGACGACCTTTGCCGACATGTATTACTTCGAGAACGACGTCGCCGAGGTGACGAAAGCGGCGGGCGAGCGCGGCGTGCTGGGCGAGACGGTGATCGGTTTTCCGGCGCCGGACAACAAGACGCCGGCGGAGTCTTTTGCGTACATCCGGAAATTTGTGGCGCGGTGGAAGGGCGATTCGCTGATTACGCCGGCGGTGGCTCCCCATGCGATCTACACTGTTTCCGGTCCGGACCTGCGCGAATCAGGCGAGCTTTCGCGGAGTCTCGGCGTGCCGCTGCTGATTCATGTGGCGGAAACGAAAAAGGAATTGGACGACAGTTTGCGCGAGCACCACATGACGCCGGTGGCATATCTGAATTCGCTGGGAGTGCTCGCGCCGAACGTGACGGCGGCGCATTGCGTGTGGGTGGACGTCGCGGACCTGCGGCTGCTGGCCGAGCACGACGTGGGGTGCGTCTACAATCCGTCGAGCAATCTGAAGCTGGCCGACGGAATGGCGCCGGTGACGAAATGGATGGCCGCGGGCGTGCCTTCGGGGCTGGGCACGGATGGCGCGGCCAGCAACAACAATCTCGACATGATGCGCCAAATCTATTTCGCCGCGGAACTCCAAAAGATTGCCACGATGGACCCGACGGCGCTGCCGGCCGAGCAGGCGCTGGCGCTGGCGACGATCGACGGGGCGCGGGCGCTGCACATGCAGAAGGAGATCGGGTCGATCGAAGTGGGGAAGAAAGCCGATCTCTCGTTTCTCACGCTCGATTCGGCGCACGCGGTGCCGCTTTACAACATTTATTCGCAGATTGTCTACGCGCTCGAATCGAGCGACGTGAGAACCGTTTTCGTTGGCGGGCGGCCGCTGATGCTGAATGGGCGGCTGACTACGCTCGACGCGCCGGCCATCATTGCCCGGGCACGGGAATATGGGCGGCAGGTGCTCGAGAGTTTGAAACCTCAGGCTCCAAAACCCACACACTAGAAGCGGTTGCAAAACCTCGCCGCGGGAAGAAAGCGGGCGACCGCAGGTCGCCCCTACAATCCTTGTCCCCCTATGGCAAAGCGCGAGTCTTTTCGATTGCAGGGAAGACCTGCGGGCCCGTGTTAGCAACGCGAACCTTGGCGTTGCGGCGGTGTTCCGGCGCTAGCGGCGGGGTGTGGCCATGGTGGCGGAAGATGGCGCGGGGTGCGCGCTGGAATCGCGCGGCGCGCGCGGACGGGACCTGTGGTAGGCCAGATAGCCTCCGGCGGCGATAGCGACAGCGAGGAGCAGGGCAGCGGCCGAGATCCAGAGGATATGCAATGGCCTCGACGGCGCTTCGGCGTTCTGGGGCGCGGCGCTCGGGCGAATCGTTCGTGGCGGCAACGTAGGCGGCGATGAGCGCGTCTTCGTCGATCTTCAAAAAGCGGGCAATCGCGCGCAGGAAACCGCGGTTGAAAATGCCGCCGGGCAGGCGGTCCCACCGCTCGTTTTCGAAGGCTTCGAGCAGGCGGACACTGATGCGCGTGGAGGCGGAGACGTCTTCGAGCGAGGCGCCGCGCTGCTGCCGTTGCTGGCGAAGACGGGTACCAAATGAGCTGTCGTCCATGGAGGTAATCTCGGAGCCGGAACTATAGAAGGAAGCGGTGGCGAGGTCAAGAGCGGCGTGAGGAACCCGGCTGCGCCGGGCGGGGAGGGTGCGGGACTGGCGTCGGGTGCGGGGCAGCGCTTCGATACGGGAGCGACTGCTTCCACCGCAAAGGCGCGGAGGACGCGGAGGAGCACGCTGGAGTTCAGGGGCAAGATTCAAGGCGACGGGCCGGGTGGGCCTGGCGGCGCACGTACTCGACGCCGGCGAACACCTGGCCTCGCCTGCGCGGAACTCCGTGCTGCATGGGAGCTGTTCGTTTGCCGGGCGGCAGCGCCGGACAGAGGCGATTGCGGTGAGTCTCTTGCGCGCAAAAGGCGCGGGGAGGGGCGCTATACTCGTTGGCGGGGGGCGTGGCGCGCGTGTGGAATGCGCGGTCGATACCTAAAATTGCTCGCTGGGCGGCTGCCGCGGCGATCGTGACGGTGCTGGCGGTCGGGGCGACGCTGGCGTACCGGGAATGGCGCGCTTCGCGGACGGCGCGGCCGGCTCCGGCAGCGGTGCCTTCGAGCGTCGAGCAGCGCTCGCTCAAATTCACGTTTTCGAAGGTGGAAGGCGAGCAGACGGTTTTCACGGTCCGCGCGGCGCAAGCCACCCAATTCAGCCACGACAAGAAGAGTCTGCTCGAAGACGTGGACATCGTCGTCTACGGCGAGCATGGCGAGCGTCACGACGAAATTCACACGCGCTCGTGCGAATACGAGCCGTCCACGGGCGGAATCGTCTGCCACGGCAAGGTGCAGCTCGACCTTTCGAGCGCGCCGGTGCCGGGCAAGCCGGCGAAGGAAGCGGCGGGCGGGATCCACATCGAGGCGCGCGGCGTCGGCTTCAATCGCGACACGGGCGAGGCGACGAGCGACGCGCCGCTCGAGTTCCGGTTTCCGGAGGGGCAGGGGCGCGCGGTTGGCGTGCGGTATTCGAGCCGGCAGGCCGATCTCACGCTCGAGCGCAACGTCGAACTGACGCTCGCGGCGGACCGGCCGGGAGGGTTGCCGACGAACGTTCAGGCGCAGGGAGGACTGAGCTACGACCGCAACAGCGGGCGCGCGGTGCTGCGCGGACCGGTGGAGATCAGCAAGGGCGGGCGGACACTCGAAACTTCGGCGCTGACGCTGGACCTCGACGCACAGATGCGGCCTCGGCAGGCGGTCGCGGGAGGACGCGCGACGGTGCGGATCGCGCAGGGCCCGCGGAGCGGGAGTTTCGAGGCCGATCGCCTGGAGATCGGCTTCGATTCACAGGGGCGCGCCGAGAAAATTGATGCCAGCGGGAACGTGGTGGCCAATCAGGGGGCGCCGGCCGCGATGCGACTCGCGGCGCAGCGGCTGGCTATCGCGCTCGATCCGCTCGATCAGCAGCCGCGCACCGTTGACGCAAGCGGCGACGTGCGGCTCAGCTCGAAGAGCGGGAGCAGTTCGGAGCGGCTGGCGACGAATTCGCTGCACTTGACGGCCGTGCCGGTGGCGATTGCCGCGGACGGGGCGGCACGCGGGAGAGCCACGGCGCGGGCGAAAGCGAAGGCGGAAGCGGTGCGGCTCGACCGGGCGACGAGCGGTGGGCCGGCCACGGTGGTGTGGCAAACGGGAGAGCAGCGGTTGCGGCTCGATGCGAAGCGGCTTTCGGCCGCATTCGACGCCGACAGCCGGATTCGCGAACTCGATGGCAGCTCGGGCGTGCGGCTCGAAAGGCGGCAGGCGGGCCAGGAGCCGGTTGTGACTACAGCGGACGCGCTGGTGGCGCACTTCGTCGAGGGCGAGTGGAGCGACGCGGAGGAATCGGGAAACGTGCGCGCCACGCAGGGCACGCGCACGGCTTCGGCCGAGCGGGCGCGGTGGACGCGAGCGGAAAACGAGCTGGAACTTGGCGGCGCGGCGCGCGTGGGCGACCCGACGGGGCAGACGCTCGCCGACAACATCATTTGGAATCAGCAGAGCGGGCGGTTGCGCGCTTCCGGACATGTTCGCTCGACCTATTTCGCGAGCGCGAGCGGCGAGACCCGCGTTGCTCCGAGCGCCGGCCCGGCGAACGTCGTGGCAAAAACGCTTGTGGCGGACCCGTCGACGGGAGAAGCGACCTATTCCGGGGATGCGCGGCTGTGGCAGGGCGATCTGGCGATCCAGGCCGACCGAATCGATCTGCGGCGCGCGAGCGGGGAACTGGTGGCGCAAGGGCACGTGATGGGGGCGTTTCCTCAGGCCCCTCGTGAGATGGGCAAGACGACGAATCATGGCGGGAGAGCGACGCGAAATGCGCCGACGGGGCCGGTGCTGTGGCGCGTGCGCGCGAACCGGCTGACCTACGTGAACGCGACGGGCGGCGCGAGGAAAGCGGCGGCCAAAGGGGAGCAAGGCGAGGCGGTGCTGGATGGCGGCGTCGAGGCGTGGTCGAGCGACGGAAAGATTACCGCGGAGAAACTGGTGCTGACGTTGCAAAGAGACAACAGCGGCCGTGCCGAATTGGCACAGGCGAATGCTTCCGGTGGAGTCAGGATTTGGCAGGACGGGCGGTGGGGGCAGGCAGAAAATGCGCTGTATCTGGCTACGCCGGGGAAATTTGTATTGACGGGAGGACACCCTTCCTTGCACGACACTTTTGGCGATCTGGTGAGAGGCGATCAATTGACCTTCTATGTGGCGAATGATACGATTCTGGTCGAATCGTCGAAGGGATCCCGCACCTTGACCCGGCACCCGGTACCGAACTGAAGCGGAATGGCAAAGCTTCGGGGTGTGGCTTTACACAAGTCGTATCGAGGGCGCAAGGTAGTTAATGATGTGAACCTGGAGATCGAGCAGCGGGAAGTGGTTGGGCTGCTCGGGCCGAATGGCGCGGGGAAGACGACGACGTTCTATATTCTGGTAGGTTTGACCCGTGCCGATGCAGGGCAGGTTCTTTTGGACGGGGATGACATCACCGGCCTTCCGATGTACCTGCGGGCCCGCATGGGCATCAGCTACCTGCCGCAGGAACCTTCTGTGTTCCGAAAACTGACGGTTGAAGAGAATCTGATCGGCGGTGCTCGAAACGCTGCCTCTGACGGCGGCGCGGCGCCGGGACCGGCTGGAAGAGCTGCTTGGACAGATGGGACTCGAGACGGTGCGCGGGAACCGGGCGCACACGCTTTCGGGCGGCGAGCGGCGGCGGCTGGAGATTGCGCGGTCGCTGGTGCTGGAGCCGGCGTTTTTGCTGCTGGACGAGCCGTTTTCGGGGATCGATCCGGTGACGGTGATCGACATTCAGAAGATCATCCGGGGTCTGAGCGAGGCGGGGATCGGCGTGCTGGTGACCGATCACAACGTGCGCGAAACGCTGCGGGTGACGAATCGGGCGTATATCATCAACGACGGGCGTATTTTCCGCGCCGGGACCCCCGAGGCGCTGAGCGCGGATCCCGAAGTTCGCCGTGTTTATCTCGGAGAGAACTTCAGTTTGAACTAGAATAGATACCTATGAGCATGCTACAGCCCAAATTGCATCTGAAGGTGGCACAGAAGCAGATTCTGACGCCGAGCCTGGTGCAGATGGTCAGCGTCCTGGCGCTGAACCGGCTGGAGCTGCGGGAGATGATCAACCAGGAGATCATGGCGAATCCGGTGCTCGAGGAGCTGGGCGAAGACGGGGTGATCGCCGAGAAGTACACCGACGAGGCGTTCCTCGAGAAAGAGACCGAGAAGATTCCGGAGACCGAGGCGCCGAACCCGTTCGACGAGTTCGACGTGAGCGCGTTCCTGAATCGATATCTGAACAGCGCCGGCGACAACAATTTCCGCGAGCGCGAGCAGATCGAGAAACCCTCCTTCGAACAGTTCATCAGCTCGCCGCAGAAGCTGACCGATCACCTGGCCTGGCAGCTGGGCGCGACGCCGCTCGACGAGCGAACGAAGGAGATCGCCGAGGAGATCATCGGCAACCTCGACGAGAACGGCTACCTTTCGGCGACGATCGAGGAGATTGCCCAGGCCGGGCCGTATTCCGGCGAAGAAGTGGAGAAGACGCTGACGCTGGTGCAGCAGTTCGATCCGCCGGGCGTTGCGGCGCGGGACCTGCGCGAGTGCCTGCTCCTGCAATTGCGGCTGCTCGATTCGGAAAACACGCTGGCCCAGCAGATCGTTTCCGACCATCTGAAGCAGCTGCAGACGAACCAGCTGCGGGAGATCGCCCGGGCGCTGAACCGGCCGGTGGATCTGGTGAAGCGGGCGGTGGACACGATCCGCACGCTCGACCCGCGGCCGGGCCTGCGCTACAACGCGACCGAGCCGCGGCTGGTCGAGCCGGACGTGTATTTCCGCAAGGTGGCCGGGGAGTGGCAGGTGTTCCTGAACGAGGACGAGGTGCCGCAGCTGCGCATCAGCCCGACCTACAGCCGGCTGCTGGCGCGCGGGGCGGCCGACCGCGACGTGCGGAACTACGTGAGGGAACGGCTGACGGCGGCGATGCAGTTGATGAAGAACATCGAGCAGCGCAAGCACACGATCCTGCGCGTGTGCGACGCGATCATCCGGCGCCAGGGCGAGTGCCTCGAATCGGGCATCGACCGGCTGAAGCCGATGATGATCAAGGAAGTGGCCGAGGACGTGGGCGTGCATCCGTCGACGGTGAGCCGCGCCGTTTCGAGCAAATACGCGCACACGCCGCAGGGCGTCTTCGAGCTGCGCTCCTTCTTTTCCGAATCGGTGAACGGGCCCGAGGGACACCGGATGTCGCTCGTCACGCTCAAGCGCAAGGTGAAGAAGATGATCGAGGAAGAAGATTCCTCGCATCCCCTCACCGACGACCAGATCGCCAAGCGGCTCGATGATGAAGGCATTCACGTCACCCGCCGGACCGTGGCGAAATACCGCGAAGACATGCGCATTCCGAGCACGCACCAGCGGCGGGTGAAACCCTGAAGCCCCGGGTCTCCGTCAAGCGGCGGCGCCCCGTTGCCGACCGGCAGCTCGTCATCCTGACCGGGCTGAGCGGATCGGGGAAGGGCTCGATCCTCAAGGCGTTCGAAGACCTCGGTTTCTACTGCGTCGACAACCTGCCGGTGGACCTGATTCCCACGCTGAGCGACCTGGCGATGGCGGGCGGGCGGGAATATCCGCGCGTGGCGATGCTGGTGGACGCGCGCGAAGGGGCGAATCTGAAGGGCCTGCCGACGCTCTACCGGGAGCTGCGGCGGCTGTATCCGACAACGCTGGTGTTCGTCGAGGCGAGCGACGAGGTGCTGCTGCGGCGTTTCAGCGAGACGCGGCGGCCGCATCCGCTGAGCCGCGGCCTTTCGATCCGCGACGGCATCGGGCGCGAGCGGGAACTGATGGCGCCGATCCGGCGCCTGGCCGACGTGGTGATCGACACGAGCCATTTCAACGTTCACGAGCTGCGGAAGTTCGTGATCGACCGGTTCCAGAGTCCGGGGCGGCGGCCGCTGGTGATTTCGGTGGTGAGTTTCGGGTACCGGTTCGGGATTCCGACCGACGCCGATCTGGTGTTCGACGTGCGATTTCTTCCGAACCCGCATTTCGTGCCGGGACTGCGTCCGTATTCGGGCAAGCAGGCGCGGGTGGCGCGGTACGTGATGTCGTTCCCGGAGGCGCGGGGTTTCCTGCGGCGGGTGGACGATCTGCTGGGCTACCTGATTCCGCGCTACATCGAAGAAGGGAAGAGCTATCTGACGATCGCGTTCGGATGCACCGGCGGGCGGCACCGGTCGGTGGCGCTGGGCGAGGCGGTGGTGAAGGCGCTCGCCAAGCGCGGCTACCGGGCCAAGCTGACGCACCGGGACGTCGAACGCACGGTGGCTTGACATTTCCCGGCGCGGTTCCTAGTTTTGACGTTCAAGCCGCCAGCGGAGGCGGAAAACACCGCTTGAAACCATCCGACGATCTTCGGCGCCTGCTCGGCTACGCCCGGCCCTACCGCTGGCTGATCGCGGCGGCGATCGGGCTGTTGTGCGTGGTGGGCGCGGCCGAAGGCGCGATCGCGCTGATGATCAAGCCTCTGTTCGACCGCGTGCTCGATCCGCAGATGGTCGGCGGGCAGCTGAAGCTGCTGACGATCCCCTATTTCAACCACACGATCTATCTGAATTCGTTCCTGCCGAGCTCGGTGCGCTACGTCTGGTCGGTCTTCGCGATCGCGCTGTGCATGATCTTTCTGGTGAAGGCGCTGGCGGAGTTTCTGGGCGATCTGCTGATTCAGTACGCCGGACAATCGGCGGTGACCGATCTGCGGAACCAGGTGTACGGCAAGGTGATCTACCAGCCGATCGGTTTTTTCCAGCAGCAGGGAACCGGGCGGCTGGTTTCGGCGGTGATCAACGACATCGAGCGCATTCGCAGCGCCTATTCGGAATGGCTGGCGGATTTTTTCCGCCAGCTCTTCACGCTGATTTTCCTGGTGCTGGTCCTGCTTTATATCGACTGGCACCTGGCGCTGGGCTCCTGGTGCTGGTGCCGCTGGTCGTGTGGCCGGTGGGCAAGCTGGGGCGGCGGATTCGCGGTTCGGTGGAGAAGAGCCAGCGGCGCCTGGCCGAGCTGAGCCAGATCCTGCACGAGACGGTGACCGGGAACCGGATCGTGAAGGCGTTCGGAATGGAGCGGTTCGAGATCGAGCGATTCCGGAAGGCGGCGCGGCGGCTGCTGCGGGAAAACATGCGATGGGTGAGCGCCTACGCGATGAGCAGCCCGATGATGGAGCTGCTGGGGGCGGTGGTGCTGTGCGTGATCGTTCTCTACGCGCGGGACGAGATCCGGTACGGGGTGATGACGAAAGGGATGGTGATCGCTTTCGCGTATGCGCTCTTGCGCAGCTCGACGCCGGTGAAGCGGCTGGGCGGCATCTACCAGCATTTCCAGCTCGCGCTGGGCGCCTCGCATCAGGTGTTCGGTTTCCTGGCGCTCGGCGAGGAGGGGATCGAACGGCCGGGCGCGCGGCCGATGGCGCCGTTCTCGGACAAGGTGGAATTCGATCACGTGACGTTCGGGTACGAGGACGGGCCGCCGGTGCTGAAGAAACTTTGCCTGACGGTGCGGCACGGAGAAGTGGTGGCGATCGTCGGGCTTTCGCGGCGCGGGCAAGAGCACGCTGGTGAACCTGCTGCCGCGCTTCTACGACGTGACCGGCAGGGTCGATCCGGGTCGACGGCGTGGACGTGCGCGACGTGACGCTGCGCTCGCTGCGCGAGCAGATCGCGATGGTGACGCAGGAGACGATCCTCTTCAACGACACCGTTTGGAACAATATCTGCTATGGGCGGCCGGGCGTTTCCGGCGAGCGCGTGGTGAACGCGGCGCAAGGCGGCTCTGGCGCACGACTTTATTCAGCACATGCCCGACCGCTACGATTCGCAGCTCGGGGAGCGCGGGCAGCGGCTCTCGGGCGGCGAGCGGCAGCGGCTGGCGATCGCGCGGGCGCTGTTGAAGGACGCGCCGATCCTGATTCTGGACGAAGCCACCTCGCAGCTCGACGCCGAATCGGAGCAGCTGGTGCAGCGGGCGCTGGGCAACCTGATGGAGGGCCGGACGGTCTTCGTGATTGCGCATCGCCTGGCGACCGTGCGCGGGGCGGACCGCATCGTCGTGCTCGACGAAGGCGAAATTCGGGAGATGGGCACGCACGACGAACTGCTGGCGCGGGGCGGGCTGTACAGCCGGCTCTAGGAGCTCCAGTTCGCGCACAGCGAGGCGCTGGGGCGTCCCACGGGAACGCTCGACGCATGACGGCCCGTTCGCGCTCGATGACCGGATACGCCGAGGCCGCGGCCGAGGAGCAGGGGCGCGTGGTGCGGGCGAGCGTGCGCAGCGTGAACCACCGCTTTCTCGACCTGCACGCGCATGTTCCCGAAGGGCTCGAAGCGCTCGAGCCGGTGGTGCGGCACGTGGTGCGGGGCAAGGTGCGGCGCGGGCATCTGGATGTGTACGTGCGAGTGGAATCGGTGCGGCCGGCGGAAGTGCGGGTGAACGACGAAGCGGCGGCGATGTACCTCGAAGCGATGGAACGGATGAAGGTGAAATTCGGGCTCGAGCGGGAGCCGGACCTTGGGGCGATTTTCCGGCTGCCGGGCGTGGTGGAGACGGGATCGCTGGCCGACGCCGCGGAAATCGAACGAATTACGGAGCTGCTCGAGGGAGCGCTCGGACGGGCGCTCGACCGGCTCGACCAGATGCGGCTGGCCGAAGGGACGCGGCTGGGCGAGGAGATGGCGCGGGCGGTGGCCCGGATGGTGGAAGAGGTCGGCCGGCTGGGGATGCTGGGCGAGCGGGCGCGGCCGGCGTATGCGGAGCGGCTGCGCGAGCGGATGAAGGAACTCGTGAGCACGGGTCCGGTGGATCCGGCGCGGCTGGCGCAGGAAGCGGCGCTGGTGGCGGCGCGCAGCGACACGACCGAGGAGATTACGCGGCTCGGGAGCCACCTCGAACAGTTCTCAGCGCTCGCTCGAGGCGCCGGGCGAAGCGGGCAAGACGCTCGATTTCCTTTGCCAGGAGATGCAGCGCGAGGTAAATACAACGCTCGCCAAGGCGCCGGCGCTCGGGCCGGACGGGCTCGAGATCACCCGCGCGGGGCTGGGCGTGAAGGCGGAGATCGAAAAACTGCGGGAACAGGTGCAGAACATCGAATGAGCGAGGCGCAAAGGGAAACTCTGGTTTTCATTGTCTCCGGCCCCTCGGGCTCGGGGAAGAGCACACTGGTCAAAAAGCTGATTGAAGTGCCGGGACTATGCTGTTTTCGATTTCCTGCACCACCCGGCCGCCCCGTCCGTCGGAAAAGCCCGGCGAATGGTACAATTTTGTATCCGAGGAGGAATTCCGGCGAAAAATCGAGGCCGGAGAGTTTCTCGAATACGCCTGCGTCTTCGGCCACCATTACTACGGGACCCCGCGCGAGGAGTTGGACCGCGCCCGGTCGGAGGGCAAGGACCTGGTGCTCGAAATTGACGTGCAGGGCGCCGGCCAGGTGAAGCAAAAGCTGCCGCACGCGGTGGGAATCTTCATCGTACCGCCTTCGCGCGAGGAGTTGGAGCGGCGGTTGCGCGAGCGCGGGCAGGATTCCGACGGAGAGATCGAGCGGCGGCTCGAGCGTGCGCGGCAGGAAATGGCCGGTTACCGGGAATACGAGTACACGGTGGTCAACGACGATCTGGAAGCCGCCGGCCGCCGCATACAGGCCGTCGCGGTGGCGGCAAGACTGGAAACCGCGCGAAACCAGGCGCGGGTGGAAGAGATTCTGGCGAGTTTCGGAGGAGCGAACTGATGACCGTGAAGAGCCAAGCGCCTGTGAGCCTGTTTGCGTACGTGGTGGTGGCGTCGCGCCGCGCGCGCCAATTACTGGCCGGGGCGCCCCCGCTGGTCGACAATCCCAAGTCGCACCAGCCGACGCGCGTGGCCCAGCAGGAATTGAAGCGCGGCCTGCTCGAGTTCGATATCCCCGCCCGGCCGGGCGAGGAAGAAGAAGAGGAGTCCTAGAGGGAAGAGCTCCGGCGCGGCTGTCGCCGTTTTCAGCGGCGTCTCACGCGTACGGCTTGGGCCCCGAGGCATCATTTTTCCATCCCGATTCTGCGAGGCGGTGACCGATGCGCATCGCTTTGGGCGTGTCGGGCGGCGTGGCGGCTTACAAGGCCGCGGAACTGGTGCGCCGGCTGCAGCAGGACTCCTTCGACGTTCAAGTGGTGATGACGCGCAGGCGCGCGAGGAGTTTCATCACGCCGCTCACCTTCGCCGCGCTCACCGGGCACAAAGTCATCACGGGGATGTTTGGCGCTCGGAAGCCGGGCCGGCAATGTCGAAAGCGCGATCGAGCACATTGCCGTCGCGCAGCGGATCGATCTGCTGCTCATCGCGCCGGCGACCGCGAACATCCTCGCCAAGACTCGCGCGCGGGCATCGCCGACGATTTCCTCACCACGCTCTATCTTGCCACCAAGGCTCCCGTCGTTGTCGCTCCGGCGATGAACGTCAACATGTGGGAGCACGCGGCGACGCAGGAGAATCTGGCGCGGCTGCGCGCGCGCGGCGTGCGCGTGGTCGATCCGGACGAAGGCTACCTGGCTTGCGGGATGACCGGAGCGGGGCGCCTGGCGGGACATGAGGCGATTCTCGCGGCGGTGCGCGAGACGCTCAGCCCGCGGCGGGACCTGGTGGGCGAGACGGTGCTCGTCACCGCCGGGCCTACTTGCGAGGACATCGATCCGGTGCGTTTCCTGACGAACCGTTCGTCGGGGCGCATGGGGTACGCGGTGGCCGAGGCGGCGCTCGAGCGCGGAGCCTCGGTGGTGCTGGTGAGCGGGCCGACGGCGCTCACGCCGCCGCGAGGAGCCGAATTCGTGGCGGTACGCAGCGCCGAGCACATGAGCCGCGCGGTGCGCGAGCATCTGGAGCCGGCGACGATCGTGGTGATGGCCGCCGCGGTGGCCGACTACCGGCCGGCGATGCAGCACCGCAAAAGGTGAAGCGCGGCACGCCGCACCAGACGCTGGAACTCGAAATGACGCCGGACATCCTGGCCGAGACGGGCCGGCACAAGAAGAACCGGATCGTGGTGGGATTTGCGGCCGAGACCGAGCGGCTGGCCGACCATGCGCGGCGGAAGCTGAAGGCGAAACCGGTGGACCTGATCGTGGCCAACGACGTCACCCAGCGCGGGGCCGGATTCGACGTCGATACCAACGTCGTCACCTTCTTCGCGCGCGACGGCGCCGAGCGCGAGCTGCCGCGACTCACCAAGCGCGAGGTCGCCGACCATATTCTGGATGAAGTGCTGCGACTGAAATCCACCACCAAGAAGGCTCATGGACGAGCAAACGCTGGCCAGGCTTGAGGCCCGGCTTCGATACTACGAAGACATCGGAATCCGTTCTTTTTATTCGAGCCGGACGGTGAGGCACGCCGCGGCGGTTGAGGCTGCGGTCGCCGCGCGGCCCGATACCGTTCCCGCGCCGGAAGCCGTTTCTCCCTCCGCCGGCGCCGGCGCTTCAAAGCGCGCCGCAGCCGCGGCACCGGAGCGGGAGGCGCGGGAGATGAAGCCGCTGCCGGTTCTCGGCGGCACGTCGCTTTTCGAGCCGGCCGAGCGCGTCGAGGGCGATACGCTCGAACGGATCCGCGAAGATCTTGGCGAATGTACCCGCTGCAAGCTGCACGAATCGCGATCGCGGATCGTTTTTGGCGACGGCAATCCCCGCGCAAAACTGGTGTTCGTGGGGGAAGGGCCGGGACAGGAAGAAGACCGGCAGGGACTGCCGTTCGTCGGGCGCGCGGGAAAGCTGCTGACGCAGATGATCGAGGCGATGGGGCTCGAGCGGAAGGACGTTTACATCTGCAACGTGGTGAAATGCCGGCCGCCAAGCAATCGCACGCCGGAGAATGATGAGACTTCGACCTGCCGGCCGTTTCTCGAGCGGCAACTGGCGGTGATTCAGCCGAAGGTGATCGTGTGCCTGGGCAACGTGGCGTCGCAGGCGCTGCTTGGCGGCGGCGAACCGATGGCGCGTGTGCGCGGAAAATGGTTCAACTGGCGCGGGGCGAAACTGCTGCCTACTTATCATCCTGCCTATTTGCTTCGCAATCCCAACGCGAAGGGGATCGTTCTGGGAAGATTTGCAGAAGGTCATGGCGGAGTTGGGGCTGAAAGTGCCTAAGAAGAGCGCGAAGAAGACGTGAGTCTTCGTTCGTGACCCGTGTCCGTCGCGGCAGTGGTTGTTTGACATATCACGCAACCGTGGCCTTGGTGAAAAGGGCGACCGCACGTCGCCCCTACGTCCGTGTCCACGATGGGGAATTGACCTTCCTGGTTGCTGATCCTTGGGGCCGGGATCACCGGTCACGGGACGCCGGTCACTGATCACGCCTTTTTGTCCTATCATCTTTCACCCATGGCAATGAGCATCATTCTCGGGCTGTCGGCGGCGATCTGCTGGGGTGTGGCCGATTTCCTGGCGCGGTACGCCTCGCGGGAACTGGGCGCTTATCGGAGCCTGTTTTTCATGCAGGCGTTTGGGCTGGGGCTGCTGAGCACGATTTGGCTGGCGAGGAATCCGGGAACGGAGTTGCACGCCACCAGGACCGCTTGGGCGTGGGCCGGGCTTGCGGGGATATTGAGCGCGGCGGCGGTGCTGGCGCTCTATCGGTCGTTCGAAACGGGGAAGCTGGCGGTGGTGGCGCCGATTTCGGCGGGATATCCGGCGTTGACGGCGATGCTAGCGATGGCGAGCGGGGAGCAAGTGACCGCGGGGCGCTGGGCGGGAATTGCGCTGGTGCTGGTGGGCGTTGGGCTGACGGTGGGCGCGGCGGGAGGCACGGGCGAGGTGCCGGGCGCGGCGGCGGGCGCGGAGTCGCAGAACCCGAGGGCGGGAGTGGGGTGGGCGCTCTTGGCGGCGATGGGGTTCGGCGTGATGTTCTGGCTGCTTGGATTTCATGTGGTGCCGGCGCTGGGAGGACTGATGTCGGTCTGGGTGCTGCGGCTGGTGGCTACGCTTGGGCTGGGAGCGGCGGCTTGGCCGGCGCGGCAGAGTTTGCGCATTCCACGGCGGGGGATGGTGTGGATGCTTACGGCGATGGGGGCGCTCGACGTTGGGGCGTATCTTTCGAACAATTTCGGGATGGAGTTCCGGCACGTTTCGATTGTTACGGTGATTGCTTCGCTGTATGCGGCGGTGACGGTGCTGCTGGCGGCGGTGGTGCTGCGGGAGAAATTGAAGGGGAAACAGTGGGTGGGGGTGGCGCTGATTTTTGCGGGGGTGGTGATTCTTTCGGCTTGAGGGAATGAAAGGCGTTCTCACAGAGGGCACGGAGAAAGGACGGAGGGCACGGAGGCTTCTGGGAGACGCTTTCAACCTTGCCGATGGAGCGTGAAGGGCGCGAAGAAAGTCGCGGGGGGCTGATAGACTAGGCCGACGATGGGCGAAAAATTTTGCGACGTTGCGTTGCCGGTTCCGCTTCGGCGGCTGTTTACCTACCGGGTGCCGGAGGAACTTGCGCCGGCGGTCGAGGTTGGGTCGCGGGTCGTAGTGCCGTTTCGGAATCGGGTAATGGTGGGCGTGGCGCTGGCGACTAGCGACTCGCCGCCGGAAACCGACAAGATCAAATCCGTTCTCGACGTTCCTGACGTCATTCCCGCACTTACCGAAAACGTGGTCCGGCTGGGGCGCTGGGTGGCCGAATACTATCTGGCGCCTCCGGGCGAGGTGTTTCGGGCGGTGCTGCCGCCGGCGGTGGAGATTCGGCGGCAGCGGCATTTTTCGATCACGGAAGCGGGGCGGGAGCGGTTGGGGGAACTTGCGGGGGCAAGACCCGGTTCACCGCAGAGACGCAGAGGACGCGGAGAACGGAGAGAAGAACAAGAAGAAAAACACAGAGAACACGGAGAAGATGACGGAGGACACGGAGGGACAGGGGCTCTCGGCGGCACTTCTGGCCCGGCAGGTGGATTGCCGGATTCTGGAAAGGCAGGTTCGGAGAGCGAACGCATCGATGCGGCGGTGCTCGGCGCTATCGCCGACGCCGGGGGCGAGGTGAGTGGCGCGCGGCTCGAACGGCTGGCGCGGCATGAAGGCGTCGGCGGCGCGATCGAGCGGCTGATGGCGCGGAAGTTTCTGGAGATGCGCGAGAGGGCGGGGCGGCGGCGCTCGCGCGGACAGAAAATCGTCGCGTGGAAGAACGAAGCGGAGGCGGAAAGCGAAGCGGAGAACCGGGTGAGGGACGCGCTGCTCAATGCCGGAGCGCTGCCGATGGTTGTGGCGGCGCGGCAGGCGGGCGTCGGCAGGGCCGTGATCGAGCGGCTGGCGCGGCAGGGAAAGCTCGAAAGCTGGGAAGAGGCGTTCGGCGCCGAGCCGGAAGAGATCGATCCTGACGAGTTTGCTCCGATACGGGAGCTGACGGGCGGGCAGGAGCGGGTGCTGGGCGAGATTCGCGGCTGGATCGACGCGGGAGTTTTCCAGACGGGATTGTTGTTTGGCGCTACGGGGAGCGGGAAGACGGAAGTTTACCTGCGGGCTGTCGAAGCGGTGCTCGCTCGCGGGCGTGGAGCAGTGTTGCTGGTGCCGGAAATTGCGCTGACGTACGGGGTGGGGCGGCAGGCGCGGGCGCGGTTTGGCGATCGCGTCGCGGTGCTGCACAGCGCGTTGCCGGATGCCGAACGCGCGCGGGAGTGGTGGCGAATCCGGCGCGGCGAGGCGCCGGTGGTGGTGGCGACGCGGCTGGGCGTTTTCGCGCCGGTGCCGAATCTGGGGCTGGTGGTTGTGGACGAGGAGCAGGAGGGGAGCTACAAGCAGGAAGAGACTCCGCGGTACAACGGACGCGATACGGCCGTGATGCGCGCCAAGCTCGAAAACGCGGCCGTGGTGCTTGGCTCGGCGACACCTTCGCTCGAAAGTTACCAGCACGCGCGCGCGGGCAAATACCAATTGCTCGAGCTGGGCGGGCGCGTGGAGAACCGGCCGATGGCGCGGGTGGACGTGGTGGATCTGCGGGCGGATTTCGAGGAGACCAAGCGCGCGTTGCCGGTTTCGAGCGCGATGGTGCGGGGCATCGGGGAGTGCCTCGAGGGCGGGACGCAGGCGCTGGTGCTGATCAACCGGCGGGGATATTCGTGGTTCATACTGTGCCGGGCCTGCGGGGCGACGATCGAGTGCGCGAATTGCAGCATCGCGCTGACCTATCACAAACGGCGCGACCGGCTGGTGTGCCACTACTGCGGGTATTCGATTCGCGTGCCGGCCTTGTGCCCGAAATGCCGCTCCGAGCACCTCTACTATTTCGGCGAGGGAGCCGAGCGGATCGAGGAGTATTTGCGCGCGGAATTTCCGCGCGCGCGCGTGGCGCGGCTCGACCGCGATACGGCTCGTTCGCGTCAGGACTATCAGCGCGTGCTGGGCGCTTTCGCGCGCGGCGAGATCGATATTCTGGTGGGCACGCAGATGGTGGCGAAGGGGCACGATTTTCAGCGGGTGACGCTGGTGGGCGTCGTGGGCGCGGATCGCGCGCTGGCCGTGCCGGATTTTCGCGCGGCGGAGCGGGCGTTCCAGTTGCTCACGCAGGTGGCCGGGCGCGCGGGGCGCGGCGAGCTTGCGGGGCGCGTGCTGGTCGAGAGTTATCATCCGGAGCACTACGCGATTCAGCACGCGGCGCGGCAGGACTATCCGGCATTTTTCGAGCAGGAGGTGCGCTTCCGGCGGCTGATGCACTATCCGCCGTTCGCCGCGCTGGCGAACGTGGTGGTGCGGGACCGGGACCTCGAGCGCGTGCTCGCATGGACGCGTGCGTTGGCCGGCTATTTCGGCCGGAGCGAGGCGGAGGGGCTGAAGGTGCTGGGGCCGGCGCCGGCTCCGCTCGCGCGGCTGAAACGCGAGCACCGTTTCCAGTTTCTGCTGAAGTCGCCGCGGCGCTCGGCGCTGGTGCGGGCGCTCGGGGGGTGCGTCGCGTTCTGCGCGGCGAAAGAGATTCCGGAAACCGCCGTGCTCGTCGACGTGGACCCGGTCAGCCTGATGTAGCGTGCCCGGCGTGGCCGACCGACGGCCCTTCGAGGTACGAGCGCAACATCCACGCCATCTTCTCGTGTATCTCCATCAATCCGGTGAGGAAGTCGTTCGTCCCCATGTCGCTGTATTTTCCGCCCACCGCTTCGAGGTCGGACCGCAGGTAGCGGATGGTGGTTTCGTGATCGGCGCGGAGATTTTCGATCATGGCGCGCGCGTCGGGATATTCGCCGGGGTTTTCGACCAGGCGGGTGTGCCGGGAGAATTCGGCCAGAGTGGCGGGGGCGTTGGCGCCCAACTGGCGGATGCGCTCGGCGACTTCGTCGATGATCCGGTCGATTTCGTCGTATTGGGCTTCGAAGAATTTGTGCAGGTCGTTGAACTGCGGGCCGACGACGTTCCAGTGGTAGTTGCGGGTTTTGGTGTAGAGCAGGTACTCGTCGGAAAGGGTTCGGGTGAGGATGTCGACGACACCCTTGCGCTGCTCGTCGGTGAGGCCGATGTTTACGCGGGGGGATTTGGCTGGGGTGGCCATGATGGTGGTGCCTCCTTTCGGAGAATTCGTTCGGGGCGGGCCGGAGGGCGGTTTGGCGGAGGCCGTGCGTTCTCCGCTTCGGTTCATTTGGTCCTGGGTGGTTGTTGTTGCCGGTTACCGGCGTCCCCGCTTTTCTCCATGATACGCCATTGGCGCGGAGCGTGGGCGTGTGCGGGTGTTCCTAGCGGATGTGCACTAGCTGCTCCCCGCGTTTCGGCGGGCGGGCGCGCCAGCGGCGATGGACCAGCGCATGCGAGCGGAGAGATTCGGCGAGGCGGCCGATGGCGACCGATGCGGCGACGAAATGGCCGATCTTCACCGGGCCCGCCACGGGAACCTCCCGCATCGAGTGGAAGGCGCTGGTGGCCGAGCAGCCGCATTGCGAGCAGTCGGGCGTCCCGCCGAAGATGCATGGCTCGACGAGGGTTTCGAGATCGGCGGAATAGTTCACCGACATTTTCGAGAACAGGCATTCGCCGGGATTGGCGGGAGGGTGGAGATACGCGCGGGCCATTCCGCCGGTGACCAGAAGTTTGGGATAACGGACGGCGAGGGCGGGCAATTCGTGCGCGACCGCTTCGCGATCGCCGGGGCTTAGCATTTCCGGGCTCTCCTCGCCGATTTGAGGCGAATAGAGACTGACCCAGATCCTGTTGACTTCGGGACGCGCATTCCAGAAGGCGACGTATTCTTCCAGATAACCGGGCCGCTCGAGCATGGGCCGCGTGATCACCCAGTGGATGTTCACCGAGCAGCCCGCGATGTTCGCGAGGATGCGCTCGTAGGTGGCCGGCTTGCGGCGGACGTCGTGATGCTCGGGCAGGCCGTCGACGGAAACCGTCACGCGCAGATGCGGGATCTTCATCCAGGATTCGGGTATGCGGATGACTGCGCTCGTAGCAACGATAGTGAACAGGCCCCGTTCGCTGAGCGCGGGAAGAATTCTGCCGAGTTCGCGATGGCGGATGAGCGGCTCGCCGCCGACCAGGGAGACGTGGAGAGGTTTGTGTTTGTCGACGAGATTCAGCACGCCTTCGACCAGCGCGTCACCTCGCAGGTCGCTGAGCTGCCGGAGGGTGGTTTCCCCGCCCAGATGATTCTCGCCGTAGGCGTAGCATCCGGGGCAGGTGAGCGGGCACTCGCGAGTGATCTCGATCGAGATCATGGGCGCTTTGCCGCTGAGGATTTTTCCCCAAGCGGAGAGCACAGCTTGCGCGGAGAAGCGGGAATTCGCGTCTGTGGAGTTCATTGTAATTTTCGATGCCAACCTTCTGGGGGAAGATGCATTTGCGGCGGGGCTGAAAGGATAGTCCAGCGGCGCCGGACCCCGTTTTGGGCGGAGGTGGGCCTCCGCCAAGTCTTACTCACAATCTACCGCAATTCGGGGAAATCTTCTTCTCGAAATTCCGAAGCGGGGCGGGGGCTTGTTTCCTTGCGGGCTTGCTCGGCGCGGCGGAGTTCGACTCGGCGGATTTTTCCGGAGATGGTTTTGGGGAGTTCGCCGAATTGGATTCGACGCACGCGTTTGTAGGGAGCTAGCGCGCGGCGGATGTGCCGGAAAATTTCCAGCGCGGTTTCTCGCGTGGCGGGGACGCCCGAGCGCAGAGCGATGAAGGCTTTTGGCACGGCGGTGCGAAGCGGATCGGGGCAGGGAACGACGGCGCATTCGACTACGTCGGGATGTTCGATGAGCGCGCTTTCGAGTTCGAATGGGCTGATGCGGTAGTCGGAGGCTTTGAAGACGTCATCGGCGCGGCCGACGAAGGTGAGGTAACCGTCTGCGTCGCGCGAGACTACGTCGCCGGTGCGGTAGGCGGGGCCGGAGAGCGGCTGGATGTTGCCATCGGCGGCCTGGTAGCCGGGCATGAGGCCTAGCGGCGCGGGATCGAGGCGCAGACACAGTTCGCCCTCCTGGGCTTCCTCGCCGTCGGCGTCGAGCACCACGACGCGGTAGCCGGGCAGCGGGCGGCCCATCGAGCCGGGCTTGAGCGGCTGGCCGGGAGGGTTGCCGACCTGGGCGGTGGTTTCGGTCTGGCCGTAGCCGTCGCGGATGGTCACGCCCCAGGCGTTGCGGACCTGTTCGATCACTTCGGGATTGAGCGGCTCGCCGGCGCTGGCGGCTTCGCGGAGGCTCATGCGCCAGGCGGCGAGTTTTTCTTTCACTAGCATGCGCCAGACGGTTGGCGGCGCGCAGAAGGTGGTGATGCGGCAGCGGGCGAGCGTATCCAGCAGGGGGCGCGGATGAAACCGCGATTGCTGGAAAACGAAGACAGTCGCCTCGGCGTTCCACGGCGCGAAGAAGCAGCTCCAGGCGTGTTTGGCCCAGCCGGGCGAGGAGAGATTGCAATGGACATCGCCGGGCTGGAGGCCGAGCCAGTACATCGTCGAGAGATGGCCGGCGGGATAGCTGGCGTGGCTGTGGAGGACGAGCTTGGGTTTCGTGGTGGTGCCGGAGGTGAAGTAGAGCTGGAGCGGATCGGCGGCGTTTGTGATTCCGTCGGGGGAGAATTCGGCCGGGGCTGCGTAACCTTCGTCGAAGCGATGCCAGCCGGGGATTGGGTCACCGACCGCGATTCGCGTGCAGGTGGGCGGCGCGTTCTGGAACTTTGGAGTGAATTCGGCGGCGGAGACGATGTGACGCGCGTGGCCGCGGGCGATGCGGTCGGCGACGTCTTCCGGCGTGAGCAGAGCGGTGGAGGGGATGACCACGGCGCCGAGTTTCATGGCCGCTAACATCGTTTCCCAGAGCGCGGGCTCGTTGCCGAGCATGAGCAGGATGCGGTCGCCGCGGCGGACGCCGAGGTTGCGGAAGAAATTGGCGATGCGGGAGGAGCGGTCGGAAAGTTCAGCGAAGGAAAGTTTGTCCTCGCCGCCGTCTTCGCGCACGACCCATAGGGCTGTTTGGTCGCGTCGGTCGCTTTGCGCCAGCGGGTCGAACCAGTCGAGCGCCCAGTTGAACTGGTCGAGAGCAGGCCAGCGGAAGTTGGCGCAGGCGGCGGCGTAGTCTTCTCGATGACGAAGCAGGAGATCACGCGCAGCCTTGAAGTTTTCGTTCATGGATTCGGGCCCCTCCGCTCAGGGAGCATACCTCCGCGTCCATGGGGCTGTAAGTGGGAAAATTTCCTGGGGTCTTGCGCTGCTCGTCGCGAATGTTTGTTTCGCATGCGCAGCGGAAAAAGCCGGCGGGACTTCATGGCTCGCTGGTTTGGTGCGAGGGGAAATTGGAGAAAAGGCGCACAGGCAGGAATGCCTGTGCTACCGGGGGTGGTCGAGCGCCCTCCAGAGTTTCGCGCATCGGGGCGCGGGGCCAGCAGTTTGGCAAGAGATGCGGGCTAGACGTGGAGGGCGAAGGGGATGGGGGTGAAGCAGAGGAGGAAGATGACGAGCGCGATCACCGCCCAGAATTTTCGTTTGGCGTCGAGCGGCTCCCAGCGGTCGAGCAGGGGCGGATGGCGGAAACCGATGAACAGCAGAAGCACGGCCCAGAGCAGCCAGCCGTCCCAGAGCCAGCCCATCGGGACCAAGGCGATGACGACGGCGAGCGAGAGCAGACGGTGCTTTTCCGAGAAGAGCGCGTAGATGATATGGCCGCCGTCGAGCTGGCTGGCCGGAAGCAGATTGAGCGCGGTGACGAACAGGCCCACCCAGGCGGCGCGGCCGACCGGACTCAGCAGCAGATCGCCCGCGTGCACGTTCGGGCGGAGAACCGCTTCGAGCAGGCGCACGAGCGGAGGATTGCCGAAGATGAGCCAGCCCTGGCCCGCCGCGCCGGGAACGACTTTCGACATGGAAATGGCTATCGCCAGCGCCGGCAGCGCGAACAGGAAGCCGACCACCGGGCCCGCGAGTCCGATGTCGAAAAGCGCCTTGCGGTTGATGATGGGCGCGCGAATGCGGATGAAGGCGCCGAGCGTGCCGATCAGCGTGGGAGCGGGGATGAAGTAGGGATAACTGGCCGGAATCCGGTAGTAGCGGCAGGCGAAGAAGTGGCCGAGTTCATGCGCGAGCAGGATTCCCATCAGCGTGAAAGCGAAGGGAAGACCGGTGAGCAGCACCGCTGGGTGATGCAAGACGGAGAAGTAGGGGAAGATGCTGCCGTTCGAGAATGGCGCGACGCCGGCCTCGTAGGCCGAGGCGAACTCGGTGCCGACGGCCAGAGTGGAAAGCACGGTGAGCACGAAAAGAATTGCGGCAATCACCGCCGAGCGCACATCGCGCCGCTCGTACGCGTAGGGCGGCGGCGCCTGGAAACGAACGCCGACAGGCTCGAGAGTGATTTCCGCCGGGAACTGATGATGGCCGTTGCCGCCGTCCATGTCCGGCTTATCTTAGCGCACATTTTCATTCCGAACCGCAGGCGGCAGCCTTGCGCCGGTCGCGGCCGACAATGGCGTTGAGCCGGAGAGGCGGCTCGGGACCCGGAAGCCGGGAACGGGGCCGCGGGTAAAACGGGGGAAGGAACATTCCCCGTTGCTTTTCCGTTTTCCGGGAGAGCGAATGGGGATTGCCAATCGGGGAATTCGGTAGTAGGGTGGCGGCCGGGCCGAGATCAAATTGGGCGCGACGATTCAAATTTCAAGCTGAGTACCTCACAGGCCAACATGCGTATCAGACGATTCGGGGTTTGGTTCTCCCTTTTTGCGGGGCTGTTGTTCAGCGCGGTTCCTCTTTCCGGCCAGAATTCGCGCCCCGCGACTTCCGGCTCCAGCGACAAGCAAACGCAAGCCAAGAGCAGCGGCGCATCGCCGGCGAAGGCCCCGGACTACTCGAACGAGCCGATCATTTACGAGAAGGTGCTGACAAACGTTGTGTTCCAGAAGGACGGCACCTCGACCAGCGACACGCAGGCCGTGGCGAAGATTCAGACGCAGGCCGGCGTGCAGGAATTCAGCATCCTGAACCTGCCATATGCTTCGGCCAATGCGACGCTCGACGTCGTCTCTGTGCGGGTGCGCAAGGCGGACGGGACGGTGGTGGATACTCCCGTCGATTCGGTTCAGGACATGCCGGCCGAGATCACGCGCGAGGCGCCGTACTACAGCGACATTCGCGAGAAGCAGGTGGCGGTGAAGGGCCTGGAACCCGGCTGCACGGTCGAATACGAATACCGGGTTCGGGAGAAGCCGCTGACGCCGGGGGAATTCTGGTACAGCTACAACTTCGTGAAGAACATCATCACGCTGAGCGAGGAGCTGAAACTGATTGTTCCGAGCGGCCGCCAGGTGACTGTCGGGAGCGGCTCGCTGAAGCCGGTGGTGACGGTGGAATCGGGCGAGCGGATCTATACGTGGAAGACTTCGCATCTCCGGCACGAAACCGAGGACGCAACGGAGCGGACGCGGGAGTCGCTGGACGCTCCTCCGGCGGATGTGGTGGTGACTTCGTTCCGGAACTGGGCGGGCGTGGGCGCGTGGTATCGAGGGCTGGCCGTGCCGCGGGCCGTGCCGACGGCGGCGATCCGGGCGAAGGAAGAAGAGTTGACGAAGGGGATGACGACGGACGCGGAGAAGGTGCGGGCCATATACAACTACGTGTCGCTGCAATTCCGGTACGTTGGCGTGGCGTTCGGTATCGGGCGCTATCAGCCGCACACGGCCGACGAGGTGCTGAACAACGACTACGGGGATTGCAAGGACAAGGAGACGCTGCTGGCGGCATTGCTTGCGGCGGCGGGCGTGAAGGCGTATCCGGCGCTGATCAATTCGAGTCACAAGATCGATCCGAGCGTGCCGTCTCCCGGGGATTTCGATCACGTGATTGCGGCGGTGCCCCAAGGGACGGGATACCTGTGGCTGGATACGACGCCCGGCGTGGCGCCGGCCGGCTATTTGCTGGCGAACTTGCGGGGCAAGGAGGCGCTGGTGATGCCCGACGACGGGCCCGCGCAGCTCGTGAAGACGCCTGCGAATCCTCCGTTCCCGATGTCGGAGAGTTTCACCGCGGACGCGAAATTGGACACGGCGGGAACGCTCGATTCGGATATGAAGGCGAACGTCGGTGACGATTCGGAGGTCCTGGTGCGACTCGCCTTCCGCGCGACGTCCGAGGCGCGCTGGAAGAACCTGGTGCAGGCCATTTCCTACCGCATGGGATTCGGGGGAACGGTCAGCAAGGTCGTCTTGAGTCCGGTCGACACGACCGATTCGTCGCTCAAGATTTCATACCACTACACACGGAAGGACTATTCATCCTGGTCCGACGGGAAAATCACCCTGCCTCTGCCGCGATTGGACTTTCCGGCGGCGGAAGACAAGGCGAAGGCGGCGAAGAAGCCTGTCCGTTTGGGATCGCCGGCCGAGGATGATTACACGGCGAACGTGACGCTTCCGGCGGGATATACGCCGGTGGTGCCGGCAGCGGCCAATCTGGTGGAGGATTTCGCGGAATATCACAGCCAGTATTCCTTCGCGAACGGAGTGCTGCACGGCGAAAGGCGCCTGACCATCAAGGAGAACAAGGTGCCGGCGGCGGAGATGGGCGAATACAAGAAATTCGTCCAGGCGGTGAAGGACGACGCAACGGCGATGATTTCGCTGCGAGTGAAGAGCACAAGCGCCGCCTCCGGCGCGAGCGTCGTGCCGCAGCAGGCGGAATCATTTTACGAGCAAGGCCGGAAGGCAATGGGACAGCGGGACTTTGCCGATGCGGCGAACTTCTTTGAGAAGGCGGTCACCGCCGACGGGAAATTCGCGATGGCGTGGGCGGGACTCGGCGCGGTTCATCTCGATCAGGGCGACGTGGACCAGGGCATCGAGGAACTGAGAAAGGCGATCGCGGCCGATCCGAAGCAGGCGTTCAGCTACAGGGTGCTGGCGCGCGCGCAGATCATGCTTCGGCGGCCGGATGATGCGCTCGAGACGTGGCGGAGCCTCGAGAAGGCGGATCCCAGCGACGGCGACGCGCCGCTGGGCGCCGGCTCCATTCTGCTGATGGAGAAGCGATACGCGGAGGCCGTGCCGGAACTGGAAAAGGCGGTCAAGCATAATCCCACGAACGGGCTGCTGTTGCTCGGACTGGGGCAGGCGGAACTCCAAACGAACCAGCCGACAAAGGCGTTTGACGCGCTCCAGCAGGGATTACAGCTCGATCCGAGCGCGTTGAATGAGAACAACGCCGCCTACGAGCTGGCGGACGCGAATCTGCATCTGCACGCCGCGCTGGGGTATGCGGAAAAGGCGGTACAGGGAGTGGAGCGGGAAACGGCGAATGTCTCGCTGGATTCGCTGAGCTACACGGACCTTTTGAACGTGACGGAGCTGGCCGATTTCTGGGACACGCTCGGGTGGGTGGATTTCCGGCTGGGAAATGACGCGGAGGCGGAAAAATATCTGCTTGCGGCGTGGCAATTGTCGCAAGACCCCGATCTGGCGAAGCACCTCGGAGAGATTTACGACAAGGAAGGGAAGACGCAGGAGGCCGAGAAATATTACGCGTTCGCGCTCGCCGCGCCTCGCGCGCCGGCTCCTTTCGCGCTCGGTCTTGGCGGCGCGGCGCCAACGCCGCAGTTGAGCGTCGACACCATGCAGAAGACTCGCCAGCGGCTGCGGGCGCTGCTCAAGAGCGGCGCGCGGGAGTTCGATGCGGAGCAACGGGCTCGCCAGGATTTGATCAAGTTGCGCACCGTCAATATGCCGAGGTTGACGAGGAGCACGGAAATGGCGGAATTTTTTGTTTTGATTGCGCCGGGGCCGAAAGTTGCGGCGGTGAAATTTGTGAGCGGGTCAGAGACGCTGCGGACGGCGGTGAAGGATCTGTCTTCGGCGCGATTCCAGGTTTCTTTTCCGGATGCGGGGCCGGAAAAGATCCTTCGCCGTGGCGTTGTGGACTGCGAGCGGGTGGTTCGTTCCTGCCAATTCATTCTGATGACGCCGGACTCGGTTCATTCCATTCAATAAGAGGCTGATTGCTGGGCGCCGGCGTCGATGCTGGCGGTGGCGGAGCGGCAGTTGTTTGTCTCCTGGCGGAAGGCGCACAGGCAGGAGTGCCTGTGCTACCGGGCCCGGTTTGGGCGTCGGGGCCGGGGTAGAGCGGTGCGGCGGCGAGGGTAGCCCGATGCGCACGAGTAGCGGGGCGCGGGGAGATGCGCCGGGCGATCGCGATTTTCGCGGAGCGGACGGATCGGGGAGAGCCCGGGACTTCCAGCCTCCCGCGGTCAGAGGGACTGCAATTCCTTGCCGGGCTTGAAGCGGACGGCTTTGCCCGGGGGAATGCTGACCTGCTCTCCGGTGCGGGGGTTACGGCCAACGCCGGTTTTGCGGCGTTTGACGTTGAAGACACCGAAGCGGCGCAGTTCGATCCGATTGCCCTGAGCCAGGGCGCGTTTCATCGACTCGAAAACCGTTTCCACCGCTACTTCGGCTTTGCTACGGGAGATTCGGTTGCCGAGGCGTTCCACGACAGCGTTTACGAGGTCCAGCTTGATCATCCCGCCTCCAAGCAGCGGAGAATGCTAGACATAGGGGCAGGGGGTTGTCAAGCCTTGATGCGGGAGTAAATGGTCTATTTGTACAGGCTCGGAGTTGCAGGGAGAAAATCCCCAGGCTTAAAACCCAAGCCTGGGGCACTCAAAATGCGACGTTCGGAGCCATTTCTGGAGCTATTCCTTCGTACGAAAACCGAAGACGCGCACGGGCTAACGTGCCGTGGCTGAAGGCGGCTGGGCGCCTCGATAGCTGAAATAGAGCCATGCCTGTTGGGCGATACGCGCTACGGCGTCCTCGAGATTCGCGTAAACGCCGTGGTAGTGATCGTCGAAAACCACAATGACAAAATTCGCTTCGGGGGATTGAACGATGGCGGCGTCATTGGCGATGTAGGGAGGGAAGTCGCCTGTTTTGTGGCCGATTTCTGCGCCGCGGATGTATTTGGGAATGCGCGTGTTCATCTGCTGCATGCGCAGGATGCGCAGCATCTCGCGGCAGGATGCGGGACTCGCCGCTTTGCCGCGGGCGATCTCTTCGAGCAGGCGGCCGATGTCGCGCGTGCTGGCGAGGCCGAAGGGCGTTTTGTCCTCGGCGTCGAAGCGATCGAGTTCGGCGTCGGTGATCTTCGGGAAGCCGCGGGCGAAGAGTTGGGCGGGCGAGAGATTCGCGTAGGAGGGATCGCCGGCGGCGGCGAGCGCGCGGAACCATTCGAAGGCGGTGCGTTCGCTGGTGATATTTCGGAAACCCATCTGGCGCATGGTGCTCGTGACGACCGCCGGGCCGCCGACGAGGTGATAGGCCATGTCGGTGGCGCTGTTGTCGCTCTGGATGACCATGAGCGTGAGAACGTCGCGGAGGGTGAGATTCAAGCCGGGATCGAGAGTGCGGAGGACGCCGGTGCCCCAGCGCTTGTCGGCGGCGGTGAGAGTGACGGGCTCGTCGAGGCGGAGCTTGCCGGCGTCGATCTGGCGGAAGGCGGTGACGAGGATGGCGAGCTTGATGTCGCTCATCGTTTCCATGGGCTTGTCGGCGTTGATGGCGATCTGCTCGCCGGTGTCGAGAGACTGGATGTAGATGCTCCAGTTGGCGTTGACGCCTCGCTCGATGCGCTCGATGTTTGTTTGGAGCAGATTGATGGAGCTCGGGGATACCCGTACCGGCTTGCCTTGCGCGGCGGCTGTTGCCGCCCCCGCCAGCAGGATGGCCAATGTCATCGACAGTTTTCGCATGATCCGATCTCCTTCGAGGCAGACAAAGACGGAACATTAACACGGGGAGGGGAGAGAGTTTAGAGTTTGGAGTCCAAAGTTGAGAGTAAAGGCCGTTTCACCGCAGAGGCGCAGATGCCGCGGAGGGAACGCAGAGGAAATGCGGACGGCAACCCCTTGGACGATTGGGTTGCGGCATATTAAACTGCGCTGCTTTCCCCGGCTGAAGGAGGACAACAACGATGAGTGTGAAGAGCGACCGCTGGATCCGGCGGATGTCGCTGGAGAACAAGATGATCGAGCCGTTCGTGGACCGGCAGGTGCGGGAAGGGGTGATCAGTTTCGGGGTGTCCTCCTACGGGTACGACATACGCGTGGCGGACGAGTTTCGGATTTTCACGAATGTGAACTCGACGATTGTGGACCCGAAGCAGTTCGACGCGCGGTCGTTTGTCGAGTACAAGGGCGACGTGTGCATCATTCCGCCGAATTCGTTCGCGCTGGGGCGGTCGGTGGAATATTTCCGGATTCCGCGAAACGTGCTGACACTGTGCGTGGGGAAATCGACGTACGCGCGGTGCGGGATCATCGTGAACGTGACGCCGTTCGAGCCGGAATGGGAGGGCTACGTTACGCTCGAGATCAGCAACACGACGCCTCTTCCGGCGAAAATTTACGCGAACGAAGGGCTGTGCCAGGTGATCTTCTTCGAGTCGGACGAACAGTGCGAGGTTTCCTACAAGGACAAGAAGGGGAAATACCAGTCGCAGGGCGGGATCGTGCTGCCGCGCATTTAGGCTGGGTTTGGGCGACGGGGAAGCGGGCAAAGCGGAAAAGCGGATTCCGCGTTGCGCCCGGAATGACAGATCAGGTCGCTTAGGCGCGCCTCTGGCGAGAAATGCGGGCCGGGCAGATTTTGGGAAAAGTGCCGGCCAGGGAGTCTCGGAGGCGAGTCGCGAAAAAAATCCCCAGGCTTAAAAGCGAAGCCTGGGGAACCCACAGGCGAACCATCCGTGGTTGAAGGATCGGTCCGAAGAGAAAAATTTCACTCCGCTTTTTTGCCCATGGGTCCGTTCATCAGGGCCGTAAACGTTGCCACGAGGAGCAGCGTCGGGGCGAGCAACGGCACGTAAACTGCGGTGGACGCGAAGGACAGTCGGCCCTCGGAAATCAATTGCTGCATGGTGCCGAACAGGTTGCCGAGTCCGGGCAGGTAGAAGGCCCAGCAGAACAGCGCGCCGATAAAGACGATCCAGGCCGCGGAGGAGCCTTTCACCGCGCCCCAGGCCGTTCCGAGTCCCATCAGCAGGACGCCAATCAATCCGACGGTCGGCAGTGCGCCGCTCGGCGACCACCAGAGATTACTCGTGATGGCGGCGTAGACTTGCACTCCCACGCCGATGGAGGCCAGCAGGTAAATGATGACGTTGGCCATAAATGTCGAAGGGTCTCTTTCTTTCCGGCCGGCTTCGGTTCGCTGGCCGGGTACGGCGCTATTCTAAAGAAAGTTTTAGCACGAAAGCAGGCAGTCCGGCATCGGAGGTTGGCCAATCGGCTACGGGCCAGAACCTCAATACTGATACCCGGTGGCACGGCTGTTCCAAATTTTCCTCTCGACAGGTCAAGGTTTCTCGGTGGGGCGAAGCAGGACTTCGCTGATGAAGCTTTGCGGGCGCTGGAGAACGAGCATCTCGACGGCGTGGGCGACATCGTCGGGGCGCAGCATCTTTTCGGGGTCTTTGCCCGCGTGGGGCGAGAATTCGGTGAGGACGCTGCCGGGGCAAACGACGCTGGCGCGAATGCCGTAGCGGCGCAGGTCCTCGGCGGCCGAATAGGTCATCCCAAGCAGTCCCCATTTCGAGGCGCAGTAGACGGCGCCGCCGGCGAAGGCGTTCTTGCCGGCGAGGGAAGCGATCTGGATGATGTGGCCGGTGCGGCGGCGGATCATTCCCGGGGCGACCTCGCGCATGAGGAGGAACGGCGCCTTGAGATTCGTATCGATCACGCCATCCCAATCGGTTTCGGTGGCTTCGTGCAGCGGACCGAACCAGCCGATGCCGGCGTTATTCACGAGGATATCGATTTCGCCGAGTTCGCGGCGGGTCGCCTGGACCAGCGCGGCTACGTCGGCGGGGCGGGTGACGTCGGCGGGGCTGGCGAACGCCTGGATGCCTTCCTCGGCGAGCGAACGGCGCGCCGCATCGAGCGGCTCCGGGTGGCGGGCGCAGAGGCTGACGGCGGCTCCGAGGCTGCCCAGGCGCCGGGCGATGGCTAGGCCGATGCCGCGGCTGGAGCCGGTGACCAGGGCGACTTGTCCGGCGAGGGATGGGGAAAGGGTTGGGGGCACGGGGATCTCCTCGAATATATGTCACGGGCGACAGGACCGCGATTCGTGCCATCATAGCATCAGTGGTACGGTGAAACGGGCAGAGGCGACTGACAGGCAAATGGCCCGCGTATTCCCAAACTGCAAAGGGCGCTTGAACGATGGGAGAGCTTCTCCTATAATCGGCGGTCTTTAGCCGCAAGCAAGCAAGCGCTTCCGTCCGGATCAACTCGCCGCGGAAAGCTCATGAAGGAGGCAGAGGCACGATGCCTAAAGGGATCACTCGCTCGGGGCTGGTTCTCTCTCTGGCGCTATTCATTTCGTTGACCGGCCTGGCGACCGCGGCCAACGCGCAGCAGGGACAGCAACAGAAGCCCACCTACACCCTGGCCGAATACAACGCGTATCAAGCCGCGGTAAAGGAGACGGTTCCCGAGCAGCGCATCAAGTTGCTCGACGATTTCGTGTCGAAGTTCCCGAAATCGACGCTTCTGCCCTACGTCTACCAGGCGTACTACCAGACCTACAACGTGGTGAAGCCGCCGCAGTACGACAAGGTCATCGAATATGCCGACAAGCTCATCGACAGCACCGACAAGGCGGTCGATAACGGCATGAAGCTGCAGGCGATCTACGCGCGCGAAGTCGCGTTCAATTTCGGCTTCAACGACAAGGCCCCCGACGCGCAACAGCAGGCGCAGAAGGCGCGCCAGGACGCGCAATTGGGACAGAAACTGCTCGGCGAACTGGCCAAACCGAAGACGATGAGCGACGCGCAGTTCGCGGCGCAGAAGAAGGGGCCCGCGGCACTGTTCGCCTACACGGAGGGATTGGCGGCGCTTTTCCTGAAGGATTATCCGGGCGCCGAGAAGGCCTTCCATGAGGCGCTCGAGAGCGACGGGTCGAATCCGGTGACCTATTTCCGTCTGGGCGTCGCCTACCTGATGCAAGCGGCACAGGAGCAGGCCGCAGCGCCGGCCGCGGCACCCGCCGCAGCGCCGGCGACACCGCCCGCCACGCCTCCCGCCGGAGGCGCCGCGCCCGCCGCTCAACCGGCGCCGCTGCCGGGACCCTCGGCCGGGCAGAGCGATTACATGAAGGGATTCTGGGCGCTGGCGCGGTCGATCGCGCTGAAGGGCCCGACCGAACAGCAGGTTCGCGCTTACCTCCAGAACCAGATGCTGGTGTACCAGAAGACGGCCTGCGGGGATCTTTTGACGAATGAAATGAATCAGCTGCTGCAGTCGGCGCAGACGACCGCGACGATCGATCCGCCGGCCACCTTCATGCTGCCGAGCGGCGTGCAGCTCGGGCAGTATCTGCAGAACAGCAACCTGTTCACCATCATGCAGGACCTGCAGGCGGGCGGCGACCGGGCGAATTTCGTCTGGCTGGCGGTTTGCGGCAATGAATTTCCGATGGTGCCCGTGAAGGTGATTTCGGTGAGCACGACAACCGACGGCGTCGACATGCAGGTGTACACGGGCCAGACTCCCGACTCGATCCAGAAGGCGACCACCGCCAACATGGAAGTGAAGGTGGTGAACCAGACCGACGCGCAGCGGCTGAAGAAGGACAACATCGTGCGCTTCACCGGCACGCTGACCAGCTACGATCCGGCGCCGAATTTCCTGCTGCACTGGGACAAGGCGCAGGTGAATCCGGCTGACATTCCTCCGGCTACGCCTGGGCGGAAACGGCCGGCGGCGGGGAAGCGCCGGCGGTAACACGGGAAAGAAATTCGTTACGGTAGTCGGACGCCGGGCGCCGCGGGAACGCGGCACCCGGCGTTTTTATTTTGCTCGGGCCTGTACGGGACAGTTCGAGGCGGGGCGGCAAGACGGGCTTGCGTGTCGGGAAGCGGAATGACGGGGCGATTCGCCTACGTGGATTACTGAGTCTTGGCGCGTTCGGGGTCCTTCGCTTCGCTCAGGATGACAGCGGCGGGCTTAAAAACGCGGGTCGGGGTCGAGGTCTGAGGGGCTGTCGGCGCACGCCCGGGCCGGTCAGTGGTGGCGGGCGGGCTGGCGGTCGAGGCGGAATTTTTCGAGTTTGCGGCTCAGGGTGTTGCGATGGATGCCGAGGAGCTTGGCGGCGCGGCATTGGTTGCCGTTGGCGCCGTCCATGGCCGCCTTGAGGAACTTCTTTTCAAACTCCTCAAGCGCCTCCTCGAGCAGAATGCCTCGATCGACCATTTGCGACACAAGCGCTTCGAGTTGATCCTTCAAAATCGCACTCCCGCCCCGTTGCAGTCCCGTGATTGATGTCAGGCCAGTTCGTGGCCGGTGAGGCGCCGGTACACGTCGCGATATTTGCCCGTGGTGGCGGCGACTACATCGGGTGGAAGCTCGGGAGCCGGCGGCTGCTTCGACCAGCGGATCCGTTCGAGGTAATCGCGGACGAACTGCTTGTCGAAAGACGGCTGGGAACCGCCGGGAGCGTACTGGTCGGCGGGCCAAAAGCGCGAGGAATCGGGAGTGAGCGCCTCGTCGATCCAGATGAGCTCGTCGTCGATGAGGCCGAATTCGAATTTCGTGTCGGCGATGATGATGCCGCGCTGCTCGGCGTAGGCGGCGGCGCGGCGGTAGAGCTCGATGCTGACGTCGCGAAGCTGATCGGCGCGCTCGCCGCCGAGCTGGCCGGCCATTTCCTCGAACGAGATGTTCTCGTCGTGTCCGGATTCGGCCTTGGTGGCGGGCGTGAAGATCGGCTCGGGGAGCCTGGCCGATTCGACCAGGCCGGGCGGCAGCGGGATGCCGCAGACGCTCGAGGTTTTCTGGTAATCCTTCCAGCCCGACCCGGCCAGGTAGCCGCGGACGACGCATTCGAAGCGGATCGGGTCGGTGCGGCGAACGAGCATCGAGCGGCCGCGCAACTGATCGCGATAGGGATCGAGTTCGCTGGGGAACTCGGCGCCGCTGATGACGTGGTTGGGGACGACGTCGTTCAGCGTCCCGAACCAGAAGAGCGAGAGCTGGGTGAGCACGCGGCCCTTGTCCGGGATTGGCGTGGGCAGAACCACGTCGAAGGCGGAGAGCCGGTCTGTGGCGACGAGCAGCAGGCGGTCGCCGAATTCGTAGATATCCCGGACCTTGCCACGGGCAAGGAGTTTCACGCCCGGGAAATTGGTTTCGCGTACGACAGGATGAAGTATTGGAGAAGCCATAGGTTTTTTTTCGAGGGGGGTATTTTAGCCGACCTGTGGCGCTTGTCAACCCGTGCGGCGTTCAGCGGCTGAAGCCGCTTTGACAGGGCGCGGCTTGCGGCGTGGATTTACGGCCGGAAACGTGGAACGCGAGAGGCCTTGTGGTTGTGGTGGCGAAAAATCCCCGCCCTTGAAACCGAAGGGCGGGGCACCCGGCGCTTCGGTCAGGCAGCAGCGGCGATCATGCCTCGATCAGGCGGCGTCGCTTTCCGGCTCTTCCCAGCGGACCGAGACGATGCGGGAGATGCCGGGTTCCTGCATCGTGACGCCGTAGAGCGCCGAACCCATTTCCATGGTGCGGCGGTTGTGGGTGACGACGAGGAACTGCGTGTCGCCGCTCATCTCAGCGAGCATGCGGTTGAAGCGGACGACGTTCGATTCATCGAGCGGCGCGTCGACTTCGTCGAGGACGCAGAAGGGGCTCGGCTGGTAGCGGAAGATGGCGATGAGCAGCGCGAGCGCGGTGAGCGCCTTTTCGCCGCCCGAGAGCAGCATCACGTTCTGCAGGCGCTTGCCCGGGGGCTGGGCGACGATATCGAGGCCGGGCTCGCCGCCGCTGTCGGCTTCGCCGAGGCGCATCTCGGCGATGCCGCCGCCGAAGAGGGAAGTGAAGGCCCGGCCGAAATTGGCGTTGATGTGGGCGAAGGCTTCCTCGAAGCGCTCGCGGGAGGCGCGATCGAGCTCGGCGATGGCCTGTTCGGTGTCGGCGATGGAGGTGACGAGGTCGTCGCGCTCGCGGGTGAGGAATTCGGAGCGCTGCTCGCATTCGCGGAACTCCTCGAGCGCCATCATGTTGATCGGGCCCATCGAGTCGATGCGTTCCTTCATTTCGCGGTAGGCGGTTTCGGCGGCGGCGAGTTCCTCGGGCGAGAGCGTGGCGGATTCGACGGCCACGATCTGGTCCGGCGCGGCGCCGAGTTCGGACTGGCAGGCGCTGCGCAGATGCTCGATTTCGGATTCGAGGCGGGCACGCTCGACGTCGACGCGGGCGCGCTCCTCGCGGGCCTGGTCGAACTGCTGGCGCGCGCCACGCAGCGTTTCGCCGGTTTCGAGAGCGCCGGTGCGCGAGCGGCGGAATTCCTCGTCGAACTCGCGGCCTTCGACTTCGAGAGCGGCGGCGCGGCGGGCGAGTTCCTGGAGTTCGGCTTCGGCGGCGGTGCTGTCGGCGGCGAGCGTGGCTCGGCGGCCGCCGAGCGAACCGCGATCGCGCGCAATCTGTTCGAGACGGTTCGCGAGTTCCTGACGTTCGGCGGCGACGGACTGCGCGGCGACCTCGGCCCCGGCCAGGCGCTCGGTCATGCCGGCGAGATCGGCGCGGGAGGTGGAAAGGCGCGACTGCTCGGCGGAGAGGTTTTCGCGCAGACGGGCGAGGCTGGCGGCGGAGTTTTCGATTTCCGTTTCGGAGGACTGGCGGGCGAGCATGGCCTCGTCGATGCGGCGCTGGGCGGCTTCCGAGCGCGCGGCGGCGGCATCGCGTTCGCGGCTCCAGCGCTCGACGCGGGCGCGACGCTCGGCGAGTTCGGTGGCCACGCGGCCGGTTTCGGCGACGGCGTGTTCGCGTTCCTGGGCTGCGGCGGCGGCGATTTTTTCGGCGGCGAGGGCTTCGGTCTGCGCCTGGTCGACTCCGGCGGAAAATTCCACGATTTCGGCTTCGAGGCCGGAGAGGCGCATTTCGCAGAGGGCCAGGCGCTCCTGCTGGCGGCCGGTTTCGGTTTCGAGCTCGCGCAATTCGCGCTTGAGCGCGAGCGGGCCGGCCTCGCCGGGCTTGCCGCCGCCGACCTGGCGGCCGTGATACCAGGTGCCGTCGGCGGTGACGAAATGCTGGTTGGTGTGGGCGTGGGCGAGTTGCTCGGCCGCGGCGGGGGTTTCCACCATGTAGGCGTTGCGCAGGCGCGGCAGGAAATGCTTGGCGGCATCGCCGAGCGGATGGCGGAAGCTTACCAGGCGATCCATGCGGGCGATGACGCCGGGCGAGCGCTCGATGGGGGATTCGGGCTCGGCGGGGAATTGGAGCGAGCCGAGCGAATCTACGAAAAAGGTGGCGCGTCCGCCGAGTTCGTTGCGGAGGATGTGAATGCCGGCGCGGGCGGAATCGTAGCTTTCGACGACGACGAAGTCGAGTTCCTCGCGGAGGAACTGCTCGACGGCGGTTTCGAAGCGCGGCTCGACTTCGGCGAAATCGGAGAGCAGGCCGGTGGTGCGGAAGCCGTGGCGCTCGCCTTCGCCGTTCAGGCCGAGCAGTTTCTGGATGGTGCCGGCGGTGTAGGCGCGCTCGCGGAGGATTTCGTCGAGCGAGGTGTGGCGGGCGCGCGCGGCGGCGAGCTGTTCGCGGGCCTCGGTGGCCTCGGCGACGGCGGCGCTCTGTTCGCGGCGGCGCTCGGCGAGGCTCGTGTGGAGTTCGCCGAGGCGACGGCCGGCGGATTCGGCGCGTTCGCGCGCTTCGCTCCAGCGGGTTTCGACGGCGGTGAGCGATGCCAATTGCTGCTCGGAGGCGGCGGAGAGACGCGTGACGCCTTCCTCTTCCTGAGACAGGGCCTCGGTGTGGTGGCGGCGGGCTTCGGCGGCCTCGGCGCCTTCGACTTGGGCGCGGGAGATTTCCTCGGCCAATTTTTTTGCGAGAGTGGTCAGTTCGTCGCGGCGCGCGGCGAGCGCTCGTTCCTCCTGCTCGATGGCGCGGGCGCGATCGGCCAGCGCGGTGGCGGCCGCTTCGATTTCGGATTTCTGGCGGCGGAGGGTTTCGAGAGTTTCCTGATGGGCGGCGAGGCGGGCATCGGCGGCGCGGACTCGCTCGGCCACTTCGGCGGATTGCAGGTCGAGCTGGCCGATCTGGAATTCGAGCTGCTGGTCCTGCTGGCGGTTGTAGCTCAGGCGGTTGCGCGCGCGGTCGGTTTCGAGCGTGGCCTGATTTCGCTGGTTCTGGTTTTCGCGGACGAGGCCTTCGAGTTCGTAGGCGCGGGCCTCGAGGCGCTGCTGTTCGGCCTCGAGTTCGGCGAGGCGGGCGGCCTGGCGCGTTTCGTTTTCGCGCAGGTCGTTGAGCTGGGCGGCGAGGCGCTCGGCATCGGCGCTCATGCGGCCCCATTTGGCGGCGAGCACGGTCGAGAGAACGCGGCGCATTTCGTCGCGCATTTCGCTGTAGCGGCGGGCGCGGGCGGCCTGGCGCTTGAGCGAGCCGAGCTGCTTGGTCACCTCGACGAGGATGTCATTGACTCGCGAGAGGTTGATCTTCGAGGATTCGAGCCGGGCTTCGGCGAGGCGCTTTTTCGTTTTGTACTTGCTGACGCCGGCGGCTTCTTCGAGAATGGCGCGGCGCTCGGCCGGGCGCGAGGAGAGGATTTGGCCGATGCGGCCCTGCTCGATGATCGCGTAGGAATTCGGGCCGAGGCCCATGCCCATGAAGAGTTCCTGGATGTCGCGCAGGCGGGCCTGGCGGCCGTTGATCAGGTACTCGCTCTGGCCGGAGCGGTAGAGGCGGCGGGTGATGACGACCTCGCCGGGATTCAGGCTTGCCGCGGGGGCCTGGCGCTTGCGGCGGGCCTTCGGAGCGGCCTCCGCTTGGGCGGTATTGGCAGACGGGGCTTCGACGGCGGCTTCGGTGGGATCCGCGGTCTCGCCTGGCGTCGCGGCTTCGGCTGCCGGGGCAGCTTCGGCGTTTTCGGCGGCGGGAGCGTCCGCGGGAGAATCGGGAGCCTGGGTGCCGCGATTGAGGATTTTTTCGGCGGCTTCGGCGAGTTCCGGATCGATCATCGTGAGGGAGACTTCCGCCATGCCAAGCGGGGCGCGGCTGGCCGAGCCGTTGGAGATGCAATCGGCCATGCGTTCGGCGCGGAGAGACTTGTGGCTCTGCTCGCCGAGGACCCAGGTGATCGCGTCTACGATGTTCGATTTACCGCAGCCGTTCGGGCCGACGATGCAGGTGATGCCGCGGCCACCGAGAGAGAGCGTGGTGCGGTCCGCGAACGACTTGAAGCCGATCATCTCGATTTTGCGAAGCTTGAGCAAGGGTTGACTGGCTCCTCTCTAAGATGTCAAAACTGTCATGATTTCGAGCAGGGAGGCTCTCGTACGAGACGAGAGAATCCGGGAAAGGCAGAACGGCACGCGACCGCAACGACCGGCCCCGCCGCTCTGGCGCACGGAATAGCGGAGGAACAGTGAAAAATAGCACGCGCCAAGGGGCTTGTAAAGGGATTGGTGGGGAGAGATGACCAAGCTTCCACCCGCGGAAATAGCGGGAAACGGCGGTGCTCGCGGCCCTCAGGCCGGCCGGGGCGGCGGGCTGGCCGCCGCGTTGGCGATCCTGGCGGGCGTGCTGCTGGTGGTGTGGGTGCGATATCAGCCGCCGGCACCGAGACCGGCTTCGGCGCCGGCCGGGGAGTTCTCGGCGATGCGGGCCAAGGCGATGCTCGCGGTCATTCTGGGCGATCAGGAGCCGCATCCGGTGGGCAGCGCCGCCGATGGCCGTGTTCGACAGGCGATCCTCGACGAATTGCAGCGGCTGGGGTATCAGCCGCATGTCGAGAAGACTTTCGCTTGCAGCTCGGACGGCGTGTGCGCGGACGTGCAGAACGTGCTGGCGCGGCTCGATGGGAGCGAGAGCGGGAAGGCGATCCTGCTGGCCTCGCATTTCGATTCGGTGCCCGCCGGGCCGGGAGCGAGCGACGACGGGGCGGGCGTCGGGGCCATGCTCGAGATTGCGCGGGCGCTGAAAGCGGGGCCGGAGCCGCGGCATCCGGTGATTTTTCTGTTCGATGAGGGTGAAGAAGCCGGGCTGCTCGGCGCGGTTGCCTTTGTCGAGCAGAGTCCCTGGGCTCGCGAGGTGGGCGCGGCGGTGAATCTGGAAGCGCGCGGAACCTCGGGACCCAGCCTGATGTTTGAGACTGGCAGTCACTCGCTGTGGCTGATGCCCCTGTTTGCGCGAGCGGTTCCAAGACCGCTCGCCAATTCACTTTACTACGCCATCTATCGCCGACTTCCGAATGATACAGATTTTTCCGTATTTAAAAAGCACGGATTTGATGGATTTAATTTTGCGTTCATTGGAGACGTCAGCCATTACCACACTCCGCTCGACAATTTGCGGGATTTGGACCCGGGCAGCCTGCAGAGTCAGGGCGAACATGCGCTGGGGCTCGTGCGCGCGCTGGCCAATGCGGAATTGGGGACGCGGACGCCGGGAGGGGCGGTGTTTTTCGACGTGGCGGCGTGGCGGATGGTTTGGTGGCCGGTGGGGTGGACGGTTTGGCTGGCGGGTATTGCGTTTCTGCTGTTGCTCGGATGCGTGGGGCGGCTGTTTGGGCGGCGGGCGCTGCGCGTGAAAGGGCTGGCGGCGGGATTTGCGGCCTGGCCGGTGGCGCTGGTTTTGGCGGGACTGGCGGCTGCGGCGTTGGTTTTGGCGTTGCGTGCGGTGGGGAGTGTGCCGAGCGGGTGGGTGGCGCATCCGGCGGCGTTGATTGCGGCGGCGTGGCTCGCGGGGCTCGCTGCGGCTTGGGGAATTGTGGCTTGGCTTGGGCGACGCGTTGGCTTTGCCGCGGTCTGGTGCGGGGTTTGGCTTTGGTGGGGCTTGTTGGCGCTGGTGACGGCGTTTGTGATGCCGGAGATGAGTTTCTTGTGGCTGGTTCCGGCGCTGGCGGCGGGGATTTTCGGAGTGGCGATGGCGGTTTCCGATGCGCCCATTTGGAAGCACCTGGCCGTTATTGTTCCGGCTGCGGTTGCGGGGCTGCTGATTTTCGAGATTGCGCTGCCGCTTTATGCGGCGATGGGAGCGGCTGCGCTGCCGGTGGCCGCGGTGCTTCTTGCCGCGCTGGGGATGACGCTGGGGCCGTTCTTCGCTGAATTGCCAGGGACGTGGCGAATCGGCTTGCCCGCGGTGAGCGTTGGCGCGGCTGTGGTGTTTGCGGCGATCGCCGCGCTGCTCGCGCCGTATACGGCAAAGTCGCCGGAGCGAATGAGTTTTCTGTTCGTGCAGGATTCGACTGCGCATTGGGCCCGTTGGATCGTACGGCCGGAGGGCGGACGACTGCCGACCGGCTTGGCGCGGGGGGCGAAATTTGAGCCGCAAGCGCGGCGGCTGTTCGGCTGGCTCCCTGGTTCGGGGAAGGCATTCGTCGCGGACGCGCCTGCGGTGAGCGCGGAAGGGCCGGAATGGAAAATCCTCGGTCAGAAGGAAGTTGGCGGGCGGCTGGAAATCCAGGCGCACGTCGCGTCTCCGCGCGGAGCTCCGGTCGTTGCGCTGGTGTTTCCGCCGGAGGTTCGAGTTGATTCGCTCATGATGGGTGGGGTCGCGATGCCGCCGCTCTCGGCGAGAATGCTGCGATTCCAGGAAGGCTGGAAACGATACGCATGCGTGACGACGCCGGCGGGAGGGGTTGACGTATCGTTTGTCGTGAGTGGTGCGCCGACGTTCCAGGTGGTGCTGCTTGACGAGTCGTATGGGTTGCCGTCGTCAGGGGAGGAACTGATCGGAGCGCGGCCGGCGAACGCGGTGCGGTCGCAATCGGGCGACGTGACGATGATGGAGAGCACGGTGACGCTCGGTGTGGGGCCGGGGAACACGCGGTGAATCTGGTAAACGAAGACGGATTCAGGTTTGTAGTTGCAGGCGGCGAAAAGCCCCACCCTTAAAGGCGAAGGGCGGGGCACCCGGCTAAGCATCGGTTGTCGATATGGCGGGGGATCGGCTTGTGGCTTGGATGAGAGGCGTTTGAGCACACAAGCGCGCGGACAAGAGTGTCCGCGCCACGACGGGGTGCTTGGTCAGGCGGCGCGGGTCCGGTACAATGCGAAGCCTTCGCGCTGAAAGTGCGTAACACGATGGGAAAACTTCGATTTGTCACCGCTGGGGAGTCGCACGGAGCGGGGATCCTTGCGTGGATTTCCGGGCTGCCGGCTGGGTTGCCGGTGGACCTCGATCGGGTGAATTTGGAATTGCGGCGGCGGCAGCTCGGCTATGGGCGCGGCGGGCGGCAGAAGATCGAGAAGGATGTGGCCGATGTGATGGCTGGCGTGCGGCATGGGCGCACGATCGGGGCGCCGATTGCGGTTCTGTTGGAAAACCGGGAGTGGGAAGCGAAGTGGAAGCAGGCGCTGCCGGTGGAGGATTTCGAGGGGTCGGAGGCGGCTCGACGGCCGCTTACGGCTCCGCGGCCGGGACATGCGGATCTGGCGGGGGCGCTGAAATTCAATTTGCATGATGCGCGTTACGTGCTCGAAAGGGCTTCGGCGCGGGAGACGGCGGCGCGGACGGCGGCGGGGGCGTTTGCGAAGCTGCTGCTGGGCGAGTTCGGGATCGAGATTTTGAGCCATGTGGTCGCCGTGGGCCATGCGCGGCTGGAGCGGGCGGCGACTTGGGAAGAAATCAAGGCCGTATGCGCGAATCTGGAATCGCCGCTGCGGTGCGTGGACGCGGAAACCGAGGCGCGAATGAAGGCCGAGGTGGATGCGGCGCTGCGGGCGGGGAATTCGGTGGGCGGGATTTTTGAAGTTGTGGCGCACGGCGTGCCGGTGGGGCTGGGCAGCCATGCGCAGTGGGATGAAAAACTCGACGGGCGGCTGGCGCAGGCGGTGATGTCGGTGCAGGCGGTGAAGGCGGTGGAGATTGGCTCGGGAGTCGAAAACGCGGTCTCTTACGGCTCCGAGGTGCAGGATGCGATCGGGTACGACGCGGAGCGGCGGCGATTCGTGCGGCCGTCGAACCACGCGGGCGGGCTCGAAGGCGGGATCACGAACGGCGAGGATATCGTCGTGCGCGGATACCTGAAGCCGATTTCGACTCTGCGGCGGGCGCTGGGGACGGCCGACCTCGGGACGAAAGAGGCGGTTTCGGCGGCCTACGAGCGGTCGGACGTGTGCGTGGTGCCGGCGGGGGGCGTGGCGGCGGAAGCGATGATTGCGCTGGCGCTCGGCGATGCTTTTCTGGAAAAATTCGGTGGAGACTCGATCGAGGAGACGCGGCGGAATTTTCTGGGGTACCAACGCCAACTCGACGAGTTCTAGAAGGGTGTGATGATTCGCGAAATCGTGAAGTATCCAAACCCGGTGCTGGCGAAACGAGACGCCCCCGGTGGAGAAATTCGACGAGGAGCTGCAAACGCTCGTCGACGACATGTTCGAATCGATGTACGCCGTCGAGGGCGTGGGACTGGCGGCGCCGCAGATCGGGATCAGCCTGCGGCTGGCGGTGATCGACGTGACGGTGGGGAAGAATCCGGAGGCGCGGCTGGTGCTGGCGAATCCGGAGATCACGCACTCGGAGGGCGAGCAGCGCGAAGAGGAGGGGTGTCTTTCGCTGCCCGGCTTCCGCGGATTCGTGCTGCGGCCTAAGTTCGTGAGCGTGCGCGCGCAGAACGCTGCCGGCGAAGAGTGGGAGATGCGCGGCGAAGGGCTGCTGGCGCGCGCTTTCTGCCACGAGATCGATCACCTCTATGGCGTGCTGTTCATCAACCATCTCGGCATGGTGAAACGCGACCTGATCCGGCGGCGGATTCGGAAGCTGCAGAAGGCTGGGGAGTGGCCCAAGTAGTGGCGGTGTGAAGGGACTGGGCGCGCTTCAGGTCGGTCGTTTGCGTTACCCACGGCACCTCGACGCTTTCGGGGTCCTTCGCTTCGCTCAGGATGACAATAATTCTCAGGGAGCAGAGGGATGCGGGTGGTGTTTTGCGGAACGCCTGAATTTGCCGTGCCTACGCTCGAGCGGCTGATTGGCGAGCCGGAATTCGAGATCGCGGCTGTGGTGACGCAGCCGGACCGGCCTCGCGGACGCGGACTCGAGACGGTGGCGAGTCCGGTGAAGCGCGTGGCCGAGGGCGCGGGGCTGCGGCTCTATCAACCCGCCAAGGTGCGCACCGAAGAAGCGTTCGAGTTTTTCCGCCAGATTGCGCCGGATGCGGTGGTCATCATCGCTTTCGGGCAGATCATTCCTCAGCGCCTCATCGACCTGGCTCCTCTTGGTTGGATCAATCTGCACGCTTCACTCTTGCCGAAATATCGCGGCGCGGCTCCAATTCATTGGGCGATCGCGCAGGGAGAAACGCGCACCGGGCTCACTACCATGCGCATCGATGCCGGCATGGATACGGGGCCGATGCTGCTCCAATGGGAGACGGAGATCGGCGCGGACGAAACCGCGCCGGAACTGGCGGCGCGAATGGCGGCAGCAGGACCTGAACTGATGGTACGCACGCTGCGCGGGCTTGAAGCCGGAACGATCGAGCCGCGGACGCAGGACAACGCGCAAGCGACGATGGCGCCGCTGCTCAAGCGGGAAGACGGTAAGATCGACTGGGCGTGGCGGGCGGAAAAAATTTACAACCGCATGCGCGGGTTTACGCCCTGGCCCGGTGCGTATACCGGTTTTCACGGCGGCCTTTGCCATATTTGGGGACGGCCGGCTGCGCCGGCGGAGTTGGGTGCGGCCGAGCCGGGGACGCTGCTCGCGGTTTCGGGCGAGTTGTATGTGGCTTGCGGGGAAGGGACGTGGCTGCGCGTCGAAGGGGTGCAGCGGGAAGGGCGCAAGCGCGTGACGGCGAAGGAGTTTCTGAGCGGGGCGCGGCTGGGCGAGGGGGAACGCTTCGGCGATGTTTGACGGCTGGCGGGCGTGACGGTAAGATGCCCGCACGGTTGAAAGGAACCCAGGCTTGATAGGGTCTACGGTTTCTCACTACAAGATTCTGGAGCGGGTCGGCGGCGGGGGGATGGGTGTGGTCTACAAGGCGGAGGATTCGCGCCTGGGCCGCAAAGTTGCGCTGAAATTCCTTCCTGAAGACACGGTGGCGGATGCCGACGCGCTCGAGCGATTCCGGCGCGAGGCGCGGGCGGCTTCGGCGCTGAATCATCCCGGCATCTGCACGATCTACGACGTGGGCGACCATAACGGGCGGCCATTCATCGTGATGGAACTGCTGGAGGGCGAAACGCTGAAGGGGCGGATCGCGAGCCAGGTGATGAGCGAGGCGGAAGTGGCGGACACGTCGCTGCAGATCGCCGACGCGCTCGACGCCGCGCATCGCCGCGGCGTGATTCATCGCGATATCAAGCCGGCCAATCTGTTCATCACGCGCGAAGGGCGCGTGAAGCTGCTCGATTTCGGGCTCGCGAAGCTGGGGAAGAAAAAGACGGCGGAGGCCGTGAACGTTTCGGCGCTGGCCACCGTGGGCGCGAGCCAGGAATTGCTGACGAGCCCGGGGACGGCGCTGGGCACGATCGCCTACATGTCGCCCGAGCAGGCTCGCGGCGAGGAAGTGGACGCGCGGAGCGATATTTTCTCATTTGGCGTGGTGATGTACGAGATGGCCTGCGGGCAGCGGGCGTTTCCGGGCAGCACGCCGGCGGTGATCTTCGACGCGATTCTGAATCGCCAGCCGCCGCCGGTGACGGGAATTCAGCCGAACCTTTCCCCCGAGCTGGGGCGCATCGTCGAACGTGCGATGCAGAAGGATCCGGCGGCGCGCTACGCGAGCGCCGGGGAGATGCGCGCGGATTTGGAACGGCTGAAACGCGATCTGGAATCGGGGCGCGCGGCGAGCGCTTCCTCGCGTTCCGGGGCGACCGGCGCGCCGGGCGCGGCCGCGGGAGGGGTGAAATCGGTTGCGGTGCTCTACTTCGAAAATTTGAGCGGGGCGCGCGAGGACGAATTCTTCCGCGACGGGATGACCGAGGATGTGATCACCGAGCTGTCGAAGATTCGGCGGCTGCACGTGTTCCCGCGCGCCACCGTGCTCCCGTTCCGCGGGCAAACGGTGACGGCTACCGATGTCGGCCAGCAGCTCAAGGCCGATTACGTGCTGAACGGCAGTTTGCGCCGCGCGGGGAACCGGCTGCGCATCAACGCGCAACTGGTGGACGCGAAAACGGATTTTCCGCTCTGGGCCGAGCGATACGACCGCGAATTGCAGGACGTTTTCGAGGTGCAGGACGAAATCGCGCGGAAGATCGCCGAGGCGCTGCGGCTGGCGCTGACGCCGCAGGAAGAGAAGGCGCTGGCGCGGAAGCCGACGGAGAACCCGCAGGCCTATGATTTCTTTCTTCGCGCGCGCGGTTACGCGCGGCGGATGACGCGGCTGGACCTGGAAATCGCGCTGGATTTTTACGAGCAGGCGATCGAGCTGGATCCGGCGTTCGCGCTGGCACATGCGGGGCTGGCGGCGGTATGCGCGAGCTTCTTTTTCTGGCACGAGCAGGACGAGAGCTGGATTCGCAAGGGCGTCGAGGCTTGCGAGCGCGCTCTGGAACTCGATCCGCAACTGGCCGAAGCGCTGGCGGCGCGCGCCATGCTGTACGACGCGGACCGGAAATTCGATCAGGCGGTGCGGTACGCGCGGCGGGCGCTGGCGATCAAGCCGGATTGCGACGGGGCGTATATCACGCTGGGGCGGTCGCTGTTCCGTTCCGACAAGCTCGAAGAGGCGGCAGACATCGCCGACCGCGCGATCGAAGTGAGCGGGAACGATTACAACGTGCATCTGCCCTACGCGCTCGTGTTCGAGCGTCTGGAACGGCACGAAAAGGCGCACGAATTGCGGCGGCAGCAAACGCTGGTGCTTCAGGAACAGCTTCGGCAGGTACCGGAAGACGCGCGGGCGTGGATTCTCCTCTCCAATAACCACGCCGTCTTTGGCGATACGGAAACGGCGGCCCGCGAGCTGCAAAAGGCGACTTCGCTCCGGCCGCGCGATCCCATCATCGTCTACAACGCCGCTTGCACCTATGGCGTGATGAACAAGAAGGCCGAAGCGCTGGAATTGCTGAAGCGGCTGGGCGAAGTCGGCAATTTCAGTTTCGACTGGGCCTCGCGCGATCCTGACCTTGCCTGCCTGCACGACGATCCCGAATTCCAGAGGCTGGTGGCGGAAGATCGCGCCAAGCGGCAGTGATTCCGTTTCCTCGTTTCCGATCCAGTTTCCTGAGAACAAAAGCCCACGGTCGGGAATGCGCCGACCGTGGCTACCAAGGAACGGCAAAGGCGCTGGCGTGCGGCCCCGCGGCGAATATGATTTGATAGCTTAGGCATGCCTGTTTCCCCTTCCAGAGCGATTGCGTTTGAAATACTTCGGCGCGTGGAGACCGAGGGCGCTTATGCGGCGGACGCGCTGCATGCGCGGCTTGCGCCGGCGAAGGTGCGTCCGGAGGGTGCGGGCAAAAAGTGGCCGATGGCGGGCAGGGAAGCGACGGCGGCCGCGCCGGTGAAGCGGCAGGATGCGGCGCTGGCTACCGAGTTGGTTTTCGGCGTTTTGCGATGGCAGCGGCTGCTGGATTTTCTGATCGAGCGGCAGGCGAAGCGGCCGGCGGAGGGGCTCGACGCGGATGTGCGGCGGGCGCTGCGATTGGGGGCTTACCAGTTGCTGTTTCTCGATCGGGTTCCGGCTTCGGCGGCGGTAAACGAATCGGTGGAGCTGGCCAAGCTGGCGGGGAAGGAACGTGCGGCGGGGCTGGTGAACGCGGTTCTGCGGCGCATGCCGCATGGGCCGTATCGCGCGGACGAACTCGAGAGAACGCTTCCTGTCGGCTTGAGCAAGGGAAAGCGGCTGGGGATTCTGTATTCGCATCCGGACTGGATGGTCGAGCGATGGCTGGATGCGTTCGGGAGCGAGCGGACGCGGGCGCTGCTCGAAGCGAATAACCGGCCGCTGCCGATGGCCTGCTGGGTGCTGGACGCGGAACATGCGGCGGAGGTGGCCGAGTCGCTGCGCGAGGACGGGCTGGAAGTCGAGCCGGGACGGCTCGCGGCTTCGGCGCTCATTGTGCGCGGGGGCAGCCCGAGCGAGACGACGGCGTTTCGCGAAGGATGGATCGCGGTGCAGGACGAGGCTTCGCAGGCGGTGGCGCTGCTGGCGGGTGTGGAAAAGGGGCAGTCGGTGCTGGATTTGTGCGCGGCGCCGGGAAACAAGACGCTGCATCTGGCGCGAGCGGCGGGGCCCGGTGCGTGCGTGGTGGCGGCGGATCTGCATGTGCACCGGCTGCGTTCCGTGCGCGGGCAGATGAGGCGGACCGGAACGGAGGGCGTCGAGGTGGTCGCGCTCGACGCTACGCGGGCGCTGCCGTTCGCGAGGCGCTTCGACCGGATTCTGGTTGACGCGCCGTGCTCGGGGACGGGAACGCTCGCTCGCAATCCGGAGATTCGGTGGCGGCTGCGGCTGGAGGATATCGAGGATTTCACGCGTCGACAGACGGCGATTTTGAATAACGGGCTCGACGCGCTCGCGCCGGGAGGGCGGCTGGTTTACGCGACGTGCTCGCTCGAGCGCGAGGAAAATGAAGGGGTGGTGCGGGGCGTGCTAGGCGAGCGAAAGGACGTGCGGCTGGCTGGGGCGCCTGCGGGATTCGCGGCGCGGCTTGCGCCGGGGGTTGCGGCGGAGCGGCTGTTCGATGATGAGGGATTTTTCCGGACAGAGCCGGCGGAGACTGCGACTGACGGTTTTTTTGCGGCTATTTTCGAGCGCCTGTGAGGAATCGTACACGGAGGAACGTGGTCGCTGGTCTTCGTAGGCCGCGTTGCTTCGACTGGTTCGGGATCCTTCCCGACACACTGCGTCGGGACTCACTGCGTTCGTCGCAAAGGACTTCGCTCAGGATGGCAGCGCTTAACTTACGGCGAAGCGACGCCGACGATGCGCCCGACAAGACTGGGTGGAACAAGTTGCGCAACGGAGGCGACGGGCGGCTTGCGTGGTTCGGGCTGGCTGCGTAGGCTGGATGGGTGGAAGTTGCGCCGGTTTCGACAACCATGCCCACGGGATTTCTCGAACGATTGCGCTGGCTCGGGCGGCTGTTTCTGCTGCTCTTCATTCTGGGCTCGGCGGCATTTTTGAGCGCGATCACGGCGATGCGGTTTGCCATCGAAGGACGGGTGGTGGCGATGCCGGACGTCATCGGCAAGAGCTACTCGCTGGCCACGGGCGACCTGCGGTCGAGTCATCTGGGCGTGCGGGTTGCCGATCACTCCTACAGCGGGCTGCCGGTGGACAGCGTGGTGCGGCAGAGTCCGCCGCCGGGGACGCAGGTGAAAGTGGGGCAACAGGCGCAGGTGGTGCTGAGCCTGGGACCGCAGAAGGTGACCGTTCCCAGTTTGATCGACCAGAGCCTGCCGGCGGCTCGGCTGCAACTGCTCACGGCTCGGCTGCAACTCGGCGAGGTTTCCTACATCTATTCCTCGGGCGAACCGGCCAATCTGATCCTTCAGCAGCATCCGCTGCCGGGCGAATCGGGGCTTGCGGGGCCGCGGGTGTCGGTGCTTGTTTCGCTCGGGCCGCGTCCTCCGGCGTATCTGATGCCGTCGCTCGCGGGGCTGCCGGTGGAGCAGGCGCAGAGTCAACTGACATCGGCGGGATTGCAGACGCCGACGGTGGCGATGGTGAGCGAGCCGGGTGCGGAAACGGGTTCGGTGGTGGGGCAAACGCCGGCGCCGGGCGCGCGGGTGGACCCGCAAACGGCGATCACGCTTCAGGTTGCCTCGCTGGCCCAGCCACCCGCCGGGCAGATTCCGGTTCCGCAAAAACCCGGGACATAGCCTGGCGGGGCTTATGCTAGAATGCCAGGCAGGCGGAGATGAATCTTTCAAGGGCTCGTATCGAAATCGCTCCCTCCATTCTGGCCGCGAATTTCGCGTGTCTCGAGCGCGAGATTCAGGCGGCGGAATCGGGCGGCGCCCGCTTGATCCACATCGACGTGATGGACGGGCATTTCGTGCCCAATCTGACGATCGGTGTGCCGGTGGTGGCTTCGCTGCGCCCGGTCACTTCGCTGCCGTTTGAAGTTCACCTGATGATCGACAATCCCGGCGAATTCATCGAGCCGTTCGTGCGCGCCGGGGCCGACCGGGTGTACGTGCATCAGGAAGCCACGCCGCACCTGGACCGCGTGCTGAACGCGATTCGGGAGGCGGGGGCCGAGCCGGCGGTTGCGATCAATCCGTCGACGCCGGTCTCGATGCTGAGCGAGGTTCTCGAACTGGTGAGCGCGGTGCTGGTGATGACGGTGAATCCGGGATTCGGGGGCCAGAAATTCATTCCCCACTCGCTGGTCAAAATCCGGGAGCTTGCCGGGCTGCGCGGGCAGTATAATGGGACTTTCCGCATCGCGGTGGACGGAGGAGTGGGTCTGGAAAATGTGGGGGAGATTGTCCGCGCCGGAGCGGAGATTCTGATCGCAGGAACATCGGTATTCGGCACGCCGGATGCAGGCGGCGCCGTACGTCAGTTGCTCAGCCGAGCACAGGAAGCCCTGGCAGTGAAAGTATGAAAGCCTCGACGATTCGCAGTCTCGTGCTTGTGATGTTGGTCGGCGTGCTGGCTACCGGCACGAGCGGCTGTCTCTTTTTCGGCGGGAAGAAGAAAGCGCCGCTGGCGGGGATGAAGGCCGCTCCCGACAAGGTGCTTTACGAAAACGCGCTGGGCGACATCCAGCATGGCCGCTATACGGTGGGCCGGCTGACGCTGCAAACGCTGATCAACACCTATCCCGACAGCGAATATCTGGCCAAGGCCAAGCTGGCGATCGCCGATTCCTACTACAAGCAGGGCGGCGTGCAGGGGCTGACCGAAGCGGTGGCCGAATACAAGGATTTCATCACATTCTTTCCGTTCCTCGACGAGGCCGCGTTCGCCCAATATCGGGCGGCGATGGCGCATTTCCGGATGATGGAGAAGCCGGACCGCGACCGCACGCAGGCGCTCGAAGCCGAACAGGAATTGCAGACGATGATCTTGAAGTACCCGAAGAGCCAATGGACGGCCGAGGCCGAGCAGCGGCTGCGGGAAGTGCAGGAAGTGCTGGCCGAGGGCGACTTCGCTATCGCGAGCTTTTACGATCTGCGCGGCGCTTACGGGGCCGCGGCGGCGCGTCTGTTGGAATTGACGGCGCGGTATCCGCTCTTCAGCGAGGCCGATCAGGCCAATCTGATGCTCGCGAAAATCTACGAGAAAACCGAGCACAACGATTTCGCGGCGCGGTTCTACTCGAATATCATTCGCGAATATCCGCTTTCACCGCTCGTTCCGGACGCGAAGAAGCGGCTGGTGGCGCTGGGGTATCCGGTGCCGCAGCCGGACCCGAAGGCGCTGGCGCGGATGCAGAATGAGGAGAAGTTCATCAAGGACCGGCCGGGCATCGTCTACGAGGCGCTGGGAATTCTGAAGAGCGGCCCGGACGTGTCGCGCTCGGCGCATTTCGGGCAGCCGAACCTGACGCCGGAAACCGATATCATCTCGGCGCGGCAGGTGCTCGAGCCGTCGGTCGTCTCGATGGCGGCCAATAGCGCCAGCGAGGAAGTGGGAAACCGGATTTCGGTTTCGGCGATTGGTTCCGGCGGCTCCGCCTTCGACAGCAATAGCGTGCCTACGGCGGGAGCCACGGCGGCCTTGGGAGTAAACGGACCGCCCGCCACCAGCAGCATAACGGCCGAGCCGGTGGGCCAGGGTCAGGCGCAGGAAATGAAAGACCCGCAGAAGGGTCCGCCGGTAAAGGGAAACAAGCAGGTCACGACCACGAAGTCCGAATCGAAGGGGCAGAAGGCCAAGAAGAAAGAGAAAGAGAAAAAGAAGAAAGGCCTGCTGCACAAAATCATTCCCTTTTAGGCGGGAAACCATTCCCGGGCCGCGCATCGCGGTGTTCTCCGCTCGAAAACAAACGTTATTCATGGGATCGGCGGTTTCCACGCGTCGCCGGTGGAACGAAACGTTTGTGCGACGCCGCGCGTTTGCCCCGGTCGTTTGCCGGGGCGGTTCGCGGGCCGCTTCGTGATGCTGTAGTCTTCCGGTTTGCCCCATGCGCTACTTCGAACAAATGATCCGGCGTTACGAGCACGGCCGCTGGTCGGCGGAGGAAAATCGCAGCCAGCGCGCTTTCGCGTGGGGACTCGAACATATTGGCGGGAAGGCGAACGATCCCGATCCGCGCGCGTTTCTCGAACGATTCGCCGAGGAGACGGTGGCGTCGAGCGAGAGTTGGTTTGCGGCGAGCCCGCCGGAAGACGCGCGACTCGAAGAAGAAGCGGGCGGGAAGGTGTTGTCGTTCTCGAGCGCGGTGCGATCGCCGTGGGAGGAGAATAATCGCGTTTGGGCGCGATATTTTCCGGTGCTCGGGTCGCGGGCGGCGGTGGTGGTGCTGCCGCAGTGGAACGCGGGATGGGACGCGCAGATGGGCGTGTGCCGGTGGTTGAACCGGCTGGGACTTTCGGCGCTGAAGCTGAGCTTGCCGTATCACGACCGGCGGGCGGTGGAAGGAATCGAGCGCGACAATTTTCTGGTGGGGCCGAACATCGGGCTGACGCTGCAGGCGAACCGGCAGGCGGTGACGGACGTGCGGCGGTGCCTGCGGTGGCTCGAGCGGCAGGGATACCGGCGGCTGGGATTGCTGGGCGCGAGCATCGGGTCGGCGATTGCTTGCATTACGACGGCGCACGATCGGGCCGTTCGCGCCGGGGCTTACCTGCACGTTTCCACGTATTTTGGCGAGGTGGTGCGCACGGGGATGACCACGATGCACGTGTGGGACTCGATGCGCGCGCACGTTTCCGCCGACGAGATTCGGCGGTTCTGGGCGCCGATCAGTCCTTACCCCTACCTGCATCGGCTTTCACGCTCGGGACAGAAACTGCTGATGATCAGCGGGCGGTACGATCCCACGTTCTGGCCGGAATTTACCGAGGAGATGTTTTCCAAGATCACTGGCGATGGGGTGGACGTGGAGATTTTGCGGCTGCCTTGCGGGCACTATTCACTGGACCGGCCGCCGTTCAGCGTGATGGCGGGGTTGCGGTTCGGGTTTTTTCTGCGCGATCGGCTTCTCTGAAAACCACAAGCGCACCGCAGAGACGCAGAGGACGCGGAGACGCGCGGAGTGCATTCAGCGTTTAGCGAGCAGTTCTCAGTTGTCAGTTCCCAGTTTTCAGTTTCTTGTTGCGGAAGGACGAGGGACGTTTGCTCAAAGCTGAAGACTGAAAACTGACAACTATCAACTGATAACTGATTCACCTCAGCAGTTTTGCAAATTTTCCCTCACAGATCAGCGCTGCCACACTGGCGATGTCGGGGGCGTGCGGGCGGTCGTCGGTGTATTTAGGCACCACGGCGCGAATCTGCTGGCGGGCCATTTCGGCTTGTTCGCCGGTGCGGAGCGGGGCTAACAGATTGATGCCCTGGCAGGCGGCTAGCAGCTCGATGGCGAGAATGTGGCGGAGATTTTCCATCATGGGGCGGAGGCGGCGGGCGGCGCTCATGCCCATCGAGACGTAATCTTCCTGGTCACCCGATGTGGGGATGGAATCTACGGAATGGGGCGTGGCGAGGGCCTTGGTCTCGCTCGTGAGCGCGGCGGCGGTGACCTGCGCCATCATGAAGCCGGAATTGAGGCCGGGATGTTCGGTGAGGAAGGCGGGCAGCATGCTCGAATGGGGATTCGTCATGCGATCGATGCGGCGCTCGCTGATGCCGGCTAGCGTGGCGAGGGCTACGGCTAGCTGATCGGCGGCCATGGCTAGCGGCTGGCCGTGGAAATTGCCGCCGCTCACTACGTCTCCCTGCTCGGCACCCTGCCCGACAAAGACCAGCGGATTGTCGGTGGCGCTGTTCATCTCGATTTCTACTACGCGGCGGATATGGTCGATCGCGTCGCGCACGGCGCCGTGGACTTGCGGGGCGCAACGGAGGCTGTAGGCGTCCTGGACGCGCGGATCGCGGTCGCCGGCGCGATGGGATTCGCGGATCTGGCTGCCGCGATTGAGACGCTCGACGTTGCGAGCGGTGCGGAGGGCGCCGGGATGGGGGCGCGCCAGGGCGATGCGCTCGTCGAAGGCGGAAGGCGTGCCGCGCAGGGCGTCTAGCGAGAGCGCCGTGGCGACGTCGGCGGTATCGGCGAGGATTTCGGATTCGATCAGCGCGAGCGAGAGAAGCGCCAGCATTCCTTGCGTGCCGTTCAGGAGCGCCAAGCCCTCTTTCGCTTCGAGCTGGAGCGGGGCGATGCCGGCTCGGCGCATCGCTTCGGCGCCTGCGAGGCGGTCGCCGCGATAGATGGCTTCGCCTTCGCCTATGGCCACGAGGGCAAGGTGCGCGAGCGGTGCCAGATCTCCTGACGCGCCTACCGAACCCTGCGACGGAATCACGGGCAGAACGCCGCGCTCCAGCATGGCGCAGAGCGTTTCCACTACAACCACTCGCGCGCCGCTGCGGCCTTTGGCCAGGGCGTTGGCGCGCAGGAGCAGCATCGCTCGCGTTTCCGTTTCCGTGAGCGGCGCTCCCACACCGCAGGCGTGGCTGCGCACCAGATTCAGTTGCAGACGGCGAATGTCGGCGTGGGGAATTTGCACGCGCGCCAACTCGCCGAAGCCGGTGTTGACGCCGTAGGCGGTCTGCTCGGATGCGGCGATGCGGTCGATCACCGCGCGGGCGGCTTCGATGCGCTCGCGCGCCTCGGGGGCGAGCGCTACCGGCTCGTTTCCGAGGACGGCGCGCTCGAATTGGGCGAGGGTGAGATCGTTGCCGGTGAGAAGGATGGTCATGCGCGCGCCGCCGCGTCCTCACGGGGGGTGAGGGGGAAATATTTGCGGTACTTTTCGGGGAGCGCTCGGGGGCGGTTGTGGCTGTCGCAGATGACGTGGAGGGTTTCGCCGGTGGCGAGCAGTTCGCCGGTGGGCTCGCGGCGGATTTCGTAGGCGAAGCGGAGGGTACGGGAGCGGGCTTCGGAAACGCGGGTGCGGATGAGGATCAGGTCGTCGTAGACGGCGGGGCGACGGTAGCGGCAGCTTGCCTCGGTTACGACTACGTAGCTGTCGTCCACCTGTTCCATCTCCTTGTAGGAGAAACCCATCTGGCGGAACGTTTCGACACGGCCGACTTCGAACCAGATCATGTAATTCGCGTAGTACACCACTCCCATTTGGTCCGTTTCGGCGTAACGCACGCGCACCGAGGTTTCGTAGAAGTCATTCATCCGGGTGGAGGGAAGTTTAACAAAATGGCGGGGGAAAGAGAAAAAGACTCAAGATGTAACACAGAGGACACGGAGAAAGGATTGGAGGGCACGGAGGGTTTCTCTGCGGGCGCTGCGTCTCTGCGGTAAATCTTTGCCTTTGTCCGAAACCCCAAATCCACCGCAGAGACACAGAGGACGCAGAGGAAAAAGCCGCAGAGAACTTATTCAGTTTTCCATTGCGGGGTGCGTTTTTCGAGGAAGGCGGACAGGCCTTCGCGGAAATCGTCGGTTGTGCGGATTCGGGCGTTGGCGTCGATGGCCAGAGCGAGTTGGCGCTCGAGTTCGGCTTCGGAGCAGGCGAGCATCAGGTGCTTCGCTCCCATAACGCTGGCGGGGCTGTTGGCTAGGAGCGTGCCGGCGAGCTCGCGGGCGCGTGGCATCAGCTCCTCGCGGGGCACGACCTCGGTCACGAGGCCCAGGCGCAGGCCCTCCTCGGCGTTCACCAGACGGCCGGTGAGCAGGAGATCGCGGGCGCGCTTTTCGCCGACCTGGCGGACCAGGAAAACGGAGACGAGCGCGGGGAGGAAGCCGATGCGCACCTCGGTGTAGCCGAACTTCGCGGCCGGGACCGAGAGCGTGAAATCGCAGAGCGTGGCGATGCCGCAGCCGCCGGCGATGGCGTGGCCGTTGACGGCGGCGATGAGCGGCTTGGGGAAGCTGTAGATGCGGTGGAAAAGAGTGGCCATGCGGCGGGAATCCTCGAGGTTCTGCTCGTGCGACTGCTCGGCGAGAGCGCGCAGGCCTTCGAGGTCCATGCCGGCGGAGAAGGCGCTGCCGGCTCCGGTGAGGATCGCCACGCGGACGGGAGAGTCCTCGATTTCGTCGAGCGCGGCGAGAATCTCCTCGATCATTTGCGTGGAGATGGCGTTGCGTTTTTCGGGGCGATTGAAGGTGATGATGGCCAGCGGATCTTCGCGGTCGAGCTTGAGTGTGGCGTAGGGCATGGCGACTCCTATGGTGCGGAAGCGTTGGGAATGGTTCCGTTGGGCGCATACCGGCGGCGCAATTCCTGCGTTGCCTGGAGCGCTTGCTCGAGAGACGACGGGACGATGCCGGTGGATACGCCGAGGCCTTCGAGCGTGGAGATGACGATTTCGGTGGGGATATTGCCGACGAGCTCGTCGCCGGCGAAGGGGCAGCCGCCCAGGCCGGTTAGGGCGGAATCGAATCGGCGGCAGCCGGCTTCGTACGCGGCGGCCACTTTTTCGGCGGCGTGGTCGCGGCGGCTGTGGAGATGGACGCCTATTTCGATTCCCTTGGCGGAGAGCAGGACGGCGGACAGCAGTTGGCGAATCTGCTCGGGCGAGGCGAGACCTGCGGTGTCGGCCAGGGAGATTTGGCTCACGCCGGTTTTTGCCAGCCAGGAGATTTCTTCGGCTACGTGGTCGGGCGACCATGGATCGCCGTAGGGATTGCCGAAGGCCATCGAGATGTAAACGACCAGGGCGCGACGGGCGGCTTGCGTTTCGCGGACCATGGTGGCTACCAGCGCTCGGGAGCGGTCGATGGTGGTGTGGGCGTTCGATTCGAGGAAGGTGGCGGAAAGGGAATGGGGGTAGCCGGCGGTTGTGACGCCGGGGGTCTTGAGCGCGCGATCGAGGCCCTTTTGGTTTACTACTATGCCGATGATCTCGGTTTCGCTTTCGGCGATGCCGGAGGTGGAGAGTTCCGCCATTACGGTTTCGCTATCGGCCATCTGCGGAACGTACTTGGGCGAGACGAAGCTTATGGCGTCGATGTGACGGAAACCGCATGCGATCAGTTGGCGGAGATAGAACACCTTTTCGGCAGTCGGGATTGTTGCCGGCAGGCCTTGCCAAGCGTCTCGGGGACACTCTATGAGTTTCAGCATTTCAGGCAAAACCGAAAAGATCACCGCAGAGGCGCAGAGGACGCTGAGAAAACCGGGAGAAAACCAAAGCCTCTGCGTTCTCTGCGTCTCTGCGGTGAGTGTACTTCATCGAGGATCCTCGAAACCCAAAACCAGGCGCTTGATTCCGTCGCGGAGGACCGCGACGTTGAAATTCAGGAGCAGGCCGACCTTGCAGCCGGATATTCGAAGATACGTTAGCACGATGGCGTCGTGTATCGGCGCCAAGGCGTCGACTGCCTTGAGTTCTACGATCACCTTCCCATCGACCAGAAAATCCGCTCGATAGCCGCACTCCAGCTTCAAGCCACGATAGATGACCGGTAGGGGCTTTTGGCGGTCAAACGGGATGCCGCGCTCTGACAGTTCATGTGCGAGACATTCTTCGTAAGCGGACTCTAGCAGGTCCGGGCCCAGGACGCGATGCACGTCGATCGCTGATCCTATGATTTGATTGGTCAGTTCGTTTTCTGACATTTGATATCCGGTAAAAGACATCAGTTCACGTTTGCAAAACTCCCGTCTTGAATTCGGGCACCGACGGATTCAAGGCGGCGGATTCGAGAGACCACAGCAGGGCTTCGCGGGTGCGGGAGGGGTCGAGGATGGCGTCGACCCAGAGGCGCGCGGCGCCGTAGCGGGGATCCATCTGCTGGTCGTAGGTGGCACGGATGGAATCGTAGAGTTCCTTTTCTTCTTCCTTGCTCAATTTCTTGCCGTGGCGCTCCAGCTGGCGGAGCTTGATTTCTACCAGCGTGCCGGCGGCGGATTCGCCGCTCATCACGGCGTAACGGGCGAGCGGCCACGCGAAAATGAAACGGGGATCGTAAGCCTTGCCGCACATCGCGTAGTGGCCGGCGCCGAAACTGCCGCCGCAGATCACCGTGATCTTGGGCACGACGCTGTTCGCCACGGCATTCACCATCTTCGCGCCGGCGCGGATGATGCCGCTCCATTCGGCTTCGCTGCCGACCATGAAGCCGTTGACGTCGTGGAGGAAGACGAGCGGGATGCGGTTCTGATTGCAAGCCATGATGAAGCGCGCGGCCTTGTCGGCCGATTCGGTGTAGATGACGCCGCCGAATTCCACGCGTTTCTGGCCGGTGCCGGGGGCGGTGGTCGAGACGTGCAGTTTCTGGTTGGCGACGATGCCGATGGCCCAGCCGCCGAGGCGCGCGTAGCCGCAGAGAACCGTTTGGCCGTAATCGGGACGGTATTCCTCCAATTCGCTGGCGTCGACGATGCGCGCGATGACTTCGCGCATGTCGTATTGCTTCGCGGGATCGGCGGAGAAAATGCCGAGGATTTCGTCGGCGGGATAGGCGGGCGGGCGGCGGATCGATGCGGTCGAAGGGCGCCGAGGCGGCCGCGGCCCATCTTGTCGACGAGGGCGCGGATGCGGGCGATGCAGGCTTCGTCGTTCGGCTCGCGGAAATCGACGGTGCCGCTGATTTCGGCGTGCATCTCGCGCGCCGCCGAGTTCCTCGGCGCCGACGCTCTGGCCGATGGCGGCCTGCACCAGCGCGGGGCCGGCGAGGAACAGGCCGCTGCCTTCGGTCATCAGGATGTGATCGCACATCACCGGCAGATAGGCGCCGCCGGCGACGCACATACCCATGATCGCGGTGATCTGCGGGATGCCCATGGCGCTCATCACGGCGTTGTTGCGGAAGACGCGGCCGAAATCGTCGGTATCGGGGAAGACGTCTTCCTGCAGCGGCAGAAAAACGCCGGCGGAATCGACCAGGTAGATGGTGGGGATGCGATTTTCGATGGCGATATTCTGCGCGCGAATTACTTTCTTCGCGGTCATCGGGAAGAACGCGCCGGCTTTCACGGTGGCGTCGTTGGCGATGATCATGACCAGGCGGCCGGCGACCCGGGCGAGGCCGGTGACGGTGCCGGCGGCGGGCGCGCCACCCCATTCCTCGTACATCCCGTAGGCGGCGTAGAGGCCGAGTTCGAAAAAGTCGCGTTTTCGGGTCGATGAGTCTGGCGATGCGCTCGCGGGCGGTGAGGCGGTCCTTCTTGTGCTGCGATTCGATGAGCGCGTGCCGCCGCCCTGGCGAATTTCCGTTTCTTCCTGGGCCATCTGCTCGATGCGGTCGAGCATGAGGCGGCGGTTGCGATAGAAGTCTTTGGAGGTGGTGTCGATTTGGGATTCGATTCGCGTCAACGTAATTCCCCCACGGTGATTCCGGCCGTTCAGTATACGGCGCGGGCCGGGTGAGGTGCGAGCGTTGCAGGCTGGCCGGGCGAGAGCGGGAAAAGAAAGGCCGCAGCCAGGAGTGGCTGCCCTACTGACGGTTGCCGCGGCGGGAGTGAACGGATACACTCGCGATAATTTCTTCCGCGCGAGCTTGGGCGGCGCGCGTGGTTCCGGAGAACACCGAATGCAATTTGCCGATTTTGCGCTGGCGCAGCGCATTGAAGCTTTCGAGGCTGAGAGCGGGCGCGCGTGCACGGAAGCGGCCGCGGCGCGCGAGCCGGGGGTGGGCGCGGCGTGGATCCGCGTGGGTGGCGGATGGGCGGCGTTCACGGGCAAGGATTCGCCGATCACGCAGGCGGTGGGACTCGGGATGGCGGGGGTGGTGGAAGAAGCGGATTTGGAACGGATGGAAGCGTTTTATCGCGCGCGCGGGGCGGCTACGAACATCGAGACTTGCCCACTGGCGCATCCGTCGCTCTTCGAGGCTCTGGGGCGGCGCAGGTATTGCGTGGTGGAATTTTCGAATGTGCTGTATCGGGCGATCGAGGCGGGCGAGACGTTTGGTTCAATTCCGCGAGAGTTGAGTGTGCGGAGGGCCCGCGACGAGGAACGGATGCTCTGGGCGGAGACGGTGGCTCGCGGGTTTGCGGACGAGATTCCGCTCACGCCGGAACTGGTTTCCGTGCTGAGCGCGTTTGCGGATCGGCCGGGAGCGCAATTGTGGCTGGCGGAAGTGGATGGGGAAGTGGCGGGCGGGGCGGCCGTGGCCATTGCTGACGGGATGGCGGGGTTGTTTGGCGCGGCTACGTTGGCGGGGTTTCGACGGCGCGGGGTGCAGGGAGCGTTCTTCGCGGCTCGGTTGGCGGAGGGGGAGCGGCTTGGCGCTACGCTGGCCTATACGATTGCTTTGCCGGGGAGCGCTTCGCAGCGGAATGCGGAGCGGGCGGGATTTCGGGTGGCTTATACGCGGGTGAAGTTCATGCTTGCGGGGGAATGAGAAGCAGCCGCAAGACAAAAGATTTTTAACACAGAGGTCACGGAGGGGGGACGGAGGGCACGGAGAAAAGCCGTCCTTGGTGGATTCTGTGTTCTGCGTGGTGGACTCGGGGAAAGGTTCGGCGGGGAAGGGCGACGCTACGGGTTGGCGGCGCGGGCCTGGCGGTCCTGGGCCAGTTTGCGGACGAAGTCCACGATTTCCTGGGTGGATGTGCCGGGGAGGAAGATGCCGGCGATGCCGGCCTGCTTCAATGCGGCGATATCGGCTTCGGGGATGATGCCGCCGATGACGACCGGGACGTCGTCGATGCCTTTTTCCTTCATCAGCCTGATGAGTTCGGGGCAGAGGACGTTGTGCGCGCCGGAAAGGATCGAGAGACCGATAACGTCTACGTCTTCCTGGGCGGCGGCCGAGGCGATCATTTCGGGAGTCTGGCGCAGGCCGGTGTAGATGACTTCCATGCCGGCGTCGCGGAGGGCTCGCGCGATCACTTTGGCGCCGCGATCGTGGCCGTCGAGGCCCGGTTTGGCGATCAACACGCGAATTTTCTTTTCTGCCATGGGTCCGTGTTTCCCGGGAGAATCAGCGGGCGCAATCAGCGAACGCCAGCCAATCGGAAAGCTTACCACGGAGAGCACGGAGATTCACGGCGCCTGGGCGAGCAGGTGGTTCACGGCCCTTCCCTCCGACAGGGGCCGGCGGCGCGGAAATCCTGCTCGCAACCGCGCGGGGTTCGTGTATGCTCCCTTGGTTCGGGACGACAGGATGGGACCTGCACTACAAGCAGGACCATGTCCCGGCGAGAGGAGTGGAAGCGATGAATCCGGCTGGCAAATGGTTGGGAAGGCTCGCGGCGGTCGCGGCCTTGGGGATGGTGTTTCTTTGGCCGAATGCGGCACGAGCGCAGAGCACGGACCGGCAAATCGGCACGCAATACACAGTGACGGCGGATCCGCCGGTACGGCGGCCGAACACGACACCGTGCGTGGTGCCGCTCTTCACCGATTATCAATTCGCTTATTTTTCGCAATCGGCGCAGAACTTTTCTTTCGTGCCGCCCTCGAGCTGTTCCGGGCCGTGGGCGAAAGTGGTCTTCGAGGCGAACTTCAGTGAGAATGCGGGCATCCAGTTCGACCGCACTGCGAGCGTTTGGGTCGGAAACACGAACATCTATTTCGGCACGACGCCCGAGCCCCTGCAGAATGCGACCAACACGTGGCACGTTGAGCGCGACGTAACGGATTACAGCGCGCTGCTCAACGCCACGCGGCAAGGGACCATCGTTCTGGCGAACTGCACCACGGACTGCGGGGCGCCATACAACACTTTCCTGAATGGCGTCTTCACGGTGAGCGCGGACCTGGAGTTTTATCCCGCAGCGGCACCGAGCGCGGCGCCGAGAACCCCGGACGAGGTGCTGCCGCTCGAGCAGACGAACGGGTCGGGTGGCGTGAACATGCCCGGTACTCTGGGTTCCCCCACCAGTCAACTGACTACAACATTCACGCTGCCGACGAACGTGGAGCGGGCGTATCTGGACGTGATCGCCCAGAGCCAGTCGAACGACGAACAATGGTACGCCTGCTTTCCCAATGATCTGAGTGGCATCAACGATTTATATGGCTGTGGGAATACGGATTTCCGCGACGTCGAGGTGACGATCGACGGCAAGCCGGCCGGAATCGCGCCGGTTTCGCCGTGGGTCTTCACCGGTTTTCTTCCGGACCAATGGGTGCCTGTCCCCGCGGCGCAGACGCTGGACTTCGTCCCCTACCGGGTGAACCTGACGCCGTTCGCGGGACTGCTCAGCGACGGCCACGCACACACGATCGCGCTGAGCGTTTTCAACGACGACGGCTATTTCTCGGCGGCTGCCACGCTGCTGGTGTACCGCGATCACGGGACGTCGCAGATTACGGGCGCGGTGACTCAGGATACCCTGGCCAGCCCGTCTCCGGACGTGACGGAGAACCTGCAAGGAACTTCGACCGTCACCGGGACGATCGGTGTTTCCGTGAACAGGAACTACACGATTGCGGGATACATCGACACCTCGCATGGGCGCGTCACGACCTCCGTGGCGGGACAGCAAAATTTCTCCAGCACGCAGGCCATCGACTTCGACACAGTGAATTTCACGGTGCTCAATCAGGACACTTCGGTGCAGAATCAGGTGTCCACGCTGACGACAACCACGGCCGGTCACGGAACGGTTACGACGAAGCAAAACTTCAGTTTCCCGATCACGGTCAACGTCGCCTACCCGGTCAACACGGCTTACTTCGGTTTGACCGTCGCCACGGGCCAGAAATATCAGGCCAGCGAGGGGATTCAGGCGAGCACGCTTGTGATGCAGAACGGCGTGGTCACCGGCTTTTCGTCGAGCAGCAACACGGTGACGGGGAGCGACGTGAGCCCGGCTGCCAGCTCGCAGCAATTTACGTCGTTCAGCCTGACGAGCCCGCCTTACAACTGCGAGATCGCCACGCAAAACAACGTGCTGACTTCGGTGAGCCGCGGATGCGGGGGCGGGAATGGCGTAGCAGCAGCGGTGGGTGGATCAGCCGGGAGCATGCCGCCGGGTTCCGTGATCTCGAGAGGCATACCCGGAGTGGTCGGCAACTGGCCGAAGAGCACGTTGCCGCGCAAACACTAGAACGCTGAAGCGTGGCATGTCATCCGCCGGTTAGGGACACGACAGGCGCAAAATCCATTGCGATGGCTCGTGTTCCTGCCGGCGGATGGCGCATGCGCGGATTTGGCCTGGCGGGTTGCGGAAAAAGGCCAGGGGCTAAAGCTCCTTTCGAGCGGCTGGCTTTATGTCGCTGCTGAAGCCGCGACCCACGAGGATGGAGACGTTCCCCGCTGCTGAGGCCGCGACCCGGAAGGAGCCCCGCGGCAAAATTCGTCCCCTGCCAACTGCGGGGAGACGTCTCAATGAGGGTGCGGAGAGAATGTCCTGCGGGGCCGGGCGAATGCATCGGCACAGAGGACACGGCGGGGGATGGAGCCTCAGGGCTTCAGGGAGGGACGGCACGGCACACGACAAGCAGGCGGCCTCTCGCTCGGAATCGGCAGGGAGTGAACCGTTCGGCCGGGGCGCTACTGTTTTTCGTAGACTGAAACGCTGTGAACCTTTTTGCCTTTCGAATCCGTTGCGAGCGAAGTTACCGTGCGGCTCTTGCCGTCCGCCGAGACCGCGATGCGTCCGGTGGTTGTGACCTTTCCACCTTTCGTCTCTGTGAAAGACAGCGTGTGGCTGCTGATTCTATGGTAGGACCGCATGTCCGCGGTTGAACTGCCGGTCACAGGGTACTCGTGGTCGTCGATTTTGCCCGTCCACTCGGAATGAGTCGGGTTCCCCTCGCTGTCGGTCCCATCGACTGTGACTTTTATGCTGTCGCCGACAGCCTCGTAAACAACTGTCGTGTTCTTCGGCGCCCCGGGACCGAGCTTCGATTTCGCCTCGTTCAGTTGCCAGGTGCCTATGAAGGGGCTCTGGGCGAAGGCAACTTGTGTTCCCAGAAAACACACTGCGGCCAGCGTCAGTGCTGCCGTTTTTGCTTTCATATCCGCTCCTGATGGAGAAGCAGGGTATAGGCTTGGGGCGTGTGGGTGAACTCCGATCGGAACTTACGTTTTGAGCTTTCCCGTTGTGGAATAGGCTACACCCCCGCTGGGTCGTGTCAACCGGAATTCCCAATTTACCAAGACCGCCCGGGAAGTCAGAGGGCGGGGTCGGGGGAAAGCATTCACACGGTGGACACAAGGGACGGAGGTCCACTCGTCAGGCTGCAATCCGCCGTCCGATCGCTCGCCTCGGCAGTTCGCTCGGTTCCATGAATTCTCGGTGCGGTGCTCTTGGTCGCGGCGCCAAGGCGAGAACATTAACACGGAGTTCCACCGAGGAGGCACGGAGTTCCACGGAGAAAGATGGGGTTCTCCGTAGTGAGATGGGCTCAGGATTGGCAGGTTGCGGAAAAAGTCTTATTGGGCAGCTTCAGGGGCTAAAGCCCCCTTGATTTTGCGGGCGTTATGTCGCGGCTCCCGACTCTGTCGGGACAGGCTCCGCCGCGACCCCCGAAGTCCCGCCCATTTTTCCGCAAACTGTTAGAGGACTAAACGCCGTATACGTTGCCTTAGGGCCGTGACGTTGAAGTTTATCAGGAGGCCCACGGAGGCGCCGGAAAGGCGCATGTAGGTGAGGAGAATGGCGTCGTGGACGGGTGCCAGGGCATCGATCGACTTCAGCTCGACTACAACCTTTCCGTTGACCAGGAAGTCCAGGCGGTAGCCGCACTCCAGCTTGCAGTCCTTGTAGACGACCGGAACCGGTTTTTGGCGCTCGAAGGGAACTTGTCGCGCGGACAATTCGTGAGCAAGGCATTCTTCGTAGGCCGATTCGAGGAGGCCGGGGCCTAGAACTCGATGAACTTCTATGGCGGCGCCAATGACTTCGTGTGTGATATCCGCATTGGTGAGCATGTGTGGTCGTTGCCTCAGGTGGAGCTTAAAGGCGAGAAGATTAACACGGAGGTCCACGGAGAGGCGCGGAGTTCCGCGGAGGAAAGGGAGAGTTCTCCGTGGAACTCCGCGTTCTCCGTGGTGAAACCAGGTTTGGTTTCAGGTGATGGCGATTTCTTCGTAGGTGCCGAAGACTTCGCGCATGGCGTCGCAGATTTCGCCTAGCGTGGCGTAGACCTTCACTGCTTCGTAGATGTGGGGCATGAGGTTTTCCTCGCCTTGGGCGGCGCGGCGGAGGGCGTCGAGGCTGCGGGTGACGGCCTCTTGAGAGCGGTCGGCGCGGACTTTACGCAGGCGGTCTTTCTGGCGCGTGGCTACGGTTTCGTCGATCTTCAGGGTTTCCAGGGGCTGATCTTCGGCGGCGTATTCGTTGACGCCGACTATGATTTTTTCCTTGCGGTCTACGGCCATCTGATAGCGGTAGCTGGCTTCGGCGATTTCGCGCTGGGGGTAGCCGCGTTCGATGGCGGCGACCATGCCGCCGAGGGCATCGATCTTCTCGATGTAGTCCCAGGCGGCGCGCTCGACTTCGCCGGTTAGCGATTCTACGAAATAGGAACCGCCTAGCGGATCGACCGTGTTCGTTACGCCGCTTTCGTGGGCGATGACCTGCTGGGTGCGCAGGGCGAGCGTGGCGGCGAATTCGGTGGGCAGCGCCCAGGCTTCGTCGAGGGAATTCGTGTGGAGCGATTGCGTGCCGCCGAGCACGGCGGCGAGGGCCTGGACGGCGGTGCGCACGACGTTGTTGTAGGGCTGCTGGGCGGTGAGCGAGCAGCCGGCCGTTTGCGTGTGGAAACGCAGCGCCCAGGTGCGGGGGCTTTTCGCGCCGTAGCGCTCGCACATCACCTGGTTCCAGATGCGGCGGGCGGCGCGGAACTTGGCGATCTCCTCGAAGAAATCGTTGTGGGAATTGAAGAAGAAGGAGAGGCGCGGACCGAATTCGTCGATATCGAGGCCGCGGCGCAGCGCCCATTCGACGTATTCCATGCCGTCGCGGAGGGTGAAAGCGAGTTCCTGGATGGCGGTCGAGCCGGCTTCGCGGATGTGGTAGCCGGAAATCGAGATGACGTTGAAGCGTGGCGTGTGCTGAACGCCGAATTCGAACGTATCGATCACGAGGCGCATCGACGGCGCGGGCGGATAGATGTATTCCTTCTGCGCGATGTATTCCTTCAGGATGTCGTTCTGGATGGTCCCGGAAATTTTCTGCCAGCTTGCGCCCTGTTTTTCGGCGACGGCCAGATACATCGCCCAGATGACGGCGGCGGGCGAGTTGATCGTCATCGATGTAGTGACATCCGCGAGCGGGATCTTGTCGAACAGCGTTTCCATGTCGGCCAGGGAACTGATGGCTACGCCGCACTTGCCGACTTCGCCTTCCGAGAGCGCGTGGTCGCTGTCGTAGCCCATGAGAGTTGGCAGGTCGAAGGCAACCGAAAGGCCCGTTTGGCCCTGCTCCAGCAAATAGCGGAAACGTTGATTGGTGTCCTCGGGCGTGCCGAAGCCGGCGAACTGGCGCATGGTCCACAGGCGGCCGCGGTACATCGTCGAGTGGATGCCGCGCGTGTAGGGCGGCTCGCCGGGGTAGCCGATTTCGCGATCGAAATCGATGTCGGCGACGTCGGCCGGAGTGTAGAGGCGGCGGATGGGATGGGCGGAAACGGTGGTGAATTCGGTTTGGCGCTCGGGCGATTTCTCGAGGGTGGGCTTGAGGACGCGGGCTTCCCACTCCTGCTCGCGCGCCGACGGCTTGCGCGGCTCGGCGCTTTCGAGCGCGGTGCCTGTTGGTTCTCCTCTGCCCGGTTTCCTGTCCTCGATCATCCGTTCACCCCTTCCGGTTCCGGCGCACGCGAAAATGCGGCGGAGAAAAAACCTCTCTTCGCATCTTAGAGCGAAAAATGGCGGGGCGGCAAGCGGAGTGGGGAATCGGTGCTGGGGTGGTCAATCGAGTTTGGAGCGGGCGGATTTGCGCGGCGGAGAACCGTAAAGATTTGCGCACAGAGGGCGCGGAGAAAAGACGGAGGTCACGGAGGGAGACGAGGCGCAAAGTTACTTTTCGCTGTGGTTGTAGGTGTGTGAGGCTTTTCCGGAGATGGGCCCACGGTCAGGACATCACTGACCGTGGCTACCACGACAAGGAGGCAGTTGGGGACAGAGTGGGGGAAATGGGTGCTGCTTTGAAGGGCGGCGCTACAGATGGGCGGAAGCAGGTCAAAAGGAACGCGGGCGGCGAGGGTTTGGGGGCCTCGCCGCCCGCTTTTTGGTGGGGGTGGGAGCTCTAGTGCCAGCCCTGCTGGAAGGCGTAGTGGTGCGCGGAAGCCTCGATGGGGGTGCCGGGGATGAGCGGCGTGCGCATCACGTGGCCGTTCCTGGCGTCGGAGATGGTGATGTTGTGCATCTGGAGGGTGCGGCCGAGCGCCTGATTGAAAGCGACGATGGCTTCCAGCAGGGTGACCTTGGCCTGAATCTCGTTGCCTTCGGCGGTGGCCAGATCGCGCTGGCGGAGGATGACGTTGTAGTCGGTGGAGACGCCGAGCTGGAATTTTTTCTGTTCGGCGTCGAGCGTTTGCCGGGCGAGATCGGTGGCCTTGACGGCGGCCTGCACGCGGGCGAGACCCTGTTGCATGGCGATCTGGGCGTTGCGGACCGTTGCGGCGATGTTGTTCTTGAGCGACTGCAACTGGACCACGGCCTCCCGTTCCTGCAGGAGGGCCTGGGCGCTATCGGCCTGCGCGGCGCGGTTGCGCAGGGGAACGCTCAGCGAAAGGCCGAAGGCGTAGGTGGGGAAGTTGTTGTTCCACATGGTCTGCCAGGAATCGAGCAAACCGCCGGGGAGGGTGCTCCGGGTGATGGACGCGCCGGTGGCCGTTCTGGACGTAGAGGTTCTGTCCGTTGACCTGAACCTGCTGGCCCTGGGCGTTGACGATCGGGGCGTTGGTGTTGGGGCCGTAGCCGGTCGGCGTGGTGGTGGTGACGACCTGATTGCCGCCGAGGCCCTCGGTGCCGTACTGGCCGAAGAGGGAGAGCGTCGGCAGCAGGGCGTTTTTCGTGGCTTTTACCTCGATGCCGTCGTTCGTGAGGCCCAATTGCGCGGCGAGCAGGTCGGGGCGATTCTGCCAGGCTTCCTGCACGGCATCGCGGTAGGGAATGATGTCGACTTTGGGCGGGGTGTTGATGCTGTCGGTGGGAACGACGGAGATGTTTTCGAGCCCGGCGGCCATCGGGTTGCGAGTGATCAGGTTGAGCAGGACGGTCTGGTACTGCTGCTCGGTGGTCTGCGCGACGATCAGGTTCTGCTGATCGGTGGCTAGTTCGGATTCGGCGGAGACGACGTCGAGCTGAGCGAGGGTGCCGATCTGGAGTTGGCGCTGGGTGTCGAGGAGGTTCTTCTTGGCCCAATCGACGGTGGTCTGCTGCACCTGGACGTTGTCGATCGCGTAGGCGAGGTTCCAGTAGGCGTTCTCAACGTTGGCGATGTCGTTGATTACCGCATAGGACAGCTGGTCACGGGCGGCTTTCGAGCCGTTTTTCGCTTCGATGATGTAGCGGGTGTTGGGCAGGATGCCGAAGCCCTTGAGCAATTCCTGCTGGAAGCCGAAGCTGAGGCTCGACTGCACCGCGGGAGTGAAGATCTGTGCGAGCGAAGTGGTTGAGGTCCGCGCGTTGTTGAAGCCCAGGCTGAACGACGTGCCGGTCTCAAAGCCCTTCGAGAAGGTGAAATTGGCCTGGGCGTTGTAGTTGGTGAGAGCCGTCAGAATGTTGGCACCGACAAGGCCGGTGCCGGAAGTGTAGGGGTTGGTGATTGGAATTGACGAGCGGGACCAGCTCAGTGTCGAGGTGATCGTGGGGTCGAAGCTCGGCGTGGGAATTGAGCCGAGCACCGACGTGAAGCCGGCCGCGCTGCGGATGGGCGAGCCGCTCATGGCGCGCAGCACGTTGGTATCGGCGATCCAGGTGACGTAGCGCTGGACGTCGATATCGAGATTGTTCTCGATGGCGAGACGGATGGCGTCCTGCAGGCTCAATTCGAGCTTGCCCTGATGGATCAGCTGTTCGAGGGTGGGGGAGTTCGCCAGCACCGGCTCGGGAACCTGCCGTTGCACGTAGGGTTTGATGGCTACCGGGAACAAGGGCATGTCCTTCATGAACTGAGTGCCGGCGCTGACGGTCAGCGGCGGCGCGCTCTGCGCTGGCTGGGTCGCCGGGGCCTTCTGCTGCGATTGGGGCTGGGCCGCCTGCGCCGGGGACGGTTGAGCGTCCTGGGCGGCAAGCCCGACCGGCGCGCCCAGCGCCAGCAGCATCGACAGGGTTACGGCGATTGTCGCGTAGACTGGGTTCTTCCTCATTTCCCTCTCCAGAATGCAGTTTGATCCGGGTTAATTCTTTGCACTTCTATAGAACGCGACCGGAGGGGCTTTTGTTTCCGGAATTTGCCGGAACTTGCCATCCCCGGGCTCGTTCTGATTCCCCGCGCGTACCTATTCATACCGCAAAGCGACCGTTGGGTCGACCCTGGAGGCGCGAAAGGCCGGCAGGGCGCACGCCACAAGAGCCACGACTAGCAGCAAGAGCGCGACGCCAGCGTATGTGATCGGGTCGCCCGAACCGACACCGTAGAGCAGGCTGCGCAGGAAGCGCGTCAGGCCTAGCGCGGCAATAAGTCCCGCCGCACCTCCGATTCCCACCAGGCGCAGACCTTCTCCAATCACCTGCTTGAGAACGTCTCCCGGCAGGGCTCCGAGCGCCATGCGCACGCCGATCTCCTGCGTGCGCCGGCTGACGGAATAGCCGAGCACGCCGGAGATGCCCACGGCGGCGAGCAAAATGGCCAGGATGGCGAAAAGGGTGACGAGGGTGGTGAGAGTAAGCTCCTGCTCGAGCGAGCGGCTCATGAGAGACGTCAACGTCACTGGCGCCACGGGGAGAGCGGAGTTCAAAGCATCAAGTTGCTCCCGCAATATCGGGGCCATGGCGGCCGGGCCTCCCGCGCCGCGGACGAGGAAAATCGGGGCGAAGAATGGGGACTGGTCGAACGGCACGTAGATCGAAGGATCCGGTGCCGTGCTATGCGTGTCGTTGATCACGTTACCCACGACGCCGACGATCTGGCAGGGGGCCGGGGGCATGCCGGTGCGGAGCTGCTCGGTCAGCGGATCGACATCCGGGAAGTAGCGGGCGACGAAGGCCTGATCCACAACACAGACATGCGCGGCGGTCGCGGTGTCGGTTTCCTGGAAGGCGCGGCCGTGCAGCAACGGGATGCGCATCAGTTTGAAAAAGCCGGGCGTGACGGCGCGATAGTCCGCACTCGGGACTTCATCGGGAGGCAGCGATTGTCCCGGAATCGAGAAGGTGAAGACCATTCGCATGCCGCTCATCGGCGCCGCGGTTGCGACGGCGGCTTGCACAACGCCGGGCTGCGCGCGCAGACGCTGGAGGGCCGTCGAGGCGAAGGATTGCCATTGTTGCGGTGTTTTGTAGCCGACAGAGGACAGATTCACCGGCGCTATCAAGACGCCCTGGGGCTGGAATCCGAGCGGGATGGAGACGAGATTACCAAAGCTGTGCAACAGCAGGCCCGCGCCCGCGAGCAGGACGACGGCCAGGGCGACCTCCAGCACCACGAGCGATTCGCGGAGCCGTCCTTTCGCCACGACGGACGCCAACCCGCCGCCGGAACCCTTCAAGACTTCGTGAACGTGAAGATCGGAAAGACGCAATGCCGGAAGCAAGCCCATCGCAATGCCAGCGCCCATGGAAACGAGCGCGGCGAAGGCCAGAACCGAGCCGCTTACCGTGATTCCGTGAAATTCCTCGAGCATGGGCGGGAGATGCTGCACGAATTCGCCCACGGCGAGATAGGCGACGAATACGCCGGCCGCGCCTCCGGCGAGGGCGAGCTCGAGACTTTCGACGAGCATCTGCCGGATGATTCTCGGACGGCCGGCGCCGAGCGCGAGGCGCACGGCAAGCTCACGTTCACGCACCGTTGCCCGCGCGAGCAGAAGATTCGCCACATTCACGCAGGCAATCAGGAGAACCAAGCCGACGGCGGCCAGAAGGACGAGCAGGGCCAGCTGGAAATTTTTCACGAGTTGCTCGGAGAGCGGCGCGGCATTTATTGCAATGCCCGCTTCCTCGGGGTAGGTCATCGCCATGCGGTTGGCGAGCGTGGAAAGTTCGGCGTTGGCGCGCTCTATGGTGAAGCCGGGTTTCAGTCTTCCTATGACGGAAAGATAGTTGAGGCCTCGCTTGAGACCCATTTGCTGGATCACGGCCGCGGGGTCGGAAACGAGCGGGACCCACACCTCGGCTTGCGGGACGAAAGGCGGGAATCGCAGGCTCGACGGGAGGACGCCCGTGATCGTGTAGGCCTGGTTGTTCAATTCGACGGTTTTGCCGATGACGGCCGGATCGGCGTTGAAGCGGTCGCGCCAGAGTTGCTCGCCCAGCATGGCGACGGGCGCTGCGCCTTCGCGGTCATCCTGAGACGTGAAGAGGCGGCCAAGCAGCGGTTTCGCCCGAAGCAGACGGAACAGCGAGGCGCTCGCCACAATTCCGTGCAGAGAAGTCGGTTCCCCTCGCTTCGTTAGCGTGACTTGCGCCTCGTGGTAGGCCGCGACTTCCTCGAAAGCGTCCGAATGGGCGCGCAAATCTTCGAATTCGGGATAGGAGAAGACGGACACGGACATCCTGCCGCCGCGTTTTCCTCCGCCTCCACCCATTTCGATTGCGCGCGTGTGAATGGGACCTTTTGGCGCGGGTCCTGGCTGCGAGCCCGCCGGGGCGGCCGGCATGGCTTCGATGCGGACGGGACCCTTCGCACCTCGGCGGAGATTCGGATGCGGCAGTTGTTTGCTCGAGGCAGATGGCGGAGGCAAGACGCGGACTTGTCTTTGCTCGCGCGTGGCAGGGACGCGGACGAGGCCTTTTGTCTGCGGCAATTCCGAAGGGGGAACTGAGCCTGGCTGGCCTTGGCGCTCGGCGGGCGCCGGAGCGGGGCCGTTCGTCATCCTTTGGGGACGAGGAGGCCGAGGCATCTCTCCGGTTTTGGTGATGGCCATGATGCGATCGGGCTGCGGGAAGGGAAGCGGATGCAGGAGGATGCGGTCGACGGCGCTGAAGATGGCGGTGTTGGCGCCGATGCCGAGGGCAAGCGTCAGCAGGGCGACCAACGTGAAGCCAGGGCTGTTTGCGAGAGTTCGCAGGCCGAATCGGATGTCCTGCCAGATAGAATTCATGCTCGCTCTCTTTCGGATGGCATCATTCGTACCTCAAGGCAACGTTGGGATCGATTCGCGCGGCGCGCAGGGCGGGCAGCGCGCACGCCCCAAGAGCCACGACTAGCAGCAAGAGCGCGACGCCAGCGTATGTGATCGGGTCGCCCGAGCCGACGCCGTAGAGCAGGCTGCGCAGGAAGCGCGTCAGACCTAGCGCGGCAATAAGTCCCGCCGCACCTCCGATTCCCACCAGGCGCAGCCCTTCGCCGATCACCTGCTTGAGAACGTCTCCCGGCAGGGCTCCGAGCGCCATGCGCACGCCGATCTCCTGCCTGCGCCGGCTCACCGAATAGCCCATTACGCCGGAGATGCCAACAGCCGCGAGCAGGATGGCCAGGGCGGCGAAGAGGCCGATCAGGGTGGTGCGGAAACGCTCCTGCGTGACCGAGTGATCGAGCATGCTCGATAGCGTCGCGGTGGTGACGGGCAGGTTGCGGTCGACGGAGCGGATGGAATCGCGCAGCAGGGGCATGAGCGCGGCCGTGCCTCGCGAGCCACGGGCGAGGAACGTGGCGACCCAGAACGGGGATTGGCTGAAAGGGACGTAGATGGCTGAATCGGGTGTCGCGGCGAGCGCCCTCTTCACGTTGCCGACGACGCCAATGATTTGGCAGGGCTTTTGCGCTCCCGCCGTCAGGCTTTGTCCGATCGGGTTCGCATCGCGGAAGGAGACGCGGACGAACGCCTGATTGACGATGCAGACAGGGGCGCTGGATGCCGTATCGCTTGCGGCCAGGTCGCGTCCGGCGAGGAGTGGAATGCGCATCAGGGAGAAATAGCCGGGAGTGACCGGGCGAAAGTCGGCTTCGGGTTCCTGGCCGGCTGGCGGCGCGGGCTGGCCAGAGACGGTGTAGGTAAGGGTGATGTCGATATTGCCCATGGGCGGGGTGACGGCCGCAGCCGCCTGGAGCACACCTGGCTCGGCGCGCAGGCGATCAAGCGCGCTAGAAACGAATGCCCGCCATTGGTCGGGAGAATGGTAGGCCGGGCGCGGCAGGTTGATCGGGGCCACGGCGACGCCTTGCGGATCGAAGCCGGGGTTGGTGGAGAGCAGACTCGACAAGCTGCGCAGCAAGAGGCCCGCGCCGACGAGCAGCATCACGGCCATCGCCACTTCCACAATGACGAGCGCGCCGCGCAGTCGCCGGTGGCCGGAGCCGCTCGTGCCGCGGCCGCCCTCCTTGAGCGTGGCATAGACGTTCAGGTCCGAGGCTTGCCATGCGGGAAGCGAACCGAAGAGGATGCCGGCGGCGAGCGAAACGGCGGCGGCGAATCCGAGGACGCCCGCGTTTACCGTGACGCCGTGGAATGGCGTGAGTGACGAAGGGATCATCTGGCGGAGATTTGTGACGGCGAGCCAGGCAAGCCAGGCGCCCAGCGCGCCGCCAGCGAGCGAGAGTTCGACGCTTTCGACCAGCATCTGACGAACGATGCCGGCGCGGCCCGCGCCGAGCGCCATGCGCAGGGCGATTTCCCGCCCTCGCGTGGTGGCTCGCGCCAGCAGCAGGTTGGCCACATTCGCGCAGGCGACGAGGAGCACCAGGCCGACGGCGCCGAGGAGCACGGCCAGCGCGGTGCCGTAACCCCTCGAGATTTCGTGTTCGAGCAGTGCCGTGCGCAGGCCCATCCCTTGCCGGTCTTGTGGATCGGCCTTGACGAGGCCGGCGATGAGCGTTGTGGCTTGCGCCTGGGCCTGCTGGAGCGTCAGGCCCGGCTTCAAGCGGCCCAGAACGTCGAGGTAGGAAATCTTCTCGGCATTGCCTATGCCGCTGGCGGCGAGGGACTTCATTGCCGGGTCGGAAGCGAGTGGGACCCGAACGTCGGGCGGGCTTCCAAGGTGCGGAAAACGGAGGCCGGCGGGGAAAATCCCGACGATGGTGTACGGCTCACCGGCGATATCGATGGCTCTTCCGATGACTGACCGATCGCCGGCGAAGCGCTTGTGCCATAGAGTCTCACTGATCAGGGCTACCGGTGGCGCGCCCTGCTGGTCTTCGGCCTGAGTGAACGGCCGGCCGAGAGTAGGGCGGATGCCGAGCAGGCGGAACATGGTGGCGCTGGACGCGACGCTGCCGACTTCGGCCGGCTCGCCGGGACCGGTGATGGTCAGCGGCCAAACGTGGTAGGCGGAAATTTCTTCGACGGCCGGAATGTGGCCGCGGAGATCGGTGAAGAGTTGGCGGGAGAAGTCGCCGCTCTCAAGCCCTTTCTGTGGGTCGGTACGATAGAGGGCGACGATGCGGCCGGGGTGGGGATAGGGCAGGGGATGGAGCAGGACGGCGTCGACCACGCTGAAGATGGCGGTATTGGCGCCGATGCCGAGCGCGAGCGTCAGGAGGGCGACCAGCGTGAAGCCGGGACTCTTCGCGAGTGTACGCAAGCCGAATCGAATGTCGTGCCAGAGAGAGTTCATGCTCGCTCGCTTCCAGACGGTGTCATTCGTACCTCAGGGCGACGTTAGGATCGATTCGCGCGGCGCGCAGGGCGGGCAGCGCGCAGGCGACCAGGGCCACGATCAAGAGCAGCAACGCGACACCGACGTAAGTCAGCGTGTCGGCCGGGTTCATTCCGTAGAGAAGGCTGCGCATCAGGCGCGTGAGAGCAAACGCCGCGACGAGTCCCACCGCCGCGCCGATGCCGACCATGCGCAGTCCCTCGCCGACCACGAGGCGCAGAACTTCGCGAGGCGTCGCGCCGAGGGCCATGCGCACGCCGATCTCCTGGCGACGGCGAGTGACCGAATAGCCGAGCACGCCGGAGATGCCTACTGCTGCCAGCAAAATGGCCAGTCCGGCGAAGATCCCCACGAGCAAAGTGCGGAAACGTTGCTGGATTGTCGTGTTGCTCACAAGCTGCTCGACTGGATCGATGGAACTGATGGGGACGTCGGGCGCGGTGTCGTGGAGCGCGCCGCGGATTGCCGGCATGACCGAGGCCGGTTTGAGCGACGTGCGGACAAGGAAGCTCACGATAGGGAACGGGAATTGTTCGAAAGGGAGATAGATGGACGGCGTCGGTTTGGCGGTGAGCGAACCCTGAAGCACGTCGGCCACTTCGCCGACGATTTCGCAGCCTTTGCCCATTTTGGTGAAGCTGAGGCGCTGGCCGATCGGGCTCGTCGCGCCAAATTCCGCTTCCGCTAGCGAGCGGCTGACGATGCAGACGGGCGCCGAACCGCTCTGGTCGGTTTCCGCGAAGGCGCGGCCGCGGAGCAGCGGCGTGCGCATCAGGAGGAAGTAGCCCGGGCTGACAGGAAGAACATCAGCCTGCGGCTGTTTGTCCGGAGGAAGCGGATGACCGGCAACGTCGTAGGAGGCGCCGATGCCGATGCGGTCCTTGGCTATCGGCGGGGTGACAGCGGCGGCGGCCTCGACGACGCCTGGTTCCGCGCGCAAGCGGGAGAGAGTTGTGGTCACGAAGTTGCGCCATTGGTCCGGCTTCGAATAGGTGTGCGTGGGCAGATTCAATTGCGCGAGCACGACGCCATGGGGATCGTAGCCGGGGTTTACGGAAATCACTCGCACAAAACTGTGGAGAAGGAGGCCCGAACCGACAAGCAGGATCACGGCGAGGGCGACCTCGGCAACGACCAGCGCGCTGCGCAAACGATTGCGCGAGCCGGAACCGCTCAGTCCACGACCGCCTTCCTTGAGCGTCTCAAAGACGTTCAGGTCGGCAATGCCCCATACGGGGAGCGAGCCGAACAAGAGGCCTGCGCCGATCGATACGGCGGCGGAAAAGGCGAGTACGTAGCCGTTGAGCGAGGCGCCGCGAACGTCAGCGAGCGTTCGGGGGATCAGGTGGCCGAGGTTGTTGAGTGTGACGTAAGCGAGGAAGGCGCCGGTGGCGCCCCCGGCGAGCGACAACTCGACGCTTTCGACCAGCATCTGGCGCACGATTCTTCGCTTGCCCGCGCCGAGCGCCATGCGCAAGGCCATTTCGCGCTCGCGGGAGGTGACGCGAGAGAGCAGGAGATTGGCCACGTTGGCGCAGGCGATCAGCAGAACCAGGCCTACGGCTCCGAAGAGGAGGAGCAGCGCGGTGCGGTAGCCTTTTTCGACTTCCTGGGCGAGTGGTGCGACGCGGGCGCCGGTGCCGCTGTTCTGGTCCGGGTTCTCCTTGGCGAAGTTTTTCACCACGGCAAGCGTGGCCGCCTGCACCTGCTCCGGAGTCGCTCGGTTTTCCAGCCTTCCGAACATATTCAGCACGTCGAGCTGGTCGGGACTGAGGTTGCCGGAACCCTCGCTCGGCAAGGCGCTTTGCAGTGAATTCGAGATTGCGGCGAGCATCTGGCTGAGGCTGGCAGAAGAAAGCGGCAGCCAAACGTCGGGCGTGCCGGGGAGCATCGGGAAGCGCAGCTTCGCGGAGAGAACGCCGACGATGGTGTAAGGGTGATGGTCGAGTTCGATTGTCTTGCCGATAATCGACGGGTCGGCCTGAAAGCGCTTGCGCCAAAGATCTTCACTGATGACGACGACCGGGCGCGCCGCTCGCTCGTCGGCGGAGGTGTAGAGATGGCCGAGCATCGGGCGGATGCCGAGCATCGGGAAGAAATCCGAACTCGCGGCCAAACCAAACGCCACGGAGGGTTCGCCGGGGCGCGTAATGGTGAAGGGCCATTCGGCGTAGGCGGCGGTTTTGGCTTGCGAACCGATGGGGGGTTGCAGTTGGCGGTAGAGGGCGTAGGAGAAGCGGCCGTTGAAATTGTTGTGCTGGGGGTCGGTGGTGTAGAGCGCGATGAGGCTATTCGGTTCCGGATAGGGGAGCGGATGGAGGAGGACGGCGTCGACGACGCTGAAGATGGCGGTGTTTGCGCCGATACCGAGAGCCAGGGTGACGAGTGCGACCAGCGTGAAGCCCGGGCTTTTGACCAGGGACCGGAAGCCTAGCCGGATGTCTCGCCACAAACCGCTCACGATTCCTCTTTTTCCTTCAGGCCGGAATGCGGCCCGAAACGTTCCGGCCAGCAGGACCGGAAAGCCGCGCCCGCGAAAATCAGTGCACACATCTTGCCAGCAGTTTGTATGTTTTCTCGTGAAATGGAAAGGGTTACCGCGCTGAGCGGACAGGGCGTCCAGCAATCCGCCCGGCTGTGGAACTTGGCTGTCCGGAAACGAACAGGGCGGCGGCGTTCTCGAGGCATTCGAACCCTCCCGAAGGCGACAGAAAGTCATTCCGCACGCCTGCGGGGAGGGGAAGCGGACCGAGAGGGCTCGCCAGAGACAATCGGGTGTAAACTTCCAAACTTGGAACGACAAAAAAGTGAATTCCGGTCGAGGCACGCGCGACAGGGAGCCTTCCCGACGCGCGGAGCTGAGAGGGAACTGTTACGGGAGGCGCGGCCATGGCCATCGTTTTTAACCAGAGTGAAGTGACTCCCGAGGTGTCGGGCAAAGGCATTGAGCGGCAGAAGCTCTTGACGCGGGAGCGCGTCCCCGGGACGAGTATTCTTCTCGACCGGCTGACGCTGGGGGCGGGCGCGTCGTTCGAGTTCGCGATCGACCCGCAGAGCGTTGCCTGGTTTCAGGTGCTGACAGGGGAAGTCAATCTGGAGCACGCGCGCGGAAGCGAGAGGCTCTCCGATGCGCACGTCGCGGTGCTGCCGCCGGGATTCCGCGGAACGATTACGAGCCAATCGGGAGCAAGCTTGCTTTACGCCGAGGTGCCGAATGCAACGCGTTTCGATCCCGGGCTCGCGACGCATCCGCCCGAGTTCCGCGTGGTGGATTGGACGCGGGAGCCGGTACTGCAATCGGAACACGACGCGCGCAAACGGATCTATCTGGTGACGCCGAAACTTTTCGGCATGAAGGCCATCAAGGGCGAAATGATCATCTACCCGAAGGGAACGACGGGGGCGAATCATCACCACGAGGGCGCGGAACACTTCATGTATTTCCTGCGCGGGAACGGGACCGCGTACGCGAACGAGAAGCCCTTCGCGGTGCGAAAGGGCGACGTGGTGTATTACCCGGACCGCGAACGGCATTATTTGTCGGCGTCGGATAACGAGGAGATGGTGTTCGTGGAGTTCTTCGCGCCCGGCGAGTGCGTGACGGTCTGGGTGGATGAAAGCAAAGTGTGCGCGTGGCTGCCCACCGGACTCGACATTCAGGGCAAGGCGCCGGTGCGCGAGATCAAGGGCCACAGCTCGAAAGACGTGGCCATTCCGCAAGATGTGTAACGGCTCGTTGCGTGGCTGAATAGCCAGGCGGGCCGTTACCGGCTTTCCGACCAGGCTCCCTTCACTGATTCCTGCATCCGGACCTGGCGATTGACAAGGATGCTTTCCGCCTCGTAGAGTCGGGCGGACCCTTACGATGAAAAGCGAAGAGATACTGCCACTTCTCGAAAACATCGGCGCGGTGCGGCACGGGCATTTTGTGCTGTCTTCGGGCCGGCATAGTGAAACCTACGTGCAGTGCGCGCTGGTGCTGGCGCATCCGGAGCATGCCGAAGCGCTCGGACGTGCGCTGGCCGCCCGTTTCCGCGATATCAAGATTGACGCCGTTGTTTCGATGGCGCTTGGCGGGCTGATATTGGGGCACGAAGTGGCGCGGGCGCTGGGCGTGCGGGCGATGTTCGTCGAACGAGAAGCGGATGGGCGGATGGCTTTGCGGCGCGGATTCCGGATCGAGACGGGCGAACGGATCCTGGTGATCGAGGACGTTTGGACGACGGGAAAATCCACGCGCGAAGGGATTGAGGTGGTCGAAGGAGCGGGCGGGCGCGTGGTGGCGCTGGGCGCGCTGATCGATCGCAGCGGCGGGAGCGCGGAATGGAAAGTGCCGGCATACGCGCTGGTGGAAATCGCGATCCCGAACTATCTGCCCGAGGATTGTCCGCAATGCCGCGCCGGCGGCGTCGCGGTGCGCCCGGGGAGCCGGTTCAAGGAAGCGACTTCTTAGTATCCGCGGCGGTGTCCCGCGAAGAGAAACCTGCTCGGCGTTTCAGGGGCTAAAGCCCCTTCGATTTTGCCGGCGTTATGTCGCGGCCCCCGACTCTGTCGGGACAGGTTCCGCCGCGACCCCCGAAGGCCTACGTATTCTTCCACAAGCTGTGAGGCCGTGCCTTTATCGAATCGTTGGTTGTAACATACACCGTCTTGCACGGTCCGGTTTCGTTTCGCGCGAGAACCATGAGGAACATCAAGCTCACCATCGCCTACGACGGCACGGAATTTCACGGCTGGCAGATTCAGCCGGGGCAGCCCACGATCCAGGGCGCTCTGGTCGAAATTGCCGAGCGGCTCGTGGGCGCGCGCACGATCGTGCAGGGCGCCGGGCGCACCGACGCCGGCGTCCACGCGCTGGGGCAGGTGGCGAATTTCCGGGCCGATACGCGGCTGGACGCGGCGGAATTCCAGCGCGCGTTCAATGCGCTGCTGCCTCCGGCGATTCGCGTGATCGAGGCCGAGGAGGTCGAGCTGCGATTCCACGCGCGGTGGGACGCGCTGGCGAAGACCTATCAATACCGGATTTTCCGCGGGCGCGTGCTCAGCCCGTTCAACCGCTTCTTCGCGCTGCATTACCCGTTCCCGCTGGACGAAGACGCGATGGCCGAATCGGCCCGGCTCTTCGTTGGCGAGCACGATTTCACTTCCTTTGCCGGATCGCCCGGCGCGGAAGACGGCGAAAAGGAAGTGAATCCGATGCGCGAGATCTATCGCTCGGAAATTCTGCGGAGACCCTCGCCTGCTTTTGGGCCGCCGAGCGAAACGCTCGAAGGACTGGCGGAGCGGCTGGTAACGGTCGAGCCGGCGGACGAACTGATCTACGTGGTGCGCGGGAAATCGTTTCTGCGACACATGGTGCGCAAGCTTATGGGAACGCTTCTGGACGTCGGGCGCGGAAAGTTGACGCTCGACGACGTGCGCGAGTTGTTTGAAATCCGCGACCGCTCGCGTTCGGGGCCGACGGTTCCTCCGCAGGGCCTGGCGATGGTCTCGGTGGAGTATCGGGAGCCCTGGCGCATCGACATTCCGTGAAGATCGCGCGCAATTCCGGTAAAATCCGGCACAACGAGGGGTTGTGGCGATGAGAGGCCGTCCGGTTCGCGCGGAACCCTATCTGGACTCACTCGATCCCGTCACCGGCGAGGTGATCGGGCGGTTCGAAGTGACGACGCCGGCCGAGGTGTCGCGTGTGGTGGAGCACGCGCGGCGGGCGCAGAGCGAGTGGGTGCCGGTGCGGATGCGCGTGCGGGCGAAGCTGCTCGAACGTCTGGCCGAGGTTTTCAAGGCGCGGCGGAACGAGATCGCCGAAGTTGTGACGCGCGAGAACGGGAAGCCTCTGGCGGAGGCGCTGTTTTCCGACGTTCTCGTCTCGCTCGATTCGATCCTCTGGCACGCGCGCCGCGCGGAGCGGATGCTGCGGCCCGAGCGCGTCAGCCATCACAATCCCATCTTCAAGGGCAAGCGCGGCCGGCTCGAATACGAGCCGTGGGGCGTGGTTGCCGTGATTTCTCCCTGGAACTATCCGCTCGCGATTCCGGTGACCTCCGTCGTGGCTGCGGTGATGGCGGGGAACGCGGTGATCGTGAAGCCTTCGGAGCTGGTGCCTTGGTGCGGGGCGCTGCTTGGCGAGTTGTTCGATCAGGCGGGGTTTCCTGTCGACCTGGTGCAGGTGATCCAGGGCGGGGGAGAGCTGGGGCAGGCGCTCATCGAAGCCGGGCCGGACAAGGTGTTTTTTACGGGGAGCGTCGCGACGGGGCGGGCCGTGGCGGAGGCTTGCGCGCGCCGGCTGATCCCTTCGGTGCTCGAGCTGGGCGGCAAGGACGCGATGATCGTCTTGTCGGACGCCGATATCGAGGCCGCATCGAGCGCGGCCGTCTGGGGCAGCTTCACGAATTGCGGACAGGCGTGCCTTTCGGTGGAACGGATCTACGTCGAGCCCGGGGCGATCGGCCGCTTCACCGAGCTGTGCGTGGAAAAGACGAAGAAGCTGCGCATGGGCTCCGGGCTCGATCCGGATATCGAGATCGGGCCGATGATTCGCCGGCAGCAGGCCGAGCGCGTCGAGCGGCAATTGAAGGACGCCGTGGCGCGCGGCGCTCGCATCCTCACCGGCGGCAAGCGGCGGCCGGAGCTGGGGGAATCCTTTTTCGAGCCGACTGTCGTCACCGGCGTCGATTCCTCGATGCTGCTGATGCAGGAGGAGACGTTCGGGCCGGTGCTCGCGATACAGGGCGTGGCCGACGGCGACGAGGCCGTCGATTTCGCCAACGATTCGGCGTTCGGGCTCGGCGCGAGCGTGTGGACGCGCGACCGCGAGCGCGGCGAGGCGATCGCCCGGCGCCTGCATAGCGGCTCGGTGATGGTGAACGACGTGATCAGTTGCTACGGCATCACCGAGGCGCCGCATGGCGGGCGCGGGGCGAGCGGATGGGGACGAACGCATTCGCGTGCTGGGCTGCTCGAAATGGTTCAAGTAAAATACGTGGATAGAGACGTGTTCCCGCGCGGAGCAAAGCCATGGTGGTTCCCGTACAACCGCGGATTGATCGAAATGGCTCAGGGCGTGTTCGGGGCGCTCTTCGGCGCGAGGCCCGTGGATCGCTGGCGCGCGATCGGCGCCGCCTGGCACGGGTACCGGAAACGGAAGAGTTGATTCGCGGGCGTGATGGGGAAGTGGCGACACACCGCGGAGGGCCAATGCGTCCTTCAGCGGCTGAAGCCGCCCCGCGATTTCGTCTCTTGCGGCACGGCTGAAGCCGTGCCCTTCCGAAGCTGACCGTGAATTGCGTGCGTGACTTGCCGGCTCCGGAAACTTCCCGCACGACGGAGCCGGGAAAGCGGAGATGGCGATGGACAACGAACTTGGCGAACTGATTTTCGACTGGAACATTCAGACCGGACCCGAAATTCCGCCCGGCCGCAAGGTCACGCTCGACGACGAAACGCTGCGCGACGGCTTGCAGAATCCCTCCGTCTTCGATCCTCCGATCGAGGACAAGATCGAAATCCTGCATTTGATGGAATCGCTCGGCATCGAGATGGTGAATATCGGGCTGCCGGGCGCGGGGCCGCGCGCCTACGCCGATACGGAGGCGCTGGCGAAGGAGATCGCGAAGTCGCGGCTGAACATCCGGCCGAACTGCGCCGCGCGCACCGTGGAAGCCGATATCCGGCCGATCGCGGAGATTTCGCAGAAAGCGGGGATTGCGATCGAGGCGGCGACGTTTCTCGGCTCCTCGCCGATTCGGCGGCTGGTGGAAGACTGGACGGTGGATCATCTCCAGCGAACCACCGAGCACGCGGTCCAGTTTGCGCGGTCGCTGGGGCTGCGGGCGATGTACGTGACCGAAGACACGATGCGAACCGATCCGACGACGGTGAAGCGGCTCTACAAGACGGCGATCGACAACGGCGCGGAGACGGTGGTGCTGTGCGACACGGTGGGGCACGCGACGCCGCGCGGGGCGTACAACCTGGTGAAATTCGTGATCGACGAGGTGGTCGCGCCGTCGAGCGCGGTGATTCGCGTCGATTGGCACGGGCACAACGATCGCGGCCTCTCGATCGCGAATTCGATCGCGGCGATTGCCGCCGGCGCCAATCAGGTGCATGCGGCGGCGATCGCGCTCGGCGAGCGGGTGGGAAATACGCCGATGGACCTGATGCTGGTGAACCTGCGGCTGATGGGCGTGATCGACCGCGACCTGAGCCGGCTGAAGGAGTACACCGAGAAGGTTTCGCGCGCGACGCGCACGCCGATCCCGCAGAACTATCCGGTGGTGGGGCGCGACGCGTTTCGTACTTCAACCGGGGTGCACGCGGCGGCGATCATCAAGGCGTTTCGCAAGGGGAACGTGATGCTCGCGAATTCGGTGTATAGCGGCGTGCCGTCGCACCTGTTCGGCCTCGAGCAGACGATCGAGATCGGGCCGCTCAGCGGGCGCTCGAATGTGATTTACTGGCTCGAGCGGCACGGTATCGAGCCGCGGGAAGAGGTGGTCGATCGGATTTTCCAGGCGGCGAAGCAGGCTTCGCGCGTGCTGACCGAGGAAGAGATTCGCGCGGCGATGGGACACGCGGCGGTGCCGGGGGATTGAGGCGGAGGAAAGGCGAAAGATTTGCGCACAGAGGGCACGGAGAAGGGGACGGAGTACACGGAGAAGTGCAAGGGCCCGAATTGCCGGTTTGGGCGTGTAAACGCTGCGCCGAGATCCTTCCGGCATCCTGCTTATTGTTTGTCATCCTGAGCGAAGCGAAGGACCCCGTTAGCGGTGAGGTGAGGTACACCACGTAGACGCAGTGTCGGGCCTGCGCCCGCCGCGCAAGGGCTCCGGTCCGGAGTCGGGATCCTTCGCCTCGACGCCTTCACGGATACGGGGCGATCCGTATTGTTGGAATCGGACCGCTTCGGTCAGGAGGGCAGCGAAGGGGCGCGGTTCGTGATCCGCGAAAGGAGGGCGTGACCGATTGGCGGTTCCGGCACAAATTCCTGCGCGTCCCGAGCGCCTCGCGCGGCAACCTCGCGTGGCGCGGGCGCTCGCCTGGTTGCGTTCCCACGAAGACTGGATTACCGAACAGCAGATTCATCTGACGGAAATTCCCGCGCCGCCATTTGGCGAAGAGCGGCGGGCGCGAGCGCTGGCCAATCTCCTTGATGAATGGGGATGGCAGGCAGCAATTGACGACGCCGGGAACGTGGTCGCCGAATCGGGCGGCGGCGAAGGCCGCGTGGTGCTCCTTTCCGCGCATCTTGATACCGCGCTTGTGCCTGCCGGGCCGGTGCGCGTGCGGCGCGAAGGGCCGCGGCTGTGGGCGCCGGGCATCTCCGACAACGGAGCCGGGCTGGCGGCGCTGGTGGCCGTGGCGGCGGCATTCCGCGCGGCGGAACTTGAGACGCGGCTGGGCGTGGTTTTCGCCGCGAACGTGGGCGAGGAGGGGGAAGGGAATTTGCGCGGAATGCGCGCGTTGGTGGCGCGCTACGGCCGGCGTTTGGAATCGGTGATTGCCGTCGACGGGCCCTCGACCGCGCACATCACCACGGCCGGCATCGCTTCGCGGCGATTTGAAGCATCGATCAATGGGCCGGGCGGCCATAGCTGGGCGAGCGCCGGCGCGCCAAACCCGATTCATGCGCTGGGCCGGGCTATCGCGCGCATCGTCGCCATCCGTCTGCCCCAGAAGCCGCGAACTTCCCTGAACATTGGCGCGATCGATGGCGGCGGCGCCGTCAATGCCATTCCCGCGCGCGCGGCCATCAAGGTCGATCTCCGCTCGGAGTCGGAAGCGGGACTCGACGTGCTGGAAAGCGAAATTCGCCGCGCGATCGAACATGGCGCCGCGGCCGAGCGCGATGCGGCGCGGCGCGATTCCGCGGCGCTCGCGGTCGAGTTCCGGCTGCTCGGGTCGCGGCCCGCGGGCAGGCTTGCCTCGCAATCTCCTTTGCTCGCGGCCATTCGCGAAGTCGACCGGCACCTCGGTCTCGAGGCGAGGCTTCAGGCCGCTTCGACCGACGCCAACATTCCGCTTTCGCTGGGCATTCCGGCGGTGGCGCTAGGCGGCGGCGGAACGGGCGGGGGTGCTCACACGCACGAGGAGTGGTACGATGCGGCCGGCCGAATGACCGGGCTTGAGCGGATCCTGCTGGCGTTGCTGCTGGTGGCCGGGCCGGTGGCCTGATTTTCCAAAGTCCTCGAGGTGCGGATCGGTGAAGACAAAACTTTCGCGAAAAGTTCTGGTTGTTATCGCCGTGCTTTTGGGAACAGCCATGGCCGCGCTCGCCGGGCCTGGCGGCGCGCGGGTTCCTGCCACTGCTTCCGCTGCGGCGGTGAACGGGACGGCCGATCTCGTGTTGACGAATGGCGATGTGTACACGGTCGATGCGGCACGACCCGAGGCCCAGGCGATGGCTGTGGCGAAGGGGAAGATTCTCGCCGTCGGCTCGAACGCGGAGATCAGGAAATATATCGGGGCGAAGACGCGCGTGATCGATCTGGGCGGGCGCTTTGCGATGCCCGGCTTCAACGACGCGCACACGCATCTGGCTTCGGCGGGAGCGGCCAAGCTCGAGGTCGATCTCCGCGGGACGCGGTCGATCGCGGAATTCCAGGAACGCATTCGCCGCGCTTTGCCGAATTACAAGCCGGGCGAATGGATTCTCGGACACGGTTGGGATCGAACGTTGTGGCCGGGCGAGAAATACCCGACGCGCGAGGAACTTGATGCCGTTACGAGCACGCATCCGATTTTCCTGGTGCGCGTCGATGGGCACGGCGCCGTGGCCAATTCGCTCGCGCTGAAACTTTCCGGCGTGACGGCCAAGACGCCCGATCCCTCCGGCGGGCACATCGTCAAGGACGCGAAGGCCGGACTGCCGACCGGGATGCTCGAGGAAGCGGCGACGGGCCTCGTTCGCAGCCATATTCCGCCGGCTTCGGCTTCCGAGCGGCGGCGAGCGATTCTGCTGGCGATTGCCGACGCGAATTCGCACGGCGTGACGAGCGTGCAGGATTCATCCGGCTGGCAGGATTTCCTCGTCTTCAAGCAGCTTGAAAAAGAGAAGAAGCTGACGCTGCGGATTTCCGAATGGATCGATTTCATGCTGCCGGTGAAGCAACTCGAAGCGATGCGGCGCGAAGGCGGGACGACCGATCCGATGCTGAAGGTCGGCGGGTTGGGCGAGTTTCTGCTCGACGGAACGTTCGGGTCGGAAACAGGGGCGATGTACCAGCCGTATTCCGACAATCCGGGCGATCGCGGGATTTTGCGCATCGATCCAGATAAATTCACCCGGATGGTGATCGCTCGCGACCGCGCCGGCTTTCAGATGGCGGTGCACGCGATTGGGGATCGCGCCGTGCATATCGCGCTCGACGCGTACGCGGCGGCCGAAAAAGCGAATGGGCCGCGCGACCGCCGGCAGCGTGTCGAACATGCGCAGATCGTTTTGCCGGGAGATTTCATCCGGTTTGAAAAACTGGGCGTGGTCGCTTCGATGCAGCCTTGCCATTTGAATGACGATGTGCGCTGGGCCAGCCAACGGCTCGGGCCGGAGCGCTCGAAAGACGCTTACGCGTGGGCGACGATGCTGCGCGATCACGTGCATTTCGCCGTCGGAACGGATTATCCCGTCGAGCCAATCAATCCGATGGGGAACCTGTGGGCTTGCGTGACGCGGGAAACTCCGCAGGGCTGGCCGAAAGGCGGGTGGGAGCCGCAGGAAAAGATTTCGATGGATGATTGTTTGCGCGGGTACACGACCGGGTCGGCTTACGTGGAATTCGACGAGAAGATCAAGGGCGAACTGAAACCGGGGATGCTGGCCGATATCGTCGTACTGTCAAACGATCCGCGACGGATTCAGCCGGCGGAGTTGTGGCAGACTCAGGCGGTGTTGACGATCGTCGGTGGCCGCGTCGTGTACGATCGAGCCCACCGTTCCGTCGTACCCGTCAAGTAGCCCGGGCCCCTCTAACTCGGGATCCCCGTTCGCACTTCGCGGTGGGCTGGACGCATGCCGGCCTTTAGGCCGGGTGGGACGAACGGCGGCCGCTAAAATAGCGGCTCGGTGGGCGCAAGGCCGGGTGAACAGTCTGCGTGCCTGGCCACGAAGGACCTGGCATGTGGTTCAAAGCTCTGGTCCGACATGCCCGCCGATGTGAGGTGTGCATTGCAGATTTTGCACCACGCGGTGTAACCTTCGCCTGCGTTGCCCTTCAGGAACTCCACGTTATTGCTCTGGGAGAAAATATCCTCGATCATTCTGATTCACCCCAGTTGAAGCCGAGCAACTATATCTGCGCCGGGGGTGACAAGACAAGCATCCTCACCTCTTGGCTAGGGTGTGACCGTTTTATGTGAAAACATTGAACCGGCCGGACAAATGCCCCAGGGCGAGTGCCCGCCCTTGTCTAAGAGGGCACCTTTCGGAAATCTCACATTTCCGTCTCAACTGCCCGAGCTAGAGTCGCATTGATACGGCGGAGGGAGCTGGGCATGAGTGTCATTCGGGTTACGGTAAGTACGCCCGTCGGCAAGAGCGTGGCCGGCACTGTCCTTGCAATCCTGGCGGTCCTAATTGCCGTCGGGGGAACGGGCAGCAACGGCCTTAATCTCTTTTGGGCCGGGCTGGCTGGCCTTTGCTCTTTCTTGCTGTTCCGTAGTGCGGTCGGACAACAGGGGGCCGAGCGGCCTCGCGAGCCTCAGCGCTCGGTGGCATACACCTCGGCCGACCGGGCTCGGCTGGTCTCGACGTATGACCAAGCTGTTAAACTTCCTCCAGAGATGAAGGCCATTGCTGAAGAACTCCTTGGATCGATGTCCCGGGATCAACGGGAAGCGCTCCGAGAGTTGGGGCAAAAACGGTTCGAGGCTGAGATGAGTGGCGACAAGGCCGCGGCCGATAGGCTTGAAGCGGAGATCAACAAAATCGTCCTGGGCGGACGCGGGTAAGGTAGGGGCTCTCCGCGCGGGGCGTCTGGGAGAGCAAGCACGCGTTGGGGTTACGACGCTGCTGCGTTCGGCTACCAGCCGGTTCTCAACCATCCCCAGCGCCCGCCCACACACGTCCGGGCCCCCTACCGGGCTGTTGCGTCCCGACGCTGCTGCTACTAGACTCCCTCCTTCCCGCCACCGGGAGCGTGCAAGCGATGAACCGAAGGGTCCAGGCTGATCTGGCGTTGGCGCTTTGCTCGCTGATCTGGGGCGCCACGTTTGTGCTGGTGAAGGACGCGCTGGCGCACGTTTCCGTGTTTGTGTTTCTGGCGATGCGGTTCGTGCTGGCCGCCTTGACGCTGGCGCTGATTTACCGGGCGGCGGTGCGGCGGCTGGACAGGGCTTCGTTTGCGGCGGGGGCGGTGCTGGGGTGGTTCATGTTTTCGGGGTACGCGCTGCAAACGATCGGGCTGAAATTCACCACGCCTTCGAAAGCGGCGTTCATTACGAGTTCGAGCGTGGTGATGGTGCCGGTGCTGCATGCGCTCTTCGGTGGGCGGCGAGGGAGCGTTTGGGTTTGGGCGGGAGCGATTGCGGCATTTGCGGGGCTGTATTTTTTGACGGTGCCGGCGGCGGGACTGGGAGATTTGAACAAGGGCGATTTGTGGGTGATGGGGTGTGCGGTCGTTTGGGCGCTGCACATTCTTCTGGTGGGGCATTACAGCCCGAAGTATTCGGTGGGGGCGCTGACGTTCACGCAGGTTGCGGTATCGGCAGGGTTGACGTTGCTGTTTCTGCCGCTGGTTTCGGTGGCGGGGTGGGAGACGCCGCACGTTACGTGGAGCGGGAGCGTGATCGCGGCGGTGCTGGTGACGGCGGTCGGGGCCACGGCGTACGCGTTTTCGATTCAGGTGTGGGCGCAGCAATTTGCTTCGCCATCGCATGTGGCGATTTTGTTCAGCCTGGAACCCGTGTTCGCGGCGTTCACTTCCGTTTTGTTTTATGGGGAGCATCTGACGCGGCGAACACTTTTGGGCGCGGGGCTGGTGCTTGCTGGGATCGTGATCGCGGAATTGAAGGGGCCTGCGCCGGCGGCGCCGGAAGAGGCGACCGCTGGACCGTAGGGGCTGGTTTCAAATGCGCCCCTACATTTTCTCCGCCCATGGGCGAAGGAGGATGCCGATGACAACCGGGGCGAACAGAATTTTGGCGTTTCTTGCGGTGCTTGTCGCGCTCTTCGGGCAATGTGCGTTCGCGCAGACTCCCGCTCCGCGGGCGCGCGATCTTGGCGTGCCGTTTGAAGGGACGCCGGGGCGGTACAACGCGATCACCGACGTCAAAGGCGTCGAAGTCGGCTACACGACACTGATTTCTGGGTCGGGCAAATTGGTTGTGGGGCAGGGGCCGGTGCGGACGGGCGTTACGGCGATTTTGCCGCGGGGGAAGAATTCGAAGGACAACGTATTCGCCGGCTTTTTCTCGCAGAACGGGAATGGCGAGATGACGGGGATTCATTGGGTGAAGGAATCCGGCTTCCTCGAAGGGCCGGTGATGATTACGAACACGCACAGCGTCGGCGTGGTGCATGATGCCGTGATCGCGTGGGCTTACAAGCATGGCATCGGGCCGTATCCGTGGTCGCTGCCCGTGGTTGCGGAGACTTGGGACGGGTGGCTGAACGATATTAACGGATTCCATGTGAAATCGACTGATGCCTGGCATGCGCTCGAGACGGCTGCTTCCGGTCCCATTTCGGAAGGGAACGTCGGCGGCGGGACGGGGATGATCTGTTTCGGATTCAAGGGCGGAACGGGGACGTCGTCGCGAGTGCTGCCGGCTTCCGAGGGCGGGTACACGGTGGGCGTGCTGGTGCAGTGCAACACCGGCGAGCGGCGGGAATTGCGGATCGGCGGTGTGCCGATCGGCAAGTATGTGAATTATCCCGAGCCTTACACGGAACTCGGTGGGCCGCACAACGCGGATACCGGCTCGATCATTATCGTGATCGCGACGGACGCGCCGCTGACGCCGACGCAACTCGACCGGTTGTGCCGGCGCGCAACGCTTGGCCTCGGGCGCGTGGGCGGAACTTCGGGCGATGGCTCGGGCGACATTTTCATTTCGTTTTCGACGGCGAATCCCGGAGCGGATCTGGCGCCCGATCAGATGGCGCGCACGGCGGCGGGAGCGGCGGCGCCGGTGCCGATGCGGATGGTGCCGAACTGGGGGCTGGATCCGGTCTTCGACGCGACGATCCATGCGACGGAAGAGGCGATTGTCAACGCGATGGTGGGCGCGCGGACGATGACGGGGAGGGACAACCACACGGTGTACGCGGTGCCGCGCAGCTTGCTGAAGCAGCTGATGCACGAAAAGCACGCGCCGGCGGCGTGGTGAGTAGACGCGGAGGCTGCTGGATGTCAACTGTGGTCTCGTGGCATTCGTTCCGCGGTTGAATTGCAGTTGGCTGCTGGGCGAAAGGCGCACAGCCAGGAATGGCTGTGCTACCGGCCGTAACGGGGACGGTACATGGGCTTGACGTTGTCTTTTGGGGAATGTATAGCTGCGGGTCATGAAACGAATCTTTCGGTGGCCGTTGGTATTGGTCGTGGTGTTGGTGTGCTCGCAGGCGCGGGCGCGGTCGAAGCCCGAAGTCTGGCGGGAATTGCGCAGCCCTCATTTTGTGGTCATCACGGATGGGGGGCTTTCCGAAGCGCGGGTGGTCGCCGAGCATTTTGAGCGGATCCGCGCGGTGTTTCTGAAAGTCTCCCCGAACATGGACGTGGATCCGGCCGCGCCGGTGATGATCCTGGCCGCGAAGGACGAGCGGGAACTGAAAGAGTTGCTGCCGGGCTACTGGGAGCAGAAGGGCCACATGCACCCCGCCGGCCTGTTTGTCGGGGGGAAGGACCGCAATTACGTGGCGCTGCGGATGGACGCCAATGAAGACGGCAGTTTCCATGTGGTCTACCACGAATACGTGCATCTGCTCGAGAGTCTGAATTTCCCCGTGCTGCCGGTCTGGGTGTCGGAGGGTTTGGCGGAGTTCTACGCGGCGGCGCGCATCAATGGGAGCGACGTCGGACTCGGATATCCGATTCCGTGGCACCTCGCGTTGCTTCAGCGCGGCGAATGGATTCCGCTCGATCAGTTGCTGACGGCGACGCATTCCTCGCCGCTCTACAACGAGAACAATCTCTCCTCGATTTTCTATGCCGAGTCGTGGGAACTGACGCATTACCTGCTCACTTCGAACAAAGGCGCGCTCGGGGCGAGCTTCACGAAATATGTTTCGCTGTACGCGAACGGCGTTCCCAGCCTCACCGCCGCCCGGGAGACGTTCGGCGACCTGCACCAGCTCAAAAAGAAGCTGTCCGAGGATATGCACGACATTACCTTCCACTACCTGCGGGTGAAGACCACGATTTCCAACGGGAAGGCCAACTATCCCTCGCGCGTGCTCGCTCCCGCCGAGGCCGAAGCCATCTTCGGAGATTTCTACGTGCGCACGGACCGGCCGGTGGAGGCGGTCGCAGCCCTCCGCGAGGCGATGCGCCTGGATCCGAAACTGCCGGGGCCTTACGAGAGTCTGGGCTTGCTGGCGCTGCGGCAGAGGAATGAGGTTTCGGCGCTGAAATGGCTGGGCCAGGCGGTCGCGCTCGGCTCGAAGGACTATCTGGTCTACTACTACCACGCCACGCTCCTGCTCGATCGGCAGGGCAACGCCGCGGTGCCCGAAGCCATGAGCGACGTAAATCACTGCCTGGACCTGAATTCGAGTTCCGCGCGGGGATACGGATTGCTGGCGGACTTGTATGCTATGCAGGGCAAGAATCTGGACGTGGGAATCGGCGTGGCGCGGCGCGCCATCGAGCTGAAACCGGCCGATTCACACAATCACGCCACGCTCGCTTACATCCTCTTGCGACAGGGCAAGGCCGACGAGGCCGAATCTGAAGCCCGGCAGGCACTGGCTCTGGCGCGCTCCGATGCCGAGCGCAATCAGGCGCAAAACCTGCTTCGCGAGGTGCAACAATACCGGATCGAAAGCATGGCTGCTCCGCCGACGGCTGACGCGGGCCCGGCCGCTGGTTCAACCACACCGCAGTCCAACTCCGGCTCGGAACCGAAGCTTATGAGAAGACCAGCCGTGGCGGCCGGAACGCGGTCCGTTGTTGCGCCGCCGCAGGGTTTCACGATCATCGCGGATGGTCCGGTGGTTCGGCCCCGGTGCAGCGGGAAGCAGCTGACATTTTTGCTGATGATCCACGGATCGGGCGTGCCGCTTTTCGCTCCCGACGATTCGGCCGTGCGATATGTGGGCTTTCCGGCGTCCGCAACAGCTTCGCCTTGCTCGTTCCTTGCGGGACAGCGGGTCACGGTGCAATTCCGGCTCGTCCAAGGAAAGCCTTACTTCGGGAAAATCCTCGAAATCGATTTGAAACGATAAGCCTCGGAGACGGTTTGGGGTGCTTCGCTAACAGGGAGAGAAGCGGGAGGAGCGCCCCGACGACTTGTCTTCGCAGGTCACACTGCCTCTGAACGTTCTGGATTCTTCCCGACACACTGCGCCGTGACTCACTTCGTTAGTCGCAAGGGACTTCGCCCATGATGACAGGGACTCCGGACGGGTCCGGCTGCCGGCGATTACGATGCGGCGGGGTAGCTGAAATCCACCGGGGTGTGCTGTTCAGGCTCGGGGTGGTGCGCCTTTTCGTAGATGGTGATTTCGGGGTTGCGTTCGAGCGTCAAGCCGATTTCGTCGAGGCCCTTGAGCAGCATCTGTTTGCGGAAATCGTCGATGTCGAATTTCAGTTCGAGGCCCATATCGTCGCGCACGGTCTGGTTGGGGAGATCGATGTGGAGTTTGTAGCCTTCGTTGGCTTCGGCGCGGCGGAAGAGCTCGTCGACCTGGTCGGCGGGCAGGGTAATGGCGAGGATGCCGTTGCTCGCGCAGTTCTTGAAGAAGATGTCGGCGAAGCTCGGGCCAATGACGGCGCGGATGCCGTAATCGGCGACGGCCCAGGCGGCATGCTCGCGGCTGGAGCCGCAGCCGAAATTCTTGCGGGTGAGCATGATCGAGATGCCCTGGTAGCGCGGCTTGTTGAGGATGAAATCCGGATTGGGCTGCTCGCCGGGCAAATAGCGCCAGTCATAAAAGAGGATGCGGCCGTAGCCCTCGCGCGTGAGCCGCTTGAGGAACTGTTTCGGCACCATCTGGTCGGTATCGACGTTCACCCGGTCGAAGGGGAGAACCGAGCCGCTGTGCGTTTGAAAGGGTTGCATCGTTTTCCGTTCCTCAGTTGGTCTCGCGAAGCCCTCAGCGGCCAGAGCCGCTTTGTTGGCTTGCTACTTGCGGCACGGCTGAAGCCGTGCCCTTACAAAACCTTTGCTCTTTCAAGCTCTTCAGGGGCTGAAGCCCCTCCATTGCCGAGGCGTCATGTCGGAGCCGAAGCTCCGACCCCCGCGAACTGTGGCCCTTACAGCGGTTCCCGGGACTATTCCAGGTCGACGCCGTTGGCGCGGACGTCGACGAAGTGGCCGGCGATGGCGCTGGCCGCGGCGGTGATCGGGCTGACCAGATGCGTGCGGCCGCCCTTGCCCTGTCGGCCTTCGAAATTGCGATTCGAGGTGCTGGCGCAGCGCATGCCGGCCGGCAAAACGTCGTCATTCATGCCGATGCACATCGAGCAGCCGGAATCGCGCCATTCGAAGCCGGCATCGGTGAAGATCTTGTCGATCCCTTCCTTTTCGGCCTGGGCCTTGACGGTGCGCGAGCCGGGGACGGCGAGGGCGACCTTGACGTTTTTGGCGACGCGCTTGCCGGCGACGATTTTGCTGGCGGCGCGCAGGTCCTCGAGGCGCGAGTTGGTGCATGAGCCGATGAAGACGTAATCGACGGGAATATCGGTGATCGCGGTGCCGGGCTTCAAATCCATGTAGGCGAGGGCGCGCTCGACCGCCTTGCGCTCACCGGGATCGGCGTAGGAATCGAGCAGCGGCACGCGGCCGGTAACGTCGGCGACCATGCCGGGATTGGTGCCCCAGGTGACTTGCGGAACGATCTTCGTGCCGTCGAGTTCGTAGGATTTGGCGTAGACGGCGCCGGGATCGGTGGCCAGTTGTTTCCATCGGTCGATGGCGGCCTGGAGATCCTTGCCGCGCGGCGTGAAGGGGCGGCCGTCCATGTAGGCAAAGGTCGTCTCGTCGGGCGCGACCATGCCGGCGCGGGCGCCGGCTTCGATCGACATGTTGCAGAGGGTCATGCGGCCCTCCATCGAGAGGCCGCGAATCGTTTCGCCGGTGTACTCGATGACGTGGCCGACGCCGGCGGCGATACCGATCTTGCCGATGATGGCGAGGATGACATCCTTGGCGGTGACGCCAACCGGGCGCGGGCCGCTCACCTGGACGCGCATGGGTTTCGAGCGGTATTCGCGCAGGCACTGCGTGGCCAGAACGTGCTCGACGCCGGTGGTGCCGATGCCGAAGGCGAGCGAGCCGAAGGCGCCGTGCGTCGAGGTGTGGCTGTCGCCGCAAACGATGGTCAGGCCGGGCTGCGTGAGGCCAAGCTCGGGCCCGATGATGTGCACGATGCCCTGGTTATGGCTGAACATGTCGAACAGGCGGACGCCGGTTTCGCGGCAATTCTGCGCGAGGGCGTCGAACTGGCCGCGGGCGTCGGCGTCCATGATCGGCAGGTCGCGGTTCTTGGTCGGCACCGAATGGTCCATCACGGCGAAGGTCAGGTCGGGGCGCCGGACGCGGCGGCCGGAGACCTTCAGGCCGGAAAAGGCCTGGGGCGAGGTGCCTTCGTGGATGTAGTGCCGGTCGATATAGATGAGCGACGGCCGGCCGGGTTCGTCGGTGACGAGGTGGTTATCCCAGATTTTTTCGTAGAGTGTGCGGGAGGGCATATTGTGTTTCCGTAGTGGATTCTAGCAAACGGAGCGCGAAACTGAAAAGCGCGAAGAGCTTACGGACGAAGCCGGGAGCAGGCGGGTACCAATGAGCCACGGGGCCGCAGAATTAGCTGGGAAGTGCCCGTGGGACCCGGTGCTATAATGGCTAAGTTCGCAGCCGGGGAGGGGATGCAGGGGCGTGGCGGGCCTTGCATTGGGTGTTTCCAAGGGGAGCGGCCCGGCGGGCGACGGGAGCCGAAAGATGGGCGTCGTGCTGCGTGACGTCGGGGACTGGGCCCGGCGGCGGAAGGTCTTTGCCGCTCTTGTACTGGCCCTCACACTGGGACTCGGGATACTGATTGGTTCGGTTGTTTCCGGACGAGTGGCGGCGAATCGTTCCTCTACGCCACCGTCCGATGCGGCACTCTTGCCGGTTCCGAAACCGGTGCGGCTGTCGAGCGCGTTTGCCACGATCGTGGCGCAGGTCGAGCCGGCGGTCGTCAACATCTCGACGACGCAGTTGATCGCGCGCCCGCGCCGCGTTCCGCGCGATCACCGCGGGCCGACTTCGCCGAACGATCCATTCGATTTCTTCGACCGCTTCTTCGACAATCCCAATCAGCCGGAAGCCGAGCGCAGCCTGGGCTCGGGCGTGCTGCTCGATCCGCGCGGCTACATTCTGACGAATCAGCACGTGATCGACGGCGCCACGAAAATCGATGTGACGCTGACCGGCGATCCGAACAAGTATCCGGCGCGGCTCATCGGCCAGGACGGCGAGACCGATCTGGCGGTGATCAAGATCAACGCCGGGCGGCCGCTGCCGGTGGCGCACATGGGCAATTCGCAGGGCGTGCAGGTGGGCGATTGGGTGCTGGCGTTCGGCAGCCCGTTCACCCTGCAGGGCACCGTGACGGCCGGGATCGTCAGCGCCAAGGACCGCAGCCAGGTCGGGCAGCAGTTGCAGCACTTCATTCAGACCGATGCCGCGATCAATCCCGGCAATTCGGGCGGGCCGCTGGTGGACATGGCGGGCAACGTGATTGGGATCAACACGGCGATCTTCACCGGCGGGCACAGCTTTGAAGGCGTGGGTTTCGCGCTGCCGTCGAATACCGCCATCAATGTTTACAACCAACTGATCAGCCAGGGCCACGTGACGCGCGGCTCGATCGGGGTGACGTTCCAGACCGAGCGCAGCTCGAACCCGATCACGCTGAAGGAGCTTGGCGCGCAGTACGGCGTGATCATCGAGAGCGTCAATCCGGGAAGCCCGGCGGCGAAAGCCGGGATTCAGGCGGGCGACGTGATCGTCTCGGTGGGCGGCAGCCCGGTGCGGACCGGCGATGATCTGGTGAATCCGGTCATGCAAACGCCGATCGGTCAGTCGGTGGAAATCGGCTACATCCGCAACGGGAAGCGCCACGATGTGTCGGTGGTGGTGGCCGATCGCGACAAACTGTTTCCGCAGTACGCGGCGGCGCCCGACTCGGTGGGCGGGACGCCCGCGCCGGTGGACAACCATAATCTCGGGCTGACGATCGACGAACTGACGCCGGTGCTCGCATCGCGACTGGAATTGGGCGACGTGAGGCGCGGCTTGATCGTGCGCGCGGTCGAGCCGGCGAGCTTTGCCGACGACGCCGGTTTCTCGCCGAGAGACGTTATTGTGGAAGTCAATCACGTACCGGTGTACACTGTCGCGGATTTCCAACGGGAGCTCGGGAAACTACGGCCCGGCCAGGATGTATTGTTCAAAGTTCTGCGACGGCAGTCGCAGCAAACTCTGACGGTGTTCCTGGCGGGTGTTATACCGGAGGGAAAATGACGGGTTGGCGTCCAGTAGTGCGAAGGGTCCTGCCAGCGGTGCTGGCGGCCACAGCCATGTTGGTGCCGGGGCTTTCGGCGACTGGCGTGCACCGCGGCAAACGAGCCAAGCACTATGCGCCAAAGCATTATGTGGCAAAGCACCAATTGCGTCCGGTTCAGTCGCGGCGCGTGCGCGGCCGCGCGCCCGTTCGGAAAATGAACCGCGCCGTCCCGGATCGCCGCGCCAAGCGCACCAAGCGCGCATATCACCGCGCCGCTTACCATCGCGTCTATCGCCGCCGCGTGTATCGCCGCCGGTTCCGCATGCCCGCGGGTCCGAGTTCCGATCGCATCGAACAGATCCAGCGGGCGCTCTCGCGTTCCGGTTACTATCAAGGCGACCCTACCGGCCGCTGGGATTCCGATACGGTCAGTGCGATGAAAAATTTTCAGCAGGCCCACGGCATTTCTCCCACCGGGAAGATCGACGCCTCCAGCTTGCAGCAACTCGGCCTCGGCTCCGACGTAGCCGGTCTTGCTCCGCCACGCCCGGTCATTACGGCCGATCCGCCGGATCCCAGCAAGGCAGGCAAGGGATCCGGCAGCCGCTAAGTCGCTTGCGCGGGATGCGGCTTTGCCGCGTTGACCTGCCTCTCGAGCCTCTGCTAGATTGCCTTAGGCAGTAAAGAGGAGCGGGACCGCTCCGTCCCGCTTTTTCGGCGTTTTCCGCGCTGCTCCCGCTTCCCTCCGCGCTCCCAAAACGGTGCGCCCATTTCGAAGGAGGCATCATGGCCACGAAAGTTGCTCCAAAAACCTATCGAAATTTCATCAACGGTGAGTGGGTTGAGCCGAAGAGCGGGAAGTACATCGAGAACCGGAACCCCGCCAATGCCGACGACGTCATCTGCCATTTCCCCGCCTCCGAACGGGAAGATGTGGAAGCGGCCGTCGAGGCCGCCAAGCAGGCGTTCCGCTCCTGGCGCCTGGTGCCCGCGCCGAAGCGCGCCGAAATCCTCTTCCGTGCCGCGCAGATGCTCGTCGAGCGCAAGGAAAATCTGGCCCGCGACATGACCCGCGAGATGGGGAAGATCCTGGCCGAGACGCGCGGGGACGTCCAGGAAGCCATCGACATGACCTACTACATGGCAGGGGAGGGCCGCCGGCAGTTCGGCGTCACCACGCCATCGGAGCTCCCTGACAAATTTGCGATGACTGTGCGGTCCCCGATCGGCGTCTCGGCGCTCATCACCCCCTGGAATTTTCCGATGGCGATTCCGTCGTGGAAAATCACGCCGTCGCTGGTGCTGGGCAATACGATCGTGATCAAGCCCGCCTCCGATACCCCGCTTTCCACCTATAACCTGGTCGAGACGCTGATGGAAGCCGGCCTGCCGCGCGGAGTCCTGAACGTGGTGACCGGGTCGGGCGGCAAGACGGGGGATCCGCTCATGCGCCACAAGGACGTGCGCCTGGTCAGCTTCACCGGGTCCACCGAGGTCGGCCGGAAAGTCAGCGAGGCTTGCGCTCCCGAGTTCAAGCATTGCCAGCTCGAGATGGGCGGCAAGAACGCCATCGTGGTACTCGACGATGCCAATCTGGATCTTGCCGTGGATGGCGCGATCTGGGGCGGGTTCGGCACCACGGGACAGCGTTGCACCGCCGCGAGCCGTGTCATCGTCGAAAAGAAGGTCTACAAGGAGTTCGTCGAACGCTTCGTCGACCGCGCCAAGGCGTTGCGCGTCGGGGATGGGCTCGACCCCGCCACCGAAATGGGTCCGTGCGTCAACGAATCGCAGCTTTCGACCGTCATGAGTTACGTCGAGATCGGGAAGGGTGAAGGGGCCCGTCTGGCCTGTGGAGGACACCGTCTCGACAGCGGCTCATACGCGAAGGGCTGGTTCCACGAGCCCACCATCTTCGCTGACTGCGATCCGGGGATGCGCGTCTCGCGCGAGGAGATTTTCGGTCCGGTGGTCTCGGTGATTCCGGTGGATTCGCTCGACAAGGCCCTCGAAGTCGCCTCCGGAGTCCTCTACGGCCTGTCCTCCTCCGTTTACACGCGCAATATCAACCGCGCTTTCCGCGCCATCCGCGAATTCGACACGGGAATCGTCTACGTCAACTCTCCGACGATCGGCGCGGAGACGCATTTGCCCTTCGGCGGGACGAAATTCACCGGAAACGGCCACCGCGAGGCTGCCGTTGCCGCACTCGATTTCTATTCCGAGTGGAAGACGATCTACGTCGACTTCTCCGACCGGTTGCAGCGCGCGCAGATCGATACGGGCGGTTTCGGCAGTGTAGGCGAGTAGCGGGCGAGGGATTGGCGCCAGGGCCGGGGGCGACCCACCGGGTCGCCCCTACGTTCCGCCACAGGCTAAAATCCGCATCTGTGGTAACGGCGTGCGGCTACTACAAAAGAGCACAGCCAGGATTGGCTGTGCTACCAGAACCCTGTTCATATTTCCCTTGGCGCACACTTGGAAGGAAATCCCTCCGCTATCTACGTGCCTCTCGATCCACCCTCGGAAAATTCTTGATAAAAAGGCCAGAATTTAGGATCTCGTAGCACAGGCATTCCTGCCTGTGCGCTTTTCGCTCCACCACAGAGTTGAAATCCTAGGTAGCGAACCAATGGCGCGTTTCCGCCAAGTGACGGCTATCCCGGCTCACGCAGGGCGCGGACGGCGGCGAAGCCGAGGATCAGGACGGCGAGGATCGTCGCTACCCACAGGACCGCGGAATGCTTCTCGCTCCACGGGCGCGGATCGATCCAATTTGCATTTGTCTGCTCGGCCGCGGCGTTGGCCAGGACCGGCGCCGCGCGGAGCGTTTCCTCGGACACGGATTGCGCCAGATCGTATTGCGGAGGCGGAGCTTCGCTCTGGCCGTACAAGAGGAGATAGGTGCGGCCGGGCTCCTCGCGGAAAACGATGCGCCGCGGCGTCATCGAGAGGCGAAGCTGGACGGCGGCGAGCGGAGGATCGTTTCCGTTTCGCAGCTCGACGCGCCAGTAGCGAGCGCGGCGCGGCGGGAAAGTCACGCTGAGCCTCTCGGCCGGCGTCGAGCCGCGAACGGTGCGAAAGATCACTCCTTCGCCGGCGAGTTCCCAATCCTGATCGTTCGTGCTCGAAAAAATACTGGTTTGGCGGGAAAAGGCGGGCTGGGAGGTTTCGAAATCCGCCTCGTCCACCGGCGCCGCGCCGTGGAGATCGATCTGCCAGAGCGTGGTGCGCGAGGTGGTGGAGGCTTCGGGCGCGAGCAGCGCGGTGACGGGGGCGCGGTCGGGCGGAATTCGCTCCAGCTTGCCCGCGGCCATGGTTTGCATCGCCAGTCTTCCTGTTTGATGGAAGATGCGCAGGCGGAGGAAACTGGCGGTGGTTTCGGGAAACTCGAGCATGGGATTGGGCCAATCGCCGATGGCGGCGCGCACTCGCGCCGGGCGCCAGTCGCGGCCGTTGTCGCTGGCATCGATCTGGGCGAGGGCAGGCGGGTTCGTCGGCGAGCCGGTGAGCGCGAGGAAATTGCAGGGCTGGGGACGCGGGCCGAGATTGAGGATGTAATCGGTGTATTGGCCGGGAACGGAGCGCGCTTCGACTCCGCCGCGAGGCAGATAGGTGGTGAGCGTCGAACCGGAGAAAGTGATTTCGGCAAAAGGAACTTCGTCCCCGCGATCGTCAATGATGCGCAGATCGACGAGGCCGGGCTGGGCTTGCGCGTAGACGGCGACGGGAACGATCAGGGCGACGAGGCGTGGCTGCGGTGCCTCGCTCACGCGAATCCATCGGAAATATTTCCAGTGACGCCACGCGCGCGGCAGTTGGCCGGAAGCCTGCGGTTCTTGCTGGCCAGCGCGCGCGAGCGAAGGAGCGAGGGCCGCGAAGGCAACCAGCAGCGCGACGATGACCACGGCTCTCGAGGGCCTCTGGGGCAACCTGCCAATGCAGCCCTCAGCGGCTAAAGCCGCCTTGATATCTGGACACTTGCGGCACGGCTGAAGCCGTGCCCTTACGAGAAGCCGAGTCGCCACGCAGGCTCCTAAGACCGTTCGCCATGCTCTCCTGCGTCTCACGGCCGCGCCCCCGTTTCTTTCCCGGATTTATGGCCCAGGGCGCGGCGCTGGTAGAGGAACGAGACGCCGAGCAGCAGAATTCCCAGCACCAGAAACGACAGGATGCGATAAAAACGCTGGAGCGAGGAGAGATCGTAGAGAAAAACCTTGCCGACCACCAGCGCGAAGAGCGCCAGCGCCTGCCAGCGCAGCAGCGCCGATTTCCTTGCCATGCCCGCCAGAACCATCGCCGCGGCGAAGATCGTCCAAAGAACCGAAAGCGCCATCTGCTGCGCCGGCCAGTGCTCGAGCCCCGGCACCTGCATTCGGCCGAACAGGTCCCAGACTTCGAGCGAGAGCGCCAGGAGCGAATAGCCGCTCACGGCGACCAGCAGCAGCGCGGCGAGGTTGCGCTCGTGCGGCGGAGTCTCGCCTGTCCCGCGAACGAGCATCGCCGCCGACACGGCGAAACAGGCCACCGCGACGGCAAACGTGGCGAAGCGCAGGTTCCAGACAAAATGCGGCGCGGGGATTTCGAGGAACAGCAAACGGATGGCCGCCACGCTCAAAAGCAGCAGCCCCGGGGCGCGAAGGCGCCAGGAGGTGATTCGCGCGCCAAGCCATACGATCACCGCTCCCTCGATCGCCCAGGCCATCGTTAGCCATGCGTGGTCGAGGCGCGCGGGAATCGCGAGCGAGACGCAGATGACCGAGAGAGCGATGAGCAGCCGGCGCAGCGTGCGCGTTTCGCCGGGCAACGGTTTTGGAAGCGATTTTTCGACGGCGAGATGCGCCGCGCCGAGCACGAGAAAAGCCGCGGTCAGCAGCCAGCGATGGTCCGGCCAGAGCAGTTCGCGCAAAGCGGCCAGGTAACAGAACAGGTTCGTGACAGCGACGAGAATTTCCAGGCCCGCGAGGTGCCCTTTGCGGCGGCTCTCGACATGCGGCAGCAGGGCGAAGAGAAGGAAGAAGCCGGTCGAGAAAACGAGCGTCTGGCCCAGCTTTTCCGGCTGGTAGGAGTTGGCGTACCACGTCCAGTAATACGCCTCGACGGCGAGAAAGGTGAGCGGAGGCAGCCAGCGCCATTGCCGCAGCCGCTCGAGGCCGAGCATGGCGGCGGCCAGGACGCCCGTGTAGGTGAAGAGGATAATCTCGTGATTACGACCGGTGTTGAGCAGGAGCGGTGTGACAAAGCCGCCGGAAAGGGTCAGGAATGCCGAACGCTGCGAATCGCGCCCGATGGTGATGGCGGCCATCGCGGCGGTGACGACAATCATCCCCGCGAGCGCCACGCCGGCCGGGAACATGCGGAAGTAGTGCCAGCCGCCCCAAACGGAAAGATAGAGCACCGAAGCGCCTAGGCCGGCGATGCCTTCGGAAAAATAGCCGTAGCCGCGTCTCCGCAGGCGGTCGCTCCACAGCACGATCAGCGATCCGCAGAGCAGCCCCACCGCGACACGGCCTCGCGGGCCCACCCAGCGGCTGTCGAAGGCGTACTTGATGAAGAAGGCGGTCGCGAAAAGCATCGCGATGATGCCCAGATAGTTCAGCCAGCGCTCGGCAACGACCCTTTCCAGATCGGAACCGCGAGCGGCCGGTGCGGCAGCGGGGGGAATCGCTTCCGGCAGGAGGACAACGGGTGGGCGCGGTGCCGGCGGCGGAGGGGTGACCACCGGCTGCGGAGCGAGGCCGGCCTTGCCTTCGAGCGCGGTCAGGCGCTGCTCGATGGCGCTCAAGCGCGCTTCGACTGACGGGGATAGCGGAGCGGCAAACGAATCGGGTGGGGAGACTTCAGAAGGGCGACGGGCAATTTCCATGCGCCGGATGCGAGACGAGGCGTAAACCGCCAGCGCCGGCAGCGCCACCAGCAGAAGCAGGAACAGGGCAATGAGCAGAGTCGCGTCGATTGGGTCCCTCGGCCCGCCTCCCGCCGCGAGGCAGGTCTTCCGAATTAGAGCCCCGAATTCGCGCCCGCCGACCGCGCGCAGTATACACCAGCGGGCCAGATTGGGCACGGGGACATCGTTGTCCCCGCGCTCAGTTGACAACATACGCTAGAATACAAAATTGAGAGGCCATTCCGGCCTCGTTGGGGGATTTTCGGTCGAAGAATGCGTTCGGATGGTGCCATGGGTTTGCCAAAGCTGAGCGAGAGACACGAGCAGGTGCTGGCGGAAGCCGTGCGCGCGTACATCGAGGGCGGCGAACCGGTCTCGTCGCGGTCGATCGCGCGGCGGCATGCCGAGCCGCTGAGCCCGGCGACGATCCGCAACGTCATGGCCGATCTGGAGGAAGCCGGATTCCTCTTCCAGCCGCACACATCGGCCGGGCGTGTGCCCACCGCGGCGGGGTATCGGTATTTTATCGACCGGTTCGCTGCGCAGGCGCGGCTGGGCGCCGAAGACGAGCTGTGGATGCGCCAGGAGATGGATTCGGCCACGAATTTCGACGAGGTCGTCGAGCGCGCCGGGCATATCCTGGCCAAAGTCTCTCACGGACTCGCCCTGATTCTCTCGCCTCCCATCGCCAGCCTGCCGGTCGAGCACATCCGGTTCCTGCTGGTGCCGGACGGGCGCGTGCTGGTGGTCGTTATCTCCGAGGGCGGGCGCACGCGCGACAAGCTGATTCGCCCGGACCGGCGGTTTTCGCAGGAGGAACTCGACGGCATCGCCGACCACTTGAACCGCAACTACTCCGGCTGGACGATCGAGGCGATTCGCGCCGAGATGGCCGCGCGGCTCGAGCGGGAGCAGGATTCGCACGGGATGATGGCGCGGCGGGCGCTGATGCTCTGCGATGCGCGCCTGCTCGAGGAGGACGGCGGGCGTCAGCTCTACGTCGAAGGGGCGTCGGAGATCATCGTCGCGCCGGAATTCGCCGATCCTTTCCGCCTGAGCGAGTTGCTGGCCGCGATCGAGGAGAAGCGCCGCCTGGTCGATCTGCTCTCGGCCTGCATCGAGACGCCGGACCCGGTTTCGGTGCGGATCGGACTGAGCGAAATAGCGGTGGCCGGATCGAGCCTCGCGCTGATCCGCGCGCGGTTCCTGGCCGGGCGAGAGGCGCCGGGCACGCTGGGCATTCTCGGCCCGCTGCGCATGGATTACGAGCGGGCCATCACCACAGCCGCTTATCTGGCCGAGCGCGTGAGTTCGACCTGGAGCGGAGCGAGTACACCTTGAGCCATTCGCGCGATCCAAAGAAACCCATCGAAGAGACGGAAAACGACCCGAAGGCGCGTCCGGAAAGCGCCGGAGCCGAGGGCGAGGCTTCGGCTCGCGCCGAGGAGCACGGGCTGCGGCACGAGGCCGACAAACTCGCCCGGCTCGAAGCCGAACGGGAAGAGATGCGGCAAATGCTCATTCACCGCCAGGCCGATTTCGAAAATTTCCGGAAGCGGGTGGAGCGGGAGCGGCGCGAAGACCGCGATCGCGCGGTGATGCAGCTGGCCGAATCGCTGCTGCCGGTGCTCGATAATTTCGAGCGGGCGCTTTCGGTGCACCGCGATCCCGCCTACGAGGAATATCACCGCGGGTTCGAGATGATCTACCGCCAGCTCATCGACCTGCTCGGGGAACACGGCGTCACGCGCATGGAGAGCCCGGTGGGCCGGCCGTTCGATCCGCACCTGCATCACGCCTTCGACCGCGCCGAGAGCTCCGAGCATCCGGAAGGCACGATCATCGACGAGGTGCAGGCCGGATACCGGTTCCGCGATCGCGTCCTGCGCCCGGCGCAGGTGCGCGTCGCGGTGCGTCCCGGCGGCGGGAAGGCCTCAACGCTGTCGTTTCTCAACTGAGCGCTCATGTCGGAAACAGCCAAACGCGACTATTACGAAGTGCTCGGCGTGAATCGAAACGCCGGCGCCGACGAGATCAAGAGCGCCTACCGCAAGGCGGCGATGCGCTGGCACCCGGACCGCAATCCGGAGCACAAGAAGGAAGCCGAGGAACGCTTCCGCGAGGCGACCGAGGCCTACAGCGTTCTGAGCGACACGCAGAAGCGCTCCATCTACGACCGCTACGGCCACGCCGGACTCGCCGACCGCCCGGCCGCGAGCCCGGATTTCGGAACGATCTTCGAGGAGTTCCAGGATATTTTCGGTTTCGGCGACCTGTTCGGCTTCGAGGATCTCTTCGGAGGCGGCGGAGGCAGGCGGTCGGGGCGCCCGCGCGTCGAACGCGGGGCGGACCTGCGCTACGACCTCACGCTGAGTTTCGAGCAGGCAGCCGCGGGCGTGCACACCAAGATCAAGATGGCGCGCCAGGAAACCTGCGAGGCGTGCAACGGCGTTGGCGCAAAGTCGGGTTCCGGAATGGTCACCTGCCAGAGTTGCCGGGGCCGCGGGCAGATGCGCTATCAGCAGGGCCCGCTTGTCATTTCACGGACTTGCCCCACGTGCCGCGGACAGGGAAGAGTGATCCGCGAAGCGTGCCCGAAGTGCCGGGGCCGCGGGCGCGTCGATCGCGAGCGCACCATCGAGGTGCGCATTCCGGCCGGCGTCGATTCCGGCACGCGGCTGCGCATTTCGGCCGAAGGCGAACCCGGAGTGAATGGCGGGCCGCCGGGCGACCTCTACATTTACGTGCAGGTGCAGGAGCACCCGTTTTTCGAGCGCCGCGGCTCGGACCTGTATTGCACGATTCCGCTGAGCGTGGCGCAGGCCGCGCTGGGCGCCGAACTGATGGTGCCGACGCTCGACGGCGAAGAACTGATGAAATTTCCCGAAGGCACCCAGTCCGGCCAGATCTTCCGGATGAAGGGCAAGGGCCTGGCGGACCCGCACGAAGGCGGGCGCGGCGATCTCTACGTGCGCGTTCAGGTGGTGATGCCGGCGAAGCTGACGCGCGATCAGCGCAAGCTGTTCGAGCAACTCGGCGAGACGTTGCACGTCGAGAACCGGCCGGCCGAACGGAATTCGAGCCTCTTCGAGCGAATCAAGGAAATCTTCAGCTGACCGGCGTTTCTCACGGGAGCTTTCCTATCCACGAGCAGTTCGCCCAATCTGCGGCGGCTGTGTAGCGCCGCCCTTCAGTGTTCGTTGCCAAGACATCCTTTACACCGGTTGCCAGGACATCCTTTACACCTGGCTGTGCTCTTCCGGGTGTGGGTTTGGGTCCGAGCAGGTCCCGGAGGGAGCCCGTAGGGCGACCGGAGGGACCTGCTCGGCGGCGATTGCCGCGTCCCTCGTGTGCTCGATCACCAGCGGGCGGCTTTGCCCGCTCGCCAGATCGATCTCGCGAATGTACATGTGCCGGTAGCTGACCAGCAGCTTGCCGTCGAACCGTTCGACCCGTACCCGTCGCTCCGCCAGCGCCTGGCACACAAACAGCCGTTGCCGACCCTCGACCAGACTCCCTTGCGTGTTCAGCTGCCGCACCTCGCTCCCCTCCGGGTATTCCCAGTCCCGTGGTCGCTCCTGATAGGCCCGTCGACTCGGCCGGTAGCGATCAGCCGGTCGCTGCATCCCCAGCGCTTCATGCGGCCGCCGATGGTTGTAGCTTTGCCGAAACTCTTCCAGCACACCCGGCCACTGCTCGATCCGCTCGGGAACGCCGCGGCGCCGCAACTCCTCCCCCAGCGTCCGGTGTAGCCGCTCGACCTTCCCCTGCGTCTGCGGATGGCGCACCTGTCCGTAGTACAACCGGATCCCTTGCTCGATCAGCCGCACCGACAACCACGTCAGCCCCCACCCGTTCGTCGTCGCCCACCAGAGCGAGCCGTGGTCCATCAACATCGCCTCTGGCAATCCGTATTCCCGGAACGTCGCGACCAAGCTCGCGTAGGCCAACTCCGCCGTCAGCGCGCTCAACGCGTGCAGCCCGACCAGGTAGCGGCTGTGATCGTCCTCGATCGTCAACGGGTGGCACTCGCCGCCCTCGAGCGGGTACTTCCCCTTGGTATCCATCTGCCAGAGCTGGTTCGGCTCGGACCGCTCAAACGTCTTTGGCGCTGGCCCGTGTACGTCCTTGGCGATCAGATCGTGCCGCTCCAGAATCCGATGAATCGTCCGGACCGGCACGTGAATCCCCTGCTCATCGCGCAGCACCACGTGCAACTTCTTCGCTCCCCAGCCGGTCTGCTCCCGCAGGGCCACCACCTGCTGCTCGGTCCCCTCCGGCGTGCGCGCCGGCGTCCGATGCGGTCGCCGGCTCCGCTCCACCAACGCCGTCACCGTCCTGGCTTGCTCGTAGCGGCGCCGCCACACATACCCGGTCGGCCGCGAAATCCCAAACTCCCGGCATAACTTCGCCAGCGGCTCCCGGCCATCGACGGCCCGAACCACAAACCGCACCCGCTGCTCGCTCACGTCCACGCTCCTCCAAGGCATCGCTCCCGACCTCCTCGGTCGGAAACTCTATCCCACCTGTAAAGGATGTCGTGGCAACCACTGTAAAGGATGTCCTGGCACCATACACTGAAGGGCGGCACGTTCCCAGCCGCGGAGAAGAGCTGGCGGGCTGAAGACCGCCTCTACACACGATTCCTGCGCTTCGCCGCGGTTCCTTGCCAGAAATTCGTACGGAGGCCGGTTTGCCGAAGGCCGGTCATGCAGGGGCGGCGGCCCGTCGCCCCTTCCTGCGCCGCTACCGGCCGCCTAGCTCGCCGCCGCGCTCGTGCCCGCCTGCGCCGACGATTTCTCCGCGACGGCCAACCGAACGCATGCGGCCACTCCCTCGGCCGCCTGCTCGACCTCCTGCAAATCGGGAAACGTCGGCGCAATCCGGATTGTCCGGTCCTCGGGATCTTTTCCGTAGGGATGCGTCGCACCGGCAGGGGTAAGCTCGACGCCCGCCTCCTTGGCCAGCGCGACCACTCGTCGCGCGCAGCCGCTCGGAACGTACAGGCAGATGAAGTAGCCGCCCTTCGGCCGGGTCCAGCTCACGCCCGGAACGCTTTCGAGCTTTTCGCCAAAGACATCGAGCACCTTTTGGAATTTCGGCGCGACCAGCGCCCGGTGCCGGTCCATCAGCCGCAGAAACCCTTCCTCATCTTTCAGAAAGCGCACGTGGCGCAAATGGTTGATCTTGTCGGGCCCGATCGTCCGCGGGGTCATCCTCGCGAGCAGCCATTTCACGTTGTCCTTCGACGCGGCAAAGAGGCCGAGTCCCGCTCCGGCGAGCGTGATCTTCGAAGTCGAAGCGAAGACGAAAGCGCGGTTCGGCTGGCCGTGCCGCGCGCCGAGCTCCAGGATGTTCGCGATCTCCGTCCGCTCGCTCGTCAGGTGATGCACCGTGTAGGCGTTGTCCCAGAACAGGCGAAAATCGGGCGCCGCGGTTTTCATCGCGGCCAGACGCTCGATGACGGCGGCCGAATATACCGTGCCGGTCGGGTTGCTGTATTTCGGCATGCACCACATGCCCTTGATCGACTCGTCCCCCGCCGCCAGCCGCTCCACCTGATCCATGTCCGGCCCGTCTTCCTTGATTTCGACCGGAATCATTCGAATCCCGTAGTCCTCGAGGATGCGAAAATGGCGGTCGTAGCCGGGAACGGGACACAAGAACGCAATCTCGCCCTGCTTCGACCATGGCGCCGGGCTGTCGCAGGTCCCCTTCAGCAGCGAGTAGACGATCACGTCGTGCATCAGGGCGAGGCTCGAATTGTTGGCGACCACCACTTGTTCGGCCGGAGCTCCCATGATTCCCGAAAACAGCCGCCGCGCCTCCGCCAGGCCCTGAAGAACTCCGTAATTGCGGCAATCGGTGCCGCCCTCGCCCATGTAATCGGCCGCGCCGGGAAGCGACAACAGCTCGTTACTCAAATCGAGCTGAGCCGGCGACGGTTTCCCTCGCGTCAAGTTCAGCTTCAAGCCCCTTTCCTTGAACCGGTCGTATCCTTCCCGGACTTCCTGCGGAACTTGGGCGTTCCCGGGTGCGCCGGACTGCGTGGCCTCTGTCATTTCGAAAAGTGTCCTTTGTCGGATGGATATGTCGGGCTGGGCGCCGAATCGATCTGCGCCTGCGCCGCGTATAACTTTTATCATGAATCTAGCGTTTTGGCCGTCCTCGCTCGCCGAAGCTCCCGGCGCGCCGGCGGTCGGCCTTGCCAAGTCATGAATGCTTCCGGTAGGGTCATCTTCGTTCCTCCTGCCGACGCCGCGCGCGTCGGTTAAACCGGGAAGGGAACTGGGAGACATGCGCCGTCGATTCCTCGTCGATTCCTTTGCCGAAGGCGCCGCCATCGTGCGCGGCGACGATGCACATCATCTCGCCCGCGTGCTGCGCGCGCGGCCGGGCCAGCTCTTCGAACTGAGCGACGGCAGCGCCGTCTGGCTCGCCAAGGTCGCCAGCGTCGAGCGCGACCGCGTGGAGTTCCTGCTGATCGAGCCTGCGGCCGCGTCCGCGTTGCCGCTCGAACTCACCCTGCTGCTCTCCATCTTCCGCTTCGCGCGTTTCGAATGGGCGCTCGAAAAGGCCACCGAGTTGGGCGCCGGCGTTGTGTGGCCGATGGCCGCGGTGAGGAGCGAAGGAACGCTGGTCGAAGCGGCTCCGAAACGAATGGCGCGGTGGGAAAAGATCGCGCATGAAGCGGCCGAGCAGTCGCGCCGTGTGGCCCCGCCGAGGATTCTGGCGCCGGCGCGGCCGGCCGAGGCTTTCCGCGAAACGACGGCGGAAGTGAAGCTGTTGCTCTCGGAAAGGCGGGACGCTCCGCCGATCGAGCGATTCCGGCCATCGGCGCGGCCGGGTTCCGTGGCGCTTGCCTTCGGGCCCGAGGGCGGATGGGTGGACGAGGAGTTGGCGGCGGCGCGCGAAGCGGGATTTCAGGAAGCGTCGCTTGGACCACTGATTCTGCGTGCGGAAACAGCGGTGATTGCCGCGCTGTCGGTGGTGCTGTGCGCCTGGGCAAGCGCGTGAAGCGATTTTCGGGACACTTAAGATGCTGGTCAGCAAAATCGGATCATGCGGCTTTCGGAGGCTAAAGGGGCGTACGTGGGTTGAGTTCCCGTAATCGCTTAACTCTAATCCGAAGGTTGGGATACCGGAGAACCCGCATTAATGCCTCCAGGAAGGCTCGACGTCCTCGCCGCCGGGTTCCGTCGTCAAGCGCACGGCACGCGACGTTTCGAGGGAGTAAAGCCAGACGTTCCAAGAGTCATTCTTGGTGCCGTTCTTGTTCTCTCCCATCGCGGTGACCACAACCGACTTTCTGTCCGGGGATAGTGTGACAAAATCCCTAAGCCAAAGTCCGTCGATTCCTCGTCGCGTTACCCTTCCTGATCGAATGTCGAGTTCCCACAACTCCCCACGATCGCTACCCCGTTTGCCGATAAAAAGCAGATGGTCCTCATCGAGCCAGGCGGATTGTGCTACGTACCTAAACCCCCGGGGCAAGACGTTGAGAGCCATCATGGACTTCTCGCCCACGTCGACGATGACCATGTGGTTGAAGGCCATTGTAAGCAATGCGGCGCGTTTCCCCGAGGGACTGAAGGAAATCATCTGAAAGCTGTTGGGATACGGCTGACCAGGCGGTGAAAGTTGTCGACCCTCCAAGCCCATTACGGGGATAACGACTCTATTCTTTCCAAGTGCATCCCACCGCTCGACTGCGCTCCCCAACTCGTAATCGATGGCATAGACGTGTCGCCCGTCAGGGCTCCATGTTGCTCGAAGGCCGGCACCGCCTACGACCCTGCCTACCAACCGCCCATTGCTGTCGAGAAAGACGAGCCCTCGTGGTCCGTCAGCCAGAACACGATTCCCGTGGGGCTGCCAAGAGCCTCCCTCATAGCCCTTGCCCGTGACGCATCGCGGTTTCGTCCCTGCCTTAGGAGAAATGCTGCATAGACCTGTCCAGTTCGTGTACAGAATCGGCCCTAAATCCTGTGCGGCACCGCTCGGTGCGGCCAGCAAGGTGGCAATCGTCACCGCCAAAACCTGTAGAGCCAGCCAGTGTCTCGGACGTGGGCGCTGTTGATCCTCATGGATCTCCCCCCGCGTCAGGGGACAAACGTTTGAGGTTCCGCAAAGCTGAATGAAACACGATTCCGGGTGCCATACCGGCAAGATACATTCGACGCACCTTGTGAGATTGTTGCCAGGGGCTTGTCGTGTCCCTTCGGTTACCCTCGGGTGAGGCACCGAAGTCCAGTGGCTCATTTACCCGTTGCTACACGCGCTCGCGAAGGCGGTTGCCCGGCGTCGCGCTCTGGCCTACGATACGCGGTTCACTTCCACGGCGGGAAATCTGATGAAACGATGTGCGATTTTGGCGGGGCTCATGGTGGCGGGCATTTTCGCGGCGGCGCCGGCGCGGGCGCAGGACCGGCCGCTCCAGACGCCGGATGCCGATACCGTCGCGCCGGGCGTGTTGCGGGTCGAGGGCGGATTCGATTTCCTGCAAAGCGTCCAGTATCCGCTTTCCGGGCTATCGGGAGATGAGACCTCGATTGGCGTGCTCGATCTGCGGATGGGCCTGGCGCGGCGCGTCGAGGTGCAATTGCAGGGAACGGTGCAGAACTACTTGCAGGTGCACAACCAGATTCCGGCGCCCGTGACGCCCACGCTCACCGGCAACAATTCCACCAACGACGTTGGCGATTTCAGCCTGTGGACCAAGCTGCGGCTGCGCGACGAGCACCGCGCCCCGGCAGTCGCTTTCCGCTTCGGGTTTCTGATGCCGAATACGAACCAGGCGCGCGGCATCGGCAACAACGCGACGAACGTCTACGCCAGCGTGATTCTCCAGAAACATTTCGGCCGGCTGAAGGCGTTCACGAACACCGGCCTCGGCATTCTGCAGGCGCCCAACGCGAAATTCTCGCAGAACGACGAACTGATCTACGGCGGCGCGCTCGAGTACACGCTGACGCGGCGGGTGAGCCTGGTTGGCGAGGTCTCCGGCCAGTATTCCTCGCGAACGCTGACTCCCGCGCTCTACGGCACCGAGAGCCGCGGCCAGGGACGGATGGGATTGGTGATCTCGGCGGGAGGGTTCCGGTGGGACGTTGCTGCGGTGGCCGGCGTCTATCCGAACGATCCGTCGACGGGCATCACGTTCGGCGTCAGCCGCGACATTCACATCTTCGGCCATCACATCCACAACACCGATTGAATCACCGGCATGGGGATCGTGTAGAGCCGCCCTTCAGGGCGGCACCTTGCCCGGCTCCGAAGAAAAGCTGCCGGGCTGAAGCCCGCCGCTACACAAACTTTCCCCGCGCTTTTTCTTGGGTTTTTGTGGGAGCTTTCGGCTACGTGTAGCGGAGCCAGCGGATCATTTCCACCAGCGTGGGCCGCTTGCCGTACATGAGCACGCCGACACGGTAGATTTTCGCCGACAGGTAGACCATGGCCACCGTGGTCGCCGCCAGGATGCCAAAGGACAGCAGGATCTGCCACAGCGGCGGCGATTCGAGCGCGATGCGCAGCACCATCAGAATCGGCGAGAAAAACGGAATCATCGTCAGCGCCACCGACAGATGCGAGCCCGGATTCCGGGCCACCACCGGGAACATCACGAAGGAAACCACCAGCAGCATCGAGATCGGTATCTGCGCCTGATTGGCGTCCTGCTCGCTCGATACCGCCGCGCCCACCGCGGCGAACAGCGACGCGAACAGCAGATAGCCACCCACGAAATACATCACGAACCAGAACCACAGGGCGATCGCGAAGTGCAGATGGAACGCCGAGCCGGTCGCGCTGAACGCCGACAGCATGACCGCGCCGTAGGTCAACACTCCGGCCCCGGCAAGTGCCCAGATCAGATACTGCGTGAAGCCGACCGCGCCCACGCCGAGGATTTTCCCGGCGAGCAACGGGAACGGGCGCACCGAGCTCAACAGGATTTCCATCACGCGGGTGGATTTTTCCTCCTGGATCGAGCGCATCGTGGTGATGCCGTACATGAGCAGGCTGGTGTAAAGGATCACCGCCAGCAGGACCGCGGCCTGGAACGTTTGCCCCTTTTCCTGAGTTTCTCCCTCGCTGCTGATCTTCTCCACGTCCATCTTCACTTGCTTGAGCACGCGGTCGAGATCGGTGACGTGGACGTTCTGCTGCGCCAGCCGGCCGCCGATCGCCGCCTGCGTCGCGGCGTCCTTGAGCGCGGAGGTGAAGGCGAAATCCCCGGGGTTGCGCGTGTGAAATTCGGCGCTGGCGCCCGAAAGCAGGTCCGGCGGCAACAGCAGGAAGCCGTCGATCTTGCCGCTGAGCACCTGCTTGCGCAGATCGTCGAGCGTGCGGGCGGAAGCGGCGGGCGGCTCGATCATTTTGACGACTTTGAACTCGGGCTCGCCGTTGGGAAGGGAATGGGTTTCGAGGCGCTTGGCTGCCAGCGGGCCCACGCCGCCGACCTGGTCCACGATCGCGATGTCGATCGTGTGCTGGGAATGGCGGCTGGCGAAATAGGCCGGAACCACGAACAGCGCGATCATCAACGCCGGCAAACCGATCGTGCTGACGATGAATGTCCGCGTGCGGACGCGCACGACGTATTCGCGATGGATGATGAGCCAGAGTTTACGCATTCGCCGCGGTCACCTTCTCGACGAAAATGTCGGCCAGTGGCGGCTCGATCAGCTCGAACCGGGCAATCGGAACGTTCTTTTCGACGAGCGCTTTCAGGATCCGCTGCGGATCGACCTCGGGCCGGAGCTTGGCCTCGACCACGCTGCCGAAACGATTGACGCTCGAGGCGAAGGGCGAAAGGTCCAAAGTGTCGCGCCCGGCGTACTCGACGCGGACGGTGTTCTTGCCGTAGGCGCGCTTGATTTCGCGCAGGTCGCCGTCGAGCACCTGCCGGCCCCGATTGATCAGGCAGATCGAATCGCACATCATCTCGACCTGCTCCATGCGGTGGGTGGAGAGGATGATCGTGGTGCCGCGGTCGCGCAGCTCCACCATGATGTCCTTCACCACGGCCACATTCACCGGATCGAATCCGGTAAATGGCTCGTCGAGCACCAGGAGCGGCGGCTCGTGCATCACCGCGGCGATGAACTGCACCTTCTGCTGCATCCCTTTCGAGAGTTCGTTGATCTTGCGCTCGGCCCAGTCGGCAATTTCCAGGCGCTCGAGCCACTGGCGGGCGCGGCGGTCGGCTTCCGCCTCGGCCAGGCCCTTCAGCGCACCCAGGTAAACGAGCACCTGGCGGACCTGCATTTTCGGATAGAGGCCGCGCTCCTCGGGCAGATAGCCGATACGGTCCTGCGTGGCCGCGGCGAGCGGCTGGCCGAGGATCTGAATCGTTCCTTCATCGGGGACGATGATGCGCAGGAGCATGCGCAGGGTGGTCGTCTTGCCGGCGCCGTTCGGCCCCAGCAAACCGAAGAACGACCCCTCGCGAATCTGAAGATTGAGGGCGGAAACGGCGGTGAGGCCGTCGTAGCTTTTGGTGACGCCCTCGAGAGTGACCGCATCCATGGCCGCTGAACCCCCGCGTGACCGGAGGTTCCAGTTCCCTCCAGTTTGTACGGCGAATTGAGGCTTTATACCACAGGCGCAACGAAGCGGAAAGGATAAGCGCAGGCGAGTTGTCTCCCTAGCAGGCCGTCGTCCCGTCGCACGTCCCAGTACGCGATTCGATGGCGCGGAGGTGTTCCATCGGGCGGAAGCACGCCTTGGGGTTTACGCTTTGGGAAATCTCCGAAGGGGATTGCCATGACTTTTCGATCAATCTGTAGACACTCGACCGCCCATATCCCCGGGTGGGAAGGCTTCGGGTGGGACAGGCATGCCAGCCGGCCGGCGGAAGACCAGGCCAGCCATGCCTTGCTGAGCCATGTGGTTGCCGGGGATCAAATACCGCAACTCAGATCGGAGAAGACACAGAATGATGACGACTAACAAGTGCTTGTGCACTGTTGGGGCCATTGTAATCGCCGTAGCCGTCTCGAGTTTTCCGCTGTTTGCTCAAGGTCAGTCCCCCAAAACTGGAAACAATAGCTCCGAAGTTTTCTGCTCTCCTGCACCCTCGAAGCAGCAGAAGGGGAAAGTGTGCGTGACCACGCAAGAGGACAATGCCACTCCGGTGAAGCTTCCCGGTCCCATCAGACTGTCAGAACGGGTCAAGCGTCACAGTCGAGGTCGGTCCGCTGAGTCCGGTCGAATCCTGCTCCATCGGCTCGATCACAAGCACGCCGTCGGCTGCCACAACCCAAGGCACGCTGGCACAGCTCGTTGCCGTCCTCCTTGGAGGCTCGATCCCGTCCAGCCAACCGGCGATCGGGGTCTCCTCGTCCGGGTGGTCGCCCGGGCAGGTCGGGAACCAGAAGATCTCGGCGGCAGGAGCGCCCTCGGAGGGTGGGCAAAAGGCTCTTTCGCCGAAAGAGGCTGCGCTGCAGGGCTTATTGGACCAGGTCGAGAAAGACGAGCGTACTGCCAACGGTGATATCGCCAATTGGATCAACCGGCGCGAGGACACGCTGGAATACCTTGGCGACTATCGAGACTTGTTGACGCTGGGTGGGCGGGCGAACGGAGCTAACGCCTACTCCGAGCTCCATACCCTCGCCGATTGTCTCGATGAGGCCTCGAAACCGTGCGATAAGCACAACGCCCCCGCCAGCCAAACGAGTGTGAAACTTGAGAAGTACTTCGCGAAGGCTGGAGTGACTGTCGAGGCTGGTTCCAAGAGCAACGTGCCAGTCAACAACACGGAAATCGGCGAGAAACTTGCGGAGGCAGGATCTAACCTAAAGGCCGCGGAGGGCTTGGTCAAAGAGCCGACGAAACCTTCGTGCAAGGAGGGGGATACGGACTGCGTGGATAAGTACAGCGCCGACCTCGAGCGGTACCTCTCTGACCTGACGCGCCTAGACAAGGACAAGGCTGCGCTGGCGAAGTTGCAAAGTGATGATTCAACGCTCGCCGCGGGGGACGCGACACTTCAAAAACTCTACGCCCAGGTAGAGAAGGTGGCCTTGCACGTCGATCCCCGGGAGAATCCCGGAATGCTCCCGGACGGCAATCATCTTTTCCAGAAGATCACTTTTCAACCAAACAGGGATTCCGACACAACCGCCTCGGTCACCTGCACCAGCATTCTAGACAATTCGACCACGTTCGGCCCCGTCCCGATCACCATCCAATCCAGGAAGTGGCATCCTGTCTTCAGTGTCGGCGTATTGTTTAGCCTCACGCCGCACCAGACCCTGGGCGTTGTCCCCGTGGTCGGCAGCCCCACGACTTACGAAGCGGCGAATACGGGGTACGACCATTGGCAATTGATCCCTTTCGCTTACCTGACCGCTCCTTTCCCGGCATTCCACATTACGAAGAAGTGGAAACTCCGACTTGGCATCACCGGCGGCGTAGGCTTCAACCCGTACTCCGGAGTGCAGGGAATCGATGGCTTTGAGGGTTTCTCGTATAAATGGGGCAACATCTTCATTCACGCTGGAATCCACGATGGGCGATATGAGGACATCGACCCCAAGTCGGGCATCACCCTGAATAACGCCCTGCCACCGGATTTCCCGACAACCGCAGCGGTTCCCACGCGAACGCGTTTCACATACCATCCGGCTTTCGGCATCTCGTACAGCTTCTGACCGTGACGTTGTCGAATCCCTGAATCCTGGCGACAAAGCCGCTGAGGCAGCGGGAAGCGAAGCTTCCCGCTGCACTCAACCCTCCGTGGAACTCCGTGCTTCTCCGTGTAACTCCGTGTTCATTTTCCATGTTTTCGCTCTTGCCCGGCCGCTATGACCGTGTCGGCGCGTCGGCGGGAGGGAAGAAGCGGTAGAGGAAGATCGTCCAGAGGATTTTGCTCCCGGCGAGGATGCTGCCTCGGAGGGTGCCGGAAACCTTGGACTGGCCGGCGCGGCGAGGGCGGTGGGGAACGGGGATTTCGATGACGCGGAGGCCGGCGAGCGCGGCTTTTGCTTGCATTTCGGCCGTCCAGCCGTAATCGGGATGGCGCATGCGCAGGCGCGCCAGCGCGTCGCTGCGAATGGCGCGGAACGGCCCGAGGTCGGTGCAGCCCACTCCATACAAAAGCCGGAAGAACGCCGTCGACAGGCGATTTCCCCACAGTTGATGCGCGGGCAGTGCGGCGTCCTGCCGGTTCGCCCCGTCGCGGGAGCCGATGACGAAATCGGCTTCTCCGCGAACGATCGGGTCAAGCAGGCGAGGCAGAAACGCGGGATCGTCGTTGCCGTCCGCGTCCATGAAAACGACGACTTCGATCGAAGGATCGAGCGCCCGCATCGCTGCCAGGCAGGCCCGCCCGTAGCCGGCCTGCGGCTCGGAAACCACCGTGGCTCCCGCGGCAGCCGCGCGAGCAGCGGTCTGGTCGGTCGAGCCGTTGTCGGCAACGATGATCTGATCGGCGCCGCAGGAGCGGAGTTCGGCGAGGGTGGGGCCGATGGCTTCCTGCTCGTTTCGCGCCGGGATCAGGATGGCGAAGCGCATTTTCGGCTCGCGTGATATTACCTTCGGTCGCGGGAACGGGGAAGAGGCACCGGTGGCAGAGGCATACCCGCCCGCGCACTTGCGTCAGTCTTCACGCGTCCGGCGGCCAGACCCGGCCCCGAGCGAAAAATTTCGCCACTTGGGGTGCAAGGGTTGGAACGAAAGCCGGGAACATGCTATAGAATGAGAGGACCGACGGAGGAAATGGAAGAGCAACCTAATCCTTCGCTACCTCCCTACTCGCGGCCGACGGATTCCGGCTGGCTGCGACGAGAAATTCGCTATTGGCTTTGGGACCTGGTCATCGCGCTCGGCTTGGCGATGTTCATCGTCGTGTTCCTGTACCAGCCGGTGAACGTCGAGGGAACCAGCATGGCGCCGACGCTCAGCGACCAGGAGCACCTGTTCATCAACAAGTTCATCTATCACTTTGAGCCGATTCAACGGGGCGACGTGGTCGTCTTCTGGTATCCTCTCGATCCGTCGAAGTCGTTCATCAAGCGGGTGGTGGGGCTGCCGGGCGAGACGGTCGCGATTCGTGACGGCCATGTGTACGTCGACGGGCGGGAGATTCGCGAGCCCTACGTGCTGCCGCGATACGTGAGCGACGGCACCTATCCGCCGATCGTCGTGCCCAAGGGCGAATATTATGTGATGGGCGATCACCGGGACGATTCGTACGATTCGCGCGTGTTCGGACCGGTGCCGCGCCGCTATATTTATGGGAAAGCCGTTTTTGCCTACTGGCCGATGGCCCGCTTCGGGTCGATCGGCAATGTGGCAGCCGAGTCGTCGAAATGAGTTCCTCAGGAGGATTCCCTGAACCAGCCGCAGGAGGACCGCGCCATCCTGGCGCTCGAGGACGGGCGGATCTTTAAAGGCCGGCCGGCGGGTGCGCTCACCCGCCGCGGCGGCGAAGTCGTTTTCAATACAAGTCTTACCGGATACCAGGAGGTTTTCACCGATCCCAGCTACTCCGGGCAGATCGTGTGCCTCACCTATCCGCACATCGGCAACGTCGGCGCGAACCTGGACGACGAGGAATCGGCGCGGCCGTATATCGAAGGCTTGATCGTACGCGAGTTTTCCGCGCTCGCCTCGAACTGGCGCTCGGCGGAAACGGCGCAACAGTACCTCGAGCGGCACAACGTGCCCGTCATCTGGGACATCGATACGCGCGCGCTCGTGCGGCACATCCGCCGCGTCGGCGCGTTGCGCGGCATCATTGCGACCGACGACACGGCGCCGGAACGGCTGGTGGAAGAGGCGCGGGCGCTGCCTTCGATGGCCGGGCTCGAGCTTGCGGGCCGCGTGAGCTGCGAGCAGCCGTACGCGTGGGGCCAGGGCTCGATCGATCTGGCGCGGGCGGGAGCGGCGCCGCTGGCTGAGGGTGAATCGCGATTTCGCGTGGTCGCCTATGACTTCGGGATCAAGCACAACATCCTGCGGCTGCTGGTCGATTACGGCTGCGAAGTGACCGTCGTTCCGGCCGCGACCACGGCCGAAGATGTGCTCGCGATGCAGCCCGACGGCGTGTTCCTCTCGAATGGGCCGGGCGATCCGGAGCCGGTCGACCTACGCGGTCGAGGCGATCCGCAAACTGGCCGGGCGAGTCCCGATTTTCGGCATCTGCCTGGGCCACCAGCTCTGCGGGCTGGCGCTGGGCGGGCGCACGTTCAAGCTGAAATTCGGCCATCACGGCTCGAACCACCCGGTGCAGGACTCTGCAAACGGGAAAAGTGGAGATCACGGCGCAGAATCACGGTTTCGCCGTCGATCCCGAATTCTCTCCCTTCGAGCGAGGTCGAGATCACGCACGTCAACCTGAACGACGGCACGAACGAGGGCATGCGCCATCGCACCCTGCCGCTCTTCAGCGTGCAATATCATCCCGAGGCGTCGCCAGGCCCCCACGACGCGCGATATCTGTTCGGCCGCTTCGTCAGCCTGATGCGCGAGGGACGGTCATGATGGGGCCCAAGAGACTCTCGGTGGGGGAAAGCGGACAGGCAGGAATGCCTGTGCCACGAAGCGTGAATGACGGATCGATGCTACGACGGAAGGGTGGCGCGGCCTGAACATGCCGAAACGGACTGATCTTCGCAAGATTCTGATTATCGGCTCGGGGCCGATTGTCATTGGGCAGGCGTGCGAGTTCGACTATTCGGGCACGCAGGCGTGCAAGGCGCTGCGGGCGGAGGGCTACACGGTGGTGCTGGTGAATTCGAATCCGGCGACCATCATGACCGATCCCGAAATCGCCGATCGCACCTACATCGAGCCGCTCACCTCGCCGAGCCTCGAAAAGATCATCGCCGCCGAGCGGCCCGACGCCGTGTTGCCGACCGTCGGCGGCCAGACGGGCCTGAACGCCGCGGTGGAGCTGGCCGAGCGCGGGATTCTCGACAAATACGGGGTGCAACTGATCGGCGCCTCGCTCCGCGCGATCAAGGTGGCCGAGGACCGGCTCTGGTTCAAGCACGCGTGCCGCAAGATCGGGCTCGACGTGCCCGCGTCGGTGCTCGTGAACAACGTGAAGGACGCGCTGCCCGTCGCCGAGCAGCTGGGCTATCCGGTCGTGATCCGGCCGTCGTTCACGCTGGGCGGGACCGGCGGCTCGATCGCCTACAACCGCGAGGAGTTCGGCGAGGCGATTTCGCGCGCCCTCGACTCGAGCCCGGTGCACGAGGCGCTGGTCGAGGAATCGGTGCTCGGATGGAAGGAATACGAGCTGGAAGTGATGCGCGACGCCCGCGACAACTTCGTCGTCATCTGCTCGATCGAGAATTTCGATCCGATGGGCGTGCACACGGGCGATTCGATCACCGTGGCGCCGGCGCAGACGCTCACCGACAAGGAATATCAGCGGATGCGTGACGCCTCCGCGGCGATCATCCGCGAAGTCGGCGTCGAGACGGGCGGCTCGAACATCCAGTTCGCGGTGAATCCGGAGACGGGCCGGATGATCGTGATCGAGATGAATCCCCGCGTCTCGCGCAGCTCGGCGCTGGCGAGCAAGGCGACCGGCTTCCCGATCGCGAAGATCGCCGCGAAACTCGCTGTTGGCCTGCTCCTCGACGAGATCCCGAACGACATCACGCGGAAAACGCCGTCGTGCTTCGAGCCGACGATCGACTACGTGGTGGTGAAGATTCCCAAGTGGCAGTTCGAGAAATTCCCCGGCGCCGACACCACGCTTGGAACGCAGATGAAATCGGTGGGCGAGGTGATGGCGATCGGGCGGACGTTCAAGGAGGCGCTGGGCAAGGGACTCCGGTCGCTCGAAGCGGCGCCGTGGCGCGCCACCGCCGATGTGACCGGCGCGAAGTTGCACGAGAAGCTGCTTGTTCCGCGCCCGGATCGCATCCACTGGATCTTTACCGCGCTGCGCGGAGGGATGAGCCCGGAAGAAATCTGCGGGCTGTCGAAGGTCGATCCGTGGTTCATCGGCCAGATGGCGGAAATCGTGGCGATCGAGCGGGAGATGGTGATTGCCGGCTTCGATGGCGCGATGCCGGAACAGTGGCGCGCCGCCAAACGCGCCGGGCTTTCCGATGAATATCTGGCCGGGCTGTGGAATGTGGATGCGGCGCGGGTGATGGCGCGGCGCGCGGAATGGGAATTGCATCCCGTCTTCAAGCGCGTCGATACCTGCGCGGCGGAATTCGAGTCCTATACGCCCTATCTCTACTCGACCTACGAGGACGAGGACGAAGCCGAGGCCGTCGAGCGGCCGAAAATCATGATTCTCGGCAGCGGGCCGAACCGGATCGGGCAGGGAATTGAATTCGATTCCTGCTGCTGCCACGCCGCGTTCGCGTTGAAGGAAGCGGGCTACGAAACGGTGATGGTGAATTGCAATCCGGAAACCGTCTCCACCGACTACGACACGAGCGACCGCCTGTACTTCGAGCCACTCACGCTCGAGGACGTGATGGAAGTGATCCGGCGGGAGCGGCCGACCGGCGTGATCGTGCAGTTCGGCGGTCAGACGCCGCTCAATCTGGCGCTCGACCTGAAAGCGATGGGCGCGCCGATCATCGGCACCGCGCCCGAATCGATCGATCTGGCCGAGGACCGCGAGCGGTTCAGCCAATTGCTGGACGGCCTGGGAATCCCGCAGCCGAAGCACGGAATCGCCTACGACCCGGATACGGCGGCGCGCGTGGCGAGCGGAATCGGGCTGCCGGTGCTCGTGCGCCCGAGCTACGTGCTCGGCGGGCGCGCGATGGTGATCGCCTACGACCTTGATACGGTGCGGAACTACATGGCGCGCGCGGCGCAGATGGTTCCCCCGCGGGCCGTGCTGATCGACAAATTCCTCGAACGGGCGACGGAAGTGGACGTGGACGCGCTCGCCGACGGCGCCGACGTTGTGATTGGCGGCATCATGGAGCACATCGAGGAGGCCGGCGTGCATTCGGGCGACTCGTCGTGCGTGTTGCCGCCGGCGACGCTGAAACCGGACGTGATGAACCGCATTCGCGAATGCACTGCGCAACTGGCGCGCGCGCTGAACGTCGTCGGATTGATGAACGTGCAATACGCGATCCAGCGCGATATCGTCTACGTCCTCGAAGTGAACCCGCGCGCCTCGCGCACGGTGCCCTATGTGAGCAAGGCGACCGGCGTGCCACTGGCCAAGGTGGCCGCGCTGCTGATGGCCGGCAAAAAACTGGCGGACATGAACCTGCCGCTCGTGCGGCCGAACGGCGTGCCGGAACTGGCCGTGCACGACTACTTCTCGGTGAAATCGCCGGTGTTCCCGTTCACGAAGTTCCGCGGCGTGGACGTCATCCTGGGGCCGGAAATGCGGTCGACGGGCGAGGTGATGGGCATCGCGACGACTTTCCCGCAGGCGTTCGCCAAGGCCCAGGCCGGCGCCGGAGCGTCGCTGCCGAACGAGGGAACGGTGTTTGTCAGCGTGAACGACCGCGACAAGCCCAGCGCCGTGCCGATCGCCGCGGCGCTCGGAGCGGCGGGCTTCCACCTGGTGGCGACGCGCGGCACCGCCGCCGCGTTGCGTGCCGCCGGCATCGAAGTCGAAACTGTCTTCAAGGTGAACGAGGGCCGGCCGAACATCATCGACTGGATCAAGACGGGCAAGGTGCATCTGGTGATCAATACGCCGCTCGGCCGCGAGTCGTTCTACGACGAGATTTCGATTCGCCGCGCCGCGATTCGCTACAACCTGCCCTGCATCACCACCCTCGCCGCCGCGCACGCCGCCGCGCTCGCCATTCGCGAGCAACAGACGCATACTTTTGAGGTGGCGGCGCTGCAGGACCTTCACCGCAGAAAGCCTGTCGCGGAGGCCGTCCCGCCAAGCGCCCCGGAAACGAACGACACCCGGAGGAACGCCGATGCCTGAGACCCGAGCGCTGCGCGGGGTCTTCGCCCCGCTGACCACCCCGTTCGATTCCGGCGACCATCTCTCGCTCCCACGCCTGCGCGAGAATCTCGCGCGCTACAACGCGACGCGCCTGGCCGGCTACGTCGTCACCGGGTCGACCGGCGAAGCGATTCTGCTGAGCTGGGCGGAAACGGAAGAGTTGTGGGCCGCGGTCGTCGAAACCGCCGCGGCGGACAAGATTCTGATCGCGGGAACCGCGGCCGAATCGACGGCGGAAACGATTCTGCGCACGCGCCGCGCCGCCGCGCTCGGCTTCGAAGTGGCGCTCGTGCGCACGCCGCATTATTACCAGTCGCAGATGACGCCCGACGTGCTCGCCGATTTCTACCGCAGAGTGGCCGACGCCTCGCCGATTCCGATCCTCATCTATTCCATCCCGCAGTACACCGGCATCACGGTGGAAGCGCCGCTCGTCGAGCGCCTGGCCGGGCATCCGAACATCGCCGGCATCAAGGACAGCTCCGGCTCGATCCAGCGCGCGACGGAAATGGTGAGCGTGGCGGGAAACCGTTTCCGTGTGCTGGTTGGTTCGGCGAGCACGTTCTTCGCGGCGCTGATGGTCGGGGCTTCGGGCGGCATTCTCGCGCTGGCCGACGCGCTGCCGGAAGCCTGCGTCGAGCTGTATGAATTGTCCACCGGCGGAAAAATCGCCGAGGCGCGCGCTTTGCAACAGAGGCTTCTCCCGGCCTCGAAAGCTCTCGTCTCTCGGTGGGGCGCCACGAGCATGAAATACGCGCTAGACCGGCTGGGCTATTACGGCGGGCCGGTGCGCGAGCCGCTGCGCCCGCTCGGCGAAGCCGCCCGTCACGAAATCGACGAAGTCCTCGCCGCGGTGAAGGCGCAAGTCGCACAGTAGCGTTCGGCATGTTGCGTCGCCGGTGAAGTTTCCCTTTTGCCTGGAGAAAGGCGCACAGCCTGAAGGCTGTGCTACCAAAACCGGCCTCTCGATGTGCAAACGTAAGCGCCGTAGGAAAATCGCGCCGCTGCGCGTACGACTGACTTCCGCCGGTACGGCGCATCCGCATGCGACACCGGTTTTAGTAGCACAGCCTTCAGGCTGTGCGCGCTTGCTGACCGCACCGTAATTTCCACTCTTGCCTCCGCTGCCGGCGAAGAGATGTCCGGGGAAAGCGAAAATTTGGTGAATCCCCGGCGATTGCCCGCTCATCTTCCTCCATGTAACAATGACCGAACCCATGGACTGTAGAAGCTATCCGCTCTCTCGTTTGCCGCATGCCACGCGGCTGCTTACCGACTATCTCGAAAATTTCCAACGAGTTTCCGACTTCTACGCCCACCCTCCGCGCCGTGAGGGGATTCTGGAGGCCGCCCGGCGAGCGCAACCATCGCCCGAAATCCGCGCGCGAGTGGCCGAAATGCTCGAGGAGCAGAACCGCTTTTTCGGCGGCGATGCCGCCGTTCAGCAGAACATCGAGCGATTCCGCAACGGCGCGGCGGCGATCGTCACCGGCCAGCAGGTGGGACTGTTCAGCGGCCCTGCATACACCTTTTACAAAGCGCTCGGCGCGGTGCGCCTGGCGCGCGAGCTGACCGAAAGCGGCGTCGATGCCGTGCCGATCTTCTGGCTGGCGACCGAAGACCACGACCTGGCCGAAGTCAACCAGTGCTTCTGGGCCACGCGCGCGGGCTTCGAGAAAATCGATCTGCCATTTCCCGAAGAAATCGAAGGGCAGCCGGTGGGGCGGATCGTGCTTCCGGCCGAAGTCGCTGCCGCGGTGGAAAAGGTCTGCGCGCGGCTCGAAGGGCCGTCGACGGCGTCTGTGACGCGTGCGCTCGAGGAATCCTACCGCGCGGGTGAGACGCTCGGAGCGGCGTTCGGCCGGCTGATGACGAACCTGTTCACCGGCCGTGGCCTGATTCTGGTCGACCCGCTCGACGGCCGGCTGCACCGGCTGGCGAAGCAGCTCTATCTGCGGGCGCTGGACGATTGCGACGCGCTGGACAACGAGCTTCTAGGGCGCGCCGAGCAGCTTGCCGACGGCGGCTACCACGCGCAGGTGCGCGTCACCGACGAGAGCACGCTGCTCTTCTGGGAAATCGACGGCCGGCGCTATCCGGTGGAATGCCGTGGCGGCCGGATGCACGTCGGCGACGACAGCTTTTCGCCGTCGGAATTTCGGAAAGCGCTCGACGAGCGGCCCGAACAGGCGAGCGGAAACGTGCTGCTGCGCCCGGTGGTGCAGGATACGCTGCTCGGAACGGCGGCCTACATCGGCGGCGCGGCGGAAATCGCTTATCTAGGCCAGGCCGAGGTGATCTACCGCCGCCTGGGCGTCGCGATGCCGGCGATTCTGCCGCGGCCGGGCTTCACGCTGGTCGAAAAACCGCTCGAGCGGCTTCTCGGAAAATACCACCTCGACATCACCGACGTCTTCGAGGGCCGGCAGCACCTGCGCACGCTGATGGAGCGCGAATCGCTGCCGGGCGATCTGCACGAGGGATTCACGGGAGGCGAGGCGAAACTGCGCGAGCTGCTCGCCGCGCTGCGCGATCCGCTGGCGCGGCTCGATCCCACGCTCGTCGGCGCGCTCGAAACGGTCGAGCGCAAGATTCTCTACCAATACGAGAAGCTCCACGAAAAGGCGGGCCGGGCGCTCGGCATGCGATCGGGAATTCTTGACCGGCACGAGCAGTTGCTCGCCGATCTCCTCTATCCGCATCACGGGCTGCAGGAGCGCACGCTGTGCTTCCTGCCGATGCTGGCGTGGCAGGGCGGCATGCCGCTGCTCGCCGCGCTCGAAGGATGCGCCTCGCCCGAAACGGGCCAGCACGCCGTGGTGACGCTCGATTAGCCGGATGTCTGAAATTCCCGGCGAATCCGGCCGAAATACCTGGGATGTGGTGTAGAGGCGGGCTTCAGCCCGCCATCTTTCCTCAGCAGCCTCGGGCTCCAGGCGTGCGGTGGAAATGCGGGCCAGCGCCGCGCCTTTTGACCGCCTGGAGAATCCAAAAAAGAAAGGAACTGCCGCGACGCGGGCTTGCCGCCCGTGGCCGCTTTGCGGTAGCTTGGAAGTATCCACCATGAACACTCTCATAACTCCCGGCAAACGTCAGAAACTCGATGCCGTCTCCACCGAGCGCGGAGTCATCGCCGCCGCGGCCATGGATCAGCGCGGATCGCTGCAGTCGGCGATCGCCAAGGGGAAGGGCATCGACAAGAGCGCCGTCACTCCCGGGATGATGGCCGAATTCAAGCAGGCGGTCGTGAGCGTGCTGACGCCCCACGCCAGCGCCATTCTTCTCGATCCGGAATACGGACTCGAAGCGGCCCGCCATCGGGCCAAGGGCTGCGGCCTGCTGCTCGCCTACGAAAAGAGCGGCTACGACAACACGCGGCCGGGCCGGCTGCCCGATCTGCTCGATCATTGGTCGGTGCGGCGCCTGGTCGAGGCGGGCGCCGATTGCGTCAAGATTCTGCTCTACTACAACCCGTTCGAGGCCGCCGATATCAACGAGATCAAGCACGCCTGGGTCGAGCGCCTCGGAGCCGAATGCCGCGCCGCCGACGTCCCGTTTTTCCTGGAATTCGTCGGCTACGACGACTCGCTCGACGTGAAGGGCATCGATTACGCCCGGCGCAAGCCGGAAGTCGTGAAGCGAAGCATGGCCGAATTTGCGAAACCGCAGTACGGCGTCAATGTCCTGAAAGTCGAGGTTCCGGTGAACCTGGCGTTCGTCAAGGGCGCGCAGGCGTCGAAGGGCGAATCGGCCTACACGCGCGAGGAGGCGATGGAGCATTTTCGCGCCGCCGCGGCCGAGGCGAAGCAGCCGTTCATCTACCTCTCGGCCGGCGTCTCGAACGACGTCTTCATCGAAAGCCTCGAACTGGCCGCCGAATCCGGCGTGCCGTTTTCGGGCGTGCTGTGCGGCCGCGCGACTTGGCAGGAGGGCATTCCCGTCTACGCGAAGCAGGGCCGGCAGGCGCTCGAGGAGTGGCTCAAGGGTGAGGGCGTCCGCAACATCGAACGCGTCAACACCGCGCTCCAGGCGGCCAAGCCCTGGTACGGCTTCTACGGGGCGAAATCGTCGGCCGCGCTCGGAGGAAAGGCGTGAAGCAGGGAATCGGGCGCGCCGGGCGCGCCTTCGCCGGCGAAGTCTCGCTGCGAACCTCGCGGCAGTCGGAGCTGGTCGAGATCACCGCCGACGTGGAAAAAGCCGTCGCGGCATCGGGCATTACCGACGGCGTCTGTTACCTGTTCGTTCCCCACACCACGGCCGGCGTCATCGTGAACGAGAACGACGATCCCGCCGTCGCGCGGGATATCGAGAAGACGCTCGACCGCCTGGTTCCGCGCGGCGTCGCCTACGAGCATCTGGAAGGCAACGCCGACGCGCACGTGAAATCGGCGCTCACCGGCGTCTCCGCGATGGTGCTCATCGAGCGCGGCAGGCTCGCGCTCGGCCGCTGGCAGGGCATTTTCTTCTGCGAATTTGATGGGCCGCGTGACCGCCGCGTGCGAGTGAAAATCGTGGCCGATCCCTCCGAGTGATGAACTTCAGCGCCCAGACCGCCCCGAGCAACGTGGGTGTATATATCCAGGTCCCCTTCTGCCAGGCGAAGTGCAGCTACTGTAATTTTTCGACCGGCGTATTCCGCTCGGAAGTGTACGCGCCGTACGTCGATGCGGTGTGCTCGGAAGTCCTGGGCCACGCCGCGTTCTACCGCGAGGCAGGACTCGCAGCGTGGCGGCAGCCTCCGGAGCGTAACGCCGCCGACACGGTTTACGTCGGCGGAGGCACGCCGAGCCTTCTCGATCCGGCCGATCTCGCAAGGATTCTCGATGCGGTGCGGAGCGCCTTCGCCGGCTCGCTCTCCGAGGTGACCCTCGAAGCCGATCCCGAGACGGTGACGGAGGAAAAGGCGCGGGCGTGGCGCGCGGCCGGCTTCAATCGCATCAGCCTCGGTTCGCAATCGTTCTCCGATGCGGAACTGAAAGCCGTGGGCCGGCGCCATCGTCGCGCCGATATTTACGCGGCGATCGAACACCTGGGCGCGGCCGGGCTCGACAACGTCAGCTTCGATCTGATTGCCGGTTTGCCGCATCAGACGAGCGAGAGCTGGCACGCGTCGCTCGACGAACTTCTGCGCCTGCGGCCGCGTCACCTCTCGATCTATCTGCTCGAACTCGACGAAGGAAGCCGGCTGGGCCGCGAGACGCTCGCCGGAGGCCTTCGCTACGGCGTTGGCGCATTGCCGGAAGACGACGCAGCCGCGGCGTTCTACGAACAGGCCTGCGAGCGGCTCGCCGCGCACGGCTACGAGCATTATGAAATCTCCAACTGGGCGCTTCCCGGTTTTCGCTCGCGGCACAACTTGAAATACTGGCGCCGCGAGCCGTACCTTGGCTTCGGCGCCGGAGCGCATTCTTTCGACGGTATCGAACGCTGGGCCAATTCGCACGATCCCATGGCCTATGCGGCCGCGATCAAGGAGCGGCGCCTGCCGGTCGAACAGCGCGAGAGCGTTGACGCGCGCCAGGCGCTCGAGGAAGAGTTGTTCCTGGGCCTGCGGCAACTCGATGGCATCGACATCGCATCGGTCGAGCGGCGCTACCGGGTCGATCTGGGCGAGCGGTTGCGCCCGCTCGAGGCCGAAGGGCTGGTGGAGATGTTCCAGGGCCGGCTGCGGCTCGCGCCTTCGCGGCTGACCGTTTCGAACGAGGTGTTCGTAAGGCTGCTCGACTGACCCATGCGCGGACCGGCCCCGGGCGACCCCGGGAGCGCGGCCGCCGTGCACGAAACCTGGACAGGTGAGGACGTGATCCGATGAACGTAAGCGGAGTGGATTTGCGCAGCGACACGGTGACTCGCCCGACCGCGGCGATGCGCCGGGCGATGGCCGAAGCCGAAGTCGGCGACGACGTCTACGGCGAAGACCCCACGATGAATCGCCTGGAGGCGCGGGCCGCCGAGCTGTTCGAGCGCGAAGCGGCGCTGTTCGTGCCGTCGGGCTCGATGGGCAACCTGATCTCGATCAAGCTGTGGACGCGCCCGGGCACCGAAGTGATCTGCGAGCAGAAGGCGCACATCAATCAGTACGAGATGGCGTCGATGGCGGCCATCGCCGGGGCGTTCCCGCGGGCGATTCCCACCGAGGACGGAATCCTGTCGTGGGACCGGATCGAGGCGGAGATCCGGCCGAAAACCTACTATTTTTCGCAGACCGCGCTCGTTTCGCTCGAAAACACGCACAACATGGCCGGCGGCACGCTCTATCCGCCGCCGGTGGCCGACGAAATCTGCGACCGCGCGCACGAGGCCGGCTTGCGCGTCCATCTCGACGGAGCGCGCATCTTCAACGCCTCGGTGGCGATCGGGGCCACCGTCGCGCGCCTGTCGCGGAAATTCGATTCGGTGATGTTCTCGCTTTCGAAGGGGCTGGGCGCGCCGGTGGGCTCGATGATCGCCGGCTCGCGGGATTTCATCACGCAGGCGCGGGCCGCGCGGAAAATGCTGGGCGGAGGGATGCGGCAGGCGGGCATATTGGCGGCTGCGGCGCTCGTTGCGCTGGAGGAATCGCCGAAGCGCCTTGTCGAGGACCACGAGAACGCCCGGCGGCTGGCCGACGCGCTCGCGGAAATGCCCGGCGTGACGCTCGATCCGAAAAAGGTACGCACGAATATCGTCATTTTCAGCATCGAACCGTCGGGGAAAACCGCGGCCGACGTTTGCGCCGGCCTCGCCAAGCGCGGGGTGCTTGCGTCGGGCGTCGGAAAGCAATCGATTCGCATGGTCACCCATTGTGACATCGATCGGGCCGGTATCGAGCGCGCCATCGCCGCGATGCAAGAGGCGCTGGCCGCACGGGCATAGCAACGCCGCGAGTGGGGGAAGAGAACGCGGGCGGGACCGCCGGGAGATTGATCCGGCCCGGTGCGAGGGCAGAAGAGGTGGGCAATGCCGAGCAGCAAGGACGGGCGCGGAGTTTCGGCCCGGCCGGTCGTCGAAGACCTGTGGGCCGGTTGGAAGGCGCGGGCCCTGGTTGCGGCGATCGAACTGGACGTCTTTCGACACCTTGCGGCAGGCAAGCGTAGCGTCGGAGAAATCGCCGCGGCCGCGCACGCGACGCCACGGGGCATGCGCGGACTTCTCGACACGCTCGTCGCGATGCGCTATTTGGGCAAGCGCGGCGATCGTTACAACCTTCGCCCGCTCGCCGATATTTTCCTCGTTCCCGGCCGTCCCTCCTGCCTCGGCTCGATGGCCGTGCTCACCCGGTCGATGTGGGACGATTGGGCTCACCTGGCCGACGTGGTGCGCTCCGGCCGTCCGCACGGAGTCCCGCGCGGCTCAAGCGGCCTGGAAGACCTCTACGTACAACTCTCCGAAGGATTCTTCGACCTGAATCACCGCACCGCCTGCTGGGCGGTGGAAGCGTTCCCGGCGCGGCGCCTGCGAAGCATCCGCCGGATTCTCGACGTGGCGGCCGGCACGGGTGCCTGGTCGCTGGCCTTTGCCAAGGCGCTTCCGGAGGCACGAGTCACCGCCCTCGATTTCCCCGCGGCACTGCGAATCACAAGGCGTCAGGCCGGCCGGATGGGCATGGCGCCACGCTACAAGTTCCAGGCCGCCGATTTCCGGAAGACGGATCTTGCCCCGAAAACCTGCGATTTGGTGATTCTGGGTCATATTCTTCATGCGTTGGGACCCGCCGAAGCGCGCGAGTTGATCCATAAGTCGGCCGGCGCCCTTCGCCCCGAAGGTTCGCTGCTGGTGGCTGGATTCCTTCCGAATGACGTCCGCACCGGGCCGCTTCTGCCGCTGCTCTTCGGCCTGAACATGCTGCTGCGCTCGCCCGAGGGAGACGCCTACACGCTGCGGCAGTACCGGAACTGGATGCGCGAGGCCGGCCTTCAGGGGGCGCGGACGCTGGCGGGAGTGGCTGTCTCACCGCTGATCCTGGCGACGAAGAGATAGCGAGGCTGTTTTATGTTCGGTAAACATCCGGCGAGTTTCTTGGGGCAAGGGGTACCTTTTTGGTATATAGTCCTCCCCGTGAAACAGAGTCCCAACCCCCCAACCTCGTCTCAGCGCGCCCTCCTCGAAGCGTTGGCTGATGGCGCAATCATCGCCGTCGTCCACACCCGTGGCGGGACGATCGCGAGCCTGTTCCCGAAGGAAGGCCGTCACCGCAACATCTCCTACAAAGTCGTGCAGCCCATGGTGCAGGCGGCGTGGATCGAGGATGTTGTGCCCAAACCGCTCCGCTGGCGCGGCTCGAAGTACGTCGTCAGCGCCAGAGGCCTTCAGGTGATCGGCCTGGAATCCGGTTCGCGGCACAGCGTGCGCACTCTGGCGCCCTCCGAAGTCGGCATCCGCTGACCAGCGCGATTGCCGTTTCACCCATATTTGCCTCAACCCGGATAGCCTGCCGCCTGCCTCGCTAAACTGCATTCCATCGGGTCATGTGCCCGGCATCGTTGCGTGTGGAAGAAAAAAGCGAGGCGGCCGTTGTCAGCCGCCCCGCCATGCTGTGGCAGCCACGGTCATCGCTGTCCTGACCGCGGGCCGCTGGAATGCTAGTTCTGTGGTGGTCCTTTCGGTCCTTCCTTCATCCCGTGATGCATTCGTTGCTGCATCATTTCCTGGTGCTTCTTGTATTGCTCGGGAGTCAGGATTTTCTTCAGGCCCTCGTCCATTTGGCGGTACATCTGTTTGCGGTGTGTCTGCATTTCTTCTTTGGTGGGATTGGGATTGCTGCTGCGCCAGGTTTGCCGGTCCTTTTCCTGGTTTTCGAGCAGTTCCTTGACCTGAGCCGACTGCTGATCGGTCAGATTCAGGTTGGTCTTCATCCGTGCCACTTGCTGGTCGATGGTTGGCTTGCCCTTGCCCATCTTGCCTTGCTGCTGGGCCGCGAATGCCCCGACGGCAGCCGACAATACGAGCGCAACGAATACTGCAATGGAACGTTTCCTCATGGGCTCCTCCTTGCTGGCCACGCCCGGTGGGCTCCGACGGCAGGCTGAAAATGCGGAGGACAGGCGCGGCGTCCCTTTGGTTCTAGGACGCGGTTCGCCCCCCATAAGGTTTCACCGTTTGGGTCCGGTCCCTCGGGCGAGGAGCCGGTCGCGGACGGCCGGGGTCGTCGCCATGTCGATGGCGGTCCAGGCCATGGCTAAGGCACCGTCCCACAATGCCTTATCCGCGGATGGCGTGACGCAATGGGCCGTGAATTCGGGTTGATGGTTGACGGCGGGCAGGGAATCGATGCCGATCATGGGATGGATGGAGGGGATGGCGAGCGAGACGTTGCCCATGTCGGTCGAGGCGGTGACGCGGTTGAACTCGCCGAGGTCGGGGAACTTGCGCCCGGCGCGTTCGGCATTTTGGCGATAGAGTTCGGCCATCGACGCCTCGTGCACCACCTGCGCGTAGGGCTTTTCGCCGCCGATGATTTCGAGTTTCGATCCGGTGGCAATCGCTCCGGCTTCGAAGCAGCGGAACAGTTTCTGGCGAACCTCGGTCAATTCCTCGATCGTTTGCGCGCGGACCATGTATTTCGCCGAGGTGTGAGCTGGCACGACGTTCGGGGCGTCGCCGCCGTGCGTGATGATGCCGTGGATACGGTCGGTCTGGCGGATGTGCTGGCGGAGCAGGCCGATCGCCGTTTGCGCGACGGTGAGCGCGTCGGCGGCGTTGATGCCGAGTTCGGGGAAGGCCGAGGCGTGGGATTCCTTGCCGGTGTAGCGGACGTCGAAGAGGGCGGCGGCGATCAGCGGCGGAGTGACGCCGTCGAAGGGAGCCGGATGCACCATCATCGCGGCGTGCGCGTCGTCGAACGCGCCACGCTCGAGCATCAGGATTTTCCCGCCGACGTTGCCCACCTCCTCAGCCGGCGTTCCGACCACCGTCACGGTCAAGCCGGCTTCATCGGCGGCGCGGGCCGCGGCGATGCCCGCTCCGGCCGACATCGCGGCGATGATGTTGTGCCCGCAGGCGTGGCCGATGGAGGGCAGGGAATCGTACTCGGCGCAAATGGAAACGTGGAGCGGGCCGGAGCCGGCACGGGCAATGAAGGCGGTAGGAATATCGCAGACGCCACGCTCGACGCGGAAACCGGCGTCGGCCAGCAACTCGCAGAGCCAGTCCGCGGCGCGTTCTTCCTCATAACCGAGTTCAGGATTGGCGTGGATGCGGTGACTGAGGTCCACGAGCTGTTCCTGCGCCGACCGCAAGGCTTCCCTGGCTCCTGCTTTCGCGTCGATTGCCATGCTCCCCCCCGTTTCAACCAAGAATCGTAATCGCTGAGGACGCCATTCTAACGCCGAATTTCCGCAGGCGCCGTTCAGGAATCGGAAGCGCCCGGCGAGCGCCCCGAGAGCCGCTCGAACGACCAATGCGCCATCATCAGGAAGCCCGAGATCATTGTGAGGAACGTGACCCCGCCAGCGAGCCAGGTGTGCGCGTCGATAAGCGCGATTCCCGTCAGCCCGGAACTCCACGCCGCAGCCAGCATGCCTCCGCTGAAAACCACCAGCCAGAACAGGCTGTAGAGCAGCAGAGGAACGGGCGCCGAAGCGCGGCGCTGAAACAGGCCCATCAGCGCCACGATGCCGCAAATGGCCGGAAACGTGGTGGCGCAGACGGCGGGGAAGCCTTGCGCGTCAAGCAGGCCGATATGGATCCGAAGCGTGGGGTCGCGCAGCGCGGCTCCCGTGGCGATGAGCAACAGAACGATGGTCGCGGCAAGCCAAAGCTCGATGAGGACAAGCCGCAATCGCGATAGGAGCGCCTGCTGCATGGTTCCGAGGTGCTATTTTGCCTCGATCGGGCCGCCATGGCTATGCGCAACAAAATTTCCCGGCACCGCGGTCCGAACGCCGCCGAAACATGAGGATTCGCCTTGCGAAACCGCCCGTCCCCGGTTCAGGGCAAGCTGGCGTGAATGCCTGTCAGGGGTTCGAGGGCGTTGTGGTTCTAGGACGATGGCCTCAATTGTTTGGCCGCACCGGCTTCGGGAGAGTGTAGATTGGGGTGGATATTTGAGCGAAAATAGGATAAAGGCCCACTGCGGAGAAAAGGGGCCATTGGAGGCGGTGATGAGAATCCCGTCGAGGGGAAATCTGCGCATGCTGGAGGCTGCCCTGTTCGTGGCAGCGCTGGCCGCCGTGCCGGCATGGGCGCAGACCGCGCAATCCCCGTCGCAATCGAAACCGGCAACGTCCGCCCCCACTCATTGGGGCTGGTATGAGCCCAAGGCAGCGCCGGCGCCCGCGCCGAAAAAAACAGGCGCGCCGGCCGCGCAGAAGCCGGGCCAGCCGTCCACAACCACCACCGTGGGCGGCGGCACTTCCGCAGGTCAGTCGCCGGTCACCGCCGCGGTGACCAAAACGGCCGGCGGCGCTGATGTGCAGACGGTTACCGTGCCGGGCGTCAACGGCGGCTCGCGCTCCCTGGTGGACCAGGAAACCCAGACCACCCGCCTGAACGCCAACACCACGCGCACCACCACGAAGATCTACGGCCAGGATGCCGAAGGCAACCGCCAGTTGATCGGCATCAAACAGACGGATACTACCGATCTTGGCGATGGAAAATCGCGCTCCGTGACGAACGATTCCGAACTCGACCCCAACGGCCAGATGGATGTCACGCGGCGCCAGGTGAGCGAAACGGTTCCCACCGGGCCCCATTCCGAAACGACCAATGTGAGCGTTTTCACCGCTGCCGGCGAGGCGACGGGTCAATTGGCGCTGTCGCAGAAAATCAAAGAAGTGAAGCGCAAGACCAAGGACGGCGAACAAACCGTCAGCACGCTGTCGCGATCCGACGAAAACGGATCCTGGGCGACGACCCAGAAAACCGAGACGACCACCACCGAGCACCCCGGCGGCGCGAAGACCGAGGAAGAGAATAGGTATTCAATCAACGCCGACGGGAAACTGAGCCTCTCGCAAAGCGTCGTCACGCACGACTGGAAGGCGAAGGACGGCAAGGAGCACCAGGTCGTCAGCACCTACATGACGCCTCCCGGCGCGACCCTGAACGGTGGCGGGCTCGACCTCATGCAGCAGGTCACTACCGTCAAGACGGTCAGGCCGGACGGCACGATCGAAACGCGGCAACAGACTGCCGAACGCTCGCTCGTCTCGCCCTCGGAAGGCCTGAAAGTCACTGGCGCGGTCGTCAAAGTGGCCACGCCCACCAAATCCGGCGCCATGCGAACCCAGCAGACCGTCTACGGACAGGACGGCAACGGCCAGTTACAGCAGATCACTGTTTTCGGTGGTGAACAGCCCGCTCCGGCCGCGGAAAGCTCCAAACCGGCCACGAAAGAAAAAGGGAAAAAGAGCGAGGAAAAGAAAGCGCCCGCACAGAAGAAGCCGGCCACGCCGGCCGAGCAGCACCCATAACGGCAGGGGAGACAACATACGATGCTTTGTCCTCGATGTGCGGCCGAAAATCCCGAGCGGGCGCTGGAGTGCGCTTTCTGCCGTCACTCCTTCCATCCGTCCCAGTTGCCGGAAGAGGATGCGGCTGACCCGCCGAGTACGACCCGATCGGCAACATCCTCCGCCCGGCTCGATCCGGCCGGGCATCCCTCCGATGAGGAACGCCTGGCGCGGCTGATGCGGGAAGCCAAAAACGGCTACACGCGCCGGCAACGGGGAAAACCATCCAACCGTCGCGAACAGGAAGACGATATTTTCCGCGAACTCGTGGCCGGCGTGCTCGAAGTCAACCGCAGGATCAAGCGCCAGAAGAGTGAAATCGACCACGAGGCGCTCGCCGCTCTCTACACCGCGCGTTCCTTCGCTTCGCCCGAAGCCATGGGGCGCACCACGGCCGCCATCCGCCAGCTCCTCCACGCCAACCGCCGCATCGCCGGAGAAATCGAACGCGTGCTTACGCGCATTCGAGGCCGCGTCGAGGCGGCCGATTGGACCTTCGCCGAAAAGACCCGCTTCTGGCAGGAGATCGCCAACGGTTTCGCCGCGAAGTTCGAGCTACGCTCGGAAATCCTCGATAAGCAGACGGCCTGGAGCGATGCCACAATCGATCTCTACGAATTCGTCCTCTGCCACAGCGACGAATTGAGCTTCGAAGGCAAAGCCGTCCGAACCTCCGACCGCGAAACGGGCGAGGAATTCGTTCGCCGCCTCAAGCAAGCCAAGCAGTCCCGCGACGCCTTCCGTGCCGCAGCCGTGCGCAACGAAGAAATCCAGGCGGGCTTGCTGACCGAATGGGGCACCGCCGATTCCCGGACTCGGTAGAGGCTGCGCCACGCGGCGCAGTCAGGACCTCTAACCACTCTTTTTGCAATTCATTAGGTGCTGGCACTTAAGTGGTGGGTATTGTTTTCGCCAAGGGATCCCAGTCAAAGCTTGCCCCGGCGTTCACTTTCAAGATAATTACTGCGGTGTAATAGTTTCCCTCTCGATGGGATGCTCGTCAAAAAAAAGGAGGCTCACTCGAATGGGTTCAGGAAACACCCTTCCATCGGGCCGATTCAGCGCGCCGAAAGCCCTCAAGCGGGCCTTCCGGTTGGCAGCGCTCGCGGCCTTGGCTCTCGGTTTTGCTCCCGGTCGCGCGGCAGCGCAGACCACAACTATGACCATATATGACTGTCAGTCGGCCCCGATCACGAATAGCGTCGTCTTGGGCAATGACATCATTGCCCCATCAGGATGGTCAGGTCCCTGCATCACCATCGGGCAGGACGGCCTTACGGTGGACCTGAGCACCTTTACGCTCGATGTCAGCGCAACCGGGTCTCCTACCGTGGCTATCGAAAACGGCTCACACAACAACACGACGATCACCAGCAGCGGTGGCACAATCGATACCAACTTCTCCCCCGGCAGTACCGCATCGGCCATCGACTCTCAGGGCGGGGTCGGCCTCGCCATTAATAACGTGACGCTCCAGAATGAGCCCGGTGGTACCGCATGCGCGCAGAACGCCCGCACAACTAGCAATGGGGGTACCGGCATCTCGATCAACGGGGCGACCGGCGCGAACATAAGCGGAAATTTCGTCTATTGTTACCAGACCGGGATTTCCGTCCAGAACAGCTCGATTCCGCGCAAGGGTACGGGTGCTATTTCCGGAAACTTTCTGGAACAGGATTCGTATGACCTGTCCCAGGGGACAAGCGGCCTGAACAGCGCGGGGATGGTTCTCGGCAACAGCAGCGGATGGACGGTGAGCGGCAACACAATTGAGTACGATGGCAGTTTCGATAAGAGCAACTCTTGTACCTACGACGCGACCACGCTGACGATGTCCTGCCAGTATGCCCTGCAGGTCCTCAATGCATCGACGGGCAATGACGTCTCGACCAACACTGTCAGTGACAACTTCGGCGGCGGTATCTACGCCGATTCCACGACTTCCGGAAACAAATTTCTGAGCAACACGGTACAGAACAACACCGTCCCTGATATTTACGACGCAGGCAGCCACAACGCGTGGCGCAAGAATATCTGTTCCAGCGCAGGAGGGAATCTGAGTTCCCGTGCCTGTCAGTAGCAGAGGTCGGGTCCAGCACTGAGGGTTCGGTAAGAGTAGCGGAGGGCGCACCGCGAAGTTCGGTGCGCCCTCATTTTTTTTTATTTCTGTCCGAGAGAACGGGATGGCCGTCGGTCGTGCCTCCGTCCCGCCACACTGCGAGGTTCAGCTCGATTCGTTTTTGCCTGTACGGTTTTCAGCGTCCGAGTGGCAAGCTCGGCTTTGGGAAGCGCAGGGCTTCAGCCGTGCTGAAATTGCCGAGCGGTTAACGCGGCTTTAGCCGCGGAGGGCTTCATGTGCCACCTCGGCGCGTACGATGTTTGCGCCGGCGAATGAACGGGGAAGGAGACGGGCGGAATTATTCCGATTCGCAGGCCAGGCGCGTGAGCGTCTGGAAGTGGTAGCCCATGACGGCGAGCGTCATGGCGGTGTCGAAGGAATGCCGGTAGCGCGTGGCCGCGTCGATCATGAATTTCCAGTAAGCGGCCCGGTCTCGGCTGACGATGCCCTGCTTGAACACCGAGCGGCAAAACGCGATGTAGTCGGAGAACCGCCGTTCCTGATGGTGCGTCGGGTGGTAATCGGCCAGGAAGCGGCGAACGCGTTGGTAATAGGGCTCGGCGCTGTAGATGCGCTCGAGAATCGAGCGGTAGCCCTCCACCAGCCGTTCCGGATTCATCTTCGGAATGAAGTTCAGCCGGAAATCCATGTTGTCGCCGTGGCCCTCGTGCAGGATGCGGCCTTCCTTCATCAGCCGGCGATAGAGCTGCGTGCCGGGCACGGCCTGCAACAGGCCGACCATGGCGAGCGGAATGGCGCTCTCTTCGATGAATTTCACCTGGAGATCGAACACGTCCTCGGGGTCGTTGTCGAAGCCGACGATGAATCCGGCCATCACTTCCATGCCGTAATCGCGGATGTGGCGCACGCTCTCCAGCAGGCTGCGGCGCGTGTTCTGCATCTTCTGCGCCTGTTTCAAGCTGGATTCCACCGGCGTTTCGATGCCCAGGAAGACGCGCGTGAAGCCGGCGTCCTTCATCATCTGGAGCAGTTGCGTGTCGTCGGCGAGATTGACGGAAGCCTCGGTGAAGAAGGTAAAGGGACGCCCATGGCGGTTGTTCCATTCCGACAGCGCCGGGAGCAGTTCCTTGACCTTGCGCTTGTTCCCGATGAAGTTGTCGTCGACGATGAAAACCGATCCGCGCCATTTGGCGTCGTAGAGCAGATCGAGTTCGGCGGTCACCTGCGCCGGGGATTTCGTGCGTGGCACGCGGCCGTAGATCTCGATGATGTCGCAGAACTCGCAATTGAACGGGCAGCCGCGGGAATACTGGATGGCCATGCCGCTGTAGTATTTCGGCTGGATCAGGTTGACTTCGGGCAGCGGCGTCTTGTCGAGGGAGGGAAGCGCCATGGCGCGGTAAACCGGCTTCGCCGTGCCCGCCTCGATATCCGCCACGAACCCGGCCATCAGTTCCTCGGCCTCGCCGATCACCACGTGGTCGGCGTATTGGTTCATGTCTTCGACGCTGCTCGTGATCGGCCCGCCAACCACCGTCTTCAGCCCGCGCTCGCGGCAGCGCTCCAGCATGCGCAGCATCGGCTTCTTCTGCACCAGCATGCCGCTGAAGAGCACGATGTCGGCCCAGTCAAGATCGGCATCGGTGAGCCGCCGGACGTTCGTATCCACCAGCCGCTTCTGCCACGTCTTCGGCAGGAGCGACGCGATCGTCATCAGCCCCAGCGGCGGATAGGCGGACCGCTTGCCTTCAAACGGCAGCGCGTGCTTGAAACTCCAATAGGTGTCAGGCCATTCCGGATAAATCAGTAGTGCTTTCATAAGCTTTTTCGACTGTTCCACGCCCGAATCGCTGAAACCAGACTAGTGCGAAGCCGCCCTGCTTGCAAGGGGAATTCCTGCCCGCCCGCGAGACTCTTTGGCTACGCGATAGGGATGGTTTAGCGAGCCGGAGGGCCCGGCGACGGACCCTTCAGCACGTTCCGGGAGGCGGATTCGGGGAATCTGGGCATGGGAAACACCCGGCGCGAGCCCCGATTCCTGAGCACGCCACTGGCAGTTCTGACAGTTGAACCTCGATTCCGCACGCCGCAAGGTTGTTCCAGAGATCCGCGCAAGCGGTCCAGCGCTGGAAAGGAGAATGCCGTGAGACAGGCTACCGCACCGAGCAAGGCAATGGAGGGACCCAGGGAAGCGTCCCAAATGACCAGGCAGGCCAATGCGGCGCTCCTTGGGCAGTTGCCTTTCGACGATACCCAGGCGTTCGACGATATCAAGAGAGGCTTCATAGCGCCCTTGGCGGATGGCGGTGTGATCAAGAACGACCAAGGCCAGCCGATTTACGATCTCAGCCAGTTTTCTTTCATCAAGGAGGGCGATCCTGCCCCGGACACCGTCAATCCCAGCCTGTGGCGGCAGTCTCAGTTGATCATGAAAGGCGGGCTTTTTGAGGTCACGCGCGGCATTTACCAGGTGCGCGCCGCCGACCTCTCCAACATCACCTTCATCGAGGGCGAGGACGGCGTCGTTGTTGTCGACCCCTTGATCTCGGCCGAGACCGCGAAGGCCTCTTTGGATCTTTACTACGCGAATCGGCCGGAAAAGAAGCCGGTTGTCGCGGTCATCTACTCCCACAGCCACGTCGACCATTTCGGCGGCGTGCGCGGCGTCGTGTCCGAGGACGATGTGAAGTCGGGCAAGGTGAAGATCCTCGCCCCGGCCCAGTTCCTTGAGCATGCCGCGTCCGAATTCGTGTACGCGGGCAATGCCATGAGCCGGCGGGCCAGCTACATGTACGGCACTCTGCTGCCCGCGGGCCCGAAGGGCCAGGTGGGCGCCGGTTTGGGCCCCACCACCTCGGTCGGCACGATCACGCTGATCCCGCCGACCGACATCATCAAGGAGAATGGCGAAAAGCGTCAGCTCGCCGGGCTCACCTTTGAATTCTGGATGGCGCCCAATTCCGAGGCGCCGTCCGAGATGTTCTTCTACATCCCCGAAAAGAAGGCGCTATGCACTGCCGAGGACGCCACGCATACGTTGCACAACACCTACACGCTGCGCGGGGCCAAAATCCGAGATCCGCTGGCATGGTCCAAGTATCTGAACCAGGCCCTGCAGCACTGGGGCGGGGAAGCCGAGGTTCTCTACGCGCCGCACCACTGGCCCATATGGGGCAACGAAAGGGTGGTCGAACATCTCAAGAAGCATCGCGACATGTACCGCTACATCCACGACCAGACCGTGCGCCTGCTGAACCACGGCTACACGATGATCGAGATCGCCGAGATGTTCGAGTTGCCCGAGAGCCTCTCCGGCGTGTGGTCCGTGCGCGGCTACTACGGCAGCGTCAATCACGACGTCAAATCCGCCTACGTCAGCTATCTCGGCTGGTTCGATGGCAATCCGGCCACGCTGCACCCGTTGCCGCCGGCCGAGGCGAGCAAGCGCTACGTCGAGTTCATGGGCGGTGCCGACGCCATCCTGGCGAAGGCAAAGGCTTACTTCGAAAAGGGCGAGTATCGCTGGGTCGCCCAGGTGGTGAACCACGTCGTTTTCGCCGATCCCAAAAATCAGTTCGCGCGCAACCTTCAGGCCGACGCCCTCGAGCAACTCGGATATCAGGCGGAATCCGGCCCGTGGCGCAATTTTTACCTGACCGGAGCGAGGGAACTTCGCGAAGGCGTTCGGAAACTGGACGCGTCATCGACGGCCAGTCCCGACAGCCTCCGTGCCATGAGTCTTGAACTCCTGCTGGATTTTGTCGGTACGCGGATCATCGGTCCCAAGGCCGCCGGCAAAACGATCACCCTGAACGTGAAATTCACCGATACGAACGAACAGTTCGTGGTTGGCCTCGAGAACGCAGCGATCCATTACATGATGGGTACGCAAGCCGAACGTTCCGATGCGACCATCACGTTGACACACGAGATGCTCGAAGAGGCGTTGCTCGGCCGCATCAGCCCCTTGAAGGCGATCACAACCGGCAAGATCAGGGTCGAAGGCTCCGTGAGCAAGCTCGCCGAGCTGGCCTCGCTCTTCGACACTTTCGATTTCTGGTTCAACATCGTCACGCCCAACTCGGCTTAGAGGACGACTGCCGGATCGGTCGGGGCCCGGACCGGAGCGAGCGGAATGCTCGCCATCCCGGAGTGTGTCCTCCCCTGCTCGACGAGGGCGTGCTTGTCCATATACCTAACCTGTCCAGCCCTCCATACAGTGAAGACAAAACCGGTGTAAAATCTGCGCCGCGCACGGGCGGTTCGTGGACCGGTTGCTCCGGGTTGCGTTCCAGAGATTGACGGACAAGAGCAGTCTGGCGGGAGCGCGGGTTGGCCACCTTTCGCCTCTGTAGGCGGGCGGGGTGATACAAATTTGCGGGAGCCACTGAACTGAAAACGATCGGCAGATACGAGATCGTCGCCGAACTCGGCCGCGGGGCCATGGGCGAGGTGTACCAGGCGCGCGATCCGCTGATTGGCCGGCTGGTGGCGCTGAAGGTGATCACCAGCGGCCTGGCAGGCCGGCCGGATCTGCTCGACCGGTTCTATCAGGAAGCGCGATCGGCCGGAACGCTCCAGCATCCCAACATCGTCACGATCTACGATCTGGGCAAGGAAGGCGATCTCCCGTTCATCGCGATGGAGTATCTGAGCGGTGAGAGCCTGGAGAAGATGATCGCGCGCCGGCAGGCGATGCCGCTTTCGAGAAAAGTGGGCTACATCGTCCAGACGTGCCGGGCGCTGGAATACGCCCACAAACACGGGGTTGTACACCGCGACATCAAGCCGGGCAACATCATGGTGACGGCCGAAGGCGCGGTGAAAGTGGTGGATTTCGGAATTGCGCGGCTGGTCGACGCCTCGAAGACGCAGACAGGCGCGCTCATCGGCACACTCGGTTACATGTCTCCCCAGCAACTCCGCGCCGAGCGCGCCGACGAACGGTCCGATATCTGGGCGGTCGGCGTGATGTTCTACGAACTACTCGCTTACCAAAGGCCGTTCAGCGGCGACAATCCGGCGGCTCTGGTATTGAGCATCATTTCGAACGAGCCGGCCCCACTTGGGGGCACGGCGCCGGGCTGCCCCGCGGACGTGGAAGCCATCATCTTCCGCATGCTCCAGAAGGAGGCTTCCCATCGCTATCAAACGATGGAAGAAGCCTTGCTCGACCTCGACCCGGTCTGGAAGCGGCTGCAAGGGGAGCGGGTCGGCGAGTTGGTGGCTGAGGGCGAACGGCTCATCGAGGCACGCGAACTGAAGCAGGCGCAGCTTGTGCTCCGCGAGGCGTTGCAGGTTGACAGCTCCTGCCAGCAAGCCAAAGCGCTTCTAGACACGGTGAGCCGCGAACTCCGGCGGCAGGGCGCGATGCCGCAGGTGCAGGGGCACATCGGCAGGGCGCAAGATTTGCTGGCCGCCGGCCAGTGGCAGCAAGCGAAGGCTGAAGCCAAGGCGGCTCTCCACCTCGATTCCGCGTGCGAGCAGGCGAGCGATCTGCTAGCGGCCGCGGAACAGGCGATCGAGCGCGCCGATGAGATCGAACGGAAGCTGCGGGCGTCGAAGCAGCGGCTGGCGGCCGGGGAGCTGACCGATGCCGATCGGGAGTTCGAAGAAATTCTTACGCTCGATCCTGACAATCAGCAGGCGCGGGATCTGCGCCAGCAGGTTCGCGAGGAGATTGACCGGCGTGATCAGCGCAAGCAGGCAATTGCGCGGGTCCACAAGCTGATCGCCGAAGGTTCCTTCGAACAGGCGCTGAGCGCAGCCGATGCCGCGCTGGCGGACGATCCTCGCAATCCCGATCTGCTGTCCCTGCGCGAGAGCGCCCGAGCCGGCCAGAAGGACAAGGAGAGGCGAGAAGATCTCAACAGGCGAATTCGCGAGGTGGAGTCCCGGATCCAGCGCGACGAACTGACCGGCGCGATAAATCTGGCGAGGGAAACCATCGCCACACTCGGTCCCGACACGAGCCTCACCCAGTTGCTTGAATCGGCCGAAGGCGAGCGCCGGCGCCGGGAAAGGAAGAAGGCGCAGGACGAGGAGGTTGCGGCGGCGCGGACGTTGCTCGAGGCCGGCAAGACGATGGAAGCGTCGCAAGTCCTCGACCAGGCCATCGCTACCCAACTTCTCAGCGCTTCCGATCCGCGCGTCGATTCTCTGTACGCAGACGTTGAGAAGAGGAACAAGAAGGAGCAGGCGACGATCGCTGCGGCTCCCGTGCCGAGCGTGCAGGCGCAGGCGGCTCCGCCAGCGGCGAAAAGACGCTTCCCACTGGGCATCGTTGCAGGCGCGGCGGCCGTGCTCGTGGTTGGCGGCGGGCTCTATTTCGCGTTGGTTCATCGTCCTGCCGCGCCGCGGACGCAGAGCGGACTCAGTTTGCCCGCGTCTTCTCCGGCGCCGGCACAAAGCAACGCGCCGCAAGTGCAGCCCGAATTGAGCCAACCGCCTGCTACAGTCGCGCAGCCGCCCGCCGATCCTCTGCGACGGCAGCGGCAGTTCATGGAGCAGGCGCAGAAGCTGGTCGTTGCCGGCCAATTCGATCAGGCGATTGGTGTGGTCGATCGCGCGCTCAAGCTCAACGGCCCGCTGCAAACGGACCTCGAACATTTGCGCGCCAGCATTCAGAAGGCTTCGACCGACAAGGCCGCCCAAGCCGCGCTTCAGAAGGAAGACAAGCTCTGGAACACTGCCGTCGCCGCATTCGGCCGAAATGATTTCGAGGCCGCCACGCGCGAATTCCGTCAAGTGGCCGCGTTGCGCAACGGCGTTCACCAGGTCGAAGCGCAGGAGTATCTGAACAACCTGGTTCCCCAGGCTCGCGCCGGCCGGCAGCTGCAACAGTTGATTGGAGAATTTGGAGCCGACTCCGGCAACAAGGCCGCCCTGCAGCAGGTTCAGGGACAATTCCGGAAATTGGAGAGCGCCGGCGGAGCGGTGGGGAGCCAGGCGCGCGACTACGCCGAGAATCAGATTCCCGCTCGTATCAAGGCCCTTCTGCAACCGGCAACCGCCGCGGCGGCACCGTCGCCGACCGCTCCGGCGGGAGGCAACGGGGGGAATGTGAATCCGGCGGCAAACGCGAACGCCTACAAATCCTTTTACGAACTGCCCCCCAATCGTCCTCAGGACATCATCACCAGCGGCGAGAGTTTTCTGAAAAATTATCCCCAGAGCGCCTACGCCGGTGTGGTCTATTCCCGATTGACCCGAGCGTATGAGGTTACCGGCCAGGACCGGAAGATGCTGGAAGCGGGAAGAAATGCGTTGAAGCTGAATCCCGACAACGTCGACGTTCTCTCCTCACTGGCCTATATGATTCCCCGTCACGTCGATACGAAAAATCCCGCCAGCGCGCAGGTTCTCGCGGAAGCGGCGCAATATGCCGGGCGCGCCATCGGCTTGCTGACGAAAATGCAGAAACCGGCCAATCTGACCGAGCAGCAATTCACCGCGGCCCGGAACAGCGAACTTGCGGCCTGCCATAGCGGTCTTGGAGTCGTTGATTTCTATCAGAACAACATTCCGGGAATGGTCTCCGAAATGGAGCAGGCGGTCAGCCTGAATCCCAGATCCAATCGCGAGGACCAGTATCTGCTGGGCGTAGCCTACGCGAAGTCCGGCCGTTGGACCGATGCGGAGGATCCTCTGGAACAGTGCGGCGCCAATCCCGGTCCGATGCAGCAGCGTTGCCGCTCCGAACTCGCTGAAGTGCAAAAGAACGCTCCGCCGCCCAGCCTCTTCGCCCTGCACAATGATTGTTTGACTGTCGTGGCCAAGCCGTCCGGTAGCAATGGGACGGCGGCAACAGCCTTGCTTCACAACCACTGTGGCCAGGCTCTCTTGGTCATCCCCGTTGTGCTCAACCCCGCGGGAAAGGGAGGCGATGGAGGCTGGTGCAAAGTGGATGGCCGCGATCCGCAGGTCGTCCAACCCGACGGTGATCTGGCGCTCGGCGACACTTCGCTGGGATATTGCGCGAAGTCAAACTGTTCCGATGTTCATGTGAAGTGGAACGCGACGTTTGCTTCCGATCATCAGCGCACACCTGATCCACAGGTGCGATTCTCACGCAACTGCGCCAAGGCTCGTTAGCCAAGGGAGATTTCCCGGGCGAATCTCAACCGCCCGTACAAAATCCGTACAGCGGCGAATCCACATGAATTAAGCGGTTGAAAACGCGGGCGGTAGGGATGGTGCCGGGGGACGGAATCGAACCGCCTACGCCGGCCTTTTCAGGGCCGCGCTCTACCAGTGAGCTACCCCGGCACGGGGTAAACCAAGATTCTAAGGCAAGCGAGCGACGGAGGCAAAGTGGCCGCCGATCACGGGCCGAATTTCCGCCCGCCGCTCCAGGGCAACATCTCCCGCGAATCACAGCGGCGGGATCACCCCACCCTTCCGGGATGGGAGAACGCAGCGCTTCTACCGCGCTGTTGGAGGGATGTTTCGCAGCTTCAATTCCACCGCGCGCAGCATGTAGACGTCTTCCCGGTTGTAGAGAAGAACCTCGTCGAGCAGCTTCTGCTCCCGCGTCTCGCGGTATTTCCGCCATGTCTGCGTGGCCCACAGGCCGTCCTTGCCCGGCAGCTCGCGCACGAGGCCCAGCTTCCTTTCCACTTCCTTCAGCCCGCCGTAAAGCCCGCGCCGCCAGCATTCGGGCACCAGATCGATATGCTCGAATTCGCGATCGAGCACGATCCCGAACTGCGCCGCAATCACCGGAAAATCGAATCCCACCGACCGCTTCACGTCGTCGGGCAGCGAGCGGCCGTTGTAGGTGACGATCCTTCCTACGCCGCCAAGCGTCAGCAGCAGGGTCTCGCGGCTCAGATCGTCGCCAACGAACTGGAAGAACCGGTCGTCCGATTCACGCTCGGCTCCCGACGCGCCGTCAGGCTCGGCGTCCAGGATGCGCAGGCCGAGAATTGTGATGTTGTGGTTCTTATGATCGCGGAACAGCCGCTTGTCGTTGAATGGCCCGACGTAGTCGGTTTCGATGTCCAGATAGGCAATCTTCATGTGAAATCCGTGGCTCCCGTCGCAGCGGTAGCGGCAAATGATGCGTGATTTCCTGCGAGCAGGCAAGGGAAGCGGCAAAAATGGACGTTCCTGGCCCCATGGAGCGCCGCCCTTCAGGGCGGCATCGGCCTGCTAAGCGGCAGATCGGAAGCGCCGCCTTTCTGTAATCCTGAGCGAAGCGAAGGATCCCAAAGCTACATCTCGCTCCGTTCCTGCCGCTCCCAACCGTTTTCGGGATGGTGTGCCTTGCGAACGCATCTGAGGGGTCGCTGCACGCCGTATCTGGGCGCGGAGAGAGACAGATTTGCCGCGCAGACCTCGGCCCACCCTGCTGGGCAGGCTCAGTGCGGAGTCTCGTCCCACTCCTTCATCCATTCGCGCTTTTTCAGCACTTCGCGCGGGCGCGGTCCGTCCGCTGGGCCAACGATCCCGTCCTTCTCCATGATGTCGATGAGCCGAGCCGCGCGGCCGTAGCCGATGCGCAGCCGTCGCTGGAGAGTGGATGTGGAAGCGCGGCCCATTTCGCAAACGACGCGGACGGCGTCTTCATAGAGGGCGTCATCGACGTCGCCATCGCCCGCCACATCGCCGCCATTCTCCCCGGCCATTGCTTCCTCTTCGCCGTCTTCCTTCGGCGCCTCGAGCAGTTCCTTGTGGTAAGCGGGCTTCGCCTGTGACCGCCAGAAGTCGCACACCGCGACGATTTCGTCCTCGGTAACGTACGGCCCGTGAATGCGTTCGAGCCGCGAGGAACCGGCCGGCAAATAGAGCATGTCGCCGCGGCCGAGCAGCGATTCCGAGCCGTTGGCGTCGAGAATGGTGCGCGAATCGACTTTCGTCGCCACGCGGAACGAGATGCGAGCGGGGAAGTTCGCCTTGATGAGCCCGGTGATGACGTCCACCGAAGGCCGCTGCGTCGCGAGGATTAGATGAATGCCCACGGCGCGCGCCATCTGCGCCAGCCGCGTGATCGATTCCTCGACGTTGTTCGTATCGACCATCATCAGATCGGCCAGTTCGTCGATCACGATCACGATGTAGGGCAGCGGCGTTTCGGGCGGCTCGCCGCCGGCTTCGGGCTCGGCGGGCGCGATGGACTGTTTCTTCTTGCCGACGATGCGGTTGTACTGATCGATGTTGCGCACGCCGCGCTTGGCCAGCACCTTCAGCCGGTTCTCCATTTCCCGCGTGGCGTTGCGCAGCACGTTCGATGCGACCTTGGGGTCCGTGACGACGGGCGTGAACAGGTGCGGAATGTCCTCGTACAGCCCCAATTCCAGCCGTTTCGGGTCGATCAACACCAGCTTCAAATCTTCCGGCGTGGCCTTGTAGAGCATCGACATCAGCATCGAATTGATGAACACGCTCTTGCCCGTTCCGGTCGCTCCGGCGATCAGCAGGTGAGGCATGTTCGTGAGTTCGGCGGCGCGGATGTGGCCAATCAGGTCCTTGCCAAGAGCGATGGTGAGCTTCGAGCCGGAGTTCATGAATTCGGCCGATTCGATCACCTCGCGCAGGGCGATCGTCTGCCGGTGGACGTTGGGCACCTCGATACCGACGGTGGCCTTGCCGGGAATGCGCTCGATCAGAATCGATTCGGCGCGCAGCGCCAGGCAAAGGTCCTCGGCCAGCGCGGTGACGCGCGAATATTTCACGCCGGCCTCGGGCTTGAATTCGAACGTCGTGACCACGGGCCCGGGATTGATCTGGGTGACCTGACCGGCCACGCCGAATTCCATGGTTTTATGCTCGATCGCGCGGGCGCAGCTCTTCAGCTCGTCCTCGTCGAATTTCTCGGATCGCTCGGCCATGTGCAGCAGCCCGGGCGAGGGCAGGCGGAAACTCGTCTGGTTGCGGGCGATTTTGGGCCCGGCGCCGCGTCCTGCGCCCGAATTCTCGAACGTGACGACCGGCGGATCGGCGCCTTCGTCGCGGCCAACGCGCGGCCGGATCGTTGCCGGATGCAGGGAAACCACCGGCTCGGCATCCTCGTCGATTTCCGCCGGTTCGGGCTCGGAGGCGCGACGGATCTTCACCGGCGCTTCCTTCATATTGATTTGCGTCGGCACGGACCGCCGGCCCTCGGTGCGAATCTTTTCCAGTTTGCGTTTCTGCCGAGCTTCCTGTCGCGCCGTGCGCCAGTCGCGGAAGCGGTCCATCCGCTGCGCCAGCCATTCCGCTGGCCAGAAGCGGCCCAGCCACGTAGCCGAGCCGGTGAACGAGAATTTCGTTGTCAGGAACAGAGCCACCAGCAGGGAAGCCGCCGCCACCAGATCGGCCCCCAGCGGATTGAACAGGGCGGTCAGCCCCCGTGCCGCGACCGTTCCCACCAGCCCGCCGGGCTCGAGCGTTCCGCTGATGCGCGGCAGCGACAGCAGCCCCGCCAGCGCGTCGGCCGAAAACACCAGCAGCAACGCCCCAATGACCTTCGCCGACGGCGACGGCACCGGCTTGCTCCGCAGCCAGCGCACCGAAAGCAGCCCCAGCGCCACCGGCAGCAGCAGCGCGGCGTAGCCGAGCAATTGGTACAGCATGTCGGCCAGGTAAGCGCCGAACATCCCGATCCAGTTCCGCGCGGGCTGTGAAAAGGCGGCCGGAGCGGCCACGTCGAGCGAGATGTCCGACGCGTGATAGGACACCAGGCTCAACAGCAGCAATATGGAGATCGTCAGCCCGACGAACCCGGCCAGTTCGTTCAGGCGACGGTTTTCAGTTGGATTCAGAAGGCGCACCTATAGCTCCTGGCCAAGGGAAGGCAAAAGCGGAAGCGGCGACCTCTACGCGCGGGCGCTATCGCGCGTTGCACTGATGGAGGACGAGCAGCTTGAGAATAGCGAGCCAGGACGTAATCCGGTAGGAAATAAAAGATTTGGGATGCGTAACTGCAAATAGCACCGGGTCCGGTTCAAAGGGTCCGTTGGCAGATTGTCCATGCGTCGAAATGTCAAAGCAGCTTCGAAGTCAGTCCTTGTGCCAACCAGTAGCACAGGCATTCCTGTGTCAAGTTCCAGGACATCCTTTACAGAGTGTTATCAGGACATTCTTTACACTTGCGGGTCAGTGTCGCTCAGCCAGCGGTCCACCGCGGTGGACCGCTGGCTGAGCGGGTCGATCTCGCGGACCAGGCTGCGGCAGTAGTAGACCAGGATCCGTCCTTCGACCCGGATCAGTTCCACCCATTCGCCGGCCAGGGCCCGGCTGATGTCCCAGCGGCGGCCCTCGAGGCAGAGCTGACCCTCAGCCTGCAACTTGCGCACCTCGGCTCCCGCGTCGTATTCCCAGGCCGGCGGATTCGGCTGATACCGTTTCGTGCTCTTGCTCCACACCGAAGCCGGGGTCCGCATGCCCAGCGCTTCATGGGGACGCACGTGGTTGTATTCCTGCCGGAACGCGTCCAGCCACACCTGGCGCTGCTCGCCGACCGGCACGCCGCGCCGCCGCATCGCCGCTTCCAGCGTTCCATGGAAACGCTCCACCTTCCCTTGCGTCTGCGGATGCCGATAGCCGCTGAAGTGCATCCGAATGCCCTGCTTCATCAGCCACACCGTCAGCCAGGTCCAACCCGTCGCCGCCCGCATGTTCCACCACGGCGTGCCGTGATCCATCAGCATCGCCTCCGGCACGCCGGACTGCGTGAACACCGCTTCCAGACACTCGCGCACCGCATCGGCTCGCGTCGACCAGGTCCCGGTGAGCGTCACGGCGTAGCGGCTGTGATCGTCGAGCAGCGAGAGCGGGCCGACCGGCGCGTCCCAGCCCACCGGGCTCTTGAAATCCATCTGCCAGAGCTGGTTCGGCGCGCCGCGCTCGAACCGCTTCGTCGCCGCGCGATGCCGGTCCTGCGGCCGCACCAGATCATGGCGATGCAGAATCCGCTGCACCGTGATCACCGGCAGGTCCACGCCCTCGCCCGCCAACAGATGCCGCAGCTTGCGCGCTCCCCAGTCGGGCCGCTGCTCGCGCAGTTCGACAACGCGCTGCTCGATCCCCACCGGCGTCCGCGCCGGACTGTGGCGCGGACGCCGGCTCCGCTCGGCCATGGCGACCAGCCCGCCCTCCTGATAGCGCCGCAGCCGAACGTAGCCGGTTGGCCGCGAGATCTCGAACTCCCGGCACAGTGCCTGCATCGTCTTCTCGCGCCGGCTGGCGCAAACCACAAACCGCATCCGCTGCTCGTCTACGTCCACGGTCCCCCAAGCCATCCTCGCCCCCGTCCGAGGGCGGTCACCGCCCTCGTCACAAACCGGGGCGAGTGTAAAGGATGTCCTGATAACACCGTGTAAAGGATGTCATGAGTCTGAACACATTCCTGCCTGTGCGCCTGTCCGCTCGATTCCCCCGGCAAAAGCACACAGGCAGGAATGCCTGCGTGCCCGCCTCGCCACACATCTCGCCCCGGCTTCCCCCGGCGGCACGGTCCCGAGTAGCGCAGCCACTCATGGCTGCGGCCATTTGCCGAACCAGCCACCACCATTGGCCGGCGTCACGTTCGCGGTTGCTTCTCGCGCACGGATGCGATCTCCTTCACCATCCTGTAGGCATCGGTCCGGTTTTGGTAGTAGCGGGGATGGACGGCGACGGTGCGATAGCCGTGCTTTTCCCAGAAAGCGATAGCGGGATGATTATTTGTCGCCGTTTCCAGCTCCACCATCTTCACCCCGGCCACCGCCATTTGCCCTTCGATCTCGGCCATCATCGCCGACCCCACGCCGTGCCGCCGGGCCGATTCCAAGACGTCAATCGTGATCACGTGGGCGTACCACTCTTGCCAGAAAGCAATGACGAAGCCGGCAATTTCCCTGCCGAGCACGGCCACCAGGCAATGCGATTCCGGCAGACCGAGGTATTCGCGCAGGGTGCGGCGGCTGTAGGCGATGCCGGGCTCGTAGCACGCCCGGTCAATGCGGTAGAGCGCTTCAAAATCGTCAGGTTGGTATGGGCGCAGGGTCAGTTTCACGTCAGGCCCTCACGGGTTTTCAGTGTACTTCGGGACGGCACGAGCGCACAGGGGGGCCTGGAATGGCCCTTCGCTATCTAGAGCAAGCGCTGCGACGGGGATACCCCTTTCGAAATCACCGTGCGGGCCTTTCACGCTCCTCCCGCAAGTGTTGCGGGATTATTTCACGGGGGGCAGGGTTACAAGCCCTGGCTTTATGCTGGGAGGCAAGCGCAGCCGCGGTCCTTTCGTTGTCCTGTTCCAAGGGACTGTGGAAGGTAGAGGCCGCGGACGCAGCGTTCAGATTTCGAGGATGACGGGAAGAACCAGCGGCCGCTTCGACGTCTGCCGATTCAGGTAGCGGCGCAAATCGGCGCGTATCTTTTCCTTGATCACGCTCCAATCGGCCGTTTCGTCGGGATTCGAGCTTTCGATCGTTCGCATCACGACTTCGCGCGCCCGGGTGGTCAGTTCATGCCCGTTGTCGGACGCAACCAGGCCGCGGCTCACGATCTCCGGCAGGCCCTCGATGCGCCCGGTGTGCTTGTCGATCGCGATAATCGGAACCACCACGCCGTCCTCGGCCAGATGCTGGCGGTCGCGGATCACGGCCTCCTCGATCTCCTCGAGCGAGCCGGAATCGACGCACACGCGCCCGGCCGGGACGGTATCGCGAATGTTGGCCTTTTCCTGCGTCAGTTCCACCTGCTGCCCGTTTTCGACCAGCAGCACGCGGCCGGGAACCACGCCCGTTTGCTCGACCATTGCCGCGTGACGGAACAGCTGCCGGTATTCGCCGTGCACCGGGATGAAGTAGCGCGGACGAACCAGGTTCAGCACCATCTTCAGCTCTTCCTGGCTCGCGTGGCCGGAGACGTGGATCGGCTGCCCCGCGCCGTCCTCGTAATAGACGATGGCGTGGCGGCGGAACATGTGGTCGATCATGCGGAAAATCGGCTTCTCGTTGCCTGGAATAATGCGGGCCGAGAGGATCACGCTATCCGAGTGCTCCACCGAAACGAAGCGGTGATTGTCGACAGCGATCCGCGAAAGCGAACTGAGCGGCTCCGCCTGGCTCCCGCTCACTAGCACGACGAGCTTCTTGGGATCCATCTCCCGGATGTTCTGCGGCTTCACCACCATGCCGTCGGGAATGCGGATACGGTTGAGATCGTGGGCGATCTCGACGTTGTCGATCATGCTGCGGCCGACGAACGCGACCTTGCGCCCGAGCTTCTCCGAGAGATCGATCACCTGCTGAATCCGGTGGATCGAGCTGGCGAAGCAGGAAACGATCACCTTGCGCGGCGCCGCGCGAATCAGGTCTTCCAGCCGCGGCCAGACCGCGCGCTCGGACGGCGTGTGCCCGGGCCGCTCGATATTCGTGCTGTCGGCCACCAGCGCCAGCACGCCCTCGTCGCCGTAGCGCGCGAGCGTGTGCAAATCGAAGCGCCGGCCATCGACCGGCGTCGCGTCGATCTTGAAATCGCCGGTATGCACCAGCGTGCCGACCGGCGTGCGGACGGCGAGCGCGACGCAATCGATCGTGCTGTGCGTCACCTGGATCGGCTCGATCTTGAACGGGCCGATTTCGAAGGGTTGACCCGGAGTGATCTCGCGCAGGCGCGCGTCGTCGAGCAGTCCGTGCTCCTCGAGCCGCCGGCGAACCAGCGCCAGCGTGAACTCGGTGCCGTAGATGGGCACGTCCAGGTCGCGCAGAATGTAGGGAATCGCGCCGATGTGGTCTTCGTGGCCGTGCGTCAGCACAATGGCGCGCACGGCGGCGCGGTTCTGTTTCAAATAGGTGATGTCCGGAATGACGATATCGACGCCCAGAAGCTCAGCTTCGGGAAACATCATGCCCGCGTCGATGACGATAATGTCGTCGCCGTAGCGCACGACCATCATGTTCAGGCCGAACTCGCCAAGGCCACCAAGTGGAATTAAACGGAGAGAAGTATCACTCAATCGGGGTTTTGCACCTCATCAATACTGTATGTTACCACACCCGGCCGCGCCCCCGTCGCCTTCACCCTCGCAGGGTGTTGACTGGCCCGAATCCGGCGGTCCTGGCGTGGATATTTCACCAGACACCAGGCGGCAATCGGCATTCGGTGGCGCAGCCACTCATGGCTGCGTGCTTTTCTTCGCGCGACAAATTCCAACCTGCGGAAAAGGATCGCCTTTTTCCTGGAGCGCCGGCGTCGCGCCGGCGTTTTTGCTTCACTCCGGGAAGGTATCGCGCGCAGAGCGAGCGAAGCTTCTTTCCGAAGAATCCCTTTCGCGTCCCTCTGCAAAGAGAAAAAAATCTCCGCAGTTCCATCTAGCAGCACTCTCTGTGTAGTATTAGGGCCTTCGGATCGCTCCGCGAAACCGTGGCGGAAGCCCAGTTGTACTTGCGAGGGGGAAGAATGGCCAAGCCAAAGAAAACCACGACCGGACGCGTTCTCCACGACCCGATACAGGACAAACTCGTGCCCATCGAGCCTCTCGATCTCGGCAAGATCCGGTCGATCGACGATCTGGTGCGCGCCATGGGCCGCACCGCATTCACCGCGCGCCAGGTGGGCGACGCGGCCGATGTGTTCGAGGCCATGGCCCGCGACAAGGACTGCTTCGTCGTGCTCACGCTCTCGGGAGCCATGACGGTCGCCAAAATGGGTCTCGTAATCACCGACCTGATCGATTCCGGCATCGTGAAGGCCGTCGTCTCGACCGGCGCGCTGATGGCGCACGGCCTCGTCGAGGCCGCCGGCCGGTCCCATTTCCGCTACGACCCGAAAATGGACGATAAAGAATTGTTCCTCGCCGGCTACAACCGCGTCTACGACTCGCTCGAGCCGGAAGTGAATCTCGATTACATCGAAGGCATCACCGAGGAAATCCTCGGCGCGTGGGATGCTGCTGACACCGTCTCGAGCCACCTGCTGCTCGAACGGTTCGGCCAGTATCTCCGAAAGCATGCCCCCGGCCGCGGCATCCTGAAATCGGCGAGCGAGCGTGGCGTCCCCGTCTACATCCCCGCGTTCACCGATTCCGAGTTGGGCATCGACCTGGCGCTGCACAACCGCTGGCGAAGACAGCATGGAAAGGGGCCACTGAATTTCGACTCCTACGAGGATTTCGAGCATTTCGCCGAACGCATGCTGGCCCAGAAACGCCGCGGAATTCTCACGATCGGCGGCGGCGTGCCGCGCAACTGGTCGCAGCAATTCGGCGTCTACACCGAGTTGATGATCCGCCGCGGGTTCCAGAAGCCCGGCGACCTGAAGCGCTACCACTACGGCGTCCGCATCTGCCCGGAGCCGGTCCATTGGGGCGGCCTTTCCGGCAGCACCTATTCGGAAGCCATTTCCTGGGGCAAATTCGTCCCGCCCGAGGAAGGCGGAAAGTTCGCCGAAGTCTTCGAGGACGCCACCGTGGCCCTCCCGCTCGTCGCCGGCGCCGTTTTCGAGCGCATCGGCTACACCGGCCCCGCAAAGAAAAAGCCAAAGCGCCGCCGCGGATAAACGCGGATCAACGCGGATTAAGACGAATGAACGCGGACGGGCGCGGACTCAAGCATTGGGAACTTACTGAGCGGATCATCGGCGTTTTCTTTGACGTGTACAACGAATTAGGCCACGGATTCCTGGAGTCAGTCTACGAAGAGGCGATGGCAATTGCGTTGGCGCAAAAGGGCATGGCATTAGGCCGGCAGATTTCGCTGCAAGTGGCCTTTCGCGGCACGGTTGTCGGCGACTTCAAGGCCGATATGCTGGTGGAAAACGCCGTTCTGCTCGAGTTGAAAGCTGCTCGCGGGATCGACCCCGCACACGAATCGCAACTCCTGAACTATCTCCGTGCCACAGAAGTAGAGGTAGGATTGTTGCTGAATTTTGGGCCAAGGCCGCAGTTCAAGCGCCTGGCCTTCGAGAATTCAAGAAAACAAATCCGCGTTAATCTGCGTTGATCCGCGGCTAAGCGGTTTAAAGGTCTTCTTCGGCCAGCAGAATCGCCGCCGCCACGACCGTCGTCCACAGCCCGCGCTTGTCGCCGACCGCCGACTGCGTGATGTTCATCGTGCGGACGATCTTGTTCGAAATCCGGTAGACGTCTTTCTTCTCGTCCCAGGAAAGCTCCGGATCGAACTCGACGTTGAGCGTCGTGGCCAGCATTTCCGCCGCCAGCTCCTCGCAGTACTCGCCGGCGACTTCCTCGGTTTCCCCGAACGAGTGGTGCTCGGACAGATAGCCGTACATCGACTTGTCGGTGGGCAGGGCGATGCCGATGCCGGCGGCAATCAGCCGGTGCGGCTCGCGGGTGGAATTTTCGCTCAGGACCGTGAAGATCACCTGGCCGGGCTTCAGGTACTTCAAGCCCTCACTGCGCGAGATGAGCTTCGCCCCGGGCGGCATGATCGAGGAGACGCGGACGATATTGCAGGCGGCAATGCCGGCCGACCGCAGGGCAAGCTCGAAACTGCTGAGCCGTTCGCGGTGCTTTCCCACGCCTTTCGTCAAAAACAGTTTCTTCGCGATGAATGCCATAGAGTTGTGCGCAAAAAAAAAGGCGCGACGAAAATTAGCAAGAAGCCAAACTGCTGTCAATCCACTTCCGCTCCCAATTGCATTTTATTGTGACCGCGCCGCACGACGCCGGGCCTCGAACGCCCCGGCGGAGGCTCGGCGGACCCTCCCTCCTCGCTTTCTGGGCAGCTTCGAGGACGCGGCAAAGGGCCGCCGGGGGCTTTCAGCCTCCCGAATGAGCGCCTGCCGCGCCTCGGTGGGCGTTACCCTCCAATTTCCGTCAGGTTCGGTTGGAACGGCATGGCCGGCGCGCAGGTAGTTGATGATGAGCGTCCGCTCCTCGTGGTTGGACCGGTAGACCACCGGCAGCCCGAGCAGCACCCGGTAGCCCCCGCCGCCCGCGTAGCGGTAGTTGTTGACGGCCACGCGCAGCGTTTGGCCGGGCGCGAGCGGCTGCCCGTGATACCGCAAATCGACGATGCGCTCGCCAACCGGCCGCGTCAGGTCCACACGGTAACTGACGCCTTCGGCCGAATCGGCGTTGTAGCTGGGCAGCCGCAGCTCGCCGTTCCTGGCCGGCCAGGCAGGGAAGAATCGGGCGGCGCGTTCGAGTGCATCCTTGATCTGCGCCCCGGTCATCTCCACCGTGTAGAGCCAGTTTTCGTAGGGATAGAGGGCAAACACCTCGCGGATGGTCACCGGCCCCGCCGCCCAGCGCGTCGACGGCATGAACATCGTGGCCAGCGATACGTCCGCCTTCCCGTCGTCCATCTGTACCCGATGGATCAGGTCCACCAGCGCATTGTCGTCGACGCGTCCGGTCGCCCCGGAGAGATGCCGGCCGATTATCGCGATCGGCGTGTTCAGGTACCGCTCGACCTCGGCGTGGTAGGGCGCGTCGATACGCTCGATGGTCGGGTCGGGCGGCACGGCGCTGGTCACGGGAATCAGGTGGGAATGCTTTTGGAGAACGCGCCAGTGGCCGGAAGCGTCTCGCTGCATCGTGACATCCGCCTCGGCCAGCGATTCGCCCCAGTTCTTCGCCTGCGCCATCAGCACGCCATGGACGAACAATTGCGGCATCTTAAGATGCGTGTGCCCGTAGAAGAGCACGTCGATATCGGGTACCTGGTTGGCCAGCTCCCAGGCCACGTTTTCGTCCGGATAGATCACCTCGTACTTGCGCCCGGTCTCCGGATCCCGGTCGAGCCCCGAGTGCACGATCGCGACCACCAGGTCCGCCTTGCGCCGCAGCTCGGGAACGATGCGCCGCGCCGTATCGACGATCGATTCGAACTGGTAGCCGCGGTAATGCGCCGGAATCTCCCAGTGCGGCACCGCCGGAGTCACGAACCCGACAATCGCCACGCGAACGCCCGCCACGTTCTTGATGATGTACGGCGGGAAATACCCGGGCCCGCTTTTGTAGGTCTGCCGGAGATTTGCCGCAAGCCAGGGAAAATTCGCTTCGCGGTGCGCTTTCCATAGCACGTTCAGCCCGAAATTGAATTCGTGATTGCCCACCGCGACTGCGTCGTAATCGAGCGCGTCCATCGCCGCAATCACCGGATTGGGCTTCGCCGTATCCTGGCGAGCGAAATAGTAGGCCTCCGCCGATCCCTCGATCAGATCGCCGCAATCGAACAGCAGAACGTGCCGCCGCTCGGCGCGAATCCGCCGCACCAGCGTCGCAATTTTCGCCAAGCCCCGCTCCGCCGGTCGGTCATTGACGTCGCTGAACGGCTCGATGTGCCCGTGAATGTCTGTTGTGCTCAAGAGCGTCAGCCGGACGGTTTCCGGCGCGTCCGCCGCCTGCCCGCGCGGCCGCGCCAGGCCCGATCCGGCAAGCAGCAGGGAAGCGATCGCCGCGACGCACGCGGCAAGCCGGCCCGAAAAACGAGACAGCTGCAAGAATCCTCCTCCCACGTTCCCGCCGGTTGCCAGACAAGGCGCGCCGGTTGGAAAATGGCATTGTAGCTCGTGAAGGATGCGCCTTCCTACTCCTGCCGCGGGCGAAACCGCGGGCGTGAAATTTGTTCCTAGCATGCGCGCGCTGCTTGCCAAGGGCGACAGGGTTTCCTATACTGGCGCTTCGGATTTTCGGGTCTGAAGAATCGTTCAAAAAGAGATGCCAGCAAAAGCTGCCGCCACCGCCGAAGTTCCGCCCGAAGCCACAACCGTTCCCGCCGCGGTTCCCAGCCGCAGTTATATCTGGGACAAGCTGCATTCGCTCAGCGGCATCGTGCCCATCGGCGCGTTTCTCGTCGAGCATTTCTGGTCCAACAGCTACGCGCTCGTCAGCGTCGACCGTTACAACCAGGCCTCCTACGACCTGCAAACGATCCCCTGGCGCGTGCCCGTCGAAGCGCTCCTGATCTGGCTTCCGCTCCTCTATCACGGCTTCTACGGCATCTACATCTGGTCCAAGGGCGAGTCGAACGTCGGCCGCTACGGCTACGGCGCAAACTGGCTGTACGCGCTCCAGCGCTGGACCGGCCTGATCGCCTTCGTCTTCATCGGCTGGCACGTCTACGTCGAGCGCTTCATGACCCAGGGCCGGTCCACCTATTTCGATGTGGCGACGACGCTGGCCAATCCGCTGTATCTGAGCTTTTACGTCATCGGCATCCTTGCCGTCTCGTTCCATTTCGGCAATGGCCTGTGGCAGTTCGCGAATAAATGGGGGCTGGTGGTGGGCCGTGACGCCCAGCGCAAGGCCGCCTGGATCGCCGGAGCGATCGGCTTGCTCTTCGCTGTCATCGGCCTGCTGATCATTTGCAGCTTCGTTTTCCAGTGGCGGCCGTTCCAGTTCTACGCACAATGAATCCGACACGAGTCATCCTTATTGGCGGTGGTCTGGCGGGCCTGATGGCCGCGATTCGCGTGGCCGAATTGGGCCACGAGGTCGACCTGTTCTCGGTCGTGCCGGTGCGCCGGTCGCATTCGGTATGCGCCCAGGGCGGCATCAATGCGGCGAAGAATCTGAAGGGCGAGGGCGATTCCACCTGGCAGCACTTCGACGATACCGTCTACGGCGGCGATTTCCTCCAGAACCAGCCCCTCGTAAAAGGCATGTGCGAAGCCGCGCCCGGCATCATCGACCTGCTCGACCGCATGGGCGTCACCTTCAACCGTACGCCCGAGGGCCTTCTCGATTTTCGCCGCTTCGGCGGCACGCTCTACCACCGCACCGCGTTCGCCGGCGCCACCACGGGCCAGCAACTCCTCTACGCGCTCGACGAGCAGGTGCGCCGCTTCGAGGCCGACGGCAAGATTCGCAAGCTCGAAGGCTGGATGTTCGTCTCGGCCATCCTTGACGATGCAGGCGTCTGCCGCGGCGTCACCGCGGTCAGTCTGCGCAGCGGAGAGGTGCGCGCTTTCCCCGCCGACGCGATCATCGTGGCCACCGGCGGCATCGGCTCCATCTTCCGTCAGTCGACCAATTCCGTCGCCTGCACCGGCTCGGCGCAATCGGCGCTCTTTCAGCAGGGCGTTCATTACGCTAACGCCGAGATGATCCAGGTCCACCCCACCGCGATCCCCGGCGAGGACAAATGCCGGCTGATCAGCGAATCGGTCCGCGGCGAGGGCGGCCGCGTCTGGGTGCCGAAAACGCCCGGCGATACGCGCGACCCGCGCACGGTCCCCGACGCCGAACGCTTCTATTTCCTCGAGGAATGGTATCCGAAGTACGGAAACCTGGTCCCACGCGACGTCGCGACGCGCGCGATTCACAAGGTGGTTTTCGAGGAAGGCCTCGGCATCGACGGCAAGGCGATGGTCTATCTCGACGTCACCCATCTGCCGCGCGAAATGCTCACCCGCAAGCTCGGCGGCGTGCTCGAAATCTACGAGAAGTTCGTCGGCCTCGACCCGCGCGACCATCCGATGAAGGTCTTCCCGGCCCAGCATTACACGATGGGCGGCATCTGGGTCGACAACGAGAAACAGGCGACGAACGTCCCCGGCATCTACGCCGCGGGCGAATGCGAATATCAGTATCACGGCGCGAATCGCCTCGGCGCCAATTCGCTGCTCTCCTGCATCTACGGCGGCATGCTGGCCGGCCCGGCGGCCGTGCGCTACGCACAGAATCTGGCGAAAAGTTCCGACGCGGTGTCCTCGGAGGTCTACGAGCGCGAGCGCAAGCGCCAGGAAGAGATCTACGAAAAGCTGCGCGCCCAGGAAGGCAACGAGAACCCGATCACCATCTGGAAGGAAATGGGCGAGACGATGACCCAGCACGTCACCGTCATCCGCTACAACAAGGATCTCGCGGCGGCCGACGCCAAGCTCGCCGAGTTGCAGGAGCGTTACAAGCGCATCAACCTGGCCGACCGCGCCCGCTGGGGCAATCAGAGCCTGCACTTCACCCGCGAGCTGGGCAACATGCTCGTGCTCGCCCGCCTGATCACCCAGTGCGCGGCGCTGCGCGATGAATCGCGCGGCGCGCATTACAAACCCGATTTCCCCGAACGCGACGACGAGAAATGGCTGCGCACCACGCGCGCGGAATACGACAACGGCAGCTTCAAAATCCACCTCGATCCCGTGGATACGTCGCTGATCACCCCGCGCAAACGCAGCTACAAAAGTTGAGCGCGCCGGGAGGCAGGATAACGATCGATGGCTGACGGCAAAACGATCGTCGTAAAAATCAAGCGGCAGGCGAGCCCGACCGAGCCCGCGCGCTGGGAAGAGTTCTCCCTGCGCTGGCGCCCGAACATGAACGTGATCGCCTGCTTCATCGACATCGCCGAAAACCCGGTGACGCGCGACGGCAAGCCCACCACGCCGATCAGCTACGAGGCGAATTGCCTCGAAGAGGTCTGTGGTGCCTGCGCCATGGTCATCAACGGCCGCTCCCGCCAGGCCTGCTCGGCCCTGGTCGATCACCTCGAACAGCCCATCCGCATCGAGCCGATGTCCACCTTCCCGATCGTGCGCGACCTGGTCGTCGACCGCTCGATCATGTTCGAGAACGCCAAGCGCATGCGCTGCTGGGTGCCCATCGACGGCACCTACGACATCGGCCCCGGCCCACGCATCGCGCCCGAGCGCCAGCAGGTGGCCTACGCCCTTTCGCGCTGCATCTTCTGCGGCAATTGCCTCGAAGTCTGCCCGAAGGTGAACGAGCACAGCGATTTCGTCGGCGCCGCCATCATCAACCAGGTGCGCCTGTTCAATATGCATCCCACCGGCGCCATGCACGCCCACGAGCGGCTCCAGGCCGTTCGCGGCATCGGCGGCATCCAGGATTGCGACAACGCCCAGAATTGCGTAAAGGCCTGCCCCAAGGGCATTCCGCTGACCGAATCCAACAACGACGTAAATCGCCAGGCCTTCCTCGACGCCATCTTCGGCTGGATGTTCCACTAGTCTCCGCATCCCGCCGTGGCACTATGTTGCGCGAAGCGCGCCACAAACCCTGTCCCGCTCAGCGAAGCGCACGCAAAATCTGTCATGCTGAGCGAAGCGAAGCATCCCGAAACCACGTCCGCCGGTTTCTCTTGTGTCTGCCCGTCCTGCTGCCTTGCGCCGACTTCCCGACTTGCGCGACACTAGGCGCCCAGTTGGAAATCACCATGTGTCACGAGGTGTCCCAATGCGTTTCGCCGCCGCGCTAATTCCCGGCCTGCTGGTTCTAGCCCTTCCGCTGTCGTCCGACCAGAAAAAGTCGTACCCCATCTCCGACCAAGCCCGGGAACTTCATTTCAGCTCGCTGGTAGTCGACACGCACGACGACACGACGCAGCGCCTCTACTGGGAACACTTCGTCCTCGAAACCCATTCCGACATCGGCCAGATCGACATTCCCCGCATGCGCGAAGGCGGACTTGGCGCAATCTTCTTCTCGCTGTGGTCGCCCGGAACGCTCACCGGCGGCGCCGGCGTCCAGCGAGCACTCGACCTGATCGACGCCGTGCGCGAACAAGTGGCGAGCCATCCCAACGACTTGATGCTAGCGACAACGGCCGAGGACGTTCGTCGCGCCCACGCCGAGGGGAAAATCGCGGTCCTGATGGGCCTCGAGGGCGGCCACATGATCGCCGACGATCTCGGCGTCCTGCGCACCTACTACGCCCTCGGCGTCCGCTACATGACGCTGACCCACACCGTGAACACCGATTGGGCCGATTCCGCCAACGACAAGCCCGCGCACAACGGCCTTACGCCATTCGGAAAGCAGGTCGTCGTCGAAATGAATCGCTTGGGCATGCTGGTCGATATCTCCCACGTCGCCGACAAAACTTTCTGGGACGTGCTGGCCACCAGCAAAGCCCCGGTCATCGCCTCCCATTCCTCCTGCCGCGCGATCTGCGACGCCCCGCGCAACATGACCGACGACATGATCCGCGCCCTCGCCGCCCACGGCGGCGTCATCCAGATCAACTATCACATCGGCTTTCTCAGCCAGGCCTACCGCGACGCGGCGAAGAAAATCGCCTCGGAAATCGAAGACGCGAACAAAAAAGCCGACGCCGCCTGCGGCGACGACCTCCAATGCCAGGTATGGGCCGAGGCGCGCGTCAGCGAAGAATTCACGAAGGAAGGGAAGCTGCCTCCGGTCAACTGGGAAACGATCGTCGATCACATCGACCACGCCGTGAAGCTCGTCGGCGCCGATCACGTCGGCCTCGGATCGGACATGGATGGCGCTATCATGCCCGTCGGCATGGAGGACGTGACCCATCTGCCGCAAATCACCCAGGCCTTGCTCGATCGCGGCTATTCGCCCGACGACATCCGGAAAATCCTCGGCTTGAACACATTGCGGGTGTTGGCACAGGCGGAACAGGTCGCGCGGCAGATGCAATCGGCCGCGCGCGAGTAGTGTAAAATACCAACCGATTCGGGGAAAAACAGGGGAGCTGACAAAAATGAGATACTTTCGCCTGCTTGCGGTGCTAGCCGCGTTCGCACTTCCACTTTCCGCGCAGCAAAATCCCGCGCCCAAGCCCGCTCCGGCGCCGCACCCGCGGCCCGAGCCCGGTCTCTACATGACTTTCGAGACATCGATGGGCGCGATCCACTGCCGGCTGTTCCCGAAGGAAGCGCCGATCGCCGTGCACACCATCGTCGGCCTCGCCACCGGCCGCATGTCCTACATCGATCCCCGCACCAAGAAGAAGGTCGTAGGCAAGCGCTTCTACAATGGCCTCACCTTCCATCGCGTGATCCCGAATTTCATGATTCAGGGAGGCGATCCGCTCGGCACCGGCGAAGGCTCGCCCGAAGGCCCCGGCTTTCCCTTCAAGAATGAGACGTCGCCGAATTTGACGTTCGACGTGCCCGGCCGCCTGGCTCTCGCGAACGCGGGCCCGGATACGAACGGCAGCCAGTTCTTCATCACCGAGGTCCCCGTGCCCCGCCTCAACGGCGGCTATACGATTTTCGGCCAGTGCGGCGATCTGAACGTGGTGAAGGCCATCGCCCGCGTCCCGCGCAACATGGTGAACAACCGCCCGCTGACGCCGGTCGTCATCCGCCGCGTCTACGTCCACTACATCCGCCCCGAGCCGGCCAAACCCGCGCCTGCCGGGCATCCCCACTCAGCCTCGCGGCACTAGACCTCACGTCATCGAGGAAGGCTCCGCGAAGGAAAAACTCGGCTCCCCGCGCCCCGCGTGGGTAGCCACAGTCAGCGATTTTCTGACCGTGGGCTTTTTCGCTGAGCACAATCAGAGGAACCCACGTCAACGTATCCCTGTAGCGCCGGCGTCTCGCCGGCGAATTTCGCCGTTGTGTACTGGAAGACCGTGACAAGCCAGCGGGGCCGTTGCGTTGTAGGGGCGACCTGCGGTCGCCCGCATCTTGCGCCGCTCCTCGGCGACGAGGTGCACTACTCGTACCGCAACGCCACCATCGGATCCACGCGCATCGCCCGCCGAACCGGAACATAGCAGGCAGCCAGCGCCACCAGCATGAGCAGAATCGGCACCCCGATAAACGTAACCGGATCGGTAGCGCTGATCCCGTAAAGAATGTCGGAAAGCACGCGCGTGACGGCAAACGCCCCGCCAAGCCCGATTCCCACGCCAAGAAGCGTCAGTCCAAGACTCCGTCCCAGAATCAGCCGCGCGACGTCCCTTCGTTGAGCTCCCAGCGCCACGCGGATCCCGATCTCATGCGTGCGCTGGTTCACCGTGTAGGAGATCACCCCGTAAATCCCCACGCACGCCAGCACCAGCCCTAATAAACCGGCCTGCCCGAAAAAGTCCGCGGCCAGTTTGGGCAGAATGAGCGCCGGGGCGGTCGCCTGGGCAATCGTCTCCAGGGTCAGAACGGGGACTTTCGGGTCCAACTGGCTGGCGATCCGGCGAATCGCAGGCAATGTGCTCGCCGCATCTCCGGCCGTACGCACTACGATCAGGCGATCGGAACCGTCCTGCTGCAGGATGCAGCGATAGACGAACGGGCGCGCCGGTTCGCCGAGTGTGCGGTATTTGCCGTTGGCGGCCACTCCCACCACAAGGTAGTCCTTCTTGTCATTCTCGATCAGCAACTGCTTCCCAATCGGATTCTCGCCCGGCCAGAACCGCTCCGCGAGGGTCTGATTGACGATGACCACCGGTGGCGCCGTGGCGATATCCTGGTCGGTGAATGCGCGGCCGCGGAGAATCGGGATGCGCATGGCGGCGAAGTAGCCGGGACCGACGCCGTTGTTGTCGATCTGCGGCCACTGGTCCTTCGGCGCCGACGCCTTGTCCGGCGTGGTGACGCCATCGATTTCGATATCGAACGAAAGAGGAAGATTCGATGCGTAGCCGGCGTCCACGACGCCGGGCAGCGCTTTCACGCGCTCCTCCAGATTTCGATAAAAGGCGGTGGCCTGTTCCGGCTTGTAGCCGATGATCGTCGGCAGAAATGTTGCGGTGACGGCGTTGTGCGCGTCGAAACCTGGCTGAACGCGATACGCATGCATCACGCTGCGGAGGGATAGCCCGGAGCAGATCAGCAGGAGAAGGGAAATCGCCACTTGGGCCACGACCAGCCCGTTCAGCAGGCGGTGTTTCGCAGGCCCTCCCGTCCCGGTTCGGCCCTCTTCTTTCAATGCGCCCGCCGGACTGGTGCGCGACGCCGTAAGCGCGGGAGCCAGTCCAAAAAGCGCGGTGGTGAGCGCGACCACCAGCAAAGTGAAGACGAGCACGCGGAAATCGACCCGGATTCCCAGAGCCACGTTGATTTCCGTCATCAGGGGAAGGGAATTCAATCCGCGCAGCAGCTCACGGTTGAAAACGAACGTCAGCAGAACCGCGGATGCCCCGCCAACCAGCGCCACCAGCAGGCTTTCGGTCAGCAGTTGACGGACCAGCCGCCATCGCCCGGCGCCCACGGCCATGCGCACGGCAAGCTCCTTGCGGCGCGACGTGGCGCGGGCCAGGCTCATCGCTGCCACATTCGCGCAGGCGATCAGCAGCACCAGTCCCACTACGACCATGAGCACCAGCGACGCGCCGTACATCTGCTTGTTCAAATCGGGTAGCAGTTTGACGTCGTTGGCATGAAACAATGCGACCGTCTGGTCCTTGTCGGTCTTCGGATATTCATGGGCCAGACGACCGGCGATGGTTTTCAGTTCCGTCTCCGCCTGCGCCATGCTCACGCCGGGCTTCAATCGGCCAACGGTCCAGAGTTGATGGCTGTCGCGTTTCTCCAGCGGCCCGTGCGCCAGAATTCGCCAGGAGTCGGCGGTGATGGGCACCCACACCTTCGGCGTGGGCAGCAGCGCCAGGCCGTGGAAATAGGAGGGAGCGACGCCGATGATCGTGAAGAGTTTCCCGTTCAAGTCGATCGGCCTGCCGAGAACGGCCGGGTCGGCGTTGAAGTCGCGGAGCCACATGTTGTGGCTGATCACCGCGACGTTGCCTTCACCTGGCCGCGCCACCGACGCAGCGTCGAACGTGCGGCCGAGCACCGCTCCCACGCCCAGCGCGTCGAAATAGTTCGCCGTCACGATCGCTCCGGTGGTGAGCTGGCTCGCGCCATTGCGTTCGAACGCGATGGGAATCGAGCGATATCCCAACAGGCTGGAAAAACTGCGGCTCTGGCTTTGGAAATCCTGATACTGGGGATAGGAGAGAGGAATGTCCCTGATGAACAGGACTTTCTTCTTCATCTCCGTGTAGACGTTGACGAGTTGCTCGGAGTGTCGCACCGGCAGCGGCCGCAGCAGCACCCCGTCGATCACGCTGAAGATGGCGGTGTTCGCCCCGATCCCCAGCGCCAGCGTGATGACGGCAACGGCTGTGAATCCCGGAGATTTCAGCAGCACCCGGATTCCGTAGCGCAAATCCTGCCAGAACGTCCCCATGAGAGGCGCCTCCCACGCTCACAGATACGCACCAGCGCAACAGAAAGTTCTGCCTGATTGTATTCGTGTGAATCTCTTTGAGGCGCGGAAACGTCGCCTGGGATCGCCGGTGCCTTGGTAGCCACCGTCGGCTCCTTTCCGACCGTGGGCCTTTGTTTGAATGCCTTGGCGCGACCCCTAACCCAAGGCCGCAAAACTCTCCCGAGCCGCGCACACGGTCCGCTCGATATCCGCATCGGTGTGCGCCGCCGACAAAAAGAGCGCCTCGAATTGCGAAGGCGGAAGCAGAATCCCGCGTTCGAGCATAAGGCGAAAGAACCTCGCAAAACGTTTCGTGTCCGAGCGCTTGGCCGAGGCGTAATCGCGCACGGCCTCTCCCGTGAAGAACAGAGTCATCAGCGACCCCGCCGTATTCACCCGCGCCGCCACGCCGGCCGCCCGCGCCGCCGCGCCCAGCCCCTCCGCCAGCCGCGCCATCCGCGCGGCAAGCTCTTCGTAAAGCCCCGGCCGCCGCAACTCGGCAAGCGTCGCGAGGCCCGCCCGCATCGCCAGAGGATTCCCCGATAGCGTCCCCGCCTGATACACGGGCCCTTCCGGCGCAACCATCTTCATCACATCCGCACGCCCGGCGTATGCGGCAACGGGCATCCCGCCACCGATAATTTTGCCGAGAACCGTGAGATCCGGCTTGATCCCGAAAACGTTCTGCGCCCCGCCCCAACCCATCCGGAAACCGGTGATGACCTCGTCAAAGACGAGCAGCGCGCCATGCCGCCGTGTGATCTCGCGCAGCGCTTCGAGAAATCCCGCCTCGGGCGGCACCACGCCCATGTTCGCCGCCACCGGCTCGACAATCACCGCGGCGATGTCCGCTCCCCGCGCGGCGAAAATCTGTTCTACCGCGCGCGCGTCGTTATAAGGAGAATTCAGCGTGAGTGCGGCAAAAGAATCGGGCACGCCCGCGCTCGCCGCGATGCCAAAGGTGGCGAGTCCCGATCCCGCCTCGGAAAGAAAACTGTCCGCATGGCCGTGATAGCCGCCTTCGAATTTCACGATGCAGTCGCGGCGCGTAAAGCCGCGCGCCGCCCGAATCGCGCTCATCGCCGCTTCCGTTCCTGAGCTGACAAACCGGATCCGTTCGATCGAGGGCAGCGCGGCGCGAATCTCCTCCGCCAGCCGCACTTCGAGTTCGGTGGTGACGCCGTAGCTCGTGCCGCGCGCCGCCTGCTCGGCCAGCGCCGCGGTCACCGACGGGTGCGCGTGGCCGAGAATCATTGCGCCCCACGAACCGATGTAATCGAGATACTCGTTTCCGTCCGCGTCCACCAGGCGCGCGCCCGAAGCCCGCTCGACGATGATCGGCTCGCCGCCCACCGCAGCGAATGCGCGCACGGGGCTGTTCACGCCGCCGATGAGCAGTTCGCTCGCGCGGCGATAAATTTCGCGGGAACGATCGCGCGCGCTCATTCGCCGAGCCACCGCGCCGCGTCCTTCGCGTGATAGGTGAGGATGAAATCGGCCCCGGCGCGCCGAATGCCGGTCAAAACTTCCATCGCCGCGCGCCGCTCGTCCATCCAGCCATTGCGCGCCGCCGCCTTGACCATCGAATATTCTCCGCTCACGTTGTAGGCCGCCACCGGCACGTTCACCGCGCGCCGCACCGCGCGCATCACGTCGAGGTAGGGAAGCGCCGGCTTCACCATCACCATGTCCGCGCCTTCCTCGAGATCGAGCCGCACTTCGCGCAACGCCTCCCGTGCGTTCGCCGGATCCATCTGGTAGCTGCGCCGGTCGCCAAATTGCGGCGCCGATTGCGCCGCGTCGCGGAACGGTCCGTAAAACGCCGAGCAGTACTTGGCCGAATACGCCAGGATCGCAACGTCGCCGAATCCGTTCCCGTCGAGAGCGCGCCGGATCGCTCCCACGCGCCCATCCATCATGTCCGAAGGCGCCACGACGTCGGCCCCGGCGCGCGCGTGCGAAAGCGCCGCCTGCGCCAGCAATTCAAGCGAGGGATCGTTCAGCACCTCGCCGTTCTCCACCACGCCGCAATGCCCGTGGCTCGTGTATTCGCAAAGGCAAACGTCGGTCATCACCACCAGATCGAGCTTCGCCTTTTTCACCGCCTCGATGGCCCGCTGCACCGGCGCGTCCTTCGCCCACGCTTCCGATCCCCGCTCGTCTTTCTTCTCCGGCAGCCCGAACAAAATAATTCCCGAGATGCCAAGTTGCTCGACCTCGCGGCATTCCTCGAGGAAGCGATCGACCGACTGCTGGTAAACGCCGGGCATCGACGACACCTCTTCGCGAACGCGCTTGCCCGGCACGACGAACATGGGATAGATAAAGTCGCCGGCGGCAAGCGGCGTCTCGCGCACGAGCGAACGCAACCGCTCGCTGCGGCGCAATCGCCGCGGCCGGTGGGTGGGAAAGCTCATGTGTGTCCCCCTCCGATCACGGAATTCTTCGAAAAATGTGTGGCGATCGCGGCGGCAAGCCCCGCGGCCGTTGAAACCTCCGCTTCGATCGTCACCTCGAACCCGGCGCGCCGGATCGCGGCCGCGGTAGTCGGCCCGATGGCGGCGAGGCTCGCGGACCCGGCCATCCGGCGGAGCGTTTCCGTGCCCAGCCGCTCGCCAAGCGCCAAAAAAGCCGAAGGGCTGGCGAAGCTCACCACGTCCACCTCGCCGCCCTCTATCCTGGTGAGAACTCCCGGATCGACGTTGCCCGCAGGCACGGTCCTGTAGGCGACAACCTCGACTGGCGTTGCGCCGGCGGCAGCAAGAGCCTGCGGCAGATGCGATGTGGCGCGGTCGCTGCGCGGCAGCAATACGCGGCTGCCATGGATGTCGGTGCCGAGTTCGCGCGCCAGATCGATCGCGCCGCGGCCCGCCGACACGCGATCCACTCGCCACTCTTCGTCGAGAGCGGCCCGCTCGGTCATTGCGCCGACCACGGCAACTTTCGGGCGCGGATTCGCTGGTGCGAGTTTCGCCGCAAGATCGACGTGCAGCGTGCTGGCGCGTGCGGCGACGAAGCGCACCGCATTCTGGCTGGTGAGCAACAGCCAGTCGAAGCACTCGATCTCGCCAAGCGCGCGATCAAGCGGCCCGGTATCCTCGGGCGGAAGAAATTCGACGAGCGGCAGCAGCAACACCTCGGCGCCGAGCGTCTCCAGCCGCTCGGCCAGTTCCGATGCCTGCTCCGCCGCGCGCGTGACCACCACGCAGCGCCGCGCGAGCGGTTTGTCTTCGCTCGACATATGTCCTCGCGGGAAATCCGGCGTCTCGGACCGGCCAGGAGGTGCGGCCATCACGGAGTTCTTCCGAGCAGGCGAAGGATGCGGTCGGCCCCCGCCTCGATCAGCCGCCGGCCCAATTCGCGCCCGAGTTTCAACGGTGTCCTGCGGTCCTGCATCTCTTCAGCGGTCGCTCGCGCCGAAAGGCGGATGTACTCGCTGCCGTCCGGCGCCACGACGCAGGCATCGATCACGAACCCGCCGTCCTCGAGCCGTGCCCACGCGCCCACCGGCACCTGGCATCCGCCTTCGAGTTCGCTCAGCAGCGCGCGCTCGGCGTTGACCGCGGCGCGCGTATCGATGTCGGCGAGCGTCGCGACCAGCTTGCAGACACGCGGGTCGCCCGCGCGCGTCTCGATCCCCAGCGCGCCCTGTCCCACGGCCGGCAAAACCGCATCGGGCCCCAGCACATCGGTGATGCGCTCGGAAAAGCCCAGGCGATCGAGGCCGGCCTTGGCGAGAACGATGGCATCGAATTCGCCTCGATCGAGCTTCGCGAGCCGCGTATCCACGTTCCCGCGCAGCGGCACGATTTCGAGATCGGGCCGATGATGCCGCAGTTGCGCCTGCCGCCGAACGCTGCTCGTGCCGATGCGAGCGCCAGGCGGCAGCCCGGCGAGCGTCGCGCCGCCGCGAGCCACCAGGCAGTCGCGCGGGTCCTCGCGCGTAAGCACCGCGGGAAACGAGAAGCTCGAATCGATCTCGGTCGGCACGTCCTTCATGCTGTGCACCGCAAGGTCGGCGCGTCCGTCGAGCAGCGCCTCCTCGAGTTCCTTGATGAAGACGCCCTTCAGGCCCAGATCACCAAGTTCGCCAACCGCCTTCTCGGCCCACCGATCCCCGGAAGTCTTGATGACGACGATTTCCGTTTGGAGTCCGCAGCGCTCGGCGAGCAAACGCTGAACGTGCCCGGCCTGCCAGAGAGCCAGCCGGCTGCCGCGACTGCCGATGCGGACGATTTCCGTCATCACTTGTCCTCCGAGTCCAGGCCGAAAAGTCCGCGCAGCGTTTCCATGTGCTGCACGCGCTCGCGCCAGGTGCGCGCGTGGCGCAGCCGGTCGGCCGGCTCTTCGAGCAACTCGTCGATCAGCTGCGCGGTAAGCTGGTCGATGTGCTCGCGGTCCTCGGGACCGAGATGCGCGAAGGCGGCGGCGTGCGCTTCGAGAATGCGACGGCGCCGTGCGTCCAGCCGCGAGCGAAGATCGTCCACCAGGTCGATCGCGCTCCGGCCCGCGCGCCACGCCTCGAATTTCGACACCTGCGTCGCGATGATCGCTTCGGCGCGCGGAATCTCGCGCTCACGCAGGCGCCGGTTCTGATCGACGATCTCGGTGAGGTTGTCGAGATTGTACAGGTACAGGTTGTAGAGATCGGCCGCGGCGGGATCGATATTCCGCGGCACGCCCAGATCCAGGAGCAGCATCGAGCGATTGTCGCGCTCGGCCATCGCCCCCGCCAGCATTTCCCTGGTGATCACCGGATCGTCCGCCGAAACCGACGCCACCAGAATGTCGGGCCGCGCGAGCGACCGGGCAAGGTCCTCCCAGGCGATCGTCTCCGCGCCGTTTGGCCCGGCGAGCGCCATCGCATGCTCCCGCGTGCGGCTCGAGATCCACAGCCACTTGATTCCCCGCTGGCGCAGCTGCTCGACTGCCTGCTGCGCGATCTCGCCCGCGCCCAGCACCAGAGCCGAATGCGCGCCCAGGTCGCCGAAAATCCGCTCGGCGAGCTTCACGCCCGCCGAAGCCGCCGACATCGGCCGCGTGCCCAGTTCCGTTTCCGAGCGCACGCGCCGCCCCACTTCCACCGCGCCTTGGAACAGGCGATTCAGCACCGGCCCCGTCGAGCCGTCATCGGAAGCGCGGCGGTACGCCTCGCGCAACTGGCCCAGAATTTCCGCTTCACCGAGCAACATCGAGTCGAGTCCCGCGGCCACGCGGAACAGGTGCTCGATGGCGTCGTGATCGCGCCGGGAATAGAGGCACCCGTTCAGTTGCGCACGGGAAATGCCGTGGAAATCGGCCAGGAAATGCTCGATCGCGCCGGCGTCTTCGGCCGGATCGCGCCGCACGCCGTAGAGTTCGCTGCGATTGCAGGTGGAGAGCACGACGACCTCTTCCATCCCGCAGTGCGCGCGCAGTTCGGCGGTCGCCCGTTGCGCGTCCTCGGCGCTGAACGTCACCCGCTCGCGCAATTCGAGCGGCGCGGTGTGGTGATTCAGTCCGATGAGGACGATCTGCATTCCTAACGCGCCTCTCGTCCGTGCCGCGGCCGGCGCATCGCTGCCGGGCGCCGCGTGGGCGATGTCATACGGCCGGATTGGCGGTTCGCTCGCATGTTCGCTAGAGGTACCGGTGAAAATGCGACAGGTACAGATTCACCACCGCGTAGCTGAAAAGCACCAGCAAAAACGTGAGCGCGCACATCAGCGATGCCCGCGCCCCGCGCCACACGCCGCGTTCCGACAGCCGCAGATAGCCCGCATACAACACCAGGATCACCAGCGTCACCAGCACCTTCGGATCGGTCAGCAAAAATGTGTGCCGGATGTGCCATTGCCAGTAAATGCCCAGCGCCGTCCCCACGATCAGCGAGACCAGACCCACGCGCACGCTCCCGCGGCTCATCCGCTCGAGCCCGTCGAGCGGCGGAAATCGCCACACCATCCGCCCCGGATGCCGCCGCCGCAGATGGCGGTCCTGCAGCAGATACACCACGCTTAGGACGAAGGCCAGCGCAAAGGCCGCGTAGGCGAGCACGCTCAGCGTCACGTGCAGCGCGAACAGCGCTCCCTGCTCCTGCCGCGTCGCCGGCAAATCGTGTCCCGGCCAAGTGCCCAGGGCAAAAAGCGCCAGCACGCACGGCAGCACGAACGCGCCCATCGACCGCTGCTTGTAATAGAGTTCGAGTCCGAGGTAAGTGGCCGCCAGCAGCCAGCCGAAAAGTGAGAGCGAGCCGTAGAGGTCGTCGTAGGGAACCGAATGCACCCAGTGCGATCGCTCGAGCAGCGCCAGGTAGTGGCTCCCGAGCCCTAGCGCCAGCGCCAGCGCCGCCAGCCGCCCCGTCTGCTTCCGGCCCGTATACAGAAAACGCACGTACAGGCCCAGGCTGGCCAGGTAAAGCACCAACGTGATGTAGCTCCAATGTCCCGGCATCTCTTGGCTGGCAGTCCGTTCCAGCATCGCGCGAGCATGCGCGATGCCGCCAATCGAGAATTATAGCAGCCGATTTACCCTCCTTCCGCGAAAAATCCGCCCTGCCAGTACCTCCTCTCAAGTCTGAAATCTTAAATCCGAAATCGCATTCCTTCGGCCCGCTCGCCAGCAACTGTAGGGGCGACCCGCTGGGTCGCCCTCCTATTGCCTCGATGAGCCTTCTCGAATGAACGTATACTGTCGATGCTCGATCAAGACGGCAGCATCCAAACGAAGGAGACGGCAAAGCAAATGAAGCTGCGGAATCTGGGTAAATCCGGTCTGAAAGTCTCGCTGGTTGGTCTCGGCTGCAATAATTTCGGCCGGCGCGTCGACCTCGAAACGGCACGCAAGGTGGTCGATAAGGCGCTGGAAATGGGCATCACGCTGTTCGACACCTCGGATTCCTACGGAGGACGCGGCGGATCGGAAACATTCCTTGGAAAAATCCTGGGCCCGCGCCGCAAGGACGTTGTCCTGGCAACGAAATTTTCCAGTCAAATGGATGACGAGGGCCGCCTGAAGGGCGCCTCGCGCCGCTACATCATGACCGCCGTCGAAGCCAGCCTGCGCCGCCTTCAGACCGACTACATCGACCTCTACCAGCAGCACTGGACCGATCCCGACACCCCGTTCGAGGAAACCCTGCGCGCGCTCGACGATCTCGTTCGTCAGGGAAAAGTGCGCTACATCGGCAATTCGAATTTCGCCGCATGGCAGGTCGTCGACGCGCAATGGACCTCGCGGCAGCTCGGCATCCATTCCTTCGTCTCCTGCCAGAACGAATACAGCGTGCTCGTGCGCCAGGCGGAGAGGGAACTGATCCCCGCGATGCAGTCTTTCGGCCTGGGCTTGTTACCGTATTTCCCGCTCGCCTCGGGCCTGCTCACCGGAAAATACAAGAAGGACGCGCCGCCCCCCGAGGATTCGCGCTTCGCCGCCTGGCCGGAGCTCGCCCGCCGCTATCAGGGAGAGGAAAGCTGGAAGAAAGTGGAGCGCCTCGAAGCCTTCTCCGCCGAGCGCGGCCACACCCTGCTGGAGCTGGCGTTCAGTTGGCTCGCCGCGCGGCCGCAGGTCGCAAGCATCATCGCCGGCGCCACGCGCCCCGAACAGGTCGAGCAAAACGCACGCGCCGCCGACTGGTCGCTCACGCCGGAAGATCTGGCCGAAATCGATCGCCTGACCGCCGAAACATAGTCCGGTTTATATGCGGGGTGGCGACACCTCCACTGCGCTTTCGGGTTCCCCAGGCTCCGGTGCCCCAGGGGGCCGGTTTTGCGCCTGGGTGTCTCCGCCCAGCCGATCAAGGCGCGGCCGTCCCAGTCACCAAGTCTGTCAATTCTGACAGTGTCCCCTGCCCGAAGCATTTAATTACCATCACGTAGCAGGTCGCGGAAAAACGGGCAGGACTTCGGGGGTCGCGGCTTCAGCCGCGACATAAAGCCCGCAAAATCAAGAGGGCTTTAGCCCCTGAAGCTGCCCAACAGGACTTTTTCCGCAACCTGTTAGGGCTTCGGCTTATTTGCCGCATTGCGCTTGCTGCGCTCCAGGGCTGGGTATGCCTTCGTCATGAAGTACTGTCTGCAAACGAGAATCATGAACGCGCACCGCGGAACCCTGTGGGCGGTGGGTCTGCTCCTCGCATTCTCTGTGCTCCCTTTGGGGGCGCAAACCGCCCCCGTCGCAACACCGGCAATACCCGCCCAGGAGTCCGCCCCCGCACAGAAGCCGATAGAGATAGAAAAGAAGCTCGGCGGGAACGTTTTCAATCTCCTGAACATGGCCGGCACGAGAACCGCCGCCGATTTCACGCCGATGAATCAGCGCGGCAGAAACCAGCTTTTCTTCCAAACGATGGTCAATCCCCTGAGCTTCGTGCGAGTCGCCTTTTCCGCCGGCCTAGACCAGTGGAACAACAAGCCAAGCGAATGGGGGCAGGGAAGCGAAGCCTACGGCCAACGCTACGGAAATATCTTCGGCCAGTACACGATTCAGCGAACGGTCTCCTTTGCCCTGTCCAGCGCTCTGGACGAGGACAACCGCTACTTCAATTCGGGCAAGAAAGGCTTCTTGCCCCGCACCTGGTACGCCATCGAAAGCGGCGTCCTCGCCCGCCATCGCGACGGCCATCGCACATTCTCCATCTCCCAGGCAGGCGGCGTAGCCGCCGGCGCATTCATCGCCCGCGTCTGGCTCCCTCCCAGTCAGGACAAAATGAGTAACGCCGCCATCAGCTTTGGCATCAGCACCGCCGCCAACATCGGCGCCGGCGTCGTCAAGGAATTCGTCCCCGACATCATCCACCTCTTCGCCGGCAAACCAAAAACCATATCGAGCGACAACGACGGCCATCGCCACTGACTGCCGAGTCTCGCGGGCCCCGCAGGCGTCTATGGGGGAATGCTCCGGCTGAATTGTTCTGCCCAGGTAAGCCAAGTCCCCAAAGATACAGAAGGCGTTGGCCCGATCATCACCGGAAGTTTGGGCTTCGAGTGCATCTCGCACGCGGGCGGAGACTTATGTTATTGTGAAAAGCTAGCTTGGGCCCGGTTTCGCTCCCCGTGTGCTCGGCCTGCATGTACTCTTGGGCCCCGGCAATTCCGCCGCTTCATGCGGCAAATCGGCGAGCCGAGCTGCTTCCCGGTACATTCGCCTGGCGAAGTTCGCCCGGCGCCGCTCGGACGCAAAACAGCAGGAGACAAACCCAATGAAACAGTCGTACAACGATATTCCGGTGCCGGCCGACGGCCAGGCGATCGAATACAAGGACGGCGCCTATCGCGTCCCGGACCGGCCGGTTATTCCGTTCATCGAAGGTGACGGTACCGGGCGTGACATTTGGAAGGCGTCGCGTCGCGTTCTCGATGCCGCGGTCGAAAAAGCTTACGGCGGCAAGAAGCACATCGCGTGGTACGAAGTTCTGGCCGGCGAGAAGGCCTTCAATTCCCGCGGCACATGGCTCCCCGACGAAACCGTCGAAGCCATTCGCGACTTCCGCATCGCGCTCAAGGGCCCGCTGACCACCCCGGTCGGCGGCGGCATCCGCTCGCTCAACGTGACGCTGCGCCAGGTGCTCGATCTCTACGCCTGCGTGCGGCCGGTGCGCTTTTTTGAGGGCGTGCCTTCGCCGGTGAAGCATCCCGAGCGGATGAACGTGGTGATCTTCCGCGAAAACACCGAGGACGTCTACGCCGGAATCGAATGGCGCAGCGGCACCCCGGAAGTGAAAAAGGTGATCGATTTCCTGAATGGCGAACTCCTGAAGGGCACCGGCAGGCAGATTCGCTCCGATTCCGGCATCGGCATCAAGCCCATGTCGCCCACCGCGACGGGCCGGCTGATGCGCCGAGCGCTCACCTACGCGATCGAGAACAATCGCCGCATCGTCACCCTCGTCCACAAGGGCAACATCATGAAGTTCACCGAAGGCGCGTTCCGCGACTGGGGCTACGCCCTCGCCAAGGCCGAGTTCCGCGAGCAGATCGTCACCGAGCGCGAAAGCTGGATTCTCGGCAATCTCGACCAGAACCCGAACCTCTCGATCGAGCAGAACGCCGCGATGATCGAGCCCGGCCTCGAAAACGCCACCGAAGCCTTCAAACAGCAAATTTACAAGGAAGTGAAGGAAGCGCTCGATGCCATCGGCAAATCGCACGGCCAGGGCCGCTGGAAGGAAAAGATTCTGGTCAACGACCGGATCGCCGATTCCGTTTTCCAGCAGGTGCTGCTCCGCGCGAACGAATATCAGGTGTTCGTCACGCCCAACCTGAACGGCGACTATCTCTCCGACGCCTGCGCCGCGCAGGTCGGCGGCCTGGGCATGGCTCCGGGCGCCAATATCGGCGACGGCTACGGCGTCTTCGAAGCGACGCACGGCACCGCGCCCAAGTACGCCGATAAGGACGTGATCAATCCCAGTTCGGTGATGCTGTCGGGCGTGATGATGCTGGATTTCATCGGCTGGAAGGAAGCGGCGCGGCTGGTGGAGGAAGGCATCGCCGAAACGATCCAACAGAAGAAGGTGACCTACGATCTCGAGCGGCTGATGACCGGAGCGACGCGCCTGCGCACGTCCGAATTCGCCAGCGCCGTCATCGAGAACATGGGCGCGGCCCTGGCCGCTCGCTGAAGCGTTTTGTCCGGCGCCGACGAGCAATTCGTCGGCGCCGTGTCGCCGGGCTTTAACCCGGCATCCGCTCCGCCCGAAGTCCGTGCGACGGATTTGCAACCCTGAACGCCGTAGACGCGCCCTGCGGGCGCGCGCAAGAAAACCTAATTTCGATCGGGAGAAGAGGGAACTATGCGCAAAAAAGTGACGGTTGTCGGCGGTGGATTCGTCGGTTCCACCACCGCCCAGCGAATTGCCGACGCCGGCCTGGCCGACGTCGTTTTGACCGACATTCTGGAAGGGGCGCCGGCAGGCAAGGCGCTCGACATGCTCGAAGCGATGCCGATCCTGCGAAGCGATTCGCATGTCACCGGCATCAGCACGAAGGAAGGCGACTACAGCGCGACGGCCGGCAGCGACCTCGTCGTCATCACCGCCGGCTTCCCACGGAAACCGGGAATGAGCCGCGACGATCTGCTGAAGGCGAATTACGCCGTCGTGAAAGAAGTCACGGAAAAGGTCGCCCGGCTCTCGCCCGAGGCGATCATCATCGTCGTCACCAACCCGCTCGACGTCATGACGCAGACCGCCTTCCGCGCCAGCGGCTTCTCGAAGAATCGCGTGCTCGGCATGGCCGGCGTGCTCGATTCGGCGCGCATGCGCGCCTTCATCGCCATGGAAACGGGCGTGTCGGTCGAAAACATTCACGCCTTCGTCCTCGGCGGCCACGGCGACGACATGGTGCCGCTGCCGCGCTATTCCACCGTCGCCGGCATTCCCCTGCCCGATCTGCTCCCCAAAGAACGGATCGACGCCATCGTCGAGCGCACGCGCAAGGGCGGCGGCGAAATCGTGAATTTGATGAAGACCGGCTCGGCCTACTACGCGCCCTCGGCCGCGGCCTACGAGATGGCCGATTCCATCCTGCGCGACCGCAAGAAGGTCCTCCCGTGCGCCGCGTTCCTCGAAGGCGAATACGGCCTGCGCGACATCTACATGGGCGTGCCGGTGGTGCTCGGCTCGAACGGCGTCGAAAAGATCATCGAGATCAAGCTCACCGATGACGAGCGCGCCGCCCTCGAAAAATCCGCCGCATCCGTCCGCGAAATGGTCAACGTCCTCGGTATCTAGCTGAAACCGGGGGTGGTCGCATGGTCGCCCCCACTACTCCAGAAACTCTTTAACCACATCCTGCGATTTGGGTGCCCCAGGCGCCGGCTTTGCGCCTGGGGTTTTTGTTTGTGGATTCAACTCCGCGGCTGTAGTTGGGGACAAGCCCCGCCCTGAAAGCCGAAGGGCGGGGCACCCGGCCGCCCCTACCACCCCACCTGCAACGTGTTGCCCTGGCCGATTCAAGCGTCCCTCTGTAGTGCAGCCACTCATGGGTGCCCGCTTTTCTGCTGGCGCTTCCGCGCTACCGGGTGTCACTCCATGGTGCTTCAGGGTGTCACTCGGTCGAGCGTAAGGATGTGGAACGCGCCCGCTTTCAACCAGATACGATTTTCAGGGTGTCACTCGTTTGTCTTTTGCCGCGCGGCGCCATGGAGCCACCGCGTCGTGTTTATGGGAAAACTTTCACTGCGGCACCCCGAGTTGTGCTGCTAAGCTAACGCGGCCAGGCGTCCCGCCTGATTTGCTACCAGATGGACACGATCCATTTTTGCCCGTCACGCCGTCGGAAAGAGCCCGGATTTGTGACACCCTGAAAAATTCATCTCGTTGAACAGAAATGACTTCCGCCGCGTTCAGGTTGACCGAGTGACACCCTGAAGCACGACGCGTGACACCATCGCTCCCCGCAGGAAAGCGCAGCACCAGGGATGTACCGCAACGAAACGGAGTGTCGCGCCTGTGCGCGTTTCCTCTCCGCTATGCCAGCATCCCTCGGCGCCACCGTTCAACGTAAGTCGTTTCCTTCTCGTGTGCTTGCAAACGCCCGGCCGGTTGGACCCCTCCTTGCACTCGAAGCAGGTTCCTGGAGAGGAAGAAAGGTGTGGAAGCACGCCAGGCGCGTGACGCTCGAACAGCGCTTTCTTTCTCACCGATAACAACAGTTCCTGCCGGCCCGTGGCCGTTTCGGGCGCGGACCAGCCGGAGGTCTGGCAGTACTCGGGCGAGGCTTTGGATTGGGCGTTGAGCGGGGATGGTATGCCGCGACGCTCAAAGGTCCAAACGCCCGATGCCGGCTTCACGCCAATCGAGGCGATGGTCGCTGCCGCGGTCCTGATGGTTGGCGTGGTGGAATGATGGGAATATTCGGCGTGGCTGGGTGACGGAACCAGGGCCAGGGCCTGTTGGCGGTTCCGACTGCCACGTACTGCCAGAACAAATTTTCGGAACACGGGCCCGCGCCGCCCATGTGGGCACTGGCACGTTTCACGCCCAAAGGGTAGGGGCGGGTTTGAAACCCGCCCCCTACGATCTCTTCTCGACATTTCGGGCGGGACAGAAAGCCGGCGGCAGCGCGTCTTCGCATTGCGCTTCCGTTTCTGCCGGCATTGAAATCCACAAATTCTCCAAGTCTCGACGCGCCAACTTGTCGCCGCTCGGTGTAGAATCCGGCCGACCCTGAAGGAGGGAAACGGGATGAAGCAAATGAACCGCTGCCGGCACGGACTCCGCTGGAGTCTGGCTTTGGCGGCTCTCTTGAGTTTTAGCCCCCTGGCGCGTGCGCAGCAAATCAAGAAGGACACGCTGTCGGGGATGAAGTGGCGGTTGGTCGGGCCCTACCGCGGCGGCCGCACGGAAACGGCGGCCGGCGTTCCGGGGACGAATACCTACTATCTGGGAGCGGTGGCCGGAGGCGTGTGGAAATCGACCGACGCCGGCACGACCTGGAACCCGATTTTCGACAAGGAGCCGATCGCTTCGATTGGAGCGATCGCCGTCGCGCCGTCGGACCCGAACGTGATCTACGTTGGCACCGGCGAGCCGGAACTTCGCGGCGACATCAGCTACGGCGACGGAATGTGGAAATCGACCGACGCCGGCAAGACCTGGACTCATATCGGGCTCGACGACACCCGCCACATCGCCAAGATTCTGGTCGACCCCCGCGATCCGAACACCGTGCTGGTCGCGGCGATCGGCCACGCCTACGCGCCGAACGCCGAACGCGGCGTTTTCCGCTCGACCGACGGCGGGAAGACCTGGAAGAAGGTCCTCTACAAGGACGACAAGACCGGCGCAATCGATCTCGCCTTCGATCCGAACAATTCCAGCATCGTCTACGGCGCGCTGTTTCAGCAGGTGCGCCTGCCCTGGGATTACATCAACGGCGGGCCGGGCAGCGGCATTTACAAATCGACCGACGGTGGCGCGACGTGGAAGCAGCTCGAAGGCCACGGCCTGCCGGAGGGAATCCTCGGACGCATCGGCCTGGCCGTGGGAGCCGATTCCGAGCACGTTTACGCGCTGATCGAAGCGAAGGAGGGCGGGCTGTACGCCTCCGATGACGCCGGCGAGAATTGGCATTTCGTCAACGGCGACCATCGCTTCCGGCAGCGGGCGTGGTATTTCACCAACGTCATTGCCGACCCGAAAAATCCCTTCACCATCTACATTCTCAACACGGGGACCTACCGCTCGACCGACGGCGGGCACACGTGGTCCATGATCCGCACTCCGCACGGCGACAACCACTCCTTGTGGATCGATCCGGCGAACCCGAATCACATGATCGTCGCGAACGACGGCGGCGCGACCGTGTCCCTGAACTGGGGTCGGACGTGGTCGACGCTCGACAACCAGCCGACCGCCGAGTTCTATCACGTGGCCGCGGACAATCGTTTCCCCTACTACGTCTACGGCGCTCAGCAGGACAATTCGACGGTGGCCATCCCGAGCCGCGGCAATCCCGACGACTACTATGACGTGGGCGGCGGCGAGAGCGGCTGGATCGTGCCCGATCCCACGGGCGACACCGTCTACGCCGACTCGTACTCCGGTGAGATCACCCGCTTCGATCGCAAGAGCGGGCGCAGCACCGAGGTCTCGCCGTGGCCGCTCAATCCGATGGGGCACGAGGCCGCGAACCTGAAATACCGGTTCCAGTGGACCGCCCCGGTGGCCGCTTCACCGTTCGACCCGAAAACGATCTATTTCGGCGGGAACGTTCTCTTCAAGACCACCGACGCCGGCGCGAACTGGACCATCATCAGCCCCGACCTCACGCGCAACGACAAGTCGAAGCAGCAGTCGGCCGGCGGCCCGCTTACCAAGGACAACACCAGCGTCGAGTATTACGACACGATCTTCTGCATCGCTCCCTCACCGCTCGATCGCGGAGAGATCTGGGCCGGCTCGGATGACGGGCTGATCCATCTGACCCGCGACGGCGGCAAGCAGTGGCAGAACGTGACGCCGAAGCAGCTGCCCGAGTGGAGCAAGATCAGCATCATCGAGGCCTCGCCCTTCGCCGCCGGCAGGGCTTACGCGGCCGTCGACCGCTCGAAGAACGACGACAACCAGCCCTACATCTACAAAACCACCGATTTCGGCAAGACGTGGACCCAAATCAACAACGGAATCCCGAATGGCGCTTTCGTTCACGCCGTTCGCGAGGATCCCGGACACAAGGGTTTGCTCTTCGCCGGGACGGAACTGGGCGTCTACGTCTCGTTCGACGATGGCGGGAACTGGCAGGCGCTCAAGATGAACCTGCCCACCGTGCCCGTGCACGACCTGATCATCAAGGGCAACGATCTGGTGATCGCCACGCACGGCCGGGCCTTCTGGTCGCTCGACAATATCACCCCGCTTCGCCAGCTCTCGACTCAGGTGCAGGACGAGCCGGCATACCTGTTCAAGCCCGCAATGGCCTATCGCGCGCGTCTCGGCGGCGGCTTCTTCGGCGGCGGTTCGGCCAGTGCGGATATCGACTACTGGCTCAAGTCGGCGCCGAAGGGCGACGTCACGCTCGAAATCCTCGACGGCAAGGGCAAGCTCGTTCGGAAATATTCGAGCAAGAGCACGGGCCTGCCGCCGGGCATTCCGCCCGAGTTCGCCAGCTTCTTCCACTTCCCGCACCTGACGAAGGACGCCGGCGTGAATCGCTTCTCCTGGGATTTGCGCTATACGGCCGCGCGCGCGGTTCCGGGGACGATCAGCTGGGGCGGCTCGCCGTTCGGGCCGTTCGTCGTGCCGGGCACGTATCAGGCGAAGCTCACCGTCGAATGGAAAGTCCTACACCGAGCCGGTCGAGGTGAAGGAGGATCCACGCATCGCGGTGACGCAGGCGGAACTCGAGAAGCAACTGGCTCTCGCGCTCGAGATTCAGGCGTCGGTCAATTCGGCGCACGACGCGGTGAACGAGATCCGCGGGCTGCACGGGCAGCTCGAGGGGCTCGAGAAACGCGTGGGCGCTTCGCACAAGGACATCGCCGACGCCGCCAAGGCGCTCGATGAAAAAGCGGTGGCCATCGAAAACAACCTCATCCAGCCGAAATCCAAGAGCGGGGAGGATCCGCTGAACTACCCGATCAAGCTGGCCGACCAGATGATGGCCCTGAGCAGCACGGTGGAAACGAACGACGCGGCGCCAAACGCGGCGGACTACACCGTCTACAACCTGCTCAAGGGCAAAATCGACGAACAGGTAGCGGCGTGGGGCGAGTTGCAGAAGAAGGATCTCGCCTCGCTGAACGAGTTGATGAAGAAGGCGAAGGTCGAGTTCATCTCCGTCGCGCCGCCCAAGGGTGCCGAAGCGATGTAGCGGGTCGCGGAAAGCACGGAACGGCAAATAGCAGCGGGCCTCGGCGTTTTGCGCGGGGGCCCGTTTTCTTTTGTGGGCGCAAAAAGGCAAAGGCAAAGGCAATGGCAAAGATTTGCACACAGAGGGCACAGAGAAAAGACGGAGGGCACTGAGGAGCCATGCTGCTTCCTCCGTGTTCTCCGTTTTTTCTCTGTGAACTCTGTGTTACTTCTTTGGCTTTTTTAGCTTCGCGAGAATCAGGTGATTTCGGTGCCGTGGGTTTCGGGGAGCAGGGCGGCGCTGGCGGCGGCGAGGGCGAAGGCGATGCCGCAGAGGAGGAAGGCGCCGGAAAGGCCGTGCTTCTGGCCTACGGTGCCGATGATGAGCGGGGCGAGGGCGCTCAAGCCGCGGGCGACGTTGTAGCTGGCGCCGAGCGCCGTGGCGCGAATCGCGGTGGGAAAGAGTTCGCTGCCGACGATGCTCGATCCGGTGAAGAAACCGGTGCCGAAAAACGCCACCAGGCACGCCGCCGCCAAAATCATTCCCGGCCGCCGAGCCGAGGCGAGCCACGGCACGAGCACCGCGGCGGCAATCAGGTAAATGATCAGAGAGCGCTTGCGGCCGTAGCGGTCGGCGAACACTCCGAAGAGCAGGTAGCCCGGTAGCATGCCCACCAGATTCAGGCCAAGCAGAAACCACGTGGTGCCGAGCAGATTGAAACCGCGGCCGCCCTGCGCGAGCGGCAATTCCAGGTAGGCGGGAATCCAGGTGAACAGGCCCCACCAGGCGAACATGCCGAACGTGTTCATGACAAGGAGCACGATGAGGTTGCGGCCGTTCGAGCGCCACAGGCCGCGGCGCTCGGCCGGCGGTGGCCGCGTTGTCACTTGCCGCTGCCAGACTTCCGGTTCGGGCACTCCGCGCTGCACCCACAGCGCAACGAGCGCCGGCAATACGCCGACGAAAAACACCCAGCGCCAGCTCGCGTGCGCGAGAAGCACGCCCGCCGTTATGGCTGCCAGCGCGTAGCCGATCGCCCAACTGCTCTGGACGATGCCGAGCGCGCGCCCTCGCCATTTCGCCGGCCACGTTTCGGCCACGAGCGCGGCGCCGGAATTCCATTCGCCGCCCATGCCGAGTCCGAGGATGAACCGGAAAACCGCGAGAATGAAAATCGTGGGGGCGAAGCCGCAGGCGAACGTGGCGAAGGAATAGATGAGGATGCTGGTGCTGAGCATGCGGCGGCGGCCGTAACGGTCGGCGAGGATGCCGATGATGACGCTGCCGATGGCCGAGGCGACCAGGGTGAGCGTGTTGAGCAGGCCGGCGGTTTCCTTGCTCATGCCGAACTCGCGCATCAGCGTCGCGAGCACGAGCGAGTAGAGCATCACGTCGTAGGCGTCGAGCATCCAGCCGAGGCCCGCGGCGAGAAGGGTGCGGCGTTGGGTAGATGTGGTTTCCTGCCAGCGAAGTGGAGCGGTTTCGGTCATTGGTCGTTTTTGTGGCCGCCCAGTATCCGATGAGGGAGAGATTGCGGCAAGGGTTTCCTTGGCGGGAGATCGTCGCAGGAGAGGAGAGTCCGACAGGCTATTGCATCGGAAGGTCGCTCAGCGTATGCTGCGGCCATATTCAGTTTCAAGCCGGTTTCCAATCACAATTTTCCGTCGATTCGTTCGTACACGGAGAGGAGCGATCGCATATGTGGAAGATATTGATTGCGTTCGTGGCTGTGGCCCTTGTTTCGATGCCGGCGGCCGCATCGGAAAAGACCGATGCGATGGCGACTGTGCGCCAGTCCATACAGGCTTTCAATAAAGGCGACATGAAGGCGTACGTAGGGTTTTGCGCCAAAGAAACGTCCATTATTGACGAATTTCCGCCTCACGAGTGGCACGGTGCGGGGGCTTGCACGAAGTGGGTGAGCGATTACGAGGCCGACTCCCGGAAGAATGGAATTACCGATGGAACCGTCACCCTCGGCACCCCGCTGCACGTTGATGTCACGGGAAACCGGGCCTACGTCGTCGTTCCTGCGAGCTACACATTCAAGCAGAAAGGGAAGCAGGTTCGGGAAACGGGGTCGACAATGACCGTCGTGCTGCAAAAAGGCGCGGCCGGCTGGCGCATGATTGCGTGGACGTGGACGAAACATTAGCCTCGGCAGAACGACGCGGCCGACAAGGCCAGTTGCACCAGCGTTGCGGCGTCGATGCGCCTGGAATCGTCACTCGATGTCTTTTCACTTCGTGAACTATTTGTCTTCGACTCCCGGGCCGGGCTTGATGGTCCATTTGTTCGGCAAGATCGGGCGCTGGCGAGTGAACTGCCAGGTGACGGCGTTGGTGTAGTCCTTTTCCTTCCGCTTGATCTTGAGTTTGCCGTGGGCGAGGTAATTCAGGTGGACCTTGTCGTAGGCGAGGCCCATGCCGGCGACCAGGTGCAGGTAGGTGCCGTGCGCGGTCTCGTCGGGGGCTTCGGTGTAGCCTTCGTCCCAGGTGACGTTGGGGAAGCGTTCCATGAAGCCGCCGCCCCCGGGCGCGGCTTTCTGTCCCTTGAGCGCCATGTAGATGCGCACGCCGTCGTAGAGGGGCTGCTGGAAACGGCGCGGCTCCCAGCGCACGCCGTAGCGGTCGTAGAGGCGGTTCTCGCTGGCGTCGAGCGCGGCGGCGCCGGGAACCTCATTGATGGCATGCGCAATGCGGTTGCGCAGCTCGTAGGCGATGTCCTTGCTCCACTCGTGCTTCGGATCGGAAAGGTAGCTGAGGCTGGTGAACCAGCCGCGCGGTATCCACCAACTGTATCCCGCCGAGACTCCCATGCGACGAATCATCCATGCCGTGTAGCCGGAAAACGGCTGCACCCATTCGTGCGAAGGATAGCCGTGCGGATTGAGGAACGCGTCGGGCAGCCAGGACTGCCACAACAGGCGGCGCGTGCGCGATTCGGGGTAGATGGGGTCCTCGTCCCATAGAGCCGTCTGCACGTCGGCGGTGAGCGAGCCGTGATAGCCGGGGTGCAGGAAATAATTCGGAGTGATGTGCATCAGATCGATCGAAAGATTGGCGCCGTCGGGATTGTCGATCGGGTGGATGACAACGTTCACCTTCTTGAGATCGGCGCGCATTTGTGGATCGCGCACGAGTTCCTCGGCGAGGCGCAGGATGTGGCTGGTGCTCGATACTTCGTTCGCGTGTTGGCGGCCGGAATACATGGCGACGGCCTTGAGCGTTTCGAGCTTTGCCGCTGACCGCAGTTTCGCCGGCGACGGCTCGAGGATGTCCGCCGCCCAGATGTTCGTGCCGAGATAGGTGCGGCCCATCCAGTAGACGGTGACGCCGGGGAATTTCGCGAGGCGCGCGAGAATTTCGGCGCTCTGCTTCGGGCTGATCGACTGATTCCAGTGGACGATGTGGCCCGAAGCGGAGGCCGGCATCGGCGCGGGCGTGTAGTCGGTGATCTGCGGGCGCGGTGTGGCCGGCATCGGCGCGGGCCAGGCGATGGAAACGAACGTGGGACGCGATTTCTCCGGAGCGAGCAGCGGGCGGGGCAGCTCGAATTCCATCGCCAGATGCGCGAGATCGGGATAGGCGAGGGAATCGGGGTAGAGGCCGGCGGCATGCATCGCCGCGAGCCAATGCACCTGTTCCTCGCCTTGCTCGGCGGAAAACATCGTGTGCTCGACGAGCGATGCCGGTTCGCGCTGGATCCAGTCGTGATAGAGATCCTTTTCGGAATCCGCGGGCAGTTCCCAGGTGAGCGTATCGACGCCGGAATCGCCGGCGCGAACGCGGGCGGCGACCAGGCGCGGCATGCCCATTTTGAGCGCGGGAAGATCGCGCTCTTCGTGATGCTCGTGGCCGGCGGCATCAGTCCAGGCAAGGCGAACGAGCGGATGCGGACCGTCCTTGGCGTAGAACTGGATTTTGACTTGGCCGTCCTCGCCGTCGGTCGAGGGATAGACGACGGGGATCACGCGGCCCATGTAATCGAAGATGCCGGTGGATTCGAGCGTGCCGAGCATGTAGAAGAAATTCGCGGTGGAATAGAACGTGTCTTCCTGGAGCGATTCGAGCGAGGAGATGCGGCCGTGGTCGAGGCCGAGGCTGAAGTCCGGCTCGCTCATGTGAATTTCGAGGCGCAGCGTGTCGAAGAGCGGCTGGTATTCGGTGAGGGGCTTGCCGTCGTTCTGCGCCATGATGAAGTGGAAGATGCGCGGCAGCGTGATTTTCTGGTAGTGGTCCCAGAACATTTCGACATCGGTTTCGACGCGCTGGTTGAGCAGCGATTTGCCGCCGGAATCCAGACTGACCCAGCCGGTATCGACCTGCACGTGGTCGTACTGCGGGAATTCGCTGCTGTAGGGGCGGACGGCGGTATGGACGGTGAAATCGCGGGAAAGGAGTTCGTTGCCGTTTGCCGCGTAGGCGTGGACGCGATAGGTGGGACCATCCTCGCTGGTCATTTCTCGGAACTGGATGTTGTGGAGCGGAATGTGGAGCGCGCGGGCGAGCATGGCGTCGACGGGATAGAGTTCCTGGAGCCAGCGCGCGCGGGAATAGAGCAGGCTGGTATGCGTGGGATCAGCGTCCGGCTGGAACTCGATCACGATTTTCGATGCCGGCTTGCCCTTGAATTGGGGCGCGATTTCGTCCATCAGCCAGCTATAGCCGGGCTTGTAGGCGTCGAACACTTCGACGCGCGTGCGGGCAGGATCGGCGCCGGCTTTCAAAAGAATGTCGCGCAATTCCGCGGTGAGCTTTTCCCGCTCGGCGGGGCCTTCGCTGACTTCGGCCAGCAGATTCGCCGGCTGGCCGCGTTCGATGCCGGGGACGGCCTTGCGGACGGCGTCGAGCAGCCGGCGGCCTTCCCACGGAATTGAGAAATCGTCGGTGAAAGTGGGCTTGGCCTGGACGAAGGGATGCAGGCGCGAGACGTAGTGCAGCGGCGGGTCGGCGGCGCAGCATTTCAGACCGGCGTGCAGGCTGCCGGTGTGCACGGTCACCCTGGCGCCGGGCTCCCTTTGCTCGATTCGGTTGCGGATGAAGGACGCGAGCTTGGGGTCGGCGCGATCGACGTAGACGGTGGCGTCGATTGCTGCCGGCTTGGCGGCTGATTTTTTCATCTGGTTCAGCCAGCGATCGAGGTGGAAGAGCGCAACGGTGGCCTGGCCCGCGGCCGAGCGCAGAGAAAAGAAGCGGTGCAGGCTGTAGCGCATCTGGCCGATCGATTCGTAGCGCTTGTCGGGTTGCCAGAGGAAGGGAAGATGGCCGGCGGCGTAATCGAGCGCGGCGGCCTGGCCGGCGGCGTCGCCGCGCACCAGGATTGCGGAATGCTTGCCGAAGGCGCGATCTACGGCGCGCAGCTCGCCTTCGCCCGGAGGGAGCGGTGTTCCGAAAATGGTCTGCGCGAATGAGCCGCCTTCGTCGTTTTTCGCCGCGGTGAGTTCGCGGATGAGTTGTTTCCCTAACGCCGAATCGGCTGTCACGACCGCCTGCGCGGGCACGTGGGCGGGAGAAATGCCAGTCGGGACGTAGGCCAAGGGCAGAGTGATCCCGGTGGTTTCGAGACCGACGCGCGCCGCGAGATTCGCCATGGCAATGCCGGGTTTTCCTGCGGGAACGTAGAGATGCGCGTCGTCCGAAGCGGGAACCGGCATTTCCTTCGAGCCGCCGAGCAAACCCTTGATGGTGTAGAGCTGGCCGAGATCGAGCGGTTTGGGGCCGGGCGCTTTCAGCGCAGAGAGCGGCGGCGTGGCGAATGGAACGGGATTCAGCAGCGTGATGGGCGGCGCGTTGCCGACGAGGAGGACCAATTCGTTTACGGCGGCGAAACGCACCGGCTTGCCTGCACCGGCGAGCGCTTTGCGAACGGCAGCAGCATCGGTGGTTCCGGAAACACGCAGGATGGCGCGGTGTATACCGGGGACCTTGTTGGCGTAGGTGAGAGCTACGAGCTGTGCCGTGGCCTGGAGTTTGGCGGCGGCGAACATTTTGTCAATTTCATTGGCGATCGACTGAATCGTGTCGCCGGGCGTGTTCCATTGGTAAGGTGCGCGCGATGCGTAGTCGGTGGCTGCGGCCAGCAGGCCGGGCGCGTCGGACCCCATCACCGCCAGATTGTTGTTTGTCAGGAACACGCCGCCTTCGCCCGGCCCGAGCAGGGAAGTGAGCGGAGTGAGCGCGGCGGCTGCGCGGGAATCGAGCGAGGCAGCGCCAACGAAAATTTTTGGTCCCGTTTCGGCCGCCTGCGGCGCGGTTTCGACGACCGGGAGGGTCAATCCGCTGGTGCCGTAGCCGAGGCGCGCGGCGAGATTGGCCGCCGCTGCGTTTTCGGCCGCCGTGGGACTCGAGGGCACGACGATGTGGCCGTTGACGAAATCGGCGATGCCGTCGCCGTTCGTATCGACCAGCATCCAGCCCTTCTCGAATGCGTTGTCGAGCGGGGCGGCCTGAGTGGCCGCCTTCGCCGGCGGTGCGGGCTGGCCAGCGGCGCACAACGTCACAACAAGAAAGAAAAAGACGGAACGGCAAAGAATGCGCATACACCCTCCGGGACCAAAAAGACGAAATCGTTACCGTTCTCTCGCGGAAAAGCAAGCCTCTTTGGCGAAGCGCGATTCGGCTGGCGAAAATTCAGGGCTTGCTTTCCATCTTTCCACGGACCTGGCGACGTGAAGGGAGGGCCCCTTACGTGGCCGGCTTGACCTCGATCGACGGAGGGGGCCGGCAACGCGGGGAATCGGTTTCGGGCGGGCGGCCATGCGGTAATTTGTATGCGGGAGGTATACGACCGGACTGAACAAATTGTGAAGTGCACGAAACCAAACGTCGGCCGGGCGAATCCTTGACAGTGGAAAAGGCTTGGCAGAGACTGGGGCCTCGTATGCTCGTGATATACCTTTCGGAGTCATCGAATCGCTTGTTGGGGGCGTTGTTTTCAAAAGCTTCTTCCTGCTTCAGGATTCTTTCCCCGCCTTACCTCCGGCGATGGGAATCCTCAGTTATAGGGCCGAACGTAACCTTTTTCTTTCCCCCGCCGAAGGCTCTCCGGTGCGGAGCGTTGTGGCGGGAATACGGATGGGGATGAAGTTTTCATGCGGATTGCCATAGATACGGGCGGCACGTTCACTGATTGCGTTTTCATTCGAAAAGGCCGGCTGGAAATTTTGAAAATTCTTTCGACCCCGGCCAATCCGGCCGAGGCGATTCTCTCGGCGGTGCGGCAGATCGGTCCGGGACCGCGCGTGGAAATCCGGCATGGCACCACGGTGGGCACGAACACGCTGCTCGAGCGTTCGGGCGCGCGCGTGGCGCTGGTGACGACGCGCGGATTCGAGGACGTGATCGCAATCGGGCGGCAGGCGCGCCAGAACCTCTACAACTGGCTCGCGACGCCCGAGCTCCCGCTCGTGCCGCCGCCGCTCCGGTTCGGGGCCGAAGAGCGCACGCTGTGGAACGGGGAAGTGGCGCGGCCGGTGGATGCGGCGGAATTGCGGAGCTTGGTGCAGCGGGTGTGCGTGGAGCAGCCGGAAGCGATCGCGGTTTGCCTCCTGTTTCCCTTTGCCAATCCCTCGAACGAGCAACGGATCGCCGCGGCCCTGGCTTCGCTTGGACTTCCGCTTTCGGTGTCACACGAGATTCTTCCCGAATTTCGCGAGTACGAGCGCGCCTCGACGGTCGTCGTGAACGCGTACCTGGCGCCGAAGATGGGGCGATACCTGGGAAGCCTGGAGGAAGCGGTCGACCGGGAATTTCCCGAAGCGCGGCTGCATGTGATGCAGTCGTCGGGTGGAATCGTATCGGCGGGGCTCGCGGCGCGGGAGCCGGTTCGCACGATCCTGTCGGGACCGGCGGGCGGCGTGGTGGGAGCGTACCGGGTGGCGCGGCTGGCCGGTTTCGAACGGATCATCACGTTCGATATGGGTGGAACGTCGACCGACGTCGCCCTGGTCGACGCGAAAATGAACGGGGGATTGGGAACGACGAACGAGTCGGTGGTGGCCGGTCATCCGATCAGCGTTCCGATGCTGAATATCCATACGGTCGGGTCGGGCGGCGGATCGCTGGCTTGGTTCAACGAGGGGAATGCGCTGCGCGTGGGCCCGCAATCGGCCGGCGCGGATCCCGGGCCGATCTGCTACGGCCGCGGAACGCGGGCGACGGTGACCGACGCCGATCTGGCGCTGGGGCGGCTCGATCCGGAATTCTTCCTGGGCGGCGGGATGCGGCTCGAGGAAGAGCGCACGCTGGAATTCATGGCGCGGGAAAAGGGTCCGCTGGCTGACGTCGACGCTTTCGCGCATGGGATCATCCGCGTGGTTCAAACGACAATGGAAAAGGCGATCCGCGTGATCTCGATCGAGCGTGGGCATGATCCTCGCGAGTTCACCCTGGTGAGTTTTGGCGGCGCGGGTCCGGTGCACGCCTGCGCGATGGCGCGGGCGCTGCGAATTCCGCGGGTGCTGGTGCCGCGATTCCCGGGAGCGCTCTCGGCGCTGGGCATTCTTCTCTCAGACGTCGTGCACGACGCCTCGCGCACGGTGATGATGGCGCCCGACGATCGCCGGCTGGAAGCGGCATTCCGCGATCTGGAGAAGCGGGCGAGCCGGCAGATGCAGGCCGAGGGATGGAAGGGCGCTGGATTTCGTTCGGTGGACGTGCGCTACGTCGGGCAAGGCTACGAGCTGAACCTGCCGTGGGGTCCCGGGCTTCTTTCGCGATTTCACGATGCGCACCGCAAACGGTATGGCTACGCCGACGCCGCGCGGCCGGCGGAGGTGGTAAACGTGCGCGTGCGTATGGTGGCTCCTACCGGTTCCGTGCCCTTGAAGCGGCGCGCGCCGGTTGGAAAGGACGCGGGGAAGGCGATCGTGAAGAAGCGGCGCGCGTGGTTCGCCGGGCGCCGCGTGAACGTGCCTGTCTATAACCGCGATTTGCTCCAGCCGGGAAACCGGTTTACGGGGCCGGCGCTGGTGGTGGAATACAGCGCGACGACGGTAGTGCTGCCTGGCAGTCGCGCGCGGGTGGACGGGTGGGGCAATCTGATCATCGAGGTGTCCTGATGGCCGGCAAAAGCAAAAGAGATCCGGTGGAATTGTCGGTTTTTCAGAGCCTGTTCCATTCGATCGCCGAGGAGATGGGCGCGGCGCTACGGCGCACCGCCTTTTCGCCGAACATCAAGGAACGGCGCGACTATTCCTGCGCCGTGTTCGATGGCGCGGGCGAGGTGGTCGCGATGGGCGATCACATGCCGGTGCACCTGGGCTCGATGCCGATGTCGGTGCGGATCGCGATCGATTCGCTCGATTTGGCGCCGGGCGACATTGCGATTCTGAACGATCCCTACGCCGGCGGCACGCACCTGCCGGACGTCACGATGGTGCAGGCGGTTTTTCTGCGCGGCATGCGAAAGCCGATGTTTTACGTGGCTACGCGCGCCCACCATGCCGATATCGGCGGAATGTTTCCCGGGTCGATGGGGTTGTGCACGGAAATCTATCAGGAGGGAATGCGGATTCCGCCGGTGAAGCTGGTGCGTGGCGGGAAGATCGACGCGAACCTGCTTCGGCTCATCCTGGCCAACGTGCGCACGCCGATGGAGCGCGAGGGCGACCTGACGGCGCAATTGGGAGCGTGCAGGATTGGCGCGCAACGGCTGGAAGAAATGGTGGAGAAGTATGGCGCCGCTCGCGTCCGTGACAACATGCGCGTGTTGCTCGATTACTCCGAGCAATTTCTGCGCGCCGAGCTGGGGCGTCTGCCGTCGGGGTCGTTCAGCGCCGAGGATTTTCTCGATGACGACGGCGTGAACGAGGGACCGATCCGGATCGCGGTGACGCTGCGGCTCGATTCCCGGAGACGCCGCGCCGAGGTGGATTTCACGGGCACCGACCCGCAGGTCGAGGGAAGCATCAACGCCGTCTACGCAATCACCTATTCGGCCGTCTATTATGCGTTTCGTTGTCTGCTGTCGGACGACGCTCCGGCCACGGCCGGGCTGATGCGGCCGATCCATCTGCGCGTTCCCGAGGGCACGGTTGTGAACGCCCGTCCGCCGGCCGCCGTGGCGGGCGGGAACGTGGAGACTTCGCAGCGTATCGTCGATGCGCTGTTGCGCGCGCTGGCGCAGGCCGCTCCCGATCGCGTGCCCGCGGCCAGCTCGGGAACGATGAACAATCTCACGATCGGCGGCGTCGATCCGCGCACCGGCAATTCCTTCGCTTACTACGAAACGATCGCGGGCGGCATGGGGGCGCGGCCGAATGGCGACGGCGTTTCCGGCGTCCACACCCACATGACAAATTCGCTGAACACGCCGATCGAGGCCCTCGAATACTCCTACCCGTTCCGGGTGCATTCCTATGGCTATCGTCGCGGTTCGGGAGGCAAGGGGAAATTTCGCGGGGGTGACGGACTGGTGCGCGAGATCGAGTTGCTCACCGACGCCCAGGTGACGCTGCTTTCCGACCGGCGGCGTTTGCAACCTTATGGCCTTTGCGGCGGAGAGCCGGGTGCTTGCGGTCGTGGGTATCTGTTTCGCGCGAACGGACGCGCGGAGGAATTGCCGGGCAAGTGCACGTTTTCGGCCGGAGCAGGCGACCGGGTTCGGATCGAAACTCCGGGCGGCGGGGGTTGGGGGCCGGACTCGGATTGGGGAGAGAAGTAGGCCCGCATTTCCGTTTTAAATCGCAGTTGCAGAACCCCGTGTCTCGAGTCTCGCCTGCAACAATATTCATGCGGCAGACTAGATTACTTCCGAGGAGGAAGACTGGAGATTATCCTTCGACGCCGAGGTCGTTGACGCGCACTTGCACCGCTAATAGGGGGTTCGATGAACTGGCGAAACAAAGCGGCACGGATCCTGGTTACGATTGGTAGCATCGTGCTCTTCGCTGCGGCCACTCTTCACTTCTTCGCCGGATACAGCATGGGATTTCCTGCTCTGGCAGCGTCCAATCTGAAAGTGGGGCTGCAAGCGGCATTTCGTGTGGTGTTTCTGTCAGTCGGCTGGGATTGGATTCTGCTCGGGATCGTTGCCCTGGTGGCTGCGTTCAAGGTAACAGCGGCACGAAAAGCGCTCGTGTTGGTGTGTGGCTTGGGCGTGCTCATTGAGGCGGTGGTCGGCGCAACGATTATGGGCATCTTCATAGGCAACGAAATGATCGGCGCGGCGGCCATCCTAATCATCATCGGCGGATCATTGTTTGAGAGCGCTTAGCGTGTTCTGCAACCGAACTGCATGCCAGGCTCCGGCCCTGATAAAGGGTTTGGACGTCCACTCCGCCATGTTTATGATTCGTTCCGGTTTCACGTCCTCGAGGCGGCCGACGACAATCGCGCTTCAACGCAGAGCGCGCAGATGTCTCGCGAAGGCCGCAGAGGATTCACCCAGCCCTCCGCTCTTCTCCGCGCCCTCTGCCCCTCTGCGGTGAACAGTCCGTCTCCGACCCACCCAAAGATTTGCATTCGGGAGCCCCCGTCCCAATTGTGTCCTGGTGGGATCCAATTTTTACTGCAATTGATCCTAACTTAAACGCGCTTGGGCCACAGTGTCGGGACACCCTGACTTTATGCGCCAGGAAGCGAGAGCTTGTATGACGGTATTTCGGCGCATGTTGGGCAGCGGCGCGTACAAAAGGACGACGACCGCCGAAATTTAGGCTTATTGTGAAGAAACTGAAAGGAAAGGGGTTTCCCCCTTGCCCTCTGACCTGAGGATGAGGTGCCCGTGGGAGGCGAAAGCAGGTTGGCTGCTTTGGCTGGACATGATCTCCTCCCAGTGCCCGGGGTCGGCCTGGTCTTCAAGAGACGATCGGAGGAGTCGCGGGGAACGCCCCGCCACGGGCAGCCTCAGGTCGTGTTGTATGCTGCGTGTATACCGGAGAAACGGGGAATGTGTCAAGGATTTTTTTTCGAACTTCGTGTGTTGACTGGCAAGACCCAGATGCTTGACAAGGCGGGAGTGGTCACGCAGACTACGCTCAGTTTTTAGGGGAAAGTGACGGATGAGGCGGAACACCAGGCCCGCACAGACGAGTTCGCAGCGAGTTTACGGGCATCTGAAGCACGACATTGTCACCTGTGATTTTCTTCCAGGGAAATCCCTTTCCGAGCAGGAGCTGTGCCGCCGTTACCACACGAGCCGCACACCGATTCGCGAAGCCTGCCGGCGCCTCGAGAAGGACGGGCTGATCAAGATCATTCCCTTCCGCGGCTATTTCGTGGCGCCGCTCACCATGGCCGAGTATCACAATCTGAACGAGGTGCAGTTAATTGTGGAGCCGGCGGCGGCGGCGCTGGCCGCGCAGCGGGCCACTCCGGACCAGTTGAAGCAGATCCAGGAGTGGGCGGAATACGTCTATCGCGTAGGAAATCAGAAGAGTTATTACACTTTTCTCGACCGCAACTTCAATTTGCACGTGGGCATCGCGAACGCCTCGGGAAACGAATCGCTGGTCGAAATCATTTCCGAGGTGCACACGCGGCTGATGCGATTTTTCTATCTGGTGATTTCGGTGGATTCGTACGGCCCCGAACTGGTGGCCGAGCACCGGGAAATCGTTCGCGCGATCGCCAATCGCGATCCCGAGAGCGCCCGCCAGCGTACCGCCGAGCACATCGTTCACACGATACAGCGGAGCGCCAATCTGCTTCTTACTTCGACGCGTTCCCAGCTCGGTTTTCTGGGGCCGGCGCCGGAATGGCCGGCATTGGCCGGGCCCTCGACCTCCGATTGGCAGCCATTTTCCGGAATGACGGAATCGGAAGACGTGGGACGGTCGCGCCGCAACAACCGGTGAAGGGAATTGCGGGTGGCGCGGAACGGCGCTCACGGGTATACCGGCGTTTACTAAAAATCGACCGTATTCGATTTGTTATGTTTTCAGGTATACAGGTTTTTCGTCCGGCGGGAGCGGCCGGAGAGGAAGGCAATCGAGCGTTGCCTCGCTCCCATCGTCAGTGTACTCTAGGCCAGTAATTACCGAGCCGGCCAACGCCGCTTCGGTGATGGGACGCGCCGTGGATTCTCAGCCTCCCGGGCAGGTCTTGAGCGGAGGAACGGCGGGTTTCGAAGCGGGCCGGCAATACCGGCTCCTGTTCCAAAATTCCTCGTTGTTTTAACGGAAAGAAGCCCCATGGACTTGCACTTGGACGCCTACGATATCGCCTATAGCGACATTGGGCAGGAGATGCTGCGGAAGGTTGGTGAGGAGGTGTACGGCGAGTACATCGGGCAGCTCAGTTGGATGACCATCGAGGAGTACCGCCGCTTCATCGCCCGCCTGGCTCCGACACCGGATTCTCATGTGCTCGAGATCGGCAGCGGCAACGGCGGCGCGGCCGTTTACCTGGCGACGACCACCGGAGCGCGCGCTACGGGGCTCGATAATAACGAAGCGGGCATACAGCGCGCGGTGGCGCTGGCGAAGGAGAAAGGGCTGGAGGACCGCGTTCATTTTCGTCTCGGGGACGCGACGCGCCCGCTGCCTTTTGCCGAGGACACCTTTGACGCCGTGTTCGCGAACGACACGTTCAGCCTGCTTGCCGATCGCATCGGGTTGCTGCGGCAATGCCATCGGGTGCTACGGCCGGGAGGCCGTTCTGCTGTTCACCGATCCGATGGTGCTGGTGGGCATCGTGACGAGCGACGAGATTGCCGTGCGCACCTGGGCCGGCGCGGCGTGCCTGATTCCTCGCGGCGAGAACGAGAATTTGCTGCAGCTTGCGGGTTTCCAGTTGCTGTCGTACGAGGACCTGACGGAAAGCGTGGTGACGGTGGCGCGGCGGCAGGCGGCGGCGTTCGAGAAATATCGCGAGGAAGTGGTCAACAGCATGGGGCAGGAGATCTACGACGGGCTGACGAGTTCCACGGCGATGGCGGAGACGCTTGCCGATCAGAAACGGCTGATCCGGATCGCGTATCTTGCCCGGAAGGCGACTTAGCGGGGCGCGGCGCTCCGCATCGTCAGGATCGGACCGCTTCGCTCACGATGACAGGCTCGAATTCAGAGGGTAGCGGTCTGGCCATCGGCCTCTTGTGAGAAATGCAGTTCGTTCCTCCGTAGACGGGCAGCAATAATAGAGGCTCGTTGATACTTAGGGGCGCGGCCGCGCCTTGTAGAGGCGCAGGGTGCCGAAGAGGGTTGCGAAGCTGGCGGTTTCGCGCACTTCGGTGAGGCCGGCGGCGGTCATTAGTTGTTCCAACTTTCCTTTTGCGTTGTCCTCGGTATTTTCCATTCCTTCAAATTTTCGGACCAGGGAGAAACCGGCTCGCGCCAGCCAGTTCGCGGGGCGGCCGAAGTCGGCGAGATGCAGCTCGCCGGCGGGCGCGAGCACGCGCGCGACTTCGCGAAGCGAGGCCACTTTGCCGTCGTGGCTCAGGTGGTGCAGGACGAGGGTGGAGAGAATGCGATCGAAGAAGCGGTCGGGGTAGGGGAGTTGCTGCGCGAGGGCCAGGTGGAGACGGACCTCGACGCCTTCGCGGAGGATTTTGCGCCGGGCAAGGTCGATCGCGGCCGGGTCTCCGTCGACGGCGAAAACGCTGGCGCCGGGTTCGGCGCGTTTGGCCATGACGGCCAGCGTTCCGGTGCCGCAACCGAGGTCGAGCACGCGGAAGCCGGGACGGAGCGACGCTTCGGCGAGCAGGCGGCGCTTGAAGCGGCGTTCGCGCACGGTGATGCGGATGAGCGGATCGTAGAGTTCGAGGCGCGAGCAGTGGCCCAGCGCGGGCCGGTAATCTTCACGATCGGTCATGGACAATCATTTTAGGCTATGTCGCGTGGGTTGTTTGCGTTGACACCGGTGAAGGGGGCTGCCTAAGATGGCATCGCCATAATGGATAAGGAGGTCTTCATGAGGCGGTTTACGGCCAGATGGATTCCGGTGGTGGCGCTGCCGGTGGTAGTGAGCCTGGCGGTGTTTGCGTGGGGCGCGCGGCGCGCGCCGGCCCCGGCGGCAAGCGTGCCGGCGGTGACGAGCGGCGGGCACGGGCGGTTGTCACCGAAGAAGGATCCGCGGCTGAAAGGCGCGTACCGCTTCACGGAGAACGGCTGGATCTACGTCCACCTGCAGGGAACACCGGAAGACATCGGTTTCCAGCACGGCTATCTGCTCGCGCCGGAAATCGAGGACGCGTTCAAGGCGGTGCGGCTCGAGGACGTTCACAACTCGCATCACAACTGGGCGTTTTTCCGCGCGGCGGCGCACAACATGCTTTGGCCGAAGATTTATCCCGAATATCAGGCCGAGTTGAAGGGGATCGTCGAAGGGCTGCACGCGCGGGGAGTGAAACTCGATCTGGACGACATTGTCGCGCTGAATGCGTTTGAGGAACTGCCCGGCTACTACGTGCCGTGGTACGACGCGCACCACAAGAAGCAAGAGGCCGCGGCCGGATTCACTCCTGCCTCGCCCGACCCCATCAGCCTGGAGCATTGCAGCGCGTTCGTGGCCACGGGCAGCTACACGAAGAAACACGACATCGTGATGGCGCACAATAACTGGACCACCTACGTCGACGGCGAGCGCTGGCAGATCATGTTCGACATCGTGCCGGAGCACGGCTTCCGCATGATCATGGATGGCTTCCCGGGCGTGATCACGAGCGACGACGATTTCGTCATCAATTCCGACGGCATCATGGTGACCGAGACGACGATCTCCGACTTCCATGGCTGGGACCCGAACGGGATTCCCGAGTTCGCCCGGTCACGGGAGGCGATACAATACGCGACTTCGATTCCCGATTACGTGAAACTGATCGACAAGGGCAACAACGGCGGCTACGCGAACGACTGGCTGCTCGGGGACCGGAAGACGGGCGAGATCGCGCGGTTCGAGCAAGGGCTGACGCACACGCGGCTGTGGACGACGAAGGACGGCTATTTTGTCGGCTCGAATTTCCCGAGCGATCCGCAGGTGACGAAGGACGAAACGACTTTCAACGTCGACGACATGTCGAATTCCTCGAACGCGCGCCATCTGCGCTGGAAAGAGCTGATGAAGCAGTACAAGGGGCAGATCGACACCCAGCTCGCCGAAAAATTCGAAGGCGACCATTACGACACGTTCGAGAAGAAGATTGATCCGGACGAGCGGACGCTCTGCGGGCACATCGACAACTCGCCTCGCGGGACGCACCCTAACGAGCCGTTCGGCGCGGTGCAGAGCAAGGTGACCGACAGCGAGATGGCGGCGCACATGAGCCTGATCGCGCATCTGGGCCATCCGTGCGGCGATAGCTTCTACGTGAAACCGTTCCTGAAGGCGCATCCCCAGTACGATTGGGAGAAATCGATCCTGCGGAACATGCCTGCGTATCCGTGGACGACTTTCATCTCTGGCGAGCAAGGCGCGAAGTAAGGCCCGCGCCCGGGGCGAAAGCGCTCGGCCTCGCCGCGTGAGCGGAGAGAAGTCGCGCAGCGACATTTTGGGGAGGTACGACGATGCGGTTGTCGACGAAACTTCTTCCGGCGGCGTCGCTGCCGGTGATCGTGGCCGTGGCGGCGTTCGCGTGGGGTGCGCGGCGCGGTCCGGCGGATGCGGTCAAGGCGGCGCCGGCCGTGTCGGCGGGACATGCCAGGCTCTCGCCGCAGCAGGACGCGCGGCTCAAGGGCGCGTACCGGTTCACGAAGAACGGCTGGATCTACGTGCACTTGCAGGGGACGCCGGAGGATATCGGTTTCCAGCACGGCTATCTGCTCGCGTCGGAAATCGCCGATGCTTTCAAGGCCATCCGGCTCGAGGACGTTCACAATGCGCATCACAAGTGGGCGTTTTTCCGCGCGGCGGCGCACGACATTTTGTGGCCGAAGATCGATCCCGAATACCAGGTCGAGCTGAAGGGGATCGTCGAAGGATTGCGCGTGCGAGGGGTGAAGCTCGGCCTGGACGATATCGTCGCGCTGAACGCCTTCGCGGAACTGCCCGATTACTACGTGCCGTGGTACGACGCGCGGCACAAGATGCGGGCTTCGGCCGAGGGCGATACGCCCGACTCGGCCAGCTTCGATCATTGCAGCGCGTTCGTGGCCACGGGCAGCTACACGAAGAACCACGATATCGTGATCGCGCATAACAACTGGACCAGCTACCTCGAAGGCGAGCGCTGGCGGATCATGTTCGACATCGCTCCCGAGCACGGCTACCGCATCCTGATGGATGGCTTCCCGGGCGTGATCACGAGCGACGACGATTTCGGCGTCAATTCCGACGGCATCATGGTGACCGAGACGACGATCTCCGATTTTCACGGCTGGAATTCGAATGGAATTCCCGAATTCGACCGGTCGCGCAAGGCGCTGCAATATGCGACCTCGATCGCCGATTACGTGAAGATCCTGAACGATGGCAATAACGGCGGGTACGCGAACGACTGGCTGCTCGGCGACCAGAAGACCGGCGAGATCGCGCGGTTCGAGGAAGGGCTGACGCACACGCGGCTGTGGACGACGAAGGACGGCTATTTCGTCGGGTCGAATTTCCCGAGCGATCCGCAGGTGACGAAGGACGAGACGACGTTCAACGTGGACGACATGTCGAATTCTGCGAACGCGCGCCATCTGCGCTGGAAAGAGCTGATGAAGCAGTACAAGGGAAAGATCGATGCGCAGCTCGCCGAGAAATTCGAAGGCGATCACTACGACACGTTCGAGAAGAAGATTGATCCGGACGAGCGGACGCTTTGCGGGCACATCGATCTGGACCCTCGCGGCAAGCATGCTTTCTCGCCATCGGGTGCGGTGCAGAGCAAGGTGACCGACAGCGAAATGGCGGCGCACATGAGCCTGATCGCGCACCTGGGCCATCCGTGCGGCGAAAGCTTCTACGTGAAGCCGTTCCTGAAGGCGCATCCGCAGTACGACTGGGAGAAATCGATTCTGGGGAATATGCCGGCGTATCCTTGGACGACGTTCACGGCGGGCGAACGGGCAGGGAAGTAGAAGCTGTCGCATAACGCGTGGCCGTTGGGAAGACGGGCGACCCATCGGGTCGCCCCTACGGCTCTCGTCTTGACATCGCACGTCGCCCAGCGGGGTCTGACTTCACGCATCAGGCCGCTTTGTTCAGGATGACAGGAGTCCAAGCGGGAGTGCAGTTGGAGGGCCTGGTCGGTTGACATCGTTTGGCGGCGTTGCCTAAGATGGCGCCACAAATTTGGGCCGGAGGTGTCGGATGCGGTTGACGACGAAGCTGATTCCGGGGGCGCTGTTTCCAGTGGTTGTGGCCTTGGGGGCATTTGCCTGGGGCGCGCACCGCGGACCGATGCCCGCAGTCGCCTCGAGTGTCGGCACTGCCGTTCCCTCCGTGGCGCAGAAGGCCGCGCGGGACGCCCGGCTCAAGGGATCCTACCGCTTCGATGAAAACGGCTGGGTCTACGTGCACTTGCAGGGCACGCCGGAAGAGATCGGTTTTCAGCATGGCTACCTGCTGGCGCCGGAGATCGCGGACGCGTTCAAGGCCATTCAACTCGAGGACGTCCACAACACCCACCGGCCGTGGTCGTTTTTCCGCGCGGCGGCGCACGACATGTTGTGGCCGAAGATCGATGCGGAGTATCAGGCCGAGCTGAAGGGGATCGTCGCGGGACTCCACGCGCGGGGCGTGAAGCTCGATCTCGACGACATCGTCGCGCTGAACGCGTTTGAGGAATTGCCGGGCTACTACGTGCCGTGGTACGACGCGCAGCACAAAACCGCTGACATGCCGCACCTTTCGAGCCCGGGCAACTGCAGCGCATTCGTGGCCACGGGCAGCTACACGAAAAATCACGACATCGTGATGGGCCACAATGCCTGGACGAGCTACGTCGACGGCGAACGCTGGCGCATTATTTTCGATATCGAGCCCCAGCATGGCTACCGCATCGTGATGGACGGCTTCCCCGGCGTGATCACGAGCGACGACGATTTCGGCATGAATTCCGACGGCATCATGGTGACCGAGACCACCATTTCACTGTTCAACGGTTGGAATCCGAACGGCGTGCCGGAATTCGAGCGGTCGCGCAAGGCGTTGCAATATGCGACTTCGATCGCGGATTACGTGAAGATCATGAACGACGGCAACAACGGCGGCTACGCGAACGACTGGCTGCTGGGCGACCGGAAAACGGGAGAGATCGCGCGGTTCGAGCAGGGGTTGAAGCATACGCGGCTGTGGACGACGAAGGACGGCTATTTCGTCGGCTCGAATTTCCCGAGCGATCCGCAGGTGACCTCCGAAGAGACCACGTTCAACGTGCACGACATGGCGAATTCCGCGAATGCGCGCCACACGCGCTGGGATGAGCTGATGAAGCAGTACAAGGGGAAAATCGACATCCAACTCGCCGAGCAGTTCGAAGCCGACCACTTCGACGCGTACACGAAAAAGGAAGGCGCGGACCAGCGCACGCTCTGCGGCCATGTGGACACGTCGGCGCATGGCGTGCCGATCTGGGATTGGGGACCGTATTTCCCGGGCGGCGCGGTGCAGGGGAAGGTGACCGACAGCGAAATGGCCGTGCACATGAGCCTGATCGCGCGCCTCGGCCATCCGTGCGGTGAGAGCTTCTACGCGGCGCCGTTCCTGAAGGCCCATCCGGAATACGACTGGGAGAAATCGATTCTTCGGGACATGCCCGGGCATCCGTGGACCACGTTCACGGCGGGAGAAACACAGAAACATTAGGCGCCGGTTCCGCGTCTCATTGAGTGAGGCGGCTTTGCCGCCCGCGGCAATCCCTTGGCTGTCCGGTCGCAAGAAACGGTTTCGGCAGGCCCTACCGGTAATCCGGCTTCTCTCCTGACGCCGGCGCGAGCGCTTGCGTTCACGCTGGCGATCGTTTATCCCGCCTTCTGGCTCGCCCAATTCACCCTCGACTCGCTTCCGGGACTCGTGCGAATGGTGTTTGCCGGGAACGACCTGAAGTGGATACGGATATCGATCGTCGGATCGTATATTGCCAGCGGCGCGGCGAACGACCCGCCAGGCGGCTCGCGATTCGGGTTGCGGGGATTCGGCGCGGAAACGCTGCTGGGCATTGCCGTGGTTGTCGCTCTGGGCGCGCTGGTTCTTTACCTGACGAAGCGACGGGGCATGATGGCGTGCGGTTTGTTCGCCGCGCTTTTAGGATACGGCGGGTTCGAGCAATTGTTGAGGCGTCTATGGGTCGCGGCGCCGGATGCGCGGTGGATTGCGAGCGGAGCGGTTTTCGCCGCGTTGTGGACGATGGGGTTGCGGCGGCTGATTGCCTCGTCCACGACGCCCTCGGCGAGATACGGATGGCGATTTGCGGCGGCGGTTCTGTTCTTCACTGTGCCGCTGGGCGTGCTTTTGTTGGTCTTTCATTGGGCGGCAGGCATGCCGTTGCTCAGGCGGTTTGCGTGGATTTTCGTGCCCGGCCTGGCGCCGGCGGCCCTCGCCAGCTGGCGGCCGGTTTCCGCAGGTGTCGCAAGGCCGCAAAGAATCTCCTGGAAGGCGATTGCGGCCGGCGCGGCGATTACGGTGCTGCTGGCGTTTGCCGTTGCGATTGGGGGCAGGAGGGTCGAGACTTCGTTCGTTCGGGCGCGCGCTGCCCGGGCCCAGGCGATGGTTGATTCGCTGCCGGTGGTTCCCACGAACGAGCCCTATCCCCGGCAGTTTTTCCAGAGAGGCGTCAATTTCACGGCGGAATTCGGCGCGCCTTACGCGTCGGCGGACGCGCTGGAGGCGCTCAAGCGGCTCGCTCCTTACGGCGTGAATGCGGTGGCGCTGGTGCCGTACGGGTGGATGCAGCCGGGGCAGCCCGTGGTGCGCGTGAACCGCGGGCTGAACGTGTGGGAGAGCGACGAGGGGATCGAGGACCTGGCGCGGATGGCGCATTCGCTCGGGATGAAGGTTTTCCTGAAGCCGCAATTGTGGGTGCGCGGCGGCTCGACGACAGACATCGATTTCCGCGATCCGGCCGAGCGCGCTCGATGGTTCGAGCAGTACGGCCATTTCATCGACCACTACGCCCGGCTCGCCGCGCGGATCCACGCCGATCTGTTCGCGGTGGGCGTCGAACTTGCGAAGCTGTCGCGGTACGACGCCGAATGGCGGGGCATTATCGCGGGCGTGCGCGCACTGTATCCGGGGCCGCTGGTCTATGCGGCGAATTTCGGGCCGGATTTTCAGGACGTCACCTTCTGGGACGCGCTCGATTACATCGGACTCGACGAATACTATCCGCTGCCCGCGAATCTTTCGACCGCGGACCTCGTGCGCCGCATCGAGCGCGTGGCCATTGATTACCGGCGGCCGGTGGTCTTCACCGAAGTCGGATTTCCGAGCCTGATCGATCCCGAGCGGCGGCCGTGGGACCAATCTCCGCGCGCGATTTCGCTCGAGGAGCAGGCGCGCTGCTATCAGGCCATTTTCAGTGCGTTTTACGGCAAACCGTGGTTCGAGGGGATGTATTGGTGGAAGGTGGGCACGAACGGCGCTGGCGGGGCGGGAGACGGCTCATTCACGCCGTGGGGGAAGCCGGCGATGGAAGTGGTGCGGAAGTGGTATGCGGGCGGAGGGCGGTGAGAGGGCGTGGCGGCCCGGCCCGCTGAGCGGGCCGGGCGCACACGGAAGGCTGTCCTGCCGGCAGGCCGCGAAGAGGCGGCGAGCCGGGCGCGATCAGTGGTTTTCGAAAGTGAAGTCGGCCGTGGTGCTTTCTCCGGTGTGGACCACCAAGTTGCGTTCCTGGGTGCCGAAGGCCGCGGTCCAGACTTCGATTGTGTAGTTGCCCGCAGGAAGGCCCTTGATCGTAAAGGAGCCATCGTTGCCGGTTACGGCGTAGAACGGGTTGTCGAGCACGCCGATGTAGGCTTTCATCCAGGGATGGACGTTGCAGCGCACCGGAATCATGACCTCGGGATGCTGGAATTTGCGCACCACCGAGGGAGAGCCGGGCTGCTGGGAGACGTTCCATTCCCGATTGGTTTTCGCCATCACGTGGATGTTGTGCGTGGTGGGGTCGAGATTGATCACTTCGAACGGCTGTCCGACCATCACTCCCAGCACGTGCGGCTCATACTCGCAGCCTTTCTGGGTGAGAGTGACGGGGTTGCGCGGCGGCGTGGAGGAAAGCGTCGCCGAGCTGTGCTTGACGTAGATGAACGCGTTGGGCAGCGTGCCGTCGGCGTTCACGTCTCCGTCCTGCGGGTAGATCGAGCCGGTGTGCAAGGTGGCGCAGACCGAGTCCTTTCCCATGTTGATGGGATGGATTTGCGGTTTCTGGCCGTGAAAATAGATCTTGCCGGTGATCTGGCCGGTGTTGCCGCTCTGAGACTTTTTGGCGGCTGTCGCGGCCTGCGCCGTCACGGCTCCGGCCAGGAACGTTCCGCAACCGACGAGAAGCGCCAGTACGAACAACTGCGATCTTGGGGAACTGCTGCACTTCGCCATATCTCTGGAAACCTGCCTTTCTGCGCCACCGCTGCGCGGGCTCCCTTGAGGAGCCGCGAGCGGCGGCGAGGAATATATTTTTCCATTCCGGCCATCGGCGGCCGGAGGTTTAAAAGATCAGGCCGAGGTACAGGTACGTCGAGTTGTTGTCGCTGGCATTGCGGCCGGAACCGTCGTAGTTGGTTGACGCGCCGTTGAACGATGTATACGCGGTGTACTGAGCGGCGATGCGAACGTTCTGCGCCGGCCAATACGTGAAGTTGAGGAGGAATCCCGCGCCCAGAGGACTGCCATTGAGGCTGCCGTCCACCGGGTCGGGCGCGTAGAGCAGAGGATCGGCCGTGCCGGTGGTTCTAAAGTACTCGATCGAGGGAATGTAGCGGTAGCCGAAATGGTAGATGCCGTTCACCCGGAACGTATTCAGATGATGCGGTACGAGGCTGGCCAGGCTCGCATCGTAGAAGGCGTTCAGGTTGGAACTCTCGTGGATATAGGTCATGTGAACGGTGAGGATGTCGTTCGCCAGCTTGGGCAACACACGCTCGTACTGGGAATTGACGGCGACGTCGGTATAGGTGTTTGTCGGGCCGGTCACCGTTTGCGGCGTGCTCGATACGTGCATGCCGTAGGTGCCGAACTCAAGGTAGGAATTGCCCATGCTTTGCTGCCAGGCGGCGCGCCAGTAGGGAGCGGCTCCCTGGATGTTGTAGTCGAAGCCGACGCCGGTGTTCGGAAGCGGCTGGCCGAGATGCGCCGAACGATAAATCTCGAAGTCACCGTACAGGTGATCGTTCCACATCGCGTAACCGCCGATTCCGGCGACGTCCATGGCGAGGGTGCCGTCGACAATTGTGGCGGCGGACGGCGACGGCGCCGATCCCGACGCGATGAACGGGAAGCCCCAGGCCGGCGTGTCGTTCCAGAGATCCTCAACCGTGGGATTGTTGTTCAGGTCGATGCCGTAGACGAACGTCTTGTTGCCGAGCAACATGTTGCGCGCGTAACGGACGTCGGTGTTGTCCCAACTGAAGTGGTCATCCTGCACGTCGTAGGTCGCCTGAATGAAGCCTCCGGCGTGGGTTGTGAACGCTCCGGCCAGGAACAGCGAGACGTCCTGTGGAAGCGAATAATCCCAGTTGGACGTGCCGGCCTGGGGCTTGTTCAACCCGGTGGTCGACGCTTCGAGCCAGGCGGCGAGCGGCAGATAGGACAGCAGTTGCAGCCCCGGCGTACCCTTCGCCGGCGGAGCGCTGATCACCTTGATGCCGGTCATCGTGTAGCCATTGAGCTTGAAACGCCGGCCGAGCGGAGTAAGCTCGGGCGGATTGATGTGACAGGCGCTGCAGGCCAGGCCCGTCTGCCGAGCGAAACTCGGCACGGCCTCGGCGCGCCGCGGAAGCGCGACGAGCACGAGAAGCAGCGTCGCTGCCTGCAGCAGGAACAGTACGCCGGAACGGAAACCCGGCCATCGTCCACACCTCTTGCAATCGATTCTTTGAGCGGTCATCTTCGTCTCCCCCTTTCGTTTCCCGCTGCCGAATCTAGGATCCGAGTTTGAAGGTGACCGTGGTGGTTTTGCCCGCCTGTACGGTGACTTGTTGTTCCTTCGTGCCCAGCTTCTGCTGCCAGATTTTGAGGTGATACGTGCCGGCCGGGACATCGGTGAGAGTGAACGCGCCGCCGGACTGGCTGATCGCGTAGTAGGGATTCTTGGCGACGACGATGTAGCCCTGCATCCAGGGGTGAATGTCGCACCGCACCATCACCGTCTCCGGCCGCATCAGCGTCAGCTCGACCGGGCTGCTGCCGGGCGCCATCATGTGGTTCGACGTGCGATTGAAATGGGCGTAGATGTGGATATTGTGCGTCACCGGGTCGCTGTTCAGCATTTCGACCTTGCCAGGCTGCATCAAAACGACATCGGGAACGAACATGCACTTTTTCTGGTCCATCACCGGCTTGGCAAACGCAAAAGCCTTGCCGTGAGTGGCGTCATCGAGCCAGACAACCGCGCCGGCCACGCCGCCCTGCTCCACCTGGACGGGATACATGTCCTTCATATCCCCGCAGGCCGAGCGGTCCTGCGTCACGCTGATCTTTTGCGGTTTCACCGGTTTTCCGACCCAGAGGAGCTTGCCCTGGATCGTGCCTCCGGGCGCCGATTGCACCGTGTAGCCTTCCTGCGGCGGGACGGCAGCTCCGCGCGCTGTTCCGTACATCGCCACGCCGCCGAGAACGGCCAGCGCCGCCGCAACTGTCGCGGCCAATGCAGTACTCTTCCGTGAAATTATCTTATCCATGCACACAAACTCCCTTCGAGAGTTTCATTTAAGGATTTCGCGTCCGCCTCTCGTTGCGTTCCACAGCTTGCCTCCGGAAGGTTTGCATGGCCGGGGGCCGAAAAGCTGTGACCTAGAGCACGAGCACAGAAAACTCCACCGCTAGTCTACTCAAATTGCGCGCGAAGGGAAAATATTCTCTCTCCGAATAGTGAAGAAATATAACGAGATATCGGACTTTGTAAGTCCTCGATGAGAAACGGAGAAGCCACGCCGCGCCGCCGCGCGATGGAACAACCTTTGCTTCGCCAAGACCAACATTCGACTCGCGGGGCGCATCCAAACCGACCGAAGGAAGATGGAATTCAGGATCGAGTGGAGCCGGAAGGAGCCAGATGCAAAAGCGCAATTCAAAATTTTTCGCCCGTCGCCAGCCGAACCTTCGCCGCGCGGGATTGTTGTCGGGTTTCGGAGCCGTTGTCTGCCTGCTGGCGGCGAGTCATCTGTCCGCGCAACAGAAACCGAAAGTCCCGACGGTCGACGCCGGCGTCGGTTCCTGTTCGGCCGATTTTGTCGTCCAGGACGGCAACCACAAACCGCTATACAACGCCAAGATCGATATCACCTTCCGCTATGGCTTCCTCAACCTGCACAAGGTTTCGCTCGAAGCGTTCACGGATTCGAACGGACGAGCGCGTTTTGAAGGGCTGCCGAACGCGCCGAAGAATCCGCTCGCCTTCGACATCCGCTACGGCGACCGGCAGAAAACCCAGACCGACAATCCCCTGAACACCTGCAAGGCGAGCTACGACGTCGTTCTCCCGTAGCGACCTCATCGGCGAAAGCGCCTGAAAACAGAGCCGGCTGCGCGGGAATCGATGGCGCGGCCGGCTCGCAAATACGAATCGAGTTTTGTTCGAGGTGCGGGCCCGCGCCGTTCGCGCGAGCCCGGATTCGCTTTTGGCCGCCTTCGATTACGCCGGGAGGCGGCGGCGCAGAGTCAAGCCCAGCAGCAAAAGACCCGTGCCAACCAAGGCAAGCGTTCCCGGTTCGGGAGCCACGCCTATGGTGACGGCTTCGCTGAGCGGGGTGGTGTCGGTCATGACGCACGGCCCGGAGGAGCAGGCTTGGTTCGTGAGGAATCCCCAGAAGATGGTGCCCTGGGGGAACGAGGCGATGTTGTTGAAGGTGATCGTGAGCGGGGCGCCGGTGAAAGCGCCGAGATCGTAGACGTAGACGGTGAAGGCGCTCGCCGAGACGCCGACTTGCCCGGCAGCCGTGACGAAGGCGCTGAAATCCTCGTTGCCGCCGGCTCCCGATGCCAAGCTCAAGTTGCCGACGTTGGCCGCGAGAAAGTCGGTGAAGGCTCCCGATGAGAAGTTCGAACTGGCCGTGCTCATCGCGTTGTTCCCGTTCACCGTGAACGATGGCAGCGAGCCGCCGGCCGGAATGAGGATGGCGAGGTAGGCTTCGCCGGTGTCGGTGCCTCCGTTCGTGAGCTGGAAACTGAGCGTGGGCAGAGTGTCGCTCGTGATGATCGTCGTGGTTCCGGCGATGCCGTTGCAGCCCGTGGCGCACAGCCGCACGTCGGCCGGATCCACAAACGTGGTACTCGTGCCGCTGTCGAGGTTCGTTGTCAGCGGCGGTGTCGCGGTCGTGGTCGTGGTGGCGTGTTTCACTGCGGCTTTCGCGCCGCTCCCGCACAACAGCAGGAGGCAACAGCCAAGTCCAACCCCCAGCCATTTCCTCGCTCTCGCTTGCATCATCGTCTTTGCTCTCCTAACCAGATTCGTTTGCCCCACTCAAACGGTGCGGGCCTGGCTGCCGTTTCCTATGCAGGCCGGGGACCAAAAAACGGCGCGTTGTGGTGGTCGCGCATGCCGTGACAAATCAAGCGGTTGCGCGACTCCGTCGCGTCGTGGCATGCGGCTCGGAAGCGGATATATAAAATCTTCTCCATATCGTCCCTAATCGCTTTTCTACCTGCGGACCGGTCAGCGGTTCTCCGCCTGTTCCATTGACGAGAGCGCTTTCACCGCGGCCGCCTGCTCGGGCGCGGGCAGGCCCAGTTTCAGCGCCAACGCGAGCCTTGCCCGAGCGGTCGATTTCCGGCCCGCGGTGAGCAAGGTCATACCCAGATGGAATTCGACGAGTCCGTCGCGGGGCAGTGCGCGCGCCGCCGATTCGAGTTGTTCGACCGCCAGGGGATTGATGCCTTTCTCGTGGTAAACCCAGCCAAGCGTATCGGAGACTTGCGGGTTCTCGGGGAAGCGGGATTTCAGGGCTTGCGCCAGACCGAGCGCCTGATCGAGATTTGTGTCGCGCTCGGCCCAGCAGCGGGCGAGCGCCAGCTTGACGGGATCGGAGCCGGGAGACGCGAGGCGGGCCGAATCGAAATACGATTCCGCCTGCTCGTAGCGGCCTTCGCGCATCGCGAGGTTGCCGGCGAGCAGAAAACCGGCGATGCCGGCCGGATCTTCGTGAATCGCGGCGGCGTATTCGGACGCCGCCTGGGCGTTTTCTCCGCGCCGCTCGAGGATTTCTCCCAGCAGCTCGTGCGCGGTCGAGCGGCTGGGGCTTTCGGCGAGCGCCTGGCGAACCGACGCCTCGGCTTTCGCGACTTGGCCGGCGTTGAAGTAGAGCCGGGCCAGCAATTCGGCAAGAGCGGGATTTGAAGGCGAGGAGGCGAGCGACGCCTGGACCCGGGCGATGGCGAGCGGCGCCTCGCCGGCCGAGGAAAGCGCCGAGGCGTACCATTCGACGAGCGGTGCGGGATCGGACGCGCCATCGAGCACTTCGCTGAATTCGCGGTCGGCCTCGGGGAAATTTTTGCGTGCGATGTCGTATCGCACGGCAACCTCTCGCAGGGCGCGCGGCGCGTGCGGCATTTTTTCGCCCGCGGTGATGATTTTTCCGGCCTCGGCCAGATCTCCACGGATCATGTCCGCCTGTGCGAGGAGCAGGTAGCCGTCCACCGCGCCGGAGTTGATCGCCAGAACCTTCCGGGCGTATTCGGCGCCGAGCCTCCAGTCGCCGGAATCGAGCGCGATCTGTCCCAGGCGCACGTAGGCCTGGAGAAACTTGCCGTTGTCCTCGACACAATTGCCGAAGGCGCCCTTGGCGCGGCCGGTTTGCCCTGTGGCGAGCCAGGTCAGGCCGAGGTAGTACTCGGCCAGAATCGAATCGGGATTTCCCTTGAGCGCGGCCTGGAGCATCGCGCCCGCCTCCGGGTAATCTCCCTGCAAATATTCGAGCGCGCCGAGCAGGGCTTGGGCGTCCGGGTCCTTGGGATCACGGAGCAGAACGGCGTGCGTGAAGCGCTCGGCCCGGGGAATGTCGTGCATGGTGAGGTAGGCGCTCGCCAGGTTCTTTTCCACCAGTTCGCTCGGCGCGGCGGACTCGGCGGCGCGGAATTCGGCCACGGCGCGCGGCAGCTCGTTGCGCCACATCCAGAAATTGCCGAGCGTGACCAGCAGACCGGGAAATGGCTTCGGGCGGTTCTCGAGGGAAGTGAAAAGATTGTCGGCGCCGGCGAGATGGCCGTGACGCACGTAGAGGTCGGCCAGACACAGGTCGAGATCGAGCGAGTCGGGATGGCTTTTGACTCCGGCGGAGACCAGCGCCTCGGCCTGGGCGGTTTGGCCCTCGAGATCGAGCAGGTTCGCCAGGTTCTGGTAGTTCTCGGCGGAATTCGGATCGAGGCGCAGCGCCTGGCGAAAATCCAACTCGGCCGCGGGATACCGCTTTTCGCCAATTTCGGCGAGCCCGCAGAGCGCGTACACCTGTTCGTCCGACGGCGACATTTGCTTCAGCACGGCGCACTGTTTTTCGGCCCGATCGAGGTTTGACGAGGAGAGATCGAGTTTCATCTCGACGATTTCGGCCCGAACGTTCTTCGGGTCGAGATGCAGGGCCCGGTCGATCTGCTGCCGCGCGAGGTCGGATTGGCCGGCGGCGACGTAAAGCTCGGCCAGATCGAGTCTCGCGGGCACGAAGTCGGGCTGCGCCGCGACCACGGTTTGCAGGTCGCTGTAGCACGAGCGCCATTCGTGCAGCCGGTTCTCGACCTGGGCCAGCCGGTAGCGCGCCTTCCAGTCGCTCGGATCCCGTTGCAGCGCGTTGCGGAACTGGATGGCCGCTTCCCGGTATTTCTTGCGCGCCAGATAACGAACTCCGCTCGCGGTGTAGGCGCGGGCCGCCGCCTTGGGATCGGTCTTGCAGCCCGCGCCGGCCAGCGCGAAAACGGCCAGCAGCAGCGCGGCTGCCGCCGCTCGGCGCCAGGCGGGCGAGCGCCCAGCCGGGAATCGATTGCCGTATTGCCTCATTTCCATGCCTCCCCTTTTTGCTTCCGCCCGCGCCCGTGGGCGCCGGGACCGGTTCAATTCGGAATGAATTTCGAAAGGTGCGGAAAAACGGTTTCGACGAAGCTGACGGCGCGGCGTTCGGCCGGGCCGAGGTTGCGCCCGGCGTTGCCGATCGGCGTGGTCACGCGAACGAGCGCGCCATCGGTGCGGTCGCGCGTGAGCGCGTCGGCGGTCAGCCAGAATTTCGCGGCGTATTCGCTGGCGATGTCGCGGCCGCGTTCCTGGTACCAGTAGAGAACGAGGACGCGCGCGGTGTCGCGCGCCACGTCGTATTCGTTCACGACGAGCGGCGGCGAGCCGGGCACCGGGATCGAAAGCCGGCGCGATTCGACCGGCTGCCAGCCGGCGCCCGGCAGGCAGTTCTTGGGCGAGTGGATGGTCTGGCCGGTGCGCTGGCTGCTGTAGTAGCTGATGTAGATCGTCAGCGGAGCTTCCGAGCCGTCGCGATAGATCCGGTTCAGATAGTCGTCAAGGCCCACGGCACGGACGATCCGCGCGGACAACGGGACGTTTTCGCCCGACCAGCGGCCGAGAAGCATGGGAAATTCGGCGAGCGGCGCGCGCGGAGGGACCCTTTCGCGGTGATTCAATTGCCGCATCGACAGGATGCCGAAAGCCAGCACCGCGACCGCGAGCCACAATCGCCCCGCCGGTCCCGGACTATGCACGAAGCGCCTCGATCCGGCCGGAAAGCCATTGGAGCAACCCGTGCACCGCGAGCATCAGCGTGGCCGCCGTCAGGAAGATCAGCCAGCCGGAGAACTCGTGGAAGAAACCGCGAGCGAGGCGCGGAGAGATTTCCGCGGTGAGGACGCCGGTGCCGAAGATGCGAAGCGCGTTGCTCGCGACGGCGATCGGCACCATCAGCGCCACGAGCGCTGTTCGCATCCAGGTTCGTTTTTCCGCCAGATACGCGTAGGCGACTGCGACCGTCACCAGCGAAACGAGCGAACGGATACCGCTGCACGCCTGCGCCACCTCGAGCGTGTAGTTCGCGAGGATCAGAAGATTGCCCTCGCGGAGCACCGGGATGTGAACGGCGGCCAGCGCCGCCGCCGCCCAGCGCGACGCGAGGAATTGAAGCGGCAGCGTGACCTCGGCGTAGATCACGCCGGGCCAGGGAATCATCAGCATGAGGTAGCCCAGCGGAAAGGCCATGGCCCGGAGCGTGCGCCAGCCTGCCAGATAGACGACGAGCGAAGCGAGCAGGAGAACGAAGGAAAAGCGCGTGGTGAAAAGTTCCGCCGCCAGCGTGCCGGCGACCAGCAACGCGACGGCCGAGCCGACTCCCGCCAGTCCGAGCCAGCTCCCGACGTTCGCCGTGCCGAGCCAACGCCGGCGCTCGCGCCAGAGCACGAACCCCGAAAACACGGGCACGAGAAATCCGTGGCTCCAGTTCGGGTCCTCCCACCACTGCCTCGCCATCAGGCCGAATACGGGCGCGTAAAGAATGATGATCAAGGCGGAGAGTAGTCCCGCGGCGATTGTGACCTGATTGGCCCAGGCAAGGTTCAGTGTCCAGACTCGGCCGGTGGCCTCGGCGGCTCCGTGGGAATCGGCTCGCAAGTACACTCCTTCACCAAAGATTCGCCTGAGCGATTGCAAGCAGTGTGCCGGGCCTGAACTTTTCTGAGAATCGTCACGTTCTGACAAGGTGAATGGCATCAATAGATTAGGAAACGCTTGTCTGCAATCTAAGAGGGAAACAACGTGGCCGGGAAATATCGCTAAACATCTTTCTATGTTCAGGAAAAGTTTAGATATCGAGTTGACGTTTCTTTCGCCGCGTTTTCCGACTGCATGGGATCCAAGCCATACACGGGGAAGAAGTTGAGAGCGAGAGTGACTCTTCCGGGTGAAAAGTGGGGCGCAGTTTCATTGTGGACGCGATTCCCACAATGGCAATTTTCGGCTAGGCACGTTGGTTGCAAGATAGCGAGTGTCCGCGCGCTCCGATTTGGAGGGCGTCTTGTTCTCTCGTGTTGGGTGTTTTGCGAGGAAGCTCGGCTTCCTTCTGATTCTCGTGCCCGTGTGTCTTGCCGCTTCCAGTCCGCAGAAGCTGAAAGGGCATGGGTCGAAGGGGGACTCAAAGCTAGTCATCACAACCACCAGCCCGCTGCCGGGCGGGCAAGTGGGCACGGCTTACCAAGTGACTTTCAGCGCGCAGGGAGGCGTTGCTCCTTACGACTGGTGGATTTCTTCGGGGTCGATCCCCGCGGGAGTGCTGCTGGACCCGTGGACGGGAACGCTTTCCGGCACGCCAAGCGTTTCCGGAAGTTTCACGTTCGTATTGACCGTCGAGGATTCCGGCGGCCAGACGGCACAGCAATCCTTTTCGCTGGCGATCGCGCCGCAGCCTCCTCCGCCGAGCCCTGTCGAGATCACGACGACTTCGCTGCCGTCGGGCACGGCGAATCAAACGTATTCGGCGTCTCTTGCCGCGACGGGCGGCACGACGCCCTATGGCTGGCTGATCGCCTCGGGCGGATTGCCGCCGGGGCTGAGTCTCGCGTCGAGCGGCCAGATCTCCGGCACGCCCACGACGAGTGGCGCGTACGGGTTCACCGTGGAGGTTGTCGATTCCTCGGCCACTCCGCAAACGGCATCGGTGCTGCTTTCGATTTCGGTTGCCTCGGCTGTTGCGTCCTCGTCGCCGCTCGTGATAGCGACCGCAGGACTGCCGCAGGCTTACGTTCCCGAGCCCTACGCCGGGCTGGTCCAGGTCACGGGCGGAACGCCCGGCTACACGTGGGCGATTTCGGCCGGGCAGCTTCCGGCCGGCTTGAGTCTGTCTGCGGCAACGGGGCAGATTTTCGGGACACCGAGCGCGCAGGGAAGTTTCAATTTCACGGTGACGGTCACCGATTCCTCTTCGCCCGTGCAAACGGCGTCGGCGGCGTATTCGCTCGCCGTTGCCGATCGGCCTGCGCTCGACGAATACGGCGGCGCGACGAACGCGCCGGCGCCCGGCGGCGCAACCGGCTATTTCCACATCGTGAAGGACGGCAGCCGCTGGGTGCTCGCCGATCCGCTCGGCAACCTCTTCTGGATGCTCTCTTCCTACGTGGTGGACATAGGTGACGGAGGGGCGCCGTATTCGGCCGCGGTCTTGAGCAAATACGGGAGCACCGAGGCCTGGGCGGCGCAGGCGACGGCGCGACTCTTGTCGTGGGGCTTCAATACGATCGGGCCGCAGCCCGGCGTCGGCAGCCACAACGTGCTGCCCGTCTCCACCTACAACGCCGCCCCCAATCCCCACCCCATGCCCTTTCTCCGCTACATCGATCTCTCCAGCTGGTGCGTTCGCAACGCCTCCTACCAGGTCAAAAACCTCTACAACGGCATGAACCCCGCCGTCTTCTCCGTCCCGCGCACCTTTCCCGACGTCTTCGATCCCAACTGGGTCGCCTGCGCCAACTACTACGCCGCCCAGGGCGATGGTTCCTTCACCCCCAACCTGCCGCAAAACGAACCCTGGATGATCGGCACCTGGCTCGGCGACGCCGATTACCTCTACGGCTTCGGCCGCGGCCCTCAAACCCCCGGCGGCGCCCATCCGCATCTCGGCTGGATCGCCGCCACAACCAGCCCCACCCAGACCAGCGGCCCAAACGGCGATTTCAGCAACCTGTTCACCTACACCAACACGACCGTCTATACGAAGCTCGCCTGGCAGTCGTATCTCGAAACGAAGTACGGCACGATCGCCGCACTGAATGCCGCCTGGGGCTCGAACTACACGACATTCGGCTCGGCCGGAGGCTGGCCGAAGAAGACGACCGGCGGCACGGGGCTGATGGATGAAGACGGCTCGAGCCCTTGGATGGGCAACGGATCGGCGGGCCTGGTGGGAACGAACGCGAACGTGGCCGCCGACTTGAACGCGTTCCTGGGCGAGATCGCGCGGCAATATTTCAGCGTCGCCGCGCATGCCTGCAAAACCGCCTATCCGAACCACCTCGTCTTCGGGCCCGGCTCGCTCAACGCCGAGACCTATCCGCAGGTGCTCCAGGCCGCCGGGCAATATCTCGATGTGGTCGAGGTGTGGGTGGAACCGCAATACGTCACGACGCTCGCCGACGCTTACAACACCGCCGGAAAGCCGCTTGTCGTCTGGACGAGCTTGCAGGCGCAGCCGGATTCCGACACGACGACCGGCTGGGGCAGCCTCGCCTCCGCCTGCAACATCGCCGGCGGCGCGTCCGACTACGACTACACGACGCAGGACCTTCGCGGCGAGTGCTACCAGCAACTCGTCGATGCCTACTGGAACGCGCAGGGCGCCGATGGAAGTTATCCCGTCACCGGACTCGACTGGTGGGAATTTGTCGACAAGGTCGTCGGCGGAGAAAACACGAACTTCGGTCTTGTCGATTTGTACGACAACGCCTACGACGGTGTCGAGGACCAGATCGCGAAGAGCACTGATCCCTGGGGCTATCCCGTGGGAGGACAGTCGGCGAACTACGGCAACTTCCTTGGATACGTGCAGAAGGAAAATGTGAGCATCATCGAGCGGCTGGCGGGTATTTTCTGATCTGGATTGCCCGCGGCGAAGGCTGATTGCTCCCCGCACGAGAGCGATCGGGGCGCTGACGCTACACGGCGACTCGGCTTCGCGCTGAGATCTTTTGGGCCTCGACGGCGCGTCTTTGTGGCTGGACTGCCTCGGCGCGTTCGGGGTCCTTCCCGACGCACTGCGTCGGGACTCAGTTCGTTCGTCGCAAGGGACTTCGCTCAGGATCACAAAACTTTACGCTGTGGCGGATTGCGGCCGGCAGTTTTTGGGAGAAGTGCGGGTGGTGAAAAGGCCGGCCGGGCGTTTGCCGCGGCCAACCCGCGGCGCTCCGGCCGGCTTCTCACGCTGCTTCCTCCGTCGTCTGCCCCGGGCACGGAACTCAGGCGGCTCGGCGGCGCTCGGCCGCGAGCTGTTGGTAGAGGGCTTCGTAGGCCGTGGCGCGCGATTCCCAGCTGTATTGCTGCTCAACCAGTTGTCGCGCGGCGCCCGCCAGGCGCTCGGCGCGCGCGGGATCGCGCAGCAGGCGAAGCACGTCGCGCGCGAAGGCCTCGGGAGTTTCCGGCGCAAGCAGGTGCTTGCCGTTTTCGCAGGCGATGCCCACGGTCGAGCCGGGATGGTAGGCGACGATCGGCATGCGCATCGCCATCGCTTCGAGGACTTTGCTCTTCAGGCCGGCTCCGTGGCGGATGGCGCAGACGTAGATCGAGGCGGCGCACACGCTCGGGCGGATGTCGGGGAGATTGGCGGAGAGCCGCACGCCGTCGATTGCGGTGAGCGCCCGGACCTCGGGCGCCGGATCGGCGCCGACCATGTGAAAAGTGGCTTCGGGCGCCTGGGCGCGGATGCGCGGGAAAATGTCGCGGGCGAATTCGACCACCGCTTCGACGTTCGGCGTGTAACCGAGATGACCGTGGAAGACGAGGCTCGCTGGCCGTTTTTCGGCCGCGACGGGATGAAAATATTCGGTGTCGGTTCCGTAGGGAATGAGTTCGGCTCGGGCGCCGGGGACCACGCGACGCACTTCGGCGAGGTCGCGGCCGGCCACGACGATCGAGCGATCGAATTTCGGATAGAGTTGGCGCTCGAAACGCGGCTCGCGCAGTTCGAGCGCCGAATAGTAGAGCCGCTCGCGCCAGGTCCGCGCGCAGGAAACCATCTCCCGGCAGCGCAGCGTCCAGGAATCGTGCAGCGAGAGAACGCGCGGCACCGGCGATTCGCGAGGCAGCAGCGAGCCGGCGTAGTCTCCTTCGACGTGAATCACGTCCCAGCGCCGCTCGGCGAGTCCACGGCTGACGAGCGACTCGAGTGCGGCTCGCTGGTGCAGCGCCGCGCCGGAAACGTACCCGGCGACGAAGTTGGCCGCGCGCATCGGCAGACCGGCTCGGGTGACGGGAATCGTCTCGATGCGCGAGCAGTACGGCTTCGGCCAGTCGAGATGCTCGGCGTCGCCGTCGACGACGAGCGAGATCAGGTCGATTCGGTTGCGCTTCGAAAGGCAGCGGATCAGATTGCCGCCGTAGAGGCGGAAGCCGCCTCGCGAGGGCAGGTATGGCAGCGCCTGGGAGATCATGCAGATGTTCATCGCTCGTTCTTCCTTTCTGTGATAGGTCCGGCCGGAATGGCGGATGGCGAGGCCGCGACGAGGCGCCGGAGAATGGCGTGGTTGGCCCGGGAAACCTCGCCCAGAAAATCCCCCGCATTTCCGGATTCGTCCTTCGCCGCGTAGCCGGTGGTGCTCGTGCTGGCGGCAGCGGCTGCTTCGCGTCCGTCGTAAGCCTGGTCGCGTGCGCTGACGAGACCGAAGTTCATGTTTTCGCCGTTCGTCACCTGGTCGGCCCATGACCACCAATCGAGTCCGACGACCGGGTGCACGCCGGCCGCGGCTTGGAGGCTCCAGTAATTGCGGACGAGTGCTGCGTAGCCTTCTCCGCGTTGTTGCTGCGTGCAGAAATCGTAGTTGCCGGTGCAGGCTCCCGTCCACGGCTTGCCGTGCATCTGGCTGTTTTCCTGGCTGGTGAGCGTGGTCCAAACGACGAGCGGCTTGCGCGCGAGATTCCACGCGTGCGCAAGTCGCTCCACGTTTTTCGGCTGAACCCAGACTTCCACGACATCGAGATATTGCCCGGCGGCCTGGAGCACCTGCGGATAGGTCTCGGCGTTGAGCGAGCCGGGCCCGAAGACGAGGTGGTTCGGATAGGCGGTTTTGCAGGCATGCGCGGCGACGCTGAAATATTGCCGCGCGATCTCGCCCAGGAACGCGTTCAAGTCGGCGGCCACGTTCGCGTTCGTTCCCACCAGGCCCGCCGATCCGTTGCCCATCCAAGGGCTCGAGCCGTCTTCATCCATCAGCCCCGTGCCGCCGGTCGTCTTCTTCGGCCAGCCTCCGGCCGAGCCGAATGTCGTGTAGTTCGAGCCCCAGGCGGCATTCAGTGCGGCGATCGTGCCGTACTTCGTTTCGAGATACGACTGCCAGGCGAGCTTCGTATAGACGGTCGTGTTGGTGTAGGTGAACAGGTTGCTGAAATCGCCGTTTGGGCCGCTGGTCTGGGTGGGGCTGGTTGTGGCGGCGATCCAGCCGAGATGCGGATGGGCGCCGCCGGGGGTTTGAGGGCCGCGGCCGAAGCCGTAGAGGTAATCGGCGTCGCCGAGCCAGGTGCCGATCATCCAGGGTTCGTTTTGCGGCAGGTTGGGGGTGAAGGAACCATCGCCCTGGGCGGCGTAGTAGTTGGCGCAGGCGACCCAGTTGGGATCGAAGACGTCGGGAAAGGTGCGCGGGACGGAGAAGACGGCGGGGTTCATGCCGTTGTAGAGGTTTTTGACCTGGTAGGAGGCGTTGCGAACGCACCAGCTGGAGAGATCGATGTAGCGGAGAAAGGGCATGGGGTGGGGATTGGGGGCGGCGTTGTAGGTGGAGACGGGCAGCACGTTGTGGCTGCCGACGCCGGGCTGCGGCCCGATCGTGTTGAAGCCCCACGACAAGAGTCGCGCTGTCGCCTGCGCCGCCCAGGCTTCGGAAGTGGCGTACTTGCGCTCGGCCGCGCGCCCGTATGTGGCGCCGCCCGTCGTCCAATCCACCTGGTAGACGGCGAGCATCCAGAAGGCGTGGCCCAGCGGCGTGCAGAGCAGCCAGCGGCGGCCGGTTTTTTCGAGACGAAAGTAGCCGGTCGCGGGCTGCCGGCAGCGCGCTTCCATCGCTCCGCCGAATTTGTCGCGTGCAGGGACGCCGGTGGTTCGGGCGACGAGCGGGCCTGGAACCGCGAGCGTGACGGCGCCAAGAAGCACGACAACCCACACGAGAAGGCGATTCCCGTTCACTCAGCCGTCTCCCGTGCCGCACGCCCGCGCGCCTGCTCGGCGACGGCCCAGGCGCCGTCGATGAGAGCGGGCCAACTGTGGGCGCGGGCGATGGCGCGGCGCGCCTGGCGTTCGCTTTCGCGATCGCCGCGCTCGAGCGCGGCGGCGACGGCGGCGAGGAATTCCTCGTCGGATTCGGCCACGCTGCACGCCTCGGGATACTGGCTGGCGACGGTAACCGGCGTCGAGACCACCGGCTTCTCCATCGACAGGTATTGATAGAACTTCAGCGGATCGCATTGCTGATTGAAGCGGTTTCGCAGGAAAGGAATCAGGCAGACGTCGAACGCGTGGAGATAGGCCGGCAGTTGCGCGGTCGGCTTGAACCCGAGGATGCGCACGTTCGGGAGCGAGCCGAGGATTTCGAGCGCCGCCTGTTGGCGGCCTGCGGGCGCGGTGTGGCCCGACGGCACGCGGCCGACCAGCACGACGTGATCGCGCGGAAAGGCTCGGGCGATTTTCACCAGCAGCTCGAGATCGACGTGATAGTTCACGTAGCCGAGAAAACCCAGAATGCGCCCGCCGGCGGGCAGATCGCGCGGCCGCGGCGCCTGCGCGGCGCGTTCCGGGTCGAAGAGTTCCAGGTCGACGCCATTCGGCAGCAGGAACGTTCGCGGATTGCGGGCTTTGTACTTTTCGACGATGGTCTGGCTGACGCAGAAGACGACGTCGGCGCGGTCGACGAGGCGGCGCTCCTCCTGGCGCGGGGAATCGTCCAGGCAGTGGTAGACGAACAGGTCGCGATCGATCGCTTTGACGAGAGGCTCGGAGTCGTAGGGAAACGAATGCCACAGCAGCACGTGTTTCCAGCCGGTTTCGTCGATCGCCTGGCGCAACGCCCGCGCATTGCGCGCCGTTTGGAAATGGCCGAGCGACGCGACGCGGCCCAGCGGAAAGCCGCGGCGGCCGAAAACGTCGAGGCTGTCGCCCGCCCTCCGCATCCGCGGGCCGAGGATTCCGTTTGCGATCCGGTGCAGGCGGAATTCGGCGTTGCGCGGATTCCATTGCACCGGCGGCTCGACGAGAAGCGTCGGAACGCGCGCGGCGAGGGCCCGAGCGACATGATGCGTCGTTTGCCACATGTCGTCCCGGAAATTCCAGAAGAAGGGCGAGAGAACGACGGCGCCGTCGATCTTGCCGGCTTCGGGCCGCAGGGAGACGGAAGTTGTACGGCCGGGAATTTGCGCGATGCTTGCGCTCATGATTGTCCTCCGGAAGTGAGTTGCGGCCGGGCGGCCCAGAAGCCCGCGCCGCCGCGCGCCACGAACGCGAAACAGGCGGCGCGCTCGCGGCCGTCGAGAATGAAGAAAAGACCCAGCAGCGCATAAATCGTCGCGGCCGAGGCCAGCACGGCGACGAGCGAGACGAGAGACGCGATGTGCGCGGCCGGGAGCGCGAGCGCCAGGAGCGCGCCCGCGAGGGGCACGAGCGCCGGCCGCGCGACTCGAGCAAACCATTCGCGCCATCCCACGTCCACCAGGCGGTTTGTCGTCGCGATGAACCAGGGCGCCAGAAGAATCTGCGCGGCGAGGTGGGCGGCCGCGGCGCCGGCGACTCCGAACCGCGGAATCAGAGCAAAGAACAGCCCGAATTTCACGAAGGTCTCCGCGACGTTGAATGCCGCGGGAATCGCCGGGCGGCCCAAACCGTTGGCCAGTGTGTCGGGAACATGCATGAGGCAATTGACGAGAACGCCGCAGCTCAGGAACTCGAGCGCGAGAGCGCCCTGGCGGGCGAATTCGGCATTGATCCACTCGCCGAGCACGTGGCGGCTCGTGAACGCGAGCGCCAGAGCCGGCAGCCCGGCCAGCGCGAAGACCATCTTGCTGCCGCGCAGGTAGAGTTCGCGCAGCCGCGCCGGTTCCGAGGCCGCCGACAGGGCGCTGGCCGCGGGGAAGGTCACGCTGGTTACGTTGCCGACGAGCGCCCAGATCTTGAAGCAGAGGGCTGACGGCACCACGTAGAACGCGACGTAGGCCACCGGCAGAAGGTGCGCGATCAGGACGCCGTCGAGTCCGTTGCCGATTCGCGATGCGAGCTGGGAAACGGCGGAGAACTTCGAAAAATGCAGCAGATCGGAGAGATGCCGGCGTGAGATTCGCGGCCCCAGGCGCAGCCCTGGGAGCAATCGCCGGGCCGCCACCATGCTGCCGGCCAGGAAAAGCAGGTTCGAGAAAATGTTGACCGCCAGCACGGCCCGCACCAGCCAGCCGAGGTATACGACCAGGACTGAGCCGCCGATGCGGACGAATTCGGCGCCGACGAACAGGGCGTTCACGACGTCGAAGCGCTGCGCCGCGATCGGAACGGCGCTGTACACGCCGCCGACGAATCGCACGAGGAAGGCGATGCTCGCCAGCTCGAATCCGGCAATTGCCTCGCCGGCGAGCCAGGCGGGAACGTGAAAGAATCGCGTCGCCGCCCACGCGGCTCCCAGCGAAACCGAGGCGGCCACGACGGCGCCGATGGCAAGATAGAGCGAGAGACCGGTGCGCAGGTAGCATTCGGCCTCGCGCGGCCGGCCCTGGGCGACGGACGCCGCGAGGTGTTTTACCAGCCCCGTGTTGAATCCCATCTCGAACAGCGCGAGCAGATTCACCATGCTGAGCACCAGCACCAGCACGCCGTAGCGGCTCGCGCCGAAGTGGGCAATCAGGTAGGGCGTGGCGAAAAAGGAAAGCGCGAGCAATAGGGACTGGCCGAAAAAATTGGCCGCGGCGTTCGCCACGAGACGTTCGCCGAATCGTTCCCTGCGGGCGGATGGCGCGGCGATGGCGGTTTCGCTAGGCATCGATTCCCGCCTCGGCCCCTGTCCACCAATCCGGGCGCGCGGCTGCGGCGGCGCCCGGCGAGTTTTCCGGCGCGGAAACGCTCGCCGCGTGCTCCTGCCGGAGCGCCGGCAGGCAGATCGAGAGGAACAACATGAACCAGAACATCCGCAGGAATTCCGCGGAGACGAAGAACGCCGCGACGCCGAAGCCGAGGAGTCCGGCCTGAATGCCCGTCGCCGCAATGCGCACGAGCGGGGGCCCGTCGCGCTCGGCGGCGCGCCGCACGCGGGCGAGCGAGCGGAAACTCGAACCGAAAATCACGAGGAACAGCGCCAGCCCGGGCAATCCCATTTCGGCGGCGATTTCGAGATAGGTGTTGTGGGCGAGCAGGCTCAGGTCTTTTTCGCTGCTGTATTCGCCGACGGCGGCTTTGAACTGGCCGACGCCGATTCCCGTGAGCGGATGGTCGCGCACGATTCGCAGTCCCGCGCGCCACAGAGCGAGGTGGATGCGAACCGAATCGGTGTCGCTGTAATCGGGATGGAGAATACGCGCGATCGGCGACAGGGGAGAAATCGCGAGGAGCAGCCCGAACACGGCGCCCACGAGCACGAGGCTCCGCAATCTGGTCCGCGAATGCCAGAGCAGCCAGGCCATCGTCACCACCAGGCCCAGAAATCCGCCACGCGATGCCGCCAGCGTGATCGCCGCGAAGGTGACCAGGAGCGAACCGAGACAGAAAATCTTCAGCGGCCGCGACCGCTCGTTCCACAGGAGCAGCAGCGCCACCGGAACGGCGAGCAGAACCGAGGCGGTGAAGAAGTTCGCGTCGCCGGCCACGTAGCCGGGCCGGTAGCTCGCGCCGTAGATCGCGCTCGCCACCTGCCAGTCGCGGATCACGTAGAGCGATACCAGGCCCATCGCGGCCACGGCGGTCACGAGTACCCAGCGCAGCCGGGGCAGGGAATCGACCAGCGCGACCGTGGCGACGAGGAACAGCAGGTGCGAGCCGTAGACCTCGAGCATCGTCGTTGCCTTCAAGGAGCGGCCGAGCGCGAGCCAGGAGGCCGCAGCCAGCAGGAAAAAGACGAGATAGGCGCGCGCCTGCGTCGTGCCGAACAGGCGCGGAGCGCGGTGCCGCACCGCGGCGTAGAAGATCGCGTACAGGAAGCAGATCGCGCCGAGATACTTTTCGACCGTCAGCGGCCCGATCTTCAGCCCGAACAGCGGGTGCGAGAGAAACGGCAGGGACAGAATCAGAACGTAATAGAGGATCACGACCGCGCCCCTCCGCTCGCGCCGATGGCTCGCGGGCGGGCCAGCGGCGCGAGCGCGGCGGCGAGCGCCCCGCGCAGCACCGCGAGGCTGTAGTGCCGCTCGACCCGGCGCCGCGCCCGCTCGCCCATCGCGCGCCGGCGGTCCGGGTTCGAGAGCAACTCGGCCACGGACAGCGCCATGCGTTCGGGATCGTCGGCGATGACGATCTCCGCCCCCGGCGTGAAATCGAGCCCTTCGGCCCCGGCCGCGGTCGAGACAATTGCCCGCTTCATCGCCGCCGCTTCCAGAATTTTCAGTCGCGTGCCGCTCGCGATTCGCAGCGGCACGACGCATACCGGCGCCCGCTCGATCTCCCGCCGCATGTCCTCGACGAATCCGGCCATTTCGACGCCGGGCAGCTTTTCCATCCGCCGCGAAAAGTCGCCCGGCCGGCAGCGGCCCGCCACGCGGAATCTTGCCCGGGGCCGCAAAGAACGCACCTGGGGCAGGACGCGCGTGGCGAAGAATTCCGCGGCGTCCTGATTCGGGAACCAGTCCATCGCTCCCGCGAAGAGGATCGTGTCTTCCTGCTCGCGCGCGGGAACCGGTTCGTATTGAGCGGCGTCCACCACGTTCGGGATCGAGACGACGCGGGCGCGCGGGCAGATTTGCCGGAAGATCGCCGCTTCACGTGGGGAGGCGGCGCCGATGGCAAACACCTGCGCGCCGACCCGCGCTTCCCACCGCCGCATCTTGCGGGCCTCGATTCGCAGGTAGATGCGGGCGGCAAGCGACGGCGCCTGGCGCACGTAGCGGCGGAGCAGTTCGTGGGCCACGTGCTGCGTGTCGACGATCACCGGAACGCGCGGATTCGCCGGGAGGTTTGGCAGCGCGTACATCTCGTCACAGATCACCGCGGCGAATTGCCGGTTTTCCAGATGACGTCCGACCGCCGCGCCGAATGCGGGGATTCGCGCCTGGCGCGCGTGGAACGGTTGCGCCGAAAAGATTCCGGCGATGCGCCGGGCGTAGTCGCGCGAAGCGTAGGTGCTCGGGCGCCAGCCGACGAACTCCACTTCATGGCACAGGTAGCGCAGCGCTTCGGGAACGCCCGCTTCGGGCGTTTCGGTCAGCGAAACGAGCGTCGTCGCCCATCCCTCGGCGCAGAGCGCGCGAACCAGGTTCCAAAGATGAATGCGGTGACCGTCGATTGGCGGGTAGGGCGGCGCCAGCGTCACGAGCAAGACGTTGCGCGGAGCGAGTTCGCCTCCCGGGGCGGTTTCGATGGCAGCCTGCGATTCAGTGGGCATTAACGGCGCCCCTTCGTCTTCGGGCGCTCCGTGCCGGCACGCACCGACTTTGCCATGCTGCCCTTCAAGCAGAGAAGGTTGACCACTCCGCGCTCGCGCACTTTTTCCGTCCACTCGGCGAATTGGGCTGGGGAAAGCGGGACCAGCGAAGCGTCGTCTTCGATGACGAACAACTCAAGCCTGAGGCGCGACAAACGTTCTAGAAATTGCTGGGGCGCGACGCCGCCCGCATCGAGCATGCCGGGTGAAAATTCGACAATGAGGCGGAGCTGCGGCGAGCGCTCGATCAGCCGGCGCATGCCGGCGAGCGCCAGCGGCTCGGCGCCCTCGATATCCATCTTGATGAGATCGATCGCCGGCCAGCCGAGCGCGGCGGCGAAATCGTCGAGCGTCGTCGTGTCGACGCTCTCGGCACGCTCCTCGATCGGGCTGCCGGGGTTGCGGAACAGGCTGTGGCGATCGTTCCCCTGCCGGCTGACGAAGATGTCGGCGCGGCCGGAGCGGTCGCACACCGCGGCTGGGATTGCGGTGATGTTGGAGTGGCCGTTTTCCGCGATGTTTTTGAGAAGGAGGCGAAAGTTATCGGGCTCAGGCTCGAAGGCGAACACGTGTCCGCCCGGGCCGGCCTTCCGCGCTGCAACGAGCGAGTAAAACCCGACGTGCGCGCCGACGTCAAGGAACGTGCCCCCGTCGGGCAGCAGCCGTTCGATCCACTGGCGCGTCGCACGCTCGTAGCCGCCCTCGAGCAGCGCGGTCGCGAGTGACAGGCTCGGCGCGCGCTCGCCGGCGAGATGCAGGCGGTGGCCGTCGACCTCGACGGGTGCGCGGCGTGCGAGCAGGAGACGGCCGGCGGCCCACCGGCCGAGGATGTTTAGCGCGGCCAGCGCTTTCCGCCCGGCCGCTGTTTGCCGCAAACCCAAACGGTCGGCCACGGCGCGGCCGGAGCGATAGGCGCGCGCCGAAAACGGTTTCCGGGGCTTGCTCCCGATGCCTCCGGTGACGTTCGATGCCATCGCTGTTGTTCCTTCCGTTGTCATGCGCCTCCTTCGACCACGCCCAGCCGCCTGAGCCGTTGCACCAGCGAGCGGACGGGATAGAAGATCCGGTCCTGCTCGAGCGCGTATTTCACGAACCAGCGGTAGCGGCTCATGTAGTTCATCGCGCGAACGGCGCTGTCGAGCACCGCCGGCTCGAACTCCGCCGCGTGCGCCTCCCAGTCCCCATCGAGTTCGATTTCCTTCGCCTCGAAGCGGCCGAGGCCGGTATCGGCGGCCATGCGCACGTGGCGCGCGCGGCGGGGATCGAGCCCGATGAGGCGCATCGCCGCGGCGTCCAGGGCGACCGAGTCTCGGCTGGCGAGCAGGACATCCATGCGCCGCGGTTTGCCGTTCGTCGGGCCGCGGCCTTCCATGCCCACGATTCCGTCCATGAGAGCGAACGCGGGACGCAGTCGGTGCTCGAGCGCGACGAGCATCGGATCGAGCCAGCGGTGGTACAGGATGCGGTCGTGCTGCGGCAGGCAGCCCCACTGGTTCTTCAGCGCGCCGGTGAACCAGGTGAGGGCGTGCGTTTTCAGCACGGGAAGCGTGATGAAAACGTCGGTTTCGACCAGAATCCGCGGCAGCTCAACTTTCCCTGCCGGTCCGCATTCGACCGGAACGCGCGGTTGCCTGGAGAAATTCATGACTTCCACGCCGAGTTCTCGCGCGAGTTCCTGATACCCGGAAACACGAATGGCGCTGTCAGCTCCTTCGCGGAGGCCGTCGGATTCGCCGACGACGATCCGGCCGGCGCGCTCGGCGATCACCTCGCAGACGGCCTCGGTGATTTCCGGGGCCGTGTTCGACATCTCCACTTTTTCGGGAACGGCCGTGCACAAATTCGGCTTGATGACGACCGTGGCGTTCCTGGGAAGCCACTCGCGCCACGAGCATCGTTCCATGCACTCGCGCACCACTTCGCGCACCGGCCTCGCGGCCGTTCCGCGAAGCACGACGAGGCTTTTCGCCGGCGCCGCCGCGGCTTTGCTATTGCGTTTGTCTTTCGTCATGCTCGGGTCCTCTCGACGAATTCGTGATAGTTCCAGGCGAGATCGCGAACGAGAGCCTGCCATTCACCATCGGGCGTGGCGGACGGGCCGGGGATCGGCAGGAACCTGTACAGGGTTTGCGCCCACGGGCCGCGGGGCGGATTTCCGGCGGGCAGGAGGGATGGCTCTTCTCCGCGAATCGCGCATTCGGCGGCGACGGCGTAGAGCCAATGACGCGGCGATCCGCCCCGGCTGAGCCGGACCCATCGGGACCGATGATGCCAGGCGGTCACCGTGCCCGTTTCGCGCGCCACGCGCAGCCAACCGCGCATGCGCTGTTTCCACGTCATGCGGCGGGCGAAAGTTCCGCAGAGCGCCAGTGGCGGCAGGTTGGCGCTCTGGCCGGTCATCAGGCCGAGCTCCCAGCACCACAGCCGCACCGCGAAACGGCGGGCCTCTTCGCAAAACGACCATCCGAAAGAATCGGCAGGGAAAGTTTCCGGCCGGAGCTTCCACGAAGTCGCTTCGGCCACGGCGTCGCGGAATCGCGCGATGGGAAAGGGAAGTCCTGTCGCGGCGTCGCGGGCGAGCGTTTCCAAGCGCGCGGCCCTTGCCGCGTAACTCGGTGCGTACTCCCCCAGGAAGACGAGCAGGGAGGCCGCGGCGTCCATCCACAGCTTCACCGTTGCGTACGACAGCCCGACGCCCGGTGCATCCGCTTTAGGCGCGGTTTCTGCCCGCGCTTCGAGCCATTCGATCAGGCGATTCGAGAGCAGACGCCAGGCGTCTTCGCGGTCGATCTGCTCCGGCGAGAATGCCGGCACGAGACGCAGGACGCCTTCGTCTCCAAGGACCACGCGCCCCGCGTGGCGCAGTTCGTAGCTGAAAATGTGCGCGGGCAAATGAACGAGATAGCCCGGCCGGACGGCGGCGAAGTGCACCGGGCAGGCGATGCCTTGCCGGAGCAGGGACTGCTTCACGGTTTCGGCCAGGCAATTGACGGTGTCCGCGGCCGGCAGCCTCGTCCCTTGCTTGAATACCAGAAGGAACTCGGCGTCGCCCAGGACCCGGCAGAGTCCGTCGCTCGCGAGGATCGTGGCCTCACTCCGCGCGAAGCTGCCCGTCAGAATTACCGCGCTCAACCGTTTCCCGTGGCTCCGTTCGCATGCGCGAACCGTTTGCGCGACGATCTTTTCGGCCACTTCGCGTGCTGACAATTCCGCCGGCGCGAGTCCGGGCTGTGCCGCGGCGCTCATGGAAGCTCCGTTCCCCAGCGATTGCGGGCCGCCGCCGGCTGTTGTGCCGTGATGCTGCGCCGCGGCTGGCGACGCTCCCACGTTTCGCGATAGAGCTGTTCGGTTTCCCGGACCTGCCTCTCGTGCGTGAATTGCCGGGCGACAAGTTCGCGGCCCGCGCGAGCGAGTTGCGCGCCGAGCGCGGGATCGCGCAGCAGGCGCAGGATCGCCTCCGCCAGCCACGCCGGATCGCCCGGCGGGACGGTAATGCCGGTGCGGCCGTCGCGAACGACTTCGGGCGTGCCGTCGACGGCGGTGGCGACGAGCGGCCGCTGGGCGGCGAGGGCTTCGAGGGCGACGAGCGGCAATCCTTCGTAAAACGAAGGCAGCACCACCACCTGGGCGAGGGCCAGCCAGTCCGCCACGTTGTTTTGCCGGCCGACGAAGCGCACCGCTTCGCCCAGCCCGAGCGAACGGCTATGGGCTTCGAGCGCGCCGCGCATGCTGCCTTCGCCGACGATCACGAGGGCCGTGTTCGCCATCGCCGCTCGCACCAGCGGCAGTGCGTCGAGGAGCACCCGATGGCCCTTCTGCGGTTCGAGCCGGCCGACGACGACCAGCACGGGATCGGTGTCGCCGAAGCCCAGGCGTTGGCGCATCTCGCTCGCCGCAAGCGCAGGCGTGCCGAACCGGGAGAGATCGATGCCGTTCGCGATGACGCGGACTTTGCGAGCGGGCAGCCCTTTCACTTCGACCAGATAGCGCGCGTTGGCCTCGGAGACCGCGATGAAGGCGTCGACCGCGCGCGCCACGAGGCGATCGACGACGAAATGCGATTTCCACCATCCATGGCGCCATTTCTCGCTCACGTGCGGTGTCTCGATAACGGCGCGTGCGCCCGCGAGGCGCGCGGCCGGAGAAGCGAACAGGCTGCTGCAGAACAGGTGCGAATGCAGAATGTCGATACGCCGCCGGGCCAGCAGCCGCCCGATCTGCGGCGCGATACGAAAATCGCGGGCGCTGCGCAGATCGACGGGGACCAGTTCTACGTCCGGGCCCAGATCCTCGCGCAGCGGACCGGCGAGAGGCGAAGGGCAAGCGACGAGCGGTTCGAACGCCTCGCGGTCGAGCGCGCGGACGAGAGCGGCGAGATGCGCCTCGGCGCCGCCGAGTTCAAAGGCGCTCGTGAAGTGGAGAACGGTGAGCCGTTTCCCTGTCATGGCAGCCGGCTCCCGCACGCGTGGATTTCGGCGAAGGTCGACTGCACGAGGAACGCGTGGACGTCGGCCACGGCGCGCACGGGCGTTGCCGGCTCGGCGTTCGAGAGAAAAATGCCGTCGGAATCGGGATCGTCGGGGTGGTAGCCGTGCATTCCCGCCGGCTTCCAGCCGCCGTTGTGAAAATCGCTGTCAACGAGGAGCCGGCCCGGGTCGAGCAGATAGATCAACTCTCCGTGGCGCCGGTCCGCGAAGAAGACGCCGAGCCGTTGCAGCTCTTCGTCAGTCAGAATGCGGCCGCCGGCCATCGCCTCGAGGCGCGCGGTGATCGCCTGGCGGGCGCTTTCGGAGAAAAACCAGAATCGGGCCATCGTCGAGTCGTAGACGGCCAGATACTCTTCCGGCATGCGGAAGCCGAGCCGGCGGATTTCACCCGCGACGGCCTGATGATGGCGGACCGGGGTCATGCCGTGATCGGAGAAGACGGCGAGAGTCGCCCGTTCGTCGCGCCGCAGAGCGAGTTCGAACAGACGCCGCAGATCGGTGTCGTAGCGGGCGAGCGCCGTGCTCCAGTTCGCGCGGTTGTGGCACTGGCCGTGGAGGAGCATGTCGAGTTCCGAGAGGTAGAGAAACAGCACCTCGGCGCGGCCGGCTTTTAAATCTTCGGCCGCCTGGCGCAGGATTTCCTGGTCCGACGACTGGTGGTACGTGAAGACGCGGTGGTCCACGCCGCGCTCTTCGAGCAGATCGAAAAACGAACGCGAGCCGGCGATCCCGCCGCGCGCATAAATGTCCCGTTTCTCGGTCCAGTTGAACCAGGGAAGCAGGCGCGGGCTCACCGCGCAATCGAACACCGGTCCGAGACCCATCACGCGCCGGCCGATCTCGGTGATCGCGCGCCGGACCAGGCGGTTGTTCACCGCGGCGTCGGGCAGAAACTTGAGTGGGCGCAGCCAGCGGAACGGCGAGCCTTCCGGATCGAAATAAAACAGGTTCCAATGGCCGTGACGTTCGGGAGCGAGGCCGGTGAGAATCGTGGGAATCGCGGCCGAGCTGAATCCGAGGACGGTGCGCAGCGGCGTACGATAGTCCAGGATCCCTTCGAGGAACCTCGCCTCGCTCGCATACCGCCAGCCGAGCGCGTCGATGAGCACGAATATGCGTGGCGGGGCCGCAGGCTTCATCGCGCCGCCTCGGGCTGAGCCGCCGGCCGCGGATGCGGAACGGGAAGCAACCGTTTCGGCAACGCGAGGCAGGCCGCCCGCGCGCGCCGCGTCCAATAGGGAAAGCGGCGGCCATCGAGAAAACCGGCAAGCTCCTCCGGCGCGGTTCCCGCGTGAATGGCGATGCGGCTCACGCTGATGCTTCCGTGCCGGGCCGGCATCGGTTCCGAGGTGCAAACGGCGTGGTAGCCCGCCGCGAGCGCGGCGTCGACGACGCGCCGGTTCACCTTGCCGTAAGGCGCGGCGAAGAAATCGACTGGCTGGCCAATCCATCCTTCGAGCAGGTCCTTGGACATGCGAAGTTCGACCTCGATCGCGCGGCGGCCGAGCGCGGTCATATTGACGTGGTGATGCCCGTGCGAAGCGAAGGAAGCGCCACCCGCGCTCATGGCGCGGACATCTCGCCAACGGAGATAGCCGGGCTTGCCGAGCGTGGCCGTGTTCACGAAGAACGTGGCGCCGAGTCCGGCTTCGCGCAGCATCGGCCAGACGATCTCGCCGTCGGAAGCGTGTCCGTCGTCGAACGTGAGCACGACGGGCGCCGGCGAGCGTCCCGGCCACAGAACGGAGTTGAGCCGCGCGGCGTTCGTTTTTGCGCTCCAGGCGCGGTCGAGCGGCAGGACGGGATAGCGTGCCGCTCCGAGGAGCGAAAGGTGACTTCCGAACTCCGCGGCGCCCATCCAGTATTTGCGCTCGCGCCAGCCGACGCTTTTCGGCCGTTCGGCAACCACCGCGTGGTACAGCAGTACGCGGATCCCTTCATTCCGTGATTTGACCTTGTTCGAGCTCATCCGTTCACCCTCGTCCACGTCACCGGTTGCCGGCCGGAAACCGAGCGCGCGAGGCCAACCAGAAACGCCAGATTCATGGCCACCAGGAAATAGCCCACGAGCGCAAAGCGCACCTTCCGCAGCCGTTCGCGGAACACAAGGCCCGCGAGCGCCCACAGATAGAAGGCCGCCTGCAGCGCGAGCGCGAAGCCGTACACCGGCCGCGCGCGCAACGCGATGCTCGCCCCGGCCAGTGCGACTAGGAACACCGGCACGAGCCAGCGCAGAAGTTTGTGCGAGAGAAACGCCCAGAACACCGCCGGGCTCGTGAGCGCCGCGCGTGTGAGCGGCACGAGCGCGCGGAAGCTTCCGGCCGCGAGGCGCGCGCGGCGCGTGAATTCGCCGCCGACGGTCGGCGCGGCGGTGTCGCAGGCCCGCGCTTCCGGGTCGTACAGCACGCGGTAGCCCAGCCGCCGCGCCGTCATCGGCACTAGGAAATCCTCGAGGATCGTGTCGGGCGCGAGCGGGCGGAAGCAGGAGCGGCGCACGGCGTAGATCGCGCCGCTGGCGGTGAGCGTCGCGCCGATGCGCGCCTCCATCCGCCTGAGCGCTGTCTCGTAGGTCCAGTAGACACCTTCGGTCCCCGCCGATTCCGCCGTTCGCGTGAAACCGAGCGAGCCGCAGACCACCCCGACCGCGGGATCGCCGAAATGGCGCACGAGATTTCGCACGGCGTCCGGGGCGAAGATCGTCGACGCGTCCGAGAAGACCATGATGTCGCCATGGGCCGCGGCCGCCGCCCGGTTCAGCGCTCCCGGCTTGCCTTGACGCGACGGAAGCCGGAAGAAACGGAAGCGTGGGCGGCAGACCGCGGCGAGCAGCGCGTTTGTGCCGTCGGTCGAGCCGTCGGAAACGAAGATGACCTCCATCCTGTCTCCGCGGTAATCGATCTCGTCGAGATTCGCGAGCTTCGCGGGCAGATGTTTTTCCTCGTCGAAGGCTGGGACCACGAGCGAGACGGTAGGGCAGTCGTATGGCAGCGACGGCGCGCCGCTGCTCCGGCCCGGCCGGTTCAGGTTCCGCGCGCGGCGCAAGCGGCGCGCGATCCGGCACACAATCCACAGCGCGGCGGGATACAGGACGTAGGCGTAGCCAACCAGGCCGAGCGAGAGCCAGAAGATCCATTTCGTTGCGTTCATCGCCGGCCTCCTAGCGCGCCCCGCGCCCTTGCAGCAGGATCTTGGTCGTCTGGAACAGAATCAGCAGGTCCAGACCGAAGGAAAGGTTCTTGACGTAGAAGAGGTCGTAGGCCAGTTTTTCGACGTTGTCTTCGCGCGTCGCGCAGTAGCCGCGGCGGATCTGCGCCCAGCCGGTGACCCCCGGCTTGACGTTCCAGCGGCGGCTGTAGAAGGGAATCTCGCGCGCCCACTCGCGCTCCTCCTCCCAGGCGAACGGCCGCGGGCCGACGAACGACATGTCTCCGCGAAGGATGTTCCAGAGCTGCGGCAGCTCGTCGAGCCGCGTTCGGCGGAGCCAGCGGCCGACGCGCGTGAATCGCTCGTCGTCCCGCCGGGCCGGACGAAAAGGCCCGTGATTGCCGTTCCGCATGGAACGGAATTTGTAGAGTGTGAAGACGCGGCCGTTCTTGCCGACGCGCTGCTGGCGAAAAATGACCGGCCCGCCCGAATCGAGCCAGATCGCCGCGGCGATCGCGGCCATGAACGGAGCCGCCAGCAGCAGGGCGCAAAGCGAAACCGCCAGCGATGTCAGTCGCTCGGTCACGAACAGAAGGGGCGAAACGGCCCCGGCGCGCCGCGCCAATGGCTGCCGCGATCGCAGCGCGTCGAGCCACACCTTTCCCGTCACGATCTCGTAGAACTCGATTCCGTCGAGCACCTCGATGCCGGTGGATTGCGCGAGGGCCGCGGCCGCGGCCGCGCCCGCCGACGCCAGAATGACGCCGTCGATTCGCCCGCCGGCCCAGGCCGGCGAGACACCGCCCGAAATTTCCGCTTCAAACGCGCCCGTTCCCTTCGTCACCTGGCTCACGACCCGGATCCCGAGTTCCGGCCTTTGCTCGATGGCCCGCGCCAGCGCTTGCGCCAGCGGGCCTTCGCCCACGAGCAGGAATCTCTCCGCCAGTCGCGGCGAGTGGTTGACGGCGAGGAAAAAGCGGCGGAGGAGGGCGATGGCGAGACCGACGAGCGCCATGCCCAGCAGTACCGTAGCCAGCCGCAGCCGGATGCCCGGTTCGGCGAGGTAGAGGACAGCCAGCGCCAGGCACGCCGTGCCCAGCACTTCGGGCAGGCGCGTGAGCGCTTCGCGCAGGCTCTTGAGGACAAGCGAATCGTAGAGATCGTAGTAGTACATGCAGAGAAGAAAGATCGTGGTGACGGCGCCGATGCGCAGGAATCCGTTTTCGTAGACGAGCCAGGGCCAGGCCCCGTCGCGCCATCCGGCGACGGCAAGCGCGAACAGCCCGACCGAGAGAACGGCCTCCGAGGCGGCGAGGATCAAAGTGCGCGCGGGCAGATGGACGCGGAACACCTTAATCATTCGCGCTCACCTCGACCGCGGCTGCGCGCGCGTCGAGCGCGTCGAGCGCGTCGGGCGGCCGGCTACGGCGCGCGACTCGCTGCTCGCCGTAATAGTCGTAGTAGCCCCGGTTCGTGTCGCGGACGCCGTTCAGCACCGCCCCGGCAACGAATGCGCGATCGAGCGCGGCGAACGCCTGCTCGATCGCCGGGCGCGGCGTCACGTCCTGCCGCAGCACCACGAGCACGCCGTCGGCGAGCGTAGCCAGGTGGTGCGCGTCAACAAACGGCACGAGCGGCGGGGAATCGATGATGATCCAGTCGAACGTCGCCGCCGAGGCCGCGAGAAATTCGGCAAGCGGGGCGCGGCGCAGCAATTCGGCGGGATTCGCGCGCGCCTCGCCGGCCGCGAGGTAGACGAAGCCGTGCGGCTCGACTCGCCGGAGAACGGATGAGAGATCGGCTCGCTCTTCGAGCCAATCGCCGAGGCCGGCCATCCCCGAGAGACCAAGCGCTCCATCGACGCCCGGATGGCGGAGGTCGGCGTCGACGAGCAGCACGCGGCTCGATGTGCGGGCGAGCGTCGCCGCGAGATTCGTGGCGACGGTCGTTTTTCCCTCTTTCGGGATGGCGCTCGTCACCAGGAGTTTCCCGAGTGGGCGCCGGCGCCGGATCAGTTCCAGTCGGTGGCGCAGCACGCGGAAGGTCTCCTCGCCGGCGCCGCCGGGCGGCGTCGAGCGGCGGCCGCGTCCGGGCTGTCCGCAGCGCACCACCGGCAGGCGATCGATCGCGTCGGTGGGAAGGGCGCCGCCGCCGGCCGCCTCGCGCCATGCCGGGGCTGCCGTGAAGGCAGTCGCGGCCTGGCCTTCGTTGCGCTCGGTTTCGGCCTTGCGGAGTGCGTCAAAAATCCGGCTCATGTTGTGCCTCGCAGGTGACGGGGATTTCGTGCGTTTCGTTGGAGGGAGATTCCGGCGGCGGCCGCGGCGGCCGATGCGCGAAGGGTCGTGCCGCGACGGGGACCCCTGGCGAGTTCCCGGGCGAAGGCCGAAAGGCCCCGCGACTCGGGCCGCATGCGCAGGTCCGCGGCCGCTTCCTCGACCATCTCGACCGCAACCTGCCGCCGGCCCGCCGCGAAGGCGGCGAGCAGGCTGTTGTCGGCGAGCGTGTTCACCAGGCGCGGGATTCCCGACGAGTAGTAGTGAATCATCGCCAGAGCGGCCGGGGTGAAGAGCGCGCCGGAGGCGTTTCCGGCGGCGGCGAGGCGCGCCTCGACGTAGCGGAACGTTTCCCGCGCGGTGAGGCCGCCGAGGCGCAGGCGCAGCGTGATGCGCTGTTTGAGCTGGCGCAGGTCGTGCGTTTCGAGCTTCGCGTCAAGTTCCGGCTGGCCGACGAGCGCGATCTGCAGCAGTTTGCCCTGCGGCGTTTCGAGGTTCGTGAGCAGGCGAACCTCCTCGAGTACTGCGGCGTCGAGATGGTGCGCCTCGTCGATGATGGCGACGGTCGTCAGTCCCTTGAGGTGGTTCTCGATCAGGTGACGGTTCAAACGCAGGAGCAGTTCGTTCTTCGCGCACGGCCCGCTCGTGACGCCCAGGTCCTCGGCGATGTAGTGAAGGAATTCGCCCGGCGAGAGCAGGCTGTTGAAGACATAAGCGCAGGCGACCCGGCGCTTGTCGAGCGCGTCGAGCAGGCAACGGACCACGAGCGATTTCCCGGTGCCCACCTCGCCCGTCAGCACCAGAAACCCCTTCCGCGCCGTGATGCCGTAGACGAGTCCGGCCAGCGCCTCGCGATGCTGCGCGGTGGGGAAAAAGAAATGCGGATCGGGACTCATCTCGAACGGATTGCGCGTCAATTGGAAATGGTCGAGATACATGGCTATGCCGCCAACAGGACGTAAACGGCAAAACCGGCCGCGGCCACGGTCAGGACCACAAGCCCGGCGATCTCCCCGGCTCGTATCCAGACGCGGCGCCGTGCGTCGGCCGGCGAGCGCAGAACGGGAAGCCGCGCGAGAAGCGGGCAGGGAAGCACCCCATGGACGTCGCAGGTGCCGCGCAGCGTTCGGTCGGTCATCTCCTCGGCGGCAACAATCCCCACGCCGGCCGCGAGGCCCGCGGCCCAGCCGGCCAGAATGATTTCCAGGCGATTCGGCGATACCGGCTGCTGCGGCAGGCTCGGCGGATCGATCACGCGCAGCCGCTCACCCTCCTCGCGCTTTTCGAGACTGGTGGCGAGCGCCGACTGCAGTTTCTTCTGGAGCAGCGACTGATAGTTGTCGCGGGCGTTCTGATAGTCGCGCGTGAGGTCGGCGAGTTGCTGCTGACGCAACGGAGTGAGCCGCAGGCGCGTCTCGGTCTCGGCGATGCGCCCACGAAGCTGGGCGATTTGACGGGTGTGATAGCCGATTTCCGCCTCGGTCGCTTTGAGCCGGCTCTGGACTTCGGCGAGATTCGGGGCGAGGGAACCGTCCGTCGCGGCCGAATCCGCGGTTTCCGCCGCGGGTCCCGGCTCCGCGGCGGGAGCGGTCCGCGCCGCCGCGGCCTTGCGGCGCATCGCCTGCCACTCTTCGAGTTGCTGGCGGGTCCGGACGACGTCCGGAAACTTCGCCGTGTATTTCGCCTGGAGCGCGGTGAGGCGGGCGTCGAGGCCCGCGATCGTCTTGTCGATGACGGCGAGCGGCGTCGCGCCGCCGCCGGGGCCGGCGGCTCCGTCGGCGGCTTGCCGCGCCGCGCGGCGGTAGGCCGCGGCGAGCGATTCGAGATAAATCCGCTGCTGCCTGGCCTGGTCGAGCGCGTTCGATTCGGCGTAGAGCTGCGACTCGAGGCCGCTCACAATCTGCACGTTGCTCTGCTGCTGGTCGGGCAACTCGCCGAGGTAACGGGCGTTGAACCGGGTCAGCCGCGCCTGCTCGCCGGTCAAGGTCTTCTGCGCCTCGGCCAACTGCGCCTCGAGGAAATTCGTCGTCGCGACCGACGCCTCGGTGCGCGCCTCGATGCTGTCGTTGATGAACTCCGACGTCAGGTCGCCGGCCACCTGTTGCGCCACGCGCGGGGAATCGTAGGTGTACTCGATGCGGAAGGCGGTCAGGCCGCGGCCCCCGGCCGTCGCGACCGGAACGACGCGGATGTCCCTGCGCATCTCGTCGACCAGCTTGTCGCGGCCGAGGCGCCCGGAGTCGTTCGGGTAGAGGCGGTAGCGGGCGATGAGGCTTTCGAGGCGCGTGCGGCTGAGCACCTGCTGCCGGATGCTCGCGAGACGCTCGCTGGCATCGGCGGTGACGTTCGGCTGGACGTATTCCTTCGGCACGTCCTGCCGCTCGACCAGAACCAGCGCGTCGGAGCGGTAACGCACCGGCCACAGGTCCGCTCCAACCGTCGCCGCGATGCCGCAAACGAACAGCGCGCCCGCGAGGACCCACCGCCGCCGCGTCAAAACCTCCCAGTAATCACGCCAATCGAGCTGCCTTTGCTTTTCGTCCATCACTCACCGTCCGAGAGGAATGTTTTTGAACCGATACGCCAGCGTGACGTAGACGAAGTTGCGGTCGAAATTCGAGCCGATCGGCGCCGGCCCGCTTTCCCGCTGCCGCTGGAACTGGTAGCCCATGGCTGCGCTCACCATTTCCGAAATCGGGTGCCGGATCACGATGCGGCCGTACTCGCCTTCGAGCCCGCCTTCGACGAGCGCCGAGGGTAGCGACGCGTTGCGCTCCCATCCCGCCGCCCATTCGACCGTCCAGCCGCGCGCCATGCGCCGCTCGATGCTCGCCTCGGCCACGTCGCTAGTCACCGCGTCCAGCAGGCCTCCGCCGTCGCTCACCTGGTGCGACGCGCTCGCCCGGAACGCGGTCCGTCCCGCGCGCAGGCTGAGTCCGCCGCCGGCCGCCCAGCGCCAGTCGTTCCGGTCGTTCGGAAAGGCCAGAGTGACGAGCGGCCCGAAAGGAACGAGAATCGTGTCGCGCAGGCGCGTGTAGACCGGCCCGCCGTAGACGTTCACGGAGAGGCTTGGCGACAGCACGAGCGTCAGGCCCACCGACGGCGTGTCGAGACCGAGCCGCGTCCGCGGGCCGATGTGCAACTCCTCGTGCATGTAGACCAGGCCGAGCGTCGTCCGCGGGCTCGTCCGGTAGATGTATCGCGCCCCCGCGCTCCGGCCCTCGGTTTCAAACAACGCCACCCGCGACTGCGCCGGCTGCCCGAACGATCGCAGCATGTAGGTCGTGAAAACGCCGAACTCGGCGCGCGGACTGAGTTCGTAGGTCGCGTCGGCCCGCGAGTTGTTCTCGAACTCGTTCGCGAACGGCGTGACGATCGTGTCGTTCAGATGTCCCGGCGAACCGAGCGCGGGAATCACCGCGGGCCCGGAGAAGGACTGAAGCAGTCCGCTGCGGTCGACGACGTCGGTCCGCAGGCGGAAGCTCAGTTGTTGTGTCGCGCGGAGGTTGCCGTCGAAGCCGAGGTCGTGATCCTGCTCGTTGTAGGCTGTTTCGTGCCGGTAGAAGAGCAGCGTCGGCCGATAGCGGAACGCCACGCCCACGCGTCCGCCTTCGCGCCGGAACGCGATTTCCGGCGAGATGACGAATCCGGTGTCGGCAACCCGTCCGCTGTTGGTTTGGCGGACGTTGTCGTCGTAGCGCGAGGACAGGTCGGCGCCGAGAAAAAGAAAGTTGTGGACGAAGCCGGCATCGGTGAGCGAAGGCTCGTCCTCGACTCCGCTGCCATAGGTGTTCACCGCCGCCGCGGCCGGCGCGTTCGCCGTCGCCGTCCCGCCGCCCTGCGTCCGGGCTTGCTGTCCCCAGGCCGCGAGCGGCACGAGAACGAACAGCAGGAGCCATCTCCAGGTGCTTCGCGTCATCGTCATGTTTCTCCTCAGGGAACGATCACGGTGTCGCCGGGTTCGAGTGTCAGATTGAGCTCGCGCTGGCTGCCGCGGACGGCGGCCTTGTAGTTGAACCGGATGCGCGCGGAGTTTCCGTCGGGCAGGTGGCGCACCACGTAGATGCGGGTGAGCTTGGCGAACTCGCGGAATCCCCCGGCGACGGCAATCGCGTCGAGCACCGTCATCGGACCGTCGAGCGAATAGGAGCCGGGGCGGAGAACGTCGCCGATGATGTTGAAGTGGTGGCTGTTCGCCTGCTGCACGATCACCGTCACGGCGGGATCGTGGATGTAGCCCGAGAGTTTCTCCCCGATCTCCTGCTCGAGCGCGCTCGGCGTCTTGCCGCTGGCACGCACCTCCCCGATGAGCGGCAGGGTAATCCGGCCGTCGGGCCGCACCGGCTCGACCCGCGAGATTTCCGGCTCGCGCCACACGTCGATCGCGAGCACGTCTTCGCGGCCGATGACGTACTCGTGGGGCGCCGGATCCACCGCGCGGGACGGCGGGGGCGGCGCGGGACGCGCCGTAGCGGTGAAATTCTCAGCCACGCGCACTGGCGGGCTTTTCTTCTGCACCGCCTGCGCGGCGCCGGCCACCGCCAGTGCGGCGGCGAAGCTCAGCCAGAGCGATCGATAGAGCGAAACGGGGTGCTTCATCGGACTCCTCCTCTCCTTCTCAGGGCTTGCTGTTTTCGGGCAGATCGAGCTGCTCGGGCAGTTTCGCGGCCCGCGGCCCGCGCATCGGCGGAACGCCGGCCTCGCGCATCTTGTAGAGCAGGGCGGCATAGCTGATGCGGAGCGCGCGCGCCGCCATCCGGCGGTTCCAGCGGTTGGCCTCGAGCGTGCGCAGGATGATGTCGCGCTCGAGCTCCTTCACCGCGTGGCGCACGATGGTTTTGAGCGATTCGTCCGCGTCGCCGGGCAGGTTCGGTCCCGTGTACTTGGCGATGCCGCTGCCGTGAACGTTGCCGCCCGGCCGCACCGGATTCGCGGGGATGGCGAAGGCTTCCTCGGAACCGAGAATCACGTATCGCTTCATCACGTTTTCGAGTTCGCGAATGTTGCCCGGCCAGAAGCGAGCCTCCAGCAGTTGCAGAATCCGGCTGTTTACCGGCGGCGCCGGGCGGCCGTATTTCGCGCTGTATCTTTCGACCAGATACCGCGCGAGCGCGGGAATGTCGCGCCGGCGCTCGGTGAGCGGAGGGAGCACGATCGAAAGCACGTTGATGCGGTAGAAGAGATCGCGGCGGAAAAGGCCGGCCTCGACATCGTCGGCCAGGTCGTGATTGGTGGCGCAAACGACGCGTACTTCCACCTTGCGTTCCTGCTGGCCGCCAATGCGGCAGAAGCGGCCGTCTTGCAGCAATTGCAGCAGCTTGGCCTGGAGCGCGGGCTCGAGCTCGGCGATCTCGTCGAGGAACAGCGTTCCGCGCTCGGCCGTTTCCACGCGGCCGGGTTTCGCCGCGTAGGCGCCGGTGAACGCGCCGCGCTCGTAGCCAAACAGCTCGCTCTCGAGCAGCGTCCCGGGAATCGCCGGGCAGTTGACCTTGACGAAGGCCCCGGTTCTCCACGGCGAACGGAAGTGAATCAGCTTCGCCACGACCTCCTTGCCCGTTCCGCTTTCGCCGCCAATCAGAACGGGGACATTCGCGCTCGCCGCGGTCTCCACCTGCCGGCGAACCACCTGCATCTCCTCCGAGAGGCCGAAAATCACCTCCTCGGGCGGGAGATCGAGCTCGCTCCTGACCGCAAGCGGCGTGGCGGGACAGCTCATTCTTTTTTCCTCCTCATCCCCGTGCCGCCGGGACCGGCGACCGTTGCTTTGTGGCAGCTTCCAGCGTTTCCCGAATTGATTCCCGATTCCCGCCGATGAACTCCATTCGCGAACTGAACGCGGTCATACGCGGTGCTCGGCAGACCGTCGAATCCGGCCGCATCACGCGTGACGCACGGCGGCTGGATGAATGCGCGTGGCGTCGCGTCGCGGCGGCCATGCGCGGGAAAATCCGGTCTCGAATTTTCCGCGCGCCCGGCGCGAACCCATGCTGGGTCAGCAACATCGACGCTGTCGCGCCTTGGCAATCCTCCGGCCACAGATGGCCGTTCGGCTCTCTCGTCGTGGCCCTCCGCGAGGTTGTCGCGTCGCTCGGGCCGGTTCGTTTTTTGCTGTCGCTTCGCATCATCCGGTGCGCTCGACTTCCGCGCTCCTCACACCGGCGGTCAAGCAAGCGAGAGGCCTAAACTTCTGTAGAAAATGTCGAAATGGATCGAGTACTTCTGTGGCGGGGTGAAGAACGGCTGATCGATCGCCGCGTGTGACTGGCGACGGAAGATTAAGAACTGAAAAAGGCTTTACCGCAGAGACGCAGAGGCCGCGGAGAAAAGCCAGGCAGTGCCGCAACCGGCACGGAAGTGTGCCTTGTTAAAGGCTGAATACGGAAGGCTGACCGCCGCGGAAGAGCGAGAGTTGCCGTTGTCCGCTGCCGAGAGCCGGGTTCTATTCGGTCGCGACGCCCCAACGGCGCAGGATCCGCAACGTCCAGCGGCCGGAAACCAGATCCGTCGCCGCATGGGCGATCATCGACGGCCCGAGCGAGCCCGTCACGACGACGGGGATCGCGAGCACCGCGCCGAGAACCGTTGCCCGCACCGCGCCCCGCGGTCCCTGGTAGAGGTGCGCGAGCCCGAACGAGAGCGTCGTCACCGCGGCCGCGAGCCACATCGATCCGGTCCAGTGAGCCAAAACTCCCAGGCAGAATCCGCGCAGCAAATACTCTTCGGCGAATCCCGCCGTCAAGGAAACGCCGGAGAATGCCGCCATCTCCCGCCGCGTTCTCGGCAGCATGCTCAGCACGACCGCGTCGGAGATTTCCGGATGCATCTTCGACTCGAGCAGCATGGCGCCCCACATCGCGACGCATACCGCGAGCGTCCCGAGCGTCCAGAGGATGAATCGAGGCAAGGGAAGCGATCCGAGGAGCAGGTGAATGCCGGCACGATCGCCCTTCAGGTCAAAGAGCAGCGTCGGCGCGAGCAACAGGAAGTGGCTGAGCACGGCGCTCGCGTACATGCCCATGCGTTCGACAGGCGCCTCGCGCAGCCGCCGCCCGAGCGACCGCGAGGAGAGCGGCAATCCGACGAGCACCGCGCTCGCCCAAACCAGTTCCAGAATTCGCCACATCACCGTGTTCCCTTGCCGAAATTCAGCGCCGAACCGCTCCCGACACGACAGGCACTGCCACTCCCGGCTCCATCACCGCGAAACCCTATGCCGTCGCGCCGTCGCCGTCAATCCCTGGCCGGGCGCCACGAGAAGGTTGCCACCGGCGCCGGGCCCCGCTACACTCCCCGTCCATGAGATACGCTACCGTGCTTCTTGGCCTTTTTCTCGCAACTTCTCTTGCCCTGCCCTTGCTGGCCCAGTTTCCGCACAGCGGCACCGACCGCACCGCCGCGCGCTCGATGGTCATCTCGCAGGGGGGCATCGCGGCGAGCGATCAGGTGATCGCGTCGCAGGCGGCGGCGGAAATCCTGGCGCGCGGCGGCTCGGCCGCCGACGCCGCCATCGCCGAAAACGCCGCCATGGGTGTGCTCGAGCCGATGATGAACGGCATGGGCGGCGACCTCTTCGCGATCGAATACAACGCGAAGACAGGCAAGCTCACCGGTCTCAACTCGAGCGGCTGGGCGCCCGAAAAACTCACGCTCGAGTTCATGAATAAGAAGGGCTTCAAGGAAGTGCCGATGCGCGGCATCTATTCGGTGACCGTTCCCGGCGCCGTCGCCGGCTGGGCCGCGCTGCACCAGAGGTTCGGCCGCCTGCCATGGACGGAGCTCTTTCAGCCGGCGATCTATTTCGCCCGCCACGGGTTTCCGGTCACCCAATTCGTCGCGGCCTACTGGGCCGACCAGAGCAAGGCGCTCAAGGATGGCGTGAACACCGAGGTGTACCTGCCGGGCGGCAAGGTGCCCAAGGTTGGCCAGATGTTCAAGAACCCCGGTTACGCCCGCGCGCTCGAGCTCGTCGCCAACGAGGGCCCGGAGGCCTTCTATCGCGGGCCGATCGCCAAGGCGATTCTCAAAACCTCGGACAAGCTCGGCGGCGTGATGTCGGCCGCCGATCTCGCCGATTTCAAGCCGGAATGGGTCACGCCGATTTCCACCACCTACCACGGCTGGACCGTCTACGAGCTGCCGCCGAACGGGCAGGGCATGGCCGCGCTCGAGATGCTGAACATCATGGAACGCTTTCCCCTGGCCAAGGACGGGTTCCTGAGCGCCAGAGCGTTTCACGTCAAGATGGCGGCGCAGCAACTGGCCTATGCCGACCTGCGGCGTTACATTGGCGATCCGCGCTTCGTGAAAATCCCGGTCAAGGGCATCATCTCGAAAGCCTACGCCGCCGAGCGCGCCAAGCTGATCTCCCCGGACAAGGCCGCCTGCCACGTCGCGCCAGGCGATCCGATGCGCTTCGCCGGCGATACCAGCTACATGACCGTCGTCGATAGCGACGGGAACATCGTTTCGCTGATTCAGAGCCTCTACAACGAATTCGGCTCGGCGGTCGTCGTCCCCGAGTATGGCTTCGCCCTTCAGGATCGCGGCGCGCTCTTCGATCTCGACCCGAAAAGCCCCGACGTCCTCGCCCCGCGCAAGCGCCCGTTCCACACCATCATTCCCGGCTTCATGCAGAAGGGTCCGCTGCACGTCGGCTTCGGCATCATGGGCGGGCTGAACCAACCGCAGGCCCACGCGCAATTCGTCTCGAACGTCGTCGATTTCGGGATGGATCTGCAGGGCGCGCTCGAAGCGCCGCGATTCCGGAATGCGGGTCTCGACGGCTGCGATTTCTTCATCGAGGATCGCGTGCCGGAGGCGGTGCGTCAAAAGCTCATCCAGATGGGCTACGTGCTCCACCTGCGTGGCGCGTTCGCAAGCTCCATCATGGGCGGCGGCCACGCGGTCATGTACGATTCGGCAACGGGAATGAAGTACGCGGCCTCCTCGCCGCGCAAGGATGGCGCGGCGATTCCCGAGCCGGAACCGATTTTTGGAAGCTACAAGAAGAAATAGGCCCTGGCGTCCGGCAAACGATGCGGGCGCCCGCTGGTCCCCGGCAAGGCCGCCCACCGCTTCGCGCACGGCGCGGAAAACGCTTCCGCCTGGCGATCGCCGCTTGCGCGCGGCGCGGCACGTTCCTATGCTGTTCTGTCCATGGCCCGAAAGCCCCGCCTGATTTCGACCGAAGTCGAACTCTACGCCGCGGCTATCGGCGCGCTTGCCCGGCGCGCGCATTCGGTTCACGAGATGCGCCAATATCTCGAGCGGCGCTCGGACGATCGCGCCATGGCCGCTTTGGTGCTTTCGCGTCTGCGGGCGGAGGGCCTCGTCGACGATGCGCGGTACGCGCGCCAATTCGCCCGGGACCGCTCCTCCAATCGCCGCCAGGGCCGCTTCCGCATCGCTCGAGAACTGCGGGCGCGTGGCGTCGCCGATACCCACATTGCGGCCGCGATCGAGGAACTTGCCTCCCAGGCCGACGAATCGGCGATGATTCGCCGCCGTATCGAAATCTGGCTGCGCCGTCATGCCGCCTCCGACCCCTCCGCGCTCGACCGCGCCCAAGCCGCTTCGCTTTACCAGAACCTGCTCCGGGCGGGTTTCCCTGGCGACCGTATCCGCGCCGAGATGAGACGCCGTGGCGACCCGTCGAATGCGCTCCCTGAAGCGGATGGTGAGGATGAAGAATAGAGGCTCGGCGGCCGGACGACGCCGCCCGGAAGCAATCCACGCGGACCAGACCACGACCGGAAGCCCTTGCTGTACAATGGCGAAGTGCCATGCGCGAGAAACCCCTGCCGGGCCGGCCGCGTCTCAGTACGCGAAAGGGCGGGGCAGGAGCAAATCGATGCATGGAAGATTGGGTTGGGCGGCGGGCGCCTGCGCGCTCGTGTTGTCGCTCGGCATGGTAAAGGCTGTCGCGGCTCCCAAGGCCGCAAACGTTGCCGGCACGTGGGAGCTTTCCATGCAAGGCCGCCGCGGCACCGTGACGCAAACGCTGACGATCGAACAGGACGGCGATAAGATCAGGGGCACCCTCGAGGGGCCTCGCGGATCGAGCAATTTCGAGGGTACGGTAAAAGGCGACGACGTCCGGTTCGCCGTCAAGCGCGAGACGCCGCGCGGTGAATTCGAGATGGATTACAGCGGGAAGGTCGATGGCGACGCGATGAAAGGCAGCGCCCAGGTGCGCAGCTTCGACATCGATTGGACCGCCATGCGCCGGAAATAAGCAAGGCAGAGCGCGAACAGGGCGTTTCCTGGCAAGTGCGAATTTGACGGAAGGCGGCGGTGTGTTCGATTCTTGTCCGCTTCCGGATGGGGTGAAGGGGATTGTTCATGCTACTGGGTTCTTTGCGCTCTTTTCTCGGCGGTCCGCGCACGACAGGGCGCCGGTTTCGGCCCGCGCCCGCGGCGACGCCGGGAAGACTGCTCGTCGGCGGGCTCTTTCTGGCTCTGGGGCTTACCTTCGGATGTGGCGGCAACACCGGCAGCAGCGGCGGCAGCAGTAGCAGCAGCGGCTCTACCTCGCTCACGGTTAGCATCTCGCCGAAGTCGGCATCGCTGGCCGAGGGCGGCACGCAACAATTCACCGCGACTGTGACCAATGACTCGAGCCATCAGGGAGTCACCTGGTCCCTTAGCGCGGGCGGAGTGCTCTGCTCGCCCGGCTGCGGAACGGTTTCCATCACGACCACCGCCAGCGGCGCCTCCACCACCTACACCGCGCCCGGCGCTCCCGTCAGTGCCACGCTGACGGCCACCTCGATCGCCAACCCCGGCGTTTTCGCCTCGGCGCCGGTTTCGGTCGCCGGAGGCATCTCGGTGCTCGTCTCGCCGGCCTCCGCCGCGGTCCCGCTCGGCGCCACCTACGATTTCATAGCGTCGGTCGTCAACGACACCGCGAACAAGGGCGTCAACTGGCAAGTCACGCAGAACGGAGTCGCCTGCTCGCCGGCGTGCGGCAAGATTTCGGCCACCAGCACTTCCAGCGGCAAGATCCTCACCTACACCGCGCCGACGGCCGCCCCGTCCAACAATATCGTGACGCTGACGGCCAGTTCCGTGTCCGCGCCGAGCGCCACTTCCTCCGCCACCATCACCATTCAGGGCAGCACCTCCGTTTCCGTCTCTCCGACCTATGTGAACGTGCCCGTCAATGGCACGCAGAAATTCACCGCAACCGTCACCGGCGGCTCGGGCAACCAGGCCGTGACCTGGCAACTCGTGCAGAATGGCACCGCCTGCTCGTCCGGCTGCGGCACGCTTTCGGGTTCCACCACCGGCACGACAAGCTCCTCCGTCACCTATACCGCCCCCGGATCGCCGGCGACCATCACTCTGGTGGCCACCTCGACGGCCGATACCAAGTTGACCGGATCGGCGACCATCATCGTTCAGCCGATCACGGTCTCGGTTTACCCCACTTTCGCGAACGTCTATCCAAGCCAGACGCTTTCGCTGGTCGCGACGGTGAACAACGACGTCTCCGAGAAGGGCGTGAACTGGACTCTGACCGAAAACGGCCAATCGTGTTCCCCCACCTGCGGAACGATTTCGCCCACGCAGACCGCCGGCGGCGTCGCCACCACCTACACCGCTCCGAGCACGGTTCAGAACCCCGCCACGCTTGCCGCCGTCGCCACCTCCGTCACCGACAAGACGGTTTCGGCATCGGCCACGCTCAATCTCTATCCGCCAATCGCTGTTTCCGTTTCCCCGACGACGGGCACGGTCGCGGTGAACTCCCGCGCGACCTTCACCGCGACGGTCGCGAACGATCCGACCGGCTCGGGCGTCACCTGGAGCCTGCTCCAGAGCGGAAAGGTTTGCTCGCCGGCCTGCGGCGGTGTTTCTCCGCCGAGCACGGCCAGCGGCGTCGCCACCACCTATTTCGCGCCGAGCACGGTGCCGAATCCCACCACGGTTACCCTGATGGCGACCTCGGCGGTTGCCATCAAAAGCACGGGGTCGGCCACGATTACCGTCAGTTCTTCGGCCACCCAGTCGAAGCTTACCGGCAGCTACGCTTTCCTCTTCAATGGTTACGATTCGAGCGGCGCGGTCGCCGCCGCCGGCAGTTTCACGGCCGATGGCGCCGGTAACGTCACCGGAGGCACCGCCGACATCAATCGCGCCTCCGGAGTGACGACCTCCCAGACCATCACCGGCGCCTATACCGTCGGCGCGGACAACGTCGGCACACTCACCCTGACCAGTTCGCAGGGAACCGCGCTTGGCACGTTCCAGTTCGCTCTGAATTCCGCCGGAGATGGAGCGCAATTCGTCGAGTACGACGATTCGGGAACTCGCGGTTCGGGGACCTTCGAAAAGCAGACCGTATCCGGATTTTCACCGGCGTCCGTCCTTGGCAATTACGCCTTCAGCGCCTCGGGCGCCGGCGCCGCCGGCGGTCGCCTCAGTCTTGCCGGCGCGTTCCGCGCCGACGGCAACGGCAAGATCAGCGCCGGTACGCTCGACACGAACGACGCGGGCGCCGTCGCTCCCGAATTGCCGCTCACGGGCAGCTATGCCGTCTCTTCCGCCGGCCGGGGCACGCTCGCGCTCGCGACGCCCGGTGGTGTTTTGAACTGGGCCTTTTACGTTGTCTCTCCGAAGAAAGTGTTCCTGGTCAGCACCGGCGACCGGCTCGTCCAGCCTCTCAGCAGCGGCAAGGCACTCGCCCAGTCGCCCTCTGATCCCACCGGTTTCTCGGCCGCCTCGCTCGACGGCGCCAGCGTGATCGACTTCGCCGGCGCGGGCACCAAGGCGAACTCGTCCAGCATCGCGGCGGGGCTGGTGACATTCGATGGTTCGGGCGGACTCCAATTCCGCATCGACCGGAACGACGCGGGGAAGGTCCAGAACGCTCTCGGGTTCCGGGACCTACAGCGTCGCCCCGGATGGCCGCGTGAAGATGAGCTTTCCCGCTCTCGGCGAGTCGCTGGTCTCCTATCTGGTGGCGCAGAATCAGGCGCTTCTCGTTGGCACCGGACCCGCCGCCTCGATCGGCGCCCTCGCGCCGCGTGCGCCCGGCGTTTTCAGCAATGCGTCGCTTTCCGGAAATTACGTTCTCGGCACCGTCGCCGCGCCGGCCAGCGCCTCTTCGGTCGAATGGGGCGTGGTGACGAGCACCGTCCCTGGAAAGCTCGACGGAACGGCCGGCAGCATCAGTCCAGCCGGCGGCCGCGTTCCACTCGCGAGCTTCTCGGATACGTATTCGGTGTCGCCCGACGGCCGTGCCCCGCTCGGGAGCGGCAGCGCGGTCGTCTATCTGATCTCGCCGTCCAAGGCGATCGTGGCCGATATGACGCCCGGCCAAGCCAACCCAACAATCAGCAGCCTCCAGAAATAACCGGCGCAGCCGGCAGCAACGTTTTTCGACGTGCGCAAAACACACAGCAGAGGGCGTCTCCGTGGTGACGCCTGCTTCGTGAGGGTCCGGCTTCACAAGTTGCGGAAAAATGGGTAGGACTTCGGGGGTCGCGCCTTCAGCCGCGACATCAATCCTGCGTGATGAGAGGGGCTTTAGTCTCCGATGGCTCGAGAGAAATGGCGCACAAGCAGGAAAGCCTGTGCCACCGATATTTCCTGTTCTAGGAAGAGCGCTCAGCCGAGCCCAGCGCGCTGCTGAGCCACGCGCCAAGCACGCCGCCAACCAGCGGCCCCACCCACCAGACGCCGTGATTGGCCCACTGCCTGGACACCAGAGCCGGCCCGAAGGCCCGCGCCGGATTCAGCGCAGCGCCCGTGACCGGTAGCGCCACAAGCGCCGCCGCGGCCACCGCGGCCCCAACGGCCCATCCCGAAGCCCGGCCCGAAACGGCGGTCGTGCGGAAGAAAACCAGCGATACGGCGAAGGTCAGAATGGCTTCGAGCGTCATCCCCTGCGCCCGCGTGAGACTCGAAGCCAGCGCCGGCGTGCCGAGTCCGGCCGCCTGCCACGCTGCTTCCGGCATGACGGCGGTGAGTGCGTGCGCGGCGGCCAGGCCGCCGGCAAGTTGCGCCAGCACGTAGCCTAGCAGCCGCCACATCCCCATCTTTCGCGTCGCCCACGAGCCCAGCGAGATGGCCGGATTCAGATGGCCGCCCGAAACCGGCCCGGCAATTTCCGTCATCGCCGCGACCGCGAGGCCATAGGCGAGCGCCGCGCCGAGCGTGCCCAGCACCGGCTCGCCGGCGGTCTTCAGCCACGGATCGACGGCCAGCGCCCCGGCGGCGAAAAAGACGACGAGGAAGGTGCCGGCAAATTCGATGGCGAGTTGTTGGGCGGCGCGGCGCACGGCGCGATCATTTTCCCGAGCGCCGGGATTGTAGTCAATCGCGACCGAACGCGTCAAAAGAGAAGATCGGCCCTCATCAGTGCTCCCAGCCCTCAGAGTCTGGATAATGACGCCGACCGGGGCACAATCGCCCTGATCGTGAAGTCTCGCAAGGAATCTGGCGGAAGCACGGGGAAAAGTCGTGTAGCGGCGGGCTTCAGCCCGCCAGCCTTTCTCGAGAACTCGGCAAGACGCACCGCATCCCCGTCTCGCTCGGAGTGACGAATGAATCCTGAGAAAAATTTGATGACTGGAAGCTCTTGCTCTGGCGGGACACGATCGCGCGGGCAAGAGTGCCCGCGTCACTGGGAGCGACGCCGCGCTTGGGATTGGGGTAGCACAGGCATTCCTGCCTGTGCGCCCGTGTGATGCTGCGGCCGCGTCCCCGATTCACATCGGACCAGAAACCGCACAGGCAGGAATGCCTGTGCTACTCGGACTTGAACCTGCCTAGGACGTCAGGGCAGCGAGGCGCGGGTCCCCTCTTCAGCGCACCGGCCCTAGCGGCCCGCGCTGACGGCGGCGTTGACCGGGGTCAGCCAGCCGCGCGTATCCGGTTTTTCGCCGCTGGTGGTGGCGAAAAATTCCTTCTGGAGCCGCTCGGTGATCGGGCCGCGATGCCCGGCGCCGACTTTCACCTTGTCCACCGAACGGATCGGCGTGACTTCGACGGCGGTGCCGCAGAAGAAGAGTTCGTCGGCGACGTACAGCATTTCGCGAGGCATGGCCTGCTCGACGACGGGAATATCGAAGTCCTGGCAGAAGGTGAGGATGGTCGAGCGGGTGATTCCCGGAAGCACGGAATTGGCCAGCGGGGCCGTCCACACGCGGCCGTCGTAAACGACGAAGAGGTTCTCGCCCGATCCTTCGGCCACGTAACCCTGCGTGTCGAGCGCGATGCCTTCCGTGTAGCCGTTCGCCATCGCCTCCATGCGGATGAGCTGCGAGTTCATGTAATTGGCCGCGGCTTTCGACATCTGCGGCAGCGTGTCAGGAGCCGGGCGCCGCCAGGAGCTGACGCACACGTCGACTCCCTCCCGCAGCGCTTCCTCGCCCAAGTAGCGTTCCCCACTCCCAGCACGCCATGTAGGTCTCGATCGGGCAGCCGTACGGGTTCACGCCCATCTCGCCGTAGCCGCGTAAGACGACCGGGCGCACGTAGCAGGAATCCATGTGGTTGGCGCGGACGAGTTCGAGGGCGGCATTCGACAGATCGTCGAGCGAAAACGGAATCTCCATCCGGTAGATGTGCGCCGAGCGCCACAGGCGCTGCATGTGCTCGCGCAGCCGGAAAACCACCGGACCTTGCGGCGTCTTGTAGCAGCGAATGCCCTCGAAGACGGCCGAGCCGTAGCTCACTACGTGCGAGAGAACATGAATCTGCGCGTCATCCCACGCCACCATCTTGCCGTTGTGCCAGATTTTTTCCGTTTTCGACACTGCCATGGGGTCACTCCGCTTGAGGAAATTTCACTGCCGAAGTACAGGATGGCTGGGAATGAACTCTAAGAAAAGGGCCAAATTGGAACGTATTGAAGGCGCTTCCGGAGTGCACGCTCTTTCGTCCCCGGGCTGCGCGCGCCGTGTCCCGGCTCGCGTCGCGATTATAGCATAGGGGCCCGCGCCCGCGGCCGCCGTTCGATCGTCGGTATTGCTCATTCCATCGGCTCTTGGCGTCCTGGAACTGCCGCAACTTCACTTGCCCGTGAACGACAGTCCGTGCGGCGCGATCGCGTGGAAAATCTGCTGCATCTGGGTGACCTGCGTCTTCGAATGGCTCTCGATCGCGCCAAGCAGCAGGAACGGGATGACCGCGACGAGCACCCACACTTTCGCTCGCGACGACACCTTCTCTTCCGGCTCCCAGCGGAACAGCCGCCGCGAAACCTCGAACGCCACGAGAACCGAGGCCGCGAGCGCCAACAGGTCCCCGGCCACGCCCGCCACGCCCGTTCCCAGCACCATCGCCCGTTCCAGCCCGCTCACCAGATACGTCGCCGGCAGGTAGAACGCCGCATGCTGAATCCAGAGCGGAAATACCGGCAGCGGAATCGTCGCTCCGGAAAGGAAGAAGAAAACCGACCAGAGCACGTTATTAATGGCCTGGGTTTCCTGCATCGAGTTCGTGACGCTCGCCACGATCAGCCCCAGCGCCGAAAACGCCGCCGAGCCAATCGTCAGCAGCAGGACGATGCTCAACATGTTGCCCCACTGCTTCATGCCGAACAGCCACCACGCCGCCAGGAACTCGATCACGATCGTCGGCAGCGTCAGCATGTAGTTCGAAAAGATGCTCGAGGCGAGCAGCGGACCGGCGCCGATCGGCGTCAGCCGGAATCGCCGCAGAATCCCTTGCTCGCGAAATGAGACCAGCTGCATGCTGAGGCCCCAGAAGCTGCCCATCACCGAAAGCGCCAGCACCACGGCGAGCAGGTAGGTAATCGCCAGCGGCCCGCCACGTCCGAAAATCAGGAAGAAGCCGAAGAGGAAAGCGATCGGCATGACGACGGTGAAGAAGATGAAGGCGCGGTTGCGCAGGGCCAGCCGCATGCGAACGCCGGTAAGTGCCATGGTTGCCGTCATCGCGCTACTCCCTCAGCCGCCGGCCGGTCAGCTCGATGAACACATCCTCGAGCGTCGGCGTCGCGATTTCCAGGCCCTGCAGCTCGTTTCCCTCGCTTTCGAGATGCTTCACCAGAGAAACGATGGTCGAGGGAACCCGGGTGGAGTGGAGCACGTAAGTGCCGTCGAATTCGTACAGGTCCGCGACGGCGTCGAGATTTCGAAGCGTGCCATCAGGCTCCGAACGAGCCAGGCGCACCTCGATGCGCGTCGTTCCGGCCGAGCGGTTCTTCAACTCGCGCGGCGTGCCGAGCGCGATCACCTGCCCGTGGTCGATGATCGCGACCCGGTCGCAGAGCCGCTCGGCTTCCTCGATGTAATGTGTGGTCAGCAAAATCGTTTTCTTCTCCTGACGCAGCTCGTCGATGATGGAATAGATCTCCCGCCGCACCTGCGGATCGAGCCCGCCGTCGGCTCGTCCAGGAACAACACCTGCGGGTCGTTGACCAGCGCCATGGCCAGGGCCAAACGCTGCTTCTGGCCGCCGCTGAGCTGGTGATAGAAGGCTCGCCGCTTCTCGGTGAGCTGGAAGCGTTCGAGCAGCGTCTCCGGATTGCTTCTCTTCCGGTAGAAGCCGGTAAACAGGTTGAGCGCCTCTTCCACCCGTATCTTGTCGGGCAGGGAAGTGAGCTGCAGAACGGCGCCAACCTTCTGCTTCAACTCGGCGCTGTCCCGCTCGGGATCGAGCTCGCAGACCGTCACTTTTCCGCTGTCCGGCCGCCGCAGCCCCTCCAGAATCTCCACCGTCGAGGTCTTGCCGGCCCCGTTTGGCCCCAGCAGACCGAAAACTTCCCCTTCGCCTACCTCGAAGCTGACGCCGCGGACCGCCTGCACCGCGCCGTAGCTTTTCACCAGATTGACCACTTTTATGATGGCTTCACTCACGAATGCTCCCGCACGATCCAGAAATCACCGCTGAAAATGCTTTCTGCAAGTCCGGCGATTCCGCTTCGAACGCGCCTGGCGCCCACGGAATCCTTGCCCGCCCACGATCGGGGCGGCTCCCCGGCCGGGTCGGGGAAACCTTCGCGGAGCCTGCCTGCCAACTGCCGGAACTCCTCTTGACCGTTCATCATAGCCGTCCTGAACGGCTGGGGCCACCCGAAATCCTGTTTTCCGCCGCGAGCGCGCCCGCCGGCGTAGGTTCTGAAACCAAGGGTGCCTCTCACCTCATCTAATGAGGTGGAATGGCCCGAAAGGCCAAGGGTCAGGTTTGAGGATGCTCGAGGGGGCGGCGTTCTGCAAGGGCAGGCGGGCGTCGCGAGCGAGACACCGCAGCGTTACCATTTGGATTCACCCTCCACGGTTCCCGCGCACTTTTTCTTGACCCTGTAGTGGATGTGCCCTACACTACACCGTTTTTCGGAGCTCCATCGTGGCTTTTCTTCGCCGACGAGGGAACGCGTACTACTTGGTCCACAACATCCGCCGCCGCGGTAAGGTGAAGCAGTTGCATCTGGCCTGCCTCGGCGACCGCCCGCGCCTTACGGATAACGTTATTCGCAAGGTGCGCCGCGACTACCCCCTGCTCGAGCTCAATTGGAACGAGTTGCGAAAGCGGCTCGATAACCGCGTTGACCTTTTGGTGACCGATTCCAACTACGTGAAGCGGTTGGTTGAACACTTGCGCAAGATGAATCTGGAACTTGCCGACTTGGCTCCCCAATGGCTGGGCTGGGGTGCCGGGCCGGAGGCGACTTCGGAACTGGTCGCCTTGCTCAAATTGTTGCGATCCACGGTGGAAATCAAACTTCGGCAGTTTGACCATGCTTCACTGGTCCCGGGCGCAAGAAGGCCCTAGCACGGAGGAGGCACCGTGGCAACCATGGTGGAAAGACTGGATCCTACCCGGCGCAGCGCCGAGGCGGCGGAGTTCGCCCTTGCTCTGCGGCGGTCGATCGTCGGCCAGGAAGAAGGCGTCCAGGCCGTTGTCGACCTGTATCAGGTGTTCCGCGCCGGAATGAACGTGCCGGGCCGGCCGATCGGCAACCTGCTGTTCCTCGGGCCGACCGGTTCGGGCAAGACGCGCATCGTGGAAGCCACCGCGGAGGTGCTTTTCGGCGATCCGCGCGCCGTCCTCAAGGTGGATTGCGCCGAATTCCAGCACTGCCACGAGATCGCCAAGCTGATCGGCTCCCCTCCGGGCTACCTCGGCCACCGCGAGACTCATCCGCTGATCACGCAGGAGTCGCTCGACGCAGCATTATCGCGACAACCTCAAGCTCTCGCTCGTGCTCTTCGACGAGATCGAGAAGGCTTCCGACGCTCTCTGGCAGCTCCTGCTCGGCATTCTCGACAAGGCCACGCTGACGCTGGGCGACAACCGCCGCGTGGATCTCTCCCAGGCCATGATCTTCATGACCTCGAACCTCGGCTCCATCGAGGTCACCAAGCTGATGACCGGCGGCCTGGGATTTTTCCAGCCCGAGCAACCGAGACGAGGACGAACTCGATACCGAAGATCTATCGCGCGGCCACGGAGGCGGCGCGGCGGAAGTTCTCGCCCGAATTCCTGAACCGCATCGACAAGGTCATCGTGTTCCGCGCGCTCCAGCCAGAACAGCTGGAGAAGGTTCTCGATATCGAGCTGCGCCGGCTGCAGGAGCGCATACTCGCCACGGCGCCGGAGGTGGCAGCCGCCCCTTCGTCTTCCGCGTCACCGCGGCGGCGCGCGACTTCCTGCTGCGCGAAGGCACCGACATCCGCTTCGGAGCGCGCCACCTGAAGCGCGCCATCGAGCGCATCGTGGTCTATCCGTTGGCGAACCTCTCGCTACCGGCCAGATCGCGACCGGCGACATCGTCCGCGTCGACCAGTCGGTTGCCGGCTCGTGCGACGGCCACCTGGATTTCTGGAAGGAAGGTGAGGGCGCCCTGGTGCCGATTCCCGCCGTCCCGGCGCCATTGACGGAGGAAATCGACACTGCGGGCCATGGCCGTCCGGTGGAGCTTCCCGCCGTCGCGGTGGCGAAATCCACGCCGGTCGTCTGCCACACGCCCAGCCCCCAGTCTCACGACGAAACCTGAGGCGGCGGCGCGGCCCGCGAGCGATACGCTTCGTTACATGAGCCGGGAGTCGTGATGTGTTCGCCGGAATCCGGCTCCGCGGCGTTCGTCCCGGTTGCCTGGCGAGGGCCGGGCGTTGCGCCGCCCTCCATCTGCTAGAATTTCCCTATACAACCGCACGGGTCCGCCTTGCCCCGGCTGCCGGAGTCGGCGCTAGCAGGACAGCCTGAGGCTCGCGACTCGATCCGGGAGAAGATCGGATGGTGATGGGCAGGAGCTTGGCGAAGGTGCTGCTCGCCGGCGCGCTGGCGCTTGCGGCCTCGCTCGCCATAAGCCTTGCCCCGGCCGTTTCCGCCGACCGCACCCGCCTGCAGCCCGGCTGGGACCTTTTTTCGCCCGACCAGGACATCCAGATTGGCAAGCGCCTCGCCGCCGAAGTTCCCAAACAGATGACGCTGCTCGATGATCCCCGCGTCGACAAGTATCTGAACCAACTCGGCCAGCGCCTGGCCGCTCACGCGCCCGGCTACAAATATCCCTACGAGTACCGCTGCGTGAACAGCGCGGCGATCAACGCCTTCGCGCTGCCCGGCGGCTCCATCTACATCGATCGCGGCGTGATCGAGGCCGCTTCGAGCGAATCCGAGCTGGCCGGCGTGATGGCCCACGAAACGGCCCACGTTGCCCTGCGGCACGGCACCAGCCAGGCGTCGAAGGCCTATGTGGCCGAAATTCCCGCGGCGCTGCTCAGCGGCTGGCTCGGCAACAATTCTTCTCTCGGCTCCTCGATCGTCCAGATGACCACCGGCTTCGTGATGAACTCCGTCTTCCTGAAATATTCCCGCGAGGACGAAACCCAGGCCGACGTTCTGGGTACCCAGATTCTCTACGATTCCGGATACGATCCCCGCGCCCTGGCCCGCTTCTTCGAGATGATCGAAGCGAAAAGCAAATCCCAGCCAATCGAATTTTTCAGCAACCACCCGAATCCCGAGCATCGCGTCGAACGAGTGATGGAGGAAGTCAACAATCTCGGCGGCCCCGAATCCGGCTACAAGGAAGATTCCCGCGAGTTCCACGAAATCCAGAAATACGTCGACAAACTCCCACCCCCGCCCAAAAAGCAAACCCCGCAGCCACAATAGCTCCGTCTGCCGCTTCTCAATCCTTTCTCAGCGTCCTCCGCGCCTCTGCGGTGAGAGCAGCGTCAGTCCCCACGCCGGCAGGGCGACCGGCGGGCGCGACTCACCAGCCGCTCCCTTTAAGCAGGACGTATGCTCCACCGTTGCTTGTGAGAATCACCAGGTTCATCACCACGAACATCAAGTCGTAATGCCAGCCCTGGCCCACCTTGCCCCAAAAGCCCGTGTGCCAGACAAATATCTTTTTCTGGATCGCGCCAAGCATCACGAGGATCAGTCCGATCGCAGCCAGTTGCGTCAGCACCCCGAACAAGACGCCCAGACCGCCCAGAATTTCCGCCGCGCCCACCACCGCCGTGGCCGACTTGCTCATCCCGATGCTCTTGCCGCGCGCCTCCGGATCCCTCACGTGCTTCCACCCGCTGTCGATGAAGACCGCTGCCACCATCACACGCAGGATCAGCAGGGCGAGGTCATTGAATTGGCCAAGCTGAGGAAACACGGCGCAACCTCCTTCGCTCGGGTTTTCAACCGGGATTGCTGTTCGAACACGCTTATCACACCGCCGAGACCCAGGAAGCTTTACGAGCCATTGTCCAACGGCTTTGGTGCGAGGATCTGCTGCAGGTAATCGGTCGTGCCCGGCACGCGGACAAGATGCGGGTACCTCAGTCCACCGTCGTAATAGACCGTGTAGAGCGCGGTGACGCCGTCGCCCTTCGCGATTATCTGCAACGGCTTCCTGCTCTTCTGCGCCTGGGCGATTTCGCTTCGCAACACGCCGGTGCTGTACGGGTGGCCGTCGATGGCCACGAGCTTCATGCCCGGCGCGAGCCCGGCCTTGAAAGCCGGTCCGTTCCATAACACGTCCTCGACCTTGCCTTGCCGATCGAGGAACAAGCCCACCGAGAACATTGCGTTGACACCTTTTCTGCTGAGTTCACCCTCGCCGACGTTCTCGAGCGCCTTCTGGTACCGCGAAGGCTGATCGGAATAGACCAAACGCCAACCGCTGGCGTCGATGCCGGACAGCAGCGGAACCTGTTGGCCCACGCCGTACAGCCAGTTGTGCAGGAAGCTCGCCCAGTCATACGGCTGGACCGCATTGAGCGCGGCGACGACATCGTTGAAGGTGTAGGTATGGGTCATGAAACTGCCGTTGTCGACGCCGAAAAATTGCCGGGCAAAATCGTCAATCGAATGCCGATCGTGGCTTAACGTGCGGATCTTCATGTCGACGGCGAGCCACAGCAGTTGGCCTTCACGATAAAAATCGGTTTGCCGGCGCCAGTTCGACCATGCGCTCGGCGAGCCGTAGAGCAACTGCGCGGCGGCGGTGGTGTCGATCAGCGGCCGCCACTCGCGACCGGTTTGGTGCGCCATGTACCGCCGCCCGGTAGGCGACCACCTGACGCCAGGTATCCGGCGACCACAACCCGCTTCGCGCCGTCAACATGTCGCCGAGGTAGACCGTGAGGCCCTCATACACCCACACCATCTGCGTATGTTCGGGACGCTCGAAGTCGGGCTGCCACAGTTCTGCCGGACGCATGAATTTGCCGTTCCATGAGTGTGTGTATTCATGCGGCAACAGCGAGGCATCGAGCATGAAATGGTCGGCGTCGGCAAACATCTTCGCGCCGCTGCGCGCGCGGTCATCACTCGACTGGTGGTGCTCCAGACCACCCGTCGAGACGTAGTCGCTCAACGTCAGAAGGAAGTGATAGTCGCCGTAGTGATGCGAGTGAAACAGTGCCTGTGCCTGCTCGACCAGATGACGATAATCGGCGACTTGGGCATCGGAAATATCCAGTGCCGCCGCGTCATCGCCCGACCATATCGAGATAACGATGCACCGACGAGCCGGCTGGGGTGAGATCAATCTCCCGGAAATATTTCCCGGCAATCACCGGTGAATCGACCAGCGTGTTGAACGGTACGGGCTTGAACGTGATGCGCCCGCCGCTGCGTTCTTCTGTCGTCAGCGCACTCGCATAGCGCCAGCTGGCGGGGATCACCAGTGTCGGTTCGATACGATCTGCACCTTGGTCGGATAACCGGCCTGGTACAGCGCCACATGTATTCCACTCGAGACCCATGAGATGCGGTGTGACCCGGTCACGTGCCGGGAACTGGAAGCGGATATCGATCCGGTCGACGCCCGCCGGCACGGTCAAATGAAACGTGAACATGTCCACTTCGTCACGGAGCCATGCGATCCGTTTGCCGCCGGCCGTGATTTCCAGACCCATCATTGTGCCGATCGGCCCGTCCGGCGAGTGATCACCGGGAATGTATTTCGGGTAGTAAAGCGTCAGCGGCCCCGGCCTGACCGGCATCACCTCATGCACATATAGAATCTTTTGCTTCGGATTGGGTAATCGCACCGTTAGCGCAACGGCGCCGGCTGCGCCCTTCACATCCGTCTGACCGAAGCAAGACACGGACGCGACGAGAGCTACCGCGCCCAGAAGCAATGACCATCGTTTCATGCGTCATACCCTGAAGTGGAGTACTCGACAGCACGAAGCTGCCGGCCTGCCCGACGGTTTGTATCATCGATAAGGGTCGAGGTGTTGTCAAAGACAAATGACCGCTGCCCGCTGCGATGAGCAACGCGGCTGGGCCGGTTTGGAGGGCGAGGCCGAAAGCGCAACATCATCAAATCAGTCTGGGTGGACAGGCGGCGTCAAATGGCGGGGCTTTTTGCAAGCCGGAATAGCATCGGTGGCACAACCTTTCAAGCGATGTTCTTTGGGAGATGTCCAGAGTGCGGTCCCGGACAACCCACGAACCGCAGGTGTCATCCTGAGCGAAGCGAAGGATCCCGCCGCTACATGCAGCCAGGCAATGAATGAGCGCGGACGAAGGTCCGGAAACGGCTACGGCTTCCAGCGGAGGATGGGTTTGCGTGCCGCGGTCACTTCATCGAGCCGCCCGATGCGCGTATTGTGCGGCGCAGTTTTCACGAGGTTCGGATCGCTCTCGGCTTCCTCGGCAATCGCGCGCATCGCGTCGACGAACAGGTCGCACTCTTCTTTCGACTCCGATTCGGTCGGCTCGATCATCAGCGCGCCGTGCACGATGAGCGGAAACGCGGTCGTGTACGGATGGAAGCCGTAATCGATCAGCCGCTTGGCGATATCGATGGTGCCGACGCCGTTCTTCTTCTGCCGCGCATCGCTGAAGACCACCTCGTGCATCGACGGCGACTGGTAGGGCAGCTCGTAGACGTCTTCGAGATTCTTGCGGATGTAGTTCGCGTTGAGCACCGCGTCTTCGGTCGCCTGGCGGACACCCGGCCCGTAAGCCAGGATGTAGGACAGCGCCCGCACCAGCACTCCAAAGTTCCCGCCAAAGGCCTTCACCCGGCCCACCGATTTCGGCCGCTCGGTATCGAGTTTCAAGCCACCGCTGCCATCTTCGACGATCACCGGTACCGGCAGGTACGGCTCAAGCCGCTTTTTCACGGCCACCGGTCCCGCGCCCGGCCCGCCGCCGCCATGCGGCGTCGAGAACGTCTTGTGCAGGTTCAGGTGCATCACGTCGACGCCCAGATCGCCCGGCCGGGCCACTCCCGTCAGCGCGTTCATGTTCGCGCCGTCCATGTAGAGCAGCGCGCCGCGCTCGTGCAGCAGGCGGGCGACGTCGGCCATGCGCTCCTCGAACACGCCGAGCGTATTCGGATTCGTGATCATGAGCGCCGCGACGTCTTCGGTCACGAGGCGCTCGAGCTCCGCGAAATCGATCTGCCCGGAGGCATTCGAGCGGATGTTCTCCACCTGGTAGCCGGTCAGCGAGACGCTCGCGGGATTCGTTCCGTGCGCCGAATCGGGGATCAGAACTTTCTTGCGGGGATTGCCCTGCGTGTCCTTCAAATAGGCGTGGATGACGAGCAGCCCGGTCAGCTCGCCCTGCGCGCCGGCCGCCGGTTCGAGCGTAACCGCATCCATGCCGGTGATCGCGACGAGCGCCTCTTCGAGATCGCGCAGGATGCGCAGGCAGCCCTGGGCGAGTTCGGCCGGCTGATAGGGATGCTCGGTGGCGATGCCTTCGAGCCGCGCGACGAATTCATTCACGCGCGGGTTGTACTTCATGGTGCACGAGCCGAGCGGGTACATGCCGTAATCGATCGCGTAGTTCCAGGTGGAGATCCGCGTGAAGTGGCGCACCACCTCGATCTCGCTGACCTCGGGGAATCCTTCGACGTCGTCGCGCACGATGTCCGAGCCCAGTTCCCGCTTTGCGTCGGCGGCCGGCACGTCCAGTTTCGGCAGTTCCATGCCCCGCTTGCCGGCGCCGGAAACCTCGAAAATCAGCCCTTCCGATTGGTTGACGTGCCGTCGTGCCTTCTTGATGCGATCGTCGGACAAGGTTCCGTTCTCCCTAGGACTTTCGTCCGGCCGCGCCCTTGAGTTCGGCGCCCGGTTCGGCCGCGCTTTCCGCGCCCAGAATTCGGGCGAGAGAATCGGCCAGCCGGTCGATCTCCTCCCGCGTGGTCGTCTCCGTGACGCAGAACAGCCCGCACTTGGCGAGTTCGGGATAGAAACGGCCGAGCGCGAGCGGGCCAATGATCTTGTCTTCGAGCAGCGCCTGGTTGACCAGCCGCACCGAGCGCGGCAGGCGCAAAACGAATTCATTGAACGTCGGGGCGGGGAAGACGCGCTCGACGCCGGGAATCGCCTCGAGTTTCTCCCGCGCGTAGCGCGCTTTCGCCAGGTTTTGCTCTGCCAACTCGCGCACGCCCTGGCGGCCGAGCAACGTAAGGTGCATCGTCATCGCCAGCGCGCAGAGCGCCTGGTTCGTGCAGATGTTCGAAGTCGCCTTCTCGCGGCGGATATGCTGTTCGCGCGTCGCGAGGGTCAGGCAAAAGCCGCGCTGGCTTTTTGCGTCGGTCGTCTGCCCGACCAGGCGTCCCGGCATCTGGCGCACGAATTTCTCCCGCGTCGCCATCACGCCAACAAACGGTCCGCCGTAGGATGGCGGCAATCCGTAGCTCTGCCCCTCCATCGCGACGATATCGGCCTCGGCCGGCGGCCGTAGGATGCCGAGCGATACGGCTTCGGCGATCGCGACCACGAGCAACGCGCCGGCAGCGTGCGCAATCTCCGCCGCCGCGGCAATCTCCTCGACGACGCCAAAGAAATTCGGCGATTGAACCACAACCGCCGCCGTCTTATCGTCAATCGCGGCGCGCAGCGCGTCGAGATCGACGCGCCCCGAGGAGGCGTAGCCGAACGATTCGATCTCGAGTCCCGCGTGCTGCGCGTACGTTTCGAGCACCTGCCGGTACTCGGGATGCAGCGACCGCGCCGCCACCAGCCGATGCCGGCCGGTCAGCCGCTCGGCCATCAGCGCCGCTTCGGCCAGCGCCGTCGAGCCGTCGTACATGGAAGCGTTCGCCACTTCCTGCCCGGTGAGCTGGCTCACCATCGTCTGAAACTCGAAAATCCACTGCAGCGTGCCCTGGCTGATTTCCGCCTGATAGGGAGTGTAGGCGGTGAGGAATTCGCCGCGCTGGAGCAGGGCATCGGCGACCACGGATCGCAAGTGCCGGTAGACGCCCGCGCCGAGAAATGAGGCGTAGCCGACGGAATTCTCGCCGGCGCGCTCGCGGAAATAGCAGATGATCTCGGCTTCCGACAGCGGTCCGGGGATCGCAAGCGGTTGCTTCAGCCGGAACTCTTCGGGGATCGATCCGAACAGGTCTTCGATGGATTTCGCGCCGATCGTCTCGAGCATCGCCCGGCGTTCGGCGTCGCTCTTCGGGAGGTAGCGCATCAGGCGGAGGCTTCCTTCTGTTGTTCGGCGATATAGGCTTCGTAAGCGGCGGCGTCCATCAGCGACTGGATGTCGCTCGCCGCGCTCGACGCGCGAATCCGCACGAGCCATGCCGCTCCGTGAGCGTCCTGGTTGATGGTTTCCGGATGGTCGGCGAGCACGGCATTCGCCTCGGTCACTTCGCCCGTCACCGGGCTGAAAATCTCGCTCACCGATTTCACCGATTCCACCGTCCCGAACGCCTGCCCGGCTTCCACCTTCGCGCCGGCGGCCGGCAGTTCGACGTAGACGACGTCGCCCAGTTCGTGCTGGGCGTAATCGGTGATGCCCACGGTCGCGATATCACCTTCGAGTCTTACCCACTCATGTTCCTTGGTGTAGCGGAAATCGGTCGGATACATGGTTCGCCTCGATCCTGCCTGTTATTCCCTGTAGCGGTGCTTGTAAGGGCAGGTTAACTCCGCCCCCACGGTTTCCATCAGCGCTCGATGCTTTCTCGGCGTCCTCAGCGTCTCTGCGGTGCGCCAGTCCGTGCCGCGCCCGCTATCGAGCCCGCTTGTAAAACGGCAGCGGCACCACGCGCGCCGGCGCCTCATGCTTGCGAATCCCGATCTTCAGCTCCGTACCCGGCTCGGCCATCGCGAGCGGCACGTACGCCATCCCGATATTCTTCTTCAGAAAAGGCGCCGGCCCTCCGCTCGTCACTCGCCCCACCGGATCGGGACCGTTCGCCGGATCGAGGATCGGATACTCCTCGCGAGCGATCAGCTTGTCGATCATCTCAAAACCGACCAGGCGCCGCGTCAATCCCTGTTCTTTCTGCCGCCCGATCACCTCGCGCCCCAGGAATTCGCCCTTGTCGAGTTTCGTGATCCAGCCGAGGTTCGCTTCGAGCGGCGTGGTCGTTTCATCGATTTCGTGCCCGTAGAGGCACATTGCCGCTTCCATGCGCAGCGTGTTCCGCGCGCCCAGCCCGCAGGGAATCAGGCCCTCGGGCTTGCCGGATTCCAGCAGATCGTTCCAGAGCTTTTCGGAATGTTCCGGCGAGAAATAGAGTTCGATCCCGTCCTCGCCCGTGTAGCCGGTGCGCGCCACCAGGCAATCGACGCCGTCCACCTGTCCCATCGCGAAGTGGTAGTAGCGGATCACCGAAAGATCCAGCCGGGTGAATCGCTCGACGATTTCGAGCGCCCGGGGCCCCTGAATGGCCAGTTGGGTATAGCGCGGCCCGGCGTTTTCGAGTTCGGCGCCGAAGCGGTTGTGCCGCACGAAATGCTCGAAATCCTTGTCCTGATTCGAGGCGTTCACGCAGAGGAAATAGTGGGTGTCGGATCGCTTGTGCACCAGCAGATCGTCGACAAACCCGCCCCGCTCGTTCATCAGGCCGGAATATTGCGCCTGGCCGACGGCGAGTTTCGCGGCGTTGTTGGATGTGACCCACTGGATGAGGTCCAGCGCATGCGGCCCGCGGATCTCGATTTCGCCCATGTGGCTGACGTCGAAGATTCCCGCCGCCGTGCGCACCGCCAGATGCTCGGCCGTAATAACGGAATACTCGACCGGCATGTCCCAGCCGCCAAAATTCACCATCTTCGCCCCCATCCGGCGATGGACGGCGTTAAGAGCAGTTTTTCGGAGTGTTTCTTTCGTTCCCGGAGTGCTCACAGATACCCGCGTCGCGTGAATTCAAGAAGAAATCGAAACGTAGCATGCGCCCGGAAGCGTGTCAAGAAAAGCGCGAGTCCAGCCGAAGCGCGGCAAGCGTATCGCGTCGGAAAACGCGGGGCGGGGAATGCCGGCCAGGCCAATCGGAACGGCGGGCCGGGACGAGTCACGGTTGGTTGGGGAAGGATGCAGGATGGATTCGGCGGGAGGGGAGGGAGCGCGAGAAGGGAGCAGGCTGGAGCCTGCCCCCTCACCCGTCCGCGAAGCGGAGTCGCCGTGATTTAGGCGGCTACGCTTGCGGCGATCTTGTGAAAGGTCGAATTGAGAACCTGGTAGTTCTCGACCTTGGGAGTTCCTTCGATGAATTTCGAAATGACCTTGTTGACTTCCGCGTACGCGCCACGGTTGTAGGCTTCCGCGCTTTCCGCGTTGTCCCAGAGACTGATGGCGAATCCGTGCGTGCCTTCGACATTGACGAAGGTGATTTCGTCGAGAAAACCCTTCTGCTTGCGCAGCATGGGGATAACTTCCTTCTCGAGGCGTTCGGTGAGTTCGTGGGCGGTCTTCGGTTTCAACTGCATCAGGACCTTGCGTGCAAACATGGGCAACCTCCCTGGTTGTCTTGGCCAAGGGCGGTTTCCAGATAACCCGGTGGAGTTTAGGCTACCGTATGACTCCCTCAGTACATAACCAATATAGGTTAAGTTACTTGACGTGTCAAGCGTAATCGACAACCATGGGAATAGTTAAGCAGGAACAGTAAAGTCTCGGGAGGCGGCATGGATGTCTGTCTGATGATCAAGCAGCGGCTCGAAGAGCTGGGGCTCGAGCAGAGGGACTTGGCGGTGGCGGCGGAGGTGACCGAGTCCTACATTTCTCAGTTGCTCACCCGGAAAAAATCGCCGCCAGCGCCCGAGCGCACCGATATCTACGAGAAGATGGAGAAATTCCTGAAGCTTCCGGAATCGCAGCTAGCCAAGCTGGCGGAGCTGCAACGCGAGGAGGAATGGAGGAGGGAGCTGGAAGGTCCATTGGCGCCCCTGTTCCAGGAGGTCCGGGAACTGATCCTGGCCAAGTGCGATCCGGCCAGGGAAAAGCAGTTGCGGGAGATTTTCGGGAAGGAGCCCTTCGGCGAGGTCGAGCGCCTGGTGACGCAGAAGCTGCTGGACGTTGCCAAGGGAGTCGCCCGGAGGGAACTGCGAAGCGAAGCCTGGCTGCGCCGGGCGTCGCGACTGAGTGGGCGAAGCTATCGGGAGATGCGCGTTCTGATCCTGGAGTTCCTCGATACGGATATCTTCCACCTTTCGGCGCAAAACTGCGTTTCCTTTCTCGAACCGCTGATCGAATCCTGGGATATCGACTTGGGGAATTTCAGCATGGAAATCACTCTCAATCGGAGCCTGGCACCGGGACGTCCGAGGAGATTTGAGTTCGTGGAAAGGGACGCGGAAGAAATCAGCGAGGAAGAGCCGGGGCTCAAGGAGTTTTTGAGGGACGCCCGCCTGAGCGGCGGCGCGACGGAAGAAGAGATCGATTTTCTGAAAAAGCTGAGATTCGGGGGGAAGCGACCGACCGCGCTTTATTATTACCGCGAATTGCAGAGCCTGCGCGACCCTCTCCATTTCTCCAGTCGGAAGCCGAAGGAAGCAGGGCGGCGGCCAGACTGATCGGCTGCGCCGAATTGCGCCCGCGAGGGCTTTCCCCGGACTCTCTGTCGCGCGTACGGAAGCGCCGGAGCAGGCTCTCGGAAAGGGACGGGGTCAGAGCAGGTGGAAAAAGTGGAAGCGGAAAATGTGGAAGCTAAGGCGCCCCAGCGTGATCCCGATGATCGAGCCGGCCAGCACGTCGGTCAGAAAATGCATGCCCAGCAGGATGCGCGACATGGCGATCAGCACCGCCGTCACCAGCAGCGCCATCATCAGCGGCGGGTAGAACGGCCCGATCGACAGCGCCACGGCAAACGCCGTGATCGTGTGGCCCGAAGGGAAGGAATAGCGGTCCGGGGGAGGAATCGTACACCAGCAATGCGGCACGATTTCAAACGGCCGCTTGCGCCGGCTGGCGTGTTTCAGGCTGCAGAAGATGAGAATTCCGGCCGCGGCCGCCGCAGCGCCTGCCGAAATGGCGACGAAACGGTGCGGCCCGCCAAACAGGAACAGCGCCACGCCCAGCGCCCACCACAGCCAGCCGTCTCCGAGGCGAGTGGCCGCGACCATCAGCACCCGCAAGGGGCGCGGAGCGAGCCAGCGGTGAACGCGCAGCATCAGGCCGTAATCACCGGCCTCCACTTGCCGCCAAACCGCCCGGACGGTCATCCTTCTTCTCCCAAAACCACCCTAAAGCTTTGATGCCTGATCCGCTGTTCGTGAAAGACACGTCTGGCCCACATGCGGCCAAACGCCATTTCCCGCGTGTAGTTTAACAGTGTTATCACCGGCACGGCGAGTGTAAGCGGCACAAGCAGCGCCGTCCACCATTTCTCCCGCATCGCCTCGGCGGCGATCAGCAGCACGTCGCGGGTCAGCTTCGCATAACCGCCAGCTTCGCCGCAGACGCGCCCGCGCCCGGCACGCAACCCGTCGAGAAACTCCTGTTTCGTTCTCGCGCTGCCCCGATACTTTCAAAGTCACGCGGCGGACCGTGTCGCCGGGGTCAGGCCGGATTTTCTCCCGGCGCTTCAAGCGCAGCGGGTGCCCCGCCCTTCGGCTTTAAGGGCGGGTATTTTTCGGTTGAAATCGAAGGACGGAGCCTGTAGGCATAGAATTTCCCTTGAACTGCCCGCGCCGAGGTCCCGTTCTGCAGTAGCAACACCTGTTCGAAGTCCCGCGCCAACCCCGGGGTCCATAACCACCGTCTTATAATGTCGAGACTCGTCCCTGGAGGTGGTAATGAGGAAGTTTGGGCCCTTTCCTGTTTTCCCGGCGCTGTCGGCGCTTTGCGGCGCGCTTGCATTGCTGGTCGTCGGCGCCGCGGCGCAGCAGGTACCGAAGAAAACCCTGCGCCTCCTCCAGGAGATCCCTGTTCGCCTGCCATCCTCCACGTCTCCACTGCCCGGCACGCCGCAGTGCGATAACAACGGCGCTCTTTATTTCCGTGCGAGCCAGGACGGCTCTTCCAGCCCGCAGCGGACTCCGGTCGTCGAGGTTTCCTCCACCGGTTTTCCGAGCCGGACCTTTTCGTTGACCTCGGTTCCGGGCTACGATCTCTCGACCACCGCGTCGATCACCGACTTCCTCGTCACCGGCGACGGTCAGGTCTATTTCCTCGCCTCCAAAGCGGCGATCAACGGGCCGGATCCCGAACTCGACTTGATTCGCTTCAGTTCCGGCGCGCGCTATCTTTCGACGCTGAGGCTCTCGCATTTCTTTCTCCCACGCCGCTTCGCCGTCCTCACCGGAGGAAGTTACTTTCTCCTGGCGCTCGATCGCGATTTCTCTGTCCCCGGCCAGAGCGGCAAATTCGCCGAGTCCTCTTTCGTTTACCCCGTGGGACTGTTCTTCAACTCCACCGGAAAGCTTGTCAGGGAAATCGCCCTTCCGGACACCACGACGCCCACGCTTTCCACCGTGGCCGCCACCACGGCCGATGACCAGCGCAAAGACTCCGATCCGGCCTTCGTGGCCGCGGCTTACGATGGAACCATTTACGTCATGCGGCACACGCCCGGTCTGGCCATCTACGTCATCACCGATAGCGGCGCCACGGTGGACTCGGTAAGCGTCACCGCGCCGTTCCCAAACGCGGTCGCGACGGGAATCGCACCGGACGGCCCCAGCAAGTTCGTCGTTGAGTTCGCCAGGCGCACGAACGGCAGTGGCATCGACGACAGCCATGCCGTGTTCTCGGTCATCGATGCCGACTCCGGGATTCGCCTGACCGATTACCAGGCAACGCCGGAAACCACCGGCTCCCTCGGCTGCACCACACCCGCCGGTTTCGAATTGCTCTCCCGCCAACCCGATGGCAAGCTGGCCATCCGGTTTGTCAGCGGCAAGCAGCCCGTAGACGGGACCAAGCCCAGTGCGACTCCCGACCAGAGTTCGGGAATTCACTAAGGAACGGCCAAGGGGTTGTCGCGCAAAGCACGGGACGCGAATCACGGTACGCGGCTGTTCAGTCGTGCATCATTCGATCGAGCGTTCGCCGCACCCAAGGCTGATGCGCTCGCCAGGCGTCCCACACCTGTTCGCCCCATCGCCGGGCAAGCTCCGCGCGGTCCTCGATCGAAGCGTCCACAACGTCCTTGACAGTCAGCGTGCCGCGCTCGCCAACTGGCGGCGGCGCTAGCGGCGGCCATTCCCGGCCAAGCGCCAGGAATTTCTCTACAGCGGGTTTGCGCGAACCCATGGCAGCGCTCGCGCCGCGCTCGAGCATCAGGCAAAGGCTCAGCAGGTGAACGTGATTGTTCAGCCGCCCGTGAATTTCGGGATGCTGCAACGCGTGAGCGTCCACGGGAAACAGGTGCGCCGCGCCGTATGCCCGCTCATGGCGCACACGACCTGCCAGTTCGCCCAGGAGGTCAAGGCACTGCGCCACTCCGCGCTCCACCGCCGCGCCGCAAAACTGGCACGCACCGCTCTCGACCAGCGTGACGCCGTTCTTCACCGCTTGTTGCCGGAAGTCCTGCATGGAATATGTCTTACCCCGCCCACCCCGCCGCCCCGACCCCGCAGCCGGCGGAAAAACCGCTGAAATGCCCCGTGTCGAGACCTCACGGGTCGCTACTCCCGTTCAGCCTTGTGCGTCGCGGCTTCAGCCGCGACATATAATCCGCAGCACAGAGGGGCTTTAGCCCCTGAAGCAGTTCGGCCCGCCCTCACAGGCACGCTGCTTCGAAAACTTCGCCTCTACCACTCGAATCCGACCCTCGCGCGATAGGTGGCGAACTCCCAATACGGCGCGATTCGCAATTCGCGAATTGGCCGCGCATCCTGCGCGTACGCCAGAACAACCGTGAGTACGTTCGGCTGCCCGCCGAAGCGCAGATACGAGTCGGGGAGAAAGAAATGCGTTTGCGGCCCGACTGTCGCATAACGTCCCACGAATTTGCCATTGAGGTAGATCAACGCGTCGCAATCGGCGCGAAATTCCGCTCGCCAGGGGACCTGCCAGTTCCCGGGCGTCTTCGCGAGCGAGAATTCCGCTCGGCACCAGGTGAACGCGGCCACGGGAGCCGCCGCAAGGCCGCGTTCGGCAAGCGGCGCGTGCGTCCACGGGCCGGAATGAAAATCGGGATCGACTTCGCGTCCGCGCATCGCGGCTGGCACTCGCTGAATATGCCACGGTCCATCGAGCGGCACCTGGCCGTTATCGCTCATCAGCGTCGCCGATTCGATTCCTTTCAGCTCGGCGATCTTCGGCCCGAAATTCGGGCTCCCAAACAGTTCGTAGACGATTTCGAGCGTATGGATCCCCGGTTTTGCCGCCGCGGTCAGCGGGAAAACGGTGTGTGTCGTGGGCGTCGACGCTTCGGGAACCGGCTTGCCATTTAAAAACACTTTCTTGCCGTCGTCGGCAAAAGAGGCGATCGAGACCGTTCCTTCGCCGCTCGCATTGAATTCGTGCCGGTATTTCACGTAGCCGTAGGGAATCTGGCCCAGTTCCTCGAGTGGTTTCAGCGGGCTCAGCAGCCAATCTCCGAGCACCGGATCGAACCGTTCCACCCAGGTTTCGACCGACCGGATTTCCACCGGCTGGACCGGCAGCGCCGGCGCCGTCAGGCCGACGCGAGCCGTCTGCCACATCGAATCGTAGGAAACCTCCGCAGCCTCGCCATTGATCCGGCAACTTGCGGGTCGCCGCGGCAGCAGAGTGGTGACGGTATGCTCGCCTGGCAGAAACTCCATATCCGCCCAGATTCCGCTCGCGCTGTGCCCGGTCTCCCCGAGCAGCGCCGCATCGGTGAGGAAGGGAATCGAGACATCCGCGGCCGCGCTCGTTTCTCCGGCCACGGTCGCCCGCGGAAACTTCCCGACCCAACTGCGCAATGCATTCTCGCGCTGGAGCAGAATCACTTGCAGGCGGTCGTCGACCAGCACCATGCGAGGGTCTTCGTCCGTGCGCAGCCCGATCACTGCGGCGCGAGACTCCGGCTCCCAATCGCGATACGCTGTTTCGCCCACGATGCGCGGCAGTCGCTCGGCCGCGAGCGCGATCTCCACCGGCCGTCCCGGCTGCTCGTAGAGGATGACCCACGCGCGTCCCGCTTCTCCCTGCGCCAGCACTTCCGCCGTCGAATAGCGCAGTTCGCCGCCATCGAGTGCCAACCCGACCGGGCACATCTTCATCTCGCGCGCGCCGAGCATCAGCGTGCCGCGCCGCGGCACCAGCAGCCGCCGCGCCCGATCGGCCCGGTTGGCCGGTTCGGCCGGATCGGGCAGCCGCAACCGGAACGTTCTGGTCGGCATTCTCGTTTTCGCGCAGGAAGATCGCGCCGCTCGCCCGTCCCTGTGCCCGGTTCAGCCGCAGCCTCGCGCTCACGGCGGGATTCGTCGATTCCGGCTGGGTTTCGGCCTCTTCGGCGCGGGTGAGCGCGCCGCCCAGCAGCCGCAGCGATTCGCCGATGCCGCGCGCGACGTAGTATTTGTCGCCCATGCCGCCGGGCTCGTGCAGCGGCGCGTCGTAATCGTAGGTGGTGGTGAGCCCCTTGCCCGCCCAGTCGAAGTTCGTCCCGCCGAAGCCCATGTAATAGCTGAAAAAGGTGACACCCTGCTCGATCACCGTTTTCGAAAGCATGTTGATCTGCGGCGGTCCAAGACCCTCCTGGTCCGCCGAGAGCTTCCCGCCCACCTCGCTGTACTAGCCGCCCTGCAGCTCGGTGACGGCCTGGGGAGCATTCGGCTGCGCCTGGCGAAGCTGCGCGAGCGCCGGCGGAACTACTTTCAAGATGTTCCAGCGCGGATAGAAATTGCAGCAGTCGAAAACGTGGCCGAGGGCCGGATTCGGGTGCTCGCGCACCTGATGCGTCCAGCAAGTCAGCAGCGGAACGTCGATGCCCGCGCTCCAGGCCATTTCGGCGAGCGCGGTGACGTAGGCGACCTTCGAGGGTTCGTCGAGCTTCCAGTAATCGTATTCGTTTTCGATCTGCATCAGCACGATCGGCCCGCCGCGCGTGATCTGATGCCGAGCGATCACCGGCAGCACCAGATCGAACCAGTGCCGCGAAGTTCGGATGCTCTCGGGATCACCCGAACGCAGCGGAAACCGCTTCGCGATTACCCAATGCGGAAATCCGCCCGCGTCCCATTCGGAGCAGACGTACGGCCCCGGCCGCGCGATCATCCGGAATCCCATTTCGCCGACGAGCTTGATGAACCGCTCGAACTCGCCGAGATCCGCCTGGCCCTCCACGGGCTCGTGATAGTTCCAGAAGACGTAGCTTTCAATCGCGTTGAATCCGGCGCGGCGGAGCTTTTCGAGGCGGTCGCGCCAGAGCGGCTCGGGGCAGCGCGTGTAATGGAAACAGGCGCTGAAAAGAAATTCGTCGCGGTCGTGGATGGTGAAGCAGCGGGAATCGTAGCGGATGATGTGCGGGGCGGGGAACAGCGTCGGCACTGTCGTCGAAACAGGACGCCCGTCATCGAGAATGCCCGGCAAGCGAACCGTGGCCCAGCATCCCACGCCGGTCAGGATCGTCGCTCCCGCTGCCGTCTTCAGAAATTCCCGCCGACTGAAACTCATCCTGTTTGTGCGCCGCCCTCGCGGCCAGTTCCGCCGCGCGGAGTATAGGACGAAATTTCGCGTTGCGAAAGTCCCTCCGCGCGGGCTCCCACGGCCCGCTCCCACCCATCCTGCCGTCGTGGTTTGCGCCTCGGGCGGATCCCGTGCCGCGCCGCCTTCCTTGACGGCAAATGGCGCGCGGCATACGCTTGCCCGGAAGGGGAAAGGCACGCTCAAACACGCTCCATGGCCACGCTGACACCAAACCGTACCGGCCAGCAGACCGAGCCCGAGCCGCGTCCGCTCATGGCGGTCGTGAACGACGCGATCAAGCTCCGCCTGCTCGCCGTGCAGGACTATTCCGTCCTCTCCTGGAAAGCCCTCGTCGACGTCTTCTCTCCGCCCTTCTATTTCCGCGATCTTCTCGATCAGATGGACATCATCGGTGTCGGGTCGCTCCCGATCGTCGTCCTGACCGGTTTTTTCATCGGCGCCATTCTCGTTCTGCAGACCGCCACGCAATTCGCCCGCTTCGGCACCACCGCGCTCACCGGTGACGCCGTCTCGCTCGCCCTGATCCGCGAACTCGGCCCGACCATTACCGCGCTGCTCGTCGCCGGCCGCAGCTCCTCGGGCATCGCCTCGGAGCTCGGCTCCATGGTGGTCACCGAACAGGTGGATGCCATGCGGGCGATGGGCACCGACCCGGGCAGGAAACTGGTTACCCCGCGGATGCTGGCGACGATCATCGTCCTCCCGCTGCTCACCGGTGTCGCCGATTTCGTTGGCCTGATCGGCGCATTCATCGTCGCGCACACCACGCTCGGATTGAGCGGCCCCGAATTCTGGAATCATGCGATCAACGCCCCCGGCACGAATGACCTGATCCAGGGGCTGTCGAAACCGCTCGTCTTCGGATTCATCATTGCGACCGTCGGGTGCTTCAAGGGATTAAAGGTGCGGGGCGGCACGCAGGGCGTCGGCCGCGCAACCACCAGCGCCGTCGTCATCGCTTCGGTCTCGATCCTCGTCTCGGGCTTCTTTCTCGACAAACTGCTCCTGTGGCTCTTTCCCTGACGCGCCCGGCCGATGCAACGAGCGGCCCTGCCCGCCGCAGCAACAGTCGAGCCGGACTCGTCCGCCGTAGCTTCGGCCGAGGCGGAAGCCTTGTCGTAGGCGGGCCGCGTGTTTCACCTTATAATTCTCAGTTGTGCGCCCACGAGCGTAAATGACCAGCACTGCTGACACCGCCCGGCCCGCCATCGTCTTCGAAAACGTCCGGCTCGGCTTCGAGGAAGGCGACGTGCTCCGAGGCGTCAGTTTCGCCGTCGCGCCGCGCGAGACGGCGGTTCTGCTCGGTGAAACCGGGACGGGCAAGACGCTGATCCTCAAACTGGCCGCTGGGCTCATCCAGCCCGACGCCGGGCGCGTCGAGGTGCTCGGACGCGACCTAAGCGCGATGAGCGAGCGCGACCTGCTCGATTTCCGGCGCCAGATCGGCTTCGTCTTCCAGGAGGGCGCGCTCTTCGACTCGCTCACGGTCGAGGAAAACGTCGCATTCCGGCTGCGGGAAGAGGACGTTCCCGAGGACGAGATCGCCGCGCGCGTCCGCGAATCGCTCGAGTTCGTCGAAATGGCCGATGCCATCGCGAAACTTCCCGGCGAGCTTTCCGGCGGCATGCGCCGCCGCGTCTCGATCGCCCGCGCCCTGGTCAGCCGCCCGCCCATCGTGCTCTACGACTCGCCAACCGCCGGGCTCGACCCGGTCACCTCGCAGAGGATCATCACGCTGATCCTTCGCCTGCGCGACCTGCAAGGCGTTACCGCCCTGCTCGCCACCCATCGCCTCCAGGACGCTTTTGCCCTGGCCAATTTCCGCTTCGATCCGAAAGAGTGCCGCGTGGTCCGTGCGGCCGAGGACGGCGCCCGCGGCGGACCGAAAACCGGGTTCTTCGTCCTGCGCGAAGGCCGCATCTATTTCGAGGGCGATCAGCATCAAATTCGTGATACGCAGGACTCCTATCTGGCAAGGTTTCTCGAATGAGGTCGTCCGGGCGGTCGAAACCCGCGAGCGTCCGCCGCCGGAGCCGCACCGGGCATTTCGGCAACGAGGAGAGGGGAATATGGCACGCAGACAATTGACCTACACCGAGCTTCGCGTCGCGCTGTTCGTGCTCGTGACCGTGGCGTTGCTGATCGTCGGCATCTTCTACGTCACCGGACAGGGCGCCTGGCAGGCCAAGTACCCCTTGAAGACCTACCTGCCCGAGGCCGAGGGCGTCGTCGACGGCGCGCCGGTCAGCATGGGCGGCGTCCATGTCGGCAACGTTGCGTCTCTGCGGATCAATCCGGACGCGAAAACACCCGACCAAAACATCGAAGTCAACATGAACATCTTCAAGCAATATCAGGACTGGATTCGGGGCAATTCCACCGCGACCCTCGTCACCCAGGGCGCGCTCGGCAGCCGCTACGTCACCATCACCCGCGGCACCCCGCCCGCTCCGGTCATCCCGCCCCGTGGCGTCATCCAGGGCGTTCCCGCCTCCACCATTCAGACGGTCGTCTCGAATAGCGCCGTGCTGATGAACAACCTGAACGGACTCGCCATCAATCTCCGCTCGATCACCGATCAGATCCACTCCGGCAAGGGCACGCTCGGCGAAATGCTCTTCAGCGATAAGCTCTCCAATCAGCTCAACAGCACCATCGCCCGCGCCAACGACATCATGGCGCAGATTCAGAGCGGCCGCGGCACCGCCGGCAAGCTCGTCACCTCCGACGTCCTCTACAACCGCCTCAATTCCGCCGTCGGCCGCATCGATGCGGTTCTCGACGACCTGCAGGCCCAGAAGGGATCGCTCGGCAAGATGATCTACAACCCTGCGCTCTACAACAACGCCAACGCGTTCCTCACCAAGGGCAACACGCTGCTCTCGAACGTCGAAGCCGGCAAGGGCAGCCTGGGCCAGCTCGCCACCAACCCCGCCCTCTACAACAACCTCACCCAGACGTCGGCGAATCTCCGCGATCTCACCGGGGACATGAGCCACGGTCAGGGCACCTTCGGAAAATTCTTCACCGATCCCGATCTCTACAATAATCTCACCGGCCTCTCCGGCGATCTGCGCCTGCTGATCGGCGATTTCCGCAGCCACCCCAAAAAATATCTGCACGTGAAAATGACGATCTTCTGATCTGAAGTACTCGAGGAGTACGCGGCCGTGAGTGCGCTCCGGTGTTCGTAGCGCAGCCGGTCATGGCCGCGGCCTGGTGCGACGGCCCCACGTCAAACCCGCCGGCGAGACGCCGGCGCTACAAGAAGCTCGCGCAAGCGCCGCAGATGCCGTTCGTGAAAGATCCGGGCGAAACTTGTCCGTGCCAAGGACTAGAAACAACCTGTTGTCCCCATGCGGACACCTGTAACGCCGACGTCCCGCCGGCGTTTTTCGCCCCTGTTCGAATCTCATGCCTTGTACGCCGGCACCAGTCAGTCGCCCGGCATGCCCGGCAGTTGCACGGCGAAAGCACCTCCCTACGGCGTCTCTGTGGTCACGCGCGCGTCCACCAGGAAGCGCCGCGGCGCCGGCTGCGCATGCGGATCGGGAATGGACGTGGCGTTGCCGTCGCGCAACTGGAAGTAGTGCGGCGAGAGAATCTCCACGCCGCCGGCATTGAAGGCCTCCTGGATGTTCTGGTGCAAATGGGCGTAGGTGCCCATCATCCGGTCGGCCCGGTGCGTGTACACGTTCAACTGGTAGCTCACGAAGAAGTCGTTGAGCGCCGTCTGCCAGACGAATGGTGCCGGATCCTTCTCCACGTCCTCGGTTTTCGCCGCGGCCTCGAGCAGCAGTTCGTGCACCTTGCGCCACGGCGCGTCGTAGCCGATCGTCACCGTCGTGTGAAGGATCAGCCCCTGCCGCGGAGCGAGCGCGCTGTAATTGGTGATCGCGGCGCCGATCGCCTGCAGGCTCGGGCACGATCACCTCCTCGTTTTTGATCGTGCGCACTTTCGTGTAGAGGAACGTCTTCTCCACAACGTCCCCGGTGACCCCACCGACGTTCACCCGTTCGCCCAGCCGGAACGGCCGCATGTAGGTCAGCACAATCCCCGCGATCACGTTTCCCACCGTCGAGGTCGAACCGAAGGAGACCATCAGGCCGAGGATCAGGGTGATCGCCTGCGCCGCCCGGCTCCCCGTGCCCGGAATCAGCGGGGCGATGAAAAAGAGCGAAAGGATCACGATGATCGCCTTGATCAGCGTTCCGGTCGGCCGGGCCACGTCGCGATGAATCCACGGCGCCAGGCTGATCACCCCGCGCTCGGCCTGCAGCATGATGAACGACACCACGCGCAGCACCACCCGCGTCACCGCCACGATCACCAGGATGTAAAACAGGTCCGGCAGATAGTTCAGAATCCCGATGAGGATGTTGCGCAGCGGACGCCAGGTCCACAGCAGCACCGCCTCGGCGTATCCCTGCGTCGCCGGAAACTGTTCGAAAACCAGCAGCGCCGCCGCGACCACCACCACCAGCATCAGGAACAGCGTCGCGAACCGCAGCGCCGTCCGTATCCCGGCGAATACCTTCTGGTTCGAAACCAACTCCAATTCACGCACCTTTATTGCCGGCAGACGTTCCCGCCGCTGCTCTAGCCATGCCTCCAGCCGCTTGCGCCCCCAACGAAATCCCAGGAGCAGGCCCAGGCCGCACGCAAGCACGATGAACGTTGCCGCCAGCCGCCAGAGCAGATCGCGCACCGACGCTCCCCGGCTCTGCGTCAGAGCTATGCCAAGGATGGCCGCCCAACGCTTCGCCAGCGCCTCACCGTCCATCTTCTCGGCTCTCGCGTCCCCCTCGGTCACCGAAAGAATCGGCTTCCCGCTGACCGAGATTACCCACCCGACGTCGGTCTTCTGGATGCTCGGCGTCGTTCCGTGCAGTGGCGTGCTCGTCAGCTTCGCCAGTCGGTCGTTGATCACGTCGGCTCGCTCGGCGGGCGTGATGCTTCCCACTCCGGCATGCAGCTTGAACAGCGTTTGACCCTTCAGAGTCACCGCCGCGGCGGCGGGAGCGCTCGGCGCTTTTTGCTGCGCCCGCACGGGCCCCGCCAGCAGGGCGAGCAGGGCACACGCTGCGAATGCGCGAAAGGTTCGTCTCATGGTTGTCCTCCGGCCCCAAGGGGGTTGACGCCATGGTATCCCGAATCCCGCCGCAAGAGTGCACCCCGGCGTGACCGCGGGAAGGGAGGAACATCTCAGGACCCACGGTTCTCAGGTTGGATAGCCACGGTCAGTGCCTTCCTGACCGTGGGCTTTTCGCTGGCCCCGCAATCGCCCTGCGTTTTATTTTCGGTGAGAATTTCCCCGCTCAGCTTTCCCGCGAAGAATCGGAAGCAACAGCCACGGCCGGCCCAAACCGCACCACGCTTCGCGCGAACGGCCCGGCAAACGCAATCGTCACGGGAATCACCGGCGCCTTCGTCCCGTCAGCCGACACCGCAATCGCGCGCGCCTCTTCCGGCAGACATACCACCTCGCCGCGCGCGAGCGCCTCGGCTGCCGCGCGCCCCGCCTGCCGCATCCCCTCCGGACTGGCATCGTAAGCGATCCCGCCAAGCCATTTCCCGAATGTACGCGCCGAACTTGGCGGCAGCAGAAAACGGAGCGTGCGATCGGTCGCCGCCACCAGCCACATTGCCTCGCTCAATCGCATGCTGGGAAAGACGACCATCGCCGGGCCCCGCGCCGGCAGGTTCGCGCGGCCTTCGACGCGCAGCGGCCACGCCGTGCGCGTCGCCGCCCATAATGCCAGCCGCAACAGCGAATCCGGCTGCAGCATCAACGCCACAGCCGTCGCCACGAGCGTAAGCAGCCCGGTCAGGAAAAAGACGCGCGGCGGGCTAGGATGCCCGAAGAAAATCAGCAGGTACTGCGCCACCGGCTGCAGCGCGATTCCCACGAACGACAGCAGATTCGCCGCCGCAATGATTCCGCCCTTCTCCTCCGGATGCGGCCGGTGCTGAATCATCGCGTTCAGCGGCACGGCGAAAAATCCCCCGAAGAATCCCACCCAGCCCAGGTCCCACGCCACGTCCGCGAAGGTGAGCCCGGTCCGCGCAAGCAGCACCAGCATCAGCGCGATGCCGACCGCTCCTATTGGCACGAGTCCATATTCCACCTTGCCGGCCGAAAGATAGCCCGCGGCGAAGCTGCCCACCCCGATCCCGATCGAAATCGCCGCCAGCAGCAGGCTCGTCTTCGTTTCGGAAATCCGCAGCACATCGTTGGCGTAGAGCGCCGTATTGATCAGCACCAGCGCGCCAAGAAACCAGAAAAATACGTTACCCACGACGGCGAGCAGCAACAGCCGGTCCCGCCGTATCCGCCCGATCTGGTCCCAGAGGTCAGCCGCCGGGTTCCACTCGAATCGCCGAGCGGGGTCAGCCGCCGGCACGCGGGTAATCCCCGCGCTGATCGCGAGGCCCATGATTCCAAGCGCCACCAGAAGCATCCCCGGCCAATATTCGCGTCCGCGAAACCGGTCCGCCAGCACGCCCGCCGCCATCGTTCCCGTGATGATCGCGATGAACGTTCCCAGTTCCAGAATGCCGTTGCCCCACGACAGCCGCTTCTCCGGCAACACTTCCGGCAAAAGCCCGTACTTCGAGGGCCCGAAGAGCGCCGCCTGCACGCTGAGCAGAAAAACTGCCGTGCATTCAATTCCCAGATTGTTGAGCGTCAGTCCGGTGAGCGCGACGAGCGCGACGCCGATCTCGAACTGCTTCGTCGCAATCGTCACGTGGCGCTTGCTGTACCGGTCGGCCAGATACCCTCCGGCCATCGAAAAAAGAAGGAAGGGAACTGAAAACAGCAGCGGAATCAGCAGCACCACCAACCGGTCGCGCTCGGCCGCGCTGATGCTCATCTCCAGCACGAGGAACGTGACCAGCCACTTCAGCAGGTTGTCGCTGAACGCCCCCTGAAACTGCACCCCAATCAAGCTCCAGAATCCGCCTTTCCAGGAGCCTTCGCCGTTATCGACTTGTCGCGTAGCGTTCATGGTGCGCACGTTTTGTCAGCTTCGATACACGGTCCGCGATTTCCTGGCCGTATGCCACTGTCCAATCCACTGTAGCGCCGGCGTCTCGCCGGCGACTTTGACCTCCGAATCCGCGCGCCAGTTTAGGCCGCGATTGCCACCGAAACAATACCGCATTGCTGTTGGTGTGAACGTGAAGCGAGGAAGAAAGGGTATGGCGTCATTCGCCGAGGACTACTGAAGGGGTGCTTTCAGAAATGGTAGACAAGCCCAATCGTGGGAGCGTGGTTGTTCGCCATGCCGCCGACAAACCCCGCCGTGGGGTAAGGCATCATGAAGTCTCTATACTCCGCACGAATGCCCCAGTGGCGTGTGAGAGAGAACTCCGCTCCGGCGCCCAAATTGCCTACGAATGATCCGGGCTCGTGTGAGGTCCTCCAAATCTTTCCAATTCCGGCCATCAGGAGAATTTGCCAGCGCGAGCCGGCCGGAAACGAGTGCATATAGTCGAAGGATAGCGTGTGCGCTCTCTCGATGAACAAGCCCCAGCCCCCTCCGATCGGGGGATCGAGAGGTTTGGTCGATTCGGTCATGTCGGCTGAGTTGTAGGCGTAGCTCGCCTGAATCGCGTCGTGCTGCGTGAACCAAAAGTCAGCGCCGGCGAACAGTCGGCCCGAGTCCTGCAACGTCACCGTTTCGCGAGCGACAATTGGGCCTAAGATCGGAGCCGCGAACCCGATTACTTGAGATGCAGTTTTCGGCATCATGAACGATCCGCCGCCCTCAACGAAGAGGTCGAATCTCGACCGGTGCCCTTTCGCTTGGGCCAGACTGGCCAGCGGTAACGCCAAGACGCAAATCAGCGATCCCCAGTACTTCAGAAAGCGGCCTCTACCCCGGGAGCAAGCCATGGTCTGTAATGTCTGCCTTGGCAAGGCATCCCTACTGGGTCGTGAGCGAGCCTGACGGCTGGAGCGTGACCCAAAACGAGCAGGAGTGGAAGCCAGGACCGTATGTGCATGATGTCTGCCAAGGATAGGCATACTGGCTCCCTCCGTTGAGCGCTGCGAGCTTGGTGTCCGTACCCAAGCCGGCCGAAGTGAACTGGGCCGCCAGAGTGGGGTTGGCTTGAATGGCCCCAGCCAAATTCAGCGCAACGCTTGTTGCGGTTGAATACCGTCCATAGGAGGCGCTGACCGTTTGGCCGTCCATGGTAATGCCTACAGACCCCATATTCCAGATAGGATGACCGCTGACGTATGTTTCGGATTCTGTACCGTTAACCGTCGCGTCGCCGCGGGCTGCCCCCACCGCGGGCAGCAAACAAGTGACGCGGATCACCGCCGGACAGCTATTGCCCCACGTACTCGTTCCCATACAGCCGTCATTGCCATAGACGGTCCAGGTGTTGGCCGTTAGGGCGACGGCGATGTTCGGAATGTAGGCTACGCCGCCTGAGTCCAGTTTGAACGGGTCGCCGGCTTGGCCGCACTCTGAGCAGCCGGTTCCGTAATGATCGGACGTCCATGTGCCGATATCGTTCGGCGGTCCCGTGATTTCCATCTGAATTCCGGTATTACAGGGCACGGTGCAGGCCCCAAACACGACAGCAAGCATGGTGAACAGTGCGACCTGAAGTAGCCGACGGCGCATCGTATCCTCCCCCTGCCGGGCTCAGAAACCCAGGCTGGAGAAAAGCTGGCCTAGGTTAGCCTCCGTCAGGAAAGCATTTAGGGGACGCTTGCAGGTATATCCGCCGTCCCCGAAAGGGTACGTCCCGGGGTAAAGTCCCGTCATCGCCCCGTAGATCTGCGACATGTTTGTCGTGAAAGAGCCTCCGTATCCTAAGTCGCCCGTGGCCGCGCTGTAGAATACGAGCATCGCCTCACCCGGGTAGAAATTGGAACCGGAGCTCACCATCCCAGGGGCGTACTGCTGAAAGAACGATTTGAGGGAGGAAAACTCGTTGGCACTTACCGTCACGGTCCAGGTACCGTTGGAGTTCTGCGTCGCCGAAACGTTCGGGTCCGGCCAGTTTGTGTAGAAACTCCCCCCGGCACTGTTGTTCGGGGGGGTCGCCCCCGTTGGGCGAACTTACATAGGCGTACTGGTTAAAGAGGGATTCTTGGTTGGAAGCGCTCATCGTGGCCAGGGTATTGACGATGAGCTGGTTCGCGGCCGATGCCATCTGGCTTGCCGTGATCGTTGGGGAACCCGCCTGCCGTGCGTTCCAGTCAGCATCAGCGATCGTGGTCACGTCGCTGCTGGAGAAGTACCAGTCCGCTCTGCTGCCGATATATCCGTTCCAGTTGTTGACCGCCTGTTGGGTGGCGGAGAGAGACGTGGATACTTGCTCGGCGGTTCCATATTGAGCCATGCCGCCCGTGCTGCCGCTGTTCGTGTTCTCGAGGGCCACAGACGGATCGAAAGAGCCCCCGGAACTCGCCTGGACAACAGAGGGTGCTGCCCCTCTTCCCGGGCCGAAGTAGAGTGCAATTGCCGCAAGGGGAACCAAGAACAACCAAGTGGAAGGCCCAAGCCGTCTTGTCATAGCGCCTCCCCTGAATTGCCCCGGACCTTACCCCCCCTGGTCAGGAAGTCAATCATTTTTTCTAAGAATTTACTGATGTCGTGCGGGCGTTGACCCGTAGCTAAGGCAAGGACTAGCTACGGGAGGCCGGCCCAGGGGACCTGGTTTCCTTAGCACGCCGCGGACCTCTGGCGGAGGCCTTGTCTCGCTGATAGAGTAACCGCCCGGGAGCCCTGCGGGTAATTCAGTGCAAGAACGGGAGACACATTCATGGACGCAGCCGAAGTGGTTGGGCTCGGCAGTTGCACGGTGGATTTTTTCGCCTTGGTGCCGCGCCTGATCGGCGCGGAAGAAAAAATCAACGTGCCGCGCCTCGAAATCTACGCCGGCGGAGTCACCGCGAATAATCTCACGCAGGTAGCCCGTCTAGGGGCGCGTTCCGGCTGGATTGGCCTCCTCGGCGACGACGCCAACGCTGAAATCATTCGCAGCCAGTTCGTCGAGGACGGAATGGACATCACGGGCCTCGAGGTCGTTCCCGGCGAACGGTCTTCCTTCACGTGGATTCCCGTCGACGCGCAAGGCGACCGCCTGATCTACATGTTCCCGAACATCACCGCCCGCGTCACCGCCGCGCAGATTCGCGACCGCTTCGCCCCGCACATCCGCGCCGCGCGCCATTTCCACACCGAAGCCTCGCAGCTCCCCCTCGCGCCCGTCATCGAAGCCATGCGAGTTGCCCACCATGCCGGCGTCCGCGTCTTCTTCGATCTCGACGTAAGCCCGCGCGATTTCCTCGCCGCCGGCCTCGGCACCGAAGCCGAACTCGGCGAAGCGCTCGCGCTCACCGACGTGCTGAAACCTTGCAAAGCCGCCGCGCGCGAACTCACAGGCGACGAGGATCCGGCTCGCATGGCGGAAAATCTGCTCGATAGCGGCCCGGCTATGGTCGCGCTAACAATGGGCGCCGAAGGGTGTCTCGTCGCAACGCGCGAGGGGGTCGCGCATTGCCCGGGCTTCCGCGTTCAGGTCGTCGATACCACCGGTGCGGGCGATGCTTTCCTCGGCGGCTTCTCCTACGCATTGCTGAAAGGCCGCGCCCCCGCCGATGCCGGCCGCTTCGCCAACGCCTGCGCCGCCCTCTGCTGCACCCACGTCGGCGCCCGCGCCATGTCTCCGTTAGGCGAAGTAGAATCCCTCCTCCATCGCTGAAGCCTGGGTTGTAAGTGGCACGGGCACTGCTGCCCGTGCGCTTGTGTGCCACCACATCTGGCCACGTGCAAACATCGCCGCATTCACTGAACTGGAAAATCGGGTGCTCAGCCCCTAAATGCCGCGCAATGGAATTGAAACCGGGAACGAGGCTGGGCTCTTACGAAGTGATTGGCGCGATTAGCGCCGCCAGGAATCAGCTTCCAGGAACACCAACGCACGCAGCGTAATGGCTTTGGTAGCCGCGGTCAGTGCCTTCCTGACCGTGGGCCTTCCACAAAGCTCGGCACCTTAGGAAACGATGCGGAGGGTATTGGTAGGCGCGGGCGCAACGGGTTCCGGCGAATCCACAGTGCGCCGCCGATACTTCGAAGCAACGTAATCTTCCAGCAGCGCGCGAAACGCGGCCGACAATTCGTCGTACGTCCCGCGCAGCGTGGTGACTTTCTGGCCGTCGATGTAGACCGGGCAGGCGGGTTCCTCGCCCGTTCCCGGCAGGCTGATTCCGATGTTCGCGGCTTTCGATTCGCCCGGCCCGTTCACGATGCAGCCCATCACCGCGAGCGTCAGTTCCTCGACGCCTTCGTATTGCCGCTTCCATTCCGGCATGCGGTCGCGGATGTAGTCTTGAACGCGCTCGGCGAGTTCCTGGAACGTGCTGCTGGTGGTGCGGCCGCAGCCGGGGCAGGCCGTCACCGACGGCGCGAACGAGCGCAGGCCCAAGGCCTGGAGCAATTCGCACGCCGCGTAGACTTCTTCGCGGCGATCGCCGCCGGGACGCGGCGTGAGCGAAATCCGGATCGTATCGCCAATCCCTTCGGCGAGCAGCACCGCCATCGATCCCGCGGACCAAATCAATCCTTTCGCGCCCATGCCGGCTTCGGTCAGCCCCAGATGCAGCGGTTGATCGGTTTTGGCGGAAAGGTCGCGGTAGATGGAGATGAGATCGCGTGGCCGCGAAATCTTGCAGGAGATGATGATCTGGTCCTTGCGCAGGCCGGAGGCGATGGCCAGTTCGGTCGATTGGAGCGCCGAAAGCACCATGCACTCGTTGATGATCTCTTCCGACGTGCGGCCCAGATTACGGTCGGTATTCTCCTGCATTTTCTGCATCACCAGTTCCTGGTTCAGCGAACCGGCGTTGACGCCGATGCGAACTGGTTTCTGGTTGTCGACGGCGACCTTGCAAATCGTCGAAAACTGTTCGTCGCGCCGCGTGCCCTTGCCGACGTTGCCGGGATTGATCCGGTACTTGTCGAGCGCCCGCGCACATTCCGGGTACTTGGTCAGCAGCACGTGTCCGTTGTAATGGAAATCGCCGATGAGCGGAGCGTGGCACCCGGCGTCGAGCATGCGCTGCTTGATCTCCGGCACCGCCGCCGCCGCTTCCGGCACGTTCACCGTGACGCGCACCATCTCCGAGCCGGCCTGCGCCAGCTCGATGCACTGCCGCGCGGTGCCTGCTGCGTCGGCCGTGTCCGTGTTCGTCATCGACTGCACGACGACCGGCGCGCCGCCGCCCACCGTCACGCGGCCCACCTGGACGCCCACGGTCGCCCGCCGCGCCCGAATCGGCGCCGCGGAATCCGGCGAGTTCTGGTTGTGCGATTCGCTCATATCGATTTATTGCGCCGCCGAGGGCGGGTTTGAAACCCGCCCCTACAGCCCAATCGTTGATTCTATCGAACGTGCGCCACTCCGCGCTACCGGCCCCGCCGCGTCCGACGCGTGTCTTGAACCCCGCTCCGGCATCAACGAATCCCCGCCGCGAAGCTCAGCGCGCCGAACGGAAGGCGGGGATCATGCGCCTTCCACACTTCGCCCATGCCACCCATGCCGATGGATGCAATAAGTTTCAGTTTTACGCAGTTTAGCGCAAGGACCGTCGCGGAGATTTTGGGGCTCGCGTACAAACGCCCGGAATCGCCCTCACAGCGGTTTCTTCCGCACGACCCATGTGGTCATCGAGCGTTGATTTTGGACAACGGTGGTCTTCAGCGGCTCGACCAGTTCGCCGCCAAGCCGTTCGGTTAGCGAGGCGAGCAGCGCTTCGTCCACCAGATACCGCTCCGCGCCATCCGGCGCATTGAAAGCGGCGTCCCTGGATGCGTTTGAACTGGCTCTCCATGCCGATCGAGGATGCGAGGCGGCAGAAGAAGAGCCCGCCGGGCTTCAGAACGCGCCAGGATCCCAGCAGCATGGACTCGAACTGCGCGTCGTCGCGAGCGAGATGGAGGACGGTGTTGCTGATGACCACGTCCGCGCAGGCATCGTCGAAAGACATTTGTTCGACGGCTTCGACTCGAAAATTCGACGCCGGAAGCGCGGGCGCGAACTTCCGGGCGAGGGAGCGGACGCTTTCCACGGACTGCGCGTCCGAGTCCGCGGCGTAAACTTCGTACCCTTCCCGCAGGAAGTAGACGAGGTTTCGGCCGGAACCGCATCCGGCGTCCAAGATTCGCATTCCGGGTGAGATGCGGCCTTTCAGAAGCTGGTCGAAAAGATAGATGTCGATCTGGCCGAATTGCTCCTGGAGCGTGGGCATGGGTTAGAAAAGCTAGCCGAGCGGCGCGGTTGCGTCAAGTCGAGCAGGGTTACGTTTGCCGGCAGGCCGCGAGGGTTGGCCTGATTTGAGGCAAACGTTTGCAAGTCGGCTGGTGATGTCTGGCACTGCCATTCGAACGCTGCTAGAATTGCTCGGCGACAGGGCGGTGAGGAAGCCACTAAATCCTTGCCCGTCAACTAGGCCGGAGTGGCGGAACTGGCAGACGCGCGAGACTCAAAATCTCGTGGTGCTTAGCACCGTGTGGGTTCGACCCCCTCCTCCGGCACCAGCATTCCTTTCCAGTTAGGTAGCAATCGCGGTTTGCGGCGTGCGCGCGGAAAATGGCCGGTGTCAGGAGTGGTGTCAGCCAGCGCGGCCGTGAGGGATTCGACAGCCTCTAGAAGGCGAGTGAGGGCGATGTGGGTCAGGCGCGGTTGAGGCGCAGCACTGGACCCGCACACGCATTCTGAAGGCCGGGCTGGAGCGCGTTAAAGCTCCAGGTCACTCCCGTTCAGCTTGGCCGAAGCGGTGACCGGGATTGGATGCCCGAAACTTTGCTCTGCATGGCAGCCGCGCCGCGCGTGTTCGATCAGTTTTTTCACCTGCTCGGGCGGTGCGGGACTTTGCAAGTCGACGGCGAAACTGATGCTGTCAAAGGCGGCGCCGGGGCCGTCCAGGCCGAGCTTGTCCGAGACATCAAAGCCGCAGCGAACCTCAACCTTGCCCTCTTCGATGGGAACATCGTAAAGATGCGCGAACCGCGCAATCTGGGTGAGCAGTCAAAAAGCGGCGCCGATGACGAAAAACGACAGGGGAGCCGGGCCCAGGTTGGTGCCGCCGCGCTCCTCGGGTTCGTCGCTTTCGAAGCGAAAACCGCGCGCCCTGCCTTCCAGGTGAACGTTTTCCAGGATATTCGCCACGGCGCGAATCGTGATTTGCCCGCGATTCGGTCGTGTCCTCGCGCTCTCGCGGAACTTCTCGTACTCCACGCGCATCTTGTCCAAGTCCACCCGGCTCTTGGGCTTCGAATCGGCCTGTCGATCTCCCTTGCGGTTAGGATCTGAGGTTTCCATTTTGACCTCCCGGATATTCCTACTTGTACACTCGGCGCCTGGCCGAGTATAGCAAATCGTTTTTTCTCGCTTCGACCTTCAGCACCGGAGACTGCCATGCCCGGTTCGTGTTGACGGCTGGATGCCCGTATGCCCCTGTTGCAGCCGGAAACCGACGCGCAGCGGGAACGTGCTGGCCGGTGACTATCGCGGGTTGTGGAGCGGGATGATGCAAGCCCGCGTCGAAATCCCGCGCGAGCTTAGCGCATGAACCTACAGCTGCGGGTTCATGGTTTTCGATCCCACACCGCTTTGGGCTCGGAGTATGATGTTCAGGCTCTGAAACGTGGCAAGGAGGTCCAATGAAACCGCTATCCAGGACGCGCCTGCCGGTGTGCGTCGCAGTCATGTTCAGCGTACTGGCCTTCACCTTATCCGTTACCGCTTGGGCGGCTCCCCACCAGCAGAAGGAGCGGTATCCCAACCTGCCCAGCGAGACGCCGGCACACTTCAAGAAGGCAACGGGCAGCTTCGACTACGTCCGCCGCGACGTCATGATCCCGATGCGCGACGGCGTGAAGTTGCATACCGAGATCATGATTCCCAAGGGCGCCGAGCACGCGGGAATGGTGCTGACGCGCACGCCCTACAATGCGGCCGGCATGACCTCGGGCGGCAACAGCGGCCGGCTGGCCGTGGAATTGAGTCACGATGATGATGTGACCCCGGTTCTGATTCAGGAAGGGTTCATCCGCGTCGTGCAGGACGTTCGCGGCAAATACGGTTCCGAAGGCGACTACGTGATGAACCGCCCGGTCCAGGGACCGCAGAACCCGACGCCGGTGTCCGATGCGACGGACTGCCACGACACGATCGCATGGCTTGCTACCCACGTGCCGCAGAGCAACGGCAAAGTTGCCGTCATCGGCACATCGTACGATGGTTTCGAGTCGCTGATGTGCGAAGTCGATCCCGATAAAGCATTGAAAGTCGTCATCGCGGAAAACCCGATGGTGGACGGTTGGATCGGCGACGACTGGTTCCATTACGGAGCCTTCCGTGAACAGATGATCCCCTATATCTACGAACAGGAAGCCACCCGTGCCAACACCGAACCCTGGTGGACCAACTACCTCGACGATTACACCATGTACCTGAAGGCCGGCACGGCGACGAAGGTGGCCGACGAGCACGGCATGCAGCAACTCGGCTTCTGGAACAAGATCGTCGAGCACCCTTCCTACGACGCGTTCTGGAGCGATCAGGCGGTGGACAAGATTATGGCCAAACAGCCGCTGGAGGTTCCGCTCATGATCGTCGCCGGCGAATGGGACCAGGAAGACATTTACGGCGCGCTTGCCGCCTACCGCGCGCTCAAGGCCAAGGATCCCGACCACCAGAAACTCTTCCTGACCCTGGGCCCCTGGTATCACGGCCAGGAAAGCCGGAGCGCGAGTCACCTGGGCCCGCTCGAGTTCGGGTCCGACACGGCGCTTTATTACCAGCAGCACATCGTCAGGCCTCTGCTCGCGCACTACCTGAAAGACAGTGCGCCGCCGGATCACGTGGCGCCGGTGACGGCCTACGTAACCGGTCCCAACCGCTGGGAGAGCTTCCAGTCGTGGCCAGGCTGCGAGCCGGAGTGCACGATCAACGAGACGCCGCTGTACCTCGAGCCCGACTCGGGTCTGGGATTCAGCAAGCCTGGCAACAACCAGAAAGACGGCTACGACCAGTACGTATCGGACCCGGCGAATCCCGTGCCTTACCGCCCGCGTCCGGTTCCCGCGGCACAAACGCCGCCCTGGCATACCTGGCTGGTCACGGACCAGCGCCCCGCGGACGGACGGCCGGACGTGCTGACCTACGAAACGCCGGTGCTGAAGAATCCCGTGCGCATTACGGGGCGTCCGCTGGTGCACCTGTGGGCCTCGACGAGCGGCACGGACTCCGACTGGGTCGTGAAGCTGATCGACGTCTACCCGCAGCAGGATGCATCCGCCCCGGACATGGGCGGTTACCAACTGGCGGTCGCGATGGACATCTTCCGCGGCCGGTACCGCGAGAGTTATTCGCACCCCTCACCGCTGACGCCCAACGAGCCGCTGCTGTACCACTTCTATCTGCCGGCGGCGGATCACGTGTTCGAGCCGGGGCACCGGATCATGGTGCAGATCCAGTCGAGCTGGTTCCCGCTCTATGACCGCAACCCGCAGACCTTCGTCAAGAACATCTTCTACGCCAAGCCGTCCGACTACGTGAAAGCCACGCAGCGGGTGTACCGCACGGCCCCCCACGACACCTACATCGACCTCCCGCTGGTAGGTGCCGCCAGCCTCGGCAAGCCATAGAAACCTTCTGCACCTAACAACAACGAAAAGGCAGTCCGCGCGATCATACGGTCGCGCGGACTACCTGGTGCAGGCGTTGTGTGCGAAGTCGCAGCGTTCGGGTGGGCGAAGCTGTTTCTCAGAGAGGAAGCGTTGCGCCTGGGGCGCGCGGGCACGGAGCGAGTGAATTCCCCCGCTTTTTCGATTTCTCCGGCTTCTTAACCGCGAACCGATCGCCTTGCCATCATGCCCTGTCAGGCGTATGCTCTCTGCCACTCGAAATTCGGCATTCGAAAAAAACTGATTAAAGGAGAAGCCATGCCACGAGTCGTAGTCACTCACGCCGTCCGCGATCGGGCCGATTGGGCAAGCAAGCATGCGGAAAGAGTCGCGATCTTCGCGCCTTGGGGATCGAATGCAGTCGAATACCTCGCCGCCGACGGCAGCAACAATGTCGCCGTGCTCGTTGACGTTCACGATATGGCGAAATTGCAGGCGGCGATCAACTCGCCTGAGGTCGCTGCAGGCAAGCAGGCCCACGGCGTGATCGATCCGATGATATTCCACGTCGAGAAGGATTTGGCAGGTTAGCGCGCGAATCAGGCGCCAGGTGGTGGCACGGGCACTCCTACCCGTGCGATTGTGACTGGAGAATACTCCCTCCGGGAGACGTAGCTCTCGATCGTCGCCGCAATCCCATGTCTAGCTCGTGAAGCGGGCGCCGCTCAGGAGTTGCCCGAGCCGGCGCCCGCCGCCACGGCAGCCATCCGCTCTCCCACGACCAGATCGTCGAATTCCTTCATCACCTGCTTCCGAAATTTCAGCGAAGCGAGCAATTTCTTCTGCTCGCCGGGATTGGGAAAGTTGATATCCCGCACGTACGCCTCGAGATTCGACGGAACGGCGATCAGCGCCCGGACATTGTCGACGGAATCCCGCCCGGCCTGGACCATGTGAAAGAGGGCCTCAGCCTCGACGCGGGCTGGAGAGCGATACGAACGGGGACGCGCATAACGTTGCTGGAAGCGAAAGCTCATTGGCTCACCATACGTCTCGGATAGTCGGGACAACCGCACTCGAATGTCCGAGACCAGTTGCTTGAGTTCGATAATTTCGGGTTGACGGGAAAGCGCCCGTTCTTTGGCGATATGCCTTGAACCCGAAGAAATCTTCGCCGAAAGACGCCGGCTCATCGCGGTGTCCTTTCCTGGCAGCAAGTTGGTTTTTGCGGCTGTCGCGGTGCCCGGAATCTACGGACAGGATGCTCCATGGCCGCATCCGGAATAAGTGCCGGTGCGGTAAATACACTCCTCACTCCTAATAGCTGGCGAGTACCTGACTAGAACTTTCGCACCCCATGCCTAGGAGTACGTGCTTCTGCACTTCAAGTAACACTTCAACCCCGCTCCGAAGCCCTTCGGAACATGTGGTTTTTCGTTAAGATGGAGCCAGGCGAAATTCCCGCTCGTAGGCGTGTCCACGATGAAGCATGCCCAGGTTCGGTTCTACGCGGCGCTGAACGATTTTCTGGCGCTCGAGAGACGGGCGCGCGCCAGCACCTGCTCCTTTTACGTCAGCGGATCGGTGAAAGACCTGATCGAATCGCTTGGCGTGCCGCACACGGAAGTGGAATTGATCCTGGTGAATGGCGAGCCGGTGAATTTCGCCTATCGCGTGCAGGATGGCGACCGGATCAGCGTCTATCCTCCGTTCCGATCGCTGGACATTTCACTCCTCAACCCTCTGCGGCCGGAGCCGCCGGCGGAATTCCGTTTTGTCGCCGACGCGCACCTGGGCCGGCTCGCCGCTTACCTCCGCATGCTCGGCTTCGATACCTGGTATCGGCGGGATGCCGGCGATGAGGAACTGGCCGCCATTTCCGCGGACGAGCAGCGGATTGTGTTGACGCGTGACCGCGGGCTCCTCAAGCGAAACATCGTCACGCGTGGTTACTTCGTTCACACGACGGATCCGATGAGGCAGCTGGTCGAAGTGCTGCGACGATTCGATCTGGTCCCGAGGATGCAGCCATTCCGGCGCTGCCTTCATTGCAACGCCATCCTGCAGCCCGCCACGAAGGAGTCGGTCGCCGATCGCCTTCCGCCGGAAACCAGCAAACACTACGATGAATTTCTCCTTTGTCCTGGGTGCGGGCAGATCTACTGGAAAGGCTTTCACTATTGGCGAATGCGGCGTTTTATCGAGAGCGTGATCGCTTCGAGTTGAGCTGCAAAGATGAAGGCCTCACCGCAGAGGCGCAGAGAACGCCGAGAAAGCGGAGAGGGCGCGGAACTCAGATAACTCGCTGGGTGGCACAGCCAATCCTGTGTTCAGACTCATGACATCCTTTACACGGTGTTATCAGGACATCCTTTACACTCGCCCCGGTTTGTGACGAGGGCGGTGACCGCCCTCGGACGGGGGCGAGGATGGCTTGGGGGACCGTGGACGTAGACGAGCAGCGGATGCGGTTTGTGGTTTGCGCCAGCCGGCGCGAGAAGACGATGCAGGCACTGTGCCGGGAGTTCGAGATCTCGCGGCCAACCGGCTACGTCTGGCTGCGGCGCTATCAGGAGGGCGGGCTGGTCGCCATGGCCGAGCGGAGCCGGCGTCCGCGCCACAGTCCGGCGCGGACGCCGGTGGGGATCGAGCAGCGCGTTGTCGAACTGCGCGAGCAGCGGCCCGACTGGGGAGCGCGCAAGCTGCGGCATCTGTTGGCGGGCGAGGGCGTGGACCTGCCGGTGATCACGGTGCAGCGGATTCTGCATCGCCATGATCTGGTGCGGCCGCAGGACCGGCATCGCGCGGCGACGAAGCGGTTCGAGCGCGGCGCGCCGAACCAGCTCTGGCAGATGGATTTCAAGAGCCCGGTGGGCTGGGACGCGCCGGTCGGCCCGCTCTCGCTGCTCGACGATCACAGCCGCTACGCCGTGACGCTCACCGGGACCTGGTCGACGCGAGCCGATGCGGTGCGCGAGTGTCTGGAAGCGGTGTTCACGCAGTCCGGCGTGCCGGAGGCGATGCTGATGGATCACGGCACGCCGTGGTGGAACATGCGGGCGGCGACGGGTTGGACCTGGCTGACGGTGTGGCTGATGAAGCAGGGCATTCGGATGCACTTCAGCGGCTATCGGCATCCGCAGACGCAAGGGAAGGTGGAGCGTTTCCATGGAACGCTGGAAGCGGCGATGCGGCGGCGCGGCGTGCCGGTCGGCGAGCAGCGCCAGGTGTGGCTGGACGCGTTCCGGCAGGAATACAACCACGTGCGTCCCCATGAAGCGCTGGGCATGCGGACCCCGGCTTCGGTGTGGAGCAAGAGCACGAAACGGTATCAGCCGAATCCGCCGGCCTGGGAATACGACGCGGGAGCCGAGGTGCGCAAGTTGCAGGCTGAGGGTCAGCTCTGCCTCGAGGGCCGCCGCTGGGACATCAGCCGGGCCCTGGCCGGCGAATGGGTGGAACTGATCCGGGTCGAAGGACGGATCCTGGTCTACTACTGCCGCAGCCTGGTCCGCGAGCTCGACCCGCTCAGCCAGCGGTCCACCGCGGTGGACCGCTGGCTGAGCGACACTGACCCGCAAGTGTAAAGAATGTCCTGATAACACTCTGTAAAGGATGTCCTGGAACTTGACACAATCCTGGCTGTGCTCTTTTCTCCCGCCAGAGACCGGTCACTGGGCACTCATTCCGCATCGGGGATTTGACCAAGCTGCGCCAGCCACGCCGTGGCCTCGGAGTCGCTCGGTGCGCGGTAATCGCCGCGCGGCGAAAGCGACCCGCCCGAGCCCACTTTCGGCGCGTTCGGAATCGCGCTGCGCTTGAACTGGCTGAAATGGAAGTAGCGTTCGAGGAAGATGCCCAGCCACCGCTTGATTTCGCCGATGCTGTACTGGCGCCCCTTCAATTCCGGAGTGTCGGGCCAACTGCCGCGTTCGCGGTCGTGCCAGGCGGACCACGCGAGGAACGCCACTTTCGGCGGCGCGTAGCCGAAGCGCAGGATGTAGTAGAGATGAAAATCCTGCAGCTCGTAAGGCCCGATGAGTTCCTCGGCGCGCTGTGCGGGTTGCTCGCCGGCCTCGCCAGGCACAAGTTCCGGACTGATGCTCGTCGCCAGCACTTCGTCGAGAACGCCGCTGCCTTCCGGCCCCAGTTGCCCCGTTCGCGCCACCCAGCCGATCAGATACTGCACCAGCGTTTTCGGCACGCTGGCATTCACGTGGTAATGCGCCATCTGATCCCCGACGCCGTAAGTGCAGTAGCCGAGCGCGAGTTCACTCAAATCGCTCGTGCCCACGACCAGCGCCCCATTCAGATTCGCCAGGCGAAACAGATGGCTCGTCCGCTCGCCCGCCTGCACGTTTTCAAAAGTGATATCGAATACGGGCTGTCCCGCGGCGTACGGATGGCCAATATCCTTCAGCATTTGCATGCAGCTGGGCCGAATGTCGATTTCCCGGTCCTCGCAGCCGACCGCGGCCATCAGCCGATGCGCCTGGCCGAGCGTGCGCGTGGTAGTCGCGAAACCGGGCATCGTGATGCCGAGGATGTTCCGGCGAGGCAGATCGAGCACATCCATGGCGCGGGCGCAGACGAGCAGCGCCTGCGTCGAATCGAGCCCGCCAGAAACTCCGATTACGACTTTCTGCAATCCAGTCGATTGCAGACGCTTGACCAATCCCTGCACCTGGATTTCATAGACTTCGCGGCAGCGCTCGTCGCGTCGAGCGGGCACCGATGGCACGTAAGGAAATCGCTCGTACGCTCGCTCGAGCGGAAGCCGCTCCGCGACGGGCGGGCGCGCGGCAAAGCGAATCGTGCGAAAGCACTCCAGCTCGTCGCGATGAATGCGGATCGCTTCGTGAAAACTGTTCTGTCGCATGCGATCCTGCGACAGCCGGTCGAGATCGATATCGCCCGTCACAAGCTGCGAGCCATAGCGGAAACGCTCCGATTCGGCAATCCGCGTCGCGTTTTCGTAGATGAGCCCGTGCCCGTCCCAGGCGAGATCGGTGGTCGATTCGCCGGGCCCGGCCGCGCAGTAGAGATAGCCCGCAATCGCGCGCCCCGATTGGCTGGCGACCAGCAGCCGCCGAAAATCCTCTTTCCCAATCGTGGCGTTCGAAGCCGACTGGTTGATGAGTACGGTTGCTCCGGCCAGCGAGGCGTAGGACGAAGGCGGAATCGGCACCCAAAGGTCTTCGCAGATCTCGATAAAAAAGGTGAAAAGCGGCTGGTCTTCCGCCTGGAACAGCAGCCGAGTTCCAAACGGCACGCCCTGCTGGCCTGCGAGATCGACTTCATCGCGCAGCCGATGATCCGCCGGCGCAAATTGCCTCATCTCGTAAAACTCCCGGTAATTCGGCAGGTAGCTCTTCGGCACAAGCCCCAGCAGCCGCCCGCCATGCACCACAGCCGCGCAATTGAAGAGCATGTTGTCGAAAACCAGCGGCAACCCAACGACCGCGACAACAGGGAATTGGCGCGAAGCATCGAGGATTCTGCCGAGCGCCTCGTGGCTCGCATCGAGCAGCGCCTGCTGCTGAAACAGGTCCTCGCACGAATACGCCGAGAGCCCCAACTCCGGGAATACCACCAGCAGCGTCTTCCGTTCAGCGGCCTGCTCGATCAGAGAGATGGTCTGCGTAGCGTTGAAGCCGGGATCGGCAACGCGCACTTCTGGAATCGCAACGGCCACCCGCGCGAAATTGTGCCGGTAGAGATTGAAAAAGGAGCCGTCGTCCATCTCGCGCACTCCCTGGCTTGCCGGGCGGATCCACGCGCACGCGCCGTCCCTGCATGGCCCCTCACGCTTCTCAGCCTAGCACGGGCCAGGGCCGCCTGGGAGCGCCCACAGGCGAGCGGCGTTTCGGCGGGATCTCAGAAGCGCGGTCTAATGGAGCCCATAGAGGCGCGCGGCATTGTCGTGCAGGTAGCCGCGGGCGAGTTCGAGAGCCTGAGCCTCGTTCACCTCACCCTCGGAAACCATATCCGCCAGGTCGGCCGCCAGAGCGGTTCGGACCGACTGCACCGCGAGCCAATAGACTTCCTCCGCGCCGAGCCCCCCACCGAACGGAAAGGCATCGGAGCCGAACATTATCTTGTCCGGATACAGCTCGAGCCACTCGCGCAGCGAGCGCCGGAACTGCCACGGATACATATAGAGTTCCATCAGCGAGGAATCGAGATAGACGTTGGGCAAGGCGGCCAGCCAGATGGCCTCGCGCTCGAGCGGGTAGCCGCCGTGCAGCAGGACGAACGTTACGTCGCGGTAGCGCGGGTCGCGCAGCACGTTCTCGAGATTCATCACGTTGCCGGTCGTGAGATTGAAATAGTCGCCCACGCCGACCGCCGTGTGGAAATGAACGGTGAGGTGCACGCGCCCCGCCTGCGCGATCAGGTACCGGAAAATGTAATCCTGAAAAACGCGATACTCCTCCGCGGAAGGCACTCCGCCCGAGCGGTACTTCTCGTAGATGGCCAGCGCGCGGGCCCGCGGCGGATCGGAAAAATGCAGCGAGCGGAAATAGGCAGCTTCGAATTTCATGCCGAGCGCGCCGCGCTTCTTGTTTTCTTCCACAATTCGGCGAATGAAGGCTTCATAGCCGGAGAGCGTGGCGGGCAGGCCCGTGATGCCGGCCTGTTTCATGTAGCGGTGCAGCACCTTTTCCTGGAGTGGAATGTAAACGGCCTCGTCGGGATTCAGCGCGATGAATCGGCGGTTGTTCAGCGGAAACAAGAACGAGTCGACGAAAAACACCCAGCGAAACCGCGCCGGATCGAGATAGGCGGGCATGGCGACGCGATTGGCGACGACGTACTGAATGCCGACCTCGTCGAGAATGTGCGAAAAGTACTCGTTGCCATAGGTCTTCTCGAGCCCGGCCTTCTTCTGATCGAGCCAGCGAACGTGCGCCGGGGAGTAGTCATCGTAGGGATAACCGAAGAGCGCCTTATCCGCCTCGACCCACTCGGGGTTCGAAGCGCGCAGACGAAACGGGATGGATTCGTTGGGCGGCAAGGCCATCGCGTCGACGTCGGAATCGTTCGGGTAGCCGGGGTGGGAGTGATTGTCGATGATGGGAATGCGATCGATTTGCTCGAGCAAGTTTTGGTAGAGCGAGGAAACATCGCTCCCTGGAAGTGGTCGCGACTGGCCGCCCAATGCCGGCGCGAAACCGAGCCATCCCAGCAAAATCAGCCAAACGTATCTCTGTTTGAATTTCATGACGACCTTGTTGGAGAACTGGCGGTAGGAACCGAAGCCCATCGGGAGGAAACATTGCGAATGCGCGTGGCGGCCTGCTCGAGCGACGCGGAATTTGCGGCAAACGAGAACCGCAGAAATCCCGATCCTCCGGCGCCGAACGCGGAACCAGGTATCGCCGCAACTCCCGCTTCTTCGAGCAGAAATTCGGCCATGGCGCGATCATTCAGGCCGGTCTCGGTGATATCCGCCCACGCGTAGAAAGCGCCCTCGGGCGGCCGGCAGCGGAATCCGGGAATCTTGCTCAAGCCCCCAACCAGAAGCTCACGGCGCCGCCGATATTCGGCGACCATCGCCGGTACCGCTCCGGCGGTGTCTTGCAAAGCCTCGATCGCCGCCCACTGAATGAATTCCGATGCGCACGTGTACGAATTTTCCACCAACATCCGGAGCGCCGCGTGCACCTCCGGCGGCGCAACCGCATATCCCAGCCGCCATCCCGTCATCGCAAAGCTTTTCGAGAACCCGTCCACGATGACCGTCCTGTCCGCCATGCCCGGAAACCCGGCAATCGACCGGTAAGTGACGTTATAAACGATGCGGGCATAGATTTCGTCAGAGACAACGAAAAAGTCGTGCTCGATCGCCAGGCGCGCCAGCTTCGCAAGCACCGCCTCGTCATCGACCGAGCCGGTGGGATTGTTCGGTGAGTTCAGGATAAGCACGCGCGTGCGTGGCGTAATCGCGGCCTCGATCTCCTCCGGATCGGCCTGGAATCGATGCGCCTCCGCCAGGCGGAAAGGCCGAGGAATGCCGCCGAGCCCGCGGGTAAGGGAAGCGTAAAGTGGGAAGCCTGGATCGGGGTAGAGCACTTCGTCGCCAGGCTCGACCAGCGCGAGCAGGACCAGAAACAGCACCGCTTTGCACCCCGGCCCGATCAAAACGCGATCCGAATGCGTCTCCAATGCCCGTGTTCGCTTCAAGTATTCGGCAATCGCCTCGCGAAGTTCCGGCAGACCGGCCGGCGGGCAGTAGCGATCCCGGCCCGCGTCGAGAGCCCGTTTCGCCGCTTCGAGCACGGGAGCCGAGGGATGAAAATCAGGCTCGCCCAATTCAAGATGAATGATGGACCGGCCGGCACGTTCCAACTCGCGTGCCCGGGCGAAGACGGCCATGGCCCCTTCGCCTTCCAGTTGGCTGATGCGAGAAGCGATGCGCGCCACGGTCACCACGCCCCGGACGGCCGCAGGGCGGAGTCCTCGGACAGCAGTATCCATTTCCCTGAAATATTCATGTCCATAGGATAGCTTCAAAAAGAACCAAACGATGCGGGGATTATTTCCGTCCAGCCGGTCCGGGGAAGCCGGCGCCAGGGTTGCCTCCCCGAGCCGCGCCAAACCCAGGGAAGGGAGAGGACGCGAGAGAAAAAAGCAGAGGGGCCTGTTGAGCAGGCCGTTTCAGGCCATTTGGCCGCCGACATCAGAATCGCTTCACGCTCCGCGAACGCGATCCCGCGAAAATACCGAGTCCGAACTACGCGGACTGTCGATCCGCGGGCATCGCGCCGCCTTGCCGTGGCACGTCTATTGGTCGGCCATGCGCTGCGCCACGTGCAGCAGCAGCCGCCGGTCGTTCTCGCTCAACCGTTCGAGCAGGCCCGCCATCCGGTGCAGAAAACGCGTCTCTTCCGGATTGGTCGCCGACACAATGTCCTCCGCCGTCTTCCGGTCGGGCAAGTTGGTCAGTTGGGGCGGGTTCTCCAAGTCGTAAAATAGTTGATATAGCGGCACTTCGAGCGCCCGTGCCAGCTTCTCCAGGGTCTCGATCGACGGAACCGTGTGCCCGTTTTCCACCCGCGAGACGTAACACCGCAGCAAACCGGTGCGCCGCTCGATTTCACTCTGTGGCATTCCTTTCGCCTCGCGCAATGTGCGGAGACGTTCTCCTATCACAAACATCGCAACTGCCTCCTCGAGGGCCGATGAGGGCACGAATTCCAAATTGTCTGGTTTCCGGCGTGGGCTCCGGAACCTGAGGGCCATCGAGGGGCATGTGCCTCGGGTGGAAGGCCCGGTCCCAGGCTGCGGACCGGCGTGCCCCTGTTTGAAACAACTCTACCGGAGGAAAAGGAGGTGTGTATATTGTTTTAATAACAATGGCGTTGAAGTAACTATTAACGTTTTGGCGGCATTTTGAGGCCGCTTTACGGGGCTCGCCAGATGAATTTCCGCTGTTCGTCCTCTTTACTGAACATCACGATGGACGCGGCCGTCGTTGCTGCATATCGCCCGTTTTGCGGTTCGGAGCGTTGCTGACCCCGATATCGGTCTCGTACCCGTTTCGGTCCATCAAGTCGAGCGAGGGGCCCGGCCCGCCCAGGTGCACTCGCATTTTCCCCGCCGCGTCGAAGAATAGCAGCCGAGGGCCAAGCGCGTCCCCGTCGAGCGAAACGGTTGTGTCGTCCGCATCGTCGTAGAAGGCCAGGTTGGGGCTGAGTCCACCGAGCATCACCCTCGTTTTCCCCGTGACGTCGTTGATGGCCAGTCCCGGCTGCGATCCGCCACCCTGGAGCGAGAGCATCGGCCGCCCCTTGGCGTCGTAGAGGGTGAGGAAGGGAACTTTCGCCTCGATCGCCGAGAATTTGGCGCGCATGTTGCCGGCCGCATCCGTGAGGATCAGTTCATGGGCCGTGAGCGTTTGGGGAACGGGCTCGGCCGCGCCGAGAATGCCAAGCGCTGCCACCGCGACCAGCATCGCCAGTCCCGCGCGTCGCAGCCGCCGATTTTCCCGCTCCAGCTTTTCGATCCGTTTGAGGATCGCGTTCTTGTCTGCGTCCACCATGTCCTCGCTCCCGGCGCGGCTCCGCCCACGCGCCAATTCACTTCGCATCGTACCATCCCGTTCCCCCACGGGCACTTTGCGCCGCCCGTGAAGCGTGCCTGGTGGCCAGCGATCGGTGGCCCGCGAAGCACTCCCGCGTCCCGGCCTCTTTCATCCGCCCCATTGACTTGTATTCTGCCTGAGCCACAATGAGATCAAACGAGGGTGCGCCATGATCAAGAAGGTCAAAGGTGGCTACCAGGTGTTCTCGAGCCTGGGCCGCAACATGGGCGGTCCCTACAAAACGCCCACCGAGGCCAAGAAGCGCCTGCACCAGGTCGAATTCTTCAAACACCGCGATGAACGCAAGGCACGACCCCGCAGCGCCGGCTAGGTCCCTCGTCGTTCACCGGCGCTGGCAGCCAATGACAAATCCAAAGCGATTTCTTCCGTTCCTCGGCGTCCTTATACGGCGGCAAATCTCGGAATCATGATGGGACCAGTTGGAGAAACGGAACCACGATAAAGTTTTCCGGTCCCGGCTTCTCGCATACCCACATCTGATTCGCACGGAAGCGGCCGGGCAGGCCGGAATCGGCGCAGCGCTCACTTTCAGGAACCGAACGCCGTGAAGGGGCCGCGTCGCGTCCGTCGAGTTGTCCAAACCTGTGTCCGGAGGTTCAGCGATGAGATTCGGAATCTGGTATGTGCTTTCCGCCCCCTATTACAGGGAAGCAGTTGAGCGATTTCTCCAAACAGGCGGCATGCCGCCCAGGGCCGTCAAGCTGGAGGAACGCTGGCATTCGGTAACCACCAACAGAGGATTTATCCTGGCAAGTACAAAGGACCCGCAAGCCCTCTACCAGTGGATGGCGTCCTGGGCGGACCTGATTCACTTCGAGGTCGAGCCCGTTCTCGACGACAAGGAAACGCTGAGCGTTCTGAAGTCCATGAAATTCTGAACGGCGATCGAGGCAGGAAACGCTACGACGAGGATTCCACCTTGCCCAAACCGCAAGCGTGGACGCCCGAAGAATGTCGAGGCATGTCTGGGCCGGACGGCGGAACGTGTCCACTCGATGGGGAACCACGTAGTTCTAGAAGTACCAAGTTGATACAAAGTGTCCCCAATGGGTCACGGGGTCCGGGAAGGGAAGGCGAAGCTAAGTGAAACGATAAAAGGACTTGGACTGAGCGGCGCTAACGTTTTGGGCACACGGTATCTGGTGTTTTTACTCGTGAGGCATTAACCTACTGGCTACTCTAGTTGCCGGAGGATGCCGTGGCCGGATCGTGGCTTGTCGTCGCTGCCTTCGCCCTCTTCACCTTGCTTCTTTACCTGGTGGGCGTCTACATGGTCTGGATGCCGCGGCAGTGCGCTGTGCTCGCCGAGGTGTTCGCGGCCAGCGGCAACCTGCCGAGCCTGATTCCTCGATCGGTGCGCGGAGCGATCTTCCAGATGCGCCTGACGGGTCTGGTCCTGCTCGGCAGCGCGTTGTTTTTCATTCGGAGCGCGCTGACGCCGATGGGCAGCCACATGCTGTTTGGCACGGCGTCGGCGATCTCCAATCCCAACTGGCTGGTTTTCCCCTCGATGCTGGCTATCTTGGCCGGCGACATCGTGATGTTCGACCTCGCCGCGTGGGTGGCGCACACGCTCGATTTCTGGATCGATCATCCGCTGGTTCCCCGGCAGATGATTCCGGCGATGCACTGGGCCACGCGGCTGGCCGGAATGGCGATCTTCCTCTTCGGAGCCGGCATCTTCTGGGTCTGGCTGGGCACGCTGGCCGCCTGAGCTCTCCTCTGGACAACTGCGGCGAAGTTTCAGTTCGGGGCTGATCCAGATCCCAACTTCCCGCCTCTGGCCCCATACGTTCCCGCTCAAGGCTTCTTCGTGTCAGCAATAAAAAGCGCGTTCGTCGCGCTTGTAGACGCGGGACTGCAAGTTAAGCAGACTGCCTTGTCCTCGGGCGGCGGAATTACGGGTAACAGATCATCCAGTCCCCATCGGCGTTTGAACTTTTCTGTTCCCTGGCAGGCGTCGAACGCGTCTATAATCTGCCTCCACCTCTCTTCGAGGTAGGTGGTGACCTCCTGCTGGAGCCTTGAAAAGAGCTGCCCAGCTTCGACCATCTCTTTCGAAGCGAGGCTATCCGCGAATCGCCACGAATCACTTAGACTGTTGAGGTGTTCGCGCCTCGGGAGAAATTCTTTCCCCGTATCGGCTCTGCGCCCGAGAACCGGTGCATGGAGAAGTGTGTCGCGGTATTCCTCGATTTCCTGGAACGGCGTTCCTCGATTGGTCTTCTGTCTAGGTAGAAACCCAGCGTCGTAGCCGAGGTCACACAAGACGGAGCGAACGCTTTCGAAGAACTCCAGGGCGTTGTCCCCGCATGAATCCAGCGGCGTGAAGACATCCTCAGGAAACTCGCTTTTTCCGGATCGAATTTGGAGGAGGGCGCGGGCCAGGTGATAGAAGACGGAGTAGTGTTGCATGGTCAACTTCTCGAGCGTCTTATCTTTGACGCTGGCCCGGAATCGAATCCAGAGGGGATCGCCCAGTTTGAATTTAGGGTCGATCCTGTTGGTTAGCGGAACTATATACCCCTGCCAGAAACGTTCATAGCTCGGGAAATCTTCTGCGATGAGGACGCACCATTCACGCTCGCGCCTGTCGCCATGACTGAAAAGAGTGAAATTTTTCAGGTTCTCGTAATCCGAGCTCATACGTTCGATCTTAGGCCATCTCTTGGCGTCCGAGAAGGGGATCGCGTTCACTCCTTCGTTGGGAAATGCATGTACATCGACTGCAAGCCCACGCGGCCCGGCCCGGTGAACCGGTTCCAGAAGAGCTGGCCGCTGCCGGCGAGGAATCCGGCGGTAATGCGCTGGATGATGGTTTCCATGTGCACGGTGGGGTCCTTGTGCAGCCAGCCGCCCGGCTCGATATCGATCGATTCGCCGTGCGCGAGCGTCACTTCGAAAACGTTGCCGTAGCCGTGGAGCCAGACGATGCCTTCGCCCTGGCGGCAGGTGAAGGAATCGATGAAGAAGCCGGTGCCGCCGAAGAGCATGTTCGAAACGCCCTTGACGCGGTTGAAGGTGTAGTCGACGTTGTCGGTGGCGGCGAGAAACTGATGCTCGCGCACCTCGATCGATTCGCCCTGCTTCAGGTGCACGGCGAAGACGTGTCCGGCGCCGTCGCGACTGAAAGCGATTCGCCCTGGCCCGCGCGCCTCGGTCAGGAAGACGGGCATGCCCGCCAGCACGCGCTTGAACGCGCCGCTGAGCGCCTTCAGTCCGATTTCAACGCCCGGGTCCTTCCACAACAGGATGTGGTGCTCGAAATAGACGGGAACGGCGCCAAGCTCCACCGAGAGCACCGGCACCAGTTCTCCTTCGATGTGATAGGTCACGCCCGCGGCGGTTTCCTGCCGCGCGACGGTGGACAGCAATTGCGGAACGGCCATGGCGCTTCTCCTTTGGCGTCGCTCGGACGCCTGGCGATAGAAAAGAGTCGGACGCGATGGTAGAAAGTTGGATGAGAAGAGTCAATCACACGGCGTGAAACGAAAAGCGCGCGGGCAAGAATGCCCGCGCCACATTCAGAACCAGTCGCTGCGGTAGACGATCCACCAACTCGCAACCAGAATCGGTATCGTCGCAACCAGGCCCCAGATCAGCGGCAGCGCCAGATCGGCCAATACGCCCATCGCCGCTACAAGCAACCAGAACATCTTTCGTTGATCCATGCGCCCAGTATAGCCGCGCGCGGCCCCGGAAACGGGAAGCCGCACCAGTGCCATGCCCTTGGCTCACTGCGGAAATTCAGACGGCGATGCCGCCGCCCCGAACGCGGCTACTCGCGCCCGCGCCGGCACCGAAAAGCGGGAGAGATCGCTTTCAGACAGAATGCCAGCGATGGAGCAGAGCACGCGCTCGGGTGGCTTTCGGGCCGCGCAGCCGAGTGGCGGCGGCGCGGCCGGTTACCAGCGCGGTTCGCGTTTTCCCACCGGGAACTCGGGATAGCTATCGAAGCCCCCCCGATGCTCGCCGCCGCGGCCACCGCCACCGTGTCCGCCCGAGCCGGAGCCGGAACTGGAGCCCGAAAACCGTCTCGGCCCGCCGCTGCCACGCTCAGGTTTCGGCCGGGCTTCGTTCACCTTCAGGGCGCGCCCGTCGAGATCCTTTCCGTTCACAGCGGTCATCGCGCGTGTCGCCTCTTCGTCGTTCGGCATGTCGACGAAAGCGAATCCGCGCGAACGGCCGGTGTCACGGTCGGTCGCGATATGGATGCGGGTGATTTGGCCGAACGGCTCAAAGAGCGCCCGCAACTCGGTTTCAGTGGTTCGGAAACTGAGGTTTCCGACGAACAGATTCTTCATGCTCATTCTCTCCTCAAGAGTTTTGGTTACGGACGCGGAGCTGCTCCTGAATCCGCGGGCAGGGACCGCTTCGTTGGGACGATATGGTTCCGGATGAGATCAAAGGAAGCGAGGAGTGGGCGGTACCCAGCCGGACTGGAACATATGCGGGCTCAGGGAGCCGGGATTGCCGTTTCGGATCACGATAGCTACAGATTATACACCAGCCGGGCTGGCTCGCCGATAGAAATCATCGCGCCCCTTCGGCAGCCCTTCCAGCCCATTGGGCAAGACCCGTTCCGATTGAAATTCGCGCTGGGAGGGTCCAGCATAGGGAACCAGAGGAGAATCCCGGATGCTGCACGAGATCGATCCCGGACCCGATTGTCCGGAAGTGGTCCGCATGATCGTCGAAATCCCCAAGAATTCGAGCAATAAGTACGAATTCGACGCCGAATTGCGCGTTTTCCGCCTCGACCGGGCCCTCTATTCGCCCATGCACTATCCCGGCGATTACGGCTTCATCCCCGGCACCGTCGCCGAGGATGGCGACCCGATGGATGTCCTCGCCATGGTCGACGATCCCAGTTTCACCGGCTGCCTGATCGAGGTTCGCCCCATCGGCGTGCTCGACATGAGCGACGAGAATGGCATCGATCAGAAAATCATCGCCGTGCCCGAAGCCAATCCTCGTTTCGCGCAGATTCATACCATCGATCAGCTCCCTCCACACGTGCGGCGCGAACTCGAACATTTCTTCACCATCTACAAGGAACTCGAAGGCAAGCGCACCGAACTGCGCGGCTGGCGAGGTCCAAAGGAAGCGCGCGACATCATCCTCTCGTCCCGCGAGCATTTCCTCGCCGCAAAACAAGCCGCCGGGAAAAAGGTGTGAGAGCCCGAATTGGCAGGCGGACCTCCAGAGTCTGTGTGCCAACTTCGCTTTTCGTGACGGCACGGCTCAAGCCGTGCCGTAAACGGTGCTCTGTCAGTGCGGCTTCGGCCGCTGAGGGTTCTGGGTTGGGTTCCCCAGGCTTCGGTTTTAAGCCTGGGGACTTTTTCCGGCGCCCGCTCAGTCGAGCCGGAGTGGCGCGGGCACTCCTGCCCGCGCGTTTGTGCCCACCAAAGGGCACAATTCCCAATTGACGACCGCAACACGCGTTGAAAGGATTTCGTCGTGACCCAACCCCCAAAATTCGACTTGGGCGAAAGCCATCGCCGCATTCTCGCGGCTCTCTTGCGTGGTTTCGAGGGCATGCGCGCCGAAATCAACCGATGGATCGATCCCGCGCCCGGCGTGCTCACGAGCGTCGAGGACCGGCTTGGCCCCGGCGAGCAGCAACGGCTTCGCGCTCTCCTCGACCGCCTGGCCGGAGAGCTGGACCGCATCGGGCGCGAGATTGGCCTCGACGTTTCTCCGCGATCGGCGGCGCGCTCGATCGAATCGCTGCTCGTCGAGCACCTCTCGCTGCTCGAGGAAACCGCCGGCGGCGAGCTGCGCGGCTGCGGAGAAATGGACGCGCCGGTTCGCGCGCGCCTCGAACAGGAATTCGCCCGCCTGCGCGCGCTCTTCGGTGAAATGCTCGACGTGGTCCGCCGTGCACCCCGCGAACATTGAGAAGAAAGTCCGGAAGACATCGCGCCCGTTTTCGCTTTACCATCGAAACGCCTTCAAAAAGCCAACCCGGAATCCAGGCCGTGCGTCTAACGGCACAGAAGCTTGACCCCTGTGGTGGGGGAAACCGAGCGAGAGGGAAAGTGATGATGAAAAGCCTCGTAGCGCTGGGACTGGCCGCGGTGCTCACGACTGCCGTCGCCGCCCAGGCCAGCACACTGAAATTGAAGGACGGCCGCCAATTTCAAGGAACCTACCTCGGCGGCACGGAAGGACAGGTGCAGTTCCTGATCAACGGCCAGGTGCGGCTGTTCAATACCTCGCAGGTCTACGAAATCGATTTCGTCACACCCGAACCGCCGCCCGACGCGGCGCAACCGCCCGCACCTCCGAGTCCGCCGCCGGCCCAGTCGCCCGATCAGCCGCCAGACCAATCCCAAGCACAGCCGCCAGACCAATCGCAAGCGCAGCCACCAGACCAATCGCAAGCGCAGCCACCAGACCAGAGCAACTATCCGGGCCTCACCCAGTCCGTCACCGTGCCACAGGGCACCACGATCATGATTCGCATGATCGACAGCCTTGATTCCAGTGTGAACAGGCCTGGCGACATCTTTCACGCCAGCCTCACGGATGATCTCAAGATCGGCGACGTGGTTGTCGCCCGCAAGGACGCCGACGTCTACGGCAAGCTCATTCAAGTGCAATCCGCCGGCCGCGCCACCGGAAAATCCGAACTGGCTCTCGAACTCACCGGCATTCGCACCGTCAACGGCAGCATCCAGCCCATCGTCACCGGACAATATGAGGAAGCAGGCAAGTCGCGCACCAAGCAGACCGTCGAGCACTCGATCATTGGCGCGGCGATCGGCGCCGTTATCGGAGGCGTTGCCGGCGGTGGCGGCGGAGCGGCCAAGGGCGCGGGCATCGGCGGCGCGGCAGGCGCCGGCGTCACGCTGATCACCCACGGCCAGCAGATCAAAATCCCCAGCGAAACGCTGCTGAATTTCCAATTGAGCCAGCCCTTCATGATCACCGTGGCGAAAGCCTCGGAATAGTTCCGCGCATTTTCTCACGGGCGGCAGGGAAGTCCTTGCCGCCCGTGAATCGCCACCGGATACAAGCCACGCCGTATAAGAACTGGGTGACTATCGGCTCGCCCTGACATCAACCTCCTCTAGCTAGCCCTTGTGTTCCCCGATCAACCTCTGCTCTTCGGTCTGGTCTTTGTCACCACCCCCCGCGCCTTCGCTGTATTCGTAGGGGCGACCTGCGGTCGCCCGCTTTGGACCATTTGCCGACTGCCGCGCCCTCCGCCGGTTCCTGTAGGGGGCAACCCGGCGGGTCGCCCTGCCTTTGCCAGCACCATCCACTCACGCCGTTAACCGTTTGGGTACCAGTACAACGGAAAAATGTGTGCCAAACCGGAATATTGTTGCCCCACCACTCCGAGGGTCGTAGCATTAACGTCACATTCAGGGAAACGAACGGAGTGGAGTGCAGAATGCCTAAAGAAAAACCGAAGCTGCACATCGGGGAAGTGATCCGTAACTATCGCACCGGCCGCGGTTTGTCACAGGGCGATATCGAACGCCGCACCGGCCTGCTCCGTTGCTATCTCTCGCGTGTCGAAAACGGCCACACCGTTCCCTCACTCGAAACTTTGGCGAAGATCGCCGAAGCCATGGGCATCAACCTGGCAGATTTTTTCCCGGTACCCGATACGCCGGAGGAACGGGAAGCGCGCCGCGCGGCCGGCGAACTCTCCGAAGAGGAACTCCGCGTCCTCGCCGACGTCAAGCGTTATACGGAAGGTCTTTCCGACACCGACAAGATGCTGGTGCTCGCGATGATTCGCCGCATGGCCGCCGTTCCGCCGGAAACCCGCCGCACGCTCCAGCGCCGCGGCTTCTAATCACTCTGTGTTCTCTGAGGACGCTCTGTGTCCTCTGCGTGGAAATCTTTTTCAGCGGTATTCTTCCGTCCGCGATTCCCCCTCACGGCCCTGAACTCAATTCTCTTCCACTGAAGCAGTTCGCCCGATCGTCTCGATCAACCGGTCAGGCCAATCCGTCATGATGCCGTCGACGCCAAACCCGAGCAGCCGTCGCATCTCCTGCCGCGTGTTCACCGTCCACGCGACTACGCCCAGCCCGGATTCGTGCGCCCGCCGCACCATTCGCCTCGTGATGCGCTTGTGCCGCGGAGCGAGCACTTGCGCCTCGGCACGCCGGGCCGCCACGATCGTCGGTCCCGCGCGCCCCACGAGCAGCGCCGTCAGCAGGCGCGGATCGGTCGCGCGCATCAACGAAAGCGCCGCCGGATCGAACGACAGCAGTACAACGTGATCGAGCCGCCGCGACCGGCGCAACTCCTCGGCCAATGCAAAGGGCAGGGAACCCTCGAGCGCGATTTTCAATTCCAGATAGAGCCACACGTCGAGTTTCGCGGCCAGCGCCAGCGCCTCCCCGAGCGTCGGAATGCGTTCGCCCGAAAATTCCTTGTCGAACCACGAACCTGCGTCGAGCTTGCGCACCGCGTCGAACGAGATCTGATCGATGCTCCCGCGCCCGTTCGTCGTCCTGTTCACGCGCGAGTCGTGCAGCAGCACGAATTTTCCCTCGCGCGTCACGCGCAGGTCGGTCTCGATGGCGCTCGCGCCCAGTTCCACCGCGCGGCGAAACGCCGCAAGCGTATTTTCCGGCGCGTGCGCCGAAGCTCCGCGATGCCCGATCACCCATGGATGCGCCATGCTGCTTTCATCTTACCGGGGAAGTGCCCCGGCCGGCACAACCCTTCTTCGGGAAATCCTGGCGAACGGGTAACAGACTGTCACTTTTGACAGTACCCAGCGGCGAGGGGGCGATGAGAATCTGCCAACGTGGCGGACAAGACGGCGAGCGGCTCGGAACCGCCGCCCGCCGAGGACGGGAGGCAGCAAATGAGCAGTTCCTTCTGGATTCGATCAACTAACAAATCCCTGCGATTCATCGCGGTCGCGATCGTAGCCGCCGCGTTCGGCGCAGGCTCGCTTTGCCACGCGCAGGAGACTGTCGCGCCGGCGACCGTCAATCTGTCGCTCATGCAACCGCAAGGCATGGGCAGCCAAACGCAACCGGCGGACCAAACCACTTCTCAGACGACGATCGCTCCGTCGCCCGATGATTGGTACCTGGTCGTATCTCCCTACCTCTGGTTTCCCGGAATGCACGGAACCGTCGGCGCCGGCGGCAAACTCACCAGCGTACATGCGAGCGCGACTGATCTTCTTTCCAACTTTCGCTTCGGACTGATGGGAGAGGTCGACTTTCACCACAAGCGTTTCATCGCGCCCGTCGACCTGATGTGGGTCCGGTTGGGTGATGATACGGGGTTGCCGGTCAATGAGTTGGGGGCGACGTCGGCAGACGTGAAAATGGGCGAATTGATCTTCACTCCCAAGATCGGTTACGAGTTGATCCACCTGAAAATGCTCGAGGTCGACGCCCTGACGGGATTTCGATACTGGCACCTCAGCCAGGATGTGCAGTTCAGCCCCTCCAATCTGGGACTGAATTTTTCGGCATCGCAAAACTGGGTGGATCCGTTGGTCGGCGGACGAATTGTGGCGCCTCTTTCGCCCAAAATGGAAGTAATCATCGCGGGCGACGTAGGCGGCTGGAGTGTGGGTTCGCAACTGGATTATCAGATTGTCGGCCTTCTCGGTTACAGGATAAAACCGGCATGGACGCTGCAGGCGGGTTATCGCTATCTGGACGTGAACTTTCGCGGCGGCCAGGGCGCAGTCTTCGACGTCGCCATGTCCGGCGTGTTCTTTGGCGTAAGCATAAACTTCAAGTGAGAGTGGCCCGTCCTCCGTGCCGCCTGGTTTCCGCCAACTGGCTCACCGGGCACTGAGACTGTAGTGCTCGAAGAATATCCGTCCATCGCGTGCCCGACCGCTCGGGCCGGAAACCGTTGAACTCTCTCCTGTCAGCCCTGTTCCTATAACCGCACAACTGCGCCAATCACGCGATTTCGATCTATCTTGACTTTCGCTTTTTATTCGCCTACGATGGCCTCTCCGGGATGCCGGGGCGCTTGACCCTTCCCTCCGTGCCTTCGCTCCCGGCCGGCAGCCGCCGCGAGGTTCGACCCATGAACACCCACACTCCCCGCATCGTTCACGTCGATGTCGACGCCTTCTTCGCCTCGGTCGAGCAGGTGCTCGACCCGCGCCTGCGCGGCCGCTCGGTGCTGGTAGGGCGGGGCGTGGTGGCCTCGGCGAGCTACGAAGCGAAGGCGCGCGGCGTGCGCACGGCGATGTCGTTTCGCGAAGCGCTCCGCATCTGCCCGGACGCCGTCGTCGTCCCCGGCGCCTACGAGCACTACGCCGATGCCGCCGCCCACGTGCGGCGCATTCTCGGAGAGTTTACTCCGGCGGTCGAAACCGCCTCGCTCGACGATTTCTATCTCGATCTCACCGGCACCGACCGCCTCTATCCCGATCTCCGCGCCGTGCTGCGCCGTCTCCAGCAGCGCGTCGAGGACGAAACCGGCCTGAGCGTTTCGATCGGCGCGGCCACGTCGAAACTGGTTGCGGCGATCGCTTCGCGCGTCGAGCGCCCGCGCGGCCTCGGTATCATTCCGTCGGGAGCCGAGCAGCCGTTCCTCGATCCGCTCCCTGTCGAAAAACTCCACGGCGTCGGCCACGCCCACGCCGCCGCGCTCGCCGAGCGCGGCATCCGCACGGTCCGTGATCTGCGCCGCCTCCCGCTCGAAGTGCTCATCGCCGCGTTCGGCCCGGCCGTCGGCCGCCAGTTCTGGGAACGCGCGCGGGGTATCGATCCGCGGCCGGTCTCGGGACCCGTCACGCCGAAATCGGTTTCGCGCGAGACGACGATCGCCGGAGGCACGATCGATCTCGAACTGCTCTCGGGCCTGGTCGAATATCTCGCCGAGCGCGTCGGTGCGACGTTGCGCTCGATCGGCTGCCAGGCGCGCACGATCGGCCTGAAAATCCGCTACGCCGATTCCTATTCCGCGGTGCGGCAGGCGCCGCTCGATCCGCCGACGAACGATGAAAAAGCGCTGCTCGCCGCCGCGCTCGAAATTTTCCACGCGCTCTATACGCGCCGCGTCGCGCTCGGCTGGGTGGGCGTGAGCGTCGCGAATCTCGAGCCCGATCGCCGGCAAAACGATCTGTTCGACGCGGACGCCAATCGCCGCTGGTATCTGAATCGCGGCGTCGACGCCGTTCGCAACCGCTTCGGCTGGAACGCCGTGTTTTACGGCCGCGGCCTGGTGCTGCGCCGCCACTACGCCACCAAACCCTCGGGCCTGGTGCTCTCAACGCCGTGCCTCTCGCGCTAAGACTAGTGGCGAGTGTTATTGCAAAACCGCCCCGAAGGCGAACTCGAGGCGTGGCCGGGGCGACCGCAGGTCGCCCCTACCAACGAACGAAAAGAGACGCGGCCGGGACGTAGAGGCAGGGGTTGTAGGGGCGACCTGCGGTCGCCCGCCTTTGGTGTCGGGGGTCAGGGCTTTAGCCCTGACAAAGAACCGTAGGAAATCAGGGGCTTCAGTCCCTGAAGTCTGGCGTCGAGGTTCTGAAGCAGGTTCCAGCGGCGGTTGCATGGAGGAAGGAATTCACGGGACGGCACGGCCATGTTCGTTCATCTACACTGCCACAGCCACTATTCGTTTCTTCGCGCCGTGCCATCGCCGGCCGAACTGGTCGCCGCCGCCGTGCGCGAATCCATGCCCGCCGTCGCGCTCACCGATACCGACGGCCTCTACGCCGCAATCCCGTTTTATCAAGCGGCGCGCGAAGCGGGCGTCAAACTGATCATTGGCGCCGTTCTCCCGGTCGAAGACGCCGAAAATGCGACGTTCCCGCTCCTCCTGCTCGCCGCCAGCACCGAAGGCTACGCGAACCTGTGCCGCCTGACGACGCGCCGCCAACTCGATGAACACGCGCTAGCCTGGAGCCTCCTGGCCACACACAGCGAAGGCCTGATCGCCCTGTATGCCCCAGTAGCACAGGCATTCCTGCCTGTGCGCTTTTCCGCCAGCCCCGGTGCCGGGCTAAAGCCCGGCGCTACACCCGCCGCCAAATCCCGCGCATGTAGCGCCGCCCTTCAGGGCGGCACAGGCAAGGAGCAAATTTCCGAACACGAGGGGCAGACAGTTCGCATTGCGCATCTCAAGGAAATCTTCGCCGAAAATTTCTACCTCGAAACCCACCATTTCCCCTCGAGCGCCAAAACGAATCTCCGCACAGCCACAGCGCTCTCCCGCGCCCTCGCCGTGCCCATCGTCGCGACAAACAACGTCCATTTCCTCGCGCCCGGCGATTTCCTCCACCACCGCGTCGTTAACGCCATTCGCGCCGGCCAGCTCGTCAGCCGCATCGCGCCGCCGGAAATCGTCGATGCCGAGGCGTGGTTCAAGCCCGCCGAAGCGATGCGCCGCGCCTTCGCCGATTTTCCCGAGGCGTTGCGCGCGACGCTCGAAATCGCCGAGCGCGTCCAGCTCAAGCTCGACCTCGGCCGCCTGATCCTTCCGTCGTTCCCCGTGCCCGAGGGCGAAACCGCGTTTTCCTATCTGTGGGAACTGTGTTTCCGCGGCGCGCGCAAGCGCTACCATCCGCCTGGCCGCGAAGTGGTCGCGCGCCTCACGCGCGAACTGGAAGTGATCGACCGCCTGGGCCTCGCGCCCTATTTCCTGCTCGTCTGGGACATCGTGCGCGAAGCGCGCCGGCGCGGCATTCCCGCCGCCGGTCGCGGCTCGGCGGCGAGTTCCATGGTGAGCTACTGCCTGGGCATTTCGCGTGTCTGCCCGCTGCGCTGGGGCCTCTATTTCGAGCGGTTCCTCAACGAGCAGCGCGGCGACTGCCCCGATATCGACCTCGACCTGTGCGGCGCGCGGCGCGACGAAATTCTCGACTACGTCTACCGCCGCTGGGGCGCGCCGCACGTCGCCATGATCGGCAGCTTCGTCACGATGCACGCGCGCCTCGCGGTGCGCGAAGTGGCGAAGGTCTTCGGCGTGCCGCCGGGCGAGGTGAACCATTTCACGCGCCGCCTGCCGCACCGCCCCGTGCGCGAAATCCTCGAAGCGATTCGCGTCCTGCCGCAATGCCGCGCGCTGCCCGCCGCCGAGGAGCCCTGGCGCACGATCCTCTCCGTCGCCGAGCGCCTCGACGAAGTTCCGCGCCACATGGGCATTCATCCCTGCGGCACGGTGATCGCGCCCGGCGCGCTCTCCGCGCTCGTTCCGCTCGAAAAAGCGACCAAGGGCATCGTCGTCACCCAATACGATATGAACGCCGTCGAGGCGCTGGGCCTCGTGAAAATGGACCTGCTCGGCCAGCGCGGCCTCACCACCATCGGACTCGCCCTCGCGGGCATCGATCGCTCGACGGGCCGCAAAATCGATTTCGACGCCATCCCCGAAAACGATCGCGCGACCGCCGCGATGCTCTCGGCTGGGCGCACCATGGGCGTTTTCCAGATTGAATCGCCCGGCATGCGCGGCCTGCTGCGCCTGATGCGCGCGCACACGATGGACGAGCTTTCGATCGCCCTCGCGCTGATCCGCCCCGGCGCCTCGGAATATGGAGCCAAGGAAACGTTTCTGCGCCGCCTCAGGCGTCAGGAGCCGGTGCGCTATCCGCATCCCTCCCTTGAACCGATCCTGAAGGAAACGCTCGGCGTCTGCGTTTACCAGGAACAGGTGATGCAGATCGCCCAGGTCGCCGGCTCCCTCTCGCTCGCCGAAGCCGATCTCGTGCGCCGCGCCAGCGCCAAATTCGCCGACCAGCGCGAACGCGCCCGCCTGCGCGCGAAATTCCTGAAAGCCGCCGCGCGGTTGGGCCTCTCGGGCGAAAAACTCGAAGACGTCTGGCAGATGGTCGAAAAATTCGCCGGCTTCGGCTTCTGCAAGGCGCACGCGGCCACCTACGCCGATCTTGCCTACCGCATCGCGTATTTGAAAGCGCACTATCCGGCCGAATTCCTCGCCGCCATGTGCAGCTCCGGCGCCGGCTTCTACCACGTCTCCGCCTACGTCGAGGAGGCCAAGCGCTGGGGCATTCCCGTATTGCTGCCGTCGGTCAATCGTTCCGCCGCCGAATACACCGCTGAGCCGCTGGCCTCCGCGGCTGGCAACGGCAACGGCGCTGCGAACACGAAAAGGGCGCTCCGCATCGGCCTAATCCAGGTGCGAGGCCTGCGCGTCGAAACCATCGCCGCCATCGTCGCGAGCCGCGAGCGGGAAGGGAACTACCGCTCGCTCGAGGATTTCCTCCGCCGCGTCCCCGCCAATCGCGACGAACTCACCGCGTTAATCAAATGCGGCGCCTTCGACGACGTTCCCGCCAAGGAAGTCCCCCTCGGCGAGGGTGAAACGGTGCAAACAACCGTCACATGTAGCGCCGCCCTTCAGGGCGGCACCGCTGGCACCGCCTCACAATCCATAACGCGCCCCATGCGCCTCTGGCAACTCCACCTGGCGCTATCGAACAAATCCGCCGCAGGCGCGAAACCCGCCGCCCGCCCCGCCAATCTCTTCCCCGCCAACGCACTTCCGCACGAGGCCCCGGCCGCCATCCCCCCTCTGGACGACTACGACCGCGATCAGCGCCTCGCCTACGAACAGGAAATCCTCGAAGTCTCTGTCAGCGGCCATCCGCTCGACCGCATCCAGCGCAACGGCGAAGTCTGGAGCAACGAGCTGGGCCGCGCCGGCATGCGAGGCCGCAAGGTCGAGTTGCTGGGTTGGCTCATCACCTTCCGCGCCGTAGGCACCAAGGACTACCGCAACATGATGTTCCTCACCCTCGAAGATCAGCGCGGAGTCTACGAAGCCGTCCTGTTCCCGGAAGCCTACGAACGCTACGGCGCCCTCGTCTTCGAAACCCGCACCCTACGCGTCTCCGGCCGAGTAGAAGACGAAGCCCAAATCCACTGCGACAAACTGGAGCCGGTAAAAGCTGGTGGCTAGTGGCGAGTGACTATCGATCAGTGATTTCCGAGCGCCGGGTGCCCCGCCCTTCGGTCTTAAGGGCGGGGGTTTTCGTGGGCCAGAAGCCAGGAGTGGAATCGGAGGACAAAGACCCCAGGCGCAACTCCGGTCCGATCCTGACGATACGGACCGCCCCGTATCCGTGAAGGCATCGTGGCGGCGCCTGGGACACCCGAACCCAGCCGCGAACGAGATTGCGGGTACGTGGCAAACCTGTCCACAAGCCGAAAGGAACGCGTGGGCCCCATCTACGGCTTCGCTTTGGGCGCGGGATCGAACAACGATGGGGTTTCCGCTCCGGCGGATTTGGGCTCCGCCGACGCGGAACTGAGGTACCGGTCAAGACGCAGAAGCTGCCGCGCGAGCGCCGGGCTGCGCTCGGTCCAATCGGGCTCGGCGCCTGGTGCGTCGAGCGCGGAGCGCGCAGCGCCCATTTTCGAATCCATATCATCGAGGAAATGCAGCAGCAGTGCTTCGCGGAAAAGCGGCGGCCGCGGCGAGCCGAACTCCAATTGCCCGTGATGGCTGGCGATCAAATGTTCCACCACGCGAGCCAGCGGAGCAGGGAAGCCCTCGATCTGGTCGATCTTGCGGCGGATGAGCGCGAGCCCGATCAGGATGTGACCGAGCAGCCGCCCTTCGGTTGAATACCCGGTTTCGCGCTCGTATTCGAGTTCGTCGATCTTGCCAACGTCGTGCAGAATCGCGCCGGTGAGCAGCAGATCGAGATCGACTTCCGCGCCGTAATGCGCCGCCACCTGCCGGCACAGCCCGCACAGGCTGACGACGTGTTCGACGAGCCCTCCGCGGTAGGCGTGGTGCATCACCTTCGCCGCCGGCACCACCTTCAGCCGCGGCGCAATCGCGGGATCGGCCAGAATGCCCGTCACCAGCCGCCGCAGCCACGGATTCGCGATCGACGCGCCGAATTCCTCGAGTTGCCGGTAGAGCGCGTCGATGTCCTCGGGCGAGTGCGGGAAATAGTCGCGGAGATCGACTTCGGAAGGCTCGGCCTTGCGCATCCGTTCAATTTTCAGTTGCAGACGGTTGCGATAGACATCGGTCTTGCCCTGCACCTTGACGATATCGTCCCGGTCGATCGTGCCCGCAATCGCGTCAAACCCGGTCCACATCCGCGTCTCGATCGAGCCGGTACGATCGGCGAGCTCGAGGCGCAGGTAGGGCTTGCCGTCGCGCGTCTGCAAGACTTCCTTGGCGGAAATCAGGAAGAAGGAATTGATCGGCTGGTCGGGCTGAAGGTCCGCGACGAAGACGGATTTCATCCCCGGTCCTTTTTCTTCTTGCCCTTCTTGTCGTCGTTGGTTCCCGGCGCCACTTCCTCGATCGGCGTTTCGGCCACAGCGGCGGAATCGACGTAGCCCGGCTTGACCACAATGTAGCTTTCCTCGCGCAGGTGCTTCAGGTACTCGCGCAGCGCCGGACCGATTTTCTTCTCATAGATGTCGTTCTCGATGACGTTCTCTACCGCGTCGAGCGGCTGAATCCCGGCCTGGTAATGCTGCTCCACCTGGAGCAACTCGAAGCCGTTGGTCGTCCGGATGATCGGCGTCATCTGGTTGTGCTGCAGCTCGAAGACTGCGGCCTCGAGCGGCTTGGCGAGCTGGCCGCGCGTGAACGCGCCCAGTTCGCCGCCCTGTTTCGCCGTCGAGCCCTCGGAAAAGAGCTTGGCCAGCTGTCCGAAATCATCGCCGTTCTCGACGCGCTGGCGGAGGCCTTCGATTTTCTTCTTGATCTCGGCGACTTGCGCGGGCGTCTTGCCCTTGGTCGAAAGGAAAATTTCGCGAATGACCACGGTCTCCGGCTGGTTGAAACTGCTCTTGTGGGCATCGTAATATTTCTGGACCTCATCGCGGCCGATCTGGATGGTGCCGCCGACGTCGCGCTGGATCAGCTTCTGCGTCAGCAGGCGCTTCTTGATGCTGTCCTTGTAATCGTCCCAGTTCAGCCCGGAAGCCTCGACGGCGCGGCGCAGCGCGTCCATCGAATCCAGCTTGTACTGCTGGCGGATATCGTCGAGTTGCTTGATGACGTCGATGTCGACGTTGATGCCCTCGTCCTGGGCGCGCTGCACGAGCAGCGACTGATCGATCAGGTCCCGCAGAACGTCCTTTTCCTGCTCGTTATAGTCGGTTTCGACCTTCGCCGCGGTGCAGCCGGTGCACTCGTGCTTGATCTCCTCGCGCAGAGACTCGAGCGCGGCTTTGTATTGATGGCTGGTAATGATGTCGTCGTTGACGCGGGCGATGATCTGCTCGATCACCAGCCCCTTGGGCGGCGGAACGTTCTGGGCCGGAAGCCCGAGCGAGCAGCCGAGCACGATCGCCAGCCCGGCAAGTAGATTCGTTTTCGAGATCATACCCCGCATTCTAGCCCTCCGCTCCAAGCTCAAGCAATACGCTCTGCGCCGCCGCGGCCGGGCTGCCCTCGTCCGGCTTCCATTCCACCCACAGCACGCCCGTGGGATCGAGGCTCGCTCCGCGCCGCGAACGCACCAGGCGCACCAGGCGCTCGGCACGCACCGGCGTCTCGGAATGGAACTTTAGCGCGAGCCGGTGGTTGCGCCGCTCGACCGCCGAAACCAGCATCCGCTCGCACAGCGACTTCAGCGAAGCGTATTCCACCAGATTCAGCACCGACCGTGGCGGCGGTCCGAACCGGTCCTCGAGTTCACGCATTACGTCCTGCCGTTCACGATCGGCGCCGATGGCGGCGATGCGCTTGTAGGCGCGCAGGCGCGCGTTTTCCCCGGGAATGTAATCGGGCGGGATGCGCACGTCGAGCCCCAGGTTCAGCGTCACGCGCACCTCGGGCCGCGCCGATTCGCCCTTCAGGCGTGCCACGGCGCGTTCCAGCATCTGGCAGTAGAGATCGAAGCCGACCGCGTTGATGTGTCCGTGCTGCTCGCGCCCCAGCAGGTTTCCGGCACCGCGCAATTCCAGATCGAGCGCGGCGATGCGGAATCCCGCGCCCAGTTCGCTGAACTCCTTGAGCGCCGCCAGCCGCTGCCGCGCCTCCGAAGAAAGCACCACCGCCGGCGGCACGAGCAGGTAAGCGTAAGCGCGCTGATCCGAGCGCCCGACGCGCCCGCGCAACTGGTATAGCTCGGCGAGCCCGAAGCGGTCGGCGCGGTTGACGATGATCGTGTTGGCGCGCGGAATGTCCAGGCCGTTCTCGATGATCGTCGTGCAGACCAGAATGTCGGCCTCGTGCCGCACGAACTTCAGCATCACCTCTTCGAGCTGCCGCTCGTTCATCTGGCCGTGTCCGACGACGATGCGCGCCCGCGGCACCAGCTTGCGCACCTTTTCCGCGATCGCCGGAATCGTTTGCACGCGGTTGTGCACGAAAAATATCTGCCCGCCGCGATCGAGTTCCGTCTCGATCGCCCGCCGCACCAGGTCGTCGTCGAACGGCGCGACAATCGTCTGAATCGACAGCCGGCCGCGCGGCGGCGTTTCGATGGCCGACATGTCGCGCAGCCCGGCGAGCGACATATGCAGCGTGCGCGGAATGGGCGTCGCCGACATCGTCAGCACGTCCACGTTCTGCCGCATCTCCTTCAGCCGCTCCTTGTGGCTTACGCCGAAGCGCTGCTCCTCGTCGACCACCAGCAGCCCGAGATCGTGAAACCGGACGTCGCGCGAAAGCAAACGATGCGTGCCGATGAGGATGTCGATCTTGCCCGCTTCGAGTTCCTCGAGAATCCGTTTTTGTTCGCGCCGCCCGCGCAGCCGGCTGATCATCTCGATCCGCACGGGAAACGCTGCCAGGCGCCGCCGGAACGTCTCGTGATGCTGGAAGACGAGCACGGTGGTGGGCGCGAGCACGGCCACCTGCTTGCCGTCGGCCACCACCTTGAACGCGGCCCGAATCGCCACTTCGGTCTTGCCGTAGCCCACGTCGCCGCACAACAAACGGTCCATCGGCAACGGCGATTCCAGGTCCCGTTTCACGTCCTCGATCGCGTGCAACTGGTCGGGAGTCTCGTCGAAGGGGAACGAGTCTTCGAGTTCCTTCTGCCACGGCGTGTCGGCCGGATACTGGTGTCCTTCGGCGGTTTTGCGCTGCGCGTACAGCTCGATCAGCTTCTCGGCCATGTCGTCGACCGAACGCCGGACGCGTTTCTTGCGCACCGTCCACGTGGTGCCGCCGAGCTTGTCGAGCGGCGGCCGCGCCTCGCCCACGGTGCGGTATTTCTGCACCAGGTCGAGCCTTGCCAGCGGCACGTAGAGCTTCGCCTCGTCGCCGTAGCGCAGCAGCATGAATTCGCCGTTCTGGCTGTCGCCCGAAATCTCGCGCAAGCCTTCGAATTCGCCGATGCCGTGATCGACGTGCACCACCAGGTCGCCCGGCTTCAAATCGGAAAAATCGCTGGAGAATCCCGCCGGCCGGCGCCGTCGCGGCCGTTCGATCTCCGCGTCGAACAGGTCGCCGTAGCCGTGAATGGTCAGCGGCAGATCGGGAAACCGCACGCCTTCGGCGAGCGGTGCCTTGGCCAGCACCACCGCCGCGGCGCCGTCGATCGTCGCGTCTTCGGCCAGGCGGCTCATCGTGACGTTCTCTTCGAGTTCGCCCATCCGGTAGGGAAGCTCGTATTCATGGCACAGGTCCACCAGCCGCTCGAGGTCGCCCGTGCTCGCCGCCGAAACCACCACCGCCTCGCTCGCCTCGAGGCGCCCGCGCAGCTCGGCCATGAACGCGGTCACGTTGCCGTGGTAACGCGATGTCGGCTGGCTCGTCACCGCGAGCCCCTCGCCTTCGCCTACCTCCAGCCGCGCGAGCTCCAATCGCCGCGTCGTGCCCAGCGCCTCGCCCCACGCCTCGGCCGAAAGGGAAAAGACGGACGGCGCGGCCGGCTCGCCATTTTCGTCGCGCTCGCGGGCGGCGTTCCACGACTCCTCGATCCGCGCGAGCAGTTTCTTCGCCGCCTCGTCGATGTCGCCCGGCTCATCAAGAATCACGAGCGGATCGGTCACCAGATCGAACAGCGTCCCGGTTGGCGGATCGAGCGCCGCGGCGCGGAATTCCCAGCCCGGAAGGAGCAACTCGGCGTCGGTCGCGGCCGGTTCGATGGCCGCGCCAACCCCGACGGCGGCAAGCTGCGCGGCCGGCAGCGGGCATTCGCTCATCGGCGGCAGCACGATGCGTTCGAGCGGCCCGGTGGAGCGCTGGTTCGAGGCATCGAATTCGCGCAGCGATTCCACCGAGTCGCCGAAAAGCTCGATTCGCAACGGACGGTTGGCGTCGGGCGGGAAAACGTCGACGATGCCGCCGCGCACGGCGAACTGGCCGGGCATTTCGACCATGTCCTGGCGGTCGTAGCCAACGCGCGCCAGATGCTCGACCATGTCGTCGAGCGAAAGGGAATCGTCGCGCGCAACTTCGAGCGCCAGGGCGCGATAAAACTCGCCGTCGCGCATGCGCCCGAGGGCCGCTCCCACCGGCACGATGCCTACCCGCGCCTGGCCCGAAGCAAGCTGCCACAGCCCGACGGCGCGCTCGCTCGCGATCTCCGGATGCGGGGAAAGTTTCTGGTAGGGAAGCACGTCCAGCGCCGGCACTTCCACCACGTCGCTCGCCGGCCGCCCGCTGAGCGCGCGATAGAAATAGCGCAGCGGCTCGGACAGCCGGTCGGCGCGATCGTTCGATTCGACCAGGAGCAACACCGGGCGCCCGAGCGTCGCTGCCGCGTGGGCCGCCACGAGGGCCTTCGCCGGATCGGTGAGACCGGCCAGGCGCGCGCGGCCGTGCTTCGCCCGCGTCGCATTGAGCCCGGCCTCGACGGCGGGATGACGGCCGATACGCGCAAAAAGTTCGGATAGCAGCGGGAGGATCATGGGTTTTGTTTACGAATGCGCTGAATAATGTCCGTTGTGGAATAGCCCGGCTCGACCGGGACGCGAACCACTTTGCCGCCCGCCGCTTCCACCTCCTCGCGGCCGACGATAGCGTCCTCGCCCCAGTCCCCGCCCTTCACCAAAACGTCCGGCAGCACCGCCGCAATCAAGCGTCGCGGCGTCGGATCGTCGAAAAGCACCACCCAATCCACCGCCTCGAGCGCGGCCAGCACCTCGGCCCGTTCCCCTTCGGCTACCAGCGGCCGATCGGGTCCTTTCATCTCGCGCACGCTGCGGTCGGAATTCACCGCGACGATGAGCGCATCGCCCAGCGAGCGCGCCCGTTCGAGTGACTGGATATGACCGGGATGGAGCAGGTCGAAGCAGCCGTTGGTGAACACAACTCTCCGGCCGGCATGCCGGGCGGCTGCCACGTCTACAAGGAGCTGATCTTCGTTAACGACCCTTCCCAAACGAACTCCGGGTTCCACCGGACCTGCTTACTGTGCGATTCTACCACGCGAGGAATAGGAACCTTGGAGAACCGCCGGAGGTTGCTTCCCATCTCGCTCGGCGTGCTTCTTTTGGCAGCCGGCGCGCTCGGACTGTTCCGGGAGAGGCTCCCCGAGCGAAAAATCGTCCTCGGCGACCCTTGCCATACGCCGGCCCGCGTGATCGCACCGCTCGGCGGACCTGGTGGCCGCACCGCTGTGCTCTTCCACGGCCTTTCGGCCAGCGCCGCGATCATGGAACCGCTCGGCCAGTCGCTCGCCGTGGCCGGATGGAGGGTTTACCTACTCGATCTGCCGGGCCACGGCCGCAGCGTCGAGCCGTTCTCGTACGCGCGGGCCGACACCTGCGCGGCCGGCGCCGTCGATTTCCTCGAACGCGAAAAGCGCATTTGGCCTTCCCAGACCGTCCTCGTTGGCCATTCCCTCGGCGGGGCTGTCGTCCTCCAACTGGCCCGCCGCTTCCCGGCAGCCGCTTTCGTCGCGATTTCGCCGGCTCCCATCGCCCTGCCGCGCCCCACTCCCTCCAATCTGCTCATCCTGGCGGGCCAGTTCGATCTTGGCCCGGTAAAGAAGATGGCTCGCGCCCTGCTCGCCGCCGCCCGTGGGACGCGCACCGAGCCGCGCGAATTCGTCGAGCGCGATGCCGTCGCCCTGCATTTTCTGCCGGCCCAGATGCACGGCAGCATGGTTCTCGATCCGTCCACATGGCGGCTCGTGGCCGACTGGGCCGGTCGCGCCACTAACGCCGGCACGCTGCCCTCGATACCCATGGAAGCGGTCGCCCGGCCGCTGGCGGCGCTGCTCGCGGAACTGGCGCTTCTCGCCGGATTGGTTCTTCTGGTCGCTCCGGCCGAAGGGATGTTCGCGCGGATGTTTGGCGTCGAATCTCCGGTCGCTCCGAGTGCCGCGCCGGATTTCGGCTGGCGGGGAACGCTTGGGCGTTGGGCGCTGGCATCTCTTTTCGCGGTTTCCGCGATCGGCTTGCTGCGACTGGCGCACTCGGTGCGTCCGGTGAGCCTGATGGATGGCGATTGGGCGGCGCTCGTGGCGCTCGTCACCGGCATCGTTCTTGTGGTGCTGGCAAAGAAGAGCGCCACGCGCGGTCTGCGAGTGGCGCCACGCGCGCAAGCCTTTGCCGCCGTCTCCGCCATCGCCATTGTGGTGGCTTTCGGCCTGGCGCTGCGTCCGGAGCTCGTCGAGGCTGCGTTCAACGGGGCGAGGATCTGGCGCTGGGCCGCGCTGGTCGGATTCACCTGGCCCTATTTCCTCGTCGAGGAGGCGGTGCTCGGCGAGCCGGCGGGCTGGGGCCGTTTCTTTCTCTTTGTGGGGATGCGGGCCATCGTGTGGCTGGCGCAGCTCTTCGCGCTTCTGGTTTTCTGGCGCTGGGGTCTGGTGCTCGTGCTGCTCGGCCCCGGGTTCGCGATTTTCTCGATTGGCCAGCGCCTCGCCGCCGACGCGCTGCGCCGGCGCGGCGCTGGCATCACTTCGGCCGCTCTCTTCGACGCCATCCTCGCCGCCGGCATCCTTGCGTTGGTCCTCCCCCTCACATGAACGTAGGGAGTGGGGCGCAGGTTTTGAAACTTGTGCGGCAAGTGGGTCCCACGCGCTGTCGTCCTGAGAGAAGCGAAGGATTCCGTTTCCGGCTTGAAGTTTTTTCCCGCCATGTCCATCATCAGGGAGATGAAACTCCCACCGATCCTCCATTTTCCCCAAAGCTTTTGAGACGGCTGGCTCCCATGCGCGAAATCATCATCGTCGGAGGCGGTCCCGCGGGCGCGGTCTGCGGAGAGCGGCTGGCGCGCGCCGGTGCGGGCGCAGCCGTCACCATCATCGACGACCATCTTGCCTGGGAGAAACCCTGCGGCGGCGGCCTGACGCAAAAAGCCATTCGCGCCTATCCGTTCCTGCTGGACGGCCCGTATCCGAAAAAAATCGTCCGCGAAATCGAACTCCGGGCGGGCGGCGATACCAGCGCCCAACTTGTTTTGGAAGAGCCTATCGTCATCTATTCGCGGCGCGTGCTGAACGGTCTGCTGCTCGAGCGAGCGGAGCGGTCGGGCTGCCGCATCCTCCGCGCGCGCGTTACCGCGCTCGATACGAACGCCTCGCGCCCGCGAGTGGCCCTCGCCAGTGGTGAAAAACTGGGAGCCGATTTCGTGGTCCTGGCTGCCGGAGCCCGCAACCGCTTGCTTCCCTCGCCAGCCGCAAGCGATACGCTCAAGGCGCTCGCGCCCGGCGACCTCGAGCAAACGCTCGGCTATTACGTCCCGGTGGAATCGGACGTACTGAAAATCAAATTTGTGCCGAACTTCCGCGGCTACCTCTGGTCTTTCCCGCGCCCCGGGCATCTCTCGGTTGGGATCTGCGGCAAGCTGGACCAATACTCGACGGCGACGCTGCGGCGTCATCTGGAAGATTACGTCGACGAGGAGCGACTACCGCGCGCGGGCGCGACGGTTTTCAGCCATCTGCTGCCGTCGCCGCGGCCCGCAACTGTTCGCGAGCGCCCCGTGCTTGGGCCGGGGTGGGCGCTGGCCGGCGATGCGGCGGCCACTGTTGATTCGATCACGGGCGAAGGCATTTTCTACGCACTCCGCTCGGGCGAACTGCTGGGCGAATCACTCGCTGCCAACCGGCCGGAGGAGTATCCGAAACGGCTGCGCGCCGAATTCGGCGCCGAACTCGAACGCGCGGCGCGACTGGCTCCCCGGTTCTATTCGAAAAATTTCCTGGGCGGAGCCGTCAGCACGCGCACGGTCGAATTCGCGCGGCGCAGTCCTACGTTTCGCCGCTTGCTGGCCGGGATCTTTACCGGGACGCAGGATTACCGGACGCTGCCATTGCGCCTTTGGGCGCAACTCCCTATCAGCCTCGCGGAAATCGGCTGGCGCCTCCTGGTGGAATAGCAGAGGCGCACAGGCAAGAATGCCTGTGCTACTGGGCTCTTGCGAGGTGTCACAGGGTGTCACAGGGTGTCACAGCCGACGCCCGGCGCTTACGGGGCATGGGACGAACGATGCTGTAACTCTTGCGTTGTCAGTGAGATTGTTCCGGGCCGGCTTGGGGATGAGGGTGTCACGCGGAGGGCGTTAACCGGGACACGTGTTCAGGCTGAAGGAACAACAAGTCACGGTTTTTCATGAAGTTCGGTTTTTTTAACCGGGACATTTTTGATCTTTTTCGGCAGAGGGCGGCGGCGGGGCACGAAAAGGGGGAATTGGGGTGAAAGCTCTGGCGCGTCAGCTTAGCGGGGAAACTATGCGTGAGTGAAGGGGATGGTCTACGTGGACTGGGCATCGAGGTCCCTGGCTGGCTGGAGACAGACTCTTTCGGCGACGGGCTTCGGTCAAGATGAGGGAGTTTTGCTCGAGGGGGTTTCGTCTTTGTTGAGGCGCAAGAATAGGGCGGCGATCTGGGCCACGGGCAGTTCCTCGGCGCGCGCATGCGGTTCGAGGCCCAGTGCCGCGAGTGCCTCGCGCACCGGATCAGCTCCATAGCGGGCCTTCAAATTGTTCACCAGCGTTTTCCGCTTGTGCGCGAAACAGGCGGCCGCAAACTGCAAAAACCGTCCTTCGTCTTCGATTCCCAGGCGTGCTTTTTCGCCTGGCGGCTTCATCCGCACCAGAGCTGATTCCACTTTCGGCGGCGGACGGAACGCTGCCGGGGGAATCCGCAGCAGGATTTCCGGGCGCGTGTAGTATTGCGCCAGCACCGTGAGCCAGCCGTAATCGCGGGTGCGGGGCCGCGCCGCCACGCGCTGCGCCACCTCCAACTGGATCACCACATCGATTTCTTCGATATGGCCGGCAATCGAGAAGAGCCGCCGCAAAATCGGCGAGGTAATGTAGTAGGGAAGACTGCCGTAGACGCGGAAGCGCGGCCCCGCCAATTTCACCAGATCGAGCGCCAGCACATCGCCTGAGACGATCTCCACGCCCAGGCCCTCGGTCCCGGCCCGAAGCCGCTCGACCATGCGCGAGTCCAGCTCGATCGCGATGAGGCGCTTCACCCGCCCGGCCAGTTCGCAGGTCATCTCGCCGCCGCCGGCCCCGATCTCGACCCACACCTGATCCGCTGCCGGCGCGAGCTGTTCGAGAATGCGCGCACGCCAGCCCGCATCGGCAAGAAAATGTTGTCCCAGCGGCTGCGGCGTCATGGCCAGATGAGTCTAACAGGCGCGCCGCCACGCCGTATCGCCAAACGCCGCCGCCGGGCACCGAATCCCGCTGGGCAAACCCCGTGGGGCGGGTTTGAAACCCGCCCGCTGACAGAACCCTCCCTGTAGGGGAGCGTTTCAACCCGCCCGCTGACAGACCCTTCCTGCAGGGGCGGGTTTGAAACCCGCCCCTACGTCTCCATGCCACGCAAACGAAAGCAGAAAGCCTCCGCTTTTCGAATTTCGGTTACGCCGAATCCTTGACGGACCGCGCCGCATTCAGTAGGTTGTCAATTTCAGGCCAAGGCGGACCATGCGAATACTGTTTGTAGCTCCGGAAGGCGTGCCATTCTCGAAAACGGGCGGGCTCGGCGACGTGGTTGGCGGGTTGCCGAAGGAACTGGCGGCGCTCGGCCACGAAGTTGCCGTGCTGCTGCCGCACTACCGCGGCACGAAGATCGAGGCCAAGGTCGTTCACGCGAGCCTCACGGTTCCCGTCGGCCACGAGCTACGATTTCCCTCGATCGTCGGCGGTTTCACGCAGGACGGCGTCCGCTACGATTTCCTCGACGATCCCGAATATTTCGATCGCGAGACGCTCTACGGCGGTCCGGCCGGCGATTACGCGGATAATCCCGAGCGATTCGCCGAGTTTTCGCGCGCCGCGCTCGAATACGCGAAACTCGTCTGGCGGCCGGACGTCATCCATTGCCACGACTGGCAAACGGCGCTCGTGCCCGTCTTCCTGAAAACTCTCTACGCCACGGATCCCATTCTTTCCCGTGTTCCCACCGTCCTCACGATCCACAATATGGGCTATCAGGGCATCTTCGATCGCCCCGTGCTCGGCCGCGTCGGCCTGCCCGAGCGGATGTTTTCCATCGACGGCATGGAATTTTTTGGCCGTGTGAATTTTCTGAAAGGCGCCATCATTTGGGCCGACTGGATCACGACAGTCAGCCGCCGCTACGCCCAGGAAATTCAAACGTACGAATACGGCTGCGGCCTCGAAGGCGTGCTGCGCAATCGCGCCGATCACCTGGTCGGCATCCTGAACGGCGTCGATTACTCGGCCTGGAGCCCGGAAAGCGATTCCCTGATTGCGGTCCGCTATTCCGCCAACGATCTCTCCGGCAAGGCGGTCTGCAAGCACGACCTGCTCGAGCAGTTCGGCCTGCCGGTGAACAAGCTCAACCGCCCGCTCATCGGCATCATCTCCCGCTTCGTCGATCAGAAGGGTTTCGACCTGTTCGTCGAAGCCGCTGATGAAATTCTGAAAGAAGACGTGCAGATCGTCGCGCTCGGCACCGGAATGCCGGAATACGAAGCCTTTTTCCGCAAACTGGCCGCCGACCGGCCGCGGCAAATTGGCGTGCGCATTGCTTATGACAATACGCTCGCGCACAAGATCGAGGCCGGGTCCGATATATTCCTCATGCCATCGCGCTACGAACCCTGCGGGCTGAACCAGATCTACAGCCTGCGCTACGGCACCCTGCCGCTGGTTCGCGCGACCGGCGGCCTGGACGATACCGTCGAGCCATACGACCCGAAGACGGGCGCGGGAACCGGTTTCAAGTTCGAGAGATACGAAGCGACCGAACTCGTCGCCTGCCTGAGAGAAGCCGTGCGCGTCTGGGGCGACCCGAAGGCCTGGCGGAAGCTCCAGGAGAGCGCCATGGGCCGCGACTTTTCCTGGCGCGCCTCGGCCGGCCGCTATGCCGATTTGTATCAGGCGGCCAGGAAATCACGAATCCCAGCGGCTGTTACGTCATCTGTAGTAGCAGGGGCCGGCGACGCCGCCAAGGCCGCCGAACTCTCACGAAAAGGGTGAACATGTCGGAAACACTGCAAAGCGTGAATGATGGGAACTTTGAAGCGGAAGTGCTCACGGCCAGCAAGGCTCAACCGGTGATGGTCGATTTCTGGGCGGAATGGTGCCGTCCGTGCCACATGCTGGCGCCGACGGTGGACCAGATTGCCCAGGAATACACGGGTAAGCTGAAGGTCGTGAAGATGAACGTGGACGAGAACATGAGCTCGCCCTCCCGCTACAACATCCGCGGCATCCCCACGCTGCTGATTTTCAAGGATGGGGAAGTGGCCGATCAGATCGTAGGCGCTGTGCCGAAGGAACAGATTCAGCGCGTTCTCGGCCGTCTGATCAGCTAAAGCGTGGCGCTCGCCGGCCGCTGCGCGCGGCCGGCACCTCGCCTCTCCCGAGCGGGGACGGCGCCCGACCCGCCCAATTTTCCAAGCGGTTGGCTTCCAAGCCAGAGGTGTGCCTCGGCGCGGTTCAGTTGGCAGGTCTTCGTCTTCGCGGGCAAGAAAAGCGGGAAATCGTGCGTGAAGCATAGAGCCGGCGTGCTCCCGCTCTCTTGGGCAGGCGCCTCGCGCAGGCCAACGCGGTTGGGCAGCGGCGGCAAGCCGAGGCGGCGTGCCAGGTCCTGAAACCGCGGGTCCGCATGGAGCGGCTGGAACCGCGGATCCTGGCGGACATGTATCAGCAGGCTGGAATGCTCGTCGAAAGATTTCCCCAGCCATTCCATGGCGCGGTCCTTCTCACCAAGTCCCATGTAAACAAGAGCAACCTCGTAGGCGGAGATATATTGCTTGCGGGACTCGGCGATCAGTTTCGCCAGTATGCGCCGGGCTTCCTGCGGTTTGCCCGAGACCGCATAGGCGTGGGCCAGATCCGCCGTTGCGTCCGCCTTCTTGAATTCGCCGATGGCTTCGCTGTATTTCCCCTGTTGTTCATAGGCCCAGCCCAGAACGGTGCGGGCAAAGGGGTTTTCCGGCTCCATTTGGAGGACTCGCCGGCAGTGTTCTTCCGCCTCGTCGTACTGGCCCGTATAGATGCAGTGCCATCCGAGGCACGCCGTCAGATCCATGTCGAGGGGAGCAATTTCGGTGGCGCGTTGACTCTCCGCCCGGGATTCGCCGGCACGGCCCATGGCCAACAGGAAGTGCGCGTAGAGATGGCGTGTAACGGCCTGGTTGGGGTTGAGCTCGAGAGCCCGGCGGAATTCCTTCTCCGCCTCGGGAAAGTTCCATTCGTATTCCAGATGAACCATGGCCAGATAGGCATGGGCATCGGAAAGGCTGTCGTCCAGGCTCAGGGCTTTCAGCGCCAGTTCCTTGGCCTTCGGGTAAGCCTTGCTGGGCGGCAGTGCTTCACCAAAACCTGCCCAGTAATACAAGCCCGCCAAGGCGACGTAGGCCGGGGCGTATTGAGGATCCAGTTGGATTGCCTCTTTGAAGTACTGCGCAGCCTTGGCCGGATTCCCCCCATATTTCCCTCTCAGCAGAGCTTCCTGCGCCTCGGGGTTTGCCGGCCGAACCTTGGCGAGACGTCCTTCCTGTTGCGGGGTCAGCGCCACGCCAATTTCGCCGACGACGTTGCGGGCGACTTCGCTTTGTACGCCCAGAATGTCGCGCACGTCGCGGTCGTAGGACTGAGCCCACATGTAGCGATCATCCGGTTCATGGATCAACTGCGCCGTGATTCGCGCCCGGTCGCCTGACCGAAGCACGCTTCCTTCCACGATATAGTCCACATTCAGCTCGCGGGCAATTTCCGGAAGCGGTTTCTTGACGTTCTTGTAGCGAATCACCGAGGAGCGAGATATGACTCGCAGAGCGCCGATCTGCGCCAACTCCGTTGTCAGTATGTCCGTCATGCCCGCGGAAAAGTAATCCTGCTCCTTATCTCCCGACAGATTCTCCATAGGCAACACCGCAATGGAGGGAATCTTTCCCGTGGCGGGGGAAAAAGAAGGCGGATGCCGGTGCCAGCCAAGGTTCAGCCCCAAGACCGCGGCAACGACGAGGCCAACAATCGACAGGCTGACCGCGCCGACGCGTCGAGGCGTCGACAGCAAGCGCCACGGTCGGCGTTTTCGGGAGGACTCGAGCACCACCCCGGAGATCGTCGTCGCTCGTCCTGAATCCATCTCGCGTCGCAGGTGCTGCAAGTCGGCTCGCAAATCCGCGGCAGTCTGGTAGCGGAGGGCGCGATCCTTCTCGAGCGCCTTGTCGATGATCCGAACGAGTTCGGCAGGGATCTGAGGCCTGATGCTGGCGGGCGGCTTCGGTTTCCGGTTGAGGATCGCGTCGAAAATCACCGCGTCCGAGTTCCCCCGGAAGGTGGGCACACCGGTAGCCATTTCATACAGCACTGCGCCCAGGGAGAACAAATCCGTGCGCGAATCGAGCTCTTCACCCCGCGCCTGCTCGGGAGACATGTACGCCACCGTGCCGATGAGCAATCCCGGCTTGCTCAGGGCTTCCTCGCTCACGAACGTGTCGTGCGTCGATGCGCCTGTGGACCCAGCCTCTTGATGCCGGCCGGTCAATTTGGCGAGCCCGAAATCGAGGATCTTGGCCTGACCGCGGCTGGTCACGAAGATGTTGGCGGGCTTGATATCGCGGTGGGTGATTCCTTTCGAGTGAGCGGCGTCGAGGGCGTCCGAAATCTGGATAGCCAGGTCGACCAGGGTCTCAACCTGTAAGGGCTGGCCCGCGATGCATTGCCGAAGGGTCTGCCCCTCCAGGTACGGCATGGAGATGAAAGGTTGTCCCTCGAACTCCCCGATATCGTAAACAGGGCAGATGTTCGGATGATCCAGTGAGGAAGCGGTCTGGGCCTCGCGCTTGAAGCGAGCCAGGGCCTGGGGGTCACGCGAGAGTTCACGGGGCAGAAATTTCAGGGCGACATGGCGGCGTAGCCGGGTATCCTCCGCTTCGTACACCACTCCCATACCGCCGTGGCCGAGTTCTTTAAGAATCCGATAGTATGAAATGGCCCTCCCGTTCATTCCTTGTTCCCACCCTTCGCCCCCGGCGTGCCCCGGAGGTATGGGTTCAGCGGTGACTTCGATCGTCGGTGCATCGGCGGAACCGCCGGCGTCATTCTCGCGAGCGAGCAGGGAGTCGATTTCGCGCCGCATCTCCTTGTCGCCGCCGCAAGCTTGAAGCAGGAACGCCTCTCGGTCGTTACCCTCGCGTTCCAGAGCGTCGGAATGAAGCTGCTTGATCCTTCGCCACCAATCAACGTCCATCGTCCCGCCCTCCGCACATCTCCCGCAGTAACCAGACTCTTGCCCGCTTCCGATCGCGCTCGAACGACCCGACCATCAGCTTCACAGTCCGGCCTGTTTCTTTCAGGCTCAGGCCGCGAAAGAGCAATTGAAACGCTGCCGCGACGGACGGCCGCAGATGGACTTCGCGGTTGGGTGTTGTGACTTGCCTTGCGTGGTGAAGGAGCCCTCAGGCCGGATAGCCGTGGGGCCGTCAATGCAACTCCGCGGAGGCCAGAGGAGGGAGGTTCTCGATCGGCTGCTGCTCTCCTCGATTTCCAGCCCGTGACTGTCAGGCAATGTCATGCGCTGAGGGTTCCCTTGCACCCTCGGCAGGAGTGGGTTTGAGAAAGGTTGACTGTCTGCATTCTACTCCTCGAAAGCAACGGTTTCTACATATCTGTGGGCGGCGGGGAAGCTGCTCGCGTGCCGGGTGCCATGCGCGGCCGGCACCTCGCTTCTCCCGGGCGAGGATGGCGCAACACCCGACCGATTTTCCAGGCGGTTCGCTCCCGAAGGGATGGGTGTCTCTGGCGGGGCGATGGGCCGGGTGCGAGCGGCTACCGGATCGCCTTGCCTACGTGGAAGGGGTCGGCAGAGCGGTAGATGTAGAGCACTTTGCCTTTTATCCGGTTGAGGCTCAGGAAACCGTAATAGCGGCTGTCGTAGCTGTGATCGCGGTTGTCGCCCATCACGAATACATCTCCGGCGGGAACTCTCACTTCGTCTGCTGGGAGTGACGACGGTTTATCAAGAGCTTTTTCGTCACCTGAAACCGGCCCCAGGTAAGGGTCGGGAACCGGGGTGTTCGGGGAGATGGACTGGGGATTGCGCTCGATGCGGTCTCCGGCCAGAGCCACAACCCTCTTCACCGCGAGCGATCCGAAGGGAGGGGCGGCGATGACCACCACGTCTCCGCGCGTGGGGGCGTGGGTGTTGTAATACCACATGTTCGCGACGATCCCGTCGCCCTTCAAGATTGTGGGAGCCATGGCGTCGTTTGTAATTCTGTAGGCGTGGTATCGCAGCGGAATGCGGTTCGGGAAGAAAATGATTGCGGCATAGGAGGTTGCGGTCAGAAGCAGCATGCAGACCGCGACAGCATATGCCCGCCACGGCCGGCGCGGCAAGGTGGTGCTGGGCTGGCGGCCGGCCGTCCGCACGGCGTCGGCGAATATGATGACGAAGAGGCAGAACGCGACCGCCATATGCGCCAGGAAACCGCGGTAGCTGTTGATCAACCCCAGGAAAATGGAGAGCCCCTGAAAGCAAGGGATCAGGAGAAAGAGCAGTATGCCCTTCCGTATCTGCCCGTTGTACACCTGGCCCAGGCCGGGGGAAAGCAAGGAAAGCAGCGCGGCAATCAGGCGTCGCTTGAGCATGTGGAACGCACCTCGCAGGGATCGCGGGCTATCGGCGCGGAAGTCTACTATGAATCGAGAACTCCCGATTGAATTTCGCGCGGGCTGCGTTCCGCCGGTTGTCGCGCTTGCGTCGCGTCGGCAACGGAAGGTACGATAATCGGCGCACGTCCCACGCAACATATTTCCCCTTCCTTTCCGGGCAGGCGCGGCGAAGGGGAGCGGTGTGGGCGTGACTCCGACACAGGATGAGCAATGAAAGCGGTTGTCGTCGTGGGCGCCCAATGGGGCGACGAAGGAAAAGGGAAGGTGGTCGATTATCTGGCCGCCTCGTTTGACTACATTGCCCGCTGCCAGGGCGGCCATAACGCCGGGCACACGGTCATCTGGAACGGCAAGCGCTTCGTTCTTCAACTGGTTCCCTCGGGCATCCTGCGGCCGGGGAAAATCGCCATTATCGGGCCGGGAGTGGTGTTCGACCCGCACGCTTTCCTGGCCGAAATCGACGCGCTGGCCAAGGCGGAAATCGAGGTCAAGGGCCGCCTGTTCGTCAGCAATCGCGCCCATCTGATTTTTCCCTACCACCGGCAGCTCGATCAGGCCTCCGAGGCCACCCGCGCCGGCGGCAAAATCGGCACCACCAGCCGCGGCATCGGCCCGTCCTACGAGGACAAAATGGGCCGGCGCGGTTTGCGCGTTGCCGATCTGCTCGACGCCGAAACGTTCCGGAGCAAGCTCGAAGCGCTGGTCCGCGAAAAGAACGCGGTGAGCGAAGCGGCGTACGGCCAGCCGATCGACTCGACGGGCCTCGTCGATTCGTATCTCAGGATGGCCGAGCGCATCCGTCCCTTCGTCGCCGATACCGCCGAAATGCTCTGGCGCGCCGACGACGAGGGCCGCTCGATGCTCTTCGAAGGCGCGCAGGGCACCATGCTCGACATCGATCACGGCACCTATCCCTACGTCACCTCCTCGAGCGCGACGGCCGGCGGCGCTTCCACCGGTCTCGGTTTCCCGCCAACCGGCATCAGCGACGTCATCGGCGTCACCAAGGCGTACACCACCCGCGTCGGCAACGGCCCGTTCCCGTCGGAAATGCCGGAGCTCGAAGCGGGCGAGGTGCGCAACCGCGGCGTGGAATTCGGCGCCGTTACCGGCCGTCCGCGGCGCTGCGGCTGGCTGGATCTGGTGATGCTGCGCTACGCGCTGAGGCTGAACGGGATCAATTCCCTCGTTGTCACCAAGCTCGACGTTTTCGACACCCAGCGCGAAATCCAGGTCGCCGTCGGCTACCGATACAAGGGCTCGCCTATCCACGAAATGCCCGCCGAGGCCGAAGTCCTCGCCGAAATCAAGCCCGAATACCGCTCGCTCCCCGGCTGGTGCTCCTCCACCGGCAGCATCGATCGCCTGGAAGCGCTGCCCCAGGCCGCGCGCGACTACCTCCACTTCGTCTCCGACCATCTCCGCGTCGAAATCGGGATGATCTCCACCGGCCCCGAACGCGACGCCACGATCGTCTGTCCAGGCACGCGCATGGCTGCCTTGCTTTCCTGACCAGGAACGATGCTCACCTGGCAGCAGGCACGCGAAAAGGTGATCGAAGTCGTTCGCGCGCGCATGCGCCGGCGCGGCAGCGGACGCATCCGCCTCGATCGCGCCCTGGGCCGCGTGCTCGCGCAACCCATCGTTGCCGACCGCGACCAGCCCGCTTTCCCTCGCTCGATTCGCGACGGCTTCGCCATCCGCTCCGCCGACGCCGCCGAGGTCCCCGCCGAATTCGAGATTGTGGCTGAAATCAAAGCCGGCAGCGCGTTCCATGGCGTCATCAGCGCGGGCCAGGCGGCGCGCATCATGACCGGCGCTCCGGTGCCGGCCGGCGCCGACGCCGTCGTCATGGTCGAATACACGCGCCAGATTTCGGATACGCGCGTTGCCGTCGAGCGGACGGTCGCTCCCGGCCAGCACATTGTCGACCGGGGAACCGAAGCGCACGCCGGCCAGACGCTTCTCGAGCCTGGGCGCCGCATCGGCTTCGGTGAACTGGCGCTGCTGGCCGAAGTCGGCTGCGCGCAGGTGCGCGTTTTCCGCCCGCAGCGCGTCGCCGTGCTTTCCACCGGGGACGAAATCGTTTCCGTCGATCGCGAGCCGGGCCCCTATCAGATTCGCGACACGAACAGTTCATCGCTTTCCGCGCAAGTCGCGCTCGCCGGTGCGCGCCCGGTTCTCATCAAACGCGCGCAGGACGAATCGCAGGAACTTGGCGAACGGATTCGCGAAGGTTTCGCCGCGGACGTTCTGGTTCTGAGCGGCGGGGTTTCGAAAGGGAAGTACGACCTGGTCGAGGCCGTGCTGAGCGACCTTGGCGCCGAATTCTATTTCGACGCCGTCGCGATTCGTCCCGGCCGGCCCGCCGTCTTCGGCTGGTGCGCCGGCAAGCCGGTCTTTGGTTTGCCCGGCAATCCCGTCTCGACCATGGTCACCTTCGAGCTGTTCGTCACCCCGGCACTCGATCTGCTCTCCGGCGCCGAGCCGCGACCGCTTCCGCTGGCTTCGGCCAAACTTTCGGTCGCGCTCGACGAAAAGGAGGGCCTAACGCATTTCTTGCCCGCGCGCATTGATTGGAAGGAGTCGGGAGCCGAGGCGCGACCGGTCCCTTGGCGCGGCTCAGGCGATTTGGCGGGCATGGCGCAGGCGAACGGATTCCTGGTAGTCCCCGCGGACCGCGCGCGGTGGCAATCAGGCGAGGAAATCCAGGTCCTGCTGCGCCGCGATTTGCTGTAGGTTTTGGTAGCACAGGCCCTCTTGCCTGTGCGGTTTTTGCGAGTTGGCGGACCGAGAGACCAGGGGTTTCCGGCACAAAATAGCCCTGAGCGGAGCGGCAACGGGTGCCGAATTGAGGGAAAAGAGCACAGGCAAGAATGCCTGTGCTACCGAAGGCGCCTCTTCTGTCATGCTGAGCGAAGCACGCCGAACGCGCTGAGGCAGAGTAGGCTACGTAGGGACGGGATCCTTCGCTTCGCTCAGGATGACAGCGTTCTCGCGACGCGCCGGCGCGTTGAGGTGGAGCAGGCTGCAAAGGAAGGGCAAGGCGATGCCAAAACTGACTCACTACAACGACCGCGGCGCGGTGAAAATGGTAGACGTCACCGCCAAGCCTGCGACCGAGCGCACGGCCATTGCCCATGCTTTCGTCCGCATCGCTCCGGCGGCGCTGCGCGCGATTCGCCGCTTGCGCGGGCCGAAAGGCAGCCCGCTCGAGGTCGCACGCATCGCCGGCATTGTCGCCGCCAAGCGCACTTCCGAGCTGATTCCGCTCTGCCATCCGCTCCCCATCACCCACGCCGACGTCGAAGCCCGCCTGCGTAAGACCGGCGTCGAAATCACCTCCCGCGTCACCACCACCGCGCACACCGGCGTCGAGATGGAGGCGCTCACCGCTGCTGCGGTGGCGGCGCTGACGGTTTACGATATGACGAAGGCCCTCGATCGCGGCATGGAGATCACCGAGCTTTACCTGGTCGAAAAACGAGGCGGCAAATCCGGCCCCTACCGCCGCGCGGCGAAGGGCAAATCGCCCAAGAGGAAAGCGACCAATCGAAATTGAACAGGAGACCTGTCATGCTGAGCGAAGCGGTCCGATTCGGGCAATGCGGACCGCCCCGTATCCGGGAAGGCATCGGGGCGAAGCATCCCGAACGCGTCGAGGCAAATTCGGCTGCGTAGTGCCGGGATCCCTCGCTTCGCTCAGGATGACAGCGTCCCCGCGGCCCGCAGGGGTTTCGCCCCGCGAGCAGTGCCCTTCGTTGGGGCACGGCTTCGGCCGTTGATGTCGCGGTCGCACGGCCCAGGGAGGTAAATCAAATGCGCGTAGCCATTCTCACCATCAGCGATTCCGTCTCCCGCGGCAAGCGTGAAGACCGCTCGGGCCAAGCCATCGCCGACCACTGCGGCCAACTCGGCTGGGAAGTCACTTCGCGCGGCGTTCTCCCCGACGAAGCAGGCCAGATCGCCGCCCGCCTCATCGATCTCGCCGATTCCGGCAACGTGGACCTGATCCTGACGGTAGGCGGCACGGGCCTCGGCCCGCGCGACGTGACGCCGGAGGCCACCATGCGCGCCGCGGAGCGTCTTGTGCCGGGACTCGGCGAGCGAATGCGCGCGGCGGGGTCGAGCGCGAATCCGCATGCGATCCTCTCGCGCAGCCAAGGCGCTTGCCGCGGCCGCACGCTGATTCTGAATCTTCCGGGCAGCCCACGCGGGGCCGTGGAATCGTTTGCCGTGGTTGCCGACGTTCTCCCGCACGCGATCGAGATTCTCCACGGCGCGGGGCACGAACCGGCGGCGGGCGGAGCGAAATCATGAGGACGCATGGCCGCTGAAAAGCCGGGGCGCAACGCTGCCGATTGGATTCGCCAACTGGCCCTGGCGCTCGATCTGCCGTTTCTGCTGATCAGCGCGCTGATGGGCGGGGGCCTTGTCGGCTACGTGCTGGACGAATATCTGCACACGACGCCCTGGCTGATGCTCATCTTCGGCGGCCTGGGCTTCGTTGCCGGACTGCGCGGCGTGCTGCAGTCGCTCGCGCGTCGCGGCGGCAAGCCGGGTGGCGGGAGCGGATCGGCTGGTGGCGCGCCCGGAGGAAACGGGCAACAACAATGATGGATCCGGAATTTTTCGGTGAGAAGGCACAACGTCGTGTCGAGCGACTGACGCTCTTGCTGGGCCTTGCCGGTGCCATCGCCGCCTTTGTGCTGCGTGGCTGGCCGGAAGCGGCGGGCCTCGCTCTGGGAGCGTGCGTCGGCTGGCTGAATTTCCGCTGGCTGCGGCAATTTGTCGGTTGGGTGGCGCGGATATCACTGGCGCAGGCCGGGGAAGAGAAGCCCAAAATGCCGCGGCGCGTCTTCTGGCAGATGTTCGGCCGGTACGCTTTGCTGGGGCTCGTGCTATATGCTATGCTGTTGCGCTTTTACTGGCCCGTGGTGGCCTTTTTGTTCGGCTTGTTTGCTCTGTTCGCGGCGGTACTCCTGGAAGTCCTCGGTGAGTTGGTTTTCGGGACGCGCGGAGGCATGCCCGCCTGAGCGCGGGCGGCAAGGAAACGTTCGATCGCAATGGAACAGGAACTCTGGGTAACAAAACTGGTGAATCTGGTGCTCGGCAAGCCGGCCCTGGCGCTGCTCGTGGCGCTCGGCTTCCATCCGAATCCCGAAGCGCCCATCCCAAACCACATCGCGATGGAAATCTTCATTTTCCTGCTCGCGGCGATCTTTTTTTTGTGGCTCCGGTCGCGCCTGTCGGTCGATAAGCCCGGCGGCTTGCAGCAGTTCATGGAGATTCTGCTGACCAACCCGTTCCGGCTGGGCGTGAAGGACATGACCGACGATTTCATCGGCCACGGCGGCGAGCGCTACATCCCCATGCTCGGTTCGATCGGCATCTTCATCCTGTTCGCGAACCTGATCAGCCTGATTCCCACGCTTGAGTCGCCCACCGCTCAATACAGCGTCCCGTGCGGCTGCGCGATCCTAGTCTTTCTTTACTACCACTACTGCGGTTTCCGGAAGCAAGGCGGCGGTACGTACGGCAAGCACTTTCTCGGGCCGCTTCCGATGATGACGCGCGCATTGGGTGACCTCCAGGGATTGGTGAAATGGCTGGCCAGCCCAATCATCATCGCGGTCGGCCTCTTCATGCCCCTTGTCGAGATGTTTAGCCACGTCGCCCGCATGATCTCGCTTACCGCCCGACTCTGGGCCAACATGCTCGCCAGCGAGGTCATCTACGGCCTCATCCTCAGCCTGACGGTCGCCCTGTCGGTCTTCCTGGAGAAAGTGAGTCCGGTGGGCTATGTCTCGGTAGTGATTCCTTTCTTCGGTCCTGTCATTTTCATGGCATTGCATATTTTCGTCGCGTTCGTTCAGGCGTTCGTCTTCACAATTCTGCCCGTCATTTACGTTGCGGGAGCGGTTGCCGAACAGCACTGATCGAGCGTCGTATGAGCTTTACCGGTATCGCCGCCGGCGGCCCGCGATTCGGGGAAGAGAGCGCCCGGCGGCCATTTCACGATGGAGGAAGCGGATGAGGAAGTTTGCGGGTTTCTTGGGAATCATGATGACGGTTCTCGTGCTGGCCCCGGCGGCTTTCGCCGCGCAGGCGGGCGGCGCGGCCGCGGGCGGCGCGTCCACCGCGACGTGGGTTGTCATCACCTCCGGCTTCGCAATGGCCATTGCGTCGGGCCTTTGCGGAATCGGGCAGGGCATCGCGAGCGCGGGCGCTTCGCAGGGCTTTGCGCGCAATCCGGCGGCCAGTACCGTGATCCAGAACATGCTGATTCTGGCGCTCGTGCTGATCGAATCGCTCGCCCTGTACACGTTCGTCATCATCTTCGTCAAGGTCAAGTAGGGCCGTGGGCGGCCTTCGGGCCGCCACGCCCTCGCTGCTACCGGCGTCCCTCGTCGCCGTTTCCTCGGGGACGCCGGACCAGGACGGGCGGCGGCTGCCGCGGATCCGGAGCTTCTCCGGGGCGGCCAGCCGCCTGCTTCGTATTGGATGTTGGTAGTACAACCTTCAGGCTGTGCGCTGTCGGCAGGACGAATCGACTTGCCCGCGCGGCCAGGCTCGCAGGCTGAAGCCTGTGCTACCGGAAACCTCAGTCCATTCCACGACCGATGACCGTCACCATCAACGGCGAATCCCGCGAAGTTCCTGACGAGCTCACCGTCTCGGAACTTCTTGCCCATCTTGGTCTCGCCGCCGGCCGCGTCGCCGTGGAGCGCAACCGCGAAATTCTGCCGCGCGACCGCTGGCCCGGCACCCAGGTTGGCCCCGGCGACGTCTACGAAATCGTGCATTTCGTCGGCGGCGGTTAGGCAGTTCGTATTCCCCACAACCTTTGACCCTCGATCTTATTCCTCTGCCTCGACAATGTGCCGTCCTGAAGGCGGGCGGCACACAACCCTCGAACGGCAACGCGGAAATGCGGGGAACTCTTTCCGTCGCGGCCGCGTATCTCCCTTCAGCTACGGCGAATCTCCACTCTCGTTGGAGCATTGCGGCCTGAAATCATCTCTAGGGCGGCGGAGGAGCAATGGGAACGCTCTGGCAGGACGTGAAATACGGGCTCCGGACGCTGGCCCGCTCGCCGGGCTTCGCGCTTGTCGCGATTCTGACCTTGGCGCTGGGCATCGGGGCGAACACGGCGATTTTCAGCGTGGTCAACGGGGTTTTGCTGCGGCCGCTGGCGTATCGCCAGCCGGGGCGGCTGTACCTGATCCGCGAAGTGATTCCGCAGATGCAGAAGTTCTATCCGTCGCTTGCGGCCGATCTGCCCGATTTCCAAATCTGGCAGAAGCGCGTGCATTCGTTCGAAGGCATTGCCATTGCTGAAGGCGCCAGTGCCGATCTGACCGGAGGAACCGAGCCGGAGGAAATTCACGGCGTGCGCGCTTCGGCCAATCTTTTCGACGTGCTCGGCGTGCGCCCGGCGCTGGGGCGCAGCTTTCTGCCTGTAGAAGACGAAACGGGGCGCGGGCACGTGGCTATCCTGTCGAATGAATTCTGGCGGAGCCACTTTCACGGCGATCCCGCCATCCTCGGCAAGTCGATGACGCTCGACGGCGCGCCGTACGCGATCGTGGGCGTGCTGCCGCCTTCGTTCCATTTTCCGCAACAAATCGGGCAGATGGTCAACTTCCCGGAAAACATCTCCTTCTTCGAGCCGCTTAATGGGCCGAAGATATACGAAACGGACCTGATCGGTGAATTCGATTTCGCGGCGATTGGGCGCCTGGCGCCCGGCGTCACGGCGAAGCAGGCGCTGGCGGAATTGAACGTGGTGCAGGCGCAAATCGCCAAGCAGGCGAACGAGCAGGTCGATCTACTAGCGCAGATCTCGCCGCTCGAAAACGAGATCGTGGGATCGGCCCGTCGCGGGCTGCTGTTCCTTCTGCTGGCCGTGGGCGCGGTGCTTCTGATCGCGTGCGTCAATCTGGCGAATCTGCTGCTCGCGCGCGTGCCGGGCCGGATGCGCGAAGCGGCGATACGCACCGCGCTCGGGGCGACGCGGACGCAACTGGCGCGGCGCATGCTCGTCGAAAGCCTGATGCTTGGCCTTGCCGGAGGCGTGCTCGGCGTGGGCCTTGCCTGGTTCGGCGTCGGCTGGCTCGTGCACGTCGCGCCGCAGGGCATTCCGCGCATTGCGGAGGTGACGATCGATGGGCGCGTGCTGGGCTTCGCCGCCACACTCGGCATTCTGACTGGAGCGCTTTTCGGTCTTCTGCCCGCCTGGCGTATCACTCTCGCCGAGCCGATGGACGCACTGAAATCGGGATCAACGGCCACGACCGAATCTCGCCGCACGCGCCGCGCGCGCGACGGGCTTGTCGGCCTCGAAGTGGGCCTCAGCACGGTGCTCCTGATTCTGGCGGGCCTGCTGACGGCCAGCCTGATCCACGTGCTGCACGTGAACGCCGGATTTTCGCCCGAGAACGTGCTGGCGGCCAGCGTTGATCTGCCGCCGCAGAGCTACGAGAAACCTGAAGCGCGGTTGCAGTTCTATCGCGGCGTCCTCGCCCGGCTGCGCGCCGTGCCCGGCGTTCGTGACGCCGGATGGGTCAGTCTTTTGCCGCTCGCGGGGCAGGGCAGCGTGACGGGAATTTCCGTTCCGGGCAGCTCGATACCGGAAACGCAGATGCCCCCGGCCAATTACCGCGCGGTGAGTTCGGGCTATTTCGCGGCCATGGGCATTCGGCTCCTCGAGGGACGCATTTTCAACGAGAGCGACCGCGGGCGGAACGTGGTTGTCGTGTCGCAAAGCGTGGCCGAGCGCTTCTGGCCGGGCCAGAATCCCGTCGGCAAGACCTGCCTGACGGCTTGGGGCCCGAAGCAGCCGGAGGAAGTGATTGGGGTGGTGAGCGACATCCGAACGGTGAAGCTGGACGCGCTGCCGGTGATGATGGTCTACGTGCCGGATTGGTTTGGGTGGATCCGTGCCGCCAACATGTATCTCGGCGTGCCGGCCTCGGCGTCGTTCGTCGTGCGGACGGCGATGAATCCGGCGGGCGCGGCGCAAACGGTTCGCGACGCGATTCACGCCGCCGATCCAGACGTCCCCGTCGTCGGCCTGCGGCCGATGACCGAGGTTGTTTCCGCGTCGGTGGATACGCGGCGGTTCGAAATGCTTCTCGCCGGCGTTTTCGGTGCGTTCGCGCTGTTCCTGGCGGCGCTGGGGATTGCCGGGGTCGTCGCCTATTCGGTGGAGCAGCGGCGGCAGGAACTGGCGATCCGCATGGCGCTTGGGGCGCGGATTTCCGATCTGCGAGGAATGGTTTTGCGCCAGGGCATGGCGCCGGTTGTTGCGGGCCTCGCCGGTGGGGTGGTCGTGGCGATATTCGCGGGGCGTTTGATCGAAAGCCTCCTGTTCGGCGTCAGTGCTTTCGATCCACTCACCACGGCGGCGGTTGCGCTGGCAGTCGTCGTCATCGGCCTGGGGGCTTGCATCGTTCCCGCGCATCGCGCGACGCGTATCGACCCTATCGTGGCGCTGCGCCAGGAATAAACGATCTGGCGCGCCGTTCGGTGGCCCGGGCACTTTTGCCCGGGCGGTTATGGCCTTCGCGGCCGGGAGCGTGACGGCTTCGGGGCGAGCGGCTTCGGCGGCGTGAATTGTGATTCAGATTGTGCTTGCACAAAGGCGCACGGGCAAGAGTGCCCGTGCCACAGGAGGCCCGGTTCATCTGCGTCAAGAAGAGCACAACACGCATCCCGAGGACGCAAAATTCCGGCGCCGCCCTTCTGAATGGAAAGGCAGCCTAAATTCCGGCGAGCAAATGACCGAGCTTGTCCCGTTTGGTTCGCAGATAGCGGCGCGAATGACGCGTATGGCCCGGCTGGCAGGGAACGCGCTTGACCACCTCGACGCCGCCCTGTTCGAGCTGGGCGACCTTGTCGGGATTGTTGGAGAGCAGGCGAATGCGGCGCGCGCCGAGCTTGCGCAGCACGCGGGCCGGAAAGTTGTAATCGCGCAGATCCGCGTCGAACCCAAGCTGCCGATTGGCTTCGACCGTATCGAGTCCGCGGTCCTGCAACTCGTAGGCGCGCAATTTATTGAGCAGGCCGATGCCGCGTCCCTCCTGCGGCAGATAGAGGAGCAGGCCCGAGCGCGCCCGGCCGATCTGCTCGAGCGCCATTTCGAGCTGGGCGCGGCAATCGCAGCGCTTCGAGCCGAGCACATCGCCGGTGAGGCATTGCGAGTGGATGCGCACCAGGGGAACGTGGCCGTTATGGACGGCGCCTCGCTCGAGCACGAGCGCGCTGTCGCCCGTGCCGGCGTCCTCGACGCCGAGCACGGTGAAGCGGCCGTAGCGCGTGGGCAAGGCCGCGCGGGCCACCACCCGCACGCCTGAGCCTTTGGTTTTCTTTCGCGGCTTCATCGGAAAATCGCTATTATAGCAGCGACCGGAAGAACGCCGCTCGTTCGGCGCACCGGCCCCGATGAATCTGCAGACTTCCACCCAGGATCTCCTCTTCACGCAGATGATGCGCGTCGCGGCCGCGGCGTCGCTTGCCGCGCTGCTGGCCCGGTTCGCGGTCTTCCGCCGCGCCGTTTTTGCCGCGCGGCGCACCCCGAGGCAGAACCTCGAATTGATGGCGATGCTCGCGCTCCCGTTCGCTCTGGGGGTGACGCTGCGGCTGTTCCACTACGACTTTGCCGATATGACGCTCGAAGGCTCGCTGCTGATTGGCCTGGTGGGTGGGCGGCTGGCCGGGCCGCTCGGCGGGGCGATTCTCTCGCTGCCGGCCTACGCGCATCACGAATGGCTGGCGATGCCGGTCGCGGTGGTTTCCGGGCTGCTGGGCGGGCTGATCCGCGAAGTCGTGCCGTCGAATGAAGCCATTTGGGATTTCGGCCCGTTCACTTTTCTGAGCGTGCCGCGGCGGCTGTGGCGGCTGGCGGTCGACCGCGAGCCGGCGTGGCCGCTCTTGCCGCTCGCCGCGTGCGTGGGGCTGGAACTGGCGCGTTTGGTGCTGGGGCAGGCGGTGCCGTCGCGCTGGCTCTTCTATTTCCCGGCGAACAGCGCGTGGCTGGTGGCGCTCGACGTTTTTGCGGCGATTTTCGCGGTTTCGCTGCCGATCAAGATCTGGAACAGCATCCGCCTCGAATTGAACCTCGAGGAGAATCAGCGCCTGCTCCTTCGCGCGCGCATGGACGCGCTCGCCAGCCAGATCAATCCGCACTTTCTCTTCAACACGCTGAACACCGTCTCCTCGCTCGTCCGGTTCGATCCCGACAAGGCCCGCGAGGTCATACTGAAACTCTCGAGCATCCTGCGCCGACTGCTGCGCCAGCACGAGACTTTCGTTCCGCTGCGCGAGGAGTTGTCGTTCATCGACGACTATCTCGACATCGAGGTCGCCCGCTTCGGCCCCGACAAACTCCAGTTCTTCCACGAAGTCGAGGACGAGACGCTCGACGCCTTCGTTCCGAGCATGCTCCTGCAGCCGATCGTCGAAAACGCGGTAAAGCACGGGCTGACGCCCAAGCTCGAAGGCGGTGAAATCCGTTGCGCACGCACCGCAGCGACGGGCGTTTGGTGATCGAGGTCGAGGACAACGGGACCGGCATCCCCGAGCATCGTCATCCCGATATTTCCGGAAGCGGCATCGGCCTGCGCAACGTGCGCGAGCGACTCCAACTCATCTACGGCAACGATTTCCACCTCGACATCGATTCCCGTTCCGGAGAAGGCACGCGCATCCGCATCGACATTCCCGAACTCGTCCCCACCATCTCCCAGAGCATCAAAACCGTGACTAGTGACTAGTCAGGTGCGGCGAAATCGGTGGCGAGACGGCTGGGCTACCAACAAGCCTGCCAGGGGCCGGGCGACCGCAGGTCGCCCCTACGACGTCGGCAGCGTTATTGGATCTACCTGGGAGCGGCGCGCGGGCAAGAGTGACCGCGCCACAAGGCCGCCGCTTGCGACTCCCACGCCGCAATGCTAGATTCCGCCTTTCCGCCATGGGACGACTCGACAACAAAATCGCGCTGATCACCGGGGCCGGCGCCGGCATCGGACGCGCCTGCGCCTTCGCCTTCGCCCGCGAAGGCGCAAAAATAGCCGCCCTCGCCAGACGTCGCGAGCCGCTCGAAGCTCTGGCCGCCGAGATCGCCGTGCAGGGCGGGGAAGCGCTAGTCGTGACCGCCGACGTTACCAGCGCCGAAGAAATCGAGCGGGCAGTCAAAGCCGCGGTCGATCGCTTCGGCCCCTTCCAGATCCTGGTCAATAGCGCCGGCATTCCCTTCATCGGCACGGCCGAGCGCACCAGCGAGGAAGAGTGGAACCGCGTTCTGGCCGTGAACCTGACGGGAACGTTCCTGGTTTCTCGCGCGGCGATTCCGGTGATGCGGAGTGCTGGCGGCGGATCGATCGTGAATCTCGGTTCGGTGTATGGGCTCGTGGCGCGGCGAGAGCGCGCCGCCTACGCCGCGTCGAAGGGCGGGGTGACGTTGCTGACCCAGGCGATGGCCCTGGACCACGCTGCCGAGAAAATTCGCGTGAACTGCATCTGCCCGGCGCTGGTCGAAACCGAACTCATGCAGCGGATTTTCGAGCACACACCCGATCCCGCTGCCGCTCGCCGCGCACGCGAGGCCGAGTTGCCCCTCGGCCGGCTGGGCAAGCCGGAAGATGTCGCGGCGCTGGCCCTCTACCTTGCATCGGACGAATCCAGCTGGATGACCGGAGCGGCGATTCCGCTCGACGGGGGCCTGTCGGCGGGGTGATGCGTAGCCGAGAAGCGGGCGTCGCTGACGAATGGTTTCTTCCATGCACCGTGAAAAACACCGGCGGGAGGCCGGCGCTACCTGGCGCGCTGGCTTGGTGTGGCGAATGGGAGAAAAAGCCTGCAGGTAGGAGTGCCTGGCGATGGTCCGGCGCGGGGAGGGTTTCGCGCAGCGGATGCCGGGCGGGAAATCCGGTGACTCGGACCATCCTTCGGGAGGCAGGGCATTGCGAAAAACAGCGAATAGGGCCACCAGGAAACGCGCATCGAAGTCGGCGACCGAAGCGGCAATACGGCGGGAGATGCTGCGCCGGTTCCGGGATTCGATCAGTTCACGGACTTTCGGCCTGCGGGTGCGCGAGGTTCGCCGCGGGAGGGTAACGCTGGAAATGCGGGCGGAGCGGCGGTTCCTGCAGGCCCATGGACGCGTCCACGGCGGCGTAATCGCGCTGCTTGCCGATACGGCGGCGGCGCTGGCGGTTTATTCGGCCGTGCCGGCGCGCAGCCGCGTGTTGACGCTCGAAATGAAAATCAATTTTCTGGCGGGAGTGGAAAGAGGGGCGATCGCCGCCCGTGGAAAAGTGCTTCGGGTGGGAAGGAATACCGGCGTGAGCGAGTGCGAAGTTCGCGATGCCCGCGGCCGATTGGCCGCCAAAGCCCTGGTCACCGTCGCAATCGCTCCGCCGCCGGAACCCTCCCCTCGAAGCAAAACACGGAAGCGCGAGGCTTAGCGGCCGGTCGGCCCGCCGTTGCCTCGTTCACCGTCTCCGTTGAATGGGCCATTCGGCCCGCCGTCGGCAGCGTCTTCGGACGATTTGTAGAGATATTTGATTGAGTGCTTATAAATGAGCAGATTTGGGCTGCCGTAACGGGTGAGCTTGATGCAATCACGGTCGTACCATTCCACGGTGCCGTTCAGCATCTCGCCATCGGTCAACACCACCGTAACGGGCGTGCGGGACTGCATCTGTTTGACGTAATAAAAATTCTCCGCGTGCGTTTGTTCGGGTGGGGCTGGTTTCTTCCGTGGTGCCGGAGGTGCTGTGGAAGGCGCCTGGCCGTTGAAGTTCGAACTTTCCTTGGCGTTGTTATAGGGTGGTCGTATTAATCTGCGATTGCCGGTTCCTGCTCCTCTCGGATAATCGCCCCTCTGTTCAAAGCGAGACACAAATCCCCCTTCTTATCGCCCGTCGCCTTGGCTCTGTCCGGCATTGCCGGTCAGTTCCTTCGGCACGATGTCCGCCCAAGAGAGCACGGCGGCATCCAGGCTTAACTGACGATTGATATTGCGCCGCAATCCGGCAGAGAGCCGGTCAAGTGATTCCACCATCTTCCGAACCTGCCCGGGCCCTATTTTTCGACCCAGTCTTTCCAGGCGGCCCTGCAGGTCTGGGTTGCGAGGAATGCGACCCTTGAAATCACAAGAGAACTCCAGCAGGTCGGTAAGCGCACTATAGAACAATTCAAGAACGTTTTCAAACCGGTCGCTTTGGGATTTCCACAAACGTTCAACAGCCCCCAGAACCTCGCTCCAAGACTTGCCCTCGACCCCCAGTTCTAGCAGCCGAACCACCTCTCCGCGCACCCTGGCCGAGGCTTCGAGGTCGATTCGCAGCGCCGCTCCGGGGCTGCCGGAAGCGAGTTGGGCGGCCAATTGGCGTTCCGGTGCCTTCCATTCGGTGCGTACCTTGAGGAATTCCTCGACAAGCGGAGCCGCGACCGGTGCAAAACGGAACGTCACCGCCCGCGAACGGATCGTCGGCAGCAGATCCTCGGGCCGTGGCGCCAGCAGAATGAACGTGGCCGTTTCCGGGGGCTCCTCGAGAATTTTCAGGAAGATATCGGCGTAATCCCAGCGCATCGTTTCCGCCGAATCCAGCACGAACACTCGCCGCCGCGCGACCGGCTGGAAATAGGCCGCCCTTTGCGCCGCGCGCAACTGCCCCATCCGCAGCACGGGCCGGGCCGCGGGCCGGTTGCGCCGCACGGGATCGGGCACCAGGGCCCAGACATCGGGATGGGTTTCGAGGATGAGAGGGACCCGCTCGACGGTGGCGGAATCGGGGCTTTCGCCGCGCTCGGCCAGCCCCTGCTCGATGAGGGGCTCAGGGTCGCGCAGGCGGCCGATGGCGAGGCAGGTGGCGCATTCACCGCAGAAATCGTCTTCGAGGCGCTCGCAATTCGACGCCTGGGCAAACATCACCGCCAAGGTGTACCGGCCAATGCCACGCGGGCCGCAGAAGAGCATGGCGTGCGGCACCCGGCCGCGGCGCAGCATCCGGCGCAACGCCGCGACGATCCGTTCATTGCCCAGAAATTGGTCGAATCCCAAGGTCTTGCTTCTCTGTCTAATTTGATGCTTGGTGACGCCTTAAAGTGACCGCACTACGTTCTTCCACGGCAACACCGTCGTGCCTAGATGAGCTGACGCGAGGAGGGAGATGGCGCCAACGGGCCGCCCCTACGAAGGCGCTGCGAGCGGCGGACATCGCCCGTGCCGCCTCCTCTTCGCGTCAGGCCAACAATACTTCAGGCCGGGCCGGTTCCTGACGTCGCCAACAAACGGCGTTCCACAAGCCTCAGAATTTCCTTATGGATATCCTCGGCTGCGCGCGGCGTTCCGGTGGCCAGATCGAAACCTTCGACGATGGCCCAGTCCGATCCGCTCGCCAGGCTTTCGTAAACCGCCGCTGCTTCCCGTAGATGCCCCGGATCGCCTTCCTGGATGTCACGCTCGAGGCGTTTTCCGCGCGCCGCCGTTCGCCGGGAAGACTCCTCAACCGGGACGCGGAGATAGATGACCAAATCCTCGTGCGGGAGGGCAAAAACTTCATATTCGAGCCGTCGCACCCACGCGAGGAACTCTTCCCGCCGATCGGCGGGCACCCGAGCCCCCTGATGAGCCAGATTCGATCCGATGTACCTGTCGGCGAGCACCAGGCGCCCGGCGGCGAGCGCCGCTTCGAGTTCGCGCTTTGCCTCGAGCCGGTCGCCGGCGTAGAGCAACGCCGAAAAATGGGCGTCCACCTGGTCGAGCCGGCCGAATTCGCCGGTGAGGTAGCGGGTGACGGCCTGGCCGAAGAAGGATTGATAACGAGGGAAACTGAGATCGAAATGCTCGATGCCGCGGGCATCGAGAGCGCGGTCGAGCAGTTCCACCTGGGTGCGTTTGCCGGCCCCGTCGATGCCTTCGACGGCCAGAAATTTTCCGCGAGTTGGCATGGACGGCACAGTGTAGCCCGCCGCTGGCGGAGCGGCAACCGCTTGCGCGGCCGAAACGATTTTTCCTCGTGCTAAAATCCGGCCGATGCCGAACGATCCATCGACGATCGCCGAAGCCGTCGCGCGCGTGCGCGAGCGTATCGCGCGGGCCGCCGCGCGGGCGGGCCGCCGGCGCGAAGAGGTCCGCCTGGTCGCCGTGACGAAAACGCTCGGCGCCGAAGCGCTCCGGGCGGCCTATGAAGCCGGCGTGCGCGATTTCGGGGAAAACCGCGTGCAGGAATGGGAAGCGAAGCGCCCGCAGGTGGGACGCCTCGAAGGCGCGTCGATCCACATGATCGGCCACCTCCAGCGCAACAAGGCCCGCGCCGCCGCCGCCATTTTCGACCGCATCGATTCGATCGACAGCCTCGCCCTCGCCCGCAAGCTCGATCAGGCCGCCGCCGATGAGGGCCGCCGGCTTCCCGTACTCATCGAGGTGCGCCTCGCGGAAGAGCCGGCCAAGAACGGCATCGAGCCGGAGTCGCTCGAATCGCTGGCCATGGCCGTCATCGCTCTCGATCATCTCGAACTGCAAGGGCTGATGACCGTTCCGCCGTGGTCGGAGGATCCCGAACCGGCACGGCCCTATTTCCGCAGCCTGCGTGAACTGCGCGACCGGCTCGCCGAGCGGCTTGGCCGGCCGCTCCCCGTGCTGTCGATGGGCATGAGCAACGATTTCGAAGTGGCCATCGAAGAGGGGGCAACGGAAGTGCGCGTAGGTACGGGGATTTTTGGCCGGCGACCCAAACCCGCTCCCTGAAAAACCCGGATTGCCGGTGCGCCCGTTTTCGGGCCTGGCGTCATGCACGGCGCATTTTCGCCACGCGCCTGGCTACCGCCGGTCGCCCCTGCCAGCCATCGGCACATCTCCGCGGTAGAATGCAGTGGCAGAACCATGCTCGAAGCGCGAACCACGAGCGAAGGCGTCGTGACGTTTTCCGTCCGGGTTTCCCCTCGGGCGAAGCGCAACGCGATCGAAGGCGTAGCCGAGGGAGCCTTGCGTGTGCGCCTGGCCGCGCCGCCGCTCGAAGGGCGCGCGAACGACGCGCTGAGCCGTTACTTGGCCGAATGTTTGAACATCCCCCGGTCGGCTGTTAGAATCGTCGCTGGTGAGCGTAGCCGGAGGAAACGCGTGGAAGTGCGCGGGGTATCGCTCGACCGCGTTCTCGCGCTCGCCCCAGACGTCCCGCAGGTGACGGCCGGCAAGGACAAATTGACCGGCGACCGCCCGGCGGCCCGCCGCGGCGGGGAACCATCGTGACCGATATTCACGCCATACAAAGAGTTGCGCGCCAGCGGGATCGACGGCTGGCTGTTCTACGACCATCCACCATCGCGATCCGATCGCCTATCGCGTCCTTGGCCTCGAGCACGCGCTCGCCAAGCGACGCTGGTTCTACCTGATTCCCTCGCGCGGCACGCCGCGAAAGCTTGTTCATCGCATCGAAGCCGGAATGCTCGACAGCCTGCCGGGCCGAAAACAGCTCTATTCCGTCGCGCAAGGAACTGGTCGACGGGCTGGCGCGACTCTCGACGGCACGGGCACCGTCGCGATGCAATATTCTCCGCGCAACGACAACCCGTACGTCGGCACGGTCGATGCGGGCACGATCGAGCTGGTGCGCAGCAAGCGCACCAAGGTGGTCAGCTCGGCCGACCTGGTGCAGAAATTCGAGGCGCGCTGGAGCGCGGCGCAGCTTCGCAGCCACCTGGGCGCCGGCGCCGCGATCGACCGCATCGTCGCCGGGGCGTTCGACCGCGCCGCCGATTTCCTCCGCCGCGGACGCCGCCTCACCGAATACGACCTTCAGCAGTGGATGTGGGACAAGTTCGCCGAGGCGGGCATCACGGCCGACGGCCCGGCCATCGTCGCTACCGGCCCCAACAGCGGCAATCCCCACTACGAGCCCAACGCGCGCACGGCGGCGGTGATCCGTCCCGGCAGCGTGCTGCTGCTCGACGTTTGGGGCAAAACGAAGGATCCGGGCTCGGTCTACTACGACATCACCTGGACCGCTTTCGCCGGCGACAGCATCCCGCGCGATGTGGCGAAGATTTTCGGGATCGTGCGCGACGCCCGCGACGCGGCCGTCACTTTCGTCCAGCAGGCAGTGGCCGAGGGTCGCCAGCTCGAGGGCTGGGAAGTCGACCGCGCGTGCCGGTCGGTGATCGACGGCGCCGGCTACGGCCGCTGGTTCACCCATCGCACCGGCCACAACATCGGACAGGAAGTTCACGGCAACGGCGCGAACATGGACGATCTGGAGATGCACGACACGCGGCGCGTGATCCCGCAGACCTGCTTTTCGGTCGAGCCGGGGATATATCTGGACCGGTACGGAATTCGCAGCGAAGTGGACGTATACGTGGACGAGCGCCGGGCCCGCGTCACCGGCGCGGTGCAAACGGAGATGATTGCTCTGCTCGCGCCGGGCGCGAGGAAAGGGCGGGCGAAATGAGCATGGCAGGCGCGGAGAAAATCGCTCCGATGGCCCAGCCGGAAACGCAACGGCGGAATCCGGGCGTCGCGGCCGGCTTCGCTTTCGCCGGCTGGCTGGTTCCGGGCCTGGGACACGTTCTGGCGGGACGCTGGGGACGCGGGGTCATCTACTTCCTCACCGTTGCCGCGATGGTGATCACCGGGTTTTTGCAGCGCGGCTTCGTGTTTTCTCCGCATTTCAAGGACGCTTTCGGCCTGCTCGGTTTCCTGGCCGATATGGGCACCGGCGTTTTCTATTTCACCGCGAAAACTTTCGAGATCGGCGGGCCTGACATCGCGCGCGCCGCGGGCGATTACGGCACGCGCTTCATCGCGACGGCCGGCGTTCTCAACGTGCTGATCGCCCTCGACGCCTACTCGACGGCGATCGGCGAAAAGGACTGACATGGCAAACGCGAAATCCTGCAAGGGCGGGCCGCACCGATGAGCCATTTCGCCGACATGTCGTGGTTCGCGCTGATCATCTCCGTCGCGCTCGCCGTGCTGAGCCGCGGCACGACGATCGAGCGCATGAAATACGCCGCGATGTCCTTCGTCGCTTTCCTGCTCATCTCCATTGCCATCGGCTGGCTGATGTTTCCTTTCTCCCACTAACGCCCGCTCGTCTTTTCGTCTCCACGCATTCCGGCCCAAAAAACACAAACGGGACAGAACGGCTTCATCGTCCTGTCCCGCTGTTCACCACCCGATATCTTCGCACCACGAAAGCCGGGTCGCGGGTCCTGCCATCCGGCCAGCGCGACCATTCCATCCTTGACCGGCATTGAAACAGGACCTCGCAAGATTGTCGAGACCACGCAAGTGCCACGCGCCGGCACTAAAGTGTTTAAATCTCTACCAGATCGCCCGCCATGGAGAAGTGGTTCCCGTCAAATCCTTTGTGCCCATAACACCATTGTCTTCAAGGCATTCAACGCAAAGGTCGGACTTGTGGAGCGGAGCCGGGGCTGCTAGGATTCCGGCCTGCGACTGGACCATCCCTTGCGTGCCTTGCGTCCCAATCGGCCCCGGCATTTTCCCGACGTCTCGGATGCTCCCGAGCGGCGCGAGCAAGTCATCGCCACCGGGCGGGTGTTTCTGGCCGCCTGCGCGATCCTCTCCGCCTATTTCGGGCCCATGCGGCTCATTCAGAACTCGAGCATCATCGCCGTTCTGCTGTCCGGATACCTGGTTCTGAGCGTCGTGCTGTGGGTAGCGCTGCGGTCGAAGCCGACGGCGGAGCCCTCCGTCCAGATCAGCGCCCACGCCGCCGATCTGTTCTGCACGACGGCGCTGACGGTTTTCAGCCGGGGACCGAACAGTCCTTTCTTCCTCTTCTTCATTTTCGTGCTGCTGGCGGCGGCATATCGCTGGGGATTTCGGGGAACGATGCTCACGGCCGGCGCCGGCGTCGCGCTGCTCGGCGTCGAAGCTTACGCGCTCGTGCCGGCGAGCATTCCGGCGCAGCTTCTGAAAGACGCCGGAGTCCGCATGGGCCAGCCGTTCGAGCTCAACATGTTGACGCTGCGTTGCGCGTACCTGCTGATGGTGGGGCTCCTGATGGGTTATCTGGCCGAAGGAGAAAAGGCTCTGCAATCGGAAGCGGCCGCCACGGCGCAGATCATCGGCAAAGCGCGGGTGGGCGGAGGACTGAAGGCTATGCTCGAAGGCATGCTCGAGGAAGTCCTCGCGGTCTTCGGAGCCAGCCGCGGGATGATCCTCGCCGAGGAAATCGACAGCGGGCGCATGTTCCTCTGGGAAGCTCGGCGGCCCCGGCGCGGCAGTCGCGTGGAGGTGGACCAGCGCGAGGTGGAACCCAGCCAGCAGGGCGCCTATCGTTCCAGCGAAGAGACGCTCGGCTGGTTTGCGAGGAAAACGCGGCGGGGCGCCTACCGCCTCGCGACTTTGGAATCGGGCCCTCCGCAATCGTCCTCCGCGGCGGAAACCGGCGGGCTGCCGGCCGCGCTGCTCGGGTGCGGCACAATGCTGGGGGCGCCGTTTCGTTTGGGCAATGAATGGCAGGGATGGATTTACCTGCTCGAAGTCAGGACGCCGCTCCGATGGCGGAAGGAGCTGCGTTTTCTCCGGAGGATCGTCGACGCGGCCGCTCCGGCCGCCTACAGCGCGTACCTGGTCAGCCGCATGCGCTCGCAAATCGGCGCGCAAGAGCGGGGCAGGGTGGCGCGCGAACTTCACGATGGCGCCATTCAGTCCCTGCTTGCCGCCGAACTCCAGATGCACGTCCTCCGAAAACAACCCGGCGACGCCGCCTCCCCGGCCGGCCCTCTGGACGAGGTAGAAACACTGATCCACGAACAGGTGCTGAACCTTCGCGAACTGATGGAGAAGATCCGGCCGATCGATCCCGATCCCCGGCGGCTGCGCGAATTCCTCGCCGAGCAAGTGGAGAAATTCGAGCGGGAGACGGGAATCGTGGCCACGTTTCGCGGCGACGGAACTCCGGTGCGCCTCACCGGACGCGCCTGCCGCGAACTCATTCGCATCCTGCAAGAGCTTCTGTTCAACGTTCGCCGCCACAGCGGCGCCGAACGGGTCGAAGTGCGCTTGAGTTCCCGCGACGGAACCTGCACACTCGAAGTCGCCGACAACGGCCGCGGTTTCGATTTCGCCGGCCGGCTCGATCTGCCGGCGCTCGAAGCGATGCGGAAAGGGCCGCGCGTGGTTCAGGAGCGCGTGCGAACGCTCGGCGGGCACCTGGAAATCGAATCCAATCCCGGGAACGGAGCCCGGCTCGAAATTACGCTGCCACAGAGAGAAGAATGAGCAAAACACAAGACGCCATCCACCTTCTGATTGCCGACGATCACCCGATCTTCCGCCACGGCGTGCGCCAACTGCTCGAGGCCGAGCCGGATTTCGTTGTCGTCGGCGAAGCCGGCGACGGAGCCGAAGTCATCGACATGGTTCCCCGGCTCCATCCGGACGTGGTGTTGCTGGACCTGGCGATGCCGCGCGTGGCCGGAATGGAAGCGCTGCGGGAACTGTCCGCTTCGCCCGCCTCCTCCGCTCCGGCGCCGAAAATCGTGCTGCTCACCGTCGCCATCGAGAAGAAGCAGATCGTCGAGGCGCTGCAGCTCGGCGCGCACGGGATCGTGCTGAAAGACGCGGCCGCGCAACTGCTCATCAAGGCGCTGCGCGCGGTGATTGCCGGGCAGTATTGGGTTGGGCGCGAACTCGTGGGCGACCTCGTGCAATATCTGCGGCGCATCGCTCCGCCGGCCCCGGTGAAAGGCGAAGAAGCGTCCCGGCTCACCATCCGCGAGCGGCAAATTGTTTCCGCCATCGTCGCCGGCATGACGAACCGTGAGATCGCCGAAAAACTGGCGATCAGCGAGGACACGGTGAAGCATCACCTGAGCCGGATTTTCGACAAGGTCGGCGTGGCGCATCGCCTGGAGCTGGCGATGTTCGCCGTGAACAACGGGCTGCTCGAGAAGGAATAGCCGCCGCGGTTTGTCCCGGCTTTCGCGGCACGTGACTCGCGCACGTCTGTTGAGGGCATGACCATTTTGTCGGGCAAAACCGAGCTTCCACGCACTTTCGCCAGCGAACTGGATTTACCCTTCTCTCATTAACGCACTTTCACCCTTATCCCGTTTTGTTTCTTGCCGTTTGACATGCCCCGGCATCGGGGCTATAAGGGCAGAACATCCCGTCCTCCTCTATTTGATGCAGGGGATCCAGGCTGGACCTCGCACGGGGAAGGTCGAGGGGGACGGTTGGAATTCGAAGGGAGTAGATCGAATGACCTGTTTGAAACGCCTCAGCTTCGCTCTAGCTTTCTGCCTTGCCGCTTCCATCCCATCGTGGGGACAATCCGCGCCAGTCGTCTACGTCGCCACCGGCGATTCGAATGTCTATGCCGTCACGCCCGGCGGCGCGTCCCTCGGATTGATCCCAGCGACCAACACGAGTTACGCCGGCGACACCTTCTCAAGCCTCACCGTCGGGCCCGACAACGCCTCTGGCAATGTGCCTGATAGTTCGGGGAACACGTATTTCTTCCTCTACGCCTGTGACTCCACCAACAGCACCATCATCCGCCTCAAGCTGAGCACCGACCCGTTCGACGCCAACAGCAACCTCGTTACCGCCGCGGACGTAAACACGGTTTATGACGGGGGCGGCTCACTCACGGCACCCGTTTGTGGCCGCGTCGACTCGAATGGAGACCTCTACGTTTCCAGCAGCGTCAGCGGCTCCGGTGTCTACGTCTTCAACGGTGTCTCGACTGCCACGGGTGGTTTTCCCTTCACGCCCACGCTGGTCTACAGCATCGGTGGATCCTTCACAGGTGGTGGGATCTCCCAGAAGAATAATGGCGACATGCTGATCGTCAACAATGCCGCCGGGACCATCCTGCGCGCGAAGTTCGTTGGCGCGATCCCGCCGAATTCTCCCTATTCGCCCTTCGCTCAGGCGCTCGACTCTTCCGCGTTTGTCAGCGGGCTAAGCTCGCCGTCGGCCATCGCGCGCATCAGCACTGGCGATTTCTTCGTGGCCAACCAGGGAACAGGGAGTGTCCTCAAGTTCAACCCGGCCAACGTGTCGAAGTCGACCACGTGCGGAGCGAATTTGCCCCATGGCAGCGTAACGCTATCCTCGCTGGCCGCCTCGGAAGACAACTTCGTCTACGTCGGCATCGCCAGCACCAGCCCCAATAAGCGAGAGATCCAGATCCTGAACGGGGCGGCCTCGAATTGCGCGAGTACCGGCACCCCCATTTCGCTCTCGGGCGTGGACGCGACCACCGTAGCAGCCGTCGCAGTCCCGCCCGTCGAGGAGTCACCTGTTTCCACCACGCCGAACACCGACTCGGGCGTTACCGCCTCAACTTTTAATTTCGGATCGAGCGCGGTGCAAACAGTCACCCAAGGGACGTGCAGTCCCACCATCACGCAGGAGCAGGTTCCGCTTGCCTACCTGCAAGGCCTCTTGAACGGTGCCACTCCCGACTCGAGCTACACAGGGGCCTGGACGGGCGGTGCGCCCATCCCATATAACGGAGAGGCTGGTTTCGGCACCGTCTATACGGTCTCGGGCACCTGCCAACCGGATAGCAATCTCTATAGCAACTTCATCATCGGCGCACTGAATGACAGCACGGTGTTCACCAATCCCCGCATCATTCGCTGCGATGGAACCACGGCGACAAACGACCTGGCTTGCACCGTCACCGAAGCCTCCGGCACATGGCCCGTGGGCGGGCTGATCACGAACGACAACACCATCGGCGGCAAGGTCCCCGGCTTCTCCCGCTTCTTCATCGCCAACGCGACACCGTCCGGGAGCACCGAACTAGGGACGTTCTGCGGCTTCGGTTCGCCGCTCACCAACACAAGCCTGGGCGACCTGCCGGCCGTCTTCAATTCCGGCCAGAACCTCAGCATAAAATTCAAGCTGGGAGCGGCAGGCACAGCGGCTAGCTGCTCGAACGGCCCTTACATCACGGACGCACAGGTATTGCTTTCGATTGCTCGCGTCAACGATGCCAAGGGTAATCCGGTGTTCGAGCCGATCGCCATCAATTCGTCGGGCAACTCGACGTCGAATCCGCCGACTTTCAGCTACAACCCGAACAACCAGCAATACCAATTGAGCCTGAGCCTGAAGAACTACAAGACGGGCACCTATTCGCTCACCGTGACGTTCCTTACCAACAACACCGGCTATCAAACCACCATTTTCAGGGTGCAATAGCCGCGGACGCGATTCCGGAAAACCAAAGAGCCGGGCCGCAATCGGCCCGGCTCTTTTTTTACTCGTAGAGGCGCGGTCCCCGCGCCCGGACTTTTAACCGTACTGCCTTTGGGCGGGCGTTTCCGCGCAATCCGCGGCCCTCTGCGCCCTCCTTCGCGTCCTCAGCGCCTCTGCGGTAAGTCGGTGCCCATCCTACCCGGCCTTGATTCCGACGCCATCTGCAATCGTCTTCAGGTCCGCCCGCTTCAGCAGGGAATCGCTCTTCGCCTCCTGCTGCATCTGCTGAAGCAACTGCGCCGCTTTCTTGAAGTGAATCTGCGCCATGCCGCCCTGTCCCGCACCGCGCAGCGCCTCGCCCAGCAGAAACTCCGCCTGCGGCAGCAGCGATTGCATTCCGCCGTCCTGGCCCGCGCGCGCTACCTGCGAAAGCGGCGCCTGCGCCTGCGCGTAACTGCGCGAGGCAACCAAGGCCTCGCCAAGGTACAGCGCGCACTGCGCCGAAAGATATTTATCGCCGAGAGAATCCGCATCCCGCGCCAACTGGCGCAGGGAGGCTTCCGCCGCGGCCGCGCGACCGGTGCGAATCTCGACCCGCGCCGCGCCGATGCCGGCAATCAGGTCCTGCTCCCGCCCTCCGGCTTTCTGCGCATCAGCGCGCGCCTCGGCAAACAGAGACCCCGCCGCCGCAAAATCCCCCGCGTAAAACGCCCGCATCGCCTGATGATTGAGCACGAGCGCGATCAGCGCGTTGTTGCCCAGCGACCGCGCGAGCGTGAGCGCCTCCGCCAGCGGTTTCTGCGCGTCGTCAAACCGCCCCACGAGCGCCAGCGCCAGGCCGTAGTCGGCGCCGATGGACGCTGTCGGTTCGTCCTTTTGCCCGAGCTGTTGCATGTTCCGGTAGCTCTCTTCGGTCGCCTTCAGCGCGGCACCGTACCGGCCTTCGATCTCGAAAAGGCTCGCCATGCTTTCGGAGGAGGCGGCGATCCAGAACCTGTCGCCGGCCTTGCGCGCCGTATCGACGGCCTTCAGATAATTCGCGAGCGCCTTGTCGTATTGCCCAAGCTTCTGGTAGCTCTGGCCCATGTTGTTCAGGACCATGGCGATGTTCGCGGGATTGCTCATCTTCTCCTGCAAGGTGAGCGCCTGCTGGAAATTGGTGAGCGCGTCGGTGTACTGCCCCTTCTTGAAATAGATATTGCCGACGTTGTTGAGCGCCGTCGCCTGATCGGTCTGGTCGGAAAGCGACATGTAAATCTGCAGCGCCTTCTTCGTCGCGTCGAGGGACTGATCGAAGCGTCCCTGCGACTGCTCGAGGTCGCCGTAATTGGTCAGCGCCCGCGCCATGCCGGATTGATCGCCGATCTCCTGCTCGATCTTCAATTCCTGCTGGTAATGTTTCGCCGCGTCGTCGGGCTTGCCGAGCGTCTGCTCGATCTGCGCGATCTGATCGAGGCTGACGGCCATGCCGCGCTTGTCCCCGATCGTTTGTTTGATCGCGAGCGACTGCTGGAAATTTGACAGCGCGTCCTGCGGCCGGTTCAGGAACTGATAGGCGACGCCGATCGCTTGGAGCACGTTCGCCTTGCCCTGCTGGTTGTTGAGCTCGACCGCAAGGCTGAGCGCGCGATTCAGCGGATCGAGCGACGCCTGCGGATTGCCGCTCTTGATCTGGACGCGTCCGACCGCCAGCAACCCTTCGAGGTCCTTCGGATCGGCGGCTAGCACTCGCTGGTAGTGCTTCAGCGCGTCGGCCATGTTGCCGTGGTTCTCGTAAAGCTGGCCGAGGTTGAATTGCACCTGGGAATCGTCCGGCAGCAGCTTCGAGAGCTGGCCGTACGCCGCGACCGCGCGATCGTAATTGTTCTCGACGTGCGCGTCCGCGGCGGCGATCAGGTATTTCTCGGTGGCCGGCAACGACGAGCTGAGGTCTACGGCCTGGCCCGAAGCCTGCTGCGCCTGTTGATCCTGTCCGAGCTGCTGATACGTTTGGGCTAGCTGCGAATAGGCGAGGGCGAAATTCGGGTCGGCAGTCGTCGCAGCCTGGAACTGCTTGAGCGCTTCGAGGGAATTGCCCTGGCGGAGCAGTGCCAGGCCCTGGCTGTAATCCTTGAGCGCCGCCACCGATTTCGACGTCGGCGTGAACGCGCTCGCGCGCATCTGGCTCACGGCGCTGGGGGCAAGCGCCAGAACGTGCTGCACCGATTTGGCGAGCTGATCGACGGTTGAAAGCAGCGCGTTCTCGTTCGCCGCCTCCACCATCAGCGGTATCGTGCGCTGCTGCTTCAGGTCTTCGAGGCTCGCGGTGATCCGGATCTGGCCGCCGGCCTTCACGTATTGGCCCGAGAGCACCAGATCGGCGTCGGTGAGTCCGGCCACGCGGCTGAACGTGCCGGAATCGAGTTGCGAGTCGGACGATACGCCTAGCGCGTTCAGCACCTCATGCACCCGGTCGGGCGAGACTGTGCGGAAACCCACCGACTGGCCGATGTCGGTACGCAGCATTTCCGAAAGGCTCGATCCGAGCCAGTCGAGCGAGGCATCGCCCGAGGCGTTCCGGAACGGCAGAATCGCCAGAGACAACGGATGCGCCGCCGTGCCGACCCCGGACCCTCCCGGCCGCCCGCGCAACACGAAAAAGGCCACCGCCAGCGCAACCAGCAGGACCGCAGCGCCGGCCGCAATCCATTTCTTCCGGCCGGACAGCAATCCTCCAGCCGCCGGAGCGGGAACCGTAGCCGTGCCCGCAGCCGTCCCTGTACCCAACGTCGTTGCCGTGCCGGAAACCGTGCCGCCGCCCGCAGCGCCCGCGGCCGCCGGCAATCCCGTTCCGCCGGGAAGGGAAGTTCCCAATCCGGTCGTGGCCTCGCGACCGAGCGCCGCCAGAATCTCGCTTGCGCTCTGAAAGCGGTCCTCCGGCTCCGTGGCCAGGCATTTCACGACGACGTCGTTGATCTGCTGCGGAATCGTGGGCTCGAGTTCGATGGGCGGCCGCGCCTTTTCCTGCGTGCGCCGGAAAATGGTCGCCATCATCGTGCTGGCGTGGAATGGCGTCTTGCCGGTCAGCATTTCGTAGAAAATGATTCCCAGCGAGAAAATGTCCGATCGCGCGTCCACATGCAGGCCCTTGGCCTGCTCGGGCGACATGTATTCGGGAGTCCCGAGCAGCGCGCCGGTCTGCGTCATCCCGCCGGTCGCCTCTGTCGAGCGCGCGATGCCGAAATCCATCACCTTCACGCGCCCCTGCGTATCCAGCATGATGTTCTGCGGCTTCAGGTCGCGGTGGACCACGCCTTCCGAATGCGCGGCGTCGAGCGCGCGGCACACCTGCGCGATGATCCCCGCGGCATCTTCCGGCTCGAATTTGCCGCGCTCCCGGATCATCGACGAGAGGTCCTGCCCCTCGACGAAGTCCATCGTGATGAACTTCACGCCGTCGGCTTCGCCGAGATCGTGAATGCGGATTACGTTCTTGTGCGTTACCTGGCGCGCGAGGATCAGTTCCTGCTTGAATCGCTGGAGGACTTCGGGCCTGTTGGCCATTTCCGGCCGGATCACTTTCAGTGCCGCGAATCCGCCCACTTCGCGGTCCTGTACCTTGTAGACGGCGCCCATGCCGCCTTCGCCGAGCACCTTGAGGATTTCGTAGCGATTGCCGAGCACGCGGCCCGGCTCGAGGATCGCTCCTCCGCCGCCCGCGCCGCCGGTGCCTGATCCGGTTCCCGTGCTGGCATACGCCCCGGCGGTGGCGTTCGAGTCCATCGTCGCGCCGCCCATGGTCGCGCCGCCTGTTGTCGCCTCGGTTCGCGGCAACACGGACGCGCACTTCTGGCACTGTGTGGCTTGGGGAGGGTTCGCCGTCCCGCACTGTGGACAGTACATGAAAGGTCGAGCGGCCACGCCGCCGCTCGGTTTACAGTAGGCCCCCCGCCCGTCTAAATCAAGCGCCGAAACCTCTCGCGCCGTCCCGCGGATTCGCCGGACCCGAGCTATGCTAGTGGCACGTAGCCAATGGAAGGAACACAGGAGCGGGCACACCCAATGAGCCCGAAACGTACGGCCAAACCTGTCGCGCAAATAGGGAACTCGCCCGTCGTAGCACAGCTTTCAGGCTGTGCCCAGCGTCCAACCTCATGCGTCATGCTGAACGAAGCGAAGCATCCCGATACCCGTGAGCACACCCTCGTCCTGCGGCGCGACGAAGCACCCCTCAACGACCACCTCGCGCCCGGGCCCAAACGGGTGCTCACCCGCCGTTCCATGCTCTCCCGCCTCGCCCTCGCCGGCATGGCCGCCCCTTTCTATCTGCGCCGCGCGTTCGCGTTCCCGCACCCGACCGAACCCGCCCCGCCCATCTTTTCCGCCGAGGACGAATCCCTGCTCGACGATCTCGAGCGCGCCATCTGCCTCTACTTCTGGGAGCAAGCGGGACAGGAGACGGGCCTCGTAAAGGACCGCGCTCGCGCCACCGGACGCGACACCCGCAAACTCGCGAGCATCGCCTCCACCGGCTTCGGCCTCACCGCCCTTTGCATTGCCGATTCGCGCGGCTATCTGCCGAGCGCCGCGATTCGCCATCGGGTTCGTTCCACTCTGCGCTTCCTCCACGAACGCATGCCGCACGAGCGCGGATTTTTCTATCACTGGGCGGACATCGATTCCGGCGCCCGCCTGCTGCACTCGGAAGTTTCCTCGATCGATTCGTCCCTCCTGCTCTGCGGCGTGCTCACCTGCCGCCAGCATTTCGACGATCCCGAAATCGCGCATCTGGCCACGGCGATCTACGAGCGCGTCGATTGGCCATGGATGCTCGAGGGTGGCGCAACACTTTCGATGGCCTGGAAGCCCGAGACCGGCTTCCTCGAAGCGCGCTGGAACACCTACAGCGAACTGATGATGATCTACCTGCTGGGCCTCGGCTCGCCCACGCATCCCTTGCCCGCGGCCACGTGGCACGCGTGGAAACGCCCGATGTTCCATTACGAGGGGCTGAGCTACATCGGGTCGCGCGCGCCGCTCTTCATTCATCAGTATTCGCAAGCCTGGTTCGATTTCCGCAAAAAGAGCGACCAGTACGCCAACTATTTCGAGAATTCGATTCTCGCCACCGAAGCACACAAGCGATTTTGCGTTGGCCTTCACCCGCGCTTTCCGGACTATACCGACAGCCTATGGGGCATTACCGCGTCGGATTCCGCCAAAGGGTACGTCGTGTGGGGCGGCCCGCCGCCGATCGGACCGATCGACGGCACCGTTGTGCCCTGCGCGGCCGGCGGCTCGCTCCCGTTTTTGCCTCGAGACACCATGCGCGTCCTGCGCACGATGCGCGATCGCTTCGGCGAGCACGCGTGGCAGCGCTACGGTTTCGTCGACGCTTTCAATCCGCTCAGCGGGTGGTTCGACAAAGACGTCATCGGCATCGATCTCGGGATTACCGCGCTCATGGCCGAAAACGCCCGCACCGGCTTTGTGTGGAATACCTTCATGAAAAACCTGGAAGCTCAACGCGGGATGGAACGAGCCGGCTTCCACGCCGAGCCATAAATGTCCCTGTAGCACAGGCATTCCTGCCTGTGCGGGTTTCAAATCTCGCAGAGGGAGGAGAAGCGCACAGGCAAGAATGCCTGTGCTACAAGTGCATACTCCGGGCTCAAAGCGCAGCATTCCTGGGCGAGGGGTGATTGCCGAGCGGCCTACCGGCCGGGGGCATGAAACTCAACCACAGCCAGGCCATCCGGGGGCAAGGTGAGCTGGAGATGCCCTCCGGTGAGCGGGAGCACATCCGGCGCGGGCAAACGGGCGGCGCCGCGCAACGTCTTCACCTGCGCTGGAGTGGGGTACTGCGGGCCGCCCATTTCCCGGTACGCGGCCAACAGCGATCCGTGCTGTGCGTCCAGCCGGTAAACAAATGCCCGCCAACCCGCGCCGATCCCTTCGAGTTCCAAATCAACTTGTTTCGCACTGCCCGTTTCGCCGGGCAGTACCAGATTCCAGGTAGCCACCACCACCGTCCCATTCGCCCGCCGCGTAGCCAGCACCGTATCCGAATCCACCGGGATGCGTTGCGTCCCCAGCCGATGCAGCAATTTGAACGCGTTGAAGGCAGGCTTCGGCAAGTTATCGGCGGCGATCAGGCCGAATCCGCCGTAGAACGGCTGCTTCACCACTCCTTGCTCTTCGAATACGTCGGAAAACGTCCAGTAGCTCATCGCCGCCGTCAGGCCGTCGCACTGACGGATGGTATCGGCCAGCCAGGGCCCCATGAAGAGCGAATCGGTTATCTGCGGATCGTTGCGGAACGTGGCATTGTATTCGGTGTAGAAGATGGGCAGATTCGGCAGCGGCGAGTCGGCCACTTCCTTGTGGACCTTGCCGGCGGCCATGCACACCATCTTCGTGATCGGAATTTGTTCGTCGACGCCGAACACGCCTTTCGCCGGATCCTGACCGTAGATGTGCGTCGAAACAAAATCCACCGGCACGTGATTCTTCGCGACGTGATCGAGAAACGCGGGAATCCAGGCGGATTGCGCCGTCGCCGGTCCGCCCACGCGCAGCAGCGGACTTACCTGTTTCAGCGCCCGCGCCGTGTGGTCGTACAACTGGAAATAGGTGGCTTGCTTGGGATCGCCGGCCCAGAAATCGAGATTCGGCTCGTTCCAGACCTCGAAATACCACTTCGAGACTTCCGCGATTCCGTAGCGGTGAATCAGATGCCGGGCGAAATGTTCGATCAGGCCGTCCCATAGCGCCCAGCTCTTCGGCGGCGAGACGACCGGGTGATACCAGAAGACGTGATGCACCAGCGGCGGAGCGGCAAGCGCCGGCGGCATGAAGCTCAACTCGACAAACGGCCGCACGCCCCTCGCCAGCAGCCCATCGTAGATTTGATCGACGTAGGAGAAGTTGTAGACCGGCTGCCCCTGCGCGTTCAGGTGGAAGACGCCCACGCCGCGATTGAAAATCCCGTGGAAGCGCACGTAGTCGAAGCCGGTGGCATGTTTCACTTCGCGTAAATCGCGGAGGTAACTGGCCCGCATCGCGAGTACCGCGCGCCCCGATCCGAACATCCGCTCCCAGAAATGGGGGAAGGGAGTCGTCGGCGCATTCAGATTGATGACAACGGCATGGCTCGCCGGCCGCGGCGCCGTAGCTCCTCGCTGCGGAAAACAAGCCAGCAGGAAAACGACCATCGCGAGAAGCGCACTCTTCCAGACCCACACCCGGATCTTCAATGCTCCCTCCCAAGGCTGACTGCACGCCAGAAGCCAGGCGCGCCGGCTTCACCGGCGAACTGCACCCGTCCCGGTGACGCCCCCAGGCTGTCACGATGCTTGGGGAAAAACCTCAGGCGCAACTCCGGCGCCCGGGGCACCCGGCTGCCGGCAAGGCTCACGGTCAGCGGAAAGCGCCGACCGTGGCCGCCGTGAAACGCAGGCACGGACTAGAAACTATAGTTCGCTTGCAACTCCAGCACCCGCCCCTGCAATCCGGTGAGCGCAGTTCCGAACTGCGGATTGGACACCGGCACTCCGTTGTTGTTGAAGTAGCTGACCGTGGTCGAGGCGCTGCCGAAGACGAACGGCGCCAGGTTGAGTTTGTTGAACGCGTTGTATAAGTTGAGCCGCAGATCGATGCGCGAGTTCTCGCCGACGAACGGCATCCGCGGCAATGTGAAGCTCTTCACGAGGCTCAGATCGATGTCCGAGTGCCGCGGGCCGCGGAAGCTGTTGCGCCCGATACCGGGGAAGCCTTGCGAGGTCACGTTGAAATAACTGGTTGCTCCGTTCGGGAAATTACTGCCCGTTGGCGGGAGGAAGGCGTTCGTCGCGTAGTTGACTCCGGCCCCTCCGTTGTAGCCGATCGGCCGCACCGGGCACAGGAACGAAGCGCCCAGCGTGAAGCAGTTGTTGCTCGATACCGGCGTCCACGGGAATCCCGAGTGGAATTGGAACGTGCCCGCCACTTCCCATCCGCCGAGCAGTTTCCCGGCCAGCGTGTTGTGGTTGGTGAAGATCGGCAGATCCCACAAACCGAAGACGCGGATGTTGTGCGTCGCGTCGTAATCGCACGGCCCGATCTCGGTCGCCGAATTGGTCGGGTAAGTCTGGTTGGTGACGAAGCCCGGCCCCTCCGAGGAAACCTGATCGACGCACCGGCTGAAGTTGTAATTCATGTTCAGCAGGTAACCGCCGCGGAACCGCCGCTCCACCGTCGTCCCGAGCGCGTCGAAATGCGCGTTGGTATCGGGACTGAAGCTGAAGACGGCATTCACCGACGGATTCGGCGTCGAGTAGAAATACTGGAGGTTCTTGATGCGAATCAGCTTGTGGCTGCTCGATCCCGAATATCCCACCGTCCACGTCCATTGGTGCGGCAGCGCGTATTCCGCCTGGAGAGAATAGTAGTAGATGTAGGGAACCGGCATGTTCTGCGGATTCGCGAAGATGTTTGGCGGTCCCTGACCGGGCAGAATTTCCGGCAGGTTCGTGGCCGGATTGATCGGCGTGGCGAGCGCCGGGTTGACGGGATAGCTCTGCGGCGAGTTGCTCGATCCCGTTGCGTAGAGGATCTGTCCGTTCACGAACGGCGTTCCGAAATCCGTCGACGCCGTGCCGCAACAGATGCCGTAGCTGGCCCCGAGCGGAGGGTTGTCGCGGGTATTGGCGAAGACGATGTCGTCGAACCGGTCGTAGCCGATGCCGAACCCGCCCCGGATCACCGCCTGCTGGTGGGTCATGGAGGGACTCCACGCAAAACCGATGCGCGGCCCGAAATTCCGCCAGGTGGAATTCCACTGCTGGCTCGGGTTGATTCCCTTGGCGTCCACCAGGCCATTGGGACCGGCGGGAACAAAAAGGTTTTGGAGCAACCCGCGCGCTGAGCTCGGAGGGCCGAAATAATCCCAGCGCAGGCCCAGATTCAACGTCAGATTCGGACGGAATTGCCAGTCATCCTGGAAGAAAGCGCCGTAGTCGGACGTGCGGTAGTAGGGCACGCCCGAGACCTCCGGCCCGCCGGTGAGCGGATTCACGTTGATGGCCTCGAAAATCGGCGTGCCGTTCGCGAAATTCCACGGGCCCTGGAAGACGTAGTCGGGACGCGAAGCACCGTAGGTGAGGTGGTCGTTATTCTGCTGATGAGCGTAGTCCATGCCGAATTTCATGGCGTGCGCCCCGCGCAGCCACATCACCATGTCGCGAAAGGCGAACGTATTCTCGGCGAAGACGCCGGGCGTCGTTCCACCCTGCGGCGCGCCGAAGATGATTCGCTGCGCCCCGGGAATCGGCAATCCCTGAATCTCCGTCCGCGGAATGCCCCAGTTCACGTTCGGATTCGAGTTCAGCTCGTTGTAGGCGTATCGGGTGAAATTGAACCGCGCCTCGTTCATCAGGCTCGGCGAAATCGTCCGCACCCAGGAAAGAAAACCGGAAGGGCTGAACCGGCTGCTGTTCACATCCGCCATCGGCCGGCCCTGCGCTCCGGCGTCGGCGCCCAACGAGTTGAAGTAGGTGAGGAAAGCGTTCCCGGAAAATTGGTTCGCGCCCTGGTGGTAATCGACCCGGGCGTTGTACTGATTCCCGTCATTGTGGGCCGGCAGCGCAATCTGCGCGAACTGGAGATCGGGAATGCCGTCCAGCCCGCCGCCAGTGTAGTTCGGGTTGTTAAAGCTCGGAATGTAGGTGCCGTAGGTGAGGCCCGGCGAGCCGATATCCACACCGCCGTTCACCACCTGGCACGGCTGGTTCGCCGAAATCCACGGCGCGCAAGTCGAGGGCAGCAGTTGGGCGATCCGAGGACGAATTCCGGGCGCCGTCAAAGTCGTCGCCACCGGCGTGCCCGCTCGCTCCTGCGCCAGCAGCGAGTCGAATTGCGGCGTATCCACCCAGTTGTCCTCATACGTCGTATTGAAGTCACGCAGCCCTTCATAATTGAAAAAGAAGAACAGCTTGTTCTTCATCAACGGCCCGCCCAAAGAGCCGCCCATTTGCCGGAAAGCGTCGTTATTCCGCAGCGGCGGCAGGAATCCGACTCCCGGCTCGTATCCCCCGAACTTGTTGTAGGAGTTCAGTCCCGGCTCCTGGTATTGGAAGAACCCGCTGCCGTGGAACTGATTCGTTCCGCTCCGCGTGTCCACTTTCACGTGGGCGCCGGCGGTCGGTCCGTCGGCGGCGTCGTAGTCGTTCGATACAACCGTCAATTCCTGCACCGAGCCCGGGCTGGGCGTCAGTACCGCCGCGCCGCCCCATTGCAGGCTGTTCACGCTCACACCGTCAACGGTATAGCTGTTCGAATTGATTCGTTGGCCGTTGGCGCTGATCGGCTGCTGGTTCTCGGTCTGGAAAATCGCCGTGTTCGAGCCACCCGGTCCGCCCGATTGTCCGCCCGGGTTCGCGCCCGGCCCGTTCGGGAATCCCACCGAATTGCCGTTGCCGACGCGCGCGCCATCGCCGAAGATCCCCGGCGCCATCCTGACGACTTCATAGGGATCGCGGTTGAAGAGCGGCAGGCGCTGAATTTCCCGCGAAGTGAACGTCCCGGAGATGGTCGGGCTGGCGGTTTGCAGCTGCGGCTGAGCTTCCGCGCTCACGGTCACCGTTTGCGTCACCTGTCCGATCTTCAGCTTGACGTTCAGGCCCGTCATCCGCTCGGCCAGCACCGTAACATTCCTGGTCTCGCTGCTCTGAAAGCCGGTGGCTTCCACCGTCACCGTGTACTGGCCCGGCCCGAGCTCCGCGAAGCGGTATAGCCCCGCGCTGCTCGTGGTCGTCGTTCTGCGTCACGCCGGTCGCCTGGTTCGTCAGAGTGACCTTGGCGCCCGGTACCGCCGCTCCCTGGGGATCCTGCACCACGCCTTGGACGCCCGCGCCGAACTGCGCCCACGCCAGGCCCGGCAGCAGCAGGATCAGGCTCAGCAGAAGTCCCCAAACGGCCGGTTGAAGTTTTCGATTCATTACCCACTCCTCACACTCAGTATTCGGATGCCCCGGGGGAAGAAGAACCAAGTCGGACCATAAAGTCCATTAACATGTGTACTAAATCGATTTTGTAGCCCTGGGGGCTTTTACACCCGCTCCGCACCGATGTCAAGAGGAACTCGCGCTCCCGGCCCGCGCCCACCGAACGGCACTTGCTCCGCCGTGCGCCTTGTGGGAAACTCCGCGCATGCCGCGCACCAAGGCGAACGGGGCAGCCGCCTCGCCCGCGCCGCCAGAAGGCGAACGTGTCAGCCTGAAGGTCCTGGCCAAGACGCTCGGCCTCGCCCCGGCAACGGTTTCGATCGTCATCAACCGCTCTCCGGCCGGCCGCTCGATCCCCGAAAGAACGAGAAACCGCATCCTCGCCGAAGCCAAGCGGCTGAATTACCGGCCCAACTTCGTCGCGCGCTCACTGCGCAATCAGAGGAGCTTCACGATCGGCGTTGTGGTGCCGGAGATCAGCGAAGGCTACACGGCGCTCGTGATGAGCGGGGTCGAGGATTACCTGCTGCGCGAGGGCTACTTCTATTTCGTCGTCAGCCACCGTCATCGGCCCGACCTCGTCGTCGAGTATCCGAAAATCCTGCTCGAGCGCGCCGTCGAAGGCATCATCGCCGTCGACACTCGGTGCGAAAATCCCGTTCGCGTTCCGGTCGTCAGCGTCTCCGGCCACGAGGAATGCGAGGGTGTCACCAACATCGTCCTCGATCACGCCTGGGCCGCCCGCGCCGCTCTGAAACATCTCGCGGACCTCGGACACCGGAATATCGCCTTCCTCAAAGGCCAGAACTTCAGCTCCGACACCGAGCCCCGCTGGAACGCGATTCGCCTCGCCGCCGCCGAACTCGGGCTCCCATTCCGCCCCAACCTCACAGCGCAACTCACCGGCGATTCCTCCTCTCCCGCGCTGGGCTATCGCGCCACGCGGCAACTTCTCGCCGCGGAGCAGCCGTTCACCGCGCTCTTCGCGTTCAACGATGTCTCCGCCATCGGCGCCATCCGCGCCCTGCGCGAGGCCGGCCGCCGAGTCCCGGAAGACGTCTCCGTCTTCGGTTTCGACGACATTCAAAGCGCCGCTTTTCAGAATCCCAGCCTGAGCACCATCCGCCAGCCCCTGCGCCACATGGGAGAAATCGCCGCGCGAACGCTCCTCGAAAGAATCGCCCGGCCGCAGGCCACCGGGTATCCAAGATTCATCACCGTAAAACCGGAACTCGTAGTCCGCGAATCCACCGCCGAAGCCCCGCGCTAGCCCGCATCCTCACGTCGATGCATCCGCGCACACCGCACCCCGACGCATGGCTGCACGCCGGCTTCGTTCTCACCGGCATGATCACCGTGCTGCTCGGCCCCATCCTGCCGTCGCTCACCGCCCGGCTGCGCGTCGACAACAGCCACGCCGGCCTGCTCTTCACGGCGCAATTCGCCTGTTCCGTCGCCGGCGTTCTCCTCTCCAGCCTGCTCCTCACCCGCCGCGGCTTCCGCCCATGTCTTGCGCTAGGCTTCCTCGCCGCCGGGGCCGGGGTCGCGACGCTTGGCTTCGGCAACTGGACCACTGCGATGTTTTCGGTCGGAGTCTACGGCCTGGGCTTGGGCCTGATCATACCGGGAACGAACCTGCTGGTCGCCGAGGCAAATCCGCATCGTTCCGCCGCGGCGCTTAACTGGCTGAATCTGGCCTGGGGCATGGGTGCGGTCCTCTTTCCGCTGCTGGCAGCGGGTTTCCTGAGAATCGGCCAACTGACCTTTCTGCTGCTCGGCCTGGCCGTGACTGCGCTGGTGTTTGCCGTGTGGGCCTTATTTGCACCCGCCGTCATCCGTCAGGTGGAAACCGCAGGCGCCCGCCCGAAACTGCGCCTGTCGTTCGCCGACGTCCGCGCACTCGGCGTTCTGGGCGTTCTCTTCTTTCTTTATGTCGGGACGGAAAATGGCGTTGGCGGCTGGGTTTCTTCCTACGCGCGCAGCATCCATGCGGGCTCGCCCGCCGATTGGGCGCTCGCTCCCGCCTTCTTTTGGGGAGCGCTGCTCCTCGGGCGGGCGCTGGCCCCTGCCGTCCTGCGCAATGTCGACGAAATTCGCCTGGCGCGCGCCGGCCTACTCGCCGCCGCGTTCGGCGGCATCATCGTGCTAGCCTCCAGTGGATTCCTCGGCGTGACGGCGGGCGCGGCCCTCGCCGGCTTCGGCCTGTCGTCCGTCTTTCCCATCACCATCGCCCGTTTTTCATCGCGGTTCGGCCAGTGGGCATCGCGTTTCGTCGGCAGCATGTTCGCGCTAGGCGGGCTCGGCGGCGCAACCCTGCCATGGCTCATCGGCGTGGCATCGAGCGGCTTCGGCGGTCTCCGCGGCGCTCTCTCGATCCCCGTAGTCAGCGCACTCGTGATGTTCGCCCTCTTCGGCGCCCGCTCCCTGACGGGCAACGCGTTCGCCGCGCCTGACGGAGCACAGGCTATCGATCGCAATCCCGCTTCCGTTTGAACCATCGCCACGTTTTACGCTAGGATGATGTGGATTTGCCGAGGTAGCTCAGCTGGTAGAGCAGACGATTCGTAATCGTCAGGTCGGCGGTTCGACCCCGCCCCTCGGCTCCATCCGATTTGTGCCTCTGCTTTTACAGTGCCAGGGATCAACACCTCTTCATGCGCCATGCCGCATTGCACTCGCAACCGGCCGCACATCCCGCGCTATCTTCTCGGTTTCGGGGCTGTCTTCGGCGATCTCAAGCTCGTAGCGCATTTGCAGGTTCAGCCAGAAGGCAGGCGAATTCCGGAAATAGCGCGCCAGGCGCAGCGCCGTATCGACCGTGATTCCCCGGCGCTCGCCGACAATTTCAGCGATTCGGGTCACCGGCACGCGCAGATCGAGGGCCAGTCTGTTCATGCTCAGTCCTAGCGGTTTCATGAACTCCTCGCGTAGGATCTCGCCCGGGTGGACCGGCTTCATTTTTCGCGCCATTGCAGCCTCCCTCAATGATAGTCCACGATCTCGACCTGGTAGGCGTCACCGCCGCGCCACTCAAAGCAGACTCGCCATTGATCGTTGATGCGGATACTGTACTGCCCCGTGCGGTCCCCACGCAGCCGTTCCAGCCGGTTGCCGGGAAGGGTGGCCAGTGTCGCCAAATCGGGCGCCGCGTCCAGCATATCGAGCTTGCGAATCGCCGACCGCGCGATCGAACGGAGCCGTCGACCTGGCTGGCGGCGAAACAGCCGTTCGGTCCCGGCCGACCGAAAGGATTTGATCACGATGGTATCGTATAACGTGCGGCGTTAAACGTCAATCGTCTAATGGCCTCGAGCGAAAGCTGGGCCGCTAGGTGCGACCCGCTCCACTTCCGGCCAGGCCGCCCCAAGGGTAACCGCAGGAGCACAACGACCGGCTGTGGACGACCCCGGAGGGCATTGTGGATGTATCGTTCGCGTATGGTGCGGTTGTTGGCCACACGTTACTCGCCCTGCTTCCGGGGATCAACTATCAATTGGCTGGCGAGAGCCTGGGTAATCTCACGTACGCCTACGATCAAGACGGACGCCGCATCCAGATGGGAGGGAGTTGGGCACGCACAGGCATGCCCAATCCGACGATCAGCACCGCCGTGTATAACGCCGCCAACGAGTTGACGAATTGGAATGGCGCCACGCTCACCTACGATGCCGATGGCAATATGACCAGCGATGGCACGAACACGTATAAGTGGAATGAGCGGAACCAGCTCGACTCGATTACTGGCAATTTCACCGCTGGTTTCGAGTACGATCCTTTTGGCCGTCGGCTGGGCAAGACGATCAACGGCACGACGACGGATTTCCTGTACGACGGAGCTAATCCCATCCAAGAGCTTTCGGGGACGACCGTCACGGCGAATCTGCTGACGGGGTTGGGCATAGACGAATATTTGACCCGGACTGATGCGACGGGCACCTCGGATTTTCTAACTGACGCACTCGGCTCGACGATTGGTCTTGCCGATCCGACGGGCACGGTGCAAACGCAATACACCTACGACCCGTACGGGGGCACGACCATGCAGGGTTCGGCCAGCGTGAACTCGTACGAATTCACCGGCCGAGAAAACGACGGCGACGGCCTGTACTACTACCGTGCACGGTATTACGACCCAATGCTGTCGCGGTTCGTCAGCCAGGACCCGACGGGATTCTCGGGCGGCATTAACCTCTACGCGTACACCGGGTGTTCCCCGGTGAACGGTACCGACCGCGACGGAACGGGGGTCGTGGGTTGCGTGGAGGCCGTCAAGGAGCTCGTGGCGGCGTCGGGCAACCTCGCGAGACGGACGGCGGAAATAACGGAGCACGGGGGATGCCCAGACCCCGGGCACATGAAGGCGCTTCGTCAAGCCATTCGACGCCTGGAGAAGGCCCGTGAAAAGGTCCGGAAGTACTGCCCGAATTTCCCGGGCGCCGCAGCGGCGGTGGCCGCAGCGGCGAGGGCGTTTCAGGACGCCGGGGAGTACGCCCCCGACTTGGTCCAAGGGTTGCTATCCATAATCGAGGGGATCGAGGGGCTGGGCTCCGCCGGAGGGGCCGTCCCGATCCCTGTGTACTAGCAACATGGCAGGCGACAAAACCCGGCGGGAGGGAGCGCAAGACCAAGTGCAACGGGTCCGCGACATCCTAGCGTCCTTTGAGAGCTCGGTGCCCCAAGGATTTGACGAGGACGATGTACTCCAGTTGCGCGTCCTCGTACGTTTGACTGTGGAGTTCCACGACTACCTCGCGTCCTCCCCAACTTTGCCCAAATTCCCAGGCGACACTTCCCAAAATCTACTGTACGCGATCGAATCGATCCTTTCCGGCATCGACTCGTTCGTTACCGTCACCCAGAGCTACGGGGCTCTCATAGGCGCAAGGAAAAGCGAGATCGTCTGGGGGACGGTCACGGCTGGGTCGCTGAAGGATGAGTTCCTTGGGCTTTATCGGAGATTCCTGCCGCAGAGCGTCTTCGAGAAGAAGTGCAGGCTACTGCTGGACATGTTCAAGCTGCAGATTGTATTTGCTGGTATGTTTTACGACTGTGAGCCCTAGCGGGCATCTTCGGGGCGGGGGTGGCGCACAGCCGGATTCCAGATCCCACGACGGGCAACGCCGTATACAATGCAGCAAATGAGCTGACGAATTGGAACGGTGCCACGCTCTCCTACGACGCCAATGGCAATATGACCAGCGAGGGCACGAATACGTATACGTGGGACACACGAAACCAGCTCACCTCGATTGCGGGTAATTTCACCGCCGGCTTCGAGTACGATCCTTTTGGCCGTCGGCTGGGCAAGACGATCAACGGCAAGACGACGAATTTCCTGTACGACGGAGCTAATCCCATCCAAGAGCTTTCGGGGACGACCGTCACGGCGAATCTGCTGACGGGGTTCGGCATAGACGAATATTTGACCCGGACTGATGCGACGGGCACCTCGGATTTTCTAACTGACGCACTCGGCTCGACGATTGCCTTGGCTGACTCCACGGGGACTGTGCAGACGCAGTACACCTACGATCCGTTCGGCGGGACGACGGTGCAGGGCGCGTCGAACGCGAATTCCTACGAATTCACCGGCCGCGAGAACGACGGCCAGGGCCTGTATTACTACCGGGCTCGATACTACAGCCCTATGTTCCTGCGCTTTGCAAGTCAGGACCCGATTGGCCACCTCGCGGGTCCCGATCCTTACCTCTATACATACAACGATCCCTTTGGCTATGTGGATCCGACGGGGCTGTGGCCATGGTGGCTTTCGCACCTGCCGTGGAATTACTACAAAGTCCAAACAGGCCAAGATGCTACTCAGGCCGACTGGGAGATATATCAAATGACTTCGCCGTTCCTCTTCAACATGGCCACCTGCCCTTGGGCACCGCAGCTCGCCGCGGTGAATAATCTCGAACAAATCAATCTTGTTATCGATGCGGGCGTATCAGGTCCGTCCCTCGTTTCTCTGGTGGACGCCGACCCGATCCTCGAGAAGGCCTGCGAGCTAGGAAACCAACTCGCGCCTAGCAGGAACCAGATCAATCAGCAGATAGCTAACATCTTGAAACAAGTAAACAAAGAAATCCGGCAAGCGATGAAGCAGGACCCTTGCGGTTACGACAAGGGCTGCAAGTAGCGGCCGAAGTTAACGCGATCGAGCAGGCATGCGACCGAGCAGTCAGCTACGGATAAGGGCACGGTTAATCGTCGTGGGCCTCGCGTTTGGTATGTTGGCTTACTTCGGTTACACACGCCGGCTCGGGGTCGAGGCTCAGATGTGGCACTGGGGACACGGGGATTCCATCTCTCTCGACGGGTACAAGATACCGGTGCCAAAGGGATGGCTCGTGACCGACCTGGGGCGTCGATCCTTACACATGATTGACACGACCGCCCGGGGTGCGTGGGGCAGCGGTGTACCCTCTGCCCTGGCAGTCGCCATTGGGGAGCGCCCGCACCCGGATATCGGCGCGTGGGCTTCTTCTGAGCGGCGGTTGCTCCAGCGTGACTGTGTTCCGTTCACAGTGCAACCCCCGGTGAGAATGGGTATGACTTCGGTCGTTTGCCTGCGCAAAACGGCCTCGGGACCGAGCCCAGGCCAGGGCGGGCCTGTAGATCTGAATTGCATCTCCGAGGAGGGCCTGACCTTCGGCTTTATTGGCTCACAGACTGAAGTCCCTCGTTTCTACTCTATCATCGCCGGGATCCGGCATGCCGGGGCGGCTTCGCGCAGTGGCGGACCCAAGTGAGGTCGTTTCCGCCGGTCACGGGACCAAAGGCAAGGACAGAATCGCCTCCTACAATGCGGCCAACGAGGTGACGAATTGGAATGGGGCGAGGCTCACCTACGACAATGACAATTCAATGTCCCACTCGATGCACCGCTCCTGAGCTGAGAGCGATGAGTGGGAAACTCCAGGCCGTTCTTCGCAAAGCACTGCGCGGGCGCTGCGTTCTGCGACGGTCGCCCCCAACAGAAAAGTTGGGAACAACTTGGGAACAAAACCGCCCGAACAGGAGCCAAAACCATGAGGTATGACGCAGCAGGAGGCTAGGCGGGCCAACAATATAGCGTTTATTGACAAATCGTCAGGTCGGCGGTTCGACCCCGCCCCTCGGCTCCATCTTGTGTTCGGCTATTCTGCCGCCGGCCATTCGAGTTGCCTTCGTCCGGATCCGCCTCATCCGTGCCCATCTGCGGCTCATTTCAACTTCTGAAAGTCGTCGGCGCTGATTCCCAATTGCCGAAGGATCTTGAAAAAGAGGGGCGGACCGATTTCGCGACCGCCGTGTAGGGGAATTGTCACAGCGCGCCCGTCCGCGTGGTTCCAGCGTTCGTGGCTTCCAGTCTGTCTTGTTTTGGTGAAACCGAGACGGCGGGCGACAGCCTGAAATTCGCGGGCCGTCGCGCTAGGCATGAACGATTTCAGTGGTGTCGGCTGGCAGAGGCAATCCCTTTTGGGCGTATTCTTCGGCGATCATCTTGAACACGTTAGCCAGTTCTTCGAGTGCCGCTTCGCGCGTGGGCATCAGCGCGTAGCACCCGGAGACGGCCGGTATTTCGGCCACCCAAGAGCCGTCTTCCTGGCGGTACAGGACCGTCTTGTAGTCCTCAAGCTTCATAAGCCACCAACGAAACCAGCATCAGTCTAACACGAAAGCCCGCGCCGACCCCCTGAGGGTAACCGAAGGGACACGACAACGGGCTGCCGGCGACCACCCAAGAGAGCTCGACTGTATCGTTGCCATATGACGCGAGGGGCGTCGGACGGAGTTGACGCAGACATGCTGGGGGAGCCGATGGGGTTCGGGAGAGCGGTTTACTGGGGAGGAAGCCAGCCGTGGAGCGAGAGAAATCGGCTCAGTTCCTTAGCTGGAAATTTTGCTGCCAGCTTCGAGTACGATCCCTTTGGCCACCGGCTCGGGAAGACGATTGACGGCACGACGACGGATTTCCTATACGCCGGAGCTAATCCCGTCCAGGAACTCTCGGGGACGACCGTCACGGCGAATCTGCTGACAGGGTTGGGCGTGGATGAATATTTCACGCGGACTGACGCGACGGGCACCTCGGATTTTCTAGCTGACGCGCTCGGCTCGACGATTGGCCTCGCTGATCCGAATGGCACGGTGCAAACGCAATACACCTACGACCCGTTCGGCGGCACGACGGGGCAGGGCGCCGCCAACGCGAATTCTCTCCAATTCACGGGCAGGGAGAACGATGGCGATTGGCTGTACTGCCTCCGCGCGCGCTTTTACAGTCCTACGCTATATAGATTCCTTAGCCAAGACCCTGCTTGGTCGGCCACTGGAGGGGTCAACCTTTATGCTTATGTGGGGGACAGTTCGGCAAATTTCAAGGATCCATTGGGGATGCTTGCAATTGACCCAACCTTTCCAGCGAGCTGTCTGCCGGCCCTGAAGCGCGCAATAGAGATCGTGCGGCACTCGGCGGAGACAAATCGAAAGTGCAACTGCCAGTTCAAGCAATTTGGCCAAGGCCGATCCCTCCTCCAACTCCTCAATTCGCCACACACACCATTCACTACAGCCCAGTGCAAGAGCCACCACCAGCATACGAGGGGCCTGGCGAGGAGGCGGCCTACACTCATCAGGGGGACACACATGACATCTGGATGGACCCCTATGCTTGCAGTATGGGACGATGGACAACGGCGGCGGCTCTGGTGCACGAATTGACACACATTGCATTGACGCCCGGGATGGGGCAGGAAACCACTGCCAAACTTTCAGACATCACCTGTGGCTTCCCGCTTTTTGAGCTCAGCCCCACCCTTGTGGTCCGCCCATAGGGGCCCGGAATGCGCTCGACAACAGCCATCGCGACGGTCCTTGCGCTGTGCTTGAGCGGCGCCACGGGCTGTTTGCAGAGCTCCAACGACCCCGAATCGTCGCTGCAGGCCGCCCCGAAACCAGTCGTTCAGATCGTTGACAGGGCTCCTGGCAAAGCAACCATCATCCTCATGGTCAAGCCTGCATATCCGCCAGAAGCGGCGAGAAAGGGCATCCATGGCGTCGTCAACCTCAGCGTCCTGGTCGGCAAGAACGGCCACGTAAAGAAGATCAGGGTGGAGTCGGGCCCCGGAGTCCTTGCCGACGCGGCTGAAGCCGCAGTCCGACGATGGGTATACAAGCCTACCCTGTTCCAAGGCAAGCCCATCGAGGTCGAGACCGGCGTCACGATAGTTTTCGAGCTTCGGCGTCACGGCCACGCAAAGTCGAGCCCAAAGGAGTGAGGCCACTGAGCGCCACGGAGGCACATCTAGGCGGTAATGCCATCCTGGCCTACCCGAATTTCATGAGCGATTCGCGGTCCGCATCATGCGGGCAGAGCTTAGCTTGACGTGCCTCCATTTTCCGCGCAGTCCATCACACGACACTTGCTGGTCCTAAGAGGCTGACTTCGCCCGGCTCCGACCCCCCGCTCCGCAGGGCGAAGTCAGCGCGAGGCGCGCAAACTCCGCCGGTGCCCGGTACCCGAGACTGCTGTGCGGCCGCTCCTCGTTGTACTCATCCCGCCAAGCTGGGATCTTCTGCCGCGCCTCGAACAGTTTCCAAACCAAGTCACGTTTAAGCACTCTTCCCTCATACCGAACGCGGGGCGCCACAAGCGATCTGTTGCGATATCGGGCCGGAGTTCATCAGTCGTCATTTTCTCGCGTGGTGCCCTGAACGGGACATCAAATTGATTCACAACGAAACGGGCAAGCCGGTGCGGAACGCGCACGCGGACAGTTTTCACGGGCGGCTGTCGCTTCCAGCGCCCGCAACACCCGCCGGCTACGGAAGCCCGTGTCCACGTCTAACGCACCCCCGCGGATGGACATCGATCACGCTCAGCATCCGGAACGAGCGCCCGCTCTTGGCCGCGTCGTTCACAAGATCCAGCGCCCGTTCTTCGTTCGCTCCACGGACCGGAGGGCAGGGCGCACGTTGTTGTTCATGCCAAAAGTTGGGAACAACTTGGGAACAAAACCGCCCGAACAGGAGCCCAAACCATGAGGTAGGACGCAGCAGGAGGCTAGGCGGGCCAACAATATAGCGTTTATTGACAAATCGTCAGGTCGGCGGTTCGACCCCGCCCCTCGGCTCCATCCTCTTCTCAAAGGGAGTCGGCCCCAGTCGATTGTCCTATTGCCCGTAGTGCTTTCCTGACCTTTCGAGCCTTGGTCCGATGGCGGACTGCCCGTCTTCGATGGGCTCATGCTCATCCCTTCCTGCGAAAACATTTCGAAGCATCGTCAGCGGGGGATTCATGGGAGAATAGGCCATCTGACCTCCCACCCCGACTGGCGCCGACGACGTTGCGATCAGAAAGGAGAAAGGGCATGTCCAATAGGTCTCCATCAGACAGAATATTTGACACGGTAAGCCGCAAGGCAAGAATCGCCAAAGGTGCGTGCCGCTGGGCTCTGTTCTGCGGTCTGGGACTAGTGGTGGCACTGGGATCATTCAGCGTGAGTGCCGTTGCCCAGGTGACAGACAACCTCCACCTCGAGGGTCCGTACGCAACGGAATTTTCTTCCGGCAGCACCTCCACAAGCTATACGAGTACGTACATCAACACGGGCCGGGACATTCGCAAGAGCATTTCCGGCGCAATGATGAAGACCACCTACGTGGACTATCAGGTGTGTGTCACGACCTTGAGCACAAACACTACGGTCTGCGAGGTCGGCTCTGGAACGATCGCCAACAGCGAACTCACTGGAGACGTCATTACAGGACAGGGCACACCGCCCAAGAATCTGAGCCTCAACTTCAATTCAGCGACCGAACCGGGATATACCGTCATCGATACCGAGTGCGACAACGGGGGCTGCTTCCCAATCACACCAGCGGGGGGACCGATTGCCGTGAATTGGAGAAAGAACGGGCTGAATTCGAGGACTATTCTGGGGACAGAGGAGGACCGGTACGGAACCACGCTGATGACCAGGTCGAATGGCGAGAGCGCCACTTTCAGCGCAGACTCCTGGGGAGCCATCGTGGGAACGCCAATTACGGGAGTCACGTCGAGCTACGTTGGCTTTGCCCGCAGCCTTAACTTGGAGGTGGTAATCGGCCCGAAGTAGACGGCCGCAACCGGCAGGACAATCGCGAACCCGTCGGCCGGAAAGACCTCCCATTTGTGCTGGGCAACTCCGCGATCCGAAAAGCCTGCGAACTGCACTCTTCGATGCCGACGTGAGAATCAGCGGCGGCGAAAACTGCCTGAGTGAGGTGTCCAAGATGAGCCATAGCGCTGAAAACACTTTTGCGGAGTTTGAAGGATTCCATGAGGTGCATGAGGTGGTTAGAACCGTGGAGGTCCGGGCGGGAAAGGAATCACTGTACCGCATTGAGGTTCTTAGAAACCACCTGAGACCTGCGGGCAGACTGCCTTTTAGCGCCCGCTGCTCGCTTCGGGGGACTGCCTTGCAGGGGCTAGAGCCTTGGGCGGTCGAGCCCGCCGTGACGGGGCAGGAATACCCCGACGCAGATAGCGCGTTTCAAGGAGCGCTGAGAGAGTTGAACGCGAGATTGGCGGCGCTCGCCAAATCTGAACGAGGCAAAGAAAAACGGGCCTGAAGAGAGTCACCGATGTCGAGTGCACAAGAATCTCCGCGGTATTTGGCCGCCGGCCGGTTCGATCCTGCCCCTCGGCTTCAGCTTCTCCTCTGAATCCCTTCCATTTCGCGTTGGCGGCCACGCACGGTTCTGGTGTTTTGCAACCGCGCCAAGGCCGGCAGGCTGCAGCATGAATCCCGGCATGCCGCTTTTGACCCAACGTCTCCACACCTCGCCAGCTTCCCTTGACCCCGAAGCGAGCGGGGAAGTATGGTTCCCCAAGAAATCGGAAACAAAGACCCGAACCACGAATCCGGCGCCGGGGCGTCGCGGGAGACTCGACCGATGCAATGTCTGAATTGCGGTACTGAGATGACCACCAATCAGGTGATCACCCAAAAAGACCAGATTTCCTACGACATGTGCGAGAAATGCGGCAGCCTCTGGCTCGACGCCGGCATGCTCGACAAGATGGCGTTTCAGGTCCAGGGAAGCATCGAATATTGCGAACAGGAAAAAGATGCCGAGCCCGAGGCCCATCCCAAGAAATGCCCTCGCTGCGACGATTCCACGCTCGAAAAGGTGAAGTTCCTCGAATCCGACGACATTCAACTCCACCGCTGCCCCAATTGCGGCGGCTTCTGGCTCGACGGCGGGGAACTCAATCTCATCGACAAGGAACTCGCGGACATCATGCCGGTCACCGGCAAAGGCTTCTCCGATTTCGTCAACAACGTCCACGTGCCCTACTGGTACAAGCGGATCAAAGAGAAGAGCAGCGAAACCGATTTCCACGTTGAGGTCGAGCCGCCGATCAAGGGCGCGAAACTCGAGAAGAGCACCGCCGACAATTGCCCGTCCTGCGGAAGCACCCTGAACCTCTACGAACTCGATTCGACGAAGTTTGAAGGCTGCCCCCAATGCAAGGGCATCTGGCTGGTGAAGGACGAACTGCGGAAGCTGAAAAACAAAGTTGCCGGCAGCTCGCTTCGCTGGCTGAACGACGAAATCGACAATATCGAAAAGACCCGCGTGATTCCCACCAAGCGCCCCTGCGTCCGCTGCAAAACCGTGAACATGGTCTCGGTGATTTTCGGGAAGACGAAGATCCTCATCGACTGGTGCCCGCAATGCCACGGACAGTGGCTCGATCGCGGAGAATTCCACGCGATCGTCGACTATCTGAAAGATGAGATGGTCAAAATGCACGCCAAGGATATCGAGAAGGAAGTGGCCGAGGATCTGAAGCACGTCGTGAAGGGAGGACCCGAAAGCCGCTTCGCCGAACTCCTGGACGTCAAAGCCGCGATCGCCGCCATGATCAACTCCACCATCCTCGAGCACCGAACGCTATTCGACCTCTGCATGAGCGCGTCCCGCACGCTCCCTTAGCCTGAATTTGTCATGGCGCCGCGAGCGGGCGGAGGCGGGAACACCGTTTCCGTTCGTGAATTGCTGGCAAATCATCCGGATTTCTCACAAGGGCGGGTCGCCTTTTTGCGGTGCCGACAATGCGCGCCATGAAGCAAAGGATGGCTCGAAGGGGATCGGGGCCAAGGCGAGGCAGAATGTCGGAGCCTTACGCCGAGATCCTTCGTGCATCCTGGTCGGATGCCCTCAGGATGACAGGATCTTACGGTGCGGCGATTCATGCGTCAGTGATCTGGTGAAAGATCCGGCTCATCGCGGCGGCGTGTCGATGGCGACTGGTCCCTCGATGCACCGTGAAAGACGCCGGCGGGACGCCAGCCCTACAGGGGGCACTGGCTTGGCGAGGGGAAATAGGAGAAAAAGCGCTCGCGTGTCGGACAGGCAGGGCGCGGTGGGTGTGATCGCCGAAGGGCGGTCGCTACATCCGGACAAAAGAAAGCCGACGGTTCGGGATGACTGGCGTCTTTCGCAGGCCCTGGAGAGCTCCTAGGGAGCCCTTAGGTTGGATTGGCTGTGCTCACCGGTTTTGATCCCGGTGGTCTCGGCTTCGTCCTACTTCTCCTGCTGGGTCTGCCGCCTCCCAGCCGTCGGCCATCATGATGATGGGCACGCCGCGTGCCAAATCCCCGGCCCGAACGGGGAACCTAAGTTTCCAGTCCCCAACGCATTTACATTCCTCAACACTCCGGCTGGGCGGTTTAACCCGAATTGTGGGCCGTTTAGCGCACACGTGCGTCTCCACACGCGGCGTCCATAATTCGCCTTCGCTCCCAAACTCCCGCGAGCAATTCACCGGGTGTCCCACTCTTCGGGCGCCCTTCGCCCGAAAGGTGGGCCGGTCGTAGAAACGAACGACAACACAACACCACCGAGCACATCCTGAATTCCCAGAGGTTTTTTAGCGCATCCCGAACTCGCCGCGCCGCGTTATTTCACCCGCCGCTTACCCGCGTAACTCGCCCCATCCTTCACTTGCGCCCAGCCCGTCCACCCACACCGCCTTTCACCCGCGCATGCACGGTGAGCACGGGACAGATCGCCTGGCTCACCACGCGGTACGCCGTGGCCATCGGCAAGGGCCTGGCGCGCGAAATCGTCGGCCGGGTTTTCGTCCCCAGGACGATCAAATCCACCGTCATCTCCTCCGCCTGTTCCAGAATCACCTCGGCGGGATTTCCAGTTTCGACGAAGGCCTTCGGCTCGCACCACAGGCTGGCTTCGGGCGGCACCAGTTTGTGCAAGCGATCGTAAAAAGAAGCGGTGACCGGCCCATCCTCGGCGCTCGCCATCACGTGCAACAGATACAGATGGGCGCGATTTTCCTGCGCCAGCGAGATCGCATAGGGCAGCGCCGCCAGCGACGCGGGCGAGAAATCGGTAGGGAAGAGAATCGAGTGAAGATCGACGATGCTTTCCGGCTCGCCGGAAATATTGGGGCCGACCGTCAGCACGGGACACGGCGCCTGGCGGAAAATCTTTTCAGCGACCGATCCGAGAATCGTTTTACTCAGTCCTCTGCGCCCGTGCGTTCCGGTGACAACGAGATCGATTTTCTTTTCCCGAATCGTCTTGGAAACCTCGCGCCACACGTCGCCACGGCGGACCATCGTCTGGTGCCGAATGCCCTCCCACTCGGGATCGAGAGCCTCCATCGCGCGCCGCGCCTCGCGAACCGCTTGCGTCACGCCTACGCTCCGCTCCCGGCCCGAAGCCGCGACCTCGGTGGCCTGCGGCGATACGACGTGCACCGCGAAAATTTTCGAGCCGTACTTTCCGGCCAGGGAGCGCAAGTAGGGCAGGGCCGCGTTCGAATAGCGGGTGAAGTCGGTGGCAAAGAGTATGTTCTTGAAGAGAACCCGGCTGCTTACACCCTGCTTTTTCATGGCTCTCCTTTCGCCGAGCGATTCGGAACGCACCACCACGCCATAAGCCCTCGCCCGCATTGTCCTTGCACATCGGCTTCCATTCCCCTAAAGCCCCGTCAGGCCCGGCCGTCCTGCCCCAAAGCCGTTCCCCCGCGCGCGAAACAATCGCGCGCCTCTACGGGCGCCGTCCCCCACGGACAGGCGCCCCGCCGCTTCCCGCGAGCCTGTGCATTTCCTCCACCGCACGCCCAAGTTCCTCGACGAGCGGATTCGACCCGGCCTCTTCAAACGCCCCAAGAATCTCCCGGTAATACCAAAGCGACCCGTCCTTGCGCCCCTTGAATCGCGACCACACGCGATCGCCGATGCGGCGCAAATCCGCAACGATCGTGCGAGCGTTATCGAGTTTGTCCGCCGCCGAAACCAGGCGCACTTCGGCGGGAGCGTGCCGAACATGCGCGATGTATTTCTCCTTCCGCTCCCTCCAAGGCGGTTTGGGCGTCGTAAACGAATCGGAGCAGCCTTCCACAATGGAGGCGACGCGCGGGCCGAACTTCCGCCGTATCGCGCGCAGCGTCGGCAGCCCGCCCTGATCTTCCACCGCATCGTGGAGCAGAGCCGCGATGGCCTGGTCCTCGTCGCCACCGTTCCGAATCACGATCGACGCAACGCCCAGAAGATGCCCAACGTAGGGTCTCCCGCTCCCCTTTTGCACCTGCCTTGCGTGCAATCGAGCCGCGTAAACGAGCGCCTTCTCGAATCGGTCACCAAGCCGTTTCTTCATGGCCTTGCGCGATTTGCCGTCACGCGCGGAAGCCCCGTCCATGGTGCGTCTCATGTTTGTCCTTTCCGCATCGGCGCGTTTCACCATTGCGAGCCAGTATATCCCGCCCCGGCGCACACGCTTTCCCAACCTTGCTTGCGTGGTCCCGAGGCCCGGGATGGCGCGGCGTTGACTCCCTCCCTGCACGCGCCTACCATGGTAAAAACAGTCGCTTCCCTCCGTTCCCAAATGAAATTCTGCCCAATTCCTGCGCGTGAAACAGGAATGTAATGCGTTTGTCAATACTGACAGTTCGAGGGACCATCGATTCGGGGCATCCTCATGGCAGTGGGGCAAATGATTGGCCGGATCATCTCGCACTACCGCATTGTCGAAAAACTCGGCGCCGGTGGCATGGGTCTGGTGTTCCGCGCTCATGACGAGCAGCTCGAACGCGACGTCGCGATCAAATTCCTCCCGCCCGGCCTGCTCTCCGACGACCTTGCGCGCAGGCGTTTCCACAAGGAAGCCTTGACGCTCGCCAGGCTCCATCACCCCAACATCGGCACCATCTACGAATTCGGTTCGGAAGAAGGCAGCGATTACCTGGTGATGGAATGCATTCCGGGCACCACGCTGGCCGAGCGTCTGGTTTACGGCCCGCTCGCCGAAAAAGAGGCGCTCGCCATCGCCGCCCAGGTCGCCGCCGCGATCGAGGAGGCGCACGAGCAGGGCGTGGTCCATTGCGACCTGAAACCGGCGAACGTGATGCTCACGCCGAAGGGCCAGGTGAAGGTGCTCGATTTCGGCGTCGCGCGCCTGGCGCAAAGGGTCGTCGACGAAAGCTCGACCACCACGTCCTCGTCCGACGAGAGCGGTCTCATGGCCGGCACGCTGCCCTACATGGCGCCCGAACAATTGTTCGGCGAAGCCACCGATGAGCGCACCGATATCCACGCCTTCGGCGCCCTGCTCTACGAAATGATCACCGGGCGCCGCGCGTTCCCGGATTTCTCGGTGCCCCGCATCACCGAAGCCGTCCTGCACCGCACTCCGGCTGCCCCCAGCACTCTCATCACCGGGGTCTCGCGCGAACTCGAGCGAATCACCATGAAATGCCTCGAGAAATCCCCCGATGATCGTTATCAGTTCGCCAAAGAGCTGTGCGTCGATCTGCGAAGACTCGCTACGCCGGCCACCTCCACGGAAGCGATTCCACTCCCGCCATCCCGGCGTTTGTTGCGCTGGGGCGTGTGGGTCGGCGCCGCCGCCTTGCTGATCCTGTTCGTCGCCGCGCTCGTCGAGCCACGGTTCCGGCAATGGGGCCGGCAAGCGCTGGGAATCGGGATAGGCCAGTCGATCCATTCCCTGGCGGTGCTTCCGGTGACGGAACTTTCTGGAAATCCCGCGCAGGCCTATTTCGCTGACGGGCTGACCGACGTGATGACCCGGGAACTGGCGGAAGTTCACCGCTTGAAGGTGATCTCGGCCGAGTCAACGATGCAGTACAAAGGACAGGGAATGCCACTCGCGCGGATCGCGGGCGGGTTGGATGTTGATGCACTGATCGTGGCCTCTGTCCGGCGTGCCGGCGACACCGTGCACCTCATGGTCCGGCTCATTCGGCCCTCCGACGGCGCCCAGCTCTGGGCACGCGCCTACAACTGCCATTTGCAGGAGATTCCCCGCGTCAGCAACGAAATTGTGGGTTCCGTGGCTCGCCGCATGCATGTCCCGCTCACGCCGGAGGAACAGCTGCATCTGGCGGACATTCCCAATGTCACGCCCGCGGCCGAGGATGCTTACCTGCAGGGAGTGGCCGCTCTCGACAAAAGAACCGAGGGTTCGCTCGACATGGCGAGAGGCGCGTTCGAGCGGGCGATCGCTGCCGACAATGATTACGCGCCGGCCTATGCGGGGTTGGCCCAGGCCTATGTACTCTGCGCCTGCCAGGGCCGCCGGCACTCCTCGCTAATGGCAAAAGCGAAAGATGCGGCGCTGCACGCACTGGAACTGGACGACAGTCTGGCCGAGCCCCACGCTGCACTCGGTTTCGCCGAGATGTCGTACAACTACGACTGGGCCGCAGCCCAGCGCGAGTTGAAACGCGCCGTTGCCCTCAACCCGAATTCAACCGAGGCCCACCTCTTCTACGGCGAATTGTTGGTGGCGACGGGACGGTTTCGGGAGGGAATCGGTGAAATGCGCCAGGCTGTTACTCTCGATCCGCTGTCGGCGCCGGTGAACGCTTCGCTCGGACTCGCGCTCTACCACGCGCGAGACAATGAGGCGGCCATCGAGCAGTTTCAGGACACCCTGGTGATGAATCCCAACAACGGAGGCGCAATCACTGGACTCGGCCTCGCGTTCCTCCAGGCGGGTAACCATCTACAGGCCGCAGCCCAGTTCCAAAAAGCCATTGCTCTCGGTTACGAAGTCACTCTGTCTACGGCGCACCTGGCCCAGACCTACGCACTCATGGGCAGTAAGGATGATGCCCGTCAGACCGCGGAAGAAATCTCGAGAACGAGCGGCCCGAATGAGCCGCCCTCTTATGCGCTTGCGCTTATCTACACCGCGCTCGCCGACAAATCGACCGCGATTGAATGGCTTGAAAGGGCCTATGGGGCTCACGACGCGGATATTTGCTACCTGGAAGTCGATCCGAGCCTTGACCCCCTGCGGGACGATCCCCGGTTCGCAGCCCTCGTCCACCGCGTAGGCCTGCCATGATCCTCAATGGCGCAGGCCATACGAGAGACGCATTTGCTCGCGGAGGTGTGCCGTTACCTGGCGATGCACAACAGAATCAACGCGCGTTGCGACGCCCGGCCACGCCGAAAGCGACCTCTGTTTCTGGCGTTTTTCAGGCGCTCCCAGCTTACCGTTGGTGAGGATTTTTCGATTGGCGGGGCGTGATAGGCTCATGTTATAGTACGCAACCGTGGAATTTATTCCACAAAAGTCATTTATATCTAACGACATAAGTCCGCGGCCCCTCGAACATCGGGCGCGGGTCTGCAAGTGGCAGGGTTCGCTGCTCTTCGAACGGTTCTGCAGCTTATGTCGCTCTCTATGACGCTGGTGGTTCCGGTGGGCGGGTCGGAATACTGACGGAGTGACATAACAACCCTTTGCAACTAAACTACCGTGCTACCCCGAGTGTGGAATCGAGAGAACGGGCCTTTGGGGCTGCTGAAGCTGCGCCGGGAGTGTGACGTTTCTCTCGGGAAACAGACCCGTTGAGTTGAGATTGACTCGCCGCTTTTGCCTGGAATTGGCAAGCGAAAGCGGCTATGGAGGCTGATTCATGGATGTGCTAAAGCGTACGAGCCCGAACCGCCACGGTCGCGTTGGTCGGGGGCTCGCCCGTGTCACGAAGTTTCTCTTCGCGGCCGCCGCGGTGGTTCTGTCGGGAGCGAGCGGAGCGATGGCGGCGACGGCCCCGCCGACCGCCGGCGAAGCGAATTTGAAGCTGCCCGACCTGTCTCAGGTCAACTTCCTCGGCATGAACGGCCACCACCTGCTGATGTACGGCATCCTGTTCTGCTTTTTCGGATTTGTCTTCGGCCTGGCGATGTACAGCCGGTTGAAGGGCCTGCCCGCGCACGAATCCATGAAGGAGATGTCTCAGCTCATCTGGGAGACCTGCAAGACGTACCTCACCCAGCAGGGCAAATTTCTTCTCCTTCTGTGGGTGTTCATCGCGGCCATCATTCTTCTTTACTTCGGACTGCTGCTCCACTTCAGCGCGTCGCGCGTCGCGATCATTCTCGCCTTCAGCGTGCTGGGCATCTGCGGCAGCTACGGAGTCGCCTGGTACGGCATCCGCGTCAACACGTTCGCCAATTCCCGCACCGCGTACGCCAGCCTCGGCGGCAAGGCGTATCCCTTGTATGAAATTCCGATTCGCGCCGGCATGAGCATCGGCATGATGCTGATCAGCGTCGAGCTCCTGATGATGCTCATCATCCTGCTGTTCGTTCCCGGAGACTACGCCGGGCCGTGCTTCATCGGCTTCGCGATCGGCGAATCGCTGGGCGCGGCCGCGCTGCGAATTGCCGGCGGCATCTTCACCAAGATCGCCGACATCGGCTCCGACCTGATGAAGATCATCTTCAATATCAAGGAAGATGACCCGCGAAACCCCGGCGTGATCGCCGATTGCACCGGCGACAACGCCGGCGATTCGGTCGGTCCGAGCGCCGACGGCTTCGAAACCTACGGCGTCACCGGCGTCGCGCTCATTACCTTTATTCTGCTGGGCGTCAAGAGCCCCGTGGTTCAGGTCCAGCTGCTCGTCTGGCTCTTCGTGATCCGCATCGCGATGCTGATCGCGGCCGCCGGCGCCTACTACATCAACAATTTCTTTGCCCGCATCCGTTACGGCAACGCCGAGAAGATGAACTTCGAGGCTCCGCTCACCTCGCTCGTCTGGATCACCTCGTTCGCCTCGATCGGTTTGACCTTTTTGACTTCCATGGCCACGATTCCGGACATCGGCGGCGATCCGACGCTGTGGTGGAAGCTATCGACGATCGTCTCCTGCGGCACGCTCGCTGGGGCGCTCATTCCGGAACTCGTCAAGGTGTTCACTTCGACCGAGTCCCGGCACGTCAAGGAAGTGGTCGCCTCGGCCAGCGAGGGCGGCGCTTCGCTCGACATTCTGTCCGGCTTCGTCGCCGGCAACTATTCCGCCTACTACCTGGGCCTCACCATGATGGTGCTGATGGCCATCGGTTCGTGGGTCAGCCTGCACGGCCTCGGAAATATCATGCTTGCCGCGCCGGTCTTTGCGTTCGGCCTGGTGGCGTTCGGCTTCCTGGGCATGGGTCCGGTGACGATCGCCGTCGATTCCTACGGACCGGTCACCGACAACGCGCAATCCATCTACGAACTCTCGCTGATCGAGACGCGGCCCGGCGTCGCCGAGGAGGTCAAGGCCTGGTCCGGCAATGAAGTCGATTTCGAGCGCGCCAAGGAGATGCTCGAGGCCAACGACGGCGCGGGCAACACCTTCAAGGCCACGGCCAAGCCCGTGCTGATCGGCACGGCCGTCGTCGGCGCCACGACCATGATCTTCGCAACGATCATGGCGCTCACCAATGGCCTGACCACCGACGTCGCCAAGCTCTCGCTCCTGCACGCGCCATTTGTTCTGGGTCTCGTGACGGGCGGCGCGATCATCTACTGGTTCACCGGGGCCTCGACGCAGGCGGTGACGACCGGCGCGTACCGCGCGGTGGAATTCATCAAGGCGAACATCCACCTCGAAGGCACGGAAAAGGCGTCGGTGAGCGACAGCAAGAAGGTCGTGGCCATCTGCACGCAGTACGCGCAGAAGGGCATGATCCTGATCTTCATCGCCGTCTTCTTCGCCACGCTCTCGTTCGCCTTTGTCGACCCCTTCTTCTTCATCGGCTACCTGATCTCCATCGCGATCTTCGGCCTCTACCAGGCCATCTTCATGGCCAACGCGGGCGGCGCCTGGGATAACGCGAAAAAGATCGTGGAAGTGGAGTTGAAGCAGAAGGGCACCGCGCTGCACGAGGCGACCGTGGTCGGCGACACCGTGGGCGATCCTTTCAAGGACACGTCCTCGGTCGCGCTCAATCCGATCATCAAGTTCACCACCCTTTTCGGATTGCTCGCGGTCGAACTCGCCGTTCGCCTCACCTCGGAAACCGGCGGCACGCTCACGCACGTTCTCGCCGCCGTGTTCTTCGTCATCTCCTTCTACTTCGTCTATCAGTCGTTCTACGGAATGCGGATCGGCAAAATCGCGCAGAAGGGTGCGCCCGCCGGCCAGCGCGACAAAACGCCGGTTGGCGCGGAATAAACTCCGCGAAACGTTTCTCTTCTTCCGCCGCTCCACGGCTCAACGGCCGTGGAGCGGCGGCAGTGTTTTTCTCGCTTCTGTTCCGTCTCCAGTCAGGCGGGTAGCACAGCCAATCCCGACTGCGAGCCTTCCGCCCAGCCGCGACCGGCAATTCAACCCCAAACGAAAAGCCCCTCCGCCGTCATCAACCTTCAGCAAACGATTTTGGCTTGCTGTCAACGAAAGGAGCACGGCCAGGATTGGCTGTGCTGCCAGAACACTCCCGATCTCCCGGAACATTCTCGTTAAGCAACCAACAATTTACGGTCTTCCACTACAGAGTCTTTGAGCCTGGGGATTTTCCGCGCACTCGCCTTTGCTAACATGTTTTCCGGAGGCAATTTTCATGAAAGCCGTCATGATTCCCCGCCATGGTGATCCCGATGTTCTCGAATACGCCGAAATGCCCGAACCCCGAATCCACGATCACGACGTTCTCGTCAAGGTGCGCGCCTGCGCCCTCAACCATCTCGATCTCTCCGTCCGCCGTGGCCTGCCTGGCGTCGAGATCCCGCTGCCGCATATCCCCGGAAGCGACGTAGCCGGCGAAGTCGCCCAAGTCGGCAGGCACGTTCGCAGCGTGAAGGTGGGCGAACGCGTCGTCATCGCGCCCGGACTGAGCTGCGGCCTCTGCGCCCACTGCCAGAACGGCGACGACAACCTCTGCCGCCGCTACACGATCCTCGGCTTCCTGGTGGACGGCGGGTGCGCGGAATTCGTTCGCGTTCCCGAATCGAACGTGCTTCCACTTTCCGACGCGCTCACCTACGAGGAAGCCGCGGCCGTTCCGCTGGTCTTCCTCACCGCCTGGCACATGCTGCTCAACCGCGCCCGGCTCGCGCCCGGCGAGGATGTGCTCATCCTCGGCGCCGGCAGCGGCATCGGCAGCGCCGCCATTCAGATCGCGCGCATGGCCGGCGCGCGCGTTTTCGCCACGATCGGCAAGGAATCGAAACGCGCAAAGGCGCTCGAACTCGGCGCCGAAGTCGTCATCAATCACGAGGACCTCAACTTCGCCGACGAAATTCGCCGCCTCACCGACCGCCGGGGCGTCGACGTCGTTTTCGAACACGTCGGCGAGGTCACCTGGAAGTCGAGCGTCGCCTCGCTCGCCGTCGGCGGCCGACTGGTCACCTGCGGCGCCACCACCGGCGCAGGGGTAGATCTCGACCTCCGTACTCTTTTCAGCCGCAACCTTACATTGCTCGGCTCTTACATGGGCCGGCGCAGCGAACTCATCCCGATCTTCAAGCTCGTCGCGGAGCGAAAACTTCGCCCGGTAATCGATTCCGTGCTCCCGCTCTCCCACGCCGCTTGCGCGCACGCCCGGATGGAGAACCGGGAACACTTCGGCAAAATCGTCCTCGTGCCGTGAGACGGCGGTTCAGCGCGCAACCCGCGGGTGATGGCCGATGGCGAAATCCGTAATCATTGTGAAGTGAGGCGCCATGTATAGACGTCCTTTGGAAGCGGGAGAGCAAACTTTTCGGCAGATGTTGTCATCCGCAAAGGCGGACAGGAAGGAATGCCTGTGCTACGGAGCCGTTGCGTTTCGGGACCAACTGACTCGGTTGCAGTCAGGGGAGCTACCGGCCGTCCTGTAGGCGCCTATCTTCCAGCCGGGCTGTGCGGAGTTGTGCGCGGATGGGCGTGCAGCCACGCTACGGCTTCAGGTCCTGGTCTTGCGTCTAGCGTTTTGGGTTTTACGTCTTGGGTGCCCCAGCCTTTGTCTTTAAGCCTGGGGATTTTGCGGTTTCATCCCACTCCCTACACAACCCGAATCGGGAGAGCAATCACCTCCGCGGCCCCGCCCTCACACCGCACCCGGCTCCCTATCTCCCGAAATTCCTTCCGCAAGTACCCCATCCCAATCAACCGGCCCGCCCGTGGAGAACGCGCGGCGCTAGTCACTCTGCCGATCTCTTTGCCGTCGGGGCCAAGCAGCTTGGTATCGGCCGGCGGCGCCACGTCGCCATCGAATCCCAGTCCCGCGAGACGGCGGTTCACCTGCCCGCACGAACGTAGCCTCTCCAGTCCCCCGGAATGCGCTGGAAGTTATCGCTAAGAGGAAGTGTCTTTCTGGCCGCAACATGATTAAAAATTCCGAGGACTCGGGAAAATGCCGACCGGCAGATCGTCCCTTCCGACGCGCCTCCCGGACGCGCGGCTCAGCACGCAGCATCGAGGGCTTTGTGGTAAAAAAATCTTTTGACACTCGTGCGGGGGGGGGTAGAGTTGACGGAAAATACAATCTGTGGGGGCTTCAATGCAAATGGCAGGAACGAGGCCCTCCTTCTCTCAGGTTTGGTTTCCGATGATCGCATTCGTTTGCCTAATGTTCGCCAGCGTGCGGCCAGCTTGGGCCCAACAGTACCGCTGCTGCGAAAATGGGCAGATCGCCTACGTTCCCTGCGGAAACTTTTACTGTGTCGGCACCGCAGTGGTATACCTATGCAACCAGGTGGCGCATGGCTACGTCCCCAACGAACAATACACCTACTGTAATATTTGCCCTGACGTTCCCCCTTTCCTCACCTTTCCCTCAACAGGGGTAGCGTGCCAGTTCGTTGCGCCGACAGCGGCAACTCGCAAAGGCGGGGTGCGGCCGGAAATGTCCAGGGAATACCTGAATGGATCCCCGACTGGGGCAGGGTGTAGAGGCGTTCGAACGATAACCCCCGCCCCGAGGAATCGAGCGCGAGTGGAGAAATCCACATACATCGTGACAGGATCTTCAGGAGGTTTTACGATCGAGAGCGGCCCCTGAGATACCCCAAACCGACGCAGAGTCTTCGGAAATGACAGCGCAAAGCAGCAGGCTCACGATACTCTCCATCTCTCTGCTCATTCTGGCCGCGCCATCCCACACACCGGCTCAACGGGGCTCGGCGGCGAAAGCGTCCGGTGTCGTGCGCACAAAAGATCAAGGGCCCGAGGTTACTGTGCGCGAGCTGCATGAAGGGGAAACCATCCGGTTCCCGGCGCCGGCGCCGGGGATCATCATGAAGGGAATACAGTGCGGCGAGAACGGAGACATTTTCCTAGTCTTCGGAACTGATGCTCGGGCCATAATAAGCTCCCCGAACGGGGCCGCACCGCTCCCGATCCAGAAGATCTCCATGAACTCGCAAACCTTGACAGCTTACGCCGTGACCTCACTTGGCGACTACCAGGTCTTTCGGCGGTCGGCCTTCACGGTGGATGACGGGGGCGGTGTCTACGCGCTCTATACGGCCTTCCGCCATAGCATGGGATTGGGCTTTAGCTTTGAGCTGGAGCGACACGAACGTCCGAATAACGTCATCGTAAAATTTGACGACGATGGCAGCGTCGACTCCAGGATTCAGCTTAGCGACCCGCCCAACGGCAGCTTGGATCCTGCATTGTTCGGCGTTTTCGGGGACGGGCAGATGCTGGTGACAGGAACAGTCGATGTTCTTGGCCAACTCCAGCCGTTCACCGGCGTATTTGATCGGTCCGGGCGCTTCGAAGAACAGGTCGTGCTGAGGGATGACGCGGGAGGGCCGTCCGGCGCAGATGCGGGGGCCGCGCAAAAATCGAAAAAGGGAACACCGCGAAAGCCTCCGCCGCCAAATACGCCTGTCCAAGACTGGCAGACCGCGATGGCTGACGGAAAGATATTCAGCGCCCCAGATGGGAACCTCTACCTGTTGCGCGCCACAAGCCCGCCGCGGGTCTACCTCGTTTCCAGCGATGGCCGAGCCGCGCGAGAGTTCACCATACGGCCCCCCGAGCCGGGATTGCGCCTGCTTGAACTGAGTCTTGCGGGAGAGCGAAACCTGTTCGCGGAGTTCTTCGGCCCAGCCAACGAAAAGCTCGGTTTCGGCGGATCTCTCGTTATGACCTCCACCGTGCTCGACGATACCACTGGCAAAGTGATTGCCGCATACCGATTTCCTCCGAATGTCGGCCTGCTTCCAGGCTGCGCGGCGGGGCCCGACACCTTCGAATTTCTCGGCTCGACGAAAGACCACAAGCTGAAGGTCGTCACGTTTCGGGGCGGGTGAAACCGGATGCGAAAGTGCGCCGAAGGGCAAGGCCCCCTATGGCGAACCCTCGCGCTGGCTCCAATGCATCGGCACGATCCCGCCGGTGCCGGTTACGCCAAACGTATCACAGGAAAGTCTGCCGCTCCCTGCGGTTTTGGATTTGGACTTGAACGGGTGGATGGGTTCGGGTGCCCCAGGCTTCGGTTTTAGGCCTGGGGATCTTGCCGCTTCATTCCACTCCCTACACAACCCGAATCGGGAGAGCAATTACCTCCGCGTCGCCTCCCTCCCACCGCACCCGGCTCGCTATCTCCCGGAATTCGCGTCGCAAGTAGCCCATACCTATCAAGCGCCCCGCCTTTGGCGATCTCGCGGCGCTGGTCACTCTGCCGATTTCGTTGCCGTCAGGGGCAAGCAGCTTGGCATCGGGCGGCGGCGCCACGTCGCCATCGAATCCCAGGCCCACGAGCCGCCGGTTCACCTGCCCGCGCGAGCGCACCCGCTCGACAATTTCCTGTCCCGTGTAGCAGCCCTTCACGTAGCTGATATGCGATTGCTCCAGCCCGGCTTCATGCGGAATCACGCGATCGTCGAAGTCGGCGCCAAACCAGGCCAAGCCCGCTTCGAGCCGCAGCGAGTCGATGGCTTGATAGCCGCTTATGCCGCCGCCATGCCGCGCTGCCGCGTCGACCGCGAGCCGCCACAATTCCGCAAGCCGGCCCCGCTCCACCAATATTTCAGCCCCGCCAAGCCCTACGGCCGAGCCGCGAAGAACGCGGCAGGGAATTGCCTCCGCGCGGGCCTCAACGTGTTCTCCCTCGCCCATCGCGTCGAGTTTCACTCCGGCCAGCGCACCGAGCGCCGCTCCCGCCGCCGGGCCCACCACGCTTATGCTGCCGAATTCGCTCGTGCGGTCGCTGAGCGCCACATCATCCATGATGATGAACTTGTCGAGCGTCGAAAGCGTGCGCTCCGCCGTCATCGCGTGGGAAAGCACCAGAAGCCTGTCCCCGAGATCAATCGTGCGCAGTTCGGCCAGAATGTGTCCCTGCGGATTCAGCAGCAGACCGCTCGCGCTTTGGCCGGCGGTCAAGTCGCGGATATTCCCGCTGGTAATCGCGTTCAGGTAGCGGACGCGGTCCGGGCCCGTGAATTCCGCCACGAGCCGGAAATTCGTATCCACTACCGCCGCCGACTCGCGGCCGCGCCGGTATTCGGCATCGAAATCGCCGTAATCATCGGGCAGCCGGGTTCCGAACCAGACCCCCATCCGTGCCCCTGCTCGCTCGTGGATTTCGAGTAGCGGAGTGTCTAGGTTCATAGTTGTTTCTCCCGCACTTCCTACAAATTAAACCCTGTCATCCTGAGCGAAGCCTATTGCGACGAACGTAGTGAGTCCCGACGCACTGTGTCGGGAAGGATCCCGAACGCGTCGAGGCGGCGTAGGTCACGAAGAGATGGTTGTCCTGGCCGCTCTCAGTTGTATTTGTTTCTTCCGGCCATCACGCCGCCATCCACGTCCCACACCGCTCCGGTGACCCACGAGGCCTTCTCAGAGAGCAGAAAGCACACCACCGCTGCAACGTCTTCCGGCTGCCCGATCCGCCCGATCGGATGAAAGCTGTTGAATCCCTGAAGCGCCGCATGCACCTGTTCCTTGGGAATAAACGCCTCGTAGATCGGCGTCTCGACCACCGCCGGCGAAACCGCGTTCACGCGAATCTTCGCGCCCGCCAATTCCATCGCCAGGTGCTGCGTGAGGGCATGCAGCCCGGCCTTCGCCATCGAGTAGGCCGAGGAAGGAGTCGCCGCAACCGCCTGCCGTGCCCACATCGATCCGATGTTAACGATCGAGCCGCCGCGGCCGCGCGCCACCATGTTTTTCGCCACGCGCTGCGTCAGAAAAAACGTGGCCTTGTTCAACTCGAGATAGAGGTCGTAATCCGCCTCCGTGTGTTCCAGAAACGGCTTCGGCTGAAATACTCCCGCCGCATTCACCAGCAGATCGGCTGGATACTGCGTGTCGATTTTCTCAAGCAGCGCCGCCAATTCATCTCTCTTCGTAATATCGGCCCGCTCCGTGTCCACGGTTCCCAGCGCGCCAAGCTCCCTCGAAGCCGCCGTAAGGCGCTCTTCCCGCCGCCCGACGATCATCACCGAAGCCCCGCCCGCGAGCAGCTCCCGAGCCACCGCTTTCCCAATCCCCGTGGATCCGCCGACGATAATCGCGCTCTTGCCCGCAAATTCCTCGCTCATGATCCCGTCCCTTTTCTTTTAGACGTGCAACCTGTCTCCATTGGTGCTTCCGAGTGCTCCTCAATTCCGCCGCCTAACTTTCTCTGTGTCCTCCGTCTTTTCTCCGTGCTCTCTGTGTGCAAATCTTTCAGCTTCGGTGTCGAACCGCCCGCCGCCCATGGTAACAAACTGGCCCCTCCAACCCCGATGCTATACTCGACCCAATGACCGAACGCCTGATCCACGAAATCCTCCCCGTTGGCATGCTCCAGTGCAACTGCTCGATCGTGGGCGATCCCGAAACGCATGAAGCCCTGGTCATCGATCCCGGCGACGAAGTCGAGCGCGTCCTCGAAGTCCTCGCGCGCCACGACCTGAAAGTCCGCGCCATCGTCAGCACCCACGCGCACATCGACCACGTAGGCGGCCTCGCCAAACTCCGCCGCGCCACCGGCGCCCCGGTGATTCTGCACCCGGACGATCTCGAACTCTACCTGGCTCTTCCAGCCCAGGCCGAATGGCTGGGCATCGCCCCACCGGAAATGACGGAAATCGACGGTTTCCTCCGCGACGGCGATGAACTCGTTCTGGGGCGGATTCGAGGCTCAGGTGATTCACACCCCGGGCCATTCGCGCGGCAGCATGAGCCTTTATCTTCCGCCCGATTCACCGGGAACGGATTCCGCCGCGCCCGCCGAGAGACGCATCGTCACCCCGCGCCTGTTCGCCGGAGACACACTCTTCGCCGGCAGCATCGGTCGCACCGATCTGTGGGGTGGCAGCATGGATGAAATCATGCGCTCCATCCATCAGAAATTGTTGGTTCTGCCGGATGAAACGCTGGTCTATCCGGGTCACGGACCTTCCACCACCATCGCCGCCGAAAAGGAATCGAATCCCTTCCTGCGTCTCCGCTAACCGCAGTTTCGCAAGACCCGGGTAGCCACGGTCAGTGAATTTCTGGCCGTGGGCCTTTGCACGGCAATCACATCCCACAACTGCCCCGTGGCAAGGAACCGCGCGCAACTCACCTGCGCAATCGCTAACGGATCTGGTGCGCGTCTCCGGTGTGCCGGATCAGATGGTTTCTTTTAGCGCCGCAGTCGCCGGGTCCCCGGTATTCGGAGTGCCCGCCGGCTCGATGAGCAAGAGATGAACCTCTTCAGTCGCCACGGGCCGGTGCTCCACACCCTTTGGAACGACGTAGAGATCGCCCGGGCCGAGATGCACATCGCCGTCCCTGAGCTGGATGGTTAGATTGCCTTTGAGGACGAGGAAGAAGTCGTCCGTTTCGGGGTGAGAGTGCCAGATGAACTCGCCATGGAGTTTCACGACCATGACATCGTGGCCGTTGAAGCGAGCAACGATCTTCGGCGACCACTGTTCAGAAAACATCTTCAGTTTTGATTCGAGATGGATGACTGGCAATTCGTCCCCCGCTCCGCCGGGTTCCTGCGGCACACGACATACCGGCTCTAACTCGTACCCCGTTCCCGTTCCTCGCGCAGTCCTTCCATTACGCTCTGAATCAGCTGCTTTGCTTTGGTCAGCTCGCGCTGAACGATCTGCACGTCCATGGAAGGCTTTTCCGGATCGCGAGCCGAATGACAATAGACGCCATGCTGGCCCACGAGCACGAGCGCGTTCGTCACCAGATCGAGAGACACTGCCAGGCGCCCGCGCCACGGCCCCATCATTGTTTCGTAATGTTCCAGTTCGTCGTGATGATCGTCAAAGACAGACATGAGATGAATTCACCCTGGAACCGAGAGTAGCCATTTCCCGGACAGCCAGCAAGCACGCGAACAACGGCCACGTGCCGCGACAGGGACTTTCTTGCGATTGGATTCGTGCGCGCGCTCTTCCACACACCCCGCCACACGCCGATCCCGCCAAAGGAAGCCGGGTTAGCAGGTCAGTACCGTAAACCCGGAACCCCGTTTACTCGCGAGCTAATACTGAAAACACGTCGCGCACTGTATCAAATCGCTCCATTTTCCCGGCCCTTATGCATAATGCACTCGAGTGCATCACCCGTTGGCAACCGTAAGGTAGGATTCCTGGCCCTCGACGGGTATCCGAGAACGGTGGTAACGAGCGAGACAATCGCCATCTAACGGGCACGACGAACAGGGTCCTTTCCTCTTGGAGAGCGGAAAGAGCTTCCGTCGTGCCGAGCCGCGATTGTCCCGGCACAGGCGCTGACTCGTCTCTAAACGAGCGCCCAAGCCTGCTCGCCCCTCCCCATCTCGATGCCGGCCGGCAGCCGGATCCCGCCCGAACGCTGTTCCGGAATGGGAGGACGAACACCGTGTCTGCGACTGTCGCGTTACCTCGTGAGGCCATGATGCGCCGTACCGATCTGCTGGCGTATACACGCCGCACGGCCCTGCCACAGCAGTCGGCGAAAACCAAACGGACATCCCAAATCGTCTTCGGCGAGCGCCAATATCTTCTGCGCGTTCTCGACTCGATCGAGCGAACGCAGATTCCCGCCGAACAACGCCGCCGGGAACAATCCATGCTGGAACGTTCGATCTATTCGCGGACGCTCGAGCTGGAGCGGCTGAATCCGAACTGGGACACCCAGGTCCACAACGTGCTCCGGCCCGGCGTCACGCCGGAGGAACTGGACGCGCTGGCCAAGGAAGCCCCGGAAGAGGACTATTTCCTGCTGCGCCTGATCAGCGAGCATCCGCGCACGAGTCCGGAAACGCTGGCGGCGCTGGCGCACCATCCCTACGCCGCGATCCGCGAAAATGTCGCGCGGCATCCGAACGCCGGCGCGAAAACGCTCACCGAGTTGAGTCGCGACACCGCACAGCCGCTTTGGTTCCTCGTCGCGACCAATCCCAGCGCCCCCGCACCGCTGCGGCGCCGGCTCGAGCAGCGCATGAAGAAGATGAGCAAACAGCACCGGACGAAGTAAAATCCGGCTGTGGCTCCCGACCTGCCCTCTCGCTTGAACGTCACCGAGGTTTTCCTCGCTCGCCCTGCTCGCGAGCATCCCGACCGGCTCGCCATTCTGGGCGAGCCGCGTCCGATCAGCTACGCCGAGCTTGCCGCGATGGCCGCACGCGTCGCGGGCGCCCTCTCATCTTCCGGCTGCCGGCCGGGCGACCGCGTCCTGCTCGTCCTACCGGATTCGTCCGAGTTCATCGCCGCGTTCTTCGGCGCGACGACGATCGGCGCCGTAGCCGTCCCCGTGAATTCCGGCGCGCGCCCCTCCGACTACGCCTACTACCTCGCCGATAGCGGCGCCCGCTTCGCCATCGTGCACGCCGACGCGCTCGATCCCGTTCTCGAGATGCGCGCGGCGGGCGTCCTCGAAACCCTCGTCGTCGTCGGCACCGCGCCCGCGAGCAAGGGAAGTCCCACGCCGATCGCCTGGGACCATTGGCTGGCCTCCGCCGAACCCATCACCGAGCCGGCCGACACCGCTTCGACTGACACCGCCTTTTTCCTCTATACCTCCGGCAGCGGCGGCACGCCGAAAGGCGCCGTCCACCGCCATCGCGATATGTTGGTCGCAAACACCTGCTACGCCCAAGGCATCCTGGGACTCACTCCGCAGGATCGCACCTTCTCGGTATCGAAATTGTTCTTCGCCTACGGCATGGGCAACGGCATGTATTTCCCGCTCGGCGCCGGCGCCGCGACCATCCTCTACCCCGGCCGCCCCCGCCCCGAACCGGTGGCCCAAATCGTGGGCCGCTATCGGCCCACCGCCTTTTTCGCCGTGCCCACTTTCTACGGGGCGCTCCTCGCCGAAGCCGAGCGCGGCCTTGCCACCGATTTCTCCTCCGTTCGCCTTGCCGTTTCGGCCGGCGAGCCGCTCCCGGCGGAAATCTTCGAGCGCTTCCGCGACCGGTTCGGCATTGAAATCCTTGACGGCATCGGCTCGACCGAGATGCTCCACATCTTTCTTTCCCCGCGGCCCGGCCGGACCCGTGCGGGTTCCTGCGGCTTCGAGGTGCCCGGCTATTCCGCGCGCATCGTCGACGAGGAGGGCCATCCCGTTTCCTCCGGCACGATCGGCAATCTCTGGGTTCGCGGCGAGAGCGCCCTGGCCGGCTACTGGAACAAGCCCGAGCTCACCGCGCAAACCAAGCGCGGCGATTGGGTCTGTACCGGCGACAAGTTCGTGCAAGACGCGGACGGCTTCTTCCACCACTGCGGCCGCGCCGACGACATGATGAAGGTCCGCGGCATGTGGGTCGCCCCGGCCGAGGTCGAAAACGCCCTCCTCGCCCACCCCGCCGTGGCCGAGGCCGCCATCATTGGCCGCTCCTTCGACGGCCTGATCCGCCCGATAGCCTACCTGGTCCTCCGCCAGGGGCAGGGAACTCCCGAACTAGCCCTCGCCCTCCGCGAATTCCTCCACGATCGCCTCCCCTCGCACAAAATCCCAGCCGAATTCCATTTCGTGCCCAATCTCCCGAAAACGGCCACGGGCAAAATTCAGCGATTCAAACTCCGCTGCCCCTAACAGTTTGCGGAAAAATGGGCAGGACCTCGGGGGTCGCGGCGGAACCTGTCCCGACAGAGTCGGGAGCCGCGACATAACGCCCGCAAAATCAAGGGGGCTTTAGCCCCTGAAGCCGCCCAACAGGACTTTTTCCGCAACATCCTAGGGCCTTTGCGGTCTCCGTGTCCTCCGTCTCTCCCTCCGTGACCTCTGTGTGAACCCGCCGTAATCCCTGTCATCCTGAGCGAAGATTTTTGCGGCGAACGCAGTGAGTCCCGACGCAGTGTGTCAGGAAGGATCCCGATCCCCCTGCCAATTTCGGCCCGCGGGCCTCCGCCGTCCGTCCCGAAAAGCCAAAGAGACAATATGTCCCTTTACAAATGGCATATCTGCTAGTATTGGTCTGTATGGAGACTTCGATGCTCCCACTGCAGATTCAGCCCGAAAGCCGGATCCCGATCTACGCGCAGTTGCGCGACCAACTCCGGGCCCTGGTCCGCATCGGCCAGCTCGCGCCGGGCGACCGCATCCCGCCCAGCCGGGAACTGGCCGCCCGCCTCGGCGTCCATCGCACCACCGTGGCCAATGCCTACGCTGAACTGGAATCCGAAGGCCTGATTCGCGGCCACGTGGGCCGCGGGACCTTCATTTGCGGACAAGCCACTGGCAACCCCCATCAGGAGTCGTCGCTCACGCCCGCGTCCCCGGCTGTCGGTCAGGAGAAAACCAACGGCGCCGTGCGCTGGGACGGTCTCTTTGCCGAGGAGCGCGCCGAGGAATCGCTCGACCGCCTGCTGCCCACCACCGCGCGCAACGCCATTTCCTTCACCGTCGCGCGCCCGCCGGAAAATCTCTTCCCGCTCGACGATTTTCGCCGCTGCTGCAACGCCGTTCTCCGCCATCACGGCCGTGAAATCCTTCAGCTCGGCCAGACCGACGGCTATCCCGCACTGCGCGAAGTGCTCGGCGAATGGCTGCGCGCCGACGGGATCGTCGGCCCGCACGACCATATCCTCATCACCGACGGCTGCCAGCAGGGACTCGATCTGCTCGCGCGCGTCTTCCTGCGCCCCGGGGACACGGTTCTGCTCGAAAATCCCACGTATCCCGGCGCCTTGGCCGCGTTTTCGAGCCGGCACGTTCGCGCCATCGGCGTCCCGGTCCGTCCCGGCGCCGGCGTCGATCCCGAAGCGATCGGGTTCGCGCTCGAACGCAACCGCGTGAAGTTGATCGTCCTGATGCCGGATTTCCAGAATCCCACCGGAACCACGCTCGCGCTCGCCGATCGCCGTCGCGTCCTCGAACTGGCCGAGCGCTACCGCGTGCCCGTGGTCGAGGACCACATTTACGCCCGCTTGCGCGTCACCGGCCTGCCGATACCCTCGCTCAAAGCGCTCGATCGCGCCGGAATCGTCATCCAGATCGACAGCCTCTCGAAGCTCGCCTTTCCCGGCTTGCGCGTGGGCTGGTGCGTCGCGCCCGAGGCCGTGGCCGAACGCCTGCGCCTGGCCAAGCAGGCCGCCGATCTGCACACCAGCCAGCTCGCCCAGGCGGCCGCCGCCGAATTCATTCGCCGAGGCCTGCTCACGAAGCATCTTCGATCGCATGCGCAAGGTGTACCGGTCGCGCCTCGATGCCACCGTTGAAGCGCTCGAACGCTCGATGCCGGAAGAGGTGCATTGGAGCGCGCCGGAAGGCGGCATGTGCGTCTGGGTCACGCTGCCGCCGGGGCTCGACGCCGTCGAACTGCTGGTTCGCGCGCGGGAGCGCGACGTCATTTTCGCTCCGGGCCGGCTCTTCTATCTCGAGCACGCCCAGCCCAATACGCTCCGCCTGGGCTTCTCCGAATTAAGCGAGCGCCGCATCGCGCGTGGCGTCCGTGTTCTGGGCGAGCTGGTCCGGGAAGCGTGCCGGCGTTCGCGCCGGGGGCGGGCGACGCAGGGTGACGGTCTTCGAGCGGTAACGCTGGTATGATGGAGTTTTCGAAAAGTGGGGAATCCCCGAACTTTTGGCGTGGAGGAATCGAGTGATGGCTGAGGAACTGACGTTTTCCACCGATCCGCAATGGCGGGTGAAGGTGGGCCTGGCGGAAATGCTGAAGGGCGGCGTGATCATGGACGTCACGAACGCCGAGCAGGCGCGCATCGCCGAAAAAGCCGGCGCCTGCGCGGTGATGGCGCTCGAACGCGTGCCCGCCGACATCCGCAAGGAAGGCGGCGTGGCGCGCATGGCCTCGCCGAAAATCATTCGCGAGATCATGAAGACGGTGACCATCCCCGTGATGGCCAAGGTGCGCATCGGCCATTTCGCCGAAGCGCAGGTGCTCGAGGCGCTGGAAGTCGATTTCATCGACGAAAGCGAAGTTCTCACTCCGGCCGACGAGGAAAATCACGTCTGGAAGCACTCCTTCAAGGTGCCGTTCGTTTGCGGCGCGCGCAACCTCGGCGAGGCGCTGCGCCGCATCGCCGAAGGCGCGGCGATGATTCGCACCAAGGGCGAAGCGGGATCGGGCAACATCGTCGAAGCGGTGCGCCACATGCGCGCCATCGTCGGCGAAATGCGCCGCCTCACGCAGCTTGCGCGAGGATGAATTGATCGGCGCCGCCAAGGACCTCGGCGCGCCGCTCGATCTGGTGCGCTGGGTCGCCCGCAACGGCAAACTGCCGGTGCCGAATTTCTCCGCCGGCGGCATCGCCACGCCCGCCGACGCCGCGCTCGTCATGCAGCTCGGCGCAGAGGCGGTCTTCGTCGGCTCGGGCATCTTCAAGTCGACCGATCCCGAGCTCCGCGCCCGCGCCATCGTCAAGGCCACCACGCATTTCAACGACCCGAAGGTGGTGCTCGAAGCGTCAGAGGAGCTGGGCGAGGCGATGAAGGGCCTCGACGTCCGCCAGCTCGACGAAAAAGAACTGCTGCAAACCCGGGGCTGGTAGCGCCGACGTGTCGATCGTGGAAAACAAGGCGCTCATCCGCCGCTACTACGACGAGCTCTGGAACGCGTGGCAGTTCGGCCTGGCCGAAGAGCTGATCGACCAGGATGTCCGGTTCCGCGGCTCGCTCGGCCGCATGGTCGCCGGCCGCGGCGGCCTGGTCGGCTACATGAAACACGTCCAGTCCGCGTTCCCCGATTTCCATAATTCGATCGAGGAGATGGTCGGCGAGGACGACCGCGTGGTCGCGCGGCTCATCTATACCGGCACCCATCGCGGCGAAATCTTCGGCATCGGCCCGACCGGCCATCGCATCCGCTACGCCGGCGTCGGCATGTTCCAGATTTCGGCCGGCCGCATCATCGAGGGCTGGGTGCTCGGCGATCTCGCCGGTCTGCTCCTGCAATTGCGGCCTGACGAAAAATGAAAATCGGCATTCTGGCGATTCAGGGAGATTTCGACGCGCACCGCAAGCGGATCGAAGGAGCTGGGCGCGGAAACCGTGCTCGTCAAAACCGCCGGCGATCTCGAGGGTCTCGACGGCCTCGTGCTCCCCGGCGGCGAAAGCACGACGCACATGAAGCTGCTGGCCGAGGAGGGACTGCTGGCCCCGCTGATGGAGCGCGCTCGCGCGGGCATGGCGATCTTCGGGACCTGCGCCGGTGCCATTTTGCTGGCGAAGGAAGTGAAGAATCCCACGCAGGATTCGCTGGCCCTCGTCGATATGACGGTCATTCGCAACGCCTACGGCCGCCAGCTCGAAAGCTGCGTCACGAGCGCGCTCACGACGATCTCCGATCGTCCGCTCGAAATGGTTTTCATCCGCGCGCCCGTGATCGAGCGCGCCGGGGAAGGCGTCGAAGTCCTCGCGCGCCGCGACGGCAATCCGATCCTCGTCCGCCAGGGACGAATCCTGGCCGCGACGTTTCATCCCGAACTTTCGGCCGATCCGGCCATTCACGCCTATTTCCTGAAAATGGTGCGCAATGGCTGCTGAGAAACCGGCGAAGCCTCCGCGCCGCCGCGTGATCTTCATCTGCATCGGCAATTCGTGCCGCAGCCAGTTCGCCGAGGCCTTCGCCCGCAAAATCGTTCCCGACGTCATCGATCCGTCGAGCGCCGGCCTTTCGCCCTTCGGCAAGATCGCCGAGCCCACGATCAGCGTCGGCGCCGAGTTCGGGCTATCGTTCGACGGCCAATCCTCAAAAGGTTTCCGGCCTGAAGACCTCGCCCGCGCCGATCTCGTCGTGAATCTCACGGGGATCGATTCGCCCGGCCTGTTCCCGACCACGCGGCCCGTGGTCGCATGGAAGATCGCGGACCCCTTCGGCGAAGACGTTGACCTTTACCGCCGCATCGCCGCCCAAATCGAAGCCAAAGTCCAGGAACTCGCCGCTGAATTCCGCGCGGCCGCGCCCGAGGCCGGTTGAGTCGACCGATGCCACGAGAAAAAACTTCCGTTTCCCGCGAGGATTACCTCAAAACGATCTGGGAGATCGTGCAGGATGGCCAGGCGCCGATCAGCGCCCGGCTTGCCAAGGACCTCGCCGTCACGCCGCCCGCCGTCACCGCGGCGCTCAAGCGCATGGCGCGCGACGGCTACCTGCGCGTCGCACGCGACGGCCGCATCGTTCTTACCGCCAAGGGCCGCCGAACGGCGGAACATCTCGTACTCCGCCATCGCCTCGCCGAGAAACTTCTCACCGAAGTCCTCGGCCTCCACTGGACCGCCGCGCACGAAGAGGCCGAGCGGCTCGAGCACGCCATTTCTTTACAGGTCGAAGCGCTCCTGCTCAAACGTTTCGGCCACGACAGCACCTGCCCGCACGGCGTTCCGCTCTTCGGCGGCCTGCCCGCGCTGCGGCGCCAGGGCGCGGTCACGCTGTCGGAAGCCGCTCCCGGCGATTCGCTCGAAGTCGTGCACATCTGGGAAAAAGACAAACGCTTCCTCGAATTCGTGGACGCGCTCCGCCTCCGCCCCGGCGCCCACATCAAAGTCCGCGCCCGTGAATACGATCAGAACGATGACGCTTGTCGTCGAAGGGCGTCCGAAACGCCTCGTCCACCTGGGCCTGCCGGCGACATCCCGAATCTGGGTCCGCCGCGTCTCCCGCTGAAATATCTCGCCGTTGCGCCGGGGTCGTGCCCGGAATTTCGCCCGCTCCGGGCGGGGCAGGGCATGCGCCTGGCTCGCCGACTTGCCGCCGATGAACTTGTCGTGAACCTCCTGGCAACGATTTTTCCCCACGCAGCAACTTCTACGGGCAAAATAGAAGTGCCGCTCCACCGAGCGGCCACAAATTTGATCCCGTGACGCCTCATTACACAGACCCGGTCGCCGTGATCCTGATCGCGCTGATGCTCATCGGCTTGAGCGCCGCGGTAGGAGGCTGGCTCGTCCAGAAAGTCGGGCAGCCCGCCGTGCTCGGGGAATTGCTGGTCGGCATCGTGATCGGCAACCTCGCCTACTGGCTGCACGAACCGATCATCACGGTGATCCGCGAGGGCGACGTAATCCGCCAGATCATGACCTACGCGCTTTCGCACGGCGTCGGCCTGGTGGGCGCGGCGAAGACCATGCTTCCGCCCGGCCCCGACACGGCACGCGTGCTGGCCGCGCTCGGCAGCGAAGTCGGCCCGCGCGCCGTCGGCGTCTTCCTCTTCATCGACGAACTGTCCCGCATCGCGGTGATCTTCCTGCTGTTCCTTGTCGGTCTCGAAACCAGCGTCACGGAGATGCGACGCGTTGGGCATCGCGCATTCTCGGTCGCGATCGTCGGCGTCATCTGCCCGATGTTTTTGGGACTCGGCGCCATGGCCCTCGTCATGCCCGGCATGTCGCTCGCTCACGATCTCTTCATCGGCGGCATCCTCACCGCTACGAGCGTCGGCATCACCGCGCGCGTCTTCCACGATCTCGGCCGCACGCAGAGCACCGAGGCGCACATCATCCTCGGCGCCGCCGTCATTGACGACATTCTCGGCCTGCTCGTCCTCGCCGTCGTCACCGGGCTCGTCGTCCGCGGCACGGTCAGTTTCTGGGGAATCTCCGCAATCACGCTGAAGGCGATTGTGTTTCTGGTCGGCTCGATCGGCGCGGGCATCTGGCTCACGCCGCGCCTCGTGCCGCGCATCCGGCGCATGGGCTTCCGCAACGTCCGCCTGATCTTCGGCCTCGGCCTCGCGTTCGTGCTGTCGTGGCTGGCAAACCGCATCGGCCTGGCGACGATCGTGGGAGCCTTCGCCGCCGGCCTCATCCTCGAGCGCTTCTTCACTCACGAACTCGAAGACGAGCATTCCCTCCGCGAAGTCCTCTCGCCGCTGGAATCCTTGGTCGTGCCGGTGTTTTTCGTGCTCATGGGCCTGCAAGTGAAACTGGAAACATTCCTCAACTGGCGCGCCATCGAACTGGCCGCCATCCTCACCGTCGTCGCCATCATCGGCAAGCTCGTCGCCGGTCCCGCAGCCGGCCGCGGCGTAAGCTGGCTCTCGGTAGGCATCGGCATGCTGCCTCGCGGCGAAGTCGGCTTGATCTTCGCCAGCATTGGCAAAGCCCTCGGCGTAGTAGACGACACCGTCTTCTCCGCCATCATCCTCATGGTTGTAGTGACAACGCTGCTGACCCCGCCCTTGCTAGGCATAGTCATGCCCCGGACCGAACACAAACTCCCCGTCCCAGCCCCGGCACCGGCGCCAACAACCACCACAGAATCGCCCGACTGAAGCTTCCCGCGCCCCCCTGGCCCGCTGTTCAGGGTGTCACAGGAATGAAGTGAGGTCCGGGTCTCTGGCAATCCCTGGCCTTTCTGCGGGTGAAGCTGTCTTGATTTTATTGGGCTTAGGGCAGGACTGTGGACAAATGTTCAACGGGGCCCCGGGTGACACAGGAGGGCTTCAGGGTGTCACTCGTGTCGACCTGAAGCGCGTGGAAGTCATTTCTTTTCAGGGGAGTGACTTTTTCAGGGTGTCACTCTTGACGGCTTTTGGGGCTGCGGGGCGTGATTCGCCTTCTTTATCTTGTATACGCTCGCCGCGCATTAGCGTATCGGGAGAAATGGCTCGGCGCAAGGGGACCGTCTACGTGGACGGAACTTGGGCTGGCCGAATCCTTGGTGCCGACGATTCGCGCCCGGACTTTTTAGCCTTTCGACTTCTCATCCTGCTTGACCACCACCTTCGCCGCTTCGTCGCTCTTTTCGACGAAGAAATGCACGTCGCGCTGCGGGAAGGGGATCTGGATGCCTTCCTTGCGGAAGCGGGTCAATATCCGCCTGTTCAAAACGTCCTGGACCACGTACTGATCGGTGTAGGTGGCGATGCGGCAGATCAGGGTGAAATTCAGCGACGAGTCGCCGAACCCCGGCATGAATCGCACCATCGGCGGCGGCTGGAGCAGCAAGGCGGGGATTTCCTTCGCCGCTTCGCGCGTTTCCTCGAGCAGTGCGCGCTCCACCAGTTCGGCGTCGGAGGAATAGCCCACTCCGAAAGGGAGGCGCAGCGCCATGCCGGGTTCGGGCATCGAGTAGTTCGTGATGATGTCGGAGGCGAGCTTCGAATTCGGCACGATCACGGTGTTGTTCCACATCGTGCGGATGCGCGTCGAGCGCCAGCTCATCTTCTGCACGAAGCCTTCCTGGCCGCTGTCCAGCTTCACGTAATCGTCCACTCGAATCGGCCGGTCGAGTTGCAAGTAGAACCCGGCGAAGAAATTGGACAGCGTTTCCTGCAGCGCCAGGGCCACGGCCACGCTGCCTACGCCGAGTGTGGTCCAAACGGCCGTCAGTTTGATGCCCAGGTTTTCGAGCACCACGACCATCGCCAGAATCCCGAACAGCGCCTTGGCGACGAACCGGATTGGATCGCGCAACGAGCGATCGGCGGCGGACTTCACCAGCCAGCGCTCCAGAATCAATTGCAGCAACTGCACGATGTAGTACAGGCCGAACGCCAGCGCGGCCAGATACAGGATGCGGTTCGCTACTTTCAGGAATTCCGGCGGCAGCGGCAGCACGTTCAGCCCGCCCGCGATCACGGCGATCACCAGCAGCGGCCGCAGCGCCCGCGCCAGCAGGTCCACCAGGATGTCGTCGAAGGTGGTCGCGGTCCGCTTGGTCAGCTTGCGCAGCCAGGCGATGACGTACCGGTGGAGAAACCACGCGAACAGCGCCAGCGCGAGAATCTCCGCCGGATGCGTCCACCAATGGCCGGAAAAAAGGTGCTGCTCCCATTGCTTGATCATTACTCGTCTCCAGAAGCGAGGAATCGGTGAGCCGGTGTGCAATCCGCGACGCAGGATTGCGTTCTCACACCCTACCACGAGTTCGGCGCACCCGCGGGCCCCGGCGGATGTATACTGCGGATAGATCGGGTTTTCAGCAGTAAAAAACTCCGCCCGCTACTGGCGGGCCCGCCTCGACCAGGCCTCGCTCCGGACCAGGGAGATGCAGGCATGTCCAATTCGTCCAAACAGATCGTCACGATCGACGGCAACGAGGCCGCCGCGCGCGTTGCCTACCAAACCAGCGAAGTCATCGCCATTTATCCCATCACGCCGGCCTCGCCCATGGGCGAGTGGGCCGACGAGTGGGCGGCGAAGGGACAGACAAATCTGTGGGGCGCCGTTCCGGAAGTGATCGAGATGCAGAGCGAAGCGGGCGCCGCCGGCGCGTTGCACGGCGCGATTCAGGCCGGCGCGCTCGGCACGACGTTCACCGCGTCGCAGGGCCTGCTGCTGATGATTCCGGACATGTACAAAATGGCCGGCGAGCTGACGCCCGCGGTGATTCACGTGGCCTCGCGCACGGTGGCCACGCACGCGCTCTCGATCTTCGGCGACCACAGCGACGTGATGGCCTGCCGCTCGACCGGCTTCGCGCTGCTCGCCTCGAATTCCGTGCAGGAAGCGATGGATCTCGCGCTCATCGCCCGCGCCGCCAGCCTCGAATCGCGAATCCCGTTCCTGCATTTCTTCGACGGCTTCCGCACTTCGCACGAGATCGCGAAGGTGGAGATGCTCGCGCCGGAAGTCTTCAGCGCGATGATCGACGAAAACCTGGTGCGCGGGCACCGCGCGCGCTCGCTTTCGCCCGAGCGGCCCGTTTTGCGCGGGAGCGCGCAGAATCCCGACGTTTTCTTCCAGGCGCGCGAGGCGATCAATCCTTATTACCTGGACTGCCCGGAAATCGTCGAGCGCCAGATGGAGAAATTCGGCAAGCTCACCCGGCGCCACTACCACCTGTTCGACTACGCCGGCGCCGCGGACGCCGAGCGCGTTGTGGTGCTGATGGGCTCGGGCGCGGAAACGGTCGAGGAAACGGTCGAGTTCCTGGCGCAGAAGGGCGGAAAAGTGGGCGTGGTGAAGGTTCGCCTCTACCGGCCGTTTTCCGCCGAGCATTTCCTGGCCGCGCTGCCGCGGACGGTGAAGGCGATCGCCGTCCTCGACCGCACGAAGGAGCCGGGAGCGACGGGCGAGCCGCTCTACATGGACGCGGTGACGGCGCTGAGCGAGGCGCAAACGGCGGGGAAGCCGCACTTCGCCTCGATGCCTCGCGTGGTGGGCGGGCGGTACGGGCTCTCCTCGAAAGAGTTCACTCCCGCCATGGTCCGCGCCGTCTTCGACGAGCTGAAAAAGCCGGCGCCGAAAAATCATTTCACCGTGGGCATCCGCGACGACGTGACGCGCACGAGCCTCGAATTCGATCCTGAATTCTCCACCGAAACGCCGGGCACCGTTCGCGCGGTCTTTTTCGGGCTCGGGTCGGACGGCACGGTGGGCGCAAACAAGAACTCGATCAAGATCATCGGCGAGAACACCGATCTCTACGCGCAAGGCTATTTCGTTTACGACTCGAAAAAGGCCGGCGCGGTGACGATCTCCCACCTGCGCTTCGGGCCTCGGCCGATCCGTTCCACCTACCTGATCTCGCAAGCCAGCTTCGTTGCCTGCCACCAGTTCTCGTTCCTTGAACGCATGGACATTCTTAAGCTGGCCGAGCCCGGGGCGACGTTTCTCTTGAACAGTCCCTATGGCGCGGAAGAGGTCTGGGATCGGCTTCCGGACGCCGTGCAGGAAGAGATCATCGAGAAGAACCTGAAGTTCTTCGTGATCGACGCCGACTCGGTGGCGCAGGCGAGCGGCATGGGCCGACGCATCAACACGATCATGCAGACCTGCTTTTTCGCGCTGAGCGGCGTCCTCCCGCGCGAGGAAGCCATCGCCGCGATCAAGACGGCGATCCGCAAGACGTACGGCAAGCGCGGCGACGCAATCGTCCAGATGAATTTCGCCGCCGTGGACCGCACGCTCGAACTCCTCTACGAGGTGAAGGTGCCGGCAACCGTGGCGGACGGGATCGCGATGCGGCCGCCCGTGCCGGCCGAAGCGCCGGAATTCGTCCAGAAAGTGACGGCGCGCATTATTGCAGGCGAAGGCGATCTGCTCCCCGTGAGCGCGCTCCCCGTCGACGGCACGTTTCCCACGGGCACCGCGCGCTGGGAGAAGCGCAACCTGGCGCTTGAAATTCCCGTGTGGGACGAGGCGCTGTGCATCCAGTGCGGCAAGTGCGTGCTCGTGTGCCCGCATTCGGTGATCCGCGCGAAGATCTACGAACCGGAAACCCTCGCCCGCGCGCCCGAGACGTTCAAATCCGCCAAGCCGTGGTGGAAGGAATACGAGCATCTGCGCTACACGCTGCAGGTTTCACCCGAGGATTGCACCGGCTGCGGGCTCTGCGTCGAAATCTGCCCCGCGAAAAGCAAATCGGAAGTGAAGCACAAGGCGATCGACATGATGCCGCAGCCCCCGCTGCGCCACGACGAATCCGAAAACTGGGAATTTTTCCTTTCGCTGCCGGATCCTCCGCGCGAGACGCTGCGCCTTACGCAAGTGAAGGACGCCCAACTGCTCGAGCCGCTGTTCGAATTCTCGGGCGCCTGCGCCGGGTGCGGGGAAACGCCTTACATTCGGCTGATGACCCAGCTTTTCGGCGACCGCGCCGTGATCGCGAACGCCACCGGCTGCTCCTCGATCTACGGCGGCAACCTGCCGACCACGCCCTTCACCACGAACGCCGAAGGCCGGGGCCCGGCATGGTCGAATTCGCTTTTCGAGGATAACGCCGAGTTCGGGCTCGGGATTCGTCTGGCGCTCAGCAAACAGGCCGATTACGCGCGCCATCTCCTCGCCCGCCTGTCGGGCACGCTGGGCGACGGTTTGGCGGGCGAACTCCTCGATGCGGGGCAGTCGAGCGAAACGGAAATCAACGAGCAGCGGCGCCGCGTGAAATGGCTGCGCGAAAAGCTGACTTGGATCGATTCGCCCGAGGCCAGGGAACTCGAGGCGGTTTCGGATGCGCTGGTTCGGAAGAGCGTCTGGATCGTTGGCGGGGACGGCTGGGCCTACGACATCGGCTACGGCGGGCTCGACCACGTGCTCGCCTCGGGCTTCAACGTCAACATCCTCGTGCTCGATACCGAGGTCTATTCGAACACCGGCGGCCAGCGCTCGAAGGCCACGCCGCTCGGCGCGGTCGCGCGTTTTGCCTTCGCCGGCAAGCGCACGCCCAAGAAAGACCTTGCGCTGATGGCGATGAGCTACGGAAACGTCTACGTGGCGCGCATCGCCATGGGCGCGAGCGACATGCAAACGCTCAAAGCGCTCGTCGAGGCCGAAGCCCACGACGGACCCTCGATCGTCATCGCCTTCAGCCCCTGCATCGCCCACGGCTACGACCTGAAGCACGGCATGGAGCAGCAGAAAATCGCCGCGCAGGCCGGCTACTGGCCGCTGTTCCGCTACAACCCGGCGCTGATCCGGGAAGGGAAGAATCCGTTGCAACTCGATTCGAAACCGCCCAGCGTTCCGCTGCGAAACTACATGTACAACGAAACGCGGTTCACGATTCTCCAGAACAGCGATCCGGAAACGGCGCGCGAGCTGCTCCATCTGGCCCAGCACGACGTCGAGGCGCGCTGGAAACTCTACGAAGCGCTCGCGGCGATCCAGGTTCCCGCAAAAACAAAGAAACCGGAGAAAGAAGAGAAGACCGCCGAACCCGCCACGAAGGGGCCTGTCGCGACGAAGGGAGACCCGCAATGACCGACCTGAGCACCACGTACCTCGGCCTCACTCTCCGCAACCCGGTCGTCGTCTCCTCCTCGCCCTTGCAGAAAGAGATCGCCAATCTCCGCCGCATGGAAAACGCCGGCGCGGGCGCGATCGTCCTCCATTCGCTCTTCGAGGAGCAGATCCAACTCGAATCGCTCGCGCTCGACCACTGGCTCGAACGCGGCGCGGAAAGCTCGCCCGAAGCCTCGAGCTACCTGCCCGATCTCAAGGACTACAACCTGGGCCCCGAAGGCTACCTGAAGCACATCGAGCGCGCGAAAAAAGCCGTCGCCATCCCCGTGATCGCGAGCCTGAACGGCACCTCGAAAGGCGGCTGGACGCGCTACGCCCGCATGATGCAGGACGCCGGCGCCGATGCGATCGAGCTGAACATCTATCATCTGGCCGTCGACCCCGAGATTCCCGGCGCGCAGATCGAGCAGAGCTATTGCGATCTGGTCGCGGAGGTAAAAGGTGCGGTGCGCGTTCCGCTGGCCGTGAAAATCGGCCCCACATTCAGCTCGCTCGCGAACATGGCGCGCCAACTGGACAAAGCGGGCGCGGGAGGGCTGGTCCTCTTTAACCGTTTCTACCAGCCGGATTTCGATCTCGAAGCGCTGGAAGTCGTCCGCGCGCTGCACCTGAGCCGCTCGGAGGATCTGCTGCCGCGCTTGAGCTGGGTCGCGATCCTCTTCGGCCAGATCGGCGCGGACCTCGCCGTCACCGGCGGCGTCCACAGCGGGCTCGACGTGCTGAAATGCATGATGGCCGGCGCCCGCGCTGCGATGACCACGTCATCGCTTCTCGAAAACGGCATCGAGCACATTGCCGTGATTCTGGACGAAGTGCAGCGCTGGATGCAGGAACACGAGTACGAATCCATCCGTCAGATGCAAGGCAGCATGGCGCGGCGCGCCGTCCCCGATCCCGGGGCCTTCGAACGGGGCAATTACATGCAAGTCCTGAGCTCCTACACCCTGAAGTCCTCATGACCTAACCCCGGTGCCCACTCCTGGGGCAGCCTTCGCCCGAGGGGTGGGCCGGTCCGGCAACCGAATTCTGCCATTCCCGGTGTGCGCAATCTTTTTCACTCTCCACACCCGCCGCGACCCCATTAATCATCCTCAAAGGCTTGAAATCGTCCCTGCAGCCGATGTAAGTTGAGGCGCCTGCCGGTGCTCCCGTATCGTCGGTACCTGCCTGCGGAGGGGTTATGGGCGTCGAAATACAGGTTCACGTCAACGGAAAAAGCTGCCAGAACGAAATCGAGCCGCGCCTGCTGCTCGTCCACTACCTGCGCGAAGTCCTTGGGCTCACCGGGACGCACGTCGGCTGCGAGACGACGCTTTGCGGCGCCTGCACCGTGCTCGTCGACGGCCACCCGGTGAAATCGTGCACGATGCTGGCGGTGCAGGCCGACGGCGCGGAGATCACCACGGTCGAGGGCCTCACCGCGCTTCCGGAAGCGGCCGGAGGACTGCATCCCATCCAGGAAGGCTTCTGGGAAAAACACGGGCTGCAGTGCGGCTACTGCACGCCCGGGATGATGCTCACGGCGGTCGGGCTGCTGCGCGAGAATCCCAATCCCACCGAGGCGCAAATCCGCCGGGCGCTCAACGGCAATTTGTGCCGCTGCACGGGCTACCAGCACATCGTCGAAGCGGTCCAATACGCCGCGAAGAAGCTGCGCGCGCACAAGCGCTGAAGCCGCGCCGCGGCTTCGGAAGAGGGGAACATGGCCACCGCCACGAAATACGTCGGAAAGCCGATCAAGCGCAAGGAAGACCCGCGCCTGGTGCAGGGCATCGCCCATTATGTGGACGACATCAAGCTTGCGGGCACGCTGCACATGGGCATCGTGCGCAGCCCCTACGCGCACGCCCGCATCCGCTCGATCGACGCCACGAAAGCGCGCAACGCCCCGGGCGTGGTCGCCGTCGTCACGGCCGAGGACATCGAAGGCGCGATCGGCCCGGTTCCTTGCGCCGCGCAGATTCCGGACATGAAGCCGGCCCCGCGCCCCGTGCTCGCCACCGGCGAAGCGCGATTCGTCGGCGAAGGCGTCGCCGCGGTTGTCGCGAGCGACCCTTACACCGCTGCGCGACGCGATGGAACTCGTCGAAATTGATTACGAGCCGCTGGCTGTGGTCGTCGATCCGGAAAAAGCGCTGCGCAAGGATTCCCCCCGCGTCCACGATTCGCACGCCGACAACGCCGCCTATCACTGGGAACTCGAAGGCGGGGATGTAAAGAAGGCGTTCAAGCAGGCCGACCGCGTCATCAAGCTGCGCATGACGAATCAGCGCCTGGTCCCGGTCGCGATGGAAGGCCGCGCCGTGCTCGCCCAATACGATCGCGGCGACAACCGCATCACGCTCTGGTCCGCGTCGCAGATTCCGCACATCCTGCGCACGCAAATCGCGGCGATGCTGAATTTCCCCGAGTACGGCGTCTACGTGATCGTGCCCGAGGTCGGCGGCGGTTTCGGCAGCAAGCTGAACGTCTATCCGGAAGAGGCGCTCGCCTGCCACATGGCGATGAAGCTGGAAAAAGCGGTGAAGTGGATCGAGGGCCGGCGTGAGAATTTCCTCGCCACGATTCACGGCCGCGACCAGATCTGCGAGATGGAATTCGCCGTCAAGCGCGACGGCACCGTGCTTGGCATTCGCGCCAAGTGCTTCGCCGATCTCGGCGCCTATTTTCAGCTCCTCACGCCGCTCATCCCCACCCTCACCGGCCTGATGATGCCCGGCTGCTACAAAATCCCCAACCTGCGCGTCGAAATCACCGGCGTCCTTACCAACAAGATGTCCACCGACGCCTATCGCGGCGCCGGCCGGCCCGAAGCCACCTATTTCGTCGAGCGCGGCATGGACTACGTCGCCGCCGAGCTGAAGATGGACCCGGCCGAATTCCGCCGCAAAAATTTCCCGAAGCCGAAAGATTTTCCCTACGCCACGGCCACCGGCCTCATCTACGACACGGCGAACTACCAGGGCGCGATGGATCTCGCGCTGAAAAAATCCGAATACAAGAAGCTGCGCCGCGAACAGGCCGCGGCGCGCAAGAGCAAGAAGGGGCACCTCATCGGCATCGGGCTTTCGAGCTACGTGGAAATCTGCGCGCTCGGGCCGTCGAGCGCCATGCCCTCCGGCGGCTGGGAAAGCGCCACGGTGCGCGTCGAGCCCAGCGGGCGCGTGCGCGTGCTCACCGGCTCCTCGCCGCACGGCCAGGGCGAGGAAACCAGCTTCGCGCAGATCGCCGCCGACATGCTCGGCGTCACCATGGACGACGTCATCATCGTTCATGGCGATACCTCCGCCGTTCCCTATGGCATCGGCACCTTCGGCAGCCGCTCGCTTGCGGTCGGCGGCACGGCGATGTACCGCTGCCTTGAAAAACTGCGCGACAAGCTGCTGAAAATCGCCGGGCATCTGCTCGAGGAGGACCCCGCCAAGCTCGTCCTGCGCAACAAACAGATCGTCTCGAAGCGCGATCCGAAAAAATCCATGTCCTTTGGCGACGCCGTCGGCGCCGCCTACACGGCCAAGAACCTGCCGCCCGGCGTCGAGCCCGGCCTCGAAGCCACGCATTTCTACGAACCGTCGAACTTCACGTTCCCGTTTGGCACGCACGTCGCCGTCGTCGAGGTCGATCCGGAAACCGGCGACGTGAAACTGCGCCAATACATCGCCGCCGACGACTGCGGCAACGTCATCAATCCGCTGCTGGTCGAGGGCCAGTTGCAAGGCGGAATCGTGCAATCGATCGGGCAGGTGTTTTTCGAGGAGGCAATCTACGACGAGCAGGGCCAGCTGCTCACCGGCGAATTGATGGATTACGCGATTCCGCGCGCGTCGGACCTCCCGTGGATCGAAACCTACGGCACCGTCACTCCCACTCCCGTGAATCCGATGGGGGTCAAGGGCGTGGGCGAAGCCGGCACGATCGGCGCGACGCCCGCGCTCGTCAACGCCGTCGTCGATGCCCTGGCGCCGCTCGGTGTCCGGCACATCGACATGCCGCTCAAGCGTGAACGCATCTGGAAAACCATCCGTGAGGCCACTGCCGGTCCCTCGGGCCGGCCTCGGAGGGGAAAATGAATGCGCGAAGTGGAGAAGGTTCGGACCTGACCGGTTTGACCCTGGCCGCCATCGTGCTCGCCATGGTGGCGGTGGCGCTCGTGCCGGGAAAGGGAGCACAGTTGAGCCCGCGGCAACAGTTCGGTCCGCTGCTCGCCCGCTATTGCCATCTGTGGACCGCCGCGGCGCAGACCGATAATCCCGCGGTGGTGTCTCCGCTCTACGCCAAGGATGCCGGGCTCGTCTTCTACGGCCTCGGCCAAACGGAATATCACGGCTGGCGCGCCTATGGCGAGGGCATGAAATCGGCGCTGTTCGACAACGCCATGTCGCTCGAGTTCACGCCCGGCAGCGACCTCAAGGTGACCGAGAAGGGCCCCGTGGCCTGGACCACATCGAGCCTGCACGTCGAGGTGATGTGGAATAGCGGCCGCCAGCAGGATTTCGACGCCCAACAGACCGCCGTTCTGGGAAAATCGCGACGGGCACTGGGTGATCGTTCACGAACACATCTCCTCGCCCGTGCGCCTGCCCGCGGCGGTAGGCAGTTGAGGAAGTGAAGAGCGCATCTCGGGCCAAGGTCCGAAGAGCCTGCAGCGCCGGCGTCTCGCCGGCGGGTTTGAATTTTCGGGAATCGGAGACGAGCCATGATCCCAGCCGCATTTGAATATTTCGCGCCGAAAAGCCTCGACGAAGCCTTGCGCCTGGTCGAACGCCACGGCGACGAAGCGAAGCTCCTTGCCGGCGGCCACAGCCTTCTGCCGCTGATGAAGCTTCGCCTCTCGGCTCCGCGCTACGTCATCGACATCGGCCGCGTCCGCTCGCTCCGCTCGATTCGCGAGGAGGCCGGAAGGCTCGTCATCGGCGCGCTCGCCACGCATCACGACGTCGAGACTTCCGATCTGCTCCGCATCACCTGCCCGCTGCTGCCGGAAACCGCCGCGGAAATCGGCGACGTGCAGGTGCGCAACCGCGGCACCCTGGGCGGCAGCCTGGCGCACGCCGATCCGGCCGCCGATTATCCGGCGGCGATGCTCGCGCTCGACGCCGAAATCGTCGCCACGTCGAGCGCCGGCAGCCGCGTCATTCCCGCCGGGGAGTTCTTCGTCGATCTGATGACGACGCAGCTCCGCCCGGGCGAAATCCTCACCGAAGTGCGCATCCCGCGCGCCGGCGAACGCTCCGGCGCCGCCTATCGCAAGCTGCCTCAGCCCGCCTCCCACTTCGCGCTGGCGGGAGTCGCGGCCCGTGTTACTCTGGGAGCAGGCGAGAAGATTGAATCCGCGGCGATCGGCATCACCGGCGTCGCCGTGCGCGCCTATCGCGCCACGGCAGCCGAACAGATGCTGATCGACAAGAAGGCGACACCGAAACTGCTCGCCGAAGCGGCGGAAAAGGTGACCGACGGGGTCGACCCGCTGGGCGATATTCATGCGTCGGCCGCCTATCGCCGCGCCGCCGCCGCGGTTTACGCGCGCCGGGCGCTCGAAGCCGCCATCGCCCGCGCCGGAGGAAAGAAATCGTGAAGATCGAAGGCCAATACACCATCGCCGCGAAACCGGAAACCGTGTGGGAACGACTGAACGATCCCGATGTGCTCGCGAAAAGTCTGCCCGGCGTCGACAAACTCGAAGTCGACGGCCCGGACCGCTATCGCGCCACGATCAAGTACAAGGTGGGACCGGTCTCGGGCAATTTCGACGGTGCCGTGGAACTCCTGGAAAAAGACCCGCCGCATTCCATGCGCCTGAAAATCAACGCCCGCGGCGGCCCCGGCTTCATCAACGGCGACGGCAAAGTGGAGCTGGCCGCCAAGGACGAAGGCACGGAAATCCGCTACTCAGGCGAGGTGCAACTCGGCGGCATGCTCGCCGCCATCGGCTCGCGCATGCTCGAGGGCGCGGCCAAGAAATCCATTGAGGAATTCTTCCAGTCCATAGCCAAGTAGCGCGCGCGGCGGCGCTGACAGCTTGATGCCGGCGTTATTTCGCATTTCCTCAGCGCTGAGGGCATCCTTCCCGACACACCGCGTCGGGACTTGCTGCGTTCGTCGCAAAAATCTTCGCTCAGGACGACCGGGCGTGGGCGTGTCTTGGGTTTGGTAGCGCAGCCACTCTGGCTGCGGCCTTTTGCCAAGGTACACGAGAAACAAGACTCCCGCTCATCGCCGCCACGATCGCTTTCAGCCGTTCCCGTGCGGAGAACTTTCCTCTGCCGCAGCCATCTATAACGGAGCCGGCTCTGTCAAGAGACACCTGTAGCGGAGAGCGGCGGTGGCTCTTGTTTTTTTTCTTACCAGGATCTTTTGCTCGTCCGACCAAGGCTCGTCGCTTTCGATCCTGCGGTGGCCACTGGTTGGTGCCACCAGCCATCTATTCGGTCACCGACTACCGACCATGATCTCTTCTGCGAACTCTCCCGATCGCTCGGGAGAGGCAGGGCGCCCAATCAAGAGTGCGATGGGGTTGCCCCCACCATGGCTGTGGCCGGGCTGCCCTGCCGGTCACCTTCCACGCTGGTCTGTTGGGACGAGCGCAGAATCCAATACAACCGCACCGCCAGCTTGCGGGCCACGGCGACCTTGGCGATGTTGGCGCCGCGGCGGTGCTTCAAACGGGTGTAGCAACGATGCAGTTCCGGATCGTGCCGCGCGGCCGTGTGCCCGGCTTCGACCAGCAGCCAGCGCAACATCACATTGCCCTGCTTGCTGATGTGTCCCAGGCGCTGGCGGCCGCCCGAGGAATCCTCGCTCGGGATCAGTCCCAGGTAACTGATCAACTGTCGGCTCGACCGGAACCGGCTGACCGGGCCGACGATCAGCACGAAGGCGAGCGCTGTCACCGGACCCACGCCCGGCTGTTCCATCAACCGCACGGCGTCGGGCCGGCGCCGGGCTTCGACTTCCACCGCGGCGTCGAGTTGCTTGATCCGCGCATCGAGCGAGCGGAGCAGTTCGAGCAGATCGTGACGCCGCGCGGCGGCTCGTTCGCCGAGCGCCAGTTGCTCGAGCGCGCTCCGGCCCGCCGGGCCCCACAACCGCTGGCCCAGCCGCAGCCCCTGGCCCAGCGCCAGCGCCTGCAGCTGGTTGCGTAGCGCCGTCCGCATGCCGACCAGCTTCGAGCGATGCGTCAGCAGCTGCCGCACGTCCCGCTCTTCGAGCGACGGAAGCCAGATCCGCGGAAAGCGATCCTCGGTCAACAACCGCAGCAGCAGACGCGCGTCGCGCACGTCGGTCTTCTGCCGTCGCGGCTCGGCCGCCCGAATCGCGCCCGCGTTGCCGACCCACAACTCGTGGCCCAACTCACCCAACAACTGCTCGAACCAACCGGCCGCACCGGTCGCTTCGATCCCGACTCGCACCGGAGACTCCAGCGCGGCGTAGAAGCTCCGCACCTGCTCGCCTTCGTGATCGAGCCGTCGCTCGATCGTCTCCCCGGTCGCCGTGTTCAAAACCGCCACCTGCTGATACCGCGTGTGCAAATCGCAGCCTATAATCCACATTGCCCGGCTCCTTTCCTCCGAGCCTTGGTCGGCCTTCACCGCCAAGTCTACTCGGTCGCAAGGAGCCGGCTCCGTTATGACATCAAGAGTGGCTGCGCTACTAAAATCAGCGCTCGCGACCTACGGTTGCGGTTTCAGTTCGAGCCAGGTGGTCTTGCTGCCCAACGGCACGACGTACGCTCCCCGTTCAATCTTGAGCGCACGCACCGGGCGATATTCTCCGACGCCCGCCACCTTCGCCGGCTGCTCTACGCGCAGGAGCGCGTCTCTCGTATAGTTTGTCGCGAGATCCAGTTCGACACGGACCACGCCTGTCTTCGCATCGATTTCAACCTGACGGAATCTTCCCGCATCGAGCTTGAGCCAAAGGCCGTAGGGCGCCAGATAGACGCGCCGGCGGAAGGCGTCGAGCGGCGTCACATCCACGCGACCGCCTTTGGCCCGCAGATTCCCGCCAAACGCCAGCCAGCCGAATTCCGGATGGTCGACGATGTACGTCGCCTCCGCCATGGCGACGCCGAAGAAATTCGTTCCGTAATCGCCTGAGTAGGAATCGAACTTCAGCATGTCCGGAAACGCGTGGAAGGCGCAGGACGCGAAGCCTTCCTGATCGATATTCGTGAGCGGGCCGGTGATGCCGCCGTAGCCGACGCGCAGGAGATAGAAATCATCGGGATGGCGGCGATACTCGGCGAGCAAGGGCAGGGCATTGATGCCCGACCCATAATGCTGCAATTGCCGTTCGAGCCGCCGCGTTTCGCCCGCGTAGATGAAATCCCAATAGCGGCGCGCGCTGCCGTTGTAGCCCCAATTCGGTATCGTCGGGTCGTAGCCGAGGATCGCGTTCAGCGTCACTTCGGCCTTGTTCCGGAAACCGAAATAGCGCATCCACGCGTACACCTCTTCCTGGCCGGTCGAATCCCACGGCATCTCGCTGCCGAAGGGATACGCCTTGTCTCGCCAGATGTCGGCGCGCTTGCGCATCGCTGCTTCGAGCGTTTGCGCCTGCTCGGTCATCCCTTCGCGCTGGAGGCTCTTGAGAATCTCGACGAAGATGTCGCCTTCCATCTGGCCGAACTGCGCGTAGTAAGGCGCGTAGCGCGTCATCGCCATCGACGTTTGGTACGCCTGATTGAGATACCACTGCCAGGAATGATCGGTGACGAGGCCCTGGTGATCGCGCGCCAGCCGGTACAGCACCCAATACGCCGTGGCCACGTGCGGGTAATCGTAGGAGCGATCGACCGACGAAGCGGCTTTCTTGTTCCAACTGGTCCAGCTGCGCCAGTCGATGTCGCTGCGGTAGTAGCCGGCGGGCAAGAGATCCGGCTGATAGAAGAACAGGCTCTTCTTCACGCCGAACTGTTTCGGCCCGTCCTTGTATTGCAGCTGGCCCCCCATCACGCCGTCGACGAATTTCTCGAACTTCGCGATCTCTTCCGGATTCGGCTCGCCGTATTCTTTCAGAATCGTCGCCAGCCACGATCCCGCGCCGCCTTCATCGCTGAGGCCGGCAATCCAGACGCGGCTGTCCTGCGTGACGATCTGGTTGGTCACGCGGTCGTAGCTCATCGCCGAAGGGCTGCGATGGAAGGGATCCTTGGGATCGACGAACCACTGTTTCGTGGTCAGGAAATGGCCCATGTCGGCGACGGCCTCGGCTTCCGGCTTGATCGCGAAATAGTTGATCGTCTGCACGATGCCGTTGCCATAGGTAATCGTCAGACGCGAGCGGCCCCAGGTTTTGCCCCGCAGTGTAAACGTTTTCCAGCCGCCCGTACGCGTGCCGTCGTGGCGAATCGAAATCGCTTCCCGCGGCTCGACCTTCATCGACGCGATTTTTTCGGGATATTTCAGGAACAGCTTCACGTTCATGTCGGTCGGCAACACGTATCCGGGCACGCCCACGGCCACCGGCCGGTCGTTCGAGGCGAGCGTTTTGTCGATGCCGCGCACCGAGGGAGCCACCAGAAATTTCAACCCGTAGGTTTTCGTTTCGCCGGGCGCGAGCGTCAGCGCGGTTGGCGGATTCCACGGCTCGGCGTTCTTCCATTGGTCCTGCGCGTAGGCGAGGCTGTGGACCATCCAGTCGTAGAAGCCCTCGAAGGTGTTGCTTCGCGGCGTCAGGTCCTTGAAGACCTCCGGCTTCCACTGGCGGAAGCGGTAGCCGGCCGGATTCAGGATCGGTTTGTAGGCTTCAAACGGCGTTCGGCCGTCGGGCACGACCAGCAGCACGGGCCCCACGCCGCGTAGCGGTGTCACTTGCAGGTAGCCGGCATCCTCGCCGATGTAGGGATCGTAGAAGGAGCATTTCGCATAGGCCTGCTCGAGCGTGCGCCCGGACAGAATGTTGTTGAAGATCATTGGAATGCCGAGCGAGCCGATTTCAACGGGGTGGCTGGTTTTGTTCTTCAAGACGAAACGCAGCGCCAGATTGCCATTTTCGACAGCCCAGATGCGCGTGATCGCGAGCGGAATATCGGCGGGCAGCGTCGGCGCGAGGTTCGCCGCAGCCAGTTCGCCTTTCGCGGCGGGCAAAGCCGTCACAGGCTGCCGCGCCAGAGATGTCGAAAAACTCTGCCAGGAGCCCGAAGTCCCCGTGCGGAGGCGCAGATCGATGTCGCCCAGTTGGTAGTACCCGTTCTGCGAGCGAGCGATCAGCCGGTCGCCCGGTGTGAAATCGAAACCGCTGGCCGCTTTGGGATCGAGCGCCGCAACCGTTTGCGACGAGCGCACGAGTTTCAGATCGAGTTCCGGCGTCTGAAATTGGACGTATCCATCCGCCAGCATCGTGCCCGGTTTTGGAGGCGGCCTGCGCGGGAATCGTTGCGCGCGCCCTTCGCCCACCGATACCAGCATCGCCAAAATCACCAGCAGCAGAATTCCATTTGAACGCAACAGGGAAACCCTCTTCATTCCTTGGCCTCTCGATTCTTGTGAGCGAGCGAACGCGCCATTTTCCAATGATCGCATGCGAAACACAACCTCCCGCTTCTCCCGGGTGTGGGAACGGGCCAAGGGCGTGGTCGTGTGCGCGCGAAGTGGCACGGGCACTCCTGCCCGTGCGCTTGTCCCAGAAATCAACCGCCGAACCCACCACGCGGGAGCAGCCTGCGAAACGCGCGGTGCATTCAGCCCCGGCTCTCCGTTCCCCGGCCGCAGGGGAAATCTTCCCCATTGGCTAGCTTTTTACTTTCCCGGCATAGAACTCCAGGGAAACCGCGTGCCACCGATGCTGCAATCCATTTCACATTTCCCGGACCTCGCCGGCCGCGGTTCGAAGAGCGAAGCGGCCCGGGCGGGAAGGAAGGCCGCCGCCCGGCCAGCTCGATCGTGACTCGCTTCGGCCCTGGGCGGCCGTAAGGCAGCCAGATTCATGGGAATCGGGATAGTGCCGGAGGCTGTAACGTCTGGCTAGCCAAGGCCTAACGCTGCTCTGGTATTTACTCATTCGCGGCAGCCGTTCGCCGCGGAGTCTCGATTGCAGATTACAGCGCGGGCAACAAAACATGGGCAAAATAGCAGGGAAAAGAACCTGGCGATCGAAACATGCCAGACGCAAAGCCCTCGCCCGAACGCTGACCTGGGCGGCGCTGCTCCTGCTGGCAGGCGCGGCATTTCTGATCGCTCGCCAATTTATCCTCTCGAGCCCCTTGCCCGCACCCGCCGCCGCCCGGGCCGCGGCAACCGCGCCATCTCGAGCCCGCGGTCTGGAGGTGCTGGCGTCGGAGTCGAACGCCTCCGCGGCGCCCACGGGGCTCTACTCCGTGATTCCCGGAGGAGTGCACAGCGAAAAGCAGCTCGCCGAGGTGCTGGCGCACGATCCCCTGGTTGCCAGACATTACGCCGATTTCGATTTGCAGAAATTGCGCTTCGTGCGTTTGCGCCATGGGCGCGAAGCCTACGTCTCCTATCGCCTCGGCAATTCGATCTTCTGGACCAACCACAAAATCGCCCTGTTCGCGGGCGAGACGCTCCTCACGGACGGCACCCATTACGCCCGCTCCCGCTGCGGAAATCGCGTTTCCGCCGTCCCCAAGCAGCCGACCTCTTCCTTCGAACCGTCCGATCTGGCGCTGGCCGCGCCGATCCTGCATCTCTCTCCGGCTTCCTTCAAGTTGCCGCCGCTCAGCGCGGGCATCCACTTGCTGCCGACCGGCGTGGGTACAGCTACCGGTTCGTGGGGCGGACCGCCCATTTTCCCCGTGGTCTTCTTCCCGCCAGGTGGCGGCGGATCCGGCGGCACACCGGTTTACCCTTCGCCGGGCAACGCGCCTCTGCCCACCCCCGAACCCGGCACCCTGCTCCTGTTCTCCTTAGGACTCGCCGTCCTCAGCCTCAAATACCTCTGGGCCCTTTGGCGTAACTGACGCGGCCTCCTCTCGGTTGTTGGGAAAAAAGGCGGCTCAACCGGTCGCTTCTACTCGCAACACCCAAAGCCAAGAATGCGCTGGAATTGGACCCCGCGCGGTTTGGCAGGCTGCCACACGCACCGCCGCAATCATGCCGGTTTGGTCTTCGCCAGAGCAGGTACGCCGCCGTGAAGTATTTACTACCTGTGCACTAGGTTGACGAGTCGGAAAACCCCGAAGGCAAAAAGGGAGTCCAATGGGCTAGCGCCGGGAGGTGCACCATGCGCGGAAACCATTTTTGTGCCGATGACCGGCACGCACAAATAGAGGCAGGGGAGGCAGGCTCCGTGAGAAAGCAAGCCAAGTCGATATTGGTGGGAAGGATGGGCGCGGGCGCGATCGTCGGCCTTCTGCTCATGGCGGTGCTGGTTTTCATGCCGACGCCGGCGCGCGCCAATGCTGGGGCGCAGGTTTCGGTGGGCGTCTCGGTGAGTTTTGGCCCTCCGCCGCTGCCGGTGTACGCGCAGCCGATGTGCCCCGGTCCGGGGTACATCTGGACGCCGGGTTATTGGGCTTATGACCGGGACGACGGTTACTACTGGGTTCCGGGCACCTGGGTGATGGCGCCATTTCAGGGCGCGCTCTGGACGCCTGGCTATTGGGGCTGGGATCCGGAAGTGGCGGTTTTCGTCTGGCATCGGGGATATTGGGGCCCGAGAGTCGGATTCTACGGCGGAATCAATTACGGATTCGGGTACTTCGGCGTCGGATACGACGGAGGGTATTGGCGGGGCGGCGCATTCTTCTATAACCGCGCCGTGAATCGGGTGGACGGAGACGGGTTCCGTCACGTTTACTACCGGGACGAATTCCACCACGGAGATTGGGGCAGAGGCCGCGAACGGATCAGCTTCAACGGCGGGCGGGGCGGAATCGATGCGCGGCCGAATCGCGATGATTTCGAGGCGGAGCGCGAACGCCGCATGGGCCCGAATCGCGAGCAGGACCGGCAGGAACAATACGCGCGGAGAATGCCCCAGGAGCGTTGGTCGCAAAACCATGGGCGGCCGGATATCGCCGCGACGTACAGGCCCGGAAGGTTCGATGGTAACCACGTCGAGCACGCCACTCGCGCCGGAGGCCCGTATCGAGCCGGCCAGCAGGGAGACCGCGGGCGTCAGCAGGGCGGGCAGTGGCATTCGTTTGGACAACAGCCCTCCGGGCGAGACCAGCGCGGACAGCAGGGCTACCGCGACGCGGGACGGCAGGGTAATCAAAACCAGCAGCATCCCGATTACGGTCGCCAGCAAATGCGCCAGCAACAGGGACAGCCTTCCGGCTGGCGGCAGCAGCAGCAGCAGCAGCCCCAAAACCGAAACTACCAAGGCGGACAGCAGCAGCGGCAGCAGCCCCAAGACCGAAACTACCGAGGCGGACAGCAACAGCAGCAGCGGCAGCAGGGACAATCTCCCAATTGGAGACAGCAGCAACAGCAACGGAACTACCGGGGCGGGCAACAGCAGCAACGCTACCAGGCGCGTCCCGACAACCGGCAACAAGCGCGCCAGCCGCAAGGGAACTGGAATCGCCAGCAGGCGCGGCCGCAGCAGCAGGATCGCCGCGGCGGACCAGCGCAACGGCAGGGTGGCAATCCCGGCCGGCAGCAGGCGCGGCCGAAAGGGAATCAAGGCAAGCGCGACAACCCCCACGGCGGGCGGCACCGGTAGCCGGCCGCTAAACGCCTGCGTTGCATAGTCTGTAAAAGCTGCGCCCTCAGCAATCGAGGATTGCTGAGGGCGACAGCTGGTTCGAATTCGCCGCAGCCGGACCGCTTAGTTCTCGACGATGTCTCGACGCGTTCGGAATCCTTCCCGACACACTGCGTCGGGACTCACTGCGTTCGTCGCAAAAATCCTCGTTCAGGATGACAGCCTTTCATTTGGAGCGGAGCTGCGCAGGAGATGCGTCTGTTGCGGCCGCGGGTCAGGTACGCGCGCGCGCCTGGACGGCGCGGCGTTCGGCGGCCCAGCGCAGGAAGCGGCGCATGCGCGCGCGTTCGCGCCAGAGGAGCATGAAGAAGGCCCAGCCTTTGGCTTCCGCGGCGGCCGGGCCGAAAAACGTTTCGAGGCGCCAGCGGATGTAAGGGCTCTCCCACGGGCGCAGGCGGTAGCCCTTCGCGGTTTCCCAGTAGTACCGCAACGCGATGAACACCCTCGCTTTTCCTTTCGTCGCCAAACCCTACACGATCGTTCCGCCTACTTCCACTGATAATAGCCCGGGCCGACGCGCAGATGGTGAATCCACGCGGCGGGGAACGCCAATGCGAGCAGCGAGCCGACAACGGCTTGCCCGAATGCCAGCGTCAGAATGTTGCGATTCCGGCGGAAAAGCCACGCCATCGCCACCCCTCCCACGAGCGTGATGGGAACCAGCACGGGATTCGGCCAGTGAGCCGATGCGAAAACCAGCCCGGCCACCAGCGACGACAGCCACGGGCGCGAGAAGAGCGAAATCGCGCGGTTGTTCACCAGCGAATTCAGCGCCACCTGTTGCAACAGGCAAAAGGCGAAATAGGTCCACAGGTGCTCGGCGATGGCGTGCCATGCCAGGTGATGCGGCATGCCGCGCGCCGAGGCGATCGCGAAAAGAACGGAAATCGCGGCGCCGAAAAAGATCGCCGCTTCGATACCGGCCTGTTTCAGATTGTCGGCGCGCCAGCCGAGCGTTTTCGGCGTGTCGCGGTGCAGCAGGAAACTGGCCACGATCCAGATGGGGAAAACCAGCCACATCCGGAAATGGGTGAATTGCCAGCGCCAGATGAACAGAAGAATCAGGAGAGGAATGCCAATGAGGTCGGCGATCGAAAGCCAGCGAAGGGCGCGCGGGCCGAGCATCCATTTCTCCTTCATGCGGTTTCCTTTTCGATGGCGTCGAGACGGCGTGCGAGTTCGCGATCGGGCGAGGCGAGCGGAGCGAACAGGGATTCCAGATCGACATCGGGGAAGCCGGCGCGGGTGACTTCGGCGGCGAGGTTGGCGTGGCTGATGCGAGCGCCGCGGGCGCTGAGCGCGGCGCAGCATTCGTAGACGATGCGGCGTTCGCCTTGCGGCCAGGGATAGCGGCGCAGCAAGCGACAGGCTCGGCGGACGAGCGCGGCGTCGGCGGCCTGGCAGAGGGCGCGCAGCAGGTGAAGGTCGGCGTTTTCGGCGTCTTTGCCACGCATCGCTTTTGTCCCGGCGGGCGAATTTCCATCATACCTGCCGAGGGTGTTTTCAGGAGGGGCGAACCCGATTATGCTATGCGCGCCCGAACCAGGCAGGGCGAACCGGCGAGCGCTTGGCAAGCGGGAATGCAGGGCGAAAAGTAGCGCAGCCACTCATGGCTGCGGCCTTTCCGCGGATCCGGCGAGAGCGATCCAAGGTACAGGGGTGACGGGATGAGAGCAAAGGTGCTCATGGGGGTGGTGCTGGCGATGGCAATTTCCGGGAGTGCGGCTACGGTGAGCAAAAAAACGGATTGGAAAGCGGCGGGCGCCCGGTGGTGGGCGCATATCGAATATCTGGCCAGCGACGCGCTCGAAGGGCGCGGGACGGGAACCGCGGGGTATCAGAAGGCGGCCGATTACGTCGCGGCGCAATTCAAGAAGCAGGGGCTTGCGCCGGCGGGAACGACGGGATATTTCCAGAAGGTCGATTTCGATGTTCGCGAGCTGGAGCGCAGCAAATCGAGCGTGGCGCTGGTGCGCGGCGGCAAGGCCGAGCCGCTCGATCTCGCCGAGGACGTGCGCTTGGGAGTCGGCGGCGATCCGGCGGACGTCGATGCGCCGGCGGTGTTCGTCGGCTATGGCTTTGCGGTGCCGGAATTGAAGTACAACGATTTCGCGGGGCTCGATCTGCGCGGAAAAGTTGCCGTGTTCCTGACCGGCGGGCCGAAGGGAATGCCGCACGCGCTCGAGGCGCACTCGCAATCGGCCGAGGAGCGGTGGAAGGCGCTGAAGGCGGCGGGGGCGATCGGCGTCGTCGCGATTCCGAATCCGCGCACGATGGAGATTCCGTGGACGCGGCCGGGCGAACAGAAGCCAGTGCCCCGCCCGACGTTCTTGCTGGCGGATCAGGCGTTGCGGGAGCAGCCCGGAATGCGGCTTTCTCTGTACGCGAATCCGGCGCACGCCGAGCGGTTTTTTGCGGGCTCTGGACACAGCTTCGAGGAGATTCTCGACGACGCGGCGGCGAATCGCCCGCTGCCGCATTTTGCGCTGGCGGCGCGGATTCGCGCGCATGTGGCCTACAAACGGTGGAAAGCGTCGTCGCCAAACGTCGCAGGGGTTCTGCGCGGGAGCGATCCGAAACTGCGCGACGAGTACGTGGTGATCTCGGCGCATCTCGATCATCTGGGCGTCGGCACGCCGGTCAATGGCGACGCGATTTACAACGGCGCGATGGACGACGCCTCGGGCATCGCGTCGGTCATCGAGATCGCGCGCAGCTTTCGCGCCGACCGGTTGCGGCCGAAGCGCTCGATCCTGTTTCTGGCGGTGACGGCGGAAGAGCAGGGCGAGTTGGGATCGATCTATTTCGCGCATCATCCGACCGTGCCGATCGGCCAGGTCGTCGCCGACATCAATATGGACATGTATCTGCCGCTGTTCCCGCTGAAATATCTCGAGGTGCAGGGGCTCGAGGAATCGACGCTCGGGGACGACATTCGCGCGGTGTGCAAGGCGAACCGCGTCATCGTGCAGGCCGACAAGGTTCCTTCGGCGAACCGGTTCATCCGCAGCGATCAGTACAGTTTCGTGAAGATGGGCGTGCCGGCGCTCGCGTTCAAGTTCGGATGGACGTTCGGTTCGCCGCAGGAAAAGATTTTCAACAATTGGATTCACACTCGCTATCACGCGCCTTCGGACGATCTCGAGCAAAAGCCGGTGGACAAGGCGGCCGCGGCGCGGTTCGATCGCATACTCGAAATGCTGGCGTTGCGCGTGGCTGACGCGCAGGCGCGACCTACCTGGGAGCCGGCGAGTTTCTTCCGCCGCTTCGCCGCGCATCCGGATTAGGGCGTGATTCGTCGGTAGGGCGACCTGCGGTCGCCGGTTCGATCGTTGGGCATGGCGGGGATTCGGGTAAAAAGGGAAGCGGTGGGCGCGGCGTTCGAAAGGACACAGCCAGGAGTGGCTGTGCTACCAAGGGCGAACCTGCGGATGGGGACTGGTTTCGCGAGAGGGATGGGAAAGGTCGCGGGGCGGGGCTGGGGGACAAACGCGCGGACAGGAGTGTCCGCGCCACGGGTGGGTGTGGTACAGTGCGGCAGAAGCGGTAACCAACCTACTTGCGGCTTCGCGGCGCGGGGCCGCGAACGAATGAGGCGACAGTGCCAATCGTCAAACAACTGGTGGTGACGCTCGAAAATCGTCCCGGCGCGCTGGCGACGCTGTGCAGCGAGCTGGCCAGGGTCGCGGTGAACATCGAAGCAATCCAGGCGACCGAAACCGGACCGATCAATCCAGTGCGGTTGCTGGTGAGCAACGTGGAAGTGGCGCAGAAGGTCTGTCACGGCCTGGGCTTGAAGACGGTGGTGGAACAGGCGCTGGCCGTCGGGATGGGGCACCGTCCCGGAGCGCTGGGACGCGTGCTGCGGAAACTGGCGGCGAGGGGCATCAACGTCGATTACGTCTACGGCACGATCGAGCGGGGAACCAAGAAAGCGGTCGTCGTCATGGGCGTCTCCGACCTCGGCGCCGCGTCCAAGATCGCGCACTGACGGCGATTCCGCTCCGGTCTCTCCTTCGGGAGGCGACCGCAGGCCGCCCCTACCAACCGGTGAAGTTCTCTCTCCGAGAACCTGCGCGTGGCTGTTTCCCTCAAGTTGAAAATCGGGTTGTCGAGTTTTCGCGGGCGAAGTCCCACGGCCGGATAGGCGCCGGGTGTGCCTACCCATCACGAAATAGATGGTGCGGGGACCGTCGCGTGTCTGTAATATAAAAGTGATTAGGGATGGCCATAAATGTCGAAAGGGGGCTACAAACGGTGGACTTCTCCCTCACTGACGAACAAAAACAACTCCGCAAGACGGTGCGCGAATTTGCCGAGGCGGAAATCGCGCCCCACGTGATGGAGTGGGACGAGGCTTCGCGCTTTCCTTCGGAAGTGATCGCCAAGCTGGGCGAATTGGGACTGCTCGGCGTGATTTTCCCGGAGAAATATGGCGGGGCGGGGCTGGGGTACGTCGAGTACGCGATTGCGCTCGAGGAGTTGGCGCGCGTCGACGGCTCGGTGTCGCTGATCGTCGCGGCGCACACTTCGCTTTGCTCGAATCACATCTATAAATTCGGCACCGAGGCGCAGAAGGAAAAATATTTGTCGCGGCTTGCGCGCGGGGAATGGCTGGGCTGCTGGTCGCTGACCGAGCCCGAAGCGGGATCGGACGCCGGCGGGACGCGCACGGTTGCCGAGCAGCGCGACGGGTCTTGGGTGATCAACGGGTCGAAGACGTTCACGACGAATGGGCATTACGCGAACGTGTGCGTGGCGATGGCGGTGACCGATCGCGCGGCGGGGCATCACGGGATCTCCGCGCTCATCGTCGAAAAGGACACGCCCGGTTTCCGGCCTGGGAAGAAAGAGAACAAGCTGGGGCTGCGCGCGAGCGATACGAGCGAAGTCATTTTCAGCGACTGCCGCGTGCCGGCGGAAAATCTGCTGGGCAGGCCGGGGCACGGATTCATCGACAGCCTGGCGGTGCTCGACGGCGGGCGCATTTCCATCGCGGCGTTCGCGCTGGGCATGGCGCAGGGCGCGTTTGAAACCGCGACGCGCTACGCGAAACAGCGGAAACAGTTCGGCAAGGCGATCAGCGAATTCCAGGCGATTCAGTTCAAGCTGGCGGATATGGCGACGGAAATCGACGCGGCGCGGCTGCTGACCTACCGCGTGGCGTGGATGGCGGACGAGGCGCGGGCCAAAGGCGATCCCCCGCAGCACCATACGCTCGAATCGGCGATGGCGAAATTGCATGCGGGCGAAACGGCGGTGCGCGTGGCGAATGAAGCGGTGCAGGTGCTGGGCGGATATGGATTCATCAAGGATTATCCGGCGGAAAAATACTATCGCGACGTGAAGCTGGCGACGATTGGCGAGGGGACGAGCGAGATTCAACGGCTCGTGATTGCGCGACAGTTGCTGGGGCGAGGTTGAAGCCCTCGGCGAGGGAGAGGCGTCGCGAAGCTGCGTACGCGGTAGGGGCGACCTGCGGTCGCCCGGCTCTTCCGGTCCAGTAGCACAGCCATTCCTGGCTGTGCGCATTTCTGCTCGCGCCGCTCCTCATTCCACCAGTCACGCAAAAGTCATCGTACCCGGGCTTTGAGCTTTGGCGCTGGCCGGTTGATCTTAGTATGATTCGCGTGTTGTGAATTCCTGGGCAGAACAGATACGCGACGGAAATGTGCGAGCGGTTTCGCGCGCCATTACGGCGATCGAGGACGCGCGGCCGGAGGCGGAGCAGCTCGTCCGCGAGCTGTTTCCGCACACGGGGCGCGCGGCGATTATCGGCGTCACCGGCGCGCCGGGCACGGGCAAGAGCACGCTGGTCGATCGCCTGGCGGCGCATTACCGGCGCGCGGGGCTGACGGTCGGCATCATCGCCATCGATCCCACCAGTCCTTTCACCGGCGGCGCCATCCTCGGCGACCGCATTCGCATGCAGGGGCATGCCTCCGATAGCGGCATTTTCATACGGTCGATGGCCACGCGCGGATGGCTCGGGGGCCTCGCCGAAGCGACGGCGGAAGCGGCGCTCGTGCTCGACGCGGCGGGCAAGGACATCATCCTGATTGAGACCGTCGGCGTGGGCCAGGACGAAATCGACATCGTGCGGCTGGCCGATTGCACGCTCGTGGTGCTGGTGCCCGGAATGGGCGACGACGTGCAAAATCTGAAAGCCGGATTGATGGAGATCGCCGACCTGTTCGTCTTGAACAAGGCCGATCAGGCCGGCGCGGACCGCTTCGAGCGGCAATTGCGCGCGGTGCTCGAGATCGTTCCCGAGCGCGACGGTTGGCGGCCGGCGGTGGTGCGGACGGTCGCAGTGGAGGACAAGGGCGTTCGGGAGCTGGCGGGCGAGATCGAGCGGTTTGGCACGGCGATTTCGGCGGGCGGGAAGCGGTCTCGGCGGCGGATCGAGCATTGGAAACAGCGGCTGGTGGAACTGCTGCACCGGCGGCTGATGCTGCGCGTGGGGCGGCATATCGATGACGCGGAATTGGAGAGATTGGCCACAGTGGTGGCGGCTCGCGAGAAGGATCCGTTTGCGGCGGTGGATGAGGTGCTGGCCAGGGCGGGGATTGTGGAGTGAGGTTTCGTGGCTTGGAGCCGGTGGGGGCGACCTGCGGTTGCCCGCGTTTGGACCTAACGATTGGCGGGATTGATGTGCGCGGAGGGATGGGCTGGGGTGGCGCGGCTGGGGCACGAGCGCACGGGCAAGAGTGCCCGTGCCACCGGTTGTGGAAATAGCGTGAGCGACAAGAATTGGGCATGAGTGGCGTGGCCGGACACGGGCGCGCAGCCTCGAGTGGCTGCGCTACTGAAGGCGGGCGACCGCGGGGAGCGCCTGCCAACGAAACGATGACGATCGCGGCGGAGAGGACGAAATGAACCTGGGGAAGTGGACGCTTGATCTGGTGACTGACGGGCTGTTTGGGCTCGACGGCGGCGCGATGTACGGCGTGGTGCCGCGGCCGCTTTGGGAGAAGAAGACGCCGCCGGATGAGCGCAACCGCATACGGATGGCGATGAATTGCTGGCTGGTGCACGGCGGCGGGCAAACAATCCTCATCGAGACGGGCGCGGGCGACAAATGGGACGCGAAGCACGCCGACATCTACAAGTTTGAAACGGGCAATCGGCTGATCGAGCGGCTGGCGGCGAAGGGCGTCGAGCCGGAGCAGGTGGATCTGGTGATCAATACGCACCTGCATTTCGATCATTGCGGATGGAACACGCGGCGCGCGGGCGAGCGGCTGGTGCCGACGTTTCCGAACGCGCGCTACATCGTGCAGCGCGGCGAGTTTGAACATGCCCTGCGACCGAGCGAGCGCGACCGTGCGAGCTATTTGCCCGAGAATTTCGTGCCCATTGACGAAGCGGGCAAGTGGGAGATGGTCGAGGGAGACACGGAAGTGGCGCCGGGGATCGAATTGATCGTCGTGCCGGGGCACACGCGCGACATGCAGTGCGTGAAGATTGCAGGCGGCGCGGAGACGGCGTTCCTGCTGGCCGATCTCGTGCCGACGCGCGTGCATCTGCCGTATCCGTGGATCATGGGTTTCGATTTGTATCCGATGACTACGCTCGAAAATAAGAAGAAATGGCTGCCTTTGCTCGCGCGAAAAGGTTGGCTTTGCCTCTTCGCGCATGATGCGGATGTGCCTGCGGCGCGGATTCGCGAGCGGGACGGGAAATTCCAGGCGGAGCCGGTTGCGATCGATTGAAACCGGCCTCGGGGACTGATGAGTCTGTGTGGCAACCTCGGCTTTCGTAGGGCACGGCTTCAGCCGTGCCGCCAGCCACGAATGTCAACGCGGCTTTAGCCGCTGAAGGATGCATCTTCCAGTTGCGACGCATATTCAAGCGAGGAAGGGCATGACGGAAGATCCAGGGGCCAAGGAAAGGCGGGCGATACAGTGGTGAAGGAAAAGGGCATGGGCGTGGCGCCGGGGGACAAGCGCGCGGGCAGGATCCCGGCATACATCGTCGGGACAGGGGCGCCCGCGCCACGTGTGGCGTTACCCGGCCGGCAATGAACGGCGAGAGAAAAGCTGACGGTGGGGCGCGTTCCTGCTATCGTTTTTCATTTGTTTGCACAACTTGAACGAGCGAGGAGACATGGCGAAGAAGACTCAGAAGAAAACCGCGGCGCGGAAAGACAAGGAACCGGCCCGGCTGGGCATTATGGGCGGCAGCGGGCTCTATTCGATGCCGGGGCTCGAGAAGGCGCGTGAGGTAAAGGTGCGGACGCCGTTTGGCGATCCTTCCGACGCGCTGGTGGTCGGAACGCTCAGCGGAAGGAAAGTGGCGTTTCTGGCGCGGCATGGGCGCGGACATCGCATCCTGCCCACCGAAATCAATTACCGCGCCAATATTTACGCGATGAAGCTGCTGGGCGTCGAGCGGATCATTTCGGTGAGCGCGGTGGGCTCGCTGCGCGAGGAACTGCAGCCGCTCGAGTTCGTGATTCCCGATCAGTTTTTCGACCGGACACGCAACCGCGTCGCCACCTTTTTCGGGCAGGGGATCGTGGCGCACACGACCTTCGACAAACCGACCTGCGGCGACCTCAGCGAAACGCTGGCAAACTCCTGCGAGCGCGCCGGAGTGAAGGTGCACCGCGGCGGGACCTACGTGTGCATGGAAGGGCCGCTGTTCTCGACGCTCGCCGAGTCGCAGTTTTACCGGCGGATGAATTTCGACATCATCGGGATGACGAACCTGACCGAGGCGAAGCTGGCGCGCGAGGCGGAGATCTGCTACGCGAGCGTGTCGATGGTCACCGATTACGACTGCTGGCACCCGGGACACGATTCGGTGACGAGCGATCAAGTGGTCGCCAACGTGAATAAAAACGCCGAGAACGTGCAGAAGGTGGTGCGCGAGGCGATTGCGCGCATGCCGGAAGGGCGCACGTGCCGGTGCGGCTCCGCGCTGTCTACCGCGATCGTGACCGAGTCGTCGAAAATTCCGGCGGCGACGAAGCGGCGCCTGGCGGCGATCATCGGGAAATACGTTCGCTGACGACAATCCGCCGGCGACGTGGGCATGCCGGGTGTCCCGGCCTTCGGGTTTGAGGCCGGGGATTTTGCCGTTCTCCGACGGGCCGGGAGAGGCTAGACAGTGCAGGGCGACCCACCGGGTCGCCCCTACAAAAGCGTGGCACGGCCAGCAGGAATTGGCAGCGAACTGCTCGTAGCATGGCGGCAGGCGACAGCAACAGTCGGGCGACCAGAATGTAGGGGCGACCCGATGGGTCGCCCCTGCCGGAGGATGGCACGGCCAGCAACCGCAACCCGTCGGCAGTGCGGCGCGGACGGGAACGACGGTTTGGTGCGCGAGGGCCTTAGGCGGCATCTGAATGTTGGAGGCTGCGTTGCGCTGAGGCGTTCGCGCGCGGGGATCGATGGCTGAAATTCGATTTGCGAAGGCTCATGGGCTGGGGAACGATTACCTGGTGATCGAATCTTCGGCGCTGGGCGGGCGGGCGCCGGGTGACGTGGCGCCGGCAATTTGCCAGCGGCATACGGGCGTGGGAGCCGACGGGATTGCGGTGCTGGCAGCGGCGGGCGAAAGACGCTGGAAATTCCGTATCTTTAACGTCGATGGGAGCGAGGCGGGGCTTTCGGGCAACGCCATGCGCTGCGCGGTCACCTGGCTCGTGTCGCGGATGAGGTCGCCTGAGCCGGGACTCCAGTTGACGCTCGAAACGCGCGTGGGGCCGAAGCGGCACATCTTCCGCGGACGGCGCGGCAGCGAATACATTTTCCAGAGCGAGATCATCCGGCCGGAATTTTCGGCGGAGAAGATTCCGTTTCGCCCGCCGAAACCGGTGGCCGAGCCTGCGACCGAATTTCCCTTGCCGATTGGCGACGAAATACTGCATGTAACGCCGCTGTGGATGGGGAATCCTCAGTGCATCGCGCTGGTCGACGACTTTCAACAGATCGATTGGATGGGACTCGGGCCGGAGATCGAAAATCATCCGTTTTTTCCGGAACGCGCGAACGCGGGATTCGTGCGCGTGATCGCGCCGGACAGGATCGAGGCACGGTTCTGGGAACGCGGCGTGGGCCACACGCTCGCTTCGGGGACGGGATCGAGCGCCTGCGCGGTGGCGGCGGTGGTGAATGGCAAAACCGGGCGGCGCGTGACGATCGAGACGGAACTCGGCGAGATGGAGGCGCACTGGCGCGAGACGGATGACGTCGTCGAACTGGTGGGCCCGGCGGAACTGACGGCGGAAGGCGTTTTTTACCTGGCGGATTGAGGGCCGATGAAAAGGGAAGAGATTTGCAAACCGAAGGCGCTGGTTCCGGGTTCGGCGGTGCGCATTGTGGCACCGGCGGGGCCGGTCGAGGAAGCGAAACTGCGGCGCGGAACGGCGGAGCTCGAGCGGCTCGGTTTCCGGACGGAATGGAATGAGGCGGTGCTGGCGCGCGACGGCTATTTCGCGGGCGCGGCGGAGCAGCGGGCGCGGGAAGCCGGGCGCGCGCTCACCGAGCCGGGAACCGCGGCCGTGATCGCGGCGCGCGGAGGATACGGCACGGGTTACCTGCTCGAAGCGTTGGACGAGCTCGACCCGGCGCAGCCGAAAGCGATTGTCGGCTACAGCGATTTGACGCTGCTGCACGGATTCGCGTGGCACCGCTGGAGCTGGGTGACGTTTTACGGACCGATGGTCGCGGCGGGATTCGAAGCCGGGCCGGGGCGCACGAACGGCTACGACGAGCGATCGTTCCGGCTGGCGACTGGCGAAACGGAGAGCGGTTGGAGCTTGCCGCTTGCGGGCGAAGCGATTGTCGAAGGCGAAGCGGAAGGGCGCATCGCCGGCGGCTGCCTCACGCTCCTGCGATCTCTCATCGGCACCGATTGGGAACCGGACACCGAGGGCACGATTCTTTTAATCGAAGACCTCAACATGAAGCCGTATCAGGTGGATCGCGCGCTGATGCATCTGAAGCTTGCGGGGAAACTCGACGGCGTGCGCGGATTTGTGCTGGGCGATTTTCCCGGCTGCGAGCCGCCGGCCGACGACGGGCCGAAGGCGCGCGAAGTGGTCGGGCGGCTGCTCGAGCCGCTGGGCGTGCCGGTGGTCTGGGGCGCGCCGGTAGGGCACACGCACCGGCCGGTGCTGACGGTCCCGCTCGGCGTGCGGGCGCGGATCGAAGCCCGCGGCGCGGGACTGCTCGAGATTCTGGAACCGGCAGTGGTTGCGGCATGAAGCGCGGCGAGCGCGTGCATCTGGCGGGAATCGGCGGCATCGCCATGGCGTCGCTTGCGGCGATGCTGGCCGAGAGCGGGTTCGAGGTTTGCGGCTCGGATGCGGGCGTTTACGCGCCGGCTTCGGATTTGCTGCGGAAGGCGGGGATCCGGTGGAAAGAGGGATTTTGCGAAGATAATCTCGATCCCCGGCCGGATTCCGTTGTGATCGGGAACGCGCTTTCGCGCGGGAATCCGGAAGTCGAACGCATCCTCGACGAAAAAATCCCTTACCGGTCGATGCCTTCGGTGATCGAGGAGGTTTTTCTGCCGGGGCGGCGCTCTCTCGTCGTCACGGGCACGCATGGGAAGACGACGACCACTTCGCTGCTCGCCTGGGTCATGCACGTGGCGGGGCGCAAGCCGAATTTTCTCGTGGGCGGAGTGGTGGAGGATTTCGGGTCGAGCTACGGGCTCGCGGGCGGCGAGGAGTTCGTCATCGAGGGCGACGAATACGATTCCGCGTTTTTCGACAAGAACCCGAAATTCCTGCATTACCATCCGGACGAAATCATCATCACGTCGCTCGAATTCGATCACGCCGATATTTATCCGGATCTCGCGGCGATCGAGCTGCAATTTCAGCGGCTGGTGAATCTGGTGCCGCGGAGCGGGCGCATCGTTGCCTGGGGCGAGAGCGAGACGGCGCAGGCGATCGCGGCGAAAGCCTTTTGCCCGGTGGAGAGTTACGGGCTGGGCGCCGGGTGCGATTGGACGGCCGGGAATCTGGAATTCACCGAAGATGCGACGCGGTTTCGCGTGGCGCATCGGGGGCGGGAAGTGGGCGCGTTCGAGATGCGGCTCGCGGGGCGGCACAACGTGCTGAACGCGCTCGCGGTCGTCGCGCTGGCGACGGGGCGCGGCGTGGAAGTGGCCGCGATTCGCGAGGCGCTGGCCACGTTTCGCGGCATACGGCGGCGGCTTGAATTGCGGGGTGAGTCGCGCGGCGTGCTGGTCGTTGATGATTTCGCGCACCATCCTACTGCCGTGCGCGAGACGATTGCCGCGGCGCGCGGGCGCTGGCCGGGGCGGCGGATTTGGGCGGCGTTCGAGCCGCGATCGAACACGATGCGGCGGAATCTGCTGGAAAACGAGTTGGCCGACGCGCTGGCGACGGCCGACGCGGCGATCCTGGGGCCGGTGAATCGGCCGCATCTGCTCAGCGACGCGGAGCGGCTGAGCCCGGCGCGGTTGGTCGAACGGATTCGGCGCGCGGGAAAGCCGGCATGGGCATTCGATTCTGCGCCCGAGATTGCAAAGTTCGTCGCGGGAGAAGCGCGCAAAGGCGATCTGGTGCTGGCGCTTTCGAACGGCAGCTTCGACGGCCTGTGCGAAAAGCTGATCGCAGAGCTGGGGCAACGCGCTGGGGCATGAGGTATTACCCCATTTCACCAGCCGGGCGACCGCAGGTCGCCCCTACAACTCTGGGCACCATGCAGGTGTGATGCGCGTGGTTGTGAACGATGCCGCTACCGAGGCGGGCTTGCGCGACGGTTGGGTCTTTCTATCGGGGCAAAGATAGGTCGCCCGTTTCAACCCCGGACATCCGGTGAGCGTAGAAAGCGTGGCTGTGAACGACGCGACGACGTAGGCGGAAACGCGCCGCGGCGGTTGTGTCTTGCTGTAGGGGCGACCTGCGGTCGCCCGGTTTGTTCCAGGATTGCCTCCGCGTCACAATCCCACTGTCCTGATCACAAGCGCCATGCGTCTTCGGGGTCGGGAACTGAGGCGTTTGGGTTATTCGGGTCGAATTCCCAGCGCGAGGGATTGTCCGCAATGTAGCGGCGGATGCGATCCAGTGATTTCCCGTCGCGGATGACATGTTCGTAGAAGTTGCGCTGCCAGAGCGGGAGACGGGAAGCGGGGCGGTGCTCATTGACGCGCCTCGTCGTGGCAGATTTGAAGCCGGCGAGAATGGCGCCGATCGAGCGGGATTTTGGGCCGCGGGGAGGATTGGCCGCCGTGATTGGCCGGCGGGGTTGTTCCTTTGTCGCGGCCGGGCGGTCCATGATCCAGAGGATGCCGTGGATGTGGTTTGGCATCAGCACGAATTCATCGGCGCGCAGCAGTAGATAGGGGCGGAGTGCGGCGGTCTTGAACCATTCTTCGCGGGCGATTTGGCCGCACGAGGTTTCTCGGAGATCGCCATGGGAGATCGTTCCAAGCAGGCAGGCGCGATTGTGGGTGCAGAGGGTGACGAAGTAACCGGCGCGGGCTGTGTAATCGCAGCCACGGAGACGCAGGGAGCGGCGGTTTCGATTGGGCGGGTTCTGTGTAGGGTCGGCAGAGTCCATTTCAGGGATTTAAATGTAGGCGAGGAGGAGTGGGGAGGGAAGAGCGTTTGACGGGAGAGGTAGTGGAGGGGAAACCGGGCGACCGCAGGTCGCCCCTACCAAATGAACCGGCGCCTTGTCTCGAAGAGAGCTAAGAGATGGCCGGTTTGTTCTTTCCCCGTGGCGTTCTCGTGGGGCACAATGAGCGGCTCTGATACTGGCTGGAGGGAGAGTGCGTCTTGATCCTTCATCTTGTTGGCAAACTGCGGAAATATTTGGGGGTTCGCGCGGCGCTCGTGGCGGCTCTCGTACTGTTGCCGGGGCTGGCGCGGCCGGCTCGCGCGGAGATTCGCTACACGGTTTCGGTCGCCGACCGGGCGACGCATATGTTTCATGTGACGATGACGGTGCCGGACGTTCACGGGCGGCTGGTGGTGGCGATGCCGGCCTGGAATGCGACGTATCTGATGCGCGATTTCGCCGAGCGCGTCGAGGATGTGCGCGCCAGCGCGGGCGGCAAGGCGCTGGCCGTGCGCGCGCTCACCGGCGATACCTGGCAGGTCGATGGCAGCGGAACCATCGAGATTCGCTACCGGATTTTCTGGAACAGTCCGGGGCCGTTCAGCACGCAACTGAACATGCATCATGCGTTCATCAATTTTGCCGAGATTCTTTTTTACGCGCCGAGCCTGCGCGGGGAAGCGAGCGAAGTCGAGTTCACCGGCGTGCCGGCGGACTGGAAGATTGCCGTCGAACTGCCCAAGGCTCCGCATTGCGCGGCCGAGGCTTGCTTCGACGCCGGAAATTACGATTTGCTCGTCGATGCGCCGGCGGAGATCGGGACGTTCACCGAGTTCCGGTTCGCCGAGAACAAGGCGCATCTGCGCGTGGCGATGGACGCGATGAACGGGGCCGAGTGGAACAAGGATCAACTCGAAGGCTGGCTGCGGAAAATCGTCGGGTACGAGACAGGCATGATGCGCGAGGTCCCGTTCCACGAGTACCTGTTCATCTACCACATCGGACCGGGCGCGGGCGGCGGCGGGATGGAGCATTCGAACGGGACGGCGATTGCGGTACCCCGGTTTTCGCAGATTCCGGCGGTGACGGCGCACGAATTTTTTCATTTGTGGAACGTGAAGCGCATCCGGCCGCAGTCGATCACGCCCTACGATTACGAGCATCCGATGTGGACGCGGTCTCTATGGTTCGCCGAGGGCGTGACGAGCACGTACGGCGCGTTCACGATGCTGCGGTCGGGGCTGTGGACGCCCGAGCAGTATTACGGGCACCTGGGGCAGCAGATCAGCGAACTTCAGTCGCGGCCGGCGCGGCTGTGGCAGAGCGTCGAGGAGTCGAGCCTCGACACGTGGCTCGAGAGATATCCGTTTTACGAGAGCCCGGCGCGCAGCATCTCCTATTACAACAAGGGCGAACTGGATGGCGTGCTGCTCGACATCCTGATTCGCGACGCGACGAACAACCGCAAGAGCCTCGACGACGTGATGCGCTACATGAACGCCACCTACGCGCACGAACATCGCTACTACCACGGCACGGCTGACATTGAAGCCGCGGTGGAGCACGTCGCCGGGCGCAGCTTCGCCGATTTTTTCCGGCAGTACGTGGCCGGGACGGCGGAGATTCCGTGGAACCAGATTCTGGGGCGCGCCGGACTCGGCGTCGAGACCGAACAGGCGCCGGCGGCCGATCCGGGATTCCGGTGGCAGGCATCGCCAGGCGGCGGAGCGGAAGTGAGCGAGGTGACGCCGGGCGGCGCGGCGGCGAAGGCAGGAATCGAGGAAGGCGACGTGGTGATTTCGGCGGATGGCGCGCCGCTGCCGCGCTATGCGCCGTTCTGGGTCGCCGAACACAGGCCGGGCGAGACGGTGCAGGTGCGCGTGGCGCGCGGCGGCAAGGAGTTGACTCTGCCGCTCACGTTGGGGAGCCGCGAGGAAACTGTGTATCACGTGGCGCCGGTGGCGAATCCTACGGGGAAACAGCGGACGATACTCGAAGGGTTGCTGCGGGGGACTACTGGAAAGGAATGAGCCACGGGCGCGGGCACACGCGGCGAAGGCAGCGCCCTCCGCGTCCTCTGCGTTCAATCTTTTATCTTTCGGTGAAGGGCCGGCGAAAGTGAAGCCGGAAAAATTCTAAGGACATGCTGCGAACCATATTGGCGGTGACGGTGCTGGCGGTGTTTGCGGTGGTGATTGGGCTGCCGTTGCTGCTGCTCGCCTGGCTTACGGACAGAATCGGTCCGTTCTATCCGGCTACGGTGCTGGGGCTGCGGATGGCATTGGCGATCGCGGGCGTGCGGATCGTCAAGGAAGGCGAGAAAAACATTCCGGCCGGAGCGTGCCTGTTCATGGCGAACCATACGAGCGCGGTGGATCCGGTGACGGTGTTTGTGGCGATTCCGCGGCGGATTGCGTTCCTGGCGAAACAGGAAGTATTTCGGATGCCGCTGATGGGCTGGGCGATGAAGAAGGCCGGGTTCATTCCGGTGGACCGGTCGAGCCGGGAAGCGGCGGCGGCGAGCGCGGACGTGGCGGCCGCACAGTTGCGCGGCGGCGCGTCGATGGTGATTTATCCGGAAGGGACGCGCAGCCCGAACGGAAAACTGCTGCCGTTCAAGCGCGGCGGGTTTCTGATGGCGATACGCGGCGGGCGGCCGGTGGTGCCGATGACGATCACCGGCGCCGAGCGCGTGTTGCCGAAGGGCGAGACGTGGATTCGGCCGGGGGAGATTCGGTTGCAGTTTCATCCGGCGATCGATGTTTCGGGCTATCGGGAAACGGATCGGGAAGCTCTGCTCGTGCGGGTGCGCGAAGCGATTGCCGCCGGGCTCGCGGAAGAGATGCGGGGGTAGCCCGCATTTCTCGCCAGATTTCCCGCCCGAGCCCCACTGCCCAGAACTCTCCTCGCGCCTGGCCATCCCCGTAGCACAGGCATTCCTGCCTGTGCGCTTTTTCTGCTATTCCCCCAACGCAAACCGGCGCACCAGGTAGCGCTGGCGTTGCGCCGTTTGCATCCCGACGCCCTTCGTCGGGACACGCCGGCGCTTTTCACTGTCCATCGAAGGGACCACTCAGGACGACAGGATTAGGGGCTAACTCCCTTCGCGCGTGTGGCGGCAGGCGTCTATGTCAAAGGTGACTTCGCCGATCGAGAGGCGGGATTGATCGCGGAAATTGGCGGCGAATTCGCGGAAGCGCCAGGCGTCGGCGAAATTCGATGCCAGGCCGAAGGAGACGCGGATGGATCCCGCGCTTTTGTGCCCGCGCTGCTGCAGGAGTTTCTGCATGGTTTGTAGAGTGACGCCGGGGCCTTCGGCGATTGCCGCCTGGATTTCTTCCTTGGTCAGCCCCTCGGCCATTTCGCCGGCACCCGGATTGCAGAAGCAGCCGGTGCGGAAACTGATGCCCTCGTCCTTCGCGAGTTCCTCGACGCGGCGATAGTCGAGCAGATGGCCTTCGGGATCGTAGAGGTTGAGCGTGATCGTGCCGCCGCGGCAATCGGTGGAAACCGGTCCGTAGACGCGGACCATGGGGCGGCCGTTCGTGTGGCGCAGGGCGAGCAATTCATCGAGCAGCCAGCCGGTGAGGCAGCGCACGCGCTCGTTGATCATTTCGAGGCCAATCGCTTCGAGGTGGCGCAGTCCGGTTTCGACCGCGGGAATCGACAGGTAATTCAGCGTGCCATCCTCGAACGCGGCTTCGTTCGGCGCGAGTTCGTGGGCGCGGGCCTGTACGGAGACGAAATTCACCGTGCCGCCGGCGAACCAGGGACGCTGCAATTTGGCGAGGGCCGAACGGCGAACGAGCAGAGCGCCTACGCCGGTGGGATAGCCGAACATTTTGTAGAACGAAACCGCGACGAAATCGGGGCGGACCGCCTGGAGATCGAGGCGGCTGGTGGGGACGAAGGCCGCGGCATCGAGAAGGACGTCCCAGCCTTTGCTCTGCGCTTCGGTGGCCAGGTCCAGCGGGTGCTTGACGCCGGAAAAATTCGATTGCGCGGGATAGGCGAAGAGATTGTTTTGCGCATGATCGGCCTGGTCGAGAAGCGGCGCCAGTTTTACGGGGTCGATGCGCAGTTCGGGCGTTGAGAGCGGGGCGTAGTCGACCGCGGCGCCCTTGGCGCGCGCGAATTCGCGGATTCCGTTTACCGAATTGTGGTTGTCGAAGCTGAGCAGGTAACGGCCGCCCGGCGTGAACGGGTAAGACTCGCCGACGAGCTTCAAGGCGCCGGAAGCGTTTGGCGTGAAGATGGCGATGTACTCGTCGGAGCCGGCGTTGAAGTAGCGAAGGACGTATCGGCGCGTGCGCTCGACGTGCTCGGTCATCGCGGCCGAGGCGGGATTCACCGAGTGCGGATTGCCGAAAACTCCCGAGCGCAGCAGGTCGGCGTGCTTGCGCACCTGGGATTCGGCATAGAGAGAGCCGCCGGTGTAATCGAGATAGACCTGGCGCTGTTCGTCGAGGCGGCGGTATTCGGTGGCGCGCAGGGTGTCGAGCGCGGCAGTTTGCTCGTAGCTCGGGTACCGGGCCAGGAAATCGGCGCAGGCGTTTTCGCGTTGCATCTTTTGAGGACCCACCTTCGGAGCAATTTTATCAGCATGAGTGAGGGCAAGGCGGGAAAGTTCTGCCCGAATTGAGGAAAGACGGGCGACCGCAGGTCGCCCCTACAGGATTCGGATCCGTGGACTTCAACGCTTTCCGCGGGGGTTCTTTCGGCGGGCTTTCAAGGGGCGCCGAGGCTTGTGTGGAGCGGGGGGCTGTTGGCGCAGTTTTTCGAGTTCGAGGGTCAGTTCGCGGACCTGCCGCTGCAATTCCGGAAGGCGCCCAAAGGCGGCCACGGATTTCAGCCAGCGCTTGTTTTCCATGGCGGGATAGCCCGAATAGATGGCGCCGGCGGGGACGTCGTTCGGAACGCCGCTTTGCGCGGTGAGGATGGCGCCGTCGCCGATCGTGAGATGGCCGGCGACGCCGACCTGTCCGGCGAGAATCACCCGGTTGCCGATGTTCGATGAGCCGGCGAGGCCGACCTGTCCGCAGAGCAGCGTATCTTCGCCGACTCGGCTGGCGTGGCCGACTTGCACGAGATTGTCGATTTTTGCGCCGCGGCCGATGCGCGTTTCGCCGATGGTGGCGCGATCGACGGTGCTGTTCCCCTGAATTTCGACGTCGTCTTCGATGACGGTGATTCCGGCCTGGCGCATTTTGTGCCAGCGGCCTTCGGGCGTGCGGGCGAAACCGAAACCGTCCGCGCCGACCACGACGCCGTTTTGCAGCAGGACGCGATGGCCCACGCGACAGTGTTCGCGCACGACGGTGTGGGAGTGGGCGAAGAATTCGTCGCCGATGGTCGCGCCGCGATAGATGGCGACGAAGCTGTGGAGCACGGCGCCCGCGCCGATACGAACGTCCTCGTCGACGAAACAGTACGGGCCGATGTGGGCGCCGGGGCCGATGCGAGCGGAGCCCGCGATGACGGCCGTGGGATGGATGCCGGGAGCGAAGCGCGGCGCGGGGTGGAAAATTTCGATGGCGCCGGCGAACGCGTAGTAGGGATCGGGCGCGCGGAGGCTGGCGAGCGGCATTTCCCCGGCATTGCTGGCGACGATGATGGCCGATGCGCGCGTTTTGCGGACGGCGGGGCGATAGCGCGGGTTGGCCAGGAAAGTGACGTCGCCGGGCTCGGCTTCGGCCAGGCCGGCGACGCCGGTAATTTCGATTTCGGGGTCGCCTGCGAGTTCGCAGCCGAGTTGTTCGGCCAGTTGGGCCAGTTTCATTGCGTTACTCCTTCCAACGCGCCGTTCGAAGCGTTTCGTTTCGCCGGTTTTCCTTTATACCAGAGGCGGGGCGAGTGGTGGGGAGTTGCGCCAAGGCAGGACGACCCCGCGGGTCGCCCCTGCAAACCTCGCCACGCACACGAGACCGGGGGCTCGACCGGGCTCCCATGCTGTCTCATGCCTGCCGCCTTCTGCGCTTGCAGCCGCAATCCCCACACAACGGCAGGAGGCCCGCGCACTTCTTTGTAGGGGCGACCCGTTGGGTCGCCTGCCCGTGCCGGCCACGGCTGAACTGGAGCTGCGGGAGTGGGGCGCCGAATAACAGTTCGCAGCCGGGTTAGCGGCTGAACAGGTCGCCTTGGGATGCGGCGGGAACGGCCGCGGGTCGGACGCGGTGGCCGGCGCCAACCACGCCGAGGACGCGAAGTTCGGCCAGGGCAGCGCGAGGGATGAACAGGCGGAGGGTGTTGCCGGCGCTGTCGGGCGGGGTGATCTGGATACCGCGGTCCAGCAGGCCCAGGAGGTCGTTGGGCACCAAGCCCTCGATCTGATCGCCGTCGGTGAAGCGGAGGCGGAGCCAGAGGCCCTCCTGGCGCGGACGGCTGAGGAAGGTCTTGCGGGCCGGCTCGTAGGGCTCGTCGAATTCGCGGACGAAATGGATGCTCTTGATCTCGGTCAGCGGGATGGCGTGGCGCTCTCCGTCGACGGTGAGCAGCTCGGCGGAGTCCGAGTGGCCGAGTTGGGTGGGATCGAGGTAGCCGGGCTGGGCTTTGCGGTCGAGACGAACGACGACGACCTTTTTGAATGTCGAATTGGGAGTGTGGCGTGTGGGTGCCAACGAGATGGTTGCCCTTAGGGCGTGAGTATGCTATGTTAACGCGCTGTCGGTGTCAACTGCTTGCAGTCGAGTGGGTTAGGGTGGGCACCCCGCTCCTGCGACCCATCCCAGCCGAATCGTTCTTCCTGGACCCTAGGCACGGCTGAGGCAGACCTTGTTGAAGAGCAAGGAATACATCGGAAGCTGGCGGCATCGTTGGGCGGGTCTATTCCGGACAAAGACAATCCGTTGAAAGGAAAGGGATTGCAGATCCCTATCCGCTCGTTCCTCAACTACATACAGGTAGAAAAGGGACTTGCGGAGAATACCCGGCTGGCGTACGGGCGCGACCTGGGCAAATTCTCCGCTTTTGCCACCGAGCGGGGCAAGATGATCGCCCAGATCGACCGGGGCGATATTATCGATTTCCTGGCCAGCCTCTACCGGCGGCGGCTCGACAGCCGGAGCGTGGCGCGGTATCTGGTGACGCTGAGGAACTTCTTCAGTTTTGCGCAGCGGGAGGGGCTGGTTCCAGAGGACCCGACCGTGCATCTGGAATCGCCGCGCGTGCGAATGCGGCTGCCGACGTTTCTGAGCCTCGATGAGATCGGACGGTTGCTGGCGCAACCGGACACGAATACGCCGGGCGGGTTGCGGGACAGGGCCATGCTGGAGCTGCTCTACGGCGCGGGGCTGCGCGTATCGGAGATGCTCGACCTGAAACTCGGTGACGTGCAGGCCGAAATGGGTTTCCTGCGGACGATCGGTAAAGGCAACAAAGAGAGGCTCGTACCGGTAGGGAAGGCCGCGCTGCAAGCGGTGGAACAGTACCTGAAACACGGACGAGCGAAACTTTTGAAGAAGAAAACGAGTCCTTACCTCTTTGTGAACCAGAGAGGCGCGCGGCTGGGACGCGTGGGGCTGTGGAAGATCCTGGCGGCGTACGGGCGAAAGGCCGGATTGCGAGGCAAGCTTTCGCCGCACAAGCTGAGACACAGTTTCGCGACGCATCTGCTCGAGGGTGGAGCGGATTTGCGCTCGGTGCAGATGATGCTGGGGCACGCCGACATCGCGACAACGCAGATTTATACGCACGTGGTACAGGACCGGCTGAAGCAGGTGTACAAAGCACATCATCCGCGCGCCTGACGGCGCCTGCGAGGACAACCGATGCCCGATTACATGTTTCTGCTGGAGAGCCGGCTTTCCCCTGAACAGCACGCCGCCATGGCCCGCGTGCAGGAACTGGCGCAGAGCCAGGGGATGAACGTCTATCTGACCGGCGGGGCCGTGCGGGACCTGATTTCGGGCGCGCCGATACGCGACCTGGATTTCACCGTGGAAGGCAATCCCGGCTGGCTGGCCCGCGAACTGGAAAAGGGCGGGGCGCGACTGGTGGCCGAGGAGACGAAGCTGCGCGAAGTGGAACTGCTGTTCCACGGCGAAGTGGACGGGTCGATTGCCGAGGCGCGCGACGAGGTCTATGCGCTGCCGGGCACGCGGCCGGAGACCCGCTGGGCGACGATCATGGAGGACCTGCGGCGGCGGGATTTTTCCATCAATGCGGTGGCCATCTCGCTGAATCCGGCTTCTCGCGGGCTGCTGCTCGATCCGACCAACGGCCTCGCGGACATCGAGCGGCGCGAGGTGCGGGCGCTTTCGATCCACTGCTTCACGAACCAGCCGGGACGCCTGCTGCGCATCCTGCGCTACGCGGCGCGGCTCGATTTCAAGATCGAGAGCCGGACGCAGGACTGGTTCGACCTGGCGATCGAGCGGGGACTCGACAAACAGATTCCGGTGGCCGACGTCGGACGCGAACTGCGGGCGGTGGGCAACGAAGAGCATCCGGCGGCGACCATCAAGGCGTGGGAGGCGCGCGGGCTGCTCGGGGCGATTCACCCGCAACTGGCGAAGAAGCATCCCGATTACGAAGGGCTGGGCCGGCTCGGTCGCGCGGCCGATCAGATCACGGCGGCGGGGCTGCGGGTGCGGCTGTTCGCTCCGGTCACGTGGTATCTGCTGCGGAAACTCAGCTCGCGCGAGCGTTCGCTCGCCTTGCACAAGATGGGGCTGCGCGCGGACGAAGTGAACGCGGTGGCGAAGCTCGAAGCGGCGGCGCGCGACGCGCAGAAGGCGCTCAAGGGGCGGCAGACCGAGGCTCCGAAGGACGCTTACCGCTATCTCGATAAGCTGCCGCGGGACGTCATGGCGTTCCTGCAGGCCGAGCATCCAAATGTGCGCGTGAACAACAAAGTTCGCAACTATCTGCAAAGGTGGCGGCCGTTGCGGGCCTCGCTGCCGGCCCCGGAACTCGAATCGCTGGGCATCGCGCGCGGGCCGCAATTCGATCGCATCCTCGAGCAGCTGTTCGAGATGCAATTGAAGGGGAAAGGGAAGACGGCGATCGATCGCACGAAACTGCTGCGCCAGCTCGCCGGGATCAAGCCCGAGCCGAAAAAGCCGGAGAAGCCGGAGAAGAAGCCGGCCAAGGGTGCGGCGAACGGCAAAGAGGCCGCGGCGAAGCCGGCGAAGGGCGCGAAGGCCCCTCGCGCGGAGAAAAACCCGCAGGCAAAGGGCGAGGAACCGAGAAAGCCGGAGCGCGTGGCGAAAGGGCGTGCTCGCGCGGCGGCAGGGCGATGACGGGAAGCCGATCGCCTGAGGGCCACGGAGGCGCGTCTCTGCTACAATACCGCGCGGGATGAGTTCCGGTTTCGTTCACCTCCATTTGCACACCGATTTTTCGCTTCTGGACGGGGCCTGTGGCGTCAAGAGCCTGGTCCGGCAGGCGACGGAGCAGAATATGCCCGCCGTTGCCGTCACCGACCACGGAAACCTGTTCGGCGCTGCGAATTTCTATAACGAAGCGACCAGCCATGGCGTGAAGCCGATCATCGGCTGCGAGGTCTACACGACGCGCGGCGACCGGCACTCCCGGGAAGGGAACGGCGAGCGCGCCAACCACCTGATTCTGCTGTCGGAAACCACCGAGGGGTACCGGAATCTGTGCGCCCTCGTGACGGCAGGCTACCTCGAAGGCTTCTACTACAAGCCACGCATCGACTACGACCTCTTGCAGCAGCACAGCCGCGGCCTGATCGCTCTTTCGGCCTGCCTGCGCGGCGAGGTGGCCGAGTCGCTGATGGACGAAAAAGAGGACCGGGCGCGGGAATCGGCCGGGCGTCTGCGGGAGATTTTCGGACGCGACAATTTCTTCCTCGAAGTGCAGGACCAGGGCCTGGAGATCCAGAAACCGGTGAACCGGGGTCTGGTGCGGCTGTCGCGCGAACTCGAGATTCCGCTCGTGGCGACGAACGATTGCCACTACCTGACGCGGGCCGATTCGCGGGCGCAGGACGTGCTCGTCTGCATCCAGACGAACCGCACGATCAGCGATCCGAACCGGATGCATTTCTCCACCGACCAGTTTTATTTCAAGACGGCCGAGGAGATGGCGCGGGTGTTCGGCGAGCTGCCGGAAGCGCTGGCGCGCACGGTCGAGATCGCGAACCGCTGCGATGTGAAGATCGAGCCGGTCGAGGACCCGTTTCCGGAGTTCCAGGTGCCGGAGGGGGAAACGGTCGATAGCTATTTCGAGCGCACGGCGCGCGCGGGATTCGCGGCGCGACGTCCGCGGATCGAAGCCCTGGCGCAGCAGGGACGGCTGCGGCACACGCTGGCCGAATACGAGGCGCGGCTCGGGGCCGAGATCGAGATGATCCGGCAGATGCGCTTTGCCGGCTACTTTTTGATCGTGTGGGATTTCATCCGCCACGCGCGAGGCGACGGAATTCCCGTCGGGCCGGGGCGCGGCTCGGCGGCGGGAAGCCTGGTGAGCTACGCGCTGGGAATCACGAACGTGGATCCGCTCGAATACGGGCTGCTGTTCGAGCGTTTCCTGAATCCCGAGCGCGTATCGCTGCCCGATATCGACATCGATTTCTGCGTGCGGCGGCGCGGCGAGGTGATCGAATACGTCCGCCAGAAATACGGCCAGGAGAACGTGGCGCAGATCATCACGTTCGGCACGCTCGGGGCGAAGCAGGTGCTGCGCGATTCGGCGCGCGCGCTCGATTTCGCCTACGGCGAGGCGGACCGGATCGCGAAGCTCGTGCCGAACGAGCTGAACATCACGCTCGAGGACGCGCTGAAGACGGCGCCGCAGCTGAAGGCGCAAGTGGAGCGCGAACCTCGCGTGAAAGACCTGGTGGAAGTGGCCGAGCGCCTGGAGGGCCTGGCGCGGCACGCTTCGACGCACGCGGCCGGCGTCGTGATCAGCCCGCGGCCGCTGCGGGAAATTCTGCCGCTTTACCGGATGGGCGAAGAGCAGGTCACGACGCAGTACGACATGAAGGCGCTCGAGCGCCTGGGCCTGCTGAAAATGGATTTTCTGGGCCTGGCGACGCTTACGGTGGTCTTCGACGCGCTGGCCCTCGTTCAAAGCAACCGCGGCGTGAAGCTCGTGCTGGACGAGCTGCCGCTCGACGACGCGGCGGTTTACGAGATGTTCTCGCGCGGCGAGACGACCGGGATTTTCCAGTTCGAATCGCACGGGATGCGGGACATTCTGCGCCGCTACCAGCCGACGCGGCTCGAGGATTTGACCGCGCTGAACGCGCTCTACCGCCCCGGCCCGATTCAGGGCGGGATGATTGACGATTTCATCGACCGCAAGCATGGGCGCAAGAAAGTCGCCTACGAGCTGCCCGACCTGCGCAACATTCTCGAGGAGACCTGGGGCGTCATCCTGTATCAGGAACAGGTGATGCAGATCGCCAACCGCCTGGCGGGCTTTTCGCTCGGCGAAGCCGACCTGCTGCGGCGGGCGATGGGCAAGAAAAAGCGCGACGAGATGGCGGCGCAGCGCGAGAAGTTCCTGGCCGGCGCGCACGAACGGAAGGTGCCGCAGAAGAAAGCCGAGAAGATTTTCGATTTGATGGCGGAATTCGCCGGGTACGGGTTCAACAAATCGCACTCGTGCGCCTACGCGCTGCTCGCGTACCAGACCGCCTATCTGAAAGTTCACTACCCGGTGGAGTTCATGGCCGCGCTGCTGACCTCGGAAATCGGGAAGACCGAAAAGCTGGTGCGCTACATTCACGAGACGCGCGGCATGGGCATCCAGGTGCTCCCGCCGGACGTGAACGAGAGCGGCCTCTATTTCACGCCGGTGGGCGACGCGATCCGCTTTGGCCTCGCCGCGCTGAAGAATCTGGGCGAGGGAACGGCGCAGGGAATTATCGCGGCGCGGACGGAGAAGAACAGGTTCCGCAACCTTTTCGATTTCTGCGAATCGATCGAGCCGCGCCTGGTGAACCGGCGCGTGCTCGAGAGCCTGATCAAATCGGGCGCGATGGACTGCTTCGGCAACGGGCGCTCGCGGCTGCTCGCGGCCGTCGATCAGGCACTCGCCTGGGGACAACGCGCCGGGCAGCAGCGCGCCACCGGACAGCACGGACTCTTCGCCGGTCAGCCGGACGAAGTCGCGCCGGAACCGGAGCTGCCGGAAGCGGCGGAATGGAGCGAAGAGGAGCAGCTCGAGGCCGAGCACTCGATGCTGGGCCTCTACATTTCCGGCCATCCGCTGGCGAAATACGCGGCGCGGCTGCGCGATTTAAAGGTGGTGGAGCTGGGCGCGATCGAGCAGGCCGCGAACGGGGAAGAGGTGCTGGTGGCGGGCGTGGTGGTGAACCTGCGGCCGATGCGCTCACGCAAGGGCGACCGGTGGGCGATTTTGACGCTGCACGACATGACGGGCATGGCCGAGGTGCTGGCGTTTCCGGCGGTCTTCGCGCAGATGGAAGCGACGTTCAAGAGCGGGTCGCCGCTGGTGGTGCGCGGGCGGGTGAACGTCGAAGAAGTGGGCACGCGCGTGGTGGTGATCGACGCGCGGCCGATCGAGCAGTCGGCGGCGGCGATTCCGGCCGAGCTGCGCGTGCGGATGCCACTCGGCGCGGTCGACGACCGTTTGCTCGATCGCCTGGACAAACTGCTCGGCGAGCGGCCCGGATCGTGTCCGGTGATTTTCGAGCTGGTGGGCGAGGATGGCACGGCGGTGACGCTCGAGGCGGACCGGCGCGTGAAGGCCGACCGGGAACTCGCGGCGAAGGTGCGGGAATTGTGCGGAGCGGAAGTCTCCGGGCCGGTGAACTGAACATGGCGGAATCGAAGAAGCGGAAACAGGAACGGCTCGAGCGGCTGGAGAAGGACGTCAACGCGATCGACTCGTCCACGGCGGGCGCGGGCGAGGAGCTCGAGCGGATCCGGCGCGAAATCACCGAGCTGCGCGAGGAGATCGTCGCGCGGCCGTCGGCGTGGCAGCGGACGCAGCTCGCGCGGCACCCGCAGCGGCCCTACACGCTCGACTACGTGCGCATGCTGTTCGAGGGGTTCAGCGAGATTCACGGCGACCGCGCGTTCGGCGACGACGCCGCGATCGTCTGCGGCATGGCGCGGTTCCACGGACGGCCGGTGATGATCATCGGACACCAGAAGGGCCGCGACACGCGCGAAAATCTCCGGCGAAACTGGGGCATGCCGAAACCGGAGGGATACCGGAAGGCGCTGCGAGTGATGGAACTGGCGGCGAAATACAAGCGGCCGGTGGTGACCTTCGTGGACACGATGGGCGCCTATCCCGGCGTCGACGCCGAGGAGCGCGGGCAGGCCGAGGCGATCGCGCGGAACCTGCGGGAGATGGCGCGGCTGCCGGTGCCGATCGTCGTGAACATCACCGGCGAGGGCGGTTCGGGCGGCGCGCTGGCGATTGCCGTGGGCGATCGCGTGCACATGTTCGAAAATTCTATTTATTCGGTGATTTCGCCGGAGGGATGCGCGTCGATCCTGTGGCGCGACGCGTCGAAGGCCGATCGCGCGGCCGAGGCGATGAAGATCACCGCGCCGGACTTGCTGGAACTGGGCGTGATCGACGAGATCGTGCCGGAACCGCCGGGCGGAGCGCACACAAATCACGAAGAAGCGGCGCGGCTGTTCGAGCCGGTGCTCGCGCGGGCGCTCGAGGAATTGAGCCCGCTCTCCCCCGAGGAACTGGTCGAGCGCCGGTACCAGAAATTCCGGAAGATGGGGCAGTTTTTCGCCGCCTGAACCGGCTCACAACTTCGCCGACATTCCTCACGAAAAGAAATTGGAACTCCGGGCTCCCGCGGGACGTATGAGGGTGTTAGAGAGGTCCAAAACTCATGTACTGCAACGCATGTGGCAATCCGATTCCCGAGGACGCGCGGTTTTGCGCGAAATGTGGCCGCCCGGTAGCGGTGGTGGGGCCACCGGGGGCCGGGATCTCGGCGCGGTCGCACCTCGAAAAGCATTTGCCGGCGCTGGCTCTGATCTGGATCATCTATTCGCTCCTGCGGGTGTTTGCCGGAGGCGCGGTGCTTTTCGTCGGCTCGATGTTCATCCCTCATTCCTTCATGTTCGGCTGGCCGTTCTCGCATTTCTTTTTGCCCGGACTGATCACGAGCCTGGGCGTGGGCGTGCTCGTGCTGGGAGTGCTGGGACTGGCGACCGGATGGGGATTGTGGCAACGGGAGTCTTGGGCGCGAATCGTCGCGCTGATTCTGGGCGTGCTTGCGCTCCTGCATTTCCCGCTGGGGACGGCGCTCGGGATCTACACGCTCTGGGTGCTGCTGCCGAATGACGCGGCGGCGGAATATTCGCGGACGGCTCGACCGGTGTGAGTGTGAGGAGAGTGGCGCGCCGATTGAAGGCGCACAGGCAGGAATGCCTGTGCTACTGATGGCGCTGGGGCTGATGGGATTCTGACAGGGACAGGTGGATCACGAGGCACGTGCAACGTGCCTCTACGTTCTACATGGGGGAAGGATGTCGGCTACGCAGGCGGGTTTGCGAACGATTTATTGCGATGGATGCACGGTCGAGGCTTCGCCGGAACATCTGCGGCGCAGGATTGCGCGGCTCGAGTGGGCCAGCCGGTATCGGCCCATCCATATCACCACGCTGATCCTTGCGCCGGCGCCTCCAGCCGCGATCGAGGATTTCTTCTATGCGCCGGAGGGAAAGCCGGGCGAGCCCGGCGCGCTCGCGTTTTATGAAGACCTGCTGGCGGCTTGCGGCATCGCGGGCGCGGCGGAGAGCCGGGAGAAGGCGCTCGGAATGTTCCAGCACGCCGGCTTCTTCCTGGCCGAAGCGGTGGAATGCCCCGTAGAAGAGGGAACGGATTTCGACGCGCTGGTCGCGCGGCTGACGCCGACGGTTTTGCGGCGCGTGCGATTTTCCTACCGGCCGAAATCGGTGCTGGTGCTTTCCAATCGACTGGCGGGCGTGGCGAAGGCGCTGAGCGAAGCGGAGACCGGCGCCGAAGTGCTGCTGTGGGACGGAGCGCCCGTGGCGCTCGCCGATGCCGCGGACGCCGAAGCGCGGAAACGGTTTCGCGACAAGGTGAGCGCGCTCCTCGCACAGCGCCCATAGAATCCGCCCGGCACGGCCTGCCTGGTCGACCCCTTTGCCCTTTGCCATGTGGGCAGAAACGGGATGGATCGAAAATCCCACAAATTCTATAGGTTAAGGGCCTGATTTCGGACAGGTTGTCCGAATTTCGTCCATAGAGCGAAATGCCGCAGCGGTAAAAATTGGCAGTGCGCGATTTGACGCAGACGGCGGATGCCTTCCCTAATCCCGGCGAGGAAGCTTTAGGCTAACCAAGGGGCAGGGTAGTCGGATGGCACTTTCTGGAATGGGCGGGGATTCTCCAGTTGAGGAAATGGGTTTAGGTTGCTGGGGAAGTGATGTTCGATTAGACCGCTATTTTGGCCGTAGTTATCGCTGATTTCCCATTGCAATCCAAATTGCCGGGAGCGTGTTCTGGCAGACAAGCCCAAGGTTTGCGCGCATGGGAGAATTTTGGGGCTGGAGAGAGCGGCAGGAGCGCCGTGGAAACGGGCGAGGTGAGGACGGAACGCGGCGTGCAAATAGAGGAGATGGGAAAGGCGGCTCGCAGTGGTCGCCATTGCCTGATAAAATGATGGCGTTTTGAGCAGTAGAGGAGGCTCCTGTTGAAAGCCCGTACAAAATTCATTATCGGGGCCGGAATCATCATCGCCACATTGACTTGGCTGGGGTGGCTGGGCGCGACGCAGAGCAAGACGTACTACCACACACTCACCGAGCTTTCGTCGATGAAGGGTGCCGAGCTCCATCAACGCATGCGTGTTTCCGGATATGTGGAAGCGGGATCGATCGAACGGCTGTCGAACCGGGTGAATTTCGTTCTGACCGAGCAGGGCAAAACGCTTCCGGTGAGCTACATCGGCACCGACCCCCTGCCCGACACGTTTTACGAGAAGAACGCACAGGCGCTAGTGCAGGGCCGCTTGCAGCCGAACGGGCATTTCGTCGCCGAACAGGTGGAGGCGAAGTGCGCTTCGAAGTACGTGGCGGCGCCAGGCCAGGCGCAAGCGGGTTCACCAGCCGGTGGAGGAACAGAGGTTCCGGCGGCAGTGGCGCACTAAGAACGTCGTGCGCGGAATAGCAGAGGCTCAGTGGACATCGTTGGTTCGTTTGCATTAATCCTGGCGCTGATTACCGCCGGGTACGCCTTCATAGCCGGCATCGTCGGCATCAAGACCCGCAATCCTTTGGCAATCCGGAGCTCACGGCGCGCCGGACTGGCCATGCTCCCGCTGGTCACCCTGGCGGTGGGCTCACTCGTCTGGGAATTTTTCACCAACAATTTTTCGATGGCCTACGTGGCCGAGCACAGCAGCGTGCACCTGCCGTTCTTCTACAAGTTCGCGGCGCTGTGGTCGGGGCAGGAAGGTTCGCTGCTGTTCTGGACCTGGCTGCTTTCGATCTACGCGTTCGCGGTCCTGTTCCTGAACCGGAAGAAGCATCCCGAGTTGATGCCGTACGTCGGGGTGATCATGGCGGGCGTGGAGTTCTTCTTCCTGCTGCTGAACAATTTCGCGGCGAACCCCTACGGGATTCTCGGCGAGCCTCTGGCGAATGGCGGGATCCAGATCGTCGCCCAGGCGAACGGGCGCGGGCTGAATCCCTTGCTGCAATATCCGTCGATGGTGATTCATCCGCCGATGCTGTATCTGGGCTACACGGGGATGACGGTGCCCTTCGCGTTCGCCCTCGGCGCGCTCCTGGCAAAGTATCCGGGCGAGAAATGGATTCACCTGACCCGCCGCTGGATCATGATCGCGTGGCTGTTTCTGACGGTCGGGATTCTGCTGGGCGCGCACTGGGCCTACGCCGTGCTCGGCTGGGGCGGCTACTGGGCCTGGGACCCGGTGGAGAACGCGAGCCTGATGCCATGGCTCACCGGAACGGCGTTCCTGCATTCGGTGATGATGCAGGAGAAACGCGGGATGCTGCGGGTGTGGAACGTGTGGCTGGTGTTCGCGACGTTCCTGCTGTCGATTCTGGGAACGTTCCTGACACGCAGCGGGATCGTCAGTTCCGTGCACGCCTTCGCGCAGTCGTCGATCGGCACGTGGTTCATCTCGTTTCTGGTGATCGCGGTGCTGGTGTGCGTGTTCGCTTACGTGAAGAACCGCGACTATCTGAAGAGCGACAACCAGCTCGATTCGGTGGCCTCGCGCGAGTCCAGCTTCCTCTTCAACAACCTCGTGCTCCTGGCCGCGGCGTTCGCCGTCCTGTGGGGCACGCTCTTCCCGGTGATTTCCGAGGCGGTGCAGGGAAGCAAGATTTCCGTCGGACCACCCTTCTTCAACCGGGTGAACGTGCCGATCGCGCTGTTCCTCCTGTTTCTGACCGGCGTCGGGCCGCTTCTGGCCTGGCGAAAGACTTCGCTCGAAAGCCTGCGGCGGAATTTCGCCTGGCCTTTGGGCGGAGGGATCGTGGCCGGGGTGATCGCGTACATTGCGGGATATCGTGAAATTTACGCGGTGGTCTGCTTCACCCTCGGCGTGTTCGTCACGCTGACGGTGGCGAGCGAATTCGTCCGCGGAGCGCTGGTGATCCGACGGCACTCCGGGCTGAATTTCTTCCAGTCGATCGGCCGGTTGACGATGCGGAACACGCGGCGCTACGGCGGCTACGTGGTGCATATCGGCATCGTGCTGGTTTTCGTCGGAATCGCCGGCTCCGCGTTCAACGTGCAGAAGAAGTTCGATCTGCCGCCGGGCGCGCAGGCGAAGATCGGGCCGTACACGCTCTACTGCCAGAATTTCGACACGGCGAACGGGCCGAACTACACGGCGGAGCGCGCGACGCTCGAGGTGTTCAAGGGCGGGAAGCCGGCGATGATGCTGTTTCCCGAGCGGCGCTTTTTCCCGTCGAGCGGCGTGACCGAGACGATGGTCGCGGTGCACTCGACGCTGGCGCGGGACCTCTACCTCGTGTATTCGGGACCGAATCCGCAGACGAACCAGCCGGTGATTCACGCCTATCTGAATCCGCTGGTGAAATGGATCTGGCTGGGCGGGCTGGTGGTGGTGCTGGGAACGCTGCTGGCGCTATTGCCTTCGCGAAGCGGCTCTCCGCAGCCTTCGCCGCAGCGGCCGGCAGCCCCGGGCGCGGCGGCGGTGGATGCCGGCGCCGAAGATGGCGTGCTCGAAGGGACGCACTGAGGTGAAGCGAAACGCCAGACGAATGCTGCTGCTTGTGATGCTGGCGGGCGCGTGGCTGGGCGCGCAGGCGCTGGCGCAGAATCCGGGCGCCGCGCAGACGCAAACGCAGGGGCAGACGCAGGCTCCCCAGGGCGACATGAATGCGACGGGCCCTTCGGAACCGCTGTCTTCGTCGGCGCCCAAGGCGCCGGTCACCGATCCGCGCGTGCAGAAACTCGGCAACGAGCTTATGTGCATGTGCGGCTGCAACCAGATTCTGATCCAATGCGACCACCAGGGCTCGGACCAATGCATGATGCACGACCGGGAGATGGCCGAGGTCCAGCAGCGCGTGGCGAGCGGACAATCGAACAGCCTGATCCTGCAATCGTTCGTGCAGGAATACGGGCCGCAGGTGCTGGTGGTGCCGCCGGCGAAGGGGTTTGACCTGACGGCGTGGCTGATGCCGATTTTCGCCTCGCTCATCGGGTTGTCGCTCCTGATCATCGTCGTGCAGCGTTGGCGGGAGCGGGGATTGAAGCCGGCTGTGGCGGCCGGGCCGAAAGTGAAACCGGAACATCTGGCCCGGGCGCGAGCCGATATCGAGAAAGAGGATTATTAGATGGCGGCCGGTGTGGTGGTGACCTGCGCGGCGCTGCTTCTGGCGCTGCTCGCTTTCGTGTTCCTGATTCGCGTCGATCCCTCGGATCTGGCGCCGCACCGCTCCCGGCTCGATCAATTGCTCGAGCGGCGGGACGCGATATACGAGAACCTGCGCGACCTGCGATTCGAGCACCGCGCCGGGAAATTTTCGGAAAAAGATTACGAAGACACGCGGGAGTCGCTCGAGCAGGAAGCGGCGCGCGTGCTGGCTGAAATCGAAACTCTGACCGGAAGCGCGCCGTCGGTAAAAACGCGGCGAGTGCGCGCAAGCGAGACGAAATGAACCGTTTGGTGCGAAATGGCGTGATGATGATCGCGGCGCTCGTGATGGCGGCGCTGCCGGCGGCGGCGGGAACGGTAACGGGCGTCGTGCGCAACGGAACCACCGGGCAGGTGGCCGGCGGAGTGAAAGTGATCCTGCTGCAACTGCAGAGCGGCATGCAGGACGTCGCGGAGACGCAGACCGACGCGCAGGGACGCTTCCAGTTGAGCAACCCTCAGATCGGTCAGCAACCCATGCTCCTGCGAGCCGTCTACCGCGGCGTTTTCTATCACTCTCCGATTCCGCCGGGGCAGAGCGACGCGAACATCGACATCAGTATTTACGAGCCAACAACCGATGCGTCCGCGTTTCAGGTCTTGCATCACATCGTCGCCCTCGAGCCGCAAGGATCGAGCCTGATGGTGGGCGAGGAATACGACATCCAGAACAAAACGAAACCGCCGAAGGCCTATTACAAGGCCGACGGCTGCTTCATCTTCGAACTGCCGCAGGGCGCGAGCCTGAGCCAGGTGGAAGCGTGGGGACCGGATGGAATGCCCGTGGTGCAGGGAACCGTGGACAAGGGGAAGAACAAGTACGCGATCGTCTTCCCGTTCCGCCCGGGCGACAACGGCGTGCGGTTCTCCTACAAGTTGGATTATCCGTCCCAGCAGGCGACGCTGCATCTGGCGTCGGTCTATCCGGCGACGACGGCGATGCTTCTCGCGCCGCCGCAGGTGAAAGTAATCGCGGAAGGATTTTCTCCCTCGGGCAGCGAGCATGGCTGGAGCGTTTACAGCCGCGCGGGAATGCAAGCGAACGAACCGATGGTGTTCTCGGTTTCGGGCAGCGGGCCGCCCCCGGGCTCCGACAGCGGCCAGGGCGGAGCGGCGGGCGACCAGGGCGGCTCGGCCGATTCCGGAAACACGGTAACGCCGGTGGCCGAGGCGCTTCCGCCGCGGCTCGACAGCTTGAAATGGATTCTGGTGGCGGGATTCGGTGCGCTGTTCATTCTCGGAGCGTTCTTCTTGTGGTGGAGATCGCGCCAGCCGGGAGCGGCAGGCGTTGCCGCCATGGCCGGAGCGGCGGGAGGAACGGTGACGGCAGCGGCCGGCCCCGCGCGCGCGACGGCTGGCAACGGCGGCTCCGGGGAACAGGCGCTGCGGCAGAGCGTCGACGAGATCAAGGAGACGCTGTTCCGGCTGGAATTGCGCCGGCAGGCCGGCACCTTGTCGGATGAGGAGTATCAGGCGCAACGGCAGCAGATGGAAAAGGCTTTGCGGGAGTTGGTGAAGGGGTAGACGGGAGCTGAGACGCGCCACCGGGCCAAGCCTGTCATGCTGAGCGAAGCGAAGCATCCCGAAAACGGTGAGGAAACGTAAAACCGGAGCGGGACATAGCATCGGGATCCTTCGCTTCGCTCAGGATGACAAACCGTGGTTGCGACCTCCAGTTGCCCCGCGGATTCTGAATGCTGTGCGATTGAGTTCGGGTTGCTGATTTCTCGCTAACCGTGGAATTTGCCTCACAATCATCGCTGGGAGTGGCTTTCGAGCGCGTCGAAAAGCGCTACGGAGGCTTGCTGGCGCTTTGCCGCGTGTCGCTGAGGATCGAGCCGGGCGAGTTCGTGACGCTGTTCGGTCCGAACGGTTCGGGAAAGACGACGCTGTTGCGCATGGCGGCGCTCCTGGTGCGTCCTTCGGCGGGCAGCGTGGAGCATCCGGGCGCCGAAGGGCTGGCGCTAGAGGACGTGCGCCGGCAAATCGGCCTGGTGGGGCACAAGGCGCTGGTCTACGACGAGCTGACCGCGCAGGAAAATCTGAATTTCTTCGCGCAACTGTATGGAATCCGGAATCCGGGCGAGCGGATCGCGCAGGTGCTCGATTCGGTGGGCCTCGCCAAGCGCGCCGGCGACGCGGCGGTTACATTTTCGCGCGGCATGCGGCAGCGCCTGGCCATCGCGCGGGCGCTCATCACCGAGCCGCGCCTCCTGCTTTTCGACGAGCCGGCCACCGGCCTCGACCGGCAGGGAAGAGACTGGCTCGAATCGACGCTCGACGGACTCCACCGGGCCGGAGCGACGCTGGTGGTGAGCACGCACGATGAAACGTTCTCGGCCATCAGCGGGCGATCGGTGTGGCTGCAGGCGGGCAGGGTCGTGGGCGATACGGCCGCGCAAGGCTCGCCGGCCTCGCCGGTCGCGCCCGAAGTGCGAGGGGGACGATGAGCCTCGGCCGCTCGGCGGGCGTGGTGCTGTCGAAGGAGCTGCGGATCGAGCTGCGCACGCGCGACCTGACGCATACGGTGCTGTTTTTCGTGCTGATGGTCGCCGGACTGTTCAGCTTCGCGTTCGCGCCGACGGCGTCCGAGAGCCGCAGGATTCTGCCGGGCCTGGTGTGGCTCGCGTTCTTCTTTGCCGGAACGCTCATGCTGCAGCTCTGCTTCGTGCGCGAGCAGGTGAACGACACGCTGTCGGCGCTGCGCATGGCGCCGATCGATCCCTTCGCGATCGTGCTCGGAAAAATTCTGGCGAATTTCCTCTTTCTGGCGGTCACCGAGATCGTGTTCATGCCGGTGTTCAGCGTGTTCTACAACGTGGACATCTGGGGGGTGTCGGGCCGGTTGTTCACCGTGCTGTTTTTGGGGACGTTCGGCCTGGCCGTGGTGGGCACGGTCTTTTCGGCGATGGCTTCGCAGGCAAGGATGCGCGAGCTGCTGCTGCCGCTGCTGCTCTTGCCGATTCTGGCGCCCGTGTTGATCGCGGGCGTGGAGGCCACGGCGGGACTGCTCGGGCCCGAGCACAGGCTCGCGAGCGAGTGGCTGTCCATGCTCGGAGGCTTCGACGTAATTTTTCTCACAGCGACGTGGCTGCTGAGCGGATTTCTGGTGGAGGAGTAGAAGAGACATGGCGGCGGGTAGTCGACCCGGGGAACAGGCGCACAGGCAAGAGTGCCTGTGCGACGTGGCGCCGGTTTGGTAGCACAGGCATTCTTGCCTGTGCGGTTTTTGGCGCAAAGAGAATTGACGGCATCGCGGGATTGTTGCTTGGGCACCCACCGCACCTGTCCAGCTGCACGACCTGGAAGTTGCGAGGGCGGGAGTGGGGCCTCGGTAGAAGGCGGACGGAGAAGGGAGGGACGATGAAGCGAAACGCGGGAGCGTGGGGGCTGGCCTGGGTGGCTACGGCGATTGTGCTGGGGGTGGCGGGCTATGCGATTTTCTTTGTCGCGCCGCGCGAGCTGACGATGGGCGAGATCCAGCGGATCTTCTATTTCCACGCGGCGAGCGGGCTTTCGGCCTATATCGCGTTTTTCGTTTCGTTCCTCGCGTGCATCGGGTACCTGGCCAGCCGGCAGCCGAAATGGGACTGGATGGCGGTGGCGACGGCCGAGGTGGGCCTGGCGTTCAACACGGTGGTCCTGATCACCGGGCCCATCTGGGCGAAACCGGTGTGGGGCATCTGGTGGACGTGGGATGCGCGCCTGACGCTGGAATTCATTCTGGAATTGCTCTACGTGGCCTATCTGCTGCTCCGGGCGTTGGTGAACGAGCCGGATCGGCGGGCGATGATTTCCGGCGTGTTCGGGATCTTCGCGTTTCTCGACGTGCCGCTGTCGTATTTCTCGATCCGGTGGTGGCGCACCGAGCATCCGCAGCCGGTCATCGGCGGCGGGCCGGGTTCGGGGCTGGATCCGCGGATGTGGCACGTGTTCCTGTTCGCGTGGATTGGCCTCGGGGCCCTGATGGTATTGATGATTCGCGACCGCTACCGGCTGGAGCAGGCGCGCTGGGAGCTGGCCGAGGCGAACGCCGAGTACGAGGCGGGCGCGGCCGAGATGGAGACGAAAGGGGTGAGCCGATGAGGAATTTTTGGAGTATCCTTATTGCATATCTGGTCGCCTGGGCGATCTTCTTCGTTTACTCCGCCACCGTGGGGCGCCGCCTGACGCGACTCGAAGATGACCTCCGGCGTCTGAAGGACCGGATGGTCAAGAGCTGAAATCCGGAGCGACCGCATCCGATGGATCCGCGCAAGAAAGTCGGCGTCGTATTGTTTCAACTGGGCGGCCCTGACCGCCTGGATGCCGTTCAGCCGTTCCTCTACAACCTGTTCACCGATCCCGACATCATCAATTTCCCGCTGGCTTTCCTGGCGCGGCGGCCGCTGGCGTGGCTGATTTCGACCATGCGGGCGAAGTACGTGCGCGAGCACTACGCGGCGATTGGCGGCGGCTCGCCGATACGCGAGCTGACCGAAGGGCAGGCGCTGGCGCTCGCCGACGCGCTCGATCCGTGGGTCGAACCGCACGTCGTGATCGCGATGCGCTACTGGCACCCGACCACGATCGAAGCCATCCGGCGCCTCGCGCGCACCCCGATCGATGAACTCGTGCTTTTGCCTCTCTACCCGCAATATTCGAAGGCGACCACCGGATCGAGTTTGAAGGAATGGAACCGGCGCTGGCGCCCGGCCGAGAGCGTGCCGACGCACCTCATCGACCGCTTCTACGACCATCCGCTCTACCTGAGCGCGCTCGTCGAGCGCATCGAGCAGTCGCTCGCCGAATTCAAACGCCCGGCGGACGTCCATCTGGTCTTCAGCGCGCACGGCCTGCCGATGAGCCTCGTCGAGTCCGGCGACCCCTATCCAAAAGAGATCGAAGAGACGGTGCGCCTGCTCCTGCAGCAGGGCGGCTGGGCGAATTCCACGACGCTTTGCTACCAGAGCCGCCTCGGCCGCCAGAAATGGCTCGAGCCGTCGCTCACCGAAACGATCGAGCGCCTGGCGGACGATGGTGTGCGGCAGATGCTGGTCGTGCCCCTTTCCTTCGTCACCGAGCACATCGAGACGCTCTACGAAATCGCCCTGGAAGCCCGCGCCGTCGCCGTGAGCCGAGGCGTGGAGCATTTCGCCGTGATGCACGCGCTCGACAGCTCCCCGCGCTTCATCGCCGCCCTCGCCGACCTGGTCCTCCAGGCCGTTCATCCTGAAACCCCGGTCCACGCCGAGGTCGACACGCAAAGCGCCACCTAGCTCCGGCAAACGCCGCGGCAAGCAGTGGCTGGGGTCCGATCCTCAAAAACGCGGCGCGCAACTTTGCGAGCCACGCTGCCTCGCAACCTTCCGCCAAGTCCCCCTGTTCCAAGGGCCCAGTAGCGCAGCCATTTTGGCTGCGGCCTCTCTCGTACGATCCGGTTCCGGCACGTGGTTTTGAGTAGCACAGCCAATCCTGTACGCAGGTCACCGGCACGGCCGGCAGCGAGCAAATCACCACGATCGTGCAGATGAAAGTGCAATAGCGGCGCAAAAAACCGGGCGCGGAGGGCGGCCGCAAAAGCCCTCCGCGCCAAAGCCGTCCCGAGCCGGATCGCCAATGCGAAAAGCGCACGGGCAGGGGTGCCCGTGCCACCGGAACCGCAGTTCATGCCTCGCGCAGCAATTTCTCTATCTGTTTGAGGTGGCGCGGGGAAATTCGCGGTGCGCCAGCGAACATTTTTCGCGTTTTTCCCCGCAACCGCTTGACAGGGAAGCGATAGCGACTTATAAATTTCCGTCTGGGCCTGTTACGTACGTCTTCATCTTTCTCGTCATAACTGCCGGACCGCGGGCCCAGCCAAACCGAATCGATGAGTGATCCGAGCGAGGGAAGTAAGCGCAACACTGGCCGAGCGTCCGACGGCGGGGAAGTGGCAGCCGCAGACCTCGGAGCGGAAGCAGGATCGAGCGCCCACGCGGCGCGAAACTTCCGCGAGGAATTCTTTTCTCGAACGCCGTTCCAGACGAATCCGCATAGCGATGGGTTCGCCGGCGACATCCGGCCGGAAATGGAGAGGCGTGGCGGCTCGTCGGAGCGGAGTTGGTGCCGGTTTGGCGCTTCGGACGGGAAACCGACCGATTCTAATTTAAACGCTCGCAAGGTTTTCTGATTCGTCCCAACGGTTGCGTGGGGGAGTGGGAATGGCGGAGGAAATTCGCGAGAAGGGCAAGACCGGCGTGGCCGAAAACGGCGACGGCCGGATCGGTGATCTCAAGACCTGGCTCCAGGGGAAATTCCAGGAGCAGGTGGAAGAGCTGAAGCGTCCCGAGGACACGCAGCTCTACAAGGCATTTTTCCGCGTGGGCCGCATCGACGAGCCGCGCAATCGCGCGCTCCACACGCTGAACAATCTCTTCCTGCACATCCATCCGACGAAGGTCAACCGCGACTCGGTGCGCTACAGCTACACGTGGGGCATGGGCGGCATCAGCTTCTATCTGTTCCTGGTGCTCCTGTTCACCGGCGTCATGCTGATGTTCTACTACCACCCCACCGAGGTGCAGGCCTACCGCGACATCCTTTATCTCCAGAACGACGTGCCGTTCGGCCTGCAATTGCGCAACATGCACCGGTGGGCCGCGCACTTGATGATCATCGCCGTGTGGCTGCACATGTTCCGGGTCTTCATGACCGGCTCGTACAAGCGGCCGCGGGAATTCAACTGGTGCATCGGCGTGCTGCTCCTGGTGTTCACGATGCTGCTCTCGTTCACCGGCTACCTGCTTCCCGACGACCAGCTCGGGTTCTGGGCGGTGACGGTCGGAACGAACATGGCGCGCGCGACGCCGCTTCTGGGGCATGAAGGGCCGTTCGGACCGCAATTGGGAATGACGGCGTACAACGACGTGCGGTTCGCGCTGCTCGGCGGATCGATCGTCGGCTCGAACGCGCTGCTGCGGGCCTACATTTGGCACTGCATCGCGTTGCCGTTGATGATTTCGGTGTTCTTTGGAGTCCATTTCTGGCGCGTGCGGAAGGACGGAGGAGCTTCCGGTCCTTCGCCGGTGATGCTGGAATCGGAGATGCACGACTAGCACGTTCAAGCCGGCGGAGCGAGCCGGCGGCAAAGGGAAATGACGCATGCTTGGTGATTGGCACCAACTGTGGATGGTCGCGGCAAACCCGGACAATATTCCGGTGGTGGGGCTGCTGCTGCTCGTCCCGTTCTTCACCTGGTTCGGCCTGCGGCAGGCGTTCGAGAACGACCGGCTGATCGCCAAACTCGAGAAGGATCCCGAGCTGGCGCGGACGCACCACCGCAAGACCCAGCCCTACCATCCGAGCTGGCAGAAGGAAGTGCACGTTTGGCCCTACCTGCTGCGGGTGGAACTCCTGGCGGCGATCATCGTCACGGTGATCCTGCTGGTCTGGGCACTCTCGATCAACGCACCGCTCGAGGAGCCCGCGAACGCCGCGATCACGATGAACCCGGCGAAAGCGCCCTGGTATTTCCTGGGTTTGCAGGAAATGCTGGAGTATTTCGATCCCTGGATCGCGGGCGTCGCGATGCCGACGTTCATCATCCTGGGCCTGATGGCGATTCCGTTCATCGACGCGAATCCGCTCGGCAACGGCTATTACACCTACAAGCAGCGCCGGTTCGCCGTTCTGGACGTTCCTGGTCGGTTTCGAGGGCATGTGGCTGGTGCTGACGCTGATCGGCACCTTCATCCGCGGGCCGGGCTTCATGTGGTTCTGGCCGACCGCGACGTGGGACCCGGATCGAATCGAGTTCCTGGCCACGCGAAACCTCGATCAGATGTTCGGAATCGACGGGAAGTGGCTGGCGCACATCTTGCCGGCCAGCCAGCAGCCGTACGCCGAAATCTGGGCGAAGGGCTTGTTCGGTATCATCCCGGTAGGTTTGTATTTCGTGGTGGCGGCGTGGATGTTCTACAAGATCATCACGTCGACGCCTTTCAGCCGGAAGATCTTCGGGCGCATGAGTCTGTTGCAGATCGTGGTGATGGAAGTGCTTCTCGTCTTCATGCTGTCACTGCCGCTCACCTTCTTCATGCGACACCTGCTCCGGATCAAATACGTTTGGGAAACGCCATGGTTCAATCTCTGATGGTCGGAAAGCTCTGAGGGCGGGGGACGACGAGTTGGCGCCACAACAACAGCAGACTCCACCGCAAGATCCGGTAACCACCCGCTCGCTGGCGAATATTTTGCTGATCGCCGCGCTGGTGCTGATCGCCGTGCTTGGGTGGTCGCTTTACAACGAAGAAATCGGCCTGCGCCCCTGGCGCGGCTATCAGTCGCGCTTCTCGCGCGTCTATTCGGCTTATCTCCAAAAACGGCTCACCGAGCGCCGCGCGGCGGAGAAGTCGCTGCGGGCCACGCCCCAATACAAGAAGCTCGAGGACGCCGTGGCCGCGGCCGAGCAGGCGGCCAAACCCAAGGACACGCAGATCCAGCAGGGTATGGACCTGACCGACGCGCAGCGCGCGGCGATCCTCTCCACGTTCCAGACGACCCGCAGCTACGTCGGCTCGCTCACCTACGAGTACGAGCAGGTGCCGTCGACGCCCGGGTACCGGAGCGAAAAGCAGAGCCGGTTCCGCGCCATGCAAGCGGCGCGCGTCGCCAAGCATGAGATCGACTGGCCGCTCGGCGGCGGAAAGATCGAGAAGCGGTACCTCGATTATTCGCAGCTGAACGACACCTTCAACGAACTGCTGGTAACGAAGGCCGGCTTCATGGCCGAGCGCGGCAAGGCCGACGCGCCGGTGACCGAGGCGGAAGCGGCGCTCAACTCTTACGCGTCCTCGGTGTTGCCCGGCCTCAACGCGGCACAGCTCAATGGACTGCTCGAGAAGGCCCGCACGATGCAGTTCACGATTCACCAGATCTATTCCTATCCCCCGGGCCAATCGCTGAATTACATCGGCGGCGGGACGCTCGTCGATCGCTGCCAGAGCTGCCATCTGGGCATGTATCCGACTCTGGTGCCCTCGCAAATGACGCTGACCAAGGCCGATCTCGGACTGGCGAAGAGCCACGACGCGCCGTTCAACAGCCATCCCGAACCGGTCCTCTTGAAGATCCATCCGCTCGAGAGCTTCGGCTGCTCGACCTGCCACGGCGGAAACGGCCGCGGGCTCGACAGCGTGGAGATCGCCCACGGCCGCAACGAACACTGGCCCTGGCCGCTCTATTACCCGTCGAACTACGATGCCGGCTGCCAGAACTGCCATGCGGCCGACGCCTGGACGCAATACGCGCCCGTCCTCAATCGCGGCCGCTACCTGTTCCGGGTGAAGGGCTGCATCGGCTGCCACCAGTACGACGGATTCGACAATCAGGCGGCCCAGCTCGAGAACACCGAGCACCTGATTCAGGACCTCGAACGCGCCAAGACGAGCAACGTCCAGGATGCCAAAGCCCTCAACAACAAGGGTGACAACGCGGCCACGAACGCCGAAGCTCAGGCCGATTACGCCGCCGCAACCAACCTTACGGTCGACAACGCGAAGATCGATACCCACGTAACCGCGCTCGAAACCAAGGCCCGCGACCTGATGCAGGAAGTGAAAAAGGTCGGCCCGAACCTGAAGGAAATCCGGATGAAGTTGCATCAGGACTGGATTCCGTACTGGCTCGCGCACACCCATACGTTCGATCCGGACGCCCAAATGCCGCAATTCCGGCTGGACCCGGACCAGGTGGAGGCGATCTCCGCATTCATCTGGCAGGACGCGCTTACCGGTCCCGAACCGCCCAAGCAAACGCCGGGCGATGCGGCCCACGGCAAGCAGCTCTTCATGGAGCGCGGCTGCCTGGCATGCCATTCGATCGGCGAAGGCTCGAGCCGCATGGGCGGCGATTTCGCGGCGAACCTGAGCCGCGTGGGCGAAAAGGACAAGTACGATTATCTGGTGCGGTGGATCTACAATCCGCGCCTCAGGACCGACCCTACGATCCGTTCCTGCACAAGGATCTTTCGCCGGCCGATTACGCCAAGCCCGGTCTGCCGTTCGTCTTCGACGCCGATCACTCGACGTTCGAGGGGCACGAGATCGAATGGCAGCACCCGACGGTGATGCCAAGCTTCCGTCTGAGCATGCAGGACGCGCGCGACATCGCAAGGTTCCTCGAAACGCAGAAGACGGGAATGAGCTACGCCGCGGCGTCGTACATGAACGATCCGAAGCTCTTCGCTAAGGGCAAGGCCCTCGTCCAGTTCTACGGATGCGCCGGCTGCCATGAAATCGCCGGGCTCGAAGACCAAGGCCGCATCGGCACCGAGCTGACCGACGAAGGCTCGAAGCCCCTCAGCCGCCTCGATTTCGGCTTCCTGCTCACCAAGGCCCAGGAAGGCATTCTGCCCGACGGCAAAAAGTCGCCGCACGGTGCGTGGGACGACCTGAAGGGCTTCTTCGAGCAGAAACTGACCCAGCCGAACATCTTCGACGAGCAGCGGTACCGCCCGAATTACACGGGACGGCTGCACATGCCGCAGCCCGAGCTGTCGCACAACGACCGGGAAGCGCTCGTCACCTTCCTGCTCGGCAGCATCGACGATTCCACGCTGCCGCCCGACTACATGTACAAGCCGGGAGGCGAAGCGGCCGCGATTCAAAAGGGCTGGTGGATCGTCACGAAGTACAACTGCATGGGCTGCCACCAGATCGCCGTCGGACAGGACAGCGTGCTTTCGGCCCTGCCGATGTACCAGGGCGAGAGCGCCGCGAATCTGCCGCCGATGCTGACCATCGAAGGCGCCCGCGTGCAGCCGCAATGGCTCAAGAGCTTCCTGGCGAACCCGGCGCTCAGCACGAAGGACACGGACACGAACGGCGTGCGGAGCTACCTGCAGGTGCGGATGCCGACCTTCTACCTCTCGAACGACGAGATCAGCCAGCTCGTCAGCTTCTTCGAGGCGATGTCGTCCCAGCCGCTCCAGTACATGCCGCCGAAACAACAGCCGTTGACGCCGGATGAGACCGCCATCGCGCGGGCCATCTTCACCTCGCCGGCGGCGCCGTGCCTGAAGTGCCACATGGACGGCAACGCGGCACACGACAAGACCGCCAGCGCTCCGAACCTGCTGCTGGCAAGCGAACGGTTGCGCCCGGCCTGGACGCTGCAATGGATCACGAATCCGGCGGCGATGGCTCCGGGAACGGCCATGCCCTCCGGCCTGTTCCGCAAGGAAGACGGGCGATGGGCGTTCAACGGGCCGTTGCCGGCAATTGCCAAGAACTATAAGGGCGACATGGCGGAGTTGCTGGTCCGCTACATGTTCCAGATGACGCCGGCCGAGCAGCAGCGAGTGCTGAGCGCCACGCCCGCGTCGAAATAACACGCTGGCGATCGCGGCCAGCGTTTTGGACTTCACCACCGCGGCCCGAGCCGCATTGATCAAGCGTTGCTTACGGCAGATGTGAGGCCGTGCGTTTGGGCGAATTCGTGGCCGAAAGGCCGCAGGCGGGGTTTCCCAGGGGTGTTCTTCAAGATTCTTGCGCTTGGGAACGGTCCGGGCCAAGATAGTTCGGGAGGATATTGCAAATGAAAGTACGAATCTTAGGGCTTGCCACGGTCGTCGCAATGGCGATGGTCGTTGCCGGTTGCGCCAAGAAGGCCGAACAGCCTGCCGAGCAGCCCGCGGCGCCGGCCGCTCCGGCGGCAACGGTGGATACGGCGACCGCCGGGACGATCACCGGAACGGTGAAACTGGTCGGCACGGCTCCGCGGATGCCGATCATCAAGATGGGAGCAGACCCGGCCTGCCTGAAGAACAACAAGGGGCCGGTACACAGCGAGGAAGTGGTCGTCGGCAAGGACAACGCGCTGGCGAACGTCGTTGTCTTCATCAAGTCGGGCCTGGGCAACTTCAGCTACCCGACGCCGAGCCAGGCCGCCACGCTCGACCAGAAGGGCTGCATGTACTACCCGCACGTGGTCTGCCTGATGACCGGGCAGCAGTTCCAGGTCATCAACAGCGACCCGCTCACCCACAACATTCACGTGATGCCGAAAGACAACCGCGAGTGGAACGAATCCATGCCGCAGGGCGCGCCGCCGATCACGAAGGATTTCGCGCGCGCGGAGATGGCGATCCCCGTCAAGTGCAACATCCACCCGTGGATGAAGGCCTACATCTGCGTTTTCAATAACCCCTACTTCGCGACCACCGGTGACGACGGCACGTTCACGCTCAAGGACGTTCCCCCGGGCACTTACACCATCGAAGCCTGGCAGGAGCACTACGGCACGACCGATCAGCAGGTGACGGTCGGACCGAAGGAGAGCAAGACGGTCGATTTCTCCTTCAAGGCTCAGTAGGGAAGTCCGGTCTGTTTTCTCCCGTGGAAAAAACGGGAGACGGGACTCAGCGGAAATAGAACCACGGAGGATACGGAAGAAGCACGGAGGCCATGGCGGTCTCCGTGAAACTCCGTATCCTCCGTGGTGAATTCTTTCCTGGCGCCAGGCGGCGATGATCCCCGGTGGCGCTCTCTCGGAGAGGCCGAAGCCGCGGCGTTCCCGGCGGCGGAATCATTGGTCTTCAGAAGCGGCTTCCTGCGATACAATAGGCGGGATCTACCCACGGGCGTGGGGACTCCTTACTGGTAGTGTGGAAGGGTAATTGAACGTGACCACAGGGCAAGGTAGGGAAGCGCGGGAGACGCCGGCCGGGCTTCATCGGTTCATCGCTTTCACCACCGCGTGCACATTTTTTCTGCTGATCGCCGGGGCACTGGTGACCAGCAACGACGCCGGGCTTTCGGTGCCCGATTGGCCGTTCGCTCCCGGGACGCTGATGCCGCGGTTGGTCGGCGGGGTTTTGTACGAGTACAGCCATCGGATGATCGCCGGGTTTGTGGGCCTGCTGACGATCGGCGTCGCGGTGTGGGCGTGGAAGCGGGAGCCGCGGCGGTGGGTTCGCCTGCTGGCGATGACGGCGTTGATTCTGGTGGTGGCACAGGCGGTGCTGGGCGGGATCACGGTGCTGTTCTTTCTGCCGGCGCCGATCTCGACGGCGCACGCCGCGCTGGCTCAGTTCTTTTTCTGCACCTTGGTGGCGCTCACGCTGTTCACCGGCCGCTGGTGGCAGAGCGATTTGCCGGCGATCGAGGAGCGTGGACGCCCGACGCTGCGCGCGATCGGGATCGCCACGGTGTGCGTCATTTTCCTGCAATTGATTCTCGGCGCGGCCTTCCGGCACAACGCCTTCGGCGTCCTGCCGCACATCTTCGGCGCCGGCGTGGTGACCGCCATGGTGGCGTGGACGGCGACGATCGTTTTCACCCGCTACGGTGATATCGCGCCGCTGCGGCGAGCGGCGAAACTGCTCCTCGGCCTGCTCGCCCTGCAACTGTGCCTGGGCGTGGCCGCCTATTGGGCGGTGCTCTACCAGCAGCAACTGCCGCAGCCGTATCCGCTGCCGGTGGCGATAACCGTGGCCCACGTCGTCAATGGCGCACTGACGCTCGCGACGGCGGTCTGGCTCACCCTGGCCGCGTTCCGCGTGTTCGGACCCCTCGGTGAATTCGCGATGGCCGCGGCGCCCGAACCCAGCCATCATGGGCAAACCGTTTCTGTGAGGACTTCGTGAGCACATCGCGCGTCGATGCCGCTCCCGCGACGCTGACGCGTCCGGCGGCCTATCTCGCCCTGACCAAGCCGGACGTCACCTTTCTCGTGGTGATCACGACCCTCGCCGGGTTCTACCTGGCATCGAGCGGTCCGGTCGATTTCGGCCTGCTCGCCGTTACGCTCATCGGCACCACGATGATGGGCATGGGCACCGCGGCGCTGAACCATTATCTCGAGCGGAATTCCGACAGCCGGATGCGCCGGACTTCCACTCGGCCCCTGCCGATCGGGACGCTGCGCCCGGGCGAGGCGATGGCGTTCGGGCTGACGCTGGACATCGGCGGGGCGCTGCTCCTGGCATTTCTGGTGAACCCGCTGGCGAGCCTGCTGGGCCTGTTCACCACCGCGACCTACCTGGGCGTCTACACGCCGCTCAAGCGCCGCACACACCATGCGACCACTCTCGGGTCCTTCCCCGGCGCGGTGCCGCCGCTGATCGGATGGGCGGCCGCGCGGGGATCGCTCCCGGTGGATGCGTGGATTCTTTTCGGCATCCTGTTTTTCTGGCAGTTTCCGCACTTCCTTTCCATCGCGTGGATCTACCGCAAGGATTACGAGCGCGCCGGCATCAAGATGATTTCCGTGGACGATCCGGAGGGCGCGGCGACGTTCGGCCAGATCCTGTGGACGGCGGCGGTGCTGGTTCCGGTGAGCCTGCTGCCCGCGGTGACCGGCCTCGCCGGGCTGCATTATTTCTTCGAGGCGCTGGTGCTGGGAATGCTGCTCGTGCAGGCGTGCGTGTGGGCGGCGCGAACGAAATCGAATCAGCGGACGAAATGGCTGATGCACGCGACCGCGGCGTATCTTCCGCTGCTCCTGGCGCTGATGGCGTTGAACAAAATTCGCTGAACAGGATTCGCCGAACCCGATTCGCTGGACATGAATTCGCTGACTTTCCGCGGCATGCAGCCGTCAACCGACACTCCGAGCCATCCGGCGCCCGCCCCGCGCGGCGGGGCGGCGCGCGTGAAACGATTTCTTCATCATGAAAAACGAAGGGTCCGGGACGCGGGTGCGTCGCGGCGATGTTCCTTTTCAAATGCCTCAATCAGGAGATGCATGCCCTCATGCTGATCGCTGCTTTTCTTTCGCTTCTTTCGCTGGCTGGAGTCGTTCTTACCATCACGTCGGGCCTCGCCACCTCCGGCATTGACGGGCTGTTCCTCATCTTTGTCTGCCTGCTGACCGCCGCGATTTTCGGCTATCAGGCGCTGTCGCAGGGTGGACTTTTCGCGCGTTTGGGGAAAGCGCACAAGTAAGGTGACCGAAAGCGTTCCGCTCGCGGCTTCCGTTTACGCGCTGCCGGCGGTGAATGCGGCCCTGAACGGCTCGAGCGCGGTGCTGCTCGTCGCCGGCTACCTGTTCATTCGCCGGGGACGCGTGCGCGCGCATCACTGGTGCATGCTGGGCGCATTCGCGTTTTCGACCCTGTTCCTCGCCGGCTACCTCTGGTTCCACTTCCACGCCGGCATCGTTCGCTATCACGGCACCGGCTGGCTCCGCGTTTTGTATTTCTCCATTCTGATTCCGCACACGATCCTCGCCGCCACGATCGTTCCCCTCGCACTGATCACGCTCACCCACGCCTTCCGCGAACGATTCGACAAGCACCGCCGCATCGCCCGCTGGACGCTCCCCGCGTGGCTGTTCGTCTCCGTGACCGGGGTGATTGTTTACTTCATGCTGTTCGGATAAGCCTCCCTTATCGTCGGAAGTCGGTATCTGAAGGCCGGATTTCAAACCCGCCGACGCCAATCCCAGCAACCAGCACGCGCCCATGCCCCAAGACTTGTAGGGGCGTTTCAAACCCGCCCTTCCGGTTTCGCCTTCGCGCAGGGGCATTCAACTCATGCATGACGACGAAGAGAGATTTACGCTATGGATGCGGAACTTCGTTTTCCTGCGCCGAAACGGCTTGCCAGCGCCCCTGGCGGCGGACGAAAACGTCGGTGAAGAGGGTTTTGCGAACTACGGCGCCGCGGGCGTCGGTCGCGGTCAGGACGCCGCGGGCGATGGCCACGTTGCCGTAGATCGTGACGCGCAGTTGCGCGAAATGCGGTTCGGGTCCGCTGTGGCGGGGAAAGGGATGCGTACGCAAATAGGTCATCATCTCCGCCTTCGTGATGAACTCGCCCTCGGCGGGATCGGGACGAACGAAATCGCTGGCGAGGATCTTCTCGAGTTCGGCCACGTTGCCGGAGTTCTGCGTTTGGAGCCAGAGGTGTTCGAGGTGGACGACTTGCGCGTTCTCAAGGTCGAGCGGCGCGGCGGGAGCTTGCGTTTTGCGGCCGGTCTGCGCGAAGGCGAGCGTGGCGATGGCGCAGGCAGCGAGGAGGAAGGCGAAGCGTTGCACCGTAAGGCATCGTGACTTTTGCGGATCGGAATTCAGCATCATGGCTCATTGACCTTTTTTGCCGGGGCGACCCGGCAGGCAGTCCCGGCGAGGATTCGCTACGATGATACGCCGGTGCCCTGTCTTGAAGCCGTGCAATTTTGTGCGCGGCGCCGCGCGGGCTCGCGGCGGGAAGCGGGAATTTTGTGTAGACTGAAGGATTGGACAATGAAAGGGTGATGCGCTCGTCAATTCATTCCGATCGCGGTGTGGCAGCCCGCTGGGTGGTGCTGGTCATCGCGCTGACCGTGCTGAGCGTGCTCATCCCGTTTTTCATCTGGCATTCCACCTGGTTCGGAACCCCGCTCAACGACGCGCAGCTTCAGCGATACCTCACCAGCACCGACCATCCGCGCGAGACGCAGCACGCGCTCTCGCAGATCGCCGATCACATCATTCGCGGGGACAAATCCGTCTCGCGCTGGTATCCGGATGTGGCGCGCCTGGCGAACTGCCCGATACCGCAGGTGCGGGAAACGGCGGCGTGGGTGATGGGGCAGGACAATACGGCGCCGCAATTCCACGAAACGCTGCTGGGGATGCTGGACGACTCCGAGCCGCTGGTGCGCATGAACGCGGCGCTGGGGCTGGTGCGCTTCCACGACGCGAGCGGGCACGCCATCATCGTGAAGATGCTGGCCGGCGAGCCGTTGCTCGCGCCCAAGGAAGGGAAACTGAAGCGGCTGCTCGACGTGGGGCAGGGCGTCGCCACGGACACGGAAGTGGCTCGCATTCGGGTAGGGAAGACCGACATCGAGGTTTTGGCCGGCGCGCCGGGGAGCCTGGCCCAGTGGATGGCGGCCGATGGCGCAACCGTTGCCGCTGGGCAGCCAATCGCCGTGCTCGCGCCCAGTTCCCAAATGGCCTGGGAGGCGCTGCGGGCGCTTTACTTGATCGGGACGCCGGATGACCTGAACGTGATCGCCCCCTATGCCCGCGGCATTCCGGCGATGCCCCCTCAGGTGGCCGAGCAGGCGCGCATCACAATGAAGGAAATCCACGCGCGTTCGGGCAACTGAAGCCGCCCCTCCAAAGCTGTCCCCAACCGGAGCAGGGAACTATCCGCGCTCTCAGATTCTAGATGTCGGGTCAACAGTCCACTTAGACCATCCACTTCCCCCGCGCGCCCTTTCCGCGTTAAGCTGACGCGCCCGAGCATCCACCCCAATTGCCTTTTCCTGGCTCCCACTCCAAAAGGTGGCTGAAAAAGCTCGAAAATGTCCCGGTTAAAAAAACAGAACTTACTGAAATGCCATGCTTTATCGGCTCTTCAGCTCGACCGGGTGTCCCGCTCAAGGCACCGCGAGCGACACCTTCAACGTCTAACCACACGAATACGAACCTAAAGAAAAAGCAGGGGTTGCGGCCCAGGCCGTTCCGGGCCGCTTTAGCGTCCGTGACCGCGTGCGACGCCCTGTGACACCCTGAAGCAATGCAACGGAAGCAGCCGCTAGTGTACTTCGTGCGCTTCGGCGATCGTTTTGTCGAGGTCGGCGACGGATCCGGCGCCTTCGATGCCGGAATAGCGCCATTGCAGTTCGTCGAGGAGCATACGGAAGCGCCAGGAGTCGGCTTCGGCCTTTTCCTGGGAGGGGTGGGCAAGGATGCCCGTTTGCACGCGTTTCCAGACCTCGTAATTGGAGAGGCTGCGGAGAGTGGTGGCAAAATTCACGATGGCCTGAGGTCCATTCGACTCAGGCATGGAGATCACGGGCGCAAGACTCTGGTTGCGAGGCTGCTTGGCTATGGCTGTGGAGCGTGCTGCTTCTGGCATCGGTCCCTCTTTCCCCGAGCTTGGCCGTCGGGAGGCGTAAAGTTGGTAAGTGGATATGCGTCAGGCTTTGCGCCTGCCAGAGACTGACATTGGTGGTGCAAATAAGGGGCCAAATCCGACCAGAGTATCGCCGAATAAATTGATTGAAAATTAAGGAGTTGCGGGACGAGGAAGGGAATAGGGAAGTGCGAATGCGGCATATTGCCCACGAGTGTGGGAACCGGCGCGTCTTTTTCGGGATTGGGTCTCGGGATGGGACTCGCGTCGACGGTGCCTGGCAGCCTGATGCCCGGCTCGATCAATCCGGTGCTTGGAGGCTGAGAGGGCCGGAAAGACGTAACGCAGAGGGCGCGGAGGAGGCACCGAGAGCACGGAGGTCCACGGCGGGGTTCGGAGCGGCATCTCGGTTCAACGCGGGGCTTGCAGGCAGCCTGGACTCGCCTTCCGGAAAGAGGCGGCTCGACTGCTTTCCGCGGATTTTGTTCGCGGCTCCGGATGCGCCACTGCACAAATGTTCGCAATTCTCTTACAATGACAATCTCACCATGAGACACAAAGCGACTTTGATTCCCGGGGATGGAATTGGGCCGGAAGTTTGCCGGTCGGCAGTGGAGATTCTGGACAAGGCCGGCGTCGAAATCGATTGGGAGGTGATCGAACGGCACGAGCCGAAGCCGGACGAGCCTACCGACAAATTCCTGCGCGACGCGGTGGAATCGGTGCGGCGGACGCGAGTGGCGCTGAAGGGTCCGATCATGACGCCGATCGGCACCGGCTACCGCAGCCTGAACGTCGCGCTGCGGCAAGGTCTGGACCTCTACGCGAACCTGCGGCCGGTGCGGGATATCGAGGGCGTGCCGGCGCTTTTCCGGAACATCGACCTGGTTCTGGTGCGCGAGAACACCGAGGACCTCTATTCCGGAGTCGAGCACCAGGTGGTGCCTGGCGTGGTTGTCAGCCTGAAGATCATCACCGAGAAGGCGTCGACGCGGGTCGCCCGGTTTGCTTTTGAATACGCGCGGAAACACGGCCGCAAGAAAATCCACGCCATTCACAAAGCCAATATCATGAAGCTGACCGACGGCCTGTTCCTCGAATGCATCCGCAAGGTGGCAATCGAATATCCCGACATCCTGTACCGGGAGATGATCGTCGACAACACCGCGATGCAGTTGGTGATGAATCCCCGGCAGTTCGATGTGCTGTTGCTGACCAATCTCTACGGCGACATTCTGAGCGATCAGGCGGCGGGGTTGGTGGGCGGGCTGGGCGTCGTGCCGAGCGCAAACCTGGGCCACGACGCGGCGCTTTTCGAGGCGGTTCACGGAACGGCGCCCGATATCGCGGGGCAAGGGCTGGCGAATCCGACCGCGGTGCTGCTGAGCAGCGTGATGATGCTCGAGCATCTCCACGAGGACGAGGCCGCGAAACGGGTGCGGGAGGCGCTCTTCAGCGTGTATCACGAGGGTCGGCATCTGACCCGGGATATCACGGGCGGCCAGGCGACCACGCGGGAATTTACGGATGCCGTGATTGCCCACCTTCGCGGCTGAAGGATCCGAAAGAAGCAACACAGAGGCCACGGAGAGCAGGCGGAGTCTATGGAGAAGACGAGGCAGTTCTCTGTGTCCTCTGTTTTCTGGTTTTCTCTGTGTGCTCTGTGTGAAACTGTTTTTCCTATATTCGGGAAGGGAAGTGGAATCGAATGAAGCGGCTGGGGAATCTGATATAATGTACGCCGAAGGTGGATTTAGGAGGATTGAGAACTGATATGGTTACACTGACTCCTGTAGCCGTTGAAAAAGTCAAGGAAATCATGAACCAGCAGACTCCCCTGCCGGCCGGGCTGCGCGTCGCGGTCGTCGGCGGCGGCTGCTCCGGTTTCACCTACCACATGGCCTTCGAGACGAACTCGGCCGAAAGCGACAACGTCTACGAGTTCGACGGGCTGAAGCTGCTGGTGGACCAGATGAGCGAGATGTACCTGGACGGCGTCGAGATCGATTATGTGGAGTCGTTCGAGGGCGCCGGGTTCAAGTTCAACAATCCCAATGTCCGCAGTACCTGTGGCTGTGGCTCCTCCTTCAGCGTTTAATCCGGCGACTTTCGCGTTCCCAAAGCCGGCCCCCTCGGCGCGAGGGGGCCTTTTCTTTGCCCGGCGGCGGCTGTCTCCCGGCGCCCGCGCCAACCGGTCCTTTGGGCCCGGAACTCCTTACTCACACCCACGCATTGAAATACCGGCGTCATTCTCCGTATGCTTGGTGCCGGAACGATGAAGATCGCTCTGGCGCAAATCAATCCGACGGTCGGCGATTTTGCCGGCAACGTGGAACGGATACTGGACTTTTCGCGGCGGGCGCGGGACCGCGGCGCGGACCTGGTGGTCTTTTCCGAGTTGTGCCTGTGCGGCTATCTGCCTAACGACCTGATTGAGCGGCCGGACTTCGTCGAGCGGAACCGGGAGGAGATGGAGCGCCTGGCGGCGAAGATTCCGATGCCGGCGGTGATCGGGTACGTCGGATACGCGAGGAGCCAGACAGGGAAGCGGGCGGCAAATTGCGCCGCGATCGTCGCCGAAGGCCGCATCCTCTTCGAGCAGCAGAAAATGCTGCTGCCCACCTACGACGTCTTCGACGAAAGCCGCTACTTTCAGCCGGCCGAGGAGCAGCAGGTAACCTGCTTCGGCGGCAAACGGATCGGTCTCACCATCTGCGAGGACATCTGGAACGACAAGAGTTTCTGGGCCAATCAGCTCTACGAGCGGAACCCGGTGGCGGAGCTGGCGTCGCAAGGGGCCGAGCTGCTGTTGAACATTTCCTCCTCGCCCTTCACGATCGGCAAACGCGCGCTGCGCTACGACATGCTCCGGGCGATCGCCGCTCAATACCGCCTGCCGGTGGTCTACGTGAATCAGGTGGGAGGGAACGACAGCCTGGTTTTTGATGGATCGAGCGTGGGCATACGGGCCGACGGGACGCTCGCGGCGCAGGCGGCGGCGTTCGAGGAAGACCTGGTGCTCTTCGACACGGCCGAGGGCGCGGGCGAGATGCGCGCGCAGCCGGCAAGCGAGATTGAAGCGGCCTACCACGCTCTGGTGTGCGGAACGCGGGATTATGTGCGGAAATGCGGGTTCCGGAACGTCGTGATCGGGCTGAGCGGCGGAATCGATTCGGCGCTGGTGGCGGCGATCGCGGTCGAGGCGCTCGGACCGGAGAACGTTCTGGGCGTGGCGATGCCCGGGCCGTTTTCGAGCGAAGCGAGCCTGACCGACGCGCAGGCGCTCGCCTCGAATCTCGGCATCCGCATGGAGACGCTGCCGATCCTCGAGATTTATGATTCCTACCGGCAAACGCTTGCCGGAGTCTTCGCTGGGCGGCCGGCGGATGTGGCCGAGGAGAACATTCAGGCGCGCATCCGCGGAAATCTGCTGATGGCGCTCTCGAACAAGTTCGGCAACCTTGTGCTGAGCACCGGCAACAAATCGGAATTGGCGGTAGGCTACTGCACATTGTATGGAGACATGGCCGGGGGACTGGCGGTGATTTCCGACATTCCGAAGGGGATGGTCTACGCGATGGCGCGGATCGTGAACCAGCGCAAGCCGTTGATTCCGGAGTCGGTGCTGACGAAAGCGCCCTCGGCCGAACTGCGCGCCAATCAAACCGATCAGGACACGCTGCCGCCCTACGACGTGCTGGACCGCATTCTGCGGGCGTACGTCGAGGACGTGAAGAGCCCGGAAGAGATTGCGGAACAGTATGGCTACGCGCTCGAACTGGTGCGCGACATCGCTGTGCGAGTGGACCGGAACGAATACAAGCGGCAGCAGGCGGCGCCGGGGCTGAAAGTGACGTCGAAGGCGTTCAGCGTGGGCCGCCGGTTCCCGATTGCCCAGAAATACGTGATTTGAAGCTTTGCTATCCTGGCAGGGATGGATCGAGAGGAGCGTGATGAAAAGAGCGTTACAGGCTGGCTTGATTGTTTGCGCGCTGGTCGGCGCCGCGGCGCTTTGGGCGCGGCAAAGTCCCACGGGCGCCGGCGCAACGCCGGCGGAGATTGAGCAGCGGGTGGAATCCTACCTGCGCCACTACTACGCCTGGGGACCGGCGTTCACGGTGAAGGTTGCGCCCCCGAAACCCTCGCCGATCCCGGACGTGTATGAAGTGCCCGTTTCGATATCATTCAAAGGCCAGTCCGACGCCGCCATGGTCTACGTGACCCACGACGGCAAATACATGATCCGCGGCGCCATCAGCGATCTGCTCACCGATCCCTTCGCCGCCGCCCGCGCGAAACTCGACATCAACGGGCACCCGCACCTCGGGCCGGCCAAGGCCTGCGTGAACGTGGTCGAGTTCGCCGATTTCGAATGCCCGCACTGCAAGGAAGCCAACGATGCGCTGACCGCGATCGAGCCAAAATATCCGGACGTCCGCTTCACGTTCCTGGATTTTCCGCTCACCCAGATCCATCCCTGGGCCCTCAACGCCGCGCTGGCCGCCCGTTGCGCGTATCAGCAGAACCCGGCCGACTACGCCAAATACCGCGACGAGATTTTCGCGCAGCAGGACCAGATCACGCCCGACAACGCATCCGACAAGCTGCAGAACCTGGCGACGCAGGTGGGACTGAACGCAAGCACGCTCACCGCGTGCATGGCGAACCCGGCAACGCATCAGGAAATCGACGCCGACGAGAACCTGGGGAAGTCGCTCGACGTCAACAGCACGCCGACGCTCTTCGTGAACGGGCGGCCGATGATCGGGGGAACCGAGCAGCTGCTGGAGCAGTTCATCGGCTACGAGCAGGATGAGTGCAAGGCGCATCCCGCCCATAACTAAACATAATATACCGTCTAGGACCCGGCTTGGCCTTGCGGAGATCGCTGGTTTTCACGGTTTTCGGCTCCTTTGCCCCGGATGCCGAAACCCCGATCGTGCGACTTTCAAGGATGCCCCTACAGATGGCCGACCGGAACACGTGGAACCCTAGGTCTTGCGTTGTTCTCTCGGCGATCCGCAGCGTTTGCATGTTGGCCGAACTATATACCCGCCGTGCGCCGAGTCAAGGCTCAATCTAGTGACAAAAAGAACACAAAGTCGCCCTTTGCCTGGCCTTCTCCCCCTCTCCGGGCGCCCTGTGGTACATGCATTCGGTTGAAAAGGGCGACATCCGTGCTACGGTGGCCGCATGAGAGGTCCCGGTGAGGCCCTGAGCGTGACCAGCGGCAGCGCAGCCAATCCCAACCCCGCGCCTGCGCTGCCCGCCATTCGCCGGGATTTGCCCCTGGCGCTCCGCAGCGCGCCAGGGGCTGCCTCAGACCCTTCCCTCGAGCTTGCCGCTCGTCTGGGCTTGCGCCAGCCGCCGCAGTATCTATCCAGCGAGCAGATGCGGACCCTCATCGACGGAATCCGCCGGCCGCGCACGCGCCTGCTCGTCGAGTTGCTCTACCAGACCGGCGCGCGGATCTCGGAAGCGATCGCGATTCTCGGCTCCGACATCGATCTCGAAAACCGGCGCGTGCGCATCCGCACGCTGAAACGCCGCGGCGTGTGCCGGGGCAAGCCGCGCGTCACCTACCGCTGGGCTCCGATGCCCGATTCCCTGGCCGTCGATCTCGCCGTTCTGGCTTACGTCGCACCCGCTCGCTCCGGATGCACGGCTGTTTCCGATCGGCCGAAAAACTGCCTGGCGCGCGATCCGCCGCGCCGCCGACAAGGCCGGACTCATTGCCCGCGGCGGCCGGCGGGTTAGTCCGCACATTCTGCGCCACAGCTTCGCCGCGCGCCTGGTGGATTCCGGCGTGCCGCTCTCGGCGGTCAAGGATCTCCTCGGGCACGAATGGCTCACGTCGACGATGGTGTACACGCGCATCAGCGACCACGATCTGCGCGAGCATGTCCGCGCCGTGCGATTCTGATGCCTCTCCTGCCGGAGCTCGAGGATTTCCGCTGCGGTTATTGCGGCGCGGAATGCTTCGAGGAAAATCCCGTGGACCACCAGGCGCAGGAATTGACGCGCGCGCAGCGCCGCCGGCGCGAGCTGGCGGAAATTCCAAAATCCGGCGAATTGTTCCCACAGGAAAACTAAGGCGAGCCGTTCCGCTACGGCTCGTACATCCACAGATCGTAGGCGAGCTCTGAGGCGAGACATCCATGCGACATCTCCCACGGAGTGCGGATGGTCGTGGCGTCTCCGGGGATCTTGCCTGCGCAGCCGCCGCAGAGGAATTTTCCCTGCTTTTCGCAGGCTGCCAGCTGGCCGCATTCCCGGTAGAAAAAGCAGATGTGTGCGCCGGGCGGCACGGTGGCGTCCTTAGGCACGGGCAGAATCTTCGCGGCTTTCGTGCTGTGGAATTTCAGTCGTGGACCGTAGTAGGTGATGGCAGGCCTCCGGAAAAATGCGGGGAGCGGCGCTCAGTTGTCCACTTTCCCTTCGGGAAACCCTGGCCGCTCAGTGCGGTGTCGCAGGTACCGCTTTTCCCTACTGGACTCGCGAGAACTTCGCCGCTCCCCTTCTCTGTGTGGGATTCCTAGCTCGTGGCCGTCTTTGCCGGTTGCGCCGGCGCCGCGCTCGCGGTGTCCGGCGCGAGCGAATTCATCACGTCGACGACGCCCTGGACGAACTGAGCCGCGGCGGCGTTCAGCTCGCTCTGGCCGTTCGTCCACAGCGTTTCGTTGATGACCTTCCGCCCGGCGAGCCCGGCGAGAAATGCCGGGATTCCGAGCGCCTGGACGGCGGAGGCGACCGCCGCCGTTTTCTTCGACGCGCCGGCGCTGCCCTGTCCCGCGGCCGCGAAGGCGCCTTCCGTCGTCACGACGATCGACTGAATCGTTTCGATCGCCGTCGATGCCGCCGCGGCGATCGGTCCGAGCGCCGGATCGATGGCGGTCACGATCGGCGCTACCATCGGCGCTTCCTTCGCGGCGAATCCGAGCACTTTCAGAATGTCCTGCCCCACCGTTTTCAACCAGCTCAGCATATTGCTCCTCCTCGAGTGTTCGCGTGGCGGCCGATCCGCCGAATCCAGCGGATCGTGCGCTGTCGCGCGACGTAGAAAAATTCCAGAACGCCCGCCATCTCAGTACCTCAGTGCGGGAGATTTCAGCAGGTCCTCCGGCGTGACCCGCTGGTAGTTCACTTTCGGATTGATGATCGGCACGCCGGCTTTCAGCGCGCACCAGGCCACCAGCTCCGAGCAGATCCAGGCCTTCGCGTCGGTCGTCGGCGCGGGATCGTTGTCGTGGATCCCGAAATCGAAAATTGCCTCGCCGTCGTAGGGCTTGCCGATCTGCGACCGCGCGGCGGCATAAAGCGCTTCCGCCTCGCCGGCGGTGCAGCGCAGCGCCGCGTGGATCACCTTCGTGAAGCGCTTGTACCCCGACGGACGGATCTGGACGCCGGCGGGAATCGCGGTCCGGTTTTGGAAGTCGCCCGGATGGTGCGGGGGCGACACGATCCGGATCGCCGAATCCCGCGCGCCGAGGAGCTGCCCGTCGGGCAGGACGATATCGACGTGGGAGATCTCGCTCCAGGTGTACCAGCGGATGAGCGCCGGGCCGATCCCCGCGTCGGTGACGAACTGGAGCGGCACGACGGGCTGGCCGGCGAGATCCTTGTCGAGCCAGTAGGCGGGATTCATCAGAAGACTCCCTTCGCGTAGAACGCCGTTTTCAGCGCGGTCCAGAGATCGTGGAGGATCCGCTTCGGCCAGGTGAGCGGCGCGACGAGCTTGTCCGCCTCCGTCTTCGCGTCGGCGGCGACGCCGGCGAGCGACCGCGTGCCGCGGGCGAGGTTTGCAGACGTCTGCACCAGGCTCCGGCCGGTCGCCGGCAGCGTGGCGGTAAAGCGCGCGACGCTCGCCGCCGAGGCGTTCGTCGATCGCACCGCCGGCGCGAGCGCCCGGGCCTGTGCGCCGAAGGCGTCGGTCGCCGCCCGCAGCGCGCCCAGCTCGGCGGTGAGCGCCGGCAGCGCCTGGCCGTTCACCTGTTTGTCCAGGTGCGCGACGAGACGGCTTCCCGCATCGGTGAGACGGCCGAGCTTCCGGCCCTCGGCGCCGAGGGCGTCGAACGCCGCGTTCGCCCGGGCCGTCGTCGTCGAGAAGGCCTTCGTCTGCTGCTGCAGGAGCTTCTCCTCGGTCGCCGTTTCGCTCCCGATCGCCGCGGTGGCCAGGTTCACGTTCCAGAGCGCGTTGCGCGCCTGCGCGGCGATCGACGGCATTTCGTAGGCGCCCAGGAAGAAAAACGCGGCGATCGCCGCGAGCGCGAGCGCCGCGGCGGCGAGGAGGACGTCGGTGAGGATCCGGCGGAGCATCAGATCTTCGGTTTTGTTGCTTGCCCGAGTTCCGCGGGCGGCGGTCCGTTCCAAACGTTCGCTGGCGCGATGCCGGGAGCGAAGTGAAACTCCGTGTGCGAGGGCTTGTTGGCGGCGACCTGGTAGATGATTTCCTGCGCGGCGAACTGCTTCACCCAGATCCACGCGGCGGCGGCGATGCCAGTGAGGGAAAGGTTTGCGATCGTGAGCACGTGAGTCGCGCCGTCGTAGTGCATCTGCACGCCGAGCGCGCTCGCGGTGGCGACGGCGATCGCCGCCACGCGATTCGCCAGCGCCTTCCCCTCCTGGAGCCAGCGGAAATGCGGCGACGCCTTCAACCTCTGGATCAGCCAGACCGCCACGGCAGCGGCGGTGACGGTCGTCATGGGCTGCTCGGGCGCCACAGGTCACATCCTCCGCAGGCGGCTCGCGCGCTCAGCATCGGCGCGCGTTTCGGCTTTCTCGGGATCGGCGGGCAGCACGAACATCCCGCCGAATCCGGCCTCCGGGTTGTAGGCTTGAGCCGGGATTTCCACGTGAATGGGATCGGGCTGCAGCTCGAGCCGCATGGGGCCCACGGCGCCGATATGGGGCAAACTACTCGGTTCGTGAATCGAGACGACAGTGCAGATGTTCGCGCCGAACAGCACGCGGTCTCCCGGCTTGACGGAGATTCCTCGCTGATCTTTCATTGGCATGCTCCTCTCAAAAAATCGCCGCGGCGGCAATCGCCGCGCTCACCACTCCCAAACCGACGTAAACCGCCATCTGCCCGGTCGGCCCGAGCGAATCCCAAAGCGTCGCGGCGGACGGCATCGCGATCGGCGAAGCGGGAACCGGCGGCAGCAGCGATGCCGGCGCGGCATTCCACTCGCCGAGCGCGGTGAGAATCTTTTGCACGTAATTCTGCGTTTCCGCCGGCGCGGTCGAGAGCCAGCCGGATCCCGCGGCAGCCATTGCGTTCGAGACGTTTCCCGGACCCCAGTTGTAAGCCGCGAGCGCCGCCTCGACGTCGCCGCCGAATTGCGCGAGCATCTGCGCGAGGTACTGGATCCCGCCCTGGATGTTCTGGTTGACATCGTAGGGGTTGACGCCGAGCATGGCCGCGGTCGCCGGCTCGAGCTGAAAGACGCCAATCGCCCCGGCGGAGCTGACCGCGTTCCGATTCAGCCCGCTCTCTTGCTGCGCGACTTCGAGCGCGAGAGAGGGATCGACGCCGTACTGCTGGGCCGTTGCGACGATTTGATCGCTGATCGCCATCGGCTAGCTTCCCGAGGATTTCTCCGGCCACAGGCGGCGATACATCGCCGCGGGCACGCGCTGGATATAGAGCGCCGTTTCCGCCGGCAGCAGCTTCGGCCACTGCGCTTCGCCTTCCTCGGCCGATCCGCTGGCGACGTGCGAAGCGCGGGCGATATTGCCCGGGCCCCAGTTGTAGGCCGCGAGCGCCTTCGTGACGTTGCCCCCGTACGTCCTGAGCAGGTCGGCGAAATAGGCGCATCCGGCGGCGGCGTTTTCCACGGGATCGGTGAGCTTGTCCGGGCTCGAAACGCCGTACTGCAAAGCCGTGGCGGGCTCGAGCTGGAACAGGCCCACGGCGCCGGCGGGCGATTCCGCTTCGGGATCGAAATCGGATTCGCACTCGCAGATGCCGAGCGCGAGCGCCGGCAGCAGCCCGGCTTTCGCCGCGGCGTCCATGACGATTTGCTCGAGCTGCTCTCGCGTCTCCATCGCTACTCTCCTTGCCGGGGCGGCTGGCGGCCGATCACCTGGCGGTAGATCTCCTCGAGCATGCTGTTCTGCCGCTGAATCGACGCCAGCATGACGTCGTGGCCTTTCACGCTCAGCTCGATATCGTGAATGACCTTGTCCCTCTGCTCAGAGTCGGCCACGTGTTCCTTCCGCCAATTCTCGAGATCGCGAATCCGCTGCCGGTAGGCGCCCCAGGCGATGAGCGACCCGGCAGCGACGGCGAGCACTTCGATCACCGACTGCGTCGTGAGTCCGGCCGCCCCAAACGATTGCGCGAGGTTCATGTCCCATCGGCGGTACCTTCCGCGCCTTCCTCTTCCGGCTCGATATCGATCACGTCGTCCTCGTCGCTCTCGTAATCGTCGGCGTGCGGCAGGTCCGTCTCGTCGAGCTCCTCGGAAACGAGCACGACGTCATCTTCTCTCGCCTTGAGCAGCTCGCAGCACGCGACGAGGGCATCGTATCGGGACTCGGCTTCCGCCTCGGTGTCGCCGTAAGTCACGAATTCGGCCACTGGCGGCTCGTCGTCCCCGTCGAAGATGAAAGCGTGAATCGCGACTGGCATGTTCCCATCCTCCGCTAAATTCCCTGCTCGAGCAGCCGCCGGCCGAACCCGCGCGAAACGAGCGGTGCGATCAGATCCCTGAGATGGCCGGCGCACAAACCGAAATCGTAGGCCGGCCAGGGGCAAGCCGCCGTCGAGCAGCGGCCGTCCTTGCGCGCCTGGCGTTCGGCTTCCTCGAGGCGCTCGCGAATGGCGCGCGGAATGCCGCGTGGCATGGACTCACCCGAGGGCAGGGAAGCGGTGTGCCGCGCTTCCGGCGGGGGATCGAGCGACGGTACGCGATCGACGGGAGCCGAAGGGCCGAACATCACGCGCACCAGGCGCGCGCGGTGTTGCCGCGCATTCTCTCTGTCGGCCGGCCGGTAGGCGTTTTCCTTGCGCCGGCCGCGCATGCCTTCCCGCCTCCGCGTATGCCGCTCGTCGGCTGTCATCGCATCGGCTCCTGGACGGCTTCTCTCACGATGAGGTCCAGAGTGGTTACCGTGCGCCCCGATCCCTGGAGCTTCGAAACGCCGCGCCACAAAGAGATCGAAATCGGAGAACCGCCGAAGGATTTCCGGATCTCGGATTCGATTTGCCCGGCGGAGCGGAGCAGCGTCCGCCCGTTGAAATACTCCGCGTCGCTCCGCTCCCGCCGTGGCTTGCGCCGTGCTTCCTTCTTCCTGCTCATCCATATCCTCGATTGCACGCAATCTACACGACGCCATGCGAGCCTCAACGCCTTTCGTGTACCACAGCGCCGCCAGGCGGATCGCCAAGCGCGGGGTCGAGCTTCGCCGACTGCGCGGAGCTTCCGGTGCCGTTCGTCACGGTGAGCACGTACTGGTTCTGCGGATCGACGGTGATCCGCCGTTGCAGCCGGCGGCGCCAAGCGCCACCAGCACCGAGAGCAAAAAAAAGCGCTTCATTCGAGATCTCCCCTTGGCCTAGAATGTCCGCGTGAGCCACGATCTCGCCATCGTCGGAATTTGGGTGTCGGTCGCTGCGATCCTCTACGCACTTTCGGAGCTCCTCTTCAGCCGTAAGGACTAGCCATTCCGACGCGATACATTCCAGATCCGTGAAACTCGCCGCGACGGCGACGTTCCCCTGCCCATTCGACTCGATCGCCTGCACCCCTGTCGCCGTCCGCCCCATGCTGATCGGTCGCCATTCTAGTTCGCGCCCGTATAGACCGTGATCGTGACGCGACTGTGCAGGGTCAGCACGCTATTGGTTGGCGCGGCGACGACCGTCACCGTGCTCGCCGTGTTCTCGGCTGCCTGCAGCACGAAAGGAACCACCGCGCCGTCCGCGTAGGAAACGGGGCTGGTGTCGGTCGAGTTGACGCTGCCTCCCGGGCTGGATGCGGTCGAGAGCCCTTGGCTGGGAGCCATCTGGTTCGTGCCGTCGGTCACCCAGAGATTCGCCGTCGCCGCCGCGCTGTAGCTCATGTAGGCGGCGTAGCTGGCGCTGACCCTGCACGGGCAGCCGGCCGAAGGCATCGTCACCGAACACGGAAGCACGCTGTTGGCCGTATTCGCTCCGGTCAGCGCGAAATCGGATGCCAGCGAGCAGGTCGTGGTGCTCTGTATCGCCGCGTAGGTCGTCGCCGGCAGCGTCTGCGCGAAAGCGAATACGAGCTTGCTGTTCGCGCCGTCCCACATCCCGCCCGCCACGGTGCAGGAATTCGCCGCCGTCGCGATCGTGGGCGGCGTGGAGACATTCGACGGCCAAGCAAAGGCATAGCCGCCCGTGGCGTTCTCGCAGATTTCGAAAGAATAGGTGTAGCCATCCTGGAAGCCGGCAAAGGTTGAGGAGGTGACGTTCGCCGAGAGTGTCATCGCCCACGCATGCGCCAGGTTCCCATCAAAAACAGGCGTCGCGGAAAACGAAAGACGCTGTGTCGTTACCGGCGCGCCCAGATCCGGCGTGGTCGCAGTCCGGGACTCCTTCGGATATTTTGCTATCTCGGTCGGAGTCACGACCATGCCAGCACAAGTCTGAAAGTTGTTGTTTGTGTTGTTGCCAATGTAGGTCACGCCGGATGTCTCGCCAATCTGTCCGACTGCCAGCGAATATGCGATCAGGGAGTTGCTGCTCGAAAGCACCGTGAGTCCCGGCGACCAAGAGCTGCTGGTCCAGGAGTTCGACTGGTTGACCATCCATGGGACGATTGTTTCTTCACCGAGCGTCGTGGCTCCGTAGGTGTAGGTGCAGAGGTTACTTCCGTTTGAGCCGCCGTCGGGGGACACCGTGAGACTGTGCCCGGACCATTGGGTTACAGAAGCGATTTGGCCGACGTAGTTGACCGAGGCATTGGCGCACCCCGCCGATAGCGTGATCGAGTCGGACGACACCGTGCTTCCGGCGGTCCCGGAAATCACGGTGTTGAGGCTGCCCACCCCGAGCCCGGAGGCCGTGCTGAAGGAGGTCCCGGCTGCATCGGTCGCCGTGCAGGTAGGTCCCGCAAGGCCGTTCTGCGAAACCAGATCGACGGAGATTGTGTTCCCCGCCGTCACCGTCTGCGAGTAGATCAGAGGGCTTCCGCTCTGCCCGACGCTATGGCCCGCGGCATTGTCCTGGGTGATAGATGCGGTGCCGACCAGACCAGTGGCCGGCGCGAATGCGACGATCAGCCCTCCAGTGTCGCCGGCGGCGTTGCTCGAATTGAGTAGCGAGAAATTGTAGGTCCCGGCAGTAGGGGCCGCGGACGCGGAGAAGTTGTAGCCGGGATTTCCTACGCTGTTGTCAAAACTGACTCCGCTAGGGTTCGGCGTCAGTTGTCCAAAATTTACCCCAGCGGTGGTGCCCACAAGAGCCGAGAAGTTGAAGACCAGGTCGCCCGGTTGCCCTATCGCCAACGAGGCGGTGCAGGGAGTGGCCAAGCTCCCGCAGCTGTCAGGCGCATACTCGGCATAAAGGGTCCCATCCAGACCGGCGGTGTTCTGGATCTCGACCATCGCCATGATCTGAGCATACGACGCGGTGTTGGCGCATCCCGCGTTCGTGCTGATGACATCCGCCCCGCCTACTGTCGCATGGGTCAGGGCGAACCGTGCCACTCCGGTGCCCCCTGCGGGGTTGTACATGGTCCAAGCGTTCCCCAGTAAATCGGCAATGCCGCAAGCGGGAGTGTTGATGACGTCTATCGACTCGTAGTAGATGAGGTACCAGTGTCCGACAACGATATCCCGCTCCGGGGTGTACGATTGAATGTAGGGGGCGACGCCAGAGCCAACTTCTGGCGTGGCCGCCACGGCCGGATCGGGAGAGAAGACGATCGTGCTGCCCGGAACTTGAATTGGTGTCGCTTCCGTGATATTTGGCGGACTGCTGCTTATAGCGCCGCCGCACGTGGGGCAGGAGTAGGTGACGGTCCTGCCTACCTGCGCCAGAACGATCGGCATCGCCGCCTGGAAATTGTAAGCGGAGCCGCCGCCCGGGCCGCCGCCTTTGGGGTTCTGCGCCAGCATGTCGGTCAGCCCGACCGGCGACGCCGTTCCCGTTCCCGTATTTGCCGCGAGCACGGCGAAGTTTGGCTGCCCGGCGGTCGCCGTTTGCGCTCCCGTGTCGTGCAGTTCGCCGTCGGTCGTCGTCGAGAGAATCGCCTCATCGAGAGCGGTGGATTGGTTGTCGAAGAGCGCGGAGCAGTTCGTCGTCCAGCAAACGCGCACCGTGCCGCCGGCGCTGACCGTCGCTCCGGATATGCCAACGAAGCCGGCGCCCGGCTGCGCGGCTGTGTGCGAGCACGGACCGACTTCCGGCCTGCCGCCGGAATCGAGAGTTCCCGTCGAGCAAAGGGCCTGCTCGGATGTCACGCCGCCCGTGGCCACGGTGTACTCCTGATCGATCGGACCGGTCGCCGTGTTGAGGCCGTGCGGCGAGCGCACCGGCGCGGATCCATCATCACTCATCGTCGAATCGCCAATCGAGTTCACGCCGGTGGCCTTCGTGATCTGATTCGTTGTGAGTGCGCCGGAAGCCGAAATGTTCCCCACTTGGGTATAGGTGTTTCCCGCCCCGCAAACGTAGAGAAACTGATTCGTGGTGTTGTAATACTCCGTGCCCTGCGTGCAGGTCGCCGGCAGCGTGGAAACCACCGTCACCGAGCCTTGGGAGACGTAGCTGCCATTTAAGCAAACGTACAGCGTGCTATTCGTCGTGTTGACGAACAGCGCGCCATTCACCGAGCAGCTCCCCGGCGTCGTCGGTCCGCTGGTCACTGTTCCGGTTCCGCCGCACGGCGCGGGTGATGTCGGCAGGCAGGGATTGATCGTCAGCGGCGCGGCGGCGCTCAGCGTCGCGCCAACGTCCTGGCTCGACCCGGAAATGGTTACCGTCACCGAAAAGCACTGGCTGCCGTTGCCGAGCGGCGGCCGCGGCGTGTCTTGCGTCGACGAGCAAACCGTCGCGGTCCACTGCGTGCTCGCCGGAGTGATCTTCGTGTTGTCAGGCACGCCGATCTGGAAGTTGCCCGTCGGCGAGAGCTGCAGCGGCCCGATGGTTTGCGGCACGGGGCTCTTGGTGTCCGTGAAATAGGCATTCTGCACGCCGGAAGGCGACATCACGAAGCGGATCGTCCCGTTGGAATACGCGTAGCCGCGGGGATCGGTGATTGTGCCGCTGACCAGGGTATAGTCGCTCGACTGCGCGCGCGCCACGATCGGCGCGAGCCACCAGCCGGCCAGAGCGGCGAACAAAACGGCCGCGAGGATCTTCAGTGCCGGGTGTCCGGCGGCGCCGCGAATCGGCGTGGGAGCCGTGGAAGGGGCGGCGCCACCGGAATCCTTCGAAACTCTCGTGCCCATGTCAAGGATCTCCTCTGGCTATTTCTGTACGTAGGTCAGCGTTCCGGACACCTGCGTGGACCCCGAGACGAGAATGCACACGTCGTCTCCTGCGGTGGCCGTCGCCATCACCGAGCCCGTGCTCGAGCCGATATGCACGCTCTCGTTCGCGGCGAGCACCCAGCCGGTGGCCGCCGTTGCGCCGCCGCTCATGCCGGCGGTCGCCGTGCCGCAGGTTGTGCCCGTGCCCTCGACGATCGCGACGTTATCCGCCGCGCCCGGAACCACGATGAGCGGAGCACACGATACGTCTGCTTGCCGGAAGTTCCGGCGATGATCTGCGCGTTCGCCGTTTGGTTGAGGATCGCGAAACTTTTCGGCTGCTGCGAGCAGGGATCCGGGGTGATGACCGTGCCGATCTGGTTCGTGCCCGCCGGCAGCGGCGAATTCGGCGAAAGGCCGACGACGAGCGAGGGATCGGCGGCCGCCGCGGCCGTCGACGCCGGCTTCACCGCCGCCGGCCCGTTTGTGCCGTCGGTGATCTTTCACCGGCCAGGAATTTGCCGTGCCGGCGGGGTTTCCCTGATTCGCGGTGAGTGCTCCGGAGCCGCGTCCTGGCTCCGCCCGGCGTGAAGACGTAAATAGATGGAAATCAGATCGGGCCCGGGGTCCGCGCTGCACGGCGCCGCGCTACAGTTGTAGTCGACGTTGAGTTGCGTTCCGGCTCGCGCTGTGATCGGAAAATGGCTGCGGGGCATCCAGAGCGTAGCCGCCGTGGTGAAGCTTTGCCCGCTCGCGACCGGCGATGCCGGCAAGCTATGGAGTTGACGCTAAGAACGGCATTGCCGCCGCTGGTCCTGCCGATGACGTAAAGAGTTCCGAGCGACGACGCGAAAGGGCGCATCGACGACTTATAGGCCGCCCCGCCGGTATTCGAAGGCAGGCGCCGTGACCACCGTATAGGCAAATCCTGGCTGCCGTTGTAGGCCGGCGGCCGAGGTGGGAAAGCCGCAGAAGTCCCGCTATACCAGGCGGTCACGCTTCCCAGCGCCATCGAAACAGGTGCGCTCGAATGCACGGATAGTAACCGCTCGCGAACATGGTGCCCGAAGGAAGATCGGTATCGTCCTGGCTGATCGGAAACCAGAGCGTGCTCGAGTGCCGCCGGGCAAGCCGCCGGACTGCCGGTCGAGAAGGCAGCCTCGATCCGGATATCGATGGCGGAGGAAGTGGTGGAGTAATTGAGAACGTGCAGCGTCTGACCAAGATTTTGCAGGTTGATCTCCGCCGGAGAGTTGGCTGTAGGGAAGATTATTGAACACGTTTTGAGAGACACTCTGCGGCGAGACGTTGCCAAGATACTGCGCGCGCGCGGGCGTAGCGCAGAACGCAAGCGCCGCCAGAGCCGCGGCGATCGCGATCGCGCGCCGGCGCAGGAAGCGGGTCTCCCAGAGCGCGCGCGGAAGGAACCAGATCATTCCCACCAGAACGAAAAACAGCGCGTACACCACTTGAGCTGCTCGCAGTTGCCAGGCCATCAGAAATAGTCTCCCTGGAGGCTGTCGTCGAGTTCCTTCGGGTAGAACCAGCCGCCGAGCAGGCCGGTGACTTCGCCCGCTCCGCCCGGCAGGTTCACGTTGTCGATCGTCAGCTCGACGACGTCGCCTTCGACGAGGATGATCGGCGCGATCTGCTGCGGATTCGACACGCTGCCGAGCGAGCCGAGAATCGCGCCGTAGTTCGGCACCGCCTGGCCGTTCTGCAGGATCCGCCAGATCAGGCTCCCGGAGCCGTCGGTGAACCCCGCGCCGATGAACTGCATCGCGATCCGGTCCACCACGCCGTTCATGCCCGGGGGCACGGTGAAGGTGACGATCGTGCTGCCGTCGACGGTGCTGTCGTTCGTCGCGGCCGGCAGCGCGATCCAGCCGGGCTCGGTGTAGCTCTGCCCCGAGCGCGGCATCCAGTTCCAATGCGGCAGTTGAACGAGGACCGGGCTCGCGCTCATTCGAAGAGCCTTTCTTCCATGCTCCAGTCCTCGACGTAGATCAGGAGCACGAGCTGCACCTCGGTCGTGTTCGCGGGATCGAGGCTCGTGTAGCGGCCGAGGAATTTGCTGTTCGGGGAAACCGGATACGGCCGCTTCAGGAAAAAGGGATGCGTGCCCGAGCCGCCAAGGTTGAAGCTCGTCGCCGGCTGCGACTGGAACCGCCATTTCTTTTTCGAGTCGTAGATCACGCCGCGGAAGCCGGCGCTCGAAGCCGCATGGGTCGTCTCGGTTGTACGCCGCCGCCATGATCGCCGCGATCAGGCCGCCGCTGTTGATGGTGAAGCTGTCGCGCAGCGTTTGCCGCGGCGTGAGCGTCGCCTGGTGGATGTACCAGAGTGGCCGGCGGCCGACGAGCGGCCGCCAGAGGGCGGAATCGGTGACGCCGCCCATGATCGGCTCGAGCCAGGGAACGCGCCGGCGTTCCCAGATGTTGGTCGTCAGGTCCATCGGCTTACGACGCGGCGCCGGTCGGAATCAGCGTGCCCGCGCGGCCATGCGTTTGATCGTTGTTCGGGAACAGCTTGTAACCGCGCATGACGAGCTGCACCTGCGTGTTTGCGCTGTTCGACCGCTCGGTGAATTGCGCGCTCAGCGAGCCGTTCTTCTGCATCACGTAGGGCTCGGGCAGCCGGAAGGGCAGCTCCGCGGTGCCGGCGAAGCATTCGCCCCAGACGGGATAGGTCGCGGCGAGCTGCGTCCAGGGAATCGACCCGCCGGAATCGGTGATCGAAACGGCGTAGAGCGCCGCGGCGAAGGTCGCGGAATTGATCGCGCTCGCGACGAGCCAATAGATCTCGAAGGGCACGTCGCCCTGCATCGTGAGCACCTGCGTGTTCGTGCCGAGCGCCGCCGCGAAGGTCGCCGTCGGGAAAACGTAATCGAAAAACCGGCGCGAGAACGTGTCGCGCGATCCCGAGCCGCCGCAATTCGGGCATTGCTGCGGGCCGCGGCTGTAGGGATTGTTCACCGCGCCCGAGCCGTGGCAGGTGGGGCAGGGCGCCTGCGCCATCCACCGATCGACGTAGCTTTCGTCCGGCGCGGGGAGATCGTCGAAACCGCCGGGAACGGCGAGGCCGAGCGGGCCGACGCGCTTGCGCCCTTCGGCGTAATCGGCGAAGAGCACGCCGGCGTCGGTCTTGCGGATCACCGGCGCCTGGCCGGTCAGCTTGCGGATCGTGTCGAAAAATCGCATGTGATGCGTCTCCTCGCGTTCGCGAAAAAAAAGCGGGGCGGATCCTGGGTACCGCCGCCGGATATTTCCTGCCGCCCAGTTCGGCGTTCGGGTTCGTTCGTGCTCCGCGGTTAGCGAAGCGTTCGGAATTCGACTCCGTCCAGGATGAACCAGCAGTTCAAGCCCGTGCCGAGCAGGCCCTGCACGGCAGACGAGCCCGAGACGGTCGCATAGGCGCCGCCGGATTCGAGTGTCGGATCGACGATCACCGTGAAGTTCTGGATCTCCTCGATCGACACGCCGCCGAGCGGCAGCTCGAACACGTTGCGGGCGTCCGGGCGGCCATTGTTGGGAACGACCACGCCGTCGACCGTCGCAGCCGTTTGCCCGTAGATGGACAGGCCTCCGGTGACGGAGATCCCGCCGCCGGCCGGCAGTTGCGAGGGCTGGGTCAACAGGTAGTCGTAGCTGTTCACCTGGAAATCGACGAAGGTGGAATAGGCGAAGTTGACGGCGTCGATCGGATGGACGGTGCTGAGGCCCGACGCCGGCGCCGGTTGCGGGCCGCCGGTGACGATGCACTTCACCGCCTTCACGATGTACGTCTTGCCCGCCTCGAGCTGGCCGTTCTGCGTCAGGTTCGTGTGCAGCTTCGTTTTCTGGAAGCTGGTCACGCCGCCGACGTTGTAGAGGCCGCCCTGTCCGATCGAGAACGTGCGCACGATCGGCGCGGTGGTGGCCGGCGCAACGCGGTAGATGTCGTACAGCGGTTGCGCGAGCCCTTCGATGTATCCCCCGACGTTCGGATTGCGCATCCGCAAATGCGGACGGCCGATTTCCGAGATGTCGATTTCGGGCAGGCGTGCGCGCGATCCGCGCCAGCCTGCCGCGTTTTCTTTCCTTGCTCCCATGTCGTTCTCACCCCCTTGTCCGGGAATGGATTCCGGCTTCTCTCAAAAACACGCGATGTTTAGCTTCCGGCGCGCGCCTAGCTCCAGCGCCCGCCGCTCCGCCAGCTGCCCGATCCGCTCATCGCCGCGTTCAACGTGGCGGCGGACGATGGAGCCGCGGCCGCTCCGGAAGCCGCCGCCTTCGCTGCGGGATGTCCCGCGGGAAGCGCGGCAGCGGCCGGAGTGACGACGACCGGGGCGCCCATGTTCGAAACCGAGAGCATCGGACGGCCGGTGGGCAGCCACTTCCCGGAATCCATGGCCGGAATGGCCATGTCCCCCTGGGTGAAGAAGCCCATGTGATCGATGTCGCCGGAAACGCCGGGAATGTTCCCGCCACCGTAGTCCTGAATCATGCGCAGGAACGTGGCGGAAACGCCGCCGATGCCGGCGGCGAAGGCCGCATCCGAGCCGAAGAAACTGGCCAGGAAGGAAGCCCCGATCGCCGAAGCGAAGTTGAGCGCGTAGCCGACGATGCCGTTGTTGTAGCTCGAAGCCACGTACCCCGGCAGCGCGCGCGCGAAAATCGCTCCGCCGGTGGCCCAGAGCCCTCCGACAACCCACCGCTGCAAGCCGACGTCCCGCAGCCGGGACCGCGGATTGCGCCGATGCCGCCGCCGGCCCATCAGATGATGGCGGCGATGGTGGCGCCGCGGAGCCAGGCTCAGGCTCGGATTGCGGCGGCGACGACGCCGGTTCGCGCGGTGAATCACGCGCCGGCGTCTGCGTGCTTTTGCCATGTGTTTCACACCCCCTCTCGCGGCTGAATTTCTGCGCGTCGCCAGCCGCCGGCGGCGCCGCCGAACCGTCCGCATCGCGGAGCGGCTCGGATTGACAACGTGAATTCGAGGCATCCTTCCCCCTTATCCGACCATGTTGATTTCGTAGCGGCCGAAGAGCAGAAAGCCCTCGCCGGTCGCCTGGTCGATGAAAACTTCCATGTGCCGGCTGTCCGGGCCGCCGGCGAAGGCATGGATCAGAATCCCCCGCGCGATCCCGTCCGGCTTGACGAAGATCTGCGCCACGGGACCGCAAACGAGGTAGCGCGTGCCGTTCGCCGGCACGGCGCCGCGGGAGCGGTCGCCCAGGCTCTGCTTGAGCATCGGCGGGTCGGGCGCCCGGTAGTTCGGATCCTGCATTTCCGCGGCGGTCGGCGCGGGCCGCGCCCAGCTGAGGTCCGGGATATCCGGCAGGCCGACCGAGCCGTCGCGCCGTTTGAATGCCGGGCCCCACTGGTGCCCGACGAGCAGCAAAGCGGAGTGGTCGCGCGACTGCGCGATGAGCGGCCAGGCGCCGTAGAAATCCAGCCGCCGGCCGACGACGTCGGCGATCTTTTTCGCTGGCATGTTGCCCTGCGCCTCGGGATCGATCACGATGCATTTCACCCGGCCGATCTTTTCGAAATCCCCGCGGCGAATGAGGTCGCGGTGGAATTCCACCATTCCAGGAACGTCCGGCGCTTTGGTTTCGGTTGGCATCGATTTTCTCCTCACATGAAAAATGCAGCGACCGCCAGCACGGCGCCCGCGCCGAGCAGCCAGGGCAGGGAACCGCCCAGGCTGGCGATCGGCGATCCGCTCGAGGCGGACGGCAGGTTGGCCCACTGCTGCGAAAGGTTCGCGACGATCGCGGCGAGCTGAAAGCTCCAGCCGCAGGCCGCGTTTGGGTTCGTGCAATTCGACTTGATGATCGGAGAAACGGTTTGCGCGAAGTCCTGCTGCAGCTGCTGGAGCGACGCGATGCCCTGCTGCGGGGTGACCGTGCCGTTTTGCACGGCGGCCATGATCGACGCGATCGAGGTGTTCGCCGCGGGCACCGCCGCGCAGACGATCTTTCTCTCCTCGGCCACCTTCGCCGCGTGGTGCGCGAAGATCGCTCCGAAGATCGAGAGCGCGCCGGCGATGCCCATCAGGATCGGAGCGATGGGGCCGCCGGCGATGGAAAGGCCGAAGAGCGAGCCCGAGGAAGCCGCGCCGGTGCCCGCGGCGGCGCTGGTTGCCGCCGCGCCACCCGCCGCGGCGCTCGAGATCGCCTGGCCGGCCGTGCCGGCGATCGTCGCGCTGATGTTCAGGATCTTCGCGCCGCCGGTCGAGACGCCGGTGCAGCCCGACGGCTGGAACCAGAGCTGATTGTTTTGCAGCGCCCGCATCACCTGCTTCCACGTCCCTTGCTGGAAGCTGTCGCTCGATTTGTTCCAGCCCTTCATCGACGCGCCCTGCACGAGCAGCGAATCGAGGATCTCGGTCGGCGAGAGCAGCGTGGACGCCGGCGCCGGCGCGGCGGACGTTTGGCCGACGTAGCCGAGCAGCGCGCCGCGCTGCGAGCGGACGGCGATGAGCCGCGCGGAGCGGCTCGGTCGGGTTGGGACGTAGATGGTCACGCAGCTCCATCGCTCAATCGATGATCCCCGGCGCGCGCACCGTGTAGTTGCCGCCGGCGAGTCGCACGCGCTGATTCGTGCGGTCGTAAATGGCGCGGGGGAAAATGCCCGATTCCTCGCCGAACGCGTGCGTGTAGCGGATCTCCTGGAAATTGTCCATGCGCTTCTCGGCGTCGTAGACGATCTCGATCGCGTCGCCCAGGTCGACCAGGTCCTTCGTCCAGTCCGCCTCGGGAAAGCCGCGCTCGCAGCCCTCGAGCTTCTGGTTGCCGCCGACGAGCCAGAGCTGGGACCCTTCGGCGTTCGCGCAGAGCCGCACGCGGCCGTCGTCGAAGGTGATCCGCTGCGCCTTCGCCCCGCCGTCGGGAACGACGGTGAGCGAAACGCAGCGGCCGAGCTGGGTGAGGGCGCGCGGCATGTCCGAGGGCTCGTGCAGCTCGTCGATGCGCGAGGGATCCTTGCCGATGAAGCTGTGGTAGAGGCTCACCGCCGCCTCGAGCTCGTCCGGATTCCGTTTCTGCCGGCGCTTTGCAGACGTCTGCACCCGGCGCGGCCCGCTCTTCCGGCCCTTGCGCCGGCGCGGATTCCCGAAGATGAGCAGCTCGCCGGGATTTTTGCGGCCTTGCATTCCTTGCGACTTCCACCACCCAGGGCTGGAGGGAGGGTAGACGAGCGCCTCTCTTCCTTCGCGCTGGGTCTTCCTGGCGAAGTCGTGAGCCGCTGAGCTGCTCTTGAATTTGCGGTCGCGCATTCGGCCGCGAGCGTCTCTATACCGGACGAGACGCATGCTTGATTCTTCCGGATTCGCCTTGCGCACCTGGTAGTCCGTGCCCGGATGGTCCGCCTTCTGCTGCTTGGCGAAGAGCTCGGCGGCCTGCTTCGATTCGAAGGAAAAACGCAGCGGCTTCGGATCGTCGTAGAAGCTCAGGTCGTAGACGCGCCAGGGGCCGGGATTCTTTTTTGTCCCGCCGCGCGGGGCCACTTTCTTTTTCAGAACGCTCGAACAGGTGCTTCCAGTCGGGATTCCGGTGATAGCCGCGGAGGCGCGCGGCGAGCAGGGCGGCGCGCTCGATGCCGACGGGATCCCGCCGGTCATATTTCTCGGGATGGCTGGCGACGCTGCGCAGTTCGGCTTGCGTGATTTTCTCGCCCTCTTTTTTGTGCAGCGCGGCGCGCAGGCGCCCGGGATGCTCGATCGCCTTGCCGATCCACTTCTTCGGATTTTTGCGGGCCTTCGCCATCATCTCCTCGGATCAGCGGCGGGGCGTCCGATCGCGACGCCCCTCCGCCGTCACTGCCTTCGTGTCTAGGAAGTGGCTTTGCCGGCCTCGAGCGCCGAGACGCGCGCGGCGAGAGAGGCGACCGTGCTGCCTTGAGTCGCAACGGTGCTCGCCAGAGTGGCGTGCGATCCGGAGAGCGAGTCGATGCGCTGATGCGCGGCCACGACCGCCTCGGCGACATCGCTCGAGCTCGGCTTCGCCTCGGCGTCCTTCTCGCGCGAATCGTTCGCGAGGAAGCGCGGCTTCAAGCCGCCGCGGACGACCAGGTCGGCCATCTGCTGACCGCTGAGCGAATACTTTTTCATGGTCTCGCGCTCGTCCACGCCGGAGTTCCAGTCCTCGATGAACGCCGGGACGTTGAGTTTCAGGTTGTGGCGCGCCGCTTGCTGGCTCACCTTCTGCTCCACCGTCAGAGGCTGTGCTGCTGTGCTCATGCTCTTTTTCCTCCTCGAATTTTTCCCCTACAGGAAAGCCTTCAAAGCCGCGATCCCGAGAACGCCGGCGACGCCGATGAGAATGATCGGCGTCCAGTCGATTCCCGCCGCGCCGCCCGCGCCGCCCGCCGTGTTCGAAGCCTGAAGCGGCGTGCCGCCCAGCGCGATGTTGTAGGCGCCGGGCATCTGCCCGGTGACGATGTAGACCGCGTGGTTGATGATCGAAGCGACGTCATTCGGCTGCGAGAATCCGCCCTGGCCGGTATTCACGCTCACGGTGAGCGTCACCGGCACGGTGACCTTGCTCAGCGTCAGCGTCGCGCTCGCCTCGCTCACGAGCGACGGGCTCGCCGCCGCGCCGCTGATCGAAATTCCGGTGCCTTGCAGCTGCGTCTGCACCGCGGCGATGGCCTGCGAGGGCGTCTCGGTTATAGCCGAGCTGCCACTGCGCCGCGTAGGTGAGCGTCGAGCCGTCCGGCACGCCGGCGGATCCCGCGGCGGGCTGCGCTGGCGCTGGCGTCGAGGTCGAGCCCGCCGCACTCGAGGGAAGCAGCGAGCCGGTTGCCGAGCAGAAGGCCCCCGTCGTCTCGTCGAAGATGTCGCCGGGATTGCACTGACCGAGGGCGCGGCGGAGCGTGACGCGCCTCCGCATGGCCAGGGCGGGCGGCCGCATCGCTTGCGGAATTTGCGTGTGCAGGATCACCGGCGGCGTCTCCTGCCTTTGCCGCGCACCGCGCCGAGCAGCACCGTTCCGATCACCGCCGCGCCGCCCCAGAATCCCCAGTTCGGGATCGAGGCGATCATGCTGGGCGAAGTCAGCCAGGTCGAGAGCCCTGCCGGCAGCACCGATGCGAAGGAAACCGGTGCGGAAACGGCAGCGCTCTGCGCCTGCGCGTTGTAGACCGGCACCGGCGGCGCGCCCGTGGGCAGCGAGAAGGGAATCGTCGGCACGGGCATGGAGAGGATCGTCGGTTGCGTCCCTGGCAGGGCGTAGACGTCGAGATTCGTGCTGAGCGGTGGTGGGGCGGGCTGCGACGGCGAGATGAGGCCCGTCGGCAGTCCCGTCGATCCTGGAATGTCGGTGCCGGTCGAAATGATATCCGAGCCGGTTGTGTCCTGGCCGAGGCCGCGGAACGGCACGCGCACGAGCGGCGGCATCCACGTGGGATAGCTGCCGCGGCCGGTGCGGAAGATCACGCTCATCGGTAGTGCCTCCGTCCGCCCATCCACAGCAGCAGAATCCCGAGACCGGTGACGCCGAACACGGCGAGATTCGAGAACGACGGGAAGATCCCGTTGGGCTGCGTGAGCCACTGGCTGAGCGGGACCTGGGCGACCGGAAGCCCCTGCTGCGGATACATGCCCGGCGAATAGGCGCCGTAGGGAACGCCGCTGCCGTAATTGAACGAGATCGATGTCCCGCCGGGCAGCTGCAGGCTCGTGCCCGTCTCCGCCTGGCCGAGCTGCGACACGAAGCGGCTGCGCTGCTTCGGGCAGCACGAGCAACCGAGATAGGAGATGCCGCTCTTTGCTGCCGGTTGAAGAATCAACGGGTCATCCTCCGCGCGCCGAGGTAATGCACGCCAAGCATCGCCGCGGCGATGAACGCGATCGCGATCCAGACTTCGTTCGCGCTGGGCGCGTTTGGAACGAAGCCGGAAACGGTGTTATTGACCGGTGGCATCAGTGGCTTCTCCCGATCAGCGCGGCGACGAGCACCGCGCCCGCACCGATCACCGAAGCCCAGATCCACGTGTTGTCCGTCGAGGAAGCCGCGGTCGCGGCCGGCTGCGTGGCAATTACCTGGCCGCTTGGCGATAAAGCGACCTGGCCGGCGGGCATCGGGAAGCCGGATGCGCCGGCGGCGTTCGCGATCTGAACGCCAGTGGATGTCAGCGCCGGCAGGGCCTGCGTGAAACTCGACCAGAAATCGCCGAGCCCGGCGAGATCGCGATAACTCGAATCGGTCGTCGACCAGATGCGCTTGCGTGTGTAGCGCGCCGGCGCCGTTCCCCAGACGGGATTTTTCATCGCCGCGTCGATCGGGATCCATTGGCCGCCGAGCCAGGCCTCGGGGTAGATGTGCGTGAATTCCGCCGGCGCTTTGGGATCGGTAGCCACCGTCACAAGCCGCGTGCGCACGCCGATCGTGCCGAGCAGGGCAGGGAGCAGGATGCCGTTGATATCGTCGCAGTCGCCGGCACGCACGGTGAGAATCTCCCGCGCCGTGCGCAGCGTTTCCCGGCCGGTGACGTCGCGCCGGAAGTTGATGTTCGATCGCACCCAGTCCCAGAACGGCGCGCGCCTCGCCCGCGAAGTCGTAGGGCTGGACGTCCTGCACGATCGCAATCGCGGCGCGGTTGATTTCCGGATCCCGCAGGCCCTGGGCAATCAGCTTGCGGATCATGGCGACGGTCTGCGTGGTGCCGGAGGTGCCGTCGGCCAGCGGGAGCCGGACGGCTTGCGAGTTGTAAGCGGCCAATCGCATTTCGTGGGGGCGTCCGTTTGAGAGGCTCGATGCCGTCGGCCTGGCGAGGCGGACGCCCCGGATGGCGGTTCCTCGCCCACCTATTCGCTTACGCGATCGCAAACGTACACCGCAAAGGAATTCTCAGACTTTCTATGTAGGGCAACACTGTAAGTGGAGCGTTGACACCGTCCCTTCACGTCGGCTAAGGGTTAGATGGTGGTCGAATTAGAGGCTTCCGATGCCGAATCCGAGACGAAAACGAGGTGCGTAGAATGCCGAAAACGGCGAGTGTGGGCGGTCGCGTGCTACGGCAGGAGATTTCCATCGACGAGCAACCGGGCAAGCCCGGACCACAGGCTCCTCCGCCGGAAAAACTGGATTTCTGGGAGCGATTGCGCCGGATCAAGCCGGAAGAGTGGGGCAGTCCATACGTGGTCTACCTCTACCGCCGGGAGCCGCGCACGTCGATGGCCGCGATGGGCGGATATCTCGACCGGATCGAAAGCTACTTCGAGGAAGCGGACGTCGCGGAGACCTATGGCGGCTACGAATTCGAGGCGCTGCTGCGGGACCGGAAAACCAACCAGGCGATTTGCGCGCACAAGTTCCGCATCGAAGCACCGCCGAAATACTCCACCAAGCGCGGCGAGATGCCGCAGAACCGGATGGAATCGGGCCAGGCGACCCCTGCTCCGCAGCAGCAGGATTCCCAGGTGGCCGGCAGGCTCGTCGATATGCTCGACGACCGGATCGCCTCGCTCGAGCGGATGATTCGCGAGAACCCCGGCGCGCAAACGCCGAGTTTCGCCGAGCAGTTCACCATGCTGAAGCAGACGGCGGAGATGATGCGCGCGGGCCAGCCTTCGCCCTCGAGCACGTCGGAGCTGGCGCAAACGCTGGAAATTTTGAGCAAACTCCAGCGGCCGCAGCAGGAGAGCACCATCGAGAAGAAACTCACCGACATCCTGCTCGAGCGCGTGCTGCAACCCCCGCCGAATCCCCTGAAGCAGTTGGAGTCGCTGCTCACGCTGGCGAAAACGCTCGGGATCGAAGTCGGCGCCGGCGGCGGCGGCGGAAAACGCTCGCTCGCCGAGATGGCAGTCGAGGCTCTGCCGACGGTGATGGACAAGGGCGTGCAGCTCATCCGCGAAGTCGGCAACACGGCGGCCCGCGTGCGCCAGATGCCGCCCGGACCGGGAGCGCGGCCCGCGCCGGGGACGAATGGCGCGCCGCCCGTTGCCGCCATCGCCGCGCCTGCCGCGGAGATCCCCGGCCTCGCGCCGGTGGACGTCATCGGCGAGCAGGCTCCCGAGCGCGGCTCGCTGCCCTGGCTCTACATGCGCGTTGTGGAGATGATTCGCATGGAGGTTTCCGGCGCGACGATTATCGATTTCATCGAGGAATCGGTGCCGGCGATGGTGCAGGATATGGGCCAGGTGTCGCGGGCGGATCTCCAGGCCTTCTTCCACGCCGATCCCATCCTGCAGCAAGCGACGGCGTTGCCGCGCTTCCAGAGAACGCTCGACGAGGCCCACGCCTATCTGACGAGCGAAGCCGGCGAGGAAGACGATAGGGAAGCGCCACCGCTCACGCAGTAGCTTTGTGGTACACGAAATCCGTTGCCGCCCCGGCGGCGCTCGCTATAGTGGCGAACGCCGTCGGAGGCCGAGCGCAGAGCTTTCCTTCCAGCCACTTTGCGTGGGCCTCCGACCCTCCGGCCTCCGACGGCAAACCGTTCGCATCGGAGGCGAACTTCCCATGCCGCTTTGTCAACCATGTAAAACCGAAGGGCGCGAGCAAGCCGCGCACTACCTCACGTCGCCACCGATGTGCCGCTGGCATAAAAACGGCGAGCAGCATCCGGCGGCTCGTGCCGGTGCGCCCTGCGTTCGGGTTGCCGCGGCGCTTCCTCCGACCGCGGGAACAGAGGAGGAATCGATGGGCGTCGTCGGTAGACTACGCAGTGCAGTGATCGACGAAATGAAATTCCGGGCCGATTGGATCGCGGGAGTTCCGCTCAAAGAGCTGCAGAAGAGGCACCGGGCTGGCCAGGCAAAGCTCATCGCGACGGCGAGCCGTCTCGGGCTCAATCCCCGCATGCGCTGGCATCGCTCGCTGGCAACGCCGAAACGGCAGCAGCCCGCGGCTGCCCCGGAAAAGAAGCCGAGCGGCAACGAAATCATCGCCGCCGCGATCGCCGATCTCGTGGCGCGGCGCGATAAACTCGATCGCGCGATCGAGACCCTGCGCGGCATACTGACGTTCCCCGAAGCATGAGACGCTCCCAGGGACAGGCCGCCGCCGAATCGATGTCGGCAATGGCAAACGATTCGGCCGAACGCGCGCTGCTCGGCGCGATCATGATCGACAACTCCTCGCTGGAATCCGTCTCCCGCGTTCTGCAACCATCGGATTTTTTTCAGAGATCGAACGCGGAAGTGTATCGCGCCATCCTCGGCGTCGTTGCCGCCGGAATGAACGCGGACCTGGTGACGGTGGTTAGCGAGCTGGAAAACACGTCGAGATTGGAGCAGGCCGGAGGAGCGGCGAATCTTTCCTCACTGCTCGACGGCGTGCCGCGCGTGGCCAACGCCGAGCACTACGCCACGCTCGTGAAAAAGTGCTCGCTGCGCCGCCAGGTGGCCCACGCCGCGGAGATGCTGCTCGCCAGCTCGGGCATGGAGGAGCCGGAAACGCTGCTCGCCGATATGGCGAAAATCAGCCAGGCGATCGCGAGCCAGTCCGCCGCCGGAAACGGCCATGCGCAGGTCGGCCGAACGCTCACCGATTTTCTACTGAGGGAGTTCCCCGAGCCCGACTATCTGATCGACGGACTGATCGCCCGCGGCAACACGAGCATGATCTATGCCAAGCCCCACCACTTGAAAAGCTACCTGGCGCTCGGGCTCGCGCTCGAGGCGACGCGCTCCTGCAAGGCGCTCGGGCATCTCCCCGTTCCGCGGCCGGTGCGCACGATCATGGTGCAAATCGAGGATCCGCCGGGCCAGGTGCAGAAGGTTCTCCGCACCTTCCTCCATTCGCGCCAGTTCGGATCGATCGATATCCAGAATTTCATGCTCATCACGCGCGACGAGCTGGACGTCCGCGGGCTGCAGCTCTTCGAAGCGCTCGAGGGAGCCGCGCGGCGGTTCCGAGCCGATTGGATCGTCCTCGACGTGCTCCGCCGGCTTTTCCCCGCCGGCCAGAGCATCAACGATCCGAAGGACGCCCCGCTCTTCCTCGAGCAGCTCGACACGATGCGCATGCGCGTCGGCGCCCATGTCACCCTGGTCCACCACGACGGTAAGCGCGAGGGCGGCGACATTTTCACGTCCGCGATGGGATCGATGTACCTGATAAGCTGGGCGAAATCGATCATCCGCCTCACGAACAAGGCCAAGTCGTCCCAGCGGTCGGCCGTGGATTGCGAATTCGAGAACGGGGCCGGTGTTTCGCTCGATCCCATGCGACTCATCCTCGAGCCGGAAGCCGCCTATCCCCTGGTGATCCGCCCGATCGACGACGACGACGACATTTCGGAGTTGCAACTCAAGCTCGGCGAGGAATGGACCCTCCGCGACCTGGCCGACGCCCGCGATGTGTCCAAGTCGAACGCCTGGCGCCTGGTGAAGAAGTGGCTCGACTCAACCCGGATCGAAAAGGTCGCTCCATCTAAGCCCGGCAAGGGCGGCGGCATGGCCCGCTTTCGTTTCGTCACTCCTCTGGTCTGACCCCTCTATTCCCCAAAACCAGACTCACTCCTCCGCTTAAACGCCGCTCAGCCGTGCGTGTATGTGCGCAGTTTGACGCATTGGCGTACCTGCCCCCAGGGGAGGAATAGAACGAATGAAACGAATTCGCAAGCATAAGTGCCGTAGCCGCTTACGTTTGCAATTCATTCTATTCATTCTGTCTCTCTCTAGGACCACAATTTTTGCACAAAACGTCCACATGCGGGATGAGTGCTGTACGCTAAGGCTATACAGGAGAGTATATTAAGAAACGAATTCTTTCTTTCTTTCTTTCTTTATAGGCGAAGAAAACGGGAAAGTTCTGGACGGTCTCGCTGTCACTAGAGGCGACAAAAATCCGAGAGGAAATTTGGTTCAGGGAAGGCGTGAGGGCAGGGAATCAGTGACCGCGGCGTTTCCAGTCGGGACGCCGGAGCGGACTGCGGCTGAGCTCCGCCGATCGGCGCCGGCCGTGGAACCGGTGCTGCGACGCGATGAACCGCTTCCATTCCGGGGCGCGATACCAGCTGCCGGCGGAGCAGACCCAATGAAACCCGGACCGGCGGCAGCGGAAGTAGCGGCCGCCGTGCTCATCGCCGAGCAGCGGATCGAGCGGTCCGGAACACTCCGGGCACTTCTCCACGTCACATCTCCATGATCGATCGCCAGAGCTTTTGTACGCGCATGGCCGTTCGGGCCGTTACTCTTGGCCGCCGGCCAATCTGTAGGGCCGGGATCCTTGCTCTTGAGCCCAGGCGCCGAGCGATCTCACCGCGCGTGAATCCTTCTTCGAGCAGTCGACGGATTCTCGATAGCGTCGGAGCTGCAGGAAGGAGCTTTGCATCGTGCATCGCCGCCCTGGTGACGGTCAAAATACGCCTGGCCGTGCGGGCGCGGATTTTCAGTTTTCGACCGCTGCGGATCGCGGAATAGACGGTGCGCGAAATCCCGGCGATATCGCAGACTGTGCGTCGGCCGACGCCGGCGCGGCTCAGCCTCAGCAGATGCCGGCGGCCCCGCGTGGCGTCCACCAGGCCATTCCAGTCGCCCCTCGCTCGAGCGCGGTTGCGCTGTGTCTCGTAGAGCGTGTTTGCGCGCCGGCACTCCTCACACCGGCAGCCGGACACATAGCGGGCGCGTCGCCCGTGCGGGAGCCTGGCGATCACGGAGGGATCGATGCGAGAAAAGATGGACATCGGAGCGAATCAGTTCTCCGCTTCCTTCCCTCGCCTTGCGATCGCGCGAGCGAGCTGGTAGCAGGCGCAAAGGGTGAAGGCGGAAAAGAACAGCAGCATGGCGATCGGACCCTTGTGCCAGTGCCAGGCGTGATGGATGAGCCAGGGCAGCCGGTCCGGGTGCTCGAGCAGCAGATGCAGCAAACCGCGATAGGCGTGCGTCATAGTCAATTCCTCCCGTGTTTCCGGATTTGCATCGATTGGTAGAGACTCAGGAGCTGGCCCGCGGTGATGCGATCGAGATCCTGCATCACGCCGCGGCGCACCAGGAGCTCGGCCGTGAAGACGAGCGGCGTTCCGCAGACGCACAAGGCGACGTCGCCGGGATCCGGTGCCTTTTCAAAAGCGAACAGCCGCAACCCCTGGCCGCGATGCGCCACGATCGACGGCAGGCAGCCGCACACCGGGCAGCCGGGCCGGGGAACGGAAACGCGCGTTTGCTTTCCCCCGTGGATCATCGGCGGCCGCCTTTCTTCGCCGCCTTTTTCGGCTGCTTCGCCTTCTCGGCGTCCTGATCCTTCGTTGCGCGCACGACATCGGCGCGGATCTTTTTCAAGTCGATGCCGGCGATCTTGAGCACCGCGGCATATTCCGGAGCGACGTTTGCTCGGCCGAAGTAACCATCGGTGAGAAAAGCCGCGGCGAGGAAGGCGATCTGCTCGTGTGCCTTGAGATGGCCGGTGCCGCTCACGCCCCATCCGGTCTTGTTCTTTTTGACTCCCGCCTCGTCGCAGAGCGCGCCGAAGGAATCCTCGTAGGACTCGCCGGCGAAATGCGTGACGACCGGAGCGAGGAGCTTCTGCAGCTCCGCGTAGCGGAGCAGCTTGCCGCCGGAGAACTTTCTCGAAAGCGCCCGGTAGGCCTCGCGCACAACGGCATGGGAAAGCAGCGAGTCCTCCTCGATCCGGCGCTTCTCCGTTTCCCGCTGCTTGCGGATCGATGCGTCGCTCGGTTCGCGCCTGCCGCGCAGCTCGGGATGGTGGACCTGGCACCGGTTGTTCGTGCAGACGGAGAGGAGGCTGCCGAGCGGCGTCTCCGCCTGGTGCGCGTAGCGCTCCACCTGGACGACGACGCCCTCGGCCCGGTACTTGCAGTCCCGCTTGCCCGCCGGCGTCCAGCCGGTGATCCCCTTCGCCTGGTCTCCGTAGTAGTAGCCCGAGCTGAGCTTCTTCGCCTCCGGATGCGCCTGGAGCTGGATCCGGACGAAGGCCTGCTCCTTCGCATGGAAGCAGGCGGGATCCGTGCAGACGTTTGCACCGGCGATATCGGGGAACAGGCCGGGATTCGCGCCGCTGCGTTTCGGGCAGTCGACGCAGGCCTTCGCCCCCTTGAGCAGCTTCGCGTCGTCCTTCAAGAATGCCGCCTTCCCGAGATCGAGATGGACGTCCAATTCGATCCGCCGGGCCAGCTGGCGCACGCTGCCGTCCGCGGCCGCCGGCAGGAGATCCCTCTGCTGCTTCGGCTGCAGCCGCGCCAGCAGGATCGCGTGCCCGGCGGTGATCGCGCCCTCGAGCAGCGCCTTCCTCGCCTCGGGCGCCAGCTCGAGCAGTTTCAGCCGCTGGTAGATGTAGCTGACCGATTTCCCCACCTTGGCCGCCAGCGCGTCGACGTCGCATTTCGCGCGATCGAGCAGCCGGCGGTACCCCTCGGCCTCCTCGATCGGCAGCACGTCGGCGCGCTGCAGGTTCTCGATCACCTGCGCCTCGAGCGCCTGCTCGTCGCTCATCTCCCGCACGATCGCCGGCACTGCGGCGAGGCCGGCCGCCTTCGCCGCGCGGAAGCGCCGCGCGCCGGCGACGATCTCGAAGTGGCCGTCGATCTGGCGCGCGAGGATCGGCACCAACACGCCCTTTTCCTTGACGCTGGCGGTGAGATCGGCCAGCGCCTTGCCGTCGAACGTGCGGCGGGGATTCATGCTCGACTCGCGCAACTCGGCGAGCGGGATGTCGCGGAAAATCTGCGTCTCTTCCATCAGCGTCCTCCCGCCGGCAGCAAGCCGAAATTCGGGCGGTACGGGCCGCCGAGCACCTGTCCCTGGTGGGAGACGTAGTAGAAGACGAAGCTCGCGCCGGCGCCGTCCGGATTGGCGATGCGCACCTGCGGCGTCACGTGGTAGGGCACGCGCCAGACGACGACCTGGCGGCCGCCGGCGGGCACGGCGACGCGAAACATGCCGTCGAGCAACGGCGCCGAGGGGCCGGGCCCCGTTTGCGAAACCAGCACCGTTTCCGACTGCTCGAGCGGCGCGAGCTGCATCTGCGCCGCGGAGTATCCCTTAAAATCGAGCGCGACGGCGCTGCCGCAGACGTCGAGCGAATGCTTTGCCGCCTTCATCGCCTGGGCGTCGCTGCTCAGCTGCTTCGTGGCGCCGGCCATTGCGCCGCGCTCGGCGCGCTCGAGCAGATACAGGGGAAGGGCCAACAGCAGGGCCGACACTACAAATCCCGCCGCGAAGGCGGTCCATCCAGAATGGCGTGGCATCGATTTTCTCCTCGCGTTGTGAAATTCACTTCTGGGGGCCGAACATCCTCAGTTGCCGCCGGTCGTCGATCCGCCTCGTTGCGGCCCGATCGCCGCGCCGGCATTCCGGGCAGGGGCCGCCGTCGCCCGAGCCGACGATCCGCTTCGTCATCCGCCGGCAAAACGGGCACCAGCGGAAAAGGAAGCGGCCGCGCTCTCCGGGCTCGGGCATCAGCTCCCTCCGGGCCTCGCCGTTCTCCGCGCCGCCTTCGACTCGTGGTACTGGCGGATCTGCTCGTCGATGTGAGCGAGCCGGCGCTTGCGGTCCTGGTCCATCTCCTCGTACTCCATCCGGTCGAGGAAACTCACGAACTGGCACCAGGCCTCGAACAGCAGCATTCCAATCCAGGTGACAATCACCACGTCCACCACCGGATGACTTTTGAGAAAGAGCCAAAGTGCGTTCATGGGAGGCCTCCGGGTTTTTTCGGCAGTTCGGCTCCTCCGAAGCCGAACAGGCAGATCAGGCAGGTATCGACTTGTTCGTTCGGCGCGCGATCGCAAAGATACGGCCCGTCGCAAGGAACGGACCGCCCGCACTTGATGCAGCCGTGCGCGTGGATGGGGAACTGCGAAAGCTCCATGCGAATCGGCTCGGGGTTAGCCACGGATGCGCCTCGCGACCAGCACGAATTCGATCGCGCCGGCGAACGTCGCGGCCGCCGCCAGGAACCCGAGCGCTCCGTAGGCCAGCTGGTGGAGGATCATGCTCTCCCTCCGTTCTGCCGGATCGCGGCGCTCTCGATCTTGGCGCGGAGCCAGTCGGAAAGCGTTTTGGCTCCTTCGGCCCGCGCCGCCCGGTGGATCCGGGCGAGTGAGGGCTCCGAGAGCCGTACCTTGACGGTTTTGATTTTTTTCTCTTCGTTCACGGCGCATTTCTCCCTGGGATCGGCCCGATCGCCGCGGCCTGCTCGGCGCGCGCCGCCTGTTCGCGGGCGATCAGCTCCCGTTGTGTTTGTTCGTGTTGCTCGGCCAGCTCGCGCAGCGTGCGCCGCCGGCAGGATAGGTGCTCGGCGATGGCGAGCTTGGTTTCGTTGAAGTGGAACCAGGCCCGGGTGAAGGCCCGGCAGCAAAGGCAATCGTTTTCTCGCGCACTGCGCTCGAGATCCATATAAGTGGCGGGCAGATGAATCGGGCAGGAAAAGCCCGGCGTGACGGTGTGGATACGAAGGCCCTTCGTTTTGTGAATGCGCATGACGCGGCGGACGGTAGCTGGCTGTGAGGGTTGAACGATATCCCCCGATCGGGGGACGTTTCGGCTGCAGGACTGCCGGGACGCGGTGGTTAACGTAATATACCTTATCAGACGTAATGGATTCCCTGGGAAATCCGCCAACGGCGGGTTTCCCAGGCCCCTTACGGCCCTCCTCAGGTCAGACCTTCCAGTTCCCTCACTTGATCCCTTTCCTGTTTCGTGCGTGACGGCCCAACGGACGTCACGCCGCGATGCGGCTGGGAGAGCCCACCGGACCGCCCAGTGCATCTGCCTGGCTGGGGTCAGGGAAGGACGAGTTGCCGCCCGGCATGCACAAAAGGCACGACCGGCGGGGCGGGCCGCGAATTTCCGCGAGGGTGTTTCCGGGGCGAATCTCGGCGATATAATCGAGGCAGAAGGAGGGGGATTGTGGCTGACTTCTATCTTCTCCTGGCTGGCTGTGTCCTTGTTTTGCATCTCCTTTTCAATATCTGGGTGGTGGCTGGCGCCTTTGTGACCAATGGGCGGCCGACGCTCGAGCGGCTGCATATCCTCTCGCTTTTTTACGGGGTGGTGATGGAAAACGTCTCGTGGCCGTGCCCGCTGACGGTCGCGCAGAAGTGGTGCTTAATGAAAGCCGGGGCAGTTCCCTACCAAGGAGATTTCATCCTTCACTACCTGCGCGCGGTGGTCGCACCGGATTTCCCACTGGCGCTGTTGCGGTGGGGCGCGATCGGGGTGTTTCTGGTGAACATGGCGGTGTATGCGCGGCGGTATGCGCGCACGCATCGGCACGCCTACCATCACTGAGCTCGCGATTTCCGTTACACTTGGAGTTTCGGGCCGACGGCTCGCCGCGGCCGGAACGGAAGGGGCTGGAGTGCGGCTCGCGAAATCGGGCGACCCGGCGGGTCGCCCCTGCAGAACCACGCGGATGCCCTTGGCCGGCTGAGGAGCGCCGGCAAGGTTTCCATTTCATGACACGGGAGCAATTCAAATGAAGACACGGATGGAGAAGGATTCGCTGGGCGAGAAGGCGGTTCCGGCGAACGTGTATTACGGCATTCAGACGGCGCGGGCGCTGGAGAATTTCCCGATCAGCGGCTATCGGGCGCACCCGAAACTGATCCAGGCGATCGGGATGGTCAAGCAGGCGGCGGCGACGGCGAATCGCGAATTGGGGCTCGTCGACCGGAAACGGGCGGGAGCGATCATTCAGGCGGCCGAAGAGGTGATTGCCGGCGAATTGAACGATCAGTTCGTTGTGGACGTTTACCAGGCCGGGGCGGGCGTCTCGTTCCACATGAACGCGAACGAGGTGATCGCGAATCGCGCGATCGAGCTGCTGGGAGGGAAGCGCGGGCAGTACGAAATCTGCCATCCGAACGATCATGTGAACTTCGGCCAGTCGACCAACGACGTCTTCCCCACCGTCGATGCGGCTCGCTTCCCTTCTCCTGCTGGGCGAGATGCGCGAGGCGCTCGAGAACCTTACGGGATCGTTTGCGAGCAAGGCGCGGGAATTCGATCCGATTCTGAAATCCGGGCGGACGCACATGCAGGACGCCGTGCCGGTGCGGCTGGGACAGGAATTCGGCGGTTACGCGACGGCGCTCGACCGCTGCGACCGGCTGGTGGCGCAGGCGCAGGACTTTTTGCGGGAACTGGGCATCGGCGGCTCGGCGGTGGGCACGGGCGTGAACACGCATCCGAAGTACCAGAAGTTGGTGGTGAAATATCTCGCCGAAATCGCGGAAGAAAAGCTCGAGCCGACGCGCGATCTGCGGTACGCGATGCAGTCGAATCTGGCGATGGCGGTCGCTTCCTCGGCGCTGCGGAATCTGGCTCTCGAACTGATTCGCATCACGAACGACTTGCGGCTGCTTTCGAGCGGGCCGAATACCGGATTCGCCGAGATTTCGCTGCCGGCGCTGCAGCCGGGATCGTCGATCATGCCGGGCAAGGTGAATCCGGTGATGCCGGAAATGACGGCGATGGTCGCTTTTCAGGCGGTCGGGGCCGATCTGGCGACGGCGATGGCGGTGCAGGCCGGGCAGCTCGAATTGAACGTGATGATGCCGGCGATGGCGTGGAACGTTTTGCACTCGGCCGAGATTTTGAAGAACGCGATGCGGGCGCTCGGCGAAAAGTGCATTAACGGGATCAAAGCAAATCCGGACCGCTGCCGCTACTACGCGCACGCGACGGTTTCGACGGCGGCGGCGCTGAATCCCTACATCGGATACGCGGCGGCGGCGGAAATCGCCAAGGAGAGCGTGAAGACGGGCCGGCCCGTGCCGGAGATCGCGCTCGAAAAGAAATTGCTCGATGAGAGCTTGCTGCGGAAGGTGCTCGATCCCGGCGCATGACCGAGCCGGCGCCGCCGATTGAAGTGGCTCGGAAAAAGAAGGCGACGCGCAGCCAGCGATAACTTCCGATGGGCTCGCGCGGCGGCTTCGCTCACTTGGGGCAGGGCAGTTCCCTTCTCTGCGTGGCGATGCGCTGGCCGGATGGAGTGCCGGCGTTTTGCGGTGAGGGCGAGGATTTACGCCGGAGGCCTTGGCGCGGAAAGGCGCACAGGCTGAAGCCTGTGCTACTGGGGGCGACGCGGGGCGGCGGTGCCTGTCGCTCTCGCCTGGTGAGAGAAGCGGGCTGGCGCTTCTTCAGGGAGCGCAACTGAGCGGGAAGATTTGGAAAACCTGGGGCGCAGATTGGGACTTGGACTTGGAGCGACTTCATCGCCTGGCTTGAACGACGGCGCTTGGCGCGAGTTTCTGGGGCGGCCTGCCATCGAGACCGACGAGTTGGCTTGGCGAGCCATCCACTCGGGCAAGACGATTTTGGTGGCCGGGGCGGGCGGCTCGATCGGCTCGCATCTGGTGAGGCAGCTTGCCGCGGCGGATCCGCGGCTGCTGATTCTGCTCGATAATTCCGAACACAATCTTTACGAGATTCATGGCGAGATTTCCGCCGCGTCCGGGCGAGTGGAAACGATTGCCGTGCTCGCGGACATGTGCGAGGAGGCGGCTCTCGAGGATCTCTTCGAGCGGCATCGGCCGGATCTCGTCTATCACGCGGCGGCGTACAAACACGTGCCGCTGGTCGAAAGCAATCCGCTGGCTGGCCTTCGCAACAACGTGCTGGGAACCTGGGCGCTGGCGAAAACGGCGGCGCGGCACGAGGTTGCGGGACTGGTCGCACTCTCGACGGACAAGGCGGCGAATCCGCGCAGCGTTTTGGGCGTTTCGAAGCGGATGGCGGAACTGGTGCTCGTCGGGCTGAGCAATGCGCGGACGCGGATGAACTCGCTGCGGCTCGGAAACGTGCTGGGTTCGCGGGGCAGCGTGGTGCCGCTGTTTCTGCGGCAGATTGCGCGCGGAGGGCCGGTGACGGTGACCGATCCCGAAGTGCGGCGATACTTTCTCACGCTCGAGGAATCGGTTCGGCTGATCGCGTCCGTGGCGGCGCATCCGGCCGGAGGAAATCTGTACGCACCGGAGATGGGCGAGCCGGTTCGCGTGGCGGAGCTGGCGGAATTCCTGATACGCAGGGCCGGCTTCACGCCGGGAAAAGAAATCGCGATTGCGTTCACCGGACTTCGTCCCGGCGACAAGATGTCGGAGGAGCTGATTTCGTCGCGCGAGAGCAAGGGCGAGACCGTCGGGCGCTCGCTTTACAGAGTGGAAACACCGGCGCTCGCGGCGGACGAATTGGCGGAACGCATCGGCGAATTGCGGCGAGCCGTCGAGCGATGGGATGCGGCCGCGGCGCTCGCGGCGACGTGCCGCATGGCGCCGGAATACCAGCCGAGCGAGGAATTGCGGCAGACGCTGAACGCGGGGGTGCGCGCATGAAACGCAAAGTGGCCGTGATCACGACTTCGCGCGCGGATTACAGTCATCTCTACTGGCCGCTGCGGGCTCTTTCGGAACATCCGGACGTGGATTTGAGGATTCTGGCGCTGGGTTCGCATCTCTCGCCCGAGTTTGGAAACACGGCGCAGGAAATCGAGCGCGACGGATTTCCGATTCGACGCGCGAATCGAATGCCTGCTCAGTTCCGACACCGATATCGGCATGGCGAAAACGATCGGCGTGGCGGCGCTCGGCCTGGCCGACGCGCTCGGGCAATTGCGTCCGGACCTCATGCTGCTGATCGCCGACCGGTACGAGATGCTGGCGCCGGCGTCGGTGGCGCTGGCGCTGCGGATTCCGGTGGCGCATATCGAGGGCGGCGAGATCAGCGAGGGCGCGATCGACGACGCGGTGAGGAACGCGCTGACGAAGCTGAGCCACATCCATTTCACATCGACCGAGCACGGGCGCGAGCGCGTCATCGCCATGGGCGAGGAGGAGTGGCGAGTGCATTGGGCGGGCGCGCCTTCGCTCGACCGGCTACGGCGCGAGCGGATGTACACGCGTGAGGAGCTGGAATCGAGGCTGCGGCTCGACCTGAAACTGCCGACCGTCGTGGTGGCCTACCATCCGGTGACGATCGCGCGCGACACGGTGCGCGAGGCGGACGCGCTGTTCGGGGCCCTGGCTTCGCTGCGCGAGCACGTCGTGTTCTGTTACCCGAACGCCGACGCGGGCAGCCGGGAGCTTGTCGAGCGGACGCGGCAATTTCTCGGCCGGCGCAGGAACGGAAGCCTGTTCGTGAACCTGGACGCGGTCAGCTACCTGAGCCTGCTCGGATGCGTCGAGCTGATGATCGGGAATTCGAGCAGCGGGATCATGGAGACGCCGTCGCTGAAACTGCCGACGGTGAACGTCGGGCTGCGGCAACAGGGCCGGGAACGCGCGCGCAATATCCTCGACGCGCCCGCCGATCCGCGCGCGATTCTCGAAAAAGTGAGAATCGCCAAGAGCGCCGAATTCCGCCGTTCGCTCGACGGGATGACGAATCCTTATGGCGATGGGCACGCTTCCGGGAGGATCGTGAACGTGTTGACGACCGTTCCGCTCGGCGAGAGTCTGCTGATGAAGCGGGCGCTGCCGCTGCGCGAAGGGCGCTTTGCGGACGCGGAGGGGAAATGACAATTCCGCTATCGGCGCCTGATGTGAGTGAAGCCGATATCGCGGCCGTGACTCGCGTGCTGCGCGGAACGCGGCTGAGCCTGGGCGGCGAGCTCGAACGGTTCCAGCGCGCCGTGGCGGATTTTGTGGGCGTCGCGCACGGCGTGGCGATGAACTCGGGGACCAGCGCGCTGCACGTTTTGCTGCTCGGGCTTGGGATCGGGGCGGGCGACGAAGTGATCGTGCCGTCCTTTGCGTTTGTGGCCGTGGCGAATGTGGTGCGGTATGTGGACGCGGTGCCGGTGTTTGTCGAGGTCGATCGCCACACGCTGACGCTCGATCCTGCGGCAGTCGAAAAAGCGGTTACGGCGAAGACGCGGGCGATTCTCGCGGTGCACACGTTTGGATGCCCGGCGGATATGGATGCGCTTCTCGACGTTGGACGAAGGCATGGGCTGCTTGTCATCGAAGACGCTTGCGAGGCGATTGGCGCGGAATACAAGGGGCAAAAAGTTGGATCGCTGGGCGCCGGGGGCGCGTTCGCGTTTTATCCCAACAAGCAGATCACCACGGGCGAGGGCGGCGTTTTAGTGACGAATGATGCGGAGCTGGCCGCACGCGCGCGAGCGCTGCGGAATCAGGGACGGCGCAATTCGCGGGACTGGTTCCAGCATGAGGAATTGGGGTACAGCTACCGGCTGCCGGAAATGAATTGCGCGCTGGGAGCCGAGCAGATGAAGCGGATGGAATCGATCCTTTCGCGACGGGAAGAGATCGCGCGGAGCTACGAGCGAAGGCTGCGCGGAAATCCGGATTTGCAGTTGCCGGTGAGCGATCTTCCGGACCGGCGAATCAGCTGGTTCACCTACGTCGTGAGATTGGGCGAGCGGTTCACGCGCGCCGACCGCGACAGGTTGATCGAAGCGATGGGCGCGCGGGGGATCGAGTGCGGGAGATATTTCGCGCCGATCCATTTGCAGCCGGCCTATCGCGAAGCGCCCTGCCGGAAAGGCGATCTCTCGTTGACGGAATCGATCGCCGATCGCTCGCTGGCGCTGCCTTTCTTCAATCGGATCACGGAAGAACAGATCGGCGAGGTGTGCGACGCGCTGTGCCGACTGTTGTCTCGAGTCACGTCTCGTTCGGCTGTTTCTTAGCTCGAATTCCCCATCGGAAACCGGAGTCACGCGCAAGAAAGGTTGTGTAGAGGCGGGCTTTAGCCCGCCAACTCTTTCTGCCCTCGTGCCAAGATGCCGCCCTGAAGGGCGGCGCTACACGGGCTCGAAGTGACACCATTGCCGGATCTGAGACCGAAGTCCGGTTATTTCAGCGAGGCCATGTCGATGACGAAGCGGTATTTCACGTCGCTGCGGAGCAGGCGGTCGTAGGCTTCGTTGATCTGATCGATTCGGATGAGTTCGACGTCGGAGGTGATGCCATGCTCGGCGCAGAAATCGAGCATCTCCTGCGTCTCGCGGATACCGCCGATGCCGGAGCCGGCAAGCCGATGGCGGCCGGAAAGCAGGTTGAAAGCGGCGACGGGCATCGGTTTTTCGGGCAAGCCGACGAGCACAAGCGTTCCGTCGCGTTTCAGCAGATCGAGGTAGGCGTTCAGGTCGTGCTCGCCGGAAACCGTGTCGAGGATGAAATCGAAGCTGGCAAGATGCTTTTGCATCTCCGCTTCGTTTTTTGAGACGACCACTTCGTCCGCGCCCAGCCGCAACGCGTCGGCGGTCTTGTTCGGCGAAGTCGTGAATAGCACGACGTGGGCTCCGAACGCGTGGGCGAATTTCACGCCCATGTGTCCCAAACCACCGAGCCCTACGACGCCAACTTTGCTTCCCTTCCCGACGTTCCAATGCTTCAGCGGTGAATACGTGGTGATGCCGGCGCAGAGCAGCGGCGCCGTGCCGGCCAAATTCAATTTTTCCGGCACGCGCAGAACAAAAGCTTCATCCACGACAATGCTTTCCGAGTAGCCGCCGTAGGTGACGCCGCCGATGTGCTTGTCGTCGCTGTTGTAGGTGAGAACCGTTTCGTTCTCGCAATACTGCTCGAGTCCTTCGCGGCAACTGGCGCACGTGCGGCATGAGTCCACCATGCAGCCGACGGCCACGATATCCCCTTCCTTGTACTTCTTCACCGCGCCGCCCACTTTCACCACGCGGCCGACGATTTCATGGCCCGGCACGCAGGGATAGACCGTGGGAGCAGCGCTCTGCCATTCGTTGCGCACTTGATGCAGATCGGAATGACACACGCCGCAATACAGAATCTCGATTTGCACGTCCTGCGGCCCCGGCGCGCGCCGGCGAATGGCTATCGGCCCCAGCGCTGCTGTCGGGCTTCCGGCGGCGTAGGCTTGGGCTGGAAAAGTGGCCGGCGCCGGATGGGGTTGGGCCTCTGCTGGCTGCGTGGCGGGTTTTGCGGCTTCGCTCATATCTGTGTTCCTCCTTGGGTACGCTACGCAATTTTAGCGATCCGGCGCGAACTGTCACTCCTGGGCGCGCCGATGGATTCGCGGAATGCGGCGGTTATTGCAGCGGTTGATTGGCTAAATTTGTCTCAAGAATAAGAGATGAGGTTGGGGCGGGAAAAGTGGCAGGGGAGATTGCGACGCTGGCGGCGTGGCTCGCTTTGCGGATGGAATGGGGCAGGTGGTTGCAATTTACGAAAGGCGCGCGGGCAGGAGTGCCCGCGCCACCGAGTCGCCCCACGCAGCGGAAGCGAGCCGCTTAGTTGCCTTGCGAGTTCCGCCGACGAAACCCGATCGGACGCGGCGAGGCCGTAGAAAGTAGCGAGTTGCGTCCACGCATCCGGTTTCGCTTTGATGAGCCACGCCGGCGGATTCATCTCGAGCGGGAAGATGCAATTGGCCGGGACCCAGGCCGCGACGGAATTTCCAAAGAGGCCTTCAAAGCCTGCCGGCGCGACGCCCACGACCTGGAAGGGGATGTTGTCCATCTCGACGAATCGATTCAGCGCGGCTTCGGGAGATTTGAACAGGCCGACGGCTAGGGGAAGACTGAGGATCGCGACGTGGGTCCCAGATTGCTCCTCCTCTTCCGGAGTAAAGTCCCTTCCCGCGGTCAGCCGAGGAGTGAAAACCGAGAAGAAGCCATTTGAGATAGCAGCCAGCCTCAAAGGCCGGCTCTTGCCATCGATTTCGAGCGTCGTGCTGATCTGCCGGCTGTAGGCGGCGAGGCTGGTGCTCTGCTGTGGCGTGGCACGAAGCTTCGCGAAGCTCTGCCAGGAAATCGGCATCGATCCGCCGCCCCCGGTCTGCTCGGAGATCGTTGCGTAGCCGAGGGCGCGCATGCCGGGATACATAAGGGAGGAGAATGCCAGAAGCAGTGCCAGCGCCAAGCCGGAGGCACCGATGCCGAGCGCGAGAACAGCGACAGCGGACAAGCTCAGGATTGGGCTGCTTTGCAGGAAACGTCGGGCTTCTCTCACAACCATCGGCAACTCCCGGGCAAGAAAAACGATACCGGGACGAGGGGCCGAACAACCCTGTTTGCCACACACGCTAATATCCTGCCGGGGCTGTTTCAAGAGAATTTTCGCTGATTGCGAAATGATTTGATGGCGGTCGAATTGTTCGATCGCCCTCGAAGCGACTCGTGGCGGCGGACGGGGTGGATTCGTCGAGGGGAAAAGCGCACGGGCAGGAGTGCCCGTGCCACTGGGGAGCGCAGCACCATCGAAGGGCACGGCTTCAGCCATGCCGCAGTTGCGAGGAGGTGCACGCGACTCTGGCCACCGAGGGCCGCACTACTGGAAGACGCGAGGGTATCTAAGCGGCGGCTTCGGGTTCGCCGGCGTGTTGCTCTAGCGAATCCAAGGCTTCGTGTAGAGCGGAGACTACTTCGTCGGCGGTGACGTGGGATTTGCGGAACTGAACGCGGAGGACGAACGAATCGTCTTCGGCGCGATGGGTGAAGGTGTAGGCTTCCGGGCGGGGGGCGCTTCCCTGCTCCTGCTGGCGGACTCGGCGGGCTTCGTCGCGGGTGAGGCGGCCGTTGGCGATGCGCTTCACCAATTCCTGCATTTTGGGCGGCGTGGGCTGGCGCGCGATCTGGAGCAGAAGCGATTTCGACGTGACGCCGCTTTCGAGGCAATTGCGGCGCACGGCGTCGGGGATGACGCGGAGCGAGAGCAACTCGGTGACCGAGGTGCGCGACTTGCCGATCTTGCGGGCGATTTCCTCGTGCGTGTATTCGAACTGCTCGGCGAGGCGCGAGAGGCCGTCGGCTTCCTCGAACGGCGTCAGATCCTTGCGCTGGAGATTTTCGATCAGGGAGATTTCAAGCGTCTCGGCGTCGTCGGCGGTTTTTTCGATGCAGGGGACTTCGCGCAGGCCGACTTCGCGGGAGGCGTGGTAGCGGCGCTCGCCGCTGATGATGTAGTAGAGGTCTTCGCGAGCGGAATAGCGCACGAGCAGCGGCTCGAGCACACCCTTCTCGCGCACCGATTCTGCCAGCTCCCGGATGTCGCCGATCGTCTTGCGCGGCTGGTCGGGATTGGGGCGAACCTTATCGATGGGCAGCATGCGACCCACCGAGGCGCCGCTGAACGTGGTCAGCTCCTCGATGTAATGGGCGTCATGCCGCATCTTCAGAGTGACGGGCAACCCGATCCGCTTGGACACGGGTAATGACCTCCTCAGCTAGCTTTCGATATTCCTGGGCGCCGGGCGAGCCGGGCGCGAAGGTGAAGATGGTCTGGCGGTACGCGGGACTCTCCTCCAGACGCACATTGCGGCTGATGCGCGTTTTGAAAAGCGCGGTGCCGAACACCGAACGGATCTGGCCGACGGCGTCCTTGGCGATATTTGTGCGGCGGTCGAACAGGGTGATGAGCACTCCCAGGAGCTTGAGATCGGGATTGGGGCGCGCGCGAATGCGGGAAAAGGTCTCGACCAGGTCGTCGGTGCCCTCGATGGCGAAATAGCTGGCCTGAACGGGAATCAAAAGATGAGTCGAGGCGACGAGCGCGTTCACGGTGAGGATGCCGAGCGCGGGCGGCGTGTCGATGACGATGAAATCGTAATCCTTTTGCAGGTTGACCAGCGCGTCCTTGAGCTTGAAGGGCGCGTCGAACTGGCCGACGAGCTGCTGCTCGAGCTTGGCGAGCGAGAGGCGCGCGGGAGCGAGCGAGAGCTGCGGAACCTTGGTTTCGCGGATAACTTCGCGCACGTCGATGCGCTGCTCGGAAAGAACATCGAACATGCTGTTGCGCATCTCAGCGATGTCGAAGAAGGCCAGGGAAGAATTCGCCTGGGGATCGAGATCGATGAGAAGGGTGCGATGCTTGCGGCGCGCAATGGCGGCGGCAAGATTGATGGCGGTGGTGGTCTTCCCTACCCCACCCTTCTGATTCGTAATCGCGACTATGGCGGTCAAGAGGTCGGCGCTAGCTCCCGACTATATATGGGGGCGTAACTCGTTTCGCCCCAAGAGCTAGGAGGACTGTAGCCGCCCGGGAGGGGGTAATGCAAGGGGAAAATGAAGGGAAGGGGCGAAAAAGTGAAGATGGGGGCCAGTTTAGGGTCAAGAGTTTAGATTCGGAGGCGCAGGCGGCCTGGGGGGAGTTTTAGGACACGAACCCACGGTCAGCAAGGCGCTGACCGTGGCTACCACGGCAAGGATGAGCGGAGCAACGGGGCTACATCTTATAGCGGCCGAGGTCCTCGTCGTTGAGGCCTTCGAGCCACTTGCGGATATCTTCGTTACCCGATTTTTCGCCGGAGTCACCGGAGACGCGGGAGCTTTTCAGGACGTGCTCTTCGACGTAGATGGGGCAATCGAGCCGCAGCGCGAGGGCCAGCGCGTCGCTGGGGCGGGAATCGACGGCGAACGTGTTGCCGTCGCGCTCCATCCAGATGAGGGCGTAGAAGGTGTCGTCCTTCAGGTCGTTGACGACGATTTTGCGGACTTGTACCTGGAGGCCGAGCAGAAGATTCTTGAGCAGGTCGTGCGTCATCGGGCGCGGCGTCTGGACCTTCTCGATTTCGAGCGCGATGGCGTTGGCTTCGTAGATGCCGACCCAGATGGGGAGGATGGAGCCGCCTTCGGAATCGCGGAGAACGACCACAGGCATGTTGGTGACGGGATCCATCATGAGGCCTCGGATTTTCATCTCGACTTCCATGGATGCCTCCCGCGACTACAAAGTGTGTTCGCCGACGAGGCTGTTCGGGCCGGCCTGAGAGATCCTCACCTGCGCGTATTGTCCCAGAAGATCGGGCATGGGTGAAGTGAAATTTACGACGCGGTTGCCGGAAGTGCGACCGTTCCACTGCCCGCGGGCTTCGTGGCGGCCGTCGACGAGCACTTCGACGGTGGAACCGACGAGCTTTCCGTTGCGCTCGATCTGGATTTGGCGCTGGCGGTCGATGAGAAGCGCGAGGCGGCGGCTCTTTTCGGTCTCGGGGATCTGGTCGGGCCATTCGAGCGCGGGGGTATTGGGGCGCGGGGAGTATTTGAAGGCGAAGACGCCGTCGTAGCCGGCGCGATCGAGCAGGTCGAGCGTGAGAGCGAAATCGTCCTCGGTCTCGCCGGGGAAGCCGACGATGATGTCGGTGGTGAGGCTGATGGGGCGGCGGGCGGAACGGATGAGCGAAATCGTGTCCAGGTACTCTTCGCGGGTGTAATTGCGGCGCATGCGCTCGAGCACGCGGGTCGAACCGGACTGCACCGGCAGATGGACGTGCTCGCAAAGGACGGGACAATCGTCGATGGCGCGAACGATATCGGGGCCGAAATCGCGCGGATGCGAGGTGGTGAAACGGACGCGACGAACGCCGGGCGTCCCGGCGGCGGCCAGGAGCAATTCGGAGAAGCGCAGGCCGGGCGGGCCGGGATCGCACCAGGAATTGACGGTCTGGCCGAGGAACTGGACTTCGGTGTAGCCGGAGGCCGCGAGGCGGGCGACCTCGGCGAGGATCGGGCCGGAGGCGCGGCTGCGCTCGGGACCGCGCGTCGTGGGGACAACGCAGAAGGTGCAGCGTTTGTCGCAGCCCTCGATGATGGTGACGTAGGCGCGGAAGGGGTGGTCGCGGCGCGTGACCTCGGTTTCGAAGGTTTCGTCGACGTCGAGGCCGAGGCCGGTGACGCGGCGCTGTCCGGCTTCGAGGCGGTCGAGGAGTTCGGGCAGGCGGCGATAGCTGGCCGAGCCGCAGACGAGGCTGACCCACGGGGCGCGGTCGAAGATGCGCTCGCCTTCCTGCTCGGCGACGCAGCCGAGGACGGCGACGGCGCGGTTCTGCTCGGGGGCTTTTCGGTAACGTCCGAGGTGGGAGAAGACCTTCTGCGCGGCCTTTTCGCGGATGCTGCACGTGTTATAGAGGACGAGATCGGCGCGATCGGGATCGTTGGTGGGCCGATAGCCTCGCGCCAGCAGAACGCCGGCGACCTTTTCCGAGTCGTGAACGTTCATCTGGCAGCCGAAGGTTTCGAGGTAAAAGGTGCGGCCGACCGAGGAAGACTCGGCGGGAGCGACGCTGCCGGTGAGAGCTTCGAGCGGAATATCGACCATGACGATTCCGCGGCCATTTTAGCACAAGGGTTCCAGGGGCACCGGCGTGGGGCAACACGGCGAGGTTGAATTGCGTCCTAGTGAAACGATGAAAGGTGTCGAATGACGAACGTGCGTTTGCGGAGGTTGTTTGACCATGGTGGATGCGTGTGGTACGTTGACCATGTTCGCGCTCTCCGCTGGCGCCAAGAGGGAGTAAGCGATTCCGACCCCATTGGTGTTGTTGTTTGCGAGTCCTCTCGGCGGATTGTTTGAGCAGACCGGGTGGGTTGCCCGCATTGTCCTGCTGATTCTGCTGCTGTTCTCCCTTTTCTCCTGGGCCGTCATCTTCGAAAAATACAAATTGTTCCGGGCTGTCGGGGCGCAGACGAAGAATTTTCTGAAGATGTTTCGGGCCTCGAGGCAGATGCCGGACCTGGCGACGCTGCAGGCGATGGCGCCTGGATCGCCGCTGGTCGGTGTTTACGCCGCCGGGTACCAGGAATTGAGCCGGCAATCCGGCGCTTCGAATCCGCATCCGGGGACGGTGAGGAATCCGCAGGCGATTGCCGTGGAGATGCAGTTGGCGGCGGCGGAAGAGACGCGACGGCTGGAGAAATGGATGCCGTTTCTGGCGACCACCGGGTCGGTTTCGCCGTTCATCGGGCTGTTCGGGACGGTGTGGGGCGTGATGGACGCCTTCTCGCGGCTGGGCGATGCCGGAGCGACGAGCCTGCGGGCGACGGCACCGGGCATCGCCGAGGCGCTGATCACAACGGCTGCCGGGCTGTTCGCGGCGATTCCGGCGGTCATCTTTTACAACCACTTCCTGCACCGGATCCGGGAATTTTCCACCCGGATGGACAATTTCATAGCCGAAGTTGTGACGCACATCGAGATGCCCTGACAATAACAGCACGATGAAACCCGGGGCGGTCGAAAAGAAGAGATGAACGCGGACCATCAGGGGCTAAAGCCCCACTCATTCCGGCACTTTTCTGTCGCGGCTCCCGACGGTGTCGGGACGGGTTCCGCCGCGACCCACAAGGCGCGAGGCCCTTTCGTCGCGCCCTTACGAAGAACCGGGATGCCGCAAACTGAGTTGCGGCGCTCGCCAAACGGTTAAGAGGTCGTCGATGCCCCAAGTGATGCGGCAAACGGGAAGCTCGCTTTCCGAGATCAACATGGTGCCGTTCATCGACGTGATGCTGGTGCTGCTGGTGATTTTCATGATCACGGCGCCGGTGCTGCAATCGGGCATCCAGGTGGATCTGCCGAAGACGCAGACGGTGACGCAGATCAAGTCGGCACGGGTGATCATCACGATCGACCGCGCGCAGCGCGTCTACCTGGATGACAAGCCGGTGAACATCCACCAGTTGGGCGCGGAAGCGAAAGCCAAATTGACCGATCCGGCGCACCAGCCGGTCTACATTCGCTGCGACGAAGCGGTGCCGTTCGGGAGTTTCGCGACGGTGACTTCCCAGTTGCAGCAAGCGGGCATCCAGAATATCAGTGTCGTCACCGTACCCATCACCGAACGTGCGCGCGCCCGCTGAGGGACCTGGTGGAACGAAACGGCCGGGCGAAAAGCTGGGGCGGTCGCTCGCCTGGTCGGGGCTGTTCCATTTCGTGCTGGCGGCGCTGTTCGTGGTTTCGGCGCTGCTCTCGCACCGCGGAGAGATGTGGGGCGGCGCGGGCAGTGGAGGGGGCGCGGTGCAAGTGAGTCTGGTGGGAAGCCTTCCGGCGATTCCGTTGCCTCGCCCGGACGCGGTGACGGTGAACCGGGTAGTGGACACGACAAAGGGGCTGTATAAATCGGAACCGCCGCCGAAGGTTCCCTTCGAACCGGACGCGACGAAGCTGCCCGAGTTCATGAAGGAGAAGCGGCCGAAGTGGATCACGCCGCGAAAATCGAAATTGCTCGAGAACAAGACGCCGCCGCCGAAAAACGCCGTTCCCTACGGCCAGGGCGGAGCGCCGGCGGTTCCCTACTCGAACTCCAACTTCACGGTGGGACAGAACACGCAAGGCGGATTGAACATGAGCGGTCCCGCCGGCGCATTCGGGACCCGGTTTTCGTGGTACGTGGAGGCGGTGCAGCGGCGGGTGAGCAGCAACTGGCTGCAGTCGACGGTGGATCCGACGGTGCAATGGGCGCCGCGGGCGGTGATCGACTTCGAGATACTGCGCGACGGAACGATCGTGAACGTCCAGGTGATGAAATCGAGCGGGTACCCGTCGGTGGACGCCTCGGCGGTGCGCGCGATACAGATGTCGAGCCCGCTCAGTCCCCTGCCCGGCGCGTATGCGGGATCGTATGTTAACGTGGAATTCTGGTTTGATTTCCGGCGATGAAGGAAGTGGAGATGAAGCCAAAACGGTGGATCTGGCTGGGGTTGGCGATAGCTCTCGGAGCGCTGGTGGCCGGCGCGTGGACGGCGGCGAACTCGGGGCCGGTGCCGCAGGACTGGTTTCGCACGGGAACCGGCATCGGCGTGAAAAAGGTACGGCTGGCGTTGCCCGATTTCGCGACGGCGAACGCGGCGACGCAGCCGCTCGGCCAGGTGTTCGACCAGGTGCTTTGGAACGATCTGAACTATTCGGGCGTGATCGACATGGTGAGCAAGAGTTTCTATCCGCTGCCGTCCACCTGGCCATCGCAACCGAACCAGCTCGCGGGCAAGCAGCAGCAATGGACGGCCTCGCCGGCGAACGCGGCGATGATCGCGTTCGGGAACATGTCGGCCACGGGGACGTCGCTTTCGGTTTCCGGCTGGCTCGAAGACCTGACGAATCCCGCGGCGCCGCCGATGCTTTCGAAGGTGTATCAGGGGCCGGCGACGACCGAGGGCGCGCGGCAACTGGCGCACGAAATGGCCGACGACATCGTATCGATGCTGGGCAGCGGCGTGCCGGGCATCGCCCAGACGCACATCGTCTACAGCCATCAGGTGGGCAATGTCGCCGAGCTCTGGGTGATGGACTACGACGGGGCGAACGCGCACGAGATCACGCATCTGCGGACCGAATCGTTCACGCCGCGCTGGTCGCCGGACGCTTCCGAGATCGCTTTCACATGCTTCGTGCCGTACCGGGGCGTCGTTTCGGCGCAGATTTGCCTGTATTCGATGGCGGCGAAACGCGTGTTGTACTTTCCACGATTTTCAGGGACGACCTCGGCGCCGGCCTGGTCGCCCGACGGCACGCAGCTCGCCTTTTCCTCGAGCATGCGGGGCGATCCGGAGATATTTGAGAGCAACACGAACGGAACCAATCTGAAGCAGCTCACCTTCGCGCGGCACTCGGTGAACACATCGCCGGTGTGGAATCCGAAGACAGGACAGCAGATCGTCTTCGTGAGCGACCGTGGCGGGCAGCCGGGGCTCTACATGATGAATTCGGACGGGTCGAGCGTCGACAAGATCGATTTGCCGGACATGGGCTACGTGGTTGACCCGACCTGGTCGCCGAACGCGCAGTTGCTGGCTTTCAGCTGGCGGCGGCCACTCGGCAATTACGACCTGTACGTGATGGATATCGCCTCGCACCAACTGCTGCAACTGACGCACGACGCCGGCCGGAACGAACGGCCAAGCTGGGCACCGGACGGCAGGCATCTGGTGTTCCAGTCGGACCGCACCGGAATGAACGAGATCTGGACGATGATGGCCGACGGAAGCGGGCTGCGCGAGTTGACGCACGATGGCAAAAACATTTCGCCGAGCTGGTCCTGGAAGTGAGGGAGCACAAACGGCGAACGAATGTACTCGGTGACCGTGGAGGGACCCTTTTCTCAATGGTACGATATTCAAGTTCGAGGCCGGGTCACCGCTCAACCTGGGAGTACTGTTCAGGAGGAACCGCATGGCAAGCAGCACGGAAAGCAGCAGTGGCAGCAGTAGAAGTCCCCTACGCAAGTCCGCATTAATTTTGTTTGTGGCAGGCCTGACGGTTTTCGCCGGAGCCTGCAAGAAGAAAGTGGCCGCCGTTCCGCCCGCACCGGCGCCGCCAGCAGCAGCACCGGCAGCGCCGACGGTAAAACTGACGGCGTCGCCGGATTTCATCACTACGGGCCAGTCATCGACGTTGAGCTGGACGTCGGAGAACGCGACGAAGCTGGACCTGGAGCCGGGCGTGGGCAGCGTGCAGCCCAGCGGATCGACGACAGTTTCGCCGACCGAATCCACAACCTACACGATTACCGTCAGCGGTCCGGGCGGGAACGCGGTCGACACGGTGCGGGTGACGGTTTCGCCGGCGGCGGCGCCGCAACCGTCCGCGCCGAGCGCCACGCTCGAGGAGTTGTTCGCCCGGGACGTGAAGGACGCGTTCTTCGACTTCAACAAGGCCGAGGTCCGGCCCGACGCGCGCGAGGCGCTGACGCAGACCGCGGAATTCCTGCGGGCGCATCCCAACGTGAAGGTGACGATCGAAGGCCATTGCGACGAGCGCGGTTCGCTCGAGTACAACCTGGGACTCGGCCAGAGGCGCGCGAACGCGGCCAAGCAGTTCTTGGTTTCGCTCGGAATCAGCACGGACAGGATGAGCACGATGAGCTGGGGCAAGGAGCATCCGTTCTGTACCGAGCATAACGAAACCTGCTGGCAGCAGAATCGGCGGGCGCACTTCGTCTTGGCTCATTGATTTCGCGAGAGTCGACGCGGCCCGAGCTTCGGCCGTCCCGCTGAGCCGGGACGGCCGGGGCCGGCAGCCGCGCCGGTGAAGGAGGAAGGACGTTGCGCGGAAGAAGACTTGCAATAGTCACGGTATCGGTGGCTGCGGGGCTGGTGCTGGGGGCGTTGTTGTCTCCGCCGCCGGCCGACGCCGTCGCCAAAGAGATCATCCAGTTGCAGCAGCAGGTGTCGATCCTGATGCAAAACCAGCGAGACGATGCAGAACGAGATGACGCAGAATTTCGCCGTGCTGAAGACGCTGGTCGGCCAAGTGGCAGATTCGCAGAACCAGCTCACCAGCACGATGGGATCGATGCAGAAAACGATTCAGGATCTGCAGGCGAACAGCGGCTCGCAGATCAATACCATGGCCGGTCAGGTGCAAGCGCTTTCCGACAGCCTCGAGGACGTGAAGGCGAGACTCGGCAAGCTTTCCGGACAGGTGGCGACGGCGCAGAACAGCCTGCAAACGATCGACGCGAAGGTATCGGCACTCGGCGGCGGACAAACGCAGCCGGGCGCCTCGCCGACCGACGCGCCCCCGGCGAGCCAGGGCCAGGGCGCCACACCGGGCGATGCGCCTCCCAGCCAACCGGCGGGCGCCGGCGCACCGCAACCGCCCTCCGGCCCTCCGCCGCCGGCCGATCTGCTGTACACGAACGGCCTGAGGGATTTCACCGCGGGAAACTACGGGCTGGCGAATCAGGAGTTCCGGCAGTACCTGCAGTTTTACGGCAAAACCGATCTCGCCTCGAACGCGCATTTCTACCTGGGCGAGATCGCCTACGCGCAGGGCCGCTATCCCGACGCGATCGGCGAATACAATCAGGTGCTGAACAACTACCCGAACAGCTTCAAACGCGCCGACGCGCGGCTGAAAAAGGCCTACGCGCTGCTGAAAGTGCACGAGAACGGCCCGGCAATCGCCGAACTGCACCGGGTGATCCGCGAGAATCCGGGCACCGAGCAGGCTCGCAAGGCGGAGGCACGGCTGCGGCAACTCGGAGTGAAGTAGGAAGAAGAGCAGATCACGCCGCCGTTGGTCGTCGGGGAAGGCCGCGCGGTTTCTACGGGCGGGTATGTCAATTCTCTGACATACTCGCGCAGTTCCCTTCAGGAAAGCCCCTGACTTTGCCCGAGGTGTGAATTCCCTTTTTCGCCTGAAACCGGATGGTGCGTTCCTCCTGTTACAAAGCTCGCGTGAAGAACAGGGTGCCTTCGACGGGAGTTTCGTAGTAGGGCGGGCATTCGACAAACCCGAGCCTGCGGTACATTCGAATGGCGGCGTCCATCCTCCCGGGAACCGTATCAAGTTTCATGGCGGCGTAGCCGCGGGCACGCGCCCACGCCAGCGCCGCCTCGACGAGTTCCCTGCCCGTCCCCGTGCCCCGGTGCAAGGGCCGGACGTAGAGCCGTTTCATCTCGCAGGCGCCGTCATCGAGCGTCCGGACGCCGATGCATCCGACGGAGACGCCGGATCTTTCCCTGGCGAGCAGCAGCACGCCGTCCGGCTGTGAATATTTGCCGGGCAGCGTGTCGAGTTCCTGCTGGAAATTTTGAAAACAGAGGCTGAAACCGAGCGAGGCGGCGTATTCGAGAAACAGGGCTCGAACCTCGGCGATTTCTTCCTGCGAACGTGCTTGGGAGATCGTTGCTCTGTTTACAGTCACCTCGGACCCGCCTCCCCGCGCCACGACGCGCTCAAGTTTCCTCCGATCACGTTCACGCGCTGAAGGCGACCGGCGTCGTGCAATTTCCGCGAACGCGTCTTTTTCGGTGCGTGCCGACAGATATTCGCCCAGGGCGCGATGGTGCGCCACCGCCAAATTGGTCCATTGCGCCGGCAGCCAGGTGCGACCGCGGTCGAGGAACGAAAGTCGTGTGCGCGCGGGCGGGCTTTCGGGTATACTCGGCCACCGAAGGCAGCTAAACATGTCAGTGAACAAAGTGATTCTGGTCGGACGGCTGGGAAAAGATCCCGAGACTCGCTTCGTTGGGAGCGGGCAGCCGCTGTGCACTTTCTCAATGGCCACCGACGAGACGTACAAGGACCGCGCCGGCGAGCGTCAGAAACGCACCGAGTGGCACAGAATCAAGATGTGGGGCCGGCTGGCGGAAATCGCGCAGCAGTACTTGAAGCGGGGATCGCTGATCTACGTCGAAGGCCGGATCGAGACGCGGCAGTGGGACGATCAGGCGGGCAACAAACGATACACCACCGAAATCGTGGCCAATGTGATGAAGATGCTGGGTTCGCGCGGCGAAGGCGCCCCCGGCGGCGGCGGCGCGCCCGAGGCTGGCGAGCGGCACATTCCTGAGCCTGAAATGATGGAAGAGCCGCAGGCCGGGCCGGCGATTTCCGACGAAGACATTCCCTTCTAGAAACGAAAATCCTCGCTACCGCAGTTGTCATCCGGCCGCAGTTTGCCATCCAGGCGCAGTCCGTCGCCCTGAGCGCTACGAAGGATCCCGTTCCCACTCCTCCCACACCGTCTCACCGCGAGCGGGATGCTTCGCTTCGCTCAGCATGACAGGCTTTTTCCCGGGCTTCGCCGACGGAGCTGACTTGCGGCGAGTGGGAAAACGCACAACCTCAGACTCTGAAGGCTGCGCTACGAGAACCGGCGCTCGCTACCGCGGACGCGGAAGGCGGGCGACCGCTGGTCGCCCCTACGGCGTGAACGGGCTAGTGATTGGGTATCGAAGCTAGCGAGAGGGGCGCTGCTGTTGTTGTTCGCGGGCCTTGCGTTCGGCGTCGAGGTGTTTGAGGAAGTCGTCGAACTTGGGTTGCTGGGCCGCGGTGAGGATGGCGCGGATGCGGTTCCGGGTATCGGTGTGGACGGCGTCGTATTGCGGACGGGCCTGGTCCTGGCTTTGCCGATAGATGGCGGTGATGCGCTTGTGGCCGTCATCGAGGATGGTCTCGATCTGCTTCTGCTGATCGGGAGTGAGCTGGAGCTGCTCGGTGAGCCGATCAACGATGCGCTGGCGGCGGTGGCCGTCGCGCATATGGCCGGCGAGGTAGGTGCCAAGGCTGCCGACCGCACCGCCGAGGACGAAGACGGCGATGGTGAGGATGATCGCTCTGGCGCTCGGGCGTTTAGCGGCCATTGTCGTCACTGGCGACCAGAAGGAAAGTATCGTCCTGGCTGCCGGGCTGCGGCATGGGAACGTTCACGAGGGCCTGGATCTGACTCTGTTGCGCGTTCGGGAGCACCGGCGCAGAGCTCTCCATGCGCAGCATAAAGCCGGCCAGGATGAGCACGACCGCGGCGGCGACCCAGCAGAGACGCCAGGCGGCGCGCTCGATCGGCTTCCAGACTTCGCTTTCGCGCTGTTCGCCGCGTATGGCGGCCATGACGCGTGTCACGAAAAACGGGTTCGGTGCGGGCGCCCGCCGGGTACTGAGGACGGCGATGATCGGGGCGGAGGCCCTGGCGGTTTCGAGAGCGGCCGCGCAACGGGGGCAGGTGCGCGTGTGAACTTCCACCTCGGCCGACTCACGGGAATCGAGCCGTCCGTCGAGGTAATCCTCGAGTCTCGCTTCGAGCGCCGAACAGGCACCTTGACGATTCTGTTTTGCGAACATCGTTGTTTCAACCTCGCTTTGCCGCCGGCGGCCGAGATTGGTTCAGCCGGCGACGGTAGAGTTCTACCAGTTTCCCCCTCGCGCGGAAAAGCCTGACTTTCACCGTATTCGCATTCAACTCCATCACTTCGGAGATCTCGTCGATCGAAAAACCCTGGGCTTCCTTCAATTCGAGCATCATGCGGTCCTTAGGATCGAGCTGGGAAAGCAGCCATTCGACAAGATCCTGCAGCCGGGCGCCCTCTTCGGGATCGATGAGGCCCGAGCGTTGAGCCGCTCCCTCGAAACGCTGGACCTGCTCCTCGCTGAGATCGGCCTCGTAGACCAGCGGACGGGCCTTCTTCTTCCGCAGATGGTTCCAGCACTCATTGACGGCGATCTTGTAGAGCCAGGTGGAGAATTTGGATCGCAGATCGAAGCGGCGAATCGAGAAGTAGGCCTTGACGAAGACCTGCTGGGCAACGTCCTCGGCATCGGGCGAACCGCGAAGCAGCCGGCTGGCGATAGCCACGACGCGGTGCTGATGCTTTCGCACCAGCTCCTCGTAGGCGGCCTCGTCGCCCGCTTGGGCTTGACGGACCAGTTGCCGCTCGTCCGCAGCATCGTTATGCTGACCTTCCCCAGGAGATTTGGTCATGGCTCACAGGTCAGCCGCTTAGAAAGACGTATGCGCAGCCGCCGAGGTTACATCTTCCTACGGGTCACCGGGCAGCGCAACGAAGGCGGGCGGCTTTTTCGGAGGGCTGGCGGCGGATGGGGGAGCGGCGGGTGAGGGAGCGGGAAGGTATAGGAGTTTACTTACTAGGTACCAGAACCTGTTCCGATCTGCATCGCTTTGTGTTCCTGCGGGGCAACAAACCCTCTGTTTCTTCCCTCTTGTACCGTTGAAGCAATTATGGAAGAATTATAGCCACGATGGTTATAGGAGAACGTCTCAGAGCCTTGCGGGAGACCAAAAGTCTGTCGCAGGGCGAAATCGAGAAACGCACTGGCCTGCTGCGGTGCTATATCTCGCGGGTAGAAAACGGGCACACGGTTCCGTCGATCGAGACTTTGGAGAAGCTGGCGCGAGCATTGGAGGTGCCGCTTTACCAGCTCTTCTACGATAGCGAGGAACCGCCACAACTGCCGAATCTGCCGGAGAGAAAGACCGCAGATGAGATCGCCTGGGGAAGCTCGCCTGAGGAAGCTCGTTTCCTGAACCGCATGGCGCGGTTGCTGGAACGACTGAACGAGAACGACCGCCGTCTGCTGCTCCACATGGCGCAGCGGATGGCTGAGCGCTAACTCGATCCAAGCAGGCTGGGCATTACCGGGGGCGGATGGGGGCTTTGTTCCTGCGATCACTCCCATTCGATTGTGGCTGGTGGCTTGGAGCTGATGTCGTAGACGACGCGGCTCACGCTACGCGTTTCATTGACGATTCGCGCGGAAATCCTTTCGAGAACGTCGGCGGGCAGCCTTGCCCAATCGGCGGTCATGGCATCCTCGGAGGTAACGGCGCGGACGGCAATGGTTAACCCGTAGCTCCGCGCATCTCCCATCACACCCACACTGCGTGCAGGCAGCAGCACGGCGAACGCCTGCCACAGCGAACGGTAGAGCCCTGCCCGGCAAATCTCCTCGATCACGATGGCGTCCGCCTGGCGCACGGCCTCGAGCTTTTCCTCGGTCACTTCGCCGAGGACCCGCACGGCGAGGCCCGGGCCGGGGAACGGGTGTTTCGTCAGCATCTCTTCCGGCAGGCCGAGTTCCCTGCCCACTTCCCGCACTTCATCCTTGAACAAATCGCGTAGCGGCTCGACCAGCTCGAACGGCATGACGGCGGGCAGGCCGCCCACGTTGTGGTGCGTCTTGATGGTGGCCGAAGGGCCGCGGACGGAAACCGACTCGATGACGTCGGGATAGAGCGTCCCCTGCACCAGGAAGCGGACCGGATGACCGCTCCGGCTCTCGAGTTCCCGCGCCTGCTCGGCGAAGATCTCGATGAACTCATTGCCAATGCGGCGGCGCTTCTCCTCGGGATCGGCGATGCCGCGCAGGCGGCCGAGGAAGCGCTCGCCGGCGCGCACGCCGATGACGTTCAGGCCCATCCGGCGTTCGAGCAGCTCGACGGTCTCCTCGAATTCGTTCAGGCGGAGCAGGCCGGTATCGACAAAGACATTCGTGAGGCGGTCGCCGATGGCGCGGTGAACGAGCGTGGCGGCAACGGCCGAATCGACCCCGCCGCTCAGGGCGCAGATGGCCTGTTCCCCGCCGACGCGGTCGCGGATGGCCGCGGTCGTCTCGGCGACAAAACCGGCCCGGGTCCAGTTCGGGCGTGCGCCGCAGATGTTGAAGACGAAATTGTGGAGGATGTCGCGGCCGCGCTCGGTATGGCGAACTTCGGGATGGAATTGGACGGCGAAGATGCGGCGCTCGGGATCCTCGACGGCGGCCAGGGCGCTCGGCGTCTTGCCCGTTCGGCGGAATCCCTCGGCCAGGCGGACGACGTGATCGCCGTGGCTCATCCAGATTTTCTGGCGGGCGGGCAGGCCGGCGAACAGCACGGAGGAATCGAGCACTTCCAGTTCGGACGGGCCGAATTCGCGGGACTCGGCCGGGCGGACCTCGCCGCCGAGCGAGTGGGTGATCCATTGCAGGCCGTAACAGATGCCGAGCACGGGCAGGCCCATGCGCAGGACGGCCGGATCGCACACGGGCGCTTCCTTGTCGTAGACGGAGCTGGGTCCGCCGGAAAGCACCAGGCCCGCGGGCTCGAGCGCGCGAATCTCCTCGACGGGCGTCGAGCATGGCAGCACCACGCTGAAGACCTCTTGTTCGCGAATGCGGCGGGCGATGAGCTGTGTGGTTTGCGAGCCGAAATCGAGAATGACGATTCCGCCCGCGGGTCGAAGACGTCCGGTTGCAGGCATAGGCGGTCAGCGCACCACGATATTGAGGATTTTATTGGGCACGAAAACGGTTTTCACGATCTGCTTTCCCTCCAAAAATGAGGCGATCTTGGGATCGGCCTGCGCTCGCCGGATGACCTCTTCCTCGGCGACGCCCGCTTCGGCGAGCACGTGGCCGCGCACGCGGCCGTTGATCTGGACGACGATCTGGTATTCGTCCTCGCGGGCGAGTTCGGGATCGAAGGCGGGCCAGGCGCCGTCGAGCGTGCCCGCATGGCCGAGTTTCTCCGAAAGTTCCTCGGCGAGATGCGGGGCCAGAGGCGCGAGCATCCCGAGGAGGCGTTCGAGGCAGGCCTTGACGATCTCCGGGCGGGCGTCTTCCTCGAGCGGCTCGCGGGCGTAGAGTTCGTTGACCAGCTCCATGATGGCGGACACCGACGTATTGAAGTGCCAGCGAATCTCGAAATCGTCGGTGACGCGCTTGAGCGTTTGGTGCGTTTTGCGGAGCAGGGCGCGCTCTTTTTCCGTGAGCGACGCCGCGGCCGCGGCGCCGACGGGATTCGACGCCTGGACGGCGCGCAGGCGGTCGGCGTGGCGATCGACGACGCGGAACACGCGATTGAGGAAGCGCGAGCAGCCTTCGATCCCCTGCTCGCTCCATTCGAGATCTTTTTCAGGCGGCGCGGCGAAAAGCATGTAAACGCGGCCCGTATCGCAGCCGTATTGCTCGGCGATGTCCATCGCGGCGACGACGTTGCCGCGGGACTTCGACATCTCGACGCCGCCTTTCAGCACCATGCCCTGCGAGAAGAGCCGGAGCACCGGCTCGTTGTGCGTGACGAGGCCGAGGTCGCGCATCACCTTGCAGAAAAAGCGGCTGTAGATCAGGTGCAGGATCGCGTGCTCGATGCCACCGATGTACTGGTCGATCGGGAAACCAGTAGGCGACGGCGGCCGGATCGAAGGGAGCGCTTGTCGTTGTGCGGATCGGTGTAGCGGATAGAAATACCAGGACGAATCGACGAAGGTGTCCATGGTATCGGTCTCGCGCCGCGCCGCGCCGCCGCATTTCGGGCACGTCGCATTGACGAACTCGGGAACGCCGGCGAGCGGCGAGCTGCCGCGGCCGGTGATCGCGACGTTCGCGGGCAGGCGCACGGGCAATTGATCGTCGGGCACGGGAACGGTGCCGCACTTGTCGCAATAGAGGATCGGGATCGGCGTGCCCCAGTAACGCTGGCGCGAAATGCCCCAGTCTCGCAGGCGGAACACGGTTTCCGCCTCGCCGAAGCCGCGCGCTTGGCGTCGGCGGCCATTTTTTCGATGGCCTCTTCGCTGGTTGAGGCCGGTGTAGGGGCCGGAATCGACCAAGCGTCCATACTCGGTCTACGCCTCTCGAGCTGATCGGCATCGATCGTCGTTTCCCCGTCCGCGGCCTGAATGACGACTTTCAACGGAATCTCGTATTTCCGGCGAACTCGAAATCGCGCTGATCGTGCGCCGGAACGGCACATCACCGCGCCGGTGCCGTATTCCGCGAGCACGAAATTCGCCACCCAGATGGGCACCTTCTCGCCGGAGAACGGATTTATCGCGTAGCGGCCGGTGAAGAAACCTTCCTTTTCCGCCGTCGCCAGTTCCGCGCCGGGCGAAGGATCTGGCGGCGCAACTCGTTCCATTCCGACTTCGAGCGCATCGCGATTGCTCCTGGCCGGCAAAGAGGCCGGGCAGCAGCGGATGCCCGGGGCGAAAGAATGACGCGCCGAGGCGCCGTAGATCGTGTCCACGCGCGTGGTGAAGACCTCGATGTGAGTCGTCTCGTCCACCGAGCGATGCGGAAGCGCACGCGCGTGCCGCGCGATTTGCCGATCCAGTTGCGCTGCATCGATCAGCACGCGCTCGGGCCAGCCGCCTTCGAGCTCGGCCATGTCCTCGAGCAGCGCGTCGGCGTAGGCCGTGATGCGCAGGAACCACTGCTCGATCTCCTTGGCCTCGACGGGCGTGTATCGTCGTGCTGCCAGCAGCAGCCGTCGACCACCTGCTCGTTGGCGAGCACGGTCTGGCACTTGGGGCACCAGTTCACGCGGCTGCGCTTGCGGTAGGCCAGGCCGCGCTCGAACATGCGCAGGAAAAACCACTGGTTCCAGCGGTAATACTCCGGCTCGCAGGTGGAAATTTCGCGCCGCCAGTCGTAGCTGAAGCCGAAGCGGCGGCAGACGGACTTCATCTGCGCGATGTTCGCGTTGGTCCATTCGCGCGGATGCAATGTTGCGCTTGATGCGCGGCATTTTCCGCGGGCAGGCCGAAGGCATCCCAGCCGATCGGATGCAGCACGTTGAATCCGCGCATGCGCCGGTAACGCGCGACGGCGTCGCCAATGGTGTAGTTGCGCATGTGGCCCATGTGCAGCGTGCCCGAGGGATACGGGAGCATTTCGAGCACGTAATACTTCGGCCGGCCGGGCGCGGCTTCGACGTCGAACGCGCCGGCGTCCTCCCAGATCTTCTGCCACTTTTGTTCGATCGCTTGCGGGTTGTAGTCCGCCACTTCTCCCTCACCTTTTCCGTTTGAGCGCCCGGCCACGCCCAGCGGCGCGCTTGCGCGGCCGGAATCCGTCGCCCCGCCCTGCCGGGCGTGTCCATTCGATGCCGGCGAGGCGCCACAAGGTGCGCACGTTGCGCCAGTCGTCACCGGGCCGGTCGATGGGCGTTTCCAGTATGAAGGCGCGGCCGGCGAGCCGGGAATCGTTGACGATGCGGCCGAGCGCTTCGAGGCCAATATGGCCGCGGCCCAGGTGCTCGTGACGATCGACGTGCGAGCCGAACGGGGCCTTCGAATCGTTCACGTGGACGACGCGAACGCGGTCGAGGCCGATGGCGCGGTCGATCGCGCCGAGCGTTTCGTCGAGGCCGGCTTCAGTGCGAATTTCATAGCCTGCGGCGAGCAGATGCGCGGTGTCGAGGCAGACGCCGAGATCGAGTTCGGGGCAGGCGTCGAGAATCGCGCGAAGTTCCTCCACGCGCGAACCGACCACGCTTCCCTGCCCGGCGGTGATTTCCGGCAGGATGCGCAGGCGGCCGAGATCTAGGCCTTCGGCGGCCTGGCGCAGCGAATCGGCAATGCGGTCGATCGCGGCGTCAATGGGACCGTCTCGCCGGCTGCCGGGATGGACGACCAGAAAATCGGCGCCAAGCGCGATGGCGCGTTCAAGTTCTCCGCGAAAGCCGCGAATCGACAGCGAGCGCAAGCGGGGGTCGGGGGCGGCGAGGTTGATCAGGTAGTTCGCGTGGATGACCACCGGGTCGAGCCCGAGCGCGCGGCGGCGCTCGCGAAATTCGGCGGCTTGCGCCGGATCGATCTTCTGCCGGCCGTCGGTCCACATCCGGGGGCTGGCGGAGAAAATCTGCAAGGTAGTGCAGCGGAGCCGGCGCGCGAGGTCTAGCGCCTCGGCCAGGCCGCCGGCAATCGAGGTGTGCGCGCCTACGCGGCGCGTCGAGACAAGCGGCTCGGCCGCGCCGGCAAGCGGCGCCGAACGCACCGCGCTCGCAGCTTCGCCGCGCCGGCGTTCGCCGCGCTCGGCCGAGGCCGGATACACCGGCTGGCCTTCGGGCGATGCTTGTGCCTGCACCACGCCTCTCCTCACTCGCTTCACGGGATGGCCCGCCTGGGACGGTCGGGCGGCGCCAAACGGCTAGAAGCTGTTGCAGAACGTGGCCGCTCGAAAGGCGGGCGACCCATCGGGTTGCCCCTACGGCATCGGTCTCAACGCCGATGCTCGCCTCTGCGGCCCTTGCCCCCTGCAACAGGCTCTAAACGTTCATTCTACTGGACTAGGGTGCGCACGCCAAGACCGCTTGCTGGCGGCGGCACCGCAACGGCGGGTCGGCCGGGCGCCGGCGGCTTTGCCGCGAGGGCCGATGGGGCTTAAAATGGGGTCGTCCCGGTTCCGGGATTGCCCGCTGAAAGAGTCCTCCGATGGCCGAGTTGACGGCAGATTCGTCTCCAAAAATCGAAGCGAGATTCGCGCGCTGGATGGACGCGGTGATCGAGCAGCATGCGGCGGCGAGCCGCGCGCTCGAAACCGATCCGGTGCACGATCTGCGCGTGGCGTTGCGGCGCTGCCTCTCGATGGCGGAGGTTTTCGAAACGCTCGATCCCGATCCCGCCTGGCGCGACATGCGCAAGCAGGGCCGGCGGCTGTTCAAGAGCCTCGGAAACCTGCGCGACACGCAGGTGCTGCGCGATTGGGTGAAGCGAATCGCTCCCGAGGGAGGGCCGATCGCCGACGCCCTGGCGGCGCAGCTCGACGAAAAAGAACGCGAAGAGGTACGGCAGGTGCGCAAGGCGCTCGGCCGGTTCAGCAAGAAACGGTGGAAATTGTGGGCCGAGCACCTGACCGCGCGAGCGGCCCGGCTGCCGGCGGACGGGCCGGCGGCCGAGTATCTGGCCGTCGAGCGATGGGAGGAAGCCTGGGTGCTGCACCGGAAGGCGGTGCGCAGCGGCTCGCACGCCTCGTTTCATCGCGCGCGGATTGGCCTGAAAAAATTCCGGTACACGGTGGAGAATTTTCTGCCGGCGCGCGCGGCAGACTGGATGGGCGATCTCAAGAAGATGCAGGACGCGCTCGGCGAAGTCCACGACCTCGATTTGCTGCTCGCGATGATCCGGGCGCTTCGGGGCGTGGGCGGCGCGGAGGAGCAGCGGCATTGGAAGCGGAAAATCGCCGCGCTTTCGGCTGAGCGGATCCGGGCATATCGAAAAAAGATGTCGGGGAGCGGGTCGCTCTGGCGCGCGTGGCGCAAGGCGCTACCGCAGGGCAAGGAACTCGAAGCGGCGGGGATGGCGCGGCTCGAGGTTTGGGCCTCGTTCCTGACGCCCGACCTCGATCACGCGAAACACGTGACGAAGCTGGCGCTGGAGCTTTACGACCAACTGGCGGAAGCGGGCATGGGCGGCGCGCAGGGGAACGGGCACACGCGGCGGGTGCTGGAGATCGCGGCGCTGGCGCACGACGTGGGGCGCGTACGCGGCGCGCGGTCGCATCACAAACGCTCTTATCGCATGATCGCCGAGCTCAAGGCGCCGCTCGGCTGGACGCCGGAAGAGATGAAACTGGCCGCGCTCGTGGCCCGCTATCATCGCCGCGCGCTGCCGCAGGCGAAGCATGCAGCGTTTCGCCAGCTGCGGCCCGACCGGCGGCAGAAAGTGCTGCTGCTGGCGGGGATTCTGCGGCTCGCAAACGCGCTCGACCGCGAACACGACGCCTCGGTGCGCAGCCTGAAGGCACGGATCGAACGCGACCGAATCGCGATTCGCGCCGGCGGCTACACCGGGGCCGAGCCGCGCGCTTCCCACATCGCCAACGCGAGACATTTGTTCGAGATCGCCTGCAAGCGGCCGGTGTCCGTGCTGCCGGCCGCGTAGACGCAACTCAAGAAAACCCCTTCACCGCAGAGGCGCAGAGGACGCGGAGAAAAACCTCGCGCGACTCCATCGGCAGGTCCTGCATTGGGCCGCCTCGACGTTACCTCGACACTACGGCTTCGTGGGCTGCTCCGCCTCGACGCGTTCGGAATCCTTCGCCCCGATGCCTTCACGGATACGGGGCGGTCCGCATCGCCAGGATCGGACCGCTTCGCTCAGGATGACAGGGGTTTGCGGCGTGTTTCTCCGCGTCCTCTGCGCCTCCGCGGTGAATGGGGTTTCAGCGCGCGAGGCGACGCAGGACTTTGGGCGTGTAGAGCCAGCAGAGGAGGGCTTTGGGCGGCTCGAAGGAGTCGAATTCGAGCAGCGCGACGCCCGCTTTTTTCAGCTGCGTGAAGGCGGGGCCTTTGCCGACGGTGGCCGCGGCGATCGTATCGTCGAGATGCGGCGCGTGGCCGAAGCACATCACTTCCCGCGCCTTCATGCGCGCCAGTTCGGCGAAGAGCAGCGCGGGCTTGCTCTCGGGCGCGAGGCTTTCGCTGCGGCGCAGCCGCGTGACGGGGAATCCCAGAACTTCGGCAAAGATTTCACCGGTTTGGACCGCGCGCAACAGCGGACTCGAAATCAGCACCGAGGGATGGACGCGCAATTCGGCGAGGCCTCGGGCCACTTCCGCGGCCTTCTCGATTCCCTTGGGCGTAAGCGGGCGGACGGCGTCGGCCGGGCTCGCGGGATCGGTTCTGCTGACGGCGATTCCGTGTCGCACAAGGTAGAGCAGCATGTTCGTTCCTTCTCCCCTCCGCGTCCATGGCGCGGCATCGTCGGGGGCGATCCGCCGGGTCGCCCCTGCGAAGAAATCTCGTTCCCGGCAAACGTCACGACATCATCCGCGACGAGCGAAACCCGCCGCGCTCACGAAGCGCGTTTCGACGACTTCCCTGCCCGTTTCCGCTTCGCCGCGTGCTTCCGGCCCCGTACGGCCATGGCCCCGGTCCTGGCGCGCTCGGCGCGGCGGAACACGGTTTTGCGCTCGAATTCCTGCTCGAACAATGCGGCTCCGCGCCGCGCCTGGCGCAGCCGTCGCGCCAGATCCGCGCCGGAAGGAATTTCGAAGATCACTTCGCCCGCGTTGATGCGGGCGGTGGCGTGGGCGACGGAACTCCCGGGTCCGGCGTTGAGGGCGACGGCGATGCGGAGCAGCGAAGCGAGCGCGCGCACCTGGCGCCGCTCGCGCGGGCTGAACGAAGAGTAGAGTTTGTGCCGCGGAGCCGGCTCGACCGTGTCGTGATAGCGGACCAGGCAGGCGACCAGTTCGCGCTCGGGGGCGCTCAGGCCGGGAAGGCGGCCGTGGCGCACCAGATATTCGCCGTGCTTCTGCCGGCCCTCGGGATTCACCGCGCGGCCGACGTCGTGGAGCACGGCGGCCAGCTCGAGCGGCAGGCGGAGTTCGGGAGGCAGGCCGTGCAACGGAGCGAGCTGATGGAAAAAGGACGCGGCGAGCGAGCGCACGCTTTCGGCGCGGGCGGCGTCGCAGCGCAGAGCGGCGGAGAAGGAGCGCGCGCTCTTGAGCAGGAGCCGGGCGCGGCGCGCCTCGCCCGCGCTGGGCCGCCGGCGAAGGAGCGAAACCGCGAGGTCGCGCAGAATCCCTTCGCGGACGCCGACGCCGGGCACGAGCACGTTGCGCAAATCGAGCCATTCGGCGAGCGTCGTGAGAATGATGGCGGCGACGGCCATCACGTCGGCGCGATCGCGCCGAACGCCGAAGGCTTTCATCCGGCCGCGCACGTCGAGGCGCAGGATTTCCGGCAGGCGGCGCTTCAGCAAGCCCATGTGCAGCACCGGAATCCCGCGCTGCGGCGCGCCGGAGGTGATCCGCGCAAGCGCTTCGGCGTTGCCGCCGCAGCCGACAACGATGTTGTCGGCAAGTTCGGGAGGGTCGGGCCAGGCGGAAACGAGCGTGGCGAGGACGCGGTCGCGCACGGCGCGTTGTTGCTCGCGCGTCATCCGCTCACTCAGGCCCATCGATTCCATCAGGCGCACGGTGCCGAGCGGGAAAGCAAAGGATCGCTCGACGCCTTCGGCGTGGAGCAGCGTGATTTCGAGGCTCCCTCCGCCCAGGTCGAAGATCAGCCGCGGCGCCATCTGCTCGCCCATCGCCTGCACGACGGCGTGACGCACGAGGCGCGCTTCCTCGGCCGATCCGATCACTTCGAGGCGAATGCCGGAGGCGCGGCGAATGCCGCGGAGCAGCAGCTGCCGGTTGCGCGCTTCGCGGGCGGCGCTGGTCGCGACGGCGCGGTAGGACTTCACCTGGTAGCGATCGAGGAGCCGGCGGAAATGAGCGAACGCATCGGTGGCGCGGGAGATCGTCGCCGAATCCAGCTGCCGTTCGAGAAAGACGCGATGGCCCAGGCGGACCGGGAACCGCTCGGTGCCAATGAAGGCCAGGCCCGCGCCCGGCCGGACCTCCGCGATGGCGAGCCGGATGGCATTCGAGCCCGCATCGATCGCGGCGATGCGGACCGGCGAGCCCCAGACTACCGCCATAGATGGACCAGCGCTTGAGAGGGCTGATAGCGAACGCTGCGAATGCCGAGATGTTCGGCGATGCGGCGGCGCAGATCGGAGTTGACGGTGCGGACCGAGCCTTCTCCGTTGTAGGTGATGAAGTTGTGCCGCTTGGCCAGATGGACGAATTCCTTGCGAATCATGCCCTGGTACTGGATGAACGACTCGTAGAGGTCGTCGGAGAGGTGCATGTCGCGCCCGGCTTCCCAGTAGCTGATGGCCGGGGATTTCTTGAATTCGCGGATGAAAGCGACCTCCGGGCGGACGTTCAGGAAGAACGTGAGGTCGGGGCGCAGGGCCAGCGTGTAAAGCTCGTGGGCGTATTCGCGGTCGATGCCGCGCACGATGGCGCGGGCGATCAGCGTGTAGAGGTACCGGTCGGCGAGAACCACCATGCCGGAGCGCAGCGCGGGAATGATGCGGCTCTCGAGCTGATCGTAGAAATCGGTCGCGTACATCAGGGCCAGCGTGTAGCGGGTGACGACGTTGCGAGCCAGCAGCGCGTCGATGTCGCGCCCGATCAGCGCCGAGCGCCGCAGCCCCATCGTCTGCACGGCGAATCCCTGCGATTCGAGCCACTCGGTGAGCAGCGCGATCTGCGTCGAGCGGCCGGAGCCGTCGGTGCCCTCGAGCACGATCAGATGGCCGCCGATATCCTCGCGGCGAACCGCAGGCAGGGTCAGCGAGGCGACCGATGGCGCGGCGCGATGGGCCTGTTCCTGCGCCGGTTCGGCCGGCTCGGGGGCGCGGGCGGGTTTGGCCGGGGCTTTCGTCTGGTCGCTCATGGCGTGGCGAAGCGCTTCAAATCGATTCGGGTAGCGACGATTTCCCGCATCTGCTGCTGCAGCTTGTGTACGGCGAGCGTGCCGTCCATCAACACGAAATTTTCCGATTCGATCAAGCCGTCGTAGCGGTCGAGGATCATTCCCTGGAAAATCCGGAAGCTCTCCACGCGGTCGAGTGAAAGGCCAAGATCGGCGCCGGCTTCGTAGAACTTCAGGCGTGGCCGACCGCTCAGGATTCTTTCGATGGCGATTTCGAGCGGGGCGCGGAAATAGAAGGTGATATCGGGCGGCGTGGCGAACCGGTAGAGGTTACGCAGCCACGGCGTCGGGCAGCCGCGGGCGCCGTCGCGGGCATAGGCCGTGTAGACGTAGCGATCGGCAAGGACCAGATGCCCGCTGCGCAGCAGGGGCAGAATCTGGCGCTCGTATCGGTCGGCGAAATCCGCCGCATGGATCAGCGAAAAGGTGACCGGGGTGAGCTGGCGCCGCTTCTTGCCGCGCTTGGTCGCCGTGGCGACGAGCGGCGAGGAATTCCATTCGGTGAAATGCGTGCGGTAGCCGCCGACCTCGAGCCAGCGCTTGAGCAGATGGAGCTGAGTGCTCTTGCCCGAGCCGTCAATGCCTTCGACGACCACGAGCGCGCCCGGATAGTTGCGCGGAGCCGTTTTGGCGGGTTTGGACTCGACCTCGACTTCAGCGGTTGGGGCTGGATTCATAAAAAATCGTTTCGGGACATCTTCATAGTGGCGTCCCATGAACCAAGGGTAAACCACGAGTGAAAAACATGTTACACGGACTCTGGCGATCTTGTGAAGCCGGGTGGTTCCAGTACCCGGGCCGGGTCCTGTGGAAATAGTGTGGATAAGCAGGGCTGTTCACAGAATCTTCACACTGCGCCGGGACCCCCGGTGGTGTAGGCTAAGCAGCCATCCCAACCGGCTCCAAAACCGAGGAGGGATGCACGGAGAAATCCGCGAGACCCTGTGGCGCGCTTTCCTTCGCGAAGGCGGCCCTCCGCAACGGGGTGAAAGATGGAGCAAAGAACCGAGTCCGAGCGAGCGTGGGGAGTCATCTGCCTGCACTGCCGCAAGCCCTTCCCGGTGCCGTACGAGCCTGCAGAGCCCTCCACACCCGAAGGAAGCGAGTCCAGGGAGGAGTCGCGCACGCTGTTTCTGGCCTGGTGCCCGGCGTGCAACCGCGAGGCGCCGTACGCCGTCGGCGAGCTCGTGAGCCTTCCCGAGACGCGCGCGATCCGGGCGAGAGTTTCGGGCAGAGTCTCCGCGTTCGAGCGAGTCGCCGGCGCTTCCTGAGAATCCCCGCCGGCGCGAAGCCTGGCAGGTAAATGCGCTGCCGGCCTCGGATGCCCACCCATCTGAGGTCCGTTGTACCGCCCTTCGCCAAGACGCGAAGATTGGGCGGATTCCCACCCTTCGGTGACAATGGTGGGGATTTTGCCGTTTTCCGCCGCCCGCACCGCGCTGCCGGCCACCAACACCGCTCGTCTCCGCGCAGAAGCACCGAAGCCACCGCCCGTGCGTGGTTTGCGGCAGTCTCCGCGCTTGGAGTACACTCGCTTCTTCTTTACAAAGTCTTCTTTTCCGGAGAAAACCATGCTGGTCGTCATGCAGGCCAATGCCACAGAGCAGGAGGTTCGCGCCGTTTGCGAGCGTGTCGAGTCGCTCGGACTCAAAGCTCACCCGATTCCCGGGTCGATGCGCACGGCGATTGGAATTACCGGCAACAAGGGAGCGGTCGATCTCGGCTCGCTCGACTCGATGCCCGGGGTGGTCGAATGCATCCCGGTGAGCAAGCCCTACAAGCTGGTGGGGCGCGAGGTGAAGCCGGACGATTCGGTGCTGGTCGTCCCGACGCCGTCGGGCGATGTAAAGATCGGGGGCGGGAACCTGGCGATCATCGCTGGTCCTTGCGCGGTGGAGAACCGCGAGCAGGCGTTCGCGGCGGCCGAAGCGGTGCGCGCGGGCGGCGCGCGGCTATTCCGCGGCGGCGCCTACAAACCGCGAACCTCGCCCTACAGCTTTCAGGGCCTGGGCCTCGAGGGGCTGAAGATTCTGGCGGAAGTGCGCAAGGCCTACGGCCTGGGGATTGTGACCGAAGCGGTGGATCACGAGAGCCTGGATCTGGTCGAAGAGTACGCCGACGTCATCCAGATCGGCGCGCGGAACATGCAGAATTTCTCGCTGCTCAAGCGCGCCGGGCGCGCCCGCAAGCCGGTGCTGCTGAAGCGCGGCATGTCGGCGACGCTCGACGAATTTCTGATGGCCGCCGAATACGTCATGTCGGAAGGCAACTACAACGTGCTGCTGTGCGAGCGCGGCGTGCGCACCTTCTCCGACCACACGCGCAACACGCTCGACCTGAGCGTCGTGCCGGCGGTGCAGCGAGCCAGCCATCTGCCCATCCTCGTCGATCCGAGCCACGGCACCGGGCGAAGGCAGAAGGTGCGGCCGCTTTCCCGCGCCGCCGTCGCCGTGGGCGCCGACGGGCTGCTGATCGAAGTGCACCCGAATCCCGACCGGGCGCTCTCGGACGGCCTGCAATCGATCCCTCCCGAGGAATTCAATCTGCTGATGGCCGAAGTGCGGCAGATCGCCGACGTTCTCTCGCGCATTGTGAACTAAGAAGGCCCGCCTTCGCCCAGGCTTCGACGGGCAAGCCCGCGGAAGCCAGGGCGAAGGTGGACAGGGCCGGGGCGCGGGGATGCCGGTGTTCCGTGGCGCAGCCATTCCTGGTTGTGCGCTTTCCTACCAGCCGAGATCGTCGAAAACCGCACAGGCAGGAATGCCTGTGTTACCCTGCGTGCTTTACGGCGCGGCTGGAGCAGCAACCTGAACAGCATGGCGGCGCTCCGCGGCTTGTGAAGGCGCGCGCCGGCGAAAACTTGTGCCGATGAACTGGCGATCCTACTTGCGGCTGACGGTGACGCTCGTGTTGCTGGCGGCCGCCGCCACCTGCGAAGTGATGCGGGAACGGCGCCCGACCATCCTGCGCCCCGGCGTTCACCTCTACGCTTATGTGGCCAATGGCGGCGATGGCACCGTCACCGTGGTTGATCTGGTGAGCCTGGCGCCGGTCGCGACGATTTCCGTGGGACCCGAGCCGCTTTCGATCGCCGCGCAGCCGAAGCGGAAAGAGATCTGGGGCGTGAGCGCGGGCGGCGGTTACGCGTGGGTGATCGAAGCGCCGACCGGGCGCGTCGACCGCATCCCGGTGTGCGGCGATCCGGTTTCACTCGTATTTTCGCCAGACGCGAAGCGCGCCTACGTCAGCTGCGGATCGGGTGGCGTGGTGGCAATCGATTGCGCCACGCGGCAGGTGGTGGCACGCGAGCACCCCGCGCCGCGCGGCGGCACATCCGCGATCGCCGCGACGCCAAATGGCAAGTGGGTTCTGGCTGCCAACCGCGAGGGAGGAAGCGTCAGCCTGCTCGACGCGGCGTCCCTCAAAACGCTGGCCACACTGCCGGCCGCTCCCGACCCGAACAGCCTCGTCGTACTGCCTGACAGTTCCAAGGCCTTCGTCGGCTCGGCGACAACCGACTTCATCACCGTGGTGCGGCTCGACCCTCCGGCGCTCATCACAAGGCTCGAAACCGGCGGACGCACCAATTCCCTGCTGCTCAAGCCGGACGGCGGCGAAGTTTACGTCCTCTCGCCCGACACGCACGGGCTGACGGTGATCAACACCTGGACGAACGAGGTGGGCGACTACGTCCAGCTCGGCGCCGACCCGGCGGCGGGGGTCGTCACCCGCGACGGCACATTGCTCTACGCGTGCGACGCCGGCGGCTCGCGCGTGGCCGTTGTGAATTTGACCTTTCGCGAATTGCTCGGCTCGGCTCCCACGGGAACGCACCCGGTGGCTTGCGCGCTGGGACTCGAGGAGAAAATGCTGCTGGTCGCCGACCGCGATTCGAACGATCTGGCAGTGATTGCCCGCGAAGGACCGCACCTGGTGACGCTGGTCCCCGTGGGCAAGCAACCCGATTCGCTGGCGGTGAAGCTGTTCTAGAAGTATTTCTCGAAGCGACGGGTGATGCGCACTTCGTACCCTCCGCTTCGACCGCGAGTGCATGGCGATAAGAAAGCTCAAAGCGGGTGTGCGCCAGGCACATAAAGAACTGGTTGAGAATGTGGTGCGAACTTCAGCCCGTGCGCTTTTCCCCAATTCCCGCCGCATAAGAACCGCTTCGCTTTGGCATGACCCCAAGCCCCGGAGACTCGCCCTCGAACCAGACTTTCCGCGTTCTCGCGCTATGCGATCTGGGCTACACCGCCGGTGGTGCTGGCAGCGGCCAGGTGAAATCTTCTTCGCCGAGAGGAATCTCAAGTTTTCCTTCAACCGGCAGGACATCGAGCGGCAGAGCGCCGTGCCAGAGCGCCACGCTGATTTCGAGCCGGGACTCGGTGAGAGGGATGGCGTTGCGCGCGATGCTCACTTCGAGGATGCGGTCGAAGGCGACCTCGACCAACCCCGGCGGGAGCGACAGATCGTCGCGCTCGGCGAGAACTTCCTTCACGCGCAAGGCTTCCAGCCGGATCGCAAGGCGCAGTTCCCCGCCGGCCTTGACCTGAACGCGGAATTCAAAGTCGCGGAGCGGCCCGAGCGCCTCGGGAACGGGATCGACGCGCAGGTAGAGATGGCCGGCGTCGAAACCGTACTGCAGCTCGCTGAGGTAATCGAGCGTACCGTGCATCGAGGCGCCGCGATGGTCGGCGGTGCAAAGGCCGGCGCCCATCCATTCGAAATAGCTGGAAACACGGCCGTCGACGTTCGGCGAGATGAAGCCGGACGGAACGATGAGCAGGCCGTGGCGCGGCACGCCCGCGATGGGCTGGGCGAGGCGGTCGGGCGCCTTGCGGCCAAGTGCGGCGTAGACCTGCGCGATATGCGTGCGGTAGAGGGCATCGAAATCGGGATCGTCGGCGCTCGAGTGTTCGGGCCCGTACCACCAGCACCAGTCGCTGCCCTCGGCCGCCAGCAGCGATTCGTAGGCATGCTCGAAGCGCGGCCGGGGAGACGGCGCCCGCGCCAATTCCTTGTCGTAGACGTCATGTGCCTCGCGCAACAAGTCCCAGGCGCGCAGGTCCTCCGCCCCGCCGCACCAGATGTCGAAATTCGCATTGATCCACGAGCCCGCCGCCAGACGGTTGATCGCCGGGAGTTCCCCGGCCGCGGCGACGGCTTCGGAAACGGTCAGCGCCCGGATGTCCGGGTCGTCTTCGATCCGCCGGTACAGCTCGCTGAGGAACGGGCGGCCGTTTTGCCGGTAGCATTCCCAAGCGTTTTCGCCGTCGAGAATCACGGGCACCGTGAGCGGGCGTGCGCTCGAAACCGATTCGCCGATCGCCCGCAGACGGCGGTAGAAATCCTCGGCCGCGACCTCCGGCTCCATGCGGCTGTAGACGAAGCCGATCAGGTCGGAGAGGAAATGGTCGCGGAAAAGCACGGCGACTTCGCCTTCGTCGCGCAGCAGCCGGTGCGGGCTGTAGAGGCGGATGGCGTTCTCCGGCACGCCTTGCGCGTCCCTCGGGAAACCGATTTCGAGCGTGCGGCCCAGAACTCCTTCGTCGCTTGCCAGCCAGCGGAAGCCTGTCTCAGCCGCCAGACGCGCCACCGCTTCCGATATCCCTCCTTCCGACGGCCAGAGCCCGACCGGCACGCGGCCGAAGACCGGCTCCGCCACTGCTCTCGCGCGCACCAGTTGCTCGCGGGCATCTTCGGGATGGCGGAAAGGAGGATAGAGCAAGTGGGCTTGCGGATTGGCTTCGCGTGCCACGTCGGTGTGCACGAGAAGCGGGAGAATGGGATGGTAGAAGGGAGAGACGGAGATTTCAATCTGGCCGCGGTCGGCCGCGCGGCGATATTCAGGTAAAACTTGAGAAAGCAGTTCGGCGTGCGCCACTTGCAAGGCAGCCTTGTCCTCTTCGGTGTAGCCGGCGCCTTTTTCGGAAAGGGCATGCACAACCGGATGGTGCGTGAGGTATTCTTCGTCGGTCCAGGCGAGTTGAGATAATACTTGAAGATCCCGCATCTCCCGCGAGGAGAAGCGGAAAGAGGCGGAAGAGCCGAGAAGATTGGCCTTCTCGTGAAGTTCGCGGTAGCGTGGCCAGCGGCGGATCATCTGTTCGCGGTTGGCGTGGAAAGCGCGGCCGAGGAAGGCGGCGCGCTGCTCGTCGGAGAGATCGGCGGCGGGCCGGAAGGCCAGATGGAACCATGGTTCGTGAAACTGGCCGGCGGCATACTGCTTGATCTGGCGGATGAGAGAGGGGACCATATTGAACGTGGCGTGGATTTTGGGAAACCTCTCGAGCAGTTTGACCATCCCCCAATAGTCCTTGAGCGCGTGCAGCCGGGTCCACGGCAAGACGAACGCCCCGGTCGAGGGATCGCGATATTCGGGCTGGTGCATGTGCCAGAGAAAAACAACGTGAACGCGGGTCATCGAGAGATCTCCGACGAGGCCGGAACGGCCGGCGTGATAGAATGGCATCCCACGCGAATGCGGCTGATCAACCGGTACATTTGCCGGGAACTTGCTTCCCACTTCCTGCTTGGATTGGCCGTCTTCACCTTCGTCTTCTTCGTGCCGCAACTGGTGCGGCTGATGGACCTGGTGGTGCGGCACTGGAACAACGCCGGCACGGTGCTGCTGCTGGTGGCCTGCGCGCTGCCCGGCGTGCTCTCCTTTTCCCTGCCGATCGCCGTGCTCGTGGGCGCCTTGATCGGGCTGGGGCGCCTGGGGGCCGACAGTGAAATTATCGCTCTAAATTCGCTCGGCGTAGGCCGCCGTCATCTTCTGATCCCGGTGGGCCTGTTCGCGCTGGCCGGAACCCTGCTGACGCTGGGGAATACGGTGTGGCTGGTGCCGCACGCGCTCGCCGAGATGAACCGCCTCGAATCGCGGCTTCTCTCCTCACAGACTTCGCTCGACATCGAGCCGCGCGTTTTCCAGGAAGAGTTCGAGCACCTCATTTTGTACGTGGAGGATTCGAGCGCTTCGGGCAGGCACTGGCGCGGTGTATTTCTGGCCAAGACCACCCCGAACGGCTCGACTGACGTGACGCTGGCCCGCAGCGCGGTGCTGGTGCCGCGGCCCGGAGCCGAAACTCTCCAGATTCACCTGGCTGACGGCGCAACGCATACTTACGATCCCAGCGATCCCCAGCGTTACACCGTCGCAACGTTCGCCTCGAGCGATCTGGCCCTCAGCCTGACCGGGTCGGCGCAGCGCGCGCCGAGCGAACCCTTGCCGACCGAGGAAAGCCTCAGCCAACTGCTCGCGGCACACGGGCCGGCCTGGCGCGAGGCGCGCGTCGAGTTCCAACGGCGCTTCGCCTTCCCGGTAGCCTGTTTGGTGTTCGGGCTGCTGGCGGTCGGCGTGGGAGCGCGGCCGCGGCAGGCGGGTCGCGCGCTGGGATTCGTGCTCACGCTCGTGCTGCTGGCGGGCTACTACCTGGTGTTCGTCATCGGGGTGGGCAAGGCGCGACAAGGCGTGCTGCCGCCGTGGCTGGGCGTTCGGCTGGCGAACATCGTTCGCTTCGGCGCCGGCGCGGTGCTGATGGTGGGCATCGACAGCGTGGGCGGCGGGACCTGGGGCGAGTGGATTTCGGAATGGGTGACGTCGCTCGGCAGGCGCAAGCGCGCCACGGCCGAGCCCGGTGCGGCGGCGCCGGCCGCGGCCGCAAAATCGCCTCGGCCGTTCGCGCGGTTTCCGCTGCTGCTCGATCTCTACATGGTGCGCAGCTTCGCGTTCAATTTCCTGGTCACCCTGGCCGGATTCCTGCTGCTGATCGAAGTGTTCACGTTTTTCGAGCTGCTGAACGACATCGCGCGGCATCACATCGGCTTCGCCGTCGTCGCCAACTATTTCCTCTATTTGGCGCCGCTGTTGCTCTATCAGCTCACGCCGCTCGCCGCGCTCATTGGAACCCTGGCGACGCTCGCGGTGATGAGCAAATTCAACGAAGTCACCGCGTTCAAGGCCTCCGGCATCAGCCTCTACCGCGTTTCCGTGCCATTGCTCGTCGCCGGCCTGCTGCTCGCCGGCGGCCTGTTCGCCATGGACGCCAGCGTGCTCCCCTACGCGAACCAGAAACAGGACGCGCTCCGCAACCAGATCAAGGGCCGGCCCGCGCAAACCTACTTCCAGCCGCGCCTGCGCTGGATTTTCGGCCGGGGCAACAAGATCTACAACTACGAGCTGTACGACGCCGACAGCCAGCTCTTCGCCGGGCTGAACGTTTTCGAGCTCGATCCGAATACGTTCGCGTTGCGCCGCCGCGTCTTCGCCAAGCGGGCGCATTGGGAACCAATCCTCAATTCCTGGGTGCTCGAGGAAGGCTGGGTGCGCGACTTCGATAACGAGAAAGTGGTGAGCTACCGGCCGTTCACCGTCGCCACTTTCCCCGAGATCAGCGAGCCGCCCAGCTATTTCCGCCGCGAAGTCTTGCAGTCCTACCAGATGAACTGGCACCAGCTCGGCGAATACATCGCGCAGTTGCAGCACGCCGGCTTCGACGTCTCCCGCCTTTCGGTCGAATGGCACCGGAAATTCGCCTTCCCGCTGCTCGCCGCCATCATTATCCTGATTGGCATTCCCTTCCCGTTCATGGCCGGGACGCGCGGCGCGGTGGGCGGACTTGCGGCGGGCGTGGGGATCGGAATCGTGTATTGGGCCACGTCTGCGCTCTTTGAAGCAATGGGCGCTGTTGGACAGCTGCCGCCGGCCGTCGCCGGATGGGCGCCGGATGCGATCTTCCTGTTCGCAGGGCTCTACTTTTTCTTGAAGATGCCCACGTGAGCGAAATGGCGAACGCGTAAAGCGTCCGCCGCCACATGAAGTTGTACTTGAATAGCTCCAGTCAGCGAGTCGCTCCCGTATTCAAGCGGAGGTTTTGTAGCACAGCCTGAAGTGTTCAGACTCATGACATCCTTTACACGGTGTTATCAGGACATCCTTTACACTCGCCCCGGTTTGTGACGAGGGCGGTGACCGCCCTCGGACGGGGGCGAGGATGGCTTGGGGGACCGTGGACGTAGACGAGCAGCGGATGCGGTTTGTGGTTTGCGCCAGCCGGCGCGAGAAGACGATGCAGGCACTGTGCCGGGAGTTCGAGATCTCGCGGCCAACCGGCTACGTCTGGCTGCGGCGCTATCAGGAGGGCGGGCTGGTCGCCATGGCCGAGCGGAGCCGGCGTCCGCGCCACAGTCCGGCGCGGACGCCGGTGGGGATCGAGCAGCGCGTTGTCGAACTGCGCGAGCAGCGGCTCGACTGGGGAGCGCGCAAGCTGCGGCATCTGTTGGCGGGCGAGGGCGTGGACCTGCCGGTGATCACGGTGCAGCGGATTCTGCATCGCCATGATCTGGTGCGGCCGCAGGACCGGCATCGCGCGGCGACGAAGCGGTTCGAGCGCGGCGCGCCGAACCAGCTCTGGCAGATGGATTTCAAGAGCCCGGTGGGCTGGGACGCGCCGGTCGGCCCGCTCTCGCTGCTCGACGATCACAGCCGCTACGCCGTGACGCTCACCGGGACCTGGTCGACGCGAGCCGATGCGGTGCGCGAGTGTCTGGAAGCGGTGTTCACGCAGTCCGGCGTGCCGGAGGCGATGCTGATGGATCACGGCACGCCGTGGTGGAACATGCGGGCGGCGACGGGTTGGACCTGGCTGACGGTGTGGCTGATGAAGCAGGGCATTCGGATGCACTTCAGCGGCTATCGGCATCCGCAGACGCAAGGGAAGGTGGAGCGTTTCCATGGAACGCTGGAAGCGGCGATGCGGCGGCGCGGCGTGCCGGTCGGCGAGCAGCGCCAGGTGTGGCTGGACGCGTTCCGGCAGGAATACAACCACGTGCGTCCCCATGAAGCGCTGGGCATGCGGACCCCGGCTTCGGTGTGGAGCAAGAGCACGAAACGGTATCAGCCGAATCCGCCGGCCTGGGAATACGACGCGGGAGCCGAGGTGCGCAAGTTGCAGGCTGAGGGTCAGCTCTGCCTCGAGGGCCGCCGCTGGGACATCAGCCGGGCCCTGGCCGGCGAATGGGTGGAACTGATCCGGGTCGAAGGACGGATCCTGGTCTACTACTGCCGCAGCCTGGTCCGCGAGCTCGACCCGCTCACAGCGGTCCACCGCGGTGGACCGCTGGCTGAGCGACACTGACCCGCAAGTGTAAAGAATGTCCTGATAACACTCTGTAAAGGATGTCCTGGAACTTGACACTGAAGGCTGTGCTACAAAACCCTCGGGCCGTTGCTGGCGATGGCGTTTGTTCCGGGCGCGTTTAATGCAGCCGAAGCCCCAAAACCGCATGGATCAGGCGCCCATCTTCCCGGGACAAATGCCCAACGAAAAAAAGGGGCGACCCACAGCGGGTCGCCCCTAACAAGCCTGTGCGTCAAACCGGTTTGGTGCGAGCGTCACATCGATACATGAAGTGACGCCTGAGAATTACTGCGACTCGCGCACCACCTTCTTCTTGCCCTGGCCCTTCCCCTTCCGCTTCTCTTCCTCCAGCACGGCATGCGCCGCCGCGAGGCGGGCGATCGGCACGCGAAACGGCGAGGCGCTGACGTAATTCATTCCCACCTCATGGCAGAACTTCACGCTGGCCGGGTCGCCGCCGTGCTCGCCGCAGATGCCGATCTTCAGGTTCTTGCGCGTCGAGCGGCCGCGTTCTATCGCCCAGCGTCATCAGCAGCCCCACGCCCTCGATGGTCGAGCGACTGGAACGGGTCTTCCTTGAAGACACCAGCCTTCTTTTCGTCCACGTAGTCGGGCAGGAACCGGCCGGCGTCGTCGCGGGAGAGCCCCATGGTCGTCTGCGTGAGGTCGTTCGTGCCGAAGGAGAAAAATTCGGCGACCTCGGCGATCTGGTCGGCGAGCAGCGCGGCACGCGGCAGTTCGATCATCGTGCCCAACCATGTAGTTCAGCTTTACGCCGGCCTTCTTGTAGCACCTCGCCGGCGACGCGGCGTGTAGCGTCGGTCAGGATGGAGAGTTCCTTCCGGTCCATCGTGAGCGGAATCATGATCTCCGGCAATACTTGAATGCCGCGCTTTTCACAAGCGACCGCGGCTTCGATGATCGCCCGCACCTGCATCTCGAGGATTTCCGGATAAGTGATCGCACAGCCGGCAGCCGCGATGACCGAGCATGGGGTTCGCCTCGTGCAACTGCTCGCACGCGCTTGGCGAACGTACTCGGCGCTGACGCCCGATGTTCTCCGCCAGTTCCCGCTGGCGCTCGGGTCTCCTGCGGCACGAATTCGTGCAGCGGCGGATCCACCAGGCGGATCGTCACCGGCAGGCCCTTCATCGCATCGAAGATGCCGATGAAGTCATCGGCGCTGGAACGGCAGCAACTTTGCGAGCGCCTTGCGCCGCGCCTCGGACGAATCGGCCAGGATCATCTCCTGAATCGCGAACTGGCGGTCGGCGCTGTGCTCGGGCTGCTCGAAGTCCTTGAAGAACATGTGCTCGGTGCGGCAGAGCCCGATGCCCTCGGCGCCCATCTCGCGGGCCTTGCGCGCGTCATGCGGCGTATCGGCGTTCGTGCGGATGCTTCGAGACGGCGGAAGCCGTCCGCCCAGCCGAGCAACGTGGAATAGGCCGACGGGAGCTTGGGCATTGCCACCGGAATCTGGCCTTCGAAGACCAGCCCTTCGTTGCCGTCGAGCGTGATCCAGTCACCCTGCGACAATCGGCGCCCGTTGACGCTCATGCTCTTGGCGCTGTAATCGACTTCGAGCGCCTCGCAGCCCACGATGCAGCACTTGCCCCAGCCGCGCGCCACCACCGCCGCGTGGCTCGTCTTGCCGCCCGTCGCCGTCAGGATGCCCTGCGCCACGTACATCCCGCCCACGTCCTCGGGACTCGTTTCCCGGCGAACGAGAATCACCTTCTCTCCGCGCGACGCCCACTCCTCGGCCTCCTGCGCCGTGAAGACAGCCTTCCCTACCGCCGCGCCGGGCACGGCATTGATGCCGCCGGCAAGTTTCGCCTTCTCAAGTTTCGCTTGAGGAAATTCGGGATCGATCACCGGATAGAAAAGCCGCTCGATATCGTGCGGCTTGATCCGTTGGACCGCGTCCTTTTTGGTGATCAGTTTTTCCTTGGCGAGATCGACGGCGATGCGGAAGGCCGCGGCCGGCGTGCGCTTGCCGGTACGCGTTTGCAGGATGTAGAGCCGGCCCTGCTGCACGGTGAACTCGACGTCCTGCATGTCGCGATAATGCTGCTCGAGCAGTTTGCGCGCACGCTCGAGCTGCTTGTACGGCCTCGGACATGCGCTTGGCCATTTCGGTGAGCGGGAGCGGATTGCGGATGCCGGCGACCACGTCCTCACCCTGCGCGTTGCTGCAGGAAGTCGCCGTAGAAGTGCGGCTCGCCGGTCGAGGGATCGCGGGTGAAGCACACGCCCGTGCCCGAATCCTCGCCCCAGTTGCCGAACACCATCTGCACCACGCTCACGGCCGTGCCCAGCAAGCCGGTGATCTTCTCGACGCGGCGATAAGTGACCGCCTTGTCCGCCATCCAGGATTCGAAGACGGCGCGAATCGCGCCCCAGAGCTGCTCTTCGGGTTCCTGCGGAAAATCGCGTTTCGTGCGCTCGCGATAGAGCTGCTTGAACTGGCCCACCAGGTCCTGCCAGCCCTCGGCGGGAATTTCCGTGTCATCGGCGGCGGCGAACCGTTTGCGAACCTCCGTGAGCCGCTCCTCGAAATCGTGCTTGGGCAGATTTTCCACCACGCTCGAATACATCTGAATGAAGCGCCGGTAGGCGTCCCAAGCAAAGCGCGCATTGCCGGTTGCGGCGGCGAGGCCCTCGACGGAAACGTCGTTCAGGCCGAGATTGAGCACCGTCTCCATCATGCCGGGCATCGAGAGCGCCGCGCCCGAGCGCACGCTCACGAGCAGTGGATCGCTCGAATCGCCGAAGCGCTTCCCGGTGGCCTTCTCGAGGCGCTTCATCGCGTCCTTCACCTGCTTCGACAGGTCGCGCGGCACCGAGCGCTTGTGCTTGAAGTAGTAGTCGCACGTCTCGGTGGTGATGGTGAAGCCGGCGGGAACCGGCAGTCCGATTCGCGTCATTTCCGCCAGTCCGGCGCCCTTACCGCCGAGCAGTTCCCGCATCGCGGCCGAGCCTTCCGCTTTCCCGCTCCCAAAAGAATAGACGTATTTCATCTGCGTTCCCTTTGTCCCTTCCTGTCATTTGGTCGGCGCGCCGACCAGACATGCCCGGACCGCGGTCGTCAGCGCGCCCGGGCTTCTGTTTGAATCTCGGAAAAATCGGCGATGGTGGAGAACTCCCGCAGGAGTTGCGCCAGAAGTGTCAGTCGATTTTTGCGTACCGATTCATCCTCGCTCATCACGAGCACGTCGTCAAAGAAACGATCGATCACCGGCCGCAGACCGGCAATCGCTTCGAGCGCCTCGCGGTAGCGCCCGCTGCGCTTCATCCGCACCGCTTCCTCCGCTACCTTCCCCGCCGCCGCGTGCAGTTCCCTTTCCGCCTTCTCCGAGAACCGCTCCTCGCTCACCGCATCGAGCCGCCAGGCCTTCGGCGAACCCGCCTTTTCGAGGATATTCCGAATCCGCTTGAACGCAACCGCCAACGGCTCGAAATCTTTCGAGCGCCGCACCGCCCGCACCGCCGCGATGCGCTGCTCCGCGTCGACCAGATCGTCGGCGCCGGCGGCGAGCACCGCATCGATCTCGTCGTAAGCGAAACCGAATCGCTCGCGGAAAATGTAGCGGCCGCGCTCTTGAATGAAGAGGCGGACCTGATTTTCGACATCGGCAGAGAGTTCAAGTTTTGGTTGAAGCTCACGCAAGAGTCCTGTGGACGTCGCAATCGCCGCTGAGAGTGAAAACGGTACACGGCGTTCGAGCAGAATCTTCACCACGCCGAGCGCGGCGCGGCGCAACCCGAAGGCGTCACTCGATCCCGAGGGGATCAGGCCGACGCCGAAGCATGCGGTGAGCGAGTCGAGCCGGTCGGCCATCGCCAGAGCGCAGCCGGCGAGGTTGCGCGGAATCGAATCGTCGAGTCCGGCCGGCCGGTACTGATCGTAAATGGCCGAGGCGACGTTTTCCGGCTCGCCCTGCTCGGCGGCGTACAGTCCGCCGACGATCCCTTCGAGTTCGGGAAGCTCGCGCACCATTTCCGTGACGAGGTCGCATTTCGAAAGTTCGGCGGCGCGATCGGCGGCGGCGACATCGGCCTCGGGAACGCCGGCGTTGAACCACTGCTCGGCGATCCAGCGCGCGAGCAGGCGAACGCGCTCGACCTTGTCGAGGTAGCTGCCTATGCGCGACTCGTAGGTGACGCCGGCGAGGCGCGGCAGATAGTCGGCGAGCCGACATTTCTGATCGCCGTCCCAGAAGAACCGCGCATCGGAGAACCGGGCCCGTAGCACCCGCTCGTGCCCGGACCGGATCGTGCCTGTGGCGTCCGAGCTCATATTGATGATCGCGGCGAAGTGCGGAGCGAGCCGCCCGTCACGATCCTCGAGGGCAAAATATTTCTGATGCCCGCGCATTACCGTGACGAGGATCTCCTCCGGCAGATCGAGGTAGGACGAATCGAAGCTGCCGAGAATCGCCGTCGGGTACTCATTTAAATAGATGACCTCTTCGAGCAGGTTCGGGTCGGGCCGCAGGCGCAGGCGTCGCTGCGCGGCCAGGCGCGACAGTTCGCGCTCGATCTTCTCCCGCCGCTCTTCGGGCCGGGCGAGAACGAAATTGGCGCGCATCCGGGCGAGATAATCCCCTGCCCTGGGAATCGCGACCGGACTCTCCTTGCCGAGGAAGCGATGGCCGCGCGAGAAGCGATCCGAGCGAATCTCGCCAATCGAGAACGGAACGACCTTGTCTTCGAGCAACGCAACGATCCAGCGGATGGGCCGAACGAAGCGCGGGCTCGCACTGCCCGCCCAATACATGCTGCGAGGGAAAGACAGCTCGAGAATGGCGCGAGGCAGGACCTCGGCCAGGATCTCGCGCGCCGGCCGGCCGGGAACGAGTTTCCGCGCGACCACATAATCGCCCCTCGGCGTTGTCGTAATCTCGAGCGCCGAGACAGGGACGCCCTGCTTGCCCGCGAAACTTTCCGCCGCTCTTGTCGGCCGGCCGACATCGTCGAATGCCACCGACTTCGGCGGTCCGAGCGTTTCGGTCCGGCTATCGGGTTGTCGCAGCCGCAACGCCGGTATCGAGACCACCAGCCGGCGCGGCGCACCGAACGACTCGATTCCGCTCTCCTCGGCCAGCAAATTCGCGCCCAAATTTTTCCCCAGGAGAATCCGCAGCTCCGCCGCGGCGTGCTTGATCATCCCGGCTGGGATCTCTTCGCAACCGACTTCGAGCAGGAAATGACCCGTTCCGGCTGTGGTCTCGGCTGCCGTAGCCGGCCGACGGGCCGCGGACTTCTTCGCCGGTCCGGGCTTCGCCTTCGCCTTCGCCGCCGGGCGTGTCGCGGTCGCCTTCCCCGCCTTCTTCGCCGCCTTCTTCCTTGCCGTCTTCTTCATCGCCGCTCCCCATTGGACGCCGTGGCGGGAAGCTGGCCGCGCTGGGCGAGATAAGCCTCGGCCACCCGGCAGGCGATGGCGCGGACGCGGCCGATCATGGCCGCCCGCTCCGTCGTCGAAATCGCGCGCCGGGAGTCGAGCACATTAAAGAGGTGAGAACACTTCAAGCACAGGTCGTAGGCGGCCAGCACCGGAAACCGCCGCTGCTCCTCCGGCCCGAGTTCCCCGAACCGGTCGAGCAAGCCCAGCGCCTCCTTCTCGTGCATCTCGAACTGCCGCCGAGCCGAATCCACATCGGCCGCCTCGAAGCTGTACGCGGAAAACTGCTGCTCCTCGACCAGGCGTACCTGCTCGTAGCTCACATCATCCGTCCACCGGAGATCGAACACGCTCGATACCTCTTGCTGGAAGGAGGCGATGCGTTCAAGCCCGTAAGTCAGTTCCACAGAGGCCGGGTCCAGGTTCATGCCGCCACTCTGCTGGAAATAGGTGAACTGTGTGATCTCGAGCCCGTCGAGCAGCACTTGCCAGCCAATGCCCCAGGCGCCAAGCGTGGGCGCTTCCCAGTTGTCTTCCTCGAAGCGAATGTCATGATGCCGAAGGTCGATGCCAATCGCCTTCAAACTGTCCAAATAAAGGTCCTGGACGTCGTCGGGAACGGGTTTAAGAATCACTTGAAGTTGCGTGTGCTTGTAAAGGCGGTTGGGATTTTCGCCGTAACGCCCGTCGGTGGGCCTGCGCGAGGGCTGGACGTAGGCGACCCGGTAAGGGTCCGGGCCCAGCACGCGCAGGAAGGTCTCCGGGTGCATGGTCCCGGCGCCGACTTCGACGTCATACGGTTGTTGAAGGATGCAGCCCCGGTCGCTCCAGTATTTCTGGAGCTCGAAGATGAGCTGCTGGAAGGTGAGTCCTTTGGGTTTCGAGGTTTTCTTGAGAGTTTTCGTCATCAGGGTGCCAATTCCAGTATCGAGCGGACGTGGAGCTTTTTCTCAATGTGCTGCTCGATGAGATCCATCAGGTAATTCGTCAACTCCGGCGGTACGCGAACGCCCCCGGCGGTAGCCAATTTCTCTAGTGATTCTCGAAGCATCCGGCGCGCCGCGGTCAGGGCCTCGGCGGAAATGGCTCGCGAGCCTTCCGGCCGGCAGTCACGGCAGAACACGCCGGCGCCCTCCGCATTTACCCAGGCTCCCTGCCCCACGAGGTCCCGGCCACAGGCGCCGCAGCGGTCGAGCGAGGGCAGCCAGCCGCCCAGCCTCACCGTCCAGAGCGTGAAATAGGCGATCGGGAGGGCGATCAGGCCGCTCGTCGCCATGGCCCGCGAAGTCGCCAGCAGCAGGCGGAACATCGGATCGGACGGCTCGTGCTCGGGCAGAACGTTCTCGGCGATCTCGGACATCAGGCCGAAAGCGGCGATTGCGTTATAGGATCGCTGTGCGCTCAAAAACGACTCCACGATTTCGCATTGGCTGATCCGCACGAGCGGCCGCGTCTCCCTTTCGTAGTACCACATGCGTACGTACGTAAGCGGCTCGAGCGAGGCGCCAAACCGGCTCTTGGGCTTGCGCGCGCCCGCCGCCACGCCGCGGATCCGGCCTTCATTCCGGCTCAGAAAGCTGACCAGGCGATCGCCCTCGCCCAGCGGGTAGGTTCGCAAAATGATCGCCTCCGATTCGCGGACGGGCATAGAGGGCGCACACACCCAACCAAAAAGCGCAAAACAGCACTACTTAACACAGCCGCCCCGGTGAAGCAAACGCAGAAACAGTTCGCGGCTCTCCGAGCGAATAACCTCACCGCTGCGAGCGTGCCCAAGCGCCGCTTTTGGTAGCACAGGCACTCCTGCCTGTGCGCCTTCTGTAGGCCGAAGCACCTAATGCCGGCGTCGGGCTTCCTCTGTCTCGCAATGGATCACCGACCCTCCGGGAGCCAGGTTTCGGAACCTCGCTGAATGCCCGACCACAACCCCGGCGGCTGCGCCGCGCACAGGCAGGAGTGCCTGTGCTACCCAAACCGCTTCGTGCGTGAACCCCTTTTCAATTTCCCGCCCGGCAAGCCTTGCGATTCGAATCGCTTACGGTTTCTTCCATATTATGTCAACAGCGCCTTTACCACTACGCACAATTATCAGAACGTGCTTCCCTGCCCCCTCGCTCCCGGCGGACGGGCTCTGGACGCGCGAAGCCTGCATCCGTCTCGCACTTGCAAATTCGGGAGGGTTGCGTTTAATGGTTGCGCTGATGCGAAATGAAGTCGAAATCGTCGACGTGGTTGGCGTTGGGCTCAACGCCACCGACACCGTCATCCGCGTGCCGCGCTTCCCCGCTTTCGATTCCAAGATGCAGGTGCGCTCGGTCGAGCGGCAGCCGGGCGGGCAGGTGGCGAGCGCGCTGGTCGCCTGCCGGCGCTGGTGGCTCTCGGCGCGCTACATCGGCAGCATCGGCGATGACGAAGCGGGCGAATTTCAGTGGCGGGAACTCGAACGTGAGGGCATCGAGGCGCACTGGCTGGTGGTTCCCGGCGCGCGCAGCCAATTCGCCTACATCCTCGTGGACGAATCCACCGGCGAGCGAACCATCCTCTGGGGCCGTGACGCCGCTCTCGAGATGCGGCCGGATCAGCTCGAGCGCGAGTGGATCGTACGGGCTCGCCTGCTCCATGTGGACGGCCACGATGCCCGTGCGGCGGCCCAGGCCGCGCGCTGGGCCCGCGAGGCCGGGATCCCGGTGACGGCGGACATGGACAACGTCTACCCGGGCGCCGAAGAGCTCGTCGGCTCGGTCGATTACCTGCTGGGCACGGCCGAGTTCCCTGCCCGGTTCCTCGGCGAAGAGGACTTGCTGAAGGCGCTGCCGCGACTCGCCGCTCGCTACGGCTGCCGAGTGGTGGGCGCGACGATGGGTTCGCGCGGCGCGCTGGCCTGGGACGGCTCGCGATTTCATTACGCCCCGGCGTTTCTGGTCGATACCGTGGACACGACCGGCGCGGGGGACATCTTCCACGGCGGCTACATCTACGGCATTCTGGCCGGCTGGGAACTCGACCGCTGCCTGGAATTCGCCTGCGCGGCGGCCGGGCTCGAATTCCACGCGGATCGGCGCGCGCGGCGGCATTTTCCCGGTGGATGAGATTCTGGCGTTTGTCCGGACAGCCCAGCGGCGCGAGGCGGCCTATGCGCCGGAGGCGCTCGGCCAGGCCGCGGCGAGGAATGGATGATCCCGCTCAAAGTATTGCTCGGACGGCGCGGCGTGCCGGGAATCACGATTCTGCTGATCGCCGCGAATTTCGCCGTTTTCGTTCACGAACTCTCGCTCAGCCCGCTCGGGATCAAGACCTTTTTCTTCCGTTTCGGCCTGGTGCCGGCGACGTATAGCCTGGCGCTGGCCGGCTACCACATTCCGCTGTCGCGGCTCGTCGTACCGCTGTTCAGCAGCATGTTCATCCACGGCGGCTGGATGCACATTCTCGGAAACATGTGGTTTCTCTGGGTATTTGGCGGTGCGGTGGAAGACACGCTCGGCTCGGGCGGCTTTCTGGCGGCCTACCTCATTGCCGGACTCGCCGGCGGCGTTACGCAGACGATGTTCGCCTGGGGCTCGGGCGTGCCGACGATTGGAGCGAGCGGCGCGATCAGCGGGATCATGGGCGCGTACCTGATCTTGTATCCGCGATCGAAAGTGCTCACGCTCGTCCCGTTGTTCTTCATCTTCTTCTGGCGCCTGCCCGCGATTTTCATGATCGGCTACTGGTTCCTGATCCAGTTCGTCAGCGGCCTTGCCTCGCTCGGCGTGCCCGAAGCCGGCGGCACGGCGTTCTGGGCGCACGTCGGAGGGTTCCTCTTAGGTGCGGCCATCGCGGTTCCCAAGCGAAGACGCGTTCTGTGGTATCCGACCTGATCTGCGTGTGCAGTGAGATAAACCGGGCCTCCAGGGGCACGGGCACTCTTGCCCGTGCGGTTTTTTGGCTTGGCAATCCAGAGATTGAAGGCTTTGGCGCGGTCGGGAACTGCGGTGCGAATTGTGACGGAGGTTGTGTTTGGCTCACAAGCGCACTGGCAAGAGTGCCACTGCAGACGCCCGGGCTCTGCACCGCCTCAATGCTGTGCTACCGGCTCACCCCGTGCCTCGTGACGTGCTCGGCCAGCCAGTCGCCGACTTCGCGCGTGCCCATTTCGCCGCCCAGGTCCGCCGTCGTTTTCCCTTCCCGCACTGAGGCGCGCACGGCTGCGCGTATTGCCGCCGCTTCCTCGGGGCAGCCGATTTCCTCGAACATCATCGCCGACGAGAGCACCGAGCCGATGGGATTCGCCAGGTTTTTCCCGGCGATTTTCGGCGCCGAGCCGTGAACCGGCTCGAAGAGCCCGATGCGCCCGGGATGGATATTTCCCGAAGGCGCAACGCCCATGCCGCCGATGAGCTGCGCGCCGAGGTCGCTCAAAATGTCGCCCAGCAGGTTCGGCGCGACGATCACCTGGAACTGCGAAGGGTCGCGCACCATCTCGGCGGCTAGCGCGTCCACGTAGAGATGCCGCGATTCGATTTCCGGATATTGCGCGCGCAATTCGGCGAAAACGCGCTGCCAGAGCCCGTGCCCGTGCGGCAGCGCATTCGATTTGTCGCTCATACAGAGACGCGAAAGCTTCCGCCGCCGCGCGTATTCGAAGGCATGCCGCTGGATGCGCTCGACGCCCTTGCGCGTGTTGATCTGCTCCTGCACCGCGACCTCATCCGGCGTGCCGCGCTTGAAGACGCCGCCGACGTTGACGTAGAGCCCCTCGGTGTTCTCGCGGAAGATGATGAAATCCAAGTCGCGCTCGGTGCGGTCGCGCAGCGGCGTCAATCGGGCGTCGAGCAGCTCGCACGGCCGCGCGTTCACATAGAGATCGAGTTGAAATCGCAGCCCAAGCAGGATATCGGCCGCGTGCCGGTTGTCCTTCACGCGCGGATCGCCCAGCGCGCCGAAAAGGACCGCGTCGAATCGCTCCACCAGCATCTGCGCCGCGCCCTCGGGCAGCGTCGTCCCGTCGCGCAGGTAGCGGTCCGCCGACCAGTCGAAATGCTCGAGTTCGAATTTGCGCCCGGAAGCGGCGGAAACCGCCCCAAGCACCTTCACCGCTTCCGCGGTCACGTCAACGCCCGCGCCATCGCCGGGAATCACGGCAATGCGCTTGGCGCCGTTTTCCTGCCTACCAGAGGATTTTGTCATCGCGCCGCGAACCTAGCACGACGGGCGCCGCCGAGGCAAGCCGCATGCGCCGGAGTCAACTGTGACTTTTGACAGTTCCCGGCACCCTAAACCTTCCTTATGGTACGGATTAGAACCAACCAGGCCGGCGCTGATCTCTCGTTCTCCTGCATTTTGGAGGTGGAGAGGAATACAAATTGCAAGGTGAAATGCAGACAGTCAGAACAAGGAAGGCTCCCATGGCACAAAAACTGGCGGTGGTCAGGCATCCGCAACAAGAACCATTGGAAATTGGGCTGAGGCGGGAGATCTGCAATGTGGGGCGCTGGATGTACCGGCGGGGATTCGTGGTCGCCTGCGAAGGCAATCTTTCGGTGCGACTCGACCGCGACCGGCTCCTTGTGACACCTGCGGGCGCGTGCAAGGGCCTGCTGGCCCCGGAAGACCTGCTGATCACCGATCTCGACGGCCGGGTCATCTCCGGGACGGGACGCCCATCCTCGGAAATGAAGATGCATGTGCTCATCTATCGGATGAGGCCGGATGTGGGAGCCGTTTGCCATGCCCACCCGCCGACCGCGACGGGGTTCGCCTCTGCGGGCCGCTCGCTCGAGGAAGCGGTGCTTCCGGAGGTCGTCATCGACCTCGGCACAATTCCCCTCGCGCCCTATGGGACGCCGGGCACCGAGGAGCTATGCGTGGGGCTCGAACCGCTGGTGCCCCATCATGACGCCATCCTGCTGGAGAATCATGGTGTGGTCACCTGCGGACAGGATCTGACGACGGCTTACCACCGCATGGAGACCGTCGAACACTTCGCCCAGGTCCTGTGGACGGCGGAAACGATCGGCAAGCCGCGTCTCCTGGCGCGCGCGGAAGTGGAGAAGCTGATCGCCGCGAGGTCGCGCCATGGGATTTCCTGCGCCGCGGGCGCTGCCGATGTGCCGCTGTCCGCCGAATCCTCCCGCGACCGCATCATTCTTACGCGCAAGGAACTTGAATCGCTCGTCGTCGCGGCGGTCCAGAAGGATCGCGCGATTCGCTCCGTGGAAAAGCTTTCGCCCCAGCCAAGGCCGGCGCGCACCTTGGGTTCGACAAGCAATTCTCGCTGACAGCCGCTTCCATGGCCCGGGGACTTTGCCGCACCGAGCCGGGGCAAAAAGCGCAGGCCGGAGCGGCTACGCAGCAAAACTTGGAATCGTTGCTTCCGTCGCAAGAACGCTTCATGGGCTGGTGAAGACCCCGTGAGCAAGGGGTCTCCTCCGGGAAGGCTTCCTCTTTCGCCGGCAGCCTGGGCACGGGTTTGGTGGCACAGGCATTCTCTCCTGCACGCCTGTGTGGCGAGATCGCGTTACCCCCGATGCTCATCCACTTTTAGAGCTGCACAGGCAGGAACGCCTTCGCTACTGAGGCTCAAGCAAACATCGCGCAGGCGGGCAGGAGCGTCGCGTCAGCGGGCGGCCGCCATTTCCGGGCCGTGCTGCGTGAGTTCGGCCACGTATTGCCGATAATTCGGATAGACCATGACGTGGAATGTCGGCTGATGGAATTCCTCGATGGCGTAGAGGTAGCCGCTCTTCTTCAAACGGAACAGCACGCTCCTCATCCATTGCTGGCCGCGGGGCGGCATGAAGCGCTTGGAAATATCCAGCGTGGCGCCGGTCAGGTGCGAGGACCGGTCGGGGCCGGTCGCCTCGGCCGCGTTGGGATTCAGGTGGGTGAGCCGGCGCTGCGATCCCACCGTGCGGATGAGGCTGGTCACACGCAGCGGCTGCCGGAACTTTTCATAGAATTCCCGGCTCAACCGGTCGAGAAACAGCATCGTCCACGGCCGCAGGTAGCGATAGGCCGGCGGAATGGCGTCCAGGTAATAAAATCGCGTGCGCTCCGGCACGCGGACCAGATAACCGGCCCGGTAAAATTGCAGGATCATCGCGCGGTTGCGCATTCTCGACAGATGGTAGGCGTTCGCGCGGGCGTTCTGGATGGATTGCGACGAGGCGTTGGCCGTGAGTATCGACCAATCCCCGCCGCGCGCCGATACGGGCGCCAGCAGCAAAACGGTGGCGGCGAGACTGATGGTAAGAGTTCGCATGGCTGTACCAAGCCACACTAGAACCGTGCCGACTCGGATTTCAAGCCGGAATTCGCTCGTATTTCAAAAGGGATAATATTTTTTGCGGTTGCGAGCCCTCGGTTGAGTTCGCGGCTGCCATTTTGGCGGCCTGGCCGGTCCGGACCATGCGCTACCCGCTATTCCGCGTGGCCCTTGTCCTCTTCGCCGTTGCTCCAGTAGTCGCAGGGGAAATAGCCGGGAAAGCGGCCGGGAGTGTTCATCTTCCTGCGGACCCGCTCGTTCGGATGGCGACAAATATATTTGTAGGCAATCGGGAACGGGCTGCGCGTTTCGACGGGCAGGCTTTCGTCGAGCACTTCACCGTCTTCCCGGGCGTGGATGCAATCGGCGCACGTCCGGTTTTCGGGGCCCGTATAGGCGGACTTCGGATGCCGCACTTCCGGCATGGCTCCCTCCCTCTGCCACACCCAATACGCCAATCTTAAGCCCAAACCAGGAGCTTGGGACCCGCCTGCCTCGTCGGACCAGTGGCGGAAATGACAACGGGTCCGCGGAACCATTTCACGGCGGAGGCGCGGAGGACGCGGAGAGAGCCCGCCGCCGGGCACGACCGTTCGTTTCGCTTACGCGAAACGAACGGAGACGGTGCCGATCGGCTCGAGATGGAAGACGATCTCTTCGCCTGGCTCGACCGGAAACGGGGGCACGATGGCGCCGGTGATGATCACATGGCCGGCGCTGAGCGTTTCGCCGAATGCGGCGAGTGTATCGGCCACATGACGCACGATGCCGATCAGTTCGCCGGTGCCGGCCTGCGGATCGCTCGTCGCCGCGTGCTCGGCGCCGTTGCGCAACACCGTGCCGCGAATCCCCTCCACCGAGCCGCCGGCGCGCGAAGCGTCAGGCGCCCCGAGGACGACGTTCCGCTGATAAATGTTGCCGGCGAGGATGGCTTCGACCTCCTCGGGCGGGCGAACGCGGTCGATCAGTTCGATAGCCGGGCCGAGCGCGGCGATTGCGCGCCGGGCCGTGGCCTCATCCGCGCCGGCGGGCAAATCGGCACCCATGTGCACGGCAATTTCGCACTCGGCGACGGCTTTCGTCCAGCCGCCAAGCGACACCGTCGCGCCCGACGCGAGCTGGCCGCTCTGCATGAGAAAACCAATGAGCGGCGCGCTGATTCCCAGCTTTTCCTTGGCCGCGACGGAGCCGAAGCCGACTTTCCAACCGAGCGGCGCATCGCCTGCTCCGATGCGTTCGCGCCGCAGACGCAGTTGCGCGCTCATACCCGCGTGAACGCGCGGGTCTTCCCAGGATTTCGCCGTCATTGCTTTCTCCCTTCCCTGCCCACGGCGTCCGGATGAAGTTCGTACCCGGCCGCTTCGAGCGATCCCGCGCCGCTCCATGCCCAGACGAGCACCACCGGCTCGTCGGAAGTGTTATTGAACCCATGCCAATGCTCGCGCGGCGTGAAGATGACGTCGCCTTCGCCCGAGGGCTGGTCTTCGCCGTCGGTGTAGATCATGCCGTGTCCCTTGATCACGATGAAAAACTCGTCGCAGTGAAAATGGCGATGCTTGTCGTGGCGCGCGCCCGGCGGCAGCACCGTCCAGCCAACCAGCAGCTTGTCCGATCCGCAGGTCTTCTGGTCGATCAGGAACTGGACCTGCATATTGATCCAGCCGTCTTCCACTTTCAGCCCGCCTTCGCGCGGTACGTCGCGGAGATTCGTGCGATACGGTTTCATTTCGACTTTCCTCCCATCCGGCGGTAAGCCTCGTATACCGAGACGACGAAATCGCATTCCTCGGGCCCGAGGCCATGGCCCGCGTTCATCATCTCGTTCGCCGCGGCGGCGACCGGAATCGGCATGCCCGACTTCCGCGCGAGTTCGAGCGCCAGCACCATGTCCTTCTGCTGGAATTCGACGGGCGCCGGCGCGAATGTCGGCTCGTGCCCCTCGATGATGCACGGGCCGCGGTAGCCGAGCACAGGCGAAGCGACCACGCTCTTCAGCATCGCGTCGACGGCCACTTCGCGTGCCACGCCGCCGCGCTCGGCCATCGCCACGCCTTCGCAGAACGAAATCACCTGCGTGATCAACGTCAAATTCATCGCGATTTTCATCTGCGCCGCGAGGCCACTCGCGCCGATGTAACTGACCTTCGGCCCGATCGCCAGCATCACCGGCCGCGCGCGCTCGTACGCGTCGCGGTCGCCGCCCACCATGATCGACGCTTTGCCGTCGGCCAGCGTCTTCGTGCTGGCGGAAATCGGCGCGTCGAGCATGTACATGCCCGCCTTGGCGAATTCGGCTGCGATGGGGCGGCTGGCGATCGGAGAGATCGTGCTCATGTCGGCGAAAATGCCGCCTTTTGCCAGGCCCGCGATCACACCGTCCGGTCCGAGCGCGACTTCCTTCACCGCCGCGGCGTCGGTCACGATCGAAAACACGATCTCCGATTCGCGCGCCACTTCGCGCGGCGTATCCGCCCAGCGCATGCCCTGCGCGATGAGCGGCTCGGCTTTCGCGCGCGTGCGGTTCCATCCCGTCACCTCGTGCCCGCCCGCCATCAGCCGCGGAACGATTCCGGCGCCCATGGCGCCCAGCCCGACAAATCCCACCTTCACAACCCACCTCCCTTGAACACGGACCGCTCCGCCCAACAAGCCTCGGATACTACCACGAGCGGAAATTTCCGGCAGAGCGAACGCCGTCGCCGAAATCGCACAAACCATTTCGCCGCGGAGACGCAGAGGACGCGGAGACATCCGACACGAGGGGCAACGGCGCCTTTGGTAGCGCAGCCACTCTTGGCTGCGACCTTTTTTCCCGTCGCGTGATCCTTTGCAGGGGCGACCCAGCGGGTCGCCCTGCGAGCCACGAGCGCGGTTGTCTGTTTCTTGCGGGGATTTGGGATTTGCGACGCGGCCGGGGAAAGGCCGCAGCCAAGAATGGCTGCGCTACACCGCGACAAGAGATGCGGCGATGTCGTTTCGCCGGTGAATTTCCGGCCTCGCGGGAACCCACGCCGCGCCGGACTGCTTGTACAAAGGACGCCAAGGCCGCTCCCCGGCTCCCGCGCCAGAGGTGAGCTCAATCCGCCGGCGGCATCTGCCAGCGCGTGCTTTGCGCCAGCCACACGCCCGCCAGCACCAGCGCCGCCGCAACGAAAAATCCGCGATTCAGGCGCTCATCGAGCAGCACGACGCCCAGCGTCGTTGCAACGATGGGCAGCAAGTAGTTGAACGAGGAGACTTGCGTGGCCGAGAGATGGCCCAGCAGCTTGTAGAAGATCAGGTACGCGAAAACGGAGGAAAAAACCGCCATGTACGACATCGCGGCCCACCCCTGCCATCCCACCCGGTGCCAGTCGAGCGCCATTCCCTGATGAATCGCCAACGGCAGCAGCAGCACCGCGCCGGTGAGATGCGTGTAGGTGTTGAAGCCGATCGCATCGTAACGGTGACGAACGCGCTTGCCGAAAACGGTGAAGACGGCGAAACCGATGGAGCCGCCGATCGCGATCAGGTCGCCAATCAGCCCGCCGGTGTGCAGGCTGAGGCCCTGTTCGATGGCCAGGAGCGCGATGCCGCAAAACGACAGGATCACTCCCACCACCTTCACCGGCGTCAGCGTTTCCTGGCCAATGATCCGCGCCAGCAGCAGCACCAGCACCGGCCCCATCGCCAGAATGATCGCCACGTGCCCGACGCTCGTGTAGGCCAGCGCCACGGTGAATCCGCCCTGGTTCATCACCACGCCGAAGATTCCCAGCAGAATGAACCGCGGCACCTCCCTCCAATCCACGCCCGACGGCCGCCGCGTCCCCAGAAACAGCATCAGATAGATCGCGCCCGCCAGCACCAGCCGGAACGACACGAGCGTCGACGGGTCGAGATGCTCGAGCGCGATTTTCCCCGCGATGTAATTGAACGACCAGGCCAGCACCTCGCCCGCAGCCAGCAGGCCGATCATCCAGCGGAGCGTTTTCTCTTTCACCGGGTTATTCGAACACCGAACGGCTGACCGTGAGCCGCTCGATCAGATCGAGTTTGGGAGTGAAGCCGATCCCCGGGCCGTCGGGCACGCGAATGGTGCCCCGCGGGGTCACTTCGACGGCGGGCTCGATGATGTCCTCGGCCCAGTAGCGGCGGCTGGCGGAAACGTCGCCGGGCAGCCGGAAATTCGGCAGCGTGGACATGGCGATATTGTGCGCGCGGCCGATGCCGGATTCGAGCATGCCTCCGCACCAGACGGGAATCGCGCTCTGCGCCGCCAGATCGTGTATCGCGCGCGCCCAGCGGTAGCCGCCCACTCGGCCAAGTTTCATGTTGATGATGCGGCAGGCGCCCAGCTCGATGGCGGCGCGGGCGTGATGCAGCGCGTGGATGCACTCGTCGAGGCAGATGGGCGTTCCGATTTCGCGCTGCAGCAGCGCGTGCGCGTAAATGTCGTCCCAGTCGAGCGGCTGCTCGATCATCATCAGCTGGAAATGATCCAGTTGGCGCAGGAGCGGCAGATCTTCGAGCGAATAGGCGGAATTCGCGTCGACCATCAGCCGAATCTCCGGAAACCGCGCGCGCACCGCTTCGCAAGCCGCCACGTCGCGGCCCGGCGCGATCTTGATCTTGATCCTCTGATATCCCGCGGCCAGCTCTTTTTCGATTTTCGCGACGAGCGCGTCGTGATTCTCCTGAATGCCGATCGAGACGCCGCAGGCGATTTCGCGCTGCGTGCCGCCGAGCAGCCGCCACAGCGGAACGTCTTTCTGTTTCGCTTCGGCATCCCACACAGCCGTTTCGAGCCCGGCCTTGGCCATGTTGTGCCCGCGCACGTGGCTCATCAGCGCGTCGACGTCGGCCGCCGATGCGAATTCCCTGCCCCGCACCGCCGGCCAGAGGAAATCGGCCAGGATGTGCCGAGCCGTATCGGTAGTTTCCGGGCTGTAGCCGGGAGTTTCTCCCGCGGTCACTTCGCCCCAGCCGGTGACGCCGTCGCACTCGACGGTGACGAGCAGGATGCGCCGGTCGCGCGTTTTGCCGAAACTGGTTTCGAACGGCGCGAGCAGGCTCATATGAATCTCGCGCACGGTCATCCGGTCGATTCGCATCGTTTCCGTCCGAAAACTGAATTTAGATCACAAGAAGCTTGGAGAAACACGAGAACTGTTGTGTAGCGGCGGGCTTCAGCCCGCCAATTTCTTTCTCCGCTACTGGCACAACCTGCCGCCCTGAAGGGCGGCGCTACACGTTGCCGCCAGATCCGCCACTGCTGGGTTCGAGCACATAACATGCCTGCTCGCCCTCGGTTTTGATGGCGACAACGGTGTAGCCGCGTCCGAACCACTGCTGAAATTCCTCGCGGACGCGGTCCTGCACGCCGCGCGCGGCGGCCGGATCGCTCAGCTTCAGCTCGCCGATCGCCTTCGGCACGGCGATCCGCACGGCATCGGGCCTGACCGAAACCACGGGCGCCTCGCCGCGCAGACAGCGCTCCACGCGCTCCGAGCGCAGCTCCCATTCCGCCACCACCCGGTCGGTGGGCAAACCCCCGTGGAGCGGGCTCTCCGTGACTCCGTAACAGTTCGGCACAAAGCGCTGAACCGTCGCGCCGAGCCGCATCAGATTGAAATAGGCATTCTTGATCTGGAGCGGGTCGAAGGTCCATTCGACGCGATCGATCCCGCGCGCGAGCGCGTCGGCGCGTTGAAACAGCTTCAGGCCGCGGCCCACGCCACGATCGCGGGCTTCGGCCAGCACGCCCGTGATGTGCGAGTGCATGTAGATGCGCCCGTCGCGAAACCCCGGCAGCGCATACGTGAAGCCGACCATCCGCTCGCCGTCGAACGCGCCGAGCACCTGCCCGCCCGTTTCCATCGCGACGACGTAAAGCGTGATCGGCACTTCGAGTTCGGGATCGTTCCACACCTCGCGCTCGATCCTCTGACAAGCAATGAAATCCTCAAGCGTGCCGCAATGTCTGTATGTGATTGTCACTTCCGTTTCTACGCCTTCGCTCGGTTCCACAGCTGTTCGAGTTCCTCCGGGGAAAGTCCGGCGAGCCGCCCTCCGCGTTGCGCCGTCTGCTGCTCCATCGAGCGGAAACGCCGCGCGAATTTGCGATTCGCCTTCTTGAGCGTGATTTCCGGATCGAGACCCAGAAAGCGCGCGATATTGGCGGCGACGAAAAGCAGGTCGCCGGCCTCCTCTTCGATGCGCGCCCGCGCTTTCCGATTCGCGCGCGGCGGAACCGGCCGCCCGCGCCGCGGGCGGCGACCGGCACGCGCAAAGCCTCGCGTCTCGCGCCGGAGTTCCTGCGCCTCTTCCTCCAGCTTTTCGAGCACGCCTCCGAGGCTCTTCCAGTCGAAACCGACGTTCGCCGCCCGCCGTGCCAATTGAAACGCTTCGCTCAGCGCCGGCAGATTTTTCGGCACGCCGTCGAGCAGGGACTCATGCTCCGGCCGGCCTTCGGCGCGGCGCTCCTCCGCCTTCAGTTCTTCCCATCGCTTGAGCACTTCGGCGGTATTGCGGGCGCGCGCGGCGCCGAAAACGTGGGGATGGCGGCGAATCAGTTTTTCGCGGATGGCGTCGGCGACGTCGCCGACGTCGAACCGTCCCTCCTCGCTCGCCAGTTGCGCGTGGAAGACTACCTGCAACAGCAGGTCGCCCAATTCCGAGACGATCCGCTTGTCGTCGCCCGAATCAAGCGCCTCGAGCACCTCATACGTTTCCTCGAGCAGGTATGGCCGCAGCGAATCGTGCGTTTGTTCGCGGTCCCACGGGCAGCCGCCCGACGCGCGCAACCGCGCCTGCACCTCAACCAGTTTTTGAAATTGGCGGCCGGCGTTTTGAGCGCGGCGGGGAGCGGCTTTCGACTTGGGCATCGGCGAACGAAACGAGAAAGCACACTCTAAGCCATGCCCCGCCGGCCGCGCAAGCCGCGAACGGCCGCCGGCGCCGCAGCTTGGACCGCGCCAGCGGCCGATGGTAGACTCAAGGCAGAATTGAGCGCAAAAGACAGACCTAACGATAGATAGGCGGCAGGCGCGCGGGCGGGCGAGCACGCCGGAAGCAACGGCGAAATCGCTCGACCGGCCCGGCAGCGCACCGAGAGGAATTCCGATGGCACAACAGAACGACGATACATTCCGCGTCATCGATCGCAGGCTGTTCACTACCGAAGGCGATCTGCGCGAGGATGTTCGCGAGCAGATCGAGCAGGAAAAGAAGACCGAACAGAAAGAGGCCGTCGAGGCAAAGCCTCAGCCGAAAGCCGCAGGGGAGAAGCAGCCGCAACCCGCCGCCGCGTCCGAGGCGGCCGAAAAACCGCAGCGCCTGCCGGCCTTCGAGATGCTCATCGACCTCATCGCCCGGAACGCCGTGGCGCTGCTCGGCGGCATCACCGATCCCCGCACTTGCCAGCCGATGATGGACCTCGAGGGCGCGCGCGAAGTGGTCGACATGCTCGACGCGCTGCGAGAGAAAACCCGCGGCAACCTGGCGACCGAGGAAGAACAGCTCCTGCTCGACGTGATCGGCAGCCTGAAGATGAGCTACCTCGAATTGTCCAAGGCAGCCGCGGCCGGCCGCGAGAGGCAACGAGGGAAGATCTGAACGATGGCGGCCCTGCGCCTGACGGTCCTCGGTTCGGGAACGTCGATGGGAGTGCCGACGCTTGGCTGCTCCTGCCGCGTTTGCTCCTCGGAAGATCCGCACGACCGGCGCACGCGCTCCTCGGTGCTGCTCGAAGCCGAAGGCCGCAGCGTCGTCATCGACACGACACCCGATTTCCGCACCCAGGCGCTGCGCGAGCGGCTGGGCCGCCTCGACGCCGTCGTCTACACGCACGCCCACGCCGATCACATCCTCGGCCTCGACGACATTCGCCCCTACAACATCAAGCAGAAATCGAAAATCCCTCTCTACGCCTCGCCGGAAACGCTGGCCGTCCTGCGCCGCACCTTCGCCTACATCTTCGACGATCCCATGACGCCTTCCAGCACGCTGCCCGGCATCCACCTCAATCCCATCGAAGGCCCCTTCGATCCTTTCAATGCTCCCGGCCGCCGAATCGAGATGCTGCCCGTGCCGGTGCGCCACGGGCCGATCGAGGTGCTCGGCTTCCGCGTCGGCCGGCTCGCCTACCTCACCGATTTCAGCTCGATTCCCGACGAATCGAAAGCGCTGCTCGGCGATCTGGACGATCTGATTCTCGACGCGCTGCGCCACACGCCGCATCCGATGCATTCGACCGTCGAGCAATCCCTCGCGCTCGTCGAGGAGCTGCGCCCGCGCCGCGCCTGGTTCACCCACATCGCTCACGAATTGCCGCATGACGAGACGAATCGCCTGCTGCCGGAAAATGTAAACCTGGCCTACGACGGGCTCAGGTTCGAGGTGCCGCTGCCGTGACGCTGCGAGCCTGCCGTTCGGTCGAAGACTGGCGCCGGGAAATGGGAACCGCGGCGAGCGTCGCCGCCATCGGCAACTTCGACGGCGTCCATCGCGGGCACCAGCGGATCCTCGCGCGCGTGATCGAGCGCGCCCGCGAGCGGGGCGAACGCGCCGTGGTCGCGACGTTCGATCCGCACCCGTCGCGCGTTCTGCGCCAGGATTCGGCCCCTCCGCTGATCTCGACGCTCGCGCAGCGCCTCGAACTCCTCGAAGCCGCCGGGCTCGACGCGGCACTGATCATTCCCTTCACCATGGAATTCGCCCGCCTCTCGCCGGAACAATTCGCCACGCAAATACTGGCTGAAACGCTGCACGCCTCCGCGGCGTTCGTTGGAGAAAATTTCCGTTTCGGCCACCGGCAGGAGGGCGACCCGGCGCGCCTCACGGAGCTGGGCCAGCGGTTGGGTTTCGCCGTCGACCTCGTGGCCGCGGTTCGCCTGCGCGGGCAGTTGGTTTCGAGCACGCTCGTGCGGCGCGCCATCGCCGAGGGCCAGGTGGAACTCGGCGGCCGCATGCTCGGCCGCCCGTTCGCGCTTTCAGGAGAGATTCAGCGAGGAACCGGCCAGGGCCGCAAGCTCGTCGTGCCCACGCTCAATCTGGCCTGGGACCAGGAACTCGTCCCCGGCCGCGGCGTCTACGCCAGCGAAGCCGTAGTCGGCGGAAAGCTATATCGCGCCGCGACGAATGTAGGCTTGCGCCCCACGTTCCAAGGCCACGTCCTCACCGTCGAAAGCCACCTGCTGGATTTTTCTGAAAATCTGGCCGGCGGCCCCATGGAAGTCCGCTTCTGGCACCGCCTCCGTGACGAAAAAAAATTCGCCTCGCCCACCGCCCTGCGCGAACAAGTCCTCCACGACATCGCCCGAGCCCGCCACTTCTTCGCCCGCCTCGACCGCCGGCGCTACCCCGTCCGCGCTCGCCCCTGAGTGGCACAGCCAATCCTGGCGGTGCGCCTTGCTCTTCTCCTCGCCGCCCCAAAACGCAAAGGCAGGTTCGCCTGTGCTCCCGAAACCGGTTGCCCCACGAACCTCCGCCTCGAGAAAAACCCACGGTCAGAAATTCGCTGACCGTGGCTACCTGGACGCGCCCAGCAGGGGCACGTTGCCACGTGCCCCTCTTTTCCATGGGCAAGCAGGAAAATATTTGCCGTGAAAGCAGCGGAGATTTCGCTTACGTATCGGGGAATCGGCCGGCTAAAAAGCGTAGAAGCCGTTTCAGGACCGCGCCCGGCAGTTGGGGCAATAGCCGCCGATTTCGGTGCGCGCGACGGTGATCTGAATATCGCAATCGCGCTCGATCTGGCGCTTCAGGCGGTCGAACAGTTCGCTTTCGACTTCGCGCACCTTGCCACAGCCGAGGCAGGCGACGTGGATGTGGTCGCGCGGGCCACGCATCTCGTAATAATGCTGGTGGCCGCGCAGGTGCAGCAAATCGAGCTCGTCGACCAGGGCAAACCGTTTCAGCAGGTCGAGCGTGCGATACACGGTCACGCGATTCAGGCGCGGATCGGCGCGCCTCGCCTGCTTGAGCAGCAACTCGACGTTCAGATGTTCCGGCGCGGTGTCCATGATGCGCAGCAGGATGCGCCGCTGGCGGGTCAGGCGAATGCCGCGCCGCGCCAGTTCCGCTTCGAGCCGCCCCGGCTCGGCGGAAATGTTGATCCGTTCCCCGCTCGAGACGCGGCGTGCGGGCGTTGCCGCCATCATGACCTCCCTGCCCCGGCTGCGCCAGGCATCGGCGATGCGGAAATTGCGCGTAGGGGGCACGTTGCAACGCGCACCGGAACGAAATTTCCGCGACATGGCGTTTTCCCGCCGTGCGCCGCGCACAGCCTGAACCTTTTTATTCTACACGAGGCGCCGGTACTGGACTTTCCTAGCCATCGGGAGCACGCCGCGAATGGCGCCGGAGTGTGCAGACTCTTGCACAGCAGGTTGCAACAAAAATCCGTTTCCTCGCGCTAACTTTCTGCCACGACCGCGTTTGCGGCTTTTTTTCATCTGGCACAGAACCTGCAAGATGAAACAACGGAACTTGGTGTGCATAAACAGCCGGAGCCCGCCCGATCCACTCCGGCTTCGCCCCTTGACGAAGGATCACCATGCATACGGAACGGCGCAGCGCCCCACGGCACGGCCTCAACTCGCTCATCTATCTCGATCTCGAACCCGACAACGGCGGCATCCTGTTGAATCTGAGCGAAGACGGGATGCAGATCAGCGTGGCCAACCGCCTGGTGACCTCGAGTGAAGTGCGTTTCACTCTCTGCCTCCAGCCCAGTGAAAAAATTTGCGGCATCGGCCGAATCGCATGGCTCTCGCCGTCAGGCCGAAGCGCCGGCGTCCACTTCCTCAATTTGCCCGAAAGCGCGCGGCGCGAGATCCGGCAGTGGATGGGCCAGTCGGCCGACAGTCTGAGCGCCGACGACACGCAAGCGATTCTCGAACCGGCCAAAGAGACGCTCCAACCGGAAACCTCCACGGCCGCTCCGATAGAAGCGCCGGCGCTGGCCGAGCCGGATCCGGAGACGCCGAATGTCGAAGTCCCGCCGTTCTCGCCGGTGGAAGCCCCCGCGCCACGGATCGAGGCTCCCGCGTTTTTCTCGCGGCAGACCCCGGAGGCGGCGGAATCGCCTGCCGCAACACCCGCCGTGGAAGCTCTCCCGGTTTTTTCCGCGACGCAGGAAGTGGTAGAACCGCCCGCACACGCGACGATCGTGGCGGCTCCCGCCCCGCTGCCGATGGAAGCGAAAACCTCACAGCCACTCGAGCCGCCGCTCGAAGCAGTCGCCGTCGAAGCTCCCGAGGTCGAAGTCCCGTCACCGGCAATCGAAGCGTCCGCACCCGCCCCGATGGACGCTCTGAAACTGCTGGAATTGACGGTGGAAGCGCCGCCGCCCGAAGCCGTTCCGCCCGCGTGGACGCCGGCAGCCATGGCGCCCATCGAAACGCCGCTCGCGGGCGGCGCCGGCCCGCTGCCGTCGGTCCTCTCGCTCTACGGCATCGACGGCCGCGAGAAAGAGAAAGAGGAACTCAAGCTCCCCGCTCCGCCGCCGCAAGCATTGAAACAGGAAAACGCGAAGCCGCCGATCGCCGCCGTCTCTCCGCACATCAGAAGGCGGGCCGAGGCCCGTCGAAGAGCCAGAGCCGCAGCCCGTTCACCGCTCCGGCCCCGGCCCGAGATCCAACCCGATCCCGTCATTCTCGATGGCCTCACCGACGTTTCCGCCTCGTCCACGCCCTCAACGCCCGCAGGCCGCGAGGCGACGCTGCGCGCACGCGCCCTCAAACTGACAAGCCCCATTTTCATTCCCGCCCCGCCGCAGTTCCAATTGCCGCCGCCGGAAAACACCCGCGTCGAGGCATATTCGCCACCGCCGCCAGCCATCGAAACGCCGCGAACCGAAACGTCGCAACCCGAGCCCTGGCCCGTGCATTCCGCAAGAGTGCCCGACACCATGTCCGCAACCGCTCCCCTGTCCGAAACGCACGCCGAGGAAACAACGCTCGCGCACGGCGCCCTTATCTGCCCAACTACAAAGTCAGCGGGATTACGCCCGACGGCACGTGGCGCGCTTCAAGGCTGTTTTCAAGCCCACTGATAGCCATCCGGGAAATTTTCGACCGGTTCGAGGCGTTCGGCTGGAGCCTGGAGAGCGATTGGCATGTCTGGCTGGCGATGATTCTCCTGTTCGCCGGTTTCCTGGCGCTGGCACAGAATCCGCCGTTGGTGGTATTGACGGTCGCGTTCTGGTTCGCGAGCGCGGTGGTCATGCTGGACCGCCAGCGCCCCCGCCACGGCCCGATGCGGGCGCAGAAACACGGCCGCCACTAGCGCGAACGCCCGCAGGAACCCGCGCCATTTCTGCGCAGAGGACACAGAGTTCCCCGGAAACCCTCCGCGCCCTCCGCTTCTTCTCCGTGATCTCTGTGTTAAATCTTTTCTCTTCCCGAAGTGACTGAACGTCAGTGCGCGGGGGTGACGATCTTCAAAACGTCATTGTAGGTAACGATCAGGATCAGCAGTAAAAGGAAAACCACGCCCACCTGCATCGCCCGCTCCTTCAGCGCCAGGCTCAGGTCGCGCCGGATCGTCCCTTCGACGCCCAGCGTCAACAGGTGCCAGCCGTCGAGGATCGGAATCGGCAGCAGGTTGAGGATTCCCAGGTTCAGGCTGATCACCGCCATGAGATACAGGAACGGGAGCAAGCCCTCGCGCGCCGCCTGGCCGGAAGCCTCGGCGATGCCCACCGGCCCCGAGAGCTGTTTCAATTGGGCTTTGTGCTCCACCAGTTTGACGACCGTATTGAAGATGGCGGCCGTGAGCATCACGTTGTAGCGCACGCCATCGCGAACCGCGGACGAGACGCGATCGCTGCGATAGGTCATCGGCGTCTCGAAAACGGCGCCGATATACCAGCGTTTCTCGCCTTGCAATTCGCCATAGACCGGATGCAGGACCAGATTGACGGACTGCCCGTTGCGCTCGACCAATATCGGCACCGGCTTGCCGTCCGATCCGGCGATCGCCATCGACACGACGTACGGGCTCGTGGCCTGCTTCCCGCCCACGGAAACCACGCGGTCGCCCTGTTGCAAACCGCCCTTGGCCGCCGGCATCCCTTCCTTCACCGTGCCGACAACGGTTGACTCGACCGGGAATCCCAGCAGATCGCTTTCGCTGGCGGAGGCGGAAGTCGGGATTTCGAGCGAAACCTGCTTACCGTCGCGATCGACCACGACAGGCATCTTCGAGCCCGGAGCGACGAACATCGACTGCCAGATCGCGTCGTCCCACGTATGAACCGCCTTGCCATTCACCTTCATCAGCAGGTCGCCCGCGCGAAGGCCAACCTGGGCCGCCGCCGTATCCTCGGCGACGGCGGAAATTTGCGGCTGCTGGTGCAGGTAACTCGGCTCGGCCTTGCCCGTCATCATCATGCCCGTGGCGATCACGAGCGCCATCAGGATGTTCATCGCGGGGCCGGCCAGAATGATCAGCGCGCGTTGCCACCGTTTTTTCGAAAGGAATTCGTCCGGCGCGCCGGTGCGCTCCTCGGCCGGATTTTCACCGGCCATGCGCACGTAGCCGCCGATCGGCAGCGCGCTCACGCGATAGTCGGTCGGCCCGCGATGGAATCCCCACACGCGCGGCCCCATCCCCACCGAAAAAACTTCCACGCGCACGCCGCACATCCGCGCAACGATGAAATGGCCCCACTCGTGGACCAGAATCATCACGCCCAGCACGACGATGATGGAGCCGATGCTGATCAGGAAGTTCGTCATGAAACGGCTGTCTCCCTCCGGCCGGCCTCTTCGCGCGCCAGCCGCCTCGCCTCGGCATCGGCTTCGAGCACGTCCTCGATCCGCTCGAACCGCGCTCGCGGCATTCGCTCGAGCACCCGCTCGATCACCCTCGGAATATCGGCAAACGCCAGCCGCCGCTCCAGAAATGCCGCCACCGCAATCTCATCGGCCGCGTTCAACGCGCACGGCAGCGCTCCACCCTCGCGCAGCGCGTGCCGCGCCAATCCCAGGCAGGGAAATTTTTTCGCCGGCACTTCCTCGAAATCCAGCCGCATCCGCGTCCAATCCAGCGAAAAACCGCTCGCCGACAATCGCGCCGGATAGGTGAGCGCGTATTGGATAGGTATCCGCATGTCCGGCGGCCCCAGTTGCGCCACCACCGATCCGTCGACAAACTCCACCATCGAATGCACCGTCGATTGCGGATGAATCACAACGTCAATCTGGTCCGGCCGCGCGTCGAAGAGCCAGCGCGCCTCGATCACCTCGAAACCCTTGTTCGTCAGCGTCGCCGAATCGATCGTGATTCTCTGCCCCATCTTCCAGTTCGGATGAGCCAGCGCCTGCTCCGGCGTCACGTTTTTCATCCGCGAAATCGGCGTCTTGCGGAACGGCCCGCCCGAGGCGGTCAGCACCAGCCGCTTCAGCTCCGGCCGCTCGCCCGAGCGCAGGCATTGATGGATGGCGCTGTGCTCGCTGTCGATCGGCAGGATATCCACGCGCGCCCGCCGCGCCGCGGCCGAGACGATTTCTCCCGCCGCCACCATCACTTCCTTGTTCGCCAGCGCCACCGGCTTTCCCATCTCGATGGCCTTGTAAGTCGCCGGCAGGCCCACGACGCCCACCGCGGCCGAAATCACCATGTCCGCCTCGGGGTCGGTCGCCACGCGTTCGAGCCCCTCCTGGCCAAAAAGTATTTCCGGCAACGGATCGTGCCCGGCGGCGCGCAGCCGCGCGCACAGCTCCGTGGCTCCTTCGACCGTTCCAACCGAAACCACCTTCGGCCGATGCCGGAGCACCTGGCCGGTCAGTTCGTCGAGATTGCCACCGGCGGCAAGGCCGCTGATGGAGAAGCGATCCTGGAGTGTATCAATGACTTGCAGGGATTGGCGCCCAATCGATCCTGTAGAACCCAATAAGGCAATTCGTTTCATTTGGCTCGCATCTGTTTGGTCAGCGGAGATGCCCTGTAGTGGTCAGCAACGTCAAGTACCACCATGCCATAGGCGCGGCCAGGGCAAGGCTGTCGATCCGGTCCAGCATGCCGCCATGCCCCGGCAGGAGCTGGCCGGAATCCTTCACGCCGGCGCTCCGCTTATAGGCAGATTCTAACAGGTCACCCGCCTGCCCCGCGACATTCGCCAGCACCGCCAGAATCAAAACGGATACAGCCGGCACGGGCAGCCACCGCGCGGCCACGAACCCAACCGCCACCGACCCCAGCAGATTGGCCGCCGCACCCTCCCACGTTTTCTTCGGGCTGAGCACCGGCGCCATCGGCAGCCGGCCCAGGCTCTTGCCGACGAAATAGGCCGCCGTGTCGCCCACCCACATCATCACCAGGATCAGTAGCAGAAACCTTCGCCCGCTCGGAAACCCCGCGATGCGCACCAGATAGCTCAGCGGCAGCGCCACCAGCAGCAACCCGCCCGCGCTCTCGACGAGCGCGCCCAGCCTCCGGCTCACATCCAGCCGCGTGAAGCTGGCCAATATCGCAAGTCCCAGGAGATAGAGGACCAGAATCGCCTCGAGTCCGCCAGGCACCGCGGCCGGCGGCGAGAGCATCCACCCTCCTGCGACTCGCTTGGCGGAATCGGCCGCTTCCCTCCATTGCACGAACACGATCAGCAGCGCGCACAGCGTCGTCCACTGCACGAACCCGTCGAATCCCGCCTGCTCCCCCATCCGGAAAAACTCCCACAGCGAGAGCAGAATCACCACCCCGGCCAGCCCCGAAAGCAGCCACAGCGGGGTGTACAACACCACCCCCACCACCACCGGCACAAGAATGGCCGCCGTCAGCGCTCGTTTCCAAAACAATGTCGGGAGACCCTCCCGGGTCGCAACAACTGCACTTGGCCTTGCCTGCCGATCAGGAGACCGCTTGGCCCTCGCTCTTCGAAACCCGCCGGCCGGGACTCAATCCGCCGTAGCGCCGTTCCCGCCGCTGATATTCAATGAGCGCTTCCAACAGGCTCGCGCGATGAAAATCCGGCCACAGCGTCTCCGTCACGTAAATCTCGGCATAGGCGATCTGCCAGAGCAGGAAATTGCTCACGCGCAGCTCGCCGCTCGTCCGCACCAGAAGATCGGGATCGGGCAGCCCCGCCGTGTACAGATGATCGGAAATCGCCTGCTCGTCGATGGATTCGGCCGGCTCGCCCGCCTTCCGCCGTTCTTCCAGAATCGCGTTCACCGCGTCGACGATCTCCGCGCGGCCGCCGTAATTGAGCGCCACCACCAGCTTCATTCCCGTGTTCCCGCTCGTCAGCTTCATCGCCTGGTCCAACTCGCGCCGCACCGTCGCGGGAAGCTGGCTGCCGCGCCCGACGACGAGCAGCCGGATATTGTTCTCGTGAATCACCGGCAGTTCCTTGCGCAGATATTCGCGCAGCAGCCGCATCAGGAAATCCACCTCGGAATGCGGACGCCGCCAGTTCTCCATCGAGAAGGCGTAGAGCGTCAGCGCCTCGATTCCGAGCCGCGCCGAGCTTTCGATCACCTCCCGCGCCGTCTGCACTCCCGCGCGGTGGCCGGCAATCCGCGGCAAATGACGGCGCTGGGCCCAGCGGCCGTTGCCATCCATGATGATGGCCACATGCCGCGGCAAACGGTTCATGTCCAATTGTTCGAGCAGGTGGGTTTCGGTACGATTCGACGGCTTTAGCAAAGGTGCGGCGCCTTTTTCGGCCTCTCTCGCGTCGAAGCTAGCATAGGCCGCAAACCGGCGCAACCGCCGCCCCGCACTGCCGACATATTCAACGTCAGCCACAGGATCTGCGGAGCGCCGTCCGCCCAGTCGAATCCCAATGTGGGAACAAATCGCACCGCGCACCCCACGAAGGGGCTAACAGATAAAACACAACCCCACTTTCGTGTGTTTACTTCTAAGTTACGTCTGTACGATATTGTAACCATGGATACCGGATGCCAACACCCTCTTTGCCGTGGCTCCGTTCCCCGGGTGCTCGAACAGGAAAGACTCTGTCCGCTTCACTTCCTCCGCCAGATGGAGGCTCAGTGTTCCGAGATTCGTCGCGAGACGCTGCTGGGCGGCGTAGACGGCCGCCGGCGCGCCGAAATCGACGAATTCCTCGCCACACGGGCCATGGTTCTCGCCCAGCTTGCCACCAGCGGGACTCGGTTGCGTGACGATACGCGGCCGTGCCTGCTGAGCGTTTTCCTGACGCTCATCAACGTGTGCGAGCGCCTGGCGCGCATCGGAGCCGATGACCGCCCCGAGCCCGCGCTGGGACGCGTGCGAGCAAACCTGGCGGCGGCAGTACCGGCAGCGGGCATGAAGTAATCCTCCGGGGAGCCGGGACGGGACGGCCGCTTTCGCGACACCCGCTCACGCCCAATTTCCCTGTGTCCAGTCGCGAGTGCCGTCCCGCTCTCTGTTTCGCGCCAGAGCGCCGGCGGTAGCCACCCACGCAGGCCCTCGTAGGGCCGGGTTTCAAACCCGCCCCCGGCAAGGCTACCGAACCCTCGCGCCCCGGCGACGACCATTCAGGCCAGTTCCCTGTAGGGGCGGGTTTCCAACCCGCCCCCGCGACGCAATCGAGACTCGTGCGCCGGCGGCGGCCCGCCGTCAGCCTACGGCATCGGCCCAAGCAACATCCCCGGCACCGTGCCCGGCTGGAAAATCGAAACATAAATCCAGATCAGCGTCATGACGATCATGACCAGGCTCGTCACCCACGCGATCACATTTAGCACCCGCCCGTTGGTCATCTCCGCCATCAGGTCGCGCCGGTTGATCAGCAGCAGAATGAAGATAAGCACGATCGGCAGCCAGATCCCGTTGGCCACCTGCGAGAGCAGCAGGATCTTGAAGAGCGGCGCTCTGGGAATCAGGATGACGCCGGCGCCAACGACGATCAGCCCGGTATAGAGGCCGTAGAAAATCGGCGCCTCGCCCACCTTCTGGTCGAGGCCCGCCTCAAATCCCAATCCCTCGCAGATCACGTGCGCGGTGGAGAGCGGCAGAATCGAAGCGGCGAAGAGCGAAGCGTTCAGCAGGCCAAAAGCGAAAAGCCACGAAGCCCAGTGCCCGGCCAGCGGCGCGAGCGCGGCGGCGGCCTGGCCGGCGTCGGTGATGTTGGTGCGGCCGGCGACGTGCAGCGTGGCCGCCGTGCAAACGATGATGAAGAACACCACCGCCATCGACGTGATGCTCCCGAGCAGCACGTCCATCCGCGCGTGCCGGTACTGCCGCGGCCCGATCTTCTTTTCCACCTCGCCCGCCTGCAGATAAAAGAACTGCCACGGAGCGACCGTCGTTCCCACCAGGCCAATCACCATCACCAGGTACGCCCCGCTGAAGTGGAAATTGGGGACGACCGTCTGCTTGAGCGCCACCGTCCAATCCGGCTTCGCCAGGAACGCCGAGAAAATGTAGGAGATGTAGAAAACGCACGCCGCCAGAAACACCTTTTCCACCACGCGGTAGGTTCCCTTCACCACCAGCACCCGAGACGAGCAGCGCCGCCACCGGCACGGCGATGTATTTGCTCACGCCGAAGATGCTCATGCTCGCCGCCACGCCGGCGAACTCGGCGATCGTGTTTCCCAGGTCCACCAGCAGCCCGGCAAGCATCACGAAAAAGGTCGAACGAAAGCCGAACTCTTCGCGGATCAGGTCGCTGAGCCCCTTGCCGGTCACGACGCCCATCCGCGCGCACATCTCCTGGCTGATGTAGAGCACCACGGTCAGCGGCAGCAGAAGCCAGAGCAGCGCGTAGCCGAATTGCGCCCCGGCCTGCGAATAGGTGGCGATGCCGCCCGCGTCGTTGTCGACGTTGGAGGTGATCAGCCCGGGACCGATTACCGCCAGAAACAGAAACAGGCGCCGCCGCCACATGTGCAGGCGATGGCGAACCGAAGGCTCGGCTTCCGGCCGGCGCCGCGAGGCGCGAATGCGATTGGTGAGCGCGGGCCAGTTCATAGTTTGTGACGCAGGCGGCTGACCACGTCGTCGACCGTGATCACGCCGATCGGCCGGTCATCCTCGTCGACCACCGCCAGGCTCCGCAGATTGTATTTGTCGAACAATTCGAAAACTTCCCGCTCTTCCGTGTCCGCCTTCACCGAAAGCAATGGCTCGCCGCGCAGTTCCCGCATCGGGCGCTCGTCGGCGGCCAGGAGCAGCCGGCCGACCGAAACGGTGCCGGCGAAAACGGCGCGGGCGTCGATCAGGATGATCGTGTCGAGCTGGTCGGGGTGAATGTCGCGCGTGCGAATCCAGTTGGCCGCTTCCTCGCGCGTGGCGTTCTCCCCCACGAAAACGAAATCCGTATTCATCATCCAGCCGGCGGTCCCTTCGCCGAACTGCAGCAGCTCGCTCACGTCCCGTGCGTCTTCCCGCGACAGTTCGTAGAGCAGTTCCTGGCTGGTCTCCGGCGGCAGATCCGCCAGCAGGTGCGCCGCTTCGTCCGGTTCCATTTCCTCCAGAATCCCGGCCGCGCGGCCCGGCGCCAGTTTTTCGACCACCTGCGTCTGCAGCCGGCGATCGAGTTCGGCGATCACATCCGCCGCCGTCTGCTCGTCGAGCGAGCCGATGATGGCTCCCCGCTCGCTCGGCGACAGCTCTTCCATGATGTCGGCCAGGTCGGCCGGGTGCAGCCGCGCCAGGCGATGCCCCGTAAGCCGCAGCTTCACGCGCCGCAGCGGGTCCGGTTCGATCAGGTTCACGAACTCCCACGGAATCACCCGTGTCGGCAGCCGGTCCTGCAGCCGGCGTATCAACTGCGTCGGCGCCAGCCCCTGCATCAGCCGGCCCACGGCGCCGGGCAGACCCACATCCACCTGGATGACCCGCAACTCCACCGAGCCGTTCGTCCGCACCTCGGCCATCCCGATATCGTTCACCCGAACCACCTTGCGCCCGTGCGTGTCGATGATCTGCTGGTCGAGCAGATCCTTTCGCACCGCCAGCCACGCCTCGTTCGGGATGTAGGCCTGGAGCGCCCGCTCGTCCACGTTCAGCCGCAGGGTCGTCGGCGCGACGAACGCTACCTGGTCCCAGCGCGCCACCAGCGGCTGAAACCGTCCCCGGGCAAGCAGCAGCCACGCGACGCGGTTCGGCTGCTCGGCGGGCTCGATAAACATCTCCCGCAGGCGCCCGACGTAGTTGCCCAGCGCGTCGTAGGCTTGCGCACCCAGGATTTCGGTGGCTCGGAGCACGCCATTCTCCTCGGGAAACCTGCCCGCCATCGCCATGGCCCGGGACCGCCCGCCATAGACTAAGGCCGGGCCTGCCCGCCGCAGCCTTGGCGAAGGCGGGACACAAAAAAGCCCCGTGGCCGGCAGCAAACGCTTCGGCCACGGGGCGCTGGCACCGGGTTATCTAAATCCCCGGACCGAGCGCCGCTAAGGCGGGACAGCCAGCCGGACTCGCCCCTCTTCGGACGAGCAGCCGACAGCCGGCGAAGCCTCTGCTTAAATCCATATCTCCCACGTATCCCTTACTAGGAGCACTCGCAACCTTTGTCAAGAACAGAGTCGCGGAATTCGACTAATGTTTCGCGGGAAAGAGCATCTGGCCCCGTTCGAGCCCCGCGCTCGCCCTCTCGCGCTCGAAAAGCTCGTAATAGCTCTCCCGCAGATAGTCCCCCGGCCCGTATCCCAGCCGTCCCGCCGCGCGGTCGATCGAGCCCGGCGGCCCTTCAAGTTCGAGATAGACTCCCATCGGCGTCTCGTCGAGGTCGATCACCAGCCGAGGCAGGCCCGGCACGCGATACGTGGTCCGGAACTTCTCGTAGCGAAACCACGGCCTGAACCCCAGACCTTCCAAAATCCGCTCGGCCTGTTCCGGCGAGCCAACCGTCACTTCCGTCTCCTGCCGCACCTTGTACCGGCTTCCCTCCACCGGAGTCTTGTAGGTGAGCACGCCGTTAATGCGCCGATCCCGCCCGCCCTTCCGCGACCGCCCGCGTCCCGCTTTCGCCGGCCCGACCTCTTCGGTCGAGCGGACCCGCAACACGCGCCCCGATCGCCCCAGCGAGTTGTCCGGAGTATCGAACAGCGTATTCATCTCATGCACGCGGCCAAACGACCGAGCACGAAGCCGCCGCAGTCGCCGCCCCATTTCCGCGGCATCCTCCACCCGCAGCTTGATCTCGATCTCCAGTCCCGTGTCAGGCATTGTCCGCCTAGTATAGCCCGTCGCTCCGTCCAAGCTCCGAACTCCGCTTCACGGTCCAATGGGAAGCGCTCTGGCACGCCTCAAAGGGGCGTTGATTGGCAAAGTTGCGCAGACCTGCTTCGCAATTGCGCTCAACTACGGTCCGGTGTAGTGTTGCGCGTCGTGTCGTGAGTTCGTAACAGAAATTGCGAATGAGCGATCCCGCAACCAGCGGCACCGTCAAGCCTGTCTCCGGCAACCAGCTCCTGCGCGTTCTCGACGCGACTTTCGGCGTCGCGGTCATCCTGGGCAGCACGATCGGCGTCGGCATCCTGCGCCTGCCCGGCATGGTGGCCGGCGAACTGCGCAACTACTGGCTCATCCTGCTCGTGTGGGTTTTGGGCGGGAGCTACGCGCTGCTCGGCTCATTTTCGGTCACCGAACTCGGCGCGATGCTGCCCCAGGCCGGCGGCTTCTACGTTTACGCGCGACGGGCGTTCGGCGGCTTCGCCGGCTTCGCCGCGGGCTGGGGAGATTGGCTGAACAACTGTGCCGCGGTGGCCTATGGCGCGGTCGCCGCCGCCGGATTTTCGCTGGCGCTCTTTCCGCAACTGCCGGTTTCGGCGAGAACCATTGCGCTGTCGCTGGTGGCGGCGTTTGCCTTGTTGCATTGGGCCGGACTCCGCCTGAGCAGCCTCGTGCAGAAAATCGTCAGTTCGGCGACGGCACTGGCGATGATTTTCCTCTCTGCGGCCTGCTTCTTGCTCTACCGAGGCGGCTCGGCAGCCGCGCATCCGGCTTCCGGGGCGGCTCCGACCGCCGCGGCCGTAACCGGAGCCGTTTCTCTGGGATTTTTCGGCATGCTGGCGGCGCTGGTTGTCGCTTTGCGCGCCGTGATCGTCACCTACGACGGCTGGTATGCCGCGATCTACTTCACCGAAGAAAACCAGAGTCCCGACGACTTTCCTCGCTCCATGATCGGTGGCGTGCTCATCCTCCTTGGCCTGTATCTCTTCCTCAACCTGGCGTTCCTGCACGTTCTCCCGATCTCGCGCCTGGCCTCTTCGCAGCTTCCCGCCGCCGATGTCGCCCAGATCCTCTTCTCCGGATGGAGCGGCAAGTTCATCACGCTGCTCTCGCTGCTTACGCTGCTCGGCCTCATGAATTCCGTCTTGCTTGGAGCCACCCGCATCATTTTCGCTATCGGCCGCGATGGCCTGTTCTTGAAAAGCGCCGGCACTGTGAGCCCCGGAGGCACACCGCGTCCGGCGATGCTGTTTTCCGCCGCGACCGCCGCGATCCTGGTGGCGACAGGAACGTTCAACCGAATTGTCGCCATTGCCGCGATCATCATGGTGGCCAATTACTGCACCTGCTACGTGGCGATGTTCGCCCTCCGCCGTCGCGAGCCGGATTTGCCCCGGCCGTTCCGCGCCTGGGGTTATCCGTGGACCACCGCCGTGGTGCTGGCCGGCTCGATCCTGTTTCTCATCGCCGCGGCAGTCAGCGATTCGCGGAACGCGGCGTATGCCGGGGCGCTGCTGGCCGCCTGCCTGCCCGCCTACGCCTTGATGAAACGGCGCAATCGGCCTCAGACTGGCTGAGTGCGTAAGGAAACGAATCGGATCCGGAATTTCTGCCGCTCGTGGTAAGAAGAGGAGAACTCTTGTTCGCTCATGCGATTGTGCGCCCGCCGGGTGAAAACTTCGCTTCTGGCCTCACGTCCTACCGTGGCGACCCTCCCGACCACGCCAAGGCGCTCGCCCAGCATGAAGCCTATTGCCGCGCGCTCCAGCACTGTGGCTTGCAGCTGACCGTGCTCGATCCCGATCTCAACCATCCGGATTCCACGTTTGTCGAGGACGTCGCGGTGCTCACTCCGCGGAGCGCCATCCTGGCTCGCCCCGGCGCGCCGAGCCGGCAAGGAGAAGTCGCGACGGTTCGCTCGGCCATCGGGCAGTTTTTCGTCAGTGTCCACGAAATCGCCGCTCCCGGCACGCTGGACGGCGGCGATGTCTGCCAAGCCGGTAATCATTTCTTCATCGGCATTTCGCGCCGAACCAACGAAGCCGGGGCGCGCCAACTCGCCGCCTTCCTTTCGGCCGAGGGCTATACATCTTCTTTCGTCGACGTCCGGGACACTGGCGGCATTTTGCACCTGAAGAGCGGCATCGCCTGGCTGGGCGATGGGAAGCTTTTCGTGGCCGAGGAACTCGCCAGGCGCGACGAGTTCCGCGGCTATTCCATCCTCCAGGTCAGCCCCGAGGAAACCTACGCCGCCAATTGCGTCCGCGTAAACGACTCGCTGCTGATCCCCGCCGGCTATCCCGGCGCCGAGCAATCACTGAAAGCGCTTCGCCTGCTCATCGTTCCACTCGAAATGTCGGAATTCCAAAAGATGGATGGCGGCCTGAGCTGTCTTTCCCTGCGTTTTTAGCGACAGCCCCCAACAATCCACACCCCTCACTCGACAGAAAGGCCGCACGAAGGTATAACGCTTCGAGCACCGGCCGGCCGCCGGTTCGACCCGGAACATGACTGAAGCAACTTCTCCACTTCTGCGCCAGTATCACGGCATCAAGCAGCGCTACCCGCAAGCGCTGCTCCTGTTCCGGCTGGGCGATTTCTACGAACTCTTCTACGAGGACGCAATCGCCGCCTCGCGCGAACTGCAAATTACTCTCACCTCCCGCAATCGCGAAGCCGGCCAGCCCGTCCCCATGTGCGGCGTGCCCTACCACGCCGCCGAAAACTACATCGCGCGCCTGATTCGCGCCGGCTACAAGGTCGCCATCTGCGAGCAGATGGAAGAGCCTTCCCGGAAAAAGAAGCTGGTGCACCGCGAAGTAATCCGCGTCATCACCCCCGGCACCGCGACCGATTTCCCCCTGCTCGAACCCCGCGAAAACAACTACCTCGCCGCCGTCGCCCGCGATCTCGACGCCGGAATCGTTGGCCTCGCCGCCGCCGATGTCTCCACCGGCGAATTCACCGCCACGGAATTTTCCGGCCCCGACGCCGAAACCCGCCTGCGCGAGGAACTCGATCTCCTGCGCGCCCGCGAAGTGCTCCTGCCGCGGCCCACCACGCTCTTCTCGCCCGGCCGCGACGGCCAGTTCCAGAGCGCCGTCGAAACGCGTCTCGACGACTGGGTTTTTCGCCCCGATTACGGCGCGCGCCTGCTCGCCGATCAGTTCGGCGTCGTCACGCTCGACGGCTTCGGCCTCGAAGGCCATCCGCTCGCCATCGCCGCCGCCGGCGCCTTGGTCCACTACCTGCGCGAAACGTCCGCGGTGGGCGGCGGCCGTCTCGAGCATCTCGACCGCATCCGCTTCTACGACGATCGCGACGCGATGGTGCTCGACGATTCCACCGTGCGCAATCTCGAGCTGATCTCCCCGATCTCGGGCGGCAGCGCCGAAGCGACGCTCGTTGCCGCGCTCGACGAAACCGCGACCGGCATGGGCGCGCGCCTGCTCCGGGCGAGCATCCTGCGCCCGTCCGTCGATCGCGCCGAAATCGAGGCGCGGCTCGACGCCGTCGCCGAACTCGCCGCCTCCACCGTGCTCCGCGAGGAGTTGCGCACCGACCTTTCCGGCGTGATGGACCTCGAGCGCCTCACCAGCCGCATCACGCTGAACGTCGCCACGCCGCGCGATCTCGTCGCGCTCCGCCGCTCTCTCGGACGTCTTCCGCTCGTGCGCGGCTTCCTCGCCCGCTGCACCAGCGCCCGCCTCGCCGCCCTCCGCGAGCAGATCGACGAACTAGCCGACGTTCGCGATCGCATCGAACGCGCCATCGCCGAGGATCCCCCGGCCCAGCCCACCGAGCCCGGCGTGATCCGCCGCGGCTACAACGCCGAACTCGACGAGCTGCGCGACCTCAGCACCGGCGCCAAGCAGACGATCGCTCAGATGGAGGATCGCGAGCGCAAGCGCACCGGCATCGGCTCGCTGAAAATCCGTTTCAATCAGGTCTTCGGCTACTCCATCGAAGTCTCGAAACCCAACGTGCACCTCGTCCCCGCCGATTACGAGCGCAAACAAACGCTCGTCGGCGCCGAGCGCTACGTCTCGCCCGAACTGAAGGAATACGAACGCAAGGTGCTCGAAGCCGACAGCCGCATCCTCGAAATCGAGCGCCGCCTGTTCACCGAACTGCGCGCCTGGGTCGGCGGCCACGCGCAGCGCATCCGCCACACCGCCGGCGCTATCGCCAGCCTCGACGTTCTCGTCGCCTTCGCCCGCCTCGCCGTAGCTCGCAACTACGTCCGTCCCGAATTTCACGACGGCGACGAGCTGTACATCATCGGCGGGCGCCATCCGGTGCTCGAACGCCTGCTCGAGCGCCGCGGCGACCGCTTCGTCCCGAACGACCTGTACCTGAACGCGACCTCGCACGCGATTCTCGTCATCACCGGCCCGAACATGGGCGGCAAATCCACCTACCTGCGCCAGGCCGCTCTCATCGTCCTGATGGCGCAGATGGGCTCATTCGTTCCCGCCGCCGAGGCGCGCCTGCCCGTCACCGACCGCATCTTCACCCGCATCGGCGCGAGCGACAATCTCGCGCGCGGCCGCTCGACGTTCCTCGTAGAGATGAGCGAAGTCGCCGCGATCCTCAATTCCGCCACCGAAGCCAGCCTCGTCCTGCTCGACGAAGTCGGCCGAGGCACCTCCACCTACGACGGCCTCGCCATCGCCTGGGCCGTCGTCGAGGCGCTCGACGCGCATCCCCGGCCCCGCACCCTCTTCGCCACTCACTACCACGAACTCACCGAACTCGCCGACCGGCTTGAAGGCGTCGCGAATCTCCACGTCGCCGTCCGCGAAGCCGGGCAGGAGGTCATCTTCCTGCATCGCGTCGAGCCCGGCTCGGCCGACCGCAGCTACGGCATCGAGGTCGCCCGCCTCGCCGGCCTGCCGCCGCGCGTCATCGAACGCGCCCGCGAAATTCTCCATCGCCACGAGCAGAGCGAACAGCAGCTCACCGACAAGCTCTCGCCACAGGCCGCCGAGCAGCCCGCCATGTTCACCCCGCTCGACCAGAAAATCGTCGATACGCTGCGCTCGCTCGATCCCGACACGCTTAGGCCGATCGAGGCGCTCGCGCTGCTCGCCGAACTCAAGAAGCAGATTTCCTGATGCGCGTCCTCGGCCTCATCTCCGGCACTTCGGCCGACGGCATCGACGTTGCGCTCGCCCGCATCGAAGGCGCGCCGCCGCGCCTGCACGCGCATCTCGAAAATTTCCTCACCGTGCCCTACCCCGCTCCTGTTCGCCGCACGATTCTCCGCGTAGCCGAAGGCGCCGAAACAACGACTGAGGAAATCAGCCAGTTGAATTTCCTAATCGGCGAGCTTTTCGCCGAAGCGGCCCTCGCCGCCTGCCGTCGAATTCCGCATCTCTCTCGCGAAAATCGATCTCCTGGGCTCACACGGCCAGACGATCTTCCATCAAGGCCGCGCCTCGCGCTTCCTGGGCCGCGCAATTGCCTCCACTTTTCAGATCGGCGAACCGTCCGTCATCGCCACCCGCACCGGCATCCCCGTCGTCGCCGATTTCCGCCCCGCGGACATGGCCGCCGGCGGCCAGGGAGCGCCGCTCGTTCCGTTCGTCGATTTTCTGCTGTATCGTGAACCGCGCCGCGGCCGCGTGGCGCTCAATATCGGCGGCATCGCCAACGTCACCGTGATTCCGCCCGCATCGCGTCCGGAAGACGTTCTCGCCTTCGACACCGGCCCCGGCAACATGGTGATCGACGCCCTCGCTCACCATTTCACTCGCGGCCGCCGCGCCTTCGACCGCAACGCGAGCCTCGCCTCGCGCGGCCGCCCCATTCGCCGCATCCTCGATCGACTGCTCGCCGATCCGTATTTCCGCGTCGCGCCGCCAAAATCCGCCGGCCGCGAACAGTACGGCCGCGCCTACGTCGCTCGCCTGCTGAATCTCGCCCGCAACGCGCGCCCCGAAGACGTTCTGGCTACGGCCACGTTGCTCACTCCGCTCTCGATCCTCGACGCGCTCAACCGCTACGTTTTCCCGCGCACGCGTATCGATGAGCTGATCGTCTCCGGCGGCGGCGCCCACAATCCGCTCATAGTCGCGCAGCTCGAAGCGGCCCTCGGCCGAATCCACCTCCGCAGAGCCGAAGAGTTCGGCATCTCCGAAGACGCCAAGGAAGCCTTCGCCTTCGCCGTCCTGGCCTATGAAACCTGGCACCATCGCCCCGCCAATCTCCCCGCCGCCACCGGAGCCCGCCGCCCCGCGATCCTCGGAAAAGTGGTATACCCTCCTCGTGCCGCCCGTTAAACGATTCACCCTTGGCCCCGCCTGGGTGCTGTCCCTCGTCGGTGCTGTAGTCACCGCATGCGAGAGCCTGTGTAGCGCCGCCCTTCAGGGCGGCATCTTTTCGGGATGGCGAAGGAACGATGCCGGGCTGAAGCCCGCCGCTACACGCGACTGCGGTTCGGCAGCGGTAGCGGCGACCGACGAAAAGCGCACAGCCAGGAATGGCTGTGCTACGAGAACCTCAGCCTTTGCGCGCGGAATTGCCGCATTCGTCCTAGCGTCAGCCGTTGCCCTTTGTCTCGCCGCCTGCGCCACCGGCTCCGCCCACCCGCGCCCCGACACCGTCGTCTTCCTCATCGAAAACACGCCCAACAATCTCGATCCCCGCATCGGCACCGACGCCGAATCGCAATATCTCGACGGCCTCATCTTCAGCAGCCTCGTGCAGCGCAACCCCCAGATGACCGTCGCTCCCGACCTCGCCGAAAGCTGGCAAATGCCCGACCCGCTCACCTACATCTTTCATCTCCGCCCCGGCGTCCGTTTCCAGAACGGCCAGCCGCTTACCTCCGCCGACGTGAAATACACGTTCGAATCGATCATGTCCGGCGAAGTGAAAACGCCCAAGCGCGGCGCGTTCGCCATCGTTCGCGAAATCGATACGCCCGATCCACTCACCGTCGTCTTCCATCTCCGCCAGCCCTACGCCTCTTTTTTGTGGGATCTCATGCGCCCGGCCATCGGCATCGTTCCGCGCCCCGGCACGCCCGGCGGCGCGTTCAATCCCGCCGACCATCCGATCGGCACCGGCCCGTTCCGTTTCGTGCGCCAGGTTCACGGCGAGGAAGTCGTGCTCGAGCGAAACCCCACCTATTTCGGCAAACCGCCGAATATCGAGCGGGTCGTTTTCCGCATCGTGCCCGACGCCACCACGCGCGCGCTCGAATTGCGCAAGGGCAGCGCCGATATCGATCTGAATTCGCTCACGCCCGACATGGTGGAAGCGCTGGCGAAGGATCCCTCCATTCGCGTCGCCGATCAACCGGGCACGATCATCCAATACGTCGCCATCAACTGTCAGGACCCGATCCTGCGCCACGCCCGCGTGCGCCAAGCTCTCGCTTACGCCACCGATCGCGCGCAGATCATCAGCTATCTGCTCCGCGGCCAGGCGCGCATCGCCAACGATCTTCTCCCACCCAACAACTGGGCCTACGATCCCGATATCCCGCACTACGATTTCGATCCCGCGCGCGCCAACAAATTGCTCGACGAAGCCGGCTTCCCGCGCGGTCCCGATGGTATTCGCTTCCATCTCACGCTGAAAACTTCGACCGACGAAACCGCGCGCCTGCTCGCCGCCGTCCTGCAACAGCAATGGAGGCAAGTCGGCGTGGCGCTCGATCTCTACTCGCTCGAATTCGGCACCTTTTACGCCGACATCACCCGCGGCGCCTTCCAGCTCTACACGCTCCACTGGATCGGCGCGAACAACGACCCCGACATCTTCTATTACGTCTTCGATTCCAAGGAAATTCCGCCCACCGGCGCCAATCGCGGTCGCTACATCAATCCCGAACTGGACCGCCTGCTCGAGGAAGCCCGGGTCGAGCCCGATCAGGCGAAACGCAAACAACTCTACGCCCAGGTCCAGCAAATCATCGCCCGCGACCAGCCCTACCTGAACCTCTGGTACCTCGACAACGTAGCCGTCCACCGCGCCCGCGTGACCAACGTCCACATCGACCCCGCCGGCGGCTACGACTTCCTCACCTCCGTTGTTCTTCAAGATAAATAAAGGCAAACAGAAAACCGGGAACATGAACACGGAGGACGCGGAGGGCCACGGAGGCGCACGGGGAGAACCTCCGTGGAACTCCGTGTCCTCCGTGGTGAAATGGGTTTCTCGGGTAAGCCGTGAGCGCATTCCCAGGTAGAACCTGCCCGGAGGAAAAAGCAGGGAAAATTGAAAAAGCAGCCCTACGCCAGTGCGTGCAAAATGTCCGCCTCGGCGATGGCGCCTTCGCGGACGATGCGCCATTCTTCGGCGCGCACATCGACAATCGTCGAGGCGAGCGTCTTGCCGGTTTCGCCGGCGTCGAGGATCAGCGGCAAACGTTCGCCCAATTGCTTGAACACCTGCGCGGCGTTCGAGCATGGCGGGAAACCGGAAAGGTTCGCGCTGGTTCCCGTCACCGGCCCGCTCACCTTTTCGATCAGCTTGCACACTGGCGCGCACTGCGGCCAGCGCAGTGCGATGCGCCCCGTGTTCCCGGTCACCTTCAGCGGAATCCGGTCGGAGGCGTCGACGATCAGCGTCAGCGCGCCCGGCCAGAACGCCTTCGCCAGCCGATGAAACGCTTCGGGCAACTCGCGGGCCAGAATCGGCGCCTGCTCCATCGAAGCTATCAGGATGGGCAACGCTTTCGTCTCCGCGCGGCCCTTCACGCGAAAGATGCGCTCGATCGCGGCCAGATTGAATGGGTCGGCGGCGAGCCCGTAGAGCGTGTCGGTGGGAATCCCAACCACTTCGCCGCGGCGGATGAAACCGGCGGCGTATTCGAGCACGTGCGCTTCGGGTTGGTCGCGGGAAATCTTTAGGATTTCGGCAGGCAAGGTGTGCTCGCGCGCATTGTGAAGTCGGGGCGGAACGTTATCACAGCCCTCGTGGGGCCGCAACCAGCCCAAGGATAACCCGAAACGGCTCAATTCCGAGAGTCCCGCGATGGCTCCCGGCTCCGCGTGCATGGCCTCCCTCCCGACTCGCTTGGCGGACTTCACCGCCCTGTCGTAGAATCCGCCAATCCGCAACGCGGATGATCCCACTTCCCCAGAGGTGTTTCGTGTCGAGCTTCCCAGGTCCCGCTGTGTCTCCGGAACCGATTCTCGAAGGCCTGACCTCTTTCCGCTTGAGCGCCGCGTTGAAGACCGGCATTGAGATCGACCTCTTCACCGGCATCGCCGAAGGCAAAAACACGCCCGCCGCCCTGTCCGCGCACTGCCAGGCCGCCGAGCGCGGCGTGCGCATTCTCTGCGATTTCCTCGTCATCAACGAATTCCTCACCAAGGACGACGGCCACTACGCCCTCTCGCCCGCCGCCTCGATGTTTCTCGATCGCCGCTCCCCCGCCTACCTCGGCACGATGGCCAATTTCCTCGCTTCGACAGAAAACATCGACTTCTTCAAGGACCTCACCTCCGCGGTCCGCCACGGCGGCGCGGTGTTCCAGCCCGGCGGCACGGTGGCGCCGGAGAATCCGATGTGGGTGGAATTCGCGCGGTCGATGGCCCCGCTGATGGGGCTGCCCGCCGAACTCATCGCGCAGGGCGCCGGCGCTGTGCATGGAAAAGTAAAAGTGCTCGACATCGCCGCCGGCCATGGCCTGTTCGGCATCGCGATCGCCCGGCACAATCCCGAAGCGGAAATTTACGCCGTCGACTGGCCCGCCGTGCTCGAAGTCGCGCGCGAAAACGCCGAAAAAGCCGGCGTCGCCGGCCGCTACCACGCGCTCCCCGGCAACGCCTTCGACGTCGAATTCGGCGAAGGCTACGACGCCGTCCTGCTCACCAACTTCCTCCACCATTTCGATCCACCGACGATCGAGGCTTTTCTCCGGAAAGTACGCGCGGCGCTCGCCGATGGCGGCCGCGCGATCGCCCTCGAATTCGTTCCCAACGAAGACCGCATCTCGCCGCGCGTCCCCGCGTCGTTCAGCATCATCATGCTCGGCACCACCCCCGCGGGCGACGCCTACACCTTCCGCGAGCTTGAACAAATGTTCCGGAACGCCGGCTTCGAGTCCACCGAGATGCAAGCGCTTCCGCCCATGGTCCAAAACGTCATCCTGGCCCGCAAGTAGGGCGACGCGGGGTCCGTATTTCGTAACCCGTGGTCAGTGGTCAATGACCGGTGGTTGGTGATTCTTGGCCTGCGGCCCGCAACGCCCAGGCGACGGCTCACGAGCCACGCTTCACCGGTCACCGATCACTGGCCACCGGCCACGTGCCACGATTCACGGCTTCTTTACTGCCTCGCGGCCCTTTGCTACGCTTCACTCGATGCCCTCCGGCCGCGCCCATTCCGACTTTCCCGCCCCGCCGGAAACCTCCGGAACCACCCCTGCGCCCATCACGAGCAAGGACAATCGCTGGCTGAAGCGCTTTCGCGCCGCGCTCGCCGGAGATTCGGGCGAACCGAACGTCTACGGCATCGAAGGCCCGCACCTGGTCGAAGAGGCGCTGCGCTCGGCCGTTGAAATCGAAACCGTTCTCTCGAGCCCCGCGGGCGAAAAGCATCTCGCGCGTCTCGGCCTCGCCGGAGCCGCCGGTGCGCCCGCCACGGCCGCGCCGCGCGTGCTGCGCACCACCGATCGCCTCTTCGACTCGATCGCCGCCACCGAAACGCCGCAAGGCATCGCCGCGCTGGTTCGCCTGCCGGAATATAGCTTCGAGGATATCGTCCGCGGCGTGCCGCTGGTCGTTGTGCTCGTCGGCGTGCAGGATCCGGGCAACGTGGGCACGATCGTGCGCTCGGCCGAGGCGCTTGGCGCGACCGGCATCGTCGCCGCCGCGGCCAGCGCCAGCCCGTACGGCCCGAAAGCGATGCGCGCGTCGGCCGGTTCCGTGTTTCGCCTGCCCGTGCTGCTCCGCACGCAGCCGGCGGTACTGCTCGCGCAATTGCATGTCGCGGGAGTGTCGCTCGTCGCCACAACGTCCGGCCTTTCGACCGAAGGCGCGCCGCCGCGCGAGCCGCACGCCGTCGATTTGCGCGGTCCGGTGGCATTGCTCATTGGCGGCGAAGCGCACGGCTTGCCGGACCCGGTTCTGCGCTCGGCCGATGCCTCCATCCGGATTCCGCTCGCGCAACCGGTTGAATCGCTGAATGCCGCTGTGGCCGCCTCCGTGGTGCTCTACGAAGCTGCCCGGCAGCGCGCGGCAGCGCTGGAAACGTAACGATGAACCTCTTCGCCACCACGCCCGGCAAAAAGAAAGAGTCGGCTCCGCTCGCCGACCGCATGCGCCCGCGCACCCTCGACGAGTTCATCGGCCAGGAACACCTGCTTGCACCCGGCAAGCCGCTGCGCCACCAGATCGAGCGCGACGAAATCAGCTCGATGATCCTCTGGGGCCCTCCCGGCTGCGGCAAGACGACGCTCGCGCAAATCATCGCGCATATGACGCAATCGGAATTCGTTCCCTTCAGCGCGGTACTTTCCGGCATCGCGGAAATCCGGAAAGTGATGGAGCGCGCCGAGCGTTCGCGGGGACTGGGCCGCCGCACGATCGTCTTCGTCGACGAAGTGCATCGCTTCAACAAGGCGCAGCAGGACGCGTTCCTTCCCTGGGTCGAACGCGGCAGCATCGTGCTGATCGGCGCGACGACGGAGAATCCCTCCTTCGAAGTGATCGGCCCGCTGCTTTCGCGCACAAAAGTCTACATGCTGCGCGCGCTCGAAGCCGCACAATTGGTCACGCTTCTGCGGCGCGCGCTCGCCGACGCCGAGCGCGGCCTCGGCGACCGCGCCGAATACGGCGAAATCGTCGCCGACGAGGATTTGCTTCAGCTCATCGCCGTCTACGCCAACGGCGACGCGCGCTCTGCCTACAACTCGCTCGAAGCCGCCGTGCTCGGCGCGACGCCCGACGCCGCGGGCCGGCGCGTGCTCACCCGCGCGCTCGTCGAAGACGTGCTGCAGCGCAAGCTGCTCCTCTACGACAAGACCGGCGAGGAGCATTACAACCTGATCTCCGCGCTCCATAAATCGGTGCGCAATTCCGATCCCGACGCCGCGCTCTATTGGCTCACGCGCATGCTCGAATCGGGCGAGGATCCGCTGTACCTCGCGCGGCGCCTGGTGCGCATGGCGAGCGAGGACGTCGGCCTGGCCGATCCGGGCGCGCTGCGCATCGCCATCGCCGCGATGCAGGCGGCCGATTTCGTCGGCCCGCCCGAGGGCAATCTCGCGCTCGCCGAAGCCGCCGTGTATCTGGCGCTCGCGCCGAAATCGAACGCGCTCTACACCGCCTACGGCGCGGTGAAAAGGGATTTGTCGGAAACCGAGGCCGAGCCCGTCCCGCTCCATCTGCGCAACCCGGTCACCGCGCTCATGAAGGAATCCGGCTATGGCCACGGCTACAAATACGCACACGATTTCGAGGAGAAAACTACAGACATGCCTTGCCTGCCCGATTCCCTGCGCGGCCGCCAATACTACCGGCCGACTAATGAGGGCTACGAAGCCCAACTCCAAAAACGCATCGAGGAATGGCGCCGCCGCAAGGCCGCCCGCGCGGAGAAGCCGCAACCATGAACCGCGACACGAGGCATTCGCTCGCCGCTCCACTCACCCTCGCCGCGCTCGTCGCGCTGGCCGTCGCCGCCGTTCTCCCCGCTCTCGCGCAGCAGGCGAAGCTCACCGTCGACGACGACTGCACCGTCTTCGCCTTTTCCCCCAGCGGCAATCGCATCGTCTACGCCGCCCGCCGCATCTCCGAGGAGCGCGTCGCGAAGGACAAAAAGATGCTCGTTGAGCACGACAGCATCTGGGAAGTCACGATTGACGGCCACAAGAAACGTCTCGTCGAAGGCAAAAAGCTGGTCAAGAGTCCCGTTCCCGTCAGCTTCCAGATTCAGGCGATTCGCATCGCGCCCGACGATCGCCACATGACCCTCCAGATGATCACGCGGGCGCTGGTTCCCAGCCGCGAGGGCAGCGGAGGGAAGGTCCAATCCGGCGAGTTGACCGACTTGATGGACGGCCAGGGCAAGGAAATCAATATCGAGGGCACGAACCCCAAGAACAGCGCGATTTTCGGCGCGACCAACGCCGCCTGGCTCGCCGACGGCCAGACCGTCGTCTACATGACGCAGCCCAAGGACAGCCTGCTCTACCAGATCGCCTACGTGCGTCCCGAAGGCGGCACCGGCGGCACGATTCTGCCCGATCACTACTACGCCGCCGTCGCCTGGAGCCCGGCGCACAACGCCGGGGCCGCCATCGAACGCGACAAGAACATCCAGGGACCCATCCACCTCGTTCTGGATCGATCTCGTTCACAAAACCGAGCGCACCCTCGCCACGCTCGCAGGCTACAGCGGCCATCTCACCGTCTCGCCCTCCGGCAAACAGATCGCCTACTTCCGCGATGGCGACACGATGGAAATTCGCTCGGTGGCCAATCCCGATAAAGTCACCAGCTTCAAGCTGCCCTTCGGCCGCTACGAATGGTCGGCCGACGACTCACATTTGTTGCTCAAGCGCGGCCCCAACGACCAAACCGATCAGTTGCTCTGGATCAGCCTTCCCAGCGGGACATTCGATTACGCATTTCACGGCCTCATCTATCACAATTTCCACGTTTCCCCCGACGGGAAATGGATCGCCGTCACCGAGCCCGGCAAACAAATCCTGAAACTGTTTCCCGTCCCCTGAGGTTGGTTTCTCCGGGTTTCTGCGCGCCATCCGCGTCTCCGCGATGAGGTGGTTTTCATCCTGACTTCAAGTCCGTTGACTTGCCTGCGGGCTCACCATAAGATGCCTGCGACGTGGCTGACCCTTCATCACTGATTGGACAGGCCGTCTCTCACTACCGTGTCGTCGAAAGGCTCGGCGGCGGGGGGATGGGAGTGGTCTATAAAGCCGAGGACACGAAACTCGGCCGCTTCGTCGCGCTGAAATTCCTTCCCGAAGACCTGGCCCGCGACCCGCGAGCCCTCGAGCGCTTCGAGCGCGAAGCCCGCGCAGCCTCCGCTCTCGATCACCCCAATATCTGCACGATCTACGAAATCGGCGAGCACAATGGGAAGCCGTTCCTCGCGATGCAGTGCCTCGAAGGCCAGACGCTCAAGCACCGCATCAACGGCAAGCCGCTGCCGCTCGATCTGCTGCTCGAACTGGGTGTCGAGATCGCCGATGCCCTCGAAGCCGCTCACGCCAAGGGCATCGTGCATCGCGACATAAAACCGGCCAACATCTTCATCACCACCCGCGGCCACGCCAAAATCCTCGATTTCGGGCTGGCGAAGCAGACGTCAAAGAACAGCGGCGCGGCCGGAGTGACGATGACACGGGATGACGCCGCGCCGACCGTGGCCGAAGAGCAACTCACCAGCCCCGGTACCGCTGTTGGCACCGTCGCTTACATGTCGCCCGAACAAGTCCGCAGCGAGGAAGTTGACCCTCGCACCGATCTCTTTTCCTTCGGCGCCGTTCTCTACGAAATGGCGACCGGCCTCCTGCCGTTCCGCGGCGACGGCACCGGTGCGATCTTCGATGCGATTCTCCACGCCGCGCCCGCCGGTCCCGTCCGGCTCAATCCGGACGTTCCACCGGAACTCGAGCGGATTGTTTCCAAGGCGCTCGAAAAAGACCGCAAACTGCGCTATCAGTCGGCGACGGACATGCGCGTCGATCTCGCGCGCCTGAAGCGCGAAACCGAATCCACCCGTCATGCCATCACGATGACGCAGCCGGTCTCCGGCGAGCCGACGACATCCGCCACAACAGTTGCCCAGCCGACCCCGGCCACGCCGTTCCCTGCGGCCGGCAGCGGCACGCTTACCCCAGCCGCCGGCGTCACGCCCGCCCTCGGGACCACCCCGGCCGTCCCCATCTCCGCCGCGCCCGCCACGCGCCGCGGCATCCCCATTTGGGCCGCCGTCGTTGCGCTCGCGGTGATCGCGGCCATTGGAGCTGGCGCGTATTACTACATGCACCGCGCTCCGGCGCTGACGTCGAAAGATTCCGTCATCCTTGCCGATTTCACGAATACGACGGGCGATTCCATGTTCGACGGCACGCTGCGCCAGGGCCTCTCCGCGCAACTGGCGCAGTCCCCGCTCCTGAACATCGTCTCCGACCCGCAGGTTTCCCAGACGCTTCGGCTGATGGGCCAGCCTGCGGGCGCGCGCCTCAGCGACACGCTGGCCCGGCAAGTTTGCCAGCGAACCGGCGCTGTAGCCGTGCTCGACCCTTCGATCGGACAGATCGGCAGCCAATACAATCTGGTTTTGAACGTGGAAAACTGTGCGACCGGCGAATCGCTCGCGAGCGCGCAGGCGGTGGCCAGCGACAAGAACCACGTGCTCGATGCGCTTGGCACCGTCGCCACCTCGATCCGCGGCAAGCTGGGGGAATCGCTTGCCTCGATCCAGAAATTCAATAAGCCGCTCGCCGAAGTCACCACGCCTTCGCTCGAAGCTCTTCAGGCCTACACGCTTGGCAATCAAGCCAACATGAACGGCAATTATTCCGCCGCCGCCGCTTCCTTGCAGCGCGCCATCTCACTCGACCCGAATTTCGCCATGGCCTACGCTACTCTGGGCACCGTTTTTTCCAACCTTGGCGAAAGCAACCTTGCGGCCGAGAACATGAAAAAGGCTTACGACCTGCGCGACCGGGTGAGCGAGCGGGAGAAGTTCTATATCTCCTCGCACTACGACCAGTTTGTTACCGGCGATCTGCTCAAGACGACTCAGGTCTACCAGCTCTGGAGCCAGACGTATCCGCGGGATGGCACTCCGTTCACCAACCTGGGCGCTAATGACGGTATGCTCGGCCAGAACGACCAAGCGGTGGTGGTCTTACGCCGTGCGCTCGAACTGGATCCTGCCAGCGGAAGCAATTACTCGAACCTCGTCTCCGGTTACGTGAGCCTCGATCGTTTGGACGAAGCAGCAACGATCTTTCAGCAGGCCAAGACACATGGGTTCGATTCGCCGAACCTTCACCTCAACCGATACCAACTCGCCTTCGTGCAGGGCGATACCGCGACCATGGCGCGTGAAGCGGCTTGGGGATCAGGCAAGCCGGGGATCGAGGACGTGTTCCTCTACTTCCAATCCGACACGGCAGCCTATGCCGGCCGGTTGGCCCAGGCAAACGATTTCACCGCGCGTGCGGTCGCCTCGGCCGAGCAGGCGGGGGAGAAAGAAACGGCAGCCAGCTACCAGGCCGAAGCGGCGCTTCGTGAAGCGGTCGTCGGCGATGTAGCCCAAGCTCGCAGTCAGGCGGCAGCCGCTTTGAAAATCTCGAATGGCAGGGATACGGAGGCCGCGGCGGCGCTGGCCTTGGCGCTCGCCGGCGATGCGGCTCAGGCGCAGAAGTTCGCCGACGATCTGGCAAAGCAGTATCCCGAAGATACGGTCGTGCAGTTCAACTATCTGCCCGAGATTCACGCCGCCATCGCACTCGACCAGAACGCCCCGGCCAAGGCCATCGCCGATCTCCAGGCTGCTGCGCCATACGAACTCGGGACACCCGCTCAGATGATCCTGATGAGCCTCTATCCAGTCTACGTGCGCGGCCAGGCATATCTGGCGGCTCATCAGGGCGCGCAAGCCGCGGCCGAATTCCAGAAAATCCTCGACCACCCCGGCGTCGCGCTCAACGAAGTGATCGTTCCGCTTGCGCATCTGGGACTCGCCCGCGCCCGCGCACTCTCGGGCGACAAGCCCGGCGCGCGCAAAGCCTACCAGGATTTCCTCGCCCTCTGGCAGCACGCCGACGCGGGCATTCCCGTCCTCCAGCAAGCCAAATCCGAATACGCCAAACTGCAATAGTTCTGCTCCTCGCTGGCACCCTGAGCGAGCGTGACATTTTATGTCTTCGACGATCTTTTCGTGTGTGAGCCACCAGGGGGCGGGTTTAAAACCCGCCCCTACAGAACCGCGCGGCCTCACTGCCACCGTGAGAGAAGCGGAGTTGACGGAGTCTCGGCCGGGCACGGCTTCCGGGTTCGTTTGGGACACGGGCGCGCGGGCAAGATCCGGACAGAGGGAATCGGGACAGGGCGCCTGCGCCACACAGGGTGTCACTCTGGTGGATGCGGCTTAGGCGGGCTGGAACGGGCGTGGGGGCAAGGGTAGTGTTTTCAACCGGCTAGCGTTCTGGCTGCGTTTTGGCGAGGGTGTCACAGAAGACGGCTTAACCGGGACACCTGGTCGAGCTGAAGGGCCGGGAAATGCTTTTTTTTCAACGAGTTCACATTTTTTAAGCGGGACATTTTGAGGCTTTTTTCGCGTGTCGGAGAGTGAGGGCTGGGAACCCTACCTCGAGTGGAGAGCCCGGCGCGTCAGCTTAGCTTGAAAAGGCGGCAGAGGGAAGTCGAGGGTTTACGTGGACGGCGGCTGGCTCGGGCCTGAGTACGGATTCACCGCACCGCAGAGACGCGGAGAACGCGGAGGAAGCGGAGAGGCGAAATTGCGCCAGGGATGGAGTGCAGCTTATCGGTACGGATAAAAGACGAAGAAGAGGAGCGAGATGAGACCGAGAACCCACAAGCCGCCGGCGACTTCCCTCCTCCGCCCCGCGACGAGCTTGCAGAAGGGATAGAGGACGAGGCCGGCGGTGATGCCGATGCCGATGTTGTAGGTGAAGCTCATCAGGGTGACGACGGCGAAGGCGGGGATCGCTTCGGTGAGATCTTCGAAGTGCAGGCGCGTGATGGGCGCGAGCATCAGCAGGCCGACGACGATCAGCACCGGACCGTAGGCTTGCGGCGGGATCGCGGCGACTAGCGGGGCGAAAAAGAGCGTCAGCAGAAAACAGACCGCGGTGACGAGCGCGGTGAACCCGGTACGGCCGCCGGCTTCGACTCCGGTGGCCGGTCGATGAACGCACCCGCCGTCGTCGTGCCAACCAGCGGCGCGACCACCGTCGAGAGCGCGTCGGCGAGCATCGGCCGCTCGATCTGCGGCAGCTCGCCGCGCTCGTCGAGGAAGCCGGCGCGGGCGGAGACGCCGATCAACGTGCCCATCGTATCGACGAACGCCATCACGAAAATCGTCAGCACAATCGGGAAAAATCCCCACGAAAACGCGCGGTGGAAATCGAGAGGGAACAGCAGTGGCGCGAGGCTCGGCGGCCGGCTCACCCAGCCGTGCGGCAGCGGGACCAGTTTCGTCGCCATGCCCACCGCCGAGGTCAGCAGCATGCCCACCAGGATCGCGCCGGGGAATTTCCGGATCATCAGAAATGCGAGGAGAAGCACGCCGCCAACCGCCAGCAGCACGGGGCCCGAAGTCAGCACGCCTGCCTTCACCGGCGCGCCCGCGACGCCGAGCGTGACGATGCCGCTCTCGTTCAACCCGATGAACGCGAGGAACAATCCGATGCCCGCGGCGAAGCTGTAGCGCAGCCCTTCGGGCACGGCGCGCACGAGCCATGCGCGCAGCCGGAAAATCGTGAGCAGCAGGAAGAGCACGCCGCCGAGAAACACGGCCGCGAGCGCCTCCTGCCAGCGGTAGCCGAGCACCTGCACGACGGTATACGCGATGAAGGCGTTCTCGCCCATGTACGGCGCGATCGCGAACGGCCGGTTCGCGTACAGGCCCATCACCACCGTGCCGAAAACCGCCGTCACGATCGTCGCCACCATTGACGCGCCCACGGGCATTCCCGCCGCGTGCAGGATCGCCGGATTCACAACCACGATGTAGGCCATCGTCAGGAACGTCGTCACGCCGCCGACGGTTTCGCGGCGGAAATTCGTTGCGTGCTCGGCGAAACGGAAATAGTGCGCGATGGCGGCGGCTGGGCCGCGCGCGGCGGCGAGCGCGGGAACCGCGCTTCTGGGAGCTTTCTGGCGATTCGGCGGCGTCATGGCGGCGCGTGAAGAACTTCGCGCCGGAAGAGTATCATCAGGTCTGCCCGCCCGTGTCCAGCAATTCGCATGAGGGGCACGCTAATGCTTTCCTGGCCACAAATCGCGCTGGTGCTCGCCGTCACTGTGCTGGCGCTGCATCTTGCGTTCATTTTGTGGGTGATGGTTGGCGCCGTATTTACGCGCGGGAGGCCGTGGCTCGCGTGGACGCACGTTCTGTGCGCGATCTACGGCGTGGTCATTGAAGCCGGCCCGTGGCCGTGCCCGCTGACGCTGGCCGAGAACTGGTTTGAAGTGCAGGCGGGAAGGCTGCCCTATCACGGGCCGTTCCTGCTGCACTACCTGGACTTGCTCGTTTACCCGCATGTGCCTGGGGCGCTGCTGACGTGGCTGGCCGCAGTGGTGCTGGCCTTGAATGCGGTGATCTACTGGCGGCGCTGGCGGCGGTCGCGGGTGACGCGGCGCGGGTGACGGCGCAGGATTCGGCGCCTTGCAATTGGAGGCGGAAAGGGCGACCCACCGGGTCGCCCCTACAATTCTATCGATGGGCGCACGCGGGAAAAACGCCGGCGAGACGCCGGCGCTAAGGGGGCACGGTTGTCGGCGGGCGGGAGCGGACTGGCGACAGATTCATCGGTGGGTTGCGAAGCGCAGCCACTCGGCTGCGACCTTTCCTGCCGGGCGGGTTGCGGCGACAACACACGAAAGTGCAAGGGGAGACACAACGGGCGCCCCTGCGATTCATCGATTGGGCGCGCGGAAAAACGCCGGCGGGACGCCGGCGCTACAGGGGGCACGGTTGTCGGCCGTGGGGCGGACTGGCGACAGATTCATCGGCGGGGTGGGTAGCGTGGCCACTCTGGCTGCGCCTTTCCTGTCGGGCGGGGAGCGGCGACGACACACGAAAGTGCAAGGGGCGAACCGATGGGCGCCTTCGTCGATCGAGAGGCGGCTGTTGATGGCGAGGGCGACTTGCGCTTTCGGCAATCGATTCGCGCGGCGGCGCGAGGCGGGGGATTCTGGCCCGGCCCGGGATGAAGTGATAGGATTTATGGCAATGCGCCGATTGCAGACGATCGCGCTGATCATCGCGCTGATGGCGGCTCCGATGGCTCTTTTTGCCGGGGCGTGGGAGTGCGCCTGCGCGCCGGCGTATTGCACGATGGCCTGCTGCGACCACGGCAAATGCGTGATGCAGCATCAAGCGCAGTGCCCGGGCTCGGAGACGGCGTTCGATTGCGATTGCATGCACTTCCCTTCCTTCGCGATGCTCGCGCCGCTGACGCAGATGATTCTTCCGCATCCGGTGTCGATGCCGGCCGTCGAGCGCGCGACACCCGAGTTTCCGGTCGTAGCTCTTGCCATTCCTCCCGGATTCCTTCCCTCCGCCTTTCATCCTCCGCGCGGTTGATCGCCTGAAACAGCAGTGACGACAACCGAAAGCGGAGGTGTGTGTCTTGTACAGGCCCAGGATTTTGCTTGGTGTATTTGTGCTCGTGTGGCTGGCCGTGCCGGCTCACGCGACGATTTTCGGCACGGTGCGCGGCGTGGTTCACGACGAGCAGCACCGGCCGATCCCCGGCGCGACGGTGGTTCTCGCCGCGCGGGATTCGCAGTGGAAAAAATCGATGAAGTCGAATCCCTACGGGGAATTCGAATTCGACGCGGTGCCGCTCGGCCGCTATACCGTCGCGATTTCCCGCAAGGGCTTCGCGCCGCAAACGAGCGAAGTGACGGTGGATAGCGGCAGCGCGCCCGTTCTCCACTTCGAGTTGGCGGTAGAAACCATGAGCCAGACGGTGACGGTCTCGGCCGCGCCGCCGGTGATCAATCCGCATTCGTCAACGGCGGAAACGCTCGTCAGCGGTCGCCAGATCGGCAAAACGCCCGGCGCCGACCGCACCAACAGCCTGGCGATGATCACCGACTACGTTCCCGGCTCCTACATGGTTCACGATCAGCTTCACGTGCGCGGCGGCCATCAGGTGAGCTGGGAAGTGGACGGCGTGCCGGTGCCGAACACGAACATCGCCGCGAACGTGGGCGCGCAGTTCTATCCGAAGGACATCGACTATCTCGAAGTGCAGCGCGGCGGCTACTCCTCGGCCTTCGGCGACCGCACCTACGGCGTCTTCAACGTCGAGCCGCGCACTGGCTTCGAAGGAAACCGCTTCGGCGAGTTTTCCTCCTCCTACGGCAGCTTCCACCAGACCGACGATTACCTCAGTTTCGGCGACCATACCGGCCGCTTCGCCTGGTACGCCAGCCTGAACGGCAACCGCTCCGATTACGGGCTGGAAACGCCGACGGCGCAGGTGCTGCACGACGCGACGAACGGCTACGGCGGCTTCACCTCGCTCATCTTCAACGCCACGCCCAACGATCAACTGCGGCTGGTCAGCTCGCTCCGCCAGGATTATTTCCAGGTGCCGAACACGCCCGCGCAGCAGGCGGCGGGAATCCGCGACGCGCAGGCGGAAGACGACGCATTCGTGAATTTTTCCTGGGTGCACACCGCCGGCGCGGGCCTCGTGCTCGTCGTCTCGCCCTTCTACCACTTCAACCGCTCGCACTATATCGGCGGCCCCAACGACGTTCCCTTCAGTCCGGAAGACGACCTCGGCTCGCAATACATCGGCGGGCAGGCGACGCTCAGCGTGACGCGCGGGCGGCACAACGCGCAGATCGGCGTCGAATCGTTCGAGCAGCGCGACAATACGCTCTTCGGCATCACACCCACCGATCCTCCGGGCGCGGCGCTGCGGCAGCGGGAAATCCTGTGGGGCAGCGTCAGCTCCTCGTTTCTTCAGGATGAGTACCGCGCCACGCGCTGGCTCACGTTCAATGGCGGGCTGCGTTACACGCACTATTCGGGCAGCGTCGTCGAAAACGCCACGAATCCCCGGATCGGCGCCGCCATCCAGGTTCCGCGCCTGCACTGGGTGCTGAGCGGCTTCTACGGCCGGTATTATCAGCCGCCGCCGCTCGAGACCGTTTCCGGGCCGCTGCTCGATTTCGCGCTGCAGCAGGGTTTCGCGTTTCTGCCGCTGCGCGGCGAGCGCGACGAGCAATGGCAGGTGGCGCTGGGCATTCCGGTGCGCCAGTGGGCTTTCAATTTCGATTATTTTCACACCTGGGCGGACAATTTCTTCGACCATGACGAGCTGGGCAATTCGAACATCTTCCTGCCGCTCACCGTCCAGACCGCGCGGATTCAGGGTTGGGAAGCGACGGTGCGGTCACCGATGGTCTTCAACCGGCTGCAGGCGCACCTGGCATTCTCGAATCAGATGGCGCAGGGGCGCGGCGCGGTCACCGGCGGGCTCACCGATTTCACTCCGCCAGACACCGGTTTCTTTTACCTCGACCACGACCAGCGCAACACGCTGAACACCGGCATGTACTCTACGCTTCCGTGGAAAACGTGGGCTTCGTTCGAACTGCATTACGGCTCCGGATTTCTGAATGGAGACGGGCCGGCGCACCTGCCGGGGCACACGACGTTCGATCTGGCGGTGGGGAAAAATATCACCGACTCGCTGGCGCTGCGGCTGACGGCGGTGAACGTGGGAAACACGCGCTTCCTGCTCGACAACAGCAACACGTTCGGCGGCACGCATTGGAACGAGCCGCGGCAGGTCATCGTGCAGCTGCGCTACAACTTCCACTTTTGAGGCTTGGTCCCTGCCAGCCCCGGCGGCTACACCTCACGTCTTACAACGGGGGGCGCTCGCCGCGTTGTCGGGGCCTGCAAACGCCGGCGAGACGCCGGCGCTACAGGAGCTTTGCGGCCTGTGGCTCTTGGGATGAGGGCCGAGCGGAGGCTTGCCTCGAAAGGCGCACGGGCAGGAGTGTCCGTGCCACTCAGGGCCGGCCGATGCGGAACCGCTTCACGTGTTCCTTCATGATGCAGGAGTCCATCACCACCTGCATGCCCGCCTGCCGGGCCGACTCGGCCGCTTCGGCGTGGAGCACGCCTTCCTGCATCCAGAACGGCATGGGCGCCGACGGCGATGGCGCTCTTCACGATTTCGGGCACGAATTCCGACCGGCGGAAAACATTGACGATATCGATGTGGAACGGAATATCCTCGAGGCGCGCATACGATTTCTCGCCAAGAACCTCGGTTTCCATCGGATTCACCGGAATGATCCGGTAGCCCGCCGACTGCATGTATTCGGCGACGCCGCGGCTGGGCCGGTAGGGTTTTGAAGAGAGACCGACGACGGCGATGGTGCGGCCGTTCTTCAGAATTTCGGTCACCGGATCCAGCCCGGCCCGGCGCGCGGGCGGTACGGTCTCGGCAGAGTTCATGCGACATGCCTCCAAAAACAGGGATTCCGGAAATGGCCGAGGGTCAGGAACCGGTGACCCGGGCCTTCCGCAACGCCGCGAGCGCGCGAGCCAGCGCGGCGAGGAATTTCCGGTTTTCCTCGGCGGTGCCGACGGTCACCCGGATGGATTGGGGAATACCCATCCACGCCATCGGGCGCACGACAACGCCGAGATGCAACAGAGCGTCGGAAACGGCTTTGCCGTCGCCGACGTCCGCCAGAATGAAATTTGCCACCGACGGAAGAAACGAAACTCCCAGTTGCTCGAGTCCGCGCGAGAGCTGCGCGAGGCCGGCGCGATTCATCTCGAGCGAGCGGCGCACGTGCGCTTCGTCGTCGAGCGCGGCCAGCGCCCCCGCCTGCGCCAGCGCCGAGGTATTGAACGGATGCCGCACGCGGTCGAGCGCCTCGATGATTTCCGGCCGCGCGATGCCGTAGCCCAGCCGCAGCCCGGCCAGCCCGTACACCTTCGAAAACGTTCGCAGCACCAGCACGTTTCGCCCTTCGCGAACCAGATCGAGCGAGCGCGAATAGCCGGGCCGGTCGGCGTATTCGTAATAGGCCTCGTCGAGCACGACGAGAATCTCTTCGGGAATTTTCGCGAGGAACGCGTCGAACTGTTCGGTGGAAAACCAGTTCCCGGTGGGGTTATTCGGATTGGCCAGGTAGATGACGCGCGTGCGCGGGGTCACCGCGCGGGCGATTCCGTCGAGATCGATCGCGTTTCGCGCAAGCGGCACCTCGACCAGCCGCGCGCCCGTCGAGAGAATCCCCGCGGCGTACACCGGAAACGTGGCTTCGGAAGTCAGTCCCTCGTCGTTCTGTTCGAGATGCGCGTGGCTCGCCAGCAGAATCAGCTCGCTCGAGCCGGCGCCGAACGCCAGATGGTCGGCCGGAACCCTGAGCCGCGCCGCCAATCGCTCGCGCAGATACCAGGCCGAACCGTCCGGATAGAGATGAACGCCGGCGGCGGCGGCGCGAATGGCTTCGACGGCGAGCGGGGAGGGCCCGAGCGGGTTTTCGTTCGAAGCCAGCTTGATCGCCACGATACCGAGTTCGCGTTCGACTTCCTCGATCGGCTTGCCCGGCACGTATGGCTGAATCTGGAGGAGGAAGCCGGGGACGCGCGGTGGCTTGCTCATGCGGTCTTCTTCTCTTCGCCGGATTCCCGTTTCCGGCGCGGCCCGTGCGAACTCTTTTTTTCCGCGGACGGCCGCGCGCCGGCAGGCAAACGCTTCAGCGCTTCCTCGAGCAACCGCGATTCCTTTTCGTTGATCGCGCGCCAGCGCCCGGCCGGCAGGTCGGCGAGTTCGATCGGTCCGATGGCGACGCGCTTGAGTTTTTCCACCATATGGCCCATGTCGCCGATGATCTTACGCAGGCGGTCCTGTCGAGCTCCGGCCAATCGCACTTCATACCACGGATTGGGACCCGGGCGCGAGGGACGAATCGGCCCGACGCGCCGGCTGATCGTTTCGATTTCGGCCGCGGTGAACGGATTTTTCACTTTCACCTGATACGTTTGCGGCAGCCCGCGCCCCAGCGACGCGAAAAGACGCGCCGCCAGATCCCCGTCGTTCGTCAGCAGAATCAGTCCGGTCGAATGGTATTCGAGCCGGCCGACCGGAAACACGCGGCCGGAAACTCCGGACAGGTGATCCCGCAGCGTGGGCCGGCCGCCCGGGTCGCTGAGCGTCGAAACGCAGGCGTCGGGCTTGTTGAGCGCCAGCAGGATCCGCCGCTCCGGCGGACGCAGCAGCCGGCCCGCCACGCGAATCGAATCCTTCTCCGGATCGGCTTTCGTGCCGAGTTCGGTGACCACCTTGCCGTTCACCTTCACTTCGCCGGCAACGATCAAGTCCTCGGCGCGGCGGCGGGAGGCGACCCCGGCGCGGGCGATGATTTTCTGCAATCTTTCGAGCATGATGGGCGCGGCCGCGAGCGGCCTTGCGCGTACTCCTTCGGGAATCCGGGTTACGACCGGTTCTCTTCCTCTGCCGGCGGTTCAGCTGGAATTTCGGACGGCTCCGGCACTACCGGCTCCGCTTCTTCCGCCGGTTCTTCTTCCGCCTGTTGCGCGCCGGTTTTGGTAGCGGCGATTTCGCTTTCCACAGTCTCAATTTCCGCGGTTTCGCCTTCGGTGGGCATCACCGGCCCGGCCGCGGCCAGTTCCGTGCCGGCGGCTTCCTCGTCCACTGCCTCGGCGACGGCGCTCGTGGCCTCGCCGCTCTCCGAGCCTGCTTCGGCCGTTTGCGGTTCGGCCGGGGCCGCTTCCGCGGCGACTTCTCCCGCCGTCTCTTCGGGCACAAGCTCGATTCCCTCGTCCGGACCGAGGGCCTCGCGCGCCATCTGCTCGAATTCCTTCAGGCTGGGCAGCTCGTCGACGTCGTTCAGGCCGAAGCGAACGAGGAAATCTTTCGTCGTGCGGTACAGGATCGGCCGTCCGATCACCGGCTTGCGCCCGGCCGTCGTCACCAGATGCTTCTCGAGCAGCGTCTGGATCACGCCCGAGCAGTTCACGCCGCGAATCTCCTGAATTTCCGGCAGCGTGATCGGCTGCCGGTAGGCGATCACGGCGAGCGTTTCGAGCGCCGCCATGCTCAGCCGAACCGGCGCCCGCAGGCTCTTGATGAATTTTCCGACGAGTTCGTGATGCTGGGGCTTGGTGGAATATTTGTAGCCGCGCGCGACGCGGCGAATCTCGATGCCACGCTCGTCGGCGGCGCAGGCCGCGATCATCTCGTCGAGCGCGAGGCGCACCTGGTCCTTCTCCGCGCCGGTCACGGTCGCCAGTTGATCGAGCGTTGCCGGCTCGTCGGCCGCGTAGATGATCGCCTCGAGCGCGCCTTTCAGTTCCGCTGGATTCATCCTAGTTATAGTCCCGTTCGAGATCGCCGAGCACACCCTGCCCGGGCTCCTCTGAGAACACTATGTCAAACATCTTGTGCTTGCGCAGCAGGATTTCGGCGAACGTTTCATCCTGCACCACGAGCACCGCGCCCAGCCGCGTCAGCTCGAGCACCGCGAGAAACGCCGCGATCATCGCCCGCCGCGTGGGGCAGTTCTCGAAAAAGTCCTCGAGCCGCACCGAATCCGTTTGCTTCAGCCGGTCGCGCAAACGCGCGATCATCAACCCGACGGTGAATTCGTCCCGCTCGAGCTCGATGTCCTTCCGCTCGTGCCGCCGGTCGAGCACTTTCTGGAACACCTTCACCAGATCGATCAGCGAGACGACCAGCTCGCCTTCGGTTTCGCCGCCTTCGTAGAGCGAACGATCCGGTTTCGACCAGAACGTGGTCCTCGATCTGCTGCCGCTCGTGCAGCATCTGCGCCGCGCTCTTGAATTTTTCGTGTTCGAGAAGCTGATGGACCAGTTGCTCGCGCGGATCCTCGGGCGGCTCCTGCCCGGGCAGCACCGGCTCGGCGGGCAGCAGCATTTTCGATTTGATGTAGATGAGCGTCGCGGCCATATAGAGGAAATCGGCCGAAATGTCGATATCGAGCCGCTCCATGTGGCGCAGGTATTCAAGATATTGGCCGGTGATCGTCGCGATCGGAATGTCGTGAATATCGATCTGCTGCTTGCGAATCAGGTCGAGCAGCAAATCGAGAGGACCTTCGTAGCGTTCGAGTTGAACCTGATAAGGGAGCGAGGACGGGACTTGCTCAGTCACTTTCGCTCCAGAGCGGTTCGGCGGGAGTCGCGGGAGCCGGCGGCCGGCCTGCCGCGCGCGCGGTCTTGCCGAAAATCGCTTCGCGCACGCGCTTCATTGTGCGCTTGGCCACGCGCCCGGCGCGCTTCGAGCCGTCGGCCAGGATCTGGTGGACGCGGTCCGGGTCGGCCTCGAATTGCTTGCGGCGCTGCTGCACCGGCTCGATCCAGCGGACCAGATTTTCGGCCATGGCGCGCTTGCATTCGACGCAGCCGATGCCCGCGCTGCGGCAGCCGGTCTCCGACCACGCGACCACTTCCGGCGTTGAAAACAGCTTGTGATACGCGAACACCGGACAAATTTCGGGCCGGCCGGGATCGGTGCGCCGTACGCGCTGGGGATCGGTCATCATGCCGAGGACTTTTTTTCGAATCGTATCGGGCTCGTCTCGCAGCCAGATCGCGTTGCCGTAGCTTTTCGCCATGCGCCGGCCGTCGGTGCCGGGGAAACGCGGCGTTTCGGTGAGCATGGCGCCGGGCTCGTTCAGAGGCGCGCGATAACGGGCAAATGGCTTGAGCGCGCGATTGCGCTTGAGGAAATTGTCGATTCCTTCGCTCGCGGCGAGGCGACGCAGGCCCCAGATGATTTCGGACGGGCTCGCTGGCGACGTGTCGGGTGCCGACGTCGATCCCGATCCGACCATCTTCGCCTGAGTGACGATGGCGGTCGCGGCTTCCAGATTTTCCGGGGCAAGAAGTTTCTTCTCGTCGACGTCCAAGCCGAACAGGAAATTGAATCGGCGAGCGACCTCGCGGGCCAGTTCGACGTGCGGCACTTGATCCTCACCGACCGGAACCAGGTCACCGTCGTACATCACAATGTCGGCAGTTTGGAGCAGCGGATAGCCGAGGAAGCCGTAGGTGCCGAGGTCCTTGTCGCGAAGCTGGGCGATCTGTTCCTTATATGTCGGCACGCGCTCGAGCCATTCGAGCGGGGTGATCATCGAGAGCAGCAGATGCAGCTCGGCGTGCTCGGGCACCCACGATTGCACGAAGAGCGTGCTCTTTTCGGGATCGATGCCGGTCGAAAGCCAGTCGAGGGCGATGGCAAGCGTGTTTTGCGGGACGAGGCGCGTGTCTTCGGCATAGTGCGTGGTGAGCGCGTGCCAGTCGGCGACGAAATAGAAGCAGTCATATTCCTCCTGCATCCGCACCCAATTCGACAGCGCGCCGAAATAATGGCCCAGATGCAGCGGCCCCGTCGGCCGCATTCCACTCAGCACTCTTTTTTTACGCCCCACGCTACTTCCCTTTCCTTTTTCCCGTGTTTGTTTGCCGAACCGGGCGGGTTGGAAACCCGCCCCTACCCCTGCGTTTGTCCCGCGCCGCCCTCAGCGGCTAAAGCCGCCGCCATACGATCGGCTTGACGGCACGGCTGAAGCCGTGCCCTTACGAATACCGCGTCGCGGCGATGCGCGGATTTAAAACGCGCCGCTAGTCTTTTCGCGGGCCGCCCTGACCGAGCAGTTCGCGCGCGATCACCATACGCTGAATTTCGCTCGTGCCCTCGTAGATCGTCAGCACGCGGGCGTCGCGATAGAAGCGCTCGATTTCGCTTTCGCGCGAATAGCCGACGCTGCCGTGAATCTGCACCGCGTGATAGACCACGCGGTTCGCCATTTCGCTCGCGTAAAGCTTCGCCTGCGACGAAAACCGGCCCAATCGCTCGACGCCCTGATCGCGCATCGCCGCCGCCTGCCAAACGAGCATGCGCGCCGCGTCGATTTCCGTCTGCATGTCCGCCAGCTTCCACTGGATCGCCTGGAAATTGGCGATCGCCTGGCCGAACGCCTGCCGCTGTTTCGCGTAGCGCGTCGCCAGCTCCAGCGCGCCTTGCGCCACGCCCACCGATTGCGCCGCGATCCCGATGCGGCCCGAATCCAGCCCGGCGAGCGCGATTTTCAGACCTTCGCCCTCGGCGCCGAGCCGCTGATCGGCGGGCACTTCGCAATCTTCAAGCGCCAGTTCGGCCGAATGCGACATCCGAATGCCCATTTTATCTTCGTATCGCGCGATGCGGAAGCCGGGCGCATTGGGCTCGACGAGGAAAGCGCTGACGCCGCGGCGGCCGGCAAACGGATCGGTCTTCGCGAAAACGATGTAGAGGCCGGAATGGCCGCCATTCGTGACCCAGATTTTCGTCCCGTTGAGGATGTAGCGGTCGCCGCGCCGCTCGGCGCGCGTCTGAAGGGCTCCGGCGTCGGAACCGGCTCCCGGCTCCGTGAGGCAGAACGCGCCGAGAATTTCGCCATGCGCCAGGCGCGTCAGCCAGCGCTTTTTCTGCTCCTCGGTGCCGTGCTTGAGCAGCGGCCCGGCGACAACCGAATTCGTCACGCTGAGCGTCACCGCCGCCGACGCATCGACGCGCGCCACTTCCTCGAGCATCACGACGTAGCTGATCGTATCGGTGCCCGCGCCGCCCCATTCCTCCGGCACCAGCATGCCGCAAAAGCCCATTTCGCCGAGCTTGTGGATCTCCTCGGCCGGAAAATGCTCTTCCTTTTCGTATTGGCGGAGCCGCGGGCGCAGTTCGGTTTCCATGAACTGGCGGGCGGTGTCGCGAACGAGTTGCTGCTGGTCGGTAAGCGCGAAGTCCATTGTTTTCTTTGAGGCACAGCCTGAAGGCCGTGCTACAGGTTCCGAGCGATGCTAGCACGATGCCGCCACGCAGCCCAAACTGTCGCACGCCCGCCAGGCTGTCATTAAGGTGTCATCCTGGGCGGAGCGAAGCACCCCGATAGCGTCGAGGGAGGGCCGCCCGCGGAGCGCAAGCCCGTTCATTCGTAAGGCAGCGCGTCTGAAGGAGCGGCGTGACGTATCCCGCGGACCGAGGCCGGAAATTCGCCGCGCCGCTTGCCACGGTTCGCGCGTCGAGGCATAACTGAACACACAGCGGGGCGGGATAACCAATAGGAGGACATTCGTGAACGAGCCGAATCGTGGAGGAAGGCCCATGTCGGGGCCCGAGCGTCTGCAGCAGATGCATTTCTCTTTTGCCGCCGAGCGCGTGCTGTCGACGTCCTTGAAATTCGATGTGTATTCGCATATCGCGGCGGGCAGGAAAACGGCCGCCGAAATCGCCGCCGCGGCCGGATCGTCCGAGCGCGGCATGCGCATGCTGCTGGACGCGGCGGCGGCACTCGAGCTGCTGGCGAAGCGCGAGGGCCGCTACGAGCTTTCGCCCGACTCCGCGCGCTACCTGGTGCGTGAAAGTCCCGACTACATGGGCACGTTTTTAGCCGCCGACAGCCTGTGGGACGCCTGGGGTCATCTGGCCGACGCCGTGCGCGAGGGCAAATCGCAGCATTCGGCGAGCCAACAGGAAGTGGCGGAAGATTTCTTTCCCGTGCTCATTCGCACGCTGCACATCACGAACAGCGAGCCGGCGCGACGCATGGCCGCGCAACTGGTCGCTGGCGCAAAGAAGGGGCTGCGCGTGCTCGATATCGGCTGCGGCTCGGCCGTCTGGAGCATCGCCATCGCCAAGGCCGATCCCGCGGCGCGCATCACGGCTTTCGATTACCCGAAAGTCCTTGAAACCACGCGCCAGTTCGCGGAGCGCGAAGGCGTCGCCGACCGCACCGAATATATCGCCGGCGATCTGCGCGTCGCCAAGTTTCCCGAGCGCAGCTACGACCTCGCGATTCTCGGCAACATCGTTCATGGCGAAGGGGAAGCGAGCACGCGCGACCTTTTCGCGCGCATTCATCGCGCGCTCGATTCGGGCGGCCGGCTCGCCATCGCCGACATGATTCCCAACGACGAGCGCACCGGACCGCCCTTCCCGCTGCTCTTTGCGCTGAACATGCTCGTGCATACCGATCAGGGCGACACCTATACGCTGCCCCAATACCGGGAATGGCTTACCGCGGCTGGATTCGCGCGGGTCGAGACGATCGATATTGGCTCGCATTCGCCCGTGATTGTGGCGACGAAGGCGTAGCGCGGCCGTAGCGCAGGCAACCGCGATCCGGAATTGGCCCGCGGAATGCGCAGAGCGGCGAGGGTTTGGTAGCACAGGCATTCCTGCCTGTGCACCTTTCATTGCGCCTCGAGGGGAAAAGAGCACAGGCAGGAATGTATTCAGACTCATGACATCCTTTACACGGTGTTATCAGGACATCCTTTACACTCGCCCCGGTTTGTGACGAGGGCGGTGACCGCCCTCGGACGGGGGCGAGGATGGCTTGGGGGACCGTGGACGTAGACGAGCAGCGGATGCGGTTTGTGGTTTGCGCCAGCCGGCGCGAGAAGACGATGCAGGCACTGTGCCGGGAGTTCGAGATCTCGCGGCCAACCGGCTACGTCTGGCTGCGGCGCTATCAGGAGGGCGGGCTGGTCGCCATGGCCGAGCGGAGCCGGCGTCCGCGCCACAGTCCGGCGCGGACGCCGGTGGGGATCGAGCAGCGCGTTGTCGAACTGCGCGAGCAGCGGCCCGACTGGGGAGCGCGCAAGCTGCGGCATCTGTTGGCGGGCGAGGGCGTGGACCTGCCGGTGATCACGGTGCAGCGGATTCTGCATCGCCATGATCTGGTGCGGCCGCAGGACCGGCATCGCGCGGCGACGAAGCGGTTCGAGCGCGGCGCGCCGAACCAGCTCTGGCAGATGGATTTCAAGAGCCCGGTGGGCTGGGACGCGCCGGTCGGCCCGCTCTCGCTGCTCGACGATCACAGCCGCTACGCCGTGACGCTCACCGGGACCTGGTCGACGCGAGCCGATGCGGTGCGCGAGTGTCTGGAAGCGGTGTTCACGCAGTCCGGCGTGCCGGAGGCGATGCTGATGGATCACGGCACGCCGTGGTGGAACATGCGGGCGGCGACGGGTTGGACCTGGCTGACGGTGTGGCTGATGAAGCAGGGCATTCGGATGCACTTCAGCGGCTATCGGCATCCGCAAACGCAAGGGAAGGTGGAGCGTTTCCATGGAACGCTGGAAGCGGCGATGCGGCGGCGCGGCGTGCCGGTCGGCGAGCAGCGCCAGGTGTGGCTGGACGCGTTCCGGCAGGAATACAACCACGTGCGTCCCCATGAAGCGCTGGGCATGCGGACCCCGGCTTCGGTGTGGAGCAAGAGCACGAAACGGTATCAGCCGAATCCGCCGGCCTGGGAATACGACGCGGGAGCCGAGGTGCGCAAGTTGCAGGCTGAGGGTCAGCTCTGCCTCGAGGGCCGCCGCTGGGACATCAGCCGGGCCCTGGCCGGCGAATGGGTGGAACTGATCCGGGTCGAAGGACGGATCCTGGTCTACTACTGCCGCAGCCTGGTCCGCGAGCTCGACCCGCTCAGCCAGCGGTCCACCGCGGTGGACCGCTGGCTGAGCGACACTGACCCGCAAGTGTAAAGAATGTCCTGATAACACTCTGTAAAGGATGTCCTGGAACTTGACACAGGAATGCCTGTGCTACGAAAGTCCAGCGCCGGCGCGCGCCATGACAAACACCTGCTTGCTGCACAGTCTGGTTTTCGCTTTACAGCTTGAAGAGTTCCCGCAGGCGGCGGGTCTGCGTGCGGCTCACGGGGATTTCGCTCTGGCGGCGGTCAGCCATGCGGAGCATGTAGCTCGACTTGAACCACGGCACGACTTCCTTGATGTGGTTGATGTTGACGAGGTGCGAGCGGTGGGGGCGCCAGAAGGCGTCGGAATCGAGCGCCGATTGCAGCTCCTCGATGGTGCGGAAATTCGAGACGCCTTCGATTTCGCGCGTGTGCACGGTGATCACGCCTTCGTCGATCGTGCCGCAAACGATCTCGTCGGCGGAGACGAGCAGCAGCCGGCCGGCGACCTTCAGCAGCAGCTTCACCGGCGCGCCCGCTTTCGGCTTCGGCGTCGAAAGCTGCTCGAGCAGCGTTTCGAGGCGCTCGGAGGTCGACGAGCGCGCCTCGATCATCCGCTTCGCGCGATCGACGGCCACGGCGATGCGCTCGCGATCGAAGGGTTTCAGGACGTAATCGACGGCGTTGACTTCGAAGGCGTGAACGGCGTAGTTGTCGAACGCGGTGGCGAAGACGATGTGCGGCACCGGCAGCTTTCGCTCGACCAGTTTCCGCAGCACGCCGAAACCGTCGAGACCGGGCATCTGCACGTCGAGGAAAACCAGGTCGGGAGCATGTTCCTTGATCAGCGCGACGGCCTCGAGCCCGTTCTTTCCCTGCCCCACCACGCGCACTTCGGCGAAACTCTTGAGCAGGTAGGCCAGTTCGTCGCGAGCCGGCTTCTCGTCGTCTACGATCAGCGCGGTGATTTGCGCGGTCTGCGTGGAGGTCACGTCACGAGTATAGGAAAGCCCGTATAGGGGCCGCAAGAGGCGGGCAATATACGGTAGGGGCGGCTTCAAAGCCGCCTTCTTCCCTGGCGGATGCGCTGATGCGGCCGGTTCAGAACCCAGCAACACCGCACAGGGCGGGTTTCAAACCCGCCCCTACACCCCGCATCCGCGGCGATTTATGATGGTTTCGAAGCGCGGAGGACAACATGGACGCGAAGACGTTTGCCAGGGAAATCGAAACGCACGTTCGCCCGGCTACTTTCCCAGTCGCCGCGAAACTTTTCGGCCCGGACGAGCCGCTGCCGCCGAAGGCGAAGCGCCCGTTTCGCGACATGAAAATCCAGATCGCCATCTGCCAGGCCGTCGCCATGGCGCGCCGCTACGGCTGGACCATCGCCGTCGGCGAGGAAGACGTGAACTGCGTGCTGACGAAAACCGCGTTCGGCCTCGCCCCGGTCACCGAGCATTACGAGAGCGGCCACCTGGCCTGCGGCATGTACGTCGAAACGCTCGAAGCCGGCGCCCGCACCGAGCAGGCGACCGAACGCCTGCCCGAAGGCAAATACAAGCATCTGGTGGTTGGCCCCGCGGCGCGTGTCGATTTCGTTCCCGACGCGTTTGTCATCTACGGCAATCCGGCGCAGGTGCTGCGCCTGGTGACCGGCGCGCTGTGGAAACGCGGCGGCGCGCTCACCAGTTCCTTCACCGGCCGCGTCGATTGCTCGGACGAAATCATTCGCACGATCGTCCAGCAGGATTATCAGGTGATCCTGCCCTGCTACGGCGACCGCGTCTTCGGACAAACAGAGGATTGGGAAATGGCGTTCACGCTGCCGGGCTCGAAAATGGAAGAGCTGATCGAAGGGCTCGAGGGAACGCACAAGGGCGGCATTCGCTATCCGATTCCTTCATTCCTGCGCTACACGCCGCAATATCCCGAACATTATTACGAGTTAGAGCGCATCTGGGCGGCGGGGGAAACCAAGGCTTAGGACAAAAGGCGAGAACAGGAACACGGAGGTCCACGGAGGGGTCACGGAGGGCCACGGAGAAGAGATTGGGGTTCTCTGCGGAACTTTGCATCCTCCGTGGTGAAACGGGTTTGTGGACGCCTCGGCGCACGAGATTACGCGCTGGGATTGCGGACGGAGAGGATTAGCGGATTTTCGCGGCCGCGCGCGGCTACGCGGTCGAGCCTTGTGATTTTTCCCTGCTCCACGATCAGCGCGTGATCGAAATTGTTTACCGTGGGACAGATGTGTTTCGGCAGCAGGTAGAGCAACTCGCCCACCGCCGGCGCCTCGGCTCCCTCGGGCACTTCGATCGGCAAGTGCTCCTCGCTCGGCTTCAGCGGCCGCAATTTTTCGCGCCCCATCACGCGGCAGTTCGGCACGCCGGAATCGGCGGAAACGGTTTTGTGCCCGGCGTCGCAAGTGACGATATTCGGTTTCGGCCGGCTGACCACGCGCGAGAGGACGAGCGCGGCCGGGCGGTAGCCCCATTCGAGCGGTAGCTGGCCCAGGCTGGTCAAGTCGTTGAACACGATCGTGCCGGGCGACACATGGTGATTGAAGCGCGCGGCGCGAAATCCTTCGTAGGAAAGTGAGCAGGGAAATGCCGGCGTGCCGGCGGTGATGACGCATTCGGCCGGAACGCCCTCCGATTCGAGCGCCGCGGCCGCTTTTATCAACTGGTCGTAGCCGCGATGGGCCGCGCGGGTGCGCTCGTCGAGCGCGAGCGAGGAGAGTTGGCCATCGTAATAATGCAGGCCGCGAAACGGGATCTTCGCGCGCCGGATCAGTTTCGCCAGCTCGACGATTTCCCCCACGCGTTCCTGATCGATTCCCGTGCGATCCATGCCGGGATTGACGTCGATGAAGAGGCCGACGTTGCCGCCAGCCCATTCCGCCATCGCGCGCGGCGATTCGACCAGCGTGGAAACCGCGACGGCGGGAAAGCTGGCGGCGATCTGGCGAACGCGTTCCGCGTTTGCTCCGGCGACGGGATACGCGACCAGGACGTCGCGCGCGCCGTTCGATGCGGCGGTGAGCAACTCGAGCGTGGTGGCGCATTTGAAATCGCCCACGCCGCGGCCGGCCAGCTCGCGCACGATCCAGGCTAGTTTCGTCGTCTTCAGATGCGGCCGCCAGCGCCCGGCATCGCCGCCGAGCAGCTCAACGGTGATCTCGATGTTGCGGCGAACGAAATCGGCGTATATGAGCAGAGCCGGCGTGAGCACGCGTTCGGCGCGCGCGATTTCGTAGTCCTTCTTGTCGATTGCGGGTAGCGAATTTGTTTCCATACCGCACCCCTGTTCGCGGAGAACCCTGCGTTAGCAGGACTATCCTATCGCGCCTTGCTAACAAGGAACACTTCCTCCGCCATGATCCATCGAGACCCGAACGCCGGAGCCTGCGTAGCGCCGCCCTTCAGGGCGGCATCCCGCCGGGCCGACGGAGAAAAGATGGAGGGCTGAATCCCGCCGCCACACGAACGTACGCGAGTTTCGCCCAAATCTCCGGCGAGAGAGATCATCCCCTCACGGCGATTTTCCCTCCCGCGACCTATGTACAATAGGCAATCCGCGGCCGGGAGGCCATCGGATTCACGCGGCGCCGAAGCCGGGCGTAAAGATTCCGCACCCGCCTCGCGAAGCGTGGCCCGCTTTTCCGGCGCGGGCACGGAGACGGAATCGAACGGGATGGCGGGCCGAAGGAAAACGCCGGCGGGACGCCGGCGCTACAAGTGGCCTGCCAGGCTGAGGGGCGATGCTGAACTTCGGAGCGGAGGACTGGCGCGCCGGGAACGGTCTTGAGAAATTTGCCCCCGCCTCGCGCTGCGCGAAACTAGCCGGGCGTCGAGCAAACCGATGAACGGCAAACACACGCAAAGCCGCTTGCCGCGCAGCCTCTTTTCGGCCGCGCTCGCGCTGACCATCGGGGCCGCTCTTCTCACCGCATCGCGCGCTGCGCTGGCCGGCCGCGAGCAAACCGGCGCTACCATCGCTCCCGCCCCGCGCTACCGCGATGTGGCGCAGTCGCTCGAACGCCTGATCGAGCGCGAGATGCGAGAAAAGAAACTGCCGGGCCTTTCCATCGCGCTCGTCGACAACCAGCGGATCGTGTGGGCGCGCGGCTTCGGCTACGCCGATCCGGAACAGAAGACGCCTGCAACGGCGGAAACGGTCTATCGCGTCGGCGCGATTTCGCGCCTCTTCACCGATGTCGCCATTCTTCGGCGCGTCGACAGCGGCGAGTTTTCGCTCGACGCGCCGGTCGGGCAATATCTGCCCGCCTTTCACCCGCGCGATCCGTACGCCACGCCGATCACTCTGCGCGAACTGATGTCCGACCGCTCGGGTCTTGCGCGCGATCCGCCCGTGGGCAGCATCTACGACGCGAGTTCGCCGTCGCTGGTCGCCACCGCGCTGAGCCTGAACCGGACCGCGCTCGTCTACTGGCCCTCGACGCACGTGAAATATTCGAACGCCGCCGCGGCCGTTAGCGGCGAGGTGCTCGAGCGCGAGAGCGGTGAGAGTTTCGCGCACTACATGCGGCAGGCGGTGTTCGCGCCGATGGACATGCGCGACAGCTCCTTCGCGCCCGACGCTCGCATCCGCGCGCTCGTCGCCAAGGGCGCCATGTGGACCTACGACGGCCGCGAAATTCCCACGCCCACGTTCGCGCTGGGCGTGGCCCCGGCCGAGGGGCTCTATTCAAATGCCGCCGATCTCGGCCGCTTCCTCGAGTTTCTCTTCGCCGGAGGCCGCGGCGCGGCCGGCCCGTTGCTGCGCCCGCAAACGCTCGAACAGATGTGGACGCCGCAATTCGCGCCGGGCGAGGACAAGGTCGGCTACGGCCTCGGGTTCGTCGTTTCCGACTTCGACGGCCATCGATTGATCGACGAAACCGGCTCGCTTTACGGATTCACAACGGAGCTGGCGGCGCTGCCGGATGAAAAACTCGGCGTCGTGGCCATCACGAACCTCGACAACGCGAACGGGGCCACCATGCGCGTCACCGGCGCGGCGCTGCAACTGATGCTTGCCGCGCGCCACGGCAAGCGCCTGCCCGCCATTCCGGAGCCCACTTCTCTTCCCCCGGCCAGCGTGCGCTCGCTCGCCGGCCGCTACGGCTCGCTCTTTACGGCGTTTGATCTGATTGACGAAGAGAACCGGCTTTACTATTTGCCGATCGCCGGCGGCCCGATGGTCGAGCTGCGCCAGCTTGGCGCTTCGCTCATTGTGGACGGGCGGCTCGGCTGGGGACGCGAGCTCACGCCGGTCCAGGGCGGAATTCGCGTTCGCCATACGATCTTTCCGTCGTACACTCTGCCGAAGCCGAAACCGGCGCCCGGAGAGTGGAAGGGGCTCATCGGCGAATACGGGTGGAATTACGCGACGCTCTACATTCTGGAAAAGGACGGACAGCTGACCGCTCTGGTGCATTGGTTCGATTACATTCCGCTGCGGGAGATTTCCCGCAACGTTTACGAATTTCCCCCGAGCGGGCTCTACGACGGCGAGCATGCGTACTTCACGCGAGACGCGCAAGGCGCCGCGAGCGAGGTGCGCATCGGCGATATCGTGTTTCCGCGGCGAAAGCTGGGCGGCGTCGAAGGGCCGTTTTTCCGGATTCATCCGGTGAAACCGATCGACGAATTGCGGCGCGAAGCGCTCCGGGCGAAGCCGCCGGTGGAAACGGGCGATTTCCTGAAGCCGGACCTCGTCGACGTCACGACGCTCGATCCGAAGATCAAACTCGACATCCGCTATGCCACGAGCCGCGATTTCCTCGGCGCGCCGGTTTACACCGAGGCGAAAGCGTTCCTGCAGCGCCCCGCCGCCGAGGCGCTGGCGCGCGTCGCGCGCAAGCTCGAGCGCCAGGGCTACGGCCTGCTGATTCACGACGCGTACCGGCCGTGGTACGTCACGAAAATTTTCTGGGACGCCACGCCGGCCGACAAGCATCGCTTCGTCGCCGATCCCCGCGAAGGCTCGCGCCACAATCGCGGTTGCGCCGTCGATCTCACGCTCTACGATCTGGCGACCGGCGAGCCGGTGCCGATGACCGGCCATTACGACGAGATGAGCGAGCGCTCTTATCCTTTGTATCCCGGCGGAACGTCGCTCGAGCGCTGGGACCGCAACCTGCTGCGCCGGGCGATGGAGAGCGAAGGATTCACGGTGTACGAATTCGAGTGGTGGCACTTCGATTACAAGGACTGGCGGCGGTATCCGATTCTGAACCTGACTTTCGAGCAGCTTTCGGCGGGCACGCCGCGCGATTCATTCCAATAAGATGTGGCCGGACACAGGCAAAAGATGGCACACAGAGGGCGCAGAGAAAATCCGGAGGGCCACAGAGAAAACCCGGGTTCTCCGTGACCTCCGGATTTTCTCCGTGTCCTCTGTGTGAACCCTCTTTGCGGTCTTCGCGTCGCGGTGCGCGTAAGACCCATAAACGAACGTTTCAAGTAGGGAGGGGTTGGGAATGAATAGATTTGCGGCGCGATTTTGCCGGCGCGGCATGGTGGCCGGCGTTCTTCTGCTTCTGGCTTCGCCTCTGCTGGCGCAATCGAGCGGCGGCCTGGCCGCGCGGATCGACAAGATTATCAGCCAGCCGCGATACCGGCACGCGAGTTTCGGCATCGAAGTGTATTCGCTCGACGACAACAAGATCGTCTACGCGAAGAACGCGCAGCAACTTTTCACTCCGGCTTCCACCACCAAACTCGTCACCGAAGGCACCGCGCTCGAATTGCTGGGCCCGAATTACCGCTTCGATACGCGCGTCTATCGCACCGGGCCCGTCGACGCCGAAGGCACGCTCCACGGCGATCTGGTGCTCGTCGGGAGCGGCGATCCGAATCTTTCCGGCCGCATCCGCCCCGACGGAACGCTCGCCTGGGAAAACGTGGACCATTGCTACGACGGCAGCCCGGCCACGAAAGCCGTGCCGGGCGATCCGCTGCTCGTGATCCACGAACTCGCCCATCAGATCGCGGCGAGCGGAATCAAGCGAATCGACGGCCGCGTGCTGGTCGACGCCACGCTGTTCCCCGAAGGCAAGCGCGAACTGGGCACCGGCGTCGTGATCTCGCCAATCTCTGTCAACGACAACTTATCGACATCACCGTTACGCCGGGCGCGAAACCGGGCGATCCGGTGAGCATGCACGTCTCTCCTGAAAGCGCCTACGCGCGCTTCGTGAATCAGATCGTCACCGGCGCCGCGGTCTCGCCGGTATCGGTCGATTGGGGCAGCGACCAGACGCAACCCGACGGCTCGCACGTGGTCACCCTTACGGGCGCGATGCCCGGTGGGCCGAGCATTCTCTACAGCTACCGCGTGCCGCAGCCGAGCCGGTTCGCCGAGATGACGCTGGTGCAGGCGTTGCGCAAGGATGGGGTCCAGGCGCAGTACGCTCACTACAACCAGCCGGTGGATTTCGCGAAGCTCTCCGGCAGCTACCTCGGCGCAAACATCGTGGCCGAGCACCTCTCGCCGCCGCTTTCGCAGGAAATCAAGGTGACGCTGAAAGTGAGCCAGAATCTACACGCCAGCATGACGCCCTACATTCTCGGCGCCGTTCTCGGCCACGCCCGCCACCATATCCTGCAGTCGGGGTTCGATCTCGAACGCGCGTTTCTCGCCAAGGCGGGGCTGGATTTGAGCGGCGCATCGCAATCGGACGGCGCCGGCGGATCGGAAGCGGCCTTCTTCACTCCGGATTTCATGTGCCACTACCTCCTGTACATGTGGCACCGGAAGAATTTTCCGGTGTTCGAGCAGGCGTTGCCCATCCTCGGGCGCGACGGCACGCTGTATAACATTGAGGTGGATTCGCCCGCGGCGGGCCACGTTTTGGCCAAGACCGGCACGTATTACGTGGAAGACCGGCTGAACCATGACCTGATGGTGACCGGCAAGGGACTGGCGGGCTACATGACCGCGGCCAGCGGGCGCCGGTACGTCTTCGCTCTCTACGCCAACCGGGTTTCGATTCCGATCGGCGATCTGGATGCGGTGGAAAAGATCGTCGGCGGAACGCTCGGGCAAATCGCTTCGGCGATTTATACGACCAACCCCTAGCTGAACGGAAAGGCAAAAGCGAAAGCTGGCACACAGAGGTCACGGAGAACAGACGGAGGGCACGGAGAAAGCCGGGAAATTCTGCGCGACCTTCGAGACGCGGGTTTGGTAGCACAGCCTTCAGGCTGTGCCGGGGCAAGACGAGAACAGGAACACGGAGTTCCACGGAGGGAGCACGGAGAGACGCGGAGAACACCAGAAATTCTCCGTGTGCTCCGTGAATTTCTCCGTGCCCTCTGTGTGAACCGGTCCTTCGATTTTTCAGGGAGGGTGCATTGGGAACGAGAACCGGACAAAAGGCGCAAGTGCTTTCCAGCCGCGTGGTGTATCGCGGATCGATCTTCGACGTGCGGCGCGACAAGGTGCGCGAGCCGGGCGGCATCGTGGCGACGCGCGACGTCGTCGTTCACTACGGCTCGATCGTGCTGGTTCCGGTGCTCGACGACGGCCGGATTCTCCTGGTTCGCCAGTACCGCCATGCCACCGGGGAATCGCTGTGGGAACTCGTCGCCGGACGCACCGAGCGCGGCGAAAATCCGGCCCGCGCCGCGCGGCGGGAACTCGTCGAGGAAACCGGCTACACCGGCCGGCGTTTCCGGCGTCTGATTGAATTTTTCCCGACGCCCGGCTTCGTCAGCGAGCGCATGGTGATGTTTCTGGTCGAAGGATTGAAGCCGGGCACGGCGCGGCCCGAGGATGACGAGAAAATCGAGGTCGGCGCTTTTCCCTTGGCCAAACTCGAACGCCACATCCGCCGCGGCTCGATCCGCGACGGAAAGACCATCGCCGGGCTGCTCTACTATTCGCGTTTCCTGGCCGGCGCCCGCGGAACGACGCGCGGAAAAAGGTGAGTACGGCGATGAACGGCAAACCCGACCGCGCCGGCGATCACCTCGCCAACGAGCGCACGTTTCTCGCGTGGGTGCGCACGAGCATCAGCGTCATCGTTTTCGGGTTCGTCGTCGCCAAATTCGGCATCACGCTCCGCGAGTTCCTGCGCCTGGGAGGCCACGCCGCGGCCGAGGGCCGGATGTCGCTCGTGATCGGCGTCGGCTTCATGGCGATGGGAATTTTCATGGCCATCGTCGCCCTGTATCGCTACCGTGTCACTCTGCGGCGGCTCGAATCGGGCGAGTTCGAGCCGGCGCGCGGCGTGATTGTTTTCCTCGGCCTCGTCACGGCGCTCTTCGGCGCAATCCTGGCCATCTACCTGATCCTCACCGCGCGCACGTTCTAATGTCCTGAATAGAAATTCTGTCGCAGAACTGGGGTCGTTTCAGGGGCTAAAGCCCCGTGATGTTGCTGGCGTTAATGTCGGAGCTGAAGCTCCGACCCCCGAAAAACGGTGCGGCGAGCTTCTGACTCAGGACACTAACACGTATTTCTCACGCGAGCCGCGCCACCCTCGCCGCGCCCGCGAAGACATCCCATCGCCACCACTGCTGCCAATCCCGCCATCACACGGCTCGTTACAGCTGCCTATCCTATGTCTTGACAGTCGATACAAGTTTGGTACACTCGGCGCGCATTTCGCGCCGGGGGCATTCTTACGCGAACTTTCTAATTCGCCTCCGCCGCGAATCCAGGAGCAAAGGAATGAGCGACGGAGAAAACGGCAAGGTTACCGGCCAGGTCAAATGGTTTAATAACGCAAAAGGGTATGGCTTCATCGGCCGCGAAGATGGCAACGATATCTTCGTTCACTACAGCGCCATCACCGGCGACGGCTATCGCACCCTGCAGGAAGGCGAAACGGTGGAATTCGAGATCGTCGAAGGCCAGAAAGGACCGCAGGCCGCCAACGTCATCAAAATCTCCTGAATCTCATCCGCCATCCGGCATTCAGGGCTCGCGACGCGGCGCCGGTCTCCTCGCCGAGGCCGGCCAACGCGGCCAGTCTGTCTCACGCCCGCGATTGCTTCTATAATAAGCAAAATGGAAAACCGCGAAGTCGCCCGCATCCTGCGAGAAACGGCGCAACTGCTCGAAATCGACGGCGCCCAGATCGGCCGCTATCGCAGCTACGAAAAAGCCGCCGAACTGCTCGATAACCTTTCCGACCGCGTCGAGGATCTGGCCGCCGACACGAAGAAGCTCACCGACCTGCCCGGCATCGGCGAGGGCCTCGCCGAGCATATCCGCGAAATCCTGAAGACCGGCGACTACACGCTGCGACGCAAGCTGCTGAAAAAATATCCCGAGACCATCCTCGATCTGCTCCAGCTCCAGTCGCTCGGCCCGAAGAAGGTGGCCCTGCTCTGGAAAAAGTTCCACGTGGCGACCGTCGAGGACGTCGCCCGCCTGGCTCGGGAAGAAAAGCTTCGCGACATCGAGGGCTTCGGCGAGAAGAGCGAGCAGAACATCCTGCGCGCCGCCGAAACGTTCAAGAAATCCGCCGGGCGTTTCCTGATCCACAGGGCCGATGAGACGGCCGAGGCGCTCGTCGCGCACATCGCGAAGCTCGGCAAGCGAATCGATGCCGTCGAGCCCGCAGGCTCCTTGCGCCGGCGCAAGGAGACGATCGGCGATCTCGACCTGCTGGTGACGCTCGCCGGCCGCCGTTCGGAAAAGACGATCGAAGAGATCGCCGAGCACATCCTTTCCTTCCCCGGCATCGAGCAGATACTGGCGCGCGGAGAGAACAAGATCAGCTTCCGCATCGAAAGCGGCATGCAGGTGGACGTGCGCCTGCTCGAAGCGAAGCATCGCGGCGCCGCGCTCATGTACTTCACCGGCTCGAAGGAGCACAACGTTGCCCTGCGCGGCCGCGCCAACAAGATGGGCTACACGCTGAACGAATACGCGCTGGCGACGCTCGAGGACGAAAAGCCGGTGGTGAGCGAAACTGAGGAGGCCATCTACAAGAAACTCGGCCTGGCCTTCATCGAGCCCGAATTGCGCGAAAACACGGGCGAAATCGAGGCCGCGGAAAAGGGCAAGCTGCCGAAGCTCATCGAGCTCGACGACATCCGCGGCGACCTGCAAATGCACACCGTCGCCAGCGACGGGAAGAATTCCATCGAGGAGATGGCCCACGCCGCAAAAAGCCTCGGCTACGAATACATCGCCCTGACCGATCATTCGAAGGCCGTGACCGTGGCGAACGGGCTCGACGAGAAACGCACGCTCGCGCAGATCGACAAGATTCGCGACGCGCAGCGCAGGATCGAGGGCATTCACCTGCTCGCATCGAGCGAGGTGGACATTCTGAAAAACGGGAAGCTCGATCTCGACAACGAGGTGCTCGCGCAACTCGACATGGTCATCTGCTCAATTCATTCGTTCATGAACCTCGACCGCGGCGCGATGACGGAGCGCCTGCTCGCCGCGATCGAAAACCCTTATACCCAGATCATCGCGCATCCGACGGGGCGCCTGCTGCTGCGCCGCGAGGCCTACGCCTACGACATGGAGAAGGTACTCGACGCGGCGAAGCACCACGGCGTAGCGATGGAGTGCAACGCGTATCCCGACCGCCTCGACCTGAAAGATGTCTACCTGCGCATGGCCAAGGAGCGCGGCGTCAAGATCACGATTTCGACCGACGCGCACAGCACGAAAAACCTCACCTACATGAAGTACGGCGTAGGCATGGCGCGCCGCGGCTGGATCGAAGCAAAGGACGTGCTGAATACCCTGCCCCACGGGAAATTCCTCGAATCGCTGCGCCCGAAACCCGGTGCGCACAGGGCACACCGCCGCAAAACCGCCTGAATCGCGCTTCCCTCCCCGACGTGACCGGGGAAAAACCTGTCATCCTGAGCGAAGCGAAGGATCCCGTAGCTACGTAGGCGAATTCTGACAAACCTGGATTTCTCACCAGCACCGGCTCTGGACGCGCGGAGCGCGTGCGGGGATTGTCTGGGAAGTGGAGCAAGCAGCGGTGTATTGCGAGGAAAATCCGCGCCCGCAACGATGGTGTCTGGGGCAGGTGCCCCGACAGCATGTCTTCGTGGCCACTTTGCCTCCGCGCGTTCGGGGTCCTTCGCCCCGATGCCTTCACGGATACGGGGCGGTCCGTATCGACAGGATCGGACCGCTTCGCTCAGGATGACAGTGGTTAATTTACCGCGTAGCGGTGCTGGCGATGCAGCTCTTGTGAGAAATGAGGACTAACCGCGAACGCACGAATTGGAAGGGCAAGGCAAAACCGCACGACGAAATTCCTCACACCGTCGAAGCGCCGGGGCCGGCGACGGGGCGGCCGGCAGGCTCGACGGTTTTGACGCCCACGTCGGCAAGGTGCTGTTTCAACACTTCCCTCGCGTTGCGCGAGGCTAGAAACAGCAACCGGTCGCCCTTCTCGAGCGGCGTATCCGGCTCGGGCATGACAACGTTCCCTCCCCGCAAAATCGCGACCACCTCCACCGGCTGCGCACCGGCGAGATCGGTGAACGCCTTCACCGTTTGCCCGTGGAGCACACTTTCCGGCGGCACCATGCCGATGCTCAATTCGCGCCCGCCGGAGAGCTTGAGCGAAACGCCGGAATCGAGCAGCGTGACGAGGTTCAGATGCCCGATATTCGCCGCGCCTGGCAGCCGGCGCTGCTGGAGCAGGTCGAGCGCCACGCGGATGTGATCGACGTAGCGCGCGGGCGAGGCGGCACGGCCCTCCACCTGAGCCTCGTACAGGCTCTTGTATTTCAGGCGAGCCGAGAGCCGGTTCTGGATCAGATACGCCATCAGCACCGCGAACGCCGCCGGGGCGAACAGCCGGTAGCTGCCGGTCATCTCGGTCACCATGATCAGCGAAGCGATCGGCACGCGCGCCGCCGCGCCAAATACCGCCGCCATGCCGATCACCACGAACGGCGCCGCCGGCAAATGCAGCAACGAGGAGAGAAACCCGCCAAGCATCGCGCCGATGAACAGCGTCGGCGCAAATACGCCACCCGAACCTCCCGAGGACACCGTCAGCGCAAACGCCAGCATCTTCGCGAAAACCAGCGCCAGCAGCAGTCCCAGCAGCAGCCGCCCGTCGATCGCATCCTGAATCCAGCCGTAGCCGCCGCCGAGAACCTGTGGAAATTTCCACGCCAACAGGCCCACGCCCAGCCCGCCGATCGCCGGTTTCAGCATCGACGGTATCGGCAACTCGCGAAAGGCGTCGCGCAGGCCGTAAAACACCATCGGCAGAATCGTCGCCACGAGCGACGCCACGAGGCCCAGCACGCCGTACCACAGATAGGTGATCGGATGAATCGCGCCCGCCGGAGCCGTGGGGAAAGAAAAAAGCGGCTCCCAGCTGACGAACAGGCCGTTCACCGCGTAGGCCACGATCGAGGAGAGCATTGTGTAGGCGAGCGCGCTCGCCTCCAGGTCCATGCCGCCGTACAGCACCTCGATCGCGAAAAACGCCGTCCCGATCGGGGACCGGAAAACCGCCGAGAGCCCGGCCGCCATGCCCATCAGCACCAGCAGCCGCCGCTCTTCATCCGGCCGGTGCGCCCAGGTGGCGTAGATCGAGCCAATGCCCGCGCCGATCAGCGCCGTCGGTCCTTCGCGCCCGGCCGAGCCGCCCGAGCCGATGGTGATGGCCGAGGCGACCAGTTTCAGCGGCGCAACGCGCGAGCGAATGAATCCCCCGGCGCGGTGAAACGCCTTCACGGCCGTGTCGGTGCCGTGCCCTTCGGCTTCGGGAGCATACGTATAGACGAGCCAGCCGGAAATCAGCCCGCCAATCGTCGTCGCCACCGGTATGAGCCACAGCCAGTGCGGGCCGACGTGCTCGACGAGCGTTCCGCCCTCGCCCGGCAGCCCCGGCGGCGTGTAGCCGGCCATGTCCGTCAAGAAGATGCGGGTGCAGAAGTGCAGCGCCCACATGAAAACCTGCGCCGCCAGCGCGCCAATCACGCCGAGCAGCACCGCTTCAGCCAATAGCCGCGCTTCGCGCGGTTGGCGCGGTATCGCCTGGGCAAGATCGGTGCCGGAATATGCCGTATTTTCTGCCATCACTCCGAGTGTATCCGTTGTCCCGTGCGCCCGGCCGCGAAAACGTGCGCCGGGCGGCAACCTTCTTCATGCACGAATCAGCAGAATGCCACAAGCGCTTTCCCGAATGCATCCTCGCCGTCGAAATTTTCTGGAAGAGGAGCCCGCCACGTGCATCTCGCGAAATGGGCGACCGCAGGTCGCCCCTACAAGTCACCACCGGAATGCGTTCTCTCGTCCCCGCCGATACGCCGCTGATTCGGTAGGGGCGACCTGCGGTCGCCCGCCGTTTTTTCGCTGCGAGGGCAAGGACCGCTTCGCGCGTTCTCTGGCCGCGAACTTTTCCGGCCGCCGCACCGTATGATACAGAGATCGCGGATTCGAGGAGGAGACATGCGCAGAATCATTTTCGGGAGTTTCGCCGTCACTCTGGCTTTGCTGGCCCTTTCAACGGCGGCGCGGGCGGACGAATGGTCGAAAAAGTTTTCCGTCACGGCCAAACCCCATCTCACCCTCGACGCCGATAACGCGCAACTGAACGTCGCCACCGGCCCCGCGAACACGGTCGCCGTGCATGTCTCGACCACCGGCTGGCAGATTCCCAAGGATGTCACCGTCACCGAGTCGCAGACCGGCAACGACATCCGCGTGGACGTCAAGCAGGTGCAGCACTGGATCAGCTTCAGCCACGGATCGGCCACCGTGAGCATCACCGTGCCCGTCCAGGCCGATCTCAACCTCTCGACGGGCAACGGCAAGGTGACCATCGGCGCGGTCACCGGCGCGCTGCACGTCGGCACCGGCAACGGCCGCGTCACCGCGACCGGGGCCCACGGCAGCGTTTACCTGCGCACCGGCAACGGCCAGATCGACGCCTCCGGCATCGACGGCCTGCTCTCCACTCACACCGGCAATGGGAGCGTCAACGTCGCCGGCCGCTTCGACGCCTTGACCATCGACAGTGGCCGCGGCCAGGTGCAAGCCACCGTCCTCGCCGGATCGAAACTGTCCTCGGATTGGCGCGTCGGCACCGGCGTCGGCAACGTCACGGTGAGCCTGCCTTCCGATTTTTCCGCCGAACTGGTCGGCTCGACCGGCGTCGGCCACATCGCCGTCGATTTCCCGCTCACGGTTTCCGGATCGATCGCCGGCTCGACCGTTCGCGGCCGCATCGGCAAGGGGGGCGCCGCGTTGCGCCTGCACACGGGCGTCGGCAACGTCCACATCCAGCGCACCGGCGCCTGACGCGCTGCCCCGCCTCGCCCGCCGCCAGAAGGGCAAGGCAGTCTGGATGTAGGCGGACGCCGGTGTCGCGCGGACTGCCGCGGTTGGGGCCCTGCTCGCTTCCTCCCGCTAAGGGCCACGCCTGAGCCGTTCCCGCCTGGGCCTTACGCGGGCTCTCCATCTGTTGTAGAGTCTCGCTGATGAACACCGCACAAATTGTCTTGGCGTACATCAGAGCACTCATATGGCCCCTAGCCGTGACTGGGCTTGCCTTCGCGTTCCGGCGAGAGGTCAGGGCTGCCCTCGCTCGAATCCGTAAGGCAGGTCTCCCAGGGGGTTTTTCGCTGGACTTCGAGCAGGACATCCAAGAGTCGAAAGAGTTGGCCTCGCGCGTCGAGAAAGCACCGCCGCGTAGTGACAGGCCTCGAATTGCATCCTTGCCGCTAACCGACGCCAACTCGCGCATGATCAAACTCAGCCTCACGCCCACGCCCAGCGGCCTCGATTTGAACTACTACAAGCAGGTGGCCGAGAAGGATCCGAATTTGGCGCTGGCGGGGCTGAGAATGGAGCTGGAAATCATGACGAAGAACCTGGCCAAGGGGTTCGGGCTGAGCCTGCGCCGCAATGCGCCGATGGCGACGATGCTCAGACAACTTAGGGACTCGTCAGCCATCACTCCGGACCAGTTCGAACTCGCCCAGAAGATCATTAGCCTCACCAACCAGGCGGTCCACGGGCGGACGGTCACGAGGAGAGAGGCTGAAGAGATCATAGATTCGGCGCAGGCCTTGGTCACCGACTACCTCGCCTGGTTGGGCTGGGGATTCGGGGGAGACTGGAGACCCCAGGACACTCCTGGGTAAGAGGACCCTGACACTCTTCTCAGGCGGCCGCCGTGGTCGCCCTGTTGCGATTGCGCGGCGCCTCTTCCACGGCAGGCCGCGCTACGCGAGGGCGCGACGTTGCAAAACCGGCCGCGCTCGCGCATGATAGTTCCTTTTGCATTTCGACAAAATTCGCACTTCACCAAGGGGGTCTCCGTGGAGAAAGATCAGGCACCGCCAAAGCCGGACCTGGCGCCAGCGACCGGGAAACTCGGCGTATTGACGGTCGGACTGGGCGCGGTGGCGACGACATTCATGGCCGGCGTGGAACTCATGCGCCGCGGCGCCGCGCCGGCGATCGGCTCGGTCACGCAGATGGGCACCATCCGGCTCGGCAAGCGCACCGAGAACCGCTCGCCCAAAATCCGGGATTTCGTGCCGCTGGCCGATCCGGGCCGGCTGGTCTTCGGCGCGTGGGACATTTTCCCGGACAACGCCTTTCAAGCGGCCACGAAGGCCGGCGTGCTCGACCTGCCGCACCTGCACAGCGTGAAGCGCTACCTCGAAGGCATCCGCCCGATGAAGGCCGCCTTCCAGCGCGATTACGTCAAGCGGCTCGACGGCCCGCACGTCAAAAAAGCGAAAAACAAATACGAGCTGGCCGAGCAGCTGCGCGACGACATTCGCTCGTTCAAGCGGAAATCGAAGGCTTCGCGCCTGGTGATGATCTGGTGCGCCTCGACCGAGGTTTTCCTGAAACCGCACAAGGTCCACCAGACCGTCGAAAGCTTCGAGAAGGCGATGAAGCAGAACCATCCGGCCATCGCCCCGTCGATGCTCTACGCCTGGGCGGCGATGCGCGAGGGCGTTCCCTTCGCCAACGGCGCGCCGAACCTTACGGTCGACGTGCCGGCTATCGAGCAGCTCGCGACGGAAAACGGCGTGCCCATCGCCGGCAAGGACTTCAAGACCGGCCAGACGCTGATGAAAACGATCATCGCCCCGGGCCTGAAGGCGCGCATGATCGGCGTGAACGGCTGGTTTTCGACGAATATCCTCGGCAATCGCGACGGCGAAGTGCTCGACGATCCCGGCTCCTTCAAGACGAAGGAGGAATCGAAGCTCGGCTCGCTCGAATACATCTTCCAGCCGCACCTTTATCCGGAGCTTTACAACCACATCTATCACAAGGTCCGCATCAACTATTACCCGCCGCGCCGCGACAACAAGGAAGGCTGGGACAATATCGACATTTTCGGCTGGCTCGGCTATCCGATGCAGATCAAGGTCGATTTCCTGTGCCGCGATTCGATCCTGGCGGCTCCGCTGGCGCTCGATCTGGCCCTGCTGATGGATCTCGCCAAGCGCGCCGGCCTGCACGGCATCCAGGAATGGCTCAGCTTCTATTTCAAATCGCCGATGTGCGCCCGCGAGCTGTATCCCGAGCACGATCTTTTCATCCAGCTCATGAAGCTGAAGAACACCCTGCGCTGGATGATGGGCGAAACGCTCATCACCCACCTAGGCCGCGAATATTACGACTAGGGCCTGATTACAGGACCGGGCGAGCGCAGCTCGCCCCTACAAAACCGTCCCCGGCGCCGAAATTGCTCCTGCATGAGGGGTCGGTTTGGTAGGGGCGAGTTGCACTCGCCCGCCTTTGATTCTCCGCCGCCCACTCTTTGTCCTTCCCTGCTACGCAAGTGCCTGGGATTCGAGGCGACGGGATTCAAGTAGCGCAGCCACTCATGCCTGCGGCCCTTTTCGCACCCCCGACTCCCCATACCGCGTACCACCGCATCGCCTCCACGAGCCCGCCATCTCTCCGGCAGTCGTGTCCAGCAAACCACCCCGGGTCCGGGGCAAAGCCCCAAGCCCCCGCTCGCGCAGCGAGCCCAAGGAAACGGTCTGCCAGGGCCGATCTGCGATCGCCCGCGTTTGACTTCCACGCCATCCGCTCACCGCAAATGCCCCCCACGGCCGAACGAAACCACTCCCTGCCAAAAAAAAATCAAAAACTCTGATTTCAGGCCTTTATGTCTCTTGACGCCCCGGGACCCTTCCTGTACATTCTGCGTTTAAATTTTTTCAAGGAGGCGGAACTCCCGAAGGGAGGGCGAATGGACGCTAAAGGTGTACTGGAATACGCGAGAACTCACGAAGCAAAAATCCTCGATCTTCGCTTCACCGACCTGCCCGGCCTCTGGCATCACATCAGCTTCCCCATCGAACAACTCGACGAAGGGTCCTTCGAAGACGGCTTCGGCATGGACGGCAGCTCGATTCGCGGCTGGGCCTCGATCCACGAATCGGACATGCTGCTGATTCCCGATCCGACGACCGCGTTCATGGATCCGTTCCGCGACGCTAAAACGCTGGTGATGATAGGCGACGTCGTCGATCCGCTCACCCGGCAATCCTACCCGCGCGATCCGCGCTTCATCGCCCGCAAGGCGGAGGCCTATCTCGGCTTCAGCGGCGTCGGCGATCAGGCGTTTTTCGGCGCCGAAGCCGAATTCTTCATCTTCGATAACGTCAGCTTCGAGCAGCGCGAGCAGCACGGCTTCTACTTCATCGACGCCGAGGAAGGCCGCTGGAATTCCGGCCGCCGTGAGCACAACCTCGGCTACCGCCCGCGCTACAAGGAAGGCTACTTCCCCGTTCCGCCCACCGACCACTACCAGGACCTGCGCACCGACATGGCCCTGAAAATGTTGGAATGCGGCCTGCGGGTCGAGTGCCATCACCACGAAGTGGCCACCGGCGGCCAGGCCGAGATCGACATCAAGTTCGACACGATGCTTCGCTCCGCCGACCACATGATGCTCTTCAAGTACATCGTGCGGAACGTCGCCTACCAGTACGGCAAAACCGTCACGTTCATGCCGAAGCCGCTCTTCGGGGACAATGGCAACGGCATGCACACCCATCAGTCGCTCTGGCTGAAGGGCAAGCCGCTCTTCGCCGGCGATCAGTACGCCGGGCTCAGCCAGACCGCGCTGTGGTACATCGGCGGCCTGCTGAAGCACGCCCCGGCGCTCGTGGCCTTCGCCGCTCCAACCACCAATTCCTACAAGCGCCTGGTTCCCGGCTTCGAAGCGCCGGTCAATCTGGCCTATTCGCGCCGGAACCGCTCCGCCGCGGTCCGCATCCCGATGTATTCCGCCAGCCCCAAAGCGAAGCGGGCCGAGTTCCGTCCGCCCGATCCTTCCGCGAACACTTATCTGGCCTTCGCCGCGATGCTGATGGCGGGAATCGACGGTATCGAGAACAAAATCGATCCCGGAGAACCGCTAGACAAGGACATCTACGATCTTTCGCCCGAGGAACTCAAGGAGGTGCCGTCGCTCCCCGGCTCGCTCGAGGAGTCACTGGCCGCCCTCGAGGACGATCACGATTTCCTGCTCAAGGGCGACGTGTTCACCGAAGACATCGTCCGCCTCTGGATCGATTACAAGATGACGAACGAAGTGAACGCCGTCCGCATGCGCCCCCATCCCTACGAATTCCAGCTGTATTATGATATTTAATTTGAAACCCGCATTAGTATTGGTGTTTCTGAGAGGCACCACGATCTTGAAATAAATTTGACATACTCTCGAGAGCCGGATCATACACCTGTGCGGGAGGACTCACATGGAAACCTGCACAGCCCGAGTGGTGGTCCGGCACTCGAAAAAGTGCCCACACAGAAAGAAGGGTCTCGACTGGCGTCGATGCAACTGCCGGAAGTCCCTGCTCGTTTACGAGTCTCGTGTCGGCACGAACCGATACGTATCCGCCCGAACCCGTTCGTGGGAGCAGGCCGAGAAATTCCGGCAGCAATGGCTCGATGAGCGCGATCCTGAAAAAGCGGAATTGGGGCGGCTGCGCGGCGAGCGCGAGCAGGCGGAAAAGCGCATCGAGGACGCGGTCGCTCTCTACCTCACCGATCTGGTCACGCGCCTCGGTGACAACGGCACCGTCGCCATGGCGCGCTCATTGCTGGGGCGCATTGATGGTAACGGCGCAGTCGAGCGCGACGGTCATCTCTTCACTTGGCTCAGCCAGCAGAATCCCCGGCCAGTGTTCATCGGCGACATCACGCCCGAGCACCTGATCGCGTGGCGTGCGACGTGGAAGTTCTCTCCATCCACGGCCCGACAGCGTTGAACGATAGTGAAGTCGTTCCTCAACTTCTGTGTTGATCAAGAATGTACCGACCGATCTGCGGCGCAGGCCCTGAAACCTCCGAAGGTCCCGAAGGGAATTCGAACCGGCACTTTCACTGATGGCCAATATAACGCGATCCTCGATGCCATCTCGCGCTATGAGCCCTGCGAGAATGTGCCAGACCTGACGCGGAAGAACTGGCGGCCGCGACTGCTGGCTTTCGTCGAACTGCTCCGGTGGTCCGGCATGGCACTGACGGACGCTGTCCAGTTCCATCCGAACATGATCGATGACGAGAACGTGCTGCGTTACTCGCGACAGAAGAGCGGTCAGCACGCTGTAGTTCCCCTCCCCGCCCATGTGGTTGCACTCCTGCGCGACATCCCACCGGAGGCCGAAAGCGATCCGGCGCGCCCATTCGCAGTCGTCGGAACGGACACGAAATCTGACACACGCCGCTGGCAGCACCGGCTCGAGGCTTTGTTCAAGGTCGCTGGCGTCCAAACCGTCACGTTGGAGAATGGCGACACCTTGAAGGCGCACCCGCACCTGTTTCGGCATACCTGCGCTGTGTGGCACCTCCGGCATGGCGCGAGCCTTCACACGGTCGCCAAATTACTCGGGCACGCCACTACTCGTCAGACCGGAACAGACGTACTTGCCCATGGTCAAAGAGCTCGAACAGGCCGTCGTCGAGGACGCGCGCCGGTCCCTCGCGAAGATGCCGAAACGGCGCAGTGGCACGGTTGTGCCGATTTTTCGCGGTTGACAGATTTTCCAACATGATTCTGAAAGATGAGGACGAGATTCGCTGGGCTCTAGCCCGGTGAACGCCGCTGCTGGGCTGCTTCGGGGCCCAAGCGGCACACGGAAATCGCCGTAAAACCAGCTCAGCACTCCAAAATCAAGCAGCGAGGAAGAGAAAAGGGCTGCCAAAGCTTATTCTTCAGCAGCCTGCTAAGAGCCGATGCATTTGCAAGCATCTGTCCCTCGATCTGCGATGGATCCTAAGAAGGTTAACGCAACGCGCCGAGCAGGTACAAGATGACCACGATGAGCACGACCGTCCCGACTATCCCCAGGCCCCCGCGTGGCCCCCATTTGGAATACCCGTAATAGCCGCCGCCTCCGGCGAACAACAGCAGCAGAAGAATAATTAGCAGCAGCATCGACAGTCTCCTTTCAGCTAGTGGCCCAGGATTCCTGCCATGGACTTCACTCCACTCGTACCCTGGCGCTGAAAACGCCAGGCCCATCTATATTCCGCGCTATGACTTGCTCCTCGCCCCCATGACCACCAAAACGACCCCTCCAGCCAATGCCAGCCCTCCCAGTATTGGAGAGAGAGGGATTCGCTCGTGAGTTTGTGTGGTGACATGCACCGGTCCGACATCGAGGACCTTTTTCTGACGCGTGTAGTTGATGCCCTGATAGGCGAAAACCAATGCGCCCAGAACGATCAATATAATCCCAACCCAACTGATCGGTTTCATGTGTTCGTTACCTCAATTCGATGACTCTTCGTTCTTGAACGCGCCTAATTACGTCGTTAGCGTTAATTGAATGTCGAAGCCGCGCGGCTCCGGCTGGTAGGACGAGTAACGGCACCGAGGGCTTCACGCTGACGATCGGCTGCGCCGAGCCGGCCGCTAGGCTTGTTCCCCGTCGTCGAGCATCCGGATCTCGGCAATCAATTCGTGGGCAATGTGGAAGAGCGGCGAAAGCGGATGCCCGTCGCTCGACAGTTCCTCTTGCCGCGCTTCGGCTCCCAGCGTCACCTCCTTGCTGAAGAGTTAAAACGCAGGTGCTCTTTCGGGGAAGCGAATCCTTGGCTGCCAATTCGCAATATTCGAGGAATTACTGAGCCAGCATTACTCCCCCCTAGGTGCCAATCTAACATGGAGCCCGATCCTGTCGTTTGTTCCATATTGAACAGTCCGCGCCGTTCGGGAACCTCGTGTGCCCTTCGGGGGGAGGAGGAGTCAACCGGTAACTGGACGCGGTTTCCATGGGACCTCTCAGACACCTCGCAATGCCCCCGGTTCGCTTCCCCAGCTTTTCCGTGGCCGGTTCTGGACTCTACCCCGCGGGCAACGGCGGCGGCCCGAATGGCCGCCGGGTCAGATGGCTCTCGGCCGGCAGCAGCCAGTAATGGGAGATCGACTCAACATGCAACATCGTTTGATCGATGCGGTCACTTTCAAAGGGACGATCGCCCTCCCACGGTGTTCTCTGGCCCAAATTCCAAGGCACACTTACGCGCTCCCTCCGGGTTTCATTCCTGGCCGGCCGCGAAAGTAAGGAATCGCCCGTGCCACAGTCCTTTCGCCATATCGCACCCAACGTGGCATCGGGCGCCGGGTCAGCGCCAACATGTTGGATAAGTGACCTAAGGACGGATGCAGGTCCGCGACCAACTTGACGAAGGCTGTGAGCGGAACAGCCAGCAGCAGGCCCATCACACCCCACAGCCAGCCCCAGAAGAGAATCCCAACCGTTGCCGCCACCGGCCCGATACTCACACGAGTGGCAATAAATTTCGGAATAAGAAGATTCGCAGAGACGATATGCAAGAAGAGGATCGTCAGAATGATGACGATATATGGTCCCGGGGTGCTGAACTGAAGGAGGGCCCCTGCCAGAGGAGGCACAAGCGAGACAATCAGTCCGATGAACGGCAGCAGATTCAAGAGCCCGCTGGCGATTCCGAGAGGTAGGGCTCCTTTCATGCCAATGCCCAAGAGCATCAGCGTGGTCGTCACGGCCATGACGGACCCGACGATAAGGTTACCGGCTACGAAGCCGCGGATCATCCGGTTCAGGTTCGTGGTGAATCGAGCCGTGTCTATCCTCGAGTTGGAGAGGTCATTCATCCGGACGACCATTTGGTCTTTGCCGCAGAGCATGAAAAACGTCAGAAAGGGAACCACGGCCGCAATAATCAGCGCACCCCAGACAGATCCGACACCGCGCACCAAATACGCAGGCCATGTAGGCGATTCCTGCAACCGCACCTCAGGAACTTTCCTGGTGTGCTGCCCGTCGTTCGCAAGGTTTCCGGCGCTTGTCTGAAGGCTTTCGATCTTCCGGCTCATTGGCCCGATGGCTTGCTGAATCTTCGAGGTGTACACAGGAAGTTCTTCCACAAAGGTCATCGCTCTTCCGTACACCATGTGACCCAGCAGACCGATCAGAGCGATGCCTGCGAGGACAACGACCGCGGCGGCTATAGCGCGCGGCAAATGCAGTTTCTCCAGTTTGACTACCGCGGGATCACACAGGATCGCGAGAAATGCGGCCAGGACAACCGTGATGCAGAGCGAACTTGCGTAGTAGGCGAACACCGTCAGCAAGCCCGCCACCAAGATGAAGAGCAGGCTCGCGATTCTGCGAAGAAGCTTCTCGGAGGTTGATGCCGGAGATGTCCGCCCCATTTCGATCACGCTCGCCTGGCTCTCTGAGGCAATCACGCCTTCATTTGTGACCTGATCACACATACGCTTTCCGCATGGAGATGCAACGCTCGCGGAGACAGGAGATATTGACCGGAATTGCGGTTTCAATTTCTCGGCTAACCGATGAACATGCACCCGGCCGCCTCAGGATGCAGTGCTGCCGGCATGCTTCTGACTGCATAACCCTTCGTCTGCGGCCAAGACTCTCAGCATCTATCGTGATGAACTGGCTTTCTGATTCTTGACACGTGCACATCATTCGCGACCTGCTTCACGTTGGGCACTCTGGTGGCCACCTGCCCGGCAATGTCGCGTTTGTGCCGCGAGTTCACATCTCACATCAGCGTGACGACCCCGTTTTTCACTTCATGTTTCACGTTGCCGTGCATCCAGTTTTGGATCAGGGCGCCGTCCCGGTTCTACCCGATGCCTGTATCCAGATGGGAGTCCGCGGGCTTGCTTTTTTTCTACGCCCAAGGGAATCACGGCAATCTGATCCGCGACACGGTTCTCCCTTGCAACTAATGTTACGAGAGGCGATGGCGGATGTCTGTACGTATTGAGACAGTGCCCACTCTTCTTTGGTGATTTCGGTGATGTGAAATTTGACGGTCACGCGTGCGGGGCAACACTGCAAGAGGCGGTGCGTGTCGCGGACTTAACACGGGGCCGTTTGGCGACCGGAGAGAAATTCCGCACGCTGAACCTGATGGACGGGTTCACGCGAGAGGCGCCACGGATCGAAGTCGATAGTTCATCGCCAGGACCGTGTGTGGTGCGGATGCTGGACAAGGTTCAGCAAGTGCGGGGAGTGCCGGAAGCGATTCAAGTGGACAATCGGCCGGAGCTCATCAGCCGGGCGGTGGACCAGTGAGCTTACTCGCACGGGGTAACGTTGCACTTCATCGAGCCGGGTAGGCCGGTGCAGAACGCCTTTATCGCAAGCTTCAACGGGAAGTTTCGAGGCGAATGTTCGAACCAGAACTGGTTCGTAAGCCTGAACGATGCACGGCAAATCATCGAAAACTGGCGGGTGGACTACAACACGATGCGGCAGCACCGCAGTCTGGGATACCTGACGCCGGAAGAGTTCGTGGCGGGCGCCGCCGCGCGACCGGCGTCTCCCCCGCCCCCCAACCCCGGTAGGGACGGGATCGAGCCTGCAGAAAACCCTGAGTGTTACATTATGGCTGGACCAAAGGCGGGAGGCAGTTCAGACGCCCGGAGAGTCGAATCAGGATCCATATGCTACGAGATCAAGGCAGTAATCCGCCCTGCCACTGCTAGTGACAACTCGAATTGTCGGCAAACACGCCACTGACGAGCATGGAATTCAGAAACTTGTCGCAGTTCGAGAAATTGACCAGCACGGGGTCGTTCCGCAGGGCGTTCGGATCCATCGTCCTGGCCCCATTGAGAGATTGGCGTTCCGCCGCAACCTCGCCGGCCCACTTCGCCAGGTTGGTGTATTGATTCGTGAGCAGCTGAAGAGCACCGCGATCTGAATTGGTTGACGCCGCAACGGAAGCTTGCGCCAGGCTTGTCTCCGCCCGGTCGTGATACGTTTGAGCCCACGTCCCGCTCACCGCCAATCCAAAAGTAACCATTGTTCCCAGTGCCCCTTTCCACTCCCTCATTTCCGCCAAGGCCGCGATGGCTGCGGTCGCAAAGTCCTTTGAGATCCCCTGGGCGGATTGCGGGGACGTGGCACTCGAGTTCGAGGCAGGTATTGTCAATACGATCTGATTCGGCTCGAATGCGACCGATCCGTTCGTAAGTTTAGCGAGGGTTTCGATATCGACATAGGAATGTCCCTTCACCTGCAAGACTGTGCCCGCAGTTTTGCCGTTGATGAGCAATTGTTTATCAGGCACACTCTGTGCGAACAGGAGTGCCGCGAGTGAGAAGACAATTCCAAGCAACACCCCTCTGTGAAGAATGAGGCGTCTATTCATGGCGTATCTGCACTGAGCAGCGGTCATAGCTGTCCGATGGATGGTGAGCGAAAGTAATGTGAAGTTGGGCTTTCACACCGGGAGCTTGCGGCAAGGCCAGTTTCCCGGTCGTCAAAAGGCAAGGCTCCGCCCCGGCTACCGCATGGAGTCACCCCATTCGGGACGTGGCCGCCATGCATTCCATCGAATCCACACACCATCATGACGATACTCAGGGCGAGTGTCTGTCCCATTGTGAACAGTGAAAAAGTGGGGGCGAAAACGAACGTCCGGTGCCGTGTCCTAGCCGGGCAGTTACGCCGTGGTCCCAGGAGCGACCCGTGCCCACTCGGGCTCAAAAGCAACACATCCGCTCTGGATATCGGGGCTGATCAGCCATACATACGGTTTTTGCCCAACACCTGCACCCCATGTCCTTGTGCGAGTTCATTGCTGGCCCGGCCGCATCTTGCCAGAGTTCCCAGAAAGCCGTTACACGCCGCAAAATCACATAGCCCCGCCTGGGTGCCCTGAACCCATGATTTTGGAGTGGCCGATCTCGGTCGGAATAGGCGTTTTCGCTTGTCTTTCCCACCACCGCCCAATAACCTAATTTCATGATGCGATGGCAAACAGGAATGTTGGCGGTCTGGCTGGGGATGACGACGCTGAGCTTGGGACAAGTCCCTCAGCGCGCAAACGATCAAGGGGCGCAGGAGATCGTGGACCGAGTGGCTCGACTGTATATCAGCCAATCCACGATCGCCACGATGGAAATGCGGATTGTCAAGAAGAACAAGCAACGCAATATCTCGATGCGGTTCTGGTCGCTCGATGAGTCGAAGATCCTTGTCCGCATTCTCCTGCCGCAGGAAGATGCGGGCACGGCCATCCTAAAAGTTGGCAACCAGATCTGGTACTACCTGCCGAAAGCGAAGCGCACGGTAAAGATTCGAGCTTCGATGATGTCGAGCTCGTGGATGGGCAGTAACTTCACCCTCAATGACCTGGTGAGGCAGAGCCGCCTCACCGACGACTATGAGATTGCGACCTCTTTTGAAGGAGAGCGGGACGGGGTCGCAGTGTCTGAATATACCCTGACACCTAAGCCGGAGGCGGCAGTGGTGTGGGGGAAAATTACTTTGGAGGTCCGCCATGCCGACCGGATGCCGGTCTGGCAGCGGTTCTATGACGAAGACGGGAAGTTGGTCCGGGAACTGACCTTTTCCGAGTACAAGACCGTGAGTGGGAGACTCATTCCAACGCGTCTGGTCATGGAAACCTTGGACAAGGGCGGTAAGAAGGCGGTTGAACAGACGACGATCACGTACGAAAAGATCGTCTTCGACGAGCCGATTAGCGAGAAGCTGTTTTCCCTGGGGAGTCTGAAGCAATGATCGGACGGCTGCTGCGGCTCGCGTGGCGCAATCTCTGGCGTAATCCCCGGCGGACGCTGATCGCCATGACGGCGATCGGCTTCGGCTACGCCATGCTGCTGTTTGTTGCGTGCCTGATGGCCGGACTGAGGCAGCAGATGATCGAGACCGGCACGGGCCTTCTTCTCTCTGATGTTGAAGTGCAAGCTCCGGGTTACTACCCGGAACGTCCCATTGACCAGACCCTAGGAGGGCCAAACGGGACAGACGTCAGCGCACTGGTTGCCGCCATCGCCGCCAATCCCCGCGTTCAGGCTGCCAGTCCCCGGGTGTACGGCTACGGCTTGGTCAGCGCGACCCAGCAATCGATTGGAGTACAACTGCTCGGCGTCGTCCCCGGTCAGGAGCAGAAGATTACCACGCTGCAAACTCGGATGGTAAAAGGGAGCTATCTGACCGGTCGGATGCCCAAAGGTGTGGTGATGGGAGATAAACTCGCGGCGACGATTGGCGTCGGGGTGGGGTCTGAAGTCGTCCTGTTGGCGCCGGCGGCCGATGGTTCGATGGGAAATGATCGGTACACGGTAGCCGGGCTGTTTCATACGGGGCTTGGCACCATGGACCGGGGTCTGGTGATCATGCCTCTCGGTTCTCTGCAGGACCTGTTGCGCTTACCGGCGGGAGGGATCCATGAAGTTGGGATCAAGCTCCGTGATGATGGCATCACTGCGGCGACGGCTACGGCGGCAGCCCTTCAGGCTCAATTGAGTAAAACCTTTCCGGTTCGGGCGAGGGCTTGGCCGGCGCTGGTGCCGGAGCTGGCCGACTACGTCGAGTTCAATCGTCGTGTTACTTTTATCCTCTTTTTCATCTTTTTCCTGTTGGCGGTCATAGGCATCGTCAATACCATGCTCATGGCGATCGTCGAGCGCACACGTGAGTTCGGCATGCTGATGGCTGTGGGAATGCGTCCGGCGCAGGTGGTTGGTCTCATTGTGGCGGAGGCGGCCAGTTTGGCGGCGGCCAGTCTGGTTTTGGGAGGAGTGCTTGGGGCGCCGCTTCTTTGGTATTTGCAGGTTCATGGACTGAACCTGGGAGGCGATCGAGGCGCGATCTCTCTGGCCGGAGTCGTAGTAGGCCCCCACTGGTATGGCCGGCAGGATTTCACTGCCTACGCTCAGGCCGCTCTGGGGCTGGCCGTCACCGCTCTGGTCGCGGCCCTCTATCCCGCGTTGCGTGCGGCGCGCTTTCGGCCGGCGGATGCGCTGCGAAAGGTGTAGCGATGAGTGGGTTTCTGCTACTGGTGAAAATCGGGTGGCGCAATCTGTGGCGCAATTCCCGCGGGACCCTGCTCACGGCGCTGGCCTTGGGTTTGGGTCTGACCTTGCTGCTGGTTTCCTTGGGCTTGCTCGATGGCAGCCAGGAGCAAATGGTTGACAACGCGGTGAGATTCGGCACCGGGCACGTCGTCATCCAGGCACAGGGGTATCAAGACACCGACGCTCTGGAGCTTTTGCTGCCGGCCCCGGCCGTGTCCACGACCCAGGAGTTTTTGCATGCCGAGGCCCTGAAGCATGTTGTGCGAGGCGTGAGTCCCCGGCTGCTGGCCTCTGGACTGCTGAGTTCCGCAGCCAACGCGAGTGGCGTGAGCATGATGGGGGTCATCCCCCAAGAGGAGCGGACCGTATCCCTGATTCCTCAACGGATCGTCGAGGGGAGCTATCTCCACGACGACCAAAAATCGGGCGTTGTCATTGGCACAGAGTTGGCCAGCAAGCTCGGAGTGAAAACGGGGTCCAAGGTCGTGCTCATGATTCAGGCGGTGCAACGGCCCGGCACGAAAGCGACGGACGCCAGCGGAGGAGAAACGCAGAGCACTCTGCTTCGGGTGACCGGGATTTTCCGCACGGGTATCCAAGCGATCGACGCCCACATCATCCAGGTGCCGTTGCCCGAGGCGCAAACACTGCTCGGAGTGCCCGGCCGGGTCACTCAGGTTGCGGTCCTCCTCGACCGTAAAGATGACTCGCCGATGGTGGCCGGGGACTTGCGGAAGCGGTTGACGGGCGCTCGGGTGGAAGTTCTGACCTGGCGGGAATCCATGCCGGCGCTGGTTCAGCTGATCTTGTTGGACCAGTCGTTTAATTATGTCATGAACGGTGTGGTACTCGCGATGGTGGGGTTGGGGATACTCAACACGATTCTCATGCGAGTACTCGAGCGCCGTTATGAATTCGGTCTCTGTTTGGCTCTTGGCTTACGGCCCAGGCAGCTTGCCGTCATGATCGTTGGCGAGTCGTTGGCGCTGACAGCGATTAGCCTGGCTCTGGGTCTGGTTCTGGGGTTGAGCGCGCAGCATTATTTCGCCACCGCCGGGTTGGACTTGCGTTGGTTTTTCAAAAGCAGCCTCCCCACCTCTCTTGTTTTTGACCCGATCATTTACTCGCGCCTGAGCGTGGCGCGAATCGCTTCGTCGGTCGGCATTGTGTTTCTGACGGCAACCGTAATCTCCTTTTATCCGGCGTTCAAGGCCGCGCGAACCGCGCTGCCCGGCGCATTGAAGGTGTTTTAGCGCAAGGCCTCGCCCAACCCCGTCTGGTAGCTGACTGTTGGGGCAGTACATCATGGAGCTGTTACCGGGAGGTGCACGATGCAGGGGCGCACCCGATCGTCAGCGAGATTCGGGGACGGGCTTTCGTGCAACCGGTGCTGCCCAAAAGCAACCTGGGCAAGGCCATCGACGACAGACTGCGCCTGTGGAATGGCCTGACGCGCTTCCCCGATGACACCCGAATCTCGACGAAAACAATCAGCCGGCGCGCGGAGTGCGGCCCATTCGTTGTTGGTCGCCAGGATCACCACGGCTCCCGCTCCCGGCGGGGAACGGCAGACGCGGTGCTGCCAAGCTCCCTCACGATCTCTTCAACTGACTGATTCGGCGCCATGGCCACCGCGGCACGAAACGACGGGGTTCGGCGAGGAGTTATCTTTTATCATGATGGTGAGGCCGATATGACTGAGTGGGCGGTGGAACTGAAGGAAGTGAAGAAGACCTACCGCACGGGACCAATCGAGGTTCCTGCACTGCGCGGGATCAGTCTGCGGGTTGCCGCCGGAGAATTTCTCGCGATTGCCGGCCCGTCCGGTTCCGGCAAGACAACGTTGCTTAACATCATCGGCGGACTCGACCGAGCCGATGCCGGAGAGGTGTTGGTGGAAGGGAAGAACATTCAGCTCTTATCCTCAGGGGAACTGGCTCGTCTGCGACTGCAGCGCCTCGGCTTCGTCTTCCAAGCCTACAACCTTCTGCCGGTGCTGACCGCCATGGAAAACGCTGAATTTACCTTGCTCCTGCAGGGCGTTCCGGTGGAGCAGCGTAAAGAAAGAGTGCGGAAGCTGTTCTCGGAAATCGGGCTTGCCGGTCTTGAACATCGTCGTCCCGGAGAGTTATCCGGCGGGCAACAGCAGCGCGTCGCTGTGGCGCGAGCCATGGTCACCGAGCCGGCGCTGATCCTGGCGGACGAGCCGACGGCGAATCTCGACTCGGCGACGGCGACCTCTCTGCTGGAAGTGATGGAACAACTCAATCGCGGTCACGGCACGACGTTCGTTTATGCCACCCATGATCCTCAAGTGATGGAACGGGCGCGGCGATTGATTCACATGCGTGACGGCCAGATCTTCAGTGATGTGGCGCTTGCCGGCCAGTCGCTCTGAGCCATGACCAGAATTCCCCTGAAACAACGCGTTCGAGCAGTTTGGCAGAAGCTGTCGCACCTCGATGCCCGACCGGATCAAATTGCGGCTGGCTTCTCCATCGGCATCTTTGCCGGTCTGCTTCCGCTGAATCCATCTCCCATCATTGTGGCGACAGTGTTGGCGTGGCTGCTGAAGAGGAACGTGACAGCCGCCGTCGCAGCAGCCGTGATTTCGATTCTCTATATTCCTCTATTGCCTTTGATCTGGCTGGCCGAATATCGATTGGGGAAGCTGATTCTCCCGGTGCGGCATCCGCTGGTGTTGGATCACGCACGACTGTGGAACGTTTTGCAAAGGGGCTGGGATGTTTACGCCGCCATGTTGCTTGGCTCGATCATCATCGCTGCCCCCGTTATGTTGGTTGCCTATTGGATCGTCAAACGGCTCGCCCAAAGGTGGGCTCGAAAAACAAATGCATCGTAACTTTCACTCTGATTCCTGTTTCGCCTCGGGCCATTGCCAACTGGTAAGACGCCAGCCCTGTCCTTCCGTGGCCAAAGCAGCGACATAGCCTGGGGCGGGGGCAAGTTCCTGAAGAGACCAACGGGCGGCTTCGGATGGATCAGGTTGAGTGGCGAGGACTGCGGCGGGTTCTCCGGGAGCGAGCGACACGTCAAACTGGTCCAAAGGCAGTGAAAGTCCTTGGCCCCGGGCCTTGATGTAGGCCTCCTTGCGCGTCCAACAGCGAAAGAACGCCTGACGCTGCCCCTCGGTTGGGAGCGTCCGGAGCATCGCAACCTCCCGTCGTGAGAAAAACCGCTCGGCGATCTCCGCGATTGCCAGATCGAAACGGATGCGCTCAAGGTCGATGCCCACCTCCCGACCACGGGTGACCGCGTAAAGGGCGATTCCGTGGGAGTGGGCCAGGCTAAAGCGGATCGCATCCCCATCAGATTCTCCGGCGAGGGCAGGCTTTCCGTGCGAGCTGTAGCAAAAGGAGATGGATGCGGGCACACGATTCAAGTAGCCGCCGAGGATGGACCGGAGCACTCCCCGAGCGACGATAAAGTGCTCGCGGTCTCTCTCAAAATAAAACTGCTCAGCCCGCGCTCGTTCATCGGCCGCAAGGTTGGAAAGGAAGCTCTGAATCCGTGATGGGGTCTGGTTCAAGGTCGCTCGCCAGACATGAACCTCATCGCAACCCAACACTAAAGTTTCTGGTGGAGAGCACCAGGGAGGAACAGGAGCGGTGATGGGTGCCGCTTTCATGTGGTGGTTCTCACCCGTCCCCGCGCAGTTCCTGGGAGAGCACCTGAAGAAGGAGCGACTGAGCGGTATTCAGGAAGAAGTGGTCGCCAGGAAACATCCGCAGCGAGAAGGAAACATTCGTTTGATCGCGCCAGGCTTCGAGATCGCCGCGACTCACCCGGCGATCCTGCAAGCCTCCAAAGATGGAGATGGGGCAGCTGAGAGGAGGCTCGGTTGAGTACACGTAGGTCTCGTAAACGGCGAAATCCGCCCGCAGGACGGGAAGCATGAACTGCATGAGGTCTGCCTCCTCCCACACCTTTCCGGGAATGCCATTCAGGCGACGCAATTCGACCAGAAATTCCCTTTCGGGCAGGGCATGGATCGGCCGGTCTCGAGGAGGGGTCTGGGGCGCGCGATCCGCCGAGACAAACAGGCGCACGGGCTGAAGACCGGACTGTATCCGCAGCTGACGGGCGAGCTCAAAGCCAACCAATGCTCCCAGGCTGTGACCGAAGAAGGCAAACGGCTTGTCCAAGAGCGGAACCAGGGCCTGGGCGAGAGCCTGCACAAGCGGTGCGAGTTGGGTGAATGGAGTCTCCATCAGCCGAGTTCCCCGACCGGGGAACTGAACCGGGCAGACCTCAACATCCGCCGGCAAGCCGTCCGACCAGGCCCGAAAAATAGATGCGCCGGTTCCTGCGTACGGGAAGCAGAAGAGACGGAGGCGGGCCTGTGGGTTCGGTTTGCGGCAGGCAATCCAGGAGTCAAGGGCGCTGGCAGTGGTCATGGATCGATCTTTCGTGCCGCGCCATTTTCCACTGCCTCCGCGGATTGGGCCTGGTTGAGGCAAGCTGTCAATTTCTCGGCCAGGACTTCAACGTGAGGCTCGTACATCAGCGTGGCGTGATTGCCCGGAACGGCGTGAACCTCCACTCCGCCACTGGCCCATTCGCTCCAGCCCAACGTCGGGTCCGGAGACGTGGCCGCCAGCGATTCACTCGCCCGGAAGAAGGTGATTCGACCGGGGTAGAGATGCAGCCGGTAGTTCTGCGACGCGCGCAGGTCGCTCCTGAGGAGGTTCACAAAACGGCGAGCATGGGAAATATCAAGCTCCGCGGGCACCAAGCCTGCCGTCTTCGCCTGTTCCAGCAAGAAGACTATCTGTTCGTCTTTGGAACGTTCCTCCAGCGACTCCATCGGGCCAAACGAAACACCGAAGTAGCGCTCGACCAACGCGATCGCTTCAGAATCTTTTTCCGGAAACGTCTCATCGGGAGTGGGAATCCGACCATCCAGTAAGGCGAGCAATTCCACCCGCTGACGTTGCGCGTGAAGTTGCTGCGCCATCTCAAAAGCGACCACGCCTCCCATGGACCATCCTCCCAGTAGGTACGGCCCCGTCGGCTGCACGGTCTGCAGGGCTTGGATGTAGTAGGCTGCCATGTCCTCGATCCGCCCGTGGGGGTCTTGTCCGTCGTCCAGCCCCTTGGCTTGCAGTCCATAGCAGGGTTGATCGGGACCCAGAAGCTGAGCCAGACGAACGTACGGGAAAACGTGTCCGCCAGCCGGATGAACCAGGAAGAGCGGCCGTTTGCTACCACCGGGTTGAATGGCCACCAACGAGGACTGCGGGCCGGGCGCGCCCTGTTCACGGAGAACACTGGCGAGAAGCTCCACCGTCGCTCCCTGAAAGACGGTTGCCAGCGGGAGCTTTTTACCCAGCCGCGTCTCGATGAGCGCGAACAAGACGCACGGCCAGCAGCGAATGTCCTCCCAACTCAAAAAAATTATCTCGCATCCCGACCGGACGGACGCCGAGAACCTCCTCCCAAATGTGCGCGAGTTGGAGTTCCAGGTCATCGCGGGGCGCGACGAAAGCCTTGTCGAGTTCGGGTCGTGTCCGGTCGGGCGCGGGCAGCGCCCGTCGGTCGATCTTCCCGTTGGACAGCAACGGCAAGGTATCGAGCGGCACGAAGACCGCCGGCACCATATGATCGGGCAGCTTGTCCTGGAGAAACCGACGCAACTCATCAGCAGCGGCCTCGGCCACCACATAGGCCACCAACCGCTTCTCTCCCGGGGCATCTTCCCGAGCCAGGACGACCGCTTCCCGCACCGCGGGATGCTGGCCAAGCGCGGCCTCGATTTCCCCCAGTTCGATGCGGAACCCACGGATTTTCACCTGGTGGTCGGCCCGGCCGAGAAACTCGATGTTCCCGTCGGGCAGATAACGGGCCAAATCGCCCGTCCGGTACATTCGTGCGCCAGGCACGGCGCTGAAAGGGTCGGGAAGAAACTTCTCCGCGGTCAACTCCGGCCGGTTCAGATAACCGCGGGCCAAGCCGGCACCGCCAATGAACAACTCGCCCGGCACGCCGATCGGAACGGGGTTGCCGTGCTGATCCAGAATGTAGATCACCCGGTCAGCGAGAGGACGGCCAATAGGAATCCGCTGATGCGTCGTGTTCTCACCGGGACGGGGTGCGATTTCGAATGTCGTTGCCGTGATCGTCGTCTCGGTCGGGCCGTAAGCGTTGAGGAGCCGGATTGAATTAGCCGGTGTTCGTTGCCAGAGGTTGAGAACATCGGGCAACATCGTATCTCCGCCGACAATAAAGAGTCTGGGCTGGATGTTCGGCACCAGATCCAGGACGCCCGTCCATTCTCGAGCCAGTTCCTGCCAGTAAGCGGTTGGAAGATTGAGGACCGTCAGTCCGAATTCCGCAATCTTTCGATGAAATTCCGCCGGATGCCAGACATTTTTCCCCATGATCACCAACCGGGCCCCGACGATCAGTGTCGGCAGGATTTCCTCCAATGACACATCGAAACTCAACGACGCAAACTGGAGGACGACATCGCGGGAATCCAGTTCGTAGCACCGTTGCGCATTCCGGCAGTGACCGGCAATCGATCCATGCGAAACGAGAACTCCTTTGGGCTGCCCAGTCGATCCCGAAGTGTAGATGACATAGGCCAGGTTTTCCGGGAGGGTTGATCTGCCGGGGTTCTCTCCGCTTGCACGGGCAATGATCTCCCAGCCCGAATCCAGACAGATGGTTTTGGCATCATGTTCCGGCAATCCCGCGACCAACGGTTCCCGGGTCAACAGCACGGGCACCTGAGCATCTTTCAGCATGAAGGCCAGGCGCTGCTTCGGATACGCCGGGTCCAAGGGCACGTAGGCGCCGCCGGCCTTGAGAATACCCAACAATCCGATGACCATTTCCAACGACCGTTCCAAGCAGATAGCCACCGGTATCTCGGGTCCGACACCCAATGCCCGCAAGTGATGCGCGAGTTGATTGGCACGCCGGTTCAGCTCCCCATAGGTCAACTGCTCCGCTTCGCACACGACGGCGATGGCCTCCGGCGTTCGCTCCACCTGCGCCTCAAAGAGCTGATGAATACAGAAATCCGGCGGACAATCGCTCTTGGCATCGTTCCACTCCACCAGCAGTTGCCGCCGCTCGGTTTCGGTCAAGAGCGGCAAGTCCGAGAGGCTCTGCTCGGGATCAGCGACGATGGCCTCCAACAGGGTTTGAAAATTCCCCAGCATCCGGGCAATCGTGCCCGCCTCAAACAGATCGGTGTTGTACACGAGTGCGGCGGTAAGTTCTTGCCCCGCGTCCACGATCTGCAGGGTCAAGTCAAAGTGAGCAGTCTCGCTGTCACCCTCGACAGGGCTCAGGGTCAAGCCCGGCAACTCCAGCGCCCGCTGCGGAGCATTTTGCAGCGCGAACATAACCTGAAAGAGCGGATTACGGCTCAAGTCCCGCTTCAGGTGCAATTCCTCCACGAGCCGGTCAAAGGGTAGATCCTGATGGCTATACGCCCCCAAACACACCTCCCGCACCCGCCGCAGGAGATCCCGAAAACTGGGATTGCCGGAAAGGTCTGTCCGCAGAACCAGTACATTGACGAAACATCCGATCAGCCCTTCGGTCTCCAGCCGATTCCGGTTGGCGATCGGCGTACCCACGATGAGGTCGTCCTGACTTGTGTAGCGATACAACAGAAGCTTGAACGCGGCCAACAGGGCCATGAACAGGGTAACGCCTGCCTGGCGAGCAAGCGATTTGAACCCATCCTTCAGGTACCTGGGCAACACTAACGTTTGGTGCGCACCGCGGAAAGTCTGCAATGGCGGTCTGGGGAGGTCCGTGGGCAGCTCGATCCGAGCGGGAGCACCGGCCAGTTGCTGCTTCCAATAGGCAATCTGGGTTTCCAGGACTTCACCCTGGAACCACAGCCGCTGCCAGTGTGCGAAGTCCGCATACTGGATGGGCAGCGCCGGCAGCGGTGCGGACCCGCCGGCGCAGAAGGCAAGATAGAGCGTCGCCAGTTCTCGAACCAGTATTCCTGTTGACCAGCCGTCGGAGACAATATGGTGCATTGTCAGCAGGCCAACGTGCTCGTCGTCGGCCAACCGCAACACGGTGCCGCGTACGAGCGGGCCTTGGGACAAATCGAAAGGCCGCTGGGCTTCAGCGGTGACCAATCGCCGGACCTCACGCTCCCGCTCGCTCGCCGTCAGTTTCCGCAGGTCAACAACTGGCAGCTCGATCGTCAGTGTCGGGGCGATCACTTGTGCGGGTCGTCCCTCCACCATTCGAAAGGTGGTGCGCAAGGATTCGTGGCGCTGGACGATTTCATTGAGACTTTGCTCGAGCGCCGCCAAGTTGAGTGGTCCCTTGAGGCGGACAGCAGCCGGAATGTTGTAGGCCGAAAGGCCCGGTTCCAACTGATCGAAGAACCAGAGTCTCTGCTGCGCAAAGGAGAGAGCCAGTTCTCCGTTCCGTGGAACCGGCAGGATGGGTGGCGCCAACAGGTCTTGCCCCCCCTGACGAGCGGCCTCAATGCTTTCAGCCATGCCAGCCACGGTCGGCACCTCAAACAGACGTCGCAGTGGAATTTCCACCTGGAAAGCTTCACGTATTCGGGAAACGGTCTGGGTTGCTAAAAGGGAATGGCCGCCAAGGTCGAAGAAATTGTCGTGGACACCCACCCGTTCAAGGTCGAGGAACTGGGCCCAAATCTCCGCCAGCAGCTCTTCTGTCGGAGTGCGGGGCGCGACGAAAGCCTTGTCGAGTTCGGGTCGTGTCCGGTCGGGCGCGGGCAGCGCCCGTCGGTCGATCTTCCCGTTGGACAGCAACGGCAAGGTATCGAGCGGCACGAAGACCGCCGGCACCATATGATCGGGCAGCTTGTCCTGGAGAAACCGACGCAACTCATCAGCAGCGGCCTCGGCCACCACATAGGCCACCAACCGCTTCTCTCCCGGGGCATCTTCCCGAGCCAGGACGACCGCTTCCCGCACCGCGGGATGCTGGCCAAGCGCGGCCTCGATTTCCCCCAGTTCGATGCGGAACCCACGGATTTTCACCTGGTGGTCGGCCCGGCCGAGAAACTCGATGTTCCCGTCGGGCAGATAACGGGCTAAATCGCCCGTCCGGTACATTCGTGCGCCAGGCACGGCGCTGAAAGGGTCGGGAAGAAACTTCTCCGCGGTCAACTCCGGCCGGTTCAGATAACCGCGGGCCAAGCTGGCACCGCCGATATGCAAGTGGCCTGCAACTCCGATCGGCAGGGGCCGAAGTGCGTTGTTTAAAATATAGATGCGTGCGTTCGGAATCGGTCGTCCGATCGGACTCGAAGAACGGCCATCGGCCCCTTCGCATAACCAATATGTAGAGTCGATGATCGTCTCCGTCGGGCCGTACACGTTGTACAGCCTGGCCTTCGAGCGGCGTTGGAATCGCTCGACTACCTGGGTTGGCAAGGCTTCGCCGCCGCACATGACGGCGCGCAAGGCGAGGGAGTCGTCAAAAGCAGGCTCCTCGACGAGGAGTTGCAGAAGGGACGGAACGCAGTGGAAAATGGAGATCCGCGCGCTCCGGATCGTTTCCGCCAAGTAACGGCTATCCCGATGACCGTCGGGTTCGGCAATGACAAGCCTTCCGCCTGTCAGCAAGGTTGGAAAAAGTTCGCGTCCGGCCGCATCGAAAGTGATTGGAGTTTTGAGAAGACAGCGGTCGTCGGTTGACAAACCGAGCGTGTGGGTTATCCAGTTGATGGTATTGCACAGCCCCCGATGTTCAACCATGACTCCCTTGGGCTGTCCTGTTGAGCCGGAGGTGTAAATGATGTAAGCAAGGTTTCTGGCGGTTGCCCCAGTTACGGGGTTCTTTTCGCTCTTCGCAGCGATGGCTTCCCAGCCTGTGTCCAGACACACGGCGTGGATCCCGTGCTCCGGCATGCGCTCCGCCAAGCGCCCTGTCGTCAGCAGCACCGCGGCGTGGGCATCTTCCATCATGAAGGACAGGCGCTCCTTCGGATAGGCGGGATCCAACGGCACATACGCTCCGCCCGACTTCAGAATGCCCAAAAGCCCCACGACCATCTCCGGGCAGCGCTCCATGCATAAGGCCACCGGCACTTCCCGTCCGACGCCTAATGTTTGGAGATGATGGGCCAGTTGGTTGGCTCGAGCGTTGAGTTGAGCGTAGGTCAGTTGCTGTCCCTCAAACTCGACGGCTAGGCTGTCGGGCGTCCGCTGGACCTGTTCCTCAAACAACTGGTGGAGGCACTTGTCTTTCGGGTAATCGGTCTTGGTCGCGTTGAACTCGACCAACAGTTGCCGGCGTTCAGCATCGGTCAGAATTTCCAAATCACCGATCGTAGCGGCCGGATCGCGGATGACACTTTCCAGCAGCGCCTGGAAATGTCCCGCCATCCGGGCAATCGTGGCTGCATCAAACAGGTCTGTGTTGTAGCGAAGGGAGACGGAAAGCGATCCGGTCGCCTCAATGATCAACATCACCAGGTCCAGCGTCGCGGCCTGGCGTTCGAGAGGGATCAACTCCATCACAAGCCCGCCAAGATCCATCTGTAGCCCGGTCTGGCCGCGCGCGAATGCTGGTACGGCCTGTTCGGTGACCCGGTGCGGTTTATCGAGGACGAACATGGTCTGGGAGAGCGGTGGTCGGCTGAGATCCCGCGGCGGGCGGAGTCGTTGGATCAAGCGCAGGGACGGGTAATCTTGATGATCGAGAGCTGCCAACACCGTCTGACGCACCTGACCGAGAAATGCCTGGAAGGTTGGATTCCCGGAAAGATCGGCTCGTAAGATAACCGGATTGGCCAAGAACCCCACCATCCCTTCAAACTCGGCCCGGCTCCGTCCGGCCATGGGAGAAGCCACGAGGATGTCTTCCTGGCCGGTGTGGTGGTAAAGCATCAGTTCAAACGCCGCCAGCAGGACCATGTACAGCGTCGCTCCCTCGGCTTTGGCGAGCGCCCTGAGCCGCCGGGCCAACTCATCGTTCAGAGTGAAAGGATGTAGCGCGCCGCGAAACGTCTGAATCGGCGGTCGGGGCCGGTCGGTCGGTAGAGAGAGCACGGGCAACGGGCCGGCCAATTGCTTTTTCCAGTAGTCCCAGTGCCGTTCGCCAACCGGACTCGCCAGCATTTCGGCCTGCCAACGAACGAAGTCTGTGTATCGCAGATCAAGGGGAGGTAGCGCCGCTGGTCGACCGGCCTTTTCCGCCGCATACAGCACCCCGAGTTCATTCAAGATCACCGCCAGGGACCAGAAATCGACCACGATATGATGAATGGTCAGCAACAGGATGTGTTCCTGTGCCGAACGAGTGAACAGACTCACCCGCATGACCGGCCCCCGTTCCAGATCAAACCGGCGGTGAGTCTCCTCGACCAGCCGGGTCCGCAACTCATCCTCGCGCCAAGTTGAGGCATCGGATTCCTCAAAGTGGACCGGCTGATGTTGGTGGATCTGTTGAACGGGCTTTCCGGAGCGCACCGCAATCGTGGTCCGCAGCGAGGGATGGCGATCCACCAGCGCCTGAAACGCGCGTCGGAAAGCCGGGATGTCCACATCGGAGCGGATGCGCGCCGCAAAACTGACATTGTAAACCGAGTTCTCGGGCGCGAATTGGGACAGAAACCAGATGCCCTGCTGATTATCGGAGAGAGGATAAAGCGATTTGTCCCCGCTCAGTTTTTTCCGCAGGAGCTGCGCAAGGAGGGCGCGCTTCTCGCTGGGGGAAAGATCGGCTGATCGCTGGGGGGTATGGCTCATTCACTCCTCTTCTCATCCGCCAACATATCGGTCAGCAATGAATCCACTTTCTCATCGGAAAGCTGATCCAGGTTTGCCAGCAACTGTTCCGCATCCCCCTGGCCGTTGTGCTCGTTCTGCTCTGTCACTGGCGGGGCCAGAGGCGTCGTCGGGTTGGCGACATCGGCTGCCAGTTGATCGAGCACCTGCGTCACCGCCTGGTCAACGCTAAAGCCCTGAAGGAATTTCACCACCGGCACGTTCACCTTCAGGTCAACTGCAATCCGGTTTTTCAACTCGACGGCCATCAAGGAGTCCAGTCCGAGATGGCTCAGGGGTTGCTGGACGTCGAGCTTTGAGGGGCTGATTCCGAGTACCCGGGCCACTTGCGCGCTGAGGTAGGAGTGGAGCAACTGTCGGCGTTGAGGTGGTTCGGCGGCAAGAAGGGCATCCCTTTTTTCGCTCTTGCTGCCCGCTGCGCGGGGGACATCGGCTTCCTCACGCACCAGGTCGGAGAGTAGCGGTGAGCCGCTGCCGGCCAGGTAGAACTCCCGATACTGCTTCCAGTTGACCGGCACCGCCGCGACCTGGGATGAGGTTTGCCGGAGCAGTCGTCCCAGGATTTCCAGCGCTTGCCTGGGTTGGATGCTGCTGATTCCCAGGAGCGCGAGGCGCGCGGCGAGACGCTTACCTCCCACCGAATCCGCGAATCCCTCGCCGGCCCATGCGCCCCAGTCGATACTCAGGGCCGGCTGGCCCTGGCGTTGCCGGTGATGCGCCAGCGCATCCAGGAAAGCGTTGGCGGCGGCATAGTTCCCCTGGCCGGGTTGGCCCAGCACTGAACCGGCGGAAGAGAAGAGTATGAAGAAGTCCAAGGGATCGTCTTGGAGCAGGCGATGCAGCAGCCAGCCACCCATCACCTTGGGCCGCAAAACCGTTCTCAGCGCCTCCTCGTCGAGTTGCACAAGCAATCCGTCCTGCAGCACTCCCGCCGCATGCACGACACCCCGGATCGGCGGCCAACCATCGGCGCGAAACTGGTCCAGAAAGCCGGTCAATTCTCCTTCATCCGCCACATCAACCGGCGCCAGATGCACGCATGCTCCCAAAGATTCCAGTTCCCGAATGGCGGCGATTTGACGGGTCAAGCGGCTTCCCGCTTCTACCGAACTCCAGTTCGAGCGCGGCGGGAACTGGGTGCGTCCCAAAAGGATCAACCGCCGCGCCCCTTGCTCGACCATCCAGCGCGCGACCAAGAGGCCGAGGTCTCCAAGTCCTCCGCTGATCAGATAGCTTCCATCCGTCCGCCACCGGAGGGGAGGTGCTTGTGTGGCGGATGGGCGCTGGCGGACCAAGCGACCCACGTATCGCCCCCCTTGACGAAACGCAAGTTGATCCTCTCCATCCGCACTGGAGATTTCCTCCCACAACTGCTGAGCGGCAGCGTCACGCAGCGATACCCCGGGTTCCAGGTCCACCAGTCCGCCCCAAAGCGTCGGGTGTTCCTGCGCAAGGACGCGACCGAATCCCCAAAGTGGTGACTGAGCAACGGACAACGGCGTGGGCTTTTCTCCGGCCGCTTGAGCACCCTGCGTGATCAGCCACAGTCGCGGGGAGGCAGGCGATTCCGTTCTAGCCAGTTCTTGCGCCAGCAGCAGGACACTGCCGCAGCCCAGAGTCTGAGCGGCATTCAGCGAGGCCACCGTGGTCCGCTCGGACTGCGCAACATCAAGACTCCAGAGATGGACAATGAGACGACAGCCGGACGGTTCCGCGAGCAGAGCCGCCTCGAAGAGCCGGTGGATATCCTCCGCTTGATCGGGCCGGATGCGATAATGCTCGCCGTCGGTTTGCTCGTACGATTCCCCACGAGAGACCAGAATGCTCCGTTCGCCCCGGGCTTGCAGCAGCGCGGACAACGCCTCTCCGACGCCACTGCTGTCTGTAAAGATCAGCCAGCTTGCCGTGCTGGCAGGCGCGCAAGGTTTTCCTGCCGCGCTCTTTTTCGGCTGCCACTGGAACTCATAGAGCCAGTCGTCAAGATTATCGACAGCCGTGCGCTGCGTATCCTCGTTCAGGTATTCAAAGCGAAGTTCCTGAATCTCGATCGCCACGCGTCCCGCTTCATCGAACAGCCGTACTTCTCCCGTTGTGGCATCTGCCTCCCGATGCTGCACCCGGGCGCGACCCCATAAATGACGGTCCGGACGGCCATGAACGCGGAATTGGCCGATGCGGGTTGGGAAATAAATTCCTTGTCGGCCGTTTTCAGTCGCTTCCGCTGCAACCGTAGCTCCGAGAAGCTGAAACCCGGCATCGAGAATTGCCGGGTGAATTCGAACGTCATGAATCTCTGTCTCCTGCCCATCGGGCACCTGCACTTCACCCAACACGTCTCCGCTGTTCCGCCACAGCTGCGCAATACTCTGGAAGGAAGGGCCGTAGTGGATGCCGCTTTCGCCGAGTCTACGGTAATACTCCTGGCCGGAGAAATCCTCTGCGCAACGCGTTCGCATCTCCCTGAGCATTTCCTGCCCGGCACCCGCAGTGATGATGCTCTTGTCCTCTTGAAGACAGACTTTGCCAGTCGCATGCAGCATCCATGAATTGCTGGAGTGCGCCACGCCAGCCCGGCAACTGTAGATGTGAAAGGATGTCGTGCCATCTGCGGCCTGGGAGAGGATTACCTGAATCGTGCGTGTCCCGCCGTCGGGCAAGAAAAGCGCTTTGCGAAATTCGATATTTTCCAGCGCAACGGATTGCTCTCCGAAGACTTCCACTGCGGCGGCCAGGGCCATCTCCACATAGGCCGAGGCGGGCAGCACGGCGCTGCCTTGGATGCGGTGGTCATCCAGATAAGGCCGGGAATTGCTGTCCAGCGTGGTTTCCCAGAAGTGGGTTTCCGCGGGATAGGCCGATTTGAAATGCCGGCCCAGCAGAGCATGGTTCCCTGCTCCGCTCCGAGAGGCTTGGTCACGGTGAGAATCGGTGTCCCCTGCTGAGGGCTCAAGCCAACAACGCTCCCGTTGCCACGGGTAGAACGGGAGCTGAACGCACCGGCCTGCGGTTGGATAGATCAGGTTCCAGTCGACCGGGTATCCCAAAGTATAAAGCGCGCCCAGCGATCCCAGCAGGACCGTGCGTTCATCTTCCTCACGCCGCAGGGAAGGAAGCAGAGCGCCTTCTCGGCCGAAGTGATGAAACTCTTGCTGCATGGCGCTGAGGAGAATGGGGTGCGGGCTGATTTCCAGGAAGATGTCATGCCCATCTTCCACCAGACGCTGAACCGCAGGGGAGAAGAGCACCGGCTCTCGCATGTTCCTGGCCCAATAGAGCGGATCGAATTCCAGCCCGTCGCTGACTTGACCCGTCACCGTCGAGTAGATCGGCACAGATTCAGCCCGCGGCCGCAGCCCTGCCAATGCCTGCAGTAAATCGGCGCGCAACGGCTCTACTTGGGGGCTGTGCGAGGCAAAATCGACCTTCACCATGCGACAGAAGATGTCGCGACGCCGCAACTGATCCAGAATGACGGCGAGGGCAGCCGGATCACCGGACAACACCGTCGAGGTGGACCCGTTGATGGCCGCGATCGACACGCGGTCTTCGGAGCCGACCAGGGCACGTCGAGCTTCCTCGATGGAAAGTTCTACCGTCGCCATGGCGCCTTGCCCGGCGGTGCGCTTGAACAACCGGCTGCGATGACAAATGACCCGGACGGCATCGTCAAAGCTCAGGACGCCGGCGACGTATGCGGCCGCGACCTCTCCCATACTATGGCCCACTACGGCCTGCGGCTCGATACCCCACGAGCGCCACAGGTCTGCCAAGGCGACTTGAATCGCAAAGAGGGCCGGCTGGATGATATCGATTTCGTTCAACCGGGACTGAGCGGCATCCGGCGCCGTGAGTTCGGCGAGCAACGACCAATCTCCGTACGTTCGCATCGCCCGATCGCAGCGTTCGACAACCTCCCGAAAAACGGGTTCCTGGTCCAATAGCCGTCGCCCCATGCCAAACCATTGCCCCCCCTGCCCCGGAAACACAAAAACAAGCTTTCGCCGGCGAGAGGAGAACTTGCGGCCAGACGATAAGCCTGTACGAGCCTCGCCCCGCCCAAAGGCTTCCAGGCTGTCCATCAGTTGCGCTGGCGAATTGCCGGTAATGGCGAGACGGTGTTCATGGTGACTGAGCCGCACGCTAGCTGCGTAACAGATATCCGGCAACGCCGCGGCGGACTCCGGGGTGGCAAGGAAGTTTTGGTAGGCGCGAGCGAGAGACTGGAGGGCTTCCGGACTGCGCGCCGACAGGGGGAGCAGGTGTGGGCCGATTTTCCGCTCCACATCCGGCATTGCGAGAATGTCGGGGGGCGCCCCTTCTAGAACCACATGAGCGTTGGTGCCGCCGAAGCCGAATGAGCTGACTCCAGCCAATGCTGGACCGGAGTCCGCAGGCCATGGGCTCAGCGCCGTTTGCACTTGGAGAGGCAACTCGTCAAAAGGAATCAGCGGGTTGGGCTTTTCAAAGTGCAGGCTCGGCGGGATCTCCCGATGCCGAAGCGCCAGTGCCACCTTGATCAAGCCGGCAATACCGGCGGCGGCTTCGAGGTGGCCCAAGTTGGTCTTGACGGACCCCAGGGCGCAAGGCCGTCCCGGCGGGCGTTCGACGCCAAGCACGGTGCCCAGCGCCTTCGCCTCGATCGGGTCGCCCAACAATGTGCCCGTGCCGTGGGCCTCGACGTATTGAACCTTGCCGGGCGATATGCCGGATTGCCGGTAGGCTTCTCGCAGGACCGCCTCTTGGGCCAGCCGATTCGGCGCCATGAGCCCGTTGCTCCGTCCGTCCTGGTTCACCGCGCTGCCGCGGATGACGGCATAAATCGGATCCCGATCAGCCAACGCTTTGGAGAGGGGCTTCAGCACGACGACACCGGCACCCTCACTGCGAACGTAGCCGTTGGCTCGGGCATCGAACGCCTTGCAGCGCCCATCCGGCGCCATGACGCCTGCTTTGGTGAAATTGATCGCAATCGCGGGCGAGAGAATCAGATTCACTCCCCCGGCCAGAGCCAGCGTGGACTCGCCGTTCCGCAGGCTGCTGCAGGCCAGGTGGACTGCAACCAGTGACGAGGAGCAGGCCGTGTCGATGGAGAGACTCGGCCCGCGGAAATCGAACAGGTACGAGATCCGATTGGCGGCGATGCTCAGGGCATTCCCGGTACCGGCGTAGGCATCAATTCGCTCGAGATCGTTCCACTGCAGCCGGCCGTAATCGTTGGTCGCGATGCCGATGAATACGCCGACCTGGGTGCCGACTAGACGCTCGGGCACCTGCCCCGCGTCCTGTAACGCTTCCCAGGTCACCTCCAGTAAGAGGCGCTGCTGGGGGTCCATCCGCGAAGCCTCTCGAAGGGAGATGCCAAAGAAACTGGGATCGAACTGATCCACCTGCCCCAGAAAGCCGCCCCAGCGGGTGTTCATCTTGCCCGGGGTCGCCGAGTCTGGATCGTAAAACGCATGCTGGTCGAAGCGATCGGCGGGAACTTCGCGGATGGCATCCACCCCTTCTCGCAGCAGATGCCAGAACGCTGGCGGATCGTTCGCGCCCGGAAACCGGCAGCCGATGCCGATGATGGCGATCGGTTCGTTTTTCGCCTTGCGCTCCTGGCCCGCCCCGGTCGCTGCCTCCGACACGTCCGGTGATCCTGCCAAATGCCGAGCGAGTGCCTCGATGGTGGGGTACTCATAGACGAGAGCCGGAGAAAGTTTTCCTCCCAGCCAGTCGGCGAGTTCACCGGCCAGGCTGACCGCCTCCGTTGACCCGAGTCCGTAGCTGGCGAAGGGCTCGCGAATATCGATTTCGCGAGACTCGATTCCCAGCCGCTCCGAAAGCTTGGAGACCAACCACGCCTGGATGACTTCTGCGCTGGAAGAGATCTCAGCCATCGGTCACTCCTCTGCAAATCTTTCCAGCGTGCCCTTTAGGAAAGCGGCTTGGCAAGCACGGCGCTGCACCTTGCCGCTGGTGGTCTTAAGAATGCGCCCAGCCCGGAGCAGCACCACCGTGTGAACTCGCACATCATGCTCTTCCGCTACCGCCCTCCGAATGGCCCGAACCACCGCCTCAGCATCCAGGGGCAAACGCCCGTTTGGATGAGAGCGCGATTCGCCATCCGGCGCGTTAGGAACCGCCGGTTTGTACCGGGGCTCGATTTCAGCGGCAATGATCAGTTGTTCTTCGCTGGAACCATCGACCGAAAATGCCGCGCAGCAGGCCGGCCGTAAGGCCGGGTGACTCCGTTCGACCGTCAATTCAATATCGTGGGGGTAAAGCTTGCGACCACTGATGATGATCAGATCTTTCAGGCGGCCGGTGACAAACAGTTCGCCATCTTTGATGAATCCCAAATCCCCGGTGCGGAGATACGGTCCCTCGCCGGTATCCTTCAGGTAGGCCCGACAGGTGCGCTCCGTTTCCTCGGGCCGGTTCCAATACCCCTGCGTTACGCTCGGGCCAGACACCCATATCTCGCCCACTTCATGCGGTTCACAAGTGGTCAACGATTCCGGATGAACGATGACAATCTTGGTATCGAGCATGGCGTGCCCACTGCTGACAAGCGTCCGCACATTCTGGTGTTGCTCGGAGGCCTCCACCGCGCGGTTCTGTTCCAGCGCTGCCACGTGAATCCTGCGGAACATCTCATCTCGCAAAGAACCGCCGGAAACCAGCAGTGTGGCTTCGGCGAGTCCATAGCATGGATGGAAGGCGCTGGGCCGGAAACCACACGAGGCAAAGGTCGCCGCAAACCGCTTCATAGTGTCGGCCCGGACTGGCTCTGCGCCGTTGTAGGCCACATCCCAACTCCCAAGGTCGAGAGTTTCGCGTTGTTCGGGGGTGATTCTGCGGGCGCACAATTCATACGCAAAATTGGGGCCGCCGCTTATCGTGGCCTTGTAGCGAGAAATGGCCTGGAGCCACCGTATCGGTCGCATGAGAAAGGATACCGGCGGCATCAGGAAACACGGACGCCCCTTGTACACCGGTTGAATAATCCCATTGGTCAGTCCCATGTCGTGGAAGGCCGGTAGCCAGGTGACGGTGACACTGTCCGGGATCAGCGCGAAGACGCGGTTAATATAAGCCGAGTTGTGGAGGAGGTTCCCGTGACTGATCATGACGCCCTTCGGTTCCGCGGTGGAGCCAGAGGTGTATTGGACCAACGCCAGGGAGTTGCTGGTCACCGCCGGGTCTTTCCATTCCTGCGCCAGGCTGCCGGCAACCCTGTCGCTGGCCAGCCAGCACAACCTCTGCAACTCGGGAGCCTGCGTGAACAGACCCTCCGTATTCGAGAGAATCGCTGCCGTGGTAAGCACCACCGAAGGCTGCGCATCGCTGATGATGGCCCGAAGCCTGGGTAGCAGCCGCTGTGGCTGAGACGGATTAGGAGGCGGCAGAGGGACGGCAATCACCCCAGCATATAAACAACCAAAAAACGCGGCGATAAACTCCAGACCTGCTGGGTAAAGCAACAGCGCACGTTCCCCACTTGCTCGATAGGTTTGCAGCAGCGCCCCAATACTCCGGGCTTGGCTGTCCAACCCCGCATAGGTCAGCGCATCCCCTTCTGCTTCTCCATCGATCAGGTAGGTGTAGGTCCGCTGTTCAGGTTGGTGAATCGCTCGCCAACGAAGAATTTCCACGAGCGTGGAAGATTCCACGATTGGATCAGGAAGGTCTTGCTTCATCCGGACCTTTCTCCCTCGGTTCTGTCCTGGTCGTTGTGGAAATCAGTTTGGCGCAACCTCCACTCCAGCGTGAATTTCATTTTACACCGTCAAGCAGCCTGAGCATGTAGGTTCGCGGTCAGGACCTTGACCTGCATTTAAGCGAAGACGGGCGAACACTGGACCTATGATTTTGGGGCGGTCTGCTTCGGTACGCCCGCCGCGGCAGGGGCTCTGGTCCATTTCGGGCAATTTTCGGGGCGCTCTCATCATCTCTTTCCCGGACAGAACAGTGGGGCGTTGGTGTGGCCGGCCTTGCCGGCTGCCATCAGAGCGGGCAGAAATACGGCCGCAGTCGGTTCATCATTCGGATGCTTCACGCCCCCTTAAGCTTGGGATTGTGCCAAGAGCCGCCTGAACCGATGATTGCGTCAGCCTCTTTCGGTCCCCAGCTGAGCCGCTTGTAGGGTCTAGACCGCTGGTGTGTCTTAAGGATCGGATCAACCACCGCCCAAGCGGCCTCAACCGCGTCCTCACGGGTGAAGAGCGCTTCGTCACCGGCCATGGCGTCGCTCAAAAGCCGCTCGTAGGGCGATTCTTCTCCCGGCTGCTCTTCGAAGAGGTAGAGTTCTCGCTGGTCTCCGACGAACTTCTTCCCTGCTCGCTTGACGCGAGCGGCGAGGGCAACGGCGGAACTTGGCGAGAGCCGGAATCGCAGATAGTTCGCCCGGCCGGTCGTCGGCGCCGAATCGGCAAAAAGTCTCTGCGGGGGCCATTTCAGCTCCACCAAGACCTCGGTCGCGGTTTCCGCCAGGTATTTGCCCGAGCGCAGGTACCACGGCACCCCCTGCCAGCGCCACGAGTCGATGAATAGCCGCAGAGCGCAGAAAGTCTCGATGTCGGAGTTCTTCGCCACGTTCTGGCTCCTTCCGATAGCCAGCGTACTGACCGCGCACCAGGTCGTCGGGCTTCAAAGGGCGCATCGCTCGAAAGACCTTGGTTTTCTCATTGTGGACGGCGCCAAAGTTTCTATCGACTGGCGGCTCCATGGCGAGGAGCGCGACGATCTGGAAGAGGTGGTTCTCGATCACGTCGCGCAGGCAGCCGGCGGTTTCGTAAAACGCACCGCGGCCCTCCACGCCGAAATCCTCGGAAAGAGTTATTTGTACGCTGGCCACGTAGTTGCGGTTCCAGATCGGCTCCAGGAATGAATTGGCAAACCGGAAATAGAGGATATTCATGATCGCCTCTTTTCCGAGGAAGTGGTCGATGCGGAAGATCGAGTCTTCCGGGAACACCGCCCGGGCGACGCGGTTGAGTTCCCGAGCGGAGGCCAGGTCGCGTCCGAACGGCTTTTCGACAATGACGCGCGCATGCTCGGCCAAATTCGCCTCACCGAGCCCTTTGATCACTGTCTCGAAGAGCGAGGGAGGGATGGCCAGGTAATGCGCGGGATGCCGAGCGCTGCCCAACTCCTTTTTTACCGCGGTGAACGTGGCCGGGTCTTTATAATCCCCACTTACGTAGCTGAACTGGGACAGAAGATGGTGAAGGGCACACTTGTTGTCGATCCCCCCTGATCGCTTTATGCTGTCGGTCACGCGGTTGTGAAGGCGCGCCAGACTCCACTGAGGGAAGGCGACTCCAATGATAGGGACCTTGAGCGCGTCTCGTTTCGCCATGGCGTAGAGTGCCGGGAAGATCATCTTGTGAGCGAGATCGCCCGTCACACCGAAGAGCACCAGCGCGTCAGACCGGGAGGTGGCCATCAGGCACCTTCCTTCTTGGCGGCGGCCTTTTCCTTATGGCCGCCGAACTGGTACCGAAGTGCGGACAACACCTTGTCGGCGAAGTCGTCCTCGCCGCGCGAGCTGAAGCGTTCGTAAAGCGCGGCACTGAGGACAGGGACAGGAACCGATTCATCGATGGCCGCGGCGATCGTCCAGCGACCCTCCCCCGAATCCGACACCCGACCGGCAAACTTCGCCAAGTCCGGACTCTGGAGGAGTGCGACGGCGGCCAGGTCCAGGAGCCAGGAGGCGATGACACTGCCACGACGCCAGACCTCGGCGATATCGGCCAGGTTCAGGTCGTACGGGTAGAGTTCGGGGTGGCGTAGCGGTGCCGTTTCGGCATCCGCGGTGCGTCCCTGCTTGCCTGCGTTGGCATGACGAAGGACGTTCAACCCCTCCGCGTAGGCGGCCATCATGCCGTACTCGATGCCGTTGTGGACCATCTTGACGAAGTGGCCCGCACCGCTCGGACCGCAGTGCAAGTAGCCGTGTTCAGCCGTGCCGCCTATCTTTTCCCGCCCGGGCGTGCGTGGCGCCTCTTCGATACTTGGGGCCAAGGCGGCGAAAACGGGGTCGATTCGCTGGACGACGGTTTCATCGCCGCCGATCATCAAGCAGTAGCCTCGCTCTGAGCCCCAGACCCCGCCACTGGTCCCAACGTCTACGTAGTGGATGCCCTTCGGTTTCAATTCGGCGGCGCGGCGGATGTCATCGTGGTAGTAGGAGTTGCCGCCGTCGATAACCACGTCGTCACGCTTGAGGAGAGGGGTGAGGGTCTTGAGCGTCGGATCGACCACGGCGGCCGGCACCATCATCCAGACGGCGCGGGGCGATTTCAGTTTTTTCGCGAAGTCTTTGAGCGACGTCGTCCCGGTCGCCCCTTCTTTGGCGAGCGTCTGTACGGTTTCCGCCTGAAGATCGTAAACGACGCACTGGTGGCCGGCCCGCATAAGGCGCCGCACCATGTTGGTCCCCATCCGTCCCAATCCGATCATCCCAAGTTCCATGTGATTCCCCTTTCGCTATAAAAACCGTGACGGCCGCATCTTGCAGACGTCAGATGAAGTCACGGCCGATCTTTGTCGAAGAGGCGCCTTGCGACTATTGGTCATCGCGAATTCTTTCGATCGACGAGCCTTGAACCTTCATCGCAGAATTTCCTGTTTCTCCAGCGCCTGGACCTTAGCCACGCGCCGTTGATGGCGTGGAGCGCCGCTGAAACGACCGGTCAGAAAGGTTTCGATCAGTTCCCAGGCGAGTGCCGACCCGATCACTTTCCCTCCGAGACAAAAGACATTCATGTCGTCGTCTTCGACACCTTGATGAGCGGAGAAAACATCGTGGATGAGCGCGGCGCGCACACCGGGAACCTTGTTCGCGGCGATGGACGCTCCTACACCGCTGCCGCAGAGCGCCACTCCCCGCTCAACTTCCGCAGACGCGACGGCCCTCGCCAACGGAACGACGAAGTCGGGATAGTCATCTCCGGGGTTGAGTTGGTGCGCGCCGAAGTCCACGACTTCGTACGCCGATCTGCGTAACGATTCCGCGATCTGCTCCTTTAGAGCAAACCCGCCGTGGTCCGATGCAATTCCCACGCGCATCATGGCTTCCCCTTGAGACGTCCGGAGCAGCTCATGCGTTCGCTTGCAGATGTTCTCAACTGTGAAGCCATAGTGCTCCATCACAACGGGTCCGGGGGCTGATGCGCCGTAGGTATCCACTCCAATCACTGCGATCTGAGGGCCGACGTAGGAATTCCAACCGAAAGATGCGCCTGCCTCGATGGCCAGTAGAGGTATGCCGAGCGGCAAAACCTTGTCCCGATACTGCTCTGACTGCAAGGAGAAGAGGTTCGTACTAGGCACGCTGACCACCCTTGCCTGAACGCCCTCACTCGCCAATCGATCCCGTGCTTCCAGGGCAAGATGCACTTCCGATCCTGTCGCGATCAGAATGATGTCCGGTTTCGCACCCGATGAAGAATCCGCCAGGATATAACCGCCAAGCGCCACGCCCTCGTGTATTCCCGGATAGCGGGCCAGATCGAGTACGGGAAGCCCCTGGCGAGTTAAGACCAGGGCGACGGGACCTTCTTTGCGCCCAATCGCGATCCGCCAGGCGATAACGGTCTCGTTCGCATCCGCCGGTCGAATCACAACCATGCCGGGAATCGATCGCAATCCCACCAGCTGTTCGACGGGCTGATGGGTCGGGCCGTCCTCTCCCATTGCGATGCTGTCGTGGGTGAAAACATAAATCACTGGCAGACCGTTCATGGCCGCCAGGCGCATCGGAGGACGCATATAATCGCTGAAGATCAGAAAGGTACCCCCAAAGGGGATGAGACCACGGTGCAACGCCATGCCGTTCAGGATGGCGCCCATGGCATGCTCGCGGATGCCAAAGTGCATGTTGCGACCGGCCCAATTCTCGGGCTCGAAGTTCCCGGCACCATCCATGTTCGTGAAGGTGCTGGGAGCAAGATCGGCTGAGCCTCCCATCATTTCGGACAGACGAGAATTCAGAACTGCAATTGTCTTTCCCGAAGCGATCCGGGTTGCCATTGGTCCGTCGCCCGAAGTGAAGGTCGGGAGATTGGCGTCCCAACGTTGCGGAAGCTGCCGGTTGATGACCCGTTGGAACTCGGCAGCCAAATCAGCATTTTCTTTTGAGAAAGCCTTAAGACGTGATTCCCATTCCGCCTGTGCGGTGCTTCCCCGGGCGATCGCTTTTCGGAAATGCTCCAAGGCCTCGCTGGGAATATGAAAGAGAGGTGTAACGGGCCAGCCCAGTCCCTCTTTGGTCAGACGGACCTCCTCCACACCGAGCGGCTCTCCGTGGGCCGCCGCGGTGTCCTGCTTGTGGGGACTGCCGAAGCCGATGTGGGTGCGAACTAGAATCAAGGAGGGCCGGCCGCGTTCTTCCCGTGCAGCTTTCAATGCAAGGGCGACTGCAAGGACGTCGTTGCTTTGTTCGACTCGCTGGACGTGCCAGCCGAAAGCCGCAAAACGCGCCATCCGGTCTTCGGTGAAAGCCAGCTTCGTGCTGCCTTCGATCGTGATGTGGTTGTTCGCATAGAGAACGATGAGCTTGCCCAGCCGCAGATGCCCAGCTTCTGATCCGGCCTCGGAAGAAATCCCCTCTTCCAGGTCGCCATCGCTCGCCAAAACGTAGGTGTAGTGGTCCACGATATGGTGACCCGGTCGATTGAACCGCGCTGCGAGAGCCACTTCGGCGATGGCCATACCGACGGCATTTGCCAGTCCCTGCCCCAGGGGACCCGTGGTGGCTTCAACCCCGGGAGTTTTGCCATATTCCGGATGGCCTGGCGTGCGACTTCCCCATTGGCGGAATCTCTCGAGTTCCTCGATCGGCAAATCGAAACCAGTGACATGAAGCAGCGCGTAGAGGAGTGCGCATCCGTGTCCGGCCGACAGCACGAATCGGTCTCGGTCGGGCCAGAAGGGATCGCGCGGGTTGAACTTGAGAAAGCGGTCCCAAAGCGTGTAAGCCATGGCCGCCGAACCCAGGGGCAGGCCAGGATGACCCGACCTCGCTTTCTGAACCATGTCCACGGCCAGGAACCGGAGCGTGTTGATACAGATCTCATCCAGTGCAGGTGGAGCGACGGTTGTCGAAAGTGTCGTTGAAGGTGCCATGGCTCGCCTCTATGCCTCATCTTGTCCTGATGGGACATATTCCGTACAAGAAAGCGAACACTCGTGTGGACATTCCGACAGGATGGCTAGCGATCGCCTTCAGCTGCCCCATGCGAACTCTTTGCGACAATGCCGTACTTGCGAAAAGAATCTGCAGTCCGGAGAGTATGAGTATTTCGCACTGAGCAAGGCGTCTCGACTCCGCTCTAAAGTGCGTTTGTCTTCGCCCACGACGATAGCTTTACATCAACGGAGCCAACACACTGTGCTGTTTTGGTCAGTTTGGGCAGATACTCGCAACAAACATGGCCGCGATTACTGATGCTCGGGTTTTGAGCCGTGCCTCCGAGTCACCGCGAACGCTGGCCGCGCTTTTTCACTCCGGGGACCTTGTGTTTGGAGGCTGCATCTTCCAAGACAGAATTGATTTCTCCGCCGACCAGAATCGCAACGCCGCTCAGGTAGAACCAGAACATCAGGATGACCAGCGTGCCGAGCGAACCGTAAAGCAGCCCGAAATGACTGAAGTGACGAACGTACAGCTTGAACAGGACTGAAACGGCAATCCAGATTACCGCTGCGACGATGCTCCCAGGAAGTAGCCACTTCCATTTCTGTTCAGGAAAGTTCGGGGCGAAACGGTAGAGACCAAGGAGCGCCAAAACAAGCAAGAGCGCAGCGGCCGGCCATTGTGCAATTTCCCAGACGTAGAAACCAGCCGAACTGGGCGCGCTATGGCGCAGGAATACGGGACCGTACATTACGATAATCAATGCGGCCGTGAGCAGCACGCCCATAGCAATCGCCAGGGGCAGGGCAATCAGACGGGATTTCCACCAGGGCCGGCTTTCTTTCAGCTCATAAATGGCGTTGAGAGCATCAATCAGTCCGGCGGTCGCCGATGAGGAAGCCCATAGCCCGAACAGTAGTGAAAACCAGGCTCTTCCGCCACCGGTCGTCTGCGCCAGGACCTGTCGTACAAGTGTGGAAGTGGTGGAGGGTAGAACTTTTCCCACGTATTTCATCATCATGCCTTGCGAACCCGGAGCCGAGCCAATCATCGAAACGATGCTGGTTACGGACAAGAGCATGGGGAAGAAACCGAGCAGAAACCAGAAGGCCAGCTCGGCGGCACGGTTGACGACATCGTTTTTGACGGCCCCCTGCCAGATACTGTCAAGGAGTTCCCTCCAACTCAACCCTCCCAGCTTGGGAACGGCTGCCATCTGGCTTCCTCTCTGTCCTGTTATTCTTTGACGGCTGCTGGTAGTGCGACTTCCGTGTACCGTACTCTACGGCCAGCACGACGTCGACGGCGTGTTGTTAAGACCGAGTCGGATTCGGTGTAGAAAAGACCATGGACACAGAACCTATGAGGTTTTCTACATTTCTCAAATGGGAGGTCTTGACGCCTTCGACAACTTCGTCGCGCCAACGACCACGGATGTGCGCCCATTCGTGGGAGAAGACTGAGCTGCTCCCGATCCATTGACGGTATAGTTCCGGTAAGCGATCGTCAGCGTCTCCTTGCCAAATATCCTGACGACTGAACCCGCTTCTTCTCTCGAGAGAAGCCAAAACCCGCCTATCTTCTGATAGTCTCGCACAAAATCCACCCGCTTAATCCACAACGACGGGCTCTTGGCCAGTTGGCCCGTGATTTTCACGATCGCAAAGTCCCGGTGATCGATCCAGATTGTTCCTTCGAAGAGATCCGTTTCCTTGTGCTTCGGGATGGCCTGAACAACAAAGCAGTCAGAGCTGCCGATTCTATCCATTCCAACCACTTTTAGAGTGTAGTTTGCCGGAGTGACCAGGCTGTCTGGGTCTTTGTTGACTCGCACCCTCTTCTCTTCATCCTTCATAAGCCTCTGGAATACATGGTGGCGTACGAAGGCTGAACCCTTCTCAGAGATGCTTGTAAATGTGACTGTTCCTGGCGCCCTATACTCCATGACGACCACTTCTTCAGCGAGTATCTTGTCTTTGTCGTTCTCTATTTTGTAGGTGCACATCACAGAGAGCCGATCCAGATGAGCTTCTTGCCAATGGTGGCGCGAGGTCAACCTGGCAAACAGGTCGGCCGTACTGTTTTGCGCCCCGGCGGACGAATGAAGGGGCGCTGCAGCCACCGTGTGCGTGGCGCTGGATTCGCGAGGATGGCGGGAAAGACTCCCGACTGAAAGCGTCCCCAACAAGCATAGGCTGAGGCACTGCGTCAGGACCCCGAATGGAGATCTCATACAGACCTGCCTTCTCCATCTTTATTCCGCTTCCGATTCTTGTTCTTCCTTGCCCCCCAGAAGTAGAACACTACGCCGGCAATGGCGATCAGCACCATGATGATTGTCAAAACGACAGGGTGTGCGTATTCCGCGATGAAGGCGATGATTTGTCGTCCATAACGTGCGGCCATGTAAGCCAGAATCATGTAGCGGGACACCCGGCCGATCGTGAATGCAGCCATGAATTTCCCCGCCGGGTATTGCATGGCGCCGGCCGCAAACAGAAAGGGAAGCATGGGCGCAGGCGGCGGCAGCAAGGCGGGGATGACAATAGAGCCGAATCCCCACCGCCCGAAGATCCTGCACACGCTATCTACTTTCCGGCGCGAGAATCTGCGTTCGAGCGCTTCTTTCCCTCCCTTGCGAGCCAGACGGTACGTGACGAAACCTCCCATCACCGAACCCGCCGTCGCCATCAAGGCGTAGTACATCCACAGCCGCTCCTGGCGCGCGGACAAGACAATCGTCGCCACATTGACGTTTCAACCGTGGGGGCGGGTTTCCAACCCGCCCCCGCAACCAACTTCCGGGCAACCTCAACGCTGCTCGCACTTCCTGCCAAAATTTCCCCGCCCTCTGGCGACACGCGGCCCCTGGCATTCCGATCCTCCAGCAAGCCAAATCCGAATATGCCAAGCTGCAGTAGCTGGCCTACTCCCCGCCAGCGCATTCAAGGTTGATGGTGGCGGAGGATCTCTTCGATTTCCTCCATGGTGAAAAAGTTGAGTTGCACGATCCTGGCCTCAGAGCGCATCGCGGGAGGCAATATGGATCGAGCCTCCTCTCGACTCTTCACGTCTGCGACGATCCAGGCCTTGTGCTCACCATCCAGGCATCCCCAGTCCGCATGGGTCAGGAAATGAGAGCCCGACTTGAGAAAGATTTCCACGACCCGAGCGCAGGCTGTGGCTTCGGCCTCGTGTGGAACCTCGATAAGGAATCTCGCCATGGGAGGAACTCCTTTCCTTGATATTGCCTTGCGCCGTGGGAAAAGTCACCTGGGGCTGATCGGTGAGAAATGAGCGGCTGGCATGGAGTTCCCTGCCCCTCCTTTACGAATACGAGGTTATGCCCTTCGCTCGCCGGCGCTCTGCCTGTTCTCCGACCATTGCGCCAAGTAGCGTGTTTTGTGCAAAAATGCGGGTCCGGACCCCGACAGGAGGATTCATGATGCGTCGTCTCGGTTTTGCCTTCCTACCCGCGCTTCTACTGGCGTTGACGTCCCTGGCCCCCCAGGCCGCTGCCGCGCCGATCCACTTGAAGAACTTCCGGGCGCTCGTGCGCATCGACTCGCCGCGATTCTCGCCCGACGGGCAGAAGATCGCTTTCCTGACGATCCGGTCGGACTTCGTGCACGACCGCTACGATGCGACGCTGCGCGTCGTGGACACCACGGGCGGCAAGGCGCGGGTTCTGGTGCGCGGGATGCGCGACCTGCAAATGCCGCGCTGGTCCCCCGATGGCCGCACCCTCGCCTTCATCGCGGAGGTGGGGGAGCAGAATCCGCAGATCTACACAGTACCGGCCGCGGGTGGCACACCGGAAGAGCTCAGCGATGCGCCGAACGGCGTCGAGCAGTTCGCCTGGAGCCCGGACAGAGACACGTTGGCCTACGTCACGCCGGACGATTCCCCCCTGAGCGCGAAGGACCGGCGCACGCATCACGACCTCTTCACCATCCACGACGACGACTACCAGATCAACGAACCGCCCGTGCCCTCGCACATCTGGCTGCTCTCGCTCAAGAGCGGCAAGGCGCGGCAGCTCACCCATGGCGCGACCAGCGTGCTCGAGGCCCCGCCGCCGTTCGGCGGAGGCGTTTCGGCGCCGGCGTGGTCGGCGGACGGGCAGTGGATCGTGTATACGCAACAGGCCAATGCCAACGACAGCGACTCGGACCGGACCGCCATCGCGGCGGTGAATGTAGCGACCGGCGCGGAGCACCTGATCACGGGGCAGCGCAGCTATGAATACACGCCGCTTTCTGCACCCAAAGGTGACACCATTGCCTACCTGTATCCGCACGGGCCGGGCCCGGTCAGCGACATGGATCTCTTCGTCGCCTCGCCAGACGGCGGCGGGGCCCGCGACATCAGCGCCGGCCTGGACCGCAACCTCGTCGCCAACTTCGCCTGGCTGCCCGATGGCCGCGGCCTGGTGGCCATGGCCGACGACCATATCGGAGGAAAACTCTACGTCCAGCCGCTCGACGGCCAGGGCCACGCGCTGGACCTGGGCGGCCTGAATCCGCTTCATGTGGCCGTATCGTCCCGTGGCGCGCTGGCCGTCGTCGCCGACAGCGCCACCGAGGCGCCGGAGATCTACCTGCTGAGCACGCTGAATAGCCGTCCGACACGCCTGACCGAATTCAACCGCGGCTTCGCTGCCTACGCCTATCCGCGCAGCGTCGAGGTCGAATGGCGCGCTCCGGACGGGCAGCCGAATGACGGCATCCTGACCTATCCCAACGGCTACGAGCCCGGCAAGCGCTACCCGCTCGTGGTGTTCAGCCACGGCGGCCCGGAAGCTGCCTCCACCGAGGACTTCGACACCGGCGAGATCGGCCCGCTGCGCGACCTGTTCGCGGCTGAAGGGTTCCTGGTGTTCGAGCCGAACTACCGCGGCAGCGACAACCTGGGCAGCGCGCACGAGCACGCGATCTACCGCGACCCCGGCGAAGGCCCGGACAGCGACGTGATCTCCGGCGTCCAAATGCTGGAGAAAAAGAACATTGTCGACACGTCGCGCATCGCCGCGGTGGGACACTCCTACGGCGGCTACATGACGGCCTGGCTGATCTCGCACCATCACTTCTGGCGCTGCGCCGTGGTGGCGGACGGCGTCACGGACTGGACCGAGGAATACGAACTCCCCGGCGACGGCAACCTGGCCTGGACGCGCGATTCGCTCGGCGGCAGCCCGTGGGACAAGCAAAGCGCCGACCTGTACCGCACCGGCTCGCCAATCACCTATGCCGCCGAGATCGCGACGCCAACCCTGATCCTCTCCGGCACCGCCGACATCACCGTGCCGATTACCGAATCCTTCGCGCTCTACCACGCGCTCAGCAGCCGGCACGTCCCGGTCGAATTCATCGGCATCCCCGGCGCCCACCATTCGCCGCAGGATCCCGTCCACCGCGAGTTCTACTACCGCGCCATCAACGAGTGGGTGATCAAGTACCTCGCCCCCTGAGCGACGCATACGATCCCTTCAGGGAATTGTCGAACGGCTCGGCAGTAGAGGGGGATAGGAGATAGAGCGGCGCGAAACTGCCCCTCCCCCTGGGCGCTTTCAGGGAGGTTCGAAGCACTGGGCGGGTGGCGCACCCTCGGGGTAGTTCCACGATCTGATTTTTCGGGCGACGCACTCTTTGCGTTGTTCGCAAAGGGTGCGTCTTGCGGTTGCGGTTCTCGGCCAGCTCACTTGGCCTCCGGGTCCGGTCGCAAGGCCGCCCACCTTTTTGGCGACCCCGCAAAGGATGCGGCACCCGCAAACTCAAAGCGCCATAACCGAAGTGTGGAGAAGCCCTGCAGTAATAACCGGATCGGCTACGTTGATGCGTCAAGAAGCGCGTCCACCCGGATGCCAGATTGCAGGGCAAGAGAGTACATGTGGAAGGCCGCGCCACCCGCCCTTGGAAGAACTGGAGCTGAATTCGGATCTCCAATCGTGAGGGGCCACAGGTGATCATTAATTGAGTGCTGTCTGTTTCCTCGCGTCAGAGGGATCTGGCCAACTCTTCTACCGCTCCCCTGGCCTGGTTATGCAGCCGGTCCAGATCCTGGCGACGAACTAAGATCGTCCGGCTGTGAGCGCCGATGTCTCCAAAATACTTGAGGTCGGGAAGAACACGCTTCGTCTCACGCCCCAATTTGAGCACTGGCTCGGCCGCTGCCTTCCCTATCAGTGCGCCGAAATCCAGATACTCACCATCTTTTTTGATCTTGTCACCGATGCCGTGATGCTCGAAAGCGCCAATAATTAGGGTTTCGATCAGCCGACGAAGCATCGATGCGCAGGCGTTATAGCAGGCTGTGTCATAACAACGATTGACCTCCCAAAGAATCTTCTTTGGGACGTGGTGCCTGTCCTCCAAAATCTCGCCCGGTAAAAAGTCTATACCCGAAGCAGAGAGGGGTTTCGACTCCGGTGAGTCTAGTTCAGCTGAGAGGTCTCCCTCCACCTTGAGCGCCATCTCATCCAGGAGACCCTTCATGCCCTTTAGATCGGAGGGGTAGGCTTTCGTTAACTCAGATACAAGCGGCTCGATTACCGACAATTGAAATGCAATGCGGGGAAAGCGTTCTGGAGGGAAGTCCCGTTGGAGTGACAGGAAGGTGCGCCTGACTGCTGCAAGGGAGGCGCGTGCGCGAGGACCGTACTCCGGGTGGTTTGCAAGGCTGAACCCACGCTTTCGCGCCTTACTCACTATCTCGGTAAGTTCGTCGATGCGAGTAAGGAAACCACCTGCCGGACTCGTTTCCATCCTCGGCTGCTCAGGGTTCGGAATAGAGCCACACCCTTTTGTTGCCTTTCTTTGACCGCACCCTCCGAAGCCCTTGTCTCTGCGCCAAGCTTATTAGAGTTCCGCTCAAGCTCGTCAACGCGTAGTGCCACCCATGCGCTGCTAGTTCGCCAGAAATTTCTCCCATCGACCGCTGATTTTTGAAGAAGCCTTCATCGCGCAGGACGAGGACACGAGCTGCGGCTGTTTTCGCCTTGGTCGCCTGCTTGATTGGCGTTGCGGTCCCTCCGGTGCCGGTTCGAGGAGATGCCTTTGTCCCAGATTCTGGAACATCCAAGAGGTGAGAAAGGATGACCTCGAACGCTTTGACCTTTAAATCACCGTCTGCCATGTCCGCAACGGCCTTTTCTGCCTCTTTGCGGACTTCTACCAGCCTTTTGGCGTTCATCTCCGCTCCCTTGGGCATCGGTCTTGCTGACGGGCTAGAGTGGTACAACCTCCCGCCGAGCATAGTGCCCGTCCAGATCCAGTGTCAATTGCGTTTCGTCCCATTGAACGCGAACTGTCAACAGGCAAGCCTTGAGCCACCCATCCCAATCTCAATGGCTCTCGGGTCCCGGTATGAGTCGCAGCGAACGTACGGAGTTACGGCGGGTAATTGAAAGAGAGCGAAGCGGAGCAAAATCGCTCATCGCTCATCCTTCATCACGTCGGAGCCGTCAAGAAGGACGGCGGCTGGCGCACCATCGAGGTGGTTTCACGACTTGGTTTTTCGGGCGGCGGGTGGCGCACCCCCCGGGGTAGTTTCACGATCTGATTTTGCGGGTGCCGCACTCTTTGCGTTGTTCGCAAAGGGTGCGTCTTGTGGTTGCGGTTTTCGGCCAGCTCACTTGGCCTCCGGGTCCGGGTCGCAAGGCCGCGCACCCCTTGCCCACCCCGCAAAGGATGCGGCACCCGCAAATTCAAGTGCAAGAACCGGAGCGGACAAGCCCCGCGAGGACAACCCCCCCACCATCGGCCGCGCTGACGCCTCAAGAAGCGCGTCCATCCGAATGCCACCATGCACGGCAAGAGAGCACACGCGAAAGGCTGCGTCACCCGCCTCCCCATGAAGCGCAGAGAGAAGTGGCGGGAACGGGGAACGAAATGCGGGGTTCGTACGTACATCATGAGAGAAGGGGAGGAGACAATGCTGACCTTCGTGTTGTGGTGCCTGTTGCTAGTGCTGTGCTGGCCGCTGGCCTTGCTGGCACTGGTTCTCTACCCGCTGGTATGGCTGTTTCTTCTTCCCTTCCGGCTGGTAGGAATTGCCGTGACTGGGGTGTTTGACCTGCTCGCGGCACTGATTCTGCTGCCTGCCCGCATCCTGCGCGGTCCTCGCGCCGTTTAGCTGTGAGAGCTTTGCGGCGCAGAGTTATTCTCCCTCATGCGGATTTGGCCGGTGGCGCACCCTCGCGATGGTTTCATGAAGTAAGAGCATGCCGGGCCAGAGAACATTATCTCTGCGGTTTGGTTTCAGCTCCGGAGCGCCGGTACGATCGTCCTCCCGGTGGCGGCTCGATAGGCGCCCTCGATAGCAAAGGCCAGCCCGATCATCACCGCGAGGACCAGGATTTGTGCGGGAGCGGAAACGGCGGTGTGGTAGACCAACACGCCAAGCGCGACAAGGCATCCGGCCACGCCGAGCAGCGATATCCATCGCCGGCTCCCGGTTTTCTCGTGCAGGCGCACGTTTGCCGTGTTTGCCGCGGCAAAAATCAGCAGAAAGCCGGCGCTGCCCATCGTGGAGATGCTCGAAAGGTCGAACAAGTTCGCGATGAGCAACGTCAGCGCGGAGGTGATCAGCAGCCCCTCCACGGGTCGCTTCCAGATCTTCCTTTCCAGGGTTTTCGGTAGTTCGCCGTCCTTGGCGATGATGTAACTTACGCGTGAGGCGCCATAGAGCGTGGCGTTGATGGCCGACCCGGTGGAAAGCAGGGCGGCGATGGCGATGAGAACGAAACCGAAATTACCCAGGAAGGGTTTGGCGCTGGCGGCCAAGGCGTAGTCGCGAGCGGCAACGATCTTGGGCACCGAAAGATTCCCCACCGTCACCGCAGCCACCAAAACATAGAGCACGATCACCAGCCCCACCGATGTGTAGTAGGCGCGCGGGAGAGTTTTCCGAAAGTCCTTTACGTCCTGTGCGGCGTTGGCAATCAGCTCGAACCCTTCATACGCCACGAAGATCACCATGCCTCCGGCGACCATCTGAACGGGACCCACCCAGGAGGCGGGCTGGAGCCGGGAGCTTTGAATCGTCCACAGCCCAGCGACAACGAATAGAGCAAGAATGGAGAGCTTCGTGGCGACGATCCATTCCTCCGCCCTTCCCACCACCGCGGCTCCAAGCAGATTCAGTCCCGTCAGCACAACCACCACCAGCGTAATCATCACGTGGCGCCAGAAAGGCTGGGAGCCCGCGGAAAAGAAGGACGCGCCGTAGCTTCCAAACGCGTAGGCATAGAGCGCCAGCATCACCACGTAGCTCAGCCAGAGCAGAACGTTGAGCCCACCGGTGATCATTCCGCCGCCAAAGGCTTGGTTCAGAAACTCCACCGTCCCGCCCTGGCTCGGGAAGGTGACTGAGAGTTTGGCGTAGGAATAGGAGGTGAGCACCGCGATAACGCCGGCTATGGCAAAGGAAATGGGCGTCGCGCCGTGCGCCAGTTCGACGGCCAACCCCAGTACCGCGAAGATTCCCCCGCCCACCATTCCACCAATCCCGATGGAAACGACGGAGAGAAAACCGATTTTGCCGTTCGAGGATTCGCTCACCGCTGCCACAACCCCCTTCGCCGTTTCGCCGGCAGATGAGAAGCACGCGAAATCGTCAGTGGGGCGCTGCGTTCCCGGTCGCGTACCGCTATTTCAACGGCGAGGGATATCTGTGCCAGAGAATGTACACCTATGCAAGTGCTTTCCCTTCTGGAAATCTGCCCGGAATTGGACCTGCCTGGCCAGAAATTGAAATCGTAGAACCGTCTACGCCGACGTTCGGACCTTGGGCTGTCATTCCGAGCGAAGCGAGGAATCTGCTTTTTCCCCGTCCCTCAGCAGTTTGGGCGGGTGGCGCACCCCCCGGGGTAGTTTCACGATCTGATTTTTCGGGTGCCGCACTCTTTGCGTTGTTCGCAAAGGGTGCGTCTTGTGGTTGCGGTTTTCGGCCAGCTCACTTGGCCTCCGGGCCCGGGTCGCAAGACCGCGCACCCTTTGCCAACCCCGCAAAGGATGCGGCACCCGCAAAGGCTCCCTCCACGCCACATGACGTGGTATAAGTGTTGGCTTTGCGTCCTCTGAACGCCGGTACGGAACCGTGAAACTTTCCCAGAAGCTCACCGCCCTATTCGACTCCAGGATCCGCGCCCGCGGCGAAGCCTATTTCTGGCGGGGCCACGTGCGCGTCCGTCTGGGCTCAGACCGCGAAGTGGAAGCCAGTGTCCAAGGCTCTCGAACCTACGAGGTCAGTCTCGTCTGGAAGGAGAAAGGAGTCCTTTCCGTCAATTGCGAATGTGAATATTTTCAATCGGCCGGTCCCTGCAAACACCTCTGGGCCACGATTCTCAACGCCGACGAGCGGGGCTACCTTGGCAAGGCTGCGAGCGCGGAACACATAAGGCTCGATCTCGTCTCGGTGGATTATCCGGACGAGTTCGAAGCCAACGAGGCCGATCTTCCCCCTTCAGCCCCGCCGCTGGAACGGCCCGATTCATCGCGGTCCAACCCGCCCAATTGGCGTGAGCAAATTGCCCTTATCTCCAGTCTTTCCCACGTGAATCCCAGGCAATCCATATCGTGGCCGGCCAGGAGGGAGTTCCTCTACCTCGTTGACCTTCATGACAGCATGAACGCGGGCTCGCTGGTGCTCTCGCTGGCGACTCGAGATTGGAAGATTGCTGGTGGTTGGACGAGGGCCAATCCGCTGCCATTGAATCTCGAGAAGATCGCGCAATTGCCCTCGCCGGAAGATCGCGAGATCGCCTCGGCTCTCGCCGGCGCCATGCAGTATTTCGGGTATCCCTATGGTTCCAGCTACAGCTCCAGCCAATACCAGGGCTCGGCAAACTATCTTGCCTCCTATCCGCTGGCGCTGTCCGTCCTCCCCCGCGTCTTGCGCACCGGTCGCTGCTATTTGCGCTCCGCCGCAGGGCTCGAACCCCTTTCCTGGGACGACGGCGGTGCATGGAGATTCCATCTCGAATTCCGCCGTGACGAATCTCGCCGCTGGGGCGCCACCGGAGTCCTGCGCCGCGGCGAGGAACGCATGGACCTGGCCGCGCCCGCTTTAATCACCCGCGGCGGATTCGTCTTCGTGAACGGACGCGTGGCGCCCGTGGCGGAGGACACTCCCTTCGACTGGCTCTTCCATCTCCTCAAGAATGGCTCCATTTCCGTCCCGGAAAAAGACAGGGAAGCATTCCTCTCCGCATTGCTCACCGCGCCCAACCCTCCCCGCATTGACGTGCCCGAGGAACTGCGTTATGAGGAAGTGGCTCCCCCGCCCCGCCCGTGCCTGCGAATTCGCGCCCCCGATCCCCTGCGCGAAGGCGGAAACAAGTTGCGGGCGCATTTGACGTTCGATTACGAAGGGAAGCGGGTGGAGGCACACGACCAGTCCCGGGGTTTCTACGAGCCGTCAACGCGCCGTTTTGTGAGCCGCGACCTCGAAGCGGAAAAGTCCGCACGGACCCTCCTCGAGGAACTGGGCCCCCGCATTGGCGCATCGTACTGGGAGAAGGCCCCTCCCTGGGAACTTCCACCCGCGAAGTTGCCACACGTCGCCCGGGCGCTTGTCGAAGCCGGATGGCACGTCGAGGCTGAGGGCAAGGTCTTTCGGAGTCCCAAGTCTTTCCGGCTCCAGGTTTCCTCGGGCGTCGATTGGTTCGAGCTGCAAGGCGACGTGCAGTATGGCGAAACGAGCGCGCGACTGCCGGAACTGCTCGAAGCCCTGCGCCGCGGGGAAAAAATGGTTCGTCTCGGCGATGGCACTTACGGCTTGCTGCCCGAAGAGTGGCTGGACCGCGTGGGAATGCTGGCGTCCATGGGGACGCCGGAGAACGGCCACGTTCGCTTCCGTCGCAGCCAGGCGGGACTGCTCGATGCGCTGCTGGCCACGCAGCCAGAGGCCCGCTGCGATGCCGCGTTCGCCCGCGTGCGTGAGGAATTACGCCAGTTTGGCGGCGTGGAAGCCGCGCCTCAGCCGGAAGGTTTCGTCGGCCGATTGCGCGAATACCAGCGCCTGGGTCTCGGCTGGATGCATTTCCTGCGCCGCTTTTCCCTCGGCGGCTGCCTGGCCGACGACATGGGCGTCGGCAAGACCGCCCAGGTCCTGGCGCTGCTCGAAACCCGCCGCGAACGGAGAGCCGCCGGCGAACGTGTGGGCCCGTCTCTCGTGGTTGTGCCCCGCTCGCTCGTCTTCAACTGGAAACAGGAGGCGGCCCGCTTCACGCCGCAATTGCGCGTTCTGGATTACACGGGCCGCGCTCGCGATGGCGCCGATCTTTCCTCCGCCGATCTTGTCCTCACCACCTATGGCACCTTGCGCCGGGACGCGGTTCGCTTGAAGGACGTCGAGTTCGATTACCTCGTCCTCGACGAAGCACAGGCAATCAAGAATCCCGGAACAGCGGCGGCCAAGGCCGCACGCCTGCTCCGCGGCGAACACCGCCTGGCTCTCAGCGGAACGCCGGTCGAAAATCATCTCGGTGAGCTTTGGTCTCTGTTCGAGTTTCTCAATCCCGGTATGCTGGGCACGGCCGGCGCATTCAAGTCGGTCGATACTGCGGCGCGAAATCCCGGAGAACAAACGCGCCAACTCCTGGCCCACGCCCTGCGGCCCTTCATCCTGCGTCGCACGAAGGAACAGGTGGCCCCTGAACTCCCTTCCAAAACCGAACAGACCATTTACTGCGAAATGGATTCCGCGCAGCGCAAGCTCTACGACCAACTCCGCCAGCACTACCGCGACAGCCTGTTACGCCGGATCGATGACAACGGTCTGGCCAAGTCCAAAATCCAGGTGCTCGAAGCGTTGCTTCGCCTTCGCCAAGCCGCCTGCCATCCCGGCCTGATCGACTCCGGTCGCCGTGACGAGAACAGCGCGAAACTCGACACCCTTTTGCAGCAACTTCGCATGGTTCTGGATGAGGGCCACAAGGCGCTCGTCTTTTCCCAGTTCACCAGCCTCCTGAGGATCGTGCGCGACCGCCTCGACGCCGAAGGCTGCGCCTACGAGTATCTCGACGGAGCCACGCGCGACAGGCGGAAGCCGGTCGAACGTTTCCAGAACGATCCCGATTGCCGCCTTTTCCTGATCAGCCTGAAAGCCGGAGGCCTTGGGTTGAATCTCACCGCCGCCGAATACGTCTTCCTGCTTGACCCATGGTGGAACCCGGCCGTCGAAGCCCAGGCCGTCGACCGCGCCCACCGCATCGGCCAATCCCGCCCCGTCTTCGCTTACCGCCTTCTCACGCGCGACACCGTGGAAGAAAAAGTTCTCGAACTGCAGAAAACCAAGCGCGATCTCGCCGCCGCCATCCTCAGCGCCGATAACAGCCTGATCCGCAATCTCCGCCGTGAAGACCTCGAACTCCTCCTTTCCTGATAGCCGACGCGCGCTCCTCATCTGGCCCCGGCCGTCAAGCATCCTCCGGCCAGCCACCATTGTCCGTCGTCCACGTAGAACCAGCCGTTGCCCCGCGCATCTCTCGCCCGCTAAACTTGCCTCGCAAGAGTTGTCGCTTTTTTCTTCGCAATCCCGCCCGCGCGCCTGAAAAATGCCATCCAAAAACCCCGAAAGCGTATCGATTTTAAAAATGGATCTCACACATAATTCAGGACTTCCGCCCCGAAAAAATCGCCCGCGTATCGATTCTTTCTCGCACCCCTCACGACTCCACGTTGACGGAAATCCTTGCGCTTCGGCCCGCCACATCCTATTTTCTTCGGGGCCGAGGGCGGCGGCTCGAGCCACGGTGTGTCCACGGCTTGCCGGCAAAATTCCGGCGGGCCAGGCAATGGAGGAACAAAAACGATGCCTGGAATCAAGAAGCCTTTCGCAATGCGGCCCTTCGGTTTGGCGGCGCTGGTGACGGCCGCCGCGCTGGCCGGGTGGGTGGGCGTGCGCGCGCAGACGGCAACGCCAACCAAAGAGCAGCAGGCCTACCGCAAGGCCATGGAGCAGGCGGACCAGCAAATCGCGGCCGCCGAAAAAGCGCATTCGGAAGTCATGCAGAACGAGGAGTATCTGACCACCTACATCGGCCCGCGGCTCACCGGCTCGCCCGAAATGCAGAAGGCCAGCGAGTGGACGCTCTCCATGTTCAAAAAGTACGGCCTCGACGCCCATCTCGAAACCGCGAGCATTCCCCACGCCTGGTATCGCGGAAACGATTGGGGAGAACTCGTCACTCCGGTCCAGCACTGGATGACGGTCCGCTCGGCGGCGTGGAGCAAAGCCACACCCGGACCCGTCACCGGCCGCCTCGTCGTCATCACGCGCGACACGAAGCCCGCCGACATCACCGCAGACCCCGCGAAATTCAAGGGCGCCATCGTGCTCTCTGACGAGCCGGAAGGCCCGGTGCAACTCCCCAAGAATCCTCCGAACGCGTATAACGCCGTGATTCCGCCGCCGAAAGGCGTGCCGAAGGCGCCGGCCGTTTCGTTTCGCCAGATGTTCGAAAATTATCGCAAGGTGATGGACGCACTCGCGAAGGCCGGCGCGGCCGCGATCCTGCGCGATAGCAACAAGCCGGACGCCATGCTCCTCACCGGCAGCGCCAGCTTCCCGGCCTACGAGCCTTCCGCGCTGCCCATCGCTTTCGTCTCGCATCCCGATTACGAATGGCTGCTGCGCCTCGCGAAGGCCGGACACGGCACCTTCCGCATCGACCTCGAAGGAAAATTCAGCAAAGGTCCCGGCTCGGCTTCGATCACCGTCGCCCAGATCAAGGGCAGCGAATATCCCGACGAGCAGGTGATCATCGGCGGCCACCTGGATTCATGGGACCTGGGCGAGGGCGCCGTCGATAACGGCACGGGCGCCATGGCCACGCTCGAAGCCGCGCGCCTCTTGAAAACGCTCGGCTGGATGCCCAAGCGCACGCTCACCTTCATCCTCTTCACCGGCGAGGAGCAGGGCGGCATCGGCGCCCGCACGTTCCTCAAGAACCACGCCAGCGAAATCCCTAAGATGGACGCCGCCCTCATCGACGACACCGGCGCCGGGCGCATCACCAGCATCTCGATCGAAAATTTCTGGTCCACCGGCCCGCTGCTGCAACAGGTCTACCTGCCGCTGCAGGAGGTCTTCGATCTCGATCCGATGAGCACGCAGTATTTCGGCTCCTCCGATCATGTCGAATTCCAGCGAGCGGGCGTCGCCGGCTATTTCGCCGTGCAGGCCGCGGCCCACTACGGCTACGCGCACCATTCGACCGACGACGTTTTCGAGATCGTGAAACCTGATGCGCTCGAGGAACAGGCCGCGGTGATCGCCGCGTGGATGTGGAACGTCTCCCAGCTTCCCGAGTCGTTCCCGCATCACGCGAAAGCACCCGAGCGCCCGCCCATGTAGCCGGCGAATTCCAGCGCGATCGGTAAGCAGCGTGAAGGAATGAAAAACCGTAGGGGCGGGTTTCAAACCCGCCCCTACAGCGGAAAGGAGGAACGATACCTCGCGCGGCGCGGAAACCGCGTCCTACCTGCTGTTTGACGCCGCGCTTTGGGATGATGGCGGCGCGGGCGGCTGGAAGCCCGGCACGCCGAGTTGCCAGAACAGGAAGGTCATCTCGTCGGTGAACAGCTCGCGTTTCTGCTCGGCGGTCGATGCCAGCGCATGGCCCACACGGCTGCCGACGCGCAGCAGCACCGGCAACCCGCTCGTCGAATCGGCCTGGAGGCGCGCGGCCATTTTGGCCGATTGCCAGGGATCGACGCGGGGATCGTTCATGCCGATTTCGAGAAGCACGGCCGGGTACTTCACGCCCGGCTTCACGTGTTCGTAGGCGCTGACCGAATAGAGGTCCTCGAATCCTTCGAGCGTTTTCGTGCTGCCGAATTCGGGGACGTTCATCACGCCGTTGGCCGTGTTCTGGAATCGCAGCGGGTCGAGCAGTCCCGATTCAATCACCGCGGCGCGGAACAGATCGGGCCGCTCGGTGATCGCGCCGCCAACCAGAATTCCGCCGGCGCTCCCGCTCATCCCCGCCAGCCGCTCGGGCGTCGTGTAGCCCTGATCCACCAGGTACTGCGCGCAGGTGAGGAAATCGTGATAGCGATTCGCCAGTCCGACATTCAGCCCCTCGAATCGCCACAAACCGCCGTATTCCCCGCCACCCCGCACGTGCGCGAAGGCGAGCACGCCGCCGCGGTCGAGCCAAACGCGCCATAGCGGCGAATACACCGGCGACAGCAAAATCGAATACGACCCGTAGCCCATCAGCAGCGTCGGGTGCGTGCCGTCGCGCTCGGTTCCCTTCTTGTAGAGGATGGTCAGCGGGACCAGCGCGCCGTCCGAGCCGAGCGCCGTGGCGTTCACCGCGACCACGTCTTTCGGATCGTCGTAGGGGCCGGCGGGCCAGAGGTCGGTGTGGATCACGCGATCGCCCTTGGGCTCGAAGCGATAGATCGAAGGCGCGCGCGTCCACGAGGAAAGCATCAACAGCGCGCCGGAAACGCGCGGGTCCTGCGGATACAGCTGGACGCTGCCCGAAAACGGCAACTGTTCGCGCATGATATCGGCGTTCGCGTTGTAGGGCACGCGCATCAGCGAGATGTTGCCCGCCTCGAGAGCGGTCAGGTAGAGCGCGTCGCTCGCGGCCTGCATGCCGGTGACTCCGGCGTCCGGGCCGAGCTGAAGCATCAGACCCCAATCGTCGACCGACGGCCGTTGCAACGAGACGCGCGCGATCGCCGGTCCGGAGCGCCCCGCGACCAGCAGGAAGAGATCGTCGCCGCGCATGCTGTAGTCGAGGATGTGCACCTGGCTGCCGCCGATGCGCGTCCATTGCGCCTTCGGCGTGCCGATCTGGTCGAGCCGCGCGGCGTAAAGTTGCAGCGAGGGACCGACGCCGTGCTCGACCGTCGCCACCACGTAGTCCGATCCCGGCGAGGTCTCGACCCAGGGAATATCGTCGGCCGGAATATCGAGCCCGGGCACGACGCCCGTCCCGAATACGGGAATGTCTTTCGAGGGGTCGTCGCCCAGCTCGTGCAGGTAGACGCGGCTGCGCTCGTACTTCGCCGTGGCCGGCGCGCCCGCGGCGGGCTTCGTCAGGCGGTTATATAAGAAGGAATGGCCATCGGGCAGCCACGCCGCCACCGGAAATCGCACGCCGTCGATCGCGTCCGGCAGCGACTGGCCCGTCTGCGCGCTCACCACGCGGATGGTCGTATTTTCCGTCCCTCCGTGCGCAATGCCGAACGCGACGTAGTGGCCGTCGAACGAAGGCGAATAAAACGTGATCGTCGCCGGCGCCGCGCCCGGGCGATCGAACGCCAGAGGATCGACCAGCGGCGTCTCCTTCCCGGAAAAGCCGTCGCGCCGGTAGAGGACGTAAGTATTCTGCTTCGCCCACTCTTTCAGATAGAAGAGGCGGTCTCCCGGCAACGCCATCACCTGGCTGAGGCGCGCCGGCTCGGATTCGTCGAGAGTCTTGACCTCGGCCAGCAGTTTGGCGCGGCCGGGGATGCTGTCGAGAACCGCGCGGCTGTATTTCCCCTGCGCTTGGATCCACGACTTGACCGCGGGATCTTTCAGATTCTCCATGTAGCGGTAGGGATCGGTGACCTGCACGCCAAAATAATCATTCGTCACCGGGCGCACCGGCGCGGCCGGCGGCTTGGGTGGTGCGTCCTGGGCGCTCGCGGCCGCCGACACGGCCAGCAAAGCGAAAAGCAGAGCGATCCGTTTCACTCCCCTACCTCCGAGTGGTACTACAGAACGTACGCCAGTGCGTGCGATGCGTGAAGCCATCCCTGTGCCGCCCGCCGCGAATTGGTAACCGACAAGGTGCTGGCCTGCGCCGCACGTGCCGGCAGGCTTTCGCTGAACCTCCTGGCTCCGGCGGGTTTTGGGCGGGGTGGTAAATTTTGGTGGCGCTGGCAGAAAGGCCGCAGCCAGGAGTGGCTGCGCTACTGAAACCGCGTGCACTCGGGAAGGTCCCCTCCGATATACAGGAAGCGGCCCACCCTGATTGAAGGCATCTCGAAAAGGCTTCAGTCGACCTCAGGTAGCGCGGCCACTCCTGGCTGCGGCGTTTTCGATCCATCAACCACCCCGGACCATTAGCGCTCTGGCGTTACACTAGTGGCTCGCCGATGGATGCCGCTTTCGCCCCCGTTCCCTTCACCGATCCGGCGCGCGCCGAAACGAACCTGCGCCTGGTCGAAGAACGCCTGCCGCCCGGCGCGTGGGCGCGCCTCGCAACCCTGCTCGCCCAGGTGCCCGACCCCGACGAGGCGCTGAACGATTTCGAGCGCTACCTGCGGGAAGCGGCGCCGGCGCTGGTTCGCTATCTTGAAACGCACCCGGCCGCGCTCCACTACCTTCTGCTCGTCTTCAGCCATTCGCGTTTCCTTTCGGAAACGCTGATTCACCAACCGGACCTGATTCTCTGGCTGCACCGGCCGCACGGGCGCGTCGCGGGCGACCGGCTGGAACGGTTGCGCACGCCGGAGGACCTGCGCGAGGAGATGGCCCGTTTCCGCGCGACGAATTTCGATCTCGGGCCGTCGGTGCTGCTGGCGCGGTTCAAGCGCCGGGAGTATGTGCGCATCATGCTGCGCGACGTGCTCGGTCTCGACACGCTGGCCGAAACCACGCTCGAACTCTCGCATCTGGCCGACGTGATCCTGGAATCGGCGCTCGCCGCCGCCGAGCAGAAATTCTCCAAAGTCTACGGCCTGCCGCAATATATCGACGCCGCGGGCCGCGTGCGCCGCTCGCGCATGGTGGTGCTTTCGCTCGGCAAGCTCGGCGGCCAGGAACTGAACTACAGCTCCGACATCGATCTGCTGTTCCTCTACGACCAGGAAGGGCAAACGGCCGGCGGCGAAGCCGGCGCGATCTCCAACGCCGAATGGTTCGCGCGCGTCGCCGCCGCCGCGCTCAAGATCATCACCGAGCCCACCGCCGAGGGCGCCGTGTTCCGCGTCGACTTGCGGCTTCGGCCGGAAGGCTCGCGCGGCGACATCGCCTCCAGCCTGCCCTCCGCTCTCAACTACTACCGCACCCGCGCCCGCCAGTGGGAGCTGCAAATGCTCATCAAGGCGCGGCCGTCGGCCGGCACGCGCGAACTGGGACGCAACTTCCTGCGCGAGGTGCAGCCGCTGATCTTCCACGCCGAATCGCGCCGCCAGGCGCTCGACGCCACGATCGAAGCGCGCCGCGAAATGGAACGCGACCTGCGCCGCCGCTCCACTTCCGCCGACGCGCGCAACGTCAAGCTTTCGCCCGGCGGCATTCGCGATGTCGAGTTCCTCTCGCAGTGCCTGCAACGCATCTACGGCAGCGCCGATCCCTGGCTCGCCGCCGCGGCCACCGGTTCCACGCTCGTCGCGCTGCAGCGGCTTCACGACAAAGGGCATCTGAGCGGGCGCGATTTTTTCCGCCTCGGCACCGCGTATCAGTTTCTGCGCCAGGTGGAGCACCGGCTGCAATTGCGCGACGGCCTTCAGGTCCATACGCTGCCCTCCGAGCATCGCGAACTCGACCGCCTCGCCCGCTGCCTCTCGATTGAGCCGTCCACAATGGCGTCGCCCGGCGAGCAATTGCTCGCCCGCGTCGAACGCCACTTCGCCGAAGTGCGCGAAATTTACGAGCGCGTGCTCGAGCGGCGCCAGGAGTGGGCCGAGCCGGCGCCCGAGCCCGAGTCCGCCGAGGAAGCCGCCGGGCCGCCGCTCGGACGGCTGGCCACCGAGCGGCCGGCGATTGCTCGCGCGGCGCTCGATGCCGGCTGGACCGAAGACGCGGTCGCGCGGCGCGGCCTCGACCAGTTCCTGAGCGCCGCGGCATTCGATCCGGCGCTCGTCGCGCGAATCGAGCGGCGCCCGGAATGGATCGCGCGAGCGGCGCGCCTGGCGGCACGCAGCGATCTGGCGACGGCGATGCTCGCGCGGCATCCCGAAGAGATTGAAATTGCCGCGGATCCCGATCCGGCGCGCATCGAACGCGCGCTGGCCGCCTGCGCCCGCCCGGCCGCCGCCACCATTTCCGGCGACGGACTCGACGATCTCCGCGTGGCCGAGCGGCAGGCGCTGCTGGCGCTCGTCGCCCGCTCGGCCACCGGCGAGAGCCGGCCGTTCGAAACGTTCGCCGCGCTCACCCACGTGGCCGATGAAGTGCTTCGCCGCGCGCTCGAGCGCCTGGCGCGGGAAACGGTTCCCGGCATCGCGCTCGAAACCGCGCCGTTCGCCGTGCTCGCGCTGGGACGGCTCGGCTCGCGCGAGATGGACATCGGCTCGGACGCCGATCTCGTCTTCATCGTTGACGACAGCGTCAGCATCGAGGAGCGCGGACCGTGGCGCAAACTGGCCGAGCGGATGGTGAACGCGGTGAGCAGCCACACGCGTCACGGGCTACTCTATCCCGTCGACACGCGCCTCCGGCCGCGCGGCACCGAGGGCGAAATCGTGCAGCCGGTTTCCTACGTCGAAAACTATTGCCGCGCCGAGGCCGCCGGATGGGAAGCGGTCACGTTCGCGAAGGGCCGGCCGCTCGCCGGCAATCTCGCGCTCGGGCGCGACGTGCTGGCGCGCATGCATCGCGCCTTGCGCGACCGCTTTGCCGCGGGCGAGGGGCCGGCGCTGCTGCGGCGTGAACTCGCGCACATGCGCGATCTGCTCGAAGAGCAGTGGCGCGGCCAGCGCGTGCGCGCCGGGCTGAAAATGGCGCCCGGCGGCTATCACGACATCGAGTACACGCTCGGCTATCGCGCCATCGCCGGCGGAATCGAGACCGGCGGCCGCAATCTGCTCGAACAGGTGCAGGCGCTCGAAGCCGCCGCCCCGCCGTGCGCGATCGACCCCGCTTCCGCCGCCACGCTCGCCGCCGCCGTCACGCTCTTCCGCAGCGCCGATCACGCCCTGCGCGTCGTCACCGGCCGCTCGATCGAGCATCCCTTCGACCGGGCCACCGCCGCCCGCGCCTCCACGCTTCTTCAAGGCTGGGCCGTCCCCGATGCCAACCGCTTCGAGCAAGCCATCGAAGAGCGCCGCGCCGAGGTAGTTCGCATGTACGAATCGCTTGTAGGCGCGCCTCAGCCCGAAAGTTAGACGGCGCGGAAGCCACGGTCAGCGCCGTCCTGACCGTGGGTATGCCTTTAGCGGAGATTGCCGGCAAGAGATTCGAGAGGAAACTGATCCGCGCGGAGCGAGCAAGGGTTCCAGCTGCATTGTTCGCTTCCCGGCGAACCTGAGCATGGTGCGCCAGGCACCTGTCCCCGCCGCAGCGGACTGCTGCGCAATGTTTTCGTGAGAAATGCGGGCCGGCACGCAGGCCCGACAGGGAGTGACCAACCCGCACCAGCCCCGCTTCCGCCGCGCGCTTGCGTGGCCTTTCGTGCTACATTTCCGCTACGCTGAGAAAGGCCGTGCAGCCGCATTTTCACGTCCGCGGGACCCTGAACATTTCGTGTGCCGCCGTGTTTCTGCTGATCTGCGGCGTTTTCCCCGGGCCGGCACGGGCCACCACCCCCGCTGGGAAAGCCACCGTCAAGGCCGCCACTCTTTCCGTCTATTCCGACATGGACCCGACGAGCGACGTGGTACGCACGCTGAAGAAGGGCGACGCGCTGACGGTCAATCTCGAGATCGCCAACTCGACGGGCGATTGGTGCAGCGTGAGCCTGCCGGGCCAGGGCGCGACGCTCGGCTACGTTGCCTGCGGCGATCTGCAGGTCGCCATGCCGCACGTCAACGTAGCCCCCTCGCTGCCCGAGCCCGTCGAATCGTCCGCCGACGCAGGCTCGCCGGCGAGCGGCGGCCAGGCGGCGCGCCGGCGGGTGCAACTGGCCGTGCCGATTCCCTCGGCGAGCGCCGAAGCGGCGCTGAAAAAATTGCAGGCCGAAGTCGTGACCGAGGACGGCGTCAACATTTCGAAGCTCGATGAGCTGGACGCCGCGGCGCAGCGCGGCTCGCCCGCCGCGATGAACCAGGCGGCCGTGGCGCACGATCTCGCGGGCCGCTACGACGTCGCGCAAAACGACACCACCCGCGCCTTCGATCAGTTCCACGCCGCCATCGCGCTCTCGGCAAAGGATCCGCAGTTGCTCCAGGTGACCCTGTGGGACATCGCCGAGCTTCACCTCCGCCTGAGCGAATATTCCGACGCGCTCAAGTATCTGGAACGCGCCCGCAAAATCGATCCCGGCTCCGGCACCACGGCGATGCTTTCCGGCTGGGCGTACTACGGGCTCGATCAATTGAGCGACGCCATCGCGCAATGGCAAAAATCGCAGCAGATCGAACCGAACCCCGAAGTCGCCGCGCTGCTGGCCAAGGCCGAACGCGATCATCAGGTCGAGCGCGGATTCCACGAAGGCGAGACGAGCCATTTCATCCTGCACTACGAGGGCGGCACGATGCCGGAACTCGCGCAGCAAGTGATGGGAACGCTCGACGAGGATTTCGAGACGATCGAGGACACGCTCGGCTACACGCCGCCCGAGCCCATCGCGGTGATCCTCTACACGAACCGCCAATTCCACGACGTCACCCGCGCGCCAAGCTGGGCCGACGGCCTGAACGACGGCCGCATTCGCGTGCCGGTGCAGGGCCTCCAGCAGATGACGCCCGAGCTGGCGCACGTTCTCAAGCACGAACTCACGCACAGCTTCATCGGGCAGATGACCGAGAACCGCGCGCCCACCTGGCTGCAAGAGGGTCTGGCGCAATGGATGGAGGGCCTGAGAAGCGGCGGCGATGCGCAGGCGCTCGTCGAGATGTACGACCACAAGGATTTTCCGCCACTCGCGAATATGGAAGGAACGTGGACCGGCCTCGACACGCGGCAGGTCGTGCTGGCCTACGCCTGGGCGCTGGCCACGGTGGAAGCGATCATGTCGAATTACCAGATCTGGGGCATGCGCCGCCTGCTGTCCGATCTCACGCAGGACAATTCCGTCGCCGCCGCCGTGCGCGACGCGCTGGCGACAAATTACTCCGATCTCAATGCGCAGACCGCGCAGTATCTCCGGAAGACCTATTTACAGTAATTTTTCTACTCGATTCGAAGTTCAGGTAGCCGGCGACTTCGACGTCGCACGGTCATTCCTCCCTGTGCGCCTCTGGGCCGCCTGTCTTGCCCGATGGCACGCTTTCGTGGGCAGCCTCGCCTCTGCTCGTTCGGGATCCTTCGCTTCGCTCAGGATGACAGGTGTTGATTGCGCGTGTGGGACTTGGCGGCCAAAAGCGCACAGGCAGGAATGCCTGTGCTACCGAACCCTCCCGGCGCACATGCGTTGACACTCCGGGCCGTGCGCCTTAGGCTAGAAATCAGTTTCGGGCGACAGCGCATGGATATCTTCGAGGAAATCGTTCGGTTGCGACGCGAGGGGCGCCGTGCGGCGCTCGCCACGATCGTGCACGTCAACGGCTCGATCCCCAGCTTTGAAAGCTCGCGGATGCTGGTGCGCGAGGACGGGTCGATCGCCGGAACCATCGGCGGCGGCTGCGTCGAAGCCGAAGTCTGGGCCGCGGCGAAGGAAGTGATGCGCGCCGAGCGTCCGCGCACGATCAGCTTCAACCTCAACAACGACGCGGACTACGACACCGGCCTCATCTGCGGCGGCACGCTCGAAATTTTCGTCGAGCCGATCCTGCCGAAGCCGCAACTGTGCCTCTTCGGCGGCGGACACGTCTCGCTGGCGCTCTCCCGCATCGCCGATCAGGCGGGCTTCGAGATCACCGTCGTCGACGACCGCGAATCCTTCGCCAATCTCCAGCGGTTCCCGATGGCCGCCGGCGTTCACACGAGTTTCGAAGACGCCTTCGAAAAACTGCATCCCAATCCGTCCACCTATGTGGTGATCGTCACGCGCGGGCACAAGGACGACATGCGCGTGCTCCAATGGGCCGTCGGCACCGACGCGCGCTACATCGGCATGATCGGCAGCAAGCGCAAGGTGATCGCCGTCTATCGCGCGCTCGAGCGCGAGGGCATCCCCATCGAAACTTTCGCCCGCGTCCACGCGCCGGTGGGCCTCGATATCGGCGCGCAAACGCCCGAAGAGATCGCCGTGAGCATCGTCGCCGAGCTGATTGCCGAGCGCCGCCAGGCCTCGGGCTCGCTCCATCACAAAACGGTGCAGGTGGCCGGCAAAGCGGCTTCCACGGCTGTTTCCGACTGATCCGATGCTGGCCGCGGTGATCCTGACCGGCGGAGAATCGCGCCGCATGGGCTCGCCGAAAGCGCTGCTCCCCTACCACGGCCACACGTTTCTCGAACATCTGATCGAGGTGACCGAGCATCGGCGCCTCGGCGTTCGCCGCGTGGTCACCGGCGCGAGCCACGCCGAAATCGTGCGCCGCGTGCCGCTTCCCGCGGAGGTCGTGGTGATGAATCGCGGATGGCAGAAGGGCCAGCTCTCCTCGATTCGCGCGGCGATCGAGAGCCTGCGCTCAGTGGAGACCGAGGGCATGCTCGTGACGCTGGTCGATCATCCGCTGATTACCGCGGCTGTGGTCGAGTCGCTCATTTCCGCCTTCGATCGCTCGCCGCGGTCGATCGTGCTGCCAACCTGGCAAGGCCGGCGCGGCCATCCGGTCATTTTCCCCGCGCGGCTCTATTCGGAACTGTACGACGCTTCCGACGATGTTGGCGCGCGCGCCGTCGTCTGGGCCCACAAGAAGGAGATCTTCGAAGTACCCTGCGAGGAAGAAGGCGTCGTGCTCGATATCGACGACCGCGCCACGTTTGACAGGCTTTTCCCTGCCACCTGATTTTTAAGCCCGAGCAGGGCCGTCCGGTGTAAAATTCCAGCGGGCATGACGCCAGCCGTCATCGCATACAAATAGCACGCCGGAGGGGCCGATGATCCTGCCCTCGAGCAATAAACGCCTCTTGTTTCTCATCGTGTTCATTTGCGCCGCGTCGCTTTGCGCCCAATCAAAACCTTCATCGAAACCTACCCTTCCTCCCCTTTCAACCCACTATGCGCCCGGCGTGGAGAGTGGCGCCGGTGCTGTCCTTGGCGATCCCGATCTGAACCTCTTCACGCCCCCGCCCGACTACAAGATCGATGACCTGGTTGCCCAACAGCGGAAAGAAGAAGCGGCTGAGATCACCTTGCCGTCCGGCGGACCCCAGCCGGATGAGTTTGCCGGCGCTTGGGAAACGGAAGATCCCGTCGTCGGGCAAGGCGTCGTGACCGGGTTTTCCCTGCAGATTGAAACGAGGCGGAAAGCGCAGTTGCAATTGAACCTGCCACAGCTGCACGTCATTTCCTCCGGCCCCATGAAGGTTTTCAACATCGGGCTTCGGGTATATGAGAGAGACGCAGGGATGGTGCAAGCAGGATGGTTTCAGCCCAACCACGATCCGTGGTCCACGTGGGACGGCCGCAGGCTCATAGTGAAATATACGGGCCAGATGTACGGCTTCCTCAAGGAACCTCTGGACCTGAATCTCACGTTCGATCCGAGCGGCCCCGCGTGGGTCGGAACCTACACGCAAAACGGCACGACGCTCCCCATTCGGCTCCAGAGGCCCGACGCGCCTGGAGGCGCCGCTTCCAATCCGTTCGTAGGGGCGTGGGCGGAATCACGCCCCATTCAGCAATGCCTCCAGATTGCCGAGGGGCTCGACGGCGCCTTCCTGGCATGGGAGGACCGCCAGCCGTCGATCATTACGGGGCCGCGCACGCCGGGTGCGCAAGGTCAGGGGCCAGTAAGCGGAAATATTATGGATGATGACGGGCGTCCGCTCGATGTTGAAATCGACGGCGATTCGCTTCAACTGACCTTGCCACCGGGGACGCCATATCCCCCACTTTTCAGACCGGGCTCCTTCGACATCAACGGGTTGGTCTTTGCCGGAACGCTCTCCCCCGACGGGACGGAAATCGTTGGCAAAGCGTCAACCGCTCCGGGTTCGCCGCCAAGATTTCGGCCTCAGCCTGTGCCCGTTCTCCGAAAGCTGGACAGCGGAACCTGCGTCGGTCTTTGGCACTGAGCTAGGTTTGCCCGCCCGGATGCCGCCCTGAAGGGCGGCGCTACCCGCGGAAGAAAAGAAGGAGACGGCGGCCGGAGTCAGCCACTTCCGTCGGCCCACGCCGGCGAGAAAGTGGCACAGGCCTCAACCTGTGCGCCCGTCCGCAATTCCTTCCGCAATCTCCAAACACATCTCGGGGTGACTCATCCGCTAGCGAGCTTGCGTGAGCAGCGCTTCCACCGCATCGCGAGCCAATACGGCGCCATGCCGAGTCGCAGCCGGAAGGCCGCCGAACGACTCATCAATAGCCTCGACCGTAACCGCAGCACCCGCTTCCGCGAGCGTTTTCCCAATGAGCATTTCTGTGAGCAGCGAGCTGCAAGCGATCGACGTCACGCACCCTCGAGTCTGAAATCGCGCCTCGGCGATCTTCCCGCCTTCAAAGCGTACCGCCAGCCGCAAAATATCCCCGCAAACCGGATTTTCGACTTCCACGACCGTCGTGGCGCCTGGAAGTTCGCCCGCGTTGCGCGGATGCTGGAAATGGTCGAGGACGGCGGCGTTGAACATCGGCTGAAGTATGGCAAAGGCTGCCGCTCGGGCGCAACGCGTGGCGCCCGTGTCGCGCAATGGTACGGAAGTTGGATTGACCGGACCACGCTCGCGGGCGAAAATCGGCCCAAAACCGGGGGAATGGCCGGATTTTATCCGGCAGCAACTCGGCAAGAATTCGGAAAGAGCACGGTGCGGAAAGAATATTGCCTGTTCGGGATCGGCGTCGTTCTGGCCGGCGCCGGGGTTTACCTGGCCGTCGAGCGGCCGGGCGTGATCACGCCCGCGCTGGCGTTCCTGCCGGGCGTGTACGCCATGGCGCTCGCCGGGTATCTCTTCCTGCTGCGCGCCCGCGAGGTCACGGGCCGCGAATGCACCTTCTGGCGGCTCCTGGCCACCGGATGCGCGCTTTGGATCGTCAGCGACATCTTCGGAATTCTGGCGTGGTCGCAGCCGCTGCGCTCGGGAATGGAATTTTTCTGCCTGACGTTCGTGCTGCTGCCGGAAGTAGCGGTGATGAGCGCGCTGGTGATGCAGCCGGAAGTGACTGAAGGCGAACTGCGTGATCCGGTGGTGCGGTATGAAGCGGCGCTGGTGGCGCTGTGGTGGCTCTACCTGTATCTGCTATTCGTTACGCCGTGGCGCTGGGTGCTGCCCACGCCGCGCGAATTCTGGTCCACATTCATCGCGCTGCACAAATTTCAGGACGCGACGCTGGTCACATGGCTCGTGATGCTCGGCTTGAGCTGCCGCGGCCGCTGGCGGCGAACCTATCTGCATCTGGCGGCAGCGGCCGGCCTGCTCGCATTGGCGGTCGGGCCGATGTACCGCGCCTGGAGCGCCGAGTTCTGGTTTTCGGCGATGATTTTCGAGGCCCTGGTGGCTTGCGCGTTTCTCTGGCTGGCGCTCGCCCCGCTTTTTGCGACGCGGAATCCCGGGGAAATCCCCTCGAGTTCCGGCGTCTCGGCGCTCGGCACCGGCAACCTGCTTGCCTCGCTCACCTCGTTCGGCATCCCGGTGCTGGCGCTCTGGTCCAGATTCCTCGGTTCGGCTCCGGAATCGGTGCGCAAGTTCCGGCTGCTCGTCTCCTTTGGCACGCTGGCCATCGGTGTCTTGCTCGTCTATCTGTGGCAGGACGTCGCGGATTTGCAGGGGGAACGGCTGGTCGGAACGCTCGAAACGTCGGTCATCGAGCGGCGCCGTTTGCAGGGCCATTTCGCCGAGGCCGAAAAACTGGTTTCGCTCGGCCATTTGGCCGCCGGGGCGGCGCACGAAATCAACAATCCAGTCGCCGCAATGCTCGGCTATGCCGAGTTGCTGCGTTCCGACGCTTCGGCTTCCGAGCGCGTGCGCGAACTCGGCCGGAAAATCGGCGAACAGGCCCGCCGCATCCGAAACCTGGTGCAGAACCTGCTCAGCCTGGGCGAGCAAACCAGCATGGAGGAACAACCGGTGGACGTGGCCGCGCTCCTGCAAAGCGCAGCAGAATTGCGCCTGATGGGTGGCCGTCACCGGAACGAATCCCTTCGCATTGACGTTGCCGAACGCCCGCTCGAAGTCCGCGGCGATCCCGACCGTTCTGCTGCAAGTCTTCTACCGGCTCCTGCTCGCGCTCTCCGGCGACGATCATCAGAAAGCCGTCGATGTGCGCGCGCGCCGCGATTCCGCCGCCGGCCGCATCGTCGTCGAACTCGTCGAACGCCCGGCCGAGCCCGGCGCCACGGCGGTTCCGGAGATCTACGACGCGCAGCGGGCGCAGAAAGGCGTGGGATTGAGCCTGAGCGTCTGCGACACGATCGTGAAGGAACACGAGGGCACGATCGTCAACGAAAATTTATCCGACGGCCGGCGCATGTTCCGCATCGAACTCCCCGCCATCGCCGGCCATCCCGGCGCAGCCGCAGCCCCCGCGACAGCAGTCGAGCAGAGCTGACCAAACCCCTTTTCACCACGGAGGACACGGAGTTCCACGGAGGAATCATCTGTTCTCTGTGGACCTCCGTGCCTCTCCGTGGATCTCCGCGGTAATGTCCCCGCTTTGAATCTTTCCCCATCCTTCCCTGACGCGCCTCGGTTTGTAGTCCGAGTGCCAGCCCGATAGAATCGAAGTTGGCGTGCGATGTCAGGTGCTCTTTCAACCCGCCCCCGCCGGCGAATCGTCTCCCTGGCGCCCTCGGTAACTTCGATTCTGCTGGAACTGGGTGCACGCCGGGATATGGTCGCCGTGAGCCGTTGGTGCAAGGAAGTGGCCGACGTGCGCGGATTGCCCGCGCTGGGCGATTGCTGGAAACTCGACACGAAACCGCTCGCCCGGCTGCGGCCGACGCTCATCATCGGCTCGGTTCCCTATCGCGCCGAGACGCTCGCCGGCCTGCTCGAATATCCGGCGCCGTTTGTCGCGACGAATCCGCGAACGATTGCCGATATCTTCGCTGAAATCGAAATGCTCGGCGCGCTCACCGGCCGCCAGGCCGCCGCGCGGAAACTTGTCGAGCGCATGCGCGCCGCTTTCGAGCGAGTGGCGCGGGCCGCGCGGAAAGCCCGGCACAAGCCGCGCGTTTACGCCGAAGCCTGGCCGAACCCGCGCATCAGTTCCCCGCCCTGGGTGGCGGAGATGATCGGCCTGGCCGGCGGAAAAATGGCGGTGCCGGCCGGCCGCCGCGTTTCGGACGAAGAGGTGCGCCGCGCGCGTCCCGAGGTGATGATTCTGGCCTGGGCCGCAACCGGCGACCGCGCCCGCCCGGAATCGGTGATCGGGAATCCGGCCTGGCGCAAAGTGCCGGCGGTCGAAACGGGCAGGATATTCGTCGTGCCCGACCATTTGTTGAATACGCCGGGCCCGCCGCTCGCGGGAGGCTTGCCCGTGCTGTTCGAGATCTTGCATCCGGAACTGGCAGCGCGAAATTCGAGGAGATAACCGATGGATGTCGAGCCGGGAACCGTTCACGCGCCGGAGCTGGGTCCGGAATGGATCAATTCGCCGCCGCTCACGATCAAGGGATTGCGCGGGCGCGCGGTGCTGGTGGATTTCTGGGACTACACCTGCGTGAACTGCCTGCGCACGCTGCCCTACGTCGTCGAATGGCACCAGCGCTACGCCGACAAGGGACTCACGATCGTCGGCGTGCACACGCCGGAATTTTCCTTCGCGCGCTCGCGCGAGCTGATCGAAGAGGCGATGGAGCGCCTCGGCATCCGTTACCCGGTGGTGATGGACAACGACTACGCAATCTGGCAGGCCTTCGCCAATCGCTGCTGGCCCGCGAAATATCTGGTGGATGCGAACGGCTACCTGCGCTTCGCCCATTTCGGCGAGGGCGAATATCAGGAGACCGAGCGCGCCGTGCAGACGCTGCTGCGCGAGATGAATCCCGCCGTCGCGCTCCCCGAGCCGCTCGAGCCGATCCGCGACACCGACCGCCCCGGCGCCGCCTGCTACCGCACCACGCCCGAGCTGTATCTCGGCTCCCGCCGCGGCAGCATCGGCAACGAGGGCGATCTGCAAAACAAGGAAGAGCGGACAGCGTTCGAATACAAGCTCGCGTCCGATCTGGCGGCCGACAAGCCCTACCTCGCCGGCCCCTGGGTCAGCACCGAGGAATATGTGCGCTCGGCCTCGAGCGAATCGCAACCCGCGGCCCTGCTGGTCTACTATTTGGGCAAGGAAGTGAATCTGGTGATGGCCTCGATCGATGGCGAACAGCCGGTGTCGCTGCTGCAGAACGGCTCGCCGCTCGCCCGCGAGGACGCCGGCGAGGACGTTCGCTTCGATGAAAACGGCCGCAGCTTCATTCTGGTTTCCGAGCCGCGCATGTACCGCCTGGTGCGCAACCGGGAATTCAGCCAGCGCCTGCTGCAACTCGTGACGCGGCAACCGGGCCTGCTGGCCTACGCCTTCACCTTCGTCACCTGCGCCGCAAGCGCGGAGGCGGCCGGGTAGGAAACGATGCGCGTCGTAGTTGCGGCATTGATCGAGCGCGAGGGCAGCCTGCTGGTGGGGCAGCGTCGCCGTGGCGACGCGCTCGCCTTCAAGTGGGAATTTCCCGGCGGAAAGGTCCGCCCGGAGGAGTCGCTCGAGCAGGCGCTCGCCCGCGAACTCCACGAGGAGCTGGGCGTCGGCGCGACCATCGGCCCGGAAATCTACCGCACCCGCTACCGCTACAGTGAAGTTTCGCACGAGTTGCTTCTGATCTTTTTCGCCGCGAGCATCGACGCCGACCCGGTGAATCTCGCCTTCGAGCAGATCTGCTGGGTCGAGCGCGCGAGCCTGGAATCCTACGATTTTCTGCCCGCCGACCGGGAACTGGTGGCGCGGCTGGCGGCGGGCGAATGGGGCGGCTTATGACGCTCCGGGGGAAAAAGAAATCGGATGGAATGTCCGCTTTTGCAGGCTTGTTTCCGAATGCGGCCGCCGATCGCGGTCGCGGCGGCGCGGAAGCATTCTCAACGGGAGCGAAGCTACCATCTCAACAGGCGTGGCTTTGATGCTATACTCTTCGAGATTTGCAGAGAAAAATCGGCGACAGAAGCCGAGAGGAGAACGCATGGCGACGAAAGTGAATCGCGCGACGACGGCGGCGGAAACGCCGGCCACGCGCCTTTCGCCGGAATTGCTCCTCGGCCTTTACCGAATGATGGTGAAGTGCCGGATGTGCGATGAAAAGGCGCGCATTCTGTTTCGACAGGGCAAATATGCCGGCAATTTTTATTCAAACGTGGGCCAGGAAGCGGCCGAAGTAGGCGCGGCGTACAGCCTGCGCGAGGAGGACTGGGTCGCCCCATCCCACCGTGACTGGACCGCCAACATCATCAAGGGCGCGCCGCTGAAGTTCTGCTTCGCGCAGCTTTTCGGCAAGGTCGACAGCCCCGATCGCGGCAAATCCACGCCCGCGCACATGGGCTATCCCTCGCTCCACATCATCACCCCCGCCAGCAGCATCGCCGGCCAGCTCATGATCGGCACCGGCGTGGCGTGGGGCATGAAGCCAACGGGGCAGGACACACGTCGTGGTCTCGTACTTCGGCGACGGCGCCACCAGCATCGGCGGGTTTCACGAAGCGCTGAACTTCGCCGGCGTGCATAGGCTGCCCGATCCTCTACGTCGCCAGAATAATCTGTGGGCCGAATCGGTGCCCCTGCGCCTGCAAACCGCGCTCACCGATCTCTCCGACCGCGCCAAGGGCCATGGCATCACCGGCGTCTCGGTCGACGGCAACGACATCCTCGCCGTCTACGAGGCCGCCACCAAGGCCATCGAGCGGGCCCGCGACGGCCAGGGCCCCACCGTTCTCGAGTGCAAGACCTACCGATGGTACGGGCACTCGGAAATCGATCCTGCCAAGTACCGGATGAAGGAAGAGGTCGAAGCGTGGAAGAAGAAGGACCCGATTCCGCGCATGGAAAAATACCTCGCCGACAACAAACTGCTCGACGACGAGACCAAGAAACAGGTCCGCGACGAAATCACCCGCGAAATCGACGAAGCCGTCGAGTTCGCCGAAAAAAGCCCCTATCCGGCGCCCGAACAGGCGTTCGATCACATCTGGGCATAAGAGAAAGGACCGACACACATGGCTCGCACACTGACATATATCGACGCGATCAACGAAGCCTTGCACGCAGGAGATGGAGCGCGACGACCGCGTTTGCATCATCGGCGAGGATCATCGGCATGGGCGGCGGCGTCTTCAAAGCCACCGCCGGCCTCTATCGAGAAATTCGGCGAGGAACGCGTTCTCGATTCTCCTCTCGCCGAAGGCATCATCATCGCCGCCGCCATCGGCGCATCGATGGTCGGCTTCCGGCCCGTGCCGGAAATCCAGTTCGCCGACTTCATCGGCGACGCGGTCGACCCGATCCTGCAGCAGGCGGCCAAGCTCCGCTACCGCAGCGCCGGCGGATTTACCTGTCCGATCACCATCCGCGTTTGCTGCGGGCGGCGGCACCGGCGGCGGCCTCTATCACTCGCAGGAGAACACCACCTGGTTCGCGCACGAGCCGGGCATCCGCGTGCTCGCGCCCTCGACCGCGTACGACGCCAAGGGCATGCTCATCGCCGCGATCCGCGACGAAAATCCCGTCCTCTTCTTCGAGCACAAGAAGCTCTACCGCACCGCCAAGGGCGATGTCCCCGAGGAACTCTATACCGTTTCGCTCGACGAAGCCGCCGTTCGCCGGCCGGGCAGCGACATGACCATCGTCACCTACGGCTACATGACCAGCATCGTCGTGGAAGCGGCCGAGGAGATGTCCAAGCGTGGCGTCGAAGCCGAAATCGTCGACCTGCGCACGCTGAACCCGATCGACAAGAAGACGATCGTCGAATCGGTCCGCAAGACCAACCGCTGCCTCATCGTCCACGAGGACACCAAAACGCTCGGTATCGGCGCCGAGATCGTGGCCATCCTCAACGAAGAGGCGTTCGACGATCTCGACGCGCCCATCTTCCGCGTCACCGGCCCCGATATTCCGCCCGTTCCGTTCAGCCCGCCACTCGAAAAATTCTTCATGGTGGACAAGGAAAAGGTGATCGCGGGCATGGAGAAGCTGGCGGCGTACTAAGACGGACCGCTGAACGCAAAACTTCCGAACGGCCGCCGGCTGTGCTTCCCGGCGGCCGTTCGCTTTTTCACGGTCGGATCACTACGACCTGCCGCCCTCCCGACGAGTCGGGATAAATTCCGGGCCGCGCTGCACGAGACGCCGCTTCTTACTTTGGCGGCTGTGCCCGCTCGATGGGCTGGAACTCGTAGATGCCGGCGTCCACCTTCAGGCTCTGCACGGCCTTCAGAGTTTGCGTGGCATCTTCCCAATTCAGCCCTCAGCGGCTAAAGCCGCGTTGATGTGCCGGCACCTGCGGCACGGCTGAAGCCGTGCCCTTACGAAAAGGCAGGTTGCCACACAGACTCTTCAGGTTGGGCTGGTTGCTCGTGGCTTTCCGCGTGGCTGGATGGAAGCTGGCACAGGCTGAAGCCTGTGCTACGGGGGCGACTCGCGACTTGCCGGCGAGGATTTCAGGTGAGCATGCGGCCGCCATCCACAAGGATGGTTTGGCCGGTGATGAAACCGGACTGAATGAGGAAGAGAACGGTGTCGGCGATGTCGTCGCCGTCGCCCACCTTGGCGAGGGGCGTGCGCCGGATGTAGCCCTGGTCGATCTCCTCGCCGGGAAACTGGATTTTGCCGGGCGCGACGCTATTCACGGTGATCTCCGGCCCGAGCGCCCGCGCCAGGCACCGCGTCAGCATCACCACGCCCGCTTTCGAGACGCAGTAGTGTACATGGTCCGGCTTCGGCTGAAACGCGCCGATCGACGAGATATTCACGATCCGGCCGTGCCCCGAGCGCCGCAACAGTGGAAGCCCAGCCTGAGCGCACAGATATTGCGACTTCAGGTTGATGTTCAGCGTGAAATCCCACTGCTCTTCGGTCAACTCGGCAAAGGGCGCGCTGAAAAAGACGCCCGCATTGTTCACCATGATGTCCAAGCGCCCGAATTCCCGCTCGACCGCCGCGAAAAGCTCCCTCACCTGGTCCGCACGGCCGACGTCGGCCCGGAAAGTGGCCGCGTGCCGGCCCATCTTCCCGATCTCTTCGGCCACCTGGGCGGCCTCGCCGGCCGACTCGTGGTAGTTGATGGCCACGTCGGCCCCGGCGCGAGCCAGACGCAGCGCGATGCTTCGCCCGATACGCTTGCCGCCGCCGGTGACGAGCGCCACCTGACCGTTCAATGGAAGGTCGTTTGCCACAAAGGTTCTCCCGGCGCCAAACTAACCGCCGGCGCGAACTCTGTCAACCTTCGCCCGGCGCTCGACCGCCGGACCCGCCTGCCCCAAACGGGCTCGGACGGGCCCTCCTGCCAACCTTTTGAGGCGAAAAAACATCGTAGGAAACATGGCGGGGTATAGGGGTGTATAATTTTGTTTATCGGAACCCGGGAGGCGCGGCCATGAAATTGCTTCATTCGCTGGCGGGAGCGGCTGTGGTTACCGCCCTGGCCAGCCTGACGGCGTTTGCCGCCCCGCAGCAAAAATCATCGCAAACGCAGCAGCCAACCACGCAGCAGCCGGAACAGAAAACAATTGACGTAAAAAAGGGCAGCCAAGCCGACGTCAACGCCATCGGCAATCGCAACCCTTGCGGCGGCCTGAATTTCTACTCGCTCCAGAAGCAAATCGCCATGGGCAAGCAGCTGGCCCAGGAAGTCGAGCGCTCGGCCAAGTTCGTCGATGATCCCGTCGTCGACAACTACGTCAACAAGGTCGGCCAGAATCTGGTGCGCAATTCCGACGCCCGCGTGCCCTTCACCATCAAGGTGGTCGATTCCGACGTCGTCAACGCCTTCGCGCTCCCCGGCGGCTTCTTCTACGTCGATAGCGGCCTCATTCTGAAAGCCGATAACGAGGCCGAACTGGCCGGCGTCATGGCGCACGAAATCGCCCACGTCGCCGCCTGCCACGGAGCCAAACAGGCCACCAAGGCCGACATCGCCCAGCTCGCCATGATTCCCGTCGCCATTCTGCTTCCCTACGGCTGGGCCGGCTATGGCATCTACGAGGGCCTGAATTTCGCCGTGCCCCTCGCCTTCCTTCGCTTCAGCCGCAAGGACGAAGCCCAGGCCGATTACCTCGGCCTCGAGTACATGTACAAGGCGGGCTACGACCCGAATGCCTTCGTCAGCTTCTTCGAGAAGATCGAGGCCGAGGATTGACGACACCCCGGCACGATTCCCAAGATTTTCGCCACCCATCCGCCCACGCCCGACCGCATCGCCGCCGCGCAGAAGGAGATCGCCACGATCCTCCCGGCGCGGCCGGAATACATCGTCGACACTTCCCAGTTCGAAGCCGTCAAGCGCCGGCTGGAACTCTACGAAAACGGCCGCAGGTTCCAGAAGAAAAACGGCGGCGGACCCACCCTGCGCCAGAAAACCGAGCCAGGGCAGCAAAAAACCAGCGACAATCCGCCCGTCCTGAAAAAGCGGAATCCCAACGACCCGCAAGGGCCCTAAACCTGCGCCGGCCGAAGTCGCCACCAACGCAAAGATCCGTGAACGGCACGTGGCAAGTGTGAGCCCGCCAGCGGCGTAGGTTTGCGTGGGCGGCCCGCTGGCTCACCCGAGCACCTGCCCTTCCCGGCCCAACCAGCCCGAACACACGCCAAAACCCGCGCGCGCAGCGAGCGCCTCTAAACGCGTCTTCTCTTCTAAATTTTCGGGATTCTTACGTGCGGGAGGTTTCAGCGATGCCCAGCTTTTTCAGTTCATCGCTGTAATACTTGCGGTAAAGAATATCCCACTCCGGGGTGCCCTCGAGGATTTCCTTCTTTTGCGAACTGATCTTCCGCCGCACCTCGGCGTCGATCAACTCCTCGCGCTTCAGAATGTCCTGCAGGAGCTTGATGACGTTCTGTCGGATGGTGTCGCGGTCTTCGATGAACTGGACCGTGTCGGTGGAAACCAGAACGTCGGTAACCACGTGGCCCAGACGATTGATCTTTTCCCGGCTCAGGCGCATCAACGCAGAATCAGTTTCCGCTCGCGGGCGAGCTGTCCTTTCACTTTTTTGTACATCTCCTGATACGACGCGCCTCGGCGCCGCATCTCCTCCGCCCACTGGCTGAGGATTTCCCGCACTTCCTCGTTCAGTTTGTCCTCGATCGAGAGTTCCTCGGCGATCGCCGCGCGAACCTTGTCGGCCAGCGCCGCGGCGTCGGAAACCTCGATCATCTGGGTTTCCACCAGCCGCCGAACCACTTCCCGGCTCATGTAGGTGACGTAATCGCGCGAGAGCAGCAAAGTTTCCCTCGCAAGTCAGTCTATCGGCCGGCCCCAAGGGTGTCAAGCCGCCAAACCCGCATGCAAACAAGCGATTACGCTGCGATTGCCTTCCCAATCGCCTCGGACGGACGCGCCTGGGAACGATGGGAGTGTAAAACAAGAAGTGCCTACTTCTGCTCCACGACCAGATTCCGGAAGATGGCCCGCCCCGGGCCGGATATCACGAACCCCACCAGTCCTTGCGTGAATGAGTCGTCCTGCAGGCATTTCACTTCCCTGCCGTTCGCGTACAGCGAGATTTGATTGCCAATCGCTTGCACGGAAAGTTCCGACGAGGACACGGAAGGCGCGGCCAGAATCGTGGTCCACGGGACGAGTTGGGTCTGTCTGTACAAATCACCCACCGTGTCCCGCTTGACGAGCTCCACCGAGATTTCTTTCGCTTCGGTAGCGCCTCTGACGAGCAGAGCGTAATACCCCTGAGGACTCATGCGAAAAAGGAGTCCTGCGGCCGGAGCAGCCTTGTGCGGCAGATGCCTGCTTCCCAGAACCGCATTCATGTTCACGGAGGCGCGAAAGTCGTGCCACCATGGCCCATAAGCGGCGACCACATTCTCTCGAAATATCTCCGGATGCCCCTCGCCCGTACGCGAACCGGACATCATCATCGCTGGAACAGGGCCCGCGATCTCCATTTTGGGGTTCGAAAGCTCGTATCCGCCGCGGACATAATGCGAGTCTTCGTGAATCGGCCATCCGCTCTGAGGGCTCGAGAAATCCTCCCGGTAGATCATTCCGTCAGGCCCCTGCGTTAGCTTGGATTCATACGGATAGGGATGGAACTCGGGAGAAACGGTGCAAGTCCCATTGTCGAAATGTACGAATTCCGTTGCGTCCTGGTCCGAGCCGACGAAGCGGCGCGTCAGCACATGCGCTCCCCGCCGGTCCACTTTCACTTCGATCTTCCGGAAATTACTTTTCGACGTATTTCCAGGGTAGTACGCAAGCGTGTATTCCGATTCCAGCATGTTCGAAACCGCCTTCAGGGCCGATTCCAGCCCACGCTCGGAATTCGGAATGAACGATTCCGCGCCGGACTCCGTCATGAGGCGCTTGAACACGATGACCGGATTGTCAATGTCGCGCCCGGTGACCAGGGTCAGCTTGGGTTGCGTATGGCTCTCGATATTGAAGTCCGGTCGGCTTTGGAGCCCGATCATGAAAAGCTGCGCGCGCGACGAGCGCACCAGCCCAATCAATTGTTCGAGCGTGATCCGGCTGTACTCGTCAACCCCGTCGGTGACGACGATCACCGCCTGCCGCGGATTTCCCGACGCGCGTAAATGGCAAAGCGCGGTGGCGATCGCGTCGTAAAGCGCCGACCCGCCGCTGGGAGCAGCCTGTAACGTGATGCCGGAGGGATTCAGAAGCGCGTCGCGAGTGAGCCGCTGAAACGGCCCCATTTGATCGGTGAAATCCATAGCGGAGATCTCGTCCCCAGGACGCGCTATGCGCATGAATTCCGCCGCAACCTGCGGCGCGGAGCCAAGCCGCCCGTTGGGATTCATGGAATCGGACGAATCGACCAGAATCGCGATGCTCACCGGGCTGTTTCCGGTGTCGAAGAACGCGATCTTTTGCCGCTTGCCATTTTCGAGAACGGTGAAGTCCTTTGCGGAAAGTCCATGCAGGTCGTTTCCGCGGGAGTCCTTCACCTGCACGTACACCGGCTGCAGGTCCACCTCGACGTGCAGGATGGGCGGGTGCGATTGTGCCGCCGCAATCCCGTCGCCGAAGAGGGCGGTGCCGGCGAAAGCGAATCTGGAGGAAGTAGCGGCGCAGCCTGCCGCGATGACGAATAACAGGGCGATGAACAGCCTTCGAGAGGAACGAACCCGGCGCGAAGCGAGGTTCATGAAATTACCCGCCGCAACCCTTTGAATTTCAGTGAATCTTACCATGCAGACCGGCGCGAAGCGGAAAGGGCCGCGCGGCTCAATCGGTCCGCCTGGGAAACTTTGCCACCAAAATGCTTCCGGCGCCGCAAGCCAACGATGCCCAATCTTTGGTATCATTGTGGCCCGGGCGGTTAGCTCAGCGGTTAGAGCATCCGGTTTACACCCGGAAGGTCGTCCGTTCGAATCGGACACTGCCCACCATCCGGCAGTAGCCAAGCGGGGCCGTAGTTCAGTCGGTTAGAACGCCTGCCTGTCACGCAGGAGGTCGCCGGTTCGAGTCCGGTCGGCCCCGCCAATCCTCTCAACGACTTGCGGGAATCGCGCGCGTCCTTTTGTGAAGCTGGGACGTGGTCTGCGACGTACACCTCGACTCTGATTCAGAGAGGGTCGGCCGGAAACTGACCCCCTCCCGGACCTTGCAATCGTTCCGCTCCTGGCCTGCTGGACTGCGTTATCGGCTCATCTTTGCGAGGAGCCGCCCGTCACGCGACGCCATTGCGCTTCGCTGGATTGACCCAGGGGCTCGTCTTTGCCCGTGTACCGCAGGACCCACAGTCCCCACTGCTTGTCGGTGATGTAGATATTCCCCCGCGTGTCCACCAGCACGTCCTCGGTCTGCGTCACCAGCTTCCCCGCCGGAAGAGGACCGACACGCCTGGGCGGTGTCGGCGGAATGAAATACCCCACGATTTTCGGCAAATGAGGATCCTTGATGTCGAAGACCTGCAGGCCGGCGTTGAAGTAGGTCAGATAGACCAGATTCCCCTGCGCCTCGACATCAGGCAGGTGATATTCCAGGTTGGTGTTGTGGGGGCCGAAGCGGCCGCCCTTCTCGCAAAAGTCGGCATAGGGAGCGTCCTTCGGCGGCACCGGTATCGGAAAGACGGATTCCAGATACGGCTTGGCCGGATCCTTGATGTTGATCAAGGAAACCAGCGGAAGGGGCTCATCGCAAGTGCCTGCCTTGTCCGGATGGTCGCCGGCGAGGGTCTCCGAGTGCGCGAACAGCAGGTCCCGGCCGGGAATCAATTTCACGTCGTGCAGAGGAATTCCGCCAACCGCGAATGGCGGGTCAACGGTGAGATGGCCGATCTCTTTCGGATGCGCCTTGTCGTGGAGATCGAGGGCAACGACTTCGGGCCCGTAGCCGAGATACGCCGTGTTGCCATCCGCGCTGACCTCCGGCGGCCCGTGAAAGAGAACGTCCCCCAAGCCCTTCGGCCACCACTCCGACACCGTTTTCGGATGCCGCGGGTCACTGATGTCGAGGATCACAAGGATATTCTTCTTGTGCCCGGGCATGTTGGCGGACAAATACGCATACTTTCCGCCCGGATAGCCATCCCGGTGGGTGCCGGTGGCCCCGGTCTTCCAATGGGAAAGCAGCTTGGGATTTACCGGATCGCTGATGTCCCAGATGAGGACGCCTTCCTCGTACGGCTTCTTTGGATCTCCGCCCCAGCCCGGTTGGATTTTCTGGAGTGCGGTCACCATGGTGTTGTCGTGGAGTTCCATCTGAATGGTCCAGGTGTTGGGCGGACCAGGGATGAACTTCACGACCTTGGGATGGCTGGGATCGGTAACATTGACGATGGTCCAGCCGCGATTCCAGAGATGGCCCATGTAGAGATACCAATGCCCATCCACGTGCCGAATCGCCATCTTGAACGCGCCCTCATGCCCATCCAGATTGCTGTAGCCGATCGGGTGCATGTTCTCGGCTTCCCACCCCTTGGGGATTTGGGCATAGGCATTGAGCTGCGCAAACAATATCCCCGCGCTTAAAGCAAGAAAGACACTGAGAATAGCTCCCTGCAAGGATCCCCTTGCTGATCGTCCCACCCGGCACCTCCTGTCGGTCTGGTTTCCGTTCCCGCAATTCCACGCGGAGTTACTTTCCCCATCGTGCTTTACAAGCCGCGGAAACATACCCGCGCCGGCATTCACAGTCAATGCATTTCCCACCAACCCAATCGCGCGTGCGTGCCCTGCCTCGGCCGGAGACTACCCGCGAAGTGGCTGTGGAGCGGCGTTTGCCCGGGCACCGCCCAATACAGGTTTTCCTTTCGTCCGAAACAGTACTAAGGAAGCGCTTCGTCGACATTTCCAACCCAGTCCTGTTGCCTCGTCTCTCCGTTTCCTCTTGACAACGAAAGGCGGCCGGGTGGTATTGTCACGAGCCCGGACACTCCGCTTCCGCGGATCTTGCCCTTTACGGAGGTCACACCTATGGACGCAAATCCCCGGCCGGCTACGACGCGCGGCCCCCGCAACCATCATGCCGGTGGACGCGGAAAACTTTTGGCTCTTGAAATCGCGGCCTCGTTTCTGTTCCTTCTCGCCGCGCCGCGCCCCAGCTATGCCGCGCCCAATCGCGACGGCTCGATCGACGGGCTCCATGCCAAATTCATCATGGTCAACGGCGTTCGCACGCGCTACTACGACTACGGCCAGGGCGAGCCGATGGTGCTGATTCACGGCGGATTCACCGCCGCTTCCTCCACCGCGAACGTCTTCGCCCGCAACATTCCCGGCCTCGCCAAGCATTTCCACGTCTACGCGCTCGACCGGCTCGCCTGCGGCATGACCGGCAATCCTAAAAATCAAAACGACCTGTTCAGCTACCAGGCACAGGTCGATTTCGTCTACGACTTCATCAAGACGCTGAAGCTCGGCCGCGTCGATCTGGTCGGCCACTCGAACGGCGGAGGAATCGCCTTCTTCCTTGCCGTCCAGCATCCCGAAATCGTCAGAACGCTGACGATTCTCGCCGCCGGCCCCGAAGACCCGGCTCGCGGCGTCACGAAACTGATTGCCAAGATCGCAAAATGCCCCAGCCAGAAAAGCTACGCCGGCCTCCGCTGCCGCGTCGAAGCGCTGGCCTGGACGCCCACCGCTTTCAGCAACGCCTATTGGCAGGCCGATGAATACATGGCGATGCTGCCCAAGTCCGTCGAAGCGCGCAAAATCCTGATGGCCCGCGCCGCGCAGGAGAAAAAGTTGGAGACCGGTTCACCGGCGGTTGCCGGCGTCGGTGAAGATTACGCCGCGCTGCGCCAGAAGATGTGGGAAGAGGCCCGTAACGGCGCCCTGAAAATGCCCGTGCTGCTCGTCGCGGGCAAGGACGACGTGCTCGACTGGGGCGCGCACGATGCCACCGCTCATCTGACCGGCGAACTCGGCCTCTACGACATCATCGGCGCCAAAAACACGCGCGTGCAGATGGACGTCATCAACGATGGCGGCCATTTCATGTACCGCGAGCACCCGCTCCTTTTCAACAACGACCTGATCCATTTCATCGAATTCTGGGAACAGCATCCCTCCGGTGCGGCAGGCGCGGGAAAGTAGCCGTCCGGGCGGCTTACGGGCTTTCGTCGCGGCCGTCAAGATGCCGCGTCAGATCGTCATCTCAGCTGGATTTCAGCCAGTTCAATTTCATCAGTTGACTGGTCTCAAACGTCGGTACCGAAAGCGACTCGCCATTGTCGTCGATCATGGTGACCGGTGATCCCGATCCAAGCGTGACGATCTCAAAGGGGCCGCCGCTGAGCCCTGCGATGCCCTCGTCGAAATACACGGTCTTGTAGTCGGCGAGTTTCGCCATAGCGCCGTTGATCAGCGGCCGCTCGACGATCCATTCAGCCGTGTTCCCGGCCAAGGACGAGCCTTTCGGCGCTGTGATGGTGAACGAGGTGGTGACCAGGGTGCTCTGATTGGACATGTAGACGGTGACCGACGTGGGAGAGTTCACGCAAATGAGGCAATACATCACGTCGCCCGCCGACACGGGAAGATTGCCGATCCCCACTTCATTCTCTGGAATCCACTCCCACCAGGCGTATACGTAAGCCTGGAGATAGTGGAATGGCCCCGTGGGGGCGACGTCGGTCCCTGTCCCGGCCTGAACCACATTGAAGGCTCCCAGCCCGTCGATACCGATCCACTCCGCGGCGTAGTAGTTGTCCAGCGTCGGACCGTGCGGGTTCGGAACCGTCCACTGACCCTCGATCCACGCGAAGTTGCGATTGGTGGGAGGGATCGCGACGCTCCCGGACCAATTCGTGCTGCTGGCATTGGCGGCCAGGGACGATGCGCTCATTCTCGCCCGTGACCGGCCGCCGGGTCTCGCCCGCCCGTGCGACTTCCCCACGACTTCGTGAAAGACCGGTGTGATCCACGTGCGCGGCCGGGAAAATTCCCGATCCCATTTCTTCCGCAGTTCCGGTGCGGTCTTGGCGTTCTGGACGGGCAGGAAAGCCGTGGTGAAGTAATTTTCGCGCTGACGCGGTGAGCGGGTTGAAGTCGGCGGGAGGGAGTTCGTAGGTGCGCACGCGGAACCCTCGCGACAGTTCCGTAATGTGGGAAGTCCGCCTGGATAGACGCTTGGCTGCCATGTCCTCCTCCTTTTCCATCGCGCCGTGTGAGCCGGTAAAGTCGACTCGTCGCCCGGCACGAAGACCGGCGTGTACGCTCGTACGGAGTTATGTCAGGCCTGTTGGGGTCCCCACGACTGGAATGACAAGGATTTTACTCCCGAGCCGTCACGAAACATACGGAATTCCCGCCCTCCATGCCCCCGATCCTCGTGCGAAGGCCATCGCGCATTTCGGCGGCGTGCGGCGTCCGTGCAGGTGCATACTCCCGCCCACTCTCGGGAAGCGGTTCCGGGCCCCATTTGTCAGGGAAATGACGAAGTCCCGAGCAGAACACACGACATGGACAAACTGGCGGTGGTACAGGCGGCATCGGTGGCGTTCGACCTGGAGCGCAGCCTGCAAAAAGCCGAGCGGACAACTTCAGATTTCCTCGCGGCCTTGGACGAGGGCACTTTGGCGGACTCCTCGACATTTAAGGAACTCGTCGGCGGACGACCACCTATCCGTCTTCCACTTTGAACTCGTTACGACCTCGACTTTGATTCGCGCCAGATCACAGCTGCATTTATCCCGTAAGATGGTCAGGCAATTAAGGAGGTCCTGCAGGCTCGGACGATAATGACCACTTGTGTTACTGATGAAAGTAATTACCCCAGAGGCCAGCATCATCTCACCGGCGCATAGGACGGGCCGGCCGGAAAAGAACGAGGAATGATGGAATTTACCCGCCGCTTTATCTTGAGACACATAGAGCAATTCCAAGTTATCCATGACGAAGAGATCACCGCAGCCCTGAGGGCTTGAATAGGGTTGGTCACTACCAGAAAGGTGAAAGATGCCGTTGCCCTGGCAGATTAGTTTCTTGTTGACTCGATCGGTTTTAGAGAGATATGCGAGATCCTTTTTAAGAAGGTCGGCCGCGTTTCCCGCTGCCAGAATCTTCAGCTCGTCGACATAGTCATTTATGGTTATTCCTTGTAACTTCTTCAGGTGGCCCTTGAGGTCCCCCCTTTGCCCCCAACTTGAAACGAAGCCGGTGGCGTCACCTGCCGATGCACGATTGAGGTGCGAGGGACCGGTTAGATTAAGCTTAATTCTGGTAGCATCCTTGGGTTGTAGCAATTCAATGGGGTTTTCCTTCATACTAATCCCTGGCCGCCCCGAAAGCCGGTCCTGGGTAGCCTGTGTCATGGCCTGCGTGCGAAGTTCAGCCTCAATATTCCCGATCAAGTCTTTTACGTAGGTGCGGCGCCAGTTCGACCCTTTCTTGATCACCAGCCATTCGGTGCAAATGTAGAGCATCAGGATCAGGATCTTTTGCTTCTGAACGTCGGTCTTTCCGTTTGCGTGATATTCGCCCAGCAGCGTATCAATATCCAGAATGAGCGAATTATTCCGAGCGTGTAGAACGCTACTCGTATCCTTTTGCCACTTCGCAACGGTCGGTATTGGCATCGTTCCGTTCTCCTTTTGCGCCAGGGCAAGGTGGTTCCGAGATTGCATTGACAATGCATAGAGAAATAGCACGCCTTCCCCGTGGCGCGCCAACAGGAGGGATTCACCATCAGGCCTGAAATGCGCGATGCGGAGCCGGCGAGACTCGTGGAACCCGGCATGGGAATTTTCCAGCTTGTCGAGGATGCGGTGCGGGCCACGCCCATCGATGAAAAACAGAGAATTCCCCGCCCCGTGTAGGTGTATACTCCCGCCCACTCTCGGGAAGCGGTTCCGGGCCCCATTTGTCTGGGAAATGACGAAATCCCGAGCAGAACACACGACATGGACAAACTGGCGGTAGTACAAGCGGCATCGGTGGCGTTCGACCTGGAACGCAGTCTCCAAAAAGCGGAAACGCTCACAGCCCAGGCCGCCGCCCAAGGCTCGAAGCTCGTGCTCTTCCCCGAAGCGTTCCTTTCCGCCTATCCGCGAGGCCTGAATTTCGGCGCGGTTGTCGGCTCGCGCACCGACGCCGGCCGCGAGGATTTCCGCCGTTATTGGGAAAGCAGCGTGGACGTGCCCGGTCCCGCGGTGATCCGGCTGGGCGCGATGGCGCGCCGGAACGGCGTCTACCTCGTCATGGGCGTGGTGGAACGCGACAGAGGCACGCTCTACTGCTCGGTGCTCTTTTTCGCGCCGGACGGAGCTTTCCTGGGCAAGCATCGGAAAGTCATGCCGACCGGTTCCGAGCGCCTGATCTGGGGTTTCGGCGACGGCTCGACGATGCCCGTCTTCGATACCCCGCTCGGAAAGCTGGGCGCGCTGATCTGCTGGGAAAATTATCTGCCGCTGATGCGCGCGGCGATGTACGCGAAAGGAATCGAGATCTATTGCGCGCCAACGGCCGACGCGCGCGACGCGTGGCTCGCTTCGATGCGTCACATCGCGATCGAGGGCCGCTGCTTCGTGCTATCCTGCAACCAGTTCTGCCGCCGCAAGGATTATCCCGCCGACTACGCCTCGATTTACGGCGACGATCCCGACACCGTGGTCACGCCCGGCGGAAGCTGCATCGTCGATCCCTTCGGAAATTTCCTCGCCGGCCCGAACACCGAAGGCGAAGCCATCCTCGTGGCCGAAATCGATCGCGCACAGATCGCCCGCGGCAAATATGACCTCGACGTCGTGGGCCACTACGCGCGCCCGGATATTTTTCAACTGCACGTCGACGAGCGTCCCAAAAGGCCGGTGACATATCACGCCGGAACGGGAACCGGCGAAGAACCGGAAGATCCCGGCCCGATCGACCGCCGGGAGCCAATGGGTCCGGCGAAATGATACGAGGGCGGCGGCGTACTCGTTCATCGGCCGCGGCGCAACGCTTCCGGAGGCGCCCCCTCCCATGAATCCCTCGCTCGCGTCGGTGTGGCCGCAGCCGCTCGACCCCGTCCACTCGCTCGCCTTGTCCGCCCTGGTCGCCGTGCTTCCGCTGATCGTCGTTCTCGTGCTGATGGGCGTATTGCGCCGCAGCGGCTTGCTGGCATCCGCGTGCGGGCTCGTCACCGCCGCCATCCTGGCCATCGGCGTCTGGGGCATGCCGGCAAAACTCGCCGGCTCGAGCGTCCTCTTTGGCTTCGCCTACGCCGCGTGGGCCATTCTGTGGATCGTGTTCAACGCGCTCTGGCTCTACCACCTGGCCGTGGAGACGGGATCGTTCGAGCTGCTGCGCCGCTGGATGAAGCGCTCGGCCTCCGGTGACGCGTGCATCCAAGCCATCCTGGTGGCTTTCTGCTTCGGCGCGCTGCTCGAGGGCACCGCGGGATTCGGGACTCCGGTCGCGGTCACCGCCTTCCTGCTGGTGGGATTGGGATTCAAGGCGCGCAAGGCGGTGGTCGTCTCGCTGATTGCCAACACCGCGCCGGTGGCGTTCGGCGCCCTGGGAGTGCCGATCGTTGCCCTGGCCGGCGTGACCGGCCTCGGGATCGGCAAGCTCTCCTCGATGGTCGGCAGGCAGCTTCCCCTGCTGTCCTTCATCCTGCCGGCGTATCTCACGCTGGTGGTTGCCGGAAGAAAAGGTTTGCGGCGAAGCTGGCCCGTGGCGCTGGTAGCAGGTTTCAGCTTCGCGGCGGTGCAGGCTCTGGTCTCGAACGTGTGGGGACCGTACGCGACCGACGTCGCCAGCGCGCTGGTTTCGATCGCCTCGCTCACCTGGTTTTTGCGCGTGTGGAAGCCCAAGACGACCGAAAGCCGCGTCGAGGCCGCACCGCAAACGCAGCCCAGCGCCATCGGCGGCGACGCGGACGCGGACCCGATCCCTGCCGGCTCGGCATTTCGCGCCTGGTGGCCGTGGGTGGCGCTCGCGCTGATCATGATTCTGTGGTCGTACCTGAAGCTGTTCGACAAGGGGCAGATCGCCATTCCGATTCCCAGCCTGAACAACGGCGTGCTGATCACCCTCTACCGAAAAGCATACGCCGCCATTTTCACTTTTCAGCCGCTGGCCGGCGGCACGGCGGTTCTGGTGGCCACCATTGTCACCGCGCTGAGTTTCCGCGTGCCGCCGCGAACGTTCTTCCGCCTGGGAATCAAGACATTCTGGTCTTTGCGGCTGGCGGGACTCACGGTTCTCTTCATCGTCGGGCTCGCATTCCTCTACAACTATTCCGGAATGGCCTACACGCTCGGAGCGGCCGCGGCGCAGGTCGGCTCCGTATTTCCGCTGGTGAGCAGTTATCTGGGCTGGGTCGCCTGTTTCCTCAGCGGCAGCGATACGGCGAGCAATCTCCTGTTCGGCAATCTGCAGGTCGCCGCGGCGCACCAACTTCATTTGAATCCCGTGCTGCTCGCCGCCACGAACTCTTCCGGCGCGGTAACCGGAAAGATGATCTCTCCTCAGAACATCGCCATCGGCGTCACCACGGTGGGCCTGGTCGGCCAGGAAGGCCGCGTGCTGCACAAGGCCTTCTGGCACAGCGTGCTGATGGCCGCCCTGATCGGCGCCCTGGCCTACGCACAGGCCTACTACTTTCCCTGGATGGTGCCGTAATCCTCGCCACCGGTCGCGGACAAGCGCTTCGTGGCGCAAGTCATGACGAGATTTCCGGTGTCTTTGAAGCTTCGGCTCCAGATACACGGCGGAAGTCCGGATTGCCGTGCGGCCCGGGGGACGTAAGCCCTATCCCTGAAAACAAGGAAGGAGGCCGTCCTCTTTCAGGAGGGGCTGGCTGACGCGGAATCCCTGGAATAGCTGTGGATGGGGAACGCGAGAGCGCCCACCACGCGGCGCCGCGCGATTTCACGAAAGGTGTAGGATGAATTTAACGATGGTCCGCGATGCGAGTGATCGTGTTCGGACAAGCGCATCTTCTTGCCGCGCCTAAGAAGCTGATCCCATCGTGAACGACGAGCGGGGCCCCAGGCACGCGCGAACGGCCGGAGGTCAGATCGCGAAATGCGACGCGAGTTTCCTCGCCGCGAGCGTGATCATCAGCCGCGTCCAACCCGTCATGATCATGCTGATGCCGATCAGGATGCCGAACACCCACAACGAACTCACGGGCCAGTGCCTCCAGATCATCAGGCTCAAAAGCAGCGTAATGATCCCGTCGGTCAGAATCCAGCCCGCTCCGGCGAGTTTTCGGTTCCGAATGTACTCGGCGATGTCCGTGATGCCCTCGGCGAAGAAGAATATCGCCAGGACCAGCGTAATCGCCGCCAGGCCCATGAGCGGATAGGCCAGAAAGTAGAAGCCGATGACGACATACAGAAGCGCGACGAACAGCTTCCACAAAATGTGCCCGATCCCCTTCGACTGAAACGCGTGAATCACCTGGACGGCGCCGCTGAATACCAGCAGCCATCCGACAATCATCGCGAATCCGAAGGAGGTCGCCCACGGCAACGCCAAAGCCAACACGCCAAACAGCATGAGCAAAATCGACCATGCAATCGACCATCCTGTCGCGTGTTTCAAAATTGCGGCCGGTGCAGCGTACATGTCAGCCTCCCCTCCGACGATGGCCCCGCGCCGCAGCCGATCGGTTGCGCCGCCGGCCTTTCAGCGCCGGATTTCCACCCTCTTCCCATGTACCGCTATCGCCGTCCCGCCGCACCTGTCAGAAGTGACAGTCTGCCAGGCCCTTGTGCCAGCGCCACATTTCGCCCGTCCTCGCGGCGGCTCAAGCATTCCCGGTCAAGTTCCAAAGCATTCTTTACAGGACGTTAACAGAACATCCTTTATACTTCCGCGCCGGCGCTCGAAGCGGCCAGTAGCACGGCCAATCCTGGCTGTGCGCTTTTGTCTCCAGCGCCCCGATCGTCGGCCCAGCGCTTCCCGGCTGGAAGATTGGCAGCCGGCGTTTCTGGTGTATAAACTTCGCTGGAGCTTCCGGTGAACCGCCGAGCTTTCGCCCACGGCACGGCCGGGCGCCGGAGCAAAGCTCACACATTGCGTCAGTCCCGGGGAGAAACCCTTGAAGGACAAACGGGTAGCGACAGTTCTGGCAGTGATCGCGGTCATCGTCCTTATTTTCGTTCTACTTCATCATTCCCATGCTTCCGCGCTGCAGCAACCCGCGCCGCAGGCGGCCGAACCCACCCGCGAAGTCCTGCCCACGGGCATGGCGATCACGCCCGAGGCTCCGCGCGGCGTCGCGTATTTCCCGCTTGATCCGCATCTGCGCCAGTTCCCTTCCTTCGTCGCCGGCCAGCCCGTGACGATCGCGCCGAGCCCCGGCGGTAAAACGCTGCTCGTCCTCACCAGCGGTTACAACCGCAACAACGGCCCCACCGGCCGCCGCGTGCGCAGCGCGTCGAACGAATACATCTTCGTCTACGACCTCACTCACGATTCCCCTCACCAAACGCAGGTCCTCCAGGTTCCCGACACTTTCGACGGCATCGCCTGGAATCCGGCCGGCACGGCCTTCTACGTCTCCGGCGGCGTCGATGACGACATCCACATCTTCCGGCGCAGCGACGGCCGCTGGCGCCAGTCCCGCCGCCCGATTCCGCTCGAGCATCTCCATGGCCTCGGCATCGAGAACGACCCCGTCGCCGCTGGTCTCGCGGTAACGGCCGACGGCCGCCGCCTGCTCGTGGCCAATTTCGAAAACGATTCCGTGAGTCTCGTCAGTCTGCGCGCGCGCCGCAAAATCGCCGAACTCGATCTGCGGCCGGGCAAGATCGATCCGCGCGAGCGTGGCGTGCCCGGCGGCGAATTCCCCTTCTGGGTGCTGATCCACGGCAACGATCGCGCCTGGGTATCGAGCCCGCGCGACCGCCAGATCGTCGTGCTCGATCTTTCTCCCGCGCCGCGCGTCGTCGGCCGCATCCCGCTGCCCGGCCAGCCGAACCGGATGATTCTGAATCGCGACGGCAGCCGCCTCTACGCCGCGCTCGGCACCGACGACACCGTTGCCGTCATCGACACGCGCACCAGCCGCGTCCTCGAGGAGATCCCCACCACCGCGCCCAACGCCGTTTTCCCGAATCCCGAAAAACTCAAGGGCAGCAATCCCAATTCGCTCGCCCTTTCACCGGACCAGAAGACGCTCTACGTCTCGAACGGCGGCGCCAATTCCATCGCGGTCATCCAGCTCGCCAATTCCGGCGCCGGCGACAAGACGCACAGCCATGTCGTCGGCCTGATTCCCACCGCCTGGTATCCCGACTCGGTCAGCGTGAGTCCCGACGGCCGGATGCTCTACGTCGTGAACGCGCGCAGCGATCCCGGCCCGAACCCGGAGGGTTGCCGCACGAGCGCTTCGATTTCCTACTCGTCGCAAGGGCCGTGCCGCTCGGCTAATCAGTTCATCTTGCAGCTCAGCAAGGGCGGTTTCTGGACGATCCCCACGCCGGATTCAGCCGCGCTACAAACGCTCACCGCGCAGGTCGCGCGCAACAACCGCTATCAGCCCACCCCGCGCCGCGCCGCCGCCGAAAAAACCATGGCGTTCCTGCGTAAGCACATCCGCCACGTCATTTACATCATCAAGGAAAATCGCACCTACGATCAGGTGCTCGGCGACCTGCCGGAAGGCAACGGCGATCCTCGCCTCACTCTCTTTCCACAAGCCATCGCGCTAAATCATCATCAGATCGCCAGCCAGTTCGTCGACCTCGACAATTTCTACGCCAGCGGCCAGGTGAGCGGCAGCGGCTGGAACTGGTCCACCGCCGGCCGCGCCAGCGAGATCCTGGAAAATACGATCCCGGTGCAATACGCCGATCGCGGCCTCACCTACGACTACGAAGGCACCAATCGCAACATCAACGTCGGCTTCGCCACTCTCGCCGCGCGCCGCGCCGCAAATCCCGAAACCCCCGACGATCCCAATCTCTTGCCCGGTACCGCCGACGTCGACGCGCCCGATGGTCCCGGTGGCGAAGCCGGCAGCGGCTACCTGTGGAACGACGCGCTGAACGCGCATCTCACCGTGCGCAACTACGGCTTCTTCCTCGATCTCCACCGCTACGACATGAAACGGACGAATCCCGCCTACATCGGCCCCATCACCGATCCCTACGCCACGAAAACACGCGTCGCTTTCCCCACCAAGGCCGCGCTGATGAACATCACCGATCCCTATTTCCGCGGCTTCGATCAGGCCTTCCCCGATTACTGGCGCTTCAAGGAGTGGGACCGCGAATTCCAGCTCTACGTGAAGCATCACGATCTGCCCGCACTCGAACTGGTACGCCTCGAGCACGACCATTTCGGCGACTTCCGCAAGGCAATTGACGGCGTCAACACCGTCGAAACCGAATTCGCCGACAACGATTACGCCATCGGCCTGCTCGTCCAGCAGATCGCGCACAGCCCCTATAAGAATGACACGCTCATCTTCATGGTCGAGGACGACGCGCAAAACGGCCCAGACCACGTCGACGCGCACCGCACCGTAGCGCTCATCGCCGGCCCCTACGTCAAACAGCACGCCGTCATTTCCGCCCACTACACCACGGTCAACATGCTCGCCACCATCGAGGACGTTCTCGGCATCGGTCCCATGGGCATCAACGACGCCGTTCTTTCGCCCATGGCCGACCCCTTCACCACCGAACTAAAGCCTTGGACCTACACCGCGCTCGTTCCCGCGATTCTACGATCCACCGAGCTCCCGCTCCCCGCCGCCACAGCCGCCGAAAAATCCGCCGCCCTCCACTACGCCCCGTACACTCACCCCCTCCATTCCGCCGCTTACTGGGCCGCGAAAACCCGCGGTTTCGATTTCGCCGTCGAAGACCATCTGAATACGCCGCTCTTCAATCGCATCCTCTGGCACGGCCTGATGGGCAAAGACGTCCCCTACCCCACCACGCGCAACGGCCGCGATCTGCGTTCCAATCGTCGCAAGTTGCTCGAGCTGGACGCCCGCTGGCGCGCCGCGCATTCCCCCAATTTCCACTTCCGCTGATCAGGCAGCGGTGCCCTGCCGTCGGGTGCCCCGAGCATCGCTGGCGGCCACTCCAGTGCCCACAATCCGGGTACCCCAGGCTTCGGTTTTAAGCCTGGGTTTTTCGTTCTTGCCTGGCGGGTGGCGGACCCGGCTTTTGATCTTCCCTACCTGTATTTCAGAACGTGATCGCGCCTGTAATCTGGAACGAGTATCCTTGGACTGTGTTCGAGTTCGAAAATTCCTTGAATAGTTTAAAGCCTACGCTTGTTTTCCTAACCGGCAAGATGATATTAGCCGCCCCGCCAATGGCGTTAACGCGGTAGTGCCCGGGATGCGAGGGATCCACTCCCGGGCCGCTGTTATTGGATGTTTGCCACTGACCGTAGCCGACCACCCCGAATTGCAGGAGAGTGTGCGTTTGCTTCTGCAAGGTAAGAATCTGAGTGAGTGAATAATCAAGGTCAAAGGTCTGGCCGGCATGTATGTTCGTCTGCTGCTGGGTCGAGTGAAACTCATACATCTGATAGGCAGAGAACGCCGTCGCTTTGTTCTTGGTCAGATAAAAGGTCTCACCCGCGGTGGGAGCATTGGTCCATTTGCCGGTGCCAGTGTTGTCCGTCGCCCCAGCAACGTACCTTCCGGTTGGCGCGAAAAAGGCGTAAGCGACCATGATATCAGCCCTTTTCAGATGCCACCCGAAGGTAACGGGCTGATAGAAGGAGTCGGCAAAACCCCCTCCTCCGGCGATGGGGCGCAACCCGGTCAATGAAAGCGCGCTGTTACTGAACGGGAGGCCTGCTACCAAACCATAGTTGGCGCCCAGAATCTTCTTCTTGGTTACCCACATGAAAACGTTGACATCGAGGAATACAGCCGTGTTGAAATTCGAAGAAACGTTCCCGCAATCCGCACAGTTCATCTGGTTGAACGAGTAGTCCATAAACGTGTTGGAGTATGTCAAGCCCGGGGCCGGCATGACTCCGGAGTTGGTCGCGCTAAAGCCGGGTGTGTACACTCCGCGCAGAGGGGCCAATGCTTGGGCGCGACACGTATCAGGACCGGCCAACATGAGCAGGCCGATCATGCCCGCGATACATAGTGGTAAAGCACCTGATACATGACCATTCCTTCGCGTCAATTTCCATTTGTATGTCATGACACACTCCTTCACGCCAAAGACAAACATAACAAGGCGTGTGTGAGTGGCAACTGTCAATTTTGACAGGGCAGTGCGGCCGGTTCCGCGAGAGAATTCCGCGGCCGTTGGGGCAGAAATACGACGTTCGAGCGTACTATCCGCCTTGGCCGGCATCGGCGGCTCAACTTCCTGCGGACAGCCCAGCGCATGGCGGAAGTGGCACGTTGGCTGACAGCGGAACGGATCTGTTCGATTTTAAGCCTGTGGCCTTTCGTCCCCCTCCTATGGCCCTCCTAACCATTGCCACCCATTCGACATCCATACCGCACCGAGTCTCGAGTCTGTGTGGCAACCTGCTGGAGCGACCTTCAGCGGTCCGATTCTGGCAATGCGGACCACCCCGGCTCCGTGAAGGCATCGGGACGGCTAAGGGCGCATTGATGTGGCGCCACTTTCGGCACGGCTTCCCGACCAGGAACGTCGGGACGCAAGAGGCGCGGAAACCGTGCCCTTACGAAAAACTGGGTCGCCACACAAGCTCTCTCGGCCATTTTGCGCCGCCGGATGCGCCATTTCGCTCCCTCCGCACTTCGGCCCGGTCGCAGCACTCCGGTAATCCACACTCTTTCAATACGTTGCCAAGACGCTCGGCCCCGCCCCCTCTGGCCAGCAAAATGCCTCAACAATTACAAGAAGTCCGTTTTCCGCCGCCGTGTCTTCGACGGCGGGCCGGAAGCATCAACGGCGAGACATAAACCATGCCGCCTGGGAACACGCAGAAGCGACCTCGGCACGCCATTTCCAGGAATCCGCGCCCCCGGATCCCGAAGCGAAGTCCCCGGACAGGAGAAAGCCATGCGTAGGATTCCCTTGCTCATGTTGGGTGTATTGCTGCTCTCGGTGCCGTCCTTCGCGCAACAGCAGGAGCCGGTGCCGTACATCGAAATCTCCGGCACCTATTCGTATGTGAGGATCGCCAGTACGAAAACCAATTACAACGGCGCGAGCGTGTCGTTTGCCCTGAACCCGCACCGCTGGCTCGGCATCGTGGGCGACATCGGCGGCTACCACCAAGCCGCGCCGCAAGGCTTCGAAAGCAACAATCTGGTCACCTATCTCTTCGGCCCGCGCGTCAGCTACCGCACGGAATCGCGCATCACGCCGTTCGCGCAGGTTCTCTTCGGCGGCGTCTACTCGACGATGTCCGGACAGACGGCGCTGGCCATGACGGCCGGCGGCGGCTTCGATCTGAAAGTCGCGCCGCACGTCGCCATCCGCCTCGCGCAGGCGGAATATCTCATGACGCGCTTCGGCGGCTCGACGCAGAACAATCTGCGGATTTCCACCGGCCTCGTCTTCCAGTTTGGCGGAGCGAGGTAAATGTGGGGGGCCGACCGTTGCGGCCGGCGATCCCGCCAAGTGAATTTCTCGCGGTGCGAGACGGCATTTCATCCGATAATGAGTCGACCGGCCAGAAGGCAGGCTCCGGCCGGAAGCGAGGATGAGCATCAAGGCTTGCGAAAGAACCTGATCATCGCGGTGAGCGTGGTGGCTGTGCTGAACGTCGTGGCCTGGGCGGGCGCGCTCGGCCTGCGCACGCTGGACGCGGCCACGCTCGGCATGGCGATCCTGGCGTATTTCCTCGGGCTGCGCCACGCCTTCGACGCCGACCACATCGCCTCCATCGACAACGTCACGCGCAAGCTCCGCCAGGACGGCCAGCGCCCCGCCGCCGTCGGCCTGTTCTTTTCCCTGGGCCATTCGACCGTCGTCGTTCTTCTTTCGCTCGGCGTGGTCCTGTTCGCCCGCGCCGCATCGAGCCGCATGGCCGACGTCACGCGGTTCGGCAATACGTTTGGCGTAATGATCTCGGCCGCGTTTCTCACGCTGATCGGCCTGGTGAATCTCTACATCTTCGTAAAGCTCTGGCAGATGCTCGCGCGCTACCGCCGCGGCGATACGAGCGCCGCGAGCGACACGCAAATAACGTACCTGCTCGAACAGCGCGGCCTGCTCGCGCGCGTCTTCCGCTGGATCTATCGCCACATCAACCGTAGCTGGCACATGTATCCGGTCGGCTTTCTTTTCGGTCTCGGCTTCGACACCGCTACCGAGGTCGCCATCATCGGGATCTCGGCCGCCATGGCCCGCCGGGGCGGATTGCCGCTCTGGGGCGTGATGGTCTTCCCGCTGCTCTTCACCGCCGGCATGACGCTCATGGACACGGCCGACGGACTGGCCATGCTGAAGATTTACGACTGGGCGATGATCGACCGCATGCGCAAGCTGCTCTTCAACACCGCCATCACCGGCCTCGGCGTTCTGGTCGCTCTGGTTGTCGGCACGATCGAATGGCTGCAACTGCTCTGGATCGAGGAAGGTTGGCACGGAGGATTCGGCGCCATTCTTCAGGCACTCGATTTCAGCGCGCTGGGCGGGATTGTGGTTGTCCTGATGATCCTGGTGTGGCTGGCGGCCTGGTTCTACTATCGCCGGATTCAAAAGGTTCCGTCGCCCGCCCCGGGCGAGGCCGGCGAGGAACTTCCCTAGAATTTTCCGCGAGCCGTTACGCGGCCAGCGCTTCGACGACCCGCTGATGCCAGGAAACCGCGGGCATCATGTCCATCAGCCCGTCGGCCAAATACCGTTCCTTTTCCATTTCCACCTGGCGGATCAGCGCTTCGATTTTCTGCCGGCGCAGGAAGCTGTGCGGGCACCGGTTGCAACGAGGGCAATCTTCCAGGCAATCGGAAATGTCGATATTTTCCATCAACGCCACCTCCGGACATTGCCCCACACCAACTCCTACTAAGGCAGAAACCGTGCCACCAGACCGCCCCGCAACCCATTGCTTACATGGCGGTTACCGAAAGAGCCTCCCGTCGCGCGGAAGTTGGCAGCGCCAAATCCCCCACAAATAGTTCCCATTGCCCCAGTCATTCGTGAAGATCAAAAGATTTAACACAGAGGACGCGGAGAAAACCCGGAGATCACGGAGGCGGCTTGCTGGTGCTTCGCACCCCACCCCAAATTGCAATAAACTCGTCCCGCCAACCAGATCAGCGCCGGAAAGGTTCTCCATGCCAATCGACCAACTGAGCCGCATCGAACACGTCGTCGTTCTCATGCTGGAAAACCGCTCGTTCGACAATCTCCTCGGCTGGCTCTACGACCCCACGAATTCCCCGCCGTTCGATAAAGTGCCGCCGAATTTCGACGGCCTCTGGGGCAAGCACCTGAGCAATCCCGACGCAAACGGCAACCCGGTGCCCGTGGCGAAAGGTTTCGATTTAACGGCCCCCAATCCCGACCCCGGCGAGCCATATCAGGACGTATTCGCGCAACTGTTCGGCCCGCTCGATGCCCCTCCACTCAACCAGGTTCCTCCCGACCCTCCCGAACCGGTCACGATGCGAGGTTTCGTCTATAACTATGCGAAACAATCCGCCAAGCCCGCCGATCCCGGCATCATCATGAACTGTTTCACGCCGGCATCGCTTCCCGTGCTTTCGAGCCTCGCGCATTTCTACGGCCTGTGCGACAACTGGTTTTCGTCGATTCCCACGCAGACGCTGTGCAACCGCTCCTTCGTGCACGCCGGCACGTCGTCAGGCTACGTGAACAACGAGGGAGATAACGGCGTCATCTTCGTCAACGACACGACCACCGTTTTCGACTTGCTCTCCGACGCCGGCAAAACGTGGAAAATCTATTGCGGCGGCTGGATCCTCACCAGCCTCGCACTGCTCACGCAGGAAAAGCTCTGGCTGCGCGCGCTCGAAGGCGGCTATTTTTCCCACATTGACGATTTCCTGGCCGACGCCGCGAGGCCCGGCAAGCTTCCGCACTATTCGTTCCTCGAACCGAACTACATCGATTCGCTCTGGTGGGGCCCGGAAAACGATATGCACCCGGAAGCGAATGCCATCGAGCTGTACGGCCCCTCGAACGTCGCCGAAGGAGAACGGCTTCTTTACAAGGTCTACCGCGCCCTGCGCGAAAGCCCCGACTGGGACAAAACGCTCCTCATCATCCTCTTCGACGAGCACGGCGGCTGCTACGATCACGTCGCGCCGCCTACATCGCTCGAATGCCCCTTTGCGATTTCGCCGGATGGCAAAGTGATTCCACCAAATCAGCCCGGCGGCAGCGGCTTCCGTTTCGACCGCCTCGGCGTCCGCGTCCCCGCGATCGTCGTTTCGCCGTTCACGCCCGCGGGAACGATCCTCAACAATCCCTTCGACCACACCAGCGTCCTCTCAACGCTGGTCAACGGTTTCGTGTTGCCCGCGGGCCAACTTGGCCAGCGGCAGGCAAAGTCGCCGGACGTCGGCGCCGCCCTGACGCTCGACACCCCGCGCACCGACGACCCTCCCATTCATCAGCCCCCGCCGCCAAGCCTGTGGGAACGCGCCGTGGAACGCGTCGAGGCCGTCGATCGCACCCTGCTCCATTCGAAAGCAAAGCCGCTGACCGGCTTGCAGGCGAAAATCCTCAGCGGCGCCCTCCGCCGCCTCGACATGCCGGAACGAATCGTTCAGGAAGCCGCCCAGGCGAAAAGCGCGATCGATGCCGATGCCCTGCTCATGAAACTCGAATCCGAATTCCTGCGCCGCCGCTACGGCCCATCTCGCACCTGAACCGGCCGCAAGCCGGCGCTCAAGTCACTGTGGATCCCATTTTCGTCTCGACACATGGATGTATCCACGCCGTGCGTCTTTCGGCCCGTGCAGGACAGCCTTCAGGCTGTGCGCCTTTGTGAATGCCACGGCACAATTCCCCTTGCGCCGCCAACTGCCGCGCAGGGCGCCTCGGCGGTTAGTCCGGATTTCTCACCAGCACCGGCTCGGGACGCGCGAGCGCGTGCGGGGATTGCCGAGGAAGTGGAGCAAACCGCGGATGTATGGCCAGGAAAATCCGGGCCCGCAACGATGGCGTTCTGGGGCAGGTGCCCCGACGGCATGTCTTCGTGGCCACTTTGCCTCTGCGCGTTCGGGGTCCTTCGCTTCGCTCAGGATGACAGTGGTTAATTTACCGCGTAGCGGTGCTGGCGATGCAGCTCTTGTGAGAAATCCGGGTTAGTAGCGCAGGCACTGTTGGCTGCGGCTGTGGAAGTGCTGTTGAGGGCCGGCCAACTTGTGTGCTGCTGGCTGTGTTGTGCGGGGCGGCGCGGGTTGGGTGGTGGTGGCTCGCACAGGCCGCAGCCAGGAGTGGCTGCGCTACTAAAACCGCCGTCGCGCCTAACGAGGGGTGATGATGGCACGGCTGAAATCGTGCCCTCGGAAAAGACGGAGTTACCACGCGGACTCTTCAGGGCGGGCGCCTTCGAACCCGCTCCTAGGTTCCCCGCCCTTGCGCGCCGCCCCTATGCTAGGATTCCCCTCCAGGCAGGCGCCCACTGCCGCCGGAGGAGCTGAGTGGATCGAATCTTTCGCACTTGGGACCTGATGGGGCAGAGTCTTGACGTTCTGCGCTCAGACAAGGAACTGCTGTGGCTGCCCCTCTGCTCCGGGATCGCCTGCATGGCGATCACGGTGGTGATGCTGAGCGGCGGAGCGCTTCTCTTCCTGCCGCAATTGCGCGCCATGGGCGCCGTCGGCCCGGGCCAGCGCCCGCAGCTGACGCAAGGCATGTGGCTGTTCACGCTCTGCTTCTACATCGTCAACTACTTCATCGTCGTCTTCTTCAACGTCGCGCTGGTCAGCATCGCCTCCGACCGTCTCTCCGGCGGCCACGCCACGATGAACGACGGCCTCCAGGTCGCCTGGCAGCGCAAAGGCACAATCCTGCAATGGGCGCTGCTCGCCGCGACCATCGGCGTCCTGCTCCGCTCGCTCGAAAACCGCATGGGCTGGCTCGGCCGCCTGGTGATCAGCTTGATCGGCATCACGTGGACGCTCGCCACCTACCTGGTCGTTCCGGTGATTGCCGCCGAAGACATGGGTCCGAGCGAAGCGCTGGCGCGATCGGCGCAACTGTTCAGCGACACCTGGGGCGAGCAATTGGTGGGAGGGTTCAGCTTCGGGCTGATTTTCACGCTGCTCGCGCTGCCGGCGGTTTTTCTGCCGATTTACGGCTCGACGCTCGGCCGGTCGCAAATGATTCTCGGCGTCAGTCTGGCGATCATCTATTGGCTCATGCTCGCGGTGATCAATGCCTCCGTGCAGGGAATTTTCATGGCCGCGCTTTATCGCTTCGCCACCACGAAGGAAGCACCGCCGGGCTTCGACAGCGGCCAACTGCAAGGAGCGTGGCAGCCTCGGGAGTAGAGTTCATGCAACCCGGCGCGGAAGGCCGGGCCAAGGGAGGAAAGCGATGAATCCCGAAACCGCAACTCCCGCGCGCGACGCCTGGCCCTGGCCCGATTCCCTCGACGCCCTCGCCGCCGCCCCGCGCCATCATTCCCTGCGTCTCGAAAACGACTGCGTGCGCGTCCTCGAAACCATCATCGAGCCCGGCGACACCGTACCGCTGCACACGCACCGCTGGCCTGGCGTCTATCACGTGCTCGGTTGGAGCGATTTCATCCGCCGCGATGGGGACGGAAATGTGATCTTCGATTCCCGCACACGCCCCGCTCCTCCCGCCACGCCCTTCGTCCAATGGTCCGAGCCGCTCCCGCCCCACACGGTCGAAAACATCGGCAACGCCGCCATTCACATCCTGAGCGTGGAACTGAAGGACTGACCTCAGCTCAGCGCCCGGCCGAAACTCGCGGAGGGATCAACCCGCATTTCCCGCATGAGTGACCTTCCGCGCCGATCGCGGGGTCCGCTCGTGCCCGAACCGGCGCCCACAGCACTCGCCGGCGCAGATCCGGAATCATGGGCCGGCCTGCCCCCGGTGTTTGTCTCCGGAGGAGTCGTTTTGGGTGGCAGGCCGGCTTCCCGTTGGTTCTGTGCGTACTACGCGCGTTCTGTTTGCCGTAAGATTGAACCGCTCTTGTTAAACCGTGGGAAATGCCACGTAAACTTCCTGTGACGCCGGTCCTGTGAACGCGGTCCCGCCTCCGGGCACACCCCCACCTTTGCTTGTACAGCCTTGATCCCCCACGCCCGCCAGCCTCCGCTCACCGCGCCCGGGAAGCCACGGGGAATCCCCGCGCAATCACCCCTACGGATTCAGCTGCACGCCAGGATCGGAGGTGTGCCCGCCCACCGTGACGGTGTAGTGATACAGTTTCGTGTCGGCGTTCGACCTCGCCGGCCCCGATTGCGCATGCGAGTTGCTGAACGAGCCGGAGGAAAAAGGCGAGCCCTGCGGGAAGTGGATGCTGAATCCGGAAGTGCAATCCGGGCAAGTCCACTCCACCTGGTCGCCGGCGCCCTTGGAGATGTTGGCCGGGTCGGGAGAAACCGTCGGCGGATTTGCCGGCGTGATCGTCACGGTCACGGTCTTTGCCGACTGGGTCCTGGCTCCCACCACGCACAGCGCGCACGCGAACGCAATAAGCGATCCGAACGCGAGCCAACGACGAATGGGCCTGGGTCTGCTGTTCATGCTGCCTCCTTATGTGTCAATTGTCAGTGGTCCAGACTGCGAGGGAAATCCTTCATGCCGCGCAGCGAATCGAAAGCGGGCTCGTTGCCCGCCATCGCCGCCGAGGCGCCGGCCTTCAGCGCCTTCTTCAGCCACTCGACGCCCTGCTCCCGCTCGCCCACCTGCGAGTAGACCAGCGCCGCGGTGTACATTGCGTCCGGATCGCCCGGCGTGAGCGCGAGCGCGCGGCCGATCGACGCGATCGCCTGCTGTTTGGCTCCGATCATCGCCTGGCAGGCGGCCAGAATCTTGTAGGCGTCCGCGTTGTTGGGATTCACGCGCAGCGCGTCCTGAGCCATCTCGATCGCTTTCCGGTACGCGCTGCCGGCCTGCTCGCGCTTGCCTGGCGTCCAGTAGTAGCCGTCGCCCACGTTGCGCCAGATGACGTAGCTGTTCGGCTCCAATTGCGTGGCTTGCTCGAAATTCTTCACCGCGTCGGCGTAGCGGTGCAGATAGAATTGCGCCGTGCCCAGATCCGTGTATGCGGTCCCGCTCGGCCGGATGGCGATGGAACGCTCGATCACGGGAACGGCCTTTGCGAAATCGCCCATCTGGACGTACACCGCGCCCAGGTCGTAGTAGCCGAGGAAACTGTCGGGCGCGAGCGCGACCACCTGATCGAACATCCGGGCCGCGTCCGCATAGCGTCCCTGCCCGAAATAGAAAAAGCCCAGCCAACTGTATCCCGCCCAGTATTGCGGCCGCAGGCGGATCGCCTTCTGATACGTTTGCTCCGCTTCGGCCGCGCGCCCCAGTTTCCCGTAGGCCGTCGCCAGGCCCTGGTAGGCGTGGTCGTCGGTCGGCCGGATCGCGAGCGCCTTATCGAATTGCGCGACGGCGTCCTGATATTTCCCTGTCCCGTTGGCCACCGTGCCCAGGCAGACGTGCGCGGCGGCGAGATTCGGATCAATGGCCAGGGCGCGGTTGCAAGCCTGGCGGCCGGGCGCGGTCCATTGCGAGTCGCCGGTCAGCACGTAACGCTGCCAATACGCCTGGCCCAGCCCGGCGTAGGCGCGCGCGTAGCGAGGATCGATCTCGAGCGCGTGCTGGAACTCGCTGATCGCGCTCGTGATGTTTTCCTCCCGCGAGTAATTCTCGAGGTAGCCCATGCCTTGCAGGTAAAACGCGTACGCGTCCGGCTTGTCGGTTCCCTTCGCTTCGAAAGTCTTGCGCTCGTTCGGATCGAGTTGCACTTTCAGCATGTCGAGGACGCCGGCCGCGACGTCGTCTTCCACCGCGAACGGATTCTTCGCCGCCACGGTCTCCGTGTTCGCGCTCAACTGCCGCTGCGTTCGCGCGTCCACCAGCGCGTAGGTCACCCGGATCCGGTCGCCCGCCTGCTGCAAACTCCCCGTCAGCACCAGATTCACGCCGAACTGCCGCCGCGCCGTGTCCGCCGAATCCACTTTCCGCGAGAACACCAGGCTCGCCGGCACCACGGCGAGCGAGTGCGTTGCCGATAGTTCGGTCAGCCGCGCCGTCACCGTGTCGGTCAGGCCCGCGGCAAACGCCTGTTGCGCGGGCGTCCCGCCCAGCGCGGTGAACGGCAGGACGGCAACTTGCCGCTCGCTGGACGCCGCGGGACTCGCGGCCGGAGTCGGGCTCGCGCCCATCCATCCCGCCACGGTGCGCCGCACCTGCGGAATCGCCGCCAGCAAGGCGATGAGCGCCGCGGCCGCAACCGCGGAGATCAGAACCAGCCGGCGCCGCCCCGGCCGCCGCGCCGACGCCTCGGACATCGGCAAACCGACGATGGTCGGCGTCGTTCCGCTACGCGCCATCCAGTCCAGTTCGTCGGCCAGCTCCTTGGCCGTTCTGATACCGGGCCCCGGGAGACTTCTCCAGCATCCGCATGACGATCCGGTCGAGTTCCGGCGGCACGGCAGGATTCACGCTCGACGGCGGGGAGGATCCACGTGCAGCACGCGGCTCGAAGTCGCGATGTTCGTTCTGAGCGCGGAAAGGATGCTCGCCTGTGAGCGCCTCGTAAAAAACCACGCCGAGCGAAAAGATGTCCGCCCGCTCGTCCGACTCGCGTCCCACCAGCACTTCCGGCGCGATGTAGCCGGCGGTGCCGCTGATCGCTCCCGGCTCGGTCTCGAACGCTTCGGTTTCCTCCCCGGCGGTCAGCCGGCGCGCCAGGCCGAAATCCAGAATCTTCACCTGGCCCGAAGGCGTCACCATGATGTTGTCGGGCTTGATGTCTCGATGCAGCACGCCCTGGCTGTGCGCCACGGCCAGACCCTGCGCGCACTGCGCCGCGATCGGCAGGAAATCGTCGAGCTTCATCGGCTCGCTCACCCGCTTGCGCAGCGTCTTCCCTTCGACGCGCTCCATCACCAGGAAGATCTCGCCCTCGCGCTCCAAAACGTCGTAAATGGCCGCAATGTGGGAATCGTTCAACCGGGAAGCCATCTGCGCCTCGCGCAGGAACCGCTGCCGGTGGTGTTCGTCGCCGACGAACCGCAACGACATCCGCTTGATCGCCACCGTCCGCTTCAGTTGCGGGTCCTCGGCCAGGTACACCTCGCCCATGCCGCCCGCGCCCAGCCGCTCCCGTATCCGGAACCGGCCGACAGAGCTACCGGATAGATCGTTCGAATGTCCCGACTTATCACTCATCGTTGATTTTGTGCGCGGTTCGCCGTCGCCGGCTACGCCGCCGGACAGCATTGGAGTGGGGAAAGCTGGCTCGCAACGCCTCTGCCAGAGAATCTACTCCGCGCGCGGAAACAAAGCAAAGGAGAAAACAAGCCACTCGCCGGGGAATATTGACACGCGAAGCATTAGCCAAAGGCTAATCCGCGGGCGCACGCCTCGGCCGCCACATCTCCAAACGCCCGCACGGCCGCACGCAAGTCTTCCTCCGCGCCCGGAAAGCTTCTCCCACACCCACATCCTGTCGTCTTATTTGCCGAATGAATTCGGAGCGGCGTAATAGCTGTTGGCGGGGCCAATGTCGGATCCCTCGCGCGAGCCGTACTTGCGCCGCAGATAGTTGGGCACCGACCACACCCGCTCCGCATTGCCGATCCCGAACGACAGGAAGCACAGCGCCAGCACCAGGTGATTGAGCGACGCCCCGAAATATTCCCACACGGGAGCGTGCTCGCCCGGATAGTTGGACGCGAAGAGAAGCGCCAGCATGTAGAAAAGGCCGCAAAAGCTCGCCGGCCGGATCAGGATTCCAAACGTGAACCCCAGACCCAGGCACAGTTCGCCGTAACTCACCAGATAGGCAAAAAACCGGGAGTGCGGCAGCACCAGATCGTGAAGCACCGGCGCCATGAACGGGTAGACCCCGGCACGAAGGAAGCCGTGAATCCATCCCTCGAATCCACCGCCGTAAATGAAGTTGCTCCCGAGAATCTTGTACTGCGCGAAGATCAGGAACAGCACCCCGATCGTGATCCGCAACCACGCGATCGCGTAGTCGTTTGCGGTTGGCTCGCCTCTGCTCATAGGAATGTTGCCGGAAACTGCAACCGGCCGCCTCGTCGCCTCTGGACCTGCCCGAATCCTGCCACACTCTATGCGACCACCTCCCGCGAATCAAGCTTCATCACCTGCCTGTTGCCCCTCCCGAATGGCACTTCCGTGCCATGCCCCAGTCAACGCAGACATCTCGTGTAGCGCCGCCCTTCAGGGCGGCACCTTCTCACGCAAGGGAAAATTGAAGATAGCGATTGTTACGCACTCATGAAAAATAAGGCTTTCGCGTTCTTCAGAATCGCAACCCACTGGCCGCACGACTCCCAATGGTGTAGAAAGAATCCGCTCGCCCTATTGACCTGTGACCGTACTCGGAGGCCGCAAAATGAAGTCGAAATCTCTCCTGCTCGCCGCGCCGCTCTTCGCCGCGCTCGCACTCACACCCATTCCGGCAGCGGCCCAAGCGAAGCCGCATCCTCAAGAGCATCCGCGGCCGAATCACGAACAGCAGCGCGCCCGGTTCCTGAAAAATCTCCGCTCTCATATCCGCCACGTCATCGTCATCTATCAGGAGAATCGCTCCTTCGACTCCTATTTCGGCACTTTCCCCGGCGCCGACAATCTGGCCACCGAGGAGGCCCGCACGCATGGCTTCCGCCAGTACGATCCCATCGGCAAGACCTGGGTCACGCCCTTCGCCATCACCACGCCCGACACCGCCGACCCCAATCACGCCCGCGAAGTCCTGATCGCCAAATCCGCCGAAGGCCACATGGACCGTTTCGTCTCCGAGGAAGAAGAAAATCTGCTGCACTTTGGCGCTCCGCCTTCCTACGCCCGCCAGCTCGGCCTGCTCAGCATGGCGCACGAGGATTGCCGCACGATTCCCTTCCTGTGGCTCTACGCCCATCGCTTCGCCCTCTACGACCATATCTTCCAGGCGATGTACGGCCCATCGACTCCCGGCAACATCGACATCATCGCCGGCCAGACCGGCCAAACGCAGGCCGCGCGCCATCCGAAGGAAGCGGTCAACCCCGACATCACCGGCCCCGGCGAGCCGGTCCTGAACGATCTCGATCCGGCCTGGGGCCCCTACACCGACGGCGAGCCGAAAGTCCGCCAGTACGACCAGACCTACGCGACACTGCTGCTCACGCTTCTCGGCGGCAAAGCCGTGCTCGCGAAAGTCGACGCCGACGCGATCAAGCAGGACGTCGGCGAACTCGCCAAGCTCAACGCCCAGGCCGTGCTCTGGGCCTGGTATCAGGAAGGTTTCGGCAACGGCGCCGGCAACGACCACCCCTCCTACATCGCCCACCACGACGCGCCGCAATATTTCGGCTACATCCGGCTGAATCAGCCGCTTTGGAAAGGCGTTCACGACCTCACCGATTTCTTCACCGTCGTCGGCCAGCACAAACTGCCGCCGCGCAGCGTCGATTTCATCAAGGGCGGCTACCACAATCCCTTCGGCTGGAGCCCGGCCAATCGCTCCGCGCTCGTCCAGTCCCATTTCATGGGCGACGACGACCACCCCGGCTATTCCGATTCGCAGATTTCCGAATCGCTGGTCGCGAAAGTGGTGAACGCCGTCGCGCACAGCCCCTACTGGAACGATTCCGCCATCATCATCCTGTGGGACGATTCCGGCGGCTTCTACGATCACGTTCCGCCGCCGCAGTTCGAGACCTGCCCCGATCGCCATCCGTGCGGCGACGGCCCGCGCGTCCCGCTGATCCTGATCTCGCCCTACGCGCGAGCGCACGCCATCATCCCGACCCCGGCGACCACGCCTCCTTCGCCAAATTCCTCGATGTCCTCTTCCAGCTCCCGCCGCTCGCTTCCCTCCCCGACGAAAAACCCTATCTGCCCGAAGGCCCGCGCGACCTCAATCCCCGCCTCACGAATCTCCTCCGCGGATTCAGCCCCGCGCGACTCGCCGGCAAGCTGGCCCCCATCCCCGCATCCGCCGCCGAAATCCCCAATAAAGTGGTGAACACATTCCCCGCCCCAATGACGTGTTCGGAAACCGGCGTCGAGCCCGTAAAACTTCCCGGCGCCCTTCCACCGCCCAAGGGCTTCAATCCCCTGCCGGAAAGGCCCAAACGCTAGCCGGAGCCAAAGCACTCGGAAAGCGGCCAGGGAAACGCCGCGCGAACAGGTAACCGGCGAATCGAGGAGTCACCAGCGACCGGCCGTAGGGGCGGGTTTCAAACCCGCCCCTCGCGCCAAGGCAATCTCATGACCGACGCAGCCAAACAGAAATTCGAAATCCGCGAATTCACGATGGAAGATTACCCGGAAGCCATAGCGCTCTGGCAGTCGAGCGAAGGAATCAGCGTGGGAGCATCAGATTCCCGCGAGAATATTGCGCGATTTCTGGAGAGAAATCCGGGGTTAAGTTTCGTCGCACGCGTGGATGGACGATTGATTGGCGCAGTGCTTGGCGGTCACGACGGACGCCGCGGCTTCCTGCATCATCTGGCCGTCTCCGCCGACGCGAGGCGCACCGGCGTCGGCTCGGCTCTGGTCGCGCGCTGCATCGAACAGCTTCGCGCCCGCGGCATGGGGCGCTGCCACCTGTTCGTTCACAAAAACAACGTAGCCGGCGCCGATTTCTGGAAACGCCTCGGCTGGCGCGAACGCGACGACCTCAAAATCATGTCGCTCGATATCGACGCCGACTGACTGCCGGCGACCGGCTCTCGCAACTTCGTCCCCCTGGGGTGCCATGCCTCACCATTTGCGAGGCCCTTCGCTTCGCTCAGGGTGACAGAGGGGACGACCCCGCGGCCATGGGATGCAGTCCGAATCCCCCAAGCCCCAATACGACTGTCATCCTGAGCGTAGCGAAGGATCCTGTCCCTACGTCTCCGAACCCACGGCTCACGCGACACGAGCCACGGGACACGTCTTACGTCTCCGCAATCCCCGGATCCGCCGCGTCGTATTCCTTCACGCTTTCCTGCTCGTTGGGATCGGTGCGGGCGAGCACCGCGGTGACGGGCTCGGTGGCGCTGGGGTTATAGGGTAAGTGCGGCGTATTGGCGGGAATGTAGAGGAACTGGCCGGCACGCACGTGCATGTGCTGTTTCAATCCTTCGCCGTACCACATGCCGGCTTCGCCCGAGAGAACGTAGATGGCCGTCTCGTGATGCTCGTGCAAATGCGGACGCGCGCGGCCGCCGGGAGGAATCGTCAAGAGGTGCATGCAGATGCCGGTTGATCCCGCCGTCTCGTGAGAGATTCCGGCGAAATAATCGAGTCCCTGCTTCCCGTGATACGTCGCACCGGGATCGATCGTCACGCAGGAGGGGGTTTTCTGGTTCGCGCTCATCGGAAGACCTCGGCGTTCTCTTCCGATCTTACGAGAAGGCAACCGGAAAACCCAGAACCCGTTTCACCACGGAGGACACGGAGTTCCACGGAGATCCTCTGTGGACCTCCGTGTTCCTCCGTGATTTCCGTGAAAATGTTCCCGGTTAGTTGTGCGCGGGCGCCTTGGCCGGAGCCTTCTGTTTGGGTGGCGTGAGCTTGAAACCCATTTCGACGACAGTCTCTACCTCGACGGGCTTGCCGTTGAGCAGAGTGGGCTCGTAGCGCCAGTGTTTCACCGCATTCACCGCGGCCTTGGTCAGCTCTTTCGGCCCATCGGTCACTTTCGCCGATTCCACCGCGCCGTCTTTCCCGATGAGGACGTCGAGTTTCACCACGCCCTGAATGTTCTTCTTGCGGGCGTCTTCCGGGTATTTCGGCGGATCGGCATGGACCACCTTGCCCTGCATCACAACGCCGCTGATCCGCAGCGGGGCGGCTTTCTGTGCCGCCGGCGGAGCCCCTGCCCCCAGCAGAGTCCCCAGACACAACACCAGGCTCGCAACGATCATGATCACCTCGTTCTTGGCCGAAAAATCGGTCGAGCGACGTTAATGCGCCGAAGCGCGAGTGTCAACTCGCGGCCGCCTGCGACGAGGAAGCGAAAGTCAAAAGCAAAAGCTAAACGCAGAGGACACGGAGAGGCGCGGAGGACGCGGAGGTAAGCGCCTCCGATTTCGTTTGGCAACCGGGCCCGCCCCACGGTCGTCATCCTGAGAGGCTGTGACTTTTTCGATTTTTGACTATTTTTTCGCCTCTAAACCCTTTGTTCTAAGTGTCGGATTTTGTGAAAGGGCAAAAAAGTCACAGCCTCTGAGCGAAGCGAAGGACCCCGATATCACATCTCCCCTTGGCCCTGCCTCTCCTCGTGGCTTTCGGGATGCTTCGCTTCGCTCAGCATGACAGGCTACGAATCACGGAAAAGGCGCTTCCACCCTGGCGCTGCCGGGAGGCCCGGCGGGTGCATTGCGTGGCTGCTCGGGCGTTTGCGATAATCCAATCGATCGATCCCGCGTGGTGATATTCGGATTCGAGCAGCACGGCCGCTGCCGGCTGTGCCTTGGCACGGGCTTCAGCCCACGCCACCCACCGAGCCGCGCGGGCCGAGAGGAGCCTTCTTGACCGGCAACGAAATTCGGCGCTCGTTTCTCGAGTTTTTCGCGCGCAACGGCCATCGTGTCGTGCCCAGCTCGTCGCTCGTCCCGCTGGGCGATCCGACGCTGCTCTTCTCGAACGCCGGCATGAACCAGTTCAAGAACGTCTTCCTAGGCCTCGAGCATCGCGAATATACGCGCGCCACTTCCAGCCAGAAATGCGTCCGCGCCGGCGGCAAGCACAACGACCTCGAAGTCGTTGGCCGCACGCGCCGCCATCACACGTTTTTCGAAATGCTCGGCAATTTCAGCTTCGGCGATTATTTCAAGCGCGAAGCGATCTCCTACGCCTGGGAATTGACCACCAAGGTCTGGAACCTTCCGCCCGACCGCATCTATTTCACCGTGCACGTGAGCGACGATGAAGCTTTCGCCCTGTGGCGCGAAATCGCCGGCGCCGCGCCCGAACGCATCGCCCGCTTCGACGAAGACAATTTCTGGGCCATGGGCGACACCGGCCCCTGCGGCCCCTGCTCCGAGCTTTTCTACGATTTCGGCCCCGCGGCCAGCGAACAGGGCCACAAAGATTGCAAATTCCCCTGCGATTGCGGCCGCTACGTCGAAATCTGGAACCTGGTCTTCATGCAGTTCAATCGCGACGCGAGCGGCGCGATGAGTCCGCTGCCCCGGCCCTCCGTCGATACCGGCGCCGGGCTCGAACGCGTCGCCGCCGTGCTCCAGGGCAAGCTCAGCAATTTCGAAACCGACCTCTTGCGCCCGATCATCGACGCCGCCAGCGAGCTCTGCGCCAAACCCTACACCGATGACGAAGAGACGAACGTCTCGCTCCGCATCCTCGCCGATCACAGTCGCGCCGCCACGTTCCTCATCGGCGACGGCGTTCTTCCCTCGAACGAGGGCCGCGGCTACGTCCTGCGCAAAATCATTCGCCGCGCCATCGATCACGGCCGCCGCCTCGGCCTCGACAAGCCGTTCCTCTACCAGCTCGCCGGCGACGTCGCCGAGCTGATGAAGGAGCCGTATCCCGAACTGGAGCAATCGATCGCGCGCATCGCCACGGTTCTCCGCGAGGAAGAGGAAAAATACGGCCGGCTGGTCGTGCCGGCATTGCGCGCCTTCGAAAAGCGCCTGCAGGACACGACCGAGAAGGGCGGCCCGACGATGATCTTCGGCGCCGACCTCTTCTACGCCTACGACACGCTCGGCCTGCGGCCCGATTTCGTCCTCGACATCGCCGATCAGCGCGGCTGGGCCGTGGCCGCCGACGCCGAGCGCGAATTCGACGCCGAACTCGAAAAGCAGCGCGAGCGCGCCAAAGCATCCTGGAAAGGCGTGGCGAAGGAAGCGGCGCATCCCATCTACGCGAAGCTCGCGGAAACCTATCGCACCGAGCCCGATTTCTACTACGGCACCACGGCCCGCGATTGCAAGATTCTCGCTCTGGTCACCAAGACCGGCCTCGCCGACCGCGTCGAGCCGGGCACCGAATGCGAAGCCGTGCTCGACCGCACCTCCATCTACGCCGAAGCCGGCGGCCAGGTGGCCGACGTCGGGGCGTTCCAGGACGGCGACAGCGAAATCGCCGAGGTCCGCGGCGCCTACTATCCCATCGCCGGCCTCATCGCGCATCGCATCGTCGCGCGCCGCCCGCTCGCCGTCGGTGACCGCGTCACCACCGTCGCGGACCACGCCCGCCGCGATCGCACGCGCCGCAACCACACCGCGACCCACCTGCTCCACGCCGCCCTGCGCAACATTCTCGGCACGCACGTCAAGCAGGCCGGCTCGCTCGTCGCGCCCGATCATCTCCGCTTCGATTTCTCCCATTTCGCCTCGCTCGATCCCGAGGAACTCGAGGAGATCGAGCAGCAGGTGAATCAGGAAATCCTGAAGAACCACGAGCTGAAAACCGACATCACGACGATCGATCAGGCGCTCGCCTCCGGCGCGCTGGCCTTCTTCGGCGACAAGTATCCCGAACAAAACGTCCGCGTCGTCACCATCCTCGATCCCGCCGAAGAGCGCGGCTTCTACAGCAAGGAACTCTGCGGCGGCACGCACGTCCGCCGCACCGGCGACATCGGCGTCTTCAAAATCCTCGCCGAGCAATCCGTCGCCGCCGGCGTGCGCCGCGTCGAAGCGATCACCGGCGAAGCCGCGGCTGAAAACTATCGCCAGGCGATGCGCACGGTCGAAACCGCCGCCGCGCGCCTCGGCGTCGCCCCCGCCGACGTGCTCGAGGCCATCGACCGCCTCGGACACAACGTGAAGCAGCTAGAGCGCCAGCTCGATGCGCTCAAGAAAAAGTCGGCGCGCGGGAAGCTCGATGACCTTGTCGAGCAGGCCCGCGAGGTGAAGGGCGTGCGCGTGGTCGCCGCGCGCCTCACCGACGTCGATCGCGAAACCATGCGCGAACTGGCCGACATCCTCCGCCAAAAGCTCGGCAGCGGCGTCATCGTCCTCGGCTCGGCCGAGGACGGCAAAGTGGCTCTGGTCGCGGCCGTCACCAAGGACCTCATCCCTAAACTCCACGCCGGCAAGATGGTACAGGCCATCGCCCGCCAGATCGGCGGCAGCGGCGGCGGCCGCCCCGACCTGGCCGAGGCTGGCGGAAAAGACACAGCCGGCCTTGAAAAGGCCATCGACCAGGTGTATGACCTGGTCGCCCAAATGCTATAATTCTTTTCGCCAGAAACTTACGCGGGATTCGCTTTGTATTTCGGCCCCTGAGTGTGTGTGGACGACGCCGGTAAGGACGCGGCTTCAGCCGTACCTGAAGCGCGCCGGGAACTGTGCAACGGCCCGGTTCGTTCAGCGTAGAGGCACGGCTTCAACCGTGCCGCAAACGGCGGGACACAGAAGCGGCTTGAGCCGCTGAGGGCTGCGGTTTTGCAGTCCGCCACACAGACTCCAACGGGTCTCCTCCTTCCCGGAAGTAACGGGTCTGCCTTCCCTTAAAGATTTAGGATGGGAAAAAGGGTAATCTGCGTCCGCGCGGCCTTGGCCACCGCTCTTTCCGGAGTGGCCTTGCCGCCTGTCGCGCAACTCACGGCCCGCCGTGGCCGTTTACCCTCCTTTCCCCATCGAACAATGAAGAGACCGTTTGTACGTTTCCGTTCGATTGACACGGCCGCAGGCAGAGGCGGCCAGGTGGTTTTCATCGACCCATGACAAAAAACCGAATCACCCGATCGAGCCTGCTGGTCATCGCCGCACTTCTCGCGGCCGTGGCCGCCGCGCAGGGAGCACCTCAGCCCACGCAGTCGGCCAATCTCGCCGCGGGCCGCCGGCAATACGAGCGAGCGCGGAAAATGGAAAAGACGCTCGAAAGACAGCTCGGCGGCACGCGCACCGTGTCCGAATATCTGAACGTCGTCAAGGCCTTCCGCCACGTGGCCGCCCTGACGGCTTCGCCCGCCGTCGTGACCCCGTCGATTCTGGAGATCGGCCGCCTCTACGAGCAGATGGGCCATCTTTTCGACCGGAAGTATTTTCAAGGGGCGGTCAACGCCTACCAATATCTGCTGCGCCAGTATCCGCGCACGCGGTATGGCCCCGAAGCCGTCTACGCCATCGCCCGCATCGAGCAGGGCCCGCTCGGCAATCCCGCCCTGGCCCGCAAATCCCTCGAATCGCTCATCGCCAAATATCCCTCGTCCGATCAAGCCGACCAGGCACGCCTCGAACTGGCCGAAAACCCGCAAAATCGCGAGACAACGGAGGAGGATCCGAGATCCGCAAGACGGGAAGCTTCGCGACACGCCGTAGAGGAGGGTTTCAAACCCGCCCCTACCGCGGCAAACGAGGCACCCGCCACGTTTGCCGCCGACGCCACGCTCGAACCGGTCTCGGCCCCTTTGGCCGGAGGCAGCGCAGGCCCGCGCCCGACGCGCGTCCGCAGCGTCGTCTCCGAGCAGACCCGTGACGAAACGCGCATCGTGATCGCGCTGAACGGCCCGGTGAAATTCGATTCATCCTTCATTCCACGGCCCCGTCGCGTCTTCTTCGATCTCTCGAAGGCTTACCTGGCCCATCCGCACGGCATGACACTCGATCTCAACACGCGCTTCGTGGGCAAGGTGCGCGTCGCGCAGAACGAGCCGCACGTCGTGCGCATCGTACTCGACGTCGCCCGCGGCGCCGGTTATTCCGCTTCCCTGCTTCGCAATCCCTACCGCCTGCTGATTTCCGTTGGAAAAGCCGGCGCCGCCGCGCCCGACGCCGCGTCAGCCGCCGGTCCGGCCAACAATTCGCCCGCCGCGGAAAACGAAATGCCCGCCAAGGGCAACCTGACGCCCGCTCGCCCGCTGCGCGACAGCGCGACGACGTCGCTCACCCGCGCGCTCGGCCTGAAGATCTACCGCATCGTGATCGATCCCGGCCACGGCGGCTTCGACACCGGTACGATTGGCCCGAACGGTCTCGAGGAAAAAACCGTTTGTCTCGACATCGCGCGCCGCCTGGGCCGCATGATCGAGCAGCGCCTGCCCGGCACGCAGGTGATCTACACGCGCGACAGCGACGTTTTCGTTCCGCTCGAGGAGCGCACGCGCATCGCCAATGACAAGAAGGCCGATCTCTTCATCTCGATTCACGCGAATTCCAGCCGCGACCCGGACGCGCGCGGCGTCGAAGCCTACTACCTGAACTTCACCACCTCGCCCCACGCCCTGGCCGTCGCCGCCCGCGAAAACGCGCTCGCCCAGGAGCCCGTCCACAAGCTCCAGAGCCTGCTCCAGAAAATCTCGCTCAACGACAAGATCGACGAATCCCGCGAATTCGCCGTCGACGTAGACCACTCCCTCGTCCACGAATTGCGCCTGGCCCACGTCGTCACGCACGACCGCGGCGTGAAGAAGGCGCCGTTCGTCGTCCTCATCGGCGCGCACATGCCTTCGATCCTTGTCGAGGTCTCTTTCCTCAGCAATCCCACCGACGACCATCTGCTCGGCCGGCCAAGCTATCAGCAGCGCATCGCTCTCGGCCTGTTCGACGGTGTCCGCCGCTACATCTCCAGCCTCAACAGTCTCGCCTCCAACGCCGCCACAAGCGAGGCAAGCAACAACCGCCGCTAACCCGTGTAATTCGCAACGCAACGCCGCGACACTCAGAAAGAGTTGTGTAGCGGCGGGCTTCAGCCCGCCAGCTTTTTTCCGCCAATTCCCGCCAACCCGGCAAGATGCCGCCCTCCCGATTCGTCGGGATGAATTCCGGGCGGCGCCACACAAACTCCGAACCGCCGCAGCCCGGGTGCACCGGCCTTCGGCATAAAGGCCGGGTGTTTTTACACACCTCCAACCTTGTCGTCGAATCGTGGTGAAATCACTCAGGCGAAGGGCAGAATACCCCACTCTCAGAACAGCGGCCGAACCGTCCCCAGTCGCCGCATTTCGCCTAAACCTCCACCCCTTTTCACTTTAGCTCCCGATCCGGTACTGGAACCCCGCGTGCCCGTAGATGGCAACCGTTGTGAGGCGCGAAGGGGACCAACCGACCGGATCAGCGCCTTGATCCGCAGAACCTGGCAAGCAAACAAGCCACGAAAATCACTCGGGAATTTTCCATGGATAGGGAGAATCCGATGGCTAAAGACCGTTTGGAAGAACTGAAGTCGAAGTATCAGTCGGTATTGAACTTCATGGAGTCGCAGAAGGTGCGGCTGCAAAACATCCACATTCAGGACGACAAGCTCTTCATCCGCGCAACCGCTCCCTCACAGGAACTCAAGCACAAGATTTGGGATCAGATCAAGCTGGTCGACCCGAATTTTGCCGACATCATCGCCGACATTCAGGCCCCCATGGCGGCAGCCGCGGCAGCCGGTGGCGCCCCGAGCACAATCGCGCGGACCTACAAAGTACAGCCGGGAGACACGCTCTCCAAGATCAGCAAGCAGTTCTACGGCGACTCCAGCCAATACATGAAAATTTTCAACGCCAACAAGGACCAACTCCGGGACCCCAACACAATCCAACCTGGAATGGAACTGATGATTCCCTGAAACGCCCTGCAACATTTCCATCGCGAATGCATTCATCGAGAGGAGAAGAACCATGAGTTGGATGGATCAAGTTGGGAAATTCCTGAAGCATCAGACGTCCGGCGGAGCCGCGGCGGCGCCGGCCGTAGACGTGAACGCGATTTTCGACCAGGTGACGAAAGAAGCTCCACCCAGCGTCATCGCCGAGGGTTTGGCGGCGGCATTTCGCTCGAAGCAGGCGCCCGGTTTCGGCAGCCTGCTGACCACGTTGTTCTCCAAATCCAACCCCGAACAGAAAGCCGGCCTGCTGAACCAGTTCCTTTCTTCCGCGAATCCGGACGTGCTGACTCGTGTTTTGACCGGCGCGGGGCTGGCGGGCCTCGTCGGAAAGCCGGGCGCGAAATTCACGCCGGACCAGGCGCAGAAACTCTCGCCCGAAACCGTGCGGGAACTGGCCGTGCAAGCCGAGAAAGCGAATCCATCGATTATCGACTCGATTAGCAGCTTCTACGCGCAGCATGGCGCGCTGGTGAAGACGCTGGGAGCACCCGTCCTGACGATCGCCCTGACGAAGATCGCGGAACGGCAAAAAGCCGCTTGAACGCACGATTTCCGGGGCGGTGGTGCGCCATCCGTCTGGAAGTATCACGCAGGCTCACACCGGGCCGGCAAAACAGACGCAAGGCGCGCTTTCCGCGCCGGGAAATGTGAGTTCGGGCAGGAGGACGACAATGGGAATCTTTTCGTGGATCCTGTTTGGCCTGATCGCAGGCGCCCTGGCGAAACTCATCATGCCGGGCAAAGACCCCGGCGGATGGTTCGTGACGATCCTCATCGGCATCGTCGGCGCCATCGTCGGAGGTTTCATTGGCAGCTTGATCGGTTTCGGCGGTGTAACCGGCTTCGATTTCCGCAGCTTCATCGTAGCCATCGCCGGCTCCCTGGTCCTGCTCTGGGGCTACAGATTGGTCAAGCATCGAGCCTGACCATCGGGCCTGCCAACACTCTGAATATCTGCCACGGCCGCGGCCCAAGAGCGGCCGTGCGTCACGCGTTGGGGCACGCTTCCCGCGCCTCTGGGATCGCGTTCGTACTTCGCGAGCCGCAGCGCAACATATCGAGGATGGTTTCAGTAGCACAGGCACTCCTGTGTTCAGACTCATGACATCCTTTACACGGTGTTATCAGGACATCCTTTACACTCGCCCCGGTTTGTGACGAGGGCGGTGACCGCCCTCGGACGGGGGCGAGGATGGCTTGGGGGACCGTGGACGTAGACGAGCAGCGGATGCGGTTTGTGGTTTGCGCCAGCCGGCGCGAGAAGACGATGCAGGCACTGTGCCGGGAGTTCGAGATCTCGCGGCCAACCGGCTACGTTTGGCTGCGGCGCTATCAGGAGGGCGGGCTGGTCGCCATGGCCGAGCGGAGCCGGCGTCCGCGCCACAGTCCGGCGCGGACGCCGGTGGGGATCGAGCAGCGCGTTGTCGAACTGCGCGAGCAGCGGCCCGACTGGGGAGCGCGCAAGCTGCGGCATCTGTTGGCGGGCGAGGGCGTGGACCTGCCGGTGATCACGGTGCAGCGGATTCTGCATCGCCATGATCTGGTGCGGCCGCAGGACCGGCATCGCGCGGCGACGAAGCGGTTCGAGCGCGGCGCGCCGAACCAGCTCTGGCAGATGGATTTCAAGAGCCCGGTGGGCTGGGACGCGCCGGTCGGCCCGCTCTCGCTGCTCGACGATCACAGCCGCTACGCCGTGACGCTCACCGGGACCTGGTCGACGCGAGCCGATGCGGTGCGCGAGTGTCTGGAAGCGGTGTTCACGCAGTCCGGCGTGCCGGAGGCGATGCTGATGGATCACGGCACGCCGTGGTGGAACATGCGGGCGGCGACGGGTTGGACCTGGCTGACGGTGTGGCTGATGAAGCAGGGCATTCGGATGCACTTCAGCGGCTATCGGCATCCGCAGACGCAAGGGAAGGTGGAGCGTTTCCATGGAACGCTGGAAGCGGCGATGCGGCGGCGCGGCGTGCCGGTCGGCGAGCAGCGCCAGGTGTGGCTGGACGCGTTCCGGCAGGAATACAACCACGTGCGTCCCCATGAAGCGCTGGGCATGCGGACCCCGGCTTCGGTGTGGAGCAAGAGCACGAAACGGTATCAGCCGAATCCGCCGGCCTGGGAATACGACGCGGGAGCCGAGGTGCGCAAGTTGCAGGCTGAGGGTCAGCTCTGCCTCGAGGGCCGCCGCTGGGACATCAGCCGGGCCCTGGCCGGCGAATGGGTGGAACTGATCCGGGTCGAAGGACGGATCCTGGTCTACTACTGCCGCAGCCTGGTCCGCGAGATCGACCCGCTCAGCCAGCGGTCCACCGCGGTGGACCGCTGGCTGAGCGACACTGACCCGCAAGTGTAAAGAATGTCCTGATAACACTCTGTAAAGGATGTCCTGGAACTTGACACACTCCTGCCTGTGCCCGAAGTTTTGCAAAGCAAGTACGCGCCCCCAGCAGCGCAGCCACTCCTGGCTGCGGCCTTTCTTCCCGCACGCCGCACCAACTCCCCGGCCCGGCGATCCACCCAGAACGTCAGGGGCCGCGAGGGATTAGCAGGCGTCGGCGATTGCGCCCCGCCCTTTCCACTCTTCGGCCGCCCTGGCGCCGTCCGCCCAATCTGCGAGCGCGGATACGGATGAGAAGAAACGTGCAGGAGAATCCGCGCAAATCCGCGTTCACATCCGCGGCCGATTCTGAGGTAGCTTTACGCCAAGTGGAATAGGCGCCTGCCGCGGGTTAGAATAAAGTTAAATGCGGCTCTCCTTGTTGCTCGCGATGCTGGTGATGGCAGTGCGGCCCGTAGCCGCCCAAGGCTTGCTGCCGGCTCGCTTCGCCGGCTGGGAAACGGTGCCGGGCAGCGTTGCGACGGCCACGCTCGACGCGCTGACTCCCGAAAACGCGGCACTGTTCCGCGCCTGCCACGAGCAATCCGCCGAGCGCCGCAGCTACCAGAAAGACGGCCAGACGATTGACGTCACGCTCTACTGGATGGGCGATCCCTCCTACGGCTACAGCGTCTATTCGCTCCTGCGCCCGCAGCCGGCCACGGATTTCCGGCCGTCGCCGCATTCGGCCGTCGGTACGGATAGCGCGATGATTCTCGTCGGCAATCTGCTCGCCGACGTCACCGGCAAAAACCTGCCCGCCTACGCGCATGATTTCAGCGCTCTCGTCGCCGCCATCCAACCGCACGCGAACAGCGAGCCATACCCCAGCCTGTGGCAGTACCTGCCCACCGGGCATTTCGTGCCGCACAGCGACCGCTACGCGCTCGATCCCGGAACGCTCGCCCGCGCACTCACCGAAGTCACCGGCCAGGCGTGGCCCTCGGGCGACTGGCTCGGCTTCGACGATGAAGTCGAAGCCGAAGTCGCCAGCTACTCCGTCGCCGGCCGCCCGATGACGCTGATGCTCGCCTCCTATCCCACGCAGCAGCTCGCCGCCGAGCACCTGAAAAACATGGAGCAGGTGTTTGCAATCAACCCGGCGCCGGGCACGGAGACAAATGGCCGGCCGGTGCTCTATGTGAAGCGCCTCGCGTCGCTGGTGGGATTCGTTTCCGGCGCGCAGAATGCCGAGCAGGCAAGCCGCCTGCTGCGCGAAATTCGCTACCAGACCGTCGTCACCTGGAACGAGCCGGGATTCAAGCTGAAAGACCTGACGATGGCCGATTACGTTGTCGGGGCGGTGCTCGGCACGCTCTCCATCCTGGTGATCACGCTGATTGCCGGCATCGCGCTGGGTTTCCTTCGCGTCGGCATCAAGCGCGCCCTGCCCGGGCTGATCTTCGACCGCCGCCGCTCGATCGAAATCCTGCAGCTCGGCCTCAGCTCGAAACCGATCGACCCCACCGATTTTTACTGACCGCGCCTCGGCCCGCTCCTGGGCCGCTGCCCGCGCCCGTGTCCCCCGTATCGCCCTTCCGCGAAGTATAATTCGCACCGGGAGCGACTCCTCGTTCCGGAAAATCGCTGTTACCGAATCGAGATCTCCCGCGTCTTACTAACTCATATCGGGTCCATTGGCACTCATTTTCAAGCAAGGATCGAAATCAAAAGGGGGTAGCAGATGAAACGATGGTTTACTGCGCTTGCCGTTTCCGCGGCCTGCTCGCTGGCGCTTCTGCCCAGCGGCCGGGCGCAGGACGCGAACGGCAAGCCGAACGACGCATTCAGTCATATGCACTTTGAGAATCTGGGGCCCGCCGTGGCCGGCGGCCGTGTGACGTCGGTTGTCGGGATTCCCGGCAATCCGAACGTTTATTACGTGGGCGCGGCCGGCGGCGGCGTCTGGAAAACCGTCAACGGCGGCGACAGCTGGAAGGCAATCTTCCAGCATGAGGGCACCTCTTCGATCGGAGCGATCGCGCTTGCGCCGTCGAATCCGAATCTGGTCTGGGTCGGCACGGGCGAGGCCAATATCCGCAATGACATCATCGACGGCTCCGGCGTCTATTTTTCGCCCGACGGCGGCCATACCTGGAAATTCATGGGCCTCGGCGATGCCGGCCAGATCTCGACGATCCTCGTCGATCCGCACGATGCGAACACCGTTTTCGTCGGCGTTCTCGGCCACGCCTGGGCGCCCAACGCCGAGCGCGGCGTCTTCAAGACCACCGACGGCGGCAAAACCTGGAAGAAGGTGCTGTTCGTCAACGACACCACCGGCGTCTCCGACATGGTGATGGCGCCCAACAATCCGCGCGTGCTCTTCGCCGGCCTCTGGCAGGTGCGCCGCTATCCCTGGACGCTCGACGACGGCGGACCGGGCAGCGGCATCTACCGCTCGACCGACGGCGGCGACACGTGGACGAAGCTGACCAAGGGACTGCCCGAGGGCCCGCTCGGCCGCATCGCGCTGGCCGTCGCGCCCACCAATCCCGACCACGTCTACGCGCTCGTCGAGGCGAAGCATGGGCTGGTCTGGCAGTCGCTCAACATGGGCGATTCATGGACCGCCGTGAGCGATAATCACGCTCTCGACGTTCGCCCGTTCTATTTCTCGCGCATCTTCGTCGCTCCGAACGATCAGGACAAGCTCTACTTCCTCTCCTTCCAGCTCATGGAATCCGACAACGGCGGCCGTACCGCCCACGTTCTCGATCAGGGCGTTCACGTCGATCACCACGCCCTCTGGATCGATCCCGCCAATCCCGAGCGCATCATCCAGGGCAACGACGGCGGCGCGTACCTCACGCTCGACGGCGGCAAGGACTGGCGCTTCCTCGACGGCATGCCGATCGAAGAGATGTACGCGGTCGGCCTCAGCTCCAACTATCCCTACACCCTCTGCGCCGGCTTGCAGGACAACAACGCCTGGTGCGGCAACGCCCAGGAAGGTTGGTACACCGTGGCCGGCGGCGATGGCCAGTACGCCGTCCCCGCGCCCAGCAATCCGAACATCATCTACACCGATTCGCAGGACGGCTTCCTGTCCCGCCTCGACCTGGCCAAGCGCAATCGCTGGATGATCCGGCCCTACATGACCGGCGTCGAGCAGGAATCGCCGGCGCAACTGAAATACCGCTTCAACTGGACTTCGCCCATCGCCGTCTCGCCAACCGACGCGAACGAGGTCTACCTCGGCGGCAACGTGCTCTTCCGCTCGATGGACGGCGGCAAGACATGGTCCGCGATCAGCCCCGATCTCACCCGCAACGACAAATCGAAGCAGGTGAATTCCGGCGGCCCGATCAATCTCGACGTGAGCGGCGCGGAAACCTACGACACGATCATGTCCATCACCATCGCGCCGTCGAATCCGAACGTCATCTGGGTGGGCAGTGACGACGGCATGGTCCACGTCACGAAAGACGGCGGCAAGACCTGGACCGACGTCACCGCCAACATCACCGGCGCTCCCGAATGGGCCCGCGTCTACCAACTCGGCGTTTCGCCATTCGATCCCGCGACCGCCTACGTCAGCTTCGACGCGCACATGCTCGACAACAACCACCCCTACGTCTTCCGCACCCGCGACTACGGCAAAACCTGGCAGAAGATCGTCGCCGGCCTGCCCGACGAGCCCGTCAACGTGGTCCGCGAGGATCCGAATCAGCGCGGCCTGCTCGTCCTCGGCAACGAAACCGGCCTCTACTACTCCACCAACGACGGCGACCAGTGGCAGAAGTTCCCCGTCAAATTCCCCGTCGTTCCCGTTTGGGACCTGACGTTCGCCAAGACCGAGCACGATCTCGCGATCGCGACGCACGGCCGCGGCTTCTTCGTCCTGAACGACATCCGCCCGATCGAGGAGATGACGCCCGAAGTCGCGTCCTCGAGCTTCCATCTCTTTGAGATCAACAAGGCCATGCTCGTGAACCGCTTCTTCGGCGGCATGGAGGGCCGGCGCAGCACCACCTACCACGTTCCTCCCGCTCCGGAAGGCGCGATCATCGATTATTTCGTGAAAACCGCGATCAAGGGCCCGCACGGCCCGGGTGGTCCCGGAGGTCCCGCTGAACACGGCGAGATGAGGGGAGCCGGTCCGATGGAAGGCGGTCCGCACCACGGCCCGGTGAAAATCGTCATCACGAACGCCGCCGGCGAAACCGTCGCCACGCACTACGGCCCGGCCGACGCCGGCGTCAACCGTTTCGTCTGGAACCTGCGCTACCAGGCGCCAGTTCCCTACCGTGGCGCTCCCGCTCCGCGGCGCGGGGGCGGTGGTTTCTTCTTCGGTGGCGGCGGACCGGAAGTCGCTCCCGGCACCTACAAGGTCACCGTGACGGCTGCCGACCAGACGCAAACCCAAACCGTTGACGTCATCAAGGACCCGACCGTGACGGCCGTCCCCGGCGCTTTCGCCGAGGAAGTCGCCTACGGCCTCCAGGCGCGCGACATGATGAGTTCGCTCGACGAAACGCTCAACCACATTGACGAACTCGACCATCAAATCGCGAGCTTCGCCTCCGACGTCCGTCCCGCCGAGGGCCAGGAGCCCAATCCGAAGTACACGGATCTGCTGGCCGCCGGCCGCTCGCTCCACATGGCGCTCTTCAAACTGAAAAACGAGCTGTACAACACGAAGGTCCAGCGTGGCGCGCCCGAGGACGACATCCACTTCCTCTCCGATCTCCACGGCGACGTCCAGGGCCTGCTCCGCGGTGGTTCCGTCGGTTACGGCGAGCCGCCAACGCCGCAGGCAAAGGCAAACATGGCGCAGGTCCGCCAGCAACTCTCCGAAAAACTGGCGGATTTCGATCAGATTCTCAAAACGCAAGTCAAAAACTACAACCACATGGCGGAAAAAGCCGGCGCTCCGCGACTCTTCGCCGGCGAACCCATCACACTCCCCGCCACCAAAACCGCCGCCCGGCGCTAGCCGCCCGGCACAAAAACGAAGCGGCGCAGGCGACAAAATCGCCTGCGCCGCTTTTCTTTTTGCCGCGGCGGAGCCGACCAACCGGGCCACAGGCCACGATCAAGCGTGGGTTTGGTAGCGCAGCCACTCCTGGCTGCGGCCTTTTGGTGTGCCCAAGCGCGAGCCACGGCCACAAATTTCACCGCAGAGGCGCAGAGGTCGCGGAGGGAAACCGATGTCCTCGGACAGCTGTTTGTGCGTCGCGCGTGCCGAGCATGGCAAAAGGCCGCAGCCATCTATAACGGAGCCGGCTCTGTCAAGAGACACCTGTAGCGGAGAGCGGCGGTGGCTCTTGTTTTTTTTCTTACCAGGATCTTTTGCTCGTCCGACCAAGGCTCGTCGCTTTCGATCCTGCGGTGGCCACTGGTTGGTGCCACCAGCCATCTATTCGGTCACCGACTACCGACCATGATCTCTTCTGCGAACTCTCCCGATCGCTCGGGAGAGGCAGGGCGCCCAATCAAGAGTGCGATGGGGTTGCCCCCACCATGGCTGTGGCCGGGCTGCCCTGCCGGTCACCTTCCACGCTGGTCTGTTGGGACGAGCGCAGAATCCAATACAACCGCACCGCCAGCTTGCGGGCCACGGCGACCTTGGCGATGTTGGCGCCGCGGCGGTGCTTCAAACGGGTGTAGCAACGATGCAGTTCCGGATCGTGCCGCGCGGCCGTGTGCCCGGCTTCGACCAGCAGCCAGCGCAACATCACATTGCCCTGCTTGCTGATGTGTCCCAGGCGCTGGCGGCCGCCCGAGGAATCCTCGCTCGGGATCAGTCCCAGGTAACTGATCAACTGTCGGCTCGACCGGAACCGGCTGACCGGGCCGACGATCAGCACGAAGGCGAGCGCTGTCACCGGACCCACGCCCGGCTGTTCCATCAACCGCACGGCGTCGGGCCGGCGCCGGGCTTCGACTTCCACCGCGGCGTCGAGTTGCTTGATCCGCGCATCGAGCGAGCGGAGCAGTTCGAGCAGATCGTGACGCCGCGCGGCGGCTCGTTCGCCGAGCGCCAGTTGCTCGAGCGCGCTCCGGCCCGCCGGGCCCCACAACCGCTGGCCCAGCCGCAGCCCCTGGCCCAGCGCCAGCGCCTGCAGCTGGTTGCGTAGCGCCGTCCGCATGCCGACCAGCTTCGAGCGATGCGTCAGCAGCTGCCGCACGTCCCGCTCTTCGAGCGACGGAAGCCAGATCCGCGGAAAGCGATCCTCGGTCAACAACCGCAGCAGCAGACGCGCGTCGCGCACGTCGGTCTTCTGCCGTCGCGGCTCGGCCGCCCGAATCGCGCCCGCGTTGCCGACCCACAACTCGTGGCCCAACTCACCCAACAACTGCTCGAACCAACCGGCCGCACCGGTCGCTTCGATCCCGACTCGCACCGGAGACTCCAGCGCGGCGTAGAAGCTCCGCACCTGCTCGCCTTCGTGATCGAGCCGTCGCTCGATCGTCTCCCCGGTCGCCGTGTTCAAAACCGCCACCTGCTGATACCGCGTGTGCAAATCGCAGCCTATAATCCACATTGCCCGGCTCCTTTCCTCCGAGCCTTGGTCGGCCTTCACCGCCAAGTCTACTCGGTCGCAAGGAGCCGGCTCCGTTATGACATCAAGAGTGGCTGCGCTACTGAACGATCGCGCGGATGCGTGATGGAGCGTGCGTCCACGTAGAGCATCCGGTTTTCGTTCGAAAACTTCAGCGGCATGCTGACGCGCCAGAGCTTCCGTTCTGATGGCCCTTTTTCGGCGCCCCGTTTCCGGTTCGCAGCCAAAACGGTCACAAATTTCCCCGTCAGAAAAATTGAAATCCTTGAAAATCCGTGACTTGTCGGGATTTTAGCTCGACAACGAGTTCCGGTTAACGGCGCCGGATGACACCCCCCATGCAAATTCCCAGCACCTGGAGAGGGAAAGTGCGATGCGAGAGGCTCGGCAGGACGCAAAAGGGTGTATGCTCGGAAGCAACGGGACCAAGAGGGGAATTCCGGTCAAGATGGAAATTTCGGCCGGGATCACCGCATACGCCCCAAGCCTATACGCAGAGCCTCTCAAACTGGAGACGATATGAAAGCAAGAATGGCTGCACTGGCAGTGGCATTTTGTTTTCTCGGAGCAGTGGTTTGTCTCGCCCAGAACCCCAATATGGGCACCTGGACGTTGAACGAGGCGAAGTCGAAGATCGGTGCCGGGGCACCGAAGAACACGACAGTTGTTTATGAGGCAGCCGGCGAAGACATCAAAGTGACGGTCGATGGGACCGACAGCGCAGGGAACGCGACGCATAGCGAGTGGACGGGCAAATTCGACGGCAAAGATTACCCGCTTACCGGCAGTGCGACTGCGGACGCACGGTCCTACAAAGTAGTCAACAGCCACACGATGACTTTCATCGAAATGAGGAACGGCAAGGTTGTCGACTCGGGGCGCATCGTGGTGTCGGCGGACGGCAAGAGCCGCACGTTGACCCTGAACGAAAGGGGCTCGAAGGGCAAGAAGATTCACAGCGTCATGGTGTACGACAAGCAGTAACGGGCCGAGACCGGTGATGCCCTCTTCCTCCTTCACGGAGGAAGAGGGCGAATGAATCGGAGAACGGACGTGGCAGTCGGAGTTTTTCTCGCTACCTTGCTTTCGGTTGCTTCGGCCTTGGCTCAAGGCCCGAATACCGGGCAGGTCGCGAGAAAGGAGCAACCGTCATGAAACGAAGCGCCAAAGATAAGGTCAAAGGCAAGTTTCACGAAATAAAGGGCAAAGTCAAAACGAGAGCTGGGCGACTGGCAAATAATCCCCGCTTGGAAGTCGAAGGCAGAGTCGAAACGGCGGCTGGCAAAGCGCAAAAGGCGGTCGGCAAAATTGAGAAGGCGATAGGGAAATAGCCGAGGGGAGATCCTGGACTCAAGGAAGCTCCATTTCGTGCGCCGCTGATGGGTGTGCCCGAGGTCGCGCCCACGCACAGACTGAAAGGATGTGTGGCGGGTGCCGGATGAGGCACTCAGTGGCAGGGGCACCCGCCATTGTGATGGGCGGGCCCGTGCGCCTTTCGCCCGGAGCAAAGTCAAAACCCCGGCCTTAAAACCGAAGGCCGGGGCACCCACCATGCCTCAATGACTGGATCTGCCGGAAAATCTCAGATGGAATGCGGACCAGAACGATGCACGCGCCACTTAGCGCGCTGATCAGCGGAACGAATCCGAGCCCCACGGCCCGGTGCTCTCTTCCGCGCCGCTCCCGCCTTCGTTTTCCGAGAGCTGGCTGTGCCTTCCGCTCGAGCCGCGGCTGCAATGCATGCATGGATTGAACGAGTAGGTGAACTTCACCAGGAACTCGTTCTGATTGAGCGCCGTCGAATTTCCCTCGACCGATGCAAACCGCGGCCCGGCCGTGTAAATCAGATAGAGATCGCTGTCCGGCCGGTAATGCCAGCGAAGCAGAACGTTCGCGCTGGCCGCCTGCGTATGCGCCGTGTTCAACTGCAACAGCGAAGAGACGCTGAAAAACCGTGAAAACGCGTAGTCGATCGAAGTCCCGCCCAGCGCGACCGAAAAGCTCCCTTCCGGCAACTGGAAGCGGTTCCACTGTTGATTCAACCCGAAGGACCAATGCTCGTCCGCCCGGTAGCTGACGCTCGCGCCGGCCTGGTTCAGGTCTCCGTCGTAATAGCCGCCGAACGCCTCGCTCACGTTCCAAGTCACCGGGCTGTCCTGCGGCGAAACGTACATCACCCGATGCCGCATCCAGCGATAGAGCCCCGGCTGAATTTCGATGTTCTTGTAGAGATTGAAGGCGCTCGTGATCTGCTGATCGGTCGCGCTCGCCAGATTCACGCCGAACATTGATCCGTCGTTGAATCGCAGTTGAAACGTTCCGCCCCAGTTCTCGGTCTGAAGCGCGCCGGCGGTCGTCGCGTCGTGCTCGAACGAGCCGCCGAAATCCATTTCGCGCACGCCGGGAATCTTCGGCCGCGGCCGCAGCGTGGTCGCGATGAAATTGCACAGGCAGTCGGTGCGGCCGATGAACCCGACTTCCGGATTGAAATTCACTCCCACGTGCCGCGTGTCCGCCATCACGTTGAGCCAGTCGTTCTGATATTGAACGCCGCCGCCGGCGTCGGCATTGTTTCCCGAGAGGTCCGGCGAATTCGTGGCCGCGGCGAAGCCGGTGACCGCTATGTTTCGATGGAATACGAGGCGCGTATCCACGCCGCCCGACTGGTTGTAGGGATCGGCCGCGCTGCCCGAGCGCTTGTCGATGCCCATCACGCCGATGTACGACGCGCCGAAAAGCGCCCGCTTCACGCGCACCACGCTGAAATTCGCCGATGGATCGGGCCCTTCGGCTCGCGTCTCCACGTCCATCGCGCCGAAATCGAAGCCGTCGAGCGAGCCGGTGATTTTCGCGCCGCCGTTGATCGGCACCTCGTCGCCGGTATTCGCGTCGATGCCGATCTGCCGGCTGAAGAAAAGCTGGTCGTGCCCGAAATTCATCGGAAACGCGAACACGCCCGCATTCTCGAGGAAAAATTGCCGCCGCTCGGGAAAGAAGAGTGGATAGGGACTCAGGCTGAACTGCGTGGAATCGACTCCGGCGGTCGCGAAGTCGGTGTTCGCCGTGAAATTCGCCACCACGTTCGACCGCAACCCGAGCATCATGTCCACGCCGCCCGTGTCGCGCGCGTTCATTCCGGGATGGCCCAGCGTGCTGCCCGTGGCGCCCGGCGGCAGATGCCGGAAGCCGGCGAGCACGTACGGCTTCACGACGAGCAGACGGCCTCCGTCGATGCCGTTGAGCCCGGCCAGCTCACCCTCCTCGCTGATCTTGTGCACGCCGTATTCCCGCCGCCACGCCGACCACAGATCCTCTTCATTCTTGCGGCGAATGAAACGCATGAAATTCACGCCCCAATCCGTGCGGCCCGACAGGTCCAGATTCAGCGTGAAAAACGGGATGCCGATCGTCGCCGTCCAGCCGCGCGGGGTGATGCGCGCCGCGGAGGTCCAGATGCCGTTCCAGCCGGTATTGCTGTGGCTCTCGTCGACGATCAGGCCGTCGCGCCGCGTGCCCAGCGGATTGAATTCGAAAGCGTAAGCGTCGCGCCGGCTTTCGGTGGGATCGATGGTGATTTCAAAATAATCGTCCAGGCCAAGCCAGGAGTCGCGATGGAGATCGGTGGCCACGATTCCGCTCGGATCGTCGTCGTGGCAGAAGATTCCGAAATAGATCTCTTTTTTCGTATAAAGAATGCGGACGGAAGTTTTTTCGGTGGGAGCGTCGCCTTCGTCGGGTTCCCGCTCGCGAAAATCGGTGATCGGTTTCGCCCTCTGCCACAGCGGATCGTCAAGCGTGCCGTCGAGCCGCGGCGCGCGATTCACGCGCACCGCATACGCTTCCGGAGGCCCAACCACTTCCTCTTGCCGCCGTGCCGCGCGCGCCGTCGTCGCTCCGCCGAGCAGGCACAGCAGCACCCAGAGAACGGCGCCACGCCGGGTTGTGTCGACAATCTTCATGAATTGCGCGCATCGCCAATCCGCAAGGGCGACTAAATTATGTACAAGATGGGAAACATTTCGACAAGTGGATGTTCATGAAATCGGTTTTCAAGGCGCACGAATCGTCATCACGACAGCGCCGGGCCATGAGCGGAACGGGAGAAATCGCGGAGGGTTCGAACCCCTGGCCGCACGATGGCGCAGTTGAGCCCCGCCGCAAAACTATGGTTTGCAAACGGGCTGTCGCGTATATACTGCCGTGACTTCGGTTCAGGGAGGGACGGTATGAAGATCTTGTCTGCAATCGGAATGGCCGTGCTTCTGCTATCCGCCGCCGGGTGCTCCCAGAACGTTCAGAAAGTGCCGCAAGCGCGCGCGAGCGCCATGTCTCCCGGGAGCGAGCCGCTCGTGCTGTACGACGAAATTCCTCTGCCTGGCGTTCAGGGCCGCATCGATCATTTCACGTGGGAGATGAACCCTGCGTTTGGGCAGAAGCAGGGGCGAATTCTCTTCTCCGCGCTCGGCAACAACAGCGTGGAGGTCATCAATGCCTTCGCCAGCACCGTGCAACATGCGATCACCGGCCTCGACGAGCCGCAGGGCCTCGTCTACGTGCCCGATTTCAACAAGATTTTCGTGGCCGATGCCGGCGACGGCACCGTGAAGATTTACGACGGCACTTCCTTCAAGCTCCTCAAGGCCGTTCCGCTCGGCGTGGATGCCGACAACGTCCGCTACGACGCCGCGGACAAACAAGTGTACGTCGGTTACGGCAGAGGCGCCGGCGGCGCGATCGCGGTGATCGACGCGAAAACGGACGAGCGGCTGCCGAACGATTGCAACGTAGGCGGCGGACACCCCGAATCGTTCCAGCTGACGAGCGACCGTATCTTCGTCAACGTTCCCGGCGCCGGCAACATCGTCGCCGTGATCGACCGCAAGACGCACGCCGTCACGAAATGGCATCTCGAAGGCGCCGCGGAAAATTTCCCGATGGCGCTCGACGAAGCCGATCATCGCCTCTTCATCGGCGCACGGAAACCGGCAGAGATCATCGTCCTCGACACCGCGACGGGCAAGCAAGTGGCTGCCATTCCCGCCGCGGGAGTGATGGACGACGTGTATTTCGATTCCACGCTAAAACGCATCTACGGAATCGGCGCCGCAGGCTTCATCAGCGTGATCCAGCAAACCGATCCCGGCCACTACCATCTCCTCGCGAATGTGCCGACAGGCATCGGCGTCCGCACCGGCCTCTTCCATTCCGAAGGCCAATATGGCAGCTCCCTCTACGTCGCCTTCCCCGCCCTCCCCGACCACGAAGCCTCGCTCAGGATTTACACAACACAAGGACCAGCGACAGGAGGCGGAAGCGAGTAGATGTCGAGGGACGGAGGGCGGCGAGGACGAGGAGATCGAGGGCTGTCACGCAAGGATTCTCCCTTGCGCGATCTGCGGGGCGTGACGGGTCAGATCATCCTGTTCGCCTCGGCGGCGGGGAAGATCGACGGTCTGGGCTCGGGAGCGCACTACGCCTCCTCGAAGGCGGGCGCGATCTGCTTCACAAAGTCGCTCGCGCTGCGGGCGGTTCCGTATAAAATCAACGGGAATGCCGTCTGTCCGGAGCCGATTCACACGGCCATGACGGACGCGTGGGGAGACTCGGTGAACCGAAGTTTCGCCCATGGGATTCCGTGGAAGGAGCAGGGCGACCCGGAGGAGGTCGCCGCAGCCGTCGCGTTCCCGGCTTCCGACTCCGCGTGTTGCATCACGGAAGAAACGTTGGATTTGAACGGCGCAGTCATCATGGACCAGTCGCAATGCCGCCTACCGCGGCATTGAAAAGGGGGCGCTCATGGCCAGCGCATCGTCTAAGATCGACACGTATCAGAATTTGATCGGCAACAAGTGGGTTCCATCGAGCGACGGGAGCACGTTCGCGGACGAAGATCCCTCCCGCCGGGGATCCACGCTCGCCTTGTTCCCTTCGTCCACCGTGCAAGACGTCGTGAAGGCCATTGACGTCGCCGACGCCGCTTTCAAAACCTGGAAGCGCAGCGCGCTCGAAGACAGGCAGCGCTACGCGACGCGCTTCCTGGACCTGCTCGCAAGCGACACCGATGCGTTGGCGTCGATCGTGGCGCGCGAAAACGGAAAAACATTGCGCGAGGCCCGGGCCGAGGTCCTTTCCGCTCTCGTCGAAGGCCGCCATCACGTCGCCCAGGTCTCCCGCTTCTACGGCCAGAGCCTGCCGGCCGGCACGCAGGGATGCATCGGGTGGGAGCAATTCCATCCGCTAGGCGTCGTGGCCATCATCAGCCCGTGGAATTTTCCGATGAACGTGATGTGCCGCAAGGCGCTGCCGGCCATGTTGACCGGCAACACCATCGTGTTCAAGCCGGCGACGTTCACGCCGTGGTCCGGCGTCACGATGGCGAAACTGTTCGAGTCGGCGGGTTTCCCCGAGGGCGTCTTCAACTGCGTCGCCGGACTCGGCTCGTCCATCGGAAACGCGCTGGTGGATGATCCTCGCGTGAAGGCGATCTCCTTCACCGGCTCGACCTACGTGGGCAAGAAGATCCACGAACGCGCGGCCAAGAACCTGACGCGAACGCAACTGGAACTGGGCGGCAAGAACGCCCTCATCATCATGCCGGATGCCGACCTGAAGGCGGCGGTGGACGCGGCTATCGTCGCCGGGTTCGCCTGCGCGGGCCAGTGGTGCACGTCAACCAGCCGCGTGCTGGTTCACCGCGATGTTCGTCGCGAAGTCTGCGATCGTCTCGCGGCGCGATGCGACGAAATGCGCGTCGGCGATCCCGAGGATGAAAAAACCGATATGGGACCGGTGGCGGGAACCGAGCAATTCACCGGCATCTCGAAGGCGATCGAAACCGGGCTCCGCGAGGGCGCGCGCATGCTGACCGGCGGGCCGGGCAAGGGCGAACTGGAGCGTGGTTACTTCATCCGCCCGACCGTGTTCGACAACGTTACCCCCGACCACACGATTTTCCGGGAAGAGATCTTCGGTCCCGTTCTCGCGGTGACCGAGTTCAACGACCTGGAACACGCGCTGGAGCTGGCGAATAACTCGATTTACGGGCTGTCGTCGGCGATCTTCACGCGCGACGTGGACGCGGCGCAACGCTATATCGACCGGATCGAAGCCGGCTTGGCGCACATCAACATCCACACCGGTTTCAAATTGCCCGCGCTGCCTTTCGGAGGGTGGAAGGAATCGGGCTCGGGACTGCCGGAGAACAGCACGACCGGCCTGGAGTTTTTCGTCGCGCGCAAGGCGGTGTATTGGAAGGCGAGTTCTTGATGCGGAGGGGCGGCCTGTGTCGCACGTGACTGTTTCCATCCGTCGCCGGAAACGGACTCCAGCAGGGTGCGGAAAAAGCCGCCCGGTGTCATTCCGAAGAGCCAAATGCGGTGACGAGGAAACTGCTATTTTTCATGCGATTCCGAAAAAGCAGATTCCTTGCGTCGCTCGGAATGACAGTCCAGACTAGTTTTTCCGCAAACTGCTAGAGCCCACCGCCCCAAGTGAATTGATAGACGACGGTGAATACATTGAATTTCGCGCCGACCGTGGCGTACACCCATCTTGCATAGGCGAATTTCAGGGACTGGCGTCTTGCGATCGGGACAGCCGCGGTGATTCCGATGCGTGAACCGCGCCGCAAGTCGAAGTTGTGCGTCGCTCCAACTGTGGTTCGGCCGCCGTCGTAGAAGTTTCCGTCCAGGCTGAACCACAAGCGGGGACGCACGGTATAGACTGCATGCAACTGTAGTGTCACGATGGGAGCCTGAGTTCGCGTGGTTCCCAGAAAATCATGATTGGCGGTGTAGAACCAGGCTCCGGCGTCGAACTCCAGTATCCATTTCTCGTGAATGCCCTGAGAAAAGCCGATCTCCGGCTTGAATGCCCAGCGATTCGAACCCAGATTGATCAAGGTGTTCCCGTCGTACTGACCGAGCGGCGCAACCACGGTGAGGCTCGCGCCCAGATTGCTCTTTGGGCGATACTTGGAAAACTGCTTGCGATCCATCGCCGGGGCGCCATAAAGATTCACGGCGAAACGTATCACGGGATCCCGCAGGCCGGAGCGGTGGAACGTCCGGAAATTGCCGAAGAAGGTTCCCTCCACTGTGCCGTCCACATAGGGAACAACCGCGCCGATATTGGCGGACCTTCCGAAAAAATCGAGCGATCGAAAATATCCGAGCGTCAGAACGTTCATCCTGAGATTGACATCATCAATCTGAGCGGAAGGATCGAACTCCACATCCCCGCTGGGGTAGCTATAGGAGACCAATGCAAAGTTAACGCCCACGGGCGAAACGGAATATGCCCTCGGTTCCAACTCCTGACCATGTACGGGCCTGGTGACACCGACCAAAAACACGAGGAGAACCGCTAGGCCAGCCGACTTGATGCCGTGGTTCATTCTTTTGCTTCATCATACCCCGGATTCTTTGAACGGTTTGAGGTGCCCGTAATGCTAAACAAGCGGCGACTCAGGATATAATCCGCAGCCTTAGGGAAATGAATCTGCTGGCGCTGTTCGGCCGGGCGCGTCAATGGCCCGACCTGGGAGGACTCGATGGCTTCCAAACGCGGCGGCTTTGCCGGAATGCGGCGGTGGCTGATCGCCGCCGGCCTCTTGCTGTCATTCGCTATCCCATCATCGGCGCACGTCGATCATGTCACCATAGCGAAACGTGCTGACGTGCTCGGGGGAAAATCGTGGGGCGGCTATGGCAGTTACGAGAAGCTGAGCGGAAGAGTCTATTTCGCGGTCGATCCCGCGAATCCACACGATCGCCAGATCGTCGATCTCGGCCTGGCGCCGCGCGACGCCAAGGGCGAAGTGGAATTCTCGGCGGATTTTTACATTTTGCGGCCAAAGAACGGAGGCAACGGCTCGCTGCTGCTCGAGGTGCCCAACCGCGGAGGGAAAGGGCTGCTGGCCGTGGTTCAGGATGCGAAAGGTTCGAGCGATCCGACAACCAGCGCAGAATTTGGCGACGGCTTCCTTCTGCGCAAGGGCTTCACGATCGCGTGGCTGGGCTGGCAATGGGACGTGCCGAATGGAGCGGGCCTCATGCGCCTCTATGCTCCGGTCGCCGTCAACCCGGACGGCAGCAGCATCCGAGGCCTGGTGAGGGCCGACTGGACTCCGTGGCGGACAACGGCTGAGTGGCCGCTTGGTCATGAAATCCTGGGAAACATAGGCGGGATGGGGTATCCCGTTTCCGACCCGAAGGCGAGCGAGAACGTGTTGACCGTGCGCGACTGCGCGATTTGCTCGCGCCGAACGATCCCGCGCTCGCGCTGGCATTTTGCGCACGAAGCGGGCGGGAAGGCACAGCCAAGCGACCGATTCGTGCGGCTCGACGGCGGATTCCTTCCCGGGAAAATATACGAAATCGTCTACACGGCGAAGGATCCGGTGGTCGCCGGCCTTGGCCTCGCGGCGATTCGCGATTTCGCTTCGTATCTGAAATACGATCCGAAGGCAATCGCGCCCGTGAAGCGAGCGGAGGCGCTGGGCATATCGCAGGATGGCCGCTTCCTCCGCCATTTCTTGTGGCAGGATTTCAACGCCGACGAACACGGCCGGAAAGTGCTCGACGGCGTTCTCGCGATGGTCGGGGGCGCCGGCCGCGGCAGTTTCAATTACCGCTTCGCGCAGCCATCGCGCGATTCCGAGCCGACCTCGTCGATTTTTTACCCAACGGACCTTTTTCCGTTCACCGACCGTCCGGAGCGCGACCCGCAGACGGGCCAGGTTGCCGGGCTTCTGGACGCCGCGCGACGTTCCCACACGGTGCCACGCATTTTCTTCTGGAATACCTCTTTCGAATACTGGGGACGCGCGGCATCGCTCATTCATACGACTCCCGACGGCACGCGCGACATCGCGCCCGGGCCGGACGTCCGCATTTACTTTGGAGCCGGGCAGGGACACTTCCCTGCTCCGTTTCCCCCGCGCGTCCTCACTCCCGCAGCATTTCATAACGTTGGCGACTTGTATGGGCAGCAGATGGCCGACCCCAACCCGCGCATCTGGGTGTGGCACGCGCTGATCATGGATATGGACGAATGGGTGCGGAATGGAACGCTGCCGCCGCCGAGCACGTATCCGAAGATCGCCGATGGCACGCTGGTTCCTCTTGATAAGCTCGCTTTCCCAAAGATTCCCGGCGTTACTGTCCCCCACATTCCCGTCGAGGCCTATCGGCTGGACTTTGGTCCGCGCTGGTCCGCCGGCATCATCAGCATTGAGCCGCCGCGAGTCCTCGGTACTTACAAAGTGCTCGTTCCCCAAGTCGATCGCGATGGGATCGATCGCACCGGCGTTCGCATTCCGGAACTCGCGGTGCCGCTCGCGACTTACACCGGCTGGAACCTTCGGAATCCGAAGATAGGAATGCCTGATGCGCTCGTTCCCTTCACCGGCTCGTATATTCCGTTCCCGCTGACGGCTGCCGATCGGCGGCGGACGGGAGATCCTCGCCTCTCGATCGAAGAAAGGTACAAAGGCCGCAAGGATTATCTGGCGCGCTATCGTCAGGCGGCTGAACGGCTCGTCAAGGAGCGGTTCCTGCTTCAGGAAGACATTCCTGCAGTCATGAGCCGCGGCGAAGCGGAATGGGATTTCGCAACGCGGACACATCCCCCTCGGTGAGCCTGTTCACCCTTGGCCTACGTTTGGGCGTCGATCGCCGTGCGGAGCGTGTTCCTGGGGCGGTCGCCCGCGCTCGTTGGTCTACAGCTGTTTGGCAACATCCCTCCCCGGTCGGGTGCCGGGGCGGGGTCTTCCCAGCGGGAGAACGCAGGGGCTGGCGGATTGAACTGCTCCGCCGCGGCGCGAGCGGCTCCCGCTCCTGCCCAGAGCTCGCGCTCGGCTCGCTCGCGCTGTTCGCGCTTTACTCTGTCCCGCGCTGGGTAGAGCAGGATGGGAGAGCCAGCCTGGGCGTCGGAGCCGGCTGGCCCTCCGCGCCCTTACCGCCTCGCTCGCCAGCGCTTTGGCGGCCCTAACAAGAATCCAAATAATAGCGACTCTTGAAGAGATCCGAATCGCCTGTACCGCGTCTCGACCCTGGAGTTTCACAGCAACGTGCGCTACGACTTCAACAGGGAGCGCCATGGCACAGGCAGAGAACCCCGCTCTCGCCGCGGTCGAACAAATTAAATACATTTTCGGCTCCGGGCGAGAAAGATTGGGCGAGATCAGGCAATGTTCACGCGAGTGGAACTGTAGGCGAGTTGCATTCCTATGCTAACAGAGAAACGCTGCGAGTCAATTGTTCCACATGTTGTCTTCTTCAAACCGCTTTTCCAGCTGGTTCTGCGAGCCATTCCCCCTTGATAGCCGCATCGCCTCGCTCTCGCCTGGCACGTCGTTCCTGGCCAGCGAGATCGCAAGATTCCGGCGCACCTCAGAGCGCTTTGGTTGAAACTGCCAAGGGCGGGCGGATTGACTGCCTCGTGCACCGCTCCGCGGGCAGTCCTTTCGCGATTTCATCATTTTGGCTTTTAGAATGGTATTTCGTTGGATGCTGTAGTGAAGTTTACCAGCAGCACTATCTGGGATGCAGTTATGGCTAGGGCATATTCAGCGATCTCTTTTGTTGCCGCGCCCGATCCCGTGCCCGCAGTCCCATGAGCTACGCCTTTCCCACTACCTCTAAAGCCATATAATCCGTAGAAAGTTTTAGTAATCGGCTTCGGAAGCTGGCCTTCCTCGCTGCCCTCAATCGCTTTTAATATATCGTCGAGTTGCTCCCCCTCAGATGAAAAGAGCGCTTGAGCTGCCGCTTCGACTGCAGAAACGGCTTCCTTCACCGTGTTTTCGTAGTCAGGGTTGGAAACATTCCGGAAAAATCCTAGTGCTTTATTGTAATGGCCGCGGGCTTCGGAGAGTTTTGGGTCTCCAAGTACGAGTCCGGAGCGGGCAATTTGATCCATTGTGTGCTGACGTCCTCGGCGACGCACAGCGCCGTCTGAAAATTCAAAAGCAAGATTTTCTTCCCAAAAAAGTAACTGAAGCTCCTGCGCGATATGCTTTTGAACCTCATCCCTTGTCGTGCTAATTTCAGGCTCCCCGGTCTGCGGATCTTGTCCCCATACCGCTTGCGCCAAATCGCTATAGATACGCTGACAGAAATCGTAGACCCTCTCCCACGGGAGTTTAGTTAAGAAGTCCTCGGCCGTTTGTTCCCAACTAGAGCTATAGGGGTCGGCGACGTTGAAACTAATTCGGTTTATACGTTTGAGTTCCGAAATGACCGCTGGCCAATCTTTCACGAACTTTTTTCTGACAAGCTGATCGAGGAGGTGGACTATCCCAATGCGGGCCGTAATCGGGCAGTCATCGTCGATCCGCGCTTCCGTACCGCGGTTCCGTGCGGAAAAAGGAGGAATTAACTCTTCGGCCAAGGGAAATCTACCTCCTTTTGAGAGTACGCCAATTATACTGGCGTGATTGTTTCGATTCCTAGGCGTTCTTCGAGCCGTTCCTGATCTGGCGGCCATCGCACCACACTCTCGCACGCTGCGTTGCCCCTGGCCGGTTCCATTGCGAGATCAGAGCGCGCTGGAGGGCGTGCAGGTGTTATTGGTGAGCGGCCCGACACGTGGGGGACAGACCTTACCGGACACATAGGTCACACTTCCTGCCCTTTTGGGGAGGGGGTGGTGCCTTGGCAGGAGTGTTCGGTGATGGACGAGAGACTGCAGTTTGTGGCTCGCCGGCTGGCCGGCGAGCCAATGGCTGAGCTGTGCCGGGAATTCGGGATCCCGTGCAAGACCGGTTTCAAAATCTTCACCTGCCCCCAGCAATGCAGGGTCGAGGATTGGCCGACCGGAGCCGACGCCGGGCCCATCTTTCTGATTATTCAAGGTGTTCGGGAAGAAAACCCAGCGCTTTGACAACGCATACGGCGATTTGCCGCAACTTTCCTTCGCTCAGCTTGACGAGCGGGGCCTTTGGGCGTTGGAGGGACTCTTTTCGTACGGTGAGAATGTTCTCGCCCTGGACCTCGCAGGTTTCTCTTAGTCCTGTTTCTCCCGGCTGCAATCTGATGTGTGTCGGTACGTTGTCCCTAAGAGTTGTCGAGAGTGGAACGGCCAGGACAGTTGTTGCCCTTTCGTGGCGGTTTCTTGCGTTTGTCGAGACGATAACAACGGGGCGCGAGTTTTTGTCAGGAGGGTCGGACGGAATCTTGACGAACCAAATCTCACCGCGCTGTGGCTGCAGAGGTTTGGGCATTCGGATTATTGCTTGCCGCCGGCCAGCTCAGCCTCGGCAAATTCGCCCCAAGCAGCCTCTTCCTGCGTTTCCTGCTCGCTCATCGACTCGTAATAAGCGTTGATCTGCGCGTTTTGCAATTCGACTTTCCGATTTCTCCTGTGCTCGGTGATCAGCTCTTCGAGGCATGCACTGAGCGATGGCGCATGTGTCCGAGCACGGAATTGCCTGAGAAATCGGGTAGTATCCCTATCCAGTGATACGGTGATGCGGTCCTTCCGCCTTGTTCCCTTAGCTGCCATAACTCCCTGCCATCAGTATGACACTTCTCACACAATCATCATACCAAGCGTGTCAAGACGGCTACAAGATATTCATCGGATACCGGCAATTCGGAGTCGAGGGGGATGACCGGCCGGAGATGACGTTGACCGGGGAGCGGGGCCACAGCCTTGCTTGCGTTGCATCCGTTTTCGCGCGAGAGCTTAGGCCACGTACGCGTGCCGGAGGCTGGTTCTCGTAGCACCCCTGTGGTCTCGGTGCGGTAGCGGTTCATTCTTCGAAGAAAACCCTCGTCCCGGATCACTTCTTCTCTTCCTTGCGCTTCGGAGGCAGATATGGGTCCTGCGCGCCGGGGGGAATCGGCGGATACTCCTTCAGCGAGGTCAGGTGGTCCGTCAGGACCTTGCTCGCCCGTTGCATCACCCACGTGCACTGACCTTCATAGCTGAGCGAGTGCTCCTCTCTTGGGTCCAAGTTGAGATTGAAGATCCTGGGTATGCTCCACTGTTCCACCGGGCTCGTTCCCGTTGCGAGTTCCCTGAACATCATTTTCCAGTTCCGCCACTTCACGCCGTAAATCTCATTGCCGACATAAACGACGACGGCCTCCCGGTTGGACCGGTCCTGTTTGCCCAGCAAAAACTTGCTTTGGTCGACGCCATCAATCGCGCGATCGGTCGGCACTTTTCCTCCAACGATGGAGGCGATCGTTGTAAACAGGTCCATCTCATGCACGATTTCGTTGCTCACGCGACCGGCGGGAATCTTGCCGGGCCACCGGATGATGAAGGGGACGCGCAGCGAGCCTTCCAGGCCGGTAAAGTATGTTCCACGCCATGGTCCGGCCCAACCGTTCCACGGTTCCAACATCTCGGGGCCGTTGTCGGACGTGAAGATAAAAATGGTGTTCTCCTTGACGCCGAGCTTTTCAAGGAAGTCCAGCAATTCGCCAATGTAGGCGTCCATTTGGGCCAGCGAGTCGGCCCAGTAGCCGTTGCCGGTCTTGCCATCAAATTCAGGGGCGGGCGTTACCGGCAGATGGGGCATGGTGTAGGGGACGTACGCGAAAAACGGCCTCCCTGCCTCGACCTGGCGCGTCATGAAGTCCTTGGCTTTGTCGGTGAGCTCACGGTCGATGATCCGGCGGCAAGCGAGGTCGTAGACTTTGAGTTTCCTGGGGGTCCGGCCCCTGGTGCTCTCCATCACGTACTCCGGCGCCGCAATGGGATCCGAGTCCGGCCGGTACGTCGAACTATCCGGCCAGAAAGACTCGTCGCTGGAGTTGGGGATCCCATACCATTCGTCGAAGCCCTGATCCGTCGGGTAGCGACCCTCCGTGCGGCCCAGATGCCATTTGCCGAAAGCGCCGGTGGCGTAACCGACGTCAGATAACATTTCCGCCATGGTGTATTCCCATTGCACGAGCCCGTAGCGCGGCGTGTCAATGGGGACTGAGCCGTTGCCGGTGCGGACGGCGTACCGTCCCGTCATCAGCGCAGCCCGACTCGGCGTGCATTGTGCCTCGACGTTAAAATTGAGGAGACGGGTCCCCTCCGCAGCGAGATGATCGATGCGCGGAGTGGGTGCGCCGCGGAGGATGCCGCCGCCGTAAACCCCCAACTCGCCGTAGCCGAGGTTATCCATCAGGACGAGCACGATGTTGGGCAGTTGTTTCGCTCCGCCTGAAGGCTTGGGCATACGCCTCGACCCTGCGCCCCTTCGCGGGACCGGCATTGGCGTCCGCCCTGTATTCGAACGCCGCGATGCGCGAGAGTCCGCGTGCACATTCAAAGGAAACCCTTTGCGTCGGTTCATGGTACGTTCCTCCCGTTGCTTAGAACCGCGATGAGATCGATTGGCCTAAACACGCAGCGGAAGCCCATATGACTCAGGCCGGGGAAACCGGCAGGCAGGGCATTGCTCGCGGAGCAGCCCTCACGACCTTTTCTTCAGTGTATACCTGCCAGAGACAGGGAGACACACGCTATGCAGAGGGGACATGTTTGGCACGATTGCGTGATTTACAGAGGAGGAATGGCGCGCCCGGAGGGATTCGAACCCCCGGGCTTCTGGTTTGCAGTTTGTCAGATCAAAGTCCACAGTACTTTCTTTGGTATCGCCTACGAGTAAAAGCCGCCCTCAAAATCTTCCCCAACTGACCTTAACCGGGATTTCTCAGCAACAAGGCGGCATGAAGTGGAGAGTGCTTGTGGTATCGAAGGCCGGCTGCAAAAAGGGCGTGGTTGTTTCTTTCTGGCAACCTGTCTACGTGGGCAACTGAGCCTTGGGGCTTTCGGGGTCCTTCGCTTCGCTCAGGATGACACGCGTTTTTGCGAGGCGGCAAAGTTGGGGACGGGCTCCTTGTGAGATATGCAGGTTAACGTCCGTAGACAACCGCAAGCCCCCTGAGCATGGCCCCAGCCGATTCTGCCTTTGGCCGGGAGTGGGGACACGGTTTTGCTTGCGTTGCACCCGTTTTCGCGAGAGAGTTTAGGCCACGTATGTGTGCCGGAGGCTGGTTCTCGTAGCACCCCCGTGGTCTCGGTGCGGTAGCGGTTTATTCCTGAAAGAGGACGCTCGTCGGTCGGTCATCCTAACTTCGGGGGGCGCGACACCAAGGACCCGGGGCCAAGTGCGACGCAAGGAGGCTGGCGATGGCGCCGAGACGAGAGAAGTCTTCGACCCTTCCGCAGCAACCGGCAAAAACGGAGCCCGCTCCCAAGTCGACCCATTCCTCCCCTGTCCATCTCCAGCAAGGAGTCAAAGTGGCCAAAGGCGGCCCCGGCCAGACCTGGCTGAACCTTACGAAGAAGGACCTGGACGATTACGCGAGCAGCCAACAGGAGTCGCAGGATAAGGGGACGCGCAAATCGCTGCTGGGAGGGCTATCCGGTTTCATCAGGCGGTTTGCGAGGAGGACCTAAGGGCGAATGTCACCATGCGTGCTTCCGCCAGCCACGCTTTCGGTGCGTTTGAACCATCCCGTCTCGAAGTGCGCTGGCAGAGGCGCGCGGCGAATATTTTTGGAAACCTGCGGGTGGTTGTCTGGGGACCGCGCGACGTGTGGGGATTGCACACGGCCGAGTCTTTCTTCCGGCTGCGGGTGCCCCCGGCGCACCGCCTCGGCTGGCAGTTGACGGGATCGCTCGTCTGCCACGCGTTTCTGCTGTCTGCGGCTCTCACGACCAGCCGCGTGGCGCCGCCGCCGGCGCGTCTCCCGCTGCCGGAGGTCCACATCACCTGGTACGGCCCGGCGAGAGACGTCGTGCCCAGGATCGCGCCCCTGCCGAAGCGGCGCCAACCCAAGGCCCAGGCGCGGCGCGAGCGGCCGCGGCAGCAAGTGGTCACGCGGGGTTACAACCCGAACACCACGGTTGTTTTCCAGCCGCCACACGCGACGAACCTGCGGCAGCTGCTCATCGAGCCGCAAGCGCCGCCGCAACTGCCGGAATTCCTGCCGGCGATGCCCAACATCATTCGGTGGGAAGCCGACGCGCCGGCTCGTCCCGCAATCGCGATCCATCCAAACCAGCTTCGCGCGGCGCGGGGGAAGGAATCGGAGCAAGCGCAGCTTCGCGCGCCTCGGATCACCTACCAGACGCCGCAGGGACCGATGGATATACTTCCGAGCCCGAACGCACCCGTGGCGCAACCGCCCTTCCTTTCGCCAAGGGCAGTCCACGGCGTCCGGGCGGCTTCGCCTGGCGAGGCTGCGGCGGCTGCGCCGGTGATCGCAAGAGTCGCCCCGGCTGGCGGCCATTTCGCGTTCGCCGGTGGGAAAAGCGCCGCGCCCGCACCACCGCTGCCGGGCGCGCTCGGCGCCATCCACGCCACGCGAGCGGCTTTGCCTGGCGAGGCTGCGGCGGCTGCGCCAACGCTCGCAAGAGTCGCTCCGGCTGGCGGCGGTCTCGCGTTCGCTGGAGGGAACGGCGCCGCGCCCGCGCCACCGCTGCCCGGCGCGCTCGGCGGCATCCACGCCACGCGAGCGGCTTCGCCTGGCGAGGCTGCGGCGGCTGCGCCAACGCTCGCAAGAGTCGCCCCGGCTGGCGGCCATTTCGCGTTCGCCGGTGGGAAAGCCGCCGCGCCCGCACCACCGCTGTCGGGCGCGCTCGGCGGCATCCACGCCACGCGAGCGGCTTCGCCTTACGTGGCCGCGCAGGGCAGTCCAGCGGTTCCAACGGTCGGCACTCGTTCGCTCGGCGCCTCGACGATCCACTTACCGGCCACCTCCGGTGCCGTTCCTCTCCCTTCGCTGCCCTCGGCGCCGAAGGCCGTTCGTGGGCAGTCCTCAAACGGGTCCGGATCGAGCGTAGCGGCGCCCAACATCGGACTTGCTGCGGGCGCGGGCCGGCTGGTGTCACTCTCGCTTTCGCCTGGAACGGTTACGCCGCCACTGGGAAATGCCTACGCGCCGATGAGTATCGGTCCTCACCCGGGACGTAAAGGTCTCCCGGCAGCCCCAAACTCTGTCGGCAGCGGAGGATCTGGCGAGGCTCGCGGCTTTCCGGCGCCGGAAGGCTCTGCAACGGGTCCCGAGGGCTTGCTGATCTTGCACGATGCCAATCCTCCGGTTCCGCCGCCTGTGCCGCAGCCGCCCGCTTCTTCCCTGCCGAAGCGCGCGCGCGTTGCGCCCAGCCCGGTGGCTGCGGCCATTCCACGTCGCCCGGTTTCTGTGCCAGGGACGTTGCATCCGGAGAATGGCCACGATTCGAGTGCATTCTTGCCCGAACGCATCAGCGTGGCGCACAACGTACTCGTGGTCGGTGTGATTCTGCAGGATAGGGTGAATAGGCCGGATGGAATGTGGCAGCTACCCACGTGGTCTTTGAACTTACCCAAACTATCCAACTCGCGCGGGACTTGGGTGCTCGATTTCGCGGACGCCATGCCCTTGGCCCTGCGGGGACAGATCAGCCTTATCGTTCCGATCCCAGAAGATGGCGTCGAGCCCCAATATCCTGCGGACTTGCGGCAGAAGGGAGTTCGAGGCAAGGTGGTTCTGCTCGCGGTGATTGGGAGCAACGGGAGGGTCAGCCAGATCCGCGTGAAGCAGAGCCTGAATCCCGTCCTCGACCAAAAGGCCAAAGCCGCTTTCTCCCATTGGAAATTCGCGCCGGCCCTCCTCGGCGACAAGCCCATCGCCATGTCTGTGATCGTCACGGTCCCGTTTCTCTACAGGCCTGCACCGCACTGAACCCCGACCCTGGCAGGGGCGGGCGGATTGACTGCTCGTTCGGGGCGGGCACGTCCCGCCCCTGCCCTAAAAGAGCTGATGCTCGCGCTCGGCTGCCAGAGCTGATCTCTTAACCGTGATAAGCCCTACAGTTCAATTGAATTAGTTTCAGTTCGATGACAGAATCAGCGGGCATGAATGCCAGAAGCAGAGACGCGAGCAATATGCCGGATGTCCCAGACCCAGATTTCGTGGACGCATTGTCTGAGATTTGGTTTGGCATCAACTATGCTGCATACCATCTAGCGTATGTTCGTGTCTATTTGCAGACCGCTGCTCTTCAAACCCATGTGGACAAGCTAAAGGCTCAAGAACAAGCGATTCGCGATCAAATGCAAACTGATGTGGTGATTTGCAGATCTCATCTAGCCGCTTTCTTTTGGCAGATTGACCATGTCTTCGAAGCGCTGCGAACAGCCATCACTCGCGGCCAGAAGGAGCATAGCAAGCTCAGGTATTTCTGGAAGTGGGAAGAAGATTTAGTCCGAATTGAAGAGAATCCGCTCCGCAAACAGATTAGTGACTATCGCAACAAAGGGCACCAAATCCCGGCCATCATCGGCCGTGAGTGGGAACGTGAAGGTGGCAAGTTTATCCGGCATGTCTTACCAAGAATTGACGGGCATGAACCGAAAGAATTGATTGACATGAACACACAGTTGCAACTCTATTTTGAGTTTGCGGCTAATGTATGGCTCTCTTTTGCGCCCGGTGATTTCAAAGACAAATTCCCCCGCAACTTCAGGTTTCCTGTCACTGTTCCGCACTCATTCATTGGAGAACTTCCACCTGAACTAAGATCCATTTCCCAGTTGGAAGTCTCAATAGAGGCATACAGCCGAGAGGATGAAGCTCGAAAAAGACGTGACAGTTGAAATCCATCTCTTCGTTTGCTGGCGAGGAGTTGTTTCCTGCCGGTCTGCGCGCCATTCCCGCGTCGCGGCTATGTCAGCACGCTCTCGCAAGCCCCGTCGTTCCTGGTCGGCCCCGTTGCGAAGCCACGGTATCTCTCGCTACAAGAATCTTCCAAAAGAGCAATGACAAGCGCTCGCTGCCGCGTGTGATCCTCCCGGCCTTCAAAGCCGAGCAGAAGTGAGTGCACCAAGCTGCTCAACTCACCGAAGGATCGAAAATGGAAATTCCGGTTGACCCGTTCCCCGCCGTACTGGAGCCGCTTCGATGAATCCGATTGCCTCGCGGCGCACCGAATACTATAATCCGGGCCCCTGTTCGATCTGCCGGTAGAAAGGATCAATCTCGTGCATATGTCTCGTTTCCGGGAAACCCTTAGGCGGGCACTCTGCGGATCAGTGGCGATCGGTCTGGCCGTGCCATTGTTCTCACTGCTGGCAGTTTCGGCCAGCTTCGCCCAGTCCCAGGCCCCGTCCCTGCCCGCAGTTCCAGGCGACAGACAAGAGCCCGAACTTCAAAGACGGGAAGGTGGTTCTCGAGGAGCGCCGCATCCGGGCGTATACGTACCTCGGGGGCGATGAGGACATCATCCGGCAGACGCTTCGGCGGATCGTGAGGCAGGAAGGCGACGCGCCCGGAGGGTGGGTCTATGAGTGGAGCGCCCTCGGCAAGTACTACGAAGACCGCGGCGACGCGCTCGTCAAGACCGGACCGCGGCATGCGGCCCTCAAGGCCTACATGACCTCGAGCGTCTACTACGCGCTCGCCTGGTTCCCGAGGATCGACTTCGGAACAGCAAGCCAAGGCCTATGACGCGCAGCTGCGCGTGTACCAGAAGGGCGGCAAGCTGTTCGACGTGCCGCTGGAGGTGGTGAAGGCGCCGTACAAGGACGGCAATATCACCACCTACCTGCACAAGCCGTTCGGCGTCGAGAAGCCGCCGCTCGTCATCTGGTGCGGGGGCGTCGACCAGTACAAGGCGAACCACTGGCGCCCCATCCAGGACATGCTCGCCAAAGGATTTGCCGTCGCCACGCTCGACCTGCCCGGCTTCGGCGAGAGCAGGCAGTGGCCCCGAGATCACCAATGCCGGACGCCAATTTCGCCGTCCTGCGAAACGTACCTGAAGCGAGAGGATATCGATACCACGCGCATCAGCTTCTTCGGGCAAAGCTATGGCGGGGAAGCCACGTTGAGCGCGGCCCTGCGAAACGATCCGCGCGTTAAGGCGATCGTGGCCATGTGCGCGGGGCTGCACTTGGGCATGAAGAACTCGCTGGCGCCCGAGGCAAAACCCGGAGACAAGCTGATCAACGGACCCCTGCTCGTGGTCAACGGCACGCGCGATGCCTGGCAACCCCGTCCCGGACCTGATGTCGACCTACCAGTCGGCGAAGGAGGGCGATCTGTGGCTGCTCGGCCGCGGCGAGCATTGCGCGGTGGAGTACTGGCCAGTCGTGATCCCACAAATGGCCGACTGGCTGAAGGAGAAGATCAATCGGTGACAGGTTTTATCGTACGCGGATGATTGAACGCCGCGACATATCAAGATCGCGATTCGTTTGGGCCAGGCCTGGCACCAGCATAGAACTATCCACTTTCATCGCTCAGGCCGATTCACTAGAATCCGCATTTTCATTGGGAAAGATGGCGCACCCGGAGGGATTCGAACCCCCGATCCGCCAAAGGCGGATTTCCGCCTCCGGCGGACTCTATCCAGCTGAGCTACGCTCCAGTTCTGTCAGCAATTCCTTCAACTGCTCGCGGCCCTGGCCCGTCTTCAGGAACCGCTCTCGCTGGGCGGCTTCCGACCTCGTGCCGAATTCTTCGTGGTGAATCAGCTTCCACGGTCCGCGGTTTTTCGTGGATTTCGTGATGCCGTTGTTGTGTTGGCCGAGCCGCTGATCGAGGTTGGAGGTGTGGCCGACGTACAGCCGACCCGTCTTTTCGCTGCGCAGGACGTATACGAAGAACATCGGCGGGAATGGCGCGCCCGGAGGGATTCGAACCCCCGACCTTCTGGTTCGTAGCCAGACGCTCTATCCAGCTGAGCTACGGGCGCACGCCTGAAGAGTTTACCATGTCGTGCGGCTGGTGTGGAGTTCCGTGCCGATGCGAATCGGGGATGACGCGCCGAGCTTCTGGTTTCCGCCGGAGGCGGACTCTATCCAGCTGTGCTACGGGCGCACGCATCGAGAGTTTTGCACGTGAGGCGGCAGCTGGGGAATTGCGCTTGCGAGCCGGTGGGGGGTACCGAGCTTCTGGTTTCCGCCGGAGGCGGACTCTATCCAGCTGAGCTACGGGCGCACGCTCGGAGATTTTAACTCGTGGCGACGCTGCGGGGAATTGCAGGATACCTCGCGCGCTTGCCCGGGTTCACAGCGCCCGAGCTTCTGGTTTCCGCCGGAGGCGGACTCTATCCAGCTGTGCTACGGGCGCACGCGTCGAACACGTCACGCGGTCGCTGTGGAATTCCGGGAGATTGGCCGGCCGCGGCTGCGGCGCCGGCCTGCCAGGTTAGCGCCCGGGGAGGGTGAAGCCGAGCCACACCAGCTGCTGTTGAGCTTTGCCGATAAGCCTCGACCACAGTGTTGCTGGTTTCGCGTCGAATGCCAAGTCCTGGCTGCGGCTGAAAATGTACCAACTGCCGCTTAGAACCTCGTTTTCGAGCTGGTGGGGACCCCATCCGGAATAGCCGACGTAAATGCGCAGCGTGCCAGGGTTCGAGGGTTCGCCGAGCGCGGTCTCCAGCGCCGTCTTCGATGCGAGCAGGTAAATGTCCCCGGACACTTCGGTCGCACCCTCGGGCTCGCGTGGTCCGCGAACCAATCCGAATACAGTGCGCAGCTCAACCGGTCCCCCGACAAATACGGGCTCGGAATGCCCTGCCGCGCCTTGCAATTCCGGCAAGACACGCGAAATCGGCACGGTCGATCGCCGGTTCACCATGAGACCCAACGCGCCGGTATGGTCGTAGCGCACCAGCAGAATCACCGATTTCGCGAATAGCGAGTCCGTCCCGCCACGCGTTGCCACCAATATCTTGCCCGCGGAAAGATCTGCCGGGTTTTTCGATTGGGCCGCCAGAGAACAGGCGCCGGCAAGCAGCAGAGCGCAGAATTGCAGAAGGATGCGGGATCTTCTTCGGCTGGTTCGCCTGCACATGGGATGCATCAGCGATTAGACTCTGGAGTCCCTTTCACGTCAAGAACGACTCGAGAACCTCAAAGGACTGTTCGAGGCTTGCCGCTCGGCCAGGGTTACGGCGCTGCCACCGATCAACGTTCGCCCCGGCGCGGGCTCCCCGGCACCTATCAGGCGATCGCGGCGGCGCCCTTCCCGCTGCCCATGTCGTGCGATTCCATGGCGGGGCGGCGGGGGGCTTCGGGGCCGGCGGTTTCTTTGAGGAACAGTGCAGCTACGATGACTATGCCGGTGCCTGCGGCGGCCATCCACAGGGGCGTGGCCAAGCCGTGGCTTTCGGCCAAGGCGCCTCCGATGACGGGGGCGGCTGTGGCGCCGAAAAGTTCTCCTACCAGCGTGGCGAGGCCGATGGATGTGGCGGCGAATTCGGGCGGAACGCTTTCTGTGGGGACGAGGACCATGATCAGCGTGGCGAGGCCCTGGCCGGCGTTCGTCAGAAACAGGATTCCGGCGAGAATCCACGGTGAGGCGTGAAGAGAACGAACCAGCATCGCCAGCGGAACTACCGTGGACATCACGCCCATCAACAAGAGCACCGGTTTGCGGCCGAGTCGATCGGAGAGCGCGGGGAAAAGAAAACCGATGAAGAAACTGCCCAGGCCGCTCGCGCCGAGCAGAAAGCCGGCGGTCGTCGGAGCCATGCGCACCTGTTCGGTCAGGAAAAGCGGAGCAAAAACGTTCGTCAGAAAGAGCCAGGAGACGAATCCCGTCGATGCGAGGGAGCAGAGCCAGATGTTGCGATAGCGCAGGATGGAAAAGTAGTTGCGGAAATGAACTGCGTGCGGCGCGCGCGGCTTGACGCCGATTTCGGCCGGTTCCTTGACGTATTTCCAGATGAGCAGGCCTATCAGCAGGCCGGGAAGGCCCGCGACGACGAACGCCCAACGCCAGCCGAGATGCGCGGCCACCTGCGTGGTCAGGACCGGAGCGATGGCGAGGCCGACCAGCGCGGCGGCGCTCACTACAATGCCGGTGTTCCGGCCGCGACGCGATGGCGGCGACGATTCCTCGATCAGCGCGGTGAGGATCGACCACGTGGGGCCCTCGGCGACGCCCATCAAGCCGCGGATCAGCAGGAGTTCGTGATAGCTCCGCGCCAGGCCGGAAATAAACGACAACGCGGAAAAGGCGAACACGGCGGGGATGAGAATTCGCCGGCGGCCGAAACGATCCGAGAGCGCGCCGAAGAAGAGAGTCGAGAACGCCCAGGTGATCGCCAAGACCGAGGCCAGCATGCCAATCTGCTCTTCCGACAGATGGAATTCGGGAGCGAAGTAGGGAGCCAGATACAACTGCGACATGCGGTCGAGGAAAACCGTGCCCCAGGTGAGGAACAGAATCGCGACGAGAGCTTTTTCGTAGCGCCTGGCTTCGTCCGGCTTCATCGCGCTCACCTCTGGAAATGCGGTTTCTGCATAAGCTACACCGGCGCACAGCCAGAAATGGCTGTGCTACTTGTCCGGCCGGGCAGCGCTTATGGCGCGCGATGTTAGGCTACGCGCGCCTCCCGGTCAATTCGTTTGCGGGGGCGGCCACCGATGCCGTGTTGGGCTGCCGCTTCCCGAAGGCCGGGGCGGAGGGTAACATCGCTTGTTGAGGATGGCATTGAGCGAAAAAGACACCACGCCACGCGTTTCCGCCATCATCCTGGCGGCGGGGATGTCTTCCCGCATGGGGATGCCGAAGCAATTGCTGCCGGTCGAGCCGGGCACGGAAGAGACTTTGCTTGGGCGCGTGATCGATAACGTGCGGCGCTCGCACGCGGCTGAAATCGTCGTCGTGCTCGGGCACGCGGCGGAGGAAATTCGGCGGCGCATTTCGCTCGAAGGCGTTCGCGTGGTGGTGAATGAAGAATACCGCGAAGGGATGGGCAGTTCGCTGCGCGTGGGGCTTGGGGCTGTGGATCCGCTCGCGGAGGCGGCGCTTATCGTGCTGGCCGATCAGCCATTCATTCGCCCTGCGACGATTGATCGGTTGATCGAGCACTATGCGAGCGCGAGGCCGCAGATTGAGATTCCCGTCTATCGGGGTTTTCGAGGCAATCCGGTGCTGCTCGATCGCAGCGTGTTTCCGGAGGTGATGGAACTGCACGGCGATATCGGTTGCCGCGCGATTTTCGGGAGCCACCTGGAACATATTTTGAAAGTGCCGGTGGAAGACGCGGGGATTCTGGCGGATATCGACTCGGCCAGCGACATGGAAAAATTGCGCGGCTTTGCGGAACGCGGCGAGGAGGAGCCGGAGATTCTCGAGGGAGTGGACCTCGCGGGGCGCGAAGTGCTCGCAGCCGGGGAGCCTGCGGCTCAACGGCCGGAATTGGTGCTCGTCGGCAGAGAGGCGGTTTCGCTGGCGCTGGCGAAACTGGCGCGCGTGGTGAATTTCAGCGTTACGTTTGTCGATCCGTTGCTTTCGCCGGAGGAGATGCCGGAGGCGGATCGCGTGCTGCGCACGCTGGATTTTTCGCTGCTGCCGGCGAATCGGGAACGGTACGTTGTGGTGGCGAGCCGGGGAAGATTTGACGAGGAAGCGGTGGAACAGGCGGTCGCGGCGGATGCGGCCTATGTGGCGCTGGTTTCACGGAAGGCTCGGGCGCAGGAAATTCTGCGCAGCCTTGGCTTGAAAGGCATTTCGGCCGAAAAGCTGGCCACGGTGCACGCGCCGGCGGGGCTGAACATCGGTGCCGAAAGCCCGGAAGAAATCGCGCTCAGCATTCTGGCGGAGATTGTCGCGGAGCGGCGACAGCGTTTGTAGCGCAGCCACTCCTGGCTGCGGCCTTGGTCATACTGGATACTCAAGTCTATTGCGATTACGCGCTTGGCCGAGGATTGGTGTGCTTGAATTGAGCGGCATTTGCCGGACACTTGCGCGCAGGCAAGAGTGTGTTCAGACTCATGACATCCTTTACACGGTGTTATCAGGACATCCTTTACACTCGCCCCGGTTTGTGACGAGGGCGGTGACCGCCCTCGGACGGGGGCGAGGATGGCTTGGGGGACCGTGGACGTAGACGAGCAGCGGATGCGGTTTGTGGTTTGCGCCAGCCGGCGCGAGAAGACGATGCAGGCACTGTGCCGGGAGTTCGAGATTCTCGCGGCCAACCGGCTACGTTCTGGCTGCGGCGCTATCAGGAGGGCGGGCTGGTCGCCATGGCCGAGCGGAGCCGGCGTCCGCGCCACAGTCCGGCGCGGACGCCGGTGGGGATCGAGCAGCGCGTTGTCGAACTGCGCGAGCAGCGGCCCGACTGGGGAGCGCGCAAGCTGCGGCATCTGTTGGCGGGCGAGGGCGTGGACCTGCCGGTGATCACGGTGCAGCGGATTCTGCATCGCCATGATCTGGTGCGGCCGCAGGACCGGCATCGCGCGGCGACGAAGCGGTTCGAGCGCGGCGCGCCGAACCAGCTCTGGCAGATGGATTTCAAGAGCCCGGTGGGCTGGGACGCGCCGGTCGGCCCGCTCTCGCTGCTCGACGATCACAGCCGCTACGCCGTGACGCTCACCGGGACCTGGTCGACGCGAGCCGATGCGGTGCGCGAGTGTCTGGAAGCGGTGTTCACGCAGTCCGGCGTGCCGGAGGCGATGCTGATGGATCACGGCACGCCGTGGTGGAACATGCGGGCGGCGACGGGTTGGACCTGGCTGACGGTGTGGCTGATGAAGCAGGGCATTCGGATGCACTTCAGCGGCTATCGGCATCCGCAAACGCAAGGGAAGGTGGAGCGTTTCCATGGAACGCTGGAAGCGGCGATGCGGCGGCGCGGCGTGCCGGTCGGCGAGCAGCGCCAGGTGTGGCTGGACGCGTTCCGGCAGGAATACAACCACGTGCGTCCCCATGAAGCGCTGGGCATGCGGACCCCGGCTTCGGTGTGGAGCAAGAGCACGAAACGGTATCAGCCGAATCCGCCGGCCTGGGAATACGACGCGGGAGCCGAGGTGCGCAAGTTGCAGGCTGAGGGTCAGCTCTGCCTCGAGGGCCGCCGCTGGGACATCAGCCGGGCCCTGGCCGGCGAATGGGTGGAACTGATCCGGGTCGAAGGACGGATCCTGGTCTACTACTGCCGCAGCCTGGTCCGCGAGCTCGACCCGCTCAGCCAGCGGTCCACCGCGGTGGACCGCTGGCTGAGCGACACTGACCCGCAAGTGTAAAGAATGTCCTGATAACACTCTGTAAAGGATGTCCTGGAACTTGACACAAGAGTGCCCGTGCCACATCGGGACCGAAAGGCCGGGGGAAATTCTCGCGGGGCGGCGCCTGCCGTCGAAGTGTGGCATGACCACGGCCGCAGCCAGGAGTGGCTGCGCTACTAGCGGCTTGCTGTGCTTGAATTGGGCGGCATTTGCCGGACAGCAGCGCACAGGCAAGAGTGCCTGTGCTACATGGCTACTTGATGCCGATGACCATCGAGTCGGGGCCGACGAGATACTCTACGCGCGTTTCACGGAATCCTGCTGCTTTCATCCAAACGCAACAATCAGCGCCGGTGTAATCGAATCCTTCGGGCGTCTCGATCAGCATGTTGAGACTCATGAGAAGACCGAACGTATTCTTGCGGCGCTCCTCGTCAATGATGGCCTCGTAGACAATCAGCGCGCCGCCTTCCGGCAACGCATCGAACGCCTTCCCGACCAGCGTCTGTTTCGTCTCGAGCCCCCAATCGTGCAGAATGTGGCCCATCGTGAGCACGTCAACATTGGGCAGCGGATCCTTGGAGAAATCGCCAGGTTCGAAACGGAGCCGACTCGAGACGCCATTTTCGGCGACATACTCCTCGAAAATCGGAGCCACTTCCGGCAAATCGAATCCGACACCTTCGAGACGCGGATTGTGCTTCGCAATCTGAACAGCGAGATCGCCCTGAGCCGTGCCGATATCCGCAAAGGTTTTGTATTGCGCCCAAGGGAAGAGACGCGCAATGGCCATGTTGGCGCCACGGCTGATCCCGGTCATCGCAGCAAGGAACTGTTTGAGCCGCGCAGGGTCGGCGTACAGCGCTTCAAAGACGGGCATGCCGCCATCGCGCGTTTCGTTTTGCGGGCGTCCCGTGCGGAGGGCTTCGGTGAGGTGGCCCCAAAACCCGTATAGCCGGTGATTGCACATCTCCAAAATGCCGCCGATATAGGTCGGCTTGCGTTTATCGAGATAGAACTCCGTCAGGGGCGTGTTGCGGTACGTATCGCCATCTCGTCCGAGAAAGCCCATCGAGACAAGCGCGTCGAAGAAATCGCGCGCCGACCGGGGATGCAATCCCAGCCTGGACTGCAACTCGGAGAGCGGCAAGGGATGCTTTGCCAGCTCCGTGAAGAGTTCCAGTTCAATGGCGCTCAGCAGAGTCTTGGATGCCCAGAATCCAAAACCAATTTGCAGAATTGGATCTGGGGCCGGGACCGGTTGCGTTTCTGTCATCGATTTTCTCCGGCGACACTTTACGGTTTTCCGGCGCAGAAGTCGAGCATCATAAGTGGAAATAAGGCCGCAGCCAGGAGTGGCTGCGCTACGAAAGGCACGAGCAGCGCGCGATGAGCGCTTGGTGATGTGGGATCGTGCTGGAGTTGGGTCTGGGGAAAGGCGCACAGGCTGAAGCCTGTGCTACTGGAGGCCGTGCTCACATTTCTTCCGGAGCTGGGCGCTTGATCAGGATGCGCGGCCGGTGTCGCATTCGCGGATCACCTGCTCGGCGGGTTCGGCAGTGCTCTTCCCTTCGGCGGATTCCTTGTGGGTCATCGGTTTCGCGGTGCCGCCACGGCGCAGGGCCACGATCTGGCTGAGGATGCTCAGGGCGATTTCCTCGGGAGTTTGCGCGCCGAGATCGAGGCCGGCGGGAGAATGGACTCGCCCCACTTTTTCGGCGGGGACGCCTTCGGCCAAGAGGTAATCGAGGACGATGCGCGCGCGATGAGCGCTGGCGATCAGCGCAATGTACGCCGCTTCCTTCTCGAGCGCCTTTTGCAGCCACAGATGATCGCCCTTGTGCTGCGTGGCGATGACGACGAACGTGTTCGGACCGATGGGCGTTCTGGCTCAAGTCGAAATCGCGCGTCACCAGGCGATCGGCGGTCGGAAACGACTCGCGATTCGCGCCGGGATCGTTGACGGTGACGGTGAAATGCAGCAGGCTGGCGAGGCCGGCGAGCGTTTCGGCGATGCGTCCGTGGCCGACGATCAGCAGTTCAGGCTTCGGCAGCACCGGCTCGATGAAGACGTCCATTTTGCCTCCGCACGGCATTCCCACGCCCAGCACTTCGTCGGTCATATCGAGCGTCAGCAGGACCGATGCGTTCTTCTCCATGCAGGAGACGGCGCCGGTGCGCACGGCCGATTCCGCGCAGCCGCCGCCCACCCAGCCGTGAGCGATTTTGCCCTCGTGGTCGATCAGGGCTTTCGAGCCGCGCTTGGCGGAGGAGGAGCCTTCGACGCGCACAACCGTGGCGACGGCGAAAGGTTTGCCGCTCGAGGCGAGTTCGGCTGCTTTGACGTAGAAATCGGTGGCCATGGCCTTTCCTCTTATTATAAGGACTCGTCAGTGGGTGCTTCAATGCGGCCGAGTAGGGGAGGCACTACGTTGGGATATGGTATGTCTTCGTGGGGCAAACCGCCTTGATGCTTTCGGGGTCCTTCGCTTCGCTCAGGATGACAACATTGATTCAACCTTGGCGCCCGGGTGGATTGGTGTTTGCAGTGGTTCAATCGGTGCGGGGGGTGTGCTACAGTCGAAAAAGCGGCAGACCGGAACTCGGGCTCGGGCGTGCCCGCTGCCCTTCGCGCTTGCCGAGGCTCTTCTTCAGCCAGTCAGACGGAGGGAGGGAGTAGAACCATGATTCCGCCGGTATTTGAGTACTTCCGACCCAAGACACTTCCCGAAGCTTTCAATCTCCTCAACCAGTACGGCGAAGACGCGAAAATTCTGAGCGGCGGGCAAAGCCTGATTCCGATGATGAAATTCCGGCTGGCCCGACCGAGCTACCTGGTCGACATCAACCGCATTGACGGCCTTTCCTATATCAAGGAGGAAGGCGGGCATCTGAAAATCGGCGGGCTGACGCGCGAATCGGACATCGAGCATTCGCCGCTGATCCGTACGAAATATCCGCTTCTTTTCGACACCGCCTCGGTGATCGCCGACCCGCAGGTGCGCAACATGGCGACGGTGGGCGGCAATCTGGCTCACGGCGATCCGGCGAACGATCATCCGGCGACGATGCTCGCGCTCGGCGCGCAAATCGTCGCCACCAGCAAGGCCGGCGAGCGGGTGATTCCGATCGAGGAGTTTTTCGTTTCCCTCCTCACCACGGCGCTCAAGCCGGGAGAAATTCTCACCGAAATTCGCATTCCGATTCCGCCCGCGGGAAGCGGCGGCGCCTATTTCAAGCTGGAACGGAAAGTGGGCGACTTCGCCACGGCCGCCGTCGCGGTGCAGGTGACGGTGGACGCCAAGGGCGTTTGCCAGAATGTGGGCATCGGGCTCACGAACGTCGGCGTGACCGCGGTGAAGGCGGCCAAGGCGGAAGCGTTTCTTCGTGGCAAGAAACTCGACGATGCCGCGATTCGCCAGGCGGCGCAACTTGCGGCCGACGAAGCCGAGCCGGTTTCCGATCTGCGCGGCCCGGTCGAATACAAGAAGGGTTTGGTGAAAGAGCTGACTCAGCGGGCTCTCCTGCGCGCGCTCGAGCGCGCCCGGAAGTAGAGTTTCGAGAGCGGAAGGAGCGAGCGATGGCGGCAAAGCAGAAAGTCCGCGTCAAGATCAACGGCCAGGAGCGCGAGGCGGAAGTCGAGCCGCGGCTGCTGCTGGTCCATTTCATTCGCGAAATGCTGGAACTGACCGGGACGCACATCGGCTGCGACACGAGCCATTGCGGCGCGTGCACGGTGATGCTCGACGGCAAGACGGTGAAATCCTGCACGATGTTCGCGGTGCAGGCCGACGGCAGCGAAATCCTCACGGTCGAAGGCCTGATCCAGGACGGCAAGCTGCATCCGCTGCAGGAAGGATTCAAGGAAGAACACGGCCTGCAATGCGGCTACTGCACGCCGGGGATGATCCTCTCGTCTCTCGCCCTGCTCAAGCGAAATCCGCACCCGAGCGAGGACGAAATCCGGCACGGAATTTCCGGAAACCTGTGCCGCTGCACCGGCTACCAGAACATCGTGAAAGCGGTTCAGTATGCCGCCGCGAAGATGGCGCAAGGAGGCCCGCGATGATTGAGAAGACTTCGCCCGAAATCGGTGGCATGGGCCACTCGATCAAGCGCAAGGAAGATCTGCGGTTCGTGCAGGGCAAGGGGAATTACGTCGACGACGTGCATCTGCCGCATATGGTGTACGGCCACGTCGTGCGCAGCCCCTACGCCCACGCGCGGATCAAGAAAATCAATATCGCGCCGGCGATGAAACTCCCCGGCGTGCTCGCCGTGATCACCGGCGAGGATCTGGCGAAAGCCGGGCTCTCGTGGATGCCGACGCTTTTCCACGACAAGCAGATGGTGCTGGCGACGGGCAAGGTGCTGTTTCAGGCGCAGGAAGTGGCGTTTGTCATCGCCGAGGACCGTTACGTCGCGGCCGATGCCGCCGAACTCGTGGAAGTGGACTACGAACCGCTGCCGGTGCTCGTCGATCCGCATCACGCGCTCGATGCCGACGCGCCCATCCTGCGCGAGGATCGCGAGGAAAAGACCAACCATATTTTCCATTGGGAAGTAGGCGATCAGAAGGCCACCGACAAGGCGATTCAAGGCGCCGCGGCGAAGGCCGAAATCCACGCCGTCTTCCAGCGCTGCCATCCCGCGCCGCTCGAAACCTGCGGCTGCGTGGCCGATTTCAATCGCGCGACGGGAAAGCTCACCGTCTATCTCACCTCGCAGGCGCCTCACGCGCATCGCACCGTTTTCGCGCTCGTCGGCGGAATCCCGGAACAGAATATCCGGATCATTTCGCCGGATATCGGCGGCGGATTCGGCAACAAGGTGCCGATCTACCCCGGCTACGTCTGCGCCATCGTGGCCTCGCTGCAACTCGGCCGGCCGGTGAAGTGGATCGAGACGCGCTCGGAAAACCTGCAATCCACCGGGTTTGCGCGCGACTACCACATGTCCGCGGAACTGGCGGCCGACAAGGACGGGAAACTGCAGGCGCTGCGGGTCAAGACCCTCGCCGATCACGGCGCCTTCAACGCCGCCGCGCAGCCTTCGAAATTCCCCGCCGGGCTTTTCAGCATCTGCACCGGCTCCTACGACATGCCCAGCGCGTTCTGCGAAGTCGACGGCGTCTACACGAACAAGGCGCCGGGCGGCATTGCCTATCGATGCTCGTTCCGCGTCACCGAAGCCGCCTACCTGATCGAGCGGGCGATGGATGTGCTCGCCGGCGAATTGAAAATGGATCCGGCGGAACTCCGGCGCCGGAATTTCATTCCCGCCGACAAGTTCCCGTATCAATCGCCGCTCGGCTGGAGCTACGACAGCGGGAACTACGAAGGGGCGATGAAGCTGGCGCTCGACAAAATCGGCTACGCCGAATTGCGCAAGGAGCAGGCGGAAAAGCGCAAGAAGGGCGAGCTGATGGGCATCGGCATCTCCAGCTTCACGGAGATCGTCGGCGCCGGGCCGTCGCACCAGTTCGACATCCTCGGCATCAAGATGTTCGATAGCTGCGAGATTCGCATCCATCCCACCGGCAAGGCGATCGCACGGATGGGAACCAAGAGCCAGGGCCAGGGCCACGAAACGACCTACGCGCAAATCGTCGCGCAGGAGCTGGGGATTCCGGCCGCCGACGTCGCCATCGAGGAAGGCGACACCGATACCGCGCCCTACGGCCTGGGCACCTACGCCAGCCGCAGCACTCCCACCTCCGGCGCGGCCACCGCGATTGCGGCGCGGAAAATCCGCGACAAGGCCAGGAAAATCGCCGCGTTCCTGCTCGAAGTCAGCGAAGAGGACCTCGTTTGGGAACCAGGCAAATTCTCCGTGAAAGGCGCGCCGGGCAAGAGCAAGACGATTCAGGAAATCGCTTTCGCCGCTTACACGAATTTTCCGCCGGGGCTCGAAGCGGGGCTCGAAGCGGTCGATTATTACGATCCGCCGAACCTTACCTTCCCGTTCGGGACCTATATTTGCGTCGTCGACATCGACAAGGGCACCGGCGAAGTGAAGGTGCGCCGGTTCGTCGCCGTGGACGACTGCGGCAACATCATCAACCCGATGATCGTCGACGGCCAGATCCATGGCGGCCTGACCGAAGGCCTGGCCATCGCGTTCATGCAGGAGATTTCCTACGACGAAATCGGCAACGTGCAGGGCGGCAATTTCATGGACTACCTGATCCCCACGGCAGTCGAAACACCCCATTGGGAAACCGACAAGACCTGCACGCCGTCGCCGCACCACCCGTTCGGCGCGAAGGGCGTGGGCGAATCGCCGAACGTCGGCTCGCCGGCGGCATTCGTGAATGCGGTTGTGGACGCGCTCTCGCACCTCGGCGTGAAGCATATCGACATGCCGATCGCTCCCTGGAAGGTGTGGAACATTTTGAAGGAAAAGGGAGTGGTGGGATAAATTCAAATCCTGGCATCCTGAGTGAAATCCCTTGCGACGAACGAAGTGAGTCCCGACGCAGTGTGTCGGGCCGGATCCCGCACGCATCGAGACAGGGTCGACCACGAGGACTTATAGCCATGGGGGCACCTTTACTCCACTGTTCATGCAGGCACTCCACGGCGTTTGCCAGGGATCCGGTCAAAGGCTTTTCGGGAGCTGATCTGGAGAAGAGTTTGGATGCCGACGGTGCACCTTCGTGGGTACTTCGCCGCAACGCTTTCGGGGTCCTTCGCTTCGCTCAGGATGACAGGAGTTAACCTGCACGGGCGCGTGAGCCGGGCAGCAGCGGTTGCGATGCTCCGCTCGTGAGAAACACGTTTTTAAACTGCCCTGTGGATGCCGCCGCAGGTCCTCCTCATTCGTTCTGCTAAGATAAACTCAAGTGGAAAAACCTCTATGACGAATTCTCCAAGGCTTCCGAGACCTGACGACATTCCGGATGTCGACACGCTGATCCGGCGATTCGAAGAGCAGGGATACGTGACCGATCGCGCGCTGGCGACGGCCATTTTCCTGGGGATTCGGCTTGGCAAGCCGGTGCTGATCGAGGGACACGCCGGGCTCGGGAAAACGGAAGTGGCGAAGGTGCTTGCCGCGATCTTGAACACGCGGCTGATTCGACTGCAATGCTACGAAGGGCTCGACGTCAACTCGGCCGTCTACGAGTGGAATTACCAGAAGCAACTGCTAGCGATCAAGATCGAGGAAGGCACGGGGGATTCGATCGAGGAAAAGGAAAAGCATATTTTCAGCCGCGAATTTCTTCTCGAGCGGCCGCTGCTTCAGTCCATCTCGGCCGAAGACGTTTCGCCCGTGCTGCTCGTCGATGAAATCGATCGTGCCGATGAGGCGTTCGAGGCGTTCCTGCTCGAGCTGCTTTCCGATTTCCAGATCAGCGTGCCGGAAATGGGGACGATCCGCGCGCGTCACATTCCTTACGTCGTGCTCACGTCGAACCGCACGCGGGAATTGGGCGACGCCCTGAAGAGACGATGTATTTATCACTGGATCGATTACCCTTCCCTCGAAAAGGAATTGCAGATCGTTCGCGCGCGGCTGCCGGGAATCGAGGAGCGGCTGGGGCGGGAACTCGTCGGGTTCGTGCACGCGGTGCGGGAATTGCCGCTCGCGAAGCCGCCGGGCGTTGCGGAAACGCTCGATTGCGGCGCGGCGCTCAGGGCGCTGGGCAAGACGCATCTGGACGCGGAGGCGGCGGAACAGACGCTGAGCTGCCTTTCGAAATCCAAAGAGGATGTTGCGAAGATCAAGGCCGAGGGGATCAGCAAGCTGCTTTCGAGTTCCACCTAAAGCGCGGCTCCGTTTGTGTAGCGGCGGGCTTCAGCCCGCCATTTTTCCTCCTGCTGAACGACGTGCCGCCCTGAAGGGCGGCGCTACACACGCCTGGGCCTCGCATGGAAGAACGCAAAGGGAAATGCATTCCGAACAAACAGAGCGGATGAATCGGTGGGTGGTGGAATTCTGCCGGTTCGCGCGGGCACATGGGCTGTCCGCTGGCGTGAAGGAAAGTCTGGATTCGCTGGCGGCGGTGCGGCTCGAGGGTATGAGCGAACGGAACACGCTTCCGCTCGCTCTGCGCGCGGTGATCTGCTCGTCGAAGGAGGAGTGGGATCGCTTTGACGAGCTTTTTCGGGCGTTTTGGAACGCGGCGGATGTCCCACCGCCGATGGCTTCGCCGAAAAGCCGCGAACGGAAATCGCGCGGGGCGACGGGCGAACGGCGTGCTGGCGGCGCGGAGCGGCCGATCGTCACGGGCACCGGCAGCGGACGCGCTGAGGAAGACGGCGGGCGCGCCGTCATTGGGGCCAGCGCGCTCGAACGGCTGCGGAGAACGGATTTTTCGCTTGTGCCGCAGCAGGATGCCGAGGCGCTCGAGCGACTCTCGCTTCGCCTGTTTCGCAGGATGGCCCTGCGCCTTTCCCGGCGGCTGCGCATTGCCAACACCGGAATCGGACCTCTCGATCTGCGACGGACGATCCGGCGGGGCATCCCGCGCGGCGGCGAACTGATCGACCTGAAGTACCGGATTCGGAAACGGAAACCGGGACGGCTGGTGATTCTCCTGGACGTCAGCGGCTCGATGAATCCTTACAGCCTGTTTCTGCTGAAATTCGCTTACGCTCTGCAAAAGCATTTCCAGCGCGTCCACACGTTTCTCTTCAGCACGCAACTCGTCGATATCACGCCCACGCTCAAGAGACCCAGCTTGTCCGAAGCTCTTGCCGCGCTTTCACTCGAGGATGCCGGCTGGGCCGGCGGGACGAAAATCGGCGAATCGCTCGGCGAATTTCTTCGCGTTCACGGGCGGAAGCTGCTCTCGCGTGATACTCTGCTGATGATTCTGAGCGACGGCTGGGACACGGGAGAGCCGGACGTGCTGGCGGCGGAACTCGCGGCGGCGAAGCGCCGAGTTGGGAAATTGATCTGGCTGAATCCGCTGCTCGGACTTGAAGGCTACGAGCCGGTTACGCGCGGGATGAGCGCCGCGCTGCCGTTCATCGATGTCTTCGCGCCCGCGCACAACCTCGAAAGCCTGCTGGCGCTCGAGCGGCATCTCGCGTTGAGCCGGGCCAGGTGACGGAAGAGCGGGAGAAGGAAAATGTTCGATCGCTTTCTGAAAAAAGCTGATGAACTCGTGGCGAAAGGCGAATCGTTCGCCCTCGCCGTCGTCGTCCGCACGGAGGGCCCGAGTTCCGGCAAGGCCGGCGGCAAGGCCATCATCACGGCCGACGGGCAGCTCTGGGGCTGGGTTGGCGGCGGCTGCACGCAGCCGGTCGTCATCAAGGAGGCGCTCAAGGCGCTCGCCGACGGCCGCGCGCGATTGGTCAGGATCACACCCGAGGCGAGCCCCGAGTCGCCTGCGGGAGTCGTCGATTACGCCATGAAGTGCCACAGCGGAGGCGCCTTGGACATCTTCATCGAACCGGTAAACGCAAAACCTCGCATCCTGATTCTGGGCCGCTCACCTGTCGCCAGAACCCTCGCGCGGCTCGGCGCGGCGGTGGATTTTTCCGTTTCCGTCGCGGCGCCCGAAGCGGACGCTGCGAATTTTCCCGATGCCGATGTTGTCCTCGACGATCTGCGGCTCGGCGATGTGAAGATCGGGCCGCAAACGTTCATCGTGGTTTCGACGCAAGGCGAGCGGGATGAAGAAGGGCTCGAACTGGCGCTTTCGACCGAAGCCTCTTACATTGCCTTCGTCGCCAGCAGAACCAAAGCCGAAAAAATCCTTCAATCCTTCGCCGCAGCCGGCATGTCAGAGGAAAGCTTGAAACGCGTTCGCGCGCCGGCCGGAATGGCGATTGGCGCGAAATCTCCCGAGGAAATCGCGGTGAGCATCCTCGCGGAAATCGTTCAGGTGAAGGCCGCTCGCGCGCAATCGGCCCAACCGCAATCGACGCAACCCAGATTGGGTCAGACACGATTGGGCGAGGAAGCACCCCGCAGCGCTGAGGCCCCACCCACGCCGTCCGGCATCGCTCCCGACGAAGCCACCGACCCCATCTGCGGCATGACGGTGAAGATTGCCCGCGCGAAATACGTCTCCGAATACCGGGGAAGCGCCTTTTATTTCTGCTGCGCCGGCTGCAAACAAAGCTTCGATCAGCAGCCGGAAAAGTACGCCTCAGGCGCCCCAGCTTCGTAGGCTATCGGGCCTTAGCGCGATCGGGATCCTTCGCTTCGCTCAGGATGACAGGGGCCGATGGCGGCGGTGCGTCGCCGGCGAATGGTTTCCTCCATGCATGGTGAAAAACGCAGGCTTGGCGTCGGCGCTACATGGGGCGCTGGCTCGGTGTCGGGCGGGGCACGAGAAAAGCGCACAGGCAAGAATGCCTGTGCTACGGGGATGGTCGAGCGCGGGGAAACAGGCTAGCGAACGGCCTCGACGAAACGGGGCATGGAGCGTGCGCCGCAATAGGCGTAAACTTCTCCATGAAGCCGCATGGGGATGCGGCGTGATTGCGGCTCTGGTCGAGCGCGAGGTAGCCGATGTTTTTTCTCACGATCCTCCTCATTGTTCTTGCGGTAGTTGTTTTCCTCGCGCTGCTCGTGACGGCGATTGCGATTTTCAGTCCTGTTGTGCTTGTCGTCGATACGGCTGGCGGCGAGGTGCGCTTGCGCTGGCTCGTTGCGCTGGAATATTGGCGGCCGCTGCCGTGGGCTGAGGGCGAAGCGCGACTTTCGTTTGCCGGAATCGCGCTGCGACTGCCGGAACGAAAACCGAAGAAGAAAAAGCGCGAACGCGCGGAACGGCCGAAGCGCCGGCGCGCGGCTCCCGCGCGGTTTCTGGTGCGCTGCCTGCGCGATCCCGGGCTGCGGCGGACTTTGGCGCGGCAAGTCTCCAACCTTATTAAGAGGATTTTCCGTTCCGCCGATCTCACCCGATGGCGAGCGAACGTTTCCCTGCCCGATCCGGCCACGACCGGCATGCTGTACGGATTCACCCAGTTCGGATGGGGCAAAAGGCCGGGCGTCGAGGCGAATTTCACCGGCGAAAATAGTTTTTTTCTGGAAATCCGTCTTCGTCCCCATCGCATCGTAAAAGCTGTCCTGTTCTTTTTGACCGGATTGCCGTACCGGGCCATATTCCGGGCCTGGCGCGCCGCATCGGCGAGCGCGCCGGCGCAGTAAGACGCGCGAAACCGGAAGGGCTCGGCGGCAAGCGGCCGCAGAACCAGAATGGAGGGAGCCATGAACACCGCACAGAACATCCTCAAGGACCTCGTCGGAGAATTGAAGAGCTTGGCGAAAACGGAAACCATCGTCGGCGCGCCCGTTGCGGCGGGCGAATTCACGATCATCCCGATCTCGCGCGTCGCGCTGGGAGTGGGAGCCGGCGGCGGGGGCGGCGAAATGGAAAAGAAAGCGTCCGCCGGCGAGGGCGGAGGCGGCGGAGGCGGCATCCGCGTGGTTCCGGTCGCACTGGTCGCCGTCCGCGGCAGCGAACTCCACGTGCACATGCTCGGGCGCACCGGGCCGCTGGTCCACACGATCGAGAAAATGCCCGATATGCTGGAGCGGGCGTTCGATCGCTGGTCGGCGCGCAAAGAGAAGGAAAAAGAAGCCGAAGAAAAATAGATACTCCGAGTGGCGCGGGCATTCTTGCCCGCGCGCCTGTGGCGGAGCCATGGCTCCTTGTTCGCCAAGCGTCCAGCGCCGTTGCATCTTTCCGCGGAGAGTGCGTGATTCGGCGCTTGGCATTCGCTCGCGGCCTCGCAGACTGCGTGGCAACGCATCGGGTAGGGGCGTCGGCTATGCCACGTGCGTGCGGGCAGGAGTGCTCGCGCCACGTTTGGGCGAGACTTCCCACGCACGCGGGGCTGGCGTTGCGCCATTTGCCCCAATTCCCACCTATGTAGCGGACCTTCCAAACCTTTGGCCCTCAAGCATTTCGCGAGCATCCCCGTGCGGGGTGTTTGGTCACCGATGTGCAACGTGATCGTCAAGCGTCCGGGGACGGGCTCAGGGCCCGAAGAGGAAGAGAAAGGGAAAACTCTACGAATAGAAGGGTGTAGCCAAATACGCTTAGAGTTGACCGCGAAGTTCCGAAATTCAGATTCCTTCCCAGCACGGACGCCAAACCAATCCGGGGATCACTGATGGTGAAGGAAAAGTGCAATGGCCACGGCTCCGAAGTTTCGAATCGATGATGAAGTTCACGACTTGCTGATGGATTCCTGGTCCGAGGGACCCGTGGCGCCCGTCGCGAAGGGAGTCACGCTGCCCGAGCCTCCCTTCCCCCGGTTTCCGCAGCTGCTCGAGGATCCCGGGCCGGACTTCCCGCCGGAGAAGCGCCACTGGAGCGCCCTGTCGATCTACCGCAAGATGCGCGGATGGCTGTTTCCCTACATCCGCTCGCGCGTTCTGCCCGGCGAATTGCACCCGATCACGGCGTATCTGTTCACCGAGTACAAGTGCAACCTCGACTGCTGGTATTGCTGGGCCTACAACAACAAAGTGAAAGGGATGAGCGAGGATATCGCGCGCCTGTCGATCGACTGGCTGCACGATCGCGGCTGCCGCGTGCTGGCGCTGATGGGCGGCGAGCCGCTGCTGCGGCCGCAGTTCGTGCATAAGGTCGTTTACTACGCGGCGAAAAAGGGGTTCTGGGTCTACATCGCGACGAATGGCCGGCTGCTGCGGCCCGACGTCGCCGACCGGCTGGGCGACGCGGGCGTCGCCATCTTCAACTTTGCCCTGGACGCCTGGGACGTCAAGCCGGGCCTGCCGAAAGCGCTCGTCCCCGCGCGGAAGAACCTGGAGTACATCCTGCGGAAGCAATTCGTGTACGACTACATGGTGTTCTTCAACATGAACATCTGCCGCAACAACACCGAGGACATCCGCAAGCTCACCGAGTACGCCGGCGAGCATCGCATCGCCACCGATTACCATATCAACGAGACGCCGATGCTCGAACAGGACGAGCACTTCAAGCATCTCCAAGACAATCCCACCTATATCCGTCCCGAGGACTGGCGCGAAATCGATGCGCTGGTCGACTGGATCATCGAGAAGAACGTCTCCGGCCGTCAGATGATGGTGAACTCGCCGCAGCGCCTTCGCGAAATGAAGGCGTTCATGCGGATGTCGTCCGGCCTGGATTTGCGGAAGCACGGCTGGTACGGCGACGGCGCGGGAAGCGACGGCGAGCAGGCCCGCGTGCTGGCCTCGATGCCCGGGATCGTCCAGAACAGCAATGGCGAATTGCACTTCAGCCCGTGGAACTGCCGCGCGGGACAGAACAATGTAATCATTCGCACCGACGGCACGGTGGGACCCTGTTTCCCGATGTACGGTTCCACGTTCGACTGGGGCAACATCGACGAGCCCAAGTTCGATCGGAAGCAACTGGCGTGCATGAAGGAAACGTGCCAGGAACACTGCTTCTCCACGCTCAACCACAATCTGGCGTATTGCTATAACGACGCCCGCGTCATCAAGTGGCTGTGGTCGCAAGTCGTCAAGAACAAGTTTCAGGGCGGGGCCGCACACAGCTTCGACGACTGATCGGACGCGGCGACGCCCGTCCGCGCAACTACAGATACTGGTGGCAACACGGCTTCCGAGAAAGGCTCACAGGCAAGAGTGCCTGTGCTCCTGGGGCCGATCGAGACGGTTTCTCCGTGGATTGGCAGAGAGGAAAGAATGGATAAGGAACGGCTCACCCGGATCGAACAGGGCCGCGACATTCGCGAGCGCCTGGCTGCCGAACGTATCCGGCTGCGCGCGCTCGGGGGAATCGAATCGCCAGCGCATTTCCGCAGGCCCGCCGAACGGCCGTTCACCGCGGAAGAGCGCAGCCGCGTCACGATTCTTTTCGGCGGACTCACCTGGAAGCACGAGGACCTGATTCGCGCCGTGTTTCTGGGAACCGGCTATCACTGCGAGCGGCTGCCGGTGCCGGACGTGGCCGGATTCCAGACCGGAAAAGAGTATGGGAACAACGGACAGTGCAGCCCGACCTATTTCACCGTCGGGAACCTGGTGAAATATCTCCAGTCGCTTGAGGCCGCGGGGATGCCGCGGCAGCAGATTCTCGACAACTACGTGTTTTTCACCGCCGGGTCCTGCGGCCCGTGCCGGTTCGGCATGTACGAATCCGAATACCGGTTCGCGCTCAAGAACGCGGGCTTCGACGGCTTCCGCGTCCTGCTGTTCAAGGACAGCGACGGGCTGAAAGCGGCTTCGGGCGAGCCGGGGCTGAAATTCACGGTGGATTTCGGCATGGGCATGCTGAACGCACTGCACCTGGGCGACGTGATGAACGACCTGATCTACCAGATCCGGCCGTTCGAGGTGAACGCAGGCGAAGCGGATCGCGTGTTCGCGTCCGCGATGGAAACGCTTGCAACCACGCTGCGCGACCGGCCGCCGTTCGAAATCATGCAGCGCGCGCCCGGCTGGGCGAAAGGATATCTCGCGACGAGGAAGAAGCTGCGGAACACGCTGAATACCCTTGGCAAGATTCGTGAGCACCTCTATGGCGACATTTACTTGGACGCGTTGCGCGAATGCGCAGCCGCGCTGAACTCGGTGGAAGTGGATCGCACGCGTGTGAAACCGGTGGTGAAGATCACCGGGGAATTCTGGGCGCAAACCACCGAAGGCGACGGCAATTTCGAGATGTTCGAATTCCTCGAGCGCGAAGGCGCGCAGGTTCTCATGGAGCCGATCGCCACCTGGGTGGATTACCTGATGTATCAGGCGAAGGCGAACGCCAAGGCCAAATGGCCGGTCACGCGCCCGCATCGCGACCCGCGGTGGTGGGAACTCGGGAAGCATCTGGACAATCAAAAGGCGCTGCGCAAGAAACTGGCCCTGATCGGGCTCGGCGACACGCTCTGGCGCCACTTTTACCATCGGGTGATCCGGCATCTGGGCGGCATCACGCACCCGCTTGTGCCGCAGCCCGAACTCGCCGCGCTGGCGCATCCTTTCTACAACCAGTTCGCGCGCGGCGGTGAAGGCCATCTCGAGGTCGGCAAGAACGTCTACTACACCGTGAATCATCTTTGCCACATGGTGCTCTCCCTGAAACCGTTTGGTTGCATGCCTTCTTCGCAATCGGACGGCGTGCAATCGGCGGTGATCAACAAATTCAAGGACATGATTTTCCTGCCCATCGAAACTTCGGGCGAAGGCGAAGTGAACGCCCACAGCCGCGTGCAGATGGCGCTGGGCGAGGCGAAGACGAAAGCCAAAGTGGAATTCGAGGACGCGCTGCGATCGACCGGCAAGAGCCTCGATGAAATCAAGGCGTACGTTTCCGATCATCCCGAAATGCGCCGGCCATTTTATCCGGTGCCGCACCGGCCGGGCATTGCCGGCACGGCAGCGCAGTTCGTGCTCCACGTGAGCGAGCGCATGGACGCCGACAGCGGGCTGCGCCGGCGCTCGCAGGTGAGAGGAATTGCCGCGCCGGACACGGCGTAAAGATTCGGGCGGGGATGCGGGTCGTAGACGCTCCTCGCGTTGTTTGGGAAGGATCGAGAGAACGACATGCACGACCGTGAAACACGATTCCTGGTGGGGTTCGACGTGGGATCGGCCACCGTCAAGGCCGTTGTGCTGAACGCGGCCACGGATGAAATCCTGTGGCGCGATTATCAACGCCACGCGACCCGGCAGCCGGAAAAAACGCTCGAGTTCCTTCAACGAATCGAAAAGGACACCGGCGTGAACGCGCACAACACGCGCATGTTCATGACCGGCTCGGGCGGCGGCGCGCTGGCGGAACTGGTCGGCGCGAAATTCGTGCAGGAAGTGACGGCCGTGGCGCTCGCGGTCGAGAAACAGCATCCCGAGGTCTATTCCGTCATCGAGCTGGGCGGGCAGGACGCCAAGATCATCATCTTCAAGGACGCCGACGAAAGCGGCCGCAGAACGAAAATCCCCTCGATGAACGACAAATGTGCCGGAGGCACCGGCGCGGTGATCGACAAGATCAGCGCGAAGCTGAAAATTCCGCTCGAGCAACTGGGCGAGCAGCGATACCACGGCGTCAAGCTGCACAAAGTGGCGGGAAAGTGCGGCGTCTTCGCGGAAACGGACATCAACAGCCTGCAAAAAGTGGGCACGCCGCCGGACGAATTGATGGCGTCGCTCTTCGACGCGATCGTGCTGCAAAACCTGAGCGTGCTGACGCGCGGACACACGCTGCATCCGCACGTGCTGCTGCTCGGCGGACCGAACACCTTCATTCGCGGCATGCGCGAGGCGTGGCAGGCGAATATTCCGGTGATGTGGCAGGAGCGCAAGGTTGAAATTCCGGAAGGCGCCAAGCCGGAAGACCTGATCAAGGTTCCGGAACATGCGCAGTATTTCGCGGCGGTCGGAGCGATTGAGTTCGGCAAGGGCGAGGAAGACTGCGTCGGCTGCTATCGCGGCACGCGCAAGCTGATCGAATACATCGAATTCGGCCGGCAGGAAGAGAAAGCCAAGGCCGGCAGCTCGGGTCTGGTGAAAAGCGACGCAGAGGCCGAGGCGTTTCGGGAGAAGTACCGGCGCAAGGTTTTCGTTCCGGCGACCTTCGCGGCTGGCCGGACGGTGGGAACGTTTCTCGGGCTCGATGCCGGCTCTACGTCCACGAAGGCGGTTCTGCTCGACGAGAACGGGTTGATCCTCGCGAAGGCATATCAGCTCTCGAACGGGAATCCGATTCAGGACACGATCGAAATGTTCGAGAGCCTGCGCGGACAGGTGGAGTCGCAGGGCGCGCGCCTGGAAGTTCTTGGCGTCGCCACGACCGGCTACGCAAAGGACATTCTGAAGGACGTGCTGAAGGCCGACGTGGGCCTCGTCGAAACCGTGGCCCACGCCGAGTCGGCGCTCAAGTTTTACGACGACCCGCACGTCGTCGTCGACGTCGGCGGGCAGGACATCAAGCTCATCGTGCTCCGTGACGGCCGCGTGAAGGATTTCAAGCTGAACACGCAGTGCTCGGCGGGCAACGGCTATTTCCTGCAATCGACGGCGGAGGGATTCGGGCTCGATGTCGGGCAATATGCGGACATGGCGTTTGCGGCGCGGGCGATGCCCGCCTTCGGCTACGGTTGCGCGGTGTTCCTGCAATCGGACATCGTGAATTTCCAACGGCAGGGATGGCAGGCGCAGGAAATACTCGCCGGGCTCGCGGCGGTGCTGCCGAAAAACGTGTTCCTCTACGTGGCCAGCATTCCGAATCTCGCCGCGCTCGGTTCCCGGTTCATTCTGCAAGGCGGCACGCAAAACAACCTGGCCGTGGTGAAGGCGGAGGTGGATTTCATTCGCGGCAGCTTCCGGGCGGCGGGCAAGGAGCCGGAAATCATCGTCCACGAGCACTGCGCCGAGGCGGGCGCGATCGGCGCGGCCGAGGAGGCGCTGCGGCTGTGGCGCAATGGCAGGCGAACCACGTTCATCGGCCTCGATGCCGTGCGCAAGATCGAGTACCGCACCACGCGCAGCGAAGATACCCGCTGCAATTTCTGCAAGAACACCTGCCTGCGCACCTTCATCGACTTCAAGATGGACGAGCCGCTTCCCTTGCCTGTGGCGCCGGCCGCCGGGAAGCACACGAAGGTTCCGCTCGGACCGAACGAGCGCCGGCTGATCATCGCCACATGCGAAAAGGGCGCGGCGGAAAATCTCGACGACATGAAGGAGATCAAGGCCGGGATCGATCAGATCAAGGAAGCGAACCCGAACTTCGTGGACATCGCGTCCAGAGAGGTGTTCCGGCCGCGAAACACGCCACTGGTGGCCGATCCCATCCCCGCACGCCGGTGGTCCAAGTCGTCGAAACGGCGCGCGGAACTCATGGAACGGCGCAAGGAACTGCGCATCGGCATGCCGCGCGTGCTGAACGCGTACGTCTACGCGCCGCTATTCAACGCGTATCTCGAAAGCCTGGGCGTGCCGTCGGAAAACATCGTCTATTCCGATTACACGAGCCCGGAGCTGTATCGAGCCGGAGCGAGCCGCGGCGCGATCGATCCGTGCTTCCCGGCCAAGGTCGCGATTTCGCACGTCTACAACCTGATTCAGGTGAAGCACCGCAAGAAGCCGCTCGACGTGATTTTCTTCCCGATGGTGGATGTGCTGCATACGCCGCTGGTAAAGATCACCGGCAGCAACGCCTGCCCGACGGTGACGGCAACGCCGGAAACGGTGAAGGCGGCGTTCACGAAAGAGAACAACGTGTTCGGCGAAATCAACGTGACGTATCTCGATCCCATCCTGAATTTCGCCAACCGGAAACTGCTCGCTTTCCAGATGTATCAGGCGTGGGCGCCGGTTCTGGGGCTATCGGAAGCAGAAAACGATCGCGCCATTGAAGCGGGCTATCGCGCTTTAGAGGAATACGAAGCCGGCATCCGCAGGCATGCGCGCGAGGTTTTGGAGCAGCTCGAACGCGAGGATCGCATTGGAATCGTCATGCTGGGAAGGCCGTATCATCACGATCCCGGCCTGAACCATGGCATCATGGAAGAGTTCCAGAAACGCGGCTATCCCATCTTTTCGCAAAATACGCTGCCGACGGATCCGGACCTTTTGGAACGGCTCTTTGGCGAAGAGATACGAGCCGGCGCGATCACGCATCCACTCGAAATTGCCGACGTGTGGAAGAACTCCTATTCCTGCGGCACGAACCAGGAGCTGTGGGCGGCGAAGTTCACCGCGCGGCACCCGAACCTTGTGGCGCTGCAGGTTTCCAGCTTCAAATGCGGGCACGATGCGCCGATCTACGGCGCGATCGAGCAGATCATCGAGCAATCGGGAACGCCGTTTTTCTGTTTCAAGGACCTCGACGAGAACAAGCCCGCCGGATCGATTAAAATTCGCATCGAGACCATCGATTACTTCCTGCGCCGCTACCGGGAACAGATGAGCGCGCGATGGAAGGCGGAACGGGAAATCGAGGCGCAACTGGCGCAATTCGAACGGCAGTTGCGCCGAGAATTCTCCCGCGAAGCCGAGGAAGTGCCCGCCGACTAGGCCCAGGGTCTCACACGGGCTTTTTCTGAAGTGCGGAGAGGCATCTGTAGCGGCGGGCTTCAGCCCGCCATCTTTGTACGTTACCGCGGAAATGTGCCGCCCTGAAGGACGGCTCTACACGGGCGCCCGGCGCCTGACATTCAAATCGGGGTTTGCGAGTCATGCAAAACGGGGCGGGTCGAAGTCGGAAACGCAGTCGAATCGCCGTTCTCTTGCCGCTTCTGGCGCTGTCTATCTCCGCGCTGCTGCCGGCCACGAGCCCGACAGCCAGGACCAGCAAATCCTCAACGCCTGCGCCTGTTGCAACCATCCTTTTGTACCACCGGTTTGACTCTGTACCCAGGAATGAGATGACGATCAGGCCTTCCGAGTTCGAGGGCCAGCTCAAGTTTCTCCGCGAAAACGGCTACAAGATCGTGCGGCTGCGGGACATCGTAAATTTCATGATGGGGCGCGGCACGTTGCCGCCCCGCGCCGTGGCGATCACCGCCGACGACGGCCATCGTACCGTGTTCACCGAAATGAAGCCCATCGTCGAACGTTACCGGATTCCCGTAACCCTGTTCATCTACCCTTCGGCGATCTCCAACGCCTCCTACGCGATGACATGGGAGCAATTAAAGGAACTTCAGGCGACGGGCCTCTTTGAAATCCAATCACACACGTATTGGCACCCGAATTTCAACAAAGACAAGCGCCGCCTTTCTCCCGCTGATTATCAAAAATTCGTCGACTGGCAGATGACAAAATCCAAAGAAGTGCTGGAGCGCCGGCTTGGCGCGCACGTCGATCTGCTCTCCTGGCCATTCGGGATCTACAACGATCAGCTGATTGCGGCGGCGCGGCAGGCGGGGTATGTCGCCGGATTCACGATCGCGCGGCGCACCGTGTCGCGGCAGGACAACATCATGGCCATTCCGCGATTTATCGTGACGAACAAGGACGTAGGAAAAGCTTTTCAAGCGCTGTTGATCCATGGAACGACCATGAAAGGATCGCCGCAGGACCGCTTGCGCAAATGATTTCGCAGCGCACGGAGATGCGTGGTTAACATGCGCGACTTTTCCACTCACAATCACCGGATGCATTGGGCCGCGGGAGCACTCTCCAGACTCCCTCCGCGCGGAGCGTGGTTGCTGCTGTGCGTGCTGCTCCTGACTCCCCGCGCCACAGCTGCGTACACCGGACGTGTATTGGCCGCGGCCGGTCGGGCACCGATAGCGGACGCCTTCGTCACGCTGGGCGATCGCGTGGTCAGAACGGACCGCAGCGGGGGCTTTGAAATCAGCGGGGCGGGCAAGGAGATCGGGTTCAGGGCTTACGGTTACGAGAGAAAATGGGTGCCTGTCAGCGATTTCGCGTCCGGCTCGCACGACATGGAGTTGAAAGCTTTCCGGCCAAAGGCTCTTTATCTTTCCTTCTACGGCGTCGGGAGCCGCACGCTCCGAGAGGCGGCACTCAACCAGATCGAGAAACGCGGAATGACCGCCGTGGTAATCGACGTGAAGGGTGATCGCGGACTGATTGCCTACAGAAGTTCGGTTGCGCTCGCGCAGGAGGTGGGCGCGCAGAAAACCATCACGATTTCCGATCCCGCGGGGCTCATCAGCCGCCTGCATCGGGAACATCTCTACGTGGTCGCGCGAATCGTGGTCTTCAAGGACGACCCGCTTGCCACGGCGCGGCCCAGCCTCGCGGTCAAGCGAGCCGGCGACGGCGCCTACAAGGACCGCGAGGGCCTCGAATGGACCGATCCGCTCGACAAGGAAGTATGGAATTACAACATTGCGATTGCCGTCGAAGCGGCACGCCTGGGTTTCGACGAAATCCAGTTCGATTACGTCAGATTCCCAGATGCGAAGGGACTGGAGCTCTCCGTGCCGAACACGATGGCCGGTCGGATCGGCGCAATCACCGGTTTCCTCAGCGCGGCGCGCAAGCAACTTGTCCCGTACAACGTTTTCCTGGCGTCGGACATTTTCGGTTACGTCATGTGGAATCTCGACGACACGCACATCGGCCAGCGACTCGAAGAGCTCGCATCGGTTGTCGATTACATCTCACCAATGCTCTATCCCTCCTGTTTCCACGCGGGCATTCCGGGTTACCCCAATCCGGTCGCTCATCCGTACGAAATCGTGCTCCTGTCATTGCAGAGCGGGCAGCAACGTACGCGCATCGCGCCAATTCGATTCCGGCCTTGGTTGCAGGCCTTCCGGGACTATGCCTTCGACCATAGGCGGTACGGCGAAGCCGAAATCGCCGCCCAGATCAAAGCAGCGGAGACTTTTGGCTCGGACGGCTGGATGCTGTGGAACCCGCGCAACGTCTACTTTGCAAACAACCGTGGCCCTGCTTCGCCTGTGTGCGGATTCCGCCAGCACCAGATGATGGGCGGGGACCGTAGTGTAGAGGCGGGCTTCAGCCCGTCAATTTTTCATCGGCGGCGCGACCAAATGCCGCCCTGAAGGCGGCGCTCCATAGGCCCGAAGCTGGCCCCGGGCTGCGTTGACTTGGGGGGCGGGTAAGGCTAGGATGAACAACCCCTCGGAGCCGGGTTGCATGATAGGGAAAACCGTCTCGCACTATCGGATCCTCGACCGCCTCGGCGGTGGTGGCATGGGTGTTGTTTACAAGGCCGTCGACACACGCCTGGGCCGTGAAGTGGCCTTGAAATTCCTGCCCGAGGAGATGGCCCGCGACCGGCAGGCGGTCGAGCGGATCCAGCGCGAAGCCCGCGCCGCCAGCTCTCTGAACCACCCCAACCTTTGCACCATCTACGACATCGACGAGCACGACGGCCGCCCGTTCATCGCGATGGAGCTGCTCGAGGGCGAAACCTTGAAGCATCGCATCAGTTCCCGGCCCATCGCCGCCGAGGAACTCCTCAATTTCGGTATCCAGATGGCCGAGGGCCTGGCAGCGGCCCACGCGAAGGGCATCATTCATCGCGATATCAAGCCCGCGAACATCTTCCTCACCCGCAATGGCCAGGTGAAAATTCTCGATTTTGGCCTCGCGAAAGTCACCAGCCGCCTCGGCGCCGCGGGAGCGATGACCGTGACTTCGATGCCCACGGCCGGCTTCGAAGAGCATCTCACCAGTCCCGGAACGTCACTCGGCACGGTGGCCTACATGTCGCCCGAGCAGGCGCGCGGCGAAGAGATGGATACGCGGACCGACATTTTCTCGCTCGGCGTGGTGCTCTACGAGATGGCTACCGGGCAGCTTCCCTTTCAGGGCTCCAGTCCGGCGCTGATTTTTGACGGAATCCTGCATCGGGCGCCGACACCGCCTTCGGCGCTGAATTCGGCGGTGACACCCGAGGTTGAGCGCGTGATCGGCCGCGCCATGGAAAAGGAGCCGGTGGCTCGCTACGCCAGCGCTGCGGCGATCGCCGAAGACCTGAAGCGGCTCCGGCGCACGGCGGAGTCCGCCGCGACGGTGCCCGTCGCAAAAACGCCGGAAAAATCGGTTGCCGTGCTCTATTTCGAAAACCGCGGCGGCGGTCCCGATGACGAATATTTCCGCGACGGCATCACCGAAGACCTGATCACCGAGCTGATGAAAATTCCCGGCCTGCAAGTGCTTTCGCGTTCGGCCGTTCTCGGATTTCGCGACAAGGCGATGACGCCGGCGGAGATCGGACAGCAGCTTCGCACCGCCTATGTGCTTGAAGGAAGCATTCGCCGCGCCGGCAACCGGCTGCGCATCAACGCGCAGCTCGTGGAGACGGGCACGGGCCACGGGTTGTGGGGCGAGCGATACGACCGGCAGATGGAAGACGTCTTCGCCATCCAGGATGAGATCGTGCAGAGCATCGCCAAGGCTCTGCGCGTCATGCTCTCCGATCAGGAGAAGCGCGCGCTCGGCAAGGTGCCCACGGCCAACGTGAAGGCGTACGACTATTACCTGCGCGGCCGGCAGTTCTTCCATCAGTTCCGCCGCCGCGGGTACGACTACGCGCGGCAGATGTTCCAGCGCGCCATCGAGATCGATCCCGGCTACGCGCGCGCGCACGCCGGCGTCGCCTATTGCCACTGCTACCTCTATATGTATTGGGAAGCGACCGACGCGAATCTGCGCGAAGCCGAAATCGCCAGCCGACGCTCGCTCGAACTCGATCCGCAACTCGCCGAAGGCCACGTCGCACGCGGCTTGGCCGTTTCGCTCAGCAAACAGTTCGACGAGGCGCGCATCGAATTCGAGACGGCGATCCGGCTCGATCCGAAACTCTTCGAAGCTTACTACTTCTATGGGCGCGCCTGTTTCCAGGAGGGGAAGAACGAAGAAGCGGCGCGGCTGTTTGAAAAAGCCTCCGAAGTCAATCCCGACGACTACCAGTCCTCGGCGTTGCGCGGGATGGTTCTCAGCGCGCTCGGCCGCTCCGCCGAGGCCGAGCAGGCCTTCCGCCGTGCCATCGCCGCCGCCGAAAAGCATATCGAGCTGCACCCCGATGATGCCCGCAGTCTTTATCTCGGAGCGATTTGCTGGTCCCGCCTCGGCGAACACAAAAAGGCGCTCGAATGGGCGGGTGCGGCGCTGGGCATCGATCCCGAAGATTGCGGCGTGCTCTACAATGTCGCCTGCCTCTTTTCTCTCGAGGGGCGCGTCGACGAAGCCATCGATTGCCTCGAAAAAGCCATGTGGCACGGCCATTGGTATCGCCGGTGGGCGGTGAAGGACCCCGACCTCAACAATCTCCGCACCCATCCCCGCTTCCAGGCGTTGATGAAGGGCGAATAGGCCCCGTTTCGCACGGGAATCCGGTCTCAATGCCATTCGCCCGAAATCGGAAGTGTTTCGGCTGTGAGTAATTCGCCCAGTACCGCCCCCCGTAGCACAAGCTTCAGCCTGTGCCAGCGTCCAATTCCAGCACGAGGGCAAGCGCGACAGCGACGAGACGCTGGCAATTTCCTCCAGCACAGCCTGAAGGCTGTGCTACGGGAGCGGGTTTCATGACGCAGCGCGGCCCGCGGGCCACAAGAAAATGCTGAACCGGGAAATGGCCGGTGATCCGGGCTACGCAGTTGCGGGATCCTTCGATCCGCTCAGGATGACATGGAGAATGATTGTAAGCCGCTTCCCGCCGCGAGAGGTCGAGGAAGGCTTTCGCTCAGGATGACAAACAGCGCGCGTCGCTTCGCGCACTGCGAATCAAGCGGTGGTTGGCGCTTCGCGGGGGTGCTGCCAGCGGCGGGGGCGCTTTTTCGGGTCGAGGATTTTTTTGCGGAGGCGGATCGACTTCGGGGTTACCTCGACGAATTCGTCCTCGGCGATGAACTCGATGGCGCCTTCGAGCGTGACGATGCGCGGGGGAATCAGGCGAATGGCTTCGTCGGCGGAGGACGCGCGCATGTTCGTCTGCTTCTTTTCCTTGGTGATGTTGACGTCCATATCGGCGTCGCGCGAATTTTCGCCGACGATCATGCCCTCGTAGACTTCCGTGCCCGGACCGATGAACAGTTCGCCGCGCTCCTGCAGGTTCCACAGAGCGAAGGCGGTGGATTTGCCGGCGCGATCGGCGACGAGGGCGCCGGTGGGGCGCGAAGCCAGCTCGCCGGCGTATTCGGTCCAGCCGTCGAAAATCGCATGCAGCAGCGCGGTGCCGCGCGTATCGGTCAGGAGCTGGCCGCGCAATCCGATCAGCCCGCGCGACGGAATGCGGAATTCCATGCGCACGCGCCCGGAACCGTGATTGACCATCTTCCCGAGTTCGCCGCGGCGGGCGCCAAGCGTCTCCATCACCACGCCGACGAACGATTCCGGGCAATCGACGATGAGGCGCTCGACCGGCTCGAGCCGGCGGCCGTTTTCCTCGTGCACCACGATCTCCGGCTTGCCGACCATCACTTCGTAGCCTTCGCGCCGCATGGTTTCGAGCAGAATGGCAAGCTGCAACTCGCCGCGCCCGAGCACGCGAAAGGAATCGGTCGTGTCGGTGTCCTCGACGCGAATCGAAACGTTGGTGAGCAGCTCTCTCTGCAGGCGGTCGCGAAGGTCGCGCGAAGTGACGACTTCCCTCGCGCCCGGCGAGCGGCGAGGTGTTCACGGTGAAAATCATCGCCAGCGTCGGCTCGTCGATGACGAGCGGCTCGAGCGGCGCGGGAGTTTCGAGGCTGGTGATGGTCTCGCCGATCTGAATACCTTCGACGCCGGCGATGGCGACGATGTCGCCGCATTCGGCCACCGGCGCTTCGTCGCGCTCGAGTCCGCGAAAAGTGAAGAGCTTGGTGATGAGCGTCGGCACGACTTCGCCGGAAAGCTTGGCGATGCCCACCTGGGCGCCGCGGCGAGCGTGCCGTTGAAGACGCGGCCGATGGCGATGCGCCCGAGAAAATCGCTGTAATCGAGATTCGTGACCTGGATCTGCAGCGTCGCCGCGGGATCGCCCGCCGGCGGGGGAATGGCGCTGAGGATGGCTTCGAAGAGCGGCTGGAGCGTCGTCGAATCGTCGCCGGGCTCGCGGTGCGCGACGCCGGTTTTCGCGTTGGTGTAGAAAACGGGAAATTCGAGCTGGTCCTCGGTGGCGTCGAGGTCGATGAACAGATCGTAGATTTCGTCGAGCACGGCCTTGGCGCGCGCGTCGGAGCGGTCGATCTTGTTGAGCACGACGATGGGCGGCAGCTTGGCCTGCAGCGCTTTTTGCAGCACGTAGCGCGTTTGCGGCAGCGGACCTTCGCTCGCGTCCACCAGCAGGAGCACGCCGTCGACCATGCGCAGCGCGCGCTCGACTTCCCCGCCGAAATCGCTGTGGCCGGGCGTGTCGACGATGTTGATTTTCGTATCGTGATAGAAGACAGCGGTGTTCTTGGCGAGAATCGTGATGCCGCGCTCGCGCTCGAGGTCGTTCGAGTCCATGACGCGTTCGACGACCACCTGATTCGCGCGGAAGACGCCGCTCTGGTGGAGCATGGCGTCCACCAGCGTGGTTTTGCCGTGGTCCACGTGGGCGATGATGGCGATGTTGCGAATCGGCTGCGTCATGCTTCTATGGTTTCCTCGACTAAGGGCTGTAGACACACCTCGCAGCCCCTCCGCAAATCCCGTTGGTCAAATTGCTGGAGTTGAGCGGCAAGCGAATCTTCATTTTAGCACGCCCGCGGTCGCCGCGCCGCCCTCCGTGCGGTTCGAGTTCGTGAGCAGGCACGTCGACGGCGCTGCGATGTGGGCCAGTTCGCAGCGGAATTTGCCCCGCCCGCCTTTCCGAGCCCCGCGAAAATTCACCCACTCCAGGGCGAATTCCACCCCGGAAATCGGCTCCTCCCTGCAACGCACGCAGGATCAATAGGATACAGACGGCCATTTCTTGAAACATTTCCCCGCTCTGGCATACTATATGCCTTCACATCAGCGGTTTTCACTTGGGAGGCGGGCGCTTGGAGTCCAGCTTACTGGTTCTTGGGATCAGCCACCACACGGCACCGGTTGAAATTCGCGAGCGGTTTTCGGTCAGCGAGAGTCGCCTCTACCCCTCTCTCCATCACCTGGCGCAGTCGCCAGGCATTGACGAAGCCGTTCTGCTATCCACCTGCAATCGCACCGAATTCATTCTGTGGTGCTCGGATATTGACGCCGCGTCGGCTTCGGTACAGGGCCTTCTGGCCAGTGAGTTCGGCCTCGACGCCGCGCAGTACAACCGCTTCTACCGCTTCACCGGCAGCCAGGCGCTGCTGCATCTGTTCCGCGTCGCGTCGAGCCTCGATTCGCTCGTCGTCGGCGAGCCGCAAATCATCTCGCAGGTGAAAGCCGCGTGGACCAAGGCGCGGCAGGCGGGTACGACCGGCCGCTTCCTCGATCGCCTGTTCCAAAAGGCTCTGAGCGTTTCCAAACATGTTCGCAACGAAACGGCGATCGGGGAAGCTCCGGTCTCGATTCCCTACGCAGCCGTGGCGCTGGCGCGGCGGCTTTTCAGCTCGCTCGACAACTGCAAGGTGATGCTGATCGGCTCGGGCAAGATGAGCGAGCTTTCCGCGCGCTACCTGATGTCGGCGGGCGTGGGCAAGGTTTGGGTGGCGAATCGCACGTTTGAACACGCCGAAACGCTGGCGCGGGAACTTGGCGGCACCGCGGTCCGCTTCGAGGACCGCTGGCCGTATCTCGCCGAAGCGGACATCATCCTCAGCTCCACCGGCTGCCCGCACGTGATTTTCGGCCGTGAAGACGGCGAGCGCATTCACCGCATGCGCGAGGGCCGGCCCGTTTTCCTGATCGATATCGCCGTGCCGCGCGACATCGATCCGGCGGTGCGCGATCTTTCCGGCTTCTTCCTTTACGATATTGACGATCTGCAGCAGGTGGTTTCGACCAATCTCGACGGGCGCCTGGCCGCCGCGGCCGATGCCGAAAAGATGGTCGAGCGCGAGGCGAAATCGTTCGCCCGCGAACTGGACGCCGAACGCGTGGTGCCGACCATCGTCGCGCTGCGCGCGCACCTCGAAGAGATTCGCCAGACCGAACTCGCCCGCTTCCGCAGCCAGGCCCCGGCCGCGGACGACGCGGCAGCCGCCGCGCTCGACGCGCTCACGGGGCGCATCATGGATCGCGTCGCCGGCGAATTGGCGCGCGAGTTGAAGCAAACTCGCCAGCGGCCGGAGCAGGACGAACTCACCGCCGCCGTCCGCCACCTCTTCCGCCTCGCGCAGCCGAAACCCGCCACGTTGCCCGACATCGGAGCCGAGCCCGCCGCAGCCGGCCTCGAATAGCCGCACCGTCCAAACCGCACAGGCTTGCGGATATCTTCGTCCTCCGCCTCCCTGTAGCGGCGGGCTTCAGTGTATGGTGCCAGGACATCCTTTACAGTGGTTGCCACGACATCCTTTACAGGTGGGATAGAGTTTCCGACCGAGGAGGTCGGGAGCGATGCCTTGGAGGAGCGTGGACGTGAGCGAGCAGCGGGTGCGGTTTGTGGTTCGGGCCGTCGATGGCCGGGAGCCGCTGGCGAAGTTATGCCGGGAGTTTGGGATTTCGCGGCCGACCGGGTATGTGTGGCGGCGCCGCTACGAGCAAGCCAGGACGGTGACGGCGTTGGTGGAGCGGAGCCGGCGACCGCATCGGACGCCGGCGCGCACGCCGGAGGGGACCGAGCAGCAGGTGGTGGCCCTGCGGGAGCAGACCGGCTGGGGAGCGAAGAAGTTGCACGTGGTGCTGCGCGATGAGCAGGGGATTCACGTGCCGGTCCGGACGATTCATCGGATTCTGGAGCGGCACGATCTGATCGCCAAGGACGTACACGGGCCAGCGCCAAAGACGTTTGAGCGGTCCGAGCCGAACCAGCTCTGGCAGATGGATACCAAGGGGAAGTACCCGCTCGAGGGCGGCGAGTGCCACCCGTTGACGATCGAGGACGATCACAGCCGCTACCTGGTCGGGCTGCACGCGTTGAGCGCGCTGACGGCGGAGTTGGCCTACGCGAGCTTGGTCGCGACGTTCCGGGAATACGGATTGCCAGAGGCGATGTTGATGGACCACGGCTCGCTCTGGTGGGCGACGACGAACGGGTGGGGGCTGACGTGGTTGTCGGTGCGGCTGATCGAGCAAGGGATCCGGTTGTACTACGGACAGGTGCGCCATCCGCAGACGCAGGGGAAGGTCGAGCGGCTACACCGGACGCTGGGGGAGGAGTTGCGGCGCCGCGGCGTTCCCGAGCGGATCGAGCAGTGGCCGGGTGTGCTGGAAGAGTTTCGGCAAAGCTACAACCATCGGCGGCCGCATGAAGCGCTGGGGATGCAGCGACCGGCTGATCGCTACCGGCCGAGTCGACGGGCCTATCAGGAGCGACCACGGGACTGGGAATACCCGGAGGGGAGCGAGGTGCGGCAGCTGAACACGCAAGGGAGTCTGGTCGAGGGTCGGCAACGGCTGTTTGTGTGCCAGGCGCTGGCGGAGCGACGGGTACGGGTCGAACGGTTCGACGGCAAGCTGCTGGTCAGCTACCGGCACATGTACATTCGCGAGATCGATCTGGCGAGCGGGCAAAGCCGCCCGCTGGTGATCGAGCACACGAGGGACGCGGCAATCGCCGCCGAGCAGGTCCCTCCGGTCGCCCTACGGGCTCCCTCCGGGACCTGCTCGGACCCAAACCCACACCCGGAAGAGCACAGCCAGGTGTAAAGGATGTCCTGGCAACCGGTGTAAAGGATGTCTTGGCAACGAACACTGAAGGGCGGCGCTACACAACCTGCAAGTGGTAGCACGGGCATTCCTGCCGGTGCGGTTTTGGCGGGCGAGGCGAATCGAAAAGCGCACAGGCAGGAATGCCTGTGCTACCTGTGCTATAGTCCGGTTTTCGAGGCGCGTTGCACTACAAAACGAAGCTCTTCCCTGCCCCTATGCTTGACGTTAAATTCCTGCTGCCATCGTTTACCGAAGCGGATGCCGTGCGGCTGGCGGAGGACTGGTATGGGCTGCGCGCCACGGCGCGATCGCTGCCGAGCGAGCGCGACCGGAATTTTCTGCTGACCGCGGAATCGGGCGAACGATTCGTCCTGAAAATCGCGAACGCCTCTGACAGCGAACAGGTGCTCGACATGCAGAATTGCGCGCTCGAGCATCTGGCTGCGGCGGCGCCTTCGCTTCTGCTGCCGCGGCTTCGCCGCACGGCGAGTGGCGAGGTGATGCCGCGCATCGCATCGAGCGACACCACACCGCATTTTCTGCGCCTGGTGAACTACATTCCCGGCAAGATGCTGGCCGAGTGCTCACCGCACACGCTTGAACTGCTGCGCAGCCTCGGCGCCGCGCTCGGCACGATCGATCGCGCGCTCGAGCATTTCACGCATCCCGCGGCCGAGCGCGAGCTGAAATGGGACCTCGAACGCGCGGGATGGATTCGCGAGTATCTGCGTTACATCGAGGATGAGGCACATCGCGCGATGGTCGAGCGTATTCTCGATCGCTTCGAGCGCGAAGTTGCGCCGGCGCTTGCCGCCCTGCGCCACAGCGTCATCTACAACGACGCTAACGATTACAACGTCGTCGTCGGGCCCGGCGATGCTTGGTCCAGGCGCGTTGTCGGCGTGATTGATTTCGGCGACATGTTGCGAACGGCGACGGTCACGGACCTTGCCGTCGGCGCGGCGTACGCCATGCTGTCCAAACCCGATCCCATTGCGGCCGCGGCACACATTGTCGCCGGGTATCACGCCGAGTTTCCGCTCACCGAAGACGAGCTGCGCATTCTGTTTCCGCTCATCGAGACGCGACTTGCCGTCAGCGTCACCAATGCCGCCTATCAGCGCGCCGCCGTGCCATCGAACGAATACCTCACCATCAGCGAGGCGCCCGCATGGCGTCTGATCGAGCAGCTTTCCGCAATCCATCCGCGCATGGCGCATTATGCGTTTCGCCACGCCTGCAGACTGCCGCCCTGTCCGGCGAGCGCATCGATCGCGGGGTGGCTTAGTGAGAATCCCGAAGCGCTCGGCAAAATTGTCGAGCCGGATCCGCGCGTTGCGCCGAGCCTGGTTTTCGATTTGAGCGTGGGCAGCCTCGAGACGGGCATGTTTTCCGAATCGGGCGACGTCGCGGCGTCGACCGATGCGCTCTTTGGGCGCATGAAGGCCGCCGGAGCGGCGGTCGGCATCGGACGCTACAACGAAGCGCGCGCCGTCTATCGCTCGCCGGCATTCGCATTGCCCGGCAACGACGGGCCGGAATGGCGCACGATCCATATCGGGCTCGATCTGTTCCTCGAGCCGGGCGCGCCGGTTTTCGCTCCTCTCGACGGCATCGTTCACAGTTTCCGCAACAACGAAGCGCCACTCGATTACGGCCCCACGATCGTCCTGCAGCATACGGTGGCCGATGGCGCGCTGACGTTTTTCACTCTCTACGGCCATTTGAGCCCGGATTCGCTCGACGGGCTCACCGAAGGGATGCGCATCCGGCGCGGCACGCAGATTGCGCGCATTGGCAATTTCCCGGCAAACGGTAACTGGCCGCCGCATCTGCATTTTCAGATCATTGCCGACATGCTCGGGCGCGAAGGCGATTTTCCGGGCGTGGCGCCGGCGAGCGCGCGGGAAATCTGGTTGAGTCTTTCGCCGGATCCCAACCTCATCGCGCGTATTCCGGCGCTGTCGGTGCCCTTGTCCGAAAAAACGGAAATCTCTCCGGCAGAAATTCTTGGTGAGCGCGCGACGCGCATCGGGCCCTCGCTCAGCATCTCCTACCGCAAGCCGCTCGAAATCGTGCGCGGGTGGATGCAAACGCTCTACGACGAGAGCGGGCGGCCTTATCTCGATTGCGTGAACAACGTCGCGCACGTCGGGCACGCGCATCCGCGCGTGGTGCGCGCCGGCGCGCGGCAGATGGCGGTGCTGAACACGAACACGCGCTATCTGCATTCGAATCTGGTGCGTTACGCGCGGCGGATCGCCGAAACGCTGCCCGAACCACTTCGCGTCTGCTATTTCGTCTGCTCGGGCAGCGAAGCGAACGAGCTGGCGCTGCGCCTGGCCCGCGCACGCACCGGCTCGAATGAAACGATCGTTCTTGACGTCGCCTATCACGGCAACACGACCAGCCTCATTGAAATCAGTCCCTACAAATTCGACGGTCCAGGCGGCGCGGGCGCACCGCCGCACGTCCGCACAATTCCGCTGCCCGACGATTATCGCGGTCCCTATCGCCGCGACGATCCCAACGCCGGCACGAAATACGCCGCCCACGTCGCAAGGGCCATCAGCGAAATTCACGCACAAGGGAAGAAGGCCGGCGCCTTCATCGCCGAATCGCTGCCCGGCTGCGGCGGCCAGATCGTTTTGCCGCCCGGTTTCCTGCGCGATGCGTATCGGCACGTGCGCGCGGCGGGCGGCGTGACGATTGCCGACGAAGTGCAGACCGGGTTCGGCCGCGTAGGGACACATTTCTGGGGATTCGAGACGCAGGGGGTGGTGCCCGACATCGTCACGATGGGCAAGCCGATCGGCAACGGGCATCCGCTGGGCGCGGTCGTCACCACGCCGGAGATCGCCGCGGCGTTTGCGAATGGCATGGAATATTTCAATACGTTTGGCGGGAATCCGGTTTCCTGCGCGATTGGGCTGGAAGTGCTCGACGTGATCGCCGACGAGCGCTTGCAGGAGCACGCGCACGATGTTGGCTCGTCTCTCCTGGCAGGGTTGCGCGGGCTGGCGGAAAAGTACGACTTGATTGGCGACGTGCGTGGGCCGGGGCTTTTCATCGGGATCGAGCTGGTGCGCGATCGCGCGACGCTCGAACCGGCGGCGCGGGAAGCGTCCTGCGTCGTGAATCGCATGCGCGAATGCGGGATTCTGCTTTCGACCGACGGGCCTTTCCACAACGTCATCAAGATCAAGCCGCCGCTTCCCTTCTCTCGCGAGGACGGGGAGTTGCTGTTTGCGACGCTCGATCGTGTTCTTGCCGAGGATTTTCGGTAGCACAGGCACTCCTGCCTGTGCGCTTTTCACGTGGCACGAAATCACTACGAAAACACGTCACACCGCAGAGGCGCAGAGAACGCGGAGGAACCGCAAAGCCTCTGGTCTGGCTGCTCGGCTCGAATAAAGGCGCACAGGCAGGAGTGCCTGTGCTACCAAAAGATCGCGCGTCTCTACGGGGCCCTGCGCAGATCGTGCTGCACGCGATGGCGGTTGACGGTCCGCACAAACAAAGGCCGCAGCCAGGAGTGGCTGCGCTACCAAAAGCTGCGGTGAAACTTTCCGCCTCTAGAAAGTCAGGCGCGCGCCTAGCTGCGCGGAGAAGGGGATGCCTACCGTGGTGCCGGGGCCGAAGAAATCGCCTAGCGCGCCGGAGGGCACCGCCAACTGATTCAGGCTCATGATGGGCTGCGTCTGGGTGCAGTCCGCATTCAGGCAGAACGCGGTGGCGTTGAAGAGGCTGTTGACCGGGGTGGGCAGCGCGGCGATGTCGGTGATGTAGTTGTTGCCGGGATTGTTGCGGTTGAACAGGTTGAAGAATTCGACGAAGGGCGTGAGCGTCCACCGTTCCTTGAAGACGAACGGGCGGCTGACGCGCAGATCCACCTGGATGTAGGGCGTGCCGCGGAACTGGTCGAGCGAAGTGGTGACGCCATTGACGACCGCGCGATTGTTGCCGGGGTCGCCGAGGCCGTTCGCGGCGACAGGCGTTGTCATCGTGAACGGGCGCGCGCTTTCGAACTGCGACAGCGTCGACACCTCGAATCCCGCGGGCAGATGGAAGATTCCGCCGAGGACGAGCCGGTTGCGCACGTCCTCGCCCGACGGGCCGTAATCGCCCCTGGCGAACGCATCGAGCGGATTGCAGACGCCGTTCACGTAATCGAACAGCTCGCCAACGACGCAGCCCCACGTGGCCGCGCTCGCGAGCGTGTAGTTCACCACCAGATTCATGACCTGCTTCACGTTTCCTTGCAGGTGAACGAACAGCGCGTCGTAGCGCGAGCGGTTGTCGGAACGGAAGACGGTGACGTCGGGAACGTTCGCCTGCTGCGCGTCGACGGTTTTCGGAAAGAGCGGCGAGAAGAGCGTGTAGCCGGCGACGTAGTTGTAGGCGCGGTAGGCGTGCACGCCCTGCTCGTGGACCCAGCTTCCGCTGAGCGTCCAGTTGGGATTCCAGGCGTGCTCGAATCCGGCGGTGGCGTGAAAAGCGTAGGGCGTGTTGTAGCTCGGATCGATGATGGCGCCCGTGCCGCCATCGGCCGCGCCCGGCAGGCAGCCGGGATCGCCCGGATTCACGCACGGAGCCGGCGCCGCGTTCACCGCCTGCAGCGCGGCCACCCAGCCGTTCTGGGCCAGATCGTTGTAATAGAGGCCGGCGCCGGCGCGGAAGACCGTCTCGTCGTTTTTGCCGAAGGCGTAGGCGATGCCCAGGCGCGGGGCGAACGCGGCGTGATAATCGTGCGGCGCGCCGTAATTTCGAAATCCGGGCACCTCGAGCGCCTTCAGCGTGAGCAGCGCGGGATTCCGGAGCTGGCTGCGGCCCGATGCGGTGAACAGGCCCCACGTCGTGTCGTAGCGCAGGCCGTAGTTCACGGTGAGCTGCGGCGTGACGCGCCACGTGTCCTGGAAATAGACGCCCAGGCGCTGCACATTCTGCGAGAAGCTGCCATCGGAGGCGGGCGTATTCGTGCAGGTGGTTCCCGGGGTCACCGCGATCGTTCCGGTGGGCGTGCAGGTGAGGTCGACGGCAAACTGCGCCGGATTCGCCAGATATTCCACCGGATTCATGGCGAAAACGGTGAGATCTTCCGCCGCTCCCGAAAGCGAACCGCTCAAAACCGGCTCGTGAATGAAATCGACGCCGAAACGCGGCGCGTGATCGCCGGAGGCGTGGCTCACGTCGTAGCGAAATTCGTATTTTTCCTGATTGCGAAGCACGGGAAACGCGGTGATCGGCGTGACGAATTGCTGGTCGCCAAACGTCTCGAAACCGGAAATCGTGCTCGACGTGGAGCTGAAAGGAAAAGCGAGCGCGTAGCCGAAAGTGGAATTCGGCCGCTCGGTGTGGTGCAGGTAGCTCGCGCCGAAGGCGAACGTGGCGAGCCAGGTGGGACTGAAAATGTATTCGTTGTTGAGCGCCAGGTTCCAATACGCCGAATGGCCCGAAGCGCCGGTCGAAGACAGCGTCGCCTGCTGCACCAGATCGTTGAGCGTCGTGTAGTTGTCTTCCGAGGTGCGGAGGAACCAGCGTGAATTCTGCGACTGCGTCCAGTCGAAGCGCACCGAGCCGAGAATGTCGCGAAAGGGCACCGGAACGCTCGAGGGCACGCTGATCGACGTCACGCCGGGAACGAGGCCCTGCTGGGCGAGCGAATTGAGCGCGTTGAATTGCTGGACGCTCGGCGCGCTGTAGGCGATGCTCGCGTTTTCGTGAACGTATTCGAACCCCGTGAAGAACCACAGCTTGTTTGTGACGATCGGGCCGCCGAGCGTGCCGACGTAGTTCTCGCGCGAGAACGGCTGCTTCGGATTGGGCGCGGGATTATCGATCGGGAAGCGGGCGTTGAGCGCCGAGGCGCGGCCGTAGAAGGCCAGGTCGCCGTGCCACTGGTTGGTGCCGTGCTTCGTCGTGATCGCAACGGACCCTCCGGTCGTTCCTCCGACGTCGGCTTCCTCGTCGGCGACGCGCACCGCGAACGACTGAATCACGTCGGGCGAAAAATTCTGCAGGAAGCCGCCGATGTAATCGTCGGAATTGTCGACGCCGTCGACGGTGAGCGCGTCGTTCAGGCCGGAACTGCCGCCGAAAGAGACGGCGGTGATGCGAGCCTTGGTGGGATCGGAGGGTTCGACCGGCTCGGTGCCGGGCGCGAGATAGGCGATGTTGGCGAAGCTGCGCGAGGCGAGCGGAATCACCTGCAGGTCGCGCTGGGTGACGACGGCCTGGATCACGCTGTTCGTCAGATCGAGTGCCTGCGTCGTGATCGACGACGCCTCGCCACGCACCGTCACCGTTTGCGCCGCAGTCGCCGGCCGCATCGTCACCGTCACCGACCGCGTCGAGCTCACGTCTACCGTCACCTCGGCGCGCGCCGGGGCGAATCCCGTCGCGGTGACGACGACTTCGTAGGAGCCCGGCAGAAGATTATCGATACGGAAATTACCGTGCGTATCGGCGGTCATCCGGCGCCGCGTGCCCGGCGCGTTGGCCTGCTGAACGGAGATCTTGGCCAGCGGGACGCGAGCGCCGCTCGAATCCTCGACCACCCCCACCAGACTTCCCCGGAATCCCTGCGCTTTTACCTGCGGAACGAACAGACAAACGGCCGCGAATGCAACCGCAAACCACCAGGTTCTTTTCACCCTGCGCCCTCGACCGGCCGATTTGGACACACCCGAAATGCCCGGTCAACGAAATTACTAGAACGGCCGCGCTACTACCATCCTCGTAGTTGGACGCGCGACAAACCGGACAAACACAGGATTTCACACAGAGGGCACGGAGGAACGGAACGGGGTCACGGAGGACACCGGCGCGCGACATCGTAGCACAGGCATTCTTGCCTGTGCGCTTTTGGCGACGGGAAACGAACGGAAAAGAACACAGGCAAGAATGCCTGTGCTACCCGACACCCTCTCCGCGGTGAATCCGGTTTTCAGCCGCGCACCACGCGCGCCTACCGGGCGTTGCTCTCCTCGTGGAGGCAAACGGCGGCGCCGCCGGCGATGCCGGAATCCTCGCGATAGCGGGCGCGGACGAGCGGAATCTCACCGCAGCGCGAATTGATCGACCACGACGGCAGCTTCTCGCTAATGGCCGGCAACCAGCTCGACATCATCTCCGCCATGCCGCCGCCGAAAATGATGACGTCGGGTTCCACCATGTCGATCACGTTGCCCAGCCAGATCGCCAGATAGTCGGCGGTTTCGGCGAGCAGCGACTCGGCCAGCTTGTCACCCTGGCGGTGCGCCTCGCCGATCACCTCGCCGGTGACGGCCTGCAAATCGCCGCCCGCCAGATCGAGGATGAGCGAGGCCTGGCGCGTTTCCGCCAGGCGCTCGCGAGCGCGGGCGGCGAGCGCCGGGCCGCTGGCGAGCGCCTCGATGCAGCCGTGCTTGCCGCAGCGGCAGCGGGGACCGCGGTAATCGATCGTCATGTGACCGCCTTCGGCGGCGGCGCCGGTGCGGCCGTGATAGATGTTGCCGTCGAGCACGAGGCCGGTGCCGATACCGGTGCCAAGCGTCGCGTAGAACACCGACGAGAAGCCGGCGCCGGCGCCCCAGACCGCCTCGGCCAGGGCCGCGGCGTTCGAGTCGTTGTCGATGACGGCCGGCAGCGACCACGTCTCCGAAATCCGCTGCGCCAGCGGGAAGTCCCGCCAGCAGGGCAGATTCGGCGGATTGATGATCACGCCGCGCCGCGGGTTGAGCGGACCGGGACAGCTCACGCCGATGTAAAACCTCGGGCCGTGCCGCTGACTGTCGGGCAGGAGTTTATTGACCACTTCGCGAACCGCGGAGAAGGCCTCCTCGCCGGTTGCCTGGCTCGGCATGGGCGCTCGGATCTTCTCGCGGATCTTGCCGTGTATATTGACCACACCGGCGGCGATTTTCGTGCCGCCTATATCCACACCTATAAAGACGGGCTCTGAAACGACCATGGAATATTCCCCCCGCTACTATGATAGCGAGAGGCGAGCCGTTCGGCCATCCCTGCCTCGGGCGGCGAAAACGAAAGATTCAACGGGCGGCCGTGCACCGGCACGCTCCAGCAACCACAGCTTCCACCGCAGAGGCGCAGAGGACGCGGAGAAAACCTATGAAAGCCAACGGCGCGACCAACCCTGGCTGTGGCCTTTTGATTCACCATGAATGGGCCAAAAGCGCACAGGCAGGAGTGCCTGTGCTACGAAAAGCCCTCATTGTTTTCTCCGCGTTCTCTGCGCCTCTGCGGTGAACTCCGGGCGCGAAGCAGGCGGCAAAGCCCGCATCCGACGCCGGGCATGCCGCGGGTTGGACTCCGGAATCGCGATGTGATAAAACGTGACGGTGTCTTCACATTCGGCCATATCGCCGCGGCGCGTGCCGCAGCAGTCCCGCGGCCACCGCCGGGTCGCCCGGCTGCTGCGGGCGGCCGATTCGGTGATCGGCGAAGCGGGCTACGAATCGGCGACGATGTGCGCGATCGCCGAGCGCGCCGGCTCCTCGGTCGGCTCCCTCTATCAGTTTTTCCCCAATAAGGATGCGGTGGTCGACGCCCTGCGCGCCCAATACGCCGAGGAATACTCCAAATTCTGGCGCCGCTTCACCCCGCAGGCGGCCACGCTCGGCTCCGAACAACTGGCCGCCCGGCTCATCCAGTTCCCGCTGAAATTCGCCGCACACCATCCGGCGTTCCTGCCCCTGCTCGACATTCAAACCGCGCACAGTCCCCGCCGCCGGCAGATGATCCACGACCGGATCGCCGCGGTGCTGCGGGCGCGGCGGCCGGAGCTTCCCGAGGTCCGGGCGCAGAGGATCGCCGCGGTGGTGCATCAGATGCTGAAAGGTCTGCTGACGCTTTACGGGCGGACCGGCCCGCGGGAGAAAGCGGCGATCGTCGGCGAGTTCAAGACGGTGCTCGCCGGCTACCTGGAAGCCCGGCTGAGCGAGTGACGGATTTCAGTCAGGGAGGGTGGAATTGGCCGGGACCGGCTTCCCCTCCCCGTGACGCCGTCATGAACTTGAAACCAATCTCGGCGAGCGGCGTCACATTGATCGTAGGGGGCGGGTGTCCGCCCCGGTTCGGCGGCCAGGATGCGCCGGACGGTGCAGGCAGCGGAAACTGTTCGCCAGGCGCAAAAGCAGGAGGAGACGGCCATTGAGCCAGGGAGTCGCATATCTCAGAAAACTGCCGGCCGGCGCCGGGATCGTTCTGGCGCTGATGTTCGCCGCCGGCTGCCAGCGCCGCGCGGCGGCGCAGCAGCGGCGCCCGGCGCCGGTGGTTGAAGTCGCCAGCGTGGCGCAGAAGGACGTGCCGGTCTACGGCGAATGGGTGGGCACGCTCGAAGGCTACGTGACCGCCCGGATCCAGCCGCAAGTGAGCGGCTACCTGATCCGACAGGATTATCGCGAAGGATCGTTCGTCCAAAAGGACCAGGTGCTGTTCGAGATCGATCCTCGTCCGTTTCAGGCGACGCTCGATCAGGCCCGGGCACAGCTTGCCGGCGACCAGGCGCAGCTCGGCAAAGCCACGCTCGACGTGAAGCGCGACATTCCCGAGGCCAAAGCCAAGGCGATTCCCCAGAGCCAGCTCGATAACGACACGCAGGCGCTGCTCGCGGCCCGCGCGGCCGTTCAGGCCGGACGCGCAGCGGTCGAAACCGCCGAGCTGAACCTGGGCTATACGAAAGTCCGCTCGCTGATCGCCGGCATCGCCGGCATCGCCGCGGTCCAGGTAGGCAATCTGGTGGGCCCGCCCACGATGCTCACGGCGGTTTCGCAGGTGAATCCGATCAAAGTCTATTTCCCGGTGAGCGAGCAGGAGTATCTGCGCATGGCGCGCGGGCGGAAAGGGCCGGGCGGGCTCGGCGGCTTCGGACAATCGTTGCATCTGACCTTGTCCGACGGCAGCGCGTATCCCTACCCGGGCAGAATTCTCTTCACCGCTCGCGAAGTCAACCAGCAGACGGGCACCATCCAGCTGGTCGGAGCGTTTTCGAATCCGCGCAATCTGCTGCGGCCGGGGCAGTACGCGCGCATCCGGGCGCTCACCGAGACGCTCAAGAATGCGCTGCTCGTGCCGCAGAGCGCGGTGACCGAGCTTCAGGGCGGCTATCAGGTTACCGTCGTCGGCGCGAACAACCGGGTCCACATCCAGCCGGTCGAGGTGGGCCCGACGATGGGAAAGCTGTGGGTGGTGACGAAAGGGCTCACGCCGGGCGAGCGAGTGATCAGCGAAGGGGCGCAGGGCGTGAGGGACGGCGAGGTGGTGAACCCGAAAGCGGCCGCGGCGCCGGCCGGAGGCCGCTGAGCCATGTCGAAATTCTTCATTCGGCGGCCGATCGTCGCGATCGTGATTGCCATCCTGACCGTCGTCGTCGGCGCGATCATGATTACGCGCCTGCCGGTTTCTCAGTTTCCCGATATCGTGCCGCCGGAAATGATGATCACGGCGACGTTCGTCGGCGCCGACGCGCAAACGGTGGCGCAATCGGTGGCCACGCCGATCGAGCAGCAGATGAACGGCGTCGACAACATGAACTACATGTATTCGGTGAACGCCACGGGCAACGGCCAGATGCGGCTGATCGTGGATTTCGACGTCAGCACGAATCCCAATACCGATCTGATTCTCACGCAGATACGCGAAACGCAGGCCGCGCCGCAACTGCCCATCGACGTCACGCAGTTACGGCGTCGGCATCCAGAAATCGCTGACCGCGCCGATGATGCTCGTCGCGCTCTATTCCCCGCACGGCACCTACGACGCCAAATTCCTCGCCAATTACGCCTACATCAACCTGTCCGATCCCATCTCGCGGCTGAAAGGCATCGGCAATATCCAGGTCTTCGGCTCCGGCCAGTACGCCATGCGCATCTGGGTGAATCCCGACAAGCTGGCGAAGCTCGGCATCACCGTCCCCGACGTCACCGGCGCGCTCGTGGCCCAGAACACGGTGAATCCCGCCGGCCAGATCGGCGGCCAGCCGATCCCGCCCGGCCAGCAATTCACCTATTCGGTCCGCGCGCAGGGACGGCTGGTCACCCCGGAGCAGTTCGGGAACATCGTGGTCCGCGAAACACCCGACGGGGGGATCGTGCGGCTGCGCGACGTCGCGCGCATCGAGATGGGCACGCAGGACTACACGGTGATGGGCAGGCTGAACGGGCGGCCGAGCGCCGTGATGGCCGTCTACCAGCTGCCGGGCTCGAACGCGGTCGAGGACGCCGCCGAGGTCCGCTCGCTGATGAAGCAGGAGCAGTCCCGGTTTCCCCCCGACATGAGCTACGCGGTTTCGCTCGACCAGACGCTGGCGGTGAGCGAAGGGATGCGCGAGATCGTAAAGACGCTGCTGATCGCGCTGGTGCTGGTGATTCTGGTCGTCTACCTGTTCCTGCAGAGCTGGCGCGCGACGCTGATTCCGCTGCTGGCGGTGCCGGTTTCCCTGGTGGGCACGTTCGCGGTCTTTCCTTTATTCGGTTTCTCGATCAACACGCTGTCGATGTTCGGGCTGGTGCTGGCGATCGGGCTGGTGGTGGACGACGCGATCGTGGTCGTCGAAGCGGTCGAGCGCCACATCGAGGAAGGCCTGGCGCCGAAGGAAGCGGCGCAGAGCGCGATGGAGGAGATCTCCGGCCCGGTGATCGGCATCGCGATGGTCCTTTCCTCCGTTTTCATCCCCACCGCCTTCATTCCCGGCATCACCGGCAGGCTCTACCAGCAGTTCGCCGTCACGATCGCCATCTCGGTGATTCTCTCGGCCTTCAACGCGCTCAGCCTGAGCCCGGCGCTCTCCGCGATGCTGCTGCGCCCCGGCAAGTTCGGCCGCGGCCCGCTGGGGAAATTTTTCGGCTGGTTCAACCGCCTGTTCGCGCGCTCGACCAACGGCTACATCCGGGGTTCGGCGGCGCTGATCCGGAAGAGCGTGGTGGCGATGGCGCTGCTGGCGCTGTTCGGCGCCGGCGCCTACTATTTCAGCCAGAAGCTGCCCACCGGATTTCTGCCCGAAGAGGACATGGGCTATACGTACGTCAACCTGCAATTGCCCGACGCCTCCTCGCTCGAGCGGACCGATCAAGTGGCGCAAAAGGTGGAGAAGGTGATCCGCGCGACGCCCGGCGTCCGCTACGTCACCACGGTGGTCGGCTTCAGCATGCTCAGTTTCGTGCGCTCCAGCTACAGCGCCTTCTTCTTCGTCAGGCTGCAACCGTGGAGCGACCGCACGCAGCAGGACGAGCAGATTCGCGCGATCCAGTTCCGCCTGAATCGAGAGCTGAGCCAGTTGCCGCAGGGCACGGCCTTCAGCTTCCCGCCGCCGTCCATTCCCGGCGTCGGCACCGCCGGCGGTTTCACGTTCGTTCTCGAGGACCGCGGCGGCCACGGCATTCCGTATCTGGCCCAGAACCTCGACAAGTTCCTGGCCGCCGCGCGCAGGCGGCCCGAGATCGGGCGCATCGCCACGACCTTGCTTCCCAGCGTGCCGCAGCGGTTCGCCGACGTGGACCGCGCAGCCGCGCTGAAGATGGGGGTGCCGATCGCCTCGGTCTACAACACGCTCCAGGCTTTCCTCGGCGGCGTTTTCGTGAACTACTTCAACCGCTTCGGGCGCCAGTGGCAGGTGTACGTCGAGGGCGATCCGGACTTCCGCACCAAGGCGACTGACATCAGCCATTTCTACGTGCGCAACGACGCCGGAGCGATGGTCCCGCTGTCGTCGATGGTGAAACTCGAGCCGCACATGGGGCCCGAGTTCGTCATGCATTACGACGGCTACGAGTCCGCCCAGATCAACGGCAGCGCCGCGCCCGGCTACAGTTCCGATCAGGCCACCGCCGCGCTCGAACAGGTTTTCCACCAGACGATGCCGCCCGACATGGGCTACGACTTCATGGGGATGTCGTTCCAGGAGCAGGCGGCGCGAAAAGGCGTTTCGCCCATCGCGATCTTCTCGCTCTCGCTGCTGTTCGTGTTCCTGATCCTGGCGGCGCTCTACGAGAGCTGGTCCCTGCCTTTCAGCGTCCTGCTGAGCACGCCGGTGGCCCTCTTCGGCGCGCTTGGCGTGCTGCTGCTGCGGCGGATGTTCGTCGAGGCGTTCTATCCGGCCTACATGGTCCAGATCAATAACGACGTCTTCTCGCAGATCGGAATGGTGATGCTGATTGGCCTCGCGGCGAAGAACGCCATCCTGATCGTCGAGTTCGCCAAGAACGCAGTACGAGGCGGGCAAATCGCTGTCGGAAGCCGCGCTCGGCGGCGCGCGTCTGCGGCTGCGCCCGATTCTGATGACCTCGTTCGCCTTCATTCTCGGCACGGTGCCGCTGTGGATGGCGAGTGGCGCGGGCTCGGTGGCGCGGCAGATCATGGGAACGACGGTCATCGGCGGCATGCTGGCCGTCAGCGTCATCGGCATTTTCTTCATTCCGGCGATCTTCTACGTGGTGGAACGGATTTCGGGCGCGGGGCGCGCCGTGCCGGACACGCCGCTCGCCCCGGCGGGAACCACGGGAGAGGATGACTGAATGAAAAAGCTGCGGCTTCTCCCGCTCCTCGCCCTGCCGCTCGTGGCCGGCTGCATGGTGGGACCGAACTACAAGCGCCCGGCGGTCAGCGTTCCGCCCACCTATCGCGGGCCGGCGCCGGCGCCCGCCGCCGGCTCGCCAGCCGCGCCTGCCGCGTCCGCCGCATCCATCGGCAACGAGAAATGGTTCCAGGTTTTTCAGGATCCGGTCCTGCAAAACCTGATCCGCACGGCGCTCAAGAACAATTACGATGTGCGCATCGCCGCCACACGCGTCGTCGAGGCGCAGGCGCAGCTTGGCATCACCCGCGCCAACCAGTTCCCCACCGCCGGCTTCGGCGCGCAGCTCTTCAGCCAGCAGAACGCGAAAATCTCCAAGACGTTTCCCGCCTACGAGGCGAACGCGGGGCATCTGAGCGTGTCGGCGATCTGGGACCTGGATTTCTGGGGGAAATACCGCCGCGCGACCGAGGCGGCGCGCGCCACGCTGCTCGGCACGGAATGGGGCCGGCGGGCGGTGATTTCATCGGTGGTGGCGAGCGTCGCGACTTCCTATTTCGACCTTCGCGCGCTGGACGCGGAACTGGCCATCGCGAAAGGCACGCTCGCCTCGCGCCAGGATTCGCTGCGCCTCACCCGTATCCTCGCCCAGCACGGCTCGGCGTCACAGCTCGACGTCAGCCAGTCCGAGCAACTCGTCTACACCGCCGCCGCGGCGATTCCCGACATCGAGCGGCAGATCGGACAGCAGGAAGATTTCCTCAGCACTTTGCTCGGCGGAAATCCCGGCCCGATTCCTCGCGGGCTCCCGCTCACCAGACAGCCCGCGCCGCCCACCGTTCCCGCCGGCCTGCCTTCCGAACTGCTCGCGCGCCGGCCGGACATTCGCGAAGCCGAGGACAGCCTCATCGCCGCCAACGCCGAGATCGGCGTCATCAAAGCCGAACTCTTCCCCGACATCTCCCTTACCGGAACCGGAGGCCTCGAAAGCTACGCGCTCAATCGCCTGTTCACCAGCGAGGCTCACACGTGGTTCGGCGCGATCAATCTCTCGCAGCCCATCTTCGAGGCCGGCGCGATCCGCTCGGGCATCCGATACACCGAGGCGCAGCGGCAGCAGATGCTGCTCAGCTACCGGCAGACGATCCAGAATGCTTTCCGCCAGGTCTCCGACGCGCTCATCGCTTATCAGAAAGATCGGGAATATCGCGCGCAGCAGGAATTGCTGACGCAGGCGGCGCGGCGGACCGACAACCTCTCGCTGGTTCTCTACCACAATGGAGGCGCCAGTTACCTGCAAGTGCTCACCAGCGAAACGAACCTGTTCTCGGCGGAGTTGAATCTGGTGCAGGCGCAACTCAACGAGCGGCTGTCGCTCGTTCAGCTCTACCAGGCTCTCGGCGGCGGCTGGCAGCAGTAGCCGCGGCCTGACGTAGCGCAGCCACTCTTGGCTGCGGCCTTTCGAGATTTCTCATGCAGCCTGTGGGGCCGGAGAGCAAAAACCGCAGCCATCTATAACGGAGCCGGCTCTGTCAAGAGACACCTGTAGCGGAGAGCGGCGGTGGCTCTTGTTTTTTTTCTTACCAGGATCTTTTGCTCGTCCGACCAAGGCTCGTCGCTTTCGATCCTGCGGTGGCCACTGGTTGGTGCCACCAGCCATCTATTCGGTCACCGACTACCGACCATGATCTCTTCTGCGAACTCTCCCGATCGCTCGGGAGAGGCAGGGCGCCCAATCAAGAGTGCGATGGGGTTGCCCCCACCATGGCTGTGGCCGGGCTGCCCTGCCGGTCACCTTCCACGCTGGTCTGTTGGGACGAGCGCAGAATCCAATACAACCGCACCGCCAGCTTGCGGGCCACGGCGACCTTGGCGATGTTGGCGCCGCGGCGGTGCTTCAAACGGGTGTAGCAACGATGCAGTTCCGGATCGTGCCGCGCGGCCGTGTGCCCGGCTTCGACCAGCAGCCAGCGCAACATCACATTGCCCTGCTTGCTGATGTGTCCCAGGCGCTGGCGGCCGCCCGAGGAATCCTCGCTCGGGATCAGTCCCAGGTAACTGATCAACTGTCGGCTCGACCGGAACCGGCTGACCGGGCCGACGATCAGCACGAAGGCGAGCGCTGTCACCGGACCCACGCCCGGCTGTTCCATCAACCGCACGGCGTCGGGCCGGCGCCGGGCTTCGACTTCCACCGCGGCGTCGAGTTGCTTGATCCGCGCATCGAGCGAGCGGAGCAGTTCGAGCAGATCGTGACGCCGCGCGGCGGCTCGTTCGCCGAGCGCCAGTTGCTCGAGCGCGCTCCGGCCCGCCGGGCCCCACAACCGCTGGCCCAGCCGCAGCCCCTGGCCCAGCGCCAGCGCCTGCAGCTGGTTGCGTAGCGCCGTCCGCATGCCGACCAGCTTCGAGCGATGCGTCAGCAGCTGCCGCACGTCCCGCTCTTCGAGCGACGGAAGCCAGATCCGCGGAAAGCGATCCTCGGTCAACAACCGCAGCAGCAAACGCGCGTCGCGCACGTCGGTCTTCTGCCGTCGCGGCTCGGCCGCCCGAATCGCGCCCGCGTTGCCGACCCACAACTCGTGGCCCAACTCACCCAACAACTGCTCGAACCAACCGGCCGCACCGGTCGCTTCGATCCCGACTCGCACCGGAGACTCCAGCGCGGCGTAGAAGCTCCGCACCTGCTCGCCTTCGTGATCGAGCCGTCGCTCGATCGTCTCCCCGGTCGCCGTGTTCAAAACCGCCACCTGCTGATACCGCGTGTGCAAATCGCAGCCTATAATCCACATTGCCCGGCTCCTTTCCTCCGAGCCTTGGTCGGCCTTCACCGCCAAGTCTACTCGGTCGCAAGGAGCCGGCTCCGTTATGACATCAAGAGTGGCTGCGCTACCGGTGCGCCGGAGCCGTTGTCGGGGGCGCCGGGGTCAATTTGCGATACCCCGCCGGCAGATCGAAGAGCGACGCCGGCGGCGCGCCCAGTCGAATATCGCTCAGCGAAACGCTTTCCTTCGACGCCGCGTCTTGCGTCTTCACGACGAATCCGTCCAGGTACTTCGCTTTTGCCACCCAGATCCATCCCGACTCCGTGTGGCCGTGGCTCGAGACCTCGACCTTGTACTTTTCGCACGGATAGTCGCCGACCTTTTCGACGCCCAGAGCCTGCTTCTTCACCTTGGCGCTCGTATCGCGCAACGCGCTGAGCAGGTCGGTGCGTTCATCGATCGGCGCTTCGATATAGTGTTTTCCCGGCATCAGGATCCACTGCACGCCTTTGTCGTACCGCACGATCACCGAAGCCGTCGCGCCGTGTCCCATTTCCATGTCGGTGCGCAGGGCCTCGCGCCCGGCATACATCTTGCCGTGGTAGCTGACCGACAGCTCCCCGGCAGGAGCAGCGGGCGGATGCTTCTGAATGTGGTGGAATTTAGCTGCCCTGGTGACGATCGTCACGTCGGCGGTGAAGGGATGGTCGCTGAACGCGGAGACGTGGTTCGCGGCGGACGGAGTCGTTGCCGCGGGCGCGGCGGCGGCAACGGGCGCTTTCGCCGCCACGGTCGCCTTCACTTTGGGCTTGCTTCGACCGACCCACGCGGCTCCCAGCGCGATCAGTTCCGCGCAAACCGCTACCAGCACCACCTTCTTCTTCGTCTCCACTCGCCCTCCTGCTCGCTATCGGTGCGGATTCCCGGGCATGCCGCCCATGCCGGGCATCTCCATTTTCTGATAACCGGCCGGCACTTCGAACATGGAAGCCGGCGGCGCGCCCGGCCGAATATTCCGGTATTCGTTCGTCGCGCCGCTCTTTTCGTCCTCGGCACGCACGATGAATCCCTTCACGTCGCCGCCCGTAGCCACCCAGACGAACCCGCTGCCGCTTTGTTCGTGATCGGTCCAGTGGACGCGATATTTTTCGCAGTCGTACGAACCGACTTTCTCCGCGCCAAGGTCCTGAAGCTCGTATTTCACGCCCGTGTTGCGCAGCGCGGCCGTCATGCCGGCGCGCGGCGTGATCGGCATTTCCATGTACCGTTGCTCGCCCGGCATGAGCACCCAGACCACTTTCTTGTCGAAGCGCACGATGGTCGAACTTTCCATGCCCGGTTCCGCTTCGAGGTCCATCCGCATCGCCTGTTCGGCGGCGTACATTTTGCCGTGGATCGCCTGGCCATTCCGCTTGCCGCTCGTCACCACCATGTCCGCGGTGAACGGCTTGTGAACAAAAACCTTTTCGGGTGAAATGCTCTGGCCCGCCTGCATCCCCGCGCGCAGCGCCGAGCGATTCGTTCCCGCCCATGCGGCGCCGCTCATGGCCAATATCGCCGCACACGAAACCGTCGCAAGCCAGCCCATTCTGCTCATGGTTTCGCTCCTTTCGAATTGACGGAGTCCAGCCCCGGTTCCCTGCCGCGCACCTGCATGGCGGAAGACCGCAAGGAGGCCTGCGGGCTGAATTGTTTTAGCGGAAGCTTGCACGTCCGGATTCGCCTGTTTCGCCCACCTCTGCGCCATCATTGTTACCGTCAGTCTAACCGGAAGCCGGGGCGGCGCAAAGGCGATCTTTCCCGCACCAGCGCGCTGTCGAAAAATCGCCAACTCGGTGTGCGGCAGCGGATTACGTCTCTCGCCACGCTGCCTGGCTGAGGTAGAAACGGTAGATGATCACGCCGCAAATCGCGGAGGCGACCGTCAGCGCCGCGGCTGCCATCCAGCGCTCGAGGCACAGCTCGCCCACGGCGAACATGGCCGCGTAGACGAGCGCGCAGCCGAGCAGCCACGCGCCCAGGTTGCGCCCCAGGTCGCGCGTCTCGGCGACGTTCGGAGCCAGCTTCGCGATCTGCCGCCAGCCGCGCGCATCGGGCCGCGCCATGCGGTAAAAACTGAGCAGCTTTTCCTGCGGCTCGGGCGAGGTGAGAAGCGTGACGGCGACCCAGACGAGCGTCGTCACCACCGTCGTCGTGATCGTCGTCTTCGCGAACACCACCGGATCGCTTCCATGAAACGGCGCGCCCCAATGCACCGCAGCCCACACCGCGAGCGCCGTCCCCATCGCCGAAATCTCGCTCCACGCATTCACGCGCCACCAATACCAACGCAGCAAATACACGCCGCCGGTGCCCGCGCCGATTTCGAGCACCGCTTCCCAGCCCGTTTGAATCGACGTCAGCTCCCAGGACATCCACGCCGCCGCAACAACCAGAAGCGGCACCATCACCAGCCGCGACACGTTGACGTAATGCTTTTCACTGGCATTTGGGCGCAGGAATCGCTCATAAAAATCGACCATCAGGTACGAGCTGCCCCAATTGAGCTGTGTCGCCAGCGTGGACATGAACGCCGCCAGGAATCCCGCCACCAGCAGCCCGCGCCAGGCCGCCGGAAGATGCTGCGTCGCCACGAGCATGTAGCCCGCCTCGGGATGCGCCAGGTGCGGATACAGCACGACAACCGCCAGCGCCGCGATCACCCACGGCCAGGTGCGAATCACGTAGTTGGCGAAATTGAACCAGAGGACCGATAGCACGCCGTTGCGCTCGTCGCGCGCGCTGAAAATTCGCTGCGCCACGTAGCCGCCGCCACCCGGCTCCGAGCCCGGATACCAGAACGCCCACCATTGCAGGCCCAGGTAAACGCAAAAGGTGAGCGCGGGAAGCGTCCACAGCGCCTCGCTGGTCCAGCTCGCGGAAAAATTGGGAAAAAAGTTCGTCACCGACGTGCCGGAAAGCCGCGAGAGCATCGCCGACGTGCCGCCGGTCGCCTCGACCGCGTAGTAACCCACCGCGATCACCACGCCCATCTTCAAAACGAACTGAAAAAGATCGGTCCACAGCACGCCCCACAGCCCGCCGAGCGAAACGTAGATGCCGGTGAATGGAATCAGAAACAGGAGGCATAGCCCGAGCGCCTTTCCCGGGCTGATGCCGAGCGCGATGCTCAGCACAAGCGTCATCGCCTTCGTCACCCAGCCCAGGATGATGATGTTCATCAGCAGGCCCAGATAGATCGCGCGAAAGCCGCGCAGAAACGCCGCGGGTCGGCCGGAATAGCGGACTTCGGTGAATTGGACGTCGGTGATCAGGCCCGAGCGGCGCCAGAGCCGCGCGAAGAGAAAGACCGTGAGCATCCCCGAAGGCAGGAAACTCCACCAGAGCCAGTTCCCCGCGATGCCGTAGTGGTAGACGAGGCCGGTAACGACGAGCGGCGTATCGGCGGCGAAGGTCGTCGCCACCATTGACGTGCCGGCCAGCCACCAGCTCGTCTCGCGGCCGGAAACGAAATAGTCGGCGGTGCTCGTCGAAGAGCGGCGGCGGAAATAGAGGCCGACGATGAGCGTCGCCACCAGATATCCCGCGACCCAGAGCCAGTCGTAAGGCCTAAGCGTCATAGGTTCGTCCGGTCCATGCTGTCATACGTCCGTCCGGTCGGTATCGTATCGCCAGGATTCCGAATCGCCACAGGGCTGCGCTACGAGAGCGGTTTTGGTAGCACAGCCTTCAGGCTGTGTATTAAAACAATTCTTCCGCAACCTGGCCGGGACCATCTTCGGTCGAGCATTCCGCGCTGCGGCCGCCACTCGCGCCAAAAGTCGAAACCGCACGAGCTGTGACAGCCATGCCGCCTTTTCGTGTAGCGCCGGGCTTCAGCCCGGCACGCCGTCCATCGGCGCCTAAGTCTGTGGAAACAGGCCCTCGCTGTCAATCAAAAGCGCTGCGGCGTTAGCCTTTCGCCAAGGCGCAGATGCCTTTCCCCCGCCCCGCGCCGGATTCTGTTATCGTTGGAAATGACCTAGTCGGCAGCCGCCGTCGCGGCCAACCGCGACCGAGCGCGTGAGCGAGAAAGAGGACCAGTGGTCGAGCTGATCCGTCACCTGATCGAAACCATCTACAACGTTCGCGGCATCATCGAATGGGGCGGGATCGTGCTCGTCTGCGGCATCATTTTCATCGAGACGGGCCTCTTCGCCGGCTTTTTCCTGCCCGGCGATTCGCTGCTGGTCACGGCGGGCATTTTCGCCGCCGCCGGCCATCTGAAGCTGGCGTGGCTGGTGACGCTGGTCCCGCTGTGCGCGGTGGCCGGCGACCAACTGGGCTATCTCATCGGCCGGAAAGCGGGCCAGGCGCTCTACAGCCGGCCCGACTCGCGATTCTTCAAGCAGCGCCATCTGCGCGACGCGCACGAGTTTTACGAGCGGCACGGCGGCAAGGCCATCATCCTGGCGCGCTTCATTCCCATCGCGCGCACATTCTGCCCGGCGGTGGCCGGCGCGGCGCGGATGTCGTATCGCCGCTTTTTCGCCTACGACGTTTGCGGCGGCGTGTTGTGGGTGATGACGACGGTGCTGGGCGGATTTTTCCTCGGCTCGGTGATTCCCAACGTCGAGCATGAAATTCACTGGGTCATCCTCGTGGTCGTCGTTGTCTCGCTCATCCCGCCCGCGATCCACGTCATGCGCCAGCGCAAAGCCAAACCCGCCGGCGTCGTTCCCGGCGCCCAACCGGAAGAATAGCCGCGCGTTTGCGATTCCATTTTTTCTTGTGAGAAAAACCGCACCGCATGAAGGCCGCGTTGCGGAAACCCGCGTCCATCGTTGTGCGGCGGTTCCGTAGCACAGGCACTCCTGCCTGTGCGGGTTTTCAGCGCAATGGGAACGGACTGCGGGAACGTGGTTTCACACGAGCGCACAGACAGGAGTGCCTGTGCTACGGGGCACCTGGAACCGCACACGAATTCTGACTTGCCCACGCAAGGACGCAGGACCCTTATTTTCAGGTTTATTTCAGGAAGAGGGCTTCGCGCAGGTGGTCGCGTCCAACGTAGGTGCGGGAAGAGCGAAACCCCGCGAACAGCGCGAGGATTTCTCGATTCTGAAAGACGCGGCGAATCGTTTGCGGGTGCCGCGCCGGAACCAGATTGACGGTTTCGGTGTCGCGCACGCGATACTGCACCGACTCGACCTCCGCCGAATCGTGAAACGCGGCCAGCAAAACGCCGCCCGGCGCGAGCAGTTCGTAGAGCCGCGCGACGAGCGGATCGAGCACCTCGGTTTCGAGGAAATCGAAGGCGTCCCAGGCGAGGATGCCGTGGAAGGTTTCCGGCTCGAAGCGCAGGTTCCCGGCGAGAAACCTCGCGGCCAGCGCCGCCGGATCGGGCGGCTCGGCCGAAGGATTTTTCCGCCGCTCGCTCTCGATCTCGGCGTCGAATTCGGCGCGCGAACGCACCAGGTCTTCGATCGATACGCGGAACCCGCGGTCGGTGAAAAACGAGACGGTCGACTGCGCCACCGGGCCGAGGTCGAGCAGACGGCCCTCGGCCGCCTCAGGCATGAGCCAGAGGAAATCCTTCAGGCCGTTCGAGCGGCGCTGGCTGGCCGTCGTCGCGACACGCGGCGACTCGACAACTCCAGCCTTCCGCTCTTCCGGCGGACGCAATTTGCCCAATACACCCATGCGTTAACTTACGTTCGGTCTCGGGGTCGGCGGAGCGGCGACCGGCGCTCCGGCGCCTGTCGTCGGCCGGCTCGTCGCGTGCGCGCGCGCCTCACCGGCGCCCGCATCCACGCGGCCGGAAACGTGCGCGCCCTCTTCGACCACCAGGCGCTCGGCGGCAACATCGCCTTCGAGCTTCCCGGTCGTCGCGATGCGCACGCGCTCGCGCGCGGCCAGGTTCCCGCGCACGCTGCCCTCGAGCACCACTTCGCGCGCCTGCACGTCGCCGTTCACGCGGCCTTTCGGCCCGATCACCACCACCGCGCCCGGCAGGCTGATCTTCCCTTCGATCTCTCCATCCACGCGCAAATCCTCGGTGCCTTGCACTTCTCCCTTGATCTTCAGTCCCTCGGAAATAGAGCTCATGGGGATATTCGACGCCTCGCTTGGGGATCAGACGGAAACGAGAGAGCGGAAGGTTGCGGGGTGGGCGTTTGCGGAACGACGCTCGTGCGCTGCCCCTTCCTCAAGAACGCCTCCCGTCCCGGCCTGCCTGCATTCGCCCGTGGGCCCGCGGCCCGGCGGGTCGGCGCAGGAATCCTGATGACTATAGTACAGGGTACTGGTATGGGCAAACGGCGTGTTCAGGAAACTTGGAAGAGCGCTCCCGCCTGGGCTCAGCTTCCCGCTCCGCCTGCACGCTGAGCCCGGTTCGATTTCATACGAAAACGTTGACGCTTTTCCTTGTCGGTGCGCGTGGAAAGACACACAGCCTGAAGGCTGTGCTACAAATCTCCCGTCGATTGGCAGAGGTGGCCGTGATCGAAGATGAGGCTTGGCAGTGACTTTACCGTCCCAATTGCCATGTTGGCACGCGACTAAACAGAACGGGTTTCAGTAGCACAGCCTTCAGGCTGTGTGCTCTTCCCGGCGTAAGCGCGTAGCGATTGCCGCCGCAGCCAACTCGCTCATTCGTTTCGCGGAGCCCCAGCGGGCGGGTTTGAAACCCGCCCCTACGGGTCCGGTCGCGCGGCGTTGTCTCCAATGGATTGTTGCGCTTTGGCGCCGAGCGAAGACGTGTGCAGTTCCCAGAAGGCGACGCAGAGCGCGGCGGTTTCGCGGGCGAAGGTCTTTGTCCCCTGCCGCGTCTCCCACCAGCTGTCGGGATGGAAGCTGACGTCGAGTGAAGGGCTGACGCGCACCTGGATCGAAGGCGGAAACACGTGGCGGAAGATGTAGCGGGCGCGGCGGGTGTGAAAATTCGAGGTGACGACGATCACGCGCGTCCAGTGCTCGGTGCGGCAGAGCCGCAGCAGGTCGCGCGATTCCTCGAGCGTATAGAGCGCCTGCTGCCGCAGCGGAACGATCGCGTTCGCCGGCACGCCGTCCGACTCGAGGTCCCGCATCTCGAGATCGGCCTCGGAAAGATATGTCCGGATTTCCGACCCGCTCGCCACCACCACCGGCGCCCATCCGGCTTTATAGAGCTGGGCGGCGCGCGCGGCGCGGTCGCCATCCACGTCGTCGCCGCTCAGCACGATGATCGCGTTCGAGGGCTGGAGCGCGTCGCTCACCACCAGCCACTCCCCCGCCTCACGCATCAGCGCGAACCGGAAAAAGAACAGCGCCAGCACGATCACCGCGAGAAACACCAGCCCGACCAGGCGGACGATCAGCCCGCCGCGCTCGCTGCCCCGATTCCTCATACCGAATCGAGACCTCGCAGCTGCTCCGCCGCCTGTTCCGGCAGCAGCGAATTGAAATACGTCTCCTTGATGCCGTATGACTTGCTGTTGATCGCGGTGATGGGCAGGATTTCGATGTGCCAGTGGTAATCGTCGGCAAGCGTGCGCCAGTAGCCGCTCAGTTCGCCCTTGGTCTGCAGCTCGTTGGGCGAGGTGTGGATCACCATGTGGTAGGCCGGGGCGACGCGCACGAGGCGGCGCAGCACGCGGCCGAGGAGCGTGGCCAGATCGCGGCGGTTGGCGGTGGGATCGGGAATCTCGAAACGGCTGTTGTGCGGCTCGCCCATGATCCAGGTTTCGTAAGGAACGCGCGAGGCGTAGGGGCAGAACGCGAGAAACGCGCCCTGCTCGTCCACCAGGCGTTTGCCCTGCCGGCGCTCCTGCCGCGCGATGTCGCAGAAAACGCAGCGCTCGCGCTCGCGCAGCCAGTCCTGCGCCGCGCGCAGTTCGTAGAGCACGCGCCGTGGCACGAACGTCGTGGCGATCACCTGCGAATGCGAGTGCGGCCATTCCTCGCCGGCCAGCGAGCCGGAATTTTTGAACACGGTGACGTATTTGAAGCGGTCGTCGCGCTTCAAATCGTCGATCCGCATCGCGAAGGCGAGCAGCACGCGCTCGATCTCCTCGTCGCTCATCACGGCGAGCGTGCGCGAGTGCTCCGGCGTCTCGATGATCACCTCGTGCGCCCCTACCAGGCCCATGCGGTCGTACATGCCCTCGGCCGTGCGCTCGGGGTCGCCTTCAATGCGATAAAGGGGATCGAGATGCGGAATCACGCGCACCTGCCACGGGCCGCTCGCCGGCAGTTCGAGCAGCGTCTTCCACGCATCCTGTGTCCCCGGGCACAGCGGGCAGTCGTCGGCCGCGACCACCGGCTTCTCCGGCTTGCCCACCACCACCCAGCTTCTCGTGATCGGGTCTTTGCGCAGTTCCATAAAATACGACCGAGAGGCTCCTGGGGCTAAAGCCCCCTCTGATACCGCGAACCTTTTGTCGCGGCTAAAGCCGTGACCCACGAGGCAAGAGGCATTGGCCGCGGCTGCCCGGCCACGCCTCGGCATGCCGGGCCGCCAGCCCCGCGCCCCATGCTATTCTGAAACGAGATGGAAGAAAACGACCAGAAATACATGCAGCGTGCGCTCGACGAGGCACGGGAGGCCGAGCGAGCCGGCGAAGTGCCGGTCGGCGCGGTCATCACGCTCGACGGCCAGGAGATCGCTCGCGGCTCGAATCGCACGCTGCGCGATTGCGATCCCACGGCCCACGCCGAAATCGTCGCGCTGCGCGCCGCCGCTCGCGCCGTGGGCAACCATCGCATCCTCGGCGCGACACTCTACGTCACCATCGAGCCGTGCGCCATGTGCGCCGGAGCGATCATCCAGGCGCGCCTGGACCGACTCGTCTACGGCGCCGACGACCCCAAGGGCGGGGCCGTGCGCACCGTGTTTGCCGTCCTCAACGATCCGCGCTTGAACCACAGCATGGAAATCACTCCCGGCGTCCGCGCCGAGGAATGCGCCGCACTGCTGCAAGCCTTCTTCGCCAGCCGAAGGTAGACGCCAAGTGGCATCGGGAGCCGCCGCCGGACGAGCGCGGTTTTGGTAGCACAGGCACTCTTGCCTGTGCGCTCGTGTGAACTTACCGTTTCGGTGGCAGTTGATTCCGCGCCTCAGAACCGCACAGGCAAGAGTGTGTCAAGTTCCAGGACATCCTTTACAGAGTGTTATCAGGACATTCTTTACACTTGCGGGTCAGTGTCGCTCAGCCAGCGGTCCACCGCGGTGGACCGCTGGCTGAGCGGGTCGAGCTCGCGGACCAGGCTGCGGCAGTAGTAGACCAGGATCCGTCCTTCGACCCGGATCAGTTCCACCCATTCGCCGGCCAGGGCCCGGCTGATGTCCCAGCGGCGGCCCTCGAGGCAGAGCTGACCCTCAGCCTGCAACTTGCGCACCTCGGCTCCCGCGTCGTATTCCCAGGCCGGCGGATTCGGCTGATACCGTTTCGTGCTCTTGCTCCACACCGAAGCCGGGGTCCGCATGCCCAGCGCTTCATGGGGACGCACGTGGTTGTATTCCTGCCGGAACGCGTCCAGCCACACCTGGCGCTGCTCGCCGACCGGCACGCCGCGCCGCCGCATCGCCGCTTCCAGCGTTCCATGGAAACGCTCCACCTTCCCTTGCGTCTGCGGATGCCGATAGCCGCTGAAGTGCATCCGAATGCCCTGCTTCATCAGCCACACCGTCAGCCAGGTCCAACCCGTCGCCGCCCGCATGTTCCACCACGGCGTGCCGTGATCCATCAGCATCGCCTCCGGCACGCCGGACTGCGTGAACACCGCTTCCAGACACTCGCGCACCGCATCGGCTCGCGTCGACCAGGTCCCGGTGAGCGTCACGGCGTAGCGGCTGTGATCGTCGAGCAGCGAGAGCGGGCCGACCGGCGCGTCCCAGCCCACCGGGCTCTTGAAATCCATCTGCCAGAGCTGGTTCGGCGCGCCGCGCTCGAACCGCTTCGTCGCCGCGCGATGCCGGTCCTGCGGCCGCACCAGATCATGGCGATGCAGAATCCGCTGCACCGTGATCACCGGCAGGTCCACGCCCTCGCCCGCCAACAGATGCCGCAGCTTGCGCGCTCCCCAGTCGGGCCGCTGCTCGCGCAGTTCGACAACGCGCTGCTCGATCCCCACCGGCGTCCGCGCCGGACTGTGGCGCGGACGCCGGCTCCGCTCGGCCATGGCGACCAGCCCGCCCTCCTGATAGCGCCGCAGCCAGACGTAGCCGGTTGGCCGCGAGATCTCGAACTCCCGGCACAGTGCCTGCATCGTCTTCTCGCGCCGGCTGGCGCAAACCACAAACCGCATCCGCTGCTCGTCTACGTCCACGGTCCCCCAAGCCATCCTCGCCCCCGTCCGAGGGCGGTCACCGCCCTCGTCACAAACCGGGGCGAGTGTAAAGGATGTCCTGATAACACCGTGTAAAGGATGTCATGAGTCTGAACACAAGAGTGCCTGTGCTACGAAAACCATCCCCGCAGCAGGTGTGCCGGCAGGCAAAGGGGTTTCAGTCCCGAATCTCCGCTCTCTCCGTGACCTCCCGCCCTTCTCCATGACCTCTGTGTTAAATCTTTTCCTGGCAGAACCCAATCAAAAATGGCGGTGGAAGAATCCGTTCAGGCCGTGGCCCGGCTTCGATCCCCAAGTCCAGTAGAGGCCCAGATAAGCGTAATTTTCCGGCTGCCCCGACACGCTGTGCCCATACGCGAAAAGCAGCTGAAATCCGGGATTCCTGAAATAGTAGTAGCCGCCGCCGTCGATCATCGTCGAAGCCCGGGTCTGCGGCCCGTCGGCTCCGTGCGAATAGACTTCCGCGCCGAGCGTCCATTTCTTGCCGATATCGCGTTGCAGCAGCCAGCCGCCGAAGGGCGAGGCCTCGTTCTGGCTTTGGTTGGTGACCACCTGAAATCCGCCGCCGCCGTAAGTGGTCCAATGGCCCCAATCCTTCTGCAGCCAGACCGGCAGCCGGTACCAGGTGGCGCCGACGCCGAGCCCGCGCGAGGCGCTGCCGGTGGGCGCCTCGATCATGGTGAACGTGCCGATCATCGGCCGCCATTTCGTTTCCTTCACCCAGCGGTACTTCACGCCGATTTCCATGTCGGTGAGTCCATACGCGTTCGGCCCGACACTGGCGGGCGCATACGCCGGATCGTTGCTCGGAAAGACCGCGCCCATCGGCAGAATCACGTGGATCTGCAGATTCGGCACCGCGCCCCAGTTGAATTCCACCGCCGGGCCCGTCGCGCCGACCCCGAGCGGCGTCCCGTCCATTCCGCTGAAAATGTAAAACTCGTAGTGGCGGAACGCCACCGGCTCAGGATCGTCAGTCTGAAACGGCGGACCCGCGAACGCCGGCTTCGCCATCACGGCGGCGAGCAGCACGACGAGCGACAATAGCAGCGATCGTTTCATCTTCGAAAAGCTCCCCAAAGAGTTCCCCCACGCGTTGTTTCGCCACGCCGAGCGCCCTCCGTCCGGCCGGCGTCGCGCGGTAGAGGCATCGAATCTTTCCATCCACCAGCTTTCGCTCCGAGCGCAGAAGGCCCTTGCGCTCGAGCCCGCGCAGCAGCGGATACATCGTGCCCGGGCTCAGCCGGTAGCCGTGCCGCGCGAGCTCCTCGATCATGCCCAGCCCGAAAATCGGCTCCTCGCACGCGTGAAAGAGGACGTGCAAGCGGATCAGCCCCGAATAGAATCCATGCCGGACAAGGCCCTTTTCGTGACGCGAACCCCGATTGGCGGTCAAGCGATCTCGACCCATTGTCGAATTTTGAGAAGGTGCGGCAGTCTACTCCTCGCGCCAGTCGGCCGACAAGGCCCACGGAGACGCGTGGCAAACTCGTCGTCCCGGCTCCGGACAGATTTCAGTTGCCTCACCGCCTGCGACACGCGCGCTGGGCCGCCAGTGCATCGAACGGAAATCCGCCCGGATCCGGGGAAGCCTACGCTCCCTTGTGCTTGGATGAGGCCGGCCGCTTCGCGGGCGAGCCTCCCTCCGGGGCTGCTGCTGGAGCGGCATCCAGCACCGCAATCACGGCTGGAGGCAGTTCGGTGGCGTCTCCCAGAAAGCCGGCGAGTCCACGGACCTGCCGGGGAGTGAGAGACGCGTGGAAACCTGGCATCCCCGTCAGACGAATGCCGTTCTCGACCTTCCAGTAGATCTCGCCCGCCGGATCGTCAATCTTTTCCGCGTTCGCCCGAAAGAACTGGGGCGGGCGAGGATACATCCCGGCAGCGGCTGAGGTCGGTGGCTGGCCCGGCAGACCATGGCAAACTGCACAGTCCTGTCGATAGAGCTGTGCCGCGTTCCCGAGCGAGGCATCGGTGACGTGCACGGGAGGAATCGTGGGCGCTTGGTGGTCGATGGTGGCTCGTAAAGCCGTCTTCGCCATGAACCTCTCGAACGGCATGGGGGACGCCGAGGCTGCGACGGGGGCGTACCCCGAACGCAGATACAAGTACAAACCTGCCGGTACCAGCAGGATTCCGATCGCGAGTCCGAGCACAAATTTGGCCATCGTTGCTCTTCTCCTTTGAGTGGTCGGACGTGAGCATTCTTTCCCGCACTCTCGGCTTCGGCAGGCCGAGTCCGGATCACGTGTGCCGAGCCCGCTTCACCATCAAACTGCCGACGCTCTCATCGCCGAAGCCATTATCGTAATTCGATAAAGGCGGCATTCTACACCGCGCAAACCTCCGGCGCCAGCCACGCGCCGGATTGCGGGCGCGGCTCGGACCACCGAGGCCGGTGCGAGGGCAAGGTGCAGGCCGAGCGGCGGCCGTCCGGTAACTCTTTATGTAGCAGTGAGTTGTGGACGGGGAGACGGCACGGGCACGAACGGGCCCATCTGTGCTATACTGTTTCCGAGATTGTTGCTCTTGTTTAGCCTTTGGATTCGTTGGGAGGGGCTGCAAGGAACATCGTGCAGCCCTTTTTTGATGTACGGCTGGGGGCGTTCAGAGTCAGCAATCATTTTAAAGAAAAAGAAGGTATGGAAACAGTGAGAGAACAAGGAATCGTGAAGTGGTTCAATGCCAGCAAGGGCTTCGGTTTCATCCAACGCCAGTCTGGTGAAGATGTCTTCGTTCACTTTTCGGCTATCCAGTCGGATGGCTACAAGACGTTGAACGAAGGACAGGCGGTTGAATTCGAAGTTACCAAGGGCCCCAAGGGCCTGCAGGCATCGAACGTCACCAGCCTCTAAACGACAGGCGCGAGTCTCCGCTTCGGCGGGGGCTCGCGCCACTTTTCTTTTGGGGTGATGTCGAAGGGGCTTCCTTCGCAGATCATCGAGGAGGCTCGGATGAAAGCAATCCAGACAGGACAGTACGTCAAGCATTTTCAGTACGGGTGTGGCGTGGTGACCGAATCGAACGACGATCGCACCTTCGATCGATTTCGATCTCCACGGTCTCAAGAAGTTTGTCACCAGCATGATGGTTGTTGAGCCCGCCGAAGGAACTCCCCCGAAGCGGCCCGGCAGCCGTCGCCGCAAGAAAGTAGCTCCCGCAGCGGCAGCCCGTTGAGCCGCCCGACGCTCGTTCGTTACCAGGGCTTTGCCACAAAAACCGCCGGCCGCGAGTACACCTTTCAGGTGAATGACTCGAACGAAGTGCCGCGCGAATTCACGCTGACCATCGCCAACGACGCGTTCACCAGCCGTCGCGTCCGCTTCCAGGACGCACCGGAAATCTGCTCGCTCAAGCTGCAACGCGAACTCGCCGCCGAGGAAGCCGATCCGTTGAAAACGCCGGTGAAACCGCGGTTTCGCGTCAGCGAAGCGGAAATCGACGAATACCGCGAGGCCCGTTCCCCAAAGCTTCGCCGCACCTATCGCAAGCACCGCGCTCCCCAGGCGACATAACCGCGCCTGTAATCGCAAGCCCGTCTTAAGACAACCGAAGCCGCGCACGCCATTCCCTGCTCCGGGCAATCGTGGCCGAGAGCGCACCGCGGGGATTGGCCGTGCTGCAAGGCCGCGCCGCCGCTTTTGGCAGCGCAGGCACTCCTGCCTGTGCGCCTTCCGTCGCGCCACCGCTCAACGCCCATTCCTCTTGGCGGAAGCCAGTCATCGGGGCGCGGGACAGGCACGGCCGCGCATGGGCGCTGACGCGCGCCATGCCCGTTCCCCAAAGGCCTGTTTCGCCAGCGCCCCGTTTGCGATAAACTGAAACCAAGGTTTTCCCTTTCGAGACAGAAACGAATCTGCAGGAGCATGAACCGTGAAAACGAGAATTTCCCTCGTCCTTTCCGCGCTGCTGCTCGCCACCGGGCTCGCTGCCAGGGCCGCCCAGAAAAAAGGCGCTCACGCCGAGTTCGTGAATTCCAAGGGCCAGCGCGTCGGCCAGGCCACGCTCGCGCAAACGAATCAGGGCGTTCGCATTGACGTCACCGTTTTCAACCTGCCGCCGGGCGTGCATGCCTTCCACATTCACGCCGTCGGCAAATGCGATCCGCCCGCCTTCACCTCCGCCGGGCCGCATTTCAATCCGTTCAATAAACAGCACGGCACGAAAAATCCGAAAGGCCCGCACGCCGGCGATTTGCCGAATTTCGAGGTGGCCGGCGACGGCCGCGCCCAGTTCTCGGTTCTCGCGGCCGACGTGACGCTCGGCAAGGGCCCGAATTCGCTGTTCCATCCGGGCGGCACGGCGCTGGTGATTCACGAGGGAGCCGACGATTACATGTCCGATCCCGCCGGCAATGCCGGTCCCAGGATCGCCTGCGGCGTGATCAAGTAACGGAATCGTCTATGGGCCGGCCGAGCGCACAGCCGGGAATGGCTGTGTGTGGTCCGTTCCGCTGCCGGTTTTTGCGGCACAGGCACTCCTGTCTGTCCGCCATTCGTCACGCCAACGCCCAACGTTCATCTTTCGAGACAAATGTCGATCATCGGGCGAAGGACGGGCATGGCGTCCAGGCACCGCGATCGTTCACCGCTTTCCCCGCGTCCCCTGTTTGTCTTCTTCCGCGAACCGTTTGCGATACCGGTGCCACCAATAGAGGCTGATGACCCCGACGGCGAGCGTCAGGGTCAGGTCCGCTTTCTCGAACACTTCGTAAATCGAGGCGAACTGGCCGAAGAGGAATCCCAGCGTAGCGATGGTCGAAACCCACGCCACCGCTCCCAGAAAATTGAACAGCAGGAAATCCTTCCACCGCATGCGCAGGATGCCGGCCAGCGGCCCCGCCATGATCCGAAAACCCCAGATCCAGCGCGCCACGAAAATGGCCAGCGCCCCGTGCCGCCGAATCAGGTCTTCGCCGCCCGCCAGGTCGCGATCGGTGATGTGGAGTGCGCGCCGCCAGTGCTCGATCAGGCGGCGGCCCGCCTTGCGGCCGAAGAAGTAGCCAAGATTATCGCCCAGTGTGCAGGAAGCGATGCCGACCAGGATGACCCAGGCGAGTGCGAAGTGCTCGCCCTTGTAAGCGAGAAAGCTGGCGAAGATGACCACCGTCTCGCCCGGCAGCGGCAGCCCGGAATCCTCGCCCACCAGCCCCACGACGATCGCCACGTATCCCCACGCGAGAAGGTAGTGACGCACCGTGTCGACGATCCAGTGCATGGCGGACCCGCCTGCCCCGTTTCCCTCGCGCCACGAAACCCCGGAGGAAAGCGTGCGGCGCTCCGGATCGCCGGAACCGCCGGGATTCCCAAGGAAAACTCGCGAAGAAATCAGTCTGCTGCGCCGCCGAAAACCCCGTCAAGCCGAATTTCCGGCGGCGAGAGGAATCGCCGGGTGGCCGGCGGAAGCACCGCACCCAGTCGAAGCGTTTCCAGGTTTCGGGTACCCGAGGCGCCGGAGTTGCGCCTGGGGGTTTTCCCGGGATCATCCACTGTGTTCAGCGCAGCCACGGGCGGAGCGTTCGCGACCGTGGGCACTCGTCCACCGAGAGCTTGCGATTCTATCCGTCCCACCCCGCGTTCAAATGCGGCATCGTCCACCGCTCGATCCTGCGGGGCTCGAGCACCGGCTCACCGAGCGAGGGCGTCGAGAGGCAGTACGTTCCGCTCGTGCGTTCCCAGCCAGATCAGGTTGCGGTCCCATTCGACGAAGACCGTCTCGCCCATGCCGCGATACCAGCTCTCGTAGTTGTCCATTTCGCCGGTATGCGGGGGCACGAACCACGCCACTTCTCGCGGCTCGCGGGGATCGGAAATATCGAAGATGCGGATGCCGGCATTGAAAAACGAAATGGCCATGAATTCGGGGCGCGCGCGGCCGGGCGCAACCCACGCCTGGGTGTTGTGCGAGCCGAAGCGCCCGCGCGCCAGGGCGAAATCGGGATACGGCGCATCCTTGGGCGCCTCCGGCCGCGGGAACTGGGCGATGACGCGCGGATTGCGGAGATCGCTGATGTCGATGACGTGAGGCGTGTGAAACGGTTCGCGGAAATCGGCGAAGAGCGTTTCGCTGGTGGTGACGATGATGTTCCGCAGGCGCGGATGCGACTCGTCGGCCAGCACGGGATGGATGGTGTGGAACGGGATGCCGCCCCTCGGCTCGAATTGCCAGTGCGCGCGGCCGATGGCCTTCGGCTTGCGCACGTCGCTGAAATCGAAGACGTACATGCCGAAAGCCCCGAATCCGCCGAAACCGTACCGGCCGCCGTCCTCGAGCCGCTTGGGCACCACCGGCGCGCCGTGCGCCGAGCTCCACGAGCTGTGATCGCCGGCGAAAATCCATTTCTTGTATTCGTCCACCTCGTCGCGCATCTGGCCCGGCGCCCACCAGCGCGAAATCTGCTTGATGTTCGCCGGATCGGACATGTCGACGATCATCAGCGCGTTGCTCCACGGCCGCGACGACGCCTCCATGTACAGATCCTCGGTCCAGCCGGCGTCGAGGAAGCCGTACTGGCCGCCGTCGTAAAAATTCATGTGCGTGCCGTGGCCGGTGGCTCCGGTGCTGAATTCCTGGAGCAGCTTGGGCTTTTCGATGTCGGTGATGTCGTAGGTGCGGATGCCGCGCAGGCCCTTGAAATTGCGCGAATGGGCGAGCCGCTCAGGGTCGAAACGCCCGTTCGGGTGCTGCGGATTGGGCGTGTCGGTGGGCTCCTGCGCCGCCGACATCAGAATCCATTTTTTGGTTTTGGTCTGGAAGGCAACGCCGGGCAAACTGCCCTCCCAGACGTTGTGATTGATCACTTCCGGCTTCAGCGGGTTCGTGATATCGACGAAACCGTTACCGCCCGTCAGCGCGCGCCGTGCGCCCTTGGCCCACAGATTCATCAGCGGCTCGCCGCCGGAGACCATCACGCCGGGCAGATGAGCGTGAATCGTCATGTTGTGGATGTACTGTTTCCGGTCGAGAAAATCGAGCATGCCCATCGGCTGCCGGAACGGAACCGCCCCGCCGCCCGGCTCGAGCCCGGTCGCCTGCGCGCGCGCGTCAACGGCGCCGGCCAGCCCGGCGCCCGCCGCCAATATCGTGCCGCCGGCGCCCTGCACGAGCGCCTGCAATGCCGCGCCCGCCGCCGTTCCCTTCAGCAATGCCCGCCGGCTGAGTCCTCCGGACTTTTTCTTCCGGTTCCCCGGCGCCGATTCCCGGGCGTTGTCTTCAAGTCGCTCAGCGACGTTTTCTTTTGATTTTTTCAACACGGTTCACCTCACTCGTTTTGGTCTCCTAGGGGAAAACTCACGTCGATTGGCGCGGTGGGCGCGCCTATCTCTCCGCCGGCGCGTGCTGACCCCAGAAATCGATGAAGCTGACGACATCATGATCGAACTGCCGTGGATGCACGCGATAGACGAAATGGCCCGCGTGGTTCAGCACTTTCAGGCTCACGTTCGGGTCTTTCGCGCCGAGCGCATCGAAAAACGCCATCGCCCCGCTCAGCTGCGCCGTCTTGTCGTTCGCGTACCAGTCGAGCGGATCCTGTTTGCCGTAGTAGATCATCACCGGCATATCGCCCAGCGCGCCGGCGCGCGTGCGATCGAGGCAGAGTTTCCGGTACGCCAGAAGCTCCGCCGAAGGTCCCGCCAGTTTTCCGGGCTTGTGGTCGGGCGTCGTGCGGTAGGAGGGCCCGAGGTGCTGCTCGCGCCAGAAATACATCGCCCGCTCCGCCTTGAGGAACGAATCGCTGAAGGCAATCTGCGGCGCGTAGGAAAGGAAGCCGACCCGGCATTTCCACGCGTCGTAGGTGGTCGCCGGAGCGCAGGTTTTCAGCAGGCTGTCGAGTTTCTGCGGATGAGAGAAAATCCCCGGAATCTCCGGGCCGGAGGCAATGACGACGAGCGATTTCACCATTTCCGGATGCATCACCGCGAAGTAAAACGCGACCGCGCCGCCTGAAGAATGGCCCACCAGGTTCACCCGCCCAAGCTTCATCGTCCGGATGAAGTGATAGAGCCAGTTCACCTGATACTCATAATTTTTCGACTGCGCCAGCGTGCCCTCGGTCAGCCCGTGGCCGGGCCGGTCGGGCGCGAATACCTGGAAATGGCGCGAGAGCGGCCGGATGTTTTTGGACCACACGTTGGCGCTGTTCGAAACGCCGCCCGATCTTCCGCCGTGGATCAGCACCAGCGGCTCGCCGTGGCCCATCTCGTAGTAGCGCGTGCGCATCCCATCTACTTTCGTGAATTCCGGCACGAGCCCATCCACCGAGCCGTTCGGCGCCGCCTGCGCCCAAACTTTTCCGCCGCCGAGCAGGAACAACAGCGCCACTCCCAGCGTTACCACCATGGACCACGCGTTCCGCCGGGCCCCGCGCGACGGCCGCGCCGCCGCAACCGGGCCTTCTCTCCACGGATTTCCGTTCATGTTTGTATTCTCCAGGCCAGCCGCCTCATTGGTTTTGTCTTTATCGTTCCCGCGCGTGCGCGGGCAAAAGGAGTGAATCGGTTCGGGGTGAAAAAGGAGGGAGGCTTGAGAGAGGAGACAGGCCCGGCATCCGCATCGTTGGACCGCCCGGCACTCGGAGTTCTCAGCCGCAATCCGCTTTTGCCTCCCAACGAGCGGGGAGTATACATCACTTTGATTGCATTGCGACCCGCCACTTCGCCCCTTTTCTCCCATTTTCCCGCTGGCGGCGACCAGTCCCGTTTGGACCGCCATCGTACCCACGTTGAATACGTGGCGCGGGCACTCTTGCCCGCGCGCTTGTCCGTCGTTCCATCTCTACCTTTTGGCCAACTGCCATTTTCCGAGCCCTCGGAATCCGTGCGGCAACTCCGTTCTTGCTAGGGACATGAGGGAGACGCCAGGCGTCGGCTTTGGTAGCACAGCCATCCTGGCTGTGCTCTTTTCGCATGCAGCAGGGCAAAACCATTTGTCGGCTCTTGACCCTGGAGCAGCGGCTTTTTCGTTCGAACTTGAATTGCCGCCCGCAGCCGAGCCAAAGGCGCACAGCCAGGAGTGGCTGTGCTACCCTGCCCCGGCTCCGGTCGTGGAGCGGCGGCAAGATGGGAACCTGAGTTCCAGGAACACTCGCCAGGCGGAAAAGAAAAGCCGGCGGGAGAGCGCCGCGTTGTTGCAATCGCGGCGCCTCCCGCCGGCGGTGGTTTCGAGAAACGGTTCGGTTTAGAAGATCAGCTTCAAGCCGAGCTGGATGGCGCGCGGACCGCCCGATCCGAGCACAGGGTTCTGCGCCTGCACGTCAGGCGTGGAGCAGCCGCAGCCGAACGAACTCGGCGAGGAGGGATCGTTGAAGCCGCTGCCGTTGAACGATGGGTTGACCAGCTCCGGATGGTTGAGCAGGTTGAAGAACTCGGCGCGGAATTGCGCGGTCAGCCGCTCGCCGAGGTGGAAGTCTTTGAAGATGGAAGCATCCCAGTTGAGGAACGTCGGCCCGCCAAGCGCGTTGCGGCCCAACGTGCCGAACGTGCCGAGTGCGGCCGGCATCATGACCGAGTTGCCGATGGCGTAGCAGCCGAACGACGCCAGCGATTGCTGCATGCCCAGAGTCGTGGCATGCGCATTGCAAGCGGAATTGGCCGTGGGGTTATTCGGATCGCCCGATCCCGGGAAGTAGGGAAACGCCGAAGCGGTTACGTTGCTGAAGGCGCTCTTGTCGCCGAAGATGTTCCAACGGTCGTTGAACTCGCCCGTCAGGCTGGGATCGTTTCCGAGATCCACCGGCCCCCACGGCGCCCCACTCTGCAGGGTGACGATGGAAGTGGCATTCCAGCCGTTGGTGAGCGGACGAAGCGATTTGCTGTTGGGGAACGCGTACGTGGCGCTGAACGTAAAGCGCTGCGGAATGTCGAAGCTGCTGTTGCCATATTCCGCGGCGGGATTCAGGCTGTTTTGCGGCCCCGTCGAGATGTTCGTGCTGGCCATGTCGAGTGCATGGGACCACGTGTAGCCCAGCAGGAAGGACAGTCCGTGATAGCCCCTCTCGTTCACGGTCAACTGCAACGCGTTGTAATTCGACCGGTATTCGTTCGTCATCATGTTGATGTACGCGAGGTAGGGGTAGGTGGCGTTGAACGGACGGCCCGCCTGTTCGCAATGTCCACAAGCGATCTCGGCCGGTGAGTTCGGGTCAACCTGGTTGATATCCAGAATCCCCAGCATGTTGCTGCCATGGTTGCCGACGTAGCTGGCATCCACTGACAATTTCTGCCCGAAGGCATGCTGAAGGCCTAAGGACCAACTCATGACGCGCGGGTTTCTGAGATTCCGGACGACGCCCATGATGCTGCAAGGCGCGTCGGCGGTGCAGGTGAGCGTGCCAGTGGGGAAGATCGTTCCCGTGCCGGAGAGGTTCAATTGCGAGTTGCCGTAAGAGACGACGCCCGCATTGACCGTTCCGTTAGGAATCAGCCCCTGCGTGACGTTGGCCGCGAGGCCGGTGGTCAACGCGTTGTTCAGGCCGACCTGGCTGAGCATCGAGAAGAGGTCGATGCGGCTGTACATGATGTTGAAGCCGCCGCGAACCACCGTCCTGCCCGAGCCCGGATTCCACGCAAAGCCCAGGCGCGGAGCCCAATCGTTCGGATCGGCGTTATACACGGTGTCGATGCCGTTCACGCCCTGCTGAATGAGCCCGAGGCTCGGATCGAAGCTGGCAAGGCCGCCGTGCGCATCTCGCAAGGCCGTGAGGTAGTTATAGCGCAAGCCCAGGTTCACGGTCAGCGTCGGCCGCACGTGCCAATCGTCCTGGAAGAAGAACGACGACGCCCACTGGTTCACGCGCCGCAGCGGATTGCCCTGGAGAAGAATTCCCAGGAACGGCTCCCCGGCGAGGAAGCATTCCAGCGGCGTTGAGCCGTCGGCGCAGTGATTGTATTTCAACCGGCCGCGGCCGTTGGCAAACCGGGCGGCGTTGACGATCCAGTGCTGAATCTGGGTGCCGAACGTGAAGTAGTGGTTGCCGTGCAGGTAAGACACGGTGTCGTCCATTTCGTAGATATAGTTCGGTCCCAGGACTTTCGGCAGGACGAAGTCGCCGCCCAGCATCGAAAAACCGGCAACGAAAATGTCGGGCAGTCCGCCGACGATCGGATTGGTGACTCCGGTGGGAACGCCGTACGTGGAGGCCGGCGTGGCGTAGTCGGCCGGCTCGATCGCGGGCAATCCCTGGTGGAACAGGTCGAACCCCGCCCGGAAATCGTTCACCCAGCTGGGATTCGGATTCCAGGTCCAGTGGAAGCCGTTCGTCTGCACCCGCATCGTGAGCAGCGAAAGGAATTGCGGCTGCAGGACGTTGATCGTCATCGCCGTCCCATATTGGTCGCCAATAAAATAGTCATAACTCAGTTGCTGATGTGGGGTGAGCTGATAGTCGATCTTGAAAACACCGTCGTTGCTCGTGTTGGTGTTCGGCAGGCTGATCGGGATGTTCACGGAGTTGGTCGAGTTGGCAGGGTACAGTTTGAGCAGGTTCGCGCTTATGGAGTTCACCGCAAACCCCGGGTGTTGCGCCTGAAGATCCGCGAAGGCATCGGGAACGCTTTGCGAGCAGTCTCCGGTAGTGAGAATCGCGCAGCCGACGCCACCGCCCGAGGGAATCGACGCGGTCACGGGAACCTGGCCCTGGAACGTGTTGCCCACCGTGTACCGTTGCCCTTCGTACGTCGCAAAGAAGAAGAGCTTGTTCTTCAGGATCGGTCCGCCCGCGCTGCCGCCGAACTGCTCCAAACTGAGCGGGGTCTGCGGGCCGGTGTTGAAGAAGTTGCGGGCATCCCAGGAAGCTTCGCGGCCGAAAGCGTAGGCCGTGCCGTGAATCTGGTTCGTGCCCGACTTCAGCGCGACGTTCGCGACTGCGCCCGGAGCCCAGCCGTACTGCGCCGGGGGATTCTGCACGACGTTGAACTGCTGAATCGCGTCGATCGGCAGAATCGTCGCCGCGTCGCCGGCGAAGTTCGATTCGTTGACGATGCTCTGCCCCTGGAACGGCTCATATTCCATCAGGCCGTTCAGCAGGTAGCTGACGTCCGTCGGGCGAAGCCCGTTCGCGCTCTGCGTTTGAAATCCGCCGCCGGGGTAGATCAGCACGCCAGGGCGCAGCGTCAGCAGGTTCAGGAAGTTTCGGCCATTGAGAGGGAGGTTGTTGATGGTCTGATTGCTCAGCGTGCCGCCCAAGGTGGCGTTCGTCGTATTCAGAAGCGGCGCGCCGCCCGTCACGACAACCGTCTGGGTCGCCGTGCCCGGCTTGATGATGAAATTCACGCTCAGGTCCTGCGCCACGCCCAGTTCGATATCCCCGTGTTCAACGGTGGCAAAGCCCTTCGCGGAAACCTGAATCGCGTACGTGCTGGGAACCAGATCGGGAGCGACGTACACCCCGGCGTCGTTCGTGACCAGCGTTCGCTTGGTACCCCGCTGCACGTCAGTGACGGTCACCGTGGCGCCGGGAACGATGGCGCCGCTGGTGTCGGTGACTACGCCTCGAATCGTGCCCTTGTACGTCTGTGAAAAAGCGGGAAGCGAGCACAGGAGCAAAGCCACGGCACTCGCCAGAAGGAAGCGCGCAGCCTTGGCCGCAAGGTGGCTCCCGCGCTGGCGCTCGCGAGATCTGCGTTCCGCCGGACACAGTTCCCGTTCACCGGTTGCCGGATGCCTTTCGAACGTCTCGATCTGGGTGTTGTTGCAGATTTGATGGCCGGCGCCGTTATGCCGCTGCGCCTGCCCGTTCCAGTCCGCCACTGCGCCTTTGTATCCACGATCGCGCACGCTGGTGCCGGCATTCGCTGTCGCGAGCCGCGCATCCGCGTCCTGACCGTGGCCGGAGGTCCATTTTGCCGAAACTACTACTTCCGTACGAACGTAGTTCGCCATGGAACGGCCTCCTTCCTCGGGTTGGACTTCGGGTGAGCAAAAAAGACAATCTCCTCTAGCACCCCAATTTCGTGGAGTATACATCCGTTCCCTTCCATGGCCACCCAGAATTCTTGCGCCGGCCCGGATTCCCGAGGGGTCAGGCCGATTCCAAACCAGTCAGCGCCGGGCCAAACGTTGCAAAGTTTTGCCGCTCGATGCAGCCACGACGGCATGGAATCCAGCTTTATGGCGAGGGTCGGCCGTATCGTAAGTTCCGTAGCATCAATGCAAACGGCCTTGGCGGAGGGATCAGGAGGGGTCGAAACGAAAGCCGGCGGGGGACGCGGCGTGGTTGTTCGCCGCGTCTCCCGCCGGACGGTTGAATACCTGACGAAAAATTCTCGAACTTAGAAGATCAGCTTCATGCCGAGCTGGATCGCGCGCGGACCACCCGAGCCAAGCACCGGATTCTGCGCCTGCACGTCAGGAGTGGCGCAGCCGCAGCCGAAGGTGCTCGGCGAGGACGGGTCGTTAAACCCGCTGGTGTTGAATTGCGGGTTCACAAGTTCGGGATGGTTGAGCACGTTGAAGAACTCGGCGCGGAATTGCGCGGTCAGCCGCTCGCCGATGTGGATGTCTTTGAAGATCGAAGCATCCCAGTCATAAAACGCCGGCCCCTTGAACATGTTGCGGCTCATCGTGCCGAACGTGCCGGCCGCCGGCGGAATCATGACCGAGTTGCCCAAGGCGTAACATCCAAACGCCGCCAAGGCGTCCAGCATGCCCGGCGTCGTGGCGTGTGCGACGCATTTCGAATTGCTCGTTCCCATATAGTACGGAATCGACGAGGAACTGACGTGGCTGAAATCGCTCGGATTGCCAAAGAAGTCCCAGCGATCGTTGAACTCGCCAGTCGCGCTGACGTCGTTTCCAAGGTCCATCGCGCCCCAGGGCGTGCCGCTCTGCATGGTGACGATGGAGGTAAGGTGCCAGCCGCCGAGCAGCATGGGCATCCTGTGCGCCGCGGGAAATGCGTAGGTTGTGGTGAACGTGAAGCGCTGCGGAACGTTGAAGTCGCCGTTGCTGTAGTCCTGCCACGGCTGGTAGCTGTTCTGCGGCCCGGTCCCGATATTGGAGCTGGACTGATCGAGAGCATGCGACCAGGTGTAGCCGAGCAGGAACGACAGTCCGTGGTAGCCCCTCTCGTTCAACGTCACGTCGAGAGCGTTGTAGTTCGATTCGTAGGCGTTCTCGAACATGTTGATGAACTGGAGGTAGGGGTACGTCGTGCCGTACGGCCGGTTGCTATTCGCCTCGCAGTGCCCGCAGGCGATTTCGGCCGCCGAGCTCGCGTTGAGCTGGTTGAGGTCCAGAACGCCCGCCTGGTTGCGGCCGTGGTTGCCAACGTAGCTGGCGTCCAGCGAGAGGCTTTGCCCGAAGGCATGCTGGATGCCCAAAGACCAGTTGACGACGGACGGGTTCTTGAAATTGCGGTTGATGCCCATGATGCTGCACGGGGAGTCGCTGGTGCAATTGATGCCGCCGGTCGGATAGACCGTGCCGTTGCCGGTGTAGTTCAATTGCGACCCGGAATACACAACGACGCCGGTATTGATGTTGCCGTTCGGGATCAGCCCGGCCGTGGGGATGGCCGCGAGGCCGGTGGTCAGCGCGTTGTTGAGGCCGATGTCGCCGAGCAGTGCGAACAGGTTCACGCGGCCGTACATCAGGGACGCGCCGCCGCGAATCACCGTGCTCCCCGAGCCCGGATTCCACGCGAAGCCGAGCCGCGGGGACCAGTCATTCGGATCGGCGTTGTAGACGGTGCCCACGCCGTTCACGCCCTGCTGAATCAATCCCTTGTTCGGATCGAAGTTGGCCAGCAGGCCGTTGGCCTCGTGCAGCGGAGTGAGGTAGTTGTACCGCATGCCCATGTTCACGGTCAGCGTTGGCGTGGCGTGCCAGCTGTCCTCGAAGAAGAACGAGGGCGCCCACTGGGTCACCTGCCGCAACGCGTTGCCCTGGAGCAGAATTCCCAGGTACGGCTGGCCCACCAGGAAGCACTCGAGCGGCGACGAGCCGTCCGTGCAGCCCCTGAATTTCAGCCGGCCGCGCCCGTTGGACCAGCGCGCTGCCGTGACGTTCCAGTGTTCGATCTCGGTTCCGAAGCTGAAATAGTGGTTGCCGCGCAGGTAGGAAACCGTGTCGTCGATCTCGTACATGTTGTCCGGTCCCACCACTTTGGGCAGAACGAAATCGCCGCCCAGCATCGACATGCCGGCAATGAAGATGTCCGGCAGCCCGCCGAGCACCGGATTCGTGACGCCGGTCGGGATTCCGTAGGAGGCGGCCGTTCGGGTGAAGTCGACCGGTTCGGTTGCGGGAAGTCCCTGCTGAAAGCGGTCGAAGCCGAACCGGAAATCGTTCACCCAGCGCGCATTCGGATTCCACGTCCAGTGCACTCCGTTCGTTCTGAACGCGCTCGGTGAGCACGGAGAGGAATTCCGGAGCGACGACGTTGGTCGTCATCGCCGTCCCCGTCTGGTTGCCGAAGAAGAAGTCATAACTCAGTTGCTGATGCGGGGTGAGCTGGTAATCGATCTTGGCAACCCCGTTGTCGCTGCCGATGGCGTTCGGCAGGCTGATGGGCATGTTGACCGAGCTGCCCGTGTTCGCCGGGAACAGGCCAATCAATTTCGCGCTGATGGGGTTGACCGAGAAACCCTGCGCCTGAAGGTCCGCCGTGGCGTTGGGAATACTCTGCGTGCAATCGCCGGTGGTGAGAATCGCGCAACCGGCGCCGGCGCCAGGCAGAGAAACGGTGACCGGGACCTGACCCTGGAAGGTATTTCCCACGGTGTAGCGCTGCCCTTCGTAAGTCGTAAAGAAGAAGAGCTTGTCCTTGCGGATCGGGCCGCCCAGGCTGCCGCCGTACTGCTCCAAATTCAGAGGCGTTTTCGGGTTGGGCACGGTGTTGAAGAAGTTGCGGGCGTCGAGCGCGGTGTCGCGGCCAAACGCATAACCCGTCCCGTGAAACTGGTTCGTGCCCGACTTGAGCGCCACGTTGACAACGGCGCCGGGCGTCCAGCCGTACTCCGCCGGGGGATTCTGAACCACCTTGAATTGCTGAATCGCGTCGATCGATAGAATCGTCGATGCGTCACCGGCGAAATTGGACTGGTCGATGAGGCTTTCGCCCTGGAACGGTTCGTATTCCGTCAAGCCGTCCAGGATGTAGCCCATATCGCTCGAACGAAGGCCGTTCGCGCTCTGCGTATCGGCTCCGCCGCCGGGATAGATCGTCACGCCGGGGCGCAGCGTCAACAGGTTCATAAAGTTGCGGCCATTCAGCGGTACCTGGTTAATGGTCGCATTGCTCAGCGTGCCACCCAGCGTGGCGCTGGTCGTGTTCAGCAAGGGAGCGCCGCCGCTGACGACAACCGTTTGCGATGCGGCTCCCGGCTTGATCGTGAAATTTACCGATGCATCCTGCGCCACCTGCAACTGGATTCCCGAGCGTTCGATTGTGGCGAAACCCTTCGCCGACACCTTGATCGAGTACGTGCTGGGGGTCAGTTCGGGAGCGATGTACGCGCCGGATTGGTTGGTGACCAGAGTTCGACTGGTGCCGCGTTGCGTGTCCGTGATCACCACCGTGGCGTTCGGAACGAGGGCGCCGCTCGTGTCGGTGACCACTCCTCGAATGCTGGCCTTGTAAGTCTGCGATATAGCGGGAAGCGCGAGCAACAACGTCACGATTGCCAAACTCAGAAAGCCCATTGCCTTACGGACCGGGACCGACGGGGTCCCTTTTGGCCTAACCATCGTTAACAGCCCCCATAAACGAGGTGCATGCGAAGTCGGCACCTTCTAACGTGCACCCTCTGGGTTGCGGACCGTAGCATCCGAGTTCGCGCATTGTCAAGATGAAAGTATTCGCGTATGACGGTCGTACCACCGGTCCACGGGTTCCGTGATCAGGAAAATGGGCATGAGCGCAATTGCCTGAAACGTGGAATTGCTTGCCAATATAGGAGGGAATTGCCACCGAAACACCGTCACCGGGATCGGCATTTTCGCCGTCCGGTCCTGCCAGAAATAAAGAAGGGCCACCGAAGTGGCCCTCTTCACGCCAAAGACTTCCCTTCCCGCAGGGTTTCGCCTGGGGACGAAGGGAAATGTCAGGCCGATTGATAGAGTTTGGTTGGGACGAACTCCTTGTGCCCTAGCGCCTCGGCGCAGGTGAGGCGTCCGTTGCAGACGCGCAGGGTCATATCGATGAGCCGGTCGCCGGCTTCGTCGAGCGTCATTTCACGCCGCAGAATGCCGGAGACGTCGAGATCGATGTGCTCGGACATGGTGCGCGCCGTGCGCGGATTCGCGGTGAGCTTGATCACCGGCTCGACCGGATTGCCGATGATATTGCCCTGGCCCGTCGGGAAAAGATGGACGACGAAACCCGCGGCGGCCTGCAGCGTGACGCATTCGGCGGCGGCCGACGACGTGTCCATGTAATACAAGCCAGGCCCCTTCGCCGGCGCTTCGGCCGGCTTCAGGACATCGATGTATTTCGCTTTCCGGCCGATCTTCTGCAGGTTGCCGAAAGCCTTTTCCTCGATCGTCGTGAGGCCGCCCTCGATATTGCCCTTGGTGGGCTGGGATTCGGAAAGGTCGCTCGTCTTGTGCGCCTCGATCACTGCCTGGTAGGCGTTGAACACCTGCATGAACCGTTCGCCGACTTCCGGCGTGGCGGCGCGCGCCGCGCAAGCCACTTCGGCGCCGGTCAGCTCCGACGTTTCGCCAAAGCAGGTGGTGGCCTTCAGCGGATCGAGCTTGTCGATCAGGTTGCCGACGGTCGGGCAGGAAGCGAGTCCCGAAGTCGTGTCGCTCTCGCCGCACTTGGTCGAGATGAAGAGATCCTCGATCGAGCAAGCCTCGCGCCGCTTCTCCGACGACGCCTGCAGAAACTGCTGCGCGCGCCGCGAAGCGTCGGCGATCGTCTGAATGTCGCCGCGACGTTCGATGGCGAAGCCTTCCACCAGCTTGCCGGTCCTGGCGATGCCCTCGACGACGCGTGCGGTCCAGCCCGGCTCGATGCCGATCACGATGCACGCCGCGACGTTCGGATTCGATCCGGTGCCGATCAGCGTGCGGAAGTGCAATTCCAGGTCCTCGCCGAACTGCAGCCGGCCGTAGGGATGCGGAATCGCCATCGTCCCCTTGATGTTGTTGGCGACGGCCTCGCAGGCCGCGTTCGAAATATCGTCGAGCGGAAGAACAATCACATGATTGCGAATGCCCACGCGGCCGTTTTCGCGCCGGTATCCGAAAAACTCGTAGCGACCCATCTTCACCACCTTTTCGTCTTCAGGTTGTGGACGTGCACGTGACGTCCCTTGCCGATGTCCTGGACCGCGCGGCCCACATCGTAGCCATATTTCAAAACGGTATCGCCCTTCTTGATGTCGCCCAGGGCGATCTTGTGGCCGAGCGGCACCGGATCGAGGGCTTTTAGCGAAATCGTTTCATCGGTTTCGAGGATCCAGCCGGTCAGATCGCGCCCCGACTGTATGTCTTCCACCACGACCACACCGACGGTGTCGGCCTTATCGTGGACGATAAAATCTGTCGCCATTCGGTTCCTACCTTTCTCTGATTTTCAAACGATTGCGAACGAGGACTTCACACGCCGTCGGCAAGCAAACGCATCACTTCGGCCGAGGCCCTGCGGACTTCATCCCGCATGGTCCTTTCGGCAAGGTCCGCATCGCGCTCCCGAATCGCTTCGAGTACGGCCCACAGGCCGTCGATGCTTTCCTTCGAACGCTCCGCCGAGCGTTTCGGATGGCCGAGCCCCAAAGCCCGCCACCGCCAAATCCGCATGTGCAACAGCCCGGTCATCGACGAAAGCGTTTCGCTGCCGGCGCCCTCGAACAGAACGTCGTAAAACCGGTTCTTGCTTTCGAGGATTTTTCCGGGATCGCCGCTCCAATACGCTTCCGCCGTGTCTTCGAGCGCCTGCTCGAGTTTCTCCGCGTGCGCGTCGTCTCCGTTCTCGACGAACAGCCGCGCCGCCAAACCCTCCAGGACCGCGCGAATCGAATACAGATCGCGCGCCTCCTCGAGCGTCAACTTGCGCACCACCGGGCCCTTGTTCGGAATAATGGCAATGAGTCCTTCGGTTTCAAGCTGACGCAATGCTTCGCGGATGACGGTGCGAGAGACGCCCATCATCCCCACCAGTTCCCGTTCCACCAGACGCGACCCCGGTTCGAGGCGTCCCGTGATGATCGATTGGCGCAGTTCATCGAGCACCTGGCGGCGCAGCGGGGCCGACGCCTTCTGGATGGCGGAAACGAGGCCGGCGGGTTGGGAATGGCTTGACGGTTCGGTCATACGGTAATACCCTACTACCGGTTCCGAGATTATTCAACTGCTGCGGACCGGCTTTTCAACAGACTGTGTAGCACGGCTTCCCGCCGGAGAGACAGAAAAATGAGTACTGACCCTGTAAGTGTAGGAATCGTTGGACTTGGCCGCTGGGCCAAGGTGCTTACTCGCGCCGCCGCCAAGTCTCCTGACGTTAAAATCGTGGCCGGCTTCAGCCGCTCGGAGGACAAACGGCTGGCTTTCCAGGAAGAAATGGGTGTCGAAGCCGCGCCCAGCATGGAGGCCCTGCTCTCCGATCCGCGGATTCAGGGCGTCATCCTGACCGTGCCGAACGAGCAGCATCTGCCCGTGGCCACCGAAGTCGCCAAGGCCGGCAAGCACGTCTACACGGAAAAGCCGATCGCCAGCACGCTCGAGGAAGGCCTCGAGATCGCCGCGCTGCAGCAGAAATACGGCATCACCGTCACCGTGGGACACAGCGCGCGTCTGATGGCCGGCATCCGGCAAATCCGCGCCGCGATCGACGCCGGCGAACTCGGCCGCGTCGCCTTCCTCGAAGCCAATTTTTCGAACGAGCGCGCGCTCGAGCTGACGCCGAAAACCTGGCGCTGGTACAAGGACCGCGCGCCGGGCGGCCCGCTTTCGCAACTCGCCATCCATCAGTTCGACGTGCTGCATTACCTGGGCGGCCCGACGGTGGAAGCGTGTCAGATGTCGTCGAAACTCTCGCCGGTGGGCGCCGAAGTCGACGACCAGTCGATGACGCTCGTCCGCTTCGAGGACGGCAAGATCGGCTACGTCGGCTCGTGCTGGACTTCGCCGGGCGTTTTCGCCGTGCGCGTCTTCGGCTCGAAGGGAATGATGCACTACGAAATCGATTTCGAGACGTGGGACACGCCCGACCAGCTGCATCGCACCTCGACGCTCTACATCCAGCGCGGCAAGGACGGCTACGCCAGCCGCGAAGTGCTCGCCGTGCCCGAAAGCGACATGTTCCGCGCCGAACTCGAAATGTTCGCCGAGTGCTGCCGCACCGGCAAACCCGGCGAACTGACCGCCGAGAACGGCTACGCGGCCGTGGCCATCGTCTTTGCCGCGCTCGCTTCGCTCGAACGGAACGGGCAATACGTGCGCATCGCCGATGTGATGGCGCAGGCGCGGGCGCGCGTCGCCAAGGCGGGCAGCCATGTTGCCTAGCCGCTACTTTCTGGATCTGACGCAGCCGGAGATCGCCGAACAGTTGCGGAAAAATCCGCTCGTCATCCTGCCGACGGGCAGCGTCGAGCAGCACGGACCGCACCTGCCCTCCGGCACCGACGCTTTCGCCGCGCGCGTGATCGCGCACGCCGTGGCCGAGCGCATGGACGCGCTCGTGCTTCCCGACAGCCCGATGGGCGTCACGCCGTTCCACATGCACTTCGAATCCACGATCACGCTCTCGCCGGAGACGTTCCAGCGCATCATCGTCGAGACCGGCGCTTCGGCGGCAAAGCACGGCGCGAAATACATGCTGCTCTTGAACTGGCACGAGCTGAACATCCCCGCGCTCGCCGTCGCCGCCGATGCCCTGCACCGCGAACACGGCATGACCGTCCTCACCGTCCAGGCCTGCTACGTCGCGCAGGACATGTTCGGCTCCGATTGCGGCGGCCTGACGCACGGCGGTGAAATCGAAGCGCTCGCGGTGATGGCCTTCGATCCCAAGCTCGTGCACCTCGACCGCGTCGGCAACTCCTCCGAACAACAGCACGCGCGCAAGATGGACAAGCTGCGGCGCACCCTCAGCTACCAGCCGATTCTCACCGACGTCCGCATGATGGCGCCGACCGGCTGGTACGGCAATCCGCAGCCCGCGACCGTGGAAAAAGCCACGCGCATGCTCAACGAACTCGCCGACGCCATCGCCAAGGAGTCCGCCGAAATTTTCCGCGAGCTCGACCGAGTCCTCACCCCAATGGCGAAAACCGCGGAACTGAAGTAGCGTAAATAGACTGTCATGCTGAGCGAAGCGAAGCATCCCGCAAATGGTGAGGCGAGGCAATTCCGTGGCAGGGATTTGGCCGCAATAAAGCACCTCGTGAGTCGCGGCTTCAGCCACAACATAAGGCCGCAACAAAGCGCCTCGTGGGTCGCGGCTTTAGCCGCGACATAAGGCAGGCGCAAGAAAAGGGGCTTCAGCCCCTGAAGGGAAACCGTAGCTGCATGGCTCGCGTTTTCAGAAAAGCCGATGCAAAACTCCTGGGCCTTCCCGGCCGCAGCGCCCGTGAAATCCTCTCGGGCGAAACCGGCGCGCACTCTGCCACCTTGCGCCTGGTCGAAATCGCGCCCGAGCGCCCCGGCGATCCCATCCGCGGCCCGCATTTCCACACCGACGTCGAGGAGTGCATCCACGTTCTATCCGGCAGGGGCACCACCTACGCCGAAACCGGCGAATTCCCGCTCGAGCCCGGCGACACCGTTCTGATGCCCGTCGGCGAAAAACACGTTACGCGCAATACCGGAGACGAGCCGCTCGTTCTCCTCTGCTTCTTCCCGTCCGCCGATATTCGCGCGGGCATGCAGGAAAATACCCAGACCACAAGGACCCCTTCAAAATCATGACCATCGATGTTCTCTGTCTTCGTCCCCTGGCCGATTTCGAACGCGTGGGAGCCACACCCCCGGCCGCGCTCCAGATCGCCTATCGCGCCCCGGCCGATGCCGACGTTCCGGATCTGATGAAACAGGCGCGGGCAATGGTGATTCCCGCGGTCGGCCCGAAGCTCGCGGCTTCCCTGTTCGAGAACGGTTGCACAGTGCGTTTCGTGCAGGTCACTGGCGCCGGCCTCGACCGGCTCGACGCCGAAGCGCTCAAGCGCGAAGGAATTGCCGTATCCAACGTTCCCGGCGGCAGCAACAGCGCCCTGGCTGAATATTCGCTCACCACCGCTTCCCTTCTGCTGCGCCGCTTCGCCTGGTCCGACGCCGAAGTGCGCCAGGGCAACTACGCGGCGTTCCGCGCGCGAATGATGAAGGACAATCTCCGCGGCATCGACGGCCTGCTGGTGGGCATCGTCGGTTTCGGTGTGATCGGCCGCGCCGTCGCCGAAGCGTTCCGCGCCCGCAACGCCCGCATCTGCTATTACGATCCGATGCCCGCGAATCCCGAAGCGGCCAAGGCCCTCGACGCCCAGGCGCTTTCGCTCGAAGAGTTGCTCAAGACCGCCGACGTCGTCAGCCTGCATCTGCCCTTGCTGCCCGCAACGCGCGGCCTCATCGGCGCGCGTGAGCTGGCATCGATGAAGCCGGGCGCGATCCTGATCCAGGCGTCGCGCGGCGGCATCGTCGACGAAGCCGCGCTCGCCGAATCGCTCGAATCGGGCCATCTCGGCGGAGCCGCCGTCGACGTCTACGGCACCGAGCCGCCCGCCGCCGATAATCCGCTCTTCGCTCTCACCGGCGAAGCGGCGCATCGCGTTCTCTTCACCCCGCACATCGCCGGCGTCACGCGGCAATCGGCCGCGTTCCTGATGCGATCGGCGTGGCAGAATATCGAGCGAGTTTTGATAGCGAAAGAGCCGCCGCTGAACCGCGTGTACTGACGCCAGCGGTAGCGCCGCCCTTCAGGACGGCACATTCTTCAGCGCCCACCGGGCCGCGACTCCACACCGCCCGGCAGGCGAGGCAGCTCCAGGAGAGCGCATGGCCAAACGCCGTCCCTGGTACAAGGTCCTCTACATTCAGGTCCTCATTGCCATTGTCCTCGGCATCATCATCGGCTGGGTGTCTCCAAAGACCGGCACGGCCCTGAAACCGCTCGGCGACGTCTTCATCGCCCTGATTCGCATGATGATCGCGCCCCTGGTTTTCTGCGTGGTCGTGCAGGGCATCGCGTCGATGGGCGATTTGAAGAAGGTGGGCCGCATCGGCGCCAAGGCGCTCATCTATTTCGAAATCGTTTCGACCATCGCGCTTCTCATCGGCCTGATCGTCGGCTCGATCCTGCGACCCGGCGACGGCTTCAATATCAATCCCGCCACGCTCAACGCCGGCGTCATCAGCAAGTTCGTCTCGCAAACGAGCCACGTCGGCATCATCCCCTTCCTCCTTTCGATCGTGCCCCACACCTTCGTCGGCGCGTTCACCGGCGGCGACGTGCTCCAGGTGCTGCTGCTCGCCGTTCTTTTCGGCATCGCGCTCACCCGCATGGGCAAGGCCGGCGAATGGCTGCTCAACCTGATGACCTCGCTCACCAAGGTGATGTTCGGCATCATTCACATCATCATCCTCGCCGCGCCGATCGGAGCCCTCGGCGGCATGGCCTTCACCGTCGGCAGCTACGGCGTCGGCTCGCTCTCGAACCTGCTCGAGCTGATCGGCACGTTCTACGCCACCGCCATCCTGTTCGTGCTGGTGATTCTCGGGCCGATCGCCTATTACACCGGCTTCTCGATTTTCCGCTTCATCGCCTACATCAAGGACGAACTGCTCATCGTCCTCGGCACCAGCTCCTCGGAAACCGTGCTGCCCGACATGATGCTGAAACTCGAGCGCCTCGGCATCTCGCGCGAAACCGTCGGCCTCGTCTTCCCCACCGGCTACAGCTTTAACACCGACGGCGCGAACATTTACATCACGCTGTGCATCGTCTTCCTCGCGCAGGCCACGAACACGCATCTGAGCTTCACCCAGCTCGCCACCTTGCTGCTTGTCGCCGCGCTCTCGTCGAAAGGCGGCGCCGGCGTCACCGGCACGAGCTTCGTCACCCTCGCCGCCACAATGGTCGCCGTGCCCGATATCCCGGTGGCTTCCCTGGCCATCATCATCGGCATCGACAAGTTCATGAGCGAATGCCGCGCGCTGACCAACGTCGTCGGCAACGGCGTCGCGACCATCGTCGTAAGCAAATGGGAAGGCGAACTCGAAGGCGAAAAGCTCGGCGAGCTGCGCGCCATCATGTCCCACACCGCCGCCCCCGCCGAACAAGCCGAACAACCTTCGGTCGCCCCCGAATCCACGTAGCCTCCGCCCCGCCCGATGGTGCGTCGGAGTCCCGCCAAGGGCAAAAGAAAAGATTGAACGCAGAGGTCACAGAGGAAACGCAGAGGCCACGGAGGCTTCCGGTGTTCTCTGTGTTCTCCGCCGGCCCTCTGTGTCCTCCGTGTGCAAATCTTACGGTGTTTCGCCAAACCGCCGAGCTTTCTCTATTCATCCGCCGACGAAATGTGATACCTTCCCCGGTTTGCAAATTTGAGTGGAGGACCCATGACTCCGATCAGCCGGCGTGATTTCGTGAAAGGGGCGCTCGCGGCGCCTATCGCTCTCGGACCGCTAAGCGGCGCGGCGCGGGCACAAACCCCGAGCACAACCGAGTTCGACATCGTCGTCGCCGGCGCCGGGCACAACAGCCTCGCCGCCACGGCGTATCTGGCCACAGCCGGCTACAAGTGCCTCGTGCTCGAAGGGCGGCCGATGATCGGCGGCGGCACGCAGACCACCTCGCTGACGCTCACCGGGTTCAAGGAAGACGTCTGCTCGAGCGTGCACAGCGCCATTCAGAGCAATCCGATGTTTCGCGATCACGAAATCGATTTGCGCCCTTACGGCCTGGAATATATCGTTCCCGATCCCGTCTTCCACGTCCCCTTCCCCGATGGCTCCTCGATCACCATGTGGCGCGATGCGCAGCGCACGGCCGCCGAGTTGGCCAGGTTCTCGAAAAAGGACGCCGCCGCTTACCTCCGCATGCTCAAGGAATCCGAAGTCCTCGGCCCAGTCTCCAACAAGATCAAATTCAACCCGCCCGGCTTCACGAAGCCGACGATGGACCTGCTCGGCGAACTGCCGCACGGCAACGTTCTGGAAGCGCCGGATGGCGATGTCCGCCTGGGACAACATCCGCGGAACTTTCGAGGAAGAACACGTCCGCACCTTCGCCACCGCGGTTGCCTTCACTCAACTGAAGGCGCCCACGATGCAGATGGGCGGCGAAGCGGCCTACTCGATCTACGGCGAGCAGCGCCATGGCCGGCCCGTGCCCAAGGGAGGGTCGGGCCAACTGGCGATTACGCTGGGGAAGTACATCGAAGATCGCGGCGGCGTGATTCTGACCAACAAGGGCGTCAACAAGCTCATCATCGAAAACGGCCGCTGCGTCGGCGTCGAGTGCGTCGACGGCAGCTCCTATCGCGCCAAAAAAGCCGTGCTCTCCACCATGCACGTCAAGGACATCATCCACATGGCGCCCGCCGAGCTCTGGGGGGACGATTTCATCCAGGGCGTCAACATGTGGCAGGGCGAGGCCACCTCGGCTTTTGTCTCGCACTACGCCACCACCGTGCCGATCACCTACCCCTTGGCCGACGGCACCACCATTTCCCCCGCCGAATCCCTCATTACCACCTCGGCGGAACACTTGATCACGTCTCTTGCCCAATTCGCCGTGGGCGAGCCCGATTTCGAAGCCCCGTCGCTCGCCACCCACTGCATGACCGTCGTCGATCCCAGCCGTGCGCCGGCCGGAATGCACACGGTGGATTTTCTCTCCTTCGCGCCATTCCACCTGAAGGAGGGCCCCGAGCACTGGGACGTGATCAAGGAAGAGGCGGCCGACCGCTACCTGAATTTCCTGCGCCGCTTCGCGCCGACTCTGACCGACGACAAGATCCTCGGCCGCTTCTGCGAGACGCCGCTCGACATCTGGCGCCGCAATCCCGTCTTCTGGCACGGCAACATCCACGGCGGATTGATGGGCCCTTCGCAGACCGGCCCGATGCGCCCCGTGCCGGGCTGGGCCGATTACCGCATGCCCATCCCCGGCCTGTATCTCACCGGCGCGTCAACGCACCCCGGCGGTTCGGTCTCGGGCGGCTGCGGCCGCAACGCCGTCATGGTCATGTTCAAGGATTTTGGGACCAGCATTCCCGAGGTGTTGCGCAAGCGCACGAAATAGGCGGCAGGATCGAGTGTAATGCGCGCAAATGGCGCGGCCGGGAGTGGCTGCGCTTCGCATACCCGCAATGCGGTTATTCCGGAACGGTTGCTCAGCGCGGCTTGGCCGATGCCGTGGCCCAATAGTCGGCGGCAGCTTTGGTGGCGGCGGCGCGCTGGGCGTCCTCGAATCCGGGCGCCATGGACGCATCTCCGCCGGCGAGCACCTGATGGTGCTGGATGTTGAGCAGCCGGAGCCAGCTCTGCTGGCCGAACGTCAACCCGATCATGCAGCCGAGTTCGACCAGTTCCGGCTCGCTGAAGTGCCGGTACAGCCGCTCCCAGAACGCGTCGTCGGTATCGAGATTCCAGACGATCGCCTTCGCGTAGGACAATGCCGCCTTCTGCTTCTCGTCAAACCTGCCGGAGGCTTCGAAATCGAGCAGGTCCTTGACGTGGTCCTCGATCACCGCGCCGGATTTCGCCGCTTTCACCGACCGCTGGTTGCCGCAATATTCGCACTCCACCGAGCGCGACACGTAAAGCCGGCACAACTCCTTGATGGAATGGTCCACGACCCCGTTGCGGAAGATATCGCGCCACGAATTGGCAAAGAACCAGAAGCACGCCGGCACGTGCGCGCGGATCGCCGAACTCTCCGGTCGCGGCGTTCCTTCGCGCCGGCAGCGTTCCATCTCCGCGCGCATCGCCTCGTCCATTTTCTCGAGCGGCGCGTAGCTGATCCGTTGCTTCGACATCGTCTGTCTCCTTTACCGGGATTTCTTGCGACGGGAGCGTTTCCGCGCGCCGTTTGCGCTTCCGCGCGAATTCGATGCCGCGGCGGTTGCGCCCTTTTCACCGGCGCTGGCCGGTTCTTCCTCCACGCCCACGATCTTGTAGATCCGCGGGGCGGCGCGATTCACCTGAAGCTGGAAAATGTCGGGACGGTTGTAATGCCCGGCAAAATCGTGCCGCAGTTTCATGTTGATACCCAGTTCGATGTTGCAATCGGCGTACAGGATTCCCTCCTCGGCCCCCATGGGCCCGGCTAGGATCCGGCTGTTCGGAGCCACAATCACGCTGCCGCCGCAGCAATCGGCGCTGCGCAGGAATTTTTCGCCCTCGGCGCCAACCTGAAGCTTGCGGATCAGGTCCTCGTCGACGGTGCCGCAGGCCGAGACGACGAATGCCTTGCTCATCTGGGCGAAGGCCTGCGAATCGACCGCGACCCGGTTGCGCATCGGATCGCCGCTCGTCGGGAAATGGTTCGGCCAGCTCATCACGTGAATGCGCGTACCCTCTGCGGTCATCGCGAAAATCGCGAGCGGGTTCGAATTTTCGCCGCAAATCAGCCCGCTCATCGGCCCGAAGCTGGCCGGAAACGCGCGCAGCGTGTCGCCGAAGCCGCCTGTATGCACCGAGACGTTCGCCGACCGTGGGCATGATCTTCTGATGCTTGCCCATCAACGTCCCATCGGGCGCGATGAAGATCTGGGAATTGAACATCGTGCCGAGCGTGCGCGGCAGCTTTTCGCAGACGCCGATCACGACATAAGCACCGGCCTCGCGCGCCGCGGCACACAAGGCCTCGACCTCGGGACCCGGAATCTCCACGGCGTTTTTGAACAGTTCGACCGCAAGTTGGTTGGCGATTCGGCTTGTCGCGGGATGGTGGTGATACCAGATGGGGTGGGCCGGAATGAACCCTTCGGGAAATCCGATCACCTGCGCGCCCTGGCGCCCGGCTTCGCGGATCAGGCGGCAGGCCTTTGCGGTCGAGCCCTCGCGGTCGAGGAAGACCGACGCGGCCTGGACCGCCGCCACTTTCACTGTCGGGTAGATGTCGCCCATCGCCTTAGAACAGTAGTCCAGGAAGAGGGCGGGAAGCAACCGGAGGAAACGGCTTCCCTGACCTTCCGGTCGCAACTCCCAACTCCATCCCGGCCCCCCTTCCTGTGCGGCGCGCGTGCCGACTACTATTTGACATGCAAACAAAATGTGATACCTTCCTCACCTTACGCAAGCAGGAGGAAAACGGATGAGCCCCATCAGCCGGCGTGATTTCGTGAAAGGCGCGCTCGCGGCGCCCATCGCTCTCGGCCCGCTCGGAACGGCGGCGAAGGCCGAGGCGCCCGCCGGAAACGATTTCGATATCGTCGTCGCCGGCGCCGGGCACAACAGCCTGACGGCGACCGCCTATCTCGTCACCGCCGGCTACAAGTGCGTCGTCCTCGAAGGCCGGCCGATGATCGGCGGCGGCACGCAAACCGCTTCCCTCACCCTCGCCGGCTGCCACGAAGACATCTGCTCCACCGTCCACGCCGAAATTCAGTCCAATCCCATGTTCCGCAACAACGAGATCGACCTGAAGCCCTACGGTCTCGAGTACCTGAAGGCCGACCCGATCCTGCACTTCCCTTTCCTCGACGGCACCTCGATCACCATGTGGCTCGATATGGAGCGCACCGCCGAGGAGTTCGCCAAGTTCTCGAAGAAGGACGCCGACACCTATCGCCGCCTCTACAAGGAAACCGAAGTCCTCGGCCCAATCTACGGGGAAATCAATTTCAATCCGCCCGGAACCACCAAGTCGTTCATCGAGCTGGTCAGCGCCCTGCCCCACGGGGAAGTGTGGAAGCGACGGATGATGATGTCGGCCTGGGACAATATCCGTTTCCTGTTCGAGGACGAGCACGTCCGCTCGTTCATGATGGCCTCCTCGTTCATCCGCACGATTCCGCCCGAAATGCCGATGACCGGCTCGACCGCCTACGCCGTCTTCGGCGAACAGCGCGGAGGGCGCCCGGTGCCCAAGGGCGGCTCGGGCAAGCTCGCGGACGCGCTCGCCGGCTACATCCGGGACCGCGGCGGCGTCATCCTCACGAACAAGGGCGTCGATAAGCTCCTCATCGACGGCGGCCGCTGCGTCGGCGTTCATTGCGTCGACGGCACCGAATACCACGCCAGAAAAGCCGTCCTTTCCTCCATGCACATCAAGGACATCATCAAGATGGCGCCCGCCCAACTCTGGGGCGAGGACTTCATCGCCAACGTCGATCTGTGGCAAGGCGAGCCGTCGGCCTTCCTGTCGCACTACGCCCTCACCGAACCGCCCGAATTCAAGCTCAAGAACGGAAAAACGCTGGTCACGGCCGAATCGCTCATTCTCAATTCGCCCGAGAGCCTCTTCAAGCTCGCCTACAACGTGGCCGTCGGCGAAGTCGATTACGAAGCCCCTCACCAGGCGATGACCTGCATGACCGTGCTCGACCCGAGCCGGGCCCCGAAGGGCGTCCACACGATGTATTTCCTCTCCTTCGCGCCCTTCCGCTTGAAGGAGGGCCCCGAGCACTGGGACGTGATCAAGGAAGAAGCCGCCGACAAGTTCCTGAACTTCGCGCGCCGCTTTTCGCCCAATCTCACCGACGACAAAATCCTCGCCCGCTTCTGCGAAAGCCCGATCGATATCTGGCGCCGCAATCCCAATTTCTGGCACGGAAGCATTCACAGCGGACAGATGGATGCCGCGCAGACCTACTTGATGCGGCCCGTTCCCGGATGGGCGGATTACAAGATGCCGATCCCCGGCCTCTATCAAACCGGCGCGACCACGCATCCCGGCGGCTCGGTTTCGGGCGCTCCCGGACGCAACGCGGTGATGGTGATGCTCAAGGATTTCGGCACCAGCATTCCGGAAGTGCTGCGAAAGAGAACCAAATAGACATCCGCTTCGGCGGTTGGGAGGCATGGCTGTGATAAAGAACACGGGCAGGCTGGCGCTGGCGATCGCCCTCGAAGTCCTCGTGGCAATGTTCTTCTTCGGACCCAGGCTGGGCGCCGCGCAGCAGAAGCCCGCGCCCGCCAAGCCCGCCCAGGCCGCGCCCAAAATCAACGTCTCCGGATACCGCAACAGCGCCGTGCCGCCGAATCCCGCGAATCCCCCGGGCCCCGTGCAGCCGATCCCCTACAGCCACAAGCTGCACCTCGCGCTGGGCCTCCAATGCAACATGTGCCACCAGAACCCCGGCAACGGCGCGCTGATGACCCTGCCCACAGCGCAAACCTGCATGTCCTGCCACAAGGCCATCGCCACCGACAAGCCGCCGATCCAGAAACTCGCCGCCTACGCGAAATCCGGCAAGCCGATACCGTGGGTGCCCGTCTACGTGCTGCTGAAAGGCGTGAACTTCTCGCACAAGACGCATATTGCCGCCCAAGTCCAATGCGACACCTGCCACGGGCCCGTCGAAGACTTCGTTGTGCAGCATGAGGCGACCAGCATCACCGCAATGTCGGTCTGCCTGAAGTGCCACATGATGAACAACGCGCCGACAACCTGCAAAACTTGCCACTCCTGGCCCGACTACAAGTACTGAGCGAACGGAAACCGGCGAACGCGCGCGCACAGGCCGCTCCGCAGTTTCGCCGATGCCGGGCAGGCATCTTGCGCGAAGCGCGAACCGCGCCAGTCTGACCGCAACCCGCGGCAAGCTTCCCTGCCCGAGCGCGAGCCGGATGTGATAGCTTTCCCGATTCGCAAATTTCTATGGAGGACCCATGACCCCGATCAGCCGGCGTGATTTCGTGAAAGGCGCGCTCGCCGCGCCCATCGCTCTCGGACCGCTCGGCGGTACGGCGCGAGCGCAAACGGCGAGCGGATACGAATTCGACATCGTCGTCGCCGGCGCCGGCCACAACAGCCTCGCCGCGACGGCCTATCTGGTCACCGCCGGCTACAAGTGCGTCGTCCTCGAAGGCCGCCCGATGATCGGCGGCGGCACCTTGACCACTTCCCTGACGCTCGCCGGCCTTCAGGAGGACTTGTGCTCCACCGTCCACGTCGGCCTTCAGAACAATCCCATGCTGCGCGATCACGAAATCGATCTGCGCCCCTACGGCCTCGAGTACATCACGCCCGACCCCGTCTTCCACATGCCGTTCCTCGACGGCAGCTCGATCACGCTGTGGCACGATCCCCAGCGCACCGCCGCCGAATTCGCCCGCTTCTCGAAAAAGGACGCCGCCACCTACCTCCGCCTGCTCAAGGAGTCCGAGCCGCTCGGCCGCGTCTTCGGCGAGGTCACTTTCAACCCGCCCGGCTACACCAAGCCGCTGGCGGAGTTGCTCGGCGCGCTGCCGCACGGCGGCGTTCTGGCAGCGCCGCATGGCCATGTCCGCCTGGGAAAACATCCGCGAAACCTTCGAGGACGAGCACATCCGCGCTTTCGTGCTGGCCACCGCTTTCACCCGGCTGATCTCTCCCACCATGCAGATGGGCGGCTCTTCGGCCTTCGGCATCTACGGCCTGCAACGCCACGGCCGGCCGATCCCCAGGGGAGGGTCGGGAAAACTGGCGCAGGCCCTGTCGCAATACATCGAGGATCGCGGCGGCGTCATCCTGACGAACAAGGGCGTCGAAAAGCTGATCATCGAAAACGGCCGCTGCGCCGGCGTCGAATGCGCCGACGGCAGCTCCTATCGGGCGAAAAAAGCCGTCCTCTCGACGATGCACGTCAAGGACATGATCCACATGGCGCCCGCCGAGCTCTGGGGCGACGATTTCATCCAGGGCGTCAATCTGTGGCAGGGCGAGGCATCGTCGGTCTTCATGTCGCACTACGCCATCACCGAGCCGCTGACCTACACCCTGTCCGACGGAAAAACCATCGCGCCGGCCGAATCGCTCATCCTCACCTCGAGCGACCGCATGGTCAAGATGATGGGGGATTTCGCCGTCGGCGAGCCCGGATTCGAGGAGCCGTCGATCGCCACGGCCTGCATGACCGTCGTCGATCCCACGCGCGCTCCCGCCGGCGTGCACACGCTCTACGTGCTCGCCTACGCGCCCTTCCGCCTGAAGCAGGGCCCCGAGCACTGGGATGAGATCAAGGAAGAGGCCGCCGATCGCTACCTGAATTTTCTGCGCCGATTCGCCCCAGGTCTGACCGACGACAAAATTCTCGCCCGCTTCTGCGAGACGCCGCTCGATATCTGGCGCCGCGATCCCGTCTTCTGGCACGGCAGCATCCACGGCGGATTGATGGCGCCGTCACAAACAGGCGCGATGCGCCCGGTACCCGGCTGGGCCGATTACCGCATGCCGATCCCCGGCCTCTACCAGACCGGCGCCACAACGCACCCCGGCGGCTCCGTCTCCGCCGCGCCCGGCCGCAACGCGGTAATGGTCATGTTCAAGGATTTCGGAACCAGCATCCCGGAAGTCCTGCGCAAGCGGACCAAGTAAGCATCCGCCCCGGCGGTTGGGAGGCATGGCTGCGACCAACAACACGGGCAAGCTACCGTTGGCGATATCCCTCGATCTTCCAGTGGCAATGTTCTTCTTCGGACCCCGACTGAGCCCCGCGCCGTTGTGGCACGGGCACTCTTGTGTCAAGTTCCAGGACATCCTTTACAGAGTGTTATCAGGACATTCTTTACACTTGCGGGTCAGTGTCGCTCAGCCAGCGGTCCACCGCGGTGGACCGCTGGCTGAGCGGGTCGATCTCGCGGACCAGGCTGCGGCAGTAGTAGACCAGGATCCGTCCTTCGACCCGGATCAGTTCCACCCATTCGCCGGCCAGGGCCCGGCTGATGTCCCAGCGGCGGCCCTCGAGGCAGAGCTGACCCTCAGCCTGCAACTTGCGCACCTCGGCTCCCGCGTCGTATTCCCAGGCCGGCGGATTCGGCTGATACCGTTTCGTGCTCTTGCTCCACACCGAAGCCGGGGTCCGCATGCCCAGCGCTTCATGGGGACGCACGTGGTTGTATTCCTGCCGGAACGCGTCCAGCCACACCTGGCGCTGCTCGCCGACCGGCACGCCGCGCCGCCGCATCGCCGCTTCCAGCGTTCCATGGAAACGCTCCACCTTCCCTTGCGTTTGCGGATGCCGATAGCCGCTGAAGTGCATCCGAATGCCCTGCTTCATCAGCCACACCGTCAGCCAGGTCCAACCCGTCGCCGCCCGCATGTTCCACCACGGCGTGCCGTGATCCATCAGCATCGCCTCCGGCACGCCGGACTGCGTGAACACCGCTTCCAGACACTCGCGCACCGCATCGGCTCGCGTCGACCAGGTCCCGGTGAGCGTCACGGCGTAGCGGCTGTGATCGTCGAGCAGCGAGAGCGGGCCGACCGGCGCGTCCCAGCCCACCGGGCTCTTGAAATCCATCTGCCAGAGCTGGTTCGGCGCGCCGCGCTCGAACCGCTTCGTCGCCGCGCGATGCCGGTCCTGCGGCCGCACCAGATCATGGCGATGCAGAATCCGCTGCACCGTGATCACCGGCAGGTCCACGCCCTCGCCCGCCAACAGATGCCGCAGCTTGCGCGCTCCCCAGTCGGGCCGCTGCTCGCGCAGTTCGACAACGCGCTGCTCGATCCCCACCGGCGTCCGCGCCGGACTGTGGCGCGGACGCCGGCTCCGCTCGGCCATGGCGACCAGCCCGCCCTCCTGATAGCGCCGCAGCCAGACGTAGCCGGTTGGCCGCGAGATCTCGAACTCCCGGCACAGTGCCTGCATCGTCTTCTCGCGCCGGCTGGCGCAAACCACAAACCGCATCCGCTGCTCGTCTACGTCCACGGTCCCCCAAGCCATCCTCGCCCCCGTCCGAGGGCGGTCACCGCCCTCGTCACAAACCGGGGCGAGTGTAAAGGATGTCCTGATAACACCGTGTAAAGGATGTCATGAGTCTGAACACACTCTTGCCCGTGCGCACGTGTGCCAAACCAAACCAAATCCCGATTCAAGTCGTTAGGAAAGATCTGGCCGCCGCTGAACGCCGTGCCTTTAAAAGAGAAAAAGCGCACGGGCAAGACTGCCCATGCCACTCATCCAATCAAACCCGCATCTGCAAGCTGCACACGCCAGCGTGGCCGCCTATTTTCCGGAATCCGCCTGCGTCCTGCGAGCATGGATGCGCTCCCAAGCACGCCAGCCCCGACGGGCGATCCTTGCGGGCAGCCTAGTTATCGATCACCGGCCGAGCAAGCCGGGTTATTCCCCGAATGGTGGCCGCGTCCTCGGCAGCCAGAGCGGATACTTCGATGTCGTCACCTGCGTCGTCCGGCTCATCGTACCCAACGACATGCCGCCGCTTCCTCGGCCGGCCGTACCTGAGCAACCTGGCGTGGTGCCGTGCCACGATCAACCGGAACCGCTCACTTTTGGTCATCATGTCCATCGTTGTCCCCAGCACACCCATTGGCAATTGCAAGAGCCATTGCAAGTCAGTTTCCATGGCACGCAACGCCCGGCTCCGACGCGCTGACTCTCTGCCTGTCAAAGAGCCTGCCGATGTCAAATCATTGTGCCATTGCGATTTACCAATAAGCGTGCAGTGAAAAAAACCTCTTCCCCCAAACCTCCCGCTGATTTTGCGGCCGGATTCCCGCCTAACGCAGTCTGGGGTTTCACCCAAGGTAGAGTGGTATACCCCATCCGTCGCCGCCCAATTCCCCGCCAAATTTTGTCCCCCAGTAGCACAGGCATTCCTGCCTGTGCGCCTTTCCGCTCCCAAAAGCACCAGACCCGGACCCGCCGAAGCGAGTGCCGAAACAAGGTGAATCCCAGCGCCCGCGCTGCATGAACTGCGGTCAATCCTGCTCGGGCGCCAGTGGCACGGGCACTCCTGCCCGGGCGCACGTGTGCCAAAACAAACCAAATCCCGATTCACGCTGCTTGGAGGGTCCCAGCGCGGGAGGTGACACCTTTAGAAGTGAAAAAACGCACGGGCAAGACTGCCCATGCCACGCAAGCCCATCCCGTCGGCGGAGAGCCGCACCAAAGTATCCAGCTCAACGCCTTTCATTCAGCCAGTCCACCGAGGTGAAATTTCCAACGAGCAAGCCAGCTATTGCAGTTTGGCGTACTCGGCTTTAGCTTGCTGAAGGATGGGGATGCCGGTATCGGCGTGCTGCCAGAGGGCGAGGAAATCCTGGTAGGCCTTGCGCGCGCCGGGTTTGTCGCCCGAGAGCGCGCGGGCGCGGGCGAGGCCCAGATGCGCCAGCGGAGCGATTACTTCGTTTTCGGCGAGGCCGGGACGATCGATGATTTTCTGGAATTCGGCCGCGGCTTGCGCGCCTTGATGTGCGGCCAGATACGCCAGACCGCGCACGTAGACCGGGTAGAGGAGCAGAGAGATTGTTTGAGCGGGGCTTCCGAGTTCATACGGCGAAGCGGGCTGAAGATCGGCGATGGCCTGGGCCGGGGCGTTCTGGTCGAGCTCGATGGCGGCGTGAATCGTGGGCAGATAGTTGAACTGCACGATCGTATCTTCGGGATAGCGTTTTGCCAGATCGTCGGCGAGCTTCTGCGCCTGGGCGGCATCGCCCGCGAGCGCCAGCGCCAGCGCCGCCGTGGCTTCGGTATCCCGGCCATTCGAGATTTTCAAGGCGGCTGCTGCCTGGCTGCGCGCCTGGGCGGCATCGCCGACGACCGCTTCGCGCAACGCCGCTTCGGCCTGATAGTCGGCCGCCGTCTCCTTCTCTCCTGCCTGCTGGGCCGATGCGACCGCGCGCGCGGTCAATCCGTTCGCTTGAGCCAACTGGCCGGCATAGGCTGCCGTGTCGGAGTGGTAAGAAAGTGCAACGTCTTCGATTCCCGGCTTGCCTGATGCCCAAGCCACTTCACGCGCCATGGTCGCCGTGTCGCCTTGGAGGAACGCAAGGACGTATCGGTTGAGGTGCAGGAGCGGCGAGTCGATCCCATGCGCCTTGGCCTGTTGGAAGATCGCCGCGGCTTCGTCCAGACGATCCAGGGATATGTAGCCACTAATGAGGTTCCCGTAACTGATTCCGCTGGCGGGATTCAGCTCGATCACGCGGCGCGCCGCCTCCACGCCTTTGTCGTATTGGCCGAGGGTCATGTCGGCAAACCCCAGGTTGCCGACTGGAACAAAATCCCGCGGATAGGTCTGGGCCCACAGCTGGTAGACCTGATTCGCCTTGAGCAGGTCGCCGGTGACGTACTGATCGTAGTGCGAGGAAATGTAAAACTTCTCCCGCTCGCTCACCCGGTCGCGCAGGTCGTAGGCCTTCTTGATGCTCTCGGCCGAGAGGCTGGTTTCGCCGAGGTTGTAATAGGTCGTGCCCAGAGTGGCGTAGGCCATGGCGAAATTCGGATCGAGCGAAATAGCGCGCTGGAGGGAAGCGATCGCGGCGGAGTAATTGCCATTCAGGTTGGCTTGATTCCCAAGCGTGTAGGCCTGGAGCGCTTCGAGGGAAGGCGTGGTGACGTCGGCGAGCGGCTTATTGAATTTCTGGATCGAGGCAAGCGATTCGCCGAGTTTGCCGCGAATCGATGTGGCCACGCTGCCCAGCGCATCGAGCACGTGGTTCTTGTCGCTCGCGACGGCCTGCGCGGTGGCGAGCGATTCTCCGGTCGTGCAGTTCTCGACGTTCAGAACCAGATTGTATTGGCTGCCGATCTGCCCGATCGAAGGATCGAGCACGGCTACGGCGCCTGTTCGCTGGCAGACCTGCTTGGCCAGGGCGTCGCTCAGCCGCGCATTGGCCGGCTGGCCCATCAGACGCATCGTCGAGGCCACCTGCTGATCGGGGACGATGTTCAGAAACGGCGATTGGGCGAGCTGTGCCGACAGGCCCTGGCGCAGCGTGCCGTCGAACATGGAATCGCCCGTCGTATTTGTGAAATCGGCGAGGATCACGGAATCTTTCGAAGTCAGCACCGGCGCGCGATGCAGGTAGAAATACGCGCCAGCGGCGATGGCAGCAATCGCGGCCAGCCCAACAGCAGCGGCCCAGACGGGAATGCCGCGCCGCGTGGGCGCGCCTGTAGCCACAGCGGGCGAGGTGGCCTCGCCCCGACCGGCGCCAGCCTCGGATTCTAGGGGCGGGGTTACCCCGCCCCCTGCGGCTTCGTGTGCCGTGGCAGGCGTCACCTGCGGGACCGATGGCGCTGAAGCCGCCGGCTGCGTCATCGTGATCGCGTGGCGCGTGGATTCGGTATCCCGTTTCAGCCGCGCCAGATCGGCCCGCATCTCGGCCGCCGACTGCGACCGCAGCCGGCGATCCTTTTCGAGCGCCTTGGCGATGATCTCCGCGAGCTTTGTTGGAATCCGGGGATTCAGGCGCACCGGATCGGCCGGCTCTCCATGCAGAATCGCTTCGAAAATCGAGCCGGTCGTTTCGCCGGGAAACGCAAGTACGCCCGTGGCCATCTCGTACAGCACCGCGCCGAACGAGAAAAGATCCGTGCGCGCGTCGACGGCTTCGCCGCGCACCTGCTCGGGCGACATGTAAGCAACGGTGCCGACGGCCGTGCCCGGGCTGGTGAGCTGCTCTTCGGCCACGGTCGGCGCGGCATCGTCGCGCGTCACAGTTGCGCCTTCCATCCCGCCGCTTTTTGCCGTTTGCTTCGCCAGCCCGAAATCGAGGATCTTCGCGTGCCCTTGCGTGGTGACGAAAATATTCGCCGGCTTGATGTCGCGATGAACGATCCCTTTGGCGTGCGCCGCTTCGAGCCCTTCGGCGATCTCGACACCCAATTCGAGCAGCAGATCGAGCGGCAATGGCTTGCCGTTGATCCGATGCTTCAGCGTGACGCCTTCCAGGCACTGCATCGCGATGAACGGCCTGCCTTCGTGTTCCCCGATTTCGTGGATCATGCAGATGTTGGGATGGTCGAGTGCCGAAGCCGCTTGCGCTTCGCGCTCGAAGCGCTCGAGCGCGCGCGGGTCGCGGACCATGTCTTCGGGAAGGAATTTCAGCGCAACGAAGCGGTGCAGCCGCGTATCTTCGGCCTTATACACCACACCCATACCGCCCCCGCCCAGCCGCTCCACAACGCGGTAGTGCGAGACGGTCTTGCCAACGAGTGATGAGGGTTCAGCCACGTCGCACGCATCTTATGGCGGGTCCCAAGGCAAGTCAACGAAGGACTCCCGCCGCCCGCCGTATGGGCGCTTCGCTCACTGACCGGCTAGGACGTCGTTGGGGAAGTGGCACGGGCACCCTTGCCCGTGTGCATTTGTACCGCCCCAGTCAATTCCGCCCCCAGTAGCACAGGCATTCCTGCCTGTGCCCCGTGTGCCAAAACCAGCTCTCCGCCCTCCTCATGCCCCGAAGCACCGATCCACGGTAAACCCAATCGCAGCCCCAAGCCCATGAACCTGCTAAACTGGCGCCGTCAGGCGACCCGGCAAAAAATCGCAATTCTCCGAAATTTCAGCTCGACACTATCTCGCTAAAAGACCGAATTAGTGACACCCTGAAAATGTCATCCTGTTGGATAAAAAGCGGTTGCCGTTCCTTCAGCTCGACCGAGTGACACCCTGAAGGCCACGCAGTGGCGCCCTGAAGGCCACGCACTGACACCCTCACTCCGCGTAAGGGCACGGCTTCAGCCGTGCCGTAACCCGCGCTCATCAAAGCGGCTTTAGCCGCTGAGGGCCGAATTTCCTCGAAAGGGCTCAGCGGCCGCCTTGGTTCGGCGAAATGCCCAAATGCCGCAGCAGCCACGGCACGACGACCTTCTGGTAGATGACCGCGTCGCCCCACGCGCTCGTATCCCGCCCCATGTGCCCGCCGAGCGGATTGATCCACGCATTCTTGGGATCCTGGCCGCTGCTGAGTAGCAGGTACGTGTCGGAGGGTGGCACTTGCGTATCCTTGGCGCCGGCGATCAGGAGCATCGGCGGCGTCGGCCCGCCGATCAGGTGCTGCCGCACGAGCGACATCGTCGGCAACGCCTCGCCCATCTGCTGGTCCGTCGTCACGCCCTTGAAGATCGTCATCAGCGCCGGAGCGAAATCGAACGGATACTCGCGATTGCCCACCACATCGTTCATGAAGAATTTTTTCGTCCAGAACCTGTCGACCGCGGCGGATTGAGAGATGACGCAGCAGAGCCGCGCGTGCTGTGTGAACGCCAGCTTCGTCGACCAATACGCGCCCAGGCTGCCCCCGTAGACGGCCAGTTTCTTCTTGTCCACATCGGGCCGCGCGAGCAGGTAGTTGATGATGGCGGTGTACATGCGATCGGCCGTGGCGCTGGCTTTGATCGGCGCTTGGCCGCCGCCCGGCGAATCGGCGGCGAAAATCCCGATACCGTACGACAGCAGGTTGCTGAAGCGCGCGATCATCCCTTCCTTGCGGCTGTCGAGCCCGTTGATCAGCAGTACCATCGGCACCGGCCCCTTCGCGTCTTTCGGCATGCGCAGATAGCCGATGATCTGCTTGCCTTCGAACGGAATGTGAATGATCTGGAGCGGCGGATCCCAGGAATGCGCGTAAGCGAGAAATGCCGCGATCGCCTTCTTGTAAGCGCGCTCTTTCCCCGGCGACGACTGCACCGGCCAGGCGCCCATCGAATACAGATGCCACGCCTGCAGGTAGTTCGCGTCCGCCTCTTTCGGATTCGAGGAAGCAAGCGCCTTCGCTTTCGCCATGTACCGGTCGCCGATCGCGCTCCAGGCCGCGGCCCACTGGTCCTGGCTGCGCGTTTTGATCGCGGCGAGCGCCTCGCGCGTATCCGCCAGACTGATCCCGAACATCGGATACATGTGATGCTCGGCCCGATAGAGCATGACGGCCTTGATCTGCTCGATCGTCCGCGGCTTGCGCTGCGCCGCGAAAAGAGAACTGGAAGCGAGCGGAAGAATGAGAAACAAAAGAGCGCCGGTGGCAAACCACCGGCGAGATCGGATGAAGGAAATCATGGCGTTCCTCCCTGCCTTGTTCTGAATTCCCAAACCACGGCCAGGAATTTCGAGAGGTAAAAGCCGCCCGTCATTGCCGGCGAACCGGCCGCCGCACGCCGCAGGCCCGGCCCGGCACACGCATGCCGGCCGGGGCCTCTGCAGCGCCGCCCTTCAGGGCGGCATCGGCTCAGGCAAGCAGCAAAGATGGCGGGTTGAAGCCCGCCGCTACAAAGTCGCTTCGGTCTTCCGTCGGTCGTTTTCCCGGTTCAGTCGTGCCCGTTGGAACCGCCGAGGTGCGTCACCAGCCACGGGATGACCACTTTCGCGATGATCACCGGATCGTTCCAATATCCGAGCTCACGGCCCATGTGCCCGCCGATCGGATTGATCCAGGCGTATTTCGGATCGAGGCCGCTGCTCAGCAGCAGATATGCATCGGAAATGGGAACCTGCGTATCTTTCGCGCCGCCGATCACGAGCATCGGCGCGCTGTGTCCCTCGATCACGTGCTCCTTGACGAGCGACATCGTCGGGAAAACCGCCGCGAGCTGGTCGAGCGTCTTCACGTTCTTGAAGATCGTCATGAGCGCCGGAACGAGATCGAAAGGATATTCGCGATTGCCCACCACCGACGTCATCAGGAATTTCCGGGTCCACATGCCGTCGACCGGCGGCGATTGCGCGACAACCGCTCTCAGCCGCGCGTGCTCCGTGAAGGCGAGCTTCGCCGCCCAATACCCGCCCAGGCTGCCGCCGTAGACGCCGACGCGCGTCTTGTCGACGTCGGGCCGCGCGTCCAGGTAGTTGATGATGGCGGTGTACATGCGATCGGCGGTGGGGCCGGCTTTGATCGGCGCCTGGCCTCCGCCGGGCGAATCGGCGGCAAACTCACCGATGCCGTATTTGAGGATGCCGCTGAATTTCTCGAATCGTTCCTCCTTGCGGCTGTCGAGCCCGTTGATCACGATCACCACCGGCGACGGCCCCTTCGCGTCTTTCGGCATCCGCAAATAGCCGACGATCTGTTTGCCCTCGAACGGAATGTGAACGATCTCCATCGGAGGATTCCAGAAGCGCGCGTGCAGGCGGAACGCGGCCACGCCCTTCATATACGAGCGCATCTTGCCCGGAGAGGATTGCACCGGCCAGCCGCCCATCGCGTACAGGCGCCACGCCATCACGTAATCCTTGTCGGCTTCCTTGGGATTCGTCGCGGCGACCGCCTTGGCCTGCGCCATGTAGCGATCGCCGACGGCCATCCATCCCGCGGCCCACTGGTCGGGATTGCGCGTTTTGATCGCGGCGAGCGCCTCCTTCGTGTCGGCGACGCTGATGCCGATCATCGGATACATCTGCCGCTCCGCCCGCAGGAGCATCACTGCCTTGATCTGCTCAATCGTGCGCGGAGGCCGCTGGGCGGCAAACAGGTTGCCGGCAGCGAGAGGAAGAAACACAAACAACAACCAGGCAAAAGAATGGCGCTGGCGAGAAAGTGCCGGGGACCGCATTCCACTCCTCCTTAGTCGGGACCGAATGAAAATTTGTTCGCAGCCGCGGCTGTCAAGAAAGCGAGCGGGCGCTTGATTCCTGCCGTGCCACACAGCCTGAAGGCTGTGCTACAAAACCCGCGTCGGCGGCACAGCCTTCAGAGCCGGCGTGGCAACTTTCCAATTCAGCACCCAGCCTGCTAAAGGCGCCTTGACCCGCAGGCGCTCGCGGCACGGCTGAAGCCGTGCCCTTACGAAAAACGTGGCGCCGCACAGCCTGAAGGCTGTGCTACGAAACCCGCTTTGGTGGCACAGCCTTCAGGCTGTGCGGCCCATGCCGGCAACACTTGCCGCAGCCCGGCAACAAGCACCTATTTCTTCAGCAGCGTGAGCGCCTTCTCGTAGTAGATGGGATCGTAGTACCGGTCGATCGGCGGCATTTTCCCGCCCCAGCTACCCTCGATTTCGGCACGCAGCTTGAGCACGTTGCGAAACGCCTCGGTATTCAGGCGCGCGTCGGGTTCGAGCTGGCCGCCGGTCTTGGCAACCATTGCGGCGTAGGTGCCCTCCGCCACGGCGGGTGAAAGGTGTTTCGAGAGGATCTGCAGGATCTCCTGCTTGTGCGCCGGATCGAGCACCCAACGCTGGCCCTCGATGAAAGCGGCCAGATACCGCTCGAGCAGATCCGCATGCGCGCGCGCCCAGGAAAGCCGGACCCAGCCGCCAACGCTCTGATACGGGCCGGTGTAGGTGGAGGCGGCGGCGAGAGTGACGAAGCCATGCTGCTTGGCCTCGATCGACCATGGCGGAAAGAGCATGGTGGCGGCGTAGTTCTTGTCTTGCAACATGAGCTGGTAGCGCTTGCCGGTAGTGGCGATGGGCAGCAGCTTGTAGTCGCGGCCGGCGTGAAGCCCGTGGGCATCCAGGATCTTGATGAGCTGCAGGGCGAACGCGGTATTGACCGCGTCGACGATCGTCGTGCGTCCGCGCAGATCGGCGATCGAATGAATATCGGGCTGCGCCACCAGCACGTTCAACGAAAGCTCTCCGCCGACCACCACAACCACGCGCGGCTTGCCCGGCTGGTTCAGCGCGACGGCATTATCGACCGCGGCGTGGGCGATGTCAGCCTTGCCGCTCGCGATTTCGGCGCGCAGCGCGTCCGAGCTGGGCGGCGCCGGCAGCATCACGACGTGGACGCCGTATTTCGCGAAGAAACCATGCTTCTGCGCCATCACGAACGGCAAAGAATGGCCAAAGGAAGCCACGCGGATCGTATCCGACTTCGGCGTGGCGGCGGCCGCGGGGACTGCTACGAGCAACGCGGCGCCGATCCACAAACAGAGAGAACGCACGGCTTTCATCCATCCCCCTTCCCATCCCTGCGGTTCGGACGCGCCACAACCGCGCCGACCTCCATCGGTTCCTGCGCAGGACGCAAGCCGGATTGCAAGCCATCGCTTTTTCATGCCAGCGAGCGGACCGGGATTCGTCGCGTGCGGAGCAACCGGCGGTTTCTTCCCGTGGATCCGGAGTGAAAGGAAACGCCGGCGGGAGGGCGCCGCGATGTTGCCATCGCGGCGCCTCCCGCCAGCGGTCTACTGCCAATACGGTGACTCGAGCCTAGAAGATCAGCTTCAGTCCGAGCTGGATCGCGCGCGGACCGCCCGATCCAAGCACCGGGTTCTGCGCCTGCACGTCAGGCGTGGAGCAGCCGCAGCCGAAGGTGCTCGGCGAGGACGTGTCGTTGAAGCCGCTGCTGTTGAATGACGGGTTGACCAACTCCGGATGGTTGAGCAGGTTGAAGAATTCGGCGCGGAATTGCGCGGTCAGCTTTTCGCCGAAGTGGAAATCCTTGAAGATCGACGCATCCCAGTTCATGAACGTCGGCCCGCCGAACACGTTGCGGCCCAGAGTGCCGAACGAGCCGAACCCGGCCGGAATCAGGACCGAGTTGCCCACTGCGTAGCAGCCGAACGCCGCCAGCGATTGCTGCGAGGCCAGAGTCGTGGCATGCGCATTGCAAGCGGAATTGGCCGTGAGGCCATTCGTACTCGGGTCGCCTCCGGGGAAGTAGGGAAACGCCGAGGCGGTCACGTTGCTGAAGTCGCTCTTGTTGCCGAAGAGGTTCCAACGGTCGTTGTATTCACCCGTGTAGCTGGGATCGTTTCCGAGATCCACCGGCCCCCACGGCGCCCCACTCTGCAGGGTCACGATGGAAGTCAGATTCCAGCCGCTGGTGAGCGGGCGAAGCATTTTGGCACCGGGCAACGCATAGGTCGCGCTGAAGGTAAACCGTTGCGGAATGTCGAAGCTGCTGTTGCCGTAATCCGCACCGGGATTCAGGCTGTTTTGCGGCCCAGTCGCGATGTTCGAGCTGGCGATGTCGAGAGCATGGGACCACGTGTAGCCGACCAGGAAGGACAGTCCGTGGTAGCCCTTCTCGTTCAACGTCAACTGCAACGCGTTGTAATTCGACCAGTAATCGTTGGTCATCATGTTGATGTACGCCAGATAGGGATATGCGGCGTTGAACGGCCGGCCAGCCTGTTCGCAATGATTGCAAGCAATCTCGGCCGGGGAGTTCGGGTTGACCTGGTTGATATCGATAATCCCCAACGAGTTGCTGCCATGGTTGCCGACGTAGCTGGCGTCCAGCGACAAGCTCTGCCCGAAGGCATGCTGAATGCCGAAGGACCAACCCATGACGCGCGGGTTCTTGAGATTGCGGTTGACGCCCATGATGCTGCACGGCGCGGAGGCGGTGCAGCTAATGGTCCCGGTCGGGAAAATCGTCCCCGTTCCCGAGTAGTTCAGCTGCGAACCACCGTAGGAAACGACGCCCGTGTTGATCGTGCCGCCGGGGATCAATCCGGCCGTGGGGTTGGCGGCGAAGCCGGTTGTCAACGCGTTGTTCAAACCGACCTGGCTGAGCATCGAGAAGAGGTCGATGCGGCTGTACATGATATTGAAGCCGCCGCGAACCACCGTCCTGCCCGAGCCCGGATTCCACGCAAAGCCCACGCGCGGCGACCAGTCGTTCGGATCGGCGTTGTAGATCGTGTTCGTTCCGTTCACGCCCTGCTGAATGAGCCCTTGGCTCGGATCGAAGCTGGCGAGCAGGCCGTGCGCTTCCCTCATGGGAGTGAGGTAGTTATAGCGCAGGCCCAGGTTCACGGTCAGCGTCGGCCGCAGGTGCCAGTCGTCCTGAACGAAGTACGACGAAGCCCACTGGTTCACGCGCCGCAACGGGTTGCCCTGGAGAAGAATTCCAAGGAACGGCTGCCCGGCGAGGAAGCACTCGAGCGGTGTTCCGCCGTCGGCGCAGTGGTTGAACTTCAAACGGCCGCGGCCGTTGGCAAACCGGGCGGCGTTGACGATCCAGTGCTGAATCTGGGCGCCGAACGTGAAGTAGTGATTGCCGTGCAGGTAAGACACGGTGTCGTCGATTTCGTAGTTGTAGTTCGGACCGAGGACTTTCGGCAGGACGAAATCGCCGCCCAGCATCGAATAACCGGCAACGAAGATGTCGGGTAGCCCGCCGACGATCGGATTCGTAACGCCAGTGGGAACGCCGTAAGAGGCGGCCGTCTTGGTGAAGTCGACAGGCTCGATTGCAGGCAGGCCCTGGTGGAAGAGGTCGAAACCCACGCGCAGGTCGTTCACCCAGCTGGGATTCGGATTCCAGGTCCAGTGCAGGCCGTTCGTCTGCACCCGCATCGTGAGCAGCGAGAGGAACTGCGGCTGCAACACGTTGATCGTCATCGCCGTCCCCGACTGATTCCCGTAGAAATAGTCGTAACTCAGTTGCTGGTGCGGGGTGAGCTGATAGTCGATCTTGCCAACAAGGTCATCGCTCGAGTTGTTGTTCTGCAAGCTGATGGGCATGTTGACGGAGCCGCCGGTGTTGTTCGGGTACAACTTGAGCAGGTTTGCGGTAATCGGGTTGACCGTGAAGCCGGGGTATTGGGCTTGAAGGTCCGCGAGCGCGTTGGGAACGCTCTGCGTGCAGTCGCCGGCAGCGAGAACCATGCAGCCGGTTTGCGCGCCGATACCGGGCAACGGAACGGTTACGGGAACCTGGCCCTGGAACGTATTCCCCACGTTGTAGCGCTGCCCTTCGTACGTCGCGAAGAAGAAGAGCTTGTTCTTCAGAATCGGGCCGCCCACGCTGCCGCCGAACTGTTGCAGGCTGAGCGGGGTCTGCGGGCCGGTATTGAAGAAGTTGCGGGCATCCCACGCGCTGTCGCGGCCGAAAGCGTAGCCGGTGCCGTGGATCTGGTTCGTGCCCGACTTCAACGCGACGTTGGCAACGGCGCCCGGAGCCCATCCGTATTGCGCCGGGGGATTCTGCACAACGTTGAACTGCTGGATGGCATCGATCGGCAGAATCGTCGCCGCATCTCCGGCGAAGTTCGATTCGTTGACGATGCTCTGCCCCTGGAACGGCTCATATTCCATCAGGCCGTCGAGCAGGTAGCTCACGTCGGTTGGGCGAAGCCCGTTCGCGCTTTGCGTCTGAAATCCGCCGCCGGGGTAAATCATCACGCCGGGGCGCAACGTCAGAAGGTTCAAAAAGTTTCGGCCATTGAGTGGCAGGTTGTTGATGGTCTGATTGCTCAGCGTGCCGCCCAAGGTGGCGCTCGTCGTGTTCAGAAGCGGCGCACCGCCCGTCACAACGACCGTCTCGGGTCGCCGTCCCGGGCTTGATGGTGAAATTCACGCTCAGATCCTGCGCCACACCTAGATCGACTCCCGAGCGCTCGATGGCGGCGAAACCTTTCGCCGAAACCTGAATTGAGTAGGTGCTGGGTGTCAGGTCGGGCGCGACGTACAAGCCCGCCTGGTTCGTGACCAACGTCCGCTTCGTGCCCCGCTGCACGTCCGTGACGGTCACTTTGGCGTCAGGAACAACGGCGCCGCTGGTGTCGGTGACAACTCCTCGAATCGTGCCCTTATAAGTCTGCGCCAGAGCAGGAAGAGAGCAAAGAACCGCCAGAACCCCCACCCCCACGCCCAGAGACCATACCGCCAACGCGGACCTTCGATGCTTGGAAAAGCCCCTCCCGCGTCCAAACAAATGCATAGATTCCTCCTCCATCAGGACCGCCTGAGAGTTCACCGCTGCCCCCAGATAAACGAAAGATAACTACCACATTAAAATTCGAAGTCAACTTCTTTTTGCCGACGGGCGTTAGAAGTCGCGCCTTTCGCTGCCCGATAACGGCCGGAAAATCGTTATTTTCTGCGTGGTCGAATGTTCGTGGAAGCGTGTGTGGAAGCGGCGAAGAGATCGTTCGCGGGAATTGTGGGAGAGCCCGCCCGGCGCACGATAACGCTTCGGCTCCACGGACAGACACAAAAGCAGCCCCTTCCCGCCCAACCCGCTTGCGGGACCCCGGGAGGTCCCGGCCGGCTGGGCGAGTTCGAGACGACGCATTGCGCGGGTGTTGCCCTCGCAAATCCTGTGACGATCCTCGTCCGATAACGGTAACTCCTCGACGCAGCGAATCGCGTCCCGGAAGCAACCGGTACTTTTTCCGAGATCGAAAAAGATGCCGGTGGGAAACAAAACGTGGCCGGTGGCCCCGAGCTTCAGAATGAAGCGCTCGATTTCCTGGACCGCGGTGCCGACATCGTCCATCGGAAGCGGGGGAGATGACCTGAACGCGATCGCCGATCCGGTCCGTGAAGCGAAAGCGCGGGACCATATCCGCAAGGGCGGCCAGCTCGCTCACACACTTTTTGATCGTCGAGCCTGGCTCGGGCAGTTTGAGCGTGGGCTCATTGAATTCCCTGGAGAAGATGTGATTGACAGCCTCAATCTTCATCGCCGCGCCCCGGCATCCGGAATTCGTAAAAACCGAAGGATCATTTGGCCTGGCAACTGTACCACCATATCGGGAAGGGTCGTCAAGGGTAGGTTTGAATTATGGTGCGGTAGGTATACGGTCATATCATAAGACCACTGGAAACCGCTGTAGCCTTCCTTTATTTACATGCGCTCCGACGCCGCTTCCCTGGCGGAAATTCGCAATGTCGTGAGACGATAGATCGTGCATGCCGAACGATTCTTGTGCGCGAAGAGTATCGTAATATCGTTGGACCACCGCGGCTGTTTGCTATCCTTTATTTAAAGACCTCAAGACATCAACGCAGCGATCGGAAGCGATTGGCGAAGCGCTCTCGGTGCCAACGATCGCGCATCGACTTGGTCCGCGTTCCGCCGCGAAGCGCCGGCTCCAACAAGCAGGGCGTGCTCTTCCCGGCGGACACCGAGCACGCAAAATTCGCTTCCAAAAAAATCCGTCGTTACGTGGCGTCACATCGTGAAGCGGACGAATTCGTGTCGCGTACAGGCTGACGGGAAACGTTCAGGCCGGAAAGGAAGATCCAGGACGATCCGTAGGAGGAAGGGACAACAAGCAGGGACGGGCTGACGGTCTTGGGATGAAAGTCGGCGGGAAGAATAGCGAATCCGGGGTTGGTGGGGAGAAGCGACTGGACAAGAGGTGGGCCAATGGTATAGTGTCTGTACCGCGACACTAAACGGGCTGTTTCCAGGGGCAGAATGTATACAGGTTTTCGCTCGTGGCCATTCTACGGCAGGTTTTCCAACCCATCGCAGGCTCCATTCCTGCCGGCACGCTCGGACTTGGTGACCGATTCAGGGTGGGCGGGACCTCGCACGATAAGCTGGAGCAGGCACTGGCGCGCGAAGCTTTGAAGACGCAGTGCGGGAAGAGACCGGAGATCTCCGCGCGAGTGGCGGCGGTGGGAATGGAGCGGTAGATTTGAATTTCTCGTTCGTCCAATCGCGGCCACGATTGGCGCTCGACCAGGGACGATTTTTTTTTTACGGCTATGGAACTTCCGGGCCACGGCAGTATGATCACAGGCGCTTTCCGGGGGCCGTGAGGCGAGCCGGGAAGCCGCGGAGACGCGGCAGGCAGTGCAAATGCAATTCGAGCAGGCTCGAAAAGTTTCTTCGTTCATCGAGAACCTGCCAATCGGGAAGGCGGTCTGATTCATGGCGAATCTGGGTTTTGTGGGCCTGGGCGTGATGGGCGGCCAGATGGTCGCCCGGCTGCTCGAGAAAGGTCACACGGTCACCGGATACAACCGCACGCGGGCGAAAGCGCAATGGCTGATCGAGAAAGGCATGAAGTGGGCGGAATCTCCGCGGGCGGTCTGCGAAGCGGCCGACGTTACGCTTACGATGGTGACGAATTCACGCCGCGCTCGTGGCGATCACCGAAGGACCCGACGGCGTGCTGGCGGCGATCGGCACGGGAAAAATTCTGGTCGACATGAGCACGGTGAGCCCGGAGACGAGCCGCGCGGTGGCGGCGAAGGTGCGCGAAAGCGGCGCCGACATGCTGGACGCTCCGGTTTCCGGCAGCGTGATCACGCTGCAGCAGGGGAAACTTCGGTGATGGTGGGCGGGCGGCGGGAGACGTTCGACAAGGTGAAGCCGCTGCTCGAGGACATCGGTCCGAAGGTGACGCACGTCGGCGACAACGGGCTGGCGCTCTCGATGAAGATCGCGACGAACCTGAGCCTGGCGGTGCAGATGCTGGCGTTTTCCGAGGGCGTGCTGCTGGCGGAAAAGAGCGGCATCGCGCGCGAGACGGCGGTGGACGTTCTGACCCACAGCGCGATCGCCTCGCCGATGGTGCAGTATCGCGGTCCGTTCGTGCTCGAAATGCCGGACGAGGCCTGGTTCGACGTGAACATGATGCAGAAGGACATGCTGCTCGCGCTGGAGATGGGCCGCAAGCTGGACGTGCCGCTGCCGACGACGGCGGTGACCAACGAATTTCTGACCGCAGCGCGCGGGATGGGGCTGGCGAAGCAGGATTTTGCCGTGATGTTCGACGTGCTGGCGAAGATGTCGGGAGTTGCGAGATGAGCACAGCCAGCAGCCGGACCGAAACCGCTTCCGCAAGCCGAAGTCGGAACTTGGCTTCGCATGTACCGCCAGATGATGGCGATTCGCCTGTTCGAAGAGCAGGTCAACGACCTCTACACGCGCGCGTTGATGCCCGGACTCGCGCATCTCTACATCGGCGAGGAAGCGGTGGCCGTGGGAGTCTGCGAGGCGCTGCGGCGCGACGACTACATCACCAGCACGCACCGCGGCCACGGACATTGCCTGGCGAAGGGCGCGTCGCCCGATCGCATGTTCGCCGAGCTGCTCGGCAAGGAAGCCGGATACTGCCGGGGCAAGGGCGGATCGATGCACATCGCCGATCCCGCCACCGGCAACCTGGGCGCGAACGCGATCGTCGGCGGCAGCGCGGGCATCGCGACGGGCGCGGCGTTTTCTGCGAAGCATCTCGACAACGGGCGCGTGGCGGTGTGCTTCTTCGGCGAAGGCGCGCTGGGCCAGGGCGTGCTGTACGAAGTGATGAACCTGGCGCAGCTCTGGAAGTTGCCGGTGATCTACGTCTGCGAAAACAATCTCTACAACGAATACACGCACTATTCCGAAACCACGGCGGGCGACATTCCGGCACGGGCCGACGGCGTTCGGGATGCGCGGCGGAAAGCGTGGACGGACAGGACGTGCGGGCGGTGTATCAGGCGGCGGCGCGGCTGGTGGAGCGCGCGCGCGGCGGCGAAGGTCCGGCGTTTCTGCTGTGCAATACCTACCGCTATCGCGGGCATCACGTCGGCGACATCAACCGCGAATATTACCGCGCCAAACAGGAAGAGCAGGACTGGAAGACCGAGCGCGATCCGATCAAGCTGCTGCGGCGATTGGCTGATCGAGCAGAAGCATCGCCGACGCCGCGCAACTCGAGCGAATCGATGCCGAAGTAAAGGCGGAGATCGAGAGCGGCCGTGCAGTTTGCGATCGCCGCGCCCTATCCCAGCCGTGGAGCGAAGTGGAGCAGGACGTCTATGCCTGAAGTCGTCGACTCAGCGAGAATTGACCTTTGCGCGAAGCGATCCGCGAAGCGCTGGCCGAAGAGATGCGCCGCGATCCGCGCGTTTGCATTCTGGGCGAAGACGTCGCCGAAGCGGGCACGCCGTTCAAGGTTCTGTCGGGCCTGGTGGAGGAGTTCGGGAAGGAGCGCGTGATCGACACGCCGATCTCCGAAGCCGGGTTCACCGGGCATCGGCGTCGGCGCGGCGATGACCGGGCATGCGGCCGGTGGTCGACATCATGTTCGGCGATTTCATCACGCTGATCGATGGACCAGATGGTGAATCAGGCCGCGAAGGTCCATTACATGTCGGGCGGCAAGTGGAAAGTTCCGATGGTGATGCGCACGACGCTGGGCGCGACGCGGCGTTCGGCGGCGCAGCATTCGCAATCGCTGCACGCCTGGTTCAGCCACGTTCCGGGGCTGAAAGTCGTGCTGCCCTCGACGCCCTACGACGCCAAGGGACTGCTGAAGACGGCGATCCGCGACGACAATCCGGTGGTTTTCTTCGAAGACAAGATGATGTACAAGCTGAAAGGGCCGGTGCCCGCCGAGGAGTACACGATTCCGCTTCGGCGTGGCGGACATCAAGCGCGCGGGCGAAGACATCACCATCGTCGCGACCAGCAGCATGGTGCAGGTGGCGCTGGGCGCGGCGAGCTGCTGGACGAGATCGGCATCAGCGCGGAAGTGGTCGATCCGCGCACCACCTGGCCGCTGGACGAAAAGACGCTGATCGAATCGGCGAAGAAGACTTCGCGCGCGATCGTCTCGACGAAGGCTACGAGCGCTACGGCGTGACGGCGGAACTCGCGTCGGTGATCGCCGAGGGCGCGTTCTACGATCTGGATGGGCCGGTGAAGCGCATGGGCGCGATGCACGTGCCGATTCCGTTCTCGCCGCCGCTGGAAGACGCTGACGTGCCGACCGAGCAGCAGGTGTTCGAGGCTGGCGCGGGAGATCGTGCGGCGCGGTCCTGAAGATTTCGAGCAAATCAGGAGGCGATGCCATGGCACTGCCAACGTATGGAACGATGGCGGTGGATTGGGAAAAGCGCATCGATTTCGACCGGCTGCGCCGCGAGCGGCTGGCGCGCGCGAAGGCGCTGCTGGCCAAGTCCGAGATGGGCGCGCTGCTCTGCTTCGACATGAACAACGTGCGCTACATCACCGCGACGCACATCGGCACCTGGGCGCAGGACAAGAACGAGCCGCTTCACGCTGCTGCCGCAAAACGACGAGCCGATCCTGTGGGATTTCGGCTCGGCGGCGAAGCATCATCAGCTGCATTGCCCCTGGCTCGGCGAGCGTTCGCGCGCGGGAATTCCGCTGCTGCGCGGCGCGATGTCGCCGGAGATGGGCCGCGCGGAAGACGTGGCGCGCAAGATCCGCATCGAACTCGAAAAGCGCGGCCTGCACAAGGAGCCGCTGGGCGTCGACATCATCGAGCCGCCGATTCTGTTCGCGCTGCAGAAGGAAGGCATCAAGGTCGTCGACGGGCAGCAGCTCATGTCCGACGCGCGCGCTGATCAAGACGCAGGACGAAATCACGCTGCTGAACACGTCGGCGATGATGGTGGACGCGGCCTACGACGAGCTCTACCGCGCCATGAAGCCGGGCATGCGCGAGAACGAAGCGGTGGGCCTGGTGAGCAAGGTGCTCTACGACCTGGGCTCGGAATATGTGGAAGCGGTGAACGCGATTTCCGGCGAGCGCTGCAATCCGCATCCGCACGTTTTCTCCGACCGCGTGCTGCGGCCCGGCGATCCCGTCTACTACGACATTCTGCATTCCTACATGGGCTACCGCACCTGCTACTACCGCACCTTCACGATCGGCTACGCCTCGCACGCGATGGTGGACGCCTACAAGCGCTGCCGCGATTATCTGGACGCCGCGATTGAGCTGGTGCGGCCCGGCCGCACGACCGGCGAGATCGCCGCGGTGTGGCCGAAGGCGCAGGAGTTCGGATTCCCGAACGAAGAAGCGGCCTTCGCGCTGCAATACGGACACGGCATCGGCCTGGCGATCTGGGAAAAGCCGGTGATCAGCCGCCTGGTTTCGCTCGAGCATCCGCACGAGATCAAGCCGGGCATGGTGTTCGCGCTGGAAACGTTCTGGCCCTCGACCGACGGCTGGAGCGCGGCGCGCATCGAGGAAGAAATCGTGGTCACCGAGACGGGCCACGAAGTGATCACGCGCTTCCCGGCCGAGAAATTGCTGGTGGCGGGCGCGCACTACTTCACCGTGGACGGGCCGCTGCCGACGATGCGCGAACACGAAGCGGCGCCCAGCCAGCGCGTGGTGGAGATGGTCGAGGCCAGCGCGAGAACCGAACGCGTGGGAGTGAAAGGCTGAAGTCCATCCGAGCGGCCTCAGGGGCTAAAGCTCCTTTGATTCTGCGGCTTTTATGTCGCGGCTGAAGCCGCGACCCACAAGGATCGAGGCGTTTTTCCGCAACCTGTGAAGCCGCGCTGTTACGAATTCGTTTTGCGCCACAAATTTTGAAGGAGGCGTTTCCTCTCTTCGCGAAAACACCATGGCCATCAGCGTCGTAATGCCCGCACTGGAATTGACTCAAGAAACCGGCAAACTCATCGCCTGGAGGAAGAAGGAAGGCGAGGAGGTTGTGAAGGGTGAGCCGCTGCTCGAAGTCGAAACCGACAAGGCTGCGGTGGAAATCGAAGCGCCGGCCGATGGAATCCTGGCCGGCGTGAAGGCCGGCGAAGGGGACGTGATACCCGTCGGCCAGACGATCGCGTGGATCGTGAAGCCGGGCGAAGAGCCTCCGAAGGAATCGGCGCCGGCAGGCTCGGCGCGAGGGACGACCATGGAAGCGGCTCGTCCGGCGGCAACTGCGGCGGCGGCGAGCGGCGCGACGGGCACGGGCGCCGGCGCGGCGGCCGTGAAAATTTCGCCGAAGGCGCGGCGGCTCGCCAAGGAACACGGAGTGGATATCGGCAGCTTGCGCGGCTCGGGGCCGGGCGGAGAGATTCTGGCGTCGGACGTGCTGGCGGCGGCCGAAGGGAAAGCGACGGCGGCAACGGCGGTTCCCGGCGCGGCGGCGGGAACTCTCGAGCCGCTCAGCTCGATTGGGCGGCTGATGGCCGAGCGGATGACGCAGAGCTGGACAAGTGTGCCGCATTTCTTCGTGACGCGCGAAGTGGATGCGGGCGCGCTGAACGCGGCGCGGGAGAAACGGGCCGCGGCGGCGGAACAGAGCGGCGGCGTGCGGCCGACGCACACGGATCTGCTGGTGGCGCTGGTGGCGCGCGCGCTGCGGAAACATCCGCGGCTGAACGGGACGTGGACGGCTGAAGGCGTGCGGCTGAATGCGGACGTGAACATCGGGATCGCGATCGCGGTGAACGACGGCGTGATCGCCGCCGTGATTCCGAACGCGGACAAGGCAACGATTGGCGAAATCGCGGCGCAGCGGCGCGAGCTTGCCGAGCGCGCCAAGGCGGGCCGTTCGCGGCCGGCGGACATTGCCGGAGCCACGTTCACGATCAGCAATCTGGGCATGTACAAGGTGGACGCGTTCACGGCGATTATCACGCCTCCGCAAGCGGCAATTTTGGCCGTGAGCAGCATCGTCGATCGCGTGGTTCCGGTCGACGGCGCTCCCGGCGTCAGGCCAATCATGAGCATGACGCTCTCGTGCGACCATCGCGTGTTCGATGGCGCGCGGGCGGCGCTCTTTTTGAGTGACCTGGCGGAAGCGATCGCCAGGCCGGAGGAGACGCTCGGATGAAAACTGCCGAAGTTGCAAGGCACACATCGATCGAGAACGGCACCAGACGGTACGGTCGACGCCCGGCGGAAGTTTTGCCGGGCGTTTCGTTTTCACGGGCTTCGTTGCTGAGCCGGCTCGGGCTTGGCGCGATCGTATTGATCGCCGCGGGCGCTATCGGCGTGAACGCGCGGGCAGCGCAAAAGGGCGCGGAGAGCCGGCAGGCGCTCGCCGCCGCCGATCACGGGTTTGCCGAGGCGGCGGCGAAGGCGGACAAGAAAGCCGCGGCATCGCTGCTCGGTCCGCGATTCACGTGGACGAACCGTGACGGGAAAACCTGGAACCGGGCGCAGGCGCTCGCGGCGTGGAAAACGCTGAGCGCAACGGCGGAAAACGAGAGCGGATTCGACGCGCGAGTTTATGGCCGCGTGGGCGTGGTCACCGGCATGGGCAAAATTGGCGACGAGGACGTGCGCTTCGGCCGGATATGGATCGACGGGCCGACAGGCTGGAAAGCGATGGTCTATCAGGCGAATCCGGTGCTCGCGGAAACGCCCGCCACCGCGCCGGCCGCTGAAAAAGGCCCGGCCACCTGCATCAATCCTTGCAAAGAGGTTCCGTACGAACCGAAAACGGCCGCGGTGCACAGCGTTGTCGCCTCGTGGCAGGCGCTCGAGACGGCGAATTTCGGCCACAACGCCGAGGGGTGGGCCGATCACGTCTCCGAGGACTTCATGCTGATCCGGCCGAACGGCCATCTGCTCGACAAGGCCGATCGCATGAAGACCATCCGCAACCAGAAAGCGCATTCGATAGTCGTTCACGTGCCGGTGGCGCAGTGGGTGCGCGTGTGGATGTTCGGCGATACGGCGGTGATGATCGCCCATCACCACCTGTACAACGGGACTCCGTATCGCGCCACGCGCGTCTGGATTCTGCGTGACGGCGTGTGGAAACTGGCGCTCAGCCAGCAAACCATCATCAAGTAAGCGCCGCGCCGCGGCCGCCGGCCACGACCGAACAGGGGGAACCGATGCCGCGTCTTCGCCCGATCAAGGATTCCGAGGCCACCGAAACGCAGCGGCTGCTCGTCGAAACCGCCCGCGCCAATGGCGCGCCCGATCCGCTCTGCGCGCAGATTTACGTGCGCAGCGAGGCCGGGCGCAACTGGCTGCGGCACTGGAACGAGCTGCTGAACGGCGGGATCCTGCCCGTGCCGCTGAAGGAAGCGGTGCGCGTGCTGATCTCGATGAAGCACCAATGCGGGTACTGCTCGACGGTGCGGTCGAACATCGCGAAGGCGCGCGGACTGACCGAGGAAAAGCTGCTGGCGACGATGGAGTTCGAGACGAGCGGCCTGTTCGACGATCGCGAGAAGGCGGCGCTGCGTTTCGCGACGCTGTTCAAATCGGGCGACGACGCGATCGATTCCGACGAAGTGTACGCGGATCTGAAGCGGCATTTCACCGAGGAAGAGATCATCGAGCTGGCGCTGCTGTGCGCCGAAACGGATGGCGTGGGCAAGTTCGCGCGATCGCTCCAGATGCGCACGTGGGACGAGGCGTGCGAGCTGCAACCGAAACTGCGCGCGCGCGAAGGCAAAGTCGCGGCGAAATAGCCGGAACGGGCCAGGGTCAGTCTTGTGTGGCAACCTGTGAGCGCGGCCCCCAGCGGCTGAAGCCGCGTGCAACGGCACGGCCTGCGGCACGGCTGAAGCCGTGCCCTTCCCGGAAGCGGGGTTGCCGTGCTCCCGCGCGCCGCAGGTGGTACGATTCGAGAGTCGTGGCGCGTTTCGCGCGCGTGACGGGCGTAGCGCGGCAATCGGCGAGACCGGCTGAGGAACACGGGACGGGCGAGCGAATGATCCACTCCCACTTTTACAACAAGGAACTGGAGACGCTCGAACGCCGGCGCCTGCGCGAGCTGCAGAACGAGAAGCTCGTGGCGTTGCTCGGGGCCATCGGCGCGAACGGGTTTTATGAGGAACGATTTCACGCGGCCGGCATCCGGCGCGAGGATGTCCGCTGCGTCGAAGACATACAGGCGCTGCCCTTCACCACCAAGAGCGACCTGATCGGCGAACAGGCCGGGCATCCGCCTTTCGGGCGCCTGCTCAGCTTTCCACTTTCCGAATATCTCTATTTTCACCAGACCTCGGGCACGACCGGGCGGCCGCTCCTCTGGCTGGACACGCGCGAGAGCTGGGACACGTGGCTGCGATGCTGGGGATACGTCTATCGCGGCGCGGGCGTAACGGAAAACGACATCATCTACTTCGCGTTTTCCTTCGGGCCGTATGTGAGCCATTGGGCGGCGATCGACGGCGCGCGGCGAATGGGCGCGCTGGGAATTTCCGGCGCCGGGCTCAGTTCCGAGCAGCGATTGCGCGCGATTCTCGAAAACAACTGCACGGTGCTGGTGTGCACGCCGACCTACGCGCTGCATCTGGTGGAAGTCGCGCGCCGGCATGCGATCGATCTGCGCGCATCGGCGGTGCGGCTTTCGATCCATGCGGGCGAGCCGGGCGCGAGCCTGCCGAACGTGAAACGCGCGATCGAGGAGGGCTGGGGCGCGGTGTGCAACGACCACGCCGGAGCGACCGAGGTGGGCGCGTGGGCTTTCCCCTGCCAGGCGGCGGAGGCGGGCGGCATCCATCTGAACGAGGCGGAATTTCTTTTCGAGGTGATCGATCCGCTGACGGGGCGCGCCGCGCGCGAAGGCGAGCGCGGCGAGTTGGTGGTGACCGCGCTGGGTCGCGCCGGAATGCCGGTGGTGCGCTACCGCACCGGGGACCTGGTGGAGATGACCAGCGAACGGTGCCCATGCGGGCGGACGCTCGCGCGGATTCTGGGCGGCGTGCTGGGCCGCGCCGACGACATGCTGATCGTGCGCGGGGTGAACCTGTATCCGAGCGCGATTGACGATCTCATTCGCAGCCTGCCGCACGTGGTCGAATACGAAGTGGAGATTCGCCGGCTCGGCGGCATGGACGATCTGCTCGTCAAGATCGAGCGGGCCGAGGGACTGGCGGAGGACCCGGTGGCGGCGTTGTCGAACGCGTTCCGGTCACAGTTCAACATCCGGGTGACGATCGAGGAAGTTTCGAGAGGCAGCCTGCCGCGATACGAATTCAAGGCTCGACGGTTCAAGCGCGTGGCCGATCTGCCGCAGGGATCGGGCGCGAACAGATAGATGGAAGATGACGAAGTTTCGCCCGCGCCGGCGCGGGGATCAAAAGCAATCACCGGCAACAGGGAGCGGCAATGAAGGCAATCACTGCACTTTTTCTGGCATTCCTTCTGTTGGGCCTGGCGCCACGGGCGACGGCGGGCGCGCGGTCCGAACGCGGCGCGGGGAACGCGGTTGCGCGCGCGAAGAAGACGCGCGTCGCGAAGGTCGCAACAAACGGCAACTGGCCGGACCCCGACCATGGGCTGAAGGGCACGCGATTCAGCCCGCTCACCCAGATTACGGCCGGGAATGCGGCGCAACTCGGCAAGGTATGCTCCTTCACCTTTCCGGCGAAGGAGCCTTCGCAGACGGCGCCGGTGGTTTGGGATGGGGTGGTCTACGCGACGAGCGCGCACTACACGGCGGCGATCGACGGGTCCAATTGCACGGTGAAATGGCTGGACAAGTGGACGCCGCGCGGGCCCGAACCGCTCGACACGCAGCGCGGCGCGGTCTACGCCGATGGAAAAATCCTTCGCGGCACGGCGGATGGTTATCTGGTCGCCATGGACGCGAAGAACGGGCACGTCGTGTGGGCGCGCGAGATCGCCGATCCGCACAAGGGCTACTTCATCAGCATGCCGCCGCTCGTGCATGACGGACTCGTCTACGTGGGGCCGGCCGGCGCGGAATGGGCGAGCAGCGGATGGGTTGGCGCTTTCAAGCTGTCGAATGGAGCGCCGGTGTGGAAGTTCCATGTGGTGCCGCTCAACGGGCAGCCCGGCGCGAAGACCTGGGGACCGAATCCCGCGGCGCGCACGCATGGCGGCGGGAATCCGTGGACGCCGTTCACGTTTGACGCGAGGCGCGATCTGCTCTACGTGCCGGGCGGAAACGCGGCGCCGGATTTTTACGACAACGGAAGGCCGGGAGCGAATCTCTACACGAATTCGATCATCGCGCTCAATGCGAAAACCGGGCGGCTGGTCTGGTATCACCAATTCATCCCGCACGACACGCACGATTACGACGTGACGCACGTCAGCCCCGTTTTTCGCACGCGAATCCACGGCAAAGTGCGGCCGGTGGTCGCTTCAACCGGCAAGGATGGGATTTTGAGCGTGCTCGACCGGGACACACACAAAGTGATCTACAGCGTTCCCTTCGCCACGCAGCTCAACGACCAGGTTCCGCTGACCACCAAGCCGACGCTCATCTGCCCCGGCACGCTCGGGGGACAGCTGTGGAACGGGAGCGCGTACGACTCGCGATTGAACCTGCTCGTGGTGCAGAGCGTCGAATGGTGCGCGCAAGAGGAAAAAGGCACGGAAAAGCCGAGCGCGGAAAATTCACACGTTCATGGGCGCTATTTCGGCGGCGGACACAAATTCGATCCGTGGCCGGACGCGCACGGGCGGGTGACGGCTTTCGATGCGTCCAACGGAAAAGTGGTGTGGCGCGACGCGATGCCCAAGCCGATGGTCGGGGGAATCGCGGTGACGGCGAGCAACCTCGTATTCACGGGCGAACTCACCGGGAATTTCGACGTGATCGACGCGCATGACGGGAAGATGCTTTATCAATACCCGCTGCACGATCCGGTGCAGGGCGGCGTGGTCACCTACACCGCGCACGGCAAACAGTACATCGCCGTGGTGTCGGGCATGGGCGGCTTGTACAACCGCGTGGAACCGCAGATCGGCGGCGGCAATCCGACGGTGACCGTCTTCGGGCTGCAAGAGAAGGGGAAGTAGGAACGGATCCGGGCACCGCGCCGGGAGTCGAACGCAAGGAATGGCGGAGAGGGTGGGATTCGAACCCACGAGCCCGGTTTTTGCCAGGCTACCCGCTTTCGAGGCGGGCTCTTTCAACCGCTCAGACACCTCTCCGCGCGGCCTCCCTATTGTAAACGGAATGGCGATTGCGCTCCACGTGGGTTTCGGCTTGGCAGGATGCGGGGTTGCGCACACTTGCGAAGTGCGCTTCGCTGGGCGGTGTGACAAGAGCGGCCGGCAGTAGACGGCAAAAGCATTCGTTCCGCCGCCAATGCCCTCCCTTATGCTGGGTTTCTTAGCGCCGTTCTTGCTTCCGCTTCGTCAAAAACCTGCACAGGCAAGAGTGCCTGTGCTACTAAACCCCAGGCATCCGGCCGCCGCTGGAATCTCGCTCGCGTCCCGCTTCCCGCGGCCCGCGTCGCCGTGAGCAAACCTCCGACTCGGGCGGGCCGTGCCGCGGAATTGGTAGCACAGGCACTCTTGCCTGTGCGGGCTTCCGCCATCGTCCGAGGACGGAAAATCCCGACAAGCGACATTCATACCCCGCGGCCATGCCTTTCGTTCAGCGGATCTCGACGCTCGGCGCGCTGGCGGCTTCAGCGGCGGCGGGCGCGGGACGCGGGGAGTTTCCGCAACAGGGCCTCGGACATGGCGCGGTAGGGCGTGTCGATTTTGGCCGCTTGCTCCAGCGCGGCGCGGGCCTCGGTGTCGCGTTTCATCTGGGCGAACGTGAAACCGAGGCGGTAGAGATTTCTCGCGTAGTTCACCGTGCTGTCCTTGAGCAGGGGAGTGGCCTGCTGGAAGGCGGCGACGGCTTTGTCGTTATTTTTCTGTTCCGCGTAGACCTGGCCGAGGGCGGAATAGGCCAGGCCCTTTTGGCCGTTCGACTGCTTCTCCCACTGTGCCTCGGTCATGCCGGCGGGCTTCGTCGCGGTAGAAAGAACCTGGATGGCCTTGTTGGCGGAGGCTGCGGCGCGTTCGAGGTCGGTACCCTTGGTGCTCAGATAGTCGGCGAGCAGCACCTGCATGCCGACGTCATTGGGATTTGCCGCGACGCGCTTCTCGACGAACGCGAGCAGTTTCTCCGTTTCGCCGGAGCGGTGGTACGCCTCGGCGATGCGATATTCGGCATTTTCGGTGTAGGAGGAATCGGGAAACGCGTTCATGAAGCGGTCGAGGTAGGCGGCGCGCTGGGCAGCGGAAGGTTGCGAATCCGCGGCATGATACAGAACGCCCGCCACCCAATCGATGTTGGGCTGAGCGCTGGCGAGGGATTGTTGCTTCTCGGCGGCCCATTCGTCGGCGGGAGTGCCAGCCGGCGCCGGCTGCGCTTTGAAGCGGCTGACCATCTGGCCGACCTCCAGGCCGTAGGTGAACATCTTGGCCGCGTTGTTCTGGAGCTGGGCGGCGCGGACGAGCTGGACGCCGATTTCAAGGTTGTTGGGATCGATGGCGAGCGCCTTTTCGCCGTATCCGTAGACCTTGGGGTAATTCTTCAGGGACGAATAGACGCTGACGTAAAGCTGATCGGCCATCAGCGCCATGTCGCCCGAGGGATGCCCGGCGGCAAACTTGTCGAGCAAGGCCAGCTTCTGCTGCGGAGTCGAGGCCTCCGTGATGGCGGTGAGCTCTTTGTCCTCCGGCGTGCCGGCCTGCACCGAAATCCGTTTGCCCAATTGCGCGGCGGCGGGCGCAGCCGCCACCATCAAGAAAATGATTACGAGACCGAATCGCCGCATCGTTCCCTCCTCTGGGCTCCGGCGGAAAATCGTGCCGGAGGGCTGCAGCCGCGAAATCGCGGTTGCCGGCTGCCTGGCTCTGCCAAGGCCATGCCGGGGCGGCGCACCGCCCGGCAGCGGACTCCCGACCGCTGCTTCCGCGCTCATCTTAGTCCTACCGGCGCTCGTAGCCAATAGCAACGGTTGACGGGAGCCGGATTTCCGTCGAGCATGGAGGCTTTCGGAACGGCGGGCGGGCCGCCGATGAGACGGACACGGCCGGCGCCCAGCCCGAATTCGCAGGAGGAACGCCACCTCTGCGGGGTTGCACGCGGGCATGATGGAGAGCCGCCGATCAGTGAATGGAGGGAACAGCATGGAAGCGATTGCCTGGGAAGAGATGGAACTGGAACGATTGAACGACAAGATCACGCGGCAGATGACGAGCGGCGCCAGCTCGACCGTGGCGCGCATCGAACTGGCGCGCGGGGCCTACGTGCCGCGTCATTCGCACGTGAACGAGCAGGTGACGATGATTCTGGCCGGGTGCCTGAAATTCTTTTTCGATGACGGCAAGGAGCTGCTCGTCGGACCGGGGCACGTGCTCGTGATCCCGGCGCACGTGCCGCACGCGGCCGAGGCGCTCGAGGACACCATCGATATCGATTTCTTCACGCCGCGCCGCGAGGACTGGATCAACAAGGAAGACTCCTACCTGCGCACCGGCGAGCCGGCGCCGGGACGGTAGCGGCGATGAACCTGGGAATCGAGGGACGCGTGGCGATTGTCGCGGCCTCGAGCCGGGGGCTGGGGCGCGCGATCGCAGTCGAGCTGGCGCGCGAAGGTGCGGAACTGGCGATCTGCTCGCGCTCGGCGCCGGATCTCGAGACGGCAGCCGAGGAGATTCGGCAGGCGAGCGGGCGCGAGGCGCTGCGGCAGGCGGTGGACGTGAGCCGCGCGGAAGAAGTGGAACGATTCGTCGAGGCGGTAGAGAAACGCTTTGGGCGAATCGATATCTGCGTGACGAACGCGGGCGGGCCGCCGTCGAAGCCGTTTGCGGAGACTTCGCTCGACGACTGGCGCGCCGCCACCGATTCCCTGCTGCTCGGCACGATCCATTTCGCGAAAGCGGCGCTGCCGCGCATGAAAGCGCGGGGCTGGGGGCGCCTCGTCACGATCACATCGGTGACGGTGAAGCAACCGCTCGACAACATGGCGCTCTCGAATTCGGTGCGCGCGGCCGTGGCGGCGCTCGCGCGCACGCTCGCCAATGAATTCGGCCCGTACGGCATCACCGTCAACAACGTTTGCCCCGGATATACGCTCACAGACCGGTTGAAAGAGCTTGCCGAAACGCAGGCGCGGCGCGCGGGAACCACGCCGCAACAGATTTTCGACCGCTGGAGCGCGGAAGTGCCCGCGCGAAGATTGGGCAAGCCGGAAGAGTTCGCAGCCATGGTCGCGTTTCTCGCTTCCGAACGCGCGGCGTATGTGAATGGAGTGAGCGTGACGGTGGATGGCGGCTGGGTGCGCGGGTTGCTATAGAGCCGAGGACGGATTCCCGGGTGCGGCCCTGAGTCCTTGCCTCGCCTCGCGCTGAAGGGTAGTATTCCGCCGAGGCTGGAGGGGCGTTCCATGAAGCTTGAGTCAAAAGCAACCTATCCCGTGCATAAAACCGCCAACGGAATTCCAACGAACATGGTGCTAAATCAGACGCCAGCGGGCATGTTTCAGATAGCCAGAGTTCTCAGGGGCGGCGGGGCGGACGAAGCGGACTTTGAAGTCCTTTTCGAGGGCACACGCGAAGACTGCGAGAACTTCTGGCGGGAACAGGTTCGTAAGGGCTTCCCCGGGCTCATCGACTAACGTGGACCCGCGGGCCGCCTGCTCCAGCTTCTCGGAGGGTCCGGGCCGCTCGGGCAAAGAAGGCCGCGCCCGCAGCCGGGCGGGGGCGATCTCTCGATTACAACTTGGCGCGCTTAGCATATTCCAAGAGATCGATGGCTGGGGCCGTGCCCGCACGTTGCAGGCGACGCATCAGGCTAAGGAGAAAGAAAATGAGTCCAGTCTCCTGCGAACTGACGCGCAGCGGGGCCTCTGTCTTCCCTTCGACGTCGAATGCCCCGTGTTGAATGGCACACCCGATATCTAGACGGGAATCGCCTGTCATGCCGAGCAGGGTGTCGGCGAATGCCTGGCCGAGAGGTGGTTGCCATGAGCTTTCGAGCGCAAGGATTCCACCTAAGATCCACGGGAGTTCACGTGGGGCGTATACACCACCTGCGTGTGGTATCTCGGCACTGGTACGATGCAACCGTCTTACTGAGGCGGCCTTCTCTCCTGAATACAGTAGCGTTTCCCGGCTGAACTCCTGCTTCACTTCGAAAACGGCGTAGACACTCTCCGCCGGCACATACAGCGTGCCCCCCTGGGTGAAGATGAGAGGCGAATACTGGCGGTCGAAGAGAATGATGTCTATGAAGTCGCTCGTATCTCCCATCGAGTCGATGACAGCACCTCGGTCGATGCGGTACCTCTCCGGAAGAAAGGCGCATAGTGCGGCCGCCCAGTTGGACTCCGAGTCGTCCCCTTTCGCGGTAGGATGGTTAACAAACCTCCTGCCGGTGTTGAGCTTAGCAACGAGCTCTCCTTGAATTGAAAGAAACAAGCCTCTGAGGTCTATGTGGCCAGGCATCGGGGCTCCCTCCGCCAGTTAGAGTAGAATTATACGCACGATTCGTTCGCTTGGGTCTAAGATCGGTGATTGGAGGAAGACTAGATGGAACTTCCCACTTATTTCCCAGATTTCGTCTCAGCGATCCGGCCGACCGGGTCTCAGTTCGACGACCTCAGAATAGGGCACGAAACGCTTCGCAGACGCTTGGAAGGGGACGCCGAACTGCGGGACACTGTGATCAGCACCTTTCTCCAAGGTAGTTATCGCCGTGCCACGGCTATCCGACCGGTAGGGGACACTCGCGCGGATGTGGACGTCATTGTCGTGACGAATCTTTCCCACCAGAGTGTCACGCCCGAACAAGCCATCCGGCGGTTTCTCCCCTTTTTAGATAAGCACTACCCTGGCAAGCATCGCCCCCAGGGCCGTTCGGTCGCAATCGAGCTGTCGTATGTGGATATCGATTTCGTGGTTACGGCGGCGCCGTCCGAGGCTCAGGAGGAAATGCTAAAAAGCCACGCGGTGACTTCGTCCGAGACGCCAGAGGACGCCGACGATTGGGCCCTCGCGAAGTCTTGGCTGCCCCCCTCCAAGCGCCCCCAGCAGAGCTACGGTGCCTCGAACGGCGCAAAGGCGAGTGACCTGTGGAAGGCCGAGCCCCTGCTCATACCCGACCGGGACACGTCCAAATGGCAAAAGACACACCCGATTGCGCAGATTCAGTGGACGTGGGACAAGAACCGGCGGTGCGCTGGCCACTACGTCAATATCGTGAAAGCCATTAAGTGGTGGCACAGGAACGGCTATCCGGGGGCAGAACGTCCAAAGGGGTATCCCCTGGAGCCCCGCTGCTGTTAGCTCGGTGGCAGAGGGACTGACCACAACGCTGGAGGCGATCGTTTCCCAGTTCTCCGCAAACGCGGCGGCCAAGCAGACGCCCTGGCTGCCGGACCGTGGCATAGCCGACAAGAACGTGATGGAGCGACTCAGCGGCGAGGAGTTCGCGACCTTCTACGCACACGCACGAGAGGCCGCCAGCATCGCGCGACTAGCACTTGACTCGCCTGATAAGGTGGAGAGTATTGCCCTCTGGGGAAAACTGCTGGGAGAAAAGTTTCCCACTGGCGGCGACGGGGAAGGCGGCTCCGCGATAGGTGGGTTCTCCCCTCGAGCCGCGGTTTCCACAGTCACGAAGGGCAGGTTTGCCTCGTGAAGCGAGACAAGCACCCTCCGGCGGCGCTGCTCCTTGCGCGGCGGGCGCTCGATGGGCGTCCTGGAGTACGGGTCCTGCGAGATCTCGAATGGCTGGACTCGACCGGTAAATGGGCCCTGCTAATAAGGCTCTCGCCGGACGTACACCCTGCAGGCCCGGTGCCACCTGCCACAGATTGGTACGTTGTTGCCTCCGACAGATACCCCTCTGGGCCATTGAAGTTTTTCCCATCGAAGACCGGTGGCTTGTCACAGACGTTCCCGCACCAACACCACAACGGCCCGGGGCGAGACGATCTGCCTTGGCGAAACGGAGACCTCTGTCTGACGGCCAGCGCCTGGGCCCAGCGCCAGCGTGGGTCCGACGAGGAGCCGCGGGATTTGGGGCGGCGAATGGCGTGGCACGCAGAGAGGGCGATCCAGTGGCTGATGGACGCGTCCCGCGACCAGCTACGCTGCCCAGGCGATCCCTTCGAGCTGCCCCACTTCCCTTCACAGGTGTCACACACTATCGCGTTCTCCGAATCTAGCGATAGCTTGGCAGTCTGGGCCAGCCTGGACGTGGACTGCGGGGTAGCCGACCTAATCGGAACTGAAGGCACTGGAACCCTCCACGTTGTGCGCGGGTTCAGAACGAAAAACGGGGACAGCATTCTCGAGACCAAATGGGGCGAATACGTCCGAGGCAAGTATACCGAACCGGAAACGGCGCTTTGGGTGCGAGCCAAATCGGCACCTGTGCTGGAACCCTGGCAGGCCCCTTTCACATGGGGTGAACTGGGAGGGGGGTTCCGGGCGCAGGGGCTCGACATCGGAGAACTTCTGTCGGGTGTGGCACATTCTGTCAGGGACGGACGGCGGCACTTCCTGTTGATTGGGTTTCCAATCCCCGAGACAGTTGGGGGTAAAAGTTCGGTGATGCATTGGCAGGCCTTGCTCATGCCCGCCCTATCCCAGGGGACACCGGCCGGTTTCCGGCCACGGGAGGGTGCCTACACCATGCTCGACCGTTACAAAGTGCTCCGGCCCGGGGTGCAATTGAGCTGGATCAACTCGGAAAACTGGAGCGAGGATCAGATTTCGACCCGTGGTCGGCTAAGCGGCGGTGTCCGCAAGCGTTCGGTGCTACTCGTCGGAGCAGGTGCGGTTGGCTCAGCAGTCGGGGAACTTCTGGCGCGGGGCGGAGTGAGCTCGATGAGCATCTGCGACGCGGACGAGTTGTACGCGGGGAACCTGGTGCGCCACACGCTGACGTTGGAGAATCTACAGCAGAACAAAGCCGTGGCCCTGGCGGCTAGGCTGAACGCTACGTCTCCGCATGCGGGAGTTCGGGGACTCAATAAGGCTCTAGGGGACATCCTTTCCAGCCGGGAGGCGCAAGAAGCTAGCCTTGTAGTCGACTGCACCGGCGAGGATGCGGTCCTTCATGAGCTAGAGGCGCTTCCCGCCCGAGGCGATCGGGTGTTTGCTTCCGTATCGGTCGGCTCCCAAGCGAGGCGACTGTTTACGTATATGCAGCGCTCGCAATTCGACGCGGGGCGTTTCAGACTACTCCTTGACCCTTGGCTCCAACGCGAGATCGAGGAAGGGGGCACGCCGCCTCCGCGAGAAGGAATCGGATGCTGGCACCCCGTCTTTCCCGCGAGGGCGGATCAGGTGTGGATGATGTCGGCGGTTGCGGTAGACACTATTTCCGCGCTTTTAGACGAAGTGACGCGCGAAGGAAGGTTGCATGTCTTCGAGGCCGACCGGGTCGGGGGGAGGTTCGCGGGGCTCAGGGAGGTGGCTGACGTGTAGAGGCTTTGGCGACCTGACCCTGAGGTCTGGGGACGGCCGCTTCGGGATTTATATTCCGGAGGTTCGCGTAAGGGAGTTGCTGCAGTTTTGCGAGAGCGCAGGGAACTGCGAGACCGGAGGAATTCTTGTCGGCCATTACAATGCCGAGCACAATTGTGCGGTGGTAACGGCGGTCAGCGGCCCTCCGGAGGACTCTTCGAGCGGCCCCGATTGGTTCGTGCGTGGGGTGAGGGGGCTGCAGTCGCGGCTCGCCAGACTGTGGCACAAGAAGGAGTACTACATAGGGGAATGGCACTTTCATCCGGGGGCGCACCCAGAACCAAGCCGAGAAGACTCCTCACAGATGCTGGCGGTTGCCACCTCCGAGGAATACCACTGCCCGGAGCCACTCCTTCTCGTCGTCGGAAATCCGGAAGGCTCTTGGAGGCCGGGGGTGTTTGTTTACTTGCGTAACGGCCTGCGGGTGGAGCTCGCCGAAACAGTGAAACCTGGGTTTGCCTGAGCTTGCAGGCGGGCGTCCGCCACACAGCCGAGAGTACCTGACTTCATAAGGGCCGCGCTCTCAGCCCGCCCTGGAGCGTGCACGATGAAATCTTTTTTGGTCGCTCTGAAAGCAGTGGTGTTCGGGACTGGTTTCCTGCTGGTTTGGGGCTGGGTTGCGCTGCAATTTCGGCGGCTGGATCCGCTGCTGGGCGGGGCGCTTGGCGCGTGGGCGATTTGGCCCGGCGTGATATTGATGATCGCGGGCGGCATTGTTGGCGGCGCGTGCATCGTCAATTTCGTCGTGCGCGGGTCGGGGACGCCAGCTCCTTTCGATCCGCCGAAGAAATTTGTCGCGGCGGGGCCTTATCGCCGGGTGCGCAATCCGATGTACATCGGCGGGGTGGGGCTGCTGGCGGGATTCGGGCTCTATCTCCGCTCGCCTGCGGTTCTGCTGCTCGCCGCGATTTTCTTCGGGTTTTCCCACGTCTTCGTGACGCGCGTCGAAGAACCCGGGCTGAAGAAGAAATTCGGCGCTGCTTATGAGGATTATCTGAAGACGGTGCCGCGCTGGCTGCCGAGGTGGTGAGGCTGTCCCGTGCCGCCCTGAAGGGCGCGCTACAGGTTCTGTCAGAAGCCGATGCCCTGCAAGGGAGCGGGCGCCCGGTTGCCGGGCGCCCGCCGTCCGCCTTGGGGCATTACTTTTCGCTGTGGGCCGGCTGCATCAGGTACGGCGTTGTGGTTACTTCCGGGCCGTCGGCGGTCGAGCAGGACGCCACGCCAGGACCATAGGAGCAGCCCCACCAGTTCTCTGTCGCGTCGACGGGGCTGCTGCCCAGGTTGTCCACGCCGGAACCTTTCACGAGCAGGTCGTTGAGGTGCGCCTGGATGAGCGCCGGCGTTTTGACGGCGATGGCGATGGCTTCGTCCTTGATGATGTTTTGCGAGATCACGGTGCCGCTCAGGGCCGAGACACCGTACAGGTTGATGCCGGTCGGGCCGGGAGTGAAAGCATCCTCGGTATCGGCGCCATTGCCGGCGATGTAGTTGCCGATGATCGCATTGTCCTTGAAATTTCCACCCGGCGCGTGGCTGTGCATGGCGACGCCAGGCAGGCCGTTCCCGATCAGGCGATTGTGGATCACCACGTTGCCATAAACCCCCGCACCGGGAAGGAAGCCGAAAATGCCCACGCCGGCGCCTGCTCCCTCGATGGCGACTCCGTTGCCTGAGGACTCGTTCTCGGAAATCGTGTTGTGGTAGACGCCGAACGGAGATGTGGCGCCAGTGACCTCTGCCGGCGGATGCGAGGCGAGCGTAATGCCGCAGTCGTAGGGATTGTTCGCGGCGGTGTTGCCTGTGATCAGATTGTCGTGCGTGGCGCCGGTATCGTCGCTGAGCAGGATGCCGCCGGCATTGTGCGCGATCATGTTGTTCGCCACGGTGGAATGATCGACGCCGGATAGATGAATGCCTTCCCCGCAGTCGAAACCCTCTGCCGTCTCCCAATCCGGAATCCCATTGCAGGTCGCCGCGACCGCACTGAGACCAACGTTGTTGTTGACGATCCTGTTGCCCCACACTGTGACGTTGGAGGCGTTGGTGACCACGATGCCTTCGTACTTCGCGTTCTCAATGGTGAAACCGGAGATCGCTACGTTGGCCAGCCCCGCATTGTCCAGCCCATCCACGTTGATGCCGGTTGGCTGGCCGGTGGCGTCGATGATGGTGTTGCTGGCGCTGGCGCCGATCAGGGAAAGCGGAATGCCGATCGTGACGCCTTCGCGGTAGACGCCGGGCGCGACGAGGATCGTGTCGCCGGCGGAAGCGTCAGAAACAGCGGCTTGAATGCTCGTCTTGCAGCCTTTCGTGCCGCTGGGATTCACGCAAAGAGTGGCCGCGGTCGCCGACTGGAACATTCCGCCGATCGCGATGACGCCGACGGCAAGCAAAATTCGTCTTACCGGAACGCTCGCCCCACGGGGTAAGCGCCCTTCGATCTTCTTCCACATGTTCTCCTCCTCAGGGATTCTCTCTCCCGGCCGCCGCGCCCACGCATGGCGCATGTCGGCCGCTCAAAACCGACGCTGGCTACCGGTGGAGAGGCGCCTCACATGCCGTCCAACCTATTCGTGAATCAGGATGCGGAGGTCGCGCAGGTTGTTGCCGGTGGGGCCGGTTTGGATGGCATCGCCGAGGCGGGCGAAGAACGAATAGGAATCGCTGCGGCGGAAAAAATCTTCGGGATCGAGGCCTGCGGCGCGGGCGCGATCGAGCGTTGCGCCGTCGGCTACGGCGCCGGCGGCGGGACTCAAGCCATCGATGCCGTCGGTGCCGGCGCTGAGGACGGCGATGGGGCGGCCGGCGATTTTTTGCGCGGCATAAAGAGCGAAAGCGGAATTGCGGCCGCCGATGCCGTCGCCGGTGACCCGGCAGAGGACTTCTCCATCGGCAATCAGGGCGACAGGGCGATCGGGATTCGCCTGTTTGTGGCGGACGAGCAGATCGAGCAGGAAATCGGCGGCGCGCTCGAGCGGCCAGTCGTCGGTGGAATTGTCGCAGAGCGTCGCGAAGCCGTGGGATTCGGCGGCGCGGTGCGCTTGATGGAACAGGCGATGATGATCGAGAACGAGCACAAAACGCGAGCGGGTGAAGGCGGGATCGCCGGCCTTGGGCGTTTCGGCGAGCTGGCGCTCCATGAACGCGGGGCACAGCGAGGCGGGCATGCGATCGAGCAGCGCGTATTTCTCGACCACGCGATAGGCGTCTTCAACGGTCGAGGGATCGGGCAGCGTGGGACCGGAGGCGAGCGCCGATTCGCGCCCGGCGGGAACGTCGGTGATGGCCAACGTGAGTTTCGTCGCATTGGGCGCGGCGGCGGCGAGCCGGCCGCTCTTCACGGCCGAAAGGTGCTTGCGCACGAAATTGATTTCGTCGATCGAGCCGCCGCAGGTGACGAGCGCGCGGTGCAACTGGCGCATGTCGTCGAGCGAAACGGAGGGATCGAGCGGCAATTCGACAAGAGCCGAACCGCCGCCCGAAAGCAGGAAAAAGACGAGCGTGCGGCCGTCTGCTTTTCCTAGCAGATCGAAGAATCGCGCGGGCGGCGGCGAAGCTTTCCTCGTTGGGCATCGGATGGCCGGCGACGAACAATTTCAAACCGGCGATCCGACGCGGCGGCGGCGACGGCACGACGAGAATTCCCTCGGCGCTGTAATCGGGAGCGAGAACTTCGGCCAGGCCCTCGGCCATCGCGGCGGCCGCTTTGCCGAACGCGACGACGCGCAGCGAAGAAAATTCCCCGAGGTCCAATTCCCCGCCCTCGATAACGAGACGGCTGCCCTGGCGATCGACGGCGGCGCAGATGGCGCGGCGAGCGTCGACGGCTGAGAGCGTCTCGGTGAAGATTTCGCGCGCGAGTGATTTGAGGTCGGTCATCGAAAGACGCTTTGCCGGCGGTTTTACGCTTCGGCCAATACCGCGGCGCCGGCGTGGGCGACGTCGGTATCTTCATCTTCCGTGCCGGCGCTTACGCCGATTGCTCCTACGACGTGGCCGTCGACGACGAGCGGGATGCCGCCGCGGACCGAGGTCTGCTGATCGGGCCGGGCGACGGCGAGGCCCATCGCCACGATGAGATTCGGCTGGCCGTCACGCATCGGCGCGCCCGTCGCGGCGCGGCGAAGGGCGGCGGCGCGGGCTTTCGTGATCGCGATTTCGACCGAAGCGGGCTTGGCGCCATCCATGCGGGCGAAGGTGAGCAAATGACCGCCGTCGTCCACGACGGCGATGTTCATCGGGCGCTGGATTTCGAGCGAGCGTCGCTCGCCCGCGGCGAGAACGGCGCGGGCTCCTTCGAGCGTCAGGCGAGGCGTGTTGCGATCGACGAACGGCATCGGCGGGGCTCCTTTCAGCCGCGGGATTTTTCGAGCACTTCGGGATTGAGAGCGTTGGGCGGGTGGCGGCCGTCGAACAGGGCGATGGCGTTTTCGGCGGCGATCATCGCCATTTTCGTGCGCGTTTCGAGCGAGGCGCTGGCGATGTGCGGCGTAAGCACGGCGTTTTTGCGGCCGAGCAGGCCGGGATGAACTTTCGGTTCGCTTTCGAAAACGTCCAGGGCCGCGCCGGCGATCTGTTCGGCGTCGAGCGCCGCGACGAGCGCCGCTTCGTCGACCACCGGACCGCGCGAGGTGTTGATGAGGAATGCGGACCGCTTCATGCGCGCGAACTGCGGCGTGGAAATCAGGTGCCGCGTCGAGGGCAGGAGCGGAACGTGGAGGGTGACAAAATCGGATTCGGCGAGCAGGCGATCGAAATCGACGTATTCGGCGCCCACTTCGCGTTCGAGTTCCCCGGCGGCACGCATCGCGTCGGAATAGAGAATTTTCATGCCGAAACCGTGCGCGCGGCGGGCCACGGAGCGGCCGATGCGGCCGAAGCCGACAACGCCGAGCGTTTTGCCCCAGAACGTCCGCGCCGCAGAGCTGATCGAGGTCCCAGCCCTTCCACGTCTGCGACTGGATCATCTCGACGCCTTCGAGCAGGCGCCGCGCGACGGCGAAAATCAGCACCCAGGCGAAATCGGCGGTGGTCTCGTCGAGGACGCCGGGCGTGTTCGTCGCGATGACGCCGTGGCGCGTGCAGGCGGCTACGTCGATATTGTCGAAGCCAACCGAGACCGTGGCGGCCAGCTTCAGATTGGGCGCTTTCGACAGCAGCTCCTCGTCCACCTTTTCGGTGAGCAGGCAGATGAGGCCGTCTTTATCGGCCACGCGCGAAAGAAGCTCGGCGCGCGGGATGCGTTCGGGGTTGGTCCAATACTCCATGGCGAAGTGGTCGTCGAGCAGGTTGCGCACGGGCTCGAAGAGCGGGCGAGTGGAAAGCAGTTTTGGCTTGGACATTAGGTTTTCCCACGTTCAGGTAGCACAGCCGACGCGCAGGTGTCAACAGACCGGCGTGGAATTGAGGGTTTTGGCAGCACAGCCAATCCCGGCGGTGCGCTTTTGCACAGGAACCCGCCCCTGCATGCTATCAAGCGCTAGCGCGGCCAGAGCCAGCCGAAGGTGCCCGCTGTCAGCAAACCGAAGATCAGGCCGTCGATCACCTCTTTGATGGTGACGGGCCAGGGGCGGCCTCGCCAGATGCTGTTGCTCAGGTTGCCGAGGCCGTAGGCGAGGAACGCGGCAGTGCCGGCGACTTGGAAAACGCGCAGGTAGTCCGCGCCGGGCGCGACGGTGCGTCCGGTGAGATAGGCGACGAAATAGCTGACGATCAGGCAGAAGACGAACCACATCGCAAGAAACTTCGGCATGGCGATGGGACCGCTGGGCATGACCGTCAGTTGTCCGACCGGCCCCTGCTTGAATTTCTGCGCCATGGCGGGCGACTTCATTTCCTGGGGAGTGCAGAAAGGGAACATGTAAAGGCCGCGCCTCACGCCAGCGGCGCGAATCGCGCCGAGAATTTTGCTCTCATCGGGGAGCTGTTTGTAATCGGTGCGGTGGTAGGGCAGCACCATGTGCATGATGGAGCTGGCGACGAACACGATCACGGCCGAGAGCACGATAGGGAGCCACAGGGCGGTGAGTGGAACCATTCCGCACCTCCTCGAAGATCGGGTCGGATGCCCGAATTGGCGAAAGGCTACTCCCGGACGGAGGGGTGGTCAAGGGTCTTAACCCGTCGGCGGAAGAGTGCGATTCCCTGCCTACGCTCGCAGCAGGCGTCCGCGAGGTGCGTGCCCTGAAAAACCGTAGGGATGGGTTTTAAACCCGCCCCTGCAATTCGGGCCTGACAAGCGTTTGTCGGCGCCGCGGCGATACACTATATTTTAGCGGCACTCACATGGAACATCGACGGATCAATTCGGAAGCGACCAGGGAGCTCGAGCGGATCGTGGGGCGCGATCAGGTGCTGGCGAGCGGGGACGAGCTGCGGCTGTACGAATACGACGGGTCGGTGGAGGTTGGGCACCCGGATTGTGTGGTGTTTCCGGGCGACAAGCGCGAAGTGGTGGAAATCGCGCGGTGGTCGAGCCGGCACGGAATCCCGATGGTGGGACGCGGCGCTGGGACGGGACTTTCGGGCGGCGCGCTGGCGCGCGAGGGCGGCGTGCAGGTTGTCTTCTCGCGAATGAACCGGATTTTGAGTGTCGATTACGAGAACCAGCGGGCGGTGGTTGAGCCGGGCGTGGTGAATCTGGACCTTTCGCGGGCGGTGGCGCACGCGGGGCTGCATTACGCTCCTGATCCCTCGAGCCAGAAGGCGTGCACGATCGGCGGGAACGTTTCCGAAAACGCGGGCGGACCGCACACGCTGCGCTACGGCGTGACTACCAATCACATTCTGGCGCTCGAGGTGGTGCTGCCGGATGGCGAGATGGTGCGCATCGGCGGTGAGGCGGCGGATCCGACCGGATGCGACCTCGTGGGGCTGTTCGTGGGATCGGAAGGGACGCTGGGACTGGTGGTGGAAATCACGGCGAAGCTGACTCGGCTGCCGGAATCGGTGAAGACGCTGCTGGCCGTTTTCGAGACGCCGGACGACGCGACCGAGACCGTGGCGGCGTTCACGGCGCGGGGCGTTACGCCTTCGGCTTGCGAGATGATGGACGGATGGACGATCCGCGTGGTCGAGTCGTGGATTCACGCGGGGTTGCCGACCGACGCCGGGGCGCTGCTCCTGCTCGAAGTCGACGGAACGCGCGAGGAGGCGGAGGAGCAGGCGGCGGCGGTGATCGACATTTGCCGCGCGAACCGGGCGCGCGAAGTGAGAGCGGCGAAGGACGAGCGGGAACGGGAAACGTTGTGGAAGGCGCGCAAGAACGCGTTTGGCGCGGCGGGGCGCGTGGCTCCCGATTGTTACGTGCAGGATGGCGTGATTCCGCGCACGCGGCTGCCGGAAGCATTGCGGCGAATCGCCGAAATCGGGCGGCGGCACGGATTCGAGGTGGGAAACATTTTTCATGCCGGCGACGGAAACCTGCATCCGATGCTCTGCTACGACGGACGGCAGCCGGGGGAAACCGAACGCGCGATCGCTACCGCCGATGAGATCATCAAGCTCTGCATCGAGATGGGCGGATCGATCACCGGCGAGCATGGCGTGGGAATGGAAAAAGACCGGCTGATGCCGCTGCTCTTCAGCGAGGCGGATCTCGGGTTGATGAAGCGGGTGCGGGATGCGATCAATCCTTTTGGGCTGCTGAATCCGGGGAAAATCTTTCCCGCGGGCAAGAGGTGCGGGGAGATTCATACTCCCGTGGCTATCGAAGGCGAAAGCGCACAGCCTGAAGGCCGCGCTACTGACGGCGACACGGCGGCTGGCGGCGACGCGGCGGGTTCGCGGAAATGAGCGGCGGCGGCGAAAAACTGCTGCTCTCGCTCGCGGGAATCTGCGGCGAGGCGAATGTCGGCGCCGAAGCTTCGGCGCTCGCGGAATACGCCATTGACGGGGCTGCGCCTCGCGCGATTGCGCGGCCGGGGAGCGGCGAGGAGATCGCGGAAATCCTGCGGCTTTGCGCGGCGGAAAAGCTGGGAGTGGTTCCGGCGGGCGCGGGAACGAAGCTGCGGATGGGACCGGCGCCTGCGCGGTACGATTTGGCGCTGGTGACTACGAGGATCGACCAGGTGCACAGCTACGATCCGGGCGATTTGACGGTGAGCGTCGGGGCCGCGGCGCGGCTGGGCGATCTCGAAGCGCTCCTCGAAGAAAACAAGCAAATGCTTCCGCTCGCGGTTCCCTACCGTGACCGGGCGACGATTGGCGGGACCGTGGCGAGCGGGATCGATTCACCGTTGCGGCAGATGCACGGTTCGGCACGCGATTTTCTGCTGGGCTGCGAATTCGTGACGGGCGACGGGATACGATCCAAAAGCGGCGGGCGCGTGGTGAAGAACGTGGCGGGATACGACCTCCACAAACTGTTCATCGGGCCGCTGGGAACGTTGGGCGTGCTGACGCGGCTGAATTTCAAGACGTTTCCGCTGCCGGAGACGAGGCGCGCATTTCTAGCGGTGTTTGGCGGGCACGATGAGGCGCTCGGCATGGTGGGGCGGATACGGCATTCGGCGCTCACGCTGTCGAGCCTGGAGATTCTCGATCCTTCGCTTGCCGCGCTGTTCGCGCGGCGCACGCCGCCGACCGAGCCGGGGCTGGCCGCTTGCGGTTCGTGGCTGCCGACTTCGGGATGGCTGGTTGCGGCGGGATTTGGCGGGAGCGAGGCGGTGCTGGCTCGCTATACGAACGATCTCGAGCGCATGGCGGGCGAGTCGGGTGCCACGGGAACGGCGCTTCTCGGCGACGACAAACGGCCGGCGCTTTGGGGTCGGGTGCGCGAGGCGATTCCGTTGCTGCTTGACGCTTCCCCGGCGGCGACGATCGTGCGCGCGAGTGTGGCCCCGAGCCGGATGGGCGGAATTTTTACGGCGGCGCAGCGCGGTTCCGATCGGCACGAGTTACCGGCATCGATTCTGGCGCGCGGGGCGGGGGTGGTCTACGTCGCGTTTCTGCCGGAGACGGCGGACGAAGGCGTTTTCGAGCGGCTGGCGCTCGGAGCAGGAGAGTTGGTGGAAGCGGCGGCTGCGGCGCGCGGGTTCTGCGCGGTCCCGTGGTGTCCGGCGGAACTGAAAAGCCGCGTGGCGATTTGGGGGAAGGAACGGGCGGACGTGGGGCTGATGCGGAAGGTGAAACAGGTGTTCGATCCCGGGGGAATTTTGAGTCCCGGGCGATTCGTCGGAGGGATGTGACGGACGTGGCGACGGAAACTACAGAAGCGCGGGCGCCGGAAACGGAGACGGGCGGTCAGATCGATCGTCCCGATTACCGCGATTTCGCGCGGTGCGTCCATTGCGGGCTGTGCCTGAACCACTGCCCGACCTACAAGTTGTGGGGCCGGGAAGCGGATTCGCCGCGCGGGCGCATTCGGCAGATGTTTCTGGTGGACCGGGGCGAGATGCCGCTCGACGCGACGTTCGTGACGCACATCGACCGTTGCCTCGATTGCCGCGCTTGCGAGACGGCGTGCCCATCGGGCGTGGAATACGGGAAGCTGGTGGAACTGGCGCGCGGGCGGATCGAACAGGAGTACCGGCGGCCGGCGATCGAACGGATGACGCGCGAGGTTTTCTATCGGCGGCTGCTTCCCTACCCGAAGCGGCTGGCGATGGTCGGGCGGCTGTTGCGGTTCTACCAACGGTCGGGGCTCGAACGGCTGGCGGCGGGATCGGGACTGCTGAAACTGTTGGGACTCGAGACGCGCGCGGGGTTGATGCCGCCGATCGACGGGAAATTCTTTTCGACCGAGGAGACGCGCACGTTTCCGGCGCGCGGCCCGCGGCGGGCGCGTGTGGCGTTCTTTGCGGGCTGCATCGCGCGGATGACGTTCACGGCGCTGAACGAGGCCACGATTCGCGTGCTGCAAGCGAACGGGTGCGAGGTGGTGGCGCCGGGCGAGCAGTGGTGCTGCGGGGCGCTGGAACTGCATGCCGGCTACCGGGACGTGGTACGCGAGATGGCGCGGCGGAATCTGGAACTTTTTCTGGCAGAAGATTTCGACGCGATCATCACGAATGCGGCCGGATGCGGATCGACGCTAAAGGAATACGCGCTGCTGTTCGGGCCGGGAAGCGCGGAACATGAGCGGGCGGAAACGTTCGACTCCCGCGTGAAGGACGTGACGGAATTTCTGGACGAGCTGGGCCTCGTCGCGCCGATGCGGCCGCTCGCGATGCGCGTCACATACCAGGATTCCTGCCACCTGCTCCACGGACAGAAAGTGCGCGAGGCGCCGCGGCGGTTGATCGCGGCCGTGCCGGGCGTGAAGCTGACCGAAATGGCGTTTTCCGATCAGTGCTGCGGCTCGGCCGGCGTGTATAACGTCACGCAAACGGAAACCGCGATGGAACTGCTGCGGAAGAAAATGGACTACGCGCGGGCGACCGAAGCGCGGGCGATCGTCACGGCGAATCCGGGATGCATCCTGCAGCTGCGCGCCGGGGCGAAAATGGCGGCTACGGGGCAGGAAGTGCTGCACGTGGTGGAACTGCTGGATCGGGCGCTCGACGTTCAGGGTTGAGAGTTCAGAGTCAAGAGTTCAGAGTTAAGAGTCCGGAGATTAGTGGCCGAAGAAGGATTTCAGCCAAACGGACGCGGCGCCGAGGCCGAAGAGGGTGAAAGCGACGCCGGCGATGCGCAGTTCCCAGGTGAGCGCGACGATCAGTTCCTGCGGGACCAGCGGATGGTCCGTCCACTTGCCGAAGACCCGCGAGACCCACTCGGTGGCGTAGAGCAGGATGACGTAGCCGGCCGAGACGCCCAGCATCGCCGGGACGATCAACCAGTTGAGTTCGCCCGAGCCGATTGGCGAGCGCATCAGAGCAGGCATCATTCCCAGCGTTCCCGCCAGCAGCAGAAAACCACCGAACAGCGTGAGCATTCCGAAGGCGCGGACCTGAAGCAGCGCTCCCTTCACCGAGCGGGACAGCAGACTGGGAAGATTGCCGGCGGCGGCAAAGGCCTCGCATGCGGCGGCGAAACGTCCCGGGTTGATGAGCATGTAGCCGCCGGTGACGGCCAGCATCAGGGAAATCAACAGAAATCCGGTCATCATCAGGATGAAATCCATCGCCACCTGTCCCATGGAGGGAGCTGAAAGCAGTGTAGACGACGGGCGGGGTCTAGTACATAAGAAGTAACGATGTATGGCCTAAAAGTAAATAGAAACTGGGCCCTGCGACTCAAGTTTCCCGCGGGAAGGCGCGCGGATTTGGACGGATTCCTCCCCACGGCGGCGCATGGAGTTGCAGCCATGACGGCATGTCTTCGTGGCGACCGCTTCCCTACGCATTCGGGATCCTTCGCTTCGCCAGGATGACAGCTGCTGACTTAGGCGACTCGCGGGGAATCAGGTCAGCGCTCGCCGATCAGGTAGCGGCAGCCGGTGGGGCCCATTCGCGCGGAGTGGACGGCGCCGGCGGGGACATCGGCGCGGTCGCCGGTGCGGTAGATGACGCTGTTGCCGTCCATGATGAGCGTCATTTCACCGTCGAGAATGACGTGGGCGGTTTCGGTGGCGTGGGTGTGGTCGGAATAGTGGGCGTGCGGACCGTCCTGCCAGATGTAGGTATGGACGAAACCTTCCGCGCGAAGTTGCTCTTCGATGGCTTCGAGGTCCATCGCCAAATCTCCCCGGGGAATTATACAGGGATGGGGCGATGGCGGAGCGGAAGAAAACTTGCCTGGGGGCGCCTTTGGGCGGGGAGATTTGGCGCCCCCAAGCTCGTCTTTCCCCGTGGAGGGGTAGTCACCGCGAGGAACTCATGGAAAATTGCGATCCGGGCCGAGACCGCGGCCGCGCCGGCCGCCGGGCCGTCCGGTCTTCTCCGAGAAATCCGGCGGAACGGTGAAGAGCGATGCCGGCGGATCGGAAAGATGGATGTTGGTGAGTTGAAAGGTGCTGGTGCCGAAGCGGGGATCGGTGCGCTTCTGCAGGATGGTTGTTTGCAGGGCGGGAGAATACCAGCGCTCGGTGGTGATAACGATGGGCTCCTTGTTGCCGATCTGGCCGACGGGGATGGTGCGGGTGATGCGAGTGCCGTCGACGACGAGGCCGTCCATGGTTTTTTCGCCTAGCGATTCGGTTTGGGTTTCGCTCTTGAATTCACTCCAGCGGCGGGAGCGGGGCCCGTTCCCGGGCACATAGCCGATTTTCGGCGGCGGAGATATTTTGTAGGCGATCTTCCGGTTCTCGTCGAGCGTGTACATCTTTCCCGCGACCGGATCGCTGATGAAGACGAGGACCGGCGCCTGGCCGGCGGCGGCCCAGGGACCGATGTTTGCGAGCGTCAATTCGCGCCGAGTGCGGCCCTCGCCGTCACGGGCGATAGTGCCGGTGGACTTGTGGTCGATGACGTTGCCGTCGGCGAGCTGCTGGACAGTTTCGCGAACGATCTGCGCGGAAAAGGGAGCGCCCTTGACGACGTGGCCGTTGACGTCGGAAAGCGGCTCGACGAAAGAGAAGACGCCGCCCATGTCCGGGCCACGCGGGAGCATGGATTCACGGCCGAACTTGCCCGGCTCAGGGCCGTTTTGACCCGGCCGGGACGGCGGAAATTGCGCGCGCGCGCCGGCGGCCATGCCGAGCACCAGAGCCGCGGCGCCGAGCAGCGGAAACATCTTTCGCGCGGAGCGTCGCCCCGACGCGGGGCCGGCCGTCTCGTAAACAGTGAGGCACTTCATTTCCTCAACTCCTTTTCGTAACTTCTCCGCCGAGTGGCCGAACGAAAACGCTGCGCCGGCCGCTCCCTTCCCTGAACTCCTCATCGCACGATCCTGACCGCGCGCGGCCAGCCGTCCTCGCCGACCAGCAGATCGGCTTGAACCATGCCGTTGCCCTGCGTTTCGTCCACCGGGTAGCCCAGTTCGGCGAGAGCGGTGCGCGGGACCTGCACGCGCACGATCACGGCCGAGTCGCCCGGCGCAAGACCGCCGGAATAGGGCACGGGCACGAATTCGGAAGTGAGTTCCGTCTGCCGCGCCTGGACAGGAGCGGAGCGCACCGGCGGAAGCGCGACCGCGGCGACCTGGCGAGCCGCGGGCGTGGAGACGGCCGGTGCTTCCGCGCTGGCCCGGACCATCGGGGAGGGTCGATGGTCCGGAGCGCGGTGCAGCAGTACAAAACCGAGAAGCGCGACGGCCGCGCCCGCGCCGGCCCAGCCGAGAGCCATGCGCCAGCCAAGCCGGCTGTGCGCCTGGATGTTGCGGCGCGAGGCTTGCTCCCGGCGGAATGCGCCAAGAAGTTCCGTTTCGAGGCCGGCCGGAGAGGAGAGGCGGTGGCTTTCGGCCGCAGCGGTGTGGACGAGGGCGGCGAGGCGTTCGGCTTCCGCGAGCCGGCAGCCGCAGTGAGGGCAGGCTTCGGCGTGGGCGCGAGCGATGGCGGCGACGGCCGGGTCCATCTGCTCCCGGCGAGCCAGCTCGTGAACCACTCCTGCGAATTCCCTGCACTTCATTCCATCACCTCGTTTCAAAAGCGCCGGTGGCCGGGATGCGCGGCGCCGGACTGGGGGCAAGCGTGACGCGCAGTTTTTCGGCCAGCATTTCCCGGGCGCGATTGAGTCGCGAACGAATCGTTCCCACGGGACAATTCAAAATGGACGCCGCGCGCTCGTATTCCATCTCTTCCAGGTCGCAGAGGGTGATCACCTCGCGGTAGCGCTCGGGCAGGCTGAACACGGCGCGGCGGACCTGCGCGACCGTTTCGGACTGGATGAGGCGGGCGGTCGGGTCGGGGTCTTCGAGACTGAAAGGGGCAGGGCCCTGGCCAGCCAGGGCCTCCGGCCCCTCTTCCGGCAGGCCTTGGTAGCGGCCGTCGGCGTCGAGGAAGCGGTGGACGTGATTGCGAGCGATACCGAAAAGGAACGCCGCGAGCTCGCCGCGTCCGGGATCGAATTTTCCGCCTCCGCGAATCAGAACCATAAAGGTTTCCTGCACAATCTCTTCGGCCGCTTCCGTGCGCCCGGTCATATGGAGCGCGTAGCGGTAGAGCGGCCCCTGGTGGCGTCGATAAAGAGCCTGGAAGGCCTCTTCGTCCCCCGCCGCCAGCCGCTCCAGCAGGAGTGCCTCGGGAAGCTCGGCTGCGTCGTTCATCTATAGGTTTGACGCCTTCAACTGGGCTCCAGTAACAGTTCAGTTTCAAGCGGAGGAAAGTTCCAATATTTCCTGGGGGGAGGCGGGTGCGGGGGAACAACCTCACAGCAAAAGATTTAACACAGAGGTCACGGAGAAAAGATGGAGGACACGGAGGCTTCTCCGGGAGGGTCATGCGACCTCTGTGCCCTCTGTGGTTCCTCTGTGCCCTCTGTCAGTTCCTCTGTGCCTCCGTTGGTTCCTCTGTGCCTTCTGTAGTTCCTCTGTGCCCTCTGTTGGTTCCTCTGTGCCCTCTGTGTGCAAATCTTTTGGGGTGTGTCTGCCGGCCGGTTGGCCTTGACCGCGCTGGAACTGGTGGCCTAGGGTATTAACCGCTCGACGATCCCCTGTGCATTCACCGGGAGGAACCCATGACCGAACCAAATCGGAACGTCCTCGATGAGAAACCAGTCCCGCCGCCGGAGGAGTTTCGCAAGCACGCGCGCGTCAAATCGATGCTCGAATACGAGCGGTTGTACCGGTGGGCGCTTGAGGACCCGCAGGGTTTCTGGAACGAGCAGGCGAAGCTGCTCGACTGGTTCGAGGCGCCGAAGAAGACTCACGAATGGGAACTGCCCCACGCGAAATGGTTCGTCGGCGGCAAGCTGAACGTCAGCTACAACTGCCTCGACCGCCATCTAGCCGAGAGCGGCGACAAGACGGCGCTATTGTGGGAGCCGGAAGAAGGCGCGCCGGTCAAGATCAGCTACGCGCGAACTGCACGCAGCGCGTATGCCGTTTCGCGAACACGCTCCGGTCGCTGGGCGTGAAGCAGGGCGACACGGTGGCCGTCTATCTGCCGATGATTCCCGAATTGCCGATGCCGCTGCTGGCGTGCGCGAGGATCGGCGCGGTGCATTCGGTGATTTTTGGCGGATTCAGCTCGCTGGCGCTGTCGGACCGCATCGCGCGATTGCAAAATCGAAAGTGCTGATCACCGCCGACGGCGGCTACCGGCGCGGGAAAATCGTGCCGCTCAAAGACGACCGCCGATCACGCGCTGCCGAGAGCTGCCCTTCGCATCGAGAAGATCGTCGTGGTGCGGCGCACCGGCGAAAAAGTCGCATGGAAGACGGCCGCGACCTGTGGTGGCACGAACTCGACGCCAAGGCCTCGGCGGAATTGCCCGCGCCGACCCTTTGATTCCGAGCAGCCGCTCTACATCCTGTACACCAGCGGCACCACCGGCAAACCGAAAGGCGTGCTGCACACCTCGGCCGGATATTTGCTGCAGTGCGCATGTGGTCGACGCGGCTGATTTTCGATCTGCGCGAAGAGGACGTTTATTGGTGCACGGCGGACATCGGCTGGGTCACCGGGCACAGCTACATCGTTTACGGGCCGCTGGCGAACGGCGCGACGGTGGTGATGTACGAAGGCGCGCCGGACCATCCGGGAAAAGACCGGTTCTGGGAAATTGATCGAGCGGCTACAAAGTGACGATTCTTTACACCTCGCCGACCGCCATTCGCGCGTTCATGGCCTGGGGCCGCGAATGGGTGGACAAGCACGACTTGTCGCAGCCTGCGGCTTGCTCGGCACGCGTGGGCGAACCGATCAATCCCGCGGCGTGGAAATGGTATTCGGAAGTCGTCGGCAAAAACCGCTGCCCCGATCGTCGATACGTGGTGGCAAACGGAAACCGGCTCGATTCTGATCTCGCCGCTGCCGGGCGCGACGCCGACGAAACCCGGCTCGGCGACGCTCCCGCTGCCGGGAATCGTGCGCGCGCGTCGTGAATCAGTCAAGGCGAACCGGTCAAACCGGGCGAGACCGGCTACCTGGTGATCGAACGCCCGTGGCCCTCGCATGCTGCGCACGATTTACGGCGACGACGAGCGCTATCAAGCGCGATTACTGGAGCCGCATCCCCGGCGTCTATTTCACCGGCGACGCCGCGCAACGCGACGACGACGGCTATTTCTGGGTCCTGGGCCGCGTCGACGACGTGATCAAGGTCGCCGGCCACCGCCTGAGCACCATGGAAATCGAAAGCGCCCTCGTGAGCCATCCGGCCGTGGCGGAAGCCGCGGTGGTCGCGCGCGCCGGACGAAGTGAAGGGCGAGGCCGTGGTGGCCTTCGTCACGCTGCGCGCCGGCTCAACGCCGTCGCGGGAATTGAACGCGCAGCTTGCCGATCACGTCGCCGCAACGATCGGCTCGATCGCGCGCCCAGCCGAAGTGCGCTTCGCGCAATCGCTCCCGAAAACCCGCAGCGGCAAAATCATGCGCCGCCTGCTGCGCGAGCTGGCGCAAAAAGGCAATGTGACAGGAGACGTCACATCGCTCGAAGATCTCTCCGTGATCGAGCAATTGGCGCGCACAAAGGGGATCGAAGAGGCGTGAGGTGGCACAGCCAATCCTGGCTGTGCATGAGTCGGAACCAGCGTCGACCCGTCCCCGGCGTACCGATCTGCGCGCGGGTGGAAGATTTGGACGGATTTGGCTCTGGTTGAGGTGGCACAGCCAATCCTGGCTGTGCATGAGTCGGAACCAGCGTCGACCCGTGTCTGGCGTTCAAATTTGCGGGCGGAATGAAAATGGCACCGTCGTGGCTCTGGATAAATTGGCGCACAGCCAGGATTGGCTGTGCCACGCAAACCAAACCACATGGCCTACTATGAGCGGAACCTTCCTCATTGGCATCCGGATGGCAAAACGATTTTCCTCACTTGGCGTCTGTACGACTCCCTGCCCCGCAGTTTTCTTCGTTCGCTGAAGGAGGACCCGCACGCGAGCGCAGGGCAGAGGTTTCGCAAAGCCGATGCCACGCTCGACCGCGCGGAATACGGTCCCCTATGGTTGGAAGATGAGCGTGTCGCCGCTCGCGTCATGCACGCCATCGAGTGGGGAGCGAACAGTCTGGGCCACTATCGCCTTCACGCCTTCGTTGTGATGGCAAATCACATTCACCTGTTAATCGACCCGATCGTCTCCCTCCCGCGCATCACCAATGGCTTGAAAGGCGTGAGCGCGAGAGAAGCGAACCGCATTCTCGGCCGCGTTGGAGGACGATTCTGGCAGGATGAATCCTTCGACCACTGGGTGCGCAACGGCAAGGAATTCGAGAAGATTCGGACATATATCGAGCGCAATCCGGTCGCCGCAGGACTCGTTGCCAAGCCTGAAGATTGGCCATGGTCCAGTGCAACCGAACGCGGAGGGAACACCTAGGCACGGTCGAGCGTTCCGATGCTTACGTAGCACAGCCAATCCTGGCTGTGCCGGCGACCATCGCCCGCCGAGCCCCCACATCCAAAACCGCGAATGAAGTATGAGCGGAGGAAGGCCAGTCGGATCTTTGGTGAGGTAGCACAGCCAATCCTGGCTGTGCACGAGCTGGGCGGATACCGTAGATGCGTCGCAGGCGTTTCAATCTGCGCGCGGATTGAAAATGGCACCGCCTTGGCTATCGATACATTGGCGCGCAGCCAGGATCGGCTGTGCCACGAAACCCGGACCGCATGGCTTGGGAGGGGCACTTTGCACGCGCCACCGGGGTCCTCCCTTCGCGCTGCAACGTTGCCACGCGCCCGCCCAGGTTGTCGGATACGCTCTCCCAGAACAGCGGCCGTATGCAGAAGACCGCAGGCGCAATATAATCGGTCCCGCCGTATTCAAAATGTCAGAGACACCAGAACAGAAAGCCCGCAAGGACATCGACAAACTTCTTGCCGATGCGGGCTGGATCGTCCAGTCCCGCGACGACGTCAACGTCACGGCCGGCCGCGGCGTTGCGATCCGCGAATTCCCCCTGAAGTCCGGCTATGGTTTCGCCGACTATCTCCTGTACGTGGACGGGTCGCCCGCGGGTGTCGTCGAGGCAAAGAAAGAGGGCGAAACCCTCACCGGCTTCGAGATTCAGTCCGAAAAATACAGCGTCGGCCTCCCCGATCAACTAAAACCGCATCGGAAACCGCTGCCCTTCTGTTACCAAAGCACTGGCGTCGAGACGCGCTTCACGAATCTGCTGGAACCGGACGCTCGTAGCCGCCGGACATTCTCATTTCACCGACCCGAGACGTTCGCCGACTGGCTTGCCGAGGCGCCGAAATCGCCTGGCTTAACCCTCCGCGAACGGCTGCGCGACATGCCGCCGCTCGTCGAAGGAGAACTGTGGCCAGCGCAAATCCGCGCCATCAAGGGCCTGGAAAAATCGCTGGCCGAAAATCGCCCGCGCGCCCTGATTCAGATGGCCAGTGGCGGAGGCAAGACGTATACCGCCTGCAACTTCTCCTACCGCCTGACCAAACATGCTGGAGCGCGCCGCATTCTCTTTCTTGTGGATCGCAGAACGCTCGGCCAGCAGGCGAAGACGGAATTCGAACAGTTCACCACGCCCGAGGAGCACCGGAAATTCACCGAGTTGTACAACGTCCAGCTTCTCCAGTCCAACAAGCTCGACCCGGTCGCCAAAGTCTGCGTCACCACGATCCAGCGGCTGTTTTCGATGCTCAGGGGTGAACCGGACCTCGCCAATCCTGAACTGGACGAGGCGCCCCTAGGCAGCCTGGAAAAGCTGATCAAACACCCGCTCCCGGCGGTCTACAATCCCAACATCCCCATCGAATATTTCGACTTCGTCATCATTGACGAATGCCATCGCTCGATCTACAACCTCTGGCGACAGGTGCTCGAATATTTCGACGCTTTCCTCATCGGCCTCACTGCCACGCCGTCGAAGCAAACTCTCGGTTTCTTCGACCAGAACCTCGTGAGCGAATACAGCCACGAGCAGGCGGTTGCCGACAAAGTGAACGTCGGCTTCGACGTCTACCGCATCCGCACTTACATCTCCGAGCATGGTTCAAGCGTCGACGCCGGATTCTGGGTGGACAAACGGGACCGGCAAACGCGCAAAATCCGCTGGGAGCAGTTGGACGAAGATTTCAGCTACGGCGCAAGCCAGCTTGACCGCGATGTCGTGGCCCTGGATCAGATCCGCACGGTTATCCGCACCTTCAAGGCAAATCTCTTCACCGAGATTTTTCCGGGGCGCACCGTGGTGCCCAAGACCCTGATCTTCGCCAAGGACGACAGCCACGCCGACGACATCGTCCAGATCGTTCGCGAAGAATTCGGCAAGGGCAACGAGTTCTGCGAGAAGATCACCTACAAGACGAACGTTGTCCGCGTCCCGGTAACGAAAAAGCTTCCAAACGGCTCGGAAATCGAGGAGCTTGAATACCAGAGCAGCGGCGTCACCGCCGAAAAACTGATCACTTCTTTCCGCAACAGCTACTTTCCCCGCATCGCCGTCACCGTCGACATGATCGCCACCGGTACCGACGTTCGCCCGATCGAGTGCCTGATGTTCCTCCGCGATGTGAAGAGCCGCACCCTTTTCGAGCAGATGAAAGGCCGGGGCACGCGCGTCATTAAACCCGCCGACCTTCAGCAGGTCACCTCCGACGCAACCACCAAGACGCATTTCGTGATTGTGGATGCAGTGGGCGTGTGCGAAAGCGAGTTCGCTGACACGCACCCGCTCGAACGGAAACCCGGCGTCTCCTTCGAGAAGCTGCTCGAGGCCGTAGCCTTCGGGAACCGCGAGAAGGACGTTCTTTCTTCTTTGGCTTCGCGACTGGCACGTCTCGACAACCAGCTAAGCAAAGAAGACCGACAAATGATGCAGCAGATCGCCGGCCAGCCCCTCTCCGCCATCACCGGCGCTATCGTCCAGGCTCTCGACCCCGACGTGCAGCTAGCAGCCGCGCAAAGTAGCACAGCCACTCCTGGCTGTGCCCCGTCCGCCGAGCAGGTCGAAAAGGCCACCGCCCATCTCCTGTCCGAAGCCGTCAAACCCCTGGTAACGAACCCCGCGCTCCGCAACACGCTCGTCAGCCTGAAAAAATCCTTCGAACAAACCATCGACCGAGTCAGCCAGGACCAAATCCTCGAAGCCGGCTTTTCCGCCCAGGCCAGGGAGAAGGCGCAGACCCTCATCCAGTCGTTCGAACAATTCATTCGCGAGAACAAGGACGAAATCACCGCTCTGCAAATCCTATATGGTCGCCCTTACCACGAGCGACTCACCCTGAAGGAAATCAAGGAACTGGCCGACGCCATCCAGCGCCCGCCACGCGGCTGGACACCCGAACTCCTTTGGCGCGCCTACGAATCGCTCGATCGCTCTCGCGTGCGAGGCTCGGGCGGCAAGGTGCTCTCAGACATTGTTTCCCTCGTCCGCTTTGCACTGCATCAGGAGGGCGAACTGCGCCCGTATCGCGACGAGGTCAATGAACGCTACGCCCGATGGCTCGCTGAACAGGAGAGCAATGGCCGCCGCTTCACCGACGAGCAGCGCCAGTGGCTCGAAGCCATCCGCGACCACATTGCCACCAGCCTCGCGATAGCGCCTGACGATTTCGACTATGTTCCCTTTGCCCAACGAGGGGGGCTCGGCAAGGCCCAGCAGATTTTCGGCACCGAGTTTTCACCGTTGCTGGGCGAGCTAAATGAGGTCTTGGCGGCATGAAGCAGTGCGAGCACCACTCGATACCTCCTAGCTGGGCCTCAGCAAGGCTGGGGGATGTCGCCCTCCTCAACCCACGGCACTGGGAGCCCGAGCCAGCCGACGAAGAGCCGGTCTCCTTCGTTCCAATGGCGGCAGTCGAGGAGGAGAACGGGCGGCTGGATGCCTCCTCATCAAGGCCCGCGCGTGAGGTGCGGAAGGGGTACACCCGCTTTCAGGACGGTGATGTCCTTTTCGCGAAGATTACGCCCTGTATGGAGAATGGAAAGTTCGCGCTCGCGAACGGTCTCACGGGCGGGCGGGGCGCTGGATCGACCGAATTTCACGTCTTGCGTCCCTTGGAGGGGTTGGAGCCGAAGTATCTCCTCTTCTTCCTATTCCAAGACCCCGTTCGCCGTGAGGCCCGTCTGAAGATGAGAGGCGCGGCGGGACAGCTAAGAGTTCCACCGGAATTCCTGTCAGAACTGAACCTCCCGATCCCACCGGCCATGGAACAAAAGCGGATCCTGGCCGAGATTGAAAAGCAGTTCACCCGGCTGGATGCCGCCGTTGCCGCCCTGAAGCGCGTCCAGGCCAACCTGAAGCGCTACCGCGCCGCCGTACTCAAAGCCGCCGTCGAAGGCCGCCTCGTCCCCACCGAAGCCGAACTCGCCCGCCGCGAAGGCCGCTCCTACGAGCCCGCCAGCGAATTGCTGAAGCGCATCCTAGTCGAGCGCCGCGCCCGCTGGGAAGCCGCCCAACTCGCCAAATTCCGCGCCGCCGGCAAGGCGCCAAAAGATGACACCTGGAAGAAGAAGTACAAAGAGCCGCCCGGCCCTGATTTGGCCGGTTTACCGGGCCTGCCGGGGGGATGGACATGGGCGAGACTTGACCAGCTGGTCACCTACCTCCGGAACGGAATCTCGCAGAAGCCGGACTCCGAAGACGGAGTTCCGATTCTCAGGATCAGCGCGGTACGTCCCCTTCGTGTCGACATGGATGATGTCCGGTTCCTCGAGGGAGATGTCGCCAAGTATATTGATTTCATTCTGCAAGAAGGCGATCTACTCTTCACGAGATACAACGGAAATCCAGACCTAGTTGGCGTGTGTGGGACTGTGAAAGGCGTGACGAGGCCAACGGTTCACCCGGACAAGCTTATACGCGCCAGAGCAGTCGAAAAGATGTGCGTACCGGCCTTCCTAGAGATCATCTTGAATGCTGGTGGATCAAGGAAATTCATCGCCCAGCGGGTACGCACGACGGCAGGGCAGGCCGGTATATCAGGGGAGGATCTACGAAACACCCCAACCCCGCTAGCTCCCGCAGCAGAGCAAGAGCGAATCTCTGTCGAAGTTGACCGCCGTCTCTCGTTCGTTGAGGAGCTTCAGGTACAAGCCGGGGCCAACCTAAGACGCGCCGAACGCCTACGCCAAGCCATCCTGAAGCGCGCCTTCGAAGGCAAGCTCGTCCCCCAGGACCCGACCGACGAGCCCGCCAGCGTCCTACTCGAACGCATCCGCGCCGAACGCGCCAAGCAGCAAACGGACACGCGCCCAAGTCGCACCAGGACTCCCTCGTCACAAAGAAAGAGGAATGTTCGCAGTGTTTCGTAGCACAGCCACTCCTGGCTGTGCACCCTCCGGCCAACGAACGCGCCACCGCAACTTGGCGAGCGAGGCAAGAGCGATGAGCGAGAGGTTATTTCGAAAGTCTGCACAGCCAAGAGTGGCTGTGCTACGGTAGACGATCCTGGCATGGCCTACTACGAGAGAAATCTGCCTCACTGGCATCCGGAGGGTAAAAGCGTATTCATCACCTGGCGCCTGCATGGTTCTCTCCCTGCTCATTTCCTGCGCGACCTCAAGGACGAGCCGCAAAGCACCAGCGGCCGCAAGTTCCGCAAGGCAAACGCCGAACTGGACCGGGCTTGCCACGGACCACTCTGGTTGAAGAACGAGCGGGTCGCCGGCGCGGTCGTGGCCACGATCAAGCGGGGAGACGAACTGCTCGGCCAATACCGCCTGCACGCTTTCGTCGTCATGGCGAATCACGTTCACGTCCTGATCGATCCCCTTCTGCCGCTCAAACGAATCATGGACGGCTTGAAAGGGGTGAGCGCGAGGGAAAGCAATAGAATCCTGGGCCGGACCGGAAGCCGATTCTGGCAGGACGAATCCTTCGACCACTGGGTGCGCAACGGCAAGGAATTCGAACGCATCCGGGCCTACATCGAGCGGAACCCGGTTACCGCCGGACTTGTCGAGCGGCCGGAGGACTGGCCCTGGTCGAGCGCCACGAGCCGCGTAACTGCATCAGAAACCGAGAGCACGCAGCCCGAGCTCTCTGCGCGACATGCCCAAGGAGAACCGAGCACGCACCGTGAAAGCCAAAAGCAAACGCACGACCGAAGAACTCCGGCGCAAGCGCAAGACTGAGAATGGACGCCACGAAAAGTAACCGCGAGGATTGACGTATGCCAAACGGCTCAGCTGCAATCGTTCAAAAGCTCTGGAATTACTGCAACGTCCTGCGTGACGCCGGACTCTCCTATCAGGACTACATCGAGCAACTCACCTACCTGCTGTTCCTCAAGATGGCCGATGAGCGCAAGAAGCTTCAGCCAGACCGCGCCCCACACATTCCCAAAGGCTACGAGTGGTCCGACCTGCTGAGCCTCGAGGGCGATGCGCTGGAAATCCAGTATCGCAAGACGCTGGAAACGCTCGGGCGAGAAACCGGCATGCTCGGCACCATCTTCCGCAAGGCTCAGAACAAGATTCAAAGCCCCGCACTCCTCCGCCGGCTGATCGCCGATCTGATCGACCGTGAGGAGTGGTCCACGCTCGACGTGGACGTAAAGGGCGACGCCTACGAGGGCCTGCTCGAAAAGAACGCCGAGGATACGAAGACCGGCGCGGGGCAGTACTTCACGCCGCGCCCACTGATCCGGGCGATCGTGGACATCATTCATCCGGCTCCCGGCCAAACGATTTGCGACCCGGCGTGCGGCACCGGCGGCTTCCTGCTCATCGCGCACGAATACATCAGTCACCACTACGAAATGGACAGCGACCAGAAGCGACACCTGCGCTTCGACGCGCTGCGTGGCTTCGACATCGTCGACGGCGTCACCCGCCTCTGCGCCATGAATCTGTATCTGCACGGCATCGGCGGCGACAAATCTCCAGTGGAAACGACCGACACGCTGGCCTCCGAGCCCAGCACGAACTACGACATCGTGATGACCAACCCTCCCTTCGGCAAGAAGTCCAGCATCACGGTGATCAACGAGGAGGGTGAAGAAACTAAAGAAAAGGCCATCTACTACCGCAATGATTTCTGGGCGACCACGAGCAACAAACAGCTCAACTTCCTCCAGCACGTGAAATCGCTTCTCAAAATGAATGGTCGCGCCGCTATCGTCGTTCCGGACAACGTCCTCTTCGAGGGCGGAGCCGGGGAAACCGTCCGGCGCAAGCTGCTGCACGAGTGCGACGTCCACACATTGCTCAGGCTACCAACCGGCATCTTCTACGCGCAGGGCGTAAAAGCTAACGTCCTCTTTTTCGACCGGAAGCCGGCGAGCGAAACGCCGTGGACGAAAACCGTCTGGATTTATGACTTCCGCACCAATGTGCACCTCACCCTGAAAACGAATCCCCTGAAACGCGAAGACCTCGACGATTTCGTCGCCTGCTACAACACGGCAAATCGGCATGAACGCAAGGAGTCGGAGCGGTTCAAACCGTTCGCCTACGAAGAACTGGCCAAGCGCGACAAAGCCAACCTCGACATCTTCTGGCTGAGAGACGAAAGCCTCGAGGACTCCGCCAACCTGCCCGATCCCGACGTCATCGCGGCCGAAATCGCCGAAGACCTCCAGGCCGCTCTAGACCAGTTCTCCCAAATCGCCGCCGACTTGGGCCCGAAATAGGACACACCAGCGACCCCACTCACCCGCCGCCCGAACCTACTGGCCCGAGGGCGCATTTACGGTAAAGCCCGTGCGCCGCTGCGGCGAATTGGCTGATATGCTGGCGCGGGCAAACGTGGCGGGGAAAAATCGGGAAAATCCAAAATCGGCGCGCCATTCCTTGGGTGCAAAACTTGATATGCGTATCGATTTTAAATTTTCATCTGTTGCACGGGAAGGACTTGCGCGCCGAAAAAATCGCACGTGTATCGATTTTATTTCCTGGCCATTTCAAGCGCCCAACCGGTGGGATTCGGGGCTTGCGGGCGATCGGCGCGCGGGCCTGGCAGGGGCACACGGTGCGTGCCCCTGCTCTCGGCTCGGCGATTCGGGAGGCGGAGGCTAGCCGGCCAGGACCTCCTGCTTGGTGGAGGGGATTTTGCGGATTTCGGCGGCGTCCAGGTTCAAGTGGGCGGTTACCATTTCCGGGGGGAGATGGCGGAGCCAGTTGTTCAGGGACACATCCTGGAATTCGCTGGTCTTGAAAATTTCCAGGTACGTCAGGTCGGTGTTGCCCATGTTTTCGATGTAGTGGCCGGCGGATTTGGGGATGAAGCCTACGTCGGCTTCGTTGAAGTCCATCGTGTGGGCGTCGCTCTGGGCGGCGAAGACTGTCATGCGCGCCTTTCCGGAAATGTAGAATTGCCACTCGTTGGCATTGGGATGCCAGTGCAATTCGCGCATGCCGCCGGGCTTGACGGTGACGAGGCCGGCGGCGATGGTTTTCGACGCCGGGAAATTGCGGGAATCGACCACGCGGACCTCGCCTCCGGACGTGACTTTCGTCGGAGCCATGGCCTCCATCTTGAACGTGTAGTTGATGGGAGAAAGGGCCGCTTTGCCTCCCACGGAAGCAATATCCTCATCGAGGGAGGGCGGAACCTGTCCGGGGAAAATATAGAGCGGATGAGTGGGCAGTTTGGCGATGGCGCTTTCGCCGAGGCCGAAATTCTTGGACAGGACTTCCGGCGGCGTGTGTTCGACCCAGTCGGAGAGCAGGAAGGTGTTCTCCTCGGAGAACAGGCCTTCATCGAAGACGAGCAGGAATTCGCAGCCGTCCGGGCCGAGTCCCTGAATGGAATGGGGGAATCCGGACGGGAAGAACCAGAGATCGCCCTTGCCGACATCGTTGATGAAGATGGTGCCGTCGGGACGCAGGACCGTGACGCGCGCCTTACCGTAGAACATGAATCCCCACTCGTTGGCCGTGTGCCAGTGCAATTCGCGGTAGCTGCCGGCGGTGAGGCGCATGCGGACGCCGGCGACGTCGGTGGAGGTAGGCAGTTCGCGCTGGGTGACCTGATTCGTCCAGCCGCCTTCCTGCACGCGTTTGTGCGTGAGGCTGAAGGAATACCAGATCGGATTGACGGTTCCGTGATCGGTGGGCGGGGGCGTGTTGGAACTGGGATTCAAGTGGCTGAGGGCCGTGTTCTCGGGTCCCGGGTTGCTGAAGGAATGATCTTTCAAGCCCTTCTCGGTAGTCTGTCGCGACTGCCCGTAGGCGGACGCTCCCAGGGCGGCCGCGCCGGCCAGCGCGGCAGAACCCGCCCCCAGAAAGTTCCTTCTCGAGATTCCTCCCGCGAAAGGCTTCTTCTCGTTTCGATCGCTCATCAACTGCTCTCCCTTCCCTTTGAAAAGGTGATTTGGTTTCTTGCCCGCGCCGGAGCAATCCAGGCTGTATCAAAAGCTGATGCTGAGCGCAAACTGGATCTGCCTCGACGGGTCCTGCGTCTTGTCGATCAATCCGCCGCTGGGAATCGGGTTCCCGTGTGAATCGAAAACGTTCTTGAAATAGATGGGCGGATTGAAGTTCGCCCGATTGAAAATGTTGAAGATCTCCGCCCGAAACTGCACGCGGACCGATTCCGAGATGAGTTTCACGGAGTTGTTCTTGAAAATGGAAAAATCCAGATTCATCAATCCGGGTCCGATCAGCGCGTTCCGGCCGAGATTTCCGCGAAGGGTGATCGGATTGGGCGCCGAAAGGCATTGCGTGCGGATGTAGTGGCTCGGATCGCCGGGATTCACCAGCGAACCGCAGCCCGGACCGCTCAACACGTTGGGCACGTCGACATTGGGGTCCGTGCCCAGCATGCCCAGAGGATCTCCTCCGAAGCCCGGGGTGAAGGGCAAACCCGAGCTGGCTTCGAACACTCCGCCAAGCTGCCAGCCGCTCAGCGGCCAGGCCAGGAATTTCGGCGCCAGGCGAGGCGAAGGAAGTCCCCAAGTGTAGATCAGCTTCAGATCCTGCGCGATGTTGAAGTCGGAGAGGCCGCGAGTGAGGCGGGTATCGAACCAGAGAGGGTTGGTGATGGCGTTGGAGTATTCTCCGCCGCCGATGCTCCCCGACGAGGTGTCGATCGACTTGCCGAAGGTGTAGGAACCGGTCGCCTGAAATCGACGGCCAACGGGTGATTGCACCTGGAGAACCAGAGCGTCGTAATAGGAGTCGCCCTCCCAGAAGGATGCGTTGATGTTGCCGGCATTCGGGTTCAGGCGAGTGCCGCCGCCGGCGGGCGAGGGCCAGAGGTAGCCCTGGGGCGTGAGAGTGGGAAGAACGATATCGGCATCGGTCACTCGAAAGATATTGTGCACTCCGCGAGAGCCAACATAGCCGAGTTGCATCCGGAAGCCCAGGGGAAGCACGCGTTGCACGTCGAGATTCCACTGCATGACGTAGTTGCGATGGGGATGCGGCTCGAAGTAGGCCTGACGGAAGGCGGTGGTGGAAGCCTGGGCGAGTTGAAACGCCTGGGTGGGGTAGGAGCCAGCGGGCAGGTTGGTCAGGTTCGAAAGCAGCGAGAAGGGCGAGGCGTAAATTTCACCGAATTGAATTTCGTACAGCAGCGGCAGCACGTCGAAAAAACCGAAGCCGGAGCGGACGACCGTTTTGCCGTTTGCGAAAGGATCCCAGGCAAAGCCGACTCGCGGCTCGAAATTCCGGAGCGTGGGATTGGAGAAGAGCGGCCCGCCGACCTCGGGTCGCGGGTCGGTGAGATTTTTCAAGGACGAAAGGTAGCCGTTGACCTCGCTGGGAACGGTGGCCATTTCGTATCGCAGGCCGAGATTCAGGGTCAGGTTGGGCCGGAAGAGCCAGTCGTCCTGCGCGTAGGCTCCCACAATGGTCTGGCGGAAGCCTCTTTCATTCGAAGCGCCAGGAATCGGGACGGTGAGGGAAAAGGGCTGGTTGGTGAGGAAATCGGCGAGGGAGTTGAAGGTGAAGATGCCGGAGGGAGCCTTGATGGCGAAGATATTGTCGCGCATCCTCTCGATCGATGCGCCGAATTTCAGGGAATGCTTTCCCCTCGTCAAAGAGACGTCGTCGTAGGCCTGAATCGATGTCCAGTGGAAATGATAGATATCGCTTCCGCCGATCCCGCCGATGAGCTTCACGAGACCCGGCACGGTAATCGCGGGCACATTTTGGCCTGGAACGGCTCCATAGGATGCGTCCGCCATCGCGGGATTGTTCAGCAGGGCGGTAGATCCGGAGTTGGCCACCATGCGGTAGATGCCGAAGCGAAACGAATTGACCAGTCTCGGACTGAAGTCATGCGTTTCGCCCAGGGCGAGGAAATGCTCGAGGGAATCGTAGCCGGTCATCAGACTGGAAAGCTTGTCGGGAGTGGTGACGCTTCCCTTGTCGAACATGTAGACGGCATAGAAGGAATCGCTGCGGGAGAACTTCTCGTCGACGCGGGTGGTGACGTGGTTCCCGGGCGTGATTTGCTGTCCCGAGGAAAGATAGATCCCTTCGTCGCCCGCGCCGAGAAGGCCGGCATTCGGCAAGGGATAGAAGGCATCGAGCACGCGTTTGATGGCCGGGTCGACCGTAACGGGGCCGGTGGAGAGATTTCCCTGGCGGGCCGCCGGCGAGGGAACGACCGCGACATTGCTGATTCCCTGGGACTGGCGAATCCCTTCGTAGTCACCGAAGACGAAGGCGCGGTCCTTCCAGATGGGACCGCCGAACGTTGCGCCGAACTGATTTCGGCGGAACGGGGGTTTGGCGGCGTCGAAGAAGTTTCTGGCGTCGAGGGCGCTGTTGCGGATGTATTCGAAGACGCTTCCATGAAAGAGATTGGTGCCCGAGCGTGTGGTGGAACTGATGTAGCCGCCGTTGGAGCGGCCGAATTCGGCCTGGTCGTTGCTGGTGAGAACGGTGAGGCGCTGGATGGCGTCGACGCCGAGCGTGATGCCGATGGCATTGCCCATGGGGCCGTTTGCATAGTCGACGACGCTGATGCCATCCAGGCGGTAATCGTTCTGCCGGGGCCGGCCGCCAAAGATCACGAGCTGCGTGCCGTAGCCTTGCGGTCCGCTATTTTTTCCTTGCGTGCGCGCCTTCATCACGCCCGGCACAAGCGCCGCGACCTGGGAGGCCGAACGACCGTTGAGCGGCAGATTGCCCACCGCTTTCGCGCCCATCGTCTCGCCGCGCGCGGCCGCGGGTCGCCGGCTTTGATTCCTGGCAGTCACGACAACGGTGTTTGACCGTTTTCCTTTTTTCTGGCCGGAACCCTGCGCTTTCCTTTCAGCGGTTGTTACCGCGCGTGCGCTGAGAGGCCGAGGGCTCTGTTCTGACGCTCGTGCATCCCGCGGAAAAAGGAGTGGAGCGCAAAACAGCAGGAGGATCGCCAAGACCTGGAAGAAGGTCTCCGTGCCCACTCGGTGCCGGCTAAATGCCATTTCTCGTGTCCCCCAGAGACACTTCCAGTGCCAGAGTCCTGTCTGGCGATGCGAGCATCAACGGCCGATAAGGGCCTGTACACTTTTGAGCGCGCCCTAAAAGTTGAACACGACCACTCCGGCGCGTCAGCTCACTCCCTCGGAAACGGGAGCGGTGCCGGCGATCTTTTCCGGCCGGGGCGCATCTCCGGGTTCGGTTGTGTAATCGGCCGGGACGGTTTCGTCGGAGCCGGCATTGACGCCGATGGCGTTGAGCACGGGCGTAAGCGCGGCGGCAACGACGATATTGATGACGAGAGCGTCGATGGCGGCGTAGGAGGAAATCGTCACGCCGGCGAACTTCAACGGGTAAACCGCCGTTCTCATCTGTTCCGCCCAGGCCATCCCCGAGCCCACAATCATGCCCAGCGCCCAGCCGGCGAACAAAGCTCCTCTGTGGAACCAGCGGCCGAAAAGACCAAACACCGCGGCCGGCAGAGTCTGGAGAATCCAGATGCCGCCGAGCAGTTGCAGATTGATCGCATAGGTGGGATTGCCGAACAGCACGAAGGCCAGCGCACCGAACTTGACCAGCAACGAGACGAGCTTGGCGATGGTGGATTCCTGACGCGGCGAGAGGTCTCGGCTGAAGTATTGCCGGAATATGTTGCGAGTAAACAGATTGCCGCAAGCGATGGACATGATCGCCGCGGGCACGAGCGCTCCCACGGCGATGGCGGCAAAGCAGAAGCCGGAAAACCAGGAAGGGAAAAGCTGCTGGAACATGGCGGGAACCACGTCGTCGGGCCGGTTGACGTGGACGCCGGCGGCAATGGCCACGAAACCGAGCAGCGCGATCAAGCCGAGCAGGAAGGTGAAGGCCGGCAAGAGAACCGCGTTTCGGCGAATGACCCTGCCGCTGGAAGCGCTGAGAACGCTGGTGATCAGATGGGGATAGAGGAAGGCGGCCAAGGCGGAGCCGAGCGCCAGCGTGGCGAAGGGCACATATTGCGCATGCGGGAGAATCATCGGTATGCGCGTGGAACGCGAGGCGAGCACCTGGCCGGCGATCTGGAAGACATGATCGTAGCCACCGAGCTTCACAGGCACCCAGATCACGGCCACCAGCACCACCGCGTAGACCATCACCGCCTTGACGAAGGAGATGCTGGCCGGACCGCGCAGGCCGCTGGTGAAGTCATACCCGGCGAGGATGAGGAAGGCGATGATCAAGGGCACATCGCTCGACCACGTGGAGCCGTGGAAACCGAGCGCGGCGATCGACACTTGTATGCCCACAAGCTGCAAGGCGATGTAGGGGATGGTGGCGAGAATGCCGGTGACGGCGACCGCCAGGGCCAGCCAGTGGCTGTCGTAGCGCCCGTGAACGAAATCAGAGAGCGTGATGTAGTTGTGCCGGCGGGAGACTCGCCAGAGACGCGGCATCACGAGAAAAACAAAGGGATAGACGATGATGGTGAAAGGAAGCGCGAAGAATCCGATCGCTCCGGCGCCATAGACAAGCGCGGGCACGGCGATCAGCGTGTAGGCGGTGTAAAAATCTCCGCCAACAAGGAACCAGGTGACGACGGTGCCAAAGCGCCGTCCCGCAAGTCCCCACTCCTCGATTTCGCCCAGGTCTCCGCGGCGCCACCGGCCGGCATAGAGGCCGATCACGGCGACCAGCGCCATGAAGAAAACGAAAACAGCGGTTGCGGTCCAGTTCAGTCCGGGAGCCATGTCAGCGCGTCACCCTGTACACCCAGCCGGTTACCAGCGCGCTGAGCGGCACCCACAAGAACTGATACCAATAGAAAAACGGAAAACCCCAGAGCGCAGGCTTGGATTTGGCATAGAACGGCACCCACAGCAGGCACACGTAGGGAAGCAGCAGAAGCAGGTACCAGGCACGGCTGAACGATCTCTGTGGCCCGTCGTTGCTAAGCGGCGTCATTTCTCACCCCTGGGTCCCGAAAGTATCGAGCAGGCAGAAACGCCTCTTGGGGAAGAATTACAGACAGCCCGACCGCCGACCATTTGTACTCAAGACACGGAAAGCCTGTCCGGGCGTGTAAGCCGCGGATGATTCCTGGTGATTTTTGGGGATTCGATGGCCCGCGGACAACCGCGTGTCGCATGACGCGCACCGCAGTTCGCTCCGCGACAGAATGTTTCCGGAATCGCTCCAAACAACAACCCTGTCCCCCCTCCACGCGCTGTTTGTTTTCCGGAACGTTTGTCTTGACTTCAAAAACGGCGGTCATTGTACACCTATTTCCTGTTCTGGAAAGTCGATTGTGAACGGAGTTCCGGACGTCCCCAACACTTCCCCGCACCGCAGTCACACTTTGGCGTACCTTCGGCTGCTTTTTGCGTTCACACCGAGACGGGGCAAGTCCTGGAAATGAGTGAACCGGAGCCTCAGAACGGGTCCGGCGAGGCTACCCCCCTCCCGCACTTTTGGCCTGTATTAATTTTTTTAAGTTGACATTTGGTATCCACGAGGAGTACAGGACGAGTGCAAATAAGTTACGGGGCGTGGGTCCTTCCAAAGAAGCTCGTTCGGCCAAAGCTAGTCAAACTGGGGCCATAGCAACTCAATCCGTAAGTGGGACAACTCGGAGGGGGGCGATGGAAAAGACTAGATTTGCCTTGGTGCCTTGGGTATGTGGAATCCTCGGGGTTTTTCTCTTCAGCTTTCTGATTTCCTCTCCCGTTCGCGCGCAGGTAGCCGGCGCGTCACTCACGGGAACGATCGTCGACACGCAGGGCGCCGTGATTCCCAATGCCAAGATTACGGCCCTGAACGTGGCGACGCACGTAACGTCAACGACTACGGCCAATGGGGTAGGAGCCTATACGATCACGAACCTAGTTCCCGGGGATTACACAGTCACCGCCTCGGCTCCGGGTTTCAGCCAAACACAGGCCACTGTCACTCTCACGGTCGGCGCTACCCAGCTCATGAACCTGACTTTGAAGGTGGGAAAGGTCATGCAGGTAGTGACGGTCGGCAGCGCGGCGCCTCAAGTCAACCTGACCAGTCCGACGATTTCAGCCACGGTCAATCAGCACTCGATTGTCGAGTTGCCGTTGAACGGCCGTGACTGGGCCTCGCTGGCAGCTCTGCAACCCGGCGTCGCCACCGTGCGAACGCAGGAAGTGGTCACGCAGCCCGGCGGCGATCTTCGCGGCCTGGGAACGCAGATGACCATCGGCGGCAACCGGCCGACGCAGAACGTTTACCGGCTGAACGGAATCATCATCAACGACTACTCCAACTCCGCTCCGGGAAACGTACTTGGCGCGAACGTCGGCGTCGACGCGATTCAGGAATTCAGCGTACTGACGACCAACTATTCCGCCCAATACGGCGACACTTCGGGCGGCGTCATCAACGCCGTCACCAAGTCCGGCACGAACCAGTTCCACGGCGACGTTTATGAATTCATGCGGAACAGCAAGCTGGATGCCGCGGATTTCTTCGAGAATGCCAACGGCCTCGGCAAGGGGCTTTTCATCCGCAACCAGTTCGGCGTTTCGGCCGGCGGGCCGGTTTTGAAGAACAAGCTGTTCCTGTTCGGAAACTACGAAGGACTCCGCCAGTCGAAAAGCGTGCCTGAGATCGCTCACGTGTTGACGCCGGAAGCCCGGATGGGAATCCTGCAAGACTCCAACGGCAATCAACTGCCGCCGCTGACCGGACCATGTCCCTATGCCAACATGACGAACCTGGCTCCGGGGCAAGCGGCGATCTGCGTGGACAATACGGAAGCGGCTTTCGTGAAGGCGCTGATGAGACCGCCGACACCCGGACTTCCTCTGGTCGGGCCTAACGTCGGCCAGTTCTCGTTCGACGGCAAGCAGACCGTGACGGACAATTACGCCACGATTCGCGGCGACTACACCATCTCCAGCAGCGACCACCTGGACGGCGCGTGGTATCAGGATCACTCCACCTGGGCCAAGCCCGATGCCATGGACAACTACCTCACCGGCTACACCGTGCCGCACAACGCCTATTCGCTGGAAGAAAGCCACGTCTTCTCCCCGGCGCTCGTCAACACGATTCGCCTGGGATACAGCGAGTCCAATCTCGGGAGCCCGTCGATTTCGGCCATCACCGCGGGAGCGACTGACCCGTCGTTTGGCATCGTGAAGGGACTGTACGCGCCTGGCACCGCTTCGCTGGCCGGATCGGTGGGAACCGCCGGACTGACAAACTTCGGAGGTTTCTCCACGAGCGGCGGGTTCTTCGAATGGTCCGGGTTGATTCAGTTTTACGATGATGCCGTGCGGACGGTCGGGAACCACAATCTGATGTTCGGGTTCATGTATCTGCACGACAAACACAACTTCTTCGATGGGGCGGGAAACGGCAGCGTTTCCTACTCGTCGTTCACCAACATGCTCGAGAATATCCCGGGGCACGTGCGGATGCCTTCCGTGCCTCCCGTGGTGACTCCCGGCAACATCATTCACCATTTCCGGGACAACGTGTACGCGGGCTATTTGGTGGATGAATGGCGGTTCCGTCGCAACCTCAGCCTCAACTTGGGATTGCGATACGAGATGTCGACGATTCCCACCGAGAGCAACCCGCAGTTCATACCCTTGCCAACGATTTGGAGCAATCCATCGAGTTGCGTGAGCGTGACGAATTGTCCCAGGTTCCGGAATACGGTGTTCCTCTCGAACCCGACGACGAAGGACTTCATGCCGCGCATCGGTTTCAGTTGGGATCCTTTCGGCACCGGCAAGACCGCGGTGCGCGGCGGGTTCGGCATGTTCGATGTGCTGCCTCTGCCGTTCATGATCGGACTCAATTCCCTGCAGACGGCTCCGGGCGGCACGGAAATCGACCTGAACAATCCGGGCCAGGGAACGTTTCCGTCAGGGCTGCTCGCGGTAGCGCAGGCATCCGGCCCCAGCGCGAATGCGCGCTGGAACTTTGTGGATCCGCATCCACGGCTCAACTACATGATGCAGTGGAACATCAACGTCCAGCGGCAGATCACTCAGAATCTTTCTCTCACCGTCGCGTATGCGGGATCGCGGGGAATTCACAACCCATTCCAGACGGACGAGTTGAATACGGTGATGCCGTACAAGACCTCGGCCGGCTGGCTGTTCCCGAACCCGATTGGCAGCGGCTGTCTGCCGGCGCCGCCGGACTGCAGCCAGACGGATGCCGCGCTGGGTCTGCCGGCCGGCTTCAACGCCAACCCGACGAAGATCGTCCCGGGTCTGCTGATCAACCCCTATACGGCCCTGATCCAGTCAACCATCTGGCAAGGGCAATCCTGGTATCGCTCCCTGCAGGTCAACGTGGTCAAGAAAATGAGCCACGGCCTGCAGATTCAGAGCGCATTCACCTGGCAGAGGTCGATGGACACATCCTCCGGCAGTTTCGCCGGCGACAACTACGCGGCCGACGTCACCCCGACGATTCCCTGGTGGGATCTCTCGCTGACCAAGGGACCTTCGGACTTCAACGTGGGACGCAACCTGGTCATCAACGCGCTGTGGAGTATCCCGGTCAGATCGTCGCTTACGGGACCCCTGGCGTGGGTCGCGAAGGGATGGCAAGTCGGTGGAATCGTCAACTTGAGTGACGGCGTTCCGCTCTGGCCGCTGAACGGCCTCGAAGGCGATCCGATGGGACAACTCAATGGCGAGCCATTGGCAGTCCCGATGCTGGCCGCCGGCTGCACGCCTGGAAACCTGATCAATCCGGGGTCGGTGAACTACTTCAAGGCCAACTGCTTCCAAAACCAGAACGGCGCCGAGCCAGGCGTTCTACAATGCAGCGCCGCCCTATGGGTGCGATCCTTCCTTCGCGTACCCGACCTGCATCAACCTGCTGGGCACCGGCCCGCGAACCCTGAAGCGCAACTCCATCGTCGGCCCGGGAATGTTCGACATGGACTTTTCCGCGGTGAAGGATTTCCCGATTAACAGAATCTCCGAATCCTTCCACGCGCAATTCCGCGCCGAATTCTTCAACATCCTCAACCACACGAACCTTGCGCCGCCGGTAAACAATCTCGAAGCAATCGACGCGCAAGGAAATCCCGTTCCGGGCTTTGGCCAGATCACCGCTACCCAAGTCCCGAGCCGGGAAATTCAGTTCGCGCTGAAATTGATCTGGTAGCGGTTACTCCTTGGAGAGCGGCGACCGCCCTCGAAGGCGACAGGGGATCGGAAGATCACCTGCCAGCCGTCGAGGGCGGCCGCGCTCGACACTCCGGGACCGCATCCTGACGCCGCGACGCAATCAGCAGGGGGATTTCTCCGTCGCAGGACGGAGGGGAAATCCCAACCTTTCGCTTTAACTGAAAACCAATCGGCTGATTGGCCTATTCGGTTTACCGGGTGAAACCGCCCGGGCATGTCCCGGGCGGACGTTCATTTCGAAGAGGGGAGTTCACGATATGAGACGCAGTAACATGCCATTTTCCTTTTTCGCGCTTGGGCTGGTGATTGTAGCGGGCATGCTCTTGCCGCAGCCGGCTCGAGCGCAGTTTGGCGGCACTCCGGAGCAGGTTGCCAAACAACTGGCGCTCGAGAAAACCTATCCCAAATTGAAGATCACCGACGAATTCCTCCATCTCAGGATTCCCGGCTATACGATGGGGCAAACGGTTGGCGTTGCCGTAAATTCAAAAGGCCACCTGTTCGTCTACTCGCGCACGAACCCGCAGGGCATTGCGCGCGGCGGGAAGGCCGCCATGCTGTTCGAGTTCGACCAGAACTACAAATTCGTCAAAATCTGGGGCCCCAATAACTACGCCGAGTCGTTCGCGCACTCCGTCAAAGTGGATACGCATGACAACGTGTGGATCGTTGACGAGGGCTCCGGCATGGTCGTGAAGTTCAACCCGGAGGGCCAGGACGTGGAGTGGTTTGGCCGGACGCCGGAGGCGATCGATTACCTCCAGAATTTCCTCGAACACTTTGGCAGGGAATGGACTGCGGAAGGTACCAGGGAGGAACATCCGAAAGGAAGGGTCGGCGAATTCGACCGTCCAACCGATGTGACCTGGGACTCGCAGGGCAATATCTTCGTCTCCGACGGCTACGGCAACTCGCGCGTCGTCAAGATTACGCCGGGCGGCCATTGGCTGAAAGAAGTGGGAACCTGGGGTAGCGGCCAGGATCAGTTCAAGACTCCGCACGGCATCGCCGCGGACAATCAGAACAACATCTACGTCGCCGATCGCGGCAACCGGCGCATCCAGGTCTATGACGACAATCTGAACTACGAGAGAACCATCACCGGCGTGGCCATGCCGTGGGAAGTCTGCGTCAGCCCCGGTCCTCACCAGTATCTGTTCAGCACGGACGGTGTTACCGGGAAAATCTACAAGATGGATTTGAACGGCAAGGTGCTCGGCTACGCGCAGACCAGTCTGGGCCATGGCGAGGATGACACTGGCGACCTGCTGCACGCGATCGCCTGCCCTTCCGCCAACGTCCTCTACCTGGGCTCCGCCAGCTTGTGGGATGTCCAGAAGGTCACGATTCACTAAAGTTCGCGATGAGAAGAGGGCTCGAGCCCGAGGCTCGAGCCCTCGCACTCCTGATTCTTGTCCGCAACCTCGACCCGATCTGCGTTACGCCGGGACCGCGCCAATATCTCTGCAGGTTGGACTCTTCGGCACGACGGACGCGAAGAGCGGAGAAATGAGATTGTTGCCGGAGGTCTGGAAGCAAGAACGGCCTCCGCAGAACAGCTACTGCGGAGGCCGGCTTACTCCTTCGATCGCGGGGCGGTTGAGGCCTGGAGAAGACTATTGGGTGGGACCGAGTTCAACCTTCAACATGCGCCAGCTCGATTCCTGAGCGGCGTAGACCGTGTTCTCGTTGGGACAGGCGACCGCGTGCACCCAGTTGAAATCCCCGGGGCCGCGGCCCGGCTTCCCAAACCATCCCAGCTCATTCCCGTTCAAGTCGATTTTGTACACCTGGTTGATGCTGCCGACGTAGATGACCTGATGCGGCCCCGGCGTGATGCACAGCGACCACGGCGGATGCGCGTAATGCCACTGTTTCAGGAATTTCCCATCCGTATTGAAAACTTCGATTCGCGAATTCGAGCGGTCGGCGACGTAGAGATTGCCCTCGTTGTCGATGACGATGCTGTGCGGCGTGTGAAACTGGCCCGGGCCGGTGCCGCGATCTCCCCAATACTTCACCAGCCTGCCGTCCTTGTCGAACTTCACCACGCGCGAATTCCCGTAGCCATCGGTCACAAAGATGCTGCCGTCAGGGCCCCACGTCACGTCGGTCGGCTGGTAGAAACTGTTCGGCGGAGGCGGCGCTTGTTGCACAACGTGCGTCAGCCACGTCCAGGGCTCCGACCGTCTGCCCAGGACAAGCTGGATTCGCCGCTCCGGATCGAATTTGATCACCAGGTTATTTTCCGCGTCGATGTACCAGAGATTCCCCTGCGGATCGATGCGCACCGAGTGGGGCGCGGCGAAAAGCGGGAATCCATCGCCGATCGATCCCATGTAGGTGCCGTCCGGAGCGAATTCCATCAGAGGATGGTTTCCCCGGTTCGCAACGTAGATGTCTCCCTTCGCATCGACCGCGACTCCGATCGCTTCCATCATGTACACATTCGGCGGAAGCTTGAAGAAGTTCGGGATCACGCGATAGGGCAGTTCCGGAGCGGCCGGATGGTTCTGTTGGGCGAAGGCCGGCAATGCCAGAAAAAAGATGGCCAGCAAAGCGACTCGTTTTATGATTTCCTCCGTTGAACAGGGACGAGACCGAACCGTAAAGGCGGCAACCGCGGTGTGTAGCCGGGCCCGTAACCTTGGGGTTAGCGCGATGGCCTACCCTGCTTTCCTTGGCCCGTGTCGGTGGGAAACTATCCAAACACCGATGGAGTGTCAATAACTATTCGATGGCAAATGATGGAATAAGACGATTCATGCCGTCCCGACGCCGAAGTAGACAGTGGACAGTCTTGCGGCACTCGGCTTACGTTCCCGAGGCACCTGGAGGTCGACCTGGAAGAGCTTTGGCACGCTGCCGATAAGAGAGCCTGTAGAGAACGACGACATTCTTAGTGTGCGAATGCGCACGATCCTGATTTTGTAAACACAAGGAGGCGGGGATGGCCCACGGCCGACATGCTTATCTTCTCGGCATATTGTTGATCCTTCTTACTTCCGTTCCGGCGGCGTTTTCGCAGAGCGTGCCGAACGGGACTTGGGGACCCTACGGGGTGGTCATCGAGCGAAATATCATGGTGCCCATGCGGGACGGCGTGAAATTGGCGACCGACGTGTACCTTCCCGCGCGGGATGGGCTGGTGGTTCCGGGAAAGTTTCCCGTGCTGCTGCAGCGCACACCTTACGACAAGATTCCGCGGCCGATCGTGCCCGGCCAGATGACTCCGGAACAGGTGCAGCGGCAGCACATAGCCTATTATTTTGCCAGTCACGGCTACGCCGTTGTGTTGCAGGATTGCCGCGGCGCGTTTGCTTCAGAGGGCACTTTCTATCTCGACACGAATGAGGGACCGGACGGCTACGACACGCTCGAGTGGGCGGCTCGGCAGCCATGGTCAAACGGCAAGGTGGCCACGTACGGCGCTTCTTACCTTTCTCAGGTGCAGAGCGCGCTGGCGGCGCTGCATCCGCCCCATCTGGTAGCCATGTTTATCATGGTGGGCGCTTCGAACTACTACAAGGAAGGCGCCTACCGTGGCGGGGAGTTTTACCTGCTGCACAATCTGGTGTACGCGATGCATTTCGCGATGACCAGTCACGACTCCGAGGAGAATCCCGACGTCCGGCCGAAGATCATGAGCGACCTGTTGAAGCAGAATCTGACTTCCTGGTTGCTCGCCTATCCTTTTCGGCCCGGCGCGTCTCCCCTGCTGATTACTCCGACGAATGAGCGGTGGTTTCAGGATATGGTGGATCATCCACGTTCGATGCCTACTGGCATCAGAACGGCTACGACTTCGAGGACAAGTACAACAACTATCCGGACGTTCCGATCTACTTCATCAGCGGCTGGTACGATCTGTTCGAGCGCGGATCGCTGCATAACTATATGGGGATGGCGTCACGCCACAAATCCCTCACCAAGTTGATGATGGGCCCGTGGGTGCACGATGTTGGCCATCGCGCTTCGGGCGATGTGGACTTCGGCCCCGCGGCCCGCGTGGACATGGTCGCGCAGGCGAAACTCTGGTTCGACGACATCCCGAAAGGCGTTCACGATGGCATCATGAGCGGGCCGAAAGTTCGCATTTTCATCATGGGCGGCGGAAGCGGTCTGCGCGATTCCGCGGGAAAGATGGAGGATGGCGGGCAATGGTTCGATACGACCGCCTGGCCTCCTCCGCAAGCCACTTCTCATCCCTTTTATTTGCACGCGAACGGCGGCTTGAGCGAGCAAGAGCCCGGCGAAGAGGCGCCATCGAGTTTCCGCTACGATCCACGGCATCCGGTGCCGACGATCGGCGGGCAGATCGATTCCGGCAAGGATTTCAGCCCCGCCGGCCCGCAGGACCAGAAATGCAACCTCGAGATTCCCTTCTGCCATAACAACCTTCCGCTGTCCTCGCGGCGAGACGTGCTTGTCTTCGAGACGCCGCCGCTCAAATCCGACGTGGTGATCGCAGGACCGGTGACGGTGGACCTCTGGATATCGTCGTCGGCGCCGGACACGGATTTCACCGCGAAGCTGATCGACCAGTTTCCGCCGAACAAGGATTATCCGTGGGGATACGCGATGAATCTGGAGGATCGCATCATTCGAGTGAGTTCGAGTCCCGATCCTTCAAAAATGAACCTGCTGAAGCCGGGCGAGGTCCGCAAGGTCACTATCGATTTGCTGGCCGTGGGCAACCGATTCCTGAAGGGACATCGCATCCGGCTGGATATTTCCAGCAGCAACTTCCCGTTCTTCGCCGTCAATCCGAACACGGGGGAACGGCCCGGTTTCCAGACGCACATGGTGGTCGCGCGGAACACCGTGTACCACGATCGGGAACATCCTTCGCACGTCAATCTGCCGCTGCTGCCGCTCAGCGCGCTGGGCAGCCACTAAGGGAAACCCGTGTAGCGGCGGACTTCAGCCCGGCAGCCTTTTTCGGCGACCGGGCAGAATGCCGCCCTTCAGTGTATGGTGCCAGGACATCCTTTACAGTGGTTGCCACGACATCCTTTACAGGTGGGATAGAGTTTCCGACCGAGGAGGTCGGGAGCGATGCCTTGGAGGAGCGTGGACGTGAGCGAGCAGCGGGTGCGGTTTGTGGTTCGGGCCGTCGATGGCCGGGAGCCGCTGGCGAAGTTATGCCGGGAGTTTGGGATTTCGCGGCCGACCGGGTATGTGTGGCGGCGCCGCTACGAGCAAGCCAGGACGGTGACGGCGTTGGTGGAGCGGAGCCGGCGACCGCATCGGACGCCGGCGCGCACGCCGGAGGGGACCGAGCAGCAGGTGGTGGCCCTGCGGGAGCAGACCGGCTGGGGAGCGAAGAAGTTGCACGTGGTGCTGCGCGATGAGCAGGGGATTCACGTGCCGGTCCGGACGATTCATCGGATTCTGGAGCGGCACGATCTGATCGCCAAGGACGTACACGGGCCAGCGCCAAAGACGTTTGAGCGGTCCGAGCCGAACCAGCTCTGGCAGATGGATACCAAGGGGAAGTACCCGCTCGAGGGCGGCGAGTGCCACCCGTTGACGATCGAGGACGATCACAGCCGCTACCTGGTCGGGCTGCACGCGTTGAGCGCGCTGACGGCGGAGTTGGCCTACGCGAGCTTGGTCGCGACGTTCCGGGAATACGGATTGCCAGAGGCGATGTTGATGGACCACGGCTCGCTCTGGTGGGCGACGACGAACGGGTGGGGGCTGACGTGGTTGTCGGTGCGGCTGATCGAGCAAGGGATCCGGTTGTACTACGGACAGGTGCGCCATCCGCAGACGCAGGGGAAGGTCGAGCGGCTACACCGGACGCTGGGGGAGGAGTTGCGGCGCCGCGGCGTTCCCGAGCGGATCGAGCAGTGGCCGGGTGTGCTGGAAGAGTTTCGGCAAAGCTACAACCATCGGCGGCCGCATGAAGCGCTGGGGATGCAGCGACCGGCTGATCGCTACCGGCCGAGTCGACGGGCCTATCAGGAGCGACCACGGGACTGGGAATACCCGGAGGGGAGCGAGGTGCGGCAGCTGAACACGCAAGGGAGTCTGGTCGAGGGTCGGCAACGGCTGTTTGTGTGCCAGGCGCTGGCGGAGCGACGGGTACGGGTCGAACGGTTCGACGGCAAGCTGCTGGTCAGCTACCGGCACATGTACATTCGCGAGATCGATCTGGCGAGCGGGCAAAGCCGCCCGCTGGTGATCGAGCACACGAGGGACGCGGCAATCGCCGCCGAGCAGGTCCCTCCGGTCGCCCTACGGGCTCCCTCCGGGACCTGCTCGGACCCAAACCCACACCCGGAAGAGCACAGCCAGGTGTAAAGGATGTCCTGGCAACCGGTGTAAAGGATGTCTTGGCAACGAACACTGAAGGGCGGCGCTACACAATCCTCGACAAGACGTCAAACGTTCCCACGGATATCGAGAAGAGGGGGACATCATGAAGCTCGCACTCTTTGACGACTATATTCCTGGCGCGGTGAATGACGGCCGAATTGTGGATCTGAGCGCGGCCGTGGGCGAATCGGTGATGGCGCTCTCTCCCGGGTTGCGGATGAACGCGATCATCTCCGAATTCGGGCGCCTGCGCGATCGGATTGCGGATGCGGCTACGGGACGAGAAAAGCCGCTCGAAAGCGTGAAGCTTCGCGCGCCCGTGCCGCGGCCGAGCAAGATGATGTTCGGCATCGGAAACTACCGTGAAAATGTCGACGCGGATATCAGGCCGCTGGGACTCTACCTGAAATCTCCATCTTCGATTCTCGATCCCGGCGGGACGGTGAAGCTTCCGGCCGCGGACGCGATCATTTTTCATCACGAAGCCGAACTGGGATTCGTCATCGGGAAACGGGGCCGGGATATTTCTGCCGCGAACGCCATGGACCATGTTTTCGGCTATACGTGCATCATTGACGTTTCGGCGCGCGGGTTGGGGACAGGAATCGGATTCATCGACAAGTCGCAAGACACGTTCTGTCCCATGGGGCCGTGGATCGTCACCAAAGACGACGTTCCCGATCCGCACAAGCTCGATATCCGGCTTTGGGAAAACGAACAGTTGCGGCAGGACTACAACACTTCCGATATCGAGCACCCGATAGCGGAAATCGTGGCCTGGGCCGCGAAGATCGCGACGTTGGAGGTTGGCGACGTATTCGCCTGCGGCACGAATCATCAGGGTCTCGGCCCGATGCAGGATGGTGAGACATGCGCGATCGAGATCGAGCGCGTGGGGCGGTTGACCGTGAACGTGAGCGATTCTTTGAAGCGACGCTGGCCTTTTGGCATCGATCGCGGGGTTGGGCAGGCCGTGCGCAGGTGGAAATTGACCGGGGCGTATCCGAAGCCGGAGGAGATGTTTCAGACGAAGAGGATTTCGTAGGGGCGCGTTGCGACTCCCCCTACCACCTGAGGGTCAAACACGCTCCCATGCGGATTCAGCTTCCGGGGAAACGGCCTGCGGGTTCTCGCGATCGAACGCCCACCGCGCCGGATTTTCCACGATATATCGCCGAACGTGATCCAGCGCATCGCCGCGCCGAATGATGTGGTCGTAATAGCCGCGCTGCCAGAGGGGCGCCCCAGGCGTTCCGCGCGAGGCGTCTATGCGTTTCGCCGATTCGTATTTGAAATACGCCATAACCTTTCCAAGCGTTACCGGTAGGGGCGCGGTCACCGCGCCCGCTTGTCTTCCAGGCGAGCCCATAGGCAAAACCGGGCGGGGAGACCCCGCCCCTACAGATGCGAATTTCAATCGCCCGGTACGCAGGGGTGGCTGTACTACTTGTTGTTGTCGTCGTCGGAGGGGGAGAGGAGGGCGGCGGCGCTGCGGGCTACGAAGGGGCGGGGGGCCAGGCGCTCGGCGTGGGTTTGGAGATAGTTTAGCCAGCCGGAAATGACATACGTCTTGCCTGACTCCAGGGCTTCGAGGCCGGTGCGGGCTACTTTTTCGGCGGTTTCGGCGAGGCGGAAGAGGCGCTGGGGCTGCTTGGCTACGGCCATGAATTCGGTATCCGTTGGGCCGGGGCAGAGGGCGCAAACTCGGACACCGTATTGGCGGACTTCCTCGGCGAGGCCTTCGGCGAAGAGGAGATCGAAACTTTTCGTGGCAGCGTAGCAGGAGATGTAGGGGACGGGCTGGAAGGCGGCGGTGGAAGCTACGATCATGATGTCGCCGCGACGGCGCTCGACCATGCCGGCGAGGTAGCGATGGGTGAGTTCGACTACCGCGGCTACGTTGACCTGGACCATGTCGCGGTACCAATCGAGAGAGACTTTGTGGAATTCGCCGTAGCCGCCGAAGCCGGCGTTGTTGATCAGGAGATCGGTTTCGATTCCCTTCCCCTGCGTGAAGGCGAAGAGTTCGGCGGGGGCGCCGGGCTTGGCCAAGTCTACCGGGAAGATTTCTACTGTGGCGTGATGATCGGCGGTTAGTTTTTGGGCCAGTTGCTCCAGGCGATCGCGGCGGCGGGCGGTCAGGACGAGTTTCGCGCCTTGGGCGGCTAGCTGGTCGGCCAGCGCCCAGCCAATTCCGGCGCTTGCGCCTGTGATCAGGGCCCAGCGATTTTGCCAGCGAGACATCTAGCCTTCCCCCTGCGAGACAGAATAAAGACTTTAACACAGAGGACACGGAGGGGAAGACGGAGGGCACGGAGAACTGCACGGCAAAGAGATTACCGCAGAGGCGCTGAGGACGCGGAGAAAGACTTAGGGCGAAAAATTTCACACAGAGGACACGGAGAAAAGACGGAGGGCACGGAGAACTGCACGGCAAAGAGATTACCGCAGAGGCGCTGAGGACGCGGAGAAAGACTTAGGGCGAAAAATTTCACACAGAGGACACGGAGAAAAGACGGAGGGCACGGAGAACTGCACGGCAAAGAGATTACCGCAGAGGCGCTGAGGACGCGGAGAAAGACTTAGGGCGAAAAATTTCACACAGAGGACACGGAGAAAAGACGGAGGGCACGGAGAACTGCACGGCAAAGAGATTACCGCAGAGGCGCTGAGGACGCGGAGAAAGACTTAGGGCGAAAAATTTCACACAGAGGACACGGAGAAAAGACGGAGGGCACGGAGAACTGCACGGCAAAGAGATTACCGCAGAGGCGCTGAGGACGCGGAGGTTTCGGAGTGCTTCTGCGGTCTCTGCGAGAGCTCTGCGTTTCTGCGTTGAAATCTTTTGGTGTGCTAGGATGGCTGCAGAAACCCACATTTTGAGGCGCGCCCATGGACATTGAAGCTGTACGGATGAACATTCCGGAAGACACGAACATCATCTTGGGGCAGACGCATTTCATCAAGACGGCGGAGGATATCTACGAGGCGCTGATCAACACGGTGCCGGCGAGTTGGTTTGCCGTCGCGTTCAACGAGGCGTCGGGGCCATGCCTGGTGCGCGTGGAGGGGAACGACGACGAGATGAAGAAAGTCGCCATCGAGAATGCGCTGGCCATCGGCGCGGGGCACGTGTTCGTGGTGATGCTGCGGAACGCGTATCCGATCAACGTGCTGGAACGCATACAACGATGCCCTGAAGTTTGCGGGATCTACTGCGCTACGGCGAATCCGCTGGAAGTGCTGGTGGCGAAGACGGAACAGGGGCGCGGGGTGGTTGGCGTGGTGGATGGGTTTCCGCCGAAGGGCGTGGAAAAACAGCGGGATGTTGTGATGCGGAAGGAATTTCTGCGGAAGATTGGGTACAAGCTTTGAAGGATATTTACGGGAAAAATCCCCAGGCTTAAAACCGAAGCCTGGGGCACGCTTCGGGGAATTTCCGCGGGAGATTGGGTACAAGGGTTAGTGTGGAATATAGATGGAGAATGCCCACGGTCGGAAGATCGCCTACCGTGGCTACCAAGACATTGCAAATTTGAAATTTGAGATTGCAGAGCGAAACAGGTGACAGAACTTCGCCCCTACCACGGCAAGACAGGCGAAGGTGCGTGGGGGGGACACGGGAACGGCCGAGGCGGAATTTCAAATTTGAAATTTGAGATTTCACGGCGGGGCGTGGACCGAAAAGGCCGCAGCCAAGAGTGGCTGCGCTACGGTGCCAGGATTCGAGGGGTCGTGGTGATTTTGGCGGAAAGGCGCACGGGCAGGGTTCCGACGAACGAGTCGGGACAGGGCGCCCTTGCCACAAAAAAAAGGGGCACGTGGTACGTGCCCCTTCTGGATTGGATTTGCGCGCCTGATTAGTTGGTGCGGAGGAAAGCGCGGAGTTTGCCGGAGCGGTTCGGGTTGCGGAGCTGGCGCAGGACCTGAACTTCGATCTGGCGGATGCGCTCGCGAGTGAGTCCGAAGGACTCGCCGACTTCCTCGAGAGTGCGTTCCTGGCCGTCATCGAGGCCGTAGCGCAGGCGCATGACTTTTTCCTCACGCGGAGTGAGGGTCTTGAGCAGCGCGGCGGTCTCTTCCTTGAGGCTGCGCTCGACCACGCGGTCGGCGGGCGAGAGCACTTCCTTATCCTCAATGAAATCGCCGAGACGGGTATCGTCTTCGCCGATCGGGGCGTCGAGCGAAAGCGGCTGACGGGCGACCTTGAGCACTTGCTGCACCTGCTGGGTTTTGAGGCCCAGGCGGCGGCCGATTTCCTCGGCCTTGGGCGCGCGACCCATTTTCTGCTCGAGCTCGCGCGAGGTGCGAGCGACCTTGTTGAGCGTCTCGACCATGTGGACGGGCAGGCGGATGGTGCGGGCCTGGTCGGCGATGGCGCGAGTGATGGCCTGGCGAATCCACCAAGTGGCGTAGGTGGAGAATTTGTAGCCGCGGCGCCAGTCGAATTTATTGACGGCGCGCATGAGGCCGATGTTGCCCTCCTGAATCAGGTCGAGCAGGTGCAGGCCGCGCTGGGAATATTTCTTGGCGATGGAGACGACCAGGCGGAGGTTGGCCTGGGTGAGCTCCTTTTTCGCCTGCAGAGCCAGGGCTTCGCCCTGTTTGACGCGGGCGAGGGCGCGCTGGAGCTGTGCCGGGGTGGTGCCGGTGCGTTCCTCGAGCTCCTTGTATTCCTCGCGACGGAGGCGGAGTTCGCGGCGCGCTTCGGCGGCGTGCTCACCCTTGGACTGGCGAACGCGGCGCTCGATCTGCTTGATTTCCTGTTCGAGACGGATGGCCTGTTCGCCGGCCTTTTCGAGCAGGTCGAGCAGGCGAGCCTGCTCGGAAGAAGTGAATTCGAGCGAACGCACCAGGCGGCTGGTCTCGACTATCTGACGGGCAAATCGCGAGCGGGCCACGCGGCGGCGGGCGGTGTTGGATTTCGGGATGCGAGAGAACTGACCAGCAAGCTTCTGCACGGCGGCGCCGTGCTCGGCGATGCGATCGAGAACTCGCAGTGTCTGCTGGGTCTTCTTCTCGAGCTTCTTCTCGGTGATCTCTTCCTCGTCGAACTGGACGAGATCGCGCACGGAACGGCGATGCCCGCGCAGATCTTCGGCGGCGGCGAGCAGATCGCTCCACACGAGCGGGGAACGGGAAACGACTTTGAGCACGCGGCCCTGACCGCGCTCAATGCGCTTGGCGATGACGACTTCTTTTTCGCGGGTGAGCAGGCGAGCGGCACCCGCTTCGCGCAGATACACGCGTACCGGGTCCTCGGTAAATTCCGTCCGAGCCGCGGCAGCCGGGACTTCCAGATCCTCGTCGTGTTCGGCGTGTTCGGCCTCGACGAGTCCGGGAGTCCGGTCGTAACGGAGTTCCTCCTGCTCGTCTACTCCGAGCAGGCGATTCCCTTCTTCGAGCTTGTCCTCGAGTTCCAACACTTCGGTGTCTCCTGGCATAATTCCGCAGTATTCCTCTGGCTGCTCATCTCTCCGCGTAACTCAGCTTGTCCCACTTTCGGCAGTAAAGCGACCTTTGACAGAAGAAAGAACCAACCCTGAGGGCCTTCATAGGATACCTATAATCAGATGCTACGGGAAGAGGAAAAGATGCAGGGACAGGGGGATAGCGGGTATAGATGTAAGTGCTTATTCATGAATGAGATATGGACTGTTTTGATGAGCTTTGGCTGAGTTTTTTGGGACGAATGGGGACAGGGTTGAGGGCAAAATGAGGGCGAAGGGAGGATTTCTGACATGTTTCAAGGTGGAAAGCTGCGCGGGGCACGATTGCCGAAATGATGGCAAAAAGAAATGGCGGAGAGGGCGGGATTCGAACCCGCGAGCCCGTTACCCGAACACACGCTTTCCAAGCGTGCTCCTTAAACCGCTCGGACACCTCTCCGTGAGGCTCGAACCCGCGATGAACGGGCGCACGGGCAACGGAGCATCTGCGATGCCCGATGCGAGCCTATCGAGACTAGCAAATGTGCGGGCGGGGACGATTGCGGCGGGGCGTTTGAGTAGGCAGGAATTCAGGAATTGCGGTCCGAGAAATGCGGAGGGAGTTCGACAACAAGTCTTCGTGGATCACGGCGCCTCGACGCGTTCGGCGTCCTTCGCTTCGCTCAGGATGACAACACTTTGCGACAGGGGATGTGGTGATTCCCTTCTCTCGACTTGTTTACGTAGCAGGTGGTGTGGCACCGAGCGAGTGGATGTGAGATTCATACTTACGTCACGAGGGCACGAAGCCAACGGGACAGCCGATCCGGGCGCTGGATGAGAACGTTTGCGGCGAGGGTCGGTCGGATTTTGAAATGCGGGCCGCTCCGTATTCATGAAGGCATCGGGGCGGTCGGCAAGCGAGCCCGCCTACGCGCGGTCGCTCTTCGGGCGCGATCGATTGCTTTTGCCCGGGAGTGAAGTGGCGGCGTTCAGCCTGGTTCTGCACGTCCGGAACGCGGGCTCGAGAGAATCCGTGTCGACCAACTACGCTAATCCCTTGGACACACCCGATCGCCAGCCTATCGCCGAGCAGGGACTGCCGGTGCTGCCACCGGGCGACGTGACTGCCGCGGAAGGTCCCGCCCTCGGCAAGGCTATGGCGGGCGGGGCCGCTTCCGCCGAGACTTCCGCGGGTGCGGTGCACCCTTATGGGCCGAACAATGAAGAGCTTCCGGAAGAGTTGCAGAACGCGCTGCGCGGGCTGGTGATGCAGGTGGCGGAAGAATCCGAAGTGGCGCGGCGGGAAGAGATTCGGCGGGTGAAGCAGGCGCACTATTTCTGGCGCGGGCTGCAATACCTGTGGTGGAACGAGCGCGACCAAAACTGGCACCTGCCGTTCGAGCAGAAGATGACGGATCAGACATCGCTCGAAGATCTGCCTCGGTATGAATTCGTCACGAACATTTACCAGGCGTTTGGGCAATCGATCGTGGCGGTGCTGAGTCAATCGGTGCCGCAGGTGCGGTTCATGCCGAAGTCGCCTTCGAACGAGGTGGACATCGCCACGGCGAAAGCGGCGACGGACGTGATCGAACTGGTGGAGCGGAACAACCGGATCGAGCAGATCCTCGCGGAGGAATCGTTTCATCTTTGGGTGGGCGGGAAAGTTGGAGCCTACGTTCGGTACGTGGTGGATGGGCAGGCGTTCGGGTGGCATCCGGAGCCGGTGATCGAGGCTCGGGAGAAAGAGATCAGGCCGGGGCGGTACCTTTGCAAGGAATGTGGGGTCGAGACGCCGGAAGACCGAGTGACGCGAGTGGATTCCGGGCTGGCGGAAGCGGGACGGGCGAGTTCGGGAGAGGCGCACAGCCTGAAGGCTGTGCCACTGATGGGGCAGCGGGAGCGGGATGGTGTGGGAATTTTGAATTCTGGAGTGGACGCGGGAAAAAGTCCGCAGCCATCTATAACGGAGCCGGCTCTGTCAAGAGACACCTGTAGCGGAGAGCGGCGGTGGCTCTTGTTTTTTTTCTTACCAGGATCTTTTGCTCGTCCGACCAAGGCTCGTCGCTTTCGATCCTGCGGTGGCCACTGGTTGGTGCCACCAGCCATCTATTCGGTCACCGACTACCGACCATGATCTCTTCTGCGAACTCTCCCGATCGCTCGGGAGAGGCAGGGCGCCCAATCAAGAGTGCGATGGGGTTGCCCCCACCATGGCTGTGGCCGGGCTGCCCTGCCGGTCACCTTCCACGCTGGTCTGTTGGGACGAGCGCAGAATCCAATACACCGCACCGCCAGCTTGCGGGCCACGGCGACCTTGGCGATGTTGGCGCCGCGGCGGTGCTTCAAACGGGTGTAGCAACGATGCAGTTCCGGATCGTGCCGCGCGGCCGTGTGCCCGGCTTCGACCAGCAGCCAGCGCAGCATCACATTGCCCTGCTTGCTGATGTGTCCCAGGCGCTGGCGGCCGCCCGAGGAATCCTCGCTCGGGATCAGTCCCAGGTAACTGATCAACTGTCGGCTCGACCGGAACCGGCTGACCGGGCCGACGATCAGCACGAAGGCGAGCGCTGTCACCGGACCCACGCCCGGCTGTTCCATCAACCGCACGGCGTCGGGCCGGCGCCGGGCTTCGACTTCCACCGCGGCGTCGAGTTGCTTGATCCGCGCATCGAGCGAGCGGAGCAGTTCGAGCAGATCGTGACGCCGCGCGGCGGCTCGTTCGCCGAGCGCCAGTTGCTCGAGCGCGCTCCGGCCCGCCGGGCCCCACAACCGCTGGCCCAGCCGCAGCCCCTGGCCCAGCGCCAGCGCCTGCAGCTGGTTGCGTAGCGCCGTCCGCATGCCGACCAGCTTCGAGCGATGCGTCAGCAGCTGCCGCACGTCCCGCTCTTCGAGCGACGGAAGCCGAATCCGCGGAAAGCGATCCTCGGTCAACAACCGCAGCAGCAGACGCGCGTCGCGCACGTCGGTCTTCTGCCGTCGCGGCTCGGCCGCCCGAATCGCGCCCGCGTTGCCGACCCACAACTCGTGGCCCAACTCACCCAACAACTGCTCGAACCAACCGGCCGCACCGGTCGCTTCGATCCCGACTCGCACCGGAGACTCCAGCGCGGCGTAGAAGCTCCGCACCTGCTCGCCTTCGTGATCGAGCCGTCGCTCGATCGTCTCCCCGGTCGCCGTGTTCAAAACCGCCACCTGCTGATACCGCGTGTGCAAATCGCAGCCTATAATCCACATTGCCCGGCTCCTTCCTCCGAGCCTTGGTCGGCCTTCACCGCCAAGTCTACTCGGTCGCAAGGAGCCGGCTCCGTTATGACATCAAGAGTGGCTGCGCTACCGACTGGCGGGCTGGGACGGGATGTTGCGCGGGTCGTGAATTCGGAGATGGGCGAGCAGAAAAGAGCACAGGCAGGAATGCCTGTGCTACTGGGGGGAGAAACATTTTGTCCGGAGTGCGGGGCGCTGATTGATTCGGGGTCGTGGTTGCCGCCGGAACTGATTACTGTGCCGGAGGTCACGGGGACTCGGAATGTTCCTAACGGGCAGGAAGTGGTGACGATCGTTGGGGCGCTGGAGCTGAAAACTCCGCCTTGGGCGAACGAGCAGCGGGAGTATCCGTATTTGCAGTGGCAGATGGAGACGCACCTGGCGCGACTGCGGGCGGCTTATCCGCATGCGGCGGGGAGGATCGGGCCGCCGGTGGTGCCGGATGCTTCTGCGCAATACGAGCGGCTGGCGCGGCTTTCGCAATCGCAGGGAGGGCCGTTCACGCAGGGCGGGGACGTCAATCAGAACCTGATTACTTACCAGCGGACTTGGCTGCGGCCTTGGGCGTTCTACTTGCTCGAGGACCTGGAGAAGCGGGAGAAGCTGCTCGAGCTGTTTCCGGAGGGGTGCTACGTGGCGTTCGCGGGGGACGCGTACCTCGAGAGCCGGAACGAATCGATGGATGAGCATTGGCGCGTGATGCACTCGATGCCGGGCGACGGGAGCTCGAGCGGACGGCCGGCGCTGGGCGATTCGCTGCTCAGCGTGCAGGAGCGGTTCAACACGCTGACGAATTTGCAGATGGAGACCTACGACTACGGCGTGCCGCCTACCTATGTCGATCCCGAAGCGATCGACGTGGACGCTACGCAGTATCAAACGGCGGAGCCGGGAGCGATCTATCCGGCGCGCCCGCGGCCCGGGATGCCGCTGGGAGCGAGTTTCTTCGTGCCGCCTCCGGCGCAGGTGCCGCCGGACCTGGTGCAGCACGAACAGGAATTGATGGGACCGATCGCGCAGTTTCTGACGGGGGGCGTTCCCGGCGATTTTCGGCGGGTCGATGGAGGGGCAGAAGACGGCGAGCGGGTATGCGATGGCTCGCGACCAGGCGCTGGGGCGGCTGGGACTCGTTTGGCGGCGCATCCGGCAATTTCATGCGGATGTGATGATGCTGGCGGTGGAATGTTTCCGGAAGAACCGGAGCACGGATGTGGAGATTCCGTTGTTCGGGGCCGGGATGGAGTTCGATTCGAAGTGGATTCGGCTGGCGGACCTGCGCGGCAGCTTGCTGGCTTATCCGGAAGCGGATGAACAGTTCCCTACTCTGTGGAACCAGAAACGTGCGGTGCTGCTGCAGCTGATGGGGATGAAGGATCCGTCGATCCAGCAGACGCTGGCGATGCCGGAGAACCTGACGCTGGTGAAGCAACTGCTGGGGCTGACGGAACTGCAGGTGCCGGGGGAGGAGTCGCGGACGAAGCAGGTGCGCGAGATCACGGTGCTGCTCGAAGGGCAGCCGGTGGCGCGGACGAATTTGCAAACGGGGCAGGTGGTGGTGATGCCGAGTTTGCTGCCGGATGGGTTTGCCGATGACCACCAGGTGGAACTCGAGACTTGCAAGCAATGGCTCAATTCCGACGCGGGACAGGCGGCGAAGATCAATAACCCTGAAGGATGGGCGAACGTGCGGGCGCACGCGGTGATGCATGAGGAGTTTTTGAAGCAGCAGGCGGCGGAGCAGGGAGCGGCGGCGACGCCGGGGCCCTCGCCGAAAACTCCTGCGGAATCGATTGATTTCAAGGATTTGCCTCCGGAGGGGCAGGCGCAGATGGCGGCGCAGGCGGGGATACATTTGCCAGGTGCGGATGCGCGCGGGGACACGGGGACTGGACAGCGACAGAGCTGACATTTTGGAATCGAATCGGGAGAAAAACTTCAGGCGCAAGTACCGCGGCTGGGGCACCCCGGGGCCGGGAATGACTGTACTTTTTCCTGGATAGGGCCCCTCGGGGCGTTTGTCTTCAAAGATGCGGGTTCGAGATTTTCGGCCGGCTCGTTTTGAGCTGGGCTGAGGCCGGACGGATCGAGGGGTCTGAAACCTCGTAAAAAAGCGGGCCGGACGGCGGTGCCCTGGATGGAACGGGGCGAGGAGTGGATGGAATGGCTGAAACGATGACGGCTCTTGCGGGTGCGGGGCCGGCGCCTAGTGCGGGCGCTGAGATGGGAAGCGGGACTACGGGGGCGTCGCCAACCACCGGAACGTCCACACTCACCGACGAGCAGATCCTGGGCATCGACTCCGGCGTCAGGCCGGGAGCCGGGGATGCTCGGACTTCACAATCGGACTCGGAGTGGTCCGGAGACGGTGAGACAACTGAGGAAACCCAGCCGAACGATGCCGCCCGCCAAAACGATGACGGACGGGCAGAAGACGCAAGGCGCGAACGAGACAGTGCACAACCGCAGAAGGGATTGACGCCGGAGATCCGCGAGTTTTTCAAGACTCACCCGGAGATCCGTGACGCCTACTTCCGGTCGCAGGAATTCGCGAAGCTCTTTCCGGATTTCAAGACGGCGGAGATGGTGGCGAGCCATCTGGCGCAATATGAAAACGCGGCGGAGCTGACCGCAGACCTGAAAGGCGTGGCGGATTTGAAGGCGCTCGACCGGATGTTTTATTCGGGCGACGCAAGCGAGCACGGGAAGATCGTCGAGAACCTGTTCACCGACAGCCCGGAAGCGTTCGGAACGCTGATGGGGGCGCTGCCGGAGACGCTCGAACGGCTCGCCAGCGATGCTTCGCGGCCGGAGCTGGCCGCGCAAGCGCAGAGGCTCCTAGTGGAAGGCAACACGCGGGCTTTCGAGCGCGTGCTCGACTGGCAATTCCGGAAAGCCCGAGCGGATGGGAACCAGGAGCTGGCGAAGAAGCTCGAAGGCGTGGCGGAAGCGGTGCTGGGGCGATCGCCCTGGGCGCCGGAGACGGTCGACGCGAAGCTGGAGAAGCTGAGGGTCGAACAACTGCGGATCGAAGAGCAGAAGCAGCAATCGCGAACGGAAGCGGCGACGCGATGGGTGAGCGAGGCGAACGAGAACGTGGTTCGCGAGTTCACCGGCGCGGTGAAGCAAACGGTGGAGCAGCTTGTCGGACGGACGTATTCCGATGAGGCGAAGCGGTTGCTGGTCGGCGAGATTTACCGGCGGGTGCACCAGAGTCTCGAGAAGACCAGGATCTGGTCGACCACGTGAACGCGCTGACGCGCGGGGGCGTGGGCGATCCGAAGGCGCAGCGGCAGATCGTTCGGCTCGTATCGAACCAGGCCAAGCGGATGATTCCGGGCGTCGCCGAGCGAGTGATCGGCGCGTTTGGACAAGGGACGCTGGCCGCAACCGACCAGAAGCAGAGACGGGAGAACGCGGCGGCCGGACGCGTGGACGTGACCGGGTCCGCGGGGATGGAAAGTCGGGGAGTGAAGGCTACTACTCCTGCTCAACTGAAGCAGAGCGGGAAGTACGGGGTGCTCTCTGATGACGACATTCTCGACGGGCGGGCTTGAGAGGGCTGGTGCGACGCAGGGGGAAGAGTCTGTGTGGCAATGGCCGACGAGAACCTCAGCGGCTAAGGCCGCGCTGAAGTCTCCGCGCTTTCGGCACGGCTAAAGCCGTGCCCTTACGGGTGCAGATGGCGACGGGGTGCTTCGGCTCGGACACGCCGGGGACGTGGCTCGCGGGGGCACAGGCTGAAGCTTGTGCTACTGGGGGCGTTGTGCGGGCTCGGGCCACAGGCGCCGGCGAGACGCCGGCGCTACGGGAGGCACGCTGGACGGCGGCGGTACTGAAGACGAGCTGAACGGCGGTGGGGACGGCGGCGAACGGGAAGCACGACGGCTGGCGGCGGGCTTGAACGGTCTGCTCTGGGGCTTCCGACTGGGTCGGGAGCGGGAGAAAAATTGACATGGCACAGATGGCGAATGCGCAGTCGGTTGCGTTGCAGCTGGAGAAGGTGCGGGACAAACTTCCCCTGCTGTACGAACGTGACGACATTCTGCTGACGATGATTCAGCAGCGTGGGGATGTGGAGCGGGTATCGAGCCGGAACATGCGGTTGCCGTTGCAGATCCGGCCGGGCGGCAAGGCGGGGATGGCGAACCTGGACGGCGGAGACCTGGGGCGCGGGTCGGGAACGACTTACGACGTGGCGCAGGTGACTCCGGTGTTTTTCCGGCACGCGGTCGAGATCACGAAGTTGGTGGAGTACTCGACGAACGCGCCGGAGAAAGCGGTCGAGAACGCGGCCAAGCGCGAAGTGAAGAACGGGATGGCGCAGTTCCGATCGTTCCTCGACAAGGTGCTCCAGACCGCCGGCAACGGCGTGCTGGGCACGATCGCGAGCGTGCAGACCACCGGCGTGAACCTGGTGGCGGGCGCTGCGGGTCAGATCAACCTGGTGACACCGCCGGGGGCGCAGCTCTTCTACTACAACCGAGACGATCCAGTGGTACGACTCGACGCTCACGACCAATCGCGGGTCGGCGAACGTGGTGCTGGTGGATCCGTTCAACAAGTTCATCCAGGTGGACAATCTGCCGGCCGGCTATGTGGACGGCGACCTGCTGTTGCATGACGGGGTGAGCGGGGCGAATCCGACGAGCCTGTGAGGGATTCCGTATCACCACAACAATGCGACGACCGGGACCTGGCTGAACCTGAACCGGTCGACGTATCCGGTGGAACTGGCGACGCCCTCGGTGAACGCGGGGAATGCGGCGCTGGTGCCGATGAACGTGCGGCTGGCGATCAACAAGGTGCGGAAGGCGTTGGGCGTGAACCAGCTCGGGAAGCTGATCGCGTACACCTCGCTCGAACAGGAGCATGCCTGGGAATCGCTGGGCGTGGCGATCAGCGAAATCATCAAGGAGGGCGGATCGCGGGCGAACGACCTCGATCTGCTGTTCACCGGGCAGAAGACGATGGGCGGCGTGCCGATCAAGAGTTCGATCAACGCTAGCCCGGCGCGCATCGACTTCATCAACCTGTCGCACTGGGGACGGGCGGTGATGCAGGACATCGATTTCTACGAGATCGGAGGACAGACGGTGTTTCCGATCTACGGGACTTCGGGTGGCCTGGCGGCCGCTTACATCTTTTACTTCATCACGGGATTTCAGCTGTGGATGGATTCGCCGCGGTCGGGCGCTTACATCTACAACCTGGCAATTCCGAGCGGGTACTAAGCGGGGAAAACGTGGGGGCGGGTTTGAAACCCGCCCCTACGCACTGCCTGCTCGGAATCGCGTCGGAGCAAATCACCGCTCTAGCCGAGATTTCTTACCAACACAGCATCCCGATGAGGGGAACGCTTACCGGTTGCGGCCCGCAGCTATGTCGCGTCGCTCGCCAGTTTCGACAGGCCGTTCTGCGTGGGCCACTCTGCCTCTGAGCGCTCGGGATCCTTCGCTTCGCTCAGGATGACAGCGGTTTTGTCGCTGGGGAGCGCTGGCGACAAGCCCCCTTGTAAGAAACGCAAGCTAGAGGCGGGACACGGACACATCCATGGTGCAGATTTTGCGAGAGACGAAACGGACGCCGGTTGACGTGCAGGAACGCGTGACTCGCGCGGGCGGGCGGAATCGGTTTGGGGAGCCGAATTTTCGGGTGGTGTGGGGGTGGTCGCGGCTGGAGCTGGTGGGCGGGAAATGGTGCGACCGGGATGCGAACGGGTCGCTGATCCGCGAGGTGGTGGAACTGCGCGAGGTGCCGAAATATTTTCCGCATGAGCGGTGGCATCTGGAGCGATGGATGCCGCCGGAGGCTTATGGATCGCCGGAGGAGTGGTACCGGCAGACGATCGAGACTGTGGATGGGCGGAGCGTGCCGGCGCTGGGGCCGTTTCCGAGCCGGGGGGAGTGGGAGCACTGCTTCACGCTTCAGACGCCTGGCGGGGAGTTTCTCGGGTTGACACCCGCGATCTGCGATTACGTGGTGCGGGCGATCGAATGGTCGCGGGGGCAGTCCCTGGCAAAGAAGCGGGAAGCCGTTTATCAGGCTGATGAGCGGCGGCGGAATGAGTACGACAGATTTGTGGATGACGTGCTTTGGAACGAGCCGCGGTTTCATGCTCAGCCTTATGTGGTGGTGGGGTAGGCGGGACTTCGGAGTCCATCTCGACCAAGTGCCGCCCTGAAGTGTATGGTGCCAGGACATCCTTTACAGTGGTTGCCACGACATCCTTTACAGGTGGGATAGAGTTTCCGACCGAGGAGGTCGGGAGCGATGCCTTGGAGGAGCGTGGACGTGAGCGAGCAGCGGGTGCGGTTTGTGGTTCGGGCCGTCGATGGCCGGGAGCCGCTGGCGAAGTTATGCCGGGAGTTTGGGATTTCGCGGCCGACCGGGTATGTGTGGCGGCGCCGCTACGAGCAAGCCAGGACGGTGACGGCGTTGGTGGAGCGGAGCCGGCGACCGCATCGGACGCCGGCGCGCACGCCGGAGGGGACCGAGCAGCAGGTGGTGGCCCTGCGGGAGCAGACCGGCTGGGGAGCGAAGAAGTTGCACGTGGTGCTGCGCGATGAGCAGGGGATTCACGTGCCGGTCCGGACGATTCATCGGATTCTGGAGCGGCACGATCTGATCGCCAAGGACGTACACGGGCCAGCGCCAAAGACGTTTGAGCGGTCCGAGCCGAACCAGCTCTGGCAGATGGATACCAAGGGGAAGTACCCGCTCGAGGGCGGCGAGTGCCACCCGTTGACGATCGAGGACGATCACAGCCGCTACCTGGTCGGGCTGCACGCGTTGAGCGCGCTGACGGCGGAGTTGGCCTACGCGAGCTTGGTCGCGACGTTCCGGGAATACGGATTGCCAGAGGCGATGTTGATGGACCACGGCTCGCTCTGGTGGGCGACGACGAACGGGTGGGGGCTGACGTGGTTGTCGGTGCGGCTGATCGAGCAAGGGATCCGGTTGTACTACGGACAGGTGCGCCATCCGCAGACGCAGGGGAAGGTCGAGCGGCTACACCGGACGCTGGGGGAGGAGTTGCGGCGCCGCGGCGTTCCCGAGCGGATCGAGCAGTGGCCGGGTGTGCTGGAAGAGTTTCGGCAAAGCTACAACCATCGGCGGCCGCATGAAGCGCTGGGGATGCAGCGACCGGCTGATCGCTACCGGCCGAGTCGACGGGCCTATCAGGAGCGACCACGGGACTGGGAATACCCGGAGGGGAGCGAGGTGCGGCAGCTGAACACGCAAGGGAGTCTGGTCGAGGGTCGGCAACGGCTGTTTGTGTGCCAGGCGCTGGCGGAGCGACGGGTACGGGTCGAACGGTTCGACGGCAAGCTGCTGGTCAGCTACCGGCACATGTACATTCGCGAGATCGATCTGGCGAGCGGGCAAAGCCGCCCGCTGGTGATCGAGCACACGAGGGACGCGGCAATCGCCGCCGAGCAGGTCCCTCCGGTCGCCCTACGGGCTCCCTCCGGGACCTGCTCGGACCCAAACCCACACCCGGAAGAGCACAGCCAGGTGTAAAGGATGTCCTGGCAACCGGTGTAAAGGATGTCTTGGCAACGAACACTGAAGGCCGGCGCTACACACGATCCATGGCTGCTAAAGAAATCGGCAGGCGATTTGATTCCGCGGCGGCGGCTGTCGTTGTGACGATCGAGGATGATCTGGGGGCACGGAGCGTCCACACGATTTACGCGCTGCGGGCGGATGGGACGGAAGAGGATGTGGATGGCGTGGTGGCGCAGGCGATTGCCGATGCGGGGACGCGGGCGGAGAAGGTGAAGGCGGCGTTTCGGAAGGCGGGGTGGAAAGGATAGCGGCTTCCGCCGGTCTCCGAACAAAATCCCCAGGCGCAACTCCGGCGCCTGGGACACCCGAACCGATGATGGCTGGAGCTATCCAGTCCGAATGTTCACTCTTACACGACCATGATTCGGCGGTAGAAGCGCTCGATGCGGAGGGCGGTGCGGGCGGTGATGCGGGTGCGCCGCAGCTGGAGCGCGGGGGAGCGGTAGCCGAGGCGGCGGGCGATTTCGGCTTTGGAGAAGCCTTCGTCGAGCAGGCGGGCGATCATGCGCCAGGTGCGGTGCGCGGGGACGAGGCGGGCCTGGTTCATGGCGCGGCTGTTGACGAGGAAGATGCGGCGCTCGGTGCGAGCGCGGATGCGGCGGCGGCGGCCGAGCTTGATCTGGTGGACGATCGACTGCGGGACGCCGGAGATTTCGGCCACGGTGCGGCGGCCGACGCCCGAGCGCGAGAGCGCTTTCAGATGACGGCGGGCGCGGCCGGCGGAGACGATTCCGTTCCAGTCTCCGGCGCGGCGGGCGCGGATGCGGCGGCTTTCGTAGCACGCGTTGGCGGCGCGGCAGGGCAGGCAGCGGCAGCCGGCGAGATATTTGAGGCGCGTGCCGTGCGGCTTGGCGGCAGCGAGAATCGGTAGCGGCTTCATGTGTGGCAGACTCACGGGTTCACCTTCCCTTCCCTGTTTGAATTCTCCGAAATCAAATTTCTCGCCTGGAAATCGACTCCGCTCTTCCCTGCTCTGCCGGTTGCGTAACGGAAAAACTTCCGTGCCCATTCATTACCGGTGGCCCTCAGCGGCTAAAGCCGCTTTCCTGTCTTTGCGTTTGCGGCACGGCTGAAGCCGTGCCCTTACGAAACCTCCTTCTACGCGCCCTAAAGCCGTGTCCTGACGAAAACCGGTTTTCGACACGATTCCTCAGGGCGGCGAACGATCGCCGGCGCGGCGGGCTGCGCTTGGTGCGAGGAACGAACGTGGCGAGGCGGCGCGGCGGCTCCTGATTTCGTCGCCGATGGACTTTGTGAATGCCACCTGGCGCATTGCCGAGAGGATCGCGACCATTACGGCGGGATCGGGTTTTGGGGTTTCAATCGTTCGGGTGGGTGGAGCGGGTGCATGCGCCGCGTCGGATGGCGCTACGTCTCTTTTCTCGAGAGGAGTTCTTGTATTCCTTATAAGGCGGTCATGGGCGTGACCAACCTGGTCAATGGGGCGACCAGGGGCGGGTGACTGGCGTTCGATTTCCACCGGCTTTTCCACGAAAAACTTCGAGATTTGCACAGACCGTCTCTCGCGATTCCATGACAGATATCCTTTCTGCTCGAGCGAGGTGAGGATCTTCCACGCCATGCCCGAGCTGATGCCGGCGGCCGCTGCGAAAGAACGCTGCGTCCCGCGCCAGCGGCCGGTGGTGTGGTCGGCGAGCTGGAGCAGAAGCGTGTAGGCGCCGTGCTCGGTGAGCGTCATGCGGCCGGTGCCAACGTGTTCCGCCAGACCGCGGCGCAATTTCACGAAGCCGTTCATAGAGCCGCTCCGGCGCGGCGGCTTTTTGCGGCGATTGCGGATCGCGATTCCCTGCCCCGGAGTCGCTTCTGTGGCGCGCACGAGGCCGAGGGCATGGCGCCCGGAGGGAGCAATTTCACGGCGGGTTGGCGGCCGGTGCTCTGCCCGGGCTCCTGCGGCACGAGAGATGCTTGGCGCGCGCCACCTGCGCGATTTGGCCGAATATGCGCGATCGATTTCTGGCTGCCGCAGGATTCGCATTCGTACCAGCAGGCGCTCCATTCGCGGTGGCGCAGAATCGGGCCGTTGCAGAGGGAGCAGTGAATTCCAGTGGGCTCGGGCAATGACATCAGCGGACCTCGTTTCCAAACCGCGCGCGGCGGATCAATGCTTGAAGGGCGAAACGGCAACGGCGAGCCTGGCCCAAACGCCGGACCAGACAGGCCAGAGAGCGAGAAAGAAAACGAGCAGCCAGATGAGGAGCAAGACCAGCGCTCCGATCGCCTGCGCGACGGGGCCGGAATCGGCCGCTTCCTTCGGGGCCGGCCGGAAGGAATCCGGCCGGCCGGTACCGGCGACGCGGAGGCCGGCATGCGGGCGAGGCGCGGAACGAGGGGGAAACGAGGGCGAGGGACTCATCGCGGGGCCTCCTCATGGCGAATTGGGCAATAACCAATCATTAATTGCCGATATGACCCAATAGAACATTAATGATGTCAAGGGAGTTTTGCGGCCTCCGGAGTTCCTGTAGAGTTCTGGCGAGGCTCTATGAAAGAACAGCGAGTGAATATTGGCGTGATGGGCCTTCCCTGGCTGAAGCGCGCGCTGCAGGATCAGGCGCGCCGGGAGGGCCGTACAACAAGCAATTTGGCCGAGCGGCTGCTGATCTGGTCGATGAGGCAGCTTCGGGCGGCGGGCGATACGCAGACGCTCGCCGAGTGGGAGGCGCGCCCGGGAAGCAGGAAGGGGCGCAAGGTTGACGCGCGGGGTATTTACCAGGAAGGAACTGAACAGGCGGAAGATTTTGCTCGTGCGGCGCGCGAAATGGCAGAACGGCCACACGAGGGGGCCCATGAGCAGCGTCCTACAGTTTCCAAAGAAGACGCGGCGCGTCACCCAGGCCGACCTCGCCGAAGAGCGCATTCTTAGAAAGCGGGCGATCCTGTGGTCGCGGCTGTGGGAGGCGAAAAAGCGTGAGATCCGAGAATGCCTGCTCCAAGGCGGGGAGGTAGAAGAAGGCCCGCTGACGGCCGAACTCGACGTACGTATCCACTAACCGAACAACCGGCAAGACGCATGAACCGGCGGGGAGCGGCGACAAATACAGCCGCCGCCTCACCGCCGTCTTTGATTGCCTGTTTTCGAAGAACGGGTAGGCGGTGCTGTCGGTGGTCGAGTTCCGTCGGCAATTTCGTCGTCGCTGGGCGGAAGGAATGTGCCGGCGCGAAGAGAGCTAGATCTGCGAGCGGTGAGATTCTGTCTCGCAGACTGGCACGGGAGACCGGCGGAGAACGGGAGGCGGAGGCAGCGATTGGCGATGGTCAGGGCGGGTGTATTTTCTCTTGCGGGCGGTAGGATGTTCATTGCCGCTGGCGTGTCGAAAGCAGAGATTTGAAACTTTGGGTATCATGAACGTCGGCGCAGGCAGGCGGCCGCGGCGTGACCGGGTCCGGTCTGCCGCGCGCCACGACTGCACGGCTTCCCATTCCGGGGTCGGCTAATCGGTAGGCCACCAGACTTTGGATCTGGTTATCCTGGTTCGAGTCCAGGCCCCGGAACCATCACCTCTTTGGACGGCGGTTCCCTTCCCTGAGAATTTGATTGAACGGTTCCTTGATGCCGCTGGGCGAAAAGAGCACAGGCAGGAATGCCTGTGCTACCAAAACCGGCGGTTCTTGTGACCACCGGCAGGGCTTTGGAGATCGTGGGCGTGCTTGCAAAAAGAGCACAGGCAGGAATGTGTCAAGTTCCAGGACATCCTTTACAGAGTGTTATCAGGACATTCTTTACACTTGCGGGTCAGTGTCGCTCAGCCAGCGGTCCACCGCGGTGGACCGCTGGCTGAGCGGGTCGATCTCGCGGACCAGGCTGCGGCAGTAGTAGACCAGGATCCGTCCTTCGACCCGGATCAGTTCCACCCATTCGCCGGCCAGGGCCCGGCTGATGTCCCAGCGGCGGCCCTCGAGGCAGAGCTGACCCTCAGCCTGCAACTTGCGCACCTCGGCTCCCGCGTCGTATTCCCAGGCCGGCGGATTCGGCTGATACCGTTTCGTGCTCTTGCTCCACACCGAAGCCGGGGTCCGCATGCCCAGCGCTTCATGGGGACGCACGTGGTTGTATTCCTGCCGGAACGCGTCCAGCCACACCTGGCGCTGCTCGCCGACCGGCACGCCGCGCCGCCGCATCGCCGCTTCCAGCGTTCCATGGAAACGCTCCACCTTCCCTTGCGTCTGCGGATGCCGATAGCCGCTGAAGTGCATCCGAATGCCCTGCTTCATCAGCCACACCGTCAGCCAGGTCCAACCCGTCGCCGCCCGCATGTTCCACCACGGCGTGCCGTGATCCATCAGCATCGCCTCCGGCACGCCGGACTGCGTGAACACCGCTTCCAGACACTCGCGCACCGCATCGGCTCGCGTCGACCAGGTCCCGGTGAGCGTCACGGCGTAGCGGCTGTGATCGTCGAGCAGCGAGAGCGGGCCGACCGGCGCGTCCCAGCCCACCGGGCTCTTGAAATCCATCTGCCAGAGCTGGTTCGGCGCGCCGCGCTCGAACCGCTTCGTCGCCGCGCGATGCCGGTCCTGCGGCCGCACCAGATCATGGCGATGCAGAATCCGCTGCACCGTGATCACCGGCAGGTCCACGCCCTCGCCCGCCAACAGATGCCGCAGCTTGCGCGCTCCCCAGTCGGGCCGCTGCTCGCGCAGTTCGACAACGCGCTGCTCGATCCCCACCGGCGTCCGCGCCGGACTGTGGCGCGGACGCCGGCTCCGCTCGGCCATGGCGACCAGCCCGCCCTCCTGATAGCGCCGCAGCCAGAACGTAGCCGGTTGGCCGCGAGATCTCGAACTCCCGGCACAGTGCCTGCATCGTCTTCTCGCGCCGGCTGGCGCAAACCACAAACCGCATCCGCTGCTCGTCTACGTCCACGGTCCCCCAAGCCATCCTCGCCCCCGTCCGAGGGCGGTCACCGCCCTCGTCACAAACCGGGGCGAGTGTAAAGGATGTCCTGATAACACCGTGTAAAGGATGTCATGAGTCTGAACACAGGAATGCCTGTGCTACGTGAGGCGAGAATTTGCTGCGCGATCATGTTTTCCTTCTCGCTTGGGGGCTGGCGCTACTTGGGAGGCGCGAAGGAAACGGTGACGGTCAGGTGGACGTCGACCGGTTCGCCGTGGATCAGCGTGGGTTCGTAGGCCCATTGGCGCACGGCTGCGATGGCGGCTTTCGCCAGGATCGGATTTCCGGAAATTTTCTCCACCGACTTCACGCGGCCGTCCTTGCCGACGAGCGCTCTGAGCACAACGTCTCCGTAAATGCCTTTTCGCTGCGCCTCGGCCGGGTAGACGGGCGCCACTTTGCGCACCACCCGGTGCGTCATGGACTCGCGGCTCAACGCGATGTTCCTTGGCGGCTCAGTGGTCTCGTCCATGCGGAAATTCAGATGGAAATCCCAGGGCACCGCGCGCGGTTTCCCGTCGAACGTCGCCGGCTCGAAAGTCCACTGACGCACCGCGTCCTCCGCGGCGCCGACCAGGGCGCGCGGGCCGGAAACCAGCTTCAGGTCGTGCGCGCGGCCGTCGATCCCGATCATGCCCTTCAGCCAGACCGTGCCCTGAATCCCCTTCGCCTTGGCCTCGGGCGGGTAGATCGGATCGATGGTATGCAGGATTTTGGCGTACACGACCTTCATGGGGACTCGGATCACGCGCTTCTGCTGCGGGCAGTTTGCCGCGGGCGATGATGCCGGATTTCGGCGCGCCTGCGCAGGTGTTCCCGAAAGGAGCAGCAGGCTCGCGACAGCAAGAACGAGGCGGAATCTCACTTATGGCCCTCCTTGGCTTTCGGGCGCTTGGGCACCTCGAAAATAACGTTGATATCCGTCTCAACCGCGATCGGCTGGCTATTGAGCAGGGTCGGCTTGTAGACCCATTGACGAAGCGCAGCCTCGGACGCCTTCACGAGGATCGGTGGGCCGGACATCGCTCTCAGCTTTTTCACGTGGCCGTCCTTGCCGATCAGGGCGCTTAGCTGAACCGTACCTTGGATGCCCTTCTCCTTCGCGTCCTGCGGATAGACCGGCCTGACCATGTGGATGATGGCCGGGTGCGTCGGCAGGACCATGTGGAGGGCCGGCGCATAGGTGAAGCCGCACTGCAACTGGACGTCGCCGTCGCCGGGAGCTTGCAACTGCGCGCTGGTGACCGGCACTAGCCGGGAGTTGTGCCGGGCCGAAACCGGCACGCACGCCGATGCTGCTCCCGTCCGGGACGGGGCCGCTTGCGCCGGCGCAATCATCCCGCAGACACAGACAGGGAAAATAGCGGAAAGAACGATGCCGAGGCGGAATTTCACGGGGTCTCCAAACCTCCACCCGAGCCTAGCACGGCGGCGAGTTGCTTTCTCGTCACAGGCGCGGTGGTCGTGTCTTGTGACGCAACGGCTGCGGTGCTAGTCTGACGAAACCCCTTCCCTGCACATGTCCATGCGAACCTTGTATCTCGCGACGTCGCCGAGCGTCGATGATCACGACGGCCTGGCCGGGCGAAAGCTTTTTGAAGAGCTGCGCTCGCGCGCGGAAGATTGCCTGCTCGCGCACCGCGTGTTGCCGGCGGTGGTGGCCGGAGAGATCGACGCGAGGGTGGTTCGCGACACGGTTTCCGAGGAACTGGTGCGCGAATTCGCGCCCAATCTCGTTTACATCGAAGGCGGCCTGTTCGCCGACGACCGCGGCGCGTGGAAGATCGACTGGCCGGTGATCGAGGACGTGGTCGATCGCGGCGGCGTGCTGATCGTGGCCGATTGCGGCACTCGCGAACTTTGCCGCCATCGCCCGCGCTACGAATATGCCGCGCGGTTCCTTCGCGCCCGCGCGCAGTTCACCACGGGCGACGTCGTCTACGCCGCCGACGAGACCAGCTTCTGGCAGAACCCGAAGCAGATGGTGTGCCGTCCGTCGAACATGCTGCTTTCGGAATGGCTGCGGCCGGCGTTCGCCGGCGTCGAAGAGATTGTGGCCGGCAATCCGGCGCAGCTCTCGTCGTGGCAGGATCTGCCGGCGTCGGGAAATCTCTATACGGCGCGCATCGTCGAGCCGCGCGGGGCCGGCGAGTTCTCGCGCATGGAGCCCTGCATTTTCGCTTCGGTGGCGCGGTGCGGGCTGGGCCACGTGGCCTTCCTTGCCGCGGAGGTTTCGGGCGACCGGTGGACGGAGCGATCACCGGGGAACACACGCTGGCTGGCGAATCTCGCCGAGCTGCTGCACGCAGAACGCCGAGGAAAACCGTTCCCGCTCGCGCGCCGATCGGCGCTGGCCGCTGACGCTGTTCCTCGCGCATCGCTCGGTGAACCGGCAACTGGTGAAGCGCGTCGCCGAAGCGGTGCGCGCGCGTGGCGCCGAGGCATGCCTCGACGCCGATCGTCTCACGCCGGCCGATTCCCTGGTGAAGGAAGTCAGCGGGGCGATCAAGCGCGTGACGCATTTCGCGCTTTTCTGGTCACGGGCGTGTCTCGGGGCGCCGTGGGTCGACCGGGAACTGCCCGACGTGCTGGCGATGATCGCCGAGCGGCGGCTGCCGCTGGTCGTGGTGCGGCTGGATACGGCGCCGTTGCCCAAGACGCTGGCCGACACGTTTCGCATCGAAGCCATCGGGATGTCGCCGCAGGAGCTCGCCGGCAGCTTGATCGCGGCAGCGCAACGGATCGCGCGGAATGCACCGTAGCACAGCCACTAGAGCATCACCGCGCTAGCGGAGACCTTGGCTGTGCTCGATCTCGATTTTGTAGATGACGCGGATCTCGTCCTTCTGGCGGTAGGGGTAGGTTTCTACATCGAGATATTTGCGCGCCAGGCTGTCGATGTGGGCGTCGGCGCCCTCTTCGGTGATTTCGACCACTCGCCCGCGCAGTTCCACGTAGCGATAGGGATTTTCGGGATCCATCAGGCAGAGCGCCACGCGCGGATCGCGCCGCATGTTGCGGTCCTTCTGCCGTCCCTTGGCCGAATTCACCCGAATCACGTCGCCGGCCATGTCGCACCAGACCGGCGTCACCTGCGGCGAGCCGTCGGGCATCAGCGTGGCGAGCTGGGCGAAAGCTTTCTTGGCGGTAATGAGATCGAGATAGTTTTCCGGGAACGCGCTTGCCATGGGCCACCTCTACGCGGAAATGATTTCCGAATGCGGAATTTATAGCACTTTTCCGGAACCGGAGCGACCGCGCACGCCACGGCGCGCGCCGGCGCGCCGGAGACAGGAGATAAAAGCTTTTCGCGACAACGGGTCGCTTCACGACATTTGTTTCATCCGGGGACACGCACTTTTTCGCCTGCTCGCAACCACGCGCAATCGATCGCGCCTTTGGCATGCCGGCTGCTGGTTTTGAAGCCTGTGAACGGGATGGACCCGCAATCGTCGGTTTCCGATTACCGCGTGGAAGTCTCCGGCTGGGACGTCGCGGAAAGTTTTTTCGTCGAGAAGGCCACGCTCGAATTGAGCCTCGAGGGCGCGCGCATCATTCATCTGCGCCACCCGCTGCGCACCGGATCGATGGTCTTCCTGCGCCTGATCGATTCCCGCGTCGGCTTTCCGGCATTTCCCGTTGCCTACCAGGTGCTCGAAGTTTCCGGAGCGGAGAGCGAAGGGACGAGCCGCGTAACGCTGCGGAGGCTGGGGCATCGCCGCTCGGAAGACACGGAAGGCAAGGATACCCTCCCGCCTAGCGAGATGGCCGACACGTTCTGACGGGGTGCGTGGCGGGGTTTGGTAGCACAGGCACTCTTGCCTGTGCGGTTTTGCTCTTGCGGCGAGGCAAATGCGGCGATCCCGCAACGCTGGATGGTGACGATCGACTTGGCGGCGCTCGGGGCGGTTGCCGCCGGCACAGGCAAGAGTGCCTGTGCTACCCAAACCCATGCTCGATCCCGCGCCCCGTGGCACAGGCATTCCTGCCTGTGCGCCTTTGACGAGCCGAGGCTGATTGACAGGCGCACAGCCGAGCCTACGCCCGCGAAGGGGCTTCGGCCCGCAGGCAGGAATGGCTGTGCGATTGACGGCTCCGGATTTCCTCCGCGCTCTCTGCGCCTCTGCGATGAATCCGGCAGCCGAGCTGCTATGCCGCAACTGGGCACGACGAGCAGCGGCGCAAAAGTTCAAACTTGAAACAATCTGTTCCAGAGTAGAACAGCGCAATCACCCGCCGCAGGCGGCCGCGAACCTCTTTCCGCTCGCCCCCCGCGCATGTTCCGAACTGACCTAAGTCACTCTATGAAGCGCGGTTACCTGTTCCAGATCGACAGGAACGTGGCCACTTTCGCAACACCTTTGCGCATTTGGCACACCGCTTGCCACTTCCCCTTCGCCATGACACTCGTCACCGAAGATCGCGTTGTTCTTACCGCACGACGCACGCTTTCCGTTTGCGTCGTCAGCTCCGAAACAGACGTCGAACTGATCGGCGAAAACCTTGAACGGATGGGCTATCCCGTCTACACCACGCCGAGCGCGCAGGATGCGCTCGAACGGATTCGCAACGGCCAGCACCGCGTGGCGCTGGTCGAGATGGCGCTCGGCGAAATGACCGGGCTCGAATTTCTCGAGCGGGCGCTCGAAATCGATCCGGGCGTCTACGTCGTCCTGATCGGCGACGGGCGGCCGGTGGAGGAGGCGGTCGAGGCGATCAAGCGCGGCGCCTACGATTTCCTCGAGCGGCCGATCGACTGGATGCATCTCGAGCGCGCGCTCGAACGGCTGGGCGAGGAGTTCGGCCGCCGCGCGCACATCCGCGACCTCGAGGAGCGGCTGCTCTCGCATCTGGAATTTCACGGCATCGTCGGGCGCAGTCCGGCGATCATCGACGTTTTCGAGCGCGTGCAGAAAATCTCGCGCCATTTCACGAACGTGCTCGTCGTCGGGCCCACCGGCAGCGGCAAGGAACTGGTGGCCTGGGCGCTGCACAAGCTGAGCCCGGTCGCCTCGCAGCGGTTCGCCGTGTGCAACTGCTCGGCGCTGGTCGACACGCTGCTCGAAAGCCAGCTTTTCGGCCATGTGCGCGGCGCGTTCACCGGCGCCACCGACACGCGGCCCGGCCTGTTCGAATACGCGAATGGCGGCACGGTGTTCCTCGACGAAATTGGCGAGATGTCGCTCGGGATGCAATCGAAGCTGCTGCGCGTGATCGAGAATCGCGAGATTCAGCGTGTCGGCTCGCCCGAAATTCGCAAGGCGGACGTGCGGCTGGTCGCCGCGACGAATCGCGATTTACGCGCCGAGGTGATGGCCGGGCGCTTCCGCGAGGACCTCTTCTACCGGCTCTCGACGCTCGAAATCCGCGTTCCCAGCCTTGCCGAGCGCATCGAGGATATTCCGCTGCTCGTGCAGTTCTTCCTGAAGAAATACAACCTGGCATACGGCAAGAGCGTGCGCGGTCTTACGCGGCGGACGCAGGCGGTGCTATTGCGTTATCACTGGCCGGGCAACGTGCGCGAGATGGAAAACGTGGTTTCGAGCGCCTGCCTCACCGCCGAATCGAATTTCATCGACATCGCCGATCTGCCGCCGCATTTGCAGAAACCGCATCCGGCCGCGCTCGATCTCGACGACACCTGGCGCCCGGTCCCGCTCGAAGAGGTGCGCCGCCAGCATATCAGCCGCGTGCTCGAATTCTGCGCCGGCAACCGCGTGCGCGCCGCGCAGATTCTCGGCATCGGGCGCACAAGCCTCTATCGCTATTTCAAACGCGAAGCCCGCTTGAAGGCGAAACAGCTGAAGGACGCCTGAGCGCCAGCCCAGCGCCGCCGGTAGCACAGGCATTCCTGCCCGCGCGGTTTTTGCACGGATGGAGACAAATACAGCGCTTCCGTTTTGCGTGATAGCGGCGAGGGTGTTATCGGGGCTTGGAATAGTTTGATCAGGCACAGGCAAGAGTGCCTGTGCTACCAAAGGCGCGTCCGGCCACCCGTTATTTCACACGCGAAGCCCGGCTGAAGGCGAAGCAGCAAATGGAGGCATGAGTTTTCCGTAGCACAGGCACTCTTGCCTGTGCCGGAGGCAATCGCTCCGAGCGCCACCAAGTCGGTCGTCGCGATACAGCGATGCGGGACCGTCGCATTTGCCCCGTCGCCAAAGCAAAACCGCACAGGCAGGAGTGCCTGTGCTGCCAAAACCAGCGCCTTGCATCGCCGCGTAGCCGGTCAGGCACGTTGCCACGTGCCCCTGCGATGCGCGCGCATCTCCGCGATGGCCTGCGCGACTTGCCGCGCAGGCCCTGCCATTCGCCGCGCAGTCTCCGCTAGTTGCCTACCGACGAGCCGGCGGGCACGGCATTCAGCAGCGATTGCGGGAACGTGACGGTGGTATCGAGGCGTACGCGGAACGCGGTTTGCGCGGGCAGGCGCACGTCCTTGCCCTTGCGGATCAGGACGTAGGCTGCGCCGCCGCCCATGCCGAGCAGCAGGCCGCGCGCGACGTGGCTGAAAACCGCGCCGACGAGCGAACCTCCGCCCGTGGCGAGCGCCGCGGTCTCGATATCTCCCTTGATGTCGGGCTTCTCCTGCACGATCGAGCCTTCCTCGGTCTTCACGTCCTTGCGCTCCCGAGGGTCCTGCGTGCTCCGTTCAATCGTAAGGATGCTCATCTGGCAGGGAATGGTGACGCCGCCCAGTTGGATCGACTGGAACTGGAGCACCATGGCAGCCTGGCCCCGGAACAGGTTGAACCGTTTCGGCCCGTAAACGCGCGAGATCACCCCGCGGACGTGCGTGCCGGCAGGCAAGAGCAACTGGTTGCCGAGGAAAACCGGCGCGGCGACCATGGCTTCGAAAGGATCGCCGTCGCGATTGACGTTGGAGCTCAAGCCGTTGAGCAGCACCAGCCGGATTTCGGTGCCGCGCATGATCTGGATGGTGGGTTTACCGTAGGCAGGCAGATAGGCCACCAGGCCCATCAAAACGAGCGCCACGGCGGCTATGGATACAGTCCGCCTCATATCTCCTCCTAGCCCTGAAAAGGGACCACAGTGGCGCTGCGGATAACGGGAGGAATCTGGAGCCAGCATACCGCACGGCACGCGAAGCCGCCGCCAACGATTCGCCGCTTGGTTCCAGAACCGAAACCGTCAAAGATTTGCGCACAGAGGGCACAGAGGACAAAAGGAGAGCACAGAGAAACCCCAGCCCCTCCGTGACCTCCGTGTTTTCTCTGTGCCCTCTGTGCGCAAATCTTTAGGTTCGTGCGCCACGCCGGAGAGCGAGCAATGGCATCATCGCACGGCCACGCTGCTTTCTCGGGTTTGACCGCTGTGCTAGACTCGCGTGTCGAGGTTGAAGGATTTTCGAACGTGGAACTTCGGGCTCCGCGCAACACTTCCCCGCAAATTCCGCCAGGCCCGGAAGGGAGCAACGGTAGCGGATCAGGAGCGTGTGCCGTGGATGTCCCGAAGTTCCTCCAAATTTCCAAGGAAACGAAATAGCTTTTCGATTGCAGGGGCGTCCGCCTGAGGCGGGCGCCCCTCCGAGCCTTATCCCAGCCCAATGAGCTACCAGGTCATCGCGCGAAAATGGCGGCCGCAGACGTTCGCGGACGTCGTCGGCCAGCAGCACGTCACGCGCACGCTGCAGAACGCCATTCGCTCGGGCCGCGTGGCCCACGCCTACATTTTTTCCGGCGTGCGCGGCGTGGGCAAGACGACCACCGCGCGCATCCTCGCCAAGGCGCTCAACTGCGAAAAGGGCCCCGCGCCCGAGCCGTGCAACGAATGCGACTCCTGCCGCGAAATTTCGGCCGGGCAATTCGCTCGACGTGATGGAAATCGACGCCGCATCGAATCGCGGCATCGACCAGATCCGCGAGCTGCGCGAAATGGTGCGCTACGCCCCGGCCGGCGGCCGCTACAAAGTGGTGATCCTCGACGAAGCCCACCATGCTCACCGACGAAGCCTCCAACGCGCTGCTGAAAACCCTCGAAGAGCCGCCCGAGCACAGTGATTTTCGTCATGGCGACGACCGAGCCGGAGGACCTGGCGGAGACGATCCGGTCGCGCGCGCAGCATTTTCATTTCCGCGCGCTCTCCTTCGCGCGAAATCGCCGAAGCGATCGAGCACATCACGAAGGCGAAGGCCTCGAGATCGAAGCCGGGCGCCGTGGCCGTGCTGGCCCGCGGGGCCGAGGGCAGCCTGCGCGACGGCCTCTCGCTGCTCGAGCAGGCGCTGCGCCTATTGCGACAAATCGATCACCGACCGCGAGGTGCGCGAACTGCTGGGCATCGTGAGCGAAGAGGTGCTCGACGAAATGATCGAAGCCGCCGCGACGGCTTCGGCCGAGCGCGCGCTGTCTCTCGTCCACCAGGTCATCGCCGAGCGGCAAAATCTCAGCATTCTTCTGCCGGGAAGCGATTCGGCCACTTGCGCAATCTGCTGGTGGCGCGCGTCTGCCGGCGCCGGATTCGCCGATCTGGTCGCCGCGCCGGCCGACGAGCGCCCGCGGCTCGAGCGCCAGGCCGCGCTTTTCAGCGAGGAAGACCTGACGCGCTTCTTCCAGATTCTGCTTTCGACGCAATGACGATCTGCGCCGCAAGCCCGATCCGCGCATGCATCTGGAGATGGGACTGCTGCGCATGGTGAACGCCGCGCGCCTGGCGCCGCTCGAAGAACTGCTCGCCGAACTCGAGCGGCCAGGCGCGGCCCGCGCGCGAACCCGGCACAGCACCCGTCGCGCCGCCCGCCGCTGCGGCGCCATCGAGGAATCCGTCGCCCGGCGCCGGCCCCGGCCCGTCGCGGCCACGTTTTTCGTCGGATTCCGTGCCGGGAGCGTCGTCCAAGCATCCATCGGCCGGGGCGGGTTCGAACCCGCCCCTACAATTCCGGCGACACCCGAAGCTCCGGCCAAGGATGCTGGTTTCGCGCGCGCCGCCGCGACATCAGATCATTCCCCTGCAGGGGCGGGTTTAAACCCGACCTTGCGCCCCCACCATCCGCGGAATCCGAATCGCGGACCGCCCCGGCGCCGCCGGCGTCCGCCTCGGAAGCGGAAGCCGCCGCCGATGCAGGGTCAAACGAATCGGCCAGCGCCGCCGCGCCGGATGACGTCCCGGAAACCTCCGGCATCGATCCTGCCGAAGTGCAGGCGATAAGGCCGCCGTCCTCGCGCAGCAGAAATTTCTCGGTTCACTGGTCGACGCACGTCACGCGCTGGGAAGTTGACCGGCGGCGAATTGCGACATCTATTTCCCGCCCGAGAGCGCTCGCTCGCGGAAATGCTCCAGTCGCGCGAGCCCATGGAGAAGTTGCGCACACATTACAAGTCGCATCCTCGGACAGACCCTGCGCGTCTGTGTTAAACTTGGAGCGAGCCGGAATTCGGCGGCGCAGCCGCACGCGTCCCGGCGAAGAATTCCGGTTCCGAAGCCGGCACGCCCGGGAATTGCGCGCGCAGTTCGAGCAGGATCCGATCGTGCGCGCGATGCTGGAACGATTCGGCGGCCAGATTTCCGGATCAAACGCCGGGGCGAGGAGTAGACCATGGAAGTGAAAGCGCTGCAGCAGATTCTCACCCAGTTCCGCCAGATGCAGGAAACCATTCAGAGGCAGGTGGATACCGTGCACGTGGAAGCTTCGGCGGGCGGCGGCATGGTCATCGTCAAGATGAACGGCCAGAAGCACGTCACCGAGGTGCGGATCGAGCCGGAAGTCTTTGCGGCAAAGGACGCGGAGATGCTGCAGGAGCTGGTCCGCGCGGCCGTCAACGAAGCCAGCCGCCGCGTCGACGAAGAAGCTCACCGACCAGATGAAGAACCTGGCCAGCGGCATGCCCGGCGTCGGCAATCTACTGAAGCATTGCCGGGACTCTTTTGACGTTCCGGTGACTTCGTCCCCTCGTTCCGTGCGCAATCGGCCGATCCCATGCCTGATTTCGCCGCACCCGTCGCCCGGCTGATCGACGAATTGAAACGTCTGCCCGGCATCGGACAGAAAACCGCGCAGCGTCTCGCCTTTTACCTTCTGCGCGCCGACCGGACCAGGCTCTCGCCCTGGCCGACGCCATCCGCGATGCCAAGTGAATCATGCGCCAGTGTTCGGTCTGCAACAACATCACCGACGTCGATCCCTGCCTGTTACTGCACCGGCGCCGACCGCAACCGGCAAGACGATCTGCGTCGTCGAGGAAGCCGCACAACATCATGCCCATCGAGAAAACGCGCCAGTACAACGGCCTCTACCACGTGCTCGGCGGCGCGCTTTCCCCGCTGCGCGGCGTCGGGCCCGACAAGCTCCACCTCAAGAGCCTGATCGAGCGCCTGAAAGGCGGCACGGTCGAGGAAATCATCATCGCCACCAACCCCACCGCCGAGGGCGAAGCCACCGCCATGTACATCTCGAAACTGCTCAAGCCGCTCGGCGTCCGCGTCACCCGCATCGGCACCGGAATCCCGGCGGGATCGGAGCTGGAATACGCCGACGAGGTGACGATGATGAAGGCGATGGAAGGCAGGCGTGAACTATGAACTCCCCGCAAAGGGTATTAACGATCTGATTAGCAGCGTTGAACCGGCCGCCCGCCCGTGTTACTTTTTGGGCGTTCCTCTCGGAGGGAAGAGTTGCTGACCCTCATCATGATCTTCTCGGCGGTGGCGGCCGCGGTCGCCGTGATCGTCGCCGTCCGGATTTTCCAGATGGATAATCCGGGAGGCGCGCAGGAAGCGCTTTCCCACACGCTCGCCCCGCCGCTCTACGCCATGAACACGAAGATCGACACGCTGCAGCAGAGCCTTTCGTCGATGCTCGCCGCGGCGGTCCAGAGCGGCAGCCGAACGCTCACCAGCTCGGTTGGCGAGCTGCGCGCGGAAACGCAATCCAAGGTCGACGAGAAGCTCTCCGGCTTCGCCACCGAGCTGCGCGGCACCTTTGACGCCCTCGCCCAGTGGCTCGAGAGCCGCCTGGGAGCCAAGAGTGAAGGCGGGGCTTCGAACCCGCAGCTTCGCGCCGCGATCGAGGAGCGCCTGGTCGAAGTGCAAAACCAGGTGGCCGCGTCGCTCGACGCGCTCCACGAAAGCGTCGAGGACGAGTTGCGCCGCGCACGCACCGAATCGCGCGAATCAATGGCCGCCGTCCAGCAGTCGCTCGTCGAAGCGTTCCGCATGCTCCAGGCCAGCCACGAAACGCGCCTCGAAAGCCTGCGCCGCGCCGTAGAAGACCGCCTCCTGAAAGACGCCGAAAAAGGCTACGGCGCCTTCAAGGAAACCATCGCCGAACTCGACCGCGACCCCGCCCGGGAAAAATTCCGCTAGCCGGCCCGTAGCGCAGCCACTCCTGGCTGCGGCCTTCTCGTCGGCGTAGCTCCCATCAAGCCACAACTCACAACGTCAAGCTCCGCTCCGTAGCGCAGGCACTCTTGCCTGTGCGCCTTTCTGCCGGCATCGCCCACGCCACTGCCATTCGCCTCGACGCACCCAACAAAGAGCACAGGCAGGAGTGCCTGTGCTACCAAACCCACGCCAATTGCCGACTCCCGTGGCGCGGACACTCCTGTCCGCGCGCCCGTCCACCAGCTTCCACGCCGTCACACCATGGCCCAAATCGTGACGCGCCGCCTGACCGATGCAGGGGCGGGTTTGAAACCCGCTCCCGCAGCCGGGGACCAAACTCCCTGAACCGCATGCGATGTGGAAATTGCTTGAGGCCGGCCGATGTGATTTCCGAAGCCGGCAGGCGCAAATGTCCGCAGCCCGAACCCGCGCCGGCCACCCAACCGTCACGCCTTCGCCGAATCGCTCCCCTTGCCCGTCGCCGCCGCAAGAACCAACACCGTTCCGGCGTAGAGCAAGGTGTCTCCGACATAATTCAGCCCGCCAATCTCGAGCGGCTTGGCAATCATCAATGGCAGGTACACGAACAGCACGAGCAGGAGAATCACAACGCCAAGGTACGTAGCCGCCTCGCGCGTCTTTTTGTTCGCCAGCAGGCAGGCCCCGGCGACAAGCAAAACGGCGCCGGCAAATATCCCCAGAAAACGTGGCCCGGAACCCAGGCCGGGATGATCTCGCGCAGAGGAACTCCGGGCGCGAACGCGGGATGCAGCAGATTTTCCACTCCATAGAAAATGGCGGGAACCCCAATAAAAAAGCGCCCCAAAGTAACAAGCCAGCTCTTGCCGCCTCGAGTCTGGCTTCCCGCAAGCGCAAAGGCGCCGCCGGCGAAGGAAAGTTCCCTCAGCGCCAAGGCCCAGGAAAATCGATTTGCCGGGCCCGGCGACAACTCCGGGGATATCCATCATCAGAACGAACAGGACGAACATGATGCCCAGCAGCGTGGCCGACAACCGCACGTGCCGCTTCAGCAGTATGCTGAGCGCCGCGGCAAACAGGGCCACGCCTACAAAATAGGTCCAGAACAGCCGCCACGGCATCCACACGGGCACCAGGTTCATCACCACTCTGCTGCGCGCAAGATGCTCGGCTCCGAAAATCGCCAGCGGTATCGCGTAGCACAGGCCGCCCAAGGCGACAATTTTGTCCGCGCCGCGCGCCTTCGCGATTTCCGCTCGCGCCGCGAAAACCCCGATCGCCGAGTAGCCCACGCCCGCGCAGTACGGCCAAAATACAAATCGTGAAATCAGGGAAGTCGTCGCCGGCGTCATCGCCATAAATGCTATAACCCCCGCAGCAGCATATAGCAAAACACGGATGAGCACACCTGGATATCCACGCGGCCAGCTTACCCCCCACAAAAAGAGCCAGCCAGGATTGACGGTTGAAACCCCGCGCTGAATTTCGTCCCCAGTAGCGCAGCCACTCCTGGCCGCGGCCTTTCTGCAAGCATCACTCCCCTCACGCCACAACTCCAAATGCGAAGATCCGCCCCGTAGCACAGGCACTCTTGCCTGTGCGCCTTTCTGCCCGCATCGCCCACGCCACTGCCATTCGCCTCGACGCGCCCAACAAAGAGCACAGGCAGGAGTGTGTCAAGTTCCAGGACATCCTTTACAGAGTGTTATCAGGACATTCTTTACACTTGCGGGTCAGTGTCGCTCAGCCAGCGGTCCACCGCGGTGGACCGCTGGCTGAGCGGGTCGAGCTCGCGGACCAGGCTGCGGCAGTAGTAGACCAGGATCCGTCCTTCGACCCGGATCAGTTCCACCCATTCGCCGGCCAGGGCCCGGCTGATGTCCCAGCGGCGGCCCTCGAGGCAGAGCTGACCCTCAGCCTGCAACTTGCGCACCTCGGCTCCCGCGTCGTATTCCCAGGCCGGCGGATTCGGCTGATACCGTTTCGTGCTCTTGCTCCACACCGAAGCCGGGGTCCGCATGCCCAGCGCTTCATGGGGACGCACGTGGTTGTATTCCTGCCGGAACGCGTCCAGCCACACCTGGCGCTGCTCGCCGACCGGCACGCCGCGCCGCCGCATCGCCGCTTCCAGCGTTCCATGGAAACGCTCCACCTTCCCTTGCGTCTGCGGATGCCGATAGCCGCTGAAGTGCATCCGAATGCCCTGCTTCATCAGCCACACCGTCAGCCAGGTCCAACCCGTCGCCGCCCGCATGTTCCACCACGGCGTGCCGTGATCCATCAGCATCGCCTCCGGCACGCCGGACTGCGTGAACACCGCTTCCAGACACTCGCGCACCGCATCGGCTCGCGTCGACCAGGTCCCGGTGAGCGTCACGGCGTAGCGGCTGTGATCGTCGAGCAGCGAGAGCGGGCCGACCGGCGCGTCCCAGCCCACCGGGCTCTTGAAATCCATCTGCCAGAGCTGGTTCGGCGCGCCGCGCTCGAACCGCTTCGTCGCCGCGCGATGCCGGTCCTGCGGCCGCACCAGATCATGGCGATGCAGAATCCGCTGCACCGTGATCACCGGCAGGTCCACGCCCTCGCCCGCCAACAGATGCCGCAGCTTGCGCGCTCCCCAGTCGGGCCGCTGCTCGCGCAGTTCGACAACGCGCTGCTCGATCCCCACCGGCGTCCGCGCCGGACTGTGGCGCGGACGCCGGCTCCGCTCGGCCATGGCGACCAGCCCGCCCTCCTGATAGCGCCGCAGCCGAACGTAGCCGGTTGGCCGCGAGATCTCGAACTCCCGGCACAGTGCCTGCATCGTCTTCTCGCGCCGGCTGGCGCAAACCACAAACCGCATCCGCTGCTCGTCTACGTCCACGGTCCCCCAAGCCATCCTCGCCCCCGTCCGAGGGCGGTCACCGCCCTCGTCACAAACCGGGGCGAGTGTAAAGGATGTCCTGATAACACCGTGTAAAGGATGTCATGAGTCTGAACACAAGAATGCCTGTGCTACCAAAACCCGCGCCCGATGCCCCGCCAGGCAGCACAGCCGATCCTCGCTGTACGCTCGTTCCAAAACTTCACCTCGCTCCCACATTGGCGCCCACGCCAAAACCGCACAGGGAGCGCACCGGACTTTCGTTCAGCAGGCACACGTGAGCGCAAAAAATTCACGCCGAAAAAGTGAAGGCCGCAGCCGGGAGTGGCTGCGCTACCCCGCCCGCCGCGAGCCTCTGCCGTTGCCACACAGCGCCGCCTGCACCCACTTCCACGGTTTCCGCCGGCGGTAATTGCGCGCCATTTCCAGAAAAATTCCGACGTCGCGCTCGAGGTCCGATTGCGTGCCGTCGAAATAGAAATTGCGGATCGGAATCCCGGCATGGTCGCGGCTGATCCGCGGATAGAGGGCCTCGCAAATGATCCCGTTCATGCAGGTGAACGGGCTGATGTCGATCACGCCGTCGAGCCCCTTGCGCGCGAAGTAGATCGCCTTGCCGACGTTCACCACCATTTCGCCCGACGTTCCCGCCGCCGGCAGATACGGCTCGGCATTCTCTAGCACCTCGCGCATCTCCGGCTCTTCATAGCCGAGGAAATCCTCGCGCAACGGCTCGAGCAGCGCGTGCTCGTCCTTTTTCTGATAGTGCGCGCGAATCCGCGCCCCCAGCGCCTGCGGCGAGAACCGTTTGCCCCCAAGGTCGAGCAGCCGCATCATCTCGTCGTTCGTGTACCAGATCCATTCGGAGACGTCGTTCATCCAGACGGCCGCGCCGGCCGCTTCGAGCCGCCGCGCCAGCTCGTCGTTGCTGAAGGCGTTCAGCCGGCAGAAAATTTCGCCGACGAGCCCGATGAGCGGCCGCTCCTCGTCGCGCACCTGCACTTCGCGGAAGCGCGTGCGCGCGCGCAACAGGCACAGGCCCAGCGCGCCGAGCTGCGCGCGCGGGTCGCGGTAGGCCATTTCGAGAACGCGGCAGAGATCGACGATCGATTCCTCGTGCGCCGCATCGGCGCTGCCCGCCGACGCCTCGTACGGCCGCGTCTTCAACAACAGCTTCATCAGGATGTCGCTCGCCACCACCGCGCGCCAGGCGCTGCGAACGAACCCCGAACCCGACAGCCCGAAATCGGCGTAGCCGCCCTCGAACGACGGCCCGAGCACCGGCACGTCCGCGTAGCCCATCGAAGCGAGCACCGACCGCATGTACGGCACGTACTGCCCGAAGCGGCACGGCCCCTGCCCGCTCGCCATGAAGAACGCGATCTTCCCCGGATCGGCGCCGGGCGCCTGCAACACTTTCAGGAAATCGCCCAGGGTGACTTTCGTGGGATAGCACTCGTCGCCGCAGGTGTAGCGCGCACCCAGCTCGCGCGTGCGTTCGTCGGAAGGCGGCGTGACCACCGCGTCGAGCCCGAACGAGCGGAACACCGCGGCCATGGATCGCGAGCTGCCTTCGGTCAGCCGCGGCATCCAGATCCTGCGCCCGGCGAGGGACGGCGCCGCGTGGCCGTTCCCCACGCCGGATTTCACGCCGCGCACCTCAGGATCCCCTTGCTGTCGAGATAAGCCTCGCAGCGCGTCAGGTACCCGGCGTCGTTGCCGTGCCCGTCGAACTGCAGCACCAGAAACGGCGCGCCGGCCGCCTCGCGCAGGTAGTGTTTGATGAACGAATCCGGCCCGCACTTGAAATTCGTGATGTAGATGACGTGCACGCCCGGATGCTTCCGCGCGAAACGCCCCGCCGCCAGAATGCGCCGGCCGGAATTCCAGTACATGTTCGGGTGCAACTCGTCTGGCGGAACGTCGTCGAGCGGCAGGAAATCGAGCGGCAGCACGTTCACGCCGTAAAGGTCGCGCAGCTTGCGCGGAATGTCGCAATTGCCGTTGCGGTCGTAAAGATTGTAGGGCCGGCCGACGAGCAGCACGGCCGGCTCGCCCGTTTCCGCGAGCGTGGCGCAGGCCGCGCGTCCGGCTTCCTGCAGGCTCGCGGTGAACTTCGACTGCGCTCCGAAAGCCGCTTCGAGCGCCGCGTCGCTCTGCCGCCGACCAACGTCAAGCTTGCGGAAATATTCGGCGAGGTGCCGCGCCACGTGCTTTCGCCCGGCGCGGAACCGCACCGTCGGCGCCAGAATTTTCGCCGCCTGCTCGCCCAGCTCCGGCGCCGCGCGCACGACGAACGGCAGCGTTCGGTTCCACGGGCACAGATACGAAGCCGTTTCCGAGGGCGGCGATTCGCGGTCCATCACATTCGGCAGCAGCACGTAATCCACGCGCGGCTGCCCGGGCTTCTCTTCGAGCAGCGCCTCGACGTGCCCATGCGCGATCTGCACCGGGAAACACGGCTCCGCCACGCTCAGCTCGATGCCCCGCGCCGCCAGATAACGATCGGTAGTCGGCGAAAGCACGACTTCAAATCCCAGCGTCTCCAGGTACGTCCGCCAGAACGGAAACTCGTCATGAAAATACATCGCCTGCGGAATGCCGATGACGGTGGCACGGGCACTCCTGCCCGCGCGCTCTTCCGTAGCACCGGCACTCTTGCCTGTGCTCTCTTCCCCCTGTTCGAGTTCCCCGCTCTCGCCCCGAGGCCGATATCCCGAAAGCAGCGCCCGATCGTGAAACGCCAGCAAATCCTCAATCATCGGGTGCCGTTCCGTCCGCGCCCGCTTGCGAAATTTATCCGAGCACTTGTCGCCCCAGTAAGTCTTCCGCCCCTCGACCGTAATCTCCTTCATATCGCAATAATTCGAGCACGCCTTGCAAACGAATTCGCGCGTCTCGAAACTCATCGCGCTCAAATCGAATCCGCGAAATGAAGACGTCGCCCCGCCCGCCGCGATCCGCTCCACCGCCGCGCGCGCCTGCCCCATCGACCGCCCGCGCTCCCGCGCCCCGGTCACCTCTCGCGCGATCAGCGCCATGCCGATCGCCCCGATGATGCCGTTGTGCGGCGGCACGATCACCGGCTTCCCGAGCAGCGTCGAAAACGCCGCCGCCACCGAGTCGTTGTACGCCGTCCCGCCCTGGAAATAGATCACCTCGCCGATCCTCCGCCCGCGCACCACGCGGTTCAGGTAGTTCAGCGCCACCGAGTAGGCGAGGCCGCCGATGACGTCCTCGAGCCGCGCGCCGCGCCCGAGGGCCGCCGTCACGTCGCGCTCCATGAACACCGTGCAGCGCTCGCCCAGCCGCGCCGGCGCTTTCGACGCGAGCGCCAGCCGCGCGAATTCGTCCTTGATCTGAATGCCCAGCCGCTCGGCCTGCTCCTCGAGGAAGGAGCCCGTGCCCGCGGCGCACGCTTCATTCATCGCGAAATCGACCACCACGCCGCGGTCGATCGAAATGAATTTCGAATCCTGCCCGCCGATTTCGAAAATCGTGTCGACGTCGCCCGCACCATCGCCGGAGCAGGTTGTTGGCAGGGGCACATTGCACGTGCCCGCTCCTTCAACGCGCGGCAGCCGCCGCACCAGCGTTTCGTGCACGTACATCGCCCCGGTCTTGTGCGCCGTGATCTCGTCGTTCACCGTGTCGGCGCCCACGAGTTCCCCGATCAGCTCGCGCCCCGAACCCGTCGTGCCCACCCCGCGAATTTCGATTCGCGAGCCGAACAGCTCATCGATCTCGCGCAGCCCGTCGCCGACAACCTCGATCGGCCTTCCCGCCGTGCGCAGGTAGATGCCATGCAGCAGCCGGCCGTCCTCGTCGAGCAGCGCCAGGTTCGTGCTCACCGAGCCGACGTCGATGCCGAGATAGACGGGCAGTTTCCCCGTGCCGAGTTCCGGCAGCGGCGCGGTGCGCCGCGCCTCGGGATGGTCGCGCAGCAGCAGCACGTTTTGGAGCGACAGTGGCTCGTTCGGCAAGGAAACCGTGGAGTCCGGCGAACCGGAGATGTAGCTGCGGGATCCTTCGCTTCGCTCAGGATGACAAAGAGGCGAAGGCGGCGCGGTCGATAGCGCGCGTCTTTCGTCCTGAGGCAAAGCCGACTCCGCAAACCTGTCATCCTGAGCGAAGCGAAGGACCCCGCTGCTACGTGCACGACTCTCCATCCCAACCGCGCTCGCATTCGCGTCCGCGCCGGCCCGCCGCTCCTCATCCGCTTCGAGCAGCGCCGCGCCCAGCGCGCCCAGCCACGCGTAAAGCTCCGGAACAATCAGCTCTCCCGGCCCCAAATGAAACGCCGCGGCCATCGCCTCCGCCACACCCGAATTCTGCGAAACGCCACCGAGAAACAGCACCGGCGCGACGATTTTCTTTCCCTTGACGATGTTGCTCTTGAAATTCCGCGCCACGGCCTCGCACAGGCCCTTGAGCACTTCGCCCGTCCCGTAGCCCTTCTGCTGCGCGTGGATCATGTCGGATTTCGCGAAGACCGAGCAGCGCCCCGCGATGCGCGCCGCGGTTTTCGCCCGCGCGACGATCGCGCCGATCTCTTCCACCTGGTATCGCAGCCGAGTCGCCTGCTGGTCGATGAACGAGCCGGTGCCCGCCGCGCATTCGCCGCTCGTCGAATAATCGGCGATGCCGAGCGATGTTTCCTCGCCCGATTCCCCGCCCCGCGCCGCGTTTTCGAGCAGCAGATATTTCGAGCTTTCCCCGCCCATCTCGAAGATCGTGCGCGCCTCGGGATACGCGGCTCCGACGCCGCGCGCCATCGCCCGAAATTCGTTTTCGTAAGGAACGCCCAGCGTCTCGGCCACGCGCCGCCCGCCCGATCCAGTCACACGAATCCCGCCAATCTGTTCATCGGGGACGAGCTTTCGGAATTCGTCGAGGAGATCGAGCGCGGACCGCAGCGGACTTCCGGCCGCGCGCCGGTACTGCGACACGACCATCGCGGCACCGGCGCGTTCAGGCGAGGACCCGGGCACCAACCAAAATCCGGTGGACCCTTCAAAAATGCGTGCGAGGCCGATGAAGTCAGCGGGAGCGACAACAGCCACAAGCTTTGTGCTGATACTTCCAGCATCCAACCCGATTTGGGTCTTCATCGGACCCCGCCACTGTGGCTCATCCTTGTGTTGCTGCCTTGTCGCGTAGTGATGCATCCCGGGTGCCAAACCGGAATTGAAGACGGCCTCTCTAAGCCCTTTCCCCGGTGAAGCTTGCAGCTAACCCCCAGTTCCACCCTGTTTCAGTGCGTCATTTCCCCACCCTCCGCGCTGAATCCCGCAAGCTCCCGGCAAAAAACCTCCAAAAGGTAGGTTCTTTCCGCGCGCCAGTAAGCGACGGTGTGATTGTGGGAGTGAGGTTTGAGTAGCACGGGCACTCCTGCCTGTGCCCCCGTACGAAAATCCTGCCGCGCCGTCGATTCGCGTGCACCCCAACCCTGCACAGGCAAGAATGCCTGTGCTACCAAAACCCGCGCCATCGCCATCAGTAGCGCAGCCACTTTTGGCTGCGGGGTTGTGGTGTGGCCGAGGAGCCGAATTGTCACACAAGCCGCAGCCATCTATAACGGAGCCGGCTCTGTCAAGAGACACCTGTAGCGGAGAGCGGCGGTGGCTCTTGTTTTTTTTCTTACCAGGATCTTTTGCTCGTCCGACCAAGGCTCGTCGCTTTCGATCCTGCGGTGGCCACTGGTTGGTGCCACCAGCCATCTATTCGGTCACCGACTACCGACCATGATCTCTTCTGCGAACTCTCCCGATCGCTCGGGAGAGGCAGGGCGCCCAATCAAGAGTGCGATGGGGTTGCCCCCACCATGGCTGTGGCCGGGCTGCCCTGCCGGTCACCTTCCACGCTGGTCTGTTGGGACGAGCGCAGAATCCAATACAACCGCACCGCCAGCTTGCGGGCCACGGCGACCTTGGCGATGTTGGCGCCGCGGCGGTGCTTCAAACGGGTGTAGCAACGATGCAGTTCCGGATCGTGCCGCGCGGCCGTGTGCCCGGCTTCGACCAGCAGCCAGCGCAACATCACATTGCCCTGCTTGCTGATGTGTCCCAGGCGCTGGCGGCCGCCCGAGGAATCCTCGCTCGGGATCAGTCCCAGGTAACTGATCAACTGTCGGCTCGACCGGAACCGGCTGACCGGGCCGACGATCAGCACGAAGGCGAGCGCTGTCACCGGACCCACGCCCGGCTGTTCCATCAACCGCACGGCGTCGGGCCGGCGCCGGGCTTCGACTTCCACCGCGGCGTCGAGTTGCTTGATCCGCGCATCGAGCGAGCGGAGCAGTTCGAGCAGATCGTGACGCCGCGCGGCGGCTCGTTCGCCGAGCGCCAGTTGCTCGAGCGCGCTCCGGCCCGCCGGGCCCCACAACCGCTGGCCCAGCCGCAGCCCCTGGCCCAGCGCCAGCGCCTGCAGCTGGTTGCGTAGCGCCGTCCGCATGCCGACCAGCTTCGAGCGATGCGTCAGCAGCTGCCGCACGTCCCGCTCTTCGAGCGACGGAAGCCAGATCCGCGGAAAGCGATCCTCGGTCAACAACCGCAGCAGCAGACGCGCGTCGCGCACGTCGGTCTTCTGCCGTCGCGGCTCGGCCGCCCGAATCGCGCCCGCGTTGCCGACCCACAACTCGTGGCCCAACTCACCCAACAACTGCTCGAACCAACCGGCCGCACCGGTCGCTTCGATCCCGACTCGCACCGGAGACTCCAGCGCGGCGTAGAAGCTCCGCACCTGCTCGCCTTCGTGATCGAGCCGTCGCTTGATCGTCTCCCCGGTCGCCGTGTTCAAAACCGCCACCTGCTGATACCGCGTGTGCAAATCGCAGCCTATAATCCACATTGCCCGGCTCCTTTCCTCCGAGCCTTGGTCGGCCTTCACCGCCAAGTCTACTCGGTCGCAAGGAGCCGGCTCCGTTATGACATCAAGAGTGGCTGCGCTACCAAACCCGCATGCGATCGCGCCCCGTAGCATAGCCAAGACTGGTTGTGCGCCCATGCGACAATCCCGCCGCGCCGTCAACTCACTCCGCACCAAAGTCCGCCTGTCGATTTTCGAATGCTTGACCGTCGTACAAGTAGGAGTACGATGCAGCGACATTTCGGGGGGAATAAACGATGGACGCGATGACGCCAGCCGAAAGCGAACGCCTGACGAGCTACCTCTATAGTTGGCGGTATTTACGACCTGACAGGCACGGCCGGGTCAGCGCCACCGGCGCCTTCGCGCTATCCCCCAGAGTGCGACAGGACACACACGCCAGCTAAATGCGCCCAAGGAGCAAGAGAATGACGACGATGACCAGAACGAGACCAATGCCTCCCGTCGGGCCGTATCCCCACTCTCGGCTGTGAGACCACCGCGGCAGCGCACCCACGAGCACCAGTATCAAGCACACGATCAATATGGTTCCGAGCATCGACTTCTCCGTTCTGATCGAAATCCGTTCTGCTTTTCAGGAGCCCCGCCCAGCCGCGGTCTAATTCTCGGACGCTTGCCGCGCTGGGCCGGGGTTGCATGCATTCGTTCACCGTGCGTGGCGAACAATCAGTTCATGTAGATGGTGATTGCGATTCGATCCCGGGGATAACTGCGGTTACACAGGTAATAGCCGCCGCCGTAGTAGACGATATACATGTCGTCGTTGTCGTACCAATTGTTGGACCAGTATTGTGGCCACGGATCGACCAGACCGAACCAGTAGCCGCCGTACTGGAAGCGGGGATTCGAGCCAACATACATCACCGAGAGAGTATTGATGCGAAAGACGTGATTCTGGCCGTAGTACCGATTGTACCTGCTGGCCGGAATGCGGTAACCGTCGTAACCGCCGCGCTGCTGCCAGCTACGGTGCTGAGTCTGCCAGTTCGTTGCGCGGTCGTTCTGCCAGGCGACCTGCTGTTGTCTGCCTTGCCGATCCTGATACGACTTGGCTTGCCGCTGTTCCGGCTGATTCTGATGTGTATTCGCCTGCTGACGCTGTTGCCCCTGATTCTGATGCGTATTCGCCTGCTGGTGTTCTTGCTGGTTGTGAGGCTTAGCTTGTCCCTGTTGTTGCTGCCCGTGTTGCTTGCCACGCTCCTGCTGTTGCTGAGCCTTAGCCGGCTGTTCCTTTTTCTGCGCACTCTCTTGTGAGTTCTGCAGCACGACGGTCGACGCTGTAACTCCCAAAAGCAGAAACAGCGCTATTATGGTGCCAAGTCCCATTTCCTTTATCATATGGCCTCCATGCCAGCCTTCTTACGTCCCGATCATTCTTCCTATGTCGCTCGCGGATAGTCCCCAATGGCCGGCTCGGATTCTTGGCTCAGAGTCCATCACACTTCCGCCCATCCTCACGCGCCTAACCACCAACGTGAATACGCGACAAGGAGTGAAACAGCCCAAATACACTCAGGAGCCACAACACCACCGCAATGACCACCACGGCATCCAAGATTGACTTGATGGATCCCGCCATGGGTATGAACCGATTCACGAGCCAGAGCAGAAGGCCCACCACAATCAAGGTGACTACTATGTTCAGCAACATGGTCTTCTTACCTCCGTCCTCTTGCAGGCAGACCCCTTCGGGTCTACCCCGCAGACTTGTGCCACTCATCCCTACTTACCGGATTTGTTCCTGGGAGACTTCCGGTTCAATGTGTTCAGGAGCAATCTCGCCGAGGCCGGCGCGCGGATCGCGCTATGGATGACGATGTCCTTGGCGGTAACTCCCTTTCCATACAGCCTCTGGTTCCCGTCGTTATCCGCGCGCAGCGTCGACCCTCCGAGAGAAATCCCGGCAAACAATCCGCGCGCGCGTGAATAGGACAGTATGTCTGCGCGCATGCTGACATCGGTCGAGGCAGAAGCGCTGCGGCCCACCGGCCCGGCCGCGGCAGACACGTCGCCGCCGAGCTTCACTTCGGTGGTAAGAATCGCATCTGCCCCGCGCTGATTCATCACCAGCAAGACAAAGTCTGTCGCCTGGCCGCCCAATTGAAAGCCGATGCTGCCGCCCTCGAGCGCCATCATGGAAGGCGCGCTCCACGGCCCGGTGAAATTCTTTCCGCTCCGGCAAGTCATCACGCCGCGGCCGTAGCTGCCTCCGATCCCGAATGCAACTTTCATTACCGAAGGTAGAACGATGACGCAGTCCGCCTTGTCCAGTAGATCGGCCGGAATATCGTCGGGAACGTTGAGAATCTCGACCATTACTTTGCCCGCGTTCTCAATGCGATTGTTTTCATCTTGTTGGGCAAACCCAGGCAGGCAAAACAGCGCACCCATAACAAGCAATGACAAAATGTTCTTGATCATCTAACCCTCTCCCCGTTCGTCGAGTGCAAGGGTCCGCACTGCGGCCCCCTGTTGTTCTGCGCTTGATGACATTCTAGAAGCCGTGAAGGCTGCATGTCTGTCCAATTGTGGACACCCCGCGTTTTGGTTGCCATTCGCGGCAGCGTGCGAGGACGGCAAAGACTGAAATAGACTGAACTTATCCCGCTTGTGACGAAGAGTTCCTTGTAAGAAGTGCGGACTAGTCCATTGTCCCTTCGGAAAATAGGTCAGCCATGGACGCCTCTGCTCGAAGCCCACAAACAAACAACAGATGTGTGTCTAAGTGGACAGATTTCCGATCCCGGCGCATCTAAGCTGGTCTTCTAGCGAGAAAGCAAGAAGACTCCCGTGCACGGCTCCAATGCATCACGCACGATTGTCTCGGTCTGGTCCCACGCGGTTCGGCGCCAGAACGCCCTCGCAAGCTCCCGGAGGAAATTCGTATGAGAATTGTAAAAGCAGTGTTGTTTGGTCTCGCACTCGCTCTGTTCGGCGCTACCGTGCTGCCCGGCGCTCGAGCGGATGAGTGGAATAAGAAAACCGTCATGACGTTCACTCAACCGGTTGAAATTCCCGGAAAAGTTCTGCCCGCCGGCACATACACTTTCAAGCTGGCCAATTCGCTTTCCGATCGTAACATCGTGCAGATCTTCAATGCGGATGGCACGCACATCATCGCCACAATCCTGGCGATCAACAACTACCGAATGAAACCCACCGACGAAACCGTCGTCACGTTCTCGGAGCGGTCGGGCGATAACCCGGAAGCCCTCAAGGCATGGTTTTACCCGGGCGAGAACTACGGTCAGGAATTCGTTTATCCGAAGCAGCGCGCCATTCAATTGGCCGTGGCATCCAATGAACCCGTTCCCGCACTCGACAGCGAAACAGCGGACCTGAAGACGGCTCCGATCGTCGCAGTGACCCCGGAGCAAAAGGAAGTGCCGGTAGCCGAGGCGATCCAGACCACTCCGCCGGCCACACAAGAAGAAGCCACCACCCCGCCGGCCGCGCAAGAAAAGACCGCTCCGCCGGTAGAAGAGGCCAGGGAGCTGCCGAAGACGGCGAGCCAGATCCCCCTTATCGCGCTGTTCGGCTTGACGTCGCTGGGCATTGCTTTCCTGCTCAAGCGGCTCACAGTCTAAGGCTCGGAAACGAGGACACTCCGATGCGCGCCGCGGGTCCAGTGAAGGATTCCTGCCCCGCGGCGCGAGGAGATGCGCCAGTGAATCTCAATATCCCATCGCCGGGGCTCAGGCATTTCCGGAGCTGCTTGCTGCTTGCCGGCATTCTGTTCTGTTGGACTCCTGCCGACTATCCGCAATCGCTTCCATCTCCGCGGTATTTGCCGGCCGCAACCAGTCAGGCCGTCATTTCGGTGAAGACGGAACTGGTTCTGCTGTCGGTCAAGGTGACCGATGCGCATGGAACTTTCGTCTCCGGACTGAGCCAGCAAAACTTCCGGGTGTACGAGGACGGACGACTGCAAAAGGTCGCCTTTTTTCAACAGGAAGACGCCCCTGTGAGCGTGGGCCTGGTCGTCGACCACAGCCGCAGCATGGGTCCGAAGCTCCCGGAAGTAGCCGCCGCGGTTTCCGACTTCGCGCGATCGAGCAACCCCCAGGATGAGATGTTCGTGGTGGATTTCAATGATGACGTTTCGATCGAACCGCTTGGCGGGAAGCCTTTCACGAACGATCCGAATGAACTGGAAAAGGCCGTCGCCGGCGTCTCGGCACAAGGACGAACCGCGCTCTATGATGCCGTGTCCGTGGGATTGCACCATTTGCAGCTCGCCCATTGGGCCAGGAAAGCGCTGATTGTCGTGAGCGACGGCGGAGATAACGCCAGCCATCAGAAGTATTCGCAGGTTCTTGCCCTGGCTCGACAATCGCAAGTCCTGATTTATTCCATTGTGTTGGTCGACCCCAATCAAGAACAAGATGCGAATCCCGGCTTGCTTCGCCGGCTTTGCAAGGAAACCGGCGGTGTCGCCTACTTCCCGGGCAAAGGCGAATCCGTTGCCAACGCTTCGGCAGACATCGCCCGCGACCTTCGCGAGCGGTACACCCTTGGGTATGAGCCCCGGAACATGAACCGTGCCGGGACTTATCGGAAAATCGAAGTGAAGGTCGACGCGCCAGGCCATGGCCGATTGCGCGTGCGGACCCGGAGGGGCTACTCGCCGGCGGCGGAAAAGCAGACAGCGGCGCAGCCGGATTCCGGGAAGAAGAGATGAATCCGATGTCTCAGCCAACGAGGACGGCATGGACAGCGCGAACGTACATTCTCCGTGGCGCCTGCTACCTTTGCCTCGCCTTCGGCATTCTCGCATTGGGCTACGCCGGTTTCGTCTTTGCTGATTCGCGCGCTTATCAGGCCATCGAAATGAAGAAATTCCAGCAGGCGGGCCCGCGCGCGCAACCGCGGATTGTGGTGGAGGGCGAAGCGATCGGCGAAATTCAAGTGCCCCGCCTGGGCCTCGATGCCATCGTCGTGCAGGGCGACTCTTCCGCTGACTTGAGGCGGGCCGTAGGTCACATTTCACAATCGGCCTTGCCCGGCCAATGGGGCAATGTCGCTTTGGCCGGTCACCGGGACACTTTTTTTCGTCCGCTGCGCAATATTCGCCGGGGGGACGAAATCAGATTCGTGACTCCGGGGGCCAGCTTCGAATACGTCGTCGAGTCGACTCAAATCGTTGCCCCGAATGATATTCAGGTGTTGCAATCATCCACCGGTCACGATCTGACATTGCTCACCTGCTACCCGTTTTACTATATAGGCCCGGCGCCGAAGCGTTTCGTCGTCCATGCCCGTCAAACGCAAGCCTCCGTTCAGGCTGCAAGGCGAAGCACACCCCACCCTGGTCGCTGATGACGGGTGGAACGCATAGGACCCAGAGGGCGCGGCGAGACCTGTCCCGAAAGATTCGGGAGCCTCGACAGAAAACCCGCGGAATAAATTGGGCTTCAGCCCCCGAGGCTCCGCGGCCGTCTTTTTCCCGCAACGCGTGATGCCGTGCCCTGACAAAAACGAAGTTGCCAGGCAGGCTCCTCAGCCGTCCTATCAGCCCTCATGAGCTCAGCAGGCTGGCGCTCGGCGCATCGTTGGAGGAGCGGTTGTCGTAACCGAACTGGCGCATCTTGTACAACAGAGATTTGTAACTGATGCCGAGTAACCGGGCGGTGTCCTTGCGCCGCCACTGTGTTTGCTGCAGCGCTTCACCAATGGCCTTGGCTTCGACTTCATGTTTCAATCCGCGCACCATGCTTTTCATATTTTGCGGTCGGTGTCCGTTCGAGCCAGGCTCGGAGACCGCCTGCCGGGAGGCGGCGCCCTCCAGCAATTCCCGCAAGCTTTCTTCCTCGCTGGCCATGATCACATAGCGCTTCACGAAGTTTTCGAGCTCGCGGACGTTTCCGGGCCACGGATATCCGAGCGCCGCATCGATCATGCGCGCGGAGGGTTCCGGCGCGTCTTTCCCGAACTCCTGCCGGTAGCGATCCAGAAAAAGCCGGAACAGCATCGGGATCTCGTCGGTTCGTTCCCTCAAGGGAGGCAGATGACAGGGAACGACGCTCAAGCGGTAATACAAATCTTCCCGGAATCGCCCCTGGCGGATCGCCTCGTGCACGCCGACGTTGGTTGCGGCAATGACGCGTACGTCGACCTGCGTCGTGTGACGCGAGCCCAGCCGTGAAAACTGCCCATCCTGCAGAACGTGAAGAAGCTTGCTCTGCAGATGGGTGCTCATCTCGGCGATTTCGTCCAGGAAGATCGTCCCATGATTGGCGAGTTCAAATTTTCCCGGCTTGGAGCGCCCGGCGCCGGTGAAGGCTCCCTGTTCGTAACCAAAAAGCTCCGACTCCAGCAACTCCGCCGGCAGCGCCGCACAATTGACTTTCAGGAAGGGACCGCTCCTGCCTTTACAGTGGGAATGGATGAGCCGCGCGACGATCTCCTTCCCCGCGCCGCTCTCGCCCGAGATCAGCACCGGCACGTTGACCGAAGCGATCTGGAGGACCCGTTTCCGAACCTGCTTCATCACCGGGCTCGCTGCGAAGAAATACAGACCCTCCCCCACCTGCTCGCAGACGCTGTGATCTTTCGCATTGTCGGGTGCTTCGGCGACCGCCTTCTGGTTCCCGTCGTCTTCGGCCGGCAAATTCACAAGGTCGCGTGGAAAATCTTCCGGGAGGCGCGCCGGCCGCGACGCACGTTCCCCCTTCGCCGCCGGGAACATCTGAACCAGCAACCAATCCATTTCCCGCAGCCAGCGCACCCGCGCCGGAATCTCGCCGACGGGGCCGCGGCACACGACGTTGACGCTGCCAGCGCCTTCCTCGAGATGGCGCAGAGTGTCTTCCAGTTCCGAGCCAAGCATCTTGCCAACAAGGCTCGACCGCGCCGCATCCTCCTGCTCGTCCTCCCACAGAAGCTGCCGCGCTCCCGGATTGACGTAGAGCAACCGCCCGGCTCGATCGGCCACCAGAAGCGGGTGATCGACTTCGTCGAGGACGCTTGCCAGCATTGGCGGGAGGGAGGAAGCTTCAACGGATATCGAGTTGAACATTACAGCCTCTCGTTCCCGTCGGGAAGAGTGTGCATCCCAACGATGCCTTTGCCGCCATTCTCAACGCGATTGTTTTCGCCTGTTTGTGCGAATGCAGATAGGAACGACAGTGTGCCCAGAACTAGCAAGGAAAAGATATTCTTGATCAATTGGTCCCTTCGGTTCCTTTCAGTAATCTCCCGAGTTCGCAGGTTTGCGGCTCGGTCCCGGTTTTGCCCCGTGGTGAAGCATTCTAGAAGCCCCGAAGGAGAAATGTCTGTCCACTTCTGCACACTTCCTTTCTTTCGTTTTCCATTCATGCCCGGCCGTGCTCGTCGCGGGCCAACCGGTTTCCCAAGGAACTTCGCTCCTTCGCATGCTTCTCGACTCGATTGCAGGCTTGTGCTATGTTAGAAGTAATTCGCAGTCGGATGGTTCGCACACAATATGGGCTCGAAAAAACAGAGTGACTTCAACCTACAGACTTTTCTGGATTCCGCCGGTGTATCGAGAAAACTCCGGGAAGTTCGAAGATCTGAGAGTATCTTCTCGCAGGGAGACCCCTGCTAATGACGTCCTGTACATTCAAAAAGGCGGCGTGCGTCTCTCCGTCGTCAACGAAATCGGGCAAAGAAGCGGTCGTCGCCGATCCTTGGGTCCCGGCGACTTTTTCGGCGAAGGATGCCTGGCCGGCCAACCGCTTCGAATCGGCATCGGCCACCGCGATTACCCCCACCTCGGCTCTCGTGATCGAAAAAAAGGAGATGATTCGCGTCCTTCACGACCGAGCGCGAATTCTCCGATCGCTTCATCTCCTCCATGCTCGTCCGCAACATCCGCATCGAAGAGGATTTGGTCGATCAGCTCTTCAATTCCAGCGAAAAACGGCTCGCCCGCACTTTGCTTCTGCTCGCCCGCTACGGCAAGGAAGACACCCCTCAAAACGTTCTCCCCAAAGTCTCCCAGGAAATGCTCGCAGAAATGGTCGGCACCACTCGCTCCCGCGTCAATTTCTTCATGAACAAATTCCGCAAGCTCGGCTTCATCAAGTACAACGGCGGCATCCAAATCAACAATTCCCTCCTGAGCGTCGTCCTCCACGAATAGTCGCCGCTTCCGCGCGGTGCAATCCGGGCCAAGCTCTCGATCCCCGAAAGGTCGTGGCCCGTCGAAAAGAAGCTTCTACGCCCGGCCGTCCCGCGCTTCAGCCCCACCGGAAACGAGCCTCGCGACCCGCGTGCCCAAAGCCGTCGCTCCGGCCGCCCGCAGGTTGCCCGTGGCTCCCGTCCGCGGCCGCTGCCTTCTCACGCGCCCTCGCGAATCGTTTCCCTCCTGCGTTCGCCGCCGGGGCCGGTATAATGAGCCAGATGTCCAATCGTGCCTACCTCAGCCTCTGGTCGAAGGACTTCGGCGAAACGGTCATGCTCGACCGTTTCGGGAAGCTGCTCGAAACCGTCCCGCTCAGCGCCGCCTGGCCCGGGTTCGACACGCTGATCGTGCGCGCGGTGGGCCCGGACGAATCCCCGCTGGTCGAGCGCGATCTGCGCGGGGCGCCGATCGGCCCGGCGGAGGTGCTCGAACTGGCCAGCGAATGCGCTCACGCCGACTGCTGCTACGAAGTCGAAGCGCGCTGGGACCTCTGGACCTACGACCTCGAAACAAACGAATGGCAGCTCGGCCCGCAAAAGCTCGAAATCCTCTGCCTCGGCGAGCAATACGACAACGAGGCCTGGCGCGAAGTGGGCCATTTCTGGATTCACGCCGGCTTCGAGCATCTCTTCACCGGCCACGCCGGCCTGCTCGGCGCCGCTCCGGCCGAAATCGCGCCGCTCCATCCCGCCGAATCCGAATTTCTCGAGCGGATGCGCCGCCCCGGCCGCCTGAGCGACTATCGCCAGAAAACGCAGGACAATATCCGCAAGCTCATGGGCTGGGTCGAGCGCATCGACCGCGCCGTGCCGCTCGACCGCTGGAGCCTGTGGTCGGAAGGCGAAGCGAATTTCGAGGCGAGGATGGAATCCATCCTGGCCGGCCGATGAACAGCCAGGGAACGGGGGAAACACTGAAGAGGGCAAACGAAATCCGATGCCGCAGCCTTTGGCCGGCCGCCGCGCTGGCGTTGCTGATTCTCACCGGCGCCGCTTGCGGCAGCGCACCCACGGCCGCGCCGGCCGGCGCGAAAGAGGCGAAACCCGCCGCCATCCCCGCCGCCTACCAGGCCGCCGCCACCAGCGTGCTCGGCGGCGAAAGCGAAGTCATACTTTCCGGCGACCTCGCCCACAACGGCCACATCCAATTGCTCGTGGTCAATCGACTCCCGAAAATGCCCAAAAACGTGATTCCCGGACTGCTCGTCTCCCGCGCCGCCATCATCGAGAAGGACAACAGCGACTGGCGCGAGATCTTCCTCGCCGACGAGCACCTGAAAAATTCCGACGGTTTCCTCGCCGGCACGCCGCTTTCCCCGATCATCAACTGGCGGCTGCACTACGAGCAGCAGCCGACGGGCCTGGCGATGTACTTCACCCCGCTCCAGCAGCCGGGCGGCGAACGCCCCGAGACGATCGAAGTGCGCTGGAATCCGGCCAAAAAGCGTTACCAGTCGCTCGATCGCGATTTCAAGCATTTCCTCCCCGAAGCGCCGTCGCTCGGCCCGGCGCCGGAATTCCTGATGAAGCAATGAGCGCCGCCGCACCCACCATCGCCGCCCCGCGCGTCGCCAGCCGCAGCGAAGCCTGGCGCAGCCTGCTCAAGCTCGTGCCCTATCTCGGCCGCTACAAGGGCGGCCTCTCCGGCGGCCTGCTCACGCTGATCGTGATGGGCGTGGCCGGAGCGCTGCCGCCGCTCTACATCGGCGCGATCATCGACTCGCTCTCCGGACACAAGGAGCCGATGTCGCAACTCGGCCGCCTCGGCGGCTCGCTGATGCACTTCCTGGCTCCCTTCTACCGCCCGTCGGACGATCGCACCTTGCTGCTCTGCTGCGCGCTGCTGGTCGGCGTCATCTGCGTGAAGGGCATCTTCCTTTTCGCCAGCCGCTGGATCCTGATCGGCATCTCGCGCGACATCGAATACGACCTGCGCAACGATCTGCTGGCGCATCTGCTGGTGCTGGAGCCGGAATTCTATGTGCGCAACCGCACCGGCGAACTGATGTCGCGCGCGACGAACGACCTGAACTCGGTGCGCATGGTGCTCGGCCCCGGCATCATGTACAGCGCCACGACGTTCGTGACGATGATCCTGGCCATTTTCCTGATGGTGCTGCCTCTCGCCATCGCTCACGCTCTGGGTGCTGCTTCCGGTGCCCGTGGTCGCCATCGTCGTGCGCTATTTCGGCCGCCAGATTCATGCTCTCTACGAAAAAATCCAGGCGTCGCTCGCCATGCTTTCCGCGAAGCGTGCAGGAAAATCTCGCCGGCGTCCGCGTGGTGCGCGCCTATGGGCAGGAGCAGGCCGAAATCCGCGGCTTCGACGCAGCCCAACCGCGAATACGTCGCCCGCAACCTGGGGCTGATCACCATCTGGAGCCTGTTCATGCCCGCGCTCCAGGTGCTGATCGGCCTGACGTTTCTGCTCGTGCTGTGGCAGGGCGGGCGCCTGGTGATGCTCGACCGCATCTCGCTCGGCGACGCTGATCGCGTTCTACGCGCTCATGACCCAGCTGTTTTTCCGATGATCGCGCTCGGCTTCGTCACCAACATCTTTCAGCGCGGCGCCGCTTCGATGGGCCGGCTGAATACATTCTCGACTCGACCCCGCGATCAGCGACACGCCGCGACGGTGCCGAAGGCGAAGGCCGCGCGGAGCCCTCGATCCGCGGCGAAATCGAATTCCGCCATCTGACTTTCACGCTATCCGACCATGCGCAACGGCGACCGACGACCGATCAACGGTCAAGCAAGCGGCGACGCCCGTGCTCCAGGACATCAACCTGCACGTTCCCGCCGGCTCGATCCTCGCCATCGTCGGCCCCACCGGCAGCGGCAAATCCACGCTGGCCGCGCTTATCGCGCGGCTCTGGGAAGCGCCGCCGGCACTCTGCTGATCGATGGCCGCCCGATCCGGAATGGCCGCTCGAAGCGCTGCGCCGCGCCGATCGGCTTCGTGCCGCAGGACACGTTCCTGTTCAGCGAAACGCTGCGCGAAAATATCGCCTTCGGCGTGCCCGGCGCGACCGCGCGATCGCATCGTCGAAGCCGCCGAAGTCGCCAGCATCGCCGGCGAAATCAGCGATTTCCCGCAGAAATACGAGACGATGGTCGGCGAACGCGGCATCACGCTTTCCGGCGGCCAGAAGCAGCGCACCGCGCTCGCGCGCGCCGTGATCCGCGATCCGAAAATCCTGATCCTGGACGATGCCTTCGCCAGCGTCGACACGCGAAACCGAGGAGCGCATCCTGCGCGCCTGGAAACCGTCATGCGCCACCGCACCACGATCCTCGATCTCCCATCGCGTCTCCACCGTGCAGCAGCGCCGACCAGATCGTCGTCCTGCGCGACGGCCGCATCGTCGAGCAGGGCACGCACGCGGAATTGCTGGCGCACGGCGGCTACTACGCCGAGCTGTACCAGCAAGCAATTACTCGAGGAAGAGCTGGAACGCGAATGAGCGACGCCCAGGAAGAAGAAAAACTCGGAAAAGCCTACGACGCGCAGCTGATGCGGCGGCTGATCGAGTATCTGCGGCCGTACCAGTGGGCGCGTCATCTTCGCGCTCGTGCTGACGCTCGCCGTCGCCGCGCTCGAAGCCGCCGGCCCCGTATCTGTTCGACATCGGCATCGACTCGTACATCGACCCCGGTGGTGCATCACAAGCTCGCCCTCGCCGCGCGGCATTCACCGGCGTCGGCTGGGTCGTCATCGCCTACCTCGCCGCGCTGCTTCTCAGCTTCTCGGCGCAATACGTGCCAGGTGCGCATCATGCAGAACGGTGGGCCAGCAGACGATGTACGACCTGCGCAAGGAAATCTTCGAACACCTGCAGCGCCTGCCGATGAGCTTCTTCGACCGCAGCCCGTCGGCCGGCTGGTGACGCGCGTCACCACCGACGTGGACGCGCTGAACGACCTGTTCGCCGTCGGGCATCGTCGCCATGGTGAACGACGCCTTCGTGCTGCTCGGCTTCGTCGCCGTGATGCTGTGGCTCAACTGGCGTCTCGCGCTGGCTCACGTTCGCCGTGCTGCCGCTGATCTGCTCGCCACCTGGATCTTCCGCAACCACGTCCGCGACGCCAACCGCCGCATCCGCACTGCGATCGCCCGCATCAACGCGTTCCTGCAGGAACACATCAGCGGCATGAGCGTCGTGCAGCTCTTCAACCGCGAGCGCAAAGCGCGCGAGCAGTTCGAGGAACTCAACCGCGATCACATGGAAGCCTACAAGGACGCGATCATGGCCTTCGCGGTCTTCTATCCCGCCGTCGAATTCCTCGCCTGACGTCGCCATCGCGCTCGTTTTCTGGTACGGCGGCGGCCGCGTGCTCGCCGGCGCGGTCCAGGTCGGCGTGCTCGTCGCGTTCATGCAGTACGCGCAGCGCTTCTTCCGCCCGATTCAGGACCTCAGCGAAAAATTCAACATCCTGCAGACGGCCATGGCCGCCTCCGAGCGCATCTTCAGCTGCTCGACGAGCCGCTCCCGTCGCTCGCGCCGGCCGCACCGCACGCGGCTCGAGGTCGCCGCGCGGCGAAATCGAATTCCGCAACGTCTGGTTCGCCTATCGCGGCGGCGCGAATCCCAAGGACGAAGACTGGGTCCTGCGCGACGTCTGCTTCCGCATCGATCCCGGACAAACGATCGCCATCGTCGGCCACACCGGCGCCGGCAAGACGACGACCATCCAGCTCCTGCTGCGCTTCTACGAAATTCAGCGCGGGCAGATTCTGCTCGACGGCGTCGATATCCGCGAACTCGACCTGCATCGAGCTGCGCCGCCACTTCGGCATCGTGCTGCAGGACCCGTTCCTTTTCACCGGCACGCTCGAATCGAATGTGCGCCTGGGCACCGAAGGCATCGATCCGCGCGCGTCGAGGAAGCGCTGCGCGAAGTCGGCCTCGGCCCCTGGATCGAAACCCTGCCCGACGGCATCCACACGCAGGTCAGCGAGCGCGGCTCGACGTTCTCCGTCGGCCAGCGCCAACTCATCAGCTTCGCCCGCGCGCTGGCGCACCGATCCGCGATTCCTGATCCTCGACGAAGCCACCTCGAGCGTCGATACGAACACCGAGTTGCTGATTCGCGAAGCGCTCGACCGCCTGCTCAGCGGCCGCACGCTCGATCGTCATCGCCCATCGCCTGAGCACCATCCAGCATGCCGACCGCATCCTCGTCTTCCACAAGGGCCGCCTGCGCGAGCAAGGCACGCACCAGCGAACTGCTGGCCCTGCGCCGGTATCTACTACCGCCTCTACCAGCTCCAATACCGCGACCAGGAAATCCGCGTTGGCGCCTCCAGCCCCGATCTGAGCGCCCCGCTGACCGCCAGTGACTGACGCAAGCCGCCAAGAATCTGCCGCCGCCCCCCAAAGGGCGACCCACCGGGTCGCCCCTACAAACGAATGCGCGAACATGCTCTCCGTCTATGGGGACCGTTGCGTCGTGTGGCCCCGTACGGGCGGGTTTGAAACCCGCCCCTGCAGCCTAGGCGTCAGTGCTCTGCCTCCAAAATCCGTTCCGCGCCTCCAGTGGCACAGGCACTCTTGCCTGTGCGCCCGTGTGCCAATATCGCCCCGCCGCCAATTCTCCTTCGCCCCAACCCCGCACAGGCAAGACTGCCTGTGCTACCAAACCCGCCCCGCGCGCCGCCCCGTAGCACAGGCTTCAGCCTGTGCGCCTTTCGCCAAGCCGCCGCTGTATCACACACCCACACAGCCTGAAGGCTGTGCTACTCAAGCCGCCCAAGCGCGGAACGACCAATGACCCCTCCGCAAATCCTCATCTCCTCCGGCGACCCTTCCGGCGCCATGCACGCCGCGCGACTCGCCCGCGCTCTCCGCGAACGCACCGGCGCCGAGCTTTTCGGCCTGGGCACGCCGGAAATGCGCGATGCCGGCGTCGAACTCATCGGCGAAACATCGGACATCGCCGTCGTCGGCTTGAGCGAAGCGCTCGAACTTCTCCCGCGCGCCTGGCGCCTGCTCGCCCGCCTCGAAGCCGAAGCCAAGCGCCGCCGCCCGCGCCTCGCCATCCTCGTCGATTCCCCCGATTTCAATCTCCGCCTGGGCCGGCGCCTCAAGCGTCTCGGCATCCCGATCGTCTATTTCATCAGCCCACAGATCTGGGCCTGGCGCTCGGGCCGCGTCCGCCGGATCCGCGATCTGGTCGCGAAAATGCTCGTTATCTTCCCCTTCGAGGAGCAGTTCTATCGCGACGCCGGCGTGCCCGTGGAATTCGTCGGCCATCCGCTGGTCGAAACCGTTCGCCCGCAACAGTCACGCGAGGAATTTTGCCGCCGCTGGTTTCTGCTGAAGAGCAAACCGATCCTGGCCCTGCTGCCCGGCAGCCGCCGCAAGGAGATCGCGCACAACTTGCCCGGCATCCTCGAAGCCGCGAGCATCGTCGCGTCGACGTCCAAGGTAGATCACCAACGCGTGCTCGCCGCCGCGCCCGGCCTCACCGTGGCCGATTTCGGCCCTTACCTCACCGCCGACCTGCCCGTCCGCGTAGTCGAAGGAGCCACCTGGGACGCGGTTTCCGCCGCCGATTGCGCCATCGTATCGAGCGGCACGGCCACGGTCGAAACCGCGCTGCTCGGAACACCAATGGTCGTCGTCTATCGCGTCTCAGCCGCGTCGGCGATGGTTTTGCGCCGCATGGTCCACACGCCCTACTTCAGCATGGTCGATCTGCTGCTGGGCCGCCGCGCCGTCCCCGAGTTGGTGCAGGACGATTTCACGCCCGAGCGTGTAGCCGGCGAAGCGCGCCGCCTCCTCGAAAGCCCCGAAGCGCGCGACATCATGCGCCGCGATCTCGAGGAAGTCCGCCTGCGCCTCGCCAGTCCCCACCCCGGCGGCCCCATATCGCGAGCCGCCGAAATCATCGCCTCATTTCTGTAAGGTAGCGCAGCCACTCTTGATGTCATAACGGAGCCGGCTCCTTGCGACCGAGTAGACTTGGCGGTGAAGGCCGACCAAGGCTCGGAGGAAAGGAGCCGGGCAATGTGGATTATAGGCTGCGATTTGCACACGCGGTATCAGCAGGTGGCGGTTTTGAACACGGCGACCGGGGAGACGATCGAGCGACGGCTCGATCACGAAGGCGAGCAGGTGCGGAGCTTCTACGCCGCGCTGGAGTCTCCGGTGCGAGTCGGGATCGAAGCGACCGGTGCGGCCGGTTGGTTCGAGCAGTTGTTGGGTGAGTTGGGCCACGAGTTGTGGGTCGGCAACGCGGGCGCGATTCGGGCGGCCGAGCCGCGACGGCAGAAGACCGACGTGCGCGACGCGCGTTTGCTGCTGCGGTTGTTGACCGAGGATCGCTTTCCGCGGATCTGGCTTCCGTCGCTCGAAGAGCGGGACGTGCGGCAGCTGCTGACGCATCGCTCGAAGCTGGTCGGCATGCGGACGGCGCTACGCAACCAGCTGCAGGCGCTGGCGCTGGGCCAGGGGCTGCGGCTGGGCCAGCGGTTGTGGGGCCCGGCGGGCCGGAGCGCGCTCGAGCAACTGGCGCTCGGCGAACGAGCCGCCGCGCGGCGTCACGATCTGCTCGAACTGCTCCGCTCGCTCGATGCGCGGATCAAGCAACTCGACGCCGCGGTGGAAGTCGAAGCCCGGCGCCGGCCCGACGCCGTGCGGTTGATGGAACAGCCGGGCGTGGGTCCGGTGACAGCGCTCGCCTTCGTGCTGATCGTCGGCCCGGTCAGCCGGTTCCGGTCGAGCCGACAGTTGATCAGTTACCTGGGACTGATCCCGAGCGAGGATTCCTCGGGCGGCCGCCAGCGCCTGGGACACATCAGCAAGCAGGGCAATGTGATGTTGCGCTGGCTGCTGGTCGAAGCCGGGCACACGGCCGCGCGGCACGATCCGGAACTGCATCGTTGCTACACCCGTTTGAAGCACCGCCGCGGCGCCAACATCGCCAAGGTCGCCGTGGCCCGCAAGCTGGCGGTGCGGTTGTATTGGATTCTGCGCTCGTCCCAACAGACCAGCGTGGAAGGTGACCGGCAGGGCAGCCCGGCCACAGCCATGGTGGGGGCAACCCCATCGCACTCTTGATTGGGCGCCCTGCCTCTCCCGAGCGATCGGGAGAGTTCGCAGAAGAGATCATGGTCGGTAGTCGGTGACCGAATAGATGGCTGGTGGCACCAACCAGTGGCCACCGCAGGATCGAAAGCGACGAGCCTTGGTCGGACGAGCAAAAGATCCTGGTAAGAAAAAAAACAAGAGCCACCGCCGCTCTCCGCTACAGGTGTCTCTTGACAGAGCCGGCTCCGTTATAGATGGCTGCGGACTGTCCCACAATCCCGCCCCCGCCTGCCAGCATCGCCACGCATCATCACTCACCGCCCACGCCAAAACCCGCAGCCAAGAGTGGCTGCGCTACCCAAAACCCGCGTCCCGCATCGCCATGTAGCCGGTAGGGGCACGTCGCACGTGCCCCCCGCTCCACATCCATCACCAACACTTCAGCCACGCGCACCCGTAGCACAGGCATTCCTGCCTGTGCGCCCGTGTGCCAATGCCACCCCGCTGTCGATTCACATCCACCCCAAACCTGCACAGGCAAGAATGTGTTCAGACTCATGACATCCTTTACACGGTGTTATCAGGACATCCTTTACACTCGCCCCGGTTTGTGACGAGGGCGGTGACCGCCCTCGGACGGGGGCGAGGATGGCTTGGGGGACCGTGGACGTAGACGAGCAGCGGATGCGGTTTGTGGTTTGCGCCAGCCGGCGCGAGAAGACGATGCAGGCACTGTGCCGGGAGTTCGAGATCTCGCGGCCAACCGGCTACGTTCGGCTGCGGCGCTATCAGGAGGGCGGGCTGGTCGCCATGGCCGAGCGGAGCCGGCGTCCGCGCCACAGTCCGGCGCGGACGCCGGTGGGGATCGAGCAGCGCGTTGTCGAACTGCGCGAGCAGCGGCCCGACTGGGGAGCGCGCAAGCTGCGGCATCTGTTGGCGGGCGAGGGCGTGGACCTGCCGGTGATCACGGTGCAGCGGATTCTGCATCGCCATGATCTGGTGCGGCCGCAGGACCGGCATCGCGCGGCGACGAAGCGGTTCGAGCGCGGCGCGCCGAACCAGCTCTGGCAGATGGATTTCAAGAGCCCGGTGGGCTGGGACGCGCCGGTCGGCCCGCTCTCGCTGCTCGACGATCACAGCCGCTACGCCGTGACGCTCACCGGGACCTGGTCGACGCGAGCCGATGCGGTGCGCGAGTGTCTGGAAGCGGTGTTCACGCAGTCCGGCGTGCCGGAGGCGATGCTGATGGATCACGGCACGCCGTGGTGGAACATGCGGGCGGCGACGGGTTGGACCTGGCTGACGGTGTGGCTGATGAAGCAGGGCATTCGGATGCACTTCAGCGGCTATCGGCATCCGCAGACGCAAGGGAAGGTGGAGCGTTTCCATGGAACGCTGGAAGCGGCGATGCGGCGGCGCGGCGTGCCGGTCGGCGAGCAGCGCCAGGTGTGGCTGGACGCGTTCCGGCAGGAATACAACCACGTGCGTCCCCATGAAGCGCTGGGCATGCGGACCCCGGCTTCGGTGTGGAGCAAGAGCACGAAACGGTATCAGCCGAATCCGCCGGCCTGGGAATACGACGCGGGAGCCGAGGTGCGCAAGTTGCAGGCTGAGGGTCAGCTCTGCCTCGAGGGCCGCCGCTGGGACATCAGCCGGGCCCTGGCCGGCGAATGGGTGGAACTGATCCGGGTCGAAGGACGGATCCTGGTCTACTACTGCCGCAGCCTGGTCCGCGAGCTCGACCCGCTCAGCCAGCGGTCCACCGCGGTGGACCGCTGGCTGAGCGACACTGACCCGCAAGTGTAAAGAATGTCCTGATAACACTCTGTAAAGGATGTCCTGGAACTTGACACAAGAATGCCTGTGCTACCAAAACCCGCGCCCCGCGTCGCCACGTAGCCCACCCCGTCCGCGGCGCACCTCGCTTCGACTCCCCATCACTCTCCAGACAACTCTCCGGGTGTAATCTGGTATCTTAAAGCCACTGCGAGGATAATTTGTCGATCACAACTTTTCGAAACAAGGCCATACTCGGGGCCCTGGTGGCCCTCGGAACGTTTTGCTCCGCTGGCGCGCTCGCCGCGCAGCAGCCAGAGACGCCGCAGATGCAACAGCAGCTGCAGCAGCCGCCGGCCGCGCCCCTCTTTCACGCCACCCACTACGAAATCGACGCGACGCTCAGCCCCGGCAACCAGACCCTGATCGCCAAGGTCCAGGCCGATTTCGTCGCCGACCAGACTTCGCGCGATCTCGCCGTCGAGCTGAGTCCGGACATGACGATCACCGCCATTCAGCTCGCCGGCCAGGCGGTCCCGTTTCAGCGCACCTCGACGTCGCTCGGCGTCGCGATCACGCTGCCGAACGCCGTCCAGGCCGGCCAGAAGGTGACGCTCACCTTCGACTACACCGGCTCGCTCGCGGGCACCGCCGGCAGCCCGACGGCCGGCGTGCGCCTGGCCTACGTTAGCGGCGACAATTCCTATCTGCTGCTCGCCTCGCGCTGGTTCCCGGTGACGAGCTACGTCGGCCAGCGTTACACCGCCGTCATTCATCTCACCGTGCCCCCGAACATGGTCGTCGTCGGCAGCGGCGCGAGCGGCGCGCCCGATACCGTCCCCGAACCGCAAGGCGTGAAGCCGCCCGGCACCGCGCAGTGGCTCCGCTACACCTACACCGCCGACCAGCCCGCCGCCGTCGGCACGATCGTCGTCGGCGCGCTCCAATTGACGCCGGTGAATGAGGGCGGCATCGCCATCTCCGTCTACACGCCGCCCAATCAGAAATCCACCGCCGCTGCCTGGGCTAAACAGCTCGCCGACATCCTCGCTTTCTATTCGAGCGAATTCGGCCCGCTCACCGATCGCAGCATCACGCTCGCGCAATTGCCGAGCATCGCCACGATGAGCAGCGTCGCCGCGCCCGGCCTGTTGCTCGTGAACCAGCGCCAATGGACCGAGCAGCCGCCCGAGCGCCTGCTCGCGCGCTTGGCCGCGCATCTCTGGTGGGGCGAGCAGGTGATGCCCGCCACTTCCTCCGATACCTGGCTCTCCGCCGGCCTCTCGCGCTATTCCGAGGCCCTCTACGAGCAGCACGCGCACGGCGACGCCGCCTTCCGCAGCGCCGTCGAGGATTGCGCCGTCGGCGCGCTCATGGACGAAAAAGTCGCTCCGATCGCCCAGGCCTGGCGCCTCGATCCCTACACCACCGCCTACAATTCGATCGTGCGCGACAAGGGCGCCATGGTCTTCCACATGCTCCGGAGCTCGATCGGCGACAACGTCTTCCTCAGCCTGCTCCAGGAATATTTCCAGAAATATTCCGGAAAAACGGCCACGCTCTCCGATTTCGAAAATCTCGTTCAGGCCAAGATCGCTTCCCTGCCCGCGCCTTCCGCCACGGCCGATTCCGCGCCGCCGCAGCTGAACACGATCGCCTTCTTCTCGCAATGGCTGAATTCCACCGGCATTCCCGATTTCAAGCTCGACTACATCGTCTACCGCACCGAAAAAGGCTTCAAAGTGGTCGGCAAGGTCGAACAGAACCTCACCACGCTGAACATGCCCATCCAGATCAAGGTGGAAACCGAGGGCAATCCGGTCACGAAAACCGTTCAGGTGGTTGGCAACTCGTCCGAATTCAACATCGACACGTTCGGCGAGCCCAAGCCCAACGGCATCCTGCTCGATCCGAACAATAACGTTCTGAAGGACACGCCCAGCCTCCGCATCCGCGCCATGATCGCCCAGGGCGAAGCGCTCGCCGAGCAAGGCCAGTTCTTCCAGGCCATCCAGCAGTACCAGAAAGCGCTCGACATCCAGCGCCAGAACGGCCTCGCGCTCTTCCGCATGGGCGAGGCGATGTTCTACGAGAAGAATTACCAGGCCGCGGCGAATTCCTTCCGCGACGCGCTCGACGGCATCATCGATCCCAGCAACAAATGGATCACCGTTCTGGTCGCACATCTACCTGGGCAAAATCTACGACCTCATCGGCCAGCGCGAACGCGCCATGAACGAATACCAAAAGGCGATCGACACCAAGGACGACACCAGCGGCGCCATCGAACAAGCTCAGCAGTACATGAAAAAGCCGTATTCCGGCGAACCAGCCCCGCGCCCCGGTACCTAGCCCCGCGCCCGGTACCTAGCCCCGCGCCATGGTTTGGCAGGCCGCGTTGTCTCACTCGAATTTCGCATAGCCGGTAGGGGCACGTTGCACGTGCCCTCCGATCCACGTGCACGCCCGAATTCCCGCCACCAGTAGCGCAGCCACTCTTGGCTGCGGCCTGTTCCACAATCCCGCCGCGCCTGGCAGCATAACCAAGCATCCTCATTCACCGCCCAAGCCAAACCCCGCAGCCATCTATAACGGAGCCGGCTCTGTCAAGAGACACCTGTAGCGGAGAGCGGCGGTGGCTCTTGTTTTTTTTCTTACCAGGATCTTTTGCTCGTCCGACCAAGGCTCGTCGCTTTCGATCCTGCGGTGGCCACTGGTTGGTGCCACCAGCCATCTATTCGGTCACCGACTACCGACCATGATCTCTTCTGCGAACTCTCCCGATCGCTCGGGAGAGGCAGGGCGCCCAATCAAGAGTGCGATGGGGTTGCCCCCACCATGGCTGTGGCCGGGCTGCCCTGCCGGTCACCTTCCACGCTGGTCTGTTGGGACGAGCGCAGAATCCAATACAACCGCACCGCCAGCTTGCGGGCCACGGCGACCTTGGCGATGTTGGCGCCGCGGCGGTGCTTCAAACGGGTGTAGCAACGATGCAGTTCCGGATCGTGCCGCGCGGCCGTGTGCCCGGCTTCGACCAGCAGCCAGCGCAACATCACATTGCCCTGCTTGCTGATGTGTCCCAGGCGCTGGCGGCCGCCCGAGGAATCCTCGCTCGGGATCAGTCCCAGGTAACTGATCAACTGTCGGCTCGACCGGAACCGGCTGACCGGGCCGACGATCAGCACGAAGGCGAGCGCTGTCACCGGACCCACGCCCGGCTGTTCCATCAACCGCACGGCGTCGGGCCGGCGCCGGGCTTCGACTTCCACCGCGGCGTCGAGTTGCTTGATCCGCGCATCGAGCGAGCGGAGCAGTTCGAGCAGATCGTGACGCCGCGCGGCGGCTCGTTCGCCGAGCGCCAGTTGCTCGAGCGCGCTCCGGCCCGCCGGGCCCCACAACCGCTGGCCCAGCCGCAGCCCCTGGCCCAGCGCCAGCGCCTGCAGCTGGTTGCGTAGCGCCGTCCGCATGCCGACCAGCTTCGAGCGATGCGTCAGCAGCTGCCGCACGTCCCGCTCTTCGAGCGACGGAAGCCAGATCCGCGGAAAGCGATCCTCGGTCAACAACCGCAGCAGCAGACGCGCGTCGCGCACGTCGGTCTTCTGCCGTCGCGGCTCGGCCGCCCGAATCGCGCCCGCGTTGCCGACCCACAACTCGTGGCCCAACTCACCCAACAACTGCTCGAACCAACCGGCCGCACCGGTCGCTTCGATCCCGACTCGCACCGGAGACTCCAGCGCGGCGTAGAAGCTCCGCACCTGCTCGCCTTCGTGATCGAGCCGTCGCTCGATCGTCTCCCCGGTCGCCGTGTTCAAAACCGCCACCTGCTGATACCGCGTGTGCAAATCGCAGCCTATAATCCACATTGCCCGGCTCCTTTCCTCCGAGCCTTGGTCGGCCTTCACCGCCAAGTCTACTCGGTCGCAAGGAGCCGGCTCCGTTATGACATCAAGAGTGGCTGCGCTACTAAACCCACCCTAGCTCGCGCCCCCGTAGCACAGGCATTCCTGCCTGTGCGCTCGCGCGAAACTATCGCCACGCCGTAAATTCACATGCACCCAACCCGCACAGGCAAGAATGCCTGTGCTACCAAAACCGCGCGCCCCCGCCCCCGGGTTGACAGCCCCCCAACCCGCGCCCCAGAATGCCCTTGGAACGACCGTTAGAATCTGCAACCGGCGCCACCCGCAATTCCCGACTTCCGCGTGCGAGGAGGAGAAGCCTATGCCGCACAGCCAGGCGGCCGAGCCGAAGCCCCTGATCCACTACCGCGTCGACGGCGCGATCGCCATTCTCGAAATGGACGATCCGCCGGCCAACACGTACACGTACCAGATGATGCGCCAGCTCGACGACGCCATCCTCCGCGCCCGCATGGACGACACCGTCCACGTGATCGTCCTGCGCGGCGCCGGCGACAAATTCTTCTCCGCCGGCGCGAACATCCAGATGCTCACCGAGGCCGATCCGACGTTCAAATACTATTTCTGCCTGCACGCGAACGAAACGCTGAATCGCCTGGAAGAGACGCCGAAACTCGTGATCGCCGCGCTCAACGGCCACACCGTCGGCGGCGGCTTCGAGATCGCGCTCGCCTGCGACATCCGCATCGCCAAGAAAGGCACCGGCAAGATCGGCCTGCCCGAAGTCAACCTCGGCGTCCTGCCCGGCACCGGCGGCACGCAGCGCCTCAGCCGACTCATCGGCCCCTCGCGCGCGATCGAGCTGATCGCCACCGGCCACACCTGCGGCTTCGAAGAAGCCGTCGATCTGGGCCTCGTTCACCACGTCTACGACGCCGACACCTTCTGGCAAGACGTGCTCATCTACGCGCGCCAGTTCTGCCCGCCGAACAAGGCCGCGCGCGCCGTCGGCCGCATCAAGCGTTCCTGCATCGCCGGCTGCGAGATGGGATTCAAGGAAGCGCTCGGCCTCGAGCGCGAACTCCAGCAGCAGCTCTTCACCAGCGAAGACGCGAAGGAAGGCCTGAGCGCCTATCTCGAAAAACGCAAACCGGAATTCCGCGGCCGGTGACACGTTGACCGGAGAAGCCCAAACCAGCGCAGCGCCGGGCACGAGTCCCGGCTACTCGCTCGGCGAGCTGATGGTCGCCGCCGCCGCGCGCGAAATCCGCGACGGCGAATGGGCCTTCGTCGGCATGCGGCTGCCGCTCCTGGCGTTTCTCGTCGCCAAGCGCCTGCACGCCCCGCGCGCCGTCGGCCTCTACGAAAACGGCCTGATCCGCGAGCAGCCCACGCCCGAAATGCTCTACACCATGGCCGATCCGCCCAATCAGCGCGGAGCCACTTTCTGCGGCCAGATGATCGACGTGATGAGCCTCTTGCAGCAGGGGCGCGTAGACGTCGGGTTTCTGGGCGCGGCCGAGGTCGATCGCCACGGCAACCTGAATTCCACCTGGGGCAGCCGCGATGGCCGCGCCGTGCGGCTGCCCGGCTCGGGCGGCGCGGGCGATATCGCGTGCATGTCGCGCCGCACCGTCGTGCTGATGGCGCACCAGCCGCATCGCCTGGTCGAACGCGTCGGCTACGTCACTTCGCCCGGCTACGGCGCCGGCGGCACGTGGCGCCGCGACGTCGGCCTGCGCGCCGGCACGGGTCCCTCGGCGATCCTCACCACGCGCGGCGTGCTCCGCTTCGACGATTCGGGCGAAGCTTTCCTGGCATCGGCCCATCCGGGCGTTGCGGTCGCGGACGTTGTCGCCAACACCGGCTGGAAACTCCGCGTGGCGCGCGACGTGTCCGAAACGCCCGCGCCAAGCGACGCCGAGTTGGCCGTCATTCGCGAATTCGATCCCACAGGTTTCTGGACGAGGCAATCATGACCGAATCAACAATCCGCATCGAAAGCAAGGGCCGCGCCGCGTGGCTCTGGCTCGCCCGCGCGCCGCTCAACATCCTGAACATCGCGATGATGCGCGAACTCGGCGAAACGATCGACGCAGTCGCGCCGAATCACGACGTGCTCGTCTTCCAGGGCGCCGGCCCCAAGGGATTTTCCGCCGGCGCCGACGTCGGCGACCACACGCCCGATCGCGTCGCCGACATGTTGAACGCTTTTCACGGCGTCTTTCGCCGCCTCTGGCGCGCCAATTGCCTCACCATCGCCGCCGTGCACGGCTGGTGCCTCGGCGGCGGCTGCGAACTCGCGATGTTCTGCGATTTCGTCGTCGCCACGCAATCCGCCGTCTTCGGCCAGCCGGAAATCAAGCTCGGCGCCATGCCGCCGGTAGCCACGGTGCTGCTCCCGCACCTCGTAGGCCCGCGCGCCGCCACGGACATCATCCTCACTGGCCGCAACGTTCCCGCTCCGGAAGCGGCGAAGCTCGGCCTGGTGACGCGCCTCGCTCCCGATGAAGGCCTCGACGCCGACGTACAAGCGCTCGTCCACGAACTCGGCGCGCTCAGCCCGCTCGTGCTGAGCATGACCCGCAACGAGCTGCGCCGCCACGTTGGTCTCAATTTCGAGCGCGAACTGAGCGACGTCGAGGCCTTCTACCTGGAACACCTGATCCGTACCAGCGACGCGAGCGAAGGCCTCCGAGCGTTCATGGAAAAACGCGCCCCCGTCTGGACCGGACGTTAGCGCCCTCGCTCTGTGTCTGCGTGAGACAATCGTGCCGAGCGGCGCGGCTTTTGGTAGCACAGGCATTCTTGTGTTCAGACTCATGACATCCTTTACACGGTGTTATCAGGACATCCTTTACACTCGCCCCGGTTTGTGACGAGGGCGGTGACCGCCCTCGGACGGGGGCGAGGATGGCTTGGGGGACCGTGGACGTAGACGAGCAGCGGATGCGGTTTGTGGTTTGCGCCAGCCGGCGCGAGAAGACGATGCAGGCACTGTGCCGGGAGTTCGAGATCTCGCGGCCAACCGGCTACGTCTGGCTGCGGCGCTATCAGGAGGGCGGGCTGGTCGCCATGGCCGAGCGGAGCCGGCGTCCGCGCCACAGTCCGGCGCGGACGCCGGTGGGGATCGAGCAGCGCGTTGTCGAACTGCGCGAGCAGCGGCCCGACTGGGGAGCGCGCAAGCTGCGGCATCTGTTGGCGGGCGAGGGCGTGGACCTGCCGGTGATCACGGTGCAGCGGATTCTGCATCGCCATGATCTGGTGCGGCCGCAGGACCGGCATCGCGCGGCGACGAAGCGGTTCGAGCGCGGCGCGCCGAACCAGCTCTGGCAGATGGATTTCAAGAGCCCGGTGGGCTGGGACGCGCCGGTCGGCCCGCTCTCGCTGCTCGACGATCACAGCCGCTACGCCGTGACGCTCACCGGGACCTGGTCGACGCGAGCCGATGCGGTGCGCGAGTGTCTGGAAGCGGTGTTCACGCAGTCCGGCGTGCCGGAGGCGATGCTGATGGATCACGGCACGCCGTGGTGGAACATGCGGGCGGCGACGGGTTGGACCTGGCTGACGGTGTGGCTGATGAAGCAGGGCATTCGGATGCACTTCAGCGGCTATCGGCATCCGCAAACGCAAGGGAAGGTGGAGCGTTTCCATGGAACGCTGGAAGCGGCGATGCGGCGGCGCGGCGTGCCGGTCGGCGAGCAGCGCCAGGTGTGGCTGGACGCGTTCCGGCAGGAATACAACCACGTGCGTCCCCATGAAGCGCTGGGCATGCGGACCCCGGCTTCGGTGTGGAGCAAGAGCACGAAACGGTATCAGCCGAATCCGCCGGCCTGGGAATACGACGCGGGAGCCGAGGTGCGCAAGTTGCAGGCTGAGGGTCAGCTCTGCCTCGAGGGCCGCCGCTGGGACATCAGCCGGGCCCTGGCCGGCGAATGGGTGGAACTGATCCGGGTCGAAGGACGGATCCTGGTCTACTACTGCCGCAGCCTGGTCCGCGAGCTCGACCCGCTCAGCCAGCGGTCCACCGCGGTGGACCGCTGGCTGAGCGACACTGACCCGCAAGTGTAAAGAATGTCCTGATAACACTCTGTAAAGGATGTCCTGGAACTTGACACACTCCTGCCTGTGCGCTTGTGGGATTGCATCGCCTCAGGGCGAAAACCGCGCGGACAAGAATGTCCGCGCCACTGGTGGCCAGCGCGAACCAGTGGGTATGTAGGGGCGGGTTTTAAACCCGCCCCTACAACGCTAGAGAAGCGTCGAGGTGAAGTAACGCCCGAGCACCAGTAGCACAGCCTTCAGGCTGTGCGCGGTCCAATCGAGGTCCTCGACAGTAAATACAGGCACAGCCTCAAGGCTGTGCTACCAAAGCGCGAGCGACATTGGAAACCAGGATGACACAAACCTCGAAACTCACCACTATGTCCGAAGCCATCGCCCGCCACGTCCCCTCCGGCGCATCGATCCTCATGGGCGCCGCGATGGAGCAGCTCATCCCCTTCGCCGCCGGCCACGAAATCATCCGCCAGAATCGCCGCGACCTCACGCTCATCGGCCCCATCTCCGACATTCTGTTCGACCAGATGATCGCCGCCGCGTGCGTCGCGCAAGTGAAAGCGGCCTGGGTCGGCAACGTCTCCGCCGGCGTCGGCTACGGCCTGCGCCGCGCCGCCGAGCAGTCAATTCCCCGCCCCGTCGAGATGATCGACTACACGAATTTCACGATGGCGCTCGCGCTGCACGCCGCGGCGCTCGGCGTGCCGTTCCTGCCCACGCGTTCGGCGCTCGGCAGCGACGTGCTCGCCCGCAATCCGCACCTCACCGAATTCCGCTCGCCGGTAGGCGGAGAAAAACTCGTCGCCGTCGAAGCGCTGGCGCCTGACGTAGCCATCCTCCACGTCCAGCGGTCCGATGCCGCCGGCAACGCGCACATGTGGGGCGGCCTCGGCGTCCAGGTCGACGGCGCCCGCGCCGCGAAGACGGTGATCCTCGTCGCCGAGGAAATCGTCGAGCCGGAAGTCATCGCCTCCGATCCGAACCGCACGCTGATCCCCGGCATTCTCGTCGCCGCCGTCGTGCACGAGCCCTGGGGCGCCCACCCCTCGCCAGTGCAGGGCTACTACGGCCGCGATCACCGTTTCTTCACCGAATATCACGACCGCAGCCGCCGTATCGAGGATTTCGATTCCTGGCTGCGAGAATGGGTGTGCGACGTCCCCGCCCGCCCGCAATATCTCGAGCGCCTCGGCGCCGAACGTCGCGCCGCGCTGGAAGTCCGCGACCATGCTCCATCCGCCCCCGCCGATTTCGGCTACTAGGAGGCGCGCGGGCACGGTTGCTCGATCTTGCCGCCCTGAAGGGCGGCGCTACACAGCGTGCCGCGATCGATTTTCGCGGCGGCGCAACAAAGCCCGTGTAGCGCCGGGCTTCAGCCCGGCACTGCCCGGAGCCGGGTACAATCGAGTTTCAGCACGGGTTGCTGACGAAAGGAGCTGTTCCGTTGGACGATCTGCAAATCGATCCGCAGGAAGTGAAACAAAAAATCGATAGCGGCGAAAAATTCGTGCTCGTGGACGTCCGCGAGCCGTGGGAAAACGAAATCTGCCGCATCGACGGTTCCGTGCTCGTGCCAATGCAGGAGCTGCCCGCGCGCACCGCATGGCTCGAGGAAGCCGACGAGGTGGTCGTCTACTGCCACTCAGGCATCCGCAGCCTGAACGCCGCGGCCTGGCTGCGCGCGCAGGGCATCGAAAGCGCGCGATCGATGGCCGGCGGCATCGATCGCTGGTCGCGCGAAATCGATTCCGCCGTCCCGCGCTATTGAAATTGCTGGCGGCACCGGGCCGGCGTGCCGGGCTGAAGCCCGGCGCTACACCAGCCTGCGGAATACCGTGTTGTGTAGCGCCGCCCTTCAGGGCGGCAGATTCGGGCCCAGTGTTAAAGGAGAGGCACCGATGGCCAAACAGAAATTGCGGATGTATCTGAAACCCACCTGAACCACCTGCCGCAAAGCAAGAGGTCTCTTGCTGCAAAAGAAAGCGGAACTCGAACTGCGCGACCTGGGCAAGCAGCCGCTAAGCGAAGCCGAACTCGAAGCGCTGATCGGCCCGCGCGATTACCTCCTCTTCCTCAATCCCAAAAACGAGCTCTACCGCGCCCGCAACATGAAACAAAAACCACCCTCGCGCACCGAAGCCATCAAGCTGATGGCGAAAAATCCCAACCTGATCCGCCGCCCCATCACCATCGCCGGCAAAGAATTGATAATCGGCTACGATGAAGAGGCGCTCGAAAAGCTCTGACAGCGCAGCCGGCCGAACCCCGAAAGATTTGCACACAGAGAACACGGAGATCCCGCGGAGGACACAGAGAACACCCAAACCCTCCGTGTACTCCGCGCCTTTCTCTGTGTCCTCTGTGTTAAATCCTTGTCTTTAGCCTTTGCCTTTCCCCCGATTTCCGCCCCGCGCCCCAGCCCCTGCCTAAATTTTTGCTATCCTCATGTTTCAGGCCCCGCAGCGCGCCGGGGCCCGAACGAAGGACGAATCATGCCGATCATCGACATTCACATCCACATCACCCCGCTCGCAATGTTCAAGCCGCACAATCTGAAACTGATGCAGCATCGCCGCAAGGATTTCGACCGCATCGCCGAGTTCTGCGAAAAGCCGGCGTCGTTCCTGAAATTTCTCGACGAGATCGGCGTCGAGCGCGCCGGCATGATCAACTACGTCAGCCCGGACATCATCGGCTTCACCGCCGAAGTGAACGACTGGGTCGCGAAATACTGCCAGGCCGACCCAAGCCGCCTGATCGCCTTCGGCTCCGTCCATCCGCGCTTCATCGACGACGCCGGAAAGGAAGTCGATCGCCTCGCAAAGCTCGGCATTCGCGGACTGAAGCTGCACCCGTCGCACCAGATCGTCGCGCCCAACGCCTATCGCGACGGCATGACGCAGCTCGCCGCGATGTACGAGCGCGCGCAGGCGCACCGCATGCCGGTGATGATCCACACCGGCACGTCGATCTTCCCCGGCGCGCGCAATCTCTACGCGCAGCCGATGCTCGCCGACGACGTCGCCGTCGATTACCCCGATCTGCCGATCATCCTCGCGCACGGCGGCCGCCCACTGTGGATGAACGAAGCGTTTTTCCTCGTGCGCCGGCACAAGAACGTCGTGATGGACGTCTCCAGCATTCCGCCGCAGAGCCTGCTCCAATATTTCCCCCGGCTCGAGGAGATCGCCGACAAGGCCCTCTTTGGCAGCGACTGGCCCGGCCCTGGCGTGCCGGACGTAGCGGGAAACATTCAGAAGTTCAAGGCGCTGCCGCTTTCGCTCGAGGCGCAGCGGAAAATTCTCTACGACAACGCGGCGCGCATGTTTCCGCAGCGCTGACCGGCGCGCCCATTTGGCGCCGGTGTGACGCCGCTACGTCGCCACTCGGGCCGTGACATGATGTTGTGTAGCGCCGGCCTTCAGGCCGGCATCGGTCCTCAGATTTTGTGTGGCAGATTGGCTCGCCGTAAGGGCACGGCTTCAGCCGTGCCGCAATTGCCAGCACGGCAACGCGGCTTTGGCCGCTGAGGGCTGCATTTGCCAGTTGCCGCACAGGCTCTTCAGGCCGGTGCCAGCAGCCCGAATGTGCCGCCCTGAAGTGCGGCGCTACAGGTAAACTCTCATGACGAAAGGGACCAGCAGATGACTGTGAATACGATTGCGGTAATCGGCGCCGGAACGATGGGCCGAGGCATCGCCTACGTTTCCGCGCTCGGCGGCTACCAAACGGTGCTCGAGGACGTGCGCCGCGAGATGCTCGACGAAGCGATGAACTGGATGCGCAAGGCGTTCGATCAGGGAGTCGAGCGCGGCAAGGTATCGGCCGACGACGCGAAAAACGCGCTCGCCCGCATCCGCACCGTAGGCCGCGTCGAGGAAGCCACCGACGCCGATCTCATCATCGAAGCCGCGCCCGAGGACATCGAACTGAAAATCGAACTCTTCGGCATGTTCGACAAATTCACCCGCGCCGAAACGATTCTCGCGACCAACACTTCGTCGCTATCGATCACCGAGATGTCCGCCATCACCCAGCGCCCCGAGCTGTGCGTCGGAATGCACTTCTTCAATCCCGTGCCGAAAATGAAGCTGCTCGAACTCGTCCGCGCGCTCGAAACCTCCGAGGAAACGCTCGCCGCCTGCCGCGAAGTGGGCCGCCGCATGGGCAAGGAAGTGGTGACGGTGCGCGAATCGCCCGGCTTCATCACCAGCCGCGTCAACGCGCTCATCGGCAACGAAGCCTTCACCATGCTCGAAGCCGGCATCGCCTCCGCCGAGGACATCGACAAGGCGCTCAAGCTCGGCCTGAACCATCCGATGGGCCCGTTCGAGCTGGGCGATCTCGTCGGCCTCGACGTGCGCCTGAGCATCCTCGAATACCTGCACCGCACGCTCGGCGAAAAATACCGGCCGTCGCCCCTGCTGCGCCAATACGTTCACGCCGGCCGCCTGGGCCGCAAAGCCGGCCGCGGCGTCTACGATTACCGCAAGGAAAAATCGGAAACGTAGCGGCGAAGCCCGATTCAGCCGCAACCGGAGACCATCGCAGGGGCGCGGTCAGCGCACCCAGAACTTTCGTTGCTTCACGTGGTCCCACATAATTCCAGCGCGCAGCCAACACATTTCCCTGCCGCGCCAGAACCGCACAGGCAAGAATGCCTGTGCTACCAAACCACGGCAGCTTCGCACTTCGTAGCACAGGCACTCTTGCCTGTGCGCCTTTTGCCTCGCTGGCGAAGCTCTTGCTGTTGCCCAAAAAAACACAGCCTGAAGGCTGCGCGACCAAAACCTACGGCCCGTTTCGCAGCAGTGCGCACAATCGGGAAAGCGCCTTGCAGCACATCACCCTGCCATCCAATCGCACCGAGGCGGCAATGTCTCAGCCAATGCCGCTTTCAGTAGCACAGCCTTCAGGCTGTGCGTTTTTCCGCGCGCCACACCCGAACTTCCCATCTTCCTCGCCCGTTGCAACGGAGCCGCGGGACCGCAAGCACCGCGCTGTCTGAGAGAACCGTAACGGTCCCGGGCACGATTCCGGTAAAATGGAGGCACTGGGGGATTTGGCACATGAACGCCGCGGGCAAAATCCGGCTCGTTCAGGGCGATATCACCGAAATGAACGTCGACGCCGTGGTCAACGCGGCGAATAACGATCTGGTGCTCGGCGCCGGCGTCGCCGGTGCGATCCGCCGCAAGGGCGGAGACGAGATTCAGCGGGAATGCGATGAGATCGGCACGATCCCGGTCGGCACCGCCGCCATCACCGGCGGCGGGCGCCTGAAAGCGCGCTGGGTGCTCCACGCGGCCAGCATGGAACTGGGCGGCTCGACCACGGCCGCGTCGCTGCGCGGCTCGACGCTGCATTCGCTGCGCCTGGCCGAAAAGAAGAGCCTGAAGAGCATCGCCTTCCCCGCCATCGGCGCCGGCATCGGCGGTTTTCCGCCGCGCGAATGCGCAGAGATCATGCTGCGCGCCGTGTTCGAGCATCTCCGCCAGCCAACCTCGATCGAGACCGTGTTTTTTGTCCTCTACGATCAGCCCACCTACGAAATCTTTGCCGACGTCTGGGAAAACTTGCGAAGAGAGCTGCGAACGAAAGCCGCCGCCGGCTCCCGCTAGCGGCGCCCTTCCACGCCGGCGAGAGACACGCGACAGCGGAATTTCCTGCAACGCAAGCCGTTTGGACCTTTGGCATGCCGAAAAACCGCAGCCAGGAGTGGCTGCGCTACCATTGCCGCCATCCGCTTCGGACCAGGAATCGGTATTCCCCGACTGCCGCGCAGCCCCCTCCGCCTCCAAAACAGCCGCGATGTGGCGCGCCTCCCGTAGCGCAGCCACTCCTGATGTCATAACGGAGCCGGCTCCTTGCGACCGAGTAGACTTGGCGGTGAAGGCCGACCAAGGCTCGGAGGAAAGGAGCCGGGCAATGTGGATTATAGGCTGCGATTTGCACACGCGGTATCAGCAGGTGGCGGTTTTGAACACGGCGACCGGGGAGACGATCGAGCGACGGCTCGATCACGAAGGCGAGCAGGTGCGGAGCTTCTACGCCGCGCTGGAGTCTCCGGTGCGAGTCGGGATCGAAGCGACCGGTGCGGCCGGTTGGTTCGAGCAGTTGTTGGGTGAGTTGGGCCACGAGTTGTGGGTCGGCAACGCGGGCGCGATTCGGGCGGCCGAGCCGCGACGGCAGAAGACCGACGTGCGCGACGCGCGTCTGCTGCTGCGGTTGTTGACCGAGGATCGCTTTCCGCGGATCTGGCTTCCGTCGCTCGAAGAGCGGGACGTGCGGCAGCTGCTGACGCATCGCTCGAAGCTGGTCGGCATGCGGACGGCGCTACGCAACCAGCTGCAGGCGCTGGCGCTGGGCCAGGGGCTGCGGCTGGGCCAGCGGTTGTGGGGCCCGGCGGGCCGGAGCGCGCTCGAGCAACTGGCGCTCGGCGAACGAGCCGCCGCGCGGCGTCACGATCTGCTCGAACTGCTCCGCTCGCTCGATGCGCGGATCAAGCAACTCGACGCCGCGGTGGAAGTCGAAGCCCGGCGCCGGCCCGACGCCGTGCGGTTGATGGAACAGCCGGGCGTGGGTCCGGTGACAGCGCTCGCCTTCGTGCTGATCGTCGGCCCGGTCAGCCGGTTCCGGTCGAGCCGACAGTTGATCAGTTACCTGGGACTGATCCCGAGCGAGGATTCCTCGGGCGGCCGCCAGCGCCTGGGACACATCAGCAAGCAGGGCAATGTGATGTTGCGCTGGCTGCTGGTCGAAGCCGGGCACACGGCCGCGCGGCACGATCCGGAACTGCATCGTTGCTACACCCGTTTGAAGCACCGCCGCGGCGCCAACATCGCCAAGGTCGCCGTGGCCCGCAAGCTGGCGGTGCGGTTGTATTGGATTCTGCGCTCGTCCCAACAGACCAGCGTGGAAGGTGACCGGCAGGGCAGCCCGGCCACAGCCATGGTGGGGGCAACCCCATCGCACTCTTGATTGGGCGCCCTGCCTCTCCCGAGCGATCGGGAGAGTTCGCAGAAGAGATCATGGTCGGTAGTCGGTGACCGAATAGATGGCTGGTGGCACCAACCAGTGGCCACCGCAGGATCGAAAGCGACGAGCCTTGGTCGGACGAGCAAAAGATCCTGGTAAGAAAAAAAACAAGAGCCACCGCCGCTCTCCGCTACAGGTGTCTCTTGACAGAGCCGGCTCCGTTATAGATGGCTGCGGCCTTTCGGCCAGCTTCGCCTCCGCCCCTGCTCACGCAGGATGTCTTCAGGGTGTCACTCGGTCGAGCAATACGCGCGCGAAGTGGTGGCGTTTCAGCGAGATGAGATTTTCAGGGTGTCACTCCTGCACACCTGTTTGTTGTAGCGCGGAGCGAGCGGAATTTGGCAGTGCGCAAGGAACGTGGCGTGCGGAGGTGAACTGCTGGCAGCGCCAGCTTAGCAGAGAAAAATCGGCCCGGCGGCGCGGCTTTTCCCATAAGCACGGCGCCGGGGCACGTGCAACGTGCCCCTACGGACGACAGGACGGACCGCGATAAGCGCGGGAATCTGTAGACGCATTGCGCTACGTGCCCCTGCGCACACGCGCTTCGAGCTGCCGCGCCGCTACCAGATGCGGCAGACTTTCGATGGCGGGCGCACCTCGGGCTGGCCTTCGTGGCAGGCGAAGGCCGCGGCGAATTGCGGCATGTTCGCCACCGGCCCGTTCGTGCGATAGATGGCCAACGGGTGCGGATCGACGTTCACGTACAGGCGAATCGCCGCGGGCCGCACCTGATCTTCCCAGCTCCGCCCGTAGGCCAGGAAAAATCGCTGGTCGGGCGTGAAGCCGCCGATCTTCTTCCCGGATTTCGCTTCGGGCGTTGTCTGGAACGCCTTGTAGGCGATCACCAGGCCGCCGAGATCGGCGATGCTCTCGCCGAGTTCCAGATGGCCGTTCTCGTGGAGATGGTCGACGGCGACGTAGCCGTCGAACTGGTTCGCCACGCATTCGGCGCGCGCCTTGAAATTTTTCAAATCGCTCGGCGTCCACCAATTCTTCAGATTGCCCTGCGCGTCATACTGCCGGCCTTCGTCGTCGAAACCGTGCGTCATTTCATGGCCGATCGCGGCGCCGATGCCGCCGTAGTTGAGCGCGTCGTCGGCTTTCGGATCGAAAAATGGCGGCTGCAGGATGCCGGCCGGAAACACGATCTCGTTCATCGTGGGATCGTAATAGGCGTTCACGGTGGGCGGCGTCATGTCCCATTCGGTGCGGTCGACGGGCTTGCCGATTTTCGCCAAATCGCGATGGAATTCGTACTCCTCGCCGTGGAGCAGGTTATCGACGTACGGGCCGCGCGTGACGCGGAAGGCGGAATAGGTGCGCCACTTGTCGGGATAGCCGACCTTGATCGTCAGGTGGCTGAGTTTCGCGAGCGCGGCCTGCTTCGTTTCCGGGCCCATCCACGGCAGTGTCTTGATATCCTCGCGCAGCGCCGCGACCAGGTCCTCGACCATTTTGTAGGCGCGCGCCTTCGCCGCGGGCGGAAATTGCTTCGCGACGTAATCGCGGCCGAGCGCGAAGCCCAGATGGCGATTCGTCGATTCGACGCAGCGCTTCCAGCGCGGCTGGAGCACTTTCGCGCCGGTGAGCGTCTGGCCGAAGAAATGGAAATTCTCGTCGACGAATTTCGAGCTGAGCGCCGGCGCCGCCGCGTGCACCAGATGCCACCGCAGATACGTTTTCCATTCGGCGAGCGGATTCGTTTTCAGGTCGCCGTCGAGCCCGGCGAAAAAGTCCGGCTGGCGCACGTTCACCGTGTCGATTTTCGGGAAGCCGACCTCGGTGAAATAGGCGTTCCAGGAAAAATCCGGCGTAATCGCCTGGAGCCGGCGCAGCGCCATTTTGTGGTAGACGGCGTTCGGATCGCGCTGCTCGAGCCGCGTCATCGAGACCTCGGCGAGTTTCGTCTCGATCGCCATCACCGTGCCGGCTTCCTTTTGCGCCGCGGCGGGCGCATCGCCGAGCAGCTTGAACATGCGCGCGACGTGCTCGCGGTATTCCGCGCGCAGCTTCACCGAGTGCGCGTCGGTTTTCGTGTAGTAGTCGCGATCGGGCAGGCCGAGTCCGCCCTGGCCGGCGACCGCGATCATCTCGCTGCTGTTCTTGTCGTCCTGCTCGGACCGGAAACGGAAGAGGACGTTGACGCCCATCGCCTGCAAGCGCGCCGCTTCGGCTTCGAGCCCGGCGAGCGAATCGATCGCGGCGATGCGGCGGAATTCCGGCGCGAGCGGCTTCGCGCCTTCGGCTTCGATCGCGGAGCCGTTCATGCAGCTCGCGTAGAAATCGCCGATTTTCTGATCGGCCGATCCTTCGGGCGCGTGCCGCTTCGCCGCCGCCTTTTCAAGAATCCCGCGCAGGATCTGCTGGTTGTCGCTCTCCATTTTTTCGGAGATGCCCCAGCTCGAATAGGCGGGCGGAATCGGATTTTTCTTCAGCCAGCCGCCGTCGGCGTATTGGAAGAAATTCGCGCACGGGCTCACGGCCGTGTCCATGTTGGCCGCGTTCCAGCCGTGATTGCCCTTCGGCGCCTGCGCGCCGCTCGTCGCGCCCATCGCGGGCCCTCGCGCCGTGCGACAAAACGAGCCGGGCGACTGCGCGGCCATTGCCGGCGGCAGCGCGAGGCACGCAAGGATCGCGAGAAAACGCGGAGCGGAAAGGCGCATCGAGGACTCTCCTGACAAACGGCCCGGGTTCAGTTGCCGAGCCGAGCTTAGCTTGCGCGCGAGTTGGGCGTCAAACATGCGCCCGTGCGTGCATGGAGGGACACTGTCGCCGGATTTCGCCGCAGCGTTCAGCGACGACGGGTGCCCCGCCCTTCGGTTTTAAGGGCGGGGGTTTTGCCGCAGTTCGAGACCGAGGTGCTTCCGGGGCACCCAAAAGCAAAGGCACACAGCCTGAAGGCTATGCTACGGAACCCGCCGGCAGGTGCGGCGGTTTTGGTGGCACGGTCACTCTTGCCCGTGCGCTTTTGCCCGGAGTGGATCGACAGCCCGGCAACGGATTCACACCCGCGCACAGGCAAGAGCACCTGTGCTACCGGGGGCCTGGCATCGATTGGGACGCCGGAACGAAATTCGAAATCGCGGCGTGGCATTCGCGGGAGGGCGCACTGGGGCCAGGTTTTGGTAGCACAGCCTTCAGGCTGTGTATGTGGGAACGCGGCGACCAGGAAAAATGGAAGGCGGGAGACGCGGGGGACGAGGTGAAAAGCGAGGGCGACGCAGTCGCCCTCGCCGTACCTGATTTCAGAGAACCGGATCAGCCCTGCATCTGCGCTTGCAGGAATTCGCCGGGAAGCGCGTCGATGCTCCGGCGGCCGGATTCGCCCGACTGACCGGAACCGGAATCGGCCGAGTGACGTGGCCCGGCGGAACGTCCGTGCACTGCCGAGCGGCCCGAACCATTCGAGCGTCCGGGACGCTTGCCGCGGCGCGGCGTATCCTCTTCGTCGCGGACGGCGACTCGCGGCCGCCCAACGGCGGCGGCCACATGCGCATCGGGCGAGAGGCGCTCCATATGGAGGCCCAGCGTGCGTTCGAGTTGCTGCAGTTCCGGGCGCTGGTCCCTGGTGATGAGCGTGGATGCGGTGCCCTCGCGGCCGGCGCGCGCTGTGCGGCCGACGCGATGGATGTAGTTCTCCGCGATTTCGGGCAGATCGTAGTTGATGACGTGCGCGATGTCCTCGACGTGGATTCCGCGCGCGGCGACGTCGGTGGCCACCAGGATGCTATGGTGGCCGTTCTGGAAGCCGGAAAGCGCGGCGGTGCGCTGCGATTGCGTGCGATCGCCATGAATGCGGGCGGCGGTGAAGCCGTCGCGGTTCAGGGTTTTCGCCAGGCGCTCGGCGCCGCGGCGGGTGCGCGTGAAGATGAGGACGCGGCCGGTTTCCTTCGCCAGCAGGCCCTCGAGCAGCGTGTACTTCTGGTCCACGGCGACTTCAAAGGACTGCATGCGGATGTTTTCCGCCGGCTTGAGCACCGAGCCCATGGCCACGCGTACCGGATGCCGCATGTAATCGTGCACCAGATGCGCCACCGAGGCTTCGAGCGTCGCCGAGAAGCACAGCGTCTGCCGCTGACGCGGCAGCACCGAAGCGATCCGGCGAATCGACGGCAAAAATCCCATGTCGAGCATGCGATCGGCTTCGTCAAGCACCAGGATCTTCAGGTCGCGGAACTGAACGAGTTTGCGATCGAGGAAATCCTCGAGACGGCCCGGCGTCGCCACAATCAGGCGCGCGCCACGCCGCAATGCGGTGAGCTGGGCGCCTTCGGCCAGCCCGCCGACGACCAGAGCCGCCGGCCCCAGCCGCTTGCCGCGCAGCAGGTCGTAGGTTTCGGCCACCTGCATCGCCAGTTCGCGCGTGGGCAGAAGCACCAGCGCGGCGACGCCCGCCGTGCTGTCTTTCATCATGTGTTCGACGATCGGTACGAGGAAAGCAAGCGTCTTGCCGGTGCCCGTCTGGGCGGTGGCGAGGATGTCCTTACCTTCCATGGCCTTGGGAATCGAGGCATCTTGTACCGGGGTGGGCGTCGTGAATCCGGCCGACGCGAGCCGCTCCTTGGTATAAGGAGAGAGTGGTAGTTCTGAAAACGTTGACATTCCTTAGTTTTTTCCTTCTCGCTGGCGGAAGCGATCGCGGCGCGCACACGGGCTTCCGAGCGAGCACAGCGATGAAGACAGCCAGCCTGATTTCAATTTTTTTTCAAGGCGAAGACATGCGGAGGGAACGGAAGGCGGAAGTTCTGAGAACGGTACCTCGACCAGATCAACCACACCACACAACCACAACCGCAATATCCATCACGGCCGTAAGTATAGCATGGTTCTTGGGTTTTGTGTGCGCCCGCGGTTTCCTGGGGTGAAACAACGGCGAAAAACGCCGGTGGGACGCCGGCGCGACAGGAGGCGGCGATGGCGTGCCGGAAGCGGTGCCTGTGCCGGGGCGGTGACAAACGAAGGGTCGCCGGGGGCACGTGGCAATCTGTTCCCGCCGACTACGCGGCGATGCCAGGGACGCGGGTTTCGTAGCACAGGCACTCTTGCCTGTGCGGGTTTGGGGTGCATGTGAATCCACGGCGCGGAGATATTGGCACACGGGGGCACAGGCAGGAGTGCCTGTGCTACGGGTGCACGATCGTTACGCGGGGCTGGCAGCACAGCCGATCCTGGCTGTGCGCCGAGGCGCAATCTCATCTGGACGGCATAGCCTGCTAGAATTCGTGTGAATCGGCGGACGGACGGATCATGGCGAAAACATACGACGTGGTGGTGGTGGGTGCTGGCGTTTTTGGCGCATGGACGGCGCTCGAACTGGAGCAACGCGGGGCTCGCGTGCTGCTCATCGACGCCTATGGGCCGGCGAGCAGCCGCGCGAGTTCGGGCGGCGAATCGCGCATCATCCGCATGGGCTACGGTGCCGACGAAATCTACACGCGCTGGGCCAGCGAATCGCTCGACGCCTGGCTGCAGCTTTTCCGCTCGATCGGACAGGAGCTTTTCTATCCGACCGGCGTGCTGTGGCTCGGCCGATCGGACGAGCCGCGCGCGAAAACCACGCTCGAAACGCTCGAGCGGCTCGGCGTCCGGCACGAATGGCTGACGCAGGGACAAATTCGCCAGCGCTGGCCGCAAATACAGCTCGAACCGCTCGAAGAGGCGATTTTCGAGCCGCAAAGCGGCGGCCTGGCCGCGCGGCGCGCCGTGCAGTCCGTCGTCGCGGAATACGAGCGCCGCGGCGGCGAGTTTCGCCGCGAAAGCGCCGCGCCTCCGGCCGAAACCGGCGGCTGGCTCGACGAGATCACGCTCGCCAGCGGCGCGCTGGTGAGCGCCGAGCAGTACGTTTTCGCCTGCGGCCCGTGGCTAGGCAAACTGTTTCCGCAAGGCGTTGGCGAGCGCGTTCTTTCGACGCGCCAGGAGGTTTTCTTTTTCGGCGTGCCGGCCGGCGACCGCCGCTTCTCTACCCCGCTGCTGCCCATCTGGTACCGGCTGAGCGACGAATTCTACGGCTTCCCCGATATCGACGGTCGCGGCGTGAAAATCGCTTCCGACCGCCGCGGCGCGCCGCAGGATCCCGACACCGCCGAGCGCGTGCCGACGGCCGAAGCCCTTGGCGAAGCAAGAGCGGCGCTGGGGCGCGTGCTGCCCGATCTCGCGCACGCCCCGCTCGTAGAAGCCCGCGTCTGCCAATACGAAAACACAGCCAACGGCGATTTCCTGATCGACCGCCATCCGGAGCTGAAAAACGTGTGGCTCGTTGGCGGCGGCTCCGGCCACGGCTTCAAACACGGCCCCGCCCTGGGCCGCTACGTAACGCGTTTGGTGCTCGAAAACGCCCAGCCCGAAGCGCGATTCTCGCTAGCGAGCAAGGACCCCGCCGCGCCACGCAGCATTCGCTGAGGCCAGTAGCGCAGCCACTCTTGGCTGCGGCCTGTTGCGGGAATGGAGTCGTGGGAAAAGCGCACAGGCAAGAATGCCTGTGCTACCGAAACCTCTCGGTCCGCAGCCATGCATCCTGGACACTTTTCCGCATGCTGTCCCTGCGGCCTCGCAGAGGGCATATGGCAAGCCGGCGAAGAAACTTTAAGAAAGGCCGCAGCCATCTATAACGGAGCCGGCTCTGTCAAGAGACACCTGTAGCGGAGAGCGGCGGTGGCTCTTGTTTTTTTTCTTACCAGGATCTTTTGCTCGTCCGACCAAGGCTCGTCGCTTTCGATCCTGCGGTGGCCACTGGTTGGTGCCACCAGCCATCTATTCGGTCACCGACTACCGACCATGATCTCTTCTGCGAACTCTCCCGATCGCTCGGGAGAGGCAGGGCGCCCAATCAAGAGTGCGATGGGGTTGCCCCCACCATGGCTGTGGCCGGGCTGCCCTGCCGGTCACCTTCCACGCTGGTCTGTTGGGACGAGCGCAGAATCCAATACAACCGCACCGCCAGCTTGCGGGCCACGGCGACCTTGGCGATGTTGGCGCCGCGGCGGTGCTTCAAACGGGTGTAGCAACGATGCAGTTCCGGATCGTGCCGCGCGGCCGTGTGCCCGGCTTCGACCAGCAGCCAGCGCAACATCACATTGCCCTGCTTGCTGATGTGTCCCAGGCGCTGGCGGCCGCCCGAGGAATCCTCGCTCGGGATCAGTCCCAGGTAACTGATCAACTGTCGGCTCGACCGGAACCGGCTGACCGGGCCGACGATCAGCACGAAGGCGAGCGCTGTCACCGGACCCACGCCCGGCTGTTCCATCAACCGCACGGCGTCGGGCCGGCGCCGGGCTTCGACTTCCACCGCGGCGTCGAGTTGCTTGATCCGCGCATCGAGCGAGCGGAGCAGTTCGAGCAGATCGTGACGCCGCGCGGCGGCTCGTTCGCCGAGCGCCAGTTGCTCGAGCGCGCTCCGGCCCGCCGGGCCCCACAACCGCTGGCCCAGCCGCAGCCCCTGGCCCAGCGCCAGCGCCTGCAGCTGGTTGCGTAGCGCCGTCCGCATGCCGACCAGCTTCGAGCGATGCGTCAGCAGCTGCCGCACGTCCCGCTCTTCGAGCGACGGAAGCCAGATCCGCGGAAAGCGATCCTCGGTCAACAACCGCAGCAGCAGACGCGCGTCGCGCACGTCGGTCTTCTGCCGTCGCGGCTCGGCCGCCCGAATCGCGCCCGCGTTGCCGACCCACAACTCGTGGCCCAACTCACCCAACAACTGCTCGAACCAACCGGCCGCACCGGTCGCTTCGATCCCGACTCGCACCGGAGACTCCAGCGCGGCGTAGAAGCTCCGCACCTGCTCGCCTTCGTGATCGAGCCGTCGCTCGATCGTCTCCCCGGTCGCCGTGTTCAAAACCGCCACCTGCTGATACCGCGTGTGCAAATCGCAGCCTATAATCCACATTGCCCGGCTCCTTTCCTCCGAGCCTTGGTCGGCCTTCACCGCCAAGTCTACTCGGTCGCAAGGAGCCGGCTCCGTTATGACATCAAGAGTGGCCGCGCTACTGTGGCGGGACCGGGCTCGGGTTTGGTAGCACAGGCACTCCTGTGTCAAGTTCCAGGACATCCTTTACAGAGTGTTATCAGGACATTCTTTACACTTGCGGGTCAGTGTCGCTCAGCCAGCGGTCCACCGCGGTGGACCGCTGGCTGAGCGGGTCGAGCTCGCGGACCAGGCTGCGGCAGTAGTAGACCAGGATCCGTCCTTCGACCCGGATCAGTTCCACCCATTCGCCGGCCAGGGCCCGGCTGATGTCCCAGCGGCGGCCCTCGAGGCAGAGCTGACCCTCAGCCTGCAACTTGCGCACCTCGGCTCCCGCGTCGTATTCCCAGGCCGGCGGATTCGGCTGATACCGTTTCGTGCTCTTGCTCCACACCGAAGCCGGGGTCCGCATGCCCAGCGCTTCATGGGGACGCACGTGGTTGTATTCCTGCCGGAACGCGTCCAGCCACACCTGGCGCTGCTCGCCGACCGGCACGCCGCGCCGCCGCATCGCCGCTTCCAGCGTTCCATGGAAACGCTCCACCTTCCCTTGCGTCTGCGGATGCCGATAGCCGCTGAAGTGCATCCGAATGCCCTGCTTCATCAGCCACACCGTCAGCCAGGTCCAACCCGTCGCCGCCCGCATGTTCCACCACGGCGTGCCGTGATCCATCAGCATCGCCTCCGGCACGCCGGACTGCGTGAACACCGCTTCCAGACACTCGCGCACCGCATCGGCTCGCGTCGACCAGGTCCCGGTGAGCGTCACGGCGTAGCGGCTGTGATCGTCGAGCAGCGAGAGCGGGCCGACCGGCGCGTCCCAGCCCACCGGGCTCTTGAAATCCATCTGCCAGAGCTGGTTCGGCGCGCCGCGCTCGAACCGCTTCGTCGCCGCGCGATGCCGGTCCTGCGGCCGCACCAGATCATGGCGATGCAGAATCCGCTGCACCGTGATCACCGGCAGGTCCACGCCCTCGCCCGCCAACAGATGCCGCAGCTTGCGCGCTCCCCAGTCGGGCCGCTGCTCGCGCAGTTCGACAACGCGCTGCTCGATCCCCACCGGCGTCCGCGCCGGACTGTGGCGCGGACGCCGGCTCCGCTCGGCCATGGCGACCAGCCCGCCCTCCTGATAGCGCCGCAGCCAAACGTAGCCGGTTGGCCGCGAAATCTCGAACTCCCGGCACAGTGCCTGCATCGTCTTCTCGCGCCGGCTGGCGCAAACCACAAACCGCATCCGCTGCTCGTCTACGTCCACGGTCCCCCAAGCCATCCTCGCCCCCGTCCGAGGGCGGTCACCGCCCTCGTCACAAACCGGGGCGAGTGTAAAGGATGTCCTGATAACACCGTGTAAAGGATGTCATGAGTCTGAACACACTCCTGCCTGTGCGCCTTTGGGGCGCGTCTCAACAAGTGGAAGCGAAACTCCATTCTCCTGGGGGAGCACAGCCAGGATTGGCTGCGCCACCGGGGGCGTGACTGGGCCTGGGTTTGGTAGCACAGGCACTCCTGCCTGTGCGCTTCCCCACAACTCGCAAACCGGAAAATTCAGACAGTCATGTCGAGAGCGGGGATCAGCTCGTCTTCCATCCGGAAGAGCCGGATAAAGGGGTCCTCGGACGACTCGAATTCGGCCCAGGTGCCGAAGAAATGCACTTTCCCTTCGTGCAGGAAAATCACGCGGTCGGCGAGTTTGCGCGCCAAATGCGTATCGTGCGTGACGACGATCGACGTCGTGTGAAAAAGCTGCTTGAGTTTCAGGATCAGGTCGCCGATGTGCCCGGCCATGATCGGATCGACCATCGTGGTCGGCTCGTCGTAGAGGATGGCTTCGGGGTCCTGGGCGAGGGCGCGGGCGATGGCCACGGCGCGCTTCATGCCGGTGCTCAACTCGGCGGGCAGCTTGTCGCCGACCTCGGCGACTTCGAGCATTTCGAGCAGAGCATTCACGCGAATCGGTATCGCTTCGCGCACCGGCTCGCGGCTTTCGAGCGGAAACGCCACGTTCTCGCGCACCGTGAGCGAATCGAACAGCGCGCCGGACTGGAAAACCATGGTCACGCGCTGGCGAATCGATTCGAACCGGTCCTCGTCCCAGTCGGTCACATCTTTCCCGGCGACGATCACTTGCCCGGAATCCGGCTTGAGGAAGCCCATGATGTGTTTCAGCGTGACCGACTTCCCCACGCCGCTGCGGCCCAGAATCGCCGCCGTCTCGCCCTGATCCACGAAAAAGCTCACGCGGTCGAGCACCAGCAGTTCGTCGAACGATTTCGATACGTCGCGGAATTCGAAATAGTGCTCGCTCACCCGTATTCCCTCAACGTTGCTCGTCCGCCGCCGCACGCTCGTAATCGGCCGGCGTGTTGATATTCTCGAACAACAGACCCTCCGGCGCAAAGCGCTTCCATTCGTGCGGCGCAATTTCCTCTACGCGGCAGCCGGCGAGCCCGTCGGTCACTTTGCGCAGGCCGCGCGCGAGCGCTCCGAGAATCGGCGGGAGGCAGCGGCGGTGATAGGCGGCCGAGAGCGGCTCGAGGCCGCGCTCGCTGCGCGGCAGAATCGCGTCGGCCGCATCCGCGGCGAGCGCGCGATCGGCCAGCGCGGCCAGCCACGCCGGCGTCAGATAGGGCATGTCGACCGCGACGACGAGGTTCCAGTCGCGCGGCGAATGCGCGAGCGCCGTCGCGATGCCGCCCAGCGGGCCGAGGCCCGGCTCGTCGTCGGGCACGGCGGCGAGGCCAAGCGCCTCGTACAGCGCCGGCGGGCCGATCACCGTCGCGTCCATTCCTGCCGCCGAGATCGTTCGCGCCGCGCGCAGCACCAGCGGCTCGCCGTCCAGCTCGAGCAGCGCCTTGTTGCGGCCCATGCGGGAGCTGGCTCCGCCGGCGAGGATGTAGGCGGCGACTTCGCGGCGGCTTGCGGAGATTCGATCGGCGGCCATGGCAAACATTCTAGTTCGGATTGCACGACGGAAGGGGCCTGAGCGTCACGGAACATCCCGAGGACGGCCAGGATTGCCAGTCATGCCGCGCATTCAAACAGCTACGGGTGCCCCGCCCTTCGGTTTTAAGGGCGGGGATTTTTCCGTGCCCTGAGCCCGAAGATGATTCGATGAAAAGCGCACAGGCAAGAGTGCCTGTGCTACCAAAAACTGCGCCCGAGCCGTATGACGCAGCCAGACCCAGGCGCAACTCACTCAGGGCAGTCGGGCGGCGAGAGCCGTGGTTTCAGCGGAAAAGAGGAGAGAGCAAAAGCGTTCGTATCATCATGATTCTATTCATATTACATGAATATTGAGTGTCTGCCACTCATCTTTTGCTCTTGACAGCACTGGCAGTTTTGATGTATTAGCACTCTTGTCGGAGGAGTGCTAAACATCGCTCTCCTCCTCATTCCCAAACCTCAGAACGTGGAGGAGAACTCATGGCTGGAGTGCAAGTGACGCCCTTGCACGACCGCGTACTCGTCAAGCGGATCGAAGAGAAGGAGTCCGTGCGTGGAGGCATCATCATCCCCGACACGGCGAAGGAAAAACCGCAAGAAGGCGAAGTGATCGCAGTCGGCGCAGGGAAAATGACGGACAAGGGCACCCGTATCGCTCTCGATGTGCAAGCGGGCGATCGCGTGCTGTTCGGCAAGTACAGCGGAACGGAAATCAAGGTCGAGGAACAGGAATATCTGATCCTGCGCGAGGAAGAGATTCTCGCCAAGATCGGCGGCGCCGCCAAAGCGGCCAAGAAGTAAGTAACCCGGCCAAGACCGGGAATTTTTTTGTGGAGGAACCATTTTCATGGCAGCCAAGCAGATCGTGACGGGTGAAGATTCACGTCAGTCGGTCCTGCGCGGCGTCAACGCTCTGGCCGACGCGGTGAAGATCACGCTCGGTCCGAAGGGACGCAACGCGGTGATCGAAAAGAAATTCGGACCGCCGGTCATCACCAAGGACGGCGTGACCGTCGCCAAGGAAATCGAGCTGAAGGATCCGCTCGAGAACATGGGTGCGCAGATGGTGCGCGAAGTCGCCTCGAAGACGTCCGACGTCGCCGGCGACGGCACCACCACCGCCACCGTACTCGCCCAGGCCATCTTCCGCGAAGGCGTGAAGACCGTGGCCGCCGGCGCCAGCCCGATGGCCCTCAAGCGCGGCATCGAGAAGGCCGTCGAAGCGTGCGTCGCCGAAATCAAGAAGCTCTCGCGCAAGGTCGAGGGCGACGCCATCGCGCAGGTGGGCACCATCAGCGCCAACAACGACAAGCAGATCGGCAAAATCATCGCCGAAGCGATGCAGAAGGTGGGCAAGGACGGCGTCATCACCGTCGAAGAGTCGCGGACCATGGAGACCACGCTCGAAGTGGTCGAAGGCATGCAGTTCGACCGCGGTTATCTTTCGCCCTATTTCGTCACCGATCCCGAGCGCATGGAGTGCGTGCTCGAGGACGCCCGCATCCTGATTCACGAAAAGAAAGTCAGCTCGATGAAGGATCTGCTGCCCGTGCTCGAGCAGATCGCGAAGATGGGCAAGCCGCTCGTGATCATCGCCGAGGATGTCGAAGGCGAAGCGCTGGCGACCCTCGTCCTGAACAAGCTCCGCGGCACCCTCCAGTGCTGCGCCGTGAAGGCCCCGGGCTTCGGCGATCGCCGCAAGGCCATGCTCGAGGACATCGCGACGCTCACCGGCGGCAAGGCGCTCACCGAGGACCTCGGCATCAAGCTCGAGAACATCAAGATGGAGGACCTGGGCCGCGCCAAGAAGATCGTCGTCGACAAGGACAACACCACGCTCGTCGAAGGCGGCGGCAAGGCCAGCGAAATCGAAGGCCGCGTCAAGCAGATTCGCCGTCAGGTCGAGGACACCACCTCCGACTACGACCGCGAAAAGCTGCAGGAGCGCCTCGCGAAGCTGGTCGGCGGCGTGGCCGTCATCAAGGTGGGCGCGGCGACCGAGACCGAGCTGAAGGAAAAGAAGGCTCGCGTCGAGGACGCCATGCACGCCACGCGCGCCGCGGTCGAGGAAGGCATCGTCCCCGGCGGCGGCACGGCCCTGCTGCGCTGCATCCCGGTGCTCGAGAAGCTGAAGCTCCACGGGGATGAAGCCATCGGCGTCAACATCGTCAAGCGCGCGCTCGAAGAGCCGGCCCGCCAGATTGCCCATAACGCCGGGCACGAAGGCGCCGTCGTCGTCGGCCGCGTTCGCGAGAGCTCCGAAGCCAATTTCGGCTTCGACGCCGACAAGGGCGAGTACATCGACCTGGTGAAGGCCGGCGTGATCGATCCGTCCAAGGTCACCCGCCTGGCGCTCCAGAACGCCGCTTCGATTTCGGCTCTCATGCTCACGACCGAGGCGCTCATCGCCGAGATTCGTGACGAAGACTCGAAGGCGGCAGCCGCCGCGCCCGGCCCGGGCGGAATGTACTAAAAGCCCGCACAAGACAACCGGCTGTGGCGGCATGATTCAGCCACCCCAGCCACAAAGCACCGTAGGGGCGGGTTTCAAACCCGCCCCTACGTTTTTCACCGCACCCGCTCGTATTCCGCCGCATCCCCCCCCGTGCATTTATGCCTTGGCAAAATCGTGGAACCAATTCCCCGCCCCATCCCGGCCAGCCAGTTCGGCGCCGAGGAATCTTTTAGCGCGAAACACACGCTCGAACCGGCCCATGATGGTCCGGATTGGCCGGGCGCCCCGCCTTGCCGTTTCCCGCAACAGTCGGCTATAGTCAACGCACTTGTCGTTCCGATCGCTCCGGGAGTGTGCCTGTGGCCGGTTTACTGAGCAAGATACTGCCGCGCGACCGAACGTTCTTTTCGATGTTCGTCGACCTGGCGGAAACGGTGAACGAGGCCGCGATCGCCTTGGTCGAAATGCTCCGCAATTTCAATGACCCGGAGCGCGATGCCGAGAAGATTAAGGAACTCGAGCATAAGGCCGACACGATCACCCACGCCCTGATCACCAAGCTGAATCAGACCTTCATCACCCCGTTCGACCGCGAGGACATCCACATGCTGTCGAGCCGGATCGACGACGTGCTCGACTTCGTCGACGCCGCCGCCAAGCGCCTGGTCCTCTATCAAATCCGCCAGGTTCGGCCGGGAGTGCTGGAGCTGGCGGAAATCCTGCAGATGTCCGCCGCGCGGATCCTCGACGCGGTTCGCGTGCTCGACAAGCGCGATCACATCCTCGACTACTGCATCGAGATCAATCGCCTGGAGAACGAGGCGGACCGCATCTCGCGCGGCCTGATCGCCCAGCTCTTCACCGAGGAAAAGGACCCCGTCGAGATCCTCAAATGGAAAGAGATCGTCGAAGTACTCGAAACCGGCACCGACAAGGCCGAGGACGTCGCCAACGTCATCGAAGCCATCACGCTGAAGGGCGCATGATGGCCGGGCCGGCTCTCGCTCCGATTTCCGCGGCGGAGTGGCAAGAAGATCTCCCGCCGTCCACGCCATGAAACCGTATCAGATCCTCTATCTGGTCGTCGCTCTCGCGCTGGCTTTCGATTTCACCAACGGCTGGCACGACGCCGCCAGCTCCATCGCGACCGTCGTTTCGACGCGCGTGCTGAGCCCCACGATGGCCGTGGTCTGGGCCGCGTTCTGGAACCTGGTCGCGCCGTTCGTCTACGGCACGGCCGTCGCCGCGACGATGGGCAGGGGCCTGGTGCACCTTCACATGGTGAATACGTTCGTGCTGCTCGCCGGGCTGGTCGGCGCGATCCTCTGGAACTACGCCACGATCCGGCTGGGGCTGCCCTGCAGCTCGTCTCACGCGCTGATGGGCGGCTACGCCGGCGCCGCGATTGCCGCGGCCGGTTTCCACTCGATCATCGTCTCCGGCTGGATCAAACCGGTCATTTTCATTTTCGTTGCGCCGGCGATCGGGCTGACCGCCGGCGCGCTGGTGACCGTGCTGACGTCCTGGATCGTGCGCAAGCAGCCGCCGCGGCGGGTGGACCGCTGGTTTCGCCGGCTCCAACTGCTGTCGGCCGCCGCGTTCAGTTTCGGCCACGGCACCAACGATGCGCAGAAAAGCATGGGGATCATCACCGCCGCGCTCGTCGCCAGCGGCGCTCTCGGCTCCTATCGCGTCCCCGACTGGGTTATCATTTGTTGTGCGCTCGCCATGGCCGCCGGAACGATGAGCGGCGGATGGCGCGTCGTCAAAACGATGGGACAGCGGATCACGAAATTGCAGCCGTTCGGAGGGTTTGCCGCGGAAACTTCGGCCGCGATCACCCTGCTCGGCACGGCCGCCGCCGGCATCCCCGTCAGCTCGACCCACGTGATTACCGGCGCCATTTCCGGCGTCGGGGCCTCGCGGCGTCTTTCGGCGGTGCGCTGGGGCGTGACGGCGCAGATCGTCTGGGCCTGGATCCTGACGATTCCCGCCGCCGGCCTGTTCGGGGCGATCCTCTATTACGCGCTTCGGCCGATAGTTCACTGGCACGGTTGATTCGACATGAGCGAACAAAGAAAACCTTTCATTCCCGTGGAGGAAGCGGTCGAGGAGATTCGCCGAGGGCGGATGGTCATCCTCGTAGACGACGAGGACCGCGAAAACGAAGGCGACCTGACGATGGCCGCCGAGAAGATCACGCCCGAGGCGGTGAACTTCATGGCGAAATACGGCCGCGGCCTGGTGTGCCTGGCGCTCACCGAGGAACGCTGCGACCAGCTCAGCCTGACGCCGATGTCGCCGCGCAACACCGCCGCTCTCGGCACCGCCTTCTGCGAATCGATCGACGCGCGCCGCGGCGTCACCACCGGTATCAGCGCCGCCGACCGCGCCACCACGATTCTTACCGCCATTGACGCGAACATGCGATCGGAAGATCTCGCGCGCCCCGGCCACGTCTTCCCGCTCCGCGCGCGGCGCGGCGGCGTGCTCGTGCGCGCCGGGCAGACCGAAGCGTCGGTGGATCTGGCGCGGATCGCCGGACTCGAGCCGGCCGCGGTGATCTGCGAAGTGATGAACGACGACGGCACGATGGCGCGTCTGCCCCAGCTCACCGAATTCTGCGAAACGCACGAGATGAAGCTCGTCACCGTGGCCGATGTGATTCGCTACCGCATGCAGCACGAACGGTTCGTGCAGCGCATGGCGGAGACGCAGCTCGCCACGCGCTACGGCGAATTCCGCATGATCGCCTATACGAGCGCCATCGATCGCGAAGTCCACGTCGCGCTCGTGCGCGGCTCGCTCGAGGGCGAACCGCCGCCGCTCGTCCGCGTCCATTCGCACTGCCTCACCGGCGACGTTTTCGCCTCGACCTCCTGCGACTGCCACGACATCATCGAGCGCTCGCTCGAAGCGATCGCCCGCGAGGACCGCGGCGCGTTCCTCTACCTGCATCACACCGGCCGCGGATTCGGCATCGAATCGAACCCGTTCCAGCCGGGCGAACTGCCCCGCATCGGCTACCACCGCCGCGGCCAGCTCGATACCGACTTGAACCGTCAGCGCCTCGTGCAGCGCGAAAGCGGCGTCGGCGCGCAGATCCTGATCGATCTCGGATTGAGCTCGATTCGCGTCCTCACCAACCATCCCCGCAAAGTCATCGCGCTCGAAGCCTACGGTCTGCGAATCGTCGACCAGATCCCGCTCACCGGAAAAGCGGCAAAAATCACCCATCAAACGCTCTGAGAAAAGAAGTTTAGAGTTCAGAGTTCAGGGTGGCAGATTCCGTGAAGTGTCGCCCGTGAGGTGGCACGGGCACTCCTGCCCGTGCGCTTGTGTGACAAAACACGCACAACATCCAAGTGTCCGAGCCGCCGTCCGTAGCTCGTGCAGCGCCGCCCTTCAGGGCGTCGCCGTGTCATGCAAGGAAGAAGAAACGGCGGGTTCCCTTCAGGCCCTCAGCCAAAGCCTCCATCACGCCAGCCCCATCTTCCGAAGCAATTCCGCATACCGCGGGTCATCGCGATACTGCCGCAACAGCGGCCATCGCCGAAAGATGGGCTCGATGAACAGCAAATGGTTGTCGTGCTCCTGATACGCCTTCTCGAGCCACTCGAACCCGCGATCCACGTCCCCCAGCGCGAGGCACAGACGCCCGATATCAAAGGGAGAATGATGACTGACCTCTTCGGGCCGCGTGATCTCCTCGAGGACTTTTCGCGCTTCCTCGCGATTCCCCGCAATCGCGTAGCTCATCCCCAATGTGCCTCTTGCCCAGCTCCCGCCTCCCCGGATCAGCTCCAGGGCCTTTTCGGTCTCTCCACGGTCCAGGTAAAACGCGCCCAGCGTCGCTTTGGCCATCGGGAAGTTCGGGTCGATCTCCAGCGCCTGCCGCAGTCTCTGTTCGACGATGTCCGCCGGGCCGCCCCCGAAAAAGACCACCCAGGCGAGGTGGGTCAGGGCCGCCGGATCGAGCGGGTTCAGTTCCACCGCACGCTCGGCATGCGACCGCGCCTCGTCGAACCGGCACTGGAAAGCCAGTGGCCAGCCCACGAGCGTCTGCGCGTCGGCGTGGTTCGCGTTCAGCTCGAGCGCGCGTTCGAGGCTCGTCTCCGCCGTCCGGAAATCCCAATCGAATCCCAGCGCCACCACCGCCTTGCCCACGTGCGCTTCCGGCAGATTCGGGTTCAACTCCAGCGCGCGCTCGGCGGCGGCTTTGGCTTTCGGCGCCACCTCGGCCGCTTGTTTCCTCGTCAAAAAACCGATCATCGCGGCCTTGCCGTAGCAGGTGGCAAGCCCGGCGTAGCTCGGGCTGTAGTTCGGGTCGCTCTCGATGGCCTTCTCGAAATACTCCGCGGCCTGCTTCGCCGCTTCCGGCGACCACTTGTTCATGTAATAGGTGCCGCGAAGGTAGAGGTGGTACGTCGTTATGCTGCGCGGCTGCTCGGCGCTTGCCGGGAACGGCGTGAGGCCGACGCCGGAGAAACGCGCGCGGATGGCATGCGCGATGTTCTGGGAAACGTCCGTCTGGATCGCGAATACGTCCTTCATGTCGCGATCGTACGTTTCTGCCCACACCTGGCTGCCTTTCTCCGCTTCCACCAGCCCGCTGATGATCCGCACGCGGCTGCCGAAATGCTGCACACTTCCTTCGAGCAGGAATCCAACGCCAAGCTCCCAGCCAATTTCCGGCAAGCTTCTCCCGGAACCTTTGAACCTCATCGCCGATGTCCGCGAAATCACCTTCAGTCCCGGGATTTTCGAAATGCGCGCGTTGATTTCGTCCGTCATGCCCTCGACGAAATAGTCGAACTCCTCGTCGCGGCTCCGGTTGACAAACGGCAGCACGGCGATCGACGGCGCCAGCCCCGGCCCCGTTCGCGGCCGCGGCGTGATGGCCCCCGAACGGGCGCCGCTGCGCCGCGATCGCAAAGCCCTGCCGGCTTCCCCTGCGGACGCGTAGCGCTCGCCCGGCGCCTTCGAAAGCATTCTGGCGATCGTCTCTTCGAGGCCCTCCGGGCAGCCTTCGACGAACTGGCCGAGCGGCGGCGGATCTTCACGCAGGATGGCCGTGGCCGTTTCGACATACGTCTTCCGCAGGAAAGGATGTCTTCCCGCGAGCATTTCGAAAAGGATGATTCCCAGCGTGAAAACGTCGCTGCGCGCGTCGGCCTGCTCGCCCTGGATCTGCTCGGGCGACATGTAGATCATCGTGCCGATCATCGCGCCGTTGGCCGTCAGACCGGGTCCGCTGAGGGTCGGGCTCTGGTCGGTGGGGACCATCCTCGCCAGGCCGAAATCGACGATCTTCACGTGGCCGTCGGGAGTCAGCATGATGTTCGAGGGCTTCAGGTCGCGATGCACCACGCCGCCCTCGTGCGCCCGCGCCAGGCCGTCGACGATCTCCAGCCCGATCCGCAGCGCCTCGTCGATGGGCAGGCGTCCCTTGCGCAGCCGCTCGTAGAGGTCCTGGCCCTCGACGTACTCCATGGCGATGAAGAGCTCGCCGCCCGTTTCGCCGGCCTCGTATATCTTGCAGATGTAGGGATGATCGATCGCGGCGGCCGCTTTGGCCTCGCGGAGAAGGCGCTTCTGCGCGGCAGGATCCTCGCGGGAAGCTTTCGTGAGAAACTTCAGCACTACCTTGCGGTCGAGGAGCAGGTCCTCGGCAAGAAATACTTCCCCCATGCCCCCGCCGCCGAGCTTCCTCAGAACACGGTAGCGATCACTTTTTCCCGTTGGCACCTTAGGTCATGGCCCCGCCGTGGGCTGCGAGGCTTGCTCCTGGCTGACGATTACGACGAATGCGGCCGCCTTTTTGGAAGACGGCAGTTTCTTCGCTCTCCATTCTCTTTTGAGGTGATCGTGGAGATCCTCTTTTGAGATTTTGAGGCCGTGCTGTTTGCGATTCTGGCAACTCGAGAGGAAGCAGCCTTTGCCTCCTTCTCCAGCTTCTCCGAAGGCGGGCGCCTTTCATAGCCAGGGCGATGAATTTCGCGACATCCTCCGCACGCGTAAGTCCACCTCCTCGGATAGCTCGCGGTCATGCTACACCGCCTTCTTCGTGCTCGCAACACAGCCAGACGCGGCACGCTCATCGCGCCCGAGATGCGGGACGCGGCGATCCGTAGCGCAGCCACTCCTGGCTGCGGCCGTGGAAATTGTTCCGAGCGCCGCCGGACGCTTGCGTCGGAACAGGAGACTCGCGGGGCTTCCGCCTTCGGCATTCGTGGCTCGCAAAGGCCGCAGCCAGGAGTGGCTGCGCTACCGGCGGCCCGAATCGCGTTGGCGGCGGGTGGTCACGGAGCGGGTTGGCTTTTGGTCTTTCCTTACGGGGATGACGACGACGTAGGGGCGAAGTTTGTCGAAGCGTTTGCGGCCGATCCCCGGCAGCGCCAGGAGATCGGTGACGTGCTCGAATGGACCGCTCTTCTCGCGGAACTCGAGAATCGCGCGCGCCTTGGCCGGGCCGATACCGGGCAGCTCTTCGAGTTGCGCGAGCGTCGCGCGGTTCAGATCGATCGGTTTCGCCGGGAGCTTTTTCGCGTAGCCCGCCGTGGCCAGGCCGCAAAACAGCGCCGCCGCGCAAATCGCGCCAAGTGCAGCCTGCCCGCGCCTCAGGACGCTCGACACTGGCCTCCAAGCGCGTCCCACGTTTTCAAAATCGGGAGACCAGAGTCAAGAAGTTCCGGTGGCGTGTTATGAGAGAGGCATGGGGGCCAGGAGTTCAGATTTCAGAACTGAGGGTCTGGGTGCCCCGCCCTTCGGAGTTAAGGGCGGGGTTTTTGATTTTTCCTTCCAGAAGCGTGGGGTAACGAGGTGGGAGATGAAGACAAAAACCCCAGGCGCAAGTCCGGCGCCTGAGGCACCCAAGAACCTGCCAGTGATCCCTTCCAGGTCTTAACTCTTAACTCTGAACTCTTAACTCTGAACTCTGAACTCTTGACTCTGAACTCTTGACTCTAAACTCCAGGCTCACAACTTCTTCCCTTCGGCATCCCACACAACCACTTCGCCGAAGAGCGCGGCCTGCGGCTCGACCTCGGCTCGCTCGCCTACGACGACGATCAGCGCGTTGGCCGAATCCATCCATTTGCGCGCGGCTTCGAGCACCTGTTCGACGGTGACTGCGCGCACTCGCTCGCGGTAGGTTTCGAGGTAATCTTCCGGAAGCTCGTTCAGATAGACCGTGGCGAGCTGGCCACGCAAACCGCTTTGCGTGGCGACGCCGAGCGAGAATACGCCGGTGAGATAGTTCTGGATTTCGTCGAGTTCCTCGGCCGCGACCGGCAGCGCGCGCATGCGATCCATCTCGTAGAAAATTTCGGTGAGCGTGGCGGCAACCACTTCGTTGCGCACGGCCGCCTGCGCGCTGAACCAGCCGTGGCGGCGCAGCGCGTGCGCCTGGCTGCCGGGGCTGTACGTATAGCCCTTCTGCTCGCGGATATTCGCCACCAGGCGCGAATGAAACGCGCCGCCGAAAATCGCGTTCCCCACCGCCAGCCGCGTCCAATCCGGATGCCGGCGCGTGATCGCGTGATTGGCGACGATGACGCGCGCCTGCGTCGTTTCCGGCAAGTGCACAACGTGCACGCGGCGTCCGCGCCGGATTTCGAACGGCGGATCGTCGAACGTCGGCGCTTCACCCGCCGCCCACGGTCCGAACGCGCGCTCGATGTGCTCCATCATGCGCTCGGCGGAAAAATCGCCGACGGCGAGCAGCAGCGAATTCGAAGCGGCCCAGTGCCGGCGATAGAACTCGCGCAATTCGTTGAGCTTGTAAGCCTCGACCTGCGGGATCGACGGCGAAACCACCGCGTAAGGATGCGCGCCGAAGAGCTGATGCCGCACGCGTTCGCTCGCCAGGAATCCGGGCGTGACGCGCTCGAGCTTCAGTCCTTCAATCGCCTGCCGCCGCTCGCGCTCGAATTCGTCTTCCGGAAACGTCGCTTCGCGCGCGATCTCCGCGACGAGTTCGACGAGCGGCCCGGCCTCTTCGGCGAGGCCATCGGCGATGATCGTCGACGAATCGGCGCCGGCGCCCGTCCCGATTTCGCCGCCCATCCGCCGCAAGTCTTCCTCGATCTGGCGGCGCGAGCGGCGCGCGGTTCCAGTGCGCACCGTTGTAGCAACGATGTCGGCGAGGCCGGGAATCGAGAGCGCCGTGGCCGCGCCGCCGCTGCGCACGATCAGCTCAACGGTGAGCCGCGGCACGCCGTGCGATTCCACCAGCACCACTTGCAAGCCATTCGCCAGGCGCCGCACCGTGCGCGGCGGCCACACCACCGGCCGCTCGGGTCCGAGCGCGGGAACCATGGCACCTTTCTCCACCGCCCCGGCGCTCACTGCGCACCTCCGCCCGACCCGTTGGGCCGGGCTTTCACCGGCCGCCGCTCCACCATCGCGCGATTCGTCGGCACCAGATATCGCGCCGCCGATTCGCGCACGCGCTCGGGCGAGATGTCGGCGAAGTGATCGAGGATCGTATTCACCAGCGCGGGATCGTCGTCGAACAGCGAGAAGCAGGCCAGATAATGCATCCGGCCGAAGCGCGGAATCGAGCTGCCGGCTTCGAGCGCCGAGTAGTAATCGGATTTCAGTTTCGCTTTCACCTGTTCCATCTCGTCGGCATCGGGTCCCTTCTCGCGGAATTCGTCGATCACCTTGTCGTAGGCCGCGAGCACGGACTCGGTCGTGAAGTCGGGCCGGTGCAGGATGCGCGTGGTCATCAGCATCGGGCCGGTGTAGTCGAACAGATCGCCGGAGGAATAGTTGATGCCGCCGTCGGTGTCGACGGCCACCTGCTGCTCGAGCACCAGCTCGCGGTAGACGCGCCCGGCTCGCCCGCCATGCAGCGCGCGATCGGCGAGCGCCAGCGCGTACCAATCATCGGTGCGGCGCTCGGGCGCGTAGTAGCCAACGGCCAGCCCGCCCAGGTTGCCGAATTTTTCCTCCACCACGCCGCGTCGCTCCTCGCCCGGCGGCCTTTCGTCGACTTCGGCGTGCGGCGGCGGGGGCCCGGCGGGTATCGGGCCGAAATGGCGCTCGGCGAGAGCGAACGCCTCCGCCGGCTCGACGTCGCCGACGACGACCAGCACGGCGTTGCGCGGCGTGTAGTAGGTGCGGAAGAATTCGCGAACGTCGGCCAGGCTGGCGGCGTCCAGGTCCTCAAAATCGCCGTAGAAATTGTGCGCGTTGGGCCACCGGCGATAGGCGATCGGCGGCAGATCGAGCCACGGGAAACCGCCATAGGGGCGGTTGAGGACGTTCACGCGCACTTCCTCTTTCACCACGTCGCGCTGGTTGCGCAGATTTTCCTCGGTCACATCGAGCGCGCGCATGCGGTCGGCTTCGAGCCACAGCATGCGGTCGAGCGCGTTCGACGGCACCACTTCGAAATAGTTCGTGTAGTCGTAGGCCGTCGAGCCGTTCAGCACGCCGCCCGAGGCGTTCACCAGGCGAATGTGCATCATCTTGCCCGCGTTCTCCGAGCCCTGGAACATCATGTGCTCGAACAGATGCGCGAACCCGCTGCGCCCTTCCGGCTCCAGCCGAAACCCGATGCGGTAGTAAACGCCAACAAGCACAACCGGCGCCGAGCGGTCCGGCGAGACGACAACGCGCAGGCCATTGGCCAGCCGCGCCTTTTCCACAGGAATGCCGAGTGAGGCCAATTCCCCCTCCTGCCTTTTTCGATTCAAAAAGCGAGTGTAGCAGCACGCCGCCGCGAAGTGCGAACTGTGGCCTGGTGGATACGTTTGGGCTGGTAAGGGTTTTGGTGCCCCGCCCTTCGCTTTTAAGGGCTGCGATGTTGCCTTTGGCTGATGGCATTTGTGGCCGTGGTGGCGCGGGCACTCTTGCCCGCGCGCTCGTCCCCCAAACCACCACAAGCACAACCCACGCCGCAAAAGCAGTTCCCCACGAGATGTAGTGTGATGAGTCGCACAGAAAAGCCGCACGCAAAGAGTGCCCGGGCCACAGGAGTAAAAACCGTGGGCGAGTGTCGGGTTCCCCGTCCTTCCACTTTAAGGCCGGGGATATTGCCTTCGGTTGATTGGGAGATGGATTTGACGAAAATCCCCAGGCGCAACCACGGTCCGATTCTGGCAATGCGGACCGCCCCGCATCCGTGAAGGCATCCGGGCGGCGCCCGGGGCACCCGGCGGATTTGTGGTTTTAGTGGCACGGGCACTCTTGCCCGTGCAGGTTTCGCGTGTACGGTTCGGGGCGGCGCCGCTTCAGCGCTAGCGCGTGTAGCCAGAGATTTGCGATTGGGATGTTTTGAGACACAAGCGCACGGGCAGGAGTGCCCGTGCCACTGTAGCGCCGCGGCACCAGTAGCACAGGCTTTCAGCCTGTGCGCTTCTGACGTCGAGACCAAATCCAATCAGGCCACCACACCCGACCGCAGCCCATCTCGCCGTTCGCAGTGGAATCGGCCAGGGCGCCCTCGCGAAAAGAGCACAGCCCGAAAGCTGTGCGGCCAAGGGCCCCGGCTCGAGCACCCTGCCTACACTGCCGTAGGGGCGGGTTTCAAACCCGCCCCTGCCTCGCCAAGAGGCGGCGCTGAAGTTTTGTCAGCGCGCGGTAGGCATCGCGGTATTCCTTGGGCCACTTTTTCAACTCTTTGGTGTGCCGGCGGATGGTGGCTTCGTCGCCGCGGGACACGGGGCCGGTCCAAGCCCCGCGCGGGCCGAGGCGTTCGAAATTGTCGAGCGTTTGCCGCGCCAGCGGCAGCAGCGCCGCGACGGCCTGTCTGCGCCGAAAACCGCTTGCTTCGAGCAGCCGCACCGCCGCTTCGACGACCGCGAGCAGTTGCGGCGAAGCAAACGCGCCGGCGGCATGATAGGCCGCCTTCGCCTCACCTGAAATCACCACCGGCACGCCGCCCATTTGCCGCGCCAGGCGCGCCCCGAGGCGCCGCGCCGCCGGCTGACCCTCGATCGCGAAGCAGACACCCTCGAGCCGCGGCCGCCGCCCGCGCGCAAACGACTGCATCGGATGCATCGACCCAACCGCCGCGCCGCGCTTCGCCAGCGCCGCGAGCGCCTCGCTCCCGAGCGCCCCGCTCGTATGCAGCACCACGCGCCCGCCCAGGCGCCCCGTCGCCAGCCGCGCCAGCCGCCGAGCCACCGGCTCGATCGCATCGTCCGGCGTGGTGATGAGCACCAGGTCCGCATCGAGCGCTTCCGGCCCCAGCCGCCCGAGCGCCCGCCCGCCGCCGATGGCCCGGGCCGCGGCCCGCGCCGATGCCGCCGAACGGGTTACAATTGTATCGATCCGCCAGCCTCGATCGGCAAGCTGGCGGCCCAGTTCCCGGCCCACACGGCCGGTGCCGATGATAGACAGCGTCCTTTTCATGGCTGTGGTAGCATAACGCGCTTCTGGCGCTTACATAACTACGCGTGCACTTCTTTTTAACCATCCTGTTGGGAGTTGTGGCCGCCTTTTGGATCCTCTACGGCGGTTACTGCCTCATTCGTATACAAGGCATTCCGCGGCTCGGCGATTTCTCGCCCGAGCTGGGGGAGCCGCAGCCGCTCGTCTCGATCCTGGTGGCGGCGCGCAACGAGGCGCCGAGCCTGCCGCGCGCGCTGCCGACATTGGTCGCCCACGAGAACGCCAATTTCGAAGTGGTCGCCGTCGATGACCGCTCCGACGACGCGACCGGCGCGATCCTCGACGATTTCGCCGCGCGCGATTCCCGCATCCGCGTGGTGCACATCCGCGAATTGCCCGCCGGCTGGATGGGCAAGCCGCACGCGCTGCAGATGGCCTACGAGAAATCGAGCGGCGAATGGCTGCTCTTCACCGACGCCGACGTCCGCTTCCATCCGGAAGCCGTGGCGCGGGCGCTTCGCCTGGCGCGCGAACGCAAACTCGACCATCTCACGCTGGTCGCCTCGCTCGACATGCGCGGTTTCTGGGAACACGCGGCGCTCAGCTATATCGCGCTGGCTTTTCTGCTCGGCATCCGGCCCTGGCTCGTCGACAAGCCCGCCGCCGGCAGCTATATGGGCATCGGCGCGTTTCAACTGGTGCGTCGCAGCGCCTACGAAGCCGCCGGCTCCCATCGCCGCCTGGCCATGGAAGTGGTCGACGACATGAAACTCGGCAAGATGGTCAAGCGCGCCGGCTACCGCTCGAGCGTCGGCTTCGCGCAGGATTACGTCCGCCTGCGCTGGCAGGCAGGACTGCGCAACATCACGCGCGGCCTCACCAAGAACATGTTCGCCGGCATGAGTTTCCACGTGTGGAAAGCCGTGGGCACATTTTTCGCCGTGCTGATTTTGAGCGTTCTGCCGTTCGTCGCGCTGGCATTCACGCACGGGCTGGCGTTCTGGCTCGCCGTCGCCGCATCGGCCGGCGCGGTCGTGTTCAACGCCGCGGTGCTCCGCGGCTCGGGCGCCGAATCGCCGCTCTACGGCATCGCGCACCCGGTCGGCGCGCTGCTCTTCAGCTGGATCGCGATGCGCTCGATGGTGGTGACGCTCTGGCGCGGCGGCATCATCTGGCGCGATACGTTCTACCCCCTCGACGATCTGCGCCGCGGCAGCGTGTGAAAAGTAACGGCCGTCCCCTCAGCCTGTCATCCTGACCGAAGCGAAGGACCCCGACGCTACATCTCTCGCTGGGCCTACGTCTCCTCACCGCGTACGGGCTCCTTCGCTTCGCTCAGGATGACAATCTCGCCAGGGGGCTTGCAGGCGTGCGTGCCTTTCTCCGCGTTCTCCGCGCCTCCGCGGTGAGTCCGGTTCCCCTGCCAGTTTTCCCCCTGTAAAAACTCCCTGTTTCCGCACCGCCGGGGCCGTTTGCATTTGGGGGCCGATTCGGGATACGCTGTCGCGAGTCAAAAACGGAGCCTTCGGCAGCGCCTCAGAACGCGGATCACCAAGGAGACCCTTCTCTCATGGTCGGTCGCACCATTTCCCATTACCGCGTCATCGAGAAGTTGGGCGCCGGAGGCATGGGCGAGGTTTTCAAGGCGGAGGACACCAAGCTCGGCCGCTTCGTCGCACTGAAGTTTCTGCCGGCGGACATGGCCCGCCATCCGGAGTCGCTCGAGCGCTTCCAGCGCGAAGCACGCGCCGCTTCCGCGCTCAACCACCCGAACATCTGCACCATCTACGACATCGACGAGTTCGAAGGCCATCCCTTCATCGCGATGGAGTTGCTCGAAGGCCAAACGCTGCGCGACCGCATCGAAGGAAAACCGCTGAAGACGCGGCTGCTGCTGGACCTGGCCATCCAGATCGCCGACGCGCTGCACGCCGCCCACGCAAAAGGGATCATCCACCGCGACATCAAGCCCGCCAACATCTTCGTCACCGGGCGGGAGCAGGCCAAGATTCTGGACTTCGGTCTGGCCAAAATGGCCACTTCGCCCGACGTGGCCGAGACGGTCGCCGGAGCCACGCAACCGACGGCCGCCGGCGAGCACCTGCTCACGCGTCCCGGCACCGCCGTGGGCACCGTCGTCTACATGTCGCCCGAGCAGGCGCTCGGCGAGCCGCTCGACGAGCGCTCCGATCTCTTCTCGCTCGGCGTGGTGCTCTACGAAATGGCCACCGGCCGCCAGGCCTTTTCCGGCTCGACTTCCGCCGCCATTTTCGACGCGATTCTGAATAAGGAACCGATCGCTCCGGTCCGCCTGAATGCCGAGGTGCCGGCCGAACTCGAACGAATCGTCAACAAGGCTTTGGAGAAAGACCGGAAGCTGCGCTACCAAACGGCTTCGGATCTCGAAGCCGATCTCCAGCGCCTGAAACGGGATTCGGAATCCTCGCGCACGGCCACGGTGCGGGCGGTGGCCGCGGCTCAGCCGCCGCTCACGGAAGCAACAATAGCCGCGACGATGCCCGCGCGCTCCGGCCGCCCGTGGGGCCTGCTCTCGGCAGGGTTCGGCGCGGTTGCCGTGATTGCCGTTCTTGCTTTCGGTTACAGCGCCGGCTGGTTCACCTCGTCCCGTCCCTGGACGCAGGCCGCGCTCAACCCGAAACAGGTGACGAGCAACGCATCGGAAGATCCGGTCGCGATCTCGTCGCTTTCTCCCGACGGCAAGTATCTGGCTTTCGCCGATCTGGAGGGCCTGCACCTGCGCGTGCTGAGCACCGGCGAAACGCAATCCCTGCCCATCCCCAGCCAATTCTGCTTCCGTTGAGCGCGCTTCTCTTGGTTCCAGGATGGAACCAGAATCTTGGTCAGCGGCCCCGTCGGCGCGCAGGACAAGGAAGCGATCTACATCGTCAGTGTGATTGGCGGAACGATCCAGAAGATCCGCGACGACGCCTTCGACGCCTCGATCTCTCCCGACGCCTCGCAGGTCGTCTTCGTAGCCAACAATCGAAAAGACATCTGGGAGATGAGCCCCGATGGGGAAGCAGCCCATCAAGTGGTTCCACCGGCGGGCGCGGGCACGATCTTCATGCGGCCGACATGGTCTCCCGACGGGAAGCACTTCTCGTACGTTGAAATACAGGAGTCCGCCGGCAGCTACACCGCGAAGCTGGAGAGCCGCGCCGCCGCGGGCGGCGACCCCGTCACGGTCGTTGACAACCCCGATTTGCGGGACTTCATTTACATGCCGGGAAATCGAATCCTCTACACGCTGCGCCAAACCGCGCCCGAGCCCGACGACGCCAACCTCTGGGAAATTTCGGTGGATCCGGCTACCGGCAAACCCGACGGCCAGCCGAGGAGGCTGACCGACTGGTCGGGATTCTCCTTCACCATGCTGAGCGCCAGCGCCGACGGCAAGCAGCTCGCCTTTCTCAACACTCACGACCAGAGCGACGTCATGGTGGGCGATCTCGAAAAGAACGGGACCGCGCTCGCCTCGCCGGCGCGGCTCACCTTGAGCGACCGCATCGACTGGCCCGGCAGATGGACGCAGGACAGCAAGAGCGTCCTTTTCTATTCCGACCGCAACGGCCGGTTCGATCTCTACCGGCAGGGACTGGGCGATCGCACCGCGCAAACGATCGGCACCGCACCCGACGAAAAGCGCATGCCGCAGAACGAGCCCCGATGGCCGCTGGATCGTCTACATCTCCTGGCCGCTGACCGCCGATCTCTCCGCGCCGCCGGAAGGCCACATCATGCGCATGCCTGCCGGTGGAGGGCCGCCGGTGCCCGTCTTCGCGGTGAAGGGCTATGCCGATAGCGATCCGCCCGGATTCGTCGACCACAATCTGATGGGCTTTCCCAGTTTCCGCTGCCCGTCTCGCCCCGGCGCCCTGTGCGTGCTGGCGGAACGGGACCGCGCCAAGAAACAGATCGTATTCACCGCGTTCGATCCTGTTCAGGGAAAGAAGAACGTTGTCGCCACTGTTCCCTTGCCCGTGGATGCATGGGCACTGTCGCCCGACGGCTCGCGCATCGCCACCACCGCCTACAGTTTCGAAAAATCGATCATCCACATCGTGCCCGTGAGTGGCGGGCCCACCAGTAACATTGCCGTCAAGGACTGGATCCGGCTCTGGTCGATCGGGTGGGCCGCCGACGGCAACAGCCTGTTCGCCTGCTCCGACTCTTCCCGCGGCACCACGCTCCTGCACATCGACATGAACGGCGACGCCCAGGCGCTGCTGCGAAACGGCGAGGATTTCTACTTGCCGATGGCCTCTCCCGACGGTCACCGCCTGGCGTTCGGAGCGGTGGTATCGAACAGCAATGCCTGGATCATTCCGGATGTCCCCAAGCCCTGACCCTGGACGCATGTGGCCGGTCGCTTTCAGGCCGGCCTCCCGGGTCTTGTCCACTGCAAACACAACGGCAGAGTAGCCGGTTGACGGTAGCGAGATGAGGTTCTAGACTCGCTTTTAAATGGGTTTTTCGCGAACCGCGGCCATGAAGTTTTGCTTCCCGGAAGGCAGGATCAGGTGAAGGAAGGGCCTGTGAGTGAACCGACGAGCGACCGGTTCCGGGCGCTCATCGAATCGGCGCCGGACGCCGTGGTGATCATCGACGGCGAGGGAAAAATCTCGCTGGTCAACCGGCAGACCGAGAAGCTGTTCGGCTACCGCCGAGAGGAGCTGTTGGGCCGGCCGGTGGAGACGGTCGTGCCGGAGGGCCTCCGCGAAGCGCACGCCAGGCATCGCGCCGCCTACGTGGCCAATCCCCAGGCGCGGCCGATGGGCGCGGGGCTCGAACTTTTCGGCTTGCGCAAGGACGGCACCGAGTTTCCCGTCGAAGTCAGCCTGAACGCGGTGAAAACCCCCGGCGGGATCGAAGTCATCAGCACGATCCGCGATATCTATCCGCAGAACAAATTGAAAGAGGAGCTGCGCGAGGCCACTCGCCAGCTCGAGCGTCGCGTCGCGGAGAGAACCGGCGAGCTGGCCCGCACGATCCAGGCGCTCGAAGCCGAAATCGCCATCCGCGGCGAGGCGCAGGAGGCGCTCGAACGCGAGCGCGACCGCGCGAAAAGCTACCTGGACATCGCCGAAGTCATGCTGCTCGTGCTGGACCGCGCCGGCCGCATCGTGATGATCAACAAGAAGGGCCACCGCCTGCTCGGCTACCCGGAATCGGAACTCATGGGCAACGACTGGTTTGAAACGTGCATGCCCGCGCGGTCCCGCGCCAAGGCCAGGCAGATGTTCACCAGAATTCTGACCGGCGACCTGGTCGAAAGCACGGAAAATCCCGTGCTCACCAGCAGCGGCGAAGAGCGCCTGTTCGCCTGGCACAATTCGCTGGTGCGCGACCGGATCGGCAACATTCTCGGCACGCTCAGCTCGGGCGAGGACATCACCGAAAGGCGGCGTGCGGAAGATGCCGTCCGTAAGCTGGCCTTGATCGTCGAATCGTCCGAAGAAGCCATCATCGGCCAAACGCTCGACGGCATCATCGTCAGTTGGAACCCGGGCGCCGAACGGCTCTACGGCTACACCGCTGAAGAAGCGATCGGCCGTAACATCAGCATGATCGCTTCGCCGGAACGCCCCAACGAAGTGGAAAACTTTCTCGAGTGCATCCGCCTGGGTCAGCGCGTCGGACGCGTTGAAACCGTGCGCTGCGGCAAGAACGGCAAGAGGGTGGAGATCTCGCTTTCCATCTTTCCGGTGCTCGACGAGGAGGGCAAGCCGGCTTCGGTGGCGACGATCGCCCGCGATATCAGCGAGCGCAAACGCATGGAACAGCAGTTGCGCCAGTCGCACAAGATGGAGGCGATCGGGCGCCTGGCCGGCGGCATCGCGCACGATTTCAATAATCTGCTCGGCGTGGTGCTGGGCGATTGCGAGCTTCTGCTCAACGATTCGGTCACGCCGGTGCAGCGCGAAAAGCTCGTGGAGATCAAGGAAGCCGGCGGGCGCGCCGCATCGCTCACCCGCCAGCTGCTGGCCTTCAGCCGCCAGCAGATGCTCGACACGCAAATCCTGAATCTGAACTCCGTCCTCAGCGGATTCGAGAGCATGCTGCGCCGGCTGGCCGGAGACCAGATCGTCGTTCACATGGTGCTGACGCCCGGCGTCGCTCCCGTGCGCGCCGATCCCAGCCAGCTCCTGCAAGTGATCCTGAACATGGTGGTGAACGCGCGCGACGCGATGCCCGATGGCGGCACCATCCGCATCGAAACGGCGAACACCACACTCGATGAGTCCTACGTGAGCGGGCATCCCGGCATGAGCTCCGGCCCCCACGTGATGATCTCGGTGGCCGACAACGGCCCCGGCATGGACACCGAAACGCTCTCGCACGTCTTCGAGCCGTTTTTCACGACCAAGGGGAACGGCCAAGGCACCGGCATGGGCCTCGCCACCGCCTACGGCATCATCCAGCAGGTCCATGGCTCGATCTGGGCCTACAGCGAACTCGGCCGCGGCACGCTCTTCAAAATTTTTCTGCCCATGGCCGCGGTGGAGACCGTCGCGCCTGAGCCGGAAACCGCGGCCGCGGCCGGCGAAACCCCCGAAGAACTCCCGCACGGAAAGGAAACCGTGCTGCTCGTCGAGGATTCCGGATTGCTCCGCCGCGTCACTGGAGAATTCCTGAAGCGCGTTGGCTACACGGTGATCTCCGCCGCGGACGGGCCGGAAGCACTGGAAGTGGTGGAAAGCTATCCCGGCAAGATCGACCTTCTGCTCACCGATCTGGCCATGCCGGGAATGAACGGCCAGGAACTGGCCGAGAAACTGCTCGCTCGCCTGCCAGACCTGAAGGTGCTGTACACCTCCGGCTACGCCGGCTCGATTCTCCAGGATCGCGATTTTGCCGGACTCGCTACCGCGTTTCTCGAAAAGCCCTTCACCTGGCAAAGCCTCGCGCAAAAAGTCCGCACCGTCCTCGATCACGACAAGCCCGAACTCCCCGCCCGCAAGTAATTTCCCGCGCGTCATCGGCTTCAGCGCTTCTTGCGGCGACGGGGAGCAGCGGGTGCGGCGGGTTCCGGCACGGCGGAAAGTTCCGGAGTGGCGGCGGGCTCCGGCGCGGGCGCGGGCGCAGCGCCGTTCTCCCCGGCCACGGCACCAACGCCGGCGTGCGATGCAGCTTCGGCCGCAGCGGCCTCGACCGGCACATACATCTCCACCGTGCGCTGTTTCAGCGCGCGAATGCGGTCGCGCAACGCCGCCGCCTGCTCGAATTCGAATTTCTTCGCCGCGTCGCGCATCTGGATTTCCAGATCGGCAATCGCCTGCCGCAACTGCTCTTCGGTGGCGAATTCGTCGACGAGCGAATCCTCGGTGGAAACCTGCACGTAATCGGCCTCGACGATCGCGGCGAGCTTCATGTCCACCGATTTCATGATCGATTGCGGCGTGATGCCATGCTCGAGGTTGTAGGCGATCTGTTTGGCGCGGCGGCGAGCGGTTTCCTCGATCGCCTGCGCCATCGAGCGGGTCATGCGGTCGGCATAGAGAATCGCGCGGCCGCGACGTGCCGCGCGCAGCGGCCGATGGTCTGGATGAGCGCCGTGGCGCTGCGCAGATAACCTTCCTTATCCGCATCGAGAATCGCGACGAGCGACACCTCCGGCAGATCGAGCCCTTCGCGCAACAGGTTGATGCCGATCAGCACGTCGAATTCGCCGCGGCGCAGATCGCGCAGAATGCGCACGCGCTCGAGCGTATCGATTTCCGAATGCAGGTAGCGGCAGCGCACGCCGACTTCGGTGAAATATTCGGCCAGGTCCTCCGACATGCGCTTGGTGAGCGTGGTGACCAGCACGCGCTCGTTGCGCGCCGCGCGCAAGCGAATCTCCTCCAGCAGATCGTCCACCTGCCCGTTCACCGGCCGCACCTCGATTTCCGGATCGACCAGCCCGGTCGGCCGAATCACCTGCTCGGCGACCACGCCGCCCGCTTGTTGCAGCTCGTAAGGCCCGGGCGTCGCCGAGACGTAGACGGCCTGATGCGACGCGGTGCTCGAACTCCTCGAAAGTCAGCGGCCGGTTGTCGAGCGCCGAGGGCATGCGGAAACCGTAATCGACCAGCGTCTGCTTGCGCGAGCGGTCGCCGTGATACATCGCGTGGAGCTGCGGCACGGTCTGGTGCGATTCGTCGATGAAGAGCAGAAAATCCTACGGGAAATAATCGAGCAGCGTGGGCGGCGCTTCGCCCGGCAATCGGCCGGACATGTGCCGCGAATAATTCTCGATGCCGTGGCAATAGCCGATCGTGCGCATCATCTCGATGTCGAACAGCGTGCGCTGCCACACGCGCTGCGCCTCGATCACCTTCCCTTGCTTCTCGAGTTCCGGCTTCCACCAGTCGAGTTCCTCGAGAATCGATTCGATCGCGCGTTCGCGCCGCTCGGGCGGCATCACGTAGTGCGATTTGGGATAAGATCGTCAGGCGCGCCAGATCGCTCGCTCCCGACCGCTTCGCCGGTGAGCGGATCGATCTGCGCGAATCTGCTCAATGCGGTCGCCCCACAGCTCGATGCGATAGGCGTCGTCTTCATACGGGGGATAAATTTCGATGCGGTCGCCGCGCACGCGGAACGTGCCGCGCCGCAGCTCTTCCGAGCGTTCGTACTGGATGTCCACCAGTTTGCGAAGCAGCGCCTCGCGCGGGAGCGACTGCCCCTTTTCGATCGGCATCAGCATGGCGTAATACTCTTCCGGCGAGCCGAGCGCGTAGATGCAGGAAACCGAAGCGACGATCACCACGTCGCGCCGCTCGAAGAGCGAGCGCGTCGCGCCCAGGCGCAGCTTGTCGAGTTCGTCGTTGATCGTCGATTCCTTCTCGATGTAGGTGTCGGAGGAGGGAATGTAGGCTTCCGGCTGGTAATAATCGTAGTAGCTGACGAAATACTCGACGGCGTTGCGCGGGAAAAATCCGCGAAATTCGTGATAGAGCTGCGCGGCCAGCGTCTTGTTGTGAGCAAGGACGAGCGACGGCCGGTTGATGCGCTCGATCACCTTCGCCATCGTGAACGTCTTGCCCGATCCCGTGACGCCCAGCAGCACCTGATGCTTCAGCCCCGAGCGCACACCATCGGCAAGCTGCTCGATCGCCTCCGGCTGATCGCCGCGAGGCTCAAACTTGCTGGAAATTTCAAAGTTCATCGCGTAGGCCGCTTCGAAGGGGAAAAGGCGCTCCCTCCCAATCCCAGAGGGTAGCACAGGCTTCAGAGCGTGCGTGGCAACCGAAATTCGCGTAAGGGCACGGCTTCCGCGCTTTTCGCGTCCCGACGCTCGTGGCCGGGAAGCCGTCGGGGGTCAGGGCTTCAGTCCTGACAAGAAGCCGCATATAACCAAGGGCTTCAGCCACTGAAGCAAGCCATGCGAGGTTTTGAACCAAGCACCAGCCTAGTCACAGTTCGATGCCGCCGATGCTGCGCTCCATGGCGTGGCAGGGGAGTACGCCGGCGCAGGCGAAAGAGCCGGCGTGAAGGCCCCACGTCCGTCAATGTGGAAGGGAGGAAGAATCGGTACGCGCGCGATTTTTTCGGGGCGGAAGTGCTGAATTATGTGGAAGATCCATTTTTAGAATCGGTACGCATTCTGGTCTTAGGGAAACAGGAGATTTCGGTTATGGTCGTGAAAATCGCGAAAAAGCGCCACACCTCTTGCGGGGCAAGTGTAAAGCGCGGGAGCCGCGCACGGCAACGGATGGTTCTACGTGTACTCAGTGGCGCACCGGATAGAGAAGCTCGCTTATATGCGCATGGATCCGGCAAAACGCGGCTTTTTTCTCGAGGGGCCGAAGGACCGGCGCTGGAGTCGCTGTCCTTCTCTCAAGGACGCGGCCATCCTGGCCGAGATGGACGCCCTTGAACGAAGTTATCCGGACGGACCGGAGCGCAGGGCAAGACAGAGCAGCCACCTGGGGTTGTGATGAGGAGAGTAGATATCGGAGAGAAGTTATGCTAGGTTACATGTAACCTTGAAAGGAGGCCTTATGGGACCTCGCACCCGATTGCACTCCTCTCGCGAGAAGGTGAGGGCTCATCGCAAGCGGCTGCGAGAGCAGGGCTTACGGCCTATCCAGATCTGGGTGCCAGACATGCGCTCGCCCGCTTTTGCCGCAGAGGCCCGCAGGCAGTCGCAGGCCGTTGCCAGAAGCGCTCAGGCGAGAAAGGATCAGGACTTCATTGACGCCATCTCGGATTGGGACGGCAAGTGAAGCGGGGCGAAATCTGGACGGTTGCCGGAGGCAAAGATTACGCGGGGAAGCCGCGCCCAGCAGTGATCCTTCAAGACGATCGGTTCGACATGACGGACTCGATCACGATATGCGCCTTCACTACCGATCCCACCGATGCTCCCCTGTTTCGCCTGCCCATCGAGCCTGACGGCACGAACGGCTTGCGTGCTGCCTGCCGATTGATGGTGGATAAGATCACAACCGTATCGAAGGTCAAGATCGGGGTGCGTGTGGGCCGACTTGCGGACGAAGACGTGGTGCGGCTCAACCGCGCGATTTTGGTGTTCCTGGGCATTGCGTCTCGAGCCGCACAGTGAACGATTCTGATCGGCATAGTAAGCTTGTGCGACCCGGACCCGGAGCCCGATGAAGTAGACGAAAACAGAGACCAAAGACGCACCCTTTGCCGACAACGCAAAGAGTGCGGCACCCGGAAAATCAAGCCGAGAAACCGCACAGAGGATGCGCCACCCGCCCGGCCCCATACCAGTAAAGCGTCCCATTTGATTTCTCGACCCGCTGCCCGCCGCCGTCATATGTGTAGGTCACGGCGGGTGGCCCAGGCTTCATTCCCTGCGGCGCGGCAAAGGGTCACGCGGCATGATAGCATCGCAGCCTCATCGAGCGTATGACGTTGCGGGTGCCTCATGCTTGGTTTGTGAGCGTGGCCTTTTTTCGTTTCTCGTCCTGCCGAAGCGGCTCAAAGGCGTCTTCGGATCCGGTGACCCGCACTTCATCACGTTCAGTTGCTACCGTCGGCTTCCGCGGCTCGCCTCGGCGGGGGATCGAAAAGGCCGCAGCCATCTATAACGGAGCCGGCTCTGTCAAGAGACACCTGTAGCGGAGAGCGGCGGTGGCTCTTGTTTTTTTTCTTACCAGGATCTTTTGCTCGTCCGACCAAGGCTCGTCGCTTTCGATCCTGCGGTGGCCACTGGTTGGTGCCACCAGCCATCTATTCGGTCACCGACTACCGACCATGATCTCTTCTGCGAACTCTCCCGATCGCTCGGGAGAGGCAGGGCGCCCAATCAAGAGTGCGATGGGGTTGCCCCCACCATGGCTGTGGCCGGGCTGCCCTGCCGGTCACCTTCCACGCTGGTCTGTTGGGACGAGCGCAGAATCCAATACAACCGCACCGCCAGCTTGCGGGCCACGGCGACCTTGGCGATGTTGGCGCCGCGGCGGTGCTTCAAACGGGTGTAGCAACGATGCAGTTCCGGATCGTGCCGCGCGGCCGTGTGCCCGGCTTCGACCAGCAGCCAGCGCAACATCACATTGCCCTGCTTGCTGATGTGTCCCAGGCGCTGGCGGCCGCCCGAGGAATCCTCGCTCGGGATCAGTCCCAGGTAACTGATCAACTGTCGGCTCGACCGGAACCGGCTGACCGGGCCGACGATCAGCACGAAGGCGAGCGCTGTCACCGGACCCACGCCCGGCTGTTCCATCAACCGCACGGCGTCGGGCCGGCGCCGGGCTTCGACTTCCACCGCGGCGTCGAGTTGCTTGATCCGCGCATCGAGCGAGCGGAGCAGTTCGAGCAGATCGTGACGCCGCGCGGCGGCTCGTTCGCCGAGCGCCAGTTGCTCGAGCGCGCTCCGGCCCGCCGGGCCCCACAACCGCTGGCCCAGCCGCAGCCCCTGGCCCAGCGCCAGCGCCTGCAGCTGGTTGCGTAGCGCCGTCCGCATGCCGACCAGCTTCGAGCGATGCGTCAGCAGCTGCCGCACGTCCCGCTCTTCGAGCGACGGAAGCCAGATCCGCGGAAAGCGATCCTCGGTCAACAACCGCAGCAGCAGACGCGCGTCGCGCACGTCGGTCTTCTGCCGTCGCGGCTCGGCCGCCCGAATCGCGCCCGCGTTGCCGACCCACAACTCGTGGCCCAACTCACCCAACAACTGCTCGAACCAACCGGCCGCACCGGTCGCTTCGATCCCGACTCGCACCGGAGACTCCAGCGCGGCGTAGAAGCTCCGCACCTGCTCGCCTTCGTGATCGAGCCGTCGCTCGATCGTCTCCCCGGTCGCCGTGTTCAAAACCGCCACCTGCTGATACCGCGTGTGCAAATCGCAGCCTATAATCCACATTGCCCGGCTCCTTTCCTCCGAGCCTTGGTCGGCCTTCACCGCCAAGTCTACTCGGTCGCAAGGAGCCGGCTCCGTTATGACATCAAGAGTGGCTGCGCTACGCAAAGCGCGGCTACATCGTGGTCCGCGCGGCAGCTTGGCCAGTTCCTTGGAGGACCGATTTTTCCGACTCCACGCCCCGCATGGAGCCTGACGCGCCTGGCCCGGGCTCGAAAGCGGCCTCAGCGATTCCTGCTTGACCCCGAGCGGCGCCGCGCATAGATTTTTGGCCGAAGGGAGACACAGCAAATGAAACGGCTTTCCAATCTTTTCCATTCGCGGGCATTTGTCCTCCTGGCCATGGCCGGAGCCATGCTCGCGCTGAGCGCGCCGGCTGGCGCGCAACAGGTTTCGCAACAGGCTCTCATGAGCAAACTGCACTGGCGCAACGTGGGTCCCTACATCGGCGGGCGCGTGGTGACGGTGACGGGCGTTCCCGGCCACGACAACCTTTTCTACATGGGCACGGTTGGCGGCGGCGTTCTGGCGGAGCACCAACTACGGCGTTTCCTGGGAAAACATCACCGACGGCCAGCTCAAAGGGGCGAGCGCCAGCATCGGCGCCATTGCCGTCGCCAATTCGAATCCCAACGTCCTCTACGCCGGGACCGGTGAAAACGACATTCGCGGCACGATGATCACCGGCGACGGCATCTACAAATCCACCGACGCCGGCAAGACGTGGAACTATGCGGGCCTCGCCGATACGCACACGATCAGCAACATCGTCGTCGACCCGAAGAATCCGGACGTCGTCTACGCTTCGTCGATGGGCCACGTGTTCGTCGCGGATCCCGATCGCGGCGTCTTCAAATCCACCGACGGCGGCAAGACGTGGAAAAAGATCTTGTTCGTCGACGACAAGACCGGCGCGATCAACCTGGTGATGGATCCTGCGAATCCCGACGTGCTCTACGCCGCCATGTGGCAGGCGCAGCGCACGCCGTACTCGCTTGCCAGCGGCGGGCCGGGCAGCGGCATCTACAAGACCACCGACGGCGGCGCGCACTGGACGAACATCACGCACGGCGCGGGCTTCGCGATAGACCTTCTCGGGCGCATCGGCGTGGGCGTTTCGGCCAGCAACCCGAACATCGTCTACGCTATCGTGCAGGCGAAGGACGGCGGCGTGTTCCGCTCCGACGACGGCGGCAAGAGCTGGAAGCGCGTGAACGACGAATGGATGCTGCGGCAGCGCGCCTTCTATTACATGACGATTTACGTGGATCCGAAGGATCCGAATACGGTCTACGCGCCGGAAGTCGATGCGCTGTTCGTCTCGCACGACGGCGGGAAGACGTGGAAAAAGTTGCGCACCCCGCACGGCGACAACCACGTCCTCTGGATCAATCCCGACCACACGAACATCCTGCTCGAGGGCAACGACGGCGGCGCCACCGTTTCCACCGACGCCGGCAAGACCTGGAGCACCGTGCACAATCAGCCCACCGGCCAGTTCTACCACGTCAATCTGGACAACCAGTTCCCCTACCACATCTACGGCGCGCAGCAGGACGAGGGTTCCTACGAGGGCCCGAGCGCGACGAGCCAGCAAGGCGTTCCTCTGGGCGAATGGCATGCGGTGGCGTACGGCGAGAGCACCTTCGTGGTGCCGCAGCCGAACGACCCGAAAATCACCTACGGCAGCGGCTACTACAGCCTGCTCCTGAAATACGACATGGCCACCGAGCAGTTCGAAAGCGTGAGCCCGTGGCCGAACTACCAGTCGGGCGCGGCCTCGGAAGCGTTGAAGTACCGCTTCGCGTGGACGCACCCGATCCTCTTCTCGCCCGTGAATCCGAAAGAGCTGCTGGTCGGCGGGCAATACGTCCTGCTCAGCGACGATTACGGCCGCACGTGGCGCCAGATCAGCCCGGACCTGACGCGTAACGATCCCGCCACGCAGAAGCCCAGCGGCGGCCCGATCGATCTCGATCAGTCGGGCGCGGAAGTTTTCCCGTGCCTTTCGGCGCTGGCGGTTTCGCCGCTGAACGGCGAACTGATCTGGGCCGGATCGGACGACGGCCTGGTGCACGTGACAACCGACGGCGGCAAGAGCTGGAAAGCTGTGCGCCCGCCCGATCTGCCCGAATGGTCCGAGATCAGCTCGATCGAACCGTCGCACACGGCCGAGGGCACGGCGTACCTGAGCGCGCAACGCTACATGTGGGACGATTTCCATCCCTACCTCTACAAGACCACCGACTACGGCCAGCACTGGACCGCGATGACCACGGGCCTGCCCGCCGGCCAATACGTCTACACGGTCCGGCAGGATCCGCATGACGCGAACCTGCTCTTCGCGACCACGCGCAGCACCGTCTACGTGAGCTTCGACGGCGGCGCTGCCTGGCAGCCGCTCACGCTGAATCTGCCAACGGCGCAGGTGCGCGATCTGCGCATCGATTCGCGCCAGGGGCAGGTGGTGGTCGCGACGCACGGGCGCGCTTTCTGGGTGCTCGACAATCTGGCGCTCCTCGAGCAGATGACGAAGAGCCCGGCGGTCGGGACCGACGGCGCGTATCTCTTCGCTCCGGAAAAGGCGTGGCTCACGCAAGCCTATGGCAAACCGACCGAGCCGCGCAGACCGACGGCCACCGACGGCGAGAATCCGCCGTTCGGCGCGACCGTGTTCTTCCACGTCCCCGCCAACTACGACGGAAAGACGCCGGTAACACTCGAGTTCACCGGCTCCAACGGGCAGGTGATTCGCAGCTTCACCCTCCACCTGAAGAAGAAGGAAGCGAAGGAGGAAGAGGAGACTGCCCAGGAGAAGCCGACGGCGGAGGTGATGAAGGAGGCGGAGGAAAAGCTGACGGCGATCGAGCCGGGCATGAACCGCTTCCAGTGGGATTTGCGCTATCCCTACGCCACCGAGGTCACCGGGTTCCACGCGCCGATCGCCGCCGGAGGCCTCGACAACACAACGCAGGGTCCGCAGGTGGTTCCTGGCACCTACTCGGTTGTGCTCGACTACGGCGGACAGAAAACGCAGCAGAGTTTCGAAGTCGGGCTCGATCCGCGCATCCACATCGCTTCCGATGCGCTCTCGAATCGCCTGGCGCTCGAACTCCAGATCCACAGCGCGCTGAATTCGCTGAACGGAACGCTGAACCGGGCCATCGCCGTGCGCGACAAGCTCGAGGCGGCGGTTCGCAGCGGGACGATCACCGAAGCGCAGGCAGGCGGCGCCGTCGCCGGCCTCGACAGCGAGATTGCGAAGCTGGTGCAGCTCGGCATCCGGTCGAGCGAGGGCGATCTGCTGAACACCGTGAGGGTCCGCAGCGAACTCGCCTACCTCGCGGCCGACATCGGCCTCGCCTATCGGGACCCGACGCCGGCCCAGCACGCCGTTTTCGAATCTCTTGATCGGGAAGCGAAAGCCGGCGAGCAGAAACTGGAGGCGGAAATCAGCGCAGCCAACAAACTGCTGTAAGGAACTGCTGTAACGGAAGCCCCACGCGCGGCCGCCCGCGCGTGGGGCCAAATCCAACGAAGGCACGAGACGTGCAGTTAGGACGGGTGCCCCGCCCTTCGGTTTTAAGGGCGGGGGTTTTGCCTTTGGTTTGGTCCGTCCACTACTTGTGGCGGTTCGCCGCTCGCGTCAAGCCCACGAGCGTGATTTGCGACGTGCTCTGGATGCGGCCGGCGTAGCGCAGTTGGGAGCCGCTGAGGGTCGCGGAGATGGTGATGTCCATGTCGTCGTTTTCGGTGGACGTGCTGCTGGTGACGAGGCCGGTCGAGAGCGAAACGTAGCTGAGGCTTTCCCCGTGCGCGAGCCAGCGGCCGCTGGTGCGCAACCCCTGCCGGCTGTAGGCGAGCGGCGTTGCCTTCTTATTTCCCCGGCGCACCGCGTCGAGTTTCGTTGAAATCACCGCGCACGTTTCGCTCCGAATCGCGGCGGGCGCGCCGGGCGCCGGCGGGCACGGTTCGTTCCGGCGATAGAGCGACTGCGTGCGCCAGGCGAGGCCGGCGAGCGGCGCGTCCGGCAGCGGCACTTCGCGCGTCCATTTCTTTCCAGGTTTCAGGCCCGGAACGGAGAGGCCGATGGGGAGGGTGAGCGTCGAGAGCCACTGGCGAATGGCGCTGCGCGCGCGCGGGTCGGATTCGAGACGATCGAGACCGCTGAGTTCGCCGACGCGTCCCTGCGCGTCGATCGAGAACTCGAACGAGCGGCCCTGCAGCGCCCGGTACTGCTTCTGCAGCGCCTCCGCGCCTGGATCGTAAGCGTCACTTTCGACGCGCGCATCGCAGGTTTCGTAGGTGACGCGCAGCCTCGTTTCCGTTCCCTGCTTCGGCGCCGATTTCACGCCAAGCACGTCGAGGCGCAGGACGGCGCTCAGCGACACGCTGAGCCGATGCGCCGATTCCGGCGTCGAAATCGGCCCCGCGGCCCGCGAGGCGATGTCGCTGCGATATTCCACGCGATACCGAATCGTTTCCCCCGGCACGAGCGCCGGCAACCGCGCGGCGTTGCGGGGCGCAGCGGATCGAGCGCCCACCGCAGACAGCAGAAGCGCCGCTGCCAGAATCATGGAGTACGGTTTGGTTTTCGCGAACGGCACGGAATTCGACGCTAGCACGCGCCCGCGACAGCGAGCAACCGCCCGGCCGGATCGACCAGGTGAAGACTGCGGGAGATGTAGCTTCGGGATCCTTCGCTTCACTCAGGATGACAGACTTGGACGGCCGTTACTGCGCTGGTGCTTTGCCTCACCGCGACTCTCTTCCCCAACCTAATTTTTCCGGTCCTTCGCCGGCGGCGTGGGCGGGACGGGGGTGGTGACGGCGGCGGGGCGCAGCGCGACGCGGGGATCGGCGGCGCTGCCAGTCACTTGATAGATGCGTGCCTCGATCGCGGGGCCACGGCGTGGCGAGATCACGCGCGCCACCACCTCCAGCGCACCGCCGTGCGCGAGGTCGAGCGCGCCGGCCGCTTCGAGGCGCCCGCGCTCGCCGAAGAGCGAGAGGTCGTCGAAGGTAAGTTTTCCGGCCGCCAGATGAATCTGCGCCTGGGCGTCGGCGAAGGAGCTGGCGCCGCGAACGGCGCGCCCCGTTTCGAGCGTGGCGAGCCAGTCGACGAGCCGGTCGCTCGCGTGACGAATCGAAAGCTTCGCGCTGCCCGAGAGCGTGCCGACGAGCGAAGCCGCCGTGGCCCCGCGCGCCGCCAGCGTGACCGCGCCCGAAGCCGTGCCGCCGAAGCGCGGCGCTTTCCCCTCGATCGCGCGCGACAACCGGGCGAGATCGACGCCTTCGAGCCGCGCGTCGAGCCGCCAGACCGGCATCCGCTTTTCCACCGAGAAACCGAACGAGCCGCTGGCGCGCCCGTCGTAAAAACGCGCCTCGGCCCGCGAAAGCGCGAGCGCGCCCTGATGAATCTCCATGCGCCCGCTCACGTCGTCGAACTCGACCGGATCGGCCAGGAGCTGCCCCACGCGCACCTCGCCCGAGGCGTCGAGCGCGGCCGGCCACAGCGGGGGCGATCCCGCCGCATGGCCGAAACCGAAGATACGCTCGAGCAGGCTGGGCTGCTCGGGCCGCGGGCTGAGCTTCGCGGCGAGCGCCCGCGCGTCCACGCGGTCCGCTTCGAGATCGAAGCGCCAGGCGTTGTCGGGCGGCCGGCGCTCGAGCCAGCCGCGCCAGTTCGCGCCCAGGGCCTGCGCGCGCGCGACGTCGAGCCGCAGCAACCCGCCGGAAAATTCCACTCGCGCGTGGTCGATGCGCACGCGCGCGGGCAGCGACGGCTCGCGCCAGACGGCGTCGCGCAGATCGATCGAAGCGCTCACGCTGCGCTCGAACGGGCGCACCGTGCCGCTCCAGTCGACGCGAATTTTCCCGTTGCCGCCGAACTCCTTCCAGTAGCTCGCCGGCCGCGCGCCGAGCGCTTCGACCGCGCTCACGAGCTCGCCGAGATGCGCCGACGGGCCCGAGGCCGCCGCCCGGTATCGCCAGCGACGGTCGATGCCATAGCGCGCGCTGCCGGCCACCTGGAACCGCCCGAGCCGCGAACCGAAATCGATGCCGGAAAGCCCAAGCGTCGCCTTGCCATCCGATACGTTCAAATTCGCCGTGTCGATTTCGACCGGCGCGCGCAGCCCGCCGCCTTCGACGCGCAGTCCGGCGGCCTGCAACGAACTTTGGCGAATGCGTGGCGGCCAGCCACCAAGATCGAGCGAGCCCTCGATCCAGCCGGAAGCCTCGAGCGCGGGCGAAATGCCGGAGCGGAACGAGCGATACCACGCGAGCAGATCCTGCGCGCTGACGCCGGCGCTGGTGAGATGAAGTTGAAGCTCGGGATCGCGCGAAGGCGCGCGGACCTGGCCGGGCTCGGCGATCGGCCACTGCATCTGGCCGCTCAGCCCGATGAACGAAGCCGGCGCGGCGATCTGCCCGCCCGCGATCGTCAGCTTCCCTTCCCCCGGCGACCAGTCGCCGGCCAGGCGCACGTTCACGTCGGGGTTGCCGGATTGCGCGGCCAGGTCCCAGGCGTGCAGCCCGGTGGCGCGGGCGTCGAGTTCGAAACGCCATTTTTGGCCGGTGCTGTTCGCGCGCAGGTCGAGGTCCTGGCGGCCGCGCACACCGTAATCGTAGCCAAAGACCAGGCGAAGAACGTCGGAGAGCGAAGCGTCTTCCCAGCGCAAATCGAGATTGGCCGGGCGCAGGCGGGACGATGTGCCGCCCACTTCGCCGGTGAGATGGAGCGTGCCGGCGTCCTGCAGATTCACCGCCGCGCGCAACGGCTGCGCCTCGAGCGAAATCGTCCACCGGCCCGGCGACCGCTCGTCGACGCTCCCGCTGACGTCGGCCAGCGCGAAGGGCAGCTTGTCGGCGCCGCGCTTGAAATTGATGCGGCCGCCGTCGATGGCGATGCGGTAGAGGCGCGGCGTCTCGGAACGCGAGCCGGGACGGCCCGGCGCCGCCGGCGGCAGCCAGTCGGCCAGGTTCCAGCGCCCGCCGACGTTGACGACGTTCAGGCTCGGCTGGGAAAGCGAGAAGGCGCCGAAATCGACGCGTCCCCGCAGCAGCGAGCGTAATCGCAGGCGCGCTTCGAGCGAGGCGGCGCGCAGAAAATATTCATTGCCGAAGCGCGGATCCTCGCCGACGGTCACCGAATCGGCCTCGATTCGCGGACCATCCCACAAACTGAAGTCGTACCCGGAAACCTCGACCGGCCGCCCGAAAGCGGCTTCGAGCCGCGCGGTCAAAGCCTTCTGCACGCGCCGCGAGCGCACGATCTGCGAGGCGGCGTAGTCGGCGGCCAGCACCAGCGCCAGCGCCCCGCCCGCGGCAAGCAGCCATTTGTTGCGCCGTTTCATTCAGAGTGGATTTTGACAGAAGGGTGAAGCGAAGGAAAGAAGCCGGCAGCGCGACGCCGCGCAGGCGCGGGGCCGCGTCGCCCGGCCCACGCACGGCAGCAGCCTGCAGGGCATCGCCGCGGGGGGTGCGTAGTACAGGCACTCTTGCCTGTGCCGGCGAATGTCGCTCCTGGCGCCAGCTCTCGCGTACTGGCTCATGGCCTCGCGGGAGTTCCCTTCGTTCGCGCGGCGCTGCAACCGATTTTCGTTGGGCTAAAGGCGCACAGGCAAGAATGCCTGTGCTACGGGCAGCGAACCGCGACAAACGCGCGCTAATGAACCTCTTTCATCATGCGATTCCAGCGCGTTTCCACCGGCAGGCGCAGCAGCGTGTCGATCACGCTGAACATCCAGTTGTGCGAGCTGCTGGTCGGCGTCGTGTCGTAGTCGCTGCTCTGGTCGGGCTCTTTCAGCGACCAGTAAATGACCACGGGCCGTCCCATGATCGCGTCGCGCGGAACGAAGCCCCAATAGCGGCTGTCCCAGCTGTGGTCGCGATTGTCGCCCATGACGAAATAGTGTCCGGGCGGCACGACGAGTTCGCCGGCCGCGTTGACGTAATGCGGCAATTCCTGTCTCCATTGCGGCAGAACGGCCGCGTCGAGATAATCCTGGTTGGTCGGCGGGAAATTTTCGGCGAAGGGATCGTAAGCGGCTGCATCGTGGACGGCGTAGGGCTCCTTGAGCGCCTTGCCGTTGACGTAGACGACGGAGTTGATGACCTTCACGCGGTCGCCCGGCAGGCCGATGACGCGCTTGACGTAGTGCGGATGATCCTGAAAGGGAAACTTGAAGACGATGACGTCTTCGTGGCGAATCGCGCGATACGGCAGGAAACGGTCGTACCATGCGCCGTTTCCCTCGAAGATGAATTTATTGACGAGCAAATGATCGCCCACCAGCAGCGTGGGCTCCATCGACGGCGAGGGAATCTTGAACGCCTGGACGACGAAGCAGGTGGCGAACAGCGCCAGAATGATCGTCACCAGGAGCGATTCGATCGATTCGCGCCATCCCGGGCGCGCTTCGACGGTCTGGTCCTGGGATTTTGAAGCAGCGGACTTTTCGGTTGTGGTTTCAGCCACGAGTCAGGGTCTCCGTTTCGGCTTCCTGTCGCAATCGTTCTAGCGCTCGCGCGGCGGCGGCCTGTTCCGCTTCCTTCTTCGTCATGCCTTCCGAGCGGGCCAGCGCGCGGCCGCCGGCCTCGACCTCCACCAGGAACGTCTTGGCGTGGTCGGGCCCGGTTTCGGCGACGACGCGATACGCGGCCAGGCGCATCCCGCGCGCCTGAAGCCATTCCTGGAGCGCCGACTTGTGGTCGGAAGCGGCGAACGACTCGGGCGGCCGCACGAACGCCGGATCGATGAGCGACCCGCGGACGAAACGCGCGGCGGCTTCGAGGCCGCCGTCGAGATAGACGGCGGCGACCAGCGCCTCGTAAGCGTTGGCGAGCAGGGTGCGCTTCTCGCGCCCGCCGGTCTTCTCCTCGCCGGGGCCGATCCGCAGGAAGCGGCCGACCCCCAGGCGCCGGCCCACGGCGGAAAGCGACGGGGCGCTGGCGAGCTTGGCGCGGGTCTTGCTGAGCGCGCCTTCGTCCCAGGCGGGGAAATGGCGCACCAGGAATTCGCCGAGGAGGAGGCTGAGAACGGCGTCGCCGAGGAACTCGAGCTGTTCGTTGTAATCGCTCGAGGCGTCCAGGGCGCGAAAAGAGCGATGGGTGAGCGCGCGTTCGAGCAGTTCGGGCCGCTCGAAGTGGTGTCCGATCGCGGCTTCGATTTCCGCGCGCTCACTCTCGTTCATTTCGCTCCTGGTGTCGTTACTTCTTCGGCGCCGCTGTCACGTGCTTTTTCACCGTTTCCAGCAATTGCTTGCACCGAGAGGTGATCGGGCTCTGCGCCGCGCTGCACGCGGTGAGCGGGGTGACCGCGTCGGCGTACCGGCCAGCCTGCGCGTAAGCGTAGCCCAGCAGGAACTGGTCGGTCGGATCCGGCGTCGGATCGAGCTTCACGGCCTGCTCGAGTTCGGTGATCATGCCGTTAATGTTGTGCTGATAGAAGTAGACCAGCCCGAGGCCGCTGTGGCACGAGGACAGCTCGGCGTTCTTGGCCGTCGCGAACTGGTCGTCGGTCAGGTTCGCCGGCTTGGTCATGGTCGGGATCAGCGTGATGGCCCGCTTCGCGTAGTCCTCGGCCTCCTGCAGCTTCTGCGTGGAGTCGAGGTCGTTCGGATCGATGCGGCGCGGAATCGAGTAGGCCATCAGCGAGAGCATGTCGACGTTGTTCGGGTTGAGCTTGATCGCCTGCTCGCCCATTTCGAACATCTTGGTGTCGTTGCCGAGCTCGCGATAGGCATTGGTCATCCGCGAATAGACGGCGCCGTCGTACTGGCTGTTGGGGAACTTCTGCAGAAAATCGTTCCCTTCCGAAATGATCCCCTGCGCGTTGCTGTTCGGAAGGTCGTAGAAATGCTTATACGCCTTCACTTCGGCCGGGTTCTGCGCCGGAGCCGCGGCCGGAGCGGCCTGGCCGGGCGCCTGCGCGCCGGGCTGCTGGCCGGGCCGCGGCTGCTGTTGCTGCTGTCCGGTCTGCGGTTTTTGCGACTGCTGTTGCGACTGCGCCGCCAGGGCGGGCAGCCCTGCCAGGCCCGCCACCAGACCGGCAAGGAATGTAGCGCGAACTAAAAATTTCATCGGGGTCCTCTCCTCTAGTGTTTCGATACCTGCTTCATTTCCTCTAGGGTTTCACCGGTGCGAAGTCGAGCCAGGATCGGCTCCGGCCGGAGTGTACGGCTGTTTGATGCCAAGTTCGGCCGCCACGCGAGCCGCGTCCGGCAATCCGGAGACGGCGAGCGCGGCGCGATATTCGGCCACGGCGTGCTTCCGCCGGCCGGCAAGATCGTTCATCCGTCCCAGGTACACATGCGACCAGGACAGAATGGAGGGATCGGCGAAGGAATCGAAGGGCGGCTGGACGATCTTCGAGAAGAGATCGTGGGCGCGCTCACCCTGGCCGTTCATCGCCGAGGCGATGGCCAGTCCGTAGAGGCCGCGCACGTTTTTCGGATCGAGTTTCAGCACCCGCTCGAAGGTGGCCACGGCGCCCTTGGCGTCCTGCGTGGCGATCTGCTGGTCGCCCAGGTCCAGCCAGCGCTCGATGTGGTCGCCGGCCGATTCGCCGGGCGTCACCGGCCCCGTGAGCGCCGGCGCGAAAACGACCTGCGCCTCGCGGGCGCCCTCGGTCTTCACGTCGATCGACTTCATGAGCTGGGGAAAATATTCGGCCAGCGTGCTCGACGACCGCGTGTAGGAATCGAGCCCGTAGTAGAGCGGGCGCACCATCAGGTAGCCGTCGCGATCGTCCCGGTCGAGCATCGCTTCCAGGTCCTCGGCCGACAGCCGGCGCAGATGCAGTTCCACCGCGCGCACGAGGCATTCGTCGACGTAGGAGACCCAGTCGTATTTGTAGTCCTCGCGCAGGCGCGGCGCCTTGTCCGAATAAAATTTCAGGTAGCGCTTCGCGTCGACGTCCGCCCGGTCGTCGAACGGCAGCGGGTCGAGCAGGAAATGCAGGAACGCGTGGCGGATCTCCGCCATCGTTCCCGGAACGGCCGGGTTCACCGCGATTTCATACCGCTCGCTGTAGATGCGGAAATTCGTCATCGAGCCGATCAGCGGATCGACGTTCACGATGAACTTGCGCGAGCCCTCGAAGCGCCCCATCCGTCGCGTATAGGCCGCCGCCACCGTCACCACAGTCGAAACCGGGCCGCGAAGCTGGTCCGCCTCGGAGTCGTAGAACGGCTTCACCTGCTGCCACAATACGTCGATGTGGTCGCTCGCGTAAAAATCGCCCAGCAGCTTCCGGAAACCTTCGAGATCGCGAACGTCGGGCGGCAGGCCCTCCTCGGGCACCATGTAGTCGAACATGGGCGGCGCACCGACGACCATCGCGAAGGAAACGTATTGGGAGAGCGTGGCCTGATTCGACTTGAGCCGGTGCTGTTTGTAAAAGATACGCAGCGCCGTGACGCTCGGATCGTCGGCCGTGGCCAGCCGCAAAACCATTTTCCGCAACGCGGGCGGCGTATCGGCCGGAATGTCGGGATAACCGGAAGCGTAGAGCGCGCAGAGCGTGGCAAAAAGCGTCTGGCTGGAACGCACCTGGATCGCGCTGGGTTCCTGCGACTCCTGATTTCCGCCGCGCCCCGCCGCCATGGCGCGCGGAACGCCGGCCCCGGCAAGCAGCCCGGCAACGAGCAGAAGGGGCAAAACGAAGCGCAGCCGCCCGGAATACACCACAGCGGCAGAGCCACGACGCGGCTGGCGCCTGGAACCCCCTGGCAGGTCGCGCTCTCGCCGCCATCGGCAGCAGGGGCGATCCGCGGGGGGAAAGTGGAGAAGGACGTCCTGCATAAAAACGGCTAAAAGTTCAATCTACAGGCTCCCTTGCGCCCCGTCAAGGCGTCCTCCAGGCCCCGCCGGCCGGCCCCCGGGCACGAAATCATGCCGCCATCCAGGGCCAGGCGAAACGCCATATGACGGCATCGGGCGCTGCTGCCCCCGCCTGTCTCCCGAGCGAAGCGAAGGACCCCGAAACTGCGTCTCCGCGGCCCGTTGCCACAGCCAGGCAGCCGACGGCGAAGCGCCGCCTGAACGCTGCAGGGGGTATCCTTGCACTCCCTTCAGGATGACGGGCTCCCGAAGCCGCGATCGCCGGTAATCCCTTCCCTCGGCGCATATTGCGGCCCCCGTGCACCTATGGTACGTTGGCTTAGGAGGCGGTACCATGAGCGAGAACAACGGAGCAAAGTTCACGTTCTTCCTGGTTGGACTCGGACTCGGCGCGCTGGTCGGGGTTTTGTTCGCGCCGCAATCGGGAGAAGACACGCGGAAATATCTGACACAAAAGGCCGAAGATGGCCGCCAATACGCTCAACGAAAGGCGCGGGAACTGCGGGAGCGCGCCGAAGATGCCGTCGAGCACGGCAAGGATGCGATCGACCGGCAGCGCGAATCGCTGGGCGCCGCCTTCGACGCCGGCAAGGAAGCCTATCAGCGGGAGAAATCGAAAGCGCACAGCTAAAAGCTAATCGCGAGAGGCGAAAAATCGCATGCAGACGTGGTTGACGGTGTTCATCGTGGTCGCCTCGGTGGCGATTGTCGTGCAAGTGGTGCTGCTCGCCGTCTTCTTTGCGATGTTCATGCGGCTCGGCGCCACGCTCACCCGAATCGCAACGAACATCGAGACAAAAGTCAATCCGATCCTCAATCGGGCCGACCGATTGCTGGCGGAATCCGAAGGCCAGTTGCGCGATATCGTGAACGATACCCACGACATCGTCGCCAGGGCCAAAGCCACCGGCCAGCGGTTCGACCGCCTGCTGGATGAAGCCGCCGACCGCTTGCGGCAGCAGATCATCCACGCCGACCGCATGGTGACCGGCGCGCTCGAAGCCATCGAAGACACCGGCGCCGAACTTCGCAAATCGGTTGTCGAGCCGGTGCGCACCGCCACGGCATTCGTGCGCGGCGTGCGCGCCGGCGTCGATTTCTTCCGCGGGCGCACGCGGGTGCCGGAACGCCGGCGCGACTCGCAGGACGAAGGGCTTTTCATCTGACCCTCGCGCGGCCGGACGCTCGCCGCGAGCTTCCCATGAAATGAACGTCTGCTCGCGTTCCTCGACAATCCTGGTGTTTGCCCGCGCGCCGGTCCCCGGCCGCGTAAAGACGCGCCTCGCCGCGCGCCTCGGCCCCTCCGGCGCCGCCGAAGCGCATCGCGCCTGCGCGCTCGACGCCCTCGCGCTGGCTGATTCCCTGCCCGGCTGCGCGCGCCGCCTGCTGGTGGCCGGCGACGCGTCCGCCTGGCGCCAGTCGGGCCTCGCGCCCGGCGCGGGATGGGAAATCGAGCCGCAACGTGGGCGCGATCTGGGCGAACGACTCGAGCACGCCTTTGCCGAATCCTTCCGCCGCGGCGCGAAAAAAGTCCTCGCCATCGGCACCGACACGCCATGGATGGGCGCCGGGCGCCTGCGCACCGCGCAAGCGTGGCTCGACGCCGACGACGTCGTTCTCGGCCCGTCGTTCGACGGCGGCTACTACCTCGCAGGCGCAAGGCGCATGGTGCCCGAAATTTTCCGCGGTATCGCCTGGGGAACTTCCACCGTGCTCAGCGCCACAAGGCGAGCGCTGGAACGCGCCTCAACTCCCTATCGCATGCTGCCTTGGGATTTCGACCTCGATCGCCCCGCTGATCTCGACCGCGCATGGGAAATGCTGCGCGAGTCACCCCAGCGCGCCCCGCACCTGGCCGCATTCCTCCGCCGCGGCATCTGACCGCGAAAAACGTCTCGCGATCACCCTCCGCTCCGTCATCCGCCTGTCACCCTAGCGAAGCGAAGGACCCCGACAGAGCAGAGAGAATGTGCGCCTACGTAGCAGCGGGATCCTTCGCTTCGCTCAGGATGACAAGGGATGGTCACGGCGAGGACTACGAGTAGCGCAGCCACTCCTGGCTGCGGCCTTTTGCCGGATCACAAACCCGAAAGCCGGCGTTCCCGCGCGTCTGATCGTTGGGATTTTGCGTTGGTTGCGCTCGGCTCAATTGCCAAGGCCGCAGCCAAGAGTGGCTGCGCTACCACAACCGCGCGCCGGGCGACGCGCCCGATTAAACGATCCACCCGCCGCCGAGAACCATTTCGCCATGGTAGAACACGGCCGCCTGGCCCGGAGTGATCGCGCGCTGGGGTTTTTCGAAATGCAGCCGCGCGCGACCCGCGCCGCCGGGCTCGATGCGCGCGCGCGCGGACTCGTGCCGATGCCGGATCTTCACCTCGGCCTCGACGGGCGCGGCAAGCGTTTCCCACGCAATCCAATTCACATCGCGCACTTCGCAAGTATCGCGCCGCAGATCCACATCCTCGCCAACGACCAGCCGGTTGCGCTCGACGTCGATTTCGACCACATACAGCGGCCGCCCGACGGAGAGACCAAGCCCGCGCCGCTGTCCAACGGTGTAGCGATGCAGGCCCTCATGCCGGCCGACAACCTCGCCTTCCGGAGTCGCAATCTCGCCCGGCGCCGCGGCGACGGCCGTTCCCTGCTCCTCGAGATACGCTTCGATGAACTGCGCGTAATCGCCGTTCGGAACGAAGCAGATCTCCTGGCTTTCCGGCTTCTCGGCCACCGGAAGCTGCGCGGCGCGCGCGGCGGCGCGCACCTCCGTCTTGCTCATTTCGCCCAGCGGAAATTCGGTGTGCGAAAGCTGCTCCTGGGTGAGCCCGAACAGGAAATAGCTCTGGTCCTTTGCGCGATCGACGGCGCGCAGCAGCTCCGAGCGTCCGGTTTCCGCATTGCGCCGGATGCGCGCGTAATGTCCGGTGGCCAGCCGTTCGGCGCCCACCTGCCGCGCCAGCCGGATCAGATCGTCGAATTTCACGAACGTGTTGCAGCGCGCGCAAGGAATCGGCGTGCGCCCGGCCAAGTAATCATTGACGAAGGGGCGCACGACGGACTCTTCGAACTGGCGCTCGAAATTCACCACGTAATACGGGAAACCGAGATGCTCGGCCACGCGCCGCGCGTCGTAAACGTCGTCTAGCGAGCAGCAACGATGCCCGGCCACGCCGTCGGCAACCAGCTCCGGCAGCCGCCGCTGGTTCCAAAGCTGCATCGTGAGCCCGACGATGCTCTCTCCCCGCGCGCGCAAAAGCGCCGCAACGGTGGAGCTGTCCACGCCACCGCTCATCGCCACCGCAATCGTTTCCTTCGACATTCCGATTATTCTAACAGGTGATGCCCGACCGCCGCGCCACGAACGGTCGTAGCACAGGCACTCTTGCCTGTGCGCCTCTGTATGGATGGGCAAGGGAGCTCATTGGCGTTTACAAGCGCGTGCGAGGCCGGTTTGGCCCCTGAGGTTCAGCGAAACTGTGCCTCATGGCGAAAGGCGCACAGGCAAGAATGCCTGTGCTACGAAAACCTTCAGCGAGTGGAGACGGGCTTCTTGTATAGCGGAGACAGGTCGCGCAGATGCTCGACCACCCCGGGCAATACCGCTAGCGCCTGATCCACGTCTTCCGCCGTGTTCGTGCGGCCCAGGCTGAAGCGCAAACTGGCGCGAGCTTCCGGCGCCGCGAGGCCGATCGCGGTCAAAACATGAGAAGGCTCGATCGCGCCCGAAGAACAAGCTGCTCCCGTCGAACACGCAATGCCTTTGAGATCGAGCGCAATGACCAGCGATTCGCCTTCAATATAGGAGAACGTGAGGTTCGTCGTGTTCCCGACGCGCGCGGCTCCGGCGCCATTCACGCGCGTCGCCGGAACGCGATCGAGAATTGCCTGCTCGAACCGGTCGCGCAGGGCCGCCAGGCGCCCTGGCTCGCTCTCGAGTTTCCCGAGCGCCAGCTCCGCCGCCTTGCCCAAAGCCACGATGCCCGGAACGTTTTCCGTGCCCGGCCGCCGGTCGCGTTCGTGATGCCCGCCAAAGGCTTGCTGGGCGAGCCGCGTCCCCGACCGCACGTAGAGCGCGCCCACGCCCTTCGGCGCATAAATCTTGTGTCCGGAAATCGAGAGGAGATCGACGCCCAGCCGCGCAACGTCGATCGGGATTTTGCCCGCGGCCTGCACCGCGTCGGTGTGAAACCAGACGTCGGCCTCGGCGGCGATGCGGCCGATCTCTTCAATCGGCTGAATCGTGCCCAGCTCGTTATTCGCCATCATCACCGTGATCAAGACCGTGTGCGGCCGCAGCGCTTCGCGCACCGCGCCGGGATCGACAACGCCTGCGCCGCTCACCGGCAGATAGGTGACCTCGACGCCTTCCGCTTCAAGCGCTTGGCATGTATTGAGCACGGCATGGTGCTCGATGGCGGTCGTGATCACATGCTTGCGCTCGCCGCGCGCGGCGCGAATGACGCCCAGAATCGCCAGATTGTCGGATTCCGTACCGCCGCTCGTGAAAACGATCTCGGCCGCGCGCGCGCCAACCAGCCGCGCCACGTGCTCGCGCGCCTGTTCCACCGCCGCGCGCGCCTGCTGCCCGAACGTATGAATCGAGCTGGCGTTGCCGTACGTCTCGGCAAAAAACGGCATCATCGCGGCGATGACTTCCGGATCGACCGGCGTCGTGGCGTTGTGATCGAAATAGATGCGGCGCATGAGATTCCGCGGCACGAGAGGGAGAGCCGCGTCTGAAGTTAAGAATAGCTTCCACGCGGAAAGAGGGTCAAGAGAGGCGGGGGGATGTGGGTGTGTTTCCCGGCTCGAGGGAGCTAAAGGCAAAAACCCCAGGCGCAGGTACGGCGCCTGGGGCACTCGGCCCAAAATAGCCTTGCGCACGAAACGCGGTCAAGACGAGTGACGAGGTCCGTTTGGAAACCGTAGGGGCGGGATTCAAACCCGCCCACTGCAGCATCGTGAAATGCCCTGATACCCGGGACGTGCTTCGGCCATCCCAGGAACGCGCGTCGGGATTCACCCAGCCAACCGTTCGCGCAGACACTCCGAAGCCCATGCCGCAATGGGCAAACGGTTTTGTAGCGCCGGCGTCTCGTCGGCGTTTTTCCCGTGTCGATACAAACGCCACTCGTTGACGAGCCGCTGGCGCCACGAAAAACGGCTTTTGCGCCGCGAAGACCCTTTCGATTCCGCGCCTTTCTGCCGTCGCGGAAGCACGGATTCGCCACGTGCCCGCGCCCGTCGTACACTGTCGATTTTCCCGGCTCAGGGAGGGCGCAGCGGAATGATCTGGCAATACGTGGGGGCGTTGCTGACGGGCGTGGTGGTCGGCTTTCTAGGCGGATTGTTCGGCAAGGGCGGAAGCGCGGTGGCGACGCCGCTCTTGAGCCTTCTCGGTTTCCCCGGTTTCGTTGCGGTGGCATCGCCGCTGCCCGCGACGGTGCCCGGCACGCTGATCGCGTCGGCTGCCTATTGGCGCTCGAACCTGATCGATTGGGAAGTGGTGTGGTGGAGCATCGCCGTGGGCGTGCCGACGATCATCATCGGCTCGCTGCTCTCGCAAGTGACCGGCGCGAAGCCGTTGCTCATCGCCACGGCGCTGCTCGTGCTCGGCTTCGGGCTCTCCTTCCTCTTCCTCCCGGAGGAAAAAGTGCTGCCGCAGGCGAACGGCAGCGCCGACGAGCCCGTGCGTCCCTCGCATTGGAAGCTGCGGCTCACGTCGGTTTCCGCGGGAATCGGCCTGGTTTCCGGATTGCTGGCGAATTCGGGCGGCTTCCTGCTCGCGCCGAGCTACGCGCGGTTTCTGCGCCAGCCCATCAAGAAAGCGTTCGCCTGTTCGCTGGCCGTATCGGCGGTGCTGGCGCTGCCCGGCACGGTCGTGCACGCCTGGCTCGGCCACATCTCCTGGCTGGTCGCGGGATTGGTCGCCGCCGGCGCACTGCCCTTTTCCTACCTCGGTGCGCGCCTGGCAATTCGCACGCGCTCGGCAAAGCTGGAACGCTGGTACGGCCTCGCGCTGACCGCGCTGGGCCTCTTCTTCCTCTTCCGAATTTAAAACCTGCCGGGCTGAAGCCGGTCGCCACACCCGCGACACCGTACGCGACGCGCACGGTTTGCGCACGGCCCTCCAGTGGGATGACCTCGGGACCGAGGCCGCTGGTATAGAATTAGGCCCAGCGCGTCGAAAGCGAGAAGGCAACTCGACCGGGCTGGGCCCAAGGGAACGGCTGCTGTCTGGTATCTGTCGAACCGGAACCACTCTGAGGGAGGCGGCGATAAATGTCCCAGGATCGTTGGAGCGAACAACAGATCAACGGCTTCCACAGCGCGGCCCAGTCACTAAAGCTGTACCGCCGCGCCGAGCTTGAGGACGAAGAGAGCGGAGATCCTCTCATAAGGGAGCTCTACGTGGACCCCCTCCCCGGCGAACACATCTTTAAAACTGCCATGAAGCCGAACACCACCTTCCTGATCGGGAGGAAGGGTACGGGGAAATCCACAATATTTCAAAGGGTACAAAACGAGCTCCGAGGGAGTGAGGGGTGCGTGTCCGCCTACATCGATATCAAGACGGTCTACGAGTCCTCCACTGTAGACCCCGAACTCGCGGCGCGCCTAGCCGAAGTCGCCTCCGCACTCCCGCAGGCAACGCTCGAAAAGCTGCTGCTCTACCGCTGCTTCATAGAAGCCGTCTTGTCTGCAATACGCGAAGAGCTAAAGGCCAGACTCCGAGCCTCCTTTAGGGAGCGCCTGAGGAATTATGTCTCTGGGTCGGTTGACGAGCTGTTTGAGGGCCTCGATAGCTTGATGGAAGAAGCGAACTCGGAAAAATTCACGAGCGCGTTGGGGATTAAGCAGGAGGACCTAAACGTCGGCAGAACCACGAGGGAAGTCACACGCTCGTCGGGAGATGTTAAAGCTGCACTTGGCCCGAAGCCTGCGATCTCCGCGGCCGTATCCGGCTCGCAGACCAGCGAACTCCAGGCAGGAAAAGAAAGCGCCTACTCAGATGTCCTGATACGAGTGTTCAACATCAAGGAGATCCTCACCCGCCTGAAGGCGCTGCTCGGGCGGATCTCCGTCAAGCACCTGTATGTCTTCGTGGACGATTTCTCAGAGCTACCCGAGGACGCGATGCAGATCGTCGTAGACGCACTGCTAGCTCCGCTAAATAATTGGTCGGAGGAACTGATCAAGTTTAAGGTAGCCGCATACCCCGGCCGTGTTTACTACGGCAAGATTGACAAGACCAAAATCGATGAGATCTATTTGGATCCCTACAGCCTTTACGGCTCGGGTGACGTATCCAGGATGGAGGAAAGGGCCATCGATTTCACAAGGCGCCTCGTGACCAACCGCCTAGGCCACTACACGGATTCCGGTCCTGAGTTGTTTTTCGACGCTGTGGACGACGACCTGTGGCGTTTGATGTTCTACGCGACGATGGCCAATCCGAGGAACCTCGGACACATCCTCTTCTACCTTCACGAGTCCAACGTGATCTATCAAAAGCCGATTGGGCGGAGGGCCATCAGGGATGCAGCGCGGCGTTACTACGAGGAAAAGATCGAGCCCTATTTCCCGATGAATAGGTTCCTCCACGAGACATTCTCCGAGCGATCTTCCATCTTTAGCCTCAAGGAGCTCCTCGAGGATATAGTCCGAAGGGCAAAGGAACTCAAGCGGTACCGGGACTCCGCCGTCATGCGGGAGCTGAGAGGAGCACCGCCCACCAGCCACTTCTACGTTCCGCGTAACCTCGCCCCCCTCCTGTCCACCTTGGAGCTCAACTTCTTCCTAACGAAGTACTACGAGATGACCGACAGGGACGGGCATCAGGTATCTGTGTTCGCGCTCAACTTTGGCCTGTGCGAGAAGTACGCCATAGAATACGGACGACCCACCGAGAAACGCGAGCACCGCCTTTATTTCGTTGAACGGGTATTCGACTATGGGTCAATCCTTAGAAAATTCATGAAAAGCAACCAAGAGATAAGGTGCGACGCTTGCAACTCGACCATCGAGTTCGAGAAGCTCGAAGCGCTCAAGCTCTACGGGATGGCCTGCCCAAACTGCAAGGAAGGCACTTGCAGGGTGATCAACCTCTCCAAGAAGTATGAAGCCCTCCTCGCGGACATTTCGCCGGAGTTGCTGCTGCCCTCCACCGAACTCGGAATCCTGAGGACGCTTAAGACCGAGAACAGAGCCATGAATGCATCAGAAATCGCATCGGAGATGGATAGGTCGTATCAACTGATAGGAAAACGTGGCAAGGCCCTGTCCCAACGCGGGCTAGTGGACCGCGACGAGAACCAGCAAGGCAGGCGCATATTTAGGATCACCAGTCTCGCGGAGAAAAGCTACTTCAGCGACGAAGGGAGCGCCAGCCTGGACGTCTCCCAAGGCGAGCTCAGCGCCGGCCCGGAAACCGAATAGAAGGCCCGATTCCATAAGGAAGGGGCCGGCTCTGACCGGGTACGGGCACACCGTGGGTCGAAGGGCGCGGCGGAAAGCCGCGCCCTTCAAATCGGCCCGCACCCCGAGCACCGCCTGAATGCGGCCTCATACCTGCAAGACGTCTTTGTCCCGCGCCACCAGCCGGTACAGCACCGGGTATACGAAGAAGCCGAGGAACAACGGCCCCAGCAATCCGCCGACGATGACGCGCGCGAAGGGCCGCTGCGTATCGGACCCGATGCCGTGCGAAAGCGCGGCCGGCAGCAACCCGAGGCAGGCGACCAGCGCCGTCATCATGATCGGTCGGAGCCGCAACAGCGCGGCTTCGCGCGTGGCCGTGCGGATGTCCATGCCCTCCAGGCGCAGCTTGTTCACGTAGGAATACATGACGACGACAATCTCCACCGAAACGCCCATCAACGCGAGCAACCCCAGCCCGCTCGACACGCTGAACGGCGTGCCGGTGAGCTTCAAGGCCAGCAGCGCGCCGACCGGTTCGGTGAGAATGACGCCGATGAGAGCGGCAACCGGGAATTTGAAGTTGCCGTAAAGAGCGAACAGGATCAGAAGAATCAGCAGCACGGTGATCGGCGCGATCACCTCCATCTGCGCCCGCGCCGCCAGATACTCGCTGTATTCCCCGCCCCAGGTGACGAAGTAGCCCGGCGGCAGCGACACGTTCTTCGCGATCGCCGCCTTGCCCGCGTTGACCGCTCCCGCCAGGTCGCGCCCCGTGATCGCGTACTGCACGCCAACGTAGCGCGAATTGTTTTCACGATAGATGAACGACGCGCCGCTTTCGACCTGAATGTCCGCCAGTTCCTTGAGCGGAATCAACTGGCCCGAGGGGCTGGCGACGAGCAGGTTGCCGATCTCCTCCGGCGACGAGCGGAACTGCGGCTCCATGCGGACGACCAGGTCGAAGAGCTTTTCGCCCTGAATCACCTGCGTGGCCGCCTGCCCGCCGACGGCGGCTTCAATCACCGCCTCGACGTCGCTCACGTTGATGCCGTAGCGGGCGATCTTGTCGCGATCGATGTTGATGCGGAGGCTGGGCTGGCCGAGTTCGCGCACGACGAGCAGCGAGGTGAAGCCGGGCACCTGCGCGAGCGCCTGCTTGATCTGGACGGCCTTCTGCTGCAGGACGTTGAGGTTGGGGCCGTAGATTTTGACGGCGAGCGCGCTCTTGAGCCCGGTGAGCGCTTCGTCGACGGCGTCCTCGGCGGGCTGCGTGTAGTTGAAGATGATGCCCGGGAAAACGCTGAGCCGCTTTTGAATGCTGTCGATCAGCTCCTGTTTTGTCCGGATGGGACCGGTTTTCCAGACCTTGTCGCCGTAGGGATGCAGTCCGACGTAGTACTCGCAATTGAAAAACCCGGTGGAGTCGGTGCCGTCGTCGGGACGGCCGAGTTCCTGGCCGACGACGGTGACCTGCGGATATTCCATCAGGATGTGGCGGATCTGTGGCGCGATTTTCGCCGCTTCCTGCCAGGAGATCGTATATGGCATCGTCGCGCGCACCCACAGCGCGCCTTCGTCGAGATGCGGCATGAACTCGCCGCCGATGTAGGGAACGAGCGAGAGCGCGCCGACGAAGATGAGCACGGCGGCGCCGAGGGTAAACTTCGGATGGTCGAGACCCCAGTCGAGGCCCCAGGCGTAGCGCCGCTTGATCCACTCGAACGCGGGATTCACGTGCTCCTTCACGCCCTTCTTGAACCAGTAGGAGCAGAGAACGGGAACCAGGGTGAGGGTGATGATGAGCGCGCCGATGAGCGCGTAGACCATCGTATCCGCCATCGGATGGAACAGGCGGCCGGAAGCGCCGGTGAGGGCGTAGATGGGCAGGTAGCCGGCGATGATGACGGCGATCGAATAGAAGATCGGCCGGTCGACGTCTCGCGCCGCCTGCAGGATCACGTCGAACAGGCTGTACTCCTGCCCGGCGCGCATGCCCAGCTCGCGGTAGATGTTTTCCATCATCACCACCGTGCCGTCGATGATGATCCCGAAATCGATCGCGCCGATCGATAAGAGGTTGGCCGAGACGTTCTCGGCGTGCAGCAGGATGAAGGCGAACAGCAGCGCCAGCGGAATCGTGAGCGCGACGATCACCGCCGCCCGGAAGCTCACCAGGAAAAAGATGAGCACGATCAGCACGAGCACCATCCCGCGCACCAGGTTCGATTCCACCGTGGTGATCGTCAGCCGCACCAGGTCGCTGCGATCGTAGTAGGGACGGATCTTGACGTCCGGCGGCAGCAGGCGCCGGTTGATCTCCTTCGTCTTCGCCTCGACGGCTTTCAGCACGTTCTGCGTCTGCTCGCCGGTGCGCATCAGGATGACGCCTTCGACGGCGTCGTTGTTGTTCATGAAGCCGAACTCGCCGAGCCGCGGCGCGTGCCCGATCACCACCTGCCCGATGTCCTTCACGCGAACCGGCACGCCGTTGTAGCTGCCGACGACGATGTTGGCGATGTCGCTCAGCGAATGCACCAGGCCGATGCCCCGCACGTAATAGAATTGCCCGCCCTGCGAATAGAATCCGCCGCCCGCGTTGGAATTATTGGCGGAAATCGCCGCCATCACCTGCGGCACGCTCAGGTGATAGCCGTAGAGCCGCGTGGGATCGAGCAGCACCTGATACTGCATCACCGTGCCGCCGAAACCGGAATCGTCGGCCACTCCCGGCACCGACTTGTACGCCCGCTCGACGATCCAGTCCTCGTAGGTTTTCAGCTCCATCGGGCTGCGGTCGGGGCTTTCGAGCACGTAGCGGTACACCAGGTCGCTCGGACTCGATAGCGGCGCCAGGCCCGGCGTCACGCCCGCGGGCAGCGTCACCTGCGACAGCCGCTGGAAGGCGCGATCGCGCGACCAGTAGTTGTCGGTCCCGTAGTGGAAGGTCATGATCACGTCCGACAGGCCGTAGAGCGACACCGAACGCATCACGTTCAACTTCGGGATGCCGTTCATCTCGATCTTCGATCGGAATCGTGATCAGCCGCTCCACCTCCTCGGCGGCGTGGCCCGGCCACTGCGTGATGATCTCCACCATCGGCGGCGAAAGGTCCGGATAGGCTTCCACCGGCATCCGCTGGAAGGAGATCGAGCCACCCAGGATCAGGAACATCACCAGCATCAGAACCAGAAAACGTTGGTGCAGCGCGGCGCGTACGATGCGATGAATCATCGGCGATTTCCCCTAACGCAGCGAATTGGCGAATTGAAGGAACAGGCTGCCGTCGCCGACGACTTTTTCCCCGGCCGTGAGGCCGGAAGTAATTTGAATCACCCCGCCCTGCGCCTGCCCGAGCGTCACCAGCCGGCGCGCGAACTTGTCCTCGCCCGCCTGAATGTAGACGAAAGGATGGTTCTCGCTGTCGCGCAGCACCGCGGCGACAGGAACCACGAGCGCGTTCGGGATGCTTCCCGCGTCGACCAGCGCGGTCACGTACATGTCCTTTTTCAGTTCGAGCCCCGGATTATCGGTCACGATCCGCGCCGCCAGCGTCCGCGAGTTCGGATCGAGCGCCGGCGCCAGATACGAAATCCGCCCGTGGAACGGATTCGGGTAGGTGTCGGTCTGGATGGTGGCCGATTCGCCCACGTGCACGTTCGGCATGTCCTTTTGATACACGTTCACGAGCACCCACACCGTGTCCATGTCCGAAATCGTGAAGCATTGCGTCGCGCCGGCCTGCAGCAACTGCCCCGGCGCCGCCTGCCGCTCCACCACTTCGCCCGAAATCGGCGCCAGCACCGGAATCTGCGACGAAGCGCTGTCGGCCGCCTGGTTGGGATTTTTGATGCCGAGGGCTTCGAGGGCCGCCTGCGCCGCCTGCATACTCGCCTGCGCCTGATTGCGCGCCGATTCCGCCGCGAGCAGGTCGCGCTGGGCGATGGCCTGGTGCGCGTAGAGGTCCTGCGAGCGTTTGTAATTGATCGCGGCGACGTGATAGGAGTCGCGCGCGTTCAGGTAATTCGCCCGCAGCTGCGAATAATCCGGACTCTGCACGTAGAGCAGCGGTTCGCCCTGACGCACCATCTGGCCCGGCACGGCGAGGATGCGCGTCACCGGCCCGCCCACCTGGCTGATCACCGGCGTCGTGCGGAACATGTTGTAGCCCACCGTCCCCGGCAGCCGCAGCACGCGCTCGATCTTCTGCGTCGCCGCCGGAACGATCTGAATGCGCGGCAGCTGGTTTTTCGGTACCGAGAAGAGCGAGGCTTCGACGCCCTGCGAGGAAAACGACGTCATCTCGTTTTCGCTCTTCGTCTCTTCGCGCGCGCAACCCGCCAGGCTAACGATCGCCAGCGCGGCGAGCGCCAGCCCGAGCCGGGAAAACGGAGCGCCCGAGCCATACCTCGGGCGCTCCCGGTTGCTGTCTTCTTTGCGTGGGGGGAACTGTTTCAAAAAGCTCATGGCAATCTCCTGGCGCCGACGGCTTCGCGGAGCTGTTCCAAGGCAAGCTGGTATGAGGCGAGCGTTTCAAAATAGCCGAGTTCGACGGCGCGATAGCTGCGCTCGGCGTCCAGCAGGTCGAGCAGACTCGCGCCGCCGCGCTGGAAGGCGTAGGCGCTGATATCGCGGGATTCCTTCGCCTGTTTCAGATAACCGGACTGGTAAAGCTCGACCGATCCTGCATCCTCCTGGGTCGCGTCGTAGGCGCTGGCGACGTCGGTTTGCACCTGCTGGCGCGCGGCGATTTCGCTGTCCTGGGCCTGGGTGATCGCGGCGTCGGTGCGCGCGATTTCGCCCTGGTTGCGGTCGAAGATGGGCAGCTGAATGTTCCAGAACAGGGACGCGTTGTTCAGGGCGCCGAGGTGGGTGTAGTTGGCGGTAAAGGTGACGTCGCGCTTGCCGTTGGCCTTGGCGAGCGCGTATTGCCCCTGCGCGGCGGTGATGCCCTGTCGCGCGGCCCGCAGGTCGGGCCGCAGTTGCAGGGCCAGTTGCTCGAGATCCGCGCGCTGAACTTTCAGCGGCGTGTAGTCGAGCGTGCCAGAGACGTCGTAATCGGCGGGCACCGATTCAAACCCGATCAGCTGGCGCAGACCCGCGAGCGCCTGCTGCCGGGCGAGCGTCGTGCTCGAGACGTCGAGCTGGAACTGCAAGAGCTGCAGCTTGATTTTCAGGTAATCGCCGTAGCTGATGTCGCCGGCCTTGTAGCGGGCCTCGCTGATCTTCACCGTGTTCCCGAAGCTCGCCAGGTCCTGCTCGGCGAAGGCCAGGGAGCGCTCGGCCAGCAGCACGCCGATGAACTGCTGCGCCACGTTGTAGCTCAGCGAGCGTTCGGCGTCGGAGACCTGCGAGCTCGTGACCGCGGTCGCCTCCTGCGCGGCCGCCAGCCGGTGCTGGCGCTTCTTGCCCCGCTCGAACAGGTAGGTCAGCCCGATATCGAACTGCGAAAAATTATCGATCGTATCCGGCGTCAGCGCGCTGGGACTGAACAGCGGAACGAACTGCGCGTCCCAGCCGAGCACCGGATTCGGACGCAGGTTGGCGGTCACTTCCTCCGCCTTGCTCTGCGCGATCGCCGTGCGGGCGGCCCGCAGCGACGGGTTGTGCATCAGCGCGTACTGAATCGCCTGCTGAAGAGTGATCTTCGGCGGCGGCATCGCCGGCGCGCTTGCCGGCGATTGTGCCCGCGCGGCGCCGGGCGCCAGAGCCAGAGCGGCGGCCAGCAGCGCGGCGGGCATGATGCGCGTAAGAATAGCCATAGGACCTTCCATCGGCGGAGATTGGCGGGCGCGGCGGACGAACGCGAGACTGCAAAGCGCTCCGGCCCGCAACCGGGTGCGGATACTGGCGGCGCCGTCCGGCGCCGCGGTGCAAATTCTCATGTACGCCCTTCCCTGGCGCTACACGTTCGATGCGCAAATAGCGATTTGTCGGGTTCCGTAAAACGACCGGCTCAAAAACGCCGGTGTATGAATAGCGGAATGATTCAGGCGGCGGGCGGTGCGCGGGGAGAGCTTGTGGAGAAGTACGGGTTCAGGCGTCCCACCGTGTTGCGTGGCAGGACCTTCCGAACGAGCGGCCGCGGAAGCGCGATCGAATGCGCCGAAATGCCCTTCACCGCTACGCGGTGGAACAGATGGCAGATGGGGCAGGTGGCTTCCGAGGTGACCGAACGATGCTGGTGAACGATCTGTGCGGCAATCGACGTGGCGAACAACGTGCCGACAGCGACAAGAACCACCGCCATCAGCAGGGATCGTCTTCGCTTCAGCATGTTCATCACGACGGTCATTGTATTTACAACATTTGAGCCGTTTTGGCCAGCCCGGGTTGTATGGCCGTTGCGCCCCGGCGGTATACAAGTCCATTTGCCAACTCCATTCTTCCTACCGCCGCCGCTTCCGAACAGCCTGTCATCCTAGCGAACCGCTCCGCATCGCCGGGCTCCCGGACCAGGCCTGACCGAAGCGTTCCGCATCACCGGGATCCCGGACCAAACCTGTCATCCTGAGCGAAGCGAAGGATCCCGAAAGCGTTGAGGATCGGAATGGACGGAGCGAGGACGCAGCGTCGGGATCCTTCGCTTCCGCTCAGGATGACAGAGGAGGGAGCGCCACCCACACCCAGTAGCACAACCCTTCGGGTTTCGCCCGTGGGTGCACCAGGCTTCGGCTTTAAGCCTGGGGATTTTTCCGCGGCCTCGCAGACGCCTTCAAGGCCACCCGCCGCGCCGCGCGATCCACCCACTCCTCAAAAATTCCCTGCGACTTTCCGCCAAACCCCTGCATCCAACCCGGGTGCCGATTTCTGCCGGCGCATATCCCCCTTTCAGCAGAAGCTGTTCGCCGAGAGTGCTTCGGCCAGGGGGAAAGCTGTGCTAGTCTGGAGCGAATAGGGCGGCCTGGAACTTACCGATGAATCCGACTGATCGCGCACACGCCAATGCGGCCGCACCCCGCACCGCTCCGGTGGACGACGAAGCCACATTCGTCGCCGCAGCCAAGGCCGGTGACCTTCGCGCATTTGAAACTCTGGTCCGCCGCTACGAGGGAAGGGTCTACCGCCTGACCTACAACATCACCCAGAACCGCGAGGACGCCGAGGATTCCACGCAGGATGCGTTCCTCAAGGCCTATCAGCATTTAGCCGATTTCCAGGGCGGTTCCCGCTTCTACACCTGGCTGGTCCGCATCGCCGTCAACGAAGCGCTGATGAAGCTGCGCCGCCGCCGGCCCCAGGAAGTCTCGCTCGACGAATCGATCCAGACCGAGGACGATCTGGTGCCGCGCGAGATCGAGGACTGGGGTCCGAAGCCGGATCAGCGTTTCGAGCAGAGCGAATTGCAGACCATTTTGGCCCGCGCAATCGCCCAACTCGAGCCGGCCTACCGAATCGTTTTCCAGCTTCGCGACATCGAAGAACTATCAACCGAAGAGACGGCGCGGCTGCTGGGACTTTCCGTACCCGCCGTCAAATCGAGGCTGTTGCGGGCAAGATTGAAGTTGAGGCACACTCTCGACCGGATCTTCCGTGGGGGCGCTAGAAGTGAGTTGCAAGGAAGCGAACTGTAAATCGGTTTTGACGGAACTCTGCGATTTTCTCGACGGCCAACTGGACAAGGGCACCGTTGAGGAGATCAAGGTTCATTTGGGCCACTGCCACGATTGCCGCCTGCTGGTCGACACCACACGGAAAACCATCGAAATTTTCTGCAACGCCGAGCCCCTGCCCCTGCCCCAGGGCGTCCGCGACCGCCTCCACACCGCCCTCGAGCAGCGCCTCCGCGGCCCCGCCCCCGAAAAGTCATAATTCGTATTTGGCGACCCGTGGCGCGGGTTTTAGTAGCGCAGCCACTCTTGATGTCATAACGGAGCCGGCTCCTTGCGACCGAGTAGACTTGGCGGTGAAGGCCGACCAAGGCTCGGAGGAAAGGAGCCGGGCAATGTGGATTATAGGCTGCGATTTGCACACGCGGTATCAGCAGGTGGCGGTTTTGAACACGGCGACCGGGGAGACGATCGAGCGACGGCTCGATCACGAAGGCGAGCAGGTGCGGAGCTTCTACGCCGCGCTGGAGTCTCCGGTGCGAGTCGGGATCGAAGCGACCGGTGCGGCCGGTTGGTTCGAGCAGTTGTTGGGTGAGTTGGGCCACGAGTTGTGGGTCGGCAACGCGGGCGCGATTCGGGCGGCCGAGCCGCGACGGCAGAAGACCGACGTGCGCGACGCGCGTTTGCTGCTGCGGTTGTTGACCGAGGATCGCTTTCCGCGGATCTGGCTTCCGTCGCTCGAAGAGCGGGACGTGCGGCAGCTGCTGACGCATCGCTCGAAGCTGGTCGGCATGCGGACGGCGCTACGCAACCAGCTGCAGGCGCTGGCGCTGGGCCAGGGGCTGCGGCTGGGCCAGCGGTTGTGGGGCCCGGCGGGCCGGAGCGCGCTCGAGCAACTGGCGCTCGGCGAACGAGCCGCCGCGCGGCGTCACGATCTGCTCGAACTGCTCCGCTCGCTCGATGCGCGGATCAAGCAACTCGACGCCGCGGTGGAAGTCGAAGCCCGGCGCCGGCCCGACGCCGTGCGGTTGATGGAACAGCCGGGCGTGGGTCCGGTGACAGCGCTCGCCTTCGTGCTGATCGTCGGCCCGGTCAGCCGGTTCCGGTCGAGCCGACAGTTGATCAGTTACCTGGGACTGATCCCGAGCGAGGATTCCTCGGGCGGCCGCCAGCGCCTGGGACACATCAGCAAGCAGGGCAATGTGATGTTGCGCTGGCTGCTGGTCGAAGCCGGGCACACGGCCGCGCGGCACGATCCGGAACTGCATCGTTGCTACACCCGTTTGAAGCACCGCCGCGGCGCCAACATCGCCAAGGTCGCCGTGGCCCGCAAGCTGGCGGTGCGGTTGTATTGGATTCTGCGCTCGTCCCAACAGACCAGCGTGGAAGGTGACCGGCAGGGCAGCCCGGCCACAGCCATGGTGGGGGCAACCCCATCGCACTCTTGATTGGGCGCCCTGCCTCTCCCGAGCGATCGGGAGAGTTCGCAGAAGAGATCATGGTCGGTAGTCGGTGACCGAATAGATGGCTGGTGGCACCAACCAGTGGCCACCGCAGGATCGAAAGCGACGAGCCTTGGTCGGACGAGCAAAAGATCCTGGTAAGAAAAAAAACAAGAGCCACCGCCGCTCTCCGCTACAGGTGTCTCTTGACAGAGCCGGCTCCGTTATAGATGGCTGCGGCCTTTAATCACACTCCAAGACTCCGCCGGTCCAGCCACGTCGTAACCCCGCCTCCCCGCCGTTCGCACCCATCTTCGTAGCCACTGCCGCAGCCAAGAGTGGCTGCGCTACTTTTCGAACAGCGGCACTTCCCTGCCCACGCCGCGTTCGCGCGCCAGTTCGTAAACGCGGGCGCCCACGGCCACGTCTTCGATCGCCACGCCGTTCGATTTGAATAGCGTGATCTCCTCGCGATCGTGCCGGCCCGGCGCATGGCCGACGACGATCTGCGCCAGATCCACGACGCGCGCCCAGCGTCCCGCGTCCGCGCCGAACACCTGAATCAGGTCGCCCGCCTCGATTTTCGCCTGCTCGATGGAATCGGTGGCGATGACGCCGGCCTGGCGCACGGTTTCGCCGTCAATCTCGCATTTGTGCGCGAGGTTGCTGCCCACCGCGTTGACGTGGACGCCCGGCGCGAGCCACGCCGATTCGATCACCGGCTCCGCCGCGGTGGTGATCGTGATCACGACGTCGGCGCCGCGGACCGCGCGCTCCGGCGAATCGACCGCGTCGACGCCCACTTTCACGCGCTCGGCGAGCCGCCGCGCGAATTCGCGCCGCTTCTCTTCGTTGCGCCCGTAGACGCGCACGTGCTCGATCGGCCGCACCGCGCAAACCGCCTCGACCTGCGTCGACGCCTGCGATCCCGTGCCGATGAGCGCCACCGTGCGCGCGTCCGGTCGCGCCATGAATTTCGTCGCCACGCCGCTCGCCGCGCCCGTGCGCACCCGGCCCAGATAATCGGCCTCGATCAGCGCGACCAGCTCGCCCGTGTCCCAGCGGAACAGCGGCACCAGGAACCGCAGCGCGCCCTTCGCGTACGTGTAGATCTTCAGCCCCTCGTACCCGCTCACGAAATCCGCCGCCGCCATGTAATGCAGGAAACCCTTGTTCGGCGTGTGAATCCGCCGCCGCGGATGAAGCACAAACGTGCCTTCCGCCACGTCGCGAAAGGCAAGCTCGACCGCTTCAAGAGCCATGGGCATCGTGAGCAATTGGCGAACGTCGGTTTCCGTGAGCAATAGAGCCATGTGCGTTCCTCCGGTGCGTGCGCAGCGAAGCGCGAGTTTTCTGCCAGCATGAATAGCATACAAGCGAACGCGCCCCTCGTAGCACAGGCATTCTTGCCTGTGCCGGCGGCGGATTTTCCGAGCACCTCCCCGCCCACCCTAACGGCCAAGCCAGGCAGGACCGCGCCGCGCACAAAAGATCCGACGTCTCAAATGCGGGAAAGCGCACAGGCAGGAATGCCTGTGCTACTGCCGAAGGCCTAGCTACCGCCGCGCTGTTTCCGCGCGAGAAGAACCGGCGTTCCTGGCGCTGCTGGTTGCGGAGGGCGAGCGCAGCAGGCGCACCATGGTGCTGCGCATGCGGTAGGTAAGCTGCTGCGAGCCCGAAGCGGAGAAATTATCGAAGCTGAAAAGCGAATCGTGCTGCGGATCGGCGTCGCGTTCGACGCGAATCGGCAGATGGCCGCACAGATCGTTCTGCACGTACGACGTTTCGTACCGATGCTTCACGGTGCTCCACGTGTAAACGCGCAGCATCGTGAAATCGCACGGCTGCCCCTGCGCGCCGGTCGATCCCGCGACCAGGTAGTAGGTCTTCGGCCCGTCGGTCGGATCCTGGACCGTGTGCAGCGCAAAGTAGGCGATCGGGCTCATGCCGGCCGAGGTGGCGTAGGCCGGGAGCGGATCGGGAAGATCGAGATTGATGAAGCTGGCGAGCACCCAGCCCGCGATCTGCGTATCGTTGCCGGTGCGAGCGCGCACCAGCAGCCAGTCTTCCTTGCGCGGCGTGTTGCTGGCCAAGGCGTTCGCCGCGCTCCTTTCGGCCACGCCCCGCGCCAAGACTTCCACCGGCGTATTCGGCTTCAACTGCCCCACGCGCGGCGACGTGCGTCCCGGATCGAGCCGAAGATTCGACAGCACGGCCGTGTGCCCCGGCGCCTGCGTGGTCATTTCACGGACACGCGCGGCGAGCGTTCCCAGCCGCTGCCACACGCCGGGATCGATCAGCCGGTCCTGGTTGACCCAGCCGACCTTTCCCTGCGGCGTGCGGACCTCGATCGAATCGTTGTATTGGTCGAGGATGGTCAGCTTCTCGCCCCAGGAAAGGTTTTGCAGGCGGCGCCGCACTTGACCGTTGCCGTCCCACAACGGCACGCCGGTCATGCCGACGTAAGCCTCGCCTTTCGGCGACGGTTTCGCGTTCCACCACAACCACGCTCCCGCCACGCCCGAGACAAGCAACACCACTGCCACCGCAATCAGAACGCGACGCACCATCTCCGCTTCCCCGTGAGCCGGCGATCCCGGCCCAAGTTCACAAGAAATTTCCGAAACACGACCACTTTTGATTCTACTCCAACCCGGCGCGCCCGGCGCGCTCCCTTGCCTCGTTTGCTACAATGCCAGTCGGCCGCACATGGCAAACCGTCCCCCGAAGCTCGACTCACGGAACAGGAGCGGGCCGATGCAGCATTTCGAGAAATTGAAGCCGGTGGCGCAGCTGGCGCTGAGGCTGGCGCTGGCGATCATCTTCGTCTATCACGGCTACCCGAAGCTGTTCACCGAACGCGCGCAGTGGTACGCCGCGTTTCCGAAGATGGGTTTCCCGGGATATTTCACGCTTATCTCCGGATCGCTGGAGTTTTTCGGCGGTTGCCTGCTGGTGGTGGGCCTCTTCACGCGGGTGATGGCGCTGCTGCTGGCCACCGAGATGGCCATCGCGCTCTGGCGGGTGCACTTTCCGCACGGCATGTTCGCGGTGGACCAATACCAGCTCCCGTTGATCCTGTGCATCGCCGCGTTCACGCTGCTCGTGATTGGCGGCGGCGCGCTCTCCGCCGACCGCGTCATTTTCAAATCGAAAGACTGATCCGCAGCCCAGGCAGGCACTTCCTGCCACCCCACATCCGGGGACATTGCGAAATCTGAGCTGAGGTATGTTGCTGGCGCGGTTCTGTAGCGGGGGCTTCAGCCCGCCATTTCTCTCCGGCGGCTCGGCAAGGTGCCGCCCTGAAGGGCGGCGCTACACAGGCTCACGGAACAATGCCTCTCGCAAGAGGCGCGGCGACGGGGAGTTCTCTGCGAGAGATGCGCTCTACCGCGATCCGCTTCCCGGCGCCGCCGTATTCGCCGCCGTGCCAACGACGACATACGGCGCCTGCGGCATCAGAATCCACGCCACCACGTAGGCCACGATCCCCGGCAGCAACCCCGTGGCGATCGTGACGAACACGACCAGGATCCGCATCACCGTCGGATCGACGTTGAAATATTCGGCAAAACCGCCGCACACGCCGGCGATCTTCGAGTCAACCACCGAGCGCATCAGCCGCCGGCCCGCGACGCCCGGCGCCTGCCGGGTCCCGCAGTAGTAGCAGAAATTCGAATAGTCGGCGATTTCCCGTTGGCAAGTTGGGCAAACCATTGGCCACCTCCGACGGCGGTTTCTTACCTCTATTCTACAACTACGCATTTCCCCCGGCGCATGTTCCCGTGCCACGCGAAAACGCATATCAACGCGGCTTTAGCCGCTGAGGGTTGAATTTTCCAGATGGCACCGAGACTCTGAAGGGCGTGCTACAACGACGAACGCTCGCCAATCCCTCAGTAATCGAGCAAATCCTCGAGGGCGCGCCGGATGTCGGCGGACTGCGGCAGGATCGCGTCCTCGAGTGTGGGCTGATAGGCGCAGAAAAGGTCCTGTGCCGCCACGCGGCGCACCGGCGCATCGAGTTCATCGAACAGCTCGTCGCCGATGCGCGCCGCGATTTCCGCGCCGTAGCCCCAGGAGCGCATGTCCTCGTACGCGACAAGCACGCGGTTCGTCTTCGCCACCGTCCGCGCGATCGCCTCCCAGTCGTACGGGCTCAGCGAGCGCAAATCGATGATCTCGATCGAAATCCCTTCGCGTTCCAGCTCCGCCGCGGCCACTTCGGCGCGATGGACCAGCGCGCCATACGTGATGACGCTGGCGTCGGTGCCCTCGCGCACCACGCGCGCCTTGCCGAATGGCATCGTGTAATCGGGTCCGGGATACGGCGAGCGATTGTACGGCTGGCGATACAGATGCTTGTGCTCGAGGAAGAGCACCGGATCGTCCGAGCGAATCGCCGTGCGCAAGCAGGCCCGAAAGATCGAGCGCGTTCGACGGCATCACCACGCGCAGGCCCGGCTCGTGCGTGAAAATCGATTCGCCGCACTGGCTGTGATAAATCGCGCCGCCGGAAAGATAGCCGCCGGTGGCGACGCGCACCACCGCCGGACACTTGAATTTCCCCGCCGAGCGCCACCGCATGAGCGGCAGCTCGTCGCGCAGCTGCATCATCGCCGGCCAGATGTAATCGAAGAACTGGATTTCCACCACCGGCTTCAGCCCGCGCGTCGCCATGCCGATGGCGCGGCCGACGATATTCGCCTCGGCGAGCGGCGAATTGAAAACGCGGTGCCCGCCGTAGCGGCGCTGCAGGCCCGCGGTGGCCTTGAACACGCCGCCCTTCCCTTTCACCTTTTCGAGATTTTCGTCGTGGCTGACAATCGGCCACATCCTCGCCGAAGACCACGATCCGCTCGTCGCGCCCCATCTCGTCCATCAGCGTGGCCGAAACCATCTCGACCATCGTCTTTTCATTCCCGGAGAGCCGCGGCTCGGACGCAAAAGCGTCGGAGGTGGGATCGACGTCGGGCGAATAGACCCACAGCTTCACCGATTCCGGCTCGGGCAGCTCGGCGGCCAAGGCGCGGTCGGCCGCGTCGCGCAGCTCGCGATCGACTTCGGCCTCGATCTTCTCGAGCTGCTTCTCGCTCAGGATGCCCTCGCGCAGCAGGAACAGGCCGAATTTCGGCAGCGGATCGCGCTGCGCCTCTTCCTCGCGCACCTCGGCCGGCTTGTAGAGCTTTTCGTCGTCGGACATCGAATGCGAATAGGGACGGACGACGTGCGCGTGCACGAGCGCCGGCCCCTTGCGTGCGCGGCAGTGCGCCACGGCTTCGCGCAGCACCGCGTAGCTTTCGAGCGGGTCGGTGCCGTCGCATTCGCCGATGTGAAAATTCGGGAAATTGCGCAGCAGATGCGAGATGTTGCCGCCGGCGGTGTGCTGATCGACGGGAACGGAAATCGCGTAGCCGTTGTCTTCCACCAGGAACAGCACCGGCGTCTTTTTCACCGCCGCCGAATTCAGCGCTTCCCAGAATTCGCCCTCGCTGGTGGTGCCGTCGCCGCCCGAAACGTAGACGACTTCGTCGGGCTCGTGGCGGATGGCCTCGCCGAGCGGCGCGCGCCGCGCCTCGTCGAGCGCGTTCGGGAATTGGCTGTAATACAGCGCCGCTTCCGCCGCGCCGACGGCCTGAATCCATTGCGTGCCGGTGGGCGAGGACTGGCTGACGATGTTCAAATCCTGGTGGCCCCAGTGGCTCGGCATTTGCCGCCCGGCGGAGCTGGGATCGTCCTTCGAGCCCACGCCTTGGAGCAGCATTTCGTAAGGAGTCACGCCGAGCGTGAGGCAGAGCGCGCGATCGCGGTAATACGGGTAGAACCAGTCGTGCCCCGGCTTGAGTGCCAGGCCAGCCGCGACGAGAACGGCCTCGTGGCCCGCGCCGCTGATCTGAAAGAATAGTTTGTTCAACCGCTTCAACTGAATTTCGCGATCGTCGAGACGCCGGGAAAGAAACATCATCCGGTAGATGCGAATGAGCGTATCGCGGTCGAGCCCGTGATAGCTGGCGGGATCTACCGGCGCGGTTTTCGTGCGCGCTTCTGCGGGCATCTGTCGCTCCTTGCGGGTTGGGCTCGATTCATGGCCATTATATAACCAAACAAAATGCGCCTATAACCGGGAACAGCAGGCGCCGAAAATTTCTTTGCGCAGTGGTCCGACCACCGGACACGCTTCAAGGCAAACGTGCCGCTCGTTGGCCGCCCCAGTATCGCGCATTTCGCTTCCACAAGCGCGCGAGGAATTCACGTCGCTCCGGCCTGAATGCATGAGATCGGTTTGCCGGTCTGCCGGCTCGCCGTTTCACCAAGATGCTCCATCGCTCCGCTCGTCCGCCGTCATCCTGAGCGAAGCGAAGGACCCCGTCAGCGGTGAGGAAACGTTCGCGCACGTACCGGCGGGATCCTTCGCTTCGCTCAGGATGACAGGAGGAAGACTCGGGGCGCTTGGTACCACCGGCTTTCAGCCTGTGCGCCTTTCGCCGTGCCGAAAATCCCAAATTCACATCGCCTCTCCGCCGAAGCCCATGTAGCGCCGGCGTCTCGCCGGCGGTTTTGACTTGACGCGAACCGAAAGGCCGCAGCCAGGAGTGGCTGCGCTACTCATACCGCAGCGCCTCGATCGGATCGAGATACGCTGCCTTGCGCGCCGGATAGTAGCCGAAGCTGATTCCCACGAGCGCCGAGAAAAACACCGCCAGCAGCACCGCGCCCGGCCCCACGACCGTCGTCCATCCCGCCAGCCGCGAAATCGCGACCGACGCCACGACGCCCAGCACAATGCCCACGAATCCTCCGGCGATCGAGAGCGTCACCGCTTCCACCAGAAATTGCGTGAGGATATCGCGTGTTTTCGCGCCGACGGCCTGCCGCAAGCCGATCTCGCGCGTCCGCTCGCGCACCGAGATCAGCATGATGTTCATGATCCCGATCCCGCCGACCACGAGCGAAACCGAAGCCACCGCCGCCAGCATCAGCGCCATGATCCGCGACGACGCCTCCTGCGCGGCGAAAATCTCCTGCATGTTGCGGATCGAGAAATCGTCGAGCTCTCCCGGCTGCAAGTGATGCCGCTGCCGCAGCAGAGCCGTGATTTCCTCCTGGGCCGCTTCGATCTGACCGCCTGAGCCGGCCTGGACCATGATCACGTTCACCGCGTCGGCGTTGGCCGGATTGAACCCGATCACTTTCCGTTTCGCCGTGGAGATGGGCAGCAGGATGTTGTCGTCCTGGTCCTGGCCGGTGACCGACTGGCCCTTGGGCGTCAATACGCCGACCACGGTGAAGGGCACGTTCTTGATGCGAATCGTCTGGCCCACGGGATCGGCGGCGCCGAAGAGATTATCGACGACGGTTTTGCCGAGCAGGGCGACCTTGTTGGCGCTGTCTACGTCCGACTGCGAGAACTCCTCGCCGCGCGAGATCGAAAGATCGCGGAGGGAGAGGAAATCCGGCGTGATGCCGTAGATGATCGTGGCCCAGTTGTTGTTGCCGTAGACGACCTGGGCGCCGCCGCGAATCACCGCGCCGGCGCGGGCGACGGCCGGGCATTGGAGCGGAATCTCGCGGGCGTCGGCTTCGGTGAGCGTGACGGCGTAGCCGGTGCCCATGCGGAGTCCCGACGTGGTGGTGCTGCCGGGAAGCACGATGATCAGGTTGCTGCCGATGCTGGCAATCTGTTCCTGAATGCGCTGCGTCGCTCCCGAGCCGACAGCGACCGTGGCGATCACCGACGCGACGCCGATCACGATCCCCAGCATCGTGAGCGCCGAGCGCATCTTGTTCATCACCAGGGCGCGAAACGCGATGATGATCGCCGATCGCAGCTGCCTCATCGCCGCGCCTCCGCCGGAGCCGGTCCCGCGCGCACGTCACGCGGGCCGGAGCCCGCCGGCTCGCCGGCCAGCGTATCGCTCACCACGCGCCCGTCGCGGAAACCGATCACGCGCCCCGCGTACGCCGCAATTTCGTCGGAGTGTGTTACGAGCAGGATCGTGATTCGGCGCTCGCGATTCAGCCGCACGAAAATCTCCATGATCTCCGCGCCGGTTTTCGTATCGAGCTGCCCGGTGGGCTCGTCGGCGAGCAGAATTTCCGGCCGATTGATCAGCGCCCGCGCGATGGCCACGCGCTGCTGCTGGCCGCCGGAAAGCTGCGAAGGCAGGCTCAGCTCGCGCCCGCCGAGCCCGACCGCCGCGAGCATCCGCCGCGCCAGCCCCGCGCCGTTCGCCGCTTCGCCGCTCTTGTAGAGCAGCGGCAGCTCGACGTTTTCGAGCGCCGTCATCCGCGGCAGCAGATTGAACGTTCTGAAAGATGAAACCGATCTTCCGATTGCGGATTTCGGCGAGCTGATCGCGGTCGAGGCTTTCGACCGGCACGCCATCGAGCAGATAGCGGCCCGAGGTCGGCCGGTCGAGGCAGCCGAGCAGATTCATGAACGTCGATTTTCCCGAGCCGGAGGGTCCCATCACCGCGACGAACGACCCGCGATCGATCGTGAGCGTCACTCCGCGCAGCGCCCGCACGATCACCTCGCCCAGGCGGTAGGTCTTCGTCAAATTCCGGACATCGATCAACGGCGCCATCGCGCTCCCTCAGAATCTCGGCCCGCGCACCGCACCCGGCTGCGAGCTGCCTGCTGCCGCGGTCTTCGCGGTGACGAATCGCGAGACGACGCGATCGCCCGCGCGCACGTCGCCCGAAACGATCGCCGTGTACCGCCCGTCGGAAAGCCCGTACGTCACCGGCACGGCCTTCAGTTTCCCGGCCGAGAGCACGTAAACCTGCGGCTTGCCCGCCAGCGGCGCCGGCAAGCCAAGCTGCTCCAGCACTTCCGCCGACGGCTTGAGACGCAGCACGACGTTCGGCGCGCGCAGCGCATCGTCGATACGATTCGTGAAGATGCGCGCGTTGGCCGTCATGCCGGGAAACAGCTTCAGATCGGGATTCGATACGCCGATGACCACGTCGTACGTGACCACGTTCTGCGTCGAGATCGGCGCCTTGCGCACGTCGATCACTTTCCCGTGAAACGTCGTGCCGGGATAGGCGTCGACGGTAAAGTTCGCCTGCTGGTCCACGAGCACGGTGCCGATATCGGATTCGTCGACGTTCGTATCCACCTGCATTTTCGTCAGGTCCTGCGCGATCTCGAAGATGACCGGCGGATTCAGCGTGGCGGCCACCGTCTGCCCCACGTCCATCCGCCGCGCGACCACCGTGCCGTCGACGGGCGCAAGGATGCGCGTGTGGTCCAGATTCACCTGCGCCTGCCGCAGCGCGGCGCGCGTCTGGCCTTCCTGCGCCTGCGCGGAAGTGAACTGGCTCTCGGCGACGCGGACCTGCGCCTGCGCCGATTGCACGCTCTGCCGCGCGGCGTCGACCTGCGCCTGGTCGGCTTCCACTTGGGCGCGGGCGGCGTCGTAGGCGGCCTTGGCGGCGTCGTGGTCCGTCTGCGAGACGATGCCGTCGCGGAACAGCTCATCGATTCGCTGCCACTGCGCCTGCGCGTTCAACTCGTTCGCCCGGTCGCGCGCCACGGCCGATTCGGCGGCTTTTACCGCGGCCGCCGCGCCGGCCAGATCCGCCCGCGCGCGTTCCACCTGCGCCGCGGCGGTGAGCGCGGCCGCATGCGCCGAGTTCACCGTGGCCTGCGCCTGATCCACCTGCGTTCTGAAAGATCTGCGGATCGATCAGCGCCACCAGTTGATCCTTTTTCACCTTGCTGTTCCAATCGGCGTAGAGCGCCTTGATGTTGCCCGAGACCTGGCTGCTGACGAGCACGTTGATCACGGCATTCAGCGTCCCGGTCGCCGTGACGCTCGACTGGATCGTGCCGCGATCGAGCGCGACGGTTTCGTAGCTAATCGCGGCCTGCGAGCCGGCGATCCAGCGCTCGACGCCAATGCCCGCCGCGGCCAGCAGGGCAATCGCCAGCGCCCATTTCGCCCATTTCGGCCAGCGTTTTTTCGCCGGAGGCGCCGCGACCTCTTCCACCTGCGTCTCGATCAAATCCACTTCCGGTTGATTGGTGACCGGTTGATTGGTGACCGACATCGAACCCTTCTCTCCGGCGCTTCAGGAACGCTGCCCGCGCCCAGCGATGGCATTCCCCCAAACGCCGCTTCCCCGCCCTTCAAACCCCTTTGGCTGGAAACACCGCACGCGCGCTTCCATCGAGGCGCCGCGGCCGGGGCCGTGAACTCCCGTCGAATCTGCGGGTTTGCCGAGCCCTCGCGCGAGGTAAGAACGTGTGAGGCGTAAAGTTTGAGGAATTTGACGCTAATCGGTGCGTCTTTTGGTAAAAGCCGGGGGCTTTCGAGGCGCCTGGACAGCCAGCTAACCTATTGTCCTGCAACGCGATGAGCTTGGCCGCAAGACGCTCCGATTTGGCTTCACGCGTGCAACTCCCTCCCTAGCAGCCCCCGGGAGCCAAGCGCCCTGCTCCCGCTCCCGGAAGAACCTTGCAGCAGGAGACAACATGGACGTCGGCACGCGAATGGATTATCTCCGCAAGGAGCATCAGGATTTTCTCCAGTTTCTCGAAGAGTGGGACCAGCTTCTCGAACAGACCGCCAGCAAGGACGCCGAGGAATGCGTTCGCGGCCTCAACCATCTTCGCGAAATGCAACCGAACATGAAGGCGCTCCGAAACCATTGCACCTCGGAGGAGCGAAACGTCGAAGGGCCCTACCGCGAATATCTCGAGGAGGGCCAGCTCGAAATGCTGAAGAAGGAGCACCGCGATCTTCTCGCGGATGCTCGAAGACCTGTTTACCGAGCTGCGCTTCGCCACCCTCTATCAGACCGAGCGCGCGATCAACGCCGGCCGCGAAGTGGCCACTCTGGCGCGACGCCACATCCAGCTCGAGGAAGAACTGCTGGCGGAAATCGAGCGCAAACTGTCCGAAGAGGCCGAACAGAAGCTGCTGCTGCGCTATACCCAGGCGCCGGAATAGGAACCTGTTTTTGTGGGTCGCGGCGGAACCTGTCCCGACAGAGTCGGGAGCCGCGACATGAGGGACGCCCGATCAAGGGGCTTTAGCCCCTGAAGCCTCGCGGGAACGGGAAATGTTCACCGATCGAATCGAAGCCGGAAGAAAACTGGCGGAGCGGTTGAAGGCCTATGCCGGGCGGGAAGACGTGATCGTGCTCGGCGTGCCTCGCGGCGGCGTGCCGGTGGCCTTCGAAGTGGCCACGGCGCTCCAGGCCCCGCTCGATATCCTGGTGCTGCGCAAGCTGGGCGTGCCGTGGCAGGAGGAACTGGCGTTCGGAGCCATCGCGCAGGGCGGCGTGCGCGTTCTCGACCGGAAAATCATGGAAATGCTGAATCTGACGACAGCCGAAGTCGAGCAGGTAGCGGCGAAGGAGCAGGTGGAACTAGAGCGCCGCGAAAAGGCATATCGCGGCGACCGCCCGCCGCTCGACGTGCGCGGGCGTACGGTGGTGCTGGTCGACGACGGTATCGCCACCGGATCCAGCATGCGCGCGGCGATCGCCGCTTTGCGACAGATGGCGCCGGCACGCATCGTACTCGCCGTCCCCGTCGCGCCGCCCTCCACCTGCGAGCGCCTGCGCGCCGAAGTGGACGATCTGGTCTGCATCGATATGCCGGAATCCTTCTACGCCATCGGACAGTTTTATCTGGATTTTTCACCGGTCGGCGACCGGGAAGTGACCGACCTGTTGGCCCGGGCGGCGGGGCCGGCATCGGAGAGCGTCGGCCGGAAGCGCTGAGCGGGGGCGGCCGCGCTCAGCGCAAAAGGAGCGAAGCCATGACGGCCGGAAAAAAGGCAAAGGCGGCGGACGGCGGACGCGAAGTGGCAGTGGGCGCCGGTCCGGTCACTCTCGAAGGCATTCTGCATATTCCCGAGCACGCCGAGGGAATCGTGCTCTTCGCGCACGGCAGCGGCAGCAGCCGGTTCAGCCCGCGCAATCGCTACGTCGCGGGCGTGCTCCAGGAGAAACATCTCGCCACGCTGCTCTTCGATCTGCTCACCGCCGAGGAGGGCGCCATCGACGAGATCACCCGCGCGCAGCGGTTCGATATCCGATTGCTCGCCAATCGCCTGGTGGGAGCGACGCGCTGGGTGCAGCGCTATTCCGATACGCACGGCCTGCCGATCGGCTATTTCGGCGCGAGCACCGGCGCGGCCGCCGCATTGGTGGCCGCGGCGGAGATGCCGGAAGCGGTCGCGGCGGTGGTCAGCCGCGGCGGACGGCCCGATCTGGCCGGTGAAGCGCTGGCCGGCGTGCGGGCGCCGACGCTGCTGATCGTCGGCGGAAACGATGTGCCGGTGATCGAGATGAATCGGGACGCGCTCGAGCGGATCGCCTGCCGCGAGAGCAAGCTGGTGATCGTCCCCGGCGCGACGCACCTGTTCGAGGAGCCGGGAACGCTCGAGGAAGTGTCGCGGCTGGCGGCCGAATGGCTGATCGAACATTTCGCGCCGTCGCCGCAGAAGCGAAAAGAGAACATGACGGTGCACCGCTGACGCCGTGCCGGCCAGGCTGCCGGCCGGCGCGCAGAGTGCGCGGGCGGAAGGGGAGGTTGAGATGTTGATGGAATTGAACATCGTTCCGCTGGGCCATGGCGAATCCTTCAGCGCCGATCTGGCCGACGTTCTCAAAATCATCGACGAAAGCGGCCTCGATTACCGGCTGACCGCGTCCGGAACAGATATCGAAGGAAACTGGGAAGAGCTGATGGACGTGGCGCGGCGCTGCCACAAGGAGATGCGCAAGAAAGCGCGCCGCGTGGTCACCACGATCAAAATCGACGATTACGGCGAGCGCACCGACCGGCTTGCCGCAATGGTTCGCTCGGTCGAAGCCAAGGCCGGGATACCGTTGCGGAAGTAAGCGGCCCCAGGACTCGACCCGGGCGCGCGCGGGGCAGTGATGCGACGCGCGCCCGGCCGAACTCCTCGGAATCTGTGGCCGTTCCGGCCCGCGGCGTGAACCCGGTAGCCTGGCAGGTTCGCGCGCGGGTGCCCCGGGGTTCGGCTTTGAGCCCGGGGTTTTTCCCCGCGACCGTGGACACTTTGACGTGGCGCATGTGGAGGAACCATGGCGGGCAAACGTTTGTACTTCCGATCGGCGGCGCGCGAAAAGATTCTCGCCGGGGCCACCGCGCTCGTCGACGCGATCCGCATCACCCTCGGGCCGAAATCGAAATGCGTTCTCATCCAGAAGAAATGGGGCCGGCCGATCGTTTGCAACGACGGCATCACGATCGCCAAGGAGGTCGAGCTCGAGGATCCCGAAGCGAATCTCGGCGCGCAGATGATTCGCGAAGCCTCCGAGCGCACCGGCGAAGCCGTCGGTGACGGCACGAGCACCAGCGCCATTCTCGCCCACGCGATTCTTGCCGAAGGCGTGCACAACGTCGCCGCCGGCGCCAGCGCCGTAGACCTGAAACGCGGCCTCGATCGCGGCCTCCGCGTTGCCGTCGCGAAACTCAAGAGCCTCTCGCGCACCGTGGAGAGCCGCCGCGAACGCGAGCAGGTGGCCACGATTTCCGCGCACAACGATCCCGCGATCGGCGAGCTGGTCGCCGATGCCTTCGAGCGCGTGGGGACCGAAGGCGTGATCACCGTCGAGGAATCGAAGACCACCGAATCGGCGCTCGAGGTGGTCGAAGGCATGCAGTTCGATCGCGGCTACCTTTCGCCCTATTTCATTACGAATCCGGAAAAGATGGAAGTCGCGCTCGAGGATCCGCTGATTTTGCTCCACGACAAGCGGCTCGCCGGGATGCGCGACATACTGCCGCTGCTCGAACAGGTGGCGAAAGCCGGCCGGCCGCTGCTGGTCGTCGCCGAGGACGTCGAGGGCGAGGTGCTGGCGACGCTGGTGGTGAACCGGGTGCGCGGGACGCTGCTCTCGGCTGCGGTGAAGGCGCCGGGATTCGGCGACCGCCGCAAGGAGATCCTCCAGGACATCGCCATCCTCACCGGCGGCCAGGTGATCGCCGAGGAGCTGGGCCTGAAAGTCGAAACCGTGACGCTCGATCAGTTGGGCCGCGCCAAACGCGTCGTGATCGACAAGGACAAAACGACGATCGTCGAAGGCGCCGGATCGAAAGAGGCGATCGAGGGCCGCTGCGCCGAGCTGCGCCGCCAGATCGAGAAAACGACTTCCGATTACGACAAGGAAAAACTCGAGGAGCGCCTGGCGAAACTCGCCGGAGGCGTCGCGGTGATTCGCGTCGGCGCGCCATCGGAAGCCGAGATGAAAAACCGCAAGGAAGCGATCGAGGACGCCATCAGCTCGACGAAAGCCGCCGTGGCCGAGGGCGTGGTGCCCGGCGGCGGGCTGGCTCTCTTGCGCCTGATCGACGCCGTGGCGGCCGAGGAAGCGAATTGCACGGGCGACGAACGCACCGGCCTCGTGATCCTGCGCCGCGCGCTCGAAGCGCCCACGCGCCAAATCGCCGAAAATTCCACCGTCGATGGCGGCGTGGTCGTCGACCGCATGCGCAAGGGCACCGGAAATTTCGGTTTCGACGCCGCCCGCTGCGAATACGTCGACCTGGTCGAAGCCGGCATCATCGATCCGACGAAAGTCGTGCGCGTGGGGCTCGAAAACGCCGTTTCAGTCGCGAGCGTCCTGCTGCTGGCCGAAGCCACGCTGACGGAAAAACCGGAAGAGAAAAAAGAAGCGGCCCTGCACGCGGAAGAATCCTTCGGCTAGCCACGGCCGTTTTTCTGCACAGCAACTGGCAGCCTGCTCCGACAGACGAGACGCGTTCTTCTGGTGGTTTGCGGAGAGATTGGCGCGGCTAAAGGCGCACAGGCAAGAGTGCCTGTGCTACCAAAGGCACACAGATTGAAGAGTCTGCGTGGCCACTCGGTTTTTCGTAAGGGCACGGCTTCAGCCGTGCCGTAAGCTGTGCTATCTCAAAGCGGCTTTAGCAGCTGAGGGCTGAATTCGGAAGTTGTCACACAGACTCTGAAGGCTATGCTACCACAGCCGCGCGCAGGCACGTGTCAGGCCGGTTGGGCGAAATTCCCGGGGCTCTTGGGCGTCGCGCGCCAATCGGACGTGCGCTCCTTGCTCGCCTTCGCGAGGGCCTGGCGCACGCCTTCGGCGTCCATGTCCGCCGTATACACGGGCGCGCCTGGCTGCTGCTTCCAGGAGTCGTCGAGCGTGCCGGCGTCGACGCCGTCGAACCCTAGTTCGTCGATGAGGCGCAACACAACCGCCTTGGCCTTGGGATCGTCGCCGGCGACGGGCAAAGCGATGCGGCCTGGGCTGCCGGCGGGCTTGCCGTTTTCCATCAGGTGTTTCGCGTAAATGTTATTGAATGCTTTGACGACCGACCGGCCCAGTTGCCCGGCGACCCAGCGGCTCTCGGTCATGCCATCCTCGATCTCCGCGATGCGGCCGTCGCGCTGGCGCGGGTAATAGTTGCCCGTGTCCACGACGACCACGCTTTCCGGGACGCCGGCAAACAGGTCTTTCGGCAGTTTGCGGATTTTTGCTTCGGGAATCGTTACGACGACCACTTCCCCGGCGCGCGCCGCTTCCTTGGCCGTCACCGCTTTCGCGCCGGTTTCCGCCGCCAGCGCGGCGAGCGTCTCCGGCCCGCGCGAGTTCGCGACGAAAACTTCATGGCCCAATGCGGTGAGCCGACGGGTGAGGGTGCCACCAATCTGTCCCGCGCCAATGATGCCGATTTTCATGTTCCCCTCCCTGTGAAAGTTCAGTGTGCGCGCTTTCCCAGCCGGCGGCTGTCGTTCGTGGGCGCAATTCATCTGATGCACCGAGGGCCACGCAAGTAGCACAGGCATTCTTGCCTGTGCTCTTTTTGCCGCGCCGCAAATCCCAATTTCTTGCCGAACGTAAAGCCGTGCCTCCTGTAGCGCCGGTGTCTCGCCGGCGTTTTTGCCGTGCTGCCAGACAAAGGCGCACAGGCAGGAGTGCCTGTGCTACCTGGCGCGGCTCCGTGCCGGCAGCGGAAGTGAGACTGGCGATTGTGGCGTGGCACTCGGTAAAGAACAGAGCCTGAAGAGTCTGTGTGGCAACTCCGTTTTTCGTAAGGGCACGGCTTCAGCCGTGCCATAAGTGCTGGCATATTAACGCGGCTTTAGCCGCTGAGGGCTGCATTTGAAGATTGCCACACAGATTCTGAAGTTTGTGCCACCAAAACCGCGCACTACTTCGCTGTGCTGAGGACTACGCGGAAGCGGGCGGCGCCGCTCATCATTCTTTCATAGGCTTCCGACGCGCGCTCGAGCGGAAAGATTTCGTTCATCGAGCGGACGCCGGTGAGCGCGCTGAACGCCATGGTGTCTTCGGAATCGATCGACGTGCCCGAGGGCCAGCCTTGAATCGAGCGCCGGCCGCCGATCAACGACGCCGGTGGGACTTCCATCGGATCTTGCGCGCCACCCAGCACGATGAGCTTGCCGTCGATACCGAGCCCGTCGAGCGTCGCGCCCATCGCTTTCCCGTTCGTGACGGTGGCGAGGACGACCGATGCGCCGCCGAGGCGGGTGAGTTCCGCCGCGGGATCCTGCGACTGGCTGTCGATGTAATGATGCGCGCCGAGCTCGTGCGCGAGTGCTTCCTTGTCCTTGCCGCGCGCGATGGCCACGGTGCGGAAACCCATTTTCGCGGCGTATTGCACGCCCAGGTGCCCTAGCCCGCCGACGCCGAGCACGGCGACCAGATCGCCGGGGCGCGCGCCGCTGTGGCGCAGCGAATTGTACGTGGTGACGCCGGCGCACAGGAGCGGCGCGGCATCGGTCGCGGAAAGCTCGGCGGGAATGCGCGCCAGCGCCTGCGCCGGAGCGATCATGTAGTCGGCGTAGCCGCCGTCGAAGCTGAGCGCGGTGATCTGGCGCGAGGTCTCGCAGCTCAGAAAATCGCCGCGCCGGCAGGGAGCGCAATAGCCGCAATGGCCGCCATGCCAGCCAACTCCCGCGCGCTCGCCAACTTTCCAGCCCTGCACGCCGGCCCCGAGGGCGTCGACCGTGCCGGCGACTTCGTGGCCCGGCACGCGCGGATATTCGAGTCCCGGCCACACACCTTCTTTCACAAGTACGTCGCTGTGGCAGATGCCGCACGCGTCCACTTTGAGCCGCACCGCGCCGGGTCCCGGCTCGGGAATTTCGCGTTCGACATGTTCGAAGGGTCCGCCGGCTCTGGAAATTTGTACCGCGCGCATTTTGGCCATTTTGTTCCTCGGTTCACTGAAGTTTCATAGATGCTTCAAGGAGGGAAAGGTTGCGTAGCGCAGCCACTCCTGGCTGCGGCCTTTCCCTGAACCAAGCGCAATTCTCGAATTTTTCACCGGAATGCAAACACACTTCCCGGTTTTTTGGTTGGCGCAGACTTTCTGACAGTGCACTGCCTTCCGGAACAGCTCAACCCCGCGGGTTAGACGCCTGCACTGCGAGAGGACACGAGAGTGGAGCTGAATACGAAACTCGGCAAAGCCAAGGCCGCAGCCATCTATAACGGAGCCGGCTCTGTCAAGAGACACCTGTAGCGGAGAGCGGCGGTGGCTCTTGTTTTTTTTCTTACCAGGATCTTTTGCTCGTCCGACCAAGGCTCGTCGCTTTCGATCCTGCGGTGGCCACTGGTTGGTGCCACCAGCCATCTATTCGGTCACCGACTACCGACCATGATCTCTTCTGCGAACTCTCCCGATCGCTCGGGAGAGGCAGGGCGCCCAATCAAGAGTGCGATGGGGTTGCCCCCACCATGGCTGTGGCCGGGCTGCCCTGCCGGTCACCTTCCACGCTGGTCTGTTGGGACGAGCGCAGAATCCAATACAACCGCACCGCCAGCTTGCGGGCCACGGCGACCTTGGCGATGTTGGCGCCGCGGCGGTGCTTCAAACGGGTGTAGCAACGATGCAGTTCCGGATCGTGCCGCGCGGCCGTGTGCCCGGCTTCGACCAGCAGCCAGCGCAACATCACATTGCCCTGCTTGCTGATGTGTCCCAGGCGCTGGCGGCCGCCCGAGGAATCCTCGCTCGGGATCAGTCCCAGGTAACTGATCAACTGTCGGCTCGACCGGAACCGGCTGACCGGGCCGACGATCAGCACGAAGGCGAGCGCTGTCACCGGACCCACGCCCGGCTGTTCCATCAACCGCACGGCGTCGGGCCGGCGCCGGGCTTCGACTTCCACCGCGGCGTCGAGTTGCTTGATCCGCGCATCGAGCGAGCGGAGCAGTTCGAGCAGATCGTGACGCCGCGCGGCGGCTCGTTCGCCGAGCGCCAGTTGCTCGAGCGCGCTCCGGCCCGCCGGGCCCCACAACCGCTGGCCCAGCCGCAGCCCCTGGCCCAGCGCCAGCGCCTGCAGCTGGTTGCGTAGCGCCGTCCGCATGCCGACCAGCTTCGAGCGATGCGTCAGCAGCTGCCGCACGTCCCGCTCTTCGAGCGACGGAAGCCAGATCCGCGGAAAGCGATCCTCGGTCAACAACCGCAGCAGCAGACGCGCGTCGCGCACGTCGGTCTTCTGCCGTCGCGGCTCGGCCGCCCGAATCGCGCCCGCGTTGCCGACCCACAACTCGTGGCCCAACTCACCCAACAACTGCTCGAACCAACCGGCCGCACCGGTCGCTTCGATCCCGACTCGCACCGGAGACTCCAGCGCGGCGTAGAAGCTCCGCACCTGCTCGCCTTCGTGATCGAGCCGTCGCTCGATCGTCTCCCCGGTCGCCGTGTTCAAAACCGCCACCTGCTGATACCGCGTGTGCAAATCGCAGCCTATAATCCACATTGCCCGGCTCCTTTCCTCCGAGCCTTGGTCGGCCTTCACCGCCAAGTCTACTCGGTCGCAAGGAGCCGGCTCCGTTATGACATCAAGAGTGGCTGCGCTACCGACGGCGCACCGGCTCGGTTGCCGGAAGCTGAAGAGTCCGTGTGGCAGCTCGGTTTTTCGTAAGGGCACGGCTTCAGCCGTGCCGTAAGCTGCGCTATCTCAAAGCGGCTTTAGCCGCTTAGGGCTGAATTTGGAAGTTGTCGCACAGACTCTGAAGGCTGCATGGGCTTTTACTGCGACGCGGCTGCGGCCTGGGCCGCCTTGTCCAGCTGGGCGAGGATTTCGCGGCAGCGTGGCGAACTGGGCGCGCAGACGCGGCGGTAGCGGGCAACCACGCCTTGCCACCAGCCGGCGTCGACATCCCAGGTGATGCCGTCGCTCAGATTCCAGTATTTGCGCAGCACGGGCCAGTTGCGGATCAGGGCGTCGGGGTGGTCGGTGAGGTAGTGCTCGAGCTGGTCGGCGGCGTCGTCGGCCCAGGCGCCGCCGGAATGATGCAACAGGTAGAAATAGCGGGCGGTGGCGTCGGGGTTGCCGGCGAGCATGAGCTGGAACATTTCGTCGGTGACGCTGTAGACGGGCGAAGCGGCGAGAGCGGACTCGCTCTGATTGCGGGAAGCGGCCTGGCGGAGATCGACGAGCGCGGCGGCGGCTTCGGGCGTTTCGGGCAGCGCGGCGAGGAAGGCTGCCGGATCCTTGCGATCCGAGAGTCGGTAACGGACGAGCGCGCAGAAAATCGCGGCTTCGGGATCGTTGCGCGCGGCATCGCAGCTGGAATCGACTACCACTTGCTGCTTTTTTTCGTAAGCTTCGCTCAAGGCGAGGACGAAGTTGCGGTACTGCGCGTCGATCGACTGGATGCCTTCGTAGGCCGCGCCGGAACTGCCTCCGCTGGCGTCGAATTCGCGCTGCAGGGCCTGGCGTTTCTGCCAGAGTCCGGGGGCGAGATGGGCGGCCGTTGGCGCGGGAGGAGTGGGCGCCTGCGGCGCGGCCAGCGCGGGGAGGATGAGCAGCAGCAGTAAGGCGCGAGACATCCTCGTCATTGTAGTGCACTCAGTGGCGCGGGCACTCTTGCCCGCGCGGTTTTCCAGCTGCCGCAGGTCAACATCGCCGGCGAGACGCCGTCGCTACCGGAGGCGTGGCCGGGACAGGGATTGTGGCGAGGGAAAGGCGCACAGGCAGGAGTGCCTGTGCTACGGGGGCCGAGCTTCGGTTTTTGTAGCACAGGCACTCTTGCCTGTGCGCGAGTGATTGCTGGGCCCCGAAGGACCGCGGGCAGGATAGGGCGGCGAGGAGCGGCTGCCGGGCTGGTTCGGACTTGCGGGTACGTGGGAGCAGGGGCGCACAGGCAGGAATGCCTGTGCTACGGGGGCCGAGCTTCGGTTTTTGTAGCACAGGCACTCTTGCCTGTGCGCGAGTGATTGCTGGGCCCCGAAGGACCGCGGGCAGGAACGGGCAGCGAGGAGCGGTTGCCGCGCTGGTTCCGACTTGCGGGTACGTGGGAGCAGGGGCGCACAGGCAGGAGTGCCTGTGCTACGGGGGCCGGCTTTTCTTTCGAAGCGGGATTGTGATTTGTCGCGCGGCGAAAAGAGCGCGGGCAAGAGTGCCCGCGCCACGAATGCCCGGGCCACGGGGAGGCTGCGTCGAGCTCCCGTGCTGAGCTTTGACGACTACTTGGGCTGAGGCACGGCTACCGGGGTTTCGGTCGAACGGATGCGGATGTCGCGCTGGGGGAACGGGATTTCTATGTCGTTTTCCTTCATGGCCTGGAAGACGGCGAAATTCAGGGCGCTGCGGTAGCCGCCGACTTGCATGACCGTGCCGGGAAACCAGACGAACAACTCGAAGTTCAGGGAGCTGTCGCCGAATTCCTGGAAGAGGACGGCGGGCGCGGGATCGGCGAGCGTTTGGGGATTCGCGCGCGCGACTTCGAGCAACAGCGAGCGGACCTTCTCCGGATCGCTGCCGTAGCCTACGCCGATTTTCACTTTCACCAGGACGCGCGGCTCGCCCGCGCCCCAGTTCGTCACGCGATTCGAGACGAATTCGGAATTGGGCACGATGATGACGGCGTTCGTGCCGGTGTGAACCCACGTGCTGCGCGCGCCAATGCGCACCACCGGGCCGAGCAGGCCACTCACCTCGACGATCTGGCCCACGCGGATGGGCTGCTCGACCAGCAGAATCAGCCCGGAGATGAAATTACTCGCGACGTTCTGCAAGCCGAAGCCGATGCCGACCCCGAGCGCGCCGCCGAAAACGAGCAGGCTGCTGAGGTCGAGGCCCGAAGTCTGCAGGCCGACAATCACGCCGACGGAAAACACGAAATATTGCGTCCAGCGGGCGAGCACGTCCTGCTGGCCGCTTCCCATCGACGTGCGCGGGAGCACCTTCCTGAGCAGGAAACGGCGCGTGGCGCCGGCGAGCGCTCCGACGATGAGCAGATAGACGAGCGCCTTGACGAGGAACCACGGATTGATGGCGAGCGCGCCAACGTGGAAGAGCGGCTGCTCCATGAACTTTTCGACGTCGCGCGGAAGCCAGGGGATCCGCGCGCTCAGGCCGAAGACTCCCGCGACGGCAAAGGCCGAGAGGCCCCGGTTCGTGTCAGCCATTCGCATCGAGTTCCCTCCCGCGGGCGCGCGCGGCCATCGCCGCGTCGACCGTGCCGGAGACGATTTGGTGAACCTTGTCGCGCAGACTCCCGACGTCCTGTTTCGTGAGGCCATCGGTTTCGATCTGCTCGCCGAGATACACGACGATCTTGCCGGGATAGATCATCCAGTGCCCTTTCCGGTTGAAATCGAACGAGCCGGTGATGGCGACGGGCACCACAGGATAGCCGAACTGGACGGCCATGCGAAACGCGCCGTCCTTGAACGGGCCGACGTGGCCGTCGAGCGTGCGGCCGCCCTCGGGAAAGACGACGAGGCTGACGCCGTCGTCGAGCGCGGCGCGCGTGCGGCGATAGAGTTCCTTGGTCTGCGCCGCGGTGGGATTCTTGCGGACGGGGATGTTGCCGAAACGGCGCATCATCCAGCCGTAGGCGGGAATGCGGAAATGCGATTCGAGCTCGAGGCCGCGCAGGAATTGTGGAATGGCGGAATAGACGACGAAGGCGTCGAAAATATTCACGTGGTTCGCGATGAAGAGAGAGGTGCGCCCGGGATCGAAGCCGGGCGCGCGCCGCACCTCGAATTTCACGCCCGCGACGCGGAGCACGTTGCGGAACAGCTTGCGCTGCGGCCAGTCGTTGCGGCGCGGATCGATGAAGATACCGAGCAGCACGAGCAGCGAGCACAGCGTGAAGAAATGCAGGCCGCTCAGCAGCCAGAGCGTTGCCGCGCGCAAAACGAGCCAGGCGCGCTTCACACGACCACCGAAAGCGCCCCCGCCAGCACGTCCATGCGGCGGCATTCGAGACGCAGGCTCTCGCCGTCCACCATCACGTTCACCGGGCCCGGAAGCGCGAATTCGATCCGGCGCGCCGCGCGCCTCGACGCCAGCCGGTGCCGGATATGAGCGCCGGTGTAGAGTCCCGGAAGATTCCATAGGAGTCCCAATCGCCCGATCGGCCCCCAGCGCACCAGTTCGATCTGCCCATCGCCGGGATCGGCCTCGGGAGCGATCATCATTGTACCGCCGGTGAATTTGCTGTTGTTGAAGCTGAGGAAGAGGCAATCGCGGCGGTCGAATTCGGGATCGTCATCGGCGCGCAGCGGGAAAGATTGCAGATGGAGGCGCGCGAGGGTGACAACGACGCTGGCCAGATAGCCGAACTGGCCGCCGTGGCGGAAATGACGATTGCGGAAATCGGCCACGTCGGCGGCGAAGCCCAGGCTGAGCAGATTGATGAAATGGATGACGCCGTCGGCGTGTTCGAGCCGGAGCACGTCGCAGGGGCGCGTGCGGCCCTGGCGCAGCGCTTCGAGCGTATGCTCGGCGGGGCGGTCGGTGAAATCGCGAAGGAAAGAATTGCCGGTGCCGAGCGGCAGAAAGCCGAGCGTGGGCGGCGGGCCGGATTCGGCCGCGGGGAAAAGGCCGTTGATCACTTCGTAGGCCGTGCCGTCGCCGCCGACGGAAAGAAAACGGCGGCGGCCTGCCTGGTACGCTTCGCGGACGACTTCGGAGGCGTGGCCGGGGCGCGCGCTTTCGGCCACGTCAAAGGCGATGCCGGCCTTGCGCAAACGGTCGAGCGCTTCTGGAACGAGTTTCCGGCAGCGGCCGTTGCCCGCGGCGGGATTCACGATGGCGAGAAAATCCGCGGCGCTCACAGCTCGATCACCGCGCTCCGATCGACGCGCTCGGCAATCTGGCGCGCCAGCTCCGGCCGCTTGATCTTCATCGACGCGGTTCGCGGAAAATCGCTTTCCCAGACGAGCAGGCCGGCGACGCGCTTGAAATCGGCGAGGCGGCGGTTGCGCGCGGCGATCTGCTCGCGCAGGCCGTCGGCGCCGGCGGCGTCGCCATCGGGGCGCACGACGAGGACGAGTGCTTCGCCCGAACCGAGCGAGCGCGCGGACCACAGGTAATTCGCGGCGAAGATGCAAAATTCCTTCGCGGGCAGATCCTCGAAAGCCCGCTCGACGTCCTCGGGATAAACGTTCTTGCCGCCCTCGGTGACGATCATGTTTTTCTTGCGGCCCACGAGGTGCAGATGGCCCTCGGGATCAAGCCAGCCGAGATCGCCCGTGCGCAGCCAGCCGTCGACGATGGTTTCCGCCGTCAGCTCGGGATCGTCCAGGTAGCCGGCCATCACCGTTTTGCCGCGCGCTTCCACTTCGCCGACGCCGTCCGCGCCGGCATTCGTGATGCGGACCTCGACGCCGGGCAGCGGCTTGCCTACAGTATCGGCGCGGAAGGGCTTGAGATCGTTGACGGTAATCGCGGTCGAGGCTTCGGTGAGGCCGTAGCCGTTGGCGACGGGGATGCCGAGATCGTAGAAAAATTGCAGCGTGGCGGGCTCGGCGAACGCGCCGCCGACGATCAACGCGAGCAGTTTGCCACCGAACGCGTTATGCACCTGCGGCAGGAGCAGGCGGCTGATCCGCGGATGCGGGCGGCGGCGCGTGAGCGCGCGATTGAGCGCGATGAGAGAATCGAGGACGCGGCGGCGCATCGGCGGCAATTCGTCGAAACGGGCGCGCAGCGAGCGCTCCACATTTTTCAGCACGAGCGGCACGACGCTCGCGTAGGTGATGCGGAAGCGCGGGAAGGCCTCGCGGATGTATTCCGGGCGCAGCGTGCGCAGATGCACCACCGCCGCGCCGCAGACGAACGGGCCGATGAAGCCGACCATGAAATCGATGGCGTGGTTCGTGGGCAGGATGCTCAGATAGCGCACGCCGGGCCAGAACGGATACCAGGTGGTGAGCGAGCGGCACTGCTCCAGATAATTTTCGTGCGTCAGGATGCAGCCTTTGGGGCGGCCGCCGGTGCCGGAGGAATAGACGATCCCGGCCCAGTCCTGCCGCGTGCGCGGGACGAACGTTGGTTCCCTCACCGGCAGGCAATCCTCCCAGCGGCGCGCTGTGCCGATGTCGGCGCCTTCGGGCGCTTCGGTGACGTAGACGGCGCGGAGATGGAGGCGGGCGAAGCCGGGGGCGCGCTGGAGCATGCGCCAGAGGTGATATTCGACGAAAAGAATTTCAGCCTGGGAATGCGCGAGCAGCTCGGCGTGCTCCTGCGCGCCGAGTTTGTAATCGAGCGGCACGAACACGCCGCCGCGATACAGGATCGCGTAGGCGGCGATCAGCCACTTCGATTGATTCGACATCAGGATCGCGGCGCGGCTGCCGGCGCCGAAATTCAAATCCTCGAGCGCCAGCGCCACGGGCATCGCCTGCTGGCGGAATTGCTTGTAGGTGAGGCGATGATTTTCGCGGTCGCGATCGGCTTCGATCAGGCAGACGTGATCGGAGAAGCGGTCGAGCGCGTCGCGCAGGGCCGCGCCGAGCGAATCGTAGTGGCGGAGATCAAGCATCGTCGGTGAAACGGGAGTGACGGCGCATCAGCGGCCTCGCCGGCCCGCGCCTTCGCGGCAGTTCATCCCACGCGGGCCTGAATCCGCTCGGCCAGCGTGCGGAAATCGCTGACGCCCGCGAGTTCGTAATCGGGCAGCTCGATCGAGAAATGGCGCTCGAGCCCGGTGAGCAGATCGAGCGCCTGGAGGCTGTCGATCCCGAGCTTCTTGAAAAAGTCGTCGTCGGGAGAAAGCTCGGCGCGCGGCACGCGGAATTTCTGCGCCGCGAGGTCGAGGATTTCGGCGGTGATTTCATCCAGGTTCTTGGCCGGCATCGTCGTAGGTACATTGTAGCTGAAAAAGCGGGCGCTGCCCCAGTGGCGCGCGCACCCGTGCCCGTGCCTGCGATTTGGTAGCGCCGCCCTCCAGGGCGGCATCTTGCCCAAGCAACGCAGAAAGATGGCGGGCTGAAGCCCGCCGCTACACCACCGTTCCGTCGCATCGCGACTGCTGTTGCTGCGCTCCGGCCGGAACGGTACGGGGGCGTCCTCAGGGCAGATACGGCAGCGGTTCGGTGCTTTCGACGAACTTCCGCAGGGCCGCTTCGACGGCGGGGCGCTCGAAGAGTTCGCAGAACAGATCGATTTCCTGGCGCAGCTCGGCGTAGGGGATCGGCTTGACGAAGCGCTTGGCGGCGCGCGCGGTTTCGCGGTCGAATTTGCATACCTGCTGCGCCACGAGGCGCGCTACGCGCGGCGCCTGGCCTTCAGCCACCACCTGGCTCACCAGGCCCACTTCGAGCGCCTTCGCGGCGTTGATGCTTCGGCCGGTGAAGAGCAGGTCGCGCACCACCGCGTTGCCCAGGTCGCGTTTCAGGCGCGGGATTCCGCCGAAGCCGGGGACGAGGCCCAGCCGCAGCTCGGGAAAACAGAAACGCGCGCTGCGGTCGGCGACGATCATGTCCGCGACGAGCGCCAGTTCGAAGCCGCCGCCGAAACAGATGCCGTGCACGGCGGCGATCGTGATGGGCGGCGCGGCGTCGATGGCATTCAAGGCGCGATGGATGCGCTCGAGGAATTCGCGCACGCCGGCGAGGCGGGCAGGGCCCTGCGTCTCTTGCATGCCGCGATACAGCTCGCGCAGATCGGCACCGGCACAGAAGCCGGCCTCGATCTCGCTGGAAAAAACCACGGCGGCGACTTCGTCGCCGAGCGCCTCGAGCGCTTCGACCAGTTTTTCCAGGTCAGCCAGCGTGGCGCGGCCGATTTCGTTGCACGGCTTCCGGTGGAGCGTGACGTCCAGCACGGCGTCGGCGAGTTTCCAGGAAAGCGTTTCGCCTTCGAAAGTATTCATAGCCGTGGAAATGCTACCTGACCCCGGCCTCGCCGCCAAGCGCGTTCGTTTGAAACAGGGGAACGGCCGCAGGGGGCGAAAAGCGCACAGGCAGGAATGCCTGTGCCACTGGCCGCAAGCTCCAGTTTTCGGGTTTTGGTAGCACAGGCACTCTTGCCTGTGCGGGTTTGGCAGCGCAAAGTCCGCCCCAATGCATCTCGAACGCATGCCCCGCGTTCTGGCGGCAGTAGTGCGCGGCCGGGGTTGACTTACTGCCGTGAGAAAAGCGCACAGGCAGGAATGCCTGTGCTACCAAAAGCGGCGGCAACCCTTGCTACGTCAGCACGGCCAGTTCGGGGATTTCGGGGCGCTGCCTATGCTCGGGGATGGGGACATGGTCGGGGACGCGGTGGAGCGGGGCTCGGCGGTTGCTGAAATCGAGATACAGGTGATTTCGCAGCAGGCGCTCGGGGTAGTGCGCCAGGCGCAGCAGCGGGTATTTCATTTTCGGCCCGATCAGCTTTCGGCCGAGCGTGTAGTAGTAAACGGGGATGCCGGCGTTGAAGATCCACTGCACCCGGCGCGAGCGGCGGAAGAAATCGAGATTCATGCGCCAGCAGGTGAAGAAAAATTCCCACTGGAGATCGGTGAGCCGGGCAATCTTGGCGCTCTCCTTCGATTCGAGGCGCGTGTCTTCGAGCGGAACGAAAAGCGTGGGCACGGCGCACCACTTCGCGTCTTTCAAGGCAAACAGCAGTTCGAGCGACTGGCGCGTATCGTGGTCGGTTTCGCCGGGCAGGCCGAGAATCCACGTGCAGAACGGGAACCAGTTGTTGCGGTTGAGCGTCTCCATCCCTTTCAGCACGACATCTGGCCATTGCTCGGGGCGGAAGGGATACGCCTTGCCCTTCATGAACTGTTTGAAGAGGCGAACGGAGCCGGTTTCGACGCCGATGAAGAGGTTCTGGTAACGCTGCTCGGGATGCGTAGAGGCGGCGTGGCGATGAACGCTGCGGCCGACGGCGAGCGGCGTCAGGTCCTCGATCAACGAGGGATCAACCACCGCCGGAGACATCGTGCCGTGCGTCAGGCCGATGTAATTCACGCCGGGCACGGCGGCTACCGATTCGAACAGGCGCCGGAGCGCGGGACGATTCGGCTGGAATTGATGGCCGGCTTCGTAGAGGAACAGGTCCTCGGTGACGAGCAGAATCGAATCGGCGCCGCCGGCGACCTGCGCGCGGACGTTCGCGACGATCTGCTCAAGCGGAATGCTCTTGCCGCCGCGCAGCGCCACCGAGCAGAACTGGCAGCCGCGGCCGCAGCCGCGCGTGATCTCGACGGCGCCGTAGGTGGAGCGGTGGCGCAGGTGCGGGATGCTCTCCATCGCCGGGCTTGCGCCCTCGACCGAGCGCGGCAGCGGTTCGCCGCGGAGCGCCGCTTCGAAGAGCGGCAGGACGATCTCTTCCGCTTCGCCGTGGACCAGACAATCGATGCCCCATTCGTGCTGCAGGTCCTTCTTTTCGATCTGCCAGGCGCCGGGACCGCCGACGATGAGTTTCAGGTGCGCTTTGTGCGCGCGCAGGACAGGATGCGTGATCAGGCGGCGAAATTCAGCGGCGTTGATCGGCTCGACGTCGGGGCCGTAGAACTGGGCATAAACGTCTGTGGCGAAGGTGATGCCGAGCGGATTGTGGGCGTGGAGGCCGACGACGCGCGTTTCCGGGCCGACGAACAGCGCGAGCTGGTCGGGATAGCAGACGGCGATCTCTTCGGGATCGAATTTTTCGAGCAGGAGCGATTCGACGACGCGCAGGCCCTGCGGCACGTATTTCGCCTGGCCGTCGGGCTCGGTTTCGACCGACGTGGACCAGGTGGTTTTCAGCAGGCCGGCGTAGCGCATCGGCAGGGTCGCCAGCAACATCTGCCGCCACGTGCTGCGCAGATATTCGGACGACTCGGACGTACTGGCAGCCAGTACGATTTTGCGCCCTCTCGACTCCATTTCCCCTCCGGCGAAGGCCCCCGCTCCGTCGCGCAGGGTGAATCGCGGAAAACGATTATCTATCGGTGAAGCGCGGGCGTCCAAACTTCAGCCAATTTTTGGTGAGTACGCGCGCGACACGACAGTCCTTCCCCGGGCCGTACCGGCCTGTCGTTTCGCCCCGTCGCGACGTCGCTAAAAAGTTAGAGATGCGGAGTGGGAGCGGAGGGATTCTTGCGTCATGAATGTCCGTGGAGTCTGTGTAGCGCCGCCCTTCAGGGCGGCACCTTGCAGGGCCGGTGGAGAAAGGCTGGCGTGCCTTCCAGCCGTTCAGGCGCCAGCGCCCTTGCGGTCGGGCGTGGCAGCCTGCTGCTCGGCATAGAGGCGGTCGATTTCTTCGCGCAGGGCCGCCTGGATGGCGTCGCGGCGGAGCTTGCCGTTGGCGGTGATGAGGCCGCTTTCGATGGTGAACGGCTCGGGGTGGACGTGGAAGGCGCGGATGCGCTCGTAGTGCGGCAGAAGGGAGTTCATCCGGTCGAGCGCGGCATGGACGTCTTCGGGTTTCACTTCGCCGGTGACAATGACGGCCAGCGATGGGCGGTCGTTGCCGACGACCATCGCCTGCTGCGCCCCGGGAATCGCGCCGAGCAGCATCTCTTCGATCGGCTCGGGCGGGACGTTGTGGCCGGAGCTGAGGATCAGGAGATTTTTCACGCGGCCGATGATGCGCCAGTTGCCGCGCGCGTCCACTTCGCCCTGATCGCCGGTGTGGAACCAGCCGTCGCGCAATACCCGCGCGGTTTCCTCGGGCCGATTCCAGTAGCCGGGAAAAATGTTCGGGCCGCGGACGAGGATTTCCTTGTCGTCACCGAGCTTCATTTCGATGCCGGGAATTGCCGGCCCGACGCGGCCGGCGACGACGCGCGCGGGATCGTCGAGCGTGCAGATGGCGGTGGTTTCGGTGAGGCCGTAGACCTGCAAAACGGGAATGCCGAGCATGGCGAAAAAGAGCTGCGTATCCACGGCGAGCGGCGCGGAGCCGCAGATGAGAGCTTTCAGGCGCGGGCCGAGCCGCTTGTGGATGTTCGAGAAAACCGTGTAATTGGCGAGCGCGAGGCGCAGGCCGTCGAGCGGTTCGGCCTTGCCGATCTGGCGGCGGAAATAGGCGTCGCGGCCGGCGACGAACAGGCGGCGGGCGATGCCGCCGCGCTCCTCGATTTTCTTTTCGATCCCGGCGCGCATGCGTTCGAGCAGGATGGGGACGTTGAGGAAATAGTCGGGCTCGACGTCGCTCAACTCGTCGGTCAGGCGCCCGAGATCGGTGGAAAAGGTGAGCACGGCGTCGCGGCCGAGCACGGTAAGCATCAGAATCCACGAGCCGGCGAAGCAGCAGGGCAGATAGTGGAAGACGTTTTCGGCGTCCTCGGCCAGTGCGCCCGTCGTCGCGTCCACGCCCTTGTGCTTGCCGGCGCGCATCAATTCGTCGAGCCTGCCGCGGGTGCACGGGAGCATGTGATCGACGTTCGCGACGGTCAGCGGCACGCCTTTCGGCACGCCCGAAGTGCCGGACGTGTAGATCAGCGTAACGGGATCGCCTGCCGCGAGCGGGCGCGGGGGGTCGATCGTTACGGCGGGCACGGCCGCGGGCGCCGTCTCGGCTGCGGGGATCGCTGCCGCGGTAGCCGGCGCGAACACGTCGTCGAAGATCAGCACACGCGCGCGGCCCGCATGCGGCCCGATGGCCCTGGCAAGAGCCCGATCGGCCGCGATGATCCGAACCGGATCCGCATCCTTCAGGATCAGCGCCAGCTCCGCTATTGCCTGGCGCGGGTAGAGCGGCAGGGCGATCGCGCCTTCGGCCATGATGGCGAGATCGACCGCGGTCCAGCGAATGCCGTTCGGCGCGAGCAGCGCGACGCGGTCGCCTGGATTCACCCCGGCGCGGCGCAGGGATTCGCGCGCCGACTGGATCAGCGCGAGCAGCGCGGCGCCGGTTGCGCGGGCAAAATCCTCCGGGCGCGTCTCCTGCACGACGGTGCGCTCGCTCCATTCATCCAGCCGCTTCCAGATGGCTTCGAGAAAATTCATTTGCCGTAAGTCTCGAGAAGCTGGCGCAGCGTGGGGCTGAGCGGCGGGAGATACTCTTCCCAGCAGGCCTTGCCGCTGCGAATGGGGAAATCGGGATAGCGGCGCTGCACCTCTTCCTCGAAATAGATCCCCATGCGGGCCATGGTGCGGATGTTGCGGGCGACGGTGCGGCCGATGCCTTCGCGCACGGATTCGGATTCCCGGTAGAGCGATTCCATCGCATCGGCGAGTTTCAGTTCGAGTTCGGTGTCGTCGACATCGACGAGCAGGTGTTCGTGGCCGCGCTCGCGCATCAGGTTGCGGATGCGCTCGTCCATGGTGATGCCGGCCGAAGCGACGAGGCCGGGCATCGAGGTGACGATCGCGTGGTAGCGCGAGCTGACCAACCACGTGGCCTGGCGCAGGATGCTGACGAACTGATACATGTCGTAATCATTCGAGCTGAAAACGGGCGCGCCGCCCATGCGCTGCGGCCAGGCGCTGGCAGGCGATCGTATCGAGCCGCTCCGATCGCGGCGCAGATGGTGAAGGCGCCGTGGCGCTCGGCGAACAAGCGCGCCGTGCGGGCGATGGCGCTGAGGTAGCGATCGAACGCGGCGTCAACTTCGCGGCCGGATCGGAAGAAATAGATGCTGCGATACTGGCTGTCGGCGTAGACGCCGGAAAGTTTCGCGGCGAGGAATTTTCCCGCCGACGCTTTCACGGGCCACAGAAAAGGATTGATCGGGCACAGCGACGAGGATCGGCTTCTTGCCGTCCCAGCCGGCGTCGGTGAGCGCCTTGCGGCCGTACTCGGGGCCGTGCGGCTCGAAGGTCCACGCGGTGTCGGTGCCGAGTTCGGTGGGCACGCTCAGCTCGCGCAAGGCGCGTGCGCGATTCCTCGTTGCGGGTGATGACGAGCGAGTGGGGGCAGTAGCGCGCGCACATCCATTCGATCACGCGGTCCATCTGCCCGGCCTCGGCGCCGTAGCCGACCGAGAGCCTGTTTTCGCGCCGCGGCGATGCCGAGCGAGCCGATCATCATCGTCGGTGAGCGCGTTGGCGAACTTGCTCTTGAACATCGAGCCTTCGCAGGCGACCACGCCGTGATGGCGCGGCACTTCGCGGAACAGGAACGGCGGGAAAACGTCGGGCAGCTGCACCTGGCGCGCGTCGCCAAAATAGCCGCGCGTGAGATCGAAATTCTGCGTCATCACGCGTCAGATCGACGTTCTCTTCGCCGAGCACGCGGCGCACCTGGCGCAGCATCTCCTCGACGCGCACGTCCGAGCCGGTGTTGCGCGTGCCGTTGTAGCCGGCGAAGAGCAGCCGCAGCTTTTCGCCCGGCCGCCACGGTTCGCCCGCGCCGAACATCCACGATCAGTTTCGAGGCTTCCATCGAGCCCGCTCACCCAGAGCTCGAGCAGAAGTCCATCATGTGACGAGCACCCCCGCCTCCCGGGGCCATTCCCGGTAGGGATAGCGGAACCGTGCTGGCGGCTGAATCGCAGCAGCGGATAACAGTAGGACGAGAAGGGCGCCGGCCGCCGGCCCATCTCCGCCACAACGCGGCGTATTGTCGAACACCGTGTCCCATGTCAGGTAGGGCAAAAATACTTTCAGGAGCGAGCCGCCGCGGCCCACCGGGTTGCGGCCCAGGCCGGCGGCAAAATTCACCAGCGCGCCGAAGGGGCGCTCGAGCGATGGAACGAAAAACGGGGCACTGCCGCCGGCAGCCTGGGCCAGCGCATGCGTGATGTTCCGATAGGTTTCGGAATCGGTGCCCGAGGAAAGATGGTAGATCTCGTGGTCGGTGCGGTCCTTCTGGTGGAGCGTGACGATGGCATCGGCGACGTAATCCACGGGAACGATATCGATTCTGTCGCCGGGGCGAAACGGAAGCATCGGCAACCCGGCCAGAAACACGAACGCGCGGACCATGTCGAACTGCGTGGTTTCCGGGCGGCGGCTGTCGCCGAGCACGATGCTCGGGCGGAAGATGGTGCGCGGGACGTCGTGGAGCAGCTCGCGCACCATGTGCTCGGAGAATTTTTTCGTGCGGGCGTAGGGATCGTAGTCGGAGCGGTCCCAGTCGATCGACCGATCTTCCGTGACGACTTCGTGGCTGCGATGGCCGGCGACGGCGACGGTGCTGACCTGGCTGAAACGGCGCAGGCCGTGGCAATTCGCGCGCGCGGCGGGCGAGTTGAGTGACCTCGAGCGTGCCGCGCAGGTTCACGTTCAGGCAGCTTTTTTCCGATCGGCGATTGAGCGAGGCGGCGACGTGGATCACCGATTCGGTCGTTGTCACCAGGCGCCCATAGTCGGCGTCGTCCAACCCGAAATGCGGGAGCGGTGACGTCGCCCGCGGAAAATTTCCACTTGCGCGCGCAGGCGCTCGGCGAACGGCGCGAAGTCGGGGAAATGGAGCTGCCAGGCCTGCCACAGCCGCTCGGACGCTTTCTGCCGGTCGCTTGCGCGAACGAGCACGTTCAACCGCTCGCCCGCATCGAGCAGCCGGGCCGCCACGTAGGAGCCGATATAGCCTGTCGAACCGGTCAGGAAGATGGCCACTGGGTTACCGTCCGCTCGCCGGGCCAGAGCCGGATGGCCCGGCAGGCATCGGCTCGGCGGCGCTTTCCGACGCGCCGGGCCAGCGGAAATCGCGCGCGGTGATATCGAGCGGCCGTCCCTCGATCAGCGGATAGCTCCAGCGGCGCAGCGCGGGCAGGTGAACGTTGATCCAATAGTCCCACCAGTCGATGGAGAAGGGATCGTAGCCGAAGACGGGTTTTTCGTCCTCGGGCAGCGCTTCCGAGAGCTCGCGCACGTTTTCCGACTCGAAAACGTGATCGTTGAGCAGGATGAACGGCTCGAACAGCGCGATCAGATTTTGCACCCATTCAAGATCGCGCTCGTGGCGGGCCAGCGGCGCACGGCGGAAGATGGGCGCGGCCATGCGGTTGATGCGGTGCACCACGGCCTTCTGCGCCGGGGCGGACAGGCGCAGGTAGCGTTTCTTCGAAACGGGGATCGCGTCGAAGCGCATCCGCAATTGTGAATCGAAATCGGGCTGGGCGCGGAAATGCTTGCGGTGCGCGAGGCCGGTGAGCTCGATCGAGCGGCGCATGTCGCAGGGATTCGAAACGGACGTCGCCAGATGGTAGACCGGCTTGTGGCAGCGGTTGAGCAGCGCCGCGCCGACTAGCGTCATGCCGCTCGGCACCATATCGATCGGGATCAGGTCCAGGCACTTGCGTTCGTTGCTCGGGAACTGGCGGAAATAGGTGCCGAGCAGGTAGCAGAGCGGAGCCGAGGTGTTGATGCCCTCGTTCCAGCCCTTGAACGGGCGCTCCATCGAGGATTCCACGATCGACGGGCGCACGATCGCGACGGGAAGGCCGGCGGTGTGGCGGATGAGTAGCGATTCAGCGAGGCTCTTCGTGAACGTGTACGTGTTCGGCCAGCCGAGTTCGGCGGCGCGGCGCATGCCTTCCTCGACCATCTGCATGCGAATCCAGCGCAGGTGGTTCTTGCGAATCTGATTCTCGAGCGCGGGGCCGGTCAGCTCCTTCGCGGCGCCGGGCTTGGCGAGCGCCTCGCGGCGCAGAAGTTCGGCGAGCTCGGGATCCTCGGCGTGCCGCTCGATTTCGCGGATGCGTTGCTCGAGCGCGCGCCATTCGAGCCCGGCGTCGAAGTCCGGCGACGCCCACCGGCGTGTAATTCGGCGTGAGCGTTTCCGGGAAGCGGCCATCCCGGCGGCCCGCGACGTAGCAGGTGGAAAGATGCAGCAGCGCGGCGTGGTCGGAGGCGCGCAGAAATTCGGCCAGGTACATCACCGCGCGCGACGTTGCCCGCCAGCGCGTCGCGCAGATCGGGATTGAAATTCGTGAGGCCGGAGCTGTTGACGACCAGATCGACGGATTGCTCGAGCCGGCGCCGCACGTCTTCCGCGAGGCCCATGCCAGGCTCGGAGACGTCGCCTTCGAGAATTTCGACGCGCTCGGCGAGGAAGCGCGCGAGGTTCGCGCCGTAACGTTCGTGGAGCGGCTCGAAGACCGGCGATTCGGCCACCATCCGCTCGAATCGTTTCAGCGCGCACGACGATCGGCGGCGGCGGACCAGGAGGTGACGCGGCCGACGTTCGGAATCTCGCGCAGCAGTTCGGCGAGCCAGACCTTGCCGATGAAGCCCGTGCCGCCGGCAAGCAGAATGTGCTTACCCTCGTATGTCCGGCGCACTTCGAGCGGCTCGGGCGGCTGTTTGCATTCGAAATGCACGAGCGGGCGATCGAGCCGCGGCAGTTCGCGCACGGCGGGACGCGCCGCCTGCCGCAGGATTTCCGGCGTGGCCGAGTAGCCGAGATCGCGCGCGAGGCGGTCGAACGGCACGCGGCCGTCGGGATTTTCGCCCAGGATGAGCGCCAGGCCGCCGCGCGGGCGGATGACGGGATCGAGCAGGCGGCCGGTGGCGCGGCCGTCGCGGAATTCGAGTCGATTGCCGATGATCTCGCCGACGCCAAGATGACGGGCCATCGGCGCGAGCACGTGATCGAGCGACTGGCTCACCAGCACGACGCGCGCGCCGGAGGCCAGGGCTTCATTGAGCAGGCGGACGGATTCGGGGCGCAGGCGCGGCTTCAGGATGTACTCGAAAAACTCCTCGCCCAGCAGGTCCAGCCGGTCGCGCGAGACGCCGCGCAGGACGGTGTGGAGGGCGCGAGTGGCGAAAACGCGGTGCGCGGCGTAGAAGAACGGGCGCACCAGGGCGGAGACGGCGATCAGCCCGCGCCGCGCCCAGCGATCGGTGAAGGTCTGCGCGTTCCAGGTGAAAAAACCCAGTGCGCGCACGGCGCTCAGGTTCAGCAGGCTGCCTTCGACCCGCCAATACACCTCGCCCGCGCTACTTGCAGGCTCGCTTCTTGGGTCTGGGATGGACACGAAGTTTTCAGCCAAATTGGCAGTGTTGGGGGCTAAATGAAGCTTGATTCTAGTCGCCGACCCCCTGCAAGGCAAGAATTCACCTTGGGCGGGGCGGCCATGCCCGTTTCAGGGGCTTGCCGGCCGGATTCGTCGCAGGGGGCACGTGGCAACGTGCCCCTAACAAACAATGGCATTCTCCGCTATCAGGTCAGGACCACGCTTTGGCCGGAGATTTCGAAGCGTTTGCGGCAGCGGATGTTGCGGCAGGCGACAAGGTCGTCGACGCGGACCATGTAGCTGCGCGCCTTTTCGAATTTCTTGCGGTCCTGCTCGCCGGCGCCCTTGGGCAGGCTTCCCTTCTTCGACCGGATTTTCCAGCGGACCGGATAGGAATTCTCCTCCCGGCAGAAGGGGCACACCAGCGGGATCTGCTTGGTTTCGTCGCGCTCGTCGTAGAACTGTCGCTCGTCCACACTTCCTCCTGGAACTGGGGAAACTGCTCGCCCAACGGGCAAGGACACGTGCAACGTGCCCCTACGATGCGTTCGGCAGGGGCGCGATGCAAGGGCCCTGCCGTGCATCCATCGGGCGCACGTTGCGACGCCCCTGATGCATCCAGCGGGCGGTTGCCTAAACTCGTGACGCTCAGGCCGTCGCGGCCGTGGCCATCGCCGGCGCGGTCAAATCGTCGATCGTCGGGAATTTCATCCCGGCTTCGGCCCAGCGCGGCAACCATTGTTCGAGCGCGCGCAGCACGTGGCTGCGGTCGGCGCGCTCGATGAACGGATCGCCGTCGTGCATCAACAATATTTCCCCGCCGCGCGCGCGGGCCATGCGGCGAATCATCTTCTCGGGCGGCTGCGGTTTCCAATCGAACATCGCCCGCGTCCACAGCGCCATGCCGGCCCAGCCGCCGCGGCGCAGCACCGGGGCCAGTTGCGGGCCGCGAAAACCGTAAGGCGGGCGCATCCAGCGCGGCGCGTGGCCGGTGGCCTTTTCAATGGCTTCCTGGCAGCGCAGGAGTTCCTCGCGAATGCGCGCGGGCGAGAGCCAGATCAGGTTCGGATGCGTTTCGGTGTGGTTGCCGATCGCGTGGCCGCGCGCCAAAACCTCGGCGGCCAGTTGCGGATTCGCGCGCACGTGGCGGCCGATCATGAAAAACGTGCCTCGCGCGCCGTAGCGCTCGAGCAAATCGAGCAGCGCCGGCGTGATGGCCGGGTTCGGGCCGTCGTCAAAGGTGAGCGGCATCGAGCCGGGTGAATCGGCGCGCCGCAGCACCGGGCCGAAAAGTTCCGACCACGGGCTTACCGCGGCCCAGGCCGTAAGGCCCGCGCCGCCGGCTATCGTCAGGCCTGTCACCCACTCGATGATCAAGTCTTCGCCGGGCATATGCGCACAACCTCTGTATTCTCTCATGAGCCGGGTTTGCTGTCAGTCGGGGGAGTGGGGACGGACCGGAATTAAGGTAACTCTTTGGACCATAGGGATTTGCCAGGGCGTCTGCGGCGGGCAAGAGGGACGGGTGCCCCACCCTTCGGAGCCAAGGGCGGAGATTTTTATTCGAGAGGCGCTCCCACCCGAAATAGTTATGTCCGTCAAGTTCAGCAAATTGGGTCTGACGATTCCTTTGTCGGGCTGCCGGTTTCGCAGAGGGCCGAGAGCCCCAGGCGCCGTATTTGCGCCTGGGGGTTTTTGCCCTCGTCTCCCCCGCTTTATTTTTGGGAGCGGTAGAGGATTACGCGGACCTTTTCTAAAGTGACGAGGCCGCCGCCGATCATTTCGTCGAGACGCGGGAGGATGGCTTCGATGCGCTCGGTGAATTCGACGGTTTCGATGACGATGGGCAGGTCCTGCGACAGGCGCAGGACTTTTTCGGTGTGGTAGATGCTCGAGGAGCCGTAGCCGGCTACGCCGCGCAGGACGGTGACGCCGCTGAAATTTTCGCGGCGGAACATCTCGACGATGGCTTCGTAGAGCGGCTTGCCGTGCCAGCGGTCCGATTCGCCGATGTGGATGCGCATCAGCGTGCGCTCGCCCTCGAATCTCTCATGTTGCATCGATCCTCCTCGCGTGCCGGGAGTGGGATCCGAGCCTTCAAGAGAATGCATGAGCAGCCTCCGCGTCCGCTACAACAAATCGCCAACCCGCATTCCGAACATCATCAACAGGAGCCCGCCGACGAGGCTCAGGCCGAGGTAGAGAGCCGCGCGCGACCACTCGCCGTCCTCGAGCAGCTGAACGGTTTCGTAGCTGAAGGAGGAGAACGTGGTGAACGCTCCGAAAAATCCGACCGTGATCGCGATGCGCCACTCGGGCGGAATCGTCAGATGCTGGAAGCCGTATTGCGCCACGCCTCCCAGCAGGAAACAGCCCAGCAGATTCACCGTCAGCGTTCCGGCCGGGAAGGTGGTGCCGGCACGGTGCTGCACGAGGCCCTGAAGGCTGTACCTCGCCAGCGTGCCCGCGGCGCCAAACACAACGAGCAGAAAGATGCGCACCTTTGCTCCATTTTCCGCACGCTCCCGGCGCCTGGCATAAAAAAACTCCCGGTCGCCGACGAGCGGCCAGGAGTCATCAGTCCGTTTCGCGGACGGTTAGGGCGAACTCCATCGCCCGATAGTTACAAAGAAGAAAATGTAAGCGGTGGCGCGGCTGGTGTCAACGGGGACGGGGCGGCGGCGTGAGAATTGCGGGCGCTTCCCTGCCTCATTGGAGTAGGATGGCGTGTTTGTACGTCCGGGGCGTCAGAGAATCGCAAGGAGTGGTGGAAATCTGAGGCCTCGTTGACTTCGGCTCCAAGGGCGGATGGTCGCCTGGCGAAAGGCGCACAGGCAGGAATGCCTGTGCTACTGGGGCGATATGAGGCGGGGTTCGGTAGCACAGGCTTTCAGCCTGTGCGCTTTTGCCGGGCAGGAACCGCTCCCGGCAGCCGAAGTATCGAAAGGCTTTGCAGCCGGAACACTCAGGAATGAAATCAGGGAGAGATCTATGAATTCGGCGATGAAGAAAATCGGGATGGTCTTGGCGATTCTTGGCGCGATGCTCGTGCCGACCCTGCCGGCCGCGGCGGCACCGCAGGCGAAGACCTCGCCGGCGGTCGAACAGGCAATCCACGACATGTTCGCCGTGCACGAGTTCTCCCAGGCGGCGATCTCGCCGAACGGCGACCGCGTGGCCTGGGTGGAATCGCTCAACGCCAAGAACGGCGCGCCGTCGCCCAATTCCGCCATTTACGTGGCCGACTGGAAGACCGGCAGCGGCCGGGTGCACGTCACCGCCGCGAAAAACGGCGCCGTGGCGGCCGAAAACGACGTCGTCTGGTCGCCCGGCGGACGGCGCCTCGCCTTCCTGAGCGACGCCGGGCATCCGGGCCAGTCGCAGCTCTACGTGGTCTCGCCCGGCGGTCCCGCGCGGCAACTGACGCACCTCAAGGGCGCGCTTTCCGATATTTCCTGGTCTCCCAACGGTAGCACCATCGCCCTGCTCTTCATCGAGGACGCGCCGCCCACCGTGGGACCGCTGGCGGCTGTGCCGCGACGAACGGGCGTGATCGGATCGAAGATCTACGAGCAGCGGCTGACGCTCGTCAACGTGGCGACCGGCGCGGCGCGCCAGGTCACTCCCGCCGATCTTTTCGTCTACGAATACGACTGGGCGCCGGACGGCAAGCATTTGACAGGCACGGCGGCGCACGGAGACGGCGACGACAACTGGTGGGTGAACCGGCTCTACGTCTTCGATCCGGCGACGGGTAAGGACAGCATCATCTACAAACCGCCCGTGACGTTGCAGGTGGCCGATCCGCGCTGGTCGCCCGATGGGCGCTCGGTGGCGTTCATCGGCGGGCTGATGAGCGACCAGGGAGTGATTGGCGGCGATATTTACACGGTTCCCGCCACGGGCGGCGAGGCGCGCGACGTCAGCGAAGGAATGAAGGCGTCGGCCAGCTCGCTCAAGTGGTCGCAAGATTCGAAATCGATCGTCTTCGGCGAGGTCGTCGACGGCGAGAGCGGCGTCGCCTCGCTCGACGTAACTTCGGGCCAGATCAGCACCATCTGGCAAGGGCCCGACCATATCGGCTCGGATTTCTTCGGCATCGGCGTCTCGCTCTCGCGCGACGGCAAGGAATCGGCCACGGTGCGGCAATCGTTCACGCGTCCGCCGGAAGTCTGGGCCGGGCCGATCGGCAAGTGGCAACAGGTGACCTCACTCAATAAGGACCTGAAGCCGGCCTGGGGCGAAGCGAAGAGCATCCACTGGATCACCGACATCGGCACGGTGCAGGGCTGGCTGGTCTACCCGCGCGATTACGATCCGGCGAAGCACTATCCGATGGTGGTTTCCGTGCACGGCGGGCCGGCCTGGGCGAATCTGCCGGGATGGCCGAGCCGCTGGGATTACCCGATGGCGCTGCCGCCGGCCGGCTATTTCGTGTTGCTGCCGAATCCGCGCGGGAGCTACGGCGCGGGCGAGGCGTTCACGCGGGCGAACGTGAAGGATTTCGGCGGCGGCGATTTCCGCGACATCATGGCCGGCGTCGACGAGGCGATCAAGACGGCGCCCGTCGATCCGCAGAAACTCGGCATCACCGGCTGGAGCTACGGCGGCTACATGACGATGTGGGCGGTGACGCAGACGCACCGCTTCCGCGCGGCCGTTTCGGGAGCCGGCCTCGCCAACTGGCTGAGCTATTACGGCGAAAATCAGATCGACAAGTGGATGATCCCGTTCTTCGGCGCGAACGTCTACGAGGACCCGGCCGTCTACGCCAAGAGCGCACCCATCGATTTCGTCAAGAACGTGAAAACGCCCACGCTCATGCTGGTCGGCGAGCGGGACGCCGAGTGTCCGGCGCCGCAATCGTACGAATTCTGGCATGCGCTGAAAACGCTCGGCGTTCCGACCGAACTCGTGGTGTATCCGGACGAAGGCCACATGTTCGTCAATCCGGCGCACAATCGCGACGTGGTCTTGCGGTCGCTCGCCTGGTTCCAGTCGCACATGTAGCGCCGCCCTTCAGAGCGGCACGGCGCGGTTTTGGTGGCACAGACTTTCAGCCTGTGCGCCCTTCGGATCGCGGCAAGCCAACCCCGCCGGCAAGACGCGGGCGCGACAGGAGGCTTGGCTTGCCAGTCGAGAGCAAATTGGAATTTGCGCTGCGGCCAATGGCGCACAGGCAGGAATGCCTGTGCTACCGAAGGCGCCGGTAGCCGTTATTGAAACGGGCGGACAAGTGGGGTTCCGGCGGAGACGGGGGCGTCGGCTATAATCTCGTCGAGAGGTGTGAATGTTTTCCGGTCCCGGATGGAAAATCGGGCGTGTGATGGGCATTCCCATTTACGTGAGCTGGACGTGGTTCTTCATTTTTGTCCTGATCACGGTAACGCTCGCCACGCAATTTTCCACCGAGCACCCCAGCTGGACGCCGGCGCAGCATTGGACGGTGGGCGTGGTCACGAGCCTGCTGTTTTTCGGCTCGGTGCTGTTCCACGAGCTGGGTCACAGCACCGTCGCGCTGCGCTACAAGATGCGGGTGGTCTCGATCACCCTGTTCATTTTTGGCGGCATGGCGCGCATCGCGAAGGAAGCGGAGCGGCCGATGCAGGAATTCAACATCGCCGTGGCCGGGCCGGTCGCCAGCTTTCTGCTTGCCGCGGTTTTCTTCGGCATCGCTCTGCCCTTTTCGCCGAATTCGATGGTCGGGGTCACCTGTCTTTACCTGGCGGAAATCAACGCGTTGCTCGGCGCATTCAACCTGGTGCCGGGAATGCCGCTCGACGGCGGGCGAATCCTGCGCGCGATCGCCTGGGCGAAGACGAAGGACCCGAACCGTGCGACGCAACTGGCCTCGCGCAGCGGGCAGTTTCTGGCCTATCTGCTGATCCTGGCCGGGATCGTGATCGCCGTGCAGAGCGGTCACTGGCTGGGGGGATTGTGGTGGGTCTTCATCGGCTGGTTCCTGCTGTCGGCGGCGCAACAGAGCTACGCGCAGGTCGCGGTGCGGCGCATGCTCGACGGGCTGCATGCGTCCGACGTGATGAGCGCGGAGCTGCCGACCATCGACCGCACGCTTTCGCTGGAGGATTACCTGCGCGAAGTGCTGCGCACCGGCCGCCGGTGCCACCTGGTGCTCGGCAACAACGAGATGGTCGGCCTGATCACGCTTCAGAACGTGCGCCATTTCCCGCGCGAGGAGTGGGTGAACACGTCCATCCAGGCGGCGATGCTGCCGCGCGACCGCGTCGAGTGGGCGCAGGCGGACGAGCCGGCGCTCGGAATCCTCGAACGCATGCAATCGAACGACATCAACCAAATGCCGGTGCTGCGCGACGGCCAGGTGGTCGGCATGGTCTCGCGCGACGCCATGCTCCGCGTCATTCAAACCAGGATGCAACTCGAGCGCTACGCGCAGGCGTGAAGAGCCGCCGTGGCAACGCCAGTTTTTGCAGGAGCGCAGCTTAGAAGCCCGCGGAAAAATTCGTAGCCCCTGGCAGGTCGCGGCCCGGAAAGCTGTCATCCTGAGCATGAAGGCTGTCATCCTGAGCGAAGCGAAGGATCCCGTTCGCGGTGAGGGAATGTCGCCTGCGTAGCGTCGGGATCCCTCGCTCCGCTCAGCGACGGCAGCCATCCGGCAACCCAAGATTGCCCTAAGGGCACGCTTCACACACTGCGGAATGCGTCACGCTTTGTGGGTCGCGGCTTCAGCCGCGACGTAAAACCGCCGGAATCAAAGGGGCTGTAGCCCTTGAACTCCGCAAGGAATGGGCGAACACCATGCGCGTGCTGGTGGTCGAAGACGAACGGAAAGTGGCGAGCTTCGTGGCGCGGAGCTTGCGCGAGAAGGCCTGCGCGGTGGACGTGGCTTCGACCGGCCGCCAAGCGATCGAGGCGGTGCGCGCGGCCGATTACGACATGATCCTGCTCGACCTGCGGCTGCCGGACATGGACGGCCTCGACGTGTGCCGGCGGCTGCGCGAGGACGGGGTCGAAACGCCGATCCTGATGCTGACCGCGCGTGGCCTGGTGGACGAGCGCGTGCGCGGGCTCGACGCGGGGGCCGACGATTACCTGGTGAAACCCTTCGCGCTCGCCGAATTGCACGCGAGGATTCGCGCGCTCGGCCGGCGCGGGCTGAAACGCGGGGTTGTGCTCCGCTTCGCCGATTTGACGCTCGACCGCCGCCGGCGCACCGTGGAACGCGGCGGCAGCGAGGTACCGCTGACGCAGAAGGAGTTCGCCCTGCTCGAATTCCTGATGCTGCGCGCGCCGGAAACGGTGGGCCGGAGCGAGATCATCGAGCACGTTTGGGATTCCACCTTCGACAGCGGCAGCAACCTCGTCGAGGTCTACATGAACCGCCTGCGCCAGCGCATCGATCATGGCCACAACGTGAAGCTGCTGCACACCGTTCGCGGCGTCGGCTACCGCCTGGGGCTCGGATCGTGAAACGACCTCTCGGCCTGCGCGCCCGCATGATGCTGCTCTTCTGCGCCGTGGTCGGCATTTTGCTGGCCGGCTCGTTCGCGATGCTCTACGCGTGGCTTTCCACCAAGACGCGGGCGGAATTCGACCGGCGCCTGCGCGAGGCCGCCGCTCCGGTGGCCGCCGACATTACGAGCGACGGCGACGCCGAAGACGTCTCGCAGCTCGATCTCCCCTACGAATATTTCGAGGTGACAGGTCGCGACGGGCGCGTGCTCGCGCGGTCGCGCAATCTGCGCCCCGGCTCGCTGCATCTGCCCGCGGGGGCGCTGGGAATCGGTGGGCTGGTGCTTTTCGACACGGGCGATTCGCCCTACGGCCAACTGCGGATGGTCGCGCAGCCGGTCGCGATCGGCAAGACGCCGGCGATTCTGTTCCTGGCGATGCCGGTCACGGGACGCGAGCGGACGTTGGCCGACCTGCGCCACGGGCTTGGCGCGCTGCTCGGGCTGAGTCTGGCGGTGATGGCGCTGGTGTCCACCTGGTACGTCGGCCGAAGCTTGCGGCCGATTGCCGCGCTCACCGCGCACGCTTCCCTGCTCGCCCGGCGCCTCGAGGCGCAAAGCGGCGCGCTGCCCGTCGATCCGCTGCCCGAGGGCCTCACCGACCACCCCGACGAAATCGGCCAACTGGCCACGGCGTTCGACCGGCTGTGGGAGCGGATGGGGATGGCGGTGGCGCAGTTGCGGCAATTCGTCTCCGACGCTTCGCACGAGCTGCGCACGCCGCTCGCCGTGCTGCGCGGGGAAACCGAGTTGGTGCTGGGCGAGCCGCGCGGCGAGGAGGAATACCGGCGCGCGCTCGAAGTGATCCAGGATGAACTCGGCAAGCTGAGCCGGATCGTCGAAGGGCTGTTCACGCTGACGCTGGCCGATGCGGGCCAGTTGCGGCTGGCGCGCGAGCCGCTGTACCTGAACGAAGTGCTCGAGGAGGCGTGCGCGCTGGCCGAATCGCGGGCACGCGCCAAGGACATCCGCATCGAGCGCTCGCTCGCGAGCGACGTCGCCTATCAGGGCGATGAAACGTGGCTGCGGCAGCTCTTCCTCTCGTTCCTCGACAACGCGGTGAAATATTCGCCGCCAGGCACGCGCGTCCGCGTCTCGCTCGATCCGCGCGACGGGCTCGGCCCGACGGTTGAATTCGCCGACGAAGGTCCGGGCATCGCGCCCGATCATCTGCCGCGCATCTTCGAGCGCTTCTATCGCGCCGGGGCCGATGAGGCGCAGAGCGGCGGCTTGGGCCTGGCCATCGCGCAGGCCATCGTGGGCGCGTGCGGCGGCACGATCGAATGCTCCAGCCGGCCCGGCGCGGGCACGCGGTTCACCGTTCACTTGCCCCCAGCGCCGCCGGAAGCCAACCTGAACAAAAATTAATCCCTATTTCATGCGCAAGATTGGGCTCGCGCCTAGACTGAACCCGGAATTACAATCAGGCCGCCCGGAACGGCTCTTCGCAGGCCACGTTGCCTCTGCGCGTTCGGGGTCCTTCGCTTCGCTGGGGATGACAGGAATTCGGCCGCTGGGGGCGGCGGGGGAGCGTCTTTCGAGAGAAATAGCCGGCAGCCGGGGCATCGGCGTAAATGGCTGCCTCTTCTCCCGTGCATCGACAGACACACGGCGCGGAACGCCAACCCAGGGCGCATCCAACGCCGGTCCGGACCACCAGCCTTCGCAGTTCCGGAGATGGAAATGATGAAGAGCGAAACGATGCCGGCAATCGCGAAACTCGGGAAAACGACTCGTGACGGATGGCGCCGGGCGGCGCGCGGTGTGGCTCTGGCCGCCTCGCTGGCGGCGGGGCTTGGCCTTTGCGCGGTTCCCGCGAGCGCGCAAACGATGCCGCGGCAGAAACCGGCCCCGGCCGTCGCGGCGACGGCGACGATTCCGCTGGCCGTGCCGCCATTGACGAGCGCCGGGCCGCCGCTGACGCTGAGCTTGTCGGACGCGCTGTCGCGGGCCGAGAAGAACAGTCCGCAGTTCCAGGCGGCGGTGACGGCGGTAAATCTGGCGCACGAGGGCCAGGTGCAGGCGAGCGCGGCGATGAAACCGCAGCTCAGTTACGTGATGCAGTATCTGAACACGCAGGGCAACGGCATATCCCCGGTCGGCCGCTTCGTCACGAACGACGGCGTTCACGTCTATCGCGCCTGGGCGGTGGTCCGGCAGGACATGCCGGGCAGCTTTTTCATTGACGCGGGACCGCGCAAGGCGGCCTACATCAAGGCGATTGCCGACGCGGAGCAGCAGGTGGCGCACCGCGGGCTGAACGTTACGGTGACGCAAGACTATTACGCGCTGCTAGTCGCCGAGCGCGCCTACGCCACGGCGCAGAAGAGCCTGAAGGATTCCCAACATTTTCTCCAGATCGCCGAGGCGCTCGAGAAGGGCGGCGAATCGGCGCACGCCGACGTCATCCGCTTCCAGCTCGAGGTGAATCAGAAGGAGAACACGCTGGCGGATGCCCGGCTTGCCATGTCGAACGCACAGCTCAATCTTTCGGTGCTCCTCTTCCCCACGTTCAACGAAAATTACACCGTCGTCGACGACCTCGATACGCCGCCGCCGATCCCGAGTTTCCAGCAGGCCGAGGGCATGGCGAAAAACCGGAACCCCGACCTGCGCGCGGCGCTGGCCGCCTACAATGCCTCGGGCGTGGACGTGGCGATGGCGAAATCGGCTTTCTTTCCGTCGCTCGGGATCGAATTCGACTACGGCATCGAGGCGAACGCGCTGGCGCTGCATAGCGACAACCTCACCCGGCCCGGCGTGCTGCAGCCGAACCTGGGCTACTTCGTCACCTATTCGCTGAACCTGCCGATCTGGGACTGGGGCACGCGGCTGAGCAATCTGCACGCGGCGGAGGACCAGAAGGCGCTGGCGCGCATCAATCTTTCGTACGCGCAGCGGCAGATGCTGAATGCGCTCTACAACTCCTATAATGAGGCGGCGGTGGCGTGGAACGAACTCGGAAACCTGCGCCGGTCGGTGGACCTGGCGGCGCGAAATCTGGAGCTGGTGACGATGCAATACGAGGCAGGAGAAACGCAGGTGCTGCAAGTGCTGGATGCCGAAACTTCGCTTCGATCAGGCGCGCGAGCAGCGGATCGCCGCCGGGGCGGCTCGCTATCGCGACGCGCTGGCCGCGCTCCAGACGATCACGGGGAGTTTCTGAGCGTGGCACAGCCCAATCGGTTGCCGACAGCCTCCCCTCGCTCTCGTGCTCGCCGCGAGCCTCGCGTGCGCATCGGCTGCGGCGGCAAGCCGCCGGCCGCAGCCCAACCGGTGGTCGACGTGCAGGCGGCGACCGTCGCACGGAAGACGATTCAGCAGACCTCGTCTCGGCCGACGCGGTGCTCTACGCGCGCAGCGAAGCCACGATCGTGCCGAAAATCAGCGCGCCCATCGAGAAGTTCTACGTCAGCCGCGGCAGCGCGGTGCGCGCGGGCGAGTTGCTCGCCAAGCTCGAAAACAAGGATCTGGCCGCCGCCGCCGAGCAGGCCAAGGGCGCCTACGAACAGGCGCAGGCCGCCTACGCCACCAGCACGGAGGTAAGTCTGCCGCAGGAGATCCAGTCAGGCCAATCTGGACGTCGTGGCCACGCGGCAAGCCATGCGGTTCCGCGCAAGCCATCTACGAGAGCCGGCTGAAGCTCTATCAATGCCGGGGCGATGGCGCGCAACCTGGTGGACGAATCGCACGTCACGTACACGCAGGCGCGCAACCAGTATCGAGCTTGCCGCGACGCACCTGAAAAAGCCTCGAAGCCGTCGGCCAGAAGGAGTCGCTGAAGCTCGGCGCAGGGGCAGCTCGCCTCGGCCAAAGGCCACTACCTGGCCGCGCTCGCCAACCTGCAGTATTCCGAGATTCGCAGCCCGATCAACGGCGTCGTCACCGACCGCCCGCTCTACGAGGGGCAGATGGCCACCGCCGGGACGCCGCTGATGACGGTGATGGATCTGGCGCACGTCATCGCGCGCGCCTACGTTTCTCCGCAGCAGGCCGCGCAATTGCGCGTCGGCAATCCGGCGACGCTCCTGCCGCGGCGGGAGGAGAGCCCGACGTTCCCGGCAAGGTCACCGTGGTCAGCCCGGCGCTCGATCCGAACAGCACGACGGTGCAGGTCTGGGTGGAAGCCGCGAACCCGGGCGACCGGCTCAAGCCCGGCTCGACGGTGCACGTGAACATGGTCGCGAGGACGATCAAGGACGCGCTGGTGGTGCCGCGGCGGCGGTGCTCACCGCCGACGACGGAACGAAACTTCGGTCATGGTCATCGGCGCCGGAGGGGCACGCGCACCAGACCGACAGTCACGACGGGAATCAGAGGCCGCCGGGAAGTGCAGATCCTGAGCGGGCTGAACGCCGGCCAGCGGGTGGTGACGACGGGCGCCTTACGGCTTGCCCGACGGGACGAAAGTGACGCGCGAGCGCCGCGGCCGCGGCCCACCGACTGAGCGCGATTCAGGAGCATTCATGGACGAGCCGATCCAACCGGTGAAAGAGGATCAGCTCGCCGCCGCAGTCCGCGCCTACTGGTTCGCGCGCGAGCACAAATCGATCATTTTCCTGATCATCACGCTGGCGCTCGTCGGCGCCTACTTGGCTTTCACGTATCCCGATCGCCGTTTTTCCGACCACGAATTTCCCGCGCGTCATCATCGGCGTCGACAACGGCGTGATGCCGATCGACCAGATGCTCGTCACCATCACGCGGCCGATCGAGGAAGCGGTGAGCGGCGTGCTGGGCATCGAGGACGTGCAGTCGATCACCAGCCGCGGCTCGGCCGAAGATCGACCTGTATTTCAGCTGGCGCGTGGACATGTTCGAGACGCTGCAGCGGGTGAACGCGGCGCTGGCGCGCGTGCGAGACCACGCTGCCGCCGACGGCCAAGATCAGCGCACGAGCGGCTGGAATTTTCCAGCTTCCCCATCCTCGGCTACAGCCTGACGTCGAACACCGTCGCCGCAAACGAGCTGTGGGAGCTGGCCACGTACAACATCAAGCCGCGCCTCACCAGCCTGCAGGGCGTCTGCGACGATCGTGATTCAGGGCAGGCCAGGTGCCGGAATTCCACATCGCGCCCGACCCGGCCAAGCTGCGCGTCACCGGCGTGAGCATCTCCGACCTCCTGAACGCCGTCGATCGCTCGAACATCATCCAGTCGCCGGGCCTCTTCGCGCGCAATCACCAGCTCTACCTCGGCCTGATCAGCGGCCAGGCGCACGACATCCAGCAGACTCGCCAACATCTTCGTGAAGAACTCGCCCGCCGGCACGCCGATCTACGTGCGGCGACGTCGCGCACGGTCCGGCCCGCGCTCGAGCCGCAGCTACACCATCGTCACCGCCAACGGCAAGCCCGCCGTGCTGATCAACGTCAACCGCCAGCGCGGCAGCAACACCATGCAGGTGGCCACGGCGGTGAAAGCGGAGATGCAGCAGATCGAAAAAACGCTGCCGCCGGGCGTGCACGTGAGCACTTTCTACGACCAGTCGTGGATCGTGGGCGAATCGATCAAGAGCGTGCGCGACGCCATCCTGATCGGGCTGATTCTGGCGTCGGCGGTGCTGGTGCTGTTCCTGCGGGACTGGGGCACGTCGTTCATCGCCGGCATGGTGATTCCCGATCAGCCTGCTGGTCACCTTCATCGTGATGAAATTCCTGGGCGAGAGCTTCAACCTGATGACGCTGGGCGGCATGGCGGCGGCGGTGGGGCTGATCATCGACGACGCCATCGTGGTGCTGGAAAACATCGTGCTGCACCGCGAAGCGGGCGAAGGCCGGTTCGAGGCCGTGGCGCTCACGCTGCACGAACTTTCGCTGCCGCTGGTCGGCTCGACGCTGACGCCGATCGTCGTCTTCGTGCCGCTGATCGCCATCACCGGCGTCACCGGCGTTTTCTTCCGCGCCCTGGCCGTCACCGATCGGCGCGGCCCTGCTGACCTCGCTCACCCTGGCGCTCACCTGGACGCCCACGCTGTGCCTCTACCTGCTGCGCAAGACCAGACCCGAGGCGACGGCGGGCGGAAGCGCGCCGACGCATCCACCGCGCTCCGCTGCCGCCGGACGACGCCGGCTCGCGAAGTACGACGGAGCAGCGAAATGCGGCGGCTGCTGGCAGGCCGAAGAACAGCACTTGATGAAGGGCTACTTCGGCCGCGTGATCCGCTTCTACGAGCGCTGGTTCCGGCGCAGCCTGAAATATCCCGATCTGCGTGCCGATCCTCACCGTCGCTGCTGATCGTGGTTTCGTATCTCTGCTATCGGCAGATCGGCTCCGACCTGCTGCCGAAGATGGACGAAGGCAGCTTCATCCTCGACTACGTGACGCCGCCGGGCAGCTCGCTCGAGGAAACGAACCGCATGGTCGACCACATCGTGCAGATCGTTCGTTCGGTGCCCGAGGTCGAGAGCACCTCGCGCCGCACCGGCCTGCAGCTGGGCCTGGCGGCCGTGACCGAAGCGAACACCGGCGACATTTCCGTGAACCTGAAAACCGACCGCAGCCGCGACGTCTGGTCGATCATGAACGAAATGCGCGCCAAGGTCGATCGCGCCGGAGCCTGCCGTGGACGTCGATTTCACGCAGAAGCTGCAGGACATGATCGGCGACCTGACCAGCGCGCCGCAGCCGATCGACATCATGATGTTCAACCCCGACGCGAATCTGCTCGATACCTGGGCGCCGCACGTCGCCGACGCCATCGGCAACATTCACGTGGGCGGCAAGCATCCGGTGGTGGATATCGACAACGGCATCGATTCGACGACCAGCGGACCGGCCGTCTCTTTCCAGGTGAACATGGCCGCGGGCGGCGCACGCCGGCTTCACGCCGCAGGACGTGGCCGACGAGGCCGAGGCCATGCTCGACGGCGTGACCGCGCCGCGCAGCCGATCGTGGTCAACGACCGCCCCTACACGCTGCGCATCCGCTATCCCGCAGCCGTCCGCTCCTCGCTCAGCGGCGATGAACAACACCGCTGCTCGTCAGCCCCACCGGCCAGACGCCAACCTCGGCTCGCTCGCCACGATGACCGAACTGCCCGGCCAGACCGAAATTCTGCAGGACAATCAGCAGCGCTACGTGGCCGTCACGGCGCGGCTCGAAGGGCTCGACCTGGGCCACGGCATCGCCGCCGTGCAGGACGACGCTGGCCAAGCTGCACCTGCCGCCCTCGATCCGCGTCGAATACGGCGGCCTCTACAAGACGCAGCAGAAATCGTTCCGCGACCTGCTGATGGTGCTGGTCCTGGCGGTCGTCTTCGTTTTCCTGGTGCTGCTTTTCGAATTCCGGAATTTCTCCGCGCCGATCGCGATTCTGGTTTCGGCGGTGCTTTCCACGGCGGGCGTCTTCTTCGCGCTGCTGCTCACCGGCATCACCTTCAACCTGTCCTCGTTCATGGGGCTGATCATGGTGATCGGCATCGTGGCGAAGAACGGCATCCTGCTGCTCGACGCCGACGAGAAATTCCGCGCCGCGGGCTTCTCGCGCCGAAGAATCCATCTTCCAGGCGGGACGGCGCCGGCTGCGGCCCATCGTGATGACGGCCATCGCCGCGGTCGTCGGGCATGCTGCCGCTGGCGCTGGCCATCGGCGCCGGTTCGCAGATGCTGCAGCCGCTGGCCATCGCCGTGATCGGCGGCCTGCTGATCGCCATGGTCCTGTCCCTCTTCGTCACGCCGACGATCTACTACTACATGACCCGCGGCGGCGAAAAAGCACAGCTCTAACCAAAGCGGATTTCGCGTGGGCACGGGCCCACGGCTGGAAAGGCACCGACCGTGACTGCCAAAGAACAGCAAACGTGGCCGAGGGAGGCGGGATGACGCGCATCCGGGTGGTCGGATTCGCCGCGATGGCGATGGCCTTTGCCGCGCTGGGGGCGGGCGGGCTTCGCGCGGCGCGGCCGGCGGTTGCTCACACGCTGCGGCTCGTCAAGACGATCGATCTGCCGGGGCCGGCGGGCAAGCGGTTCGATTATCTGATTGTCGATCCGGCAAGCCACCGGCTCTTCTCCTCGCATCTCGGCGCCGGGGTCATCAACGTCATCGACACGCGCACCGACCGCCTGATCAAGACCATCCCCGATACGCCGGGCGTCGAGGGCGTGATGCCGGCGCCCGATCTCGGCAAGCTGTACGCTTCGGACTGGTTCGAGAACAAGATCGCGGTCATCGATCTCCATACCCTGCGCGTCATCAAGAAGATTCCCACCGCCGCGAAGCCCGACGGCATCGCCTACGCCGCGCCATTCCACAAAATCTACGTTTCCGACGAGCGCGGGCGCGTGGAGGCGGTGATCGACGCCCGGCGCGACGTTCAGATCAAGCGGATCCATTTCCCGAGCGAAACCGGCATGCCGCAATACGATCCCGTGGCGCGCAAGGTCTATGTCAATCTCGAGGACACGAACCGTTTCGCGGTGATCGATCCGGCGACCGATACCGTGGTCGGGGAATATCCGGTGGGCCGGTGCCTGGGCAATCACGGCATGGCGCTCGATCCCGAGCATCACCGCGCGTTTCTCTCGTGCGAGGAGAACCATCTGATGACGGTCTTCGATCTCGACCGCGACGCGCCGATCGCCTATCTGCCCGAGGCGCGCGGCGCCGACGTCGTGCAGTTCGACGCGGGGCTCGGCCGGATCTACGTCGCCTGCTACAGCGGAGCCATTTCGGTTTTTCAGGAAGAGACGCCCGACCGGTATCGCAAACTCGAGGACTTCCCCGTTCCCTACGCCGTTCACAGCATCGCCATCGACCCGGCGACGCACCGCGTCTACGCGCCCGAGCAACAGCTCGACGGGCGGCCCGCGTCGAAGCTCGCCATCTACGAAGCCGTCACGTCCGCACCCGGCCAATAGCGCCGCAAAGGACCGGACCTCGGCAAGACCAGGCGAGAGGAAAGTTTTCCTGAGAAGTGCGGGCTGGCCGGTCCGGATTCCGCGAGGGCACGGGGCCACGGTCGGTAAGGCGCCGACCGTGGCTACCGAAACCAGGGCGAATGCCGGGCGGTGGAGCTGGCGATAGTATCCGGGGAGATGACTGCTAGGACGCGGCGGAATCGGAATGGGAGGCGGCTTTGGCCTCGGCTTCGCCTCGCCAGACCTGGCGGCGGCGATAGACGAAGTAGGCAATGCCGATGAAAAAGAAAATCGGTGGAAGGCCGATCACGAGGATGGCCTTGTCGAGCGAATGCGCCTCGCTCCGGGTCAATCCGCCGGAAACCCAGGCGCTGTTCTTTTTCAGCGTGCCGATGAGCCATACAGCGCACGACGCCCAAGCGGCCACGCCGAGCGGCGCGGCGGGCGCGGGCTCGATCGGGAGATCTTTTTCCCTGGCAAATCCCCTGAAAAATCGCATGAACCGATTCTACCTCGCGCGCGCGAGGATCGGGGAAATCGATGCGGAAATTTCTGGAAGGAAATCGAGATTCGAAGAGATGAAGGGAACAGGCCGCGGTCAGGTCCGCGCGCGGCCCGAGGTTTCGAGCTAGGCGCCGGGCTCGAAGGCGGCCAGGGATTCGTCGGATGCCGCGTCGCGCCATGCGCTGCGACGCTTGTAGATGTAGAAGAAAATGCCGCCGAAGAGAAGAACCGGCGGAATCCACAGCGTGATGATCGCCTTGTCGAGCTCGTGAGCGGCGTTCTTGTTCAGCGCCGAAGCCGACGTGTAGCACAGCACGCAGCCCTGCGCCCAGGCCGACTGGCTCAAGGACAGAACGCCCGCCAGCGCGGCGCCCAGACCGATCTTCCCCCGTAGCCCTTTCCAGAATCGCATGGCGAACTCCTTACCGCGGCTGCATGTGCAGCAGGCGAATGCTGTCCGGATAGAAGAAGATCAGGATCATGCAGATGATGAAGACGACGACCGGCACGACGATCAGGAACAGGCCCATGCGCTCGAACCGCATGTGCATGAAGTAGGAGACGATGAACCCGGTCTTGATCACCGACAGGCCCATGAGCAGGGTCAGCATGATCAGCAGGGCCATGTCCTCGTAGGCCAGCAGCGTCTCGAGGCCGGTCATGATCAGAAGGGCGACCCAGACCCAGAGGAAGAGCTTGATCGTTCCCGAAGCGTGTTGCTCGAGGGCTTCTTCTCTCGCGCTCATACTCTCTCTCTCCACTCCCTGCCTATTTCGGTGTGACGTTGATCAGGTAGATCATCGGGAACACGAACATCCAGACCAGGTCCACGAAGTGCCAGTAAAGGCCGCTGACTTCGACGTCTTCGGCCGAAAACTTTCCGCGGCCGAAGCCGATGGCCACGATGCCCAGATAGATGACGCCGATCGTGACGTGCAGTCATGTGCAGGCCGGTGATGCCGAAAAACGTGGCGCCGAACAGTGGCGCTGCCCCACGGGATTGCTGGTAATGGCGTGACGTGCTCTTCCGGAACAGGTGGAACCATTCGCTGAGGTGAAGGCACGTCGAAGAGCAGGCCGCCGAGCCATCGTGAGCAGAATCAACGTCACGGCCGTGCTTGCGGTCGTTGCTGCGTGCGCCGCCGTCACGGCCATGACCATCGTCAGGAGCTGCGCGAGCAGCACGAGCGTCATGATCGTCGAGTTGATGATGGCCGGATTGATTGGAACGGCCGCGGCCAGTCCGGATTGGCGAGGCGCACGTAGGTGTAGGCGATCAGCAGGGCGGAAAATGTGAGCGTGTCGGAAACGATGAACAGCCACATCCCCAGTTTCTTCGAGCCGATCGCGAAGGGAGACGCGCCGCCCGACCAGGGCGACTCCGGCAATCGCGTTCGGCTTCAGTATGGTGCACGGTTCACCGTCCCAGCATCAGAAGTACGAACAGAAAAACCCACAGCCCATCCATGAAATGCCAGTAAATCGAAGCCATCTCGGCGGCCGTCGGCTGTGACATGCGCGAGCGCTTCCAGTTCCGGAACGCCACGCAAAACAGGGCGATAATGCCGCCGAGCAAATGCACGCCGTGCGCGGCCGTCAGCAGGTAAAAAAAGCTGCTGCTCGGGATTGGTGGCCAGAAAGACGCCCTCGCTGCACAGCTGCCGCCAGGCAATCATCTGCCCGGCGAGAAAAAGCAGGCCGAGGCCGTGGTCACCCACCACCAGTGGCGGAAACGCTTCGCACGTCCTCGCGCACCAGCTTGCGCCGCGCCATTGAATCGTCACGCTGCTTGCGAGCAGAACGAGCGGTATTGAACCAGAGAACGGGCGGCAGCGGAGAGCTGCCAGTCGTTGCCGAGGCCCTTGCGCACGATGAAGGAACTGGCCAGCGCCATGAAGAACATGACGATGCCGGCCAGGCGCCACGGTCAGCGCCGGTGAAGTAGGCGCGCTGCGGGAATCCGCGGCCGAGCCGCCGCGTCCGCCCGGTCCGCCGTCCGCCGACCTCCGCCCGGGCCTGCCGGGCCGCTTCGGCGCCGCCACCGCGCTCAGTAGTGTTCGAGTTCGTCGGTATCGGTTGTGCTGTGCCGGCATAGCCGTCTCCTGACTCAGTGGCCTTTGCGACCTGCTCGGGCGCAAGTGCTGCGGAATGATAATCCTCGGCCGCGCCCGGCACGCTGAATTCGTACGGCGCCGCGATAGACGCGTCGGATACTTGCCCGCGAAATTGTCGAACGGCGGCGGCGACGGAATGACCATTCGAGCGTCGTCGCGTGCCAGGGATTCTTGCTCGGCCTTCTCGCCGTGCTTCATGCTCTAGAAGAAATTGAACAGGAAGATCAACTGCGCCGCCGCCGGTGATGAACGCGCGCGATGCGTGATGAAGACGTGCACGGGATGCAGCGGCTGCAGGAAGTGACGCGCGGTCGAGTCGGAATAGCGCCGCGGATCGCCCGCATGTCCCAGGAAGTGCATCGGCATGAAGATGCAGTAGACGCCGACGAACGTGAGCCAGAAATGAAGCTTTGCCGATCGTCTCGTTCAGCATGCGGCCGAACATTTTCGGGAACCAGAAATACGTGCCGGCAAACATCCCGAAGATCGCCGCGACGCCCATGATCAGGTGGAAGTGCGCGACGACGAAATAGGTGTCGTGCAGGTAGAGGTCCAGCGCCGGCTGCGCCAGGAACAGGCCGGAAAGGCCGCCGGTGACGAACAGCGAAACGAACCCGAGCGCAAACAGCATCGGCAGTTGAACTGGATCTTGCCGCCCCAGAGCGTTCCCAGCCAGTTGAACGTCTTGATCGCCGAAGGCACGCCGATCGCCATCGTCAGGATCGAAAACGCGAACGCCGAATAGGGGCTCATGCCGCTGATGAACATGTGGTGGCCCCAGACGCAGAAGCCCAGGAAGCCGATCGCGCAGTAGCGATCGACCATCGCCTTGTAGCCGAAGACCGGCTTGCGCGAAAAAGTGGAGAGCACGTGCGAAGCCACGCCCATGCCGGGCAGAATCGCGATGTAAACCTCGGGATGGCCGAAGAACCAGAACAGATGCTGCCACAGCAGCGGCGAGCCGCCCTGTGCCAGGGACCACCTGATCGCTGACGACCAGACCCGCCGGGAATGAAAAAGCTCGTGTCCGCCAGCCGGTCGAGCAGCAGCAGAATGCAGGCGGCCAGCAGCACGCCGAACGCCAGCAGGCCGAGGATGGCGGTCACAAACCAGCCCCAAACGCGTCAGCGGCAACCGCATCAAGCGTCATGCCCTTGGCGCGCAGATCGATCGTCGTGGTGATGAAATTGAGCGCGCCCATCAGCGAGCGCCAGCAGAAGATCGCGATGCCGACCACCCACAGCGTTTCGCCCGTCCCCTGCCCGGGCCCGGCGATTTCGCCCAGCGCGCTCAGCGGCGGGTAGCAGGTCCAGCCGCCGATCGGCGCGCCGCCGGTGACGAAGAACGCGGAGACCAGCACCAGGAAGGCGACGAAAGGTCGTCCAGAACGAAAGCATGTTCAGCACGGGAAAGGCCATGTCGTCGGCGCCCGATCTGAATCGGCAGGAAATAATTGCCGAAGCCGGACTGCGGCGCGGTGGTCAGCACGATGAACACCATGATCGTGCCGTGCATGGTCACCAGCGCCAGATATTGCTCGGGCCGCATCGCCCCGCCAAAACCCGGAATCGCCGCGTTCGGCCAGGCCAGGTGGGCCCGGAAGAGCCAGGAGAGAACCATCCCGACGGTGACGGCCGCCAGGGCCAGCATCCAGTATTGGACGCCGATCACCTTGTGGTCGGTGGAGAAGATGTAACGCCGGATGAACCCATGCGGCGCCTCGGCGTGATGAGAAACGGGGTGGGCGTGGGCACTCATCGGCTCGCTCCTGTAGCGGGCAACGGCTTCATTGCTGGTTCTCCGCCTCCTGTTGTTTCAGCCACTTCTGGAAATCCGCTTCGCTCACCACCTCGAGATAGCTGTGCATCCGGTTGTGGCCCATGCCGCACAGCTGGGCGCACATCAGCTCGTACTTGCCGATGACGCGCGGGGTGAAATGGATGGGAATGATCATGCCGGGAACGATGTCCTGCTTGATGCGCAATTCGCGGACGTAGAAATCGTGGATGACGTCCTTCGATTGCATCCGGAGCGCCACTTCCTGATTGACCGGAACCACCAGGATCGGGGAAACGATATCGTCCTGATCCTTGGAGCTCGGATCGATGCCGAAGGGATTCCCGTTCGAATCATTGTAGAACTTCGGCGCGGTCGGGGCGAACTTGCCGTCGGGGCCCGGATAGCGGAAATTCCAGGTGAATTGCTCGGCCATGACGTCGATTTGGAGCGCGCCGGGCGCCGGGGCGATGAAGTGCACCTGCGACCAGGCGTGGACGGCCATCGCGCCCAGGGTCGTGAAGAGCACGAACGTCGCCGTCGTCCAGAACGATCTCCAGCACGTGGCTGCCGCGGACGAAACGCACCTTCTGGCCGCGATCGCGATAGCGGAAGACCATCCACGCCAAGGCCAACTGCGCCATCACGAAAATGATCCCCGTGATCCAGAGCGTCAGCTTGTACTGGCTGTCGATCCAGTGCCCCACGCGGGTGATCGCGGGAGGCATCGGCCAGATGCGCGCCACGAAAATGTAGACCGTCGCAACCACCAGGGTTACCAGCACCAGCGCCAAGAATCCTGCGGCTGCACCTGACCCCTGTTCCGTTTCCCGAGAACGCATTCCTCACACTCCGAAGATTGGCAAGAACGGCTGCTGAGTGACTACCTGAATCCCCACGCCGAATCCGAAGCAACCATCATATACATCTGCGCACGAATTTCAAGGCGAGTGGCCCCACGCCACTGCAGAGCAGCGCATTGTCCACAAAATTCGCTTCGAGGGAAAGCCTTTTTCGCACCGCAAACGAAAAAAAATCAGGGAGTTATCGGATTGACTTGGTCCGCGTTTCGCTCGTCTCGAAACGGCTCGGCGCGCCCATTTGCGCCAAATGGCTACTGAAAATGCGCCATTTCGCCCCTTGTTTCCCGGTTCGCAGCGAATGCTTCCCTTCCTCTTCGGTCGCGCTTTTCCGTCTCGGTTGATTCGAGAACCTTTACCTTTGCCGGCATTCCCTTCCGTGCCGGGCCGATTTGGCACAGGGCGTGCCCTTCATGGATACAACGGGTGACCCATACATGAAGATCGCCGTTACAGGAAAAGGGGGCGTCGGGAAGACGACGCTTGCGAGCCTGCTCGCCTATGCATTCGCCGGGGAAGGCCGCCAGGTTTTGGCGATTGATGCCGATCCGGCGCCTTCGCTGGGCGCGGCGCTCGGGTTTCCCGAGGAGTTGCTTCGCGAGTTGCGGCCGATCGCCGAGATGAAGGAGTTCATCGCGGAGCGTACCGGCCAGAACCCGGACGAAACCGGCGGCTACGTGCGGCTGAACCCGCGCGTCGACGATATTCCCGAACGCTTTTCGGCCGAGCATCGCGGCATCCGGCTCTTGCAGCTCGGCGCGGTGGAGCGCGGCGGCTCGGGCTGCATTTGCGGGCGCAGCGCGCTGCTGAAGGCGCTCATCGGCCACGTCCTGCTCCACCCCGGGCAGGTCGTGCTGCTCGATTTTTACGCCGGCGTCGAGCATCTGGGGCGGGCGACGGCGGATTCCGTGGACGCGATGCTGGTTCTCGTCGAACCGACCGTGCGGAGCCTCGCCATCGCCGAGCAGATCCGCGACCTTGCCCGCGACATTCACCTCGACCGCCTGTTCCTGGTCGGCAGCAAGACCGCCGGCCAGGCCGATCGCGATTTCATCACGACGCGCTCGCCCGGTCTGCCCGTCCTCGGCTTCCTGTCCTTCGATCCCGAAGTGCGCGAGAGCGATCGCGCCGGATTGCCGGCGTATGACCTTTCGGCGCGGCTCGCCGGTGAAACGCGGTCGATCCTCGACGCGCTGCGGCGGGAGCTCGAAACCGAGCGCGCGAGCAGCGAGGCCGGAACGGCGAAGGGATGAGTGATTGGAAAGGCGGAGATTGCCGGAAAAGTCCCCAGGCCTGAATCCAAAGCCTGGGGCACCCGCCCGTCTCCACGGAAGGCGGAGCGGCATGCCTTTGTAGCGCCGCCCTTCAGGGCGGCACCGGGCAAGGAGAATGGCCATGGCTACCCTCAACACCCTCGAGAGAACACCTTCCCGCGGCGGTGAATCCCTCCCGATGGTTTTCGTCAATCCCGAGCGGTGCATCGGCTGCCGCCAGTGCGAGTTTGCCTGCGCCGTGGAGCATTCGCGGAGCCGCGAGGCCCCGACGGCCATGTTCGAGGACCCGCCGCCGCGCACACGCGTTCACGTCGAGCCGGGCTATGCGCTCGCCACGTCCTTCCCCAATCGCTGCCGTCATTGCAATCCGGCTCCCTGCCAGCAGGTGTGCCCGACGGCGGCGATTTTCCGCGACCCTGAGCATCAACTCGTGCTCGTGAATCCGGCCAAGTGCATCGCCTGCGCGATGTGCGCGATGGTGTGCCCGTTCGACGTGCTCACCTTTCACGCGCTGGCCGACGGGCCGGCGCCGCGCATCGTCGCCGTGAAATGCGACGGCTGCATCGACCGCGTGCGCCAGGGCCGCATTCCCGCCTGCGCCGAGGTGTGCAAGGTCGACGCGCTGGTCTATGGAGACGTGAACGAACTGGTGCGCCAGGGCCGCCTGCGCGAGACGCGCGTGGTGCTCGCCGCCCAGCAAGAGATTGCGCCCGAAGTCCCTCAGGTTCCCGGGACCGTCGAAGGCTGGCGCGAATGGGGAGCCGCCGCGACCAGGGTCGCCGGAGGTCTGCAATGAAACCGATGAATTTCAATGGCCATCAATCCTTCGCCCGCGACGCGAACAAGATGATCGACCGCGCCGCCGAGGAGCACATCCCCACCGTATGGGACCGCCTGAGCGCGCAGGAGCCGCAATGCGGCTATTGCGCCATGGGCGTGAGCTGTCGCAATTGCGCCATGGGCCCGTGCCGCATCGATCCCTTCGGCGAAGGGCCGCAGCGCGGCGTTTGCGGCGCCGACGCCGATACCATCGTCGCCCGCAACCTCGGCCGCGCCATCGCCGCGGGCGCATCCGCGCATTCCGACCACGGCCGCGACATCCTCGAAACCTTCGCCGCGCTGGCCGAGGGCAAAACCTCCGGCTACCGCATTACAGATGGCGAGAAACTGAAGGCGCTCGCCCTCGAGCGCGGAATCAAAACCGACAGCCGGCCGATTGACGAAGTGGCGCGCGACGTGGCCCGGTCGATGTTCGAGGAATACGGCTCGCGCAAGGAGTCGCTCGATTTCCTGGCCCGCGTGCCGGAAAAGCGCCGTGAGCTGTGGCACAAGCTCGGCGTCACGCCGCGCGGCATCGACCGCGAAAACGTGGAGATGCTGCACCGCACGCACATGGGCGTCGACAACGACTACGTGAATATCCTGCTGCATGCCCTCCGCACCAGCCTGTCCGACGGCTGGGGCGGATCGATGATCGCTACCGAGCTTTCCGACGTGATGTTCGGCACGCCGAAGCCGGTCGTCTCGCAGGTGAACCTCGGCACGCTCAAGGCCGACCACGTCAACATCGCGCTCCACGGCCACAACCCGATGCTTTCCGACGTGATCGTGCAGGCGGCGCAGGATCCCGAACTCATGCGGCTCGCGAAAGAAAAGGGCGCGGCGGGCATCAACCTCGTCGGCCTGTGCTGCACCGGCAACGAGCTGCTGATGCGCCGCGGCGTGCCGATGGCCGGCAACCACCTGATGCAGGAGCTGGCAATCATGACCGGCGCGCTCGAAGCGATGGTCGTCGATTACCAGTGCATCATGCCGTTTGTCACCGACGTCGCAAAGTGCTTCCACACCCAGGTGATCTCCACCTTCGACAAGGCCAAATTCCCCGGCGCGATTCATCTGACGTTCGTTCCCGAACGTGGCATCGAGATCGGCAAGGAGATCGTGCGCCGCGGCGTCGAAGCCTTCTCGAATCGCAATCCGCAGCGCGTCCGCATTCCGGTCGAGCCGGTGCCGATGATGGCCGGCTTCTCGGTGGAAGCGATCCTCGGCGCGCTGGGCGGCACGCCGAAGCCGCTCATCGACGCGATCGCCAAAGGCACGATTCGCGGCGCGGTGGGCGTGGTCGGCTGCAACAACCCGAAAATCCCGCAGGACTACGGCCACGTGGCCCTCACCCGCCGTTTGATCGAAAACGACATCCTGGTGCTCGTCACCGGCTGCGCCGCCGTCGCCAACGGCAAGGCGGGGCAGATGATGCCGGAATCGGCCGAGAAAGCCGGGCCGGGGCTGCGGTCGGTCTGCAAGGCGCTGGGCATTCCGCCCGTGCTGCATGTAGGCTCGTGCGTGGACAATTCGCGCATCCTCGTGCTCGCCGCGGCGCTGGCGAATGCGCTTGGCGTCGATATCGACCAGCTGCCGCTGGCGGGTGCGGCGCCGGAATGGTATTCGGAAAAGGCGGTGTCGATCGGCACGTACGTCGTCGCCAGCGGCATTTTCACCGTGCTCGGCGTGCAGCCGCCGATTTTCGGCAGCAAGAATGTGGTCGATTTGCTGGCGAACGGACTCGATGGCGTCGTCGGCGCGAAATTCGCCGTCGAGCCGGATCCGGAAAAAGCCGCCGTGCTCATTCGCCGTCACATCGAAGCGAAGCGCGCCGCGCTCGGCCTGCCGCATTTCGAGTCCGAATCCATCCACGAGGCCGAAGAAGCACTGCATCTGGCCGAGGCGGCCGACTGATCGCGCGAATCGATTGCCGGCACACGAGCCGGCGAACGAGCGGCCAGGCTCGGGCCGAAAACGCGAGCCGGGAATGGGAGACTTGATGAGGGTTGTGATCATTGGCGCGGGACCCGCCGGACTCACCGTCGCCGAAACGCTGCGCGAATACGACCGCAAGGTCGAAATCGCGCTGCTCTCCTCCGAGCCGTTCGCGCCGTACGCGCCGCCCGCGATGGCCGATCATTTCCTAACCGGCCGGAAGGAAACCCTGTTCTGGAAGGGCGAAGACGTTTGCAGCCGGCTCGGCGTCGAGCACCGCCCGAATGTTCGTGTAACCGCGGTGCAGTTCGCCAAAAAACAGGTGGTCCTCGAAGGCGGTGCCATGCTTGCCTACGACCGGCTGGTGATCGCTTCCGGCAGCAGCCTTTACGCCCCCTTGCCCGGTCGCGCTCTGCCCGGCGTCTACGACTTCAAATCGCTCACCGCGGCCCGAGCGCTGGTCGAGCGCGGGAAAAGCAAAGCCGGCGGGAAGGCGGTGATCGTAGGCGCCGGATTCATCGGCGTCGAAATCGCGATTCTGTTGCGCGAGCTTGGCCTCGCGGTCACCGTCGTCGAAATGGCCGACCGCGTGATGCCAAGCATGCTCGATAGCGAGACGGCGGAGATCGTGCTCGCCGCGATGCGCGAGCGCGGCATCGACGTGCGCCTGCAGACCAAGGCCGCCGCGTTCACGGGCAAACGCAAGGCCACCGGCGTCGCGCTGGAATCGGGCCGCGGAATCAAGGCCGACGTCTACGTCGCCGCCACCGGCGTCAAGCCGCACACCGAATTTCTCGGCGGCTCAGGAATCGATACGAAGTGGGGCGTGCTGGTCGACGATCACCTGCGCACCAGCGTCGCCGATGTTTACGCCGCGGGCGACGTCGCCGAGACGTTCGATCTGCTCACGGGCAGGCGGTACGTTCACGCCATTTTTCCGAACGCCGTGGCTCAGGCCCGCGTAGTCGCCATGAATTTGCTCGGCCACGACACTGTCTATCCCGGCGCGGAAACCATGAACAGCCTGAAGCATCTCGGATTGCCGGTGATGGCCGTCGGCGCAATGGCGGGCGAGGAAGAATTGCGCTCGCGCCACGGCGATGCCCTGCGCAAGATTTTCCTGAGCGATGGCCGCATAGTCGGCTTCCGCCTCGCCGGCGACATTTCCGCCGCCGGCGTCTATCGCTCGCTGATGATTCGCCGCGCCGACGTCCGCCCCATCGCCAAACATCTCCTCGATCCCCACTTCAGCGCCGGCACGCTGGCCCTGGAAGCCGCCGCCGCGCGCCTCGACCTCCGCCCTGCGGCTTGATCACTCGAACTGCCCGCAAGCCGCGATTCCTCTGACGCAGCGTGTGCGGGTGCCCTGGCCTTCGGTTTTAAGGCCGGGGGTTTTGACTTTCTCCACGCACAAACCCGACGAAACAAAGAAAAGACACCCTCGGCACCTGCCGTGTCGATCGCGAAGCCTAACCTGCATTTCTCACCACATTTCCCGCCCGCGCCCCACTGCGCCAACTCTCCCAGCGTCTGGCCGTCCCCGTAGCACAGGCATTCCTGCCTGTGCGCCTTTTCTCCTTCAGCTCAAACACGAGGTCAGCGTGCCATGTAGCGCCGACGTTGCGCCGTCTGCATCCCGACGCCCTTTGTCGGAACCCGCCGGCGTTTTTCACCCTGCACTGAAGAAACCATCTGCCAACCAGCGGCCAACGTAGCTGCCAGCCAGCAATGGAGAGCGAGAAACTGCGTTCAAGCTTCTACGGCCTCGCCTCATCGTGAGAAATGCGGAATAAGCCGTGGAATGCGAAAGGGCCCGAAGAGCTGTAACACGGAGGGGACGCGAAGAGTACGGAGAGACTGCCGGCAACGCCGTTTTGACCTTGAGGGTCCACGAGCCGGCGTTGCTCACAGTTCCGCGACGGGAAGCAAGACGCGGTTGCGCCCTTCGTTCTTGGCGGAATAGAGGGCTTTATCGGCGACGCGGAGCAGGTCTTCGGCTGTCGAGCCGTCCTTGCGGAAGCCGGCCAGGCCGGCGGAAATCGTGACCTTGCCCAGCGTTCGGCCACGGTGGGTGATCGAGAGCGACTGCACCTGCTGGCGAATCGCTTCGAGGCGCTCGCGGGCGATCTCCACGCTGGCGCCGGGCAGGATGATCACGAACTCTTCGCCGCCGAGGCGGCAGACCACGTCGCCGTGGCGCACATTGGCCTTCAGCACCGCCGAAACTTCGCGCAGCACCAGATCGCCGGCGTCGTGGCCGAAAATATCGTTGAAGTCCTTGAAGCGGTCCAGGTCGCACATGGCGACGGCGACGGGATCGTTGCGGCGCGCGGCGCTGCTGAGTTCCCGGTCGAGAGTCTCTTCCATGTAGCGGCGATTGAAAAGCCCGGTGAGCGGGTCGCGCACCGACTGCTGGCGCAGCACCTCGCGCAATTGCAGATTGGCCAGGGCGAGCGAAAGCCGTTCTCCCACCACCGCCGCCCGCTCGGCAATTCGCTTCCACGGATCGGAATGGAATTCCGGCGCGAGCTCCAGTGCGTCCTTCGGGCAGACGAAATACAACAAGCCAAGCGCTTCCCCGTCGGCCACCAGGGGAATGCAGATGTGGCCGGTGTCCTGGCGGTCGTGGGTGTGGGCGCAGCGCATCGCCGAGCTGGCGTCGGGCACCACGTGCACCTTGCCGCGCCGCAGGCCCCAGCAGTCCTGCGGGTCGAAGATTCGATCCGCCTCGGCGCCCAGGCCCCAGGCCGCCACCGCTTCGGCCTCGTCGCGAGAGGGGCTGATCAGGTAGAGGGCCCCGCCAAAGGCCACGAAAATCTGCCCGAGGAATTCCTCGACGATCTTGAACGCCTGATCCCGGCTCTGGCAGCACTGGATCATGTCGACGAGTTCGGTGAGCTTCTGGTTTTCGCGCTCGCGCTCGCCGGACTCGGCCAGGGCCAGGTTCAGTTCGTTGCGCGCGCGGCAAAGCTCCTCCTCGCCCTGTTTGCGCGCGGTCGCGTCCTCGGCGAAGCCGACCACGCGAATGAAGCGCCCGGTTTCGTTGTGCACCGGGAAGGTCCGGACGCGAATCCAGCGCGAGGCTCCGTCGGGGCGCAGGATGCGGAACTCGGTCGCGCTGGGCCGGCCCTTGCGGTCCTGCAGAAAGGTTTGGACTACGGCCTTGCGGTCATCCGGATGCACCGAATCGAGCAGCAACTCGGGCTGACCGTAGACGGAGCCGAGCGAGCGGCCCCAGACGTGTTCGTAAGCCGGGCTGACGTAGATGACGCGCAGGGGTTCCGGGGAGTAGACGAAGAACACTTCCTGAATGTTTTCGGTGACCTGCCGGAAAAGCTCGTCGCTGCGGCGCAGCGCGCTCTCACTCGCCCGGCGCTCGCTTACGTCCCGCTTCACGCTGATGAAATGGGAGATTTCGCCCTTGGCGTCGCGGACCGGCGTGATGATCTGCTCCTCGTGGTAGAGCGTGCCGTCCTTGCGCCGGTTGACCATCTCTCCCTGCCACTTCTGCCCGGCGAGAATCGTTGTCCAGACCTCCCGGTAGAAGGAATCTGGCTGGAGCCCGGAATTGAAGATGCGCGGATTTTTCCCCAGCAGCTCCTCGGGCGTGAAACCGGTCATCTGCTCGATCGTCGGATTCGTCCAGACGATCCTGCCGACGCGGTCGGTGATCAGGAAGCCGACCGGCGCGGCGTCGAGTGCCTCGAGCTTCCATTGCGCCAGATCGGCCGGCACGGACAACAGACGGCTTTCCCCTGCGGGGCCGCGCTCATCCATGTTCTCGGCGCCTGTCTCCGTCGCAGCCGATTCCGGCGGCGCGTTTGTCTGGTCCGGACTTCCAGGTCGTTCCTCGATCATCGGCGACACCCATCCCGCAGAAGGAAGTCGCGCGCCAGGCCCGCTTCGCGGACAACAAGCGGTCCTCACGCTCAACGATATTCATGGAAGGGGAATGCCAGTATGTCGCATCGCGCGCGGATGTCAATAGAACCCGCGGAGAATCAGGCGATTATCAAGCCGCCGATAAGAATCGTCTAAGGAACCAGGCGCCGGAATTCCGGGCAAAGCGGGATGGCGAGTCGGCCGGTGCGAAAATGCGAACCTCCGGGACACGGCGCCATCCCGCCGCGCCCGGAGGCGTTCGACGGAAGCGCTATTCCGTCTGCTTCTTCTTTGCCGGCCAGGGCACGATCATCGAAACGCCGCTGCGGTACACCTTGTACTCCTCGCCGTGATAGACGACGAGGTCGCGCTCCTCGAGCGGGATGGCGACCAGGATGTAGCCGGTGCACATCGCCGCGAAGAACAGGCGGCCCGTCGTCATCAGCGGCGCGCTCCAAAAGGCGATCAGAAACCCGAGATACAGCGGATGTCGCACAAAGCGGTAAGGCCCCGGAGTTTTGAACGTGGGCGGCTGATAGGCGATTTCGCGCGAGTAGCGCCACACCTGCCTGAGGCCGAACAAGTCGAAATGGTCGATCAGGAAGGTGCTCGTGAGAATGACAAGCCAGCCGAGCCAGAAGAGCACATTCAGCAGCATCACGGCCCATGAGGCTTGCACATGCCACACGACGCCGGGCAACGGCTGCCAGAATTCCACCACCGCCAGCAGCGCCAGGCTGGCCATCAGCACGTACGTGCTGCGCTCCAGGGGCAGCGGAACGATGCGGGTCCAGGCACGCTTGAATCCCTGGCGCGCCATGCCGCTGTGCTGAATGGCAAACAAGCCGAGCAGCACGGCGTCAATCACCAGGGCATGAACCAGGGACGAGCTGGGCGCCTGGCTGTCCATTGTCCAGACAAACCAGATGGCGCGAAGAAACACCGCCAGAAACACCACGTAGCAGAGGACCCCGTAGAGTAACGCGAGCGTGCGTTTCATCTTCGCTCCTGAAGTGGATTTTTTTTGGACTCCCCGGGGCAGTTTGAGTAAGTAAATCGCGGAAAGCTAATGCAGGAGGGGGCCGAATGTCAAGACTTCATCGGGCAGGGTGCGGGCCGCCACAAGGAGAGTGTGCGCTGATGGGCCAGGCGTGGGAGTTACGGGCCGAGGTGCCGTCAGCGGGGATATCAAATCAGGTGCAGCCAGATCAGCAGGCAAAGCAGCAGTCCCGCGACTGCGGACATTGCGATGATCTCCAGTTGCGACTCCGCCGGCAACCACCGGCTCGATAGGAAGGCTCGCATTGGGCCTCCTCTTCGATGAACCGCCGAACGCCACGAGCAATGGCGCCCGGCGCCACTCACAGAATAATCGCAGTGGAGATGCTTCAGGAGATGGTGTGGTCCAAGTTGCACTCCCTTGGCCGCCGGCCGTTCTCTCGGGAAGACCCAGCAGTCGCGACAAGGGACGTTTCGCCAAGCCCGTGTTTCTACGCGCGGCGCCGCATTATTCCTCGGCCAGCCGCTGCGCGGAATTGTCCAGTAGCAGCCGTTCCTGTTCCTTCAGTTGGCCGAGCACGTTTGTCAGGTGTTGCGCGAACAATTGGGCCTTCGCGCTCTCGGCGGCCTCCGCCGATCTCCGGCGGGAGGGGGAAAGACTGATTCGCAAAACCGATAAGAACGAACGTGCCATCTTGCACCCCCGAGACGCATGGTAGGCCGCTAACGCACAAGGGGGAAGATGTCGCCGCGCCCCGGAGAAGCTTTTCGATTACTTCCTCGCAAGATGCATATTAACTGATGCGGCGAGGCACTTTGGTGCTAAAGGCGCGCCTGTCGGCCTATCGATCTGTCGCGCTTTTGCCAAACTGGAAAGGCGGGGCTACGAGCGCTTCTTGCTGGCCGAGACGCCTTTGTCCATGAGAGAAGCTGCACCATAGCCTGAAGCGTGACCGCGTATTGAAATTTTCAGACCGCGGATGAGCAATCGGCTGAGGGGCTGCGAGCTATCTTTCCGGTTAAATCGAATTCCGGCAACGGCGACTAACGTACAGCTTGCCAGAAGCAACTGCTTTCATGGCCGACAGCAGCTCTTTCTCAACGTCCAATTTGTTGACGTAGCCCCGGACGCCCGCCGCGAGCGCTGACCTCGCCAGTTCCGGCTCACTTTCCACGCTCACAAAAATGATTTTCGCCTCAGGGACCTGCCGGCTGATTTGCCGAGCAGCTTCAATTCCGTTCAGTTTCGGGAGGTTGATGTCCATCAGGATCAAATCTGGCTGCAAAGCATGTGCCTTTGCCACAGCTTCTGATCCATCCAGTGCAATCCCTACAATCCGCATGCCGGGCTCATTCTCGAGCATCGCTTTCACCAGACTCAGCCAAGGTTTGAAATCATCGACAACAAGTACACGCACCACTGACTCTTTGCTGCTCACGTATTCCGCTTCCTCCTCGTCTTCCTCATGAAACTCCAGGACTCCTCCTGAGATCGGTTGCCCCCTGGATGGGTTCGCCACCTGAAGGATGACACCGAGGCGTGATCACGTCGTTGCTCTGGAGCAACCTCGTGCGCACGATAAGTTGAAGGAAAACCCTTTCGGGGGGGGGATAGACAAGGAGTGGAGGTCAGGCGGCTAGCCTATCGAGAGATGGAATCAGAATCCTCCCGCGACGCTTTTTGATGGCTCCGCTGCGCTGCCATTTGCCAAGCAATCTGCTGGCCGTGAACGGTGTGATGCTCGCCGCACTGGCCAATTCCTCATTGGTGACATCCAGTTCCACGCCACCCCCGACCCCCCGGCCAATTCCCCGGGCCAAACAGACCAGGAGTTGGGAAAGTCTCTCTGGAGCGCTTTGTGTGCTCAGCGCGGCGTGAGCGGCGCAATACCAGGCCAGGTACTCTGATGCTGTCAAGATCGCATTCTCAAGTATTCGAGGATAACTCTTCGCCAGGGCGCGAATCGTGGTGCGGCCCCAGACCAACGCACAACTGTCCTCAACTGCCTCTGTGGTAACCAAGTAGCGTGACGGCTTGGACAAAAGCGCACCACAGCCAAGGATTTGTCCCGGCGCATGCCAAAGCAAGATAATTTTTTCCCCGTTTGTTGTCGTGAAAAAGAGTTGAGCACGACCCCTGGTCAGCAGGTAAAGGTGTTCGGCGGGTCCTCCTTGGTTGGCAATCACCGATTTGGCTGGGAATTGTCGTTTGGTGGCCGCCGCAAGGATCGTGTCGCAGTCGGGCGGGGCGAGCCCGTCAAGGAGCTGCGCGGAGAATTTTCCGCAGGTACCAAGAATCTTCGAAGCAGGCACGGCCGTCAGCCCTTGTACCGAGCCTAAGACGAGCACTCACGGCTGCCAACTGTCAAGATTTACAGTCCCCAATTCCGGCGTTCTCCTTGAATCTGAAGATGGGCCGAATTCGCCTTTAGCATGCCGATACTCCCGGCTCGTCTTTCCCTCCATTCCAGTCCCGAAATTCACATGTCGAAGCGTAGGCACGGCAGAGGCCGGGCCCGGTATCGTGCATTCGCCTGGCAAATTTCAAATCTGTTCCAGTCGGGAATCGAAAGGCTGCTTGGCTGCCTTTTCGGTCAACTGGAAGCCCGGCAACTGCGACTGACGTACCGGTTGCCATCAGCAACCACTTTCATGGCGGATGGCAGCTCTCTGTGAGCGTCCAATTTGGCAACATAACCCCTGCCACCCGCGGCGAGTGCGAACTTCACCACTTCCGGCTCATTTTCCAAGCTGAGGAAAATGATTTTCGCCGCAGGGACCAAGCGGCTGATTTGCCGCGTAGCCTCGATTCCGTTCAATGTCGGGAGGCTGATATCCATCAGAATCAAATCTGGCTGCAAAACCCGCGCTTTTGCGACGGCTTCCAGCCCGTCCGGTGCGGTTCCTACGATCTGCATGCCGGGTTCTTGGTAGAGCGCCGCTTTCACAAATCTCAGCCAAGGCTCGAAATCTTCAACAACAAGGACACGAACTTCTGACTGCTTGCTACCCACGTCTTCCTCCTGAAGCCCCGGAGCGCTGGTGAAACCGGTTGGTCCCGGGCAGATTCCTTAGGCCTAAGGTGGCACACCGCGGTGATTACGTCGTTGCTCTGGAGCAACGTCCACAAGGGAAGCGGCACTGTGCCAGACAGTGTAGTCGTTTCCAAACTGGTGTATCGTTGGCATTCGTGAAGCGCCCGCACAAACATCCTTGTAAGAACCGCTCCGAGTGGCGCCTTCCGCCTGGAAAACCGCCTGAGCGATTGCCCCAGTACTGCCAATATGCTTGTGACTTCGGAACACCTTTGATGCTTGCCTTAAACGATGTTCAGCGGAGCCAGCCGATCTACCTCTGCGGAACGCATGCCACGGAAATTGGACGTTCAACGGCAGCGAGCACAAGTGGAATCCAATCCTCAGAACCCGCTCCTCTCAGGATCAGTTCCAAGGGCCCGGCAACCGACTCAAATAGCGCTCTCAATGCGCAACAAGGCAGGCGGTACCGATACATTCTTCTACTTCTACTGGCAGCAAGCTTGGCGCTGGCGGGAGGCCTGTTCGGACCGAGACTATTCCGCAGGATTCGACTGCGATCCGGGAAGCCTGCTGTGATTGCCGAAGCTCAAAAGAAAATGGGAAGTAGCACGCTTCCACAGAAAGCAGCGCGAAAAGACCAGGCAGCGGCGCCGCAAGAGCGACCGCAGGCGGTTCCCAATACGAATACTCAACAAGCTGAGCGATCCCTCCAAACCCCCAATGTCGCGGTCGAAGGAACCATCGCGCGGCAAGTCCTGCCGGACGTGCCAAAGAGTGCGAGCGACACGATACGCGGAACGATCCTCGTATCCGTAAAAGTACAAGTGGATGCATCAGGAAACGTCGAGCACGCAGAACTGGTGATTCCGGGACCCAGTCGATACTTCGCCCAATTGGCAGTTGAAGCCGCACAGCGTTGGAAGTTCAATCCGCCGGTTGCAGCCGGGCAAGGCTCACAAAGCGAATGGGTGATCCGTTTCTACTTCACGCGGGAAGCAACCAAAGCCGACGCGGCCGAGGCCGTCAGCGCAGCAACGCCCCAGAAATAATCCGGCGGCTGTGGGCGTTACCGCTCAAACCAACCATCACGCCAGACCGCCACTGTGTGCCATGGGCACGGTCGCGCCAGGCAAAGATCGAAGCCGATTTAGGGCGTGCATGACCTGGTGATTCTCTCCGGGACGAAGGGTACATATCGGGTACGCGGCAATGAGCGGTAACCGTAATCGACTGACTGCAAAGGAGGTTGGAATGGTGCGGAAGGTGGGATTCGAACCCACACGCCTTACGGCGCCACCCCCTCAAGATGGTGCGTCTGCCAATTCCGCCACTTCCGCACGGGAGGTGTATCGTTCAGAATTCTAGACTGCCGCTGCCCGGCAGGCAAGTCGGGACGGAAACGCGTTCGGGCACGTGCGACGTGCCCCTACGAGGTAATGAGGCGGGCGGCAGATGCATACTCGAGGCCGATGACGGGTAGATTCAAAGCGTGCGTCCTTTCCCTGTGGCTGATTCTGGCCGTGGCGCTGGGGGCTCGTGCGCTTTTCGCGTGGAACCAGGCGCGGCATGTTTCCCCGCGCATTCTGGCGACGGTCTCTTTCGCGCAGGAAACCGGCAACATCGCACAGGCGCTCGCGCAGGGGCGCGGCTTCAGCGACCCGTACCGGCAGCACACGGGCCCCACAGCGTGGCTCGCGCCGGTTTATCCGCTGCTGCTCGCGGGGATTTTTCGCGTTTTCGGCATTTTCACTCCGGCCTCGTTCTGGGCCGCCGCCGCGCTGAACATTCTGTGCTCGGCATGCGTTTGCATTCCGCTGTTTTTCGCGGGCAAGCGCGTCGGCGGCGTGACGCTGGCGGCCGGGGCGGCCTGGCTCTGGGCGGTGTTTCCGAACGGCGTGATCATTCCGTTCGACTGGATCTGGGACACGTCGCTGGCCGCGCTGCTCGCGGCGACGATTCTGTGGGCCACGCTTGCGCTCGACGATTCCGAACGCGCGCGCGATTGGATCGGCTACGGTCTGCTGTGGGGCTTGACGCTCCTGACGACGCCCTCGCTCGGCTCGCTCGCGCCGTTTCTGCTCCTGTGGCTGGCGTGGAGACGGCGGCGGCGCGGTGGCCTCGCGTGGCTTAAGCGGCCGGCGCTGGCCGCGGCGGTCGTTGTGCTGTGCCTGGTTCCGTGGACGGCACGGAACTATGCGCGGTTTCACCGCTTCGTGCCGTTGCGCTCGGACTTCCCTTTCGAATTGTGGATCGGCAACAACGAAGTGCTGAATCCGCACGGCCGCGACGTGATGGCGCGAATCACCGCCTACGGCCAGATCCGCGAATACGTCCAGCTCGGCGAGACTGCATTTCTGCGAAAGAAATGGAATGAAGCGACCGGCTTCATCCTCACCCACAAACGGCTAGAGTTGTGGCTCACGCAAAGACGTTTCGTTGCGATGTGGCTAGGCTCGCCCGATCCGGTGATCGATTTCCGCGATGCCACGAGCCCGTTCATCCGGTTCCTGTACATTGCAAACGCGCTCGCGGCGCTAGGCGCGATAGCGGGCATCGTCGCCTTGTACTGGAAACGAAGTCCGTACGCGTTTCCGGTGAGCGTGTTCCCCGTCGTTTTCCCTTGCGTCTATTACCTGACGCACGCCTCGCTGCGCTACCGCAATCCGATCGATCCGGCGGTGATGCTACTCGGCGCCGCGGCGCTCGCGGCCGTCTTCAATCGCCGCGCAGATTTTCCTGTCAGCACAGCCCGGAAGCCAACTTAGCCCGCATTTCTCACAGGCGATCATATTTCTTTCGTCATCGAGCGGTGCCGTGAGCCTTTGTAGCGCCGCCCTTCAGTGTATGGTGCCAGGACATCCTTTACAGTGGTTGCCACGACATCCTTTACAGGTGGGATAGAGTTTCCGACCGAGGAGGTCGGGAGCGATGCCTTGGAGGAGCGTGGACGTGAGCGAGCAGCGGGTGCGGTTTGTGGTTCGGGCCGTCGATGGCCGGGAGCCGCTGGCGAAGTTATGCCGGGAGTTTGGGATTTCGCGGCCGACCGGGTATGTGTGGCGGCGCCGCTACGAGCAAGCCAGGACGGTGACGGCGTTGGTGGAGCGGAGCCGGCGACCGCATCGGACGCCGGCGCGCACGCCGGAGGGGACCGAGCAGCAGGTGGTGGCCCTGCGGGAGCAGACCGGCTGGGGAGCGAAGAAGTTGCACGTGGTGCTGCGCGATGAGCAGGGGATTCACGTGCCGGTCCGGACGATTCATCGGATTCTGGAGCGGCACGATCTGATCGCCAAGGACGTACACGGGCCAGCGCCAAAGACGTTTGAGCGGTCCGAGCCGAACCAGCTCTGGCAGATGGATACCAAGGGGAAGTACCCGCTCGAGGGCGGCGAGTGCCACCCGTTGACGATCGAGGACGATCACAGCCGCTACCTGGTCGGGCTGCACGCGTTGAGCGCGCTGACGGCGGAGTTGGCCTACGCGAGCTTGGTCGCGACGTTCCGGGAATACGGATTGCCAGAGGCGATGTTGATGGACCACGGCTCGCTCTGGTGGGCGACGACGAACGGGTGGGGGCTGACGTGGTTGTCGGTGCGGCTGATCGAGCAAGGGATCCGGTTGTACTACGGACAGGTGCGCCATCCGCAAACGCAGGGGAAGGTCGAGCGGCTACACCGGACGCTGGGGGAGGAGTTGCGGCGCCGCGGCGTTCCCGAGCGGATCGAGCAGTGGCCGGGTGTGCTGGAAGAGTTTCGGCAAAGCTACAACCATCGGCGGCCGCATGAAGCGCTGGGGATGCAGCGACCGGCTGATCGCTACCGGCCGAGTCGACGGGCCTATCAGGAGCGACCACGGGACTGGGAATACCCGGAGGGGAGCGAGGTGCGGCAGCTGAACACGCAAGGGAGTCTGGTCGAGGGTCGGCAACGGCTGTTTGTGTGCCAGGCGCTGGCGGAGCGACGGGTACGGGTCGAACGGTTCGACGGCAAGCTGCTGGTCAGCTACCGGCACATGTACATTCGCGAGATCGATCTGGCGAGCGGGCAAAGCCGCCCGCTGGTGATCGAGCACACGAGGGACGCGGCAATCGCCGCCGAGCAGGTCCCTCCGGTCGCCCTACGGGCTCCCTCCGGGACCTGCTCGGACCCAAACCCACACCCGGAAGAGCACAGCCAGGTGTAAAGGATGTCCTGGCAACCGGTGTAAAGGATGTCTTGGCAACGAACACTTCAGGGCGGCATATTGCTAGCCGGCGAAGAAAAGACTGCGGGCTGAAACCCACCTCTACATAAACGGTATTCGGTTTTCGTGCAGGTTCTAAGTGAGAAACCCGGCCTGGCCCTCACTTCACCTCGGCCAGTACATCATGACGGCAACACCGGCGAGGCAAATCGCGCCGCCAAGGATGTCGTAGCGGTCGGGACGAATCGCATCGACCTTCCATCCCCAAAGCAGCGAGAGCACGATGAACCACCCGCCATAAGCGGCGTAGACCCTCCCGAAATGAGCACGCTGATAGGTGGGAACAATTCCATACAGGAAAAGGACGACCGCGCCCGCCAAGCCAATCATCCAGTGCGCGCCGTTCCGCCACCACTGCCAAACGAGGTAGCCCCCGGCAATCTCACAAAGCCCCGCCAAAAGGAAAAGAAGGCTGGACTCGACAATCGGCATGGAGGAATCTCCTTCCCGACGAATTCCGGAAATCCTGTTCGAGCCTGCAGCGCACCGCGAACAGGACGGTCAAACTTAACAGATCAACGCCGGCGGGATTCCAAAAATCGGGAAGTAACCGGGTAGCACAGGCATTCCTGCCTGTGCGCCTTTTCCGCAATTCCCCCAACGCAAGCCACACACCACGTAGCGCAAGCGTTGCGCCGTTTGCATCCCGACGCCTCTTGTCGGGACCCACCGGAGTTTTTCCCTGTGCATCGAAGGAACCATGCACCGGCGATACGCCGCCGAGATTGGCGGCCCGCAATTCACCGGCACAAGCGGCATTCCCGCCCTCGCGCGCTCGCATTGTAGTGAGAATCCAGGGTTAGAAGACGCAGGCGACCCAGCAGGGTCGCCCCCGCGGGGGAAACATTTCCAGGCGCCGGGAACACCCGGCGCGAATTCAGGATTTGCTCGAGCCTACTGCTTGGTTGGCTTGGCCGGGACCGTGGGTGGCGGCGCGGCTGGCGGCAAGGTGATTGGCGCGGCCGGTTTCGGCTGCGCGGGAGCGGACTGGGCGGGCTTCGGCGCCGCGGTCTTCGAGAGAACCGAATTGATGCCGGGGACGCCTGGGCCGCCAACCTGATGGAGGCTGATGACCAGCGAAGTGAGCATGAACATCGTCGCGCACCGAGACGGTGGCCTTGGTGAGGAACGTGGCGGCCGTGCGGGGACCAAAGGCGGTCTGGCTGCCCGCGCCGCCGAACGCGCCGGCGAGGTCCGTGGCCGAGCCGCTCTGCATCAGAATGATGAACACGAGCACGACGCAAAGCGCCACGTGGAATGTCGTCAGGAAAATCGGAAGCAGCCAGCCGAGCCAAAGCAGCAGGAGTCCGATCCCGAACGCGATAACCCATTTCACCTTGACCGGCATAGTGGAAACCTTTTACCCCTCTCGATAATTGACCATCTCGGCGAAGGACTTCGCATCGAGGCTCGCTCCGCCAACCAGCGCGCCGTCGATCTCCTCCATCGCCATGAGCCCGCGAATGTTCGCGGGCTTCACGCTGCCGCCATAGAGAATCCTCAACTGAGCGGCGGCTTCGTGGCCGAAACGCGACGCGGCGAGCGATCGCAGGAACCCGTGCGCCTCGGCGGCCAGTTGTGGCGTGGCCGTGCGCCCGGTGCCGATCGCCCAGACCGGTTCGTACGCTAATAGAATAGGGGAGAAGGCCTGAGCGGTCAACGCGGCGAACGCTCCATGAAACTGGCGCTCGAGAACCTCCTCGGTTCTTCCCTCTTCCCGCTCGCCGAGCGTTTCGCCCACGCAGAACGATCGGGCGCAGGCCGGCGTCGAGCGCGGCACGAGCCTTGCGCGCCACGATGTCGTCGGTTTCGCCGAAATGCTCGCGGCGCTCGGAATGGCCGACGATCACCGCCCTGCAGCCGCTTTCGACCAGCATGCCGGCGGAAATTTCGCCGGTGAAGGCGCCCTGCGGCTCCCAAAAAAATCCTGCGCGCCGATCATCACGCCGGAGTCCCGCGCGGCATCGACCGCCGCGGCAAGCGCGGTGAACGCCGGCGCGACCACGATTTCGCAATGCTTCGCGCCGGCGACGAGCGGCAGAAACGCGGCGAAAAACTCGCGCGTCTCCGCCTGCGTCTTGTGCATCTTCCAGTTCCCGGCGATTACCGGAACGCGCGCGGAGCCCGGGGCCATCTCTACCGGCCCACCTTGTCGGTGAGTGCCACGACGCCGGGCAGCTTGCGTCCGGCGAGGAATTCGAGCGAGGCGCCTCCGCCGGTGGAGACGTGCGTGATGCGGTCGGCGAGACCGGATTTGCGGAGCGCGGCCATCGAATCGCCGCCGCCGACGATCGAAATGACGCCGGTGCTGGTGACCGCGGCGAGCGCGCGGGCAATGGCGATCGTGCCCCAGGAAAACGGCTCGACTTCGAACACGCCCATCGGCCCGTTCCATACGACGGTGCGCGCGCGAGCGATCTCGTCGCTGAAAAACGCGGCGGTTTTCGGCCCGATGTCGAGACCCATCCAGCCCAGCGGCGTCTTGCCCATGTCCACCACGCGCATCTTCGCCCGCTCCTCGATCGAGGGAGCGACGGCGTGGTCGATCGGCAGCAGCAGGCGAAACTTCTCTTTCCGCGCATCGTCGAGCAGCCGTCCGGCCAGTTCCAGCTTGTCTTCCTCGACGCGCGAGGCGCCGATCGGCATGCCCTTGGCCTTCAGAAACGTGTAGGCCATCGCGCCGCCGATCAGCAGCGAATCGGCCACGTGCATCAGGTTCTCCACCACTTCGATCTTGTCGGAGACTTTCGCGCCGCCCAGCACCGCGACGAACGGCCGCACCGGCCGCTCGAGCGCGTCGCCCAGGAATTTCAGCTCGCGCTCCATCAACAGGCCCGAAGCCGCCTGCTCGACGAATTTCGTGATCCCGACCACCGACGCGTGGGCGCGATGCGCCGTGCCGAACGCGTCGTTGACGTAGAGCCCGTCCGAAAGCGCGGCGAGCTGGCGAGCGAACTCCTCGTCGTTCGCCTCCTCTTCCTTGTGGAAGCGGACGTTTTCGAGCAGCAGCACGTCGCCGGGTTTCATCGCTGCCGCGGCCTGCTCCGCCACTGGCCCCACGCAATCCTCCGCGAAATGCACCGGCCGGCCCAGCAGTTCGCCGAGCAGTTCGGCCACCGGCCGCAGGCTCTGCTCGGGATCGGGCTTGCCTTTCGGCCGGCCCAGATGCGAGGCGAGGATGAGCTTGGCGTTGCGTTCGAGCCCGTAGCGCAGGGTATCGAGCGTCTGGAGGATGCGCATGTCGTCGCGGATGCGGCCATGCGAGATCGGGACGTTGAAATCCACGCGCATGAAAACGCGCTTGTCGTGCAGTTCGAGATCGCGGATCGAAAGTTTTCTCACGGACGGGCCTCTGTGTTTCTGTTTGTTGCCAACAGCGGGGAAACGAAGCGGGCGGCCCGGCCGGAGCGTGCCGGCCGGGCGCAGGGTTCGCTCATCGAGCGCCCGCCATGTAATGGATCAGGTCGCGGCAGCGGCAGGCGTAGCCCCACTCGTTGTCGTACCAGGCCAGCACCTTGACGCAGTTCGTGCCCACAACGCGCGTGAAGCCGGCATCGACGATCGACGAACGGTCGTCGCTGCGGAAGTCGATCGAAACCAGTTCCTCTTCCGTGTAGTCGAGAATGCCCTTTCATCGGCCCCTCGGCCGCCGCGCGAAACGCCGCGTTCACCGACTCGACCGTCGCCGGCCGCTCGGTGGTCACCGTCAGGTCGACCACGCTCACGTTCGGCGTGGGCACGCGCAGCGCGTAGCCGTCGAGCTTGCCCTTCAGTTCGGGAATCACCAGGTGCAGCGCTTTGGCCGCGCCGGTCGATGTCGGAATCATCGAGAGCGCCGCCGCGCGCGCCCGCCGCAGGTCCTTGTGCGGCAGGTCGAGCAGTCGCTGGTCGTTGGTGTAGGAATGGACGGTGGTCATGGCGCCATAGGCGATGCCGAAGCTGTCGTGCAGCACCTTGGCGACCGGGGCGAGGCAGTTCGTGGTGCAGGACGCGTTCGAGACGACGTGGTGTTTCGCCGGGTCGTAGGTCTTCTCGTTCACGCCAAGGACGATCGTGTGGTCGGGATCGCTGCTCGGCGCGGAGATGATCACTTTTTTCACCGGCCCGCGCAGATGCTTGCGCCGCATCGGCGCCCTTCGTGAATTTCCCGGTCGATTCGATGACGAACTCGGCGCCGACCGAAGCCCAGTCGATCGCGCCAGGATCCTTTTCCTGGAACACGCGGATTGGGTGGCCGTCAACAGTGATGTGGTTTTCGTCGTGGCCGATCGGATGCGGCAGGTTGCCGAGCACCGAATCGTATTTGAGCAGATGGGCGAGCGTTTTCGCGTCGGTGATGTCGTTGACGGCGACGAATTCCAGTTCCTTGTCGCCCAGCGAAGCGCGCAGAACGTTTCGCCCGATCCGGCCGAAGCCGTTGATTCCCACACGGATGGACATACTCCTCCTCTCGGGAAGCGTGGCTGCAGCGGACAACAACAAAATCAAACTGGGTTCTAAGAAGATGCTATGCAATCGCCCGTGGCAAAGTCAATGGTGAGGTCGCGGACTTCATGTTAGCTCACAGGCATGCCCGGTGCCCCAGGCGCCGTAGTTGCGCCTGGGGATGTTGCCTTCACGTCCCACCAGCGCGCGGCCCGGATTCGGCGACGAGGCCGCGCCTGACCGGATTCATGCGCAGTTAGTGGAGTTTCTCGATCTTCTTTTTCAGAACGCCAGACATTTCGCCGCCCGCAGCGAAGGGGGCGCGAGCGGCCCTCTGCTGACCCCACAACAACGAAACAGGCAGGCGTGGACGGAACCAGGGGTAAGGCTTTGGTGGGAGCAAGGGCTGGCGGAAACCGGTCGGTATTAAGGGAAGCTTCGGACTCGCACCACGTCGTTGCCGATGAACGTGACGAAAATGGTGGTTGCCGGCGGGCGGCCGTAGATCCAGTCCTCGGTCTCGGTGCCGTCGGGCTCGAACTCCCGGACCTTGTGATCGGCGCGGCCGAGCGCGGCGATCACCATGTCGCGGTCCATGCCGATGATTGCCTGGTGCGCCTGAATCGCCTTCTGAAACTTCGGATCGAGTGTCTGCACCCAGTTCACCGCCGCCGACCGCTCTCCCGCGAAATTCAGGAACGGCGACAGGTAGTGCTTCAATTCGGCGGGCGTCAGGTTCGGCACCGGGCCGCCGAAATCGAGGATGAGCGTCGAGCCGACCTTCTCGAGGCCCGGCGGCTGGTCCTTGACAACGCGCGTGCTCGGAATGGAGCCGCCCATTTGGATATGGATGCGCTGCCGCCAGCTCTCGTGCGGGCTGCTGCCGCCATTGATCTCGACGAGGATTTCTTTCGAAGCGAATTTGATATTGGTGATCTGAACCGTGTCGCCGGGATTCGCCGCGGGCATGCCGCGCATCAGCGCCGATTCCAGCTCCTGCTGATTGACCGCCTGGCCCGGCTTCAGCCGGAAGCCCGGCTTGACCGACGGCAGCGGCTGCACCACTTTCGCGTACTCGCCGTCGACGTAACGGACGATGTCCAGCTTGCCTTCGTTCGTCAGGCGGCTGTCGGAGGCAGTTTTTGCGGAGGAGTGTTGAACGTTGGAGGCCGTGGAACTGGCAGTGATAGCCGGCGCCGTTTGCCCGGCGTTGCCCGCGCAGTTCAGAGGGCCCGCAATCCCAAGAACCACAACAACAAGCCCGGTACGCCACATAATTCCGCCACCCGTTTACCCGTTGCCTTCATTCTACTCCCGAGCGCCGCCAAGGTATACGGTCAATACGAGGAAAATGGGAAGGGCCGCGCATCAACGCGGATGGACGCGGATAGTTTTCGGGCTTCCCGGAGCCAGGGTCTTCCAGGCGAGTACGAACATCCCTTCGGCGCTGGCCGAGATCCCTCCAGACTGGCGGGGGTTCAGAAATCCGCATTTATCCGCGTGAATCCGCGGCAAATGCTTTTCGATTGATCGATACCCGGACGCCGCGGCGATCGATTTTGCAGGGGAGCAGCGTGCCGCCGGCGTCCTGAGCCGCGCGCTCGACGCGATCGCGCGCCTCGGGCTCGATCAGTAGAGCCACGCATCCGCCGCCGCCCGCTCCGCAAACCTTCCCCGCCAGCGCCCCTTGCCGCCGCGCCGTCGCGATGATGCGATCGATTGTCGGAGTTGAAATCGTGGGCAGATTTCGCCGGCGAAAGTTCCATTCCTCGCGCATCAGCCGCCCCGCTTCCGCCCAGTTCTCGCCGGCGACCGCCTCGCGCATCGCACGCGCAATCGCGGCGATGGCGCCCAGGTTCCGGCGCACGCGCCGGTCGCCATTCATGTGCGCCACGAACACGCGCCAGTTATTGATCGCCGATTGCCGCGGCTTGCCGGTATAGCAGAGCACCAGCCGCCGCTCGAGCGCGGCGGGATCGGTTGCGAGAGCTTCGCGCCGCTCGCCGCCCGTTTCCAGATGCAGCGCCGCCACGCCGCCAAACGCCGCCGGATAGTGATCCTGCGTCCCAGCCGGAGCGCCAATGACCACGGCTTCGACGTCCCGGCTCGTGTGAATCCAGCCGACGCGCCCGAGCCCGGCGCCCGTCAGCCGGTCGAGCGCGGCGCACAGCGCCACGGCCATCGCGCTCGATCCGCCCAGACCCGCTCCGGCGGGCGCTTCCGAATTCGTTTCAACGCGCAGCCCGCCCCGCGGCCGGAAATGGCGCACCAGATGCGCCAGCAATGGCAGCCGGTAACGTTCGCTGCGCGCCAGCGCGTCGAACGACGGGAACCGTTCCCGCCGTCCGGTATCGCGCGAAATCAGCTCGATTCCCTGCCCCGGCCGCATTTCGAGCACGCACGAGGCATGCCGCGTCACCGCGCAATTCACCGTCACCGCGCCCGGATGGAACAGGTACAGCGGCCAGATATCCAGCGTCCCGCCGGCCAGGTCGATCCGCGTGGGCGCTCGCGCCTCGATTCGCATTTACGGCTGTCCCGGCTTGCCGGCGGTGTGCGCGGCGGCATTCTCCGCGCCCGTTGATGGACGGGGCGCGGGCCGCCGGTGGCTTTCGCCGGCCGGAGCCGCTTCGGCTTCCGCGGCCGGTTTCTGCAACGCAAGCTGCGGCTCGAAGCAGCGCCGGCACCGCGCTTCGTACATGCCCTGCGCGCCGACCACGATCAGGTCCTCGGAAGCGACCAGCCGCTGCGTGTGGACCGCCGGATTGCCGCAGCGCACGCAGATGGCGAGCAGCTTCGTGATCTCCTCGGCCATGGCGAGCAGGCGCGGCATCGGCTCGAACGGCCGGCCAAGAAAATCGGTGTCGAGCCCGGCGACGATCACGCGCTTGCCGAGGTTCGCCAGCTTCGTCGCCGCTTCCAGCAGCGGCTCGCCCAGAAACTGCGCCTCGTCGATGCCCACCACTTCCGTGCGCGCGTCGACGCGGTCGAGAATCTCCGCGGCGCCCGCGACCGGGTCCGAGCCGATACCGAGGCCGGAATGCGAGACGATCTCGGCCACGGCGTAGCGCTGGTCGATCGCCGGCTTGAAAATCTGCACGCGCTGCCGCGCGATCTCCGCCCGGCGAAGACGGCGGATCAGCTCCTCGCTCTTGCCCGAAAACATCGGGCCGACGATCACTTCGATCCAACCCATGTTGCCCTTGACGATGTCCACTGCTTCCTCCGTGTCTTGCCCAGCGCGAGCGGCCGGCGGGATGGCCGGTCGTTTGCCGGAAACTTTCTTGTTTGGCCTCTCGGCCGCCAAAAGTCAAAAACGCCGGCGAGCCGCCGGCGCTACAGCGGGCCGGGCCGGCACTCGCAGCTTCCAGATCAGGCCGCGCTGAGCCGCTACATCAACGTTCACAGGCCTTTTTTTGTAGCGCCGGCATCTTGCCGGCGGGTTTCGCTTTGGGCCTATGTTCAAAGGCCGCAGCCATGAGCGACTGCACTACCGAACACCGGCTCACCGAAACTTGCTCTCGACTATCGCAACAATCCGCCCCGCTCGAAACCCGTTTTTTGTAGCGCCGGCATCTTGCCGGCGGATTTCGGTTCGTGCCCAGCGCGCGCAGGCGAAAAGTCCCTGCGCTACCGCCGCCCATAGATTTCGCCGTTGTAGAACGGGGCGAAGGCGCCGACCACGGCGACGCGGAAGGCCTCCTGGCGCGTGATCAGGTTGCGCGAGAGAACGCCCCAGGCGCCCTGCGCGTCGCGTACGCCGCGCTCGCCGGCGAAGGCGTCGATCGCTTCGCCAAGTTCCACGCCGCGATCCACCACTTCCACCGCCAGCGACTCCGGCAGCAGAATCCCACCCGACCGGCCCCACGCCGCGCGGCCCGCGCGGTCGGCGACATAGACCCAATTCTCGAGAAATACGCGCCGCGCGCCGTTTTCTGCAATGACGTCGAGCCCGCCCTCGAGTCCCACCAGAAATCGCCATGGCTCGGCGCGCTCGTCCGCAAGCTGCTTGAGAGCCAGAGCGCGAGCTTTGGCTCCGGCCATCGTTTCCTCGCGGCTGAGCGGCGTATGCCGAACGCCGCTCGGCACGGCGATGCCCACGATCTCGATTCCCGCGCCGCCATCGAGGCGCGCGCCGAATCCGGACAGCGCTTCGCGCACCGCGTCGAGTTTCGGCTTTCGCGTGCTGCCGACGGCAACGTGTATTTTCCCGCTCATCTTCGCTGGCGACAGGGAAGCCTAGCACTTTCTTCCCGATCGCGAAAAGGGCGCAGCGAAAAGAGCGAAGCGGTGAGACCTTGGAGGGAAAGCGCGAAGCGCCTTGCGAAAATGGCACCGAGGAAAACGAGCCGTCGAAACGCGTCCGTGCGGCAGCCAGGAAATGCGGGCCTTAGTTGCCAAGGCCGGATTGAGACCGCATCGATTGCGGCAGGGCTGAAGCCCTGCCCTTGCGAAAAGTGGGGTTGCCGCGGTAAGCCGCGGAGCGGAATCTGGAGCGACCGAGGAGACTCGAACTCCCGCCTGGAGCTTGGCAAGCTCCCGTTCTACCCCTAAACTACGGTCGCATCGCAGGTCAGTTTAGCAGATTTTACCCCGCTCAAGCCACCCGTTCCCCGCCTTCACCAGCCAATCAGATGAGCCCCGAAAGTGATCCAGAAATGAAGAAAGAAACCGATGAGCACGACGGCCATGCCCAGAAGCAGGTAGGAGAGGAGCGGGGCGTAACCGTCATTGGTCACCACGCGTTCCCATGGGTTTTTCCTCACTAGTCCACCTCGCGAACCTTGGCTGCGCGAACAATCGGCGATTTCCTTTGGCGTTCGGCGAAGCGATGCGCCCGTTCCCGGTCGATATACACGCGGGAGAATCGCTTGCCGTCGTGGTAGAAAATCGTCACTTCCCAATGCCGGTGCTTGCGGCGACCGTCATGCGGAAAGCGGGAGGGTTCGCGCGCAGGTTTCGTTTTTTGGTCTTTCGGCTCTTTCTTTTTTGTCACGGGAACCTTCAAGCTCACGCCATTCTCGCCAGCGGCCGGTTGGCGCACAAGTACCTATTCAGTAAGGGTTTACGCGTTTACCGTTGGCGACAAGCTAATATATAAATCAGTTCAGACCAGAACCAGGTCTATAGAAACGTGGGACTTTGCCATGGACCTTTTGGGCCGTGGACGCACTGATTTCCCTGCCAGGACGGAGTTTTTTCGGTACTGGATAGGGCGGAAATGGAGGAGCGGAAAAGTAGTACTGCCAGGCGCTGAAATCGCCTTCCGGGACGTCTCTGGCCAGGGAGCCAAATCAGGTTCCGGGATGATTCATCGGAACAAAGCGCAAAAAACTACCGGCTTCTGCCCATGAATCCCGGATGTCGCTCGAGCAAACCGTCAACTACCGGAGCGGTGTAGCAATTTGTCATCCTAGCAAAGCGAAGGATCCCGAAGGCGCTGAGCAGGGGCAGGGGCCGAAGCGGGACGTAGCCCCGGGATGCTTCGCCCCGATGCCTTCAAGGATACAGCGCGGTCCGCATTGTCAGAATCGGACCGCTTCGCTCAGCACGACATGGCTGTTCCGAACTCCGCGCTCTACTGCAGCACGTCGCCGGGCGTTGTGAAGAGCAGCGAGTCGTAGGTTTGTTTGTTGATGCGATAGAGGCCGCTCTCGTCGTTGACCCAGACGTAAACGTCGCCGCCCACCGGCTTCGAAACGCGGAAGATTTTCTTGCTGCCGTCCTTGCGCGTCAGGTCGATCTTGATCGCCGGGTGCGCGATTTCCGCCATCAGCGCGGGCGGGGGCGAATCGAGGATCGCCAGCGCGCTGGAGCCGGAAAGCGGATCGAAAACCTTCCAGTTCTCGACCGCCTTTCCCTGGTCGGCGGCCGGCGCGATCATCGTCCATTTGCCGTTCTTGTCGACGCCGCAGGAAAACTGGAACGAGCCGGCATGGTAATCGATGCGGGTGAAGCTGCCGGGCAGTTCGCGCAGCAGGCGCTTGTCGCGCAGCGCGAAGAGGCTCTGATCGAGCTGTTCTTCGAGGCTGTCGGAAACGAGGAAAACCATCTTGCGGGAGGTGTCGCGCGCGTAATAGCGGTCGGCCAGCTTGCCGCCCAGTTCGAGCGAGCGCTGGCCGCCCGAGGCGAGATCGACCTCGAGCGAGATCGCCGGCCGCGTCAATCCGTAGCCGGCCAGATCGTCGCCCGTTTCGTTGACCACCTTCGCCAGCTTCGCGTTCGAAACGCTGTCGAGCAACTGCGAAATGGCCGTCGAGTCGCCGATCATCGGCCGCGGCTTCTTGATCGACCAGGCTTCGGGATTTTTCACCGAGCGCCTGGCTTCGAAGTCCAGCGACGGCGTTTTCAGATGGAAGGACTGAACGTTATCGCTCGAAATGCCGAGCACGGAGTTGTCGCGCAGATCGGCGAGCGTTTTCGAGCCGTCCTTGCTCACCGATTGCGGCACCAGAATCACGTCCTTCGATCCGTCGGTCTGCGCGTAAGCCGAATTTCCCGAAAAATCGAGCGAGCCGATTTTCAAGGTGTGCGTTTTGCCGTCCTTCAGCTTGAAGTCCAGCGTGGCCACCGGAGTGGCGAGGCCGTAGTCAGCCAGCTCGTTTGCGGCGGGCGTGAGCGTGCGAGAGGCATGGGTGAGGGTAATGTCGTTGAGCAGGCTGGTGATCGCGTTCTTGTCGGCGCGCGTTTGCACCGGCTGCGAGATCTGCCATGCTTCTCCGTCGCGATCGACCACGACCGGCGGGACGCCCGGCCGCGAAAACGTGACCGAAGCAACGTCCTCGGGCTGGAAATGGAAGACGGCGGGGTTGGTTGCTTTGGATTCGGCGGCCGGCGTCCGCTTGAACTCGTGCCAGTAGACGTAGCCGCCCAGCGTCAGAGCAATCAGCACGACAACGAGAGTGCTCTTCTTCATCCTGGGCTACCGCCTCTTCCACCAGATCCAGATGCCGGCGATCACCACGAGTCCGGGCAACAGCGCCAGGCTGAACCACATCAGCATCCGCTGCTGCGCCTCGGTCATCGTCACCCGGCGGTTGGCCGGGCTCTTCGGCCGGATCGAGATCAGATCGTAGTCCTGCGAGAGCCAGTTGATGGTGTTATAGAAAAGGTCGCCGTTACGCTGCACGCCCACCCAGCGATTCGCGGCGAATTCCGAGTTCCCAATCACCACCAGCCGCGCCTGCTTACCGTTCTCCTTCTGCTCGGCGGTCACGCCGAGGGTGAGCGGTCCTTTCTGGTCCGTCTTCGGATCGAAGCTGACGGTCGTGCCGACGATCTTCGGGGTGGTGAAACTGTCCGGCGAAGTCTTCAGCAGGGCGACCATCTGCGGGGTGGTTTTCGAGGGACTGAGGATGTTCACGGTGCGCGCCATGGGGAACACGGTCATGCTGTTTTGAAAGCCCTCGGCGATGGGCGAATCGCCGTAGTCGACCACCACCGGCACGACCGGACCGGTGTTGGACAAACGGCTCAGGAGGCTGGCGTCGATCACGACATTGTCGCCGAGGCCGACGTTCCAGGCGGAGAAGACCGACGAGAGCCCCGTATGCGTTCCCGGATCGGCCAGGACGAACACCTTGCCCCCGCCGTCGAGGTATTTGCCCACCATATCGGCTTCCTGCGGAAAGAGCGCCTGCTGCGGCCCGGCGATCACCACCACGCTGCACGCGGCCGGGATGCCCTTCTCGGTCACTAGGTTTACCGATTGCACCTTGTAGGTTTCCTTCGTCAGCTCGGCCTTCACGTTGCTGTAGCCGTCCGCCCCGGTCGAATCGAGCGACTTTTCGCCGTGTCCCTCGACGAAGCAAACGGTTTTGACGGACGTGTGGCTGATCCGGATGAGGGCGTTGGTGATGTCCTCTTCGGCCGTGCCTTGCAGGTGAATCGTGCGGTCGCCGCTGGTCGCCACCATGGAGCTCATCGACCGCACGTTGTACTGCTTGGCGATTTCCGGATGCGCGATCGGATCCACGCGGCGGAACTGGATGCGCCGGTTCTGGGCGCTGTATTCGGCCATCAGCTCGCGCAGTTGCGAATCGGCCTGATTGTTGAAATAGAGGAAGTGGACGTCCTGCTTCAGATGATCGGCGACCTTGCGGCTCTGGTCGGAGAGCGAATAGAGCTTTTCGCTCGTCATGTCGAACCGCTTGTCGTGGCGGAAGGCGAGCACGTTCACCGCCGTCAGAATCGCCAGGACGGCCAGCGAGAGCACGATCGTGTTCGCGCCCAGCCGCGACGAGCGCCGGGTGACGAAGGCCCACAGGGCGGGAAGGTTGAAGGCGATCGCCACCACGAGCAGCGCGCCGCCCCCGATCATCAGCCCCATGTCGAGCGGCGTCAGCACGCCCTCGATCCCCGACCGCAGCCAGCCCGCCACGGCCAGCGCGGCCCCGGCGTAGCTGATGCTCTTGAAAAATTCGTTGCGATTGATTTTCACGGCCGCCCCCTACGCCCTTCTCCAGCGCATCGAATCGAGCGAGCGCAGGGTGAGGAACACCATGAACGTGGCGAAACTGAGGAAGTAGATCATGCTGGCCAGATCCATCACGCCCAGCGTGAAATCGTTGTAGCGGCGCACCAGCGAGAGCTGCTTCAGCAGCGCCCCGATCCCGCCGGTCGTGCTCTGCGCCCCCAGGTCCAGCACCCAGAGGATCAGAAACACGCCGAAGGTGAGCACCGCCGCCACGATCTGGTTTTCGGTGAGCGAACTGAGAAACTCGCCCAGCGAAATCAGCGCCGCGGCCAGCAGCAACACCCCGGCGTAGCCCGCCAGCAGAATCTTCCACGACGGCGCCGGATCGCTGTAGTGGAACAGGAACCCCTGATAGGCCAGGGTCGGAACCAGCAGCAACGCGAAGACGGTGAGCGTGGCGAAAAACTTGCCAAGCACGATCGACCAGTCGCGGATCGGCGAAGTCATCAGCAGCTCGATCGTGCCCCGCTTCTTCTCCTCGGCGTAGACGCCCATCGTCAGCATCGGCACCAGGAACAGCGTCAGCGACCCGAGCACGGCGAAAAAGTTCTGCACCACCATGCCGGGAACGTCGAGCGGCGGCGCTCCGCCCATCTGCGCCGCCTGGAAACCCATCCGCATCGCCTGCTGCATCATGAAGGTCAGAATGCCGTTAAAAAAGAATCCGGCAACGCCCAGAAACACGCCGCCCACCACGTAGGCGATCGGCGATACAAAGTAATGCTGCATCTCGCGCCGGTAGATGGCCCACAGACTTCTCACGCTTCCCTCCTCGCGCCTTCTTCCGACTCTTCGGTGGTCAACTGCAGGAAAATCTCCTCCAGGCTCATGCTTTCGCTGCGCATCTCGTAGAGGTCGAACCCGCCGTGGACGATCCGCGCCGCCACCTGGCTCCGCACGTCGCGCTCCGGGCTGACCTCGACGACCACCGACAGCCGCCCGGCCTCGCGCAACGGCGTCGCGGTGATCTCGCGCACCCCGTCGATGCCCTCGAGCGCCGTCCGCAGCCCCGCTTCGTCGGCCCGCACCAGCAGCCGGAGCCGTTCCCCGCCCCGCAGCTGCGTGGTGAGGTTTTCCGGCGTGTCCTCGGCGACGATCTTGCCGTGATTGATGATCAGCACGCGGTCGCAGGTCATGCTGACCTCGGGCAGGATGTGCGTCGAAAGAATAATGGTGTGCGTTCCCGCCAGGCCCTTGATGAGCTGGCGCACCTCGATGATCTGCTTCGGATCGAGTCCGGCCGTGGGCTCGTCGAGGATCAGCACGTCGGGATCGTGCACCAGCGCCTGGGCGATGCCGACCCTCTGGCGGTAGCCGCGCGAGAGATGGCGGATCAGGTCGCGCCGCCGGTCGGTCAGATGCGCCATTTCGAGCGCCCGGTTGATGCGCTCGGCGCGCGTGGCCGAGGGCACGCCCTTGATCCGTGCGACGAAATCGAGATAGGAGTCGATCGTCATCTCGGTATAGAGCGGAGGCACTTCCGGCAGGTAGCCGATGCGCTTGCGCACCTCCATCGACTGCTCGGCGACGTCGAAGCCGTCGATCCGCGCCGTTCCGCCCGATGCCGGCAGGTAGCCGGTGAGCATGCGCATGGTGGTGGTTTTGCCGGCGCCGTTCGGTCCCAGGAACCCGAGAATCTCCCCTTTTTCCACCTTGAAGGAGACGTGATCGACGGCGGATTTCTGTCCAAAAATTTTCGTCAGGTTTTCGACTTCGATCAAATCGCCACTCCTCGGAATTGCGGACACTATAGATGCGAAAAATCGCCGCGGCGGGGCTTGCGCCCGGCGAAAGAGCCGGCAGCCGGCCTCAAACCCACCGGCCCGCCCGGCGGCAATCTCCCCTTGTGCCGGTAGCCTTTCCCCTCGGCCGGCCAGGCGAAGTCATCATTTATATAACAGACCGGCCTGGAATGGAGAATGGCGGCTGAAAAACAGTCCCCGGCCGCCGTGAAAAGAGAATCCCGGCGGGCGTCACGGGTTGCCTCGGCGAAGGCTGGCTTCCCGCGGTTGCAATCGGGCCCCCGGGTGCTAGAATCGAAAATGTACTTATAGTTTTGCCTGCCCTTCATCCACATCGCGGGGAGACACACAGTGGATCTTAAGGCCAAGGCGCTGAGCCCTCTTCTTTTCGTTCTGATTTTGTGTGCCATGGCCCTTTCCCTGTCGGCCCAGCAACAGGGTCCGATGAAGGCGCCGGTTCCCCCCAAGCCCAAACCCCCAGCCAACGAGTTCGGCACGCCGCTGCGGCGGAGCGTCGATATGGTTCTCGTGCCGGTGACCGTGGTGGATCCCTACGACCGCCTCGTCACCGGCCTCGAACAGGACAATTTCCGGGCCTTCGAGGACGGCGCGGAGCAGGAAATCATCCATTTTTCCGAGGAAGACGTCCCGATCTCGATTGGCGTGGTCTTCGACATGAGCGGCAGCATGTCCGACAAGATCAACAAATCGAAGATGGCCGCGCTCCAGTTCTTCAAGACCGCGAATCCACAGGATGAATTCTTTCTGGTAGACTTTAGTGATCGTGCCGAACTGGTTTCACCCTTCACCACCGACCTCAACGTCCTGCGAAACCGGCTTATGTTTACCCACGGTACCGGCCGCACCGCCCTCTTCGATGCCATTTACCTGGGACTCAGCGAAATGCGGGGAGCGCACAACAGCAGGAAGGCTTTGCTCATCATATCCGATGGTGGTGAAAATCATAGCCGGTACTCCGAACGCGATATTCGCGAGTATCTGAAAGAAGCCGACGTCCAGCTCTATGCAATCGGGATCTACGAACCGCTTGCCGACCGCTTCCGAACTCCCGAGGAAGGGGAAGGCCCAGCGCTTCTCGATGAGCTGGCGGAAATGTCCGGTGGGCGCGTTTTCCCCGTCCAGAACCTCAACGAGCTGCCGGACATCGCCACGAAAATCAGCATGGAGCTGCGAAACCAATATGTCGTGGGCTACAGACCGAGTGACCGCAAGAAAGACGGCAAGTGGAGAAAAATCAAAATCCAGCTGCGCCCGCCGCGGGGCCTGCCTCCGCTCAAGGTCTACTACCGGCGCGGCTACTACGCGCCCGGGCCGTAGGATCGTCGCGCTCGGGCTCGCCGGCCTGATCGCCGCGTTTGCCGCTTTCGCGGCTCCCGCCTTCGCGCAGCAGAAAAAACAACCGACGGCGCCCCCGATGGTCAACGTGCCACCGCCGCCTCCGCCCGCCAGCTCCGCGCAGCTCAAGCGCACCGTGGACCTGGTCGCCTTGCCCGTCACCGTCATCGACAAGCAGGGCAAGTTCGTCGACAACCTCAAGGAACAGAATTTCCACGTCTACGAGGACGGCGTCCAGCAGAAGATCGACCTCTTCAAGCGCGAGGATATCCCGGTCACCATGGGCCTGGTCATCGATAACAGCGGCTCGATGCGCGACAAGCGCCCCGAAGTCAACGCCGCCGCGCTCACCCTCGTCCAGACGTCGAACCCCGATGACGAGGTCTTCGTCGTCAATTTCAACGAGGACTACTACCTCGACCAGCAGTCCGATTTCACCAACAACATCGCCGTGCTCAAGGACGCCCTCGAACGCATCGATTCCCGCGGCTCGACCGCGCTCTACGACGCCATCCTCGCCTCGCTCGACCATCTGAAGAAGGGCCATCGCGACAAGAAGGTCCTGCTCGTCATCACCGACGGCGAGGATAACGCCAGCCAGCACACCCTCGAGGATACCGTCCGCGCCGCGCAGAAATCCGACGCCATCATCTATACCGTCGGCCTGCTGAGCCAGGAAGACCACGGCGCCGCCAAGCGCGCCAAGCGCGCCCTGAAGGCGCTCTCGGAAGCCACCGGCGGCCTGGCGTTCTTCCCCAATACCGTCGACCAGGTCCACAACATCTGCCTCGCCGTCGCCAAGGACATCCGCAATCAGTACCTGCTCGCCTATTACCCCACCAATCCCCAATCGAACGGCGGATTCCGCCGCGTCGAGGTGAAGCTGGTCGACATCCCGCACAGCCTCGGCAAACTCGAAGTGCGCACCCGCACCGGCTACTACCCGAAGACGGAGACCGCCGCAACCGTCACCCCCAAGGCCCACTAGCAACGCGCGCCCAGCGTGAATTTATCAGTAGGGGCGACCCGATGGGTCGCCCTTCTTTTTTTCGCACATAGGACGATAGGCAGAAAAGCGGCGCCAACGAACTCGTGTTTCTCACAAGAACTGCATCGCCAGCACCGCTACCCGGTAAATTAACCACTGTCATCCTGAGCGAAGCGAAGGATCCCGAACGCGCGGAGGCAGAGTGGCCACGAAGAGATGCTGTCGGGGCATCTGCCCCAGACACCACCGTTGCGGGTGCGGATTTTCCTCGCAATACATCCGCTGCTTGCTCCACTCCCTCGGCAATTCCCGCACGCGCTCCGCCGTCCGGGCAAGCAGGAACGCCTCCGAACATCCCGGCTCCGCTGCGCCATTCACACGAGCGCGGCGCGGCCGCCAATCCGCGCCTGATCGCCCGCTTTCACCTGCGCGGATCGACGCCGTGCGGTAGGATGGACGCCGCTTTTGCGTTTCGACCACACGACTCTGGGAGGTTTTCTGGTGCAAAGGGTAACCCTGGTGACCGACGGCGCCTGTATCGGCAATCCCGGCCCTGGCGGCTGGGCCTGCATTCTGCGCTACGAAGCGCGGCACGCGGAATTGTTCGGCGCCGAAGAACATACAACGAATAACCGGATGGAAATGCGCGCGGTCATCGAAGGATTGAAAACGCTGCAGGAACCTTCCCACATCCTCGTCACCACCGACTCGCAATACGTCAGGAACGGCATCACGAAATGGATCGAGCAGTGGAAGCGCCAGGGCTGGCAGAAGAAACAACGAGGAGCCTCGGGAACGCTCGAAGTCCTGAACCGCGACCTGTGGGAAGAGCTCGATTCCCTCGCCGCCCGTCACCAGGTCGATTGGAAATGGGTCCGCGGCCACGCCGGCCACGCCGACAACCTCCGCTGCGACCACCTGGCCCTCCTCGCCGCCAGAAAACAAGCCATGATGCTGCGCGGCACGCGCAACTTGCCGCGCTAACCCGCAACGATCCATGATGTCGGGTCTTGCCTCGGCTATGGATTCCACATAGCGCGCCGGATTTCGTAAGGGCACGGCTTCGCAGTTTGCGGAAAAATGGGCAGGACTTCGGGGGTCGCGGCGGAACCTGTCCCGACAGAGTCGGGAGCCGCGACATAAAGCCCGCAAAATCAAAGGGGCTTTAGCCCCTGAAGCTGCCCAACAGGACTTTTTCCGCAACGTGTTCAGCCGCCGAGACCACGTTCGGCAGCTAGTCAACAGACCTTGCCTAAAGACAGGCAAACACCACGGCCACCGCAGCGGCGGTGATGGCGTCGGCGGCGTAGTGGTAACGGCCGAGAACGGCGCCTAAAGCGATGCCGATCGCGATCACGAGAAAGACCGCGCCAACCGGCGGCGCCAGGCGCAGCAGGACCAGCGACGCGGCCATTGTCGAGGCGACGTGCGCGCTGGGGAACGTGTTCACCTGAATGCTGCCGTGGCGCAGCACCCACAGATTGAATTCGCGAACGGGGCCGCGCGACAGATCGCGCCAGCGATCGGCGGCAAGCAGCCGGGGCGGAAACGTTCGAATAAACGGTAGCAGCGCATAGCAGAGATAAGTAGGCGGCAGGACCGCGGCCCAGTATTCATCGGCATGAGCGCGCAGGCCGAGCAGGTAGAGAGCCAGCATGCCAAGAGGGATCAGCGGGTAGCAGAAGAGGTACGCGAACTCGAGCGCATTGGCGGCGACGATTCCCAGCGAAGCATTGGCTCGCCGGCCGAACAAGGCCCCCAGAATCCGATCATCGAGGCCCATGAGCCGCGTTTCCATCGCTTCATTGCGCCGCGAGAAAAACTGCCCGGTCTGCCAGTAGACAAACATCATCAGCGGAGCCGGCAGCCAATCGCGCACAATCGAGAGCGCCGGAAGCCGCCAGGCCGCCTGCGCCCAATAAGCCGCCAGCGTGAGCAGAATCCCCGCGACGCCAAACGCCGTGGCCCGCACGCGTTGCCGCCGCGTGAGCGCCCGCATCCACGCGCACCCCACGAAAAACGAAAACGTCAGCGCATTGATCCATTCCGCCGAGCGCACGCCGAGTAGCATACCGCCCCGTGAAGGTTTCCAGTTAGCGCCTCGATCCCTTCACGAATACGCACGTCCCCCAAGCCACCGCCAAGCCATCCACGGGCAAAATGTTCAGCGCCACCAGTAGCACAGCCACTCCTGGCTGTGCGCTCGTCCCCCAACCCACCGCAAAGCCATCCACAGGGCAAAATGTTCACGCCACCAGTAGCACAGCCACTCCTGTGTTCAGACTCATGACATCCTTTACACGGTGTTATCAGGACATCCTTTACACTCGCCCCGGTTTGTGACGAGGGCGGTGACCGCCCTCGGACGGGGGCGAGGATGGCTTGGGGGACCGTGGACGTAGACGAGCAGCGGATGCGGTTTGTGGTTTGCGCCAGCCGGCGCGAGAAGACGATGCAGGCACTGTGCCGGGAGTTCGAGATCTCGCGGCCAACCGGCTACGTTCGGCTGCGGCGCTATCAGGAGGGCGGGCTGGTCGCCATGGCCGAGCGGAGCCGGCGTCCGCGCCACAGTCCGGCGCGGACGCCGGTGGGGATCGAGCAGCGCGTTGTCGAACTGCGCGAGCAGCGGCCCGACTGGGGAGCGCGCAAGCTGCGGCATCTGTTGGCGGGCGAGGGCGTGGACCTGCCGGTGATCACGGTGCAGCGGATTCTGCATCGCCATGATCTGGTGCGGCCGCAGGACCGGCATCGCGCGGCGACGAAGCGGTTCGAGCGCGGCGCGCCGAACCAGCTCTGGCAGATGGATTTCAAGAGCCCGGTGGGCTGGGACGCGCCGGTCGGCCCGCTCTCGCTGCTCGACGATCACAGCCGCTACGCCGTGACGCTCACCGGGACCTGGTCGACGCGAGCCGATGCGGTGCGCGAGTGTCTGGAAGCGGTGTTCACGCAGTCCGGCGTGCCGGAGGCGATGCTGATGGATCACGGCACGCCGTGGTGGAACATGCGGGCGGCGACGGGTTGGACCTGGCTGACGGTGTGGCTGATGAAGCAGGGCATTCGGATGCACTTCAGCGGCTATCGGCATCCGCAGACGCAAGGGAAGGTGGAGCGTTTCCATGGAACGCTGGAAGCGGCGATGCGGCGGCGCGGCGTGCCGGTCGGCGAGCAGCGCCAGGTGTGGCTGGACGCGTTCCGGCAGGAATACAACCACGTGCGTCCCCATGAAGCGCTGGGCATGCGGACCCCGGCTTCGGTGTGGAGCAAGAGCACGAAACGGTATCAGCCGAATCCGCCGGCCTGGGAATACGACGCGGGAGCCGAGGTGCGCAAGTTGCAGGCTGAGGGTCAGCTCTGCCTCGAGGGCCGCCGCTGGGACATCAGCCGGGCCCTGGCCGGCGAATGGGTGGAACTGATCCGGGTCGAAGGACGGATCCTGGTCTACTACTGCCGCAGCCTGGTCCGCGAGCTCGACCCGCTCAGCCAGCGGTCCACCGCGGTGGACCGCTGGCTGAGCGACACTGACCCGCAAGTGTAAAGAATGTCCTGATAACACTCTGTAAAGGATGTCCTGGAACTTGACACACTCCTGGCTGTGCGCTCTTTGTCTTGGAAACAAGCCGGCAACCACACAGCCAAGCGTGCCCGTCCTACCGCCCGTTATTCGCATTCCGCGGCAGCCACCTGAATTTCTTCTCGTCGAGCAGGTAGCGCCAGTCGACCCGCGTGAACAGGTAGACGCAGTAGAGCAGCGCGATCTGCGTGACGACGAAATAGACGCTGAGGTACCCGAGCGGATGCCGCGCGAGCGTGCCGTTGAGATGGCGCCCGATCACCGACGACGTGACGCCCCAGAAGCTGTAGCTGATCGACCGCCCAATGAAGAAAGGAATGACGATCAGGACGAGTTCCATGGTCGTGAGGCCGTAGGCGATAAAGAGGTAGTTCGAAGGAAGCGGGCTGAACGCGTACAGCAGGAAAACACCGAAGGTCAGCTTGCGCCGTTTCTCGAGCCGCTCCTTGATCGCATCGATGCTTTCGCGCGACCGCCGGCTCAGCAAACGCCCCCGCACGATCACCCGAGCGAGCTTTGCGAGCGTCGCGCGCCCCAGCGTGGCGGCAACCGCGCCGACCAGCGCGAGCAGCACCACGTTGAACTGCGGATACCGGAACCCAATGAACGAAAACACCATCCAGGTGGGCGGAGCGAAAGCGGGAACCAGATTCAGAAGGAAGACGATGAGGAAGACGAGAAGGATGCTGCCGTGCATGAGCCTGCGGCCATGCTACCAAATGGGCTGATGGCAGGCCAGCAACTCAGGCGTTGCCTTCTGCCGCATTTGTAGGGGCTGTATGGAAACCGGCCCCTGCGGCGTCGATCCGGACGTAGACCGGCCACTTGCGCACCCCCCCCTCTTGCGACGCCTGAGTGGCACGGGCACTCTTGCCCGTGCGCTCGTGTGCCAAACTAACCCGAATCAAAACCCACCCTGCCCCAAATGTCCCAGCCGAATCACGGAGGGAGTAGCCAGGAGTGGCAGCACCGCCCAAACCACGGTCCCCCGTTGACTTGCCTTTGGCCCCGCCATAAGATGCCTGCGGCGTGGCTGAACTCTCCTCACTGATAGGGCAAACGGTTTCCCACTACCGCGTTGTCGAGCGGCTCGGCGGGGGTGGAATGGGTGTGGTCTACAAAGCCGAAGACACCCGCCTGCACCGTTTCGTCGCCCTGAAGTTCCTCCCCGAAGACGTGGCCCGCGACCGGCGCGCTCTCGAACGCTTCGAGCGCGAAGCGCAAGCCGCTTCGGCGCTCGACCATCCCAATATCTGCACGATCTACGAAATCGGCGAATACGAAGGCAAGCCGTTCCTGGCGATGCAGTGCCTCGAAGGCCAGACGCTCAAGCACCGGATCAGTGGGAAGCCGCTCCCGCTCGATCTGCTGCTCGATCTGGGCGTCGAAATCGCCGAAGGGCTCGAAGCGGCGCACGCCAAGGGCATCGTCCATCGCGATATCAAGCCGGCCAATATTTTCGTCACCACCCACGACCACGCAAAGATTCTCGATTTCGGCCTGGCGAAGCAGACCGCGAAAAGCGGCAGCATCGCTGGCGCCACAATGACGCGTGACGACGCCGCGCCCACCGTGGCCGAAGAGCAGCTCACCAGCCCCGGCACCGCCGTCGGTACCGTCGCCTACATGTCGCCCGAGCAGGTGCGCGGCGAGACGGTCGACGCGCGCACCGACCTCTTTTCCTTCGGTGCGGTCCTCTACGAAATGGCGACCGGCGTGCTGCCCTTTCGCGGCGAAACGACGGGCGCGATTTTCGAGGCGATTCTGCACGGCGCGCCGATCGCTCCAGTGCGGCTCAATCTCGAAGTGCCTGCCGAACTGGAACGAATCATCTCCAAGGCGCTGGATAAGGACCGCAAGCTACGCTATCAATCCGCTGCCGAAATGCGCGTCGATCTGGCGCGCCTGAAGCGCGAAACCGAATCCACGCGTCATGCAATCACCATGACGCAGCCCGCCGCGCCCGCACCATCTTCCGCGCAGGTGACGCCTGCCACGCCCGTCGCCCAGCCGACGCCGTCCGCGCCGTATCCCGCGGCTGGCAGCGGCACGGTGACGCCGCCCGTTGCCACTCCCGCGCCGACCCCACGCCGCGGCATTCCCGTTCTGGGTCGCCGTCGTCGCGCTGGCCGTGATCGCAGCCATCGGTGCCGGGGCGTATTTCTATCTGCACCGGGCGCCGAAGCTGACGTCGAAAGATTCGATCGTCCTCGCCGACTTCACGAACACGACCGGCGATTCCGTTTTCGACGGCACGTTGCGACAGGGCCTTGTCGCGCAGCTTGCGCAGTCTCCTTTTCTGAATGTCGTGCCCGATTCGCAGATTTCGCAGACGCTGCGGTTGATGAGCCAAACTGCGGGTGCACGGCTCACCGATGCGTTAGCGCGGCAGGTGTGCCAGCGCGACGGGAGCGTTGCGGTGCTCGACGGGTCGATCGCGCAGATCGGGACGCAATACAACCTGATTCTGAACGCGGAGAACTGCTCGACGGGGACGCTGCTGGCAAGCGCGCAGGCGGTGGCCGCGGACAAAAATCACGTGCTCGAGGCCCTGGGGAACGTGGCGACATCGATTCGGGGCAAGCTGGGGGAATCGCTGGGGTCGATCCAGAAATTCAACACGCCGCTGGCGGACGTGACCACGCCATCGCTCGAAGCTCTTCAGGCCTACACGCTCGGTGCGCGGGCCCTCAGCAACGGCAACAGCTCCGCTGCAATCGGGTCATACCAGCGCGCTATCTCGCTCGATCCGAGCTTCGCCATGGCCTACGCGGCTCTCGGCACAGCCTATGGCAATCTTGGCGAAACCGGTCTCGCGGCCGAAAACACCAAGAAAGCCTACGACCTGCGTGATCGGGTGAGCGAGCGGGAGAGGTTCTCCATCTCCAGTGGATACGACCAGAGCGCCACCGGCGATCTGCTCAAGGCGAATCAGGTCTTCCAGCTTTGGGCCCAGACCTACCCACGGGACCGGATTCCTCCCGAGAACCTGACGTACGATTACTTTGCCCTGGGGCAATACGACAAGGCGCTGGCAGCAGCTCGTGAAGCGCTCGAACTCGGCCCCTCCAGCGGGCTCAGCTACGCGAATCTTGTCGACACGTATTTGGCGCCGGACCGCTTGGACGAGGCAGCCAGTATCCTCCAACAAGCGAGAGCACACGGAATCGAATCGCCTTTCCTCCACCTCTATCAATACCAGCTTGCCTTCCTCCAGGGCGATGGGGCGGGGATGGCTCGGGAGGCAGCTTGGGGCTCCGGCAAATCGGGCGTCGAGGATCTGTTGCTCTACTATCAGTCGGACACGGCCGCCTATGCCGGTCAGTTCGTCAAGGCGAACGATTTCACTGCGCGCGCCGTCACATCCGCCCAGCAGGCGGGTGAGAAGGAAACCGCCGCCAGCTATCAAGCCGAATCGGCGGTGCGCGAGGCGGTGGCTGGCGACGCGGCGCAGGCGCGCGAGCAGGCGGCCGCCGCTCTGAAATTATCCAATGGCCGCGATACCGAAGCGGCCGCCACTTTGGCACTGGCGCTGGCTGGCGATGCGGCGCAGGCCCAGAAGCTCGCTGACGATCTCGCCAAGCGCTATCCCGAAGATACGCTCGTGCAGTTCAACTATTTGCCCACGATTCACGCCGCCATCGCGCTCGATCAAAGAGCACCGGCTAACGCCGTTGCCGATCTTCAGGCCGCATCCCCGTATGAACTTGGCCAGCCGGATCAGATAGCCTTTCTGAACCTCTATCCGGTCTACGTGCGCGGCCTGGCTTATTTGGCGGCGCGTCAAGGGGCGCAGGCCGCGGCCGAATTCCAGAAAATCCTCGACCACCCCGGCGTCGTGCTGAACGAGGTGATCGGGCCGCTGGCGCATCTGGGCATCGGCCGCGCTCGCGCCATCGAGGGCGACAAAGCCGGGGCGCGGAAAGCGTACGAGGATTTCTTTGCGTTGTGGCCGCACGCCGATGCGGGCATCCCCATCCTCCAGCAAGCCAAATCCGAATACGCCAAGCTGCAGTAGCCGCCACAGCCCATTTGCACACGCTACCCCACGCTTCAACTGTAGGGGCGGGTTTCAAACCCGCCCCTACGGTGTCAACCTCTCGCCCAGTTGCCGGTTACCGTACCCCTGCCGCCGCCCGCCAACACCACGTATACGCTCCTCTTGCGAAACGCCGTTCCTCCCGTTACGCTACCGCGCGGCGAGCGTATACAAGCAAAAAGGAAATCGGCGCCGGCAACCAGGCATCCCACCCCCAAAGCCCGCATCTGTGACACCCTGAAAATGTCATTTCTCTGAAAAGACAGGACTTCCACGCGCTTCAGCCTGACACGTGTGACACCCTGAAGCCTCCTTGTGCCACCCTGACTTCCATCAGCCCACCCCTTCAACCACGCCCTAACTCCTAAAGAATCAACGCGCCTGGGAACACGCGTTTCCGCCTGTCCCTCGACCGCGACCTCAGCCTCGACCCGTGTGACACCCTGAAAAGCCGGTGCGCTCGGGTGGCACGGGCACTCCTGCCCGTGCGCTTGTGTGCCAACACAGTCCCAGTCCTGATTCAAGCCGCAGCCGCTGGCCCCGAGGCCTCCATTTTCCTGTCCGGGCTCGCGAAACCCGCACGGGCAGGAGTGTGTCAAGTTCCAGGACATCCTTTACAGAGTGTTATCAGGACATTCTTTACACTTGCGGGTCAGTGTCGCTCAGCCAGCGGTCCACCGCGGTGGACCGCTGGCTGAGCGGGTCGAGCTCGCGGACCAGGCTGCGGCAGTAGTAGACCAGGATCCGTCCTTCGACCCGGATCAGTTCCACCCATTCGCCGGCCAGGGCCCGGCTGATGTCCCAGCGGCGGCCCTCGAGGCAGAGCTGACCCTCAGCCTGCAACTTGCGCACCTCGGCTCCCGCGTCGTATTCCCAGGCCGGCGGATTCGGCTGATACCGTTTCGTGCTCTTGCTCCACACCGAAGCCGGGGTCCGCATGCCCAGCGCTTCATGGGGACGCACGTGGTTGTATTCCTGCCGGAACGCGTCCAGCCACACCTGGCGCTGCTCGCCGACCGGCACGCCGCGCCGCCGCATCGCCGCTTCCAGCGTTCCATGGAAACGCTCCACCTTCCCTTGCGTCTGCGGATGCCGATAGCCGCTGAAGTGCATCCGAATGCCCTGCTTCATCAGCCACACCGTCAGCCAGGTCCAACCCGTCGCCGCCCGCATGTTCCACCACGGCGTGCCGTGATCCATCAGCATCGCCTCCGGCACGCCGGACTGCGTGAACACCGCTTCCAGACACTCGCGCACCGCATCGGCTCGCGTCGACCAGGTCCCGGTGAGCGTCACGGCGTAGCGGCTGTGATCGTCGAGCAGCGAGAGCGGGCCGACCGGCGCGTCCCAGCCCACCGGGCTCTTGAAATCCATCTGCCAGAGCTGGTTCGGCGCGCCGCGCTCGAACCGCTTCGTCGCCGCGCGATGCCGGTCCTGCGGCCGCACCAGATCATGGCGATGCAGAATCCGCTGCACCGTGATCACCGGCAGGTCCACGCCCTCGCCCGCCAACAGATGCCGCAGCTTGCGCGCTCCCCAGTCGGGCCGCTGCTCGCGCAGTTCGACAACGCGCTGCTCGATCCCCACCGGCGTCCGCGCCGGACTGTGGCGCGGACGCCGGCTCCGCTCGGCCATGGCGACCAGCCCGCCCTCCTGATAGCGCCGCAGCCGACGTAGCCGGTTGGCCGCGAGATCTCGAACTCCCGGCACAGTGCCTGCATCGTCTTCTCGCGCCGGCTGGCGCAAACCACAAACCGCATCCGCTGCTCGTCTACGTCCACGGTCCCCCAAGCCATCCTCGCCCCCGTCCGAGGGCGGTCACCGCCCTCGTCACAAACCGGGGCGAGTGTAAAGGATGTCCTGATAACACCGTGTAAAGGATGTCATGAGTCTGAACACAGGAGTGCCCGTGCCACCACAGCGGCCGCTCCAAGCTTCGGCACATCGGCGGCAGCCTGGCACAGCCTTCAGCCTGCGTGCTCGCCGGGTCAGCAAAGGGTAACTGGTGCGCTCAAAAATCGCGGAGGCGGTCCAAAGGGAGGGCTACGCGGACGGCGTTGAGGACGGCGAGGATATCGATGATTTCCTGGGTGACGGCGCCGCCGATGGGAGGCAGGAACCCAATCGCGGCGGCGATCATGCCCAGGACGCTGAGCGCCATGCCGCCGACGGCGCTTTCGAGCGCGATGCGGCGCATGCGGCGGCCGATGTGAATCAATTCATCGACGCGGCCGAGCGAGGGTTCGAGCACGACGGCGTCGGCGGCGGCCGCGGTGACGTCCGTGCCCGTGCCGAACGCGACGCCCACCGTTGCGGCGACGAGCGCCGGCGCGTCATTGATGCCGTCGCCGACGAAGAGCGTTCTGGCGCGCGCGGTTTCCTGGCGCACGATCTCGACTTTTTCCTCGGGGCTCTTGCTGGCGTGGATTTCCCGGATGCCGAGTTCGTCGGCCAGATAGCGAACCTCCGATTCGCGGTCGCCGGAAACGAGGATCACCCGCTGGATGCCGTGTCGCGGACGCAGATGGCGGATGAAGGAAGGGCTCTCCTTGCGCGGCGTATCGCGAAAACGCATCGTGGCGGCGTAGCGGCCGTCGACGATCACGATGCACTCGAGGCCGCCGGCCAGCGGCGGCAGCGGCAGATCGCGCGCGGCGGGGGCGTGGCGGCCGGTGATGAGAACGTGGCGGCCTTCGACGGTGCCGCTCAGCCCCTGGCCGGGCGGCTCGCTGATCTGGGAGACGTCGGCGAAAAGGAGATTCTCCTCGCGGGCGGCGTTGAGGATCGCGCCGGCGAGCGGATGCTTCGAATACTGCTCGACGCTCGCGGCCAGGCGCAGCACTTCGTCGCGCGAAAAATCCGGCGCGGTGAAAATTTCCGTCAGCTCGGGACGGCCGTAGGTGAGCGTGCCGGTCTTGTCGAAAATCAGGACGGAGCAGGAATCGATCTGCTCGAGCGCGGCGGGATTCTTGATGATGATCGCGTGGCGCGCCGATAGCGAGATCGCGCCGATCACCGCGACGGGAACGGCGATCAGCAACGGGCAGGGCGTCGCGACGACGAGCACGGCCAGGAAACGCATCGCCTGGCCCGTGGCGAGGCCGGCGATGGCGGCGAGGCCGAGCGCAATCGGCGTGTACCACGCGCCAAGCTGATCGCCCAGGCGACGCAGCCGCGGCTGATTCTGCTCGGTGGCCTGCATCACCTGCATGATGCGTTCGTAGCGCGAATCCACCGCCATCTTTTCCGCCCGCACTGTGAGCGCGCTGTCGCCGTTGATCGCGCCCGAAATCACGGGCGAGCCGGGAGTCTTCGAGATTTCGTACGGCTCGCCGGTGAGGTAGGCCTCGTCCATCACGCCGCGGCCGTCGATCACCACGCCGTCGATCGGGCAGATCTCGTGTGGGAAAACGACGAGGACGTCGCCGACGGCAATGTCCGGGAGCGCGACTTCGGCGAGCCGGGAATCCAGCTTGCGATGCGCGGTCTGGGGCATGCGACGCGCGAGCGCGTCGAGCACGGAGCTGGCGCGGCGCGTGGCGAACTCCTCGAGCGAGAGGCCGCCGGAGAGCATCAGAATCACGATCGTCGCGACCAGATACTGATGGAGCAGCACGGCGGTAACGATCGAGATGCCGGCCAGCAGGTCGGAACCGAACTCGCGCCGGAAGAGTTTGACGGTGAGGTCGACGACGAGCGGCGCGCCCCCGGCCACCAGCGCGATGTACAATGGCAGATTCGAGACAAACGGCGAGGCGCCGGCCACGTATCGCAGAATCAGAAACGCCACGATCGCCGCGGCCGAAAGGAAAGCGATGTAATTTTCCTTCGGGTGGCCGAAAAAACGCCTTTCGCGCGATGGCTGCGTCAAGGGGCTCATTCGCCTAATTCTACAGGCAAATCCGGCGCCTCACGCGCCCGCTTCCGCCCAGTGGAATGGGATGAAACGGGGCGGCACCGCGACGGGTCAATGGGGATGGGGAAAAATCGGTCAACGGGCGCAAATTCGACCAGCGGCATGCCCGGTGGGAGCCAGTGCCGAAAGATTTTGGAATTTCGGGCGAGAGAAAGCGGGATGAAATGGCTGAGAAAGTAGTCGCGTCATCTTCGGCCGCGGGACGGCTGAACTTTTCCGAAGTGATGCGTGTGGCCGTGTGGTGCGGGCTGGTGGCGGGGCTGGGCGAAGGCATTGTCGACCTGACCATGGTTCATTACCACGCTCCGGCCATGATGAGCGTGAGCGCGCTCACCTATCCATTCCTGTTCGCGGCGATAGGGGCGCTGGTGTGGCTGTTGACGGCGTGGCTGCACGGGCGGGCGCACCGGGCGACGGTTTTCGCGCTGCTCGCGGGCACGGCGACCTACAGCATCGGCCGCTCCATGGGAACGTTCGCGCCGCAGTGGCAGGCCGGCGTTTCGGCACTGGGCATCGCGGTGATGGCAGCGGTGCTGGGAGCGGGCTGGGCCGGCGGGACGATTCGCGTGGTGCGGCGCACGCTGCCGTGGCTGGCGGCGGTGGCGCTGGCCTGCGTGGTGGTGATTCCGTCCTGGGGGATGTGGTCCGAGCACGAGGCAATGCAGGACATGCCGGCGATTTCCAGCCAGGCGCCAAACGTGCTCCTGATCATCGTCGACACGCTGCGCGCCGACCATCTGACCCCCTACGGCTACAAGCGCGACACCAGCCCGAACATCGCGCAGATCGCGCAACAGGGAACGCTTTTCGATACCGCGATCTCCGGCTCGTCGTGGACGCTGCCCTCGCACGCCACGATGATGACCGGGGTTTATCCGCACGTGCACGGGGTGGTCAGCACGCAGAAGGAACTCGCGCCGGATTCGCTCACGCTTCCCTGGAGGCTGCGCGAGGCGGGCTATCGCACCGCCGCTTTTTCCGCGAACACCTTCTTCTTCAATCGCCGCTACGGACTCGGACAGGGATTCGTTCATTTCGGCGACTTCTTTTTCACGCCGACCGACGCCTTGAATCAGCTCGCACTCATTTCGAACGTCTACAACGAGGTGAACTACCTCGGCTGGCGAAAGAACACGCTGGGACGGCAGACCGCGGCGGAAATCAATCGCGCCGCGCTGCAATGGATTCTGTCCGAAAAGCGGCCGTTTTTCGTCGCGCTGAACTATCTGGACGTTCACGACCCCTACGTGCCGCCGCAGCCCTACCGGCACATGTTCTCGAAAGAGCGCAATCCCGGCGGGCTGATCAACATCGGCGTGAACCTGTTGCCTCATCTCTCGCCCGCCCAAATTCACGAGGAGATGGACGCCTACGACGGCGGCATCCGCTACGACGATACGCAGATCGGCAAGCTGCTCGCCGCGCTCCACGAGCACGGCCTGCTGCACAACACACTCGTCATCATCACGGGCGACCACGGCGAGGCGTTCGGCGGACACGGCCTCATCACCCACGCCAACGCCCTCTACTTCCCGCTCATCCACGTGCCGCTGATCATGCGCTGGCCCGATCACGTGCCGGCCGGTTTGCGCGTCGCGCAGCCGGTATCGACCAAGGACATCGGCGCCACCGTGCTCGCGCTCGTGGGACAGACCTCGCGCCCGTTCCCGGGCCGGTCGCTCGCGGAACTGTGGAATGGGCAGTCGAACGCGAGCCAGTGGCCGCTTCCGATTTCGGAGTTGGCGCAAGCGCGCTTCGATCCCGATTTCCCGGATTACTACGGCCCGCTGAATTCGATCGTCACACCGACACTGCAGTACATCATCGACCCGAGGAAAGGGCCTCTGCTCTACGCGTGGCCCAAGGATCCCGGCGAAGTGAACGACCTCGCGCACGATCCCAGCTACTCCACCGTGCTCTCACAACTGCAATCCCAATTGCATGCGGAATCGCACGCGTGGCCCAGAGTGCTGACGGCGGCGGACGGAAAGCACGACGCCCACTACTAGCCATGTGCGAAAAAGACTACTCCCGGCTTTGATTCCGAGCGAAGCGAGGAATCTGCTTCTGCGGAATTGCATGAAGAACAACAGATTTTTCGTCGCCTTCGGCTTCTCGGAATCACACCGGGCGACTTTTTCGGCGGCCTGCTAGGTTGAACGAATCACCGCAAGGCGCATGAAGTGCCTCGTTTCAAAGCCCAGCTTTTCGTAGACGCGGCAGGCGGCGTCGTTGTCCGCGCGAACATGCAGGAAGGGCATTTCGCCACGCGCTGCGATGCGGCGCGCCAGAATCGAGACCAGGCGGCTGCCGTAGCCGTGGCCGCGATGCTCGGGATCGGTGCAAACGGCGCTGACTTCGGTGAACCCGGTGAGCCGGAACCGCTCGCCCGCCATCGCCACCAATTTCCCCGCATGATGGATTCCCAGGTACGGACCCATTTCATGGGTGCGGGGGCCGAAGGGTCCCGGCTTGGTCAGTTCAACCAGGCGCAGCATTTCCGGAACGTCCTCCTCCGTGAGCTCCCGCACACTGTCTTCTTCCGCCTCCGGCGGCGGATTCGGACAAATCATCTGCCGAAGATCGAACTCTTCCAGCTTTTGGAATGCAGGGGGGAAATTCACGGGTTTGGCCGAGAAGAAACGGGCGCCCACTCCAGGACCGAGCAGGCCGCTCAAAGAGCGAAGGGCATCGTCCGAAGGCTCACGGACGGCGACGACTTGAGACATCGCCATGGGATAACGCTTCGCCAAATCGTCCCCTTCGGCAAAGTGCGCGTGAAGTGTGGTAAGCGCTTCCCAAATGGGATTGTCGAGGCTGTCGAGCCGCGGGGCCGATGTCGAGTTTGTCGAGTTCATTGGCCGTTTTTTTTGAACATGGCCTTGGATGTGTTTCGCCGGGAGCTGGATTCACCGCGTCACGTCCCGATGAACGCTAACGTGCCAGCAGATCAGACAAGAAACTCGTACCGTGCGGAATCGTGCCGCCGAAATTTTCCGCTACCGTCTGACCCAAATCCGATTGCGTCGCCCGCGTGCCGAGCGAAACGCCGGCGCGCGCGCCGGGTCCGTACAGCACCAGCGGTACGTATTCGCGCGAATGGTCCGTCGAGGGTGAGCAGGGGTCGGGATCGCAGCCGTGATCGGCGGTGATCGCCAGGAGATCGGTCTTGCGCAGGCGGTCGAGCAGCGGACCTAGCCCGGCGTCGAATTCCTCGAGCGAGCGGGCGAAACCTTCGACGTCCTTGCGATGGCCGTAGAGCATGTCGAAATCCACCAGGTTGGCGAAGATCAGGCCCGAGGGATGCGATTCGAGCGCGGCGGTGATTTTCTCCATGCCATCGGCGTTGCTTTTCGTGCGGATGGATTCGGGAACGCCTCGGCCGTCGTAGATATCGTAGATTTTGCCGATGCCGACGACCGGCACTTTGCGCTCCTCGAGCACGTCGAGCAGCATTGGCCGCGGCGGCTGGACCGCATAATCGTGGCGGCGTTCGGTGCGGCGGAAATTTTCCGCGCTGGTGCCAAGAAACGGCCGGGCGATGACTCGGCCCACCTGATGCGGGCCGGTGAGCAGCGCGCGGGCGATTTCGCAGATGCGGTAAAGCTCGGCGATCGGAATCACCTCTTCATGCGCGGCCACTTGAAATACGCTGTCGCCGGAGGTGTAGACGATGGGCCGGCCCGTGCGCACGTGCTCCTCGCCAAGCTCCTTCAGGATTTCCGTGCCGGAGGCGGGTTTGTTGCCGAGCGTTTTCCGGCCAATGGCGCGCTCGAAAGGTTCCATGATTTCCGGCGGGAAACCGTTGGGATAGACGGGAAATGCGCGACCGAGCCAGATGCCGGCCATTTCCCAGTGGCCGATCGTCGTGTCCTTGCCGGGAGAATGCGTGGCGGCCTTGCCGTAGGCGCCGAGCGGCGCGGCGGCCGGTGCCAGTTGATCGAGCGGCCGGATGTTGGCGAGGCCCGAGACGCACGAGATTCGGCAGAGCGAGCGGGCGCGAGCGGGCGATGTGGCCGAGCGTGTCGCGGCCCACGTCGCCGTAGTCGGCGGCATCGGGCATCTCACCGATGCCTACGCTGTCGAGAACGATCCAGAGAATGCGGTCGAAAGCTGGCATAAGTCTCCCGAGAAAACCTTACCACATACTCGTACAGCGCTGTGTGAGTGGCACAGCCTTCAGGCTGTGCTCTTTTTGCCTGATTCAAAGTCCTCACCCACGGAAAGTCTGATGCCGGAGTGGCGGCAACTCCGCCCGTCCGGTCTGCCATGAGGATTTACGCTGGCAGCGAAGCGCACAGCCTGAAGGCTGTGCTACAAAACCGCAGCCTCCGCGACGACTTCCGGCTCCGAATCCCGTCAGTGACGGTTGTATTGCTTCAATAGCTCACGCACGCGGTCGATGGGCAGCGCGTAGGCCACGTGGCCGTCGCGGCCCTGGACCGTGGTGGCGCGGAGCAAGGAATCGTCGATGGCCTCTTCGGTGGCGTCGATCACCGCTTCGAAGAGCGGCGAGAGCGCATCCTCGCTCAGGCGCGAAATCGGCGGCAGGATGCGCGCGTCGGCGGGAATCACGTCGGTGGTCGAGAACGCGATCACGTAATCGCCGCTGCCGTTGCTGCCGGTGGCGCCGGCGCGCGCCATGCCGAAAATCGCGCGCCTAGCCAGCCGATGCAGCTGGCGCGAAGTGAGCGGAGCATCCGTCGCGACAATGATCATGCACGAGCCGTCGGCGCGCTTGCCCATCGCGCCGGGCGGCTCCAGAGAACGCCACACCGGCACGCCCGCGATCGCGAGCCGGCCGCCGAAATTCGTCTGCACGAGAACGCCGATCGTGTAGCCGCCGTCGGATGCGGGCAGGCGGCGGGAACTCGTGCCGATGCCGCCTTTCCATCCGAAGGCGATCGTTCCCTCCCCTGCGCCGACGGTGCCTTCGGCCACCGGACCCGTGCGCGCGTTGGCGAGAGCCTTTAGGACGTCGGCCGCTTTCACGTGGCGGCCGCGAATGTCGTTGAGCCAGCCGTCGTTCGTTTCGCCGACGACGGGATTGATCGAGCGCACGTCCTCGTTGCCCGGCAGCGCGAGTTCCCAATCCATGAGCGCGGCGGCGGCGTCCCAGAACGCTCAGGGTGTTGGTGAGAACGATCGGCGTTTCGATCTGCCCGAGTTCGTTCACCTGCGTCGAGCCAACCAGCTTGCCGAAGGCGTTCGAGACGTAGACGGACGCGGCAACCTTGTTCTGAAACATATTGCCGGCGTGAGGGAGGATGACCGTCACGCCGGTGCGGACGTTTTCGCCGCGAACGATCGTGACCTGGCCGACCTCGACACCCGCGACATCGGTGATCGCATTCAGCGGGCCGGGTGAATAAGGACCGGGATGGATGCCCAGGGCGCGAGCGCGGGGCCGCTCGACGTGCGCCTTGCCAACGGCCTGCGCGCCCAGTCCCGCGGCGCCCAGAAGCAATCCGGCCATCAGCGCTACTCCCCAAATTGTACGTTTTCGGACCATGCATTCCTCCCGGCGCTTCCCTGCCGCCGCGGCCTGAACGGCCTGCTGGCGCCACATTCTACGCCTTAACCGGTCCCGCGCGGGGACGGGGCGGCGTTGGCAGGAGCTTGCGGGCGCACCGTATAATGGATTCGCTTTGTACCTCGACAAAGGTTCACCGTAGATGGCCACTCTAACCGCGTCCACGTCTGCCACGGCCCCGCAGACCAACGATGCGATTCGCGTGCGCGGGGCGCGTGTCCACAATCTGAAAAATATCGATTTCGAGATTCCCGGAAACGCGCTGACGGTGGTCACCGGCGTGAGCGGCTCGGGCAAATCGAGCCTGGCGTTCGACACTCTCTACGCGGAAGGCCAGCGGCGCTACATCGAATCGCTTTCCGCTTACGCCCGGCAATTTCTCGAGCGCATCGAGCGGCCCGACGTCGACGAAATCAGCGGCATCGCCCCGGCCATCGCCATCCGCCAGCGGAATACGAGCCGGAATCCGCGCTCGACCGTCGCCACGGCGACGGAAATCTACGATTATCTCCGGCTGCTCTTCGCCCGCGCCGGGCGCACCTATTGTTACCGCTGCGGCGAACCGGTCACGCGCGACAATATCGACGAGATCGCCGGAAAGATCCTCGCGCAGCCGGCCGGCCGCCGCTTCCTGATCCTCTATCCCCTGCACTTCCCCGTCGAAACGCCGACGGGCCGCAAGCGGCGCGCGCCGCAGCCGGCGCAGGAGACGGTGCGCCGCACGCTGGCCGAATTGCGCAAGCGAGGCTTCGACCGGCTCTGGCAGAACGGCCGCATGTTCGAATTCACGCAGCCGGAAACCCTGCTCGAGATCGATTTCGCGCAGCCGGTTTCGGTGGTGGCCGACCGCGCGACGGTCGAGCCGGAATCGCGCTCGCGCCTGGTGGATTCGATCGAGCTGGCGATGCGCGAAGGCCGTGGCGAAGCGATGGTTCAATTCGCCGACGGCGACGAGGAGCGGCTGCGATTCACCGAGCGGTTCGAATGCAAGCGCTGCGGAATCGCGTATCAGGAACCGGAGCCGAGCCTGTTCAGCTTCAACAGTCCCTACGGCGCCTGCCCGCGCTGCCAGGGCTTCGGCAACACGGTCGATTACGATCCCGACCTCGTGGTTCCGGACAAGAGCCTCTCGCTCGATGAAGGCGCGATCGATCCGTGGACGAAGCCGCGCTACCGCTTTCCGGCGACTGAGATGCGGCGGTACGCGCGCGCCAAAGAGATTCCGCTCGATGTGCCGTTCAGCCAGCTGACGCCCGAGCAGCGCGAAGCGATTTTCCGCGGCGATCCCTCGGCGAAATTCATGGGGGTGCAGGGTTTTTTCCGCTGGCTCGAGCGGAAAAAGTACAAGCTGCACGTGCGCGTCTTTCTGAGCCGCTATCGCGGCTACGCCGTCTGCCCTGAATGCGAGGGCGAGCGATTGCGGCCGGAGGCGCGCGCGGTGAAGATCGACGGCCGGTCGATCTCCGACGTCTGCCGCATGAGCGTCGAACAGGCGTGCGAATTCTTCCGCTCGCTCGAGCTTTCGCGCGAGCAGGCGGAGATCGCGCAGCGCGTGCTCGAAGAGATCCGCCAGCGCCTGGGCTTCCTTTACCAGGTGGGCGTGGAATATCTGACGCTCGACCGGCTCACCTCCACGCTTTCCGGCGGCGAGGCGCAACGCATTCAACTCGCCACATCGCTCGGCTCGCAACTGGTGGGCGCGCTGTACGTCCTCGACGAGCCGTCGATCGGCCTGCATCCGCGCGATACCGAGCGCCTGATCGGCATCCTCCGAAGCCTGCGCGACCTGGGCAACACGATCGTCGTCGTCGAACACGATCCGGAAACGATGGACGCCGCCGATTTTCTGCTCGACCTCGGCCCCGGCGCCGGCGAGCACGGCGGCCATTTGCTCTACGCCGGCGATCGCGCCGGAATCGAAAACGAGAAGCGCTCGCTCACCGGCCGCTATCTTTCCGGCGAATTGCAGATTCCGGTGCCGCGCACGCGCCGCAAGCCGAGCGGCCGCCTGCTGACGGTGCGCGGGGCGCGCATGCACAATCTGAAGAATATCGACGTGGCGCTGCCGCTCGGCGTGATGACGGCGATCACCGGCGTCAGCGGATCGGGGAAATCGACTTTCGTCCACGACGTGCTCTATCCGGCGCTCCGGGCCAAGCGGCTCGGCGGCACGGCGGGCGATTCGTGCGACCGCATCGAGGGCGACGGGCAGGTGCGCGACCTCGTGCTGGTGGATCAATCGCCGATCGGGCGCACGCCGCGATCGAATCCGGCGACGTATCTGAAAGCGTTCGACGCGATCCGCGAGGTGTTCGCGCGGACGCCGGAGGCGCGGCGGCGCGGCTATTCGGCGGGCTCGTTCTCCTTCAACATCCCCGGCGGGCGATGCGAGGCGTGCCAGGGGAACGGAACGGTAACGGTGGAGATGCAATTCCTGGCCGACGTCGAGCTGGTCTGCGAAGAATGCAAAGGCACGCGCTACAAGCCGAGCGTTCTGGAGGTCACCTACCGCAGCAAGAATATTCACGAAGTGCTCGAGATGACGGCGCGCGAGGCCCTCGCGTTTTTCGCGGGTTCACCGAAGGTGCTCCAGCGGCTGAAAATTCTCGATGAAGTGGGCCTCGGCTATCTGCGGCTGGGTCAATCGGCCACCACGCTTTCCGGCGGCGAGGCACAACGGCTCAAGCTCGGCGCGCATCTCACGCGCCCGGACAACGACGGCGTGCTCTACGTGCTCGACGAACCCACCACCGGCCTGCACTTCGACGACATCCAGAAACTGCTCGCCGCGTTTCGCCGGCTGATCGACGCGAAGGCATCGGTCGTCGTGATCGAGCATAATCTGGATGTGATCAAATCCGCCGATTGGGTGATCGATCTCGGGCCCGAAGGCGGCGAGCGCGGCGGCCGCGTGGTCGTCGCCGGTCCGCCGGAAACGGTCGCGCGCGAGCCGGCCTCGCACACCGGCCGTTTCCTGGCCACGGCGCTCGCGGCCGCCAAACACGAGGGAACGAGTCCGCGCGAAGGGAAGAACGCATGAGACGCCCGGGAACCGTTGCGGTCTTCGCGGCGCTGCTTGCGGCTCTCGGGGCAACGGCGCCACGGATGGCGCGCGCGCAGGGCGAGTCGTCACAGAATCGGAAGAACGCGAAGACGGTCAACCGGACAGTCGAGAAGATTCCGAATCCCGCGCCCGATTTGCGTGCCCAGGCGCAGGCCGCGCTCGAAAAGAAGGATTACAATTCCGCGGTCGACTTGCTGACCAAGTACCTCGCGGCCGCGCCCAAGGATTCCATCGGCCATTTTCAGCTCGGCTACGCCTACACCGCACTCGGCGAGTGGAAACAGGCCGAGGCCGAATATCGCCAGGCCATCGCGCTCGATCCGAAGCTGGCTCCGGCGCAGTTGAATCTCGGTCTGGTGCTGCTGCGCGGCGATCCCGCCGCCGCGGTCGAACCGCTGCGGCAGGCCGCGGCGCTCTCGCCGAACGATGCGCGGCCGCAGTTACTTCTCGCCATGGCGCTCGAGCGCAGCGGCCAGCTCGCCGACGCCGCCGGCGCATACCGCGCCGCCGTCAAGATCGACCCCAAGAATTTCGATTCGCACTACGAGCTGGCGCGCATCCTGCTGACGCTCAAGCAGCCCGCCGAAGCCGAGCCGGAATTTCACCAGGCGCTCGCGCTTCAGCCGAAATCGCCCGATGCGCTCGCCGGCCTCGCCGAAAGCCTGCTCGAACAGAACAAGACGGACGAGGGAACGAAAGAACTCGAAGCGTATCTGGCCGCGCGGCCCACGGACGCATCGGCGCGGATTCGCCTGGCGGGAATTCTGGCGAACGCCGGACACCTCGACGACGCGATGGCGCAGCTCGCCCGCGTGCCGGACCAGGGCCCCGAAGCGCCGGCCGCCTGGCGCCTGCGCGGGGAAATCCTCCTCGCGCAGAAAAACTACGCCGCAGCGATCGATCCGCTCGAAAAAGCCGCGACGCTCCTGCCGAACGACGCCGATTTGCACGCCGACCTGGGCCAGGCTCTGCTGAAGGAGAAGAAGTACGCGGCCGCGGCGACGGAGCTGACGCGGGCCGTCACGCTCGACCCGAAGCGCACGCAGGCGTGGCGGGACCTGGTGGCGGCGCGGGACCTGACCGGGCAGTGGGCGGCAACGCTGGACGCGCTCGCTCATCTCGAACAACTCGAACCATTGGCCCCGGTTTCCTGGTTCGTGCGCGCCAGCTGCTACGATCACCTGGGCAAGCTGCCCGAGGCGATCGCGGCGTACCAGAAGTTCCTGGCCGTGGACGGGGGCAAGCGCGCAACCGAGGAATATCTGGCACGGCACCGGCTGCCGGTGCTCGAGGACCTGCTGCGGCATCAAAAGAAACAATGAAGATCGGGGTGGCAGACAATTGACCGCCTGGCTCAAACTCGCAACCATGCTCCTCTTGCTGCTGGCGCCGCTGCCGGTTTCCCAATCGTATCGGTTGGAGAAGATCGAGAGGGACCTGCACAAGCTCGAACAGAAATACGCGGAGCAGAAGGACCCGGTCCATCAGGCCAAGGCCCTGGCGAAGCTGCTGCCCAAGGAAGTGGAAGCGGCGGGAATGATCATCCAGGCGGGCAGAGTGGACGAGGGAATCGGAATTCTGACGCACTACCGCGACGAGACGCATCGCGTGTATCAGGCGCTCGTCGCCACCGGCCGCAATCCGGTGAAGCAGCCGCAAGGGTACATGCAACTGCAGATCGCGCTGCGCGAAAGCGTTCGCCGCCTGCGCGACGTGCTCTACCTGGTGCCATACGAGCGGCGAGGGCCGGTCGAAGAGGTGCGCGCCGACATGGAGCAGCTCAACGCCCGTCTTCTCCAGGAACTCTTTCCACCGCCGCCACCGAAAACCAAGAAGCACGAACCCAATTGAGGAGGGAAACCATGCCGGCGAAATGGTGGCTTTCGTTCCTGCTGGCGGCAACGCTCGCCGCACCGGCGGCCGCGCTTGCCCGCCCGCCGCAGAGGGACTTTCTCACGCAAACCGAGGCCGACAAGATTCGCGACGCCGAATCGGCCAACGATCGCATCAAGCTCTTCCTGGATTTCGCCGCCGACCGGCTCCTGCGGTTCCAGCGCGAACTGAAGATGAAGGGCGCGGGGCCGCGCTGGTCCGATTTTCTGAACGATCTGCTGGACAGCTTCTCGTCCTGCGTCGACTCCGCCTCCGACCGCATCAGCGACGCGATCAGCCAGGGCGAGGACGTCCGCGCCGGCATCAAGGACGTGAAAAAGCGCGTGCCCGGATTCATCGACGAACTCCAGAAAATCAAGAACCAGGGCATCGACCTGAAACTCTACGAGGACACGCTGAACGACACCATTGACGACATGCACGAAGACATTAAAAGCGCCGACAAGGCCGAAAAAAAGCTCCAGATGAACCCGCCGAAACCGAAGCCCCACGGCGGAGCGCGGCGTTGAAGCAGTCTCCGGCGAAAGGCGTGCCGGTGCCCGGCGGCGACCGGCTTCTCCAGCGGATCTTCACTCGGCTCGGCTGCCAGGGCCGTCCGCCGCATTTCGTCGTCGAATTCTACCCGTACGCGAATCTGACCCACACAGTGCGCTTTACGAAGGACACCGCGCGCGTGCGCCTGTCGGATCTGCTGCGCACCGCGCCCGTCGAGATCGTGGAAGCGGCCGCCGCGCTCTTGCTCTCTCGCGCCTACCGCCGCAAACCGCCCACGGACGTGGCCGAATGCTACCGGAGTTTTTGCCGCGCGCCCGGAACCGTCGACCGGCTCGCCGAACTGCGCCGCCGGCGTTGCCGCCCGATTCTGCGCGAGGCGGACCGGTACGATCTCGGCGCGCTGTTCGAACAACTGAACCGGCGCTATTTCGCAGCCTCGCTGCGGCGTCCGCAACTCGGGTGGAGCGTGCGCTCCTGGCGCGTGCAGATGGGGGTGTTCGATCCGACGCTCGACCGCATCGTGCTGAACCGCAGACTCGACGCCGAAGATGTTCCGCGCTGGGCCGTCGAATACGTGCTCTATCACGAGATGCTGCACGTGAAGCACCCCGGCGAGCTGGCGCGCTGCGGCCTGCGCGTGCATTCGCGCGCGTTCCGCGCCGAAGAGAAGCGCTTCGCTCATTACGAAGAAGCGCGCCGCTGGCTCCAGCGCATGCGCTAGCCAACCAGCCGCCAGGCGGCATCGCCCGCAGTTCCCACCTTCCGCGTAGCGCATACCACCCGCCCCGCTTTTTTCTCTTGAAAACCTCCGTCCCCGGTAACGAGCTGTGCCTTTTCAGTAGCGCAGCCACTCCTGGCTGCGGCCTTTCGACAAGCCCCGAATCCAAATCCAGCACCCCCGCACAACACAATCTCCCAATGCGCCGCGCCCCGCCCAAATCGAATTGCCCGGCGGCGCTCTGTAGCGCAGTCAATTTCGGCTGCGTGCGCGTTTGCCAGGATTTCCTGTCGTGGGCGGAAAGGCCGCAGCCAGGAATGGCTGCGCTACCGGGGGGCGTAAAAGTCTGCGCGTTACCGGAGGAGGGCTGTGCGCGGGAGAAAAATCAAGCTAATGGTCGCTCGCTTCCTGTGCTTTCGCTTCGCGCGTCAGCTTTTCCACGCGCTTTTCGATTTTCTTGGCGTCTTTGGCGTAAGGCTTGATGTCCAGATATTTGCGGTATCCGGCGATGGCGCGCCTGGGATCTTCTTTCTTCTCGTAGGCTTCGCCGAGAAGCTCGTACGGGTCGGCCCAGCCGGGATCGTGTTTCACCGCGCTGTCGAAGCGGCTGATGGCGGCGTCGTACTTGTGCTTGTTCAGGTAAAACTTGCCGACTTCCACGTCAGTCGAGGCGAGATAGCGGTCGTTTCCGGGCGAGTTCGGATTGACGGATGGGGGCGGCGCGGGGTGCTTCGGAGCGCTCGCGGTCTGGCCGGAAGACTTCTTCTGCGGCGCGGCGCCGTGTAGCGCCAGCGCCCCGGGCACCAGACCCAGGACGAGCCCTGCCAGCGCAAGGGCCCACGACGGCGCCCGTTCTGGCTGGCGGTGAAAACCGTTTGTTATGATGACGCGAGGCAGCTTCCATAGCCTCCATTGTAGGCCAACCTGTGGATCTCGACGAGAAAGTCTCTTCCCTTCCCCTGCAGCCGGGCGTCTATCTGTTCAAGGACGCCGCCGGCACGATTCTCTACGTGGGCAAGGCTAGCGTGTTGCGGCATCGCGTGCGGTCGTACTTCGCCGGTTCGCGCGCGCTCGACGCGAAGACGGGATCGCTCGTGCGGGAAGTGGCCGATCTCGAAACGATCGTCGTCGACAACGAAAAAGAGGCGCTGGCGCTCGAAAACAGCCTGATCAAGCAGCACCGCCCGAAATTCAACATCCTGCTGCGCGACGACAAGACGTATCCGTACGTCCGCTACACCGCATTCGAAAAATATCCGCGCGTCTACGTCACGCGCCGGCTCACCAAGGACGGCTCGCTCTATTTCGGCCCGTATTTCCCGCACAACCTCGCTTACCGGATCGTGAAATTCATCAGCAAATATTTCCGCGTCCCCTCCTGCCATTGCGACCTGACGAAACCGCACAGCCGCCCCTGCCCCGGCATGCCGATCGACCGTTGCCTGGGGCCCGGCATGCCGGGCGGAGCGAGCGACGAGCGCTACGCCGAAGCGGCGCGCGACACGCGGATGTTTCTCGAAGGGCGGCGGCACGATCTGGCGCGCAGCCTGCGCGAGCGAATGGCGCGCGCTTCGGAAGAGGAACGGTTCGAGCGCGCGGCCGGCTACCGCGACCTGCTGCGCACGCTCGAAGAGATGGAAGAGAAACAGAAAATGGCGGCCGCGCGCGGCGACGATACCGACGTGCTGGGTTTCTACGCCGAGCCGCCGCAGGCCGCCGTGAACCTGTTCCACGTGCGCGGCGGGCAGGTGGTGGATCGCCGGGATTTCTATTGGGAAGATCTCGATGAGTTCGAGCCGGGCGAATTCGTTTCGTCGCTGCTGAAGCAGCTCTACCTGGACGCGAACTATTTGCCGTATTTCATCCACATCTCGGTGGAAATCGAGGACCGCGAGGTGCTCGAAGAGTTGATCAGCGAGCGCGCCGGCCGGCGAGTCGAAATCCGCGTGCCGCAGCGCGGCCAGAAGCACCAGTTCCTCGAACTGGTGGAGAAAAACGCGCGGCATTCGTTCATGCAGCGTTTTCGCGTGCTGCGGCCGGATTCCAAGGCGATCGCCGAAGCGCTCGAAGGCGCGCTGGGACTCGAAACCACGCCGCGGCGGATCGAAAGCTTCGATATTTCCCACATTCAGGGATCGGACACCGTCGCGTCGATGGTGGTATGGGAAGAGGGGCGGATGAAAAAATCCGATTACCGCAAATTCATCATTCGCAGCGAAGCGGGCAACGACGATTTCGCCTCGATGCGCGAAGCGGTGGGCCGGCGCTATCGCCGCGTGAAGGAGGAGGGCCGCCCAATGCCCGACCTCGTGCTGATTGACGGCGGCGTGGGCCAGTTGCACGCGGCGGCCGAGGCGCTCGACGCACTGGGCATCCTGATGCCGCCGCTGGCATGCATCGCGAAAAAAGAGGAGATCATTTCGGTTTACGGCCGCGAGAGCGAGCCGATCGCGCTAGACCACCATTCTCCCATCCTGCATCTGGTCCAGCAGATTCGCGACGAGACGCACCGCTTCGCCGTCACTTTTCACCGCCAGCGCCGCACCCGCCGCACCCTCCGCAGCGAACTCGAGGACATCCCCGGCATCGGGAAGACGACCGCGCGCAAGTTGCTCGCCCATTTCGGCAGCGTAGCGAATTTGCGGCGGGCCGGACTGGCTGAAATCGCAAAGGTCGTGCCGCAAGCGCGCGCCGAAGCCGTCGTTCGTCACCTCCGCAACACCGAAAGCTGACATGCCCCTTCGATGGCGGGGTACGTTGCACGGGCCCCGCGCGCTCGCACGCGCTGCGCGAACTGTTTCGCCTGACAACGCGTTATGGATAGCTATCAATGACGGTGCGGCTGCGAATTTTCCGCGACCGGCACTTCGTCACTCTCAACGGCCACCTGATGTGGAAGCTGCGAAACTTTGCGGAACGCGCCACTCTCTACGAGGAGCAGCTTCAGCCTGAGTACGAGCGCGGCCGACTCGCAGAACAAGCGAGAACGGCATGCTTAAGGTAAAGCACAATTCAAGCTGAAATCAGAGGGTTTGGAGCCGGGCGAGTCGTTTCGGATGGTCACCTGTTTGAAACCCTTAGCGCAAAGGTCTCTCACAATTCCTTGGTCCTTCAGCTCATGAAAAAGCCCGGCCCCATTTGCTGCACTCTGAAGGACCTCCGTGCTTGACACGAGCGAGAGAACCTCTTTGTTCGGCCCAGTGGCGTGGACCTGGATTCCCTTATCTGCTATCTGGAAATCGGCTTGAAGACCCGCGGCCATCGAGACCCTTTCACCGGGTGTCTGTGGACACTGAAGGGAGTATTCATGCCGCGAGCCAAATAAGTTCCTTCCGTCAAAGACCACGGCCTTGAACCCGCACTTGCAAAGTAGGTCCTTCCAATAAGTTCGGGCAATCCGCAGTTCGGCTGCCTGACGCGCAGTGTCTTGGAAGAGATCCGAAGACAAAATGAGCGTGTCGTTTCTTTCGCCACCGGCCACAACGACCAGGTCGTCGAGGCCTTGCTTTTCCAAGTTCAACCCCAATCGTTTGGCCACCTCCTGACGATCAGCAGTCAAGGAAACCTGCGCGTTCTGATAGCTCGCATCCGTTCGCGGACTCGCGGAATGCTCCTTGTTTGCTTCGGATTTGTTCACCGTGCTTTGCGTCCGCTGGCTCCCCGTGGTTGGTAGTTGAATGGAGCTGCGATGTGCAGTGACGGCAGCCATGCTGAGCAGCCCTAAGAGGGGCCCGACCACCATCGCTACCCATATGGGATGTACCCGGATCCAGTAGCCTACACTCCTTGCTACGCTCGGTTTGTCCTGCCACATGAACCAGCCAGGAGCGTTCTCGTTCTCCGGTGCTCTGCTCGGTGAAAATACGCGATGCGGCAAATCCGCCAGATTCCTGAAGACACTTCCGCAGAGCTTCACTATTGCGTGCAACTGTTGAATCGGGCGGGACATACTTGCTTTCCTAGCGTCAGGTTCGGATTTGATGACATGTTAGCATGCCGATTTCACTGCGGATCACAAATTTTTCACACCCGACCGTCGTCGAGTGCGCGTAGTCTCTTTCGAGCACCACGTCGGGCGGCAGAGCGAAAAACCCCCGCAGATAGTCGAGGATGGCTTCGGCGGAGATCGCGATGCGGAGTGGGCCAGTTGCACGCCGCAGCCGAAGCGCTCGACGCGCTGGGCCTCCTGATGCCGCCGCTGGCATGCATCGCGAAAAAAGAGGAAATCATTTCGGTCTACGGTCGCGAGAGCGAGCCAATCGCGCTAGACCACCATTCGCCCATCCTGCACTTGGTCCAGCAAATTCGCGACGAAACGCACCGCTTCGCCGTCACCTTCCACCGCCAGCGCCGCACCCGCCGCACCTTCCGCAGCGAACTCGAGGACATTCCCGGCATCGGGAAGACGACCGCGCGCAAGTTGCTCGCCCATTTCGGCAGCGTAGCGAATTTGCGGCGCGCCGGACTGGACGACATCGCAAAGGTTGTGCCGCGTTCCCGGGCCGAGGTCGTGCTCCGCCATCTGCGTGACGGGAAGGGGTAACACCGGCGTCGTCCCAATCTGAAACGAAAGATCGGACGCCCTTTGTAACAGGCTAAGGGCTTTTTCCATCAAGGGCTTCTCAGGACAATGCCGTTTCATCCCTGGGAAGAAATTGTGGCAAAGTTCACCACCCCCGCCGAACTGCACATGCCCCTTCCCCAAATGCGCAAGAATTTGCAGCGTGGGACAGCCCGGAAAACACCAAGTCCTTCGTTTTCAAGAGACTTGAAGTGGTTAGCGGTATGCGCCCCAAGCCCACCGCAACAGCCTCTTCTTTCGAAATCGATCAGCGTTGAGAGAAATGAACTTCAGAGTTGGCGAAGCACGCTTGGCATTGCCCCGGCGAGAAGGTGGGCCCGGGCTTTCGGTCCCGGCCAAATCGGGGACTGTCAGGAGCGCCACGACATCGCTCGAGAATGCTCGCGTCCGCTACAAAATAATGTACGAGCAATTTGCCGAGCAAGGTTATGTCAGTCCCTTCCGACTGCTCTCGCCGCGGGAATGTAGACAAATCCTCCGCTCCGTTTTCTGCGGGTCCACACCGCCTCCGCTGGATTGGGAAAAGGGCAGCGCCGCCAGCTCGAGAGCATTTTACGAAATCGCCGCTCACCCGGCGCTCATCGAGATTGTGGCCGCACTGCTTGGCGAAGACATCATGCTTTGGGGAGCCAGCATCCAAAGGCGGCGACCAGGCTCCGCCCATCCATGGCATTCAGACATTGAGTTGTCGAGCGCTCCCCCGGGCAAAACCCTTTCCGTGTGGGTAGGCCTCCAGTACACGAATCCTGATTCATGCCTGTCGTTCGTCCCTTATTCCCACCGGTTCGGGATCACTTTGCAACAGGCAAGATGCCAGGCCGGCGTTGCCCGTGAGCGAGCCACCAACGAAGACATCCTTCAATGGGCTCGGGAACGGGACGAGCGGAGCCACCTGGTCAGATCGGAAATGACTGACGGAGAGGCTCTCATTTTCGATGGCCAGCTTTGGCACGGTTCCCATAACCTTTCCCGAAAAACCCGCCAGGCCCTCCTGCTCCAATACGCAACACCGGACACAATGATACGCATCCCGGATCTGAACTACTTGGACTGGCCTTTTCATCACCTGGAACGCCCAAGGCCTCCATGCATCCTGGTTAGAGGCAGCGCCAGATTCGGCGGCAATCGCATCGTTTCGCCGCCCGTGGCGCCCAACGGCGGATCGGGCCGCCAGTTGACCAGCCGAATTTACTCGCTTCGGCTCCCGCTCGCGCCAGAGGGCGAAATGGGCTGGAAACCATATTCCATCATGGCAGGCTCCACTGTGGACCTGCGGTGGCTGACTTGCCATGCATCGGCATTGGCGCAAGGTCGATGTCCCCACCCGCCGCATACTCATGATGAGGAAGAGCTATTGCTGCTGCTCGCCGGTGAGGTCGATCTCATACTTCCGGCGGCGCAGACCGCGGATGGGAATCAGCGGAGGCGTCTGCGGCCCGGTCAATTTGTCTACTATCCGGCCCACTTTCCCCACACGCTTGAAACAGTCAGCGAGGACGCGGCGAACTATGTGATGTTCAAGTGGCACACCGGCAGGACACAGAGCGCATCACCGCTGGGATTCGGTCAATACAATTTCCTTGACCATCTCGCTGACCGGGGCGCCGGGCCTGGTTTTTGCCCACGTCTCGTGTTTGAAGGCCCGACGGCCTGTCTCCGAAAACTTCATTGCCACACCTCCATTCTCGCTCCTTCCGCCGGCTACGAACCACACGTCGACGCGTACGACGTCGCCATCATTGTTTTGGAAGGTGAAGTCGAAACGCTCGGCGAGCGCGCCGGTCCCCATAGTGTGATCTTCTATCCGGCGGGCGAGCCGCATGGCATGGACAATCCGGGCAAGACTGCGGCCAAGTACGTTGTGTTTGAATTTCACGGCAGCCAGAGCAGTCCGGCAGATGGAAATTCACTCAACCCCTCTCCATCTCTGCTCGCCAAACTCAGAGACCCGCAGCGCGTGAAGAGAAAGCTCAAACAACTGCTCAAGCATTACATCGGCGTTTGATGTTCGAACGACACATGAGTGCGAGCGCGCATGCCAAACCAGGGGTATCGAGGAGAGTCAGTAATCCGGAAGTGACTGAAAAAATTGGTGGAGCCGATGGGATTCGAACCCACGACCTCCTCGATGCCATCGAGGCGCGCTCCCAACTGCGCCACGGCCCCACCGGTAACAGCTCTCCTCGTTTATAGCACCACGCCGGGCAAGGGTCAAAGAGCAGGGCCTCTCGGATTCGTCGCGAGCACCGGGCGACCCGCCGGGTTGCCCCCACGAGCGAGGGCGGTGATTATGCCGCTCGTCGGGGGTTGTGTAGCGCCATGGTGCGGCGGGCAGCTCAGGGGGCGGCCCGAAGGCCGCCATCCTCTCCAGGCTAAGAGATGGCCTTTTCCCCTTCCAAATTTTGGGGTCCATAACGCGCCGCCTTTCAGGGCGGCACCTTGCTCAGCTGTGGAGAAAGGGGCTGGCGGGCTGAAGCCCGCCACTACACGGCCTATCCAACGGGGAACATCAGGCGAGTTCCGCGTTCTCGCCGGTCCGCAGTGGCACAGCGTCCCCCACGCTCAAGGCGCCAGAACCGGCTCTTCTCCAGCCTGCGCGGCGCTCGGAACCTTGCGTCGCCACTTCAGGAACGCGTCCATATATGTATAGAAGACCGGCGTCAAATACAGCGTAACGAACTGGGCGAAGATGAGGCCGCCGACAACGCAGAGGCCGAGCGGGCGGCGTGCGTCGGCATCCGCGCCGAAGCCGATGGCGATGGGCAGCGTCCCCATGATCGCGGCGGCGGTCGTCATCATGATCGGCCGGAAGCGAATCATCGAGCCCTGATAGGCGGCTTCGGCGGGAGCGACGTTGGACTTCCGTTCGAGCTCGAGCGCGAAATCCACCATCATGATCGCGTTCTTCTTCACGATGCCGATCAGCATGATCAGCCCGACGAAGCCGTAGATATCGAGCTGCATGTGAAAGAGCGAGAGCGTGAGCAAACCGCCGAAAGCGGCGGCGGGCAATCCGGTAAGAATCGTGATCGGGTGGATGTAGCTTTCATAGAGAATGCCCAGCACGAGATAGATGACCAGCACCGTCATCACCAGCAGAATGCCCATTCCGCTCATCGACTGCTGGAAAGCCTGGGCGCTGCCCTGGAAGCTGGTGGTGATGGAAATTGGCAGCATGGAACCGGCGAGTTTCTGCACTTCGCCGACCGCCTGGCCGAGCGCCACTCCGGGCGCCAGATTGAAGGAGATGGTGACCGAGGGCAGCTGACCGGTGTGACTGACGGTCAGCGGACCGACATTCGTGGTGAATTTTGAGACGGCGTTGAGCGGCACGAGCTGGCCGGAAGTGGAACGGATATAGAGGGCGGAAAGCATGTTGGGATCGTCCTGGAATTGTTTCTGCACCTGGAGGACGACCCAGTATTCGTTGGTCGACGTATAGATGGGGGAAACCAGCCGCTGTCCGTAAGCGCTGTAGAGGGCGCTTTCGACCTGCTGCGGCGTGACACCCAAAGCGGAGGCCTTGTCGCGGTCCACGACCACGTTGGCCTGCGGATTTTTGATCTGCATGTCGCTGGTGACGTCGGTGATGCCGGGCAGTTGTTTCATCTTCGCTTCGAACAACTGCGCGTCCTTGTAGAGGAGGCCGGTCTGCGGGCTCGCGAGCGTGAACTGATACAGGCTCTTGCTGCCCTGGCCGCCGATGCGGATCGCCGGCGGATTCTGCAGAAAAACCTTCATCCCGGGGACCTTGTTCAGCTTCGGTTGCAACTCCCGCATGATGTCCTGGATGTCGTTATGGTGCTCGAACAGCGGCCGGACGAACCGCACCACGGAATCGAGAATGACGATGTGTCCGTAACGGGCCACCAGGCGATCGTAGGCTGGATTGTCGGTCCAGGGACGGTCGGCTTTGTCTTTCAAATGCAAAAAGACTCGCCCATTGTTCAGGCCGTTGCTGCTCGAGTCGCTGATGGTCGAGAAGAATTGCACGACATTGGGATCGGCTTTGACAATGCGATTCACAGCCTCCTGGTGCACCTTCATCGCATCGAAGGAGACACCTTGGATGGCTTCGGTCGAGACGGCAATCTCCGAGAGATCCTCCTCGGGCAGGAACCCCTTCGGTATCACCCAGAACTCCCACGCCGTCCCCACGAGAATCAGGACGCCAACGAGCATCACGACCCCACGGTGCCGCAGCGACCAGCGCAAGCTGACGCCGTACCAGCGCAGCGAGCCGTCCAGAATGCCTTCCAGTTTGCGGTACATCCAGCCGTGCCGCTTTTCGCGCTCCGGACGCAGGTAGCGCGCGCAAAGCATCGGCGTCAGGGTGATCGAGACGAAGCCGGAAACCAGAACCGCGGAAATGATCACTACGGCGAATTCGTGAAGCAGCCGGCCAATGACCCCCGGCATGAAAAAGACGGGAAGGAAGACGGCGGCGAGCGAAAGGGTCATCGAGAGGATGGTGAAGCCGACTTCCCGGGAGCCGGCCAGCGAGGCCTCGAGCGGTCGCTTGCCCATTTCCATGTGGCGAACGATGTTTTCGAGCATGACGATGGCGTCGTCGACGACGAAACCCACCGATAGCGTCAGCGCGAGCAAGGACAAGTTGTCGATCGTGTAGCCCAGCAGATACATCACCGCGAACGTGCCCACGATCGCCATCGGAAGCGCCAGGCTCGGGATGATGGTGGCGGAGGCGTTACGCAGAAAGAGGAAGATCACGAGAATGACAAGGAAAACAGCCAGGAGAAGCGTGAACTTCACGTCGTTCACCGACTCCTGGATCGGAACGGACCGGTCGTATTCGATCGAAAGCTCGATCGACGGAGGCACCATCGAGTAGAAGCGCGGGATGAGCTTGCGAATTCGATTGACGATGTCGATCGTGTTCGTGCCCGGCTGGCGCTGAACCGCCAGCATGATGCCGGGGATACCGTTGATCCAGTTGGTGACGTATTGATCCTGAACGCCGTTCGTGACCGAAGCGATTTGATCGAGCCGGACCGGGGCGCCGTTGCGGTAGGCGATGATGATCTGGCGGTAAGGAGCGGCGTCGGCGAGCTGGCCGTTGGATTCGATGTTATACGCCTTGTGCGCACCGAAGAGCGTGCCCATCGGCAGGTTCACATTGGCGCTTTGAATCGCCTGTTCCACCTCATCGATCCCGATCTGGCGGCTCGCGAGTTCGTCCGGGTTCAAACCGACGCGCACGGCGTACTTCGCCTGCCCAAAGACGTTGACCTCGGCGACGCCGGGCACCATGGAGATCTGCTCGGCAAGCAGGTTTTCGGCGTAGTTGTCCACTTCGTAGAGCGGCAGTGTGGGCGAGGTGACGGCGAGCAGGAAGATCGACTGATCGGCGGGGTTTACTTTTTTGAAGGTTGGGGGAGACGGCATGTTGGGCGGAAGCTGATTGCCGGCGGCGGCGATCGCCGACTGAACATCGAGCGCGGCGGAATCGATGTTGCGGCTGAGGGTGAACTGAAGGGTGATTTGCGTCGAGCCGAGCGAGCTGGTCGACGTCATCGAATCGAGGCCGGCGATGGTGGTGAACTGCTTCTCGAGCGGCGTGGCCACCGAGGACGCCATCGTTTCCGGGCTGGCTCCGGGAAGACCGGCGGAAACCTGAATCGTGGGGAAGTCGACGTTGGGCAGGTCGCTGACCGCCAGATCGCGGTAGCCGAGAATGCCGAAGCCGAGAATGGCCAGCATCAGCAGGCTCGTCATCACCGGACGGCGAATGAACAGCTCGCTGAGGTTCATCGGATTCCCGCTCCCTCAGAGTCCCTTGGTGAAATAGACCTTCGTGCCGGGAACCAGGCGCACCTGCCCGTCCGTCGACCACGGTTTCACCGGCCGAGAGCCCCTGCAGAATTTCGGTCTCATTCGTTGACGCTTAGCCCCACCTTCACCGCCCGGGTATCGACGGTCATGTCCGGCTTCACGACAAAGACGAAATCCCCTTCCTGGCCGGTCTGCACAGCCTGGGAGGGCACGACGATCACGTTCTGCTGCCGGCCCAGCCGAAGCAAGATGTTGGAGAACTGGCCGGGCCAAAGACGGTGGTCGCCATTGGCGAACGTGCCCATCAGCTCGATAGTGCCGGTGGCGGCGTCGACCGTGTTATTTACGAAGGAGAGATAGCCGCTTTCGGGAATCGTGCTTCCAGGCGGCGTCGCCTCGACCGGCAGCCGCGATCCCGCCATCGACTGCCTGATCTGACCCAGAAATTGCTGCGGAACGGAGAACTCGACGAAGAGCGGCGAAACCTGATTGATGACGACCAGCACCGGAACGTCGTTGGCCTTGACCGTGGCGCCGGGTAGACGAGCTGGGCGCCGGTGACGCCGCTGATCGGCGCGTAGATCGAGCAATAGGAGAGCTGGATTCGGACGGTCTGGATGGCCGCCTGATCCGCCGCGACGGTGGCGTTAGCCGCGGTGGCCGTGGCTTCGTATTGGTCATACTGCTGGCGAGGAACGATCCCGGCCTTCAGAAGCTTGGCGTAGCGTTCCAGTTCGACCTTGTCCAGCTGAGCCTGCGCCTGGTCGCGGGCAAGGGCCGCCTGCGCCTGCGCGAGCGTAGCGAGGAAGGGCTGATTGTCGAGCGTGACGAGCAGATCGCCGCGCTGGACGAATTGCCCCTGATGGTAATGCACCTCTTTGACGATGGCGGCGACCTGCGATTCCACCGAAACGGTCTTGAACGCCTGGCCTGTGCCGATGGCGTGCAGTTCCACAGGAATCGAACTCCGCTCGACCTTGGCGACGACGACCGGCACAGCGGATGTATCCTGCGGCCTCGAAAGCGCACCGCTCGTGCGCGATCCCTGCGCCGCACCCGGGCTGTCGCTGCAGCCCGCCAGCGGGAGCAGCAACAGCAACACAGCCGGTGAAAGAGATTTAAATATTCGAATCATCGGCTCCCTGCGAGGATAAACTTTTATTGCTTTTTGCGAGTGAGGCGTTCGGCTCGACTCTCGCCAGTCAAGTCCGGTCCCCCCTCCCGGGACACCATCGGCCCCGACTATCCCTCGATCTGCCTGTGGCGACCACCCCTTGCCGGTGCACTCTATCTGACGCCTGACAACCCCTCCCGGTTGCGGCCGAATTAGGTCCAAATCAGGTCCAAGTGTGACCCAGTTGCGATGCAAACTCTCATGGCAACCGTCCCCAGGAGTGGGGTCCTCCGCACTGGCCGAAAGTTTACGCTCGGCGCAGGCGGGCGAGCCGTTCGGCGGCGGCTTGGAGCGTTTCGTCGGTCTTGCAGAAGGCGAAGCGGAGCTGGCGTGCGGCCGTCGGCGGGATCGCTGTAGAAGCTGGAGCCGGGGACGGCGGCGACGCCGATCTTCTCGACCAGATAACGGGCGAAGGCGACGTCGTCGGGGAAACCGAAAGCGGAGATGTCCGTCATGATGTAGTACGCGCCGCGCGGGCGGAAGCAGCGGAAGCCGGCTTCTCCGAGAATGCCGAGCATGCGGTCGCGCCGGGCGAGATATCCGGCGGCGAGATTCTCGTAGTAGCTCTCGGGCAAATGCGAGCGCGACGGCGCCGGCCTCCTGCAGCGGGGCGGCGGCGCCGACGGTGAGGAAATCGTGGACCTTGCGGATGGCCGCTGTGAGTTTCCGGCGGCGCGATGGCACCAGCCGACGCGCCAGCCGGTGACGCTATAGGTTTTCGACAGGCCGTTGATGGCGATGGTGCGGTCGCGCATGCCGTCGAGCGTGGCAAGCGAGATGTGGCGCGCGCCGTCGTAGAGGATGTGCTCGTAGATTTCGTCGGTGATGGCGAAGGCGTCGTAACGCACGGCAGAGATCGCGAATCGTACTCGAGTTCCTCGCGCGTGAACACCTTGCCGGTGGGATTGTTCGGCGTATTGAGGATGATGGCTTTCGTCGCGGGGCGAAAACGCCGCGGCCAGTTCGTCGGGATCGAAAGTCCAGTCGGGCGGCCGCAGCCTCACGAAACGCGGCGTGGCGCCGGAAAGGATCGCATCGGGGCCGTAGTTTTCGTAGAAGGGCTCGAAGATGACGACCTCGTCGCCGGGATTGATGACGGCCATCATCGCCGCCATCATCGCTTCGGTGGCGCCGCAGCAGACGGTGATTTCGCGTTCGGGATCGACGCTCGAGCCCTGTGTGTGCTCGAACGCGGGCGACGATGGCGTCGCGCAGGATTTCGCGCCCCAGGTGATGGCGTACTGATTGACGTCGCGGCCGATGGCTCCTGCGCCGCGCGCTTGATTTCCGCGGGAGCGGGGAAATTCGGGAAAGCCCTGGGCGAGATTGATGGCGTTGTGCGCGATGGCCAGGCGGGTCATCTCGCGAATCACCGATTCGGTGAAGCGCTCGGCTTTCAGCGAATGGCGCTGGCGTTGCGCGCGGGCTGGCGGCTGGGAAACGCTCATCAGTGAGCCTCGTAGAGCCGGCGATAGATCACCGAGCCGTTCAGCACCACCTGCACGTAATGGCGCGTCTGGCTGAACGGAATCGATTCGACGAACTCCGCCGGATCGTCGTAATGGCGGTCGGCGAGCCAGGCACTGACGCGAACCTCGCCGGCGTTATAGGCGGCGAGCGCGGCTTCGGGGCTGCCGAACTGCCGGATCAGAGCCTGGAAATAGGCGCCGCCGACGCGCAGATTGTACCCCGGATCGAGCAGGCGCCTGCGTGAATACCAGAAATGAATCTTGCGGCTCCATTTCAGCGCGGTGTAGGGCTCGAGCTGGGCGAGGCCAATGGCGCCCGCGCCGCTGACGGCATCCGGCTGGAATCCGGATTCCTGGCGAATGAGCGAGGCGAGCAACATGGGATCGATGTCGTAGTGGCGTGCGTAGGTGCGAATCAGCGGCGCGTAGGGCAGCGGATAAACGATGCGCCAGATATCTTCCGGAATCGAATCGATGGGATGGGATTCGAGATCGGGGACGAGCAGGCGGACAAGCGCGGCGCCGGTGAGGTAATGCTGGGCGTCCTGCGCGGCGCGGGCGGCGTCGATCAGCAACTGCGGGGCCTTCGATTCGTGATAGGCGGCACGGAATTCGAGCATCGCCGAGTCGTCGAACGCGATCGAGCGCAGCGCCTGCGCGCGATCGTATTGCGGCCGAACCGAGGCCGGCACGTCGTCGACCAGCGGCGATGCGGGCGGAACGGGCGGAATCTTGGCGAGCACGGGCAAAATGCTCGCCGGGTCGCCTTTCGCCTGAAGGCGCGTGAGACGCTGGCGGGCCAGGCGGCCGAAATAGGTTTCCGCGAAGCGCGACGAAAGCTTTTCGTAATACGCGTGCGCGTCCGATGTGTCTCCCGCGCGCTCGGCCAGCTTTCCGAGCCAGTAGAGCGCGTCGGGAACGTAGGAAGAATCGGGATATTGGTCGATCTGCGCGCGGATCTGCGCGGCCGCGTCCGGGCTGTTGTGGAGATAGGCGGTCCAGGCGATGCGCCAGTGCGCGGTCGCGGCCTCGTCCGCGTCGGGATGGCGGCCGAGCAGGAGCGTGTAATAGGCGACCGCCTGCTCGCGATTGAGATGCGCCCAGTAATAATTGCCCATCAGGAACAGGGCGCGATTGGCGGTTTCGGGCAATGCGCCCGCCGCGGCCAGCTTGGTCACTTTGGCGACCGCCGATTGCATTCCGTCTTCATCGTCGCGCGAGCGATAGACGAGGAAGATCGCGAGCCAGCGATCGGCATCGAGCGTGGGATCGGAAAGCGTGAGGCTTTCGAGCGCGGCGGTTTTGTGCGTGATCTGGGCGTCGCATTCGGCCACGAGCAGTGCGGCGCGATCGCGTTCGATTCCGCTGTCCGAATCGCGCAGGTGCGTCCAGGCGAGACGGGCATCGCGCCAGCGGCGGTTCTCGAATAAAGTTTGGGCGCGGGCGATGCGGTCGGCCAGCGGCGCTTCGGTGAACTTCGCACCGAGCGCGGCGCGCATGCGGTCGATTCCCTTCCCAGCGTCGCGCGCCTGATCCTTCAGCGGAAAATGATAATAGACGGCTTCGAAATCGCGCGCGGCGGAGGTGAGATCGCCGGCGCGCTCCTCGGCAAGAGCGAGGTGAAGCAGAAGCTTTGCGGAATCCGGAGTGCCGGGATAGGCGTGGAGAGCGGCGATGGCGCGATTGGCCTCGTTGGCGCCGATGGCCGCGTCGGCGAACGCGGCGAGGGCCGGCTCCTTCATCACCGAATTGGGATACAGGCGCAGGAAATCGCCGAGCAGCGCGAGCGCGTCGTCGCTCTGTCCGGAGGAGTTGGCGGCCAGACCCTCCCAGTAGAGAGCGTAGCGGCCGAGCACAGGGTCGCGGCGCGCCGCGCGAAACCAGGTGAGCGCATAGGCGTACCGGCCGCGCGAGTAATCGTAGTAGCCGAGGGCGAGCGCTGCGCGGTCGTGCTCGACGCCGGTCCACTGGCGACTGAGCGCGGCCAGGCGAACAGACGCGGCGTAGGCGACGCGCTTGTTCGGATCGCGCATCCGGCGCGCCAGCGTTTCGAGTTCCCGCGCCCGCGCGGGCGAGGGGGTTTTCGTCGCTTCGGGCTTTTTCGTGGCAGCGCGCGATGGCTTTTTTGTGCGTTGCGTGCGCGCCGATGCATGTGACGCGGCGTGATGCGCCGGCCGCTTCTGCGCACGCGCTGCCGCCAGCGGCGTGGCGGAAAGGAAAAGCGCGAGAAAAAGCGGCGCCGAGAAACTTCTCCGATGGATTGAGAAACCGCAGGACCTTGCCCTGATAACCCCATCCTCCCCGGGCGAACCCGTTCTTCTAGTGTCAAACGATGTTGGCCGGAGAGCAAGCGGTCTTAAAAGGCTTGTGAGCGTATGAGGAATGGAGGCCGTGGCCGGCATGTCCTCCACTCGGCGTTGGCCACGGCTGCCAGCGGCACGGGCATTCCTGCCTGGGCGATTTCCTCTGACCAGCGAACCAAACGAACGAGGACGGGCGGGCGTTGCTTTGGGGCATCGACCGAGCTGGAATTGGACCCTCGCGGCAAAAGGCGCACAGGCAGGAGTGTGTCAAGTTCCAGGACATCCTTTACAGAGTGTTATCAGGACATTCTTTACACTTGCGGGTCAGTGTCGCTCAGCCAGCGGTCCACCGCGGTGGACCGCTGGCTGAGCGGGTCGAGCTCGCGGACCAGGCTGCGGCAGTAGTAGACCAGGATCCGTCCTTCGACCCGGATCAGTTCCACCCATTCGCCGGCCAGGGCCCGGCTGATGTCCCAGCGGCGGCCCTCGAGGCAGAGCTGACCCTCAGCCTGCAACTTGCGCACCTCGGCTCCCGCGTCGTATTCCCAGGCCGGCGGATTCGGCTGATACCGTTTCGTGCTCTTGCTCCACACCGAAGCCGGGGTCCGCATGCCCAGCGCTTCATGGGGACGCACGTGGTTGTATTCCTGCCGGAACGCGTCCAGCCACACCTGGCGCTGCTCGCCGACCGGCACGCCGCGCCGCCGCATCGCCGCTTCCAGCGTTCCATGGAAACGCTCCACCTTCCCTTGCGTTTGCGGATGCCGATAGCCGCTGAAGTGCATCCGAATGCCCTGCTTCATCAGCCACACCGTCAGCCAGGTCCAACCCGTCGCCGCCCGCATGTTCCACCACGGCGTGCCGTGATCCATCAGCATCGCCTCCGGCACGCCGGACTGCGTGAACACCGCTTCCAGACACTCGCGCACCGCATCGGCTCGCGTCGACCAGGTCCCGGTGAGCGTCACGGCGTAGCGGCTGTGATCGTCGAGCAGCGAGAGCGGGCCGACCGGCGCGTCCCAGCCCACCGGGCTCTTGAAATCCATCTGCCAGAGCTGGTTCGGCGCGCCGCGCTCGAACCGCTTCGTCGCCGCGCGATGCCGGTCCTGCGGCCGCACCAGATCATGGCGATGCAGAATCCGCTGCACCGTGATCACCGGCAGGTCCACGCCCTCGCCCGCCAACAGATGCCGCAGCTTGCGCGCTCCCCAGTCGGGCCGCTGCTCGCGCAGTTCGACAACGCGCTGCTCGATCCCCACCGGCGTCCGCGCCGGACTGTGGCGCGGACGCCGGCTCCGCTCGGCCATGGCGACCAGCCCGCCCTCCTGATAGCGCCGCAGCCAGACGTAGCCGGTTGGCCGCGAGATCTCGAACTCCCGGCACAGTGCCTGCATCGTCTTCTCGCGCCGGCTGGCGCAAACCACAAACCGCATCCGCTGCTCGTCTACGTCCACGGTCCCCCAAGCCATCCTCGCCCCCGTCCGAGGGCGGTCACCGCCCTCGTCACAAACCGGGGCGAGTGTAAAGGATGTCCTGATAACACCGTGTAAAGGATGTCATGAGTCTGAACACAGGAGTGCCTGTGCTACGGGAGGGCGGGGACGAGCGTTGGTGGGCAGCTCCCTGGGGCGTGAACCACCCCGGCAATCGCCCCCCGGACGGAATTGACCCGCTTCCTGGGGCGGGGTAGGATCATCTAATCAGCATAGGGGGCGAAACGGTATTGACGGGAGTTAGAGCTGTCAGAAGGCATGCCGGCCTCCACTTGTCCGTCATCGAGTGGAAAACTAGAACTGCCAATCCACAATTGGCTCTGGCTGCCTAAAATAGGTTAGCCCGTCTCCTCAGACTTCGCCTGTGAGTCTGAGATGAGGCGTCGCACAGCAGGCTGGCCGTTCTGTCTCGGCCCGTGATCGAGCGGCGAGAACCATCGGGCTAGCCGCCAGCGTTTCTTGCCGGTTCTGAGCGCTGACGGCGAAACCAATGGAATCGGATAAGCATGTAGTTCTTCTGATGGCAAGACTCTTCGGACGGGGGTTCGACTCCCCCCGCCTCCACCAACCTTCGCGCAAATACGGCGCTACGGTTGGCAGGCCAGCCTTCTCTTCCCAGTTCGATCAACGCCGGGCAATCGTGCGCAGGCGCGAAGGTTGGTGCCCGCCGTAACACCCAGCCAACATCTCCGCCGTTACATTAGCCTCGCTCGTGCTAGCATCCACCCCGTAAGATCCATGCAAGCGAAGGCGGGTTCTTCGTTAAGCGCAAATACGGTTACCCTTGCGGGATTCCGTCAGACGGAGGCGGGATGGCTAAATCGGCCGAACTCCTGAAGATCCTAGCATCAGAGTAGATTGTCATATGCGCCTGCTTCCATAAGACGCTTTATCTCGCGCCTGAAGCGGGGGCTATGAGTCTCATCTGCGTCGCCATTCTCGAGAAATAAGTTGATATGAACCATCTCGTGCAGTAGAGCAATTTTGCTGAACTTCTCGGATTTCGTAATCGCCTTGTCAATATAGGCGGTCCTGTTTTCGGCATCAAAACAAGCGATTCACCCGTCTCGTCGATGAGCGCGATTTTTACATCGGGATCGGGACGGCTGAAGTATTTTGACTGATACACATTGGCCCAAGCACAGAAGTCTTGTACAGTTGCCGGATTTTTCAACAGATTCCAGTTCTCATCCATGCTGTAGCTGGGCATCGGCATCCTCCGCTTGGTGGCGGCATTCTATCACCGGCCGCGTGTGGGGATTCGCCCAATGCAGCGCCTTTAGCGCTTTCAGCGCGTGAGCGGACGGCGCTTCGAGTACGGCTCGATAATTTGCTTCGGGGTGAAATCGCGGCCGTTAATGCGATACAGGACAACTCCTCTCTCGGGCTCGAGCCTTTCAAATTTAATGCCTCGCTCCGCGAGGAGTCGAAAAGCCTTGTGGGGATCGGACTCAAATTCGTTCATGAGAAAGCTCCTTATCTAGTATCTGGGCCACTTGTGATGATGAGATTTTGGGTGCTCGGACGCAACTGGACGCTGCGCTGCTGCAAAAATCTGATGGTTCCGCGTGTCCGCCGTGTGTCCAATTCCGTCAATTCTGCGTTTTCTGCACTTTCGGCAACTGAGTGCTTGCAATAAGTTACGTGTTTTCAATAAGCCGCAAAGTTCCGACTCCCCCCGCATCCACCAATCCACTCTTTAACTTGAAAAGACGGGTTTGGACGCGTCAAGGTTGCGCCCTTCGTTGCCCCAGGCATTCCCCTTTCGCCTTGATCGATATCGGCCGAGGGTCCGGGGCGCGATGTCGCCGAATGCCCCAGGCGGCGGGACGCCGATCGGGCTGGGTGGCGGGGAAAATTTTCGAGGGGTGGCAATGAACCCTTTGACAAGGCGAAGCAAAATGAGTATTCCAGATACGTCCAATGGGCGTGGTTCTGGGTTCAGGGCGGACCGAGCACCTGGGTAGACCAAAAGTTACGTGTTCTCGACGCGCATTCACAGAACGACTCTCCCGCCTCCAAATTAGGGCGTTTAACTTCAAAAACTTTCAAGAGAAAGACGCAGGGCGCACCAACTCCGCAGTTCACGGCGTGCAGGCCCGCTGCCTCTGCTTCATTTGAATGACGCAGTTTCAGATGGAGTGGGGCAGCCAGCCGAACCGCGCTGGGGCGTCGGTGATGAGCGCGCGGTATTTTGCGGGCAGGCAAGTTCCTCGGGTTCCCCGGAGGCTGCCATGAAGAAATGGCATGTCGTTCTGATGTTCGCCGCTGTCGGCTTGATTGCCTCAATCAAAGCGGCGCCGAAACCCGTTCCTGCACAGGAGGGGGTTGTCTCCGTCAGAACGAATCTCGTAAGGCTCCTCGTCGTCGTCTTTGACGATAAGGGCGGGCGGGCCACGGGTCTCGCCCCAAAAGACTTCCGCGTTCTGGACAACGGCGTCGAACAGAGGATCTCCTACTTTTCCGATATGCGGGAACCCGTCTCCGTGGTGCTCGCGGCGGACGACAGCCGGAGCATGGAACATAAGATCCCGTTCGTGCGGGAAGCGCTGGACACGCTGCTCGATCCCTACCCTAACCCGAAAGTGCAGAAACAGTACGCCGACGAGTTCGCGCTGGTCCGCTTCGCAACCCGCGCAGAACGGGCCACGCGCTTCATGACGGGCGGGGAGCTGGAGCCATGGATCAACCGGCTCGTCCAACCGACGGATGGCGACACGGCCCTTTTTGATGCCATCTACCTTTCCACCGCTGTCGCGCACAGAGAGGCGAACAACAAGCGGCGGGCGATAATCCTGGTGACCGACGGCGGCGATAACAACAGCCGCTATAGCCTCAAGGAAACCGAGACGGTTTCTGGAGGAAACGGATGTGCCGGTCTTTGCGATCATGGCATCGCCGTCGCTCATATCAACTCTGGCGGTCTTTGTGGAAGGCCCAAATCAGCTGCCAAAGATCGATCCGAACACGAAACATCCTGACATTCCCCTCATCGATCCGCTTGGCACAAACGAGGATGTGATCGGGCCCGCAGAACGCCGCGGGCCTCACAATATGGAGGTACTAACGGAGGTCTCTGGCGGAGCGGTTTTTACGGCACACCGTCTACGCGACCTCCCGAGGATCGTCCGGACCATTGGGCGTGCGATCAGATACGCGTATCTGATCGGGTATGTACCGCCGGCGCGGGTGGAAAGCGTATCATCCCGCTCTTCGAGATCTTCGAGTCCGGGCGCTGTCGGTTGGCATACCGTGAAGGTCACGCTGGTGCCGGCCAGCCGATACCAGGGGTACGTGGTCTACGCGAAAAGCGGCTATTACGAAGATCAAATTCCGTGACCGCACGCACGGATTGCCTTACATGGGGCGCCGGTCTACGGACATGCGAGCGGGACACAAACAGCGACTCAGTCCCTGAGCACCATTTGCCGGGGTTCCCAGTTTCCTTCCACGCTCCTGTCGCGGGACACACAACAAACTAGCCGTGCTTCGTTGTCCGGCCGACCAGCATGCCGGAGGCAAAGGCCACGGCAACAGCCGCCACCACAGAGGCGAGGGGGTGCTTCTTGATGGTGCGGGTGGTGCCGTCGACGAGATCCTCGGCGGCGTTGCTCACGCGGCGCGCGGCCTTTTTTGCCGCCGCGGCGCCGTCTCCCAGAACATCCGCCAACTGCTCTTCGGTTTTCTCCCAGACATTCTGAAGCATGGGTTGAACCTCCTTGATGCGATTAACTCCAGTTTAGCGCGGACGACTCCCCGATTCACTCGCCGGTATTGTGGCAGGGCAGCGTGGCCTGAGTGGCAGCGGGCTCTATCGGGCGTTTTGGGCGGGTGCGAGGAGAGCGCGGAATTCGAGGGTGGGCGCGGCGGGCTATCGGAGGGTGACGATGGTGGCGCCCCAGCCGCCAGCTTCCATTGGCGCGTCGCCGTAGGACAGGACGAAAGGCGTGCGGGCGAGGACGGCACGGACCATGCGGCGTTGCACGCCAGAGCCGCGGCCGTGAATGATGCGCAAGGCCTTCAGGCCCATGCGATGGGCTTCTTCGAGATACGCTTCGACGACTGCTTCAGCTTCCCGCGGGCGCACGGTGTGCAGATCAAAGACGTCGGTGATGGGAATGCGGATGGGTTCGTCGTCAGCGGGCACGAGGATTCCGAATTCATCCTAGCACGGCGACGGGGTTGATGGGCGCGCGTGGTGCCCGGAGATTGGAAGTACAGGTTCCTCTTCCGGGGGAAGAGGAACCTGAACGCTTCCCAGGGAGCGGTGATGCACTCGCCGGATGGCCTGTGGGTTCCAAGCCGGCGAATGCATCACCGAACCGGACGACCAGGCTTCAGAAGTCGATGCTCGCGCGAAGCTGAATTTGGCGGGCACCGATGCTCGAAGTGTTGATGACGTTGGCCTGGGCGAAAGCCGTGGATTGAATGCTGCCGTTCGTCACCAGGCAGTTGGGATGGTTGAAGGCGTTGAGGAACTCGGCCTGGAAGACGAACCGCAAATTCTCGCGAATCGGCGTCGATTTGGTGACGGCGATGTCGGTATTCGAGAAGTGCGGCCCGTAGAGCCAACTGTGATAGCCGAACGTGCCCGGAACGTTGTTCGGCGATACGTACTGCGGGTTGGCGCTGCCGCGCTGCAAGTATTGGGGATTGATCCCGTACTTGTAGGGAGCGATCTTGCCGCTGCCGAGAACGACCGGGTAGAGGCCGGCCGCGCCTTGCAGCTGGCCGTTCGTGATGCCGTGGTAGAGCACGCCGCCATCGGAGCCGGAGGTGAAGGTGTTGTAGCCACCGTTGAGAGCGAAGGGAGCTCCGGTCTGATAACTGATGATCGTGCCAAGGGTCCAGCCGCCGACGATGCGGTTGACGACCGGATTGTTGGAATTGAGGAAGCGCTCGCCGTGGCCGAACGGCAGATCGTAGGTGCCGCTGACGTGGAGCACCTGGCGGATGTCGTAGAGCGAAGGGCCGTAGCTGAGCCGGAGATTACGGAGGGTGAACTGAGGAGTGCCTCCGGTCCAGTTGTTGTTCGGCTCGACGCCAAGGGTGTGGCTCCAGGTGTAGTTCGCGTCGAACTCCATTCCATGCCAGTTGTTTTGGCGGAAGTCGACCTGGAGGCCGTTGTAGTTGCCGTAACCGGCGTCGGTAAGGTAGCCCATTGACGTGCCGCTGTTGATCGTGACGGCGTATGGGTTGTCGACGAAGAAGTTGATCGGATAGCCGGCGCCCGCGCCGGTGTAGCCGAGCTGGCTGGAGCAGGGGCCGAAAGAGGCGCCGACCATGTTGCAGAAGTAGGGAGCGGCGCCGGCGACGTTGGCGAGCGTGCCGGCCATGCTGCCGGCGTTGCCCTGGTTCAGATAATTGATGAACTGCGGATTGTGGTAACCGGCGGCGGTGTAGGGCGAGGTTTCCTCGCTCGAGAAGGCCGCCTCGAAGATCGGCAGCGGAAGCTGGCCCGGCAGGCCATAATCGGCGAAGTTGCCGGGCTTGCCATTGGCTGCGTTGATCTGCATGTTGGTCTGCGCAGCCTTGAACTGGGTAAGGAAGCCATTTTCGAAGATATTCACTTCGTTCGGATTCTGAGCGATCCATTCATGAACGGTGTGGCTGCCGATGTAGCGGAGGGCGATGACGCTCTTCTGCCCGAGTTGGCGCTGGATGTCGATATTCCATTGCTGGATGTAGGGCTGGCGGATGTTGTAGTTCATGCCGTTGACGTTGTGGCCGAGGAAGGTCTGGCCGGACTCGGGGAAGGTCTTGCTGTATTGGGTGACGTCGTAGCCGAACGGGGGCAGCGTTTGGCCGAGGGCCAGGCTGCCGGGCATGAAGGTGCCGGTGACACCGCTGGTGGAGGGCTGCAGGTAGAAATACTGGTGGAAGGCGAAGCCGTAGTTGGCGGCGGCGTCCCAGTAGTACTGCTGCGGCTCGGTAAAGCGGCGGAGGCTATAGCCGGCGCGAATGACCGTGGCGCCGGCGCCGGTGAGCTTGGCCAGAAAGCCTGAGACATGACGCGGGTTCCAGGCGAAGCCGATCTGCGGCTGCGGCGTCACGTCGTAGCTCTGATAGGCGTATTCACGGGACTGCATGACCGGGTCCTGGACGCCGGTGAGAACGCCGGGCTTGAAGACGTTGCCGACACCGGATGGGCCGAAAATGTTGGGCGTGGAGGCGCTGGTGTAGGCGCCGGTAAGGTCGTGGTTGGGGTTGACCAGGTCCCAACGCAGGCCGTAATTCATGGTCAGCGTGGGCTTCAAGCGCCAGGAGTCGTGGAGGTAGAAGCCCCAGGAGGAAGTCAGTTCGTCGAGGGGAAACTCGCCGGGCTTGGTGGCGTACTGACCGGTTTTCAGGTCGAGCGGAAAGCCGCCGGCCTGGCCGCCGCTGGGGCCGACGTTCGAGACGCGGCCGACCAGAGTGGCATAGAGGTTTTCGGCGGTGGTGCGATCGAAGCTGGACGCGTTGGAGAAATAGCCCTCGAACGCGTTGTAAGCGGGATCGCCGGAGACCAGCCCAAGCGCGTAGTCGGTGATGCCGGCCGGCGGATTCCAATAGTGATCCTGCTCGCGCCAGTAGGACATGCCGAAGGTGACCATGTGCGAGCCCTTCTGCCAGGTCATGCCGTCGCTGAAATTGACGATCGGGTAGTAGGTGGTGATGGGCAGGTTGAAATTCTGGCCGGAGGTGCCGAGGGCCCAGTTGACGATCGGCTCGGTGAGGTAGCTGTTGGTGGCGTCGTAGGCGTACCAGGTGGCGTTGTAGAAGTAGCCGCCGCGGAACTGGTTGATCAAGGTGGGAGAGATGGTCCAGTCGAGGCCGAGCGAGGTGGTGTACTCCTTGGACTTGCGCGAGGCGCCCTGGCCTGCGAAGGCGGTGCCGGGGAAATAGGGAGCGCTCGCTCCGGGCTCGCTGAATTTCGTCTCGTTCCAGGCGAGGTCCATGCGGACTTTTTGAGAAATGGTGTAGTCGAAACGCAAAGTCGGGAAATAGGTAGTCTGGGGCGAGGGAACGAACCAGGTAAGTTCATTGAGGTTCGGATCGTTTGTGGGAGCCAGCTTGCCGTCAGCCAGCACGCCGTTGATTTTGCCCAGTTGGGAGGCCACGCTCGAGTTCAGGGTGGTGGGCAGGCCGTTGGCCTGCGCGATGCTCTGCGTCTGCTGGGGACACTTGGTCGGATCGTAAGTGAGCAGGCAAACGACGGAGCCGTTCGATTCGGTGAGGAAGCCCTGCTGGGCGAGCGGGGTGAGCACGTTGGCGGTGGTCGTGTAGCCGCCCGGCTGCTTGGACATGGCGAAGGCGCCGAAAACGAATAGCCTGTTCTTGAGGATCGGGCCGCCGAAATCGCCGCCAAAATCGTTGAGGATCAGATGGTTCTTCGCGAGACCGACAGCGTCGTTGTGCCAGGCATTGGCATTCAAATAGGAGTTGCGAAAGTCCTCATAGACGCGGCCGTGGAAGGAGTTGCTCCCGCGACGGGTGACGAAAGTGGTCTGCATGGCCGCCTGCCCAAAACCTTCGTTCACGTTGAGGTCGCCGGTCTGAACCGTCATCTGCTCGATAGAGTCGAGACGCGCCTGGGGGCCCGGAGAGGCGTTGCCGGAGAACTTCATCCGGCTGGTGGAGGAGATGACGCCGTCGATGTTGTTGCCCTGGGCGATCGAGGGCAGACCGTTCCAGGTGCCGGTGGTGACGCCGGGGACGCTGGAAAAGCCGGGCGTGAGGAAAGCAAGGCTGGCGACATCGCGGCCGCTCAAGGGCAGATCCTGGAGCTGCTTGATGTTGATGGTGGTGCCGATGGTGCTGCTGGTCGTCTGGAGAAGCGGGATGGCAGCGGCGCTGACGACGACTCGCTGCGCGCCGGTGCCAACCTTGAGGCCGATGATTATGTCCGTAGTTTGGCCCGCCTGAACGGCGACGCGGTTGTTGACCTCTGTACGGAAGCCGGCCTTGGACACCGTCAGGCGATAGTTACCGATCGGCAGGCCGACGAAGCTGTAGGTGCCGACTCCGGATGTTGCGGCCTCGCGGATGTTATCGGTGCCGAGATCGACCAGTTGCAGTTTGGCCGCCGGAACCACCTTCCCGCTGGGATCGAGGACGGTCACGGTGACCATCCCGCGACTTCCTGCCTGGGCGTGCGCCGGCTGCACGTTCCACCCGAAACCAAGCGCCAGACCGAGCGCCAGACACCCCACCCACCACGCGAGCGAAAAACGTCGCGGCATTTGTCTACCTCCCGCAGGAAAATGTGAATTTGTCCTACCCAACCGGGGCCGGTACGACTCGTCTTCGCGGAAGAAGGCGGCAGCCGAGGGAAGCGATCGGCGAGCCGCCAAGCCGCAGCGATGGCCGGGACCGCGGAAGCCCCATCGGTCCCAAGTGCTCGTATAACAGATTTCGTATACGACAACCGGCATATAGTATTCGTACCTATCCCAAAGTCAAGACCAAAAGTTGACCTCTTGCTCGCGCGAACCTCTCCTGGCGCCGGAGAGACCGGCGAGGCCATGCGCGGGCGCGGTCTCCGGCGGGTCGTACACAGGACGGAGCGGCCCGGCGCCATGCGTGTGGGAACCCGGGGGCCGGCTCGGAAGTGGAAGGAGCGGGAAATACGGGCGAAGCGGCCGCTTCGCCCGGTTCCCCGCTCTCGTGTGACGCGCCCGGCGTCCTTTTCTGGCAATGATCGAGAGCCGGGAGCGGGCGAAGACGGAATTTCCGTCTTGACACCGAAGCCATTTGGAATAGGATGATCGCGGATTTCGTATACGAAATCTTTCACCCACCGCCTGGCGATCTTTCCGTGCCCCGAGCGCAGGTCTGGTGGAGGAGGCCGGAATGCCGCTCGTCGATCGCCGCCGGTTTCCTTCAACGACGCAAGTTTTCAATCGGGAGATGACGTTTGGCTGGGGATCCGGGTCCGTGGCGGCGGGTGCTTGACCTGAAGGCCCGCGTTGCGGCGGAACAAGAACCGGAGAGAAGGAGAGGACGGAGGATGGCAGCGAGAAAAGCCGGAACGTTTTGGGCCATACTTTGCGCGTGCGCGATTCTCGGCCCGGGCGCCAGCGGGCGGGCACAAACGCGGCGCTCGGCAATAGCGACGGAGGCGGGAAGCAGCGGCCGGGCAAAGGCAAACTCGACGATCCCCAAGGGCATCGAGAAGATCCAGCATGTGATCTGGATCATTCAGGAGAATCACAGTTTCGACAATTATTTCGGGACTTATCCCGGAGCGGACGGCATTACTCCCTCGACCTGCCTGCCGAAGCTGCCCGGCAGCACGAGTTGCGTCGCGCCGTTTCACATGCCGAAGGACCAGCCGGTGTGCGATTTGGGGCATAGCTGGGGCAGCGCGCACGCGGCTTACGATCACGGAACGATGGACGGCTTCGTGTGGGCAGAGGGAACGCCTTACACGATGGGCTATTACGACCAGAAGGACATCCCGAACTATTGGAAGTACGCGCGGCACTTCACCCTGTTCGATCATTTCTTCTCTTCGCTCGAGGGACCGAGCCTTCCGAACCACGTCTATACCGTCGCGGCTCAATCGGGCGGCCTGATCGTGAACGCCGCGAGTCTGAAGGCGCTCAAGAAGGCGATGCATAATCCGGACGGTTTCACGTTCCGGTCGATCGTGACGCTGCTGACCCAGGGCAAGGTGAGCTGGAAATATTACGTCGACAGCCATCCCCATCATGTACCGGTGACATCGCTTCCCTGGCCAGGCAGCTCGAACGTGAGCAATCCGAAGCCGAAAGAGTTCTACGTGTGGAATCCGCTGCCGGGATTCAAATCGATCCGGGACAATCCGAAACTGATGGACCACCTGGTGGCCGAGCGGGAGTTCTACAGCGATCTGCGAAACGGGACGCTGCCGCAAGTCTCCTATCTGGTGCCGGACTGGGACGACAGCGAGCATCCGCCGGTGGTGATTCAGCAGGGCATGTGGTACGTGACGCGGCTCATCAACGCGGTGATGGAGAGCAAGTATTGGAAGAACAGCGCGATTTTCCTGACGTGGGACGATTACGGCGGGTTCTACGACCACGTCGCGCCGCCGCAGTATGACGCTTTCGGGCTGGGGCCGCGCGTGCCCGCGCTGCTGATCTCGCCCTACGCGCGGGTGAATCACATCGACCGGCGAAACTATGAATTCTCGTCGATCCTGAAGTTCATCGAAACGCGCTGGAACCTGCCTCAACTGACGGCGCGCGACTCCCGTGCCAGGGATATGACGAGCGCCTTCGATTTCAACCAGAAACCGATTGCTCCCTACCTGATCCCGGTTCCGGCGATGCCGCATCGGGCCGCCGGAACATATCGGTATTGCGGTTATAGCGCTTCGGTGCCGATTCCGGGCATCGCCAGGCCGGTCGATAGGCACTGAACCGTTTGCGATCCGGCCGGCGCTCGCGGGATCGGCGCCGAACTTCGTTCGTGTTGCCCTGAGACGCAACCATCGAGGGTGGTTTCCTGCTTTCGGCACTAACAAAAGAAGAAAAGGACGAGGACCGATGAAATTTCAGCAAAAATTGGCTCGACCCGGTCTTTGGCTGGCCGGGATCGCTATTTTATTGTGGTGCTCGCCCTCGCTGCTGGCGCGGGGGCGGGACGGAACGGCGGCACGCAAGAGCGCGAAATCGGCGGCAACCGCGGCGCAAGCGAAACCGGCTCCCCAAGCGCCGCCCGGCATCGACAAAATCCGGCACGTCATCTGGATCAGCCAGGAAAACCGCTCCTTCGACAGCTACTTTGGCACTTATCCGAACGCCGACGGACTTCCCGTGGGCACTTGCCTGCCGGTGCGGCCGGGATCGAAGCGCTGCATCAAGCCTTTCCACCAGAAACTCCAATCGCTTCCCTGCGACATGAGCCATGAGTGGCCGGTCGCTCACGCCGCCTACGACAACGGCCGGATGGACGGCTTCGTGTGGGCCGAGGGCACGCCGAACACGATCGGCTATTACGACCAGCAGGATATTCCCAACTACTGGGCCTACGCGAAGCACTTCACGCTCGACGATCACTTCTTCTCTTCCCTCAACGGGCCCAGCCTGCCCAACCACGTCTACATGGTCGCGGCGCAGTCGGGCGGCCTGATCGTCAACGTCAACACGATCAAACAACTCAAGAAGGCAACCGACGATCCCGATGGCTTCAGTTTCGCGTCGATCGTCACCCGCTTCAAAAACGCGGACATCAGCTGGAAATATTACGTCGATACCAAGGGCATCAAGAATCCGGCGCGGAAACGCGAACAGCCCAAGGAATTTTCCCTGTGGAATCCGCTGCCGGGGTTCAAGAAGATCCGCGACAACCCGAAACTGATGGCGCATCTGGTGGGGCAGAGCCAGTTTTACCGCGACCTGAAGGAAGGCACATTGCCATCGGTATCGTATTTGATCCCGACCTATTTGGACAGCGAGCACCCGGTGGCGACGCCGCAGCGGGGCATGTGGTACGTGACGGAACTGATCAACGCGGTGATGCAGAGCCAATACTGGAAGGACAGCGTGATCTTCGTGACCTGGGACGATTACGGCGGGTTCTACGATCACGTCGCGCCGCCGCAGCTCGACGCCTTCGGGCTGGGACCGCGCGTGCCGGCGCTGGTGATTTCACCCTATGCGCGTCCGGACTACATCGACCGGAACGTCTACGAGTTCTCCTCGATCCTGAAATTCATCGAGTTGCGCTGGCACTTGACGCATTTGACGGCGAGGGACGATCGCGCCAGACCGATGCTGGCGGGGTTCGATTTCGATCAGACACCGCTGCCACCCCACATTATTCCCGTCCCGCAATTGAAGCCATGGCCCAACGGCCCGCTTCCCTACTGCCAATACAAACCGCTTGCTCCGGTGCCTGGAAACCTTCAGAAGGGAGCCCTGGGCGCTCACAATGGGTCGCACTGATCGAATCAAGCTTCACTCACTTTGCGTGCTTTCCGCCGCGAGCGGTCCGGACCCGCGACGGACAATCAACAAACGGCACTATCTCCGAAAGGACGAAGACCGATGGGATTACAGCAAAGATTGAGGACGGCCAGCCTGTTGGCGGCCGGGATCGCTATTTTATTGTGGTGCTCGCCCTCGCTGCTGGCGCGGGGGCGGGACGGAACGGCGGCACGCAAGAGCGCGAAATCGGCGGCAACCGCGGCGCAAGCGAAACCGGCTCCCCAAGCGCCGCCCGGCATCGACAAAATCCGGCACGTCATCTGGATCAGCCAGGAAAACCGCTCCTTCGACAGCTACTTTGGCACTTATCCGAACGCCGACGGACTTCCCGTGGGCACTTGCCTGCCGGTGCGGCCGGGATCGAAGCGCTGCATCAAGCCTTTCCACCAGAAACTCCAATCGCTTCCCTGCGACATGAGCCATGAGTGGCCGGTCGCTCACGCCGCCTACGACAACGGCCGGATGGACGGCTTCGTGTGGGCCGAGGGCACGCCGAACACGATCGGCTATTACGACCAGCAGGATATTCCCAACTACTGGGCCTACGCGAAGCACTTCACGCTCGACGATCACTTCTTCTCTTCCCTCAACGGGCCCAGCCTGCCCAACCACGTCTACATGGTCGCGGCGCAGTCGGGCGGCCTGATCGTCAACGTCAACACGATCAAACAACTCAAGAAGGCAACCGACGATCCCGATGGCTTCAGTTTCGCGTCGATCGTCACCCGCTTCAAAAACGCGGACATCAGCTGGAAATATTACGTCGATACCAAGGGCATCAAGAATCCGGCGCGGAAACGCGAACAGCCCAAGGAATTTTCCCTGTGGAATCCGCTGCCGGGGTTCAAGAAGATCCGCGACAACCCGAAACTGATGGCGCATCTGGTGGACGAGAGCCAGTTTTATCACGACCTTCAGGCGGGAACACTGCCTTCGATCTCCTACCTGATTCCCACGTACCTCGACAGCGAGCATCCGGTGGCGACGCCGCAGCGGGGCATGTGGTACGTGACGGAGCTGATCAACGCGGTGATGCAGAGCCAATACTGGAAGGACAGCGTGATCTTCGTGACCTGGGACGATTACGGCGGATTCTACGATCACGTCGCGCCGCCGCAGCTCGACGCCTTCGGGCTGGGACCGCGCGTGCCGGCGCTGGTGATTTCACCCTATGCGCGTCCGGACTACATCGACCGGAACGTCTACGAGTTCTCCTCGATCCTGAAATTCATCGAGTTGCGCTGGCACTTGACGCATTTGACGGCGAGGGACGATCGCGCCGAGCCGATGCTGTCGGGCTTTGATTTCGACCAACAGCCGCTGGAACCCTTTGTGATTCCGATTCCCAAGATAGCGCCTTGGCCGAACGGGCCTCTGCCGTACTGCGTGTACCCCCCGTCGGTCCAGTTGCCAGGCAACATCCCGTACGCTCAGGTGCCGGGACCGACCGAGGTGCGGCACTAAGGCCCGTTCTCAGGAAAAACGTCCGAGAAGAACAGAGCGAATGGAAACCGGCGATCACCGCCGGGATGGATTCTAAGAGGAACGAGAACGTAAACAGGAGAGACTCATGTACCGCAAAAGTGCAAGAAGCGCGCCGTGGCTCGCGCTCTGTGTTTGGATGCTGCTCGGCCTGGGCGTGAGCGGGCGGGCGCAGACAAAGCGATCGGCCATCACCACGGAGACCGGAAATGCCGCGCAACAACCGAGCGCGGCTTCCCCGGCCACGAAGGGCATGGACAAGATCCAGCATGTGATCTGGATCATTCAGGAAAATCACAGCTTCGACAACTATTTCGGAACCTACCCCGGCGTCGATGGACTCAATCCATCCACCTGCCTGCCGAAATTGCCCGGCAGCAAGAGCTGCGTCGCCCCGTTCCACATGCCGGATGACCAACCCGTGTGCGACCTTTCCCACGAGTGGAATACGGCGCACGCGGCTTACGATCACGGAACGATGGACGGCTTCGTGTGGGCAGAGGGAACGCCTTACACGATGGGCTATTACGACCAGAAGGACATCCCGAACTATTGGAAGTACGCGCGGCACTTCACCCTGTTCGATCATTTCTTCTCTTCGCTCGAGGGACCGAGCCTTCCGAACCACGTCTATACCGTCGCGGCTCAATCGGGCGGCCTGATCGTGAACGTGGCCACGCTGAAGCAATTGAAGAAGGCGCTGCACAATCCTGAGGGATTCACCTTTCGCTCGATCGTGACGCTTCTCAATGCCGGCAATGTAAGCTGGAAATACTACGTCGAGACGAATCCCGACAAACCGGTGACGACGCTTCCCTTCGGCAACAGCAAGGAAGTCAGCAATCCGAAGCCAAAGCAGTTCTACGTGTGGAATCCACTGCCGGGATTCAAATCGATCCGGGACAATCCGAAACTGATGGACCATCTGGTGGCCGAAGAGCAGTTCTACAGCGATCTGCGAAACGGGACGCTGCCGCAGGTTTCCTATCTGGTGCCGGATTGGGATGACAGCGAACATCCGCCCGCCGTTGTCGCGAGCGGAATGTGGTATGTGACGCGGCTCATCAACGCGGTGATGGAGAGCAAGGATTGGAAAAACACCGCCATTTTCCTGACGTGGGACGATTACGGCGGATTCTACGATCACGTCGCGCCGCCGCAGCTAGACGCTTTCGGACTGGGGCCGCGCGTGCCGGCGCTGCTGATCTCGCCCTACGCACGGGCGAATCACATCGACCGGCGAAACTATGAATTCTCGTCGATCCTGAAGTTCATCGAAACGCGCTGGAACCTGCCGCAACTGACCGCGCGGGACGCTCGCGCCAGCGACATGATGGGTGCCTTCGATTTCAACCAGAAGCCGCTCGCACCTTATGTCATTCCGGTACCGGAAATGTCAAAACCGCAGGCCGGAAAATATCGCTACTGCATGTACCCGGCGTCCGTGCGCATACCGGGCGTCAGCCAGTAGCGCGGGTTCGACGTCAACAGGTGGGGGATCGCCGATCCCCCACCAGCCTCTTCAAAGCCATCGCCCGATGGGCTGCCGCGTTCAGCCGGGAAGTCTCCCTCTTATCGCAATCTCCCGAATAGTCTCAGATGCGGCTTCGCCGCGGTCACCTCAGATTGGCTCGGAGCTTGCTTGTTTGCAGCTACGATGCCGTCACTCTCCCGGCACGGGCTTCTCTCTTGCGCCGAACCATCCAAGCGCGGCGCCGTAGGTGAAATGCGTGGCCACGGATAAGAAGACGAGGACAGCGTCCCTGCCCGGCGCCGCGCTGCCGAAGAAGCCGCGACCCAGAATCGGGAACAGGATGGCTTGCATGAGGAGGTAGAGAAATGCGCCCATTGCAATTCCCTTCCACACCGTCACGCGCGGTGTGAGCGCAAACAAGACAGCGCCCCAGAAACCTCCATAGCCGAAATGAATCACCGCCGCCAGCAGGACATGCATGGACAGGGGTAATCCGGGCCCCAGGATTCTGGTAATGATGATTTCGGGTAGCATCTTCGATGTCACGGCAACAGCCGTAAGCCGCCCCGTGACCGTCCAAATCGAGAGATGCACGATGGTCATCGCAACCGTGGCCAGGACACCGCAAACGAAACCACGCACAATCCGTGCGCTCAAGTACCCTCCTTCGACATTCGTGTCACTCCTGCCAGCGTCCCCAGCCGCGGCCAACACCATCGGCGGGGTTCGCGCTGTTCGAATCTTTCTCAGCGCCGCCCGGAATTTATCCCGACGAGTCGGGAGGGCGGCATATCGCGGAGCGGCGGAGAAAAGATGGCGGGCTGAAGCCCGCCGCTACACAACCCGGCCCGGTCTCCGCGAAAGTCCGTCGCGGGCAATCCGCGTTAGCGGCACATTCTATCGCAGACGAAACAGCTTCATGCGGCGCCTCAGGGACTTGCCTGGGTGTTTTCCGCGGAAGAGAAGAAATCCCCGATCGCGGCATGGACGAAGGGCCAGAGCGCGGGGAGGGCGGTGCGGACGGGGTCCATGCGGCGGAGGACCTGCTCGCGGGTGGGGTGGTAGATGCGCCAGGTGCCGCCTTCGGTCGCGAGGTTTTGAAGAAAGGGCTGGAAGCGGTCGACGGCGTTGGCGAAGCGGGCTTCCGGCGTTTGGTGCGCTTCGAATTCCTCCCACAATGCGCGGAGTTTCGCGCCTAGATCCGGCGGCAGAATGGCGAACAGGCGGTCGGCGGCTCGGCGCTCGCGATCGACGCGCGTGCGAGCGGCTTCGACGTCGTAGGCGAAGGTGTCGTCGGCGTCGATTTCGACCAGATCGTGAGCGGTCAGCATTTCCAGTACCCGCTCGAAATTCAACGGCTCGGCGGCGTATTCGCGCAGCACCATCGCGGTGAGGATGATGTGCCAGGAATGCTCGGCGGTGTTTTCGCGGCGCGAGCCGTTGGTCAGAAGCGTCCGGCGGAGGACGGTCTTCAACTTGTCGGCTTCGGTGAGAAAGGCCGCCTGGCGGGAAAGTCTTTCGTTATTCATGGCCGCTATTCTGACGGAAACGGCTTGGCGGTGAAAAGCGTTATACTCGTGGTACTGATTGTGTGCCTTTACCGGCGCGATCTTCTCATGGAACCGCGCCGCGTTTTTTTACAGCTTCCCTCGAACGGAAACGAAAAAACGAGGGGATTCGCGAACGGATCCTTCTCGAAGCACCCTGGAAATCGGTGCGTCCTACATGCGCAAATGGATGCCGGCATCGAAAGAAACTCTCCCTGTCCAGTTCATTGCGTGCCTTGCACCCCCGGCAGTGCGTAGCGTGAGTGGCTGGATCTACCAACTGGGCGGCCTGGGTTTCATTCCTCTCGGGCTGCTGGATAACTCCGTCATTCCGGTGCCGGGCAGCATGGATTTGCTGATCATCTTTTTGTGCGCGCGCCGGGAACAGTTGTGGGCTTACTACGCCCTCATGGCAACCGTTGGTTCGGTGATCGGGGGTTATGCGACGTATCGGCTGGCCCGCAAGGGAGGGAGAGAAAGGCTCGTAGCCAAGATCCCGAGCCACAAATTCGAGAAGGCATACAGGATTTTCAGACAATGGGGCTTTGGCGCCATCGCCATTCCCGCCTTGTTGCCGCCTCCGGTGCCCATGGTTCCTTTCCTGTTCGCTGCCGGCGCCATGCAATACCCCATCCGAAAATTTCTGATCGCGCTGACGCTGGGACGCTTGACGCGCTACACACTGCTGGCATTCGTAGCCGCGCGCCACGGACCGCAAGTCATGGACTTCATCCGGCAACTCCCGTTTCCGGTTCTGTGGGCGATTCTCGCGTTGACGGCCGTTGCGGTGGTAGTCCTCGTGTTTTTTCTTCGGGGGAAACGTCAAAAGGCCGCATAGGGTTGGTGCTGTTCCGGGCCGATCGGGATTCTTCGGGGGCGCAGGCCCCCGGCCGGAAAGACACCGGCCGTGGCTACCCATGCTCGAGCGGGGAACGCGGCCCGACCGCGATCGGGCGCGACTCCTACAAAAGTATTGACACCGGCATTTCCCTCTGCTAGTTTTTAAACAGTTGTTCAATTCATTGGCATTGCACAACGCCGGCGGATTGAATGGCTGATTCAGAGTCATAGGCCAGTACAGTGACATCTGAACACCTGTTTAACGAACGGATTCCGCAGCAAACCTTCCCCCAAAAGAAAAACCGGAAATCAGACCACAGTGGTCGGCGGTCGAGTAGCGGCCGTTTGCCCGAAGCCGGCGCGGCTCGTGCGTTTCAGGCGCGGACCGGCGGCTTGGCGCACAACACACACAAACAGGAGGCGGACTCGCGTGACTAGCGTTCAAGGAGCGCATGGATACCGGCTCGTGGCGCCGCGCGCGGCGCTCGAGGGATGGGAACTTCCGGAGCTCGAGCCGGGCGCCGATGATGTCGTTGTGGAAGTGGCCGGGTGCGGCGTTTGCCATACGGACGTCGGGTACGCCGTTGACGGGGTGCCAACGCGCCATCCCCTGCCCTTGATTCTGGGACACGAGATCGCCGGGCGCGTAGTGGCGGCGGGCGAAAAAGCCAGTGCGTGGATGGGGCGGGCAGTGATCGTGCCGGCGGTGATTCCCTGCGGAGAATGTCCGGCTTGCCGCGCGGGGCGCGTAACGATTTGCCGGAATCAATTCATGCCGGGCAATGACGGTGACGGCGGGTTCGCGACGCACGTGCGAGTGCCCGCGCGCGGGCTTTGCCCGGTGCCGCAGAAGCTGCCGGACGGCGTGTCGCTCGAAATGCTGTCGGTGGTGGCCGACGCTGTAACGACCCCATTCGAGACGATGCGGAGGGCCGGGCTCGGAGCCGACGACGTGGCGGTGATTGTGGGCGCGGGCGGCGTGGGCGGATTCGGAGTGCAGATCGCGGCGGCGCTGGGCGCGGCAGTGGCGGCAATTGACGTGGATCGCGAACGGCTGGATCTGGCGGCGAAGCATGGCGCCGGGCTCGTGCTGGACGCCGACGCGACAGACTTGAAGGGGCTCAAAGGCGCGGTTCGGTCCTTTATTAAGGAATCCGGGCACAAGGGCATCGGATTGAAGATTTTCGAGATGAGCGGCACGCCGGCGGGCCAAAGCACGGCGTTTGGACTGCTTGACCACGGCGGATATCTCGCGGTGGTCGGGTACACGCCGAAGCCGGTGGAAGTGCGGCTTTCGAACCTGATGGCGTTTGACGCGACGGCGCGCGGGAACTGGGGCTGCCCGCCGGACCAGTATCCGGCGGCGCTGCGGATGGTTCTCGACGGCAAAATCGCGCTCGGTCCTTATATAGAGATGCATTCGCTCGAGGAAGCGCCGGCGGTGCTGGACGCGGTGGCGAAGCACGAGCTGCGGCGGCGCGCGATTTTGCGGCCCGATGGGAGCAGGTAGATGTTGCTGCAAAACCTCGGCGCACCGAGTTCAGGGGCCAAAGCCTCCTGGTTTGATGTGGCGATTGTCAGGGCTAAAGCCCTGACCCCCGAGACCTTGACGATGCAGCAGGCGTTCGAGAGGGGGCTGTGATGGCGACTCCTTTGTTTGAAGCGTGGCGCGACAAACCGCTCGACGAGGCGATGTACGAATGCCGCGAGCTGCTCGAGGACACGAGCTTCCCGACGGTGCAAAGGTGGCGCGAGGCGGGCGGGAAAGTGGTGGGGCATTTCCAGGTGTACTTCCCGGAGGAGATCGCGCACGCGGCGGGACTCCTGCCGTTCAAGGTGCGCGGGGCGCAGATCGAGGCGGTGCATGCGGATTCGCGTTTCGGGTCGTATTTGTGCTCGATTCTGAAGACGTCGCTCGAACTGGCGCTCAGCAAGCGGGTGGAGATGGAGATGTTCGTGACGCACCCGATCTGCGACGCGGCGCGGAACCTGGGCGCGGTGTGGGGCCGCAACTTTTCCTACCCCTGCCAGATTCTGTACCTGCCGCAGAACGCGAATTCGCCGGCCGCGGTCACGTATCTGCGAAACGAGTACGCGCGATTGCAGCGGAGCGTCGAGGAGATCGCGGGCCGGAAGGTGAGCGACGACGACCTGCGGCGGTCGATTGCGATCTACAACCGGAACCGCGCGCTGCTGCGGCAGTTGTACGCGATCAAGCGCGAGACGCCGTGGCTGCTCTCGGCCGACGAGGCGTACGTGCTGGTAGCGATTGGCGGAATGATCCCGCGCGAGGAGCACAACGAGATGCTCGAAGCGCTCTTGCCGCAGATCGCCGCTCGGCCGAACAAGAAACAGGACAAGATCCGGATGGTGTTCGAGGGCGGATTCTGCGAACAGCCGCCGCTGGACCTGATTCGGACGATCGCGCGTTCTTGTTACGTGGTGGATGACGACCTGCTGATCGGGCTGCGCTGGATCGTCGAGGACGTGGACCTGGGCGGCGATCCGCTGCGCAATCTCGCCTCGGCTTACATCGAGAAGAGCAGCTACAGCCCGGTGCAGCACGACCTGCGCAAGCCGAAGGAAAAAATGCTGATCGAGCGCATCCGGAACGCGAAGGCGGAAGCGGCGATTCTGACGGCGGCGAAGATGTGCGAGCCGGGACTCGAGGAGCAGGTGGCGTACCTGCACGCGCTCGACAAGGAAGGGATTCCGTATTTCATCAGCGAGTTCGAGGAAAAGATGACGACATTCGAGCACATGGAGATTCAGCTCGAGACTTTCGTCGAAAACATTCTCTTCAGCTAGCGAGAGCGAGGAGGGCCGGGCCGATGAGCGAGCAAAAACAGGACACGGGATTGGTGGGCCGCGGGAATCGCGAGGGAGCGGAGCTGTTTCGCCAGTGGTTCGCGGGACTTGGCCGCACGGCTGCCGAAGGCGGGCCCGCCGCTTACGTTTTCGTGATGGGCAGCCTGGCGGAGATCCTGCGCACGTTCGATTTGCCGGTGGTGTTTCCGGAGATCAATTCGCTGCAGACGGCGGTGCGCCGCGTGGCCCATGAATTCCTGAACCAGGCGGAGGATTACGGCTATTCGCCCGACATCTGCGGCTACGTGAAGGCCGACGTCGCCGTGCAACTGCGCGGCGGCGAGCACCCGATGGGGCGGATTCCGAAACCGGCTCTGGCCGTGCTGACGAACGCCTGCAACACCTACATCAAGTGGGGCGAAATCTGGGAGCGGATGTATCACATTCCGATTTTCACGCTCGACGTGCCGGGGACGCGCGCGGCGGGAACGCAGACGTGGCCGGGCGATCCGGATTTCGAGAACGACCGGCAGTATGTGCAGGCGCAGCTCACCGAGCTGATCGCGCTGTGCGAAAAAGTGACCGGAATCCGGTTCGACATCGACAGACTGCGCGAAGTGATGGGCTACGCGAACGAGATGTCGCGGGGATGGAAACAGGTGCTGGAGTTCAACAAGACTCGGCCTTCGCTCTTCAACGCGCTGACCGACGGCACGATCTATCTGGGCGTCTCGAACAGCTTCCGCGGCACGCCGGAAGGCGCGCGCTATTTCACCGAGCTGGTGGAAGAGATGGCCTACAAGGCCGAACACCACATCGGGACGATGAACGAGGAGAAGTACCGGCTGACGTTCGTTGGCGTTCCCTGCTACCCGATTTTCCGGCGGTTCAACGAGATGTTCAGCGAATGGGGCGGGACGTTCGTGCATTCCACCTATCTGTGGTTCGCGTCGGGCGGGGCGAACGTCGGCTTCGAATACGACCTCGCGCGGCCGCTCGAGAGCCTGGCCGAAGGGGTGCTCATCAGCGTGCGGAACGCGATGGACAGCATGTTCTATCAGGACAAGGCGATCATCGACATGGTCGATTCCTTCGATCTCGACGGCGTGGTCTACCACCCGGTGAAGAGTTGCCGGACGACCTCGACCGGGATGGCCGACAACCGGCGGGCGCTGATGGCGGCGCGGAACATCCCGAGCCTGTTCATCGAATCGGACATGATGGACCGGCGCGTGGTGACCGAGGCGCAGATGAAGAACCGGATCGACGCGTTTTTCGAAGGGCTGGCTTCGCGCAAACAACAGGAGGCTGCCGCCCGCTGAGGGTGAGGAAGTTCCGGAGGAGAGGAAGGCGAACATGGCATACGCAGCCGGAGTGGACGTCGGATCGACGCAGACGAAAGCGGTGGTGATCGACGAGGGGAAGAACATCGTGGGGCGCGCGCTGATCGATACCGGCGCGAACGTGATGATCGCCGCCGAGCAATCGTTCGCCGAGGCGCTCAAGAACGCGAACGTGCGGGAGGAAGAGGTGGAATACGTCGTGGGCACCGGCTACGGCCGCTATCGCGTCACCTTCGGCAATACGCAGGTGACCGAGATCAGCTGCCACGGCCGCGGCGCTGTGCACATGTTTCCCGGCACGCGCACCGTGCTCGACATGGGCGGGCAGGACACGAAGGCGATCCGCGTGAGCGATACCGGCGAGATTATCGATTTCTGCATGAACGACAAATGCGCGGCGGGCACGGGGAGATTTCTGGGCGCGGCGGCGAGCGCGCTGAACATTCCGCTCGACCAGCTGGGGCCGACGGCGCTGCGGGCGGAGCGGCCGGTGAAGATCAGCACGACGTGCACGGTCTTCGCGGAATCCGAGGTGCTTTCCTGGCTGGGGCGGGGGAAGAAGATCGAGGACATCCTGCAAGGGGTGCATCAATCGATCGCGGCGCGCTCGATCGGGCTGCTGCGGCGGGTGGGAGTCGAGGCGGAGATCACGTTCACGGGCGGCGTGACGCGCAACGTGGGCATGGTCGACGCGCTCGAAAAGGGGCTGAGCACGAAGCTGAACGTGAGCCCGGATTCGCACTTCATGGGCGCGCTGGGCGCGGCCATGTTCGCGCTCGATCACGTGCTGGCCGGACGCGCGCCGGCCGCGACGGGGAGGGCGTGATGATCCTGACTGCCGGCATCGACGTGGGATCGACCTATACAAAAGCGGTAATTGTCAACGAGAACAACGAAATTCTGGGCCACGCGCTGGAGGGCACCGGATTCCAGTTGGCGGAGGTCTCGCGACGCGTGTACCAACGCGCGCTGGAACATGCCGGACTCGCCGAAACTGACATCGCCTACGTCGTCGCGACCGGATTCGGGCGGCACATGGTGGACTTCAGCGACACGCAGGTGACCGATCTGACGGCGAGCGCGCGCGGCGCAACGTTGTTTTTCCCCGGCACGCGCACCGTGCTCGACGTCGGCGGACAGACGATGAAGGCCTCGCGCATCGACGGCACGGCGCGGGTGAAATCGTTCCGGCTGAACGACAAATGCGCCGCGGGCACCGGCGCTTTTCTCGAGAAGACGGCGCGGTACATGGGGTACAAGACGGAAGAGATCGGGCCACTGGTGGCGACGTCGAAGCAGCAGGTGGCGATTTCGGGCGTTTGCGCGGTGTTCGCCGAATCGGAGGTGATCAACCAGTTGTCGCTCGGGTGCGCGCCGGCCGACATCATGCACGGGGCGGTGGCGTCGCTGGTGGACCGCTCGGTGCAGCTGATGAAGCGGGTGCAGATGCAGCCGGAATTCACGCTGATCGGCGGGATTCTGCGGTTCGAGACGATGGCGCGCGTGGTGCGAGAGAAATTGGGCCAGGAAGTGAACGTGCCGCCCGAGCATCTGGTGCAGTTCGTTGGCGCACTGGGAGCGGCGATCCTGGCGCAACGGCGGCTGAAGAAACTCCATGGAGAGGCCGATGAGGATGCCAGCGAGGCCGAGAGCTCGGTGACACACTGACCGCACGAGGGGCGGCAATGACGAAAATCGTGAAGATCGAGGAACTGCTTTCCCGCTCGGCGGACAGATTCCTTTCGGAGGAACAGCTTCAGGCCGATCCGGCGCTCGTGGCGGAAGGATGGGAGCGGCGGTTCACGGCTGACGCGCAGAGAGCCGCGGAAGTCCTCGAACTTTACGGTCAGTTGGGATACGAGGTGCGGGCCGAGCCGGTGCGGGCGGAAGAGGCCGGAGCGGAGTGCGAGGATTGCAGCTCGCTGATGGTGGTGGAGTTCAAGACGATCTACACGCGGAAGAAAAAAGCGGACTGATTCGGAATTTCGTTCGAATATAATCCATGCGCTTGGCGACACGAAGACGCGAGGATGAAGAACAGGGAATGCCGCTGAAAGGCAGCAGGAACGGCGAGAAGCGCCTGGAAATCATGAAGAGCGCGGCCGCGGCTTTTCGCCGGCGCGGCTATTACGGGGCGAGTGTGGATGAGATCGCCAGCGCGCTCCACATGACCAAGGGCAACCTTTATTACTATTTCCAGGATAAAGAGGACATCCTCTTCGCCTGCCATGAATACGCGCTGGACCTGCTTCTCGGAATGCTGAAAAAAGTGGAGAACAGTCCGTATCCGCCGCAGGAGAAGTTGCGGCGGGTGATTGTCTCGTTCGTTCACATGCTGATCGACGAGCTGCGCGGCACGGCGCTGACGATGGACGTGCAGGCGCTCTCGGTGGGGCGGCGGAAGAAAGTGATCGCGAAACGCGACCGCTTCGACCGCGGCATTCGCCGCATCATCCGCGAGGGAATCGATTCGGGCGTGTTCCGGCAATCGGACCCGAAGCTGGCGACGTTCGCGATCCTTGGCTCGATCAACTGGATTCCCTACTGGTTCGATCCTTACGGCGAGGCAACCTCGGTGGAGATTGGCGAGGAGTTCGCGGAGCATTTGATTTCGGGGTTGCTGAATCATAAGGATGGCGCCGCGCGCGCCTGAAACCCCTTACACGCGGATCGTTCTACACTCCAGGAATCGACTTATCTCCCCGCAAAAATAAAGATCGCGGAACTCGGGTCAGTTCTTGTCATCCTGAGCGGAGCGAAGGACCCCGAAGGCGTCGAGGCAATGTCTGCTACGGCCGCGCATCAACTTCACGGGTCGCCAAAGATGACAGCCGTGCCGCAAGCGGCCAAGTAGACGTAGCAGCGGGATCCTTCGCTTCGCTCAGGATGACAGGATCCAAGAGCCACGGGGCCAACGTGATTCCTGAGCCTTGACTTGTCGTATATAGTGAAACCCGCCGAAAGCGGCGCCGAACTTCACACGAAGGGAAAAACCGGCCCGGCGGATGAGTTCAACCAAGCCTCTGACCCTCGAACGCTTCTCCCGATACCAACTGATTGTGATCGGCATCTGCTGGCTGATCACGCTGATGAACGGATTCTGCATCCTGGCGATTTCGTTCACGGCGCCGGTGATCGCGAACGACTGGAGCGTGCGGCCGGCGGCGCTGGGCGTGGTGCTGGGAGCGAGCTTCGTCGGGATGGCGCTGGGATCGCTGGCGCTCGCGCCGCTGGCGGATTACGTGGGCCGGCGCTGGATCGTGCTGGGCGCGGTCGGGACGCTGGGTATTTCCATGCTGCTGACGGCCGTCACCCACACGGTGCCGCAACTGACGGCGGCGCGCTTCCTTACCGGCTTCGCCGAAGGAACGATGTTGCCGAGCATGACCGCGATGGTGGCGGAATATTCACCCGACCGGCGCCGGAACCTTTCGATCAGCATCATGCAGATCGCCTATCCGCTGGGAGGGACGGCGGCGGGATTTCTGACGATCTACCTGATGCACAAGTTCCAGTGGACTTCGGTCTTCGTGGGAGGCGGAGTGAGCACGCTGGCGGTGGGAGCGCTGGCGCTGGTGGCGCTGCCCGAATCGCTCGATTTTCTAGCGAGCAAACGGGATCCGGCGACGCTCGGCAAGGCCAATCGACTTCTCGCGCGGATGAATCAGATGACGCTCGACGAATGGCCGGCGGAGGAGCCGTCGGCGGAAGTGAAGAAAGTGGGCATCAAGGCGCTCGTCGACGGAGAGAACGCGAAGTGGACGGTGCTCTACTGGATCGGTTTCTTCTGCACGATGTTCGGAACCTATTTCGTCATGGTGTGGCTGCCGAAGCTGGTGGTGGACGCCGGGCTCACCTTTAACAATGCCGCGGCGATCGGCGCGATTCTGAACATCGGCGCGGTGCTCGGGATTCTGTGGATCGGGTTCGGCACCACGGGGCGGGGACGGCTGCGGTGGGTGATCGTCTGGTTTTCGGTGATTTCGTTCGCGCTGATGGCGTACCTCGGAAGCGCGCCGGCGAATGTGTGGCTGCTGACGGCGCTGGCGATTTTCCTGGGCCTGACGTCGAACGGCTCGTTCGTGGGGCTGTATGTGGTCGGCGCAAGGCTGTACGACACATCTGCGCGAGCGACTGGAATCGGCTGGGGCATCGGGATCGGCCGCGCGGGCGCGATCGTCAGTCCGATCATCGCCGGGGTGCTGCTGGGAATGGGGTGGTCGCAGAAGGCGATTTACGCGGTGCTTGCGATACCATTTCTGGTGGCCGCGGTTGCGGTGGGAATGCTGCGGGCGCGGCGGCTGGGATGATGGCCGGCGGTTTTCACGAGCGGCGGCTCCCGGGGCGGAAAGGCGCGCAATTGACCATCGGGATGAATCGAAGTAGAAACAGCAGGAAGACTCGAACGGGACCGGCCTGGCCGGTTGGCGCGAAGCGAGCCTAAGACGAAGGAGCGGACATGTACAGCACTCCCTTTATTGACGGCAAGGCAATCGAAGTGCCGGCAGCCGACATGATGGACGTGGTGAATCCGGCGAATCAGAAGCCATTCGCGAAGGTCTTTTTCGGCCAGGTCGAGCACATGCGGAAGGCGATCGACGCGGCGGACGCGGCGAAAGACAAGTGGGGGAAAACGCTCCCGGCGGAGCGCGAAGCGATTCTGCTGCGCGCGGCGGACGTGCTCGAATCGATGCGGGACGAGTTCGTCGAGCTGCTGATCACCGAGGGCGGCGCGACATTCGGCAAATCGCAATTCGAAGTGTCGTTCGTCGTGAACATGCTGCGCTCGGCGGCCGGGGAGGCGCGGCGCGTCAACGGAGAAGTATTGCAGTCCGACGCGCCGGGCCTGGTTTCGATCGCGATTCGCAAACCGCTGGGCGTGGTCGCGGGCATCTCGCCGTTCAATTTTCCACTGATCCTGGCGATGAAGAAGGTGTGCCTGGCGCTGGCGGCGGGCAATACGTTCGTGCTGAAACCTTCGGAAGAGACTTCGCTGGTGGGGCTGAAGATCGCGGAGATTTTCGAGAAGGCGGGTTTGCCGGCGGGCGTGCTGAACGTGGTGCCGGGCGACGGGCCGACGTTGGCGCCGGTGATTTTCGCCGATCCGCGGGTGAAGCTGGTTGCGTTCACGGGTTCGACGGCCGTGGGGCGCATCATCGCGGTCGAATGCGCCAAGCACGGCAAGAAGGTGGTGCTCGAGCTGGGCGGGAAGAGCCCGCTGATCGTGCTGAAGGACGCCGATCTCGATTACGCGGCGGCGACCGCCTGCTTCAGCCTGTTCATTCATCAGGGGCAGATCTGCATGGCGGGCTCGCGCATCATCGTGGAAGCGCCGGTTTACGAGGCGTTTCTCGAGAAATTCGTCGCGAAGGCCAAGACGCTGCAGATGGGCGATCCGCGCGATCCGCACACGGTGATCGGGCCGCTGATTCGGACATCGCAATGCCCGATGATCGACGGCAAGGTGAAGGAAGCGGTGACGGAGGGCGCGCGGCTGCTGCTCGGAGGGAAATATGAAGGCAACTACTACCACACGACCGTGCTGGCCGACGTGACGCCGAAAATGAAGGTGTTCCGCGACGAGTTGTTCGGGCCGGTGGCGTCGGTGAGCAAGGCGGAGAATCCGGACGACGCGCTCGCGCTGGCCAACAACACGGCATACGGGCTTTCCTCGGCCGTCATCACGAATGATCTGCAACTGGCGATGCGCTTTGCGATGGAACTCGAAGCCGGGATGGTGCACCTGAACGGGCCGACGGTGCAGGACGAGCCGCACGTTCCCTTCGGCGGCGTGAAGGATTCCGGCAGCGGGCGCGAGGGCGGACGCTGGTCGATGGACGAGTTGACCGAGCTGAAATGGATCACGATCCAGATGGGCCAGCGACAGTATCCGTTCTGAGCGGGACGACGGCGGCGGAGTTTGACGGCGGGCGGCGGGGATGTGCTAGGCTGCGCGAGATGCGGGACACTTCTCCTCCACTCGACCGGAAAGCGCGGAAAAAGCTGGCGATTCTGAAGAGCGCTGCCGCCGTTTTCCGCCGGCGCGGGTACTACGGCGCGAGCGTCAGCGCCATTGCGCGCGCCGTGCACATGACCACCCCGAACCTCTACTACTATTTTCGGAACAAGGAAGAAATCCTCTATTTCTGCCACGACTATTCGCTCGACCTGCTGCTGGACAATCTCGAAAGAATCCAGAAGAGCGGCGATCCGCCGGACAAGAAATTGCGCAGCCTGATCGCGCTGTTCGTGCACATGGTGATCGACGAGCTGCACGGGACGGCGCTGACGCTCGATTTGCAGCCGCTTTCGGCGCCGAGTTTGCGGAAAATCATCGCCAAGCGCGACCGATTCGATCGCGGCATGCGGCGCATCATCCAGGATGGCATCGACGCGGGCATTTTGCGCGCGGGCGATCCGAAGCTGGCTACCTTCGGGATCATGGGATCCCTGAACTGGATCCCGCGTTGGTTCGATCCGCGCGGGCCGGCGGATTCGGACGAGATTGCTAGAGTTTTCGCGGATAACCTGATCAACGGGCTGATTGCGGATGGGCGGCGGGGACGGGCTGACGGGTAGGCGGGACTGGAAGTTTGGGGCGGCCCCCCCTCCGCCATTTGTCATCCTTCGCTTCGCTCAGGATGACAAAAGAGGGCCCTTACTCCAGACTACGCAATCTCAAGCGTAGAGGAGATTTGCGTCCACGCTGTCTTGCGACAGGGTGTCGATCAGTGATGGCGGGCCCTGGACCACGAAGCGGCGATGGTAGAAGAGCAGGGCGCGCAGGCCGGCGAGTTCCTCGCCGCCGCCGGCGCGGCCGGGACCGCCGTGGAGGCAGCTGGGCATCACGTTGCCGTGGCCGGTGTGCTCCTTGCCGACCGACGGATCGACAACCATGATGCGGCCGTGCATGTCGCCGATGCCGAGTACGAGGTCGCGCAGGAATGCCGCGTCGCTCGAAAAGACGGACGCGACGAGCGAGCCGAGGCCGCGGCGCGCTATGACGATGGCGTCGTTCAAGTCGTCGTAAGCGACTAGCGTGGCGGCAGGACCGAAAACCTCGACGTCGTGAACGTATTTCGCGCCGGAGCCGTCCTGGCAGGCGAGCAGCGTGGGCTGGACGAAGGCGGATTTCGCGGGATCGGCGTCGATCGGCTGAAAGCTCTCGCTGCCGCCGAAGACGACCGAGCATTCTTCCTTGAGTTTCCTCAACCCCTCGAAGCAGGACGTCTGCTGCGCCTTGTTGACCACCGGGCCCATTTTCACTTCCTTGTTGCGCGGATTGCCGACTTTCACTTCAGCCAGTTTCGCGGCGATGGCTTCCGAGACGGCGCCCAGATTCGCGCGCGGCACGAGGATGCGCCGGATCGCGGTGCATTTCTGGCCGGCCTTGAGCGTCATCTCGCGGATGACCTCGCGAACGAAGAGGTTGAAGACGTCGCTGCCGGGAGCGGCGTCGGGGCCAAGCAACGTGGAATTGATACTGTCGGCTTCACAGTTCACGCGCACCGAACGTTTTAGCACGTTGGCGTGGGAGCGAATGCGGCCCGCGTTCTGGGCCGAGCCGGTGAAAGAGACGACGTCCTCTTCACGGACCTCGTCGAGCAATTCGCGCGCGGAGCCGCAGAGAATCGAGATGGCGCCGGTGGGCAGGATGCCCGCGTCGACGATATCGGCGACCATTTTTTGCGTGAGCCAGGCCGTGGAAGTCGCCGGCTTCACGACTACCGGAACTCCGGAGAGCAGTGCCGGCGCGGCCTTTTCGCAGAATCCCCAGGCGGGAAAATTGAAGGCGTTGATGAAAACGGCCGCGCCGCGCACCGGCATCAGGAAATGCTGGCCGGCAAAGACGCCGGTTTTCGAGAGCGGAGCTAGGGCGCCTTCCTTGAGCAACTTGCCGGCGCCGAGCGAGCGGCCGACCTTGGAGTAGTACTTCATCGTGTAGGCGCCGCCGTCGACGTCGAAAGAGGCATCGGCCTCGGTCGCGCCCGAGTTCAGCTGGGAGATGCGGAAATATTCGGCGCGATTGGCGGCCAGGACCTCGGCAATTTTTCCCAGAAGCCCGGCTCTCTGCTCGTAGGTGAGTTTGCGCAGCGCATCCTGGCCTTGCGAGCGCGCGAAATCGAGTGCCGCGGCGACGTCGATGCCTTGCGTTGTGGCGCGAGCCAGTTCCTCGCCCGTCACCGGATCAACCAATGGATCGCCGGGGCCGCTTCCTTCGATCCATTCACCGCGAACGTAATTCTGGAGCTTCATTAGTTTATCTCCCTCAAGCGCATGGAAAGAGAAAGGATACCGCATTCGGCAGAATAGTTCATCAGTTTCCACAAAAGTGAGCCTGTGCGTCCAAAAAGGTCGTAATTTCCTGTAAGTGATTGTGATATAATGGGCATACTAAATTTCCGGACTTCTTCTCAAAACGCAAGCCAGTGAGGACAGTCGTTCAGGATTGACGACACCGGGGTCGCATGTATTATATTGCATGTGTGGGGACTCACCTTCACACCAAATCCGCGCCATTAGAGAGGGTAGCTGCGCCTCCCGATGGTGACTTCCTTCTCTTCCTGGGCCAACGGGTTCGCCAGGTACGCAACCGCCGCGGAATGACGCGGAAAATGGTGGCGCACGAAGCGGATGTCTCCGAGCGCCATCTGGCGCAGCTCGAAGCCGGCGAGGGCAACATTTCGATTCTGTTGCTGCGGCGGATCGTGCTGGCGCTGAACGTATCGCTGGTGGAGCTGTTCACGCCGGAAGCGGAAGGCCCGGCCGAGAGGCAACTGATCCACCGGTTTCTCGAGCGCGTGCCGGCGCACCGGCTGAACGACGTGGTTCACCGGCTGATGCGTGATTTCGGGAATGGAGAGGAAGAGCGCCGGAACCGGATCGCGCTGATCGGTTTGCGCGGCGCGGGAAAATCGACGCTGGGCGCGCGGCTGGCAGAACAGATGGGAATTCCGTTCATTGAGCTGGATCGCGAGATCGAGAAGGACGCCGGAATGCCGCTCGAGGAAATTTTTTCGCTTTACGGGCAATCGGGATACCGGCGCATCGAGAAGCGCGCGCTGGACCGCGTGCTCGACGAGCACCAACGGGCGGTGATTTCGGTGGGCGGCGGCGTGGTTTCGGAAAAGCAGACCTACGCGCGGCTGCTTTCGAGCTGCTACACGGTTTGGATCAAGGCGCACCCGGAAGAGCACATGGCGCGCGTCGTCGGACAGGGCGATTTCCGGGCGATGGCCGACAACGACGAGGCGATGGAGGACCTGCGCAGGATTCTGGAGGCGCGGGAGCCGCTGTACCGGAAAGCGGATCTGCATTTCGAGAATTCCGGCGATTCCATCGAGCGAAATCTGGCGAGGCTGAATCAGGCCTTGCAAAACGAATTCCATTAGGAGGCGACCGTGGCGGACGCGGCGGCGACGCAGGAAACGCAGACGAGATTCGAGGTGGATTACCAGACCGATCCCTCGAAATACAGGCACTGGAAGCTGAGTTTCGACGGGCCGGTGGCCACCTTGCTGATGGACGTGGACGAGGAAGGCGGCTTGCGGCCGGGCTACAAGCTGAAGTTGAATTCCTACGACCTGGGCGTCGATATCGAATTGCACGACGCGCTGCAGCGAATCCGCTTCGAGCACCCGGAGATTCGCACGGTGGTGCTGACGAGCGCGAAGAGCCGCATTTTCTGCTCCGGCGCGAACATCTACATGCTTGGCCTTTCGACGCACGCGTGGAAGGTGAACTTCTGCAAGTTCACCAACGAAACGCGCAACGGGATCGAAGGATTCGAGCGCGCATTCCGGCCTGAAATTCCTGGCCGCGTGCAATGGAACCACCGCTGGCGGCGGCTACGAGCTGGCGCTCGCCTGCGATGAAATCGTTCTGGTAGACGACCGCAACTCGGCAGTGAGCTTGCCGGAGCTGCCGCTGCTCGGCGTGCTGCCGGGCACCGGCGGGCTGACTCGCGTGACCGACAAGCGCAAGGTGCGCCGCGATCGCGCCGACATGTTCTGCACCACGGCCGACGGCGTAAAGGGGCAGCGGGCGAAGGAATGGGGACTCGTCGACGACATAGCGCGGACGCAGCAGTTCGCCGAGCACGTGAAGAACCGCGCGCTGGAACTCGCGAAGGCGAGCGACCGGCCGGCGGACGCGAAGGGCGTCACGCTCGGGCCGCTCGAGCGGAAAATCGACGAGGCCGGCCGCCACTACAAATTCGTGGATGTGCAAGTGGATCGCGAAGCGCGCACGGCGACGTTCACGGTGCGCGCGCCGGAAACGGCCGGACCGAGCACCTTCGAGGGAGCCGTGGCGGCGGGAGCAAGCTGGTGGCCGCTGCAGATGGCTCGCGAACTGGATGACGCAATCCTGAGCCTGCGCACGAACGATCTGGAGCTGGGCCTGTGGATATTGAAGACCGAAGGGAATCCGGAGGCGGTGCTCGCGATCGACGAATTCCTGGCCGCGAACCAGAATCACTGGTTCGTGCGGGAAGTTGTGGGGATGATGCGGCGGACGTTCGCGCGGCTGGACGTTACCTCGCGCTCGATGTTCGCGGTGATCGAGCCGGGCTCTTGCTTTGCGGGCACGCTGATGGAACTGGCGCTCGCCGCCGACCGCAGCTACATGCTCGACACCGAGGAAGGCGACGCGAAGGCTGCGGTCTGGCTTTCGAAGATGAATTTCGGCGCGCTGCCGATGGTGAGCGGACTTTCGCGGCTCGCGGCGCGGTTTTACGGCGACGAGAAGGCCATCGAGGCGCTGCGCGGGAAGATCGGAACAGCGATACCGCCGCGCGAGGCGGCCGAATGCGGCATCGTGACCGCGGCACCGGACGATCTCGACTGGGCGGACGAGCTGCGGCTCGCGATCGAATCGCGCGCTTCGCTTTCGCCCGACGCGCTGACCGGGCTCGAAGCGAATCTGCGTTTCGGCCTGCCGGAATCGATGGAGACGCGAGTGTTCGGCCGGCTTTCGGCGTGGCAGAACTGGATTTTCAACCGGCCGAACGCCATCGGCGAGAGCGGCGCGCTGAAGGTTTACGGCACCGGCGCTCCGGTGAAGTTCAACTGGGAGCGGGTGTAAGAGGGAGCAGGAAAGCGCCGGCTCACGCGTTCCGCGGGATGCGGCCGAGCGGCGGAAGCAGGAGCGAGAAGGGCCTGCGGACCGGATTTCGCGGAGGAGAAGGCAATGATTGATTACATCGACAAGATTCCGAACAACGTCGACCTGGGGCGGGACCGCGTGCTGCAACGCGCGCTCGAGCACTGGCAGCCAGCCTACCTCAACTGGTGGTTCGACATGGGTCCGAACGAAAGCCACAACTTCGACGTGTATCTCCGCACCGCGACGAGCGTCGAACCGGACGGCTGGGCGCAATTCGGCTACGTGCGCATGCCGGAATATCGCTGGGGAATTTTCCTGCAGCCGCAGGACGAGCACCGCGAGGTGAATTTCGGCGTCCACAAGGGCCAGGCGGCCTGGCAGGACGTGCCGGGCGAATACCGCTCGCCGCTGCGGCGCATCATCGTAACGCAGGGCGACACGGAGCCGGCATCGGTGGAGCAGCAGCGGATGCTGGGCCTCTCGTGCCCTTCCCTCTATGATCTGCGGAACCTGTTCCAGGTGAACGTCGAGGAAGGACGCCACCTGTGGGCGATGGTCTATCTGCTGCACCGCTATTTCGGGCGCGACGGCCGCGAGGAGGCCGAAGCCTTGCTCGAGCGCCGCTCGGGTGACCTGGACAATCCGCGCATCCTCGGCGCGTTCAACGAGCCGACGCCGGACTGGCTGGCATTCTTCATGTTCACGTTCTTCACCGATCGCGACGGCAAGTTCCAGCTGAGCGCGCTGGCCGAATCGGGATTCGATCCACTGGCGCGCACCTGCCGCTTCATGCTGACCGAGGAAGCACACCACATGTTCGTGGGCGAGACGGGCGTGAGCCGCATCATCCAGCGCACCTGCGACCTGATGACGAAGAACAAGGTGGACGATCCGGCCGACGTTCGCGCGCTCGGCGCGATCGATCTCGAAACCATCCAGCGGTATCTGAACTTCCATTACAGCGTGACGCTCGACCTGTTCGGCGGCGACGCCTCCTCGAACGCGGCGAATTACTACACCGCGGGACTCAAGGGCCGTTACGAAGAGACCAAGATCGAGGACGACCACCTGCTGCCCGACGCCGAATACCCGCTCTTTGAGGTGAGCGGCGAAAAGATCGTGCGGAAACACGTGCCGGCGCTCACCGCACTGAACGCGCGCCTGTGCGACGATTACATCCACGAGATCGAGGCCGGCGTGGCCCGCTGGAACCGCAACATGGAACGGGCCGGGCTGCCGCACCGCCTCACGCTGCCGCACAAGGGATTCCATCGCGCGATCGGCAATTTCGCCGGGCATTTCATCAGCCCCGCGGGCGAAGTGCTCACCGAGGACGCCTGGAAGAGGAATGAGCACGTGTGGCTGCCGAGCCCGGCGGACTACGCCTACGTGCAGTCGCTGATGAGCGGGCGCGTGGTGGAGACGGGCAAGTTCGCGAACTGGATCGCTCCGCCGGTGCGCGGCATCAACCGCCAGCCGCTGAACTTCGAATACGTCCGCTTCAACTGAGCGGCGCAGCAGTGGAGGCGTGGTAGCACAGCCATTCCTGGCTGTGCGCATGTCCGACAGCTAGCCACGGCGATGCTGGTCAACCACGCCGGCGAGGCGTCGGCGCTACGGTTGGCGGGGCTTGCCCGCAGAGGTGGGCTGGAATTCGCGGCTTGGCGAAAAGCGCACAGGCAGGAATGCCTGTGCTACCGCGAGGCTTAACTTCATGGCCGGGCCAGCCAGTCGCTTGACAGAACAAATGCTGTCCCCTAATTTTAATGCGCGTTAAAATTGATGTGCACCTTCCGCCGGGCTTCGCGTCCCGGCGGGCGGCGCAACGGGGGCGCTATCGATGAGCAAGGTTCTGCTCACACTCGTCGTCAACGGACGACCGCACGAGTTCGCGTGCGAGCCGAACCAGACACTGCTCGATGCGCTGCGCGTGGACCTGGGGCTGACGGGATCGAAGCGCGGCTGCGACGATTCCTCCTGCGGCGCCTGCACGGTGCAGGTGGACGGGGTTCCGATGCTCGCGTGCACGCTGCTCGCGGCCGCGTGCGAAGGTCAGGAGATCGTCACCGTCGAGGGCATCGCCGAACATGGCAGCCTGGACGCGATTCAGAAGGCGTTTGGCGAATGGGGCGGATCGCAGTGCGGTTTTTGCACGCCCGGCTTCATGATCACCGTGCATTGGCTTCTTCAACAGAATCCCAATCCCACCGAAGAGGAAATTCGCGCGGCGCTCAGTGGGAACCTGTGCCGCTGCACCGGCTACACGCAGATGTACAGCGCGGTGAAGGCGGCGATCGAGGCCGAGCAGCACGCGGGAGGCGTGAGATGACCGATTTTTCGGTAATCGGGAAACCCGTCGCGCTGGTCGACTCCGCGGGGAAAACCACCGGCCAGGGCAAATATACGGACGATCTCTCGATGCCCGGGCTGCTTATCGGGAAGATTCTGCATTCTCCCTATCCGCACGCGCGTATCAAGCACATTGATGCGTCGAAGGCGCTCGCGCTCGACGGCGTGGTGACGGTTGTCGTGGGCACGGACGCGCCGAACAAGTACGGCATTCTGCCGGTGGGGCACGACGAGACGGCGCTCGCGGTCGAGAAGGTGCGCTACGTCGGAGACAACGTCGCCTGCGTCGTTGCGGAAACCGAGAGCATCGCCGAGAAGGCGCTCGAGCTGATTGATGTCGAATATGAACCGCTGCCCGCCTGGTTCGATCCGGAAGAATCGATGAAGGCGGAAACGGATTTCATTCACGAGCAGCGAGCGCACAACATCGAGAAGGAATATCACCACGTTTTCGGCGATCCGGCGAAGGGATTCGCCGAGGCCGACCACGTGGCCGAGGGGCGCTACATCGCCAACGAAGTGACGCACGCGGCGATGGAGCCGCATTCGACGCTGGCCTCCTTCGAGATCGATTCGCAGACGGGCAAACCCGGGCGGCTGACGGTGTGGTCGTCAACGCAGGTTCCTTATTATTTGCAGCACAAGCTGAGCATCGTGCTGGAAATGCCGATGTCGCAGATTCGCGTGATCAAGCCGCTGGTGGGCGGCGGGTTCGGCGGGAAGAGCGAGGTGATTCCGCTCGAAATCATCGCGGCGGTGGCGGCGCGCAAGGCGCAGGCGCCGGTGAAGATCACCTACACGCGCGAAGAAGTCTTCTGGGCGCATCGCGGGCGGCCGCGCACGATCGTCGACCTGAAGACGGGCGTCACGAAAGACGGCCGGATCACCGCGGTGGCGGCGAAGGTGATTCAGGACGGCGGCGCGTACTGTTCCTACGGCGTCGTCACGATTCTCTATTCGGGCGCGCTGCTCGGCGCGCTCTACGACATTCCCAACATCCAGTACGACGGCTATCGTGTGCTGACGAACAAGCCCGCGTGCGGCGCGATGCGCGGCCACGGCACGGTGAACGTGCGATTCGCGTTCGAATCGCAGCTCGACGAAGTGGCGCGCGCCATCGGCGTGGATGCGGTGGAAATTCGCGAGCGCAATCTGCTGAAGCCGCCCTGCATCACGGTGAATGGGCTGCGCGTGCAGAGCTACGGGCTGCCCGAGTGCATCGCGAAGGTGGCCGAGCGTTCCGGCTGGCGCGAGCGCAAGGGCAAGCTCGGGCGCGCGCGGGGATTGGGCATCGCGTGCGGCCATTACGTGAGCGGCGCGGCGAATTCCATCATTCGCTCGGACATGCCGCACTCGACGGTGAACATCAAGATCGATCGCGACGGCGGCGTCGTCGTCTACACCGGCGCCTCCGACATCGGCCAGGGATCGGACACGATGGTGGCGCAGATCGCCGCCGAGGTGCTCGGCTGCTCGCTCGGGCGGGTGAAAGTTGTCGCCGCCGACACCGATTTGACGCCGATCGATATCGGCTCCTATTCAAGCCGCGTGACGTTCATGAACGGCAACGCGACGCTGCGCGCGGCCGAGGCGGTGAAGAAGCAGATCGTCGAGGCGGCTGCGAAGCGAATGGAATGTGCGGCGGAAGACGTGGTGATGCGCGGAGATCGCGTGTGGAAGCGCGGCGCGTATCCCGAGGGCGGACCCGAAGCGGCGCCGCAAGCGGTGCGCGAGGATGCGCCGACGGTCAGCGGGCGCGTTGAGGGGCAGATACTTCGCGGCTCGGTGCAGCAGAAACGCAAGGAAGAGGGCGCGAAGGATCAGATGAGCTTCGAGGAAGCGGTGGTCGCAGCGATCAACTTCCACGGCGCGCTCACCGGCACGGGTTCCTACGCGCCGCCGGCCGAAGCACGCGGCGGCAAGCACAAGGGAGCCGGCGTCGGCCCATCGCCCGCGTATTCCTATTCGGCGCAGGTGGCCGAAGTCAGCGTCGACGAGGAAACCGGCGAAGTGACGGTGCACAAGGTCTGGGCGGCGCACGACTGCGGGCGGGCGCTCAATCCAGTTTCGGTCGAGGGACAGGTGATCGGCTCTGTGTGGATGGGACTGGGGCAGGCGCTGCAGGAAGAGATGGTGTGGAAAGACGGACTGCTGATGAATCCCGGTCTGCTCGAGTACCGCTCGCCGTCGTCTACGGAATCGCCCGAGATCGAATGCATCATCGTCGAGAGCGTCGATCCGGAAGGGCCGTTTGGCGCCAAGGAAGCGAGCGAGGGCTCGCTGGCCGCCGCGATTCCCGCCGTTGCCAACGCGATCTACGACGCCGTCGGAATCCGCCTGCGGGAATCGCCGTTCACGCCCGAACGCGTGCTGGCCGCGTTGCGGGCCAAGCAGCCGGACGCAAAAAAGATTCAACTTTCCGGGAAAGTCGATCCGACGAATCCCCATACGTTCCGCGAGCACGGCGGATCGCTGTCGTATCGCGGACGCGGCGCCGTGCGGCATGCGCTCGACACGGCCGTCCGCCGCAAGAGTTCGCCGGATTTGGAGTCCAAGCCGGAACAGGGTGCATCGTGAGCCTGCCCGATTTCCAACTGCTGCGACCGAAAACGCTGGCCGAAGCCGTGGCTCGTCTCGCCGAGCATCCCGGCGAGACGCAGATCATCGCGGGCGGCACCGATCTGATTCCCTCGATGCGGCAACGGCTGTTCACGCCGCACTATCTGCTGGATATTCGCGGGATTTCCGAATTGCGCGGCATCCTCGAAACCGCCGAGGGACTCGAGATCGGCGCACTCACGCCGCTTACCGCCGTCGAACACAGCGAGATCGTTCGCCGCGATTATCACGTGCTGGCCGAAGCGGCCGGCACGGTGGCCTCGCCCGTCCTGCGCAACATGGGCACGATCGGCGGCAACATTTGCCTCGATACGCGCTGCCTCTGGTACAACCAGTCGCTGACGTGGCGGAAATCCTGCGGCTTCTGCATCAAGAAGGACGGCGATCTGTGCCATGTCGCGCCCGGCGGGCAAGAATGCTGGGCAGTTTTTTCGGCCGATACGCCGCCGGCGCTGCTTTGCCTCGAAGCCGAAATCGAAATCGCCGGGCCGAACGGGATGCGGCGCATTTCGCTGAATGATTTTTATACGAATCGCGGCGAGGCACGGATGCGGCTCGGGAGCGATGAGATCGTCACACGAGTCTTTCTGCCGCGCGCGACGAGCGGCTACCGCGGCACCTATCGCAAGCTGCGCGTGCGCGGATCGATCGATTATCCGCTGGCGGGCATCGCCGTCGCGTTCAAGGGCGGGAAAGGACACGTGGAAGACCCGCGCGTCGCCATCACGGCGGTGAATCCCGCGCCGCTGCTCGTCAGTGGCGTCAAGGAGCGCCTCGACGGAAAAACGATCACGGCGGAAATCGCCGATGCCGCCGGCGCGCTCGCCGCACGCACGGCCAGGCCGTTAACGACTTCTGCGCTCACTCCCGAATACCGTCGCGAAATGGTGCGCGTGCTCACCAAGCGCGCCCTGCTCAATCTGGGCGCGCCTGGCGATAAGCGCTCCTAGCGCGGACGGGCGGTCGCCCTGGCTTCCCTTCCCTTATGTTGGCAATCGTTCCGCAGATCAGCGTGGTTCCGGCAGGGCACCTGGCAACGTGCCCCTACAATTCCGCTGCTTACATGGGTTGCCAATGCGCGTGGGGTGAACCGTCTCTCAGGTTGGCGGCGGCCCAGCGGCAAGATCATATCGGGGAGGTTTGGAGACGGGCCGCGGCTTCGCAGCGATAGTGCCTCCCGGCCGGACGTCGTAATCCGCCCAGCCATCCGAGGGCGTCCAAACGCTGACAGGCAGCGGATGGAGACGCTCGGGAGAATTGGTGAGGGAGTAGTGAATCTTCCCTTCTTTTTCTAACTGGCGGTACAGCATGTCGTAGGCCGTATCGTAACGCAACGAAATGGGCTGAATGGTCGGGGTGGTGCGGAATAGATAGATCGCACGTACCTCCAGCGGAGCCCCCAATTCCATGTTCGAGACTTCGATTCGATTTCCGTTCACCGAAATCCGTCGAACGGGATCTTCGTACTGCCCTTCCACGCGATTGATTTCCGTGCGGGGGAACACGAAATATTCGTCCGGAACACCCGGGGTGCAACTGACACATTGATGCCGCGTGCCAGCCGTCTGGGGAGAAGCCGCGAAGGGCGTTTTTTCGTTGACGACAGCCATGATTCCCGTTGAGTATTCGTTGTTAAAGCCGCCTGCCAGCAGATAGGTTCCGCTTGATGTCTTCACTTCATTCAGGCAGTAAAGAACGCCGGTATTGACGAAGCGAACCGTGGCGTGGCCGGTCACCGGATCCAATTGCACGACAAAAGTGTTTCCCCACTCATGATGATCCTCGGCGACCCAGACGGACGGTTTGCCCCCCATCTCTGAAACGTAGACGGTGGTTGCATACCAGGGTCCCTCACGCTCGCTGTTTCCAAACTGAAATTTTTCGTGCGGGACATACGACCATAGAAGCTTCCCGCCGTTCGAAAAGCAGTCGACATCCTCCTCAAACAAGCTGTTGGGATTTGGGCCCATGAGCAAAGGGGCGACGAGGATCACTACCCTCTTCTTCCCGTGGTTCAGATCCAGAATGCGAACAAAGTCCGTGAGTTTTACCGTTGGCCCCCAGAGCCTGGGGTCCAGCGGATGTGGAAATTCATACTTCCAGAGCCGATGGCTATTGTGCCAAGCGACGACGGCGTCGGAAGTAAACGTGACGCGAGTAACCGGTTCGCGGTGCGTGGCGGGGAATCGGCGGATATAGAAGACAAACGCGAACAGTAGCAGTGCCAAGGCGCCCAGCACCCCTGCGGCAATATAAGTCCGCCGAAGCGTACCCTTGGCCGGGGACTCGGATTGGGACCGGCCGTCCGCTCGGCGGCCGAGCCACTGGGAGATCTCCGCCCGTGAGGCAAAGACGCGCCCGCGCTTGCCGCCAGGCACGCGATGGATTGGCATGCCCTGTTGCGCCGCCCAGCGCATGGCGGTGCGCTCATCGCGGTCGATGAACGCCGCTATTTCTTTCCAGGAATCTAGTCGATCCGGATCTTCAGTGGCCATCCGCCCATTCGGGGACACGTACCGGTATGGCTATGAGTGCGTCTAAGAGCAATTTCTACAGTCCATGTCCGTTTTTGTCAGGTTTTGTCAGGTTCGAAATCTATAGCAATCAGTTTATAGAAGCAAGACTGTTTCGAAAAGAAACACGGCTATGCCTCCAGACGATTCACCCAGAGGGCAGCACGTGGGGTGAGTCTTGGACGCCCGGACCCGGCGGCATGGCCCGAGCATGGGATTGGCTGAAAAGCCTGACGAGTCAAGGAGCTCTGATCCTGTCGCTTTCCCATTTTTGCCGGATGGGTGGAAGTCGGCCGGGGCGGCGGGCTGCGCTGACGTGTTCTGATTTGCTGGCTTTGATTTTCTGCTTTGAGGGGATTGTAAAGTCCCCTATGAAAAATCGTAGATGCTGCCGATCGTTTGACTAAGTTGTCAATGAGAGGGCGTTGAAGTGCCGTTTCGGGGCAAATGTCATGTTTTGTCAGTTTATGACACTTGCGGCGGGGCGTGGCGATCGGTTTATAAGCGCGCTTACGTTAGGAAACGAGACAGATCGTGTCGGGCAGCGGCTCGTATCAAGTGAATTCGTGAGGGCAGCACTCGAGCTGGCTGGCGGCATTGATTCGCTTCTGGATCCGGAAATCTATAGAGGCCCGGGCCGGGGGGTGCGTGTGGTGGGGTCCTCGTCGAAGGACGAGGAGCCACCCTGCTTAGGAGAGCGGCCTGACCGTCGGTGCTTCGAGAATGACCCTGCAAGGGGAAGCACTCGGGCACCGGCGGTAAGGGCGTACGAGTTCGAGACGGCAAGAGCGGGAATCGGCGTCAGCAGATGAGGAGAGCGCAGGGTGGCAGATCGGAAGACATGAATAACAACTGTCCCTCTTGCAGCGAACCGCTGCGCCCCGGGGCAAAATTCTGTCGCGGTTGCGGAAAGACCGTCGCACAACCTTCGCCGGCAAGTGAATCTGGCGAAAGTTGCCCTTCCTGCAGAACCGCGAACCGGGTCGGGGCAAAATTCTGCAAGAGTTGCGGCCACCGTTTTGAGGCTAGGGCCGCGTCGCCGTCTTCCAACGAACAAACACCGGCACCGGCAACTGAGCTGCAAGCGCCGAAATCCGAAGAACCGCTGACGGGCGCGGCATCGGCACCTCCGGCGGCGCCGGAATCGGTCGAAGCAGTCGCGGCGCCCATTTCGCAGAAAGTTTGTCCCTCCTGCGGAGCCGAGCACCCGATTTCCAAATCTTTTTGCCGGAATTGCGGTACGCGGCTCGTTGTCGCCACCGAGAAGGCAGCCGAGCCCGCCGCCACGGCAAACGCTACCGCGAGCGCCAAAGAGAGCCTCGCCGCGGGCAGCACCTCGGAAAAAGCGACAGCTGCACGTTGTTCCGGCTGCGGTGCGGAAGTTGCTCCGGGGAAAAAATTTTGTCCGGCATGTGGCACTCCCGTGCAGGCGACACCGGCGCCGGCAGCCGCCGCTCCGAGCACCACGCCGGTTTCATCTGAAACCGTTGCCAGCGAAACGACCCCATTCGATGTTGCGGCGGCACCGGAGGCGGCAACAGTATCCGCCGACGAGCGCAACATCGAGGGGAACGCCGTCACGGGCGCGGATCTCCCCGAGCCTGTGCCGGCACGCTGCGCTAGCTGCGGAGCGGAGTTGGTGTCAGGTAAGAAGTTTTGCCGATCTTGCGGAGCGCCTGTGGCCGAAGCAACCGGTCCGTCGGCGACGGCCCCGAGCACCCCGGCGCTCGCGCCCCAAGTCATTCAAAGTGAGACAGCGGCTCCCACGGCAACGGGCACCCCTTCCCCCAAGACGGCAAGAGAACCCGCGCCCGAGCTGGCGATGCCACGCGAGGCCAAGCCGGCCGCCGAACCGGTTGCAGCGCCGCCCGTTCCTGCCCGATGGGGAACGGCGCGCGTCGCCGCTGCGGTGGTGGGTTCCCTCGTTCTGCTTGGCGCGGGCGGATTTCTGGCCTACCGGCACTTTGCGACGGGCCGCGCACCGGCACAAACTGAGCACGTAGCGTCGCAAACGCCGCCAGTCGCAAGAAATGCATCTTCCGGCCAGGCTCCTGCTTCACCTCCCGCTCCGGCTGCGACAAATGCGTCAGTTCCGCCGCAATACAGCGAACCAGGCCAGCCGCCCAGCGAGAGCACCAGCAACCCGGCCCGAGCGGCGACGGGCGGGCAAGCTGCAGCAGCAACTTTGCCCTCGGCGAGCAGGCCTTTGCCCGTCGCCCAGTCAACTTCCCCGGCACCGGCGAACGCTCCTGCCCATCAGAACTTCGGCGGGACCGCAGGAGTGGCCGGCACCGCCGCCTACCCGCCGGCGCCAGGCGTGGCAGGTGCCGCGAGCCATGGCACTGCCCCGGGAGCGCCGGCGAACTCTTCTTCCGGTATTGCGGCGCCAGCCTCGAATCCCCCGCCGTCCGGTGGCATTGCGGGAACTGCGATCAACACTCCCCCACCCGCCGCGGCGGTTCCCGCGAATCCGCCTGCGCAAACCTCGGCGCCAGCTCCTGCGCCGCCACAGACGGCAGCGCCCGCCATTCCGACTTCCGGAATGCTGGTCTGGTCCGGGCACCTGGAAAAGAACGTTCTGGTGACGATTCAAGGCCGTTCGGCATCTACGGGCACGCTCGAGGGCCAGTTGCCGGGAGTGCCGGTGATCATCCAGGTCACGCCCAGTGATATCGGCGTTGCGGAATTTCCCGGGCCGCAAAACGGATGGAAGAAGGTGGTGCTGCGCGGCAACAAGCGGCGTGACGTGGTCGTGCGAATCCAATGGAAAACTCTTCAGCAGTAAAGGGAGAAGACCGATGAAGCTGTCATATTCCTTGCTCATTGCCCTCCTTGCGCTTGCTCCCGCGGTTTCGCTCCGAGGGCAAACCATTCCTCCGAACGCGAAGCTGACGGTGAGGCTGCTCGGACCGCTCAGCACAAAGACCAACAAAGTCGGCGACAAGATCTCCGCCCAGGTCATCGATCCCGCGGCATTCAAGGGAGACATCGTCGGCGGCGAAGTGAAACGAGTGAAGAACGGGGGGAAGATTCACGGAAAATCGATCCTGAATTTCACTTTTGACACCCTGTACGCGCACGGCCAATCGATCCCGATCGAATCCAATGTTCTCTCCGTAGCGAATTCTCACGGACAGGCGAACGTGGATGAGGAAGGCCAGGTAATCAAGAAGAAAAACAACCTGGGCAAGATCGCGCTGGGGACGGCGCTCGGCGCGGGACTGGGAGCGCTTCTCGGCGGAGGCAAGGGCGCCGCCATCGGCGCCGGCGCGGGACTGGCCGGTTCCCTGGTACTGGTCGAGATGGCAACGAAAGGCCCAAGCATCGATTTCGCTCCCGGCAGCGAATTCGTGCTGTCGGTAAAGCAGCGTGCCGCCTCGGCCGCTTCGCACTAGCACGAGGGACCCGTTTTTGAAGGAGGCAATGATGTTCTGCGAAAATTGCGGGCAAAACGTGGCGGACGGCGCGATCGTCTGTAAATTCTGTGGACAGACCTTTGCTGGCGCGGCGGCACCTTCCTCCGCCGCGTACACGGCGCCCGTTCCTCCGACCGGAATGGACCGAACAATCGAAGATGCGGATGCTTTTCTGGTACTGCCTGCCTCGCGCACCGTACTTGGGGCGCTCGAGCGGGGGAGCGTGATCCGCAAGCTGGTGGCGCTGGCGTTGCGCGTTGTCGGGATTCTCATTGTCTTGGCCGGAATCTATTTTCTGGTGCAAATTCTGAAACTCTCTTTCCAGCTCTCGACGCAGGGCACTCTCGGCGGGCTGATCTACGCGGTCATCTTCGTCGCGGGCATCTTCGCGATGCTGCAGATCTGCTTCTATCGGGCGGGGAGCGTGAGCAAGCTGGACGAGTCCCCGTTTCCGGTGATGTCGGTCATCTCGATTTTGTTTCGTGCCTCCGGTGAGATCTACGCAGTCGCTCTCGCGGCCGCGGGTCTTGGCGGCTGTCTGTTCATCTGGTTTTCCGGGATGAATCCCATGGCCCTGTTCAGCGCGCTTGGGGGGTTCTTTCCCCAAGCTTATGGAGGCGGCGGAACTTTCCTTGACGGAGTCGAGTTCCTCATTTCGATGGTATTGGCAGGGTTCGCATCTCTGTTCCTTCTCTATTTCATGGCGGAGGTTGTGTTGGTGCTCGCGGATATCGCCAAGAACGTCCGCCTTCTGGTAAAAACCGGCGACGAAGCTTCATGAAAATCGGAAGGACTGGAAGGCCCGTGGAGAGTAAGGGGAGAAGCGAATCGCAACAAAACATCGGCAAAATTCCAGCTCGTGAATGGAGGGCATCATGAACTGCACGGGATGTGGTGCGGCTCTGGAGACGGGGGCGCAGTTTTGCGGAGACTGCGGCGCATCGGCTCGATCGGGCGGGCCAGCGGTTGTTGAGGCAGTCCCGGCGACTCTCGCCAGCGCCGCGCCTCCTCAAGCCGCAATGAAAAAATGCCCGTTCTGCGGCGAGGAGATTCTCCAGATCGCGGTGAAATGCCGCTTCTGCGGTTCCGATTTGCGCCCAGCAGCACCCAGCGCGCTACAAACGCCGAATGCTTCGAACATCGTCCTGAACGCGCCCGCGCCGGTCGCGGCCGGTGCCGTGCCCGCGGCCGCCCCCTCCATCGTGATTCAGAACGTGCAGGCGCAGCAACAGCCGGCGATGCCGGGCTTCATCCCCGGCCGCTACAAGAATCCAGGCTTGGCATTGTTCTTCTCCTTCATCTTTCCTGGCGGAGGCCAGTTCTACAACGGAGAAGCGGGCAAAGGGCTTCTGGTGATGCTCACCTTCTGGATTTTCGGAATCATGTGGATTTGGTCGTGGTTTGATGCGTATGGCTCGGCGCAGAGGATCAATCGCGTGGGGTTCTGATCCATGAGCTTTGCTGGAATGGTCGCCTATGCCCTGCTGCTCTTCGCCGTTATCACTGGCGTTGCCATCCTCACTTCCCGAACCGCGATCACGCGGCTGGCCGAGATGGGGCTGGTGCCGCAGGCATTCGTGCATCTTGTGCCGGTGCTCACGCTGGCCGCGCGGACGGTGGCGATTGCGCTGATCGTCGTGGGTTTGGGCCAACTCGCATTTGTGTCGGGCTGGCTTTCGGAGGCGTGGCTGGCACGGTACGGGTTCGCCGCGGTGCTTCTGATTCTTGGGGCAGCTCTGCTCGGGATGACCTTTCGGAGTCGCAAGGCATAGCAGGCACGGTGCCCCTGGACGTTGCCTGATATCTTCCCGGCAGACTGGGGCGCCAGAATTTCCCAGGAGAAGGAGATCGCAGGCAATGTTTTGCAGAACCTGTGGCGCCACGATTGAGCCCGACTCCCGCTTCTGCGGTGAGTGTGGCAGCTCAGCCGCTCCTCCGCCGTCGACAAGCGGATACAATACCGCTTCCACCTCTCATCATGCCCGAGTAGAACGCACGGATCCGGTTCTGGGTTCTGCGCAGATTGGATTACCGCTCGCTCCGCGGGCCCAAGGCAAGATTTCGGCCGCCACGTTCGGGCTCGTGCTGGTCTGCTTCCTGATGCCGTTCGTCAGCGTTTCCTGCCAGCAGCAAAAATTAATTACCTTGACCGGCCTCCAAATGGTCACCGGCACAACCCTCCAGGAACCGCAAATGTTGGGTCCGTCGAGAACTCAGAAGATCGATCCCGAGCCCTTGGCGATCGTGGCGTTTCTCTGCGCACTCGGCGGGTTGGTGGTCAGCATTGCGATCGGCCGGAAACATCCGATCGTGCCCGCGATTCTCGGCGGAGCGGGAGTGGTGGCGCTCTTCAGCCTGAAGTCGGAACTGGACGGCGAAGTTTTGCGGCAATCGAACGGGCTCTTCCATCTCGATTACGAGGCGGGGTTCTGGCTGGCCGTTCTTCTCTTGCTGGCCATCGCCATTTTCAGCGCCTTTGCCCATTTCGGCAAGAATGCACGGGGGCTGCAGTGAGTTCCAGCCTGGGCTCGAAGCCCTGTTCGGATCTGTCGTATTTTCGCTTGCGGGAACTCGGCACTAAGACCAAGTCGCAGAGATAAGAGAACGGAGGGTTAGGGTGTCGATTCACTCGGAGCATCTGAGAAGCAAGATCTCTCGGGCCGTTGCCTACGCGGTCTCGGCCGCGCTTTGTTGTGTTGCAGGGTGCGGGCGACTCGCCGGACCAGGTAGCGTTGTTCGGGAGGCGTTCGAAGCATCCCGGACGAGCGACTCAAACACTATCAATGAGCTCATGAGTCCCCAAGGACGCACGAATGCAGCGGTCTATTGCGGAGGCGCTGCCATAAATTGTTTGCGGCAGAATTATGCCAACAGCGGGCAGATAAGGAACGTCGCGACAGAGGTGCTTTCCGAGTCCGGCAGTTCAGCAAAGGTGCGACTAAGGACAATCTGGGCGGACAAAAGCGAGTGGTGTCAGACGTATTCGCTGGACAAGACGAATCGTGGTTGGCGCATCACCTTTTTTGACGTACCGACCCTATGTGCGCGACAGGAGTAAAAACCGACCTGCTCGACTTCCCCTGCTTTCATCCGGGACCTGCACGTTTTACACAATTGCACGACTTTGGGGGTTGCTGATGAATCATGCCAAGTCGCGATCGGAGACCGCTGCGATCTTACTTGTGGTGTGTGTCGGCGCGTGGCTGGCAGTCACCGGGGCAATATCCGCGAAGACGGTGCCGGGATTCGGCGGCGCGGCCGTCACGCACGCATCGACAATTCTGGACGAGTTCAATGGGTTTACGCTGGGCGTTGCGAATGGAATTACGTTCGCTCCCGCGCTCGATGGGGAAGGAGCGGTGTTCAGCCGTGCCGCGGGCAGTTACATCCAATATCCGCAGGGCATTCCTCGGCAGGGCACGCTCGAGTGGTGGATCAAGGTGGACAGCGGCTATTCCTATCACAATTTCGTGTTGAGCGCGGGGCAAACCAGGGCGCTGATTTTTACGACGGACATTGCCGGAGGCGACGTGACGTGGCCGGGCAGCGCCTGGCTCTGGGTCAGCGCCAACGGCGACATTACGTTCTCGCTGGCAACCACCAAGTACGCAAAGACGCCGCCGCAACTGGCGATTGCGCGAGGAACGCCGTTCCGATTCAGCGAGTGGCACTCGATCGGAATCAGTTACGGCAGCGAGGGCCAGGCGATCATGGTCGACGGACAATTGGTGGCATCGCAGCCCGGCAACACCCAGTGGCTAGGAAGCGGCGGAAACCATTTCGAGCCGGTCGATTTGCCGACTATCGGAGAATCCGTATCGGGCTTCTGGAGACCGCATCAATATTCGGGCGGTTTCGATGGAATCGTGGACAGGTTTCGCGCCTCTGCCGCACAACGGGACTGGGCCTTGTCGGCGGTGGACCCGACAGCGAGAACTTCCGCGCGCCGCGCGACAACGTTTGTCTGCGCCAATGCCACGGATCTTGGCTATTCGCTTTCGGCGGGCGGCCGCATGTACCGGGTGAAAGCAGTGAACGTCGCCAGCGGGAAGCAGATTCCGATACTCATGGACGAACAGGGAAAAGTGGTTCGCAACGGCCCCCAACTGCTAGAGCACTTGGAAAAGGCCGCATGGACCAGGGAAAACATCATTGCCTCGGCCTCCACTCGCGCGGAGTTGGCGCAGAAAGACGTAGTTCTCTCAAACGCCGTCGAAACCTTGCAAGCTCTGAGTAACTATCAGTCAGACCAGGATCTGCTTGCACGGGCGGCGGTGACGGCGCTCGAGGCGACGGTAACCGGAGGAACGTCGCTGCCCACGGGGCTCGCACAACTAACGGCCGGAGAACTCGAGCACCAACTGGAGGAGAGCCCGCGCACATTGCTGACGCTGACTGCGGAAGAGGGGCTGATGAGAAGCAAAGCGCTGTACGACCAGTTGACGACTCTTCTCTACCCGGAGAATGCCACGGTGCTCGATGTGGCCCGCTTGAGGCAGATCTACACGCTATTCATGGAGGCACACACGCTGGAATTGCCAAGCGAAGCGCTGGCGACGGCGCTCTCGCCCGAGTACGCTAGCCAGCTCACGCAGCAGGCTCTCGACAGCGTAGTAAGCCAAACCCTTCCCAAGCTGGGACCGATCAATCCGGCGGCAACGGTGACGCTGGACCTTCTGCTCAAGACACAACAAGGGTTGGCGGAGGCCGCATCCACGCAGCCGGTGCTGAAGGGATACCAGATGAACCTGAATCTGGCACTGAACCTGGCGAAGGCCTACCAGAGGCAGATCTCCACGTGGGCAACCGAGGCGGCTCAAATTTCTGACACTTGTACTTCGGCTACCCCCGATCCTAGCGAACGGGATGAGACGCTGCTCCCGTTCTGCCGAACGAGCGCCGGTTCCGCAAGTTGGGGATACATCAACCTCAAGGGAACAGTCCTCGTTCCGTCCACGTATCGAAGCGCGGCGGAGTTCTCCGACGGGCTCGGAAGGTTGCAATTCCCCGATGGGAAGTGGGGGTTCTTGGATCCGAACGGCAAAATTGCCATCCCGCCCGAGTTTGACAATGAGGGAGACTTCCACGAAGGGGTCGCCAGGGTCATGGTGCCCGGTGGAAGGAGCGGTTTCGTTAACCAAACGGGGTCGTACACGGTCGCGCCGACAATCGGAGAGGGGCCGCATGCGGCCGGCTGGTGGGGTGTTCAGGACTTCTCTGACGGGCTAGCGGAAATAACTGAACTGAACGGCAGGTCCGGATGGATCGACAAGAACGGGCGCCTGGTGTTGCCGCAACCGACTGAAGACGGTGGTTATTGGGTTGACCCAACGGACGGGAGATTCGGCGACGGGCTCGTCGTCCTCGGTTTCTCGCCAAAGCACCCTATCGGACCCTCGATTTTCGGCTATATGAACAAGGCGGGAGAATTCGCCATCCCGCCACGGTTCAGTCTTGCTAGCCGGTTCTCCGAGGGGCTGGCTGCCGTGGCGTTGGGCAAAGGTCCGGACTTGAAGTTCGGATATATCGATCCAACAGGCAACGTTGTCGTCAATTTTCAGTTCAGCGCCGCTGAACGGTTCTCCGAAGGGTTGGCTGCCGTCGAACTGTCGGGAAAATATGGCTACATCGACAGAAATGGCAAGTTCGTGATCGACCCGAGATTCGATGATGCAAAGCCGTTCTCCGGAGGGCTGGCAGCGGTCCTCCAAGGTGGGAAGTGGGGATTCATCGACAAGCCAGGGAAAATGAGGATCGCACCCCAGTTCAACTTTGCGTTTACCAACATCGTCGGCTTTTCCCGAGGCGTCGCTCTGGTCCAACTCCGCAGCGGCGGGTATGCGTACATCGATAGAGAGGGCAAAGTGATCGCGAGCACCTGCACGCTGCCGGACTTGCCAAGCAGGTAGATTCGCCCAGAGCCCGACGCGCTCAATTCGGGCAACGATGCCAAGCTGGATCGCAGGAAGGGCCGGATAGACACGAAAGTGGTGTTGATTGAATCGCCTCAAAGGTTCGCAAGGTGTTAATCCCCTTCACCGCGTATTTCCTTGTGAATCTCTGCTTCTTTCTGGAAGAATCCCCTCGCTATGGTAATCGGAGACCGAATTCGCGCCTTGCGGGAACAGAGGGGCTTCTCGCAAGGCCAAATCGAAAAACGCACCGGCTTGCTGCGCTGTTACATCTCCCGGGTAGAAAACGGCCACACCGTGCCGTCGATCGACACGGTGGAAAAATTGGCCCGCGCGCTGGAAGTTCCGCTCTACCAGATTTTCTGGGATGGCGAGGAAATTCCCGCGCTGGCGAACCTGCCCGGAAGAATGACCGAGAACGAGGTCGCGGCGGACGAGTCGCCCGAACAGGCGCAGTTCATCCGCCGGATGGCGCAGCTCTTCTACCTGCTGAGCGACGACGATCGCCAGTTGCTGCTGGCGGCGGCGCAGCGGATGGCTGCTCGCTGGTAACGAACCGGCCGACAGGCCAAGGTTCGACCGGCGACAGTCGCTGCGCTCCCGATTCGGCGCAAACGACGCTGGGCTTCCGCCCGCACGATGCACCGCGCTGGCTTCGCAGCCGGCGGGCGGCGTCCGTTCTCGCTTGACCGAGGGGAGCGGGGCACATCAGCGTTCGAAGATCGCGATGAAGCCGGTGAAGACGGCTTCCGCCGATCGCAGCAGGCCCGCGCCCCAGCGCTCGAACAGCAGCCGGCCGGCGAGCGCGCCCGCCGTGTTCATCAGGACGTCGTCCCACGAAGAACTCCGCCACATCACGAAGAGTTGCAGGAACTCCACCACGTAGGACAGCAGAAATCCAGCCCCGCCGACCGCGATCGGGCCCGAAAGCCATTTCCATCTCCTGACCCGGGCCAACCACGCGAGCACGAATCCGAATGGCAGAAACAGCGCAAGATTCAGGAGCCAGCCAGCCCAATCCTTTTGCACCGGCGCGAACCAGAAAAGGAAAAAGCCCACGCGGTGCGAAGAGGTTTCCTCCACCGAGAAGCGGAAAGGAAAAAGCGTGCCGGCAAGAATGATGAGAACGACGGCGAGCGTAAGCCAGCCGGCGAAAACGTTCAGCCGTTCCGAAGACGATGCGGTCGGTTCCCCCGTGTGGAAAGTGGTCAACGTTTTGTCACTTCCTGGCGCGCATGTGCGCGCCTCTTTGAAAAGTATGCCTGCGCAAAGCGGTGTCCGCCACAGGAACCGCCTGCCGGTGGGACGAAGAGGCGAACCGAGGGGGTTGCCCGGCCGGGGAAAAAATCGACGCCTCTCGGCGCCGGGAACGGGTTTAGAATTCTAACGGCCGCCATCCGGGCGGCGTTGCGGGGGAAGATTCAATCACGATGCAGGGAATACTCCGTGGACGGCGATGGCCGCCCCGGCCGAATTCTCCGGGAGGAGACAACATGCGGAAACAGGTTGCGGCGTTCGGTGTGGTGCTGTTGAGTCTGGGAATGCTGGCGCTGCCCGGACTCGCCCAGCAGGGCAAGAGCAAGCCTCTGAGTCCGCCGGCAAAGGCGAGTTGCCAATTCGCCGATGGGAAGACGATCACCGTAAATTATTCGAGTCCGCGGATGCGCGGACGGAAAATCTACGGAGGGTTGGTGCCCTTCGACGAAGTTTGGCGCTTGGGCGCGAACAAGGCGACGACATTCGATACGACCGCCAACGTGACCGTCGATGACAAGGAAGTGCCCGCGGGCAACTACACTCTGTTCGCCATTCCCACTCCCAGCCGCTGGACGCTGATCATCAGCAAGAAAACCGGAGAATGGGGAATTCCCTACCCCGGCGAAAGTTTCGATTTCGCGCGCGTGCCGATGAAGATTTCCTCGTTGCCGTCAAAGCTGGAGGATTTCACGATTTCCTTCACGCCGAGCGGCAACACTTGCACCATGCACGCCGATTGGGAAATGACGCGGGCTTCGATCGAGTTCCAGGAGAAAAAGTAGCACGCGTCGCTGAGTTCGGGCGCGCTGCGTTCATCGCCACGCACGGCGAAGGCAGCGCGCCCGTTCCTGATTAGTAATCATCCGTTGACGATCGCCTGCCTGATCTCTTCGGGCACGGTCGCCGACGAGGTTGAAATCGCGGAAATTTCAAGTCCCCAACGCCTTTGGATATAGAACCCAAAATCCACCACTTCACCCTGTTCCTGGCCCCCTTTGCTCCAGCGCAATCGCCTTCCCGAACTCACGTTCAGGCGATGGGCAAGCACAAAACGAAGGGTCGTCGCGAGGGGAAACAGTCAGCGGCCGGGGTTGCCGTGGCGAGGATCGAAATGGCCAACTAATCTATAAGTCACTTATGACGAATAAGTTACAGTTTCCCAAAGAGTCCGCCCCTATGACCGCGGATGCGAAAGCGTTCAATGGGCCAGGCGAGCCAACACGCACGCAGCCTGATCTCAGCGCCGAGCAAAAATGCCTGTCTTTGCGATCACTCCCGGCACGACAAAACCCCGCCGATGACGCCTACCGTCCCCGATTGGCGTTTAGATCCATGAGTACCGGTCCTCGTAACGTACTGTAAACGCATACGTTTACTCGGCTGATACTTGTGCGAGCCGCCGAATTTCGTCAGACTGTCACCACAGCGTTCCCCGAGTCGTGTGGAGAGAAAAAAACCGCCTGATCTTGGCGTCAAAAGAAGATTCACAGGAGAAGACGAGATGGCCCTCCATAGCTCGTCATACGAAAGTATGCATCAGGATTACGGATCAGAGCCGCCGAAGCCTCGCAAGAATTCAGGAGGGTTGACACTCCTGCTGGTGGTCGGTTTCGCTCTGATTGCTGCATTCTTTATCCCGAGCGTGCGGGCGCGGATCAATAAATTCTTCCCGAGCCAGACGCCGAAGCGGGTCGAGATGGGAGTGCAGGTCTGGGCGAACAAGCAGGCGGGGAACTACTATTGCGCGACCAGCAAATTCTTCGGACGGGGAACGGGATCCTACATGAGACAGGGAGATGCGCTCACGCTTGGCTATCAGCCGGCGCTTGGAAATTACTGCCAGCAGAGCGATCCTAGTCATTCCAATGTACTTGCCCGCTCTGCAGAGAACCATTCTAATTCAGCGGGCTCGACATCGAACACGCCTGCCCGCCAGGCTGCCGGTCGTCGCTGAGAAAGGAGGGGGGAATTTTTGAAGCTACGGTATTTACTATCTGTACACTCAGCCGCTCCAAACACACTGGAAAAGTTTATACTTGAGTCACGCTGAACCGAGGTGGTACACTCCGGCGTCAGCATCTAGGTACTGCGGCGTTGCTGCCGCAGTTGGATGAGAGACAATGGTTGCGAAATTTCCCGCTCCGGGGCCGTTGAATTCAAGCCGGCAATGGGGAGATAACATGCGTACTCTCAGGAAGGATCATCGCATGTCGAGCGAGAAGCGCCAGACAATTTCCCGGTCCGAGACCGGCGCGGTACATCCCGCCATTCCAGCGGTCATTCTTCTGGTCTCTTTTGCTGTCTTCATGGCGGCGCTCGCACCGCTGGATTTCAGCTCGATCTTCCACAAGTTCTTCCCAACGCAAATCCAGAAGGTGCCGCACCAGGATGCGGCTGTCTGGGTGGATAAGACCGCCGGCGTGTATTACTGCGCGGACAGCATCATGTTCGGGAAGACGCAGGGCGGGTACATGAAGCAGGTGGAAGCGCTCGACCGTGGATACCAGCCGGCGCTGGGAACCTACTGCACGGGTCCGGCATGGCCTCTGCACGGAGAATTCAACAAATTGACGGCGCAACCATCCGAGGCTCCGGCGCCCAAGCCAGCGTTCTGCGCAGCCGGCTCCCCCATTGACGTTCGAGAACCCGAATTACAAGCCGCAGGGCCGCAACATCCCGAACCCCGGCGCCGGTTCCAGCCAACAGTTCATTCCACACTAGGACCGGGCGGCGAACCGCTCGATTGCGCGTCGCTGCCCGGGATTGAAGCGTGTCAATAGCCGAAGGATCGCGCGAAGCTCGTCGCGCTGGAGTGCGTGTATCGTTCCGCGTGAAGGCACCCGGAAAGCGGCCACGTGTTGAAATACGGGCCGCGTCGTTCGATGCGCAACAGGCACCGGAAATGCCAGACGCAAACCGCCAGGCCTGAAATCCACCGAATCGAAAATCCCAGAGCCGGCGAGGCTTTCGTAGCCGGGGCCGGCGGCCATGGCCAGGCCGTAAATCTTCCGTTCGTCCGATTGGTAACAAAGGAACAGATCGTTCTCTCGAACCAGGCGCAACCGCGCCCAGCTTTGCGGGCTGCGGATCCACTCGCGGCCGCCCATGTCGTGGGGAGTCTTGCGGCGTGAACGGAAGAAGCGATCGAAGTGCCAGCCGGTTGCGAGTCCCGGCCGTCGGGAATTGACTTTGTAGACCCAGGCGTTCATCGTGGCGCGCACGCGGCGGCTCCATCATAGCCGAAAGCGGGGATGGAGTGAGTCGCCTTGCATCCCGATTCTGCTATGCTGAGAGCCGTGCCAAAGGCCGCTCGGTTCGCCATATTTCTGTCGCTAGCGGTCGCCCTGGCCGCTTTCGCAAAAACCGGCGGCGGGCGAAGCTGGGGTACACCGCCCCGCGCACAGCAGCAACAGCAGTCGTCCCCGGCGCCGGCTCAAACCAAGCCTTCGTCACCCACGACAAGCCAGCGGCCATCGCAGCAGCTTCCCGCTGTTCCGCCGGGGCAGACTCCGAAGCGCACGATCCAGACCGTCGTCCTCGATCCGGCGCATGGCGGCACCGACGAAGGCGCGCACGGGACGAGCGGCATCGTTGAGAAGGACATGACGCTGGCGCTGGCACAGGTTGTGGCGGCACAGCTACGCCGGGACGGCCTGCGGGTGGTGATGACGCGAACGGGCGATCAGACAGTCTCCTTCGAGGATCGCGCGGCCACTGCCAACGCGCAAGTCAGCGCGATCTTTCTCAGCCTGCACGTTGGCTCGAGCGGGCGGGTGGGCAGCGCCTTTGCCTATTATTACGATTTCAGCCAGATCGCCCCGAGCGCCTCGCAGGCGGCCTCTCACGGACTGTTGAGCTGGGATCTGGCGCAGCAACCCTGGCAGGCTTACAGCCGGCGGCTGGCGCAACTCCTGCAGGCGGAACTTTCCGCCCGGTTTCGCGGCTCGCCGGATATTCCGGCAGGCGCGGCAATCTACCAGTTGCGGGAGATCAACGAGCCGGCGGTGGCCGTGGAGATCGAGAACGTGAATGCGCCGGACCCCGGCACGATCAAGGCGCTGGCGGCGCCGTTGGCCACGTCCATCTCGCGGGCGATCCAATCGTTCCGTACGGTGTACGGCGCGGAGTTGCGGTAATGTCGCGCCGAAAAAAAATTGCGGTCGCAATTCTGGTGGCGCTGGTTGTCGCCGGCGCCATCTATCTGCCCGTGCTTTATCGGCGCGTCGTGGGGCTGAGGCACATCCCCGTTTCCGAGGAAGCCGAGCGGCGGGCGGTGGTCGAGCCGCCGGTTTCGACTTCCACCGACGAACCGGCGCAGGCGCGGATGTTCTGGGCGTCGGTGACCGTGCCGGGCACGGTGGATGAAACGGACGTAGAGACGAAGCTTTCCGCCGATCCCGTGGAGCGTGGAAAGCAACTGCTCACCGCGCTGATCGTCGGCCCTTCCGATCCGTCGAAGCGCACCTTGCCGACGGGAACCGCCCTGCTCGAGTTCTATCTGCTGCCCGAAGGCACCGCCGTTGCCGATTTCTCGAGCGTGCTTTCGACCAACATGCCGTCGGGAATCCAAAGCGAACAGTTGGCCGTGGAATCGATCGGCGATACGCTGGCCGCCAATATTCCCAACCTGCGCCGCTTGAAAATTCTGATCGACGGGCAGGAGGCAAAAACGCTCGCCGGGCACATCGACCTGACCGGCTATTTCGTTCTCCGCGCGCCGGCTCCCGCGCCGCCCGAGGCCGGCCCCGATCCAGCGCCCGCGACATTGACAGCCCCATCGACCACCGGCAAACTGAAACGCTGAATTCGCCCGCAATTTTGGAGTAAAGGGAAAACCATGACACGAAGCGACGGGCGCGCCCCGGACCAGATGCGGCCGGTGCGGCTGACGCCGGATTTCATTCCCACCGCCGAAGGCAGCGTGCTGATCGAAGTCGGCCACACGCGCGTCGTCGCAACGGCATCCGTCGAGGACAGCGTCCCCCTGTTTCTGCGCGGTACCGGGCGCGGATGGGTGACGAGCGAATATTCGATGCTGCCGCGCGCCACCGAGCAGCGCACCCCGCGCGAATCCTCGCGCGGACGTCCCTCGGGCCGCACGCTCGAAATCCAGCGTTCTGATCGGTCGGTCGCTGCGCGCGGTGATCGACACCGCGGCGCTTGGCGAGCGCACGATCTGGATCGATTGCGACGTATTGCAGGCCGACGGCGGCACGCGCACCGCATCGATCACCGGTGGATTCGCCGCGCTCGCACTGGCATGCCAGCGCCTGGTGGCGGCGGGCATCCTGCGCTCGGTGCCGCTGACGGATTCGGTGGCCGCGACAAGCGTGGGCATCGTCGACGACTCGCCGCTGCTCGATCTTTCCTATGAAGAAGATTCCCGCGCGCAAGTGGATATGAACGTCGTGATGACCGGCAATGGGCGCCTTGTGGAAATTCAGGCGACTGGCGAAGGCCGTTCATTCTCGCGCGAGGAACTCGACCGCCTGTTGGAGCTGGCCGGCCGTGGCATCGACCGGCTGACCGCACAGCAGCAAACGCTTTTGCAGATGGAGTTCCGTGGCCGCCGTTAAGCTGCTGCTTGCCACGTCAAATCCAGGAAAACTGCGCGAATATCGCGTGCTTGCCGGCCCCGCCGCCGAAATCGCGCTCGATCTGCTTCCGGATTTCGCTTCCCTTCCCGGGTTCGAGGAAACCGCGCCCACGTTCGCCGAAAACGCCGCGGGCAAGGCCTTCCATTACAGCCGTTTCACCGATGAACTGTTGCTCGCCGAGGATTCCGGCCTCGTAGTGCCCGCGCTAGGCGGAGCGCCGGGCCCGCTCTCGGCGCGCTGGGCCGGTCCCGATGCCACCGACGCCGATCGCGTGCGCAAGCTGCTCGATGAAATGAAAGATCGGCCGACGAGCGAGCGCGGAGCGCGCTTCGTGTCCGTAGCGGCCCTGGCGCGGCAAGGCGAAGCGGTCGCCATCTTCTCGGATTTCGTCGAGGGCGTGCTGACGCGCGAGCCGCAAGGAGCCGGCGGCTTCGGTTACGATCCCATTTTTCTCTTCGAGCCCTTAGGCCGAACGTTCGCCGAATTGACCGTCGAGGAAAAGAATCTGTATAGCCACCGCGCCCGCGCCTTTCGCAAGGTGTTGGCTTTTCTCCGTTCCCGCGAAAGCGGCCTGCTACTCTGAATGGCGCAAGCACGCCTCCCCAGCCTCCGTGCCCTCCGCGTGCAGTTCTCCGTGTCCTCTGCGTTAAAATCTTTGGCCCGTGGTTTAACCACTCCACTCGGATCCCGAGCACTCCAGACCTATGCTATAGTGCCCCGCGAGCGAGTGAACGATGCCAAAATCAACCGCAAAATCGAAAACAAAGCCGAAAGCAGCCAAGGCGAAAAAGAAAGCCGCGGAGCCGGGAACCGGCGCCGATCCGCGCCGCGTGCGGAAGATTCTCGACGGGCTCGACAAGTCTTTTCCCGCCGCAGATTGCGCTCTGCATCACGAGAACGCCTTTCAGCTCCTCATCGCCACGATCCTCTCGGCGCAATGCACCGATGAACGCGTAAACAAGGTCACGCCGGACCTTTTCAAGAAATATCCCACCCCCAAGGATTTCGCTGTCGCCAATCCCAGCGAACTCGAGCAGGACATTCGCTCGACCGGCTTCTATCGCAACAAGGCGAAGTCGATCCTGGGCGCGAGTAAGCGAATTGTTGACGAGTTCGGCGGCCAGGTGCCGCGAACGATGGAAGAGATGCTCACGCTGTCGGGAGTGGCGCGAAAAACGGCCAATGTCGTGTTGGGCACAGCCTTCGGCATAGCGTCAGGTGTGGTCGTCGATACGCACGTCCAACGAATTTCGCAGCGCCTCGACCTCACGAAAAACACCGATCCAAAGAAAATCGAACAGGACTTGATGCAGGTCGTGCCCAAAGACCGCTGGATCCTCTTCTCGCACCAGTTGATCCTGCACGGCCGGGCCGTGTGCCAGGCACGCCGGCCAAGATGCTCTGAATGTGTGCTGGAAAAGGTGTGCTATTCGAAGGACAAGACGTATTCGAGCTGGTGAGCTGTCCGCCGCAACTTCCCCAGTCACACACCCGATCCGATTTCGCTTCGGATCTTACTATGGCCTGCTGCTTATGCGTACTCGCCCCGGCTCCACGACGGCAAACGCATCTTGCAGCCGCGAGCCTAGCTTGGCCACGGCATCGACCACGGTTGCGGGCTTGGCGCGCCGCGCACGGCTGTGAAACCTGACCAGAATCACGCCGGCTGACGATCTCCCACGCGCATAGACCAATTCGCCAAAGTCCTGATCTTCCGTGATGAGCACTCACTTCTCCTTCAGAGCGCGCTCCAGCACTTGCTCATCAGTGGCGCCTTTCGCCACTTCTGCGATGGCAACCACATCGTGACCCGCTTCGCGCAACGAGCGGATAACAGGCCCGGCGCAGCTTTCGTCGGCCACGAAGTTCATGTTTTAGGATTTGCCCGTTACTGGCGCATCCGGGAGCAGCACGACTTCCTCGTGGGCCACGCTTGCCGCCCCGTAGGCCACCGCCGCGCGGATGTCTTCTGTTGTCAGGTGCGGATAGTCTTCCAGGAGCTCACCCTCTCCGGCGCCCTCGGCGAGTTTGCGCAGGATTAGCTCGACCGTGATTCGCGTCCCTCGAATCACAGGTTTCCCCATCATAATCGCCGGGTTAATCTCGATTCGCTCCGTCGTCATCGCAATCCTCTTACTCATCATATCGCCCTCGGTCCAAGTGGACAATCGAGGCTTTTCGCCAGCCTGTCCACTTCAAGTTCACTACTATCAAGCGGGACAAGTCTTGCTAGAATGGAGCCGGATCGGGGCGTAGCGCAGCCTGGTAGCGCGCCTGCCTTGGGCGCCTACCAACCGACTCCAACGGCTCCAACAGCGATTTGCTTTCTTCTGTGTTTTCATCAACTTGGGGAATCTGCTTTTCGCTCGAAGCTAACCCCAACAGGCCAAAAAACATCGCATTCTGCCACACTTTTGGCACAGGGAGTCTGCCTGCTCCCCTTTTCGTCTCCATTCGCCCTAGGTTGCATGCTCCAAAAGCAGGCTCTCCCCCAAGAAAGGTGGCGACAAATTTTCGCTGTGCCAGAATTCGTCGGCGTTAACGATGCGAGCCTGCTTCTCGCGGCAGGATCACATTATTGCGGGGATCGCATTCTGCCACAGTTTTCGGTTTTCTGGCACAGCCGGAGCGTTCTGCTCTCCAGCCATCCGTTACGAGCCTTCGCTTTAAACCCTCGCGACTCGTATACATCCACGACTTGTAAACGCCGCCGTGCGCGCTAGACACGCCTCGGCGTGGATGGACTTCGAAGAAGTGCTTGCCACTCACATCAAGCTCAAATTTTCTCTCTCCTTATCCAACGCTTTTTTCCCGATCCTGCCACAGCGAAAACGGCTGCAGCCAATACCAAAGTGCTCAAGGGCAATTTTCATCTGCCGCCACCCATGCCCTCTTCAGTTGATTCATTCGCAAACCACGCATCGTCACCGACCTCCAAATGGGCTAAACTTCGGCGTCAGTGTGTGGAAGAACCGATGAACCCTTACGTCGAGAACCCATTCCGCATCCTCGGCCTACCGTCGACCGCCAGCTTCAAGGAATCGGCGCGAAGTGCGAACCGGCTTCTGCAATTGATCGAACTGGGGGAGAATCCAGCGATCACCGGCTTGTTCCCCTTCCTCGGATCTCCTCCGCTAGATCGTGAAGTCGTAAAGCGGGCTGACAAAGAGATTCAGGATCCGGTCTTGCGCATCCGTCGGGAGCTCTACTGGCCTAGTGGAGACTTTCCTTTCTACAAAGAATGCCAACAACTCTTGGCCACGGCACGATATGACGAATTCATCAAGCGCTGCGAATCCGTCATTGGGGAAGGCCGGAGCTCTCTCTACGAGTCGGATACAGGTCGCGTTCAAAATGCCCAGCTTGCTGCTCCTCTCAGTCGACATTTCTTGGCCATTTTCTATCATTCGGCTGCAATCTCGCACGCATTAGGAACAATTGTCCGGGCTGGAGAAACAGAACCGCCTCTGGATTGGGATCGTGCTTTCCAATACTGGGCCATGGTTTCTGAGGACAGCGTGTTTTGGTCATACATTGAGCAACGCTGCGGCCTGCTCAGCGACCCCCGGCTCGATTCGTCGATGATTGAGCAGCTCAGGGCGGAGCTTCCTAGGGAAATCCTGCGGGCGAACGTCTCGCTTGGAATGCAGGGCTTGCAACACGGAAAATTCGGCAGCTTGATATCCCAATCTTGGCTCGTCGAGAGTTCTCCCTTCGGTCAAGCCCATCGGCTACGAGCCCTGAGTCAATTAGCTGCACCGGTAAAGGAACGATTTGACAGAGAGGCTGGGGGAATAAGGCCAAAGCTCTCGGACGCAGCCATTCGCCAGCTGGTTTCTCCGAGCCCAACCGACGGCGGACCAACTGAAAGAGCGGTGAAGCTGATTTCGTACCTAAACCAGCTTCAGGAAGAAATCAAGAAAACGCTGGTTCCAATCGCGGAAGTGGTGAGGGAGGCCAAGCTCGGAGAGACCGAGGCGGGCATGGAAGTCATGGACGGAGTCGCCCTCATTCTGCGCTCGTTATCACTCGCCCTGAACAACGACGCCGGCATGCCAGCCGAAGCCCTGGAGATAACACGATTAGCACGGAAATACGCAGCCGGGGCTGAATGCCTAGAGAGGCTTGCGGAAGACGAAAGGACGCTACATTTTCTGTCGCTTCAGAAGGAGGCTAGCGAGCTAGCAAAGGACCGGCATTTCAAAGCATCACTCGAAAAGCTGGACGAGGCCCTGCGCCTAGCGTCGACAGATGAGGAGAGGCGAACAATCCTTGAATGGCGTGGTCAAGCGGCGAAGATGCTCTCTTACGAGGGCCTCAAGCCCATTGGAGGAGCGCCTTCGTTGGGTACTGCCATGTACGGGATCGGAACCATGCTGTATGGGAGGAGGGACGCCGATCCCGAGAACAAGTCTTACGTCGCGACGCTATATTTCACAATACTGTTTTGCCCCATTTTCCCCCTTGCGGCGTACAGGGTGATCAATGCGGGACGCAACGCCTACCGTTTCCTGGGAAAAGCACCGCTCAAACGCACTGCTTTCATACCTACGGCGGTGATTCTTGTTATCATCTTGGCCATAGCTTTCAGCAATTCTGGGCCCCAAGGAGTGGCCTCTGGAACAACCACGACTACCTCCGCGAGCGCTTTGAATCCGAGCAGACAACAAACCACGTCACCGGAGGCTTCCGGTAGCTCTCAGAGCGGTGCCACATCAGAAAACAGCCTAGACAGACAGGCCCTCCATGACTCGCTAGAGCAAGAAAGAGCACGGCTGGACTCAGAAGCGAGTGAGTTGGATGGGATGAGACATCAGATCGATGAGGACCGCCAAGCACTCGACCAACAATACAGCGATCTGAAACTGGGGAGCCCAACTCAAGCTGAAATCGATTCGTACAAAGCTGCCACCAGGGACTTTAATGCCAGAGTGCAAGCGTTTAACCAGCTCCTCGAGAGCCACAAGGCGGCTGTTGCAAAGTTCAACGAAGAGGTCGACAGATACAACTCAATGCCTTGAGGTGCGCGGATGAGACTTCCGAAACTCAAGTGGAAAAACGATCCAGAAACGCTTCAACCCTCTAATGAGGGAAACAAGGCCGGCCAGATTCAACTGGACTCCCTTGTTGAGATAGCGATATCAGTTTGGCGACTTGCAAAATTGTGCAAAAGACCGCAAGCAACCGCTGGGAAAGAGGACGCGTCCGCAACTTTCCTCTCGGAGAAGATTTGGCACTCTTTTTCTGAAATCGGTATAGAAATTACGGACCCGGCTTCCCAGCCCTATGTGGAGGGAATGTCTCTCAACGTCCTGGCCTTTGACTATCCCCAAGGCGAGACTCCCAAGCAAAGAGTGATTCAGGAAACCATCGGTCCGGCTGTGTTTTATCGAGGCGAAATAGTCAGAATGGCACAGGTAATCGTCGGAGAGCGGAAAGAGGATGAACCGAATGCCAAGAGCAACGATTGACTTCGGGATCGACCTGGGAACCACGAACTCTGAGATCGCGCTTGTCCAAGAAGGAACCGCCTGCATCATTCGCAACGGTCTCCGGGACGAGGCAACTCCATCTGCCGTCCGAATAGACAGTAGAGGAACAATCATCGTTGGAAGGCAAGCGTACAATCACCGGGTAGACGACCCCGAAAATACTCATATCCAATTCAAGCGGCTGATGGGAACCCAGCAAGTCCTCAGCTTCAAGTCTTCGGGCCGCAGAACTAAGCCTGAGGAGCTCTCAGCAGAAGTCCTGAAGAGCCTGCTCCGCGATGTGGGTCGGGAAACGGGTGAAGAGGTAAGTGCTGCCGTGATAACCGTTCCCGCAATGTTCGAAATCCCGCAGTGTGACGCGACGAGGCGGGCGGCCGAGCTTGCGCGAATAACGTGTTCACCTCTTCTTCAGGAGCCAATTGCCGCGGCACTGGCGTACGGCTTCGAGGCGAAAAGCCTAGATGGCTTCCTATTGGTTTATGATTTCGGCGGCGGCACATTCGATGCCTCCATAATTCGCTCTCAGGAAGGCCGCCTAAGAGTGGTAGACCACGCTGGCGACAACTACCTTGGGGGCAAGAACCTAGACGAAGCCCTCGTCAATGCCTTTCTCCAAATCCTTAAGCAAGACTTCGGTCTGCCGCTGCTAGATCCGGAATCGCAACGCGGTGCGTTTGCGAAGCTCTTCTTCGAAGCAGAGAACGCTCGCATTCAGCTCTCGGACACCGAGAGCTGTCCCGTCTCGCTGTCGGGCCTCGGGAGAGGGCTCGAAGACTTCGCCGCCGATTTCGAGATAACTCGGTCGCAGCTCGAAACGGCCATCGCACCGCTCGTTGCACGGACGACCGAAATCTGTGAAGAGCTGTTGAGATCTAACCGGTTGTCCTCCAAAGACCTCGACAAAATAATCCTCGTGGGCGGGCCCACGCTAACTCCTTACGTGCGCGCCGCCGTAGAAGGTGCCTTAGGCGTCGCGCCAGAGTTTCGGGTAGACCCAATCACCATCGTTGCGCGTGGAGCGGCACTCTTCGCTGCCTCTCAGAGAACGCCCGAAGGGGCGGTCACAAAAGCGATGGGCGCTGCCGTCCCGCTGAAGTTGATCTACAGTCCAGTTTCGCAAGACACTGAGACCGATATTGCCGGCAAATTTGAGAGTGCCACGGGTGCGGCGATAGCACGCGTTGAGATAAGGCGCTCGGACGGAGCATGGAGCAGCGGTCAGTTGGCGGTTTCGAACTCAACATTTATGTCCAGCGTCTTCCTAAGAGAGCGAGCCGTTAACGAATTCGAAATCACCGCTTGGAATAGCAGCGGAGGCACAATTCTTGTCGATCCCAGCGGCTTTTCGATAACACACGGCCCCATGGTTGAGGACGCACCCCTCTCGCGCTCGATTCTGCTCGGCCTTCAGGACAACTCGGTTCTGCCCTTGATTCATAGAGGCACGGCCGTTCCCTGCAAAGCCCCATCAACACCCCCTGGAGCGATCGTCACCGCCCATGACGTCTCCCGCGGCGAGGCGAAAGATGTCTTGAATATCCCGCTATACCAAGGCGAGAACCGCTTGGCCGACCGGAATAGAGAGATCGGCAGGCTCCAAATCCACGGCACGGAAATCAAGCGAACTCTACCTCAAGGCAGCGAAGTTCAAATTGCGGTCGAGGTGGACCGGGACTTCCATGTGAAACTCCGGGCCTACATTCCCCTCCTGGAACAGGCATTCGACCACATCTGTGACAGCCCGGTCGCGCCTATACCAAAGGTGCAGGAAATCGAGGCCGACCTTGAGGAGCAGAAACAGCGCCTGGCGGCTGTTTCCCCTCATCCACAAATGCATGACAATCCCCCTGGCCCCGCGCCGGAAACCAGGGCACAGAGAATTGCGGCCGAACTGGAGGCCCAACTACCCCATGCTCGCGCCAACGACCCCGACGCAATCGAGAGGGCCAGGCGCGGCATCGAGGACCTCAAGGCCGCCATTGACCTACTGGAAAGCGCCCAGGAATGGCCGAAACTCCTCCAAAGCTTTGAGGAGGCAAAAGAATTCGCATCGGAGGCCGTACAAACAGCCCCGTCTCCAGAAAAGTACACGGCTAGAATGGCAAGAATTCTCAGCGAGGCCGAATCTGCTGTCCAATCGAAGGATGGGGCAAAACTGAAGAAACGAGTATCAGACCTCGAGGCACTTGGTTGGGAGATCTATACGCAACAAGATGGCTTCTGGACCTCTGCTTTCCAAGACGTCGCTAAGTATGCCAACAAGTTTGTGGATAAACGGAGAGGTGACTCCCTGATGGAAGAGGGAACACTGGCGCTAGAGCGAGGGGACTTTGCCAGTCTACAGTCCATCGTAAGGGAACTGTATGCACTGCTTCCTGAGACCGAAAAGACCGCGAACGAACGGGCCAAGTTTGCTTCGAGTTTGCGAAAGCGAACAGGCGGGTATCTATGAAAGTGCACTTTGCCGCCGGCTCTACGATCGGCGCCACCTATACAGTTTTAGAGAGGCTCGGGGAAGGGGCGTTCTCAGAAGTATTTCTTGTGAGACACAGGTTCCTTGGACTACAAGCGATGAAGCTCTTCAAGCCCAACTCCGTCAACTCGGCGGCCGGAGACCAATTCAGTGAGGCCTTCATCCTCTCTAAGCTAGCGCATCCGAATGTGGTCAGAATCTATGAGGCAAACAAGATCAACACCCCTGAAGGCGACAGGTGCTATGTCACGATGGAGTACATCTCGGGGGGAACATTGCAGAAGTTTCTTTCCAAGAACGCGTCGCTTCCTCTAGAGATAGCTGTCACGCTCCAGGCTCAGATCTGCGCGGGGTTGGCAGCCGCGCATTCACAAAAGCCACCAATAGTGCACCGTGACGTAAAGCCCGCAAACGTCCTCGTCTCCGGCTCCCCTGACGACGTGGTGCTTAAGGTTGCGGACTTCGGTCTGGCGAAGAGTATTGACCCGCGCTTACGCATGGCCAGTGCGGCTGGAACCTTGCTCTATTTCCCGCCGGAGGCATTCCATCACTACGAGACGCCCGCAAGCGACGTGTACTCGGCCGGTCTCGTGTTTTACGAAATGCTCACAGCACGCTTTCCATTTCCTGTACAAGAGTGGTCTGATGAGCAACAGTTTCGCCTCCACCTCGCGAGGACCCGTTCCGTTACGCCACCAGCGCCCTCAACCGTCAGATCGGAGCTTCCTACCGAGGTGGACGCAGTTTGCTTGAAGGCACTCGAGCCCGACATCCGGAAGCGTTTCCAATCAGCCGGGGAGTTTTCGGAAGCCCTTGAGGACCTCCAACAGAGTCGTGTGCATGAGAGCCGCGATCAGTCTGCCAAGCGATCGAACGCAGAGGCGTCAGCCAAGGCTGAGAAAGCGCTAGAGATCGGATGTCAATATGCCGCTCTCCCCCAGGCAATTGAGTTGCTCGAGGAAGCCATCAGCGAAGACCACGGTCTCAAAGAACGTTACGAGAACGTTTTGGCTAAATGGAAATCTGGGATTGTGCTTTGAAAATGAACAGTATCGAAATTGCGGTTGCGAAGCTAGAAAAGATGATCCGGGCTAGCCGTCTAAACGACATAGATCTGTTGATGAAGGCGGGACAAGCGCAACGGCTAACCGAAATCGAGGCAGCAATCTCAAAGCTAGACCCCGGCGCCTACCTCGTCGGATGTGGGCCTTATACCCAGGGGATCTATCGACTCTCCGGGTCCCGAATTGTTTTTGGACGGGAGGGCACGGTACACGAAGCCCCAGTCGGTGAACCCCTCGACTTCGCCATTGCCGATGGCGTGACCTTTCGCCCTCGCGAGGTTTCTAGGAGACACTTCGAAATCTCCTGTGAAATGGCTGACGGCGAAACACATTACCTCATAAGAGACCTCCGCAGCACCTGCGGAACATTCGTAAACGGGGACCAACTGGAGTCCCCTGAAAGCGATGACCCGGGAGCAATTTCGAGCGGGGTGCCCCTCGCTGACCTGGATGTAATCATCATGGGCCCTAGTGGAATCAATGTTTTCCTTTTCATGGTCATTCCGCACCAACGCGAAGTCAGCAGCTCCGGATAAGGACCTTACTTCACTCTCGGGATTTCCCCATCTGCCATAGATGCCGGTCCAAGCCACCCGGCGGGTAGTCTAACGGTCAGCATAGTTGTGGGTCCCAAATCGATCCTAATAGGAATCTCGAACTCCCAATCCACGTTTGCCTAAGGATCCAATTTGAGATCAGAATCACAACTTGGCATCGGGTTCCGATAGCGCCTGTCTCTGGAACGAATCACGATAGAGTGCCTCCACCCGCTCGACTTCGTCAGTGGTCAATGCAGCGAATTCGCCCGTCCGGGCCCGTTTTGACAGCCGGCCGTTATGCTGCCGCAGGAACTTGTGTAGCAAATCCACCTTTTGCTCCGGCATATTCGACGATCTCCTGCACCCCTTCACTGAATTGATCGAAGGCTTCGAGATACGCAACTTCCTGGGGCAGATCCTGCTCAATCGTTTCTTCGACGCAGCGGTACAAGAATTCGGCGTGAGCCGTGGCATCGAAAAAGCGGTAATAGCGGGCCGTTTCATTCAGCACTCGCACATTCCCTGCCGGCGTGGGCTTCCACTCGATCAGGTCAAGTAACGGACGCGAATACGACTCAAGAACCGATTTGTAGGCTGCAATATTCCGGTAGATGGCGGCGCTCACAGGGAACACCACACCCGGCGGGTTGTAGCCTGCTGCTGCGAGCGTATGGTGAATCAGCCAGCGGTGAAGGCGGCCGTTTCCGTCCTCAAAGGGGTGAATGTAAACAAATCCGAATGCCAGCGGCGCCGCGATAACCACTGCGTCGATGCCAGCCGCCCGCACACGCTCGTCATAGGCCACAACACCGTCCATGAGGCTATGAAGGTCTTCGGCTTTTGCACTGATGTGTGCTGGCAGGGGTTCGTGGGTTCTGCGGTCATGGGTTCCCACGAAACCGCCCTCCGTTCTCAGGCCCAGATGAGTGAATCTCGAATCTCCAATCACAATCCGTTGCAATCGTTCGAACTCCGCAACGTTCAAAGCTCTGGAGCCGGCTTCGCCGATTGCTTTCCCCCATCTCAGTGCGCGCTGTGGCGAGGGCCGCTCTCCTTCGATCCGGAATGACGCCTTGCTGTCGTCCAGCAACAAAAACGCGGCGGCCCGACTGAGAACGTCCGGATGTACGCTGACGACAATTTGGCGGGCGCGACGGTCAAGGCTTTTCGCAATTTGCGCTTCGATAGCTGCTGTCCGCCGAACCAACGGGCAGAACGCCGGAGTACCCGGCAGATTATCGAGCACCTTATGGCGGCGGGATGGAATTCCACGGGCAAGACCGAATTGCTGCTCCGGATCCAGAACGGGCACGGCACGAACCTTCCCCGGCGACGGAATGTCGAGCTCCCGCCCAGTAAACCACTCCCGTAGGAACCAAAGGCGACGGGCGTAGGCGCCCGTCGGTTCCGCGCGGACTATCGCACTGAATTCCTTATCCGGAACGACTTCAGAAAGAGAGGCTAGGACACCCAAGTCTACGCCTTCCCACTTCAACGCAAACTCAAGGTGTCCAGCCAGGGTATCCCTTGGCCTGTGCCGAGGCGTTAGTAGGAGCCAATCGTTGCTGTCCACGCGGTGATGATGTTCGGAGATCCCCGCGAGCCTTGGCGGGAGTGGCACCTTCAAATCGTAATGGTCGATCAGCGCGGCATAGCCTGCCGTGCCCATTCGCTCTGGAACGGCACGCCCATGAAATTCATTCACCCTTCTTGAAAATGAATCACCCTTACGCTTTGGTTGCATTTGCGCTCACCTAGCCTCAATCAGATAAGCCTCTCATGAAATACGATCACCACCTATGAATTGTATTCACTACCTGGCCACGTGCGTGAATTATAATCACCTACTAAATATTTCGCAAGAGAGGATCGAACTCGTCAGCAGTGGTAGAGGAATTTAAGCTCGCCCCTGTCGCTCGCGAAAAACAGCACAGTGAGCGATAGAACCACGCTCTATCGCTCATGGCCTGGGAGGTTCGGAGAGCAGGGGCAGACCATGAGGAAGAGAACTGACTTGAACAAGAGAGCGGCAACGTGTTCGCCGACATCGGTCTCCCCAACCCTGAAGAGCGTCTCGCCAAGGCCGATCTCGCAATTCGCATCACCGAAGCGATTCGTGCGCGGGGACTCACTCAGACTCAGGTCGCCCGCGTACTGACAATCGACCAGCCCAAAATCTCCCGACTTTTGCGCGGCCAGCGTTCCGGCTTTTCGAGCGAACGCCTCAAACACTTTCTGACCCTTCTTGGCCGGGATGTCGAGATCACTATCAAGCCCACGCCACCACCCCGCCGCAAAGGGCACTTTCGCGTCGTCGCCGGTGCTTAATTTCGTCTGCCGAAACTCAACCCCCAGCCTTAGCACACAATTGCAGACCTCCTGGGACGAGATCGCGCGTCCCTCCTATAGCTCCAGATTCGCTCGCGAATCAACGTTGAATCCTTTTGGCCGCTCCGCAGCCGAACTTAGAAAACCTAGCCATATCATACTTATAATCAGTAGGTTATATAGGCATTTCTGTGTTTTGACAATATATGCTTACACTGTCACAATTTGGTTCATGCCTGAACTCGGAGGACTGATCCGAAAACACCGCCTGGCGAGGAACTGGTCGCTCCGACGTTTAGGCGACGAGGTCGGAGTCACGGCTGCCTATATCAGTGACATTGAAGCGAACCGGAGGTTGCCGAGCCCAGAACTCAAACTGCGGATTTCGTCGGCTCTTGATATCTCACCGGAAGATATTGATGCCGCAGACAGCCGATTATCCCCCGATCTCCGAGAATGGATCGATGAGCGACCCGTGCTCATTTCCGCATTACGTTCTCTCAAGGCCTCGCCGGACTCCGACATGCTGATCCAGCGCCTAGCTCGATTCCTTAGCCGACGATATCCAGCGAAGAGGGCCCGCGGCGCGCTGGTAACTTGGGAATCCGAACTCCGGGCGATTGCCACAGAGGCTTCCGCATGGTCAATAGAAACGGGCGGTGATCTCTTCGGCCGCTGGCAGGACATGCCCACGATTCTCCTCGCAACTAAAGCCGGGCCCAACGCGCAGCGCAACAACGCGCACTTCCGCCTCGACGTGGATTACCTCCGCCAACTCAGCGAAACGCTCGCAGATGACTGGGCGCTACGGTATTTCGGCGACTGGCACTCGCACCATCGCCTCGGTCTCTCATCCCCAAGCGGCGGAGACCAGAAGCGCATCCACAACCTCGCGAAGCGCAACCAGTTTCCGGGTATGGCGGAAATCATTGTCACGCTGGAGGACACTCGCCATGAACCGACGGTCCGTATCCACCCCTGGCTCTATGACTTTTCAGCCGACAACAGCCGTCCCCAACCACTCAAGGTTAAAGTGCTCCCCGGCATAAGCCCAATAAGACAGGCCCTCCTAGCTAGGCGTGCCCTGCCGGAACAGGAGCTTTTCGCGTGGGAAAAAATCTCGCCGCAGCGAATCAGGATTGGGTCTGAGGCGACTCCTCCCTCCATGGAGCCGACTTCCGACGTGGATTTCGTGACGAGGGAAAGGACACTCTTGCAGCTCGCAGAAGCTCTTGAGAAGGCGAGCGGGGGCCCCGTCGAGAAGCACTCCACGGGGTTTGGTACCGTGCTAGTGGCGAAGCTTCACCGCACTCACTATCTGGCCTTGGCACTCGGCGAGGTTTGGCCCCTCAATGTTCTCGAAGTCCACCGGCTGAACAGGGCGGACGGATCGACGGAACCACTTGAATCTCCTGGCGGTCTCGTCGCCGCCGATATTCAGGGCGTCGTCAACATCTTCCACGCCGCCCTAGCGAACGAAAAGATTGGAAAGTAGCTATGTGGAGCGACGATCAGCGCCAGCGTTTGTACCTGGAGAACGAGATTCTTCATCGGGAAGGATTCTCGCAGTTCAGCGTCTACTGGTACAAATCCACCGACACCTACGAAGCCTCAGGCAACACATCATCAAGCTCAGGGAGGATTTACACGCTCGCGATTCCAATCCCGAGCGGGTTTCCGCAGCAACGCCCTCCCTTGTATCTCACCTACCCCTTTCCGTTGTATACGGTGGGAGGAAGCCTCGTTTCATCGCTCGGCGTTTCACACGGTATGCACACCCTTTCGCCCTCCCCGTCCGGCCAGGTCCAGATTTGCCACTGGCGGGATGACAGGTGGCATTCCGGCATTTTGCTATACAAGGTTTTTCTCAAAGGCTTGCTCTGGATTGAGGCCTATGAGCAGCACCTCACGACCGGCCGTCCCCTGGCAGAATTCGTTTCGACAATGAAGGGAAGAACATGACGACGGATCCGCAACAACAGCAGATGATTCGCGAAGCGATGAAAGCCATCGCCGAGCGACGACCCGGACGTTCCAAACTGGTTTACGACAAGACGAAGCGCACTATCGTCGCCATCGCAGAAGGCGCGCAGCCCCCAAGGGCGCTAAATATAACAGCGGACGACGCCGATATGTTTGCTGTCGCAACCCTGTCCAGTCAGTGGTTGGCAAATCAGTGGTCCATCATTCTACGACATCGAACGCTGCCAATTCGATTCAGCTCGTGGGACGCCGGCGACGCGCTAACTCAGTTTGAGTTGGGACCACTTCCAGGCTCATCGGTGGTCGAAGGAGTAGTTCTGTTAGGCGAGGAACCCGTTCCGCCCCCGGGCACAATGCTGCGGGTCATTTTGAGGCCTGGGAAAGGGCCAGTCTCGGACGCCTCAACATTTGTGGCACCGGACGGTTCAGTCCACCATGCGCATGCTCTGCGGCATCGCGCAGACACGGACGAGGTGCTCGAAACCGATTTCGTGGATTTACAGCCTGACCTGGCGATGCGCCGCAGCACGCTCCTAGAAACGAAAATCCTCAAGGACAAGACTGTGCTTCTAGTTGGCCTGGGCACCGGGGGCGGTCACGCTGCAATCGAACTCGCAAAATGCGGAGTCGGCACCTTCCATCTTGTCGACCCCGACCGCCTCACTGTCGGCAACGTGGTCAGGCATCTTGGAGGAGTCTCCCAAATCGGCCGAATGAAAGTCCACGTCATTCGCGACATGATTCACGACAAGAATCCCGACGCTCAGGTGACAGTTCACCCAACTGAGGTATCCCCCGACGACCTAGAAACAATACGGCCGCTCGTTGCCCACGCAGACGTGGTCATCTGCGGCACTGACAACCGGCCCAGCAAGCTCCTGATCAACAGACTCTGCGTGGAAGAAAATAAGGTCGCCGTGTATGGAGGGGCGTTCAGGAGAGCCTACGGAGGCCAAGTGTTGCGCGTCCGTCCGAAAACCTCTCCCTGCCACGAATGTTTCGTGGCGGCCATGCCGGAAGAATCCACCGACGTTGAAATCTCTTCGCAGGCCGCCGCCGATGCCATCGCGTATTCCGACCGTCCGGCAGCAATAGAACCCGGCCTCTCTCTGGACGTTCTGCCGATTGCGAACATGCTCACCAAGCTAGCCCTCATGGAGCTCCTTGCCGACACGGCGAGCACGCTCAACATCCTGAAAGCCGACTACTCCGCGCCTTGGTATCTGTGGTTGAACAGGCCCGAGCCCGGCACGCAGTATGCGGACTGGCCTCCCATGAGCGACAGCAGCGACGAAATGACAATCAACCGGTGGTACGGCGTCTATCTCGCCCGCGATTCGGATTGCCCAGTGTGTGGTGACTTCATCTCGTCGGTTGCGGCATCGTATGACCTCGATCCAAAGACTTTCGGGAGCCTGCCGTCCCCACCGACTGAGGAGTAATGCCCAGTGGAACTTGTAAGCGATTTCAGCACGTTTCTTTCTTCGATCCAGCCGGGGGATGACGACGTCACCGCCGCAAAGTCCGCGCACGAAAAGGTCCGCCAGCAGTTGCGCACCGACGACGAATCGAAGGACGCGCACAGAGACACGTTTTTGTCGGGGTCGTATGCCAGGCGCACGGCCATCAACGAAATCAACGACGTGGATGTCATCTGTATTTTGGACCTTGATCACCACATCACGGAGCCGGAAGTCTGCCTGGCTTGGATTCAGAGCATCCTTGCCCATTATTACAAGGAAACCAAGCGTCAGGGGCGATCCGTTGGCGCTAACGCTGCAAAAGGCGTATGGCTGGATATAGTTCCGGCCACTCCCATATCGAAAGACGACGGACCGTTGTGGATACCGGACCGCGAAGCTCGCGAATGGGTTGAAACTCACCCAAAGGGCCAAATCGCGGCAAGCGTCGCAAAGAACACAATTACGGACGGATACTACGTGCAGGTCGTAAAACTTCTCAAGTTCTGGCGCGATCGGCTCGGCAAGGACCCGTGTAATCCCAAATCATACATCCTTGAGGCACTCATTCACGGCACGATCGGCCACCCAGTTTCGCACGCGCAAGCCATTGTGAACGTACTCGAAGGCATTAACGAGATTTACGGAAACTATCGCGGTCTTGATACTGTGCCGTTCATCCCCGATCCTGGCTACACTTCTGTAAATGTAGCCAAGCGTTGGCCCAGCAGCGAATTCAAGGCCTTTCTCGCGAACGTCACAAGCGCCGCGGCGGTGGCCCGCAGCGCCTACGACAGCAAAGATGAAGCGGCGAGCCGCAAGCTCTGGCGGCAGATTTTCGGCTCGACATTTGGCCAGTGAGCATATGACGACAGACCACTCCAAGAGAGCCCCTGAATCAACCAATTCTGCGGGCTCGCTCCTGTCTCCGCAGTCGATGGGAGGGATCAATGCGGGGAAAGGGTTCGACTTCCAGGTGCGCTATGCAGCGTGCAACGTGCCACTCTGGCTGCTGGAACCCACGTTCCATCAGCTCTTTTTCGAGGGTACTGGTGACATTGACCTTCGCTACACGCAGAACCGAAGATCCTCACGAATTCACATTCAGGTCAAGGACCACGATGTTCAGCCAGCCGAACTCAAGGCAGTGATCGAACAATTCAATAGCCTGGACTCTGATCTGCCCAATACCTATAAAAGCTTCAATCTCGTCTGCCCATCGCTCTCTCCGACCATCAGATCGGTTGAGACCGGTCTCGCTCGATACCGTGGTGCAAAAGCGTTCTACGACGATAACCCCACCGGGCTCGCTCCGACGAAGCAGGAACTCGATAATCGACTTTACGACGCCGGTTTAGGCGACTACATCGACTTTATCCATGCGAAGGTGAATATCGATGTGGGGCACAACGACATGCATCATGACGACCGGGCGCTGGGCCAGTTCGTCGACCACTTGCTTAGCCATCCCGAATTCGCGGAAAAAGTCCGCGCGATGGTCTTGCCAGCTTTCGCCGAGATAATGCGGTTGATAGGCGCGCGCAAAGGCAATGTCATTGAGCGCGCCGAAATAGAAAAGGTCCTTGGGGATAGCGTCGCAGCAGGCGTAGCGGCCGAAAAAAAGATCACGCTGTGGATGCAGAACTGGACGAGTGAGACTTTCGAAGTCCCCGCCGACTATCAGCTCGATTGGTCGCGGCATTTTGACCGTTCCACACGCAGGACACCCTCAGCAGAAATATGGAACAGCGAGTTGTTGCCCGAGCTGAACGCCGTTAAGAAAAGGATCCTTTCCGAGCGTCAAGAGCGCCTGATCCGTTTCCGTGGGAAGTGCACCTTGTCTGCCGGCGTCGCTCTGGGGGCTCTTTTCCCTACAGTAGGCGGATGGACTTTCGAAATTCCGCAACCTCCATCCAAAGAGAATTGGAGATCGGACGCCCAGCCGACAGAGCCGTACGACGTGAGTGTGGAAATCATCGAAGCGGCCCAGAACGGGACCGAAATCGTTCTCGGCCTCAATATCAGGGGTGATGGCCGACGAGACATCGTGAAGTACGTGGAGAACACCGGCAACCTACCACGGATATTTTTGTTTATTTCGCCGCCATCGCAAGGCGCCAAATCGATCCATGGGGCTGGGGATGCAGTCGCCTTTGCGCAGGCGGTTCGAGATAGCCTTGGTCAGCTTCTCAAGAAATACAATCTGCGAAAGACCTCCATTTTCTTTTACGGACCATTTGCCCTCTCCGTTTTCCTTGGGCAACAACTGACTTCCGTAGGCGAGATTCAGCTATTTGAATATCAGGAACCCAGCTACGTCCCAAGCTGTGCACTCAGGACATAAGAAGAACGCGGTTTCGCAATGAATATAGCCCGTTTAGCGGCGTACTCTACGCGTCGAACGCGAGCTAGCCCTCACGTCTGTTGCCCATCCCAGCGCGCCTGGGGACTCGGAATGTGCTCTTGGACCTCTCGCCGAAACTTGTTTGGGTGCGCAATCCTGTCAAACGTTTCGAATGTGCCTCCCGTCCCACGGACAATTACGGTTCCGTAGCCGAGAAGCCGGCCAAATAGGGGCTCTTCCACCCCGAGGCTTTCCACTTTTGGAAGCAACACTTCGATGCTTCGACGCGAGAACTACCCCGTCTTGATGAGCACGCGCTTGCTTGAAACACCCACTTCAGTCGCCAGCCACCGAATGATTCCTCCACCGATCAGCGAGGCTGCGAAGAGCAGCGCCAGCCCACCCCACGCCATTGCACCTTCGTAACGACCACCATTTCGAGTTGCCATCCGTCCACCCGCGAACAAGGCGAACCCGAAGAAACCCAAAACCAGCCCTCCGAGCAGTGGCCAAAACATGACGATCCAGTGGCATCCCGTCCTGTACGCGAGGGCCTCCCCAGGAGTCAAATCCCTTTCAATGTAGCCCATGCCGACCTCCTACATCGCCTCTGGCGGATGGAGAAGAAATAGCGAAGCCAGCCTACAGCAGCCTTCCGGGGAATTGCAATGGTACACCGCCGGATGTTTTCCGTCTCCAGTCTCACAGCGCGACGCCGTTGGCCTCAGACGCCCTTCCCACCTACCACTGTTCCTTCTTTTCTTCCCCCTTCTGCTTCGATGTATGCAGTTCCCCCGCCTCCACCCTGACCTTCGAGCGATCCGCTTCGCCAACCGGCCCTAGCGCGGCCTGCACCCGGCTCTTCCACTTCTGCGTGACCTGTTCCGCTTTTCTCCTCTGCTTCGAGGTGGTCGCGTCCCGGCGGCCGGATCCCCGCCTCCGGTCTCCACTAGCAGCTTTCGCGCCAGCAAGAGCCGCTGTCACTCAAGCGTGCAGCCCGTTCCGACCTGGACGCGCCAATCTCTCCGCTTCTGTCTCCTGTTTCGCGTCCTTGCTCCCCCGGCTGTGGGTGAGGGGAGCAAGGACTCCCCGAAACAGGAGGACAGGAAAAATGAAAGTCGAACAAGCAAAACAGATCGCAAGCAACGCAATCGAGCAGCTCCGGCAGGCTCTCGAAGCCGGCCACAGCGGGGCGCTGAAAGAATATCTCGCTGCAATGGCGCGCTTCCGGCGCTATTCGTGGCACAACGTGATGCTTATCGCTTCGCAGAAGCCCAGCGCGACGTACGTCGCAGGCTTCCAGGCCTGGCACAAGCTGGGCCGCTTCGTGAAGAAGGGCGAGAAAGGCATTTTGATCCTCGCCCCGCTCGTTCGAAAGAAGGCCGAAAACAACGCCGAAACCGAGCCGGACCAATCCTCAACAGTCGTCGCCTTCCGCGCCGCTTACGTCTTCGACATCAGCCAAACGGACGGCCAGGCGTTGCCGGAAATCGGCAGCGTGAACGGCGATCCTCGCGAGTATCGGGCGCGGCTCGCGAAGTTCGTAGCCGACAAGGGGATCGCTCTCGGATATTCCGAGGAAATTGCGCCGGCACGCGGCGTCTCCGAAGGCGGTAAGATCACGTTGCTTCCCGGCCAGTCTCCCGCTGAGGAATTCGCAACGCTGGCGCATGAGGTCGCGCACGAGATGCTGCACCGAGACGAACGCAGGAGCGCCACCACGAAGCGCATCCGCGAAACCGAGGCTGAGGCCGTTGCCTTTGTCGTTTGCAGCGCAATCGGCCTCGAAACTGGGACGGCCGCACAAGACTACATCGGTCTCTACGGCGGTGATGCCAAGCTGTTGTCGGAGAGTCTGGAATACGTCCAGCGGACGGCGACACAGATCCTCAACGCAATCGGCGCGGATGAATCATCCGCGCCGCCCGCCTGACGGCGGGCTCTACCCTCCGCGTATGGTCCCCCTCATCCGCAGCAGCTAGACGGGGTCTATACTCGATTCATGAAAAATCCATCCTCCATTACCAGTCTCAGTGGTTTCCTCACGCCTCAAGAAATGCAGAAAGTTACGACAATTATGGGTCACGCGAGACCGCATCCGATCTTTTTGCTTCTCGAACGTGAGAATGGAACCAGCCAGCATCGGGTCAACGTGGATATTGCGCTGCGGCAAGTAAGCAATGCAGACCGAGCTTGGCTGGATAGGATGAAACCTCGGATGATCGGACAAAATGTGACGGAGGCGTCGGCAGCGTTGGCGGAACTTCGCGCTTACGGATATCTCTTGGGCGCCGGGTTTTCTGTGACCCCCGTTGCTCCGACAAAGAAAATGGCAACACCTGAGTTCGAGGTCCGGGACGGCAATGATCGTTTTATAGTGGAAGTCCACGCAAAACAGCAGAACACGAAGACGGAAGAAGATCTGGAACGTCACCGCGCGGCAGTCGCCGAAACGCATAGAGAGCCGGGGAGGATCACTACGCACGTCCATGTCGTTCATCCGTGGGGCAGGCCATCGGTCAACAAGCCCGGTGATTCGACGACAAAGAATGCCATCAGCAAGATTTGCGCGATCAAGGGGAGTGAGCGTCAACTTCGATCAGACATGTCGTCGATAGTGTGGATGGACTTTCAAGATCTGCACACCTTGGACATGGCGTTGACCGCCGAACAATTTAGCCCTTTGCTCTCCTCGCAGGAACACATCACATCAGGTGCCATCTGGTACGCCCTCTACGGGTGGAAAGGTGCGCCTGTATTCGAACACGTCCACTACAGCCATCTCGACCTTCCATCACAGATTCAGCGGATGGAACACGACGGTCGATTCCGGCTCTCAAATGTTGTCTCGGCCGTGATCGTCTCGTTGCCTAATGCAACTCTTCTCGCTGAGACGCCGCGCAAAGAAAGACAATTACCCCCTTCTGTCCGACTGCGCTTTCTGGGGCTGCCTCACGCGGGTATCCAGCATTCCATCGCGGAATGGAGTGCCGGTCAGGTCGCCGCGACGTTGATAGCCGGGGCCAACTCGATCTGTGCACTGGTGGCGGAAAAGCCACCTACACATTACCCGGACTTCGTAAACGCTCCGATTCAGCGAGCGGCGCATCTTCAACTCGGAAGGAAGTGTTGGGGCCTACTCACGGCGCTCGCTGCGCTAGGTCTCGGCTTCTGGATGCGAAATCGTCGAAAAGACCAAGTAGCGCCCGGCACTCATTCTCGCCCCTTGGATCGGCAAAGATAACTTGGATTGCCGGCATCGACGACCGCACAAGTCCCGATTCATCCCGGATTACCGGCCATACGGAAAATGACCAATTGCCCGCCACCGCCACCGTCCCGGGGGCTGCCCCAACCGAATGAACTGACTCGGTCCATTTTTCTTCTTCCGCCGCGCATTTGCTTGGGCGCTGCTTCGGGAGAATTCCCACGCCCGCAGTCCCGTAGCCAGGATGCGAAAAGCGCACTTCGCGGCTTCTGCTTTCCCGGTTCCTCCCGAACCGCGCGGGTCCCTCCCATAAAGCAGCCGCTCGCTTTGGGAGTGGTCTCCGCTCGCTCTTGGGCGCCCCAAGCAAAAGGGGCGGAAAAAGGAGAAAACGAAAATGTACCTCAATTCAGTTCAGATCATCGGATTCGTCGGGAAGGACCCGGAGCGACGCCAGGCGCGCAGCAACGGTGCTGCGTTCACCGTCTTGTCCGTCGCCACGCAGCGGTCGTGGAAAAACGCGGACGACGAGTGGGCCTCAAAGACCGAATGGCATCGCGTCGTCGCCTGGAATGGCTTGGGCGAGCGCGTTGCCGCTTCGCTTCGGCAGGGCGATCACATCCTCGTCGAAGGCACGCTCGTCAGCAGCAGCTACGATCGCGAAATCGGCAACGGCAAGACGGCCACGACGGTGAAGCACACGGTTTGGCAGATTCGCGCCGACTCGATTCGCAAATTGAATCACGGCGAAAAGGAGCCGGAGGCACCCGCTTCCGGCTCCCATGCCCTTTGCCAGACGCAACCCAGCGTCTCTCAGGACGTCCCCTTCTAGAGCGTGCTTACTCAATAGAGCCCCGATGACATCGGGGCTCTATTCGGCTCCCTTCGCTCGCCTCTCCAGTCACGAAAGCCTTTCCCTTCAATCGTTTGATGGCATATTCCAGAGGTATTGATTGTCTGCCGGCACACTTGCCGGCAGACTATTGACATTCACATTAGCAAATGAGATTATTTTCGCCGGCAAAGTTGCCGGCTATGAACACTACAACCAATGAATTCATCCTCTTACCCTCGGGGCACTTGGCGCCCACTGCCGTCGATGCAGGTTTTCGTGCCGGAGATCGTGGGACCCACACCAGCCGGACAATCATGCTCGCCGAGCTTACGGCCATGCTCGCAGCCGTAGCAGCTTCCGCACCACGGACAGAATATCTAGCGGCCATCGTCGAGGAAAACTGCCTGGGAAAAGCTACAGCCTCGACGCGCTCGCTGACCTATCAGCGACTGAGCGAACTCTACGCTCTTGATCCGGTCGTGCCGTTGTTTCGCGTTCTTCGCCGGTTGTGGGATGTGGACCACCAAGGCAGGCCGCTTCTTGCGATGCTCGCCGCGCTCGCCCGAGACCCACTGTTTGCCGCCACTGCGCCCTGCATCCTTTCACTTCCGAATGGCAGCGAACTGATCCGCGATGATCTGAAGCGCGCCCTTCAGGGAGTAACGGGTTCGCGGCTAAACGAATCGGTGCTCGACAAGGTTGTGAGGAACGTCTCCAGCTCCTGGACGCAGTCGGGTCATTTGGAGGGGCGGGTTTTCAAGAAGCGTCGCTTGGTCAAAGCTACCCCGTCCACGATCGCCTTTGCATTGTACTTGGCTCATGCAGCCGGTTTCCGCGGTGATGCACTGCTCCGCTCGGGCTGGGTAGTCGTTCTCGATTGCGAGGGCTCAGCGGCGCGGGACTTGGCGTTTGCAGCGAAACGTCAAGGCCTACTCGACCTGCGAATGGCTGGCGATGTCGTCGAAATCACATTCGACCGTCTGGATCCAATGCCGAGGAGGATCGCAAATGGGGCGTATTGAAGAGCTAGCCGAACAGTTTTCAAGACACATTGCCACGCCTTGGCCTCGTAATCTTGCCGGCGCGCAGCGCGTAATCATGATCACTTACGATAAGGAGCTTGAGCGGGTGTTGCGGGCGCGCAAACCACTATTCGAGATGGCCACGCGCGCGGCCGGGCACGATTGGCATGAAATCGACTTGACCGATGCGTTCGCGGCGTGGATGGCGAAGGATGAATACCGGGACGAATATTTCAACGCACCAGAAGCACTACAGATCAAACTCCAGGCCGAGTTCGCGAACGAGGTTGCGGTAACCATCAGGCAAGCCCTATGCGACCAAGATGTGACGGAAAACTCGGTTGTGGCGATTTTTGGCGTCGGTTCCCTATTCGGCTTCACCAGACTCTCCGCTGTGCTCCGACTGGTTGAGAACCATATCCGTGGGCGGCTCGCAGTTTTCTTCCCTGGCCAATTCGAGAATAACAATTATCGGCTGTTGGATGCGCGTGACGGTTGGAATTACCTCGCGGTTCCGATCACCGCGCATGGCGCCGGAGGAAGCCAATGAACATCAAAGACGTTCTGCAGCGAAACCCGGCAGGAAAGCTAGTCAACCAAGGGCAGGCGCGGATTGCCGACCGGCCAAACGAAAATGTTTTGCGCGAGCTTCGGGGAGAGCTGGAGAGCTTCGTCTGCGAAGGCCAGTTCGCTGATGGCATGCAGAAGATACTTGGATCGTATCTGGCGAATCTGGGCCATACGAGCCAAAAGGCTGCCTGGGTGAGCGGCTTCTACGGCAGCGGCAAGTCGCACCTGCTGAAGATGCTCTGCCATTTGTGGCAAGACACCCAATTCTCCGATGGGGCGACCGCGCGCAGCCTTGTGCCTGCGCTGCCAAATGATATTCGCAGCGCTTTGCGCGAGCTGGACATCGCGGGCAAACGAAGCGGGGGCCTTCTTGCCGCCGCCGGTAGCCTGCATAGCGGAACCACCGACCAGGTACGTGCCACGGTTCTGGGTGTCCTGCTTCGATCGGTGAACCTGCCGGAACAGTTCGCGCAAGCACGCTTCTGTCTGCGCCTTATGGAAGAGGACCAATACGACAAGGTGCGGCAAACGGTCGAGGCGAGCGGAAAATCTTGGGACCGAGAATTGAACAACCTCTACGTCAGCGGCCCTATTCGGAGGGGGTTGCTCGATTGCGGCTCGGATTTCGGCACTACGGAAGCCGAAGTCCGGCAAACCCTTCAGCAGCAATTTGTTCAGCCGGTAACCGACATCACGACAGCACAATTTCTAGAAATCTTCCGCCAGGTTCTGAAGTTGCACGGGAAAGACGGACGCCTACCCTGCACCATCATCGTCCTCGATGAGGTGCAGCAATACATCGGCGCTTCCAACGAACGCAGCGTTCTGATCACTGAAGTCGCCGAAGCGATCTGCAAACAGCTCGACAGCAAGGTAATGCTCGTCGCCGCCGGACAGAGCGCACTCACCGACGTGCCGCTTCTCCATCGGCTGATGGACCGCTTCACCATTCGCGTGCCGCTCTCGGACACAAACGTGGAAGCTGTCACGCGCAAAGTGCTACTGCAAAAGAAGCCTGCCGCCGTGGCCGAGATACGTCGCGCTTTGGAAACCCATGCCGGTGAGATCTCTCGCGAACTTCAGGGAACCCCTATTGGCGAACGGACGAGTGACCGCGACGTCATTATTGACGATTACCCGCTTCTGCCGGCTCGCCGCCGGTTCTGGGAGCACGTCTTTCGACAGGTCGATCTCGCAGGTACCAAAAGCCAACTTCGCTCGCAGTTGAGCATCATTCACGATGCCTTGAATCGGATCGCCGATAAACCGCTCGGTGCGGTCATTCCCGGCGACGAGCTTTACGACGCCCTTGTGAACGACATGCTGAACACAGGCGTGCTGCTCCGCGATATCTATGAGCGCATCGCCGGTCTTGGGAACGACGAAGATCAGCAACTCGCTCGCCGCATTTGCGGGCTCGTGTTCTTGATTGGGAAACTGGATCGCAATCCCGGCGCCGACATTGGCGTTCGTGCGACGAAAGAGCACATCGCCGATTTGCTCATCGACAATCTTGGCGGCGACAACGACAATCTGCGGGGCGATGTTGAGACGGCCCTGACAGCATTGGCCGATCAGGGCGTCCTCATGCGGGTGGGCGAGGAGTACCGAATCCAGACACGGGAAGGCGCGGCATGGGACGCGGAGTTCCGAAATCGCCAAACGAAGCTCGCCAATGATCCCACCGATCTCCAGATTAAGCGCGAACACCTGCTCTACTCCGAATTCGGCAAAGTCGTAAGTGGCCTTCTCCCTCCGCATGGCGCGGCAAAACTGAAGCGCCAACTTTCGTTGCATCGGGAAGACACGCCTCCAACGGCCACAGGGCAAGCCATTCCTATCTGGGTACGCGATAACTGGTCGAGTCGCGAGAGCGACGTTCTCGATGCGGCGCGGCGCGCCGGAGCCGATGATCCGATCATTTACGTTTTTATTCCTAAACGTTCACCGGAGGAGTTGCGGAAATTCATCGCGGAAGCGGATGCTGCGCAAGCTACCCTTGATTTCAAAGGGGTGCCAAACACTCCCGAGGGACAAGAAGCGCGCCACAGTATGGAGAGCCGGCGCGACTTCGCCATCAGCCAGCGTGATGACCTGCTACGGCAAATCGTTGCCGGCGCGCGTGTTTTCCAGGGAGGGGGCAGCGAACTCCCACAACTCACGCTGGAGGACCGGCTTCGTGAAGCGGCAAATGACTCGCTCGTTCGTCTTTTCCCGCGCTTCAATGAAGCAGATGCTTCCGCCCAGAGTTGGAAGAACGTCATCGACCGTTCCCGCGCCGGTTCGGACCAGCCCTTCCAAGCCGTTGGCTATCAGGGAAATGTTGAGCAGCATCCTGTCTGCGCACAGGTGCTTTCAACCATTGCCGGCGGAAAAAGCGGCGCGGAGGTCCGCAAAGTGCTCGAGGCCAGCCCGTTTGGTTGGCCGCGCGACGCCGTGGATGCCGCGCTCATTGCACTACATAGGTTCCAACACGTGACCGCAGCCCAAAACAGCGTGGCCATCCCTCCAGGCCAGCTCGACCAGAATAAAATCCCAAAGGCAGACTTCCGGGTAGAAAGCGCCACGATCTCGATCCAGGATAAGCTGCAAGTTCGCAAGCTCTTCCAATCGCTCAAGATCGACTGCAAGCCCGGTGAGGAGCAGCTCAAGGCGCCGCTATTCCTCAGCGCGCTCATTGCGCTGGCAAACGCTGCCGGCGGAACGCCACCGATGCCGGCGCGACCTTCGACAGTTGAAATCGAAGATGTAAGCCGCCTGGCCGGCAACGAGCAGCTCATAGCCATTCGCGATAAGGCCAGCAAGTTTGAAGCGTGGATTAAGGAATGGAGCGCTGCAAAGGAGTTGGCCACGCACCGGCTCCCCGTGTGGTCAGTTCTGGACCGAATGGCGCGCCACGCCGCGACAATTCCCACTGCGGCCGAGCCTATACGACAAGTCGAAACTGTGCGCGACGAGCGCATGTTGCTGGCCAAGACCGATCCGGTCGTGCCGCTCAAAGCGACGCTGGCCAAGTTGCTCCGCGACAGCATCAACGAAGCGCAGGCCCGGCACGATGCGGCATACAAAGCGGCGATGTCTATGCTGGCAACCAGTGATGCCTGGGCTCGGATTCAGGACCCCGATCGCCAGCGAATTCTGGCCGAGGTTCAACTCAACGCACCCGTAAAGCCCGATTTGTCATCAAACGAAAAACTCCTGGCAAGCCTCGATTCCTGTTCCTTGTCGGCACGCAGAGCAGATGCTGATGCCGTTCCGAACCGTGCGCAGCGGGCCCTCGAACTCGCTGCCCGGTTGCTTGAACCCAAGGTGAGGACTCTGATCCTGGAGCGGGTCACACTGCGCACACAGGAAGAAGTCCGGCAATGGCTCGCACGGCAGGAGAAGCTGCTCGTCGAAGCCGTCAAGAACGGGCCAGTGCTGATTCAGTAGGTTTGCGATATGGCCACGCTTTCACGCGATCTTCGCAGAGAACTCGAACGAGTCGTAATCCAGGCGCGCCGTGTCGGCGTTGCAGGCGCGGAAAAGGCGCTGGAGCAGCTCGCCGTCGCCAAAGACAAGCCGTGGCCGAGCATGACGGAAGAGCAAAAGCGCCTCCGTGTCCGCCTGCGCGCTCACGGACGACAGCTCGGAGACAAGATTGACGCCCGCGGCGGTCAGAGTATCAGGCATTTGGCGCAGGAATGTGCCTACGAACATTGGCACCGCATGTTGTTTTCACGCTTTCTGGCCGAATCCAATCTACTGATCGAGCCGGAAAGTGGCGTCGCCATTTCGCTGGACGAATGCCGCGAGCTGGCACGCCAACAGGGCAAAGATTGGCTTGTGCTGGCCAGCGAGTTCGCGGTCCGCATGTTGGCGGAGATTTTCCGTTCAGGCGACCCAGTGCTGGAAATTTCACTTCCACCAGAAACTCGAAATCAGCTTGAAGCATTGCTGAAGTCGCTGTCGCCGGAGGTCTTCGCCGCCGATGACAGTCTCGGCTGGGTCTATCAGTTCTGGCAATCGGAGGAAAAAAAGCGAGTCAACGACTCGGGTGTGAAGATCGGCGCCGACGAGCTGCCGGCTGTCACCGAGCTTTTCACCGAAGACTACATGGTCTGGTTTCTCTTGCACAACACCCTTGGCGCGTGGTGGACAGCGAAGAGGAAAGCCGAAGGCAAAGACCCGAACCTACCGGGCTACGAGTGGACCTATCTGCGGCTGAAAGAAGACGGGACTCCTGCTGCTGGAAGCTTCGACGGCTGGCCACGAGCCGCGAAGGACATTAAGGTGCTCGATCCCTCCATGGGCAGCGGACATTTTCTTGTGTTTGCGCTTCCCATACTGGTCGGCTTCCGCACGGAGGAAGAAGGCCTCACGCGCGAGCAGGCGGTAGAGGCAGTGCTTCGGGAAAATCTCTTCGGGCTGGAAATTGACCCACGTTGTACTCAAATCGCGCCATTTAATCTGGCTTTGACAGCCTGGCGCACGGTGGGCTACCGCCAACTGCCCCAGATGAACCTGGCCTGCTCAGGGCTGGGCATTAACGCCAAGGAAGAAGACTGGATCAAGCTGGGTGGCAGTGATGGCCGGCTGCGAGAAACGATGAAGGCGTTATACCGAGTCTTTGTTGACGGGCCTAGCCTCGGCAGTCTGATCTATCCGAAGCGGGTCGGAGGACCACTGTTCGCCGCTGAGTTCAGCCAGGTCCAGCCACTGCTGCTGAAGGCACTTTCAGTTGAGGAAATGAACGAGACCACAGCTGAGCTTGCAGTCGCCGCACAGGGCATTGTTAGAGCCGCAATGATCTTGAGCGAAGTCTTTACTTTGGTAGCGACTAATGTGCCTTATCTCGGTCGTGGCAAGCAGACCGATGCCCTACGAGCACATTGCGATCGCTATCACAGCAGAGCAAAGGCAGACCTTGCAACAACCTTTATCGAGAGGTGTTTCAACTTTTCCTGCCACGGTGGCACTGCCGCACTTGTCACTCCGCAGAACTGGCTAAGCCTAGGTACCTACAAGGCTCTGCGCAAAGCGTTGCTTAGGGATGCGCAGTGGAACTTCGTTGCGCGACTTGGTCCAAAGGCCTTTCAGAACGCCGATGTGGGATTTCAACATCGCCCTACTTGCATTTTCGCATGATCTGCCTAGTGGTGAACATCGGTTTCTAGGGCTGGACGTCTCGACGCGGGGCACTCCACACGAAAAAGCCCTGAGCTTGCAGGCCGACCCTTTTCACATTGTTCGTCAGTCTGCCCAATCGTCTAATCCTGACCAAGTACTTACGATGGAAGAGACCGATTACAGCGAAACTCTTGGTCAATACGCGAAGGGCCTAGCGGGGATTCTAACGGGAGACAGCTGCAGATTCGAATCCCTGTTTTGGGAAGTGAACGAGTTTCGCGATATGTGGGAATTCGAACAGAGCACCGTCACCTCTACAATGCCGTTCGGAGGTCGCGAGAAGGTAATTCTCTGGGAAGGGGGAAACGGTCAACTGCGGCGGTTTGCAGCTGGGCTTCGGGAGCGTCTTCACGATGCCGATCGCCGCGGGAACGAAGCCTGGGGACGAACGGGAATCGCCGTTTCGCAAATGGGGTCTTATCCAGCAACACGGTATACGGGAGACAAGTTTGATCCCAATGTCGCAGTGATTCTCCCGAAGCAGGATGACTATGTTCCGGCAATTTGGGTTTTTTGTAACTCGGAAGAGTTTCGTATTGAGATTCGCCGGATATCGCAACGATTGAACGTCACAAATGCGACGTTGGTGAAGGTACCGTTCGAGCTGGCGCGCTGGCAACGCATCGCGCGGGAACTATTCCCCAATGGTTTGCCAAAGCCGTCCTCGAATGATCTTACTCAATGGTTGTTCAATGGGCATCCTGAAGGCGCCCAGCAGCCACTACACGTTGCTATTGCGCGACTTCTCGGCTACCACTGGCCGCGCCAAACAGGCTCCAGCTTTATGGATTGTCCGACGCTTGGCCCGGATGGATTGGAGAAGCGCGCAGATGCTGACGGCATTGTGTGCTTGACCTCATTGCAGGGTGAACGCCCCGCTGCGGATCGGCTGCGGGTTCTGCTTTCAGATGCCTTCGGCAGTGAGTGGTCGGCTGCAAAGCTGAACGAAATGCTGGCGCAAGTCGGGTACGGAGGGCAAACGCTCGAAGAGTGGCTGCGCGATGGTTTTTTCCAGCAACATTGCGAACTATTCCAGCAGCGGCCTTTCACCTGGCACATCTGGGACGGTCTCCGTGACGGCTTCCATGCGTTCCTTAACTACCACAAGCTCGCCGCACCGAACGGCGTCGGTCGACAAACTCTCCAGAAGCTGACCTACAGCTACTTGGGCGATTGGATCGAGCGCCAGCGCGCGGACCAAAAGAACGGCGTGGACGGCGCCGATGGCCGGCTGGCTGCCGCGCTCCACTTGAAAAGAGAACTGGAGAAAATCCTCGAAGGTGAACCGCCCTACGACATCTTCGTGCGCTGGAAGCCGCTCCACGAGCAGCCGCTCGGATGGGAGCCCGACATCAACGACGGCGTGAGGATCAATATCCGGCCGTTCATGATGGCCGGCACGATCAAGGGCACCAAGAACGGCTGCATTCTCCGTGCCACGCCGAAGATCAAGTGGGAAAAAGATCGCGGAAAGGAACCCCATCGGCCGAAGGAGGATTTTCCCTGGTTCTGGAAGTGGGACGGCAAGACGGAGAATTTCTCCGGCGGCCACGAGTTCGATGGCAATCGCTGGAACGATCTGCACTACTCGCTCGAGAAGAAGCACGAAGCTCGCAGGCGGCATGCCGCTGGGAAACACTCGAAGAAAACACAAGAGGCGGGCCGATGAAAGCGGAAACGGCCAAGTCGCTTGGGTTGGTGGACGCTCTGCTCGCTTCCTTCAACGAGGCATTGCGAGCGGCAAACGGCGTCGCTCCGCCCGTCGCTCTGCTGTGGACCGATGCCGATAGCCAGTGGCAGGAGCTTGTCGGCGTCCTTCGCGGCGTGATTCCTCAGCTCTATAGCCTCGGACCATACAATCCCGCGGCACGCACGGGCCCCGCGATTTGGTTGCGATGCGTGGTGGATCGAGCGATTCCCGAAGTCGCGCCACCGGAGGGCACGACGCCGATTCTGTATCTTGGCGGTGTGAGCCGGCAGGTTTTGCTCAGCGCCGCGGATTGCCCATCGCTGCTGCAACCGCTAATCGAGCTTCAGTACCGGGGTCGTGTGTGGCACCAGAAGAACGGACGCGATTGGTCGGTTGAGGCATTTTTCACATCGGAGCAAGGACTGGGGCTGAATATCGCTCTCGATGGACTGACGCGGCAAGCCATGCTGCGAGCGTTGCCTTTGCTCGCGGAAATGCCGCTCGAAGGCCTGCGCGGCAAACGGCTCGAAGCGGAAGATTTCGACCGGCTGACGGTTCCCGACTCCATTCGCGAGCTACTGCGTTGGATGAGCGCCCCTGACGTTTTTCGCCGGCAGGCAAACGGAACGCGCTGGGAAGCATTCCGCAGCATTTGCAGGTCGGAATTTGGATTCGATCCTGAGAATGATGGAGCGGAAGGTGCTGCGGCACTTCTGGCAGTCCCCGGGGGTAAATGGGATTCCGTATGGGAGCGGTTTTGCGAAGCGCCGCGCCTGTACGCGGGCATACCGGATCTACTACGCTCGCCGCTTGTCGGCCAAGGGAAATTGCGCTTCGACAGCTCGCGCAATCCCGCCGAAAACGATTACGCCGAGGACCAGCTGCGCGCCAGTCTGACCGAAGTCGCCGGCATGCCTCACCTTCGGGCCTGTGCACGCATTCTGGAGCTGGAAACCGAGCATGGGAAGCGGCGCGGTTGGGTGTGGGCGCGCCTGGGCGAATGCCCGCTGGCAACGGCCTTGGAACCCCTGACGCGCCTGGCCAAGCTCGCGCAAACAGGGCTAGGGGCTGGAACTCTGGAAGCAATGATCGAGATTTACACGAACGAAGGATGGCGCTGCGACAGAGCTGCCCTGGAAGCTCTTGCTTCGTCAAAGACGGCAGCCGACGCCGGAATTGTGGCGCGGATCGTCCGCGCGCTGTATGAGCCGTGGCTGGACGCTTCAGCCCGCCGCTTCCAGGAGTTTATGGCCGTTCGGGAAGACCTGAAGCCGCTGATGTCCACAAGTCTAGGCGATCATGAAACCTGCACGTTGTTCGTTGACGGGCTCAGGTTCGATTTGGGATGCGTCCTAGTCGAAAAGATGGAGATGCGGTCGCTGCGTGCGCGCATCTCGAATCGCCTCTCGCCTCTGCCTACGGTGACAGGTACCGCGAAGCCGTTTGTCTCTGCCGCAGCCCCGGCCTTGAAGGGCGTCGGCGCGCCCGATGATTTTTGTCCGGTGATTGCCGAAACGGGGCAGCCCGCAACCACCGTCCGGTTGCGCGAGGCGATCGAGGAATGCGGCATGGAAGTTGTCGCCGAAGAAGAACTGCGCATACCGAGCGGTGCGGCCTTGGGGGCCTGGACCGAGCACGGCCGCCTCGACGAGCTTGGCCACAAGCTCCAGGCCGCGCTTGCGGCACAGATTGAAAATGAGCTTGAGCAAATCTCCGATCGCGTTGTCGCGCTCCTGGATGCCGGCTGGTCGCGCGTCCGCGTGGTCACCGATCACGGCTGGCTTTTGCTTCCGGGCGGGATGCCAGCGTTTACGCTTCCCGCGTATTTGGTCGAGACGAAATGGTCGCGCTGCGCGATGGTCCGCAACAATTCGATGCCCGACGTTCCGACTTACCGCTGGTATTGGAATCCCGAGGCGAGGATCGCATCGCCACCGGGAATCGCCTGTTTCCGTGCGGGCAGCGAATATGCCCATGGCGGTGTGAGTCTGCAGGAGTGCATTGTTCCCGAGATCGTCGTGGAACGTGCGACGCCAGGAGTGACCGCTCAGATCGTGAACGTCCAATGGCGAGGAATGCGTTGCCGCGTGACCTTGCGCGCCAGTGGCAACGCAATACGGGTTGACCTTCGCACAAATTGGAAACAGCCGAATACGAGTATTGTTTCCGCGCCCAAGGAAGTGAGTCCATCAGGCGATGCGAGTCTGGTGGTTGAAGATGATCGACACGAAGGCTCGTCCGCCATGCTGGTCGCGATCGATTCTGCCGGCAATGTGCTGGACCGCAAGCTAACCACAGTAGGAGATGAAAAATGAGCACCACGCCGGCCTCGGTATTTACACTCGACGCACTCGACACACTCGCCGCGTCCGTATATGACGGTTACCTCGTTCGCAAGGACTTGGTGCGCCGCTATTCGCATCAATACCCTGTGCCGACCTACGTCGTGGAATTCCTTCTGGGCCGCTACTGCGCGACGACGAATGACAAGGAGATCGCAGAGGGATTAGAGATTGTGGAACGCCAGTTAGCAGATCGCACCGTCCGCACCGGCCAAGAGGAACTGTTCAAGTCTCGCGCGAAGGAGAAGGGATCGGTCAAGCTCATCGACATCATCAAGGCGCGGCTCGACACACAGAATGACTGTTACCTTGCCGAGCTTCCAAGCCTCGCCCTACGTGATGTCCGTATTGATGGTCAGTTGGTGCAGGATCATGAACGCATGCTCACAGATGGCTTTTACGCAGAGATCACGCTCACGTATGCGGGCAACACCGGGCAGGAATATGGAGGCCGGCCATTCAAAGTGGAATCGCCACTCCGACCCATCCAGATGTCGAAATCCGATGTGCTGGAGGTGCTGTTCAACGGCCGGAGAGTTTTTGAAACGAAACAGTGGATTGACCTGTTGCTCCGGTCGATTGGGCTGGAACCCGCCGGTCTGGATGACCGCGCCAAGCGAGTGGCTCTCCTCCGCATGGTTCCTTTTGTGGAGCGGAATTACAACATGGTTGAACTCGGGCCAAGAGGGACCGGCAAGAGCCACCTTTTCCAGCAAATTTCGCCCTACGCTCATTTGATTTCTGGAGGCAAAGCGACCGTCGCCAAGATGTTCGTGAACAATGCGTCCGGTCAGCGCGGTCTGGTGTGCCAATACGATGTGGTTTGCTTCGATGAGGTCGCGGGGATTTCGTTCGATCAAAAGGACGGCGTCAACATCATGAAGGGCTATATGGCGTCAGGACAGTTCAGCCGCGGCAAAGAAAACATTCGTGCCGAAGGCAGCCTCGCCATGCTAGGCAATCTCGACGTGGATGTTCAGCAACAGCAGAAGATCGGTCACCTGCTCGCGCCGTTGCCTCCCGAGATGCGCAACGATACCGCCTTCATGGATCGACTCCACTCGTATGTGCCAGGCTGGGAGTTCCCAAAACTCACCCCACAGGAGCATTTCACAGACCACTTTGGCCTGGTCAGCGATTTCCTGAGCGAGTGTTGGAGCAAATTGCGCTCGCAAAATCGCGTATCGGTATTGCAAGACCGCGTGTATTGGGGCGGGGCGCTCAGCGGCCGTGATATCGAAGCCGTCAATAAAACCGTGGGTGGTCTCGTGAAATTGGTCTTTCCCGATCCGGCATCGGCAATCCCGGACGAGGATTTGGAATGGATTGTTCGTCTCGCTCTCGAATCGCGTCGCCGCGTGAAGGAGCAACAGAAGCGGGTCTTCAAGAGCGAATTCCGAAACACACACTTTAGCTACACTTTCGGCGCCGAGGGCGTGGAACAGTTTGTTTCGACTCCGGAACTCCATACTGACGAGGCTATCGAAAGCGATCCGCTCCCGCCAGGGCAGGTCTGGGCTGCCAGTCCTGGTGGCGAGACGGGGCCAGCTCTGTTTCGGATTGAAGTCACGTCCGGGCCAGGCTCCGGCGTCAAGATCCTAAACCAACCAACGCCTCCGCCCTTTCGCGAGAGTGTGCGTGTCGGTGAGCAAAACCTCTATACGCGCGCAAAGGAATTGGTTGGGGATCACAATCCTCGCGAGCACGAGTTTTCGATTCAAATGCGCGCCGTGGACGCCGACAAGAGCGGGGCCGGCTTGGGCCTGCCAGTGTTGGTTGCGCTCTGTGGTTCGTTGCTTGGCCGGAATACGCGAGGCGGAACCGTTATCGTAGGGCCGCTGAACTTGGGTGGTTCAATTGAGCTGCTTCCGAACGCCGTCCGGATTGCCGAACTGGCAGTGGACAAGCAGGCCCAGACCTTGCTTGTACCTGTCGCAGCTCGAAAACAACTGAACGATCTGCCTGACGAGCTGTGGACCAAAATCAGCATCGAGTTTTACAAAGACGCCGCTGACGCGGTCTTTAAGGCTCTCGTGGAGTAACCCACCATGCCAACGACCAGCGAGCCGACCATCATCTGCCCAAAGTGCAAAACTGAAATCAAGCTCAGTGAATCACTGGCCGCACCCCTCATCGAATCGACGAAGCGACAATACGAGGCGCAACTAGCCAAGAAGGATGAAGATGTCGCAAAGCGCGAAGCCGCACTCCGTGTAGAACGGACCGCTTTGGACAAAGATAGGGAATCCATCGATGCCCAGGTCACAGAAAAACTCGCCGCTGAACGGAAGCGAATTGCTGAGGAAGAAGCGAAGAAGGCTCAACGGGCAATCTCAACGGAACTCGAACAAAAAACTACCGAAATTGCAGATCTGGAGAAACTTCTAAAGGATCGTGACACCAAACTCACCGAAGCTCAGAAAGCCCAGGTTGAGCTTATTCGGAAGCAGCGGGAACTCGAAGACGCGAAGCGTGAACTGGACCTCACCGTGGAGAAACGCGTCCAAGAGTCCGTCGAAACTGTTCGACTTAAGGCGAGGCAAGAGGCTGAAGAGGCGCTCACACTCAAGGTGGCGGAAAAAGAAGAAACAATTGCCAGCATGCAACGCCAGATCGAGATCCTGAAGCAGAAGGCCGAGCAGGGCTCACAGCAACTCCAGGGCGAGGTGCAGGAACTCGCTCTGGAAGCCCTCCTCGCCAATGGCTACCCCCAGGACACGATTGTGCCCGTGCCGAAGGGAGAACACGGCGGCGACGTTATCCAGTGCGTCAATGGGCCGCTCGGCCAACCCTCCGGCAAAATCCTCTGGGAGGCGAAGCGAACGAAGCACTGGAGCGACAGTTGGCTGTCTAAGCTGAGGGAAGACCAGCGGACCGCCGGCGCCGATACCGCAGTGATTGTCTCTCAGGCTCTTCCAAAGAGTGTAGACACGTTTGCGTTGATCGATGGCGTTTGGGTGTCCGCGGTTCGATATGTAATTCCTGTATCGGTGGCGATCCGCCAGGCGCTAATCGACATAGCGGCTGTCCGCAACTCTCAGGTTGGCCAGGAAACCAAAATGGCAATGGTCTACCAATACTTGACCAGCCAGAGATTTCGCCACCGGATCGAGGCGATCGTAGAAAAATTCTCCGATATGCAAGCGGACTTGGATCGTGAAAGGAAGACGATGACGCGCCTTTGGGCAAAGCGCGAAGAACAAATCAGAGGCGTAGTCGAGGCCACTGCCGGTATGTACGGCGATCTGCAGGGAATCGCCGGAAAAACGCTTAAAGAAATCGAAGGTCTGAACTTACGCATGCTTGGCGACGGAAGCGAACAGCAAAGCAACCCCGCAGGAAAAGATTATGAATGACCCGAGGGTTTCTCTTTACAACAGGTGGAATCTGCATCTCCGCACGCTAAGTCACCTGGAATCTGAGTGTTCTGTTTTCCTTGACTTTCTCTTTTTATTCGCCTAAAATCCGCCAATCGGCCTTCGGAGAAAGACGGACCGGCCGTAACGGCAATGCGCAAGCGTTCGAGTTTCGCAGGCAGTCTTCTTCAAATCTCCCCAAAACGAACGCTCCGCCCGGTCGATTGTCCCTCCCGTAACCACCACCGAGTCAGGAAGCGGCTCTTTCCCAGCCGGCCCTCTCGGCGGCACTTCAGAAGGATTTCTTACTTTTCCCGATTTGAATGCCTTCTTGCTTATACAGGCCATTTTTATCGGCCAAATTTTAGGAGTGGGTCATGCGAGACAAATTTCGTTGCCATTGCCACATCTGCAAGGTCGAACGGGCCCTCGTCGTTTCCCTCAACGATCCTGTCCGCTTCAGCGGCTATTCGCGCCTGAGGGAGGCTTCTCCAATCATCAACGTCTTCTCCGCTCCCGCCGCTATCGTGGACCATCTGCACAACCAGGGCGACGGCAAGAGTCGGCAGCCGACGACCGCGGAAGTCCTGGGCGCTCTCATCCAGACCGATGTTCCGGCCGCAGATCACGAACTCATTCAATCCATTCTGGTTCTCGCGTTCATACCAACGATTCATCGTACGTACTGGGAAGTACGGGCATGGTTCCGCGAACTCGAAACCGAGGACATCGCGCAACAAGTGTTCGCGCTCTTCCTCCAACTCACCGTCTCCGCTCCCGTAGAGATGCTCAACCGGCACATTTCCTTTGTGCTCGCCCAGGCGCTACACCGCAATGCGATCCGCTGGGCCAGGCGGGAGCAGTCGAAGCTCTTGGAGCGGGAACGCATGCTCGAACAGCGCACAAAGCCAGTCGAGCAGATTGAGGACCCACACTTCGAGTCCGTCTCTCTGCTCCGCGAGTTTCTGGATTATTCCGTTCGCGCCGGAATTCTCTCGGAATTTGAGCGGGATCTCCTTGTTCGGGTGAAAGTCGATGGGTTCTCCGCGAAGGAGGTTCTAGAACGCCACACGGTACTATCACCGAAAGCTGTCTACGTGCGGATTCAGAGAATCATGAAACGGCTCCAGGACGCCGCTTGGGATTTTCCTGGCGGGAATCAGAATTCAGCTAAACGGTTGGAGCCCATAGAGTCTGAAGGAAGAAAAAATTCTTCAAAAAATATGAGCAATTTTTCTTTGAGCACTTTTCCCGGCGACGCGGCTATTAGTGTAAGTAGAAGGCAGCTCCCGCCGGAAAATTCGCCGGAGCAGACGACGAAGTCGCAGCAGTTCTCCACACCCAACCAGGACTCGCTGATACGATTCGAAACCCTGACTCCGGCAAATGAACGGCCTCGTGCGATTCGCGAAGCAACTTCGCGGCGGCTCGCCGCAACTCACGCCTCCGGCTCCGCAATCGCATACCACCGTTGCAAATAGTCCGGCGGGAGTTTGTCTTCGAATTCCGATGCGGGCCCGGCTCGCATCCTCCGAAAGGAACTTGCCGGCAATGAAGAAATTTCTTCGAAACAGATTTGTCGTTCGCTGGCTCCGGCCCGCATTCGTCACCTGTTCTTGCTCGCTGATCCTCGCTTCTGCGGCTTTCGCCCAGACCTCTGGCGGTTCGCCGTGGGAAAACGCCGTCAATGTCCTCATGCAGGCGTTCACGACGACCATCGCCCGTGGCCTGTCGCTCGTTTCCATCGTGGTCGCCGGCCTCACGTTCGCTTTTGGTGAAGGCGGCTCGAAGCGCGTCCTCGCTGGTGTTCTTTTCGGCGTTGGCATGGCCATCGCGGCCGTCAATTTCCTTGCGTGGCTCTTTCCGGGAGCGTGAGGCGGTTTCTCCTTGGTAACACGCATATGGCGAACGCAAGAAGAATCAACACCGTCTATCGCTCGCTGCATCGCCCACTGACAATTCTCGGCGCGGAACGGAAGCTCTTTTTCTTTGCCATGTGTATGGGCGCGGCTACGTTTAACATGCTTTCGAGCTTGCTGGGCGGCATTTTGATATTTCTGCTTCTCTATTTCGCCGCTCGGTGGGCCACGAACACCGACCCGCAAATTCTCCGATTCCTTCTGTCAGCAGCCAAATTCAAAACCCAGTACGACCCGGCCAAGTTCAGGCCGATCGCCATCCGCAGAGCGTCAAATGCTTAATCTCAAAAAAGCCATGAAGCCATACACGGAAACTGGCTCCCTGAACGAGCAGGTGAACCTTTACGGCTTCATCGACTCGCACGCATTTCTCACCAAATCCGGCGATGTGGGCGTGGTCCTTCAGGTTCATGGCGTCGATTACGAGTGCCTGGACGGGAATTCGCTCGACACGCTCACAAAACGGCTCGAATCCGCCCTTCGCCTTTTCGACAGCCACTTCCGCGTTTACCAGTACCTCTTCAAGCGGAATCACGAGACGATCCCTCACAAGGAATATGCCAACGCGGTCGTAAACACCGCCATCGAGAACCGCATTCGCTACTTCGAGCAAAAAGCCGACAGCCTCTACTCGCTCCAAGTGTTTTACGTCGTCATCTTTGAGGGATTTCGTTACAAGCAGGCACTCCTCAAATCCCTGAGCCAAATTCACAAACATCCGGCAAAGGCACTCGAAGCGATTCGGGCCGCTCTCTCTTCTCGCAAGCAAGTCGCCTTACTTGAAGTGGAGCTCTCGAAGGCGCTCGCCACGCTTCACCAGAAGGTGACCGCTTTCATTTTGCAGGTCAGCGATTTCGTCCGTGTTGACCAGCTTCCCAAGCATGAAGCGTTTCGGGTGCTCAAACGAACGCTGAATTTCGCCCCCCTCAAGCTCGAAATGGCCCTCCTCAAGCACGACACGTTTCTCGATTGGTATCTCTGCGAATCACACCTCGAATGCCATCGCGGGCATCTTCGCCTCGACGATTATTACGTCAAGGTGCTGACCCTCAAGGAGCCATCGGCGCAGAGTTTTCCGCTGATCTTTAAGGCCCTCCTCGAAGTGCAGGCCAACTTCCACATCGTGACGGAATGGAAGAAGGAGGATTCCGGCAAAACCCGCAAGGCCATTCAGTCCAAGCGCCGCCATTTTCACAACACGAAGCGGTCGCTCATGAGCCATCTGAATCTCGCCGATGCGCCCGCAACCGACGTTCTGGTGGACGATTCGAAGGAAGCTCAGGTCCGGGAGCTAGGCGAAAGCATCAAGGAGCTTGAGATCGAGGGGAATTATTTCGGCCACTTCTCGCTGAGCGTCGTCATTTACGACCTCGACCCCCGCAAGGTGGAAACTGCCTGTGCCGAATTTTACAAGGTCTTCAGTGTTCACGACGCCCAGCTTTACGACGAAAAATACAATCTGCTGAATGCATTCCTGGCGACTGTGCCAGGCGGCTCCGCCTTCAATCTCCGCTCCATGTATTTGCTCAACACGAATTACGCGGACTACTCGTTCCTGTTCACCCTCCACTGTGGCGAGCCTGAGAACCCGCATTTGCGCCAGGAGTATCTGGCCGTGCTCGAAACGAACCACAACACACCCTATTTCCTAAACCTCCACCACCGGGACGTTGCCCACACGATGATTCTCGGCCAGACCGGATCGGGCAAGTCGTTCCTTTTGAATTTCCTCATCACCAACATGCAGAAATACGACCCGTACACATTCATCTTCGATCTGGGCGGCAGCTTCGAGAGCCTCACGCGCCTCTTTGGAGGCACCTACGTCCGCGTAGGCCTGAATTCGCCAGGTTTCAAAATCAACCCATTTTCGCTGCCGCCAACGAAAGAGAATCTCGATTTTCTCGCGCTCTTCGTCAAAGTCTTGATCCAGGGCACTTCACCACTGGAATTGACGCCCACCGAGGAACGAGACCTGTATCACCAGATCGAGAATCTCTACGAAATCGAGCCAAGCCTTCGGACGCTCACCGTCCTGTCGAATACACTTGACCGCCGTCTCGCCGACCGCCTCGCCAAGTGGACCACAGGCGGGCAGTTCGACTTCGTTTTCGACAACCCGGAGGACACAATCACGTTCTGCCGATTCCAATGCTTCGATTTCCAGGGAATGAACCAGTATCCCGAAGTGCTGGAGCCGTTGCTCTTCTACATCCTGCACCGGGCAAACGCCGTCATCTGCGACCCGAAAATCGGTCACACGTTCAAGGCGTTCTTCATTGATGAGGCTTGGCTGTTTTTGAAGAACCCGGCTATAAAGAGCTACATCATTGAGGCCCTGAAGACTTGGCGCAAGCAAAACGCCGCCATGATCCTCTCGACACAATCGCTCGACGAGCTGCGCAAATCGGAAATCCTCGACATCATCGTCGAGAGCTGCCCGACGAAAATCTTCCTGGCCAACCCGGACATGGACCAGGATCTGTACCGCCGGCAATTCAACCTGAACGACAACGAAATCGAGCTCATCTCGACTCTTCGGCCGAAGCAGCAGCTCCTCATCAAAACGCCAGAACTGGCCAAGGTAGCCAATCTTGAAGTGGACACGAAGAGCTATTGGCTCTACACGAACGATCCTTTCGACAACCGGAAGCGGCTGGAGGCGTTCGAAGCCTATGGCTTTGAGAAAGGACTTGAAGTGCTCGCACGGAACCCGAGATGAGCCTCACGCAATCCCAAAAGGCGTCTCATTCCTCGTGCAACTCAAACTCGGCCCTGGCTGCTGATTGTGTGGTGTCAGTCATCGTAAGCCGGCAGTGCAGAGGTTGGAATTTTCGATCCTTGCCGGCCATATGCAGGCCGCTATTCGCGAACATTTCGACATTCACGCCCGCGATGACAAAGAGCAGAATTCCTTGATTTGTCGTGCTCTCGGCGGGAATCCTTACTACTCCTGTCTCACTCAGGATGCTACGAGTGTCCAGCCCATGCGCGCAGTGCCGGCCCTGGACGGTGCCACGCCTCTCCACAGGGACGAGCTTGGGGAAGGATCGGTCGAGTTCGGCCACCTCCACGTCAAAGCGGTCCACCGTCGAGTTGCGGCTCCCTGCATTCTCGATCATGCAGTGAAACTCCAGGTACATGGCTCTGAAATCGCCATGCGGAGCATTTGAAACGGGCTCCAAGATGTACCGTGACCCCGCACCTGGCTTAATCATTAGCTGGGCGCTCCTCGGTTCCGTAGCCCGGCTGGTCTCGCGCAAGGCGGAAATCTGCGCTTCCGAGACCGATATTCGTTCTTCCTGAGTCCGGTACACTCTGAGGTTTGCCCACGCAAATCCAACGATTCCTGAAACAGCGAAGACGATTCGCGGACTGCCCGACCACGCGGGATGGAAAAATGTAAACAGAGTACTTAAGGCTGACAGAATCCACCACACGCTGAATAGGGTCTGCGAAAGAAGCGCCTTGAGCCAATTTTTCATGGCCGTATTGTCCGGCGAAATACGGCTTATGTCCATCGCCGTCAGTCGATTACGTCGGTGAATCGTATCCATTTGAGCATCCCGATTTCCGCTGAAAGGAGCATCACTATGCAATCGGCGTCCGTTTTGAGAAAACTCTGTCGCGCTGTAATGGTCTCAACGCTCGTCATCACTGCCCTAGGCTTCGGGCAAATCCCGGCGCACGCAGCAACTGAAACGGCCCGCGTGGTGAAATACGGTTGGAATGACATCGTCACCGTGCACGCCAAGGTGCGATATTCCACGCTCATTGTCTTGCCCAAGAACGAACAGATCCTCGATTTCACGACCGGCGATAAGGACTTTTGGATCATCAACGGCGCTCACAACTTCTGCTACGTCCATCCGGCCAAGGAAGGCATTCGAACCGACCTGAACCTCATCACCGCCAGCGGCCACGTCTATTCGTTCCTGCTTGAGGAAATCAGCGACGAACCGGATGTCCAACCGGACCTCAAAATCTTCATCGAGCCAAATGGCGAGTCAGGCATCCGCACAGACGAGTTCGCACAGGACTACGTGCCCGCGAGCGAATTGACCGCTTATCAACGGGAAATCCAAAGCGTGCGCGAGCAAACCGCCGGCGAAGTCCAGGCTGCGCAAGCAGACGCCCAGCGGCAAATCGAGAAATTCCGCTCCGATTACCCGACCACGCTTCAGTTCGACTACCGGTTAGACCACAAGGCGATGCGCGCGCCGTTTCTTGTTTCCGCGATCTTCCATGACAGCCGCTTCACGTACATCAAGTGCAGCGCACCGGAGAAGCCGGCGATCTACGAAATCAAGGACGGCAAGCCAAATCTCATCAATTTCAACCTGGAGAACGGCACCTACATCATCCCCGGAATCGTTGACACAGGCTATCTGGCAATTGGCAAGAAGAAGGTCACTTTCACCCGGACGCGGCGGTAGGCCGAGGCGCAAGCCCCCATCTCACAACAAAGGAGAGAACCGACATGGCTGAAGAATCCACTGCGCCCGCTGCCACGCCGATTCAAAACAAGGCCCCGAAACCACCAGGACTGATGCCGAAGAACGTCCAGGCTTGGGTCATGGTGAGTTTGGCCGTCCTGATGGTCCTCATCATGTGGCTGACGGGCGGCAAGAAGCCGCCAAAGACGCCGAATTCAAACGTCTCAACATTCCAGTCGGCCGCCCAGCCGGGAGTAAACGAAGCGCAGGTTGCCGCTCTCCAGAACCGCATTCAGCAACTCCAGCAAGAACAGGAAAGCGCAATCAAGCAGCAGAACAAATTCTTCGGCTCGCTCCCCTCCGGGACGGGAACACCTGCTCCGGCGCAGGCTTCGGGTCCCGCCGCCGAACCGCCGGCTCCAAATCCGATTCAGGCGGAAGAGCAAAGACGCGAATACGTTTCGCTGTTTTCCTCTAACGTGGCCTTGAGCTATCGGAAGGACCAGCAGCGATCCCTCGGCAACGCCGGCCCACCGAACGCATTGCCAGGCTTGGCATATCCCCCAGGCCAACAGCCGCCCATGAGCCAACTTGCGCCGTACCTTGGAGAGCTTCCCCCAATGCTGCCGCAGACCCCGTACCCGGCGCCAAGGCCTTTGCCCAAGGTGGAGCAACGCGCGGCAGCAACGACCGAAAACGCTGCGAAACAGAAGCCTAAGGATTCCGCGGATTCCGAGTCAATTGATGCGGCAACCGGAAAGACCTACATCCTTTTCGAAGGCACCACTCTCGATACCGTGCTTATCAACCGACTCAATGGCGATTTCTCAGGCCCGGTCGAATGCATGGTGACGAGCAACATTTATTCCCACGACCGCCAGCACCTTTTGATTCCCGCCGGGACAAAGGTGCTCGGCGAGGCCAAGCCCGTGAACGCATTCGGCCAAACACGTCTTGCGGTCGCGTTTCATCGGCTGATCATGCCGGACGGCTATTCCGTCAGCCTCGACCAGTTCCAAGGACTGAACCAGATTGGCGACACAGGTCTGCGGGATAAAGTGAACAACCACTACCTCAAAATCTTTGGAGCGTCGCTCGCTGTTGGCGCGATCGGAGGGATTTCCGAAGCGCAATCAAACGGACTTTTGACTCAAACGGGCATACAAAACATGGAGGCAGGCGTTGGCGAAAGCATGGGCCAAACCTCGCAACGCATCCTGGACAAATTCCTCAATATTCTGCCCACCATCACGATTCGCGAGGGCCACCGGGTAGAAATTTATCTCTCGGGGGACTTGGCGCTTCCCGCATACGCCAATCACCGAATGCCTTCTGATTTGTAACTCTCAGCGGTATTTCAGGAGTTTTTCGACTTCACGAAGGGAGGACACACCGTGAAAAAGCGGATCCTTGCAGTTTTCCTCATCATGGGGTTGTGCGTCGGCACGGCCTCCGCGCAGTTCTTCGGGGGCATCGTCTACGACCCTACGAACTATTCCAACGCCGTTCTTCGGTACGGCCAACTCGTCCAACAACTGGCCCAACTTCGGCAAACCTATGCGGAGATCGTCGCCCGCTACGACCTCACGGTCCGCATGGCCCAGAATCTCCAAAACATGCCCGCTCGTTACCGCGCCCAATTCTCCAATTGGCGTGATGTGGTTGCCGCAGACACCTACGGCAACACCGGCGAGTGGGTCAACGGAATGAACACGGGGAACACCGGCACGGTGGACGCCGGCTATCAGCAAGCCACCGTGCCCCTTCTCCAATACAGCAGCCAGGAACTCGACGGCATGACGCCGGCCGAACTCGACCGCGTGAAGTCCCAATACGCATCTGTCGAGCTCGCGGATGGTGCCAACGTCACCGCCATGGCCACCATCGGCGCGATCCGCAACGACGCCCAGAACATCGAAAACCAGATCAACAACCTCGAAGACGATTCGCTTTCGAACGATCCGAGTCTCAACACCGAAGTCGCCGTGCTGAACAAAATCAACGCGGCCAATGTCCTCATGCTCCGTACCCTGCAGGACTCCAACAAGCTGCTTGTATCTCTTGTGGAGCAAAACGTGATTTCGGCAAAGCAGCAACGCGAAGACACCGCCAATTCCATCGACGCCGAAATCGAGCGCCGGGCGAGCCTGGCCGGCAATCTGGCCCAGGTCACCAGCACACTCGGCAGTTCGCTTCAGAACTACCGCATGCCGTAATCCCGACCGCCAGAAACCCCCGCCGCGTCGAAGGAGCCACCAAATGCAGACGGACTTCTTGCAGTACATCTATCAGGCCATCAACACCATGCTTACCCAGAATCTGGGCTTCTTCGACGCGATGGGCCAAAACCTCTTTCGCATGTTCGCAACCATCCTCGTCGTGTGGTACGGAGTGAAGATGGCTCTGGCTGCCGCCAGCGGCCATCACTTGCTTCATTTCGAAAAGCTCGCCAGCCTCATCCTCACCATCAGCTTCGGCTTCGGGATGATCAACTACTACAACCGGCCCATCCCCGGCATGGGGTCGAGCTTCCACAACCTCATCACCGACGAGGCTCAATTCCTCTCCAACAAGATTGACCAAAATCAGTTGCAGGTAGTGATTGACGGTGTCAGCAATTTCGAGGCCCGGCTCGATTCCCCCACGTTCGGCGATCTCCTCGGGACTGCGATCTACGTTCTCATCATTCTCCTGCTTGCAGCGGCGCAGGCCGTCACTATCGTTGTCGTCGCTTTCGGGTTCATCGCCACGGCGGTCTGCGTTCTCGTTGGGCCGATTTTCATTCCATTCTTTATCGTTCCAGAGATGGAATGGCTTTTCTGGGGCTGGTTCAAGGCATTTCTCCAATACGCGTTTTACCAGGTCATCGCGGCGGCCGTTGTGTTCATCATTGCCAATCTGCTTGTCGGGACGCTTCGCCTCCCTCCGGCCGGCACGCTCTCCACTGTACAACTCATGGCCTGGTTCCCCGTCTCGCTGATTACCTTCCTCGCCGCGATTTATGCGCTGCTGAAAGTCCCGGTTCTCACGAATCACATCTTCAGCGGAGCCTCTGGAGGCTCTTCCGGCGCGATTCTTGGTTTTCTGGCGGGGCGGTTCGGCAGCTAGCGGCGACCGTCGACATTCTGGGAACTTCGGGGGCAATCAGCCATGAGCAATGACTCGAGTTTTGATGACGCCAAGCGGCTTTACCTGGAGCAATACGGGGATCCTATGGTGACGAACACCTATCTCAAAATCGCCCTGGTTTTGCTGGTGCTGGTAGCGGTCACGCTCGGCCTGATCGACCTCCGCACCATTCGCACCTTCCAGAACTTCCGCCCCCTTGTGATCCGCATTGACAAGCTGGGACGGGCGCAGGCCCTCGCCTACAGCAATTTCGAATACAAGCCGCAGGCTGCCGAGGTGCGCTATTTCCTTTCGCAGTTTTGTCAGCTATATTACGAGCGCAACCGTTACACCATCAATGATGATTTCTCGAAATCGCTCTATTTTCTCGACGCCAAGCTCGCGGGCGACATCGTGGACGCCTACAAGAAGAACGACCTCATCAAGAATTTCCTTGCCGATCCGACGCAGCCCGAGATCGACATCCAGGTGCAAAACGTCGCCATCGAACAGCTAGAAAAGCCGCCCTACCAGGCCCGCGTGGATTTCTACATGGTCTATTATTCACCGGCTGATCACAGCGAACTCAAACGCACCCTTTACACGGCTAATTTCGTTTTCTATTTCAGGACCCACGTGCCAAACGACCTCATCCCGGTCAACCCGCTCGGCCTGACCATCACGTATTTCCGCGAGGACGAGGCTTTCAATTGATCAGACTCAACCCAAGACGAACTGTCGAAGTTTTTCCAGGAATTCCGGCCACGCCATAAAGTCCGCTTCAAGAGAGCTTATTCGGAGATTGTTTTGCTTCCCCTTTTGGACCCCGTTCATGCTGGCGGCCTTCGCCTGTTGGGAATCAAAAAGTGAGTACCGGGCGCTGCCCAAAGGACGAGTCGCATCAGCAAGAACCCAGCGGACGCTGTCGTTTACGATTTGCAGATCCTCGTTCGGATACAGCAGCAATTCAACCTGCGGGCCTTCGCCTTTCGGGGAGCCAAAACCTACGCCGCCCGGCCGTGCTCCGGCATAGACCTTTGCCTCAAGAAAGCGCGAGCACGTTCGGCCATTCTTCTCCAAGAAGAACGCCAAATCCAGCCCGAATCTAGGCATGACCAGGCATCTCCAATCTGCATCTTTGGCCATCGAGCAAACTGCCTCTAGAACGATAGACTCGAACACCTTCTCCGGCACGACAACTTTAGGTTCCGCAATCATTCGAACCTCGATGAGATCCCCGAAATCCGGCTAGCGGCCCAACCCTAACAATTCGAGAGGATGATTTCAAATGGTTGCCAACGCGCTTCTCATCACCATCGCGGTGATGTTCGCTATTGGTTTTGCCCTGATGGGCCAGCTGAAGTTTTTCATCCCCTTCAAGCTCGTCATCTGGAGGGCGTATTCCACGTACATCCTCGCTTTTGTAGGGATCCTCTTTGCAAACATCTTCGCAACCGCCTTCGCTCTCAACCGCAAATTCTTCCTTAAGGACACAGGCCGGAAGCTCGCACACCTCGACAAGCAATTCAACGTCGGCCAAAGCGAACTGCCGGCGGAGCCATCCGACGAGGAGTGATATCCCGTGTCACGAAGATACGAACTCAATGATCTTGACCATTTGCCACGGTCGCCGCACCCACACGGCCCGGCAACTGAAAGGCAGTCCAACTCCGACTCCGAGGACAGCCGTGCCCGCGGCGCAGGTTCTGAGTCCCCGGAGCCTCAGCGAGATCACTCGATTCCGAACCCACATCGGCACCGCTCAAACGAGCCGAGGACGCCCTATCGCGACCGAGAGCGCACGTATTCACTCCGGTCCTCCGAAATCCAGACCCTCAAGGAGATCGGAACTTTCCGCGCTGTCGATTCCGAAGCACTCGCTGAAATCGGTTACGGCGGAAAGCGCGACCGCATGGACCAGGATTTGAAGAATCTGGCACGGCAATCCCTCGTTTCCCGTCGGAGCATTCAAGGAGCCCAGACCGAGCGTGTTCAGATTCTCGTTTTGACGAAGGCTGGCAAGCGATTCCTCGCGAAGCACAAACTCATGCCCAAAGACCGGCCCATTTACCACGGTCTGGTAAAGCCGAAAGAGGTCCTACACGACGCCGGCCTTTACCGCCTCTATCACAAGGCCGCCCGCGAAATCGAACGCGACGGCGGCACCGTGCAGAAGGTCGTCCTTGACTACGAGCTGAAGAAGCAGATCAACAGAGAACTCGCGGGGCTTGGATCTGACCGGCACAACCAGGATAAGAAAGGTGAAATCGCACAAGCGCACGGAATCCGAGTCGTAAACGGCCGGGTTGTCGTTCCCGACATCCAGATCGAATACGAAAACGCGGACGGCCAGCTCGCCCGAGTCAATCTCGAACTCGCGACGAAGCATTACCGGCCCAACCAGCTTCAGGCCAAGGCCCAGGCCGGATTCACGCTCTACGCCGCCACCCAGGATTCCGACCGTTTGCGACGGGTTTTGAACGACCGAGACATCACTGCGGAGATCCTCTCACTATGAACATCCAAGACACGCATCTCGATGCACTCCAGGCACTCGGATACACGGAGACCGAGGCCCGCTTCCTCTATATCGTGGCCACCCATTCCGGGTACTTCACTGTCAGCCAGTATTTGGCGTTTGCTGAGCTCACCTCCGGAAAACGTTCCTACAAGTTCACAAACAAGCTGTGTGCGAACCGCCATGCCAAACCCCGCGCCTACGCGCACAATACCCGCGTGTTCCACGTCTTTTCCAGAAGCATTTACGCGGCCATCGGCAAGGAGAACATTCGCAACCGGCGAGACCACGAATTCGAGTTCATCCGTACCCGCCTGATGGCCCTCGATTTCATCCTGGCTAATCAGGCTCACAACTATTTGGAAACCGAGCGCGACAAGGTCCAATACTTCACCGAAGCCCTGGGCGTCGAAAAAAGCGCCTTGCCGACGAAGCTGTACTTGGGCACTAAAACCACATCCATTACGCCTCGTTATTTCGTGGACAAATTTCCCATGTTTCTGCCCTTTCCGCGTACTCCCGCTGTGGTCACCTTTTCCTACGTCGAATCGGAGGCCGAAAATCTCTCGGCGTTTGTGACCCACCTACAGGCGTACCTGCCCCTGTTTCGGCGGCTGGAACGATTTGGCTTCGTATTCATCTCGGGCAACGACGCTCTGGCAAGGAAAGCGACGGAAGTTTTCAAAACGCTAGTAAAGGCTCCCTCTGAGCAGCCAACGGCCATCGAGCTGACCCGATATTTTCGGGTGCGCAAGGCTTGGGAAGAAAGGCGTTTTGCCGAACTCAAGAACGAGGACGTGGAATTTCTGAGCGAGGCGACGCGTCGATTCAAATCCGAGCACTGTCAGGAGCTCTATCGCTCCTGGAAGGTTGGGCAGATCGCCGAGGGCGAGCTCGCCTCCATCTTTGGAAGCTCGAACGGTCATCGCCAGATTGCCTTCGAGACCTCTTTTGTCAGGCAGCAGCCGCTTCTACACCGCACGGCTGCGTAAGTGGGGTGAAAGCTGCTCTGACCAGTGCTTTCACCCCAGTTTCGGGCTTCAGTTTTCACCCCACCACCCAAGCCAAATTGCTGAAAGGCCGGCGGGTTACCAAGCCGAATTCCACGGCAAAGGCCGCGGACAAAACACGCAGCTTGGGCGGGAGCGACCCCAGGTTTTGGTCGGCTTTGCCGCCCAAAACGTTCGTTCGGGGTCGCTCCCGCCCAATGGCACGAATTCGGTGCCACGTGTTTTGTCCGCGATTTCAAATGCCTCGAATCCAACCCGACGACACCGCTAAAGGAGAAATGTCATGTCCTTCATCAAGAAACCACCCGAAACGGTCACTCGCGAATTCCAGTTGGAAGAGCCTCTCGCGCAAACCCTGGAAAGATACGCCCGGTTCATCGGCAGCACACCCGATCACGTCGTCGCGTCTGCCCTTCGATTTGTGTTCTGGAAAGACAAGGAATTTGACCGCCTCCAGAAGGAAGAGAAGAAGTCCCGCAGGGCCGCACAGAGTGCCGAGGCGAAAAAGGCGTGATTCAGCGGCTCCTCAATTCGAGGAATTTTCTGGCGTTCCTTCTCGCGATGGCAACGGGAATCGTCCTCTATTTCTATATGCCATTCCCGCAGGGGAATCCGTTTCTGGAACTCATGGCGATCCGTGCCCCTCTCGTCTTCAAGAGCGTGAAGTGGTCCTACGACCTGTTCCTCTTCTCGACGCCGTACATCGTTTATTCCATCCTCCTTTCGGGCCTGTACATCTTCGCCTTGAGGGCCCACCGGAAGATCACCGCAGGGCACCTGCCGGCGTACCCGGATCCGCGCGAGCGGCAGGATGTTTTTCTCGTTGTCGGGGAGATACATAATCCGAGCAAACCTGTGCCCTCGGAGACGCCCCGTTGGCTAGTGATTCCGAAGCGCGGGCTTTTCACCGGAATCGTGATTGTCGGCGCAGTCGGAACCGGGAAGACGAGTTGCTGCATGTACCCCTTCGTCGAGCAGCTCGTTGGCTACCAGCCCTCCGATCCCGAGAAAAAGATCGGCGGCTTGGTCCTCGAAGTAAAAGGCGATTTCTGCCACCAGGTGAAGGAAATCCTGACGCGGCACGGCAGAGCCGACGATTACGTGGAAATCAGCCTCGATTCCGACTACCGCTACAACCCCTTGCACAACGACCTGGACGCTTATGCGCTGGCCTACAGCATTGCCTCGCTTTTAAACAACCTCTTCGGCAAGGGCAAGGAACCCTTCTGGCAGCAGGCGTACACGAACCTCGTGAAGTTTATCATCCTGCTTCACAAGATCACCTACGATTACGTGACCCTGTTCGATGTCTACCAGTGCGCCATATCGCCCGACAGATTGGAAAAGACAATTCACGAGGCCGAACAGAAGATCGACGGTCGCCGTTCCGTCCTCATTTCCTCCGAGGCATACCTCACCCACGCGGCAGAGCTCACGCCCTTCAAATTCTCTCTGGGCGTGGCCGATGCCGGAATGTACCGCGCCGACGATTCCCAGAACCTCCGCGTTTTCCTGCACAACAAGGGCATCGAATTCGAGGCTCTCACCGAGTCCTCACCCGACGATCCTGATTCGTTCAAACGAGAGCAACTCGAAGCCGTCAAACGATGGTTCTACGATGACTGGAGGAGGATTGAGCCGAAACTCAGAACTTCCATCGTCGAGGGCATTTCGGTGTTTCTTGTCGCTTTTCGACGATAACCCGCGCGTCAAACGCACCTTCTGCCCGCCGGCGAAATGCTACGACCCGGCTGCCAATGCCGACGGCAAATTCGGTAAGCCACTTCCTTCGTTCCGTTGGCTCATTGAAAACGGCAAAGTGTGTGCCCTGAATTTCCCTATAGGCCTGAATCCCGGATTGGCCCGCGCCCTCGGCGTCATGATGAAGCTTGATTTCCAGCGGGCTGTCTTGAACCGCGTGCCCGATATAGCGAAGAACCCGAAGCGGCATTTTCGGGAGGTGTTTCTTCGTCTGCGACGAATATCAGAATTTCGCCACGGTTGGCGAAAACGAACCGACCGGCGACGAGAAGTTTTTCAGCCTCTCGCGCCAGCCCAAATGCATCCCGATTGTCGCCACGCAGAGCATCAGTTCTTTGAAGTCAGTTTTGCCCGGCGAGACTTGGCGGACCCTATTGCAGACCTTCCGTACCAAGATTTTCCTTGCGCTCTCGGATGATTTCTCGGCCCGCACAGCAAGCGAACTCTGCGGTCGGGAGGACAAGCTCAAGGTCAGCTATAACGTCTCCGAAAGTGGGCACGACGCTAGGGTCAGCTTGCTGACCGGCAAAGCCATCGCCCATCGCGCCAACGTAACGGCCTCCAAAAGCTACAACACGCAGACCGATTTCCGCTTCGATATGAAGACATTCACCGAACTCAAGAATGCCCAGTCGGTTGTCATCGCCTATGACGGCGTCAATCCGATGCCTCCGATGTTCTGCTATTTGAAGCCCTACTACAACGACGTGAACAAATCCTATTTTCGTCAGTTTGGGGATGGTGAAGTGTGACGCTCGGTTTTGAGACGATCCTCCCTTTTTTGCGGCCCATCGAGCACCTGATTCGCGATGATTCCGTCAGCGAAATCATGGTGAATGGATCGAGCCGCGTGTTCATAGAGCGCGCTGGCGTGCTTGAGCAGGTCCCCAACGTCACGCTGAGCGAGCGGTCGCTGATGGTCGCGGTCAAGAACATTGCCCGGCGTCTGGGAGACGACATTTCCGAAGCCAAACCGATCCTCGATTCGAGGCTCCCGGATGGCAGCCGAGTTGCCGCTGTGATTCCGCCATGCAGCATTCACGGGGTCACCCTGACCATCCGCAAATTCAACAGCCGCCATTTCAGCGTAAAAGACCTTGTGCACATGGGCACCTTGGACTGCAAGCTTGCAGACCGGCTGCAAGCCTACGTTCAAAACCGTCACAACATCCTGATCAGTGGAGGAACAGGCAGCGGCAAAACGACTCTCTTGAACGCACTCGCACGGTTCATTCCCGATGAGGATCGCATTCTCCTCATCGAGGACACGTCAGAAATCCAGTTTGAAAAGCCCAATCTCGTGCGCTTCGAGGCCCGCCAGGCGCAGCTCGATCTGCCTGCCGTCACAATCCGCGATTTGCTGAAGGCATCATTGCGGCACCGGCCCGACCGCATCATTTTGGGAGAAATTCGAGGCGGGGAGGCCTTTGATCTGCTCCAGTTGCTCAACACCGGCCATTCGGGAACGCTTTCGACCGTTCACGCAAGCTCCGCCGCGCAAGCCCTTGCGCGGTTTACGAGCTGCGTTCTCCAGAGCGGAATCGAACTTCCGTACCGCGCGATCAAGAGCAATATCGCCGATTCATTGAACGTTCTCATTCAATTGGAGCGCCGGCCAGGGAAGCGGTTCGTCTCCGAGGTGATCGAAATTCATGGCTACAACTCCGACGCAGACCGCTACGACCTGTCTGCAATTGTTACGCCACAACTTTAGCTCTTGAGAAGTCCATTCAGCTGCTTAAGTTGATTGGTGAAATTTACAAGGAAGCGACCAAATGGGTGGGACATCGTCGTGCCAGTGCTGCTCCACCTCTTTGCATCCCACCCTGCTTCGATAAGGTCCGAGGCGGCGAATACAAATTCGAGCGTGTCTGTGAAAAACGTCACCGTGTTGAAATTTGCATTGTAGTCGAAGCTGGGCTCGCTGCCGTGGACATAATGGTTTCGGCACTTTACGGCCTCATCGGTAACAGTCCGAAGTTCGGCAAACGGTTCGCCCATGGCACCGATTATCTTCTCAGCCCTATGACGGATCTTTCGCATGAGCTTCGTACTTCTATTTCGGTCCTTTTTTTCTGCGGGCTTGGTTCCCTTCGGCTGAGGTTCGGCCGATTCCACGGCGGACTTTGGAAGGATATTAAACACGTCCGCAGCCCCGATCAGGCGATCAACGGTGTAATGGTTCTCCTGCGCGAAGGAGTTGGAAAACCGGAACCGTGCGTGCCGCCACTCTAGGTCCCGAGCAAGCCAATTTGCCAGAACACGCGAAAACTCATCTGGTTGTCGGACGGCATCTAACAATACGTCTGAAGCATGTGGTCTGTCTTCCTCATCCCGTCGCTCATACTTTGGGCACAAGTTCCAATTGACCCGGAGGACTGAGTTTCCTTGATCCGCCTTGACCTCGACTTCCAACGCAATGACGTTTTGGGGACGGCCAGCCAGAATTGCCAGATATCTTAACAGCGTGGATATCTGAAAGATGGCCTCTTCAAAACCGATTGCCTCCTTGAACTCGATGGTTACAAATATGGTGTTTTTCAGACCCACCCCGCTGGGCCCGCCGAAGCTGGTAGGTCTGGGATTGTGTGAGGCAGAAACCTTTCCTAACACGGTCTCAGAGGAAAATATTTCCCTCTTGCCTGTGAAATAAAGGATTTGCGGCTCGGGTCCGGTGCTGATCTTCCGCCCTGCAATATTGGCATTGACCTCAACGATCTTGTCAATGAACGGGCGTCCGTCAAGCACAAGCCCGAAGGCGTCAAAGTCATAAAAAAGGGAATTCGCGTCGTCGACAGCGCAGTGGATTTTCAGTATCGTTTTTTCGCTCGAGCCAATGTGGGTGTCGCCGCAAACGACGAAATGGGGGAACACCTTTGCAAAGTGGTACTCTCCCCCTCCGCGCGACGCGTAGCCGGGACCTGACAACGTGACGCAACGAATAAGCGAAACCTTCGTCAAATCGTGTAGCACACCTTTGATGTAATTGTCGGGGATGGCGCGGGTGTTGAACCCCTCTCTGTCTTGGAGATACAGCGATGTCTTTGCTCCCGCGAGGGTGAGCTCACCGTAGACTTCCTTTTCAGGTCCGAGGGTGAACGTTCCGGTTCGCTTCGAGCCCTCAATCTCAACCACGTCATGGACCTCCGCCGTTGCGTTCTGGCACGTCCGTGCTCCAAGGCGCCGTGCCACATATTATCGTTCGTGAGCTTGCGGTGCCAACCGGCCTCACCTGCCGCGATCTTCTTTGGGTGAATTCAATGTCTAATTCTTTTTCGGCGTCCGAGTACATCCACGAGAATTTCAAGCCATCTGACCGGGTTGCGGTCCTGCTTCGGAACCGCGCGAGCAGCGAGGTCATCCAGCGCATCGCGCCCGCTGAGAAGATCGCGCGCCCCGACTTTCAGGAATGGCTGGCGAACAGGAATCAGGCTGGATTCGACATCTACATCGGCATGAACACGATCAAGCAAGGGGCATACAGCCGGACCAAACGGGACATACAGGAAATCAGGCATGTCTTTCTCGACTTGGATTACGGAGGGCCGGAGGCTCTCAAGGCGATTCAGAATTCGGATGATGTCCCGAAACCCAACTTCGTTCTGGACACATCGCCGGGCAAGCACCAGGTCCTATGGAAAGTCGAAGGTGTTACGACCGAGGAAGCGGAAAATTTGCAGCAGCAAATGGCCCACCAGTTTGGGGCGGACACGGCCGCAACCGACGCTTCCCGCGTCCTCCGACTACCTGGCTTCGCTAATCAGAAATATGGCCACGAATGCGTGGTCCGAGTGACAAAACATTCCGACAAAACGTACCACCTCCGAGACTTCAAAATCGCACCCGGCCCCGTAAAGGCCGACCGCAGCCCCGAGCAAAGCGCGAACCGGACAAACAGGCGCGAAACGATCACGCAATCAGAGCGCGATTGGGCCTACGCGCTACGCGCCCTTGCGCGAGGCGATGATCCCGAGGAAATCATCCGGCGTATCGCTGATTACCGCGCCGACGAGAAGCACGACCCCGAATATTACGCCCGCCACACAGTGGTGAAAGCTCAAGCGGCATTGCAGGGCCGCGCTGGAAGCCAGAGCTCCGACACCCCGGAAATCAGCCAAAACCCAAGGGAAATGCTATGAATGACACCACAATTGACGTGCCTGACCGGAAGGCTCCGACAACCGAAGAGGAGCTCCCGATCACGGTCCGCGAGGCGGCCAAATTTCTTGGCGTGAGCCAGCAGACCGTGTATCTTTGGGTCGAGCGAAAGCAGATTCCCCATCTCCGCGTAATGGGGCGAAATATCCGGTTTTTGAAATCGGACCTCGTCTCATTCCGCGCGTCGTTCAAACAGGAGATGGAGAATGCCTAGATCCCAGCAACACGATGGCGTTGTATTTCGCAGGAAGGAAAGCCGGGTCTGGTGGATTCGGTACCGCGACCGCAATGGCATTCGCAGGCGTGAATCCGCGCAGACCGAGGACTGGAATCAAGCCCAAAAGAGACTTCGGGAGAGGCTTGACGCCAGAGACAACAATGTCCTTGATGTCGTCAAGAAAGGAGAATCCTTGAGCTTCGGGCAATGGACGGACTTTTTCTTGGAGAATTACTCCAAGCCGCCCATGCGTGCGGAGAAGACCCACCAGGTTAACCAGCGTGCAGCAAAACACCTCAAGTCTGCTTTTGGAACGAGGAGTTTGGTGGACATCACTGCCGACCACGTCGAGCTTTACCTCCGAGATCGCCTTCGCCAGCGAGTCCGAATCAAGTCTTCACTCGGCGTCAGGGAAAGAAACGTGCTCCAACCTGCGACAGTGCATCAGGAGTTTCGAGTCCTGCGGCGAATGCTCAACGTCGCCGTGCGGAAGAAGCTCCTGCCGGCAAACCCGTGCGCGGGAGTCGAATTTCCCGTGCGCGTGAAGGGTCTGTTCCGGCCGCATTACGTCAGTTGGTCGGAACAGCAACGTATCGAACAGCACGCATTGCCTCACTTGCGGAACATCGTTCGGATCATCACGGAGACGGGTTTGCGGGTCTACAAGGAACTCATGCCGATGAAAAAGGACCAAGTGGACCTGGCAAACGCAGTCGTTTGGATTCCCGACTCCAAGACACCGAACGGAATCGCGGACGTGCCTCTCACCCCGCTAGCGATTGAAGCCTTCAAGGATCAATTGACCGTTGCGGGACCGGGGCCCTTCTTGTTCCCAAGTGACCGAAACAAGACCGCGCATCAGGTGGCACTCAAGACCGTTTGGACAAAAACCCTTCGGCGGGCGAAGATCCCTTATTTTCGAATTTACGATCTGCGCTCAACCTACGCCACTCGCCTAAGCGCGGGCGGCGTGGCCGACGAATGGGTGACGCAGTTGCTTCGCCAGGGCGACTCTCAAGTTTTCAAGCGGTATTCGCAGATGAAATTGCAGATGAAGAGAGAGGCTCTGGAAAAGATCAACCGCCAGGCGAACGAGATGCCACTCACTGCCGGTTCGGACGCTCAAATGGTAACCGTGCAGTAACCGATTCTGGCACAGCTACTGATGAGTGAACCTCATTCTGGCACAGTTTTGGCACAGTTGAGGGTAAAATTGACCTGTTGGAGCAACACCGGAACTCGCAAGTGCTTTATAACCAACATTCAGTTGTTGTCGGGGCGTAGCGCAGCCTGGTAGCGCGCCTGCCTTGGGCGCAGGAGGTCCGGAGTTCAAATCTCCGCGCCCCGACCATGTATTCCCATTTGGAAAAACTCGCTCTTTGCGCGGTATGGCCCGGCTATTGTTCTTGCATCCCGCGCAGGTTGGCAACTACAAGCCGAATCTCGTCGAAGGTAATCTCCTCAGGCAGCGCCTCTTTGAGCGTTTTGAGCCGATCCAGACCCAGCCGCCCCGCCGCGGCTTCGATTTTCGCCCGCTTCTCCGCGTCCACCCACGCGGGATGAAATTCCAGCTCACCTTGCTCCACCAGATCCGCGACCAGCGCAACGACCGTTCCGAGTTGGCGGCCGCGAATTTGCGCGATTTCGGCGAACGTGCGGCCTTCAGCCAGCAGCGCAATCGTTTCGTCTCTCGGTTTCGGTTTTTTCTCCTGGTGCTCGGCGGCTCTGGCGCCTTGGCGAAAACGACGCAGGGCTTCGAGAATCTCCTCGCCGTAGAGCTCCACTTTGCGCTCGCCGAAACCGGGGACGTGCAGGAGTTCGGTGCGCGAGGAGGGGCGGATGCGGCAGAGTTCGTCGAGCGAAGTATCGTGCATCACGACGTAGGCGGGAACGCCGCGCGCCTTGGCTGTGGCTCTTCGCCACTCGCGGAAAAATTCGCGAAGCTCGTTGCTGCCGTCGCCCGATGAGCTGCCGCCTTGCGCCATGAGGGAAGGCGGTAAACGCTGGGCGCTGCCGTCACGCGGAACGAATGCCGGCTGAGAACGAGTAATCGCATCGCGCACCGCCGCGGCGCGCCGCTTGCGCCGCCGTGGCTGCTCCGGCTCGTCAGGTTCCAAAAGCCAGGCGGGCGCGCTGGCGCAGACGTCGCATGCGCCACACGACTCCCATTTCGGATTCTCGCCGAAGTGGGTGCAGATCTGGCGATGGCGGCATCGGCCGGATTCGGCGTAGCCGCGAATATCGCGATAGCGCTGCCAGGCGCGCTGCGTTTCGTCCGGGTCTCCGAGCTGGCGAATGAAATGGGTGAGGATGCCGGCGTCGGCCTTGCGCCACAACAGCACGCAATCCGCCGGACGGCCGTCGCGACCGGCGCGGCCCGCTTCCTGGTAATACTGCTCGAGCGATTTCGGCAGCGAGAGATGAATCACGGCGCGGACGGTGGCCTTGTTGATTCCCAAACCGAAAGCGAGGGTTCCGACGAGCACACGCACTTCGTCCGACATCCACCGTTCCTGATTGCGCCGCCGCGTGTCGGTATCCATCTTTCCGTGATACGCGATCGCCTCGATTCCCTGCTCTTCGAGGAAATCGACCGTCTCCTCGACCCTGCTGATCGTGGGCGAGTAGACGATCACGTTGCCGTCGCGAATGCCGCGTAGCGCCTTTACGAGCAGGCCGGCCTGCGTCCGCGAATCGCATTCCCGCACCGAATAGCGCAGATTGGGCCGGTGAAAGCTGGCGATGTATTTGTGCGGCTCGCGCAGACGGAGTTGATCGATCATGTCGTGCCGCACGCGGCGCGTGGCGCTGGCGGTGAAGGCCGCGAGCGGCCGTTCGGGAAAATGTTCGCGCAGCCGATTCAACTGGCGGTAATCGGGGCGGAATTCATGGCCCCATTCGGAAATGCAGTGCGCCTCGTCGATGACGAAAAATGAAATGGGAATATTTTTCAGCCACTCGATGGTTTCCGGATTTGCAACACGCTCGGGCGAGAGATACAGCAGCCGGAAGCGGCCCTCGGCCGCCTGGCGCATCACTTGCGTCCTGTCGCGCCCGGCGAGCGAACTGTTCAGCAGAGCCGCCGGGATACCCATCTGCGTGAGTTGCGCCACCTGGTCCTGCATCAGGGCGATCAGCGGCGAAATCACGATAGCGGTTTTTCCGGAGAGCATCGCGGCCGGCAACTGATAGCAGAGCGATTTGCCTCCGCCGGTCGGCATGATGACGCAGGTATCGTTTCCGCCGAGCAGACTGCGAATGATGCTCTCCTGCATGGGCCGGAAGGAATCGTAGCCCCAATATTGCCGCAATAAGGTTTTCGGTTCCGTATCCGAAATCATGCGGAGAGTATAGACGCCATCATCCCTCCCGATGAAGTTTGTAGAGATGCCCGATGAAGCCGAAAACGCCAGTTTCAAAATCTCTCAGAATCAGAACGAAGGAACCGAAGTCAGGTGTTGGCCTGCTGGAATTTGCCACACCGATGAGCCAGATGGCCCAGCGCAGCTCGCATCGATCTCCCTGGACGCGCTAGTGTGCTGCAATTGCGACACTTAGCGGTGGGCCATTCGGAACTAAACGTGCTACCCTTGTGGCGTTATGGTCCGTCGAGGCATTGTCGCGGCACTGATTCTGAACCTGCTGGCATTGGTGCCCGCGCCCCTATCCGCCTGTGCGATTCTCGCCGGCCTCGACGGACCATGCCAGTGCCCCATGACGATGCACTGCGGCTCTGCGGCGCAACCCGCCCCTCCGAACGGCAGTCCGGCCATCTCCTGCATCTGCATTCAATCGGGCGCTCCGTCCCCACAGGCGATGCAGAGCGCAGTAAATCCGATGCCGGCGCTGCTTGCCACGAGCTTTGTTGCCGCGACCACACCGTACCAACTGTCTTCCCGAGCCGGTTTCCCCAACACCATCACCGCTTCCGATCTGGCACCGCCGGGCGGCCAGGCGCGGCTCTGCGTTTTCCTTATCTAGTCTCTCCCGCCTGAATCCTGCGTCAGCACGCGTGTGATATTTGCGCGCGTACGCATTTCAACCTCAAGACGCTTTTCGCGATCGCGGGAGAGAAGCATATGAAGTTTCGCATTTGGATATTCTGCTGGACGTTGCTCGCGTTGCTGGCCGCGCTGCCGGCCGCGGGCCAATCGAAAAACACGCAAACACAGGCCGCTCAGGCGAAAACGCTGCGGCTCGACGATCTGGTCGCCGAAGCCCTGCGTTCGAATCCGGAGATTCGCGCCGCCGAACTGCGCGTCGAAGCGTTGCGGGCGCGCGTGCCGCAGGTGAAAGCGCTGCCCGATCCCACCGTCACGCTGGGTTGGCTCGGCGAGCCGATCCCGTTCGACATCACGGACAATTTCCCGCCGAGCTATCGCGGCTTCAGCGCCACGCAGGCCTTTCCCTTCCCCGGGAAACTCAAACTGCGCGGCAAGATCGCCGATCGTGACAGCCGGGCCGCGTGGTGGGAATACGAAGCGGCGAGGCGGAGCGTCGTTTCCGAGGTCAAAGTCGCCTACTTTGAATACGCCTATTTCTACAAGGCCCTCGAAATCATCGAGAACAACCGCATCCTCCTCAACCGGCTGACGAAAATCGCCGAGACGCGCTACGAGGCCGGCAAGGGACTGCAGCAGGACGTGCTGAAGGGGCAGGTGGAACTTTCCCAACTCCTCGAGCGCATCACGATCCTGAGTGAAGAAGAGCAGACGGCCGTGGCGCGGATCAACACGCTCCTGAATCGCGATCCCGAAACGCCGCTCGCCGCGCCCGCCCCGCTCGCACAAACGCAGCTCAGCTACACAGTGGATGAGCTGTACCGCCTGGCGCATGCCAACGATACCGGCCTCCAGCGCGACCAGCGGACGATCGAGCGGGACCAGGATTCCGTCGCGCTGGCCCGCAAATCCTACGATCCCGATTTCAGCGTCAGCTACATGTACCAGCAAAGGCCCAACCTGGCCGACACGCAGGGCCTGTTCGTCACCCTCAACATTCCAATCTTTTACAAATCCAAGCAGCGGCAGCAGGTCCTCGAAGCCAGCCGGAGCCTCATGAGCGATCGCAGCGTTCAGGCCAACCGGCAGACGACGGTGAATTTCCTCGTGAAGGAGCAATTCATCGCCGTGCGGCAGGCATCGAAGCTGGCGGTGCTTTATTCGCAGGCCATCGTGCCGCAATCGTCGCAAACCCTCGAATCCTCCGAACTTGCTTACCAGACGGGACAGGCCGATTTTCTGACGATGCTCGACAATTTCATCAACCTGCTCGATTTCCAGGTGAATTACTACCGCCAGGTTTCCGATTACCAGATCGCGCTGGCCCGGCTCGAGCCGCTCATCGGCGTCGAGCTGGTGAAGTGAGAGGAAGCCGTGAACTCGCCATCGAAAGGCAATCGTTTCGCGCCGATGTGCCGGCGCGAGGGAGACCGCCCATGAAAAATTATCGAACCGCATGTCTTCTGGCGGTAACCGTCAACGTGCTGCTGCTCGCGGGGCTGGGCGCGTGGTGGTGGCATTCGCGCCGCGCTCCGGCGCCCTCGCCGAGCGCCACGGAGTCCGATGTGGTCGCCAAAGGTCCGGAACAGGCGGCGACCGCGCCGCCCGCGCGCCCGGGAACGCCAACCCTGGTTCCCCTGCAACTCACCCCGCAGCGGCTCGAAAGCATCGGGGTGAAGGTCGGCACAGTCGAGCGAAAAGTGATCCACGACGATATCCGCGTCGTCGGGAACGTCGCCGTGGACGAGCGAAAACAGGCCTTCGTCCAGACGCGATTTTCCGGCTGGATTCAACAGGTCTTCGCCAACGCCAACTATCAATACGTCAAAAAGGGCCAGCCGCTCTTCACCATTTACAGCCAGGACCTCGTGACCACCGAACGCGAATATCTGCTGGCGAAACAGAATGAACAATTGCTCGCGGCCAGCACCGTGCCCGGCGTTGCGGAAGGCGCGAAATCGCTCGTGGGCGCGACGATCGAGCGGTTGCGACAGTGGGATATCCCCGAGCGCGAAATCGCCCGGCTCGAAAGCACGGGAAAGGCGCAGCAGTACCTCACCGTCGATTCTCCCGTCTCCGGCTTCATCACCGAGCGCAACGCGCTGCCGAACCTTTACGTCCAGCCTTCGACCCGGCTTTACGCCGTGACCGATTTTTCGACGATTTGGGTCAACGCCGAAGTGTTCCAAAGCGACCTCGGCCGCGTCCACGCCGGAGATCCCGCCAGCCTGACCGTTGATTCCTATCCCGGCCGCACGTTCTACGGCCGCGTGGATTTCATTTACCCGGACGTCGACATGACGACGCGCACCGCGCGCGTCCGCCTGGTGTTCACGAACCCCTCCCTGCTCCTGAGGCCCGGCATGTTCGTGAACGTGGACCTGGAAATCCCGATGGGGCGGCAACTGGTGGTGCCGGCATCGGCGGTCTTTCAGACCGGGACGCGCGAGATCACCTTCGTGGATCACGGCGGAGGCTACCTCGAGCCGCGCGACATCGTCGTCGGGCCGCAGGTCGGCGAGAACTTCACCGTGCTGAAAGGATTGAAACCCGGAGAGCGCATCGTGACTTCGGCGAATTTCCTGATCGATTCCGAGAGCCAATTGCAGGCCGCGCTCGGGTCATTTATCCCGCCCCCGCCCGGAGCGGGCACCGCCGCGTCGATGAACGTCTCGCAGAACACTCTGGAATTCAGCAGCATTCCCGCGCCGCCACGCAAGGGCGCGAACACGTTCGAGGTGAAGCTGACCGACGCCCGCGGCCGGGGAATCGCGGGCGCCGAGGTTCAGGTGATCTTCCTCATGCCCGCCATGCCCGCCATGGGCATGGCGGCACAGCGCGCCGAGTTCACGTTCGCCGACAAGGGCGCGGGAATCTACCAGGGACAGGGCGCGCTGCCGTCCGGCGGCACCTGGCAGGTGTCGATCGTGGCCAAACGCGCCGGAGTGATGATCGCAAGCAAACAACTGAGCGTCTCCGTCAGTGGAGGGATGTAACGTGATCTCCCGCTGGATCGATTGGTGCAGCCGCAACCGCTTTCTGGTGTTCACCGCGACGATCGCTCTGGTGGTTGCCGGCGTCTGGGCGCTGCGCCAGACCCCGCTCGACGCGTTGCCGGACATCTCCGATGTGCAAGTGATCGTGCACACCGAATGGGCGGGCGAGCCGCCGAACATCATTGAAGACCAGGTGACCTATCCGATCGTCACCGCGCTGCTCTCCGCGCCGAAGGTGAAAGCGGTGCGGGCGCAGACGATGTTCGGCGACTCCTACGTGTTCGTCGTGTTCCAGGACGGGACCGATCTCTACTGGGCGCGCTCGCGCGTTCTCGAGTATCTGCAACAGATCGGAGGACAACTCCCGGCGGGAGTCCATCCCGTGCTGGGCCCGGACGCCACCGGCGCCGGCTGGGTCTACGAATACGCGCTGGTGGATCACACGCACAGACACAGCCTGGCCGAGTTGCGCACACTGCAAGATTGGTATCTGCGCTATCAACTCGAAACGGTTTCCGGCGTGGCCGAAGTCGCGTCGATTGGCGGCTTCATCCGGCAGTATCAGGTGAATCTCGATCCCGAACAAGCTTCGCGCCTACGGCATCCCGCTCCGCACGGTGATCGACCGTGTGCGCGAGAGCACGAACGAAGTCGGCGGACGGCTGCTCGAGATGGGTGGGGCGGAATACATGGTGCGCGGGCTCGGCTACCTGCATTCGCTCGCCGATCTGGAAAATGTTCCCGTCGCCACGAAAAACGGGACGCCCGTTCTGATCGGCGATCTCGGAACCGTCACCTTCGGCCCCGATATCCGCCGCGGAGTGGCTGACTGGAACGGCGAGGGGGAAACCGTCGGCGGGATCGTGGTGATGCGCTACGGCATGAACGCCCTTCAGGTGATCGATGCGGTGAAGGCCAAGCTCGCGGAAATCGCGCCTTCGCTGCCGCCGGGCCTGGAGATCGTTTCAGGCTACGACCGTTCGGGGCTGATCGAATCGTCGATTCACACGCTCGAGCGCGATCTGCTGGAAGAAGCCATCATCGTCAGCCTGGTGACGATCCTCTTCCTGTTCCATTTCCGGTCGGCGCTGATTCCCATTCTCACCCTGCCCATCGCCCTGGTCGCGGCGTTCATCCCGATGCATTACCTCCATGTCAGCTCCAACATCATGTCGCTCGGCGGGCTGGCGCTGGCCATCGGCATCCTCATCGATGCCGCGATCGTCATGGTGGAGAACGGCTACCGGCATCTCGCGGAAGCGCAGGCCGCCGGCCCGCCCGGGTCCGCGCCTCTCACCGAACGCCAGCGGCGGCGGATCCTGCTCGACGCGGCCAAGCAGGTCGGCTCGCCGATCTTTTTCTCGCTGCTGATCATCATCGTCTCGTTCCTGCCGGTGTTCCTGCTCGAAGCGCAGGAGGGCCGGATGTTCCATCCGCTCGCCTGGACAAAGACGCTGTCGATCGCGTTTGCTTCGGTGCTTTCCATCACGCTGGTGCCGGTGCTGATGCCGCTTTTCATTCGCGGCCGGCTGCGGCCGGAATCGAGCAATCCCTTCGCGCGCGCCAGCCAGTTCCTCTACCAGAAAGTCCTGCGGCTTTGCCTGCGCTTTCGAAAGACGACGATATTCGCCAGCCTGATCTTCTTCGCCCTGGTCTTTCCCCTCGCCAGCCAGATCGGGAGCCAGTTCATGCCGCCGCTGTTTGAAGGATCGGCGCTCTACATGCCGACCACCTTGCCCGGCATTTCGATCACCACGGCCTCGAATCTGCTCCAGGAACAGGACCGGATCATCCGCTCGTTTCCCGAGGTGAAGAGCGTCTTCGGCACGGTCGGCCGCTCGAACTCGGCCACCGACAACGCGCCTCTCTCCATGTTCGACACGACGATCATGCTGAAGCAGCGCCGCGACTGGCCGAAGGGAATGACCTACACGAAGCTCATTCAGCAGATGGACGCCAGGCTGCAGTTTCCCGGAGTCTCGAATACCTGGACCATGCCCGTCGCCAACCGGCTCGACATGGAACTCACCGGCATCAAGACGCCGGTCGGCTTGAAGATTCAAGGGCCGACCCTCGACGGCATCCAGCAGGCCGGCGCGCGCGTGGAGCAGACCCTCTCGGGGATGCCGCAAGTCCGCTCGGTCTTCGCCGAACGCGTCGCCCAGGGCTTCTACCTCAACATCGCCGTCAACCGCGCGACCGCCGCGCGCTACGGCCTCACCGTCGCCGACGTTCAGCGGGCGGTCGAATCCGGCATCGGCGGAGAAAATGTCGCGGAGAACATCGAGGGCCGCGAGCGTTTCCCGATCGACGTGCGCTACAACCGCGATTTCCGCGACGATCTTCCCGATCTCGAGCGCGTCCTGCTCTCAACGCCCACCGGTGCCCAGATTCCGATCAGCGAAGTGGCGGCGATCTCCTTTTCCCACGGACCGGCGATGATTCGCGACGAGGACGGCGCCCTCACCGGCTACGTCTTCCTCGATCTCAAGACCAGCGATTACGGCACATTCGTCCAGGAAGCCGATTCCCTGCTCCGCCGGAAACTGGCGCTGCCAACCGGCTACACCTATCGCTGGTCCGGCCAGTATGAATTCGAGGTGCGCGCCAAAAAGCGGCTCGAGTTCATTCTCCCGGTCGTCTTCTTCATGATCTTCCTGCTGCTGTATCTGTCGTTCCGCTCGGTCACCGAAGCCGTGATCCTGTTCCTGCCGGTGTTCTTCGCGCTGACCGGAGGGCTGCTGCTCCAGTGGCTGCTCGGCTACAACTTCAGCGTGGCCGCGGCAGTGGGCTACATCACGCTGTTCGGCATCGCCGTCGAAACCGCCGTCGTCATGGTCGTCTACCTCCACGAAGCCATGGACAATCGGCTGGCATCCGGCCGGCCGCTGACGGCAGCCGACGTGGAGGCGGCAACGATCGACGGCGCCGTGTTGCGGCTGCGACCGAAAATGATGACGGTCTTCGCCGTCATCTGCAGCCTCGCGCCGATCCTCTGGGAAACCGGCACCGGCTCCGACGTCATGAAACCGATTGCCGCGCCGGTGGTCGGCGGCATGGTGACTTCGACGATCGGAGTGCTGCTGCTCGTGCCGGTCCTCTTCTCGCTGCTGAAGGAGCACCAATTGCGGCGGGGAACACTCGTGCCATCACAAGACAAGGGAAAGAACGAATGAGCATCTTGCAATTCCGATCGGTGGCGGCCCGAACGGCACGGCTGAGCCGCGACGCCTTCGGACCCGAGTCAAACTGATAGACTGTTGAAAGAGACCCGGGCAGTTCTCACGCGCCCTGGGAGGCGGCTACGCGAGCGAAATCCATTCTCGTCACCGTCGTGGCGCTCGTGGCCATCGGGGCCGCTGCGCTCGTCGCTTACCGCTGGGAAGCGCGCAAGCAGCCTCTTGTGTGCCAGATTTGCGGCCGCGACGTCCCAAAGCAAACGGAATTCCACGTGGATACGACGGGCGGAACTCTGACGGCCTGCTGCCCACGCTGCGCGATGCACTACATGCTCGACCATCCTGACCAGATCCGCGGTGCGCGAGCCACCGACTATTCTTCCGGACGCCTGATCGACGCCAAAGCCGCTATCTACGACGAGGGTGGCGATTTGCAGTACTGCACGCTACACAATCCGGCCGTCGAGCGCGGTCCGAACGACGGCGTGCGCCTGCGCGTTTACGACCGCTGCCTGCCCGTGCTCGTCGCCTTCGCCAGCCGCGACGAAGCGGAAGCTTACCGCCGCCAGTACGGCGGCCGCGTACTCACCTACGACCAGGCCCTGGCAAGCGTGCGCGACCACTGACGAAAGCAACAACGCGATAGCTGATCTCGAAAAGATTTTGCATGGCAAGCTCGCGCTCCCCGTTCCGGTCCGGAACACGGCCGCGAACCGCTGGCGAGAACACGACTTACGATCCCCTCTTTCCTGTGCCGTTCTGGCAGATTAACTGCTTCTAAGATCGCGTCCAAATCAAATTCCGCGCCAGGGGAAGGAGTCGTGCTTGAGAGGAATCTGCGGCAAGGTACTGAGCGTGGTTGTCGTTTGTACGTTTGCAATGCTGTGGACGGCCCGAGCCAGGGCGCAAGCCGACCCGGTGGCTCAGGACGTCATTTGTCCGAACAACATGTGTAACGGCACGAATGCCACCTGGGACGTGCTGACGTCGCAGAATCTGCCCACGCTCGAGTTCGCAAACTCCGGCGGAGCGGAGACGGGCACGGCCTATCTGGTGATTCTGGTGCCGAGCACAACCGATCTGGGATTGAGCTTCTCGGTGAACGGGACAGCGGTTACCGATAACGGTGTCTGGTCCGGCTCGCCCAGCAGCACGATCTTCGGATTTCTGAACGTGGGCACGGCCGGCAATCTGGGCGGATTCGATTCCTACGCCGTCGGCGGATTCAGCGCATTCGCAGCGGCCTCCGGGCAAGTGGTCGGATCGCCGAGCGGTTTCAACGTGTACACGGTCAGCCTCGGCGCCTTCTCCGCCGGCACACCGATTCCCATCACGCTGACGGGATCGGCACTGCCCGCCGGAACGGTCTTCTGGGGCTATCTGAGCGGCAGCCCGCTGAACGGCTATTCGTGCAGCACCGGCTCGACCTGTGCGAACGACGTGGTAGCGCTCGATGAATCGGTGACGGTGACGCCGGAACCGGGAACGCTGGCTCTGGTGGGATCGGGGTTGCTGCTCCTTGGCTTGGCGATCCGTCGCAAAATGCCGCGAACCGAAACGTAAACTCGCCGGCTCCGGCCCTCATTCCCGGCTGCTATCGGCCGGGCGATGCGCCGGCGCCGGCAAACCAACCTCTCTCTCGGGACCTGCGCTTCCCGGCCGGCCCTCGAGGCCCGAGAGACGTTCTTGGACAAGGTGGTGCGCCGGGGATGCCGTTCCGCTCGAGCCACGCGCTGCGTCGGCTTCCGGAACGCTCCCCGTCCGCCGCCTTCGCTTCGAGAGAAACGCCACCGGCAACATCGGTGACGTCCGGACCCCATCGGCCCCATAAACGTTCGAGTCGCGCCCAGCCCAACCGCCTTTCTGCTTTGACTTCATCCGCATCCGAAACCTATACTCGCGCCGCATTCGTTCTCGCGTTGCCAGCGGTCAGCATGTGGGGTGGCCGGCGCGGGCAAATACAGAGGTGCAAGATGAAGAGAATTGGCCTCGCCTTCCTTTCCGTCTTCTTCCTGTGCGCGATCGCCTCCGCCGAACCGAACCGGACGCCGCTGCTCCTGCAGCATCCGACGATGAATGCGAGCGAAATCGCCTTCGCCTACGGCAACGCCATCTGGGTGGTCAGCCGCAAGGGCGGCACGGCACAACGCCTGGTCGGCGGACCGGGCCTGCTCAGCGGACCCATCTTTTCACCCGACGGCAAATGGATCGCCTACACCGGCGACTACGGCGGCAACCGCGACGTCTATGTCGTCCCGGCCGATGGCGGCCAGCCTCGCCGCCTGACTTTCCATCCCGATCCCGACATCGCGCTCGGCTGGACGCCCGACAGCACGCGCGTGCTCTTCTCCTCCGACCGCTTCAGCTATTCCGATCCCACGCAGTTCTTCACCGTCCCGATTACCGGAGGATTCCCCGCCGAACTTCCGCTGATAATGGCGAACGAAGGTACGTTTTCGTCCGACGGGAAGGAAATGGCCTACGTCCCGAATTCGCAATGGGAGCCGGATTGGAAGAGCTACCACGGAGGACAGACGACGCCGATCTGGATCGTCGATCTGGCCTCGCTAAACCTGACGAAAATCCCGCGCCAGAATTCGAACGACAAGGACCCGATGTGGGTCGGCAACACGATCTATTTCCTCTCCGACCGCAGCGGCCCGGTCTCGCTCTTCGCCTATGACATCCGCACAAAACAGGTCCGCGAGGTCGTCCGCAACACCGGGCTCGATTTCAAATCCGCATCCGCCGGCCCGGGCGGCATCGTCTACGAACAGTTCGGTTCGCTCCACATCTACGATTTCAAGACCGGCCGCGAGCACGCCATCGACGTTCGCATCGACGCCGATCTGCCGCAGCTCCAGCCGCATTTCGAGAAGATCACGCCGCAGGAGATCCTCAACGCCAACATCTCGCCCACCGGCCAGCGCGCCGTCTTCGAGGCGCATGGCGAAATCCTCACCGTGCCTGCGGAAAAAGGCGACGTTCGCAACATCACCCGCTCCTCCGGCGTCGCCGATCGCGATCCGGCATGGTCGCCGGACGGAAAATGGATTGCCTATTTTTCGGACCGCTCGGGTGAATACGCGCTGCACCTGAAAAATCAGAGTGGATTGGGCGAAGTGCGCTCGATCGATCTCGGCAAGCCGCCTTCCTTCTTCTTCCATCCTGTCTGGTCGCCCGACAGCAAGAAGATCGTCTATACGGACAAGCGCCTGAATCTCTGGTACGTCGATCTGGACCATCCGACGCCCGTGAAAATCGCGACGGACATCTTCGCGCTCAGCGATTACGCGCCCGCCTGGTCGCCCGACAGCCGCTGGATCGCCTACGCAAAAGTGCTCACGAATCGCCTGCACGCCATCTGCGTCTATTCGCTTGCGACCGGCCAGTCCACGCAGATTACCGATGGCATGAGCGACGCGCTCGATCCCCAGTTCGACGCCGGCGGCCAGTATCTCTACTTCACCGCCAGCACCAACACCGGCCTGACGCAAGGCTCGGGCGACATGACGAGTTTCGCGCGCCCGGTCACGCGCAGCGTCTACGTCGTCGTGCTGCGCAAGGATTTGCCGTCGCCGCTCGCCCCGGAAAGCGACGATGAAAAAGTGCAGGGGAAACCCGCGAACGGCGCCGAGAAGGGCGAAACCACCGAAAAACAGGCCGCCGAAAAACCGCCCGCCAAACCAGCCGAAGTCCGCATCGACTTCGCGAACATCGATCAACGCATCCTCGCCCTGCCGATTCCAGATGAGCGCTACGTCTCATTGGTTTCCGGGAAGCCCGGCGTGATCTACCTGGTCGAGGCGCCGGTGGTGACGTTCGAAGCCGGCCCGCCGCGATTGACGCTGGTGAAATTCGATCTGAAGTCACGCAAGACGGAGCGGCTGCTCCAGGGAATCAGCAGTTTCCATCTCTCGTTCGACGGCAGCAAGATGCTCTACCGCCGTGGCGAGTCGTGGTTCATCGCCTCGGCCGCCACGCCGCCCAAGCCCGGCGAAGGCGCGCTGAAAATGAGCGACATCGAAATCCACGTCAATCCCCGCGCCGAGTGGGACCAGATGTATCACGAGGTCTGGCGGCTCGAGCGTGACTTCTTCTACAGTCCGCAGTATCACGGCCTCGATCTCGCCAGAGCCGAAACAGCCTATTCCATCTACCTGCCCGGCATCGCCAGCCGTGGCGATTTGAACTACCTGTTCCGCGAGATGACCGGCAACATGACCGTCGGCCACATGTTCGTCCGCGGCGGCGTCGAGCCCTCAGGCCCGCGCGTCAGCGTCGGCCTGCTCGGCGCGGACTACAAAATCGAAAACAACCGCTATCGCATCACCCGCGTCTTCAGCGGTGAAAACTGGAATCCGGAATTGCACGCCCCCCTCACGCAGCCCGGCGTCAACGTCACCGCGGGCGAATACCTGCTCGCCGTCAACGGCCGCCAGCTTCATGGCACCGACAACGTGTACAGTTTCTTCCTGAATACCGCCGGCAAACAGGTGGTGCTCACCGTCGGCCCGAATCCCGACGGAACCGGCTCGCGCGAAGTGACCGTTGTCCCGATCGCCAGCGCGCGGGCGCTACGCAATCTCGCCTGGATCGAAGGCAATCGCCGCCTGGTCGACAAAATGACCGGAGGCCGAATCGCTTACGTGTATCTGCCCGACACCAGCGCCCCCGGCTACACGAATTTCAACCGCTACTATTTCGCCCAGGTCGGCAAGCAGGGAGTGATCGTCGATGAGCGCTTCAATCACGGCGGCTTCCTGGCCGATTACATCATCGACTATTTGCGCCGCCAGCCGATGAGCCGCCTCCACACACGCGAAGGCGAGGACCAAACCGAGCCGTTCGAAGCCATTTACGGCCCGAAAGTGTTGCTGATCAACCAGTATTCCGGTTCCGGCGGCGATGCCCTGCCCTGGTATTTCCGCAAGGCGCATCTCGGCCCGCTCGTCGGCGTGCGCACCTGGGGTGGACTCGTCGGCATTCCGGCAGTTCCACGCCTGATCGACGGCGGCATGGTCACGTCACCCAGCCTCGGCGTCTACGGCCTCGACGGCCACTGGGAAGTGGAAAACCACGGCATCCCGCCATCGCCCGGCGACGAAGTCGAGCAGGACCCAAAGGCGATGCACGAGGGCCACGATCCGCAACTCGACAAGGCAATCGCGGTCGTGATGCAAATGCTGAAGGCGAATCCGCCGAAGAAGTACGTGCGGCCGCCGTTCCACGTCTACCATCACCCGCTGCCCACGATCCCGCACTGAGCGGGCCGGCGGCTGCGTTGGCCGCCATTTTGGGAGGGGTCTCCGATCAAGGCTCTTCGGAGTGAATGAGCCGCGCGCCGCTACGGCCGGTCGGCGCGGCTTCGGCGCCCCATTGCGTCTCCATGCGCGTGCGGATTTTTTCCAGCTGGTCGCTCAATTCGCCGCGCGCTTTGCCGCGAATGACGCCGCGGACGAGGAACGCGAAGAATCCGTTCAGGCTATCCGAGCGCGTCCTGTTCAGATAGACCAGGTAAAACGACGGCTTGCCGTTCTCGCTCGGCGCGTTGACCATCAGCGTAACGCCGAGCGAGCCATCGGAATAATGATCGGCGTAGAGCTGCTTCGACGCTTCCCAGATCCATTCGTCACCACTCGCCGGCTGGCGATCGATCAGCACGTGCGTCATCGAAACCACCGGCTTCAATCCGTGGCCGTAATTTTCCTTCGACCAGTAGAGAAAGCTCTCGATCCCCGAATCGCACGTCGGGAAAAACTGCAAGCATTTCGCCAGGTTCGGCGCGAACTCGCGCAGGTAGGCTGATTCGCCGAGCAGTTGTGCGAACCCGCGAGCCACGCTGATGGGTGACTTCTTGTCGTTGTAATCGGCGAGTCCCGCATTCCCCGACTCGAGATAAGCGTGGACGCGTTGCAGCAGGACTTCGCGGAACAGCCGGTTTGCGGATTCGTCCGCGCTGGTCGTTGACCAGGAGATGTTTTTCTGAAACTTCTGAATATCTTTCCCCGGCAGTTTCAGAGCGCAACGCCCGGTGCGGCATTCCCGCAAGGCCGCGACACTTTGCGCGTGAAGCTGAAGGCTGGCGAGGTCCTCCAGCGTGGGAGGCTGACCGAACTTGCCGACCTCCGTAACGGATTGCTCCCGCTTGAACTGGACGATGTTGGTGAACTGCCGCAGGAAAAACTCGCGCGGCACGGCGATCCGGATCGCTCCGACAACGGCGACTTCGTCGCCAACCTTCGTCTCGCTCACCTTTGCCGCCGGCCGCCCTTCGGCCAGAGCGCGCAGGTCCGAATCGTCGAAACTTGCATGTTCCTTGAGGAAATTCTGCAACGGCGCGGGAATCGTTTGCGCGCGCACGGATGGCGCGAAAGTCACGGCAAGGGCAAGCGAAAGAATCCATCGCGCCCGGCGTGAAGGATTCGCCGGACGGCCACGCGGTCCGCTCGCCAACAGATGGCGGAACTGGCTTCCGCATTCGCTGAATTCCTTCCTCAAATCTTTCACGTCCGTCCTCTCTCTTCCCTTCATTCGCGGCCCGGCGGCGGCCCGGTCCTGGAAGCCTGCGCGGCCCAGAGCGATTCCATTCGCTTCCGGATTCGCTCCAGGCGATCGCTCATTTCTCCGCTGACCCCTCCTTGTATGATGCCGCGCACCAGACCCGAGAGATTCCCCTTGAGCACATCGGACCGGCTGCGATTGAGATACACGAGATAAAAGGCGGGCGCGTCGCCCTTCTGACTCGACTCCACCATCAGCGTCAAGCCCAGCGAACATTCGAGGTAGTGATCCGCGTAGAGCTGCTTCGAAGCCTGCCAGATCCAGCCGTTCTCGCCCGTTCCTTCCCGGTCGCTCATCACCTGCGTGACCGAAATGACCGTTTGCAGCCCGTGGCCGAATTTCTCTTTCGACCAATACAGGAAACTCTGGACGGCCAGCTCACACTGCGGGAAACGAACCAGGCAATCGGCCAGGCGCGGCGCGTAGCGGCCGAGGTATGGAGCGTCGGCGACGAGTTCACCAAATTCGGCGGCAAGGCTCACCGGAGAATGCTTGTCATGATACGGCGCCAGCGCCGTATCGCCCGATTTCACGTAATCCTCGGCACGCGCGAGCAGGAATTCGCGGAACAGCCGGTTGGCGGATTTGTCCGCGCCGTTATCCGACCATCGAATTTCCTTGCGAAACCTCTCGATCGCCGCGGCCGGAAGCTTCAGCCCGCAGTCGCCGGGCCGGCAGTCGCGCAGCGAATCGATGTCGCGCTCCTGGAGCGTGAGGCCATCGAGATTGGCGAGTTGCGGCCGCGAGTCGAATCGGCCGATCTCGGGAGCCGGATCCGCCTGCGCCTGCTTGTAGCCAACGATGTCGTCGATCTGAGTGAGAAAAAAATCGCGTGGCACGGCGATTCGGATGGCGCCAACCCCGGCGACTTCGCTCTTGCTCTTCGTCGCAAGCAGCTTCGCGACAGGCTTTCCCGAGGCCAGATCGCGCAAATCGCTTTCATCGAAATGGGCATGTGCAGTGAGAAATTCGCGCAACTCCGGCGGAATCGCCTGCGCTCGAAGCGTCGCGACGAAACCCAGAAGTGCAGCTGCCGCGCCGATAGTACACAGGCAGCGGTACCAGACAGCCGCCCGAATCAACCGATCACTTCCGGAAAGGCTTCCGGATCTCGCGGATGGCCTTGTCCAGGTCCTCGAACGCATCCTCGATCCTTTCCTCAATCTCCGCCCACGGATCGTGGGCCTTTCGGCCGGCCAGGCGGCTCTTCTTGCGTTCGGGGATGGTCGGCGAAGTGGAAATCTGCACATATTCGGTTTGAGCCTCTTCCAGCGTTCTCCGTGCTTTCTCGCGCAACTCGGCAAGGCTGGTCGAAAGATCTTCGACGTCGGCTTCCACGTTCAAAGGATAGACTTTCGCCAGTGTCATCGATGTTTCCCCTGTCTTTCCCCGCTCCCCCAGCAGGCAGTGCAGTAATGCGGGGCAATTTGCGGGCCGCGGAAGACAAGGGGAAACCATTGCGGGGCCAAGCACTTGCAGCAGGCTCGGCCGGCCTGAGCCGTTGCCATTGGGGGTTTTCTCTCAGGGGAGGGGCGAACCGGCACAGCCAGACGAGCGCAACTCTTCCCGCCGTTTGGAACCTCGCCGCCTTGCGCCATAAGCCGCGACGACACTATGACTTCCGGTAAACTGCCGGCCGGACTGCCAATTCCTATTGGCGGTCGTCTTGCTGCGAAAAGCAGGCGTGGACAATTCTGCCGGTATCTCCGCCCCCGAATCCCCGGCGGGAGCGCCGGTTTTGCCGCCCGGCCTGACAACCGAAGAGGCCCTCGAGAGGCTCGAGCGCTACGGCCCGAACGACCCCACTCAGCTCAAGGCGCGATCGCTGCTTTCCGAGGCGTTGTCGCTGTTCTCGAATCCGCTGGTGCTGATTCTGCTCGTGGCGAGCGGAGTGGCGGCATCGGTCGGAGAAATCGTCAATGCCACGATCATCGCCGTCATCGTCCTGCTGAGCGCCGCGATCAATTTCTTTCAGACGTACCGGTCGCGCCGTGCGATCGACCGGCTCCGCGAACAGGTAGGACTCACGGCAACGGTGCTTCGCGACGGCACATGGATGGAGCTTCCTCGCCGCGAGATCGTCCCCGACGACGTGATGCGCGTAAAAGGCGGAGACCTGGTGCCCGCCGATGCCCGCCTGGTGGAAGCGCGATTCCTCAACGTGCAGCAGGCATCGCTCACCGGCGAATCCTTGCCGGTCGAAAAATCGGTGACCCCGGCGAGTGAGCCGCTAACGCCCGAGTCGCCCGGAGCCATCTTCCTGGGAACATCGGTGGTCAGCGGCACCGCGACGGCGGTGGTAATGGCCACGGGGAGGGCAACCGTCTTCGGCGGCATTGCCGCGCGACTGGTAGGGCGGCCGACGGAGACGGAATTCGAGCGAGGGTTGCGCAGCTTCGGCCTGCTGATCATGCGCGTGGTGGTGTTGCTGGTTCTGGTGGTGTTTCTGGCGTCAGCGGTGCTGCACCACGGGTTGCTCGATTCGCTCCTCTTTGCATTGGCGCTGGCCGTCGGGCTCACGCCCGAATTTCTCCCGATGATCACCACGGTCACTCTCGGCCAGGCAGCGATTCATCTCTCGCGCAAGAGAGTGATCGTGAAACATCTTTCCGCCATTCAAAATCTTGGCAGCATTGACGTGCTCTGCTCCGACAAGACCGGAACGCTCACCAGCGGCGAAATGACCCTCGACCAGCATCTCGACCCGTTGGGCCACGCGTCGGAGGCGCCTTTTCTTTATGGCTACGTCAACAGTCTGCTGGAAACCGGCATCGAGAGCCCGCTCGACAAAGCCATTCTGAGCCGCGAACAGCCCGGCGCCGCCGCGTTCCACAAACTCGCCGAGATCCCCTTCGACTTCGAGCGCCGCAGAATCTCGATCGTTGTCTCAAAGGATGGCGAGCGGCTGCTCATCGTCAAGGGCGCACCGGAGAGCGTGCTGCCGCTGTGCTCGCGCCTGATGACCGAAGAGGCCGAGCTTCCGATCGACGACGCGGCGCGGGCGCGATGCGTAGAAACCTACCGCGACAAAAGCGAACGCGGACTCCGGGTTCTCGCCGTGGCCTTTCGGACGGTCCCCGAACAACCCTCCTACTCCCCCGACGAGGAAACCGATCTGACTCTCGCCGGCTTCCTCACGTTTCTCGACCCGCCTCTCGAGGACGCCGCCGAAATGCTCGACAATCTGCGGCGCGACGGCGTGCGCCTCATGGTGCTAACCGGCGACAACGAGCGCGTCGCCCGACACGTCTGCTCCGAAGTCGGACTCAACACCGAACAGATGGTGCTCGGCGAGGAAATCGATCGCGTAACCGATCCCGCGCTCGGGGCCCTGGCCGAGCAAACCGACGTTTTCGCCCGTGTCTCTCCGGCGCAGAAGACGCGTATCCTGCTCGCGCTCCGGCGCCGCGGCCACGTCGCCGGCTTTCTCGGAGACGGGATCAACGACGCGCCCTCGCTGCACGCCGCCGACGTCGGCATCTCGGTCGCCCAGGCCACCGAAGCGGCCAAGGACGCCGCCGACGTCATCCTGCTCGAGCGCAGCCTGTCGGTGCTGCACGACGGCATCGTGGAGGGCCGCCGCGCGTTCGGGAACGTTCTGAAATACCTGCTCATGGGCACCAGCTCGAATTTCGGCAACATGCTGAGCATGGCGGCCGCGTCGATCGTGCTTCCCTTCCTCCCGATGCTGCCGGGCCAGATCCTGCTCAACAATTTCCTCTACGATCTCGCCCAGATCACCATCCCCACCGACAACGTCGATCCCTCCTTCGTGCGCAAGCCGCGGCGCTGGGATGTCACGCTGGTGCGGAATTTCATGGTGGGAATCGGGCCGGTCAGCTCGATCTTCGATTTTCTGACGTTCGGCGCGCTGCTCTTCTGGTTTCGCACGTCGGAGCCGCAGTTTCACACCGGCTGGTTCATCGAATCGCTGGCGACGCAGACGCTCGTGCTCTTCATCATCCGCACCGGCGGCAATCCCCTGCGCAGCCGGCCGAGCAAGCCGCTCGTCGCCACGGTTCTCGCGATCGTCGCCGTCGGGCTGCTGCTGCCGGTTTCGCCACTGGCCACAACGCTGGGCTTCGCCCGTCTTTCGCCGGCCTTCTACGTCTTCCTCGTCGTCGTAACCGCCCTCTATCTGGTCTCCGTCGAAATCGCCAAACGCGTGCTGTTTCGGCGTTTCCTCCGCTGACACTTGGCTACATCCATTGAGAGTGGGCGCATGTATCAAGAGCGGACACGTGCAACGTGCCCCTACGATTCCGCTCTGAGCGCCGAAGACGGCTTCCGCCATGCAATCCTAGAGCCCCGTCCTCGCCACATAAGCGAGTGTCATGCACCAAGCCACTACCAACACCACCCGCCGCGCCAACAAGGGATCCAGCCTCCGCATCGACAGCGCCCCGGCCGTCGCGCCGACCACCGCCGCGGAAGCCATCACTCCGGCGATCAGCCAATCAATCCGATGGCCGAAAATGAACACCACCACCGCGATCGCATTGGTCGCCGAACCGCAGAACGTGCGCACACCGTTCATCGAATGAATGCTCGATCCCAGCGTCAGCGAAAAAAGCGTCAGCATCAGCACTCCCATCGCCGCCCCGAAATACCCGCCATACATTGCCACGGCGAACTGGCCGAGGATTGCCATCACCTCCAGATGCCCGGCCGAAATCGACATCCGCTCGGCCATCCCCCGCACCTTTCCGCTGATCGTGAACAGCGCCAGGGCGAACAGCAGCAGCACCGGAATCAGCCGGTTGAAGGCGCGCTCGGGCGTATGCAGCAGCAGCCAGGCGCCCACGAAGCCTCCTGCCAGACTCACCGCCACGAGCAACAGCACGGTGCGACGCGACGTCGTGATCTCCTTGCGGTAGACCCAGCCGCCGGTCGCCGCGCTCGGCCACAACCCGAGCGAGTTGGTGGCGTTGGCGACGATCGGCGGAACGCCGGCGATAAGCAGCGCCGGAAATGACACCAGAGTTCCGCCCCCGGCGACGGCGTTCATCGCTCCGGCGACGAGGGATGCAAGAAAAATCAGGAAAAGGTAAAGTGGAGACGTATGCATGCCGATTTTGGCGCGACGCGAAGCTGCCGTCCTCCCGAGGATGGTCGCAGGCCGCGCGCACTGATTTTCCAGGCGGGCGCGCCGGTGACGAAAGTCATTTGCCGCGCCGCGGAGCGGGCGCAGGCTCTGAGTGGAGGAACCCACTCATGGCCTATGTCATCGCAGAACCGTGTATCGGAGTCAAAGACACGGCGTGCGTGGACGTCTGCCCCGTCGACTGTATTCACCCACGCAAGGACGAGGGCGACTTTGCCGGCGCGCGTCAACTTTACATCAATCCCGACGAATGTATCGACTGCGGCGCCTGCGTCCCGGTCTGTCCCGTCGCCGCGATTTTCACCCTGGAAGACCTGCCGGCCCAGTGGCGCCACTTCGCGGCGGCCAACGCCGGGTTTTACGCGAGGACTGCCTCCGCTCCCGATGCCACTTGAAGGAAAATGCCCATGGCGATTGACGGCGTAAACAGCGCCTCAGAAAACAAGACTGCGCAGCTCGACCTGCCCGACGAGCTGCTGCATAAGTACAACCGGCCGGGCCCGCGCTACACCAGCTATCCTCCAGCGCCGGCCTGGACCGACGAATTCACCCGCGCCGATCTCGACCGGGCGCTCGCACGCTCGGACGCCTCCGGCAGCGACGTCTCCCTCTACGTCCATCTCCCGTTTTGCGAGAGCCTGTGCCTGTTCTGCGCCTGCAACGTGGTGATCCGGAAGGATCACAGCGTCGCCGGCGAATATCTCGAAACGGTGCGCCGCGAGATCGCGGCGCTTTCCCGCTCCGTCTCCCGCGAGCGCCCCGTCGTCCAGCTGCACTGGGGCGGCGGCACGCCCACCTATCTCAATCCCGGGCAGATGGAAGATCTCTTCGCCGACCTCAGCCTGTCGTTCCATTTCTCGCCGGACGCCGAGATGGGCGTCGAGATCGATCCCCGCGTCACCACGCCCGCGCACCTCGAGGTGCTGCGCCGGCTGGGCTTCAACCGCCTCAGCATGGGCATTCAGGATTTCACGCCCGAGGTGCAGAAGACCATCCATCGCATCCAGCCCTACGAAATGACGCGCGAGGTGATCGAGGCGGCCCGCGCGCTCGGCTTCATCAGCCTGAACGTCGACCTGATCTACGGCCTGCCTCACCAGACCGCCGAAACGTTCAGCGAAACCGTGGAGCGCATCGTCGAACTCACGCCGGACCGCATCGCTCTGTTCAGCTACGCCCACGTGCCCTGGCTCAAGAAACAGCAGGGGAGTTTCGTCTCGGCGCTGCCCGCCGATCACGAGAAGTTCCGCATCTTCCGCACCGCGATCAACCGCTTCCGCGACGCCGGCTACATCTACATCGGCATGGACCACTTCTCCCGGCCCGAGGACGAGCTGGCCCACGCCCAGCGCAACCGCAGTCTGCATCGCAACTTCCAGGGCTATTCAACGCGCGCCGGCGCCGACCTCTACGGCCTCGGCGTGAGCGCCATCGGCCGCCTGGGCCGCAGCTACGTCCAGAATTTCCGCGACCTCGCTCAGTATCGCGAAGCCGTCGAAAAGAACGGCCTGGCCATGATGCGCGGATACCGCCTCACCGACGACGACCAGGTGCGCGCCGAGGTGATCAGCCGCCTGCTCTGCCACGCCGTGGTCAAGAAAGCGGAGATCGCCTCCGCCTTCGCCATCGACTTCGACGCCTATTTCGCCGCCGAACTCGATGCCCTGAAGGGCCTCGAAGCCGACTCCCTGGTGCGTAGCACCCCCGAAGAAATCGCCATCACCGAGCGCGGCCGCATCTTCATGCGGAACGTGGCCATGGTCTTCGACAGCTACCTGCCCCGGATGGAATCCGGCGACCGCCCGCGCTTCTCGAAGACGCTTTAGCAAGGCAGAAGCTGTCGCCATCTGACCACCAAAAGCCCCAACCCACTATTTGGCAATAAGTTAGCGATGCGACCGCGCCGCCCCCTCGCCTCCGGCCCGAGCCGCAGCGCCTTGATCGAGATTCTGCAACCGGGTTGTCGTGGCAAGCATCCAATGTGTGCAAAGAGACCTCCTTAGGCCCCTTGTGAAGACCTGAGGTAGGAGGAAGCCAAAATGCTGGTCACCAAAAAAGCGAAAAACTCGAAGAAAACGGATTTCGGCAAACTGCTCAAGTCCAAACGGGACGAATTGCTGGGGCAGTTGCGGGAATGGCGCCAGGATGTGCGCAGTGAGCGCGTAGCGGACGACGAAGTGGGGCAGGCGAGCTTGGCGCAGATGGAGCACTTGGCGTTCATCACGCTCGAGCAGGGCCAGAAGACCCTTGCGGAAGTGGAAGCGGCCATCCATCGGATGGACCGCGGCACCTACGGTGTCTGCGAGAGCTGCGCGGAACAGATTCCCGAGCCCCGGCTCCGTGCCCTGCCGTGGGCCCGCTTCTGCCTGAAGTGCGCCGAGCGGCGCCGCCGCAACTAACCTGCCTCGCTGTTTGGGGCTACTTCCCTGAACTTCGACCGGCCATGCCACCCGACCGTGATACGGGTGTGCACGGATACCTCATGCCGCCGGAGCGGGTTGCGAAAAACTGGAATTAGAGCAGGGTTTTACTGTTCTGCCCGCAGGAATTCGTAGCGGTCGATCGCCGCGGCCACCTGATAGTTGGCGGTTTCATGAGTCCGGGAGCGGAGGATGCGCCCCAGGCAACGCACACGAACCGGGCCGGCCAGCGTGACTTCGTGGGGAAGCGTCATGACGATCTCCACGAGCGAACCCGCTTCGACCGGTTTGGACAGAAGGAAGGAAACACCGCGGGAACTCACGTCCCTGGAAACGCTGAGGGCTTCGCCCGCGGCCACTCCATCGGTCCAGCGAATCGATAAAGGCAATTGCATTCGAAAACGGCGTGCTGCTCTGCGCTCTCCCGCTGCCAAAGTCGCCTCCTCCTCCTGAAGGACCTTAGCCTAGCAGCGCACGGCAAACGACTCAATAGGCGGGAAGTTGGACCCCATCAGGGTACGGAATGGCTAGAACTGTGCGGATCCTCGCTTGCTTCCCGGTAGGTTTCGAGAACGTCGTCGAGTGTCAGCACACCCTCGAGTTTTCCGGGATCCACACGGCTCACCACCGGCACCACCGGCCGGCCCTGCGCGAAGCCGATCGCGACATCGAGCGGCTGGTCGGGATGCACGGTCGGCAGCCAATCCGCCGTCAGTACGTCGGAAAGCTTGCGACCGCGCCCATCCGCTTCGCCGTAGCGATCCAGTTGCGATCGCTCGACCGCCATCCACCGGCCCGACGGGAAGCGGACCAGCAGCACGCGCGCATTCGCGGAAGTGGCCATGGCGATCGCTTCGCCCACCAGGCTCTCCGAGCGCACCACCGGGAACGCCGGCGGGTTCATCGCGTGCTCCACGCGCAGCACCGGCTGCTCCCGCTGTTCCTCGAGCGAGGGCAGGTCTACGCCCTCCTGCCGCGAGAGCAGATCGAACAGCGGGACTTTCTGATAGCGGCGCGAAATCAGATAGGCGATGGTGTTCGAAATCATCACCGGAATGATGATCGAATAGTTCCCGCTGGTTTCGAGCACCATGAACACCGAGGTGATCGGCGTGCGCAGGAAGCCCGCGAACAGCGTACCGATACCCACAAGCGCGAACGCGCTCGCCGATCCGTGCATATGGTGGAAGAGGAGCTGCTCCGCTCCGCCGACCGCCCCACCGAGCGTGGCGCCGATGAACATCGCCGGCGCGAACATGCCGCCGGGGGTTCCGCTGACAAAGGCCATGCCGGTCGCCAGAATCTTCAGTCCGCCCAGGATGCCGAGCGTCTGCCAGGTGAACTGGCCGTGCAACGCCTGGTCGATGTAGACGTAGCCGGCGCCCATCACCTGCGGATAGGCCAGACCGATGAGGCCGATCAGCAAGCCGGCGATGGCCGGTTGGACATAGAAGGTCCAGCGGGGCAGCTTGCGCAGCCGGGGCCGCAGGTAGGCCAGGAATTTCAGGAAGACAACCGAAGCGAATCCGCCGAAAACGCCGAGCACCGCGTAGCCGATCAGTTCGGGCGGCGAAAACCCGCGATAGGGGGGCACGCGGAACATGGGCTGGCTCCCCAGGAACAACCGCAAGATCGTCACGCTCGCGGCCGCGGCCAGAATCAATCCGCCGAGCCCGCCCGCGCTCCAGGTCCCGATCACCTCTTCGAAGACGAACAGCACGCCGGCAATCGGCGCGTTGAACGCCGCCGCCAGTCCCGCTGCCGCGCCCACCGGCGCCAGCAGCCGCGTCTTTTCCTGCGACAGGCGCAACCGCCTTCCCATAGCCGAGGCGATGCCCGCGCCCATCTGCAGCGACGGATCTTCCGGGCCGAGAGAGAATCCGCCGCCAATGGCCAGTGCGCAGGTGATGAATTTCCCGATGACGGTGCGGAAAGGCACGTATCCGTCGTAGATGTAAACGGCCGCCTTGGTCTGGTTCACCCCGCTGCCGCGAACGTCCGGGAACACCCACATCACCAGCAGCGCCACCAATATCCCCGCCACTGTCGGAACAAACAGGGTCCGCTCCCAGGAAGCCGGGGCCAGTCCTGAGCCCAGCAGCCAGATTCGCGTCGTGTCGATAGCAATGCGGAAGCAGACCACCGCCAGCCCGGCGAGCAACCCGATCAGCGTGGAGAGGAGCAGGAAAAGTTGCGATTCGCGGACAGTAAGCCGTCCCGCCAGTTCGCGGATACGGGCGGCGTGCGCGGAAGCTTTTGCGGCCAGAGCGGTTAACGGCCGCTCTGGCCGCTGACTCCCGTCAACTGGTGTTTCTTGCCGATCAGCCACAGCGCTTGGTCCTTCCCTTCCAGAGGGCCGCATTCATCGGCGGCCAGATTTTCCGCTGAATAGACAAAGTTCATGATTTGCACCACGTTTTGGGGCTGCGTCCGCAACTTCCGCATCAGCGGCTGAAGCTTCTGCCCCGACGCCCAGGTCTGCTGAAACGGATTCTGGGGGTTCTGCACGGCCACCTGCACCCCGTGCTGGTTGGCGCAGGAGGTCAGGCGCGATTGCGCCTGCAGGTAGGCGTCGACCGTGCGCTGTGCTCTCTCGTCCGGCCCGAGGCCGATCTCAAACGGGTCGCTCGCCAGCACGAGTCGCGCGAAACGAAGCTGATCGGCTACCTGGAGGTTGTGTGGAGCAAATCGCGCGGCCGTCTCCAGGAACGGTATCGCGTTCTTGTACTCGCCAATCGCTATTTCGGCCGCCCCGGCCCCGGCCAGCGCCGGAACGTATCGAGGGCTCACGCGCAGGGCCGCCCGGAACTGTTCGAGCGCCTGTCGCGGATCGCTCGACTGGAGCTGCAACTGGCCGATCTGGGTCCGGCGCTGAAAATCGATGTCGGGAGTTTCCGCGGCGAGCGCCAGCAGTTCGGCCTGCGCCTGTCCCAGATTGCCATGCGATATCCAGTAATGGAACAGTGCCATCCGCGCCTGCCAGCGCTGCTCTACAGGATTTTTGTCCCAAACGCCGTAGATCGCGTTGTCGAAATAGCGGGCCGCGTCGGGATTTCCCTTGCGCGCCTCGAGCTGCGCAAGCTCGAAATTGATCTCGCCGCTGCCGGGCTGGCTGTTCCACAAGTCGAACAGGTAGGCTTCGGCCGCGTCGATGCGATTGTCGGCGGCCAGCGCCTGGGCGAGGCGCAACTGGTAGGTCGGATCGTCGGGAGCGTAGCTGAGGGCGTTGCGGAGGTCCTCGATCGCTTCTTTCGGGCGATTGGACTTGAGCGCCGCGTCGCCGCGCTGGAACCACATATTGGCCAGATCGGTCTGTTTCCCGCGGTAGAAACTGACGGCCGCCTGGGTCACGCCGAACATGATCCCGAGAGCAAGCAGCGAAGTCAGCAGCAGCGCTTCACGCGTCCACACGCGCGCGGCCCACTTCCTCGCTTTTTTCGCTTCCTCCATTGGATGGAACCCAGAATAAGACCTTAGTGCGGACTCGCGCAAATGCGCCAGTTCCGCAAGAGGAAACGGGCGCGCAGATCACGCGACACTACGCGGCGATTCAGGAAATCTCGGTCAGGTGGTGATGAATGGCGTAGAGAGCCAGTTCGAGGCGATCGGAAACACCAAGTTTGTCGAAGATATTGTGCAGGTGATTCTTCACGGTCTGTTCGCTGATGAACAGCTTCTCGGCGATCTCGCGGTTGCGGAAGCCCTGCGCCACCAGTTGCACGATCTCCCGCTCGCGCGGACTGAGCAGCGGCTTCTCCCGCCGCGCCCCCGAATCCGACGACTTCTTGAAGGCGTCGATCAACTCGGCCGTCATCCGGTTATCGAGCCAGATCTCCCCCGCGTGCACCTTCCGGATGCTCTTGAGCAGCAGCGCGCTGGCCGATTGCTTCCATACCACGCCCCGCGCCCCCAGCCGCATCGCCCGTACCACGTCGTGCTCGCTTTCGCCCTCGGTGACCAGGATGACGCGGGTCTGCTCGGATTGCCCGTTCATCTCCTCGAGCACGCCAAGCCCGTCTTTGTTCGGCATTCGCAGATCGAGCAGCAGAACGTCGGGCTTGAGCTTGCTCAGCAGGCGTATCGTTTCGTTCCCGTCACCGGCCTCTCCGATGACAGCGATATCACCGGCACCCTCCAGCAGCTTTCTCAGCCCCTCCCGGAAGATGGCGTGGTCGTCGGCGATTACGACACGAATATTCGAGTTGGTCTTTCCTTTGCCCATGGCGCCGCTGTCTTACACTGGAAATGTAGAACACGTTGCCAACCATTCCAGTACGATCTTCGAAAAATGACGCGCGAGGGTAAACCCGCTCAAAAGTGCCGTCGATCGTTGGAGTTCGCACCTTTTCCACCCTATAACCTTTTCGTCAATAACTCGGTCGGCCGAACCGGAACGTTCTCATCCGGCTTCACCGGCGTCTGTGAAAAGAGACTCCGCGCTCTCAGTACCGGATCGGTTTGCCCACAAAAGGCACCACGTGCCCCTCGAAAATCACCGCCCGCGTGCTTTTTACCGCGTGGATATCGGCCAGCGGGTCGCCTTCTACCGCGACCAGACTCCCCTCCTTCCCCACCGCTACTGTTCCCAGACGATCCAGACCCATCAGGTCGGCATTGTGCTTGGTTGCGGCGGTCAGGGCCTGTTCCGGCGTCATCCCGTGCTCGACCAGGGCGATCATTTCGTCCAGCACGGTGCCGCCTTCGGGCCCATAGGACTGGTCCGAGCCGGCGGCCATGGTGACGTTGGCTTTGAGAGCCATGGCGAAACTGGCGAAGTGCCTGGTGGCCAGCTCGTGGGCTTTGGAGAGCACGTAGTCGGGCAGGTGCATCTTCGCGCCGTTCTTCAAAATGTTGCCGACGATGAAGACCGTCGGGTCGAGGTAGACGTGATGGCTCTTCATGTAATCGATCGCTTCGGCGTTCAGTTCGGAACCGTGCTCGATCGAATCGACGCCCGCGTGCAAGGCGGCCAGGATGCTGCGCAGGTTTTCCGCGTGCGCCGCCACCTTCAGGTTGTCCATGTGCGCCTCCTCGCAGATCACCCGCAATTCCTCGGGTGAGAGCTGCTCGGCAAAAGGCGAATCGAGCGGCGAGAGCACCCCGCCGGAAGCGAACACCTTGATCACCTTCGCGCCGTATTTGATTTGGAGGTGCACGGCCTTCTTGGCGTCGGCGGGAGAATTCACGAAGCCGTTGAGCGGCGTATAGAAGCCCGACAGCCGGATCTCTTCCGGAAAATTCAGAAAGTCGTCGTGACCGCCAATGATGGAAATCGGATGCGCGGCCGGAATGACGTGCGGCCCGGGAATGATGCCTTCGTCGATGGCGTTTTCGAGCGCGACGTCGATGAAGTTGTTCGAGCCCAGCACGCGCACGCCCACGATCCCGAGCGACAACGCGTGCTTCATGTCCTGCTGCGCCCGCAACGCCTGGAGCGGCCCGTCGGCCATCGGCTCGCGCGGCCCGGTCCACAAGTGGATATGCGCGTCGAGGAAGCCCGGCAGCACTGTGTCCTTCGACAAGTCGACCTGCTCGGCGCCGGCCGGAACCGCCAGATTGCGGCCGACGGCGGTGATCTTGCCATCGGTAATGATGATGTCCGCATTCGCGATCGGCGGTTTTTCGGTGTCGTAAATCAGCTTTCCGCAGCGCACGAAGAGCGTCTTCGCTTTTTCGGCGGCAAAGCCAGGCACCGGCGCCATCGCCGCGAATGCCAGCAAAAGAATCAGGCACAGAATCCTTCTCATGCACACACCCCCATCCACGGAATCGAAAAAATCGCGCGAAGCATACGGGCAGACCGGCGGGAGTGTCAACAAATCGCGGAAGGGAGTATCGCCGCGCCTCGGGCCGGGCATTCCCGGCCCGAAGCGCGGACGTACAAGTCAGAGACTCAGTTGATGGTCAGTGGTATCGACGCCGTATGCGTAGTGCTGCCACTGGTTCCGGTGATTGTCAGCGTGAAGGTACCGGTTGCGGGATGCCCACCCGTCGAGATGGTCAACGTAGATGAGCCCGAACCGGTGACTGACGACGGGCTGAGGCTTGCGCTGGTGCCACGGGGCAAACCGCTCACGCTCAGACTCACGGTGCCGGCGAAGCCGCCCGATGGCGTGATGGTAACCGTGCTGGTCGCGCTCGACTTCGCCCCTATCGTCGACGGCGACGATGATGACGCGGTAATCGAGAAATCACCGCTGCCACCCGAGGTCTGCACAACCAGGGTGACACTGGTGGTATGGGTCAATGTGCCGTCGGTCCCGGTGATGGTCAGCGGGAAGGAGCCGGTCGGCGTAGAGCTGCTGGTTGTGATGGACAGCGAAGAAGTCGTGCTGCTTGCGCTGACCGAGGATGGAGTGAACAAGGCCAAGGCGCCCGAGGGCAATCCGGTTGCGCTCAGGCCGACCGTGCCGCTGTAACCGCCGCTGGGCGTCAGGGTGATCGTGTAGCTGGTCCCGCTGCCCGGGGCCACCGTCTGCGAACTGGGCGAGCCGGAGAGCGAGAAGTCCGGCGTCGTGATGGTCCCGATGACGAACGTCACCGTCGCCACGTGCGACAGGCTGCCGCTGGTGCCGGTGATGGTCAGGGTGAAGCTGCCGTTCTGGGCGTTGTGATGAGGCGAGACGGTCAGCGTAGCGCTTCCCGAGCCGGTGATGGAGGTTGTGTTGAAGCTTGCGCTCGTGCGCGATGGCACCCCGCCCACGCTCAAATTCACCGTGCCATTGAACGGGCCGGTGGCCGATCCCGCGATCGTGACGGTATAGGTCGTGCTCGATCCCGGCTGGGCCGCCGAGATGGATGGCGTCGCGCTGATTGTGAAGTCGGAACTGGTGACTTGCTGGATGGTCAGGCCGACTTGAATCGAGTGGGTGGGCGATCCTGTGCTGTCGGTACCGGTGACGGTGATGTTGTACGTGCCGGTGGGCGCGTTGCTGGCCGTGGTGAGTGTCAAGGTGGAACTCACGACGGAGCCGCCAGTCGTGGTGACCGCGGAAGGATTGTACGAGGCGGTGACGCCAGTGGGCAGTGAACCGGTTGTGAGATTCACGGTGCCGGTGTAGCCGCCGCTCGGCGAGACGGCGATCGTGTAGCTCGCCGCGTTGCCCTGGGTGACGGTTGCCGAGCCCGGTGAACTCGAAAGGGAGAAATCAGGCGTTGGAACCGGGTTCACTACTACCGTAACCTGCGTCGTGTTTGTGAGTGTGCCGTCCGTGCCGCTCACCGTCAGGTTGTAGGTGCCGGCTGGAGTTGACGTGCTCGTGTTCACGCCGAGCGTGGACGAACCTGCGGTGTTTGAGTTGATGCCGACCGGATTCGGCGAGAAGCTGTAGGTCATGCCTGCAGGAAGCGTGCTCGTGACGCTCAGGGTGACGGTGCCCGTATAGCTGTTCGCCGGCGTGACGTCGACCGTGTAGTTGGTGCTGTTCCCTGCCGTCACTGTCTGCGACGTGGGCGTGGCCGAGAGCGAGAAATCGGGCGTGGTCGTCGTGCAACCGGGGAAGGTGAACGAAGCGATGCGCGTGCTCCAGTTGAACGATCCGCTCGTCTGCAAGTATTCGGTCGTGTACCAGAACGTGCAATCGTCGACCGGATCGATCGACATGTCGCTGTAGTCGCCCCAGCGGCTCAAGTTGTTGCCCGTTTGCGAGCCGGTACCCTGGATGATGCTGTTTTCGGTTTCCATCGTGCCGAGCGAATCAGTCGGCACGCGGCCGGTGAAGCTGATGGCGGGATACATCGTGCTGCTCGAAACGCTGTAGCCCATGGCGATGTCGCCTTTTTCGTCTTCGGCGATGCTGGGCATCCAGCGATAATTCGAATCCGGCGCGAACGTTCCCTGCTGGTACAGCGAGGGCCCCGAGCCAGAATCCCGAATCTCATACCAGCGGACGCCGGTATTTCCACTTCCGGTGGCTACCGAGTGGCTGACAACCCACGACTGATACGAGCCGAAATTGCGATAGGCGAAGCGATACATCAAACGGTCGCCGAGCGAGTCCAATTGCTGATTGGTTCCAGATTGCGGAATGCAAGTGCCGCCGCCGCAGGCCTCGCTGAAGGAAGCGACTGGAATCGTGGTCGGGCCGGTGAAGGTGGAGTTGGACGCATTCGAAAAGTCGACGTGGAACTGAAACAGGTCGAGCGAACTGGTGGTGGCGAGTTCGATGAAATCCTCGGGAGCGTTTGCCGGCGGAGCCGCGGTGGTTCCCGGAGCGCCGGAATCGCCGTCGAGATCGGCGGGCAAGAGGCTGAAATGGGAACTGCCAGCGTCGAAACATTGCATGGTGGCCGCATTGCCGGCCAGCATGGCCGTGCGGTCGAGGGCGCAGGCGTAGGCGCCGGTGTAATTGCTTCCCCCAGTGCCGAAGTCGTTGTAGGAGATGTAGTAGCCATCGGGCCAGAACGGAGAGTTTGGGATAGTCGGGGAAATGACCATTGGCAATGGGGAACTGATATTCGTTGTAGGTGCCCGTTGCGTCTGACGTGGTGGAAACAGCGACGCAAAGATAATACGGGCTCGTGAAGACCGGCTGCATCATCACCCAGCGCTGAGCCTGCTTATCGTATTGCGCGATGATGTCGCCGCTGTTGTTTGACGCGCAGGCGGTGCCACTGAGGGCCTGAAAGAGCGTGCTCCCGAGCGCCGGGCCATACTGGAGGGCTCCGGTGCTCTTGTTGAAGATTGCGAAATCGACGTTGACCCATTGGACGAACTGCGTGGCGCCGGCCGAGCCGTTCGTGTCGGGAGGGGCGTATTGGACGGAGAAATTGTTCAGGCCTTCGCCGACGCCGAGGAAGTTGGTGCCCGAGGTCGTCGAGGCCAAAGTCCCAGCCGAGGTTTGCAGCACCGGATCCGGCGCCGCGGGCTGCACGGACGACTGAATCGGACGCGCATGCCGCAGGGGAATCTCCTTGCGCACCCCGTAGGCCGGCGGGATCGGCTTCATGCCGCCCAGGCGTGGCGAAATCACATGAGCCACGTCACGCACCACGATCACTCGCGAAGCCGGCGGGTTACCCTGTTGGGCTTCGAGCAATCTCGGGGCAGCGAACCCCGCCAACGCGATTACTGCCGCCACCATCAAGCCTGCCGCCACATGTTTCTTCAAGGCACTCTCCTCCCAGACATCCGAGTTACGGCCGTTTTTCGCCGGCGCGCACGGATGCACACCCGACACGCGGTCTGAAAAACGCCATGGAATGGCCCCATCCGGTTCCGAGCGTATCCTTCGCCTCCGGCTTGGCGCCAGCAAATCCTCGAAGAGAATTGGGGGCTTTGCGTAGCTGAGCAAGACCAGTACTGCCTATAACTTGCGTCCCATATTCGGTGGCTTGCACGGAGGGCGCGAACAGGCGGGCGGCGGGAATTGTCGCGGAGTGGCGGAGGGTGTCGCTCAGGGTGTCACTCAGGGTGTCACTGCGTTTGACGGGCGCGAGGCGGCTGGGAAGGGTGAGGCGGCAACTCTTGCGTTTTCTGGGAGTTCCCTTGCCTGCGAATTTGCCTGGAGGGTGTCACACGGAGGGCGTTAAGCGGGACACCCGGTCGAGCTGAAGCCGTGATAAGGCCTTTCTTTTCAAGAAGTTCAATTTTTTTAACCGGGACATTTTTGACTTTTTTCAGCGAGGGATGGGGAACGGGGCCAGGAAGGGGAAATCGGGAGGGATGCTCGGGCGCGTCAGCTTACCGCGAAGTGGCGACTTGAGGGAAGCGGAGGGTCTACGTGGACTGCAGGTAGCGATGGGGGAGAACTAAAGCAGCGTTGACAGGAGCTTACGGCAGATTGTTCGCTTCGCTCGGGACGGCAACTGGGAAGCAGTTTTTCGGCGGGGTGTACAGGCTGACACCACTACTGGCAACGTTGCGCACACCATGGGAGGAAGTGAGGCCGCTGAGCTTGATTCGTATCCGAACGGCCGCACGTGCAGGCTGTGGGCTTCAAGGATTGCTGAAGACTGTGCCGTGAGGAATCGCTGGCCCCGATCCACCGTGCGGCCACTTCTTCATATCCAGAACGAATCCCCGGTTCGCTTGCCGGCCCGCTGTGAAATCGCTGATCGACAGCGAGCCGCCCATCCGGCCCGACATCGAGCATGACGACCTGATTGAGCAAGCCGAAGTATCCGGTTACAACAATTCGCCGCCCGCTCGGCTCGAGCGCGAGCCAATGCGGAAAATCCTTTGGGCCGAGCGTCAGTTCCGAAATCTCCCTCGGCCGCGACGGGTCGGAGACATCGAGCGTGACGATCTTGTGTTGATCGCCGACCGGCTGGAACCAGTAGTGGCCCGCCACTACGGGCACCGCGCAGTTTTTCCCTCCAAAGTCGTACACGAGTACCGCCTTCGGATCGTTTCCGCCGAGCCCTTCCATGCGATACAGCCCGCAAGTGAATGTCCCGAACAGCACGGTACGGCCGTCGCTGAGCAGCCGCGGCTCGGCCGAGCTTTGGTCAAGGAGGGGGCGAGGACCGGCGGGCAGAAGAATGGTTTTCAGCAGCCGCAAGTCACTCAAGCGCCAGACCTGCACGACGTGGCTGGTACCGGTCTTGTACATGTCGAAGCTTGTGGTCACCACGCGATTGAGCGCCGGGACCACCGCCAGACTGTACGGCCGAATGAAATTATCGACGGCTGGCGCGGCGGCCGAGCTAATCCGCAACGGCCTGCCTTCCGGATCGAGTTCCACCAGCGCGCCCGGCTGGCTGTTCGTATCGCCGACGGTCTGATATGTGGCCAGCACATTGCCGCTGGGCAGCCGGAAAAAACTGTGTGGGTGCGTGTACGGCCCGGCCGCACCGAAGTGGCCCAGGAGTTTCGGCGTCCGGGGGTTCCGCAGGTCGAATCGAAACGTCAGGCCACGGGTGTAATCGTTGGCGAAGAGAATGTTGTTGGCCGGCATCTGGTAATTGGTGTGGTGCGCCATGCCGGGGAAGCCCGCCGAAATCGTGGTGACGACGCGGCCGTAGGAGGGCGATTGGGGCAATGCATCGATCACCGCGAGAAAATCCGGCTGGGTTTTGTCGCTCGACATCGCCCAGGCGAACACGTAATGGCTGAACCCGCCGCCGGCAGGGACGGGCGCGGAAAATAGCGCGAGCGAAAGGAGCGAGACGAAAAGAATCTGGGGCACCAAGCGTCGAGAGAGCATGTGTGTGGGTCTGACTGGGATTTCCATTTGCGCTTCTGGACGCCCGACAGTATACGCTGCGAAGCGTCTATGTGCGGCGACAATTTTTTGTGTAAGATGGTAGCCATCCGGCGGTGAGCGTAGCTCAGCGGCAGAGCATCGGACTGTGGCTCCGAGGGTCGGGGGTTCAAATCCCCTCGCTCACCCCAATCTTTCCAATGGCTTACGTTCCGTCCTTCGCAACTGTTTGCCCGTTCTCTGCCCGATTGCCTTGTTTGCGCTTGCCGTGCAAAGTGCAAACGTCAGGTCGGATTAATCCTGCAACGTCGCGATTTTCCTGATGGCGGGGTTGCGCGTGAAGGCCAGCGAGACCGACGTAGTGCGGCATGGTTGGGGACAGATTCGTGTCCCCCAGGAGTTGCTGAGCGGCAACCACAGTGATCTCCAAGCAACGCGCGAGACCTTGAGCTCCGCAAGTCTATGAGCCTGTACGTCTGATTGCAAAGGATCGTACGCGACCTGCAGAAGGACGGCTGAGGTCGGGACCCGCTTCGCGTCACACGAATCTGCTGGCCCTAGTGACACAACTCGCCGCACCGACGTCTAGGCACACCGAGAAGGGTTGGAGAGGTCCTAGGCGAGCCGCTCGCCTGGATGTCGAGACACACTGTTCCTATGTCGAGGTCGCCAGTTGTAGGGCCAAGTCAATGACAAAATGGAGGCAGAACCTGAAGTCCTTTTCCCCCAAGTCTGTCGGGCTGCGGTCCCACCTAGCTGTCATCGGGCCGTATTCAGTTTGCAGAATGTGTGGAATAAGGTGCTGGAAGCGCCTAAGCCTTTGAGGATTCATTCCGAGAGCTAGCGAATTAATTGCGCCGGCCAGCTCATCAAGAGTCTCGGCCAGCCAATCGAGTCTGACGCTATGCGTGTGGTCGGTCATTTCCTTAGGCCAGTCAGAGGGAACGCCGCCCCACCTCCAAATCTTGTCTATTGCAAGGCCCGGCTTCCGGTAGGCCTCTACGCTTAGTTCGTAGAAGGCCAAGCTTATTGCAAGGAAGGCACCTTGTACGTCTTTACCGGCAAATGCAGCCTCGGCTTCCTTGACTTGATTCCGCGCCTTTTCGTTTGGAATTAAATCAGCCAGGCTAATTGAGTCGAAGTCAGTGTCTAGATATATCTTTGCGATTTCGTGGCAGAAATTTTCGACGATGGGAAGCAGATCGGCTGCATCACCCGGATGCGGCATAATCCCTAGGTGTTTAAAGTTGACCCGCAGTTCATTGAACCGCCTCAGGGCGTCTTTATCCGGTGGCTCGACATTCGTTCTGACCTTGACGTTTTCCCAGAACGCCATAAACGGTTCGGGCTGCTTTGCTCCCACGAACTCCGCTGCGACCCGCATGGTCATCTCGGCGGCATCATGCCCAACGAGAACGGCTTCGGCGGTCGCAAGCTCATTGCCAAGCCGCTGGAGCGAGCGGGACCGGCTCAGCAGGTATTTTGAATAGGTCAGTCGCTTGATTTGATCCGGCGATGGAGTTTTTGTAGGTGTCGCCATGCCCTTCACTTTAGCAGAACCAGCCACCCACTTGGAGCATCATCCACCTGTACTTCATGTTGAAAAACCTAATATTTGGAACTTGATCGTGACGCCGACCACATTCGTCCTTATATCGGGTATTTTGATGTTATGTCCGAACAGCCAAAGCTGAACCCTCAAGAAGCGTGTCTCAAGGCCGTAAAGCCGTTGACCTGGGCCGATGTATTCTCCCTGTGGAGGGATGCCGAATCGAAGCTCCCTCACTGGATCGAACACTATACGAAGAGCGGCTTTGACTCCTGGGACGATTGGCGAACGAACACGCTGAAAGACTTGCAGTGTCGGGATCTCGAGTGGAAGTTGTTCGAAATCACCGATCCGCTCAGGGTTGTCCCGAGCTTTCTGGGAGGTTCCTTTCGTCCCTGGATCGCGAGGTATTACGAGGGAGCAAAGCACAGGACGTTCCGGGAACTCGCGAAGCATCCCGCCGTGCAAGGGAACGCCATCATCCGAGAAATGGGAGCGAATTTCCCAAAGGAAACATATCTCGTGGGTCTGCGAACTGCCCGGGGGATCATCATCATCGAAGGGATGCACCGTTGCTGCGCTTTGGCTCTCGCCGCGGAAAATGGCAAGACCATCGAGTCAAGAGTATTCATCGCTCTCGCCGGGTTTCAGGGAGAACTTCCAGAAATGGAACGAGCGAATTCACCTACTTAGTCAGCCGATCGATCACCTCGAGCTGATGAGGCGCAAGGTTTATATCCCCAGAAATTTTGGCAGGAAATCTGACGCCCGTTTAGCGCCCGAAAAGGACGGATAATTTCGAGTGTTTTCCCGTTGTAAGTTATGCGCCGTCAACGGGTTGTAGATTTTTTGCTACCGTACTGTGGCTCCGAGGGTCGGGGGTTCAAATCCCCTCGCTCACCCCAATCCTTCCCAACAACTTAGCGGCGTTCGCTTGCGGCAGGGTTCTCGCGCGGTTGCGTCTTCTCGATCCGTTTATTGGCGCCGAAGCCGGCGCTGCGAGTTGTGGCTTGCTTCCTCTTCCGGAGTCACGCGATTGGGCAGGGCAGTTCGGCGGTGTCGGGGACATCGACACGCATGGGGGTAGGGTAGCGACGCAGGAGTTCGTCCCATGCGGCGTCGAGGATGCGCACGGCGGCTTCGCTCACGTCGACGAATTCGAGCGTGGCGTCTATCAGCGTGCCCAGGTCCGCGTTGCTTAGCTGGAAGATTGTCGCGGTGGTCAGTTCGGCATCATGCATTGCGTTTCCCTCCCCGGTGCTTCCGCTATCCTATGCTTCGCGAGGCGTAAGGAAACGTCATTCGCGCGTCGGTATGACCAAGAGTAAACAGTCGCGCGGTGATAGTAGCGGCACGTGGAGGCATGGAAACACTTCGAACTGCCGCTTCAGGGGATAAAGAGTCTGTGAGGCAACCTCCAAATTCGGCCCTCAGCGGCTAAAGCCGCATTGATGAGCAGGCGCTTACGGCACGGTTGAAGCCGTGCCCTTTCGAAAACGCGAAGTGCCACACAGATTCTAATGCCCCCTTGAGTTTGTGGGCCTTCTGTCGCGGCTCCCGACCGGGTCGGGACAAGTTCCGCCTCTACCCACAAGCATTCGGGCGTTTTCCCGCTTCGCTTCGGCGCATGTCCAGCCGGCGGCACGAACTCCGGTCTGCGGAATTTTGGGGGGCAAAGGCCCACGGTCAGAACATCGCTGACCGTGGCTACCCGTGCTGGAGATGTGGCGGGCGGGGCAGATTTTGCCGGGGTCGTGGGACGAAGCTTGCCCAGGTGCGGGGATTCGGGAGGCGGTGCTTCTGGATACAGCTTGCGCTAACTTGCGGCGGGTCCGCATGTTCCTCAACGCTGATGGAACGCGCAATCGTGGCTTGCAACGTGCTTGTTTGGGCGCGGGGTTCTTTGGGCGGGAAGAAAGAGCGACGGCCTGGCCGGCAGCCGCAGCTGCCGGTCGCACCCCGAGGAAATATTTCAGGCACATGGAGGCCAGAATGATCGCGGGTATTTCGCCGAACAGTTTTTACAATCCGGGAATGCTGAACCGGATGCAGCAGGTGCAGCAGGATTTCCAGCAACTCGGGCAGGATCTGCAATCGGGGAATCTTTCGGCGGCGCAAACGGATTTCGCGACGCTCCAACAGCTCGATCCGCAGGCGGGGCCGGTTTCTTCGACACAAGGGAACCCGATTGCCCAGGCTTTCAGCCAGCTTTCGCAAGACCTTGGCGCCAGCAGCCTGACAGCGGCGCAGAAGGACTTTGCTACGCTGCAGCAGGAGTTCCAGGTTCGCACCGGCATGACGCACCGCAGTCACCAGGGCGATGGAAGCAGCCGGAGCGCGCTCGGCCAGGAGTTCAACCAGTTGGTGCAGATGCTGCAATCGGGAAATCAGAGCGGGGCGCAGCAGGTCTACAACAGCTTGCAGCAGGACTTGCAGCAATTCGGGCAGAGCAGCGGACTTACCACCACGCCGAGCACTTCTTCGACTTCGGGCGGGGTCTCGGTTAGCGCCTGAGGGATCGTGGACTGACGGACTGCGAAGAGATTGCGTTTTTGCGCTTTCGCGCTGGTTGCTACGGACTCGAATGGCTTCGGGGCGAGGTTGCGTCGTAGATTACGGCGGAATTGTTTTGGCACACGGGCGCACGGGCAAGAGTGCCTGTGCTACTTGGGGCCGGACTGCGAAGAGAGGCGAAAAATCGTCACGAAACAAAAAAGTCACACTCGCTCGGGATGACCGGGGTTAATTTACCGCGCGGCTGAGGATTCGGACGCTCCTATGGACGCACTCGATGGGGGATCGCTTGCGGCCGATGTAGCCGCGGCGATGGTTCCCTCCGCCGTGGGCGCGGAGGCGCGGGGCGTGGCCGGAGGCGAAGCCGGCAGCGGATTGGCCGACGCCGAGCTTTGAGAGGAACGCGTCAGCAAAGAGCGGGAGAAGTAGAACAGCCTCGAGAGCATCCTGCCGCCGCTCTGGCCCAATTGCTGGATGTAGAAAGAGAAATTCCCGTTCTGCGCGGCGCTGCTTCCCGTGCCGCTGCCGCAGTAATTGTCGAGAGCCGGCTGATAGCCGAGCGTCAGCGCGTCGGCCTGCTTCATGAACTCGCCCGGTTTGCGGCCGGCAAGCACGCTGCCCGAGCAGTAGTAGTTGCCCTCCTGCTGAATCGCCCAGACCATCGCGTTCGGATCGCTCATCGATCTCTGGCTCAGCCCGATTTCGGCGAGCAGCTTGGGCACGTTCGCGGGCGTGAGGGCAATCGCGACAAGGAGAAAGATGACCAGGAAAGCGGCGATGGGGAAGATCGGCGGGCCGGTGCGGCTGGTTCCCGGCTTCGAGCTGCGGTCGCCGCCTGCCGCGAGAGAGGAAATCGTGTGCAGCTTCAGGCCGCCGGCATCCGTTTTCTGGCGGAAGGAGAGCGTGCCCGAACGCCCGAGCTTGCTGCGCAGCCATTCGAGGCCGCTCGCCGCGCGCCGATGCGCGATCGCCGACGGCGCCACGCGCCGGTACGGGAAAACCAGGCAAATCTCGCCGTTCGGAAATTTCACCTGCAGGATCGAATCGGGGTCGAGCGGATCGAAAACGTCCTGGCGTGCGGGGACCTCCTTGGCGTGCTGGAACTCGCAACCGCGGAGGTCCAACTCGATTTCGCGGCCGTCACCGGAAACGGTGATGATGCCTTCGGGATCCACGAGCGAGACCAGCCCGTCAATCGAGACGCGTACCGTTTCGGAAGCTTCCGCCTTGCCGAAAAAGCACACCTCAACCGAGATCGAAGCCTGCCGCCATTCCCAGAAAATTCCAATTACGTCCTTGAAGGAGAGCCCCTTGGCCTGGTCCGTTGATTTCATTGTGAGTGACCGCCTCTTTATCGAACTGCTCGAGCCGAATTGATGACTGCGCGGCGATTGTTTCAGAGGAGGTGAGGGAGACAAAGCAAATTAGCATAAGAACTTAGTGGGTATTCGAGCACACAGGATGTGCCGTTCCGGAATGATTGGCCCGAAGTGAGTACGGCTACGCGATTTCCGGCCGCGGACTCTTTCAAAAACTTTCGCTCTGCTCCGGGCGCGTCAGGAGGACGCTATCGGTTCTTCGGCCGAGAATCAGGAGGGGATGGGGGGTTTGGCGCAACACTTTTTCGACGATTTCTTCCTCGAGGTAAGGGCTCTGGCCGCTGATGACGAGTACGCCGCCCTCTTCCGTTTGCACCGCGCGCAGGAAATCCTGCTTTTCGTCCGATTCGAGCCAGCGGAGGCGAACGCGAAGTTTGCGCCCGGCGACGAGGCGCGCGATTTCCGCCTCGATCGCGGGCTCGCGCCAGCCGGAAGGCGAAACCAGGAGCATGGTGAGGCGACCGCTGGTCGATTCGGCCAGGCGGGCGGCGAAGCGGCAGACGTCGGCGGCGCCGGGCGAGCGATCGTAAACGGCCAGCACCGGCTGGAGGCGCGAAACGCGGCCCTGCACCAGGAGCAGCGAGGAACGGGCGCCGGCAATCGCGGCGCGCGCCGTGGACCCGAGCCCGAGCCGCCGCGCGATCGAGCCGCCCGCACCGCCGAGGGTGAGCAGATCGGCTTCGGCGGCGGCCAGGAGCACTTCGGCGGGCACCTTGCCGCGAACGATGCGGAATGACCAGCGCACGTGGGCGCGCGTGGCGGCGCCGGCCACTTCCCTTCTGGCGCGCTCGGCTAACGCTCGCAACTCGCTTTCGAGTTGCGTGGTGCTCAGCGGGTGCTCGCTCGCCGACGGGTAAACGCATTGGATGGCGGCGGGCGTCGCGGCCAGCCGCAACAGCTCGATGTCTTCGACGAAAAGGCCGAGCAATTCGGCGTGCCATTGGGCGGCGAGATCGGCGGCGGCTTCGAGCGCGGCGAGGCTGCGCAGCGAAGCGTCGATCGCCACGAGGATGCGGCGAATTTCGAACTCCCGCTTCTCCGGCTCGCGTTCCTCGGCGCTCATCCTTCGCTCTCGGCCTGGATTTTGCGGATGGCCTCCAGGCGCTTTTCGGCCAGTTCCACGAGGCGCGCTTCGACGCGCTGATTGATCGTGCCGGGCGGGAAATTTCCGCTCGCATCGCGCTCGCCGGCCGGGACTCCGGTGAGGATCTCGATGCCCTGATCGATGGTCTCGACGGCGTAGACGTTGAATTTGCCTTCGCGCACGGCGTCGATCACGTCGCGGCGCAGCATCAGATTCTTCACGTTCGAGGCGGGAACGAGCACGCCCTGCTCGCCGGTGAGGCCGCGCGCACGGCAAACGTCGAAGAAGCCCTCGATCTTTTCGTTCGCCCCTCCGATCGCCTGCACCTGGCCGCGCTGATTCACCGATCCCGTGACGGCGAGCGATTGGCGGATGGGCGCGCCGGAAAGCGCGGAGAGGAGCGCGTAGAGTTCGGCCGACGATGCGCTGTCGCCGTCGACCATGCCGTAGGATTGCTCGAAAACGAGACTGGCGGAAAGCGAGAGCGGGCGGTCGAGGGCGTAGCGCGCGCCGAGGAAGCCGGCAAGGATCAGAACTCCCTTCGAGTGAATCGGACCGCTCAATTCCACCTCGCGCTCGATGTCGACCACCTCGCCCTTGCCGAGGCGGACGCGGGCGGTGATGCGGCTGGGCTGGCCGAAGGCGAAGGTGCCCAGCTCCAGCACGGAGAGGCCGTTCACCTGTCCCACCTGTTCCCCGGCCGTGTCGATCAGGATGGTTCCGCGGTGAATCGCTTCCTGGATGCGGTCGCGGACACGGTCGGCGCGGCGGATTCCGGCGTCGATGGCCCGCTCGACATCGGGCGCGCCGGTCACCGTGTGGCCCGCCTCGCGCGCCCAGTAGTCGGCTTCGCGCAGCAGGTCGATCAGGTCCATGCGATGAGTCGAGAGCCTTTCGGAATCCTCCACCCTGCGGGCGCTGTGCTCGATGACGCGGGCGACGGCGGCGCGATCTAGCGGCTGGAGTTTTTCCTCGCGGGCGAGCGTGGCGACGAGGCGCGCGTAGAGTTCCTGGTGTTCGGGGCTGCGCTGCATCCGTTCCTCGAAATCGACGGCGACCTTGAAAAATTCCTTGAAGTCGGGATCGTACTGGCAGAGGAGGTAGTAGAGCAGCCGTTCGCCGACGAGAACCACCTTCACATCGAGCGGAATCGGCTCCGGCTCGAGCGAAATCGTGCTCACGACGCCCAGCATCTGCCCGAGAGACTTGATCTGGATTTCCGAGGAGCGCAGCGCGCGCTTGAGTCCCTCCCACGCGTAGGGCTGCATCAGCACTTTCCGGGCGTCCAGAATCAGGTAGCCGCCGTTGGCGCGGTGCAGGGCGCCGGCGCGGATGAGGTTGAAATCGGTGGAGAGCGCGCCGAGATGCGCCATGTATTCCACCTTGCCCACCAGGTTTCCGAAGCTCGGATCGTCCTCGTCGATCACCGGCGCGCCGTGATTGGCTTCATGCCCGACCAGCAGATTCACCTCGTAGCGCCGGAAAAACGGCGAGCCGCGCCTCCCCTCCGGCTGAGCAATCCCGGCGAGCATCGCGAGCGGACTTTCCGGCGGGTTCAGAAACTCGTCGACGTTGGCGACCACGTCTTTCTGCACCTCGTCGAGGAAGCCGACAATCTCCGTGTGCGAAGCGTATTTCTTGCGCAAGGCTTCGATCTGATGGCCGACGGCGAACAGGCTCACTTCGTCGTTGAGCGCCTTCAGCTTGTCGCGGCCGCTCTTTTCCCACTCCGGCGCCTGCCGCATCACGGTACGCAACTGTTCCTTGACCCGTTCCAGATCGCTCTCGATGCGCTTGTGTTCCTCCTCGGGGAGTTTTTGAAACTCCTCGGGAGACATCATTTCGCCCTTGCGAAGCGGAGCGAGCACGATGCCGGTGGGCGCGTGGGCCACGGCGATGCCGCGCTTTTCCGCCTCGCTTCGCAGGTCCTCGAACGCTTGCTGCTGTTTCTCCTTCACCTCCTGCTCGATCACCTGGCGGCGCGCGCGGTATTCCTCGGTTTCGAACGCGGCGGGAATGGACGCGCGAAGTTCCTCCACCAGCCGCGCCACGTCCTCGCGCAACTGGCTGCCAAGTCCGGTGGGCAGGCGCAAGACGCGCGGTTCCTGCGGCTCGTCGAAATTGTTGACGTAGCACCAGTCGGAGGGCTCCGGCTGGGTCGCCGCTTTCTGTTCGAGGAAGCGGCGCACGATGGTCTGCTTGCCCATCCCTTGCGGGCCGAGCAAAAAGAGGTTGTAGCCCGGCTGGCGGATGCCGATGCCGAAGCGCGTCGCCTCAACGGCGCGGTCCTGGCCCACGACTTCGGTCAGGTCCTCGAGTTCGTCGGTGGTTTTGAAGGAGAACTGGTTCGTCGCGCAGGGCTGGCAAAGCTGTTCCGGCGCCAAGCGTCCCGTATTCGCCATTTTGAAAACCTCCCTTTTTCCGCAACGCGCCCGGCCGTGGCCGGTTCGGCCACCGGCGGTTGAGGCTGTGTGCCAACTTCCAGATTCAACCCTCAGCGGCTAAAGCCGCGTTGACAGGCGGCCGGTTGCGGCACGGCTGAACAGGTTGCGGGAAAAGTCCTGTTGGGCAGCTTCAGGGGCTAAAGCCCCCCTTGATTTTGCGGGCTTCATGTCGCGGCTGAAGCCGCGACCCCCGAAGTCCCGCCCATTTTTCCGCAACCTGTGAAGCCGTGCCCTTACGAAAAACTGGGTTGGCGCGCAGACTCGTTTTCCATTGACGGACCCAGGCCGGCAATGTGAATCGTCCCCGCTTCCCCGGTCTCGCCCTCGATCTCGATCTTGACGGGGAGGAATTGCTTCACGACCTGGGCATTCGTCAGCAGGTGTTCGGTCACGCGGGCCGTGCGCAGCTCGGAATCTCCTGCGGTGATGGCCAGCGGCAAGACCAACTGGTCGGCGAGCCAGGGATCGACCGCTCCGTCTCCATCGAGAAAGGCGAGCATCCCTTTGGCGGCTTCGTCGGCCACGTGCTCGGCGCGTTTTCCGCGCGCGCCCAGGGCGCAATAGCAGGCTTGCGAATGCTCGCATTCGGCGAGCAGGAGCAGGAACGTTCCCGAGGAAGCCGCGGGAACCTCGACGATCTCGATCGCGATTTCCCGGCACGCGTCCGCGAGCTTTTCGCGCGCCCGGCGCGCCTGCCGTTCCGCGATCGTGCGATCCAGCCTGCCAACTCCCGAAATTCCGCGAATCCGCAACAGCGCGCCGCGATCGAGAAGCCGCAGCGGCGCTCGCCGCGACGACGGGCAGATCGTCGCCCTGACGCGGCCGCCGCCCCGCGGATAAAAACCCGCCTGCTCGAGATCGAGGCGCGGATCGAAGCCGATCCAGCGCAGAAAGGGCGCCCACTGGCGGTCGAGGTAATGAAAAGACGGGCTCCAGGGGACATGCGTTCCGCCGGTGACCACCACCGTCGACGGCTCCGGCGCGAAAGCGAGCGGGACAAGAATCGTCTGGAGGACGAGTGAAGTGGAACCGGCCGTGCCGATATCGAAGCTGTACGCGCCGGCCCGTATTTCTTGCGGCTCGAAGAGCAGCGAGCCCGAGCCGAGATTCGCTCCCTCGACGCGCGCCCCGGAAATTGCCGCCGCCGCTTCCACCGCTTTCAGGTGCTGCGCCATCAAACCGGGTTTGGGGCGGCGGGCGCGAATGTTTTGGAGCCGAAGCGTCCGGCCCGTCAGGGTCGCGAGCGTGAGCGAGGTGCGGAGCACCTGTCCGCCGCCTTCGCCCATCGAACCATCGATCTCGATCGGGCCGCGGCTCGCCAAGGCAAGCAAATCCCGCATGCGAGCATCCGGCTGTTCTTCACTTGCTACCAACCCATCCTCCATTGTCACGCGAGTCAAGATTTGTCACTCCGAGAAATCGAAGGCGGCGAGAAATCCGGTGCTTTCCGGGCAAATCCAACCAGGCGGATTCCTCGCTTCGCCCTGGCTGACAGGTCGAAAGCGGTTTTTCCGCGAGTTGCTAGGCCACCCGCGCCGGCCTTCGCCCGGTGCTGCGCGCTTCGATCCACGTCCCCGCTCTGCCGCCGAGCGCCGCGGCTGCCTTTCCCGCCGAAGTGACGATCGCCCGCCTTCCGCCCGCGTCGAGGAAGTCGAGTGCCGCTTCAATCTTCGGGCCCATGCTGCCCACGGGGAACTCGCCTTGCTCCAGATACTCCTTCGCTTCTTCCCACTCGACGCGGTCGAGCCATCGCTCATCGGTTTGGCCGAAATGCCAGGCCACGCCCTCGACGTCGGTGAGAAAGAGCAGCAGTTCCGCGCCGAGCGCTTCGGCGAGCTGGGCCGAGACGCGGTCCTTGTCGATGACCGCCTCGACGCCGGCAAGTCCCGATTCGCCGCGCGTCACCGGAATTCCGCCGCCGCCCGCCGCAACCACCGTCACGCCCGCGTCGAGACCGACGCGAATCGCATCGAGTTCCACGATCTCGATGGGCCACGGCGAGGCCACTCTCCGCCGCCAGCCGCGGCCGGCGTCTTCTCCCACCTGCCAGCCGAGCGTTCGCTCGCGTTCGCGGGCCTCGGCCTGGTTGAAAAAGGGACCGACCGGTTTCGTGGGCAAGACGAAAGCGGGATCGCCGGGATCCACCACGACCTGGGTGATCATCGCGACCACGCCGCCGGAAAGTTGCCGGGCATGGAACGCGTTCTCGATCGCCTGCACGAGCAGATAGCCGATGCCGCCCTGCGTTTCGGCCACGCAGGCGTCGAGCGGCTCGACGGGCAACTCGGCCTGCGCGCGCTCGGCGCGCAGGAGCAGATTGCCCACCTGCGGGCCGTTGTCGTGCGTCACGACCACGCGGTAACCCGCACCGAGGACCGCGGCGATGGCTTCGCCGGCGAGCCGCGCGTGCCGGCGCTGTTCGGCGAAGCTGCCGCGCTCGCCTCTCGGCGCGAGCGAATTGCCGCCCACCGCGACCACCGCGACCGGTTTCACTGGCGCACTTCCGTTCCGCGCCGGGGCTCCCGGCCACAGAGCACCGCGAGCAGAATCGCTTTGTGGGCCGGCAGGCGGTTTTCGGCCTGCTGGAGCGCGATCGATTGCGGACCGTCGAGCACTTCGTCCGCAACCTCCTCGCCGCGATGGGCGGGCAAACAGTGGAGGAAGACGGCGTCGGGCCGCGCGAGGGACATCAGGCGCGCGTCCACGCGGTACCGCGCGAAATCGCTTCGTCGCCGCTCGGCCTGCTCCTCCTGGCCCATGCTGGTCCACACGTCGGTATAGACGGCGTCGGCCCCGCTGACGGCTTCTTCGGGGTCGAGAACGATGCGAATGTCCGATCCGGTGGCCCGCGCATCCTTTGCCGCTTCCACCAGGATCGCGGGCGAAGGCTCGTAGCCGCGCGGCGTGGCGAGCGACAGATGCAGGCCGGTTTTCGCCGCGCCCTGAATCAGCGAATGCGCCACGTTGTTGCCGTCGCCGATGTAGGCAAGCTTCCGCCCGGCGAGCCTTCCCCAGCGCTCGCGCAGCGTGAGCAGATCGGCGACGGTCTGGCACGGATGCAGCAGGTCGCTGAGCGCGTTGATCACGGGAATCTCCACCGCTCGCGCCATTTCTTCGAGCACCTGCTGGCCGAACGTGCGCACGATCAGCACATCGACCCATCGTTCGAGGTTCCGCGCCACGTCCGACGCCGATTCCCGCCGGCCGAGGGCGATGTCGCCGGGAGCGAGGTAAATCGCCTGCGCGCCCAGTTGCACGAGGCCGATCTCGAAGGTCACGCGGGTCCGCAGGGAGGGCTTTTCGAAAATCAGGACGCCGGTGCGTCCGGCGAGGGCGCGGGCGAAGGCCTCCGGACGCGCCTTGGTCTCGGCGGCCAAATCGAGCAGCGACTCGAGTTCCGCGGGCGTGAGATCGGCGAGCGAGAGGAAATCGCGCTTGCGCGCTCCCGCCTCCGGCTCGAGAGGCCGGACGGAAACAGCCGCAATCGATCCACCGCAAGTCACGACCATCCTCTATCTCCGCACCGGGGCGGCGTGCGCCATCATTTCGCGGAGAAGCGGCAGCAGCGCGGGCGCGCCGCGCTCCTCCATCTCGTAGCGCACCCGGAGGCACGGCTGCGTAATCTGGATTTTTCGCTGCAAATCCACCGGCGTCGCCACAATCACCAGATCGCAGGGCACGGTGGCGATCGTCGCCTCGAGATCGGAGAGCTGCGCCGCGCTGTAGCCCATCGCCGGCAGCACCGGTCCCAGATGCTTGAACTCGACGAAGACCTGATGCAGGCTTCCGGTGGCGAACGGGCGTGGATCGACCAACCGCGCCGCCTGATTCCGGCGGGCGGCGATTACGCCGGCACCGTAGGGCATTCCGCCGTGCGTCAGAGTCGGCCCGTCCTCGATCACGAGGACGCGCGCGCCGCGAATCTTCTCGGGATGTTCCACGAGAATCTTCGAATCGGCTTCGATCACCTGCGCCTGCGGATTCCGTTCGGCGATATGGCGGCGGATCGTGGCCACCGAGCCGGGCGGGGCGGTATCCACCTTGTTGATGATGATCACCTGGGCGCGCAGGAAATTCACTTCTCCGGGGTAATAAAGCAGTTCGTGCCCGGCGCGGTGGGGATCGGCGACGACGATTTCGAGGTCGGGACGCAGGAACGGGGTGTCGTTGTTGCCGCCGTCCCAAACGATGCAATCACCGGCCTGCTCCGCTTCGGAGAGAATCGCGGCGTAATCCACTCCCGCGAATACGACGACACCTTTTTCGATGTGCGGCTCGTACTCCTCGCGTTCCTCGATCGTGCATCGCTCGCGATCGAGATCGGCGAGCGTGGCGAATCGCTGCACGCGCTGGCGCACCAGGTCGCCATAGGGCATCGGGTGGCGCATCACGACCGGACGGCGGCCCAGTTCACGCAGCAGGTCGACCACTTTGCGCGCCACAGGACTCTTGCCGCTGCCGGTGCGCACCGCGCACACCGATACCACCGGCACACGCGCACGCAGCATCGTCCGCTCGGCCGCGAGCAATTCGAAATCGGCGCCGCGCGCCACCGCGCGCGACGCAAGGTCCATGACGTGGTTGTGGGAGACGTCGCTGTAGCTGAATACGACCAGGTTGATCTTCTTTTCCACGATCCATTTTTCGAGTTGGTCTTCGGGAATGACTGGAATGCCTTCCGGATAGCCCGTCCCGGCCAGTTCCGGTGGGTAGCGCCGACCGGCGATGTCGGGGATTTGAGCTGCGGTAAAGGCGATTACGCGATCGTTCGTCTCACCACGAAAGCAAACGTTAAAGTTGTGAAAATCACGGCCTGCGGCCCCCAGAATGACCACTCGGCGCTCCATACGCACACCCTCTCCTGGCCGGGTAGAGCAATTGGCGAGCCATACGGCGCCGAGAATGTCTCTCTAACTCCTTGAGAAATAATCGAATAATGGGACTGCGAGAGGCTCTGGGATTGATGGTGGGGCAATCGACACACCCGGGACACCGGGCACTGCGTAAGGTCGCCCAATGGACGCGGATTTCTAGAGCTGCGGTGCGAACGGAATTTCCGGCCAGAATCCGGCGGGGGAAGGTGGAGGGTGAGTGTCTTTTCGGGTTGGTGAAGTTTCCTTCGGGCAGGGTCTTGTCGGCAGGACCCTTCCTGCCCGACCAAATGAACCGGTTTCGCCGTTCTTTCAGGGATTTGCAGGCTTCTTCACGTCGGCAGGCCGGGGCGTGCCGGGCCTTGTAATCGTCGCGGGGTTTTGCAAAAATTTCGTTACTGGCTGGCTGGACGCAGGCAACATCGATGAAAATCTCGAACCGAATGCACGCGCGATCGAATGGCGCAAGAGGACCCATGCCGAAAAAAATGCGAAAGGCTTCCCTGCTCATCTCCCCGCTGTTGCTGGCGCTTTTTCTGGTGGCCTGCGGAACGACCAAAATTGCCGACGTGAACCATGATCCGGGCCGATTCGCGGGAAAGGAGATCACCATTTCGGGCCGCGTAGCGACCTCGGTCGGAATTTTCAAGCAAGGCGCGTTCGAAGTGGATGACGGGACCGGGAAGATATGGGTGCTCAGCGGCAAGTTCGGCGTGCCCGCGCAGGATAGTTCGGTGAAGGTGACGGGGACGGTGGAATCTGGGGCGACGATCGCCGGGCAGCCGTTGGGGACCATCCTGCGGGAAACGAAGCCTCGGTGATTGGTAGAGGGGCGAAGCGTCACGACAGGGGTGGGGCAAGTGGAGACCGGAGACGTAGTGTCGGGATCCTTCGCTTCGCTCAGGATGACAGGTGGTGGGGGGTCGCGTTCTTCGATTCGCTCGGGATGACAGGCGGTGGGGGGTCGCGTTCTTTCGCTTCGCTAGGATGACAGGCGGTGGGGGGTCGCGTCCTTTCGCTTCGCTAGGATGACAGGCGGTGGGGGGTCGCGTCCTTCGATTCGCTCGGGATGACAGGCGGTGGGGGGTCGCGTTCTTTCGCTTCGCTAGGATGACAGGCGGTGGGGGGTCGCGTCCTTTCGCTTCGCTAGGATGACAGGCGGTGGGGGGTCGCGTCCTTCGATTCGCTCGGGATGACAGGCGGTGGGGGGTCGCGTCCTTCGATTCGCTAGGATGACAGGCGGTGGGGGGTCGCGTCCTTCGATTCGCTCGGGATGACAGTCCACGGGCCACGCGACGATCTTTGCCCCGGCTTACCTGTTCGTCACTTCGTTTCCTGCTGGTCTATTGACAATTTATGAGGCTGATTCAAACTGGTGTTCCCTTCCAGAAAACTGCTTGGACGGCAGTTTCAGCCCCTTCTTGCGTCCCGGCGGTGTCTTCGTGTGTCCGAGGATGCGATGCCGGCGAACCCTGTTCTGGTGGTGGAAGACAATCCCGACGACGAAGCGCTGACGCTGCGCGCGCTCGAGCGGAGCGGCGCGACAAAGGACATCGTCGTTACCCGCGACGGCGCCGAGGCGCTCGACTTCCTTTTCGGGCCGCGCGGAGTGGCCGGCGGAGACAGCTCGGGGTTGCCGCGGCTGGTGCTGCTCGATCTGCATATGCCGATGGTGAACGGCTTCGAAGTGCTCCGGCGACTGCGCTCGGATCCCCGCACGCGTTTCTTGCCGGTGGTGATCCTGAGTTCGTCGGTCGAGGAACAGGATCTGGTCCGCGGCTACAGCCTTGGCGTGAACAGCTGGGTGCGCAAGCCGGTCGACTTCAACCAGTTCGTCGACGTGGTGCATGAACTGGGAAATTACTGGCTGGTGCTGAACGAGCGGCCGCCGGCGCCGCGGAGCCTGTAGATGCCCGGGCCGCTTCGCGTCCTGATCATCGAAGATTCCGAGTCCGCGACCGAGTTGGTGGTGCGCACGTTGCGCCGCGGCGGCCATGAAATCGATTACCGGCGCGTCGATTCCGCACCCGCGCTCTCCGCCAGCCTCGACGCGCAGGAGTGGGATCTGGCGATTTCCGGAGGGTCGATGGCAGGCTTCAGCGGCACGGCGGCGCTGTCGATGATCCGGGGCAAGGGGCTCGATCTTCCTTTCTTCTTTGTCACCGGCCCGCCCGACGAGGAAGCGGCCATCAACGCCATGCGCATGGGTGCCCAGGATTTCCTGCGCAAGGACGACCTCGGGCGCCTGCTCCCGGCCGTCGAGCGCGAGTTGCAGCAGGCGGCGATTCGCCGCAGCCACCGGCAAACGGAGCAGCGGCTGCTCCAGCTCGAAAAGTTCGAGGCGCTCGGGAAGCTGGCCGGGGGCATCGCGCACGATTTCAATAACGTCATCAGCGCGATGATGGGCTGGGCCGAACTGGGCACGCGAGACCTCGAGCCCGGCCATCAGGCGGTCGAGGCCTTCGAGCAGATTCGCCAGCAGGCCGAACGAGCGGCGGGCCTCACGCATCAGCTACTGGCATTCACGCGCCGGCAATCTCTCGAGCCCTGTTACCTGGACATGAATCTGCTCGTCGGCGAGACGATCTCCATGCTGCAAAAACTGATCGGCGAACAGATCGAAATCAACCTGTCGCTCGATCCGGAAATCGAAACCACGCGCGCCGATCCCTCGCAGATCGAGCGAGTGCTGATGAACCTGTGCCTGAACGCGCGCGACGCGATGGCGCGTGGCGGATTGTTGCGCATCGAAACGCGCAACGTTTTCCTGAGCAGGGCCCACAGCTCGCGGCATCAGGATGCGCGCCCCGGGCCTTACGTTTCGCTGTCGGTTTCCGACACGGGGGCGGGCATGGACGCGGCGACGATGGAGCATATCTTCGAGCCGTTCTTCACCACCAAGGACCTCGGCAAGGGCACCGGGCTCGGCCTGGCCACGGCTCTCGGCATCGTCAAGCAGCACAACGGCTGGATTGAAGTGTCGAGCCGGCCCGGCCAGGGCAGCACCTTTCACGTTTTCCTGCCCGCGAGCGCCGCGCCCGCCGAGTCGGTCCGCGCGCCCGCCGAGATTGCGATGCAGGGCGGGAGGGAGACGATTCTGGTGGCCGAAGACCACGTCGGGGTGCTCGAGATGGAATGCGAACTGCTCGCTTCGCTCGGCTACCAGGTCCTGTTCGCACGGGATGGAGAAGAAGCGGTGCGGGTGTTCACGGACAAGCGCGACGATATCGCGCTGCTGCTGCTCGATATCGCCATGCCCAGGCTCTACGGCCCGGAAGCCTACGAACAGATCTGCCGCGTGAAGCCCGGCGTTCCTGTCATCTTCACTTCCGGCCACACGGACGAGAGTTCTTCGCTCGCTCCGCGAGGCGCGCTGATTCTGCAAAAACCCTGCCCGCCCAAAACCATTGCTCAGAAAGTGCGCGAAGTGCTCGACGCCGTTACGGCCTGATTCGTCTTTATTTTTCGTTTGGCCGGTCAGAGGGCGGATTTAACAGCAAAGGCCCACGGTCAGGAAGGCTCTGACCGTGGCTACCCGAACAGCGCGGGAATCGGAGTGGTCCCTTGCACTATCACTCCGTCGGCCTCTGTTCCTCTTCGATGCGATTGCGGCGCGCCCAATAGAGGTAGGCGAGCGAGAGGAGGGCGAGCCAGGGCAAGCCTGCCAGCAACGTGGGGCGCATACCTTCTACCCACCAAGTTGAGATGAGTATTCCTACAAGAATGACCAAGCCGAGCAGAGTGGGCCACGGATAGCCCGGCATCCATACGGGAAGCGGATCGTGTCCCTGCCGCACCCAGGCGCGGCGGAACGCGAGATGGGTGACGAAGATCATGATCCAGACGAAAATTCCGCCGAAGAGGGCGATGCCCAGGAGATAGACGAAAGCGGTGTTCGGATAGAGCGCCGCAACCACCGTGGCGACCGCCAAGCCCACCGTCGAAACGAGCAGCGCGCGGATCGGCGTTCCGCGCCGGCTGACCTTGCCGAACCCCTGTGGCGCGTAGCCGCCGCGCGCGAGCGAGAACATCATGCGCGTGCTGAGGTACAGGTCGCAGTTCATGCTGGAGAGCGCCGCGGTGAGCACGACGAAATTCATGATGTTCGTCGCGGCAGGCACGTGGAGCAACTGGAAAACGCGGACGAAGGGGCTGGCGCGCACGTCGGCGCCGGACTGTACCTGGTCCCAGGGAACCACGCCGATGAGCACGACCATCGCCCCGACGTAGAAGAGGATCAGCCGCACTACCATCGAACGAAGCGCCTTCGGCACGGCGCGGACGGGATCGTGCGCCTCGCCCGCGGTCACCGCGACGACTTCCGTGCCGATGTAGCTGAAAATCACGAAGCCCATCGCCAGCCACATTCCGGCGAGGCCGTGCGGCAGGAAGCCGCCGTGGGCGGTGAAATTCCGGAAGCCGACGCCCGGCTCGTGAACGATGTGCGTGAGCAGCAGGGCGCCGAACGCGATGAACATCACGATCGCCGCGACCTTGATCATCGCAAACCAGTATTCGAACTCGCCGAAGCTGCCGACGCCCATGGCGTTCGCGCCGACGAGCACGAGCGAAAACAGCACGATCCACAGCCACGCCGGCACGCCGGGAAACCACCAACGGCAATAGATCGCCGCCGCGGTCGCTTCGCCGCCGATGGCGATGCACTGCGCCGCCCAGTAGGTGTAGCGCACGACGAATCCCGACCAGCGCGAAAGGTACAGCTCGGCGTAGACGCCGAAGGAGCCGGCGGTCGGGTGCGCCACGGCCATTTCGGAAAGCGCGCCCATCATCAGGAGCGCGATCAAGGCGCCGAGAAGATAGCTGAGGATCACGGCCGGCCCGGCGGTGTGGACGGCCAGCGCGCTGCCGAGGAAGAGTCCCGTGCCGATCGCGCCGCCGATGGCGATCATCGCCATCTGGCGCGTGGTCAATTGGCGCGCGAGGCCGGTTTCACGGCCGAGCGTCTTCCGGGCTTGTTCGCGAGCCGTGGCCGCGGCTTTGGAAAGATCCGTTTCGGAGGAAATCGGGCGCTCCTCAGTTGCGCTTGCTCGGGTCCGGCCTCCGGGGCTGGAGGCTGAGTGTGGCAACTTGCAAACGCAGCCCTCAGCGGCTAAAGCCGCGTCGATGTGCCGGCACTTCCGGCACGGCTGAAGCCGTGCCCTTACGAAAGCCGTGGTTTCACAGATGCTCCAAAGCCCTGACTCACTAACAGGTTGCGGAAAAAGTCGTGTCGGGCAGTTTCAGGGGCTAAAGCCCGCTTGATTTTGCGGGCGTTATGTCGCGGCTCCCGACTCTGTCGGGAGGTTCCGCCGCGACCCCCGAAGTCCCGCCCATTTCCCCGCAAACTGCCAAAGCACCAAGGTATGAAACAGGTTCTACGCTTCCCGGGCGAGCAAATCGAGGTTGTCTTCGAGAACCGCCAGCAACTGCTCGACGTCGCCGCGCGTGTTGTAGAGGTGGAAAGAGATTCGCAGGCCGTTGTGCCGGCCGGAAGCGACGATGCCGTGCGCGTCGAGGCGGGCGAGCAGCGCGTCCAGGTCCCGCGATTCGAGCACCACGAGGGGTCCTACCGTGTCGGCCGGCGTTTTGATCCGGATGCCGAGGCTCCGCGCACCTTCCACCATCAATTGCGCGAGCGTGGCGACGTGCTTCGAGATCGTATCGAGCCCCAGGCCGGTCAGCAGTTCGACGCCCCGCACGGCGCCGTACAAATTCATGATCGGCGGCGTGCCCGTCTCGAACCGGCGAGCCGCCGGCGACGGATCGAAATGCCTCACGTCGAAAGCGTAGGGATTCGCCTGGCCGAACCAACCGGTCACGGTGGGGACGAGCGATTCGAGCAGTTCGCGGCGCACGTAAAGAAACGCCACGCCGGCCGGGCCGAGCAGATATTTCAACGTTCCGCTGACGTAGAAATCGACGCCCAGATCCTTGACGTCGAGCGGGCGCGTTCCGCAATCCTGGTAACCATCGAGCAGGACGAGCGCGCCGCGCTGGTGCGCCAGGCGCGTGATTCCCGGGACGTCGGAACGGAAACCGTTGAGGAAGCTGACGTGGGTGAGCGGGACGATCAGCGTGCGCGTGTCGATCAGTTTTTCATATGCCTCGACCGGAAGCGCGCCGTTTTCCGCCGTTACGAAGCGCACCTCGGCGCCGCGGCGCTGCTGCGCCAGCCAGACGTGGCCCATCGTGGGGAACTCGAATTCGCCGAGGACCACATTGTTGCGGCGGCCGAAATCGAGCGCGCTGGCCACGCCGCTGATTCCGGCCGAAGCGCTCGGCACGATCGCCACCTCTTCCGGTTCGGCGCCGATGAAGCGGGCGAAGACCGCGCGCGCTTCCTCATATTTTTGGACCCACACGTCCCAGGGCGAGCCGCCCTGATGCCAGGAAGCGATATAGTCCAGCAGGCCCGCTTCGACGGCGGCCGAAAGCGCGCCCTGGGAACAGGAATTCAGATAGATTTTTCGTTCGAAGATCGGGAACTGGGAGCGGATATTGCTGGTGATTTCAGCGGTCATCGCCAAAACTCTCTCCCTCGAAACCGGTGTCGACTACGGGGCGCGCCGGCTGCTCTTTCGACGCCGGGGACGCGCCTGGCGCGCCCGAAAGCAAGGCACAGAATAGCGCCCGCATCGACGGGACGCCAGACGGATGTGTCCCTCATTGCGGGCGAGGGGTGGGAGATGAAGGCAAAGACCCCAGCACCCGACCCTGGGCCTGAAACAGCCTGTGTGACAACTTCCCAATTCAGGCCTCGGCGGCTGAAGCCGCATTGGCACGCGGGCACTTCCGGCACGGCTGAACAGGTTGCGGAAAATGTCCTTTTGGGCAGCTTCAGGGGCTAAAGCCCCCTTGATTTTGCGGGCGTTATGTCGCGGCTGAAGCCGCGCCCCCCGAAGTCCTGCCCATTTTTCCGCAAACGGCTGAAGCCGTGCCCTTTCGAAAAACGGAGTTGCCGCACAGACTGGAAACGGGGCTTTGGTGGCCACGGGAATCGGCAGAAAAGAAGAGCCAGTTCGGTCGAACTGATGCACAATAGGGCCGCGTTATCGCCAAAAACGCCAGGAGACCGGAGATATGAAAACCCCGCTCACTGAGCGAGTTTACAAGGCCCTGCGCCGGGACATCATCACCGCTCATTTCAAACCCGGCGAGGGACTCACCGAACAGATGATGGCCAAACGGTATTCCACCAGCCGCACTCCGGTTCGCCAGGCCGCCGCGCGGGCCATGCAGGAAAACCTTCTCCGCTTTCTTCCGAACAAGGGCTACTTCGTCAATCAGATCAGCATCGATCAGCTCAGCGAACTCTTCCAATTCCGCGCGATCATCGAGAGCTCCTGCGCGGAACTCGCGGCCAAACGCGAGCACGAGCCCGAAGTTCTCGACCGCCTGGCTCGCATCGCGGCCGTCAAGCACGAGCGCGGCAATCGCCAGAGCTACCTGCAATTCATCGAAGCCGATCATCAGTTTCACGTCGGGGTCGCCCAACTCACTCGCAACGCGTTCATGGTGAAAGCGGTCGAGGAGATGCGCGATTCGGTGGATCGGCTGCTGTATCTCTCTCTTTACATCGGCGACTACGGCATCTATCTCGACGGCCACGGGGAGGTTTTTCGCGCGATCCGCAAGCGGGACCCCGAGTTGGCGCGCAAGCGGATGCTCGAGCACGTTCAGCAGGCGAAAGCGATGGTGCTCGAACTGATCTAACGCTCGAGGCCGGGGCGCGGCGGGCATCGCCAACGTTCCGCTTGCCTGGCCGTTCGGCTTCCGCCTAGAATGCGGCTGCAACGCCGGGTCGCATTTGATTGCCGGCGCGCAGTTCGCTTCTCCGGGGGCCGCAATGTATCCGCACCCCTTTCGCTACTTCCGTGCCGGTTCGATATCGGAAGCTCTTTCCCTGCTCGGCGAACTGGGCGAGGAAGCCAGATTCATCGCCGGCGGCCAGAGCCTGATCCCGCTGATGAAGCTGCGCCTGGCGCGCCCCGCGGCTCTCGTCGACCTCAATTTCATTCCCGGCCTCGCCCGCATCGAGATGAACGACGACGGCGCCTGGTTCGGCGCCATGGCCCGCCACGCCGATATCGCCGACTCCCGCCCGGCGGCGCGAATTCCGATCCTGCACGATTGCGCGGCGGGGATCGCCGACGTGCAGGTGCGCAATCGGGGCACGATCGGCGGGTCGGTGGCCGAGGCCGATCCTTCGAGCGACTGGATGGCCGTGCTGCTGGCGCTCGGCGCGGACGTGCGGACGGTGGGGGAATCCGGCGAGCGCGTCATCCCGATCGAGCAGTTCGTGGTCGATGCGTTTACGACCGATCTCCGGCCCGGTGAAATGGTTCGCGAGATTTCCGTCAAGATGCCGCCGAAACGAAGCGGCGGCGCCTACATCGCCTCGAAACGCTCCGCGCCCGTCTACGCCACGGCCGGCGTGGCCGTCCAGCTCTCGCTGGGCGACCGCGATACCTGCGGCGAGGCGCGCATCGTGGCGACGAGCGTCGGCCTCACCGCCGTGCGGCTGGCCGAAGCCGAAAAGGCGCTGCGCGGCCGCCGCATTGACGACCGCGCCGTCGAAGCCGCCTCCGAGGCGGCGATTGAGGGCGTCGATCCGCCGTCTGACCAGCGCGGGTCGGCCGAATACAAGCGGATGCTGGTCGGCGCGCTGGTGCGGCGGGCGATTGCCGCGTCGCTCGGGCGGGCGCGCGGCGAAACGGTGGAGGTGACGCACGACTATGCCGCACGTTGAGCGAGTTCCCCTGAGCGTCACGGTGAACGGCAAGCCCTGCGATCTGGAAATCGAGCCGCGGCTGCTGCTGGTCGATCTGCTGCGCGACGAACTGCACCTGACGGGCACGCACGTCGGCTGCGATACGAGCTACTGCGGCGCCTGCACCGTGCTGCTCGACGGACGCCCGGTGAAATCCTGCACCGTGCTGGCCGTGCAGGCGCACGGCGCCGAGATCACCACCGTCGAAGGACTCGCCACGGACGGCGAGCTGCACCCGGTGCAGAAGGCGTTCGCCGAAAATCACGGCCTGCAATGCGGCTACTGCACGCCCGGGCTGCTGCTCTCCACCGTCGATCTGCTCTCGCGCCATCCGCATCCGACCGACGCCGAGATCCGCAAGGCCATCGCCGGGAACACGTGCCGCTGCACCGGCTACCAGAACATTCTCAAAGCCATTCGCGCCGCGGCACAGGCGCGCGGCGCAAGGTGATCCCGAGATGGATTTCAACTTCTCCGGTTCCTTCGACGTGCCGCACGAGCCGGCCGCCGTTTACGAATTTCTCGCCGATCCCGACCGCTTCGCTCCGCTCCTGCCCGATTTCGAAAGCATCGAGAAGACCGGCGAAGACCTCTATACCGTCAAGCTGCGCGTCGGCGTCTCCCACATTCGCGGCACCGCTTCGGTGCGCCTGCGCCTGGCCGAAAGCAATCCCCCGCTCCACGCCGCCTACGAGGGCAAGGGCGACGTGCCCGGCGGCACTACCGCGCTGCGCGCCGCTTTCGATCTCGAGCCGGCCGCCAGCGGTACACGCGTCAACTGGACCGGCCGCGCGCTGATTGCCGGGCGGCTGCCGTCGCTCGCCGGAGGGCTGCTCGAACCGCTCGCGAAGAAAAACCTTGCCCGGCTCATCGACGGCCTGAAGGCCGCGCTGAGCTAGCGACCGCCGGATTCCGCCGGAAGGAGGATTCACGCCGTGCCGAAAAAAGCGCCGAAGCGGAAAACTCGCTCTCGCCGGCCCGCGCCGAAGGCGAAAGAAGAGAAATGGGTCGGCAAACCGATGCAGCGGCGCGAAGAGGCGCGGCTGGTACGCGGCCAGGGCACGTTCGTCGACGACGTGAAGCGCGAGGGGATGCTGTACATGGCGCTCGCGCGGTCGCCTTACGCTCACGCACGGCTGCTCAGCGTCGATGTTTCCCGCGCCGCCGCCGCGCCGGGCGTTCTGCTGGCGTGGACGGGCACGGACGTGGCGGCGCTCGTCCAGCCTTTCATCGAGATCGGGCGCGGGCCCGGCGCCCTGGTGCGCGATTATCCGCTCGCCATCGAGAAGGTGCGCTATCAAGGGGAACCGGTCGCGCTCATCGTCGCCGAATCGAAATATGCCGCCGAAGACGCGATCGAACTGGTCGAGGCGGATTACGAGCCGCTGGCGGCGGTAGTCACCGCGGAAGAAGCGGTCGCCGGCCGTTCGCTGCTGCACGAAGCCGCCGGCACGAACGTGCTGTGGGAGGACGGTTTCGAATACGGCGATCCGGACGCGGCGTTTCGCAAGGCCGCCTTCACCGTTTACATTCCGCGGCTCCATTTCCATCGCTACTCATCGACGCCGCTTGAGCCCAACGCCGTCATCGCCGAATGGAATTTGCGCGACAAATGCATCGAGTACTGGTCGAACAATTCCTTTCCCGCTTTCGCCGTGCAGTTCCTGGCTCCGGCGCTCGGCGTGGGCATCGACCAGATCCGCGTGCGCACGCACGATATCGGCGGCGGCTTCGGCATCAAGATCACGAACTATCCGTACATGGCGCTTGCCGCGCTGGCCTCGCGCGCGATCGGGGGCCGGCCGGTGAAGTGGATCGAGACGCGCACCGAGCACATGCAGGCCAGCGCGCACGGGAACGAGCGGACGTTCCTCGACACCCGGGTCGCGCTCGACAAGAACGGCGTGATCCAGGCCATCGAGTCGCGCCACATCGACGATTGCGGCGCCTATCCGCGCTACGAACCGCTCGGCTGCATCATCTGGGCGCAGGTGCTTCCCGGCGCCTATCGCCTGCGGAATTGCCGCATCCATTTCAGCCAGATCTGCTCGAACAAATGCCCGGTGGGGCCGAATCGCGGATACTCGCGCATGCAGCATCTCTGGTTTCTCGAGCGCGTGATCGATCTTTGCGGCCACGCGCTGGGCATCCCCGCCGACGAAATTCGCCTGCGCAACTACATTCGCCCGGACGAATTTCCCTACACGACGCCGAACGGCTGCGTCTACGATTCCGGCGACTATCCGCGGATGCTGAAGCTGGCGAAAGAGCTGATCGGCTGGGATGACTGGAGAAGGAAGCAGGTGGAAGCGCGCGCCCACGGGCGCTGGATCGGCATCGGCATCGGCACGACGCTCGATTCGGGCACCAACAATTTCGGCCAGTCGCGCATCATCAACGCCGGCGCGCCCTATTCCGGGCAGTCGAAGGCCGCGATCGTCAAGCTGGACATTTATGGAGAAGTGGTCGTCTTTCTCGGCTCGGTGCCGCAGGGACAGGGCCACGAAACCACCGCGGCGCAGGTGGTGGCCGAGGTGCTGGGGATTCCACCCGAAAAGATTTCCGTGCGGCCGGGTTTCGATTCCGAGCAGAACGTCTACACGGGGCACACGGGCACCTACGCCAGCCAGTTCGCCGTCACCGGCCTTTCCGCCATTCACGGCGCGGCGGAAAAGCTGAAAGCGGAAATCGCGCGCGTGGCGGCCTTCGCGCTCGACGCGAAGGAAAAGGATCTGGAATTCGGGATCGGCGCGCAGGGGCCGGAAGTGCGGGTGAAGGGCAGGAAGAAATCGGTGAATTACTGGCGCGTCGCCAACCTTGTTTACGTCAACAACGCCGAGCTGCCCGCGTCGATGGGCGACGTCACGCTGAACTGCCGGCACGTCTATCGCGCACCGTTCAAGCTGCCCGACATCAAACGCAAATATGGGAACCTGACGCTCACCTACGCTTCCCAGCTCCACATCGCCGTGGTCGAGATCGATCGCGAGACGTTTCAGCCCAAAATCCTCGCCTACGCCGCCGTCGACGACTGCGGCCGCGCGATCAACCCGATGATCGTCGAAGGCCAGGTGCACGGCGCCACGGCGCACGGCATCGGCGCGGCGCTGATGGAAAATTGCGTCTACGACGCCGAGGGCAATCTGCTCACGTCGAATTTCACTGACTACAGCCCGATCACCTCGCTCAACATGCCCGATCTGCTCTACGGCCACATCGAAACGCCTTCCCCATTCAGCTACAACGGGGCCAAGGGCATGGGCGAAGGCGGCGCGGCGCCGCTGCACACTCTCAGCGCGGCGATACAGGACGCGCTCTATCCGGCCGGCGTCCTGATCGACGATTCGTTCAATTCCGGCGACGGCATCTTCCATGCCGTTCGCAAGGCGGCAATCGGCGAAGCTCCCCGGGTTCGAGTGGAGCGACAGGCCGGCGCGGTCTGAAACTTCCCGGCCGCGCGGGCGAACACCATGTTCGCCGGCGACGGCCCGGGGCTTCAGGAAACTTGACCTTCCGCGGGGAGGGTTGGCTTCTGATGAATCAGCGCGTGTGCATCGTCGGCTGCGGGTCGATCGGCAGCCTCTACGCGGCGCATCTGGCCCGCGTCGCCGAGGTGTGGGCGCTGGTGCGCCGGCCCGAGCACGCCCGCGCGATCGCGGAGAATGGCATTCGCGTCTCCGGCAAGCCGGGCCATGAATTCACCGCGCGGCCGCGCGCCACTTGCGATCCGGCCGCGCTTCCGGCGTGCGATCTTGGCATCGTGTGCACGAAAGCCACGCAGACGGCCGAGGCGGTGCGGCCGGTCGCCGAGCGCTTCCGGGACGGCGCGGTGGTTTCGGCGCAGAACGGGCTCGGCTGCGAGGAGGTCATCGCCGAGATCACCGGCTCGCCCGTCGTTCGCGCTACGACATTCATGAGCGGAACGCGCCACAGCGATACGCACGTCACGCTCGACCTGGATGCGCCCACATGGCTTGGCCCGTTCGAGCCGACCGCGACTCCGTTCACTCTGGTTGAAGCGGCGGCGCGGCTGATCGTCGCCGGCGGGCTCAAAGCCGAGGCGCTTGTTGACGCGCGACCGGCGCAATGGGCGAAGCTGATTTTCAACGCTTCCGTGAATTCGGTCGCGGCGCTCACCGAACTGCCGCATTGCGCCGCGTTCGCCGCCGAACGGGAATTCGCCGATCTCGGCCACCTGCTGCGCGCACTGATAAACGAAGGGCGCGACGTGGCGCGCGCGCTGGGCATCGAGCTGCCCGAGGATCCCTGGGAAATGAACTGCATCGGCGCGCGCACCGATCATCCTCCGTCGATGCTGTATGACATCCGGCATCGGCTGCCAACCGAAGTGGATTTTCTCGGCGGCGCAATTGCTCGCGAAGCCGCGCGGGCCGGCGTCGCCGCGCCGCTGCACACCGCGCTCTATCGATTGATCAAGGGCAAGGAAGCGTCGTGGACGTGGGAGCCGGCGGTGGAACATTCCGCCGAGGAACCGGGCGCGGCGGCGAGCGCGGCAAAGCAGCGGAAGGAGTGAAGGCGATGGGCTGGCCGCTCGACGGAGAAAAATGGACGCGGGTTCGCGAGCGCATGGCGGAGCAGGAACTCGACGCGCTGGTCGTCCGCGCGCCCGACAACGTCCTCTACCTGGCGAATTACTGGCCGATGAAGGGGTACGACATCGCGATTTTCCCGCGCGAGGGCGAACCGGTGCTCGCCGTCATCGAGCCGCAATACGACGAAGCGCGGCGCACCACATGGAACCGCGACGTTCGCTACTTCCGTTTCTACCATCCGCAGGATCCGCGCCCGCCCGTCGCGCGCGCGGTGGACCTGACGCTCGAGGTGCTGCGCGAGCGCAAATTGACCGGCCGCGTCGGCATCGAACTGTCGCAGGGCTCGCAGATCGCCGACCGCATGGTGGGAGAGCCGACCGTTTATACGCAGGAGTATTTCCAGGCGTTCGATCATGTGGCGCGCGAAGTTGTCGACGCCGTGCCGCTGCTCGCCGGCGTGCGCGCGATCAAAACGCCACAGGAAATCGAGCGTATGCGGTTGGCGAACGAACTTGCCGCGCTTGGCATGGAGCACGCCAAACGGAACATCCGGCCGGGCATGAAGGAAAGCGAAGTCGCGGCGATGATCGAGGGGCACATACACGCCGTCGGCATCAGCTATCAGGACAAGGTCGAAATGGCGCGCGCCTTTACGCTCGTCTGGTCCGGGCCCGGCATCGCGACTTTTACTCCAACCGGGCATCGCCCGGTAGTCGAGAACGAGCCGACGCTCGTGGAAATCTGGGTTTGCGCCGACGGCTACTGGACCGACCTCACCAAAAACATCTGCCCCGGCACGCTTTCGCCGAAATATGTTCGGTTACTCGAATCGTTGCTCGAAATTTTTCACGACGCCGCCGGCTACGCGCGCGAGGGCGCGAGCCTGGCCGAACTCGATCGACGCATCCGGCACGGCATCGAGCTGGCCGGCTATCCCGGGCAGCCGTCGCATCCGGTGGCGCACGGCGTGGGCGCTCGCGCGCACGAGCCGCCATGGGCGCATCAGGCCGGCTCCGGCGCCATACGGCGCGGCATGGTGCTGGCCATCGAGCCGGGCGCTTATTGGCCCGGAGGCGGGGGCCTGCGGCTGGAGGATAATTTCCTGATTACCGAGAACGGGAATGAGAAGCTCTGCACCTATCCGGATGATTTCAGGAACTGAAGCTCGCAGCAATTCCGAAAAGCAGATTCCTCGCTTCGGTCGGAATGACGGGATCGAGGGAGAGATTTGTCAGGTTGAAGATGCATGCGGCGACCGAGTCCCTCAGCGGCTGAAGCCGCGTTGACGTTCGGGCGCTTGCGGCACGGCTGAAGCCGTGCCCTTACGAAGAGCCAGGGCCGGCGAATGGAGCCTGAGGCAACGCTCATCGACGGTAAGTTGGCGGGCTGAAGCCCGCCGCTACATGAAAGCGGGGACGGACTCGCAGGAGGAACGTAGTGGACGCTGAACTTGCCGCAAACATTGTTTCCCAGGTGCGCGAGCAGGATATCGTGCAGATGGCCGTTGACGTGGTCGATATTCCGAGCCCGACCGGCGAGGAACTCGAGATGGGGCGGTACATGCGGCGCGCTTTCGAGGGAATCGGCTTGCGCGTGGCGTGGCAGGAAGTCGAGCCTGGGCGCGCGAACGTCGTGGGCACGTGGGAGGGTTCGGGCGGGGGCACGAGCCTGATGTTCAACGGGCACATGGACACGTCGAACAGCGGGAAGGAAGCGTTCCTTACCGGGATCGGGTACAAACCTCATGCCGTGATTCGCGACTCGATGATCTACGGGCTTGGCATTTACAACATGAAGGGCGCGCTGGTCTGCTACACGGAAGCTGTTCGCGCGCTGCAGCGCGCGGGACTGCGACCGAAAGGCGACGTGGTGATCGCGGCCGTCGTTGGCGAAATCGAAAAGACGCAGTACGGCGAAGAACATACCGGAGCGCAGTACCGCGGCTACGGCGCAGGAACGCATTATCTGGTCACCCACGGCGCCGCGGCCGATATGTGCATCCTTGGCGAGCCGACCGACATGCAGCTTGTGCTCGGGCATTGCGGCTCGCTCTGGGTGCGGCTTTCGACGCATGGGCCGTATCGCCACACGGGATTCACGCGCGGCCGCGAAACGGAAAGTTCGATTCGGCGCATGCACGAGGTGCTTGGCGCCGTCTACGACTGGATGCCCTCCTGGCAGAAGCAGGCGGCGTACGGCGGCGAAGCCGGCATCGCCAACGTTGGCTGCGTTGAGGGCGGACATCCCTGGCGCGCAAGCCGCACGCCCGAGCGCACCGATGCCTTCATCGATTTGCGCGTTCCGCCGACGATGCCAATGGCCGAGGCGCGGCGCGCGGTGGAAACCCTGGTCTCGGGTCTGCGCCGCCGCTTCCCGGACGCGGGAATTGACGCGGAGATTTACGTCACCGTGCCGGGCTCGGAAATCTCCGGCGATCACGAACTCGTGAAAGCGATCGACACCTCGCACCGGTTGGTGATGGAACGGCCTCCGGAGCGTACCACCGTCGCATGGTCATCGGACGCATCGGTGCTGTCGCGTTACGGCATTCCGAGCATCAACTACGGGCCGTCGAGCGGGCCTCGCGACGCCGAAGGCGAGAAAGTGGCGATCCGCACGCTCGTCGATATCACGAAAATCTACGCGCTCACCATCGCCGAGATCTGCGGGGTGTCCCGATGACGGCTGACCGGAAAGCCGCGGCCGGGACGACGGCGGCAGCCGCCGGTGTAAGTCGCTCGGAAATCGAGCGGCGCTACCGCAACGTGCGCGCGGCGATGGAAGCGGCCGGGCTCGACGCGATTCTCGTCTGCGGGAATCAATACGCGGGGTTCGAGGGCGCGGTGCGGTACATGTCCGGCTTCGAGATCGTGCACCGGTACGTTTACGTCCTGTTCCCTCTCGAAGAGGAACCGGTGCTGGTGTTTCCGCGCGAGGCGCGATGGATTGGCGACAAAGCGAAGCCGTGGGTGCGCGAGCACGTTTGGCCGGAAGTGCCGGGCCAGTGGATTCGCGAACGCGCCGAAGAGCGCGGCTGGAAACGGCTGGGCGTTTACGGGCTCGATTCGGTGATGGCCGTGCGCGACTATCGCGCGCTGGCCGCGGCGCCCGTTGAACTCGTTCCGTTCGACGCCGAATTCGACATGGCGCGCGCGGTGAAGAGCGCCGAAGAAATGAAAGCCGTCCGCCACGCGATGCGGATCATCGTCGAGGGATTTTGGGCGCTCGTCGCGGCCTACGAGCCGGGAAAAACCGAAGCGGAAATCATGGCTCCGGCGGTCGAGAGATTCTTCGCCGCGGGCGCGGGACACGGGATGATGAACATCGTGCTTTCGGGCGCGGGTGGCGAGGCGGAGGCGCACTTCAAGGTGCCGCGCGGGCGTGTGGTCGAGCCAACCGATCTGCTGCTCTATTCGCTCGAAATCACGGGGCCGGAAGGATACTGGGTGGAATTTTCCCGGCCGATCATTCAGGGGCCGCTTGGGCCGATGAGCGCGCGCATGGCCGCCGTCTATCCCGAGGCGCTCGAGGCCGCGCGCCGATTGATGCGCGACGGACAACCGATCGCCGGCGTCCACAAAGCCTGCGCCGACGTTTTCGCTCGCGCGGGATTCCGGCTGGGCCATCTCTCCGGCCATTCGCTTGGCATGACGATGATCGAGCATCCGGCGATCGGAGCGACGAGCGACGCCTTGCTGCGCGAGGGCATGGTGCTCTCTATGCATCCGCAGGTGGTCGATCCCGACGGGCATGTCTGCTTCTACACGCAGGACACTTATCGCGTGGGGAAGACTGAAGGCGAAAACTTGTGCGACGTACCGTGGAAACTATATTCGGGCGAGGAGCAATCGGGGAAGGAAGTGTAGAGGCGGGCTTCGGCACGCCATATTTTTTCGCTGTGGCTCGACAAGGTGCCGCCCTGAAGGGCGGCGCTACATACGCTCAGAACGGCCACGGGCTGCCAGGCGCCTAGAGGCGCTTGTCTGCCACGCAGGATCGGGGAAGCGAAGATGAAAATTTGCATCGTTGGCTGCGGGGCGATTGGGAGCCTGTTTGCCGCGCATCTGGCGCGGCTCGAGGGCGTCGGGGTGCACGCCTTCGACATCTCCCGCGCGCATGTCGACGCGATCAACAAGAACGGGCTGCGCGTTTCCGGGCGCGCGGATTTCACCGCTCACCCCCACGCCACGTCGAACGCCGATGAGCTGCCACGGTGCGATTTCGGTATCGTCGCGACGAAAAGCATTCACACGCGCGCGGCTATCGAGCAGGCAGCGCGCGCATTCGACGACAAGAGCGCCGTTTGCTCGGTGCAGAACGGGCTGGGCAACGAGGAGATCATCGCCGAGCACGTGCGGCAGGTGATTCGCGGGACCACGTTTCCCGCCGGGCATCTCGTCGCGCCGGGCCACGTCGGCTATGACATTGCGGGGAAAACCTGGATCGGGCCTTACGAGCCGACAGCGACGCCGTTCGCGCTGGTGCGGGAACTTGCGGAGACACTCACGCGCGCGGGCATGGAGACCGTGGCGCTCGAGGACGCTCGCCCGGCGCAGTGGACCAAGCTGATTTTCAATGCGGCGACGAATCCCGTTGGCGCGCTCACCGGCCTCCATCATGGCGCGGCGACGTTTTTTCCGCCGACCGGGGAACTTTTCGAAGCGCTGATCGCAGAGGGAGAAGCCGTCGCGCGGGCGCTCGGCATCGCGCTCGACCACGATCCGCGCGAAATGGTGCGCGCGGGCGCGAATGCTCCGGGCAAGCACAAATCCAGCATGCTGCAGGATGTCGAAGCGCGGCGGCAGACCGAAGTCGAATTCATGAATGGGGCGATCGTGCGCGAGGGTGAACGGGTGGGCGTTCCGACTCCGCTCAATCGCGCGCTGTGGGAATTGGTGGCAGGGCTGGAGCATTCGTGGACGAATCCGTAGTGGCGCGGGTGGTTCTTCGTCGTGGACGTCGCCTCGATGCTTTCGGGATCCTTCGCTTCGCTCAGGATGACAGGATTTGGGCTCGGCGCGGGCCGTCGACATATGGCAATTTTTTCGCGCGGCTTTAGCCGGCCCGAGGCCTTCCCGGATACGGGACGGTCCGCATTATCAGAATCGGACCGCAGAGGGACGCAAGGGAATCATCCCGCCGGGGGCAGGCACCGGCCGGAAGGAAGACAGAAAAGGGTGACAAGGAGAAAGCCACGATGGCGCTGCCATTTCGCATTGGCGTATTGCAACTGAGCATGGAACCGGCGGACGAAACGGTGCGGATGGCGAAGGAGTGCGAGGATGCCGGTTTCGATTCCTTCTGGCTGGCCGAGGCGTATCCGTGGTGGCGGAAACATTCTTTCGAGGCGCGATCGTCGACCGCGGTCACCGCGCTCATCGCGCGCGAAACGCGCCGCATCCCGATCGGCTGGGGAATCATTTCTCCCTACACGCGGCACCCGGTGCAGATCGCGATGGAGGCGCGCGTGATGCAAGACCTCGCGGGGCCGGGCCGCTTTTTTCTGGGGCTGGGCGCTTCGAAAATTTTCATGAAGGAGATTGGCGAGGGAGAAAAGGGCACCGAGGCGAGCCCGGCGACGGTGATGCGGGAGAGCGTCGAGATCATTCGCGGCGCGCTCTCGGGCGACGCGTTTCGCTACGCCGGAAAGGCCTTCGCCGCCGATATTCCGCCGCTGCGTCCCGAGGCGCACGTTTCTCGCGAACGGCTGCCTCTTTATTTCGGCGCCACCGGGCCCGTTCTCCAGCGCATGGCCGGCGAAATTTCGGACGGATTGCTGACCGCGAGCATCACGACGCCCGCATTTTCGCGCTACGCGCGCGGTTTTCTCGAAGAAGGCGCGCGCAAGGCCGGGCGCGATCCTTCGTCGGTGGATCTGGGCGGGGTGATCGTTGGCAGCATCGGCCGCGACAAGGCTCATGCCACCGACGGGGCGCGGGAAATGGCCGCGATGTATCTCGCCAACAAGGTGCAGAACATTCGCGGCTCGGCCGACATGCTGCTTACCAAGGCCGGGCTCACGTTCGAGGAGATACGACCCGTGGCTGAAGCGATGGAGCAGGGCGGGCGCAAAGCAGCGGCGCGGGCGGTGACGCCGGAAATCTTGTCGAAGGTGAAAGCGATCGCGGGGACGCCGGATCAGTGCATCGAGCGCATCGAGGAGTATCGCCAGGCCGGCTGCACGCACATCCTGCTGGAGATCTGGGGCGACGATCGGCTGGAACAAGCCAAGCTCTTTGGTGAGGCGGTGCTTCCCCACTTCGCGCAATATAAATAGCGCTACCTGGGCGGAGAAGCGGGCGACCGCAGGTCGCCCCTACCACAAAGGCGGGATGCCTCGTCTGCATTCGCGAGCCACTTGAGGGCGTCACAGGCCGCCTTCAGAGTGTCACTCGGTCAACCTTAAGGATCTGTAAGTGCCTTGTTTCCGCCAAAATGCATTTTTCAGGGTGTCACTACTGCACGTTTCCTCCCAGCGTGACGGCTTGGGCGCACACGACCGCCGGTCGAGGTTGTGGAGGAAATTACGTTGAGACGCTGGCCGCGCGTAGCGTAGCGAAAGAGGCGAGAAGCCTGCAACCGGAGCGTCTACGTAAAGGCCGGGCAGAGCAACGAAGGTTCAGGCTTTGCGGGGCGGCGGGGCGCCGGGGTGGGCTTCGGCCCAGGAGACTACGTGGTTGCGGAGGACGCCGATGCGTTCGATTTCGCATTCGATCACGTCGCCGGGCTTGAGGTAGAGGGATTGGGGGTCGGCGCTGAAGGCGGCTACGCCGGAGACGGTGCCGGTGGAGAGGACATCGCCGGGGGCGTAGCCCATGGGGGAATAGTGGGCGAGGATTTCGGGGATGGTGACCGACATTTTGCCGGTGTGGGAGCGCTGGCGCAGCTTGCCGTTCACGCGCAGTTCCATGTTGAGGTTGTGCGGCTCGGGGATTTCGTCGGCGGTGACGATCCAGGGGCCGAGGGGGCTGAAGGTGTCGATGGCTTTGCAGAAGCTGAAGATGCCGGATTTCATTTCCTCGCGCTGGATGTCGCGCGCGGTGACGTCGTTGAAGATGACGTAGCCGCCGATGTAATCGGCCGCTTCCTCCTTGCCGAAAAATTTGCCGGCTTTCTTCAGTACGACCGCCAGTTCCAGTTCGTAATCGAGTTCGCGGGTCAGGTGCTCGGGATAGACTATCGCGTCGCCGGGGCCGATGATCGCGTCGACGTTCTGGAAGAAGACGATCCAGGGGAGCACGGGATGGGAGAAGCCGGCTTTTTGCGCCTCTTCGTGATGCTCGCGGAAATTGCCGGCGGTGTGGAAGAATTTCCTGGGCTGAATTGGCGCGCGGAGCTTCACCGCGTTCGCGGCGTGGATGATCTGCTCGCCCGCGGGGCCGCGGAGAGATTCGCCTTGCTCGAGCGCGAAGGCCAGCGCCTGACGCGCGGCGTCGAGCGAGCGATCGCCGCCTTCGAACAGGGCGCGCATTTCGGCGGGAACGCGGGCGGTGGCGACGCGGGTGAAGGCGGGCTCGTTATCGACATCGCGCAGGTAGACGGCGTAGGCGAGGTTCAGATCGACTACGCGGGCGTCGGGGGCTAGCGCGCCGGCGCGCGGGCGGCCCGGAGAAGCTTCGAATGTGACGAGGCGCATGGAATCGGCTCCCGGAAAGGAATTGGCGCTGGCGGCGCGCGGATGACGACCGCTACCGAGACCGCGATACGCGGACATTTAAGCATTCGGGTTTTGGTTTGTCCATTGGAGGGGAGCGAGGGTTGGCTCTGGACGGGAGCGGTGGTTTTGTTGGGCGGCGGGGCATGGAGAAAAACGCCGGCGAGACGCCGGCGCTACAGGAGCTTGCGGCCGGCGTTGGGAATACGAGCTTGGATTCGGCGAGGGCTCACGTGATGGACCCTTGCACACCGTGGCTGGTATACGGCCGTGTGAAAATTTTCGTTCGGGGTGGTATGAAAGGCACGCAGCCAAGAGTGGCTGCGCTACTGGGGGCGACGCTCGTCATCGAGGCCGCGGTGGGCGATGGGAGACGGGATTGAAGCGCGAGAAAATCGTGCCGATTATTTTGGCGGCCGGGCGGGCGGAGGGGCTGGGATTTCCGCAGGCGCTTGGGCGGTTTGGGCGGCGAACGGCGATTCAAATTGCGGTCGATAATTGCGCGGGGCTGTCGAGGCCGATCGTTGTCCTGGGCGACGAGGCTGAACGGATTCTGCCTTCCGTGCCTCGTCGGGCTCGCGTCGTGGTAAATCGGCGGTGGCGGGCGGGGCAACTCAGTTCCCTGCTTGCCGGGCTGCGGCTCGTTGCGCGGGATGCGGCGTTTCTCATCTATCCCGTCGATCATCCGCGGATCGGGCGGCGGCTCGTCGACCGGCTGGCGCGGGATTACGCGTTGCGCGATCCGGGAGAGAAAATCGTGATGCCTCGGCGCGGGAAGCGGGCCGGGCATCCGGTGATTTTCGCGCCGGAGCTGCGAGGGGAGATCGAGGCGGCGAAGTCGGCGCGCGAGGTGAGCTACCGGGATCCGTCGCGCATCCGGTTTGTCGCGGTGCGGACGGCGGCTATTTGGGAGGATTTCGATTCGCCGGAGAGTTATCGGCGGCTGCGGCGCGCGATGGCGCGGGGGTGATCGGATTTTTCGCGAGCAAAGGCCCACGGTCGGGAAAGCACCGACCGTGGCTACCAAGGCGGCAATTTGTGGACGATATCGGGGGAAATCCCCAGGCGCAAGTACGGCGCCTGGGGCACTCGATTTAGTTCAATCGGAGCGGAGGGGCGTAAGGGCATGAGGAACAGGAGAGCACTGAACCGCGTACGGCGCACGTTGCTGGCGTTGGTGAGCGTTCTGGCGCTTGGCACGTTGGCGCGGCCGGCGCGGGCGACGCCGACCGTCGAGAAAATCGGACCGCACCTCTATGCGTACATCTCGGATAACGACGGAAGCTCCAATTCCACATTTCTGGTGAGCGGGGACGGGATTCTGGTGGTGGATACCGGAGTTGACGTTCACGAAGGCGAGAAGCTGCTTGCGGCGATCCGGCGAATTTCCCCGGCGCCGGTTCGCTACATCGTGAATACGCATTACCATCCAGACCACCAAGGCGGGAACGGGGTGGTCGGGCCACATGCGGTCATTATTTCTACCGTGTTCACGCGGGAGGCTGCGCTGCAGCTGATGGCGCAGATGGCGAAACGGGCCGCTGCGCGCGCTGGAGGGCCACGGTTCGCGTTTCGGCCCGCTACGCTGACATTCACCAAAAGGATCACGGTATACCTGGACGGCGAGCCGGTGGAGATTTACTCGACGGGACCGGGGCATACGATGGGCGACGCGGTGGTTTACTTCCCTGAGGAAAAGGCCGTGGCGACCGGGGATTTGTTCATGAACCGGTCTTGCCCGGCGATGGACAAGGGGAGCGTGAGCAACTGGATTCATACGCTGGCGTGGATGCTGACGCTGCCGGCGGAGCATTACGTTCCGGGACATTTCGAGCTGGGGACGCGGAAAGATGTCGCGCGGTTCCATGCGTATCTGGCGACGCTGTGGGAGCAAGTGGACTCGGCGTATCGAGCGGGTGTGCCGATCGACGAGGTGGGTTCGCATTTGCATCTTTCGGCCTATTCGGATTTCCGGCAATTTCCGCAGTATCAGGCTACGTTCGTGGACAACGCGAAGCATGTGTATCAGGAACTGGAGGCGGCCCAGAAGAAGACTGCGGTCAAATCGAGTTCGGGCGGGGCGCGCTGAAAGCTGGCGGGCTGAAGAGTCTGTGCCCAGCTGACAAATATTGGACTCAGCGTCTAAAGCCTCGCTGACGCATCAGAATTATCGGCACGGCTTAACGGGTTGCGGAAGAAGCCCTATTGGGCAGCTTCAGGGGCTAAAGCCCCCTTGATTTTGCGGGCGTTATGTCGCGGCTCCCGACTCTGTCGGGACAGGTTCCGCCGCGACCCCCGAAGTCCTGCCCATTTTTCCGCAAACTGTTTAGCCGTGCCCTTACGAAAATCGGGACCGGCAAGCGGACTTGAAGCGTGCGTGGGATAAAGATGGCGGGCTGAAGCCCGCCGCTTCACCTTCATGCGCGGGATTTGGCGATGCGGTTTCACTGATTGCGCATTGGTTTGGTAGAAATAGGGTGCTGAAGTGGCCGGCAGCCAAGTGGCCGGCGCGGAGCCGAGGAGGCAGGACCTTTGGCTGATTCCGGCAAGAAATTGCAAAAGCGTATCCTTTCTTATCCTTTATTTCTTTCTCGTAAACTTTCCAACCGCATCCCAGGGGCTCTTGCTTGCCTTGTCGGCATCGCCGCGCTTGCGGGCGCGGGATTTGGCGCGAGTGGGCGCGCGCGGGCACAGACGCCGAGTGGAGCGACTGGCGTTTTGCCGCCAGCGCCGGGCGCGCATGTGGCGAGGCTGACGCCGGAGCCGGGGTGGTACACGGAGCCTTCGATTGCGGTGAATCCTCTCGATCCGCGACAGGTGGTTGCGGCTTACCAGGACAACGCTCACGTGTCCTATTCGAACGACGGCGGGCGCGAGTGGCTTCCGGCTTCGGGCACAGCGCCGGCGAATTTTCTGGTTTCGGGCGACGTATCGGTGACGTACGACAATCGCGGGCACGCGATTCTGTGCTACATCGCGTTCGACAAGCTGGGCACGACCGATTACTGGGCGCATAACGCCACGCGCAACGGCATTTTCATTCGGCGTTCGCTCGACGGAGGAATGACGTGGGAGGCGAAGGACGTCGCGGTGATTCAGCACGCGACCGCGCCGGGGATTCCGTTCGAGGACAAGCCGTACGTGGTGGCCGACAACACGCACAGCCGCTACGCCGGGAATCTCTACGTCGGCTGGACGCACTTCACGCTGGAGGAATTCGACGATTCTCTTTTCCCGGTCGACCGACGGCGGAAAAACGTGGAGTGCGCCGATCACGATCAGCACGACGCCCGGGCTGCCGCGCGACGACACCGGCGCGCTCGAGGGATTCGACGCCGCGATCGGGCCCGACGGAACGATTTACGCGGTGTGGTCGAACGGAATGCATCTGGAGATGGCGACTTCGACCGACGGCGGCCGGCAATTCAGCAAGGCGCGAGAGATCGTCGCGACGGCGGCCGCCTATTTCAAGCCGCAGGACGTGGTGCGCGGAGACGGATTTCCGCAGATCGCGATCGATCCGCGGGGCGGCAAGCGCGGCGGACCGCTCTACGTTTGCTGGACCGATTACCGCAACGGCGACATTGACGTTTTCATTTCGCGATCGAGCGATCACGGGCGCACGTGGAGCGCGCCGGTGCGCGTGAATACAGATCCGAAGCACAACGGCGCCGACCAGTTCATGCAGTGGGCGGCGACCGATCCACTGACCGGGGATCTCTACGTGGTGTTCTACGACCGGCGAGGCGATCCCGAGAACGATAAGGCGACGATCACGCTGGCGCGATCGGCCGACGGCGGGCGCACGTTCCGGAATTACGCGTGGATGGGGAAACCGTTCGATCCCGAGGACGCTTTTATCGGCGACTATTCGGGACTGGCCGCTTACAACGGCTGCGTCTACGGAGACTGGACGGTCGAGACGCCGGCTCCGGCGCAACGGGTGGCTGGCTATCGCGCGAGGCCGGAGCCGCGGAGCATCGTTCAGGTGGGCGTGGCGCGATTTCCGGTGAACGGCGGGCGCGTTCAGGCGTGCGAGTAAAAGGAAGGCCTTCCCTGCCGGCGAGGCATGGGCGGGAAAGTTCGGAAAATTCCCGGCATACCGGAATCGATTCGAGTGATAGGATTCGCATGGCCCACGGAGCACAGCAGCGGTGATCCGGTTTCGACCCGCGGAGGGAAAGACACCCCGCTGATTGCCGGGAGACATCGCTGGCGGCGGTGGATTTTTGGAAAATCCCCAGGCGCAAGTACGGCGCCCGGGGCACTCGGCCCATGTCCACGGCTGGAAATTCACCGGCCGTGGCTACCGGGGGCGCGTAGTTAGCGGGGCACGTGCAACGTGCCCCTACGCGAACTTTACAAATTCGGGGTATTTGTCCGTTATCGGGAGGTCAGTGATGCGCGCGTGGAAACTTGGCCGTTTGTTCGTACTGCTGCTCGTTCTGGGGTGGTTTCTGCCACCGGGCGCGCAGGCGCAGGTCGACAAGCCGGTTTATTCGGGGCTGCGGTGGCGGATGATCGGGCCGTTCCGCGCGGGGCGCGTACTGACGGTGACGGGTCTGGCGAACGAGCCGAACGTCTACTATTTCGGCGCGGTGGGCGGGGGCGTGTGGAAGACGGAGGACGGCGGGCTGACGTGGGCACCGATTTTCGACAGCTCGCCGGTCGGCTCGATCGGGGCGATTGCCGTCGCGCCTTCCGACCCCAAGGTGATCTACGTCGGCACGGGCGAGGCCGACATGCGGTCGGACATGTCGATCGGCGACGGAATGTTCAAGACGACCGACGGTGGGAAGACGTGGACGCGGATCGGGCTCGACGACTCGCGGCAGATCGCCAAGATTCTTGTCGATCCGAAAAACCCCGATCTGGTGCTGGTGGCCGTGCTGGGCCACGCTTACGGGCCGAACGAGCAGCGCGGCGTGTTCCGCTCGACTGACGGCGGGACGACGTGGAAGAAAGTTTTGTATAAGGACCCGAACACGGGGGCGATCGATCTCACTTTCGATCCCACGAATACGAACATCGTCTACGCGGCGCTGTGGCAGACGCGGCGGCCGCCCTGGAGCGTGTATCCGCCGACGGATGGGCCGGGCTCGGGGCTTTATCGCTCGACCGACGAAGGGCAAACGTGGACGGAGATGCAGACGAGCGGGCTGCCGGCGAAGCCGTGGGGACGCGTGGGCATCGCGGTGGCGCCGTCGGGCGGCGGGAAAATCCTTTACGCGCTGATGAGCGGGACGAAGGACGGCGTGTATCGCTCGGACGACTCTGGAGCGACCTGGCAACTGGTGGGCACGGATCCTCGCGTGCTGGGGCGGCAGTGGTATTTCGGCGGAATTTTCGTCGATCCGAAAAACGCGAACGTGGTCTACATCGCAAACACGGCGACGTATCGTTCGACCGACGGCGGGCACACGTGGCAGGCGTTCAAGGGCGCGCCGGGCGGGGACGATTATCACGATTTGTGGATCGCGCCGAACGATCCGAACCGGATGATCCTCGGCAGCGATCAGGGCGCTACGCTCACGGTCGATGACGGCGGGCACTGGAGTTCGTGGTACAACCAGCCGACGGCGCAGATCTACCACGTCGCGACCGACAACAGTTTCCCTTACATCGTCTACGGCGCGCAGCAGGATTCGGGCGGCATGGCGGTGCTCAGCCGCAGCGATTACGGCAAGATCACGTTTCGCGACTGGTTCCCGGGCTGGGGCGGCGAGAGCGGATGGATCTTGCCCGATCCGAACGATCCGAACACGATTTACGCGAGCACGACCGGCGGAGGCGTGGTGCGCTACGACCGGCGCACGAAGGAAGGACTGGATATTTCGCCGTATCCGTTCCGCTCGGAATTGAACACGAATATTTCAAAGGTGAAGTACCGTTTCCCCTGGACACCGGCGCTGGCGATCGACCCATTCGATACGCGGACGCTTTATTTCGGCGCGCAGGTGCTTTTCCGATCGACCGATCGCGGATCGAGCTGGAAGGTGATCAGCCCGGATCTGACCGGCATGGTGAAGGACCTGCCGGCGGCGATTAAGAGCGGACCGCCGACGGTGCAGAACGCGAAACAGCGCGGCTACGGCGTGATCAATTCCATCGCGCCATCGCCGGTGCAGCATGGGCTGATCTGGGTTGGGAGCGACACGGGGCTGGTGTACCTGACGCAGGATGGCGGCGCAACATGGCAGAACGTGACGCCGCCGGCGGTGAAGGATTGGTCGCGCATCGCGATGATCGAGCCGTCGCATTTCGATGCGGGCACGGCGTATCTGGCGGTGAATGGGCATCGGGTGGACGACTACACGCCTTATATTTATCGCACGCACGATTTCGGCAAGACGTGGACGCGCATCAACACGGGGATCGAAACGCCTTCGTACGTCCACGCGGTGCGCGAGGATCCGATGCATCGCGGGCTGCTCTTCGCGGGGACGGAGACGGGCGTCTATGTTTCTTTCAATGACGGCGACAACTGGCAGTCGCTGCAGTTGAACATGCCGGCGACGCCGGTGCGCGATCTGACGATCCATCGCAGCGACGTGGTGATTGCGACGCACGGGCGGTCGTTCTGGATCCTCGACGACATCATTCCGCTGCGCGAGGCCGCCGAGGCCGCGCAGGCGAACGTGTTCCTTTTCCGGCCGCGCACCGCGTTCCGCTTACGGCCGGGGAACGAACACGGCACGCCGCTGCCGCCGGAAATTCCTGCGGCGAAGAATCCGCCCGACGGCGCGATCATCGACTACTACCTGAAGACGGAGCCGCAAGGGCCGGTCACGCTGGAAATTCTCGACGCGCAAGGCCACGTGGTGCGCCAGTATTCGAGCGCCGAGCATCCGAAGGCGCCACCGGCCAGCTCGCTTCCCTTCCCGGCGTTTTGGGTGAAGGCGCCGGAAGCGCTCGCGAAAACGGCAGGCATGCATCGATTCACTTGGGATTTACAGTACAAGTCCGCGGCGCCGTCGGGTCGCGCGGCATTTTTCGGCTTTGGCGGCGGGCCGTGGGCGGTGCCTGGGCAGTATCAGGTGCGGCTGACGGTCGACGGGAAGTCGTACACGCGGCCGCTGAATCTGCGCATGGATCCGCGGGCGCAGGTTTCGCTTGCGGATTTGCAGAAGCAATTCGATCTGGCGATGAGGATCGAGACGCAGATTCGCGCCGCGGGACAGGCGCTGGCAGAGGCGCAGAACGTCGAGACGCAATTGCAGGATCGGAGCAAGCGGCTCGCCGGTTCCGCGAATAGCGGAGCGAAATCTGCGCTGGCTGCTGTGCAGGCGCTCGAGGGCGAAGTGCGCACGCTGATGGGCGGCCGGAGCGCGACCGGAGCTGCTGCTGCACCGGAGGACACCTTGACCGGGGTACGAGGTCGGTTGCAACGGATCGAGGGAATCGTTGAAAGCGCGGACGTGACGCCGACACTCACAGCGCAGGCGCTGTTCGATCAGGCCAACCAGAGCGTTGCCAAACTGATCTCCTCCTGGAACGAAGTGAAGTCTACGAAATTGCCGGCGGTCAATCAGCAGATCACGGGAGCGGGATTGCCGGCGATTGAGGTAGTTCAGGCACGGGGTGCTCAATCGGCTAGTGGCAAATAAAAAGGTGCCTCCTTCACGCCGCGTGCTACTGGCTTGACTCGATGAACGCTTGGACCGCGTGGTTGGGTACGATAGCGTTCTCAGCCGACACCGTAACCTTGCGGGAAAGTCGAACCATTCAAACACACAATTGACCACCGCGCATTTGCTAGAGAAGATGCTGGGACCCGTGATCGACTACAATGACGGGCTCCTGTATTCCTACACGGGGCATCCTTCCATCACTGCCATTATGGCGCATACGCAAGACTTCTATTTGGATGACCGCTCCTTCGCCGAATACGACGCTGCGCCTCTGGCCGACCGGGCCCGCCTCATCGGAGCCGCGTACTGGCTGGTGGCAACGGCGGAATACGGGGTCACCGACGGCGTGGCCTACCGCATTTTACAAGAACGACAGCGGCAGTTGCTGGTCGCGGTGGCGGTAGTTTGCCGGAACCGGGACGGAGGGGTGCGGCTGTACGACGTTCGCTCTCTCACCTCGATCAATGGAAATGTATCGGTCTCGGCGCCAGCAGCCGATCGACCAAGCGATGTGGGACGGCCGATCGTTCGACGGATGTCGGGCGGACTTCCCTAGAGGTCCTGTTCCGGTCCCCGGAGGATGGAAAGTTCCTGGGACAGCCAGACCATAAGTCCCAACAGCACGATAAAGAGCACACTGAAATCCCGGAAGTGGAAGACGGTCCCGCCGATGCCATACACGACAGCGAAAAGCAACAGTAGAGCTGTTCCTCGCCGATTTCCCAAAATTCCTTCATGCGGCCGGGTTCGTTCGTAGGCCAACAGCAAGAACCCGATTACGATGAGCGGCGTGAGTTCGTGCGCGAAGAGGTAGTAGCTCGAAAGGAGCGCTCCAAGGGAGACCAGGGAAAACTCCAGATCAAAGGCCGGGTCCTCGGGTCTGGCGATGTTCTTGAAGTGCCACGCCGCCCAGCCGAGCAGGGCGAGCGTCGCTACAAGCACCAACGGGAGGAGCAGTACATGCGGGATTACGCCGCCCAGCAGGGTAACCAGTCCGCCGCGCAGGCTGGGCATGGCAGCGACCGGATCCTGGTACGCCAGACTCCCCTTGAGCCGGCCCAACTCCTGAAGCAGGTTCACGTAGTCCAGAATCCCCCTCCAACCCACCAAGGCAACCGAGGCCAGCAGAGCCAGTATCGATGCTGCCAAGAAGCCCGCCACCACCTTCCATCGGCGCCGCACGAAGAAAATGAACACCAGGGGCAGCACGATTTCGAAACGGAAGCAGCCCAGTCCTAGGGCCAGGCCAGCTGCATGGTCCCAGTGACGTTTCAGCGCCAGGTACGCCAGCAAGAAGACAACGGCGAGAAGCAGCGAATCCTGTCCGAGAATCAGCACTCCGGCCACAAGAGGGATGCAGAGCAAAAGCCAGACTAGTTGGCCCTCGGTGTCGAGCCGGCAACCGGTGAAGCGGAGCAACCAAACGATCAGGGCCAGCAGCGCAAGATTTATCACTCCCCACAACACAAACGCATGCGGATAGGAAAAATAGGCGAGCGGGGCGAAGAGCCAGGCCTCGAATGGCGGGTGGTCATAGGGAAGGACCAGGCCCTTGGGCATGAACTCCCGTTCCACTTTCATCTGCAAAGCGAGGTCGCAAAGATTCCTTCCGGGGAACTGACGGAGGATGCGACCGGCTGTATAGAAATTGGCAAAGTCGAGCGCGGATGACGATTCTCGAACCGTCACATTGAGCGCAAGGAGCAGAAGGCCGAGTGTGGTCGAGACCAGAGCAGCCAACGCAAGTGCCTTAGCGGTCTTCAAGGAAAAGGCTCCTTCGGAAGCTGTCTGCCGCTCGGCAGGGCTGAATGGCGTTCCCGCTTCTTCTTCGGCCGCCGGGCCGTGAAAACGCCATGCCGGGCACGTTTGAGGTGGTTCACGACGGCTTTTCGATGCTCGCCTGCCCCCGCCTCGGGTGGAAATCCGAGGAGTCACAGTAGTTGGCAGGCTGGCCCCTCAAATCGCCCGCCGCCAGACCCGAGGATGGACCGGACCGTCGAATACCGCAGTACCCAGTCCAGAACCTGCGATGCAGGCACGAAGAGTCGGTGCCCTCCGGGTTTGGATCATTTGGCCCTCTGCAAAGCGCAGGAAGGCTTCGAGAAGACCAATCAACGCCAGCAATGCGAAACGCATGATCTCATCTTCGGCAGGGTCCCTCTGCCGGGGTAAACGCAGGCCACGCGAGGGGATGTGCCTCAAGTATCCTGCGATCGTGCAGGCTACTCGCGAGCGAAGCACGCAGTCAAGCGGCTCGCCCGTGTCGTGTCGCTTGCAAGTCATTACCGTGTGGCAAGGCCAAGGGGAAATAGCAACCTCGGTACGCTCCTCATCGCAACGCCTGGAAGCCGACAACAAGCCAAACGATTGTCGAATATGGAACCTACGGGCCTGGACCGAGGATTGTTTGACAAGAACATTGCGAAACAACCATTTGACACTCCGATTCTGCCATTGGGTAGAATCGACGCGTTCTTTCGACCGCTAGAAGCCTCACTCGCAGGACCGGGCGTTGAGGGCAGGGCGGTCATCGGCGGAGGAAAGACGTTGGGTTTACGGGCGGGGGGGCGCAGGGAAAATCCGTGGGTTTGGGCGGCCCTCGGTGCCCTGCTGGTTCTCTACGTTTTCTGCGCGCTGCGCATCGGCACCATCAGCAATTTCGGGGTCGAGCGCGATGATGCGACTTACTTTTCGGCGGCGAAGGCGCTTTCTTCCGGTCAGAGCTACATCCTGCCGAGTTTTCCCGGGCGGCTCGCGGCGACGAAGTATCCCGAGCTGTATCCGTTGCTGCTGGCGGGCGTCTGGAAACTCGATCCACATTTCCCGGGCAATGTGATGTTGGCGGCCAACCTGACGCTGGGCTTCGGCTGCATGGCGCTGCTGTTCGCTTTTCTCTTGCTTCGACGCTGGCCCGGACTGGGCAATTGGCAGGCGCTCGCGGTTGTCGCGCTCTGCGCGTTCACGGGTTATTTTCTTGATTTGAGCGCCTCCGTCCTGACCGACGTGCCCTTCATGGCACTGATGCTGGGCGCCATCTGGCTGGCGGAAGGCTCGGCGGATGCGCAGGCGGGGACGCCTGCGGTTCAACGATGGAACGGTTGCGCGCTCCTGGGCGCGGGATTGCTGGCGGGGCTTTCCCTTGGCTTTCGCAGTCTGGGTGCAGCAGTGGTCGCGGGAATCGGGCTCGCGTTTCTCGCCAGACGCGAATATCGGCGGCTGTTCTGGTTTTCGTTGTCTGCCGGGCCGGTGTCGCTCGTTTGGCTGTGGCCGGCTGTCATGGCGATTGCTCATCCATCGGGTCCCCGGCTCACGGTCGGTCCGAACGCCTCCGGATGGACACAAACGCTCTGTTACTACACGAGCTATGCGTGCAACTGGAGGATGGACGTGAGCGGACCGGGGGAGCTCAAAGAGGTGGTGTTGACCAATCTGAAAGGAGTGATCCAGCAGCCCGGCTTATACCTGCTGCATCCCTTGGCCACGCGGCAGACGATCTGGAGCCTTGTGCTGGTGATGCTGGTGGGCCTTGCGGCGTACGCGGGGATTGTGAGGTATGCGCGGGCGTCGGGCTGGCAGGCGTTTCCCGTAGCTTTTCTTTTCTACCTGCTGATCATCGTGCCCTGGCCGTATACGCCGGACCGGTTCCTGGTGGGTTTCCAGCCGCTGTTTTTCGGTGGCTTGTGGATGGAGGGGCGGCACTTCGTGGCGCTCGTGCGCAAGAATCTGCGACCACCGCACCCGATCGGGGAGCGTATGACGGCCGCGGTGATGGCAGCGGCGGGGATAGCGCTTGCGATGACAGTTGCGGTCAATTACGCCTTTGCAATTCCTTCGAAAGTTGCGGAGTTGGGCGCCGAGAACGCCGAGCTCCTGGTGAACAAGCGCGGCGCTTACGACTGGATTCGGGAACACGCGGCTCCCGATGCCCGAATCATCGCCTACCAGGACGGATTGGTCTACCTCTACACGGGCCGGCCTTCCATCGCGCCGATCTCCTGCCTGACTCAGGCGTTCTATCTGCGAGATCCCCGGTACGCCGAGCACGATGCGGCGCACCTCGGTGACGTGGCACGGCACATCGGCGCTAGCTACTGGCTCGCTTCGAAAGAGGATTTCCGTCTGGATGGAGATCTCGATTACGCGATTCTGCAGCGCAGGCAAGAGGAGTTGCTGGCAGAAGCGCCGGTGGTTTATCGGAGCGCTGATGGCGCGGTGGCGCTCTACGATGTGCATTGCCTCACCCAAGGCGAGGGCTGCGCTAACAAGACAGTCACACGGCCTTCCGGTTCCAATGCGTCGCATTCACGGCAGGTAGCGCGCCCGAAGCAGGAACCTCGGCGAACGAACAGGGAGCGAGTAACCAATCCTGATCTGGACTGAACTCGGGCTGACGTTGCTTGCGTGCGTGCTGGCATTTTGCTGGCCGCGGCTCGGCGCGAGAGGGTTTCGTGTTGCCGAGCGCGCTTTCGGTCAATTGGCACGAAGGCGACGGCTTGCGGTGCTGGTCGTGGGCCTGGTTGCGATCGCGGCAAGAGTCGCCGTGCTAGGCGTCCTGCCGGTGCCACAACCCACCGTCGCCGACGAATACAGTTTTCTGCTCGCGGCGGAAACGTTTGCGCACGGCAGGCTCACCAATCCAACCCCTGTGATGTGGAACCATTTTGAGACCCTGCACGTGCTGATGAAACCGAGCTACATGTCGATGTACCCTCCGGCGCAAGGGCTGTTTCTTGCGGCGGGGCTGGTGCTGGCTCACAGGGCATTTGTGGGAGTTTTGCTGAGCGTCGGGCTGATGTGCGCGGCCATGTGCTGGATGCTGCAGGGGTGGTTTTCGCCCGGTTGGGCTCTGCTTGGCGGGTTGCTGGCGGTGATGCGGTTCGGCGTCTTCAACTACTGGGCGAACAGCTACTGGGGCGGGGCGGTGGCAGCGCTGGGAGGCGCGCTGGTGCTGGGCGCGCTGCCGCGCATCGGAAGGCGGGAACGGGCGAAGGACGCGATTTGGATGGGCGTGGGGCTGGCGATCCTGGCGAACAGCCGGCCGTACGAAGGGCTGATTTTCAGCCTGCCGGTGGCCGTAGTGTTGTTTGCCTGGTTGTGGAAAAGGAGGTCATCGTCACTGGGAATCGCGTTCCGGCGCGTGGTCTTGCCACTGACGCTGGTTCTGACGATTGCGGGCAGCGCGATGGGATATTATTTCTGGCGAGTCACCGGCAGCCCTTTCCGCATGCCTCAGGAGATAGAGCGGGAGAGCTTCGCTGTCGCGCCCTATTTCCTTTGGGAATCCACACGGCCGGTACCGGTCTATCGCCAGGCGGCGCTTCGCCATTTTTACCTGCACAACGAACTGTCGTTTTACGAGCAAGGCCGCACGTTTCTGGGACTGGCTGGGATCGAGATCGTCCGCTTTGCGGACATGTGGCTTTTCTACCTGGGACCGGCGCTGACGCTTCCTCTGCTGCTCGTCTTGCCGACCTTGCCGTTCGGCCTGCGGTGGGCCGCCTTTAATCCCTCCGCTCGTTTTCTGATCGCTGCCGCGGCCGTTTCGATCGCCGGTCTTGCGGTCGAGGTCTTCTTCTTTCCGCACTACGCCGCGCCGATGACGGGCCTGGTGCTGGCGCTGGTGATCCAGGCGATGCGCCAAGTCCGGGGGTGGCGCTGGCACGGGCGGCCGACGGGGCGTTTCGTGGCTCGCGCGGTGCCGGTGGTTTGTCTGCTGATGCTTGCAGTGCGTGTGGGCGCCGTCCCGCTTCATATTCCGATCACGCCAACCTGGCCGCCAACCGCCTACAACTCGCTTCCCAGCTATTCCAGTTGGGTGAAGGTGCAAACGCAGCTCGAATCCTATCCCGGCAAACAGCTGGTGCTCGTGCGATACAGCCCGCGGGAGGAATCCTCGGCGGGCTTCGTTTACAACGGCGCGGATATCGCCCATGCTAAAGTCATCTGGGCGTGGGACATGGGTCCGGCGGAAAACGAGAAGCTGATCCAGTATTACAAGAACCGGGACGTGTGGCTGCTCGGTCCGAGCCAGAATCCCCCGCGACTCATGCCATACACCGCATCAGTGGCGCGCCGAGAAGAATCGGCGATTCGTCAGGCTTCTCGTAAAAATCTGCACGTAAATCCGGGACTACAACCCGACAGGACGCCACCATAGCGGAATTCGGGTCGCCGATTCCGGCATTGCGTGCCATTGCGGCCGTTACCGGAGCCAGGTTATCGTCAACCGAGTTTACTTCTTTTCTCACTCGTGCTGATTCCTGGTGCAGCAGTCGGTTTTCGTTTCTTCAGCGTGGTATTCTCTGTGCTTCTCGGCCTGATGATCCGGCTCTGGCGGGAACTCTCCGCCTTGCGGCCACGGCCGGTGGCTCGTTGAGTCGGCATGGGTTTCTGGCGATCGATGCGCTTGGCCGATAAGAGTTCGCTGGAGTGAGATGGAATCGCTCAATCCACCGCCGCGGCTTCCCGTGCGCCAGGACCGCCCCGGTCCGCTGAGAAGGGCGGCGCAGCTATTGGCAGTGGCCCTGTTGTTCGGCGCGGCGCTCTCCCTCCTGCTCTTCGCCGTGAACCTGCAAGCCAAAGACCAGCGAATCAACGTGGATTTCGCGATCTTCTACACCGCCGGGAGGATCGTTGCCCACGGGAACCCGCACCAACTCTACGACATGCAATTGCAGCGGCAAATTCAACGGCAGCTCGTTCACCGAAATCAGTTCCGGCCGTTCTATCACGCTCCGTTCGAAGCTTGGTTCTTCGCTCCCTTCGCCAATCTCTCCTTCCAATCCGCGTACCTGCTCTGGTCGGCCTGCAACATGACGTTTTTTGTTCTCGTGCTCTTTCTCCTTCATCAAACCGGCTATCGCCTGGAAACGCGCAGCCTGCTCGTTTGGGCGGCGGCGGTGATTCCTCCGCTCTCCTCGCTTTTTCTCATCGGACAGGATTCCCTGCTTCTGACGATGATCTTCCTTTTATCGTTCCTGGCTCTTAAGCGTTCGCGCGACTATATGGCCGGCTTCCTGCTCGGACTTGGCCTTTTCAGCTTCCAGGTGATCCTCCCTTTTGTGTTCGTGTTTTTTCTCCGCCGCAGGCTCAAGCTGCTGGCCGGCTTCCTCGGCTCTTCCGTCCTGGTCTCGGTCCTCTCGCTGGCAACGGTGGGCTGGAGCGGAATCCGCGAGTATGCTCGCGTGATCCTTTCCGTGGCGCGGCCGGCGGGGGACAAACTGAGCGGCAGCGTGGTGGCAATGGTGAGCTTGAGAGCGCTGTTCGTGACGATTCTGCAGAGCCTGGTTCCCGCACGCCTGGTTTTCATCCTGGTCCTTGCGGCAACTCTGTTCCTGCTTATCTGGGCCGCTCGGCGATTCTCGGCCATCGCGAATCCCGAAACGCGCGCCTTCGACTTGCAATTTTCCCTGGCCTTGCTCGTCGCCTTGATCGCCAGCTACCACCTTTTCCAGTACTCGCTCTCGCCGCTGATCGTCGTGGCATTCCTCATGCTTGCCTATGAGGATGCGGGCCGGCGCGCCGGATCGATCAGGGATTACGCTTGCACCGTGCTCTTTCTCCTCTTCTCCATCGCTTCGATCTCCCTGGGGTTTTCCCATCTCCCGCAAGGCCTGGTTTGCGTCGTGTTGCTGGGGCTAGTGGCCTGGTCCAGTCAGGAGGCCGCATGGGGCCCCGTCGAAAGCAACGCATCCCAAGGATGAGGATGGCACTTTCGATATCACCTTGGCCACGATGCCCACGCCGCACGGGGCCGTCGCCACGTTTCTCGGCTGTGCCTTTCCCTCGGCAGCTTTTTTCCCGTCGTTCTGGTGGGCACTCTCTTGCTGGTGTTCTGGGCCGCCTGGCAATTCAGGAACGTGGCAACCTGGCCGATCCGAGTTCTGACTTGGAATTCTCGCTGACGACTCTGGCGGCGGTTCTGGCCAGCTGCCATCTGTTTCTTCACGAAATGACGCGGCTAATCGTCATCGGGTTCCTGATGCTCGGTTACGAGGGCGTGGCAAGAGAAGCGGGTGTTGCGTAACCGCGCGGACGTCGCGTTGCTGCTCCTATTCGCGCCTGTATTCCTCGTCGGCGGCGCAGGTTTCGGATTCCGAGATTTCGTCGCGTTGTTCGTCGTTCTGCTGGGCATGATGGTTTGGCTCTCACAGGAGATCTCGGCAAACTCTGCCGATAAGACCAGAGCCGCAACGCGCCGGGTATTTCGCTTGAGACGGATACGCGCAGAGATCGGGACCATCATTGATGACCGGCGTGCCTCAGCAAGGCTCCGCATTTCCTGGATCGTCAATTTCCCGCGAAAGCCAAACTATCAGGCCGAACAGGACAACGAACAGCACGCTGAAGTTATGAAAATCCAGGGCTGCCCCAACGATCATTGTCAGGGAGAGCAGCAATAGCAGCATGGTGCCCGGCCGGCAGAGCAATTTCTGTCCTCGTCGGGCGATGCCTTCGTAGCCGAGCAGAAGAAAGGCTACGACCATCAGGGGAGTCAACTCATGCACAAAAAGGTGGTAGCTCGCGAGCAGCGCGGCAATCACAGCGAAGGAAAACTGGAGATCGAACGCCGGGCGTTCCGGCTCAGCGATGCTTCGAAACTCCCAAGCGGCCCAGGCGAGTAGCAGCAGCGTTCCAGCCAGAACAAGGGGAAAGATGAACGCGGGCGGGATGGCTCCGTTAGAAAAGGCGGCGAGCGCCCCGCGCAGACTGGGCATGGCCCCCACATTCACGCCGTTGGCTTCGCTTCCCGTGGCTCTGCCCACCTCAAGAAGTACCTTTCCGTAGGCTGCCAACCCTCCCCAACCCACCAAGGGCACGGAAGCCAGTACCGCCGCGACCGCGGCGATGGAAAAACCGGCCAACACCTTCCACCGACGCCGCAGAAGGAAAACAAAAACGAAGGGCAGCAGGATTTCGAAGCGAAACAGGCCCGCGCCGAGGATGAGTCCCGCGACAAGGTCCCGGCGTCTCTTGAGAGCCAGGAAGGCTAGGAGGAAGACGGGCGCCAGGAGCAGCGAATCCTGTCCGAGCACCAACACACCGGCGGCCAATGGAAGACACGTGGCCAACCAGACTAACCGGCTATCGGCATCGAGACGATAGCCGGTGTAAGGCAGAAGGTAGAAGACGAGGCCGAGCACCAGTAGATTGAAGCCTGCCCAGACCAGGTATGCCTGGCGATAAGGCATCAGCGCCAGAGGCAGGAACAGCCAAGCCTCGAACGGAGCGTGGTCGTAAGGAAGAAACTGGCCGCCGGGAGCAAGCCGGCTTTCGATTGCCTGCTGCAAATGCAGACTGTAAAGCTTTGCCGCTGATCCTGTGCGGAGAATGGTTCCTGCCGTGTAAGCGTTGACGAAATCCAGCGTTCCCACCGGATGAGCGACGACGAAGCGGAGTATGAAAAGAAGCGTGGCTACAGCCGCCGCAAGCAGCATGAGAGCCGCCCATTGCTTCCGCCTTTTGAACCGCGTGGGATTTTCGTTCATCGGGTGTTTTGCGGGCGAACCAGCGACAAGCTCGGCCGCCCCGGAGGAGATCCGCAGGGAAGCCTGTGCGCTTTTTTCGATCGTCATGGTGGCGAGCTTTCCTAAGGCGGCGCCGCTCGGGCCCGAGAGCAAGCTATCCGGTCAGGAGGCAGGGCGTCAAGCGGGCCGCGGCGGGCCTGTCGCTTCAGCATTATCCCGGCGCCTCTTCCAGGGGAAGGCACATCGTGAGGGCCGGCCGTCGCACAAGCACGTTCCTTCCAAGCGCCGCGTCCTGCTGCCCCACAGGGAAGCCTGGGCGGGAGGGCGGGGACACAGTTTCGTTTTGGGGCATTGGCACGGTTTCAGTACAGGGGTTGCGGGAACTGCTTCCTGTAATCCAGCCATTCTTTTCTAACCTTTTTATTCCTGCGGGCTTGGCGACGGGGCAATTGAGCGGTGTGGCCAGGCGTGTGCTCATTAGAAGATGACGCCCGCTGTGTCGCTCGATCGTGGAATTCGGCGGTCGAAACCCAATTCAAACCTTGCTGACCGGGGGAGCTGAGCGAATCGCGGCGCGGTGGGGAGAAGTATGTGATCGAGCCCGTGATGACGCGATCGACGAAAGGTTCGACGGCGAGGAAGCTGAAGCGGGCGGTGGTTTTTGCCAGCGCGGTTTCGGTGTTGATGGCTTGCGGGGCGTTTGGATCGCTGGACTGGCTGCAGCGGCGGCAGAGTACCTGGGAACAGGCGCGGCTGCTTACGGCGCTGACGGCTTCGCGGCTGGGGGCGGCAATTGCAGGCGGCAGCGTGGCAAGGGCGGACGGCGTTCTGCGGGAGCTGAATAAGGATCCGCGGGTGGTGGGCGCATTTCTCGTTGGCCCTGGCGGGCGTGTGGTGGCCAGCTACGTTCGCGGGAGCGGGCCAAGACGTATCGCGTCTCCGCCGGTACGTCCTGATGGGGAGTACAGAGCGGGTTCTTTCCTTCTCGACTACCGAACGATCTCTTTCCCAGGCGCTTTCGCGGGCGCATCGTTTGGCGGCGGGCGCGGCACGATTTGCCTCGAATATGACGCTGGGAGGCCGTTTGGGCCACCGGAACCGTTTGCCGGGCTGACGCTGATGCTGCTGGGCGTGTCCATGGCGCTGGGCCTGCTGCTTTCCGAGCGGGTGCAGCGGACGATCGCCGAGCCGATTCTGGGATTGGCGCGGACGGCGCTGCGCGTGGCGGCGGAAAAAGACTACAGCCTGCGGGCGCCGGTCAACGGCCGCGACGAGGTTTCGTTCCTCTCCGAGCGCTTCAACGAGATGATGGCGCAGATCGAGAGCGGGAATCTGGCGCTCGAGGCGTCCCGGCAATCGCTCGAATCGAGCGTGGCCGAGCGCACGCGCGAACTCGAGCAGGAGATCGCCGACCGGAAGCGGGCGCAGACGGCGCTCGAGGAGCATTCGGCGCGGCTGGGCGCGCTGGTGCGGAAAAACCCGCTGGCGATCGTCGTGATCGACGCCGACCAGCACATCCAGATGTGCAACGCGGCCTTTGAGAGAATTTTCGGCTACCGCTCGGAGGAGATCACCGGCGCCAATCTGGATTCGCTGATCGTTCCGCCGGAGCTGAAGGCGGAATCGGAGGCCCTGGTCGAGCGGCTGCTGAAGGGCGAATTTGTGCTTGCCGAGACGCGGCGGCGGCGCAAGGACGGCGTGACGATCGACGTCTCGGTGACGGCGCTGCACCTGGAAGTCAACGGAAAGAACATCGGGCTGTACGTGCTCTACGAAGACATCACCGAGCGGAAGGGGGCCGAGCGGGCGTTGCGCGAGAGCGAGCGGCAATACCGGAGCCTGTTCGACCAGATTCCCGACCCGCTTTTCATTTTTGACCGCGAGACGCGCCGTTTCCTGCACGCCAATACGACGATGACCCGCGTCTACGGCTACAGCCTCGACGAGCTGAAGAAGATGACGCCGTTCGAGCTTCTCCCGGCCGGGAATCGCCGCCTGGTGCTGCCGGCGCACGACGAGCACAGTCTCTACACCCCGTTCAACTTCGTGCACGTGACTCGGGATGGCCGGCGGGTTGACGTCGAAACGCATTCCGACCATATCGTTTTCGAGGGGCGGCCGGCGTGGCTCACGATCGCGCGCGACGTGACGACGCGCAACCAGGTGCGCCGCGAACTCGAGCGCGCCAAGGAGATCGCCGAGCAGGCCAACCGCGCCAAGAGCGAATTCCTCGCCAACATGAGCCACGAAATCCGGACGCCGATGAACGGCGTTCATCGGCATGACGGAGCTGGCGCTCGATACCGATCTTACCGACGAGCAGCGGGAATATCTGACGCTGGTGAAATCCTCGGCCGATTCGCTGCTGTCGCTGCATCAACGACATTCTGGATTTCTCGAAGATCGAGGCGGGCAAGCTGGAACTCGAGGCGATTCGCCTTCTGCCTGCGCGACGATCTGGGCGAAAAGATGAAATCGCTCGGGCATTGGGCGTTCCGGAAAGGGCTGGAGCTGGCCTGGCGCGTGCGGCCGGACGTACCCGAATGGCTGGTGGGCGATCCGGGGCGGCTGCGGCAGGTGCTGGTGAATCTGGTGGGCAACGCGGTGAAGTTCACCGCGCAGGGCGAGGTGGTGGTCGACATTTCGCGCGAGTCGGAATCGGCCGAAGGCGTTGTGATGCATTTTCTGGTGCGCGACACGGGTATCGGCATACCGGCCGAGCAAGCGCGAGCGTATCTTCGAGGCGTTCACCCAGGCCGACAGCTCGACGACGCGGCGATTCGGCGGGACGGGGCTGGGCCTGGCGATCGTGAAATACCTGGTCGAGCTGCATGAACGGGCGGATCTGGGTGGAGAGCGAGGAAGGGCGTGGCAGCACGTTCCACTTCACCACGCGGTTCGAGCGTCCGCCGGCCGGCTTTTCGCCTCCGCGCGCCGTCCATCCCACCGAACTCGAGGGCTGCCGCATTCTGGTGGTCGACGACAATCAGGCCAACCGGCAGATTCTTTCCGAAATGCTCCGGCAGTGGCGGATGGAGCCGGAGGAAACCGATGGCGCGGAGGCGGCGCTCGCGGCTCTCGACCGTGCGTGCGCCGACGGCCGGCCTTTCCGGCTGGCGATTGTCGACGCGCAGATGCCCGAAGTCGACGGCTTCACTCTCATCCAGCGAGTCCGCGAATATCCCGAATTCGCCTCGACCGGAATCATCCTGCTCAGCTCGATGGGGTATCCGGGACAGGCGGGCGGCTCGCGACGCACCGGGTTCGATGCGTTTCTCATCAAGCCGGTGCAGCAATCCGAGTTGCTGAACACGATTTTGAAAGTCACGGCGGGGCCCTCGCATGACGACGGGAAGGCGCGGGCGTCCGCCGCGCCCGCGCTTCCGGCCGGAACCGGACGGAAAGTTCTGCTGGCCGAGGACAACGCGGTGAACAGCCGGCTGGCGGCGCGGCTGCTGGAGAAGCGCGGCTGCGCGGTTCTGCTGGCGACAAATGGGGCCGAGGCGATTGCGCTGTGGTCGCGAGAGAGCGTAGACCTGATTCTGATGGACGTGCAGATGCCGGTGGTCGACGGGCTCGAAGCGACGCGACGGATTCGCGAGAAGGAAAAAGGAAACGGGGCGCACGTGCCGATCGTCGTGCTCACGGCGCACGCGATGAAAGGCGACCGGGAACGTTGCCTGGACGCCGGAGCCGACGATTACCTGGCCAAGCCGATCGTTCCGGCCACGCTCGCGGAGATGCTCGACCGGTATCTGGCCTCCGGCCAGCCTAAGGATGACGGCGCGGAATCCGTCTCTGTTCCCTCCCCCGACCGGCCGCTCGATCCGGACGCTCTGCTGGCGCGGCTTGAAGGGGATCGGGCGCTGGTGGGCGAGATGGTGAGTCTGCTCGACGGTGAGGCACCGGTCTTGATTGAGCAGGCACGCGGAGCGCTGGAGCGGAACGATTTCCAGGCGCTCCACCGCGCCTCGCACACGCTGAAGGGAGCGATCGGGAATTTTGGGAAAGGACCCGCGTTCGGGGCCGCGGCGGAACTGGAAGCCTGCGCCCGGCGCGGCACGGACGGCAGCGAGGCCGCGGCGGCCTTTGACCGGCTCGAAAGCGAGCTGAAACGTTTGCTGGCGAGCCTCGAGCCGTTCCGCGAGGAGATCGCGAAATGAGAGAGATGGCGTCAGTGACACCGGAGCGGGGCGAACCGCCGGTTCCCTCGAGCGAGGGAAGGGCTCGGGTGCTGGTGGCCGAAGACGACCCGGTGGCGCGCCGGGTGGTCGAGAACTTTCTCGGCAAGTGGGGCTATGAGGTGGTGGCGGTGGATGACGGCGCCGCGGCGTGGCAGATACTGGAGACGCACGATTCGCCGCGACTGGCGCTGCTCGACTGGATGCTGCCGGGTCTCGAGGGCGTCGACGTGTGCCGCAAGGTGCGCGAGAATCCCTCCCGGCCGTACGTTTACATCCTGCTGCTGACGGCGGTGAGCCAGAAACAGGACCTGCTGACGGCGCTCGACGCGGGCGCCGACGATTATCTGGTGAAGCCTTTCGATGCGGCGGAACTGCGCGCCCGACTGCACGTAGGCCGGCGCATCCTGACGGCGCAGGACGAGCTGATCGCGGCGCGCGAGGCGCTGCGCTTCCAGGCGACGCACGACCCGCTGACCGGACTGTGGAATCATGGCGAAGTGCTGAACATTCTCGATCGCGAACTGGACCGCTCGTTTCGTTCCCAGCAGCCGGTCGCGGTGCTGATGATCGACATCGATCATTTCAAAGAGGTGAACGATCGCTACGGTCATTTGACGGGAGACGCGGTGCTGCGCGAGGTGTCGCGGCGGCTGCTTTCCTGCGTGCGCCCTTACGACGCCGTGGGCCGGTATGGCGGCGAAGAATTTATGATCGTCGTTCCATCGATCGAGGCGGGGCCGGCCGACGCTCTGGCGCGGCGCATCGGGCTCCGGCTATCGGAGCGTTCGTTCGAGACGCCGGTGGGAACTGTGGCTGTCACAGCGAGCCTGGGCGTGGCCGTCGGCTCACCCGATGAAGCTTCGGCTTCGACGGCGCTCGTTCGCGCGGCCGACCTCGCTCTCTACCGCGCGAAACGGGCGGGCCGGAATCGAACGGAGCTTTGCACCAACGAAGAGTTGGTTCTGGCGCCTTGGCTGGCGGGCAATGGCGCGATGGAAGAGAAGCACTGAGCGCGAGGGGCGGCGCCGGATGCGGGCCTTCCTGGACCGGATTTCTCATGGGACATTCGCGAGGCTGGGACGGTCAAGAAAGACACTTGCGCGTCGAGAAGCGCCAGATAGTGCGTCTTCGTGGGCTACTTCACCTTAGCACGTTCGGGGTCCTTCGCTTCGCTCAGGATGACAGAGCTTTGTAGCGGACGCGACGGAAAGACTCACGGCTAGCAAGTCGGGAAGTCTCTTCCTTGGGTGTCTTCCATGCGGTTTCTTCCATGCGGGGCCTTCCATGCACTGTCTTCCCCGACGGAAAATGAAAATGCTTGCTTGCATTGGGCTGAGGGATTACGGTGCTTCTACAACGGTAGGGCGGGCCGTGCGACTCAAAGCGGGACAACAAAGGAAGGTGAACAATGCCGAAATTTCTGGTTCATTCATCCTACACGGCCGAGGGACTGAAGGGCTTGCTGAAAGACGGCGGCACCGGAAGGCGAGCGGCCGTCGAAGCGGCAGTGAAGTCGCTTGGGGGCAAGCTCGAGACGATGTATTTCTCATTCGGGAAGCACGACGTTGTGGTGATCATCGACCTTCCGGACAATGTCACTGCGGCGGCGCTGGCGCTGGCGGTGAACGCGGCAGGAGGCGCGCTGACGCGGACGACGACGCTGCTGACGCCGGAAGAGGTCGATCAGGCCGTCAAGAAAACCGTTCGATACAAGGCGCCCGGCAAGCGCGGCTGAGGCGAGGACGAGCGGAGCCCGACCTTATCGAGGTGAAAAACAAAAAAGGGAGCGGCCGGCGGGCCGCTCCCTTTGTTGTTTCCGGAGTTCTTGAAAAAGGATTCAGTCGCCCGTGACAGCGACCGATTCGCGGCGCAGGGAGAATTCCTTATCGAGAGACTTCAGCGTGTCGACGATTCCGGTATAGGCGAGTTCGGTGTGCGAGGCCATGGTCGCGCCGACGAAACCCTGCCGGCGCCATTCGTCGGCCTTCTGCTGGACTTTGAGGCGCACCGCATCCCAGGCAATGTTGCCGAACAGGTCGATCGCTTCGGTCGAGAACACGCCCTTTTCGTCCATCGAGAAGGCCAGGCAACTGACGATCGGCAGGCAGTAGGCGCCGGCGACGGGGGTGTCGATCGCGACGGGCATCATGGGCATGACGTGCGAGCCGCGGCAATCGCCGGAAACGAAATGGCCGAGCATCCAGGGCTCGACGACCTCTTCCGGCGCGGGGAAGATTCCCTGGGTGCGGACGATGGCGATCGGGTCATCCTTGCCGGTGTATTTGCCGGCGATATTGTGGAGGCGGGTGGCGGAAATCGAGGCGACCTGCTCCTCGGGCTTGTAGCGGGAATGGACCGCTTCGATGGCGAAGCGGTCGGGATTCTGCAGCAGACAGGCAACGTCCCAGGAGCGCTCGGGGACGTCGAGGCGGACGACGCGGTCGCTGTCCTTGGCATGGTGATCCATGTCGATGATGGTGAGGGTGAAACCCTGATGCATTTTCGGGTTGAGCAGCAGGCCGCCATTGTGCATCGGGTCGCAGAACGTGGTGTAGAGCGGATAGTTATAGGCGCCAGGGCCGCACTTGTCCGCGGCGAAAACGAGGAAAGCCTCGGCGGGACGGTCGTGGCTTTTCGGGTCGCGCTCGAATTCGATTTCGGCCACGGCAGGGCCTGCGCCGCGAACGTTGCCCGAGGGGGCATCGACGAGCAGGTCCTGCCCGGCGCCGTAGAGGCCGCCCTTGCGGGCCTGCTCAGTGGCGGCGAGGAACGACTGCCAGGCGAATTGATGAACGTCGCGGGCGCCAACACCGTGGCGATGACTCATGATCAGGGCGATGTCATCACCGGTGTAGGTCACGGTCCCGTCGATGAGCATCTTGCCGACAGCCTCGTTCATGTGGGCGCGCACCACGTCGAGCATCGGCTCGGACGGTTTCGTGTGACCACCAATCGAACCGACGTCGGCCTTGATGACGGACAGGGTGATCTTGTTCATAGCGGCCTCCCGGCGGAGGAATCGGTCGGATATTCCCAATCTTAACGTTCGGCAACTATATCAGAAAGTTGTTTCTGGGACATAGGTCTCAGGAAAGTCGTTCGCGGGGCCTCGCAGGTCTTTCTTTCCACGCAACAAATCCAGCAGTACTGGGTTTATAGTCCTAGGAATTATCTTGACACTAACCATGCGGTGGTGCTCTCATCAAAGACATCGCACTGGGGTAGTAGTACGAAGAGGAAATAAGACCCATAGGGCTGGCAAATTCAGCAAGAGAGCGAAGTAAGAGTCAGCCCGATGAGGGGTTTAGCGGGGGAGTATGTCCGGTACCGTTCTGGCTCGGAGATTCTGGGGGAATCTCGATTTAGGCAGCCGGAGGGGTAGGAACGAAGAGGACCGTCGCTCTTCGTATCAAGTGGCAGGTGGAAACTCGGGCCCAGGGGGTTTCCAGTGGCGGACAAAATCAGTGTTTACATTCTGGCGGCAAACAGGCTGCTCCGGGAAGCACTGTCGCATACGTTCAAGACACGTGCCGACATAGAGGTCGTCGGCTCTTCCGAACAGCCGGGGCCAGGTCTCGATGCCATCGCCGGGATTCGGCCGGATGTTCTGCTTGTCAATGGCGCGATGTCCGGATTCAACTGGGCCGGGTTCATTCCTGAAGCGCGGCGCACTTCTCCCGAAACACGAGTGGTAATCTTCGGGATGCAGGAAGCTCCCGAAGAGTTTTTCCGCTCGATTCGCGCGGGCGCGGTAGGCTTCCTGTTGAGCGAGGCCTCGGCCACGGATCTGGTTTCCGCCGTGCGTTCGGTAGCGCGGGGCGAGGCGGTCTGCCCGGCACGACTTTCGCTGACTCTTTTCTCCTATGTGGCCAGGCAAGCGTTTGTCCCGAACCCCAGGCTGCGAGCCATGCACGGCTTGACTCGTCGTGAGCAGCAACTGCTCCCGTTGATCGCCCAAGGTCTCACCAACAAAGAGATTGCGTCCTATTTTGGCCTTTCCGAGCAGACAGTGAAGAACCATATCCATCGCATCCTCCAAAAGTCGGGGTCAGAGGATCGGCTGTCGGCCGTGTACGCGCTCGAAACAAACACCTTGCAGGAGTAGTGAGGGAAGGTCGATAGGTACTTTTATAGTACTTATAAAGAGTGCCGCAGAAGCAGTGCAAATCCTTTTTAGTACCATCCGGTAACTTCTTATACCAGCGCACGATGGGTCTTAATTAAGCCTTCCCACCTTTCGGGAACAAGGCTAGCTTCCAAGAGAGCCAACCCGTGGCGTGGGTGTGCGATGAATACAAAAGTTCGAGTCCTAGTAGCCAACCGGCCCCGATTGATGCGGGACCTGATTCTGGAAACGATAGGCGGGCTGCCGGACATAGAGGTTGCCGGGGAGATACAGGAGGAGTCGGAAATTCTGGAAGCGGTGGAACGGACGCAGCCTGATTTTCTGATCGTGACACTAGGGGATTCCGATGAGCGTCCAGCGATCTGCGACTCGGTTCTGGCCCGCCATCCGCAGATACGCGTACTGGCCATCGCTCCCGACCGCAACAGCACCATTTATTACTGGGTTTCGCCGGAGATTCACAGCGCGCCCATCGAGACATCGGAGGGCGGGATGTTGTCGGCGCTGAGAAGCAGGATGAACCACCGCGGGAGGTAAACGTGTTGGGCTTGGGGATGAAAGACGGGGGAACAACAGGAAGTGGAGCGCACGGCAGGCTGGTGTCGACGATGCTCGTTTTTGGGGCGTGTGTGGCGATGCTGCCAGCGGTCTGGGGAAGGCAGCAGGGACAGCAGCGGGCGGGATCCCAAAATCCACCTCAAAATCAATCGCAAGCCCAAAACCAACAATCGCAGGCCCGGGGGCGGAGTGCGTCCCGGCCGGGTCCCTGGCTGAACCTTTCGAGCGCCGATCCGCTGGCGGCGCAGAACCTGGATCAGGTGGCGGCATCGACGAGCCAGATCCGGAACGTGCTCGCACAGAATCCCGGTTTGATGATCGAGCTGAAGCGGCTGCTGGCGCTACGGGCAACCGAGCGGGGACAGATTTTGACCGAAGACGACCTGACCGACCAGGCGGTGTACGACAAGCTGGACAGTGACTTGAAATTCCGCTCCGCGGCGACGCGGCTCTTGCAGCGCTACGGCTACCTGATGCCGGAGTTGAATCCGAAGTCCGAACTGGGACAGGAGCGCCAGATACTGATTCAGGAACGCGCACTGCAGCTCGCCAAACTCGAAGAGCAGCAAGCGATCACGCCTACGCAGCCGCAAGTGCAAGCCACGAGCGCCTGCAATCCACCTCAGATTCCGAATTGTGCCCCTTCGGCCAATTCAGGTGTTTCCGGGCAGCCTTCCCCACTGGGCAATTTGCCAAGCAACGCTTATCCGCCAAGTGCGCAGCCCATACCCACGACGCCGGGTTTTCCGACCTCGAACCAGCAGGAGATTCTGACTTCGCTGCCGGGAGGAACGGGAGTCGGCGCGACTATGAGCCAGTTGGGATCGCTCGCTACGCAAGGCGCCGGAGGGATTTCACCCGCGATGACCGGCGCTGGGACGGCGACTCTGGCCCAAGGCGGGGCTGGAGCGGGAGGGCTGGGCCAGGCGGCATCGTTTGCCTCCGGCGGTCTGAGTTCTCTCCTCGGGACCACGCAGCAGTTTTCCGAACTCGCATACCCGGGCGGAGGAAACGAGGCATTCACGGCGGGCGGGACGCAGCCGGCCATTTACAATCCGCGGCAAATGCCGCCGGGGGTAAACGGTTACGGGACGGCGAACCCTTACGGGCCCTATGGACCCTACGGCTGGTGGAACCGGCAACCGTACCGCGAGCGGCCGCCGGAACTGGTGCCGCGCGAGGATCCTTTTTCCGACATTCCATCGCTCTACGACATGTACATGCAGGCGGCGCAGCAGACGATCAAGCCGGAGCGATTCGGCCTGCAGGTGTTCCGCGACACGACGGCTTCCGACCAGGTGATCCCGATGGATTTGCCGGTGGGGCCGAGCTACGTCGTGGGGCCTGGCGACGGACTGACGATCGACCTGTGGGGCGGGGTGTCGCAGCGACTGTTCCGCGTGGTGGATAGGACGGGACGCGTGGCGCTGCCGGAAGTGGGTCCGGTGCTGGTGAGCGGAGAGACGCTCGGGAAGGTGCAGGAGTCGGTGCAGCGGCTGTTGCGAACCCAGTTCCGCAATGTTTCCGCCGATGTCTCGGTCACCCGGCTGAAGACGGTGCGGGTCTATGTGGTGGGCGACGTGGAGCATCCGGGCGCCTACGACGTGAGTTCGCTTTCGACGCCGCTGAACGCTGAATTCGCCGCCGGCGGACCGACGCAGAATGGATCGCTGCGCGTGCTCCAGCACTGGCGCGGGGACAAGCTGCTGCAGACGGTGGACATCTACGACCTGCTGCTGCACGGAGTAACAACGGACATTCTGCCGCTGGCCGACGGCGACACGGTTCGCGTGCCGACGGTCGGCCCGCAGGTGACGGTCGAAGGAATGGTGCGGCGGCCGGACATTTACGAATTGCGGAATGAGAAGACGCTGGCGGCGGTAATTCGGCTGGCGGGAGGAATTCTGCCGGCGGCGACGCTGAAGCATATCGAAGTCGAGCGGCTGGTAGCGCACGAGAAGCGAACGATGCTGAGCCTGAACATCCCGGACAACGCCAGTCCGGCGGTGGTGGAAACGGAGCTGGCCGCTTTTCGTGTGGAGGACGGCGACATCGTGCACGTCTTCCCGATGGCGCCTTATAACCAGGACGCGGTTTACCTCGAGGGGCACGTGTTGCGGCCGGGCAAGTATGCCTTCCATCGCGGGATGAAGCTGAGCGACCTCCTCGGCTCCTACAAGGATTTGCTGCCGCAGCCTTCCGATTACGCCGAGATCATCCGTTTGCAGCCACCCGACTTCCATCCGGTGGTCGAGAGCTTCAATCTGGCGAGAGCGATGAAGGATCCGGCGGCGGCGCCGAAACTCGATCCACTCGACACGGTGCGAATTTACAGTCGATACGATTTCCGGGACGTGCCGACGGTGAGCGTGGGCGGCGCGGTGCGGGATCCGGGCCTGTATCGCACATCCGGCCAAGTGCATCTGCGCGACGCACTCGAATTGGCCGGCGGAGTAACGCCGGATGCCAGCATGGGCTCGGTGCAGGTGTACCACTATCTGCCGGACAGCGAAATGAAGGTGCTCAGCGTGAGCCTGAGCAAGGTGCTGGCCGGCGATCCCCGCGAAAACATCCTGCTCGGTCCACGCGACAGCGTGCTGGTCAACGAAAATATGGCGCGTTCCGATCCCGCGACGGTGTATGTCGAAGGCGAAGTCGCCCATCCGGGACGGTACCCGCTGGCGGTCGGCATGCGCGTTCGAGATCTGGTCCAGGTGGCCGGCGGACTCAAGCGCAGCGCCGACCGGCAGGACGCGGACCTGACACGCTACGACTGGAGAAATCCGGGACAGATCGCGGGGCAGCACGTCGAGATCGGATTGAGTTCCGCGCTCCAGGGAAATCCGCGTGCGGACGTAGCTCTGCGCAATGGCGACGTTCTTACCGTTCGCCAGGTGGCCGGATGGAGCGACCTGGGCGCTTCGATCGACATCAAGGGCGAGGTGAAACATCCGGGCCGGTACGGCATACAGCCGGGCGAAACGCTCAGCTCCGTGCTGGAGCGGGCCGGCGGATTCACGCCCCAGGCCTATCCCTACGGATCGCTGCTCGAACGCAAGGACGTGCGCGCGCTGCAGATGAAATCTTATGAAGAGCTGATCGCGCGGGTGCGGCAGTCGCAAGAAAATCTGATGCTGAAAATTCCGACCGCTCCCGACCAGGACACGAAGCTTTCGCAGGAAGCCGCGTACCAGCAATGGCAAACGACGCTACAAACCCTGGTCGACAATCCCCCGATCGGGCGGGTGGTGATTCGCATCTCTCCCGAAATTCGCCGGTGGGCCCGTTCGCCCGAGGATATCCAGGTTCGGGCCAGCGACATGCTGATCATCCCGAAGCGGCCGAGCTCGATCATGGTTCAGGGGCAGGTCTACAACCCGACGGCGGTCGCTTTCCTGCCGGGTAAGAGCGCCAAGTGGTACCTCAACCAGGCGGGCGGAGCAACGAACCTGGCGAACAAGAAAGCGATTTTTGTGATCCGGGCCGATGGGAGCGTTGTCGGTTCGCAAGGATTTTCGTTGTGGAGCGGCAATCCGCTCGACACGACGCTGTACCCGGGAGACACGGTTGTTGTTCCGGAGAAGGCTGTCGGAGGACCGCCGCAGTGGAAGAGCATCTTCCAGACGGCGCAGGTGGTGTCTTCGATCGTAACGTCGGCGGTGCTCATCGCGAAATACTAGTCGGACTTATAAGGACTGGGCCAAGCGAGTGATCAAGGGCAAAAGTATGGTTTGCGCAGTTGCAATCTTACTGGCGAGTACGGCTTCGGCTCGAGGGCAGAGCAAGCCGCAGGTTAGCCAATATGCCGGGCATGCCGGTCTCGGGCCGGCAAAGCCCGGTGCGACGCCGGAAAAAGCGCCGAAGAAAAAGCATCAGGTTCGCGAAGCTCCGAGCCTGTTTCCACCAAATCCGGGCGAGTATGACAACCGCCTCTGGACTCCGCTCGCCAACCACCTGCTCGAGGACCAATACGCGATCTGGACCAGTCCAAAGCATCTTCGGCTGGGGGACGTGGGATGGCTGCTCCCATTCGGAGGACTGACGGCGGCGCTGCTGGTGACCGACAAGGAGGTCAGCAGCCACCTGTCGAACTCGCCCAGCCGGCTGCAGAATTTCGATAATTTTTCAACATACGGGGCGTACGCGATGGTTGGCGGCGCCGGGGCGATGTACCTGTGGGGCCACTTCACGCACAACGCTCACATGCGCGAAGCCGGATTCCTGAGCGGCGAGGCGCTGATCGGCAGCCTGGTCACGACCGAGGCGCTCAAATACTCGTTTCGGCGAGAGCGGCCGCAGGATCCCAACCCCGGAGACTTCTGGCAGAGCGGCACGTCATTTCCGTCCGAGCATTCGACGGCGGCATGGTCGATTGCGGGAGTGATCGCGCACGAGTATCCGGGACCGCTGAGCAAGATTCTGGCTTACGGGCTGGCTTCGGCCATCAGCATCGCGCGCGTTCCGGCCAAGAAGCACTTCCCTTCCGACGTGCTGGTGGGAAGCATGATCGGGTACCTGGTGGCGCGGCACGTATTCCTGGCGCACCACGATCCGGAACTGCCGGGCGGGACCTGGCACCTGTTTCCGCGCCTGCGGGACACCGGAGAGAGACGCTCGCCGGCGAACATGGGCTCACCCTATGTGCCGATGAGCAGCTGGGTTTATCCGGCGTTTGACCGGCTGGCGGCGATGGGATACGTGCGATCGGAGATGCTCGGCATGCGGCCCTGGACGCGGCTCGAATGCGTACGGCTGCTCGAAGAGGCACAAAGCCGAATGGGCGCCGTGGAAGGAAACGGGCCCAAGGGCGCAGCGAAGATTATCAGCGCGCTCGAGAAGGAATTCAGCAACGATCTCGATCAATTGACTCGGGGATCGAACCGCAATCTTGAACTCAACTCCCTATACGCGCGCGTGACCGGGATCAGCGGGCAGCCACTTACCGATGGCTTTCATTTCGGGCAGACCATCATCAACGACAACGGCCGTCCTTATCAGGAAGGCATGAACGCCATCGCGGGTTTCACCGGCTGGGGAACGGCCGGGCCGCTGGTCGGCTACATGCAGGGGGAATTTCAGCATGCGCCTTCGGCGCCGGCGCTGCCCCTGGCGGCACGGCAGGTGATTGGGGAAGTCGATGTTTTACCGACGATGCCGCCGCTCGCCACGCCGTCGGTCAATCGGTTCCGCGTGGTCGACGGCTACTTTGGGCTCAACTTTGAGAATTGGCAAATCACGGCGGGGAAACAGAGCCTCTGGTGGGGACCCGGCGAAGGCGGCCCGATGATGTTCTCCGACAACGCCGAACCGGTAAACATGGTGCTGATTAACCGCGTCACGCCATTCAAGCTGCCGAGCTTTCTCGGGTGGATTGGTCCGATGCGCGCGCAATTCTTCATCGGCCAGCTGGGTGGTCAACAGTTTACGTTTGGGGTTCCTACCGGCCTGCTCGGGCAATGGGGCACTTCGCTCAGCGATCAGCCCATGATCCAAGGCGAGGCCTTCAGTTTCAAGCCGACACCGAACGTGGAATTCGGTTTTACGCGCACTACGATCTTCGCCGGCGAGGGAATGCCGTTCACCTGGGGCACTTTCGGGCGCAGCATGTTTTCCTTGAGCAATGGCAACCCCGGTTGTAACAGCATCGGTCCAGGTTGCCCAAGCCTGGATGCGGGAGACCGACGAGCGGGCTTCGACATGACATACCGGCTGCCGGGCTTGCGGAATTGGGTGACGTTCTACACGGACTCGTTTACTGACGACGAGTTCACCCCGGTCGCCTATTTCGACAAGTCTGCGAACAGCGCCGGGCTGTATTTCGCTCGGCTGCCAAAACTGCCGAATATCAGCCTCCGTGTCGAAGGCGTGTACACGGACAACCCGCTCGGAGGGGAACGTTTGCTGCGGCTTCTATTACTGGAACGATCGGTACCACAACGGATACACGAACTACGGAAATCTGATAGGTAGCTGGATTGGGCGCGACGGCCAGGGGGCACAGGCATGGCTCACGTACTGGGAGAGCCCGCGCAACTCCGTCCAGCTCCAATTCCGGCACCAGAAGGTGGACGCCCAATTCATCCCCTACGGCGGGACCGTGAACGACGGCGGGGTGAAAGCCGATTTCCAGTTGAGGTCGGATATGAGCGTATCCGCGTTCCTGCAGTACGAGAAGTGGGACTTCCCGATATTGCGGCCGGGACCGACGTTCTGATTTCACGACATCAGTTCAGTTCACTTACTCGCCGCATTGGAGAATCCATTGAATCTGGTCATACCAAGAAAGGCGGAGCGGTCCCGAGGGTAACTGGAAGTGACAGATTTCCAAGCCAAACCGGATAAGGACGACCTTGAGTCTCGTCAGTCGGATGAGTTGCTGATCGAGGTCGTGGACGAGCAGGCGCTGCGGGAGGCGCGGGAGCGCAGTGCGGCGCGGGTGCGTTTGCTTTGGCAGAAGCGCCGTTTCCTGTTTCGCGCGACGATTTTCGGATTTCTAATCGCCATTCTGATCGCGCTCGTGATCCCGACTCGATACACATCCACAGCCGAGTTGATGCCTCCCGACCAAACGTCCGGCGGAGGTTCGGCGATGCTCGCGGCGCTGTCGAGCCGTGTCGGCGGCGGACTGGCGAGCATGGCGGAAAACGTGATGGGCGTGAAAACCACGGGGGATTTGTTCATCGGCATACTGCAAAGCGACACCGTGCGGGATGACTTGATTCAGAAATTCGACCTGCAAAAGGTCTACAAAACGCGTTATATCGAAGACACACGTAAGGTACTCGCGGCGCACACGGGTATCTCCGCAGACTCGAAGAGCGGCATCATCACCGTCAGCGTCACCGATCACAATCCGAAGCGTGCCGCGGCGATGGCACAGGAATACGTGTACGAATTGAACTGGGTGGTCACCCACCTGAACACCTCCTCCGCCCATCGCGAACGCGTTTTCCTCGACGAGCGATTAAAGCAGGTAAAAACGAATCTCGAGGACTCCGAAAAGCAATTCAGCCAGTTCGCCAGCCAGAAGGGCGCGATCGACATCACGGCCCAAGGCAAGGCCATGGTTACGGCCGCGGCCACGCTCCAGGGCGAGCTGATCGCCGCAGAGTCCGAACTTCAGGCCTACCGGCAGATTTATACCGACGGCAACGTCCGCGTGCGCTCGCTGCAGGCAAGGGTCAATGAGCTGCACAGTTCGCTCGAGAAGCTTACCGGCAAAAGCGCGAATGAGAAGAGCTCGGCCGAGCAGCTCTACCCGTCTCTGAGGGAGTTACCGGTGCTTGGCGTGACCTACGCCGATCTTTATCGGCGGATGAAGGTGGAAGAGGCGGTCTTCGAGACGCTGACGAAGCAAGACGAGCTGGCGAAGGTGGAAGAAGCGAAAGAGATTCCCAGTGTGAAGGTGCTCGATCCGCCCGAAGTGCCGGACAAGAAATCGTATCCGCCGCGATCGCTGATCGTGATCATGGGCGCGATGCTGGCACTTGTTCTCGGCGCAACGTGGATTCTCGGCAGCTCGGCCTGGGATTCGGTCGATTCGAAAGACCCGCGCAAGGCGGTGGCGATCGAGGTCTGGTCGGAACTGCATTCGAACCTGCCTTGGAATTCGCAGAATGGCTCGTCCAACGGCGGGCCGAAGCAGTGGTTGAGGAACAGATTTCGCCGGACGGGGGAAGATCGCTCCGGCGAGTAGGGGAAAGAAGACGATTCGTCGGCAACTCGCTGACGCAGCATGGGTTAGGTCACATGTACCCTCTGAAGTGACGGGGCGGAGCTATCAAAACGCAGTCAGCGGGGGCGAGTGGCTAATGATGAGTGAGAGGCGGTGGGTAACGAGCGGACCGGTGGCGGGCGAAGGACTCGAACCGCGGTGGTATGCGGCGTATACGCGATCGAGGCATGAAAAATCCGTTGCGGACTTGCTCCAACACAAACAGATCGAGATGTTCTTGCCGCTCTACGAATCGGTCCGGCGCTGGAGGAATGGCGACCATCGTGTGCAACTGCCTCTCTTCCCCGGCTATGCGTTCGTGCATATCGCACTATGCGACCGGCTACACGTTCTGAAGGTTCCCGGAGTGGTGCGGCTCGTCGGTTTCGACGGAACGCCGACTCCCCTCGACGACGAGGAAGTGCAAGGCTTGCGCCGGGCGCTTTCTGCGGGAGTGGGAGTCGCACCGCACCCGTACCTGACAGTTGGCCACCGCGTTCGCGTTACTGCGGGCCCGCTTGCTGGCCGTGAGGGAATTCTGTTGCGACGGAAGGGTGCGGTTCGGGTCGTGCTTTCGGTCGATCTGATCCAGCGGTCGATCGTCGCCGACGTAGATGCCGCGTGGCTGGAGCCAGCCCCGGCGCACACTGCAACGCATGGCCACACCAGGATGTCCGCTTCGGGCTGGTGCTAGAGGAATGAGAACAACATGGTTTTGAGAGCGGGAAGGATGAGTCTCGGTGTGTTACTCGCCGGACTCTGGCCCGGGAGGCAAATCCGATGAAGGCGGTCATTCTAGCTGGCGGGTTTGGCACCAGGCTGAGCGAGGAAGCCCAGCTCAAGCCGAAACCGATGGTGGAGATCGGCGACAAGCCGATTCTGTGGCACATCATGAACATCTTCTCGACACACGGCGTGCAGGAGTTTGTAGTGGCTCTCGGCTACAAGCCCGAGATCGTCAAGAACTATTTCCTCAACTTCTACGCCCTCAACAGCGACATTTCCATCGATCTCTCGACCGGCCAGACCTCGATCCGCAACGGCCGGCAACCGAACTGGAAGGTGCACCTGGTCGACACGGGCCTGCACACGCAAACCGGCGGCCGGCTCAAGAGACTCCGGAGTTGGCTCGACGAAGACGACAGTTTCCTCTTGACGTAGGGCGACGGCTTGACCGATCTGGATATTGGAGCGCTCATCCGCTTCCATGACGCCCATAAGCAACTGGCGACTGTCGCAACTGTGCGCTCTCCGGAGCGTTTCGGCCGCCTCACCCTTGAGGGCGATCAGGTCACCGCGTTTTACGAAAAAGCCGAGATGAGCGAGGGCTGGATCAATGGCGGCTATTTCGTGCTCGACCGCAAGGCGCTGGACTACATCCCGGGCGATGAAACCGTTTGGGAACACGATCCGGTCGAGCGACTCGCTCGCGAAGGACAACTGAAGGGTTTTCGACACTGCGGATTCTGGTCCTGCATGGACACATCGAAAGAGAAAAAGATGCTCGATGAGCTCTGGGCGACGGGCAGGGCCCCGTGGAAAATCTGGGACTCCGGATCTCATGGAGAGCCGGAAGCGGCCGTCGCATTGCGGTCCCCGGCCAACGTCCTCGGGAACGGGCGATCGGAATGAAGGTTCTGGTCACCGGAAACATGGGGTACGCCGGTCCCGCATGGTGCGCCAACTGCGCGCCTCCGATCCGCGGACTTGAAGTTCCGGCGTTTCGGCGACAGCCCGCATGAGACCGGACCAGGACGCAAAGATTATGGGTTCTCGCCAGACCAGCATCGGGCATTCCGCCGCGCCGCGCCGGCCCACGATTGCCGGCCGCGATGCGGCTCGTTGCCGTTCCTGCAATGCTTCCCTGCCCGACGCGTTTCTTGACCTCGGGGTCTCGCCTCTGGCGAATTCCTACGTGAAAGCCGGCACGCTGAATTTGCCGGAATCGTTTTACCCCCTGAAGGTCCATGTATGCCCGCAGTGTTTGCTGGTCCAGGTGGAAGAGATGGTTGCTCCCGGCGAGATCTTCAGCGACTACGCTTACTTTTCCTCCTATTCGGATAGTTGGTTGCAACATGCGCAGAAGTATGTGGACATGGCCATCGATCGCTTCCGACTGAACGGCGCAAGCCAGGTTGTCGAGATCGCCAGCAACGACGGCTACTTGTTGCAGTATTTCGTGCCGCGGGGTATCCCTGTGCTGGGCATCGAACCGGCGGCGAATGTGGCCGAAGCGGCTACACAGAAAGGGATTCCCACGCTTGTGAAGTTCTTCGGCGTCGCCACCGCGCAAGAACTCCGTGCCCAGGACATTGCCGCGGACCTCGTGATCGGCAACAACGTGCTGGCGCACGTGCCCGCCCTGAACGATTTCGTGGCCGGTTTGGCAATTCTGCTGAAGCCCAGTGGAGTCGCCACTCTGGAATTCCCTCATCTCTTGCGGCTGTTCGATGGGAATCAGTTCGACACCATCTATCACGAGCATTTCTCCTACTTCTCGCTTCTCAGCGTGGAACGCGTTTTCGCCGCCCACAACCTGACGATCTTCGACGTGGACGAGCTGCCAACGCATGGCGGGTCGCTGCGGATTTACCTCCGCCGGGCGGAATTCCCGGACATACAGGTCGATGCGAAGGTGGCCGATCTGAGAAGGCGGGAAGAAGAAGCGGGATTGCACCTCCCGGAAACGTACGGGCGCTTTGCCGAGCGCGTGAAGGAAACCAAGCGCAAGCTACTCGAGTTCCTGATCGCCGTGAAACGGGACGGGAAGTCGGTGGCCGGATACGGCGCACCGGCGAAAGGCAATACGTTGCTGAATTATTGCGGCATTCGCACCGACTTTCTCGATTACACAGTCGATCGCAGCCCGGAAAAGCAGGGCTGTTTTCTGCCCGGCAGCCGAATTCCGATCTATCCGGTGGAGCACATTCGCGAAACGCGCCCGGATTACCTCCTGATTCTTCCCTGGAATCTCCGGGAAGAGATCATGAGTCAGGTGTCCTGGATTCGGGATTGGGGTGGCCGTTTTGTTGTCCCGATCCCCGAGGTGCGGGTGTACCCATGACCTTCACCGAGACGCCTCTCGGCGGCGCATTCGTCGTGGAACCGGAACCGATTCACGACGAGAGGGGCTTTTTTGCGCGGACCTGGTGCCAGCGCGAATTCGAGGCTCATGGGCTGGCTGCTCGTTGGGCCCAGTGCAACCTTTCCTTCAATAAGAAGGCCGGAACGCTGCGCGGCATGCACTTCCAGGCGGCGCCGCACGCCGAGGCGAAGCTGATCCGATGCACCAGTGGCGCCATCCACGACGTGATTATCGACCTGCGCCCTGAGTCTCCCACCTTCAAGCAGCACTTCGGCACCGTCTTGACCTCCGGCAGCCACGTCATGCTCTACGTGCCGGAAGGATTCGCCCACGGCTTCCTCACGCTGGAGGACGGAAGCGAGGTTTTCTATCAAATGAGCGATTTCTACGATCCAGCTTGCGCGCGGGGCGTCCGGTGGGACGACCCGACCTTCGGCATTCGCTGGCCCGGGGAGGTCCGTATCATTTCGGAAAAGGACCGGAGCTATCCCGACTTTGGATTGTGACGAACGGCAATGATGAGCCTCAGGGAACTCAGAGCGAGTGTCGACGCCCGGGCGGCAGGCGAGCGGATGTACGCCATGATCGAGGAGATGTATCCGCTCTGTCGCAGCATCACCGGCGACGGCGTTCGCCGCACGTTGGAGATTATCGGGCGGCGCATTCCCCTGGCGGTCCACGAGGTCCCCACCGGCACGCAGGTCCTTGACTGGACTGTTCCCAAGGAATGGAACATCCGGGACGCCTATATCAAAAACCCGCGTGGCGAGAAGTTGGTGGATTTCAAGAAATCGAATCTTCACGTGGTCAGCTATAGCACGCCGATCCATGCGACTCTCGAACTTGAGGAACTCAAGAGTCACCTGTTCACCTTGCCCGAACATCCGGACTGGACTCCCTATCGGACCTCGTACTACGCGGAGAACTGGGGATTCTGCCTGCCGCACAACGAGTTGCTCCGATGGGAGCCGGGCGAGTATGAAGTCTGCATCGATTCCTCGCTCGAGCCGGGCGCGCTCACCTACGGCGAATTCTGTTTGCCCGGCGAGACGGACCAGATCATCCTGCTCTCCTGCCACATCTGCCATCCCTCGCTTTGCAATGACAATCTGTCGGGCATTTCCCTTCTCACTCTTCTGGCGGAGCAGATGAGCCAGGTTCCCCTCCGTCACACATACGTGTTCCTCTTCATCCCGGGAACGATCGGATCGATCACGTGGTTGTGCGGAAATCGCGATCGTGTTCCGAGAATCAAGCACGGTCTCGTTGTGACAAACGCCGGCGACGGCGGCCGGTGCCAATACAAGAAGAGCCGCCGGGGAGACGCGGAAATCGATCGCGCGGTCGCTCATGTGCTGCAGCACGCCGGAGGCGATTTCGGGATTCGGGATTTCTCGCCTTACGGCTACGACGAGCGACAATTCTGTTCCCCGGGTTTCAATCTCCCCGTGGGCTCGTTCAGCCGGAGCTCTCACGGGACGTTTCCCGAATATCACACGTCCGCCGACAACCTGGATTTCGTGCGCCCGGAATTTTTGGCCGATTCCTTCTCGAAGTGCCTGGCGGTTCTCGATGTCCTCGAAAGCAACAGGACCTATCTCAACCAGTGTCCGTACGGCGAGCCGCAACTGGGCAAACGTGGCTTGTACCGCAAAGTGGGAGGACAAAGCCATTCGCCGAGCGATGAGTTGGCGATGTTGTGGGTTTTGAATTTATCCGACGGTCATCATTCTCTGCTCGATATCGCGGAGCGGTCCGGCATGGAGTTCGACACGGTTGGAACGCAGGCCCGCCGCCTGCTGGAACACGGTCTGCTCTCGGAATGCGGATCGGCCGCGACTCCAACGGGGGGTCCACAAGAGGCCTTCGTGCTGCCTGAGAAGCGATCCCGAGGCAAGGCGCGAAACAAGAAGGAAGCATGACTGGGTCGCCCATTTTCGGTCAGACAGTCCTCGTAACGGGAGGGACCGGGTTCATCGGCTCACACCTCTGCCGCGCTCTGGATGAGGCGGGTTGCAATGTGCATTCGGTCTCGAGGAAAGCGGAATCGAAAGAGAAAGGAAATGTGCGCTACTGGAAGGGCGATCTGGCCGATATCGCCACGGCTCGAAGGATCCTGACCGCCGCCAGGCCCGATGTGATTTTTCATTTGGCCAGTCACGTTTCCGGCGCGCGCGATCTGGCCTGCGTGTTGCCGACGTTCCGAGATAATCTTGTGAGCACCGTCAACCTGCTCACCGCCGCCGCGGAAATCGGTTGCAGGCGCATCGTGTTGGCAGGTTCACTTGAGGAAACAAGGTCCGAGCCGTCGGCCGTGGTTCCCTGTTCTCCCTACGCCGCATCCAAGTCGGCTGCGAGCGCATACGGAAGGATGTTCCATTCGCTGTACGGGGTTCCCGTTGTGGTCGCACGGCTGTTCATGGTGTACGGTCCCGGCCAGTCAGACCACAGTAAACTCATTCCTTACGTCATCTCCTCCCTGCTGAAAAAGGAGGCGCCACAGCTCAGCAATGGCCGCCGGCTGGTGGACTGGATCTTCGTGCAGGATGTTGTCGAAGGTGTGATCGCGGCGGCACAAGCGCCCGGTATCGAAGGGAAGACCATCGAGATCGGCTCGGGGAATCTGGTTTCCATCAGGGAGATCGTCGAGCATCTGATCCAACTGATCGATCCCAACATCCACCCTGTCTTCGGCGCCCTGCCCGAAAGGCCGATGGAACAGGTCCGGGTGGCCAATGTGGCGGAGTCAAAACTCTTGACCGGATGGAATCCGCGAACCTCGCTTGAAGAGGGATTGAAGCAAACTGCACTGTGGTACGAGCGGCTGCTCAAGAATGGTGTTCCCGCCTGCGTGGATGAGGGGTTCTCCCATTGAGAGACGGGATCGCGGTGCGCTCCACTTTGAAAAGATTACCGAGAGGCCCTCGCCCGATGGGTCGCCGGGCTACCAAGGTAAACATAGAGGAGGACAATGAAAGTCGCGATTGTTGTGCCCACTATCCGGGAGGAGAGCATCACCGAGTTCCTGGCAGCGTGGGCTGATGAGTTTTCCGGGCACCCTGTCATCGTTGTAGAGGATAATCCGGAAAGATCCTTCGATATCTCGGGGCCGAACCTGAGGCATCTTTGCTGGGCCGATATCGAAGCCGAGCTTGGCGCCGATTCCTGGATCATCCCCCGGCGAACCGACTGTGTGCGTTCCTTCGGCTACCTGGTAGCCTTGGAGTCAGCGCCGGACATGATCGTCACTCTGGACGACGATTGTTATCCGTTGGGCGACGGGTTCCTCCAAAGACATTACGAAAAGCTTTTCCGGCCTGCCGAGGAAAGTGGCTGGGTTTCGACTGGACAAGGTCCGCAGCCACGCGGCATGCCCTATCACGAGCCGAATCGCAAGTCGGAATGCACGATCAGCCACGGCTTGTGGGATCGCGTGCCGGACTTCGACGCGGTCACGCAACTGGCCAACGTGCGCTTCCAACACATGTTCGAACCAGTCGACCAGGTAATCCCGAAGGGGAAATATTTCCCGATGTGCGGAATGAACCTAGCTTTCAAGCCCAAGATGCTGCCAGCCATGTACTTTCTGCTGATGGGCCGAGACTGGCCATTCGACCGGTTCGGAGACATCTGGTGCGGGATCTTCGCGAAAAAAATCTGCGACCACTTGGGCTGGGCCGTCCGTTCGGGAGAGCCGCGGATCGACCACATGAGGACCTCGAACGTTTGGACGAACCTGCGCAAGGAACTTCCAGGTTACGGAGTCAACGAAACGTTCTGGCAGGCCGTGGACTCGGTCGTGCTGACCGAGACAACGGTCGGCGACTGCTATAAGGAGCTCGCCGAGAAGCTCCCGCTGGCGGGCGAGTATTGGGACCGCCTGCGAATGGCGATGAGAATCTGGGCCGACCTCTGCCCGGCAATGGAAAACGAAACGAATGGCATCCCTCTGGACACGGAGGCGGAAACTCTGTGAGCGTGAGGCGGACGTGAGGAAGGCCGCGCGAAACTTCGTTGCAGGGGGCGCCGGTTACATCGACCCCGGCACGGCGAGGAAGGTCCAGGCTGCGGGGCTCGAGCCCGCGGTTGTGGGCGACGTTCGGTGAAACGGTGGTTCGAACAGCGCTTATCGCTCTTGTTCCGGCATGTGCTGGTTCAGAACGCCCTGTCTCTCTATGGGGTGCAGTTCGCGGGCTACATCATCCCTCTCGTTACGATCCCGTATCTTGCCAGAGTACTGGGAGTAGCTGGATGGGGCCTGGTTGCCTTCGCGCAGTCGTTCGGATCCTACGTGGCCGTGGTCGGAGAGTACGGCTTCGGTTTTTCAGCCACCCGGGAGGTGGCGCGCCATCAAGACGACCGCGAGCGGCTGACAGAAATTCTGGCTGGCGTGCTAGGGGCCAAGAATCCTTCTTGCGGGCGTCGGCGTGGCAGCGGCCTTCCTGGTTCTCTGGCTGGTTCCCTTGTTCCGCCAGCATCCCCTGCTTCTCTGGTCGGCCATATTCTGGGCGCTGGCCCAAGCGTTCAGCATGATGTGGTTTTTCTTGGGCCTCGAACGGATGCGGCTCTTTGCGTCGCTCGACATCGCGGCCAAAGGTTTGGCCACGATCGCGATCTTTCTATTTGTTCGGCGACCCGGAGACGAGTGGCGTGTGCTCGCGCTGCAAGGAGTGGGGTTCTGCCTGTCGTTCGTGATTTGCTCCTGGCTGGTTTACCGTGATCTGCCTTTCCGCTTGCCAACCTGGCATGCCACCTGGGAAGCCATACGCATGGGATGGACGATGTTTCTCTTCCGCAGCTCGGTCAGTCTCTGCACTGTCGGAAACGTGTTCGTTTTGGGCCTGTTCGTTTCGCCACAGCTCGTCGGCTACTATGCGGGCGCGGAAAAGATCAGCAAGGCATTCCTGGGGCTTCTCAGTCCCATCAACCAGACCTTGTATCCCCGAATGAGCCACCTGGTTCAACACGCTCGCGAGCGGGCGGTTCGGCTGGCACGGGTCGGGGTCGCCATCATGGGAGGCGGAGGCGCGGCCATGGGCGCCCTCGTATTTTGCCTAGCACCGCAACTGGTCCGAGTAATTTTGGGCGCGGGATATGCACCGGCGGTGCCGGTACTGAGAATTCTGGCCTTGCTGCCTCCGATCATTGGCTTGAGCAATCTTTTTGGAGTCCAGTGGATGCTTCCGCTGGGGATGGACCGGCAGTTCAACTGGATTGTTCTTGGGGCCGGTTCTCTGAACTTGGGAATTGCAATCACTCTCGCTCCCCTCTGGGGTCCTGTGGGAATGGCTTGGGCCGTCGTTTCTGCAGAGCTTTTCGCAAGCCTCAGCATTTTCATCCTTCTCCGCAGCCAGGGTCTCGATCCATTTCGATATCGTGGCCCAGTGTGCGAGGCCGCTGCCGCCCCACTACTCACCGGGGCGGACTCCCCGCTGTGGATTCCGCCGGCTCCGATCGGAACAGCCGCCGGGCGCCGAAAGGATGAGAATGAATAATCAAACTCACCGGGGGATCGCGGCCATCGTTGTGACGTACAACCGGAAGGCACTGCTCTCAGATTGCCTGACGGCCCTCCTTTCCCAAACGCAAGCCCTGGCCGAGATATTTCTAGTGGATAACGGTTCGGATGACGGCACCACGGAGATGCTGACACAATCTTACCAGGGCAGGGTGAACCTCATTCGGAACGAAAAGAATGCGGGATGTACTGCTGCATTCACCCAAGGCCTCCGCTCAGCCTACGCGGCGGGATACGAGTGGTTCTGGATGATGGACGACGACTGTCTTCCCCTGCCGGACACCCTTCGAACACTGTATGAAGTCGCTGTGCAGCGTCCGAATGCAATCTATGGTCCCTTCGTCGTGGACCCGGGGACGGGCGAGCCCTCGTGGTACAGACCTGCAAAACGCAAGCCGGCCGACGGGATCGTGGCTGTGCCAGGCTTGCCGTTCAACGGAATGCTGGTTCCCCGTGAGGTAGTAGCGAATATAGGATTTCCGATGTCGGCAATGTTTATTTCGGGGGATGACGCCGAATATTCGCTACGAGCGAGAGAGAAAGGCTACCCAGCCTTTACCGTAGTCGGGAGTATCATGCACCACCCCATTCCCACGTACGTCCGCCGTGTCAGGATAGGGAAGCACTACTTGGTGGTGTATCCGCGCTTTCGGTCCCCGGACCGCATGTATTACTACCTCCGAAACTGGGTGTTCATCTTCAAGCGTTACTGGACGCCGTCCCTGACCTTTCAGTTTCTCCATACCCTGCGCGACATCGTCTGCGTTTTATTCTCCGGAACGGTACCACTGCGCATAGTTAGAAACGCCTTGAGGGACGGTCTTGCCATGCGTGTCGCCGCCAAATGAGCAACCAAGCCGAACTTACGAGGCCGAGCAGGAACCTGCCTACAGCCAGCATGCCAGACAGGGGCATGCTGATAGTGGCAATGGTTTTGTTCGTTACCATTGCCGTGAGCGGTCTCGTTCTGTCCGGGCGATTCGAGAGCTACTCCGCGACAGCTGTTCCTTTGATGGTGCTTTTGTCGGGCCTGCTCGGGGCGCTGGCTCCCAGTTTCTTGCTGAAGTCGCTCTTTGTTCTCGCGCCACTTCTCTGGGCCCTGGGTGACAGTGGTTTGCTCTCCGTGGGCGCCTCTCATGTGAATCTTCCGATGCTGGTGGGTTTTGTGGTGATCATTGCCTTTTCGCCGCAATTGTTGACTAAGGATCCCGACCCGGGCATCGAGAGGATTCGGAAACTCGTCCTTGTCTTTGCCCTTGCATGTATTCCGGCCATTTTTTCAGCGCAGGATTTTTTCACAGGGACCGGCGTTTATTTCCGCGTCATGTTTCCGTTCGTTATCATGTTTGCGGCTCTGCGGTACGCAAAAAGCCGCCTAGAGGTCCTGCGCGCCGTCAACAGCATGGTGTTCTCGCTTGGGGCCGCGGCACTGGTCCTGGTCATCGCGTATTTTCAGTCCGAGAGCTGGATAACGTTCGGCGGTTACACGAGAATCTCCGCGCTCCACCTGCCCACCCAGGATTTTGCCGTGTACCTGACCGTGATGGTTGCCGTCGTCATATCGTATTATCTCCTGACCCGGAACAGGTGGCACCTCCTTCCGATTCCCTTGGTGCTAGGCGGGCTTTTTTTCACGTTTTATCGCACTGCGTGGATAGGCACGGCGTTGCTCCTGATTCTATTCACATTCGAGGTGAGCAAATCTTACGGCCGAAGGTTGTTGTTGGCTGGATCGATCGCAGGTGCGATCTACTTTCCGATACTGGTGAAATCGATATTGCGGTACGACACCACAGTGGACTCGCTGGCAACCGCAAATAAGGCACTAAGCGGCAGGCTCGGCCTCGACATCGTTCAGGTCACGAACTACCTGCACGCGTCGACATACCATAAGCTCTTTGGCATAGGGTTCGCCCAGTCCATAAGGGTTTCGGAACTTAAGCTCGGAATCCGGCTCGGCGTCCACAGCGACTATCTCGCGATGCTCATCGAGGCCGGTGCCGTTGCTCTGCCGGTTTACGTCTGCATTTTGATCGCACTTCTAAGGCGGAGTCGCCGAGCCAAGCATAGAGCTCGGGGGGGCGTCCCCCGCAACATTTGTGCAGCAGCGTCCATTCTGATGGTGGTTTTTGTCATCATGGGAATCCCGGGGTGCTGGTATACGGAGATTCTTTCGAATCTATACGTTTTTGGACTGATGGGTCTCATGTTGGGTCAGTCCACATTCGCCAAAACCGCGGATGCCGTGGCGCGATGAGCGAAGTGTCCAGCGTCGTTCGCCCTGTACGAGCCGGGCAGAGCGCAGCTCGGCCGAGGGTTGGGGTCATCCTTGCGGTGGATCTGGTGAAGGGAGTCCCGTTCGGCGGTGCGACAGGTTTCATCTACAGCCTGCTAGACAATCTCCAGCTGCCCGCCGTCGTGCTAGGCATCGAGGTGGATGATGAGGCCAACGAAGACGCCAAGGAAAGGCCTGTTGCCGCAGAGTTACAGCCAGTCGCGAGGGCGCGCTACCCCTCGGCGATTCCGCTACGTTTGAGGTCGCTGTATTGGTATTGGCGCCAACGCGGGAAGGTCCTTACGAGTGGTGTTGATGTCCTCTATGTCCACTCTCCCGAACTCGCGTTACCGTTCGTCTTCGGCAGGAAACGCCTTCCGCTTGTGTTTCATCAGCATGGTTCCGCGAACCCGGTCCTGTTTTCGAGCTATCCCTGGGGGAGATTTTTCCTCTTCCGCTGGTTCTTCGACCTCACCTTGGGAATCGTGTACAGGAGGGCGGAGTGGATTGTGGCCGTGGATGAAGGCAGTGCTGAACAAGCGCGGAGGCACGGCGCGGGCGACCGTGTGACCGTGCTGCGGAACGCCGTGGATGCGAACTACTTCTTTCCCAATACAGTAAAGAGGGATCAAAGGAGGAGTGAGCTCGGGTTGGGAGAGGGCGAACACCTGGTCCTGGTGAGCGGACGTCTGGAGGAAGTGAAGAGGATCGACAGGGCGATTCGAGCGGTTTCTCTGTTGGCATCCGCAGGGTGCACCTGCAAGCTCATGATAGTCGGGGAAGGCACAGAGCGTGGGGCTCTGGAAGAGCTTGCGAAGCAAGTGGGCTTGTCGGACAGGGTTCTCTTTCTTGGGCGCCGCCTCCACCGGGAAATGCCCGACCTCTACAACGCGGCCGACGCGCTGCTGCTTACCTCCGAAAGGGAGGGAACGCCAATGGTGATACTGGAGGCCCTGGCCTCGGGAACTCCTGTGGTCGCCACGCCTGTGGGTGGCGTGCCAGACCTAATCCGCAACGGCGAAAACGGGTTTCTCGCGGACGACGAGAGCGTGACCCGAATCGCCGCGGCCCTAGAGGCGTGCGTGCGGCGCAAATGGGATAGAGAGCTAGTTGCCAGTTCCATCGAAATGTGGACTAGCGCCTCGGTGGGCCACCGCTTGGCACGGCTGTTTGCGGCGGTTTGCGAAGTCAGTCCACAGACGCCCGGTTAGCATTTCCGGTCATACGGCCGGATTACCTCTGAAATCGCCGACGGAGAGTGTACGCATGGCAGGTCTGGACAACGCTTTTGTACGGGCAAAGCACGTGGCCCGGGTAATGCTAGGGAAGGATCTTTACTCACGCCGACAGTTGCGATGCCGGGGGATTCGATTGGGAAACAAGGACGCACCTTGGTGCGTCTGTCCTTGCGGGCTGACAGAAGGTAGCACGGTGTATTCGTTTGGGGTGGGGGATGACATCTCTTTTGACGTGGACCTGATCGCACGATTTGGGGTGCGCGTCCACGCATTCGATCCCACCCCGGGGTCGGTTGCCTGGATCCAGAGGCAGAAGACACCAAAAGAGTTCATTTTCCATGACTACGGCATCGGTTGCCGCGACGGCTTAGAGATGTTCCACCGGCCTGAAGACCCCAATTCAGTCCAGTGCAGCATTGTTTATCGAGGCGCCCCGTCCGGCGATGCCGTCCGAGCGCCGGTTTACCGACTGCGTACGATAATGCAGATGCTTGGCCACGAGAAGATCGATGTCCTAAAGATGGACATAGAAGGAGCGGAGTACGGGGTGATTGCGGACCTGATCGCGTGCCGTCTGAACGTGCGACAACTTCTTGTGGAGTTTCACCACCGGTGGCCCGAAATTGGATTGCAAAGGACGCGGGAGGCGATAAGTGGCCTGAATCAGGCGGGCTTTCGGCTCTTCGACGTGTCACCAGGGGGGGCGGAGTACAGTTTTCTCGCGGAGTAGGCCCCGCGTGTCGTTTCGGTTGCGAGATCGCCGCGGGCGACTAGTGGGGACGCGATGGCCAAATTTTCGCGGATGTACGAGGCAGGGGACGGGCGTTACGCCCCCCTCAGTAAGGACTGTTATGCAGCACAGAGGACATAGAGGCTGGCTGGGATATTGGGACTCCTGCGGGGCGGCCCGGGCAAACGTGCTTTCCTGGACCGGCGTCGTGCCGGGGAATTAGGAGGGTCCGTCGTGCAGCCGAGAAGCTCGTTTGACGGCGGTGTCCCCGAATGAGAGCACCAGCCATTCTGGTTGTCGGGCCGAGCCCTCCTCCTTACAACGGCATGAGCGTCGCAACAGAATTGGTGATGAAGGCGGTGGGGGACGACAACCCATTCGTACTTCTCGACACTGCCGACCGAAGGGGTTTGTCGAACGTCGGAAAGTTCGAGTTAGGCAACCTTCTGTTGGCCGCCAGGCATGGGATGAGGTTCCTGTGGCTCCTTTTCGCCAAGCGGCCCCGTGCCGTATACGTGCCGATCTCGCAGGCCTGGCTTCCCTTTCTGCGTGACTCTCTGTTTTTGATGCCGGCGAGACTGCTGGGCCGAAAGATCGTTGTCCACCTGCATGGCGGGTATTTCGGCCGGTTCTATCGGCAAACGTCGCCGCTTATGCGCCTGATCATTCGCCTTGCTCTCGGAAGCGCCTCGTGCGCGATTGTGCTGGGCAGGAACGTGGCTGACGCATTCGACGGCATACTCCCGCGCGAAAGGATTCGCATCGTTCCGAACGGGATCCCGGACAGCTTTGCGGGCTGGGTGCCGCGGGAGCCAAAGGGGCCGGGTAACCGTGCACCGATGCTGCTGTACCTGAGCACTCTTGTGGAAGAGAAAGGCTTCCTGGACCTGCTGCGCGCATTGCCGAAGGTAATGGAACAAGCCGGACCCGTCAGAGCCATATTCGCCGGGGAATGGTATGCGAGACAGGACAAGGATGCGGCACAGCAACTGATTGAGAGTCTCGGACTGGAAGAGGTTGTGCAGTTTGTCGGTGCCGTCGGACATGAGCGGAAACGTGAGCTACTGGAAGACGCGGACATATTTGTCTTCCCCACTGCGTACCGCTTCGAGGGCCACCCGTACGTCATCCTCGAGGCCATGGCGGCCAGCCTGCCAATTGTCTCAACAGCGGTGGCGTGTATTCCGGAGACGGTTCGGGATGGCATCGAGGGAGTTCTGATCGAACCGGGAGATGTGGACGGACTTGCCGAAAGAATTGGCCAGTTGGTTCGCGATCCGGGCCTGCGCAAACGAATGGGTCGGGCCAGCCGGCAGAGATTTCTCGAAGAATACACGTATGACAAATTCGCGGAAAGGATGAAAGCTGTCTTCGCGGAAGTCCTTCAACGCGGCGGCGAGTCAGCCCCTGCCGTTCCCTCGCATGAAGAACTGTCCGAACCAGCCGCGCACCAGCGATAAGCGACCCGAAACATGAGAGCCGTTCTAGTCGACAGCAAAACCGGTGAGATTGCCGTGCACGAAATTCCGACGCCCGAGTTGCAGGCGGGCGGCATTTTGGTGGAGACGCGCTTTTCGGTGGTCAGTTCGGGGACCGAGCGGGCGAAGATCGAGACGGGCGAAAAATCGTTGCTCGGCAAAGCGAGGGCGCGGCCGGACCTGGTGCGCCAGGTGGTCGACTTCGCGCGAGCAAATGGAGTGCGCGCCGCTTACGAGAAGGTGAAGGCGCGGCTGGAGACGCTTTCGCCGCTGGGCTATAGCTGCTCGGGCGTCGTCCTCGAAGTGGGAGAAGAGGTGACGGAATTCCGGCCGGGGGACCGTGTGGCGTGTGCGGGCGCCAGCTATGCGAATCACTCGGAGGTGAATTTCATTCCGCGCAATCTGGCGGTGCATGTGCCCGAGTCAGTACCGCTCGAACACGCGGCCATCACCACGATCGGCTCGATTGCCATGCAGGGGCTTCGTCAGGCGCAAATCGGATTCGGCGAAACGGTGGTCGTCATCGGCGCGGGGCTGATCGGCGTGCTGGCGGTGCAATTGGCGAAGGCGGCCGGTTGCCGTGTGGTGGCGATCGATATCGACCGCGAGCGGGTGGAGCGGGCGATCGCGTTCGGAGCGCACGCCGGTTTCGTCGCGACCGACTCACGGCTGGAAGAACAGGCCGGCGCGTTCTCGCGCTACGGGGCCGACGCGGCGGTGATCACGGCGGCTACGCGCTCCTCGGAGCCGCTGGAACTGGCGGCGAAGCTGTTGCGCGACCGCGGGCGCATCGTCATTGTGGGCGACGTGGGTCTGGATATTGCGCGTGGACCGCTTTACAACAAGGAGCTTTCGCTCGCGCTGTCCCGCTCGTACGGTCCCGGGCGCTACGACCCCGTCTACGAGGAGCGCGGGGTGGATTATCCGATCGGGTACGTCCGCTGGACGGAACAGAGGAACATGGAAGCCTTCCTCGATGCGCTGGCGAGCGGCTCCGTCGACGTGGCGCCGTTGCTAGAACAGCAGCGGACCATCGAAGAGGCCCCGCAAGCCTACGACGAGATCCGGCAGAGCCATGCGTATACCGTGTTGATCCGGTATCCGGCACAGAACCGGGAAAAACCGTGCACTCCAAAAATGGAAAGCGCGCCGGGACACGCCCGCGGGGCGATGGAAACGGCGCGCATCGGGTGCATCGGGGCTGGCAATTTTGCACGGGGCACGATCTTCCCACATCTGCGGAAGATCCGCGGAACGGTGATGGAAGCGGTGGCTACGGCCAGCGGCATTGCGGCCGAATCGGCGAGGAAATCCGACGGTTTCCACCGCACTTCCACTCCTTCCGATCTGCTCTCCGACACCTCGATCGATGCGGTTTTCATTCTCAGCAGGCACGACAGCCATGCGCGTTACGTGATGGAGGCGCTCGCGCAGGGCAAGCCGGCCTTCATCGAAAAGCCGCTCTGCGTGCGGCGCGACGAACTGGCTGCCATCCGCGGCGCGTATACCGCACAGGTGGCGCAGGGCGCAGATCCTTTCCTGATGGTGGGTTTTAACCGGCGATTCGCGCCGCAGACCGAAAAAGTGAGGGAGTTCTTCTCGAGCCGGCGGGAGCCGATGCTGGCGCACATCCGGGTGAATGCCGGATACATCCCGCGGGAGCATTGGGCGCAACAGGCCACCGGAGGCAGGATCGTCGGCGAGCTGTGCCATTTCGTCGATTGGGCGCGCTCGGTGGTTGGCCAGCCAATCGTGTCGGCATCGGCGACAGCCTTGCCGGATGGAAGCCGCTACCATCGCGACAATCTCGCGGTAACGCTCTCGTTCGCGGACGGGTCCATTGCCAACCTGCTCTATTTGGCCAACGGCGACAAGGCGGTTCCAAAAGAGTATTTCGAGGTCTTCTGTGAGGGAGCCGTGGCCCGGCTGAATGATTTCCGCTTTCTGGAACTGGTCCGCAAGGGAAAGAAACAGAGATTCAAGTCCGGGCAGGACAAAGGCCACGGGAAAGAGCTGGAACGAACGGTCGAAGCCATCCTTCTCGGCAAACCATCGCCGATTCCGTTTGATGAGATTCTGCGAGGTCACCGAGGCCACGTTTCAAATCGAGGATGCCCTGGGAAAACCATTCCCGACCGGCGCGCTCGAAGCCGCCGTCGACGGAGTCGAAACCAGTTCAGAGATTGGTTCCCGGTCGGCCGGCGACTAGCCGGTTTCTTCTGAATCCCAAGACAATCGCAATGCAACAAGCAAAACATGTGATCCATGTTGTGGGCGCGCGGCCCAACTACATGAAAGTCGCGCCCTTGATGCGCGAAATGAGCCGGCATCCCGAGAAGTGGCGGCAGACTCTGGTTCATACCGGGCAACACTACGACCATCAAATGTCCCAGGTCTTCTTCGAGGACCTGGGCATGCCGCAGCCGGATGTTTTCCTGGGTGTGGGTTCGGGATCGCACGCGGAACAGTACGCGCGGGTCTTGCAGGCATTCGAACCTGTGCTCCAGGAGCGGCGGCCGGATTGGGTTGTCGTGGTGGGAGACGTGAATTCCACGCTGGCCTGCGCGCTCGCCGCGGCACAGATGCACGTTCCCGTGGCTCATGTGGAGGCGGGACTGCGTTCCTTCGATCGGATGATGCCGGAAGAGGTCAACCGCGTCCTGACCGACCACATCTCCGACCTGTTGTTCACAACGGAACCCAGCGGGAACCGGAACCTCGAGAGCGAAGGCATTCCCGCGCAGAAGATTCGTTTCGTCGGAAACACCATGATCGACACGCTCGCCGCTCTGCTGCCGAGATCCGGCGAGAAGCGGATACTGAGGGAACTGAGTCTTTCCGCCGCGCCGAATGGGGCAGACGAGCCCGGGCGGGACCGGCCATATGCACTGGTCACACTTCACCGTCCACAAAACGTGGATGAATCTTCGGCGCTCAGTGAAATCCTCGGGGCGCTGGAAAAAATCGCCGAGGATGTGCCCGTGCTCTTCCCCGTTCATCCGCGAACGCGCAAGAAAATCGAAGAGAATCACCTATCGGTGCATGCCAGGCGGGTGCGCTTGCTCGAGCCGCTAGGGTACCTGGACTTTCTCACGCTGATGCGTTACGCGGGGCTGGTGATCACCGATTCGGGCGGCATTCAGGAGGAAACCACTTACCTGGGTGTTCCCTGCCTGACAGTCCGGCCGAATACCGAGCGACCCGTCACGATTGAAGTCGGCACGAATCGCCTTGTTCACAGGAACGCCTCCGCGATTCTCCGGGCCGCCCAGGAAGCACTGTGCGGCGATCGACGAACACAAGGCGGAATCCCCCCGCTTTGGGACGGACGGGCGGCCGAGCGGATCATTCAACATTTGGAACAAGCATGAAGAATACCGACCTGAGTCATGCCGGCGGAGAAGCAAAAAAAATGAACATTGAACCGCTGCGGGAGCCACGCGTTGGCATCTTCCGCGGAAGGGCGGACTACCGGGGTGTTGAATCGGCAATCCGGGGCGCCCTTGCCGCAGCGGGTCTCGTTGGAGATAGTCCGCTGGAGGGTCTCATCCGGCCCGGTGATTGCGTGGTGCTGAAGCCGAACCTCATCCGCGAGGCGCACGTAACACGACCCGGCGAGTGGGAACAGGTGATCACTCACGGGGCCGTGATTCAGTTCATGGCGGAATTGGCCGCGGAAGCGCTTCGAGGGCAAGGAAGGATCGTGATTGCCGACGGGCCGCAAACAGACTCCGATTTCGACGAGATCTGCGCTCGGACGGGGCTGCCGGAGATTGCGGAGCGGCTGCGCCGGTCGGGCATTCGCTGTGACGTTCTCGACCTGCGGCGCGATCGGTGGTTCCAAAAGGGCGACGTCATCTACAAACGGGTCCGCCTGCCCGGTGATCCCGCCGGATATACGACCGTGGACCTCGGAGAGGCCAGCGAGTTCTCCTCCTACCAACTGAGCGGACGTTTTTATGGCGCCGACTACGACATGGAGGAGACTGCCCGGTATCACAACGGGACGCGCCACGCCTACGTGCTTTGCCGGACGATCCTGGACGCCGATGTTGTGATCAATCTGCCCAAGCTCAAGACACACAAGAAGACCGGCGTCACCATCAGCCTGAAGAACCTGGTAGGCATCAACGGATACCGCAATTGCCTGCCCCACTTCACCACGGGCACCATTGACGAAGGAGGGGACGAATTCCCTTCGCCGAACCTCCGCTCCAAACTCCAGAGTCGCGCCATCGTCCGTTTCAAAAAGGCGCTCGTAGCATCAGGCAGGCAAGGGGGCCCGATTGCGCGAGCGGTCAAGCGCGTTGGAAAGACGATTTTTGGAGACACGAATGAGGTGGTGCGATCCGGCAATTGGCACGGGAATGACACCGTCTGGAGGATGGTTCTCGACCTGAACAAAGTGCTTTTCTACTTCGATGGGAGCGGCGAGCGGCGAAAAAGCCCGCTCCGCTATCTGACTGTTGTCGACGGAATCATCGCGGGCGACGGGAATGGGCCTATGGCGCCCGAGGCGGTGCCCGCCGGTCTGATCGTTGCCGGATTCAATCCCGTGGCTGTCGACTCTGCCTGTACGTTGCTGATGGGTTTCGATGATCGGAAGATTCCTCTGCTCGCGGGCGGATGGCGCACGAAAAAAGACGCTCTCACAAACTTCCCGCGAGAGGTCGTCCGTTGCGCGTCGAACATCGTCGAATGGAACGGCAGCCTGGAGGAATTGAGCGAGGCTTTTCACCTTGACATGAAGCCTCATTTCGGATGGCAAGGCCGAATCGAGCGCAGCACTCAAGCCACTACAGTCGGGGCCTAGATGAGGGTGAAACAGCAATGATTTACGATCATCCATTGATCGGATGGACTTATCGCAGAAGTCCGTTCCTGTTGCAAAACGCCCTGGTCTCCGGCTACGGCCTGCTGCAGCGCTGGGAACGGCGGAGCGCAGCATTCAAACGAATTTGCGCGGAACTCGAGAAGACCGCGCGCTGGGGCACGAACGATCTCGAAGCGCTGCAAGCCGAGCGTTTGCAGATACTAATGCGCCACGTTTATGAAAATGTACCGTATTACCGCCGCGTCTTCGACGAGAGGCGGTTGAGGCCCTCCGACATCCGCACGCCCAACGATCTCTATAAACTGCCCGTGCTTACGAAGCAGGCAGTGCGCAAATTCGCGGATGAGCTCCGTGCCCGCAACGTTAGCCGGCATTCGTTCCGCGTCGGCCGCACCGGCGGTTCCACCGGGATCCCACTGAAACTGCTGCTCGACCGCAATCAAATCTCGTTCGACCACGCATTGATCCACCGCCACTGGTCCTGGACGGGATATCGTCCCGGCGACCGGATGGTGATCCTCCGGGGGCTGACGCTGATCCCTCCGGAGGAGCATCGCGCGACGTACTGGCGGTTCGACTGGGGAGAAAACAAGATTTACCTTTCCGGTTTTCACCTGTCGACCGGCATCATGCCGATCTACGTGGAGAAGCTGGAGGAATGGAAACCGAAGTTCGTTGCGGCCTATCCCTCGAGCCTGTTTACCCTCGCCCGGTTCATGCAGCAGGAACGTGTTCGCATTCCCGTGCAGGCGATCTTCACGTCATCGGAGGCGCTTTCCGAAGTCGAGAGGAGGGTGATCGAGGATCGCTTTCAGTGCAAAGTGTGGGACCGTTACGGGACGGGCGAACGGCTGGCTGTCACGCAGCAATGCGAGCACGGCAGGTATCACCAAAACGTGGAGTTCGGAATCTTCCAAGTGGACTCACCGTCCGGCCAGCCTGCTCCCGCCGGGCAAAAGGGCGCGTTGATGCTGACCGGCCTGACGAATTTTTCGATGCCGCTGATCCGCTACGCCATCGAGGACGTCGGCAGCCTCGTTGACGGCCGATGCCCTTGCGGCCGTGAGCTGCCCATGGCCGGGTCCGTGGACGGCCGGAAAGACGATGTGATCGTTACGACTGAGGGACGCCTGATGCCGCGCGCGGGACTGGACCAGATTCACGAGTTCGTGCAGAACATCGAGCGCTGCCAACTGGTCCAGCGAAAGATCGGAGAGGTCACCGTGCGCGTTCAGCCGCGGCCTGGCTTCAACCAAGCAGATGCCGCGGAACTTGTTCGACAACTGCGCAAGCGCCTGGGCAGCAGCACGGCGATTGAAATCGAACGGGTGGAAAAGCTCGAGCTGACTGCGACCGGGAAACAGCGCTTCATCGTCTCGGAAGTGGACATCGACAGATTCACCGGAATGGAACTGGAAGTGCCGTCAGGTGAAGGGTCCTGAGCCAACCGTGAAACCGCAATCGGCGAGCGATGCAATGCTGTCCTCGACGACTGAATTCCTTCGGCCGCAGGAGCGCACAGGCGACTTCGATCCCGACGCGCGGAGCCAAATTGTCGCCGCATTGGCCAGACTGGATGCATGGATCGAAGCCGAGGGTTTCCAAGGCTGGGATCCTTACGACGCGCTGAACAGCCCCGCGCTGCGATGGGCGGGAAGCAGGCAGCGCTTGCTGGGAATCGCGATGGTTCAGTTGCTGCGCCGCAGTCCGTTGAACCTGCGGCCACTGTTGGGGATTCACAAAGAGTGTAACCCGAAGGCGATGGGCCTGTTTTTGGCGGCATATGCGCAGAAGTTCATCGCGACACGGAAGGCGGAGCATCTCGATCGGGTCCGCTTCTTTTCCCATTGGCTCGTCGAACACGCGTCTGCCGGATACTCGGGTCCATGCTGGGGTTACAACTTCGACTGGCCGAATCGCAGCTTTCTTGCGCTCGCGGGGACTCCCACGATCGTCAACACGGCCTTTATCGGTCTCTCCTTTCTGTCTGCCGAGCCGGCGCTGGTAGCAACTGCCATGTCCGAAGCCATTGCACTTGGGGAGTCATCCATGGAGCGGGGGAGAGAATCATGGCGAACCTCCAAGGCGTCAACGATTGCCCGGAGCGCCTGCGAATTCATCCTTCGCGATCTTCATGTCTTGCATCCGAGCGCGGAGGCAATCTGTTTCTCTTACACTCCCCTGGACCACAGGTTCGTGCACAACGCGAACCTCCTCGGAGCCTGGCTACTGGCGGCCGTGTACGCACGCACCGGAGAGGAGCATCTGGCGAGAAACGCCAGGGCCGCCGCGCGATTTACGGCACGAAGCCAGCGCCCAGAACGGATCCTGGGCCTATGGAGTCGCCAGGCGTGACGGATGGGTGGACAACTTTCATACCGGATATGTTCTGGTGGCACTCAACCGCATCGCCGCCTGTCTGAATACTGACGAATTCGACTCCATCATCCAGGCAGGCTATGAGTTCTGGAAGGCGCGGATGTTTCTCTCCGATGTCATTCCGACCTACTACCCCGATCGTCCCTATCCCGTCGACATTCACTCGGTTGCACAGGCGATTCTGACCTTTCTCGAATTCTCCGACGTAGACCCGGACGCAAGGGAGAGGGCTTCGCGAGTTGCTTCATGGGCGATCCGCAACATGCAGGACGCGGAAGGATTCTTCCACTACCAGCTTCGTCGAACGTATCGAATTCAAATCCCCTATATGCGCTGGTCGCAGGCATGGATGCAGCAAGCGCTCACGACGCTCTGCTCCGGCCGGTGGCTGACCTGTTCCGAGGTGCGGACGAATGCGAATCTGGATTGATCTGGCGACTTCACCTCAAGTCGTCTTTTTTCGCCCGATCTTGAGCTGCCTTGCCGAGCGTGGACACGAGATTCTCATCACAGCGCAGGACTACGCTCAAACCATACCCTTGCTGGAGCGCTACGGTTTGCCTGGGGAGCGCATCGGCCGGCACGGGGGCCACGGCGTGCGAGGAAAGGCGTTTGCCAGTCTCGAGCGGTCCAGACATCTCGCGCGCTGGGCTCGACGCCACCGGCCCATCGACCTGGCCGTCAGTCACAACTCCTACACGCAGGCCCTGGCCGCCCGTCTGGTGGGCATCCGCACCGTCACTCTGATGGATTACGAGTACCAACCGATGAACCACATCTGCTTTCGGCTGGCGAATCGAGTGATTGTCCCCGAGTGTTTTCCCGAAGAGGTGGTGACGCGATGCGGGGCCTCGAAGAAGACCCTCCGGTATCCGGGATTCAAGGAGCAGGTTTACCTGTCCAACTTTTCACCCGTGGAAGATTACCGGAATGAATTTCAGCTGCCGCCCGACCGCGTAACAATTGCCATGCGTCCTCCGGCTACCTGGACGATGTACCATCGGTCGATCAAGAATCCCCTTTTCGAAGACCTCCTGCGCCAGCTTGCCGAACGGGGTGATACCTTCATCATCCTTCTTCCTCGAATTCCGGAGCAGGGCGATACGGTGCGACGGCTCGGATACTCGAATGTCTGGATTCCTCCGAGAGCTCTTGACGGCCCGATGCTCGTCTACACCGCCGACATGGTGATCAGTGGGGGCGGGACGATGAACCGAGAGGCGGCCGTGCTTGGCACTCCAGCCTATACGGTGTTCATGGGCAAATCCCCCGCTGTTGACCGCGAGCTGATGCGGCTGGGGCGGATGGTGGCCATTGCAACCGCAGGCGATATCAGGAAAATTCGCATTGAAAAGAAGGACCATACCCAGCCGCTGTGTAACCGATCGCTTGCCGAGTCGATCACGGAGCTGATCCTGCAGGTGTGATACGACCTTTCGCTTCATTCAACTGCGGTACCGCCATTCGTGAGGGTTCCGACGGGAAGGATCCGTAGCTTGAGACGGAAGGAGAGGCAAGCCTTCCCGTGGGCCCAATCCTCCTGATTGAGTTCGCCGGACTTTCCAAACACAAGCTGAATTTTTGAGCCTGGGCGATCCGGACCCTCGGGATTCCGGGGCATCGGAGTCGAGGCATCGCCCATGAAGGTCCATAAGGAATCCGGCCAATGCGGCGGCCGGACCTACCCGGACAATCCTGCCGTCGGCATGACAAAGCAAAAGGAGAGAGAATGAGCGGCGTAGCAAGTCCGGCTCAGATTCCCAAGAGAAACTGGCGTACGTCTCTATCCGTAGAGAACGTGCCTCCCGGTAAAAACAGGCATCGTGACACGGCGCGGTGGAATGTTCTCGGGCCCGCGCTCATGGATATCCTGGTGGTCGGCGTTAGCGGCCTGATCGCCTACAGCCTCCGCTTCTCCAGTCACCTTTTTTCGGTGAACCAGGATTTTCCGAGGGACATCCTCGACCTGCGGCACGGGGCGGCGGGCATTTACCTGGGATTTCTGCTCGTCTACGCAACGCTTCTCGTGCTTGTGGCTTACTCGCAGAGACTCTACAGCTTCGATCCGAGACGCTCCCCTTTGATGGAAAGCCTACTGGTGGCGCAAGCAGTGACGGTCGCCACGGTGATACTGACCGCCTTCATCTACCTGTCGGGGATCAAAACGGTCTCGCGGCTGGTGGTCGGGGTTGCAGCGGCATGCAGCCTGGCGGCGCTGAGCGGTTGGCGCCTGTGGCGGTGGTATCTGATGCGCCGGAGGCTGGCGAAGGGAATTGGCTTGCGACACGCCATCATCATCGGCGCGGGGAAGGCGGGAATGCTGTTGGCGGACTATCTGCAAGCGAATCCCACTCTTGGCTATGACGTGCGCTGCTTCCTCGACTCGAACCATCACGGCAACGCTCGCATTCTGGGAAACCTGGACGATCTGGCTCGCGTGGCGCGGCAGCAGTTTGCCGATGAAGTCTTCATCACAATCCCTTCGGAACGGGAACTGGTGAAGCAACTGGCGCTCGAAGCGATGCAATTGAACCTGGACGTCAAGGTGGTTCCCGAACTGTACGACGGTCTGGCCTGGCAATGTCCACTGGATTTCGTCGGCGAAGTTCCTGTGCGCGTGCTACATCGGGAGCCGATACCGGCGTTCGGGCTATTCCTGAAGCGGATGACGGATGTTTTCGGTTCGGCGGTGATTCTGCTGTTGCTGTCTCCGCTCCTGCTTCTGATTACGGTGGCGATCGTCGTGGACTCGCCAGGCCCGGTGTTCTACCGCGGCTACCGGATGGGGAAGAAGGGCCGCAAATTCCTCTGCTACAAGTTCCGCACGATGGTGCCGAACGCGGACGACATGAAGGAAGAATTGAGAGCACTGAACGAGCGCGATGGGCCGTTCTTCAAGATTGCAAACGATCCCCGATTGACCCGGATCGGGGGCTTCCTGCGCAAGTACAGTCTGGACGAACTGCCACAGTTGTGGAATGTGTTCAAAGGCGAAATGAGCCTGGTCGGTCCCCGGCCGCACCCGCTCGACGACGTGAAGAACTATACGCTTGAACATTTCCGCCGGCTCGATGTTACACCGGGCATTACCTGCCTGTGGCAGACCGATGCCCGGCACGACCCCTCCTTCGAAAAAGCCATGGCTCTCGACAGCAAGTACATTGAAAACTGGAGTTACCTGCTGGATCTCAAGATCCTTCTTCGAACCATCCCTACCGTATTGAAGGGGACCGGACGATAGGTTGTGGCGCTCCGGGCAGATTGTTTATCCGGGCGATCGTCGTATCGGTACTGTGGCGGGAGTGAGAGAGGACGGCGACCGATTGGCAATTTCTCCCTCAATATAATACCCTTTGCAGTTCAGACTCTCAGGATCCAGCGAACGCCTCACATCTCCCATTCATGACGACGATTCGCCAGCACGAGGAAATGGAAAGAATACTGTCGGAATCCGCGGGCGTCGTTTCATCCCTCGGAGGAATCCTGCCAGAGCTGCGCAAAGCAACCGAACTCGTTTCGGAGCGGCTTCGCTCGGGTGGATGCCTGATTGTGTTCGGCAATGGCGGAAGCGCGGCGCAGGCTCAACACATTGCTTCGGAACTGGTTGGACGATTCCAACACGACCGGCAACCGCTGGCTGCGGTCGCGCTGACAACCGACACGTCGGCCCTGACCTCCATCGGCAACGATTACGGCTTCGAGGAAATTTTCGCCAGGCAGATCCGAGCGCTGGGACGGCCGGACGACGTGGCCCTGGCAATCTCGACCAGCGGTGAATCGCCGAACGTGCTGCGCGCCCTGGACGCGGCCCGGGAAAAGAACCTGCGAACGATCGGGCTCACCGGACGCAGCGGGGGCAAAATGCGCGAGCGGGTTGATCTCTGCCTGTGCGTTCCATCGGATTCCACGCCCCGGATTCAGGAAGCGCATCTCGTCATCTCCCACATTCTTTGCCACCTGGTCGAAACCTCGCTCATGTCCGGTCAAGCGCGTGAATAAGGGAAATTTTTGCGTGGAGTTGAAACCGTGAAGCAGCTTTCCGGTTTGCTTGACGTTTTTTCCACGTGCAGCATTCTCGTCGTTGGGGACGTGATGCTCGACGAGTATCTGTGGGGCCATATCGAGCGTATCTCTCCGGAGGCGCCAGTGCCGGTTTTGAGCCTGGTGCGTCGCGAGAGCATGCTGGGCGGCGCGGGTAACGTGATGCGCAATCTGTGCCGGCTCGGCGCGCAGGTTGCGGCGGTGGGCGTCGTCGGCGTGGACAGCACCGGGGAGCAGATCCTGGAACTGCTCGACGTCCTCGGCATCGAGGGTGACGCCGTGCTCCGCGATCCGAACCGCAAGTCGGCGCTCAAGGCGCGATTGATGTCGCTCGAGCACGGCCAGCAGGTCTTCCGCCTCGATGAGGAATCGGCACATTCAGTCTGGGGAGAAACCGAGGACCGGCTGATCGACCTGATCGAATCGAAGGCGGCCGGAGCGCAGGTGATTCTCTGTTCCGATTACCACAAAGGCCTGTTGACGCCGCGCGTCCTGCAGGCCGCGTTCGCCGCGGCCCGCCGGGAACAGATTCCCGCGATCGTCGCTCCCAAGGATTCGGACGCAGAGAAATACCGCGGCGCGTCGATCCTCATGCCGAACGTTCGCGAGCTGGCGCAGCTGGTGGGAACGCGCGCCGACGGCAATGACTGGCTCACCGATTCCGCGCATCGCCTGGTGGACAGGATCCAGCTCGAGGCCCTGGTCGTAACCAGGGGCCGCGAAGGGATGACGCTTTTCGAGCCCGGCAAGGGAGGACTCCGCCGGCTCGACGTTCCCACGGTGGCGCGCAGCGTTTACGATGTCACCGGCGCGGGCGACACGGCCATTGCCGCTTTCGCGCTTGCCCTCGCCGCCGGCGCGGACCGGGAATCGGCGGTCCATATTGCCAACCACGCGGCCGGAGTCGTGGTAGGCAAGCGGGGCACGGCAACCGTAACCGTCGAAGAGATTCGGGACCAGCTTCCCCAGGGTTCGGGCGGTTCGGCGCTGTCGAAAGAGCGCTCGTCACGGCTGAAACCCCGGCCCGCGTCCTGAGGGTTCCACCTTTCCTCAGACCCTTTCAGAAAAAAGACATTTTGAGGGCCGATCTTCCCCGATCGGCTTTTTTTGTGTTTCTAGCCTTGCTTTATGCCAATGAGGTTGGTCGCTGAGAACGATTCTCTCAGCTTCATCTGCCGGACTGGGAGGTCATCGGGCAGTTCTCAGAGGGCCGTGGTGGAGCTTCCGACGGCAGATGGCGCAAAGCGTGATCAAGTTGTCCTCGCGATCGTCTCCCAGAACGGCTTCTGGGCGACCGCGAACGCGGCTACAACTGCGATGTCTACCGATCATAAGCCCTCCTAGTTTGCCGCCGAGGTGCAGATCCAACTGATAACATCCGAGCCTGTTCCACCAAAAGTAATGGCCGTGGTGCTGACCGTAACTTGGACTGCCTTGGCTGCGGTAGTGTCAGTTGCGGTGCAGACCGGGGTCGTCGAGTAGGCCTTGGTGAAGGTATGCGAACCGGCACCGGAAACCAGCGTGACCGTTCCCGCGCTGAAGAGCGGGCCTGAAAGCGTGTTGATAGGAACATTGGCCCACGTCTCGCTATGCGCCGGACTAAAAGCGGCATTGTAAAGGGAATATTCCACGATGTGAGGCGTGGCTGAACCGGCAATCGTTACTGAGTTCAGGTCGTCCTTGAGCGTGTTGGCCGTCCCACTTAACACAGTGATGGATCGGAAGTCGTCATCCCAGTTGTTCCCATTGTGCGCAATTTCGACACAACTGGCTTCGCCCGAGTCGCAGCTTACATCCTGCATGTCCATTGCGGAGGCTCCGTTGACGTAGATGTACGCACCATTTGTGCCATAGGTGCCGCCGTTGATGACAATGTGGCGCAGCGCAGCCCCTCTCATCAAGTTGGAGTAGGTCGCATTCGTATTGGTGAAGCTGATAGGGTACCGGCCGCTTGGATTCTGGCACTCAAAGTCTTCAATGGTGAAATCGTCGAAGTATCCCCCGGAGGCGCTGAACGCAATGCAGGTTGAAGCTGCGGTCCCCACGCCGGGGTTTGCCCAGATGTCCCTGATGCTGAAGTTGGAAGTGGTGAAGTTGGTTCCGGCAGTTCCATAAAAGGCGGGACCGCCGCTGTAGCCGAAAATCAACAAGTGGGCAAATTGCGCACGGTCGTTCAATCCGGTTATGTTAATGATCCCCGAGGGGAAGGTCTGAAAGTTGCCGTTGAACTGGCAGTTCTCCACATAAGCCGCTTCCGTGGCGCCATCTTGCGTTGCAGCCTGTACCATGTCAGCCATGTTTGCGGCGGCGCGGATTTGCCCGTTCGCCGCGCCATTCTGCCCATCTGTTAAGCACGAGAGCGTGGCATAGGCCCCCAGCAGGATGGGCTGCGAAATCGTTAGCGATCCGTCCACTTGGAGGCGGTCGCCGCCAGGGACGGAAATCTGGTCTGTCTCAGGGACGTTGCCAGCCACTGTGATTACACCCGCGGTTGCACCCATCGCCGTGATTGCGGCGCTGACGGTTGCCTTCGCGGTGCCCCAAGAGAGGCCGTCGTTGGAATCGGAGCCTTCTTTGGTCACATAGAACACCGCATCGGCAGTCACGGGTTTAGCGGCACCGGATCCTGTCCCGCAGAATCTCCCCGCACTGGCATCGCAGGGGAGAAAAACATCTATCGTTTGGCTGGTGATGCCTCCCCCATAGAGCTGGATCACGTAATGCCCCGGTGCCGCCCAGAACGAGTAAGAGCCCGTTGAACTGGTCTTGAAGGGATTGGTCTGGGAAGTCGTTAGGGTCTCGTCCAAGTAGATGCTCGTCGCAGGAGTGCAGGGGAAGACTTTCAAGTTGGCTCTGGGGGAACAAACCGCGACATGGATCCCCGCCAGCGGACCCCCGCCCGGGCTGGTGAACGTGTTCGTGTAGTGGATACCCTGTCCGAAGACAGGGAGCGAGAACAAAAGCAGTCCCAGAAGCAGCAGCACTCGTCTCATGTTAGATAGCATAACCTCCTCTCGCTCCAAAGCTACCCCCTCCGCCCGGTCCGCCCGTCCCCAGTTGGTCCCGGTTGCATTTTTGCGGAAGCTGCCTTATCGCTCACGGGGTCAAGGGCAAAATTACAAAACGATCTGGCCTATCCCTCAGAAAATAAGAGAGTTCCTTTGAGTGAACCACGGGAAATGAGTGCCTCAGGTCGAAAACGATCTACGAAACTCAGGAGGTTTACGAGTGAGCGACCGAGAACGGCAGAGCCTCATCTACGGAAAAGTGAGATGATAGGTGGCTTTGAAGGCGGAGACGTGGCGGAAAATTGTCCATGACGAAAGCAGCGCCGAGGCCAAAGGCTGGCGCCGACCGATTTCCGAAAGACGCATTCCACGAAAGACAAGCACGCTTCAAAAGGAGAGAAAGTCAATATGACCTCGGGGCCAAGGATTCTGGTTACGGGCGCGGGTGGATTCATCGGACATCATTTGGTACGCAGACTCAAAGCCGACGGGTTTTGGGTGCGCGGAGTCGACTTGAAATATCCCGAATACGAACCCACCGCCGCCGATGAATTCGAGATTCTCGATCTGCGGAAGTGGGACAACTGCCTGCAGACCACGCGCGGCATCGACCAGGTGTACAACCTGGCGGCGGACATGGGCGGCATCGGCTACATCACGTCGTACTTGGCCGATATTTTCCGCAACAACATCCTGATCAATACGCACATGATCGAGGCCAGCCGCATCAGCGGTGCCCGGCGATTCCTCTTCTCTTCCTCGGCTTGCATCTATCCGGGCTACCTGCAGAAGAAGCCCGACGTGACGCCGCTCAAGGAATCCGACGCGTTTCCGGCCGATCCCGAGGCCGGTTACGGATGGGAGAAGCTGGCGACCGAGGAGCTTTGCCGGTACTACCGCAAGGATTATGGCTTCGAGACGCGTGTCGTCCGGTTTCACAACGTGTACGGGCCGCTCGGGACCTACGACGGGGGCAAGGAGAAATCTCCGGCGGCGTTGTGCCGGAAAGTGGCGCTCGCGAATGACGGCGACGTGGTGGACATCTGGGGCGACGGGAAGCAGACGCGGTCGTACATGTACATTGACGATTGCGTCGAAGGTCTCGTTCGCCTGATGGCTTCCGATTGCCATGACGCGCTGAATCTGGGAACCGACCGCCTGGTGACGATCGACGAGTTGCTCGGAATCACCGCCGGCCTGGCGGGAAAGAAATTGCGGATCGAGCATGATTTGACGAAGCCGCAGGGCGTGCGAGGACGAAACAGCGACAACACGATGCTGCGCGAGCGGCTGGGCTGGGAGCCTTCAACGCCGCTCGAAGACGGTTTGCGAACCACCTACCTGTGGATCGAAAGCGAACTGCGGAAGGCAGGGCGCTTGCCCGCGCTGGAAACAAATGCATCGGGAAAGGGGCTGTAACCCGTGAAAATTCTCGTCACCGGAGCAGCAGGATTCATCGCCTCCCACGTCGCCGACGCTTACATTGCGGCCGGCCACGATGTGGCAATCCTGGACGATCTTTCGCGAGGTTCGATGAAGAACGTGAATCCACGGGCGCGTTTTTACCGGGGCGACGTGCGCGATCACGATTTCGTCGAGCATGTCTTTGCAACCGAGAAACCGGAAGCCGTCAATCACCACGCGGCGCAGATGGACGTCCGGCGCGCGGTCGAGGAGCCGGTATTCGACGCCTCGGTGAACATCATCGGATCGATTCAACTGCTCGAAGCCTCGGTCGCGCACAAGGTTCGCCGCTTCGTCTACATCTCGACCGGCGGCGCCGTCTACGGCGAGCCGAAACAGTTCCCGGTTCCCGAGGATTATCCGATCAATCCGATCACGCCCTACGGCATCAGCAAGCACACCGTCGAACACTACCTGTTTCTCTACAACGTGCTCTACGGTTTGCCTTACGTCGTCCTGCGCTACGGAAACGTCTACGGGCCTAGGCAGAGCTCGAAGGGCGAAGCTGGGGTCTTCGCGATCTTCTGCGAGCAAATGCTGGCCGGCATACAGCCGGTGATCTACGGCGACGGGAGCAAGGTGCGCGATTACGTCTACGTCGAGGACGCGGCGCGGGCGAATCAGCTTGCTCTCGAAAAGGGAGACGGCCAGATCTTCAACATCGGCAACGGCGTGCCCACCCGGGATGACGAAGTGTTCGGCGTGGTGCGCGACAACCTCGGACTTACCGGCCTCCAGCCCAAGCACGTCGACAAGAGGCCCGGCGAAATCGACCGCATCTACCTGGACACCTCGAAGGCCCGGCGATTGCTCGGATGGGAACCTCGATTCTCCTTGCAGGAAGGGGCGCGCGAAACGGTCCGCTACTTCCAGGAGATCGCAGGGAAACAGAAAACTGGAGCCTCGTCCGGCATCGACTGAGCGCAACACCAGGTAATCGCCGCAGAAAGTTTACCGATTTCCTTCGCCCCCGGGGTGCTGGTGTGCTGATCCGCCCGGATCTTTGGCGGAAGGAGAATGAGTCGCAAAGGGAGGGTTGGCCGAAGCGGCCGGCCCTCCTTTTTTGTTTTCTGTGCCTGTTCCCGCCGGTGAAGTCAGTTCACGGCAATGCTGGCGACGTGGATGGTATTCGTCCGTTTGTCGAGCGTGCCGGTGACCTTCGCCTTTTCACCGGCGAATGGTTCGGCTTTGGCCTGATTGTCGAGCAAATAGAAGTGCTTGTTGGCAGGATTGTAGAGCACGAGCGGGCTGCCCATATCGTGGCATTCGAGCGTGCATTCCCGCGCCATTTTCGGCCCGGGAGGAATGCTGTTTTCGCTGGCCATTGTTTCGTGAGTTCCCTTCTTCGCGCACGACTCGTCCCAGATTTCTCCCAGATAGACCTGCGACTTGGACGTGGCCGCTTTCTGCGCCGCCGGCGCGGCCAGGGCGGCGCCCGCGACGAGCATGATCGTCATGAGTGTGACGCTAAACCTGTTCATCGCTCCTCCGGCGGAAATGGATTGCCCGATTCGGTGATGCACGGCTCACGTTTGCGAATCCCGAACGGTGTTTTGGGAGCATCGGCACCGTTTGTTGATGCCGCGCCACGGGGGGATGATTCAGCGATTCCATTTCCTGGGCGTCCCGTCATGAAGACCCCGACGCCGGTTCATCCGGGAAGGTGCTGGCGCAGGGCGCGGCTCACTTCCACTTCGCGATAACGGCTCAGCTTCCGGCCACCGGAGGTGAGATAGAAGACGTCGATCGCTTTCGGGCCCTCGGTATCGATCAGCGCAACTTCGATATTGCAGCCGGCCTCGGCCATCGCGGTGCTGATTTCGTAGAGCAGGCCGGGGCGGTCCTGGGCGATGATCTCGACGACGGTGCTGTGCGTCGAGCACTCGTTGTCGAAGCGGATTTTTGTCGGCACACGCACCTTGGGACGCGGCGGGGATCCCGGCCGCGAGCGCCTGGCGAGCACGCGGGCGAGGCTTTCCGTGCCGTTGAGCACGCCGCGAAGGCTTTCCTCGAAGCGGTCGCTCTCGGAGGGATTCATCTCCAGCGTGCGGAAAAGATCGACGAAGTGGAACGTGTCGCAGACCACCCCTGCGGTGCTCGCGAAGCCCTCCGCCTTGGCGATGCTCATGCCCCAGGCGAAGAGCGTGCCGACGACGGAAACGAAGATCCTCGGCCGGTCACGGGTGAGCAGGGTGAGCTGCCAGGCGTTGCGCTCGCGGGTGAGCGAAATCTGGAAAGGCTCCTGGCCGAGGCGCAAGGCCATGCGGTAGTGCGCCGCGATGCGCTCGGGAGAATGGCTGGCGAGGTAGCGGCGCGGGAAGCCGACGAGGAAACGGGCGATCTGGTCCTCGGTGGCTTCGGCGGGAAGAAGATGGAGGACGGCACTCGACCGCTCGCCGTGGATGTCTGCGGCAAGCAAACGGTCTTCGTCGACGCCGCGGTCGAGGTGGTTCACCGTGGAGACGTACAACTGCCAGAGCATCTCCGCCTTCCACGGCGTGAGCGCTTCGGGATTGACGCTGCGAATATCGGCGTAGCTGAAGAGGCAAAGCATTTTCAGCCGCTCCGGCGTGCCGACAATCCGCGCGAGATCGTGCACCGCGCCCGGATCGAAGATGTCGCGACGCTGGAGGGTAGCCGACATCTCGAGGTGACTCGCGATGAGGAAGCGCACCGTGTCGCGCTCCTCGGGAGTGAGCGAGAGGCGCGCCAGAGCGGTTTCGGCCGCGGCGAGGCTTCCGGTGATGTGATCGCGGGCGGCCATGCCCTTGCCGACGTCGTGGAGCAGCAGGGAAAGAAAGAGCAGTTCGGGCTGCTGGACCTCGTCGAAGATCTCCCCGTATCTCCGCTCCCACTCGCCTTCGGGCCGCCCCAGCCGGTGCAGATTTTCGATGGCGAGGAAGGAATGCTCGTCGACGGTATAGCGGTGATAGAAATCGCGGATGACCAGCGCGTCGATGGCGTGGAACTCGGGAACGAGGAGCACCAGCAGGCCGGCGCGATGCATCGCCCGCAGGGCCGCCGCGGCATACGGAAGCAGTAGAATTGCGCGGAACTCCGGCCAGAAATCCCCCGCCGGGACCGCCGATTGGCCGGCAAGGCTCACTCGCCGGTCGATCTGGCGCCGGGCCTCGCCGCTCAGCGGGAGCCCGTGGCGCGCGAGAAATTCGAACAGGCGCAAGAGGCCGGCCGGATCCTCGAGCAACGCCGGGCGGCGGAGAAAGATCTTGCCGCGCGCGACGGAGAAATCCTCGTTCGAGAGGCGCGATCGCCGGCCCTCGAACATGTCGTAGAGCGACGAGCGGGCCGGAGGAATCTCCTCGAGCAGATGGGTCGCCAGATGATGGATGGCGCGGGCGTTGCGGAAATAGCACCGCATCCAATCCGCCGCGGCGACCGGCTCTTTTTCCTCGACGCCGATGCCGGATTCGGCCGCCTCGTCCTGCAACTCGTAGGTGAGCACGTTGTCGTCGCGATTCCGGTGGTAATGGACGAAGCAGCGCGCCGCCGCGAGAAAATCGAATGCCGGGCCGCATTCTGGCGCCATCTCCGCGGGCCACAGGCTTTCCGGCTCCGCCCATCCGCCGCGGCCGTCGAGGGCCGCGATGCGCGCGAGCCAGCGAGCCACGCCGTAGTCGCGGAGGCCGCCGGGGGCGTCCTTGAGGTTCGGCTCGAGGTGAAAAATGGTATTGCCCTGCGTCGCGTGCCGGCTGAGCGTCAAGGTGCGCAGGGAGCGCACCAGATCGCGCCGTTCCCGCGCCACCAGGTGCGGAATCACCGAGTCGTGGAGTTCGGCGAAGAGCGCGGCGTCACCGGCCAGATAGCGGCAATCGAGCAGTCCGATGCTGAATTCGACGTTGTCCGCGTGAAAGTGGCCGCATTCGGCCAGCGTCCGCGTGGCGGGGCTGATCCGCAGGCGCAGATCCCAGAACGTGCGGGAAATGGCGGCGATCGCCGAGCGGCAGTGCTCCTCCGATTTCCGATTGCCGCAAAGGAACAGCAAATCGATATCGGAATGCGGAAAGAGCAAGCCGCGGCCGTAACCGCCGAGCGCCGCCAGAGCGAAGCCGGGCGAATCGTGGGACTCCTGCGGAAGGTGGCTGCGGAAAAGGCCGAGGAGAATCGCGTCGATCCAGGCGGAGCGCTCGGCGGCCGCGGCACGGCCGTCTCCGGTGGCCTCGAAGCGGAAGCGGATTGCCGCGGACTCCCGCTCGTGATCCTCCAGCAGCGCGGAGGCGTCGAGGGGCGATGAAGTTGGCGAACCGGACACGGGCCTTGCCTTTCGAGAGGATTGCGGAAAATGTCCAGCCTAGCGGCTTCAGGGGCTAAAGCCCCCTGGTTTTGCGGGCTTTATGTCGCGGCTCCCGACTGTGTCGGGACAGGTTCCGCCGCGACCCCCAATACGATGCATTTTCCCGCAAACTCCTAGAGAGCGGCTTCTCCTCTCTCTTCGTTGCGGATGCGGATGGCGTCGTCGATGCGGGAGAGAAAAATCTTCCCGTCGCCGATCTGGCCGGTCCTGGCCGCCTTCAGGATGGTTTCGACAGCCTCTTCCACCCTGCTGTCGGCGAGAACCATCTCGATTTTGATCTTCGGCAGCAGGTCGACGGAGTACTCGCGTCCGCGATAAACCTCCGTATGGCCCTTCTGGCGGCCGTGGCCGCGGACTTCGGAGACCGTCATTCCCTCCACGCCGATTTCCCGGAGGGCGTCCTTGACCGGATCGAGACTCGAGGGGCGGATAATCGCTTCAAGTTTGGTCATCGAAGATTCTCCCTGCGGGCGAAAGGCACTCAGACTTCCAGGTTGTAGCCTTCTTCGCCGTGTTGCGAAAGGTCCAAGCCCTCGGTTTCGTGTTCGGCCGTGACGCGAAGGCCGATGAGGACGTCGACGATTTTCAAAACCACCAGGCTGCCCACGATCGCCAGAGTCCAACTGATGGCCACGGCGATGAACTGGTTGAGCAATTGGCCCGCGTTCCCGTCGAGCAAACCGACGGCGAGCGCGTGCCCGTTGGCGCCCTGAAAGATCGGGTTGACGGCGCTGGTGGCGAAGACGCCGGTCAGCAAGGCGCCGACGGTGCCGCACGGCGCCGTGTACGCCGAAGGCGTCGAGCGAGTCGTCGTAGCCGAACTTCGCTTTTACGACGGTTACCATGAAATAGCCGAGCACGCCGGCGATGAGGCCGATCAGCAGCGACGACATCGGCCCGACGAAGCCGGAGGCCGGCGTGATGGCCACGAGCCCCGCCACGGCGCCGGAGATCGCGCCCAGCGCGCTCGGCTTGCCGTTGCGCAGCCATTCGGCTCCCGCCCATCCCAGCACTCCCGCCGCGGCGCCGAACTGCGTGGCGACGAAGGCGCTGCTGGCCAGGCTCCCCGCCGTGAGCGCGCTGCCCGCATTGAAGCCGAACCAGCCCACCCACAGCAGGCAGGCGCCGATGAAGCTCAGCACCACGCTGTGCGGCGGCGACGATTTCCTTCGGATAGCCAAGCCGCTTGCCCAGATAGAGCGCGCAGACCAGCGCCGAGACTCCCGAAGAGATGTGGACCACGGTGCCGCCGGCGAAATCGAGCGTCGGGAACTTGCCGCCGAGCGAGGCGTTCAGCAGGCCGCCCTGGCCCCAGACCATGTGCGCCATGCGGGTAGTAGACGATGAGGCTCCAGAGAATCATGAACAGCGCCATCGCGCTGAATTTCATGCGCTCGGCGAAGGCGCCGGTGATCAGGGCCGGAGTGATGATGGCGAACATCAACTGGAACAGCATGAAGGTCTGCTGCGGAATGGTGGCGGCGTAGGCGGCATTCGGGCGCCGCGCCGACCCCGCGCAGGAAGAGGAAGCCAAAGTCTCCGATAAATGAATTTCCGGGCGAGAAACAGAGACTGTAGCCGAAAAGCGCCCAGCACACGGTGACGATCGCCATCAAGGAGAAACTCTGCATCATCGTGCCGAGCACGTTCTTCTTGCGCACCAGGCCGCCGTAGAAGAGCGCCAGGCCCGGGCCGGTCATCAGCAGCACAAGCGCGCAGCAGACCAGCATCCAGGCGTTGTCTCCGGAAGAGCGGGCGGCGGCGACCTGCTGCTCGAGCACGGCGAGGCGGTGGGCGAGAGGAACGGAGGCGGAATTCTGGGCGGCGGGGGACGATTGGGCGAGCGAGGCAACCGAAGCGGCGTGGACCGTCGACTGCGGCAGACAAAGCACCCCGCCGGCAGCCGCAAAAATCACGAAACCCAGAAACACTCGGAGCAACATCCTGGCCATCGGGCCATCTCCTTTCGGGCTTCCTCTTTCTCGGAACGTAGGTGAAGACGAAAAATAAAGTCGGCATTATGGAGGAATGCGGACCGGAATCAAAGAAAAAAAACATTTCGAGGCCATTAGTGAATTTAATGGTTCGCCCCGGTCGGCCAACGGCGACTGGCCAACGCAAACTGTGGTTTTCCGCCCCAGCCGCCGGGTGAGGCGCCTCCGGCCGTGGCCTCTGGCCGCGCGACAGCCAAATCTCAGCGTTTCACAAAGTGAAACTCTCTTTCAGGTTGACAGTGCCCGGCCCCTCCTCACTACAATGCCGCCAGCGCCTGGATGACGTTCTGTCCGCCCGGCGGGCGAGCGCGATCGAGAAGAGCCCTCAGAGCGACCACCACGGTTCGGGCTCAGGCAAAAGCCAATTCCCGAGGAGGGCAAACAATGGCCACATTGTATCGAGCCGATCAGGTCGGCAGCTTTCTGCGGCCGGCCGAAGTGCTGGAAGCGCGCAAAGCGTCGGGCGATCCGGAAAAACTGCGAGCCGTCGAGGACAAGCACATTCTGCGCGTGCTGGCGAAGCAGAAGGAGCTGGGCTTCGAGATTTTCACCGACGGCGAGCTGCGGCGGCGCAATTTCATGAGCGATTTCACCGACGCCGTCGAGGGATTCGACCTCGGGCGACGCCGTCGGCCGCGCACTGGGAGGCCGGAGCAGGCAAGGACGCGGCGGTGAGCCGCGTGACCGGGCATCGTGACCGAAAAACTGCGGCGGTTCGCCCGCTGACGGGACACGAACTGCCCTTCCTGAAGGAGCACAGTCCGGGCGCCATCAAGATGACGCTGCCGAGCGCGACGCAGTTTCCGGCGATCTCCTACAAGCGCGGCATCACCGACAAGGTGTATCGCCGACCATTCGGCGCTGCTCTGGGACGTGGTCGACGATCATGAAGCAGGACATCGCGCGAGCTGGCGGCGGACGGCGTGCAGTACATTCAGATCGACGCGCCGCGCTACAGCTACTTCATGGACCCGAAATGGCGGCGAGTGGATTCGCACGGAGATGCAGACCGATCCCGACGCGCTGCTCGACGAAGCGATTCGCGCGGACAACGCCTGCTTCGAAGCGGCGCGGCGGCCCGGCGTGACGCTGGCGATTCACCTGTGCCGCGGCAACAACCGCAGCCATTGGTACGCCGAAGGCGGCTACGACGCCATCGCCGAGAAGCTGTTCAGCACGCATGAACGTGGACCGTTTCCTGCTGGAATACGACGACGCGCGCTCGGGCACGTTCGAGCCGCTGCGCTTCATTCCGCGCGGCAAGACGGTGGTGCTGGGGCTGATCAGCACGAAGCGGCCGCAGCTCGAGAGCGGCGACGTGCTCGTGCGGCGGATCGAGGAAGCGTCGCGACTACGTGCCGCTCGGAGAATCTGGCGCTCAGCCCGCAGTGCGGATTCGCTTCGACGATGGAAGGGAATCTGCTCACGGAAGAAGAGCAGTGGGCGAAGCTGCGGCTGGTGGTGGAGACGGCGCGGAAAGTGTGGGGCTGAGGCGCCTGGCAAGGCCGGTGAACCGCTCGCCGCGTGTGTAGCGCCGCCCTTCAGGGCGGCACCTTGTCGAGCCGGGCAAGAAAAGATGGCGGGCTGAAGCCCGCCGCTACACCCGCCGTACCTCGCCTGTCATGCTGAGCGAAGCGAAGCATCCCGAATGCGGTGAGGAGAGGCAGGGACAGGGGCAAATGTAGCTTCGGGATCCTTCGCTTCGCTAAGGATGAAAGTTCAAGCGCAGGATGACAAGATCAGGCTCACTCGCCGCTTGCGTCCATTTCGGCGAAGACTTCCTGGGCCATGCGGAAGGCGGAATTGGCGGCGGGCACGCCGCAATAGATCGCCGTTTGCAAGAGGACTTCGCGGATCTCTTCTCGCGTCACGCCGTTGCGAAACGAGGCGCGCAGGTGCAGGCGGAACTCTTCCTCGCGGCCGAGCGCGACCATCATCGCGACCGTGATCAGGCTGCGCTCGCGCCGGGCGAGGCCGGGCCGCGTCCATATCTCTCCCCAGGCGTAGCGCGTGATCAGTTCCTGAAATTCGCGATTGAAGTCGTTGCTGGTTTTCACCGCGCGGTCCACGTGCGCGTCGCCGAGCACGGCCCGGCGCGTTGACAATCCCTGTTCGTACCGTTCGCGTTCGTCCATCGGTGCTCCTGCTCAGCTCGCCCAGAAACGGAGGAGCTCGGCGTTGAATTTCGCCGTGGCTTCGAGATTGGAAAGGTGCGCCGTATCGAGTTCGGCGTAGCGGGCGCCGGGAATCCGCTCGGCGACGGCGCGCGTATCGGCCGGTTGCGTGGCCATGTCCTTCGCCCCGCCGATGACGAGCACGGGCAGGCGAATCGCGGCGATTGCTTCGCGCAGATCGGCGTCGCGCAGCGCGGCGCAGCAGGCCACGTAGCCTTCGGCCGGCGTGGCTACGAGCATGCACTCGAGCACCTGGCACAGCTCGGGCGAACGCAAGCGGAATTCTGGCGAAAGCCACCGCTCCAGAATCGACGGCGCGGCAGCCGCCAAACCCACCTCCCGTATCCGCTCGATCCGGGCGTTCCAGCCGTCGACGGTGCCGATGCGCGCCGCGGTATTGGCAAGCACCAGAGAATGCAAACGCTCGGGTGCGTTCACTCCCAGCCACATTCCAATCATTCCGCCGAGAGAGAGCCCGCAGAAATGCACGCGATCCAGGTCGAGCGCGTCGAGCAGGCGCAGAACGTCGCGGCCGAGCTGCTCGACGCTGTAAGGACCGGGCGTGACGGCAGTGCCGCCGTGGCCGCGGGTGTCGTAGCGCAGAACGCGAAAGCGCCCTTCGAGCGCCACCGTTTGCGGGTCCCACATCCGGAAATTCGTTCCGAGTGAGTTTGAAAACACGGCGACTGGTCCGTCCTCCGCGCCGGAAAGTTCGTACCGCACGTTCAGATCACCCAGCTTGATTTGCGTCATCGGCCGGCCTCGCCTTCGGGCCGCGCCGCGGCTGGGCTGAAGCGCGTATGCGCCTCGAGCACGCGATCGATCAAGTGCTCCGTCACGCCCAGATACTGCGCGGGATCGAAGAGGCGGTCGAGTTCCTGTGCCGGCAGAAGCTTGGCCAGTTCCGAATCTTCGGCGAGAACATCGCGCAGGTGCCGCTTTTCAGCCTGCGCGCGTTTGCACGCGGCGGCAACGCGGTCGTGCGCCGCCAGTCGGCCGAGCTTGTGGCCGAGCACCATCTGAACAGCTTCCGCGAAGATCAGGCCATGTGTGAGTTCGAGATTTTCCTTCATACGCCCGGTGTCGATCTCCAAGCCAGCCACGCTCCCGGTCAGATGATGCAAGGCGCCGGCGCTCAGGCGGAGGATTTCCGGCAGCACTTCCCATTCGGCTTGCCAGCCGCCGAGTCCGCGCTCCTGCTCCTGCACCATGGCGGTGAGCATTGCGCCGACGAGCGGCGGCACGCGCAGGGCCGCGGATAGAACCACGGCCGCGGCGACCGGATTGCGCTTGTGGGGCATGGTGGAGGATCCGCCGCGCCCTTCGGCCGCTGGCTCGAAGATTTCGGCGACTTCGGTCTGCATGTGGAGGGCGATGTCGCGGGCGATTTTGCCGAGCGTTCCGGTGACGAGGCCGAGCACGGTGGTGATCTCGGCGATGCGGTCGCGATGGCTGTGCCACGGCATTGCCGGCACCGCGAGCCGCAATTCCTCGCCGAGCGCCAAGCCCACATCGAAGCCGCGCTCACCGAGCGAGGCCAGGGTTCCCACCGCGCCGCCCAGTTGCACAACGAGCGCGCGGCCGCGCGCCTCTGCCAGCCGTTCGCGATGGCGATCGAGCGCGTCGAGCCATCCGGCGAACTTCAGACCGAGCGTCATCGGCAGCGCCTGCTGCATCCAGGTGCGGCCGGCGAGCGGCGCGGCGCGATAGCGGCGCGCGAGATCGGCCGTGGCGCCGGCCAGCCGCGCGAGTTCCGGCTCGATCAGGTCGAGCGCATCGCGCAATTGCAGGACGAAGCCGGTGTCGATGGCGTCCTGGCTGGTAGCTCCCCAATGGACGAAGCGGGCGGCCTCCGCATCTTTTTCGGCGACCAGACGGGTGAGCTGGCGCACAAGCGGAATCGCCGGATTTCCAGAGGGGACGGTGTCGTGGGCCAGCGAGTCGATATCGAAAAGCTCCGCGCGGCAACGGGCGGTGATTGTCGCGGCAGCGGCGGCGGGAATCACGCCGGCCCGCGCTTCGGCCCGCGCCAGAGCGGCCTCGAAATCGAGCATGCCCTGGACGCGCCGGCGATCGGAGAAAAGATCGTCGACGGCCTCCCAGCCGAATAATGGACCGAGCAAGGTCATGCGGTGATTCGCATCGAATCTCAGCAGTCGAAGAAAGCCGTTTCGCCGGGTCCCTGCAGAATCACGTTCCATTCGAGCCGGCCGGCTTCGTCGCTGATTTTTTTGGCGATCAGTGTGCCGCGCCGCGCGGAGTCGACGAGATTCAGCGCGAAATCGGTTTCGTTCGCGACCTCGCCGGGGAAATAGATTCGGGTGACAAGACGCCGTAGCAAGCCGCGAGCGAGAACGGTGATCTCGATATGCGGCGCCTGCATGCGGTCGTCGGGGCCGGGCACCAGGCCGGGCTTGATCGTGGTGAAACGGAAGCGACCGTCATCGTCGGTCGGGATTCGCCCGAAACCGCGAAATCCCGGTTCGATGGGCTTCTTCTGGTCGTCCTCGGGATGGGCGTACTTTCCCTGCGAGTTCGCCTGCCACACCTCGATCACCGCGTCCGGAACCGGTTTGCCGTCGCCATCGAGCACGCGTCCCTCGATCAAGATGCGCTCGCCCTGAACGCCAGCATCGGCCAGATCGGTGCGATTCAGCCAGTCGAGGCCAATCGCGAAGAACGGCCCAACGGTTTGCGAAGCTGTCGCGCGCAGGCTCATGTCACTTCCCCTCCCACGGCGTCGATTCGCGGCCGCTCAGCACCATGTCGAACCGGTAGCCGAGCGCCTGGACCGGCAACGTCGTTTCCCAATCGAATTGGGAGATCAGCCGCTGGCGCGCCTTTTCGTCGGGCGTGCTGTTGAAAATGGGATCGAACTCGAGGAGCGGGTCGCCGGGAAAGTACATCTGCGTGATCAGGCGCGTGGCGAAGGCCGGGCCGAACACCGAGAAATGAATGTGCGCGGGGCGCCAGGCGTTGTAATGGTTGCGCCAGGGATATTCGCCGGGCCGTATGGTGACGAAGCGATAGCGCCCCTCGGCGTCGGTCAGCGCGTGACCGCAGCCGGTGAAGTTCGGATCGAGCGGCGCGTCGTGGTTGTCCCACCTATGCTGATAGCGGCCGGCGGCGTTCGCCTGCCAGAGTTCGACCAGAGTATTCGGCACCGGGCGGCCGTTCTCGTCGATCACGCGGCCGCTCACAATGATCCGCTCGCCGAGCGGCTCGCCGGCGTGCAGGTGTGTGAGGTCGCAGGCCTTGACGTCGACGTCACCGGGACCAAACACAGGCCCGGTGACTTCGGAAAGCGTGTGCGGGAGGTAAATCAGCGGCTGGCTGGGCGCTCGTTTGATCGAGGAACGATAGAGTGGCGACTGATGGTTTGGCTGCGTTCCCGGATAAGGCCTTCGGTATCCTGCCAGGTGTTTCATCGCTTCCCCTCCCCGCCGCGTGGTGGTGAGGCCGGGCCGGCAAGGGCAAGGCCCGGTGCGCCGCTTCCGCGCGTCTCTTCTCCCGCCGCGGCAGGCGTCATAATCCCACAAATCGCCGGGGAGCGTCCACGGGAGAACGCCGTTCGGCTAGAATCGAAAGTGACACGACGGAGCGCGAAGAAATCAACACGGAGCAGCCGCGGATGACCTTTCCTCAAGTGATCGATCACGAGTATGCCGGAGCCAGGGAAATCATCGCCACACTGGTGCTCGACACCGACGGAGGCTACGCGCTCGTCGATCCGGGACCATCCATCACCTTGCCGACGCTGCGCGCCAAACTGCTCGCGCTCGGCATCCCGATTTCTGCAATCTCCACGCTGCTGCTGACGCACATCCATCTCGATCACGCCGGCGCAGCGGGAAGCTTGGTGCGGGAAAATCCGCGGACCGCGGTTTACGTGCATGAACGGGGCGCGCCTCATCTGGCCGATCCCACGAAGCTGCTTTCGAGCGCCAAGCGCCTTTACGGCGACGCGATGGACCAGATGTGGGGCGAGTTCCTGGCGGTGCCCGAAGCGAATCTGCACATTCTGAAGGGAGGCGAGCGCCTGCGCGTGGGTAGCCGGACGCTCGAAGTCCTCTACACCCCGGGCCATGCCTCCCACCACGTCAGCTATTTCGACACTTCCGACGGCGCCGTTTTCGTTGGCGACACGGCCGGCCTGCGCCTGGCGAATCGCCCGCTCGTCTCGCCCGTCACGCCGCCGCCGGACATCGATCTGGAGCTGTGGGAGGCGAGCCTGCGGCAGATCGAGTCGCGTTCGCCCGAGCGGCTGTTCCTCACCCATTTCGGCTTCGCCGATCGCGTCGATTGGCATTTCGCCGAGCTTCGCCGCCAGCACCGTGTATGGGCCCAGCGAGTTCGCGATTCGTTCGCAAACACGGGCGAAGATAGCGACCGCATCGCCGCGTTCGTCCGCTCGGCAACAGACGATTTCCGCGGAGTGCTCCCGGCCGCGGAGTGCGTTCTTTACGAACGCGCCGGCGGCCTGGAGCTGAGCTGGCAGGGCCTGGCACGCTACTGGCGCAAGCGAGAGAAGCCGGCCTGAGCCGCCGGCGACCGTGTTGCGCAACAACGGCGCACATGCGCGGGGCCTGGCGGGACTTTTACTCTCTGCTCTTGCAGCCGGGCACGCGGAATGCGCCGATTTTGGTCGAATAGCTCGTCGCGTCCTTCTTCAGGTAGTCGCCAACGTACCAAAACGTGCAGCCGTCGCTCGGGTCCATCGCGGTGGTCGTGTAGTCTTCCCACCGGAGCGTGTTCGTCTGCGCGGCTTCTCCCTGGGCCAGCACGGTTTCGTGGAAGGTGAGTTGTCCCTTCGGATCGCCGGCCTTGCGCGCGGCGAATCGCTGCCCGACGAAATTCGGCGTTCCGCCGAAGGAATAACCGACGCCGATGTCGCCCATCCGGTCCATGTCGATACTGGGCATCCAGCGGTAGAAGCGGTCCGGCGCGTAGGTGCCCTGCTGACGGAGCGACACATCGCCCAGCTTGTCGAGCCGGAACTCGTACCAACGCACGCCACCGCCGCCTGCCCGCGTGTCAACCGACTGCGCGGCCACGATCGACTGCACGTCTCCGATCCGGCGATAGACCAGCCGCTGCATGAGCTTGTCGCCCTGCGCGTCGAGCCGCTCGCCGGTTCCCGGCTGCGGCACGCAGTCGGTCAACTGGCCGTCGCAAAGGTAGTGGTACGGGGCCACCGGAATATCGATGGGTCCGGTGACCTTCGTATTCGCGGGAGTTTTCCAGTCGACGTGCACTTTCCAGTAATAAATCCCCTCGCTGTCGAAGATTTTTTTCAGTTGCGTGCCGCCCGCCGCCATCAGGATGTTCGGCGCGCCGGCCGGCGGCAGATTTTGACCGTCGATATCGGCATTGTTCAGGAAGTTGACGCCGTCGATGACGACGCACTGCTCGGTGGCCGGTTTTCCCTTCAGCATCGCTTTCCGGTCGGCGATGCAATCCTGTTTCTGAATGACCGTATCGCCGCTGCTGGTGGCGACGTAGTAGCCGTCGGGCCAGACGGCCGGCCGCGGGTAATCGGGAAAATTCTTCCGCTCGAACGCGTAGCGATAGTACGGACCCAGAGGATCGGCGCCGACGCTCACCGCGTAACACATCGCGTAGGTTCCCTCGACCTTCGGAGGATTCGCGCGCGGAGCGGCCGGCGGGCCGGGAATCGAAGGCTGGCCCGGAAGCGCGGGCTGGCCGGTGGCCGCGGATTTACGTCGGGAGCGCTCGCCGGATTTGCGGTTCTCGCCGGGATGAATCGGCCGGAAAACCGGCATCACGAAGAGCCAGCGCCGGGCGAGCTGGTCGTAGCGGACCACGGCGTCGCCGTTGTCGCGAGCCGCGCACGCGCCGCCAAAGCCATGGAAGATCTCATTCGTCGGAACGGGACCGTACAGCACCTTTCCGGTCTCGTCGTAGCGCTTGCCCTTCTTCGTGTAGACGGCGAACCGCGCGTTGACGATCTGCACGATGTCGTCCGGGCCGACGGCGAGGCTGTTGTCGGAAGGATTGCGGAATTGCGCCATGCCTTGCGGGCCGGTGAATCCCGCGCCCAGGCCGTCGATGCTATCGACGAGTGGTACCGGAGGGCGGCGCCCTTCCGAGGTCTGCTCGACTGCGGCGCCGGCCGCGCTGATGACCGGCGCTGGCTGGGCCGGCGCTTGTCCGGCGTTCGAACCCGCCGGAGACAGTCCGCAGTCGGGCCTTGCGCACGGGCGTGGGGCGGACGCGGCTTCGCGGACGCGCAGCGAAGCGAGCGGCGCCGACACATCGAATTTCATCGCTCGATGGACTCTTACAGCTCCCGTCCTTATTTGAAAGTGAGCTTTCGTCCCTTGCGTGTTCGGAGCCGCGCGCCCGGCGGAAAAAGCGCCCGCCAATAAAATGGCCGCCGTCGCGGCTGCCGCAATCTTCTCGAAACCCCTCATTTGTGCTCCTCCACAGCTTTTGTGTGCGCTGCCATCCTACAACCCTTTTCGCCACTTTGCGTTGGTTCAACGGGGCGAGAGGATGGCCCGGACGCCGGCCCGGCCGCGCCGGCTCGAGGCAGGAACCGCGGGGGGTGGCAGACCCGGTAATGGGCGAGGTTTCGCTTTGACGCGGCGCGCATTGCAGTTAAAATTAAGCTAATTGTAGTCGGGACCCTCGCTTCGCGTTGTAATTGCGCTTCCCAACGGAATCCGGAACGAAATTGTGAGCATTTCCGTCCAGGGACGGCGCAAAGGCCGGCAAAGGCAACATCCCTCCGTAACAGCTGCGGAATCGCGGCAAGTCTCCCGGCAGCACGTCCCTGCGGCCCTCGTTGTCGATACCTTCCTCAGAGCCGATACCCAAATCTACAAGTGGAGGCGTGTGATGACGCGTACACCCAAAGCGTGGTTCGTAGGGCTGGCGGTGATCCTGTTTTGCGCCACCAGTGTTGTTTTTGCTCAGGAAAAGCAGATCAAGGAAGAACCGATCCGGCAAACGTCTCCGGCATCGGGAGCGGAGATGTACGGAGCCTATTGCGCCGTTTGTCACGGCAAAACCGGCGAAGGGAACGGCCCTGCGGCGGCGGCATTGAAGGTTCCTCCGGCCGACTTGACAATGCTGGCCAGGAAAAACCACGGCAAGTTCCCGATGGACCGCGTGATGAGCATTCTGCGCTTCGGAATGCACGAGCCGACGGCCCACGGCACAAGCCAGATGCCGATCTGGGGACCGCTCTTCTCCTCGCTGCACCCCAGCTCCATGAGAGGACCCCAATCGCCGGAAGTCTCCATGCGGATTACGAACCTGGCTCACTATATCGAGAGCCTGCAGAAGAAATAGCGGGACACAGCGGAGAGCGGCCGAACGGCGAGGAATCCGCCCCCGGCGAGTTGCCGGAGAGAAACGACGGATTCCTCGCTCGCCGCTCCATGCCGGAAAAGGTCCGAGACCCAAGCAAATCAGCTCCCCGGCCTCGCAAAATAGGCCTCCAGCCAGAACTCGAGCGTTCTGTCGTGCCACGCCGGGGGTCCGATTAAATACGACTTCAACTCTCGCTCGTATCGTTCCCGCAATACGTTCGGGTCGAGATTCTGCGTTCTCGCCAAATATGCAACGTCTTGCCGGTCTCGCTCCACGTTCCGGCTTAACTTCGAGAGAACCAGGTCGTAGGGGTCGAGCACGAAAAGCCGAATATTCTTAAAGCGCCGTGGGAACAGCTCTGTCAACCTCTCATCGTACCTTTCAGGAACCGTCGCGACGCCCGCATGATGGACATGGACTCCATGCCTTCGAGCAAGGCTGGATCCCTCGCCCGCTGTCTGCTCCAAATAGCGCTGACGATTGTTCGGAATCAGAGAGAAATAGTCCAAATCGTTGGTGCTGCGCGGCAGCCCATAGGCGACCACGATCGCAAACCCGCCGATGCAGTGAAACTCGAAAGGTTCGTCGAGAAGATTTCCAAGCTCATTGAGAAATCCAGCCCAAGGCACAAGAACTTCAGGCAGCATAGCGCACCATTTCCGGCCGCAGATCGCTCAGCAGGTGCCATTGTCTGGCCTCTTCCGAGCTGTGCTCACGAAGCCAACGGAGTTCCGGCTCGTTCAACTCGCGGCAGAAGGAATCCTCTTTCGCCAGCTTGCTATCGGCGAGAGCCTGTTCGGGCTCCAGAAGCGCGGCGTTTCCGCTTGCTCGTCTTGCCAGGGTCACAACGAAACCGAGGCGATTCTGAAGGTTCTTCATCCGCGCATGCGCAACCAGCCAGTCAAAATCCATGTCCGCGTAGCGGGCAACGAGCCAGGGGAGACCCTCGGCAACTCGGGCTTCAAGGTTACGCTCGGACAATGCCGTCAGCAGAAATGCAGCCGGGTTCACTTTCCTCGCTGCTCCACGCAGGTGCGCAAAGCCGGGGTATCCAAGGGCGGCAAGCTCGGCGGCCAGCAAAGCCGGCGTCACCTTTCCGGGCAGTTCGGAAACCGGGAGGACGGTTGGCGGCAACCGGTAGAGGCGCATGAGCTTACGGGCGAGCGCGACGGAAGGGCTTCTCTTCCCGTTCTCGAGCATCGAGAGATAGGCCTGAGACACGCCCAAACGGGCGGCTGCCTGCTGCTGGTTATAGCCGCGCTGTCGCCTGGCGTCTTTGAGTTTCTCTGGATTCACCCGTTCATTTTATAACATAACTTGTTATAATTTCAAGCTACGGTACAAACATCCCCGTGCAGACCGCTTGAGCCAGCTCTATCTTCTTGCAAACACCCGGGCCACCGAGAGACCGTACTTGCCGACATTGAAACAACCTGTTCCCGTCTGGAACACGCGACTCCCCTTCCTTGCCCGGTGGAATCGGCCATTTCCCATCCTTTGCCATTCCATTCCGACAGGACCCAAACGGCTGGCCTGCATATCGCTAGGGTGGCCCGATCGCGGGGGATGCTCGAACTTCAGACGCATAAGCCGGTTTGGAGATCCGTGTGCCTTGATACTTCAAAATGGCTATCGTTGCCGAAGATCGGCCAAACGTAGTACAGGACAATCACGCTGGTCCCGCGATTTTCCTCAAAGATGTGTTGCATGCGTTTCGGGAATGGCATTTCGGCTCGAACCCCGTCCGAATCTCTTTCCTCGGCAAGGCTGGATGCTCGGACACGGTGCGGGTATCGATGCAGGGTGTTGTCACGCTGGTCGATCCGCAGGGAATCGTCACGGTGTCAGGCGAGGGCCGCAAGATCAAACTGGACCTGAACGCCTGCAAGTTCTCAATTGCACGAAATTCGGTCGATCACCAGGACGTCACCCAGCATCTCGACTCGGATTCGGCACTCCATTTGGCGTTCGCCGACGGGGCCATCTGCCTCGTCGTCCCTGGCCCCCGAGATTCCGGTCCGGAGCACAGTTCGCGCCCCGCGAGAGGTGCCCGGTGGCTGCGGAATAAACTCGCCAGCCCGGCCGTGCAAAGCAGCGCCGTGAACGGTCCGCCAGCCGAGCCTCATACCGAGCGCCTCGTCAAGCGAAACCTGTTTGTGGACGTTCGGCATGGCCAGGCGAGCATCGTGGAAATTGTGGAGACGGGGAATGGGGGAACCCGAATCCGCCGCCTGAAAGAACAGTTTCTTTCACGGGCGGACCGGACGCACGCCGACCGGCTCAAACGAAAGATCGCCTACGGCGAAAATGGCGGGACCTACGATCTGGACGGACTCTACGCGCCGCAGACCGCACCCTCACTCGGCGACTTGCTCCACCTGATAGAAAGCTTGGAACGAAAGGACGGTCCGCTGGCCTGGGACCGCCGCAGATATCCTCGCTGATCCGGAAGTTCGCTTCCATCCGCAGTGACTCGCGACGATGGTGGGGCTGGGGAGACTCGAACTCCCGACACGCAGTTTAGGAAACTGCTGCTCTATCCATCTGAGCTACAGCCCCGCAGAATTGAGTCTAGCTTAATACGGATTGTTCCCAAAGGCTTGGGCAGCGGTGAGTTGCGCGCCGCATGGATTCCGTCGTTGATGCATCGGACGGGCTTCTGGTAGCATTCGGCCAGACAACGTGTCCTTAGAGGGGATCATCGATGCCAAAGTACGTAATCGAACGGGAAATACCCGGCGCGGGCAACATGTCCGAGGCCGAATTGCAGGCCGCTGCCCGGAAATCGGTGGAGGTTCTGAAGCAGATGGGCCCCGAGATTCAGTGGCTGCACAGCTACGTGACGGGCGACAAGCTGTATTGCGTCTACCTTGCTCCGGACGAAGCGAGCATCCGGGAGCACGCGAAGCGGGGAGGGTTTCCCGCCAATCGCATTTCCGCCGTGCGCGCCCTGATCGATCCCTCGACCGCGGAATAAGCGCCGGCGTCGTCCGGCCCGAACATCCGGTTCGATTCCACTCCATCACGCGGGGAAGCGACGGTTCCTATCCCCGTCGAGAACGGGACGCATCGGGGATAGCGCCTGTTCCACCGCTTTCTCCACCGGCATCCCCCAACCCTCCAGCCATGCCGCCGTTCCCGCCGTTTGCGTCAGCGCCTGCCGGGCCGGTTCGAGAGTTCTGTCGAATTTCGCCTGGTCACCGGGCGTGAGCGGCGCGCCAAGCGATTGACGCAGCGCGGCCGCGGCGCCCGCCAGGCGCAGCGAGCGCTCCGGCTGGGATTGCGCCGCCGCCGAGGACGCGAAGCACTCGAGCAGGCGAGCGATTCCCCGGTTGTTTTTCGTGGCCTGGCAGGTTCCCAGGCTTTCGACGAAGTGGGCATGAGCCGCGGCGTACTCTCCCTGGCCGCGCTCGAGATCTCCCAGATCGGCGAGCGCGGCGGCGGCGCCCCAGCGATCGCCGATTTCGCGGAAAGTCGCGAGGCTCTGCTGGTGGAGCGAGCGCGCGGCGGCCACGTCTCCCTGTTCCCGCGCCACATCGGCCTGGCCGCTCAGCGACCATGCGACTCTCGAGCGATCGCCGATGCGCTCGAAAATGGAGAGACATTCCTGGTAGAGCGAATGCGCGCGCCGGTAGTCGCCTTGATCCTTGACGACGCTGGCCAGATTGCTGAGCGCGCCAGCGACGCCGACAACATCGTGAGACTCCGCGAACATGTCCCGGCTTTCTTCAAAGAGACGTACCGCGTCACCCAGGTCGCCGCTGCCGCGGGCGTGAACCGCCAACGCGTTGAGCGAGACCGCCACGCCTCGCTGGTCGCTGAATGCGCGGCAAATCTCCAGACTCTCCCGAGTGAGCAGCTTGGCGCGCGCGAAGTCGCATTGCGCGGCCGCGAGGGCGCCGAGCGCGAACAGCGCCCGCGCCCGCATCTGCGTTTCTGCCGCCGCGCGTTCGAGCTTCACGACCTTTCCCAGCCGATCCGAACCCTCGGCGAACATCTCCCGCCTCTCCCAGAACCGGAACAAGGCGGTGCCAAGGCGCAAACCCCATTCGGCGTTGCCGCTTTCCGTCAGCCAGTCGAGAGCGGCGCGAAAATTGTCGTTCTCGCATTCGAAAGCATCCAGCCAATCCGTCCGCTCGACGCTCGTATTTTCCGCGGCCAGTTCCTCGGCCAGCACCAGGCAGTAGGCGGCATGCGCGCGTTTCGTCCGCTCCTCTTCCCCGCTCTCGGCCAGCTTCTCCAGCCCGTATTCGCGAATCGTTTCGAGCAGCACGAAACGCGATTCCCCTCCGGCGGATTCGTTCTGCTGTGCCAGGCTCTTGTCCACCATCGACGCCATGCCGTCGAGCAGGTCCAGGCCGAGGTCGCCTTTCGTATCGCAGACGGCCTCGATGGCCTCGAGCGTGCATCCGCCCACGAAAACCGACAGCCTTCGCAGCAGTTTCTGCTCCGGCGCGCTCAGCAGGTCGTAACTCCAGTCGATCGCCGCGCGCAGCGTTTGCTGCCGCGCGGGCAGATCGCGCGCGCCGCCGGTGAGCAGTTGCAGGCGGCTCTCGATGCGCGTGCGCATGGCGGAGGGCGGAAGCAGCTTGACGCGCGCCGCCGCAAGCTCGATCGCCAGCGGAAGTCCGTCCAGCCGCGCGCAAATCTCGACCACGGCCGGCGCGTTTTCCTCGGTGATTTTGAAGCCCGGTTTCACCGCCGCGGCGCGCTGGACGAACAGATCGATCGCCGAGTAGTTCGACAGCGTCTCGACCGGAGGCAGCGATTGGGGACTCGGCAAGGCAAGCGGCGCCACCGGAAACTCGTGCTCGCCGTAGACGTGCAGAGCGGCCCGGCTGGTCACGACGATTTTCAGCGCGGGTCCCATCGCCAGAAGCTCGGCCACCAGCGGCGCCGCGCCCATCAGGTGCTCGAAATTGTCGAGCAGCAGGATCATCGGCTCGCGCGACGTGTTCTGGAAATGCTCCGCGAGCAATTGCAGCGGGGCCTGTCCGCCTGCTTCGCGGAGACCGAGCGTTTGCGCGATGAAGGCCGCGATCAGGGCGGGATCGTTGACCGCCGCGAGGCTGACGAAATACAAGCCGCCCGGGAAGCGAGCGGCCACTTCCTCGGCGGCCTTCAGTCCCAGGCGCGTCTTGCCGATCCCTCCGGGGCCGGTGATCGTCACCAGGCGCACATCTTGCCGCAGCAGGAGTGCGACGGCGGCAGCCACTTCCTTTTTTCGCCCGACGAACGCGGTCCGCTGCACCGGGAGGTTGCTCGGGCGCGTCTCGGCCGCCTTGCGCGGTATCTGGGAGAAACGGTCGCGGATGGCGGCCAGGTCGCGCGCCAGATCGCGCGTCGAGGCGTAGCGCTTCTCCGGCTCCTTGGCGAGGCAGCGTTCGACCACCCAGCAAAGCGGAGCCGGCGCCTCGGGATTCAGCGACGCCACGGCTTCCGGCTGCTCGCGGAGAATGGCCACGAGCATCTCCGCCGCCGTGCTCCGTTGAAACGCGTGCCTGCCCGCGACCATCTCGTAGAGCACCAACCCCAGAGAAAACTGGTCCGAGCGGAAATCCAGCGAACGCCCGCTTGCCTGCTCCGGCGACATGTAACCTGCCGTGCCCACAAGCATGCCGGGCCGGGTGAGTGTGTCGGCGGCGGGCGCCGTCGCGGCGAGTTCCTCCTCGGAGGGCGACAGCTTCGCGAGACCGAAATCGAGAATCTTCACGAATCCGTCCGCCGAGACCATCAGGTTTTCCGGTTTCAGGTCCCGGTGGACAATGCGGGCTTCATGGGCCTTTGCCAGGCCATCGGCGACCTGCGCCGCGATGGAGATGACTTTCTGGATCGGGAGAGAGCCGGCGGCCAGCAGTTGCCGCAGCGTCTGCCCCTCGACCAGTTCCATGGCGATGTAGTGCGTGGATTCCATCTGCCCGAGTTCGTAGATGGAGACGATGTTGGGGTGGTTGAGGGCCGAGGCCGAGCGCGCCTCGCGCTCGAAGCGATCGAGATGTTCGCGCGTGGGCGAATGGCGGCTCGAGACAACTTTGATGGCGACCTCGCGGCCGAGCCGCGTGTCCCTCGCGCGATAAACTTCCCCCATCCCGCCGGCGCCGAGCCGCACGAGAATCTCGTAGGGACCGAATTGCGTCCCGGGAGAGAGAGAAAAGGAATCAGGGCGAGTTGGCATGCTGGGAACTGTTCGGCAGCCGGAATTACACCGCGATCGTCCCGGCCAATGGCCGGCGACGTTTCCTCTGGCACCTTTTCAATCCAGACCCACCACCACGTTTCCGGACCGCTCGTTGGCGGTAACTATACTACATTTGCTTCCCGCTTCGCCTGCCTCTCATCGAAAGTTCCGAGCCGTGTCCGGAAGGCATGCTTAAGCACAAATCAGGAGACAAACCAGAGGCGCCCGACTCCCGCCGGCAACGCCGATTTGGAAATAAAAAAAAGGGGAGGGGCGAACCCCTCCCCTTGCACTTCGGTGAGTTACTGGTTCTGTTGCGGGCCTGGCTGCTGATCCGGCTGCTGCTGTTCCGGCGGCTGGGTCGGCTGCTCGGCCGGCTGGTTCTCCATCACAACCCGCCGGCTGGGTGGTGCTGCCTGCCGGAGGATATTCGCTTCGGGAACCTGGTTCGGATAGAAGCGCAGCGATTCCTTGTTGGTGGGAAGCAGCACGATGTCCACGCGGCGCTGATACGCCAGTTCGTTGACCTTCTTCTGCTTGGCCCACTGTTCGGGCATCGGGTTCGGGTTCTGCGTCTCGAGTTCGGCAATCGTGTTCGGCTCGAGGTTGGGGTGTTCGCCGGCTGCGTTGGTTTCGATTCTCTCCTCCGCAATTCCGTCGGACATCAGAACCTGCTTCACCAGCTCGACACGGCGGGTGGACAGTTCGTCGTTGTATTTGTTCGTGCCGCGCGGGTCGGTGTAGGCAACCACCTGCAGCTTCGCATCGGGATCATACTCCAGGTACTTGATGAATCCCGCGGCGAGATTGGCAAGGATCTCTCTCTGGCTGTTCAAGAGTCCCGCCATAGGATACGCCTTCCTCGGGTAAGCGGTCGGATAGAAGACGCTGTGAAGCGGCACATCCGGGATAGGCTCGATCGAGCCGACCACACGGACGCTGGCCGTTTTCGTCTCCGCGCCGCCGCAAGGGTTCGAGGCTTTCAGCGTGTAGGTGACGTTTTCATTGACGGGACCGTCGGTGGTTTGCGCTGGAGTAATCGCCTGCGTTTGGGAACCGCTCGGTTGCACGGTGCCGAAAGGATCCACGGCAACGTTCTCGGCGTTCGACGTGGACCAGTTGACTGTCGCGCTGTCCTGATGGATGACCTTGTCACCGATGCGCCGATAACGAACTTCCGTGGGCGACGCTTCGACGTTGGCCACGATAACGGGGTTGACGTTCACGGTAGCGTTGGACTTCGTCACGCCGCCGGGGCCGGTCGCGGTGAACTCGTACGTGGTCGTCTGCTTGGGCGAAACGGTCTGTTCACCCGAAGTTGGAACCGGGCTCAATCCGCTGACTTCGGCGTCGATGGTTTCCGCCGATGCCCACTTCAACTGGGTGGACTGGCCGCAATCGATCTGCGACGGCGAGGCGGAAATGCTGCCGCTCACCGCTGCGACGACAATCGTTGCGCTGGCCGTTCCGGCATGGAAACGATCCATTGCACGTGAGGCTCTCGTCCCCCGGTCGACCCAGTCCTTTTCCTTCACTTTGCCGTCCGAGATATCAACGATGACCCGTTGATTGGAGGCCACGGTGATCGGTCCGGACCAGATCACGTTGTTGTGCCTGGTCACGGTAACCTCGTGGGTTCCCGGAGGGACGATCAGTTCCTGCTCCCACCAGATGTTGTGGTTGAATTCGTCGATGTGCCCGACGAAGTAGTGGGGCGTTTTGCCGTTCAGCAGAACGGCGGCATCGCCGGCCTTCAGGCTTCCAACTTCGAGTTGGATGCGTCCCCGGTCGCCCGCAGGCGTCTGAGTGCCAACCGGATCCAATTGCGCGTTCACCACGGTCGTTTCCTTGCCATTCACGGAAACGTCCTGCTGGAAGAACTTAAATCCGTAGTTGGCGACGATCACTTGATGGGTCCCGGGCTCGACTTCAATCGTGCGATTGCCCGGACCGATCGCTCTTCCGTCGACAAACGTGTAGGCCTCGGGAGGATAAACGGACATTTTCATCTTGCCCATTTCCTGTGCGAACGCCGCACTGGCTGCCGCAAACATCATCGCCACGCCCAGCGCCGCTCCCCCGGCCTTCCATAGTCTATTCGCCATTTTCCCTTCTCCCTAGGCTGATCACATTCAGCCTTTTCCTGCCTACAAGCTACGCGTTCCCGTCATCGGCTGAAACTGTCAGAAATGACAGTGGGGGGCGCTCCTGCCCCCCGGAAGCGGGTGGCCCGCCAACGTTGTCTCGACTGAGGAGAAAAGAGGCGAAGCTCGCTGCGCAGGAAAAGAAGGAGAAGCACAAGGAAGGACGGAGATTGGTCTTTCAACGTGCGGGAAGGAAAGAAATTGCGAGCTTTCCTTCCCCGGGAATTGCACGGACCATCGAGCGAGGGAGTGGAAGCGGCAGCGCGGATCGTCTTTTATCTCCTTGCAGCCACACCTTTGCCCGCCGGCATCCGGCGGCTGGACGGGCATCGTTTGTAAGCTCGAGCAATCTCGCTGTCATAATTTTCGCGGGCGTGAGCTCAGCTCCTTCCTGAGACTGTCAAAACTGACAGTCGCCGACTCTCGCCTTGCATCCGCCGGCCGTGGTACACTGGCCGCAAAGCGAAGAGCTTCCCCTTCGGAAATCCGAAGTCGTCAAAAAAATCGAGACGCGCGAAGTCTGTGAATCGCGGGACACGCATGGCCGTTTCTCGTTGGGACCGTCGAGAGGGTTTTCGGCAGGTGACGGAAGACCCGATTGCACGTCGCTATCGCTGCAACCGGCTTTGGAAGCTCGCCCTGCTCTTCCTCCTGATGGCGCTCCCCGCGCTTTCCGCGACGGCCTCCACGCAACGGCTGCCGGCGCGAAAGCAAGTTTTGGTGATTTACTCCGCCAGCCGCCTGATGCCCGCGGTGCTCTCCTTCGACGAAGGGCTTCGCACCTCTCTTCACGGCGGTTCGCCGGCCGGGATCAGGCTGTACAGTGAGTTCTTCGACCTGTACCAGACGCTCAGCCCGGCGAGCGAGAAGCGGTGGGCGGATTATCTCCGCTGGAGATACGCCGACCAGAAGTTCGATTTGATCGTCGCGGTGGAAGTGCCGGCGCTCGAGTTTCTGGAGAAGCATGGCGCCGAGCTTTTCCCCCATGTTCCCGTAGTCTTCTGTCTGGTCAGCAACAACCCGCCGGCAAGCTGGGAATTGCCACCCGGATCCACCGGCGTTCTCGTGCCGCCGGACTGGGACGCCACCTTGCGTGCCGCGCTGCGGCTGCAGCCGAAGGTGCGCGAGATCGCGGTGGTGACCGGCACGTCCGCGGTGGAAAAAGGATGGGAGTCGGACGCGCGCGTCGCTTTCCGCCCCTATGAAGGCAAGCTTCGTTTCTCCTACCTGACCGACGTCAAAATGTCCAACCTGCTCACCGAACTGGAGAATCTCCCGCCGGATGCCGCCATTTTCTGGGTTTCCTTCGCTCGAGACGCTGCGGGCGAGACTTTCACCTCCGTGGAAGCCGTGCAGATGGCCGCCAAGGTCGCGAACGCTCCCATCTACGGCAGCTCGGCGACCTTTCTCGGACACGGGGTCGTGGGCGGACGGCTGCTCGACTTCAAGAAAGCCGGCGACGCCACGGCGGAAACCGCGCTGCGCGTGCTGAAGGGAGAAACCACTCCGCGCATCAACAGGGTGGATACCGCCAGCTTTTACGGCTTCGACTGGCGCCAGCTCCGCAAGTGGGGTCTCAGCGAAGCCCGGCTGCCTCCCGGCAGCATGCTGGAATTCCGCGAGCCGACGCTGTGGCAACAGTACAAATGGGAAATCATCGGCGTCGTGGGCATTGCCCTGCTGGAAGGACTGCTGCTCGCCGCCCTGTTGATTCAATGGGTCCGCCGGAGAAGGATCGATCGGGCGCTGCAGGAGAGCGAGAAGATGAATGCGTCGGTTCTCGCTTCCTTGCGCAGCCATGTGGCCGTTCTCGACCGGAACGGCAAGATCATCGCGGCGAACGAAGCCTGGAACAATTTCGGGCGCGAGAACGGGGCCAGCGAGGAAGCGGGCATCGGCGTCGGCGCGAACTATCTGGACGTGTGCCGCCAGGCCTCCGAGCAGCGATCGCCCAAAGCCGCCGAAGCCCTTTCCGGAATTGAGGCCGTGCTCGGAGGCTCGCTGCCTTACCTCGACCTCGAATATCCCTGCGATTCTCCCGCCGGGCCACGCTCGTTCCTGATGACGGTAACGCCCCTGCGAACGGCCGAAGGCGGCGCCGTGGTGAAACACACCGATGTAACCGAGCTGAGGCGCGCGGAGGCGGCCCAGCAGCAAGCCGAAACGCTGATGAACGAGATCGTTTCGACGGTCCACGCCATCGTCTGGCGCAGGGATGCCGCTTCCAATCGCTTCACGTTCGTCAGCAAGCAGGCGGAAAAGATCCTCGGCTTCCCGGTCCCGCTCTGGACCAGCGAGCCGAATTTCTGGCTGAATCACATGCACCCGGAAGACCGGGAGAAGGCCCTCGCCTCTTTCCGCCGCGCGATCCGCAAAGGACAGGCATTCGAATGTGAATTCCGGATGATTGCCGCCGACGGCCGCCCCGTTCTGGCTCCGGGAAATCGCCAATTTCGTCTCCGAAAACGGCTATCCGCACGAACTGGCGGGCGTGACGCTCGACGTCACCGAGCGCAAAGAGGCGATCTTCCGTCTGCGCGAGAGCGAAGAACGCTTCCGCCGGCTCGCCGATACCGCCCCGGTTTTGATCTGGATGTCGGGACCCGATAAGGCCTGCAACTACTTCAATCAGCCGTGGCTCGATTTCACCGGCCGGCCCCTCGCCGACCAGCTCGGAGACGGGTGGACGAAGAGCGTGCATCCGGAGGATCTCCCCGGGTGCGTCGAAACGTACGTTTCGGCCTTTGATTCACGCCGGAGCTTCCGAATGGAATACCGGCTGCGCCGCGCCGATGGCGAGTATCGCTGGGTGCTGGATACCGGCGTCCCTCGAACGGAGGAAGACGGCACATTCGTCGGCTACATCGGCTCCTGCATCGACATCTCCGACCGCAAGGAAACCGAAAAGCTCCTGCTGGGTCTGAGCGGGCGCCTGATCTCCATGCAGGAGGAGGAGCGAAGCTATATCGCCCGGGAACTCCACGATGACGTGAGCCAGCGACTGGCTCTGCTTTCGATCGAACTCGAGCAGTTGCTCCAGAACCCCCGGCTATCGATCGAGGAACTCCATCAGAAACTCGGCGACCCTTTGAAACAGGTCAGCGATATCTCCTCCGATATCCACCAGCTCTCTCACCGCCTCCATCCCTCGAAACTGGACAGCCTGGGCCTGGTGGCCGCCGCCGCCGGCTTCTGCCGCGAGCTCAGCAAGCAGAAGGGCATTCGCATCGAATTCGTCGACCGCGACGTCCCCAATGAGATTCCGGGGGAAATTGCGTTGTGTCTTTACCGCGTCGTGCAGGAAGCGCTGCAGAACGTCGCCAGGCACAGCGGCGCGCCACTGGCCCACGTGGAATTGACCGGGGCGCCGGATGGAATCTATCTGCGCGTCTCCGATTCCGGAACGGGATTCGATCCTCGCTCGCCGGGTGTGGCCACCGGGCTCGGCATGATCAGCATGCGCGAGCGTTTGCGGCTTGTCGGCGGGCATCTCCACATCGATTCCGAGCCGGGTAGTGGCACCCGGGTCGAAGCCTGGGTCCCGCTCGAAACCGCCGATTTCCAGACGGAGAACCAGGCGAGATTCCGCCACGACTCGGCGGCCTGAGCGTACAAGGAGTGAATGTGCTTTCGTCTCGACCAAAGGTACTGCTGGCGGATGATCATGCGATGCTGCTCGACGCATTTCAGAAACTGCTCGAGCCCCGCTGCGAAGTGGCGGGGAAAGTGACCGACGGTCGGGCGCTGCTCGAGGCCGCTCCCAAACTCAAACCCGACGTGATCGTTGTGGATATTGGCATGCCTCTGTTGAACGGCCTCGAAGCCACCCGCCGCCTCAAGCAGAGCATGCCGGACGTCAAGCTGATCGTCCTGACGATGAATGAAGACCCGGACATCGCGGCCGAAGCCGTCAAGGCGGGAGCATCCGGCTACCTGCTCAAGAAGTCAGCGGCATCGGAACTCTTCAAGGCGATTCAGGAAGTGCTCAAGGGGCGAACGTATTTCACGCCGCAAATCGCCAAGGCGATGGAAGAATCCTTCATCAAGGACCCCTGGGGCAAGAAACGGGACAAAAAGCTGACCCCGCGCCAGCGCGAGGTGCTGCAATTGCTGGCCGAGGGCCGGTCGATGAAGGAAATCGCCGATATTCTCGACTTGACCCCGCGCACCGTCGCCTTCCACAAGTACCGGATCATGGAAGTGCTGGGAGTGAAAACGACCGCCGACCTGATCCAGTTCGCCGTCAAAAGCCACCTCGTCTAGCCCCACCTCTTTGCGGTTCTAGCACTGTCATTTCTGCCAGTAGAAGCCTTTCGTTTCCCGTGCAAACTGAGAGAGTGCCCTCTAGGCTGAAAGAACGGGACGACGGGAATGCATGTTGCTCCATCTGAAACCGATAACATCAGAAAGCGGCAGCGCTGCAATCCCCTGATTACAATGAAACGCATGCGCGTCTTCCTCGCCGACGATCATGAGGCGGTATTGCGGGCCACCGCGGCTCTGCTCGGATCCGATTTCGAAATCGTCGGAACGGCCATGGACGGCCAGTCTTTGATCGAATCCACCCTCCTGCTGAAGCCGGACCTGCTGATCGTCGATATCTCGATGCCGGTCCTGAACGGGATCGAGGCGATTCGGCGGCTCAGGCAGGCCGGCTCAACGGCCAAGGTCGTTTTCCTGACGGTTCATGACGATCCGGATTTTGCCCAGGCCGCCATCGCCGCCGGAGCCTCCGGCTACGTGATCAAGCCGCGAATGGCTTCCGACCTCATCCCCGCCATCAGGGAAGTGCTTGCCGGGCGCAGTTTCGTCTCCCCGACCATCGCTTTGGAAACGTAGCCGGTAATTGCCGCGCGACCGCCTCGGCGTGGCCCGCGCGCCCCCTGTCAAAACTTACAGTTCGCAAGACGCTTCGATTCGCTTACGGTGGTCTTGGTCGACCTTGGAGGACCCGGAGAAACGGTTCGCATTCCTGGACCCCCTTTCAGGAACGATGAACCGAACCACCTGCCTGCTGTTGCCCACTCCGGGCCCTCCTCTAACAAACCACTCGATTGAGGAAAACTGGAAGGTACCTGTCAGTATTGACAGTGCCGGCTCCTCACGCATCTCCCTACACTCTTGGCAGGCAGGAAGCACCCGGGGGCAATGTGGTGTTTCCCTTCCGGTTTCTGGCGGGATCCCGGTCTCGAGTTTTGCATCAAGCCGTCCCAGCCAGAAAGCCGCACCGTGGAGCAAGACCGCGCATGGAATCCCGGCAGCGTGCGCGGAAGATTCTTGGACGCGAGGGAACTTGATGTCGACCGGTGGAGCGCCGACCTACTTCCACGTGCTGGCCAAGCCGACCGGCGCGATCTGCAATCTGAACTGCGCCTACTGCTTCTTCCTGTCGAAAGAGCAGCTATATCCCGGCAGCCGATTCCGCATGACGGACGAAGTGCTCGAATCCTACCTGCGCCAGGTCATCGACTCGCAGCCCGGCCCCGAAGTCACCGTCTCCTGGCAGGGCGGCGAGCCCACGTTGATGGGTCTCGATTTCTACCGCCGCTCCGTCGAGATCGAGAGGAAATACCGGAAACCGGGAACGCGGATTCAGAACACGATGCAGACCAACGGCATCCTGCTCGACGACGATTGGTGCGAACTCTTCCGCGAGAACAACTTCCTGATCGGCCTCAGCCTCGACGGCCCGCGCGAAATGCACGACGCCTATCGCGTCGACAAGGGCGGACAGCCGACTTTCGACAAGGTGGTGCGCGCCGCCCGCCTGATGCAGCAAAACCGTGTCGAGTTCAACGTCCTCACCACCGTGAACGCCGCTAACGGCGACCACCCTCTCGAGGTCTACCGCTTTCTTCGCGACGATATCGGAACCGATTTCATTCAGCTGATTCCCATCGTCGAGCGCGTCAACGATCTGGGCCAGGTCGGCTTTCAACAGGGCAACCGGGTCACCGACAGGTCGGTCGAAGCCGGCCAGTGGGGCAGTTTCCTGATCGGCATTTTCGAGGAATGGGTACGCCGCGACGTGGGCCGCGTTTTCGTGCAGATGTTCGACGCCGCGCTGGTGTCGTGGGTCGGCGCTCCGGCGGCGATGTGCATTTTCGCCGAAACCTGCGGCAACGCGCTCGCGCTCGAGCACAACGGCGACCTGTATTCCTGCGACCATTTCGTCGAGCCCGGCTACCGTCTCGGCAACATCATGGAAAAGCCGCTCGCCGATCTGGTCGTTTCGCCCGAGCAGCGCAAATTCGGCAACGACAAGCGCGACGAACTGCCCCGCTACTGCCGCGAATGCGAAGTGCGCTTCGCTTGCCACGGCGAATGCCCGAAGAATCGGTTCATCCTGACGCCCGACGGCGAGCGGGGTCTGAACTACCTCTGCGCCGGCTACAAGGCCTTTTTCAATCACGTCGATCGCCCGATGAAGATCATGGCCGAACTGCTGCGCCGCGACCGCGCCCCCGCCGAAATCATGCTCTGGTACGCCGAAGAAGATGCCAAACGCGCCGGGCGCAACGATCCCTGCCCCTGCGGCAGCGGGAAAAAGTTCAAGAAGTGCCACGGGACCGTTTCCGTCGGAGACGGCGAATCGGCCGGAGCGTCTATCCGAGGAGAGCGATGACGACAGGGCGAAAGACGAGGGCGCGCAATGCGCGAACAAGAGACCTGATCTTCGTCATCCTCGCCGCGCTGTTCCTCGCGGGACTGGCATGGCTTTCCGGCTGGGGCGTGTTTCGCCATGCCGGCGACGTCGAGCGCCTGTTCGCCGCATGGCGGGGCCACGGCTTCGCCGGTCCGCTGTGGTGCGTTGCCCTGCAGGCGCTGCAGGTGGTTGTCTTTTTCCTTCCGGGTGAAATCCTGTCGTTTGCGGCGGGCTACGCCTTCGGCACCTGGCACGCACTGGCTTACTCCTTCGCGGGAATCATGGCGGGCTCTGTTTTCAACTTCTGCCTCGCCCGCGCCGTGGGCCGCCCGGCCGTGGCCAGGATCATCAAGCGTTCTCAGCTGGATCACGTCGACCGGCTGCTCGCCGGCAACCGGGGAAGGTTTGCGATTTTTACTCTTTTCCTGTTCCCGATGGGCCCGACAGACGCTCTGTGTTACGGCGCGGGCTTTTCCGCAATGAGCTTGCCGGAGTTCGCCGCCATCAGCGGCGTGGCCCGCATACCCGGTCTTCTGTTCAACGTGTATCTGGGCGCGCGCGCCGCCACTCGTAATTCCACTTTCGTCATCCTCGCCGGCCTCGCCGCGCTGGCCGCTTTCGGTTTTCTCTATCTGTACCGGCATTACAAGACCACACACAACGCCGCGATCCGCCAGGGCGTGATGCCGAGATTTTCCCCGTGAGCGAATACGAGCCAGTCCGCCTCAATTCCAACGAAATCATTTCGCGCAAGGCGTACTTTTTCGTGGCGCTCTGGGCGATGGGCATTCTCATCTTCTACTCGATCATCGGAATCCTCGGAGTCAGCAGGCTGGAGAAATACAAGGCGCAAACGCAACAAGCACGTCACGCCTGGTTTTCCTCGGAAATGATGAGTACGAGCACCGCAACGCCTGTTTCCACACCGTCCCCGGCGGCCGCGACGCCTGTTGCCGTGAACGTGCTGATCAACCACGTCGGCGATTTCTCCTTGCGGGAAGGCAGGTGGGACACCGACTTCGACATCTCTTTCCGCTGGAAAGGCGACGCGATCGATCCGGGAGCCACCTTTCGGATCGTCAATGGCGAAATCCTCAACCGGCAGAAAGAGGTTTCGGAAACCTTCGACGGGAAGCGATACGAACGTTACAACGTGCGAGCGCGCATGCAGCAGGCGTTCGATCCTGCTCGATTTCCCTTCAGTGACGCGGCATTGCTCGTCGGCATGGAGGATACTTCCCATGATGCGCGGGCGATGAGATATCGGGTGTATGAGAGCGGGATCACGGTCGGTGGCCGCGCGCTCAGCACGGGCCTGAAAGTCACGAAAACCTATGCGGGAACCAAGCTTTACAATTACGGGCCGATGGACGGGACGCCTTCAGCCGAAGGTGGCGAGGTTCATTCCCGCTTCCTCTTCGCCATGTTCGTCGAGCCGCGCGGCCGCGAGATTTACACAAAAATGTTTCAGGCGCTGTTCGCTTCGGTCGCGATTGCCCTGGTGGTTTTCTTCATCAAGCCGACGTTTGTCGATCCTCGTTTTGGCCTGGGAGTCGGCGCGTTCTTTGCCGCGATCGGGAACAATATTTTCCTGGTGACGCTGCTCCCGCCGGCGGACCGCGTCACGCTCACCGACATGGTGAACCTCATCGGCCTGGTCACCATTTTTCTCACGCTGGTTCAGTCGACCATCTCTTTGCATTTTTGCGATACGGATCGCTGGCGGCTGTCGCGCTTCTTCGACCGGCTTTGCTTTCCCCTTTTCATTCTGGGCTATCTCATCGTGAATATCCTGTTGCCCTTCGCCGCGAAGAGCTAGGGCGAAACGCCGGTGCGGGACCGTTTGAAAATGAGCGGCCAGGAAACAAACACAAACGGCAATCCGCTCTCCCGGCTGTTTCCGATCGCGGGCTGGCTGCCCGGCTACCCGAAAAATTGGCTGTGCTTCGATCTGATCGCGGGAGTGACGACGGCCGCCGTCGCCATCCCCAAGGGCATGGCCTACGCCGCGATTGCCGGTTTGCCGCTCCAGGTGGGACTCTACACCGCGCTCATCCCGATGGCCGTCTATGCCGTGCTGGGAACTTCGCGCGCGCTCAGCGTTTCCACCACCACGACGATCGCCATTCTCACGGCCGAGGAACTCGCGCGCGTCGCGCCCGGCGCCGATAGCGCCCGGCTGATCGCCGTCGCCGCCACGCTCGCCTTTCTGGTAGGCGCCTTCCTGGTGATCGCGTGGGTGCTGCGGCTCGGCTTTCTCGCCAACTTCATCTCCGAATCCGTGCTCACCGGTTTCAAGGCCGGGATCGGTCTGGTGATCATCGTGGACCAGGTTCCCAAGATGCTGGGCGTGCACATTGCCAAGACGGGATTCTTTCGCGGCATCGGCTCGATCGCGCATCACCTGCCGCAGACTTCCCTGCCGACGCTCGTGCTCGCTGCCGTTACGCTGGTTTTGATTCTCGCGCTGGAGCGCTACGCCCCGCGCTATCCCGCCGCGGCGCTGGCCGTCGGCGCGGGCATAGCCCTCGCGGGTTTCGCCGGGTTGCAGAGCATGGGCATCGCCTTGGTCGGCAGCGTGCCTTCGGGACTGCCATCGTTCGCCCTGCCGGATTTTTCGCTGGCGCGCCAACTGTGGCCGAGCGCTCTGGGCATCGGCTTGATGAGCTTCGTTGAAACCGTGGCCGCCGGTCGCGCCTTCATGCATCAGGGCGAGCCGCGCCCCGCGGCGAATCAGGAATTGCTGGCGCTGGGGCTGGCCAATCTGGCGGGCAGCGGGTTCCGAATCATGCCCGCCGGCGGCGGCACGTCGCAGACCGCCGTCAATCGCGGCGCCGGCGCGCGCACCCAGTTGGCGGAGATGGTGACGGTCGCGATTGTCGCGGCGGCGCTGATTTTCCTGATGCCGATCGTGCGCCTGATTCCCCAGGCGACGCTGGCCGCCGTCGTCGTCGCCACCACCGCCGGACTCATCAGCCCGGCCGAGTTCCGCGCGATTCGCAGCATTCGCGTGAGGGAGTTCGGCTGGGCCATCGTGGCCACGGCCGGCGTCGTGATTCTGGGTACGCTCAACGGCATCCTGGTGGCCGTGGCCGTCTCGGTGCTGGTGATGTTCTATCAGGCCAATCATCCGTCCGTGTACGTGCTCGGACGCAAGCCGGGCACCGACGTCTTCCGTCCGCTCTCACCCGGTCACCCCGGCGACGAAACCTTTCCCGGCCTGCTGATGCTGCGCACGCTGGGCCGCGTCCATTTCGCCAACGCGGAATTCATCGGCGACAGAATCTGGGCGCTGATCCACCAGTTCCGGCCGAAGGTGCTCGTGCTCGACTGCAGCGCCGTGCCCGATTTCGAATACACGGCCCTGAAGGCCATGGGCACGTTCGAACAAAAGCTGAAGGACGAGGGAGTCACGCTGTGGCTTGCGGATTTGAATCCAGAGCCCCTCGGCGAGATCGAGCGCGCCCCGCTCGGCAAAACGCTGGGCCACGACCGAATGTTCTTCAACCTGCGGGCCTCAGTCGAAAAGTATCAGGAAGAACACGGGCAGGCACCGCTGCCGGTGAAGAACAGCGGGCCGGGGTGATGGCCGGGCCACGAGCTTTGTGGGCTGGCGGATTTGACAGTTCCCCTCTCTTCTCATCCAAGACTGCCGGCCATCGCGAATTCAAAGACGACTGTCAGTTTTGACAGTTCCCGCACAGACACCCTCTCTCTAGCATCAAGGAAAGGTTTCCGACTGCGAATCAGGACTGTGGCGCGCCCGACGGCTGGAGCAAACCGCGCCGGATGCGGCTGCGTTTGCGCTTCTGAGAAAGAGAGAGGATCGCAATGGCAAAGCAGAATAAGGAAAAAGCCGGGCCGTCGAAGCTCGTTGAGTACAAGCCCGGAACCGCGTTCCCGGGCGTGATCGGCCGCACGTTCGATGTCTCATCACCCGCCTGGCCCGAACCGCTGCGGGCCAGGGAAGGTTCCCCGAACGTTCTTTTCATCATTCTCGATGACGTCGGCTACGGCCAGCTCGGCTGCTACGGCAGCCCCATCGAGACGCCCAACCTCGACAATCTGGCCAAGAATGGCCTCCGTTTTAACAACATGCACACCACCGCGCTCTGCTCGCCCACTCGTTCCTGCGTCCTCACCGGCCGCAATCACCACTCGAACTCCATGGCCTGCATCACCGAAGGCTCGACCGGCTATCCCGGCTCGAACGGTTACATCCCCTTCGAAAACGGCTTCCTCTCGGAGATCCTCCTCGAACACGGCTACAACACCTACGCCATCGGCAAGTGGCATCTCACGCCCGCCGACCAGACTTCGGCCGCCGGCCCGTACGACCGCTGGCCGCTGGGCCGCGGCTTCGAGCGCTTCTACGGCTTCCTGGGCGGTGAAACGCACCAGTATTACCCGGAGCTGGTTCTCGATAATCAATCCGTCGATCAGCCGAAAACGCCCGAGGAGGGCTACCACCTCACCGAAGACCTGGCGGACAAGGCGATTGCGTTCATCGCCGACTCCAAGCAGGTGGCGCCCAACAAGCCATTCTTCCTCTACTTCTGCCCCGGCACTGCCCATGCTCCGCATCATGTCCCGAAAGAGTGGGCCGACAAGTACAAAGGCAAGTTCGACGACGGCTGGGAGGCCTATCGCGACAAGGTGTTTGCGAAGCAGAAGGAACTCGGCATCGCCCCGAAAGACGCCGAGCTTTCCCGCCACGATCCCGATGTCAAAGCCTGGAAGGACTGCTCGCCGGAGGAGAAGAAACTCTACGCGCGAATGATGGAAGTCTTCGCAGGCTTCCTCACCCACGCCGATCACCATATCGGCCGCATGCTCGACTTCCTGAAGCGAATCGGTGAGTTCGACAACACGCTGATCATGGTGCTTTCCGACAACGGCGCCAGTTCCGAAGGCGGGCCGACCGGCTCGGTCAACGAAAATCTCTTCTTCAACAACGTTCCCGAATCACTCGAGGACAACCTGAAAGCCATCGACGAGCTCGGCGGACCCACTACCTACAACCATTACGCCTGGGGGTGGACGTGGGCGGGAGACACGCCATTCCGCCGCTGGAAGCGCGAGACCTATCGCGGCGGCACCAGCGATCCCTTCATCGCCCAATGGCCCAAGGGCATCAAGGCGAAGGGTGAAGTCCGCACGCAGTACGCCCACGCCATCGACATGGTGCCCACTGTGCTCGATCTGCTGGGCATCGAACCGCCCACCAGCATCCGCGGCGTCACCCAGTCGCCCATTGAAGGCGTCAGTTTCGCCCACGCCATAGCCGATCCCAAGGTCCCGTCCAGGCACGTCACCCAGTATTTCGAAATGATGGGCCACCGTTCGCTTTACCACGACGGCTGGCGCGCCGTTTGCCCGTGGCCCGGCCCTTCGTTCGCCGAGGCGGGCAAGTTCTTCGGCGAGCCGATCCCGGCCGAGAAGCTGACGGAACTGGACGCCAAACATTGGGAGCTGTACCACGTGGCAACGGATTTCGCGGAGAACAGCAACGTGGCCGCCGACAATCGCGACCGCCTGATCGCGATGATAGGAACCTGGTACGTCGAGGCCGGCAAGTACAAGGTGATGCCGGTGGATGGCCGCGGCGTGCTGCGGCTCGCGGAAGACAGGCCGCAAATCGCCGAGGCTCGCACAAGCTACACCTACTATCCCGGCACGCAATCAGTGCCCGCGAACGCGGCTGTCAAGGTGCTCAACCGTCCCCACAGCATCACCGCCGACGTCGAAATCCCCAAGGGTGGTGCCGAGGGCGTGCTGTTCAGCCACGGCGGCAACGACGGCGGCTATTCCCTCTTCATCAAGGACGGCAAATTGCGCTACGGCCACAACTACGTTGCCAAAGCCGTCTACTACGTCGAATCGGCAAACCCGGTGCCGGAGGGCCATCACGAACTCCGCTACGAGTTCGAGCCAACCGGCAAACCGGATATTGCGCACGGAAAAGGCACCCCCGGCCGCGCTCAGCTCTATATCGACGGCAAGCTGGTGGGCCAGGCGGATTTCCCGGTCACGATTCCGCTCGCGCTGGGGCTCAGCAGCGGGGCTTGCGCCGGCGCCGATCCCGGCTCCCCTGCCGTTCCCGATTACAAACCTCCCTTCCCGTTCACCGGGAAGATTCACAAGGTTGTGGTGGACGTCAGTGGCGAGTTGATTCGCGACAAGGAAGCCGAGATGCGCCACATCCTCGCACACCAGTAAACGCAAGCACACGCGATGGCCGGCAGTCCTCCGCGACCGCCGGCCATGGCGATATCACGGAACCGCTTTTCCCGGTCGCGCGAGGTGACAGGAGTTCGCCAGGATGAGTGAAACCCCCGCCAACACGCTTCCCGCCTTCCACGTGATGGCCAAACCCACCGGCGCGCAGTGCAACCTCGATTGCGCCTACTGTTTTTTCCTCAAGAAAGAGCAGCTCTATCCCGGCAGCAGCTTCCGCATGTCCGACGAGATGATGGAGCGCTACATCCGGCAGACGATCGAAGCGCATCGCGTGCCCGAGGTCACGATCGCCTGGCAGGGCGGCGAGCCCACGCTCATGGGGCTCGACTTCTACCGCCGGGCCATCGAGGTGGAAAAGAAATTCGCCAGGCCCGGCCTCCACATTCAGAACACCCTGCAAACCAACGGCGTCCTGCTCGACGCCGAGTGGTGCCGCTTCCTCCGTGACAACGAATTCCTCGTAGGCCTCAGCGTCGACGGCCCTCGCCACATGCACGACGTCTACCGACGCGACAAGGGCGGACAACCGACGTTCGACAAGGTAATGCGCGGGGCGCACCTGATGCAGCAATACCACGTCGAATTCAACGTCCTCTGCACGGTGAACGCCGTCAACAGCCTGCATCCGCTCGAGGTTTACCGCTTCTTCCGCGACGAGCTCGGCACGCACTACATCCAGGTCATTCCCGTGGTCGAACGCGACAACTGCACCGGCAACCAGGAGGGCACGCGCATCACGGATCGCTCCGTCCGGCCCGAACAGTACGGCAGGTTCCTCATCGAGATCTTCGACGAGTGGGTGCGCCGCGATGTCGGCTCGACCTTCGTGCAGTTCTTCGACGGCGTGCTCATGTCCTACGTTCGCGGCCGCTCATCGCTGTGCATTCTGCAGCCAACCTGCGGCGAGGGCGTGGCGCTCGAGCACAACGGCGACCTGTATTCCTGCGACCACTTTGTCGAGCCGCGCCACCTGCTCGGCAACATCGCGCAAACGCCGATCGGCCAACTCGTCTCGTCCGAGCAGCAGCGCGCGTTCGGCCAGGCGAAGGCCGACACCCTGCCCCGCTACTGCCGCGAGTGCGAGTTCCTCTTCACCTGCCACGGCGAATGCCCCAAGAACCGCGTGCTCACCACACCCGACGGCGAGCCGGGCCTGAACTGGCTTTGCGCGGGGCTCAAGGCGTTCTTCGCCCGCGCCGATCGGCCCATGCGCATCATGACGGAGTTACTGCGTCGAGGCGAACCCGCCAGCCGCGTGATGGAAATTCTGGCTCGGGAGAAGAACGAAAAGATTCGGCGCGAACTCTTCGTCAGCGCCGGGCGCAACGATCCATGCCCCTGCGGCAGCGGGCTGAAATTCAAGAGGTGCCACGGGAACACCAGCGATTGAACGCCGTCGTCCCTCAGCGATTGCAACACCAGAGAGAAAACGGAGAGCACATGAACGACAAGTCGAAACCCAACATCCTGATTATCTGGGGAGATGACATCGGCTTCTGGAACATCAGCTTCAACAACCGGGGCATGATGGGCTACCAGACCCCGAACATCGACCGCATTGCCCGCGAAGGCATTTCCTTCACCGATTACTACGGGCAGCAGAGCTGCACTGCCGGCCGAGCCGCTTTCATCACCGGCCAAAACCCCGTCCGCACCGGCCTCACCAAAGTGGGTATGCCCGGTGTGGACGTCGGCCTGCGCCCGGAAGATCCAACCGTCGCCGAGTTGCTCAAACCGCTCGGCTACGTCACTGGCCAATTCGGCAAGAACCATTTCGGTGACAAGGACGAATTCCTGCCCACCAACCATGGCTTCGACGAATTCTTCGGCAACCTCTACCACCTGAACGCCGAGGAAGAGCCGGAGAATCCCGATTACCCCAAGGATCCGGCATTTCGGAAAATGTTCGGTCCGCGCGGCGTGATTCACAGTTTTGCTGACGGTCGCATCGAGGATACCGGGCCGCTGACCAGGAAGCGCATGGAAACCATCGACGACGAAGTCACCGAGCAGGCGCTGCGTTTCATGGACGAGACGCACAAGGCAGGCAAACCCTTCTTCCTCTGGTGGAACTCCACGGCGATGCACTTCAGAACCCACTGCGCCAAGAAGCACGAGGGAAAGAGCGGACAGGGCTTCTACAACGATGTGATGGTCGCCCATGACGAGCACGTCGGCGAACTACTCAAGAAACTCGACGATCTCGGCATCGCCGGCAACACCATCGTCATGTATTCCACCGACAATGGGCCCCATTACAATACCTGGCCCGACGGTGCGATCACTCCCTTCCGCAGCGAGAAGAACACCAACTGGGAAGGGGCGTGGCGCGTACCCGCCTTCGTCCGCTGGCCCGGCAAGATCCCCGCGGGAAAGGTGCTGAACGGCATCGTCTCCCATCAGGACATGCTGCCGACGCTGCTCGCCGCCGCCGGCGAGCCGGACGTCGTGGAGAAGATGAAAAAGGGCTACAAGGCCGGCAACAAAACGTTCAAGGTCCACCTCGACGGTAACAGCATGCTGGACTACTTCACCGGCGCCGCGAAGGAAAGCCCGCGCCTCGGCTTCTTCTACATCAACGACGACGGCGAACTGGTTTCCTTGCGCTACGGAGACTGGAAGATCGTCTTCATGGAGCAGCGGGCCAGGCAGCTGATGTGCTGGGCTGAGCCCTTCGTGAAGCTCCGGACGCCAAAACTTTTCAATCTGAGGCGCGATCCCTTCGAGCGCGCCGACGAGAACTCCAACACATATTGGGATTGGTATCTCGATCACTGCTTCGCGCTCTACGCCGCGCAGGTGATCGTGGCGAAGGAGATCCAGGCCTTCAAGGAGTTCCCGCCACGCCAGAAGCCCGCATCTTTCAATCTCGACCGGGTGATGGAGGACCTACAGAGCGCCTCAGGCGGCGGAGCACACTAGGCGGCAAACGCGCGGTCACCCGAAAACAATGGCGATGCCGCGCCCGTTGCTGTTGACGAGCCCGGCATCGCCCCACAGGCTCCGTGGGAAAAGGTGCCTTGATGATACAAGCGCCCTACCCGTCGTTTCCGCGCCTCCTCCTGTCACTTTTGACAGTTTCTGCGAGGCGCGCGCCGGGCTATCAGGTAAACAGCGAGATCCGGCGCTGCGTGAGGTGCGACCGCAAACGGCGGTTGCCGCGTCGCCTCGTTAGGACTTCAACGGAGGCTGGCCATGGCCAAGTCGAATGATTCCTCGAATTTCCCCCGGAAAGTGGATCGCAACATGTATCCACGCCCCGAGTATCGTTACCCCAACGCCAAAATCGGCGTGACCTACAAGGATTCCGTTTCCGATTTCCCAAAGCCGCAACCGGCTCCCGAGGGAGCGCCGAACATCCTTCTCGTTCTGCTCGACGACGTCGGTTTCGGCTGGTCCAGCGCATTCGGCGGCATGGTTCGCATGCCCACGGCCGAGCGCCTGGCAAGCAAAGGTCTGAAGTACAACCAGTTTCATACCACCGCGCTCTGTTCGCCCACGCGCGCCGCCCTGCTCACCGGCCGCAACCATCACAGCGCGCATTCCGGCAACATCGGCGAAGTCGCCACCGGCTTTCCCGGCTACGACGGAATCATTCCCAAGAGCTGCGCCACCATCGCCGAGTTGCTCAGCCAGAATGGCTACGCCACTGGCTGGTGGGGCAAAAATCACAACGTTCCCGACAACCAAACGAGCGAGGCTGGCCCCTTCCACAACTGGCCCACCCACATGGGCTTTGACTACTTCTACGGCTTCATCGCTGGCGAGACCGATCAGTTCTATCCGGCGCTCTATCGCGGCACACGCGCCGTCCCGATTCCGGGAAAGCCCGAGGAGGGTTATCACCTCACTCGCGACCTCGCGACTGACTGCATCGACTGGATGCGCCGCCAGAAATCGATCGCTCCGGATCGCCCGCTCTTCGTCTACTTCGCCCCCGGCGCGACCCACGCGCCGCACCAGCCGCCGCTCGATTGGCGTGGAAAGAACAAGGGCCGGTTCGACATGGGCTGGGACAAGTACCGCGAAGAAACCTGGAAGCGCCAACTCCAGATGGGCGTGATTCCCAAGGGCACTACGCTCACCCCGCGGCCCAAGGAGATCCCCGCTTGGGGCGACCATACTGACGAGCAGAAACGGCTGATGGCCCGCCAGGCGGAAAACTTCGCCGATTTCCTCGAGCACACCGACTACGAAGTAGGCCGCGTGGTTTCCGCCCTCGAAGAGATGGGGGAACTCGAAAACACGCTCGTCATCTACATCGTCGGCGACAACGGCTCAAGCGCCGAGGGTTCTCTCTGCGGCACCCTCAACGAGTTGACGGTGCTCAACGGCTTCCAACCCAAATTCGAGGACATCATGCACCGGATCGACGAGATCGGCCTGCCAGGCACGACGCCGCATTACGCCGTCGGCTGGGCCTGGGCCGGCGACACGCCGTTTCAGTGGACCAAGCAGGTGGCCTCGCACTTCGGCGGCACGCGCAACGGCACGGTCATTTCGTGGCCCGCGCAAATCAGGGACACCGGCAAGGTCCGCTCCCAGTTCCACCACGTGATTGACGTCGCGCCGACCATTCTCGAAGTCGTAGGCATCGCCGAGCCTTCGATCGTGAACGGCGTTTCTCAGAAACCGATCGAGGGCGTTAGCATGGCTTACAGTTTCTCCGCCCAGAAGGTTGACGCTCCGAGCCCGCACTACACCCAGTACTTCGAGATGTTCGGCAATCGCGCACTCTACCACGACGGCTGGATCGCCTGCGCCCGCCACGGCCGCCTGCCCTGGGCCCTCGGCGAGACGGTGGACTTTAGTGGGGACAAATGGGAGCTCTATCACATCGCCGACGATTTCAGCCAGGGCAACGACCTCGCCGCTCAATTCCCCGAGAAACTGCGTGAATTGCAGGACCTCTTCTTCGCCGAGGCGGCGAAGCACAACGTCCTCCCCCTTGACGACCGCTTCGCCGAGCGGGCCGACGTGACGCTGCGGCCTAGCTACTTCTACGGTCGCAAGCACGTAACGTTCTACCCGGGCATGCTTCGCCTGCCCGAAGGCAGCGCGCCCGAAACCCACAACATCAGCCACGTGATCACCGTCAACGCCGAGATTCCCAAAGGCGGCGCCGAAGGCGTGCTCGTTTGCCTGGGCGGCGATACGGCCGGCTGGTCGCTCTTCATGAGGGACAAAAAGCTCGTCTACCACTACAACTGGTTCGACATGGAGCGCTACGAGATCGTCTCCACCACGCCGGTGCCCGAAGGCAAGGTCGAGCTCCAGTGCGAATTCACCAACGAGTCGAAGACTCCTGGCGGCCCCGCCACCGTTCATCTGCTCATCAACGGGAAGGAAGCAGGCAACGGAAAAGTCGAAAAGCAGGTCGCCGGCCGGTTCGGCCTCGAGTGCCTCGACGTCGGCGCCGACACGCTCTCGCCCGTCGTGAAGAGCTACGGCGACAAGCGGCCCTTCGCCTTCACCGGAAAGATCGAAAAAGTGCAGTTCGATTTCGACGGCGCCGGCACCGAACTCACCGCGCAGGAAAGATTCGAGCTGCAGGCTCGGATGGATCGAAGGGTTTCCGGTTGCTGATCAACCGGCAGGAGGAACCCGCTCCCGCAAAGCATCATCCTGGCCCGAATTTCTCGAGCGAAACGGGAAGTCGGCGGCGGGCCGCCGGCCTTCCCAGTGGGAAGCGGTTCCTCCTGATGCGCGTCCCCCCACCTGTCGATTCTGACAGTATCTTTCCCCTCGGCCCGCCAGCAGTATGGAAACGAGGAGCGGCGGAAACGTGTACGCACTCACCTCTTTCATGGCCTCCGGGATTCCGGCCTTTCCTGCATCGCTCAGCGCAACTTTGGCTATGGCCACGCCCGGCCTGATCGTAGTTCGCAGTGTAATGATTTTCTCCGTGTTGGCGTTTCTGGCCGCCGTGATCTACGGAGCCATCCGCTTCCTTGCGGGAGAAAAAAGCAGAAAGCTCGGCGTACGGAAATACTGGTTCCTCACCGCGAATGTGCTCACCATCCTGGTCCTGTATCTGGTTCGCAAGCCCGCGGAGACAGTGCTGGCGGCCATTGCCAAAGGCCTGGCGCGCCTGATCCCGTTTGCCAACTGGGAGGCGTTCCTGACCGGCTTCTATGACACGCTGATCGCCACGCTGATCCTCGTTCTCCTGATTCAGGTGGTCGGCGAGCTGTACTGGTTCAACGCCGGGCGACTCGAGCGCTGGCGCCAGCGCAAAGCCGCCGAGATGGCGCACCACGGTACCCTCCACGAATATCTCTATCGCAGCCTCTTGTTGCTCAACCGGCTATTTCGCCTGGGCGCGATCGTCGTGCTGCTGCTCATCTTCTTCCCCGTCCTGTTTCACCTGTTTCCGCTCACCCGTGGAGGCATGGAATCGATCGAAGCCTATCTGCAGAGTCCGGCAAGAGCTGTCGGCAAGGCGATTCTCGATTATCTGCCCAACCTCGGCTACCTGATCGTGATTGCGGTTCTCGGGTGGGCGTCGCTGAAGCTCTTCCGCTTCATCTTCGACTCCGTGAAGGCCGGCCGCCTTGTCATCCGCGGCTTCCAACAGGACTGGGCCGACCCGACCTACAACCTGCTCCGCGCCCTGGTTCTTCTCTTCCTGTTGATGGTCAGCTATCCGCACCTTCCCGGGGCCAGCTCGGAATTTTTCAGGGGATTCTCGGTGTTTGTGGGCGCTCTGGTGACGTTCGGCTCGGCGGGCGCGATCAACAACCTCGTGTCGGGCATCGTGCTCACCTACACCAGCGCGTTTCACGTCGGCGACATGGTGCGCATCAGCGAGGACACCGGAATCGTGCTCGAAAAGACGCTGCTCGTCACCCGCATCCGCACTCCGCGCAATGAAGAAATCTCTCTCCCGAACAGCAGCGTCCTCTCGAATAGCATCACGAACTTCACCACCCGCGCCACTTCCGGCGGCCTGGGGCTTTCGGTGACCGCGGGCATCGGCTACGACGTCGACTGGCGCACCGTTCACGCCCTCATGATCGAAGGCGCCCGCAAGACCGAAAACATCCTCGCCGATCCCTCTCCGATCGTGCTCCAGTCCGAACTTGGCGATTACGCGGTGAACTATCAATTGATCGCGTGGACCGACAAGCCGGAGCGGATGATAGTGACCAGCTCCGAACTCCGGCGCAACGTACTCGACTGCTTCAACGCCGCCGGCGTCGAAATCATGACCCCGAGCGTGCTCGCCCATCGCGACGCCAGCGAGCCGGCCATTCCGCCCGAACGCATGCAGCAGCCGGCCGCTCCCAAGAGAATCGTCGTCGATATTCACAATTCGGCCCGTGAAGTCTCGCACTCGGAGAGGCGCTAGCTTTAAGCCGTGCCAGCCACGGCCGGTGAGTTTCGGGCCGCGGGCAGTTGGCGGGTCGAGGTCCTGCGGTCAGAACTTCACTGATCGTGGCTGCCTCACCCCCTGTAAATTTTGACAGTGTCGCGCTCCGCCTTCGTGCTTCTAGCTTGGTGGAGGGCGTACGCCGTTGCCCGAACGGGACAACGGGAGCCGAACCAAAATGGCCGACCCAACTCCAAATCCGGCCAGCCACGACCGAGCAACCGAGCTGGCCGAGCAGCGCACCGAACTCGCCTTCGAACGTACCCGCATCGCCGCCGACCGCACCCTGATGGCCTGGATTCGCACCTCGCTCTCGATGATCACTTTCGGTTTCACCATCTACAAATTCCTCGAGGCCTTTCGCGAAGCCGAGCATTTCATCGCCCGCAGACCCAATTCCCCGCGAAATCTGGGCCTTGCCCTGATCGGTGTCGGAACCGGCGCGCTGGTCGTGGCAACGATCCAGCACTATCAATCGCTCAAGCGCTTGCAAGCCGAAGGCCGCCCCGAGTCCCTTTGGTCGCTGACGATCTTCGTCGCCATGTTCATCGCGCTCATCGGCATTCTGGCATTCGTCGGTGTCTGGCTGCGCGCCGGCCCCTTCTAGTGTGCGTGTAGAAACTCCGGCCTTTGCCGGCGCGCGGCAACGGTCTTCGTCAGGGCACGGCTTCACAGTTTGCGGAAAAATGGGCAGGACCTCGGGGGTCGCGGTGGAACCTGTCCCGACAGAGTCGGGAGCCGCGACGTAACGCCCGCAAAATCAAAGGGGCTTTAGCCCCTGAAGCTGCCCAGCAGGACTTTTTCCGCAGCCTGTTCAGCCATGCCGCAACCGTCGCCCTTGCAACGCGGCTTTAGCCGCTGAGGTCCAAATTTGCCAGTCGAAACGATGGCGATCCTGAAGCCAGCTCTCGCGGCCGGCATTCTGGCTCTTGCTTACGTCTTCGGCTACCGGCTTCGCGTCACCGAATCGATCCACCCGCGCCGCTGGCTGTCCTTCGGCGCGGGCGTAGCGGTGGCCTACGTCTTCGTCGAGCTTCTCCCTGAATTGGCTGACTATCAGGACAGATTCCTGGCTGCCACCGCCCGGCAGTCAATTCTCTTTGCCGAGCGTCGCGTTTTCCTCGCGGCGCTGTTTGGCTTCGTTCTTTACTATGGCCTCGAGAATTTTGTGGCCTGGTCGCGCGCTTCCCGCGCCGCGCGTGGCGAAGTGGGCCATACCACGCTCGTCTATCGGCTGCACGTCGGCGGGTTCGCCGCCTACAGCGCCCTGATCGGCTACGTGCTGGTCCGCGAGCCCAAGCCCCAGCCGCTCGCCCTCGCCTTCTACACCATTGCCATGTGTCTGCATTTCCTGGGCATAGATCATTCCCTCGATCGTGAGCACGGAACCATCTACCAGGAGCGCGGCAAATGGGCTCTCGCCGCCGCGACCGCCGCGGGCTGCCTCGTCGGGTTCCTCGCGAGGATTCCCGAACGCTACCTCGCCACACTGATGGGGTTCATCGCCGGCGGCGTGGTTGTGAACAGCATGGTGATGGAACTCCCCAGGGAAAAGCAGGGCCGCTTCTGGGCGTTTTGCGCCGGCGCGTTTCTCTATTCCCTGCTCCTCATGCTGGCTTGAGCTTCCCGCGGCACCGGGCGGACTGTCATTTCTGACAGTATCGCGCCGCCCGGTGCGCCCCTAGCATGGATCTGAAACGCGCCCTTACACGACGAAGCTTCCTCGGCGGCAGTGTCGGCTTGCGTCCTGCCCACGCAGGGGAAGACAAGAGGCGCAACGGAAGAAAAAGGGAGAGAGGAACATGCGACGTTTCAATTTTGTGGCGGCTGTGGGGATCTTTGCGCTCATCATGAGCGGAAGTCTGTTTGCCCAGGATCAGAGCCAGTCTCAGGAGCAGCAAGAGCCTCAGACCAGGGCCGCCGTCGAGATTACCCGGGCCGATATTCAGTCCGACCGGCAGGCGCTCGTCGCCTCCAATCTGCCGCTCACCGATGAGCAGGCGAAGGCTTTCTGGCCGCTCTACCGCCAGTATCGGGAGGAGATGCAATCGGTGGGAGACCGCCTGGTGAATCTGATCGAAAATTACGGCCAGAATTACGATTCGCTCACCGACGAGCAAGCGTCCCAAATGATGAAAGAGTACCTGAAGATGCAGAAAGACAGCCTCTCGATCAAGGACAAGTACATGCCGCGCTTCACCAAAATCCTGCCGGCAAAAACCGTCATGCGCTTCTACCAGATCGAAAACAAAATGGACACAATCGTCATGCTGGCCGTAGCGGCGCAGATCCCGCTGGCCAAGTAGCCCGGCTGACGGGCCGAACACCGTAATTCAAGCACTGTCGTCCTGAGCGAAGCGGTCCGATTCTCACAATGCGGACCGCCCCGCATCCGTGAAGGCATCGGGGCGAAGGATCGCGCCTGCGGGCCGAAGCCCTCCGTCGGGCATAGGCCCGAACGCGCTGAGCCAGGTGGCCTGCGAAGATATGCTATTGACGTGTCCGTGCCACGCGCGAGCCCATGCCAGCAGGGACGCGCCTTCCCGTAGCGCCGGCGTTACAGCGACTACGACTAACTTGCACGGTGGGGGTTCGGCAACATGTAGCGTCGGCGTCTCGCCGGCGATTTTTTCCGCGCTGACAAGTGAAGCGCAATACCGCAGTTCTGCCGAGAGAAGTTTCGGCCGGCTCGCCGGGTAACTCTCAATCGAAGGCGCGCGCGACCGAAGCGCTATCCGCGCTCTTTGCCATGTACCGCCGCATCAGTTCCCGCCGCGACATCCACAAATGGCATCGCCGCGGCAACCAGGTCCTGCCGTGCAGCGCGCCCGGATTGAACACCCAGGTGAGCCCGTAGATCAGAAAAATCTCCAGAAATTCGTGGACGCGACAGGCGACCGATTCCCGGGGAACGGCCGACACAAATCCATGATGCTGCGCCGCCCGCCGCAGCCGCCGGTCCCGGAAGAAAGCGCCTTTCGCGCGGCACGCCTTTACCCCGTTCAACTCCGCATGGGAATCGACGTAACCGGCGAGCTGCCGCAGCGACGACCGCAGCCGCGTGCGGAACGCTCCGCCCCACCCAAGCGAGGAACGGACGCGGTCCAACTCCACGAGCCGCTCGTTCCAGAAATGCAGATCCACGATCGGATCTTCCGGCAGCACCTCGGTGCCATCCGGCAAAAGAATGCGAGATTCGGCTGGAATCACGCCGATGCGTAGAATGCCATCCTCGTCGTCGCAGAATTCAAAAATTCCGTTGGCGCGCCGCAGCGAGCGGTCCACCGCCAGCACGGCGCGGTCCAGGCTGCCATGCAAAAGGAATTCGAAACGATGACGTGCTGTCTCGTGAAGGTCCATGGCTCAACTCGGGTGTACTGCCCTGGATCACGATCGCGTCCTGCCTGTGCCTTTATTTTACTCCTCTGCCACAATCGCACTCTTCCATTCTTTGCCATCTCTAATTGCATTTTTTCTGGATTTCTTTCTGCCACGCTCGCGCTACGTTTGTATCAATACCGAGATCGACTCCTCCGTCCGGCGGAAATGCTTCCCACCGGTCCACACTGATTCTTCGCCGCAAACAGGACCGAAAAACAACCTCGCTGGAAGAGATTCGTCACCGGAAGAGTCGAGGAGAAAAAACCGAGGAGAGAAAGACCATGGCACAACCGGCAAAGGCTCCGAGTCTGAACATTCTCAACGGTGTCGATATCGAGCGGTTGATGGGCACGATCGACGGCGTCCGCGACAACCCCGCTCTGGGCGATTTCAAGTTCCGCGCCCGCAGCCAGTGGCTCGAGGGCGGCCACAGCCGCACCACCATCAGCGATTTCGACGCCGCCGGGCAAACCCATCGCCATAGCAAGCCGTTCGTTGTCGAGACCGACGAACCCATCGTCCTTCTCGGCGGCGATCGCGCCCCGAACCCCGTTGTCTACCTGCTGCACAGTCTGGCCGGCTGCCTGGCCGCTTCGATCGCCTACCACGCCGCCGCCAGAGGCATTCGCGTCGAACAGATCGAGACTCAACTCGAAGGCGATATCGACCTGCGCGGTTTCCTCGGCCTCGACGAAAAAGTGCGCCCCGGCTACAAGCAGATCCGCGTCAAGATGAGCGTCAAGGCCGACTGCTCCGAAAGCCAGCTCAAGGAAATCGTCCAGTTCGGCCCCAGGTATTCGCCCGTCTACAACGTCATCACCAGCGCGATCCCCGTGGAAGTGGAACTCGCCCACTGACACGCAGCCTGACCGTTCCAGCGCGAGAGGCCGCGCGGGCGAATCGTCCGCTGCGGCCTCTTTCTTCCCGCGGACTCCGAGGCTCCAAGCCGCCAGTCCTCCGCCTGCGCGATCCGTTCGCCTGCCTCCGTCTCGCCGAATCGAAAATCATCCCCGCCGTGTTAGATTCTCCAAGAGGGCCTGACGCGCGGTGGAGATCGCGGAACCACGGATCGGCTGGATCGACATCATCTGGCTGGCGTTTCTGGCCGGGCTGGCGGTGCTGCCTCCGGTCAACGAAATTCACAAGCAGCTCATCCTGGCCGGCTTCGGAATCTTTCAGCTTCTCGAAAGGCGGCTGGTCGCCTGGCTGCCCGGGCGCGGGCGTGCCTACAGCGTGCTGATCAAGACGCTGCTGGCCACGCTGCTGCTCGGCCATACTGGCGGCATCGGCATCAACAGCAACTATTACCCCATCATCTTTCTGCCGGTCGTGACCGCGGCGATTTATTACGGGCTGGCCGGCACGCTGGCGTGGACGGCGTTCGCGTCGCTCGCCTACTGCTCCTACCTGATTCCGGCGCTGCAGGAATATCACCTCACCACTGAGGGCGAAACGACGCTCATCATCCGCGTCCTCTTTTTCTTTCTCGCCGGCATCCTGGTGAACCGCTTCGTTCAGGAAAACCGCAAGCAGGTGCTTCGCTACCAGGCGCTCTCGGAAGATTTGGCCGAAGCGAACCGCCGGCTGATCGAAGTCCAGGCCGAAGCCCGGCGCGCCGAGCGCCTTGCCGCTCTCGGCCAGCTTTCGGCCGGCCTGGCGCACGAAATCCGCAATCCGCTCGGCGTGATCAAGGGCTCGGCGGAAATGCTCGGCCGCAACCTGGGCGACGCGCCGCCGGTCGCCGTGGAACTCGCCGGCTACATTTCCTCGGAAGTGAACCGGCTGAACGCGCTGATCGCCCGCTTCCTCGATTTCGCGCGCCCCTCGCGCATCGAGCTGCATCCGGTGGATATCGCCGCGATCGCCGATCGCGCGCTCGACTCGGCGCGCTTGCAATTTCCCGAGTCCCCGGTGACGGTCGAAAAGCGCTTCTCCGCGAATCTGCCGCCGGTCAATGCCGACGAGCAGCTCTGCGAACAGGCGATTCTGAACCTCGTCATCAACGCCTATCAGGCCATGGACGGCCGGCCGGGCACGCTCGAATTTTCGATCGCCCCGGCGTCGAACCATGCCGGCCAGCCCGGCGTCGAAATCACCGTCGCCGACACCGGGCCCGGCGTTCCCGAGGAGCTACGCGAGCAGATTTTCAATCCGTTTTTCACATCCAAGAAGGATGGCGTAGGGCTGGGCCTGGCCATCGTCGCGAAAATCGTCGACGATCATCGCGGCACGATCCGGCTGGACCCAAATTCGGAACGCGGTGCAAGCTTCCGCGTCTTCCTGCCCGCGGCGTCGAAAACGTGAGCCGGCGCCGGAGCGTGCCCTCGTGAGCGAAGACTCCGGTTTTCGCAAGGGCACGGCATTGCAGCCTGCGGAAAAATCGGCAGGACTTCGGGGGTCGCGGCTTCAGCCGCGACATAAAGACTGTAGGATCAAAGGGGCTTTAGCCCCTGAAGCGGACAGGCAAATTCCGGGAGACTCATGGCCTCGATTCTGATCGTCGAAGACGAGCCGAAAATGCGGCGCCTGCTCGAAATGAATCTGGGCGAGCAGGGTTTCACCACCTTTTCCGCCGGCGATGCCGAAACCGGCCTGAAGCTTCTGAACCAGAATCCGATCGACCTGGTGCTCACCGATTTCAGGCTGCCGGGCATGAACGGCCTCGAATTCCTGCAGGCGGCCAAGCGCGTCAACGCCGCGCTCCCGATCGTCATCATGACCGCCTACGGCACGGTGGAATCGGCCGTCGAAGCGATGAAGCTCGGCGCCAGCGACTACGTGCTGAAGCCGTTTTCGCTCGAAGAACTGACGCTGATCGTTCGCAAGGAACTCGACTCCTCGCATCTGCGCGAAGAAAACCGCTCGCTGCGCGAAGCGCTCGGCCGCCGCTACCAGTACGACAACATCGTCGCCCGCAGCGGGGAAATGCAGGACGTGCTGGCCCTGGTCGAGCGCGTCGCTCCGACCAACGCCACCGTTCTGCTCGGCGGCGAAAGCGGCGTCGGCAAGGACCTGATCGCCCGCGCCATCCACCAGCACTCGCACCGCGCCTCGGGCCCCTTCGTCAAAATCAACAGCACCGCCATTCCCGAAACGCTGCTCGAAAGCGAGCTTTTCGGCTACGAAAAGGGCGCCTTCACCGGCGCCACCGCCAGCAAGCCCGGAAAATTCGAGCTGGCCGACAAGGGCACGCTCTTCCTCGACGAGATCGGCGACGTGCCGCCGGCCATCCAGGTGAAGCTGCTGCGCGTCCTGCAGGAACGCGAATTCGAGCGGCTCGGCGGCACGAAAACGCTGAAAGTGGATGTTCGCCTGATCGCCGCGACCAATCGCGACCTGCGCGCCGCGCTCGAGGAAGGCACCTTTCGCGAGGACCTCTACTATCGCCTGAACGTCGTCGCCATCGACATCCCCCCTCTGCGCGAACACAAGGAAGACATCCCCGACCTCGCCCGCTTCTTCCTCGAAGAGTTCGCCCGCGAATCGGGCGAGCCGGCGAAAGAGATCACTCCCGCCGCGCTCCAATTGCTGGTGGATTTTCACTGGCCGGGAAACGTGCGCGAACTCGAAAACATTCTCCAGCGCGCCCTCGCGCTTTCCAACGGCAACGTCATCGACGCCGCCGACATCCATTTCGACCGTGCCGCGCCCCGCCCGACGGCCGATGCGTCACCGGTGCTGCCCGAAGGCATGACGCTCGAACAATGGGAAGAAGAAATCATCCGAGAAGCGCTGCGCCACGCAAACGGCAACAAAAGCCAGGCCGCCCGCTCGCTCGGCCTCTCGCGCAACGCCCTCCGCTACCGCCTCTCGAAAATGGGCGTCCCCGACACCGCCGAAAAGGATTCGTGAACCCCTCGAATCGCCTCACTTCAGAGCAGGTTTTCGAGTTCATCAACGGTCAATTCTGCGTCCCGCAAAATGCTCCTGACGACTTTCGGGTGCAGTATTTTTGATGCGTGAAAGGGAACGGTGACCCGCCTTCCTGCGGCGTCTCTGAAAATCCTGTGACTTCCGCTCTGCCTGGCAAGGGCGAATCCCTTTTTTTCTAAAACGGTGATGATCTGGCGGGCCGTCAAGCGGGGCAGTTTCGGCATCAGCCCGCCCTCCGTCGCTGGTTAGTCATGGTCATAGCTATGCAGAGAAGCCAGCGCGCACCGAGTCAGGCATGGCATCGGGGGATTCAGATGGCTACTTCCACGGTGGAAAGGCTGACGGAGACGTGTTCGGGAACCTCTTCACCACTCGCAAGGCGGTCCTCGATGTGCAAACGGATGGCGTCTTTGATGTTCTCGATCGCCTCTTCGTAGGTATCGCCTTGGCTGTAGCAACCCTGAAGCGCCGGACACGAGACGAAATACCCGTCGGCGTCGGACTCGACGATGATGGGCAAAGTGAGCTGCTTCATGCGGTAATTATAAGTCTGACAGTCGCCGACGACCACGGGATTTGAAACGAGGGATAGGGATAAGGACGCAATCCAAAGAGTAATACGCCAATCGCGCCGGTGGCCGAAAACCACCACCACCGCACGAAAACCACCGCCCGGCGCCAGCCTTTCCTCGCGAGCGGAATTGGCGATCATCCGTTATCAGTTGCCAGAAAAGGAGTTACTGAAGCGAGGAGCCCCTCTGAAACTTTGGCACGCTATCTGCTCTCTACAGGGTGGTCGTCTTCGGCGGATGCCGCCGGGAGGTGCGCCATGACAAAATTCTTCGCAAGTCTCGCAACAGCGCTTCTCGCACTGACAGGCATGGCGGGTGTGGCTCGCGCGCAGCAAGCGCAAACGTCACCGGGAGTTGCTCGCGTCAGTCTGATTCGCGGAGACGTTTCCATGCAGCGTGGCGATTCGGGCGATTGGGTGGCCGCAACGGTCAACACTCCTCTGGTGTATGGCGATACGATCTCCACCGGCCCGAATTCACGCGCCGAAGTCCAGCTCGACTTCGCCAACGTTCTTCGTCTCGACTCCAATACCACCGTCAAGATCGCCGCTCTCGATCGCAGCCACATTCAGGTGCAGGTCGCGCAGGGCCTCGCGAACTTCGACGTGCTCTACCAGGACAACGCGCAGGCGGAAATCGACACGCCCAACGTCGCCGTTCATCCGCTCGGCAACGGCAGCTACCGCATCCAGGTCGATTCGACCGACCAGTCGATGGTGACCATTCGCCAGGGCGAAGCCGACGTTTCCACCCCGCAAGGCAGCACGCGCGTCGAGAGCGGGCAGCTCATCACCATTCAGGGCGTGAACAATCCGCAGTATCGGACCGCCGCGGCAGCCCCGCCGGACGGCTGGGACCAGTGGAACAGCCAGCGCGATCGCCTGATCGCCGACGCTTCCAGCTGGCATCACACCGATCGCTACTACACCGGCGCGCAGGACCTCGACGCCAACGGCCGTTGGATCTACGTTCCCGACTACGGCCAGGTCTGGACACCCTACGCAACCGCGGGTTGGGCGCCGTACCGCGACGGCCGCTGGGTCTGGGAACCCTACTACGGCTGGACCTGGGTTTCCTATGAGCCCTGGGGCTGGGCGCCGTATCACTACGGCCGCTGGTTCCTTTACGGCGCGAACTGGTGCTGGTGGCCCGGCCCGGTCGCCTATTATCCAAACTACTATCCGGTCTGGGCTCCGGCCTACGTGTCCTTCTTCGGCTTCGGCTACGCCGGCGCCGGTTTCTCGGTCGGATTCGGTTTCGGATACGGCAACGTCGGCTGGTTCCCGATTGGCCCCGCCGATCCCTTCTATCCGTGGTACGGAGGAGGTTGGGGGCTGAACGTCATCGGCTTCAACAACTACAACTACTACCGTCACGACTGGGACCATCATCATGGCTGGGCCCCGCTCTACGGCGGCCGTGGCGGCTACTCGAACTACGACATGATCGGAGACAAGCGGCTGCGTGGAGGAGCGTCCTGGATGCGCGCGAATGAATTCGGCCGCGCCCCGGTGCCTCGCCAGCAGCGCATGATCGACGGTGCGGAGTTCCGCAAGGCCGGGATGTTCAACGGCCACGTGCCGGTGGTGCCGACGCGCGCCAGCCTGCAAGCCACCAACCGCGCGCCCAACCCGGCCAGCTACCGGCGCGGGGTGGGCGACCAGCAGCGCTTCTTCACCAAAGGCCGCCCGGCGCCCAATCCGACTCCCTTCCGCGAGCAACAGGCGCGGATGCAGCAAATCGTGCGCGACTACCGCAACCCGAATGCCGCCAAGTTCGGCAACACGGCCGCGAACGCCCCCGCGCAGCGCTCCTTCGCGAATCGCCAGGGCGCGCCGTCACGGGCCATGACCGGAACCGGCGCGGTTCGTACGCCGCAGCAGGATCGGAAAGGCTACCAGTCCTTTGGCCGCCCGGCGACCGGCCAGCAAGCCCCGGCCCAACGCATGCAACAGCGCGGCAACACCGCGTCCGCTCCTCGCGCCGGATGGCACAGCTTCGGAAACGCCCCCGCAAACCGCGGCAACGGCGCGTGGGCCGAGCAGGGTCGCCAGAACCCCTCCGGTTCCGCTCGCGGCTCGGGCGCCCCGGCGCAGCAAGGCCGGCCGCAAGCCAGCCCCGCGCAACGCCAGGGCGGCTGGAGAACCTTCACTCCGTCCTCGCGCCAGTCGCAACCGGCTCAACGGCAGGGCGGGTCGCGCAACTTCACCCCATCCACTCGCCAATCGCAGCCGGCACAAGGGCAGGGAGGCTCGCGCAACTTCACGCCGTCCCCTCGCCAATCGCAGCCGGCGCAGCGGCAGAACTGGAAAGTCTTTACCCCAAGATCGGAGCAACCGCGCAATTCCCCTCCGGCGCGCGGTCAGCAGTCCGCTCCGGCCCAGCGGCAGGGAGGCTGGCGTACCTTTACGCCATCCTCCCGGCCTTCCTCACAGGGTGGCGGCTGGCGGCAGTCGGGGCGCCAGCCGCTCAACCTGCAACAACCGATCGTGCAGCCGCGCCGCAGCGCTCCGCGTAACAATGGACCATCCAGCTACGGCTACGGCCGTGGGAACAATGGTGGTGGCCGGGCTCCCGCTTACCGTTCAGGGGGCAACTATGGCGGCGGCAGGGCTCCAGCTTACCGTCCCGCGCCGCGGGCGAACTACGGTGGCGGAGGTCGTGGTGGCCACGCCCCCAGGGGCGGCGGCGGCAACCGCGGCGGAGGAGCCCCGCGTGGCGGTTCGCGCGGCGGTGGGCATCCCTCCGGCGGCCGTTCCCGCCACTAACCGGCGGACAAATATCGCCTAACCTGCATGAAATAAATGAATTAGCCAGTAGGGGCGCGGTCTCCGCGCCCCTTTTCGCATACGCTCAGTCCGCGCTCACGTCGAGCCAACCGTGTGGCGCTGAACGGGAGTGGGTACCCCGCGGACCACGCCGCTACCGCGTACCATTAGAAACGTGCTAAGCTATTTACAGGCTTTTTCACAGAATGGCAGCTGCCGAACCGATTTTCACCCCCAAGCTCGGTATCCTTTCCCCGCGCCAGCTAGCAGAGCAGGCCTTTTCCCGTGCTGCGGGCGCGCCGCTCGTCACCGGCAACCGGGTCCGCATCCTGAAAAACGCCGAGGCCAACTATCCCGCCTGGCTCGCCGCCATCCGCCAGGCCCGCCGCACGATTCATTTCGAAAGCTACATCATCAAAGATGATAGGGCCGGACAAAGCTTCTCCGAGGCATTCATCGACAAGGCCCGCGAAGGTGTGCACGTCCGCGTGATTTACGACTGGTTTGGCGCGCGAGGCATCAGTTCGCGCCGCTTCTGGCGCAAGCTCAGGGATTCCGGCGTCGAGGTTCGCTGCTTCAATCCGCCGCGCCTCGACAGCCCGCTCGGATGGATGAGCCGCGACCACCGCAAGGCGATTACCGTCGATGGCGAAGTGGGCTTTGTCGGCGGCCTCTGCGTCGGCGACGAATGGGTGGGAAATCCGGATCGCGGCATCGAGCCGTGGCGCGATACCGCCGTCGAAGTGCGCGGTCCGGCCGTAGCCGACCTCGAATGGTGCTTCGCCGAAATGTGGAAATCCGCCGGAGGGCCGCCGCTTCCCGAGGACGACTTGCCGCCCGACGGCCAGGAACTGCCCCAGGCGGGGCATGTGCCGCTGCGCGTCGTCTCCACGCAGCCGAACACCGGCGGCATTTACCGCCTCGAACAGTTGATCGCCGCCCTCGCGCGCCGCTCCATCTGGCTCACCGACGCCTATTTCGTGGCGACCACTCCCTATCTCCAGGCGCTCGGCGCCGCGGCGATGGATGGCGTGGACGTGCGGCTGCTCGTGCCGCGGGTGGGTGATGTCCCGCTGGTCCGTTCTCTTTCCCGCGCCGGCTACCGCGCGCTGCTCGAGGCCGGCGTGCGCGTTTTCGAATGGAACGGCTCCATGCTCCACGCCAAGACGGCGGTCGTCGACGGCCGCTGGGCCCGCGTCGGCTCTTCGAATCTGAATCTGGCCAGCTGGATCGGCAACTGGGAGCTCGACATCATCACCGAGGACTCCGCCTTCGCCGAACAAATGGAGCGCATGTATCTCGACGACCTGGCCAATTCCACCGAAATCGTTCTCGCCCGGGCGCAGCGTGTTCGCCCGGTCGAATGGCGGCAGCATCGCCGGCGCCCGCTGCGGCGAAGGCGTTCTGGCGCGGGGCAGCGCCGGCCGCGCGGCTTCGGGCATGGTCGCCATCACGAACACGATCGGCGCGGTGATCACCCGCCGGCGCACGCTCGGCCCGGCCGAGGCACGGCTGATGTTTTCCGCCGGACTGCTTTTGCTTTCGCTGTCGGTGATAGGCTGGCTGTGGCCATTGGTGCTGGTCATCCCCCTGGGGATCGCCGGCGTTCTGGGTGGCGCTGGCCTTGATGCTCGACGCCTACAAGCTTTGGCGGCAAAGCCGGGAACCATCCCCGGCGGCCGCCGATGAAGCGAGCGAAGCGGGCGACGCGGAGGAAGCGTCGCGGCAGGCTCCCGCTTCGCAACCCACTCCGATTCCCGGTCAGCGGGGATCGCAACTTAGAACGAGGAAATGAAAAAAGACACGATTCGAATCGCAACCTATAACGTGCATAAGTGCCGGGGACTCGACGGCCGCGTGCGGCCGGAACGCATCGCCGAAGTGCTCGGTGAAATCGACGCCGATATTCTGGCGTTGCAAGAGGTGATCAGCGCGCCCGATCGCCGCGGCGGCGAGGATCAGGCCGGCTTCCTGGCCAAGGAGATGGGCCTGAAATTCGTGCTCGGGGAGACGCGGCGCCGCAACGGCCGCCCCTACGGCAATCTCTTGCTCAGCCGCTACCCCATTCGCGCCGTCGCCAATTACGACATCAGCGCGCCCGGCCGCGAGCCGCGCGGCTGCCTCCGCGCCGATCTCGGCATCGATCGCAATACGACGATCCACATCTTCAACGTCCACCTGGGCACGTCCTATTTCGAGCGCCGGCATCAGGCGCGCCGGCTGATCAGCTCATCGATCCTCGGACATCCCTGGCTGAACGGTCCGCGCATCGTGCTCGGCGATTTCAACGAATGGACGCGCGGCCTCGCCTCGCGCCTGCTCGCAGCGCGCCTGAAGACCATCGACGTTCGCGCCCACCTCGGCAGCCGCCGCACTTACCCCGGCATCCTGCCGCTGCTCTATCTCGACCACATCTATTTCGACCGCCATTTCGAAGTGAAAAAACTCGAGCTGCACCGCACCAAGGCGGCTCTGGTCGCCTCCGACCATCTCCCGCTCGTCGCCGAGATGCGCCTGCTGCGCACCGGCGACAACAGCCATCACCATCACGCCCATCCGGCCGAGGCCCGCCACCACTCCCATGTCGCCTGAAACCTGAATCGCGTGATGACCCTCGCCGCGCCTTCCGCCCGGCCTCGCATCCTGCCCTCGCGGCGGGCCGTCACACGCCTACCCTCCGCGCCGCCCCGTTCCCGCGGCGCGCACTGAGCAGCCCAAATGCGCCTGACACTCTTCTTCGCCGTCTGCTTCGGAGCCGCGTGGCTCGGCTCTCGATTCACGCGTCCGGCGCTCTTCCCCTGGTACGCTTCGCTGGCGAAACCCGCATGGACCCCGCCCAACTGGCTGTTCGCACCCGCCTGGACGATTCTCTTCGTGCTGATGGCCCTTGCCGGATGGCTGGTCTGGCGGCAAACCGGATTCCTTTCGATTCCCATCGGTCTGTTCGCTCTCCAGCTCCTGCTGAACGTCGCCTGGTCGGGGCTGTTTTTCGGGCTGAAATCGCCCGCCGCCGGCATGCTCGAAATCGTGTTTCTCTGGCTCGCGATCCTGGCCACGACGATCGTCTTCTGGCGCATCAATCGCACCGCCGGCTGGCTCTTCGTGCCTTACCTCGCCTGGGTCGCCTATGCCGCGTCCCTGAATTTCGCCATCTGGCGAATGAACGCGTGATCCTCTGCCAGTCCTAAAGAGAGCTATAAGAATGTGTGTCATCCTGAGCAAAGCGAAGGATCCCGACAGCGCCGGGGCCAGGCAAGCTACAAAGACGAAGCATTGACGAACTTCGCGCCTCGACGCACGACTCAGGCCGGTTCCCAAGAAGTCTGAGCCGGCTCGGGATGTTGCGTGGTGCATGATCGGGTAGCCACAGTCGGCGCCGTTCCGACCGTGGGCTTTTGCCCACCGAGGAAAGAAACTCGGTCAAATATTCCTCATCGAAGAAAGTGTCGCCAGCCATGCCAACCGAATCTCCGCTGATCCTGCTGGCCGGGGCCACCGGCTACGTCGGCGGCCGCCTGCTCGCCGAACTCGAGTCGAAAGGCCGCCGCCTGCGCTGCCTGGCGCGCCGCCCGGCCTACCTGCGCGCGCGCGTCGCGCCCTCCACCGAAGTGGCTCAGGGCGACGTTCTCGATCCCGCTTCGTTGCGCGCCGCCATGGCCGGCGTCGACACCGCCTTCTACCTGGTCCATTCGATGTCCTCCGGCGCCGCCTTCGAGCAAAACGATCGCCGCGCCGCCGAAGGCTTCGCCGCCGCCGCGCGCGAGTGCGGCGTCCGCCGAATCGTCTACCTCGGCGGCCTCGGCCACGGCGAAAAATTGTCCGGTCACCTCGCCAGCCGGCAGCAAGTCGGCCGCATCCTCCGGGAATCGGGCGTGCCGACGATCGAATTTCGCGCCGGCATCATCATCGGCTCGGGCAGCCTCTCGTTCGAGATGATCCGCGCGCTGGTGGAAAAGCTGCCGGTAATGACGGCGCCGCGCTGGGTGCGCACGCCGACCCAGCCCATCGCGATCGAAGACGTCATCGCCTACCTCGCCGCCTCGCTCGATGTCGAAGTCACCGAAAGCGTCATCTTCGAAATCGGCGGCGCCGACCGCGTCAGCTATCTCGACCTGCTCAAGGAATACGCGCGCCAGCGCGGATTGAAGCGCCTGATCATTCCCGTGCCCGTGCTCACGCCGTGGCTTTCGAGCCTGTGGCTGGGCCTGGTGACGCCGCTCTACGCTCGCGTGGGCCGCGAGTTGATCGAGGGCCTGCGCAACGAAACCGTGGTGCGCGACGAGCGCGCGCTCGAAGTCTTTCCGCTGCGCCCGCGCGGAATGCGCCAGGCGATCGCGCGCGCGCTCAATCACGAGGACCGCGAAATCGCTCTCACCCGCTGGTCCGACGCCGTATCCTCGCTCGGCGAGCGGCGCGGCTGGGGCGGCACGCGTTTCGGTTCGCGCATCGTCGATTCCCGCGCCATCCACGTCCCCGTCCCTCCCGAAGCGGCCTTCGCGCCCATCGAGCGGATCGGCGGAAAAACCGGCTGGTACTACGCCAACTGGCTTTGGCGCCTGCGCGGATTCATCGACATCCTCGCCGGCGGCGCCGGCATCCGCCGCGGCCGGCGCGATCCCGAAAAGCTGCTGCCCGGCGATACGGTGGATTGGTGGCGAACCGAAGCCGTAGAGCCGGGACGCCTGCTTCGCCTCGCCGCGGAAATGAAACTGCCCGGCCGCGCCTGGCTGCAATTCGAGCTCACTCCCGAAAATTCCGGCACCGCAATCCGCCAGACGGCCCTCTTCGATCCCTTCGGCCTCGCCGGCCTGCTCTACTGGTACGCCCTCTATCCGGCGCATCGCCTCGTCTTCGCCGGCATGCTGCGCGGCATCGCCAAAGCCGCCGCCCGCTCCGCGCGCAACGAATAAGTGGCACGGGCACTCTTGCCCGTGCGTTTGTCCCGTAAGGTCGCCTCCTGGTAGCTACGTTCACTGCCTCCCTGACCCTGGTCCTGTCGCGCCGTTCCGTGTCTGGTCCGTCTCCCCGCTCGACGATTGTCGGGTGCTTATCAACCCCAGAAGATTCCGGGGCTCGTTCCACTCCCCGCTTTCATTTCCGCGCCGGAGTGTGGCACCCTTTTTCCATCCGGTGCCTTGTGCACAAGCGGTGTGCTCCTCGGAGGAACAAATGCGGAAACTGCGCTTCTGTGTGTTCGTGGTTGCCTTCATCTCACTGCCCATGCTGCTCTTCGCGCAACAGGCGCAGCAGCAAAAACCGCCACTGACACTCGATGAGTTCTTCAATTCCGTCGCCTTCGATTCGCTCCAGATTTCCCCCGCCGGCGATGCCGTCGTCATCACCACCGAACGCGCCGATTGGAAAGCAAGCCGCTTCCGCACCGATCTCTGGCTCTACCGCGTCGAGGGTTCCGGCGGGCATCTGCTCCCGCTCACGCAATCCGGCCACGACAGCGCTCCGCAATGGTCGCCCGACGGCCGCTGGATCGCGTTCCTCTCCGATCGTGTTTCCGCGGCCACGGCGGAAGCCGAAGCGGAATCGGAAGAATCCGCCGAAGCAACTCCCGCGCCCGAAAAGACCGTAGAGCAGGTCTACGTCATCTCCGCGACCGGCGGCGAAGCCTTTCCCGTCACCTTTGGCGAAGAGCCCGTTCACTCCTTCGCCTGGTCCGCCGATTCCCGCTCCATCTATTACGCGACGCGCCAGCCGTTGACGAAGGAGCAGGAAACGGCCCAGAAGAAGGAATGGCAGGACGTGATTCGCTTCCGCGAGCAGGAGCGCGGAGACACCATCCGCCTCGTCGATCTCGCCGCCATCCACGCCTGGAACGCCGCGGAATCCGTCGGCAAGGAGCCGCAGCCCGAAGTCATCGCGACCACCGAATGGTACGCCGAGCAGATGGCAATCTCTCCCGACGGCCGCTGGCTCGCCTTCCGCAGCGATTCCCGCTCGCGCCGCGAGGAATCGCTCGCCGCCTACGGCATCTATCTCGTCGGCCTCACGCCGGAAAACCGCGCGTCCGCTCCGGTGAATCTGCTCGGCCCGACGCAAGCCATCTTCGATCGCTTCCTCTGGTCGCGCGACAGCCGCAAAATCTTTTTCTCTTTCCTCAACGGCGCGGTCGAAGGCCCCTACGAAGACGCCCAATCGCGCGTCTATTCGGTCGACATCGCCCAGGCCCTCGCCCGCCGCCGCGAAGCGCCAAAATCCACCGGCCCGTTCGTTCGCTGGGGAGCGAAATTCTTCGGCGCCATCACCGGCTACGCCGTGCTTCCCAACAGCACTCTGTTCGCCGCCGCCCGCCTCGGCACCGAGGTGCAGCCCTACCTGCAGTCCGAACCCTCAGCCGCCTTCGCCAAACAGCCCGGCTGGCCCGGCACCTACGAAGCGCTTTCCGCCGCCGCCCATTCCCCCCGCATCGCTTTCGTCTATTCCTCGCTCGAGCGCCCGAGCGAGGTCTATCTCGCCCCAAGCGCCGAACAAATCGACCAGGCGCGCCCGATCACGTCATTCAACAAACTCTTCACCGAGCGCGCACTGCCCCAGGGGAAACCGTTCCGCTGGACCGCCGACGATGGCATGCCCGTCGAAGGCATGCTCATCTATCCGCCGGGGAAATTCGGCCAGATGCATCTGCCGACGTTCACGCTGATCCACGGCGGTCCGGAAGACGCCGACGGCAATCACTTCGAAGCCGATTGGTACCAATGGGCCGCGCTCGCCGCCACGCAAGGATGGCTTGTCTTCGAGCCGAACTATCGCGGATCGATCGGCTACGGCGATAAATTCGCGCTCGGCATCATTCCCCACATCGTCTCGCGCCCCGGCAAGGACATCCTCGAAGGCGTCGACGCTCTGGTGAAAGCCGGCATCGCCGATCCCGACGATCTGACCGTCGGCGGCTACAGCTACGGCGGCTACATGACGAACTGGCTGATCACCCAGACAACCCGCTTCAAAGCCGCCGTCACCGGAGCCGGCGCCGTCGAGCACGTCGTCAACTGGGGCAACGACGACACCACCTGGGACGACGCCTATTTCCTCGGCGGCCTGCCCTGGGCAACCGAAGCCCGCTACAACGCCGAAGCCGCCATCTGGCAGATCGCCAAGGTCCGCACCCCCACCCACATCGTCGCCGGCGCCGACGACATCCGCGTCTACGTCGGCGAAGACTATCTGCTCGAGCGCGCTCTCCACACGCTCGGCATCCCCTGCACCCTGCTCATCTTCCCCGGCGAAGGCCACGAACTGGCGAAAAATCCCTGGCACGGCAAAATCAAGGTCCGCGAAGAACTGAAGTGGCTCCAAAAATACGGCCACCCGTGAGCGCCGCGCTCGAAAGGGGCGACCCACCGGGTCGCCCCTGCCAGTAGCGCAGCCACTCCTGGCTGCGGCCTTTTCCCAGACTCCCATGCCTCCCGCCATCGCGAATTCCCCACAACCGGCCCCCATTCCGTTTCTCCGCTCTTTGCCCATCCCGATTCCCTTTCCGCTTTCCCTCCCCGCTTCTGCATAATGTCCCCAGGCCCCGCCAAGCGATCGGAGGCGCGATGAAAACCGACACGCCCGAGCCCCCCGTCCGGAAAAAACGCACTCGCCGTCCGCCCAAAAGCGAGGCTCCGGGAACGCTCGTCTCCGATCCGAACGCTCCCAAACCCGTCATTCACGTGATGGGCTACGGCCCCGAAGAGTTCCACGAAGAGGAGGTCCGCGACGTCGGCGCGCTCGCCGCGATGCGCGGAAAATGGAATGTGCTATGGGTGAACGTCGACGGCGTGGGCGACGCGGAAACCACCGCCCGCCTGGGCGAGATTTTCGCCCTGCATCGCCTCGCGCTCGAGGACGTAACCAGCGTGCAGCAGCGCCCCAAGGTCGAATCCTACGGCGAATATCTTTTCGTCGTCGCCCGCATGATCTTCTCCGACGGCCGCCTGCGCACCGAGCAGGTCAGCATGTTTCTCGGCAAGGATTTCCTGCTCACCTTCCAGGAGCGTCCCGGCGACTGCTTCGATCCGGTGCGCGAGCGCATCCGCAAGGGCCAGGGCCACATCCGTCAGGCGGGACACGATTACCTGGCCTATTCGCTGCTCGACGCCATCGTCGATTCCTATTTTCCGGTCCTGGAAGATTACGGAGAACGCCTGGAGAACCTGGAACAGGAAGTCATCACCGTCTCGGACGAACGAACGATCACGAGCATCCTGGGCACGAAACGCGACCTGCTCACCCTCCGCCGCACGCTGTGGCCGATGCGCGACCTCTTCAATTCCCTGCTGCGCGATACCGCCGCCCACTTCGCCGCCGAAACCCAGATCTACCTTCGCGATTGCTACGACCACACTTTCCAGGTGATCGACATGCTCGAAACCTACCGTGAAAGCGCCTCGGGCCTGCTCGACGTCTACCTCTCGAGCGTGAGCAATCGCATGAACAGCATCATGAAAGTTCTCACGATCATCGCCACGATCTTCATGCCGCTCAGCTTCATCGCCGGCGTCTACGGCATGAATTTCAATCCCCACCGCTCCCCGTTGAACATGCCCGAGTTGAACTGGTATTGGGGCTACCCGTTCGCGCTCACCCTGATGCTGCTCGTCCTGGCAGGCATGCTGTACTTCTTCCGCCGCAAGCGCTGGATCTAGAATCTACGGGGCATCAGGCGTTCGACTGGACCTGACCGGTGTGGTAGCCACGGTCAGTGCTTTCCTGACCGTGGGTTCGTCCGCAAGAAATACCTCGAATCCCTGTATGCGCCTCATCGCTCCGCGCCGGCCGCCAGCCATGCGCGGCCGTCGTCGTCACGATGCCTTGATTTCGCTGGCGCACGTTCGAGCGCCGTCAAGGTGTCGCCGCGCTCCCCGGCGTTTCGTTGACGATCTGGAACATCGTGCCCTCCAGCGGTTCGAGCAGCCCGAGCGCGCTCGGATCGCCCTTGGCGAGCGCCGCGGTGACCGCGTCGCGCTGCTGCAATATGGATTCGAGCGCCGCCTTCACCTTCGGATCGCTCTGTCGCGGCACTTCAGCGCGCGCGTCATCGAAAAATTTCGTCGAGAGCGTCGATGCCTGCCCGTAATTCTTCTGGTTGGCTTGCCGGACAACCGCGATCAGTGAATTCTGCAATTGGTAAAGCCGCACCTGCGCCTGCGCGCCGGACAGTTCGACGGTCATTTGTTCCACTTGCCGCCGGCTCTCGCGCGCCTTCTGGTACTGCGGCCAGAATCCGAGGACGTAAGCGATTCCGATCAACACGATCCCGATGATGATACCCGCGCGTTTCATCGTCGTCCCCCTCCGCAAAGAATCGATTTTGAGAAGGCCCTCCGGTAGTGTACCCGCGAAGTCAATTTCCCGGAATCCTCTTCGCCAGCCCCGTAAAATTCTCCATCGAGCCGCATGCCACAAAACAGGCAAAGTGTGGTAGCTTCAACCCGCTTTTTCGGCATTCGGCCGCGCCGCTGGGATTCCATTGGCAAACGGGATGGCGAGGCGAAACAGCCGGAAACGGAGCGTGCCAATCATGTTTCGAAGAATTTTCCGCCTCCCGTCCTCGCATCTCGGTCTGGCGGCCGCCATCGTCCTCGCGTTGCTCACCCAGGCGAATTGCGGCCCGTCCCGCAAAGCGCCGGCCGCTGCCGCCGGTGCCTACGACGTCCTGATCGAAAACGGCCGCATCATGGATGGCACCGGGAATCCCTGGTACCAGGCCAACATCGCGATTCGCGGCGACCGCATCGTCGCCATCGGCAAGCTGACCGGAGCCAAAGCCAAACGCGTGATTGACGCCCGCGGCCTCGTCGTCGCGCCCGGCTTCATCGACATGCTCGGCCAGTCGGAAACCGCGCTCCTCATCGACAACCGTTCCCAAAGCAAACTCAGCCAGGGCATCACCACCGAAATCACCGGCGAGGGCGGATCGATCGCGCCGCAGGACGCGCTCACTCTCGCCCCGCTCCAGCCCTTCCTCAAGCAATATCACCTCACCATCGACTGGACCACGCTTGACGGCTATTTCCGCCGACTCGAAAAACAGGGCACGCCCATCAATATCGGCACCTACGTCGGCGCGGCGCAGGTCCGCGAAGCCGTTCTCGGCGACGTCGATCGCGCGCCCACGCCCGCCGAACTCATAAAGATGCAAGACCTGGTCGCCCAGGCGATGAAAGACGGCGCGCTAGGCATCTCCACCGCGCTCATCTACCCGCCCGGCACCTTCGCGAAAACCGACGAACTCATCGCCCTCGCCAAAATCGCTTCCGCCTACGGCGGCATTTACGCCACCCACATGCGCAGCGAGGGCGCCACCGAATTCCAGGCCCTCGACGAAGCCATCGAAATCGGCCGCCAGGCGCACATCCCGGTTGAAATCTTCCATCTGAAAGTCAGCGGCAAGCCGCGCTGGGGCGAGATGCCGAAACTCGTCGCGAAAATCGATGCCGCGCGCGCCTCCGGCATCGACATCCGCGCCGACATGTATCCCTATCTCGCCGGCGCCACCGCGCTCGACTCCTGCCTTCCGCCCTGGGTCGCCGACGGCGGCCAGCAAAAACTTCTGGAGCGATTGAAAGATCCGGCCACGCGCCAAAAAATCAAAACCGAAATGGCCAGCGATCACCCCGGATGGGAAAACCTCTATTACGACAGCGGAGGCGCCTCGGGCGTGATGATCTCCGGCGTATTCAATCCCGCGCTCAAGCCCTACGACGGCAAAACCATCGCCGAAGTGGCGCAAATGCAGCACAAGCAGCCGCTCGACGCCCTCTTCGATTTCATCCTCGCCGACCAGGGCCAGACCGGCGCGCTCTATTTCATCGCCAGTGAAAAAGACCTCGAATACGGCCTCGAGCAGCCGTGGACGAGCATCGGCCTCGACGCCAGCGAACTCTCGCTCGACGGCCCCCTCTTCGAGCCACACACGCACCCGCGCGCCTTCGGCTCCATGCCCCGCTTCCTCGGCCATTACGTGCGCGATCTGCACCTGATATCGATGGAAGAAGCGATCCGCAAAATCACCTCGATGCCCGCCCAGCGCGAGCATCTGGTCGGCCGCGGCCTGCTCGAACCCGGCTACTTCGCCGATATCACCATCTTCAATCCCCAAACCATCATCGACAAAGCCACCTATCAGCAGCCCACGCAGCTATCGGTCGGCGTCGACTACGTCTTCGTCAACGGCCAACTCGAATTCGAAAACGGCAAACTCACCCGAGCAACCGCCGGCCGCCCCCTCCGCGGCCCCGGCTGGCAGCCGCACGAGTCCGCCAAAACTGCGAAGAGTCCATGAGAGGACGCCGGCCGTCCTTGATGGCAGCCTGAGAGCGACTCCATCCCTAAGCACAGCCGCGGCTTAAGAAATTCTGTCATCCTGAGCAAAGCGAAGGATCCCGTCCCTACGTCTATGAGCGTCACTTCTCCTCGCTGCTTTCGGGATGTTTCGCTTCGCTGACCACGACAGGCGCAAGGCCGCGTTAACTTGCGTTCCCGCGCGAGGTCCTGGGTTTTCAGGCCCTGGGTGCCCCAGCCGCCGGACTTGCGCCTGGCGTTTTTGCCCTCATCTCCCTCTCTCGGCCCACAAATGGAGAAACCAGCCCTCTCAAATCCGGAGGGCGGGCGCCAAGCGCCTTTGCCCGAGAAAGATCTGCACCGGAGCCGAGACCCCGGTAAGATGGCTCGTGCCTCTCCGCGCGGCTGAAATCCAGTCTGCGCCCGCAGTATCGATTTCCGTGGAGAAAACCGAAATGTCCGACGACCCGCGCAGCCACCACATGAGCATCGAGGACTTCCGCCGCAACGGCCGCGAAGTAATCGACTGGATCGCCGACTATCACCGCCAGGTGGAATCGTTCCCCGTTCTCTCGCGCGTGAAGCCCGGCGAAATCCGCGCCGCGCTGCCGCCCGATCCTCCGGCCGAAGGCGAGCCGTTCGACGCGATGTTGCGCGACGTCGGCGAAATCATCCTTCCCGGCCTCACGCACTGGCAGTCGCCGAACTTCTTCGCCTTTTTCCCCTCGAACACCTCCGGTCCCTCGATCCTCGGCGAGTTGCTTTCCGCCGGCCTGGCCGTTCAGGGCATGATGTGGACCACCAGCCCCGCCTGCACCGAACTCGAAACGCACGTTCTCGACTGGCTGGTCGGAATGCTGGGCCTGCCCGAAAAATTTCTTTCGACGGGCAAGGGCGGCGGCGTGATTCAGGACACCGCCTCGAGCGCCTCGCTCTGCGCGCTGTTGGCCGCGCGCGAGCGAGCGACCGCCGGCGCTTCGAACGAAAACGGCTGCGACGGCCGCCTCACCGCCTACACCTCCAGCCAGGCCCACTCCTCGATCGAAAAAGCGGTGAAAGTCGCCGGCATCGGCCGCGCCAATCTCCGCGTCATCGAAGCCGACTCCGACTTTGCCATGCGCCCGCACGCGCTCGCCGAAGCCATCGCCCGCGATCGCCGCGAAGGAAAAGTTCCCTGCTTCGTCTGCGCCACCATCGGCACCACATCCTCGAACGCCATCGATCCGGTCCGCTCCATCGGCGAAATCTGCCGCGAAGCCGGCGTCTGGCTGCACGTCGACGCCGCCATGTCCGGCACCGCCGCGCTGTGCCCGGAATTCCGCTGGATTCAGGAAGGGCTCGAACTCGCCGACAGCTACTGCTTCAACCCGCACAAATGGATGTTCACGAACTTCGATTGCGACTGTTTCTACGTGGCCGACCGCGCCCCGCTCATCGAAGCGCTCAGCATCCTGCCCGAATATCTGCGCAATCAGGCGAGCGCCTCGGGCGCGGTGATCGACTATCGCGACTGGCACATCCCGCTCGGCCGCCGCTTCCGCGCGCTCAAATTGTGGTTCGTGATCCGCCATTACGGCGTCGAGGGCCTGCGCGCCGAGGTCCGCCGCCACGTCGATCTCGCGCAAACCTTCGCCCGCTGGGTGCGCGAAGACCCGCGCTTCGAACTGGCCGCGCCCGCCCCGCTCAATCTGGTCTGTTTCCGCCTGCGCTCGGGCGACGAGCAGAATCAGGCGTTGCTCGATCGCTTGAACGCCGGCGGCGATCTCTACCTGACTCACACGCGCCTCGACGGCCGCCTCACACTCCGCATGTCGATTGGCCAGGCCCACACCGAATTCCGCCACGTCGACCAGGCCTGGCGCCGCATCCGAGAGGAAGCCGACCGCCTCTAGCGCCTGTGCCACAATTCCGCTTTCGGTAGCACAGGCATTCCTGTGTTCAGACTCATGACATCCTTTACACGGTGTTATCAGGACATCCTTTACACTCGCCCCGGTTTGTGACGAGGGCGGTGACCGCCCTCGGACGGGGGCGAGGATGGCTTGGGGGACCGTGGACGTAGACGAGCAGCGGATGCGGTTTGTGGTTTGCGCCAGCCGGCGCGAGAAGACGATGCAGGCACTGTGCCGGGAGTTCGAGATCTCGCGGCCAACCGGCTACGTCTGGCTGCGGCGCTATCAGGAGGGCGGGCTGGTCGCCATGGCCGAGCGGAGCCGGCGTCCGCGCCACAGTCCGGCGCGGACGCCGGTGGGGATCGAGCAGCGCGTTGTCGAACTGCGCGAGCAGCGGCCCGACTGGGGAGCGCGCAAGCTGCGGCATCTGTTGGCGGGCGAGGGCGTGGACCTGCCGGTGATCACGGTGCAGCGGATTCTGCATCGCCATGATCTGGTGCGGCCGCAGGACCGGCATCGCGCGGCGACGAAGCGGTTCGAGCGCGGCGCGCCGAACCAGCTCTGGCAGATGGATTTCAAGAGCCCGGTGGGCTGGGACGCGCCGGTCGGCCCGCTCTCGCTGCTCGACGATCACAGCCGCTACGCCGTGACGCTCACCGGGACCTGGTCGACGCGAGCCGATGCGGTGCGCGAGTGTCTGGAAGCGGTGTTCACGCAGTCCGGCGTGCCGGAGGCGATGCTGATGGATCACGGCACGCCGTGGTGGAACATGCGGGCGGCGACGGGTTGGACCTGGCTGACGGTGTGGCTGATGAAGCAGGGCATTCGGATGCACTTCAGCGGCTATCGGCATCCGCAAACGCAAGGGAAGGTGGAGCGTTTCCATGGAACGCTGGAAGCGGCGATGCGGCGGCGCGGCGTGCCGGTCGGCGAGCAGCGCCAGGTGTGGCTGGACGCGTTCCGGCAGGAATACAACCACGTGCGTCCCCATGAAGCGCTGGGCATGCGGACCCCGGCTTCGGTGTGGAGCAAGAGCACGAAACGGTATCAGCCGAATCCGCCGGCCTGGGAATACGACGCGGGAGCCGAGGTGCGCAAGTTGCAGGCTGAGGGTCAGCTCTGCCTCGAGGGCCGCCGCTGGGACATCAGCCGGGCCCTGGCCGGCGAATGGGTGGAACTGATCCGGGTCGAAGGACGGATCCTGGTCTACTACTGCCGCAGCCTGGTCCGCGAGCTCGACCCGCTCAGCCAGCGGTCCACCGCGGTGGACCGCTGGCTGAGCGACACTGACCCGCAAGTGTAAAGAATGTCCTGATAACACTCTGTAAAGGATGTCCTGGAACTTGACACACTCCTGCCTGTGCGCTTTCGGAGGTGGCGCGCAGCTCTACCTTCTCGGGGCGGCATAGGCAGGGAAGTGTTCGGCAGGGATGGACTGCGCCGAAAAATCCCCAGGCTTAAAACCGAAGCTTGGGGCGCCCACCTGCCCGAAGGCGCACAGGGCAGGAATGCCTGTGCTACCCAAAATCCGTACCGCATCCGGAGCTCAGCCTCTCTTGGCTGCTGCTTTTCTCAAAACCCCGCCTCCGCCGCCAATATCCTGGCCAGGTTGACCGCGCAAGCTCACATCGCTATACAATATGGCTGATTCCATCCCTTCCAAATCCGTCCGGCCCGGCCGGACACTGAATGCCACCGAGACGCCAACCCGCCGATTTGCCGGAACGCACGGACCGCGAGGATTTCGAGCGTCTCTTCCATCTCTCGCTCGACCTGCTGTGCATCGCCGGCTTCGACGGCTGCTTCAAGCGCCTGAACTCCGCTTGGGAAAAAACGCTCGGCTACACCGCCGAGGAGTTGATGAGCGTCCCCTACACCGAGTTCGTCCATCCCGACGATCGCGCGGCCACTCTGGCCGAGGCCGAGAAACTGACCCGGGGCAGCCAGACCGTCTCCTTCGAAAATCGCTACCGTTCCCGCGACGGCTCCTACCGCTGGCTGCTGTGGAGCGCGAGCCCGGCTTCCGACCGGCAGCGCGTCTACGCCGTCGCCCGGGACATCACCTCGCGCAAGCGAGCCGAACAGCGCCTGGCCGCCGGCTACTCGCTGACGCGCGTCCTCGAGGAATCGCCGTCGCTCCCCGACGCCGCTCCGCATATCCTGCGAGCGCTTTGCGACACGCTGGACCTCGAAGCCGGCGTCTTCTGGCACGCCGAACCCGGCGCAACCGAATTGGGCTGCGAAGCGATCCGAACCGCCGCCAACGCCTCCGCCTTTGAAGCCGAAACACGCCGGACCGCGCTTCGCGCCGGCGAGGAACTTCCCGGCCGCGTCTGGTCGGAGGCCCAGCCGCTCTGGATCGCCAATCTCGAGAGCGAAGCCAAATCTCCTCGCAATTCCGCCGCCGTCGCCGCCGGCCTGCGCAGCGCTTTCGCTTTCCCCATCCGCGTCGCCGACGCCGTCATCGGCGTCATGGAATTTTTTTCCCGCGACCTCCGCGCCCGCGACGAAAACCTGCTCATCATGCTCGGCGCCGCCGGCAGTCAGATCGGCCAGTTCGTCGAGCGCCGCCGCACCGAGCGCGAGATCAAGGAATACGCCGCCTCGCTCGAGGAGGCGCGCCGCGAGCAGGAGGGCAACGCCACCCGGCTCACCCGCCTGATTCGAGAGCTCAATCTCGCCCGGCAGCAGGCCGAGCACGCCACGCGCGCCAAAAGCGATTTCCTCGCCCGGATGAGCCATGAAATCCGCACGCCGATGACCGCCATCATGGGCATGACCGAGCTGGCCCTCGCCACCCCGCTCACCGCCGAGCAGCGCGAATACCTCGAAATCGTCTCCGAATCCTCCAGCTCCCTGCTTTCCCTCCTCAACGACATCCTCGATTTCTCGAAAATCGAGGCGGGCAAGCTCGAACTCGATCGCGCCGCCTTCAGCTTGCGCGACACGGTCGAAGGCGCCGTGAAATCGCTCGCCGTGCGCGCCCAGCAAAAGCATCTCGAACTCGCCTGCCACATCCGCCCGGACGTTCCCGACGCGCTCGCCGGCGACGCCCTGCGTCTCCGCCAGATCCTGCTCAATCTGGCCGGCAACGCCATCAAATTCACCGACCGCGGCGAAGTGCTCGTCCACGTCGAGATCGAATCCGCCGAGCCCGACGGCGTCATCCTCCACTTCGCCGTATCCGATACCGGTCCCGGCGTTCCCGCCGAAAAACAGGAGATGATCTTCGGCTCCTTCGCCCAGGCCGACGCATCCACCACTCGCCGCTACGGCGGCACCGGCCTCGGCCTCACCATCGCCGCGCAGCTCGTCGCGCTGATGGGCGGGCGCATCTGGGTGGAAAGCCGGGTCGGCCGCGGCAGCGTCTTCCACTTTACCGCCCGCTTCGAGCTCCAGTCCGAAAGCGCCAAACCGGCCCGGTCGTCGCTGCCGGCACATCTGCGCGGCCTGCCCGTGCTCGTTGTCGGCGCGAGCGCCGTGCATCGCCGCATCTTCAAGGAGATGCTGGGCAACTGGGGCATGAAGCCGGCCGCCGCCGGCCCCGCCGACGCGCTTCGCCGGATCGAGCGCGCCGAGCGCGCGCGCCGCCCCTTTGCTCTCGTGCTCGTCGATGCCAAAATGCCGTCCATGGACGGCCTCGCCTTCCTGCGCCGCGTCCGGGCACACCCGCGCCATCGTCGCGCCGCCGTCATTCTGCTGACCACGGCCGTGGACCCCGCCGAGGTCGCGCGCGCCCGCAAGCTCGGCGTGGCCACCTGCCTCACCAAACCGGTGAAGCAATCGGACCTGCTGAACGCGATTGTTTCGAGTCTCGAACCCGCCCCCGCTCCCGGCCTCGCCGCGCGCCGCCCGCCCGCCCGGCCGCCCGCCTCCGCGCCGCTGCGCATCCTGGTGGCCGAAGACAATCCGATGAACCAGAAATTGATCGTGCTCCTGCTCGAAAAGCGCGGCTATCGCACCGCCGTCGCCCGCACCGGCCGGGAAGTGCTCGATGCCGTGCGCCGGCAAAAATTCGATCTGGTGCTGATGGACGTGGAGATGCCGGTGATGAACGGGATCGAAGCCACGCGCGCGATTCGCGAAGCCGAGGCCTCCGGCGCGCGGCATCTGCCGATCGTCGCGATGACCGCGCACGCCATGCGCGGCGATCGCGAGCGCTGCCTCGAAGCCGGCATGGACGCCTACGTCTCAAAACCCATCCAGGCCAGCGACCTCTACCGTGCGATCGAGTCCCTCGTGCAACGCGGCACGCCGCGCCCCGCGAAGATCGCTTCCGAGGCCGCGCACACCGGCGAAGCCGCCGCAATGCTCGAACGCTTCGGCGGCAATCCTCAATTTTTCCGCTCTCTCGTGCGCACGTTTCAGAAAGATGCCGCCACGCTGCTCGCTCGCATCGCCCGGGCCGTGCGCCGGAGGGATGCCGAAGCTCTGGCGAGCGCCGGGCACACGCTCAAGGGAGCTGCCGGCGTTTTCGGCCCCGGCGCCGTGCCCGATCTGGCGCGCCAGATCGAAGCCGGCGCACGCTCCAACCGGCTCGAAGGCGCCGGGGAATTGCTTGCCAGACTCAAAAAGGAAATGGACCGGCTGAATCGCAAGCTCGACGCGCTGAGCGCTCAATTCGAAAAACCCGGCACGCGCCGCCGCGATTCCCGCGGCAGAAAACGAGAGCGATGAAAAAGATTCTCATCGTGGAAGACGACGCGACGACCCGCCAGTTCCTCGGCGGCACGCTCAAGGGCGCCGGCTTCTCCGTCACCGTCGCCCCCAACGGCCGCGCCGCCATCGACCGCCTCAAAAAAGAACAATACGATCTGGTGCTCACCGACATCTGGATGCCGCGCGTCAACGGTTTCGAGCTGATGGCCTGGCTCCGCCGCCGCGCCAACGGCCCCCGCGTCGTCGTGCTCACCTCCGACGACACGCCCGAAACCCTGCTCGCCGCCATCCGCGAGCAGGCCTATCACTACATCCGCAAACCGGTCGACCCAAAGGAACTGCTGCAGGTCGTCGAAGGCGCCGTCAATTTGAGTGGCGCCGCGCCGCCGATCGAGGTCGTCTCGGCCAAGCCCAACTGGGTGGAACTCATCGTGCCCTGCGATCTCGAGGTCGCCTCGCGCATCACCGGCTTCCTCGAGCATCTCAAGGCCGATCTTCCCCCCGAAGTTCGCGAACAGGTGGGCCAGGCCTTCCGCGAGTTGCTCAACAACGCCATCGAATGGGGCGGCCGGCTTGACCCGAACCAGAAAGTCCGCATCTCTTACCTCCGCGCCCGCCGCATGCTGCTCTACCGCATCGCCGACCCCGGCGGCGGATTCCGCTTCGAGGATCTCGAACATTCCGCCCTGGTCAATCCGCCCGATGAGCCGACAAAGCACCTCGAAGTGCGCGAGCAAAAAGGTCTGCGCCCCGGCGGCTTCGGCCTTCTCCTCGTGCGAGCCATGGTAGACGAACTCCTCTACAACGAAGCCCAGAACGAAGTAGTCTTCATCAAATACCTCGATTCTTGAACGTCCAGCCGCCCATCGATCCCACTCACAGGCCCTGGTAGCCACGGTCAGCGCCTTCCTGACCGTGGTCTTTTCCGCTCGACCAAACCGATCCATCAAGCGTAGCCGCCCGCCCGCAAGTTTGTGTATCATCCGCCCGCGCTCACAGCGATCGTCTTTGTGGTGGCCCTGGCGCTCGTAGCGCCGGGCGTTGAAACGCGCGGCCGCCCGCTTCCCGAGTGACCCGCGTCAGTCCCCCTCGCGAGATTGACACACCCGCAATTCAGGACTAGCATTCGAACAACCATGCGAGCCCTCTCCCTTACTCTGATTGTCTTTGTGGGTCTGGCTGTAATCGGCCTTCTCTACGAATTCGCCGCCGAACACCGCCGAGCCGAAATCCGGGCGCGCCACAAACGCGAATTCGAGCGGTTCAACACGCCCCCGCCGATTCGCTCGAACGTTCGTCCGCACGACGGAAGGTAAGACCGCTCACTCTTTCGGCGGAAGCACCACTTCGTAGTAGGCGGCGCAGCACGGCACCTGCCGGCTCAGGTTCGCCGCGTCATAGAAGATCGGAACCTTCATCCCGGTGTAGAGCCGGTGGCTCGCGTCGAGGCTGTTCTTCTTCAACGTGGCTCCGCCGAGGTTCACCTCGTACTGAATCCACGAATTCCCCCGCACCTTCCACTGCCGCGTCACCCGGCCCAGAGCAACCTCGCCCGTTTCCACCAACCGCCTCTGCCGCCTCAGCCGCAACGGCACGGCAATCAAGATCGCCAGCAGCCCCACAACCCCGGCCGCCGCGATCCATTCCCAAGCGGAAAATTCCGCCACCGAACCCGTCTCGCCGTACAGTCGCACCAGATGCCGGAGCAGCATCACTTCCACCGCCACGATAATCGCCGACAGCACGACGAAGTAGACTCGCCCCGAAGAAATCAGCCTCACCGGCCGCGGCCGCCCCACCGTCAGCATCGCCCGCGACCGCGCCTCTTCCTCTTCCTCCGGATCGGTCAACCGGGCCAGCTTCACCCGCTCCGGATCGAGCGGCTGCATCTTTTCCAACCGCTCGAGCGACCGCCCCAGCCACCACACGCCGAGCACGCAAAACCCCACGCCGAGCAGAAACACATAAAGAAATGGTTCCCAGTCTCCTGCCCGCGCCACCAGCAGCAGCCCGTAAGCCAGCACCGGCAGCAGCAGAATCGGCAGCAATCTTTGCAGAGAGCGAATCTGAAGGACGGCCACATGGCGGTTCCAGCCGCATCGCGGACAGTAAGCCTGCCCCGCGGCGGATGCCGCGACACCCTGGCATCGGGGACAATAGGCAACACCCATTTGTCCGTGATTCTACTACGCGGCTTCCCCCTCCCGCGGCATATCTTTTCCCCCTGCCGGCGTTCGCTGCCCGCAAAAAAAACGGGGCCGCGCCTTTGGGCGCGGCCCCGTGAAATGCACCTCAACCTCCACGCGTCTTCAGAAGATCAGGTGCAACGACATCTGAATGAAGCGCGAACTGCCCAACGGGTTCTGTATGTAGCCCGTCCCCGCAGGAGCTTGGCCGTTTCCAATGGGTCCAGACGACCCTACCGCAGGAATCGTGCCATACCACTGGCAGGAGTAGCCGCCGGGGGCCGTTTGAGTGTTGGCGCCATAGCAAGGATCCAGGGTGAAGTTGTTGTTCGGAGTGTCGAAGCTCGGGTGGTTGAAGAGATTGAAGAACTGAGCGTCGTAACGCAGGCTGTATCGCTCGCCCAGCTTGAAGTTCTTGAAAACGTCGAAGTCGAATCGCGTTTGGAACGGCCCGCGGAACGGGTTGCGCCCAATCGAAGCGTATCCCGTTTCCGAATAGTCGCACGCTGTGGTCCCGGCGGTTGTCAGCCCGCAGGGAGGCACGCCGTTGGTTCCCGGCGCGTTGATGGTGATGCCGAACGCCGCCGCGTTGAGCACCGGATTGCCAGGATTGACTCCCGTGGTGCCCTGCAGTTGCACGCTCTGCGCGTTGCCGTTCGGGATGGCGAGCAGCGGATTGGTGATGAAATCGTCGCCCGCACCCCAATACTGGCTGGCCACGGTCCCCGAGAAGTCGTACACGCTGTAAGGCTGGCCGCTCTCGGCAACCGTCATCCCGCCGATGCCCCAGCCGTTCACGACGTTCTTCACGAACCCGTTGGCTCCCGAAATGCCCGGGATCTGGTACACGTAGCCGATGGTGAGCACATGCGTGCGGTCGTAGCTCGCGTTGCCGTACGCGCTTCTCGGATTCAGCGGGTTGTTGCCGTTGTAGAACAGCCCTTCGGCAAGTCCGCCGCCCTCATCGAGCGTGTGCGACCACGTATAGGAAGCGTTGATCGCCAGTCCATGGCTCATGCGCTTCTTCACGCTGAACTGGAGCGCGTTGTAGTCGGAGATTCCCACCGCCTGCCAATAGTTGGAGTTGGGGTTGTACCCGATGTAGGGCACGCGCAGCGCCGTGTTCCCATCGTTGAACGCGTAATCGCCGATCGTCGTCATCACCTGCTCGGTCAGAAGAGGGTTTCCCGCCGCGTCGGTGGCCTGGTACCCGTAGGAATAGATCTGGCCGTTCACCGGATGTTGCGGCGTGGCGATCAGCGCCTGGTTGAAGGGAACGGGCAGCAACTGATGCAGCCCGCGATTCCCCACATAGCCCAGGTCGAGCAGCAGCGAATTGGACGGCTGCCACTGCAAGTCGAGTGTCCAGTTCTCCGAATAGGGTAGCGTGTTCTTCGGATCGTAACCGCCGAACAGGAACGCCAAATTGGCGTATCCGGTCGGCGTGCACGTCGGCGTCACCGGCTCCGCGCACCCGCTCAGCCCGGACATGTTGTGCACCAGTGCCGCCACTCCGTTGAAGTTGCTCGGCGGAGGTGGCGGTGCGCTCGTGCCGAATGGGTTGTTGCTCAGGCAACCTGCTCCGCTGCAGCTGGTATAGAAGGGAACGGTGAATGGCTGTTCCGTCGTTACGCCGAACGGCCCGCTGATGCCCAGCCCGGCACTCGGCGAAAACTCCGTGAAGAATTCGCCACGGTCCGCGTACAGGCCGAAGCCCGCACGCACCACCAGGTTCTTGACGAACGTCGGACTCCACGCGATCCCGATGCGCGGCTCGAGCATCCATTGCCGCCCGGTCAGCGTCGAGTTGCTCACGCAGTAGGATTGGCTCGATCCGCAGAACTGCTTGTTGTTTCCCGCAACCACCAGGCCGATGTTCTGGATCGTGTCGGTCGCCAGGTTGTACTTGTAATTCTGCGGATAGAAGTTGGTGAGCATCCCGTTCTTCTCGACGAGCGGCCCGTCCCAGTCCCACCGCAGCCCGATATCCACGCTCAGGTTGCTTTTCACGCGGATCTGGTCCTGCGCGTAAAGGCCGGCCTGCTTGTATCGGTAGTAGCGGTTCGTTTCGCCGTTCAGCAGGCGCCCGCTGTTGCGTCCGCCCAGCGTCCCCGTCAGGAAGTTCGTGAAGTTGCTGAAGTTGAACGTCGCGACCTGGTTTTCCTTGTTGACGATGTTCAACTGGCCGTAGTCGAAGCGCGCGCCAAACGACAGGTTGTGAATGCCCTTGATCCAGCTGTAGTTCGTCGATCCTTCAAACTGGTTCTGGAAGACGCCGGCGTTCGCAAAGTTGTTCGACGGTCCAATGCCCAGGTCGCCGCCCGTGCCTCCCGGCAAAAAAGTCGAGTTCGTGGGATTGCCAATGCTGAAGCCCGGAAAGTAGGTGCTTCCCAGCACGTTGACCCCGACGCTCTGCGGCGTGAGTGTTTGCGCGGTGTTGGCGTATGCCACTTCGCGCGTAAAACCGAGCCGCTGCTCCCACGAAGTCGTCGGCGTCAACTCGGTGATGTTGTCCAGCGACACCACCTGGCTGCCCGCGTTCAACGACTGCGGGAACCCGAGCGTTTGGCTCACGGCAAACGGGCTGGTCGAAGGATCACGCTGATAATAGTATTTTTCCGAAAAGCGGTCCCGCTGCGAAAAGTTGTAGTCGATATTCGCGTTGATCTGATCGGCCTTGAACGTGCTCGGAGGACCCTGCTCGAACGCGTTGTAGCCGAGTGCGCCGATCTGGTTCGGATCGTTGGTCGTCTGCGAGGGAATCAGGTACTGTCCGCTCGCCGACTTCGCCTGCATGATCTTCAGCGCCACCGGATCGATGCTGCTCGCCGTGAGGCTGGTGCCGTAGTCGGTGTTGGCCAAGGCCGCGAGCGTGGCCGCGCTGCGATCGTTCGTCAACCCGATCGGCACGTTCACGCCGGTCGTGGCGCCGTTGAAGGCGTCCGTCACGCGCTGTCCCTGGTACGATCCGAAGAAGAACATCTTGTTGTGAAGGATCGGCCCGCCGAACGTCCCGCCAAAGGTGTTCCGGTGCAGCGGCTGGCGCGGAATCCCCTGCGCGTTCATGAAAAACGGGTTCGCATTCCATCCGGTCGTTCTGGTGATACTCGTACGCCTGCCCGTGAAAGTTGTTCGTGCCGGATTTGGTGACTACTTCGATGTGCGCGCCGCTGTTGGCGCCCTGCGACGCGTCGTACATTGACGTCATCACGTGCATCTCTTCGATCGTTTCCGGCGGCGGCGTCGGCATCCCCTGCCCGATCGCGTCGTACACCGATGTATTCGTTCTGAATCTGGCCGCCCGGCAAAAACTGCTCGTTCGTGTTCAGCACGAAACGGCTCGCGCCCACCGAGCTCGACGTCATCCCGTTGAACACGTTGTTCCCGCTGATCCCGTTGAACGAAACGCTGTTGCTCGTGTCGCGCTGTCCGTTCGCCCAGATGTCCTGATTTCCCAATCCGGCGTTCGTGCCCGATCCGCTCAGGAGGTCAGCGCTGACGCCCGGCGCCATCGTCGCCAGCTGCGTGAAACTGCCCGTCCCGAGCGGCGTCGACTCGATCAGCTTCGAACCGAGCACATATCCGTTCGTCGTGTCCGTCTGGTCCAGCAGCGGCGTCGCGGTAACGGTCACCTGGGCGGTGATGGCTCCCGGCTCGAGCGCCGTGTTCACCGTCGAGGCGCGATTGGCCTCGACCAGCACCTCGCTGTGCACCACCTGCTTGAATCCCTTCTTCGATACCGTCACCGTGTAGGTGCCGATAGGAAGGTTCAGCACGTTGTAGGAACCGTTCTTCTCCGTCGTCTCGGTGAGCGTCAGGTTCGTGCCCGTGTTCACCACCTTCACCGTCGCGCCAGGCACCACCGCGCCGGAAGTGTCCGTCACCGTTCCGTTGATCGAGCCCAGCAATTGCTGCGCTCGTGCCGTGAACGGAGCCGCCACAAAAAAGACGAGTAGTATCGCGACCGACCAAACCGCCTTGCGCGCCACGCGACCGCCGCCTTCTCCCGCCTGCCGCTCTTCGGGCGCGCGAGCCGCCGCCTTCTCCCTCGAAACGAGGCCCTTGCCGCAGGCCTGCGTCAAATCAGCTGACATGTAGTCCTCCCAGTAAGATTGCGGTTGGTCCCAAGCAAACGCGCCTCCAGAAGAAACGTCACCGCCCCGCGCTCCCTCCGGGCCAAAACGGCGCTGCTCGTGCCGCATCGTCTCGCGTCCGCGCAACGGAGATTCGGGATCTCCGCCCAAAGAATACCTGCCCGCTGCCCCATCCCAGGCCTCACCACACTGCCCGGCAAACTTTTCCGCACCAAGAGCGCCGCGTAAATATTCCATTACACTCGCCGCTCGCGAGCGCTCCTTCGGCTCCGCACCCCGGATACACCAAGAACAGGGAGCCACTGCGGTTCCCTTCGAAACCCTGGTCTTCTGAGAATTTCCGCCTATCGTTGCCGGAGTTTTCGCGCTATGGATGCACCTCGAAAACGGGCGGCGCGAATGAGGGCCTTTCGGTGTGACATCTCCGGCTTCCGTGAACTCCCAGCCCGGTCGTTTTCTACCGTTTCCCGCCTGTGGAAGTCAAGCCGCACCCTGTGGAAACTTTTCGGCGCGCTCCGCGCCGCATCTCTGGCCGCTTGGGACTCTGCACGTATCGTAGGGGCACGTTGCACGTGCCCTTCGCCGCATCCCTCGCAGAGCGTGCCTCCGTCTCGGTAGCCACGGTCAGCGCTTTCCTGACCGTGGGCCTTTGCCCGTGAAAGACTGAAGCGCGCGTCAAGACCCCGATTCCAGATTGATCGTCCCGATGCCGCCACTGATATCGAGCGTCAAAGTGACCGGCGATTTTCCGTAAGCGCTGTTGACGTAGGCCTCGCCGTCGCGCTGGAAGCCCGGCGCGTTCACCGCTCCCAGCCCGCCGCCCGCATGCACGCGAACGCCAACGCTCGATGGCAGCCGCACCGTCACCGTGCCCACACCGCCCGAAATCCGGCCGTCCAGGCTCTGCTTCCAGTCCCCGCTCAGGTCGACATACAGCGTCCCCGCCCCGCCTTCGACGCGCAGGTGCGTCAGCGGCACGCCCGACAGTTGCAGCCGCCCGGTTCCCGCGCCCATTTTCACTTCCAGATCGAGCGGAACCTGATTCCCGAAGCGCAGATTCCATTCGTTGCGCTGTCCGCCGCCGCCGAAGGTGACGTGGTCGTGGCCCGGCTGCCGTATGTCCAGCTCGCCGTTATCGCCCGAAACGCTGTAGTTCACTTCCGGCTTATCCCCAGGCCGCGTGTAATAGCAATCCGCTTCCATCAGATTGGCCGCGCCACCGGAGAGTTCCAGATCTCCCGCTCCCAATTCAATCTCCGCGTGCACCGTTTTCGCGCTCTGCGCCGCGACCGTCCGCGTGAAATGGTAATTGCCCACCGGCGCGCGAACCGGCTTGTGCACGAGCGCCAGCACCACCAGCGCCACGAGCGCGATCGCCATCCCCAGCTCTCCGCCCGAGAACCGGCTGGCCGATGCCGGCTCGGCGACATCCCGCGTTCGCAGGTGGTCCCAAATCTTCCCCAATCCCCACGCGATCAGGATCACCGGCCAGTAACGAAAGATCACTTCCCACGGAGCCCAGTTCGAGCGAACGCTGCTGTAGAGCAGCAGCAGACCAAGCCCCACCAGCACCAGCGGTCCGATCAGCGAGCGCCGTCTTCTCATGTCCGTCTCCCCTCTCGCAGCATACTACGCGCATTCGCCCCGTTTCGTTCCCGCCCCGCGCGAAATCTTCCGCCAGGCCCGCGCTTTCGCCCGCCGGGCCCCGAAATAGCGGCATCCTTTTCCTCCTTCCCTGCGGTAGAATCCTCGGGGGATGAAACGAACCGCAGGTCGCGCGAATCCCACCCCGTAAGTGATCGAATGCCCGCCGCATCCGCGGCGGAGGAAGTGAGGCGCTCGATGGCGATCGAGCTGAACGTGAACGGCCGGAAGTACACGGTCGACACCGATCCGGAAACCAGCCTGCTCACCGTGCTGCGTGACCACCTCGGTCTGACCGGTTCGAAATACGGCTGCGGCGAAGGCGAATGCGGCGCTTGCACCGTTCTTATTGGCAATTATTCCCGCCGCTCCTGCATCACCAAAGTCGGCCACGTCCGCAATCACCCCGTCACCACGATCGAGGGCCTCGAGCAAAACGGCCGCCTGCATCCCGTCCAGCAGGCTTTCCTCGACGCCGGCTCTTTCCAGTGCGCCTACTGCTCGGTCGGCATGATCATGACCATCGTCGCCCTGCTCCGCTCGAATCCCCATCCCACCACCGAGCAGGCCGCCGAATTTCTCCAGGGCAACATCTGCCGCTGCGGCACCCATCCCCGCATCCTCCACGCCGTCGAGCTGGCCGCCGAGGCCATGGCCAAGGGAGGCTCCCGATGAGTGAAAGAATCGACAGAGACGAAGAGATTCGCTCGCTCGACGAACCGATCGAACTCGATCGCTTCGAAGCCTTCGCGCCGCCCGTCTACCACTTCGACGTGGACCGCCGCGGTTTCCTGAAATCCATCGGCGGCGGCATCGGCGTCTTTCTGCTGGTCCGCGCGCCCTCCGCGCTGGCGCAAAAGCCCGGCGCGGCGCCGGCACGCAACGGCGGCATGCCGCCACTGCCGAAAAATATCGGCGCCTGGCTGCACATCGCCCCGAGCGGCGCCGTCACCGTCTTCACCGGCAAGGTGGAAGTCGGCCAGAACGTCCGCACGTCGCTCGCCCAGCAGGTGGCCGCGGAGCTTCACGTCCCCATGGACGCCATCACCATGGTCATGGGCGACACCGCGCGCACGCCCTTCGACATGGGCACCTTCGGCAGCCGCACCACCCCCACCATGGGACCCCAGCTCCGCCGCGTCGCCGCCGCCGCGCGCGACATGCTCGTCGAGCTGGCCGCCGACCGCTGGAAAGCTCCGAAAACCCAACTGGTCGCCGAAGACGGCAAAATCACCGACCCCTCCGCGCATCGCTCGATCGGCTACGGCGAATTGGCCGAGGGACAGACTCTTTCGAAAACGATCATCGCCGAAGATCCGCTGATCCCGCCGTCGAAATGGACCGTCGCCGGCACGCCCGTCCCGAAGGTCGACGCCATCGATTTCGTTACCGGCCGCCACAAGTACACGCCCGACATCCGCCTGCCCGGCATGATGTACGGCAAAGTGCTGCGCGCACCCGCCTACGGCGCGACGCTGGCTTCACTCGACGCGAGCGCGGCCAAGGCCATCCCCGGCGTAGTCGTCGTGCACGACGGCAATTTCGCCGGCGTAGCCGCGCCCACCCCCGAAGCGGCCGAAAAAGCCCTCGCCGCGCTCAAGGCCACGTGGAATCCCGCGCCGCCGCAGCCCTCCTGGCAAAACATCTTCCCCTACCTCAAGCAGCACGTCGTTCCCGACGACCGCCGCCGCGAAAATGGCTTCCGCTTCGACGTCCGCCACGTCACCGGCAACGTCAAGGACGGCATGGCATCCGCCGCGCACCGTTTCGAGCAGTCCTACAACATCGCCTACATCGCCCAAAACGCGCTCGAGCCCAATGCCGCCGTCGCCGAATGGGAAAACGGCAAGCTCACCGTCTGGACCGGAACCCAGCGGCCTTTCCCCGTCCGCGACAGCCTGGCCGAGTTGTTCCATCTCTCCAAGGACGATGTTCGCGTCATGGTGCCCGACACCGGCTCCGCCTACGGCGGCAAGCACACCGGCGACGCCGCTCCCGAAGCCGCGCGCCTCGCCCGCGCCGCGGGCAAGCCCGTAAAACTCGTCTGGACGCGTGAGGAACAGTTCATCTGGGCCTATTTCCGTCCCGCGGGCGTCATCGATATCAGCGCCGGCCTCAGCGCCGACGGCAAACTCGTCGCCTGGGAGATGCACAACTACAACTCCGGCCCCGCCGCCCTCGGCACTCAGTACGACATCCCCAACCAGCACGTCGAATTTCATCCGGTCGATTCACCGCTTCGCCAGGGCTCTTACCGGGGCCTCGCCGCAACGGCCAATTGTTTCGCCCGCGAATCCGCCATGGACGAACTGGCGGAAATGGCCGGCGTCGAGCCGCTGGAATTCCGCCTGAAGCATCTCTCCGATCAGCGCCTGAAGGACGTCTACATGGCCTCGGCGAAGAAGTTCGGCTGGCCGCGCAAGAAAACCGCGCCCGGCCAGGGCTTCGGCTTCGGCGGCGGCATCGAGAAGGGCGGCCGCGTCGGCACTTGCGTCGAAGTCTTCGTCGACCCGAAGAGCGGCAGCGTTCAAGTCAAACACGTCGTCGTGGCATTCGACTGCGGAGCCATCGTCAATCCCGACGGCCTCGAAAACCAGATCGTTGGCGTGCAGATGATGGGCCTCGGCGGCGCTCTCTTCGAAGAGATCAAGTTCGCCGACGGCAAAATCCTCAATCCTCTCTTCTCCGAATACCGCCTCCCGCGCTTCAGCGACCAGCCGCAAATCGACGCCGTTCTCGTCGATCGCAAGGATCGCCCGCCCGCCGGCGCCGGCGAAACGCCGCTGTTCGGCCTCTGCCCCGCCATCGCCAACGCCATTCACGACGCCACCGGCACGCGCCTCCGCGCCATGCCACTGGCCCCCAATGGCCTGAAAAAAACCTGATCGCTTCAACGCAGCAAGGGCCGGCGAGCCCGACTTCCCTCCCTCGCCGGCCCGTTTCGCAAACGGGCGTGTCACCCGGAGCAAGGATCCCCAAAGCCGCGCAAAAGAGAGCGTGTCATCCGCTCGCCACCAATCGAACAAAAGTTCCTCCCCGCCGCCCGCGCCAAATGACTGAATAATTCCCGCCGGGATCGCAAAGGGCATTCAGCACGCGGACCGCGAGGCGCTTGAGTTTCATTGACAGGCGATGTTGCGGCTGCAAGAATCAGCCCCGGAAAAGTTGCAAACATCGGCTGGCGGAGCACAACCGCATGACGCCAGCGATCGGAGCGGGCAGCGTACTCTGCCCGCGGGGGAGAATCGCAATGAAGAAGAAGATCCATGCCATCTGGTTGCCGCTGGCGTTGATGTTGCCGCTGGCCGCCTGTCAGGCTCCGCCGCAAAGCGTGCAGAAGAGTTCCCCCGCAGCAGCAAGCACCGCACCGGAGGATCAGCCGCTGGTGCTGACCGAAACGATTCCGCTGCGCGGGATCGTCGGCCGCTTCGACCATTTCGGCGAGGGCGCGGGCAAGATTTTCGTTTCCGCGCTTGGCGACAACCACGCGCTGGTGATCAACACCAGCGGGCGCGTGCTGGAACAAAGCCTGCCGGTTCAGGACCCCCAAGGCGAAGCCTATTCCCCCGACTCCCATGAGCTGTTCGTGGCCAGCGGCGAGGACGGCGTCCACGTCTTCAAGGGAACCCCATTCAAGCAGATCGCCGTCGTGCCGTTCGCGGATGGCGCGGACGATCTGCGCTACGACGACGCCAACAAGCGCGTCTACGTGGGCCACGGTGACGAGAAGACCGGCGGCCTCGCCGGCATCGACGCCATGACCAACAAGGTCGTCGAGGACTACAAACTGGGGGCCGAGCCGGAAAACTTCGAGGTGGAGACCTCCGGGCCGAACATCTACGTCAACGTCCCGGACCTGGGCGTGATCTCCGTGATCAACCGGACGACCAAGGCCATCACCAACTGGAAGCTGCAGGGCATCGCCAATAACTACCCAATGGCCATGGACGAGCCCGACCATCGCATTTTCATCGGCACGCACGATCCGGCGCGCATGGCCGTGTTCGACACCACTTCGGGCCGCATGGTCGCGGCGCTGCCCGGCGTAATCGACACCGACGACATCTACTTCGACGCGGCGCTCAAGCGCATCTACATGCCCGGCGGCGCGGGCTACATCTACGTTTATCAGATGAAGGACCCCGACCATTACTCCTTGCTCGCCAGGATCCGCACGACCATCGGGGCGAAGACGGCCGGTTTTTGGGGTCGGGCAGGCAAGAAGGCCTTCGATCGCTTCTACCTGGCAGTACCGGCGCGCGGGAACGAGAGCGCGGAGATCCAGATTTACACCGTGGTGGAATGAAGCCGGTGTGCCGGCAGGGTCTGTAGCGCAGCCACTCATGGCTGCGGCTTTTTTTCAATTAACAGCAACCGGCGAAGTGTCACAGGAAGTGTCACAAGGCTAGACACAGGTCGATCGAAATCAGAGATAAGTGGCTTCCGCCCGCGACGGGGCAAGTTTCGGAGTCCGCTGCATTCAGCTGGGCCAGGCAGTCCGCCGCGTCGCGTGAACGGCCGCGTTACTGCCCGCATCCTCCAGACAGAAAAGCAGAAGACGAGCACTCGACGCCAACCGGCGCGAGGGCGGGGATTTGCGGACCGTGAGAATGGAGAACGAAGCCTGGGCCACCCGCCCGCGAGGGAATTGGAGCGGGTCGCGTTCCGGGGTGCGCGCCGCAACGAGTGCGGGGTGAGGCCGTTGACCCGTCACACGATGTCGAAGGTCGCGGCGTGGAAGTGGCGTGTTTTCAGGCGGATGAATTTTTCTATCCGTCACAAATTTGCACTGTTTCGGGATGCGACGGGCACGGGGAGAAATCGAAAAATTCCGGAAAAAAGGCGGCGTGGAGATGCTCGCCTGCCGGCGCCAGCTTAGCAGAAGGCCGGTGGATCATGCGGAAGTCGCTTTACCGTAGGAGTGCCGTTTCAGAGGGCTGGCGGATGATATCTGTCTTTAGGTCGCGATATTGCTGACGTCCGCCGGCGTTCACCTTCTCTGAACCCCCTCCGCCGCCCTCACTTCGTCGAGCCATTTCTTTTCCGCTTCGTAGTCCCTTGCGGGAAGCAACACGCTGCCGTTCCGAAGGTAGAGGAACGGGATCGGTTTCGGCACGACTATCTTCCTGTTGCGGTCCCGTTCCAGCATGTTGCCGTCCGGCAGGTACTGAAAGGGGACCTGGTCCGGCAGCGGCGCGGACGACGGCTTCCCCGTGACGTACACGGCGGCGTTGTCCGATTCCGAGCCGTGGTCCGACGTTTTCCGGGGATCGATCACGAGCGAGCCAGCGGGGAGGGGCGTGGGCTCCTGGTAGGGCAGAAACTGGCCTTGATAATAAAGTTCCCCCTCCGTGGTATCAATTCGACAAACGTCCGCGTTGTGAATCGTGTCGAACCAACAATTCACCCAGATGCCGGTCGGCGGTCCCTTGAAGGGACTCGGCGGCGGCCAAGGGATGTAAACGGCAGCGGCAGGCACGCCCTGTGGGCGCCTGGGGGAACGGCCCGTAGCCTCCCATTCTTCCTCCTCGAGAACGTACTTCTCTGCTCGATAAGCGTCCGCCGGGATGAGAACGTTGCCGTTCCTGAGATGGAGCGCAGGCTCATCACCGACCTCCTCCGTGTCTGCGCCCGTGGCCTTCGTGTCGATGACGAGTTGGTCGTTGGGGATCGGGGATTTTCCGCGGTATGGAAGAAACACCCCTTGATAATCGAGCGTGCCCCCGACTCCCACAAACCGGCACATGTCTACGTTTCGTTTCGCGTCGTACCAGCAGTTTACCCAGTCTCCGCGCTTCGGCGCCGGGAGGCCAACCCCCGGCGCCCAGATGAAGACCGCGTTCTGGCGAGACGCCAGCCGGCCGCTTGGGTGGAAAGCTGTACCACCAGATGGTGATGCCTTGCAATGCAGCGAGGGACAGAGCAACGGCCGCACAGATCGCGAGTATCGGCCACCAGGCTATGATCGCTTTGATTCGCCGCATGCTTCCCACCTCACCGCGCGAAGGCCCTACTCACGTGTATCTTGTGGCCCAGCATCCGCGTGGACTCGCTCCTTGATAGCCGAGCGTGGCCGATGATACCAGCCTCGTCAGTGTCGTCACGACAGCGCGAGTTTCCGATGAGCGGAGTAGTCAGCAGTCGGAAACCGCGGCCGCCATGCGCGAGCGGGCAGCTTCGCGTTTCCCGGTTGCGGCAACCAGTTTGCCGACCTTGCCGAGGCCGTACGGAGGCATCCCGCTATAAACAGCTTCGTAGTGGCCGGGCTTTACGATGTAAGTTTCGTGCCATATGCCGACGTCACCCCGGCTCTTTCCCAAGCGGCGGTTGAAATCGATCCACGCCGGCCAGTGTTTCTTGTCTTTCGCCCGCGCATAGGCCTCCAGGTGCTCGAAGGAGCGCCAATACTGCACGATCACCTTCCCAAGCCCGTTGTGCCCCAAAAATCCCGACTCGGGATGGGCTTCAAGTTCCTTCAGCATCCTGGGCATGGCGAGAAAGACGGGAACCCATTTGTGCACCTTCCACGGCTTATTGACTCTCATGCCGATGAGAAAGACCACGAACTCCCCTTCCATCTCCGCGGCCATACGGGAATCAATCACTTTCGCCATGTGCTCTCCTCCCACCTGCCAGGGTCCCAGCCCCCGATCATGCTAGCAAAAAGCCGAACAACAGCAGCGGCCCCGAAAGTTCATGTTTCAAAGAGACAATCCACCATCTGCCCAGCCACAGCACGGAATCAAAGCTTCGGCATTCATGTCGCATAATGCTTGCAACGAGCCGCGCGAAAAGGGAGAATCCCGACAAGGACAAGACGACCCGGGAAGCGGTGCTAATTCATGGCCTGCTGTCGAGAGCGGGGTTCAAATGGAACTGACGGAAGCAGAGCAAAAGTTAATTGACGCCGCCAAAGCAGGGACACCTGCAGACTTCAGCGCCAGCGATCCGAAAGACAACGATCCTGCCAATGGGGCCCGATGGGGTGAACTACGGACCATCCGTGCCGACGTGGTTTATGACCTACTGGCGGGACACCGGCAAGGATGGACGGTGCACCCCAGAGGTATTCACATCACCGGGGCGAAAATCACCGGCCGACTCGATTTTACGGCTGCTCGACTGGACGTTCCCGTCGCGTTAACTCGGTGCTTCCTCGAAGGCTCCCCGATCTTATCTAACGCCTCCGCGCGCTCACTCTCCTTTTCTGGAAGCCTTCTTCCCGGACTGAACGCAGACCTCCTGACCGTTGAGGGGGACTTCTTACTTGACGAAGGCTTCAGGGCAACGGGCGAGGTGCGCTTCCTGTGGGCGAAGATCGGTTGCGACCTCGCTTGTCGGGGGGGAACTTTCGAAAATAGCCCCGGCTCTGCGCTCTCGGCTGAGGGTGTGTCCGTTGAAGGCAGTGTTTATCTGGACGGGGGATTCAAGGCGACGGGCTCGGTGGTCTTTTCAAAGGCGAGGATAGGGGCCGACTTCGCTTGCAGCGGTGGGACTTTCGAGAGCCATGAAGCTTTCGCACTGTTTGCCAACGGAATGGTCGTCGGCGGCGATGTCTATCTTGATGAGAACTTCAAGGCGGCTGGCTCGGTGGGCTTCTCAGGGGCGAGGATAGGGGCCGATTTCGCTTGCAGCGGTGGGACGTTCGATGGACTTGGCCGTTTTGCACTACTGGCCAGCGGGATGGTCGTCGACGGCGATGTCTTTCTTAGCGAGAAGTTCAGCGCAAAAGGCCCGGTGAGCTTCTCAGGGGCGAGGATAGGGGCCGATTTCACCTGCAGCGGTGGGACGTTCGATGGGTGTGGCCATAATGCACTGTCCGCCAACAGAATAGTCGTCGGTGGCCATGTCTTTCTCGACGAGGAGTTCAGCGCAAAAGGCCTGGTAAGCCTCTCGGGTGCGAGGATAGGGGCCGACCTCACTTGCAGTGACGGGACTTTTGAGAACAGTGATGGCACTGCGCTGTGCGCTGATGACTTGGCTGTGGTCGGGAGCACCTTCCTTGACGGGAGCTTTAGGGCCACGGGAGAGGTGACCCTGATGCGGGCGCAGATTGGAGCTCTCCTAGCTTGTGACGGAGGGACTTTCGACCGCAGAGGTGGCAGGGTGATCGACGCTACGCATCTTAAGGTGACGAGCATCCTTTTTAACGGGGGTTTTAAGGCGACAGGCGAGGTACGGCTACCGGGCGCGGAAGTCAGGAGCCAGCTGAATTGTCGGGAAGGAACCTTCGAGAACAAAGAAGGAATCGCCATGATGGCGGACCATGTGACTGTCGGCGGCGAGGTTCTTCTTGATAAGGACTTTAAGGCAATAGGAGAAGTGAGGTTCTCATTGTCAACAATCGGAGGCCACTTCGTGTGCAGTGGGGCGAGCTTAGAAAATAGCCACCGTATCGCTCTGAACGCTGCCCATCTGACTGCAAAGAGCGTTTTCTTTGACGAGGGCTTTAGAGCGGCAGGCGAGGTGAATATACTCGGTGCAGATATCAAAAAGCAGTTCATTTGTCGCGACGGAACGTTCGAGAACGACAATGGCATCGCACTGATGGCTGATGGTCTGACTGTTGGCGGGGATGTTTTTATTGACGGAGATTTCAAGGCGGAGGGAGAGGTGAGGCTCCCCGGGGTGAAAATCGGAGGAGAATCCCACTGCGGCGGGACCTTCAAGAACCCTAGAGGTCGTTCGCTAAACGCCCAAGGCGCGATCGTTGGTGGAAGCCTCATGCTTGAAGACCGGATTACCGCTACCGGAGAAGTGTGTTTGGACGACGCCAAGGTGGATGGGACCCTGTCGTGCACGGGGGGGAGTTTCAACTGTGGAGACGCGCCCTCAGGAGACGCGCTTAGCCTGATGCACGCAACCATCAAGGGAGCTTTGGTCCTGAGGGAGTATAGCAAAAAGACTAAAGGCAACCTCAACCTCATGTACGCGGTTGTCGGACAGCTAGGGGACGATGAGTCAAGTTGGCCCGATCCGGGTGGACTACTCATCGAGGGCTTTGACTATGGCTCAATTTTCCCGGACTCCCCCGCAGACGCCGAATCGAGGTTGAAGTGGGTCGAGCTTGGGCAGATGGATCGTGCGCAAAAGCCAATGTTCCTGTCTCAGCCTTACGAGCAGCTCATAAAAGTTCTACGTGGGGGAGGAGATGAAACAGGTGCGCGCGAAGTCTACATCGCAAAACAACGGGCCCGCCGCAAAAGAGGCAACCTTGGGAGAATGGGCAGGCTGTGGAATTGGGTCCTCGAATGGAGTATTGGCTACGGTTACAGAGCGCGGCGCCTGTGGAGGCCCCTCGCAATTATTATGCTAGCGGGTACTTTCATGTTTTGGATGGCTCAATCTACGGGCGTTCTTGTGCAGGTGACCAGGACACCTGAGGCTTTGAGTGCTCCGACCAAGGCCCCAAAGGGGAAGGTCTTACAGAGGGAAAACCGTGAGCAGTTAGACAGATTGCTGTCTTCGGCTTTCTATTCGCTAGATGTCTTCCTCCCCATTGGTGACATGGCTAAGGAGTCAGGTTGGCAATTGAAACAGAGACACGCAGCAGACGGGTGGTTCTACACCTGCGAACTGTGGTCCCTTTTGGAGACGGGACTGGGCTGGGCCCTAACTGGCCTTCTTGCAGCCGCGCTAAGCGGATTGATGACTCGGCAATAGCCCACCCGGGATTTCTCCTGGGACCTACGTGGGACCGTGAGTCCCGGCATTATTGAAATCGTTGGGAACAGATCATGAAGGGATTCGATTTTCGGCTTCGCTTTAACCTCTCGGAACTCGACCGGATTAATTCTGATGCTGAAGAGTTGGAGTTGCTGGTTACTCCATCAGGTCAAAGAATCTTTCTAAAGAGCGGCGCTACTGGCACTGCGATTAAGGATCAGGCGCGTGTGGCCGTGCGAGGGGGCACTTTTGTGTCAGAACAGGCAGCGCGCGATGCGGCTGGGCGCTCCAAAAGGGCGCTGCTATTCTGGGCTATTGAGCAACGTGCAGGGATTGATTTTGGGGACGGAAAGCAACGGGGCATCGCTACGAACGCTGGTCTTCGGATGCTAGAAGAACAATACAAGGCTCCGTTCAGGAATGACGTGCACGGCATTGACGTATTTGAGCATCTAGAAGGACTTCGGTTTGTTCACGTGAGCGCCAAGGCACAGGTAGGAAGGCATCCTTCCAACCTTGTGACGACATTCGCTGAGGAGTACCCGAAGGGAGCTTGTGCGACCGAGAAGCAACTACTGGCCTGCGAAATTTACTCAAGCTCTTTTTTCGACATTAGCCAGCGAAGCCGGTTCATCACTCTGGTTACAGCGGTGGAAGCAATGCTTGATCTTGCGAAGCGGGCAGATTCTGCGCAATTGCTAGTGGACGAGTTGAAAGCAAAAACACAGAAATCAGACGTCGACGCACAGACCCAGAAATCTCTCCTAGGAAGCTTGGAGTGGCTTCGTTACGAATCAATACGGCAAGCTGGAAGAGCGCTAGCTAATTCGTTGCTAACGGCCAAGGTCTATGACGGTAAGTCCGCTGGGGATTTCTTTTGTTCATGCTACGACCTGCGGAGCAACCTGCTGCATCGTGGGACGCTGGGCGAAAACGCCGATGCATTGCAGTTGGCCAACAGAATGGAGGAGTTTGTCGCTCACCTCTTACAGGCTTCATTACGTGTGGCTTCGACGCAAGGGCGATAGCGTCCAAGTCCCTTGGCTTGGCGTGAGCGATTAGGACAAACAGGTCTCTCGCCGTGGCCCTCGACCTTTCTCCTGCTATCCTTGAACCCATGGGCCTCACGGCGGCCACGCTCGTTCCCGCCATTGTCGCCATCAGTTTCGCGGCCGGACTGAACGTCTACGCCACCGTTGCCACGCTTGGCCTGCTCGGGCGCTTCGGCGTTTTCCCGCTCCCGCCCGAACTGCACCTGCTCTCGAACAACTGGATAATCGGCGCGAGCGTCGTTCTCTTCCTCGTCGAGCTTTTCGCCGACAAGATCCCGGTCTTCGATCTCGTCTGGAACGCGCTGCACACCTTCATCCGCGTTCCCATTGCCGCGCTCGTCGCCTACGGAGCCGCCGCCCATCTCTCGCCCCCGATGCAGGCCGCCTGCGCCGCTCTCGGCGCTCTGGTCGCCCTGGCCGCGCACGGAGGCAAAGTCGCCGCGCGAGCCGCCGTCACATCGTCCCCCGAGCCTTTCTCCAATGCCGCATTGAGCGCCGGTGAAGATGTCCTCGCCATCGGCCTCGTCTGGTTCGCCGCGCACCACCCCGTCCTCGCCGCTCTGATCGTCGCCGGCTTCCTGGCCGTGATCGTCCTCCTCGCCCGCGCCGTGATCCGCGCGCTCGCCGCGCTGTTCCGCCGCCCGCGAGCCACAGCCCGCGCCAGAACGTAACTGAGGCCATGAAGGCCGCTCCCCGGCCCCTTGCCGGACAGGCTTCAGAGTCTGTGTGGCAACTGTCAGACCGAGCCCTCAGCGGTTAACCGGGATTTCTCACCAACACAGGATTCCGATGAGGAAAACGGTTGCCTATTGCTGCCCGCAACAATCGCGCGCCGTTCACAGGTTTCAACGGCCCGTCTACGTGGGTGACTTTGCCTCGAAGCGTTCGGGCCTACGCCCCAAGAAGGGCTTCGGCCCGCAGGCGGGATCCTTCGCTTCGCTCAGGATGACAGGGTTTTTGCCGCTGGGCAGCGCTGGCTACGAGCCCCTTGTGAGGAATGCGGGTTAAAGTGCAAATATTTTTGGATGCGGTAGGAGGCGTCGAGACGGGTTAAGAGCGATTGCGCTCTACAAAAGCAAAAAGGCCGCCTTTTTCGAGCGGCCTCCTGCATCACGCAGCGCGGATTACTCCGCTTTCTTCTTCGCTTCCTTCTTCGCCCATGGCAGATACGTCAGTTTCACGTTTTTGCCCAGCACCCACTTGTCGTACCAGTTAAACCAATACTGGTAGCGGTCCCGAATGTAGGTCGGCCGCGTGAATCCGTGGAACTGCTGTGGATACACAATCAGCGCCGAGGGCACATGCAGCGTCCGCAGCGCTTCGTACATCTGCTCGCCGCCCTCCAGCGGCACGTTAAAGTCGCTCGTGCCGCCCATGAACAGCGTCGGCGTGTGAATCCGATCCGCATGGAGAAACGGATATGCGATTTTGATATACGTCTGCAGATTCTCCCACGGCGGGCCCAGTTCAAAGTTGTACTGGTTCACGTACTCGTCCACGCCATACAGCACCAGCGGATCGCCCACGCCTGCGCCCGCGCTCGCCGCCTTGAACTCGTTCGTGCTCGCGATCATGAAGTCCGTCGTGATGGCGCCGTAGCTCCAGCCACCCACACCCATGCGCTTGGGATCGACGATGCCTTTCTGAATGACCTTGTTCACGCAGGCTTCGATGTCCTGCACCTCATCCACGCCCCAGTTCGCCCAGATCGCTTTCTGATACGCGATTCCGCGCCCGTTGCTGCCGCGGTAATTCACGTTCAGCACCGCGTAGCCGCGCGCCGCAAACAACTGCCGCATCGGCGAAAACTCATGCGCGTCCTGCCCCTGCGGCCCTCCGTGAATCCACAGCAGCATCGGATACGGCTTCGCCGCCCCAGCCTTCTCCGGCAGCGTAATCAGCCCGTCCACGCGCGCGCCGTCTTTGCTGGTGGCATCCATATTCTCAGCCTTGGCCAGCACCAGTTCACTCAGCAGCTTCGCGTTCTGGTGGGTCAACTGCCGCAATTGCCCATCGCTCAGCGCATACACTTCGCTCGGCTTCGTGTCGGTGGTCCACAGCAGCGCCTCATGCCCCGCTTTTCCGGAGTGGTCCCCCGAAACGCCTTCGCTGCCCACCAGCCGCTTCACCGTATCGGTCGACACGTCCATGCTTGCCGGATACCGGTTCCGGTCATCCGTCACCAGCGCAATGATGTGCTTACCGTCCGGCATCCACTGCGGTTCCTGAATCGGCCGGTCGAAATTCGCCGTCACCACCGTCGCATGCCCGCTGCCGCCAGCCGGAATCACCGCCAGCCGATCCTCCTGGTACTGCCAATACTTCACGTGGCCGCCGCGCAAAAACGCGATTTCCTTCTCATCCGGGCTCCACGCCAGCGGGCCCACGTCGGCGCCCGTGTAGTGCGTCAGTTGCCGCGGCTCCGATCCCGCCGTCGCCGCCACCACAAACACGTCCGTGTCGATGTTCCGCTCCGGCTCCGCCGTGTGATTGCTGATAAACGCGATCTCTTTCCCATCCGGCGACCACACGCCGTCGCCTTCGTCGTACTTCTTGCCGGCCGTCAGCTTCTCCATCTTGCCGGTCGCAATGTCATACAGATAGAGGAAGGTGTGCGACTCCGCCGTCAGGTACCCAATTTTGTCCTGCTTGAACAGGTAGCGCGTAATCACAATCGGTGGAATGTACTTCTTCTCTTTCTTATTGTTGAACGCGTTCGCGCTCACCGTTCCGCCCGTGTGCACCGTCAGCAACAGCCACTTCCCATCCGGAGACCACCGATAGGCTTCGATCTTGCCCTGCTTCTTCGTCACATCGGTAAGCTGCCGAGCCTCGCCGCCGCTCTGGCTCAACACCCACACCTGCGTGCCCTCAACCTTGCCCTTCCGGTCCGACAAAAACGAAATGTACTTCCCGTCCGGGCTCCACTCGGGCGAACTCACCGACCCGTCATAGCCATACGTCAGTTGGATATCCTGCTTCCCATCCCAGCTCACCATCCACAAGTCCGTGGTCCGATCGTCCTTCTTCAAATCCAATGACGAGACGGTATACAACACCCACTTTCCGTCCGGTGACACCTTCGGGTTCTTCACATCCTTCACGCGAAACACATCGTTCAGCGTCATCGGATGGGGCTTCACGGCAGTCTGCGCCACGACTGGAGCAACGGTCGCAAACGCCAGGGACAAGAGCAGCAATCCAATCTTTGGCCTTAGCATGGCGGGCAGTATATGCCAAAAACCCGTGAAATCCCTACCCGGAATTTCCATTTTGGACACCGAGGATGCGTCGTGCGCCGTTCAGCTCAGTCCACTCAGACAGTCCACTTCCCTCCCGCAGCGCCCACGCGGCAAGCTGACGCGGCGGAGCATCCATCCCATTTTTCGTAAGGGCACGGTGCGGCTGCACCCTCCGACAATCCAGGCAAAAGCCACCGCGATCAGCTCACCGCTTTCTTCACGAGTTCGCCGATCCTTGCCTCTTCGGCCGCGGTTAGCTCCTTTAGCGCAAAGGCGGTCGGCCACATGTGGCCTTCGTCGAGGTTCGCCTTGTCGCTGAAGCCGAGCGTCGCGTACCTCGTCTTGAACTTCTGTGCACTTTGGAAGAAGCAGACGACATTGCCGTCCTTGGCATAGGCGGGCATCCCGTACCAGGTTTTCGGCGAGAGGCCTGGCGCGCTGGCCTTGATGATCGCGTGGAGCCGCTCGGCCATGGCGCGATCCGGTGCCGGCATCGAGGCGATCTTCGCGAGCACGGCGCTTTCCCCGTCCGCCTTGCCCGCGCGCGGACCCGCCTTCAGCTCTTCGACGCGCTCCCTCATTGCGGCTCGTTCCTCGTCCGTGAATCCCTCAGGCTTCTTGCGGGTCACTGTGGTGCTCTTCGCTGCTTTCTGCGTGCTCTTCTTTGCGGGTTTCCTCTCAGCCATGGCGTCCCTCCGTAGGATCGAGCTCTATTTTGAACGATCGCGGGCAACCCGGAAATTCAGGCCTCCGGCCTGGACCATTCTCCTGAATCGCCAGGCACGGCTTGCGGCAGGTCTGATGACGCTCACCGGCAGCTAGCACACCCATCGGCACCAGAAATGCGGATGACGGAGCTTGAACGGGAGCGATGAAGCTGGCTTACGGCGAGGGCAAACGCGCGCCCTGTCCGGCGATCAGCCACCAGCGGCCGCTGCGTTTCTGATATACGTGAAGGAATCGGTACACGCCGCTGCGGTCGCGTCCGCTCGCGTCGCGCGCCTGTACGCGATCGACGCCGGTAGCCACGGCGGTTTCCCCATAAAGATGAATCTGGAGATCTTGCTGCTGGAACGCCTGCATGTGCCAGGGGTTCGTGCGAAGTTGATCGAGGATTGTGGTTCGTGTCTCGGGATTGCCGTCGGCGTCGACGGCGAAGAAGTCGCTCGCAACGATCCTGTCGAGCGCTTGCGCGTTCCCCTGCGCGGCCGCTTGCGTCAGTTGCGCTTCCATCTCGCTGACCGCGCCGGCATCATCCGCCGCGGGCTCGAGGCGCGGCAAAGCCACCCACAGCAAAACCAGCGCCGCGAGAAAAATTACCGCCGCGCGAGCGGACATTCGTGGCATCGTTGCTCACCGGCACGCCGGAGGCTTCGGGCCTGCCGAGTGCCTTACATCCTAAAAAGGCGACTCGTCGGCCGAAGGACCGTAAATCGAAGGCACCGGCACGTCGTTCAGCCGCAAGTATACCCCGAGTTGCGCCCGGTGATGGATGGAATGATTCATCAGGAAACCGCGCAGCACCGCGGCCTTGGGCAGGCTGAACATGACCTTCCCGCCGTTCAGCAGCGACCACGTTTGCATGAGCTTTTCGTCGCTTGCCCCGGCAATCGCCGCCCGCGCCGACGCCACGTTCTTGTCGAAAAGCGCCAGCAGTTCCGCGCGCGTTTTCACTTCCGGAGGCTTGTAACCCGTGCCACCCGGCGGATTCACGTCCAGGGAGTCGCTCGCGAGCGCTCTTTCGCCCAAGCTGGGCAGTTGGGCCAGATGCACGGCCAGATTGCCCATCGACGTCGATTTCTCATGCGGTTTCCAGCCGAACTTGTCTTCGGGAACGCGCTCGAGCGTCTTGCGGGTATTCGCCATTTCGTTGTCGAACTCGGGGAGCAACGCGTGGATCAGTGCCATCAGGTCGATTCCTCCTGCCTGCATTTGATTCCATCCATCCGGCCGGGCATCCCTACACTAACGATTTCCCGGCCGCCGAGCTATCCCCGAGCGCCGGCGAGAAGACAATCGATTACCCCGTTCCGCCCCGCTCCGGAGCCGCGGAGCGATCGGCGCTCCGTGTCCGTTCCGGTTTTCAGAACGTCCCTTCGTCGGCCGAAGGCCCGTAGATCGACGGCACCGGCACGTCGTTCAGCCGCAGGTACACGCCCAGTTGCGCGCGGTGATGGATGGAATGATTCATCACGAAACCGCGCAACACGGCCACCTTCGGAAGCGTGAACACCGCGTTCCCGGCGTTCAGCAGCGTCCACGGCTTCATCCACTGCTCGTCGCTCGCGCCGGCAATCGCCGCCCGCGCCGAGGCCACGTTCTTGTCGAAGAGCGCGAGCAGTTCCTTCCGGTTTTTCACTTCGGCCGGCTTGTAGCCCTCGCCGCCCGGCGGGTTCACGTCCAGACTGTCCATCGCCAGCGTGTGTTCGGTCCAGCCGGGCAACTCGGCCAGATGGATCGCCGAGACGGCCCATCTCCATCGATTTCTCGTGGGGTTTCCAGCCGAATTTGTCCTCGGGAACGCGCTCGAGCGTCTTGCGCGTATTCGCCATCTCGTGGTCGAACTCGGGAAGCAATGCCTGGCTCAGTGCCATAAAATCGATTCCTCCTACCAGTTTTCGATTCTTCGCCCATCGGCCGGGATTCCGCGGGCCCATAAAATTCCTCGAGGGACGGCGCGCGGCAGGGCGGCCATTCGGCCGCGACCAAAATGGCGACCTCGTTCCGGGTTCTTGCGCCTGTGCGGGCAACCGACGAGGGCACGTCGCGACGTGCCCCCTGCAATTCCCGCCGGCTTGCGGCATCGTTTCGAAAAAAAATACGACGAAATGCCGCGAAGGGGCTTGACAGCCGCGCGATCCCGCCTATGCTGCGTGGAGAAATTTCGCGCGGAGAAACTTCGCGACAGACACTTTGCGATCGATGACCCGATGAAATTTCGACCATCCACCGCCGTCTCCCTGCTGCTCCTGACGCTGATCCTTTCCGCGTTCCCCGCCCGAGCCCAGGCGCTGCACCTCATTCCCCAGCCGCGGCAGCTCAAAACGCAGCCCGGCGAGTTTCTGCTCACCGGCAAAACGGAAATCGTGGTGACGCGCGGCCACGAACGGCAGGACCGGCTCGCCGCCGGCATCCTCGCCGCCGAGATCGAGCGCCTCACCGGCCGCCGGCCCCGCATCCGCGCCGAGCGTTCCCTCCCCCGCTCCCGCGAAATCATTTTCCTCGGGCGCGCCGGCGAAAAGGACCGCTCGCTCGAAACGCTGCTCGAAAAACAGGGCCAGTCCATCGCTCCGAATTTCAGCGGCCAGGGCTACGTCCTCGACGCCGCCCCGCGCCGCATCGTGATCGCCGCCCGCACCGCCCAGGGCGTCTTCTACGGAGTCCAGAACGCTCCGCCAGTTGCTGCGGCCCGATCCCGAAGGCCGGCCCTCGTGCCCCGCCGTCGCGATTCGCGACTGGCCCGCCATGCCCTGGCGCGGCGTCCAGGACGATATCAGCCGCGGCCCCATTCCCACGCTCGATTACATGGAAAGCCAGATTCGCACGCTCTCCGCCTACAAGATCAATCTTTTCGGCCTGTACATGGAGAACGTGTTCGATTTCCGCGGCGAGCCGCTCATCGCGCCCAAGGGTCCGTCACTGACCGCGGCGGAAATCCAGCAACTCGTCGCCTACGGCCGCCGGTACCAAGTCACCATTCTTCCCGAGCAGGAAGCCTTCGGGCACCTGCACAAACTTCTGCGCCTCGAAACCTACAGCGATCTCGCCGAAATCCCCCACGGCGGCGTCCTCACGCCGGTCCAGCCCGGTTCCTTCGCGCTCATTCGCAACATGCTCACGGAACTCGCTCCGCTCTTCCCCGGCCCTTTTTTCCACATCGGCGCCGACGAAACGAAGGAACTCGGCGAAGGCCAGACAAAGGCGCTCGCCGGGAAAGAGGGCGTCGGCCGCGTCTATCTCGATTTCCTGAAGCGCATCGACGCGATCCTCCGCCCCTACCACAAGCAGATTCTTTTCTGGGGCGATATCGCCATCAAGCATCCGGAACTGCTCAACCTGCTTCCAAAGGACATGACCGCCGTCGCCTGGGACTACAGCCCCGCCGATACGTTTGCCCCGCTGCTCGCTCCCTACAAAAAAGCGGGCATCCCGACCTGGGTTTCTCCCGGCGCCGGCAACTGGAAGCGCATCTTCCCCGATCTCGACAGCGCCTTCGTCAACATCCGCAACTTCGCCCGCGACGGCCAGAAATTCGGATCCCAGGGGATGCTGAACACCACCTGGAATGACGACGGCGAATCCCTGCTCGACATGACCTGGCCCGCGCTCGTCTTCGGCGCGGCCTGCGCCTGGCAACCGGGCCAATCGTCGATCTCAGATTTCTGGGCGAGCTACGATTGGGCCTTCTACCGCGCTCCTGGCCACGATTTCGCCGCCGCCATTCAAAAACTCGCCCAGGTCAACGACCTGCTCGACGACGCCGGTTTCGGCGGCTCGAACGATCAGGATTTCTGGCTCGATCCCTTTACCCCGGCCGGCGCCCGGTTCGCGCTCGAGACCCGGCCCCAGGTACGGCAGATCCGCCTCGACGCCGAAAACGCCCTCGCCACGCTCTATACCAACCGCGCCAGCGCGCACCTGCACGCCGAAACTCTCGACGATCTCATCTTCGCCGCCCGCCGCCTCGATGCCCTCGGCATGAAAATCCAGTACACCGCCGAAATCGACAGCCTCTACCGCGACGCCTACCTCCACATGGCCAATCCCGCCCGCGTGGATCGCGATCTCTACCGGATCACTTCGACGAACGGACGCCTCGAGGACATGCGCGACGAAACCACCGAACTCGAGGCCGACTACACCGACCTCTGGCGGCGCCAATACCACCCCTTCTGGCTCGGCAACGTCCTCATCCGCTATGACAACCTGGCGGGGCTCTACCAGGCGAAAATCCAGAGCCTCCAAATCGTGATCAATGATTACAATCGGACGTCGGAAATCCCGCCGCCGGAAACCCTGGGCTTCGTAATCGCGGAGGAAGCACGAGAGGCGCAGAAACCATGAAACGGGGGACAGAACCGGCCCTGAGCCGTTCCGGAACAATGGGTTGCGGGTGTTTTTGTTACTACATAGTACATAACCGGAGCGGCATTTGAAGTTCCAGTACTCCCCCCTCTGTAATTGTCTAACTGGCGACAATCCAAAACATTCCCTCTTTACAGTTTACAATCTAGGCAATAATGGGGGCGTTACAAAGAAGGTACCTATTTCAGCTTCCCGCTGTCGCTGCCTCCTGAGGCTCAGTCGGGGCCGCGGCAAGGAAAACGTGTCGCATTCGAGGCAGATGGCGAGCGTTCACATCTCGGTGAAAATCCACCTCGCGAATCTTCAGGTGGGAGGGCAATCGTGAGTCTCCTGAAAAATATCTGGCGTCCCGATGAAGAGCCCCCTCGCAAGGGAGCGGGACCGCACGGCGATACCGTTCTCACCGACCGTTTGGCGGCGCTGCTCGGGCGCGAACTCGACGAGTTGCAGGAATCCAGCACCACCGAAGCGCAGAACATGGCGGACCGGCTGCTGGCCGAACGCGAAAGCCGCGAAGAGCGGATTGGCCTGGAAACGCAGGCCGGGCCACGCATCAGCGTCGACGCTGAAGAGACTCCGCGCGAGCCCCGCCGGCCCGCCGCGAAACCGCCCTCCGGGCGCGGCCCGAACGGCGATGGCGTCGCGACAATCGCCCGCGCCACCGAGGAAGCGATCGAGCAGTTGCGCCAGGCCCAGGAGCAAATCGAATCCAGCCTGCGCGAACGCGTGGAGGATTACGGCCGGGCGCTCGAAACGGCGCTGAACGGCATCGAGCACGGCGCCTCCGCGACATCGGAAAAGCCGATCGAAGAAGCGGCGCACGAATTCCGCAGCGAAGCGAGGCAATGGTTCGATGAAGCGCGGCGCGAGCTGCGCGATCAGCTCGACCTCTCACGCTCTTCCCTCGCCGACGAGTTGAAAAAGCACTACACCGAACTTCTCGACGCCGCCCAGGCCAAAATCGATCAGATGACCCGTAGCGCGCTCGAATCCGGCGCCCCATCCACGCACGTGGAAGATGGCGGCCAGATCGAGAGCTGGGTCAGGGAACAGGCGGAAACATCCAGAACGCCAGGTGCAGGACGGCCTGCAGAATCTTTCCCAGGCCACCGACCAGGCCATGGCCCGCCTGCGCGCCGTCGAAGAGCGCATTGAAACCGGCTTCCACGACATCGAAATCACCGCGCAAGCCGCCCGCCAGCAGGACCGCGAGCAAATCGAGCGCTGGCTGAAGGAACAGGCGGAAACGTCGCGACGCCAGGCGGAAGACGGCGCGAAAAATCTCTCCGAGGCCACCGAACAGGCCATGGCTCGCCTGCACGCCGCCGAGGAGCGCATCGAAACCGGCTTCCGCAATCAGGTGGAGGAATACCGGCGCGCCGTCGAGGCCGCCGCGGCCGAACTGGAGAAAAAAGGCATCAGCCAGGCGAAATTCCAGAACGCCGCCGAAGACCTCCAGCGGATGACCGACCAGATCCTCGAGCGCTCTTCCAAACGTATCGAGGAGCGCGCCGAACAGGCGATGGGCCGGCTCAACGAAAAGCTCGCCTCCGCCGAGCAGTCGCTCGCCAACTCGGCCCGCGCCGCCATGCAGGGCGCCCTCGAGGAACAGCAACAGCGAATGGCCGAGGCGTGGCAGCAGCGCTCTCGCGCCGCCGTCGACACCGTCACGCAGGCCGGCGATCAGGGCCGCGTCCAGCTCGAAGCCGCGCGCAAAGCCGCCGAGGAACAGCTCCAGATCGCCGCGCGAGAGCAGGGACGCCGGCTGATGGAGGAGACCACCGCGGAGCTGCGAAGCGGCAAATTCCGCGAGGAACTCGTCGCCGACACCCGCAAGCAGATCGAACAGGCCGCGCGCGAACTCGTTTCGCGCTCGGCCGGTGAACTCGGCAAACAATCCGAGATGGCGCTCTCGAGCCTGTCGGGCACTCTCGAGAAAACGGCCGAAAAATTCATCGCCGAAACCGGCGAGCGTCTCGACGTCGCCGGCCGCGCATGGCTCGAAACCGCCGGCCAGTCGGTGCAGCAGGAATACCGAGACGCGCATCTCGCGCTGGCTCGACGAGCAGACCGAGGCCACGCGCCGCCGCGCCGAAGAAGTCGGCCGCGGCATCGGCCTCGCCGCCGAGCAGGCCGCCGCGCGGCTGGAAACCGTCTCTCGGGAAACCGAATCGGCACTGCGCGGCCGGATTCAGGAACAGCAGAAGCAGTGGCTCGAATCGGCACTGGAGGAGGCGCGCAGGAGCGGCTTCGAGCGCAAGGTGATGGATCAGGCGCTCGCCGAGCTCGAAAAGAACGCCGCCCGCTTCCTCGAAAAGTCCTCGCACGAGCTCGACGAACAGGCCGAGGCATCCCGCGCGACGATCACACGGGAGATGGAAGGCGCGTCACGCAAGCTGCTCGAGGGCGTCGAGGCTTCGCTCGAAAACATCTCCTGGCAGCACCGCGGGCGGCTCGCGCAGTGGTGGGAAGAGCGCTCGCAAACCGCGCGCCGCGAATCGGAAACCAACGCCCAGGCCATCGCCCAGGCGGCGCAACAGGCCGCCAGCCAGCTCCGCACGGTTCAGAGCGAAATCGAAGCGGAGATGAAAAATCGGGCCCGCGACCACCAGATGCATCTGCTCGATTCGGCGATGGAGGAGATGCGCAAGAGCGGGGCCATCGAGCGCGTCATCAACGAGTCCACCACCTCCCTGCGCACGAGCGCCAACGAGGTGCTCTCGCGCTCGGCGCAGCAGATCCGCGAACACGCCGAAACCGCGCGCATGACCGTCGAGAACCAGGCCCTCACTTCACGCCGCGGACTGGCCGAGGATCTGGCTCGCAAGGTCGAGGAGGCCCAGTCCTCCGTCGAAGCCGCGGGCAAGGCCGTCACCGAGGATTACCGGCGCCAGCTCTCGGTCTGGTGGGAGGAACGCACGCAGGCCGCCCGCCGCGAAAGCGAGGAATCCGCCACCAGCCTCAACCGCTCGGCACGCCAGGCCGCAGACCAGATCCAGACCGTCCGCAAGGAGATGGAGAACGAGATTCAGTCGGGCATGGAAAACTACCGCAAGGGTCTGCGCGAAGCGGCCACAGAAGAGTTGCGCCGGCAAGGCTTCCAGCGGGACATGCTCGATTCCATCGCCGCCGAACTCGACAAGACCGCGCGCGAACTCGCCGAACGCTCCACGCGCGAACTCCAGCGGCACGTCGATACCGCGCTTACCTCGCTCGACGAGAAAATGAAGACCTCGCGCCAGGGCTTCATTGACGATTCCCAGAAAAAGCTCTCCGATCTCACCACCGAATCCATGGACATGGCCACGCGCCGCTTCCACGAGATGCTCACCCGCAACGTTCAGGATCTCGAACGCGAGCAGGAGGAGTGGCTGCAGCGCAAGCGCGAGACCGTTCTGGCTCGAAATCAATCAGCACGCCGCATCGGGACACGGCCCCTCCGCGCCGTTCGAAAAGGATCGCAAGGCCGCGGCCAAGAAGGCCGACTCGGGAGGAATCCTCGGGCGGCTGTTCATGATATTTGCCGTCATCGCGCTCGCCGGGGCCATCACCGTGTTCATCGTCCGCCTCATGCCCGCCACTGCGGCCAAGAAGACCGTCGTGATGCAGCTCAAGAGCGATCCGCCGGCCGGCTTCGTCATGGAAAATGCGGCTTGGGGCGCCAAGGAACGCGCCCGCCAGCTCCAGCTCGCTCAGGCCTACTGGATGCTCGCCGTCAACGACCTCGAGCACAAATATCCCTTCGGCTCCGCCCTCCCCGCGACGCCGCCGCCCGAATTCAAGATCGATGAAGGCGGGCTGAAAGACGATGCCGCAACACGCCGCATCTATTGGGACAAGTTCCGGAAATTGTGGACCACGCCCGACGACTGGAATCAGGTCTCCACCACGAGCGGTGGCGTGGCCGGCACCGTGGATTGGCTGAAAAACAAACTCACCCAACCGCAACCGCCGGCAAGCGCCGTGCCCACGAACTAGCACACCCGCGGCAAATCGCCCGGGTATCACGGTCTTCAGAGCGCGTCTCGCTGCCGACCCCTTCCCAGGGGCGCGGGCTCAGAGGTTGCGGAAAAAGTCCTCTCACGAACCTTCCCGGGCTAACCCGGATTTCTCACGACGATGCGAGCGCACGAGGGCGGTAACGCCGCTTCCGCTCGTGGATCGCAGGCCGCCAATCGCGACGGCGTATCGCCGGTGAATGGCCCCTTCGATACCCAGTGAAAAATGCCGGCGGGACGCCGGCGCTACATCGAGCACTGGCTTGCATCGGGGAGAACAGCAGAAAAGCGCACAGGCAGGAATGCCTGTGCTACGGGGCCGAAAATTGGAGTTGCCACACAGACTGGCCTGAACGAACGGGGCAGAACGCAGCGCAGGAATTCCTGAAGGAAACCTCAATCCGGCTGCGCGACTTCACATTTCCCAGCCGGCCAAACCGCAGCCCTGGCGACGGGGCCCAGCCGCGGCCGAGCCCCGCTCCGGCAAAAACAAATCAGCAAAGATCGATCAACGCCTGGCTGAACCAGTCTGTCGCGAGGTCGGCCACCGCTTCGATATCGGCCGGATCGTCGAACCGCGACGGCGCGCCGGGAATCAGGACCAATTCCCTGCGCCGCGATGCGCCGAGCCGCAGCAGAGCCGATTCATTGACATCGACCAACTTCGCGTCGGCCCCGCCCACCACCAGCAGCACGGGCACTTGAACGTTGGCCAGCGCGCTCCCGGCCAGATCCACGCGCCCTCCGCGGCAAACGATCGCGCCGAGCGCGCGCGGCCGCTCGGCCGCCGCCATCAACGAGGCGGCCGCCGTGGTGGCTTGGCCGAAAATTCCCACCGGCAAATCGCGCAACTCCGCCTGGCGGCCCGCCCACTCCGCCACGCCCAGCAGCCGGCCCGCGAGCAGCGGGATATCGGCGCGGACGCGTCCGGTGCGCAGATCTTCCTCTTCCTCGTCCGCCGTCAGCAGATCGACCAGCAACACGGCCAGTCCCTGCTCCTCGAATTCCCGCGCGATGCGGCGGCTCCGCGAACTGGTCCGGCTCATTTCGCCCCCGGCGGCGAAAAGCACCAATCCAAACGCCTCTTCGGGAACGATCAGGTCGCCTTTGAGTTGAACGCCGCCAATCTCCATTGAGACCGGCTGCTCGACCGTTGTCGTCCATTGTTTTTCGATGATAGGCATCGATTCCTCCTCGGCGCCGGAGACGCCTCACTTGGCATTCGCGGAAAACTACGGGGTCCCCCGGCGCTGAGCGCCGCCACTGACTGGCATCCCGTTTTGCACGCCTAATGCCAAATCTGTTTCTTCTTTCTCTCTTGACAACCCTTGTGATTGCCAAACCCCGCCAAGGGTTGCCGGTGCATTGCATTTCAATGTGCCGGATCGGGGCCGGCCCGTTTCAGGAATGGCCTGACTGCCTGCGCCGCTTCGCGCACCCCGGTGCCGAAGGCGGCGTCAAAAGACTCCCCCAGGATGCGGTTAAACCTTTGAAATGCGGGGCTCAGCCACATCGCGGTGTACTGGACCAGGTCCTTGTCCGGGGCGTCGCGATAGACCCCCAGTTCTCGCAACAGGATCATCTGTTTCGCCATGGGCAGGGCGGTTTGCATCGAAGCCCGGATGTCGGTATCGCTGGGCGCCGGATCGCCGAAACCGGCGGCCGTTTCCCGCGCCATCACCATCAACAGGTTTTGGAGAAACTCCATTTCGTGCCGGCCGGATTCGAGGCGCTCCATCAGTTCCACACGCTCGTCGCTCGGCGGGTGTTCGCGCATCTGGTCGTAATAGGCGCGCAGGGCGTCGGCGCCGGCCTTGGTTCCCGACGCATCCTCCATCCGCCGCATTTTCATCGCCAGCGGCGACGCGAGCGAGGCGAGCACGACCTGGTAGGTCGGCGCGTCGCACCGCGAAATCAGATGCGAACGCACGCTCGAGCGGAGCCGCGCCGGATCGAACGCGCGCGCAAACGCCGCGTTCACCTGGCCGCGCTCCGCGTCGCTCAGATTCGGGATTTGCGCCATCCCGGTTTGGAACTCCATCCGCGAAATTTCCGTCGCGCCGCGCAGCGCGTCGCTGTACCCGGTTTTCGCCAGCAGCTGGTCCGCAAGTTCCTCGCAGGAAGCCGGCGCTTCGGCGGCCCGCAGCGCATTCACGCGTGGCGCCGGCCTCGTTTGGGCCGCGACGCGCGCCACCGGGACGCACAGCGCCATGCATGCGCCGGCAAACACCGCCATGCGGCGGCCCGAAATACCACCGATCGTGCCAAAGCGTCTCAAAGAAACATTCCTTTTTGCGCGACCCCGCGTTGCCCTGCCTGTGGGGCTCAGTATGCCTAGGAACCGAGGCGCGTCAACGGGGTTGCCCCGCTCCGTGTCCGACCGTGCACTAGCCCCGCAACTTTAGATGCCCGCCACGCCACGGCCACGTCATCACAAACTCCAAAAAAATTCCGCACCTGCCGGCGCGCCGTGCCGTCTCCCCGTGACACAGCCACTCCTCGCCCTTTCCCCAGCCCCCGCGCCATACCCATCCCCGCCTGCGCGCTTCCGATGGAAGTAAAAGGCAACCTGTGGTATAGAAACCGCTCCGCAGATGAAGCGAAGACTACTGATCCTCGGTTTCCTTCTCTATTTCGCCGCCGCGGTTCTCCATCTCGCCGCAGGCCACGGCGCGGCGCTGCCTCCGGCCCTGGGCTTCACGTTGCGCTGGATGGCGCTCGCCACCCTGATCGGCTACGCGTTCCTCAATCGCTCGCTTACCGGCTGGATTCTCGTCAGCATGGTGCTGGGCGCCGAAGTGGGGGCCGATTTTCCCCATGCGGCGATCCACCTCAAGCTCTTCGGGGATATCTTCCTGCGCATGATCCGCGTGATCATCGCTCCGCTGCTATTCGCCACGCTCGTCAGCGGCATTGCCGGCCATTCCGATCTCAAACAGGTGGGCCGGATGGGCATCAAGGCTATCGTCTTCTTCGAAGCGGTAACGACGATCGCCCTGTTCCTCGGCCTGGGCGCGATCAACCTGACGCACATCCGGTGTGGGCATGGCGCTGCCGAAAGTCGCTGGGCGCGACCGCGAGCGTCGCCGCGGCGCGGCCCACCGCCGCGCAGTTCATCCTCCACGTCTTTCCCGAAAATATCGCCAAATCGGTGGCCGAGAACCAAATCCTGCAGGTCGTCGTCTTCAGCATCCTCTTCGGCATCGCGCTGGCCATGGTGCCCGGCGAAAAACGCAAACCGCTCGTCCGTTCTCCGAGAGCCTGGCCGAAACGATGTTCAAGTTCACGAACCTCGTCATGCTGCTCGCCCCGGCAGGGATCGCCGGCGCCATCGCCTACACCGTCGCCACCACCGGCTTCGACGCGATGTACAACCTCGGCGAGCTGGTCGCCACGCTGTATGTCGCGCTGCTCCTTTTCCTCTTCGGCGTGCTGCTGCCGGCCGCGCTCATCGCCGGCGTTCCGATCCGCGCGTTCGTGCGCGCGGTCGCCGAGCCGGCCACGATCGGCTTCAGCACGTCCAGCTCTGAAGCCGCTCTGCCCCGCGCCATGGAGTCGATGGAGCTCTCGGCGTGCCGCGAAAGAACGGTCGCCTTCGTCATCCCGCTCGGCTACAGCTTCAATCTCGCGGGCACGACCCTCTATCTCTCGCTCGCCACGATCTTCGTCGCCCAGGCCGCCGGGATTCACCTCACCTGGGGCCAGCAGCTCCGCATGATGCTGATGCTCATGCTGACTAGCAAGGGCATCGCCGGCGTTTCCCGCGCCGTCATCATCATCCTGCTCGCCACGGCCGACCAGTTCGGCCTGCCCACGGGCCCATCCTTCTCCTGCTGGGCGTCGATCAGCTGATGGACATGGGGCGCAACACTGCTCAACGTCGTCGGCAACTGCCTCGCCTCGGCGATCGTCGCGCGCTGGGAAGGTGAATTCGCCAAGGAGAAGACGGCCGAAGCGCCGGCTCCGGCGATCGCCCAGTGAGCGGGCCGGGCCTGGTGAGAAAGAGAGATTCCGGCTAGAAAAGTCCTTCCACGCTCAAATACTGCCGGCCGCTGTCGGCGAGCACGCCGACGATCACTTTCCCCTTCATCTCAGGCAGGCGGGTGAGTTCGAGCGCGGCATGGCATACGGCACCGGACGAGATGCCCACGAGAATCCCTTCTTCTCTCGCCAGGCGTCGGCACATCTGGAACGCTTGCGGCGTGCTGACGAGCCGGATCTCGTCGATGATCTCGCGATCGAGCGTCTCCGGAACGAAACCGGGCGCCGTGCCCATCATCAGGTGCGGGCGGAAGATGCCCTGCGAGATGTAGGGCGATTCTTCCGGCTCGATGCCGATGAGCTTCACCTCCGGCTTGCGCTCTTTCAGGTACCGGCCCGCACCGCAGAGCGTTCCGCCCGTTCCGAGACCGGTAACGAGGACGTCGATGCGGCCGTCGGTGTCCGCCCATAACTCCGGCCCGGTGCTGCGGTAATGCGCGGAGGGATTGGACGGGCTGCTGTGCTGGCCCACGTAGAAATAGTCCGGGTGCTCGGCGAGCAGTTCGCGCAGTCTCTCTCTTGCCCCGGCCGTTCCCTTTGCGGCGGGCGTCAACACGAGTTCGGCGCCGAAAGCGGTGAGCATGCGGCGCCGCTCCATGCTCTGGATCTCCGACATCACCAGAACGGCCCGGTATCCCTTTACCGCGCCGATGTAGGCGACCGCCATCCCCGTGTTGCCGCTCGTGCACTCGATGAGCGTGCTCCCGGGCTTCAATCTCCCCTCGGCCTCGGCGTCCTCGATGATTTGCAGGACCGCGCGATCCTTGACGCTCAGCGGATTGATGAACTCACACTTCGCGTAGAACTCCCCATCCGGCGCGAGCTTCGCAAGCCGCAGGAGCGGCGTCTGTCCGATAAGATCAAGCACGCTGCAACGAACGTTCATTTGAGCTCCCTGTCTATTGTCGGGTTACGATTGACGCCTGCGCCGGCGTAAGCATCCGGGCGAGCCGGCATCCGCTCCAACTGCCGTTTTGGTTGTTCGGGGATACGAAGCGGCGCCGGTCTCACCACGCCCGAACCAGGGGAATGCTTGTTTGCAGCGAGTCGAGCTGAACCGTGTCCAGACCCGCCTTCCATTCCAGAATGCGAGGAGGTCGCCTGCGATCCGCGATGCGGCCAAGTGCATCCCGCGCCGCGTCCGGGCAGATGACAACATCGAGTCCGGCCAGGAACCGCGCGAGGCCTCGCTCGTCGCCTTCCTGGTAGCAGAATGTTCGGAGCCGCAGGCCCTGGGCCCGTGCTTCCGCCGCGATCACATCCTCCACTTCGGGCACTCCTTCGAACCGGGAAATCACGCCCACCTTGCCGCGATTGGGCGCCTGCCGCAGCACTTTTCTGAGGCCGGTCACCACGTCCACCACAACCGAGCGAACGAGCAGGTCACGGCCCTGCAGGCTCTTTCGAACCTCCGGATAGTGAAAATACGTGGTGAGCACCAGCTGGCAGGTCGCGGGAAGCGCCGACGGTTCCCGGACGGCCGGCAAGAGAACCGGCATCACGTTCATCTGCCAGCGCTCGGCGATCTGCTGCGCGAATTCATTGCTCTGGTAGGGATTGCATTCGACAAATGCCACGAGCGGGAAACGCTCCTCGAACGTCTGCGCCTGGCTCTGGAGGAACCGGCCGAACGTGCGCGGCGAAACTCCGAGCGCGACCGCCTCGCGCAACGCGCGCTCGATCAACTCCGCCAGGCCGGGAGCTTCGGTAATAGCATCCGAAGCGGCGGAGACGAAAACTCCCTTTCCGTGGGCGGACTCGAGCAGGCCGACGGTTGTCAGGTTTTGATAAACCTGATGAACGGTATTGCGGTTCACGGCCAGCCGCTCGGCCAGGTCGTTGATCGACGGCAGCGGGTCGCCCGCTTTCAATTCGCCGGTGGCGATCGCATAGCGGATCTGCGCCTGGATCTGGGCCTGAATGGGCAGCGCGGACCGCCGGTTCAGGTGAAGACTCTCCAGGAATCGGCTCGCATCGGGAGAGGAATCGGGGTGACGGGGAAGACGGATGGGGGTTGGGGTCCGCGGTGCGGCGGTGCGGACGAATTTGCCTCTTTTGCCGAAAGTTGCCATGGCTTGCGTGCACTCCGCCCTGGGGCTCGCTCTGCCGGGACCGGCGCAGGCGCAATCGCGCCTGACGGATCACTTGAATCATATCGGAAGCGGCGAGTAAAGCCTCTTGACAAATGGCTTCTAGCACTTTATAAGGAGCGGTGTCAAGTGTCCTATGAGACTAGGACAGCCATTCTCCAGCCCAAAACAATGGCTGTTTGCCGGCGGCCCGTTGCTCCGGAGTTCCTGATCCTTCTGAGTGCCAAAGCGTGAATGAGGGGGAAGCGATGCGAACCAGTCCATTTGCCCGCGGTGTATTCGTCGTTTCGTGTTTGCTGGTCTTTCTGGCAGGTTGCCCGGAACTGCGCGCGCAGTCCAATACGACCGGCTTCGTCGCCGGCCGCGTCACTGATCCCAGCGGAGCTCCGATTGCCGGAGCGACGGTAACCTTGAAGCAGTTGGCGACGTCCGCGCTCGAAACCGCGAAAACCGGTGCGGACGGAACCTACCGGTTCTCCTTCGTCTCCCCCGGCAGCTACGACGTCACGGCCGCCGCAACCGGCTTCAAATCCGCCAGCCGGCCGGCCAACGTTGCCGTGGGGCAAGGTTTCTCGGCCAACTTCACCCTTTTCCTGCCGACCGCGGCGACGACCGTGACAGTCCACGCGGGCGCGCAACTGATCGACACGCAGAACGCCGACGTATCCACGAACTTTTCCCAGCAGCAGGTCTCCCAGACCCCCAATCCCGGCCAGGATCTCACGACCGTGGCCGAATCGTCGCCCGGAGCCGTGGCCAACACCCACCCTGGCGCCGGCAACTTCTCGATGTACGGTCTGCCCGGTTCCGCGAATATGTTCCAGCTCAACGGCATGGACGTCTCGACGATGTATGTGAACTTCAATATGTCGGGATCGACGAACCTGACGCTGGGTCTGAACGAGGTCCAGACGGTGACGGTCGTCACCAACGCCTATTCCGGCCAGAATGGCCGCCTGGCCGGTGCGCAGGTCGATTACGTGAGCAAGTCCGGCTCCAACCAGTGGCACGGCAACGCCGTTTACAACTGGAACGGCCGCGCGCTGAACGCCAACAGCTACTTCAATAACGCGTTTGGCGTCGCTCGTCCCTTCGACAATGTGAACCAGTGGGCGGCATCGCTTGGCGGCCCGGTGATCAAGGACCGCACCTTCTTCTTCGTCAACCAGGAAGGGGTGCGGATCGTGTTGCCGACCACTTCCCCGGTGAACATTCCCAGTCCGCAGTTCGAGGCGGCGACGCTCGCCCACCTGGGGAGCGTCAGTCCGCAGTCGGTTCCCTTCTACCAGCAGCTTTTCTCGATTTACAACGGGGCTCCCGGCGCCTCCTCGGCCCGCAACCTGCTGCCAAACGGCGGCTGCGGCACCTTTACGGCTCTGGGCGCGGGCGTTCCGTGTGCGTTGCAGTTCGAGGCGGCGCCGAACAACCTGACGTCGGAATGGCTGCTGAGCTGGCGGATCGATCAGATCGTAAGCCAGCGCGATCGCTTCTTCATCCGCGCCGAGACCGAGCACGGCACGCAGGCCACGTTCACTTCGCCGTTCAATCCGATCTTCAACACGCAGAGCGTTCAGCCGGAATGGCAGGGTCAATTCAGCGAGACGCACACTTTCGGCGCGACTTCGGTGAACGAGTTCAAGGCGGCCTTCCGCTACATTCACGCGCAGTTTGGGCCGGCGAACATCGGCGCGGCGCTCAATGCGATTCCCTTCGCCCTCTCGCTGGTGGGGCAATCGTTCAGCCCGGTGGGTTTCCAGAGCGCCGAGCTGCCCGGGCGCGGCGACAACCTGTATCAGTTCGGCGACAACTACTCCTACATTCGCGGCGCACACACGCTTCGCTTCGGCATCGATTTCCGCCGGGACCTGATCAGCGACCTGGCCCTGGCCACCAACACCGCCGGCACGGCGACCACCACGCTCAACGGGTTCTACAACGGCCAGGTGGATCGCTCCTTCTCGCGCGCGTTCGCCACTTCCCTCGATGAGCCGCTGGCGCTCTACAACCTCGGCTGGTACGCCGAAGACGACTGGCGCGTGAACAACGACCTCAACCTGACGCTTGTCGCGCGCTTCGAGCACAATTCGAACCCCGTCTGCGTGCGCTCGTGCTTCGGCCGGCTGATTTCGCCATTCGAGACGCTGAGCCACGACCCGACCGTGCCTTACAATGCCGCGATCATCCCCGGCGCCCAGCAGGCGTTTTTCCAGAGCACGGCGGTTTCGTTTGTTCCGAGAATCGGCATTGCGTGGACGCCGTTCGGCAGCCACTCCACCGTCATCCGCGGCGGGTTCGGGCTGTTCGCGCAGGGCCTTCCCGGACTGCTGGCCAACACGTTCGCCCAGAATTCCCCCGAGTACAACACGTTCGTCGTCACCGGCGCGCTGTCGCCGGCCGTGTCGGGCAACGCGTCTTCGGTGGCCGCGGCCGATAACGCCGCCTTCACCAGCGGATTCTCGAACGGCGCGACCCTGGCGCAACTCCAGGCCGCCGTCCCCGGCTTCAAGCCGCCAAACATCTACACCGCAGCTCCTATGATTCGCGACGCCATCTATCGCGAGTGGAACCTGGAAGTGCAGCACGCCTTCGGCCAGTCGACCACCGTCAGCCTGGACTACGTCGGCAACTACGGTTATAACGAAGCGTTCCAGAACCACGGGGTCAATGCCTATTGCCCGGCCTCGGCTTGCCCGGGTGGTTACGGCGACTTGCCGGCGGCCGCTCCCGATCCCCGTTTTGGAACGGTGACCGAATTGCTGACCACCGGCGAATCGAACTACAACGGTTTGTCGATGAACTTCCAGAAACACTTCTCTCGCGGGTTCCTGGTCACCGCGAGCTACACGTACGGGCATGCGCTCGACAACATCTCCAATGGAGGATTCAGCGCGTTCGACAGCGGCACCAACAAATCCATCATGGCGCCCCAGGACCCGCTGCATCCGCTCGCCAACTACGGCAACGCGGACTACGACGTCCGCCACGCCTTCAGCGCGACCTACCTTTGGACGATTCCTTCCCCGTTCCACCAGGCGGCCCTCGCGAATATTTTCGGCGGCTGGACCCTGTCGGGAACCTTCACCGCGCACAGCGGATTCCCCTTCACCGTCATCGACAGCGGCCAGGCGAGTTCCCTCAGCCGCTTCAACAACAGCGGCGGGGTCGTTTTCGCCAACTTCCTCGGCGGCTCGCAGCCTTCGTGCAGCGTCGGCGCATCGTGCCTTGTCGCCACGCAGTTTTCCGCGGCCACGTCCGGCTTCGGCCGGCAGGAACGGAATCAATTCCGCGGCCCGGGCTACTTCGATACGGACATGAGCATTTTCAAGGACGTGAAAGTGCACCAGATCTCCGAACAGGCGCACTTCACCTTCGGCGTGCAATTCTTCAATCTGCTGAACCATCCGAACTTCGACCAGCCCGTCGGCAACATCAGCAACAGCCAGTTCGGCTACATCACGAGCGCGGTGAGCGTTCCGGCCAGCATCATGGGCAAGGGCCTGGGCGGCGACGCCTCCCCTCGCCTGGTCCAGTTGACGGCCAAGTTCAGCTTCTGATTCGGCGGGGAGAGAACGGAGGATAGGATGGCGCCCATGCAAAATCATTTCGCAAAACGGCCGATCGCGGTGGCCGCGCTGGCGACCGCGGCGGTCCTGTTCGGATGGGTTGGCGTCCGCGCGCAACAGGCGGCAACGCGCACGCCCGCCGAGCAGGAGAGCTACCGCAAGGCGATGGAAGTGGCCGACCAGAAAATCGCCGCCGCCGAGCAGGAGTACTCCGACGCCCTGAAAAACGAGGAGTATCTGAGCACCTACATCGGGCCGCGTCTCACCGGCTCGCCCGGGATGCAGAAGGCCAGCCAGTGGTCGCTCGCGTTGTTCCGGAAGTACGGCCTCGACGCGCACCTCGAAACCACGCACATCGCTCACGCCTGGTATCGCGGCAACGATTGGGGTGAACTCGTCTCCCCGGTGCAGCACTGGATGACCGTGCGTTCCGCCGCGTGGAGCAAGGCCACGCCGGGCCCGGTGACCGGGGGTCTGGCCGTGATCGACAGGAACACCACGCCCGAGGACATCGCCGCCAACGCCGCCAGATACAAGGGCGCCATCGTGCTCACCGAGGAGCCGGAAGGGCCTGCGGTGCTGCCGAAAAATCCGACCAACGCCCACAACGCCAACGTTCCCCAGCCGCACGGCGTGCCGAAGACGCCGCCCGTGCCGTTCCCCAAGCGCCTGGAAAATTTCCGAAGGATGATGAGCGCGCTCGCCAAGGCCGGCGCCGTCGCCATGCTCAGGGACAGCCGCAAGCCCGATGCCCTCATCATGACCGGCATCGCCAGCTTCCCTCGCTACGAGGCCTCCGCCTTGCCGGTCGCCTATCTTTCCCATCCCGATTACGAATGGCTGCTGCGGCTGGCCAAGGACGGCCAGGGCTCCTTCCGCATCGATCTCACCGGCAAATTCAGTCCCGGGCCCGTTCCCGCCTCGATCACCGTCGCGCAGATCAAGGGCAGCAAGTATCCCGACCAGCAGGTGATCATCGGCGGCCATCTCGACTCCTGGGATCTCGGTGAGGGTTCCGTCGACAACGGCAGCGGCGCCATCGCCACGATCGAGGCCGCGCGCCTGTTGCACTCGCTCGGCTGGAAGCCGGATCGCACGCTCACTTTCATCCTCTTCACCGGCGAGGAGCAGGGCGGGATCGGCGTCCGCAAGTTCCTGAAGGACCACGCCGCTGAAATTCCAAAAATGGACGCCGTCATGGTCGACGACAACGGCGCGGGACGGATCATCAGCCTTCCGCTCGAAAATTTCTGGTCCACCGGGCCGCTCCTGCAGGAAATCTACCTGCCGCTCCAGGAAGTTTTCGACCTCCAGCCCATGAGCACGGAGTTCTTCCCTTCCTCCGACCACATTGAATTCCAGCAAGCCGGCGTGCCCGCCTATTTCGCCGTGCAGGCCCCGGCGCATTACGCCTACGCGCACCACACCACCGACGACGTCTTCGAAGTCGTCCGGCCGGAAGCGCTGAAGGAGCAGGCGGCGTTGCTCGCCGCGTGGATGTGGAACGTCTCGCAGATGCCCGAGGCGCTTCCGCACCACCCCGCCGAGCAAGCGCCTTAGGGGCGCACGGCCCGGCACGCTTCCCATCCATGGGCACGCGGCAGGGGCACATTGCAACGTGCCCCTGCCGCGAATCCTGCAGCAATGATGCGGGAAAGGCCGGGAGCGTCTATGCTAACGGGCTTCTCCCGGCAGGATCACCAGCCGGAATCCGATTAGGCGGTTTCGATGTCCACAGAGCAGACGCAGGGGGGATTGGTAGCCGCGCTGGGCCGGTGGGACATCACCGCGCTCGTCGTGAATACCGTCATCGGCGGAGGCATCTTCGGACTGCCGATGCTCGTCACCGGCCTGCTCGGCGCCGAGAGCCCGATCGGCTACATCATCGCCGCCGCGGGTATCGGCGTCATCGTGCTTTGCTTCGCCGAGGTCAGCGCCCAGTTCCGTTCCGCGGGCGGGCCCTACCTGTACGCACGGCAGGCCTTCGGTCCGTTCATCGGCCTGCAAGTCGGCTGGATCACCTGGCTGATGCGCGTCTCGGCGGCCGGGGCCAGCGCGAATCTTTTCGTCATGTACCTCGGAGCGATCTGGGCGCCGGCCCGCTCGCCCGAGATGCGCTGGATCATCATCACGGCGCTCTTCGCCCTGCTCGCCGTGATCAACATTCGCGGCGTGCAGCAAGGCGCCAGCGCGAGCAACCTGCTCACCGCCGCGAAACTGCTTCCGCTTCTGATTTTCATCGGCGTCGGTATCTTCTTTCTCCGGCCCGCGACGTTCGCTTCCTGGCCTCCGGCGGGCCATGGCCACTGGCTGCGCGCCGTGCTGCTGCTCATCTTCGCCTTCGGCGGCTTCGACAACGCGATGTTCCCCGCGAGCGAAATGCGGGACGCTCGCCGCGACGCTCCCTTCGCCCTGCTCACCGGCATGGGGATCGTCACCGTCGTCTACCTGCTCATCCAGATTGTTTTTCAGGGAACCGTTTCCGCCGGCACGGTCACCGACCGTCCGCTCGCGACCGCGGCGCAGCATTTCCTCGGCGCGCCGGGCGGCTGGCTGCTCGCCATCGGCGCGATGGTTTCGGTGTGGGGCTGGTTCGCGGCGACGATGCTCGGCACGCCGCGCCTCACCTTCGCGCTGGGCGAGCGTGGGGATTTCCCGCGCTTCTTCAGCGCCGTGCACCACCGCTTCCGCACGCCGTGGGTTTCGATCCTCTTTTATGCGGGATTGGGCTGGGCTCTCGCCCTCTCGGGCAGTTTTGAATGGAACGCCAGCCTGTCGGCCGTGGCGCGTCTCTTGACCTACGGCGTAACCTGCGGCGCGGTGCCCGTTTTCCGCCGCCGCGATCCTGACGCCAAGGTTTTCCGCGTCCCCGCAGGCTACCTGATTCCCGCTCTCGGCATCGGCTTCTGCCTCGTGCTGCTGACCCAGATGGGCCGCCTCGAATTCATCATCCTGGCGGCGACGATTCTGCTCGCGACGCTCACCTGGCTCTGGTCGCGCCGGCGCGTTGCGACATACTGACAACTCTCACCGGGCGCTTCCCGCCGGCGAGGATCGATCGGGCCAGGTCACGATTTCGAGTTTCCGGGAAAAGACGGCATGTTGCCGGACACAATCTTTCTGGCTCGCTTACCGGTCCGAAAATCGCGATGGCCCTCCCTTATCAGGGCTTCTTTCTTTCGATGGAGGTTTTCCGTGCCGAAATCCCGCCTTTATAGCAGTGCGCTGCTGGCGCTGCTGGTTTTCTCGTTCGCCGCTTTCCCTGCTTCCGGCGCCGCCGGGCAAAGCGCCGCCGCGCGAAAGACGCCGGACATCCTGGCCGGGCTGAAATTTCGTGACCTCGGCCCGGCGGCGGCCGGAGGCCGCGTGAGCGCCGTCGCGGGCGTTCCGGGCCATCCGAATATGTACTACGTGGGAGCGGCAGGGGGCGGCGTCTTCAAGACAACCGACGGCGGCATCACGTGGAAAGCCATCTTTCAAGAAGAGGGCAGTTCCTCGATTGGCGCCATTGAGATTGCTCCTTCCCATCCGAATTACGTCTCGGGTGGGCACGGGCGAAGGGAACATCCGCAACGACGTCATCGATGGCGACGGCGTGTATTTCTCATCCAACGCCGGCCGTACCTGGAAGTTCATGGGCCTGGCGGACACCGAGCACATCACCTCCATCGTCATCGATCCGGCCAACCCGAATATCGTTCTTGTCGGAGCGTTAGGGCATGCCTGGGGACCGAACGCCGAGCGAGGCGTGTTTCGCTCGAGCGACGGCGGGAAAACCTGGGAAAAGGTCCTCTTCGTGAACGACTCGACCGGCGCAGCCGATCTCGCGATGGCGCCCGGTGATCCACACGTGCTTTTCGCGGCCATGTGGCAATTCCGGCGCTATCCCTGGGACATGGTGAATGGCGGGCCGGACAGCGGAATTTATCGTTCCATCGACGGCGGCAAAACCTGGAAAAAACTCACCAAGGGCCTGCCACCTGGGCCCTTGGGACGAATCTCCGTTGCGATTGCTCCGAGCAATCCGAAACACGTCTACGCGCTCGTCGCCGCAAGCCGCGGCATGCTCTGGCAATCGCTCGATCAGGGCGACTCGTGGACTCCGGTGAACGACAGCCATGCCCTCGACGTCCGGCCGCCCTATTTCTCCAAACTCGCGGTTTCCCCGGGCAACGAAAACGAACTCTTCTTCTGCTCCTTCGACTTGATGGAATCGAACGATGGCGGCAAGACGGCGCATCCAGCCGGCCGCGGCGTCCATTCCGACCATCACGCCATCTGGATTGATCCCGCCAATCCGAATCGCATGATTCAGGGAACCGACGGTGGCGCTTACCTTTCGACCGACGGCGGCAAGCATTGGCGGTTCCTCGACGGGATGCCCATCGAGCAGTTCTATCAGGTCGCCCTGGATAACGAACAGCCATACAAGGTCTGCGGAGGCTTGCAGGACAATGGCGGCTGGTGCGGCCTTTCGTCGGACCTGGGGCGAGGCGGCGTCATGGGAGCAAGCTGGGACACCGTCATAGGCGGAGACGGACAGTACGTTGTGCCCGCGCCGAGCGATTCTCACATCGTTTATGCCGATTCGCAGGTCGGGTATATCGCGCACATCGACTTGCGGAATCACCTCTCTCGTTCCGTTCGCCCGTACCTCGAAGGCGTCACAAAGATGAAGCCCTCCGCGCTCAAGTACCGCTTCAATTGGACCGCGCCTATCGCGGTTTCCCGAACGAATCCGAACGAGGTGTATCTCGGCGCCAATGTGGTTTTCCGCTCGACCGACGCCGGAAAAACCTGGACGCCGATCAGCGGCGATCTGACGCGCAACGACAAGAGCAAGCAACTCCTGCTGGGCGAGCCGGTGGGACACAGCATCGCCCGCGCCGAGACGTACGACACGATTCTGGCCATTACCATCGCTCCGACCGATCCCAAGGTCCTCTGGGTGGGAACCGACGACGGTCTGGTGCAGGTGACCCGCGACGGCGGAAAAACCTGGACCAACGTAACCTCGAACATTCCTGATGCGCCGGCATGGGCGCGCGTCTATCAGGTGGGCGTGTCCCCGTTCAACGCCGGAACGGCCTACGTGGCTTTCGACGCGCACGAACTCAACAACCGTGGCGTGTACGTCTTTCGCACCGAGGATTACGGAAAAACGTGGCGGAAAATCACCGCTGGCCTTCCGGATGATTCTCCGGCGATTGTGGTGCGGGAGGATCCCGATCAGCGCGGGTTCCTCGTCCTGGGAACCGAGACGGACCTCTATTATTCGCTCGATCGCGGCGACCACTGGGCGCCGCTCAAATCCAACTTTCCCACCGTCCCCGTCTTCGACCTGAAATTCGTGAAGCGAACTCGCGATCTGGTGGTGGCCACGCACGGCCGCGGCATCCTGATCCTCGATGACATTCGGCCGCTCGAAGAGCTGACGCCGCGAATCGAGGCCAGCCAGTTCCATCTGTTTGCCCCTGCTCCCGGAATCATGTTCCACACGTGGAAAGGCATCGAGGGCCGGTACGGCTATTCGGCGCCGAACGCGCCCGAAGGCGTCATCCTGGATTACTACCTGAAGGCCGGCATCCGCCCGACGTCGGAAGAGATCAGAGAACACCGCGGCCCGGTAAGAATCGTTGTCACCGACGCGCACGGGAACCCCGTGGCGACCGATTATGGCCCGTCCCAGGCGGGTGTCGATCGCTTCGTTTGGAATATGCGTTACGACGGCGCCGTCAGGTTGAAGTTCCTGCCGCGGTCCGAGGGCGAGCCTTCCGCCCGCAATTCCGGCCCGCGCGTTGTGCCGGGAACATACCGGGTTTCCGTCACGGTGAACGGCAAAACGGAATCACAAGAGGTCATGGTCGTTCCGGATCCGCATCTCCACTTTGATGCCTCGGTGTTTCGCGCGCAGGCCGAAGCAGCGCTCGAAGCGCGGAATGAACTGAGCGCGCTCGACGAGATGTTGAATCGCATTCGAGAGATGGACGAGCAGTTGGCCAACTTCCCATCAGGCGTCGATGCCGGCAACGATCGGCGGCGGAGCGACAAGTTCGCACCCGTCATCGCGCAAGGCAAGGAGCTCGCGAAGAAACTGAACCGCCTGCGGGATCGGGTTTTTAATCCCGTTATCCAACGCGATGCCCCGGAAGACAACCTTCACTATCTTTCCCGGCTGCACAGGCAGCTTGCCCAACTCGCCGCCGAGATCGCCGGGCCTTATGCCGAAGCGCCGAACGCGCTCGTTCACGAGGCAATGACGCGAGTCTTCAGCGAAACCGATCGGCGGCTCAAGGAATTCAACGACCTGTTGAAGACGGACGTTGCCGCGTATAACGAAGCGGCGAAAAAAGCGGGTGCGCCGAAACTTTTTCCCCGCGGACCGGTCGTCGTAGAGCCAGTCAGGGGAATTTAGTCAGGTTCTGTAGCATGTGCCCCACGCTCCTGCGCCCCTTGTGGCACGGGCACTCCTGCCCGTGCGCCCGTCCCCAATTCAAGCCACCAGAGGCCGTCCCTCCTCCGAACCCCACAAAACCCGCCTAAGCTTTTCTCTGAAGATCGAATAGCGCCCGAGCATCCCCCGCCGAAGCGCGCCCGGCCCAAAGCCACGCGTATCGGATCATTAGAGCGCCAGCGACAAAACAAAGCGCCGCCAGTTCCCTGCCCCCAGCCGACGACCCCTCAAAAATCCTGAGCAGCAATGCCGCCGGCCCCGCCAGCGTCCCGCCAATTCGCGCCGCCCAGCCCGACCGTCCCCGCCGCAACGGCTCGTCGACAGCCCGCCCGCGCACTTCGATTGAAACGCCCACAACCGTTTCCCAAACCGAAGCCGCCAGCCCCACAAACTGCGTGGCCGGAACAAGAAATCCGAGAAGCTCCAGCAACGCCGAAGCGGCACCGATCGAGGACGCCACAAAATGCCCCGGCAGCAGCCGCCGATTTTCCGACCACACAGGCACCGCCGTAACACCCAGCAACACGGCCGTGTAGCTGAGCAGAATCAATCCCAGCAGCGCGCCAGCAATTTCCGCCACCCAGGTCACGCCAGCCGCCAAGCCCGGAGCGATCCCCGCGCGCAGTGCCTCGTTCGCCACAACAGCCACGAATGCCGCGCCGGAAAATTTCACGAGCGTCCAGGCGCCGACCGACATCGGCGATCGCCACTTGAAAACCCGCAGCATGTTCAAAAAACGCTCCGGCCGACCCAAATCGGCGATCAGCAGCAACGGACAGACGAGCGCGCCAACCAGCGCGATCCAGAGCGCCGCGCGCTCCAGCCCGGCCGCTCTCCCGCTGATCCGCGCCGCCAGCGCAATCGCTTCGGAAGCACCCGCCACGCCGCCCACAAAGAAATAAAGCGGAACCTCCCAGGTCCACACCGGCGGCTTGAGCAGCGGCAGGTTGTAATAGCCGTCGCGCGCGCCGGCGTCCGCGCTTGACGGCATCGGTCCGCCGGTTGCCGCAACGCCGCCGCCGGCGGCGCGCCCCGTGCGCGCAGCCTCTTCGCGAATCGCGTCGAGTCGCGATTCCCTGCGCGGATCGGGCTGCTCGGTCATCGATTCACTCGCCTCACAAGAAAAACGCCGCACACAGAATCAGGAAACCCGCCGCAGCCGCCAGCAGCGCCGCCGTCCACGCCGACCGCAGATGCACGGTCGGCACATCCGGCGCGGGCGGGAAATTGTAGGCTTCCGGCTCGCCCAGCAGAATGAACAACGCATGCGTGCGGCCCACGCTGGTGCCGCTGGCGTTGTAAACATGCGCATCGGAGTAGCCGCGTTCGCGCAATTCCGCGACGCGCTCCTCCGCTTGCCGCTCCATCTGCTCGATCGTTCCGAACTTGATCGATTGCGTGGGACAGGTCTTCGCGCACGCGGGCAGGAGGTTCGCCTTCTGCCGGTCGTAACAGAACGTGCACTTGAACGCCCGCCCGTCCTCCACGCGCTTGTCGATCACACCGAACGGGCAAGACACCACGCAATACCCACACCCGTTGCAAACGTCATGCTGCACGAAAACCGACCCGAACTCGGTCCGCACGATGGCACCGGTCGGGCAGGCCTCGAGGCACCCCGCGTTTTCGCAGTGCTTACAAACGTCCGAAAGGAAGACCCAGCGGAACGGATCTTCCATGCCCGAAATCTGCGCGCCCAGTGCCCGCCGCTGCTCGAGAAACAGCACATGCCGCCACGTGGAAGCGCCGAGCTGCCGCGTGTTGTCGTAGGAAAACCCGCTCCACTCGAGCCCGTCCTGCGGCAGCCCGTTCCATTCCTTGCACGCCACCTCGCACGCCTTGCAGCCGATGCACAGCGTCGGATCGGTGAGGAACGCGCTCACGCTCATGCTCGCCGCTCCACGAGCGAACGCAGCCGCTTCAGCGCCGCCGGCCCTTCGCCGCTGCGCCCGCGCACCAGATTGCACAGCATTCCCTTCGTCTCCATGATCCGCACGTTCGGCTCTTCCGAGATCGCCACCAGATCGTTCGCCGCGTCGCCCTTCACCAGACCGCGAAAGCCCCAGTGATACGGCAACCCCACCTGATGCACCTGCTTCCCGTGAATCCGCAACGGCCGCATCCGCGCCGTCACCATCGCCCGCGCTTCCACCAGCCCGCGCGGCGTCACCACCGTCACCCATTCCCCGTGCCGCACGTCGCATTCCGCCGCCAGCTCCGGCGATATCTCGCAGAACATCTCCGGCTGCAATTCCGCCAGATGCGGCAGCGTCCGCGACATTCCTCCCGCCGTGTGATGCTCGGTCAGCCGGTACGTCGTCAGCACGTAAGGAAATCGCGAATCGGGTGAATCGGCATACATATTTTCCGGCCCCGCCTTCGCATCAGCCGCCGGATTCGCCTGCTGCGTCGAAAAAAGCGGATGCCGGATCGGCGATTCGAGCGGCTCGTAATGCGTGGGCAGCGGCCCGTCCTTCAACCCCGCCGGCACCCAAAGCCACGCGAGCCCGTCCGGATGCAGCAGAAACGGTTTGTCGCCGGCGAGCGCCGCATCGCCGGTGGCATCAGGCGCGGGGCGGTAATCCGGCGCTTTCCCGGCGGCGAAATCCGGCACGTCGAGGCCCGTCCAGCGCCGCGCCGCATCGTCCCACCACACCAGTTTTTTCCGCTCGCTCCACGGCCGGCCATCCGGGCTCGCTGAGGCACGGTTATAAAGGATGCGCCGGTCGCTCGGCCACGCGTAGCCCCAGCCATGGCCGTAAGCGTCGCGCACCTTCCGCTCGCGCGCATGATTTTCGCCCGGAGCCGGAAACACGCCGGAATAGATCCAGCAGCCGCAAGCCGTAGAACCATCCGCCGCCAGTTCCGTGTAACTCGAAACTGGCTGCCGATCGCCCCACCGGAAACCGTTGATCTCCGCAAGAATCTCCTCGACGCGCGGCTCCCCGTGCGGCCCTTCGAGCATGTAGTCCCAGGTCAGCGCCGCCAGTCCCGCATTGCGCGGCCGCGAATCGCGCAGCGCTTTCTCCTTCAGCCGCCGGCCGAGATGGTACATGAACCAGGTCTCGCTGCGCGCGTCTCCGGGAGGATCGACCGCCTTCTCGTGCCATTGCAGCAGCCGCTGCGTGTTCGTGAAGCAGCCGTCTTTTTCCGCGTGCCCCGCCGCCGGGAAGAAAAACACTTCGGTGCCAATCTCTTCCGGCTTCAATTCGCCACGCCGCACTTCCGGCGAGTCGTGCCAAAATGCCGCCGTCTCGATTTCCACCAGATCGCGCACCACCAGCCATTTCAGCTTCGCGAGCGCCCGCCGCTCCAGCCGCGCGTTCGGCGCGCCAACGGCCGGGTTCTGCCCGAGCACGAAGAGACCCTCCATCCGCCCCTCATTCATGTCGAGCCAATAGCCCTGATGCGAATGGTCGCCCGAAATCCGCGGTAGCCAGCCAAATCCCCAATCATTCTCCGCGCGAGCCGCATCGCCGTAATACGCGCGCAGCAGACTCACGATGTACTTGTCGAAATTCGCCCACCAGCCCGTCGCTTGCCGGTTCCGAGCAATGTAATCGCCCAGCGTGCGCGACCCCGGCCCGAAAGCAGGCATCGGCAAATAGCCAGGCAAAATGTCGTAGAGCGTAGGAATATCCGTCGAGCCCTGAATCGACGCGTGCCCGCGCAGCGCCAGAATTCCGCCTCCCGGCCGGCCCATGTTTCCCAGCAGCATTTGCAAAATCGCCGCCGCGCGAATCACCTGCACGCCGCTCGAATGCTGCGTCCAGCCAACGGAGTAAACGACCGCGCCCGTCCGCTCCGCTCCTGAGGCCGAAGTGAAAATATCGGCAGCTTTCAGAAACATCTCGCGCGGAATTCCACATCCCGCTTCCACCAACTCCGGCGTGTAGCGAGCAAAATGCTTTTTCAGAAGTTGAAAGACGCAGCGAGGATTTTCGAGCGTGGGATCGGATTCGTAGCGTGCCAGATCTGGAGGGCCGTTCGCGGCTGAGGCGCCGCGATACAGCCAGCTCGCCGGATCGTAGCTTTTCGTCACCGGATTCCAGCCCGAGAAAATGCCGTCCAGGTCCTCGGTATCGCGAAATTCATCCGCAACGATCACAGCAGCGTTCGTGTAGTGGACAAGATACTCACGAAATTCGCGCCCTTTTTCGAGCACGTAGCGAATGAGCCCGCCCAGGAACAGGAGATCCGACCCCGCGCGCAAAGGCAGCCAGAGATCGGCCATGGCCGAAGTGCGGCTGTAGCGCGGATCGACGTGGATCACCTTCGCCCCGCGCTCGCGCGCTTCCACCACCCATTGGAATCCCACCGGATGGTTCTCCGCCATGTTCGATCCCACGATCAGGATCGCGTCGGAGTTCACCAGATCCGCCGGCGCGGTGGTCGATCCGCCGCGCCCGAAAGAGGTGCCCAGACCGGGCACCGTCGAGCTATGTCATATACGGGCCTGATTGCTCACGGCCACCATGCCCAGCCCCGCCGTGAACAATTTTTTGATCAGGTAATTTTCCTCGTTGTCGAGCGTGGCCCCGCCCAGATGCGCCATCATCGGCGCCTGCATCAGCGGCAACCCGTCCCGCTCCTCGACAAACGACCGCTCCCGAGTCTCCCAAACGCGCTCGGCCACCATATCCATCGCCCGCTCGAGATCGATCTCTTCCCACGCGGTAGAAAACGGCCGCCGGTACTTCACCCGGGTCTCGCGCCCCGCATGCGTAAGCAGTTCGTAGCTGTCGGCGCCTTTTGGGCAGAGCCGCCCGCGCGAAATCGGCGATTCCGGATCCCCCTCGATCGCGACCAGCTTCCCCTCGCGGTGATAAACAAGCTGCCCGCACCCCACCGCGCAATAAGGACAAACCGACCGCGCGACTTGCGCCCCATCCAACCGTGGCCGCAGCGCGCGAGTCTCCTCCGACATCGCCTCCGGCCCCGTCCCGTCACCCCCGCCAGTCACTTGCCGAAAAAACGGCCATCGCGAAAGCAACCCCGCCATTTCGCCGCACCTCCAAATAGGAATCCCCCGCGTGCAAGCGCCAAAGACCGCGCTCATTCTTCGCGCCCCTCGCCCCGCTGTCAAGGCTTCTGGCGCCCATCGCTTCGCTACTGTTCGCAAACGCTGGGCCGCATCCGTTTGCCATGCAGCCTCTCCAATTTTCTGATCGGGGAATGCTTCTGTAGCGCCGCCCTTCCGGGCGGAACCGAGGGTTACCTGTGTGTCAAGTGGCCGCCAGCGCCTACATCCGCCCCGCCGCCTCAGCACTCGTCGTCGGATCGGCTCCCTGCCACGAAAAATCGGCCGTAGGCCCGTAAACCGGCGGCACGTGCCGCCCTGCCAAACGCAAATACACCACAAGCTCCGCCCGATGATGCGCCGTGTGCAACAGGCGTCGCCAGAAAATCCAGATCCGTTCCCGCGTCACATCAAAGAACGGCACGCGCTCCAGCCACCATTCTTCCCCGCGCCCCGCAAGATACCCCAGCCGAGGCACCGCCAGTTCGCGCAGCCGATCGGCGAACCCCAGCGGCGTTTGCGACGCCGGCAGCACACTTTCCGCCGCCGGCTCCGGCGCCCCAAGAAATTCACCAAAAAACCGCCGCTCGGATAGCAGCTCGTGCTTCATCACATCCGCGACGCTCATCGAGCGCTCATGCGGACGAAACCCCATATCCTCCGCCCGAAACTCGCGCCAGAGTGAGACGACCTTATTCGTCTCACTCGCATACGTATCCACCATGTGCTGGAATAACGGCCGCGCCGCCCGCGGCACCTCCGCATCGGGAATCGCGACATAGGAATAAGCCATCGCCATGGAATCCCTCCCGCGTGGAATCAGGATGTCCGAATCTTACGCCTCTCGTGGGCCACTTTTTCGAGCCGCCCGCTGGCCTCTTCCAGCCGCTGCCTCCGCTCCCAGAAATCCTCCCAAGGATCCCCTCGCTTTTCCAGATGCGCGATCGCATTCCTGATCGTGTACCTCTCAGGCTTCAACCCCCGCGTAAGCTCCCGCACCGCAACCGGCATCGAAAGCGAAGCCGCCGCAACCGGCCGCACCGTATAGGGAGCGGCAACCACCTGCCCGCGCCCGTTACGAAAAATGTCCACGTAAACCCGCCCCGCCGGCCGCCGCGCAACGCTGTGCTCGAATGTCACGATTTCCTGCGCTTCAGCCGCCAGCAGCCGCGCAACGATTTCCGCAAACGTCAGCACCTGCTCGTGCGAGTAGATCCGTTCGAGCGGAATAAAAATGTGAATCCCCCGCGCACCCGAAGTCTTCACGAACGGCGCCAGCCCAATCCCGCGCAATCTCTTCAGCAGCAGCTTCGCCGCCTCGACCACCGCCGCAAACTCCGCGCCCTCGCCCGGATCGAGATCGAAAATCAGATAATCGGGATGATCGAGATCGTCGCGCCGGCAAGCGAACGGGTTCTGATCGATCGCCCCCAGGTTGACGAGGTAGAGCAGCGAAGCAACATCGTTCGCGATGAAATAGGCCACCTCGCGCCCGCGACTCTCCGAAGCGATCCGCACCGTCTCCATCCACTCCGGCGCCGTTTCCCCGGCATCCTTCTGAAAGAACGATTTCCCCGCGGCGCCATCGGGATAGCGCCGCAGGACCAGCGGCCGGTCATGCAAAAACGGCAGCAGGCGCCCCGCAACGCGGTAGTAGTAGGCAAGAAGATCGCGTTTCGTATACCCGGCAGGAAAGAGCGGCTTCGAAAGATTCGTCAGCCGCAGCCGCTTGCCATCGAGATCGAAGCTGGCCGCTTCGCGCTTGCCGCGGGACAGCTCACGTTCGAGCGATTCCAGGCCTCGCTCTACTTGGCCGACTATCGCGGGCGTTCGCTTGTCCTTTGCACGGAGGGCCACATCGGATGCCGCCCTGAAGGGCGGCGCTACATCCACCTTCTTCGCCACACGCCTTGCCGATTTCACTTGGGCCGGGCGCTCGAAGCGGCAGTCAGACGGCTCGATATCCGCGCGCAGCCCCAGAAAAACCGGCTCGCGCAGCCGGCCCGCCGAAGTCCATCCGCCATAGCGGACGCGGGCAATCAGCTTAGGTTTCGTCCAGTGCGCAGGCTCATTCGTTTCGGGAATTTCGGCAAAGGGCGCGCGGCGCGCGGCCAGCGGGCGGAGCGCGCCATGAATCCGCTTCTGCACATCGGCCGTGAACCCAGTGCCCACATGCCCGATGAACCGCAGCGATTTGCCATCGTACAAGCCCAGGAGCAGCGAGCCGAAATACTGCCGCCCCGCGCGCGGCTCCGTCCATCCACCCACAACGGCATCGATCTCCTCGGTCGATTTCACCTTGATCCACTGAGCGCTCCGCCCGGCAACGTAAGGACTGTCAGCCCGCTTCCCCACGATCCCCTCGAGCCCCTTCTGCCAAGCCAGCGCGAACAACTCTTTGCCCAACCGCTCCTGATGGTCCGAATACCGGATCGCCCCGCCCACGTCGAGGATCTCGCGTAACAATTGTTTCCGCGCACCGAGCGCCGCCCGCCGCAGATCGTATCCATCGCACCAGAGCAGATCGAACAGGTAATAGACGACAGGAAATTCTCGCACGAGCCCCGCCGAAGGCTTCTCGACATTCATCCGCCGCTGCAAGCGCCCGAAATCCGACCGCCCCTCCTCGTCGAGCACAACAATCTCTCCATCCACCACCGCCCGCCGCGCTCGCAGCGATTCGCCAAGCGCCTGAAGTTCCGGATACTGCGAAGTGATCGACCGGCCCGCGCGCGAGCGCAACTCCACCTTGCCGTCCTTCACCCAAGCCAACGCTCGCTCGCCATCCCACTTGATTTCAAACAGCCAGTCCGGATCGGAAAGCGGCTCGTCCACCAGCGTCGCCAGCATCGGCTCGATTCGCTCCGGCATCGCCGCCCGGCGCGCGCCTTTGACTTTCGCGGGCGCCGAAGGCCCCGGATCGCGCCGCGCCGCCGCACCGCGCGCGATCTCGTCCATCGAGCGGCCCGTCAAAGCTGAGCCGTCGTGCCGATCGACGTCCCATTCCGCATCGGCCGCGGCGTCCCGATGCTTGATGAGCAGCCAAGCGTTCTTCTGATCCGCGCGCCGCATACGCACCAGAGCAAAACTCCCCCGCAGCTTTTGTCCATGAAGCTGGAATTTCAGCTCGCCACGCGCATACTGATCCGAAGCCGACTTTTCCCCCTCGACTTCGAAGCTCCCACGGTCCCACACCATCACCGTTCCCGCGCCGTAGTTGCCCTCGGGAATCACACCTTCGAAATCGCCATATTCGATTGGATGGTCTTCGGTTTCGATGGCGAGTCGCTTGTCGGAGGGATTGAGCGAAGGTCCTTTCGGCACCGCCCACGATTTCAGCACGCCGTCGATCTCGAGCCGAAAATCGTAGTGCAACTGCCGCGCCCGGTGTTTCTGCACCACGAATCGGCGCCCGGGCTTCGCCGCGAGTTCCCCGGCAGGTTCAGGAGTAGCCGGAAACCGGCGCTTGCGGCGATACTGCTCCAGGCGACCCACAGCCCGATTCTAACGCCGCGTCGCCCCATAGCCCCCACCGCCAGTCCCTACTGTCGGAGCGACCCACCCGGTCGCTCTCCGGCTGCCCCGCTCGCACAGCCATCTTGCATCTCGCCCCCGCTTTCTCTACTCTGGTTGCATCGCTCGCAGCTTCCCCTGGAGGCGTCCGTGGCCAACGCCGTTCTGGAAAGGCCATCTGACGTTCGGGCTGATCACGATTCCCGTGCGGCTTTTCACCGCGGCGCGCAGCGAACGCATCAGCTTCCACCAGCTCCACAAGGAATGCCACTCGCGCCTGCGCATGCCGCTCTTCTGCCCGCAGTGCAACCGGCAGGTAGAACGCTCGGAGGTCATCAAGGGCTACGAATACGAAAAGGACCAATACGTCCTGGTCACCGAGGACGAGCTCGAAAAGATCGCGCCGCCCTCCGCCCGCGTGATGGAAATCCAGGAATTCGTCAAGACCGCCGACGTCGATCCTCTCTATTTCGACGCGTCGTACTATCTGGTGCCCGAGGAGGCAGGCCGCAAAGCCTACCTGCTCCTCGCGAAAACCATGGAAGAAGAAGGTTACTCGGCCATCGCCAAGCTCTACATGCATCAGCGCGAATACACGACGATCCTGCGCCCCCGCGCCAACGGCATCACGCTGCACACGATGTACTACGCCGACGAGGTGCGCCAGCCCGCCGAATACGGCCAGACCGATTCCGTCGAGCTGAAACCGCAGGAAATCAAGCTGGCGCAGCAACTGATCGGCAGCCTGGCCGGCAAATTCACGCCGAAGAAATACAGCGACGAATATCAGCAGCGCGTCGCCCAGCTGATCGAAGCGAAACGCAAGGGCCACGCCGTGGCCGAAGCCCCGGCGCCGCAACTCGCGCCGGTGATCGATTTGATGGAAGCCCTGAAGAACAGCCTGGCCCAGCGCCAGGCCGCGCCGAGAAAACCACCCGCGCGCGCCGTCGCCGCCGAAGCCGGAAAGCGACGCAAGAAGGCCGGTAAGTAAATGCCGACTCTCGATCAGTTCAGCGAACAGGAAGTCGTGCGGATCGTTGGCGTGGCCGAAAACAAGCTCGCCTATTGGCAGAGGCTCGGCCTCGTGCGCCCGCGCACGGCCGGCGGCCGCAAATTCTACGGATTCGGCGACCTCATCAGCCTCCGCACCATCAAGCAGCTCACCGACCAGCACGTGCCCGCTCGCCGCTTGCGCCGCGCCGTCGAGGCCCTCATGCGCCAGCTCGAAGGGATCGAAGCGCCCCTCGCCGAATTACGGATCCTGTCCGACGGCCGCTCGATCATCGTTCAGCATGACGGCCGGCGCCTCGAACCGCTTTCCGGCCAGATGCTGCTGAGCTTCGAGACGCGCGAGCTCGCCGAAAAAGTTCGTCCGCTTCCGACGCCGCCGGCCGAGGAATGGCTGGCGCGTGCACTCGAACTCGAAGCCGATCCGGGGCGGCGCGCCGAGGCGCGCGATGCCTATCAACACGCACTCGATCTGCGTCCGGCATGGGTGGAAGCACGCCTGAATCTGGGCACGTTGCTCTACGAGGACGGAAGCATCCAGGAAGCGGAAGTGGAATTCCGCCTGGCGGTGGAAATCGATCCGCAGCACCCGCTGGCCCGTTTCAATCTCGCCGTCGTCCTCGACGAACGGAATCAGAGCGAGGAAGCGCGCGACCACCTGCTCGAAGCGCTGCGCCTTTCTCCCGATTACGCCGACGCCTGTTACAACCTCGCGATCATCTCCGAAAAGCTCGGCCGCGCGGCCGAAGCACGCCACTACTGGACCCGCTACATAGAATTCGACACCCGAAGCAAATGGGCCGCGCAAGCCCGCCGGCGGCTCGCCGCGCTGGGCGACGATCCATCATCGTTCAAACTTACATCCTGAACCGGGCCGCTGAATCCCCGCTGCTCGCCAACGCGAGGCATTTTTGTCTGGCGCGATGGGTTTTTGACTGAGGCTTCGCGGCGGCGATGAGCGGGGATGGGTGGCGGAAATGGGGGAAAGGCGCACAGGCAGGAGTGCCTGTGCTACGGGGGCCGGGCCTTGATTGGCCGGCGGGGCTAGCGCAAAGATCGGGCCTTATTGGCCACTGCAGGTGACATATCCTATCGGGCGAAGGCGAAAAGCAGATTCCTCGCTGCGCTCGGAAGGACAGATTGGGACATTGCCTCAATGGCAGCTTGGGACATTGACCTGGGCGGACACGAATGGCCGCTCCTTTACTTTCGCCGCCGCTCCATGCGCTTCAACTCTTCTCTCAAGCCTCGCCCATAGCGATGCGCGAGGCGAATGCGGCGGCGGATGCCCGCTTCCCGGTAGCGGCGCCGCTCGGCCGGGGTGTGCGGAAGTACCGGCGGGACCGCATGCGGCTGATTGTTCTGGTCGATCGCCACGTAGGTGACGTAGGCGCTGCTGGTATGCGTGCGTTTGCCCGTGAGCACGTTTTCGGAAAACACCTCGATGCCGACTTCGATCGACGTGTGGAACGACCGATTCACCTCCGACCGGAGCATCACGAGCTCACCCACCTTGATCGGGTTGCGGAAATCGATGTAATCGACCGACGCCGTGACCACGTGGCTGTTCGCATGCCGGTGCGCGGCGATCGCGCCGGTGATGTCGATCAGGTGCATCACGCGTCCTCCCAGGATGTTCCCGAGCAGGTTGGCGTCGTTTGGCAAGACGACCTCGATCATCTCTGTCCGCGAGACGCTGGGCGGCTTGCCCGCGAGTTTCTTGGATGGGGAACGCTTGCCTTTGGGCATGATCGGCCTCGCCTCGATGAAATTTCCGCCCCACGGACTTCCGGGCGGCGCAAACCTCGATATAATACGCCCTTCCGATGAACGCCAATACCAGTTCACGCCGCCAGAAACTCGAAGCCTTCCTCGCCTCGCATCCGAACGACGCTTTCGGCCGCTACGGCCTCGCCATGGAATGCCTCCGCGAAGCCGACAACGAAGCCGCCATCGCCAACTTCCGCCAGTTGCTCGAATCCCATCCCGATTACGTCGCCGGCTATTTCCACTACGGCCAACTGCTCGCCAAACTAGCCCGCGAAGACGAAGCGCGCCGGATTCTCACCGCCGGCATCGACGCAGCCGCCCGCCAGGGCGACGCTCACGCCGTCAGCGAAATGCAAGCCGCCCTCGATACCCTCCGCTAGTTGCCAGCGTTTTTTCTGGTGTCGACAAGGAACCCGAGTGCCCCAGGCGCCGTACTCGCGCCTGGGGTTTTTCCCTGAATTCATCCCCCGACGTCCGCCACATCTGCCGTCCTTGGTAGCCACGGTTGGCGCCTTCCCAATCGTGGGCCTGTTACCGCAAAAAGCCCTCCACCGGAAATCCCGCCGCCAATCCCCGGATTCGACATCCGCTCGCGATTCACTATAATGAGTTCCAGAGTTCGGGGAAGGGCCAGCCATGAGCAAACTGCCGCAGTCTCTCGGGGAACTTCGACACAGCCGGTGGTCTGAAGATCGAATCGCCACCCGGTCCGTGCGCCAGGAAATGCGCGAGAACGTCCTCGCGCTGCTCGAGCACGACGAGTCGCTGTTCCCCGGCATTCACGGCTACGACGACACCGTCATCCCGCAGATCGTCAACGCCGTCCTCTCGCGCCACAATTTCATTCTGCTCGGCCTGCGCGGCCAGGCGAAAAGCCGCATCCTGCGCAGCCTGGTGAATTTTCTCGATCCGCAAATTCCGGTCATCGCCGGCTGCGAGATCAACGACAATCCCTACCGGCCCATCTGCCGCGCCTGCCGCGAGCGAGTCGCCGGCGAAAACGACCGCACGCCGATCGCCTGGATGGACCGCGACCAGCGCTACGTCGAAAAACTGGCCACGCCGGACGTCACCATCGCCGACATCATCGGCGACGTCGATCCGATTCGCGCCGCGCGCGGCGGCCGCGACCTGGCCGACGAGCTCACCATGCATTACGGCCTGCTGCCGCGGGCCAATCGCGGCATCTTCGCCATCAACGAACTGCCCGATCTCGCCGGAAAAATTCAGGTGGGACTTTTCAACATCATGCAGGAAGGCGATATCCAGATCAAAGGCTACCCGCTCCGCCTCCCGCTCGACGTTCTGCTCGTCTTCACCGCCAATCCCGAGGATTACACCGCCCGCGGCAAGATCATCACCCCGCTCAAGGACCGGATCGGCTCGGAAATCCGCACCCACTATCCCGCAAGCGTAAACGAAGCCATGGCCATCACGTCTCAGGAAGCCTGGGTCGAGCGCGCCGCCGAAAAGAACCACCGCGTCCAGGTCCCCGATTTCATTCGCGAACTCGTCGAGGAAGTCGCTTTCCTCGCCCGCGACGACAAGAAAATCGACAAGCGCTCCGGCGTCAGCCAGCGCCTGCCCATCAGCAGCCTCGAGGACGCCGTCAGCAGCGCCGAGCAGCGCGCCGCGCGCAATCGCGAGTCCGTAGCCGTCGTCGCTCCCAGCGACATCTACGCCGCCATCCCCTCGATGACCGGAAAATTCGAGCTCGAATACGAAGGCGAATTGCGCGGCGCCGAAACCATCGCCCGCGACCTGGTGCGCAGCGCCATCGGCAAGGTCTTCACCAAATATCTCGGCGACGCCGATCTCCAGCCCGTCGTCCAATGGTTCGAGGCGGGCGGCCAGCTCAAGCTGCCCGATCAGGGCGATACTGCGCAACGCCTCGTCGCGCTCAAGAAAATTCCCGGTGTGTTTGAACATATCGACCGGCTCGGCGTAACTACGAAATCCGATCCGGCACTCCACGCCGCGGCGGCCGAATTCATTCTCGAGGGACTCTGGGCCCACAAACGCATCAATCGCAGCGAGGAACGCGGATTCTTTGCCGAGCGGCGCGCCGAACAGCGCGAAGCCCCGCAGCAGCATCCGCGACGCCAGTACAACTGAGCGAGCGATGAAATTCACGCGCTATTCGCGTTACACCGGCGAGTCGCTCGATTGGCTCGATCTCGAGCAGCTCGTCGGCCGCCTGTCCGATTTCCTCCTGCAAAGCGGCTTCGAAAACCAGTATTACGGCGTCTACGAGATGGATCCCTCGCAGACGATGGAGCAGTTGCGCGAGGCCGTCCTCCGCGCGCTGCTCGAGGGCGACATGATGCCGCCGGAAATGCTCGAACAGCTCCTCGGTGAAGGCGATCCGCGCCAGAACAGCGCCCTGAACGACCTGCTCGACTCCATCCTCGAAAAGCTCGCCCAGGAAGGCTATATCTCCCCGCAGCAGCCGCCCCAAATCACCCCGCCGCCCGACCGCTCCGCGCCGGGGCATCTGGGCCCGGCCCAGGAGCGCGACACACGCAACGAGCAAACGCGCTTCGAGATCACCGACAAGGCGCTCGATTTCCTCGGCTACAAAACGCTGCGCGATCTGCTGGCTTCACTCGGCAAGAGCAGCTTCGGCCGCCACGACACGCGCGACCTTGCCACCGGCATCGAATCCGGCGGCGTCTCGCGCCCCTACGAGTTCGGCGACACGCTCAATCTCGACGTCAGCGAAACCCTCTCCCGCGCCATCCGCCGTACGAGGGCCGCCCTGCCGATCGAGGTCGACTATCCCGATCTGATGGTTCACCAGGCCGAATATCAGAGCTCCTGCGCCACCGTTCTCATGCTCGATTGCAGCCACAGCATGATCCTCTATGGCGAGGACCGCTTCACGCCCGCCAAGCGCGTCGCCCTGGCGCTCTCCCACCTCATTCGCACGCAGTATCCCGGCGATTCGCTCAACCTGGTCCTGTTCCACGACAGCGCCGAGGAGGTCCCGATCTCCGAGCTCGCCCGCGTGCAGGTCGGCCCGTTCTACACCAACACGCGCGAGGGGTTGCGCGTCGCCCGCCGCGTCCTGCTCCGCCAGCGCAAGGACATGCGCCAGATCATCATGATCACCGACGGCAAACCCTCCGCCCTCACCCTCGAGGACGGCCGCATCTACAAAAATGCCTTCGGCCTCGATCCGCTCGTCGTCTCGCGCACGCTCGAGGAGGTCGCCCGCTGCCGCCGCGCCGGCATCCTCGTCAACACCTTCATGCTCGCCCGCGACTACAGCCTGGTCCATTTCGTGCAGCAGGTGACCGAAATCTGTCGGGGGAAAGCCTATTTCACGACGCCCTACACTCTCGGCCAGTACCTGCTGATGGACTACGTAAACCGCAAAACCCGCCACGTCCACTAACCCGCTCGCCGCTCCTGCCCACACTCACCCTGTCCTAAGCGCCCGTAGGGGCGACCTGCGGTCGCCCGTCCCTCCACGACCCCCGAATCCTCCACGCGCCCCCTCGCATCCTGTAAAATTGTAAATTCGGCAAATCAAGCGCGGAGGCCGCTCATCACAATGCTGGATCACCTGCTGAAAAGGAAGCCCGCCGCACCGGACGTCGGTCAGCAGGCGCCGGATTTCACCCTCCCGGCGGCGGAAGGCGGCCAATTCGCGCTCACCGAAGCCCTGCGCCGCGCTCCCCAAGTGATCGCCTTCTTCAAAATCAGCTGCAGCACCTGCCAGTTCACCTTCCCCTTCCTCGAACGCCTCCATCGCGCCTACGAAGCCGATTCCGTCGAATTCCGCGGCATCTCCCAGGACAACGCCGAAAACTCCCGCCTCTTCTGCGAAAAGTTCGGCATCACGTTCCCCATCGCGATCGATGCCGAGTCTTACCAAGCCTCGAAAAGCTACGTCTTCCACAGCGTCCCCACGATTCTCCTGATCGATCGAGACCGCGCCATCCGCTTCCGCCTGACCGGTTTTTCGAAAGCCGGCCTGATCCGCCTCTCGGAAGAGATCGCGCACCTCGCCAACCGGCCACCCGCACCCGTTTTCCTCGCAGGCGAACTCGTTCCCGAAACCAAACCCGGTTGAGGCTCCAAAGCCTAGGTTCCGTCGGAACCGTTCCCGCATTTCAAGACGCCCGCAGCAACGCAACGAAGCCGCGCATTGGTAGCCACGGTCGGTGCCCTTCCGACCGTGGGTCTTTGCTCGAGCAAGCAAACACCGAGCGCACACCATGACCATCGATCGGAATTGAACCCGCCCTACGACTCCTCGAGTTCCTCTTCGATCAGCGTCTTTTTATGTTTGGGTGGTTTGTGTTTCCGCGCGGGAACCGCGCGAGTAGGCGGAGGCATGCCAACGGCCTCGCGTGCGCCAAGCCGCGCCCGCTCGACCGCGCCAAATTTCTTCTTCTTTTTTCTCTTCTTCGCCACGGCCGTTCAGCGCGCCAGCCGCGCCCCACGGCGGGCCGTCGCTAATAGGGATCTATGCCCTGCGTCGTAATCCAGCGGGTAATCCTGAGGAAAGTGTAATACACAGCATCGCCAAAGCGGTCTACTACCGCAATCGACGCCGTGCCTATCAGCACCAACAGCAGTGAATATTCCACCAGGTCCTGGCCGCTCTCTTCTCGAAGCACCCGGAAAAGGGCTTGCTTGATGGTTTCGACGTGTAGGAATCGGGTTGGCTGTTTCATACAGGAACAGGCTAGCTTCTCCTCCTCTCACTCGACAACCCTTTCCCAACAAGTGGTGGCTCTCCTGCCATTGCTCTTTACGATTCTTTTTTCGCGCCTGTATCTTAGTACTCCCAGAACCAACCTGTCGCCTTCTGGAGACACTTCGCATCTGCGCCAAACTGCCATTTCCCGTTTTCGGCACCCAAATTTCCGCTGCTCGCGTCACAATGGCTGGGACACGGACTGATGAATAAACGACTGCGCGCCGCCGTCACATCTCTTCTGCCGATTCTGGCTGTTGCTCTCTTCGTCCGCATCGTTTTCCTCTACGACTACGTCCGCCAGAATCCGCATCACGCGCTCGGCGTGATCCCGTTTCTCTTCGAAGCCGGCGATATCGCCGTTTCTCTCGCCACTGGCCACGGTTTCAGCTCGCCCTTCCGCATTCCCACCGGCCCCACGGCCTGGATGACACCCGTCTATCCGCTGCTGCTCGCCGGCATCTTCCGCGTGTTCGGCGTCTACAAGTTCCGCGCGTATCTGGCCGCCGCGCTTTTCAACATTTTCTGCGTCACGCTGGCATGCTTCCCGCTCTACCACGCCGCGCGCCGCATCGGCGGCCGCGCCCTGGCCGCGAGCGCGACATGGCTGTGGGCGATTTTCCCGAACGCGATCCTGCTCGCCTTCGAAAGCATGTGGGAAGCCTGTCTTTCGGCGCTGCTCGCGGCGACGATCCTTTGGGCCACGCTGGCTATCGCCGGCTCGCGCCGCTGGCGCGACTGGAGCGCCTACGGGCTGCTCTGGGGCCTTGCGCTGATGACGAATCCCGTGCTCGCCTCGCTGCTCCCGCTTCTTCTCGGCTGGCTGGCGTGGCGCGACTGGCGCGAACGCCGCCCGCGCCTACTCCGCGAATCACTCGCCAAACCCGCGCTGGCCCTGGCGCTGGCCACTCTCTGTTGCGTCCCGTGGACCATCCGCAATTACCGCGTCTTCCACAGCTTCGTTCCCTGGAGTTCCGTCCTGGGCCTCCAACTCTGGATGGGCAACAATCCCCAGGCCCATCCCATCTGGCGCGCCCGCCTGCACCCGATCAACGACCCGGCCGAGCGCGCGGCCTACATCCGCATGGGCGAGATTCCATACATGAAACAAAAATTCGATCTCGCCCTCCGCTACATGTTCACCCATCCCGGCCGCGAAATCGTGCTCATCTCGCGGCGCTTTCTCGCGACCTGGTCCGGCGGCACGCCGTATCCCCTCCGCGATTTCCTGGCCACGCATTCCCTGTGGTTCCGCTACGTCCTGCTTTTCAATCTACTGGCAGCCCTCGCCGCCGCGGCAGCCATCGTCGTTCTCTTCCGCCGCCGAAGCGAATTCGCGTTTCCCCTGGCCGTTTTCCCCGTCGTCTTCCCCTGGGCCTACTACCTGACCTTGGCCAACGCCCGCTACCGCTTCCCCATCGACCCGGCCGTCATGCTGCTCGCCGCCATAGCTCTCTTCGCTCTCTTCCGCCGTCCAACAGTCTGTCCTCCGGAGCGGAGCCCTTTGCGACGAACGAAGTGAGTCCCGACGCGGTGTGTCGGGAAGGACCTCGAAAGAGGTGAGGCGAAGTGCGCCAAGGAGTCCCCGTCCCGCCAGGATCCTCAAAACGCATTTGCCACTCCCCGCCCATCCCGTCAGAATGAAAAAGTCGCCCCCGGCGCCATAAGCCGCATCATTCTTTCTGCAAGCGCACAGGAGGAAACAAAACCATGGAGTACGTACCTCTCGGCCGCACCGGCGTCAAAGTTTCCCGCCTCTGCCTCGGCGCGATGACCTACGGCTCGAAAACCTGGCAGCCCTGGATTCTCGAGGAAGAAGCCAGCCGCCCGCTCATCCGCCAGGCGATCGAACGCGGCATCAATTTCTTCGACACGGCCGACGTTTACTCCCGCGGTGAAAGCGAAAGGATTCTCGGCCGAGCCCTCCGCGATTTCGGCCCTTCGCGCGACCGCCTCGTCATCGCCACCAAAGTCTTCCATCCGATGAGCGACGATCCGAACGACCGCGGCCTCTCGCGCAAGCACATCCTCCATTCCATCGACAACAGCCTCGAACGCCTGGGCACCGATTACGTCGACCTCTACCAGATCCACCGCTTCGATCCTCACACCCCCATCGAGGAAACCCTCCGCGCGCTCGACGACGTCGTGCGCGCCGGCAAGGCGCGCTACGTCGGCGCGTCCTCGATGTACGCTTGGCAATTCGCCAAAATGCTCTACACCGCCGACCACATGGGCGTCGCCCGGTTCGTCACCATGCAGAACCACTACAACCTCGTCTATCGCGAGGAAGAACGCGAAATGAATCCGCTCTGCCAGGCCGAAGGCGTCGGCCTGATTCCCTGGAGCCCGCTCGCCCGCGGCTTCCTCGCGGGGAATCGCAATAAATCCGAAACGTTCGGTGAAACCCTCCGCGCCAAAACCGACAAATTCGGCCAGAGCCTCTATTTCCGCGATTCCGATTTCCGCGTCGTCGATCGCGTCACCGAAATCGCCCAGCTCCGCCGCGTCTCCAACATCCAAATCGCTCTCGCCTGGATTCTCCAGCAGCCCAACTTAGCCTCCCCCATCATCGGCACCACAAAATCCCATCACCTCGACGAGGCCATAGCCGCCCTCTCCATCCACCTCGACGAATCCGAACTCCAATCCCTCGCCGAACCCTACGAGCCCCACCCCATCCTCGGCCACTCCTAATTGGCGCGTGGGAAGCGAGAGTGGTCCTCCTCGTCGCCATCCTGAGCGAAGGACCCCGACAACGCTGAGGCAGTGTCCGCCACGAAGAACAAGCGAAATCGCTGCCGGTAGGGGCGACCTGCGGTCGCCCGCCTTCCATCCTTGCCTCCTGTTTCAAATACTTCCCTCACACCTGCCCGGGAAACTTGCGTTCTTGCCCACTTTTCGGTACGTTCCGTCTTCGCTTCAGTACGTTCCCGCGGCCCCATACCGCACCTGGAGGCAACAGTGACCATCAGTATTCGGAGCCCGCTCCGCAATCTCGCCATCTTCTTCCTTTCTCTTTTCGCATTCAGTTGCGCATCGCTGGCAGGTCCGCCCCCCAAGTCCTCCACGGCGAAGCCGCCGCTCACAATCGAATCCTTCTTCAACGGCGTCGGCTTTCCCGCCGTCCGCATGTCGCCGAATGGCGAAGAAGTCGTCATCGAAACCGACCGCGGCGACTACACACACAATCGTTTCCGCACCGATCTCTGGCTCTACCGCGTGTCCGATCGCCAGCTCACCCCGCTCACCACTTCCGGCCACGATTCCCAGCCGCAGTGGTCGCCCGACGGCCGCTGGATCGCTTTCCTTTCCGATCGCGCGAAACACGGCGAGCAGGTCTACGTCGTCTCCGCGCAAGGCGGCGGGGCCGATCTCGTCACCTACGCCGGCGCCGGCGGCGTGCACGCCTACGCCTGGGCCCCCGATTCGAAAACGATCTACTACGCCTCGAAAATCCCGCTCAGCAAGGCGCAGAAAAAAGCGCATGAGAAAGAGTGGAAAGACGTCATCCGCTACCGCCGCGACCTCCGCGCCGACAATCTCTACGAAGTCCAGATCCCGTCTCCGAGCCAATTCTCCACCGTCGCCCCGCTCCACAGCCGCGAGGACAAGCTCGTCGCCCACACCCCGCGCCGCGTCGAGCAGATTCTCGTCACGCCCGACGGCCACACGCTCGTCTTCAACTCCTGTTCCCGCCGCGGCCCCATCTACATCACCGGCACCAACGGCTACAAGAGTCACCAGATTTACGTCGTCAACCTGGCCGCGCCGGCCCATCCCACGCGTCAGCTGCTCGAGGACAAGGCCATCGCCGGCGCCCTGCGCATGGCCGCCGACGGCAAGGGCATCTATTTCAAAACCAACTCCGACGCTCCGAATTCCTACGGCGATCTTTCCGGCCGCGTCTACTACGAACCGCTCACCGGCGGCATGCCCGCGCGTTACGCGCCCGCCTACACCGGCTCGCTCCAGGGATTCGCGCTCACGCCGCACGGAAACGTCGTCGCTTCGGGTCAGCTTCACGTCGAAGTTCCCGTCTACCAGCTCACGCGCGAAGGCCAGACCGAACTGCCGTCCCGCCCCGGCGAATATCAGGGCATGAGCATCGGCCGCACCTCGTCCCGCATGGCGTTCGTCTATTCGAGTCTCACGAGCCCCAGCGAGGTCTACCTGGCCGAGGATTGGCGTCATCCTAACGAGGCCCAGCCCATCACCCACTTCAACGCCGATCTGGCCAAGGACGCCCTGCCCCGCGGCCATTCCTTCTGGTGGACCGCCGACGACGGCGTCCGCATCCAGGGCATGCTGATCTTTCCTCCGGGCAAATACGACGTGAAGCATCTGCCCATGCTCGTCCTGATCCACGGCGGTCCCGAAGACGCCGACGTGAATCACTGGGAAGCCGACTGGTATCAGTGGGGATCGCTCGCCGCCACCGAAGGCTGGCTCGTCTTTGAACCGAACTATCGAGGATCGAGCGGCTACGGCGACGCCTTCATGAGCCGCATCATTCCGCACATCGTCTCCCGCCCGGGCAAGGACATCCTCGAAGGCGTCCAGGCCCTCATCAAGGCCGGCTATCCCGATCCCCAGCACATGGTCATCGGCGGCTACAGCTACGGCGGCTATATGACCGACTGGCTCATCACCCAAACGACGGAATTCAAAGCGGCCGTCACCGGCGCCGGCGCCATCGAAAACGCCGCCAACTGGGGTAACGACGACCTAAGCTACGACGACACGTGGTACCTCGGCGGCCTGCCCTGGGAAAACGAAAAGGCATACAACGAACAAGCCGCCATCTGGCAGTTCAACAAAGTCAAAACGCCCACTCACATCGTCTTCGGCCTCTCCGACCATCGCGTTTCGACTTGCGAGGACTACCTGCTCGACCGCTCCCTCCGCGCCGTGGGCGTGCCGACGGAGATGCTCGAGTTCCCCGGCGAACACCACGGCCTCGGCAAAAACCCCTGGCACGGCCGCATCAAGGTAAGAGACGAACTGAAGTGGCTGAAAGAATACAGCCACGCCGACGTGCAGACGGCGAAGTAACTCCGCAATAGAAAGGCGGCGGCGCGGTTCCCGCGATGGACCCGCGCCGCCGCCATCTTTACAACACCTGGTAGCGCAGCTTTTAAAGGCCGAGCGAAATCCCCCCTGCCGGGAGTGCGGGCTCGCTGTCGTTTCCCGCGATGCAAAACAAAACCCGCACTCCCGCCGGTTGCCAGCCCCCGATCAATGCCTGATCAGCACCAGGGCCAACACCCGCCCCGGCTCGCCGCTTTGGAGGCCGGCCATTTCTTCTCTGGTCATCGGTTTGTAGGTGAGTTCTATATCAAGGTCCGCCAGGTTGAGCGCGCGAACCTCGCAGCGGTCTCCGCTGCGCGTGAGCACCAGCACGTTCTCGTCGCCGGACTTGCTCCCGGTAATCCACTCCGGAACGAAAGCGTGCGCGCTCCCTTGAGCGGCGTCGATCCGGATGAACTCATTGCTCGAGACCGACCGTACCGTCATCTTGTAATCGCCCGCGGGCAAGACGGCATTGCCCCAGCTCGCTTCGCAAGGCAACGTGAAGCTCCCCACGAATCTCATCGACTGCGCGTTGGCCGTGGTAGCCAGCAGCCCCGCGGCTGCCAACGCCACCGCCAGTCTGACCATCCACGACCCAATCAGCCGTCGTCTCATCGCCGTTCTCCTTCCCCGCATGAGACGTCTTTCGCTGCCAACCCCTGTCAGTTCGAGACGCCAACCTTGCTTCCTTGCGGCCAGCTTCCCGCCAACGCGGAAACGAATCAATGCACCGCAAAGCGTTTCCGGATAGACGAAAAAGCCTAATAAAAAGCGACGATTAGCAGCGATCCTCCGCGTCGGTGCCGGCTTTGACCGGGGCTTTCGCCCATGCTAGCCTTCTCACAAGGAATTTGGCCCAAGAGTCGGGGAAGGTCGTGCAAAGGCCGGTTTCAGCCATCCATCTTTTCTCCGCGATGTAGAGCCGCCTTTCAGGGCGGCCGCTTGCCGACACCAGCCCGAACGGCCACGAACCTTGCCCGGTGCCCATGAACGAAGGACTGCTTGTGAAAAATGCGGATTAGACAGCCCGCAAAGCGAGACCTTCCGTGGCAAACGATCCCTCAACATACACCCTCATCGTTCGCTTCGGAATTTTCGAAGTGGATTTGAAAGCTGGTGAGTTGCGCCGGCGGGGCCTGAAAATCCATTTGTCCGAGCAGGCGTTCCGCGTCCTGGCCCTGTTGCTTCAGCGCCCCGGTCTGCTCGTTACCCGCGAAGATTTACGAGCAAAACTGTGGCCCGCCGACACCTTCGTCGATTTCGATCACGCCATGAACACCGCGATCTACAAAATCCGCCGCGCCCTCGCCGATTCCGCCACGAGCCCCCGCTTCGTCGAAACGGTCTCCCGCCGCGGCTACCGTTTCCTCGCTCCCGTCGAAGTCCTTCCTACAAGGATTCCGCAGGAATCCGCCACGATACCTTTCTTCGACTGGGAAGACTTCTGGCAAGGCTTCCTCGGCGAAAACCGAAAAACAAAATAGAACAAGCGTGCGAAGGCGCTTCTACCTGAATCGCGGGAGCGGGGAGCGCGATGGGAACGAGTAGGAACGGTGCCGTCAACACCATCCCTCCCGCGCTCCCATCGCGCGGCGCTGTGGCTAGCGGGGCTGTTTGAGTAGATGCTTGGCCGACCCGGCCTGCCGTTACATTGCAGGCTGGATATTGGTTACGTGGATGGTGTCAGTACTGGTGTCCAAAACCCCAGTGACTTTCACCTCCTTGCCGATGTATTTGGCAGCTTCGCTTTGGTCGTCCAGCCGGTAGCTCGCGCCTCCCACTTCGAGGACGTACGAGCCATCCGCGGCCTTGGCAACGGTGCCGGTGAACGTCGCCTTCTTGGCTTGTGTTTGAGCCTGCGGCTGGGTGGTCTGCACCACCGGGGTGGCTGTGAAGTTCCGCGCGAACGGTTGAATCGGGACACTACGAAAGCGCGTTTGCGCCATCGCCGATGCTCCCAGTCCAAGCGATGCGGCGGCAATCGTTACCACTATCGCATGTTTGCCGAGCTTCATCGCTCCCTCCTCCGGAGTCAGGTGGGTTCACCCGACCTCCGATTTCTTTCAAATTCGAACGCGCTGGCCGGGAAATTCAAATTCCCGGCCGGCGTGTTCCTTCGCTTCCATCCTCCCGCCTAGGCGACGGTAACGCATATCCGATGCAGGTGGAGTGAGCAATTGATATGCCAGGCAAACGCCAATTGAGCGGTGCGATCTCCTTCCATTTCAATTGGCGCGCGGAATCCAAACCTCCCACCGGAAAACAATTGCATGCAGAAGAATTTCTCCTGCAGGCGGTCGAGTGTCAGCGATGCGATCCGGATTTCAGAAGCGGCGGGATTGATTCGCAATGCATTCAGAAACTATTGATTTTGCTGGATTGCAAAACTCGGGAGTGAATGCAAGCGCGAGATCGCGCGACTTCAAAAGGTGACTTTGATAATCCTGGCGAGGGAAACACGCCACCCTCTGGCGAGCGGACGCGCACGTTTCCGTGCCGCGCGACTCGCGCGAAATCAAACCCCGCTCCTGCGACTCATTCCGTCACGGGGGCGTCGCTTGTCGACCCGTCAATGCCGTATTGACGGATCTTGTAGTGCAGCGCGCGCAAGCTGATATTGAGAATGCGCGCCGTTTCCTTCCTGCAACCGTTAGCTTGTTCGAGGACGCGGGCAATCACTTCCCTTTCCGCTTCTTGCTTCAGATCCCGCATCATGGATTTCAGGTCGCTGCAGGGGCCCTGGCTGTGCAGACGGTACGTTTCCTTTGCGAGCTCGACACCGGCAACTGTCGAACCCAGCCTCGCGAGAACCTTGTCTTCATCGCCCAGAACCAGATAGAGCTTGGCGAAGTTTTCGAGTTCGCGCACGTTTCCGGGCCACGAATAGCGCGTGCAGGCGTCCAGCAACTTCGCGGACACGGGGAGGCCGGGACGGCCGTAGCGCACCGACCACGTTTCGATGAAGTGATCGCGCAGCACCGGCATGTCTTCCTTGCGTTCGCGCAGAGGTGGTACGCGAATCGTGAAGGCATTCAGCCGGTAGAGAAGATCGGCGCGGAACCGCCGGGCCTCGATCGCATGGTGAATGTCCACATTGGTGGCCGCGATGATCCGCACGTCCACTCTCGCCGTGGTTGTGCCACCCAGACGGGAAAACTCGCCATCCTGCAACACGTGCAGCAGTTTCGCCTGGGGCGGAATCGGCATTTCGGCGATTTCATCCAGCAGAAGCGTGCCCTTATGGCAGATTTCAAACCGGCCGGGCTTGGCGTGCTGGGCTCCCGTGAAAGCCCCCGCTTCATATCCAAACAATTCACTCTCGAGCAGCTCGGCGGGAAGCGCGGCGCAGTTTACTTTCGTGAAGGTTCGCCCGGCCCTGTGAGACAGTTTATGGATCAGCCTGGCGACGACTTCCTTTCCGGTCCCGCTTTCTCCGAGCAGGAGCACGGGAACGTCAACGCCGGCGACCTGGCATACCTGGTTTCGAACCTCTTGCATGGCGGGACTGGCCTCGACGTAGAACCAATTATGGCCGAGAACCTCGAAGCTTCGGGCCTCGCTCCGGACCTCGACCGAAGGTTCTGTTGTTTCCAGCGGTGGAGACGTGCGTGCCGAGGGCCGAGGATCGTCCACTTCCTCCGGCCGTCCCGGCCAACCGTCCGTGCGGACCCAGGGAAATACGTCCCTCACGGTTATCCTCCAATCCGTTTCGATTCTCCACGAATACAGGGGCGGATCTCGAAAACTTGGAATATGGACCGCGGAAGCGCGAATTTCAGATCTATCGTCTCACGAGAGAAGCCGGTTTCACCGATGGCCGGAAGCGGGAGAAGGTGACGTTCCTGCCCACGGAAAAGTGAATCTGTCCGGATCCGGTCGCGACCCGGAGGACAGAAAATCGAAAGAAAAGCGGTAGTGATCGAGCCGGTGCCCATCCGTATATCTCAGATGAGTTGTCAAGTTATCGCTTGCCCCCGCCGCCAAAGCAAATGATCTGCGAACGCCACCTCTCGCAGATTCAAGACAAGGACTCGCACTCCCTCTCACTTTGGAGCCACGTTTGGGTGATCCGGGTTGCTTGCGATTCTCAGATTGCGGGCGAGTCGGAACATCCGTGGCATGACAGGCTCTTCCTCGCGGAACGTCGGCTGAATGACCCGCGCATCTCAACCATTGAGACCTCGGAGGCACTCCCTACCGCGAGCGGCGAGCCCTGCTGCAAGAATTCCTTTCCATTGTGCCGCGTTATCGGCTTTCTCGACCATGAGCCGAATAAAGCAATCGGAATGTTTGGGCGCGTTTGGGCCGCTGGCATGGAAGGCTTGAGTTGCGGTGCCGGCGTCCACACTCACCGGTAGCTGAAGGCGACTCGACACGCGCTTTCGGACGTTTCTTCCAGGAAACGCGCGGGCGTTCTTCGCGCATCTAATCGTTGATGAGGAATGGCGCTGGTGCGGCCGGACGGTTCCGTGTGCCATGTGCGCTCCTCGCGATTCATCTCCGCTCAGAGTGCGTGCGATATGACTAAGACCGCTGAGCTTCCCCGCAATCCATCGGCGCCCCGGGAACGCCGCCGTTACCCTCGAACAAAAATATACGAGGTCACCTACTTCGATTTGCTGAATCGGGAGAACGGTGGCCTTGTACTGAACATCAGCGAATCCGGCTTGCTGTTGCAATCCGCGCTGAAGGTCACCGGTGAAGAGGTGTCCCGTCTCCGCTTCCGGCTTCCTGCATCCGATCAATGGATCGAGGCTCGCGCCAGGTTCGTTCGGGTTGGCGATTCCGGCAAGGAAGTGGGCGCCCAGTTTCTTGAGCTGTCCGAAGACGCTCGAGCCGGAATCAAGGAATGGATGGCCAACGGGAGCCTGCCCGAGTCTCCAGCGGATATTCCGGGCAAGCCAACTGTCTCGCAACAAACGACACAAGAGCCGCTTTCCGTCTCGCCGGCGGGTCCAGCGCGTGACGTCGCGGCTCCAGGCTCTGTTCCCGTCCAGCCGCTCAAGCCCGGCGCTGCGCACCAGAACGATTGGCCGCCGCCTTCGTTCGTGCCGCCCAGGCGCGAAACGAACCTTCCCTGGTGGGGGCTGGGCAGAGTCGTCTTCTGGGTCGGCATTGTTGCCGCCGTTTTCCTGGGACTCGGATATTCCCAGCGGCTCCCGCGACTGCCGATGCTCGGCAGATTGAAGCAAGTGTGGAACAGCGCGCTGACCAGAGCAAAAGCCGTCGAGTCTCCGCTTGCAAGCGCTGTGAAACCCAGCGCCGCCCCGTCTCCGCAAGCGCAATCACCTGTTCTTCCACCCAATTCTCCTGAAGGCGGCACGGCTCCTGCTCCTTCAACTGCAAGCCAGCCGGCTCTTGTTCATGCCACGCCCAAAGGTATGAAGTCGTCGTTCGGCGGCATGCTCACGCAGACCTTGCCTCCTGCTTCTACCGCCATGGAACCATCTGCAGCCGGAATTCGCTCCCAACCGCAGGCACGGCGACACGCCCGGCCCGGCCCGCAGTCGGGCGACGCCGCAATCCTTGCACACGCTGACGCGCCCGATCCCTTGCACGACGCTATTCTGGTCGGCGCGCCTTCGGTCGGATCTCCGTCCTCTCGCGTGATTCTGGAAGGAGAGCCGGTGAGCGCCTCCTCCTTCGTAGCAATCACCGAGCGCCGGTCGATCCTCGTGCCCGGCTCCTACGATCCGACTGAGCAACTTCAGCTCGGCAAACTTGTTTACCACGTCGACCCGGTCTACCCGGACGTCGCGCTCGCGAGAGAAATCGATGGCACGGTAAGGGTTCGCGCTTTCATCGGCCGTTCCGGCCAGGTGCTGAGCGTGCGCCTTTTGAGCGGTCCCGCGGCTCTCGCACCGGCCGCAATTGACGCGATTCGCCAATGGCGCTACAGCCCGACGCTGCTGAAGGGCCAAGCCATCGAAAGCCAAGCCGATATCAACGTTTTCTTCCGGCTGCCTTAGCCTCAATTTCTCAGAGATTCTTTGAAGAAAACAGGAGCGGCGGGCCTCAATCCGTCAGCAATCGGCCGAAGGCACACGCAAACTCCCGGGTCGAGACGTTATCGCGGCTTCGGAACCAGCCGCGGAGTTCGCCTCATTCAGCTGGGCCAGGCAGCCCGCGGCGTCGCGTGAATCACCGCGTTACTGCCCGCATGCTCCAAAGAGAAAAGCAGAAGAAGAGCACTCGACGCCAACCGGCGCGTATTCGCCCATATTCTTTGGCGAGGCAGCGTAGACCAGCGGCGCATGATCGAACGCCGAGCCGCGGAAGCAGGCCACGTTCTGGATATCGCCCGCGAATCCGCTGGTTGCCACCTTTTGGCGATAGATCAGGAAGGGCTTGATCACAGGGCCTTCCCGAGCGAGCGGCAAGTAGTTGTAGCCAAGTTCGTCGGCTTTTGTCTTCACCTGTTCCTTGATGGAATCCGACCATCCAATCGGCACGGCGACGAAAACAGCGCTGCCGTCCGGAAGCCGTTTGAGATCCGGCCCCGAGACGTTTTCGTTGTCCGACGCGCGCAGCACGCTCGCTCCGTAGGTCCCCATCGACACATACCGCGCATCCACTTCGCCAGGATTCGGGAAGGTCGTCTCCGCGGTGGTATTCGAGTAGCCGAAGAACCTCGGCACCGCCGGCAGAGGGATCACGGCGATCTCATCGGGAAGCACCGTGGCCATGAGATAGCCCGTGCAATCGTGCTTGGTGAACGGACCGCTGCCATCGGCATACGGCACCTGCGAAACTGGCGGCCGATAGAACGAAATTTTTCCGTTTCGGGGCGACGGGGACTGCCTGAAATTGCCGCCCAAATTTCCGAACTGGCTCGTGATCGCGCTGAAGTCGCCCGTCGGGCAACCTGCCGGTATCGAGGGATTGCCGACCTCAAACGGTTCGATGGTCGGAGCGTCGACCCCGCCAAAACGATCATTCACTTGCGGCTCCGCAAGATAGATACGCTCGACGAGTACGGCGATCACCACGTTCGATCCATGCGACGGGGGCGGCAGGAAGATGGGATTCGGCATGGAAGGAACCGGGATGGTTCCGTCAGGCAGCACGGTGATCGTATAGGAGCGGTTCGGAGCATTCACCAACTGATCCGCGCTAAACGGATTGATCGAGCCTGGGTCCGGCTCAATCTGGTAATCGGTCACCGCTGCGTGCAACAGACCGCCGTCGGCGTTGTAGATCGTGAACGATAGGAAAGCCGCGAAGGGGAATCTGCCCCGCACCGTATAGCCAACCGTGCCATCCGACTTAAAAGGGAATATGCGGTACCCCGCATGGATATCCATCTGCACCGGAGAGCGCACGGCATCCGGAGCCAACTCAAGCCGCCATTGGCAACTCGTCGTTTGCGCGTGAGCACCAGGTGCGAAGGCGAGTAGCGCTGCACAGAGGAAGACCACGAGACCCGTTTTCATGGACACACTCCTGAGACGCTGGATTGACTCCTTTCCCTGCACACTCGCCGCCAAAGCCTCCACGACGCCCGACGTAGCCTATCCCCTTTACTCGCCATAGCTTCGAGAGCGCCGGAGCGAGGCCCGACAGTCTCTCACGACCTACGAGAGCCAAATACCGCGCCGCGCCAGCGAAACCTCACCCATCTGCGGGGCACACGAAAATGTTCCTTGGGGACCCGGTCCGCACCGTATCCTTGAGAACAGGGAAGGCCCAACGTTTGGGCGACTCTCCAGCCACGCACGGAGCGTCCTCCGCTCGTCGAGCAACCTTTCGAAATTTGGCAGGACGGCTTGCACGGAATCGCGGGCATAAACGCGAAATGTCGTGCGGACATCGGCGTGCCGCATCTGCTTTTGCAGCACCGGCAGCGGCACGGCATGATCGGCCAACTCGGTCGCCAGCCCGTACCGAACGACAGAATCGCAGAACCAAGTTGTAGCAGGGAAAAAGATTGGCGGAAGCGTGTGGGAGTCGAACCCACCATCCGACTCGCGAGAGCCGGATCGCCGGCTTTGAAGGCCGGGAGGATCACCGGACCCCATTCGCCTCCGCCGCGACGTAGTGCCATGTTATCAAACTTGAATGGCACGGGCCGCCAAAGGAACAAACAGCGAAAACGTTCCGGTGCCGGCTCAGCCGTCAGCCGGTTTCTCCCCCCACCGCACAGGAATCGTACGCCGTCTACGCCTTCGGCGTGTCAGCGCTCGGACCGTAAATCCCGGGAACCTTGCCGCCCATCGGACGCAAATAGGTGCTCAGCTGACCGCGATGGTGAGCCAAGTGTTTCACAGCCAGCGAGAGAAAATTGATCGCCGGCATTTGTATGACTCCCAACATATCGACCGTGCGAACAAGCTCGTCGCCCGAAAGCGCTCTCACGCGCTCCATGGCCGCCGGAATCCGTTTCTTGTATCGCGCGATCGCGTCCTCCGGGGTCATGATCCCGCAAGCATCCGAATCGTCGGGAGGCGGAACGAATTTCCCGTCGGCGACTCCCGTGAGCAGCCATTCGTCCTCGAGCGTGATGTGACGCACCAGACCGAGCGCCGTCTTCGAGCTCGCATCGGGTTTGTAATCCAGCCGCCCGGCGGGCACGGCGCCGAACACTCGCATCGTGGCCGGCATCTCATTCGTCATTTCCGCAAGCAGAAAATCGGCTACAACTTTAGCTTCCGCAGGATTCATCGGTGTTCCTTTCGTTGGCACCTCTGCCAGGTTTTTAACTTCTGAATCTCACTGCAAAATGGGCGATCATCATGCCATTCCAAACGACATTCCGCCACTGACTCCACGCCTGTCATCCTGAGCGAGGCCCTTTGCGACGAACGCAGCCAGTCCCGGCGCAGTGTGTCGGGAAGGACCCCGAAAGCGCCAAGCCAACGCCAGCCACGAACACGCCGTGTCGAAAATCATCCGCCGTGCCCAGGAGATTCACAGGCACCACCGCGCGGTACTCCACGACTATGGCGCCTCCGCGGCCGCCTTTCCGTTCCCTCTCTCGATCGTCGCCCCGAGTTCCCGAAGCAGCGCCGCTCCGTCCCCGCGATACGCGCTCCCGTGCTGGCAGGCGAGCATCTCCGGCCGGAGACCCGCCAGTCGCTCCAGAATCGCTGACGTACTCGTCGCGTGGGCGTAATAGTCCATCATCCCGCGCATCCCTTCGCTCGCGGTAAGCACCTCCGATTCGGTCACGGCCGGCATGTTCGCTCCCGGCTGCGTGAACAGATCTCCGCAGAACAGCGTCTTGGTGGACAGATCGAACAGAATTCCGCAATCCCAGCCGTGCGGAACGTGCGGCGTGTAGAGCCACTTCATCCGCCGGCTCCCGATCGAAAACTCCTCGCCATCCCCGAGCCCGCGCGCGGGTCGCAAGCCAACGTCATTGAGCGACGTCAGCACGCCGATTTCGCTGCCAAACGCCGTCGCTTCAGGCGCGGCTGCCAGCAACTCGTTCAACGCCCCAAATTCGTCGCCTTCAAAATGCGATCCACCGATCCAGCGCAGCTTCTCGATGGGAACAACTTTCCTGATGGCTTCCAGGGTGAGTGGAAATATTTTCCGGTACCCCGTGTGGAACAGCAGCGGCTCGTCGCCGGCCACTAGGTAGGAATTGACGGTGAATCCCCCGGGAATGATGTCCAGCGGCGTCGAGATGCGATAGATCCCAGCCGCGACCTCGTCAACCCGTGTGCCCGTTCCTTGATTCGTGATCATCTCCGCTCTCCTTGTCGATCTGCGGACCGCCTCACAGTTCCGTGTGGCAACCACGGCCTCCGGCAGTGCGTGGCTCCTCGCGTTGCGGAACAAGGCGCCTGCCTTCGGGGGTCGCGGCTTCAGCCGCGACATAGGGCCCGCAGGATGAAAGGGGCTTTAGCCCCTGAAGTTCCAATCTGCCCAGCTGCGTCACATGTCGCGTCTTACACCCGGATGTGTAACGACCAGCCTCCCCGTTACACATAAAATATGTATGATGAGTTGATGGCAATTGAGCTGAACGATGCCGAGATCGTGCGGCAAATCGGCGCCGGAAACGACCCCGAAGCTGAAGCCGAGCTGTTCCGCCGCATGGCTCCGCGCGTCCGGCTCTATGGCTTGCGTCACTTGAGAGACGAACACGCCGCCGACGACCTCACGCAGCAGGTTCTCATCACCACGCTCGAAGCCCTGCGCGCCGGCCGCCTGCGTGAACCCGAGAAGCTAGCCTCTTTCGTGCTGGGAACGTGCCGAATGACGGTGCTCGACCTGCGCCGCGGCGCGCAACGAAAGGAGCGCCTGCTGCGAACAGTTCGGCCCGGATCTGCCGTCGGCAGCCCAGCCGTCGATCCCGCAACTCGACCACGAGCGTCTCACCCGCTGCGTGCAGAATCTGAAAGAGCGCGAGCGCGCGGTAGTCGTCATGACGTTCTACGACGAGCAGACCGGCGCGGACGTCGCCAATTTCCTGGGCGTTTCCGAAGCCAACGTCCGGGTGATTCGCCATCGCGCGATCCATCAACTGCGCGAATGCATGGGGATTTCGGCATGAGCACCAGGAACGAAGACAACACGGTGAACTGCTCGCATCCCATCGATGCGGCCGTCCTCGCCGACTATTGGCTGGCCGCGCTGCCGGCGTCCGAGGAAGAAGCGGTCGAGGAGCATCTGCTCGCCTGCGACCAATGCGGCGCGCGCCTCCGCGAAGTCATCGCGCTGGCCGAAGCAGTCCGCAACGTGGCGCGCGAGGGCTCCCTGCGAATGGTTGTGAGCGAAGAATTTCTCAAGCGTGCCGCCGAGGAAGGCCTGCGCATCCGCCAGTACGCCCCGCCCGCCGGAGGCAGCGTCCATTGCACCGTGACCGCCGAAGACGACTTTCTGATCGCCCGCCTCGCCGCGAACCTGAGCGGAGCAAAACGCGTCGATCTCGCCCTCTATGATGAGCGCGGCGTAGAACAGCTCCGCCTGCCCGACATCCCCGTCCGTCCCGGAGCGAGCGGCATTAATTACCAGGAGTCGATGACCTTCGCGAAAGCCATGCCCTCGAGCAAATTGATCGCGCGCCTGGTAACGTTCGATGAAGCAGGCGCCGAGCGCGTCCTCGGCGAATACACCTTCAACCACACCCGCTCCCTGCCCGGCCCCGGCGCCTGGTAGAGAGTCCGCGTCCCAAGCCCGAAATTCGCAAGTCCACGTTGCAACTCGCCTTTACCGCCGCCCTTTCTCGTCTTCAAAAGGTCGCGGCTTCTCCCGCAGCGGGGGGACTTGCCTCGTCGGTGGTAGCCACGGCCGGCGCCCCTCCGACCGTGGGCCTGCGTTCATAAGAGATGAGGTATAGAAGAGAAGGTTTCCGAAGCCCACACCACTCGCCAGGCGGCGAGTTTTACCCCTCCGCTTCCCGCAAAAACCGGGCCGATTCCTCAGGCGGCGTGGGATTGATGTAGAAGCCGGTGCCCCATTCGAATCCGGCGACCTTGGTGAGCGTAGGCATCATCTCGATATGCCAGTGATAATGCTCGTTCCGCTCGTCGCCGATGGGCGAGGTATGCACCACGTAGTTGTAAGGAGGATGGTCGAGCACCTGATCGAGCCGCCGAAGCATATTGCGCAGCATCGACGCCGCGCTCGAAATCACCGCCGCCGGCTCCGCCTCAAAAGCCGAGCCGTGCTTTTTCGGCATGACCCAAGTCTCGAACGGAAACCGCGGGGCGTAGGGAGCGAGCGCGACGCAGTGGTCGTTTTCCGCGATCAGCCGCGCGCCGTCCTCGCATTCCTGGCGCACGATGTCGCAGAAAATGCACCGCTCCTTTTCCTCGTAGTACCGCCGCGCGTTCTCGATCTCCTCGTACACCTGCTTCGGCACGATAGCAAGCGCGATCAATTGCGAATGCGTGTGCTCGAGCGACGCGCCGGCCGCTTCCCCGTGGTTCTTGAACACGAGAATGTAGCGGAAGCGCTTGTCGTTCTTGAGGTCGGTCATCCGGTCGCGGTAGGCCCAAAGGACCTGCTCTACCTGGTCGTTCGATACCGTCGCCAGCGTGCTCCGGTGATCGGGCGTCTCGATGATCACCTCGTGCGCGCCGATCCCGTTCATCTTGTCGAACAGCCCCACGCCCTGCCGGTCGAGCGATCCCTTCGATCCCCAGCGCCGGAAACTTGTTCGGTACCACACGCACGCTCCAGCCCGGCGTGTTCGCCGGCCGGCCGTTTCCGCCATAAACCAGAATCTCGGGCGGCGTTTTGGATTCGTTCCCGTAGCAGAACGGGCAGACGCCGTTCCCCTTGATCTCCACTCGGGATTTTGAAAAATCGGTTGGACGCTTCGCGCGGTCGGTAGAAATGATCACCCAGCGATGGGTAATCGGGTCTTTCCGCAATTCAGGCAACCTGTCGTCCTCCTCGTTCTCCAGCCTGGGAGGCCGGAGCGCCGCCGCTGCACACCACGGTTTCTCTTACATTTTACAACGTGATGCAACCGCCGGCAGCACGCCGGCGTGGGAATCCTGTGGAAAAGGCAACCCGCCCCGCCGGGCGGTCTTGCCCGCCTCACTCATCGCCAAAAGCGGCCTTGTGCAGCCGCACCTCCGGCGCCCGGCCCGCCCGCGCGCGAATCGCCACCACGTCGAATCGCCAAGTCACACGGTCGAGCCGCCGCTCGGCCAGGAACGCCCGGGCCATCCGCCCGAGCACGCGCCGTTTCTCCGGCGTGATCGCCTCTTCCGGCTGCGCGTCTTCCCCGCTCCGCGTCTTCACCTCGACGAACGCCAGTTCCGCGCCGTCGTAGCCCACCAGATCGATTTCGCCCTTCAGGCCCGGAACCTGATAATTGCGCGCCACGAGCACGTAGCCCTGCCGCCGCAGATACCAATACGCGAAAGTTTCGCCGCGCACGCCGGTCCCGCGCCCGCTCTCGCGTCCGGTCGCGCCGTCGCTCAGCCCCTTCCGCGACCGCCAGCGCACCAGCGCGAAAACGCCGCGCCCCACCAGCCCCATCGCCTACTTCACCACTTCCACGTCAAATTCCATCACCTTGCCGCGCACCACGAAGCAAAGGTAATACTCCCAGAACCGCCGGAACCGCTCGGAATGATTCACCAGAAATTCAAACCCCATCCAGCGCCACAGGCTCAGCAGCTTGATCTTCAGCCGCCGCTCCCGCAGCCATGCCTCCGAATACCAATGATCGCGCCCGTGGAATCCTCCACGATAGAAAAACCGCAGCGCGAAGCTGTTCAGGTGCGTGCGATGCGTGGGATCGGCGAAGGAGCTGGCGTCCGAGCAGTGCGGAGTGACGATCAGCAGCCGCCCGCCCGGCCGCGTCACCCGGTGCATCTCCTCGACCAGACGCACCGGGTCCGCGGCATGTTCGATCACGTGGATGAGCCGCACTTCGTCGAACGAGTTGTCGGCAAACGGCAACGACGCCGCGTCGAAATCGCACAACACGTCGGCCGCCGTCTGTGGCAGGCGGTCGGCGCCGATCGAGCCCGGAAATTTCTGCGGCCCGCAACCCAGGTCGAGAATGCGCGGCAATCGGTTCTCCGGAACGAACCGCTTACTCTACGCGGCCCGCTCCACTTCGGCAATCGCTTCCTCGAGCGCGCTCGCGGCGAAATCCACCTGCTCCTCATCCACGAGGAGCGGCGGGCAAAGCCGCAGCGTGTTTTCCCCCGCGCCGAGCACGAGCAATCCCTTGTGGAACGCCCGCTCGACGATCCGGTCGCGCAAATCGTGCGCCGGCTCGCGGCTCTCGCGGTCGGTGACGAACTCGACGCCGAGCATCAGGCCCATGCCCCGCACGTCACCAACGGTGCGGTAGCGCCCGATCCATCCCTGCATCCGCTTCTTCAGCCGTTCGCCGACTTTCCGCGCGTTCTCGATGTACCCGCCTTCGAGCAGGTCCACCGTGGCCAGCGCCGCCGCCAGGCAAACCGGATTCCCGCCGAAGGTCGAAGCATGCGCCCCCGGCTTCCAGTTCATCAAGCTGGCGCGAGCGATTGTAGCGCCGAGCGGCATCCCCGAAGCAATGCCCTTCGCGATGCACATGATGTCCGGCTCGATCCCGGCGTATTCCGACGCCCACCATTTTCCGGTGCGGCCCATCCCCGACTGCACTTCGTCGGCGACGAGCAGAATCCCGTGCTTCGCGCAGATATCGGCCAGGTCGCGCAGGAATTTCGGCGGCGCGGGCACGTAGCCGCCTTCGCCCTGCACCGGCTCGACGAAGATCGCCGCGATGTCGCTCGGATCGGCCAGCTTCTTGAATACCACTTTTTCCAGGTGCGCGATCACGTCGTCGCCGCACGCGTGCGAGCCGCCGTCGAACGGACAGCGATACTGGTTCGGATACGGAATGTGGAACACGCCCGAGAGCAGCGATCCGAATCCCTTCCGCTGCACCGCCTTGCTCGCCGTCAGTGAAAGCGAGCCCATCGTCCGCCCGTGAAAGCAGCCCTGGAACGCGATGAGTTTCTCGCGCCCGGTGGCGTAGCGAGCCAGCTTGATCGCCGCCTCGACAGCCTCGGTGCCCGAATTCGCGTAGAACACGCGCTTCGGCTCCTTGCCCGGCGTCACCTTTTCGAGCTTTTCCGCCAACTCGATCATCTGCGAGTAGTAAAAATCGGTTCCCGAAATGTGAATCAGCTCGGCAGCCTGGCGCTGAATCGCCTCGACCACCTTCGGATGGCAGTGTCCGGTCGAGACGACGGCGATGCCCGCCGCGAAATCCAGAAACACGTTGCCGTCCACGTCCTCGATCATCGCTCCCCGACCGCGCTTCGCCACCAGCGGGTAGCTGCGCGTGTAGGATGGCGAAATATGGCGCTCGTCGAGCGCGACGATTTCCCTGGCCTTCGGCCCGGGCAGCGCGCCCAGGAGCCGCGGCAATTTCGTGTCGATAGCAGTTTCGATCATGGTGTTTCCTCCTCTGGGGATTTTTCTGCCGAACCGGGGCGATGCCCGGCGAGTGAGGAAACCCGTTTAGTCGACGCCAAAAAGGCAGGGACGGTCTTCCGACGGCCGTCGGTGCGCTTCGCACCGGAAGTGGAAAATCTCGAATGGAGTGGCGAACGTCATTTGCGTTTCCAGCGGACAGTGCCGTCCTTCAAATCTTCCAGAATGATACCATGCTCGGCCAGTTCCTTCCGAACGCGGTCCGAGGTCGCGAAATCCCGCCGCTGCCGCGCCTGCTGCCGCTCGGCCACCTTCGCCTCGATCTCTTCGTCGCTCAGCTCGGCGCTCTCCACCGTGTAGCCCAGCGCGCTCAGCTTCGCGGCGTCGTCGCCGCTCATCACCGCGAAAATCTCGTCGAAATGGTCCAGAAACTTCAGCACCGCCGGCGCGTCCGCTCGCGAAAATTCCCCGCGATCGATCGCCGAGTTCACCTCGCGCACCAGATCGAACACCGCAGCCAGCGCCTGCGCCGTGTTCAGATCGTCCTCGAGCCCGGCCTCGAACTGCCGCTTCGCTTCCTCGATCCGTTCGCCGAACGCCACCGCGCTCGCCGCCGGCAGCTTTTCGTTCTTGAGCCGCTCGACGAAATTCCGCAGCCGCTCCACCGAGTTCGCCGCCTGCACCAGCCCGTCGAACGTGAAATTCAGTTGCCGCCGGTACGGCACCGAGGCCAGCAGAAACCGGATCGCCGAAGGCCGGTACCCGCGCTCGAACAGGTCGCGCAGCGTGTAGAAATTCCCCACCGACTTCGACATCTTCTCGCCGTTCACGAACAGGTGCTCGGCGTGCAGCCAGTAGCGCACGAACGGCTTTTCGGTCGCCGCCTCGCTCTGCGCGATCTCGTTCTCGTGATGCGGAAACACCAGATCGACGCCGCCCGTGTGGATGTCGAGCGTCGGCCCCAGATATTTCATCGCCATCGCCGAGCATTCGATGTGCCAGCCCGGCCGTCCCGGGCCGATCGCCGTCTCCCAGAAATGCTCGCCGGGCTTGTGTTCCTTCCACAGGGCGAAATCGCGCGCGTCGTCTTTTTCGTAGCGGTCCACGTCCACGCGCGCGCCCGCCTGAATCCCCGAAAAGCTCACCTTCGACAATTTCCCGTAGCGCGGGAATTTCGCGATGCGGTAATACACCGAACCGTCGCTCTTGTACGCATAGCCGCGCTCCATCAGCGTCTCGACCAGCGACACCATGGCGTCGATGTTGTCGGTCGCGCGAGCCATCGTTTCCGGCGTCTCCAGGTTCAGCGTCCGCATGTCCTCGAGAAACGCCGCGATGTATTTGTCGGTATATTCGCGAATCCCGATTCCCGCCGCCTGCGAGTTCAGGATGATCCGGTCGTCGACGTCGGTCAGGTTCATCACCTGCCGCACCCGGTATCCGCGCGACCGCAAAAACCGCCGCAGCACGTCCTGAAACACGAACGTGCGGAAGTTCCCGATGTGCGCGAAATCGTACACAGTAGGTCCGCACGTATACATCCGCACTTCGCCCGCATGCAGCGGCTCAAACGGCTCCTTGCGCCCGCTCAGCGTATTTTGAAAGAGAATCTCACCCATAATTCTTGCCTGGTCCCGTCGTCCAAAACTTGTGTAGCGCCGCCCTTCAGGGCGGCATCTGCGAGTCACGGAGAGAAGATGGCGGGCTTAAGCCCGCCGCCCGCGTGCGATTCTAGACGACACGCTCCGATGGCCGCAATTCGCCACCCGCCTCAAAGGCCTTCACCACACGCTCAGCCGTCCGAAACGCCAGATCCACGCACGCCCCCGTCGACGGCCCATCCAGATAATTCCCCACCAAAAACAGTCCGGGAACGCGCCCCACCTCTTGAAGAATCTCCTCGACCAGCCGCCGGTGCCCCACGTTGTACTGCGGCAGCGCCCGCCGATGCACCCAAACCATCCGTTCGACCGGCGCGCCGGAAATGCCCAGGATCGGCGCGAGTTCCCGTTCGACAATTCCGGCAATCTCGTCCGCCGGCAACTCCGTCGTCGCCGGATCGGTCGCGCCGCCGATGAAACTCGCCATGTTCACATGGCCCGAAGGCGCGCGCCCCGGAAACAGTGAAGACATCCAAACCGTTCCCAGCGTCTTGCGCCTCTCGCCGCGCCCCATCAGAAATCCAAACCCATCGAGCGGATTCTTCACCTGCTCGCGGCGATAACCCGCGCCAACCACGGCCACCGGCGCATATTCAACCCGCCCCAGCAGTTCGCCGAGTCGCGGCGCCACGCCGCTAAGCATCTTCGCCGCCGCTTCGGTCGGCGTCGCCATCACCACGCATTCGGCGGCGTGCACTTCCTCGCCCGCCGCGCCGCGCACGCGAACCTCGAACCCTCGCTCATTGGACGACCCGGTCATGCGAACCGATTCCACCGGCGCGCCCAGCCGGAGCTTGTCTCCCAGCTTCGCCGCCAGCGCGTCGAACAGGCTCGCATTGCCGCGCCGCATCGCCGCCAGTCCCGGCCGCGCCTCGCCGCTTTCGCGCCGCGCCTTCATCGCGCGCATCGCCCCGCGCAGCACGCTCCCGTGTTCCTTTTCCCAGCGATACACATCGGGAAACGCGTCGCGCAGCCCCAGCCGTTCCGGATCGCCGGCGTAGATTCCCGAAACAAACGGCCCCGCCAGCCGGTCGAGCATCTCGCCGCCGAATTTCCGCCGCACGAATTTCGCGAGCGATTCGGGCTGCTCGGGCGGCGCGGAACGCCCGGCGAGGTCGCGCATCAAACGCATTCGCGTCCCCCACCCCAGCAGCGAACCGCTCACCAGTATCTGCGGCCCCATCGGCACCGCATGCAATCGTCCGCCGGCGTACACATAGCGCGGAGCGCGCGAGGGCGCCGTAACGCATTCCTCGCCCAGCCCCGCCGAGCGAATCAGTTCGAGCAGCGCCGGCGTAGTCTGAAAACTCTGCGGCCCCAATTCAAACAGGAATCCGTTCCGCTTGACGCTCGAAATCACGCCGCCCGCGCGCTCGGCCGCGTCGAACACGCTGACCTCGGCCCCGCGCTCGGCCAGTCGAAGCGCCGAAGCCAAGCCCGAAATCCCAGCGCCAATGACAATCGCCCGCATCAAATTTCACACAACCAACGCCGCCGTTCCGCGCCCACGTGGCACGGGCACTCCTGCCCGTGCGCTTGTCCGATATCCCGCCCCACACCGGCCCATGGCCCATCCCTGAATTCCGGCACCGCCCCAGTAGCGCAGCCACTCTTGGCTGCGGCCTTTCCACAATCCAACCCCGAACCCCGCCACGCACCACGCTTCCAAAACCAGGGCCATAGCGCCCGCAGCCCATCGCAAAAATCCCGATCCGCCCCTACTCGACTCCGGCCCTCTGCCCAGCCCGAACAAACGCCCGCGCATTTTCCACCGGCGTCATCGGCAGAAGTCCATGCCCAAGATTCAGTACATGCCCCACGCCACCCGTCTTTGCCACGGCCTCCCGCGCCGCCCGCTCCACCGATTCCACCGGCCCCAGCAGCGCGTAAGGATCCACATTCCCCTGCAACGCGAGCCCCGGCCCGATGCGCCGCCGCGCGTCGGCAAGATCCACTCTCCAGTCTACGCCGACGACCGTAGCCCCGCTCCGCGCCATGCTCTCGATCAAATGCCCGCCGCCGCGCGCGTACAGAATCACCGGCACGTCACCAGCCTTCAATTCCTCGATCGCGAGCCGCGTAGCCGCGAGCGCGAAAGCGTCATACGCCGCCCCGTCCAGCTCCCCCGCCCACGTATCGAAAAGCTGCACCACCGCCGCTCCCGCGCGAATCTGCATGGCCAGGTACGCCGCGGTCGCGCGCGCGATTTTTTCGAGCAGCGCGGTGAGCAGCTCCGGTTCGGCGTAGAGGAATTGCCGCGCGCGATGCGCCGTGTTCCCGGCGCTCTCTCCGGCCAGCATGTAGCAGGCGAGCGTCCAGGGCGCCGCCGCGAATCCGATCACCGGAATTTCCGGCCCCAGCCGCGCGGCGAGCGCGCGAATCGCCGCGCCAACGTAACCCGTCTCGCGCTCGGGATCGAATTCCCGCAGACGCGCGATGCCTTCGCGGTTCGCCGCAACGCTGCCAAGCACCGGTCCCGAATCGGGCACGTCGAGCGCCAGCCCCATCGCTTCGGCCACCACCAGAATGTCGCTGAAAATGATTGCCGCATTGACGCCGAGCGCGGCCACCGGCTCGGCGGAAACCTCCGCGGCCAGTTCCGGCGTCTTGCAGAGTTCGAGGAAGGAATGCTTCTCGCGCAGCGCACGATAGCCGGGGAGGGCCCGGCCCGCCTGCCGCATGATCCACACCGGCACGCGATCGACCGGCTGCCTCCGGCAGGCGGCCAGCAGGCGTTCTTTCGCGTTCACCGCGACGCGTTCCGCCGCGCCATTCCGGCGACCGCCGGCCGGCGCGCGGCCCTATTTGAATTCAAGGACTTCCTTCTCTTTCGCGGCCGAGAGATCCTCGAGCTTCTTGGTCTCCTGATGGGTCACTTTTTCGAGATCCTCGAGAGAACGCGCCTTTTCGTCCTCGCTGATCTTCTTGTCCTTTTCGAGCTGCTCGACGCCTTCCTTGATCTCCCGCCGCACGTTGCGAATGGCGGTGCGATGGTTCTCGAGAATCTTGTGGAGATGCTTGACCATGTCCTTGCGCCGCTCTTCGGTGAGCGGCGGAATCGGGATGCGGATCACGCGGCCGTCGCTCGCCGGATTCAGGCCGAGATCGGCCGCCCGCACCGCCTTCTCGATCGCCGGCACCACCGCGCGGTCCCACGGCGTCACGACGATCAGCGTCGGCTCCGGCACCGCCAGCGTGCCGAGCTGATTGATCGGCATCGGCGTGCCGTGATAATCGACGCGGACATGGTCGAGCAGGCTGACGTTGGCGCGGCCGGTGCGCATCGTGGCGATCTCCTTGCGAAGATCCTCCACCGATTTCTCCATTCCCGCGCGCGCTTGCGCCAGGGCGTCCTTGGCCGTCTCAAAGGTGTGCATCGGCTTCTCGCCTCCTCGTCCGGTTTCGCTTCCTCAGCCCGCCGTCACCATCGAGCCCACCCGCTCGCCCATCACCACCCGGCGGATGTTGCCCGGCACGGTGAGGTTGAAAACGATAATCGGCAGTTTGTTGTCCATGCAGAGCGTCACGGCGGTGGAATCCATCACGGCGAGCCCGCGCTGGATCACGTCCATGTAGGTGAGCCGTTCGATCATTCGCGCCGCGGCCACTTTTTCGGGATCGGCGTCGTAGATCCCGTCGACGCGCGTCGCCTTCAGGATCACTTCCGCCTTGATCTCCATCGCCCGCAGCGCCGCCGCCGTGTCGGTGGAAAAATAGGGATTCCCGGTGCCCGCCGCCAGAATCACCACCCGGCCCTTTTCGAGGTGCCGGATCGCGCGCCGGCGTATGAACGGCTCGGCAAGCTGGTGCATCTCGATCGCGCTCAGCAATCGCGTCTGGCAGCCGAGCTTTTCGAGCACGTCCTGCAGCGCGATGCCGTTGATCACCGTCGCCAGCATCCCCATCGAGTCCGCCGCCGTCCGCTCGATCGACAGCTCTTTCTGCCGCGAGCCGCGGAATATGTTCCCGCCGCCCACCACGATCGACACCTCGACGCCGAGGTCGCGGATCTCCTTCACTTCCCGCGCGATTGCCTGGATGGTTTCGCCGTGAATGCCGAAGCCCTGCGGCCCCTGCAGCGATTCGCCCGAAAGCTTCAGCACCAGCCGGCGAAACACCGGCGCGGCGCCGGCGGACGATTCTCGTTCTGGATCGGGTGTGGCCATGAATGTGTGCCGGGCGAAATCCGCAAGCCCGCGGATTCGCTCCTGTCGCGGATTCTAGCAGAGTTTTTCGCGGACCGGCGAGGGTTCCCGGCGCCGCAGCTTCGCCGGAGCTTGTTGCAAAACCTCTTGGGTCCGGGGGTCGGGGCTTCAGCCCTGACAAAAACGCCGCATAAAACCAGGGGCTTCAGCCCCTGAAATCCGAGGCTTGAGGCTCTGAAACAGGTTCTACTCGGCCGGCGCCGATGGGGCAGCGCCCGCCGTCGAAGCCGTCTCGCCCACCTTGAAGCGAACGAACCGGCGCACCGAAACCTTCTCGCCCATCCGGGCGACCGCCTGCTCGATCAGCTCGCGCACGGTCACTGTCTCATCCTTGATGAACCGCTGCTCGTAGAGGCAGGATTCCTCGAAGAACTTCTCCATCTTGCCGGTGACCATCTTCTCGATGATGTTCTCGGGCTTGCCCGAAGCGCGCGCCTGCTCGCTGTAGATCTCCCGCTCGCGCGCCAGCACGTCATCGGTCACCTGCTCCCGCCGCACAAAGCGCGGGTCGAGCGCGGCCACGTGCATCGCCAGATCGTGGCACAGCTTCTGGAATTCGTCGGTCCGGGCCACGAAATCGGTCTCGCAATTCACTTCCACCAGCACGCCGATCTTCCCGCCCGCGTGGACGTAGTAGCCCACCGACCCCTCGGTCGCTTCCCGGCCGGCCTTCTTCTGCGCCAGCGCCTGGCCCTTCTTGCGCAGCACCTGGATCGCCTCTTCGACGTCGCCGTTCGTCTCGGTGAGGGCGTTGCGGCAGTCCATGAATCCGGCGCCGGTACGCTCGCGCAGTTCTTTCACCAGCTGTGCGCTGATGGCGGTCTGTTCAGGGTTCGCAGTCATAATTTCGGTAATCCTTGCTCGATTGGCTATCGCGATTCGGACGCGGTACGCCTCACCCGCGCCGTTCTGCTTCCGGAAAATGGAAACCGCCGGCTTTCGTCCCGCTCGCGCGCCCGCCGCGCGGCCCTCCCGGTTCCCTCGGTGCTCCGGGCCCTGCCGCTATTCGGACGGTTTGCCTTCCGGCGGCACCGTCTCGTCCACGGCCACGGTCTCTTCGGCGGGAGTCCCGCCTTCGACTTCCTGGACCACGAAGTGGCCCTCGGGTTTCTCGTAATCCTCATAGGCGCTGGTATTCGACGTATTCCACGCCCGATGCGGCCGCTTCCGCCGCCAGCTCCTCGGCCGATTTCTGCTCGGCCAGTTGCGCCTGCTCGTACGCCTGCCGGCCTTCGAGCACCGCGTCGGCCACCTTCGAGGTGAACAGCCGGATCGCGCGCAGCGCGTCGTCGTTGCCCGGAATCACCGCGTCCACCATCTCCGGATCGCAGTTCGTGTCGACCACCGCGACCACCGGAATCCCCATCCGCCGCGCCTCGTTCACCGCGATCGCTTCCTTGTTCGAATCGATCACGAACAGCGCGTCGGGCATCCCCGGCAGGCTCTTCGATCCCCGCCAAGTTCATCTGCAGGTGTTTCAGCTCCCGCTCCAGGCGCACCGCCTGCTTCTTCGGCATCTGCGCCATCCGGCCGTCATCGACCATCGCCTTCAGGCCCTTCAGCTTCTTGATCGATTTCTGCACCGTGGCCCAGTTCGTCAGCGTTCCGCCGAGCCAGCGATGGTTCACGTAGAACATTCCGCAGCGCGCCGCCTCTTCGGCGATCGCTTCCTGCGCCTGGCGCTTGGTTCCGACGAAGAGCAGCGAACGGCCCTGCGTGGAAAGTTCGGTCACGAAGCGCGAGGCTTCGCGGAACATCTTCAGCGTCTTCTGCAAATCGATGATGTGGATCCCGTTGCGCTCCCCGAAAATATATTCCTTCATCTTCGGGTTCCAGCGCCGCGTTTGGTGGCCGAAGTGCACCCCGGCCTCCAGCAGCTCCTTCATGGTGATCTCTACTGCCAACGGTCCTCCTCGAGGAGTGAAACGCTTGCGGCCGCTCGGGCCGAGCGTTTCTTTGCCGGCTCCTTGCCGGCCGTGAATTACCCCGCACGCGTGCGGAGCGAAACTCTCTTTACCGCTTGCTGAACTGGAAGCGCTTGCGGGCGCCCTTCTGCCCGTACTTCTTGCGTTCCTTCATCCGCGGGTCGCGCGTCACCATCCCGCGCTTGCGCAGCACCGACCGCAGATCGCCGTTGAATTGCAGCAGCGCCCGCGCAATCCCCAGCCGCAACGCGGCCATCTGCGCCGGGATCCCGCCGCCGGTGATCCGCACCTTCGCGTCGAACTGGCTCATCGTCCCGGTCACCCGGAACGGATCGAACAGCAGAATCTCCCGCTGCAACGGCAGCAGCGCGTGGAAATAGACGTCGGCCGGCTGGTCGTTCACTTCGATCTGGCCCGACCCGGGACGCAGCACCACCCGCGCCACTGCTTCCTTGCGCCGCCCGGTGCCCTGGTAAAAGCCCGTCGTCACGGCCGGAGCCGGAGACTGCGGCACCAAGCCCTCTGGTGTTGTACTCAACGTTTGTTCCTCCTGCGGAACCTGCTCCGCCCCGCCGCGCTAGATCGCCAGCGGCTGCGGCTTCTGCCCCGCGTGACGCTCGAGCCCGGCCGCGTCCAGATAGACGCGCAGCTTGCGGGCGCGATGCGCGCGAAGCTTGTTTTTCGGAAGCATACCCAGAATCGCTTCCCGCACCACCCAGTCGGCCCGGTTCGGCATCAGCCGCTTCAACGGAACTTCCTTCAGACCGCCCGGATACCCGCTGTGATGGCGATAGATTTTCTGGTCGATCTTGCTGCCAGTCAGGCGAATCTTCGCCGCGTTGATGATGACGACGTGATCGCCGCAATCGAGATGGGGAGTGAATTGCGGCTTGTCCTTGCCAATCAGGACCCGCGCGGCGCGCGTCGCCAGCCGCCCGAGCACCTGCCCGTCGGCATCGATCACAAACCACTGCTTGCCCTGCTGGAGGGCTTCGGCCTCGCGGCCTTTGGGAGTATAAGTGTGCATAGTCCTACTGTGGCGCCACTGGTGCGGGCGCAAAACTCAAGAGTAAGCGATGCTTCCCCGCCTTGTCAACGCAACCCGCTCTCCATCTGGCCCACCAAACTCACCGCCCATACAAAAACAGTTCAACCGGAGACGCACCCCTGGCACGCACCGGTAGCCACGGTCGGTGCTTTCCCGACCGTGGGCTTGCGCCCCCGACATACGCGGATCAACCCCATTTCTCACTGGAACTGCATCGTCCCGGCACAATGTCATCAAGCGCCGAGCGTCGATCAACTCGCCAGGCCCCTCCGCCGGTTCCCCCTGCGAACGCTTTTTCCATCTCTCGGGTTGTCCGAACACCCGCCCCTGTCATATAGTTCCCGGTCACCGGGCGGACGCGTCCCGAAGAGCAAACCAGGACCGTCGCGACCGTCGCCGCTATTGCGGCATGGAAAATTACAGACCGACCACGGCCCATCGCCGCCACACATGACCCCAACCGAACACTGTCGTGTCGAACTGAGAATCCCCAACGATCCCCGAGCCATTGGCGCCGTAATTGGCGCGCTCCAACACACCACGCGCCACCTCGGCTTTCCCCCCAACGAGGAAGAGGCACTGATCGCACTTTCCGATCGCCTCCTCCGCGCCGGCTTCGATTCCCTCCCCGCCAGCGCCACCATCTCCGTCCTCATCCAGGAACACCCCAACCGCCTCGAGATCGAATTGGTGCGCCCCGCCGCCGGGAAATGGGTCCCCGTCAAACCCCTCCCCGGAATCGATCAGATCGAAGAGGAAACCACGAACGGCAACACCCGCCTGCGGCTGATCAAATTCCTTCCCAGCCCCCCGGAAACTTCCCCGACCGTCAACTGACCCTGGTCCGAATTTTTCGCGAACTGCCTTTCAACTCAGTCCGGAAAATGAGGCGCCGCGCACGAGGTAGTGTCCCGCTTCTTTCATAGGGGCACGTTGCACGTGCCCCCGAAATAACGATGCTGTCCGACGAGCCGCTGCGCCGTTCGCCGAAAAACCCCTCCCTACATGCTCACCGCAAACGTCCGCTGCTCGATCAGCTTCACGATCTGGTCTTCCGTAAGGTGAAAATCCAGATCGAGCCGGTCGCCCCGCGGCGTCACCTGCGCCTGATCGAGCATCTTCGCCAGTTCCGGATTCGACTGGCTGGCCTGGTAGCGGCGATACAGAATCCCCGCCTGCAAGAGCGCCGCGAGGTTGTTGGCGTCGTCCGGGGTGGCGCAAACCGCCTCGAACTGCGTTTGGATATCGGACGAGGTATCGACGCTGATGATCATCGCGTGAACTTTCTGGAACAGCGCCGACGATTGCTGCGCCGAGGCGACTTCCGGCAGCAACTGCCGCAGCCCCAGCCGCGTGTAGTGCTGGTCGAGCACCGCCCAGATCGACCCCTGCCCGTTCACCTGATTGATCAGCGGGAAGATCGTTTCGTTGGCTAGCAGGCTCGGTTCGCCGTTCATGCGGACTGAAATCAACTTGTCGATCGCGTCGCCCTGCCCGAAAACCGCCGTGTTCGAATCGAGGAAGAAGAAGAAAATGTCGTAGGGGCTGGCGCCGGAACCGAACGCGTAGAGCGTGTAACCATGCGATTTCCGCGTGGGCAGCTTCAGCCGTTTCAGGTACGCTTCGGTCGTGTCCGGCTGGAATTCGCCCTCGGCCACGCCCAGCACCTCTTCCGGATGCTTGTCGTTCGCCGGAATCGCCGCGAACGCCAGATCCTCCACCTGCGTGTTCGGATCGATTCCCGCCGATTTCAGAAAGGTCTCGAATTGCCGGAACCGCGCCGGCAACATCTGCTGCTGCAGCTCGGGAAACCACTTGTGCTGCTGCGCCGCCTTCATGTCCGCATAAGCGAACTCGCCGACGTCTTTCGGAAACAGCCCGATCACCTGCGTGCCGAGCGTCCCCGCGCGCAGCGCTGGCACCATCGCCAGCGCCCCCACGATCACCGACCACCAAATCGTCTTGCTCTTCATCTTCGGTCCCCTTCCCGCACCCATCAAGGCGCGGCAATCGCCGGCGAGCCCTCGAGTCTCGACTCGATTGCCGCCAGCCTCGCATTCATCTCCGCGACGTAAGCCGCGTCGTCCATCGATTCCAGATTGATCGCCACGTTTTCCATCGCCCCGCGCGCCGCCGCCCGCGCCAGCCAGCTCGCCGCCACCAGATCCGACCGCATCGCCGGATTCGAAATCGGCCCAAGTTTCCGCAGCGTTTCGAGCACGCCGCTCGCGCGTTCCGCCGTAGCGAGCGGCACCTCGGCCGCATGCCGCGTCGCCAGGTCGATCGCCTTGCCGCGCGCCTGCTGCTCCTCGGGCGTCGCTTTCGCCATCCGCATCGCCGCCACCACCGCGTCGTAAGACGCCGCATCGCGGTCGATCGCCGCGCCGAGCTCCTTGCCGGCCGCTTCCAGTTCGCCCAGCAGCGAGCTCAGCTCATCGAAATGCGCCACGAGCGATTTCTTCTTCCGCGAAAGCCCCGCAACCATTTGCCCCAAACTCGCCGCTATCGCCCCGGCCAGCGCCGCCGCCGATCCGCCGCCCGGCGTCGCCGTCGGCTCCGCGAGCGCGTCGACAAACGGCCGCGCCATCGCTTCCAGCCGGCCCGGTCCCGCCGCCGGCACGGCCTGTCCAGCCAGCGCCTTCGCCAGCCGGTTTTCGAGCACCAGCTCCGGCGTGAAATTCTCGAACTGCAAAAAGAAATCCGCCGCCATCTCGATCGCGCGCCGCGGCACCAGGCCCACGATCTCGCTGCCGACGATCGTCGCGCCGTGGCGCGCCGCCTCGCTCCGCACCATCTCGAAAACGCGATGCATCGGCGTTTGCTCGAAATCGGTCAGGTTGATCGACACCTGCGCCAGGTTCCGCGCCTTCAGCTCGACACCCATCGATTTCACGTAGCGCAGCCCGCCGGTAGAAAACCGGATCGCTCTCGCAATCTTGTTCGCCACGGTGATGTCGGACGTATTCAGGTTGATGTTGTAGGCGATCAGGAATTTTCGCGCGCCGACGATCGTCGCTCCGGCCGTCGCGTGCAGCCGCGCCTCGCCCACGTCCGGCGCGCGATTCGGATTCACGAGCACCTCTTCGCGTACTCCCTCGAATTGCCCACGCCGCACGTCTTCGAGGTTCACGCGATCGACCCGCTGCGCCGCCGCTTCATAAAAATAAACAGGAATTTTGTACCGCTCCCAGATTTCGCGCCCCACGCGTCGCGCCAGCGCCACGCAATCCTCGATCGTCACGCCCTCGACCGGAATGAACGGCACCACGTCCGTCGCGCCCAGCCGCGGATGCGCGCCCTGGTGTTTCGTCAAATCGATCAGCTCGGCCGCTTTCCCCACTCCGCGCAACGCCGCCTCGGCCACCGCCTCCGGCTCGCCGACCAGAGTGATCACGCAGCGGTTATGGTCCGCGTCCATCTCGCGGTCCAGCACCGTAACGCCCGCGACCGCGCTCATCGCCGCGACGAGCGCATCCACCTTCGCCGCGTCGCGTCCTTCGGAAAAATTCGGCACGCACTCGATGATCTTCGCCATCCGCTCCCTTTCGTCGCGCCGCCGCCGGCAATCCCTCTTCAGGAAGATGCGCCTTCCCCGGGATTGGCTGGCAGGCGCTCTCGCTTTTCGGCTTTTCGGTCAACCGCCCGGCCCTCGCGCGCGTAAACGATCTCCCCGCGCGCCATCGTCAGCCAGTTGAGATGAACGCCGAAATAATAAGGAATTTCGCGGTAGTCGGCCACGTCGAACACCGCCAGATCGGCCTGCTTGCCCGCCTCGATCGTTCCGATCCGCTCGTGCCGCCGCAGCGAATAGGCTGCGTTCACCGTCGCCGCCGCAATCGCCTCCGCCGGCCGCAGCCGCATACCGTCGCAGGCGAGCGACATCGCCATCGGCAGGCTCAGCGTCGGGCTCGTCCCCGGATTGAAATCGGTCGCAAGCGCAACGATCGCCCCCGCATCCACCAGTTCGCGCCCCGGCGCGTATCCCACGCCCAAGTGCAAGCTCGCGCCCGGCAGCAACGTGCACACCACGTGCGACTTCGCCAGCAGTTCCACATCGCGCCGCGTCACCTGGTCCAGATGGTCCGCGCTCGCCGCCGCCAGTTCCACCGCCAGCCGAGCCGCTCCTGTTCGCTCGAGCTGGTCGGCATGCAGCCGCGGCTCCATCCCGCAAGCGCGTCCCAGAGTCAAAATCTCCCGCGCCTCGTCCACCGAAAACGCGCCGCGGTCGCAGAACACGTCGCAAAACTCCGCGAGGTTCTCCCGCGCCACCGCCGGAATCATTTTCCGTTCCACCAGATCCACATACGCCGCTCTCCGGCGCCCGAATTCCGGCGGCACCACGTGCGCGCCCAGAAAAGTGGAAACGATCCCCAGCGGCTGCTTGCGCCCGAGCGCCCGCTGCACGCGCAGAATCTTCAGCTCGCTCTCGAGGTCGAGCCCGTAGCCGCTTTTGGCCTCGACGGTCGTCGTGCCGTGCGCGGCGAATTGCCGCAATCGCCCGAGCGCCGCTCGTTCGAGCGTGGCCGCCCGCGCCTCGCGCACTTTCCGCACACTCGACCGTATGCCGCCGCCGGCGCGCGCGATCTCTTCATAGGTCGCACCGGCGAGCCGCAATTCGTATTCCTCCACGCGGCTTGCCGCGAACACCAGATGCGTGTGCGAATCGACCAGCCCCGGCAGCATCACCCGCCCGCCCAGGTCGATTCTTTTCGCCTTGCGCGACGCCGCCATCCGCTCGATCCGCGGCCGCGGTCCCGCCGCCTCGATGAGCCCGTCGCGCACGAGCACCGCGCCGTCGCGCACCACGCCCGGATCGGCCAGCGACGCCCCGCGCCGGGGCACAGGCCCGCTCATGGTCACCAGTTGCCGGATGCCGGTAAGAAGGAGGGTTTCAGCCATCGAGTTCCATCCATTCTACCCAATGCCGCGGCTTACCGGTCAAAGGCCCGCGCCGCCAAGTCGTCACACAGACTCTTCAGCCGCCGAGACCCATCTTCGCCAGTTCCACACAAGCTCTTGGACACCACCCGAAATTGGCCTATGATGCGGCCTCCGCGCGCTCGCCCGGCAAACTCATTCGGGGGTCAGGGCTTCGCGCTCGCCCGGCAAGTTGACTCGGGGGTCAGGGCTTCAGCCCTGACAAGCTGTACGAAGTCAGGGGCTTTAGCCCCTGAAGCCATGGCGGCTTTTCAAAAGGAGGAGCATGAGCAAACCTGTTCTTCGCAATCTCTTCACCACCACTGCGCTCCTCGCCACCGCCATTCTCCTGCTCGCCGCCCTGCCCCGCGCCCGCGCGCAAAAACCCGCCGGCCGGCCGTTCGACATCGTCATCCGCCACGGCCACATCATTGACGGCACCGGCTCGCCCTGGTACGCCGCCGACGTCGGCATCCGCGACGGCCGCATCGCCGCCATCGGCGATCTCGCGAACGCGCCCGCCAAGCGCACGATCGACGCCACCGGCATGGTCGTCACGCCCGGCTTCATCGACATGCTCGGCCAGTCCGAATTGACGATCCTCGTCGATCCGCGCCTGCCCTCGAAAATCTATCAGGGCATCACCACCGAGATCACCGGCGAAGGCGATTCCGTCGCCCCGCTCGACGCCCACATCATCGCCGAGAATCGCGACGAATACGCGCACCTGAAAATCCAACCCACCTGGCGCACCTTCCGCGGCTATTTCGCCCGTCTCCAAAAGCAGGGCATGGGCATCAACCTCGGCACCTACATCGGCGCCACCGGCGTTCGCCGCATGGTGCTCGGCGAAGCCGACCGCGCACCCACCCCGGCCGAACTCGATCGCATGAAAGCGCTCGTAGCGCAGGGCATGCAGCAGGGCGCGCTCGGCCTCTCGACCGCGCTCGAATACGCCCCCGCTCCCTACGCTTCGACTGACGAGTTGATCGCGCTCGCCCGCGTCGCCGGCCAGTACGGCGGCATCTACGCCACGCACATGCGCAACGAAGGCTCGGGAGTCTTCACCGCGCTCGACGAAACCATCCGCATCGCGCGCGAAGCCCACGTTTCCGTCGAAATCTTCCATCTGAAAGTCGCCGGCGTTCACCAATGGGGCGAAATGCCGAAGCTCGTCGCCCGCATCGATGCCGCGCGCAAAGCTGGCGTCGATCTCGCCGCCGATACCTACGCCTACACCGCCTGGGAAAACAGCCTCTCCGCCTTCGTTCCGCCCTGGGCCCACGTCGGCGGCGAAGACAAAATGGTCGCCCGCCTGAAAGATCCCTCGACGCGCGCCCGCATCCGCAAGGACATGCTCACGCCCTCCACCGCCTGGGACAACGAGTGGCAGGAGATCCCCGGCCCGCAAGCCGTCCTCGTCACCGCCGTCCAGAATCCCGCGCTGCGCCCGCTGCAAGGCATGCGCCTCTCGGAAATCGCCAAACAGTGGAACGAGGATCCGCTGGACGCCCTCTTCGATCTGCTCATCAAGGACGACGCCTACACCTACGTAGCCGTCTTCGGCATGAGCGAGCCGGACGTCGAGCTGGCCCTCCGCCAGCCCTGGGTCTCGATCGACAACGACGCCTCCGGCACCTCGCCCTACGGCATCCTCGGCCAGGAACATCCCCACCCGCGCGCCTACGGAACGTTCCCCCGAATCCTCCGCAAATACGTGCGCCAGCAAAAGCTCCTGAGCCTGCCCGAAGCCATCCGCAAGTTCACTGCGCTCCCCGCCGCCCGCGAGCACCTCACCGATCGAGGCGTCCTGAAAAAAGGAATGTGGGCCGACATAGACGTCTTCAATCCCGCGACCATCCACGACGTAGCCACCTACGCCAACCCCAATCAATTGTCAGCAGGAATGCAATACGTCCTGGTAAACGGCGTCCCCGTAATCAGCCAGGGCAAAATGACCGGCGCCCTCCCGGGAAAGGTCCTCTACGGCCCCGGCTACCGCCCCAAACCAGAAAATAAATGATCGAGGAGCAACGGTTTTCGTAGCACAGGCTTCAGCCTGTGCCAGAGCGAAAAGCCGCCACGCAGCCAAGCGCGGCAGCGAGGAGATGCCCCGGTCCCCTCTGACCCCGGCTGACGCAAGCCTGCGGCCCACCGTGGGTCCACCGCGCCAAGTCTCCGCTTGCCGCAGCTGTTTAGTTGGCCAAGTACCTGACGACTTCCAGGTTTCCGTTTTTCGTCGAGCCCAGGAAAAGCAACTCGTCCGGACCGTCGGCGCACGCCGGCATGAGGTTCGTCTTAGGCGGAAGGCGGTAGGTGGCATCAATCTTGCCCGTGGCAGGGTCAACGCGGGCGAAAAGCATGGCGAGGTGGGCGTGCCCTTGCTCGTCTACTATCGTGCCGCCGAAGGTGATGAACAGCCGAGACTTTCCAGCCAGGCTCATTTGGACGGGGCTGACACCCTTCGCCGGCAGCTTGACCCGAGCCTGGTGCACGACTTGGCCGCTGGAGGAGACTTCATAGAGTATGGCGGGGTTCGAGGGCCGGAGAACGTAGATGTTATTCTCGGGGTCGCTAGCCGAAAGGCTAAGCTCGACGGCCATGGACCAATCGGAGGACGACGCCCCCTCCCCGTTCTGCTCCTTGCGCTCAACCGAGGCGCCAGGGTCTCCCGGGGAGCCCTCCTCCGGGCCGACCTCCTCGCTTGGGCTCGACCCCACATCTCCGGGCAGGTGAAGCTCCTGGACGAAGCGGCCCTGCGCATCGAAGATCCCTGTGAATGGCCGCAGCCACGGGGGCATGCGGTGCTGGATAACCACCTTGGGAACGTGGACACGGCCCGGTTCCCGCGCGGGGAGCGTTGAAGTGTCGAGATCGCCGGTTACGAGGAAACTGCCATCGGCGAACACATCGAAATCCGTTGGCTGAAGCCGGCCGGATGGCAACCCACTCAACTTGACCCGGGAGTCCACGCTGCCGTCGTCTTCGAACTTCACGATCAGAAGATCGGAAGGCACGAAAGCGCTCAACTGGTGTGCTTGGCGATACGCCTCGTCAAGCGCGTACAGCTTGCCCCAGGGTCCGACGTTGAACGCGACACGGTAGAAGGATTGATAGCCGTCCAACGATTTCGCGGCGTAGTCCGTAATAGTCTGGGAGTCAAGCGACAGCTTCCGGACCGGCAGCGACGTGGGGTCAGGGGGTAAGCTCCCAGGATAGGGTGGCGTGGTGTTGAAGGCGGCGTAGATGTCGCCCTGCTGCGAGCACGGCACCTTGGCTATGACTCCAGTCGGCGCGGGGCTCGGGAAACGGACCGTTTGGCCCCTCACCAGCTCTCGGAGAGGGGGCAATTCTTGCGCGGCTTTCTTTGGTGTTGGCTCCGCCTGCCTGACCGGCGCTGCTGTTCCGCGAAGGCCCTGCCCGAGAACGCAAAAGCAAAGGAGTGCCGCCCCAGCCGGGAGCCGGATCGCTGCTTTGCTGAGTCTTCGCATCGGCCGTCACCCCTCGCGGTGTGTAGCCCGCTAACCGGGAACCTTTGCCAACCAGTGCTCACCCCTGCAGTTACGCAGATACATAAATAGCCAGCGTCGAATGGGCGGGGACGGGTAGGACACACGGGCCACTTGGACTGGCGCACCCATTCCGCCCGGGGCGATGCCGTGGCCGGCAGGTTGGGGCAAGGAATCCGCCTGGGGAGTGGTCAGTTGGCAGTACCCGTTATATTTCCATTGGGTTACATCGTAGAAGCAGCACAGGTAAGACGTAGTGTAGAAGGCGTTGTCTCCGTTCCCCTCGACCGCGTATTGCAAGTATACGTCGCCGCAGCCGACCTCGCACTGCACAAAGTACGCAAGGTAGCCTTGGTAGCACCCGTAAGTCTGGGCATGCAGAGGAACACATGTCCATAGGAGAGCCAGCGAGAGGGCGGCAATGCGGACAAAATGCCTTGTCGGGCCCATCGTCCGCCTCCTGAAGTTATAACTGGGGAAGGCCTGCGCAGCACTCTAGCCCCCCCGAGGAAAAAGTAAAAGATTTTTTCGTGGCGCGCGGTAGCCGCCTCTTCGTTGCTCGGCCAGGCGCCCTGGCGGGCAACCTGCTCGGGGTGGCCGCGCCGGGAAGCAGGCAGTTGCGCTATTTCCAAACTCGACCTTGCCGCAGTTGTGCGGCGAGCCATCGCTCACTCCTGCATGGGAATCTTGATCCCATGCCCCCGCGCGAACTCGATCGCCTCGGGATACCCCGCATCCGCATGCCGCGCAATCCCGATCCCCGGATCGTTCGTCAGCACGCGCTCGATCCGCACCTCCATTTCCTTGGTGCCGTCGGCGACAATCACCTGCCCCGCATGCTGCGAATACCCGATGCCCACGCCGCCGCCATTGTGAATCGACACCCAACTCGCCCCGCTAGCCGTATTCAGCAAAGCATTCAGAAACGGCCAGTCGGCAATCGCGTCCGATCCATCCTTCATTCCTTCCGTTTCGCGATAAGGTGAAGCCACCGACCCCGTATCCAGATGATCGCGCCCGATGACGACCGGCGCCTTCAGCTCCCCTCGCGCCACCAGTTCGTTCATCGCCACGCCAAACCGGTCCCGCTCCCCATAGCCGAGCCAGCAGATGCGCGCAGGCAGTCCCTGGAACCGCACACGCTTCTGCGCCAGCCGAATCCATCGCGTAAGGCCTTCGTTCTCCGGAAACATTTCGAGCACGAGTTGGTCGGTCCGGTGAATATCGCTCGGCTCGCCCGAAAGCGCCGCCCACCTGAACGGCCCGCGCCCCTCGCAAAAGAGCGGCCGGATGTAGGCCGGCACGAAGCCCGGAAAATCGTAGGCGTTTTTCACTCCGGCTTCGAAAGCCATCGTGCGGATGTTGTTGCCGTAATCAAATGTCACCGCGCCCAGCTTTTGCAGTTCCAGCATGCCGCGCACGTGCTCGGCAATCGAATCGAGCGCGCGCTTGCGGTATTCCTCCGGATCGCGCCGCCGCAATTCGGCCGCCGCTTCAAGCGTCAGCCCCTTCGGAATGTAGCCGTTGATCGGATCGTGCGCGCTCGTCTGATCGGTCAGCAGATCGGGGACCACGCCGCGCCGCGCCAGCTCCGGAATCACGTCGGCGCAATTCGCCACCAAACCAACGGACGCCGCTTCGCGTTTCCGCACCGCGTTCTTCAGTATCCGCAGCGCCTCGTCGAGTGAATTCACCATCACGTCGCAGTAGCCGGTCTTCACCCGCCGCTTGATCCGCTCGGGATCGACCTCCACGCACAGAATCGCTGCGCCGTTCATCGTTGCTGCGAGCGGCTGCGCTCCGCCCATCCCGCCCATGCCGCCCGTGGCGACGAGTTTCCCAGCCAAGTCCCCGGCGAAATGTTTGCGCCCCGCCGCGGCAAAGGTTTCGTACGTGCCTTGCAGAATTCCTTGCGTGCCGATGTAGATCCAGCTCCCCGCGGTCATCTGCCCGTACATCGTCAGGCCGGCGCGCTCGAGCTCCCCGAAATGCCGCCAGTCGTTCCAGTGCCCCACCAGATTCGCGTTGGCGATGAGCACGCGTGGCGCCCATTCGTGCGTCCGGAAAACGCCCACCGGCTTGCCCGATTGCACGAGCAGCGTCTCGTCGTTTTCGAGCGCCTGCAAGGATCGCACGATCGCATCGAACGCCGTCCAGCTGCGCGCCGCGCGCCCCGATCCGCCGTAAACAACAAGGTCCGCCGGCCGCTCGGCGACTTCCGGATCGAGGTTGTTCATCAGCATGCGCAGCGCCGCTTCCTGGTTCCATCCCTTGCACGTGCGCTCGGTTCCTCGCGGCGCGCGCACCGTCCGCGCCCCTGCGGGGTGCTCATTCACGGCCTTGTCCACGTATCACCTCGGTTTCAAAGTGGGTGGTAGGGGCACGTTGCACGTGCCCTTTCAGCCACTCGGCACACTCAGCCGTCCATCTTAGCGCAGCACGCCGGGGGGTTCGATACCGGGCAGCATCTCGCGCGCGGCGATTGCGCCGCCCGCCCGGCTGCGGTACTCTGCGCGCGAGCGCCTGCCGTGAAATATCCGACGCTGGTCCAAAGCTTCCTCGCCGCCGTTGAAAGCTACCCGAATCCTCGCGCGCAGATGCACAAGGAGGGCGGCCGCTGGCTTTCCACCTCATCGGCGGAGATGCTGCGGCACGTGGCGGGCCTCGCCACCGCATTCGAGCAGATGGGCATTTTCCCCGGCGACCGCGTCGCCCTCTTCTCGCCGAACCGCCCCGAATGGCACGTCGCCGATCTCGCCATCCTCGGCGTCGGAGGCGTCACCGTCCCCATCTACTTCAACGAATCGACCGACCGCATCCTCTACATCCTCAATCATTCCGAAGCCAAAGCGGCCATCGCCGTCGGCCCGGCGCAGGTCGAACGCCTGCTCGCCTGCCGCGACCGCGCGCCAAAACTGGAAACCATCATCGTCGCCGCCTACGCCCAATCGCTTCCGCGCGAGATTCGCCGCTACAACGACCTGATCGCCCGCTCCGTCTCGCAGGACCTCACCGCTTACACGCGCCGCGCCGCCCAGGTGAAACCCACAGATCTCGCCAGCATCATCTACACCTCCGGCACCACCGGCGAGCCCAAGGGCGTGATGCTCACCCACAGCAATTTCAGCTCGAACGCGCTCGACAGCCTGCGCGTCGTCGAGCTGCGCCGCACCGACGTAGCGCTCTCGTTCCTCCCGCTCGCCCACGTCTACGAGCGCATCATGGGCTACATCGCGATCTTCCGCGGCATGACCATCGCCTATTGCGAGCACATGGACGAGGTCCCGCACGCCCTCATCGAGGTTCGTCCCACCATCGCCGCCGCCGTTCCCCGCTTTTTCGAGAAGACCTACGCCGGCATCATGGAAGCGCGCCAGCACCTCGGCGGCCAGCGGCGAAAAATTCTCGACTGGGGCCTCGGCGTGGCGCGCGAAGCCATCGGCTGGCGCGCCTATGGCCGCCCGCTGCACTGGAAACGCAAACTCGTCTGGTATGCGGCGAGCCTGCTCGTCTTCAGCAAGATTCGCCGCCGGCTCGGCGGGCGCATCCGCCTGTTCAATTCCGGCGGCGCGCCGCTCGGCCGCGAGCTCGCCGAATTTTTCTGGTCGATCGGCGTCCCCGTGCTCGAAGGCTACGGCCTGACGGAAACCTCGCCGGTCATCGCCGCCAGTTCCCTGCGCGCCTTCCGCCCCGGCACCGTCGGCCGCCCGATTCCGAACGTCGAGGTGCGCATCGCCGATGACGGCGAAATCCAGGTGCGCGGCCCCTGCGTGATGAAGGGCTACTACAAGGCGCCGGAAGAAACCGCCGAAGTCCTCTCGCCCGACGGATGGTTTTCCACCGGCGACATCGGCCATCTCGACGCCGACGGATTCCTCGTCATCACCGACCGCAAAAAGGACCTGCTCAAAACCGCCGGCGGAAAATTCGTCGCGCCGCAGCCGATCGAAAATCTGCTGAAGACCAGCCCCTACATCCTCAACGCCTGCATCCTCGGCGATCGCCGCAAATTCGTTGGCGCGCTCATCGTCCCGAATTTCGATACGCTACGCGCCCGCGCGCGCCAGGAAGCCGTCGCGCTAGGCTCGCCCGCCGAAATCGCCGGCCATCCCTGGGCGCAGCGCCTCATCGGCGATGAAATCGCCCGCCTCACCGAGCCGCTAGCACAATACGAGCGTCCGAAACGATATCTCCTGCTCGACCACGACTTCACCTTCGAAAACGGCGAGCTGACCTACACCCTGAAGCTGCGCCGCCGCTTGGTGGAGCAGCGCTACCAGGCCGAAATCGAAAAACTCTACGCCGACACCGCCGAGCCCCGCCCCGAATCCGACCTCTGACCCTCCAGGCGAAAAGCGAAAAACGCCGGCGAGACGCCGGCGCTACAGGTAGCGCAACTGGACCTGGCCGGGCGCATTTCGCGACGGCGCTTCTGCCATACGGCGCACAGCCACGGTTGGCTGTGCTGCCCTCCGCGAGTCTTTCTCTGCGTTCTCCGCGTCTCTGCGGTGAAGTCAGGCCTTGCGATTGCGGCAGGATAAAACCCGCAGCCAAGAGTGGCTGCGCTACTGGAACTTCGCGTCGGCAGCAATGACTGTAGCGCCGGCGTTTTTCGCCCTTCGATTTTCGCGTTTCGCGTTTCGCGGCAACCGCCCCGGCCGGAGTACAATCTTCTCCTTAGGAGCCCATCATGGAAGATTCCTTCGTCATTGCCGGCCGCACATTCCGTTCCCGCCTGATCGTCGGCACGGGCAAATACCGCAGCATGCAGGAGATGGCGCGCGCGATCGAAGCCTCCGGCGCCGACGTCGTCACCGTCGCCCTCCGCCGCATAAAACTCGCCGACCACCCGAACGAAACGCTGCTCGATTATCTCGACCGCGACCGCTATTTCCTGCTCGCGAACACCGCCGGCTGCTACACCGCCGACGAAGCGATTCGCACCGCGCGCCTCGCGCGCGAACTCGGCCTTTCGAACTGGGTGAAACTCGAAGTGATCGGCGACCAGCAGACGCTCTTTCCCGACACCGAGCAGCTGCTCGCCGCCACGCGCGCGCTCGTCGCCGAAGGTTTCGTCGTCCTTCCCTACACCACCGACGACCTGATCATCGCGCGCAAGCTCGTTGAAGCCGGCGCCGCGGCCGTGATGCCGCTTGGCGCGCCGATCGGCTCCGGCCTCGGCATCCAGAACGCGACGAACCTCCGCATCCTCCGCGAACGCATCACCGAAGTCCCGCTCATCGTCGACGCCGGCGTCGGCACCGCCAGCGACGCCACGCTCGCCATGGAACTCGGCTTCGACGGCGTCCTGATGAACACCGCCATCGCCGGCGCCCAGGACGCCCCGCTCATGGCCGAAGCCATGCGCGAAGCCGTGGCCGCAGGCCGCAAAGCCTTCCTCGCCGGCCGCATCGAAAAGAAACTCTACGCCACCGCCTCGAGCCCCCTCGCCGGCGTGGTGCGCTAACGCCAAGCCGAGGCTTCGGTAGCCATGGTCAGTGACTCTCTGACCGTGGGCCTTTAACTCGCGAAAATCCCACGGTCAGGAAGACACTGACCGTGGCTACCACCCCATATCTCCTGCACTTGCTTGCCTCGATGACTTACGGCCGGGCGCTTGCCCGATTTCCTTATCCAACGACGGGGCGGTGTCTCCATCGCGAGCGGCGGGCAAATGGGGTCTTCCCCTTTGCCCATGGCCAGGCCATGCCGGCTACCTGCGGAGGGCCGTCGGGTTCGCGACGCGTGCCGGGCTCGGGCGAATTCGGAGCGGGCGAGGGAACAGACGGTGGGGAGGGTTTTGACGGCACAGCCACGGCTGCGGGAGGTGCAGCCGGACTTGGCGACTCGACCTTGGCCGGGCTTTCTTTTGGAGCGGCTGTCATGCGCGCGGAATTGCGCTCGGCAATTTTGGGCGCCGGGGAGGGCTGCCGTACTGGCGATGCTGGAGCAGGCTCCGCCCTGTGCGCTAGTTCCAGTTCGCGCAGGAGCTGGGCGGCGTATCCTGTCAGCTTCTCTCCGCCGTCGTTTTCGTCGTCATCACGGCGCGCGGTGGCGGCGGCAGCCCGGGCATTCCTGGCCGCGCGCTTCTCTTCTTCACGATCTTCTTCACGATCTTCCTCATCGTCCGGCTCATCGGGCTCCGCTGCCGGGCTTCGCACCGCGGCGCTCCTCGAAACGCCTTCCCGCATGATCTCGAGGTGAATCTGTTTCTCGCCCCAGCTCAGTTCCACCATCATCCGGATCGCGGCGACGACCGACGCGGCCGTAATTTTCGCCTCGCCGGAGCGTTCGATAATGCTGTCGAGCACGCGCTCCATATGACCGCGGCGCATCCGAAGAAGCTCGAGCGCATGCGCGTGCCGGTAGACGACGCGGTGGCTGCCAAGCTTGTATTCCTCCGCGATCTCGCGCGCCGGAACCCAATCGAGAAAATCCCCCTCGATCTCGTCCCGCCGCGCGTGGCGGCAGATGCGGCACTGCGCGCGATGCCGCGCGAGTATGGCCTCGGGTCCGCTCGGCATCCGGCGCGAGCGGCGCTGGCTGGAATTGGGTGTCGTTTTGGTTTTCATCGCAATGTCTCCACGCAGCAGTTTCCGCCGCGCGCGCCCGCATCGCCACAGCTGCCTCTACGTGGACTGCGCTGGGAGTAGTGGTCTCTCGTCGCAGACCCGCCTTCGGGAAGAAGCCCTTCGGCGAGCACGGCGCAGAGAGCGCGGAGGCGGGTGCGTCCGATGCGGCGCGGGTGTTTCAGGGTGTCACTCGGGACGAGCGGAACGGGGTGGAAGTTCTGAAGAATCAAGCGATTCGATATTTCAGGGTGTCACTGGATTTGGTCGAGGCCGGGCGGATCGTGATGGGCGTAGAGGCGCGCTGCGCGCGAGCGTAGCGCGAAATTGATGGAGATGGAAGCGGAGGGTCTACGTGGAGGGGAGCTTTCCGGAGGGTGAAGTTTCAGATTCGAGGTTCGGGCGTTGCGAACCGGCTGGTGTTTGGGCGGATGGGATTGCGGATGCGGAGGCACGTGGCAACGTGCCCCTACCAGGGTGCAATTAAAGATGCCGCTTGCTACTTCTGCTTTTCCCAGGTCATGTCCACCGTCACGGGAATCTGGTTCTTGATGGGGACGAAGAGGAGTTCGGGCGCGGGAATTTTGAAATCGGTGAGCGTGGCGGGAATGGTTCCGGTGAGGCGGATCTGGTTGCCGTGGTCCGCCAAGTGAAAGAGGACCTGCTTGAATTGCGCCGTCTGGCCGGAGAACTGGATTTCAAAGTTGGCGTGGATGGAGGAGGATTTCAGCTCCGCTTCGGGCATCTGCGCGCGCACGACGACCATGGGGAATTGCGCGCCGCGAACGATCTGGAGCATGTGGAGGTCGCGGTTGGTGTCGCCGGAAGCGAACGACTTCACCGGCACGGCGATCAGGAAGTTGCACACGCCGGCCTGGCATTCGCCCTTGCCGCGCGCCGCGTGGCTCACGCCCGCGACCTCGTGCAGCGGATGCGTGACGTGATAGGAGAGCGTCAATTGCTTCAGCAACCAGCCGCTATCGGCGCGGGCGACCGCCGGAATTGTCAGAAATAAAAAGACCGTCAGAAATTTCAGATTCAGGGATGCCGCCTTTTCCCGCTTCATCGGAACCAACCTTTGGGCGTCGAGAGACGCGGTTCAATTGGCCTGGTGCGCCAGGGCCATTGCCGGGCCGCCCGCGGGCGCCTTCGTGTGGTTCGATGCGCTGAGGGTGGCGTGGTGGTGAAAGGGAAGCAGGGCGGCGACGTGGTGGCCGAGGCCGGGAATCCAATTGGGTTTCGTTTCCGAGAGCAGCGCCAGGCCGTAGGCCACGGCGGTGACGACGGCCACAATCCCGTGGTACTTGGCGACGCCGTGCAGCCGTTCCCCCTGGCTCGCTTGCGAATCCGCCATCGCGCCGAGGATCGGCGTCAGGATCATGCCCGGGCCGTGAATCCAGGCCATCGCCTCGTGGAAGCGGATGGGCCCGCGCGCCTTCACGCCGGGGATCTTGGGGGCAAAGATGGCGTAGTAGGCGGTGGCGAAATAGAGGCCGGCGGTTGCCGAGCCGAGCGCCATGTGGACGTTGCGGCCCACCGAGCCGGTGTTGTGCCTGCCGCCGGCCTGCGTGGCGGCGGCAAGCGTCGCGACCAGCGGAAAGAAGGTGATCAGGCCGAGCTTCTGATGGATCTGGAGCATGCGCGAACGCTTGTTGAGGAGCGCCTGTTCCCGGGGATTTCCCTGGGTCTGGCTGGTCGAGAAGCCGAGGGAAGAGAGCGAAATGGTGGGCGTCAATTCAAATTCCGTTTCGTGTCTCGCGCCGGCGGCGAGCGTCACCTTCATCGTCTGCGGATTGAAACCCTTCGCCGATACGGAAATTTCATAGTCGCCGGGCGCGAGATTCGGCGCGGTGAAGACGCCCGACGCGTTGGTCCGGGTGGCGATCGACTGGCTGGTGGCCACGTTCTTGATGGTGACCTTGGCGCCGGCGATCAGGGTTTTCGAAGGGCCGGTGACCGTGCCGGTGAGCGTGGCCGGTACCGCTTGCGCTCGCAACGAACCGGCGGCGAGGAAAGAAAGCATAAAAATACCGAGGCCAAGAAAGAGCCTGGCCGCTCTTGCGTTCATGAATGGTTCTCCCGTCGATCTTGCGGGCCTGCGGACATCGCGGTGTGAGATGCGTCGCCCGCCGGAGGGGATGTGCGAGCAAAACGATATCGCGTTCCCCACGCCGCAGCCGCGAACCGTTCTCCCCGGACGGAACGCGCTGCGCCTTCCGGCGCGATTGTACACTCGGAAAAGTTTTCTCGCTTTCGATTTTCGGGATGCAGCTTTTACTTCCGTTGGGGCCTTCGCGGGAAATCGGGGAGAGAGTCCACGTCGGTCGGACACGATGCCGCCCTGAAGGGCGGCGCTACACAGGCTTTTCTCGCTGCAACGCCGCGGAACCGGGTTGGTTGCCACGGACAGTGGTGTTCTGACCGTGGGCCTTTTGGCTGTGCACGAGCCCACGGTCAGAAAATCTCTGACGGTGGCTACCAGGGCCTTTCTGCTCCACCATCAGAAAAGCGTGTGCCAGATGGTGTCGACCAGGGCGTGGACCAGGCAGGAGCCGGTCATCGAGCCGGTTTTCTTCCACGCGAGGCCGTAGAAGAGGCCGGCGATCGATGCCAGCAGAACGTAGCGCCAGTTCGGGAAGCCGTGAACGATGTGCGAGAGGCCGAAGAGCGCCGAGGCCGCGATCCAGCCGGCCGTGTCGCTGCGGAAACTTTTCGAGAGCAGATTCTGGAGGACGCCGCGGAAGAGAAACTCCTCCGGCCAGGCGGTGAAGACCAGGATGCCGAGCGCGGAGAGCGGCAGCGCCTTGAAACGCGCGAGCGACGGCGACCACGCGATGAAATGCATCCATTCGCCGAGCGGAATCGCGATCGCCGCGAACGCCAGAAAACACAGCACAACCACGGCGCCGAATCCCTTGCCCCAGGCGATCGTATAGCCGATGCCATCGAGTTCGCGAAGGTAGAGGAACGCGATGATGCCGGCGTTGAGCGCCAGAAGGATTTCGAGCGTGTGCGTGGCCTCGGCGGGGTACGGGAAAAGATTCCGGCCCCAGGCGAATTCGATGGGCGCCCACAGGACGACGAGCACGGCGTAGTCCTGCCAGGCGCCGGCGCGGCGGCCGCGCGCGGAAAGGGCGAGCAACGCGGGCAGTTCGATCCAGGCGATTCCGGCGCCGAGGCGCAGCCAGGTGAATTCGCGCGTGCCAACGAGGTAGACGAGGTAAAGAAGGCCGAGGAGGAGCGGGAGGAGCAGCAGGCTCGTGGGGCCGAGAAGCTTTTTCAGTTTGTCGGTGAATCCGCGCGAGGCGTTGAAAATCTGGCCGGCGAGCAGAAGGGCGATGACAAGCGCGGCCAGGGCGAAGCGCTCGCCGCCGTAGCCCAGGCGGACGCCCAGCAGCGTGATCGCCAGCGCCAGCACGGCCCAGAGCGCCATCGCTCCTGAAATCGGGATGGAACGGGATTTGCTCATATTGTCGCGTCGCCTCTCCGCTCGACGGGCGCATTCATTGTGTCACGCTTGAGTAGCAGAGGCATTCTTGCCTGTGCGCTTTTCGGGCGCGGTGGGGATTGAATGCGTTCGTGGGTGACCATGGCTGTTGTTGCTGCTGCTGCTGACGATCCTTATTTCTTCCCTTAAGATGGAAGGAGCAATTTCGGAGAATCGGCGCACAGGTGCCACCACAAGCGAAGCAGCGGCTGACGCATATCGACTGGATGCGCGGGCTTGCCTGCCTGCTGATGTTCCAGACACATTGCTACGATTCCTGGCTGAGGCCGGCGGAGCGGGGCGGGAGTTTTTTTCGCTGGTCGCAACTGGGCGGGACGCTGCCGGCGCCGCTGTTCCTGTTTCTGGCGGGCGTGGCGGTGGCGCTGGTGATCGATCGCAAGCTGCGGCGCGAGGTTGCGCCGGGCCGCATCGCGCTCGAGACGATCCGGCGGGGAGCGGAAATTCTGGGCCTCGGGCTGCTGTTCCGCGTGCAGGAGTGGGCGCTCGGACAACCCAAGGCGCCGTGGACGGATTTGCTGCGCGTCGACATCCTGAACGAAATCGGGGTTTCGATCATGCTGCTGGGCGTCGCGTTCTGGGTGGCGAAGACGCGGCGGAAGGCGGTTTTCGCGGGGGTGAGCGGCGCGGTGGCGATCAGCTTTCTGACGCCGTTTTTGTGGACGACCTGGCAGCCGCGCTGGCTGCCGTGGTTTCTCGAAACGTACATCAACGGCGTGCATATCTACGGCAAGCCGCAGCATTACCTGTTTCCGATTTTTCCCTGGGCGGGGTTCGCGTTCGCGGGGCTGGCGGCGGGCATGGTGCTGGTAACGATCGGGCGCGAGCATCCGGGGTGGACGCATGCGGGGTTCGGCACGGCGGGCGCGGGGATGTTCGGTCTGGCGCTGCTTTTCCATTCGCTGCCGGTGCGCGCTTATCCGGTGGAGGATTTCTGGCATACGAGCCCGAACTTTTTTCTGGCGCGCGTGGGCGTGCTGTTCGCGATCGTCGGGCTGAGTTTCGCGTGGTGCCGGTGGGGGCTGGGACTGGGGCGGCGACTGGCGTTCGGGTGGACGAACGCGGGGTTCAGTCCGCTGGTGCAGATGGGAACGACTTCGCTGATCGTTTACTGGGGGCATATCGACTTTGTTTACGGGCGGCTTTCGATTCTGCCGAAACATGGATCGAGTATTGGGCTGGCTTCGGCGGGGCTGGCGTTGATTTTCGTGGCGATGGTGATGCTGTCGCTGGCGCGGACGCGATGGAAGGGGCGGGGAGCGGCGGTTTGGGATTGGGTGCGGAGGATGGGGAGGGTGGCTTCGACGGCGGGGGAGTGATGGGGTGGCGGGGCAAAGGCAGGCGACCCAACGGGTCGCCCCTACATGCGCAGGGCGGGCGCGGCTAGCGGTTGGGGGATGACGGGGCCGGCGATTCAGGCGGGGGCGTGGTTAGCGGTTGGGGGATGGCGGGGCCGGCGATTCGGACGGAGGCGCGGTTAGCGGTTGGGGGATGACGGCGTTGAACTGGAAGATTGAGGAGCGGCGGCGGAGGATTTGGGCGGGAGTTTGAAGACGAGTTCGCCGGGTTTGACGAGGCCCATGCGCTCGTGGGCGATGTGCTCGATGGCGGAGGGCTGCGTTTTCAGTTTGCGGACCTGGTCGGCGAAGACCTTGTTTTCCTGCTGAAGGCTGCGGACCTGCTGCTGCGTTTTTTGCACCTGGAGTTTCAGGCGATAGGTGGCGATCATGCCGTGCGGGCCGAAGACGCCGTCAATGGCCAGGGCGACGAACAGGACGGCGACGGCGGCGTAGACGAAGCGCTCGAGCCGGGGGCGCTTTGCGGGGGCGTTCAGTTGAACGTTTGGAGCATCCACTGCTCGGTCTCCTTTGCCAGCGCGTTTGCTTCCTCGAGCGTGCCGGCTTCGGCGTAGATTCTCGAAAGCGGCTCGGTGCCCGAGGGCCGCACGAGCAGCCACGAGCCGCTTTCGAAGTCCAATTCCAAACCATTGACGTGGCTGGCGCGAACGACGCGCCGGCCGAGAAATTCGCCGGGCTCGGTTTCGAGCCAGGCGGCGAGGCGCTTGCGGCGCGCCTGGTCGAGCGCGACGTCGCGGCGCACCGGCCAGAACTCCGCGCCGAGTCTCGTAAAAAGCCGCGCCAGTTGATCCTCGAGCGGGCCACGCTCGGCGACCATTTCGGCGGCGAGCAGGCAGGCGAGGATGGCGTCGCGCTGGGGGACGTGGCCGCGAATGGTGAGGCCGGCGTTTTCGTCGCCGGCGACGGCGACATCGGCGTCGAGAACGAGACGGGCGAGGTGAGGAAAGCCAACGGGCGTTTCGAGAACGGCGAGGCCGTGGCTGCGCGCGACGGCGTCGACCAGGCGCGAGGTGGCCACGGTGCGCGCAACGCCCAGGCGCCAGCCGCGCGCGGCGATCAGATAGTCGTAGAGCAGTCCGAGAAAGTGGTTGGGAGAGACGTAACGGCCCTGGCCGTCGAGAAGGGCGTAGCGGCCGGCGTCGACGTCGGTGGCGAAGCCGAGCGCCGCGCCGCTCTGGCGCACGGCGTGGGCGAGCGGGCCGAGATGGGAGGGCGAAAGATCGGTGCTACGGCCTCCGAAAAGAACGTCGCGATCGGCGTGCAGCACCTCGACCGAGACGCCGCTCGCGGCGAGCAGGCGATCGAGCCAGCCGGCGGCGGCGCCGTGCATTGCGTCCCACGAGAGACAGGGGCGGATGTGGCGCAGCGCGTCGAGACGGACGAGTTCGGCGAGCCGGGCGAGATAGGCGGGCGAAGGATCGACAGTTTCGACGCGCGGGTTTTCCGCCAGGCCCGGTTCCCCGCTCTTTTCGACCAGAGTTTCGGCGAGGCGGTCGATTTCGCGTCCTTCGTCGGGGCCGAAGGGCGCGCCTTCGGGGCCGTAGAATTTCAGGGCGCTGTATTCGGCGGGGCGTGATCCGTCGGCGATGTGGATTCCGCCGGAGAGTTTGCGGCGGCGAATCTCGAAGGAAACGGCGCCCGAGGGCGTGGGGCGGTCGGCGAGGATGGGGCGGGCGCCTTCGGCGTCGAGCGCGGCGGCGGCGGCGCGAGCGAAGTCCTCGGAGAAGAAGCGGGTGTCGCCGGCGACGAGAAGCGCGGGAGATTTGGCGCGCTTGCGCGCCATCGCCGTGGCGGCAAGGCGCACGCGAGCGAACGTGAAATCCTCGCCGATGATTCCACGCCAGTTGGCAACGCCGAAAGGGGTCCCGACACGAGACATCGGCGGTATTGTATAGCTGTGTTGGTTCGATAACGACCTTTCCCTGACAGATGCGCGCGAAGAAGTAAAGGGATCGACGGCGCGCGGGCGGGCGAATGGGGAGCGAAAAAGAATGAAAGGCAAACTGGTGGTGCTGGTGACGTGCGCGAACCGGCGCGAGGCCGGGCGGATCGCGCGGGCGCTGGTCGAAGAGCGGCTGGCGGCTTGCGTGAATATTCAGGCGGGGGCGGTCGAATCGGTTTATCGGTGGAAGGGGAAAGTCGAGCGGGGGCGGGAAATTTTACTGCTCATCAAGACTTCGCGGACCGTGTTTTCACGCCTCGAGCGGCGCATCAAAGAGATTCACAGCTATCAAACGCCGGAAATCATTGCCTTGCCGATCGTGGCCGGGTCGCGCGGCTACCTCGACTGGATGGACGAATCAGTCGCCGGTGGCATGGGTGCTCGATCGGCTCGCTAGCGGGTGCGAGCCATTCCCGTCCCCATTATTTTCCGGCGGGGTATTCGGTCCAGCCTCCGACGCGGAAGGCGGAATGCGGACCGGCCGATTCTTGCCTCGATTGTTTGCGGTTAGCCGAAGCGATTTGGCGAGCGTGCCCGTTCGTCTCGCGCGCCGCGGCGCGATGGGGTTCGACGTCCGGCGCCAGTCAACCCGGGGCTCGAATTGCGCCGGGTTCACCCGGTCACGATAACGCAGAGCGATGTTCATCAGGGAATCGAGCAGGGCCTCGGAAAGCAGATGCGGCTCGAGCCCGAGATCGACCAGGCGGGAATGCTTCGCGTTGTAGTAGTGGCTTTCGGCCTCGACCCGCGGATCCGGCAGATGGTTGATCGTAACGCTCAGCCCAAGCTTTTTCCCGGCCGTTTCCACCATCCGGGCCAGTTCGAGGACCGAGAACTGCTCGGTGAACTGGTTGAAAACACGGAATTCGCCCGGCGCGGCGGGATGGATACAAGCCAGTTCGATGCACCGTACCGTATCGCGAAGATCAAGGAAGCCTCGCGTTTGCCCGCCGCGGCCATAGACGGTGAGGGGATAACCGACCGCGGCCTGCGCGCAAAAGCGATTCAAAACGGTGCCGAAGACCTGGTCGTAATCGAAGCGGTTGATGAGGGCCTCGTCGCGCGCCACTTCGTCGGTGAGCGTTCCGTAGACGATGCCCTGATTGAGGTCGGTGGCGCGCAAACCCCAGGTCTTGCAGGCGAAGGCGATGTTGTGGCTGTCGTGGACCTTCGAGAGGTGATAGAAGGAGCCGGGCTGCTTCGGGAACGGGAGCAGGTCGCGGCGGCCGTTGTGCTCGACGGTGATGTAGCCCTCTTCGATGTCGATGTTGGGGGTGCCGTACTCGCCCATCGTGCCGAGCTTCACCAGGTGACAATCGGGAGACAGCTCGCGCAGCGCAAACAGCAGGTTCAGCGTGCCGACCACATTGTTCACCTGCGTGAATACGGCGTGCTCGAGGTCGATCATCGAGTACGGCGCCGAGCGTTGTTCGGCGAAATGAACGACGGCATCGGGCTGGAACGCCTTCAGAGCGGAGGAAAGGAAATCGAAATCGGTGACGTCTCCGACGAAGACGTCGACGGGCTTGCCGCTAAGCTTGCGCCACACCTCGACGCGTTCGGACAGGGGGCGGATTGGCGTCAGCGTTTGGGCGCCCAGTTCTTCGTCCCATTTCCGGCGCGTGAGGCTGTCGAGAATGGCGAGCGAATGATTTTTTCCGGAAAGATACAACGTCGTGGCCCAACCGCAGTACCCGTCGCCGCCAAGTACGGCAATGCGCATGCAGTCCCCCCACAATGCCCGGCCCGCCACCGTTAGAAGGATACTAGCAGAATTCCGGGCAATTTCGATGCATCTTTAGCGCGCGGCCAAATTCAGGATCCGGCGGCAGCAGCCATTTTGCCCGTCGTGCTCGTGGGAGTGATCCCCACCAACGCAACTCCCAGGCAGATCGCTGCGATTCCCACCCACCGCTCCGGACTCACCGATTCTCCGAGCAGCAGATGCCCCATGAGCGCGACGATGGCGTAGTTGACCGCGGAGGCCGGCGTCACAAAACTGTAGTCGGCCCAGGTAAGAACCAGAAAGCTGACGACGGTGAACAGGATGCGCGTCAGGATACCCAGCACCACGAAGAGGTTGGTGAACGTTCGCACGCCGTAGAGAAGCAGCGCCACGGGGGTGTGCGCGGCAAGCCGGCCTACATGCTCCATGCCTACCCGGAACATTACATTGCTCGATGGGCCAAGCAGGGCCATCAGGAGCAGAAAGAGAAGGGTTTTCACGCGCAGCCGGCGTTCCCTCTCGCGGCCCATCAGCCCTTCGGCATGGCTCCCCGCAGGCACGCACCGATTCTACCCGTGGCGCGGAAGTGAAGCCATATGTCCGGATCGGGCGGGCCGGCAGCGCGGCTCCCGGCGGTCCGCTTCGATGGGAACCCGGCGACAGGCTTTCGAGGGGAAACCATTGCCGTTTGCTGTTATCCTCAGCGTGGGATAACGGCCGGTCAACTTGGAATGGCCAGGGAGTCCGATGGTCTTCAAGGTGGTTCGTGACGCGCTGCTCGTGGTCGCGACGTTTCCTTTCATCTATTACCTGCTCGTTCTCTACAGCTCACATCGCTTTTCCCGCGGTGCTCGTGGCAACGGAGAGCCCCCCGCGACATTTACCCCTCCGGTGAGCATCCTCAAGCCGATTCGAGGGCTCGATCCGGATGCATACGAGAATTTCGCGAGTTTCTGCGGGCTGGATTATCCCGATTACGAGATCCTCTTTTGCGTGGGAGGAACCGACGACCCGGTGCTGCCGGTGATTGAGCGGCTCCAGCGCGACTTCCCCGATGGCCGGATCCGAGTGATCTTCCACGACGGCACCACCGCGGTGAATGACAAGGTGGCGAAGCTGGCGCGGCTCACGAGCGAGGCGCGGCACGAAGTTCTGGTGATCAACGATAGCGACGTGCGCGTTCGGCCCGATTACCTGCGCCGGATCGTGGCTCCGCTCGCCGATGCCCGCGTCGGCGCGGTCACCTGCTTCTACGTCTCCGCCGGGGAACAATCCTTTATCGATCGCCTGCAAACCGTCGGAATGATTTCCGATTTCTACGCCGGCATCCTGGTGGCGAAACAGCTCGACGGAGTGAAGTTCGCGCTGGGCCCCACGATCGCCACGCGCCGCGCGCGACTGGCGGATTTCGGCGGCTATGCGGCCCTCCAGGATCGACCGGCGGATGACCTGCTCGTCGGACGGCTGATTGCGGAGCAGGGCTATTCGGTGGAGCTGCTGCCTTACAAGATCCTGACCGTCGCCGATTATCGTTCTTTCGGCGAACTGTGGGCGAAACGACTGCGCTGGCTCGTCGTGATGCGGCATATGCGCCCCTGGGGCCACCTGGGACTTGTTTTCACCCAGGGCCTGCCATGGTGCCTGGTGGCCATGGCGATTCGTCCCGGCGCGGGCACGGCCATCGCCTACCTCGGCTCCTATATCGCCCTGCGAGCGGCGATGACGTGGGAAATCGGCGTGCGCGGACTCGAAGAACCGGGTGTTTGGCGCAAGATGCCGCTGATTCCGCTGTGGGACGCCCTGGCCTTTTGCCTCTGGTTCGCCAGTTTTTTCCGCAGGCGGATACGCTGGCGCGACGGCGAATATTACATCCGCTCAGGCAAGCTTGTGCCGCTCGCCGCGAAGCTCTCCGCGGGCAGTCGGGAAGAACCCGTCCGCACTCCCTGAACTCCGGTGGCAAAAGAAGGACGCCAGAAGATCACTTCGACAACCTGTCTGCATGAGCGATTCTGCCTCGGGGCGTTCGGGATCCTTCGCTTCGCTCAGGATGACACGGCTTTTTTATCCTTCAGACGTGCGCGAGGGCCTGATCGAGGTCGGCGATCAGGTCTTCCACGTCTTCTATGCCTACCGAGATGCGGACGAGGCCCTGGGTGATGCCGGCTTTTTCGCGGACTTCGGGGGGCATGGAGGCGTGGGTCATCAGGGCGGGATGCGAGATGAGGGTTTCGACGCCGCCGAGGCTTTCGGCCAGCGAGCAGAGGCGGACGTGGTTGAGCAATTGGCGGGCGGCTTCGAGCGATCCCAAGTCGAAAGAGAGCATGGCGCCGAAACCTCGTTGCTGGCGCGCGGCGAGTTCGTGCTGGGGATGGGAGGCGAGGCCCGGGTAGTGGACTTGCTTGACCTTGGGGTGGGCGGCGAGGAATTGGGCCACGGCCATGCCGTTTTTGTTGTGCTGGTCCATGCGGACGGCGAGGGTTTTGATGCCGCGGGAGACGAGCCAGCAATCCATCGGGGCGAGGCCGGCGCCGACCGAGCGCTGGAGGAAATAGATGCGGTCGACGTCTTCGGGACGGGAGAGGATGACGGCGCCGCCGGTGCAGTCGCTGTGGCCGTTGAGATATTTGGTCATCGAGTGGACGACGATGTGGGCGCCGAGCGCGAGGGGCTGCTGGCAATAGGGGCTGAGGAAAGTGTTATCGACGACGAGCGTGGCGTTGTGCTCGCGGGCCAGGCTCGCCGTGGCGGCGATGTCGGTGAGAATCATCGTGGGATTGGTGGGAGTTTCGACGTAGATCATGCGCGTCGTGGGGCGAATGGCGGCGCGAGTGGCGGCGGGATCGGCGGTATCGACGAAATCGAATTCGAAGCCGAACTGCGCGAGGAGCTGCGTGAGGAGGCGATAGACGCCGCCGTAGACGGCGCTCGAGACGATCAGATGGTCGCCCGGGCGCAGCAGGCGGAAGACGGAATCGATCGCGGCCATGCCCGAACTGAAAACGAAAGAGCCGACGCCGCCCTCGAGTTTCGTGAGGCAGCGCTCCAGGGCGCGGCGGTTGGGGTGGGCGGTGCGGGCGTAGTCGTAGCCCTTGGTTTTGCCGAACTCTTCCTGGACGTAGGTGGACGTTCTGGTAGATCGGCGCGACGATGGCGCCGGTGGCCGGATCGGGCTCCTGGCCCACGTGAATGGCGTCGGTGGCAAAACCCATGATTTCCTCCCCTGAAGAGCCTGTATGGCAACGGACTGACTAAAACCTCAGCGGCTGAAGCCGCAACCTAACGAAAGACCGGAGTTTCCCTGCGGGCTTTGAGGAGCTTGCGTTCGCGCTCCCGCCGGCCGGCGGGATTTTCGATTGCGGAAAGCATCCCTCGGGTATATGACTAGAAAGCGAGGGCGGTCGCGCCGGGAAACGAAGTTACCCCATGCACTGCCGCCGGTCAATTCCGCTCGCGGGGCGCTTTGCCGGCGAGCGCGGGCGAAACATGCGCTGGCTTACCGCCTCACTGGTCCTCTTCCTTCTTCCCGTTGTACCCGCGACTGCCTTCGCTCACCAGAAGAAAATCGATCCGCTCGACAACCCGAGCCGGATCGGACGGCGACAGATCGCGCAGGGCGAGCCGGATTTCTATTCACGGGCGCGCGAGATGGAGATGGGGAAGGAGATGGCGCGGCAGTTCGAGGAGCTGGCGACGATCTATGACGACCCGGCGACCGAGGCCTACATGCAGCGGCTGACGGACCGGATCGCGCGGCATTCGGACGCGAAAATCCCCGTCGAAGTGAAGGTGATTTTGTCGAACGAGGTGGACGCCTTCGCGCTGCCGGGCGGGCGGCTGTTCGTGACGACGGGGCTGATCCTGCGGACGAGGAGCGAGGACGAGCTGGCGGGCGTGGTGGCGCACGAGGTGGCGCATATCGCCGCGCGCGACGCGACGCGGCAAATGACGCGGGCGAAAATTCTGAACTGGATGTCGTTGCCGTTCCTGCTGTTTGGCGGGCCGGCGTACTTTATCGGGGAATCGATGGACGCGGCGGGGCCGCTGGCACTACTGATGTTCGACCGGACCGCCGAGCGGCGGGCGGACGATCTCGGTTTGCAGTATCTCTATGAATCGGGCTACGATCCATTGGGATTCGTGAATTTCTTCGAGCGGGCCAGGAAGCTCGAGAAGGACCCGGATGGAGGGATCGCGCGGGCGTTTTCCTCGCATCCGCTGACGCGGGACCGGGTGCGGGCGGCCGAGCGCGAGATCGAGCGCAATCTTCCGCCCCGGGCGCAATACGTGGTGACGACTTCCGCTTACGAACACGTGAAAGCACGCCTCGAGCAGTACATGCGGGATCAGATGCCGCTCGTTCCAGCCACGCCGAAGAAACCGGTTCTGCGAAAGCACAAGAAAAAGTAACCATTTCGCCGGGAGGGATTGCCATGAGACTGGTCCAGAGCACGGCGCGCGCAGCGGCCATCGCGTTTCTGCTGACACTGGCCCTCGGCTTGCCTGCCGCTGCCGTCGCCGCGCAGGGGAGCGGGACCAAGGAGAAGAGCAAGGACAGCAAGAAGTCCGACGAGACGCCGGTGAGCCTGCGGATCCGCGTAGTGGGCGGAGAGAAGGAAGATCCGGTGGTGAACGCGAGCGTCTATTTGCGGTTTCAGGAGAAGCACGCGCTGCTTTTCCTGCTCCACAAGAAAAGCAAAGTGGAGCTGGACCTGAAGACCGACGACAGGGGCTACGCCTCGTTCAACGAATTGCCGCAGGGCAAACTCCTGATTCAAGTGGTGGCCCCGAAATGGCAGACGTTCGGGGAATACTATGAGTTGAACCAGGACAAGCAGACCATCCTCATCAAACTTCACCGGCCGAAGACGCGCTGGTACTGATTTTTTTCGGGAAGGCGTGAAATTTCCGGCCGGCGAGCTGTTTTCGGCATTCCGATTGCGGGCACGCGGCGCGAAATTTCCGGCCGGCATCGCAGAAAGAAATTCCGCGATCGTTTCTGCTACAGAGTTGGTGCAAACTGCAGTAGCTTGTTTTTTTTCGTGCGCTTAGAGAATTCCGGCGAGCTCATTTCCACAGAGTTTTCAACAGCTGTGTTGAAAACTTCGCGCGATTGTTTCCCAGAACGCAACGGTGTTGATGGATTGCTTTCCCCTTTCGGATGTGGGAGGGCGGACGACCCGGCGGTCGCCCCTACGGTGATTTTCTCCGGGCGGAGGGTCGTCGTGGGAGGGCGAAACGCTGGTGGCGAGTGGCGAAGAAAGCCGGGAGACGATTGCTGAGGGACATCCAGGGCGGCGCAAGGGGCACGATGGGAGCCGGGGGAGCAGGAAATTTGGACCGGCGAGGGCGGAGTGGCGGGCCAGCACAAGCCCTCGCATGCGATTTTGACCCGTCTCGGGGCGGGTGTTAGAGTTACGCGGGCAGGCTGGCACGAACTCCGCGGCCTTCCCTCTCGCTCATGGCAAGTTACGAATTCACCTACTGGCGTTTGGTGTGGAGCAATCTACGAGTGCGTCCGGTGCGGACCGCGCTGAGCGTGATTGCGGTGGCGATGCAGGTGGTACTGATCCTGTTGATTGTGGGGATGATCAACGGGGTGGTGACGGAGTGGGGGCAGCGGGTGCAGGGCGTGGGAGCGGACCTGCTGGTGCGGCCGCCGAACTCGTCGATTTTTTTCGCTTTCTCCTCGGAGTCGATGGATCAATCGCTTGGCGAGCAGCTGGTGAAGGTGCCGGGGGTCGAGGCGATCACGCCGGTACTGGTGATGGTGGAGACGAAGGCGCTCGACATCATCTACGGCATCGATTACCAGAGCTTCAACGACCTGAGCGCGGGATTCAAGTTCCTGGCGGGCGGGCCGTTTCGCGGGCCCGACGACGTGATCGTCGACAACATCAAGGCGCAAACGCATCACCTGCACGTGGGCGAGCATATCACGCTGCTGAATCACGAGTTCACCGTGTGCGGGATCGTCGAGAGCGGCAAGGGAGCGCGGCTGTTCATTCCGCTGGCGACGGCGCAGGCGATCAGCGGGGCGAGCGGCAAGATTTCGATGTTCTACGTGCGCAGCAGCAACACGAAATCGACGCTCGGGAATCTGGAGAAGTTGCTGCCTACTTACCGGATCCTGTCGATGCAGGAGTATCTGACGCTGATGAACTCGGCGAACCTGCCGCAGCTGAACCCTTTCATCAACTCGATGCTGGCGCTGGGCGTGGCGATCAGTTTTCTGGTGGTGTTTCTGGCGACCTACACGATCGTGCTCGAGCGGACGCACGAGATCGGGATTTTGAAGGCGCTGGGGGCGTCGCGGGCGCAGGTGATCGGGCTGATCCTCAAGGAAACGCTGCTGATGGCCGGGTTCGGGATTCTGGTGGGACTCGGCGCGACGTGGCTGACGCGGGTGGTGTTGCACCACAATCTTCCCTCGCTTACGATTCTGATTCCATGGCACTGGGTGGCCAACGCGATACTGCTGGCCCTCGCCGCGGCGGCGGCCGGCGCCTTCTATCCCGCCTATCGCGCCGCACGGTTCGATCCCATCGACGCCTTGGCATATGAATAGCGCCGGGGCGCGGCGAATCGAACGACTCTTCCTCGCATTGCTGCTGCTTGTCGGGCTGGGACTGCGCGCCTACCGTCTGGGTCAGCCGAGCCTGGCCGAAGACGAAGCGGCGAAATGGGATTCCATCCAAAAGTATCGACAGGGCCACTTCGCCGGGGTGAACAGCGAGCACCCGATGGTGATGAAGGTGCTGGCGTGGGCGAGCCTCGACGCGGGCGAGCGGTACAACCGCTGGGCAGTGGGACACGGCTGGCACGCGGTGCGCAAAGAGGCCTGGCTGCGGTTGCCGATCGCGCTGCTGGGGGCGCTGACGGCGCTGGTCCTTTACCTGGTTGGACAACAGATGATCGGGCCGCTGGGCGCGGGGCTCGGAGCGGTGTTCTGGGCGGTTTCGCCGCTTTCGGTGGCGCTGAACCGGGTGCTGAAGGAAGAAAACCTCTTCGTTTTTTTCACGCTGCTGGCGTTCTATTGCTACAACCGGGGGAAACAGGCGGCGAGTGGCGGGGAATCGAAGCGATGGTTCACGCTGGCGGGCGTGGCGTTCGGGCTGGACCTGGCTTCGTATTACCTGGCGATCGGCGAATTCGGGCTGATCGTGCTGGTGTGGCACGTGGCCAACCAGAAGGGCATCAAGAGCCGGGACATGGGGCCTTATTTCCGGCGGCTGGTGCTGGTGGCGGGGCTGGCGTTCGTGCTGGCGAATCCGGTGATTTTGTCGCCGCGGAATCTCGAGGCGATGCTGCGCTACAGCGAGCAGAAAACGATCCAGCACCACGGGTACCTGATGGACGGGCGCGTGTATTTGAACAATGCGCTGACGACGCCTTACGGGCTGCCCTGGTACTACTATTTGTGGGTGCTGGCGGTGAAGACGCCGCTCGTGATTCTGGCGGCGATGCTCGCCGGGGTGGGGCTGCTGTTTTTCGACCGGAACTCGCTGATTTCGATTTTTACCCGGGTGAATTTGACGTTCTGGATCGTGCCGTATTCGCTGGCCGGGTCGAAATGGATCCGCTACGAAGCTATCGGGCTGCCGGTGCTGTATCTGGCCGGGGGCTGGGCAGTGGAAAGATTTCTGGCCTGGAGCCGGGGATGGATGGGAAGGCGGACCTGGCGCGCGGCGATGGCGGCGATGGTGGTGGCGCTGGTGTTTTGGCCGCTTGCGAACGCGATGGCCTGGGCTCCTTACAACCGGCTCTACTTGAATGCGCTGGGCGGCGGCGAGGCGAACGTGGGACGGCTGTTTCCGCCGGATGAGGTTTACGACCTGGGCGCGCGAGAGGCGGCGGAATATGTGTGCCGGGTTGCGCCGCGGGGAGCGCGCGTGGCGGCCAGCGACCCTATGGGGTTGGGTTTCTATGTGCGCCAACTGGGGCGGAAGGATTTGAAAGTCGAGCCGCTCTTTGACCCGAACTACGAGATACGTCCGGGGGATTTTCTGCTGATACAGGATTCGCGGCGATATTTCGAGACGAACGGGTTGATCAATCTGGTGGAGAAGACCGAGCGGCCGGTGTTTGTGGTGCGGGATGATGGGTTGAGGGTGGAGAAGGTTTATCGGTTTGTTGGGCGGCGAGAAGAAAAAGCGGATTCCTCGCTTCGCTCGGAGTGACACGGTGGGCTGGCGGGCGACGGTTGGTGCTGGGCGATGGGACGGGCCCACGGTCAGAAAATCGCTGACCGTGGCTACCAAAACGTCCACCATTTTCAGCGGGCGGCGCGAGGAGTCGTGTTGCTGTCGCCGACGGGCGATCCGTGGTTCGGTTGTCCTGGCGCTTTCGGGGTCCTTCGCTTCGCTCAGGATGACAGGATTTCCGGCTGCGGAGCGTGGGCGGTTTGAAGATGCGTCCCTTCGAGGCATGGTATGATTTTCGGGTGATTTGGCGCTGTTTCGCACGCCGGTGATGAGGCGGCTGATCGTTAACGGAGACGATTTCGGCTACACGCGCGGCGTGAATGCCGGCATTCTCGAAGCCTTTCACAAAGGCATCCTCACGAGCACGACGCTGATGGCCATGGGTGACGCTTTTGACGACGCCGTCCGGATAGCCCGGGAAAATCCGGGGCTGGGCGTGGGATGCCATCTGGTGCTGGTGGGCGAGCGAGCGGTGGCGCCGGCGGAAACGATTCCAACGCTTGCGGGCGAGGACGGGCGGTTGCCGGGCTCGCTGGGAGAACTGGTGGGGCGGCTGGCGCTCGGGCGAGTGCGGCAGGCGGATCTCGAAACCGAATTGCGGGCGCAGATCGGGCGCATCGCGGCGGCGGGAATCCGGCCGACGCACGTCGACACGCACAAACACACGCATCTTTACCCGCGGGTGATGGCGGCGGTGGCGCGAGTGGCATCGGAATTCAAGATTGGCGCGGTGCGGAAACCGTACGAGAGTTTGCGGACGCTTTTCGGCGGCGGGCGCGAGAACGGGCGCGAGTCTGGCGAGATGGGGCGGTCGATTACGGCGGCCGCGGCGGGCGCGGGACGCAGGCGTTTTCGCCGGCTGGCGTCAGCGGGCGGATTGCGGACGCCCGACCATTTTCGCGGGATCCGGTGGACGGGGTCGCTGGGCGCGGCGGATGTGCTGCGGCTGGTCGAACGGCTGCCGGAAGGAACGACGGAATTGATGTGCCATCCGGGATACCGGGACGCGGAACTCGACGGGAAAGCGACGCGGCTGAAGGGCGAGCGGCAGCGGGAACTCGAGGCGCTGACGGCTCCGGAAGTGGCAAGAGCGGTGAAGGAGCGCGGGATACGGTTGATCAGCTATCGGGAGCTGGCCGAAGCCGATGTTTGAGACAAGCGCAGAGGGGCCGAAGTACTCGATCGTCGTGCCGTTCCACAACGAGGAAGAGAGCGTGGTGGAGCTGCACGCGCGGCTTTCGGAGACGATGGCGGGGCGCTTCGAGCCGGTGGAATTCGTTTTCGTCGACGACCATTCGAGCGACGCGACGGCGCGGCTGCTCGGCGAGATCGCCGAACGCGACCGGAGGGTGCGGGCGGTCCGGCTGAAGAGGAATTACGGACAGACGGCGGCGCTGGCCGCCGGATTCGATCTGGCGCAGGGCGAAATCATCATCGCCATGGACGGGGACTTGCAGCACGATCCGGCCGACATTCCGGGAATGATCGAGACGATGGAGCGGACGGGCTGCGATCTGGTGAGCGGATGGCGGAAGAAGCGGGTGGACAATTTCTGGCTGCGGCGGCTGCCCTCGCGCACGGCGAACTGGATGATGGCGAAGCTTTCGGGCGTGGACATTCACGATTTCGGGACGACGTTCAAGGTGTACCGGCGCGAGGTGATCAAGGAGATCGCGCTGTACGGCGAGCTGCACCGGTTCATTCCGGCGCTGGCGGCGTGGAACGGCGCGACGGTGGTGGAAGCGCCGATCCGCAACATCGAGCGGCCGCAGGGGAAATCCCATTACGGGATCTCGCGCACGGGCCGCGTGTTTTTCGACCTGATCACGATCCGCTTTCTGATGCGCTACATGACGCGGCCGCTGCATTTCTTCGGGCCGCCGGGACTGGGCGGGCTGACGGTGGGGAGCGGGCTGCTGCTGTGGCTGCTCTTCGAGAAGGTGGTGTACGGGTCTCACCTGTTTCAGGAACATGGGCCGCTGCTGCTGCTGGGAATGATCCTGGTCCTCTTCGGGGTGCAACTGCTGGCGATCGGGCTGCTGGGGGAACTGGTGATGCGCACCTATTTCGACGCGCACCGGCAGCCGGTCTATCGCGTGGAGTCGGTGATCGGGGCGCGTCAATACACCGGGACGCGGCAGTGAAGCGGCAATTGCGCCTTTCCCGGGAAATCTGATAATAGGTAACAGAGATGAAGCGGCGTGTGGTGCTGTACACACAACCCGGTTGACCGCCCTGCCGGCATGCGAAAGAGTTTCTTTCGGCGCGCGGAGTGGAATTCGTGGAGAAGGACGTTCGCAAGGATTACCAGGCTCTCTACGAGTTGATCGACGACCTGGGCAGCCGGCAGACGCCGACGCTGCTGGTGAACGAGAAAGTGATTTTGGGCTTCGATCCGGACGGATACGAGGCGGCGCTCGCGGCGGGCGCGAAATAAGCGGAAAGCAAGGAGGGACAAGATGGGGAAGTTCGCGAAAGCATCGCTACTGATTCTTCTGGTGGCGGCGTTTGCCTGGGCCAGCGATCCGTGGACCAAGCCATACCAGCAGTGGGACATGAAAGACGTTCAGAAGGTGATGAACGATTCTCCGTGGTCGCGGACGATCCACGTGGCGACGGGTTTCGCGTTGGGGAACTCGGGGATGGGCGAGCCGCAAGGAACGAATTCACGGGCGGGCGCCGGGCAACCGGGTATGGGCGGGCAGCCGGGCGGCGGACCGCCGACGCAGGACAGTAACGGCGAGTTGGAGAGCGCGCGCATGGCGATGTTCGAGGTGCGCTGGGTTTCGTCGCTGACGATGCGGCAGGCGCTGGCGCGGGCGTCGGTGCTCGACGGGAAGATGACGCAGGCCGACGTCGAGCAGTATCTGGCGAAGCCGCCGGCCAATTACGAACTTGCTTTGTTCGGGCCGAACATGTCGGCGTTCATGGGCGCGACCGAGGCGTCGCTGATGAAGGACAGCTACCTGGACCTGAAGAGCGCGAAGAAAAAGGTGGCTCCGGTCAGCGTGAACATCCAGAAATCGGCCGATGGGCAGATGGCGATCACCTTCGATTTTCCGAAAACGGAGAACGGAAAGCCGACCATCGAATCGAATGAAAAGGGCGTGGATTTCGTTTGCAAGGCGAAGAGCATGACGCTGAAATTCCACTTCGAACCGAAGAAGATGGTTGCGAAGGAAGGCACCGACCTTTGAGCGGTTCGCGGCGGGGAGCCTGAGCGGCTCCCCGCTGCTTCCGCGCAAGATTCCCGGCACGCCGGCGCGGAAGAGGATTTCCAGCAGCAGACCGGCCCAGCCCTCCTGACAAGATTCCTTCCCGTATTCCTCCTGCAAGAGTTTGGCCGGCAATTTGCGAGCGTGGGCCTCAGCGGCTAGACCGGATTTCTCACCAGCACCGGCTCGGGAGGCTCGGAGCGCGTGCGGGGATTGCCGAGGAAGTGGAGCAAGCCGCGGATGTATGACGCGGAAAATCCGCACCCTGCAACGATGGTGTCTGGGGCAGGTGCCACTACAGCATGTCTTCGTGGCCACTTTGCCTCTGCGCGTTCGGGGTCCTTCGCTTCGCTCAGGATGACAGGGGTTCATTTACCGCGTAGCGGTGCTGGCGATGCAGCTCTTGTGAGAAATCCTGGCTAAAGCCGCGTTGACATGCCGGCGTTCGCGGCACGGCTGAAGCCGTGCCCTTACTAAGGGTTTCTCTCCTTGGCTGACAAAGTGCCGCCGTGAAGGGCGGCGCCGCAAAAACCGCGGGCCGCGCACGCTCTTCGGGCCCATGCAATCCAAAATCAGCGGTCGCGGCGGCGGGCTCGGTGGGATTCGCTCAGTGGGCGGCGATCGCGCGGGGCGCAGGACGCGGCGGCGGGAGCGGCGGCTACGGGGAAGCCGGCGAGACTGGCGGCGGCGAACAGGGCGGCGGTTTCGGTGTCGGCGGCGGTGCGGCGCACGAGCGGTTTGCCGGGTTCGCGGGCGAAGACGAGGCTGCCGCAGCGTTCGTCGTATTCCACCGACACGAGATCCGACTGGCCGACCTGGGCGCTGGCGATGAGATTGGCGAGCGGACAGACGAGATGGCGGTCGATGGCGCGTTTGAGATGGCGGGCGCCGTAGCGGAGGTCGGTGCCTTCGCGGAGCAGGAAGCCGCGGGCGCGCGAATTGAGAAGGAAAGTGCAGCGGGCGCGGCCGGTGTGCAGCAGGCGCTGCTGCACGACGTCGAGTTCGAGATCGAGGATGCGCTCGAGCTGCTCGGGAAGCAGCGGACGGAAGACGATGACCTTGTCGATGCGGTTCATGAACTCGGGCGAGAATTTACGGCGAGCGGCTTCGACGGCGGCGTTCTCGATCTTGCGGTCGAGCGCGGCGCTGGGCTCGTTTCTGGGCGCGAAGCCGAGGCGCGTCTGCATCAGGCCATCGATTTCGGCCGAGCCGAGATTGGACGTGAGGAAGATGAGGGTGTCGGAGAGATCGACGCGGCGATTGTCGCCGAGGGTGAGCGTGGCCTTGTCGAGAATGCCGAGCAGGAGCTGCCAGAGGGCGTCGGAGGCCTTCTCGATTTCGTCGAAGAGCAGAAGGCTGAGCTTCACGCGCTCGGTGTGGTAGCGGGAGAGCGCTTCCTGGGTGATGAGCGGATGCGTTTCGCGATGGCCGAGATAGCCGGGCGGCGAACCGACGAGCTTGGCGATTTCGTGCGAATGCTGGAATTCGGCGCAATCGACCTTGATGACCGCACGGGGATCGCCGAAGAGGATTTCCGCGGCGGCTTCGACGACGCGCGTTTTGCCGGAGCCGGTGGGGCCGAGAAAGAGCAGATTGCCGACCGGGCGGCCGTGAGCGGCGAGGCCGGCTTCGTGGAGCTGGAAGAGATCGGCGACGGCGGCGATGGCCTCGCGCTGGCCAACGATTTTCTGGGCGAGGAGGTTTTCGAAGACCTGCGACTCGGGGCCGCGGATCGTGGGGTCGAGTGAAGCTGCGGCTGACATCGCGTTGCGTCCTTCCTCCGCCAGGGCACGCGACAATGTGCCCCTGCGATTCCTGGTTCTGACTGTCAACCGTCACTTCGGCAAAAGTGAGGCCGGACTTGACGGGAATGAGGAGCAATTTGCTTGCCAGTGAAAAGAACGGGCAAAAGATTTGCACACAGAGCGCACGGAGGAAGGACTCGGAGGACACGGAGATTGCGAGGAGTGGAACAGATACCTTGGCCCCAGTCAGCAAGCTCTTAACTCTTTTCATAAGCGAAATGCGGCAAGTACTCTTGACATCCTGGTGGCCGGGTTCCACACTGGGCTCCCCTTCCCTAAAAATCTCTAAGTGCGCTTAGTGTGCCACTCTGATGCGTATTCTGGTTGCCGAAGACGACCGGCCTGTTGCGGCTTTCATTTCCAAGGGACTTGCGGCGCAGACCAACGTGGTGGACATCGCGGGTGACGGCGAGGAAGCGATGTTTTTAGCCGAGCACTACGATTACGACGTCGTGATACTGGACGTGAATCTGCCGAAAGCGGACGGGTTTTCGGTCTTGCAGCGGATTCGGGCGAAGAAGCCGGACCTGGCGGTGCTGTTCCTGACCGGGAGCGTGCAGGTGAGCGACCGGGTGAAGGGGCTGGACCTGGGCGCCGACGATTACCTGACCAAACCGTTTTCGCTCAGCGAGTTACTGGCGCGGGTGCGGGCGGTGGTGCGGCGCAGCGCGCGGCCGGTGGAATCGGTGCTGAAGGTGGAAGACCTGGTGATGGATCGCGTGCAGCGTGCGGTGACGCGCGCGGAGCGGGCGATCAGCTTGACGCCGAAAGAGTTCGCGCTGCTCGAGTATCTGATGCGGAACGCGGGGCGGTCGGTGAGCCGGCCGATGATCATCGAGCATGTGTGGAATCTGGGGTTCGACAGCACGACGAATGTGGTGGATGTGTACATCAATTATTTACGGAAGAAGATCGATGGCGAGTCGCCGACGAAGTTGATTCATACGATTCGCGGAGTGGGGTATCAGATCGGCGGGGAGGAACGCAGCGCGGGCGCGCCGCAAGTGTAGGCGGGGAGAGCGAGCGGGAGCGGGGAGCGAAAGGGCGACCCAACGGGTCGCCCCTACGGAGTCGGGCGGGGCAGGGGTTGCGGGGGATGGGGAGTTCCTCAGGAAACCTGGAAGCTAAGAAATTTTTAATTAGAGACTAATCGAACTCTAAGAGTGGTGTGGTGGAATGACGCTCCTGGAGGGAAACACGATGTCGACTGCGGCGGCGAGCAGACCCGGAATCAGCGATGGCACTTGCGTGATGATTGCCAGCTCGAACGAGGAGTTCCGGCGGCGAATTGTGGAGCACATCGGGACGAGCTTCGGTCCGGTGACCGAGGCGGTGGGCGGGGCCGATGCGCTGGCGAAGCTGGACGAATCGCCGTGCCGGTATCTAGTGCTCGACCGGCACCTGGCGGATTTGAATGCCGACGAACTCGAGGACATGCTGCGGGACCTGTATCCGGGACTCGAAGTGATCGTGCTCGATTCGGAAAGCGGGATGGGAGAACTGGCGGTGATGAGCGAGGCGGGAGTGGAAGCGGCGTTTGGCGAGAAGGAAGACGACGAGGAGCGGGCGGAGGAAATGGCGGCGGAGCTTGCGATGACGGCGGACGCGGCAGCCGCGGCGGTGGGAGATGAGCCGGAGATCGAGGAGACGAGCGAAGAGGCGCCTGTCCTTGCGGGCGAGCCGCGGATCGAGCCGCTGCCGGGGATGATCGGGTCGACGCCGGGGATGAAGACGGTTTTCCGGCTGGCGCGGCTGGTGGCTCCGCGGAACACGACGGTGCTGGTGATGGGAAAGACGGGAACGGGGAAAGAACTGGTGGCGCGGGCGATTCACGACCTGAGTCCGCGGGCACGGGGGCCGTTCGTGACGGTGAATTGCGCGGCGATACCGGAGGCGCTGCTCGAAGCCGAACTTTTCGGGCATTCGCGCGGCGCGTTCACGGGCGCCGTGCAATCGCGGCTGGGGCGGATACACGCGGCGCATGGGGGCACGCTGTTTCTCGACGAAGCGGGAGAATTGCCGCTGAGCATGCAGGCGAAATTGCTGCGGTTTCTGCAGTATGGCGAGGTGCAGCGGCTGGGCAGCTCGGACGTGTTTCGGGTGGACGTGCGCGTGGTGGCGGCGACGAACGCGGACCTGGGCGGGCGGGTGGAACGCGGGGAGTTTCGCGCGGATTTGTATTACCGGCTGTCGGTATTTCCGATCGAGCTGCCGCCGTTGCGCGAGCGTGGCGAGGATATTGTGCCGCTGGCGCTGCACCACCTCGAAAACCTTTGCCGGGAAAGTTCGACGCCGGAGAAAACGCTGACGCAGGCGGCGAAGGCGCTGCTGAAGAGGCACTCGTGGCCGGGGAACGTGCGTGAGTTGCAGCATGCGGTGGAGCGGGCGTTTATTCTGGCGGAGGAGGAGCGGGAGATCAGCGCGGGGTTGTTTCATTTGGCGGCGGAGCGGGGGTGAGTTAGCGGGGGCATTGCTGGAACGAGCCTCAGCGGTTAAAGCCGCGATGATGAGGAGTTGCTTACGGCGCGGTTTCCCGAATAAAGGCGTCGGGACGCAAAAAGCGCGGAAGCCGTGCCCTTACGAAAGACGGAGATACTACACAGACTCCTTTCCATTTTGCGAAAGGCCCACGGTCAGGAAGGCGCTGACCGTGGCTACCAGAGACGAAAAGCGCGGGGCTGGAAATTGGGGACGGGGGCACTGGTGAAGCCCGTGCCACCGTTGCGAAGATCGCGGGGAACACTCGTTAGAAGAATTTAAACAGGGCACACGGGTGGCTGGCACGTGTCGTGCATTGCCTAGCGACGTGCCGAAATTGCCCACACGGAAAGCACGTCAGCGGAGACCGGGGCCGGCGGGGCGCGGGCCGGAGGAACGGTCACACGCTCGACAACAACGGTTGACGCCGCCCGTACCGCACCGTGTCAACGGGGATGGCGGTGGCGCGCAGAGCGAAGCGCAGAAATTTCTGACGCAGGCGTTTGTTTCGTTCACGCAGGCGGCCGGATCGCTCGAAAAATCCTACGGACAATTACAGGCGGAAGTGACGCGGCTGCGCGCGGAACTGGAGCGCGCGAATACGGAGTTGGCGGCGAGCCTGGCGGAAAACGCGCAGGTGCGGCGGTTTCTGGCGCGAGTGCTCGAGGGACTGCCTTGCGGCGTGCTGGCGCTGGCGGAGGGCGAGCTGCGGCTGGCGAATCCGGAAGCGGGGCGGCTGCTGGGAATCGGCGAGGAGTGGAAAGCGGCTGAAGGAGCGCTGCCGGAGCCGATTGCGCGGCTGCTCGAAGCGGAGACGCGCGGGCCCGACGGGCGGCTGTGGGAATACGCGATCGGGGAGGGCGCGGCGGCGCGAACGCTGGCGGTGACGGCGAGCGAAGTGGCCGAAGTGGATGGGAAAGCGGGCGGGCAGATCGTCATTTTACGCGACGTCACCGAGGAGAAGCGTTTGGCGGGGGAGCGCGAAGCGGCGCGGAGGGTGCAGGCGCTTGGGGAAATCTCGACGCTGCTGGCGCACGAGATCCGCAATCCGCTGGGGAGCCTGGAACTTTTTGCCGGGCTGATCGCCGATTCGACGGCGGAGATGCCCGAGGTGCGGAAGTGGGTGGACCACCTGCAGGCGGGGCTGCGGGGACTTTCGGCGACGGTGAACAACGTTTTGCAGTTTCACAGCGAGCCTTCGCCGCAACTCATGCCTGTCTCGCTCGACCGGCTGCTGCGCGAGACGGTGGAATTTCTGCGGCCGCTGGCGCGGCAGCGATGCCTGCAGGCGAGCGTGATCAACCGCGTGGGGACGGTCGAGATCGCCGCCGATCCGCACCGGCTGCGGCAGGTGTTTTTCAATCTGTCGCTGAACGCGTTTCGGGCGATGAGCGCGGGAGGAACGGTTTACGTGCGGCTGGATTGGGCGCCGGAGGCGGAAGCGAGGCGCGTGCAGGTGGAGGTGGAAGACAACGGCTGCGGGATTTCGGCCGAGCACCTCGAGCACATTTTCGAGCCCGGGTACACGACGCACGCGGGGAGTCCGGGGCTGGGGCTGGCGGTGGTGCGCACGGTGGCCGAGCAGCACGGGGCGCGGCTCGGGGTGCGGAGCACGCCGGGACGGGGAACGACGTTCACGCTGACATTTCCGGCGCTGGGAGAAAAGGGATGAACCACGTTCTGGTGGTGGACGACGAAGCGCCGATGCGCGCGGCGCTCGAGGCGAACCTGTTGCGCGACGGGTGGACGGTGATGACGGCGGCTGGAGTGGGCGAGGCGATGGAGAAATTTCGCATGGCGCCTTGTCCGCTGGTGATCACCGACATGCGGATGCCGGACGGCGACGGGCTGCGCGTGATGCAGGGCGTGCGCGAGATTGCGCCGGGAACGGCGGTGGTTTTTCTGACGGCGTTCGGCAGCATACCGGAAGCGGTGCTGACGATGAAGGAGGGGGCGTGCGATTACCTGATGAAGCCGATCTCCTTCGATCAGCTGTCGGAAGCGGCGCGGCGGCTGCTGGGCCACGACGAAAGCGCGCCGGGCGATGGCGCGGAGCACGGAATCGTGGGGCGGTCGGCGGCGTTCCGGCGGATGCTGGGGCGGGCACGGCAGGTGGCGACGAGCGACGTGGACGTGCTGATCGAGGCGGAAAGCGGGACGGGCAAGGAATTGATCGCGCGGATGATTCACCGGCTGAGCCTGCGGCGGCGCGGACCGATGGTGGCGGTGAACTGCGCGGCGTTTCCCGAGACGCTGCTCGAGAGCGAGCTGTTCGGGCACGTGCGCGGGGCGTTTACCGGCGCGACGACGGCGAAGCCGGGGAAATTCGAGCTGGCCGACGGCGGCACGCTGCTGCTCGACGAAATGGGCGAGATGCCGCTGAGTTTGCAGCCGAAGCTGCTGCGCGTGTTGCAGGAGCGGGAAGTCGACCGGCTGGGCGACACGCGGCCGGCGCCGGTGGATGTGAGGGTGGTCGCGACGACGAACCGGCAACTGAAGGCGATGGTGGCCGAGGGGCGGTTCCGGAGCGACCTTTACTACCGGCTGAACGTCGTGCCGGTGACGATTCCGCCGTTGCGGGAGCGGCCGGAAGATATCGCGGAGCTGGCGCAGCATTTCCTCGAAAAACACGCGCGGAAATCGGGCGGGCGGCAGCCGATGCTATCGCCGGAACTCATCGAGCGGCTGGAGGCGCATGAGTGGCCGGGGAACGTGCGCGAACTCGAGAATTTCATTCGGCGGGCGCTGGCACTGGCGACCGGGCCGCGCCTGGGCCCGGAGCTCGCCGAAGACTGGGACGCCGACGAAGCGGCGCCGGGGACGAAGGCGATGGCGGCGGTGGCGGCGGACAGCGCGACGGCTGGGATAGCGGGCGCCGGGATGGGCGGCGTTTCGCTGCGGGAGATGGAGCGGCAACTGCTCGAGCAAACGCTCGAATCGACCAGCGGCAACCGGACGCGCGCGGCGGAGATTCTGGGAATCAGCATTCGCACGATGCGGAACAAAATCAAGGAATACGGGCTGCCGCCGAGGGGGGCGTGATGAGCGTGCTGGAGACACCGGAACTGACTCTGCTCGAAAACTATTTGAACCTGACGGCGTACCGTCAGCAACTAGTGGCGAGCAACATGGCGAACGTGGACACGCCGGGATATCGCACGGTGGACATCCATTTCCGGAGCGAGCTGGAGCGGGCGCTCACTGAGCCGGCCGGAGCGGCCGAGAATCCGCAGGTTTACGACGTCGCCGGGCTGCCGCAGCGGCCCGACGGCAACAACGTGAGCGTCGACCGGGAATCGATGCTGCTCGGCGAGACGCAACTCGAATATCAGAACGGGCGTCGAGTTGTGGCGGGCGGAGATGAGCAATCTGATCACGGCGGTAAGCGAAGGGAGCAGGACATGAACCTCTTTGGCGTGATGAACATCAGCGAATCGGCGCTCGTGGCCGAGCGCGAGCGGGCGGAAGTGGTGACGACGAACCTGGCGAACGCGGACACGACGCGGACGCCGCAGGGAGGGCCGTACCGGAGGATGGAAGTCGTCTTCAGCACCGAGCCGATGGGCGGCGCGGGCGCGCCGGGAACGATGCTTTCGGCGGCGGACCAGGCGGTGAGCGGGGTGCGGGTGACGAACGTGGTCGCCGACGCCACGCCGCCGATCCGGCGGTACGAGCCGGGCAATCCCGACGCCAACGCGCAGGGCTACGTGCTGTATCCGTCGATCAATCCGGCCGAGGAGATGGCGGACCTGATGGACGCGGCGCGGGCGTATCAGCTGAACGCGACCGCGGTGCAGGCGACCAAGAGCATGATTCAGAATTCGCTGGATCTGCTGCGATAGCGGCGGATTTCTCGGGACGAGTGGTTCCCTCGGCGTACGGACAAAGACGCCGGCGGGACGCCGGCGCTACATGGGGCACGGGTTGGTGTGTTCGGTATGAGGGAAAAAGCGCACAGGCAAGAATGCCTGTGCTACCGGAACGGCCGGGTGCCGAGAGAGTCTCGCGAATCTGGCGCTGCGTGAGAGGTCTGCCGGGCAATTCAGTCCAGGCGTGGCAGGAAATTCTTTGGGAGGGTGGAGATCGATGGCGAATCCGATGACGGGGATCAATGCGAACCTGCCCCAGCTCGGACAGATGGACACGCGAGGGCCGGACGCGGGGGCGGGCAGCTTTACCGCGACGCTGAAGGAGACGCTCGGGCAGATCAACCAGTTGCAGGCGCAGGCGGACCAGAAGGTGGCCGGGCTGGCAACGGGCAAAAACGAGGATCTGCCGTCGACGATGATCGCGGTGGAGCGGGCGAACGTGGCGTTCCAGTTGATGGTCGAGGTGCGGAACAAGATCGTGCAGGCGTACCAGGAAGTTTCGCAGATGTCGTTTTGAAATCCCCGCCCCACATTTGCGGCGTGAGGATACACGTTTTGCTCTGCGCGAGACACCGGGATTCTTCGGGCATCCTGGTCGGATGCCCTCAGAATGACAGGCTCTTTCCTGGCGCGGCGAGAGAGCGCGGACCGGTTCGGAATTGTCGTGAGCACGGGCCCATGGCCGGGAAGGCGCCGACCGTGGCTACCAAGGGATGGCGCGAGTAGCGGCGGTGTTTGGGGAAAGCCCCCAGGCACAACCACGGCGCCTGGGGCAGCCGGCACCCGAGCGGATTCGTGGGCACGGGAGCGCAAGTTTGCGGCGGGGAGCGGCGGACCGGCTAGTGCGGGACTGAACGTGCGATGGACAAACACTTGGAACACATCGTCAAGTTTCTGAAAAGCTTGAGCACTCGGCAGCGGGTGCTGCTGGGAGCGAGCGCGGCGGCGGCGGCGCTGACGCTGCTGGTATTCGTGAAGCTGTTTTCGGCGCCGGCGATGTCGCCGCTGTTCACCGGACTCTCGTCGACCGACGGCCAGGCGATGGAGCAGCGGCTGGCGGCGCACGGGGTTTCCTACCAGGTGTCGAGCGACGGGAGCACGATTCTGGTTCCCGCGGACCAGCTGGACAAGCTGCGGATGCAGATGTCGACGCTGGGACCGCCGGCGACGGGGCGCATGGGCTGGAAGCTGTTCGACAAGCCGAACTGGTCCGGCAGCGATTTCAGCGAGAAGGTGGATTACCAGCGGGCGCTCGAAGGGGAACTCGAAGAGACGATCGACACGATTTCCGAGGTGGAGGAGTCGCGGGTGCATCTGGTGCTGCCGCACGATTCCCTGTTCACCGACGAGCAGCGGCAGGGGAAAGCGGCGGTGGTGCTGCGGCTGCGGGGAAGGTTGTCGAACGACGCGGTGATCGGGATCGAGCGGCTGGTTTCGGGCGCGGTGGATGATCTGCCGCCGAAGAACGTGACGATCATCGACGCGGATACGGGCGCGCCGCTCGTGCCGCGGGAGAGCGATTCGAACGGGATCGACGCGCCGCGGATGGAAGCGGCGCTGGCGCGGAAGATCGTCGACACGCTGGCGCCGGTGGTGGGAGCGAGTCACGTGCGCGCGAGCGTGACGGTGGAGCGGGACCCGAGTTCGGCGGAAAGCACACAGGAAGTTTACGACCCGGCGAATCCGGTGGTGCTGACCTCGCAGGTATCGCAGGAGACGAGCGCGGTGAACGTGACGCAGGGCGTGCCGGGAACGTCGAGCAACGTGCCGAAAGCGGGCGCGAAACCTCCGGCCGCGAAGCAGGCGAAAACCCAAACCTTGCCGCAGGGAACGCTGAGCGAGAGCAAGACGTACGCGGTATCGAAAACGGTGAGCCACACGGTGGAACCCGCCGGACGGATCGAGCGAATCGACGCGGCGGTGATCGTGGACGACGCGACGGAAACGAAGATGGTGAACGGGCACGCGGTGGAGGCGCGGGTGAAGCGCACGCCCGAGGAGATGCAGCAGATCGACGCGCTGACGAAGGCGGCCATCGGGTTTGACGCCAAGCGCGGCGACGAGGTGGTGGTGCAGAACCTCTCGTTCGTGGCGCTGCCGGTGCCGAAGGTCGAGCCGTTGCCGCTGCCCGAGCGCGTGCTGCGGCTGACGAACCAGTGGATGAGCGTGTTGCGGATTGCGGGGCTGTTCCTTTTGTTCGGCCTCGCGTACCTGCTGTTGCTGCGGCCGCTGCAGAAGCTGCTGATGGCGAGTTTGCGCCAGGCGCCGCAGCCGGCGGCGGCGTTGGGGACGGGAGCGGCGACGGCGGCGGGCGCGGCGGCGAGTCCTTCCGCGGCGGCAGCCCTGGCGGCGAAAGACGATGAAGTCGAGGCGTTCGTGAGCGAACTGGAAGGCGCGAATTCGGAAGTGAAGCGGGTGGTGATGCTGAAGCGCAATCTGGTGGACAAGGTGAAGAGCGAGCCGGAGGCGTCGAGCCGGCTGCTCGAGAACTGGATCCGGCAGGGGAAGGCGGCATCGTGAGCGTGGGCGCGAGCGCGGCGCAGACCGAGATGACCGGAGTCCGCAAGGCCGCGATTCTGATGGTGCTGCTGGGAGATGAAGCGGCGTCGGCCCTGTACAAGCATTTGTCGGAGGAAGACCTGCGGCAGGTGACGGCGGAGATCGCCGAACTCGAGTACATCTCGCCGGAGACGGCGGCGGTGGTGCTGCAGGAGTATCACCGGCTGGCGCTGACGCAGCAGTACCTGTCGCAGGGAGGGCCCGATTACGCGCAGAGGCTGCTGGTGAAGGCGTTCGGGGAGACGGGCGCGCGGAACCTGCTCGAGCAGGTGATGCAGGTGCAGGAGGCGAAGGCGCACAAGCTGGACACGCTGCAGAAGGCCGATCCGCAGCAACTGGCGAAATTCATTCAGGGCGAGCATCCGCAGACGATCGCGCTGGTGCTGGCGCATCTCGAGCCGCGGTCGGCGTCGACGGTGCTGGGGCTGCTGCCGGAGAAGATACGGACGCAGGCGGTGAAGCGGCTGGCGCGGATGCAGCAGTTTTCGCCGGAGGTGGTGCAGCGGATCGCGATGGTGCTGCACACGAAACTGGAATCGCTCGGCGAGCAGAAGCGGCGGAGCTACGGCGGCGTGGACGCGGTGGCCGAACTGATGAACCGGATGGACGTGCCGATGACGAAATCGATTCTCGAGATGATCGAGCAGGAGGACGCGCAGCTGGCGGTTTCGATCCGGAACTCGATGTTCACGTTCGAGGACCTGGTGGAGGTGCCGGACGCGAGCATCCGGGAACTGGTGGGGCAGGTGGACAAGAAGGTGCTGGCGGTGGCGATGAAGGGAGCGAGCGAGCAGTTGAAGGGGCACCTGCTGAAATCGATGTCGTCGCGCGCGGCCGAAATCATGAAGGAAGACATGGAGGCGCTCGGGCCGCTGCGGTCGCGCGACGTGCATCAGGCGCAGCAGGAGATCGTGAATCTGGCGCGGCAGCTCGAAAGCCAGGGGAAAGTGATTCTGAAGCCGGAAACCGAGGAAGCGTATGTCGTTTAGAGGGGATTTGACGCACGAACAAAAACGCCGGCGAGCCGCCGGCGGTACGGGGGGCACGGGCTTGGCGGGGGTGGAATCGGGGAAAGAGCGCGCGGGAAAGAATGCGTGTGCCACATCGCACGCTGGCTCGATGGAAGGGGAACGGGAGAAAGAGCGCACAGGCAGGAATGCCTGTGCTACGGGGGATGATCGAGCGCGGGGAGGGTTTGGCGAAACGGGGCGCGGGGCGGGCAATCCGGTGCGAGATGCGGGCTAAGGCGGAGGCGCATTCGGGGGCGGCGAGCATCGAGCCGTTCACCTATCAGCCGGCGATGGACCGGCTGGGCGAAGCGGCGGCCGAGCCGGGCGCGGCGCGGCAGGTGGAACTCGACGCGGCGCGGGCGGAGATCGCCGAGCGGGTGCGCGCGGCGCGTCAGGAGGGATACGCGGAAGCCGAGAAGCGCGCGCGGGCCGAGTACGAGGCGAAACTCGAGGGCTCGCGCGCGGCGATCGAGAAGGCTGTCGGCGAATTCGCGCGGCAGCGGGAAGGCTATTTCGAGCGGGTGGAAGAAGAGATCGTGAACCTGTCGCTTTCGATCGCGCGGAAGATCCTGCATCGCGAGGCGCAGATCGATCCGCTGCTGCTGGTGGGGCTGGTGCACGTGGCGCTCGAAAAGCTGGGAGCGGGGACGCGGGTGCGGCTGCGGGTGAACCCGGCGAAGCTTGCGAGCTGGGAAGAACATTTTCGCGAATCGCCCGGCGGAGGGCCGGCGCCGGAGGTTTTGGCCGACGCCGCGCTGGGGCCGGAAGAGTGCACGCTCGAAACCGACGTCGGAACAACTTCCGTCGGACTCGAAACGCACCTGAAAGAGATCGAGCAGGGCTTTTTCGATCTGCTGGCGCAGCGTCCGCGGTGACGGCGATGACGACACGGCAACTGGAACCTTACTTTCAACGGCTCGATCAATTCGCCACGCTGCGCTGGACCGGACGCGTGATCCAGGCGGTCGGGAACGTGGTGGAATCGGAAGGGCCGTTCTGCTCGGTGGGGGAAGGGTGCGCGATCATCACGGCGGGCGGCGAGGTGTATTCGGGCGAGATCGTGGGATTCCGCGGCGAGCGGGTGCTTTCGGTGCCGCTCGAGCGGCCCAGTGGAATCAGCCTGGGCGATCGCGTGGTGACGCGGGGAACGCGGCCGCGGCTGCGCGTGGGCCCGGAGATGCTGGGGCGCGTGGTGGACGGGATGGGCCGGCCCATCGACGAGAAATCCGAATACCGGGCGCGGGAATTCTGGCCGTTGCAGGGCGATCCGCCGCTGCCGCTCGAACGGCACGCGATCCGCGAGCCGCTGGGATGCGGGATTCGGGCGATCGACGGTTTTTTGACCTGCGGGCGCGGGCAGCGCGTGGGGATTTTCGGCGGCAGCGGCGTGGGCAAGAGCACGCTGATCGGCATGATGGCGCGAGGCACGGCGGCGGACCTGACGGTGCTGGGGCTGGTGGGCGAGCGCGGGCGCGAGGTGCGCGAGTTTTTGGAAGACGCGCTGGGCGAGGAAGGACGACGGCGGTCGGTGGTGGTGGTTTCGACTTCGGACCAGTCGCCGCTGTTGCGGATACGAGCGGCGCTGGCGGCGACTACGGTGGCGGAATATTTCTGCTGCCTGGGCAAGCACGTGCTGCTGGTGGTGGATTCGCTTACGCGGTTCGCGATGGCGCAGCGGGAGATCGGGCTGGCGGCGGGCGAGCCGCCGACGGCGAAGGGCTATACACCGTCGGTATTTTCGCTGCTGGCGCGGCTGATCGAGCGCGCGGGGCATTACGCGAACGGGAGCATCACCGCGTTCTATACGGTGCTGATGGAAGGCGACGACCAGCAGGATCCGCTGGTGGACGCGGCGCGGTCGATGCTCGACGGGCACGTCATGCTGGACCGGGGACTGGCGAATCAGAACCATTTCCCGGCGATATCCGTGTTGCGCAGCCTGAGCCGGCTGATGCCGGCCGTGGCGACGCGCGAGCACATGACGAAAGTCGGGCGGCTGCGGCAACTGCTCTCCTGTTACGCGGCGAATGAGGACCTGATCCGCGTGGGCGCCTATCAGGGCGGGACCGACCCGCTGCTGGACGAGGCGATCGCGACAATGCCGGCGCTCAGCGGCTACTTGCAGCAGAAACGGGACGACCGCGTGGATTTTGCGCGATCGACCGCGGAATTGCTGGCGATCGGCGGGTAACGGCTTGGCGTTCCGGTTCACTCTCGCATCCCTGCTGCGGCTGTGGCAGAGCCGGGAACGGTACGAGCGGCGGAAACTCGAGGCGCTGGCGGCGCGCGTGGGCGCGCTGCGCGCGGAGATGCGGCGGATCGAATTGTCGGCGCTCGAGGCGCGGCGCGCCGCCGGAACGCGGCTGGGCGCGGGCGTGGCGGCGTCGGAATTGCATTTCGCGGCGGTGTGCGAGGGGAGCCGGCAGGAGTTTTTGGCGCAGCTGGGGGAGCGGCTGAACGCGGCCGAGAGCGAGCGGATGGCGCAGATGAGCGTTTACCAGGGCGTCGAGCGGCAGATGAAGATTTTTGAGAATTTGCGGCGGCGACAGTTTGACGCTTTTCGGCTCGAAGAGACGCGGCGGGAGCAGAAACGGATGGATGAGATTTTTCTGCTGCGGTTGGGCGCGGGCGAGAACGAGGCGGCTGAGCGGGAATCGCGGTGACGCGGTGCGCCGGCGTTTGGCGCGGTGGCCGGATTTTTTCTGAAGTGTAGTTCCCTTCCCTGTTTTTCTACGAGTGGGTTTCGCGAATCTACCCCGCAGGCTGTTTCCATGTGACTCGTACATCCCAACGCAAACGGGCGCACGCCGCACCGAAAGGCGGAAAGATTCAACACAGAGGACGCGGAGAAGGGCCGGAGATCGCGGAGACGGCGATGGATGCCTGGAACTCCGTGTCCTGAAGCGGTGAGGTGTGGGGGGCGGGGATGAATGTTCTTGCCTGGAGGCGGCAAGAATTACCGGGGGCGCTCGACGCGCTGGGGCGCGGGGGCGATGCGGGGCGCGGGCGTGATTGCTGCAAGTGGTTGGTGAACCAAAGACTTCGGAGGGGTGGCCGGCGGCGGGCTGGGGCGCGGGGAAATGGCGCGGCGTGTGCATGAAGGTCGGCGGGAAACATGGACGTCAACTTTCAAGCGAACGTCATGACCGGCGGAGCGGCGGCGAGTGGCGCGGCTGGCGCGAATGGGCCTATGGGTCCAGGCGCTGATGCGGGCTCGCCGGCCGCTTCCGGTTTCCAGGAAGTGTTGCGGCAGATGGGATCGAATTCAGAGACGCAAGGGAATTCCGGCGCGGCGGCGGTGACGAATGACTCGGCCGCGGTGAGGAATGATTCCGGGGCCAATTCCGGCGCGGGAGCGGCCAGTTCGGGTTCGGCGTCGAGCAATGGCGTGGCGGCTAGCGATGGAACCGCGGGGATGAACCGCGGCTCGGCGGCCGGGGATGGATCGGGCTCGGCGAAAAGCGGGTCGCAGGATGAGGCTGGCGGCCAGGCGGCTGGCGCGTCAGGTCTGCCCGACGGCAGCGACGGAAAGAAGAGCGAAAAGAAGAGCGACGCGAAACAGAGCGGCGCGGAACTTTCCTGGGCGGCGGTGATTCCAGGAGCGATCGCGCCGATTGTTGCGCGGGGCGCGGCGGGAACGGCTTCGGAAGGCGGCGCCGGCGGAGCGGGTTCGGCAGTGGCTCGCGATGGCACGGCGGGAGCGGGTTTGGGCGCGAGTGACGGCGCGCAGGCGGGGAGCCTAAAGGGCGGGGCCGCGGCGGGAACGCCGGGCGTGACGACTACAGCGACGGGCGCGATGGTGGCGAAGACACTGGCGTCGATTTCGGCGCAGGCGGCAACGGGTACAGAAATTTCGGCGAGTTTGCAGGATGCGGGCGCCGCGCGGGCGGCAGCGACTACGGCGACGGGGAAGGCCGAGGCCGCGACTACGGAAGAGTCAAAGAACCGTGCGGACGGCGCTTCGGCAGTGGATGGCGCAGCCAAGGCAGCGAACGAACAGAGCAAGAGCGACGCGGCTGGGGCCAAGGCGGGCGCGGACTCGGCGGCGGGACAGGCGCAGGCGGGACTCGTGACGGCGGCGGGTGCCGGTTCGGCGGCGGCGATGGAAGCGGCGGCGCGACTCGCGACACCGGGCCAGGCCGACGCGAAACAGGCCGAGCGCGGACAGGCAACGGCAAAGCCGGCGGAGAATGCGGGGCAAACCGCGGCTGCGAACACCGGCGGCGCGGCGCAAAACACGAAGGCGCTCGAGATGGCCGGCGTGCGAGCGGCGTCGGCAACGGCGGTGCCGGGGCCGGGCGGAGCGGATTCGGCAGCGACGCGCGAACATTCCAATTCTTCGGGGCAGAACGCGCATTCGGATTCTTCCGCGAATTCGGATAAGGGCCAGGCGGCGGCTGGAGCGGCGGCGGCAAGACCTGTGGCCGGAGCGGGCGCCGGCACGTTTGGCTCGCAGATTGGCGCGACCCGCGACGCGGGCGGACACGCGGGGACGGCGAATCCGGCGGGAACGATCGTGAACGCGCCGGGCGGCGGAACGAATGCGAGCGCGGGAGCGCATGCGGCCGGAGGGGGAGCGTCGAACGGCGGACCGTTCAGTCCCGCGGCGATTGCGGGGCAGCGCGACGCGGGCGTTGCGGGCGGGGGCGCGACGGCGACGATGGGAGATGGCGTTGCCGTAGGAGCCTACAGCGCGCAAATGCTTGCGAGGGCCGGCCGGTCGGAGATGCGGATTCAATTCGAGGCGGACGGGCTGGGACCGGTGGAACTGCGCGCGGCGGCGGCTGGCAACACGATCGGCGCGACGATCACGACCGACCGCCCGGAAACGCACTGGCTGCTGGCGAACGGCGTAGGCACGCTGCATCAGGCTCTGGCCGATCACAACGTGCAGGTGGAGCGAATCGACATCGTATTCAACTCGCCGGGGAACGGGAGCCAGCAGAGCGGCGGCGGGGCGGGTTCGGGCGGCGGAGGAAACGCACAGGCAAACGGGCAGGGGCCAGCGCGTCCGTGGACGGGAACGACTTCGAGCGGATTGGCGAACGTCGCGGCGGAAGAGGCGACGACGAGTTCGGCGGCGAGTCTGTATCGGGAAGGAAGGTTGAGCGTGCGCGTGTAGCGGCGCTCGGAAAGGACAGCATGGTCATTCTACCCGTCATACCGAAACCCATGAGCACGACGAGCCCGTCGACGACGGGAGGATCGTCTTCGGGCGGCGGCACAAACAGCAATCTGGGTCTTGGCGGAACGCAACTGAACACGCAGGACTTCATTTCGATCCTGACGGCGCAGTTGCAATATCAGGACCCGCTGAATCCGCTCGATCCGAACCAGTTCGTCGGGGAGATGGCGCAATTCAGCAGCTTGAACGAGCTGATCGGAATCAAGCAGGACCTCGACCAGAGCCTGCAGAACGCACAGGGTTCGCAACCAACTTCGAACACGGGCAGCCCGGCCCAGCAGCCAACGACGGGCATTACGCAGTAAAGGGAGGAACGCCATGCCATCGTTTTCCACTTCGCTGTCGGGTCTGGACTCGGAGTCGCAGGCCCTTTCGGTAATTTCGAACAATCTGGCCAACCTGAACACGGTTGGCTACAAGGCGGCCAGTCCCGAGTTCCAGGATTCTGTTCTACCAGCAGATCGGGAGCGGCGGCGACGGCAATCCGATTCAGGTGGGCGTGGGCGCGACGGTGGGATCGATTCCGGCGACGTTCACGCAGGGAAGCATCGAATCGACCGGCGTGCCGACTGACGTGGCGATCCAGGGCAACGGATTTTTCGTGCTGGACAAGAACGGATTGCGGAGCTACACGCGAGCGGGCGATTTTTCGGTGGGATCGAACGGCCAACTGCTGACCTCGGACGGCAGCGCGGTGCTCGGATACCCGGCGGTGAACGGGACGATCAGCGCGAGCCAGAACGCTCGCGCCATTGACGATTTCAAGCGGGCAACTAAGCCCGCCGCAGGCGACGGCGAACGTGCAGATCGGACTGAACCTGGATGCCAGCGCGGCGGTGGGCGGGACGTTCAGCACGCCGGTGACGGTGTACGACTCGCTGGGCGGAACGCACGTGCTCACATTCAATTTCACGAAGACGGCGGCCAACACCTGGAGCTACGCGATCGACATTCCGGCGGCCGACGTGGGAGCGACGGGAAGCCCGGTTTCGGTCGGAAGCGGCACGCTGACGTTCAACGGCAACGGGCAGCTCACCTCGCCGACGGGGAACGTCACCGGGATCACGGTCAGCGGGCTGGCGGACGGCGCGAGCAATCTGACGTTCAACTGGGACCTGTACGGTTCGAACAATTCTCCGATCGTCACGCAGGCGAGTTCGGCCTCGGCGGCAGCTTCGACGCAGCAGGACGGGTATTCGAGCGGCACGCTGGCGAGCTTCAACATCCAGGGCGACGGGACGATTCAGGGGATTTTCAGCAACGGGCAGACGCTGGCGCTCGGGCAGCTGGCGCTGGCGACGTTCGCCAACCAACAGGGGCTGGTGCGGAACGGATCGAACGAGTTTCTGGCCAGCTTGTCTTCGGGCACGGCGAACATCGGCACGCCGAACACGGGCGGGCGAGGGACGCTGGCGGGCGGATCGCTCGAACAATCGAACGTGGACATCGCGACCGAATTCGCGCAGCTGATTCTGGCCGAGCGGGGGTATCAGGCGAACTCGCGGGTGGTGACGACGATCGACCAGGTGATTCAGGACGCGATCAACATGTCGCAGTAGGGACGCGAGAATGATGGTGCGCTTCGCTCCTCGCCCGGCGCGGGCGAGGGCGGGGCGGATTGATCTGAATGTGGCGAGAGAGAGCGCCTCTTCGTGGAGGACATTCTCTCGACGCTTTCGGGGTCCTTCGCTTCGCTCAGGATGACAGGGTGTTACAGCGCGGGGATACTGCCAAGCGCGGCAATTTTTTGTGGTCTGCCGGGGCGAGCTTCTTAGCGAACTCTCATGAGAAGTTTCCTAGGCTGGTTCGTGGATGACATGGCGGCGGGTTCTGTGAGGATCGGGAGCGCGTGCAGAGGGACCTGCGCGAGATAAGCGGCGGGTATTCAGCGGATTGGCGGCGCGGCGGCGGACGCATGCGCGCGTTCGTTTAAGCGGCGGTTTGGCTTCTCGATTGCTCGATTCGTTGGCGTGGCGACCAACGACGGGAATCCCGCGAACACAAACGAAACTTCGACACCCGCGGCGGCGGGCAAGAAGAAGAGCAAGGCATTGCTTTTCGTCGCCCTGGCGGTCGTGCTGGCGGCGGGCGGCGGCGGCTGGTACTTTCTGGGGCACAAAGACGTGGCGGCGAAGAACGCCGCGCCGCAGCCGGTCACGATCCTTCATCTCGACAATTTCATCGTCAATCTGGCCGATACGGACCGCGACGCGTATTTGCGCGTGGGAATCGATCTCGGCGTGACCGGACTTGCGAAGCCGAAATCGGGTGACAGCAAGACGGTGGGGCCGGTGCCGGAGATTCGCGACGCGATACTCGGCGTGCTGTCGACCTACCATTCGAACGATCTGCTGACTCCGGCGGGCAAGAAACAGTTGAAGGAAAACCTGATTGCGGCGCTGAACAGCAAGGTGCCGGGGCTCGAGGTGCGCGACATCTACTTCACCGATTTTCTGGTGCAGAGGTGACGATGGCCGACGCAGCGATGGTGACGCCGCGGGCGGCGGCAACGATGACCGAGATGGAAATCGTGCCGGACGAATCGATGTGGAAGCGTGCCGAGCAGCTTCCCTGCCGGCTGTCGGTGGAGTTGAAGGTGCCGGTGTTCACGGTGCGGGACCTGTTCCGGCTGAGCGCGGGGTCGGTGATCGAGACGGACTGGGCGCAGAGCACCGACGTGCCGCTGTTCGTGAACAAGGAGCTGATCGGCTGGGCCGAATTCGAGGTGCTGGGCGAGGGCCTGGCGGTGCGCGTGACGGAGTTTGCGTGATGAGAGCGGGAGCGGCGGCGGACGGCGGGAGCGGCGGGAGCGGGGACGCGCTGGGGCGCTTTTGGGCGGAGTTGGGCCGCGCATTCCGGCGAACGCCCTTCGGACGGCTGAAGATTCGGCGCGCGCGGCGGCTGCGCGTGCGGGAGACGATTTCGCTCGGCGAGCGGCGCCTGGTGGCGATCGTCGAGTGCGACGAGCGGGAATTTCTGGTGGGTGCGACGGGACAGACGATTTCATTGCTGGCGCCGCTGGGCGCCCCGGCAGGCTCGGCGGACCGCGTTTGTTTCGAAGAAGAGCCTGCGCTGGGCCGCGCGGCGCGGGCGGGACTCTGATGCGGCGGGCCTTTCTCCTGCTGGCGGCCGCGTTCGCGGGCGCGGTGGCGATGCCGGCGCGGGCGGCGGCGCAGGCAACGGGCGCGCAGGGGCTCATACACATCGACCGCGGAATTTCGGTTCCGTGGACGGTGCTGCTGGTGCTGACGGCGCTGACGCTGCTGCCGGCGATTCTGCTGGCGATGACGCCGTTCGTGCGGATTCTGATCGTATTCAGTTTTCTGCGGCAGGCGATCGGAACGACATCCACGCCGAGCAATCAGACACTGGTGGGGCTGGCGCTGATCCTGACGTACTTCGTGATGGCGCCGGTGGGCGCGGTGATCCAGAAGCAGGCGCTCGTGCCGCTCGAGGACGGAAAGATCACGCCGTGGACGGCGGTCGAACGGAGCGCGGGACCGATGAAGCAGTTCATGCTGCATTACGCGCGGGAGTCGGACCTGGGGCTGTTCGTGCAGCTGGCGCACATGCCGCGGCCGAAGTCGCCGAACGATTTGCCGATGCGGGTGGTGGTGCCGGCGTATCTGCTGTCGGAGCTGAAGACGGGTTTTCAGATCGGCGCGGTGCTGTTCCTGCCGTTTCTGGTGATCGACATGGTGGTGGCGTCGGTGACGACGTCGATCGGGATGATGCAGCTGCCGCCGGTGGTGATCTCGACGCCGCTGAAGATTCTGCTGTTCGTTTCGGTGAACGGGTGGGGGCTGGTGGTGGGGTCGTTGATGAAGAGTTTCAACTGAGGAGCGTGCGATGACGGCGGCGGCGGTGGTGCATCTGGCGCGGATGGCGCTCGAGGCTTCGTTCTGGATTTCGGCGCCGATCCTGGTGGCGGCGATGGCGATCAGCCTGGTGATCAGCATCGTGCAGGCGATGACGTCGCTGCAGGAGCCGACGGTGTCGACGGTGCCGCGGCTGGGAGCGGTGGGAATCGTGACGTTTCTGCTGCTGCCGTGGATGCTCGAGCACATGATGAATTTCACGATCGAGCTGTTCAGCAATTTCCATCCATTCACCCGATGACGATGAAAGGGAACCGTGGTATCGGCTCTCGTCGAACGCTATTTTTTTCCCGCGCTTTTCGTCGGTTTGCGCGTGGCCGGCCTGATGACGTTCGCTCCTTTCCTGGGGACTCGCGTTCTGCCGGCGCGCGTGAAGGCGGGGCTGACCGTGGCGATCACGATTCTGCTCGTTCCGAGCTATTCGCCGCGGCCGGTCCCGTCGTTGGTCACTTCGTGGCTGGGAATCGCGATGAGCGAGGCGGCGCTGGGCATCCTGATGGGGCTTTCGGTGCAGATGGTGTTCGACGGGTTCCAGCTGGCGGGGCAGGTGGCCGGGGTGCAGATGGGGTTCGCGCTCGAGAACATGTTCGATCCGACGACGAACGCCACGACGCCGGTGCTTTCGGTTTTTTACCAGACGATCGCGCTGCTCATTTTTTTGCAGCTGAACGTGCATCACTGGATGCTGCTGGCGCTCGGCCAGAGTTTCCGGCTGGTGCCGGTGGGGACGGTGGTGGCGGGGATGCCGGCGATGCGGGAGATCCTGCGCGCGGCGGAATCGATGTGGGTGATCGGCGTCGAGATCGCGGCGCCGGTGCTGGTGGCGACGATGGCAGTGGATCTGGCGCTGAGTTTTCTGAGCCGGATTTCGCCGCAGGTGCCGGTGCTGCTGGTGGGGCTGTCGGTGAAGCAGATGTTCGGGTATCTGGCGATGGTGGGAGCGATCGCGATGTGGCCGGCGTATTTAGAGAGCCGGTTTCTCGACGCGATCGGCGTGGCCGAGCGGATTCTGCACCTGGTGCATTGAGGCGGGCGTGAGCGGCGAGCGAACCGAGCGAGCGACACCGCGGCGGCGGCAGAAGGCGCGGCAGCAGGGACAGGTGACGCGAAGCCGGGACCTGGCCGGCGCGGTGGCGGTGATGGCGGTGGTGATGGTGGCGGGCTGGCAGCGAAGCGAGATTCTGGAGCCGTGGGGAAGGCTGCTGGGCGACATGGTGGAGCACGCTTCGCTGGCGCGCGGATTCGGGTACGAGGTATTCGCGTGGACGGCGCTGGCGGTGGCGCGGGCGGCGCTGCCGGCGATGGCGGTGGCGTGGTTCGCGGCGGTGATGGTATCGGCGGCGCAGGGCGGGGTGGTGGTGACGGGCGAGCCGCTGGCGTTCAACTGGGGGCGGCTGAATCCGGCGGCGAACCTGAAGAACCTGTTTTCGCCGTCGGGGATGAGCCGGACGCTGAAATCGCTGCTTCCGTTTTCGGTGGTGTTGTACCTCGTCTATGGGATTTTCGCGCGGGAATGGCCGGTGTTTCTGCGGAGTTCGTGGACCGAGCCGCGCGGTCTGCTGGATCTGGCGCTGCGGCTGATTTTCGAGATTTCCTGGAAGGCGAGTTTCGTAATGCTGGTCTGGGGCGGAGTGGATTACGCGTTCCAGTGGATGACGCACGAGAAATCGTTGCGGATGACGAAGCAGGAAGTGAAAGACGAATCGAAGAACACCGAGGGCAATCCGGAGATTCGCGGGCGGGTGCGGCGGCTGCGGCGGGAGATGCGGCGGAAGTGGCAGATGCGGGACGTGGAGCGGGCGACGGTGGTGATCACGAACCCGGACGAATACGCGGTGGCGCTCGAATACGAGCCGGAGCGGACGGCGGCGCCGGTGGTGGTGGCGAAGGGGCGCAATTTGATCGCGCAGAAGATCAAGCAGCTTGCTCGATGGAAGGAGATCCCGATCGTCGAAAACCGGCCGCTGGCGCGGGCGCTGTACAAGTCGGTTCCGGTGGGGCAGGCGATACCGGTGTCGCTGTACACGGCGGTGGCGGAGATTCTGGCGTTCCTGTACCGGACGCAGGCGCGGCTGGGGGCTAGGCCGGCCGCGGCGGGAGGGCGAGCCTGATGGCGCAAGCGGCGGCAGGCGCGGCGGAGATGCCGCAGGGCGCGCGGAACGACTGGCTGGTGCCGGTCGCGATGGTGGCGCTGGTGTTCGTGATGCTGGTGCCGGTGCCGGCGTTCGTGCTGGACCTGCTGCTGGCGACGAGCATCACGCTGGCGGTGATCGTGCTGCTTTCGGCGCTTGTACATTCTGCAGCCGGTGCAGTTTTCGGTGTTTCCGACCCTGCTGCTGTTCCTGACGCTGTTTCGGATTTCGCTGAATATCGCGAGCAGCCGGCGGATCCTGCTGCACGGGAACGAGGGTCCGGCCGCCGCGGGGCACGTGATCGAGGCGTTCGGGCAGTTCGTCGTGGGCGGCAACTACGTAGTGGGATTCGTGATCTTTCTGGCGCTTGATCGCGATTCAGTACCTCGTGATCAACCACGGCGCGGTACGCACGGCGGAAGTCACCGCGCGTTTCACGTTGGACGCCCTGCCCGGCAAGCAGATGGCGATCGACGCGGACCTGAACGCCGGACTGATCGACGAGACGCAGGCGCGCGCGCGGCGCGAACAGATCGCGCAGGAAGCGGAATTTTACGGCGCGATGGACGGCGCGGCGCGGTTCAGCCAGCGCGACGCGCTGGCGACGATCCTGATCACGGCGATCAACATTGTCGCCGGGCTTCCTGATCGGCGTCTTCCAGCTCAACATTCCGTTCAGCAGGCGCTGAAGACCTACACGATTCTGACCGTGGGCGACGGACTGGTGACGATGATCCCTTCCCTGCTCGTCTCCGTCGCGGGGGGCATCGTGGTGACGCTGGCGAGTTCGGGCGAGGGCCTCGGACCGCGCGATCGGCAATCAGCTGTTCACGCGGAAGCGGCCGCTGCAGATCGCCGCGGGAGCGATGTTCGCGCTGGGACTGATTCCGGGGCTGCCGAAATTTTCGTTTTTCCTGCTGGCCGGGCTGGCGTGGCTACCTCTCGACGCGGTCGAAGGAGACTCCGGAGGGCGAAGCCGCCGCGGGCGCCGCGGTGGGAGGGGCGGGCGCGAAGAAGGCGCCGACGCAGCAGCAGCAGATGGAGAGTCTGCTGAAGCTGGACGAGCTGGGGCTGGAGGTGGGCTACGCGCTGGTGCCGCTGGTGGACCAGGCCCGCGGCGGACAGCTGCTGCAGCGCATTCGGGCGCTGCGGCAGCATCTGGCGCAGCAGCTGGGCTTTCTGGTTCCGTCGGTGCACATCACCGACAACAGGCGAAGCTGAAGCCGCGGGAATACGTGGTTCAGCTGCGGGGAGTGGAAGCGGCGCGGTGGGAGCTGTATCAGGACCGGCTGCTGGCGATCAGCTCGGAGCCGCGCGCGACGCCGCTCGACGGGGATCGACACGCGCGAGCCGGCTTTCGGCGCGGCGGCGAAATGGATCGCGCCGCAGTTGCAGGAGCAGGCGCTGGCGGCGGGCTACGCGGTGGTCGACCAGACCTCGATTGTCGCCACGCACCTTGCCGAGATCGTACGCAGCCACGCGCACGAACTGCTGACGCGGCAGGAGACCAAGCGGCTGCTCGACGCGCTGGCGCAATCGCAGCCGAAGCTGGTCGAGGAGCTGGTGCCGAAGCTGCTGTCGCTTGGCGAGGTGCAGAAGGTCCTGCAGCAGCTGCTGCGCGAGCAGGTATCGATTCGCGATCTGCCGCGGATTCTCGAGACGCTGGTCGACAACGCGCCGATGACGAAGAGCACGGTGCATCAGGTGGAGGCGTGCCGGCAGGCGCTTGGGCGGTCGCTGGTGCAGAGCCTGGTGAGCGAGGACGGGAAGCTGCGGGTGCTGGCGCTCGATCCCGCGTTCGAGGACGAAGTGGCGCGGGCGTTCGATCCCGCGGCGGCGGGGCGTGCGGCGGCGGTGCAGCCGACGCTGGTCGAGCGGGTGCTTGGCGGGCTGAAGAAGATGGTGGGCGACCGCGCGACGATGGAGGGAACGATTCTGCTGTGCTCGAGTCCGGCGCGATTTCATCTGCGGCGGCTGCTCGAGCCGTTCATGCCGCGGGTGACGGTGCTGTCGCCGGGGGAGATTCCGGCTTCGGTGACGGTGCAATCGCTGGGGGTGGTGGAGTGAGGCGGGGTCCGCGCGTTGCGGGATCGAGAGTCGGAACGCGGTGCCGCCCTGAAGGGCGGCGCTACACCGCTTTGGAGCGCACGCAGTGGGAGGGTGGGCGATGAATGGATTCAAGCAGGCTTATGCGGCGGTGCTGCGGCTCGATCCGGAGGAGCGGAACCGGTTGCTGATCGAGCATCTGCCGCAGGTGCAATACATCGCGCGGCGCGTTCACGACCGTCTCGCCTTCGCAGGTGCCGATCGAGGATCTTTACCACGCGGGGGTGCTGGGGCTGATGGAGGCGCTCGAGCGGTACGACCCGGAGAAGAAGGTGCAGTTCAAGTCGTACGCGAAATTCCGGATACGCGGAGCGATTCTCGACAGCTTGCGCGAACTCGACTGGAGCCCGCGAAGTCTGCGGCGGCAGGCGCGGGAGGTGGAGCAGGCGCACGAGCGGCTGAGGCAGAAGCTCGGGCGCGCGGCGACCGAGCAGGAGGTCGCCGAAGAGATGGGACTTTCGATCGAGGACTATCAGCGGCTGCTGGGGGATCTGGGCGGGCTGGGGCTCGGCAGCCTCGAAAAGGAATCCGGGGAAAACGGCGAGGAGAGCGAGCTGCTGCGGTACCGGCCGGACACGGACGAGGACCCGTACACGCTGTGTTTGCGATCGGAGCTGCAGGAGCGCGTGGCCGAAGCGATTCGGGAGCTGGACGCGCAGGAGCAGCACGTGCTGGGGCTCTACTACCAGGAAGAGCTGACGATGCGGGAGGTGGGTGAGGTAATCGGCGTGGGCGAATCGCGAGTTTCGCAAATCCATTCGGCGGCGCTCGTCAAGCTGCGGGCGCGGCTGCGGCGGCGCGTCGAGGAAGACGCGGCGGCAGGCGCGGTCGAGGCCGGCGCGGCGAAGGAGCGAACGTGGAAAAGAGTTTGAGCCAGGAAGAGATCGACGCGCTGGTGCGCGCCTCGACGCGGCCGCGGGCGGGCGAGCCGGCGCGGGGCGGGCGGCGGAAGGCGGAGCGCTGCGATTTCCGGCATGCGGCGCAGATCACCGCCAATCAGGCGCGGTCGGTGAGCATGCTGCACGAGCGGTTCGCCGCGCGGGTGACGAACGCGCTGGGGGCGTATCTGCGGGTGGGGCTCGAGATGAACCTGGCGTCGGTCGAGCAGGTGATTTACAGCGAGCGACTGAGCCGGCTGCCGGAGATGACGTATCTGGCGTCGATTTCGATCCGGCCGCTGAACGTGGAGGCGCTTCTGCAGATGGACCTGTCGCTGGCGTTTCCGATGATCGATCTGGTGCTCGGGGGCGAGGGGAAAAACGAAGGGGAGACGCGGCCGATTACCGAGATCGAGGAGCAGATTCTCGAAGAGCCTGGTGCGGCTGCTGTGCCGGCAGTTGCAGGAGAGCTGGCAGCCGGTGCTCGAGCTGGAGATGCAGTTCGACCGCCGGCAGATAGCGGCGCAGGCGCAGGGGCTGATGCTTTCGACCGAGAAGGTGATGTCGCTCAGCTTCGAGATTCACATGCCGGAAGCGAGCGGAACGCTGAACCTGATTTTTCCGGCGGCGGTATCGAACGCGCTGCTGCGGAAGCTGGCGGTGCAATGGACCTATACGCGGGCGGTGACGGATACGGCGGTGCGCGAACGCCTGCGCACGCGTTTGCTGAAGAGCTGGCTGCCGGTGGAGTTGCGCGTGCCGCCGGGCCGCGTGCCGATCGGCGCGCTGCTCGGCCTGCGGCCGGGGAGCGTGCTGCCGCTGCCGCATCGCGTGGCCGATCCGGTGCGGCTGGCGGTGAGCGGGCGCGACATGTTTCTGGCGACGCCGGTGCGCTGCGGCGCGAACCGCGGAGCGCGGCTGGCCGAGCTGTTGCCGATGGAAAACGGCGGAAAGGAGTGAGCTGACGTGGCCGAAACTGCGATGAGGTGGCCGGAACCGGTGCGGCGGTATCTGGAGGCGTGGGCGGCGGCGTTCGTCGAGATTTTGCAGCAGATCGTCGCGCCGGATGCGCGGGCGACGCTGGTTGCCGAGGAATCGGAACTGGCGCGGGCGCGGGGAGAAGCGGAGAACGGGTTTCGCGCGCGGCTCGGCTGCTCGGGCGCGATTCGCGGGCGGCAGAGGCTCGACGTTTCGCCGGCGGGATTGAAGGCGCTGGCGCGCGTTCTGCGCGGGGAGACGGGCGAAACGGCCGGCGAAGCGAGCGAAGCGGATCATGAGGCGGCGGCGCAATTGCTGCGGCAGGTGGCCGGGCAGGCCGCGGCGCGGCTGAAGGCGCCGGCCGGCGGCGAAGTGGAATTCCGCGAGGAAAAAGACGACGGCAACGAATGGAAACCGGCGGCCGCGGCCGCGATTCGCCTGGAAGGCGGGACGCCCGAAGCGATCACGGTGGTTCTCGAGATCGACGAGGCGCTTGCCGGCGCGCTCACGGCGCGGGTGGAGACGGGCGGCGCCGCGGCGGGGGTGGATCCGACATCGGCGCTCGACGACGAGGGATCGAATCTGGATCTGCTGCTCGACGTCGAGCTCGAGGCGAGCATACGGTTCGGGCAGAAGGAACTTCTGCTGAAGGACGTGCTGAATCTGCGGCCGGGCGCGGTGGTGGAACTGGCGCGGCAGGTGAACGAGCCGGCCGAGTTGCTGGTGGCGGGCAGGCTGATGGCTCGCGGCGAGGTGGTGGTGGTCGAGGGCAACTACGGATTGCGCATCACGGAGATTCTGGGTCCGGCCGAGCGGATTGCGGCGATTCGGGGATAGTCCGGATTTCCCGCAATGGGCTGGGGTGAAGCGCGCGGGTCGAGAGGCGGCTTCAGCCCGGAATCTTTTTCTTCCCTTGCGCAACAGGCTGCCGCCCTGAAGGGCGGCGCTACACAAACTCCGCGCGGATGAAGATTGGGGCGAGTTGCTCGTGAACGTGAAAATTCCTGGGAGAAATCCTGCATAGGAGAAGCATGGCGACGATAGGCGGGATTCGGGCGCCGCTGGCGCTGGGAAGCCGGTGGCGGGAGAAGCTGAGCCGCTACTTTCCCGAGTGCGCGCACGCGCGATGCCGCCCGCATGGAGCACGGCTGCCGGCGCGGCGTTGGCGCGCGCTGGGCGTTTCCCTGCGCGAGAAATGGTATTGCAGCCCGCGCTGCCTGTTGCCGGCGCTCGAGCGCTCGATTCTCGAGCTGCTGCCGGCCGCCGAGGCTCCGCTTGCGAGGAGCCATCGCGTGCCGATCGGGCTGGTGCTGCTGCAGCGCGGCGTGATCAACCAGGAACAGTTGCGGCAGGCGCTGGCTTTGCAGCAGGAGCACGGCGAAGGGCGCGTGGGCGACTGGCTGCGACGAATCGACGCGGCGGGCGAGCAGGACATCACGCGGGCGCTCGCGACGCAGTGGGGCTGCCCCGTGTTTCCGCTCGAGGGCGACCTGGGATACCGGCTGTGCGCGGGGCTGGTGCCGCTGACGCTCTGCCAGACGCATCGGCTGCTGCCGGTTTTCCATTCGGCGGACCGCAGCCTGCTCTACGTTGCGTTCACCTCGGGCGTGGACCATGCGGTGCTTTACGGGATCGAACAAATGCTTGGCTGCCGGACGGTGCCTTGCATTGTGAGCGAATCGGCGTATGCGGCGGCGCTGGCGGATCTGGAGAACTCGACTGTGGCTCCCGAGGCGATGATTTTCGACAGCGTGCGCGATCCATTCGAGATTGCGCACGCGGCATGCGGCTTTGGGGAGCGGTTGGGGGCGCAGGCGTTGCAGTTGGCACGGGTGGGGCGGAGTTTGTGGGTGCGGTTCCTGTGCCGTTCCGGGGCACGGGATCTTTTGTTTCATTTTCCTGGTAGTTGAGTTCCTCTAAAAACAGCTGTGGGCGATTCCGTTTGAGCGCTGGTACCGAATAGCGAGGCGCGGCTGCGACTTCTTGGATTCCTTTGCCTCTACTCGTGCGGGATCCTTCGCCCCGATGCCTTCACGGATACGGGGCGGTCCGTATCGACAGGATCGGACCGCTTCGCTCAGGATGACAATGGGAGTGTTGGCGATGGTGGTCGTGGTGCGTTCGGGGACATGGGGTCTTCGGAATTTGGACTAAAGATTGGCGGGGAGTTGGCCGATGTGAAAATTGACGCTTGGCGATGGACGCGCAAAGGAATGGGAATATGAATGCGGTGTCAGTCGGCCGTTTGGTCAGCGGAGAATCGGCGCTGGCAGGTAGCGAAGGGGAAGTGCGGCGGAGGAAGGCGGGGCTGCTGGCAATCCTTTCCGAGGGGTTGCCGACGATGCCGAGTCACCTGTTTCAATTGAACGCGATGTTGGGCTCTTCACCGGTGGACCTGAAGCAGGTTTCGACGGTGATTCGCAGCGATCCGAGCCTGACGGCGCAGCTTTTGCGGCTCTGCAATTCGGCGCTGTTCAATCTGCGGCGGCGGGTGAGGCGGGTGGAGGAAGCGGCGATTCTGATGGGGACCGAGCGGCTGCGGAATCTGGCGTTCACCTGTTACCTGATCCAGCTTTCCTGCGAGCAGTTGCCGGGGGAGCAGGTGGAGTTGTTCTGGACGCATTCGCTGGTGGTGGCGACGCTGAGCGAGCGCGTGGCGCGGCGGTTGAACCTGGAAGATTCCGATCAGGCGTATCTGGGCGGGCTGCTGCACGACGTGGGCAAACTGCCGCTGTTGATGGTGGCGGCCGAGGAGAACACGGCGGCGGCGGTGTGGCTGAAGGGGGATAGCGCGGAATCGCTGGCGCTCGAGCGGGAATATTTCGGCCTGGACCATTGCGAGGTGGGGCGGTGGCTCGGCATCAACTGGAATTTCGATCCGGTGCTGGTGGAGGTGATTGAATCGCACCATCAGCCGGAGCGGGCGCGATTCCCTGCCGGAATGGTTGGCGTCGTGGCCGCGGCAGACCATTTCTGCGAGACGATGGAAGCGGGCGCGGAGGCGGGCGAGCCGGCGGCGGACGCGTATTACCGGGCCTGTCTGCCGCAACTGGGCGAATCGGGGCGCGGGGCGCTCGTGGGGCTGCTGCGGCGCGAATATCCGCTGATGCGGAAGATGCTGGAGGGCAAACCTCTGGTGGGGGAATCGGGCGAGGTGAGCGACCTGCGTCGTGCCTGATTTTGACGAAAACTCCCAGGCGCAAGTCCGGTCCGATTTTGAGAATGCGGACCGTCCCGTATCGAGAGAGGCATCGGGACGGCGACTGGGGCACCCGAAACTACCGACAGAGTTGTTCGATTAGGATTTATTCACGGGCGGCGGTTCCCTGCTCCTGATTTTGCGCTTGCGAATCGCGGGTTGCGGTTCGCCGAGCGGTTTTCAGGCAAAAGCTGCCTGGTTGATTGACGGGACCCGGCACGAGTTTCCGGGCGCGAGCTTTCGCGGAAGTTTCTTCCTGTGGTTCTGATTCAAATCCATTGAAATTACGCGATTTTCCTTGCTCGCCGTTTATCGCCCTTTGGTCTTTGTCTTGCAAGGGGGATGGGTGCGGAGATTGCGACATGGACAGCGGGTACTACGCAGCGTGCGCGGGACTGGTGAGCCGGATGGAGGCGCTGGACGTGCTGGCGAACAATCTGGCGAACACGAACACCGACGGTTACAAGACGCAGGAACAGTTCTACAACGCGCTCGACGCGAGCCTTGGAAGCGCTTCGGCGAACGGCTCGCTTACGCCGCTGAATCAAGCGATGAACCGGTATGGGGTGGTGGGCGGGCAGTGGCTGAATTTGCAGGAGGGGTCGCTGGTGCCGACCGGGAACAAGCTCGACGTGGCGATTCAGGGCGCGGGATTTTTCGCGCTCCAGACCGGGGCGGGCGTTCGCTACACGCGCGATGGGAGTTTCCATCTGAACGCGAAGCGGCAACTGGTGGGCGCGCAGGGCGAACCGGTGCTCGGGGCCGGGCGGCCGAAGCCGAAGCCGATTCAGGTGCCGGCGGGCGACATTTCGATCAGCAGCGACGGAACGATCTCGGTGAACGGAGCGATGGTGGGGAAACTGGAGATCGTGAATTTCGCGCCGGGGACCGATCTCGCGCTGTCGGGGAACGGTGAATTCACGGCGCCCGCCGGGGCGGCGAAGGCGGAGGCGAACCCGTCGGTGCAGCAGGGCGTGCTGGAGGCCTCGAACACGAACGCGGTGACGGGGATGGTGAGCCTGATTCTGGCGGAGCGGAACGCGCAGATGATGGAACGCGCGATGGCGATTTTCAACACCGATTTCGACAAGACGGCGGCGAGTCTGGGGCAGCCGTGAAGATCGAAGCGGCGGTGAGATTTTTGGCACGAGTAAACAGGTTGCAAAAGAAGAGGCCCGAAGCTTCAGGGGCTAAAGCCCCTTTCATTCCACGGGCTTTCTGTCGCGGCTGAAGCCGCGACCCCCGAAGTCCGGACGCTTTCCGCGGGCCGGGAAGCCGGGGCCCTTACGGAGACGCGAGTCGGGACACGGCTCGCGAAGGAGAGACAGGATGTTTCGCGCATTTTATACGGCCGCCAGCGGGATGCAGGCGCAGCAGTTGAATCTCGACAACATCGCCAACAATCTGGCGAACGCGAACACGACCGGATTCCGGCAGCGGCGGCTGCAGTTTCAGGATCTGCTGTATCAGAACCTGGTGATGCCGGGCGCGGCGGCGACGCAGCAGACGACGATTCCGTCGGGTCTGCAGATCGGCCTCGGAACGCGCACGGCGTCCGACGAAGTGATTCAGTCGCAAGGCAACTTCACGAACACCGGCAATCCGCTCGATATGGCGATCAGCGGCGAGGGATTTTTTCAGGTGCGGCTGCCGAACGGCAACATCGCGTATACGCGGGCCGGGGCGCTGCATCTGGACGCGCAGGGGAACCTGGTGACCTCCGACGGCAATCCGATCGAGCCCTCGATCACGATTCCGCCCGACGCGTTGTCGGTGACGGTGGGATCGGACGGCACGGTGAGCGTCACAGAGCCCGGACAGACGCAGGCGCAGCAGGTGGGGCAGATTCAGCTGGCGATGTTTCCGAACTCGGGCGGGCTGAACAGTATTGGCGGGAGCCTGTTCCTGGCGACGACGGCTTCGGGCGATCCGATTGTCGGGGCGCCGGGCGGGACCGAGGGGCTCGGAACGATCCAGCAGGGGATGCTCGAGGGATCGAACGTGAACGTGGTGGATGAATTCGTGAACATGATTCTGGCGCAGCGGTCTTACGAAGCGAATTCGAAAGTCGTGCAGGCGGCGGATCAGATGCTGCAGGACTTGAATACGCTGGCGAGTTAGCGCCGGGGTTTTCACGGGCGAAGGCACACGGTGTCAGGAAGGCGCTGACCGTGGCTACCGAGGCGGAAAGGCGGCGGACCATTTTGAAGAAGATCTCCAGACGCGACCGCGGTTCAGTCGGAGGCCGATATTTCGTCTTCGTGAGGCACGTTGTCTCGACGCTTTCGGGATCCTTCGCTTCGCTCAGGATGACAGGGCCTGTGACGCGCCGGAAAAGAGCGCCGATGGTGAGCAGACCGGCGCGGGCGGCGCTGATGGTGGGGCTGGCATTGGCGCTGGGCGCGGGAGCCAGGGCGGAATCGATCGCTCGGGTGCGGCTGTTTGCCCGCGCGCGCGTGGACGCGGCTTCGGTGACGCTGGCGGATTCTGTTGCCGGCGGCGGCGCCTCGAGGCATGCGCTCGCTCGCGGCGCGGATCGTGCTGGGGGCGGCTCCGCTGGCGGGCAGCCCGCGGCGATTCAGCCGCGAGGAGATCGCGCGACGGTTGGGGCCGGAGTTGGCCGGGGAGATCGAGATTCCGGCGAGCGTCGTGGTGGAGCGGAGGGCGCGGGAGGTTTCGCGGGAGGAAGTGTTTGCGGCGATCCGGTCGGCGCTCGGGGGAAAAGGGTTTGCGAACGCGCGCGGGCTGAAGGCGGAAGACGTGCGGCTGGGGATGCCGGTGATGGTGACGGCGTCGGACCCCGGGCTGCGTGTCGTGGGAATGAAATTCGATTCGGCGCTGCAGTTGGCGGTTTTCCGGTTGTGGACGGCGAAGGAGCGGGATATACGGCCGTTCGACGTGATGGTGCGGCCGGTCGACGGCCTGGGGGCGTGGCTGGGAACGGCCGACGGCGGAGCGCGACGGATGGAAGCGCGGGCTCGTATCGCCGAGCGGGCGGCAATGCTGGCTCGGCGGGAGCGGCGGCCGCGGGGGAAACCGCTGGTGATGGCTTTGCGGATGGCGAGCCTGGTGCTGGTGAGCGGGACGATGGAGATTCACACGACGGCCGAGGCGCTCGAGCCGGGATATCTGGGCCAGGTGATTCGCGTGCGGATGACGAACACGCGGCAGGTGATGCGGGCGAAGGTTGTGGGGACGGATTGTTTGGAAGCGGGGTTTTGATGTGGAATTTTCGAAGGCAAAGGCCCACGGTCAGGAAAACACTGACCGTGGCTACCCGGGCAAGAATGCGGCGAACGATTTTGGGGAGGGTCGGCAGAAACCCCTGCCAGTGGGAGGCGGTGACGGTTCCCCGCGCCGGCGGAGAAACGAGAAAGGGTGATGCGATGCGGGTGATGAGGCGGATGGAGCGGATGGCGGGGATTGTGGCAACTGCGGCGCTGCTTTTGGCCGCGCCGGCTTGTGCCGGCGGATGGGGATGGGGAAAGAAGAAAGGACCGAAGGGGCCGGTGGCGGAGAGCCTGGCGACGTATTTGCAGCGGGTGAACGCGATGGGGGCGACGGTGGTCGAGCCGGCGCGAGGGAGTTTGTGGACGCCGGCGGCGTCGTGGGGCGATCTCGGGACCGATTACAAGGCGCGGGAGGTGGGCGATCTGGTGACGATTTTGCTGGCGGATCAGTTTTCTGCGAGCACGGCGAGCACGGTGCAAACGCAGCGGGCGTTCGCTTCGCAATCGGGAATCACGCAACTGCTGGGCATCGTGGGGCCGCAGGCGGGGATCGCGAACCTCTTTTCACCGAGCGCGCAGACGACGCTGAACAGCAAGGGGCAATCGGCGACGACGCGGAGCCTGCAGACGACGCTTTCCGGGCAGGTAGTGGCGGTGCTGCCGAACGGCGTGCTGGTGATCCAGGCGGCGCGAGACATCAATTTCGGCAACGAGCGGCAAACGGTGGTGGTGCGCGGGCTGGCGCGGCCGGGCGACGTTTCGCCGGGGAACATGGTGTCGTCGGCTTCGCTTTCGAATCTCGAGGTGGAAGTGAAGGGCAAGGGCGTGGTGAGCGACGGGACGCGGGGACCGAACCCGATCGTGCGGCTGATGTTGCGGCTGCTGACTTTCTGAAGGAGCCAAGTGATGGGGCGCAAGAAGATTCTGATCGCCTGTCTCTCGGCCGCGATGCTCGCGGGCGCGGCGCTCGGCGCGGCGGCGGCCGACAAACCGGCGGACCTGGTGCGGCTGAAGGACATCACGAGCGTCGAGGGCGTGCGAGGGAATCCGCTGATCGGCTACGGCGTGGTGGTGGGCCTGGCGGGAACGGGCGACAGCCGGCAAACGATATTCACGACGCAGACGCTCGGAAACATTTTGCAGCGCATGGGCGTGCAGATCCCGGCGACGGCGGTGCAGGTGCGCAACGTGGCGGCGGTGTTCGTCACGGCGACGCTGCCGGCCTTCGCGCAGCCGGGGACGCACATCGATGTGACGGTCTCCTCGACCGGCGACGCGAAGAGCCTCGAAGGCGGCATGCTGCTCCTGGCGCCGCTGGTCGGGGCGAACGGAAAAGTTTACGCGATGGCGCAGGGTCCGCTCGATCTGGGCGGCTACAGCGCCGGCCTGAACAGCAACGCGAAAGTGGTGAACCATCCAACCGTCGGCATCATTCCGAACGGGGCGATCGTCGAGCGGGACACGGCGGTGAGCCTGGCCGGGCTGACGCAGCTCTCGCTGCTGTTGAGGAATCCGGATTTCACGACGGCGCGCAATGTGGCCGACGCCATCAACAAGGCGCTGGGGCGGCCGGCGGCGAAGCCGCTCGACAGCCGGCGGATCGTGATTTCGGGCATTCCGCGCCGGGCGAGCGAGGTTTCCGATTTGCTGGCGAACATCGAGGACCTGCGCGTGGCCGTGGATCAGTCGGCGCGGGTCGTGGTGAACGAGCGGACGGGGACGGTGGTGATGGGCGGCGACGTCACGCTGGGCGCGGCGGCGATTCTGCACGGGAACCTGACGGTGCAGATCGTGACGCACTTCGAGGTGTCGCAGCCGGAGCCATTTTCAAAGGGCGGGAAGACGGTGGTTGTGCCGCAAACGAATTTGCAGGCGCAGGATCAGGCGGCGCAAACGATCAAGTTGCAGGAAGGGGCGACGGTGGAAGAGCTGGTGCGCGGACTGCAAACGATCGGGGCTTCGCCGCGCGATGTGATCGCGATCTTGCAGGCGCTGAAGGCTGCGGGGGCGTTGCATGCGCAGTTGGTGGTGACGTAATGGCTGCTGGGCGGGGAGCTTCAGGGGCTAACGCCCCTTTCTTGCAAGGGCCTTATGTCGCGGCTGAAGCCGGGACCCACAAAGCGCCGCTTCGCGCACACACTCCGACGGCGCGTCTTCGTGGGCCACTTGGCCTCTGCGCGTTCGGGGTCCTTCGCTTCGCTCAGGATGACAGGAGTTGGGGGAGGCGGGAATGGATTTGACGGGATTGCGTGCCGGAATGGCACAGGCGGCTGCTTCTGGCTTGAGCGGAGGGGATGCGAGCGGGGCGCCCAATCCGGGTTTGCAGAAGCTCGAGAACGCGGCGCGGGCGTTCGAAGGGATTTTAATGGCGAGCGTGTGGCGCGCCTGGAACAAGAGCAATCAGATGGGAAATCCGCAGGATGAGATCGGGTCGTCGATGACGGGGATGGGCATGGAGATGGCGGCGATGGCGATGGCGGAAAATGGCGGGTTTGGGCTGGCAAAGATGATCGTAAATTCGTTGAAAGGGGATGTCGCCGGGCAGAGCGGGAAATCGAGTTCCTGACGCCGGCAGAAGGGTCCCAGTGGGAGCAGGGGAAGCGGATTCCTCGCTGCGCTGGAATGACAGGGCGGGCCGGCGCCAACTTCAGGGGCTGAAGCCCCCTGATTTTATGCGGTCTATTGTCAGGGCTGAAGCCCTGACCCCCGAAACCACGGGGTTTTGAAATGGGCGTCAGTTCAGCGGACGCCATTAAAGAAATTTTGCGGAGTGCCGATATTCTCCTTGGCGAAACCTGACCGGCCAGCAGGGGTTCGGCCGGCGGTTCCGGAAAGCAAGGATCCGGGAGCCGAGGAGAAACAAGGTGAGAATCGATCCCAATGTTCCGGTTCCAAACAGCGGACAGTCGGAACGGACTTCCGAGGCGAAATCGGCCGGCGCGAACCAGTCGGTTGGGCAGGCCGGCGGTGGGCAGGGCGGCAGTGCGCCGGTGGCAAGCGACTCGGCAAGCATCAGCCAACTGGCAACGCAACTGGGGAATTTCCCCGCGGTGCGACAGGGGCGGGTACAAGCTTTGCGGCAAGCGGTGCAGAGCGGCTCGTATCGAGCGGATGCGGGAAAGGTGGCGCAGTCGATGCTCGGCGAGCTGTTCGGAGCCGGCCCGCAGGGGTGAGCGGAGGAGGATGAGCCGTGCCGGACGACCTGCTCGCCTCCCCAATCGAGCCTGTGGGGAATCGGGAAGGAAACGCCCTGGGCGGGGAGCGGAAAGAGCGCAAGCCGCGGGCACCTGTCCGGGAGAAGGCGTCCGGTGACGAGGCCGAGCCGCTCGAATCGCTTGAAGTGATCAAGACGGCCGAGCCGCACGAACTGGACGAAATGGCGTGACGGTGCGAGACGAACAGCATACGGAATTGCTCGAGCGAAGACTGACGCTGCTGGGAGAGCTGGTGGCGGCGCTGCGGGCTTCAACCGATGCGCTGGTGCGGATGGACATCGAGACGATCCATCAGTCGGTGGGCAACCAGGAGCGGCTGTGCGGGGAGATCCGGTCGCTCGATCGCGTGCTCGACGCGCTGCAGCGCAAATGGGCGGCGGGGATGGCGGCGCGAGGCGAGAGCGGCAGGATCGATCGCCTGCTCGAGCGGGTGGCGGAGGCGCAGGCGGAAGTGCGGCAGTTGAACCAGAGGCACGCGGCGCTGGTGCGGCGGTCGCGGCGGACGCTGGACGCGATGCTGAATTTTCTGCGGTCGACGGCGCCGACGTACGCGGATCCGCGCCTGGCGGGCACGGCGGCGGGAGGGCGGAGCTGAGCCATGGGAGGCCTTTCAGGGTCGCTATCGATCGCGTTACAGGCGCTTTCGGCGGATCAGGGAGCGGTGGCGGTCACGACGAACAACGTCGCGAACGCGAACACGCCCGGTTACGCGCGCGAAGTGCCGGTGTTTCAGGAAAACCCTCCGCTGAGCTACGGCTCGCTCCAGTTCGGCACCGGCGTTTCGCTGGGGCAAACGCAGAGCATTCGCGACAACATCCTGCAGATACGGATCGACCAGGAAAGCCAGCAGAGCGGGCAGCTCAACAGTTTCGTCAGCTCGATGCAGCAGATGCAAACGCTGTTCAACGAGGCGTCCGGCGTGGGATTGCAAACGCCGATGACGAATTTTTTCGGCGCGTGGCAGCAGCTCGCCTCCGATCCCACCAATCTGAACTACCGGCAGAACGTGATCACCTCGGCGCAGAACCTGGCGGACGCCTTCCACCAGATTTCCGGGAGCCTCACGAGCCAGCAAACCAATCTTGATCTTTCGGTGCAGCAGGGCGTGACGCAGGTGAATCAGCTGACGACGCAGATCGCGCAGCTCAACGGGCAGGTGACGGCGCTTTCGGGCGCCGGACAGGATCCGAGCGGGCTGGTGGACCAGCGGGACCAGTTGATTCAGCAGCTCTCGGGGTTGATCGACGTGAGCTACGTGAGCAGCGGAAACAACGGGCTGACGCTGACGACGACCAGCGGGGCGCCGCTGGTGGTGGGCAATCAGAGCTTCAATCTGACGACCGGGACCGACCCGACGACGGGCCTGACGCACATCTATTCGCAGGGAACCGACATTACCTCGAGCATTTCGTCCGGGCAGATCGCCGGCGAATTGCAGGCGCGCGATCAGCAGATCCCGGCGACGCTCGCGAGCCTGGACACGCTGGCGGCGGGGATCGCGAACGCGGTGAACACGCAGAGCGCGGCGGGCTTCGATTTGAACGGGAACCCCGGCGGGAACTTTTTCGTTCCGCCGCCGGCAGGGGGCACGGGCGCGGCGGCGGCGCTGCAGGTGGCGATCACCGATCCCACGCTGGTGGCGGCGAGTTCGGACGGCACGACGGGGAGCAACGGGAACGCGAACGCAATGGCGGCGCTGGCGAACCAAACGATCGTCGCGGGGCAAACGCCGACTTCCTACTATTCGGGGATGGTTTTTCAGATCGGCAACACGGTCGCCAACGCGCAGAGCGAGCAATCGGCGAATCAGTTGGTGCTGCAGCAGCTGCAAAATCAGCGGGGAGCGCTTTCGGGCGTTTCGCTCGACCAGGAAGCGGCGAACCTGATCCAGTATCAGCAGGCCTACGACGCGATGGCGCGCGTGATCACGATCATCTCCAATCTGACGCAGAGCGCGGTACAGCTCGGAAAGGATTAACACGTGGCACTACGCGTCGATCCCAATCTCGCACCAAACCTGCTGAACGCGATCGAGGTTTCGCTCGCGCAGCAGAATACGGCCATCCAGCAGCTCTCAACCGGGCGCTCCGTGAACGCGCCGAGCGACAACCCTTCGGCCACGGCCGCGCTGATCCTCAACCAGAACGCAGGCCGGGCAGAACGACACGTTTCAGCGGAACATCAACAGTTTGCAGGGCATGTTCCAGGCCGCCGATTCGACCTTGAGCTCGGCGGTGCAGCTGATGACGAAAGTGATTTCGCTCGGCACCGAGGGCGCGAACGGCACGCTGACCGCTTCCGATCAGCAGGCGATCGCCGCGCAATTGCAGGGCATTCAGAACGAGATGGTTGGCTTGGCGAACACGTCGTATCAGGGCGAGTATTTGTTCAGCGGCACGGCGGTGAATACCGTGCCTTACGCGCCGAATGCGAGCGGGACCATCACATATCAGGGAAATACGAACACGAATTCGCTGGAAGTTCTCAACGGGCAAACGATGCAGCTGAACGTGCCGGGCAGCCAGATCTTCTCGAACGCGAGCGGGGACGTTTTCGGGTCGGTGCAACAGTTGATCACGGCGATGCAAACGGGCACGGGCATCGAAGCGGCGAATACGGCGGTGCAGAACGCCTTTCAGCAGCTCAACCAGCAGCGCGTGTTCTACGGCAACGGGCTGAATCAGATGTCGTCGGCCACGACCTTTCTCAACAGCGAGAACGTGCAGTTGAGCCAGCAGCAGAACAACCTGATCGCCGTCGATCCGGCGAAGGCGGCGACGGACCTCAGCCAGGCGGAACTGCAGAACCAGGCCGTGCTGGCGGCCAGCGGTAAAGTCCTCAGTAATCCGACCCTGTTCAGCTATCTGGCCTGACACGGGGGGTTTTCACGGGGCGGTTTGCGCGACGGCGGGAGTGGTGTGCGCACGGCGCGGATCGTTGGCGGGGAGGGTGTGTCACCCCATTGAGCGGGGCAACGGCGGGCTACGGGACGTCGGCCCTACGGCGGGATTGCGATGGGGGACGATGAATGTGCTCGGGGTGGTCTTTGGGGGAAAACCCCAGGCGCAAGTCCGGCGCCTGGGCACCCGAGCCAAAAGTTCCACGTTTCCGAGGGGTGGTCAGCGAGTGCGGTTGTAGGCTTCGGCCCAGTGGCGGGCGGCGGTAACTCGCTGGGATTTTCGGTCCAGCTGGGCTCGAACGGTCAGCAGGCGGGTCTGCCACAGGGAGAGCGCGGCGTGGAGCTGCGCGAGGCGGTCCTTATATTCGGCGTAGGCGGGGTGGGCTCGGGTTTCGGCGCGATCTTCGGCGGAGGCTGCGGTGGTGGCGCGGTCGACGGCGGCGACGGCGGCTTGCAAACGGGCGACGAGCGCCGGATCGAGCGCGGTTGTCACGAAGGCGGGATCGTTTGCCTGGCGCAGAGCACCGGCAAGGGTTTCGTTCGCGGCGAGGATCCGATCGAAGAAGGGCGGCAGGCATCAGGCGCTCCAACTGATCGCGGAGGCTTCTCCGACGGAAGGCGTGGCGGCAACCGCGGGGTTCGGAGCGCCGGCCGGGGCGGCGGTTTCGATTTCGACCTGCTGCCAGGTTTCGCGAAGCGAGCAGAACATGCCGACGAGTTCCTCGAACAGATTGGGATCGGAGCGGACGTTGGCTTCCATGAGCCTGGCCAGCGCGACGGCGTAGAACTGGTCGAGGTTGCGGGCGATTTCGCCGCCACGTTTGCGATCGAGGCTGCGAGTGAGTTCGTTGATGACGAGGACGACGTGATTGGAGGCGGCGACGCGTTCCTCGATGCGTCCGTTCCCGGCGGCGAGCCTGGCGCGGCGGAGCGATTCGATGGCGGCGTCGTAGAGAAGAACGACGAGGCCGACGGGGCTGGCGCCGCGGGCGCGGTGGCGCTGGTAGTGATTGGCGATATTTTGCTGGGTCATCATGCACCTGCCAGTTGCTGGGCGATCTGGGATTGCAGCAGAGGAAGCTGCTGCAGGACGGTATCGACCTGGCTGTACTGCTGGGTGAGCGATTGCTGCTCGGTGTTGAGATAGGCCTGGAAATCGGAGATTTGGCTGGCGAGGTCGGTTTGCGTCTGGGCGATGCCGTTGATATCGGTGCTGAGCAGGCCGGTGGCGGGATCGGCCATCTGGGTGAGGGAGGCATTGAGGGACTGCGCGAAGCCGGTATTGGAGGAGTTCTGGAAGAAATTCTGGACGGCGGCAATGTTGGTGGAGAGGTTCTGGTTGAGCGTCGAGGTATCGACCTGGAGGGTGCCATCGTTCTGCATGTTGATGCCGAGCGCGGTGAGGTTGACCATGCCGTTGTTGCCGGTGGTCGAGGTATTGACCATCGTGAGCAGCTGTTCCTGGAGCATGCCGACGGTGCCGTCGGAGGCGAGCACGCCGGCCTGCCGGGTGGTGGGATCGACGTTGAACTGGGAGTTCACGTCGGAGATGAGCGTGTTGTAGGCGGAGACGAAGCCGTTGATGGCATTCGTGATCTGGGTGTTGTCGGGCGCGACGGCGAGGCTGACGTTCGTTCCGGGCGAGGCGGAGAGCAGATTGAGCGTGACGCCGGAGATCACGCCGCTGACCATGTTCGAGCCGGAAGAGACGGGCACACCGTCGACGGTGAGCGAGGCGTTGGTTCCGGCGGTTTGGGTGAAGCCGAGGCCGACGGTGTCGTTCGAGATGGTGATGTTGCCGGCCGCGCCGCTGGTGTTGCTGACCAGGGAGAGGCGGGAGCCGTTGGCGTCGGTGATGACGCTGGCGGTGACGCCGAGATTCTGGCCGTTGATGGTGGAGGCGATGCCGGAGAGCGTGTTGTTGGTGCTGTCGACGGTGATGGTGGTCGCGGCGCCCGAGCCGACCTGGACATCGAAGCTGCCGGTGGGAAGGGCGGTCGAGGAGGACGCAAATTCGGAGGAGTAGGCGGAGGAAGTGGTGGCGAGAGAGTTGACGGTGATGGTGTGGTTGCCGGTGGCGGCGCCGTTCGCGGCGGTCGCGGTGAGGATGCTGGGAGCCGAGGAGGTGGTGGTTTCGGCGTAGATCGCGCCGGTGGGATCGCTCAGAGCCTGCACGGCGGTTTGCAGGGCGGTGAGTTCGGTCTGGAGCTGATTGAGCGCGGAGGTCTGGCCCTGGAGAGTGGTTTGCTCCTGCTGCATCTGGTAGAGCGGGCCGGAATCGGCGGCGAGCGCGGCCTGGACCATTGACTGAACGTTGAAACCGGCGCCGGCGCTGGTGGAGAGTGACGCCGTCGCTGCGGATGTATTGAAGCCAACTGAACTCATGCGTGCTCCCTTACCGCGACCATGGAGATCGGCCTTTCGGGGCCGTGCCGCCCTGAAGGGCGGCGCTACAGCCGCATCTTCCGCGACCTGTGAACGCGTGCGCGAGTTGCGGGCGCGCCTTCGCGACGCCACGGAAACCGGCGGCGAACGCGCCGAAGCCGGCGCGGGGCTGGTTGGGGCCCTTGCGCCGGCTTGGCGAGCGATCCTGAATCACGAAGCGTTCGGTTCCTTGCGACGGCTCTTTCATGGTTCCCTGCTCCAACCGGAAGGGGCCCCGGCGCCGGTCCCCGGCTTCTGTCGGCCGGCCCCGGGGCTTTCCGATTAGTGCAGCAGCTGGAGGATGTTCTGCTGCTGCGAGTTGGCCTGGGCCAGAGCGGCGATACCGGTCTGGCTCAGGATGCTGTACTTGGACAGGTTGGTGACCTCGGTGGCGACGTTGGCGCCCTGGATGGCGTCCTGCGCGGAGGTGAGGTTCTGCACCTGCACGCTGATGACGTTCGAGGCGGCCTGCAACCGGTTGACCGACGCGCCGATCGTGCCCCGGGTTTGGGCGACGGTGCTGATGGCGCTGTCGATGGCGGTCAGCGCGGTCTGCGCGTCGGTGGCGGTGGACAAGTCCGTGCTGGAGATGCCGAGACCGCTCGTGCTGAGCGTGCCCACGCTGACGCCGATGACGCTGTTGGCCACCGCGTCGCTCATGAAGATGGACGTGGTGCTCGAGGTGAAGACCGACGTGCCGTTGAACGTGGTGTTCGTGCCGATCTGGTTGATTTCGTTCTGGATCGACGTGTACTCGGTGTTGAGCGCCGTTCGCTGGCTGTTCGAGACGGTGCCGGTGGCCGACTCGGTGGCGATGGTGACGGCGCGGTTGAGCAGGTTGGTGACCTGGCCGAGAGCGCCGTCGGCAACCTGCAGAGCGCCGATGCCGTCGTTGGCGTTCATCGCCGACTGGTTCAGCGCGGTGATGTTGGCCTGCAACCCGTTGGCGATGGCGAGACCGGCGGCATCGTCGGCGCCGGAATTGATGCGCTGACCAGAAGCGAGTTGCAACAGCGTGTTCTGCAGGCTCGCCTGGGTCGATTGCAGGTCGTTCTGCGCCGAAAGGGCCGGAATGTTGTTCAGAATGCTGAGTGACATTTTCTTGGTGCTCCTTCCCTGGTTTTAACGTTCCGTTCGCGGTTCCGAGCCCTTTGCCCGTGGGCGATGCCCGTCCGGGGACCGTTTGGCGCTCACGACCGGCTTACGGAACTTCTCGTTCCAGAGAATCTATCGGCACGGCGGGGCGGGACTTTAGAAAGGGTGCTGCGAATGGCGCACGACGAAATGCTTGCCGCCCTGAAGGGCAGCGCTACACGTCTTCCATCCTGAAACGTGGGACCGGATCTCATGCGGGGACGTGGGCGTGCGGAGGATTGGATGGAATGGCGACGTTCCATTCCGACGCGACGGACTGTAACTTTTCGGAACGCGGGAAGCGTTCGAGGCCGGCGCGCAGGATTTCCCGGACCTTGGCGGTTTGGTTGAGATGGGCACAGATGCTGGCGGCGCGGATGTAATCGGCAGCAGCGGGCTCGACCGAGGCGAGCTTCGCTTCGGCGGCGGCGGCGGCTTCGGCGGGGCGATCGAGCCAGAACGAGGGCCTGGACGAGGCGGTCGTGAACCTCGGCGAGCGCTGGCGCCTGGGTGACGGCGCGGCGCAGGTGATCGATTCCACTCGCGTGGCGGCCGGCGCGCAGTTCGGCGAGACCGAGTTTGCTTTCGAGGGCGGCTGCCGCGGGTTGGCGTTTCAGGGCAGCTCGATAACCGCGGCGGGCCGCATCGAAATTTCCGAGCGAGTAGTGGGCGTCGGCTCCGGTTTCCTCGACGAGAGGGGTGCGGTAGCCGAGGCGTTTGGCGCGGGCGAGCGAGGCGAGCGCATCGGCGTGGCGGCCGAGGCGGGATTCGGCGAGCGCGGCGAAGAGCCAGGCGACGGCGAGACGCGGATTCAGCCGGCACGCCTTTTCGAAACAGGCGAGCGCCGCTTCGTCGTCGTGGAAATTGTCGAATTCGACGAGGCCCAGCTCGAAATGCGCCTGGGCGTCGGCGGGCATTTCGAGAACCTTTTGCCGGCCGAGTTCGCGATACAGCTCGTTTTTCCGGCGGCGGGTTTCCTTCGCGGCCACGAGGCCGAAATGATGAATCAGGATGCCGGCTTCGGCGAGCCGGGCCCCGGTTTCGACGATGCGAGGGCCGACGCTTTCGTGGACGCGGCCAACGAAACAGATTTCCGGCGCGCGGCGGAACAGGCGCACGTTCTGGTGCGTGACGTAGGCGGGATAGGGATTCGATTCGGGCAGGCGGAAATCGTTGGGAACGGCGGAACGGTCCCAGAGACGATCGCCGGCCGAGAGCGTGTAATTGCGAATGGTGACCTGGTAACCGGCGACGGACGCTGCGGAAGTGAGCGCGGGAAGCCTGGCCGGCGCGGCGGGATCGAGGCGCTCGTCGGCGTCAAGGACGAGGACCCAATCGGAGCGGACTTCGGCGAGGGCGAGATTGCGCGCGCGGGCGAAGTCGTTGTCCCAGGGAATCTCGATGACGCGGGCGCCGAGGCGGCGGGCGAGCGCTTGCGTGCCGTCGGTCGAGCCGGTATCGGCGATGACGATTTCGTTGACGGATTCGCGGACGCCAGCGAGGCAGCGTTCGAGATCGGCGGCGGCGTTGCGAACGATCATCGAGAGAGCGAGCGTCATCGGGGCTCCGTTTCGAGAATGGGGATTTCACGAGAGGGTGTTTCCGGCGGGGATGGATTGCGGGCGGATATTTTCCCGGCGGACGCTTCGATTGCCGCCGTTTCGGCGGTTTCGCGGGCAAGCAGCGCCTCGATGCGATCAAGATAGAGGCGGCTGACGCGCGGCCAGGCGAGCGTGCGGCGGACGTGCTCGGCGCCGGCGGCTCCGCGACGGGCGGCTTCGGCGCGGTTTTCGAAGACTTCCCGCAGGCGCGCGGAGAGCGCGTCGACGTCCGGCTCGAACCAGGTGAAATCGCCGGCGAGCGCGCCGAGCGGCGGAGGCGGTTCGGGCACGAGCACGCGGCGCGCCGGGACCCAGTAGCCGAGTTCGGCGGGAACAAATTCCGGCGCGGGACCGGCGGCGGTGACGATGACGGGCTTCGCGCAGGCCATCGCTTCGGCGACGGGCATGGCGAAACCTTCGGCGCGATAGGGGAGCACGAAGGCGTCGGCGGCGCGATAGAGCGCGGCGAGCGCTTCATCGTCAATTTCGCCGCTGAGCACTTCGAGATGGGGGCTGTTGCGGCTGCCGGCGCCGCGACGGAGTTCCTTGACGAGCGACATGTGGCGATAAAACGTGTCGGAGCCGATTTCCTTGACGATGAGGGTGACGTCGTCGCGGGAGGAAAACGCGCGGCCGTAGGCTTTGGCGAGCAGATCGACTCCCTTGCGCGGAATCGCTCCGCCGACGAAGAGGAAAACGAAACCTCTCGCGCCGGCCGGTTTCGCGCGCGGCCCCTCGGGATGAAACAAAGAGGTATCGACGCCGTTCGGAATCACGCGGACGCGCTCGGGCGGCGCGCCTCCCTCGACGAGAACCTGGCGCACGAAGGCCGACGGAACCCAGACTTCATCGACCGCGCGACGGATGCCCTCGATCCAGCGACGCGGCACGGCGCCATATTCCCAGGGCAGAATCACCGCGAGTCGGCCCTGCGCCGGGCGGCGGAAATTCGGCGGCCAGTGATGGCGGATGGTGAGGCGCATCGCCGGCGGGCGGCGCATCAAGCCGATTTCGAGCGATTCCGCGCGCGGGAAATCGGCGTGGCGGCGCGTGGCGAAGCCGTGCGGCTCGAGGCAGGCGCAAATCTTCGGGGATTCGAGCAGGGCCGCGGCGAGTTCGCGATTGATGCGCGCGAGACTCGAATGCACGAACAGCGGACCGATCAGGCAGAACGCCCGGCGGGCCTTGCGCGCGCCCCTCGGCGCGAGCGGGGGAAAAGGCGGCGAGGCGCTCAGCGAGCCTCGCGCGGATGCCGGCGTTCATCGCGTGCGTTTCGAGCATGCGGCGAACGATATCGACCTTGCCGTGCAGGAGCAGGTAGTAGGCGACCGGCTCGAGATATTTCGGTTCGCGGCGCGCGAGGGCGGCGAGGTCGTAGGCGAGCTGCTTCATCGCGTCTTCCGGGAACCGGTGTTTCAGAAGCGAAACGACCGACGGCTCGAACGCGGACCGCGCGTAGAGGCCGCCGCGGAAATGGTGGAAAGCCACCGACTCGTTTCCGACGCCCTCGCTGAGCGTGGCGACGAGCCAGTGCGCGCGATAGGAATTTTCACCACCCGAACCGACCAGGCGCGGATTCGTTTTCCGCGTGGCTTCCTGGAGCTGCGCGACGGCGCGGCTGAGATCCGATTCGGCGAGCGAGACGAGCGCGCCGAGATAGGACAGCTCGGCGTAATCGGGATAGGCGGCGATGCCGCGTTTGATCCCGCGGCGGGCCTCGGCGTAGTCCTCGAGCGAGACGAGCAGCGCGATCCGGTTGCGGAGCGCGAGAGCGTCGAGCGTCGGATGCACGCCCGGCGATGAGCGGAACCGCTCGAGTTGAGCGAGGCCGGCCTGCGCATCGAGCGAACCGTGCAGCAGGGCGCGGTAGAGGCGCGCCCAGGGCTCGGCGGCGTGCTCGAAAAATTCGCGGAGCGGCGGCGCGAGATCGGCATTTCCCGAGATGCGAACCGCCTGATTGATGCCGTCGGATGCCGGCCGGCCCGAGTACCAGCGCGGCTGGAGGCCAACGAGATCGATTTCGTTCGAACAGGCGAGGTGCACCGGAACGAACATGCGCTGGTCGGCGACGTGGAGATCGCGGCGGATGTAGTCGCTTTCGCCGGTGATCAGGCGCTCGCCCGGGAACCGAACGATCGTCGCGTGCGCGCCGGGCTGCGTTTCCGCGCGCGACCAGCGGCCGAGGTCGAAGCTGTCGCCGAGATCGGCGGCGCGGCGCACCGGCGCGGGCACCGATTCGAGCGGCGCATCGGTTTCGAGCGCGACGAGCGGCGTGGAGAGACAAGCGCGCTCGACGAGCGGGCTGCCGGCTTTGGCGACGTAGAGCGGCATCGGATCGGAATGCCGCTAGGACCGGCTCAGGTAGAGCATGACGAGCTGGCCATTCGCCAATTCGTCGTCGGTCGTGGCGGCGAGCGTGGCGTTGAAGCGGACGCGCTTGATCTCGAAGCCGTCCTCGTGAATGCGCGCGAGGAAGGCGCGCGGATCGCGGCCCTTGCCGCGAATCTGCGTGGGATCGAACTCGAGGAGAACGCGCAGGCGCGGGCTGCGTTCGATGATCCGGCGCATGCCATCCCAGATGAGCGGTTCGGAGCCTTCGGCGTCGATTTTCATGACGTCGATGGGAGCATCGACGCAATCGTCGAGCGGAGCGGCGTCGACGGTGAGGATTTCGCCGGGAACGTCAGGCGAGGTGTCGGTGAGCACGCTGTGGCCGCCGAGGTTCACCGGATTCTGCCAGAGGCGGACCTGGGCGCGGCGGTCGAACGCGGCCATGCGGAGGGCTTTCGAGCGCGGCGTGAAGCCGTTCACGTCGAGGTTCCATTCAAGGAGCTGGAAATTGCGCGGCTCGGGCTCAAACGCCCAGAGGAAACCGTTCGCGCCGACGCGATCGGCGAGCAGGAGCGAGAAGTAGCCCATGTTGGCGCCGACGTCGACGACGCGCATGCCGGGCTCGACGAGGGTGTAGAGCAGGCGGGTGATATCGGGTTCCCAGCCGCCTTCGGTGAGCAGATGGACGGAGATGGCCCTGTCGCGCGTATCGACGTACATCTTGTAGCGGTCGAGCGCCCAGGTGAGCGCGACATGATCGCCGACGTAGACGGCGAAATGCTGATGCGCGCGCTCGACCGAGAGCAGGCGCTGCTCGATGGCGAGCAGGCGCTCGGTGAGGCGGCGATTGATCTCCCCCTGGCCGTTGACGTTCGCGATGAGCTGCGCGGCGACCGACGCGACGGCGTCGAGATCGCGCCGGCATTCGGCGAGAGTTTCGGCGACCGAGGCTTCGGGCTGGGGCGGTTCTGCGACTGCGGCGAGCGTGCTCTGTTTCTGTTCCGTTTTCTTCATGACTTCCTTGTTCCTTTCCTGTCTGTTTCGGCCGGTCGTTCGGGCCTGTACCTGGACGCGATGCAATTCCGGCTTTCAGGCGCGGCTCAGATAGAGCATCGAGAGCGCGCCTCCGATGAGTTCCTCATCGGACGGATTTTCGAGTGCGGCGTCGGCGCGAATCCGGGCGATCGAGAAACCGGCCGCGCGAATCCGGGCGAGGAACGCCAGCGGATCGCGGCCCTTCGACGCGATGAAGCGGGGATCGAATTCCATCACGATCTGAACCTTCGGGCTTTCGGCGAGAAGGCGGGTCATGCCGTCCCAGATGAACGGCTCGGAACCCTCGGCGTCGATCTTCATGAGGTCGAGCGGGGCGGCGATGCAATCGTCGAGCGGGGCGGCGTCGACGGTGAGAAATGTGCCGGGCGCCGCGGCGGATCCTTCCGGAATCACGCTGTGTCCGCCGAGGTTCACGGTTTCCTGCGAGAGGCGGACCTGGGCGCGGCGGTTGAACGCGGCGAGGCGAAAGGCTTTTGCGCGCGGGGCGAAACCGTTGGCGTCGAGATTCCACCCGAGCAGGCGGAAATTCCGGGGATCGGGCTCGAAGGCCCAGAGGCGGCCCGCGGGGCCGACGCGATCCGCGAGCAGGAGCGAATAGAAGCCCATGTTGGCGCCGACGTCGGCCACGTTCATGCCGGGCTTGGCGAGGCGGCTGAGGAATTCGGTGATCCAGGGTTCCCAGCGGCCTTCGGTGAGCAGGTGAACGGAGATGGCCTTGTCGCGCGTATTGACGTACATCTTGTAGCGGCCGAGCGCGATGGTGAGGGCGAGTTCGTCGTCGAGATAGACGGCCGGGCGGCGGCTCTGGGCGCGGTGCGGGCCGAGAATCTCTTCGATCGAGAGGATGCGTTCGGGAAACGGGAGAGCGGCCGCCTGGCCGCCGGCGGTTCCCTGCTTCGCGTTTGTGGTCTGCATCAGTCTGTTTTCTCCCTTGCGTGCGCGAACGGCGGCGCAGGCCGGCGCGCGAAATCGTTTTTCAGCCGGCGGCGACCGGATGCGCGGCGCGGGCCGGGGATACGGCGTCGAGTTGGCGAACGAATTCCTCGGCGAAAAGCGATGCGATGCGTTTGCCATCCCATTTTTCGACCATGTCGCGGCGTCCCTTGCGGGCGCGCGCGGCGGCTTCTTCGGGATGGCTCGAGACGCGGCGCATCAACTGGCGCAGATGATCGACGCTCGGCTCGGCCCAGCGGTGGCCGGCGAAGATTTCGAGATCGAGATTCGGCGGCGTCGGCAGGATGCCTTCGACGTCGATGAGGTAGCTGTTCGAGTCGTCGAGGAAATCCAGCTGGCCGCCCCAGCGCGTGGCGATGACCGGGCACTCGCAAGCGAGCGCTTCGCCGTAGGGCCTTCCCCACCCTTCCCCGCGCGTTGCGAGAACGAAGGCGCCGGCGGCGGCGTAGAGGCGGGGAAATTCGAGCCGGGGGATCAGGCCGTTCAAGAGGATGATGGGCGCGACGTTCTCGAGGGCGACGCCGAGTTCGCGTTCGAGGAAGAAGGCGAGCATCGATTCGAGGTCGAGCCACGGCTGATTGATGGTGGTGATCTTGAGGACGAGGGCGACGTCCTCGTCGGCGCGGAACTCGGCGGCCCAGGCGCGCAGGAGCACGTCGTAGCCCTTGCGCTGCTGCCAATCGAAAACGGAAAGGAAAGTGAAGGCTCGTCGCTCGGGGATTTCGAGCGGGGCGAGGCCGGGGCGGAAAAGCTCTGTGTCGATGCCTTCAGGCATCACGCGCAGTTTCCGCTCGTCAACGCCGGCGCGGGCGAAGGTGTCGCGATTGAATTCGCTGGGCACCCAGATTTCGTCGAATTCCGAGCAGCGCTCGGCCCAGCCGTCGGGAATGCGATCGGTTTCGAACGTTGTGCGGCCGATATTGCGGAGGCCGGCGATTTCGGTGCTGAACGCGTTGCCGGGAACGCACTGATAGAAGATGCCGCGTGCTGGATCGACGCGCGCCTGTTGCATCGCGGCGAGACGGCGGCGCATTCCGGCGGGAAGCAGTTTTTTCGTGTCGCTCTGGTGGCCTTCGGCGAGCAGTTGCACGGGCACGCCGCGGCGGTCGAGTTCCATGAGGGCGAGCAGGTTTTCATCCGCGTAGCCGCTGGCGCCGTAGACGGGCGCGCGATAGAGGATTCCCGCTGGCGGGACGCTGTTTTCGGCCGGCTGTTTCATTTTCATCTCAGAGATTTCTTATCGGCGGGGCGGCCGATTCCCCCGGCGATCAGCGGCGGGAAAACTCTGCCGCGCGGGAGCGGCACAATTTGCCTGGAAGATGCGATTTCGAGCTTCATTTTCGAAATTCCGCGGATAGTTGGGGCAATTGCGATGCCAAAGTTCGCGGGTCCATCTGTGTGCAAACGGAACAGAGCGGAGAATTTTGCGGATGCGATTCGCCGCCGACTCAACTCCGCGGCGCTTCCTGCCGATGACACTGGATGGAGTCCACGGGGTCAGGACGGCGGCGATGGGTCCGGCTCTCGGGAACAGGAAGCGTCATGATCCGGCTGACCCGGCTGAACAAGCAGCCGATCGGGGTCAATTCCGATCTCGTCAAATTCGTCGAGAATTCGCCAGACACCCTGATCACGCTGATCACCGGCGAAAAGATACTGGTGCGGGAAAGCTACGAGGAGATCGTGTCGCTGATGGTGGCTTTCCGGCAGCGGGTGCTGGCCGGAGTGGACCCGAGCGCGTATGCGAGCGGCGGACCGAGCAATGAAGCGCTGCGGCGGGCGGGGGCGTCGTCGCCGGGGATCGTGAGCCTGGCGGAGCAAGGCGGAGCGGGACCGCCGCGCGAGATCGACGAAGGCGAGGAGCGAGGCTGATGGACAAGAGCAGCCTCGGAGGGATTCTGGTGGCGGTGGGCGGGATCACGGCGGGATTGCTGCTGGATGGCGGCAATCTGGGGCAGATCATGCAGCCGACCGCGGCGATGATCGTTTTCGGCGGGACGCTCGGAGCGGTGATGCTGCAGTTTCCGTTGCCGATCGTGATTCTGGCGTTCAGCAGCCTGGCGAACGTTTTCGTCGAACACGGAAGTCAGGCCGGCGCGACGATCGCGCAACTGGTGGGTTACGCGAACAAGGCGCGCAAGGACGGGGTGGTTTCGCTCGATTCGGAACTCGAAAAGATTCAGGAGCCGTTTTTGAAGAAATCGCTGATGCTCGCCGTCGACGGAACCGAACCCGAGGAACTGCGGAAGATGATGGATCTGGTGATGGAGAACCAGGCCGAGCGGGAGGAGAACATTCCGAAGGTCTTCGAATCGGCGGGAGGGTTTTCGCCGACGATCGGGATCATCGGCGCGGTGCTGGGGCTGATTCAGGTGATGGGTCATCTTTCCGACATTCAGGAAGTGGGGCGCGGAATCGCGGTGGCGTTCGTCGCGACGATTTACGGCGTGGCGTTGGCGAACCTGTTTTGCCTGCCGGCGGCGGGCAAATTGCGGATCCGGCTGCGGGAACGGCAGATCCAGCGGGAAATCATGCTGGAGGGGGTGATCTCCATATTGGAGGGGATGAACCCGCGGATGCTGGAGACGAAGCTCCAGGGATATCTGGCCGAGACGGCCCAGGCGAAGGCACCCGGCGATGGCGCGTAAGAGGAAGCACGCGGAACACGTGAATCACGAGCGCTGGCTGGTCTCCTACGCCGACTTCATCACGCTGCTGTTCGCTTTTTTCGTCGTGCTGTTTTCCTCCTCGCAGGTGGATCACCGGAAAATCAGCAAGCTGGCGCAGGCCATCCAGGACGCGTTTCAGCAACTGGGCATTTTCGACCAGGCCTACAAGACGCCGCCGCTCGAATCGGGCGGATCGATTCCGGTGGATCAGATGCGGCTGGTGAACTCGCACGTCGCTCCCGAGCAGATGTTCGGGGCGATGGCGGCGGCTTCCTGGAGCCTGAGCACGCAGAAATCGATGGCCGATATCCGGAAGGCGCTCGAGAAGGACCTGGCGCCGGAGATTCGGCGGCACGTGGTGGCGATCGGCGCGCGGCCCGACGGTCTGGTGATCAGCCTGCGAGAAATCGGATTTTACGCGAGCGGATCGGCGACGCTGAAACCGTCTTCGCTGCCGGCCGTGCAGCGGATCGCGATGGTGCTGCTGAACCGGCCCGAGAACATCCGCATCGAAGGCCACACCGACAACTTGCCGATCCACAACACGGAGTTCGCCTCGAACTGGGAATTGTCGACGGCGCGGGCGACGGGAATGATCCAGTTGTTCATCACGAAATTCGGATTTCCGGCGGAGCGGTTGTCGGCCGCGGGCTATGCGCAGTATCACCCGGTGGCATCGAACGCGACGGCCGGAGGCCGCGCACGGAACCGGCGCGTGGACATCGTGGTGCTGGCGCCGCGAGCGCCGATTCCGCTGTCTACCTTCGCTGAAAATGACGGAGCGAACGCGACACCGCCTGCGGCGATGCGACAGGCCGGGGGTGCAGTGAACGGCGCCGGAGCGGGAGAGGCCGCTGTTACGGCGCAACCGGAATTGCCGAGGGTGATGACGGGAACAAAGTCCACGGCCAGTCCGCAGGCGGCAGCGGAGGGAAAATCGCCGGCCGGCGGCGAGAGGCTCGAGAGATGACTCAAATGGCCGATAAATAAGGTGAGGCGCGGCACGTGGCGGCGCGCAAGCGGAGGGGAAGTGAACGGTGCACCGTGCGGGGATACGTAGCGCGGCAGAACGGGGCCGCGGCCGCGGCGCCAGGGAGCGTGAGATCGATGCCGGGAACAGGAAGCCGTAGGCTCTCCGCGGAGTCGGGCGGTGAAGCGCACCGGCGAAGGAGGCAACGATTCCGGGTATCGCCAGATTCGTCCGGGTGGCGGATTTCCTCGACTTGTCCGCTGCCCCGCTTGGGCAGTTCGAGCGTTGCTGCGGGCGCTCGCGGAGCGGGGCAATCGCGAGCCAGCCGTGAGCCGTGCGTGAATGCGTGATTGTTTGGCCCCCGCGCGCATTTTCCGCGGCCTGATCTGCGGCAGAGTGGCTCCGATGTCGAGGGAATCCCGCCCGGCGAACGATTTGTGCCGGACCGCTCGTTTGAGTTTGTTCCGCCGGCGAGCGGGCCGGCATCGGGCAGAAGTGGGGAAAACGCGCTCGGCGCAGGGACCTGGCGCGCGGACAAGCGTGGGTGGCGAAGCGGCAGACGGCAAATGCCGAATTGCGCTGCGCTACTCGCGAAAAACACGCCTGACCGCCGAGCGCGCCACCGCCCGCCGCGAGGTTTAGGGAAACCGCACACCGACAGCTTCCGGGAATGGAAAGACGAACTCTCAGTTCGTAGGGCCCTCAGCGGCTAAAGCCGCGACCCCCGAAGTTCAACGCGCTTTTCCGCAAGCTGTGAGGCCGTACCCTTACGAAAAACGGGGTGGGGGCGAGCGGATGCCAGGCTCAGTGGTAGCCGAGCGGATCGCGCACGACGCCGTATTGCGCGCCCCAGGCGTCGGTCATCTTGCTGCGAATCTCCCACAAATCGGGGAAAAAGCGGACGCGCATTCCCTCGTTCAGAATTTCGACCGAGCGGCCCTTGAGCGATTTCGCGCCCAGGCCGATCGTGCGCTGGATGAGCTGCATGTGGCAGAAGCGGAAGCGCTGGAACAACTCGTCGAATTCGGCCATGGCCTCCGCGATCACGTAGGCTTCTCCGTGCTTGTATTCGGTGTTGTAGATTTTCTCGATCGTGAGGCCGTGCGGGTCGAGATAATGCTCGCGGAACGATTGCCAGAGATGGGCGGGCATGCGCAGGAGCGTGCGCCAGCCGGGCGATTCCTGGCCGCTGCCGTTGCCGAGGCGCGTGCGGATTTCCTGATATTCCTTGGGCGACATCGTCTCGAGCAGATCGAGTTGCTGGATGAGGAGGCGCTGGGCGGTGTGGACGCGGCGGAAGAGGGTGATGACGCGCGGGGTGTCGCGCTTCTGCAGATAATCGTCGACGTCGAGCAGCGTGTAGCCGATGAGTTTCATCCACAGCTCCTCGATCTGATGGACGATCTGGAACTGCAACTCGTCGCCGTTGCAGAGATCATGGAAATCTTTCTGGCAGGAGAGCAGCGCGCGCGTGTTCAGATAGATTTCGTAATCGAGCGTGCCTTCGCCGTTCATGATCGAGTAGAAGAAGTCTCTGTCCATTGACGACCCCCTCGCTTGTTGCCCTTATTCTATTCCGGAATGCGCTTGAACACAGGCCCACGGTCGGAAAGACGCCGACCGTGGCTACCAGGACTATGGTGCATGTAGATGGTTCGTGGTGAGAGTGTGTGAGTGCATGTAGGGACGGGATCCTTCGCTTCGCTCAGGATGACAGGGTTTGTTTAGTTGAAAATTTGGTCTTGACATGCGCCGCGCACTGTTACAGTATGTAACGCTACAATGGATCGCAGAAAAAAATCCGGACCGATCAAGGGGCTTGGCGAACTCGAACAGGCCGTTCTCGAGAGGCTGTGGCAGTCGGGCGCTGCGACGGCGGAAGACTGCCGCGAGGCGCTCCGGACAACGCATCCAATGAAGGACTCGACGGTGAGGACGGTGCTGAGGCGCCTCGAAGAGAAAGGCTACCTGACGCACGAAGTGCGTGGGCGGACCTTCGTTTACCAGCCGTCGGAGGCGCGGCAGAACGTGGCGGCGCGCGCGGCGAAGCAGTTGGTGGACCGTTTCTGCGGCGGGTCGGTGGAGCAGTTGCTGGTAGGAATGGTGGAGAGCGACGTACTCGATCCCGAAGAGCTGGAGCGACTGGCGCGGCGGATCGCACAGCGGAAGGAGCAGAAGTCATGAGCCTGCCCTTGGCGCACGGATTCGATTCCACTTTGCTGGGTTACGTTTGGGAGCCCGCGGCGCGGTCGCTGGCGCTTGCGGGAGCGGTGTGGCTGCTGCTGGCGGCGTTCCGCGTGCGGGACGTGGGATTCCGGCTGGCGGCGTGGACGGCGGTGCTCTACGCGGCGCTGGCGATGCCCTTCCTCGGTCGAATGATGCCCGGGTTGCCGGTGCTGCTACCGGCGGTGGGAACGGCGCGCGCGGCGGCGGTGACCGAGCCGCCAGTGATGATGCCCGCGGTGGAGATCGGCCCCGCGGCAACGACGCGAGAGGCGATCGCAACGAATTCCGTGGCGGCGAACCACGGCGCGGTGTTCACGACCGGCGGCAGAGTGGAGCGCGCGGAGTTGAGCGCACCGGCGGCGCACGAGGCGCTGGCCGTCGAAACGAGCGCGGCGCCGAACAACATTTCCGTGACTCCGCCGGCGGCGCGATTGGCTTTACCGGAGACGGTATCGATTTCCTGGGTGACCCTGGCCGCCGGTCTCTACGGACTGATCGCGGCGATTCTGTTGGGGCGATTGGGGCTGGGCATGGCGCTCGGCCGGCGAATCGAGCGCGCGGCGCTGCCGATTGAGGACGAGCGGCTCGAGAGGCTGCTCGAGCGCGAAGCGCGGAAGGTGGGGCTCGAGAAGGCGCCGCGCCTGGCGGAATCGGATGCGCTGTCGGTTCCGGCGGCGATGGGAGTGTTGCGGCCGGTGGTGTTGCTGCCGCGCGGGTGGGCCAAGTGGAGCGACTCGCAGATTGAAGCAGTTTTGGCGCACGAGCTTTCGCACATCGCGCGGCGCGATCCGCTGACGCAGACGCTCTCGAGAGTGCACCGGGCGATTTTCTGGTTCAGCCCGCTCGGCTGGTGGCTCGACCGGGCGCTAGGGGAACTCGCCGAGCAGGCGAGCGACGATGCGGCGCTGCGTGCCGGCGCCGATCGCACGCACTACGCGGAAGTGCTGCTGCATTTCTTCCGCGCGCTCAGGACGGCGCGCGGGCGAGTGCGGTGGCAGGCGGTATCGATGGCGCAGGGGTCACGATCGGCACGGCGAGTCGAGCGGATTCTTTCCGGGTCGAGCACTTCGATTCGGCTGGGGCGCGCGGCGGTGGTGGCCGTGGCGCTGGGCCTGGTGCCGCTGGCGTGCCTGGCGGCGGCCGTCGAACCATCGTTTTCCGCCGGGACGCAGATGCCCGCGCCTCCGCCGCCCATGACGCCTCCCGCTCCTCCGGCGGGAGCGCTCGCGAAGACGCCTCCTCCGGCGCCGGTTGTTGCTCCGGTGCCGGCTCCCGCGCCGAAGGCTCCAAACGGCCTGAACCCTCCGATGTTGAACGCGCCAGAGAGCCCGGTTGCGCCGATGGCGATGGTCGCGCCCGCTTCCGCACCGTTTCTGGTGGTTGTGCCGGCGCCGCTCGTAGCGCCAGCCGCGCCAATGACCGCGCCTGCGCCGCCCGTGCCGATGATCTGGTTTACGCGCGAGATGCGGCAGGAGACGAATGGCAATCGGTCCATTCGCCAAAAGAGCGAGAGCTGGTACTCGAACGGAGATTGCAGCGGCAACGAGGCGTACGTAGTCGTTTCCGGCGACCGGACGATGACCGAATGCGCTTCAGCGGCGGATATGGCGCGGGTGAGCGTTTTGCGCCGGAGTGTTCCGGGGAATTTCCTGTGGTTCCGCAGGGATGGGCGCTCCTACGTGACACGCGATGCGGCTACGGTGAATGCCGCGATCCAGGCGCTTGCGCCGGAGCGGGCGCTGGCTCGGCAGCAGGCGGAGCTGGGCAAGCAGCAGGCGGAGCTCGGGGCGCGGCAGGCGGCGCTGGGGATGCAGCAGGCGCAAGTGCGCGTTGACGTGCCGGATTTTTCGGCGGAGATGAGGCAGATGGAAGCTTCGCTGCGCGCGATGGATTCCGCGGACATGCGGCAAAGCTTCGAGCGCGCACAGCGACAGATGGAGGCCGCGTTCAAGGCACTCGATTCCTCGGCCACGCAGGAGGAGCTGGGGCGCGCGCAGGAGAAACTGGCGGCAACGCTCCAATCGATCGATTCCTCCGTCACCGAGCGGGCGATGGCTCGCGTGGCGGCGCAGATGGCGGCGATGCAGAGCAAGCTCGGCGCGCTGCAATCGGTGGCCGGAGAAAAGCAGGCGGCGCTTGGCGCACGGCAGGAGGCGCTCGGACGGCAGCAGGCGGAACTCGGACGCAAGCAAGAGGAACTTGGCCGCCAGCAATCGGAACTGGCGCGGAAAGCTTCCGAGCAGGTGCGGCGACTGATCGATCGCGCGCTCAAGAGCGGATCGGCTCAGCCGCAATAGGGCCTCGCGCGAGGAGCGCACAGGTCGAGAGAAGAGTTTCCCTCCACACCGAAAAACGTGAGGGTAAAGCGCAGAGGCGCCACGGATCCGCCCCCGTGGCGCCTCTGTGTTTTTTGTTTTGGGTAGAAGAGAAAGATTTGCACACAGAGGGCACGGAGAACGGACGGAGGGCGCGGAGGCCTGGGCGGGGGATGGCTCGAGCGGGAGCCATGTTGGGGGGAAGTCGCCAGGCGCAGCTACGGCGACTGGGGCACCCGGCAACCGGGGAACATCTTCAGTCGTGGATGCGTGAGTCGCGACGCGTTACGGCGAGATCCTTCGGGCATCCTGGTCGGATGCCATCAGGATGACAATCACTTCGACACGAAGCTTGTCTCGCTGGAAATGCGGCTACTTTGTTTTCGGGTACCAGTTGAGGAGGCGGACTTCTATGCCGGTGCCGGCGAGGTCTTTCTTGAAAATTTCGGGGTCGGAACCGCGGTAGTGATAGGGGATGGCGATGCGGGGATGGAAGGCTTTGACGGCGGCGGCGGCTTCCTCGGGGGTCATTGTGTAGGGGAGATTCATGCAGATGAAGGCCACGTCGATATTTTTCAGGGCGCGCATTTCGGGGATGTCTTCGGTGTCGCCGGAGAAATAGAAGCGCTTCGTGCCGTAGGTGAGGACGTAGCCGTTGCCCCAGCCTTTCGGATGGTAGAGCTTGCCGGGAGCGGGGCCGCGCTTGATGTTGTACATGGGGACGGCGTCGATTTTCCAGGCGCCCCAGGTGGTCGATTCTCCGTTTGTGATCACGCGGGCGGCCGTGACGGTTTTCGCCACGGCGGCGGGAGCGAGAATCTCGGTGCCGGGCTTGCTGAGTTTCGCGATCGTGACCGGATCCATGTGGTCGCCGTGGGCGTGAGTGATCAGGATCAGGTCCGCCTTGGGCAGGCCGGTGAAATTCCCGGGACGAACGGGATCGATGTAGATATTTTTGCCGCCGGCCTGGATCAGGGCGCTGGCGTGGAAGATCGGCGTGATGACGACCGGGCCCGCGGCGGTGGGAAACGTCTGGGGCTGGCGCGGTGGAGCGGTCTGGGCCAGAGCGGGCACGGCGAAGATGGCGCAGGCGGCAGCGGCGATCGCGGCAAGGAAAGCTCTCATCGGTCGGCTCCTCGACTTCTCTTCCCCAAGGTGGACGCGATGCTACCATGAGCGCCTGTGCGTCGCAACGCGGGGAGATGCTTTGGTTAGGACCGGCATCAGCGTTCCAGCGGCCCACCCTTCCGGCAAAGAACGCCGGAAGAGTGGGGCACCCAAAGGGACAAACGGGATTTCAGGATTGGGGAGACGCTCGAATCCCCTGCCGTTTTTCGGGCGACCTATTCTTGCGGCTGCACAAGGCGGGAGGCTTCCGCCTCGAACGAAGACGCGGTCCAAGGGACGAAGACCGGTCCCACAGCACAAACCCCTGAGAAGACGCCAAATCATTGCCGGCGGCAGGCGGGTGGAAACGGAGGCGGGATTTCGCAGTATGATGATCTGCGTGAAACGAACCTTGCAAATTTTATCGATCGCGATGGTAGCGGGGCTTCTGGCTGCTTGCGGGAGCGCTCCGCCAAAAACGGATGCGGAATTGGGACTGAATGCCCAGCAGGCGCGGGGACGCAAGGTGTTTCAGGTGTATTGCTCCTCGTGCCACCACGCCTATTCCTCGGCCGGGTCGACCGGGCCAAGCCTCAAGGGACTTTTCAAGAAACGCTATCTGCCGAGCGGGCTGCCGGCGAACGACCGGTTCGTCGAAGGAACCGTCGTGAGCGGGCGCAACATGATGCCGGGCTTCGGCGGAGCGCTGACCGAGCAGCAGGTGAGCGATCTGATGGCGTATCTGCACACGCTGTAGGCGCGGGGTGAGGAAGTTGTGGCGTGAAGGCCCTCGATTGCGAATCTTCAGGGGCTAAAGCCCCTTTCATTTCACCGGCTCCCTGTCGCGGCTGAAGCCGCGACCCGCAAGGAAAACGACGATGAACGCAAAGAGCTTCGCCAGGCCAGGGGCTGCGGTGACGCCCGTGCGAGTGGTTCCGGCGCCGGCGCTCGCCGAACGCGAAAACCTGCTGCGCGAGAGGATCGCGCGGCGCGCCTACGAACTTTTCGACCGGCGCGGCGGCGTGCACGGGCACGACGTGGAGGACTGGCTGCGGGCGGAAGCGGAACTCGTGCGGCGTTTTCCACACACGGTAGCGAAGACGGATCAGGCGTTCATCGTTTTTGCGGAATTGCCGGGAGCGTGGTCGGCCGGGCAGTTGGTGGTGGGCGTGGAATCGCGGCGGCTCGTCATCAGCGGGGAGCGGGAAGTGGAAGTGACCTACAGCGACGCGCAGGGAACGCGGACCGAGAAGCGGGCGCAATCGATTTTTCAGGCGCTGGATTTGCCGGTGGACGTCGATCCGACGCGTGCTACGGCCAGCCTGGCGGGGATGACGCTCGAAGTGGTGATGCCGCAGGTGCGGGCGGCGGCCTAGTGGACAACGCGAAAAAAAGTCAGAAGATCAACGCAGAGAACGCGTAGGGGCGCGGAGAGCACAGAGCGCGGACTCACTGTTCGCGAGGGCAGGCTCACGGCTGGCCTCTACCGAATCACATCCGATGCGTTGTCGCCGCTGATGCGAATTCACGTCAAGGACGCGGGGACCGGGCCCCTGCGGGTTGACGCTTCACGACAGGGACTAACGGCGCCTGCCGCCCCATCCACCGCCGCCGGAGCGGCCACCCCAGGCGCCGCCGGAGCGTTGGAAGCTCTGGTAACGATCGCTTTGCATGGAGCCGCGCTGGCGGTCATTCCGCTGGTTTTGCAGATCCTGCGTCTGGCCTGAGCCGGCACGCCATTGCTGACCGGCGGCACCGCGCTGCGCGGCGGCTTGCCCTTGCTGGGCTCCGGTTGTTTTGGGCGTGGAGACGGTATTCCAGTTCCCGTCGCCTCCGTATTTCTCCCAGCCACTGCCGGTGTTGCGATAGACGTTGCCGTCCTTCCCGGCGTATAGGTCACCGCTCGAAGATTTGCCGGCGAAGCCGCTGTTATAGGCGCCCTTGCCGGCGACGGCTTGTCCACCGCTTGTAGTTTCCGCTCTTCCGACGGTTCCCTGCGCGGTTGAATAGTGCTGCGTGTAGGCAGTCTGGCCGCCTCGCGAAACCCCCGAAGCGCCCCACTGCGCATAAGGGCTCGATCCCTGCCGCGTGGCGGCGTAGGCGCCGGTGTAGGGGTTATACGCCTGGCCGGCGCTACGCGAGCCGTAGGGGCCGTAGACGGAACCGGTGCGGGCGTAAGTGCCGGTGTAGGGATTGTAAGAGGCGGTTCTTGTATAGCCGCCGTAGGGGCCATAGGCGCTTTGCGCGTAGCCGTAGGCTCCGGTTCGCGTGTTGTAGTAGGGGACGGCGCCGTAGGTGGTGGCGTAGGGATGGTAGACAGGATAGCCATAGGGCGGATAGTAGAAGTAAGGCGGATAGTAGTAGCCGGTGCCGGAGGCGACGATGGCTCCCACAGTAGCTCCCACGACAAACGCACCGAGATAGCCAGCGGTGTAACTCGACTGCACGTTTCCATCGGAAGTGGTGGTCTGCGTTACGTAGGTGACGTTGTAGACGGGTGAGCTGGGCGGAATCGTGTAGATCACCTGCGGCACGGAACTGGCGGTCTGCCAGGGCCCCTGGGGATTCGTGGAGACGAACCAGATGCCCTGCAGGCAAAGGTAGTAGCTGTTCTCGACCTGAATGACTTTACTGGTGGTGTTGGTGGCATAGGAGAGCGACGTGCCCGGGATCGGCGAGAACTGCGGAGTGCCGTTATAGGTGACCTTGGCCTTCGCGGCGGCGGTTGCGGGGTTGACGGTCATCGTCGTGGGAATCTGCGCGATCAGCACGGCGTCCATGGCCTCGCTGGTACCGGGGACGGAGGCGAGCACGCCACCCACCGGACTGCTCGGCGGAATCTGCGCGAAATCGGGAGGCAGGTTCGGCGTGGCGAACGTCCACGGACCGTAGATATTCGGGGCGCTGAACCAGCGGCCCGCGGTCAGAAAAAACACCTGATTCGTTGCGCCATAGACGAAGACGGGACTATCGGTGTTGGTGGCGTAGACGAGCTGCGTGCCCGGAATCGGCGCGTAGACGGGCGCACCATCGAAAACAATCATCTCCGACGGCCTGGTGCTGTAGTAAACGGCTGGCACAATCATGCCCTGCGTGTTCGGCGGCGGGATCACCTTCTTCAAGTCGGCCCAAGCGGGAATCTGCGGCAATTTTTTCATGTCGGAAGGCAAGCTGGCGGCTCGCGTCCAGGGGCCTTCGAGATTGTTCGCGGTCATCCAGACCTGGCCGGCGAAGACGTAGTAGGAGGAATTCGACTGATCGAAGAAGAGTGGCCAGTGCGTGTTCACCACGAATTTCAGGCTGGTATTCGGGATTTGCGCTAGGACGGGCTGGCCCTCGACCGAGAGCAGGATCGCCGGGCCCTTGCTGATAAAGATGACCGGGGGATTGTTATTGAGCTGGACGCCCTGCACAGTGGCCGGCTTGTCCATGTAGGCGATGACGCGCTCGAGCGAGATGGTGACGCCGGGCGGCAGGAACGTCTGGAGGAGCTGTTTCATGTTCGCGGAGGTGGCGGGGTCGAGCGAGGGAAAGTAGGCGTTGGTGATCCTGGGATTGTCGATCTGGACGATGTGGTCATCGGTATTGACCACGGTATCGCCCTGCATGGAGATCGCACCGAGAACGGCCTTGCCGCCGGCGGGCGTCAGAGAAATGGCCATGCGCCAATTCAGCAGGCTGTAATTCTGCCAGGAGTCCACTTGCGGCTGGTAATAGACGAGCGTCCCGCCAGGCTTGGTGATCTGGCGCGGCCAGCCCGGGTCTTGCGCGGAGGCCGCGGCGACGGTCCCCAGAATCAGGATTGCGAGGAAGGCTATCTTTTTCATGACCGTTTACTCTCTTCGATTGAATGCAATAAGCGGACACTTCGCCACTTCATAAGCAAGCTAACAAGGTCGCTCGGGAGCGGTAACTGTCAGTTTTGACAGGGGAGGGAGCGAGCGGCCGAGAGCGAAATCGCGGCGCCACTCGGCCTGAGAGCTTTGAATCCCTCTCTTCGTTCCTGGTTCTTGCGAAGTGTCACTGTCTCGGCTGCCGCGGCTTTTCCTGTTCGAGTTGTTTTAGCTTCTGCTCCATCATCCGCTTCTCCTGTTCTTTCGTAAGCTTCGGGAACAGGAAGGAAATCTGCAGTCGCATGCTCCACGGCGAACCGCCATGGGGATACACGGCGTTGCCAAAAAACTGCGCGCTCAGGTTCACGGGCTGGAAGCCGAGCTTCATCACTCTTCCTACTCCACCGCCGAAGGGCACTGTCCACACGTTGCCGCTCGACGCCCTCCAATTCGCGGTGAGGATCGGCGACGAACTGATGTACCAGCCCTTTTTCAACTGGTAGCTGATGAAATATTGCAGCAGCATCTGGTTGACCGACGGACGGCTGGCCGAGCCCGCGACCGACCAGACGTTGTTGACGAGTGCGCCCACTGTCCAGTTCCCCGGCTGAGTCAGAACGACAGCGGAGGGGCCGAGGCTGAACTTTCCTTGCCCGAGTACCGTGTTGGTTGCCGTGGGAAACGTGAACGCCGGCCCAAAGCCCCAAATCAACTTGCCCGCCTTGCGCGGCGAGAGGAAAAACGTAGGGACCATGTCGCCAAATCCGTACTCGCCGCCTGTGTTCTGGTTCGTGTAGGGTTGCCAGACGAGCGGCTGAATGATACGCGCGACCACCATCCAGTTCTTGCTCAGGTTGAAGGGAATCACCGGCTGAACGTTCAGCACATCCTGCGTTCGGTCATATGGTCCCAGGCCGAAGCTGGTGTTGTTTTGGAGCGGCACGCTGATCAGGCTGGCCACCGGGTTCTGTACTTGCTTTTCCAGTGTATTCTCAGCGGTGCTCGACGCACTCTGCGCCGGGGGTGCTTGGGGGGAGTTAACTGCCGTTGTATCCTGCGCAATTGCGGGGATGGGCAACATCACAGGAGCGGGCAATATCCAAAGAAAGAGGAGCAGCGTCAGTCCTCGTTGCCAGCTGAACTTTGGCGACACGGGACCCACTTCACCGCACTTTCGTCGACCCCTCCTCACGAGCGTTTGCGGGTCCTTGTTCCTATCGTTCCTGCTTGTATCAACCGCTGCAGTCATCGGCGAAACCTCTTCGTTAGAAGTAGAGGGAAAACTTCAGCCCCAGCGCGTTCACGTGCTCGGGAGCCGTGTGGCTCTGATTGTCGCGCCTGAAATACGGTTCCGCTTGCATCCGACGGCCCAGCGGAATCTCCGTGCCGAGCGAGCAGGAATTTTTTGACCAGGCGCCGTAACGGCTGACGTAATAGATTTCGCCCCGCACGTACGGTGTGAAACCCACCCGGCCGATACGAAAACTCCTCTCCAGCGTGAGCCGGTTTCTGTAGCGCCAGCTGAATGCCTGTCCGCTCACCCATCGCAGATCCGCGCGATTCCTGTCGCTGAGCAGCATCGACCAGGGAAGCGGAGTCCGGCTGGTGAACTGGACGATGCCACGATTCTCATTCGGGCCATCGGCGTTGGGGATATAGCGATAGCCGATTCGGAAGACGAGGTATCTGCTCTTCGTTTCATCGTTCGTTCGCAGTTTCTTGCGAAGCGGCTTCAGGTAGAAATCGAGATTGGGACCGATCTGGACGCTGTCGTAGGTGTCCCCATCCGTGGAACGCCTGGCGAAAATGGAAACGCGCGTCTTCTGATTCACCCTTACGTAGGTATCCAGTTCCGGCCACCACTGGTTCTGCGTGCTCTGGGCATGGGCGCAAGCCTCCGGGAGAGCGATCAGGCAGGCCACAAGCAGGAATTGGCACACACGCTTCATTTGCGCGATCCACGGTTTCGAACCGCTCGCGTCCGCCGTGCGGGGTCAGGCGCCACTGTGCCCTGAAATCGAGGCTAACAGGGGAGATCAGCGCTCATAACTGTCATTTCTGACAGTGGGACGCGGGGCAAGGGACCCAGGCGCACGTGCGAAGCGGGCTGGTTTGCGGCAGGCCGGGCCACTGTCACATTTGACAGTTACCGACAGCGCGCAGGCGTTGCAGGCTGGTAGGAGAAAAGAGCCGTGGAAATGCCGCGGGATGCGATGTGTGTCCGAAGAGGGGCTTCGGCTCTGCGCGGAGGAGGAACGATGCGAAGAATTCACAAAGGCGGGTTGATCGCCAGTCTTTTCGTTGTTGCCGGCCTGGCATTCGGCGTTTCTCATCTGAATGCACAGCAGAAACGGGAGACGATTCAGGGCCAGGTTTGGGGTGAGCAAAGGCTCAAGGGAAAAACCTTCAACATGACCATCATCATCAATTCGTACTCGACGCCCCAGGAGCAGAAAACGCTGCTCGACGCCTTCAACAAGGGTGGACACGACGCGCTGGTGAAGGCCCTGCAGAAAATGCCGGAGCGCGGCCGGATTGCGGTGACGGGCACGTTGGGCACCAACATTGCTTACATCCGTTCGTTCAAGACCGAGACCGGCCGCAAAATCCGGATTCTGACTGACCGGCCGATCTATTTTGCGGAGGCCTATAACGCCGGGCGCTCCGTGCAATATGACACGACGATCGTCGAACTCAATATCGATCAAGAGAATCAGGAGAAAAGCAGCGGCACCCTGATCCTAGGGGCACGGATCAGGATGAAGAACAATCAGATCGAAATCGAAAGCTACGGATCGGGGCCCTGGCGCGTGAACAACATCATGGAGCGGGAGTAAGGCGTTTTAGCAGCGGGCGCGAGTCGGAACGAGTTTCCGGCATCCGGCCGGGAGGGGCCGGATGCCGGAATCTTTTTTATGCGGGCTTCGGGTGGAGCACGGACGCAGGGGCGCGGCCACCGCTTCCTCTCCGTCCCGTCAGCCTATCCCTTCCCGGGGTGGTTGCTCGCCATGGCGATGAAATCGTCGATGTTACGCTGGAGCATCGGCATGGCTTTCGGATTCACGTACAGCATGTGGCCGACGGGATAGAAATATTCGTGAACGTTCCCTTCGAGCGAAGCGGGAAGGCCCATGTGGGCGATGGTGTATTCGGTGGCGAAGAACGGCGTGGCCATGTCGTAGTAGCCGTTGTTGAACATGATTTGCATGCCGGGATCGTTGTTCATGGCGCGCGTCAGATCGGGCGCGACGTTGCGTGACTGCAGATTGCCTACGCCGCTGCCCAGGCCGTTGAGCGGCGAGCGGAACGTCCAGTTCCAAGCGCGAAAGACAGTGGCGCTGCTCTGCCTATAAAGGCGATCGCTCGTGTAGCCGAGCGTGTGGCTCACGTAATTGTCGAAGGTGGACGTGAGCGCGCCCCAGATCGCCGTGGTGGAAGCTCCGGCGTCGCTGCGGCCGGGAATCGGGAGCAACGGCTGCAGTTCGGGAGTTGTGAAGCGCGCATCGTAACGTCCCGTCATCGGCCCCTCCGTTCCCATCACCCGGCGCATGAAGACCGGCAACGTCATCCGCAGATCGGCTTCGATCCACAGATTTGCGGGAATGCCGGTGAGTTGCGAGAGGCGCGTGGCGATCTGCTGTTTTTGGGCCGCAGGCAGCGCGGAGCCGGCGAAGAGCGCGGCGAGGTAAGCGCCGCCGGCGAATTGCTTTGCCTGCTCCACGAGCGCGGGAAGGCTCTTCGGCTCGGGATTCAATTTGTGGTGATACCAGGCGACGGCTGCGTAGGACGGCAAATAGAGCGCGTAGGGAAGATCGTTGCCGGCGGTGAAATTGATCGTCGGGAAATCCAGCACCGTCGAGCACATGATCACGCCGTTCAAATAAACGCCTCTGCCCACCAGCTCTCGCGACAGAACCGCGTTGCGCGTGGTGCCGTAGCTTTCACCGAGCAGGAATTTCGGCGAATTCCATCGTCCGAAGCGCGTCACGTACCGCTCGATGAACTGCGCGAAGGCGGAGGCGTCGGCATTGAAGCCGTAGAACATTTTCGGCGTGCCCTCGCCCACGATGCGGCTGTAGCCGGTGCCGACCGCGTCGATGAAAACCAGGTCGGTGCTTTTCAGAATGCTGTAGTCGTTGTTTTCCAGTTCGTAGGGCGGCTGCTCGTCGCGAATGTCGCCGACGCCGGGCCAGACGATGCGCCGCGGGCCGAATCCTCCGATATCCACCAGCGCGGAGGCGAAGCCCGGGCCGCCGTTGTAGGCAAACGTGACCGGCCGGCCGCCGGGATCCTTCACGCCATCCTCGGTGTAGGCGATGTAGAAGACGCTCGCCGTCGCCTGATGCTCGTTGTTGTAGAGCAGCAGTGTTCCCGTGGTTGCCGTGTAGGGGATGCGTTGACCGTCGATCGAAACGCTCGCGTGCGTCACGACCGTCCGTTCCTTGGGCACGGGCAGCGGCTTCTGGGCGGGCGCCGCGCTGCCGGCATTTGCGGCGAACAGCGGCGTCGCGATGAAAAACGAAAGTATGGCCAGACAGAGGCCGAATGATCGTTTCATAAGAATCCCTCAGAGAATTTCCGAAGATTTGGCCGGACCGACATCCGGCCTGTGAAGTGTACACCCAAGGTTGGCGCATGCGCAGGAGCCCGGCCGCGGAGGAACGCAGCTTTTCGCGGATTTCTTCGCTTTTTTCTCCATGTCCGCGTTCATCCGCGGCGAATGCTTTCGCAGCTGTCACTGGAACCAGTAAGGAGTTTTTCGCGTCCAGGGGCTGTTCGGGTAGCGCTTGTGCAGAAGCGTGAACGCCTGCCGCGAATACTTGCCGGAGTCGGAGTCATTGCAGCCGTAGCGCGTCGCGCGGACCACCAGATGCAAGGCTTCGGGGACACGCGGATCGTTCGGATGGGCCTTGGCCCAAGCCAGCGTTTGCTGGCCCAGCCAACTGGGCGCGGCGGGGAGCGACTCGAGCGCGGACCATTCTCTTGCGGCAGCGGCTCGCTCGCTTGCATTCAGGAAAGCGGGAGATGGGATTTTTCCATCCGGATAAATTTCGCGCAGGGGCGAGCTTAGGCGCGTGTACATCGTGTAGTAGTTCCATTGCCCCTGCGTGTCCGTCGGCGAACGGCCCATCAAGCACCACCAGTTATTGCGGAAGGTGTCTATTGCGGCGAGAGGCTCGGGGCCGGCGAAAATCGACCAGCGCGGCGCGCCGGCCGGGACGAAGGGCCTCATTCCCGGGAAATGCAAAAAGAGAAAGGACGCGGCGAAATTTCGCTGTGCATCGCTTTTGGCCGAAGCATAAGCGGTGAGCGAGCTGCGGAGTTCCGGCGCAAGCGAGGCCAGAACCGGCGTGATGCGCCGCGCGACTGCCGCGTTGCGCAGCAGGATCGCGCGCGTCCACACGGCGATCGCAATTTGGTTGCGCAAGGCAGCCGGCACGGCGGGCGATTGCGCGGCGTCGGCGAGCCACGAGAGCGGCAGTTTTTCCGTCAATACCACGGAAGCATCGCTATCGAAAAATACGTGCGCGCCGGCGTCGCTTTCGGGACCCGTGGAGGCATATTGGTACCCTCCCAAATCCACGGGACGCCGCAGAGCGTGGCGCAGCCAATCGTCGAGGCTCGTGGCGAGAGTCATTCGCAGTGCCAGAAACTGATTCCGCGCGGAAACAGTGAGGCCGAGAGACTGGCTCGCGAGGACGCGATCGAGGCCCGCGCGTGCCGCTTCGGCCTGGCCGGATTCGGCGAGCAGGCGCAGGCGGTGAAAAGTCGCCATGACGTAGGCGGGAGAATCCGGAGACACCTTTAGCGCCGCGGCTTCGAGTGCGCCTGCGGCGGCATCGCTTCCATGCGCTTGCGCGATCGCCGCGACGAGCCAGGGCAGAGAACGGGTTTGCTGCCAGCGAGAGAGCGCATGCTGAAAGGCTTCCGGGCCGGTTTTCTGGAAGTTGACGATCCAATCGGTCATGTCGCCGCGATTCGGCTGGGCTGAGGGTTTCGTTGCGGTTCCCGTCCCCGTGGGCAGTTGCGAAGTGCTGGAGTTCGAAGAGCCGGTCTCGCGCTCGGTGGGAACAAGATCGTCGAGCAGCCAGAGATAATCGGTGAGATTCTGGCGAAAATCGGGATTCGGCTTGTTGTCGCCCAATGCCGCCGCCAGTTTTCTTTCGCTCTCTTGGGGATAGAGTCGGATGCGAACGTATTCCAGCAGGCCTCGCGCGGCGTGATGCATGTCGGCCAGGTTTTTGTCGGCGAGGATATCCTCCAGTTGCCGCTTCGCCTGCTCGAGCGCGCCGGCGTCTATCTTCCCCATGCCTGTCGTCAGGGTGCCTTCGCGGACGAGGACGCGCGCGACGAGATATGGTGCGATTTGGCGATAAGGCGAGTTCGGGTCTTTGGCAATCGCGGCAAATTCGGCTCTGGCTTGTTCGAAATCTCCGGCGTAGAAATGGGCGGCGGCGATCTGGTAGGCGCGGTCTTCGCGAATCACTTCCGGATCGGTTGCGGCTGCGGCGACGGGGATGACGGCGACGGGCGTTTGCGTCGGGTATCCAAAGCCGCCCGGGCAGTTCGAGAAGACCTGGTCTTGCGCCGCGAGCCATTGCTTCACGTAAGGGCTCTGCTCTCCGAACTGCGCGACGCGGTTGTCGAGAACTTTGACGGCGTTCTCGAAAGCGCCTTCGAGGCAATTGTAGTATTGGAAGTAGGCGCCTTTTTTCTCCACACTACGGAAGACTCCCTTCTCCGTGTAGTAGCCGAAATTGACTTTCGCCGAATCGCCGGGGACCTGCTTTCGCGCCGTCTGCCAGCGATCGACCCAATTGACCGGCGGCTGAGTCGTGGCGGCCTGTTGCGGTGCGCCTCGATAGAGGGAGTAGGCGCCGCTGCTTTTCAAGGCGGAAAGTTCGACGTCGGTGAGCGGCTTTCCGGTGAGATTGCGATAAGCGGCATAGAGATAGATGTGGCGATAGCCTGGCTCGAGGAGGCCCAGCTTGCCGCGAGCGTAGACCTCGAACGGCGCATCGGGCGCGTTGTAATCGGTGAACGTCGGCAGCGACAGATCGGGACCGCAGGCCTCGACGATCAGCGGCGGCAGGAAAAATGTCGCCGCGACCAGGAGGACGGCTATCGCAATTCGGGTGATTCGGCGTCCCATTTGTCTACCTCCGCGACGATTTGCTTTACAGCCGCGCTCGTCCAGGCGCGATTCGAGAAGATGTAGATTCGCCGGGGATCGCGGCCGCCGGCGAATGGTTTGACCTTGCCGTTCAGCAGCGCTTGCGAGAAGGCCTCGTCGGTGGAAACGCCGAGGCTCGCGCGGCAGGCCTGCGCGCGAAACGGATTTCCCCGCTGCACGAATGCAGCGACATTGGCCGCGTCCGGGCCCATGCGGAAAAGCATCGGCACCGCTTCGTCGATCGTTCCGGCGGGCAGCGCATTGAGCCACGTATCGCCAATGCACCAGGAGGCGAGCGCCGTCATCGAGAGCGGCATGCCGCGCGGCAGGCGGCGGCGCACGTCTTCGAGCAGTTGGCGATAGAAGGGCCGCTCGCTTTGCGTGGCGTCGTAATCCACCTGCACGGCGCGGACGCCGCTAATTCCGGCCACCGAAGCGATCATGCCTGCGATGCGCAAGCGCTGCGCTTTCGTGTAAAGCGAGGTCGGAGATGCGGGCGAGAGTGTCCCATCGCCCGGCCCGTCTCCAGTAGCGCCCGGTCGGTGCCAGAGGTCGTTCGGCGTTTCCAGGCGAACGACGGCCATGAGCGCCGTCCCCGGCGGAACGAGCAGCGGTTGCAGCCGGGGATGCAGCACAACGGTCGATTCCGCCGAAGCCGCGCTTTCCGTGCTTGCGGCGCTTCTCGTGCTTTCTGCTTCGAGGGAGCGGATCTCCACCGTACCTGCCAGGAAGGCGACTCCGGTTGTGTGGGGGTCGATGAATCGAAGGTCCTGCGGCCTTTCCCACGCCCAAAGCATCACCCGCGGCAGATGCATTGCGTCCGTCGCCCGGGAAGAACCGGCCGCAGGAGAATGAAGACGCATCCAACTCAAGGCCGCGATCATCACTCCCAGCGCCAGAGCACCCATGGCAATCCCCGGGAGAGATCGTAGTTTTAGGAGGTAGCTTCCGCCGCTTTCAGGCATCGGCAGTTCCCCAAGGCAATTTATAGGCCATCACCGGAAGCACGAAAACACGCGGTTTTCCTTCTAGATGATTTTACGCCGGCGTGTCACGCCGGCGACGATCGTGTCTCCCTGGAGTCGGTTGTTTCTCAGACCATGCCCCTACGCGCCGTCACTCAACACCGATTGTCCTTATCGGCCAATCCTCGAAGTGCTACCAACGGGCTGAGGTCCATGCGAGTGACCATGGCAGACCAGGATGCAGGAGTTCGTGGCTCGATTATAGGAAATCGGGACCAAGCCATTCGGAGCCACCACGTTGGCATCGAAATCCACCAAGCGCTCGCCTGAAATACTCCCGGAGCGCCCGGGCACGCCGTGGGCTGTATGGCAAACCGAGCAGGAGAAGCCGTCCTGTACGACGTGCCGCCAGTGACCGTTCCAGCTGGCGTCACTCATGACCTTGGAGAGATCGTGGCACTTGGCGCACAGCGCATACGGCCCGCCGCTCGGGCCACCCGCGGCGCTGAAGCTTGGATTCGGATATAGATTGGTTATCAGCTGGCCGGGAGCGGCTGCCTCGCTGAACTCATACCGGCGCTCCAGGATGTGCGGAAAAACAGAGCCGTGCGGTCCATTCGGCCCATTTCCGCCGAACTCCCGATTGTCGTCGCTATTGTGGCAGTCGGTGCAGAGAATTCGATTACTCATAATTCGCCCGGGCGTTTGGCCGTCAAGATTCAGCATGTAAGGACGAAGGCTGGGCTGCGGGAACACGCTGCGGCTGTCATAGAAGACGGGATGACTGGAAGCCGCAAGGGAGTTGAATTGCGGGATAACGTCGAGCGGGTCCGCGGCGGTTACCACACGCCGGGGCAGATAGCCGAAATTGATGCCGGCCCTCTTTCCGGTGCTCGAGCCATGACAGCGCAAACAAGTCTGGTATTGGTACATTGCGGGGCTGACCACGGTTTTCCCATCCTTGGCGCTGATTCCTGCAACCCCGGCCTGCGACGCACGAACGTCTGGCCCAGACGGGAAGGTGGACACCCGCTGGGCCTCGTGGGGGTTATGACAATCGACGCACGTAACTGTATTCCCCATGGAATAATTCGGTGATGTCATTTCGGCAAGTATATTAGGGATGGGAGGCGAAACATTCGAGCTGCCGTTGTGGCAGACCAAGCAGGTCTCGTCACCTGTCCCGTGCAGTAGGGACTTGTTACCCGCAGCATTATGCATTGAGTGGCACGACGCACAAGCATTCTGGGCGACCGTGCCGTAGGGCCCCAGGGACTCCCTCCGCAGAACTGGAGCAAACTGGCCTCGACCTGCAAAATCGCTCGCACGAATGAGCAGCGGAGCCGACTTGTTTGTCGCCAGGGCGTGGGCGCTCGTCCGCCAACCTGCTAGCGGATTGGTATTGCTCTCTTGAGTCTGGGTGGAAAGAGGCGTTTCCCGCCCTGCTCTTGCCATAGTACGTTTTGCGCTAACCATCCCCATCCCTGATCCCGTAGGGACCGTCGAATGGCAGGCCAGGCAGAGCGCACCGTTCGTGTTGTTGATCACCAGGAAATAGCCACCGGGATCAGTATTCTGGACGTGCGGGTTGTGGCAACTGCCGCATTCGACGTTTCCGTTGAAGAGCTTCACGGCGCCAGTGGTGTCGCCAGTGGACGGCGAGGGGCCGACCAAGGACGGCAACAAATCGGGAGCGGCAACCAGCGGCAAAACAAAATTAAATGGATGCATGGTTGAAAGATCAGTACCCAACATGTCTCCGGGATACCAATTCCCGCTCATAGCGATTGTCCCGTAGGGAACCAAGTGGCCGGGCGATATGCCCGTCGCCCCTCCTACGGTCCCGTCATGGCAACTGAGGCAAAGCGAGCTGTTCGACCCCGGGATCAGTGAACCGGTTGTCTGGTTTGTTGTCGCACTGTAGAGGATGTAGGTCGCGACGGTGGAGAGTTTCTGGTCCCAAAGAGGAGTTTGGGTAACGCCGCCTGTGCCGTTCAAGCCGGAGTGCGTGGCGTGGCAATAGTAGCATGCGCCGGAAAGCCCGCCCTTGATCGGGGATGTCCCCGCGGGGGAGAGGTCATGCATCCTGAGCACGCCCTGCGCCAGCACCTTCCCACCGACTGAGATGGTCAGAACCAAGGCACAGAGTAGAGGCCAGAAGACGAACCTCAGGTGTCTGGAAAATGCGCATGGTGACTCGTGGCTTCTGGCTCCTTGACGGTCCTTATGGCCGGCGCTCATTTTTTCTTAACCCCGAAGTAATGAAAGACGTCCACGCGGCGGTTATACGAATCAACCACAAACACACGGTCTTTGCGATCGATAAACAATCCGGTAGGCAGTTGAAACTCTCCGAATCCTGTCCCCGGCTGCCCGAAGTAATAAAGAAGCCGTCCCCGGCGATCGAAGACCTGCACCATATCCCTCAAGCCTTCCACGACGTACAGGTGTCCCTCGGAATCCACGCCAATTCCCTTAGGCCGGAACATCTGTCCCAGTCCATCGCCCGGGCTCCCGATGGCGTACAGGAACTTTCCGGAAAGGTCCAGGACCTGCACCCGGAAATTCATGGCGTCGACCACAATCAAGTCGTTGCCTTCCAGCCGCAATTCTGTCGGGTAATTGAATTCCCCGGGGCCTGTGCCGCGCCGGCCGATCTTCTGCAATATGTGGCCGTCCATGTCGAGCACGTAAATATGGTTGCCCAGCGTATCCGCCACGTAAATGCGCTGTGCTTGCGAATCGACCGCGATGCCAGTGGGCCGCGAGAAGTAGCCTTCCCCTCCCTTGCGGCTCCCGAGCACGCGGCGGAATTTGCCATTTTTATCGAAGATATAAATCTTGCCGGAGTAGGAGTCCGTGACGTAAATATTGTCGGCAGCATCCACGGCCACGCATTGCGGGGAAACCAAGCCGTCCTTGTCCTTCCAGCGCGAAATGAACTTGAACCTGTGCCGGGTGAAGTCAAAGACGTCGATTCCGCCCGCACCCGGATCGGTCACGATAATGCGTCCGCGCGAGTCGGTGACCACGCTGTAGGGTTCGATAAAATCATGAAACCCCGGTTGGCCCACCACCGCGTCCAGCAGCCGCATCCAGATCCGTGGCCGGCCTTGAACCTGCTTCTGCGAGCTGATGCTGCCTTCGTACAGGAGCTTCCGCCCGCCCGTCAGCTCCAGTTCCGGCACTTTCACCAGTCGTGCGGACTTCGTTTTCGTCCCCGCGAGCGCCACAGGAACGAAAAGCGCATTCAGCGCCAAAACGCAAAGAAACAAAGACAGGCGCGGGACAAGAAAGCCGGCTTCGCCGACTGGAGACCGGAAGCCGGACGATGGCCGAGCCGCCCGACCATTTCCGGGCGAACGGGAATCGGGAGAGCACTCTTCACCCTTCCAGTATCCAGTTCCTTTCCATCTGCTGCCGGCACTCATCAGAACACCTTGAACCATCGTGATATACCGAAGTAGTAGGTGGACACCATCGCTGGCGCCAGAGTACTCGCGCTGAACCCCTGGAGCAAACGGCTGTAACCCGCCGTGAAAAACACCTTGCGGAAATGATACTGAAGGTACGCGTTGGCTTCGTCGGTGATGTTGCTCGAAAAGAGCTGTCCGTCTTCCGTGTTGCTCCTAGTCGAGGCGTAGCTGCCGCTAAAGACCAGTCCTCGGAGGGTACCTCCCACGCCAACCGTATACGTTCTGCCCCCGTAGGAGACTAGTGAAGGCACTAACGTCGGTGGCAGAGTAGTCGGCAGGGTAACGATTCCCTGGTTCGTGTAGAACCCCTCTCCGCTGGACCTGGAGTAGCCACCGCTCACCCCTATCCACCGGTAGGAGATTCCCGAGGAGTAGCTTTGCGTAAACGATGTGGTGCCAATCGAGGGCGAGAACAAGCTCTTGGCGCCGCTGGCGGTTCCGTTCCACGTCAGCCTGCCGAATCGGCGGCTAGCTGAACCCGAGTAGCTATAACCGGAGGTCGTATAACCGATCAGGTATGTCTCGGCGGTGCGTGAATAGCCGAAGGAGCCGCTCACGTTCCACGCGCCGATGGAGCGAGTGTAGATGGCATTGCTCAAGAGGCCCAGCAGGGATCCGTTGTTATTTCCAAGGTCACTTCGCGTGACAATGGTTTGCCCCGTGAAGTGACCTCCGAGCAATGTGTGACCGTAGCCCGCTCCCCCGCTAAGCCCCGTCGAACTCGCAGAAGTTCCCGCAAACACCTGCTCGCGGTGGATTACGTCGCCGGTGAGGTAAAGCTGCGAAATGAGCTGGTATTGCGCTTGCCCGTACATTCCCCAGGAACGGGACGTTGCGATGGGAATGGCCAAGGGAGAGACACCGCCGGCGCTGTTCTCGACCTGGTAAAACGTTGCAGCAAGATTGTCGTCGTAATCCGCGCCGACACTCGCATTCAGCTTCTTCGTCGGTTTCAAGGAGACTCCACCCGATACGACGTCATTCGTTCGGGAATCTTTTATTCCCTGGGTGTCGTAGCTGGTGGTGTTCCTCGCGTAACTCAGCCAGGTAGAAGTATTGTAGCGCTCCCAACTTCGCGAAAGATTAAAGTCGTAGGTCGTGCTGTCCACCTGGCTCGCCTGGCTGGTCTGGCCCGCTAGAATCTGGGGAAATGTGTAGTCTCCCGTCGAATGGTGAATTCCGCCGGCCAGTTGAAATCCATCCAGCCTGTACCTCGCGGTAGCAAACAACGAGTGGAAATTGGATACGATTTCGTTATCGGTCCCGTACACGGAAGAGTGATCGTTTCCATTTTGATAGCCCGCCGACAAGGACAGCGCATCCGTGAGGTAAGCCGACCAGCCCACTCCGAACGTTTGGGTGTCACCATGGGTTCGATAGTTCGCTATTCCCGGCAGAAGGAAGTTGCTCTCGCTGTTGAACACGCGGCTGTAATTCACGTAACCTGGATACTTGCTTCCACCGAAGATGCTGGCGCTCGCTGTTACCCCCGTGCTGTCCGTGATGGATTGGTAGGTGGAGTTATTCCGAGACTGGTTGTAGAACGGGACGATATTGAAAGAAAGGAACTGTGGACTGTAATAGGAACCGGACAAGTCCCCGGTAAACCCGAAGCCTATTCCATGGCCGGATGGGCCTTCGCTTCCAAAGCTTCCAGAGTACCCCGTGCTGGCGCTGCCGCTCAGATTAAAGCTGGCATCCCCCGCCGTCACTTGCGCGGATGCGATCGCGGCCGGCGCCAAGACGAGCAGAGCCATGATTACAACGTTGCGCGCATAGATCCTTAGGCATGTCGCCTCCGGCTTGTCAAATGCGCCACCACCAAAGAACCTGGGCATCAGGACAATTTCAAGGTCTGGACTTCCGAGCATTTCGTTCGTCCTTATACGGTTCTTCGATTATTGTTGCCTCCTTGCGCAGCCGGCGATTCAACTCGGCACGCAGACGCTCTACTTTCTGCGTGTGACGCTGCTGGCGCAAAGCATCTTTTACCTCGGCGAATGTTCTCCTGTGTGCGGGCGCATGTTTGTTCAGCCGCACAATCGTAAAGACGTTCTCCACCTGGATGACGCCGCTCACCTGCCCGGGCTGCATCTTTCGCACGGCGGCCAGCATTTGGGCAGGTAACCTCGCCGCATCCACCAGACCGTGATCGCCCATCATCACGCGGTAATCGTCTTCGGAAATTTTTTCCGCCAACAGTCCGTATTGCTCATAGTTCTTGGTCTCCCTGGCCTGGCGGAGATAGTTTTCGGCGCGCTGGCGGGCCTGTTTCAACTGCTCCGCGCTCGCCTTGTCCGGGGCCATCGCGGAAATCGTCTGGACGGCGTAGGATTCCGGAACGCGAAACTCTTCCGGATGCTTTTCATACCAAGCCCGGGCCTGAGCAACGGAAACCGCGGCCTTGTCGGTCACCTCAATCTTCAGCAGATCCTCGATGAGCAGAGCGCGCCGGATCTTCGCGCGCAGGACTTGCCGCGAACCTTTGCACTCGGTCTTCATATATACCTGGTACATCTTCCGGTTGGGGAATTGTTGGCGGAATTCACTCTCCGCTTTGGTGAGCCGCGCCGGCGCAATGGTCATCTTTCGGCGCAGCGCATCCTGATAGACGAGTTCTTCAAACTCGATCATCTTCAGCGCGCCCCGGCGAATATCCGGTTCCATGGCTTTGGGAAATGATCCGTTGTGCTGCCGGGCGTAGGGAAAGATGGCGTACATCTCACGCAACAGGTCGCGGTCCGTCAGCACAGCGCCATTCACTCGCGCCACCGGCTGTCCCGACGGCATGATGGGGGCGCTGCCCGCGAAGGCTCCCGCCGTGTTGCTCGAGCCATGGGAAGGAGCACGCTTCTGAGCCCAACCCGGCGCGACGACCGCCAGCAGCAGGATGAGGACTAATGCTGTGGAACTGGCCTCCGGCCGTTTCATGTCAATCACCCTTAGGAACAGGCCATGGGTTTTAGTATTCATTTCATGGGTCCCAGCTTTTACTGACTACGAACAACTTCGAGAAAGAGCCGGGGGAGGAGATCAAGCCTCCCCCGGGCTGGAGTTGGAAATGACTAAGTTGTGGGCACGGACTGGCCGTGCATTTCGTTGGACTCGCCACCATGGCAGGTACGGCAGAATTGCGCCGCACTGTTGCTGGTGGCGGTGTTTCCGGGATTGTACCAACCACGCACAAAGAAGTGCGTTGGCTTGATCCCGACGGACGGGCCAGCGTTGAAATAGAGCATGTCATGCTGGTCATGGCACGTGGTGCAAGTGACCCACGAGTTGCTGGTATAAGTACCCGGGGTGGTAGTGCTCTGCGTCCCGGGAACCTTAACCAGGTTCGCTATCGGCCCATAGGTTGTGACGTCATAGTAGTCGGTCAAAAACGCACTTGACCCGGGTCCGTTGAAGCTGATCGAGCCATCGGCGTTCACAGTGCAGTCCCAGTCATACTTACCACCGCAACTGACGACCGCGGTCGGACCTACGGGATGGTCGTTCTCGTAATTCCCCGGCGTCGACCCGTCATTTCCAAGGAGCGTCGGGGGATTGAAAGTAGATCCGTTGATGGACACGGTTTCCACGGCCGTGCCCTTCATCATGCCATTCTTCGCGATGTTGCCGTCGTGGCAGCTTAGGCAGGCAGCGATGACAAAAGTGCCATCGTGCGGGTTGATCGGTGTAGTGCTGTAGTCGGGGATGGTAACGGTGTAGGTGCCGCCACCAAACCCGAAGGTCTGGCCGTAGAGCGGCGTAAGGTTCGTGCCCCACAGCGCTTCGTTACCGCTGTTGGCGCTTGTCGCCTGACCGTTTCCGGCCGCGCCGCTGTGCGGGGCGTGGCATGCGATGCAGCCGCGACCGTACACATTGTGCGCTCCGAGAACGTCTTGGGTCGGAGACGTGATCTGGGCAGAGGCAAGCGCCGCCATTCCCAGGATCATGAGAACTGCAAGACAGAACTTCTTCATGTCAATCGCAAACCTCCTTAAGGAGAAATTAACTGCCGCGCGGCTTGCATATTGCCGGCAGCCGCGTTCTTGCGTTCATGCCCGTCCATGGACGGGCAGAATTTCTTCCGCCCCAGGCCATGACCCACAAAACGCCGGCCCTGCATGCGGTGCTATCGCGCCCCCGGACCTTTCCTGGCCGCCGGATCCTCATTCGCCTCCTTCTTTCGCTCTGGCGCCGTTCCAGCGCCCTTTCCGGCGCCGGCATCTTGTTGCCTGGAGGCCGGCGCTACAGCGGGCTTCTGCGCCTGGGCAGCAGTCCCGGGCGTCTTGGCACCTGCCGGGGGCGGATTTTCCCGCTGCTCCTTGATGGCAGCCGCCTCCGCGTCGTCGACGTATTGGAATACCTGGACTCGTCCGGGGAACTGCTCGGTGGTAATAATCCGGTTATCGCGGTTATCACTCGCTATTCCGTAAAGCGCCTGAAATTGTCCCGGGTACCACCCCAGTGCGCCGAAGTAGATCAACACTTGCCCCTTCATGTTGAAGACCTGCACTCGGCTCTGCATTTCATCCGTCACCCAGATATGTCCGTCGCGGTCAATGGCGATTCCCTTGGGCCTTGCGAAATACCCCGGGCCATCCCCCGGCGATCCGAATTGGCTGATGAAATTTCCATCCGCATCGAAAATCTCCACCCGATCGTTCAATGTATCGGTGACGTAAACGTTTCCGTTGCTGTCCACGGCCACGTCGGTGGGAAGCGAGAAATTGCCGGGACTGGTCAACGTGTGCTTCTTGCCGGCGGTCCCGATACGGCGCAACAGCGTGTACTTGTCCGCATCAAAGACGAGGACCTGGTCCTGCTGCGTATCCACGACGTAGGCGAGGCGGTTTGCTTCGTCGATCGCGATCCCCGCGGGCGACACGAGCACGCCCGTGCCAAATTCAGCAATCGGCTGATGTTGCTTGTTCAGCACCATTACCTGGTGCGACCGCACTTCCGTTACGAACAGGCGGCCCGTATCGTCGTCGAAGGCCAAGCCATTGATCGTCTGTAATGGTGCGTCCACGCCGTTCTTGATCAGGTGGACCTCACCCTTCAACGACTTCGGGAAAATGAAGATGGCACCCACCCCCTGGTCCGCGACGTAAATATTCCCTTCGGAATCGACGGTTACGCCATAGGGCCTCAGCAGCTGAAAACCCATCTTCTTTGCCACATTCGTTATCTGCTGGTTCGGCTGAGCGCCGGCCAGAATATCCATCCACGATCGCTTCGGTTTCTTGTGGGTTAGCAAATCGGTCCAGTCAACTTTCTGGCCTGTCAGGATCGTCTCGAATTTGACGCGAGCGATTTCCGGCGGTTCCGGCCAGACGATCTTGGAGATGTCAAATGCCGTTGTGGGCGGCCGAACAACTGCGGACGTAGCTCCCCTCTTCTTCTTTTTTTGGGATCTGGCCTGCGACGGCGCCCCGCTCACCAACCAGGCAAGTGCCAGCGTCAGGATCATCCAGCCCTTTCGGCGAAGTTTCGAATTGGACCGAAGATCAAGCATGTTTTGCTCCCTCTACTGCGTTGGCAGCGTCCCCTGGGTGTGGCAACGCGTGCAAAACGCCGCGTTCGGTTCCTGATCCCCCACCAAGAGTCCGCTTTTCGCCGAAGCGTGTGGCTGATGACAACTCAGGCAGTTCATCTGGAACGGGGTCTTGCCTTTGAAGTTCACGAGGCCGAAAACCGGGTGGTTCGCAGTCGGGTGGCCGCGGCCGTCTTGCAGCGGCAAAATCGGCACTCTTGTGAAGTAATCTTTCGGCAGTTTCACCTTGCCTTCGAAAATGGCTACCAGGTCCTCTCCTTTCACGGGTTGCGGGTTGGCATTCGGACCGTGACACTCCAAACAGAGAGAGTTGATATCGCTTACTCGCAACAGATTCGCGTTCTCTCCCCCGTGAGGCTGGTGGCAGATGGCGCAGCCTTGCTTGAAAGCCGGCTGGTGCGGGTACGCCTTCTTGCCCTGCTCCGCCATATCGGTATGACAGTTCAGGCAGACCGCGACCGGATTGGGTTGCAGGAATGCCGGTGAAGTCCCCCCATGGGGGCTATGGCAGACCGTACAATCGCCCAGCGCGCCCGGATGCTGCACCTTTGCCGTTCTGAATCTTCTTGACCTGGTCCTGGTGACACGTCCCGCACAAGGAATTCACGTCCGGCGTCGTCAGCACCACTTTTCCGTCCTTAGCCGGCTGGTGGCACGTGTCGCAGCCCATCTGGGCATACGGCGGGTGGAGAAACTTCTGCGCCAGGTGGGGCGCCGCCGACTGGTGTGGATCGTGGCACTGGATGCAATTCGCTTTGGCGAAGGGCTGATTCCCATGCGCCTTGGCGAGGGCCGCGTCCTGCGCGTCGTGGCATGTCAGACACAACTCGGGAATGCCCTTGACGAGGTGAAAGGCGAATTCGGTCTTGGTCGGGTCACCGACTTTGTGCACGTCGTGGCATGTCCCACAACCCATGTCGAGCGCTGCGTGCCGGCTGCCTCCCTTGGGAACGTCCACCCCGATCTTGTGACAGGACAGGCAGAGGTTTTCCTTTGCTGTTGCTCCGGAGGTTGGCTTCAGCAGCAAGTTCTCGTTTGCGGAGCTATGCGGATCGTGGCACTTCAGACAATCCCGGATGGCGGGTGGATGGATTTTACCGTGGAGGTTGGCAGGGTCTTTATCCTGGTGGCATTGGAAGCAAAGCGTCGCAGCCGTTCCCGTCTTTAGCATCACTCGGGTCGTGTCTCCAATGGTCCGGATGCGGTGACATGTCAGACACCCGCCCATGGCCATGGCCGGGTGGACAACTTTTCCCTGCGTTTTGTCGGAGTGACAGGTGACGCACTGGCTGGCATCGAAGTTGGCAGGCAGCTGTACCGGGTGTTTACTGCTGATCTGGGGCGTGGGAAGGGCAAACAGACTGAGAACGAACAAGAGAGAAAGAGCATTCACGCCTTGGATCTCCCAACTCCGAATTTCCCTTCTCGCACTCGCCCCTTGGTCGTGAGGCTGTGCCAGGTGGTGCTGCCCATCGCCATCGCCGCGCGCACATACTTGCCCTGCGTCTTGTCGCTGCGGCAAGTGGCGCACTGCGACGTATCGAATTTGGGAGGTATGGTTAGAGGATGTTCTACCGCCGCTTGGGGAACGGGAAAAGCTGAAAGGCCGAGAATCGGAATCAAGACAGCAAGATGGTCCAAACTACTCCTCCCACCCACCACCGCGGGCGGTATTCGCAATCGCAGTTCCGGAACGGAACAGCCTCAGGCTATTGAAAGCACAGTGCTTAGGAGGCAGGTGCGTCAAAAGGCGGGCAGAAACTGCGAAATTATAGCCAATTGAGGGTGAATTTTCGCAGGATTCGCATGCGTTAGATATATCAATGGTATACAGAACGATGACCTTCTCACCTCTTCTCTCCCTCCCCGCGTTCGTGCACCGGCAAATCCATTGTTCCCATACAACGCCCGTACTTTTCGTGTGAGAAAAAGTTCACCGATTGTGCGTTGAGTAATTTCACGCAACGTCGCGCGCCAGCGAATTGTGATTTCACACACAGCGCGATTCTTTGTCGTTGCTTTCGCTTGGTTTGGCCGCTGCGCGATTTCACTTTATCGAGCGCGAAGCGGTGGTCCGGTTCGTGCTTGTGATCTTACGGGCTCGGGCGGAATCAGGGCGGCCCATCCAAGAGCGGTCTGTCCAGGCCCGATTCCGGAACCTGCGCACAACGGAGAGTGAGCGTGTCAGAAAACGCGGCGGGAGGATGTGAGTGGACATAGTTGGCTCGGTGGCTTTGCTTCTCGCACTGTTCGCCGCTGCCTATGCATTCCTCATTGGGATCGCAGGACTCGTCAAGCGCCGGCCGCCGCTCACCCGGGCGGCACGATGGGCCGGCATCGCGGTTTTCCCGGCCGTTTCGCTCGCCGTGGCCGGTCTTCTCTATCTGCTTTTCACAAACAATTTCGCGATGGCCTACGTGGCCGAGCACAGCGACCGCACTCTGCCCTTCGTCTATAAACTCGCGGCGCTTTGGGCCGGACAGGAAGGCTCGCTGCTGTTCTGGAGTTGGCTGCTTTCGATCTTCACGTTCGTGGCGCTCGTCGCGAATCGCAGGAAACATCCCGACTTGATGCCCACGGTTGGCGTGGTTCTCGCCGGAGTCCAGTTCTTCTTTCTCCTCCTGAACAATTTCGTCTCGAATCCGTTCGGCGTGCTTGGCGTGGTCGGACCGGGCGGCGCAGCTCAAACCTTCACCGCTGCCAACGGACAAGGCCTCAATCCGCTGCTGCAATATCCGGAGATGGTGCTTCACCCTCCGCTGCTCTACCTGGGCTACACGGGCTTCGCGGTTCCATTCGCCTTTGCGCTCGCGGCGATGCTCCGCCGCGTTCCCGGAGACGAATGGATTCACATCGTCCGCCGGTGGACGATCGTCGCGTGGGCCATGCTGGGAGTTGGCATTCTGCTGGGCGCGCATTGGGCTTACGCCGTGCTCGGCTGGGGCGGCTATTGGGCGTGGGACCCGGTGGAAAACGCTTCCCTGCTGCCATGGCTCACCGCAACCGCTTTCCTGCACGCCGCCGTCACGCAGGAGCGCCGCGGCATGATGAAGCGTTGGAGCCTCTGGCTGATTTTCGCCACGTTTCTACTCAGCGTCCTCGGGACTCTGCTCACGCGGTCGGGGATCGTGAATTCGGTCCACGCCTTCGGGAAATCGTCGATCGGCATATGGCTCACCGCGTTCCTGGCTGTCACGTTCGCCGCGTGTTTCTGGGCTTTCTGGATGAACCGGCGCTCGCTGCGCCCGCGCCACTCTCTGGATGCGCTCGTCTCGCGCGAATCCAGCCTCCTTTTCAGCGTTCTCATTCTGGCAGCGGCCTGCGCGGCCGTGCTCTGGGGCACGCTGCTCCCCGTCTTTTCCGAATGGGTCGAAGGGGCCAAGATAAGCGTAGGCCAAGCCTATTTCGACAAGGTCTCCGCTCCGGTCGGCCTGCTCGTGCTATTCCTGATGGGCGTCACTCCGCTGCTCGCCTGGGGAGCGAACTCTTTCGCGCATCTTAAGCGCGGCCTCAACGTGTCCATGGCAACCGGCTTCGCCGGAGGTATGGTGGCGTGGTGGCTGGGCTTCCGACGCGTCGAGCCGCTTGCGTGCCTGATGCTTGCCATCTTCGCGGCGACTACCATTTTCATGCAGTTCGCCCAGGGAACGCGAATGCTCGCCGCCCGCTCGCACGCCAATGCCTTCACCGCTCTCGGCACGCTCACGATGCGCGACACGCGCCGTTACGGCGGCTACATCGCCCATCTCGGCATCGTGCTCATCCTCATCGGAATCTCCGGACAGGCGTTCAATCGCGATATCCGGAAACCGATGAGGCCCGGGGACGAGATGAAGATCGGACCCTACACGCTCGTCAGCCAGGACTTCGACGAGACGCGCACAGCCAGCTACGAGGGCATGCGCGCCAGCATCGAGGTGCTCGAGGGCGGCCGCTCGGTGATGATGCTGTATCCCGAAGATCGCTTCTATCCGGCCAGCCAGCTCGGTGAAACACGCGTGGCCATTTATTCCTCGCTGGTGCGCGACCTCTACGTTGCCTACGAGGGCAACGATCCTGACGGCGGCGTGCCGGTGATCCACGCGCACTTGAATCCGCTGGTGCACTGGATCTGGCTGGGCGGGCTCGTGATGATCCTCGGCACGATTCTCGCGCTCTTGCCAAACCGCCACCCAACAAACGGCCGCCGCGCGGAAATCGAAACGGCGCCGGCGGAGTCGATTCCGCAGCCTCATCTCGTTTCGCAAGGCCGCGCGTGATGTCCGAAGATTCGCCGGCAAACCGTGTCGATATGGCGTCCGCTGAGGAATGAATAGGCAGGTACGGAGGCAAGTCAACCATGAGAAGCCTGCACTCCGGCTTCGACCGTTTGCGCCGCAGCGCCGTTCTGGCGCTTTCTCTGGTCCTCTGCGCCGCCGCGCCGGCCATGGCTGCGACACTCAACGGCACCGTGAGAAACGACACCACCAACCGCCCGGTTCCCGATGTCGAAGTCGTCTTGATGGAACTCGACCAGGGCATGGTGCCCGTCGCCAAGGTGAAAACGGACGCCCGCGGCCGCTTCCATTTCACGAACCCGGCCGTCGGACAGGAGCCGATGCTGCTCGAGACTTCCTACGGCGGCGTCTCCTACTACCAGTCGCTTGCGGCGGGCGACACGACGGCAACCATCATTGTTTACCAGCGCACTTCCGACCCCAATGCCATCACCGTCGCCTCGCGCGCAATCGTGTTCCATCCGAATGGCGCGAACCTGCAGGTGCAAGAGCAATTCCTCGTCGAGAATCAAGCGAAGCCACCGGTAGCCTATTACGTGAACAAAGGCACGTTCACTTTTTCGCTTCCCGAGTCCGCGCAACTCGGCCGGGTTTCCACCTGGACAGCGACCAGCAGCATGCCCACGGTGCAAAACCCCATTGACGCTCCCAAGAATCGCAAGGCGATTGACTGGGCATTCCGGCCCGGCAAGAGCATCGTCAAGATCAACTATCTGCTGCCCTATGCTTCGAACCAGGCGACGATCCGCGTCGAGTCGCCCTATTCCGCCACGCACGTTTTTCTTGCCGTGCCGCCGGGCATCCAGCTCTCGAGTGACGGCTTCAACAAGATCGGAAGCGAGGACGGATACGACATCTACGGCCGCCAGTCACTGCCCGCCGACGCCGCGCTCGTCATCTCGATTTCCGGCACGGCTTCGGTGCCCTCAGCCTCGAACGCCGGCAGCGCTTCAACCGGTTCGGCGGGCACGGCCGTTCAGACGCTTCCCGGCCGGCTGCACAACCTCACGTGGATTCTGGCCGCGTGCATCGCCGCGTTCCTGGCGCTCGCCACGATGTTCCTCTTGCGGAAGCGAACGCTCGGGCCGGCTGCCGCCGCTGCGACGGGCGCAGCCGATGAGGGGCGCAGTGGCGCGGCAACGCCGCTCCTGCACGACCCCGGCCAGGCGGAAAAGCTGGACCGCATCAAGGAGGAATTCCTTCAGCTCGAACTGCGCCACCAAGCCGGCACGCTTAGGGATGAGGACTATGCGCGCGAGCGCCGGAGGGTCGAGGAAGCCCTGCGCGCCCTCGTGCGCGGTTGAGGAGATTCGCACCAGCCATTTTTGGCGGCGTCGCGCGGATTCTTGCGGAAATGAAAACCGCAAGCGGCGGGCCTCGGAGTCTTCGCGGCAGCTTGAGTCTTCGTAAGGGCACGGCTTTAGCCGCGCCGTAAGCGTCGCCACCTCAATGCGGCTTTAGCCGCTGAGGGCCGGGTCTGCAAGTTGCCATACAGAATCCCTGGCCACCCATCCCACTCCATGCTCGCGCAACAAGATGCCGCCCTTCAGGGCGGCGCTACACAAAGGCGGATGGGCACGCCGGGGGCCGGATGTCTGCGGCAAAATCCACTCGCTTGAGCGATTTGCCTCACACACCTGCGCATCAGTTGCAGCGCGCGGGCCCGACGCAGCCTCTAACTCCAAGAAAAGGAACCGCCGCGCGCTTTAATGTCGCCCCCTCTAGTGGCAAATTAGTTGCAACTGGCTTGCGGGAGACGCCATGCGCAACTGCCCGGGCGGGCCATTTCCAGCCGCACAAGATCACGGTACGTCTTCTATTCCCCTCGACGCCGTCCCCAGGGCGCGCCGCGCCGAGATCATCCATCTCTCCTGCGACGCGTCAGCCATTCGCCGGCTAGCCGAACTCGGCATCGTCGTCGGCGCCGTCCTCTCTCTCAAACGTTCCGCGCCGCTCGGCGGACCGGTTCTGGTGGATGTCCAGGGGAGCCACGTGGCGCTCGGCCGCCGCCTCGCAAGCCAGATGCTCGTGCGGGTTCTGCCTTGAGCCCACTTTCCCTCCTTCCGCAAAGCTGCTGCTCCGGCTGTCGCCGCTATCGCGCGGACGGCGCCACTTTCCGCGTGGCTCTGGCCGGGCAGCCCAATTGCGGCAAGAGCACGCTGTTCAACGCCGTCGCCGGTTATCGCTCGGCCACGGGGAATTTCGCCGGCACCACCGTTCGCCTCACGTGGTGCCGCGTGCGGGTAAATGGTTCCCCGCTCGAACTGATGGACGTGCCCGGAATCTATTCCCTCACCGCCTCGAGCCCCACGGAAACCGCCGCAAGAGAGTTTTTGCTCGGCGGAAACGTCGACGTGATCGTGAACGTCGTGGACGCTTCCCTGCTCGCGCGCGGCCTGGAACTCACCCTCGAACTCCAGCAATTGGGAATCCCGATGGTGGTCTGCCTGAACATGATGGACGAGGCACGGCACAGAGGCATGGCCATCTCCTCGCAAAAACTTTCCGCATTGCTGCGCCTCCCCGTTGCCGAAACCGTTGCCAGCCGGGGTGTCGGCGTCCAGGAACTTTTTGCGCGTGTCGCGAGCCGTCGCGGTACTCCGACAGAATTTCCCGAGTTTCCACTCTCCAGCGAAACCGTCGCGACGCCACACGCGTGCGGCCACGCAAACTGCGACTGCGGCGATGCCGCGCTGTTTTCGGAGGTGAATCTTCCCGGGTCACACGACGACCCGCGGTTGCTTCTGAGCACGCAAGAGCGCGCAATCGAAAGCCGCGTCCCCGGCCAGCCCATCGAGCTGAGCGGCGGCACGGATGGCTCGACGATCCCGCGGGACCGGCACGTCCGCGCCATGCGCCTTGCGGGCGAGTCCGTGACGATGGGGCGGCCGCGCTCGGATCTTCGCGCAACGGTTGACGATCTGTTCACGCATCCCGTTTGGGGTTATCTGTTTCTTCTTCTCGTGCTCGGCGGATTCTTCTGGGCGATCTTCGGAATCGGAGGATGGATCGAGGCGGCGCTGCTCAACTCCCTGGGCGCGGCCTTCGCGCCAGTAGCCGCGGGGCTCGCCCACCAAACGCTTGCCTTCGCTGTACTGCGCAGCATGTGGGACGGATTTGTGGGCGGGGCGGCGATCGTTTTGCCGTATTTGGTTCCGTTTCTCTTCGGCCTCGCGCTGCTCGAAGACGTCGGCTATCTGCCTCGTGTTGCCTATCTGCTCGATGGCTTCTTCCACCGTATCGGCCTCCATGGCACCTCGATCGTGCCCATCCTGCTGGGCTACGGCTGTAGCGTGCCCGCTTGTCTGGCCACTCGCGTGCTCCCTTCGCGGCGCGACCGTTTCCTGGCCAGTGTTCTGGCAACGTTGGTTCCCTGTTCGGCTCGTTCCACGGTGATTTTTGCTTTGGCCGCCTTCTACCTCGGGCCCGGATGGGCTCTGGGAATTTTCGCGTTCAACGCGCTGGTAGTCTTTCTTTCCGGTTGGTGGCTTGCGCGCCTGTGGCCCGAGGCGAGCGCCGGAATGATCCTGGAAATCCCGCGTTACCAGTGGCCGTCGCTGCGCATGACTTCGCGGAAAGTGTGGCTGCGGCTGCGCGAGTTTGTCGTGGTGAGCTGGCCGCTGCTGGTCGGAGGGAGTGGCGTGCTGGGCGTGGCTGAATTCTTGCATTGGGACCGCCTCATCAACGCTGGGCTGTCGCCGCTCACCTCGATCCTTGGACTGCCCGCGTCCGTGGGCGTCACGCTGGTTTTCGGGGTCCTGCGCAAGGAGCTCTCCATGGTGATGTTGGTGCAAGCTCTCGGGACCACGAACATCCATGCGGCCATGTCGACGGCGCAGATTCTCACCTTCACGATTTTCGTTACGTTTTACGTCCCTTGCCTGGCCACTCTGGCGGCCATGGCCAAGGAAATCGGAACGAAACTCACCACTCTGGCCGCCGCCTATTCGGTCGCCCTGGCCACGATTCTCGGCATCGCCTCACGCCTTCTCTTCAGGTTCATCCACGTCTTCTGATCCCGCGTCCTCCAATTCCTGCGGCGCGGCCAAAGCGAACAGAAACCCGCACCGGGGCCAACCAAACGGCACGGAATCGAATACCGCATTCAATCTGTCATCAATTGCATCCGGCTTCGGATTTCAATATTGGGTTGCAGAATGAGAGGCAGTGCGATATAAGCCGGGCACTAAAACGGGCCCAGCGCTGCCCGTCACCGTCCCTGAGGAATCGGCTGGGCGAAAGCGTCCACCGGCTGTGCAGTTTCTGGGGGACCCTAGAAGAGATGCCTTGCGGTTCAAAATCAGAAGTGCTTCCGATCACCTGCGTGGAAAGTTCCTGCAGATTGCTTTCATTTTCGGGTTCGCACTCGCCGCGCTGCTACCGTGCGCCCGCGCTCAGTCGCAGCCGGAATCTGCCGGCCCTTACGACACGCTGGTCATTCGCGGCGCCATCCTGATCGACGGCACGGGAGCTCCCGCCAAGGGCCCGGTCGGGCCAACCTCTCCAGGCTGCATGTCGCGCCCGGAAGCTTGCCCTTCCGGGCGCGCATCAAGGCAAGTGCCTGGCGCGAGCACGTACCGCAAACTCGCGGACGCCAGGACGGTTGTCGCTGAAAGACCCAACAGACAGAATCGCTCGAGCACTAACAACGAAATCCAGTCCGCGTGGTCGGCTGCGAGATTCCGAAATTTCCCTTTCAGGCCTGGTGTTGCCCCGAACACCTCCCAACGCAGTTGTGCTGCACGTCCAAGGGAAAATTCACCGGCTCATCTGGCTGCCGATGAGGCGTGCGTAGGCTAGGCGAATGGGATTACAAGGAAATGGTTGCGGGGGTTGGATTTGAACCAACGGCCTCCGGGTTATGAGCCCGACGAGCTACCAGACTGCTCCACCCCGCAGCATCATCTTAACACAAGGCTCGCTGTTCGGCACGGCGGGGGCGGACGGGGCGCGCCGAGGGGTGTTTTTTCAGAGTATTTCGCATAAAAGGGGCGCGGGGGGCTACAATGCTCGTGCTTGTTTCTATAGGAGAAAAACTCCCTGTATGGTTGCCTGGACACTTGTTTTTCATATTCTTGGCATCGTCTTGTGGATTGGCGGGCTGCTGATGACGACCGTGCTGCTGTCGCGGCACGTGCAGGAGACGGCGCCGGAGGCTCGCGCGGCGCTCACTCGGATTGAAAAGAAATCGATGCGGGCGATGGCCGATCCGGGGGCGCTGCTGACGATTCTGGCCGGCATCACGCTCATCTTCACGAACAAGACGTATTACCTGCACGCGGGCTGGCTGCACTTCAAGCTGCTCATCGTGGTGGCGCTCATCATTCTGCATGGATACGTTGGGATCGAAATGAAAGGCGTGCAGAAAGGGACGAGTTCGCTGACCTCGGGCAAGGCGTGGTTCCTCTTTGCTACGGTGCTGGTGGTGTTCCTGGCGATTCTGATCGTCACACTGCCGGGGGAAGTTTACCTGCGACATTAGGGGTGAAAACCGTTCACCGCGGAGACGCAGAGAACGCCCAGGGTCCCAGAGTTGGGCCGGATTTCCTCCGAACACACGCTCACCCGGAATCACAGGCCGGGATAAATTTCACTCCTTGCCGCTCTGAGGCCTTGGGGCATTTGGCGCAGGCGGCGAGTTGATTGGGTGGGATGTGAGAGCTTTGACCGGCTGCGGCGGCTCGCTGCGGCATCCAACTGTTTGACCTTCCATTAGTTACGAACCATCCACTTAAAAGGTTTTGGAAGACGACGTGCACTTCCCTCGGTGCTTGCTTGGGCTGCGGGACTTGGCTGGCAAAGGCGCACAGGCAGGAGTGCCTGTGCTGCGGACTGCGGTCTGCGGGACGGGAGAAGCGCATGGCGGAATGGCAAACGCGTTTTCGCGACAAGCTGATGACGGCCGGGAAGGCGCTCGAGGCGGTGAAGTCCGGGATGCGCGTCTACATTCATCCGGGCTGCGCCGAGCCGGAGGTGCTGGTGCGGGCGCTGATCGCGCGGGCGCCGGAGTTGCGCGACGTGGAAATCGTCCACATGATGACGCTCGGCAGCGCCGATTACGTGAAGCCCGAGATGGAGGGCCATTTCCGCCACAACGCGATATTCATCGGGCCGAACGTGCGCGAGGCGGTGAACGAGGGCCGCGCCGATTACACGCCGGTTTTTCTGGGCGAAGTGGAGGCGCTTTTCGTTGATGGGCCGCTGCCGCTCGACGTGGCGCTGGTGCAGGTTTCTCCGCCCGACGCGCACGGATTCTGCAGCCTGGGCGTGGGCGTGGACACGACGCTGACGGCGGCGAAGATGGCGCGGCACGTGCTCGCGGAAGTGAACGACCAGATGCCGCGCACCTACGGCGACAGCTTTCTCCACGTGAACGATTTCGAGGCGATGGTCGACGCCTCACATCCGCTGTGCGAGCTGCCGCGGGCCGATATCCAGGAGGTGCATCGCGCGATCGCGCGCAACGTCGCCTCGCTCGTCGAAGACGGCGCCACGCTGCAACTGGGCATCGGAGGGCTGCCCGACGCCGTGCTGCTGGAGCTGCTCGACCGACGGGACCTGGGCGTGCACACGGAGATGGTTTCCGACAACGTGATTCCGCTGATTGAAGCCGGCGTGATCAATGGGCGCCGGAAAACGATTCATCCCCGCAAAATCATTCTCGGTTTCGTGCTCGGGTCGAAAGAGCTGTTCGATTACGTCGACGAAAACCCGATCTTCGAATTCCATCCCACCGCCTACACGAACGACCCTTCGCTGATCCGGCGGAACGACAACATGGTGGCGATCAATTCGGCGCTGGAGGTGGATCTGACCGGGCAGGTGTGCGCCGATTCGCTGGGCACCTATTTCTACAGCGGGATCGGCGGGCAGGTGGATTTTCTGCGTGGCGCGGCGGGTTCTCGTGGCGGGAAGCCGATCATCGCGCTGCCGGCGACGGCGAAGGCGGGGAAGATTTCGCGAATCTCGCCGGTATTGACGACGGGCGCGGGCGTCGTGACCTCGCGCGGGCTGACACATTACGTGGTTACCGAGTACGGCATCGCGTCGCTGCACGGGAAGACGGTGCGCGAACGCGCCGAGGCGCTCATCCAGATCGCGCATCCGGATTTTCGCGAGGAGCTGTACAGCTATTGCGAGCGGACGCGGTGGCTGCAGCGGCCGCTGGAGGTTTCTCGCGGGCGGGCGTAGGGATCGAACGGACAGTCCGTCGGGTTGTACGCACTCCGACTCCCGGAGCGCAGAGGGACATATCGACAGCACAGGCCCACGGTCGGGAAACCACCGACCGTGGCTGCCAAATCGGAGGCGACCACGCCGCCGCGGGGATCAGGCGGCTTTGGGAACGTGGTGGCGGATGATTTCGACCGAGCAGGGCGCGTGGCGGGCGACGTATTCGGAGACGCTGCCGAGCAGCAGGCGCGGCAGGCCGCGGCGTCCGTGCGAGCCCAGCACAATGAGGTCGGCCTTGACGCGGGCGGCGCAGTCGATGATGGTCGTCCTCGGTTCGCCCTCTTCGATCGACGCGGTTACGCGGTAGCCGGCATCGCGCAGCAGTTTGGACGTCTCGTCGACGAGCGCCTGCGCCTGCTTCTGGTTCTCCGCGCGCAGCGCCTCGATGCGATCGAAATCGCGCACCGCGCCGTCGTACAGCGGGAGATAGATCATCGGATCGATCACGTGGAGCAGGTGAATCTCCGTCTGCTCCGGCCGGAACTGTCCGCGGACGGCCTCGATTGCGGCCGTCGAAAAGTCCGAGCTTTCAATCGCCAGAACAATTTTGCTCATGAGTGTTCCCTCCCCTTTTTGCCGGCGGCCGCCGCGCCCAGACCGGTATCCTTGACCGCGAAGGAGCAGATCTCCGGTCTCGCGAGGTCTTCAAAGTCCTGGTAGTTCATCCGCAGGGCATCGCTGTGGGATCCGGCAGGAAAGACGATCTCCCGGCCGACCGCCAGTGTCACATCCATATAGACCGGCACGCCGTAGAGCCTGCCGAATGGGGGAATCGCTCCCAGCTCGCAATCGGGGAACAGTTCGCGGATTTTGTCTTCGGGAGCCAGGCGCACCGTCTCGCCGACGATCTCCGCCATTCGATCGAGATCGACCTGGTAGGAGGCGGGCAGAACGGCCAGATAGGTCTGGGCCCGGCCTTCGAGAACGACCGTCTTGGCCATCTCCCTGCCGGGAATGTGCATGGCGGCTGCGGCCATCTGGGAACTGAAAGCGGGGGGATGCTGGATCAAGGAATAGGAAACACGATACAACCTCAGAAAATGTTGCAGACGCGTGGAGCTAACTTGCATGGCGCCTCCGCGCCGGGGTAAATCGACCACCGGCCATTGAAATAAAATTGAGCATCCGCCGTGCCAAAGAAAACGGGAGCGAGACAAAAGTCACTACGCTCTTTCCTTTCAGGAAGTTGAGATCGGCCTGGCGCCGCGAGCGAAGCCGGCGGTTGCGGGATTTCCCCCTTCCTGCTGGGCGATTTTGCGGGAAACGGGCGCCGGATGGTTGCGGCGACCGCAACTAAAAAGCACAAAAGAAAGAACATGCCGGAACCCGCCGCGGCCATGGAAATGGCCCCATTCGTGCGGGTTATTAGAGTAGAGCCACCACTTCGAGCGTGATAGGTGTGTCGCTCCTCGCAGGTGGCAGGGGTTCCAAACATATCCAAGGGAAGGCGAGCATGAATTTTCCCATCCAGATCAGCTATCGCAACGTCGAGTCTTCGCCCGCGATCGACGCGTGGGTTCAGAAGCAGGCGGAAAAATTGGCGACATTTCACCGGGGAATTGTGCGCTGCCGGGTGGTGATCGACGTCGCCCACCGGCATCTGCGCCGCGGAAACCGGTTTCTGGTGAAAGTATTGCTCTATGTGCCGGGCGGGCAGGTGACGGCACGCAATCTGGCGGCGCCGGTGGACCCGGAGAAGCTGCTGGAAGAGGGACGGAAGGTGAAGAAGCTCGAGATCGGGACGCCGCAGAAGGAGTTGCGGCTGGCGATCGCGGAAGCGTTCCGTTCCGCCGGCCGGCGGCTGCAAGACATCGTGCGGCAGCAACAGCGCAAGGTGAAGACACACGAGCCGGCGCTGGCGCGGGTGATCGAGCTCTTCTCCGATCGCGGCTATGGTTTTCTGGAGACACCCGAAGGCCGGCGTCTCTACTTCCACAGGAACAGCGTATTGCACGAAGCCTTTGGCGATCTCGCCCCAGGCGTTTGGGTTCAATTCTCGGAAGAAAAGGGTGAACAGGGCCCCCAGGCAAGCACGGTGAGACTGGTTCGACGGTCTCACCAGCGCAGGCGCACGAGGGTGGCCGCGTGACGTCGTCCGCGTCGCGCAGCGTCAGAGCAAACCACAATCCCGCAGCAAGAGGCAACCTGATCCGGCGACCAGGTTTCCTACCTTACAGCAACGACGGTCGTCGGGGCACCACTCAAGCCAGCAACACCGGGGGACGGAAGTGAAAAACGGGGATATTCGTGTACTCTTGCTGGGCGAGAGCCCTACCAGTTTCCATCTTTTGCAAAAGAGCCTGGAACGGCGGCATTGCCGCTGCCTGCGGGCCCAATCCTACGAGGAAGCACACAATCTGCTCGGAGAAGAAACGCCGGACATCGTATTGAGCGCGATTCCCCCGCAACCGGGGGCGATTTCGTCCCTCACGGAACGGCTGACCGGGAGCAAGGCGAGCTTCTACTACGCCTATCCGGTCGAGAACGGCTGCTGGTGGCTGCCGGCTCTGCATCGCGGCGACCGGTGCTTCGGCGCGCCGGCGATGCGGCCGTCCAAGTTCGCGGGGCTTATCGATCAGGTGGTGGAAGAAATCCGCTCCGAAAGAGAACGCGAGCGGAAGATCGCCCCCGCGGCGGCCATTGCCCGGGTGGTTCCGGTGCGGCCTGCCCGACCGCGCAAGCCGGCACTGCTGGCGTTCACAAAAGCGGCCGGCTAACAAAATGGAAAATCACGGAACCAAAAAGGTGGATTCAAACATCTATCGATTTAGAGGATAGGAGCGGCGCGCACGAATTCCCGGGGAGATCGCGCCGCGGCTTGGCACGCGGCTCGGAACGCGGGAAAGGAGGAGGCATCGTGGCCGACACGAAATTCGGTGTCCTCCTGATCGGAGAAAGTGCCCGAAGTTTCACCCACATCACCCGGCGGCTGGAACAGCATGGCTGCCGCTGCCATTTTGCGGACTCCTACGAACAGGCGCGGGAAATCATCCTGAACGAACCCTTCGACCTGATCCTGAGCGTGATTCCTCCGCGCGAGAATGCGATTTCGTCGCTCAGCGAGTTGCTGCTCGGCACGCGGGCGAGTATCTACTACGCCCAGCTGGTCGAGGACGGTTGCTGGTGGCTGCCGGCGCTGCGGCAGGGCGAGCGGTGCTTTGGCGCGCCGGCCCTGCGGCCAAGCGAATTCGCCGCGCTGCTCGATCAGGAGGTCGAGCGGATCCACGCGGGCGCCCAAGCCGAGCCGAAACCGCCTATCGCTCCGGTGATTCCGATGGTCACGCTGCCCAGCGTGTCGCCGGAAGAAATCGAAGCCCGGGAGCTGCGGATGCGGGCTCGCTCGAAGGTCGCCCAGTAAGTTATTGCTCCACCAGTGGCCTCGCGGCTGCCAGATAGGGCGGCCGATGCGGGCGTGAAATACATCCTTGAGTTCCCTGCCCCGTGATCTCTGCTCCGTTGGCAGTCTTTGTCCCCGCCTCGCACGAACACCTCTCGATCCTTGGGCATTCGAGAAGCCTCATGCCGTTCCGGACTTGTGGAGAGCCGTCCTTCAGGGCGGAAGTTGCGAGGGGGGGGAGGAGAAAAGCTGGCGGGCTGAAGCCCGCCTCTACACGACATTCTCACACCGATCCCGAAAATGGCGCGCTATCGGCGTGGCCCATTTGTGGTGACGGTCAAGCGGGGCGGTGGGAAGAGTGCCAGAGGGGGAGACGGAGGCGGGCTTCGGCGCCGGGGCCGGGGCGGCGATTTTCGAGGCTGAGCGTGCCGCCATGCGCCTCGGCGATTTCGCGGCTGAGCACCAGGCCGATACCGGAACCGCCGGGCTTGGTGGTGAAAAAGGGGATGAAAGCGTTGCCGGGGTTCGAGAGGCCCGGTCCTTCGTCGCGAACGAAGACTTCGATCGATTCGCCGTTCCTCGACCAGCCGAGCTGGACGCCACCGCCGGTTTCGAGCGAGGCGTCGACGGCGTTGCGAACCAGATTGATGAGCAACTGCTCAAGCTGCCCGGCGTCGGCCTGGATGGCGAGCGAAGGGCCGTCGACGACGCGGACGGCGAGGCGCTGTTCGAGGCCGGCGACGCGATGAATCCATGCGCCAACGTCGAGCGGAGCGGGGCGCGGAGACGGCAGCTTGGCCAGGCGCGCGTAGCCGTCGACGAAACGGCTGAGCGCTTCGGTGCGCGAGGCGATGAGCGCCAGGCCCGAGGTCATGTCCTCGCGCCAGTCGTCGGGCAACTGGCGGCGGCCGAGGATGTCGCGCAGGCTTTCGGCGACGGATTTCAGCGGAGCGAGCGAATTATTCAACTCGTGGCCCATCACGCGGATCAGGCGGCGCCACGTTCTGGCGCTCCTCGTCGCGCAGCGCGCGGCTGATATCGGAGATGACGAGCAGGCGGTGCGGAAGGCCGTCCTGCCGGAAGACGCTGCGGCGGATTTCCCAGCGGCCGGCCTTTTCCGGGAAGGTTTTCGAGATGATGCGCGGCGAGTCTCCCTCGAGGCATTCGGAGAGAGCGAGATCGGCGGCGGCGGCGCCGATCATCTGCTCGCGAGCCCTGCGGAGCAGGCGCTCGGCGGCGCGATTGGCCAGGCGCAGGCGATGGGTGGCGTCGAAGGAGAAGACGGCGACGTCGATCTCGTCGACGACGGTGCGCAGCAGCGCGCTGGCCTCCATGGCGCCGAGGCGCTGCTCGTGGAGATTATCGACGAGGGCGTTCAGTTCGCGGAAAACCTCGCCGAGGCTGTCGTCGCGGCGGGCGCCACGCGCGCGAATCGAAAAATCGCCCTCGCGAATGGCCGCGAGAACGTTCGAAAGCGTGCGCAGGGGAAACGCGACGAGGCCGCCCGACGCCAGGGCGAAACCGAGCCAGAAAAGACCGATGAAAACCGTCAGCGCCCAGCGCGTGCCCGACAGCATGTCGCTGGTCCAGACGATCACCAGGATTCCCACGGAACCCGGCAGGCCGGCGAGCCAGGCGTAGAGCCGGACGCGCCGCTCGAGACCAAGCGGTTTCATAGACCGTGCTTCTGCAAACGGCGATAGAGCGCGCTGCGCGAGAGCCCGAGCGCGCGGGCGGCCTGAGTGACGTTGCCGCCGCAGCGCCCCATCGCTTTCTGGATCAGGGCGCGCTCGACGTCCTCGAGGCTCATTTCGTCGAGTTTCGCCGGCGCCTCGCGCGAAGTCTCGAGCGCGAGATCGGACGGCTGAATCAGGTCGCTCTGGGCGAGCAGAACGGCGCGCTCGACGGCGTGATCGAGTTCGCGCACGTTGCCCGGCCAGGCGTACCGCCCGAGCAGGCGCAGCGCCGACTCGTCGAAGCCGGTGGTCGGCTTGTGATATCGCTCGGCGTAGCGGCGCAGGAAATAATGGGCGAGCAGCGGGATATCCTCGCGGCGCTCGCGCAGCGGCGGCAGGCGGATTTCGATCGTGTTCAGGCGGAAGAGCAGGTCCTCGCGGAAGCGGCCTGTCGAAACCTCGGCCGCGAAGATCGGCGTTGGTGGCCGAGAGAACGCGCACGTCCACGCGGCGGGTGATGCGAGGAGCCGACCCGCTCGACCTCGCCGGTTTCGAGGACGCGGAGGAGTTTCGCCTGCTGGTTCACCGGGAGATTGGCGATCTCGTCGAGAAACAGCGTGCCCCGATCGGCCAGCTCGAAACGGCCGACGCGATCGGTTTTGGCGTCCGTGAACGCGCCCCTGACGTGGCCGAAGAGCTCGCTTTCGAAAACGCCTTTCGGGCAGGCCGCCGATGTTGACGGTGACGAGCGGCTTCGAGGCGCGGTTCGAGAGCGCCGTGGATGGTCCTCGCGATCACGCCCTTGCCGGTGCCGTGCTCGCCGGTGATGAGGACGTTGGCGTCGGAGGCCGACACGCGTGAGACCAGGTCCATCACCGGCTGCATCGCCGCCGATTCGGCGATCAGCGGCGGGCGGCCCTGCGCCTGCAGCAGCGCGGTTTTCCGCTTCGAGGCGCTGGCTGCGACGCAGCGCGCGCGCCAGCTCGATCTGCGTGCGGACGCTGGCGATCAGCCGGGCGTTGTCCCAGGGCTTTTGGAGGAAATCGCGGGCGCCGCGGCGCATCGCCTCGACGGCCAGATCGACCGTGCCCCAGGCGGTCATGCACGACGACGGGCAGGCGTGGAATCGAGCGCCTGGACGCGCGAGAGCAGATCGAGGCCCTCCTCGCCGGAGGTGGTGTCGCGCGTGTAGTTCAAATCGATCAGGACGGCGTCGTACTCGCGCGAGCCGAGCGCCGAAAGCACCGCGCCGGGTGAGCCGACCGTCTCGACGGCGAAACCCTCCGATTTCAGGACGAGGCGAAGCGCTTCGCGGACATCCGCCTGATCGTCGGCCACCAGCACACGCGCATTGTGGTCGCTCCGTGAGTTCGTGGTTGGATTCATGGGTGTTGGAATCGTTTTCTCCATGCTATCGCGAAGCCGCGCCGGGATGCCAATGGCGCAAGGCTCGTCTTCACGCGAAAAAACGCCGGCGAGACGCCGGCGCTACGGCAGTTGCAAAATGCGTCCCTCAGCGGCAAAGCCGCTTATCCAGTGCGTCGCCGGCGGCACGGCTGAAGCCGTGCCCTTACGAAATGCGCCGAACGGCTAGCCCGCGGTCGCGAGGGCGTGGTCGCTGACGATCCAGCCGTCGGCGAGTTGGATGATGCGACGAGCGTAGGCGGCCCAGGTTTCGTTGTGCGTCACCTGGATGATCGTCGTGCCCTCATCGTTCAGCCGCTTGAGCAGGTCCATGATCATTTTCCCCTGCGTCGAATGCAGGCTGCCGCACGGCTCGTCGGCGAGGATCACCTTCGGATTGCCGATCAGGGCGCGGGCGACGGCGACCAGTTGCTGCTGTCCGCCCGAAAGCTGGCTCGGAAACAGGTCCTTCTTGCCGACGATCTGGAACTTGTCGAGCATCTCGGCGACCATCGCCTGGCGCTCGGATTTCTTGAAATTGCGGTAGGAGAGCGGCAGGTCGAGATTTTCGGCGACGGTAAGATTGTCGAGCAAATGGAACTGCTGAAAGATGAAGCCGATGTACTGTTTGTGCAGCTCGACGCGCTGGCGATTCGAGAATTTGTGGACGGGATGCTCGAGGAAATTGTATTCGCCGGTCCATTCGCCGTCGAGCATGCCGATGATGCTCATCAGCGTGGATTTTCCGGCGCCGGAAGGACCCATGATGGTGACGAATTCGCCTTCATGGACGGTGAGCTGGATCCGGCGCAGCACCCACGTTTTTCCGGCGCGGCTTTCAAAGACCTTTTCCACATCGTGCATTTCAATCAGGGGCATCTTGTCCTCTCATTCGTAGCGCAGTGCCGCCGCCGGATGGATGCGCAACGCGCGCCGTGCAGGAATGTAGCACGGGCGAGGCGCAACGATGGCAAGCAAAATCGAGGGCACAGCGCCGCGCCATGCGCCACGCGCAGGCCGTTCCGAACCGAAGGCGGGGCAACACTTGAGGCTACCAAATCGCGGCGTGCGATGCGGGCCAGTCCGGACCAGAAGAGGCCGAAAAGGCTCGCCGGACGGGCGATAGCCCAGGCCTCGCGCAGGCCACGGCATCCCCGGACGAACGTCGTCCCGGATCGAAGCCATCAGGCGCTCCCTTTCATTCGACCGCCAGAACGATCAGCGTCATGTCGTCTTCGAAATGTTCGCCATTGAAGGCCACGAGCGCGTCGAGCACGCGCTGGTGCAGCGCGGCGGCGGGCAGGGCGCGATGCTCGACGGCCAGCGCGAGCAGCCGGCTCTCGCCGAATTCCTCGCCGGCGGCGTCGGTGGATTCGGTGACGCCGTCGGTGAACAGCAGCAAGCGGTCGCCGGAAGTGAACGTGACCTCCGCGTCGGTGAATTCGGAACCCGCGTCGATGCCGAGCACGCTGCCGCCGGCGTCGAGCCGCGACCAGGAGCCGTCGGCGTGAACGAGCAGCGGCGGGTTGTGGCCGGCGTTGGTGTACACGAGGCGGCGAGCCGGCGCATCGAGCAGCCCGTAGAAACAGGTGACGAAACGGTCGGCGGCGAGCGAGCCGCGAAGCGCGCGGCTGATCTCCGCGCAGAAATCGCGCGGGCGCGTGCGCGGCGAGGAGAACCCGCGCACCATCGCCTGCAGGTTCGACATCAGCAGCGCCGCCGGCACGCCCTTGCCGGCGACGTCGGAAACGGAGAGAACGCAACTCGCGTCGTCGAGTTTCAGCACGTCGAAAGAATCGCCGCCCACCCCCCGCGCCGGACGCCACGCGGCCGCAATTTCAAACCCGGGAATCCAGGGAATCTCGCGCGGCAGAAAACCGCGCTGCACGAGGTGCGCTTCCTCGATTTCGAGCGTGCGATTGCGCAACTCGATTTCAATCTCGCGGGTGTGGGATTCGAGCGCGACGGCGCGGTCGGCCGCTTCGCGGCGGGCGCGGTAGCGGGCGATCTGCGCGCCGACGGTTTCGAGCAGCCGGCCGTTGTCCCACGGCTTTTCGACGAAATCACCGATGCCGCGATGCATCGCTTCGACGGCGAGCGTTACCGTGGCCCAGCCGGTCATTACGACAACCGGCGGGAGATCGGGGTTCTGCTGAAGCTCGGCGAGCAGGTCGAGGCCTTCGCGGCCGCTGGTGGTGTCGCGCGCGTAGTTCAGGTCGATGAGCAGCAGATCGAACGGGCCGCGGCGCACCGCGTCCAGCACGCTGGCTGGCGAAGTCGCTGTGCTCACCTCGTATCCATGCCCCTTCAGAAGCAGCCGCAGCGCCTCGATCACGTCCGGTTGGTCGTCGGCCACCAGCACCCGCGGCGGGGCGGAATTGGCGACGGCCGGCGAATTTTCGGCAAGCGAGTTCATGGCTTTCTGCCCGTTTCTTCGTTGCGCGAATCGACTCCCGAAATCTCACAATCGTTGAGCACCTCTGATGCCAACAGCCATTCGTCTATCGCCCAGAAAGCGCGGCACTTAAACGCCCGTTCCGTGGCCGGACCGCGCCCCACTGTCCGATTCTGGGATGAGCGCGGTCTGCAGCGGACACCAGGTACGCAATCGCGTTGTCGCCCCTGTGAATCTGCATCGGGTCGGGGGTTCTTATTCGTGGCGCAAGGCGATGGTCGGCTCGAGCAGCATGGCGCGCCGCGCGGGAACGAAGCACGCGACGAGCGCCACGAGCACCAGCACCGCGGAAACGGAACCGTAGGTCAGCGGATCGGTGGCGCTCACGCCAACCAGGAAATTCGCCACCAGGTGCGAGATCGCGAACGCCGAGACCAAACCCAACGTCACGCCCACGCCGACAATCACGAGACCCTCGCGGAAGATGATTCGCAGAACATCGCCCGGCTGCGCGCCGAGTGCCATGCGGATGCCGATTTCGTGCGTTCGCTGGCTGGTGGAATAGGAGACGACGCCGTAAACGCCGACGACGGCGAGAATGAGTCCCAGCGCGCCAAGCGCTCCGGCCAGTCCCGCGCCGATCTGGAACATCAGGAAGCCGTTCAGACCATCGAGGGCATCGGTCATTGTCTGCACGTCGAAGACGGGCATGCCGGGGGCCAGCGTTCTGAATTTCCTGTTCGGCTTCCCGGATGACCGTCTGTGGCGCGACGGCGCTGCGCACGTGCAGCGTCGCGAGCGAAGGATAGTGCTGCGACAGGGGAACGTAGAAGTAGGGATCGATCGTGCCGCTGAGGCTTTGCACACGCGCGTTCTTCACCACGCCGACCACGCGGATGGGATGGTCCTTCTCTCCCCGCATGCGGAACTCGCGGCCGATGGGATCTTCATGCGGCCAGAAGCGCTCGGCCATCACCTGATTGACGACGGCGACGTAAGGCGCGCTCTTGTCGTCGGCGTCGGTGAAAGCGCGGCCGCGAACGAGCGGGAGACGCATCAGATGGAAATAACCGGGAGAGACGGGATTGTATGGGACGGCGGGCGCGGGCTGGCCGGGCGGCGGCGTGTAGCCGTCAATCTCGAGCGTCGCGCCGCTGTTGTAGTAGCCCATCGGAACGGAGAAGGCCAGCGCGGCGGAAGTGACGCCGGGCAGCGCGCGCGCCCGGCCGAGCAGTTGCCGGTAAAACTCGATTCCCTGCTCTTTTCCGTAGCCCACGCCGCTCGGGTCCATGCTGAGATTCACGACGCCCGCGGGATCGAACCCGAGATTGGCGCGCTGCGCTTTTGCCAGGCTGCGCATGAACAGGCCGGCGACGATCAGCAGCATCAGCGAACCACCCACCTGCGCCATCACCAGCGCGCTGCGCAGCCGGTGACGCCCGCCGGAAACCGTTCGTCCGCCCTCGTGCAGCACTTCGCTCACATTCGACCGCGAGGCACGAAGCGCCGGAATGATGCCGACGACGATCCCGGTCACGAGCGCCGCTCCGAGCGCGTAGAACAGCACTCGCCAGTCGAGCGAGAAATTGAGCCGCACGGGCAAGTCGGTGTGCAGTTGAATCGAGCCGAGCATCCGGCTCCCCCACGAGCCGAGCAGGACGCCCGCCACACCGCCCGAGAGCGCGAGCAGCAGGCTTTCGGTGAGCAACTGCCGCACGAGCCGCGCGCGCCCGGCGCCGAGCGCGGCGCGAACGGCCATCTCTCGTTCGCGCACCGTGGCCCGCACGAGCAGGATATTGGCGACGTTGACGCAGGCAAGCAGCAGCACCAGCGCGGCAAGCGTCAGGAAGAGCATCGAAACCGTGCGCAATGTGTGGTCGGGATCCGGTTCCGGCCGCGCGTCGCGCTCGGGATACGCGTGAAGGGAGAGCCCATCTTCCGTTTTCGGGTGCGCGGCGGAAATCCGTTGCGCGACCACGTTCAGAACCGCCTGCGCCTGCGCGAGTCTCGTGCCCGTCCGCAGGCGGCCGAACAGATAGAGATTGTGAGACTCGCGGTCGGTCATGAAATCGGCGTTTCCACCTTCGATCGAGCGCATGCCGTAGGGCAGGTAGCCTTGGACGTCGACGAGCGGATAGAGACCCTCAAATCCCTTCGGCGCGACGCCGACGATCGTGATCGGATGTCCATCGATCGATACCTGCTTGCCAACGACGCCCGGATCGCCGCCGAAACGCGTTTGCCAATACGAATACCCCAGGACCAGATATGGATCGGCGCCGGCTGTTTTTCCTTCCGACGGCAGAATCAGGCGGCCGAGCGCGGGCTTGAGGCCGAGCGACGTGAAATAGTTTCCCGTCACATAAGCGGTGAGGACGCGATCGGACCTTCCGTTCGTGCTCAGCCCATCGAGGCCGAAGGCATAGCCGAGCACCTCGGAATAAACGCCGGTTGTCTGCTGGCGGATGTCCTGAAAGCCGGGATAGGAAAAGTGGATGCCGATCGGCCCCTTCTTCTGCTGGTAAGCGACGACGGTGAGTTCGGAAGGCTGGCTGACCGGCAGCGGGCGCAGCAGCAGCCAGTTCACCACGCTGAAGATGGCCGTATTGGCGCCGATGCCGAGCCCCAGAGTGAGCACGGCAATGGCGGTGAAACCCGGCGAGCGCCCGAGCAACCGAAGCCCGTATCGGATGTCCTGCCACCAAGTGTTCATCCGCGCCTCCGCTCTCACCTTTCCTACGTCAGTTCACCGGAAAAGGTTCCAGCCCGCGGTCGCCGGCCCGCACTTCTCGCAAACATTCCCTGGTCCTTGGCCACGCGGCGGGCTCGCGGCAGCCAAGAGCTTGCGTGGCGCCGCCCTTCAGGGCGGCATCTTGCCGGGCCGGCGAAGAAAAGATGGCGGGCTGAAGCCCGCCTCTACACAAACGTGGCTGGCGACGCTTGCCGCATGCGCGCCTGGCCGTGCCCGATGAGAACGGGCCACGGTTCACGAGCCAGGAATCACGCTATTCATAGCGCAGCGCGATCATCGGATCGACGCGTGTGGCCCGGCGCGCGGGCAGATAGCAGGCCAGAAAGGCCACCGCGGCGAGCAGAACGGCGACGCCGAGAAACGTTTCCGGATCGGCGGCGTTCACCCCGAACAACTGGCTCGAGAGCAATCGCGCCACTCCGTAGGCGGCGACGCAGCCGATCACCGCGCCGATCGCCGCAAGCCGCATTCCCTGCCCCACCACCATCCCGAGCACCTGGCGCCGGTCGGCGCCGAGCGCCATGCGCACGCCGATCTCCTGCGTGCGCTGCGTCACCGAATAGCTGATCACGCCGTAGAGGCCGAGCGCCGCCAGCACCAGCGCGATGGCAGCGAAGAAGCCAAGGACGGTGACGGCAAAACGCTCGGGGGCGAGCGAGCCGTCGACCCGCTCCGCCATGCTTTTCAGCCCAAAGACCGGAAGCGAGGGATCGACTGCGTGAACTGCGTCCGCCAGTGCCGCGGCGACTGCGGAGGATTTGCCCGTGGTTTTGGCGACGAGAAATGCGCCCGCATTGTAGGATGTCTGGAATAGTGAATAGTAATAGACGCCCTTGCCCGAATCGCCCACCAGCGCCGATTGCTTCACGTGGCCGACGACTCCGACGATCGTCGCCCACGGCTGCTTCAATCCGTTCCGAATCCGCTGGCCGATCGGATTCTGATGCGGCCAGTACTGCCGCGCCAAATTCTGGTCGATCACGGCAACGAGCTGCCCGCCAGCCACGTCCTGATCGGTGAAACCGCGGCCGGCCACAATCGGAATCTTCATCGCGCGGAAATAGCCGGGCGAAACCCAGCGCACATCGCCGTGCGGGCCGGGATTGCCGGGACCGATCGGCTGGCCTTCGATCTGGAACGAGGCGGAAGGATTGTAACCGGAGAACGGAACGGGAACGGCGAGCGCGGACGCGACGACGCCCGGCTCGGCGGCGAGGCGATCGGCGACGGCTCGAAAGAATACGACCTGCTTCGCCGAGTCCGGATACGAGGTTTGCGGCAGCGACACTTCCGCCGTCATCACGCCGCCCGGATCGAATCCCGGCTGCACCTGCTGCATCCGGCCCCAGCTCTTTGCGAGCAAGCCCAGTCCCACCAGCAGCACCAGCGCCAGTGCCATCTGTCCCACCACCAACGCCGAGCGCAGCCGCTGCCGCGCGCGGCCGGCGGTGCCCGAACGGCCGCCTTCCTTGAGCACTGTGAAATCGCGGAGTTCGCTTGCCCGCAGGGCCGGCGCAATGGCGAACAGCAGCCCGGAGAGAATCCCCGCAACGGCGGTGAAAAGGAGCACGTGGGCGTCCATCGGCACCGCGAGACCCTGCGCCACCTGCCGCGGCGCGAGCAGCAACAACGCGCGAATGCCTTCCGAGCCAAGCAAAAGACCGAGCAACGTTCCGCCGGCCGCAAGTAATAATCCTTGCACCAATGTCGGCCGAATCAGGTCCCATCGCTCGGCGCCGAGCACGGCCCGCAGCGTCATTTCCTTCTGCCGGCCCGTGGCGCGCGCGAGCATCAGGCCGGCGATGTTCGAGCAGGCGATCAGCAGCACGAAGCCGACCGCGCCCATCAGCGTGAGCATCGGGATTTTCAAATCGCCGTAGACCAGGCTCGTGAACGGAACGAGGAACATGCCCCAGCCTGCGTCCTTGCCGTAGGCGCCCTCGGGACCGTGCTCGATGTTGCGCTCGGTGAGCAGGCCCATCCACGCACCGGCGCGATCGAAAGAGATGCCGGGGCGCAGGCGCGCCACGCCGAAATAGCTTTCGTTGTAGCGATTGTTTTCGGTGAAGGCCGTGGCCGCCAGGCCGAGCGGGACCCAGAGCCGCGTTTGGCTCGGCCAATCGAAATCGCGCGCGCTCACGCCGATCACGCGATACGGTTCGTGGTCGAGTTGGATCGTGCGGCCGATGATTTGCGGATCGCCGCCGAACATCTGCTGCCAGGTGTCGTAGGCGAGCACCACTTCGTGGTTCGCGCCAGGCTGATCATCCTGGGAAGTGAACACGCGGCCGAGCGCGGGCCGGCCGCCGAAAACATCGAACCATTTCCAGGAGACGGACGCGCCATGGAGCCGCACCGGACCGCTGCCGGTCTGGTAGCTGAAATCCCGCGGACTGAGAATCGCGGCGGAAGAAAAAATCCGCGTACTGCGATCGGCGTCGGCGAAATCCGTGGCCGAGACGCCGATGCTCTTCAAATTGAGCTTGGTATAGCGCGCGCGCAACGCCACGATGCGCGCCGGATTGGACATACCGGGCGGATGGAGGAAAAGCGCGTTGACGACGCTGAAAATCGCCGTATTCGCGCCGATGCCGATACCCAGCGTGAGGATGGCGACAGCCGTGAAACCCGGCGCGCGGGCGAGCAGGCGGAAACCGTAACGGAGGTCCTGCCAGAGATTGTTCATCGCTCGGCCTCCTTCTGCTTCGTGTCTCCTGGCACTGGGAACGTGCCGGGACCGACGACCGCCGGCGAGACGCCGGCGCTAAATGCGTCCCGCGCGAGCCTCTTCACGTGCCGGCGAACGGAGCAACGTCCGACACGTCGCGCCTCACGGACGCGAACCACGGTCACGGTTTCCCCGCGTCACTCATAGCGCAGCGCCGTTGCCGGGTCGACGCGCGTCGCCCGGCGCGCGGGCAGATAGCATGCCAGCAGCGCCACCAGGCCCAACGCCAGTGACGCGGCAATGTAGGTCAGCGGGTCGAGAAAACTCGTGCCCATCAGAATGCCGGAAGCGGCGCGCGCGACCACCCCCGCCAGCAGAATGCCGATCACCCAGCCAATCGCCACCATGCGGCTGCCGCCGACGAGCACGTCGGCGAAAACGTCTCGCGCGGATGCGCCAATCGCCATGCGAATGGCGAACTCATGCCGCCGCTGGCCCACGGTGTAGGAAATTACGCCGTAGAGCCCCACGACCGCCAGCACCAGCGCGAGCAGACCGAGCCCTCCGGCAACTGCCGCGCCCAGCCGGAACAGCATGAAGCCGTTCGGGCCTTGAATGACCGTGGTGAGCGGTTCGACGTCGAAGACCGGCACCTGCGGATCCATCGAGCGAATTTCGTTTTGAATCTCGAGCCCGAGCGATTGCGGCGCGAGCGAGGAGCGAATCTGGAGCGTGCGAATGCCGACGTAGCTCTGCGCCACGGGCAGGTAAAAGTAAGGCCGGTCGCGGAAGGCGACAAAGAGATAGTTCGCGTTTCCCGCGACACCCACCACGCTGATCCACGGACCTTTCTCCGACCTGCGGAAACGCTTGCCAAGCGGATCCTGGCCGGGCCAGTAGCGCGCGGCCATCGCCTGGTTGATGACGGCGACCGGAGGCGCTGTCGCATCGTCGGCGTCGGTGAAGGTGCGGCCACGCAGCAGCGCGACGCGCATCGTGGAAAAATAACCGGGAGTGACGCGATTGAAGAAGATCTCCGGTGGATGCTTGCCGGGGGCAAGCACGCGCCCTTCGATGTAGACGGAATCGTCGTCGTGATAGTAGTAGAAGGGAACGTCGAAGGCGAAGGCGGCCGATTCGACGCCCGGCATCGCCCGCACGCGATCGAGCACTCGCTTGTAGAACTCGTTGGTCTGCTCCTTGGTGTAGCCGACCTCGGCGGGATTCATCGTCAGATCGAGCACACCGTGAGGATCGAACCCGGGATTCGTGGTTTCAGCCTTGCCCAGGCTGCGAACAAACAGCCCGGCGACGATCAGCAGCACCAGCGAGCCGGCGAGTTGCGTCACCACCAGCGCCCGCCGCAATCGCCCCGAACGAACGCCGCCGGAAAGCCGCGTGCCACCTTCGCGCAACTCCTCGTTCGGATTGGCGCGGAACGCGCGAAACGCCGGCGCCAGCCCGACGATCACGCCGGTGGCCAGGCAGACGAGGAAGGTGAATGTGTAAACGCGCCAGTCGAAACCGATTTCCAAGCGCAGCGGAATTACCCCGCCCACGGGCAGCAGATTCATCAGTCCGGTGAGCCACCCACCGAGAAGCAAACCCGCCGCACCGCCAACCAGCGCCAGCACGAGCGTTTCGGCCAGCGTTTGGCGCAGCAGTCGGCCGCGGCCGGCGCCGAGCGAAACGCGCAACGCCATCTCGCGCCGGCGCCCGAGAGCGCGAGCGATCAGCATGCTCGCCACGTTGAAGCAGGCGACGAGCAGCACCATGGCGCCCAGCGCGAAGAACAGCATGGCGATCAATCCCTGCTTCGCGAATTGGTGCGACTCCGGCGGGCGCGCCATCGGCTCGGGATAGACGTAGATCGTGTAGCCGCGATCGCTGTTGGGATGCTGCGCGGCCAGACGCGCCGCTTCCACGTTCATCGCCGCTTGCGCTTCGGTCACGCTCGCCCCGGGCTTCAGCCGGCCCATCAGTGTGAGCATGCGGGCGCCGCGGTTCGTCCAGACCGATTTGCCCATGGAAGCGTCCGCGGTTGCCATGCTCACTGGCATGTAGGCCTGTGTATCGACGAACGTAAACGTGCCGTGAAAGTCCGGCGGGGTGACGCCGACGACGGTGACCGCGTTGCCGTCGACCTTGACGGTCTTGCCGACGATGCCGCGGTCGCCGTTGAAACGGCTCTTCCAGAAGTCGTATCCGAGCACGATCACCGGATCGGCCCCCGGGGTCTGCCCTTCCGACGGCAGAATCAACCGGCCCAGATACGGCTTCAGGCCAAGCGACGAAAAATAGTTTCCGGTCACATAGTTGATGAACGCCTGATCGGTGCGGCGACCGGAGGTGAGGCCGACCAGATCCGGTGCGTAGGCGAAAATATCGGCAAAGGGGCCGCGCTGGTCGCTGTAATCGCGAAAATCGGGAAGGCTGAACTGCGTGAGCAACGAGCCGGACTGCTCGGACGTCATCACGGTGATCTGGCCGGGATGAGGAACGGGCAGCGGCTTCAGCAGCCAGGTGTTGACGATTCCGAAGATGGCCGTTGTCGCGCCGATGCCGAGCGCGAGCGTGAGAATGGCGACCGCGGTGAGACCGGGAGAACGCCGGAGCTGCCGGAACCCGTATTTGAGGTCCTGAAAAACGCTTCCCATGTGTGTTCCCCCTTTTTCTTTCGCAATGCCGACGTGGCGGCGCGCATTGCCGCGCCGCCACTCACGCTTGCCGCGGCCGCCCCGCGATCGGAGCGACGCCCGGTTGCCGCCCGCCTAGTTCGGCGACGGCGGCGCCACGTACACCACCGGAATGTGCTGCTGCTCCATCTGCCGGTTGAGCGCGGCCAGTTCGTTCTGCTGCAATTTCCGCCAGCTTCCAATCTGCTGATCGAGTTCCCCCAGGTACTGCCGGGCCATTTCCTTGAACTGCGCCGTCGGCGCGCCATCGCCGAAATCCACTTCGTCTTCGAGATAGGCGATTTTGCTGTTCAGCTCGGTGGGGAAATTGAGCAGTTCTTCGTTTGTCTTGGCGTGAGACTGGTAGAGCACGTTCTCGATGACGCTCGCCTTATGGTCCAGATCGCCCATCGCCGTCAGAAT